>NZ_CANLYL010000001.1 GCF_947495275.1 uncultured Roseobacter sp.
TGAAGCCATCGTCTTGATGGACCAAAGGCCAATCATGCACTAACTTTCAATTTGGACCACTCAAGTGGGGCTGCTCAGTTTGGCAACGATGTCATCAGTCTGGAGGTGAGTGTATAGCGCATCAGCATACGCAGATCGCGGTGGCCACTAATCATCTGCACCTGAGCAAGCGACAAACCGCCTTTCCACGAAGCGGGACACTGCCTCATGCCGGATATCATGGAAGGTCAGGTCAGCCACCCCTGCCCTTCGCCGCAACCGATCAAAGGCCAACCGGACAGAGTTACCCGACAAAGGCACGCATCGCGTTTCAGTACGCGGCAATTCCTTCAGTACATGCACCGCAGTCGGGCTAAGAGGGACTGTGCGGGTACGTCCGTTCTTGGTCTGTGGCAGGAAAACAGTGCAGCGGTCCAAGTCCACGTGCTTCCACTGTATCGACAGTAACTCGCCACGGCGCATGCCCGTCGCTAGCGCCAAAGTCAGCAAGGGCTTCATCAATGGAAGTCGGGTCTCATTCACTGCATCAAGTAGCGCCTGCCATTCACCTGCCTGCAATCGCCGTTCCCGCCTGTTGTTGATACGCGGCCTACGCACCTGCCTTACAGGATTGCCCTCCCGTACGCGCTGGCCCCAGTCCGAACAGGCTATGTCGATAGCGTGCTGCATCCAGCCCAATTCCCGCACTACCGTTGCAGGCTTCATCCTTTGCAAGCGTTCGTTCCGATGAGCAATGAAATCGGCTGTGGTCAGTTTGGAAATGGGCTTGCCTGTCAGCTTGGGACAGGACCGCAGGAAGCCGTTGATCGCATAGGTTTCATTTTCTGAGCACCGCTTCGTACTTGTAACCTCGTCACGGTAGCGCTCAAGCACCTGACCCAGTGTCATCGCGCTCACAGCACTCATTGCGCTTTCTTGCAGCCCAACATGCTCAGCTTGTATCTCAGTCTCTCTCGCCCACTTCATAGCGTCTGCACGCCTGCTGAATGATTTGGAATGAGACCTGCCATCCTTACGGACCGTCGCCTGCCATTTACCACTGGGTCGTTTGTTCACCGTCGCCATTGATCGTATCTCCATTGTTTGGAGACATCTTCAGCTCTCAAGTGCAGCGGAGGCGCAGCGGACAGATTTTCACAGAGTGCACCTAGAATTGTGCAATCCGCGTAAGTGCCTGATACATTTTGCAGATTAAATGGTGGGTCGTGAGAGGCTCGAACTCCCGACATCTTCGGTGTAAACGAAGCGCTCTACCAACTGAGCTAACGACCCGATGACGCGTGGTTTAGTCAAAGTCGCGCATGGCTTCAAGCCCCTATCGACAAGCGTTTCATTTCTTTGTTCTCAAGATGGTAGACAACCCCCTGCCCGCCCGGTAACCGGCCGATTTCGGATATATCCATCTCCAGAATGATCAGGCGCAACATGCGTGAGGTGATTCCATGGGTCACCAGCACCGATGGCTGGGAGAGCCTTTCAAGAAACGCCCGGCAACGCGCGTGAAGAGCAACAAATCCTTCTCCGCCCGGGGCTCTTTCGTATAGATCCAACGCGCTTTCTTCACTCTCATCCATGGGGCGATCAATGATCAGTTCATCGCGCCGCATGCCTTCCCAGTCCCCGACAGCGATTTCCGACAAGCATTGATCTGTGTTGATGGCAGCCACCAGACCATCCAATGCGATGGAGGCCGTATGAAACGCCCGACCCTGCGGGCTGCACAACGCTTGAAAACCAGTAAGATCGCAGCTTCCCAATATCTGACGTTGGGCACGGGCTTGCGCGCGTCCCTGTTCGGTCAAGGGGGAATCAAGGCGTCCCTGAATCCGGTGCTGGGCATTCCATTCAGTCTGGCCGTGGCGCAGGATGTAGACTGGCGGTATCATATTTTTAAGCTCTCTTGATCAGGCCAACAAACCTGTCCCTGACGCAGTTGCTTCTAGATGGCAAGCAGCGGGTTCCATAGACGCGGCGTTTTTGAACAGCGGGGGTTCGACTGGCAGGCGCAAGCGGAATGCAGATTGGCGCATTTCGCAAGTACCAATTCTCTCCACCCCCACTATCTTAACGGGAATAAAGCCACCACAACGACCAGGGAGCCAGACGATGACGATCGAATTGAAACTCAACGGGACGACGCATCACGTCGATGCAGAACCGGGAACACCGCTGCTTTGGGTGATCCGCGATGACCTCAAGATGACCGGCACAAAATTCGGATGTGGTGTCGCTGCCTGCGGGGCCTGCACGGTACATGTTGATGGCGAACCCGTCAGATCATGCCAAACCTACATCGAAGATGTTGAAGGCTCCGAGATTACCACGATCGAAGGTCTCAGTTCAGACGCCGCAAAAGCCGTCCAGACCGCCTGGGCAGAGCTGGATGTGGTTCAGTGCGGGTATTGCCAATCAGGGCAGATCATGTCCGCTGTCGGCCTGCTGACTGAAAACAAATCCCCAAGCGTCGCTGAAATCGACGACTACATGAACGGCAATGCCTGCCGCTGCGCCACCTACCAACGCATTCGAGCCGCCATCCAGCGCGCCTCAGAACTGATGGAGGCTTGATCCATGACACTCAACACAACCCGTAGAAGCTTTCTCGCATCCGCCGCCGCAGCCGGTGGCATGCTTGCCATCGGCGTGACCCCCACGGGTGCTCTGGCCAAGGCAGGTGGGAACGCGCTGAACCCATTTGTGACCGTCTCCTCTGATGGTACTGTCACAGCGATCCTCAAACATTTCGAAAAGGGGCAAGGTACTGCCACTGGGCTTTCGACGCTGATCGCAGAAGAAATGAACATGGGCCTGGATGCGATTGAGTTCGAATTCGCGCCTTCAAACCCCGATGTCTATAACAACCTGGCGTTTGGTCCGTTCCAGGGCACAGGGGGTTCCACCGCCATCGCCAATTCATACATGCAATACCGGATGGCGGGCGCCGCTGCGCGCGAAATGCTGATCACAGCCGCCGCGCAGCGCTGGAATGCAGATCCGGCTGATCTGACCCTGCTCGATGGTGTTATTTCAGGTGCCGGGAAGGAGGGCATGATCGGAGAGTTCGTGGCTGAAGCGGCAACATTAGACGTGCCCTCAGAGCCCACGCTCAAAGATCCATCCGCCTTCCGGGTCATCGGGGATGCGTCGGTTCATCGAAAGGATCAGGACGCCAAAATCAACGGAACCGCCGTTTACGCGATGGATATCCAACTCGAAAACCAGATGGTAGTGGTAATCAAGAGGTCACCGCGCATGGGGGGTACCGTCGCATCGTTTGATGCTGCGGGCGCGCAGAGCGTCAAAGGCTTCATCCAGGCGCTGGCGCTGCCCAACGGAGCGGGGGTAGCGATCTATGCCGACAAGACTTGGGCCGCCTTCCAGGCACGCGAAGCAGTTGAAGTAGAGTGGGATTTTTCAGCCGCGGAAAGCCGCAGCTCGGAAGATATCAAACGCGAGCTCTTTGCAGCGCTTGACGATACATCGGAATTTGACGCGTCATCGGAGGCTGAGCTGTCTGACACGCTTGCCGCCATCGAGGGTGCCGAGAAGGTTGTTGAGGAGACGTTTTACTTCCCACTGCTGGCGCATGCTCCCATGGAGCCATTAGGAGCCACAATCGAACCGCTTGCAGATGGCAGCGTAGTCATTCACGACGGTGCCCAGTTTCCCACCAATGACCATTCGGTCCTCTCCAGCATTCTCGAATTGCCGATGGAAAAGGTGAAGGTGAATACTATCCTGGCCGGTGGCTCCTTCGGTCGCCGCGCAACACCGACGGCCGACTACCAGGTGGAAATCGCGCTGGCTTTTGCCATGACGGATCGCACGCGCCCGGTCAAACTGGTCTGGTCGCGCGAGGATGATATCACAGCAGGCTACTATCGCCCGGCGTTCGCTCACAAGGTCCGAGTGGGACTGGACAGCGATGGGAAAATCGTGGGCTGGGATCATCGCATTGCAGGTCAATCCATTTTCAAAGGTACCTTCTTTGAGAGCGTGATCGTGCGCGATGGGATTGATCACTCATCGGTCGAGGGCGCTGCGGATACGCCTTACGCGATCCCGGGCATGCATTTTGGTCTGACGGATAACAAACCGGCAACCACGCTGCTTTGGTGGCGGTCCGTCGGCCACAGCCATACCGCTTATGTCATGGAAAGCATGATGGATATTGCGGCCAAGGCAGCAGGCAAGGATGCGGTGGCCTTCCGGCTTGAATACCTCGCGGGCGACACTCCCGACCAACAGCGCAAAGCTGCGGTCCTTGAGCTTGCCGCGGAAAAAGCCGGTTGGGGCAAGGCAGCCGACGGTCGGAGCCAGGGCGTTGCCGTGCACAAATCATTTGGCTCCTTTGTTGCAGAAGTTGCCGAGATTTCGCGAGACGAGGATGGCGCGATCAAGATCGAGAAGATCACAGCCGCCGTCGATTGCGGATTGGCCATCAATCCTGATGTGATCAAGGCCCAGATCGAAGGTGGGATCGGCTATGGCATCGGACACGCCATGCGCAACGAAATTACCCTGACCGAGGGCGCTGCGGATCAGGTTAATTTCCCTGACTATGAGCCGTTGCGCATTCACGACATCGCCGCGATTGAGACGCACATCATCCCCTCCGCTGAAGCCCCGACAGGCATTGGCGAGCCGGGAACGCCCCCTGCCGGACCGGTGCTCGCAAACGCGATTGCCGTCGATGGGCCCCGGATCACTTCGCTGCCGATGATCAACGAAGGTGTTGAATTCGTTTAGGGATTGGATGACAGCGACGCCCAGATCAACAGGAATCCGCTGCGCATAGATCGTGGCGGGTTTTTTCTTTGGGAGTTAACGCACACAGTCAAAAATGGTGGGTGATAAGAGATTTGAACTCCTGACATCTTCGATGTGAACGAAGCGCTCTACCACTGAGCTAATCACCCGCGATACTCGGTTATCCAAATGCATCGGCCGCTACAAGAGCAAATCAAGTGCTTCACACCTCATCCGCCGGTGTCTTTGCCTTTAGCGGTGGGTTGGTCTGGCGCACCTTGACGATCATGACCCGCCCATTGGCAAGCGTTTTTTCCCTGTTGATGCGCACCCGACCCAGGGGTGGCAAATTCAAAGACCGGCCCGCCGCAAGGCTTTCACCCAATTCCGCCAACATCGCCTCGACAACCGGTTTGGCGTCTCTCTTTTTGAGCCCCGTACGCGCAACGACACTCTCTATCAGTTCTTTCTTGCGCAGTGTTGTGGACTGCTCGTTAGCATCCCCGGTTCCCAATGCTACTTTCGAGATGTTGTCGGTCGCGGGCGCTTTGAGTGTTTTGGTCGTCGATTTAGGCTTCGGCGCCGCTTTGCCCGATCGGGCTTTTGCGCGCGGTGCACCTTTACGGCTCGTGTCTTTTGCTGTGCTCATAATGCCCCTCTGGCCGCTTTGGTTTATCAAGATCACTCACGTGAAAGCGGTATTGACCAAAGCCTAAGGATATCGGCGAACAAAATCCACACATTCGATTCAAAACCAGTAAGCTTGTGAAGGTTGCGCTGTGCCACCGAGCCGAGGCACGGTGGATACCCTGCCACTGACATCTATTTTATCGCCCTCTTTCGGCTTCGCGTCTGCTCAAGAAAAAAGCAGCCCTTACGAGCTGCTTTTCAATTCTACTTTCGATTTTGCGATCAATGCGCCGTGGCAGCATCCGAATTATCTGATTTGGAGGAAATCGCGGCAGCCGCGGCCTCTTCTGCCTCCTGATCCCATTCAATCGCTTCTGGCGCATGTGCGAGTGCGTGTTTCAGGACTTCCGATACATGACTGACCGGAATGATCTCCAATCCATCTTTCACATTGTCCGGAATTTCCGGCAAATCCTTGGCATTCTCCTCCGGGATCAGAACCTTGGTGATGCCACCGCGCAGCGCCGCGAGAAGTTTTTCCTTCAGGCCACCGATGGGCATGGCATTCCCGCGCAAAGACACCTCGCCGGTCATCGCGATATCCTTGCGAACCGGAATCTGCGTCAGAACCGACACAATCGAAGTCACCATGGCCAGACCCGCACTGGGGCCATCTTTAGGCGTGGCGCCATCGGGCACGTGCACGTGGATGTCGATTTTGTCGAATTGCGGGGGTTTGACACCGATTTTCGGGCTGATGGACCGCACATAGCTGGAGGCCGCGTCAATCGATTCTTTCATCACATCGCCCAACTTGCCCGTGGTCTTCATGCGACCTTTGCCCGGCAGACGCAGCGCCTCGATGCTCAGCAGTTCACCTCCGACTGAAGTATATGCCAGCCCTGTAACCACGCCGATCTGGTCCTCTTTCTCAGCCAGACCGTAGCGGAATTTTTTCACGCCGAGGAAATCATCCAGGTTTTCGTCGGTGACGGTCACCGCATCGGCCTCTTTCTTGATGATTTTAGTGAGCGATTTCCGAGCAACCTTTGCGATTTCGCGTTCCAGATTCCGCACACCCGCCTCGCGCGTGTAGGTCCGGATCATCTCGGTCAGCGCGGAATCCTCCAGACTGAACTCTTTGGATTTCAAACCATGGTTCTTGATTTGCTTAGGCACCAGATGCTGTTTCGCGATCTCGCGTTTCTCGTCCTCGGTGTAGCCAGCCAGCGGAATAATCTCCATCCGGTCCAGCAACGGGCCCGGCATATTGTAGCTATTCGATGTGGTCAGGAACATCACATTGGACAGGTCGTATTCGACCTCCAGATAGTGGTCTACAAACGTCGAGTTTTGTTCCGGATCAAGCACCTCAAGCATCGCCGACGCAGGATCACCACGGAAATCCTGACCCATCTTGTCGATTTCATCCAACAGGATCAGTGGGTTCGTGGTTTTCGCTTTCTTCAGCGCCTGAATGATCTTACCCGGCATCGAGCCGATGTAGGTACGACGGTGCCCGCGGATTTCGCTCTCGTCACGCACACCGCCAAGACTGATCCGAATGAATTCCCGCCCGGTTGCCCGCGCAACGGACTTGCCAAGACTGGTTTTGCCCACGCCCGGAGGACCGACGAGGCACATGATCGGGCCTTTCAGTTTGCTTGAGCGTTGTTGCACCGCCAGATATTCGACGATCCGTTCCTTGACCTTGTCGAGACCGTAGTGGTCGTCATCCAGTACCTTCTGCGCCCGGCCAAGATCCTTTTTGACGCGGGATTTCACGCCCCACGGGATCGACAGCATCCAGTCGAGATAATTACGCACCACAGTCGCTTCTGCCGACATCGGGCTCATGTTCTTGAGCTTCTTGATCTCCGCATCGGCTTTTTCGCGTGCTTCCTTGCTGAGCTTGGTGTCAGCAATCTTAGCCTCAAGCTCGGCCACCTCGTTCTTGCCGTCCTCGCCGTCTCCCAGCTCCTGCTGGATCGCTTTCATCTGCTCGTTCAGGTAGTATTCGCGCTGAGTCCGCTCCATTTGCGACTTGACGCGTGTCTTGATCTTTTTCTCCACCTGCAGCACGGACATTTCGCCCTGCATCAGGCCGTATACTTTTTCCAGACGTTCAGAAACGCTGAGTGTTTCCAAAAGATCCTGTTTCTGATGCACTTCGATGCCCAGATGCCCGGCGACCAGATCGGCCAGCTTGGCTGGTTCCGTGGACTCGCCAACCGCTGCCAGCGCTTCCTCCGGAACATTTTTCTTGACCTTGGCATAGCGCTCGAATTCGTCCGACACCGTGCGCAACAAAGCTTCGGTTGTTGCAAGGTCGCCCGGCATCTCGGTCAGGTATTCAGCGCGCGCCTCAAAGAAACTGTCGTTGTCAAGATACTCGGTGATGCGCACACGTGCCTGACCTTCGACCAGCACTTTGACCGTGCCATCGGGCAATTTCAGCAACTGCAGGACATTGGCAAGAACACCGGCCTTGTAAATTCCATCACTATCGGGATCGTCAACGCCGGGGTCGATCTGACTGGACAGCAGAATTTGCTTGTCATCGGCCATGACCTCTTCCAGGGCACGGACCGATTTATCCCGACCGACAAACAGCGGCACGATCATATGGGGAAACACCACAATATCGCGCAATGGCAATACAGGGTATGAGGCGTTCAGAGGCTCTTGCATGCTCTTTCCTTGTTTTTGGCAAGACGGCACTGGTCCCGCATATGCAGCAACGCTTGGCCATCTCCAGGCTTGGAAGCTAAAGGTGGGGCGCACCCCAACCAAAATCAACCTTACCGCTCTTTTTTGCTCCGGTCAGAATGACCACTGACCACGGAAATCACAAGCCGTCAAATCGCATCTATCCCCAACAAAGATGCACCTAATTCACATTCGACCGGTCCGTCAGCGACACTGACAAAGACGAGACACGCGAAGACAGAACCTTTACCTCATCCGCAATGACGGTAAACCCCTTGCCAGCATCCCCTGCTCTCGCTGCCTCGATTGATGCATTTGTGGCAACCATATTGATCACGCGACCGATTTTACCGATCTCCATCGCGATTGAACTGGTGTGATCCATTTCATCCGCCTTGCCCTTGTCCGTCAGTTCGAGGAAGAAGGCGCCCAGTTCCGCGCTGAAGGCGCTGACACCTTTGGCAACGCGCGTGCAACAAAGATCATACATGTTTCCTGATGGTCTGAAGCCTTTGACGGCATCCTCGCTGACGGAGCACCGGTCTGTAATGCCAACCAAATCGGCCAGAGCTGACGTAATTTCGACCAGAGATTTGGACAAACCTTCCGGCAGCACAACTTCATGCGGCGCAAGATATGTTCCTTCAAGATCCCGCGCAGCCACGAATCCGTCGCGCAGGCGTGATGCGGCCTCGGCAAATTCCGCCGGGGAAACGTTCTGAGCGCCCTCGTTATCGGCTTCCATGTGATGGATGAGTACTTGCAGCGCCGCGACACGCGTTGGAGCGATCTTGCTGAGAACATCATGCAACGTCCGGTCCAGCGAACGTTCTTCCGTATCCCTTGCATGTCTGCGTTTACTGCTCATCTCGGCACCTCCACAATTACGTGGATCAAACTTATGCGGCGGCGGGTTAAGCTTGCGTTAAGCCGTCCCTAGAAACGGATGAAACTGGCCTCTTGGGCGTGTCAGATCGGCGCGATGTCGCCATCCGCGCGCGCGCTGTGAAAATTATCTTGCCAGGCACCAAAGACACCTTCTGCGATGGCGGTGCGCATCTCCTCCATCAAGTCCTGATAATAGGTCAGATTGTGCCAGGTCAGCAGCATGGAGGAGATAATCTCCTGACTGCGGAAGACATGGTGCAGATAGGCTCTGCTGTAGTTCCGGCAGGCCGGACATCGACAGGCTTCATCCAGCGGACGCGGGTCATCTGCGTGCCGTGCGTTCTTGATGTTGACGACCCCGCGACGGGTGAACACCTGCCCCGTGCGCCCCGAGCGGCTTGGCAGCACACAGTCCATCATGTCGATCCCACGCGCGACCGCCCCTACGATGTCATCCGGTTTACCGACCCCCATGAGATATCGCGGTTTGTCCTGCGGAAGCTGGACGGGCGCGAAATCAAGACAGCCAAACATCGCCTCCTGACCTTCACCCACCGCCAGACCACCCACGGCATAGCCGTCAAAGCCGATGTCAGTCAGCGCCGCTGCACTCTCAGCCCGCAAATCAGGCTCAAGCCCCCCCTGCTGAATGCCGAAAAGCGCATGCCCCGGTCGGTCCCCAAAGGCATCGCGCGACCGGGCCGCCCACCGCATCGACAACTGCATGCTCTGAGCAATCGTTGCCTTCTCCGCAGGCAAGGCCGGGCATTCGTCGAAACACATCACGATGTCCGACCCCAGAAGCCTCTGTATTTCCATGGACCGCTCGGGCGTGATTTCGTGTTTGGACCCGTCAATATGGCTCTTAAAGGTGACGCCATTTTCTGTCAGTTTGCGCAAAGCCGCGAGGCTCATGACCTGAAAACCACCTGAATCGGTCAGGATCGGCCGCTCCCAATTCATGAACTTGTGCAGCCCTCCCAGCCGGTCGATGCGTTCCGCCGTTGGCCGCAGCATCAGGTGATAGGTGTTTCCCAGCAGGATATCCGCACCGGTTTCACGCACCGAACCGGGCATCATCGCCTTGACGGTGGCGGCGGTACCAACAGGCATGAACGCCGGGGTACGAATATCCCCTCGCGGCGTGCTGATGAGGCCCGCGCGCGCCTTGCCATCCGTGGCTGTCCGGGCAAAGCTGAACCGCTGCATTGATATTTCCTTTTTGCTAACCTTTCGCGCGATAAACGGAATGCAGCCAACTTGCAATATTGGGTGCAAAGCGCCACTTTAATCCAGCGGAACACACATAAGGACGCGTGATTTGAACATTGAAGAGTTAGTCGTGTCGCTGATCGAAAGCAGCCTGGTTTTTCTGCTTCTGGCGGCGTTGTTCATCGTATTGGTCATCAAGGCCGTCAAGATCGTTCCGCAGTCAGAGAAATACGTGATCGAACGCTTTGGCCGTCTGCGCGCGGTACTGGGGCCGGGCATCAACCTGATCGTGCCTTTCATTGACCGTGTGGCACATGAAATATCCATTTTGGAACGGCAATTGCCCAACGCCAGTCAAGACGCGATCACCAAGGACAACGTGCTGGTTCAGGTGGAAACATCTGTTTTCTATCGCATCACCGAACCGGAAAAGACTGTCTACAGAATTCGTGATGTCGATGCAGCCATTGCAACCACCGTCGCGGGCATTGTCCGGGCGGAGATCGGCAAGATGGATCTGGATGAAGTGCAGTCCAACCGCTCGCAGCTGATCACAACCATCAAGTCACTGGTCGAGGATCAGGTGGACGATTGGGGCATCGAGGTGACCCGCGCTGAAATCCTCGACGTCAATCTCGATCAGGCCACGCGGGATGCCATGTTGCAGCAGCTCAACGCAGAACGCGCCCGCCGCGCCCAGGTCACAGAGGCCGAAGGGTCGAAACGTGCCGTTGAACTGGCGGCGGACGCCGAACTCTACGCCTCTGAACAAACGGCAAAGGCCCGCCGCATCCTGGCCGATGCGGAAGCCTACGCAACTCAGGTTGTCGCGAAAGCGATCAACGAAAATGGTCTGGAAGCCGCGCAATATCAGATCGCCCTCAAACAGGTTGATGCGCTCAACGCGCTTGGTGCGGGCGACGGCAAACAGACCATCGTTGTACCCGCTCAGGCGATTGAAGCCTTCGGTGATGCATTCAAGCTGCTCAAAGGGCGTGGTGCATGACCGGACTGCTCGAATTGTGGTGGGTGTGGATGGCTGCAGCACTTGCGCTGGCAGTGATCGAAGTTCTGGTCCCGGGGTTCATTTTCCTTGGTTTCGCGATTGGCGCATTAATCATGGTGGCTGTTGTGCTTGCCTCTCCGGGTTTCAGCGCGCCAGCGTTGCTCGCCATTTTTGCAGGCCTCTCCCTGCTGGCCTGGATCGGCCTGCGGATGGCCTTCAAGAAGCAATCCACGGCGGCACGGATCGTGCACGACGATATCAACGACACCTGAACGCGGCCTTCGCCCGGCGCCAGCCTTTTGCCATGGTTGAGATCACAGGATGCACCTGTTACCCCGGTTGGAACACATAATCGGGGGATGACATGGAAAAACTGACTTTTGGGTGGGAAGAATGGGTCTCTCTGCCCGACCTCGGGTTGCCCGCGCTCAAAGCCAAGGTAGACACGGGCGCGCGCACCTCCGCATTGCACGCCCATGACATCGAGGTGTTTGGCCCCGCTGCAAAACCCAAGGTGCGCTTCAACGTCCACCCGATTGCCGGGCGTCAGGATGTTGCGATCACCTGTTCTGCGCCACTTGTGGACCGACGTGAAGTCACCTCTTCGAACGGCGAGACCGAACAGCGGTTTGTGATTTCCTCCACGCTCAGCGTCGGCGATCAGCATTGGCCAATCGAGATCACCCTGACCAATCGCGGTGCCATGTCGTCGCGCATGCTGCTGGGGCGGCAAGCACTTAGCGATCACATCTCGATCTCGCCAACCGAGAAGCGCCTGCAACCCGACTTGAGCTATGATGTCTACCACACCGCAGCCCTCAAACGCCGCGCCCCCAAACGCGCGCTGCGCATTGCCGTCCTCAGCCGTGAAGACAATTATTCCACGCGCCGCCTCGTGGAGGTGGGTGAAGCCAAGGGGCACACCGTCGAGGTCATCAATACCACCCGGTGTTACATGGCGATCAATACCATGGCGCCCGAAGTGCACTATGACGGCAAACGCCTGCCCAGATATGATGCGGTTATCCCCCGTATTGGGGCCTCGATCACCCCCTACGGCACGGCCGTGATCAGACAGTTCGAGACCATCGGCACCTATTGCGTCAACGGCTCTGCCGGGATCACCGCGTCGCGCGACAAACTGCACGCGCATCAGGTTCTGGCGTCGAAGAAAATCGGCATGCCCGTTACCGCCTTTGCCGCCTCCCCAAAAGATACCTCGAACCTGATGGGGCTCGTCGGAACCGCCCCGCTGATCGTTAAGTTGCTGGAATCCACACAAGGCAAAGGCGTCGTGCTTGCGGAAACGAAAAAGGCGGCCGAATCCGTCATTGATGCCTTCCGCGGCCTCAAGGCGAACTTCCTGGTTCAGGATTTCGTCAAAGAGGCGGCAGGGGAAGACATCAGATGCCTTGTCATTGCGGGCAAGGTGGTCGCGTCAATGAAACGCACGGGTGCCGAGGGAGATTTCCGATCCAACCTGCACCGGGGGGGGTCGGCCAAGGTTGTTCGCATCACCAGGGAGGAACGCGACACAGCCGTACGCGCGGCGCGCGCCTTTGGGCTGGGCAAGGCGGGTGTCGATCTTTTGCGGTCGGAATCCGGCCCCAAGGTCCTTGAAGTCAATTCCTCTCCCGGTTTTGAGGGCATCGAAAAGGCGACCGGCAAGGACATCGTTGGCAAGCTCTACGACGAGATCGAAGCCCGTGTGAAACCGCAACCCGCGCGCAAACGCAAAGGCTGACCGGTCCGGTCCCGGAACATCACAAAATCGCGCAGGCCATTGTTCGGCTGCATGTTTTGCCCCTAATGAGAGGCCAGGACGTCGCGGAGTGTTCATGTTCAGCAGTGCCATCATCCTTTTTGCCTTCATTCTGGGCTTTGCACTTTCGCGCGCCAGCACCTGCACCGTGGCGGCGACAAAACGGCTGGTGCTTCAGCGCAGGATCGATTGGTTTTTAGGGATCATGGTGGCCGTCAGCTGGTCCGCGTTGACGCTGTTTGTTCTGCATAGCCTGTTGCCCGGCACTGCCGCACGGCCCGACAGCTATGCCATGAATGCCACCTTGTTTGCGGCCTCGGCCGTCATGGGGCTCGGTGCCTGGATGAACGGCGGATGTTTCATTGGCACCATTGGCCATATCAGCAGCGGCAACCTGTCCTATATCGCGACCTTTCTGGGCCTCGCCCTGTCGCGGCTGATCGGGCAATGGCCGCCGGTGACCCAGGCGCTGGATCTGCGTCCCGTGCCGCGCATGTCCCCGGATACAGGGCTGCTCTACTGGATCATCGTTGGCAGCTTTGCCGCATTGGTAATGTGGAGCATCTGGCGCATCTACCGCCGTCGGCAACAGGCCGTCATCGCCCTCGGCGTCATGGGTGTCGCCGCAGCGCTGCTTTTTGCCCACCGTCCCGACTGGAGCTACGAAGCTTTGATTGGTCGCTTCGTACAAGGGCAACCGGTGTCACAGGACCTGACGATAGAATTGGCGGTTGCCGCACTTTTTGCCGGAGCCATCCTGTCTTCAGCGCTGAACAGCCGGTTTCGCCTGTCGCACGCCGGATTGCGGACCACCATATGGTGTTTTCTAGGTGGCACCTTGATGGGATTGGGTGCGCTTTATGTTCCGGGCGGCAATGATACGCAGTTGTTGTGGGTCATGCCCGGTCTGGCGTTTCACGGATTTGCCGCCTATCTGACCATGGTTGCCGTCGTCGCCATGATGATCCTGCTTTTTCATCGCAAGAACCGCTGAACGTCTTCCATGTGGCCCTATTCTGTGGGCCCGCCTCGACCGCTGTTGTGCACGTCCCTCTGTTTTAGATTGCGCGTCACACTCTTTACGCCCCGCCGGACAATCCCTATATAAAACACTCAGGATTAACCCCGAGGCCCGTATGACCAACGCACCAGAACCGCTTGAGGGGGCGCCGCTTATTGCCCCTTCGTCCACCGACCACCCGCTTTATGAGCAGGTCGTCGAGGCTTGCCGGACGGTTTATGACCCGGAAATTCCGGTCAATATATACGAGCTTGGCCTCATTTATACCGTTGATATAAATGCGGAAAACGAAGTAGACATTAAAATGTCGCTGACCGCCCCGGGCTGCCCTGTGGCTGGAGAAATGCCCGGATGGGTGGCGGATGCAGTCGAACCTCTGGCCGGTGTCAAACAAGTCAGCGTTGAATTGGTCTGGGAGCCGCCCTGGGGTATGGATATGATGTCTGATGAGGCGCGCCTCGAATTGGGCTTTATGTAAACCAACAATTTGCCAGCAGTTGTCTGGCAGGCTCGGACTGCCTAAATTAGCTCCGAAAGAGAGGTTTCATGTTTGGCATTCCGGGCAAGCAAGCTGTCACATTGACGCCGAAAGCGGCGGCACAAGTATCCAAGTTGATGCAAAGCGCGGGCCATGCAGGCCTGCGCATCGGCGTCAAGAAAGGCGGCTGTGCGGGCATGGAATACACCATGGAATATGTTACCGAAACCAATCCCAACGACGAGGTTGTCGAACAGGATGGGGCCCGTGTGATGATCGCTCCGATGGCGCAGATGTTCCTTTTCGGCACCGAGATCGACTATGAAACCTCTCTGCTGGAGAGCGGGTTCAAGTTCCGCAATCCCAATGTGACCGAAGCCTGTGGTTGTGGCGAATCCATCAAATTCGGCTGACCCCGGCGTTCCTCTGACTGCTGCATTCTGAACCCGGTCCGCGCTCGGCGATTGCCGCCGCAGTCAGGGGCTGTTACCAACATGCCAAAGCGAATGAGGGAGGCAATCATGCGGCGCAAACTGGCGGCAGGTAACTGGAAAATGAACGGCTCACAGGAGAGCCTTGCAATGCTGGACGCGCTCAACACTGAGCATGCGCAAAGCCCCTGCGACATTGCCATCTGCGTCCCTGCGCCCCTGTTGATCCCCGCAGCGACGCGCGCCGCCGGTGGATCGGTCGGCGTCGGCGCACAGGACTGCCATGCCGAACCGAAAGGTGCCCACACCGGCGATATCGCCGCCAATATGATCGTGGATGCCGGTGCGTCCTGCGTGATTGTCGGCCACTCGGAACGGCGCGAAACCTACAACGAGACGGATGCACAGGTCTGCGACAAGGCCGCCGCGGCTCAGGCCGAGGGGTTGATCGCCATCGTCTGCATTGGGGAAAGCCTGCAACAACGCGAAAGTGGTAACGCCCTGCCGGTTATCCGCGCGCAGCTTGAAAGCTCGGTTCCCGATGGCAGCACTGGTGCAAACCTGGTTGTGGCCTATGAACCGATCTGGGCTATTGGTACCGGCAAAATCCCCACATTAGACGAGATCGCAGAAGTGCATGCCACCCTACGCGCCGATCTGGTTGCACGCTTTGGCGATGATGGGAACGCCATTCGCCTGCTCTATGGTGGATCGGTCAAACCGGGCAATGCCGCCGAAATCTTTGCCACTGCGGATGTGGATGGTGCGCTGGTCGGAGGGGCGAGTCTCAAGGTAGAAGATTTCTCTCCCATCATCTCGGCACTCGCGGCAAGCTGACCAAACTGAAAAATGGCCGGAGGAGACCCCGGCCATCTTACCTATTTCACGATGATTTCCGGCCCCATCACGAGGGTTGGTAGCCATGTGCTGATGATCGGGATGTAGGTCACCATGATCAGAAAGACAAAGAGCACGGCCGTGAAGGGCAGTGCCGCCTTGACCACAGCCCACATCGGCATGTTGGCCACGCCCGAGGTCACGAAGAGGTTGAGACCCACCGGCGGCGTGATCATCCCGATCTCCATATTCACCACCATGATGATGCCGAGGTGGATGGGGTCGATGCCAAGCTCGATGGCAATCGGAAACACAAGCGGCGCCACGATCACCAGGAGCCCGGAAGGTTCCATGAATTGCCCACCGATCAGCAGGATCACGTTCACGATCACCAAGAAGACGATGGGGCCAAAACCTGCGTCCAGCATGGCCGCCGCAATCTGCTGCGGGATCTGTTCGTCCGTCAGAACATGTTTCAGGATCAGCGCGTTGGCGATGATGAACATCAGGGTGACGGTCAGTTTGCCAGCCTCAAAGAGTGTGTTCTTGGTGTCGCGATGGAAAAACGCGGTCACCAGAGCGAGCGGTTTCTGGATCAGGCTCAAGTTGCGGGCATCATCGCCCTTGACGTGCAACGGCCCCATGTCCCGGTAGACAAAACTGGCAATGAAAAAGGCGTAGACCGCCGCCACCGCAGCCGCCTCCGTTGGGGTGAAGATGCCGCCGTAGATGCCGCCCAGAATGATCACGATCAGGAACAGACCCCATCCGGCTTCACGACCGGAGGCAAAGACCTCTCCCCAGCCGCGCCACTCGCCTTTGGGCAGGTCGCGCATCTTGGCGATGATATAGATCGTCACCATCAACATGGTGCCCGCCATCAGGCCCGGAATGACGCCCGCCAGAAACATGCGCCCGACGGAAACATCGGTGGCCGAGGCATAGACAACCATGACAATCGAGGGCGGGATCAGGATGCCCAGCGTGCCCGCATTGGCGATGACACCGGCGGCGAAATCCTTGGTGTAGCCCACCTGCCGCATGCCAGCGATGACAATAGAACCGATGGCCACAACGGTTGCGGGAGACGAGCCCGAAAGGGCCGCAAAAAGCATGCAGGCAAAGACGCCGGCAATCGCCAGACCGCCCGGCAAATGCCCCACCAGCGCGATGGAAAAGCGGATGATCCGCTTGGCCACGCCGCCCGTCGACATGAAGCTTGAGGCCAGAATGAAGAAGGGAATGGCCAACAGGGTATAATGGCCCGCCATCGCTTGGAACAGCGTCTGCGCGATGGAGGCAAGTGAGGTGTCCGACAGCACCAACAGGAACACGATAGAGGACATGCCCAGGCTGATCGCGATCGGCACGCCGATCAGCATCAGGCCAACGACCATGGCAAAAAGGATAGCGACTTCCATGGGTTAGTCCCCCGCGTTCATGTGTTTGACGGCTTCCACCTCGTCTTCGGCCTCGTGGCTGACAATGAGGCTGGTCGCTTGCCCATTCAGCAACCGAAGCGTCGCCTGGATGAAGCGAAAGAGCAGCAGCGCCATGCCAAAGGGCAGCATCGCATAGGGAATGAACCGCGGGATTTTCTCATAGGCTTCGTTTTCATTGAAAATGGGCTCAATCCAGCGCAGCCACTCGGGCATCGGCATGTCCACAACCTCGTACCAAGCCTGATCGCGACTGTCCTCAAACCCGGTCGGGAACCAGCGCCCGCTGGTGGCATCAAATCCGGCAAAGGGCGCCCAGTAGTCCCACGCGCCTTTGAACACAAGTGCCGCATAGATCAGACACACGGCGGCGGCCAGCAGTGCCAAAGCGCGTCGCACCGGGGGAGAAAAGAGATTGATCACCGCGTCCACACCAAGATGGGCCGTGACCTTAACGCAGTAACTCACGCCAAAGAGCACCAGCCAGGCAAAAAGAAACGTCACCGCTTCAAGCCCCCAGATGATGCCGGTGTTGAACCCGTAGCGCAAAACCACGTTGATGAAGGTCAGGATGGTCATCAACCCGAGGATCAGGGCAATGGCCGTTTCCTCGATTTCATTGACGATCCGGCCCAGAATCGTTTCGGCCTCGTAGGAATGCGACATCTGCGGCCCCTCCCCCTAAATGTTCCATCCGGCCCGCAAAACCAGGGCCGGACGGTCTGATTGTGCTGGTTTTAGAAGCCTGCGTTGATGGCTTGTGCCGCGTCGATATTGTCCTGACCGACGTCATCTTTGAACTGCTCCCAAACGGGCTTCATGGTGGCAACCCATTCGGCACGTGTGGCATCGTCAAGCTGGCGCACAACGCCGCCCGCTTCGATGATCGCGGCCTTGGCCTGCTCGTTCACCGCAGTCGATTCGGCGTTCCGGGTCTCAGTCACCTCAGCGATGATCGATGCCAGTTGATCGCGCACATCCGCGTCCAGCGCATCCCACCAGTCGGTGGAGGCCACAACCATATAGTCGATTATGCCGTGGTTGGTCTCAGTAATGCCGTCCTGCACTTCAAAGAACTTCTGGCCGTAGATGTTGGACCAGGTGTTTTCCTGTCCGTCCACAACGCCGGTTTGAAGCGCACCGTAAACTTCGGAAAACGCCATCGGCTGGGGCGAGCCACCAAGTGCCGCCATCTGCGCCTTGAGTACATCAGAGTTCTGCACCCGGAATTTCAGACCACTGGCATCAGACGGGCTGTTGAGCGCCTTGTTGGCGGACATCTGCTTCATGCCATTGTGCCAGAAAGCCAGTCCAATCAGACCACGCCGCGTCATCGATTCCTTCATCGCCTGACCGGTTTCGGAGTTCTGGAACGCGTCAACCGCATCGATGTTCTTGAACATGAACGGCAGGTCAAAAATGCGGAAGACCTTGGTGAATTGCTCAAACTTCGACAGCGAGGGGGCGGCGAGTTGCACGTCGCCCTGCAACAGCGCTTCCAGCACCTGGTCATCGTTGTAGAGCGTGGAATTTGGGAAAACCTCCATACAGGCTTTGCCATTCATTTCCTCATTCACGCGGGTTTGCAGCAAGGATGCGGCAATACCCTTAGGGTGACGATCGGTGTTTGTTACGTGGCTGAACTTGATGACAACTTCGCCATCATCGCAGGCCGCAGCGACGGCGGACGCGCTGACAGACAGGGTCAAAGCTGTCAAAGCAGCTGTGAAAATTCTCATATGGTTTCCTCCCAGAGATTTTTTATTTTCGGTTTACACATCGGGCACCGCAAAGCGATGCGCTGTACCATATCAAATAGCCTGTCTGATCGCAGGGCAAGAGCTATTAATTACCGTACTGCTTTGCTCGTATAACTATTTAGAATCAATCTGTTATGAAGGCTTACAAGCGGCATGCACACGGGACCGTCTCACGCGGGTGTGCGAAAACCCACACTTTGTCGCGCCAGGTTGTGCGAAAATCCGCACATTACTCCGTGCGGTATTTTTCCGCCCGAATCCCGTATCGGCTCAGCTTGTCGTAAAAGGTCTTTCGCGGCAGTTTCAGCGCTTCGGCGGCAACAACCGCCCGACCTTCCGCGCGCGTCAATGCCTGCTCCAGCAAACTCTTTTCCACCTGCGCCATCTGTTCGGCCAGACCTAAAGCGCCATCCTCCGGCGTGTCTTCGGCCAGCCCCAGCGCAAAGCGCATGGCTTCGGACATCAGCGCGCGTGCATTACCCGGCCAGTCACGCGCCATGAGCCCGGCCACCACCTGAGGTGTAATCTCCGGCGCGCTCAGGCCCGCCTGCTCGCTCGCCTGAGCGACGTAATGTTGGAAAAGCGTGGGAATATCTTCGGGCCTTTCTGACAACGACGGAATGCGTACCGGCGACACTTCCAACCGGTAATAAAGTTCGGAATTCAAGTGTCCGGCCGCGACACAGGCGGCCAGATCACGGTTTGAACCGGCGATAATGCGCGTCTGGGTTCCGGTCTCCAGCGCTTCCATCAAAACAAGTTGAGCCTGCGCCGGCATCTGGGTGATTTCGTCGAGAAAGAGACTGCCTGTACGTGCGGTGTCCAGCGCCTCATTTAACGTCCCCACCTCCAGCCCGGCGGCCGCACGTTTGACAAAAGGCGCTTTGGAGCGTGGCGAGCACAGATGGATCACCTCTGCCACCTTGGAAATACCCGTTCCGGGCGCGCCGGTCACCAGAACTTCGGTATCAGCCAAAGCCACGCGCCGGACCCTTGCACGCAACCCCTCAGCCAGTTGAGACGTACCAAAAAGCATGCGCGCTGCCGGATCGCCCGTGGCAATCAGCGATTTCAGACGCCGGTTTTCCAGCACCAGCGCGCGTGTTTTCAAAGCACGTTCCAGAACGGCCAGCAGGTCCGTCGGCGCGCAGGGTTTTTCCAGAAAATCAAATGCCCCCTGCCCGACGGCCTTCATCGCTGTGGGGATATCGCCTTCACCGGTTAACAGGATGACCGGCAAATCCGCGTCCTGAGCGCGCGCATAGGAGAGCAAATGAAAGCCATCGCGCCCCGGCATGCGAAGATCGGACAGGATCACCCCATCAAATTCCGGCGTGATCAGGTCCTTGGCCGCAACAAAGGAATTCGCGGTGATCGGCTCCAGATCCGCCAGTTCCACCGTTTGCGCCAAAGCGTCACGCACCGCGGCGTCATCATCAACCAGAAGAACCTTTTTGCTCATGCGGCTTCCTGCGCGACCCAGGGCCGGATTTCAACGGTGAAAACCGCCCCCGTCGGATCGTTACGCACCCGGATTTCACCCCCGAAACTTTGCATGATGCCGTAGGAAATCGACAGGCCAAGCCCCATGCCTTCTGAGGCACCCACCTCTTTGGTTGAATAGAACGGGTCAAACACCTTGTCCGGGTCAGACACGCCCGGGCCGGTGTCCGCGATCCCGACTTGGATACTCTCCCCTTCGACAAGCTGAACGCGCAAAATTCTGGTCGGCGCATCGGTCATGGCATCCAGCGCATTGGTCATCAGATTGACAAAGACCTGTCCCAGACGCACCTCGCCGCCCCGCACCCAGACCGGATGGCCCAAAGGGTCGAAATCTATCGCTACGCCCGTTTTTGCAGCCCGATCCGCGATCATTTCCACAGCGCTCACCAGAACAGCGTTCAGATCGACGCGTGATATGGGTTCGGATTGTTGCGTTGAAAAGGCGCGCAGGTTCTTGATGATGCGCCCCATACGGCGTGACATATCCGAGATCCGGCCCAGATTCTCTGTTGCGCGATCAGGCTTGCCACGTTCCAGAAAGAGTGCCGCATTTTCGGCAAAGGAGCGGATCGCCATCAGAGGTTGGTTCAGCTCGTGGCTGATCCCCGCGCTCATCTTGCCCAGAGCGCTTAATTTGCTGGCCTGAACCAGTTCCGCCTGTGCCTGCGCCAACGCCGTCTGGGCCTCTTTCCGGTCGGTCACTTCCTGACGCAGCGCCTCATTAATTTCTGACAGTGCTGTCGTGCGCCGCGCCACACGGTCTTCAAGCTGCGCATTGGCGCGCGCAAGTGTGCGACGCCTTTCGGTGGCCAGAAACAGCAGCGCCCCAAAGGCCAGACAGAGGGCCGCAACAACTGTCGCCTGAAGCTGCGCCAGCTGCCGTGCCGGAGCCACGTCCACCAGAACCTCGCCCGTCAACCCGATGATCGGCAAGTCCTGCACCAGATGCAGCGCATCTTGCGGCAAGTAAGGCCCCCAGCCCAACTGCCAGATTTCATGGCCCCCGGTTTCGTAGCTGTCAAAGGCGGGGGCGGCACCCTGCGGCGGCACAAGACCCGGACCTTCGGGCGGGCGTTGCCACAGCACCAGTTCAGACCGGTTGGTCACGAAAACCTGTCCGCGCGCATCGGTGAAAAACACAGTCCGCAACCCGCCCCGCCAGGCATCCTCAATACCGTCCATACCCGCAGCGACCACAACGGCCCCATTGACCTTGCGATCCGCCCCAAAGGACGGTGCCGCGTAGTAAAAAGCACGTTGCGTCAATGGCTTGGAAATCCCATGCCCCCACCCCAAAGCCCCCTGCCCGGCGCGTTTGACATAATCCGTCTGGCTGAGATCGCTACCTGTAGGCCCCCGTGCGGCGGCAACAACGCGCCCGTTTTTGTCCACAAACAACACGTCCAGTGCATCGGATTTGTCCGCAACATCCAAAAACAGGGCCTCAGCGGACTGCGCGCCATTGCCTTGCGCCAATTCCGCACTCATGGGGTGGTCGGCCAGAAAAACCGCCAGTTCGCCAAACCGTTTGAGCTGCCCCACAAGCCTGTCACTGGCCAAGGCCAGATCGCTGCGGCCTTGACGTTCCAACTGATCAAGAGCCTGCAAATAGGCATACCGCCACACCCCGGCCGAGGCGGCCGCCACCGCGCCCAAAAAGACAAAAATGATCGCTGCGCGTTGCATCACAGATGTGGACATGGCCGAAGTCTACAAACGCCCCCTTGCGTTGACCAGTGGTCAGAAGGTTAAAGGGCTGCATGAAAACGCTCCGCCAGTCTCCGCTAGACCCCGCCTTTGTTCAAAACCCCTACGAGTTTTACGCCAAGGTGCTGGCAGAGGATCCCGTGCAATTCTGGCAGGATTACGATATGGTCGCCGCCTTCGATGCCGCGACAGTTCACGCCCTGTTGCGCGACCGCCGGCTGGGGCGCGCCGTGCCTGCAGATCAGCAAAAACCGATCCCGGATCATCTTCGCGCCTTCGATGCGGTGGAACGTTATTCAATGCTGGACATGGAACCGCCCACCCATACGCGGTTGCGCGGCCTTGTTCTGCGTGCCTTCACCTCGCGACGGATCAAGGCGCTCACCCCCGACATCAATGCCATATGCGACGACCTGCTCCACGCGTTTCCGGACGGGCCCTTTGATCTGATCCCCGCCTATTGCACCGCCCTGCCCGTGCGCATCATCGCGCGGCTTCTGGGCGTGCCTGAAGAGATGTCAGGCGAGCTGCTCAGATGGTCCAATACCATGGTCGCGATGTATCAGGCTAGCCGAAACCGGGCGGCTGAGGACGCCGCAAACCAGGCCGCGCGTGAATTTGCCGAATTTCTGTCGGGCTACATTGAAAAGCGACGGCAAGCCCCGCGTGACGACCTGATCACCCATCTGATCGCCGCCGAAGAAGATGGCGAGAAACTGACCCGCGACGAAATGATCGGCACCTGCATCCTGCTGCTGAACGCCGGACACGAGGCCACTGTGCACACGATGGGAAATGCGGTTAAAGCCTTGCTGCAGAACGAATTTACGCCAGATTTTCTGGGCGATGATCAGATCGCCACCACGGTAGAGGAAGTGCTACGCTACGATCCGCCTTTGCACATGTTCACCCGTTACGCCTATGAAGACATCGCCATCGGACAACATACCCTCAAAGTCGGCGCGCAGGTCGCTTTGATGTTGGGGTCCGCCGGTCGCGACCCTGCGCGGTTCGACCAGCCGGATGTCTTTGACCCGCACCGCACGCCCGCGCCCCATGCGGCGTTTGGTGGTGGTCTGCATTTCTGCGTCGGCGCTCCCTTGGCCCGGCTGGAATTGCAAATCGGGCTGCAAAAACTCTTTCGCCACGCGCCCAAGCTGACGCTGACCACCCCGCCTGCCTATGGCAACACCTACCACTTCCATGGCCTGACAGAACTTCTCGTCCGTCTCTGAGACCTGAATACCGGGCTCACCTCAGAGCCTTCCCAAGAATGTAATGCGGCGTCAGCCGCGCCTTTGGATCACGCTCAAAGCGGCAACATCGTTGTAGATTTAATCTCCTCCATGGACAAAAGCGCTGTCACATTGTGCACCCGAACTTCGGAAATCAGGGCCTGATAAAACTCATCATAGGCGCGCGCGTTCTTTACACGAACTTTAAGAATGTAATCGATATCTCCGGCCAACCGATGCGCTTCCTGCACTTCCGGCCTGTCCCGCAACGCTTTCAGAAAGGCCGCCTGCCAGTCCGCTTCGTGTTCTGACGTGCGGATGAGCACAAAAAAGCAGGCCTCAAACCCCAGGGCTTCCGCATCCAGTATGACGGTCTGCTGCCCGATCACCTGAGCTTCGCGCAATTTGCGAATCCGGTTCCACACAGGCGTCTTTGATGAGCCCACGCGGGCGGCAATTTCATCGAGTGACTGGCTGGCGTCGCGTTGCAGCTCTGCAAGGATTTTCCGATCTGTATCGTCAATGCGAACATTCATTCTGCGTTTTCTCTCAAACTGGGTCACTGTTCTCGCCACCAGTTAAAACAGAACAAACGTCCTTTTCAACACGCAAACCTAGCGAATATGTGGAATAATTTCCTATATTGAGCGCACGAATTCTCAAAAGGCGATGCCTCATGGACCATTTCCCGATCTTCTTGCGCGTACACGGTCGCCGCATTGTGCTCTCTGGCGGCGGTGAAGCCGCGCTGGCCAAACTGCGTTTGCTGATGAAGACCGCAGGGCACATCACCGTATTTGCGAAAACGCCCGCCGCGGAAATCGACGCATGGGCAGAAGACGGCAAACTGACGTTGGTGCGCCGCGCGATGCAACCGGGTGACACGCTTTGTGCGGCGCTATTTTACGCCGCAGACGAGGACGCGACAGAAGACGCTCGCACGGCGGCCATCGCGCGCGCGGACGGTGCCTTGGTCAATGTGGTGGACAATCTGCACGACAGCCAGTTCATCACGCCTGCGATTGTAGACCGCGATCCCGTCACCATCGCCATTGGCACCGAAGGTGCGGCACCGGTTCTGGCGCGCGCCCTCAAGGCCGATCTCGAAGAACGCCTGCCAGCCGCCCTGGGGCCCCTTGCCCGCATCGGCAAGCGGTTCCGCAAGGCGGCCGAAGCGCTCCCCTTCGGTCGCGCGCGGCGCGATTTCTGGCGCGAATACTACTTCAAGGCCGGTCCTTCGGCCATCACGGCGGGTGAAGATCAGGTCAATCGCGCGCTGGACACATTGCTGGAGGATCACCTGACCCGCAAAGCCCGCCCGGGACACGTGCATTTTGTCGGCGGTGGTCCCGGTGATCCTGACCTTTTGACCATGAAAGCGCGGCGCGTGCTCGATGAAGCGGATGTGGTGATTTACGATCGTCTGATCAGTAATCCCATCCTGGAGCTGGCCCGCCGCGAAGCGATCATGATCGACGCGGGCAAGGAAGGTTTCGGGCCCTCCATGCAGCAGGAAGAGATCAACGACCTGATTGTCGCGCATGCCAAGGATGGTGCACAGGTGGTGCGGCTCAAGTCCGGCGATGCCACTGTTTTCGGACGGCTGGACGAAGAGATCGACGCGGTAGATGCTCACGAAATCGCTTGGTCCATTGTACCGGGTATCACCTCGGCCTCCGCCGCCGTGGCCGAGATCGGCCAGAGCCTCACAAAACGCGGGCGCAATTCCTCTGTGCGGTTCCTGACCGGCCATGACACGCGCGGCTTTGCCGATCACGATTGGTCCGCCCTTGCCCGTCCCGGTGAGGTTGCGGCCATTTACATGGGTAAGAAATCGGCGCGGTTCATTCAGGGGCGCCTGATCATGCACGGGGCGGACCGCCACACGCCTGTCACGGTGATCGAAAACGCCTCGCGACCCGATCAGCGCATACTGGAAACGACACTGGATGCGCTGCCACAGGCACTTGCGGCGGCGGAGATGAGCGGCCCGGCCCTGACCTTCTACGGTCTGGCGCCCCGCGAAGCCGCCGCAGCCAGGTTGCGCCGTGCTGATACCGAACACGCTCTTTACACCTATCCAATCCCAGCGCAGGAGGCCCTTTGATGGCACGTGCATTTACGCCAAAAGTTGTCACCGCAAACGCCTTGCTTGAGGGCGATGTGATCTATCAGACAGCATCCGGATGGACACGTAACTTATCCGAAGCGGAAGTCCTGACCGATGAAGCTGATGCAGATTTGCGCCTGATTGAAGCCTCCCAACAGACAGATGCTGTCGTGGGCGCTTATCTCGCAGACGTTGACACAACCGAAGCGGCACCGAAACCCACCCATTTTCGTGAAGATTTCCGCGCACGCGGACCTTCCAACTACGCACACGGTAAACAAGAGGCATCGCGCCATGTATAATTACACCGATTTCGACACTGCCTTCATCAAGGAACGCAATGCGCAGTTTCGCGCACAGGTGGAACGCCGCATCGACGGTTCTCTGACCGAGGATGAATTCAAACCCTTGCGCCTGATGAACGGGCTATATCTGCAACTGCACGCCTATATGTTGCGCGTGGCCATCCCTTACGGCACGCTCAACAGCCGCCAGATGCATGTGCTGGCCGACATTGCCGATAAGTGGGACAAAGGCTACGGCCATTTCACCACGCGCCAGAACATCCAGTATAACTGGCCGCAACTGCGCGATGTGCCCGATATGCTGGACGCGCTGGCCGAGGTGCAGATGCATGCGATCCAGACCTCCGGCAACACCATCCGCAACGTGACGGCAGACCATTTTGCCGGGGCTGCGGCAGATGAAATCGCCGATCCGCGTCCGGTGGCCGAACTTATTCGGCAATGGTCCACCGACCATCCGGAATTCCAGTTCCTGCCGCGCAAGTTCAAGGTGGCCGTGACCGGCTCCCCCAATGACCGCGCAGTGACACGCGCCCATGACATCGGGTTGCGCATGGTTGAACGCGACGGCGTGGTCGGTTTCGAGGTTATCGTCGGCGGTGGTCTGGGCCGCACGCCCATGATCGGCAAGGTGCTGCGCGACTTCCTGCCGCGCGAGGACCTGCTGCCCTACCTGGAGTCCATCGTCAGCGTCTACAACCTGCTGGGACGTCGCGACAATAAATACAAGGCCCGCATCAAGATCACCGTGCATGAAAACGGGCTCGACGATTTCCGCGCGCGCGTCGAAGAGCGTTACGCGCTGATCCGCCCGCAGTTCACCGGTGTGGACCAGCAGATGCTGGCCGCCATCGAAAGCGATTTCGCGTTGCCGGAATTCCGTCGTGAAGAGGTGCGCGCCTACCACGAAGCGCGCCAGCATTATCCCGCGTTCCGCAGTTGGTCCGACACCAACCTCGCAGAGCACCGCGAACCCGATTATGCGATTGTCACCATCAGCCTCAAGGCGCATGGGGCCACGCCGGGCGATGCCACATCCGGTCAGATGCGTCTGATGGCGGATCTTGCCAAACGCTATGGGCATGATGAATTGCGCATAAGTCACGAACAGAATGTGATCCTGCCGCATGTGCACAAAAACGATCTGCCCTCCGTCTATTCCGCTTTGCGTGCGGCCGGGCTTGGCACAGCGAACATTGGCCTGATCTCGGACATCATTGCCTGCCCCGGCATGGATTACTGTGCGCTTGCCACGGCCCGATCGATCCCGATTGCCCAGGAAATCGCCACCCGCTTTGACGAGCTCAAGCTGGAGCATGATGTCGGCCCGCTGAAGATCAAAATCTCCGGCTGCATCAACGCCTGTGGCCACCACCATGTGGGTCACATCGGCATTCTCGGTCTCGACCGGGCGGGTGTGGAGAATTACCAGATCACGCTGGGCGGCGACGGCACCGAAGCGGCGAGCATCGGCGAACGTGCAGGGCCCGGGTTTTCAGCGGATGAAATCATTCCGGCCATCGAACGGCTGGTGCTGGCCTATCTAGATCTGCGCGCCGAGCCTGCGGAAACCTTCCTGCAAACCTACCGTCGTCTGGGCCTCGCGCCTTTCAAGGCAGCCCTCTACCCCGAGGCACAGGCGAATGCCGCTTGATCACCCTGCCCCCCAGGCGATCAACCCGGCCCTGAGCACTAAGGTGGATCAGTTGAATGCTCAACTGCGCCACCATAGTGCGACGGACGTGTTGAGAGCAGCATTGCAGGCTGTGCCTGACCTCGCGATGGTTTCCAGTTTCGGTGCTGAATCCGTGGCGCTTCTGCATCTGGTTGCCATGATCGACCGCGATGTGCCTGTGCTCTTTATCGACACAGAGATGCTCTTTGCCGAAACGCTGGTTTATCAGCAGGAGGTGGCAGAGCGTCTCGGCCTGCGCAACCTGCGGATCATTCGCAACCCGGAAACGTCTCAACGGGATCCGAAGGGCACATTGCATCTGACAGATCAGGACGCCTGTTGCGCGCTCCGCAAGACCGCGCCCTTGCAAACAGCCCTTGCCAGTCACAGCGGTTGGATCACCGGTCGTAAACGCTTCCAGTCCGGTCAGCGGGCCACCCTTGATTTCTTTGAGGTCGAAGCCGGTGAAGATCGCATCAAGGTCAACCCACTGGCTTATTGGCAGCCGGGCGACGTGGCAGAGTACATTGCCGAAAACCGCCTGCCACGTCACCCGCTGGTCGCCAAAGGTTACCCGTCAATCGGATGTGCACCCTGCACCTCCCCCGTCGCCGCTGGCGAGGACCCCCGCGCGGGCCGCTGGCGCAACAGTGAAAAAGACGAATGTGGCATCCACTTCGTCAATGGAAAAATGGTCCGCATAGGAGCCCCCACATGAGCACTCTCGTCAAAGACAGCGGTTTTGCCAGCGATGACTGGCATGAACCCTTTATCTCTCTGGACGCGGCGAATGACGCCAGCGCACTGGACCTGCCCTCGGATGTTGACCCCGCGACCGTTCCGCTTTGCGAAGGATTGCGGATGATCCGGGTGGATTTCCCGTCTTCTGCGGATGGTCGCGGCTTCACGATTGCCAGACAGCTGCGGTTGCGCGGGTTCAGCGGTCGCTTGCGCGCAAAAGGCCACGTGCTGGCGGATCAATACGCCATGGCGCGCAGATCGGGTTTCGACGAAGTGGAAATCTCCGATGAGTTGGCCCAACGCCAGCCCGAGGATCAATGGAAATTCCGCGCCAACTGGCAGGACAACAACTATCAGGCCCGCTTGCGCGGCTGATTGACACCTTTCCCCCATTCACTCTTCTTTCTAAAAGGGACGCGCAGGTGCTAAGCCTGCGTTGATATAATTATGACCGAGCAAATACCCGTGACCGAAGCATCCGCCGTCAAAGTGCCCACGCTGCCCGATGCGCAGACCGTGACATCCGTTCAACATTGGACGGACCGCCTGTTTTCCTTCCGCGTGACACGCCCCGCCTCGCTGCGCTTTCGTTCCGGCGAATTTGTCATGATCGGGTTGATGGGCGACCCGGACCCGAAAACCGGGCGGCAGAAACCGCTTTTGCGGGCCTATTCCATCGCCTCCCCGTCCTGGGATGAAGAGTTGGAGTTCTATTCCATCAAGGTGCAGGACGGCCCGCTGACCTCCAGGCTACAACACATCCAGCCAGGGGACGAGATCATCCTGCGGCCCAAACCCGTCGGCACGCTGGTGCATGACGCGTTACTGCCGGGCAAACGTCTGTGGTTCTTTGCGACCGGCACCGGGTTCGCGCCTTTCGCGTCGCTGCTGCGCGATCCGCAAACCTATGAGGATTACGATCAGGTCATCGTCACCCACACCTGCCGCGACGTGGCCGAACTGGAATACGGTCGCCAGCTGATCGACAACCTGCGTACCGATGAACTGATGCTGGAGCTTCTGGGGGAAGAGAACCTGAACAAGCTGACCTATTACCCGACCACGACTCGCGAGACCTCACCCAAAATGGGCCGTATTACGACGCTGCTGAACGACGGAACCGTTTTTGCGGATTTAGGCATTGATGGTATCTCAGCTGACACGGATCGCGCCATGGTTTGCGGATCGCTGGGTCTGAATACCGACCTGAAGGAAATTCTGGAAGGTTTCGGGCTGGAAGAAGGGGCCAATTCCGACCCCAAACACTATGTGGTCGAAAAAGCGTTTGTCGGTTAACGGATAACCGACACATTTGTAGAGAGGCGCCCGATCACCAGATCAGGCGCCTTTTGTTTTTCTATTGAACGCCAAGCGCGTCACGCAGCTGGGTCAGTGCCGTTTTGAGTAGCTCAGGGTTGTCCTGCGCCTGTTTGACGGCGTTTGTCAGCACCAGCTTTTGGGACGTTTCAAGGTCCGAATTCTCAATCATTTCCGCGACCTTGCCGAAGTCAAAGCCGTCGACCGTCAGAGCGTCTGCCTGTTTCGCAGCATCGACCGTTTCTGCCGCGTCCTCAGTTGCTGATTCCGCTGCTGCGGTTGCCGTGTCCACACTGTCTTCAACAGCATCCGTGCCTGCATCGACAGTTGAGGACTCTTCGCTCAGAGCCTCCTGCGCTGTTTCGGTAACGGCATCCGCTGCGTCGCTTGCCGTTTCCTCCACCGCGTCAGCAATGCCGCTGGCCGCATCTGTTGCCTGCTCGACCGTATCGCTCACAGCATCCGCGGCCTCGGAGGCCGCTTCACTTGCCGCAGCAGCGGTCTCTTCAACAGCCGCCGCAGTCTCATCGGCAGCTTCCGTTGCGGTTTCCGCGATGGTCTCTGCCGCTTCATTGGCCGTTTCTGCCACCGCGTCGGCCGCCTCAGTGGCAGTATCCGCCGCTGCATCCGCAGCCTCTTCCGCGGTTTCGAGAGGTTCCGCTTCCGTGACGGCTTCAGTGGCGTCCTGCGCTACGTCACCCGGGGTTTGACCAGAGTAAAGCATGTAGCCACCCCCGATGATCACCGCTGCGAGTAAGATCCAAACCAGATTTTTCATTACGAATGTTCCCTCTATAGCCGCCCGGGACTCAGTGTCCCGAGCCATATTGACCGTGTGATGGCAGTTGCGCCTCACAGATAAAACCTTCAAGGGGGAAAACTGTTCCAATCGGCCCATTCCAGCCTAATTTGCGGCTTGAAGTGGCGCAGGCACGCGGTTACTTTGCACTTCCAGATTTAGCAACAATTCAAGGACGACCATCATCGCTCGCAGACCCCATAACGCGCCGCCCCAAAGAGAGACCGGCCCGCGCGTCAACGAAAAGATCCGTAGCCCAGAAATCCGCCTGATTGGCGCAGATGGTGAGAACGTCGGTGTCGTTACTCCCGACCGCGCCATGGATATGGCTGACGAAGCCGGCCTCGATCTTGTGGAAATTTCGCCCAATGCCAACCCACCCGTGTGCAAGATCATGGATTTCGGCAAGTTCAAATACGAACAGCAAAAGCGCGAGAGCGAAGCACGCAAAAAGCAAAAGATCATTGAGATCAAAGAGGTCAAGTTCCGCCCGAACACCGACACCAATGATTACGATGTGAAAATGCGCAACGTGTTCAAATTCCTTGAAAACGGGGACAAGGTGAAAATTACCCTGCGTTTCCGGGGTCGCGAGATGGCTCACCAGAATCTTGGCCGCGAGTTGCTGGAGCGTGTGGCTGAAGACACCAAAGAGGCAGGACGTGTTGAAAACTTCCCCAAGATGGAAGGCCGCCAGATGGTCATGTTGATTGGCCCGCTTCCAAAGTAAAGCGGCCGGAATTACGGTTTCTAAAGCGCCCTGTCCGATCCGACAGGGCGTTTTTCTTTCGACAACGGCGTCTGTTTCATGTGCCCATCCGTGGAAATGCGGTAACTTCGGCTGTAAACGCCGGGGTTCGCGGGATCATGCATTGTTGATCGGATCGCTCCGGCCTTCCCAAATCGGCGCCTTGCTCACCAGCGCATTTTCGAAAGCGCGAGCGGGGGTGCGAGTTGCATGCCGTGCGGCTCTGCCCCGAAACCGAGCGACCTAGGCGTTGGGGGCCAATTGCGCGCGAAACAATCTGCCCTGATCCGCCATCGTGTCCGGAATGCCCGCCAGCCGCAAAAGATGCCAGGCCAGCGCGTGATTGCTGGCCGTTACCGGCTTGTTCAAAGCGCGCTCGGCGGCCTCCACAACTGCGGCACCCCTCAGGTTCGTGCAGGATATGAAAACCCCATCCACATCGTGCGAACCGCCGATGGACAGAGCCCCTTGCAACATTGACTGATGGTCAATCTTGCCGACAACAAGGTCGCTTTCTTCATAGAAAGACCCTACGGCCGTTACGGCGATTCCCGCCTCGTCAAATTTCGCCTGCATCGCTTCGGTAACTTCCGGTGAATAGGGCGTCACAAGGCCAAGACGTTTGACCCCCATCGTGGCAAGCGCCGCCTTGGCTGCGGTCAGAGGGTTGGTCGAGGGTACGCCAGGATGCACTTGTCCGATGATATCCGCCACCCGCGCCTCTCCGATGATCGTCGAGGCTGATGTGCATCCGTACCCGATAGCCTTGAGGCCCAGATAGCCAGGTAACAATCCGGCTGCCACAGGCAATTCATGGGCCATGTTCGCCAACGTCTCCGGCGTGACTTGAACATCATTGGCAAGGCGCGCGTGGTAAACGGAAACACCAGGAAAATCTGTCAGCGACCGGAATTCCCACTCCATCGTCTGATCGGATTCCAAAACCAGCAGGCCGATGCGCGCCCGCTCTCCGGCACCTGCATCGGTTGAAAAACTGAGGCGTTCAATCCGGGCCTGCCGATGCGGAACGTCCATTTCCATTGGTACCATCCTAAAAAATGTTCAGCCGATATTTGCGGTTTCTCGTCGGGCATAATAAATGACGTGTCTTTCGGCACGTCGGGCAATGACCCCCTAAGGCGACCGGATAACTCAATGCGCACCATTTCATATCTGACGGAGTTGGCAAGGCGGTTGAAGCTTGACACCACCGCCGCTGCGGCAGAATTGGTGATCAGGCAGAGGGGAAAGGCGAAAGGCCGTGCGCCGACCCAGTCGACATATCTACTGCACAGTGATGTAAGTTGATCCGCAGCAACCGCTTCTTCATGCGACAGTAGACCGCCGCGCCATAAATCACCGGTCTGATCCTGTGACAGAACCGCAATCTTCAATCCTGTCGGCTCGGTTTTCCAATATCTGCGGAACGGTATATTGATCAGCGAAAAGGCAGCCGATTATGGTTTTCCCAATTTCAACACCAACCAAGGGTAACAGGATGAAATCTACAACGCCCGAGCGCGGATTTGCGCCTGCTGAATTCGAAGCGCGCACCGCCAGAGCGCAGGCCCTGATGGCGGAAAGGGACCTGTCGGGATTGCTCTTGATGACGGAACCCGAGGTTCGGTATTTCAGCGGATTTCACACGCTGTTCTGGCAAAGCCCGACGCGACCATGGTTCCTTTTTGTCCCGGCCACCGGGAAACCAATTGCCATCATCCCGGAGATCGGCGCGGCGCTCATGCGGCAGACATGGCTGGAGGACATACGCACCTGGGCCGCGCCTGCGCCAGACGACGACGGGATCAGCCTGCTGTCCGATCTCTTGAGCCCGTTTGCGGATAAGCGGGCAAAAATTGGCGTCATGAAAGGCCATGAGACTTCTTTGCGGATGCCCTTGGGGGACTGGGAACGTTTGATCAACCGCTTGCCCGGCTTGAAAATCACCGATGTTACCGACCTGATCCAAGGCCTGCGGATGGTCAAATCGCCCGCAGAGATCGAAAAGCTGGCGCACATCTGCGCCATTGGATCAGCGACCTTTGATCGCGTCCCGGAGATTGTTGCCAATGGAATGCCGCTCGATGAGGTTTTTCGCAGCTTTCGCCGCGAAGCGCTGGCGCAGGGGGCAGATGACGCGCCTTATGTCGTGGGAGGATCGGATCAGGGCGGCTATGCCGATGTGATCTCGCCACCGTCCCGCCGCCCATTGCGCTCAGGTGACATTTTGATGATCGACACCGGCTGCACCTGGGATGGGTATTTCTGCGACTTCGACCGGAACTGGGCAATTGAGCGGGCCGATGATACGGCGCGCCGCGCCTATGACGTGTTGTGGCGCGCAACCGAGGCCGGGATTGCGGCCGCCCGCCCCGGCAATACCTGTCAGGATCTTTTCCGTGCCATGGCAGAGGTGATCTCGGAAATGGACGCCAGCGGCGGAGACATCGGGCGGCTTGGCCACGGGCTGGGCATGCAGCTCACGGAACAACCGTCCCATGCAGAATTCGATACCACCGAGCTAAAGGAAAACATGGTGCTAACGTTGGAACCTTCCTTGTCATACGGTCATGGGCTGATGATGGTGCATGAAGAAAACATCGTTGTGCGGCCCGAGGGCGGTCACTTGCTGACCACACGCGCGCCCTCGGAACTGACCGTGATCTGAAAATTGGGGGCGACCATGCATAAATTTGTACCGGGAGACGACGTCGGCCCGCTGGAATTCTGGCCCTTCGACAATCCGGCGAGCGACTACCGGATTCTTGAAGGCGCGCCACGAACCTATGGGCGCATCGACAAGGGTGGCCCCGGTCACCCTACCCGCGTTGGCATCTGGCGGTGTACGGTTGGCGCCTTCGAATGCACCGAACAGGGCGATGAATTAATGACTGTCCTGTCGGGGCGATGTCGGCTCATCCTGCACGAGGACGGCGAAACCTGTGACCTGGGGCCCGGCGATACGCTCTTTGTGCAGGATGGCAGCAGAGTCACCTGGGAAGTGAGCGAGGATATCACGAAAGTTTTCTTTGGATACAAGCCTGACGGGTATTGATCTGCGACACGCTATATTCCCAATCGACGATTGGCGCACGTTTAAAGCGTGACCTGCCAGCAGCTTTTCATCTTGAAATCAAACCGCTGGCAGAAATAGTTAAATCAGGCGGCAGCTGCCACGGCCCGTTTCGTCATAACGCCGACCAAGTGGGCACGGTAGTCACCCGTGCCATGAAGATCGCTGATCATGTCATCCCCCGAAAGCGCCAGACCGCTGACCGCATCTGCCGAGAAATTCGAGGCAAGCGCTGTCTCTGCCTCGGTCCAGCGGAAGACACCATCGTTCGACGCTCCCGTTACGGCGACGCGAACGCCTTCGGCATACTTCGCGACGAATACACCTACCAGTGCGAAACGCGATGCCGGTTGCAGGAACTTTTGATAGTTGGCCGCCTGCGGGATCGGGAAGCGCACTTCGGTAATGATCTCGCCTTCGTCCAGCGCGGTGCTGAACATGCCCTCGAAATAGTCATCCGCCGCAATCGAGCGCGCGTTTGTGACGATTGTAGCGCCAGAGCCCAGAGCCGCCGCCGGATAGCATGCGGAAGGGTCGTTATTGGCCAGTGATCCGCCAATGGTGCCGCGATTGCGCACCGCCGGATCGCCGATATGGCTCGCCAGTTCGGCAAGGCCAGCGTAATGGGCGCGCGCCTCGCTGGCAACGGTGGCATGAGTTGTGGCACCGCCTATGCAAAGCTGGCCATCATCCCCCACGCAAACGCCTTTCATTTCCGCCACGCCGGTCAGACTGACCAGAACCGAGGGGCTCGCCAGCCGCTGCTTGAGTGTCGGGATCAGCGTCTGACCTCCGCCCAAAGCCTGTGCTTCATCGCGCCCAAGTGCCGCAACGGCATCCGCCACAGTGCCCGGGGTTTCCACATCAAAATTATACATCGTTCATCCTTTCCTGTGATCCCTCAAAGCCTTGCTCATCAGGATCAGAAATATCTCCGGAGGGTCGGATACAGGCCGCACCCCCGGTTCAGATCACTGCATCGCCGCCCAGACGCGCGCGGGCGACAGAGGCATATCGATATGCGTTACGTCCTTGCCGCCCGATTGCAGAGCATCCACAACCGCATTGACCACGGAAGGGGGCGAACCGATGGCCCCAGCCTCACCGCAGCCTTTCACGCCCAGAGGGTTGTGCGTGCAGGGTGTCTGGCAGGAATGATCGACACTGAACATGGGCAGATCATCGGCACGCGGCATCGCATAGTCCATGTAGGACGCGCTCAGCAACTGGCCGTTCTCGTCATAGGCGCAGTTCTCAAGTAGCGCCTGACCAATGCCCTGAGCCAGCCCACCGTGGACCTGCCCGGTCACGATCATCGGGTTCACCACATTGCCGAAATCATCCACCGCCGTGAAACGTTCAATGGTGACCTTGCCGGTGTCCGGATCCACCTCAACCTCGCAGGCATAGGCGCCCGAGGGGTAGGTGAAATTGCTCGGATCATAAAAGGCCGTCTCCTCCAGACCCGGTTCGATCTCTTCCAGCGGATAGTTATGCGGGACATAGGCGGCGAGTGTCACATCCCCCCAGGCCACGGATTTATCCGTACCCGCCACGCTGAATGCGCCGTCCTTAAGCTCAATGTCGCTCTCGGAGGCTTCCAGCAGGTGAGAGGCGATCTTCTTGGCCTTGGCGATGATCTTCTCTGTTGCCCGCACCATCGCCGAGCCGCCCACAGCCAGTGAGCGCGAGCCATAGGTGCCCATGCCCATCGGCGCATTGGCGGTGTCGCCATGCACGATCTCGACCATGTTCTCGTCGATGCCGATCATATCCGCCACCACCTGGGCGAAAGAGGTTTCATGACCTTGCCCGTGGCTATGACTGCCGGTCATCACGACCAGACCGCCCGTTGCATTCACCCGCACCGTGGCACTTTCATAAAGCCCGGCGCGCGCGCCAAGCTGCCCCACCAGATTTGAAGGCGCGATACCGCAGGCTTCGATATAGCAGTTGACGCCAAGCCCCCGCCATTTGCCCTTGGCTTCCGACGCCGCGCGTCTTTCTGCGAAGCCGGACAAGTCGCCCATTTCCTCCAGCTTATCCATCGTGGCGACGTAGTTGCCGGTGTCGTATTCCACGGCCACCGGGGTGGCATAAGGGAACTCGGTGATGAAGTTCTGCCGCCGCAGGGCAATGGGATCGACACCCAGTTCGCGTGCGGCCTTGTCGATGACCCGCTCCAGCTGGAACGTGGCTTCCGGACGACCGGCCCCGCGATAGGCATCAACCGGCACGGTGTTGGTAAAGACCGCCTTGACGTTCACATAGATCAGCGGTGTGCGATAATTGCCCGCCATCAATGTGCCATGCAACCAGGTCGGAACCGAAGGTGCGAAGGTGCTGAGGTAAGCCCCCATATTCGCGAAGGTTTCCGTACGAATGGCCGCAAAGTTGTTGTTACCGTCCAGCGCCAATTCGATCTTGGTCACGTGATCCCGGCCATGAGCATCGGACATGAAGGCTTCCGAGCGGCTCGACGTCCATTTGACCGGGCGATTGCAGGCCTTGGCCGCGAAGGTGCAAAAGGCTTCTTCTTGATAATGGAAGATTTTGGTGCCGAAACCACCGCCCACATCCGGTGCCACAACCCGCAGCTTGTGTTCGGGAATGCCCAGAACAAAGGCTCCCATCAACAGCCGGATCACATGCGGGTTCTGCGACGTCGTGTAGAGTGTGGAGTCGCCCGTGCCGCGCGCGTAGTCACCCACTGCAACACGGGGTTCCATGGGGTTGGCCACAAGGCGGTTATTGACAAGCTCAAGAGTGGTCACATGGGCCGCATTCGCGAAGGCCTCATCTGTCGCGGTCTTGTTCTCCTCCACAAAACCCCAATCATAACAAAGGTTTGACGTCAGATCATCATGCACTTTCGGTGCATCACCTGCCACGGCGGCTTTCATGTCCACGACCGCTGGCAACTCGGCGATGTCCAGCTCGATCGCCTCGGCCGCGTCACGCGCCTGCTCCAGCGTCTCGGCAACCACTGCGGCAACCGGTTCCCCTACATGGCGCACCTTGCCATGGGCCAGAATAGGATGGCGCGGCTCCTGCATAGGTTGGCCATGCTTGTCCGTGACCTGCCAGCCGCAGGGCATGCCACCAACCGCCTCAAAATCCGTGCCTGTGAACACCTTGACCACACCGGGCATGGCCTCGGCGGCAGATGTGTTGATGGATGTTATTGTCCCATGTGCAACGTCTGATCGCAGGAAGAAAACATGCGCCTGCCCCCGGATATTGATATCATCGGTGTAATTCCCTGCGCCGGTGAGAAACCGGACGTCTTCGCGGCGCTTTGAGCTTGCGCCAATGCCTCCGTCTTTTGGCATGTTTTCCTCCCTGAAATTCGGTGGGTAATCCCTGTACGAGCGGCTGGCATCGCGGGAGATCGGTTTGAGACCGGCCCCGCCTGGGCCAGATATTATTCCGCTGCGATGCTGCTGACGTCCTGACCCGAAGCGGCCATGATCGCCTTGACGATATTATGATACCCTGTGCAACGGCAGATATTGCCCTCAAGGTACTCCCGGATTTCCGCCTCCGACGGGGTCGGGTTGTCTTTCAGCAGAGCCGACGCGCTCATCACCATACCCGGCGTGCAAAAGCCGCACTGTAGCCCGTGATGATCCTGAAACGCCTGCTGGATAGTACTCAGAGAGCCATCCGCATTGGCCATCGCTTCGATGGTCGTGACGTCCGCACCTTCGGCTTCTGCCGCAAGCATCGTGCAGGATTTCACCGCTTCGCCGTTGACATGCACCACGCAGGCGCCGCATTGACTGGTGTCGCATCCCACGTGGGTACCGGTCAGTTCCAGGTTTTCCCGCAGGAACGTCGACAACAATGTCCGCCCCTCCACATCCCCGGACGCGGCTTTCCCGTTCACGGTCATTGAGACCTGAGCCATGGTTTCCTCCCTTAAGCTTTGTTGTTGCCGGGAGTTAAGCACGACCCTTCCCGGTTGAGAACCCAAAACTTCAACATCTTGGTGAAGGGCAATAGTGCTTTAGTCTATGCCGTCAGTCTTTTGACTTGCCCGCCCGGGGTTGTGGCCGGGTTGGAATCTCCTTCAGCAGCCCCCCCACGCCCATCGCGGCAATGTCACTGTCTGTCACCTCGATGCCGCAGATGACGCGGGCCAGAACCCAATCTGCTCCGTTCAGGGCCGGAGATCGGGCACAACCTGGCAGACCAATCACCGGTCGCTGCGCCAGATCACCGATGAACAGCAGGTTCCCGGGATCAACCGGCATGCCGAAGCGGGCCACCCGCCCGCCTGCCCGGCGCAATGCCGCCGGTGCGACATCATCTGTGTCAGAGGTGGCCGAGCCCGTCAGGATCAGCGTCAAGGCGCGGCGACTGTCGGTCAGCGCCTGCGCCAGCGCGGCCTCCTCATGCGGCACAACCACCGGATCTGACAAGGTCAGACCAAAGGCGGCAACCCTGTCTGCAATGGCCTTTTGCCCCTTGCTGCCAGCGCCCCCGTCGATCTCGGTGATCACCAAAGCGACACTGTCTATCACCGGTCTTGCGAGATGGATCGCCTCCGATGCGACAGCGCAGGCTTTGGCCAATGCGGCCTCTGGCACCGCATAGGAAATGATCTTGATGGTTGCCAACATCCCGCCTTCCGCCATTTGCTGGTAGGGTGGGACGGTTGCTATCGTGATCATCGGATGCACGCGATTGATGGCCTCGATCGCCGCAACATCCAGCATCGCCACGCCCGGGCCCGTTGCCAGCAGGTTGACCCGCCCGGTGAAGGCCTCCGTTACCCGTATATTCTGCGCATCGGGCCGGGGCACAATGGCCGCCGCAAGCGCCGCCGCCGCGTCGTTTTCAAATACATCATCCGCCGCAAGGCGCGCGACCGTCACCGTGTCAACGCCTGCTCCGGCCAGGGTGGCAATGTCGCTGGCACCCAGTATGCGGCCCTTGCGCAGTCGGCGCCGCCCACCCAGTGAAACCGAATGCGCGAGCACCGCCCCTTCTGCCAGCCCGATGTCGACCGCGCCGAATTTCATGCGCCGCGTCTCAATATCTGTGTCATTTCCGCCAGGATCGATACGGCAATCTCGGGCGGGCTGGCAGCGCCGATATCAAGCCCGATGGGTCCGCTGATCCGGGCAATTTGCGTTGGGTTCACCCCTGCTTCTTCAAGACGCTCTACACGTTTGGCATGGGTGCGCTTCGACCCCAGTGCACCGATATAGAAAGTGTCGGATTTCAGGGCCAGATGCAGGGCGGGATCATCCAGTTTCGGATCATGGGTCAGCAGCACAACCGCTGTTCGGCTGTCCACACCCACCTCATCAAGTGCGTCATCCGGCCAGTCGGACAAAATGCGTTCGCCGGGAAACCGCGCTTCAGATCCGAAAGCCGCCCTGGGGTCTATGATGAAGGGATCATAGCCTGCCACCCGCGCCATCGGCACCAGCGCCTGCGCGATATGCACAGCACCCACGATTGCCAGGCGCAGGGGAGGATTGTGAATCGCGACAAAGACATTGCCGTCTTCTTCAAAGCCCGACCGGTCCATGGCAAAACGATCCGGATAGCCGCCGAACGCCAGTTCGCGTTTGCCCGAGCTCAAACCCACCACATAGGCAGCGGGTTTGCGGGCGGCCCGCGCTTCCATCAAGCCTCGCAACAGCTCGACCGGCAACACCGATCCGACCGGTTCGACCAATATGCGAATTGTCCCGCCACAGGCCAGTCCAACGGCGAATGCGTCGCCATCACTGACGCCGTATTCCAACACGCGCTGTTCGCCCTTCTCAAGCGCATCCGTTGCTTCAAGAACCACCGCACCTTCCACGCAACCGCCCGAGACCGAGCCCTGCATTTCGCCGGTTCCGGCGATCACCAGCTGCGCCCCCACACGTCGCGGTGCAGATCCCCAGGTTTCGATTACCGTGGCCAGAACCGCCCCCTGTCCGGCTTCATGCCAGGCCAGCGCCTGTTCAGGTGCATTTTCGAAAACATCCATCGCATTTCTCCTCGCCCTGACTATTTCCCATGTTACGCGAAATGTCTGCCCGAAAACGCCCCCAAAGGGTAGCGTTGGACCTGCGCGGCAGTGCACAAATTGACACCTTGTCCCTGACGGCGCTGCCCACTACATCTAGCTCAAGACCAACATGGAGCCTCCATATGCCAATGCAAGCCCGCGAAATCGAAGACCTCCTGCGTGCCAGCTTCCCTGATGCCGAGATCAAGGTGGAAGGCGAGGATGGCGTCCACATGGCAGCCATGGTCATTGATGAGAGTTTTCGCGGCAAGAACAGGGTGCAGCAGCAACGCGCAGTCTATGCGGCCCTCAAAGGAAAGATGGACGGCTCTAACGGCGAGCTTCATGCACTGGCGCTGACGACGAAAGCGCCCGACTGACCGCAGATTTATCCGCGCCTTTCCGTGGCGCGACACGTATAGACCCAGAGGGGAAATCACATGACCGACGCAAACACACAGATCAAAGAGACCATCACCAGCAACGACGTTGTCTTGTTCATGAAAGGCACCAAGGAAATGCCGCAATGCGGATTTTCCAGCCGGGTTGCGGGTGTGTTGAATTACATGGGTGTTGATTTTTCGGATGTAAATGTTTTGTCCGATGAAGGCATTCGTCAAGGCATCAAGGATTTTTCCGACTGGCCGACCATTCCGCAGCTTTATGTCAAAGGCGAATTCGTCGGCGGATGCGACATCATTACGGAAATGACGCTCTCGGGGGAGCTCGACACGCTGCTCGAGGAGAATGGTGTGACCTTCGACAAGGACGCCGCCGATAAGATTCGCGAAGCCAACGGCTAAGCGCCGTCGCGCTATCTGCCGTTTCTTGTGCACTGCTTGTAAAGGGGCGTCTCTTCTTCGGAGGGGGCGTCGAACCATGCAAGCATCGCCGCATCACCTTTGCTCCACCACACATAGGAACTCTTGTGCCCGGTCCCCGCATATCGGGCACCGGAGGCGCTGGGTGTGGATTCGAGGTAGACCAGCCGACCTTCAACCGACAAGACCACAGCGGCAGGTGGCCCGGCAACGTAGATAACGGGCACTTCCACCTGCCGGTCACACAGATAGGCCTGCACAGTTCCCTGCGCCACCAGAGGCGTCGCCAGCATCGCGCAGACGCCGATACTGGCCTATATGCAACCTATCCGTTTGTCTTTTCGTCAACAGAGGCGGCCAGCGCCTCAGCCCGCGCCGCCAATTCCGCCAGAGTGTCCGTGACCGATTGCGGTACGACGGGCACCTCTACCCGCTCCGGTTCGACCTTTGCGTCCCGAACACCGGCTAATTCGGCCTCCCTTTCGGTCAGCTTCGCCTGAACCTCTGCGACGCGGTCTTCGATGTTGGCGGTCTTGTCGGCGAGCATCAGACCCGCCATCAGAAGCATCCGTGCCTCTGGCATACGCCCGACCTGATCGGATAGCACCTGCGCTTCGTCATCCAGCATTTTGGCAGCGGTTTGCAAATAATGTTCTTCGCCCGCCTGGCAGGCCACGTCAAACTTACGGCCACCGATTGAGATTGTAATTTCCGGCATCAGCTTGCCCCCTCTGGCTGCGCCCCATCCGCTTCGAGCAGCGGTGTCAGGGCAGCGATGATCTCATCTGCCTCGGCAATTTCTGCCGCACGTGCAGCGCGTAACGCTTCCAGCTCGGCCATCATGGCCTTGTTGATCAGATGGGGCTCACCAACGCCTTCGGCATTGGCATTGCGCAATGCCTCACAAGCCTCCGACAACTGCGCATTTGCCCGTCTGAGCTTTTGCAGATCGGTATCGAGCTTTTCCATACGTTCGGCTGTTGCGTTGGCCTTCGCTTCAAGAGCTTCGAGCGCTTGCTCTTGCCGCTCACCAAGCACACGCACCCGTTCGGTCAGTTGCGCATTGACCGTCTTCTCTTCGTCAAGCGCCTGTTTCAGCGCGTCGACGTCATCACCTCCCGCCGGCCCAAGGCCATCAAGACCCTGTGCTACGCGATCCATGGCCGCCATTATGCGACTGTGCAATTCTTCTATTTCACTCATGCCCACCTCATGCGTCCCATTTACCGGGATCGGCTGCCCAACTGCCTTGGACCCGAATCGCCACCCCGTCCTTTTAAAGTAACTCTATTCAACAGGTGCAACAAATGCGCCTTGCTTTGCGATCAAGCGTTTGACCGGCGCTATTGAAGTCCGGAGCGTGCAAAGCCGTCCGCCCGCTCTTGATCTTTGCGGGGTGGCTGTTATTGAGCGCTGCAAGTTCAGCCGTCAGGCTGCACAGCCCTCTTTCGGGCCGCTCGAAACCGACAAAGGATACCTTGCCCGTGGATCTCAAAGCCCTCGCTGCCGCCAACCCCGATCACTGGTCGAAAGCCACTGCCATCCGCACGTTGACGCTGGATGCGGTTGCTGCCGCAAATTCGGGGCATTCAGGTATGCCGATGGGTATGGCGGATGTGGCCACGGTATTGTTTGAGAAACACCTGAATTTTGACCCCTCCCAGCCCAATTGGCCAGATCGCGACCGGTTCATCCTGTCGGCCGGTCATGGTTCGATGCTGCTCTATTCCCTGCTGCACCTGACGGGCTATGCGGACATGACGCTGGAGCAGATCAAGAATTTCCGCCAGTGGGGGGCAATCACTGCGGGCCATCCGGAATATGGCCATGCAACCGGCATTGAGACCACGACAGGACCGCTGGGTCAGGGCATCGCAAATTCCGTGGGTTTCGCCATGGCCGAAGAAATCCAGCGCGCGCAATACGGCAAAAAGGTCGTAGATCACTATACCTATGTGATTGCGGGTGACGGTTGCCTGATGGAAGGTGTTAGCCAAGAGGCGATTACGCTCGCCGGGCGTCACAAACTCAGCAAGCTGATTGTCTTGTGGGACAATAACAACATTACCATCGACGGGCCGGTTTCCCTGTCGGATCAGACGGACCAGATCGGCCGTTTCAAATCCGCAGGCTGGGCCGTTCTGGAAGTAGACGGCCATGATCCGGAGGCCATCGACGCCGCCCTGACGCAAGCCAAAAAGGGCAACAAACCAACGATGGTGGCGTGTAAAACCCACATCGCTCTGGGCCACGCAGCGCAAGACACCTCCAAGGGGCACGGGGCGCTGACAGACCCGGAACAACTTGCCGCTGCAAAAGAGGCCTATGGCTGGAAAACCGGACCGTTCGAGATCCCCGCGGATGTCAAAGCAGCCTGGGAGGCCATAGGCGCGCGCGGTGCCGAAACGCGGCGGGCCTGGGAAGAGCGTTTTGACACCCTGCCCCGTTCAAAACGCGAAACCTTCAACCGTGCCTATGCGCTTGAGACGCCCAAGAAACTGAGCGCAACCATCAAGGCGTTCAAAAAACAGATGTCGGAAAGCGCACCGAAACTCGCCACGCGGGCCAGTTCGGAAAAAGTGCTCGAAGTCGTCAATCCTGTGATGCCTGAAACCGTGGGCGGGTCGGCGGATTTGACCGGCTCCAACAATACCAAGACCGGCGATCTTGGTGTGTTCGACGTGGACAGCCGGGCGGGCCGCTATGTCTACTGGGGTATTCGCGAGCATGGTATGGCCGCCGCAATGAACGGCATGGCGCTGCATGGCGGTATTCGTCCCTACGGCGGCACCTTCATGTGTTTCACCGATTACGCACGGCCCTCCATGCGGCTCGCAGCCTTGATGAAAATCCCCACGGTTTTCGTGATGACGCACGACAGTATCGGTCTGGGCGAGGACGGCCCAACCCACCAGCCGGTTGAGCATTTGGCGATCAGCCGTGCGACCCCGAACACACATGTATTCCGCCCCGCCGACACCATTGAGACCGCCGAGGCCTGGGAATTGGCGCTGTCTTCGAAGGAGACCCCTTCGGTCTTGTCCCTGACGCGGCAGGGCTTGCCCACCGTGCGCACCGAGCACAAGACCAAGAACCTGACGGCACAGGGCGCCTATGTCTTGGCGGATGCAGAGGGCAAACGTCAGGCTATTCTGCTGGCGACCGGTTCAGAGGTCGAGATCGCCATGGCGGCCCGTGACATCCTGCAGGCAGAAGGCATCGGCACCCGTGTCGTCTCCATGCCCTGTTGGGAGCTTTTCGAGGCGCAGGACGAATCGTACCGCAAACGTGTGCTTCCCGGCGGCCCCGTTCGCGTGGCTGTTGAGGCCGGCATCCGCTTTGGGTGGGATCGCTGGCTCTTTGGAGAACGCGGTCGGCGGGAAAAAGCCGGTTTTATCGGCATGCATGATTTCGGCGCATCGGCGCCAGCGGCCACGCTTTACAAGGAGTTTGGCATTACCGCCGAAGCTGTTGCCGAAAAGGCCAAGTCTCTGATCAAGTAAGAAAATAACGGATCACACTGACGTGGTGGTTGATCGTGAAATGATGAGCGCTGCTTGATACTTCTGTCAGCCGCGCTCTAATTTTTGCTGCTACAGAAAAAAGAGAGCACTCAACCTTCGGTGGAAACATGCCGATCAATCTCCCGCAGGCACTCCTTGCTGGATCAATGGCTTTGTTTGGCAGATACATTTCTTATCAAAGCGCGGTCTTGTGCGCCGCGGGATGAATGTAGCAGGCAACCGGAGACATCAAATGGCAGTCGTCTTGAGCCTTTTGGCAGGATCGGTCGGGACGTTTGCGGCATTGATCACCCTGGCAGTTGGGGACGGGTTTGTGCAGGCTGCCATCAACTATTGGGTTTACGGCATCCTTGCATGTCTGGTGCTGGTCGGGCTCAAAACCATCAAATCGCTGGTTGTTGAATCACGCCCGAAAGCGGCCAACAAGGTTTCCTATTCGCCACTCGCCTGAAGCGCTCGCCCGACGAACGCGTGGTGCCAGAGCGTCAGTGATGACCTGCGCCGAACGCTCTTTGCCATAAAGGGGCGACCAGCTTTTCACCAACCGGGATCAGCAGCAGGCCGAGGAAAACGCCAAAAACACCGTCCATGACAGCCTTGGCGACCCATTCACCGAAGCCCGCCAATGCCTGTGGCAGCGCGTGGCCGATGGCGTAGGACAGATCGTGAATGCTGTGTCCAAGCCAGCCTGCACCAAGCACTTCCATACCGTGGATGACGATACTGCCACCAACCCACAACATGGCTGCCGTGCCAACCACTGTGAGTGTCCACATGACACCCGGCATGGCCTTGACCAGACCCCGGCCGAGGGATCGCGTGATCCCAAGCCGTCCGTTCTTTGCCAGCGCCAGTCCTGCGTCATCCGCCTTCACGATCAGCGCCACTGATCCGTAAACGGCCACCGTGATCATAACGGCAACCGCTGCAAGCGTTGCTGTTTCCATCCAAAAGTTACTGGGCGGAATAGCAGCAAGTGCGATTGTCATGATCTCTGCGGAAAGGATGAAATCGGTTTTGATGGCCCCGGCGGCTTTTTGCTCTTCCAAATGCGCGGGATCCTGTGGTTCCGGGTCTCCTTCAACATGGGCGGCGTGATGGTGCCCGCCAAATCCGAGCGCATGGGCGACCTTCTCGGCCCCCTCAAAACAGAGGTAGCAACCCCCCAGCATCAGCAGCGGTGTAATCAGCCAGGGCGCAAAGTTGGACAACAAAAGACCGACCGGCAACAGATAGACCAGCTTGTTGATCATGGACCCCTTGGCGATGCGCCAGATGATTGGCAGTTCACGGTCGGCAGAGAACCCCTGAACGTATTTGGGGGTCACGGCGGCATCGTCAATCACCGCCCCTGCGGCCTTTGCGCCTGCCTTCGCCGCTTGACCAATGACATCATCCACTGAGGCGGCCGCGACCTTCGCAATACTCGCAACATCGTCCAAAAGCGCCAGCAATCCGCTCATCCTGCCATCCTCTGTTCAGCATTTATAGTTAACAAAAAGACCTAGAACGATGCAGAGGTCTTGGCAATGCGTACACAGAATACAATTCTCGCGGGCAGGCAACAGACTGTTGCCAAAGTTTAACGCTAACACTTGGAAAACACGTCGCTTTTGGCATTCCGCCAAAGGCCGGATGCGGTTATAGAGCGCGCAAATGATCCGTGTGGAGAGTATTCATGACTATCAAAGTCGGTATCAACGGTTTCGGTCGCATCGGCAGATGCACATTGTCCCATATCGCAACTTCCGGTCGTAACGACATTGATGTGGTGGCGATCAATGCAACCGGCCCTTTGGAAACCTCCGCACATCTGATCAAATACGATTCAGTACACGGGCGCTTTCCCGGGAATGTGGTGGTCGGCGCCAACTCGCTCGATCTGGGGCGCGGCCCGATCCGCATGATGTCTTCCTACAACATGAATGAACTGGATTGGACCGGCGTTGACGTCGTGCTGGAATGCACCGGTAAATTCAACGATGGCGACAAGGCGAAGACACATATCGAACGCGGCGCAAAACGTGTGCTGATTTCAGCCCCCGCAAAGCGGGTTGACCGCACCATCGTCTACGGCGTGAATCACCGCGATCTGTTGCCCTCCGACACCGTCATTTCGAACGGATCTTGCACAACCAACTGCCTGGCCCCTCTGGCGAAGGTGATGGACGAGGCGATCGGGATCGAGCGTGGGATAATGACCACGATCCATTCCTACACTGGCGACCAGCCCACCCTCGACCGGCGGCATGATGACCTTTACCGCGCGCGCGCTGCCGCCATGGCGATCATTCCGACATCGACCGGTGCTGCCAAGGCTCTGGGTGAGGTTTTGCCGAACCTGGCGGGCAAACTCGACGGGACCGCGATGCGGGTGCCCACCCCGAATGTCTCCGCGGTTGATCTGACCTTCGAAGCCCCCCGCGATGTGACCGTCGAAGAAGTGAATGGGGCATTGCAAGCGGCAGCCATGGGGTCCATGTCGCGCGTCATGGGTTATGATGCCGAAGCGAAGGTCTCCATAGATTTCAACCACACCGAACAAAGCTGCATCGTCGCGCCGGATCAGACCAAGGTTGTTGCCGGTCGTACGGTCCGCGTTCTGGCCTGGTACGACAATGAATGGGCATTTTCTGCCCGAATGGCCGATGTCGCGGTCAGCATGGGCCACCTGGGCTGAACCAAGGCTGCTTGCGGGCGTTCATTGAGGCTGGCATACCCTGCATGACCCGCGCATCATTCGCGCGCGGGGTTTCCGGAACTGCACCGTGGTGCTTTTCGGTTGGGAAAGGCAGTAAATGACCAATGGCATCGCATTTGTGCTTGGGCTGACCATTGTGGTCCTGATATCTGCCGACATTTTTTTCTATGGCACGGAACATGTTGTCTTTCTGGGCAAAAAAATGTTTGAACTGACTGAATGGCTCGCTTTTTGGCGCTGAGTCCATTGTGACGCTTCGGCGCGCATCCACGGAAAGAACAGACAATGACAGTCAGATTGGGCATCAACGGCTTTGGCCGGATCGGACGCACGATATTGCGGGCGCTGCTGGACAGCGACAGAACAGATTTGCAGGTGGTGGCGATCAATGACCCTGCCCCTAAGGATACGCTGGCCCATCTGTTTGAATTTGACAGCATCCACGGTCGGTTGAGACACGCGGTTGAGCCGACAGACACGGGGCTTCTCCTGGCCAATCGGCCCATCAACATGACTTCTGATACGGACCCGGCCGCCCTGCCCTGGCAAGACGTGGATATCGCGTTGGAATGCAGTGGAAAGTTTGCCGAGGCTTCAGCAGCCGGGCGGCATCTGCAAAACGGGTCGCGGCGTGTTCTGCTTTCTGCGCCCGCCAAGGGAGACCTGAAAACAATCGTCTACGGTGTGAACGATCATCTGATCACGCCCGACGATACTGTTTTGTCGAATGGCTCCTGCACAACCAATTGCCTTGTTCCCGTCGCGCATGTTTTGCACGAAACACTCGGGATCAAACGCGGCATGATGACAACAGTGCATAGCTACACCAGTACGCAGCCAACCCATGACGCACCGCACGCGGACCTCTATCGCGCACGGGCCGCCGCATTATCGATGATCCCGACCTCAACCGGGGCCGCTCTCACTCTGGGTCAGGTCCTCCCCGATTTGGCGGGGCGGATCACCGGGCAAGCCATCCGTGTGCCAGCGCCGAATGTCTCCTGTATTGACCTGACGGTCGAAACACACAGCGCGACGACCCCCGAAGAGATAAACCGCTTTTTTCAGGATGCGGCAGCAAATGCTTTTAAAGGCATCATCAGCACCACCGCGCGAAAACTCGTGTCTTCCGATTTCAGACAGGACCCGCACAGCGCCATTTTCGCCGAAGATCAGACGCGTGTTCAGGATGGCACCCTGGTGCGTGTTCTGGCCTGGTATGACAATGAATGGGGTTTTTCCAACCGTATGTTGGATACCGCAGCGCGCATGGGCGCGCTGATCTGATCCTCAGCGTGCGCCGAAACGTTGCACCAACTCTGCTCTGACACGGGGGGTCACGAATTTGCTGACATCGCCGTTGAGACGCGCGATTTCCTTGACGAGCTTGCTGGCAATCGCCTGATGCTGCGCCTCGGCCATCAGGAACACAGTCTCTATCCCATTGTCCAACTGCCGGTTCATACCAACCATTTGATATTCATACTCAAAATCCGCAACCGCACGAAGACCCCGCACGATAATCTGGGCGCCAACATCCCGGGCGCAATCAATCAGCAGATTTTCAAAGGGATGCACGATAATTTCAATACCGGTCTGAGCGGCCAGTTCAACACATTCGGCCTCGATCAGAGCCACGCGTTTTTCCAACGAAAACAGCGGCCCCTTGTCTCTGTTGATCGCCACACCGATCACGAGGCGGTCCAACAGCACAGCAGCACGGCGGATGATGTCGATATGGCCCAGGGTGATGGGATCAAAGGTGCCGGGATAGAGGCCAACGCGCATGTGGTCTCTCCTGTCGTGAGTATTTTTGTGACCCGACCACTTCAGGGGCGGAATTGCAAGCGGGTAAGGACCTCCCTGCCCGCCAGGGGTCCTTCAGTGCCCCATGATCATGCCCTCAAGGGCATCTTTCTCCATCGCCAATTCCATCAGTTTGGCTTTCACCACATCGCCAAGCGAGATCACGCCCACAAGAACGCCGTCGCTCAGCACCGGCATATGGCGAAAACGTCCATCAGTCATTTTTTGCAAAACCGAATCTGCGGGATCTTCAGGGCTGCACGTCACCAGTTTCGTGGTCATCAGCGTTTCGACCGGATTGGCCAGGCATCCTGCACCGCGCGCGCCGATGTCACGTACAATGTCACGTTCTGATAAAATCCCATCAGCGGAATTCCCGTCTCGCGAGACAACAACCGTACCAATGCGTTTTTCAGACAGCATCTTTGCGGCCTCCGCCACCGACAAGGATGGCGTAACCGTCACAACATCCTGCAACGCCTTGGTTTTTAGAATTTGGGACACCAACATGTCGGACCTCCTTGAAACGTGTCGAAACCTGCCTCAGCGTCACCGCAAAGTGATTTCAAGTCAAGCCAGCGCTTCAAGTCTTGCAACTTCTGCGCGCAGCCCCTGACTCAAGGCTTCTGCAAAGCGGCTGAGACGCGGATTGCGTTGATCATCAAGATGCCGGATCAGGTAGAAAGCCCGGGTCAGGCTGATCTGATCGGTCAATATACGCCGAACTCCGGGCATGGCCGGAACCGAAAAATCATGCGCGATGCCGATGCCGCCACCCTGTCTGATCCAGTTGATTTGCACCGAAACGGAATTTGAGGCCAAAGAAACACGGGATATGCCAAGGTCGTTGAGATAATCCAGTTCCCGATCAAAGATCATGTCCGGAATGTAGCCAACGATCCTGTGCTTGCTGAGATCGGCAATATCGCTGATGTCACCTTGTGTTTCGAGATAGGATTCTGATGCTGCCAGATGCAGGTGGTAATCCGTGATTTTCTGCACCACCAGACGCCCGGCCGTCGGGGCGCTCACGGCAATGGCCATATCCGCTTCGCGCCGGGAGAGGTTGAATACCCGAGGCAAAGCAACAATCTGGATGTCGAGTTCCGGGTTTTCATCTGAAATTGCGGCGCAGACCTGCGGGAGCAGATAGTTGGCGCTGCCGTCCGGAGCCCCAATACGGATTTGGCCGCTGAGCCGGTCTGATTGAACCGGCAAATCCGCAACCGCACCCCGCATAGCGCGTTCAGCCGCCTCAGAACGCGCCAGCAAGGTCGTGCCCGCCTCGGTCAGCGCGTATCCTTGAGGTGATTTTACAAAGAGACTGGCCTGGAGTGATGCCTCCAACCGCTGCATCCGGCGCCCCAGAGTCGCCGGATCAAGCCGCAGCACCTTGCCGGCACCTGAAAGACTCTCCTCGCGGGCGACAGCGAGAAACAGACGCAGGTCGTCCCAATTCGTTTGCATCCTGAGCCCTCCGCCGTCTTCAGGAACCGTCCAACACTACCAGAAACCCGGCAGGCCGTTTTGCACAATTGCAAAGCCGCTTTGTCACCTTGCCCCTTTCCCGTTTTTTTTTGCAAGACTATGGTGCGAGACAAGCAAGCTATCGGCACATGAAGTGCATGACCAAGCCCCGCGGGAACCACCCCCAACTCGGAGAAACAAATGCAAGAACTTACCCACTACCTCAACGGCGCGCATGTCAAAGGCACGTCAGGCCGATTTGCGGATGTGATGAACCCGGCCACGGGTGAGGTCCAGGCGCAATGCCCTCTGGCCTCCGAAGAGGAACTGGCGCAGGCGGTTGCTTTCGCACAAGCCGCACAGCCGGCATGGGCTGCAACCAATCCGCAGCGCCGCGCGCGTGTGTTGATGAAGTTCGTCGATCTGCTGAACCGCGACATGGACAAACTCGCCGAAGCCCTGAGCCGGGAACATGGCAAGACCTTGCCAGATGCTGCGGGCGATGTGCAGCGCGGGCTGGAGGTTGTCGAATATTGCATCGGCGCGCCGCAATTGCTGAAAGGCGAATACACCGATAGCGCGGGCCCGGGCATTGACATGTATTCCATGCGTCAGGCGCTGGGTGTGACCGCTGGCATTACCCCCTTCAACTTTCCCGCAATGATCCCGATGTGGATGTTCGCCCCGGCCATCGCCTGCGGCAACGCCTTCATCCTCAAACCGTCCGAGCGGGACCCTTCGGTGCCGTTGATGCTTGCGGAACTGATCGAAGAAGCAGGGCTGCCCAAGGGTATTTTGCAGGTCGTCAACGGCGACAAAACTGCCGTCGATGCGATCCTGCACAATGACGTTATCCAGTCCATTGGATTTGTCGGGTCCACCCCCATTGCCGAATACATCTATGCTACGGGCTGCGCGAACGGCAAGCGCGTGCAATGTTTTGGCGGTGCCAAGAACCATATGATCGTCATGCCGGATGCGGATATGGATCAGGCTGCGGATGCGCTTGTCGGGGCGGGTTATGGTGCTGCGGGCGAGCGCTGCATGGCGATCTCCGTCGCGGTCCCGGTTGGGGATGAGACCGCCGACCGTCTGATCGAAAAGCTGGTGCCCCGGATCGAAAAGCTGAAAGTCGGCCCGTACACGGCTGGCACGGATGTGGATTACGGCCCCGTCGTCACGGCCGCTGCCAAAGCCAACATCGAACGGCTGGTGCAAACCGGCATTGATCAGGGCGCAAAACTGGTCGTCGACGGGCGGAACTTCAGCCTTCAGGGTTATGAAGATGGCTTTTTCGTCGGCGCGCATCTCTTTGATAATGTCACCAAGGACATGGACATCTACAAGCACGAGATTTTCGGGCCCGTCCTGTCGACCGTGCGCGCCCAAAGCTACGAAGAGGCACTCGGGCTGGCGATGGATCATGAATACGGCAACGGCACCGCGATTTTTACGCGTGACGGGGATGCGGCGCGCGATTTCGCCAATCGTGTCAACGTCGGCATGGTCGGTGTGAATGTGCCAATCCCGGTGCCATTGGCCTACCACACCTTCGGCGGATGGAAGAAGTCGGTGTTTGGCGATCTGAACCAGCACGGCCCCGATGCGTTCAAATTCTACACGCGGACAAAAACGGTTACTTCCCGCTGGCCGTCAGGCATCAAGGAAGGCGGCGAATTTTCCATTCCAGTGATGGAATAGAAACTCATTGCTCTGGCTTGTAGGACAGGCCTGCCCAAATAAAAAAAGCGGCTCTGAAAAGAGCCGCTTTTAGCGGTTTCGATAAAAGGCGATCAGGCCTTTTTCTGGCGACGGCGCAGCGCGCCCATGCCACCAAGTGCACCGATCAACATCCAACCCGCCGCAGGCAAGGGAACCCCTGGTACGTCGTATTCTGCGGTCACCGCACGCAGTTTCCACTCATCATTGGAATCAAACGCCATAATGCCCCAGACTTTGCTGGAAACACCACCAAAGTTGGTGAAGGGATCGCTGGACTGGCTGAAGCTGATGAAATCACCGTCATCAATCTTGCCATCTTCATTTGCGTCATAGAGCCAACGCATGTTGTCATTGCTGCCGAAGAAGCTGAAATCAACCGATGTCAAGCGAACGGCTTGCGAGAAAACAACCTCGATGAAGTCTCTATAGCCGCTGCCGTCGACCTGGTGATCGTTGTCACCTGTCGAATTGACAACACCTGCACCGCCGCCGTAGCGACCGATGTGTGGATCATTCGCCAAAGTCACGCCGATATTGGTGAAGCCGGTCGTTCCGTTGGAAACACCTGTGATGTTACCAATGGTTGAGCCCGCTTTGAAAGTTGCGGTCAAACCACCCTGGGTCATTGGATCCAACGCATTTGAAAGATTGTTGTAGCGCAGCGAGTCATTGCCCGTCAGGTCAAACGTCGCGGACATTGTCGCGGCGGATGCTGAACTTGCGAAAATTGTCAGAGCTGCAGCGGTCATGCCGGCCGCTAAATATTTAACACTCATTCCGATATTCCTCATTATATTCGTTACAAAGCTTTGTCGGTTTACGGTGCCTAACTCGGAACCACCACTTACCACGCGCAAACTACCATGGGCGCATTTTTGCCGCAATCTGATTTGCAAATTTTCGGTTAATTTTACAGATATATACTGTTATTTATCATATGCTTATCAACAATACGTGATTACCGGTACGGATTGTATTCTACCGATCCGCGAAATATACAGGCGAAATACCGCGCAAAATTCACCGCATAGTAGAAAACGCTTTTTGAGATCTACTTCGCGACGCTCCAAAAGCTATCCGGTGGTTGAATTCTGGATTGAAAATCGGCGTTTCGATCACCGCCGATTCGGTTGCTGTGCGGGCCTTGCTGGCCTATGAAAACCAGTATGAAAGACATCTCAATTCGCGCCGTTGGCCCCACGGGCCGTATCACCTTGAACAGGCCCACCGCCCTGAACGCGATCACTTATGAAATGTGCCTCGCGATCGAAGCGGCATTTGATCGCTGGCTCACCGATCCGGACGTTACTCAAATTGTGATTGATGCATCCGGCGACAAGGCCTTTTGTGCCGGTGGCGATATCGCTGAACTCTATGAAACCGGCATTGAGGCGAATTATGCCTTTGGCCAGAAATTCTGGGCAGACGAATACCGCCTGAATGGCAAGATATTCGACTATCCCAAACCGGTGATTTCGTTCCTTCAGGGGTTCACCATGGGCGGCGGCGTCGGGATCGGCTGCCACGGGTCGCACCGTATCGTTGGAGAGAGCAGCCAGATTGCGATGCCAGAGTGCGGCATCGGATTGATCCCTGACGTAGGTGGCTCCCTGCTGCTTGCCCTGGCACCGGGCCGGGTCGGCGAATATCTCGGGACGACGGGCGCACGCATGTCAGCGGCAGACGCCATTCTTGCCGGATTTGCCGATCACTTTATTCCCCAAGCCGAGTGGCCGCGCCTGATTGAGGCCCTTGAGGCAGGTGCCGGCCCCGATATCCTGTCAGACGCCGCTCAAACCGCGCCTGAAGGGCAATTGGCGAAAAATCTGGGCGAAATCGACCAGCATTTTGGCGGAGAAACGCTTGGTGACATTCTGAGTTCGCTGCGGCACGATGATCGTGAATTTGCGGCAGCGGCGCAGGACAGACTGAACAGAAACAGCCCCTTATCAATGGCGTGCTGCGTGGAACTCATTCACAGGCTGCGCGGACCTTCCATCACCATGGCCAAGGCGCTCGATCTTGAATATCGTTTTACCTACAGGGCTATGGAACACGGCGATTTTCTGGAGGGTATCAGGGCCACCATCATCGACAAGGATCGAAACCCCAAGTGGCGATTTACCGATGGCCAGGTGCCAGCCGCCGAAGTCAGCAAGATGCTCATGCCGCTTGGTCAAAACAAACTGAAGCTGGGAGATGCACAGATGACAAAACTCAAAATCGGCTTTGTCGGATTGGGCAATATGGGCGCGCCTATGGCCGTTAATCTTGCCAAGGCGGGGCATGAGGTACGGGGTTTTGATACCGCCGCACAGCCCCCCGAAGGCGTCGCCGCAACCCAATCCGCAGTTGACGCCGCAGCAGGGGCGGATGTGGTGATCACGATGCTCCCCAATGGCGATATTCTCCGTGCGGTCGCATCTGAGGTTCTGCCAGCCATGCAAGCTGGCGCCCTCTTGCTCGATTGCTCGACCGTGGACGTAGAAGCGGCCCGTGATGTTGCCGGGCAAGCCACCGAAAGAGCTTTGGGCTTTGTCGATGCACCCGTCTCTGGTGGGATCGGCGGGGCCGCGGGTGGCACGCTGACCTTCATGGCCGGTGGTACGACAGAGGCCTTCGCCAAAGCACAGCCCCTTTTTGACATCATGGGACAGAAAGCCGTCCATTGCGGGGAAGCAGGTGCCGGACAGGCCGCCAAAATATGCAACAACATGATCCTCGGGGCGACCATGATCGCAACCTGTGAAGCCTTCGCACTGGCCGACAAACTGGGACTGGACCGCCAGAAAATGTTTGATGTGGTCAGCACCTCCTCCGGATACAGTTGGAGCATGAATGCCTATTGCCCCGCCCCGGGCGTTGGCCCCACAAGCCCTGCCGATAACGGTTATCAACCCGGATTTGCCGCCGAATTGATGCTCAAGGACCTCGGGCTTTCCCAACAAGCTGCCGAAGCCGTGGATGCCGATACGCCCATGGGCGCATTGGCGCATCAGCTATATGCGCATTTCGTCGAGAATGAGGATGGTCTGGGCAAGGATTTTTCCGCGATGCTGCCCCGTTTTTCAGCGCGCGGAAGGCAAACGTAAGTCGCAAACAGGCAAGTTGCGGAACGGCGCTCCCCTAAGGTGATGCCAATCCACCAAGAGGTTCCGATGCCCCCAGCCTTTCACGAGTTTGCCGCAGATTTGAGTTACACGGACCTGCCGCCCGAGGTTTTGTCCGTGTTGCGCAGATCTTTTCTCGACACGATGGGCGTTGCAGCCGCGGCATCATCGACCGGCATGGCCGGGATCGCGCGACGGAACGCAGTCGCACTTTATGGGGTCGGATCAGCCGGTGGCGCGCGTATTTTAATGAATGGCACAATCACCAGCCCCGCCGGAGCCGCCATGGCCGGTGCCTTCACGGTCGACAGCATAGACGCCCATGACGGCTCGTCTCCGTGCAAAGGGCATGCCGGATCGGCAGTTTTTCCCGCCATGCTGGCCATGGCCGACGTTAAAAATGATATGAAAGCCGCTGATTTCGCGACACTTTTGGCTCTTTCTTACGAAACCAGCTACCGGGCGGGGTTGGCTCAGCACGCAACCTGCGCGGACTATCACACCTCAGGGTCCTGGACAGCCGTTGGCGTCGCCATTGCCACCGCGCGTGTCCTTGGATGTTCGCCAGATCAAATCCGCCATGCTGCCGGGATTGGCGAATACCATGGTCCCCGGAGCCAGATGATGCGCTGCATTGATCATCCGACCATGGTGCGGGATGGTGTCGGCTGGGGCGCGCCAACCGGCGTCACCGCAGGCTATCTGGCCCAAATGGGATTCACCGGTGCCCCGGCGCTGACCTGTGAAAACGCTGGCGAATTCTGGGCTGATCTCGGATCATCCTGGCGTGTCGCGCAAGATACCCATTACAAGCCCTACCCCTGTTGTCGTTGGGCGCATCCCGCGCTGGATGCGGCCCACGACCTGATGCAGGAGCATCACCTGCATCATGCGCAGATTGCCCGGGTCGACATTCGAACCTTCCATAATGCCACCCGCCTTGCAGGGCACGCACCCGCAACACCGGATGAATTTGCCTACGCCATCGCATTCCCGGTCGCCGCCATGATTGTGCGCGGGCAGCTCGGTCTGCCCGAACTGACACCTTCGACGCTTCAGGACGCCGAAATCCTGCGCATTAGCAAGGCTACGCATCTCATTGATGATCCGCATTTCACGAAGATCAGCGAAGGCAAGAGATGGGCACAGGTCACTCTGACGCTCACAGACGGGTCGCAATACGAGTCCACACCACGTACCCCTCGGGGCGATGCTGATTTGCCGCTCAGTGATGCAGAAATCTCTGACAAATTCCACCTGTTTGCGAATCCGGTTCTGGGCAGCCACCGCGCCTGCGAGATCGAAGCGCTCTGTCGCGAGTTCGATAAATTAGCCGAGCCAGATTTCAAACGGCTTCTCGATCTCTGCCTGAGCCCAACCAATAATCTCGGTCCAGCGGTCTGATTGCAGGACGCGCCGATCACATTACAACAGGGGTCATCAAGGCGCATTTCAGCACGCCCATCAAAGGGCTCCGAAGCTACTCAGCAGCGACCTTGCCCCGCGCGTGCAACATCGGTTTCAGGTACTTACCGGTGTAGCTTTCCGGCACCTCCGCCACTTTTTCAGGCGTTCCGGTTGCCACGATACGGCCTCCTCCGTCGCCGCCTTCTGGCCCGATATCAATGATATGGTCAGCCGTTTTCACAACATCCAGGTTATGCTCGATCACAATCACCGAGTTACCCTGATCCACCAGTTCATGCAGCACTTCCAGCAGCTTGCGCACGTCTTCGAAATGCAAGCCCGTGGTCGGCTCATCCAGAATGTAAAGCGTACGACCCGTTGAGCGTTTGCTGAGTTCCTTGGAGAGTTTAACGCGCTGCGCCTCACCCCCCGACAGCGTGGTGGCTTGCTGGCCGACCTTAATATAGCCAAGCCCGACCCGCATCAACGCGTCCATCTTTTCGCGGATGGACGGAACCGCCGAGAAAAACGCCTGCGCGTCTTCCACGGTCATGTTCAGCACATCGGCAATGCTCTTGCCCTTGAACTTGATTTCCAGTGTCTCGCGGTTGTAGCGCGCGCCCTTGCAGGTCTCGCATTCCACATAGACATCGGGCAGAAAATGCATCTCGATCTTGATGACACCGTCCCCCTGACAGGCCTCGCACCGCCCGCCCTTGACGTTGAACGAAAACCGCCCCGGTTTGTAGCCACGCGCCTTTGCTTCGGGCAGTCCTGAAAACCAGTCGCGGATCGGGGTAAAGGCGCCTGTGTAGGTCGCAGGGTTTGACCGTGGCGTCCGGCCGATCGGGCGCTGGTCTATGTCGATGACCTTGTCGAGATATTCGAGCCCCTTGATCGTCTCGCAGGGCGCGGGCGTCTGGCGCGCACCGTTCAGGCGCATTGAGGCGGTCTTGAACAGGGTTTCGATGGTCAGGGTGGATTTGCCCCCACCCGACACACCGGTCACGCAGACGAATTTGCCCAAGGGATAATCGACCGTCACATTTTGCAGATTGTTGCCGGTGGCTTTGACAACCTGAACCTTCTTCTTGTTGCCTTTGCGTCGCGTGGCAGGCACCGGAATCTCGCGCACGCCGGTCAGGTACTGGCCAGTGATCGAATTCTTGTCATGTGCAATGGTGGCTGGCGGGCCGTGACTGACCACCTGTCCACCGTGCACCCCTGCGCCGGGGCCGATATCGAATACGTAATCCGCTTCGCGGATCGCCTCTTCGTCATGCTCGACAACGATCACCGTATTGCCCTGATCCCGCAGGTTTTTCAGGGTCAGGAGCAAGCGGTCATTGTCGCGTTGATGCAAACCTATGGACGGCTCATCCAGCACATAAAGCACGCCCGTCAAACCCGACCCGATTTGCGAGGCCAGTCGGATGCGCTGGCTTTCGCCCCCCGATAGCGTGCCTGCGTTCCGGCTGAGCGTCAGGTATTCAAGACCCACGTTGTTGAGAAATCCAAGCCTTTCGCGGATTTCCTTGAGGATCGCGCGGGCAATTTCGTTTTTCTGTTTGGTCAAGTGGTCCGGGACGGTTTCGCACCAGTCAAAAGCCTCGCGGATCGACATCTGGACAACCTCGCCCACGTGCAGACCGGCGATTTTCACGGCCAGCGCTTCTTCGCGCAGACGAAAACCGCCACAGGATCCACAGGGGCGATTGTTTTGATAGCGCTCGAACTCCTCGCGAATCCAGTTGCTGTCGGTCTCGCGATAGCGCCGCTCCATATTCGGGATCACACCCTCAAAGACGCGGGTCACCTGATAGACGCGACCGCCTTCATCGTAGCGGAAGGCAATCTCTTCTTCACCCGATCCATAGAGAAACACCTGCTGGACCTTTTCGGGCAGGTCTTTCCATTTGTCCGACTGTTTGAACTTGTAATGTTTGGCAATCGCTTCAATGGTTTGCAGAAAATACGGGGATTTCCCCTTGCGCCACGGAGCCAGCGCGCCATCAGCGATTTTCAGGTTCTGGTCAGGCACCACGAGGCGCTCGTCAAAGAAAAGCTCGACCCCTAGCCCGTCGCATTCCGGGCAGGCACCAAAAGGCGCGTTGAAGGAAAACAACCGCGGTTCGATCTCGGGAATCGTAAATCCCGAGACCGGACAGGCGAATTTTTCCGAGAACGTCGTGCGTTCCGGATCGCCTTCGGTCGGGGCGGTTTCGAGAATGGCGATGCCATCGGCCAGATCCAATGCGGTGCGCAAGGAATCTGCCAACCGTGTCTCCAGCCCTTCACGCACCACAATCCGGTCGACCACCACGTCGATGTCATGGCGGAATTTCTTGTCGAGGGCCGGCGGTTCGTCCAGCTCATAAAACTGCCCGTCGACCTTGACTCGCTGGAAACCCTGCTTGCGCAGTTCCAGAAATTCCTTGCGGTATTCGCCTTTCCGGTCGCGGATAATCGGGGCCAGCAGGTAGGCGCGCGTGCCTTCCTCCATGGTCATGACACGGTCCACCATGTCCTGAACCTGCTGCGCTTCGATGGGTTTGCCGGTCGCGGGCGAATAAGGGGTGCCGACCCGCGCGAATAGCAGCCGCATGTAGTCGTAGATTTCGGTCACCGTGCCAACGGTCGAGCGTGGATTTTTCGATGTGGTTTTCTGTTCGATGGAAATCGCCGGCGAGAGACCGGCAATATGATCCACATCCGGTTTCTGCATCATATCGAGGAACTGCCGGGCGTAGGCGGAGAGTGATTCCACGTAGCGGCGCTGCCCTTCGGCGTAGATCGTGTCAAACGCCAGAGACGATTTGCCTGACCCCGAAAGCCCTGTAATCACAACCAGTTGGTCGCGCGGAATATCCACGTCGATGCTCTTGAGATTATGTTCGCGCGCGCCGCGTACTTCGATATGTTTTAGCTCGGCCATCAGGCACCCCCGTGTAACCCGATAGACATAGGCGTATTCCGGCAATTAGCCAATGAAAAAATGAGAACAAAAGGTAAACTTTAAGCGCGGGCTCGCCGTCGCGCCAGCGCCAAATGCGCGCACCCTCCCAGCGCAAAGGCACATCCGGCAAGAAGCGGCAGGCCAGCGTACCCGATGGCGCCAATTGTCACAGCCATAACCGGCGTTCCCAGCGTATTACCGACATTGCCCATTTGCGCCAACGCCCCATTGGCCTGCGCCTGCGTGGCGGGCGATCCGTTCAGTTGCGGCACGGCGGCAAAGCTTGCCCCCTGCACCAACCCCATGGCTGCCGCCAACAGCAAACAGCCCATTGGATCGCCAGGAACCTGCCAGAGCCAGATCATGACCAGCGCACTTGCGGCAAAGCCGATCCCGATGACCGTGACGGCTGACATGATGCGCAGCAGGGCCACGCCGATGATCATGGACGACGCGATGCTCGACAGTGGCATGGCCCCCATGACAAAGGCGCGGCTCTCTTCCGCGATGTAGGGCGGCATCACGGTCAGGATCGAGACGAAGCAGAAGGTGTAGAACAGCCATCCGATGGCAGGTGCCGAGATCGACGGCGACCGGTAGATCGTCGCGTGGTCTTTGACAATTTTCGACAGGGACAGAGGCGGGACCGGCGTGTCAATGCTGAGGGCGCGCAACCTGGCACCGAGGAAGAGTGCAAAAATCGCCAGATAGATCGCATGCGCGATCAGCAGCGCCGGGATGCCCTGCCACGCCACAAGCGGCAGCCCGGCCCAGGCCAGAACGGTGAAGGAAACGCCGAAAAATGTCCCCCAAAGCGTCAGAGCAAGCCCGCGATCCCTGGGCGCGCAAAGCTGGGCGATCAGGGTTGGTGCTGCAACCACCATGGCCAGATGAGACAATCCTTCCAAGGCGCGGCTGGCCAGCATCCAGGGCAGCGGCGGCAGCAGCGCCTGAAAGGCGGAAATGGCCGCCCCCGCCCAAAGCGCCCATAAAAGCGCCCGGCGATACCGGATGCGGGCCACCATCAACCCCGCGGCCACACCGAAGAAGATGCCCAGAAGGCCGACGATCGACACCACGAACCCCAGTGACGCCCCCGCGTCCGGGTAAACCTCTGGTAGTTGGTCGAAAATCGCGCTGAACTTGCCGTATTGCGCCGCCGCGCCCAGCCCCGCACCCCACAGTGCCAGCACCAGACCCCAAGGGGTTTTCTTTTCGAATTGCGTGGGGTGCATCTGCGGGGACCTCCGCGGGGAAGGCCCCCCGCTGTGCTACATATGAATGACGCGGCCGTAGGCGTCCAGCACGGATTCGTGCATCATTTCAGAGAGCGTCGGATGCGGGAAGACAGTGTTCATCAAGTCTTCTTCTGTGGTCTCCAACTGACGCCCGACCACATAGCCCTGGATCAGTTCGGTTACTTCGGCACCCACCATATGCGCGCCCAGCAATTCACCGGTCTTGGCATCAAAAATGGTCTTGATCATGCCTTCAGGTTCGCCCAGCGCGATGGCCTTGCCGTTGCCGATAAAGGGGAAACGCCCGACCTTGATGTCGTGACCAAGCTCCTTGGCCTTGGCTTCGGTAAAGCCCACGCTGGCCACTTGCGGATGGCAATAGGTGCAGCCCGCAATGGTTTCGGGTTTGACGGGATGCGCGTGTTTGCCCGCGATTAGATCGGCGACCATGACACCCTCGTGGGACGCCTTATGCGCCAGCCACGGGGCGCCCGCGATGTCACCGATGGCATAAAGACCATCGACGCCGGTGCGGCAGAATTCATCGGTGACCACATGGGTACGGTCGACTTTCACGCCCAGCGCTTCGAGTCCCAACCCTTCGGTGTTGCCGACAATGCCCACTGCCGAGATCACCGTGTCAAAGTCGTGCTTTTCAACCTTGCCACCCACGTCGATATGCGCGGTCACCTTGCCTTTGGCGCGATCAAGCTGCTTGACCATGGCTTTCTGCATGATCTTCATGCCCTGCTTTTCGAAGGATTTCTTGGCAAAGGCGGAGATTTCGGCATCCTCAACCGGCAGCACGCGGTCCATGACCTCAACCACCGTCGTATCCGCGCCAAGTGTGTTGTAGAAACTGGCAAATTCGATCCCGATGGCGCCGGAGCCAATGACCAGCAATTTTTTGGGCATGCGTTTGGGTTCCAGCGCGTGTTTGTAGGTCCAGACCAGATCGCCGTCCGCCTCCAGACCCGGCAGTTCGCGCGCCCGTGCACCCGTGGCCAAAACGATGTTCTTGGTGGTCAGTTCCTCGCTGCCTTTTTCGGTTTTCACACTCACTTTGCCCTTGGCCGGGATCATGGCCTCTCCCATGAACACAGTGACTTTGTTTTTCTTCATCAGATGACCGATGCCACCCGAGAGCTGCCCTGCGACTTTCCGCGACCGTTTTACAACCGCGTCGAGATCGTAGCCGACGTTGTCGGCCTTCAGCCCAAACTCCTTGGCGCGGTGCATCAGGTGGAAGACCTCGGAAGACCGCAGCATTGCCTTGGTCGGAATACATCCCCAGTTGAGGCAAATGCCCCCCAGATGTTCCCGCTCGACAATGGCAACAGACATCCCCAATTGCGCACCACGGATGGCCGCAACGTAGCCCCCCGGGCCCGCACCAATCACAATAAGATCGAAGGATTTTGCAGCCATGTCACGTCCTCGCAGAAGGGATAAGGAAAATATAGTTTACCGTTAAACTATATTGAACCCAGCGGCAACATGCTGCACGGCGCGACATTTGCGCGCCGTGGTCTCGAAACGTCAGCGTTTCTTTCAGGCGGCTTTTGCCGCCTGCAGGCTCCGGATCATCTCTCCGTAACCTCCACGAGCGAGAAATTCCTGCTCGGCTTTCGTATGAGGCCGGTCCAGCGCTTCATTGCGGGTCGGGAAGCGCCCAAACTGGCGAATAACAGCGCGGTGGGCCTGCGCATGCAGAAGGTGCTCAGCACCACCCGCAGGCATCCGCTCGCACATCAGCCGCACACAGCGGTCCTGATCACAAAGATTTTCAGAATGCATGAGCGGGAGGTAGAAAAACTGCCGCGCGGGCTCATTAATCCGAATATCCCAACCCTTGTCGATGGCTGATTTCGCCGCCGCCAAAGCGGCACGGTCACTCGCAAACGCCTGCCCTGTATCACGGAACATATTGCGAGAGAACTGATCCATCAGAATTGTGTAGGCCAAGGCCCCCGAGGGATATGTGAGCCAAAGCGAAAACCGCCCCTCACAGGCGCCATGCCAAGTCTCTTCAAATTTCGTCCGGATCGCTGCATCGAGCGCATCGGACTGCTTGTACCAACCTTCGGGGTCTATTTCATCCAACCAAAAGCTTAAAATTTCTTGCGGATCAACCATTACTACAGTCTCCAAATAAACAAACCACATTCATAGGTTAAGGTCTGTTCACGTTAATTTCCTAGTCACTTTTTGCATCATTACGACACATTCAATTTGTGGTTGAGGTGTTTTCGTCGCTGAGCTCCGTTTCGATGGCATATTCCTGTGCATATTCCAGTGCAACCGACGTGTAGGACGGTGCCACTGCCACATAAGCGCCCGTCTCGTCGACGGGAATAGATTTCCGCACCGTTGAGCGATATCCCGCGTATGCGACCAGCAAGGCAAAGAGCGCGCCTGTGAAGAGGTAGAACCCGCCCGGCCCAACAAAGTCCATCATGTAGCCTGTGATGATCGGCCCGAGGATGGCCCCGAGACCATTGATAAAGATCAGCCCGCCCGAAGCCGCAGCCATATCCTCGTGCTCCAGGAAGTCGTTGGTATGCGCAATTAGCAGCGAATAAAGCGGATTTGACATCCCTCCCACGACGAAGGCGGACGCCAGCAGCAACGTGAACTCGCCGCCCAGCAACAGTCCGAGCACCGATCCCGCGACACCAACCGCCGAGACGATCAGGATCAGAAAACGTCTGTCCATCCGGTCCGATATCCATCCAATCGGGTATTGCAACAGGACCGCGCCCACAAAGAACATCGCCACGAAAGTTGAAATCTGGGCGACGCTCAGACCCGCCTTAGCGCCAAAAACCGAGGCCATGCCGAACTGGGCGGAAAAGATACCGCCCAGCAAGAACATGCCCACGCATCCCATCGGGGAATAGCCAGCCAGCTCTCTCAGGCTCATGGGTTTGGTGGCCTCAAAGGCAGGTGTCGGACTGATCGACAGCAAAATCGGCGTCACCGCGATGGAAACCAGCACTGATGGGATGACAAAAAGCACGTAGCCGGAGGGGTCCGCCGTCAACAACAGCGCCTGGCTGAGCACGATGCCCGCGGTCTGAACGATCATGTAAAGCGACAGGGCCTGTCCGCGGTTTTCATTTGTCGCGGCATTGTTCAGCCAGCTTTCGGCAGTCACGTAAACGGCGGAAAAACAAAACCCGATCAGCACGCGACCCAAGGTCCAGACCCAGACCTCTGTCAGGGTCGGGTAAATGATCATGACAGCGGAGATCAACGACGCAAGGGCCGCGAAAACCCGCACGTGCCCCACGCGCCGGATCATCCCGGGTGCCATGCGCGAGCCACCCAGGAATCCCACGAAATAGGCGGACATGACAATCGACATCTCCAATGTGGAGAACCCTTCGATTTCACCGCGAATGCCCAGCAGGGTCCCCTGCATGCCATTGCCAACCATCAGCAGGGACATGCCCAGCAAGAGCGCCCAAGCGCTTGATAAAACCTGCAGCATCTGGATCTCCATTCGGTCGTTGGGAGGGACGACAACCCCACATAGACTCAGACAAATTGCCCGGTCCGGCCCAAGTGCGACTTTGCAGGTCGCTTTGCGCACTTGAAGCGTTATTTTGGAAAGAGAAGCGACGCGTCTCCATATGAAAAGAAACGATACTGCGCAGCGATGGCGTGATCGTAAATGCCGCGCACGGTCTGCTGGCCCATCAGTGCCGAGACCAGCATCATCAGCGTTGATTTGGGCAAATGGAAATTGGTCATCAGCCCGTCCGCGACCTGAAAATCAAAGCCGGGGTAGATGAAAATATCCGTGTCCCCCTGCCACACCCCGAATTCGCCGCGTTGCGCCGCCGTTTCAATTAGGCGCAAAGCTGTTGTACCAACCGGGATGACCCGCCCGCCGGAGGCTTTGGTCGCTGCAATCTCAGAGGCCGCGCGATCACTCACCTGCCCCCATTCTGAATGCATCTTGTGCGTGGTCACGTCATCCACCTTGACGGGCAGAAATGTTCCGGCCCCGACATGCAGCGTTACATGGGTGAAATCGACGCCCATGTCAGCCAGCTGCGCCAGCAGCGCCGCATCAAAATGCAAGGAGGCGGTTGGCGCCGCCACGGCCCCTTTTTTTCGCGCAAAGACGGTTTGGTAATCCTGCTTGTCCTGCGCATCTGCCGGTCGTTTGGCTGCGATATAGGGCGGCAGGGGCATCGCACCCGCGGCGTTCAGCGCCACATCAAAATCGTGCCCCGTCAGGTTGAAGGCCAGGACGCCTTGCCCGTCGATGACATCCTGCAAGGTCGCGGATAGATCTGCATTGAATACGACATCTTCGCCGCGTTTCAGCTTTTTCAACGGCTTGATCAGAGCGGTCCAGACGCCATCGCCACGGGGTTCCAGCAATGTGACCTCGATCCGCGCACTGGTCTGACCCTGCGCACCTGTGCGATGTCGCTGACCGGTCAGTCGCGCCGGAATGACCTTGGTGTCATTCAGCACCAACCGGTCGCCGCGGCGCAGGAATTGCGCAAGCTCTGACACGCGGGCATCGGTAATCTCGTCCCCTCGTGCCACAAGCAGGCGGGCAGAGGTGCGCGGTACCGCCGGGCGGGTCGCAATCAGATGATCGGGCAGATCGAAATCGAAGTCACTGAGTTTCATGGCGCTGCCCCTAGCGCTCCTGCCCCTCGATATCAAGCGGCGCGCGGCGTTTGGGCGGCGGCGCACGTGTTTCCCCCTCAGCCAGAGGCACGTCGGGTTTTGGTGCCCGGAACAGGTCCCGGATACCTCCCGGCGTCAAAGCGGTCAGCGGGTTCACAAACACATCGGGATTTTTGGCCGTCCCGGTGATCGAATAATTGAACGCAAACAACCCCTCGCCCTTTCGGGTGAAAATGCTGCCAATACCGTTGAGCAGATAAACCGGCGTGATGACGCCCTGCATTTGCAGCCGCCCCGTGTCTGTGGCCAGCACGCCGTCCATTGAAATCCCCATCGACGATCCGACGGCACTGCCTTCACGCAGGGTAATCCGTGAGGGTGACAGGCGGAAATCGGCGTTCACTTCGGAGAAATAAAGGCTGCCACCCCCCTCCACATTGAAGAGACCCACGATGCTGACGGCATTCAGCAACGCCGCCATAGCCGGAGCATCCACGACGCTCGTGTCCAGCACGCGCAGGGTTCCATCAAAGGCGCCCCCTGTACCCACCGGCAGCAGTACCAGTTCAAGCTTGCCGCCGCGCCCTTGTTTCATCACGCCTGCGGATGCGAAAACCGCCCCTGCATCATTGGCCGTCAGACGAATGGCGCTGCGCCCGCCTTGTGGAATGACCCGGCCCGTCACGGGTGCGCCGCCGTTGACGCGGCCCCGGAATGTTCCGTCGAGCCCTGCCCCCGTCGTGAAGTCGCCCCGCATATCGTTTATTGATATGCTGTCTGTTACCTTGAGCGTGTCCAGCGCCACAGTCAGCGGCGCGGAAGCGGTGGCGCTGCTAGTGCTGCCGGGCAGATTGGCTCGGCTGAGATCGACCCGCCCGCCCCGCACGACAATGCCCACCGGCTGCCCGGCGCCGCGCCCGACCAGATCAACCGGCGCGTCCAGCCAGTTCGAAATCTGCACCTTTGTCAGGCTCACACGATCAAGCTTGCCATCTTCGTCCAGCAGCACGGTGCCTTTGGCGGCAAGTCCGGGGGCCTCCAAAGAGATGCCCTCGACATCCGGCACATCGCCCAGCTGCGCGGAAACAAGCAGGGTCGCCGGGGTTGCGGGGGCCTTGGACCACCCAAGCGGCGGGATGGCCAGACCAATGCCACGAAGATCGGAGCGCAGTTGAAGGTCCGGCGGGGTGCCTTTGACAAGTGCAACATTGATGTCAGCACGACCCTTTCCAGTAACATACCTGTCAGGCAGCGAGATTTTGAATGTGTCGAGCGCTTGCGGCGTTATTTCCACCTGACCGGTGACTTTTCCCGGTGTTCCCGGGGCGCCCAGCGGTTGCGCCCAGACAACGTCAAACGGCACGCCGCTGAGATCGCCCTGTCCTTGCAGCTGCACTTCTGCCTCCGAGGCTGTCAGCGCCAGAGCGGGCGCGCTCAAGACATAGTTCTTGACCAGAATATCGCTGCGCACACTCTCAATGCGACCAGAGACATCGAATTCGACCTCATCCACTTTGGTTTTCTTTTTAAGCGGCAAAGCAAGAGTGCCCGACAGCAAGGCCCGGCCTTCCGCCAATGCAACAGGCAAAGCCGCCTTCTGCATGACATTCAGCGGCGGCTGATCGAGCATCGACAAAACGGCCGTGACGGTGGAATTCGTAAGCAGCCGCACGACCGCCGGCGTTTCCTCCTTTGCCTTTACGTCCGGGATGATGAACGAAGAACCTGTGATCGTAACGGGCCCTCCTTCGGGCGCGATTACCTCGCCGTCATCTATGACCAGCACGAAACGATCGCGCAGCAAAGATGCATGTCCCTTGCCACCCTTGATCAGGGGCATTTCTTTCAGAAATCGCACATCGGCCTCGGCAAAATCAAAACCGAGGTAGGTCTCCGGTGCCTGACCGGCAGACCACCGCAAAGCGGCAGTGGCATCATGCAATTTTCCCGCGAAGACATTTTCCGACAACCACGTTCGGGTTTTGGGCTTCACCGCTTCCGGCCAAAGCTCCATCAGGCGCCCGGTATCCAACCTGTTCATTTCCGCATCAAGTGCGATATCCCAGCCGTTGGCATCTGCCCCCAACGTCCCTTTGGCCGTCAGCCTGTTTCCTTGATCAAGGATGTCCAAACGACCCACCTTCAGCGAAAATGGCCTCAAGGACAGTCGAAAATCCAGCTCTGCCTCGGCAATCGACACCGGTTCCTTATAGAAATCCGCAGGGTCGATCTTGAGATCTGTCAGCCTGAATTGGCCCACCAGATCCTCCAGGCGCTGGGTCTCATCCGCATTCAACGCGGCACTGCCTTCAAGTCGGCCGCTGACCCATTTGCTCTGAACCGAAAGCTCGTCAAAGCGCAGCACCCTCTCTGCCGGCTGATAGCTGAAATAACTGCGCGCACCGTCGATGGGAATTGGCAGAGATTGCGCGGTCGGCTGGATCACACCAGCGCCGATCTGCAGGGTCGCGTTCAGCGGATTGATGCTGCTGTCCTCATTCACACCGCCCCGCAGCGATCCAGAGATTGGCGCATCCAGCACGCCGAGCCAGGCAAAGGCAGGGCCTTGAGCGGCAATGTCTCCGGCAGCCACATTTGCAAATGTCACGCCGAATTCCGAAGCTTGCTCCCCGATGCGGCCTGCGTAGTTGGCCGCGACAGTTGCCACCTGCGCCCCGCCTCCCAAGACCGCCAGATCAACTGCAAAGCGAAGATCGTCCTCTTCGCGCACCAGAGAAATTCTTCCACCGTCAATGGTCCAGCCGCGGCTGGCGCGGGCGTCTTCATATCTAAGCGTCAACCCCTGCAAGGTGGCGCGCGACAAACGTTCCATGAACGGGCGCAGCAGAAAATCATCCAAGTCAGAGACCAATTGCGCAAGGTTCGGCGCTTCGCGCGCTACCGAAGCCGTACCGATCCCGCCTTGCAGCGCTATTCGCCCTTCGGCGCTACGTTTGAGTGTCAGGAAAACACCGTTCAGATCGAGCGAGGTCAGTTGCAGCTTTCGCTCCAGCAGACCATTCAAGGACAGGCTGGCGCGCATCTGCGAAAAACTGATGACTTCGACGCCATCCAGTGTCGTTGCGCGAACATCTTTCACCTGCATTCTGGGCCGCCACCCCTCATCCAGAATCAGCAGCATTTCGCCATAGGTGATCCGGGCATCCGGAATGGCCCCGGCGATCCGTGTGTCCACGATTTCACGCGCCCATTCCGGCACGATGATCGTGCGATCCTTGATCCAGAAAGCACCCGCTGTCAGGGCACCCGCGATTAGCAACAGGAATGCGACCAGACCCCCCGCGAGACGGCGGCGCTTTCGACGTGGCTTTTCTGGGGCTGATGTATCTGTTTGCAAAACGGGCTGCGGCTTCCGACGCTTGAAGAATTCGGTTGGCTCAATTCAGGATGCAAGCCTTCCCTCTGGCCTGCGCTGCTCACTTATGGCACTGCAGTACAAACCATAAAAGCCAAGAGAGTATCATGCCAGAGATTTCAAAGCCGGCTCCCGATTTCACCCTTCCCAGCAGCGACGGTTCAGAGGTGACACTATCTGCGTTAAAAGGTAATCCCGTTGTTCTGTTTTTCTACCCGCGAGACAACACACCCGGTTGCACAAAGGAAAGTATCGGCTTTTCCGAACACCGCGACGCTTTTGTGGCGGCGGATGCCATGGTTTTCGGAATCTCCAAGGACAGCCTGAGCAGTCACGAAAAATTCATCGCCAAACATGATCTGACCGTCCCGCTTTTGTCGGATGAGCATGGGTCGGTGTGCGAAGACTATGGGGTCTGGAAAGAAAAGAACATGTACGGCAAAAAGTTCCTCGGCATTGAACGCACAACCGTCCTCATTGCAGCCGACGGGACGATCGCTCAGATCTGGCCCAAAGTGAAAGTCCCGGGCCATGTGGATGCGGTACTTGAAGCGGTGCGCGCCTTATGAAGCCACTGGCTGAGATGGCCGAGGCGGTGTTGCGGACAGCGGACGGGCGCGAAAAGACGGCGCTGTCACGTCGGTTTGCGGCAGATTGGCAGGCCGCGCGACAGGAGGGTGCAACACCTGAAGTCGGCACGGCTAACCCGCCCCTGCACCCGGCGCGCCCGGAGACGCCGGAGCTTTTAAGCCCGCGCGACGTTCCTCGCCGCAGACCGGGGACACCGCAGGGACGCATCGCCCTGTTGCACGCGGTGGCCCATATAGAACTGAACGCCGTGGACCTGCATTGGGATATCATTGCGCGGTTCACGGATGTTCCGATGCCCATGGGGTTCTACGATGATTGGGTGAAAGCGGCGGATGAGGAATCAAAGCACTTCAACCTGATGTGCGATTGCCTCGAAGAACTGGGCAGCCATTACGGCGCGCTGCCCGCACATGCCGGAATGTGGCGGGCGGCCGAAGATACCGTTGAAGATTTCATGGGGCGTCTTGCGGTTGTTCCGATGGTTCTTGAGGCACGCGGGCTGGATGTCACACCGGGTATGATCGAAGTGTTTCGCAAGGCAAATGCTGCCTCCGCTGTTGCCGCGCTGGAAACGATCTATGCCGAAGAGGTGTCTCATGTTGCTTACGGGTCAAAATGGTTCCATTTTTTGTGCGGGCGTCATGACGAAGATCCCAAAGTGCGGTTCCATGCTCTCGTGCGTCAGTATTTCCACGGGGCGTTGAAACCGCCCTTCAATGAGGAAAAACGCGCCGAAGCGGGCATTCCCCCGGACTTCTACTGGCCACTGGCAGAGGCCCTCTGACCCGCTTTCGCCTTGGGAAACAAGCGATATTTTGCCGATTTGCAACAATTCAACGCGAAGTAGTACCGGGACAAGCAAACAGGGTTGCCCCCCACACACGGCCTCATTAAGCACTCCGGGGGGAGAGGAATTCAGGCAGTCGACAACCTGCGCTCTCTCATGCGGAACGAGCAGAGAGGCACTTTTGTGCGGACAAGACTGGCCATCAAAATTCACGGATTGCTGGAACAGCAGTTCCCTGAACGCCGGGTCTTTCTCAAGTCCGACACAGATACCCGCTTTATCCGCCTGCGCCCTGAAACGCAGCTGATCGCCTTTGCAAGTGGCGCCGTGCTTGTCGCCTGGACCATTGTTGCCACCGCAATTCTCTTGATGGACAGCATTGGCGCGGGGAATTTCCGCGAACAAGCAAAACGCGATCAGATGACCTATCAGGCGCGCCTCAATGAGTTGTCTGGGCAGCGCGACAGGCGCGCCAGCGAAGCGCTGGCCGCACAGGAACGTTTTAACGCGGCTCTTGATCAGATTTCTCAGATGCAATCGCAGCTTCTGGCCTCCGAAACCCGTCGCCATGAGCTTGAGACCGGTATCGACGTGATCCAGACCACACTGCGATCAACGATGAAAGAGCGCGAAGCGGCCCGTCTGGCACTTGCCTCTTTGCAAAGTGAGGCAACCCAGGACCCGGCAGACACCCTTTTCGCGGCCAAGGATGCCGGTGCCCCGGTTGATTTCCTGGCTGATGCCCTCGCCCGCACAGCCGCCGAACGGGATCAGGTCGTTGCGGACGCTCAGCAGGCGCTGGACCATGCGGACGAACTGGCGCTTGAAATTGCGCTGATGAAAGAGAACAACGACCAGATTTTCCGCCAACTCGAAGAGGCGATGACGGTATCGGTTGAGCCGCTCGACAAGATGTTCAAGGCGGCGGGCATGCCCCCCCAGCGCATCCTTGATCAGGTGCGGCGCGGCTATTCCGGTCAGGGCGGGCCCTTGACGCCCCTCTCCTTTTCCAGCCGTGGTGAAGAGCTGTCACCCGATTTTCTGCGCGCCAACCGCATCCTCGAACAGATGGATACGCTGAACCTCTACCGGATCGCCGCTGAAAAGGCGCCTTTCGCGATGCCAGTGAAGAATGCCTTCCGTTTCACCAGCAGTTACGGTTTTCGGCGTGACCCAAAAACCGGCGGTCGCCGCATGCATAAAGGGGTCGATTTCGCCGCGCCCTCCGGCACCGATCTTTTTGCAACGGCGGATGGCGTCGTGATCCACGCAGGGTGGCAATCGGGCTATGGCCGTCTTGTCAAAATCAAGCATGACTTCGGGATTGAGACACGTTTCGCTCATCTGTCAAAAATTCGCGTCAAAGTTGGGCAAAGGGTCTCGCGCGGCGATCACATCGGTGATATGGGTGCCTCCGGACGGGTGACCGGCGTGCACCTGCACTATGAAGTGCGTGTCGGTGGGAAAGCTGTAAACCCAATGATCTATATCAAGGCTGCAAAAGATGTTTTCTAAGAGCAAAATCAACGAACCAGGTGCCAAACAGGCCGAATCTGACACACCAGCATCGGCGTCCTCTGCGCCGGCGACTCCCAAGCAGACCGAATACAAGGCCAGCACACCGCCAAAAGCGAAGCCTCCTGCCTCTGTCTTGTCCTCCGATCTGCACGTGACGGGCAACATGAAGACAACCGGCGATATCCAGGTAGAAGGCACAGTTGAAGGCGACATTCGCGCCCATTTGCTGACCATCGGGGAGACTGCCACCATCAAGGGCGAAGTTGTCGCCGATGACGTGGTTGTCAACGGTCGCATCGTTGGCCGTGTCCGGGGCCTCAAGGTGCGTCTGACATCGACGGCACGGGTTGAGGGCGACATCATCCACAAGACAATCGCCATCGAATCCGGTGCTCACTTCGAAGGATCGGTACAGCGTCAGGACGACCCGCTGAACCCCGGTGCAAAATCGACACCAGCGGCGAAGCCAAACCCGGCGTCCTGAAAAAGCGCTACCTGACAGACAAAAAGGCGTCACGAGGTGGCGCCTTTTTTGTTTTTAAAACCTCTCCCCAATCCCCGAAATGCTGTTCCAAATACCGCATCTATTGATGTTTCGTATGCGGACAACGGACGAAACCGTTCTCGTGGTATTGGCGCTTGCGGCAGGCGATATGCTCAGATGCGAGCGGGGTGGATTTTGAACTAAGAACCTGCCTGACGATTGGGACCTTCTCGATCTCATGACGGGAGGTTTGATGTCGGATCAATATCTTCCGACCCTGCGCCGCCGTTTGCATGAAGATATGCGGACCAAGGGGCTGCAACCGAAGACACCGAGAATGTATCTGCGGGTGATGCGCGATTTCAGGCGGTTCCTGGGGCATTCGCTGGATGCGAGCTACCGGCGTTCCAGCTCGATATGAAGGAACGGGGCGTTGGTGCGCTGACCTTCAGCAACCGGTTGACGGTGTTGGGCTTCTTTTATGCCACGACGTACCCACGCCCGGAAATGAAGCGACACATGCGCTATCAGCGTGCCTGAGGCGCGTCTTCGAGACAACGGGCTCGGCGATGATGGGCCATCCCCAGGTACACGTCATCGCGCCGAGAGGGGTACCGCCCGATGGGGCATGTTGGATCGCCTGCCGCGCGGGGTTCTTCCTGCCGGTGAGGGTGCTGTCATGGTTGTTCAGGCGCTTGGTCCTTGAAGGGTGGCTTCGATTGCACAAGACAGGCAAGCCGCGCTTCTTCAGCAATCTGCCGGGGTTTGCAGACCCGGATACCTTTGCCGCCGATCTCGCACCCCTGCGCAAAACCGACTGGGTCTTCTATACATTTGCACTGCCTGCCGTCACACAATCGCTGGCCTTGCACATCGATCACCGCAGCCGCAGCCCCCAAGCACCGAAGGCCGCCCGGCTTCCCCCTTGCCAGATTTGTCGCCGCTCCAGCTCACGCTCATAACAACCAAAAAACATAGACGAGGCTGCCATCCGTCGGCAAAGCAAAACAATATGCGCATTTATGCCGTCTGGCTGACAGAATTCGCTGACGGCTGATGCGCTGACCATAAAGTTCCCCTTTATTTGCCGATACGGCTGATCTTTAGTGATGGTCACACAACTATAAAATGGACAGGGCCATGAATAAACAAGTTGCGGAATTTATTGGTACATTCACGTTGGTACTATTCGGCTGTGGATCGGCGGTAATCGCCGGCTCAGACATTGGCCTTGCGGGGATCAGCTTTGCCTTCGGATTGGCGCTCGTCGGGATGGCCTACGCCATTGGTCCCGTATCTGGCTGCCACATCAACCCGGCCGTGTCTTTGGGAGCCGTGGCCGCGGGCCGGATGACGCTTGCCGAAGCGACCAAATACATGATTGCGCAGGTTGCGGGGGCCATTGCTGCCGCAATTGTGTTGATGTTGATCATGTCAGGTAAGGTAGACTACTCAGTGGCGGAAAACGGTCTGGGCCAGAATGGTTGGGGCGTGGGATACCTTGGCGAATATAGCCTGGTCTCCGCATTTGTGTTTGAGGTCGTGGCAACATTCTTGTTCATGACAGTGATCTTGGGAGCAACGGGCAAAGGCGCGCCAGCATCGATGGCGGGCCTTGCGATAGGCCTTGCGCTCGTGGTGATCCATTTGGTTGGCATTAACGTCACGGGCGTTTCGGTAAATCCAGCGCGGTCTATAGGCCCTGCGCTGTTCGCTGGTGGGACGGCAATTGCACAGCTTTGGTTGTTCATCGTTGCCCCGATCATCGGGGCGGTCGCAGCAGGATTGTTGTTCAAGACCGGCACGCTCGACGCCGCCAATTGATCGCCAATCGACGAGCGCCGGAAAGCGCCTGTCTTTTGGCGGGCGCTTTCTTCAGAGCCGCAGATGGTGCTCGGGCCGATGAGTGCCTGTCGCTTTGAGCATATTGCTGCCCCGTCGCAAAATGCTTCCCTCAGGCATCTGAATTTTGAAAGTGATGGGCTGCAGTCAAAACCAGAGGTTCGGTTTGGATTTCGCGGGGCGTGGCAGCGGAGGCGTGCTGCTCGTCGTATTCAAAGAGACAACATCCGCGTAGCGAATATTGCGGACATTCCGGAAACCCGCCAATATCAAGATATGTCGATACGGATCGCTACTCCGGCGGATGTCGAAGGTTGGGTTGCACTGCGTGCTCAGCTTTGGGGTGACACTTCGCTAGACCAGCATAAAAACGAAGCAGCGGCGATGCTCGCCAAATCGCCTGAAGAAGGTATCGCCTTCTTGGATGTCGTCAATGATGCCGGCATCCGGGCGTTCGCGGAAGCGGCCTTGCGAAATGATCATGTAAACGGATGTGAGACTTCACCGGTTGCCTTCCTTGAGGGTATCTTCGTGCACCCCGATGACCAGGGTTCAGGCATTGGCAGGCAATTATTGAGGTCGGTTCAATCATGGGCGCAAGAACGGGGCTGCTCAGAGCTTGCATCCGACGCGCATCTCGACAATGAGGCAAGCCACGCGTTTCACCGCGCCTTGGGCTTCGAAGAGACAAGCCGCGTCGTTTATTTTCGAAAACCACTATAGGTCGGGTTTTTCAAGCTGCACGCATTGGTGACGCGCGCGGCGCTCTGAGCAGAGAAAACGCAACCCATGACCGGCGTTGGCCACGGGTCGCTCAGGTCAATGCTTCAGTCGGTAACGGTGACCGTTTGCATCACATCCGGTGCGCCGATCACCGCACCATTTGGACCGGCACCAAGTTTGATCGCATCCAGTACCTCCAGCCCTTCGGTCACACGGCCGACAACCGTATATTGGCCGTTCAGGAAATAGCCTTCCTGAAACATGATGAAGAACTGGCTGTTGGCACTGTCGGGGCTCTGCGCACGCGCCATGCCCACCACGCCCCGGTCAAAGGGCACATCAGAGAACTCCGCCGCAAGGTCCGGCCCTTCGGAGCCACCAGTGCCCGCGCGCCGCATGTCTTCGCCCAGCTTGCCGAACTGCACGTCACCCGTTTGCGCCATGAAACCTTCGATCACGCGGTGAAAGACCACACCATCATAGGCCCCACTTTCAGCCAGCGCGGTGATACGTTCCACGTGACCGGGCGCTACATCTTCGAGCAGGTCGATCTTGATGGTGCCGCTGGCCTCGCCTGCGACTTCGATCTCGATACCGGTGGCCATTGCCGGGCCAGCCAGCATAAGCGATGCAACAAGCGCCTTATGCATCGGCAGCCACCTTGACCGAGATCATCCGGTCCGGTTCCGCTGGCGGCTCGCCCCGGGTGATGGCATCAACATGTTCCATACCGGACGTCACCTGCCCGTAGACGGTGTATTGACCGTTCAGGAAATCATTATCCTTGAAATTGATAAAAAACTGGCTGTTGGCGCTGTCGGGGTTTTGCGACCGCGCGGCCCCGATGGAGCCCCGGGCGTGCGGGATCTTGGAGAACTCGGCAGGCACATTCGGCAGATCAGAACCACCGGTTCCCGCCATGGACAGATTGAAACCGTCTTCCATATCGCCGTGCTGCACGTCGCCGGTTTGCGCCATGAAACCGTCAATCACACGATGAAACGCCACATTGTCGTATTGTCCTGAACGGGCAAGTTCCTTCATGCGTTCAACGTGTTTCGGGGCAACATCGGGCAGCAATTCGATGGTGACAGTCCCCCCCTTGAGTTCCATCAGGATCGTGTTTTCAGGGTCTTTGATTTCAGCCATCTGGCACTCCTTCACAAATTGGTTGCCGATTACCTAAGCCGTGACGGGCAGAATGCCAAGCAAGTCCATTGACGTCTGAGCAGATAAGCGCAACACACGGGGCCAGTGGGAGCTGAAAGGAAAAGGTGATGGGCTGGAAAACACTCGATGACATGGATTTGGCCGGAAAACGTGTACTTGTGCGTGTCGACATCAATGTTCCCGTCGAAGATGGCCGCGTCACAGATACCACGCGGATCGATCGCATCGTGCCAACGGTCAAGGACATTCTGAAGGGCGGCGGCATGCCCATCCTGCTGGCCCATTTCGGGCGTCCAAAGGGGCAATATGTCCCCGAGATGTCGTTGCGCGTGACCCTGCCCGCCCTGGAGGCAGCACTAGGTCAGGCCGTGATCTTTGTCGAACGCCCCGATCCGGACATGCTGGCGGCACTGCCCGCTGGTAGCGTCGTGCTGGTCGAAAACACCCGCTTTGCCGCAGGCGAGGAAGCCAATGATCCCGGCATGGCGCGGTTTCTCGCCAGCCTTGGCGACATCTTCTGCAACGACGCATTTTCCGCCGCCCACCGGGCCCATGCCTCCACAACCGGGGTAGCGGAGCTCTTGCCTTCCTGCGCGGGGCGCTTAATGCAGGCGGAGCTCTCCGCGCTGGAAGCAGCACTGTCACATCCAACACGCCCCGTAGGTGCCGTTGTGGGCGGTGCCAAGGTTTCAACCAAGATCGCCCTGCTGGAAAACCTCGTCGGGCGGCTGGACCTTCTCGTCATCGGTGGCGGAATGGCAAATACGTTTCTCACCGCCCAGGGCGCGCAGCTTGGCGCATCGCTTCGGGAACCGGATTTTATCGACACGGCCAAAACAATCATGGCGCGTGCCCAAAAAGAAGGATGCCGCATCCTGCTGCCTGTTGATGGGTTGGTGGCGCGCGAATTCAAATCCGGTGCAGACCATGAAGTCATTGCTCTTGGACCAGAGACGATCCTCGCAGACGATCAGATGGTGCTGGATGCCGGGCCGGAGAGCGCGCAGGCCGTTGCCGATGCATTCAATGATCTAAAAACGCTGATCTGGAACGGCCCCCTGGGTGCTTTTGAAATCAGCCCCTTTGATCGGGCCACAAATGTTGCCGCCGCCGCGGCCGCAGGTCTCTCCGAAGCGGGAAGTCTGATTTCTGTTGCCGGAGGCGGCGACACCGTCGCGGCTCTCAATCAGGCCGGCGCGTCGGATGATTTCACCTATATCTCGACGGCAGGGGGTGCCTTTCTGGAATGGATGGAAGGCAAGGAACTTCCCGGGGTCGCGGCTCTCGAACATTGATCATATCGCCTTTCTTTGGCAAAAATGCCCGCTTTTCAGTGTTTTGCAATCAGAGGGGATTCCCAGATAGCGCCAAGTGTGTCATAGTCTGATCACGCCCGCCAAGAGGCGACCAAGAGGCACGACCATGACCCGCAGTTCACGCCCCGCTCTGGGAACCTTTATCTTCTTTGCCCTGTCTTTGGGATTGGCGACCTATTTTACCTTCGCGGCGGTTCAGGGGGATTTCGGGTTGTTTCGGCGCGCCGAGATCGTTGCTGAGGCAGACGCGTTGCAGGTGCAGCTGGAAGACGTTCGGGGCGCTGTTGTACGCATGGAAAACCTTACGCAGAGGCTGTCCGACGACTACCTGGACCTCGATCTTCTTGATGAACAGGCACGCTCCGTTCTGGGAATGATCAGGGCTGACGAGATCGTTATTCGCTGATCCAAAACCCTGAAACCAACCCATCTGGCTTGCCGATTGACCGCGCGTCATATTGCCTCTCGCATTGCCCTAACGAATCCGATAAAGAATAGTTTAACGCTAAACTATCTGCCCGGAGCCGGGCCCGATGAGGGAGGATTGCCAGAATGGCACCGCGTAAATCTGCCAAAAAACCTAATGTGTCCGCGGAGGAGCTGAAGGCCTATTACCGCGATATGTTATTGATCCGACGGTTCGAAGAAAAAGCGGGCCAGCTCTATGGCATGGGTCTTATTGGCGGGTTTTGCCACCTTTATATCGGTCAGGAGGCAGTTGTTGTCGGTCTCGAAGCTGCCGCCGAAGAAGGCGACAAACGCATCACTTCATATCGTGATCACGGGCACATGCTGGCCTGTGGTATGGACCCCAACGGTGTTATGGCCGAACTGACCGGACGCGAAGGTGGGTATTCCAAGGGCAAGGGTGGCTCCATGCACATGTTCTCGAAAGAGAAACATTTCTATGGGGGTCACGGCATTGTCGCAGCACAGGTTCCCCTGGGCGCAGGTCTTGCCTTTTCCGATAAATACAAGGGCAACGACCGCGTGACATTCACCTATTTCGGGGACGGCGCGGCAAACCAGGGTCAAGTCTATGAGGCCTATAACATGGCCGAAATCTGGAATCTGCCAGTGGTTTTTGTGATTGAAAACAATCAGTACGCCATGGGCACTTCGACCAAGCGGTCCACCCACTCTCCAAGTTACTGGGAGCGCGGGGCGGCCTACGGCATCAAGGGCGAAGAAGTCGACGGCATGGATGTCTTGGCTGTGAAAGCAGCAGGTCAGAAGGCGGTTGAAACCTGTCGCGCGGGCAAGGGCCCCTATATTCTCGAAATCAAAACCTACCGGTATCGCGGCCATTCGATGTCCGATCCGGCGAAGTACCGAACCCGCGAAGAAGTGCAGAAGATGCGTGACGAGCGCGACCCGATCGAGAATGTACGCTCGATGCTGCTGACAGGCAAACATGCCACCGAAGACGACCTCAAGGCGATCGACAAGGAAATCAAGACCATCGTGAACGAAAGCGCCGAGTTCGCAAAAACATCACCTGAGCCCGCTCTTGAGGAGCTCTGGACCGATATCTACGCAGAAGTCGAGGAGGCTTGATCCATGGCAACTGAAATTCTCATGCCCGCGCTGAGCCCGACCATGGAAGAAGGCACATTGGCCAAATGGCTGGTCAAGGAGGGCGACACGGTCGCTTCCGGCGACATCATGGCCGAGATTGAAACCGACAAAGCCACGATGGAATTCGAGGCCGTTGACGAAGGCACCATCGGCAAGATTCTGATCGCCGAAGGCACCGAGGGCGTCAAGGTCAACACCGCTATTGCGATCCTGCTGGAAGATGGTGAAAGCGTCGACGATATCGATACCTCAGCCGCGACGCCGGAGGCAGCGCCCGCTGCCGACGCGGGCAACGAGGCGGCCCCTGCGGCCACCGAGGCGCCCGCCTCCGCCCCCCCGGCAGCGCCTCAAACCGATACCTCACCGGATTGGCCCGAAGGCACTGCTCTCAAGGAACAGACCGTGCGCGAAGCATTGCGCGATGGCATGGCAGAGGAAATGCGCCGCGATGATAGCGTTTTTCTGATGGGCGAAGAAGTCGCCGAATATCAAGGCGCCTACAAGATTTCTCAGGGCATGCTGGATGAATTCGGCGCCAAACGCGTGATCGACACGCCGATCACCGAACACGGCTTTGCGGGGATCGCAACCGGAGCGGCCTTCGGTGGCCTGCGGCCCATCGTGGAATTCATGACCTTCAATTTCGCCATGCAGGCCATTGACCAGATCATCAATTCCGCAGCCAAAACCCTCTACATGTCCGGCGGCCAGATGGGCGCGCCCATGGTCTTTCGCGGACCCAACGGGGCTGCTGCCCGCGTCGGCGCGCAACACTCACAGGACTACGCCGCCTGGTACATGCAAGTGCCGGGTCTCAAGGTTGCGATGCCCTACTCCGCCTCCGATTACAAAGGCCTGATGAAAACCGCAATCCGCGACCCCAATCCGGTGATTTTCCTCGAAAACGAAATTCTTTACGGCCGCAGTTTCGATGTCCCTGAGCTCGATGACTATACGGTGCCGTTTGGGAAGGCACGTATCTGGCGCGAAGGATCTGACGTGTCCATCGTCAGCTTCGGCATTGGCATGAGCTACGCACTGGCAGCAGCCGATCGACTGGCCGAAGAGGGCATATCTGCCGAGGTTATCGACCTACGCACCCTGCGCCCCATGGACACAGGCAGCATCATCAAATCGGTGATGAAGACCAACCGCTGTGTCACGGTTGAGGAAGGCTGGCCACAAGGTTCGGTCGGCAACTACATCTCGTCGGTGATCATGCAGGAGGCGTTCGACTACCTCGACGCGCCGGTGATCAACTGTACCGGCAAGGATGTACCGATGCCCTATGCAGCAAATCTCGAGAAGCTGGCGTTGGTCACGACGGACGAGGTTGTCGCCGCCGTTAAACAAGTCACCTACAAATAAGGAGCGCGCAAGATGCCTACAGAAATTCTCATGCCCGCCCTGAGCCCGACCATGGAAGAAGGCACATTGGCCAAATGGCACGTCAAGGAGGGCGACACGGTGTCGTCCGGCGACATCATGGCCGAGATCGAAACCGACAAGGCCACGATGGAATTCGAGGCGGTTGACGAAGGCACCATCGGCAAGATTCTGATCGCGGAAGGCACCGAAGGTGTTAAGGTTAACACCGCTATTGCGATCCTGCTCGAAGATGGTGAGAGCGCGGATGATATCGATACATCCGCGCCTGCGCCGGAGGCCGCACCGGCGGCTGACGCGGCCGCTGAGGCGGCTCCGGCAGAGAGCCCCGAAAAGGCCGCTCCTGCCCCCGCTGCTACAAAGGGTGCTGACGGCAACCGCATCTTTGCCTCGCCTCTCGCCCGTCGCATCGCGGCAGACAAGGGCGTCGATCTTGCAACGATCAAAGGTTCAGGCCCGCATGGCCGCATCGTCAAGGCAGATGTGGAAGGGCTCAGCACCTCCGCCGCACCTCAAGCGGCGACCGCGGCTCCCGCCGCAGCATCTGCCCCTGCCAAGGCTCCCGCCGCTGGCCCAGCCGCCGACGCCGTCATGGCCATGTACGAAGGTCGCGAATATGAGGAAATCAGCCTCAACGGCATGCGCAAAACCATCGCCGCGCGCCTGACGGAAGCCAAACAGTCGATCCCGCACTTCTACCTGCGCCGGGACATCGAGCTGGACGCCCTACTGAAATTCAGGGGCGAGTTGAACAAGCAGCTCGAATCCCGAGGCGTGAAGCTGTCGGTCAATGATTTCATCATCAAGGCCTGCGCGCTGGCGCTGCAATCCGTCCCGGATGCCAATGCCGTTTGGGCCGGTGACCGCATGCTGAAATTGAAACCCTCTGACGTAGCCGTCGCCGTCGCCATCGAGGGCGGGCTCTTCACGCCAGTTCTGAAAGACGCAGAGATGAAGTCACTCTCGGCCCTTTCAGCAGAGATGAAAGACCTCGCAAGCCGCGCTCGCGACCGAAAACTGGCACCGCACGAATACCAGGGCGGCAGCTTCGCAATCTCAAATCTGGGAATGTTCGGCATCGACAATTTCGACGCGGTGATCAACCCGCCGCATGGTGCGATCCTCGCAGTGGGTGCCGGTGTGAAGAAGCCGGTTGTTGGCAAGGATGGTGAATTGGGTATTGCAACGGTTATGTCTGCCACGCTCTCGGTAGATCACCGCGTTATTGATGGCGCTCTGGGCGCGCAACTCCTTCAGGCAATCAAGGACAACCTTGAAAATCCAATGACGATGCTCGCCTGACGCACTTGGCGTTGGAATCAATAAGGCCGGGATTATGATCCCGGCCTTTGCATTCTCATAAAATTGGACTTAGCTCTCAGGTCCAAACATATGGTTCATCGAGATCGAAGGTTGATCGCATCCCGCTTCACCAACGATCCGGGCCGGAATCCCAGCCACGGTTTTGCACTCAGGCACTTCTTCCAGTACCACCGAGCCTGCGGCAATCCGGCTGCAATGACCAACCTTGATGTTTCCAAGCACTTTCGCGCCGGCACCGATCAGAACCCCGTTGCCGATCTTGGGATGGCGATCTTCTTCTTCCTTGCCCGTCCCGCCAAGCGTTACCGAATGCAACATCGAGACGTTATCTCCAACGACCGCTGTTTCACCGATAACGATTGAATGCGCATGATCAATCATGATCCCCTGGCCAATTTGAGCGGCCGGGTGAATATCAACGCCAAAAATCTCTGAAACACGCATTTGCACGAAATAAGCCAAATCGCGATGGCCTTTGGTCCAAAGATGATGGCCTACACGGTAGGCCTGCATGGCCTGGTACCCTTTAAAGTACAAAATCGGCTGCAATAACCGGTGGCAAGCAGGGTCGCGCTCGTAAATCGCAGCCAGATCTGCCCGGGCAGCCTGAACCAGGGACGGGTTTTGGGCGTAGGCCTCTTCGACCATTTCGCGCACCACCACCATTGACATCTCATTGGACGCCAATTTTGCGGCAATTCGGTAAGACAAAGCCTTTTCGATGCTCTTATGGTGCAGAATACAGGCGTGCAGGAACCCGCCCATTAACGGCTCATCCAGCGCAGCTTGCCGTGCTTCTGTGCAAATCTGATCCCAAACAGGATCCAATTTCGCGATGTTTGGTCTTGGTTCGGCCATGGCGAATGTCCTTTTTTTCGATTCTTACCCTATGTAAGAACCAATTCACAAACGCAAACCCGTGATGACCTCCATTCAGGAATGAAATGGCTGTCGGTTTGAGATTTCAGGACATTTGTCCGCATAGGATGGGCTTGCACGATTGATTTCCCGCACGATATCGAAAACAGATCATCGCGATATGTATCGAAGCAAGACACCGATACCGATAAGTGAGCCGTCAATAAACGATCAGATCACGGGTTGAGCCAACGCCGTAGACGGCTGAAATCTGCCCAACCTGCACCGTGAATGGGTTTACGATGTCATCCTCGATCTGCTGCTGCAAGGCGTATTGCCACTGCGGTTGCGCGGTTGTTTCCTCGCGTACAACCAGATCATTTTTGATCACTCGGACGAGATAGGCTTCTTTTTCTTCCCCAAGTGGGACTTCGGGGATGTCCCAGCTGTCCCCGTCAACCCGTGTTCGGCGAATCCAGTCAACCAACAGTGAGCCATCGCTTTGTCGTTTCGCATGCAAATGCACAGGCGCATAAGGGCGCAACCCATTCCCATCGAAACTCTGTTTTTCTTGGATAAAAGATGCATCATCAACAGGTCTACGTGCAGGTCCAATACGGTAGGTTTGTTCAACACGTCGCAGATTCCGGCTCAGGTCAATTTGCGATGGCAAACCATTTAAGAGAACAAATGATGAGCCAGCCGGCCAACTTTCGGGCATGTTGCCATCCGTACCCAACTGGCCCCGCAACCTTTCGCTGAGCCGATAGGTTTTTTCCCCAATCAATTCGGCATGCCTGAATTGGAACACTTCCCAATTGTTGGGGTGTCCGTCACCAATCGCCGCCAGATTTGCCCCACTCAATGCCGCATGAAGGTCGACCGAACTGAGCGACCCGCTGGCCAGTGTCACTTCCAATGGCGCCCCACGGTCCAATCGTCCCGCCGACGCTGCGCGTAACTCGGTTTGCGTCGTCCCCACGATTGACCGTGCGGACACCTGACTCAACAGCTTGAAATCACTATCGGTGGAGGACTGGTAGACCGCCACCGATCCGGGCCAGGGTTGTGCCGTGACTGCAATATGAGGGGCATAAGGATTTTCATCCCCCGTGATGAGTGGCAAATCTAGGAACAGTGAATCAACCGGAACAGGCGGGACCACGGGGCGCGCGCTTGGCGCCTCGTCCGTCATCGTTGAGGGTGTGTAGACATCCGGCTCAATTCGCACCGCCTCGACAATCTGCAACATGCCCTGTTCGACCCGATCAATTCGGTAGAGTGCTTTTCCGCCGGTCTGTTCACCACCCAACTCAACAATATCACCGGCACCCACAGTCAAACACGAAGGCGGCAGCGCGAACCGAATGGCGTCCCGCGCAATGCGCGCTTCGGTCAACCACCGCTCTGCGACTTGACGTCCCTCGACCCGGGTCAAGGCAATAGGCATCTCTGACGTCGAAACTGAGTGGGTTTGCTCATCGGCCAGCACAGCTTCCTCTGCCAACACATCAAATTCAGCGTCAGCCTGAACAAACCTCAGTCGGACACGACCGGCCATTTCAGCCTGTGCAGCGCGCGATTGTTCGACGGCACCGTCCATTTCATTGCTCAATGCCAACATGTTGTGATCCAGGGTAACGGCGCCCCGCCCGTCCCGCATCTTGAACGTGAGCGTTCCGTCCCGCTCCACCGCATCAAATGAGTAGCGCAACATCAAAGGCTGGAGAGAGGCGCGTGCATCGTTTACATCGTCCACCAGATATCCGCGAACAGTCCCATAGAGTTTACTGGCATCAAAATCGGTCAACCCCGCCTTTGTGCAAACCTCGGCGACCACAGATGCAAGCGAACGCGCAGACGTTCGCCCATTCAGCCAATGACCCCGGCCATAGTTTTCTGAATCGCTCCACAACGAGGATGTGTTTGGGAAATATGGATAGGGACGCGCATCCCATGCCCAGACAAACGCCCGGTCCATATCAATCATTGGCCCCCCATAAAGGCCGGACGAGGGATTGTTCTCAGAGGCACCCCAGTAGGTTACCATCGCTTTCAAGTATTGAGCCTGCATGAAGTCATCGCGCGCGCCGTTGGAGTATTTCGGCAAGCTACTTTCGGACGATTTGGCGTCCACGAACTTGTTGGGCTCATTGGTGCCCTTGTCGATGGCAGCACAGCCCATTTCAGTGAACCAAATTGGTTTGGATCCAGGTACCCAGGCCGTCGGGGATAAAGACCGTTGACCGTCAACCCGCTCGTGATGGGGGTTTGACCACCAGTTTCGAATGTCCTTGTAACGATAAATCCACGGCTCACCGTGCGCTATGTCCTCAATGGGCGTGCGTACCTGGTTGTCCTGATCCTCCTGCGACGCGTAGTACCAGTCATACCCCTCGCCGCCAGCGACGTTTCCTTGCAAATACTCTATGTCGTAGATCGAGCCTACATCAGCATCAAGGTGGTCCTCTCCGTCTCGCCAATCCGACAAAGGCATGTAATTGTCGATCCCGATGAAATCGATATTGGGATCCGCCCAGAGCGGGTCCAGATGAAAAAACCGGTCGTTGGAGCCGTCTTGCGGTTGGTAGCCGAAATACTCGCTCCAGTCCGCCGCGTAGCTGATCTTCGTGTCTGGTCCCAGTATGCTACGGACTTGCGCTGCCAGCGCCCGCAACCGTTCAACCGCCACGAACGTATTTCCGGGCCCTCTGATCTGTGTAAGGCCCCGCATTTCAGAACTGATGCAAAACGCTTCGACACCGCCTGCGAGTTTACATAGCGCCGCGTAGTGCAACACAAAGCGCGACAAGGTCCATTCCTGCGGGCCGGAGTAGCTAACCTGCCCACCGGCAATTGAGTAATGTGCTGCAACTGCCGAGCCAAAAAACGCATTCACTTCGGCTTCAGCGCTTGCCGTACCGTCCGGTGAACCCTCAACGCCGGGTGCAATGGAAAGAGTGATCCTGCCGCGCCACGGCAGCCGTGGCTGTGTCGCCTCCGGGTCGTACGGGTTCTGCAAGGCGTTGTCAGACAACTGATCCATCAAGATGAACGGATAAAACATCACTTCCTTGCCAGCGGCATGCATGGCCTGAATAGCCTGAATAACGGATTGGTCTGTTGGAGTGCCGCCGTAAATCGGACGTCCGTCCTCTTGCGCCATTGCTCCGGCCGTCGCTCGGCTGAGCCCCGCGACCGACCAGGGCATATTCTCGCCCTCGAACTGCTTCTTTTCGACCTTGGGCTGAAGGCTGCAATTCCCGCAGCGTAGGTCATTTCCGAACCATGACACCACCAAAGAGGCCGCCTGACAATTTGGCAACTCTTCGACCAACGCATCCAGAGAGACACAAAAATCCGGTTTTTCTGCCGGGGTGTTCACGTTCGCACTCCACCGACTTCCCGGCCCGTTTGTATAGTGAACTGGCGTGGTTGCGAGAGAATATTCTCCGGTACCGGGAATCAAGGCGACGCTGCGGACACCGTAGGTGAGCGATTGATCCGCATCAGTTTCTTCCACCTGTTCCGGGCGGGAGACTTCAAACGAGAACTGCGGAACGCGGTTACCAAAGCGATCAAGATTGAGATTTTCGATCACCACGTAGGCCGTGCCACGATATGCGGGCACCATTCCGGCACCTTCAATTGCCTCCATCAAGGGGTCAGGGAGTTGATCGGCATTCCCTTTGTAGATGCGCAAATTCAGGTCATCAGGCGCGATTTCTTCGCCATTTGCCCAAATTCGGCCAATCCGGGTGATCTCACCTTCGCAAATCGCCAACGCCAGATTGACTGAGTAGGAATAGCTGCGCGTTTGTGGCTGGCTCGGTGCCCCTTTGCCGCCGCCACCGCCACCGCCTGTAACGGTCACCGTTTCTGCAAAATCTGAGGCCCATATCACCTGCCCGCCAAGCCGCATCCGTCCATAGACCTGAGAAATTGCTTCCCCCTCGCCAACGCCAGACAGTCGAAAGCGATCAACACGCCCCGTTGACACCGCTTCAGACCCCTGCCCGAGCAGTTTTTGGTCTATCACCTTGCCGAGGGTTGCCCCAACAGCGCGACCAATAACGGCTGTGGAAAGCCCGGCCACGGACCCTCCAATGGAACCACCAACTGCGGCACCAACCGCCGAAAGAACTATCGTTGCCATCAGCTGACCTCCTCAGGGAATTTAAAACGAGCCACAATTCTCCGCCGCCAAGGCAAACTTAACGGGCTCTCGGTGACGCAATGCCCCGAATACGCATGAATGAAACTGGCACGAGCACCGACGCGACCGGCAACCCCGAGATGTTTGGCGACAGCGCCCGCGCGCATCCGAAAGAGCAAAACATCGCCCGGCGCCTCATCATCCAAGTGCTTCCTGTGCAAGTGACGCAAAGCTGCCTGCCAAAGCTGTTCATCGCCCTGAACCTCCGACCAATCAAACGAATATGCGGGTACCTCTTCGGGTTCCGCCCCGTGTAGTTCGCGCCAAATGCCACGCAACAGGCCCAGGCAATCACTTCCAGCGCCTCGTAGCGAAGACTGATGGACATAAGGGGTCCCAATCCAGGAGCGCGCGGTTTGAACCACTCGATCTTGTAAATCGGTCATCTTCGACTGCCACCGGTGTTCGCGCCGGTTGATTTGGGCACGGCGAGCATCCAGTCTTCGCCCGGAACATCTGGAAATCCTTGAAAATTGGCAAAGTTTGCGAATTTGAGACGGCAGGTTTCGCTGCGCTTGTCACAACCCGCGATCAACCTCACGGTCGCCCCTGGTACGATTTCTGCGCGTATCGGCTCCCATAGCTCGATGACCCGCCTGGCACCTTCGAAACGGTCGTGTTTGATCATGCCCCACAATCCAGCAGCATCGCCGGAGAGAAGCTCCAGCCGCCCGCGGGCAAACCACCCTGCATCAAACCCAGTGAAATCAGACCAACTCAGGATACGCGATTGCTGGCTCTGCTCCACGGGCAGGTCAATGAAATTCCCGGGCGCGGTCAGATCCACGCCGCAACTTCTATCTCCTAGAACCGCCGTGCAGGGTTTTTGAAAAACCCGCCCTAACGGTCGATTCAATGCCTCAGTCAACCCTCGCAACTCGGCCTGAAACCCACCATCCGCCCGCCGAAGCTCTCCGATCATGCCGCGGAACTGCAACCATCGCTGCGATGTATCCGTCCAATTGACCAGCCATGCGCGGACTTGCGCTTCATCAAATCGACCTTGCTCGATTTCATCCTCACGGATGGAAATATCACTGAGCGCGCCCAGAGCTTCGGTGTTATCCACCGAGAGGCCTGTGCTTTGTGACAATGCGAGTGCGCTCAACCCGGTATCAGCCCGAAAGGTGATCCCATCGAAACTCAATTCCCGATCATGATCGGTAAATCCCATCACTACGCCATCTTTTCGCGTGATCGCCCAAGCGTGCGCGACCGTCGTAAGTCCGCTTTCAAGATGCGCCTTTAGGTCATCGTTCATACCAGCCATCAGATCCGTACCTCGACAATTGGCACATTCGGAACTTCACCCGCCTGAAAGCTGGCGATGCTGGTCTGGATGCGATCTGTATCAAAACGGACTGGAACATCGAACTCGAAACCGGCGGTGACAATGGCCCCTGCAGCCGGAGCCACATTGAATGTAATGACACCGGTTGCAGCGTCGGCGGTATAATCTACCGTGTCCTGCATTTCGCTTCCCGCAACGCCTATACGGATGGTATCGACAACCGGCTTATTGATCGGCCTCACATAGTTATAGGCCCCAGAAGTATAGGTCTTGAGCAACTGAAATTCAGTTTGAACCCCGTCTCCCGTACCGATTTCCTGATCAAATGCAGTGACGTCCAGGGAGGGCTTGCTGGATCGGTAATCGGACCAGTCCTTCCAGCGAAACGCAAAGAGCTGTCCATACCGGGCTTCAAAAAAAGCAATCATGGTCTCAACATCGTCAAGTGATCGCATCCCCATGCCTGCATCATAGCGTCTGCGGGAATGCGCCCAGGGTGAGTTGCGCTCTTCGAAACCGTTGCTGATTGTAACCACATCCGTGCGTCGCTCGGGGCCGCCTACGGATCCAAAACTTAGCGTTGCCGGAAATCTGACTTCGTGAAACTGCATCACTTGCTTCCCTCAATGTTACCGATTGCGTTGTCCGCGCCCCAAAGCGCGTGACATCTGTGCGGCGATCTGGCCCTGGCTGCGTTGAAACCCCTGAACGTCTGGCGTGGTGATGTTCATGACCACGGTCTGACCGCCCCCGCCAGCACCTCTGACGCCGAGCTTCCCGTCCGGACCCCTTGCCAACGGCATGATTGCTTCGGGCCCGGCTTCACCCATGATGCCCATGCCGCCACGCATACCAAAGGGCGTCGCACCGCTGACAATTCCGCCGGTGGCAAAGGGCATTACACGGCCCTGACTGAAAGGCGCGCCATCTGCAAAAGGCAGAATGCTACCCACCAGCCCATCAACGCCCTGTGCCAGCAAACCGCCAACATGCTTTGTCACCGGACTGATCGCCGCGTTGTATGACGTGTTGATCATGCTCTCAGCGAGCGTCTCCAATGCATCAGACAGGTTCAGACCGTCAAAGATCACCCCATCAAAGGCGCGCTTTAGCCCGCGGCTCAGACCACGCTCTAACACGGCGATATCTCTGCCCGTTGCCTCTAGAGAGGTCTTCATCCGACGTAACTCACTGTCGAAGCCGGTGACCAGAACGCTGGTCTGGGCGAGCGTGTCGTTCAGCCCTTCCGCGCGGTCTTCAAAATCGTCGAAACTGCTATCATCAGTCATCGCGCTCATCCTTATTCGTTTTGTCCGGATAGGCTGCCATCAAGGCTTCCAGACCACTGCCCAGCAAGGGCCCGGATTTCGACGGGTCGCCCACCATGATCTGCAATTCCGCAGGCGTAAGATTCCAGAAGGCCTCTGGTGACAATCCGCATCCGCGATAGGCCACCCGCATCAAGGAGGGCCAGTCCAGACCGCTCATGTCCCCGCTACCGTGAACGCCCTTGCCAGCAATTCGGCAGCTGCTCTTGCAGCCGCAATCGGGCCGCCGGCAATAGTGCCGTGGTAAAGCGCGTCATCCTCGATGTCGCATTTGCCGCCACGCAGCCCCGCCTGGAGCAGATCCAGAACATCCTGGCTGGTGAACTGGTTGCTTTCAAAGCGTTCAACCAGCGCCATTAGAGAAGGCTCCTCCAATGAGTTCTCCAACTCGGCCAATGCTCCCAGCGTCAAACGCATGACATGGGTCTGCCCGTCGATTTCCAAGGCCACATCGCCCCTCCAGGGATTTGCCATGATCAGATTGCCGTGAAGCTCAGTGAACCGGCACTGGCCAAAGACAACTCGTAGGTTGCTTCACCGTTATGGCTGCCGCCGTATTCGATTGCGGTGACCTGAAACGGCCCTTCAACAATGCCGAAATCAGGGATAACCACCTGGAAATTCGGCGCCTCACCATCGAAAAACAACTGGCGCGCGCGCTCGTCCGTCGCCGCGTCGCGGAAGACACCGGAACCGCTGATCGACACGGAGCGTACGCCGGCACCAGAAAGCAGTTCGCGCCAGCCCCCCTGGCTTTCGAGACTTGTGACATCAATGGTTTCAGCATTGAAACTGACGCGCGTCGCGCGCAAGCCTGCCAAAGTTGTAAACTGGCCGTCGGCCGCCATATCGACCTTGATCAGAAGGTCTTTTCCGTTTTGAGCACCCATCGGTAATCTCCTGTTTGAATTCAAAAGTTATTGGTCTTCGACCCTTGCGCGGAAACGCAGCCGGATTTCCCGACCCGCATTCTTGTCAATGCGTCTGGCGTCAGCGCGCGAGAAACGCAGGTAAACGAGGCGACCACGCGTCAACGTCAGATCCGCGTTTTGCAATGCATCCGAAACGGCGGTGGCGACCTGTTTTGCCCCAGCAAAACCTGGTTGCGTCGTGATCACCGAAATATCGATGGTGTGCAGAGCGCCATCACCCGTCTGATCGGAGGCGTCTTTCACCTGCTCACGACCCAAACTCACGTAGGTTTCAGGCAGATTACCGCCTGGCACAGCATCGTAGATGTCACTACCCACCAGCGCCGTCAGCGCGGCATTAGTGGTGAGAGCCTCGTAGATGGCGGCCTGAAGTGCGCCCGACATGGCATAGCTCATACAACGACCTCCTCTGTGGCAAAGCAGGTGATGTAGCGCCCGTCAGGATCTTCATCTGCGACCGCCTGAACGAGATAATACCGTGCACCTTCCCGAAATCGCTGTTCTGGTTTCGGTCGGTCCGGTGCTCCAAATGGGGCGCCCCGAACCACGATACGGTAACTCGTCGCCGAAATCGGCGCGCCGGATTGGGCTGCCTCTTTTCCGGTACGTGCGGTGACCTGCGCCCAGAGGGTTCCCAAGGGGTGCCAGGTTTCAACGTAGCCGCCTGCCCCATCCGAATCCCTCATCGGGCTCTCGAGCACGAGTTTCCGGTTCAGTCGCGGCGTCTTCATCGGATCGCTCCAGGTCCCAGTCGCAGGACCTTGTAGCGCTCAATCAGGCTGGTCACGCCGAAGGGCATGCAGCCATCGCTCAACGACGTTTCATGCCGGTATTCGTAATAGTGTGAAGCCAATAGCATGACGGCCTGACGCAGATCTGCCGGCATATCCGCCCAAGCGGTCCCGTACCCGGCTTCGAATTCAATCAAAGCGGACCCCCCTTGCGGGATAACAGGCAAGCAGGCCCCGGTGGACCTCAATCTCGGGCGCTGGCCATCACGCTCCAACCAGTATTGACCGGCATCCACTTCGTCCTGAGAGCCGTCTCTCGCGACGGTCCAGACATGGCTTAGTGCCGACACCGGGGCCACCGGCAGCACCTGAGCATCGCGATCTCGCCAGAACGTCAACGACCAGCTGAAAGGGCGTGTCATCAAGACTTTCCCGGTGCGCGCTTCGATGGCAGCCATCGCGGCACGCAAAAACCCACTTAACACTTCATCCTGTGCGCTATCTTGACCAAAGCTGGTGCCCAGCCGCAGATGCGCTTTGAATTCTTCGACGGGTAATGCCGCATCAGGCACTGTCGTCTCTTCGATCAACATCATGGAATGTCTCCAATTACTCGCTCCCGTCTTTTCAGGAGCCGGGCGCGCACCCATCCGCATTGCTCGGTCGGAGGGGAGCAGCTAGACAACGCAAATGATGCCGGCGCGCACCCGGCCCCGATGCGAGGGCGGAACCCTCGCATCGGTTTCGTCACTCCTGTTTAGGAAGTGCCGAATTTCAGCAGTTTGATGGCTGCAAAGTCGCTCACATCACCGCCCACGCGCTTGGTCGCATAGAACAGGACGTGTGGCTTGGCGCTGAACGGGTCACGCAGGACGCGCAGATCAGGACGTTCGGCGATCGTATAACCCGTAGCGAAATCACCAAAGGCAATCGCAGTCGCATCGGTTGCCGCATCGGGCATATCTTCAGCGATCAGGACTGGGTAACCCATCAGACGTGCCGGTTCAGCAGCGGCCAAGCCATCGGACCAAAGGAAACGACCGTCATTGTCTTTCAACTTGCGAACAAGGCCGGCTGTCTTCGAGTTCAGCACAAATGTTGCGTTGGCGCGGTATTCCGCTCCCAGCGCATAGACCAGATCAATGATCGAATCTGCTGTGACATCGCCGTTTTGTCCTGTTGGCACGTAGCCAAGATTTCCCCAGGCCCAGACATCATTATCGACCATTGCGTGGTTCAAGAAGCCGCGTGGCTTGTCAGTACCGTCACCGTTGACAAATGCAGAGGCTTCGGCCCGCGCAAACTTGTCGGCAATACGACCCGCCAGCCAGTTTTCGATATCGAATGCACTGTCATCCAGCAGGCGCTGCGAGGCCTTGGGCAATGCGCTCAACTCATGCAGCGGAATGGTGATGCGGTCAAGCTGAGGTGTGTCAGTCTCTACCGTCGATGCCGTTTCGGTGGCCCAACCTGCGCCCACATCGGTGTGGTCAACAAGAACATCAAAGGACGTGGCCTCAACATTGACCACTGCGGCAATGGAACGGATGGACGCCGTTGCGTTCAACACGGAATTGACAGAATCAGATGTCTGCGGATCAACCAGATACCCACCATCAGAATTTACCGCAGTGGAAAGGGATTTTGCATCCAGTTCCAGCCCACGCAACCCATCGTCATCGCCCGAACGCAGATACGCGTTGAAGGCTTTCTGATGCGGTGCGCCTGCATCGGTGGCTCCGCCAAGCGGGGTACGTTGTGGGATGTGTGTCTTTCGGTCCAGCATGGTCAGTCGCTCTTCTGTTTGTTGCAGTTTTGATTCAATATCGGTTTGGAAGCTTTTGAAATCAGTGACAAAGCCGGTCACGGCCTGTCTGACGTCCTCAGCGGGGGACAAACCTTCCCCGCCCGCCGTCTTGCGTTCGGTCTTGCTCATGGGCAGTTCCTCAATGTGGTGGTGTTGAAGCCGCATATGGAATGCAGCTGTGACGACAGGTGCGCGTTAGCGGCGCGCCAGATCAGCGCGCGCGCCTGCAAAGACGGCGGCCATGTCACGCAAGGAGCGGTCCAGGTCGGTTTCCTCCGACTTTCCCGCAACCCGCGCACTGGGCAACATTGGAAACGTCACCAAAGACACTTCCCAAAGCTCCAGTTCTTTCAAGAGCCGTTGGCCCTTTGAATTCTTGGTGGCCTTCGTTGTGCGATACCCGATTGACAGTCCATCAATCGCGCCCGCTTCGATCAGGACAGCCGCTTCACGTCCCTTGGCGACATTGTCCAAGAGGCGTCCCTTGACCCACAGGCCTTTGGCGTCCTCGCGCACCTCATCCCAAATGCCAATGGGCTGGGTCGGATCGTGCTGCCAAAGCATCTTGACCTTGGTGCCCTTGGCAGACAAGGCCTTCAGCGAGTTGGCATAGGCTCCGGCCTCGACCACATCATTGCCCTGATCCACATCTCCGAAAAGACTGGCGTAGCCGCTGATCACATGACCGTCCTCGACCTCCAGCGCCTCGCCGAAACGGGCGAACTTGCGTTCCAGCCCGGTTTCCGGTCCTGTATCGATGCCCATGGCTTCTCTCCTCATACTCTCAATAGTGTTCTGCTCGTTCATGGCACGGCCACCAGAACCGATTGCAACGCCTCTGCCAGGATCATGGCAACGATCCCGTAGACCGTCAGCCACAGCCGCTTCTCCAGCCGCTCCATCATCTCTTCGACGCGGTCGAGCCTGCGCATAAGATTGGCGTGTTGGATTTCGGCAATCTTTTCATGGGCTTGCAATCGCAAACCCGGTGCGCATTCAAAGCGTTCCACAATGGCCTCACTCATCCGCACTCAATGCTGGTAGTCCCAGCAGTGCCCGTTTTTCCGCCTGACTGAGGAAATCGGCCTGCGCGACCCTGTTCCACTGCGCGTCCCGTTCAGTGGCCAGTGCTGGCACCTGATCAAGATCGGGTTTCAGTGCCAGTGGCTCGCCGGTATAGCCCTCCAGCCAATTGGCCAGCGCCGCTGTCACCCGGGTCGCCAATGGCAGCACAGTCAACCGGTAAAAGGCGCGGTGCGCTTCTTGATAGTTCGCATAAGTGGCGTCACCCTGAATCCCCAGAAGCATTGGCGGGACACCAAAGGCGAGCGCAATCTCCCGTGCCGCTGCCTCCTTGGTCTTCTGGAACTCCATGTCAGAGGGCGAAAAGCCCATCGGTTTCCAATCCAACCCGCCTTCCAGCAGCATCGGACGACCTGCGTTACGCGCGCCCTGATGGTGGCTTTCCATTTCGCTCACCAAGCGCTCATATTGATCCGTTGCCATGGTTCCCTGGCCTTCGGCCCCGCGGTAGACAATGGCACCAGACGGGCGGGCAGCGTTGTCGAGCAGAGCCTTTGACCACCGGCTGGCAGAATTATGAACATCCACCGCCATGGCTGCCGCCTGCATCGGGCTGAATCCGTAGTGATCGTCCTGGGGGTGGAAACTCTTGATGTGGCAAATCGGCGTGACCGCACCACTTGCGTCAAAACGATGCTTGCGTCCGCCCACGGCGTATTCATAAGCGATCGGCCAACCGTCGCCACCCGGCACAACGCTCATGCGATCAGATCGCAAGACATGTAGCTCGACAGGCGTTGCGGCATCATCTGCCACGGCTTCGACGTAGCCGTTTCCGGTCAACAGCAGCTGCGCGTAAAGTGCTTCCAGCAACTCCGCCCGGCCCTGCATCGGGTTGGGGCGCGACACCAGTTCCAGCAGCGGATGGGTCTGATAACGCTGTTCGGCGTCCTGCAGAACCAAAGGTAATGCGGCGGCGGCTTCGGCAATCAATTTTACCGACCGAAACCCGACCGGGTTGCCGGAAAAGCCGGTGCGGGTCAGAGACACCGCGTCTCGCGGGCTCCAGGCCACGCGACCGGAGCTTTGATATGCCACAACCGGCCCGGTAGCGCTGGCCTTCTGCTCTGGCGCCTCCGTTGGCACGTCGCGCTTTAGAAACTCAAAAACCATGTCGTTTGCTCCTCATATGATCGCTGGCATGCCAAATCGCCCGCACCTCTTGAACGGTGCCTGGGTCCCGATCTTGTTGCCTCATTTGTGTCGAATTTTATTTACAAAGGTCTGAAAGCACCGTGCGCTGCTTTCGTTCTGGTAAAACCGCTATATTTTGTTGGTGAATCAGCGATTTACAAAGAGCGCACCCGGGGCGCGCGCCACTTGGCGGCGGGTTCGATCATCAATTCATGCAGGGCCCAGACGAGCGCATCCACCCGGTCCGGAGATCCCTTGCCCTCAAATCCCTGAAGGGTCATTTTGCACATCTGGTCCTCAAGGTCGTCGAGACCCGGCATGTGTTTCACCCGGCCCTGTTCATAAAGCGCTGCAACCGGCTCTGCGCGTGCCACCTTGCCTCGGCTCGCGTGAACGCCCTTGTAGGGCACCAGTGGGTCGACCTGACGGATCACCTCCGCAACCATCTGCCCCCCCTGATTGACTTCGGCTACCAGCCGATCCGCCCCGAATTGCTCCATCGCGGCAATGGCGGCCTTCGCCCAGGCAGCGGGTGATGCCGCTGTGACCGTGCAGTCCGCCAAAACCACGGCGCGCCAATCCTGCGGTGGCCCCGTCATTTTGACACCTGCTACGACGATCCCGCATTCATCCGACGCAGACCCTCCTGTGGTCGCGGGATCGACCGCCACCACAATGCGGTCCAGATCAGGGGTTTTGCGGATGCGGTGCGCCTCTATCCCGGTCGAGGTCCAAAGCGCGCCTTCCGCGTCTTCCAGCAAAACGCCATCCAGTTCCTGACGCCCGAGACGCGTGCCTTTGTAGCGCGCGCGGACCTCTTCCAGGAAGGACGCCGCCAGATTTGCCGCGTTTGCCTCGGTGGGCGCCTGTGTCAGCACCGTTGACGGCGATTTCAGTAACGCCTTCAAGACACCGACGTTGCGCGGGGTCGTGGTCACACAGACCTGGGGTTTATCCCCCAGCCGCAAGGCGAATTGCAGCATGTCCCACGTCTCTTCGGCCTTTTTCCATTTGGCCATCTCATCCACCCAGGCCGCATCGAATTGCGGTCCACGCAGCCCTTCGGGATCGAAAGCCGAATGGATCGATGCGACGGCCCCGTTTGGCCAGACAAGTCTCTTGCGACCGGCCTCCCAATCCGGTCGCCTGTCAGGCGGCGAACAGGCCAGAATGCCGCTGTCGCCAAAGATCATGACCTCACGGACCTGATCAATCGTTTCTCCCACGAGGGCCACACGTTTGGCGCGCCCCTCGTCTGTTGGTCTTGGCCCTTCTACCTGAGCACGCACCCATTCGGCACCTGCCCGCGTCTTTCCGGCCCCCCGGCCTCCCATGATCACCCATGCGCGCCAGTCTCCCTCTGGCGGCAATTGGTGTTCCATGGCCCAAAATTCGAACAGGTAAGGGAGAGCCAGAAGCTCTCCCTCGTTCAGTTCATTCAGAAATTGTTCCTGTAGGTCGCGTGCAGCGGAGCCGAGCCAGCTTGCACCCAATCTCAGCCCGTGCTCTTTCGAGATCGAGGGCGTAGCCCCCACGGGCAATACCTGCGTGTTTGCTGCGGCATTCGACAAGGCGGTTCTCCACTTTCTGGCATGTTTCAAGCAGCGACACGGCTTGCGTCACTGTCTTGTTGCCCTGCACAGTCTGCTCTCCATCTGTTGCGCGGACCCGTTCTCTCAGGTCTTCAAGTTCATTGCGCAAATCCTGGATGGATCCGATGACCGAATTCAGAAGGTCTTCGGTTTGCGACTCTACGAGCTCTGGGGTGATTAAAGTCATTCAGGTTCTACCTCTCATGCGCGTAGTCTCCGCACGAGAGAAACGAAAAAACGACCCGTCGGGATCACTCCCGGGGTCGTTTGCCCACTTCTTCTAGCATGTCACAAGGTATACGTGTAACCGTTCGCAAAGTCAAGGAAAATCAAATTGTCGTAATCCTCTAACCGTACGGTGCCATTAATAAATTTCTTAACACAACACACGCATAGAGGTATTCGAGGCTGGCTTGCCAATACCGCTAATTCAGGGAAGTCCGCAGCTTTCAAGCGGTTCCGAGCCTATTGATTTGCGCGCTCTGCTTCAATCTCACGCCACTTGGCAACATTGCGATTGTGCTCCTCAAGCGTCTTGGCAAAGGCGTGGCCGCCGGTGCCATCCGCTACAAAGAAAACGAAATCTGTCTCCAATGGTCGCGCCGCTGCCTGTAAACTTGCGGCACCGGGATTGGCGATGGGCGTGGGCGGCAAACCTTCGATCACATAGGTGTTCCAGGGCGTGGCGGCGCGCAACTCGCTCTGGCGCAAGCCCCTGCCCAGAACACCCTGCCCCTTGGTCACGCCGTAGATGACCGTCGGGTCCGTCTGAAGTCGCATACCGCGGTTAAGTCGGTTCACAAAGACGCTGGCGACCTGACCGCGCTCTTCTGCAACACCGGTTTCTTTTTCAACGATGGATGCCAGTACCAACAGTTCTTCAGGCGTCTCAACCGGCAGGTCATCCGAGCGGTTTTGCCAGGCCTGGGCGACGCGCAATTCCTGGGCCGCCTGCATCTGTTGGATAATGTCGTTGCGATCATCACCGGGGCGTAGCTCATAGCTGTCGGGTGCCAACGACCCTTCTGGCGGCAGTTCAGCTACGCTGCCCTCCAGCACATCCATTGATTTCAGGCTTTCAACAACCTGCCAGGAGGTCACACCTTCGGCCAGCGCGACGCGGAACCGCGTGTCGGCCTGTGCTTTCTTTTCAGTGTAGATTTCGGGCGTCTCTTCTTCAGCGGGCGTGAACGCCACCCGTTCTTCGAACCGGTTCGTCTCCGGATCAAGCTCGCGCACCTGCACGCCCAGACGGTTTACACCAATCCTGTAAACGACTTCGGTGCCGCATGTGCTCGCCCCGCCGCGGGTCACGATATCGACGATTTCGGCCATCGATGCACCGGGGCCGACAAGATAACTACCAGCCTTGAGTTGCGATGTTTTTTCCGCGTAGTCCGCGCCTACCCGGAAAATGGTCGCGGAACTCACCGCGCCCTGATCCTCCAGCGACCGGCTGACCCGGCGCATGTTGGTGCCGCGTTCGACCTGGAGACAGATCGCCTGATCCAGCGGCCCGACGGCATCATACTGCCCCTTCCCCCAGAGGATCACGCCGCCCATCAGAAACAGCAGCACAATCAGCATGGTCACCGCGTTAGACGCGATATGTCGCCACATCAGCTGGTTTTCCCAAAGATCACGCTGGCGTTGGTGCCACCGAAGCCAAAGGAATTCGACAGCGCCACATCCACTTTGCGTTCACGCTTGGCATTAGGAGCAAGGTCCAGCTTTGTTTCTACGGCAGGGTTATCGAGATTGATCGTCGGAGGTGCCACCTGATCACGGATCGCAAGGATGGAGAAAATCGCCTCAATCGCGCCCGCAGCCCCCAGCAGATGGCCGGTCGACGATTTGGTCGAGGACATGGTCACGTTGCCCGCGTGATCCCCCAGCATCCGCTCGACGGCACCCAGCTCGATTGTGTCCGCCATGGTCGATGTGCCGTGCGCGTTGATATAGTCGATATCTTTCGGCTCCAGCCCTGCATTGTTGAGCGCGGCACGCATGGCCCGCTCTGCACCGTCGCCATCTTCCGCCGGGGCGGTAATGTGATAGGCATCTCCGGAAAGACCGTAACCCAGCACTTCGGCGTATATCTTGGCACCGCGCGCCTTGGCGTGCTCGTATTCCTCAAGCACCACAATGCCCGCGCCTTCGCCCATGACAAACCCGTCGCGATCCGCGTCATAGGGGCGGCTGGCTTTCTGCGGCTCATCCCCACGCTTGGTGCTGAGCGCCTTGCAGGCGTTGAAACCGGCGATACCGATCTCACAGATCGCCGCCTCTGCACCACCCGCGATCATCACATCCGCATCCCCATGCTGGATCAGGCGACTGGCATCGCCAATGGCATGCGCACCGGTGGAGCAGGCCGTGACAACCGAATGGTTCGGGCCGCGAAACCCGTATTTGATCGAAACCTGACCCGAGATCAGGTTGATCAGCGCGCCGGGCACAAAGAACGGGGAGACGCGACGCGGGCCTTTCTCATTCATCATGATCGCAGTATTGGCGATGGAATTCAGCCCACCGATGCCTGACCCGATCAGCACGCCGGTACGCTCAAGGCTTTCGCGGTCTTCCGGCTGCCAACCTGCGTCCTGCACCGCCTGTTGGGCAGCGGCCAATCCAAACAGGATGAAAGTGTCCACTTTGCGTTGGTCTTTTGGCTCCATGTAGGTGTCGGCATTGAAGGTGCCGTCCGACCCATCACCCAAAGGCACTTCGCAGGCGTATTGTGTAACCAGTTTACTGGGATCAAAACCCGTGATCGGCCCCGCCCCGGATTGGCCGTCGAGAATACGAGACCAACTTGCCTCAACGCCATCCGCCAGTGGTGTGACCAGGCCCAGGCCTGTGACAACTACTCTCCGCATCGTAATGCCCCTCTCAATTTCGTCCCCCCCATACAGTGCGGAGAGGTTTTTGTGCAAGTGCGCAGACGGCACTGCGGTCTGACCGGATTCTATTGCGGCGGACCTTTGCGTGCCAGTAACTTAACGGCACTTTCTTCATATTCAGCGTCGCGAAGGGCTTCATATCCCAATGCCTCGGCAATTTTCAGCGATGCGCTGTGCTCCGGGGCGATCATGCAGACCAGCCGTCCGGTAACGACCCGGTCAAACCAGTCATGGGCGGCGCGCACAGCCTCGATACCCAAACCCTGTCCGTGTGCTTCCGGTGACAACACCCAACCCGCTTCAGGGAAATCATCAAAATCCTCTCCCAGATTACGTTTGGCGTAGAAGAACCCGACCTGTCCGGAAATTTCTGGTTCCCGGTGCCGCTGGATTGCCCATTGGCCAAATCCGGTGATCTGCCAATGCCCGGCATTGCGCAAAAAGCCGTCCCAAGCCTTACTGCGGGACCAGGGTTCCCCATTTATGTGTTCCACCACTTCTGGTGTCGACCATATTTCGGCATAGCGGCTGAAGTCTTCGGCGCGCATACCGCGCAAGGTCAGCCGCGACGTGTTGATTGTGGGTATCGTGCGCGACATTTCGCAGCCTCTGCTCTGTTTGCGGGGTTTGGCGCCCTCTTTGGCCAGATTTGCGCAAGAGCCGCCCTAAATTCAACCCCTCCGCGAAATATCATAGCAAAAGGCGCCCCTCCTCGCGGAAAGACGCCCTTTTAAAATACATCGCCGGGCACCCCCGGCGCGCCATCAGGAGGCTTCGCTAATGAACTTCACCGCGTCGCCAAATGTTTGAATGGTTTCGGCGGCGTCATCGGGGATTTCGATGCCAAACTCTTCTTCGAATGCCATCACCAACTCAACAGTGTCGAGGCTGTCTGCACCAAGATCGTCGATGAAAGAGGCATTTTCCGCCACTTTGTCTTCTTCAACACCAAGGTGCTCAACAACGATTTTCTTAACGCGATCTGCGATGTCGCTCATAATAGTCCCTCATTCGTTCGGGCCATACTGGCCCCTTTCGGTTGTCCGCTCAAACCGGTGATTCCGGCCAGGTCGAACGTTTGCCCCAAAGGGGCGGCTCTATCCGGTTCAGCGTAGCGTCCGCCCCGCCTCAATCGGTTCGATCAACATGCTTCATGTCACATGCCGGGTCAAAACTGCGCCCCCTTTAGCACAAGCGGCCCAGATGGCAAACGCATTGTGCACACTCTTTGAGCGAGGCGCAAATCTGACCTACAACATGGCCATGCCGCCGTTTACATGCAAGGTGGTACCAGTCACATACCCCCCTTCCTCGCTGGAAAGATAAAGGACGGCGTTGCTGATATCTGCCGGTGTTCCCATACGTCCGGCGGGAATTTGCCCCATGATTCCCGCTTTTTGATCATCTGTCAGCTTGTCGGTCATCGCCGTTTCGATAAATCCGGGGGCCACAGCGTTCACCGTGATTCCGCGGCTCGCGACTTCATAGGCCAGACTTTTCGACATGCCGACCATGCCCGCCTTGGACGCGGCGTAATTGGCCTGGCCGGGGTTGCCGGTGGCACCCACGACGCTTGAAATATTCACGATCCGGCCCCAGCGCGCCTTCATCATGCCGCGCATAACCCCTTTGCAAAGCTTGAACGTTGCCGTGAGGTTCACGTTCAATACGGACTGCCATTCATCGTCAGACATGCGCATGAAAAGATTATCGCGGGTGATGCCCGCGTTGTTGATCAGGATATCGACGGCACCCATCGCCTCGATTGCCTGTTTGGGCAACGCTTCCACGGCGTCGAAATCACTCAGGTTGCACGGCAGAACATGGGCGCGTTCCGCCAGTTCAGCGGCAAGCGCCTCCAACGGTTCAACCCGCGTCCCCGAGAGACCAACCGTTGCGCCCGCAGCATGCAATGTGCGCGCAATCTCCGCGCCAATGCCGCCCGATGCGCCCGTCACCAGCGCGGATTTCCCTGTCAAATCGAACATTCAAGCTCTCCCAAAGTCAAAGTTTTGCGCCGAAGTGCCACGACCGCTGACCAAGTTCAACCGAAGGTTGGCAGCGAAAGGCCAAAGCCTAGGCGGCGTCCAGCACGGCCCGGATATCATCAGGTGCCCCGATATTGCGCTGCGTGCTCTCCTTGGCAATCCGGCGGATCATGCCGCTGAGCGCCTTGCCCGCCCCAATCTCCCAAAACGCCGTCACCCCCTGCTCGGCCATCCATTCAACGGATGTTTTCCACCGCACCTGGCCCGTCACCTGATCCACCAGCAAAGAACGGATCGCGGATGTGTCCGAAACCGAGGCCGCCAGCACATTCGACACAAGAGGTACCTGAGGACGTTGCATATCAACGTCATCCAGTGCGCGCGCCATTTCGGCGGCAGCGGGTGCCATCAATGAACAGTGGAAAGGGGCGGAGACCGGCAGCAGCAAGGCCCGCTTGGCACCCGCCGCTTTCGCCAGATCAATCGCACGTTCAACCGCCGACTTGCTGCCCGACAATACGTTCTGGGCGGGATCATTTTCATTGGCGACCTGACAGACGTCGCCCTGTGCAGCCTCTTCGGCCACCTTCTCAGCAGCGTCAAAATCAAGCCCCAGTACCGCGGCCATTGCGCCCTCACCCACCGGAACGGCCTGTTGCATAGCCTTCCCGCGGGTTCGCAGCAACCGGGCCGTGTCTGCGATCGTGAAGGTTCCCGCCGCGGCGAGCGCCGAATACTCCCCAAGCGAATGGCCGGCAACAAAGGTCGCCTGGTCCAAACCGATACCTTCGGCTTGAAGCGCGCGCATCGCGGCCAGGGACGTCGCCATCAACGCTGGCTGTGCGTTTTCCGTCAGTGTCAGCGTCTCAATATCGCCGTCCCAGATCAGAGCGCTAAGCTTTTCGCCCAAGGCCTCGTCCACCTCATCAAAAACCGCCCGCGCTGCCGGATAGACTTCTGCCAGTGCTTTACCCATGCCGATGGTTTGCGCACCCTGACCGGGAAAGACAAATGCGTTGCTCATGAAAACGGCCCCTCTTTCTATGTTCCTTGGAACCGGCTTAGCCTGCACAAGCGGTTGAGGCAACGGCAGAACCATCGCGCATCCGGATTGTCGGCTTCAGCGATCAGCCCGTCGCGGATTTTGCAAATTGCTCGCTGACGCGCAAGCCTTGTGCGGCCGCGACCATTGCGTCCCTCTTCTTACCCGTTACATGTTGTCCATCGTGGCAAAGCCCTGAGGTTTATGATGTCCCTTACCAATACCGCAACGCATTACGGCGCGATCACCAAGGTTTTTCATTGGCTGACAGCCCTGCTGATCCTCACGCTGATCCCCTTGGGCATCTACGCCAATGGCCTGCCTTATGAGACTTCGGAACAGCTGGCCCAAAAGGCGTGGATGTTCTCACTGCACAAAACGCTCGGCGTGACCGTTTTTTTCGTCGCGCTGGCACGCATTTTCTGGGCATTCAGTCAAGAAAAGCCCGGGCTGCTTCACCCGGATCGTAAGATCGAAAGCCTTGCCGCCGAGACCGTGCACTGGCTGCTCTATGGATCGTTGATGCTGGTGCCGCTTGCCGGCTGGATCCACCACGCCGCCACCGATGGCTTTGCACCGATCTGGTGGCCCTTGGGTCAATCCCTGCCGCTTGTGCCCAAATCCGAGGCCGTGGCCTCCGTGTCCGCAGGACTTCACATCGTCTTTGAACGCGTGCTGGCCGCTTCGATCTTCTTGCATATCGCGGGTGCCCTCAAACATCACCTGATCGACAAGGACGCCACACTGCGGCGTATACTGCCCGGTCGTCCGGAGGTGGCAAAGGCAGGTGGTGGTCACCGGCTTGTGGCCCCCTTGCTGGTTGCGGTCGCGGTCTGGGTCGGCGCGCTTGCCATCGGAAATACCCTTGGTCTTTACGCGGCCCACGGGCCGACAATCACGGCTGCCGCCTTGGAAGATGTGCAATCGGACTGGCAGGTGCAGGAGGGCGAGATCACTATCGCCGTGCGCCAACTGGGGTCCGACGTTGAGGGTAGTTTCGCGGAATGGACGTCAGCGATCTCGTTTGATGAAAGCGTCACGGAGGGCAAAGCGGGATCGGTCGAAACAACCATCTCAATCGGATCACTAACACTGGGATCGGTGACGAGCCAAGCTTTGGGGGCGGATTTCTTCAATGCGGAGGCCTTCCCGACAGCCGTGTTCGCCGCGGACATCGTAAAACTGGAGGAGGACTACGAGGCCCAGGGCACATTGACGCTGAAAGAGGCGGCCATGCCGGTCACCCTGCCCTTCACGCTCGAAATCACAGAGGGGATTGCGACCATGTCAGGCAGCACAACCCTCGACCGTCGCGACTACGGGATCGGAGATAATCAGAAAGATGAAGCGTCGCTGGGGTTCACCGTCGCCGTGCAGATTTCACTGACGGCCGCGCGCGCGGAATAATTTCAGCCTCTGGACAGACAAAAAAAGCCGCGCCCTGGTCGGCGCGGCTTTTTCACAGCTTTGACGGAAAAGCTTATTCCGCCTTCATCGCTTCAATCGAGATTTTGATCTCAACTTCATCACTCACATAAGGCGCGAAGGCCCCGAGATTGAAATCGGATCGCAAGACAGTTGCGGACGCATCAAACCCCGCCCAGGGCTTGCCCGCTTGGGGGTGATCGCCGGTCTGGTTCAGCTTGGCATCCAGCACAACCGATTTTGTCACATCGTTCATTGTCAGATCGCCAGTGATCTTGGCTGTATCATCGCCCGTCAACTCAATGGCCGTGGATGAAAAGGTGATCATGTCGCCTTCTTCTGCACCAAAGAAATCCCCGGACATGAAATGCCCTTCGCGTTTTTCCCACCCGGTGAACATGCTCATCACCGGCATCGCCACGTTTACCGATGAGGCCGCGGGATCGGCTTGATCAAACATGATCTCGCCTTCAAACCCGGAGAACATCCCGTAGGTGGTCGAAAATCCCAGGTGATTGTAGCTGAACAACACCTGACTATGGCTGGCATCAAGTACATATTTTTCAGCGGCGGCTGACGCCATGCCTGCCGTTGCGGCCAATGCGGCGGCGAGAATAAGTGATTTCATTGGGGAACCTCCTGAAGATAAATCCATGGGGGTTATGTGGCACTGTCGGCCCATAAAGCAATTGCGCAGACCTCAACAGAAATTGCGCGCTGGCGAACAGCGCGCTTTTTCGCCGATCTGAAGGGATGATCAGAGTTTGCCAGCAACCCGCAAGGCGGTCACAAGACTGCGGTGCGCCACGCGGTCACTTGCGGCTACCTCGGCCAGTAACGCATCGTTCTTGCCCCAGAGCTTCACGTAAGTGCCGGAGTTTTCGACGTTGGTCAGATCCTTGAAGGCACATCTGTCCAGGACGAAACGGTCCTTGCCCCGTGTTCGCACCAGCCGCACCTCATGACGGATTGTATCCACCTCGACCCTGGGCGCCGCCGGGCGCACGAACCCTTGCAACAATGCTATCCCGGCCATGCCGCCTACGGCAGAGGCCAAGAGTTTGAAAAGCATCAATTCGTGATCCCAACTCGCGCCTGGCGCAAACCACAAACCCAGCGCTGTGAGGATCAACGCAGCACCGATCACACCCTGCGCGCTGCGCATCAGCATCCGGCTACCGTCAGTGGTTCGCACCGGTTGCGGTGCAATGGACTCAAAGCTGACTGGATCGACTGTGCTGGACATGCGCTTTCCTCTCTTGGTTAACGAGCAAAGAAACGCGCAATCAAGACGCAAATAAGACAGCTTTCGGGCACCGTCAGGGCCATTTCGTGGAGCATCGCGCGAATGCCGCTTATATCATCCCGGCCATGCAGGCTTGCGTGCTCCGTCAAAGCGTGTATATCGGCGCTTCCTTTTGCAAAACGATTTAACCGCGCAGTCTCTCGTGGCGGGGCCGCAAAAGGAGTAACGGCCTCACCTTTGAAATGCGCCTTGATATAAATGAGGAAGCTACATGCCTAAATATGAGCATGTTATGATCGCGCGTCAGGACCTGTCCAACACGCAAGCCGAAGGGCTGATCGAACATTTTGGCGCCGTCCTGTCCGACAACGGCGGCGCACTCGTGGATCACGAGTACTGGGGCGTCAAAACGATGGCCTATAAGATCAACAAGAACCGCAAGGGCCACTACGCCTTCCTACGTTCGGATGCTCCGGCACCGGCCGTTCAGGAAATGGAACGCCTGATGCGCCTGCATGATGATGTGATGCGCGTGCTGACCATCAAAGTCGATGAGCACGCCGAACTGCCGTCGGTACAGATGCAGAAACGTGACGAGCGTGAAGGCCGTCGCGAGCGCCGTTGATCAACTTTAGGACAAGGACATAACCCATGGCCGCTAAACCATTTTTCCGCCGTCGCAAGGTCTGCCCCTTCTCGGGCGACAACGCACCCAAAATCGACTACAAAGACACCCGTCTGCTACAGCGCTACATCTCTGAGCGTGGCAAGATCGTGCCGTCCCGTATCACCGCAGTCTCTGCCAAGAAGCAACGCGAACTGGCCCGTGCCATCAAACGCGCCCGTTTCCTGGCCCTGCTGCCCTACGCTGTGAAGTAAGGAGACAGACATGCAAGTTATCCTTCTCGAACGCGTCGCAAAACTGGGCCAGATGGGCGAAGTCGTCGATGTGAAACCCGGCTATGCGCGCAACTTCCTGCTGCCGCAGGGCAAGGCACTTTCCGCGTCGAAATCCAACATCGAAGCCTTCGAGCAGCAAAAAGCGCAGCTTGAAGCCCGCAATCTGGAAACCAAGAAAGAAGCAGAATCGCTGGCAGAGAAACTCGACGGACAGCAGTTCATCGTGATTCGCTCCGCCTCCGATGCTGGCGCGCTTTATGGTTCCGTCACAACACGTGACGCAGCCGAAGCTGCAACCGAAGCCGGTTTCTCAGTTGACCGCAAACAGGTTGTTCTGGCGCCGATCAAGGAGCTGGGTCTGCACGAGGTGCAAATCGTTCTGCACCCCGAGGTTGACGCGACAATCGAACTGAACGTGGCACGCTCCGCTGAAGAAGCCGAGCTGCAAGCTGCCGGTAAATCCATTCAGGAACTGGCTGCCGAAGAAGAAGCCGCGGCTGAATTCGAAATCGCGGAACTTTTTGAAGACATCGGAGCCGCCACGTCTGAGGATGAAGATCTGGCCGAAGCGGTTGCCGAGCCTTCCGAGGACGATCAGGACGACGCAAGCAAAGCCTGATCCGCGTTCTTCGCTTCAAAGAGAAAGCCGGGTGCCGCAAAGGGACCCGGCTTTTTCATTTTCAACTCTGATGTGTTAGGCCACGGTCATGGCACACCATGGAATCTCATGAACAACCGCGTCCTGATCTCCGGATGTTCCGGCGGCGGCAAATCGAGTTTGATTGACGCATTGCACGACCGTGGTTACCCGGTGGTTGCGGAACCCGGTCGTCGTGTGATTGCAAGCGAAGAGGCGCAAGGCGGCTCAGCCTTTCCCTGGACCGACATGCCCGCCTTTCTGGACAAGGCATTGCAGATGGCCTGGCAGGATCTGACCACACTTCAGGAAACGGCGGATTGGGCTTTTTTCGACCGGGGCGTGATCGACGCGGTGTCAGCACAGGCACATTTCCTGAATCGCCCCATTGATCAGAGGGTGCTGACCACGCAGATTTACCACCACACCGTTTTCCTCGTACCGCCGTGGCCGGAAATTTACCGCACCGACGCCGCAAGGCGTCATGACCTGAAAGACGCCATTGCCGAGCACGACCGGCTTTCAAAGGTTTTGGTGAAAATGCGTTACCGGGTTGTGAGTATTCCAAAGATGACCATCGCTGAGCGCGCTGATTTCATTCTGGATCAATTGGCCTGACAAACCGGTACCACATGTCAGCGGCCTGCCGCGCATCTCGTTGAAAACTGCTTGCGCTGGCCTTGGCCTGCGTCACACTCGCCAGATCGTTCAATGAGCCGAAAGCGCTGTCATGACATTACAATCCCGCCGCTTGTTTCTCGCCCTGTCCGGCGCGTCCTTGCTATCGGCCTGCGCCGGATCACCACCAACGCCCTCCGAGCCGCCGCTTTATCCCAATGAAACGCCCGAACTGCGCCGCCTGATCAATCAATACGCCGATTTTTACGAACTGCCCCGCCCGCTGGTGCACAAACTGGCCATTCGTGAAAGCACGCACCGTCCCTGGGCACGCAACGGGCCCTATTACGGATTGCTCCAGATACTGCCGGAAACCGCCCGCACCATGGGGTTTCGCGGACAACCTGATGATCTACTCGATGCCGAAACCAATCTGAAATACGCTGGCAAATATCTGCGCGGGGCCTGGCTGTTGTCGGATGGCGATCAGGACACAGCGATCATGTGGTATGCGCGCGGCTATTACTATGAGGCCAAACGGCGCGGATTACTGGTCGAAACAGGTCTGCGCCCCGGCTGAGCGTACCACCTGTGCGCGAAACTTGCGCTTGACGGAAATCCGACGGCAGATAATCCTGACAGTCATGATGCTGTGATCTGCCTGCGGCATGCCCCTACCCAACCCAAAACCAAAAGGATCCCCACCATGACCCTTCGCCTCTCCCGCCGTTCTTTTATTGCCGGTAGCGCCGGTCTTCTGGCCGTGCATCCTTTTTCGGTGCATGCGGCAGCGGGGCAAGCGCATTTGCGATTGATGGAAACCACCGATCTGCACGTGCACGTTTTTCCCTACGACTACTACGCGGACAAACCGCGTGACACGGTCGGGCTGGCGCGCACGGCCTCCATCGTGAGCGATATCCGTGCCGAGGCGACAAACTCCCTGCTATTGGACAACGGCGATTTCCTGCAAGGCAATCCGATGGGCGACTACATCGCCTATGAGCGCGGTATGAAAGACGGTGACATGCATCCGGTCATCGCGGCAATGAATGCGGTGGGGTTTGACGCCTCCACCCTGGGCAATCACGAGTTCAACTATGGCCTTGATTTTCTGATGAAATCTCTGGCGGGCGCAGACTTCCCCTTGGTTTCCGCCAATGTGGTTAAGGAAATGGGGGCCACTCCCACCGCCGATACCACGCTGATCAAACCCTATACGATCATTGAACGCAGCCTGACGGATGGCGTAGGTGAAACCCATTCCGTCAAGATCGGTCTGATTGGGTTTGTGCCGCCGCAGATCATGAATTGGGACCGGCGCCACCTCGAAGGCAAAGTGCAGGCCCGCGACATCCTGCAAGCCGCCCGCGCCTACGTGCCGCAAATGAAGGAAGAAGGCGCGGACATCATCATCGCGCTATCGCATTCCGGCATTGGGTCCGCTGACGAAAGCGAGATGATGGAAAATGCTTCTGTCCCGCTGGCCGCCGTGCCGGGGATCGACGCGATCCTGACCGGGCACAGCCATCTGGTCTTCCCCTCCGGCACTTATCAGGACTACGCCGCCGTGGATGCCGGTGCGGGTACGATCCACGGCAAACCGGCCACCATGGGTGGGTTCTGGGGCAGTCACCTTGGGCTGATCGACCTGATGCTGGAACGCGATGGCAGCGGCTGGCGCATCGCCGGTCATGCCTCCGAAGCACGGCCCATTTCAAAGCGCAACGAAGACCGCTCCATCACCGCGCTGGTGGAAAGCGATGATGCCGTGCTCGCCAGTGTTCAACAGCAGCATGACGAGACGCTGACCTATGTGCGGCGCGCGGTTGGCAAAACGGATGCAAACCTGCACAGCTATTTTGCGCTGGTTGCCGACGATCCTTCGGTGCAGATCGTGTCCAACGCACAAACTTGGTACATAAAGGAAATGCTGCAAGGCACTGAATATGAAGGACTTCCTGTTCTGTCAGCCGCTGCCCCGTTCAAGGCTGGCGGGCGTGGTGGGCCGGAGTACTATACCGACGTGCCAAAAGGCGATGTGGCGATCAAGAATGTCTCTGATCTCTACCTCTACCCCAATACCGCCCGCGCCGTTCTGGTCACGGGTGCCGAGGTCAAGGACTGGCTGGAGCGGTCTGCGGGTATCTTCAATCAGGTCACGCCCGGCCAGGCTGATCAACCCCTGATCAATGAGAATTTCCCGTCCTACAATTTTGATGTCATGGACGGGGTGACCTATCAGATCGACCTCAGCCAGCCGTCGAAATTCGACCCCAAGGGCGCGTTGATCAATGCGGAGGCGAACCGGATCGTTGATCTGAAGTACAACGGTGAACCCCTTGACCTCGAACAGAAATTCATCATCGCGACGAATAATTACCGCGCGGGCGGCGGCGGCGATTTCCCCGGTGCCAAAGGTGACAGCATTGTCTTTGAAGGACCGGACACCAACCGGGATGTGATCGTGCGCTACATTGTGCAAAACGGCACCGTGAGCCCCAAGGCGGATGCAAACTGGACCTTCAAACCGCTCGACGGTGCGTCGGTTCTGTTCGACACTGGCCCCAAGGCGGAGGATTATGTGGATGACGTCAAAGGCATGACCGTAGCGCCTGCTGGCGAAGGCGCGGACGGTTTTGCGCGGTTCCGCATCCAGCTCTAGGAACCGATCCAAATAAAAAGGGCCGCAGCAGAAATGCGCGGCCCTCCCTTAACGGATCGAAGACAGATTTATTCGTCTTCCAGGGCCTCGACAGCCTTTTGCAGGTCGTCCTTGGAAATTTCTTTTTCCGTGACCGACGCTTGTTCAAACACGTGATCGACAACCTTGTCTTCAAACAGGGGCGCGCGCATCTGTTGCTGCATCTGCTGGTTTTGCTGAACAAATTCAAAGAACTGGCGTTCCTGACCGGGGTACTGGCGCGCCTGCGCCATGATTGCCTGTGTCATTTCAGCGTCCGTCACTTCCACTTCCGCCTTCTGACCGATCTCGGCCAGCAACAGACCCAGACGCACGCGACGTGTCGCCAGAGCGCTGTGCTCATCCGTGGTCTCGATTTCCGGATGATCGTGGCCTTCAACTTCGGGGTTTTCTTCGTGCCACAACTGGTGCGCGATCTGTTTGGCTTCGGCTTCGACCAATGAAGGTGGCAGGTCAAAATCAACCAATCCGTCCAGCGCGTCCAGAAGACCCCGCTTCATGACCGCACGTGCCGCGCCCGCGTATTCCGCCTCAAGACGTTCGGCGATCTGCGTCTTCAGTGCAGCCAGGTCTTCGGCACCGAATTTGGTGGCCAGCTCATCGTTGATTTCTGCGGCGACCGGCTCTTTGACTTCCTTGATCGTGCAATCAAAGGTCGCTTCCTTCCCCTTCAGGTTTTCGGCCTGATAGTCTTCAGGGAACGAAACATTCACCAGTTTCTCTTCACCCACTTTCACACCGACCAGCTGCTCTTCGAATCCGGGAATGAATGAATTGGAGCCCAGCACCAGCGGGTAATCCTCGGCGGAGCCGCCATCAAAGGCTTCGCCGTCCACTTTTCCGACAAAGTTCATGACCACCTGATCGCCATCCTTGGCCTTCGACCCTTTTTTGCGGGCCTTAAAGTCCTGAGCCGTTTCGGCCAAGTTGGCCAAGGCTTCGTCAATGGCCTCATCTTCCGCCTTCACAACCAGCTTTTCGAGCTCGATCTTGGCATAGTCGATTTCCGGAATTTCCGGCAGCGCCTCATATGACATCGACACTTCGACGTCATCGCCCTCTTTCCAGTCTTCATTGGTCATTTTGACTTCCGGCTGCAACGCCGGGCGGTCGCCGGATTTCTCGAAATGATCACTCATGGCACCGTCGATGCTCTCCTGCATCGCTTCGCCCATCACGCGCTGACCAAACTGCTTTTTCAGCAGAGCCATGGGCACCTTGCCTTTGCGGAAGCCTTTCATTTCAACGTCCGGCTGGGCTTCGGCCAGTTTTTCGTTAACCTTGGCCTCCAGTTCAGTCGCAGTGACCGTGATGGCGTAGCCGCGTTTCAGACCTTCGTTAAGCGTCTCGGTGACCTGCATGTGTGCTCCATGTAAAAAAGGCGCGCCGAACAGGCGCGGGGCATAAATTTCCGCCCTTCTAAGTGGCCAGAGAGCAAGGTGCAAGAGGGCGATCACGTCAAAGCGATCGGTTCTGGCGTGGCGTCAGGATCAACCCGTCTTGGGTTTACTGGTGCGGGCGGTGGGACTCGAACCCACACGGCCATACGGCCTCCAGATTTTAAGTCTGGTATGTCTACCATTCCATCACGCCCGCAACATGGCGCCAATGCATCGGGCTCGACCTCTCGAATGTTCCGGCGGAAACGCAGGTCAGGCAAAACGCATCGTATCGCAAGCGGCCTTTGGCCCTGGATCAGCGGTCGTCCGACCCGTTCATCCAACCGAAGTCGCTTGCGGCACGCCGCGCACCATAGCGCAGCAATTGCCAGTGTAAACGGGTCAGATATCTTTTCCGGGCAATGCCAAGGGGCCGCCATCAGCTAACAGGAAACGCTCCGAAAGCCAGGGGTTATTTTTCAGCGCTTCGAGCAATTGCGCCCGCGCCTCGTCTATCCGCCCCAGGTTCATCAAGGTAAGCGCACGTCCGGACTGGGCGGGCACATGGGTCGGCGACAACATCAGCGCTTTATCCAGATCAACCAGAGCCTTGGCATAGTCCTCGCGTAAAAAATGAATGTAGGCCCGTTGGTTGAACCCTTCCGCATAAGTCGGGCAGTAGCTTGCAAGCCGATCAAATTCCTTGAGAGCGCCCGCAAAATCGTAACTGTCTCGCCGTTTCAGGCCGTTATTCAAAACCTCTTGAGCAGCCTCATTCGGCGCGCGCAACCATACCTGCCACATCTTGCCAGATATTTCCCGGCCCGCACGATCATTGGTTGCCGCGCGCGCCGCGTCAAACAAGCCCTCCAATTCCATCGAATGATCCTCGGGTGCGGGGCAATCGGCAAAAACAGGGCTGGCGACAAAAGCGGCTGCGAATAGGAGTTTTTTCATAACCTCTATTCTGAATTCAAAATCGCGGCGGTCAAGACGTGTCCGCCAACATCGTTTCCTTGACAGCTTCCATTGCCACATAGGTGGATGTGCCGGCAACATGGGGCAATGTCGATATCGTGTCCCCCAGAAACTGCCGGTATTGTGACATATCGCTCGTCCGCACCTTCAGGAGGTAGTCAAAACTGCCCGCGATCATATGGGCCTGTTCAATTTCCGGCACCCGCACAACTGCGGCATTGAACGCGGTCAAGGCTTTCTCGCGCGTGTCACTCAGGCGCACCTCGACAAAAGCAACGTGATCCAACCCCAGCTGAATCGGGTCCAACAAGGCGCGGTAACCGATGATCACCCCGGTTTGCTCCAGCCGTCTGAGCCGCGCCTGCGTCGGAGATTTGGACAAACCAATGCGTTTTGCGAGATCGGTGATGCTGATGCGCCCGTCTTCTGCAAGTACCGATAGAATCGCCCGATCGAACCGGTCCAGATCCAGTTGCGCATTCTGTTCGTCTTTACTTGAATATTTTATCATTCTGCCTCCCAAACATCCCCTATTTGGTCATTATGACTTCGAAACATCATATAGACTATAACAAGTTTCCAATGGAGTTTGTGAAATGGCTCGCGATATCTCGCTCTCTCTGCGCCATCAGATCGATTCTGGCACATACGCTGATCAAAATACCGTTTTACAGAAGTTGATGGCCTCCGCCGCGCTCAGCGCTGACGCGCGCCAGGAGATCAGCAACAACGCGGCACAGTTGGTGCGGGATATTCGCGGCGCCACCGCCCCCGGCATGATGGAGGTTTTTCTGGCTGAATACGGCCTGTCAACCGATGAAGGGGTCGCCCTGATGTGCCTTGCAGAGGCGTTGCTGCGCGTACCGGATGCCGACACCATCGACGCCTTGATCGAAGATAAAATTGCGCCCTCCGATTGGGGACGCCATCTGGGCCATTCCACCTCCAGCCTCGTGAACGCATCGACTTGGGCCTTGATGCTGACGGGCCGTGTTCTGGATGACGAACAGCCCGGACCTGTCCGGCATTTGCGCGCCGCGATCAAGCGACTTGGCGAGCCGGTGATCAGAACCGCCGTCAGCCGCGCGATGAAGGAAATGGGGCGTCAGTTCGTATTGGGAGAGGACATTAACTCCGCGATGCAACGCGCCGCAAACATGGAGAAAAAAGGATATACATATTCCTATGATATGTTGGGGGAAGCGGCGCGCACCGAAGCTGACGCCAAGCGGTATCACCTGAGCTATTCGCGGGCGATCTCGGCCATTGCAACGGCCTGCACGTCGGACGACATTCGGCGCAACCCCGGTATTTCCGTCAAGCTTTCGGCGCTGCATCCACGCTATGAGGTCGCACAGGAAGAGGCGGTGATGACCGATCTGGTGCCGCGTCTGCGGGCGCTGGCGCTGCTGGCCAAATCCGCAGGGATGGGGCTGAACGTGGACGCCGAAGAAGCGGACCGCCTGGCCCTGTCGCTGGAGGTGATCGACCGCGTCATGTCCGAACCTGCGCTTGCGGGTTGGGACGGCTTTGGCATCGTGGTTCAGGCTTACGGCCCGCGCGCGGGCACCGTTATCCAGACGCTTTACGACATGGCCGTGCGGCATGATCGCAAGATCATGGTGCGGCTGGTCAAGGGCGCTTATTGGGATACGGAAATCAAACGCGCCCAAGTCGAAGGCATCGACGGCTTTCCGGTTTTCGCCCAAAAGGCCGCGACCGATGTGTCCTATATCTGCAATGCTCGGACCCTGTTGGGCATGACCGACCGCATTTATCCGCAATTCGCAACGCATAACGCCCACACCGTGGCGGCCATTCTGCATATGGCAGACGATCCGGAGCTTTATGAGTTCCAGCGTCTGCACGGTATGGGCGAGACGTTACACGGTCTGGTCATGGCGCAGAACAAGACGCGCTGCCGGATTTACGCCCCCGTCGGCGCGCACCGCGACCTGCTGGCCTATCTGGTGCGGCGTTTGCTGGAAAACGGCGCAAACTCAAGCTTCGTCAACCAGATTGTGGATGAGGATGTTCCGCCCGAGGTGGTTGCCGCCGATCCGTTCGACACGCTCCGGGCCGCGACGGGTGCAAACATTCCAACGGGTCCGGAAATTTTCCTGCCGGTGCGGGCAAATGCAAAGGGCTTTGACCTTGCGCATGCACAGACGCTGGACGCCATTGATGCCGCGCGCGCGCCTTTTGCCAAACATGCATGGGCCGCGACACCACTGTTGGCCGGGCCGCTCGATGACGCGGGCGGTGCGGTCAATGTGGCCAACCCCGCAGATCCGGACGACAGTCCCGGCACGGTGCAAAATGCCACCGCTAAGGATGTCGCGACAGCCTTTGATGCAGCCGCCCCATGGTCTGCACCCCTGACCGAACGTCGAACCGTTCTCCTGCGCGCGGCTGATCTGATGGAGGACCGTTACGGCGAGATTTTTGCGCTGCTGGTGCGGGAGGCCGGAAAAGGCCTGCCGGATTGCGTCGCAGAGTTGCGCGAAGGGGTGGATTTTCTGCGCTACTATGCGGCCCAGGCCACAAATACGCCCGCAGCCGGTATTTTCACCTGTGTTTCCCCGTGGAACTTCCCCTTTGCGATCTTTTGCGGTCAGGTGACAGCAGCCCTCGCGGCAGGCAATGCGGTCCTGGCAAAACCGGCCGAACAGACGCCGCTGACCGCCTATCTGGCGGTGTCGATTCTGCATGAGGCGGGTGTGCCACGTACGGCGCTGCAACTCCTGCCCGGTGGCGGTGACATCGGTGCGCTGGTGACATCGGACGCGCGTGTAGGCGGCGTGGCCTTCACCGGCTCCACCGCAACGGCGCAGCGTATCCGCGCGGCCATGGCCGAGCATTGCGCACCCGGCACACCGCTGATTGCGGAAACGGGCGGCTTGAACGCCATGATCGTGGACAGTACAGCGCTGCCCGAACAGGCCGTTCAGGCGGTGATCGAAAGCGCCTTCCAGTCGGCAGGCCAAAGATGTTCCGCGCTGCGCTGCCTCTATGTGCAGGAAGACATCGCCGAAGATTTCACCAAGATGCTGATCGGTGCGATGCAAGCGCTGCGTCTGGGCGCGCCCTGGCAGATATCCACCGATGTGGGGCCCGTCATTGACGAGGCCGCGCGCAAAAGCATCGCGGATCACATCGCCACGGCGCGCGCCGATGGTCGGGTTATCGCGGAGTTGAAAGCGCCGGAGACGGGGTGCTTCATCGCGCCCACCCTGATCAAAATTGATGGCATTCACGCACTGGAGCGCGAGATTTTCGGACCGGTGTTGCATCTGGCGCGATTCAAATCCGGCGATCTGGACCGGGTGATCGATGCGATCAACGCCACCGGTTACGGCCTGACATTCGGATTGCATACGCGGATCGACGACCGCGTGCAGCATATCTCGGAACGTATCGAGGCCGGGAACATCTATATCAACCGCAACCAGATCGGCGCCATTGTGGGCAGCCAGCCCTTTGGCGGCGAAGGGCTGTCCGGCACCGGGCCAAAGGCGGGCGGGCCGAATTATCTGCCGCGCTTTGCCGAAGCTGACCGCGAAACCCGCGAAGGCAGTTGGGACACTGAAATGACCGCCCTGCCCCAGGTGACTACACCCCCCGCTCAGCCGTTGTCGACGCAAAGCCTGCCGGGGCCTACGGGCGAATCCAACCGTCTCAGCACCCTGCCACGGGCTGCCCTGCTGTGCATGGGACCGGGTGCCGAGACCGCAAGAGCGCAGGCCCGCGCGGTGGAAGCTCTGGGCGGTGTCGCCGTGCTGGCCACCGGTTCCATTGACCCCGCGGCCCTGACGGAGGGCCCCGCATACGGCGGCGTTCTATGGTGGGGGGATGACGCGACTGGCCGCGCCATCGAAAAAGCCCTCGCCCAACGCAGCGGACCCATCATTCCGCTGATCCCCGGCCTGCCGGACACGGCGCGCGTCAGGGCTGAGCGCCACGTCTGCGTTGACACCACGGCTTCGGGCGGCAATGCAGCCCTGCTGGGTGCCGCCACGTAAAACAGCCCGCCCCGGCAAATCTTGCGTCGGGGCGGCTTGACGCCACCGGGTCAATCGCCCAGCCTGCCGCCATGTTTCCTATTCGCGACCACAACCCGTCCGGCAGAACACCCTATGTGACCTACTTTCTGATGGCGGCCAACATCGGGATTTTCCTCAGCTATTTTGGCATTATGGAAGACGCGCGCCAGATCAATGCGTTCTGGCTGGATTGGGCGCTGATCCCTGCCCGGCTCGATGACGGGCAAGGCAGCTATACGCTGGTGTCGTCGATGTTCCTGCACGGCGGGTGGTGGCATCTGGCGGGCAACATGCTGTTTTTGTACATTTTTGGCGACAATATCGAAGATGAAATGGGACCACTTGGCTATGGTCTGTTCTATCTTGCGGCCGGGGTGGCAGCGGGCTGGACGCAGTATTTTTCTGCGCCACTCTCGACCGTTCCGACCGTTGGTGCGTCAGGTGCCATTGCCGGTGTGATGGGCGCCTACCTGCTGCTCTATCCCAAGGCCAAGGTCGACATCCTGATCATCTTTATCGTGTTCTTCCGCATCTTTCCCATACCCGCCTGGATCATCCTGGCGGTGTGGTTCGCGATGCAGTTTGCAGGCGGCGTGGGCTCCGACCCCGATGCCGGTGGCGTGGCCTATTGGGCCCATGCGGGCGGGTTTGTGGCAGGGCTGATATTGGCGATCCCTGTCTGGCTGAAACGCGGTGGCCCTGGCTATTGGCAGCGGACAGAAGGCCACCCACCGCACCCTGAAGCACATTACAAGCTGGCCGCAAGCCGCATCCCGAAGATATCCAGACGCAGGCGTGGGCCCTGGAACTGACGGTCAGGTTTTCTCAGCCGCGCACCAGTTTGGCCAGCGGCGAAAAAAGCGGCTCATTGGCACAGATGATCGTCCCGTCATCGACAATATTTCCCGCCGGGTCCATCGGTTCCGCCAGCCCGCCGGCTTCGCGCACGATGATCAACCCTGCGGCCAGATCCCACGCGTTGAGGCGGCGCTCCCAGAAACCATCATACCGGCCCGCCGCGACATAGGCGATGTCGAGCGCAGCAGCGCCCCAGCGACGGATACCCGAACAGGCAGGCGCCACGCGCGCCATTTCCTTCAATGTGTCCGGCAGATCGGAACGCCCGCCAAAGGGCAATCCTGTCGAAAACAGACTTTCGATCATCTTGGTCCGCCCCGAAACGCGCAAACGGCTTTCGTTCATCCAGGCGCCGGTGCCTTTTTCAGCAAAGAACATCTCGTCCTTTGCCGGATCAAAAACCACCCCTGCTACAATCTGCCCTTTGTGTTGCAACGCAATGGAGACCGCCCAATGAGGCAACCCGTGCAAGAAGTTGGTTGTCCCATCAAGCGGGTCCACGATCCAGCGCCGCGTGGGGTCCTGACCCTCTTCTCCGCCACCCTCTTCACCCAGCCAACCATAGGTGGGGCGCGCGGCCATCAGGTCTTCCTTGATGATCTTTTCGGCATTGATATCCGCGCGGCTGACAAAATCGCCCGCCCCTTTCATCGAGACCTGCAGGTTTTCGACTTCGCGGAAGTCCTTGACGAGTGATCGACCCGCACGGCGTGCAGCTTTGATCATGATATTTAGGTTTGCGCTGCCGACCATTTTCCGGGCTCCGATGAGGGATCAGGCTGCGCGTATAAGTGCTGGCGAGCGGCTTGCCAAGGGGGAGGATGTGCAAAGACAATCGTGCCGCCGCATGGCAGCGATGCGCTTCGCGCAAAGGTTCGGATAAACTACGGCAAATGAGCCCACTGAGCGACGCCGCCCACAAGCTCAGGCCGGAAATAGGCGATCATGCGGCCATCTGCGGAGGCCGTCGCCCCGGCGGCCCATGGCGCCACCCCGTGTAACGCCAGGCGATGGATCAGATAGGCACTGCCGGGTTCGCCATGCACCTGCACGCGGGCGCAGCGCTCGAAGGCCTCACGCCGCGCATTCTGGTAGATTTCGGTCACGTCCACGTCGGACAGGTCGGCCTCTGCGTATCCCTCAAAGGCGCGCTGCATGGCCGCCTGAATGATCTTGTGGCTGCCTTCCCAGACAACCAGCGGCGCGGCTCCGACATCCGCTTGTGACAGCGGCAAGCCCAGAACAAACGCATGTGGTTCCTTCACAAACCGCCTTTTCGGCGTGCCCAGACCGATGATCCCGTCGACATGCGCTGCATCCCGGTCAACACGGTAGCGAAACGCAGCAGCACTTTCCCCCGCTCGCGCCCGTGGATACCCGGGATAGGTGACCGAAATCTGCGCCCGGTGCAGGGTCGGCCATCCCCCGCAATGCCGCGTCGCAAAATCCACGGCGCGCCCCGCGAGCGGCGGGCTATCTCCCACGCGCCCCACCGCGTCGTTTTCCAATGCATCAAGCCCCACGAACCATGTCCCGTCGCATTGCAGAAGATGGCTGTTTTCCGGTGCTGCAACGGCGCGTCGTGCATATTTCAGAGCATGCTGCGCCCATTCCCTGACCACGCGTTCCGGCGGAAAGGCCCCCCAGCCCCTGTCAAAAAAACGCGTCACCAGCCCGCAGCCTTTCGGATCATGTTGCCAGCAACCAACAGCAGGAATACCGCGAACACCCGCCTGAGCGGTTTGGGGTCGAGCGCGTGCGCCAGACGCGCGCCCAGGGGCGTTGTGAAAAGCGTCATGGAGATGGTCAGCCCGAAGGCAATGAGGTTGACGGATCCCACCGTCGCCGGAGGGCGCAGGTCATCCGAGACAGGCGAAAACAGGAAACCCAGCACCGCAGGCACCGCGATCAACAGGCCAAAACCCGCGGCGGTTGCCACGGCGCGATGAATGGCAACGCCGAAAAGGCTCATCAAAGGCACGCCAAAGCTGCCACCGCCGACCCCCATCAGAACGGACAGAAAACCCACTGTCGGGGATAAAATACCACGCGTTACGCCGCGGGGCATCTCAGCGCCCAGACGCCATGTGCTGCGCCCGAACGCCATATATAGCCCCACGCTCATGGCTAATCCTCCAAAAATGAATTGAAGGATCACGGTTCGCAATTGCGCCACAACCAGCATGCCTGCAAAAGCGCCGAGCATGATCCCCGGGGCCCATTTGCGCAGGATACTCCAGTCCACCGCTCCCTTTTTGTGATGACTGTGTACCGATCGCGCGGATGTGACGATGATTGTCGCCAGAGAGGTGGCCACGCATATCTGCATGAGCTGAGAGCTGTGAAATCCGAGGGTTTGAAATGCGTAGAAATACGCAGGCACCAGAACGATGCCACCGCCGACGCCCAAAAGGCCCGCCAGCACGCCCGCAAAAGCGCCGATAACCAGCAGCACTCCCAACATTTGCATCAGCAGAACGGGATCAGACATGCAGGTTACTCGGCATCATGGGCACTCAAGCAGCGTCGCGCTGCAGGATGTGGGTCAAGGCCTGCTCCACAAGTTCCGGTCCGGCATTTGCACGATGCGCCCCTTCTGACAGAACACGTCGCCACGCGCGCGCGCCCGGGCGCCCCGTAAAGAGACCCAGCATATGCCGGGTGACCTGCCCCAACTTACCCCCCTGTTTCAGATGGCTTTCGATGTAGGGAAGCATTTGCAACACGGCCTCTTCCGGTGCAGATTGGCCTTCACAGCCGAAAATGACCTGATCGGCTTTGCACAGGATCGCTGCCGGGTCGTGATATGCCGCGCGTCCGATCATCACACCGTCAAGCCCCGCTTCCAGAAACGCCTGCGCCTGCGTCAGTGACGTGATCCCGCCATTGATGGATATGTCCAGGTTCGGAAACAGCCCCTTCATCCGCATCACCAGATCATAGTTCAGCGGCGGGATATCACGGTTTTCCTTGGGGCTCAGCCCCTGCAACCAGGCTTTGCGGGCGTGAATCGACACCCGTTCACATCCTGCGCCCACAATACGCGCCAGAAATTCGGGCAAAATCTCTTCGGGGTCCTGATCGTCCACACCGATGCGGCATTTGACCGTCACGGGAACGGAGACATGCGCCTGCATCTCGGCCACACAGTCTGCCACCAATGCCGGTTGCTCCATCAGTATGGCCCCGAATGAGCCCGATTGCACACGGTCAGACGGACACCCCACATTCAGATTGATCTCACAATACCCCGCCGCCTGTCCCAGTTTTGCGGCCTGCGCCAGTTCCGCAGGCTCCGAGCCGCCCAATTGCAGAGCGACGGGATATTCGGCGTCAGAGTGCTCCAACAGGTGCGATGCCCCTCCCCGGATCAGAGCTGCCGATGTCACCATCTCGGTATACAGCAGGGTCCGTTTGCTCAACAATCGGTGCAGGTACCGACAGTGCCGATCCGTCCAATCCATCATCGGGGCGACGGAGAGCCTATGCGCGGGAAAACTATTCACGAGTGGTATCTTGCAAGGGACTCATACGGTGTCTGAAAATCAACTGTGTCGCCTTTGTCAGGCGATGGATTCGCGCTCTCTTATCGTAGCTAAGGCAACTCGGCCATCGTAATATCAGTGTCATCGCAGGGCACCGATCACTTCGGTGAGAAACTGGCGCTCTCCCTGCCTGGTGAAAGTAACCACGCGGCTGCCAGCGGTGCGCCTTGCCCAACCCAGATCCTCGAACCGTGTCAGCAAGGCCCGCCCGACGCTGCCCGCCAGATGCGAGCGCCGCGCGCTCCAATCTAGGCACTCCCTGCACAAAGGCGCTTTGGCGCGCCGCAACCCATCCAGGTCAACGCCGAAACGACGCATGAAATCTTCCCCCATAGGTGACAGTTCCAGCGCCTCGCCTGTTGTCCGGAGATACCCCTGCGCGATAAAGGCGTCGAACATCCTTGTGCCCATATCACCGGCAAGGTGATTGTAACAAACCCGGGCCTTGCGCAGAGGCGCATCTTTTGGACCGGTTCGTGTCCGCAAATGTCCCGTCTTTGCGGCGAGGCCCATGAGCCCCTCCAGAACAGTTGCCACGTCATCGTTGGCCAATGAAAAATACTTGTGGCGCCCCTGCTTGCGCACCCTCAAGAGGCCGCCGTCATCCATCTTGCTCAAGTGAGAACTGGCTGTCTGCCCGGTGATCCCCGCTTCGGCTGCGAGTTCGGTTGCGGTCAGAGCCTTGCCTGTCATCAACGCGGTCAGCATGTTGGCGCGTGCCGGATCCCCGATCAGGGCAGCAATGCGGGCGATGTCTGGTCCTTCTTTCATACTTCGACCATAGCCGAAGCATCCGCGGCGATCAATCCTGTAGAGGGATCACAGCAACACGAGGAGTTTACTATGCTGACCTGCATTATCCGCTATCAGATTGACCCGACCCAAAAGGAGAACTTTGCGCAATATGCCCGTAACTGGGGACAGGCGATCCCGCGCTGCGGTGCCGACCTGATCGGGTATTTCGCACCGCATGAAGGATCAAGTACCCTCGCCTACGGGATTTACAATATTCCCAGTCTTGCGGCCTATGAGACTTACCGCCAGAAACTGGCCAGCGATCCATTGGGCCGCGAGAATTACGCTTTTGCGCAGGCACAGAAATTCCTGCTGCGCGAAGATCGAACCTTTTTAAAATTGGCCTCTGCGCCACATGGGAGCCCTGAATGATTGCCGTAATTTTTGAAGTTGAGCCTGCCGAGGGACGTAAAGAAGAATATCTCGATATCGCCGCAAAGATGCGCCCCATGCTGAGCGAAGTCGAGGGGTTCATCTCCGTTGAGCGGTTCCAAAGCCTCACGGATCCGAAGAAAATACTGTCGTTGTCCTTTTTCGAAGACGAAGAAGCCGTGGCGAGATGGCGCAATCTCAGCGCTCACCGAGGGGCGCAAACGGCCGGACGCGGCGGTGTGTTCGCGGGATACCGGTTGCGCGTGACCAGTGTGATCCGGGACTACGGCATGTTCGAACGCGCCGAAGCCCCAGATGACAGCAATGTGGCACACCGCTCCAGTGACCGCAGCCGCTGATATCAAATGCCCGAAATTTAGGATTAATCCTATTCAAATGCCGCAGCTAATTGTGAGCGTTTGTATCAAAATCTTTACTGGTTTCATGACACCCAGACCCATCGTTTTTTGGTGATCTGCAGGGTTCTCAATGTACCGCGTAATCGAATGTCTTACACAAGAGCACGACTACGGTCTGGTCGCGGTTGCGGCATTGGTCTGCATCATCGGATCATCCCTGACGGCCCTGATGTCGCTTCGATTGATCAAATCCCATGGCTCTCGAAAGCTCGTGCAGCTGTGCCTGACAAGCCTGATCGCGGGTGCCACTATCTGGTCCACCCACTTCATTGCAATGCTCGCGTATGAACCCGGTTTTGCCCATGGCTATGAACCCTTCACGACCGGCATGTCACTCGCAATCGCCGTTTTCGGCCTCATCGTCGCCAACGCGATCCTTGCCTATTCAAAGAACTGGTATTTCGCGCTGCTCAGCGGGTCGGTTTTCGGCCTGACGGTATCTGCCATGCACTATACGGGCATGTCGGCGTATCTGCTTCCCGGACAGCTGGTATGGGACCCAGCACGGGTACACGCCTCAGTGCTGATGGGCGCGGCTCTGGGCGCGCTGGCACATCACCGCATTGCTGTGCCGGTCACGCGCTATTGCTGGATCGGCGGCGCCATATTTATGGTTGTAGCCATCTGCTCGATGCATTTCACAGCCATGAGCGCCTTTACAATCGAATTCAGCCCCTTGGTGCAGGTGCCACCACAGGTGATTTCAGATCAGACCCTTGGCGTCATAATTCTGAGCGTCACATTTTTGATCCTTTTGGTTGGCTTTGCATCTTTCAGCATTGAAACCAATCTGGAACATCAGGCGCGCGACCAGCTGCACCGCGCAGCCCTGCGTGACCCCCTGACCAACCTGCCAAACCGCATGCATCTCAATCAGCGGATGACGGAATTGGCCGCGAGGATGGAAAGAGACGAGACAGAGCGCGTGGCTGTTCTGACGATTGATCTCAATCTCTTCAAGGAGGTCAACGACCTTTATGGCCATGCGACGGGTGACATCGTGTTGCAATCGGTTGCCACCCGCTTGTCTGCTTCGCTTGAGAAACACGAGTTTGTTGCCCGCGCGGGCGGAGACGAATTCGTAGCGCTCAAGAGCAATTTTCGCCGGGTGGATCAGGTCATGGCTTTTGCTGAACGCCTGCACGCTCTCATCATTGATCCCATCGTCGCCGGAGATGTCTCCGTATCGGTTGGCGCATCCATCGGTATCTCAACCAGCATAGATGATGGCCGCGAGTTGCGTGTCCTGCTGCATAACTCTGATCTCGCCATGTACCGCGCCAAAGCCGAGCCAGAACGCCACATTTGCCTTTTCAACGTAGAGATGGACCAGCAAAGCCGCGAAAAGCTGCTGATGATTCACGATCTGCGTCAGGCGTGTGACAACGATGAATTTGAGCTCGTCTATCAACTGCAAAATGATCTGCAAACTCTGGATCCGGTGGGTTTCGAAGTGCTGTTGCGCTGGAACCATCCGACCCGCGGCGGGGTATCACCGGCCACGTTCATCCCAATTGCAGAAGAAACCGGCCTGATCCGCGACATTGGCCTTTGGGTGCTGCGAACCGCCTGCAAGGAGGCCATGTCCTGGCCGGAACCCTATAGCATCGCCGTGAACGTGGCGCCCCAGCAACTGGTTCAGCCTTCCTTCCTGGAGCATGTCTCGGACATTTTGATTGAGACGCGGCTACCGCCGGAACGGCTGGAACTGGAGGTCACGGAGGCGAGCATCATTGATGATCAGGCCCATACGCTCACAGTGATGCACAAACTGAAAAAGATGGGCATTCGTATTGCCATGGATGATTTTGGGACCGGATACTCATCCCTTGCGACCTTGCAAACCTTCCCTTTCGACAAGATCAAGATCGATCGCAGCTTCATTCAGGACGTGCACAAAGACCAACAACGCGCCGCGATCGTTCGATCAACGCTTCTGTTGGGCGCAGCTTTGGACATTCCCGTTCTCGCCGAAGGGGTCGAGATGGAGGACGAGCTGACTTTCCTCAGGTCCGAAAACTGCAACGCCGTCCAGGGTTTTTATTTTGGCAAGCCAATGAACCGGGATCAGGTGCATCAGACGTTCAAGAAACCGTTTCCAAAAACAGGCTCGTGACGCCCGAGATGCGGCTGTTCAACGCAAGTGGCTAATCGCGCGAAACTGCGTTCAACCCGCCAGCGAAGGCAAGAACAGGACAATGCCCGGAAACGCCACCAGCAATGCAATGGTGATGCCATCGGCTATGAAAAAAGGTGTCACCCCTTTGAACACATCCTGAACCGTCAAGTCATCCCGGACACCCGCCACCACGAAACAGTTGAGACCAATCGGCGGTGTAATCAGGCAGAACTCTGCCATTTTCACCACCAATATGCCGAACCAGATCGCGCACATGGGGCCTGACATGCCAAAGGCGCTGTCGGCCGCACTGACAAGCTCGCCGCCATTCAGAGCCATGACCGCCGGATAGACCACGGGAAGCGTCAGGAGCAGCATACCGATGGCATCCATGAACATCCCCAAAACCGCATAGGCCAACAGGATGCAGATGAGGATCAGCATAGGCGACATTTCCAGGCTGGTGATCCAATCGGCAAAGGCCTCGGGAAGTTCGGCGAAGCCAAGAAAACGCACGTAGATCAGAACCCCCCAGATGATCGAAAATATCATCACCGTCAGCTTGGCAGTATCCAGCAACGCGTCCTTGAGCTGTGACCAGCGCATGCCCCGATAAAGGGCCATCAGAAAAATGATGAAAGCGCCGATGGCTCCCCCTTCTGTCGGCGTGCCCCATGCATCGCCGAAGGGATTGTAGACAAAGAAAATGATGATCACGACGACCGCAAGAATTGGCAGCGCAGGCGGAAGGGACTCAAATCTTTCGCGCCACGAAAATCCACCTACCGGCGGCCCTACTGTTTTGAAAATCAATGCAATTCCGATGATCAGGGCGGCGTAAACAACGGCTGAAAAGGCACCCGGGAGAAAACCCGCGAGCAGCAGCTTGCCCACGTCCTGTTCCACGATGATCGCATAAATTACCAAAATGGCCGACGGTGGTATCAACGATGCCAGCGTACCGCCAGCGGCCACCACGCCTGCTGCGAACTGCTTGTTGTACCCGATCTTCAACATCTCTGGAATGGCGATACGGGCGAAGACGGCAGCGGTTGCCACGGATGCGCCCGACACCGCAGCAAATCCCGCCGTTGCAAAGACGGTAGAGACGGCAAGCCCCCCCGGCACCCAGGCAATCCAGCGCTTGGCTGCTGTGAAAAGCGCTGTCGTTAGTTTCGCGTAATACGCCAGATAGCCGATCAGGATGAAAACCGGGATCAGGCTGAGCACCTGTGCGGAAACCTTTGAATGCGGTGTCAGACCGGCGATCTTGACACTGATCTGAAACGCCTTCCAAAAGCGTTCCGGATCATAGTCGAACCCGTTCCAGCGCAGCCAGACCAACCCCACGAACCCGGCCAGACCGGCGGCAAAGGCGACCCGCATGCCCAACACGACGAACACAAGCAGGCCGGCACTGACCCACAAACCAATTTGAATGGGCTCCATCAATCCGACCCTTCCAGCGCTTCAGCCTCAAGCCGGGCCTGTTCGGCCACAGACAGGTTAAGCGGCACCGCAACCGGATTTTCCAGCCCCAGAACAAGCGCACGACCGTAGCCCCACGCCTGCAGGATCAACCGCAGGCACAGCACCGCGAAGGCCAGGGGAACCACCAGTTTCGATGGCCAGATCGGTAGCCCGATGTCGATTGAGCTGTCGCGGCTGCACAGGGGCCTTGCACAATCAAAGGACCGGTCAAAATGATCCCAGGCGCCCCAGGTCAACGCGGTGATCAAAAGCAGGATCAAGAGAACTGAGATCAGTTCGAAGAACCACAAAAGCCGCCCCTTGAGGGCACTGACCAACATATCCATGCGTACGTGGGTGCCATCGCGTTGGACATAGGAGACGCCCATGATCGCAATGATCGGCATGGCCGCTTCTATGTAGTCGACATAACCTGCCAAAGGAGAGGCAAAGAACTTTCGACCCGTGACGGAGTAAGCGGCCAGAAACATCAGTGAAAAGATTGCCAGCCCGCTGAGCAATGCGCAAAATCGTTCAATCGGTAGTAATGCGCGGTCCAGTTTGCTGAGCAGACTGGAATCCTCCAAAACTGCAGCGGATCCTGCCATCGAACTGCCCCTCCCCCGGTATGTTATCGTGAGGCCGCCCCGCGAGGGACGGCCCCGATCTGATTTAGCTGCCGCCCTTGGCGTCGGCGAGCGTCTCTACAACGAGGTCATAAAGTTCCTGGCCGGGGAGCCCCTGGGCTTCCATATCCGCAATCCATGCATCCCGGATTGGATCGGCCGCTTTCGCCCGGAACTCGTCGATCACCGCGGCGTCGATTTCGACTTTCTGAACGCCCTTCTCTTCGAGCACCGCATCCCAGCGTTGCAGCAGTTCACCGTAGTTCGCCAGGTAGTGGTCGAGCGCTTCGGAGACGGAACTGTCGAGTGCTTCACGCTCAGCGTCGCTAAGAGAGTCGTAGGCATCAATGTTGACCACCACAGGGCAGTTTACGGTCCCGGGGTTGAGATTTGCTGTCCACCAATCAGCTTGATTGATCGTGCCAAAGCTCAAGTGAGCGTGTTGGGCAAATGCAACCGTGTCGACCACACCGCCTTCCATCGCCTGATAGGCTTCTGTTGCGGTCACGGACGTGGGTACGCCGCCAACAGCTTCAAAGGCTTTGCCCAGACCGCCGGTCGCGCGCACGCGCATGCCATCGAAATCCGCCAGTTCATCGCGGGGCTCGCCGGTGCCGACCAGATTGTACTGCGGCATCGGCGAGGTCATCAGCAGCCTGGCGTTCCATTGCGCCATTTCTTCCGCCGCAGCCGGATGCGCATAGACCGCGGAAGACACTGCAACTTCCTGCTCAAGGTTCTCGACCCCCAGGAATGGCAGTTCGAGCACGGTGATCACCCGGTTTTTGTCGCGATGGTAGCCTGCGCAAAATTGCGCCATCTCGAAAGCACCAATGGAGATACCGTCAAGGTTCTCGCGGTTTTTCGACAAACCGCCATAGCTGATGTTCATGGTGAATTCGCCGTTGGTTTTCTCGGAAACCAGTTCTGCCAGCTTTTCAACGTGCTCAGTGAACGCGCGACGTTTGCCCCAGACCGAAACATTCCACTCAGTGGCGGCGGCTTGAGAAACAAAGGCAAAGCTGATGGCGGCGACGGCTGCGCCGGAAAGATATTTCTTCATGTATATTCTCCCTTTTTACGCACCTTTTACGGGGTACGCTTGGCGCAAAGCTACTCAAGCAAACCGGCAGTGCCAAGCCCGAAAGCAGAAGCACTGCGCAAGAGGCGATTTGAAACCGGAATTCTGATGCAGGGGTCCAAACTGGCATCAAGCGCGATCTCTGCCGGGGGAAGTGCCCTTCCAGCTCATTCGACCACAAACAACTAGCCGAACGCGGGTGCCGAGATATTGCCTCCGGTCGTCACAAACCAGACCAATGGCGTCACCGAATGTTCACGGGTTTAGGGCCGCGCACAGCTTCCGGGAGAAACATCCGAGGCGAAACTCTCAGTTTTCGGTAGGTTATTCCCTTCTTTTCAGTTCCCGCTATGATCTGCTCCGGAGGAAGATCGGGTGATCTGGCGCAAGGCCAGCAACGGCACCACGATTCAGCAATATCAAGACCAAAGGGAGACGCCGTCATGGCCGATACTGCCACGTCCACAAAAACATACCCACCTTCGTCAGAAATGGCCGCCAATGCACATGTGGATGCGGCGAAATACGATGCCATGTATCAGGCGTCCATCTCCGATCCAGAAGAATTCTGGCGCAAGGAAGCGGCACGCGTCGACTGGATCAAACCCTTTACGGAAGTCAAAAACGTTGATTATTCGTTTGGGAATGTTTCGATCAACTGGTTTGCCGATGGCACGTTGAATGTATCGGCCAACTGCGTCGACCGGCATCTGGCGACACGCGGCGATCAGACTGCGATCATCTGGGAGCCGGACAGCCCCGACGAAGACGCACTGCACATCACTTACAATCAGTTGCATCAATCGGTCAGCAAGATGGCCAATGTGCTCAAAGATATGGGTGTTGGCAGGGGTGACCGGGTGATCATCTATATGCCGATGATTCCCGAGGCGGCCTACGCCATGTTGGCCTGCACACGGATCGGCGCCATTCATTCCATTGTTTTTGCCGGGTTTTCACCGGATGCACTGGCTGCAAGGGTCAATGGCTGCGACGCGAAGGTCGTGATCACGGCGGATCAGGCACCGCGCGGCGGCAAAGCGACACCTTTGAAGTCCAACGCGGATCAGGCGCTGCTGCATTGTTCGGACAAGGTGAAATGCCTTGTTGTCAAACGCACGGGCGGTCAGACCACCTGGGTTGAGGGCCGCGATCATGATTATAACGCGCTTGCGGCTGATGCCTCGGCAGAGTGTCCGCCCGAAGAGATGGGCGCAGAAGACCCCCTGTTCATTCTGTATACCTCAGGATCCACCGGCCAGCCCAAGGGTGTCGTCCATACCACAGGTGGCTACCTCGTCTATGCGGCGATGACCCACCAGATCACCTTTGACTATCAGGATGGGGATATTTTCTGGTGTACTGCGGATGTCGGCTGGGTCACCGGTCACAGCTACATCGTCTATGGCCCACTCGCCAACGGGGCGACCACGCTGATGTTTGAGGGTGTGCCAACCTACCCTGATGCCAGCCGGTTCTGGCAGGTCTGCCAAAAGCACAAGGTGAACCAGTTCTACACCGCCCCCACCGCCATTAGGGCTCTTATGGGTCAGGGCAACGAATACGTTGAGAAATGCGATCTGAGCGACCTGAAAATCCTGGGTACCGTGGGGGAACCGATCAACCCCGAGGCCTGGAACTGGTACAACAACGTCGTTGGCAAAGGGAGATGTCCGATTGTCGACACCTGGTGGCAAACCGAAACGGGCGGGCATTTGATGACCCCCCTGCCCGGCGCTCATGCCATGAAACCGGGATCAGCGATGAAACCCTTCTTTGGCATCAAGCCGCTGGTGCTGGAACCCACATCCGGTGAGGTAATCGAGGGAAATGATGTCGATGGGGTATTGTGCATTGCAGACAGCTGGCCGGGCCAGATGCGCACCGTATGGGGCGACCACGAACGCTTCCAGAAAACCTATTTCGCGGACTACAAGGGCTATTACTTCACCGGTGACGGCTGCAAACGTGACGCGGATGGAGACTACTGGATCACCGGGCGCGTGGATGACGTCATCAATGTCTCCGGGCACCGAATGGGGACCGCCGAAGTGGAAAGCGCGCTTGTCGCTCACGCCAAAGTGGCCGAGGCCGCAGTTGTCGGTTACCCGCACAACATCAAGGGTCAGGGCATTTATTGCTACGTTACCTTGATGAGCGGTGAGCAACCTTCTGAAGAATTGCGTAAGGAGTTGCGAAACTGGGTGCGGACCGAGATCGGTCCCATTGCCAGCCCGGATCTGATTCAATGGGCGCCCGGATTGCCCAAGACCCGCTCCGGCAAGATCATGCGGCGCATCCTGCGCAAGATTGCCGAAGATGATTTTGGGGCCTTGGGGGACACATCTACGCTTGCCGATCCGTCTGTCGTGGAAGATCTGATCGAGAACCGTATGAACAAGAATTGATCGGGCGTTGATCGCCGTTTATGGGGACCGATGCTCAAATTTGCGGTCGGTTCTCTATTTACCGTTCATTTCTGAAAAGGCTTGCCCTTCCGCTGCGCTGATATACCTAGAGGCGCAAGAATACGGGGCAGTCTTGTGACGCGAGAAAACAATGTGAAGTTCACGGGGTTGGCCAATGCCTGCTGAGACATATCAGTTCTCTCCCACAGCGGACCGTTTGAATGATCTCCGGCGCGCTTTTGGGTGCTATGGAACCGGGGTCACCGTGATCACCACAAATACGTCGCGTGGGCCTTTGGGCATCACGGCAAATTCCTTTTCATCGGTATCGCTTGATCCGGCCCTGATCTTGTGGTCACCGGCCATCTCGTCACGCCGTCATGATGCCTTCGCGACCGCGAAAAGCTTTTGCGTGCATGTTCTGGGCGCGCATCAACTTGATCTGGCGCGCCATTTTTCCACAGAAGGCGAAGATTTTGATGCATTTGACTGGTCGCCCGGTCCCTCCGGAGCCCCCTGCCTGTCGGGCTGCTTGGCCGAGTTTCATTGCGACACGCATGCTGTGCATCCGGCCGGAGATCATTCGGTGATCATCGGCGAAGTGCGGCAGGTTGTGCAACACGGCGCGACCGGACCGGGATTACTGTTCGAGCGTGGCGCCTTTGGCCAGTTTGTCGCGCAGGACTGACGCGCCTGGCATCTGACCAGCCGCGCAAAATCCGCTTGGCCAATCTGTCAGTAGTCTCGTTCAAAAAACAACCCGATTCCGGTGTTCCCATCATCTTCCAGCGTGCCACGCGCCGTGAGGGAGTCGTTGATATCGAGGTTGATCGACAGTTCCGTTTCCCCGCCGCCGGTCAGAACGTCGGTATAAATGTTATCGGTAATGTACTTGCCTGCCCGAACTGCGGCTTCACCATCGTCGGTGGTGGTCACATCGAAATCATCCAGCCCGAACCCTTCGCGCAGGTTGCCAATGAGACCGACACCGCTGCGCCCGGCCAAAACCGCAACCGCGTTTGCGAGTTGGACAGCCTGAAAGGCGGAAATTTCGCTTAGGTTGCGTCCGAACAGAAGCTGAGACAGCACTTCGTCTTGCGGCCCGTCGGGCGATGACCGGAAAGACACCTCGGGGCGGTCCACCGGTCCTTCAAGCACGATGCTGGCGGTTCCGGTTTCCGTATCGGAGGTGGTCACAAAAAGCACGTAAGGCACTAGGTCACCCTGGAACTGAATGGACCCCACATCCAGGTCAAACCGCTTGCCCAGGATATCGAGACGTCCGCGCACCAGATCGAATTGCCCTGCGGAAATGACCCGACCGGTGTTGCCGCTGATCTCCAGCGCACCGCCAAGTTCGGCGTCAATGCCTCGTCCCCGCACAAAAATCCTGCTGGGCGCATTCACGTTGATGCCCAGCCCATACACGCTGCCCGAGCCACCACCACTGCTTGCTTCCGGTTCAGGTATCACACCGGCGCGCGCACGGGTTCGGGTCACGGCGGAGGGGGCACCAACGTGGTTGATATCGGGAATTTCGCCGATGCTTGTCAGCCCTGACGACGGGACCGTAATGAGCGTTTCGCCCACGTCGATATTCCCGGCGATACGCGCGCCTCCGGTCAATGCGCCGACAACGGAGATATCCCCATTTACCGTTGTTGAGAATATGCGCGGATCAACCAGCGCCACGTTGCGCAAGCCCACGGTCAGATCGGAAATCAGACTGATCAGGTTGACCGTGCCGCCCGCAAGAACCTGGCCGCCCCCCTGAACATCGCTTTTGACGTCCAGTTGCACACGACCCGCGGACAGATCAATTGCGCTGACAATGTTGACCAACGCCGCGCGCAGGTTGGGAGCGGTAAAGCTTGCATCATTTGTGGTGATACGACCGGACACAGATTCCAGCGCAGGCGGGCCCTTAATCGCCAGATCAAACTGCGCCTGACCTTGCAAGCTGCGTGGTGCAAGGAACGGCTCCGACAGGCCAAGCGGCAATGCACCGGCCACGGTCAAATCCAGATCACCGCTCTCGTTCACCAAACCCGCGATATCTGCATTGGTGCCTGCCGGCCCTTGGGCCATGGTATCAATGCGCCACCCGGTGCCATCGCGGTTGGCGTCGCCCTCTATGGAAAAAGGGCCCGAAATCTTGGGTACAAAAACGCCAATATCTGGCAATCCGGCAGTAAATTTCACCGCAGCATCCGGACCGGTGGCCAACCCCTCGACAGAGACCTGCGATCGGTAAGGCCCGTTCGCATCCACATCGACGCTATAGCCCTGCCCGGATTGCCAAAGCCTCCCCTCGGCCAACAGCGGCCCCTCTACCGAAGGGGCCAGAGGTCGGACTTCGGGCACCGAGAGATCAAATTTCACATCCGTCTCGGGCCCGGTCACCCGACCATTGACGGCAAGCCTGCTGTCGTATGGGGCATTGGTCAGCAGGTCGACGCGCCACCCCAAAGCATCCTGCGTGGCCTGCGCGTCCAGATTTACCGGCCCTTGATACTGCGGCAGCACCTTGGCGATATCGTTCAGCCTTGCAATCACGTTCACCGCGCTGTCATTGCTGCGCAACTGCACATCGCCCGCCACGTTGAGAGATTCATTGGTCAGCACCAGATCATCAATGAAGGTACCGCTCACGTCCCGGCGCGCTTGCAACGTCAAGGCAGTCAGCCCCTCCAGCACGGCATCTGCCTGCGGGACATCCACGGTCAGATCCCGTGTTGTGCCCTTTATCCTGAGATCAAACATGCTGCTGAGCGGCGTGATCATCCCTGCAACATCCAGCCGTGCAGCACCGGCAATGGGTTGCCCTGCGATACCGGCAAAACGCGCGATATCATCTGCTTGCACGGAAAGGTTAAGGTCCGATGGGAAACCACCTTCCAAACCCTGGATGATGATATCCCCCGCCAGCCCATAGTCATCGCCCTTCAGCTCAAGGCCCGTGATCTCTATCGGTTGATCCTCGACATAGTTGATGTTGGCCTTGCCACGGACCTGCTGCCCCAATGCTTCGGCCGCCTCCGCATTCACCAGCTCCAGACCGCGCGCATTGAATGTCAGATCACCCAGAAAGCTGCCGACTGATCCGACTTCGCCTTTCAATGCGCCGTCGAGCAGCAATTTGGCCTCAGAGAAACGCAGGTCCGCCCGCTGCAACTCGGACACGGTGAAATCGCCCACAAAAGCATCCCCGTTTTCCGCATCGTAATCCACGCTCAGATCAACCGAACTGACAGTTGTGTTGATATCCGGACCCGGCAGCGCCACGGCGGTGTCGTCCAATGTGCCGATCCGGCCATCAACATCCACGAAGGTGGGCCACAGATCGCTGTTGAGCCGAACCGCCCCTGCCAATTGCGCTGATTTTGCATTCAGTCGAAAATCGCTCACGTCGATGGCACCGTCAGCGGAACGCAAGACATCGACTTTGAGGCCCACATTGTCGCCGAAAAATTCATGGGTCTCCGGCGCGACCAGAGACGTGATATCACCGCTCAGGTTGGCCTGGATGCGACGGTCAGGCAGCGCACCTTCCGTGGCCGCTGGCAAAGCCTTGAGGATCACCTGACCGGCCACACGCTCCTGCCCGTCCGTGGCAAGGGTAATGTCGGCGGTAAAGTCATCAAGGGGACCGGAACCAGCAACGGTCAAATCCATCGAGGGTTGCCCCGGCAGGTTCATCAATCGGACGGCCAGACCCTGAGGCCCCTCGTCCAGCTCCATCTGCACATCGATCTGTTCCGTTTCGCGGGCAAATCCCCCCTTGATCAGAAAGGTGCCCTCGGTGCCGTCAACACGCTCTGCATTGAGGTCGATAAAAGCGCCTTCATCATCAAGACGCGCGTTTGCTTTCAAGCTGAGTTCGGCCGCCACGCCGATAATAGGCTCGCCAAGATTAATACGCGCAACCTCGAAGGCCTCGATATTGATCGAGACCGGGAGGTCAGGTAGCGCGAATTCGGTGGCCTCTGCCGAAGGGATTTCGGTTGTCTCCTCCGCTTCCGGCAAGCGCGGCAAGTCTAAGGAGGCAGCGCTCAAACGATCAACTTCCAGATTGCCGCGCAAAAGCGCCAACCTGCTCCAATTCAGTCTTACGTCCTCAAGGGTAAGCCAAATGCCCTGATCATCGGCAATGGTCATCCGTTCAAAGGAAGCTTCAGAGCTGAGCGCCCCGGCGAATCCCACGATGTTGACCTCGCGGCCCGCGCCCGAGAGCGCGTCTTCGATGGTGCGTGTCAGGAACCCACCATCATCCTCTTCTTCCTTGTCCTGAGCCACCACGGCCCAGGGCATGATCAGAATTGCCGCAACCGGCAGAAGAGTGACCCAAATGTTGCGCATCAGAAAGCCTGTCCTATCCCGATGTAGACCTGAAAGGAGGTCTCGTCGTCGTCATCTCCGGAGGTCGGCACCGCGACGTCAAGCCGGATTGGTCCAATGGGTGTGTCATAACGCAACCCCACGCCAGCCCCGGTTTGCCATTCTCCCGATCCGTCGGGAAATGCTTCGCGACCGATGTAGCCTGCATCGAAAAAGCCCACATACCCCAGGTTCCCGGTTGTACGCATGCGGATTTCCGCAGAAAGACCAATGAAGGATCGTCCGCCCACGGTTTGACCGCCACCCAGATCAACGCCCAGAGACTGGTATTCATGCCCCCGGACAGTGTCGCCGCCCCCGGAGTAGAACAGAAAATCCGCAGGTGCCACGGATAAACCGGGGCCAATCAACGATCCCAATTGCCCGCGCAGCGCAATGGTGGTGGGGCGCAGATCACCAAAGGTTTTGTAGTGCCGTACGTCCAATGAGGTCAGCAGCCCGTTGTCCGCCCCGTCGATCGCCACAAAGGGGGTGAATTCAGCGTTGGCAAAAAATCCGCGCCGTGCATCCAGCGTCTTGTCGCGATAGTCGAAGGTGGCACCCAACGGAAATAGCATCAGCGTGTAGTTGTTCTCGCCAAATGCATCGCGGGTATTGGCGCGGCGAAATGCAAGGCCTGCGCGGTATCTTCTTTGATCCGACGCAATCCGTTCGATCCCCGCACCAACCGTTGCCTGACGAGAGAAGAAGTTCACCTCGTCCAGCTGCTCGATTTCGCCCAGAACATAGAGGTCGGTGTCTTCGTTAAAGGTCGACGGACGCTGATAGCGCCCCCGCAGCAGGAAGTCGGTCCCGCCGGTTTCACCACCGATACCTTCGATCTCTGCTTCCACACGCAGACGCTCTGCGCCGCCAAACAGGTTTCGATGCATCCAGAACGCGCTGAGTGAAAGACCCTCGAAGGTGGAAATCTCGCCGCCAAAGCCAAACCGGCGCGGTTTGTCCTCCGCGACGCGCGCGGTGACTGCCAATGTATCGCCCGGCCCAATCTCGTCAGCTTCAATCATCGCAACGGAACTGAAAGTGCCGGTCCGGCGCAATCGTGCCGCCGCGTCTTCGAGCTCTTTGGGTGAATAGACCGTGCCGACCGGCAGGCCTGCTATCTCGAGAATACGCTCTGTTCTGACCGCCGTGTTGCCCGCGACTTTCAGGTCTCCAAAGCGAAGTCGCGGGCCGGGATCAAGGCGCAACGTGGCGTTGATGGTCTTGTCGCCGTGGCGCGCTGTGACCTTCTGGCTTTGCAGTTTGGCCTTGGCGTGCCCCTGATCACGCCACGCGCCGACACCTGCGCTCACCGCGTCGCGCAAGACACTGAGCTGTGCGGTCTCTCCCAGGCGGAACCCTTCGGGCACCCTGGTGCCTTTGGCCAGCGGCGCGATTTCCGCCTTTCCGAACCGAAACTGAGATCCGGGCGTGATCGAAATCACCGCCCGCGAGACGCTGCGCGGCGGGGAAACGGATTTGATGGAGGCAGCTTCGCGCCCATCAAGTGCGATGCGTATGATCGCCCCGTAGTAGCCGGAATCGTACAAAACCGCGAGCAGACGTTTGTAATCTGCCTGCGCAATAGACACCAGTTCCTGAGACGAGACCTCGGTTTCAGATTGCGATTGTTCAACAAGAAGCGAGCCGCCTTCCAACTCGGTGCGAAGGTCTTCGTCCAGGGCACCTTCTATGGTGACATCCAAGGCCACAGCAGCTTGAGCCAGAAAGATGGCCAACGCAGCAGCAATCGCTTTTAGACTTCGCCCTGACCACCAACTCTTCGACATCATTACCCACACTCCCCCAAGCGACAGATATCCCAATGCGATTGAACTACGTGCTCAAAGCTTGCGAGACTCACCAATCCCCATCGTTGTAACGGATTTCGCCAATTACCTGCAATCAGTCTAGCTAGCGCGCATGGAAGAGTTGCAAGGCTCTGGGCCAAAATTCAGATCACGCGTCAGCGAACCCGTAATATTCAGCAGCCAAATCCATCATCACAGTGGGAATAACCCGTTTGAAACCGGGCTCACGGCATGGGTAACGCGCCCAGCACGTCCACCTCAGTATCGACACCCAGCGTTGCAAGCACATTGCCGCCATCGATATAGGCATAGATGTCCAAACTGTTGCCGTTTCCGTCATCTACAGGGGTGTCGGATATTTTTTGAAAACCGGCCGCGCCGTCCTGCAACAGCGTCAACGTATCCGCCGTGTCACCATAGATCACAGCGCTTTCCGGCAGGGCTTCGTCCAGAAGCGTTTCCAGAACATCGTCGCTTGTGCTGGACAGGTCCACGACATCCGCAAGGCTCAATTCCAGCGCGTTGCCCAGCGCGTTATCCATATCAATGGCCTCGATGTCGCGGATATCCAAAGTGGTCAGCAATTCATCGTTCAAATCCCCACCGACATCAAACTCCAGGACGTCTCGACCGGTGCCGCCATCCACCAGATCAATTCCCGCGTCCGGAGCTTCGGAAACGATGATGCGATCGTCGCCATCGCCTGCCAGGATGGTATCTGCCCCGGTGCCGCCTCTGATCGTGTCATCACCTGCATAGCCTAGAATGACGTCGCCACCAGCGGCACCGCTGATCTGATCTGCCGCGTCGCTGCCGAACAACAGGTCAGCTTGGTCAAGCCCGCTCAATGTCTGCGCTGTGTCGGACTTGCCGATCACATCGCTGGTGAAAAGGTTGATCTCGGCGGTACTGTCATCCCCATCGAGATCAAAGCGCGCCGTCACACCGACCAGATTGTCCTCGCCCAGCATCAATGCGATATTCTCGATGCTTGCCAGTGGTAATGCAAAGTCGATGCCATCGGCCTGCAAAGCGGGGCTCGTTTCATCCGCAATGATGCCTTTGTCCAGACCATCCGCATCAAGCGTGATCTGCAGGTCAATCAATGTCGGCGCAAAGACCGGCGTTTGCGTCAGAGCGGCCGCAAGCTCATTTGGGGACACCAGAAACGTCGGGCTGGGATCAAATTCCTCAAGCAGGCTGGGATCATATCCATCGCCAATGCCAAAGGCCTGAATATCCACCGTGTAGTCGTTTCCAATCGGGTTGGTCAGGGTTGCCAAAGCGTCGCGCCACATGCCGTTCGACGGAACGCCATCAGTGATAAACAGCAGAAAATTGGCTTCGTTACTGGGCTGATCGTTGAGAAAATCCGCCGCTTCGTTGAAGGCAAGATCCCATCGGGTCGCACCACCCAGATAGGGCAGGTTCAGGATGGTCGAAGAGAGCGCCGGATCCTGTAGATCGAGCGGTCCTACACTCGACGCACCGCCGGAGTAGGTGATGATCTGGACATCCACGCTGGTAGTCGATCCCGCGAACTGATCTGCAAGCAGGCTGACCGCGTCATTCACTGATGCCCGCAGGTCGCTCCAATCGCTGAAACCAATGCTGCCAGAGCTGTCCATCGCGATCACGAGGTTCACCGATTGGGAGGTCACCGCCTGGGCATCCACCAGCAAGGAACCCGCGGCGGCAGCCTCCGTGGCGGTTGTGTTCAACGATATCGTAACAGCCTGAGAACCCGAGCCGCCCGATGCTGCTTCAACCGCAGCGGTCACGCGACCGGCAGAGACCCCGCCCTGACCGTCTGTCACCGTGTATTCAAAGCGATCCAACCCCGCAAAATCGGCATTGGGTGTGTAAACAAAGCTGCCGTCATTATTGACCACAACGGTTCCATTATCCGGGCCATCGGCGCCGACTGCAAAGGCCAATGCACCAGAACTGTCCACGTCGGTTGCCGTCAGCTGGCCGTTCAGGGCATCATTCTGATCCAGCGAAAAAACGGCATTGCGGACAACCGTGGGCGCATCATTGGTACCGGTCAACGTTACCTCGACCACCTGGGTGGCTTCGGCCCCGAACTCATCTCGCGCGACAGCTGTGAAGGTTTCGACGACCACTTCACCTTCGGCAATTCCGTCTGCAATGGTGTTGTCCAGCACATAGCTCCAGGCGCCACCTGCGGTAATGGCAAATGCCCCAAACGCGGCGGCAGAAACACCAGACCAGGTAATCACAGCGCCGGGATCCGCATCCGATGCCGTGAGCTGCCCGGAAGCATCTGCATCCTCTGCCCCTTCTGTCACCTCGCCTGTATTTGCTCCGGCAGCCGTCGTGATCACGGGAGGATCATTCGATGCTGTCACGGTAACGGTTATCGTGGCATCCGCGGTCTCTCCCGAAGGGTCGGTAACGCGGACACCGAAATCATCCGTTCCGTTGAAATCGGCGTCAGGCGTGTAGGCATAGCTGCCGTCCTGTAACAGCACGACCTCTCCGTTCTCCGGCACCGTGATCAAGGTAAAGGTCAATTCATCCCCATCAACGTCGGAGGCATCAATCTGCCCGACAACGATGTTGTCTTCGCTCACGGTCACTGCCGCGTCCTGAATTGCGGGGGCATCGTTTACGGGCAACACCTCGACCACCACAGTCCCGCTGAATGATTGGCCCGTCGCATCCGTGGCCAGAAAGGTGAAATTATCCGTGCCGTTGAAATCAGGCGCAGGAACGTAGTCGAATTCACCGTTCTGCTCGACCGTGACCATCCCATTCGATGGGCCGTCCTGAAGCACGTAGACCAGACCATCGGGCAGATTCTGCCCCGCGGTGATCGACCCCATGATGGCGTCTTCTTCGGTTGCATCCTCGAACCCGGTAACCACCACGACCGGCGTTTCCTGGGTGTTATCAATGATCAACCCTTCATCAAAACTGTTGCTGTCGTCGATGACGGGCTCGTTGGGCACATCGGGTGGCGTTTCGATAACATCAAGCTCGTCAATGCCATCTACATCCAGATCCGTCGGCGCCTCGGTGCCAAAGTCAGTCTCCAGAGAAGGATTTGCCGGGTCCGACAGAGACACATAGGTGTCACCTGCATCGACCCGTGATACCGCCGCCCGATACGCCGCGAAAGCCTCTGCAATCAGCAGGTTGTCTTCGGCGTCATCTTGCAAAGTGCGCTCGACCTCGCGGCTTTCGCTATTGGCACCCCGCACAATCCATTTGGTGTCGGTTTCATCAATATAGGCGATCAGATTATCATCCAGATCACGAAGCTCGAAACCGCCTCTGGTGCCATCGGGGTCTGTGGTCAGGGTCACTTCGGTGGTATCCACACCGTTGACGGTACCCACCTGCACGATCACCGTGGTCCCCCTGATCCCCATGGTGGAGGACGGCGTGTTGACGTCCATCCCCCCGGTCTTGGCGACCTGGCCCGCGATAAAGACAAAACTGCCCTGAATGAGGCTGAAGCTGCCGGAGTTATCCGCCGCATTCGGATCATATATCAGTTCATCGATCACCATCCGCGAGGCCGCCGCGAGCGTGAAGATCGTGCCATCTACAAAAGTGACCGCAACCGAGCCATCATCCTGTGTTGCAATCACATCGTTCTGAAAGATCTTCATGCCAACTTGCAGGGTGTCCACGGTGCCGTCGGCGCGCTGCACGGTTGTCGTGCCCTCGACCGTTTCCACCTGTCCGATCGGCCCCGGACCCGCCGCTATGTCGCCTGCCTGCGCATATTGACCAGGCGCCAAAGGTCCTGCCAGCGTCTCGACAATATTGCCCCGCAGAACGGCACCTGCGGGATCAAACAGATCAATTGGTGATGTGTTCGTGAAATAATCCGCAACGCGAAAATCCGGCTTTCCGTCGTTTTCGATATAGAGATCGGGGCCTTCACGCCGGAATGACCCATTGAACAACGCAGCGCTGTCCGGCACGACGATAACGCCAGCGTCATCTACGGCAAGGTCGATGAGCTCTTTTGGCGGGGCGTTATGTGCTGAAATTTGCCGTGACACCTGAGACTACCTAAAAACCGAAACTTAACTGAAAATTAACCAAATATTGAGTCCGGGTATGTGATCGACGACACATTCTGCCGAAATGTGGCCACAGAAACGCCATATTCCCGCACACGTTGAAAATTCATCTCGATTGACCCGTGATCGGAAACAGTCACCCGGGCTGTGACTTGATCTGAAGGACGATTCGTTCAGTATGGAAGCTGCAATCGGCAGCTCCGGTTGCAGCGGTGCCATGCGTGCGATGATATGGCGGCAGTCGGGCAAAGATCGAAATGGCGCAGTGGTTTACCAAGTGGATCGGATGGGTGCGGGTCATCGCATTTTTTGGCCTTTTGTTCGGCCTGATCATCCGGATTGGCGATCCGCAACCGCTTGAAACGCTGCGCAACGCTTCCTTTGATTTTTACCACCAGTCCAAGCCGCGCGAACTGACCCAGTTGCCTGTTGCGATCATTGATGTCGATGACACAAGCATTGAGGAAATCGGGCAATGGCCCTGGCCGCGCACGCGGATTGCCGACATGGTTCAACTGGCCACGGCGCAAGGTGCCGTGGCCATTGCCTTTGACATTGTCTTTTCCGAACCTGATCGCCTGTCACCGGCGCAAATCGCGCAAGACAATCCGGATATCCCCCCCGCACTGCTGAGCAAATTGACCGCCCTGCCTGACAACGATCAGGTACTCGCCGACGCCTTTGCCAAATCCCGGGTGATCGTTGGCCAGACGACGGTGCGCACGATTGCTGGCAATCGCGAAGAGAAGCGCGAGATGGCCAAGGTCGCGCATGCGCTGATTGGCCCCAGCCCCTTGCCGTATCTGCTGGCGTTTCCCGACATCGTTCAAAATCTTCCGGCCTTGGAAGCGAATGCGGCGGGACGCGGTATTTTCAATGCGCTCCCCGACCCCGACGGCGTCTATCGGCGCCTGCCACTGGTTATGAGCGTGCAGGGACAGATCAGGCTCGGGCTGACCCCGGAGCTTCTTCGTGTCGCAACAGGCGGTGATCCTTTTGCCGTGCGCACAAACGAGGCCGGGCTTGAGGGAATTGTGCTGGCGCGTCAGCTCATCCCGACCGCCCATGACGGCACGGTTTGGCCCTATCTGACACCCTCCTCGCGCAGTCGCTATGTCTCCGCCGCCGATCTGCTCAAAGGCCGGGTTCCACAAGGTCGCCTCGCTGGACACCTGGTGCTTGTGGGGACATCCGCCATTGGTCTGGAGGACTTCCGCGCCACCCCATTGGGGGTCGCCATGGCCGGGGTCGAGGTGCACGCGCAGGTGCTCGAAAACATCATGGCCAAAACCCTGCTGGTGCGACCCAATTACACCATCGCGATTGAGCTCGTCACAACCTTCATTCTTTGTACGCTGGTCATCATCTTTGCCCCCAGTCTATCGGCGCGATTGCTCATTTCCCTGTCTGTGGTGCTGCTGGCTGGCTATGTGGGTACCTCCTATTACCTCTTCGTTGGCAAGCGGGTGTTGCTGGACCCCTCATTCCCGGTTCTGGCAACAGCCACGGCGATCGTCCTGATCTCCACGGTCAATTATCTGCGCGAAGAGCGGCAGAGACGCGAAATTCGCAGCGCATTCGGGCAATACGTCTCCCCCGATCTGGTGGACCAGTTAACCCGGGACCGAGGCACATTGAGTCTGGGCGGCGAATCCCGCGAGCTTACATTGCTGTTCAGTGATGTCCGGGGCTTCACCGCAATTGCAGAGGAATTTCGTGATGATCCCGAGGCACTGACCATGCTGATGAATGAGTTCCTTACAATCCTGTCACGCGCAATCATGGATCAGAAAGGAACCATCGACAAATTCATGGGCGATGCGGTCATGGCGTTTTGGAACGCCCCTCTGGACAACCCCGATCATGCACGGGCCGCCTGCCGCGCCGCGTTGAAAATGATCGAAGACGTGCACGCCTTCAATGCCAAACGACGGCGTGAGGCCGCCCGCCGTCGCAAAGCACGCGCGGGTCAGAAAAAGAAAGGCGCACCAGCACGTCGCAAAATCCACCGGATCAAAGTGGGCATTGGCATCAACACCGGCCAATGCGTGGTGGGCAATATGGGCAGTGACATGCGTTTTGACTATACCGCTCTCGGTGACCCGGTGAACGTGGCGTCGCGCTTGGAGGGGCAATCGCGCTACTATGGGGCATCCATCATTTTGGGGGAAGCGACCGCGCGCGCGCTTGCCGAGACGTTCGCGATCATGGAGCTGGATGTTGTGCGTGTGGTGGGCAAGGCCGTTCCCGAAACGATATTTGCCCTTTTCGGCGATGAAACCCTGGCCCGGGAGCCCTTGTTCGCAGCCCTTTGCGCAACCAACTCTGCCATGCTTAAGGCCTACCGGGATCGGCAATGGGATCAGGCCGAAATCCAGTTGACGGAAGTCTCAGCGCTGCTGGATAAGCTCAAACTGAACATGGCCGATTATGTCGAAATGTACAGCGGGCGCATTGCTGATCTGCGCATTGCCCCGCCACCGGGCGACTGGGACGGGGTTTTTGCCTCAACCAGCAAATAGTTACCGCTCGCGCAGCGCTTCCGACTGGGCCCTCAGAATCGGTTTGGCCAGGTACGATAACACCGTTTTCTCACCGGTCTGAATATCGACCGATGCGATCATGCCTGGTGTGATCGGCAAAGGCTTCTCGGCGGTTCCCAGGTATGATTTTTCGGTACGCACCACGACGCGGAAAAATTCCGTTCCATCCTCCTTGGCGATCGTATCCGCGCCGATGCGAATAACTTCGCCCTCCAAATCCCCATAGATCACATAGTCATAGGCCGATATCTTGACCGACGCGCGCTCGCCGGTGGTAACAAAAGCAATATCCCTGGGGCCCAGATCCGCCTCGATCAACAAGCGGTCGTCGATGGGGACAATTTCGACCAGTGGCGCGCCCGGCTGCACGACCGCGCCGATGGTCGTGGCATTGACCCGGTTGATCGTGCCCCGCACCGGGGCGCGCAACTGGGCACGCGTTACCCGGTCATTGGCGCTGCGCAAGGTCTCCTGCACAACTGCCAACTCAAGCTGAAGTTTCGCCAGCCGTTGCCGCGCAGTCAGAACGTAGGCAGAGCGTGCCGCGTCAATCTGGTTTTCGGCTTCGATGATCGCAGCCTGCAAGCGTGGTTCGCTGGCACGGCTCACGGCAATATCCCCTGTTAGCTCGGCAAATCTGGATTGCAGGCGCAACAATTCGATTTGGGGAACGAGGCCGCGATCAAACATATCTTGGGTCAGCGCAATTTCTTCGCGCAGCGGCGCAATGATCGCCATTGTACGAGCGCGCAGCGCCTTGACTTCGTCAAGTTCACTGCGTCGCTGCAATAGCTGCGCTTCCAAAATCTGAAGTTCCCGTTTGAGCTGCTCACGCCTTGAAAAGAAGACCTCACTTTCGGCAGCGACGGCCAGAGCTGCACGTGTCGCCAACGCTTCTTCATAGACAAGCTCCTGCGCAAATCGGGCCTCCGCCTCTAGCCGGGCGGCTTCGGCGAGAATGGCAGCTTCGCGTTCCAGCAATTCGCCGCGTTCCGCATCAAAACGTGTGTCGTCGATCTGCATGAGCGCATCGCCCGGCTCAACGATATCCCCCTCCTGCACCGCGATGCTGCGCACGATCCCGCCCTCAAGGCTTTGTACGATCTGTACCTGTTGCGAGGGGATCACGCGGCCGTTTGCGCGTGCTGTTTCTTCGATCTTGTAGGTGGCCGCCCAGCCGCCGAAAGCTGCAAGGCCAAGCGCGATCACCAGCAGGAGCCGCCAGGGTCCCGCATCACGCACAGCCGGTCGCGCCCCGCTGATGTTATTGGCAAATTCATCTTCAATGCGGTTTCCGAACATTGCCTACTCCTGCGCCCGCGCGGCACCCATGGTCCGCAACTGGGTCAGAACATCTTCGCGCGGGCCGTCCAGCACCACCCTGCCCTGATCCATCACGATCAACCGCGTCGCCATCGCCGCCAGAGACTGCCTGTGCGTGCAAACCATGAGGCCGACACCCGTCTGGTTGAGCTCCGCCAATCGCGCGACAACCTGCGTTTGCATCCGTTGATCCATGGCATTTGTGGGCTCATCCAGAAACAGCAATCTGGGGCGCCGCAGCAACAAGCGCGCCAATGCCACGCCTTGACGCTGACCACCTGACAGTCGCTTGCCCTGCTCCCCGATGAACATATCCAGACCTTCCTGCGCCTCGGCCATGAAGGTATCCATCGCAGCGAAATAAAGCGCATTGGAAATCTCGGCATCACTTGCCTGTTGATTGCCGATCATCAGGTTTTCACGCAGCGTTCCGGTGAAAAGTTCAGGGGTCTGCGGCAAGTATCCAATGCCGCGCCGCAGCTCGGCCGGTTCATATTGCGAAAGCGCAATCCCATCGATCAGGATCGTCCCGCTGTCTGGTGTCAGCAGGCCCGCCAGCATCTTGCCGGTTGTCGTTTTGCCCGACCCAACGCGGCCCAACAGCGCGACGCATTCGCCCGGCGCGAGTTCAAAGCTCAGATCTTTAAGCGCGGGTTGCGGGCTTTCGGCGTAGTGCAGCGTCACACCCTCGACGCGAACAGCCCCCCGGGCAATCGACGCATCACTTCCGACCGCCGCTGCATGTTCGACTGGCAAATCCATGAAACGGTTCAACGCGCCCAACGACTTCATGGCATAATGTGCCCGAAAGATTGTCTGAGCAATCGTTCCCAAGGGGGCCAGCACACGACCCGCAAGAATGTTTGCCGCGATCAGACCACCGATGGTGATCGCCCCGTCAGAGACCAGAAAAACACCCCAGACGATGATCAGCACCGACACAACCTGCTGCACCATCATGGTGCCGTTGGACGCCATATTGGACCAGAACTTGGTGCGGCCGTTGATCTGGGACGAGGCGGCAACGGCGTTTTCCCATTCACGCTGCATGACCGGCTCTGCGTTCAGGCTTTTGATCGTCTCGATACCGGACAGCGCCTCGATCAGAACGACATGGCGTTTGGTCGCCATCTGCTGTGCGCGGCCGGCACTGCGGCTGATTGGCCATTGGGCCAGGAGTGCGATCAGCAAAACGACGGGCACAGCACCAAGCGGTATTAGGGCGATAGGTCCGACAATGACGAACAGCGCCGCCACAAAAATGCCGATAAACATGACATCGATGACCGCAACAAAAGACGCGGAGGCAAAGAACTCCCGGACCACCTCGAAATCCCGGATCGTACTGGCGATGCCCGCAGCCCCGCCCGGTCGGTTCGAGAGGCGGGCATTCATCGCCTGGCCGAAAAGCGATGCTGCGACTTTCACATCCACCCTGCGGCCAATGTTTTCCAGAATATTTGCGCGGATGGTCCGCAAAACCAGATCAAGGAAAAGCGCAATCCCCACCCCTATCGCCAGCGTCCAAAGGGTCACATAGGCGAGATTGGGAATAACCTTGTCGTAGACGTTCATGACAAAGAGCGGCAGCGCAAGCGTCATCAGGTTCAAAAGCAGAGCCGCCACGAGCACTTGCAGCCAGTTGCCCCAATTGGCCCGGACCGGCGCCCAGAACCAATGTCCTCTCTGAGTATCCGCAGCGACGACTTCGGGTGCCAGCATCGCATGTGCCTGATCATCGGCACGGGTGATCAGCAACAGTTCTGGCCGAATGTCCCGGCGCAACTGGCGCAAAGACACTTCCTGCTCATGGGGTGTCAGGTCCGGATCGATCAAGGCCGCCGTTTTACCGGCTTCATCAAGCGCGCGAATGATCAGTGGCCCGCCGGACTTTCGAAAAGCCACAAAGGGCAAGACGATGGCATCCACAGCGGCCGGATCACGCAGTACAAGCCGCGTTTTCAGACCTATCGCAGCCAGCGCGCGCGACACGTGATCGGGGCGGGACAGATCCAGATCCTGCGGCAGCCGTGCTGAAACAGCCTCCGCCGAAAAGGGACGTGCGAAATGGTCGGCCATCCAACGGATAACCGCCCATCTCGCCCCTTTGAACTCGGAGTAATGATCTGATGACGCTGGCAGCATGGATGACACGGCCGCAGTGGCTGCGCCGTCGTGCACGCTCATTTCAGCGGCTCAATGTTCACATTGAAAATCGCAGTCGGGTTCTCTTTGACCCTTTCCTGAAACTGCGGTTGCAGCGCGAGATCGCTTTTAGCAAGACCGAAATGCGCAGCCAGCAGGCTTTGGGCGGCCAAGGAGCGGTAGGTGCTGAAGGCCAGTCCCGCCTGCGCGCCCACGGCTTCGAATTCCACGTTGAAGCGCGCCCGTTCCACTTCGAGCAAATCCAGCAACGTGCGTTTGGCCGCTTCGAATTCATCGCCGTAAACTTCGACGATCAAGCGATTGATGCGCAGTTGATCGTTAAGCTGCGCGGATCTTTCAGAATTGGTGCGGTATGTGTTCCATGTCCGGGTTGCCAATTCGCGCACCTCGCGAACGGCCACCGCCTGTTGTGACAAAGCGCGGCTGTTTTGCTCGGCCAAAGCGCGCCTTTCTGCCTGACGTCCCCCCTGGTACAAGGTCCAGCGCAATCCAAGGCCGATCGTTTCGTCCGTGCGCGTGCCAGACACACCATTGCGATTGATGTCCCGCACAACTCCGGCATTCAGCGTCACCTGAGGGTATCTGTCTGACAAGGTTACCTCTGACTGGAACCGCGTCTGGTCAATCTGGGTACGGGCGAACTGAACGCGGTAACTGTTGTTCACCGCATTTTGGATCAACCCATCCAGCGATTGAGGCGCGGGCGCCAACGGTATGCGCATGCCGCTCGAGGGCGGCCGCCCGACGACCCGTTCGTAGCGTGCATTGGCATCACGCAAAGCCCGCTCGACCTCGAGCTGCGCGAGCCGCGCCGATCTGATGCGATCGTCAATGGTGAGCTCATCGCTGTAGGGCAGCCTTCCGCCCTGCACAAGTTCCCGTACCCGGCGTCCGATGTCTTCGTGCTTTTCAACGTTGCTTTTGGCCACGGTCAGCAAAGTCCGATGCCGGTAGACGTCGATGTAGGCCTCCGTGGCGTTCAGAGCCATGGTTTCTGACGCATCAAGCAACCGGTAGATACTGCCATCCACGCGGGCCGCATTGGCATAGACGAGGTTGGAGCGTCGATACCCGTCAAACAGGACAAGTTGCGCACGCACCCCCAACTGATTGCGGGGCTTGGTGCTGTCGTTGTCAGCGACGGAGAGTGAGTTTGGATCATCGACCCTTTGCCAACCTGTTTCACCCGACAAGGTCACTTCGGGTTCGAACTCTCCACGCAATTGCAGCAACTCAAAAGCAGAAGCCCGCATCTCCGCTTGCGAGGATTTCACCACCGGGTTGGTGGTAACGGCAAAACGTACGGCTTCGGAAAGACTTTCCGCCAAAGCTGTATTGGCGAGCATAAGTATGGCCGCCACATAAACCGGCAATTTGGGCAATATATTCAAGTGTTCCCCCGAAACTCATTCACAAAATACTCAAAATCAATGGCCTTACGTTAACCAAATTTAACAAAAAATCAAACGTGAGGAGTCTCTGCCCCTGCCGAGAGATCAGGGGATGGGCGACGCCTGGGCCGCCTTTGCCGCGTCATTCAGGTGCTAAAACGCTCCTGAACAGACCCGTCAGACAGATTGGCTTGCCGTCAAATCAGACCATGTTCATCGAAACGAGCCAGAGCCAGATCATCCCTACATAAGTCAATTGGTGCAGGGCCTGATCAACGCCCGATGCGCGCCAATACGCGGCATCAGAGGGCGTCAGCTGCTGGTCTGCTGTGTGTCGCCCCTTCCACCAGTCAATGTGAAAATGAACAACCCATTCCACCAATATCACCGGCAAAATAAAAGTAATCGCGGACCCCACCAGCAAAAACGCGAGCAAAGACCCCAACGCATGAACGCCAGCATGCAGAAATCGTCCCAGATGCAGATATTGATGGCGCCCGTCCAGCATAATGCCGGTTTGCAGGAAGTAATCCGCCAGCATATGTTTCAATTGCAATAAGCATAATAAGATCAGCAACGTGCTGTAACTCGCAAACAAGGTTTTTCCTTTCACCCCGACCGTGGGTTAAAGATTAATGCTACAAATATGGGCCTGTAAATGTAGGTTTTGGCCCTCATACTCCTCATACTCAAATTCCCGCCGGTCATCGCAGGGGAAAATTCTGATCACGAACGCACTAACGGTCAGGTTGTGCGGGTCAACATACATCAACTGCCGCGATATAAAAGCGAATGTCCGTCGGCAAACAGATGCACTTTGGACGGATCGGCGGTGAGATGAAGCGTCTGCCCCCGCATATCCGTATGAATGCCCGCCAGTTTCGCGATCACCGTATCTGTCTGCTGACCGGAACTCGGGGCCTCAAAATAGAGTTGGGTCACCTCTCCCAACGCCTCGACAATCGTCACCTTGTCGGAGAAAGCATAGTTCTCACCATCCGTGGCAACCATGTCTTCGGGGCGAATACCCACGTTCACCTTGCGTCCCTTATCATCTTCATTCGTGGGAATGTTTGCGGCAATGGTTCCGGCGCCGTCATCCACCTTGACGCGCGTCACCTGTCCCGTCTCAACGATTTCGCCGGCCAGCAGGTTCATGGCAGGGGATCCAATGAATTGAGCCACGAACTCGTTTTCCGGTCGCTCGTAAAGCTCCAGCGGTGTGCCAACCTGGGCAATGCCCTTGTTGGCCAGAACCACAATCCGGCTGGCAAGCGTCATGGCTTCCACCTGATCATGGGTCACGTAGATCATGGTGGAATTGGGCATGCTTTCCTTGAGCTGCGCGATCTCGATCCGGGTTGCCACCCGCAAGGACGCATCAAGGTTGGAAAGCGGTTCGTCGAAAAGATAGACCTTGGGATCGCGCACAATCGACCGGCCAATAGCCACCCGCTGACGCTGCCCACCGGAAAGCGCCTTGGGCAAACGATCAAGGTATTCGTCCAGCTGTAACACCTTGGCGGCACGGCTGACCGCTTCGTCAATTTCAGCAGGCGTTTTCTTGGCGAGCTTCAGCGCAAAGGCCATATTGTCGCGCACCGTCATATGCGGGTAGAGCGCATAGGACTGAAACACCATCGCGATGCCACGTTGCGCAGGCGGCACGTCATTCATCCGTTGCCCATCAATCTGCAACTCGCCACTGGTGATCTTTTCCAGACCGGCAATCATTCGCAATAGCGTCGATTTTCCGCAACCCGACGGACCCACAAAGACGATGAGCTCACCTGTGTCGATGTCCAGGTTGATGTTTTTGAGAACCTCGACGCTGCCGCCATAGGCTTTACCCACATCGGTCAGATTCAAATTGGCCATATAGTGTCCCTCCCAAGACGTGGGTTAAGTCTGTTTCAGTGCCAGGCAAGCCTGCCAGGGTCCAAGATGCAGCTTGAAATCCGGGGAGGGCGTGGCCCCCCCGAGTTCATGCCCGATGGTCATCCAGTTGCCGGACGGCATGTCATGCAAGGACGGTGTGTCAGAAAGATTGAAGGCGCAGTACAGGGTTTGGCCTTCGTGCGAACGCGTAAAATGCAAGACATCCCCGTCAGCAGTGACGCCGCCATGATCGCCTTTGATCAAGGCCGGATGTTCTTTGCGAAACGCGATGGCGCGGCGATAATGGTGCAGGATGGCGCTCGGCTCTTCCTCCTGCGCGCTGACTGACCGGTTCAGATGGTCATGACTGACTGGCAACCACGGAAACCCTTCGGAAAATCCGCCGTTCTGGTTCGAGGGCTCCCAGACCATGGGCGTTCTGCACCCGTCGCGGCCCTTGAACTCCGGCCAGAAAGCGATGCCGTAGGGGTCCTGCAAATCTTCAAAAGCCACGTCAGCTTCCGGCAGGCCCAGTTCCTCGCCCTGATAAAGGCAGACCGACCCGCGCAGACACATGATCATCGTGGCAAAAAGACGTTGCGCCTGCGGGGACAGGTTCCAGCGCGACGCGTGGCGTTCCACGTCATGATTGGAGAAAGCCCAGCAGGGCCAGCCGTCTTTGGCCACATGCTCAAGTTCTTCGAAGACCTGAGCCACCCGCGCCGCATCAAGCTTGGTTTTCGCCAGAAACTCAAAGGCATAGCACATATGCACCATTTCGGGGCCGCTGGTGTATTGTCCCAAAAGCTCCAGACCGCGCTGCGCATCGCCCACTTCACCGACGCAGGACGCGGCGGGATATTCATCCAGCAACGCCCGGAACCGTTTGAGGAACCCGATGTTTTCGGGCTGGTTCTTGGAATAAAGGTGTTCCTGATGATTATAGGGGTTCACGGAGGGTGCGATGTTGGCATTGCGCCGTTCAGGCGGCAGCGCCGGATTGTCGCGCAATTCCTTGTCCGCGTAGTAGAAGTTGATCGTATCCAGCCGGAACCCATCCACGCCCCGGTCCAGCCAGAAACGCGTTGTGGCGAGAATGGCGTCCTGGACGTCCTCATTATGGAAGTTGAGATCGGGCTGCTCGACCAGAAAATTATGCAGGTAATATTGCTCGCGGCCCGCATCCCATTGCCAAGCCGGACCGCCAAAGATCGACAGCCAGTTATTGGGCGGCGTGCCATCGGGTTTCGGGTCCGCCCAGACATACCAGTCGGATTTCGGATTACTGCGATCCTTCTTGCTTTCCTGAAACCACGGGTGCTGATCGGAGGTATGGCTGAGCACCAGATCGATCATCACTTTCAGACCGTGCTGATGCGCCGCCTCCACGACCACATCGAAATCGGCCAGCGTGCCAAACATCGGATCAACATCGCAATAATCGCTGACGTCATAGCCGAAATCCTTCATCGGTGAGGTGAAGAACGGCGAAATCCAGATCGCATCCACACCCAGCGAGGCGATGTAGCTCATGCGTTGCGAGATGCCGATCAGATCGCCAATACCATCCCCGTTGCTGTCCTGAAAGCTGCGCGGGTAGATCTGGTAGATGACAGCGCCACGCCACCAGTCCTTATCCGTGGTGTCATAGGAATTATGCATGTCGATAGTGTCCATTTTTGTCATGGAACAGAGCTTTCTCTATTTAACGGACCCGGCCAGCAGACCGCGCACCAGATAACGTTGCATTGTGAAGAAAACGATCAGCGGCACGGCAATGGAGATAAAGGCCGCCCCGGCCAGAATACCCCAGTCACCACCACGCGACCCCAGCAGGTCATCGGCGATTTTCACGGTCATGACCCAGCTTTCGGAATTCGACGGCAGGAATACTTTGGCGACCAGCAGGTCATTCCACGTCCACAGGAACTGGAAGATCGCAAAAGAGGCCAGCGCGGGGAAGCTCAGCGGCAGCACGATTTTGGTAAAGACCTGGAAATCCGTGGCCCCGTCCACCTTGGCGCTTTCGATGATGTCACGCGGCAATCCGACCATGTAGTTGCGCAAGAGATATATCGCGAGCGGTAGCCCGAAGCCGGTATGCGCCATCCAGATGCCCAGAAAGCTCTGCCCGATCCCGATCTTGTTGTGGAATTGCAGGAGCGGCACCAGTGCCAATTGCAGCGGCACCACCAGCAGCCCGACCACAATCGCGATCAACAGCCCCCTGCCCGCGAAATCCATCCACGCCAGCGCATAAGCCGCAAACGCCGCGATCAGAATGGGGATGATCGTGGCCGGAATGGTCACCGTCAGCGTATTGATAAACGCGATGTCCATGTTGTTGGAGAAGAGGATGGTGCGGTAGTTATCGAGGGAAAATTCCGGCGGGGTCGCGGTGGAATAATAAACACTCGGATCGCGTTTGATTTCCTTGGGCGAGCGGTAGACGAAATCTCCGTTGGTCTGAACGGTCAGGCTGCGGTCGCGGGTCAGTTCAGCCGTCTCGCCCGCCGCATTGGCCGTGGGGTTGGAGCGCGCGCCGCCGAAGCGGATCACTTCGCCTTCGCCCCCCGAAAAGATGTTCCCCTCGATGACGAAGAAATCACCGTCCTGTTTCACTTCGCCAGCCGGAATTTTCGCCTGAAAGTTCTGCTCAACTGCAAAGGGCGACAACCACCAGCCGGATGCCGATATCTGATCCCGGTCGCGGAATGACGACACCAGCAGACCAACCGTCGGGATCAGCCAGATCACCACAAGTAGAATAACCGAGATATTTACGGCCCAGCTCAGAGAGGATTTTGTACCTGCGATATTGTCCATTATCTCATCTCCGCTCTGGCTTGCCGGATATTCCAGATCATCACCGGCAGCACGATGATCATGATGACAAAGGCCACCGCGGTCGCACGCCCATCATCGCGGAACATGTAGGACATCATGTAACTGGGCAGGATTTCAGTGCCAAAATTACCCCCGGTCATGGTGTAGACGATGTCGAAAACCTTCAGCACCAGGATTGTGATCGTTGTCCAGACCACCACAATCGTGCCCATGATCTGCGGCACCTTGATCTTGAAAAAGACCTGGAACGGGTTGGCACCGTCAATAATCGCCGCCTCGATGGTTTCTTCGGGAATGCCCCGCAAGGCCGCCGAGAGAATGACCATGGCGAAACCGGTCTGAATCCAGACCAGAATGAACATCAAGAAGAAGTTGTTCCAGAACCGGACCTGAAGCACATCCAGTGGCTCCTGCGCGCCAAAGAAATCCCGCAGCGCGTTGATCAGACCGATATCGGCGTTATTGGCATAGACGAATTTCCAGATCAGCGAAGCGCCCACGAAGGAGATCGCCATGGGCATGAAGATCAGCGATTTGGCGATATTGCCCCACCTGAGCCGGTCGGTAAGCTGGGCCACCAGCAGGCCAAAGAAGGTGGCGGAGGCCGGCACCACGAGCACCCACAGGAAGTTGTTAAACAGCGCTGTCTGAAACCCGTCATCGGAAAACATCGTCGCATAATTGCCAAAACCGATGAATTCATCGCCCGCCCGGTTGTAGAGCGAGCGCCAGAAAGAACCGACCACCGGATAGACCAGATATAGCCCCAAAGCGCCCATGGCAGGCAGCAGAAACAGCCACGGACGTACCAGATTGGCACGGTTGATGTTCACGCCGGGATTATCCCCACGGGCCGGAAAGATCACCTTGTCGAGGATCAGGTTGGACAGGAAAAAATACCCCACACAACCACCGACGCCGATGATGACGGTTACAATGCCTTGAACCAGTGGCGACATGGTCGTTCCTCCCCCATTACTTCAGATGGCGTTACGCGCAGACCGACCGCTCCGGACCGGTCTGCGCCTATAGATTTATTGGATGGCGTCCCAGCGTTCCTGAATGCCTTTGGCCACGGCCTCGGCATCTGCACCCGTCGTGTAATCAACCATCCCGGTCCAGAAGGCCCCGGCACCGATTTCGCCCGGCATCAGGTCGGAGGCATCGAACCGGAATGTCGTTGCATTCAGCAGAATGTCCCCCTGAGCACGCAGGCTGTCTTCAGCATAGGTGGCGGTGTTGACACCGGCATGCGGTGTCAGGAAGCCGCCCTGCGCCATCCAAAGCTCATGCGCGATGGGTGTTTTGAGGAATTCAACGAAGGCGTTTGTGGCCTCCGATGGATTTGTGATGGCAAAGAGCGTTCCCGCCCCCAGCACAGGTTTACCCAAATCTTTTTCCGCATAGGCCGGGAAATAGAAGAAGTCGACATCCTCACCCACAACCGTTCCTTCGGGGAAGAAAGCCGGAATGAAAGACGCCTGCCGATGCATGTAGCATTTGGGCGGGATCGAAAAGAGGCCCGCCGGGCTGTCGCGGAAATCGGTATTCGCCACCGCAGAGGCGCCCCCATCCACATAGGCATCGTTTCGCGCGAAATAGCCAAACTCTTCCATCGCCGCGACCACTTTGGGATCGTCAAACTTCATGTCGTTGGAAACCCAGGCGTCATAGTCTGCGGGTGACTGCGTGCGCAGCATCATTTCCTCAACCCAATCGGTTGCTGGCCATCCCGTGGCGGCACCGGACCCCAGGCCGATACACCATGGTGTGCCCCCCTCTTCCACGATCGTGTCGGTCAGCTCCTTGAGCTCTTCCATGGTTTCGGGAATGTCATAGCCCGCTTCGTCAAAAGCTTCCGGGGAATACCAGACCAGAGACTTTACATCGACGCGGTAGAAAAGCCCGTAGGTGGCATTCTCGCCATCGGCATTCGCATAGGTGCCCAAATCAACCCAGGACTGGCCAGCCGCATAGTTCTCCTTGATCCAGTCTGCCGATCCTTCGGGCAATGGGGTCAGCAACCCCTGGCTTGCAAGATCGGCCGCCAGACCAGGCTGCGGGAAAACTGCAAGATTGGGCGCTGAGCCGGATCGTGTCGAAATCACGATGTCCTGTTCGAAGCTGTCGGAACCGGAATAATTGACGGTCGCGCCGGTCGCCGTTGTGAAATAGGAAAAGACCTTGTCGACTTTCTCTTTCTCATTGCCGGTCCAGGGTCCGGTGATTTCGACGGTTTGACCGCTCAGGTCATAGGCATCCGCGATTGCATTGTAGCTGTCCCAGTTGAAATCGCCCTCGCCAACCGCAAATGGCTGGTGGCCATCGCCGTGGGCCGTACCTGCGAAAAGAGCCAGCGCCGCGGCGCCAGCATAAAATCGTGCTTTCATCATTTCCTCCCGGTGTGGCGTTTGATCCGCCACTGATTGTCCCAAAATTTGAGCGTTAAGAATCACTTCAAAGCGCTTTGGATAGCGGAAAAGTGACCTACGCAGACAATTCTGTCAACTTAAGGTTGGGTTTCGCAATAGGATTCAAAGCGATAGGGATATTGCGCAGATTTAAGCGTGTTTCCACTTTGACCTACAGCCCAACGGTGCATAGGCTATGCCGGATAAATTGCGCGCAGAGACAATCAGGTGTCATGAATTTACGAGAACTATCAAAGCGGCTGAACCTGTCTCAGACGACCGTAAGCCGAGCCCTAAACGGCTATCCGGAGGTTAATGAAGCCACCCGAAAGCGCGTCGCGGAAGCCGCGCAGCTCTACAATTACCGTCCAAATGTGCGCGCACAAACGCTTGCCACGGGGCGGTCGATGTCCATCGGGCATATCATCCCCTTTTCCAAGCAAAGTGAAATGGTCAACATCGTTTTCGCGGATTTCATTGCAGGCGCTGGAGAGGTCTATTCAACGCACGGCTATAACATGACCCTGACCGTGGTGCGCGATGAGGACGAATTGAGCGCCTACCGGGGGGTTGCGGAAAAAGGCGCTGTGGACGGGATCATCGTGCATTCGCCTGCCCGCAATGACCCGCGGATTGCGTTTCTGGCAGATCTGGACATTCCGTTTCTGGTGCATGGCCGCGCTTCGGAAGTGACCCTGCCCTATTCATGGATGGACGTGAACAATACCCGGGCAATCGAGACGGGAACCCAATATCTTCTGGATCTTGGACATCGCCGGATCGGGCTGATCAACGGTCAGGAGCGTATGGATTTCGCCCAACGGCGCAGAGACGGTTATCTTTCAGCATTGCAATCGGCAGGCCTGGCAGCGGATGAAACCATCATGCGCTCGGGAGAGATGAATGAACCCCACGGCTACCAGTCGACGCTTGAGTTGCTGGCCAGTGCGGACCCACCGACCGCTTTTGTGACATCGTCGATTGTGCCGGCTTTGGGCATCAGACGTGCCTTGGAAGAGCACGGGCTGAAGATGGGGCGCGATGTCTCGGTGCTCTGTTATGACGATGAAATCTCCTACCTGCCCAATGGGACCGAGACCCCGATCTTTACCGCCATGCGCTCTTCCGTGCGCGATGCGGGGCGGCGTTGTGCCGAAATGCTGATGGAGCAGATAATGGCCCCCACGCCTCTGATCAAAACGGAGCTTTGGGACGCGGAGCTTGTCATTGGCATGTCAACCGGGCCGGTAGGGTAAGAGGGATATCATGAAGTTCAACAGGTCGGATTTTCCCGAAGGCTTCCAGTTTGCCGCGGCCACCTCCAGCTATCAGATCGAGGGCCACAGCTTCGGGGGCGCGGGCAAAACCCACTGGGACACATTCGCGGCCACGCCCGGCAATGTCGTGCGTGCGGAAAACGGCGATGTCGCCTGCGATCATTATCACCGCATGGACGAAGATCTCGACCTCATGCAGGCGCTCGGGCTGGATGCCTACCGGTTTTCCACAAGCTGGGCACGGGTGCTGCCAGAAGGACGTGGCCAGCCCAATGCCGAAGGACTGGATTTCTACGACCGGTTGGTTGACGGGTTATTGGCGCGCGGGCTGAACCCCATGGTCACGCTTTATCACTGGGAATTGCCGGTGGCGCTTGCGGATCTGGGCGGCTGGCGCAACCCCGACATCTCGCACTGGCTGGCTGATTACACCACGGTGATCATGAAACGCATCGGCGATCGCGTTTTCAGTGCGGCCCCCATCAATGAACCCTGGTGTGTGGGGTGGCTGTCGCATTTCATGGGCCATCACGCCCCGGGGCTGCGCGACATTCGCGCGACCGCCCATGCGATGCACCACGTGCTGACCGGTCACGGGCGTGCCATTCAGGCCATGCGGGCGCTGGGGGTGAAAAACCTCGGGGCCGTGTGCAATTTCGAATACGCACACCCGGCAGATGACAGCGCGCAGGCCGCGGAGGCGGCGCGGCTTTATGACGGCTATTACAATCGCTTCTTTCTGGGCGGTCTGTTCAAAGGCACATATCCCGAGGACGTGATGGAAGGGCTTGCACCCCATATGCCAAAAGGCTGGCAGGATGATTTCGACCTGATCGGCCAGCCGCTGGATTGGTGCGGGCTGAACTACTACACCTGCAAACGGATAGCTCCGGTTGACGGCGCCTGGCCCGCACACACAGAAGTGCCCGGCCCCCTACCCAAGACCCAGATGGGCTGGGAAATCTATCCCGAGGGGCTGCACTACTTCCTGAACTGGGTGAATGAAACCTACACCAAAGGCTTGCCGCTTTATGTCACCGAAAACGGCATGGCAAACCCGGACGCGGTCGATGTGCCGGATCAGGCGCGTATCGACTACCTGAACCAGCACGTAAGTGCCGCCCGGAAAGCTATAGAAGACGGCGTGCCGTTGGCGGGTTACACCTTCTGGTCCTTAATGGACAACTACGAATGGGCGCTGGGATATGAGAAGCGGTTCGGGTTGATCCACGTGGATTTCGACACGCTGCAACGCACGCCCAAAGCCTCCTACCATGCACTGGCCAAAGCACTCGCCGGTTAAGGCTCAAACCACTTGGGCACACCAAAAGGCGGATCATCAACTGTCGTCCCGGTCAGGCTCTCCAGAAAGGCCACAATCTGTTTGATCTCGGCATCCTCCAGATGACGGGGCTTTTGCGTGATCGCGCGGCGCTGCCGGGCCATTTCCAGCCGGTCGGACTGAATGACAAAATCCGTGGCCGCAAGCCAGGGGGCGTCAGGCAAATGCGCATCCTGCGGTGTCCAGATCGCACGTGTCGCCACCGGGTCGAGATGGTGGCGCACCATAGCCTCCAACGTCGCGTGGGCACCGTTGTGACCGTAGGGCGCTGTCCGTGCCACATTGCGCAGCATGGGCGTGCGGAACGCATAGGCGTCTTCAAGGCGATTGCTTTCGCCCATGCGGCCCACATCGCGTGCGTAGGGGTCAAAACCGCGCGTACGCCCCGGCCCGAAGGCTGGCAAACCCAAGGCATGGAACGCCTGATCGGTCATCAGCGGCCCTGAATGGCAGGTGTCACATTCTGCCTTGCCATAAAACAGCGCCATGCCCGCCCGCTGATCCGCCGAGAGCGCGGATGTGTCACCGGCAAGATAGAGATCAAAAGGGCTGTCAATACTGGTCCATTCCTGCGCCATGAAAGCGGCAAGGGCATTGGCGATCTCGACGATGCTCACCTCATCGGGCGCGTCGATATGATCAAAGGCCGCGACAAACCAGGGCCCATATTTTTCTTCAATACGCACCCGTTTGGCGATAATCGGCCAGGCGGCGTCAATCCGGTCATGCACAGCCCCGATGATCTCGTTTTCACCGGGATTGCCTGCCATTTCAAACTGCGCAACCAGTGGAAATACTGCCTGCGCCGCCAGCAGCGAATTCAGCCCCTTGGGCAGCCATTCCTCAGCCGGTGAATTGAACCCGTTGCCAAAGATGTCCGACCGGCTCAGCCGACCGTCATGAAACATCACGTCAAGATCGCGCGCGCCCAGGTTCCACAGGCCCGGCGCGTTCCGGGGGATACGTTTGGCGATCCGCGAGGGCCCGGTGCCGGTGGTGCGTTCCGGACCCAGCCCCACCCCGCCTTCGCCGATGCCCAGCGACAGACCGTCACCGGTGCCGAAATCAGGATGGTGACAATGGGCGCAGGCAATATTCCGGTTGCCCGACAGGATGGTATCGTAGAACAAAGAGTGACCGAGCGCCGCCTGCGCCTTGTCGAATTCCAGAAAATCTGCGGCAGTCAGCGGCGGCGGCAGATCCCCTGCCCCGGCAACGGTGGCCAAACAGGAGAAAACCAGACCATGCGCGCCATACTTCTTGCCACCCTGCTGCTTGCCACTCCGGCTTTTGCCGAGATTGAAGAGGCGCGCGACATGATGGAGGAAGGCCGCTTTGAGGCAGCCTATGACGCGCTCTGGCCTGCGGCACGGTCGGGCAACGCCGATGCGGAGGAACTGATCGGCGTGATGTACGCCATGGGGCTGGGTGTCCCGCGCGATGATACCCGCGCGTTCGAATGGTATCTGCGCTCGGCGATGAAGGGTCATCCGGGCGCGCAATCGGGTGTTGGCTGGTACTATGAGGTGGGTCGGGGTCTGCCCGCTGTCGATCTGGTGCGCGCCTATATGTGGTACACGCTGTCGGCCATCGGCGGTGACCCGGATGCGGCGATCAGTCTGGAAGAGGTCGTCAAGAAGATGACCCGGGAAGAGATCGAAAAGGCGCATGTTCTGGTCGCAGATTACAAGGTCTGGATGTATCCGTTCCGGTAACAATGGGGCGGCCCAATAAGACCGCCCCACGTCCTGTTCAGTTCAGGTCAGCCGCGCGCGCCGCATTGACCTCGGCTTCGGCTTCCGCAACCGCTGAAGTCAGCGCGTCAAAGACTTCTTCGCCACGACCGACATTGCCTTTGAACCAGTCATAAACCGGTGCAGCAGCTTCCTTGAACGCCGCCTTTTCGTCAGGTGTCGGCACATAAAGATCACCACCTTCGGCGACAAACTGTTCATAGGCGGCAATCGATTTGCGCTTGGGTGAGGCGAATGTCGCCTGTTGCAAGGCGCTAAAACCATCCACAACCACGCGGCGCATGTCTTCGGGCATCTCCATGAAGCGCGCATTGCTCATCCACCACAGCGCGCCCATGTAGGCGTGACCGTCGAGGGTCACGTATTTCAGGCCAGCATCGGGAAATTTCATGCCCATGATGTCGGTGATGCCGTTTTTGGAGCCTTCAACCACGCCTGTCTGGAAGGAGGTGAAAAGCTCGGGCCACGGGATTGGCGTCGGTGCCGCGCCAAGTGCCTTGACAAGCTCCTGCGGCAAATCGGCAACCACGGTGCGGATTTTCAACCCTTCCATGTCTGCCGGGGCCGCCACGCGGCGCTTGGTATTGGCAAAATTGCGCCAGCCGCCGGTATTGCCGATGGTCATCAGACGAATGGAATCGCCGGAGTCCTCAAGCGCCATGCTGCGCAGCTTGCGAGTGAAATCGCCCGTCAGAACGGCCTCCGCGATCCGGTCATCGGCCATCAGATAGGGCAGGTCCAGAACCTGCACGTAAGGGAAAATGCCCGACGCCCCACCGGATGTGGAGATGTAGACGTCGATGGAGCCATCCGCCACGCCCTGCAGACATTCCGCCCCATTGCCGCAAAGCTGCGTGCCGATGAAAAGCTCCACCTCGATGGCCCCGTTGGACGCGGCCTCAACATAGTTCTTGAAAACCACCAGACCATCGTAGTCTTCGTCGTTTTCGTTGGAGTTGGCCGTGGCCCGGAGCGTGTAATCGGCCGCGGATGCAGCGATGGCCGACCCGGCCAGCAAGGCCGCCACAGTCAGTGATTTCAGAGTGTTTTTCAGCATTAAGCTTTCTCCCGTTGGTTTTTCATTAATTCGCAAAGCCCGTCAGACGCGGGATTGTCATGGATATTGCCGGAACATAGGTGATCAGGAATATCACCAGAATTTCAACTGCCAGAAATGGCAGGATCGCCTTGGAGATCGTCTCCACCCTTTCACCCGATACCGATGAGGCGACAAAAAGCACCAGCCCCATGGGCGGCGTGGCCAGACCCACGGTCAGGTTGACGCTCATGATGATCGCAAAGTGGATCGGGTCAACCCCGAGGCTGACAAAGATGGGGCCAAGGATGGGGCCAAGGATGATGATCGCCGGACCGGCATCGAGAAACATCCCCACCACGAACAAGAGCAGGTTGATCAGGAAAAGCAGGATCAGCGGATTGCTGGTCAGACCCAGCACGAATTCCGCCATGGCCTCGGGTGCGTGGCTGAGGCTGACAACGGTTTTGAACGCCATCGCCGCACCGACCAGCAGCAGAACAACGGCGGATGTGATCCCGGCGCGGTTCAGAACATCCGGCAAATCGCTGATCTTCAACGTCCGCATGACGAAGATACCGATGAAAAGCGCGTAGGCCACGGCCACGGCGGCGGCTTCGGTGGGGGTAAAGACACCCGCAAGGATACCGCCCAGAATGATCACCGGCGTCAGCAGCGGAAAGAAAGCCTTCAGGCTCGCCTGCCCGCGTTCCCCCCATGTATGCTTTTTTGTGGCCACCGGGAAATCGTATTTGTCGGCCTGGTATTTGACCATCAGCATCAGTCCGACGCCCACCAGAACGCCGGGCACGATGCCTGCCAGAAACAGCGCCGCAACGCTTTCCCCCATCACATAGGCATAAATGATCATGATGCCTGAGGGCGGAATGATCGGGCCGATCACCGAGCTTGCCGCAGTGATCGCGGCGGCAAATTTACGGGTATAGCCCTGTTTTTCCATGGCGGGGATCAGCATCGACCCCAGCGCGGAGGTATCGGCCACGGCTGAGCCCGACAGACCCGCAAAAAGCATCGACGACAGAATATTCACATGCGCCAGACCACCGCGAAAATGCCCCATCATGGCTTGGGAGAATTCCACCAGCCGCATGGTGATCCCGCCGCGGTTCATCAACTCTCCCGCCAGCATGAAAAAGGGGATCGCCATGAGAGGAAAGCTGTCCATCCCATTGTAAAGGTTACGATAAAGCAGGGTAATGTCGCGTTCTTGCCCGTTCAGCCAGAGCAGAATGCCCGGCGCTGCGAGCAGGCCGAAAAACACCGGCAGGCCGATCATCAGGAAGACAAGGAAAAGCGGGAGAAACCAGACCAGCATCATTCAGCTCCCACTTGTTCTTCGAGCGATATGGCGGGCAAGTGGTCTTCGCCACCCATCATTTTCACGATGGCCCGCAGGATCAGTTCCACATTGACCGAAATCAGCAGGATGATTCCCAAAAGCAGCGAAGCCATCATCCAGCTACGCGGGACGCGCAGCCAGGTCTCGAAACTCAAATCCATAGGAACATAAAGCGAGGCGGTTGCGAATTTCCCGGCAAATCCAGTGACTTCCGACCAACCGATTTGCACCGCGACAATCAGCACACCCAGGCTGACAAAAAGCAGAAACAGGCTGATCAGCGCACCCAGCCGCACCGGCAAAAGGCGGATCAGCGTGTCGATGGCCACGAAACCGCCGCGCCGGAAGGCCGTTGGCGCCATCAGGCCCGTCATCCACAACATACAAAACCGTGCGGCCTCATCGGGCCAGGGCAGCGCATTGTTCAGCGCATAGCGGTAAAACACCTGAATGAGGATCGCCACCACCATGGCCGCCACAGCGAACACGCCAATGGCCCTGCCCAAGGTGAGCAACGCCTCATTCACCAGCCGGAGCGGTGTCATCACCGCCAGCAGTGCTCCCATATCGGAGCCTCCTCCCTGTTGCCCGCTTTTGCGAGCTTTCAAACGGTCTGCGCCGTTCGTGTTATTGGCCCGTGTTTAGGGCCGGTTGTCAAACCGTCTGAAACGGCCTTGGCAGAAAATCAGCGCCTCCCCCTCCCGGGAAGCAGCTGACAGGACACGCCCCAGTACGATCGCATGATCGCCTGCATCGTGTATCTGGTATGTGCTGCATTCAAATCGCGCCAGACAGTCGCCCAGCAACGGCACGCCTTGGGCGTTCAATTCCACGTCCAACCCATCGAAAGCCTGACCGGAACGGGCAAAGCCCATGGCGATATCTTCGTGTTCGGAGGCCATGACGTGGATCGCAAAATGTTTCGCAGCGTTGAAATGCTGAAACCGGCTTGACGATTTGGCCGGGCTCCACATCACTAGCGGCGGATCCATCGAAATACTGGAAAACGAATTTGCCGTCATGCCGATCGGACCCGTCGGTGTCTGCGCGGTCACAACGGTCACACCAGTTGAGAATTGGCCAAGTGCGTCGCGAAACTGGCGCGCGGTATCTGCGGCGGGCATGAAAGGGCGCAATTGCGTCATCTGACGTGAACCATCTGCCATTATGGCACCTCCTGACCGTTTGCGGCCTCATAAAGCTCGAACCATGTCTGGCGGTCCATTTCCACGCGCAGCGCATCGCTGAAACTGGCGATCCGCGACAATGTATTGGTGCCCATGACCGGCAAGATGCCCGCCGGATGCGCCAGCAGCCAGGCCACGGCGACGGCGGCACGGTCCACACCTTGCGCCTCCGCCACACGGTCCATGTTTGCAGTCAGATCACTGCTGTCCGTCATTAAACTGCCCCCGCCCAACGGCGACCAGGCCATCGGGCTGATCCGATGCTGTTGCAGATGCGCCAGATCGCCATTTGTCAAACTGTCGCGCGCGGCAAGCGACACTTCGATCTGATTGGTCACCAGAGGATTGCTCATCGCCGATTGCAGCAAATCCCAGTCCCAGGGGCGGAAATTCGACACGCCAGCCTCCCGAATCTTGCCGCTTTGGATCAGCGCGTCGAGGGCTGCACCGGTCTCGGCGGCATCCATCATCGGGTCGGGCCGGTGAATGAGCAGCAAGTCGATCTGCTCGATCCCCATATAGCTTAGCGACGCCTCGACGGAGGCCTGAATATGCGCAGCAGAAGTGTCGTAATATTTCACCCGCCGGTCACTGTACTTGCCAATCGGTGCGACGATGTCGCATTTGGTGACGATTTCGAGCTTGTCGCGCAGCCCGGGGCTTTGTTTCAGACAGGCCCCCAGCACGTCTTCGGCGACATAGCCGCCGTAGATATCGGCCTGATCCATGGTCGTGATGCCCTGGGCTAAACAGGCGTCGATCTTGGCGCGCACATGTTCGGGCGATGTGTTTTCATCATCGGCAAGCCGCCACATGCCATAGACAATGCGGCTGAAGTCAAGCGTGTCGGAAAGGGCTACACGGTCCATCAGCGGCGATCTCCTGCGGCAAGCGGTGTCATGGGTGCCGCGGTCGGCACACGTCCGTAAGCCTCTGGCAATGAACAGGTTTTCAGATGCGGCATCACCAAACGACCAAAATGTTCGGCTTCATCAATATGGGGATAGCCGGAAAAGATGAACGCGCGGATGCCCATTTTCTGATAGGCTTCGATCTCTGACAGGACCTGATCGGCAGACCCCACCAGCGCCGCACCACAGCCGGACCGCGCGCGCCCCACGCCTGTCCACAGATGCGGTTCCACGTAGCCAAATTCATCGGCAATATCGCGGTTTTTGGATTGATGCGACACACCCAGAGAAGTCGCATCCAGAGCGCGTTCACGGATTTTGCGACCATAGTCGTCATCCAGCTTGGAGACGATGTAATCCGCGTATTCCTTGGCCTCGGCTTCGGTGTCGCGTACGATCATATGCACGCGCAATCCGTAATCCAGCGTCCGGCCTTTTTCTGCCGCGCGGGCGTGTACCGCCTGCATCCGGCCCGCTATCTGTTCCTTGGGCTCGGGCCACATCAGGTAGACGTCACAATGTTCCGCACACAGATCGAGTGCGGCCGGAGAATACCCGCCGAAATACAGCAGCGGCCCTCCGGTCTGATAGGGTTTTGCCGGGTCCGATGTCACGCTGGAGAATTGATAGACCTCGCCCTGATGGTTGATCTCGTCCTGTGTCCAGGCCTGTTTGAGGATCTCGACGACCTCGCGCGACCGTTGATACCGGAAACTGCTGTCCGCCTTTTCACCGGGGAAATCAGAACTGATGATATTGACCGTCAGACGCCCTTCAAGCATGTGATCGAGCGTTGCAATGGTGCGCGCCAGCATGATGGGTTGCATTTCGCCGCAACGCACCGCTGCCAGCAGGTTGATTTTCGACGTAATCGGCGCGCATCCTGCGACAAAGCTCAGCGTGTCCTGCCCCACCTGATAGGAGGACGGACACAGGATGTTGCGGAATCCCTGTGCTTCTGCGGTTTTCACGATGTCAGAACAATGCGCCCAGCTTGAGCGTAAATCACCATCCGGCACGCCCAGAAACTGATAGTCATCCGAGCAAAGCGCAGAAAACCACGACACTTCTGCCGCATCCAGATCAGCTGAGGTTACCGGCACGATCGTCATAAATGTCCCTTTGCGCGGATTGCGTTGATTTCCTCTTGAATAGCATTCGCAAACTGGTAGATCAATGGTGTATCAATTTTCAATTTCCACGGCACTGTTCGATGGCCCTGTCCCAGCAAAATGCAAACGCCCTGCCCAAATATATCCAGTTGAGCGAACTGCTCATCCGGGACATTGATGCCGGTCGCTTGCTGGATGGTGAGCGTTTGCCGCCAGAGCGCGAGATGGCGCAGGCGCTTGGCACCTCCATAGGGACATTACGCAAGGCGCTGGCTGATCTGGAAAGCAAAGGCCTGCTGCGCCGGGTGCAGGGTTCCGGCAACTACATCCGCAAATCGGCCAAGGCTGCCGGTGTCTATGCCATGTTCCGGCTTGAATTGCTGTCTGGCGGCGGCCTGCCCACAGCCGATATCCTGTCGGTCGAAAGTCAGATCAAACCCTCCGATCTGCCGCCCTTTGGCACCAGCAGTCGCGCGACCCGCATCCGGCGGCAGCGCTACCTCAATGATGTAGCAATTGCGGTGGAAGAAATCTGGCTGGATGCCAGCGTCGGGGAATTGAGCGCGGATCTGCTGTCTGATTCTCTCTATCAGACCTATCTCAAACGTCTCCACTTCTGGATCACCCGCGCAGAAGACCGGGTCAGCATCGGCGCCCTGCCCGACTGGACCCCGTCCCTTTTCGGATCCTCGGGTCAACCCAGCGGCTATATTGAACGGTTCAGCTGGTCCGACCAGCCCCATCCCATCGAATTCTCACGCACATGGTTTGACACCGCCAAAGCCGTCTACGTGCAACGGCTGAAATAAGGACACCCCAATGACCAAGACCACGCGATACGGCCTGATTGGCTGCGGCATGATGGGCCAGGAGCACATCAAGAACATCGCCCTGCTGCCGGACACCGCTGTAACCGCGATTTTCGAACCCGATGCGGGGATGCGCGCAATCACGGCGCAGCTTGCGCCGGATGCGAAATTCGTGGAGAGCCTGGGCGATCTGCTGGCCATGGCTGAACTGGATTGTGTGGTGATCACCAGCCCAAATTTCTGTCACGCAGCACAAATCACCGAAATTGCCGCCAAACGGCCGCTGCCTTTGCTGGTGGAAAAGCCCCTGCTCACCGATCCCGATGACATTCCCACTCTGACGCAGATTGCAGCCTCCTATCCCGCGCCGATCTGGGTAGCGATGGAATACCGCTACATGCCGCCCATTGCTGCCTTACTGCAGGACGCAGACGCTGTGACCGGGGGCACCAGACTGCTGACGATCCGCGAACACCGATTTCCCTTTTTGCCAAAGGTTGGCAACTGGAACCGGTTCAGCCAGCAGACCGGCGGCACATTTGTCGAGAAATGCTGCCATTTCTTCGACCTCATGCGTCTGATTATCGGCACCGATCCGATCCGCGTCATGGCCAGTGCCGGGCAGGATGTGAACCATCTGGACGAAACTTATGACGGTGCCGTGCCCGACATTCTGGACAACGGCTACGTCATTGTCGATTTCGAGGGCGGTGCACGGGCGCTGTTGGAGCTTTGCATGTTTGCTGAAGGCGCACGCTATCAGGAGGTCATTTCCGCAGTGGGTGCCGCCGGAAAAATCGAGGCCCATGTTCCCGGCCCCACCCGGTTCTGGCCTGCTGATCTCGGACCTTCACCGACGCCAATTCTTGAAATCAGCCCCCGCGCACCGAAACGCCCAGAAATCCGCGAAATCCCTGTCGATCCGACGTTGCTCGAAGCCGGCGATCATAACGGATCGACCTTTTACCAACACCAGGGTTTTCTGGCCTTGTTGCACGGTGCGCGCTCTCAACCGGACGTATCTTTTGAGGACGGGCTCTGGGCGGTGAGAATAGGCATGGCCGCGCAGCAATCGGCAGCCACAGGTCAGGCCGTGGCGCTTTAGTCTAAAAAACGACATCGCGCGACGAAATGGTGGTTGACCCTGCGCGCCAGCTCAGGTCCCTTTTCATCAGCTTGAAAAGGAAGTGCCATGTTGCCGCCCGTTGATCTGGATCGTTACCCGTTGCATCTGCCCGAAAGTGCTGCCTGCAAGGCGCTGGTCGCACAGTGCAAGGCAGACCTCGCCCGTGATGGGATGTTCAACCTCGAAGGTTTCATGCTGCCGGAAGCGATTGCGAGAACGGTCGCTGAAACATCACCGCGGCTCAACGCGCAAGAGGCGTTTACACATGCGCGCCGTCATAACATCTACTTCAAGCCGATGCCGGATTTGCCTGCCGGGCATCCTGCATTGAAGGAAGTTGAAACCCGTAACTACACGCTATGCGCGGACCAGTGCGAAGGCACGCCGGTGGACGACATCTATTCCTGGCAACCTTTGGCTGACTTTCTCGCCCGCACCATGGATCACGACGCCCTTTATCCCATGCCTGACCCCCTCGCCCGTTTCAACGTCATGGGGTATCCTGAAGGGTGGGGGTTGAACTGGCACTTCGACAGATCGCAATTCACCACCACATTGCTGCTGCAGGCCCCATTGGAAGGGGGCGAATTCATCTATCGCTCTGAGCTGCGCACTGATGACGATCCAAACTACGACGGTGTCGCAAAACTTTTGAACGGCGACGATCCGGAGGTAAAGTCATTCAGGGCGGAGGCCGGCACCTTGAATGTCTTCAAGGGAAAAAATACCGCGCATCGTGTCGCCCCCGTCATTGGGCAGGTGCCGCGAATTGTCACCGTTTTCACCTATTACGACCGGCCCGGGGTGATGTTCAGCAAAGAGGAACGCATGGGCTTTTATGGAAGAGAGGCCTGAACCTGTCAGGGTGACAGCAATTTCACGCCCGAAATCCGGGCAATATCCAGAACGTCCTCGTCGTAAATCTCGGTCAGCTCAGACACCAACTCGTCTGTCCAGCCAGGCATATCAAGCTCTTCTTCGATCGCATCTTCCCTGGCGAACTTGTCGAGAAACGCAACCGCGACATGCTGTTTCTGGGTTTCGGTCATGTCGGCATGTGTCTCCAGGTAATGACGAAACCTGACCATTCCTTCGGGCACCATGATCTCCGTCAGCAGATCGAATCCGCCGATGACGTCTTCGCCCTGTTCGAGCCCGGCCATGTCGCGAATGATCCCGGACCAAATGAGGGGGGCATCCTCGTTGCACCAAACCGTAATGGATACCTCCGGGGCTGCTTCGCGAATACGCAGTAAGGTGTCTGACCATCTGACTGCAAGGGGGTCTACGCCGCCCATGAAACTCCCCAACCCGTCGCGCGGTGACTTTGCAAATGCTGCGGGCAGAAAACTGGCGGGATTGCGCAGAGCCATGAACAGTTCGATCTGATCCTCGCCAAAAATTTCAGACATGTAGACCATCCGCTCAGGCGCATTGGGATAAAGCATGCCTCTGCGCACCGCTGCTCTGGGCGCGCCAAAGAAATGCGCGTTCGATAGCAAGACGCGATCCGCGTTTTCGTCATCCAGAATAGCGTCCAGCAAAACCTCTCGCGCATTCTCGGACGCATCAGAGCTTGCCATCGCATTCATGGTCTCACGCAACAGACGACGGTACTTTCCAGGACCAGGAACTGCCACACCTCGCGCCTTGAAGGCCTCCTTGTTGCGCAACAGGCATTTCATGAGCCGCTCTTCTTCTGTAAAATGAGCGCCAGTGTGGAAAACCAGTTGCATAATGCGTCAAGCCCAGGAAATTACCTCACGACACGCTAGCTTGAGAGAGCGTGGTATTCAAACCGAAACAAAGATGATTTCCCCTCTTGCACGGTGCGATCAAACTGACTAAACGACCGCTTAGAGCCCCTATAGCTCAGCTGGTAGAGCAACTGATTTGTAATCAGTAGGTCCGCGGTTCGAGTCCGTGTGGGGGCACCATTTCTCTCTAAGAAACCCTTTATTTCCTTGATTATATCGCGTTCGGCTGTCTATCACGACACACACGGCGACACACATCGAGGACACAAAGATGGCCCTAAGCACCAAAATCAAACATGTGGATAAGCGGCCAAACGGGGTTTTGAGGTTTAGAAGACGGTTTCCGAAAGATGTTGCTGAGATGCTTGGCGAGCCAGCCTTGCAGGTTCACATCAAAAATCGCGACGGCCTCGCTTTTCATCGAGAATATCAGGCCATCATGCAAGAGTTCGACCGGATGGTGTCCGAGGTCCGCAGCCGTATCGATGGCAATGACACGAGATTACCAATCGAAAGATGGTATGAAGCACTGCTTAAGCGCGAAAAGCTGGCGTCTGAGACCATTGGCCTCGAAGAAGACCCAGAGTTTGCCGCTAGGGAGATTGCCAAGGGCCTCTCGGAGCAGCCTAATACTGACCCGCTGTTGTTGAAGGCCTTGGTGAACCCGGACGCCGATGCTCCTGAACTGTCACTGCAGGACGCCAAGATGATGTATGCTCGGGACAAGCGGTTTCCTGATAATGAGATTGTCCGTCTTGACCGGATTACACGCCGTCTTGAGGAAGCCCTAGGACCGCTCGATGAGGTGACCCTCGAGGGGCTGCGACGAGATCACGGCAGGCGCTACATGGACCTGATGCTCAAGACTACTAAGTCAGATGGTCAGCCGCTGTCTGTCGCTACATGCTCTAAGGAGAGCAAAATCATCGCTGCTATGGTCAACCATGCCATGCGTGAAGGTGACATCGACACAAAGAACCCGTTCATCGGCCTTCCGTGGCCCAAAGACACTGGCCCGAAGGTGAACAAGAAGCTGCCATTGCCAGACGGTTTGATTGAGAATGTGGAAGAGCGGCTCAAGGAAGGTCGAACCAAGGAGCTTCCAGTGATGTGGCGATTGTTGAAAGGGACAGGTATGCGGCTCGGTGAAATTGCTGGTCTTTGTTACGAAGACATCGTCCTTGATGCAGAGACACCTCATATTCTTGTTCGCCCCAATGCAATTCGCGACCATAAGACAGCCTCAAGCAACCGCTCTGTTCCCCTTGCTGGAGGCACCTTGACAGCCGCTGAGGAAGCCCTTGAGGGTGTTGGCTCAGGAGAACCTGCTTCGCTCGATACGCTCGAGATAGGGGCGCTGACGCGGCCTCTGCGGCTTTGATGAAAGCCGTTCGTGCGGAGACCAAAGACAAGCGGCTTACTGTGCACGGCCTGAGACACCGAGTATCTGACAAACTAAGAGACGCAGGTGCACCTGTGGAGGTTCGCCACGGTTTTCTCGGGCATTCATCCTCCGCAATAGCGGAGACAACTTACGGTTCACCGCGGGCAAGACTGAACGAGTATCTTAGGTGGGCGGTAAAATCGAAACTATGATCAGCGCTCGGAAACTACTTTCCAGTCATATCCGGCCTCAAAGTGACCTTCGACACAATCGAGCTTCGCCTTAATGAACAGATCAACACAATTTTCGGTGGCAAGAGACGCAACTCCCCAACCAACACTTGAACTCAACTGATTGGATGTCATGATACTTCTAAGGGCCAGAGGTTTTCATGAAAACAAAAATTACGCGCGTTTTGCAAGTTGGAGATATCCATCTCCCAGAATGGCCTTCTAAGACTACAGATATTGACATAAAAGATGGAAATTTTTCGAAAGAAATCATTGGCGAACTGACACAAGACCGTTTGTCTCAGGTTCTCAAGGCACTTAACAAGGTGGCAAATTCCGGCTCTGTGGATGCTGTAGCATTGATGGGAGATTACACTTCGCGCGGTGATATAAAGTTCATTCGACCCGCTGTTCAAATTATGCGTGCGATACTGCGAGATGATAGCAACGAACGGCAACCGTTAGTATTCGGCGTGCCAGGAAACCACGATGTCGCTAAAGAAACCGCAGCCATAGGTGGACCAATTGTCAAGTTTGACCCGATACAACAAGCTTTCAAAGAATTTGGCTTCCTCGAACTACCCGTTGAGGACTGCATTGTTCACCAAATCTCAGCCGAGCATGACGTAAGACTGCCTGTTTATCTTCTCAACTCAAGCATTGGGTCTATGTCCATGCACCTGCTCCCAAAACCATTAAGTGATGAATTCACTGACGATAAGCTTGGTCAAGAGGCGATAGAACTGGTTGGGAAAGAACCTGTGGTAGCGGCCGAGCCTGCTTTTGGACATCCTTATAGCCAATCTTCGAACCGCCTGCATCAGTTGTATAAACAACTAGACACCCCCTACTTTTCGAAGACTGCTTTAGATACCTTACTAGATCAATTGGATAAAGAGCAAAGCTCATTTGCTTTCTTGTGCGCGCATCACAACCTTTTACCACAAAGAGTTCCGAGAATTTCACCATATTCGGAGATGCTCAACGCTGGACTGGTTAGAAGCCATCTTCTGGGCAGTGGCAAGAATATCGTGTATTTACACGGACACATTCACGAAGGCCCAGTTGAGCAAGTTGTTAGGACGACCGAGCATGGGACCGAAAGACCAAATCGCCAACTTTTGTGCATCTCGGCCCCGCCGATATGGGAGGGTTTTAATGAAGTCGCATTCTTTCACCAAGAAGATGGAGAGGTTTTCTTAGTGCGGTTAATTGAATACCGCCCTGACGAAAATGGCAGAATTGGAAATTATTCAGATCAACGTGCAACATTCTTTCCGCTAATCGCCGACAACCGAACGCTGCTTACACGTAACGCAAGGAAACTGTGGGATAGATTGCGGGACAGCAAACGACTGAACTGGCGTGAAGCTGTGGATGAGTGCGGCTCATTGCACATAAATGAAGATGAGCTAGAACACCTCCTGTTGCTATTGTTTTGTGCCGGGGTTGTTGAACTTGTCAATCTTGGAAAGCCGCGCGCGAAATGGCGTATAGTCGCGATGGAGGGTTTGGGCGGATGATGAACCCCTTCCAACCAACAAAGTCTGAATTTGAAAAAAAGCCGCGAGTTTGGCTTTCGTCATGGGCAAAGGGCTTAATCAGAAATAAGAAAGCTGACTTCGTTGTAGGCACCCGCGGCAGCGGGAAAACGACCGTGCTGCGCTCACTTCATTCAAAACTTCTCTTTGAAAATGAATTGCTTGCCGAACAGTTTCCGGCTCGAAGGTTTCACTGGTTCGGCTGCTACATGCAATTCAATCACAGCTTCCAGCATTTAACAGAAGATATTCAAAAACAGGTCTCAAGCGGAGCTAATCGAGAACCAACCGACCTAGAACGATACAAACTTTTCTGTGCATTTTTTGAGCTGAGCTTATTGGAAAGCGTTCTTGAAGACCTCAAGTCACTTGAAGACAATGAAACTCTTCATTTTTCAGCTAAAAAGGAGTTTGAGGCTTGCCAAGAGATTAGTGAAGTCTTCGCGAACCTTGGATTAAAGCACGTTAGGAAAATTGCAGACTATAGTGATGCACTGCGGTTGGTTCGCACTCTTCGATCATCTTTTTTGGCCATCTACGACAATGAAAAACTTTCAGAAGCCAGAATGGTTATTGATGCGTTCACACCAGCTACACTCATCAAGCTGATAAGTAACAAGATTGTCCCGTCCGTAATGCACTCGAGGCTAAAAAAGTCATCAGAGCTTGATCTGTTTATACTGCTGGACGACTGTGAAAACCTGAGTTCTTTGCAGCAAAAAGCGCTAAACACATACCTCCGATCAACCGAAGGTCAAGCGAAGTGGGTCGTCGCTTATATCAGAGGAGAATACAATACAGTCGAAACGACCATTCCTGAAACTTCCCTCAGTCATGCAGATCGAAAATTCTGCAATGTCGATGAACTAAAAGAAGATGATTTCAAAAAATTCTGTGAGAGCGTGGCCGATCTGCGAATTCGTGGTCTTGTCACGACAAACACAAAGAAAGTTACTTCCGACAACCAATTGTTCTCACTTGACAAAAAGTGTGGGGACCCTTCTTACAATTCATTGATGGAAGAAGTCTTGGGTGGGCAATACCGGAGTGCTGCAGTTACAAAGTTTCGTTCTGACGTTGGGCGCACTAAAGAGCTGTTGGACAGGACACTGTCACCAGACCAAAAAAGTTCCTTTCATGTAGTTTCGGGTCGTTCGCCATTTACCGAACATGTTGTAATTGACAGTCTTGGTTTGGACGTAACCAAATATCCTACGAAAGATGACCAAGTAAGGCTTCGAAAAGAAATTTATCGCAAAGAGGCCATTGCTTACATAGTTGCTTGCTTACAATGCAACCGACCTCCTATTTATGCGGGTCAGCGGTTCATAATATGGGCTAGCGACGGCAACATACGCGACTTCCTCGATATCATGGCGGAATTTTTTGATGCACAAAACCCTACAAGCCGAGTAGAGAGCGAGAGCGGTCAAACACTGGCAAGAGCTTGCCGAAAGTTTTTGAACAACTCACAGCGATTTTCTTTTAAGCTTCAAGATCAAGCCTTGAAGGCCGTGTCTGGGCATTCGTTTGAGACGATTGAAGAGATGCAAGATACTGGTGATGCCCATCAATACTATCTGCTGTCGGGTGTTGCAGAGCTGCTCAAGTTGTTACACCAGTATAATGAAAATGGAGAAGCTGTAAGATACCCTGATCGTGGTGTTTTCGTTGTTAATGCAGCTCAATTCGCCGCTTTGGCTAGGACATTGCCATTCTTCGATATCACATCTTTGCTGCGCCGGATCGAACGGGATGGTTTTGTTAGAATTCTTGATGGACACAGCTCAATTGGAAAAGACGACATCGCGTTCAGGCTCCATCGCCGCCTCTCCGCTCATCTACAGTGTTCTCCAAGAGGTGCATACGAAAATACTCGAATAGACCCTAAGGCGCTCGTTCGGCTGATGGCTCAAGTAGCACCATTGTCTCCGTCTGATTGGGCCAAAGAGTATTTTGATGGATTTATTGCCGTAGACAAACGTCAGGGGCGTTTTGAGATTTGAACATGATATTTGATGGATACTCCTTTGAGGAAACTTCTTGCGACTTGACTTCAATTCCCAGGGCCGCCGTTGACCAAGCCATCTTCACAATTGGTTGGGAAGACCGAGCTGAAGCCTTGCTTAAGTCTGGGGCCATCACTGGCGAGCACGCCTATTGCGTCCGATTTGACGGGGATGGTGTAGAAAACAGCAAGGTGAGCAGCTTTATTGCCGAGGCCAAAAAGAACTTCCAAAAAGTCGATCTGATAACACTCGGCAGCGCTTTGGATAAATTGTCATGGGAAGGCAGTCTAGAAAAGTTTGTGACCGGAACGATGGCTGAGGCTCCCGGCTATTCTGTGTTTATCGACTATACTTGTATGCCTAAAGCGATCACACAAACGCTTTATCGTATGCTGCTAAAGCGCACGAACTACCCCAAAACATTTTGGGGCTACTGCGAAGGAAAATACGAAGCAAGCATTGGTAATGTTCAGTTCGACCAAGGCTTGAGCGGTAAGTTCTTTCCAATACGTTTCACTCCCGGAAAAGGGGGAACTTCAAACGAACGCGCTCTGATCTTGGCGTTGGGAGGCGACCCAAAACTAATTTTCACGTTGCTCGAACAGGCTGATCGCGACCATATTTACGTTTTAACAGCAAGTGCTCCATCTTCCGCCGAACTATTTCACACCGCACATGACCAGAAGTCTCGATTAATGAGGGAATTTCACGTTCCACAGGGCAATTTCGTAGAAGCCAACGCGGCTTCTGTTAACAACTGTTTGGGAAAGTATTTATCGATTGTGAGAGCGCTTCCAAAGGCTTGCGCAATTGAAATCTTCTGTTCTGGGCCAAAATCACATGCGGTCGCAGCTTGTGCAATCGCGGAAAAATTTAGCGATACTGTTTCGCTACTCGGAAGAACACCGCTTGAATACTCGAGGCACAATGTCCCTGCGTCTGGACCTGTCTCAATCAGCACAGTGACAAATTTCTGCAATCCAGATGTAAGACAAATTTTATAAATGGCTGGCTCAACTGGTTGGTATTGCAAATATTCACGTTGAAAAAATTTGTGCCGCTTGGAATGTAAAGCACATTGGGTTCCTTCCCCCGTGGGGCCTGTCAGCAGTTTAAGCTGATTTCAACGGGTTTGTTTCATTGCAACCGTATTGAACAGTTATTTTCAGTTCGGTCTGTTCGCACCTTGTCAAAATCCCGATTGCTTGAAGCGTTGTCTGCAACCTGATGACAATTGTTCATAGTGGTATAGGGCAGTGAACATAGGGCTGGTATGCAGAAAGTATGTTCATAAGGGTTGACTTACCTTTGTGAACATATCATTTGTATGAACACTACTCTTGTGAACAGGTGATCAATGTCCAGAACAATTCTTTATACCCGCGTTTCCACTGCCGAACAGACCAGCGAACATCAACTTGAGCAGGCCCGCAAAGCAGGATTTCAGATAGATAAGGTGGTGACCGATCACGGCACTTCGGGCGTTACCACCAAGCTGGCAGAGCGCGAAGGCGGCAAGCGGCTCTTCGATATGCTACGCGAAGGGGACACGTTAGTGGTTCGTTGGGTGGACCGTCTAGGGCGCAACTATCAGGACGTGACTGACACCATTCGGGAGTTCATCCGCAGAGGCGTGACAATCAAGACCGTGATCAACGGCATGGTCTTCGACGGCACGACCACAGACCCCACTCAGAAGGCCATCAGGGACGCGCTCATTGGCTTTATGGCGGCGATGGCGGAAGCACAGGCAGAGGCCAACAAAGAGGCTCAGAGGGCCGGTATTGCGCACCATAGGGCCGCCTCTCCGGACAAGTTCAAAGGGCGTAAGCCAAACTTCGATAGGGCCAGCTTTGAAGCTGTGCAAGCGATGCTGAATGCAGGGCAAGGTCACTCAGCGATTGCTAAGGCCACAGGCGTCAACCGGAACGCCGTGATCAGGATTGCCCAAGACCCTTCGAAGGCAGAAGCTGCACTGGAGAAGTGGGGGTTGTGACGCCGCAACCCACATACAAGCCCAAGACACCGATAACAGTTGAGGACAGGACCAAGCCGAAGGCACTTCGTTGTTGACCGTGCATGGCAACTTGTAACCCACACCTTAGGCATAAACGGCATTAGTTGGCGGTATTCTGAGCGAGAGCAATTCACACACATACTAGACACAAACTCGCTTGATGCGCATCCATTGGCTTTACCGCCACTATAGAACCAACGGTGGTCAGTTTCGCGGAGAGCCAATGAACCCTCATACTAGAGGCAAACGCCGAAAGCCGAACGGCGTCGCCAATTAACCCACCCCATAGCACTAGAAGGGGTCAAGCATGCTGTGACGCAACAAACCCCCACCCTAGCCATAGCAGACCCTTTTCTACCATTGCCCACAACGTAGCCCCAGACCAAACGCCGAGACGTATTGACCCGCATCTGAGAGATAAAGAACGGCTGTCTCCTGCCTTTTTATTCGCCTGTTACTTTCAACTCGTGAATGATTGAGGGGGTGATCAGTATTTGAGGAAGCTGGCATGTAACGGCCAACTATGTGCATTCAGCCGATGACCTTACCTTCACATTTGAGGTGCATGTAAAGGAAATATCCTCTCCGTGGCAAAGCCATCGGAATTGGGTCTTCAAGCGATAGCGACATGCGAAGGTGAATGACTGGCAACCTTTTAGGGAGCATCCAGATTATCTGGAGCATTCAGTCCAATCTCCTTCGAGGTTCACCTCAAATTCTTTGTCGGCTGATGCCGCCATGATGATTTCCTCCCCCAAGTGAACCCGTTTGGTTTCCTATGCGATTACCAGTTGAGGTTGCTCTCGATGGTTCCCCTTTAAGGTTTCCCTCTCACAAACAACAGGTTTACGGCAGCGTGCCGTCGAAGCCTGAATTATCATTCATCTTCATATACTTACGACCTCTCTCAATTTCGAGTGAGACAGATGTGCCGTCCGCACCTCTCTTTTGCATCCCACAATCCCGGCCCTCAAGGCCAATGAACCGCTTCATCTCGAGGCCCCCAAACAGAAAGCTATCACATGCTCTACCCCAATCGCTCGACACACACCGTCATCATCGACCACACAGTGCTTTGGGCTACCGCCCGCCTGCGCCTGAAGCCATCGTCTTGATGGACCAAAGGCCAATCATGCACTAACTTTCAATTTGGACCACTCAAGTGGGGCTGCTCACTAGGGCGAGAACTACCGCTCAAAAATCGGCCTGTCTCGTGTCCTGTCCGATGACTTGCCGCGCACGTCCCTGAATTTCTCACGATCCATCGCAAGAGCCTGTGCCTGCTCTTTGATGGCATCCATCTCGTGCCGTTGTTGTCGTCCCAGATTTTTACGCTCATCCAAATGCTGAAAGACAAGCTGATCAGTTTGTTCGTGATCCCGTAGGTGAGCAGTCCAGGCCTGCGCTTCATTCTCTTTTTTGATCTTCGAATGCTCGCCGCGCAGACGATCCCATAGACCTTTGAGCCCAACACGAAAGCGCTCTTGTCTCTGTTTGACTTCAGCGATCTGGCGTTGCTCCAGCCTCTCTTTCAAACGCTGGCGCTCCGCACGTTGCCGCTCAATCAGCTTTCCGCGTTCTTGGTCTTGGCGTTGTTTTAGCTTCTGTTTTCTGGCCTTGAGCTCGGTCTGCGATTGATCGAGTGCAGGCTGCATTGACTTGGCGATATGGGCTTTGGTCTCTCCGACAGATCGAAGCTCTTTGGGAATACCCAGCTTTTCTTTCACCTGCCTGGTGCGCTGGCCCGTCCATTTCGCAACGGCATAGACTTCCCCATGAACATCCAACGCGACAAAACCGCGTCGATCACCTTTTGCTAGAAAAAAGCCCTTCTCCTCCAGTGCAGCAGCAAATGCGGCGCGGTTGTCTGAGACCTGCCATGCTTCCTGAAAGACCATTTTGATCTGCCGGGCGTCTTTGCCGATGCGTTTGGCCTGCTGCCACTCCGAGAGGCTGAAGTTTCTTGGATCGCGGTTCTGTTTATCCCTAAATCCGTCCGGTAGCCGCCAGCCATGCTCTAGAAACAGCTCTTTGGATAGACCTTTGAGCCGCTGTTTGTAGAAGGGAAGACAAACGGCTTTCATCTCCATTGCATCAATGCGGGACCAGACGACATGGGCGTGTCGCCGCCCGTTCTTTTCATGAAAAACAATTGCTCGTGCCTGATCATTCAGCCCGAGCTGCTGTTCTGCACGCTCAACGGCATCCAGAATATCAGCCGTTGAAACCCGTTCTGTCTCTGGCGGATTGATACTGAGTGAGAACAGATATTGCTGGCACTTGGTCCCTTTGGAGATGGCATCGGCTTCCTGGAATGCGCCGTGCAATGTCTCTGCCGTGAAGCCCCGCAGCTCGTGAACCTCCACATGATCGTTGTCACGGGAGTTCATCAAATGCGCCGCCAGTTTCAGGCCACCGCTGCGTTGGCTGCCTTTGAGGATCATTCACGTTCCTCTGGTTTGTAACCCAGGGCTGTCATCAGCTCCGAACGGATCGCAAGAATGGCAGCGCATGTTGTCATCAGTTCTTCTTCGACTTCGGGCGATACAGCAAGCGTTCCCAAATTCACGGCCTTGGCGAGTTGGTTGAGGTTGCTGGCCAAACGGAGATTGCCGAGCAGGCCGAGTGCCCGCGCCAGCGCGGCGTGATCTTTGACGGGAGCCCGTCCGCGAGTGCGACGTGGTTTGCATTCACCATCAAACACCTTGTTTTTGATGAACGATCCAAGCGGCATACCAGCCGCATCACGCTCCAGCCTCTGCCGTTCCTCCTTGCTCAAGCGCAGCGAGAATGGTGGGAGTTTCTTGCGGGCTTTCCGCTTCGAGGTCGTCGCGGAATTTGCAACTTTTGTATCAGTGAATGTTTGCGAGAGATGGTTCATGGTTCCATCTCCGGCAGGTTAGACTGATGGGGCTTCAACTGCGCTTCCACATCCTCCAAAGTCTCAAGAAGAGTGTTCGAGTTCCCTCCTAGGGAGCGCACCATAAAGTCCAAGCAATTAATAAGATATGATATTGTTGCGCTCGTTCGAAAGTAGATATTCTGCAATTCGAGTTCGGTGCGGAATCGCACCACATCGATCTGATTTTGGCGCCCGTTTGCCTTTAGAGCGTCCTCCAGCATCGGCAGCTTGATCGTTTCGACCGGTTTCGAGAAAAGGTCGGACAGGTGATATTCGATCCGCCGTCGATATTCTCTAAAGTAGGCTCGCCGTCAGAACGCCTGATCGGAGCTGAGGTCTTGGCCTGCGGCGGGACGCGTTGGATTGGCCCGGAAACTGAAAGACTGATCATCAGAGGCCCGGCGATCGACAACGACAATCGTGCTTTCAACGTGATCCGACAAAAGTTTGAGCAGTTTTTCACATTCCGGGTCCGCTGCAAACCGCGAAGTATCAATAATCACCAGGTCAGGTTTGGCCAAGGCTATGCGAGCGAGATCAATCCGCAAACTGTCAGCGGTGCTGAGATTTCGCGCCGCTTCGGCGACCCGCCCCCTCAATGATTTGCGGCCCTGCGGCAGCAACTCACCAAGGCCGAACGCGCGCGCGATTCTGGCAATGCTCTTACCCGCCGGCCGTGGGGAAATGCCCAGTGTCAGCGTTCTCCTCAGACTACCCTGTAACGCCACCGGCGTATCGCCAATGAAATGGATCCGCGGCAATACCGCAGTTCCTGTTCCGTAGTCGATTTTCAGGTCGGCATCGGTATCCAACCCGGCAATCAGCATCGCCAGTATCGATCGGCTTCGGGCATTGCCCCCTTGCAACAGGCCGATTGAGCCTGCGGGAACCGAAAGCGAAACGCACTTGCCGTCAAGAATGCCCGAGACCGTGACCCCCACAGGCCCGATGGCAGAAGCTTGTTCGCGCAAGCGGCTGGGTTTGTCGAAAAGTCTCAAAGCCTTACCTTTGGCAATACGCCAGCCGTTGTACTGATCCCACGACATTGCCAGATCACGCAGCGGCAGCGCCAGCACCCCCAACATTGACACTATCGCCGCAACCGTGCCCGGCGCCGTGCTGGACTGGGCTGCCTGCCACAGCGCCAACGCGCCGGCAGTGGTCAACCCCAGCTGCGGGATCGCGCTCAATGCGCCGGCCCTTCGCGCGCGCGCGGTTGCCTCCTCGCGGAGTTGTTGCCCGCTTTCTTCCAGAGCCTTCAACTCCTGTTCGGTTCTGCCCATCAGATCCAGGAGCGGCGCAATGGAAATGCGCTCCATCATGGCGATTGCAATGCGGGCACGTCGGCTTCGCAATCTCAGGTGGAGTCTTTCAAACCCGATTGCCACCGCCGCCATGAACAAAAGAGCAAGACCCAGCACAACGCTGCTGGTCAACGCGATGCCGGAATCCAGAAGCCAAAGCACCAGTAATGCACCGGGCAGCACGATGGCTGCTGAGACGACCCTTGGCAGACCCCATCCGAACCAGTTACGCGCAGCAGAAAGATCCCCGACAAAGCGGAGGGATAATGCACCCAGTCTTCGCGCGTCCAACTCGCTTTTCTGCATACCGGCGAGATGCCGATAGAGGCCAAGGCGCAAGCTGCTCGCGTAGCTCTGGCCCAGTCGTTCGGCGCAAATACGACGGAGAAATTCCAGCCCGACAGCCAGAATGCCTGAGCCCGCAAGCTTGCAGAGCGTCATGTTTTGCAATTGCACGCCTTCATGCAGAGCGCCGAATGCTTCGCGGGTGGCGAAGACGCCAATCCCAAGAAAAACCGCCTGACCTACGCTGAGCAACGGGAGGGCGACCGCATCAAGAATGCGGTCGCTTGCCAAGATTTTTGGTAACTTGTTCATGAGGCCGCACAGAGTTTTGGTTGACGCACATAGGGGCGGACCAGTTGTGTGACCATCGAACGGTCCCAAAGCTGCTCTCTTGTGAGAATGGGCAGCCCGGTGATTTCGGCAGCTTCTGCTGTCGCGAGCGGCGAGCAGCTGACCATGCCGGAGATGGCAAAAGGACTGAGACCGTAACGTTCAAGAACGGTTACGCCACCAAAGGCCCCAAGCGCGTCGGGGGCTGCGAACAAGATGCCATCAAGCCGCTCGCGAATTCGGGACTTGTTGAGAATGGCGCGCGTTTCTCGCTGGAAAACCCCATCCGCAATTTCGACGATGACCATGTTGGCACCGTTCGCCGCTGCGGTTGCAACCAAGGTATCAAAGCCACGCTCGATGCGTTCCAGCGGCATTTTGTAAGTGGTGGCCATGCCTGCATCAGTGAAATCTGTCACTGGCACGCCCGCGTCTTCGAAAGCATTGAAATCGCCAAACGCCCCGGTACCGGTCGCTTTGATCCCTGCGACACGGTACCCTGCCCGTCGTAACCCATGTGCCAGGCTCGCGGCGGCAGTGGTTTTACCCGAATTCATCGACGCTCCGAAAACACCGAAAACTGTCACGTCTCCATTTGGGGCTTTCGCGGGCAATGCGTAGTCGGAAACATTCATGACCTTACCGCTGGCGTTGGTCAGCAATCCCAGAGGCATAACCGCTGTTGGGGCCCGCATGCGCGCGTGTGATCGTTCGACGATGCCCACGATCCCGCCGCCTGCGGCGAGTTGCATGGGGCCATCATGGATCTCGGCGCGGCACAAGAATTGATCAGGTGCGTAACGATCACCCAGACAAAGTACGACCAGATCACCCGGATAGCTCGTTGAATTGCGGCGGTCAGATAGCTGAATATTCTTGTGCTGCCCAACTTCCAGAATCTGGCACAGCACCAAGTCACCAGCCGCCGCGCGCGCATAATCTTTGGTCAGCGCCACCGCATCCCCTTTGCTGACACGGCGTGTCGTGAAGGCCCATTTCGCGGCCGAAACGAGTTGAGTAGTCGGATTGGATTGGAAGGTCATGATAGGTCTCTCGATTGTTTGGTTTCGGTTCCCTCAATTTGACCCTTGTTGATAAATTCAGCTTGTCAGCCCGATTAACGTCTCAGAACGCCCACATGAACAAATCCTGAAGATCGCGTAACGGCTTTTCAAAGCCCGTGCCTTCGTTCATCAATTGTTCATCTTCCGGTCAGGGCGTGTTCAGATGGATCGGGCTATCAGTCTGACAGGCGGCCCGGATGTTATCATGTGCGGTACGTTTTACTGCCCCCAAGACTGTACTGAACTGCTAACACACCGACATTCCACTCCACCCCTCACACAGGAAGCGCGAACAAAATGAAGATTGCTCACATCGTCAGCATATTTGCATTTGTCGTGCTGCTGGTCGCATCGGCCAGCGTGTCGGTTGCAATCTGGGCCGCCAAACAGAGCGATTTTCACAACTATCGGATTTCGCTTGCCCACACCTCTTACGAACAACATCTGCAGTTGGCGACAGATACCTACCTGCTTTTCAAGAGGTTCGGAGATCTGCTCCTGGTAGGCGACTCCGACCGTGTGCAGGATGTCAATGAGATATCCAAACGGCTCAGCGTTCACATCTCCAATATCCGGGAGACAATCGAAAAGGAAATTCAGCTGGTCGGGGACGAAGAGATCGAAGACCTTGAGCACCTGATTGAAGTTGAGGCTGTCATCGAAGAGTTGACGTCACTGTTCGACCGGACATTGGCACACGAAGATATCGGCGATGTGAGATCAAATTGGCGCGATCTGTCACTGGTTCTCAATGACAACATCAAAAGCGATTTTCGTGAGCTAATCTCCGTCGCTCTGGAGGAAGAAGAGGAAGAGGTCGCTGAGACCGAAGCCGAGGCCAGCGCTCAGATGGCGCTTGTGCGGCTGATTTCCTACGGGCTGGCCGCAGTGTTTCTGCTGATCACGATCAGTACACTCATGATTTTCCGCCGCGAGTTCACGCATCCGTTCAAACATCTGCTGGATGGTGTGCGAAAGTTCGCAGCGGGTGACTTTTCTACAAGAATTGACCTAAGGGGGCGCAGCGAGCTTTCGGAGATTGCAGCGGTTCTGGATGAAATGTCAGAGGTCGTTGCTGCACGGACAAGAAGCCTGACCACGCAAAATCTTGAGCTCGAACAAGCGGTCCAGCAACGCACCGAAAAGCTGGAGGAGTTGCTGACCGAAGCCCGAAAATCAGAAGAAAACCGCCGTCAGCTTCTTGCTGATGTCAGCCACGAACTTCGTACACCGCTGACAATTATCCAGGGAGAAAGCGATGTCGCGCTGCGCGGATCAGACAAAACGATAGAAGAATATAAACAGGCGTTGGGACGCGCGCGTCTGGCGGCAAATCACACGGCCAATCTGATCAGTGATTTGCTGTTCATTTCTCGCAAGGAATCCGGTTCACTGCGCCTCTCACGCGAAACCGTCGACCCTTCGAGATTGATACGCGATGCTGTCACTTTGTCCGGACTTGACGCGAAATTGACCTTACCCACCCATGCGACAACAATCTCGCTCGACGGCAAGCGGATCAAGCAAGCGGTCCTGGCTTTGCTGGAAAACGCGCGGCGCCATGGCGGAAATACGATTGAGGTCGCCTTGGTTTCAGGTCCCGACGTCATCCAGATTTCCGTCGCTGATGACGGACCGGGCATGAAGGATGAGGACAAAGAACTCGCTTTTGAGCGGTTTTTCCGTGGTTCCAATGCAGCGGGGCAATACACCGACGGTTTGGGCCTGGGTCTGCCAATCGTGTTGTCGATCGCTGAAGCGCACGGGGGCTCTGCGCGAATTTTTGATCGCGAGCCCAAAGGGACAACGGTCGAACTGACCCTTCCCCGAATATCAGAAGATCAGAACGAGGATCATGATAATCCATCTGCCTGAAGACGAGACGCATATCGCAAAGTTGCATGTGACGTCGGCGAGGTTCCCCGCAACATCACGGATTTGAAACCTTGCTTTCCGACCTCTCGGTGCCCATCCTAAGCTGCGGAGGTATCGTGATGAGTGACAGTACACGTGGTTTACGCCATGCCCGCGAAGTTGAAGGCCATCTGACCTGGCTGAACAGTTTCAGTTCCGCAGCTCTTGGTGTTCTCGCTGTGGCTTCCGGCATATACACCTATCTTGGTGTGCGGGGCTTGCTCGATGATGGTGGCGCGCTGGCACTTTTTGCAGCCGTCGCATATAGCGCCGCAGTCTCAACCGGTATTTTTGTTTTCTGGTCCTACCTGATGCGGTTGTTGCCAACCATGCAAACGGCGGCGACGCGGCTGTGGCTGGTCATCGCGATGGCCATTGGGTCGGCCGCGATCATCGCGATGTCATCCTGGCTCAACGCCGCCGCTTTGGCCGGTTCAGCGGCGGTCGAACAGCATCTTGCGCGGACAGTTCAGGATTACCAGTCGTCTCTGGAACGCGCCCACGAGATTACGCTGCAGGGTCAAGCACTCGGCCTCGACGTTGGTCGGAGCCGACAGGGTTTTGAGGACCTGTCCCAGCAAGAGGCCGGGGGCGGACTGTCGGGCCTCGCAGGACGCGGCGCTGTCTTCCGCGTCTTGACCCAAAAGTCGGACGAACTTGCAGCGCTTGAAGAACTCATCGCCGCGCAAGACGCGCCTGTTGCCGCCGCTTTCGCCGAGGGCAACGCTACCCTCAGCCGAATGCGGGCCCTGATTGTAGCACCGGGACCGGTCGACGCACGCGCCGTGGAGTTTTCGGAGGAATCTGTTCGGCTGGCCGGGGTCATCACCGAGTTGCGCCAGCTTTCTGTCGCCCCGCTTGTCGACCGCGCCGCGCGCGATCTGGCCCAATCGGTGGTGCTGCCGCGCCTTGACGCGGGCAACGCAGGCGGGGTGGCTGCCCAGCAAGCCACAATCACCTCCCTGCTGGAAGTTCTCGCCAAACGGGCCGAAACACTTCAGGCGGCGGCAGCCGAAGTGCGCGCACTCGAACCCGCAGCCGAGGTCATCTACACACCTATTTCAACCGCCGACGCGGTGATCCGCTATGCCCACAACTTTGCGCCCTCCTGGGCAGGTGCGATCGCGATAGACTTGTTGCCCGCAGTCCTTGTGCTCATTCTCGCGGTTGCCCAGTCCGCCATCCGCGCCGGTCGCGAGCCTGCGCCACCAGAAGATGCAATGACAGTGGCCGATTTGCGGGCCGCCGTGCTGGCTCTGCGCGACATCGAGGCCGCGGAAGTAAGCGGGGTCAGCGCGCCTCTTATTCAAGAACATCGACCGGAGACCAAATCTCCGCGCGAGGCCGCTGAATGAGCGCAGCCCAAGACCACGATGCAAACGCTACAAAGCGGGCCCTGCGGTGGCTGCTGACCGGGCAAATCGCTCTGGCCCTGGGGTTGATCATTATCGACATCGGGCCCGCCGTGCCGCGTTTCCTGTCACCGTCAAGCCAGCCAGAACTGGATTTGCGGACAAGCCCGGGCGATCAGACACGGCGGTACAGAACGCGTGATCCTTCGAACCCCGGACCGGGGATTGATCCCGACATGCCCAGCCGTTTACGCGCAGAAGAGGTCGACGTCGACGGAACGACGGCCTTACAACTACGCGGTGCCATTGCGCCGGGCGACGCAAGCCGAATTGTCGACGAGCTTCGGAGCACTGCTCCGGCAACATTGCTTCTCGATAGCCCGGGCGGAAGTGTATCGGATGCACTCGAGATCGGGCGTGCTGTTCGCGAGCTCGGAGCGGAGACCCGGCTTTTGGACAATGCCGTTTGTTTGTCGGCCTGCCCCTACATATTTGTTGGCGGCGTCAAGCGCAGTATCTCGGAAAACGCACGCATTGGGGTCCACCAGCACGCCTTTGGCGAATCCACGATACTTCCGGCATTTCTTGCCGTGGAGGATATCCAGCGCGGGCAGGCTGAAGTCCTAATGCACCTTGATACCATGGGCATCGATCTCAGGATCATGGGTCCGGCGATGGCGACACCTGCCGATGAGATTTACATTCTGACGTCGGATGAGCTTGTCACATGGAATGTAACGTCGGATTAGGGCGGAACGGGAAATAGCTTCGCTGAAGGGCCCTGCCCCGGTTCGTGCCGTTTTCGACATTTTGGGTCTCACGAGGCAACGCAACGCCATCTCGACCCTCAGATGCCCCCTCCTTATCTGTTGAAGGATGGAGCAAGACCTTTGCCCTGGCATGAAGCTTTCATCGAACACCGCAAAATACTTGCCCCAAAAAAAACCACCGCGATGCCAGCGGCAAAAACGGATGCGCAACGGCCCGCATTTTACGGGCGACCGGAAAGAATGCGTCGTACGATCTGGACGTCGCATGTCAAATACCGTAAACGACCCGAACAATTGATCCTCAAAGGACCGAACTCATGGATTTCCCGTCGCCGGCCTAAGTGCCCCAGCATAAATCGAAGCACAGGCTTCGCCGAGCGACTTATACGCCGGGCATCACCCCGGCAGGTGACCCATGACACATTCATCCCTTATCCATCAGGCGTCTACGCGCGCCGAATTCTGGCCCCTTATCCGGTTGGCCGTCCCACTCATGGTCGGGTTGGCAGCCGCCCTGTTGATCGGCGTCGTCGACACGGCCATGATCTCCCCTCTTGGGACGGTGCCGCTGGCCGCCGCAGGTGTGACAACGGCGGTGCTGATCATTCTGATTTCAGCACTTTGGGGTGTCATCACCGTTATTTCAGTACAGATCAGCCAGGCGGAAGGTGCTGGTGATCCAGCCCGCGTTGCATTTGCTTTGCGCAGCGGTTTGCTGCTTTGCCTCGTTGGTGGCGTGGGTGCAGCCCTCTTGATGATCGCGCTCTACCCGCTTTTGGGCCCCCTGGGCCAGCCCCAGGAAGTGCTGTCGATCCTCCTGCCCTACTGGATTTCAATGGCAATCTGGATTGTCCCCTTCACACTCTTCTTCGGGCTCAAAGCGCTCTTTGACGCCGTGGACCGCCCATGGACTGCGGTGGGCTTGTCCTATCTGGGCGTCCTTTTCAACGTGCCCGCCAACTACACACTGATCCATATTCTGGAACTCGGGATTCTCGGGGCGGGACTGGCCAGCATCCTGTCACAATGCGTTTCATTGGTCGCAGCCTGGATGGTTCTATCGCAATCGAGCGGGCTCGCAATGTTCCGCCAGAGAGTCAGGGTTGCAGGCAGTGATGTCTGGGCACAATTGAAGGAAGCTCTCCCGCTTTGCCTTGGCTATGCCGGAGAAGGCGGGGCCTACGCCGCCGTCGGGCTGATGATGGGTTGGTTGGGGGCCGAAGCTCTTGCAGCGCACCAGATTGTCAATGCGATGGCAGGGCTGGCTTACATGATACCCCTCGGGATGGCGGGCGCTGTCTCCATAAGGGTCGGTCAAGCCGTCGGCGCCGGTCGCCAAGCCCGGCTTCGCCCCATCCTGAAAGCTTCCCTTGCCATGGTCACGCTCTGGCAGGGTCTGGCCGCCGTGTTCTTTATCGCGGCGGGCCGCGCAATGGCCGAAACCATGTCGACAGATCCCGCTGTAATCGATCTGGCCGTCGCGCTGTTCATCCTGATAGCACTCCTTCAGATCGCAGATGGCGTACAGGGCACAGCACTCGGCGCGCTGAGAGGCATGTCTGATATGACCTTGCCCACGGTGATCACACTCGTGGCCTATTGGCCGCTGGCACTCCCGGCGAGCTATCTGTGGGCGTTTGTATTCGACTTCGGGGCCGTCGGACTTTGGTCAGGGTATACTCTGGGGCTGGTGGTCGCTGCGATTGCCCTGCCCTGGCGTTTCTGGTGGCTGACAACTGACGACTAAACCTTTTGCAGTTAACCAAAAGAGAGGACCGGCTTGGAGGCGTTGCGCGGTTTCGCAAACACCCTCTTACACGGTCACCGGTCGAGCAGATGTATCAACCACTGATGGCCCTGAAGCGGATGGCCGTTTCAGGGCCATCCGAAATGTCGCCTGACATCCGCGCTTTGATCCCTCCATACTATCGCGAATTTGCCAGCTGCAGCTTTCTAAGCGCGGGTAAAAACCCATTGTGGCGCGTTACGGCGCCGGTCGAGGCCATCCCAATGCAGTACTTCGAGCAACGCTTGGTCGGATGATGGTGAAACCCGCGCAGGATTTTATCGGCAAGACCATTCCCGCGCGCGGATTTCGTTTCCACGATGAACATCTCGGGTTGAACTTTGCGGAATATCCCATTGGCTTCGAATTGCAGACCGGTATCGATGGTCATACGCTCACCGCCCGCCTTGGCCACCAGTGTTATGCGCTCGTATTGCATGGCAATGACGGGGTGCAGCGTCTTGTTGAAACACTCTCCATAGAGACCAAAATACTGATCTTCGATAAAGCTCAACGCGCTTTCGTTGAGGTCATTTGCCCGATTGGCAATCTTCAGGCGCTTCTTCACCGTGACCTTGCGCTTGTCCTTCAGCTTTACTTCAAGAAAGCTGAAACCGGCATCCACATACTCTCGAATCCGAACCTTGCAACGTTTGCGGCGACCTTGAAGGTGATCGTAATAGCTGCGTCTGGCCGGATCGTCATAGTATCTGGTGGCGTAGGTAAAGGCCCGCTTGCCCTCAATTTCCAACACTTCGAAGTATTCGGAAAATTGCATCAGGGCAGGCCCCAGGGCGCTGGCCGTGAGAATGTACTTGTTGTCGAGACGTTCCAGCATGGCAGCTTTGCCATTGAGATCGTCCAGATTGATAACGTCGAAACCTGCAAGCGTTCGGGCAATTATGCGGTCCATCGCATTGTCCTCTCAGTGGAGTATCCGTTTATCTCAGGCGGATCAGTTGCGGTAAAAGACGTTGATGCGCGCCATGTCGTTTATGTAATCAAGCGCGGTGATCTGATAGGACATCACATCGACACCCAGTCTCGAAGACAGGTCTTTTCGCATCGCGTCGGGATCGGACAGCGCGTGCGCGTCGATCTTGTCCAATGTAATTTTCACACCATCAGAGGATTGCAGCATCCGAGGGTGATCCAACAACCATGCGCCCAAAAGGACGAGCGATACGACAGCGGCCACAAAGGCAAGACCGGTTCCCTGAATGGAACAGATCACGGCAATTGCAATCGAGCCAAAAAAATAGGTGATTTCGACTTTTGAAATCTGCTCGGATCGCAACGTGAAAAGCGCAAGGATCGCAAAGAGGCCAAAGCCCGCAGCCAGACTGAACTCCACCGAGGACAGCACCGTCAGCACACCAAACGCAAAGACATTGAATAGCGAGGCCGCCGTGACGAGTTCCTTGTCGCGGTAACGACGATAAAACAGGCCGAAAATCAAGCAAACCATGGCACCGATGTTAATTGCAAATCGAATGAAGGTTTCGGGGGCGACAACGTGTTCGGGCATTGTATGATCCTTGACAATTGACTGCCCGTCAGGGGCAACCGGTGGATCAATGATTGCTGAGATGCTGTGAATTCATCCTGATCGGCGAATTAACCGCTCGTAACACTTTTATGAACAATCCATGACAGCGGGGAACTCGATTACCCCGAAAAGACGCTTGTGTTTGGTGGCGGAGACGAAGGGATTCGAACCCTCGAGACCCTTCCGGGCCTACTCCCTTAGCAGGGGAGCGCCTTCGACCACTCGGCCACGTCTCCGTCGACCGTCCTATCGACACCAATCACAGGAAACAACCCAAAAAAAGCGCAGCCGTACCCTTCTCCGTCCATTTTTATCTGATCAAAGATCGCTATTTCTGAGGCCGGCCAAGCATAAGCGAAGCACTCACTCCGTTTAGCATACCGACAGTGCTATGAACTTTTAGAACTTTACGAGGAATATGCGCATTTGAATACTGATGCTGTCTCGAAACAACAAACAAATGACCGGTAGAAACCCAGTCTATTCCGACCCGTTTGTTGCTACCAATGGGACCGTTCCAGGCGCTCTCTTACGCAACCAATGATCGTTCTGCCACAAAATAGAACCCAGGATCAGGTGCCTCATTCCTAGTTCGCCATACGCAATATATTGCAAAATTACTACCTCAGCTCAGCAACCGCTTTGTACGGGCTCTAGTCATATTTCCTGTAGAATGCCTCAAATAAGGGCGATCGTCCGAAATATAGGCGAATTAAGCTCCAAATACCGGTCAAATTGCCTAGTATGGGAGATCACGTAACGTGCGAGCGACCACCTGCCTCTAAGTAATTGGGGATTGCCGTTCAACACGTATGCGTTGAAACTGGGTTACACAAAACAAACCAACCAACTTGGGAACAAAGGGACAAAAAATGACCACAAAACTGGTGATTGGCACAGACGGAGAAGGGTCGGGAGACCGTGCTCTGTCATTTGCCACGGATCTGGCGAAGAGGATTGGCGACTGCGAGCTATTGGTCGCCTACGTGATCGAATGGTCACCGTATTCTTTCCAGACTGCCGAAGAGAATGCACAGCGGCATAAACGCCGTGAAGAAGAGATTTCAACGGCAATGGAGCGGGTCGTAAGCCCGGCCGTTGCCGCGCTCAAGGAGGCAGGCCTCGCAGCATCCGGCGTGGTGCGCCATGGGGACGTGGCCAACACGCTCAACAACATTTGTGAGACAGAAGGTGGCCATCAGATCATCGTTTGCCGATCTTCAGAGGGCGGCATTACGAAACGCATTTTTGGAAGTTCAACGGCGAACCTCGTCATGAGCGCGACGGTGCCAGTGACGGTCATTGGATGAGAAGGACGATAACAATGAAAATTATGAACAGAGCGCTGCTTGCGGCAGCGGCATTGGGTGGGGCATTGCCAGCCCATGCACAGGAAGCGATGTCACTGGATGAAAAGGTCAACAGTGTTTTCGCGCAATTCACCGGCCCTTTTGTCAGTCTGATTTTTGCCCCCCTGCCCGGAACCAGTTTCCCTTGGATCGTGTTGTGGCTGGTGGTCGCGGCATCAGTCTTTACCATCTACTTTTCCTTTGTGCAGCTGCGGTACTTTGGCCACTCCATTTCTTTGGTCAAAGGAGATTATTCTGATCCCAATGATGCAGGCGAAGTCAGTCACTTTCAGGCTCTCGCGACAGCACTCTCGGGCACCGTGGGTTTGGGTAACATCGCTGGTGTTGCGGTCGCCGTTGGTATCGGTGGGCCGGGTGCAACCTTCTGGATGATCCTTGCCGGATTGCTGGGCATGGCATCGAAGTTCACCGAATGTACGCTGGGCGTGAAATATCGCAATGAATATCCCGATGGCACCGTGTCGGGCGGTCCGATGTACTACATCTCCAAGGGTTTCAAGGAACGCGGTTTGCCAGGTGGCGGTGCCCTTGCCATCCTCTTCTCGGTCTTCTGTATCCTGGGTGCCCTAGGTGGCGGTAATATGTTCCAGGCCAATCAGGCACATGCTCAAATTGCCGGCATCGTGGGAGATTACCCTGGTTGGATCACGGGCCTTGTCTTTGCAGCCGTTGTGTTTGCAGTGATCGTCGGCGGGATCAAATCCATCGCCAATGTCACAGAAAAAGTTGTGCCTTTCATGGGTATTCTTTACGTCGGTGCCGCGCTGATCATCCTGATTGTGAACTACGACAAGATCGGGTGGGCCTTTGGCCAGATCTTCGCAGGGGCCTTCACGGGACTTGGCGTTGCCGGCGGATTTGTGGGAGCCCTTATCCAGGGTTTCAAGCGCGCCGCCTTCTCCAACGAAGCGGGTGTTGGGTCGGCAGCCATTGCGCACTCCGCCGTCCGAACCAAAGAGCCAATCACCGAAGGCTTCGTCTCGCTGCTGGAACCGCTCATTGACACGGTGGTCATCTGCACAATGACGGCTCTCGTCATCACTATTTCTGGGCAATTGATCTTTGATGCAGAAACCGGCCAATACGTGTTGAACGAAGCAGGTAATGCGATTGCAACGGAAGGTGGCGTTGGCGGTGTTGCGCTGACATCCGCTGCATTTGGCGCCTCGATCAGCTGGTTCCCTTATCTGCTGGCGATTGCGGTGGTACTCTTCGCCTTCTCGACGATGATCTCATGGTCCTACTACGGCCTGAAAGCCTGGACCTATCTCTTCGGAGAAGGCAAGACAGCAGAGCTGATATTCAAGATCATTTTCTGCGTCTTCATCGTGATCGGTGCGGCGGCAAGCCTGGGGCCGGTAATCGACTTCTCGGATGCCGCGATCTTCGCAATGGCGGTGGTCAACATCACGGCGTTGTATTTCCTGATGTCGATTGTCCGCGAAGAACTCCGGTCTTACTCAGCTCGGCTGGCCTCCGGTGAAATCCGGAAATTCGCGCATTGAACCAATTCCCGGGATGGCCTGCGTCATCCCGGGATACCCTCCTCTCGCCCAAGGAATTGGTCTTCCGAATTTGAGACTACCCGAGCTTTCGCTGAGGCTCTTCGGTCGGTGAGAGAAAATTTTTCAAATGCTCAAACGACATGGGCTCTGCAAAATGAAATCCTTGCAGTGTCTGACAACCCATTGATTGCATCATTTCAGCATGCATATAGGTTTCCACACCTTCTGCCGTAACGGAAATCTGCAAGGATTCGGCTATCCCGATGATGGACCGAACCATGTTTTGACAGACCTCTGTTTGTGGCGCACCGTAGACCAGGCGTTGGTCGATTTTCAGCACATCAGGGCGCACCCGCATCAAGCTGATCATCGATGCATGTCCCGAGCCAAAGTCGTCAATCTCAATCGAAAGCCCCTTTTCCCGCAGCAGGTCGAGGGTGAAATCGAGGTACTCCGGCTGATCATCCAGAAACACGGATTCCAGAATTTCAAAAGACACTTTTGTATCCTTGAACTCGCGCGCATCTATGGCGACCAGAAGCTCAGGGTCGGAAAGCCTGCTGGCTGTGACATTGAATGACACCTTGGGCAGCGCAATCTGCGCCCGCTCCAGTTCGGCCACGTCTTCAAGCGCCTTGTTCATGACCATGGCATCAAGGGTCGTCAGCATGGACAATTGTTCGGCGACTTCCAAAAACCCGGCCGGAGAGACAACGTTCCCATTTGGCTGAGCCCAACGGGCCAGCACTTCGACGCCAACCACCTCCAGGGTCTGAGCGTCGATTTGTGGTTGGTAGAAGGGCACGAATTCACCGCGTTGAAGACCAAGGCGTATCTGTTCTGCGACGTCGCGGACTTCGACCACTTTGTCGTGTTCCGCGGGCCCGTAAGTGATGACCTGGCTGCGTCCGCGCTCCTTTGCGATATAGAGCGCCGCATCTGCCGCACGAACCAGATCCTCTTTTTCAACGAGCGCGCATTCTTCGGTTGCAACACCAAAACTTGCGCCAACACTTAGTGATTTACCCTCGTAATCCATGGGCTCCGAAATTCTCGAAAGCATGTTGTTCGCAAGTCTTTGCGCATTCACCAAGGAACCGTCTTTGCCCAACAAAACGATAAACTCATCCCCGCCAATACGCACCGGAATGTCGTGTTCCGTGATCTCTTCCCTGAGAATTTGAGCGACACGGCACAAAACCTCGTCTCCGGCCTCATGCCCCATCGTATCGTTGACATTCTTGAAATGATCCAAATCAATCCGAATAATCGCGATCGATGCCTCGTCCGATTTTTCGGCGCATAACTTTTCAAACGTGACATTGAAACACCTTCGGTTCGGCAATCCCGTCAGTTCGTCATGCAGGGCCTGCCATTCCATGGCTGATGTTGTCGAAATCAGGTTTTTCTCATATTTCTTTTGGTCCGTAATATCGCTTGAAATAGCCATAAATCCATAAGCCTGACCTTCGTCATCAAACAGAGTGGAAATGCTCAGTCTGATCCAATATTCTTCGCTTCCAAACCGATAATTAAGCAGTTCAACCGTGATTGGTTGGCGCGCGTCCAGAGCCTTGCGAATTTCGGCGCGGGTTGCCGGATCGGTTTCCGGACCCTGCAACAAGCTCGTCGGTTTTTTCCCTATGATATCCTTGGCCTTGTACCCAGATCTTCGTTCAAATGCAGGATTATGCCAGATAATCCGCGTTTCTAGGTCCGTGATCAGGATCGCTTCTTCTGCCTTTCGGGCAATTGATGCAAGTTCACTCAACTCCTTTTGCTGCTCTCGAAGCTTATTGCGCGACCTTTCGACTTCCGCATGAGGGCGCAGAATCGTTTGACGCCCCAGCCAGCCAAAGATGCTGAAGGGCAACAGCAGTGCCGCGGATATTGCAACAATTGCCTTGAGAACCAATTCCTGACCGATGGTTGCGAATAAAGTTCCCTGAGAGTTCAATACCAGTTGCATCCCGGTTTTCCCGACCGGGACGACAATGGCATCCTGGCGCTCAAGATCAGCTGACCAAGGATCATCCGCATCCACAATGCGCGCCTGCATGGCGATTTGCCCGGGCCCGACCTCATCCTGGCGTAAATCAACTTCCAAGACAGATGTCAGCACGCCCTCGACAAAGCCTTGATTCATGATCGGTGCCGCAATCAGTATCTCCTGAAAGCTGGTGTTCACGGCCCGATAGGTATCAACTGTTCTGATCGCAAGGGTCTGTGTCTCCAGAACCTCCCTGGCCAGTTCACCCGCAGCCGAGGTTGTCTCAAGAGAATGTGACCTTGTCGATACCATGTGAAAACTCAACGCACTTCCCTCAAAATCGAAGACGAAAAACTCGGAAACGTTTTCGGGGACGACGGTATCTTGCAGACGATCAACAAAGGCGTCGTCGCGTGTGACATCGCCGATGACAAAGGACAAAAGCGATGGTTCGGATGCCAGATAAACAGTCAATGATGCACTGGGGTCGAGAACAGAATAGATCCTTGACGCTTCCTGCTTGGCCTGGCTGATCACCGCACGCTTGTGCGTTTCGGTCAAAAACGGCTTTGCCGTGACCCAGACAGCAACCGCAGCCGTCGCCAAGGCAAAGGCAAAGCTGCACGCCAACAAAATCCAGAAGACCTTGTTTATGGACACGGCTTTTCGCATCTATTGATGAGGCTCCACCGTTTCGGACAAAACCAGCTGACCGGACTCGGAGAATGACACCACGCAAAGATCCTGTAATCCCAGGGCCTCATGTGCATCCTGAGACGCATCGCTATAGGGCGCAAATGGCCTGTTGTAGGTTTTCAATATGCCTTCGACCGGTTCGGACAGATTTTCCAGAGAGCTGCGAAACAGATTGCGACGATCAACGATTGATCCGTCTGCCCAACCGTCCATTTCCATCGCATTGCTTAGGGCGGCAATGAGCAGCCTTGTCAGATCGTAACCATGCACGAAGCCAGTGGCCGCAGGAACGTCCGACAAGCGTTTGAAGGGTCGGACTTCGGTACTGGCGTTTTTGAGCGCTTGAACCAGTTCCGCCCGGCCCTTGCCCTCGACCTCAAGGCCGCAAGTTTGCAGAACTTCGATCTGCAAATCCGAGCGCACGCTGTGGGGCACCTGCGCTACGAAATCGCCGGACAATATCCCCCAGTGGCTGATGATCCGGATGTCAGCAGATTGCTGATGAAGCTCATTGACCAGAAGCGCTCCTTCGCGGGCCCTCGATAGCATGATCGCGCAATCCGCATTCGTCATTTTGATTTTTTCAGCAATTGTCCGTGCGCTGGCAGGCCCAAGCGAGGAAGAAAACATGAAAACAACCGGCGCAGGCACACCAGCTGCTTGGAATGCGTCACCCATGGTAACGCGGTTGGCGCGTCCCCATCCGGTGTCAACCAACAGCAAGACGGTTTGCTCACACTCGATGTTGTTAAGCGCATGTCCCACAAGGAACGGGCCCGCTTTTGTGTCGTCGACAGACAACCGGAAAATCCAGTTTAGCTGATCGTCGTCCGGTCTGGTGATTGGTCCCGCCGCGGACCAGGGCAATAGAAGTGGAATACCGCTTTCATTGATGTCCTGGCGGTGCGTCAGATAGGGAGGCGAATGGACCCCGCCGATCACCGCGATCCCGGTTGGGTCCTCCGTAAAGGCCCTCAAATTGGAATAAGATCGCTTTGAATTCGCGCGGTGATCTTTTGGAACGATCTCTATCTCAAAATTGCCGACCCGGTTTGCCACATCGGACATCGCCGTCCGGACCCCCAATTCGATGGCTTCAGCCGCCGGGCGTGCCATGGAATAATCGGCATCAATGTAGATACGCAGCTTCTCACCCGCAACGGACTGCCCCGCAAAACAACAAACCAAAAGAAACCAGATTACACGCATAAGACCAACCATCGCATTCAAAAGATCATCCCGAACCCCCTCGGAAACATACCCAAGGGACGCTCAGCAAATCGTTAAAACATGGATTGAAACTTTTAAGGAGATGGCAAAATTCTCCTGATCGTTTGCTTCAATTTTTCGGTGTCTCTGTCCGGATCAGCAGGTTGAAAAGCGCCCGTTCGTAGTACGTCAAGATACAACGACAGCAGTTCAGGCGGTGTAACCTGCAACGACCTGCAATAGCTTGAAGGACGTCGCGGCATCGTTTTCCACAACTGCGAGGAATTCTTCTGCCCCGAGACGCAAGGCTTCAACGTCGGTTTCGGCGCGCATCGTCAATGCACGCGGTACATTCCGGATCAGACCCAGCTCTCCCACAAGCGTCCCCGGTCCCACCATGGCGACATGGGTTTCCCGCGCGCCATTTTCAGGGTTGAGAAGCTCCGCCGCCCCGGACAGGATCATGTAGGCGCCATCTCGGGGATCGTCGTCCTTGTTGAAGATGACGTCTCCTGCTGCTGCCGTGTACCATTTCGCGCCGAAAGCGAGCAATCGCAACTGCTTGCGGCTCATTCCGGAAAACAGGGTCGTAGCCTCCAGAGCTCTGACCTTACGCAATAAATCTGCGCCTGCGGCACCGTCCTCCGTATCCTCATCAACCTGGCTCGCAGACACCATGCGGCCCTGCTTGATTTCAAGGAAAACATCGTATTGATCCGGATCGTCGAAGGCTTCTCCCAGCAGGATGATGGTGGTGTCTGGCAGCAGCGCGCGCAGCTTCGCAATCACCTCGTCGCGAAGCTTGGTATCATAACCAGACAAGACCTGTTCGAGCACCAACACATCCGGTCGTTTGACAACAGCGCGGCTGATGGCCAAAGGCTCGACGAAAGCCGTCGGGAGATTTTCGCCGCCAAGAGACAGTTCGAAATCATACATCAGCGCCATTACTTCAGCCTTCAACCCTTCAGCCTGCAAAACATCCGACACAATTTTTCTCAGATCATCGGCGCGCGCACCGGCGCTGTCGGAAACCTTGCCAAAGATGGCGTTCTCCAAAACGGAAAGACCGGGTGCCACGGTGGCGGCGTTGAGAGGGGCATAGAGATCGCCCAGGCCTTCGCGGATGCTCAGCCCGTAGTCCGCACGAAGTTCGAGAACCTTCTCTTTCATCGCGTCCGAAAAGGCCGGACCGATCTGCTCCGCCGTGATTTGCGCAAGCACGGACATCAACCTGGCCCTTGCGGCGGCATCAATCTCTCCGCTCGGGGTCTGTGCACGTTTTCGCAACGACTGGACCGACTCTTCAAACAGAGCCGGGTCGAGGCCCAATTTGCGGAAAAGAGGATGTTCTGTGCCGTCCGTGCCAAAAATCTGGTTCAACAGCTCGACAACATCCGCAGAGAATTCAACCAGCCCCGCTTCGAGCCCCAGTTTCCGCATCAGATCACGCAGATCGGTCTGGCTGACAAGCTCCTGTTGCGTCACCGGTCGCCGCATGGTCGCAAAGAGGAGGTTGTTGATCACCGGAAGCGCGGGATTATATGTCGCCGGATCAAAGCGATGCACATGCCGCGCCAGATCGGCCTCGACAATCGCCTCCCAGACCTTCGGACGGACAGCGACAAGCCCGCGCGCAAGTTCGGTATGTTCCGACAGATCGGTTTTCTGATCCAGTGAACGCCGGAAAAACGCCCCGCCTGAGCCCATGGTATCCAGCAATGTCAGCCACCAGCTCTGAACCTCGGCCCGGGTCGAGAGATTTGCAAGCGAGGGATCAAGCCATTCCGCCTCCGTCGCGTCAGCGCTGTTACCCGCCGCCTGCGCTTCCATTGCAGTCGCATGTGGCACGGTCATGCTGTCCGATTGGGGTTCTTGCTTCAGCGACATCATTGTGTTGTCCCCAAAGGAGCCCCGAAAAAGCACAGGGCGGGTATTGGCATGCCCTATCCGGTTGGCAATGACGGTCTGATGCAATTGCGTCAAGTCATGCCCCGCCATCACCACCTCGCCTGTTGCAGGCAGCACCTCTCTGGTCAAAACACCTGCCAACGCCTGACGGTCTTCGTCGCTTGGTGCCTCGATGGCCACCAGGGTCCCTTTTCCAAAGGCAGCGGTGATATGTTCAAGCACCGGGTTCCCGTCCATATCCGTGACGGTCACATCCCGAAGCTCGATCGTTCCTGCCAATCCGGGAATGTTCGCTGGCCCACCCTGCATCAGTTTCTCGTCAACTACCGTGGCTGGCGAAAATTTTTCGGTGACGGTTTCCCAGCGCAGACCCATATCTTGAGACTGATTGTAATAGGTCAGCAATTCCTTCCACGGCGAACTCAAATCCTTGTAGGCCGCCAATGCAGCAACCAGAGCGCCAAGCGACACGGCCCCCTGAATGACAAGATAGCCGCCAACTGAGAAGAAGAAGAAAGGCGTCAGTTGAGTGATGAAGTTGTTGATGAACTTCATGAAAAACTTCTTCTTGTAGATCTTCAGCCGGATATTGAAAACGATCCCCAGGCGTTCGCTGATCAGGGCGAGCCGGTATCTCCAACCGCCGTGGATGCGCAGATCGGAGGCACCCTGCGCACTTTCGCCGATCAGAGCCGCAAGTTGCCGGACCTCCTTGATGCGCTGTTTGTTCATCAGATTGATCTGGCGCTGCAGTTTCGGGATCAGCCAGGCCTGCAGCGGGATCAGGGCAACGGCGGCAAGCCCGAACCAGACGCTTTGCAAAAACAGGAAGACAAGGATGGTGATCATTTGGCCCGCCTGCAGGACGGGTTGGGTCAACGCGTCCCCCATGAGCCCGCCCATCGGTTCCGTCTCGCCGGTGATCATCGCCACAAGTTCACCTTGCGAAGTTCTGCGGAAGTAAGGTTTGGGGAATCGCAGCATCCGCGAGATCAAAGTATAGCGCAGGCGTCGCAACAACCGTTCGGACAGGATGCCCTTCATGGTGTTAATCCGCATTTTCAACAACCCATGCATCAGCACGGACCCCAGGAATGCGGCACATAGCAGCGCCAGAAATCCAACCTGGCTGATGACGATGCCGAAGACTTCAATCTGATTGCTCACCGAACCGATCGCATCGTTGATGATGCGCTTGGGCAATTCCAGCGTCAGGTACAAGAAAGGAAACAACGCGCAGGTAAAGATCAGCAGGATCAATTGGTCGCGCTTTGAGTGCTTCCAAATAAATTGAAAGATCGACTTTTCGATGTGCCGCACCCCCATGCGAGCCAGCGGATTCTTTGCGTCCGCGCCTTATGAAATTACGGCACCATAACCCAATAAAGATGCATCGGGAAATCCGAACTTTAACCAAATCTTGTACTTTGGTGCTGCCCATTTGCCTCAGGCCGCGCCCTGACGGGGTACGCTCTACCTTGGGTTACAGATCAGAGCGGGTTTTGGCGCACTTCTCATGGAATCGCAATTTGACGTTCTAGCGCCCAGATCCCGCCCAATCGCAGCCGCAGTCACCGTCTAGAAGTGATCCAAAATAACGCTACTGGATGAAATTATGTCCCAAACTTACGATGATCGTGATCCGCGCCACATGAAATTATTCGAGCTGATCCGGCAAAAAAATCAGGCCGATACTGCGGTCGCACGTCTGAGGGAAACTGATTTTAGCGAGATTACAACCGAGCAAGTCGCCCAGCTTCAGCAAGCCGCCACGCGGTCATTGCAGGCGCGGGTCTGAACGCGCCTGCCAATAGTATTTCAAAAGAAGGCTTCTGCATTCAGGCCTACGGTCATCGCGCCGATCACATCGCCGCTGTCGGGATCGGTGATCGCGAAGGATACCTGCCCCTGATAAGTCTGTGAACTTTCGTCGAACTCGACTTCGTCTACAAAGACGGAACCAGCACCCATACCGTAAGTTTTTGCATGTTTGTCCTCATCGCCCTGCCAGTAGTCCGAGGTGACGCCGCTTGCTGCAACGTTCAATCCCAGGGCGTCCATGATGAAAATTTCGGTGATGCGCCCACCGGAGGCGGCAACACGCTCCCCCAGAGTGACGGAAAGTTCGCGGCCCATGACTTCGTCAATGAGAGGCTGTTGGTCTTGCCCAACCTGCGCACGCCAGGCTGTGTCCCACTCTTCGATCTGAGTGATCGACGCACCATTCGTTTCGATATTCTGCGCGGCAATCGCATCGGTTACCTGAGCAGATTGCGCCCAGTCCATTATGTCGGCTTCAACAAAGGCTTTCATCGCCGGCGGGGCGTCCACGGCATATGCCAGGCCAGCCGCTGCGACCAGCGGCGCTGAAAGTAAGAATGTGCGGATCATAGTTCGGGTTCCTTAATAGCGAAGGCTCACCACATTGGTGCGGCCAATGCCCATACGCTAAGCAGAACACATTTAACGGCAGGTAAAGGATTGAGAGCGGCGTTTACGCTTCGGCCCGAAAGCCTGTCGCCACAACGAATTTTTCCGAACTATCCGCACGGGAGGACGGCGGTTTGATATTGGCAACCTTGGAGAATCGCTGCTTCAAGAGCTTCTGCAATTCACCCTCTGCCCCCCCGGCCAGGACCTTCGCCACGAAGGTGCCGCCTTCATCCAGGACATCAAAAGCGAAATAGGCGGCGGCCTCGCACAAGGCGATGATCCGCAAATGGTCGGTCTGTTTGTGCCCCGAACTGCTGGCCGCCATGTCCGACATGACGACATCTGCGCGCCCGCCCAGCCACTCCTTGACCTGTAGGTCTGCATCGTCAGACATGAAATCGAGCTGATAAAGATCGCAGCCCGCAATCGGTTCCATTTCCTGAAGATCAATGCCCAGAATCGTCCCCACGGCCTTGCCGGATTTCTCCCCCAACGCATTCACGCGTTTGACAGCCACCTGACACCACCCGCCAGGTGCCGCGCCCAGATCGACCACGCGCGCGCCAGGCACCAGAAAGCGATATTTGTCGTCAAGTTCCATGATCTTGAAGGCTGCCCTGCCCCGGTACCCTTCCGCCTTGGCACGTTTGACATAAGGATCGTTCAATTGCCGTTGTAACCACCGTGTCGAGCTCAGCTTGCGACCCCGCGCGGATTTCACCTTGACCTTGAGCTCGCGCTGCCCGCGACCGGAGGTGTTTTTGCCACTGGGTGTCTTCGCCATCAGAAATCTCCGTCTTCCAGCACGCCATCCGCACTCATCTGCGCGTATAGCAGGCCCTCGCGCAAACCACGATCCGCAACTGACAGCCTGTCCGTGGGCCAGCACCTCATCAGCGCCTGAAGGATCGCAGCCCCCGACATGATCAGGGCCTGTCGGTCCTGACCAATGCGCGGATCAGCACGCCGCCCGGCTGGACCCAGCGCCAGATACGACCGGATCACACGATCAATCTGCTCGGTTGTCATGTGCAGCCCGTCGACCTTGGTGCGGTCATAGCGCTTGAGGCCCAGATGGCTTGCCGCCACGGTCGTGACCGTTCCGGAGGTGCCGACGATCTGGAATTTCTCGTGTGGCTGAGTGTCATGATAGGGGGTGAAATCCGCAAGGTTTTCCTCAAAGAACCAGCTCATCAGGGCAAACCGCGCCGCATCGTCTTCGACATCGTTGAACTGGTCGCGTAGGGTGGCCACCCCGAGCGGGACTGAGATCCAGTCAACCACACGGGCGGCCGGCAACTCCGACACGACCTGTTTGAAACCACTGTGCAAACGCATGATCGACTGGGGCCGGTCATTTCTGGGCACATCCGTCAGGTCAATCCAGACCAGTTCTGTTGATCCCCCCCCAATATCGACAACCAACAGGTTTTCGGTAGAACGCCCCACAAGTGGCGCGCAGGAGATCACGGCCAGTTGCGCTTCTTCCTGCGGTTCGATGATATCCAGACGCAGCCCGGTTTCGCGATGCGCCCGTTTGATGAACTCATCGGCATTCAGGGCGCGTCTGCAGGCCTCGGTCGCTACCAGCCGCATACGCCGCACCTTGTTGCGCCGCAGTTTCTGCTGGCAAATCCGCAAAGCCTGTATGGTACGCGTCATGGAACCGCGCGACAAACGCCCGGTTTTCTCCAGCCCCGCCCCCAATTGGACGGATTTGGAGAAGCTATCAACCACATGAAAACCATTGCCCTTCGGTTGGGCGATCAACATGCGGCAGCTATTTGTGCCCAGATCCAGGGCGGCATAAAGCTCTCCTGACCGGGGCGGAACTGGCGCGGGGCTCAGAGCCGTCTTTTGTTCGAGCGCGCCCGCACCTTTGGGACGCTGTGGCGCCATCTTACGCGCCTTTCATTTCGAGTTGGGATCAGGCTAGCGGCTATGGTCTTTGCGCGCAAGTTGTCGTGAGGCATCGCGCGCATTTCCAGTGCCTGTCAGACCGTTCTCTCGCGTCACGCGCGAATTCAGCGTGTCACTTTGAACACGACCGAACCTCAGCATCATTATCAAGATTTTGAGCATCAGCCGATCTCGCGGTTTTCATCGGATTACGATAGACCCTGTCACGTCGCGGAAAGAGGTTGTTCTGTCGAAAACCGGCATTGGTATGGACCTATGTACCATTAGACAGGCGAAAAGAGTTCGAGAGGAATCAGCGAATGCCTGACGTCACGATTGTTTATTGGCGCGATATTCCGGCCCAGGTGATTGTGGGTAAAGGGCGTCGCGGGTCCAAGCGACAACTGCCAGAGCGTTTCGAGCAGGCCATTGACCGTGCGGCCATGAAGGTTGGCGCGGAGGACACGGATGCTTATCTGGCTGAATGGCGCAAGGCGGCCCCGTTCGAAGTTGCGGGGGATCCTGACGCAGTGGCAGATGCTGAGGCCGCCAGACTGGACGCTGAGTATGACAAGGAGCGCATCAAGGCGCTGATCAACAACGACGGATGGGCCTGACCCTGCCCAGTATCTTCGACACCCTTCTTCCGCGAAAGGAACGCCTGATGGCATTGTTGAACTTCAAAAAGAAAGAGGCTCCTGTTGGCGACGCTGCCAATCCGCAGGTCGAAGCCTTCTTGCAGGACTATTCCATCGAAGTGATGCCCCGCACCGCCGAGAAAGTGGAAAACTTTCGCGACCTTTTGCCCGAAGGAACGCGCGTCTATGTCGCGCATATCGAAGGCACCCCCATCGAGGACATGGTCGCAACCGCCAAACGCCTGAATGCCGATGGTTTCCCGGTGATGCCGCATTTCCCCGCACGTATCATCAAAGACAAGGCAACCCTTGCGGATTGGATCGCCCGGTATCAGGGCGAAGCGGATGTCAAACAGGCGCTGCTGCTTGCGGGGGGTGTTGCCAGCCCGCACGGCGACTTTGACAGTTCCATGCAATTGATGGAAACCGGCCTCTTTGATGCCGCAGGGTTTGAGCGGCTGCATGTTGCAGGCCACCCCGAAGGCAACCGTGACATTGATGCGGATGGCTCCATGTCCAATGTGACTGCTGCCCTGAAATGGAAAAACGACTTCCAGAGCCGCACGGACGCCAAGATGGCGCTGGCCACGCAGTTCGCCTTTGACGCCAAGCCCATCATCAAATGGGCAGATGATCTCGCGGCAGAGGGCATCACCCTGCCCGTTCACATCGGTATCGCGGGGCCTGCCAAGCTGCAAACACTGATCAAGTTCGCCATTGCCTGCGGTGTTGGTCCGTCGCTCAAGGTTCTGCAAAAACGCGCGATGGATGTGACCAAACTGTTGTTGCCCTATGAACCCACAGAGGTGGTCGCTGAACTGGCCGCGCACAAGGCCGCCCACCCGGACTTCAACATTTCCAATGTGCACTTCTTCCCCTTGGGCGGCATCAAGACCAACGCCACCTGGGCGATCCAACATGGTGGCGATGCTGCCACCCCTGCAAACGCCTGATCCAAGGACAGCTTCATGACCCGCACTATTGTCGAATCCAAAAGCAAGACCGCCATCATCGGCTTTGACCAGCCGTTCTGCGTGATCGGCGAACGGATCAACCCCACAGGCCGCAAGAAACTGGCACTTGAGCTGGAAGCGGGGGATTTCTCAACCGTCGAGGCCGATGCGATCGCGCAGGTTGCGGCAGGCGCTACGGTGCTGGATATCAATTCCGGGGCGGTTTTCACCAATAAGATGGCCGAAGATACCCGCTATGCGGACAACAACTTCGTCGAACCGCCCCTGATGAAGGAACTGGTAGAGCGCGTACAGGCCATTGTGGATGCACCGCTTTGCATCGACAGTTCGGTGCCGGGTGCCTTGGAATCGGGGCTTGAGGCCTGCGAAGGCCGCCCGCTCCTCAATTCCGTAACCGGTGAAGAAGAACGCCTGGAACTGGTTTTGCCGCTGGTGAAGAAATACAATGTACCGGTTGTGGCGATCTCCAACGACGACACCGGTATTTCCGAAGACCCGGATGTGCGTTTCGCCGTCGCCAAGAAAATTGTGGAGCGTGCGGCAGATTTCGGCATTCCTGCGCATGACATCGTTGTTGATCCGCTGGTGATGCCCATCGGTGCGATGGCCACGGCGGGTCATCAGGTGTTCACGCTGGTGCGGCGCTTACGCGAGGAGCTTGGCGTCAACACCACATGCGGGGCGTCCAACATCTCCTTTGGTCTGCCGAATCGTCACGGGATCAACAATGCGTTTTTGCCAATGGCCATGGGTGCGGGGATGACCTCCGCGATCATGAACCCGGTTGCCCTGCCCGTTCCGGCTGCGAAAATTGAGGCGAAGAAACTTGAGTTGATCGCGGCCGGCGTGGTTTTCCCTGACGATATGGATCTGGAGCTTTTTTGCCAGCTCACCGGTCTGGGATCCACCAAACCACGCCCGGGCAAGGAAATGGAAGCCATTCGTGCGGCCAACTTCCTGACCAATAACGACCCGCACGGCGGTGCCTGGATTGCCTTCAACAAAGAAGCTCCCAAACCAGGCCAGGAAGGCAGAGGGCGTGCCGGACGCACCGGTGGTCGGCGCCGTCGCGCATAGGATCACAGAAATCACACGACAAGAAGCTTCGATGAAAATTCATCGGAGCTTTTTTCGTTTTTGATGTCGTTAAGGATCACCCTGACAAGCTGGTTGCCCGATTTTCTTGGAAAAGATTTTCGCGGGTAACCGAGTTTTAACGCACTGCCATCTACAACCGCTGACATCCAGTAAAGCAGCCGATGTGGAGAGAGTGATGCACCCACAATTTTCTAGCGACTTGGGGAGGACGTCATGAGCACTCCCGTCACTCTACCCGCCCGACTTGATCTATCCGCTGCATCCGCGCTGATGACGACCCTCAAGGAGCACACGGATGGCGATCTCGTCATGGATCTCTCTGAGGTCAAGCATCTTGGTGCCTTGTGTTTGCAAGTCTTGATCTCCGCGTCTGACAAGGCTGTAGCGGCTGGGCGCTCTGTCTCGCTCATCAACGCCTCCGACCGCGTTGTTGATCAATTACGTGTCATGGGCATGACACCTGAAATTATCACCCGGGGACGCCAATGACCTTAGAAATACTTGCTGTCGATGACAGCCGTACGATGCGCGATATGATCAGGCTGGCCTTACTGCCAGCAGGGTTTAACGTCCATACCGCTGACGATGGCGTGCACGGGATCGAAGTTCTGGATGGCATAGAGCCCGATGCAATTATCACGGATATCAACATGCCGCGGATGGATGGTTTCGGGTTCATTGATGCCGTTCGAGGTCAGGACAAGCACCGCGCTACACCCATCCTTGTTCTGACAACCGAAGCAGCACCGGAACTCAAGGCTCGCGCCAGAAGCGCTGGAGCAACGGGCTGGATCGTCAAACCCTTTGATCCATCAAAGCTTATCAAAGCTCTGCAAATGGTCGCTGGTTAAGAGGTAGCAATGTCTGATCCAAATGACCCAATGGCCGAGATTCGAGCGTCATTCTTCATTGAATGCGAAGAGCTGCTGGAGGCCTTGCAAGACGGGCTCCAGTCTCTGGATGACGGCGACGATGATCCCGAAACAATCAACATCGTCTTTCGGGCTGTTCACTCGATAAAGGGCGGTGCTGGAGCATTTGGGCTCGAAGCGCTCGTCAGATTTGCGCACCGCTTCGAGACCGTCCTGGACGAAGTACGCGCCGGTCGCATGACACCCGACGCGGAAGCATTGAAGATTTTTTTCCAATGCGCCGACCATCTTTCTGACCTTGTACGCATCAGCCGGGATGATGGCGACCTGCCCGAGGACGAAACCGCCAACTTGCTGACACTCCTCAACGGGCTTCTGGGCGAAGACGGGACACCGGAAGATGAGGAAGCAGAAGAGGAAGAGATTGACTTCCAACCGGCCGTTTTGTCGCTGGATCTTGATCTGGGTGGAGATGTGGAAGACAGCGACCTGCCTGAATTGCCTCCCCTCGAAGATCTACCTGCGGCACCTCGCAATAAATATCAGATCAGCTTCCGCCCGGAGAACGAGCTCTTTGAAACGGGTAACGAACCGTTTCACATGTTGCGTTCATTGGATGAAATGGGCGATTGCATTGTCACTTGCCACACCGACAAGCTGGTCGAATTTGATGCTTTGGTTCCTGAGCAATCCTACCTTTATTGGACCGTCGAGTTAGAATCTGACGTAGAGGAAGCAGAAATCGACGCCGCTTTCGAATTTGTCGAGGGCCTTTGCGCTTTAGAAATATCTCAAGTGGCCGAAGAAACGAATCCAATCGTATTGGAAAGTGACGAGCCAATTGATGACATGCCCGGCGAGCTTGCATTGGAAGGCACAAAAGCAGATGCAACGCCCGCGCCGAGCGCAGTGTCGCTAAAACCTGTCCCTTCAGCAGAAGTCAGCACCGAAGACTTGCCGCGAACTGTTGAAGTCGAAAAACCCACGCTCCCGGATACCAAACCCGCCTCGTCGACCACTAAACAGTCGTCACCCGCTGCAGCAGCAAAATCAGTCGTCAGAGTGGATCTTGATCGCATCGAACGCCTCGTAAATCTTGTTGGCGAATTGGTAATCAACCAGGCAATGCTGTCACAAAGTCTCGAAAGCTCAGGTCTCTCGCCGCATTCCGACGCAATGAATGGTCTCGAAGAGTTCCAACGTCTGACCCGCGACATTCAAGACAGCGTTATGATGATCCGCGCGCAGCCGGTCAAATCGCTTTTCCAGCGAATGTCTCGCATCGTTAGAGAAGCATCAGCGGCGGTCGGAAAAGACGTCCGGCTGCATACTCAAGGCGAAGGAACGGAAGTCGACAAGACTGTCATCGAACGACTTGCTGACCCATTGACCCACATGATCCGAAATGCTGTAGATCATGGATTGGAAAGCTCCGAAGATCGCTTGGCCGCGGGCAAATCCGAACAGGGTCGTGTGAATTTGAGCGCCGCCCATCGCTCAGGCCGGGTTGTCATTGAAGTTTCGGACGATGGTGGGGGCATCAATCGCCCCAAGGTGCTGCAAATCGCAATAGATAAGGGTCTGATACCTGAAGACGCTAATTTGTCCGATTCAGAAATTGACAACCTTCTATTTTTGCCCGGATTTTCTACCGCAGCAGTTGTTTCAGATCTATCAGGCCGCGGGGTTGGTATGGACGTCGTCCGGACATCGATCCAATCATTGGGCGGGCGCATCACGATTACATCTACGCCAGGCGTTGGCACGACCTTCTCTATCTCTCTCCCTTTAACCCTGGCTGTACTGGATGGCATGGTGGTTCAAGTGGCCGAGGAAACGCTCGTACTCCCCTTGAATGTGGTTATTGAAACTTTAACCCTGACCAATGACGATGTCGAAATGGTTCGCCCCGGCGCGCACGTTGTTCGCGTTCGCAGCGGGTTCGTTCCACTGTTCGATCTGGGTAAGGAACTTGGGTATCGCGATCCAATCTCAGATTATGAGGGTTCTGTAGTGCTACTGATTGCGCATGAAGATGGATCACGTGCAGCACTCATAATTGATAGCATTCAAGATCAACGGCAAGTTGTAATCAAAGGGTTGGACGATAGTTTCTATCGGGCACCGGGAATTGCGGCGGCAACAATCCTCGGCGATGGTCAAATCGCCCTTATTCTCGACGCCTCAGATATCATATCCAACGCAATTTGCGCCACCGGATCACCACCCGCGCAATCACTAACAGGAACGTCAGCATGAGCGAGAAAGATATGTCAGATTCAATCGAGCTGCTCACTTTTCAATTGGCAGACCAAGAATATTCCCTCGACATAATGTCCGTGCGAGAAATCCGAGGGTGGACACGTACGACGCCGCTTCCGCACGCTCCAAGTTACATGAAGGGAGTGATCAACCTGCGCGGGACTGTCCTTCCGGTCATGGATCTGTCCGAACGACTGGGGCTTAAACCCCAGAAACAAACAGACCGAAACGTGATTATCGTTGTGAATCACGAAGATGTAATGACAGGACTGCTTGTAGACGCCGTTTCTGATATCATTGCGTTGACTTCGGAAGATCTCCAACCTCCCCCCGAGATGCAATCGAGCGGAAGTACAAATGTCGTAAGTGCGCTAACGTTGATCGATGAAAGGATGATCCGGGTTTTGGATTTGAGTTCAATTGTGATGTCAGTTCAAAGCACAGCAGCCTAATGCACAAGCCATCCTCTGAAACCGTAATTGACACCGATAGTTTCAATGCTCTTGCGGAGCTTACATACCGAGAAAGCGGTTTGCAACTGGCTATTGAAAAGACTTCGATGCTGCAGTCGCGCTTGCGCCATCGCTTGAGTGCACTCGGTTTGCAAGATTTCGCGAATTATAGCGCTTTCGTTTGTTCCGAGGAGGGCAAAACCGAGCGCCGACACATGATTTCTGCCTTGACCACGAATGTTTCGCATTTTTTCAGGGAGAAACACCACTTTGAAATATTAAAAAGGCACATTCAATCAGAACTACTGCCAAAACTTCGTTCAGGTGGACGCGTTCGCGTTTGGTCCGCCGGTTGCTCAAATGGTCAAGAAGCTCTTTCCATCGCAATGACTTTCCTAGAGCTTGCCGTAGAAGTTACTGAGCTAGATTTGCGAATTCTGGCAACCGACATTGATCCGTCCGTTATCCAATTCGCAAAGAAAGCCAGCTACCAGAAGCGCCTGGTTGAAAACATACCGGAAGACTTGCTGCAGAAATACTTTACACGTTCAGAACGTGAAGGTGACAGCTTCTATGTGGCGAGCGAAAAAATATTGCAGCTGGTTAGATATAGAGAACTCAACCTCTTGTCAGATTGGCCTATTACGCAAAGAATAGATGTGGTTTTCTGCCGAAACGTCGTGATCTACTTTGATGTCCCTACGCAAAACCTTCTTTGGCCGCGCTTCAAAGAGGTTCTCGGACCTGCCGGAATTTTATTTCTTGGACATTCCGAGAGGATTTCAAACCCCGAATCTTTTGGCTTTGCTTCAGATGGTCCAACTACATATCGCGCCAGCGTTCTCGGTGCTGGCTCCTCCAACAGTCTAAAGGATTAGTATCATGTCACTGCGTGACCAAATAAGAATAATGGTTGTAGATGATATGTCGACAAGCCGCGGTTTAATCACGCAAGCTCTAGACGCATTTGGGATTCGAAATGTTTCGACCGCAGAAAACGGCGTCGATGCGTTGAAGTCGTTGGCAACACACCCCGTGCATCTTGTGATTTCAGACTACAACATGCCTCAAATGGATGGATTGCAATTGTTGCATCAGCTTAGATCTTCTCCAAAAACAAAGGGAGTGGGTTTCATATTAATTACTGGCCGAGCAGAGCAGCAGATTGTTGATCATGGCAAGAAACTAGGAATGAACAACTATCTAAAAAAACCTTTCGAGCAATCAAACTTGCGAAACTGTATTGAAGCCGTAGTAGGTCGCTTGTAGATGCATAACGAAACACCCCAAGCGGATCACATAAGCTTAATCGTTGGGAGGCTTTCCAGTTACTTGGATAAATTGGCAGGTCAAGTATTTGATATTGAAGAAGCAATTGGGCAAACACTGTCGAACAATTCGGTTTCAAACAAAAACGCTATTACAGATTTACAGGCGTTGGACTTTCTAAGGCAATCACTTGAAGATCTCGCCTTGATGACGTTGCTTCTAAGCGATTGCGGCAAATGTAGCGTTTCGGCAAGTATGCTGGGAGCAATTGGTGACAAACTAAAGCTACGAACAACGCGCCTATTGCTCGATGGTCATGAGCCCAATCAGTTCGGTCACGATCAAGAATCTTTGGGTGATTTGGATCTATTCTGACGTTTGCGTCGTCAGATTCTTTAGAACCCAATGTGGCTTAAGCTAGTAGAGAATTCGACCCGGCTGGATCATTCTACAATGCAGCGAATTTTCTGTGATCCAAGCTCCGCGCTTCGCCTGTCTTTCGATTGACCCTTTCCGTTAACGCTGTCTTAGTCCCCTAGCACTCTGCCAAAGTTGATTTGGCTTTCGAGACGAGATTGATGGTCCGGAAATGGTATTCAGGTGAAGATACCAGAAGGACAGTTCGATCATCCGGCTGCGGCCGCAACACCCTAACTCCATCTGGAGCATCGACCTTGTTCACGACAAGCTGAGCAACCGACGCGCATACAAAATACCGCCGATGCTCGGCGAATATACCCAGAAAGCGTTGTGGGTCGTGGTCAAAACAGCTTCAACTAGTGCTTCAACGGGGCGCCGCATCGCGAGATACAGAACGCAAAATGCTTCCACGCGGCAATCCCCTTAATTTTTAAGGAGGTATATTAGTAAAACGCAATCTGCTTTCAACTTCTGCATGGTGTCACGCCATTGATCCTCCTGTTTCGTCTTTCGTTATTGCAAGCCCAGAGCCATCGCGTAGTGTGATCTTGACCTCCTCGATGCCGTTGAAGTGATTGCCGCCCAAGCCATTCAGCATGACGGTTCGCTTGTAGCTTCGGCATGTGCTCTCTGCTGCGGTTCACTCAACCGGGCTTAGATCAAACCGACTCCAGCGTTTTCGGCCCAACTCTGGAAACTGCTACCGACATACTCCAGGCCGTTATCAACAGATATCGCAAGCGGCTCCGGTCAGATAAAGCGCACGACATCTATGAAAACGTCAAACGTTCGCCGGGTCAGTTTCGCGCTTTTGGATTCACAGTTTCGACAAATTGAACGAACCAGAAATACGCATTTTAAATCAGCGGCTTGGGGTGCAACTAGAAAAGACCTTTAAGTTACTAAAACAGCTCAATTTCATTGCCGATATCTGGCGCAACATCAATCGTTGTCAAAGTCTCTATTGCAGCATCTCCACGAATTTTTTGCATCACCTTCCCGCTAGACGGCCAGAATTTCAACTGACGGGCGGTCTCCCCGCCCAGTGAGTGGCCCTCGCAAATGATGTTCTCCTGCTCAAGAAAGTGAAGAATAAAGTCACTGTTTTGTTGACCTATATCGCTCAATCCCGAAACCATTCGAGCGCCACCAAAAGCCTTTGCCCTGAGGCGGTCCCGTTGACCGCCGTATTTCAAAATCCCGTTAATTAACAATTCCATCGCATTGATGCCGGCGAGGTTGCAAACTCCTGCCTTTGACGTACTCGAAGTCAAGAGCATGTGGTTCATCCCGCCCACCCCGGCTTGGGGATCCCAAAGGCAACAAGAAACGCAAGACCCCAACAATGTACTAATGACCATATCCGGGTTATTTCCTATCGCCTGCTCGCCTTGCGTTATGTGGACATTTTGAAGCGACATTAGCTCAGGGTACTTTGACTTTGTCGGGGCGACCGCCGCTTGGCGGAATGACTTTCGGCAATGGCTTGACCGATTTTGTCCACCGGCACTTCTTGTTGCACTGCACCGATTGCTTTGGCGGCACGCGGCATTCCGTAGACAACGCAGGTGTCCTCGTCCTGCCCGAATGTTACAGCACCCGCTTTGGCAAGCTTAAGAAGGCCGTCAGCGCCATCTTTACCAAGCCCCGTCAGAAGCGCCGCAGAAACATGCTTCGCCTCGGTTTCAGCGGAAGCAAACAGAACGTCAACAGACGGACAGTGTAGCGCTGGCGGATCATTAGGAACATGAAAGCAATGCCAACTGCCATTTACCCTTCGTATCTCCGTATGCTGACCGTTTCCCGGAGCCAGCACAATGTCCCCGCGTTGCAGGGCGACATTCTCCCGGGCGAGAAAAACATTCTGCGGAAGATGCCTGTTCAAGCGCTCAGAAAAGCTTTGAAGAAAATTACCCGGCATATGCTGAACCACGACGACCGGGGGACCATTTGCAGCCAGGTTGGGTAATACGGTCTCAAGCGCAGCAACCCCGCCGGTCGAAGCACCAATAAGAATAATGGCGCCTCGCCTACAGGGAGGATTTGAACTTCTCGCAAGGTTTTTTTGATCGATATCCTGCGCCGTGCGCGCAGAAGAAGCGCGGCTCGATAGCTGCCCTGGCCGCGTGCAGGCCGCGTGATATACACGTTCACAAATGTCCTGAGTCAATTCTTCGCCAAAACGTTTGGAGGGTTTGACCATGCAATCGATCGCGCCGCGAGAAAGAGCCTGAATAGCGGCCTCACTGCCGGCTGCGGTCAGGCTGGACATCATGACAACCGGCATCGGCCGCGCCCGCATCAGCCTGGTCAGGAATTCCAGCCCGCTCATGCCGGGCATTTCTATGTCCAAAGTCAGGACGTCCGCGCTATTCGAACGCAAAAAATCGCGCGCTTCGACGGCATTGGCGGCTTCGGCGACAACCTCAAGTCTCGCATCAGACGCGAGCACCGTCCGCAGCCACGCCCGCATCACGCGAGAATCGTCAACTATCAGTACTTTTTTCGGCGCTGCCGTGCCAAACAAAGCAGTTTCTGTGTGGAGCCCTGTCACGTCAAAATCCTGTGCCAAGCAAAAGCGGGTCACCCCGCTTGAAACTCAGGTATGGCAAAGACTCATGAAGCGAAAATTAATACGCGAAGAGTTTCACGCGATGAGGCCGCAACCATCAATTGGATCGTGCAGCATAGCAAAGATTTAAGCGGCATGCTCTGCGATCAACTGGCGCGACACGATCAACCGCATGATTTCATTGGTCCCTTCAAGGATTTGGTGAACGCGCAGGTCACGCACGATTTTTTCGACGCCATAGTCCGCAAGATAACCGTAACCGCCATGTATCTGCAGCGCGTCATTGGCGACGTCAAAGGCGACATCTGTGACAAATACCTTGGCCATTGCACAAAATTTCGTCGCATCCACCGCCTGGCTGTCGAGCTTCCAGGCCGCTTGTCGCAAGAAGATACGGGCAGCCTGCAATTTGACCTCCATATCCGCCAGTTTGAACTGCAACGCCTGAAACTGATCGATGGACTTGCCGAAGGCCTTGCGTTCAGCTGCATATGCAAGGGCCGCATTCAACGCCGATTGCGCGCCGCCCAAAGCAGAAGCCGCAATATTGAGGCGACCACCGTCGAGCCCGGCCATTGCATAGGAAAACCCGCGACCTTCGTCGCCGATAAGGTTTTCTGCAGGCACCGCGCAATCATCGAACTGAACCTGTGCCGTGGGTTGCGCGCGCCAGCCCATCTTGCTTTCCAGCCCGCCGTAGGACAACCCGTCACTGCCGGCTTCAACGACGATGGCCGAAATGCCTTTGGGCCCATCCTCTCCGGTTCGCACCATGCTCAGATAAGCATCGGAATATCCACCGCCCGAGATGAAGGCCTTCGATCCGTTGAGCACGTATCCTTCATTGGTGCGGGCTGCACGGGTTCTCAACGCCGCCGCATCAGACCCGGAGCCCGGTTCGGTCAGGCAGTAGGAAAAGATCGTGTCCATCCGGCACATTCCGGGCAGCCATTTTTCCTTGCTTTCCTCCGAGCCAAATTTGTCGATCATGCCCCCGCACATATTGTGTATCGACAAAAAAGACGCCACGGCCGGGCAAGACATCGACAGCGCCTCGAACACGAGCGTAGCGTCCAGCCGGCTCAATCCCGAACCACCGTAGGCGTCCGACACGTAGATGCCGCCAAGCCCAAGCTGGGCCACCAGTGGCCAAAGCTCTTTGGGTATTGTGCCCAGGGCTTCCCACTCACGCGCAAACGGAGCGATATGTTCTTGCCCAAATGCAAAGGCCATATCAAAAATTGCGGTTTGTTCCTCTGATGCGGCAAAATCCAAGAGACCGCCCCTCCCCTTGCTATGGCACCGGCCAGGCGCACTGATCGGTTTGTCGGTTTTGAGATACCATCAAACGGCAGCGCTGCAACAGGGTTTCAAACGAAGTCGATGTGTCTGTAAAACGGCATTTCACGCAAACGCACGCCCGTTGCCGCAAAGATCGCATTGGCGAGCGCCGGTGCGGCAGGCGGCACTGGTGGTTCACCGATGCCCCGGATTTTTGTCGCATTTTCCAACCCGACCACCTTGATGTCCGGGGTCTGGTGAAATCGCATACCTTCTGCGTCATAATAATTGGCCTGTGTCACCCGGCCCTCAGAGAAAGTGATCTCAGAGTTGATGGCATGGCCCAAAGCCCAGACCACGCCCCCCTGAACCTGGTTTTCGAAATTCACCGGGTCCACCACACGCCCAACATCGGCAGACACAAAAACCTCGTCTATCCGGATGCCCTCCGGGGTCTGCGTGACATCAATGACCTCGGCCACCGGCACACCAAAGGAATTCACAAAGGCAACGCCCCGACCGCTGCCTTCAGGGACTGGCCTTCCCCAGTCTGACATCTCCGCCACGGCCTCGATCACGGCCCGTGCCACGGGATCAGTGACCAGCCGCAAGCGTTCGGCAATCGGATCGGCCCCTGCTGCCACAATCAATTCATCAAAGGCCGATTCTGCGAAAAACCCCGCCGTAGACGCCCCCACCGATCGCCAGGAGCTTGTCGGCGCAAGTTCCGGTGCCGCGAAGGCCGCAACCCGAAAATTTGGAATTTCATAGGGGGCATTCCATGCGCCAGCCGCGATTTGCGTGTCGGGGCCCGGCACCGGCATTCCGACGCGGCCCATTTGACTACGTACGGCAGAGGGCGTCGCAATTTCCAGATTGAGGGCCGTAACCTGACCATTGTGAACCTTGCCCCGGGCGCGGGCCATTCCAATCTGACGCGGATAATCCTGCGCGAAATCCTCTTCGCGGCTGAAGGTCAGCTTGACTGGCGTACCTTTGATTTGCAGGGCGATCTCCGTTGCCCGGTCTATGCTGTCGAATTCCAGTCGATGACCGAAACTGCCGCCTGCAAATTGGTTATGAAAGAAAACCTGATCCGGGCTGAGCCCCGTTTGGTCGGCAACGCGCTTCTGCACAAAACGCGGCATTTGATGAGAGGCCCAGACATCGGCGCGCTGGTCTGTGACGCGGACAATCGCATTCAGGGGCTCCAGCGGCTGATGCGCGACATAGGGGGCTCTATATTCAACCGCCACATCCGGTTCGGTGCCGATGACAGCGTCGACGTCACCCTCTTTGCGCCAGGTCTTGTCGAGATACTCGGGCGAAAAAGCCCCCTCCACAGCGGCCCAGTGGTCTTCCTGCTCCGCAGGATAGGGGGCTGGCTTCCAGTCGTACTCAATGGCATCAAGCGCCTGCATGGCGTACCAGGTGTTCTCTGCAACGACGGCAACGCCACCTGTCACGGGAAGAATGCGCTGCACCCCGCGCATGGTTTCGGCGGCACTGGCGTCAAAACCCGCCAGCCCTCCGCCCTTGTTCGGGTTGCATTTCACGGATGCCAACACCATCCCTTCGACCTGCAAATCAATGCCGTAGCGCTGCCCGCCCGTCGATTTTGCGAGGATGTCGGTCCTTTGCATTGGTTTCCCGGTGAACCGCCATGCTTCAGGGGGCCGCAGGGTCACCTCCGTGACAGGTTGTATTTGCGCAGCATTCGACGCCAAAGCGGAATATGGGATTTCCCCGCCATCCGGCAGAATGACCACGCCGCGCGCCGTTTTCAGCTCTGTTGCGGCAAAACCGGTTTGCGTCGCCGCAGCGGCCTTGAGGGTCTCGCGGGCAACCGCGCCTGCCATGCGCAGCTTGTCGAAACTGTCAGGCACGGTTGTGGAGCCACCCGTCACCTGCACGCCTGCGAGTTTGATCAGCGCACCCATGACGTCGCGCATGGTCTCAGCACCCCAGCTTGTGTCAGTCGACATAAACGGAACCGCCTCATCAGCCATGGCGGTATTGTAATACGCAGGATTCGGTTGCGCCTGTTCGATATCATATTGGCCGGGTTCAAGATCAAGCTCTTCGGCAATGAGCATGGCTTGCAGGGATGACGCCCCCTGCCCCAGATCCACATGCGGCAGGATCAGGGTCACGCCACGCGAGGTGACCCGCACAAAGGCGTTGAAACTGGCGTCACCCGGGCCCAGCCCCGCCGTCAGGGGGTTCGCATGCGGGCGCATCACGCGATAGGTGCCAAAGGCGACGCCGCCTGCAACGGCCACCGCGCCCATGATCAATCCACGGCGGGTCAGCGTGCCAATCCGAGACATCGGGCTCCTCCCATGCATAGGTCGCCTCAGACTAACTTGCCGGGCCCGAGGCGAAAACCCCGCCCAAGCACCGGCCGACAAGAACCTCGCGTCACCTGAAGGGTCAGTAACCGGTCATTTCCAGGTAGCCGCGCCCAGCGTGACTGCCACGGATGGTGACGGGCCCTTCCCAATAAGGGATCGACGTGGCCATCCAGGCATCAGCGTTCAGCGCTTCGACCGTGACATCCACGCCTTTTTCCGGTAGCTGCGCCCGCCAAAGGGTCGGGATTTGCCGCCCTGCGACCGTGCTGGTCGCCAAGGGCTCCGCCCTGAAGGCACCATCGGCAAATGCTGTGGCGCCTCCTTCCGTATCAATCCAGGTCGCGGCCGTATACGCGCCGCCTTCCGTGTCACGCAGGGTGAAACCCATCAACCGGTCCCCGCCGTCAAAGGCCATGGAGAACCAATCCCAGCTGACCTGAGACGCCCCCAGGGGCTGTGATGCCCATTCCCTGTCCATCCAGGCGTGACCGGTGACGGCAATATCCCCCTGCGGTAGGGTCAAGGTCCCGGCTATATCGAAAAATGGCTGCGAATAGTAATAGCTGGCGCGTCCGGATGCCGATTTCTGAGAATACCCACCGTCCCCATGCAGGACCAGCGGACCTTTGGCCTCAAGCTGCATCTGATAGGAAAAATCGGTCCCGCTAGCGCGCAATGCCAGCTTATCGAGACTTGGCCCCTGCATATGCCAATCGTCTATCCAGGCTTCAAAAGGTGCGGCCTTTACACCTGCTTGCCCAATCCCCCCGCGGGCGCGCCGTTCTGCAACATGATGACCTGTCGGTGTTGTAACAGCCGCATGCGCCAGCCAAAGCTGCGGACTGTCCCAACCGGGCCTTTCCACGGGCTCCAGCGCGCTGCGAAACAGGGTCCATTGCAGCCCGTAGGCCACGCCGTCAGCGTCGCGGAGATTTGCGGTCAGATACCACCATTCGATCCGAAATTCCGGGTGCGGGCCATGATCGGCGGGGAAATCAAAGACATACCCGCGCTGTGGTAAGGCAAATCCCTCCGCATCGCCGCCCAATCCGGCAAAACCCTGCGCCATTGCCGCCGCACCCAACCAAATATTGACAAAACACAATGATATAAATGGTTTAACGTTCATTGCTAAACACCCTAAGCAGTTTGTCAGGGGGCGTCCGGGCCAATCGGATGGCGGGCCAGACTGCCGCCAACAAGGCCGCGAGAAGCGTCAACGCCCCAAGCTGGAGATATTCTGCCGGAAACAGGAACATCGGCAGTTGCCAGCCAAATGCCTCAACATTGACGACCGCTAAAAGCACCCAGGCTAGTGCCAGGCCCAGTGGTATGGCAAATATCCCAGTGACAAGTGCCAGACACAATGCGCGCAGCACCTCAAGAAAAGCCAGATGTCGGCGCGTGAGCCCCAAGGCCCAAACCGGTGCCAGTTGCGGCAGGCGAAGCGTCGCGAGCGTCAGCAGGCTGATCAGGATCGCCAGACCTGCGACCGAGAGGGTCAAGAGATTTAGCGCGGAGGTCACCGAAAACGTCCGTTCGAATACGGACAGAGAAAAGGCCTTGAGTTGTTTCTGATCAATCAACGCCTCGCCAGTCAGACCATACCTGGCCCTCAAATCAGCCGCCAAGCCAACCGGGTCATTGGTCCGCAAGCCGAAATGCGTCGCCTGTTTTTGCGGGTAACGTTGCGAAAATGCGGCCTCGGCAATGATCACCTGCCCCTCGGAGTTGCCGTAATCACTGTAGACGCCCAGAATCCGGTCACCTGTTGCAAGCATATCCCCGGGATGCAAATCATTGCGCCGCGCCAGTTGCTCGTTGATCAGGGCCCCTTCGCCCGCCGCCAGCCTGTCCCAAACGTCCGGCACAGAATGCAAGACAGGCCAATTCTCACGGTAGGTCGCATCATCCCGCAAGCCGTAGATTTCGGCAGGAAGCCCGGCGATGCGGGCATCAACCGACATGATGGGCAAAACGGTGACCCCTCGCGCCGCAAGATCAGCAACAATGACATTGGCCTCCTGTGGTGTCGCCAACCTGAGATAAAGCTCAGAAGACAAGCGCTGATCGAGATAGCCGGTAAAGGTCAATCTGAAACTCGACACCATCGTCGAGACGCCGATATTCGCGGCCATGGCCAGAAGCAGTGCCATCAGGGCCATGGAAAGCCCCGGCAACTGCTGCCTGCTGTCGGCCCAGAACCATTGCGCCAAAACGCCTTTGCTAAGCCGTCCGGCGCCTTCGAGCGTCAGTGCCAGAAACAACGGCAGGCAAAAGGCAGCCCCCAGAAGCAGGCAAGCGAGCAATGAGAACCCCGCGATCAACCCTTGCCCCCAGATGCTCATGACCACGCCCGCCGCCAGAAGCAGCATCGCCACGCCCGCCAGCCAGCGTCCGGAGGCCAGCGCATGCATGCTCATTGCGCGGGGGTGGTTGAAGGACAAGAGGGGCATACGTGCAAGCTTGATCAAAGCGGCCACAGCCGCCACGCCGGTGCCCGCGAGCGCCATTCCCAGACCTGAAAGCCACCAGGATGGGCGCAGCCGGAGATGTCCGGAAATATCCGCGCCATAAAGACCGCGCAGTGTCGCCGCCACATCCGGTAACAAGGCCGCTGCAATGAAATAGCCCAGCGCCACACCCAACCCGCCCGCGACAAGCGCAAACACGCCAAGCTCCAATGCCAGAAGGATCATCAGCTGTCGCAGCGGCATGCCCATGGCGCGCAAGGTCCTGAAAACACCCCGACGCTGTTCAAACGCGAGGCCCACCGCGCCGTAAACGATGAAGAGGCCAACCGCAAAAGACAAAAGGCCGAATGCCGTGAGGTTCAGATGAAAGCTCCGGGTCAGCCGTGCAACGTCATTCTGGCCAGTTCTGCCTTCTACGACATATTGATCCGGAAGCGGCGGCAGACCGACGGGCTGAATAGGATCGACAATCAGACGGGTAATCTGGTCGGGCGCTTCTAAAACCTGCTGAACAGTCGAGATGTCCCCAAGGGCCGTTCCCGGGGACCGACCCGCATCCCCCTGAACTTCCACATCAATATTGGCAAAGATCGCGAGGTCATCGGGATGCACCCGCAAGCGCGATGCGTCTTCGATTGTGTTTTCCGTGTTCTCGAAACCGACGGGGCGCGGCATGGTCATGGGCTCAATCCCAATCATCCGCACTGTCTGACCGCCGACAGTGAAGTTGCCCTCCAGCACCGGACTGACCTGCCAGCCCATACGCCTGAGGGACACATATTCGTCTGTGCTGATCGTGGTGCCATCGCGTTTGCGCATCTGCTCCAGATCGCCAGACGCCAAAATATCAGATGCGCGTTGATAGCTGGCGCGCGCTTCGGCATTGATCGCCTGGACACCGCACCACAAAGCTGTCGCCAATGCGAGCCCGGCAATCAATGTCGCCAATTGCCAGGGGTTTCGCCGCCAGTGCGACATCAAGGCCATCAGCCCCGGTCGCGTCATGATACCGCCGCCTGTGCGGGCACGCCTTGAACCCGACCGCGCGACAGGGTCAACCGGCGCTGCATCCGGGCCGCCTGACGGGTCGAATGGGTCACCATGAGAATGGCGGTTCCTGCTTCTGTCGCACTTTCCAGCATGAGCCCCAGAACCTGATCGGCTGTAGCCTCATCCAGATTTCCGGTGGGCTCGTCCGCCAGTAACAATCGCGGACGGGCCGCTAGGGAACGCGCGATCGCGACACGTTGCTGCTGGCCCCCGGAAATGGCCTCTGGGTATTTGTCCAGATGTTCGTGCAAGCCAATCTTTTCAGCGAGATAGGCCGACCACTCGGGGTCATGCCGCCCCGACAACCGCGCATGAAAGGCGATATTGCTTGCGACGGTCAGGCTGGGGATCAGGTTGAATTGCTGAAAGATCAGCCCGATGGTCTCGCGCCGTAATTGAGCCGTCTTGTGATCAGGCAGGTCGGTGATGTCGGTGCCATCCACAACGATGCGGCCACCGCTTACCTGATCAAGCCCCCCGACCAGATGCAAAAGTGTGCTCTTGCCACTGCCTGATTCACCTTCCAGTGCAAGCGTTTCACCCGCAGCCATTTCGAATGAAACATCGGTCAAGACCTCAACCGGTTCGGCACCGGTGACATAGCGTTTCGACAGATGGTCGATCTTCAGCATCCCAGGACGCCTTTGTATTTGCTCTCACTCAAGACATGGCGCATTTGCCGGAATGCGCAAGCCCGTCTGCGCCGACCTGTCGCAGCAGAAATCGCGATTACCACCGCCCGGCATAGCAATCGACCAGGTGATCGATCAGCGCCCGCACTCTGGCGGTCAGGTGACGGTTTGGCGGGTAGAGCGCGTAAAGTCCCATGTCTGCGGTCTTGTAGTCTTCAAAAAGCCGTTCCAATCGGCCCTCGTTCAGCGCGGTTTCAACGGCGTAATAGGGGCTCATGGCGATGCCCCCGCCCGCGATGGCGATCCCGGCAATGGCGGCAGGTGCATTCGCGTGAAAGGCGCCTGATACATGCACAGAATGGCTGGTACCGTTCTTGGAAAAGGGCCAGTTTTGCGGTGCGTCACGGCCATCGTTAATCAGGCAGTTATGGGTCGAAAGCGCTGCCGGGTGATCCGGTTTGCCATGCAAAGCCAGATACTCCGGTGCCGCACAGACAATGAGCGGCATGTCCGAAAGCTTGCGTGCCACCAGCGTTGAATCAGGCAAGGCACCGATGCGAATACCCAGATCGAGCCCCTCTTCGACCAGTGCCACACGTGTATCTGTCAGGCGCAGATCAAGCGTTACATCCGGATGGCGCGCCATGAATTCCTGCAACGGCGGTATGAGTTTGGTGCTGCCAAATCCGGTCGGCGCGGTCAGCCGGATGGGACCGGATAGCGCCGTCTGGTGGTCCTGAACAAGCGCTTCAAGCTCATCAAACTGATCCAGCAAAGGGGTGCATCGCTCCAGATATGCGCGACCGGAGGCTGTCAATGCCACGCTTCGCGTTGTACGGTTAAAGAGCTGCACCGCCAGCCGGTTCTCCAACTGCGCCACATATTTGCTGACAATCTTGGTGCTGACGCCCAGTCTCTTTCCCGCGCCGGTAAAAGACCCTTCCCGTGCCACCGCCACAAAGGCACGCATCGTTTCGATTTTATCCATCAGATTTACAGCTTCGCATAATTATCCTCATTTTGTTCATAAAATTTCTATATTTTAGATCATTATATTCATTTAATACATATCGTAAATCCCTGTCATGGTCAGGAATTCACCTGACCACCAGATATGACGAGGACCCGCTTAATGCCTTCTCCCATTCGCATTCATCGCTTTGCAAAATCCGGTCACAGCCACCGTGTCGAATTATTTGCCAGTCTGATCGGCATTGATCATGAGTTGATCGATGTTGATCTTGCAAACGGCGCGCAGAAATCCGAAGCCTTCTTGTCACTGAACCCTGCCGGGCAGGTCCCGGTGATCGAGGATGGCCAGAGCGTCATTTCGGATTCCAACGCGATCCTTGTCTATCTGGCGCGCAAATTTGCTCCCGACTGGTTGCCCGGTGATCCTCTGAACGAAGCGCAGGTGCAGCGGTTCTTGTCCCTCGCCGCCGGTGAGATCGCCAATGGTCCTGCCGCGGCGCGGTTGATCACCGTCTTTGGTGCACCTTTGGACGCCGACCGCTGCCAGACGATTGCGAGCATTGCTTTGGGGCGTCTTGAACAGCATCTTGAGGGCCGCGAATGGCTGGTCGGCACCCGTCCCAGCATCGCGGACATCGCAATCTACAGCTACACCGCGCATGCGCCTGAGGGAAATGTCTCTCTTGATCCCTACCCCAAGGTACGCGCCCTGTTGGCCCGCATCGAAGCACTGCCCGGTTTCGTTCCGATGCCGGCAACCAACGCGGGCCTTGTTGCCTGAAAAACGCCGCGCGCGGCGATCTGTCACCGCGTGCCCCCTTCCAGGGAGTGTCCCAATGACCCAGAATACCGGCTGGCAAGAAGCGACGTCACCGTTTCACAAAGGCGAACGCGCAGCACAGGAAATAGTTGGCGTTCGTGAAAGAGTAGAGATGATTGGGCGTCGCGGCGTACGGGATTTCATGCCCGATCAGCACCGCGCATTTTACGAAAGCCTTCCGATGATCTTTGCCGGTCATGTAGACGCGGCAGGCTGGCCCTGGGCATCGGTCTTGTATGGCGGGCAAGGTTTCATCAGATCGCCGGATACCCGCAAATTAACGATCAAGGCGCGTCCCTTTGCTGGGGATCCGCTGGCCGCTTCGCTTCGCGTCGGCAGTGCTATGGGGTTTTTGGGTATGGGCCTCAACAACCGGCGTCGCAACCGGGTCAATGGCCGGGTCAGCCGTGTTGCGGAGGGAGAATTCGATCTGATGGTCGACCAATCCTTTGGCAATTGTCCCCAATATATCAAAACCCGTGACGTTTCCGAGGTGCAGCAACCGACATCGGCACGCCCCCACGAGACGCTGACCGCCCTGGATGCAGAGGCCCGCAAGCTCATCACAGGCGCGGAAACCTTCTTTGTCGCGACGGCCAATCTCTCCGAAACGGCGGAGACGGTCGCCCACGGCGCGGACATGTCGCACCGAGGAGGCAAACCCGGTTTCGTGAAGGTTGAGGGCGACACCCTCACCATCCCGGATTTTTCCGGCAACAATTTCTTCAACACGCTTGGAAATATGATCGAAACCCCACGCGCGGGTCTTCTGTTCATCGACTACACCAATGGTGATCTGCTGATGATCAGTGGCACAACCTCCATTGTCTGGGATGCGCGCGAAGTAGCAGATTTTGACGGCGCAGAGCGCTTTTGGCGCCTTAAGGTGCGTAAGATGCACCGGTTGCGCGTGGCCCTGCCGGTCAGCTGGACAGAGCAGGAGGCAGCACCAAATCTGAAAAATACTGGGTCATGGCATGATGGTTCGAAACCCTGACATGAACAGACCGTGCATCAGGCGGGACCAGACAAATTTGTACCTGTTGTCGTCATGGGGTGCATTTGGTAGCCGATGGAGATGGATTTCCTGTCACGTTTCGCCCCGCACGAAAATATCGCCAGCCAATTGTTGCCATTCGTTTCTGAGGCAACCGATGACGGATCACATGACCTGTCGCATATCTTGCGTGTATGGCAAAATGTTCGAGCCCTGAGTGCCCTTGAGGGCGGGGACATGGTCATTCTGACGGCCGCGACCCTGCTCCACGATTGCGTCGAGGTGCCCAAAAACGCGCCGTTGCGATCTTCGGCCTCTCGCATGGCGGCCGAGAGGGCATCTCAATTGTTGAGCGATCTTGGCTGGGATCAGGACGCTATCAACAACGTCGCCCATGCCATCGAGGCACATAGCTTTTCTGCCAATGTCGCCCCGACCACAGTGGAGGCCAGAATTCTACAGGATGCCGATCGCCTTGACGCGATTGGGCACATTGGCATTGCGCGATGCTTTTACGTTTCGGGACGGCTCAACCGGTCCATCTATGATCCTGCGGACCCCGATGCCTCAAGGCGCGCGCTGGACGACAGCACATATGCGATTGATCACTTCCGCACCAAGCTGCTGCATCTCGCCGGGTCCTTCAAGACAGAGACCGGTGCCCGTATGGCAAAGGACCGGCACGCGGTCATTCAAAAGTTTCTGGACGGATTGCTCAGAGAAATCTCCGCCGACCCAGCCGAGGCTGATAAAAGCTGACCGGCCAAGGCAGGCACCTCCCTCCGCGACTTGCAGATCAATAGAGTCCGGCGGTTCGGGCACGAAGCTGAACCAGCGCCAGAACCGTATCGATGGTCGGCGTCGGTGTCTGTGTGATGCGGCCCAGCTCCTGAACGGACCCGACCAGCGCGTCGATTTCCATTGGGCGGTCTGCATCCAGATCCTGCAGCATCGACGTGCGATGTGCACCCACCGCTGCACCGCCATCGATGCGACGCTCGACGTCGATCGGGAACCTGACACCCAGCTTTTCGGCGATGGTCTGCGCCTCAACCATCATCCCGCGCGCAACATTCCGCGTGCCGGTATCTGTGCACAATACATCCAGGGTCGCATGGGTCAGCGCTGAAATCGGATTGAACGACAGGTTGCCCCAGAGCTTCACCCAGATTTCATCGCGCAATCGCGGCCGTACAGGCGCCTTCAGACCGGCGGCCATCAGAGCCTTGGAAAGTGCGACGGCGCGGTCAGATTTTGCGCCATCCGGCTCTCCCAGAGAAAACCGGTTGCCTTCGATGTGCCGGACCGTGCCGGGTTCAGTCACCTCCGCCGCGGGGTAGACCACACAGCCCAGTACACGGTCAGGGCCAAACCCATTCCATTGCGCATCACCGGGATCAACGGATTGCAAGCGCGTGCCCTCAAGGGGGCCTCCGATCTTGTGAAAATACCACCATGGCACGCCGTTCACGCCACTGACAATCGTGGTGTTTTCACCGATCAGGGGCCGCATTTTAGGCACCACCGGCGGCACCGAATGGGCTTTTAGCGTGACAATCACGTAATCCTGCGGCCCCAGATCCTCAGGATCCGCACTTGCCTGGACTTGAACGCGGCTTTCGACCCCATTCTCTTCGAGCAGGGTCAGACCTCTGCTTTTCATCGCTTCAAGATGTGGTCCACGTGCAACCAGGCTGACATCGGCACCGACCTGCGCCAGTTTGACCCCCATGTAGCCGCCAATCGCACCGGCACCGAAAATACAGATTTTCATCTTACGCCTGCGCCACCAATCCCAGTTTTTCCGCAAGACCGATACGTTGCATCTTGCCGGTCGCCCCTTTTGGAATTTCCTCCATGACAATCACCTTTCGGGGAACCTTGAAATCCGCGATACGTTTTGCCGCAAAATTGCGGATGTCCTGTTCGCTGGCTGTCTGTCCTTCGTGCAGAACGACGGCCGCCGCGACATCTTCCCCCAGTTTCGGATGGGGCAATGCAAAGGTGACCACCTGTGCAATGGCTGGATGATCCAACAACACACCGTCCACTTCCAGCGGGCTGATCTTTTCGCCGCCCCGATTGATGATCTCCTTCAGGCGACCGGTCAAAACGAGATATCCATCCTCGTCAAAAGCCCCCTGGTCGCCGGTGCGAAACCACCGATGTCCTTCAGCTTGAAAGAAGCTCTTTTCATTGGCTTCGGGGTTGCCTTCGTAACCGGGTGTGACATTGGGGCCGGAAATGACCACCTCACCCGTGCCGTCGATTAAATGGTTTTCCACCTCATGAGCGATGCGCACCATAGGTCCCGCCTCAACACCAACCGCCCCGGGTTTTTGGGCACCCGGGTCCAGCGGGTTGGAGGCCATCTGGTGGGCGGCTTCGGTCATGCCATAGCCTTCGATGACCGGCGCATTGAAAGTTTCATTGAGCGCCAGCATGACCTGTGCTGGCAAGGAGGCTGACGAGGATCGCAGAAACCGCAAGCTTGTCTGCCTGATCACATCTTCATTCCGACCGGCGCGCGCAAGGATTGCCTGATGCATCGTGGGCACGGCGGTATACCAGGTTGGTTGCGCCGATTTCATCCAACCGAAAAATCGCAACGCATCGAAGCCCGGTGCGCACCAGACCGAGGCGCCCGCCGCAAGCGAGGCCAATACCGCCGCGATCAGTCCATGAATATGGAACAAGGGCATCACATTCAGGCAGCGATCCGTCGCCGCGAGGTTAAGCGACATCCGGACATGATCCGCAGAGGCGGCAACATTGGCTTGCAACAACGGCACGATCTTGGGCCGCGAGGTTGTCCCGGACGTGTGCAAGATCAACGCCACATCATCGTGCTGGATTTCTTTTTTCTCTGCTATTCCAGCGCTTTCAGAGCTCAGATTGAAGTATCCAGCCGGAGCGCCAACAGGTACCCGCAAGCGGATGATGATCATGCCCAGTTTCTGTGCAACAACCAATGCCGCACCGGAATACTCCTCTGTTACGATGATGGCTTTTGCGCCTAGATCACCGAGATAGAATTCATACTCTTCTTCTCTGTAGGCCGGGTTCAACGGCGCGGTTGTCGCAACCTGAGCGACGGTGACAAAAGCGGCGGCCATCTCCGGGCCATTGGGCAGCACGATGGCGACACGGTCCGCCTTAGCAATCCCCATCCCGTTGAGCGATGTTGCCACTTCCGACGACAGATCGCGCAGGCAACCATAGGTCATCCAGGCGCGATCCGGCGCCCCGATGGCCAACCTGGTCCTGTCGTGATCAGAAATCAATGAGTGCACCGTCTTGCGCATGACCCTTCCCCTCTTGAATTTTCCAGCAACCGAGCCAGGTGCAACCCGCAATCTGGTTCATCTGAATGCTGATGCCACGAAACGCTTGATCCGGTGGGGCAGAAACTGCCGGGCAGCACCGGTTTTGGATTTGTCGTGCATGGCGGCATGAACTCTCAAGTGCTCGGTGCTGTCAATCAACTAATTGATCACAAGCTCTTGTTTGAAGGCAATTTAAGCAGCTTGGCGTATCAGCCTTTCAGACTGCAACGCAATTTGTCCGCCCTCGCAAAAGGACTGCACCCTCCAAACCCCGGTACCAACGCTGAAGAGAGTCAGACCATTGCGGTTGAATGGCAAAGCGCTATGGTCCTGACGAAACGCCAGTTCCTCGGGGAGACACATGCTAGATTTCGTGATTGAAACGCCACCGGTTGTCGCTTTGCCCGTGGTCGGATCGGAGGCGCGTTTCCCGGTGCGCAGAGTTTACTGTATCGGTCGAAATTATGCCGCACATGCGATCGAAATGGGGCATGACCCGGATCGTGAAGCACCGTTTTTCTTTCAGAAAAACCCTGACAACCTCGATACAAGCGGCATTTTTCCTTACCCGCCTCACTCAGCCGACGTCCATCACGAAGCTGAACTCGCAATCATGTTGGCATCCGGCGGTGCCAATATTCCCGTAGAGTCGGCGCTCGACCACGTATTCGGGTATGCGGTCGCTTTGGATATGACGCGCCGCGATCTTCAGGCAGAGATGAAAAAAGCCGGGCGTCCCTGGGAGATTGGCAAGGCGTTCGAACGATCCGCCCCCGTTGGCCAGGTGCATCCCGTTTCGCAAACCGGGCATTTGGATCATGGGGCAATCACCCTGACCGTGAATGGCGAATCCCGCCAGGAAGGCGATCTGAACCAGATGATCTGGAAGACCGCCGAAATGATTGCCTATCTCTCACAATATTTCGAGCTCGCAGCAGGAGATGTGATCCTCTCCGGCACACCCGCAGGCGTCGGCCCTGTCGTTAAAGGAGAAACCATGGAGGTTTTCATCGAAGGTCTGGGCAGCATCTCTGTGGCTGTTGTTTAACCGCTCTGGGGGCCTCGCCCCCGGTCGACGCCCCATCCAATGATAGGCCCGGTGCCATGACTAAATACTCCCACATCCCGCAGCGAACCGTCCTATGATCGCGGAGGTGTTAAACGCAGGTCTCGGTTGGCCCGTCGCCCTGGCTCTGATGGGAATGAGCTTTCTCGCATCGTTGATCACTGCCGGCTTCGGGATCGGTGGGGGCGTGTTGATGCTGGCAATGCTGGCTTCCCTACTACCAGCGGCGGCCGTCATACCCGTTCATGGGTTGGTGCAGGTGGGATCCAACGCCGGGCGCTGTTTCCTCTTTCGGCGCGAAATCTACACCGCCGTGATGATGCCCTTTGTTGTCGGATCCTTGATCGGGATCGTTCTGGGGGGCCTCTTTGTCGTGCAACTCGATGCGGGCGTTCTGCAAATCGCCGTTGGTCTCTTTATTCTCTGGTCCGTTCTCTTCAAGCCCCCTGCGCTGATGCGCAAATCAGCTGGCATCACCGGTGTGATCTCCAGCTTTCTGACAATGTTCTTTGGAGCAACCGGGCCTTTCGTGGCCGCCTATGTAAAATCATTGGAATTGAACCGGGTCAGCCATGTCGCAACTCAGGCCACGTTCATGACCATTCAACATCTGCTGAAAACCTTCACCTTCGGACTGCTTGGATTTGCCTTTTCTCAATGGGCGGGGCTGATTACCCTCCTCATCCTCTGCGGGTTTCTGGGCGCCATGGCGGGGCGGCTTGTACTGCTGCGCAGCAATGAAGTTGTTTTCAAACGGATATTGAGCATCATCCTGACGGTTCTCGCCCTTCGTCTGATCTATGGGGGGGCAAGCAGCCTCTTCGCATCGGGTTCCTGAAAAACACATGACGCGGATCGGCGCAGCGTTTAGGGTCAGTCCAGACGGCATTCATAACTTGCCAGCCACGACACGTATCAAAACCGGGCAGCCCCTGTAATCATGACCGTACTGCAAGCCTATCAAGACACCTGGGCCCGTCGCGGGATTGTCGTTCCTATTTTCATCGCCGTACGCCTACTGAGCATTGCGGTGATGCTGCCTCTGACCACCCTGATCGTCACTCTGGCAATCTCCATATCGGGTCAGGCTGCTCTCACAGATCAGGCCATCGCCCAGTTCTTCTTTTCGCCCATGGGGTTTCCGATCTTCCTCGGGATTTCGGCGATCATTCTGCTGGCGTCGATCATCGGCCTCGCGGCGATGACGGTTTCATTCCAAAGTCAAAGCCAAAATAGCTTCGAAGCCTTGCACGCAACAATGATGCTGCTGGGCGAGCGGTTCTACCTACTTGCAAATTTTGCCGTCCGTTTTGTTTTGCGCATCTTGCTGATCACGGCGCCTTTTGCGCTGGCGGCTGCGTTTATCGCCGGGCGCTACTTCGGTGATTACGACATCAACTACTATCTGACCGCCCGGCCGCCGGAATTTTTGAGCGGGTTGGCGATGATCGCAGTGCTTATGGGCGTGATGCTGGTGATTCTGTTGCAACGCCTGCTGCTCTGGGCTGTGGCGCTTCATCTGGTGCTCTTTGACGACATCCACCCACGCGACTGCTTTGCGCGGAGCGCCGAGACCATGGCGGGTCAACGCTGGCGTCTTCTGCGCGGCCTGTTGATCTGGTTGGGCATCCGCACCGTCTTGGCCTTTGTTCTGGCATTGGTTTTCGGGTGGCTGATCCGTCATGCGGCAGATGGGTTCGGCGCGGCCTTGCGCACCAAACTGACCTTTGCCATGTGCCTTGCTGCGGCCTGGACGGTCTGCGGTATGATCCTGAGCGCCATCGCATTGGGTGCTTTGGCCCGACTGCTCTACAGGCTTCATGACGATGACCACCCGGTCAAACCACTGGATGTACCCGCCGCAGCCAGTTTTTTGAGACCGCGGTGGATGCTCTTGGGCGCCATCGCCCTCGCACTATTTGGGATCGTGGGCGGTGGTGTGCTCATCAACCGCGTGCAAAGTGCGGAAACCATAGAAATCATCGCCCATCGGGGGGCTGCGGGTGTGCGCCCTGAAAACACGCTCGCCTCGATCCGCAAAGCCGTCGAGGACGGGGCCGATTGGGTAGAAATTGATGTCCAGGAAACGGCGGAGGGTGAGGTCGTTGTCATGCACGACAGCGATTTCATGAAACTGTCCGGGGTTGATCTGAAAATCTGGGAGGCCACTGCAAAGGATCTGGCCGATCTCGATATCGGCAGCTGGTTTGATCCGACCTATGCGTCCGAGCGCATCCCGTCACTTGCCGAGGTGCTGGAGATTACACGCGACAAATCGAAGCTGCTGATCGAGCTGAAGTACTACGGCCATGACGAAGACCTGGAAGCCCGCACCGCAGCAATTGTCGAAGCGGCAGGCATGTCGGATCAGGTGGCAACCATGTCCCTCAAATACCCCGCCGTACAAAAAATGAAGGCGTTGCGCCCGGAGTGGTCTGCCGGTGTTCTGGCCGCGACGGCGCTTGGAAATCTGGCTGCTCTGGACGCGGATTTCATCGCCGTCAGCACCTCCATGGCCGGCCCTCATCTGGTCCGCAGCGCCCGTAATCAGGGAAAGAAGCTGTACGTCTGGACCGTGAATGAGCCGTTGACCATGTCCGCCCTAATGTCGATGGGCGTGGACGGCATCATCACCGATGAACCGGCCCTGGCAAGGCAGGTGATGGAGGCAAGATCCGACCTGACGACATCCGAGCGCTTGTTCATCCTGTTCGCGGACCGTTTCGGGTTGACCTTCGATGAAGACGAGGCGGCAAATGATCGGCCGTAAAGCGTTTTTTGCCATTGCGATCCTTTTGATCGCCGGTCCGGTTCACGCTCAGGAAGTGACCGGTTTCGGCCGGTTCACCGAACTGCCTGCTCACAGGGCACTGGTGGCGCAAAGCATCGAGGCGAAAGTGACGGGTTTTACCACCGATGGCTGCAGCGGTGGCATGTCGGACATCTGGCGCGCAGCTTCCCGGCAGTTCCCGGAACTGGCAAATACCTACGGATCAAAACCCCCGTGGGAAGCCTGCTGTGTCACCCATGATCGTCGCTATCATAACGCAGGCGGCGCCCGAAATGCGGTGAAGAGCTACCAAGCCCGATTGCGCGCAGACAAGGCATTGAAAGCCTGCGTTCTGGCGCGGGGCAAACGTGCGGTCAAGGCCCAGCAAGAGCTTGAAGACGGTAGCCCCGAGACCGTGCGACTGGCCTATACCAGCATCGCCGAAGCCATGTATTACGCTGTGCGCGCGGGCGGCGGTCCCTGTTCGGGCTTGAGTTGGCGTTGGGGCTATGGCTACCCCAACTGTTCGGTGTTGCGCGGTACCGGTGCTGATGGGCTGGCGCGTGGCAATCCTACGTCGAATTAGCAAAACGTCACCTTGGCGGCTTGCGGTTGCAAGCCTTGGCACAGGTCGTCGCTCTGTTCAGGTTGGCGAAGGTGCACCTGTGAACTGCGCATGCATGCGACGCCAGGCGGAAGGCGTGATCTGGTCAGTATCTGCGATCATCCAATAGGTCTCCGGCGTCTCCAACTGCGCCTTGGACAAGCGCACCAACTCTCCCGCGCCCAGCGGCCCGGTACAAAGCGGCAGCGATGCCAACAAAACCCCCTGCCCCGCCAGCGCAGCCGCAAGCGCTGCTGCAAAGCTGTCAAACCGCATCCTTGGCACCGGCGTTGTCGGATCTCCCGCAAACCGCGCCCATTCCTGCCATCCGGCGCGAGGGCCCGACACTGCGATGCGCGGCAGGCTGCGCCAATCACGGGCTTGCGCAATCAGTTTTGGCGCAGCAACCGGGCTGAGCCGCTCTGCAAATAGCTTTTCCTTGCGACCCGCGGCCCAATCGCCGGTCCCGTATTCAACCCGGATCATCGCATCGAGCTGCTGTGGCTGCGGTTGCAGAACCCGCGTGGAAAAAACGATCTGCGCCCTGTCACCTCCGAGTATGTTGCGCAATCGCGGCGCGAGCCATAGTTCGATGACCGACGCGCTTGCCGAGATCGTCAATTTCTCGCGTTGGCTGCCAAAAATCTCTTCGAAGCTCTCGTTGAGATTACGCATGGCCGCCGAGACATAGGGCAGCCAGGCCTCACCATCCACAGTCAGCGTGATGCCGCGCGCGCCGCGCAAGAACAACGGCCGACCAATGCGTCCTTCAAGGTTCGTGATGCGCTGGCTAACCGCAGCTTGGGTCACCTTCAGCTCCGAGGCTGCGGCTGTGAAACTGCCCAAACGACCGGCTGCTTCAAAACCGCGTATCCACTCCAAGGGTACTGAATTCAGAGCAAACTCACTCATAAGAATTTCGTAGCCTTGGTGTCAGTTTTTCCACATCGCCATTATGGCTGAGGCATGAAATACTGCAAGCAGAACAACCGGCAAAAATGCAAGGCAACCGCCATGAATGACGTCACAGTAAGCAAAGATGGCCAGCATCTCGAAGTTGAAACAACCGCCGGAAGGTTGCGGTTTCATGCCATCTGGCTGAGGGACAACGCCAGTGACGCAGGAACCCGGTCACTACAAAATGGCCAACGGCTGATTACGCTGCAGGACATCCCGCAGGACACGCGTATCGGAGCGGTGGCACTCTCTGACCACACGCTGACCGTAGGGTTTCAGCCCGAAGACAAAACCATCACTTACGACATCGATTGGCTGGTGCAAAACGCCTATGATCGCCCCCTGCCTGCACGCGCGGGCTGGGTCGCGGAGGGGATCGAGACCTGGGATCACCATCTGATGGATGCGGTGCCTTCGGCGCAATATGGTGATGTGGCCTCCAGCCCCCGTGCTCTCAGGGCATGGCTGTCCCGGTTTGCGCGTTACGGGTTTGCCAAACTCTCAGGTGGGCCCGTGCACGACCAGGCGCTCATGGGCATCGTGGATTGGTTCGGGCATGTGCGCGAAACCAACTATGGTCGCCACTTTGAGGTGCGTACCGAAGTGAACCCGACGAACCTTGCCTTCACCGGTCTGGGATTGCAGGCCCATACGGACAATCCCTACCGTGACCCGGTGCCGACACTTCAACTCCTCTACTGCCTAGAAAGCTCGGCGGCGGGCGGTGAGAACATGGTTGTGGACGGGTTTGCCGTCGCCCGGAGATTGCAGGAGGAAAACCCCGACTGGTTCGATGTGCTGAGCCGTCACTGTGCCCGGTTCGAGTACGCCGGGGCAGACGACGTTTTGCTGCAATCCCGGCGCCCGATGATCGAATTGGCCCCCGATGGCGAACTGATTGCAGTGCGCTTCAACAACCGCTCCGCCGCCGCAATCACCGATGTGCCCTTCGATGAGATGGCGCTTTATTACCAAGCCTATCGGCGCATGGGCGACATTATTGACGATCCTGCAATGGAGGTAAGTTTTCGCCTGAACCCCGGCGACAGTTTTCTGGTCGACAACACCCGGGTGCTGCACGCCCGCAAGGGATATTCAGGATCAGGCACAAGGTGGTTACAGGGCTGTTATGCCGACAAGGATGCGCTGTTGTCGAAGCTGGCGGTCCTGCGGGCGCAGCATCCGGAGGCCGCGCAATGAGCGAACATCCGGTCACCAATCTGACGCCCGCCAACATCGTTGCCTTTCTCGAAGACATCTTTGAGCGGCGTGGCGGCGAGGAATACCTTGGCGAGCCCGTAACAATGGCTGAGCATATGCTACAGGGGGCGACATTGGCGGAGCGCAGCGGTCAGGACGAGATCATCATCGTGGCGGCCCTGCTGCATGACATCGGGCATTTCACCAGCGAGTTTGGCACTTTCAGTATGGAAGACACCGAAGATCGCCACCACGAAGATGCGGGTGCAGATGTGTTGCAAGCGTTCTTTCCGACTTTGGTCACCGATTGCGTGCGGTTTCACGTGGCCGCCAAACGCTATCTGTGTGCGACCAAATCAGAATACTTCGCGCGTCTCTCGGCGGCATCCGTCCACTCGCTCAACCTGCAGGGCGGGCCGATGTCAGCGCAGGAAGTGAGCGCATTTGAGACCAACCCCAATCTGAGGGAGATCATTGCTGTGCGCTATCTTGATGACGCGGGAAAACACGCGGATATGGAAACACCCGCCTTTGCACATTTCGCGCCCATGGTGCAGCGCGTGGTGGATCAGCATTGCGGCCCCACTCGATAAGGGGAGTTCTTAGACCGACCCAATCCATCATCACCCGGCATTGTACCTGACGCCCCGGAATGTCATCCTGCGCCGATGCCCCCGCACACCAGGAACGGAGAGATGATGAACGGTGCCAACTCCCTTGTGAAAACGCTGCTGAAGAACGGCGTGGACACGGTTTTTGCCAATCCCGGCACCTCCGAGATGCATTTCGTTGCCGCACTGGACACTCACCCTGAAATGAACTGCGTGTTGTGCCTCTTTGAAGGGGGCACCACCGGTGCCGCTGATGGCTATTTCCGTATGAAACGCGACGTGGCCGGAACGTTACTTCATCTTGCGCCCGGTTTTGGGAATGCTTTCGCCAATCTGCACAACGCCCGCAAGGCCAGCACGGGTGTCCTCAATATCGTTGGGGATCACGCTACGCATCACCTGCGCTTTGAGAGCCCGCTTAAGGGCGACATCGTTGGGATCAGTCAGACGGTCAGCCATTGGACAAGGGTTTCACAGGACGCAGCAAGCGTGGCCTCCGACGGGGCAGACGCCATTCAGGCCGCACGGGCGTGTAACGGGCAGATCGCCACACTGATCCTGCCTGCTGATACGGCGTGGAACGCAGCCTCGGGCACCGCAGACAGCCGCGCGCCGGCCCCGCTGCCTGCCCCCGGCACCGCTGAGATTGAAGCCGCCGCCGCGCAGTTGCGAAACAAGGGTGCCGCGTTGATGATAGGTGGCAGCGCGCTCTTTGGGGAATTGCGTCAGCTCGCCGGGAAAATTGCCGCAAGAACCGGGTGCCGGCTGATGGTCGATACCTTGATCCCCCGGATATCGAAAGGTGCTGGCACCGCACGGATTGATCAGTTGGTCTATCCCGTTGATCCAAAAATCGCGCAGCTGACCGAGACGACGTCAATTACTCTCGTTGGCACAGATCGCCCCGTGGCCTTTTTCGCCTATCCGGGCAAGCCCAGCGTGCCCGAACCGCCAGGTTGCAGCGTTACAGAGCTTTGCACGCCGGTCATGGATATTGCCGCGACCTTGGAAGCCCTTGCAGATGCGGTTGGCGTGACGACCGGGACGCAGCCCGAAACCGTCGCGCTCGATTTGCCGGATAAACCCTCAGGTGCGCTGACCTTGCAGAAAGTTGGTCAGGCGCTTGCCGCGCTGATGCCGGAAAACGCCATTATCTGCAACGAATCCGTGACGTCTGGCTTTCATGTCATGCCGCCCACGGCGACCGCGCGACCCCATGACGTGCTGAGTGGCACCGGTGGCGCCATCGGGCTTTGTTTGCCCTGTGCCGCGGGTGCTGCGATTGCCTGCCCCGATCGCAAGGTGATCGCTCTTACGGGGGACGGCTCGGCCATGTATACGCTGCAATCCTTGTGGACGATGGCGCGCGAAGGTCTTGATGTGACCGTTATCGTCTTTGCGAACCGTGGGTATCAGATTCTGCGCGACGAATTGATCAATGTCGGTGTCGATTCTTATGGCCAGAATGCGCAGGCAATGTTTGATGTCGAAAATCCAACGCTGGATTGGGTGTCCCTTGCCGAAGGTCATGGCGTTCCCGCCATCCGCACTCGTGAGATGGAGGGGTTCATCCGCGCATTGCAAGCAGGTCTGGAAAGCGACGGCCCCTCACTGATCGAGGTGGTGTGCCCCTGACGGACCAACGGCGGCGGTCAGCGCATTAGATTGATCGCGCCGCTTCTGGTGAAGGTTCCGCCAGTTCGCTAAACCGGCCGTCTTCGAATTCCGACTTGGGACGCACCCAGATCGTGCCTTCGACATCATCGTAGATGACGACCTCACTGCGGTCCGCCTCTAGGATGCCATGTGCCAGCACCCGGTAAAGCCCGCCCTTGCGGTGCAGATGCGTTGCGACCCAGACCGCCCGCTCACCACCCGAACCCGTGGCAAAGGGCGTCTTTCCGATGGCCGATCCAGCCGACCAGAAAGACGACAACAAACGGCGCGCTCCCCACATTCCAGAACTCCCCCAGCTTTTGATCATGCGGCCAAAATCGAGCCCGTAACCGCGTTGGGCCTATAGGTCGTGCAGCCCTTGCATCCCGACCTGTAGGCCTCCAGATAGACATCCTCGAATTTCTCGAAGGCAATGTCTTCCGGGCAATTCACGGTTTTTGAAATCCCACTGTCAACCCATCTTTGGGCCGCCGCCTGCATGCGCACGTGATCACTCGGATGCAATTCCAGTGCCGTGACAAAGGCCTCACTCAATGCAGCGTCCGGTCCATGGAGTTGCCGATAGAGCCAGGCCGCGTAGTCCACCACCTCCTCTTGCGACTTTGTGCCGTCCGGGCCGGTCACCATACGTTTGTAAGAGGTCGCAAACATCGGTTCGATGCCGGAGGAAACATTCCCGGCAAACATGGAAATGGTGCCGGTTGGCGCGATGGTCGTCAGGACGCCGTTGCGCAGGCCATATTTGCCGATTTCATGCTGCACATCCGCATCAAGCCGCAAACATGCGGGTTGCTTGAGGTGTTTGGTCGCGTCGTAAAGCGGAAACGCCCCGCGTTCTTTCGCCAGATGGGCGGAAGCCAGATAGGCCGCGTTCTGGATCGTACGCATCCAGTTGTCCAGGAGCTCAACCGCCTTTTGGGAGCCATAGCGCGCGCCGGTCATGACCAGAGCATCTCCAACGCCAGTCACCCCCAGCCCGATGCGGCGTTTTTCGCGGGCCTCGCACAGCTGGGCGGGTGTTGCATAGCGTGACACATCGATGACGTTGTCGAGCATGCGCACAGCAACACCCGCCAGTCGGCGCAATTCATTCAGATTCAGTTCGGCGCCAGCCTCAAAGGGGTTCTCAACAAGGCGCGCGAGATTGATGGATGCCAGAGGGCACGTCCCATTGGGCGGCAAAGGCTGTTCGGCGCAGGAATTTGTCGCTGAAAGCACCTCGGCATAGTTCAGGGGGTTTTCGGTGTTTATCTTGTCAATGAACAGCACACCGGGCTCCGCCGCGGCATAGGTCTGCCGCATGATCGCCTGCCAGAGCCCGCGCGCGGAAAGCCGCCGCGTGACGGCACCGTCCCAGATCAGATCCCAGCTGCCATTCGCCTCGACAGCCTTCATGAAATCATCGGTGATCATCACGGACATGTTGAAATTACGCAGTCGCTCAGGCGCTGACTTCGCCTCAATAAAGGCCTCGATATCCGGATGATCACAGCGCAATGTCGCCATCATGGCGCCACGTCCCATGCCGGTCACGAGCATCTTGCAAACCGCATCGCAGATATCCATCGCAGCCAACGGTCCCGCAGCTGGACAATCCAGCCCGCGAACCAAGGTCCCCTTTGGCCGAATTGTCGAGAAATCGAAACCAATGCCGCCGCCCATCTGCATGGTCAAGGCTGCCTCTTTGACCGTGTCCATGATCCCCGAAACGGAATCCGGCAGGGTTCGCATGACAAAGGTATTTGACAGCGTCACGTTTCGGGCGGTGCCGCAGCCGGACAGAATGCGCCCCGCAGGCAAGAGTTTGAACTCCTTCATGGCTTCAAAAAAGCCGCGGGCCACCTCTTCTTGGCGCGCCGGGTCTTCAAGCTTTGCCAAACCGCGTGCGACACGCCGCCAGGTATCATGCACGGAGAAGTCAACATCGCCCGAGGCAGTTTTGTATTGGTACTTCGTCCGCCAAATCTGCTCTGCGATTGGCTGGCCGAAATCCACATCGACAATTTCAGTTATGGAGTAGTCAAACATCACCTCACCCGAATTTTACGAAAAATTTTCCTTAATTTAGTATTAATGGGACGTTGAAAATGAGGCAAACTGAAGCGGGAAGTATGGTTACCAACATACGGAAAATTAACACTTTTTCAGTATTTTGGGTTAATTTTTGTTAACTTTTCAACTAATGATTGAATCGCTTGAAGCCCTATTTTTCAAGAAAATAGGGCACGTAGCGGACAAGCCGAAGGATCAACTCGGCCGTTTTGTTTAGAAATTAATTTTAGGGTATCGGGCGAAAAAGTGGCGACGAAATGACTTGCAATTCGCCCTCGCGGTTCCTGCTTTCAGCGCTCCAGACGGTTTGACGCATCAAAATACCGGAAGATCGAGGTATTTTTTCGAGGCACGAAGGAACCAGCGTATCCAGGATTCAGGCCGCGCCGTCACTTACCACAACCAATACGCGACAGTACGGATCAATCGCCAATCTGATCAGGTGAACGGGCAAATATCCAGGCCGCTTTTTGCCAGCATCGAAAGCGCCGCTTGCGTTTGTTTCTCATCGATCCGGCTGCAAACAAGATCGGCCGTCACAGGAAAGCTTTAGTAGGTTTGCTCATATGCCGCACATTTGGCCGCAATGTTGTCCTCACTCAAATAGTCGATTTCTGCCTGTTTATGCGCGCGGTAGACCGGCAGAAACGCCTTCGGAAACCAGCGGGCGACCGTTTTATCTCCACACAGGACATCGAGTGCTGCTGACAGCGTCTCCGGCAAACGGACGAACCCCCGTTCCGCAAGAACTGCAGGCGACAATAGCGACAGATCCTCCTCGGTCGGTTCCGGGGCGCTCAACCCCTCCTCGACCCCCTGCACACCGGCATGAACGATTGCCGCAAGCGCCAGATGCGGACAGGCAGCATCGGCCGCCCGGTATTCGATGTTAAACTGGCGCGCGATGGATGCCGGATCCTTCGCTGTCACCGGACAGACCCGCAGGCTTGCTTCGCGATCTCGAAACCCAAGATTGTTGTAGGCTGCCGACCAGCGGTGCGGCGTCAGGCGTTCATAAGAAATTACCGAGGGGGCCGTCATCGCGATAATGCGATCCAGGTATTTCAACACACCAGCGGCAAAAGCACTTGTCAGCTCCGACATGCCGCAAGGGCCCGTCGGGTCATAGGTCATGGGCTGACCGTCGGCACCCTCAAAACTCATATGCACATGAACGCCGTTCCCGACGCTTGCGACATCCCGGATCGGCGTAAAGGTTGCTTCTTCGCCCAAGGACCGCGCAGCAGACCGGGTCAATTCCCGCACGATCACGGCAGCGTCTGCCGCACGCACCCCCACTTCGGGCCCGATGACCACCTCGTATTGCGCAGGCCCATATTCTTTCATGATGCTGTCAGGCGACAGCCCGACCTCCGCCAGGGCCGCCATCAGTATTTCGCAGAGCTGGCGTTGCACCTCGAATCCCTCCCGACCGTAGGCCTGGTTGGGAACCGATGCCGCGCCTTTCAGTTGGAATTCGTGCTCGAAAGCGGCAATGAGCCGGACACCCGCCACCCGCTCCAGTCTTTGCAACGCGGATTTCAACAAGGATCGCGTGCAAAAATCCCATGGGGCGCCATCCAGGTCGGTGATATCGCCCAGAATGAAATGCTGCTGAACGCCCTCGTCAAATGAAACCCTGGCCTCGGCGGCAGCATCCGGGATCAAAAGCAAATCCCCCAAAGCGCCGAACGGGCTTTCGGCGATCGTGTCAAAGCAGGTGATCTGGACATTGGTAGGCGTCCATCCCACGCCGCGGATCAGGCGTTTTTCCAGCTGATCGCTCGGAAAGGCTTTGCCGCGCACCTTTCCGGCCAGATCACAGGTTGCGGCAAAGATAAGCGGCATTGGCATCATTTGATCATGTCCTGTTGCGGGAGACGCAAAGCATCCCAGGCCTTTATGCGGTCGCGGGTTTCGTCCCAATTATCCTCGGCAATGCGGGTCACCAGGGCCTCCGTGACTGCCAAAGCGGGTGAATAGGTATCCCAAAGCGTCCCACTTTCGATCGGTACCGGCAGGATTTCGGATGCGTGTTTGGCAATGGGTGACAGCCAGCGGTCAGTCATCAGGATGATGCGCGCGCCCACCGTCGCCGAAGCGGTTTCAGCCAACACCGCCAGATTGGCCTGATACCTACGGAAATCGACCATGAACAGAATATCGCCCTGCTTCATTCTGAGCAGATATTCGGGCCAGACCTCGGTGCTGTCGGGAATATGAAAAACGCCGGTTCTGGCCTGTCGCAAGTGAAAGGAGAGGTGTTTTGCAATGGTGTCACTGATGCGCCCGCCGATCACAAAAATCTTGCGCTTCGGTTCTGACAGAAGGCGGCAGATACGGTCGAATTGCGCTTGCGTGATCGCGTCTCCGGCAACCTGCATCTGATCCGCCGCGCGGGCAATGAAATCATTCAGATACCCCCCGTTTACAGCCCGGTCAGCGCGGTGCACTTCGACCGGAGATTGTTGACCTTCCTTGAGCTCGGCAATCAGGTCACGCTGGAATTCCTGATATCCGCCCAATCCGATCTTGGCCACAAATCGAGAGATAGAAGGGGCCGAAACCTCTGCCTTGCGCCCCAGATCCTGGATCGACGCAAGACCGGCAAAAGGGTAATCCGCCAAGAGCGTTGCTGCCAGCTTGCGCTCGCTCGCCGTCATATCCGAGGCGGCCGCTTCTATCCTTTTCCTGACCTGCAATGACAGATTCCACTTTCTCAGTCGGGTTCAGAGTTTATGAAAAATATTTTTCAGTCAAGATACGAATGTTGACTTTGAAAATTTTCATCCCTTTACTTGAAGCTGGGGAGTCGCTGCCGAGTGATGAAAACAGAATTGCGCCAGAAGAAGTTGCTGGGAGATCAGGACCCGGAACCGGTCACCTTTGTGAACGCATCCAGCAGATCGCCGCTCTTTCTGGTCTGCGAGCATGCCGGGTCGGCCATTCCTCATGATCTGGGAGATCTGGGGTTGACCGGTACCGCGATGGAACCCCACCGGTACACCGATATCGGAGCAGAACCGCTGGCACATGCGATTGCAGAGCACTTGAAAGCCCCTCTGGTATTGCAGCGCTACAGCCGTCTGGTGATCGACTGCAATCGCCCGCCACAGTCATCCGAAGCAGTTCCCGCTCAACAGGACGGCATCGTCATTCCGGGCAACCTGGGCCTGCCCGACGACACCCGCATCACGGAAATATTCACCCCATTTGACACGGCCATCGAACAAGGATTGACCCGCTCGCCCCGAAAGCTGGCCATTTCAGTTCATTCCTTCACGCCGCGTTTGGTGGGTGGGCCGCCACGACCGTGGCATTGCGGTTTTCTGTCCCGACGCGACACCACCACAGCGCAGCGTCTGATGCAGGCGGTCGCAGATCAGGATGCGGCACTGGTTCTCGCAGTGAATGAACCTTACCAGATAGACGATGAGACCGATTGGTTTATCCCCGCCCACGCGGAACCGATGGGTCTGGCACATACGCTGATCGAAGTTCGCAATGACCTGCTGGCGACCCCGTCGGATGTGGCACATTGGGCCGGTATTTTATCCCGCGCCATTCTCAAACTGCCGGAGCTCCAGTGATGACCCTGACCCGCGATGTCCCCCTTGTTGCTGACCAGAGCGCCCTGCTCTTCATTGATGTCCAGAATTTCTCGGCCCATCCGGGGGGCGCGGAATTCAAGGGACTTTCCAAAGCTGAATTCGACACAAAATACGGGTGGTTCTTCTCGGAGCTGGAAACCCGTGTCATTCCGAACATGCAGGTGATTCAGACCGCGTGCCGAACTGCGGGCATCGAGGTGATTTATACCACCATCGAAAGCCTGACACTCGACGGGCGTGACCGCTCGCTCGACTACAAGATCACCGGCTTCAATGTGCCCAAGGGCTCCTGGGACGGTAAGGTTATTGACCAGATCGCCCCGCAGGGAGATGAGATTGTCCTGCCAAAATCCTCCTCATCGGTTTTTGTCTCCACCCATATTGACTACATCCTGCGCAATCTTGGGGTGAAACAGGTGGTGATGTCGGGGCTCCTGACGGACCAATGTGTGGAAAGCGCGGTCCGGGATGCCTGTGATCTGGGCTATCTTGTTACCGAGGTGACGGATGCCTGTCTCACCTACAGCCAGGAACGTCATGACAATTCCTTGCGCACTATCAAGGGGTATTGCCGACAGGTCACAACGGCAAAGCTGCTCGCCGAAATCGGTGGAAATACAAATGCTTGAGTTAAAGGGGCTCTCCAAAACCTTTGGCGGTGTGCAGGCCGTGCGGGACGTGAGCCTGCACATGGCAGCGCGCGAAGTACGAGGCTTGATCGGACCGAACGGCGCTGGCAAGACTACCTTGATCAACTTGATTTCCGGGATATTGGCCCACAATTCTGGCAGCCTTTCTTTGGACGGCAGGTCCCTTGACGGCAAGAAGGCAGATCAACGCGCCGGGTTGGGTATTTCGCGCACTTTCCAGAACCTGCGGGTGTTTCCAAACCTATCTGTTGCGCAAAATATTGATGTTGGTCGCTATACAGCCGCGCGCGCGGGGCGCGATACGCGCGCCTTGGTTGAGGCTGCAATTTCCGAATTTGATCTGACCGAGCGCCTGGTTGAGCCTGCGCAATCGCTGTCTTACGGACACCAGCGGCGGCTGGAGATCGTACGGGCACTGGCAACCGGACCAAAGCTTCTCATGCTGGATGAACCTGCCGCGGGCATGAACGAAAAAGAGACCGAAGCCCTGGGCAGATCTCTCGCCTGGGTACGCGGTCAATCCGATACGGCCATCATGGTGATCGATCATGATCTGAAATTCATCATGTCGCTCTGCGATGAGGTCACCGTGATGAACATGGGTGCCGTCATCGCAGACGGCAGCCCGGACGAAATTACCAAAAACCCTCAGGTGATCGACGCATATCTGGGGGAAGACCATGAAGATGCTGCATAGCGCAGCGAACCCAACAGGAGATTGAAATGAAATATACATTAGCAGCCCTGGGATGTCTGGCACTGGCAGCACCAGCCCTTGCAGAAGACACCATCAAGATCGGCCTTGGCGTTCCGATGACGGGCGACTACGCGCCATATTCCGAATGGCAGGGCGCGCGCTGCATGGCCGAAATGATCAACGCCGATGGCGGTGTGAATGGCCAGAAGATCGAAGTTCTGACACAAGATAGCGGCGCGGACACACAGACCGCCGTTTCCCTTGCGCAGAAATTTCTCGATGAAGGGGCCGTGATGCTCGGCACGATCCCCTTTTCGGATACGATGATCCCTGTGGCACAGGTCGCGCAAGGCTATGGTGTCTCGATTTTCCAACCACAATCGACGCAAGTGGAGATGCACGCGGGCATCGTGGACAACTTCTTTACCGGCGTTTCACCCGATCCGTTTACGGCCACGGCAGCCGCCAACCATGCTTTGGCGCAGGGAGTTAAGAATGTCGTTCTTTTCACCTCTGACGAAGGTGGGTCTTGGTCGGCGCGCACTCCTCTGTGGTTCGGTGACGTCATCGAAGCCGGTGGCGGTAAGGTGTTGAGCAAGCTGAACTTCAGCTTCGGCACATCCGACTGGTCGCCTCAGATTGCCGAAATCAAGGCGTTGGGAGAGTCGGTCGATGCGGTCTATATTTCCTCCATCATGCCCGACATCGGCGTGTTGGTCCGCCAACTGCGCAGCGCCGGTATCGACGCCTGGGTGGTGGGATCGGACGGTTTTGATGACCCCTCGCTGGATTCGATCGGCAGTGACGATCCGAGTCTTCTGGACAAGGTATTCTTTGCCACCTTGGCGCCCAGTCACGCAGATAGTGCCGTCGTGCAGTTCATGGCAGACTGCAAAGCCCTTGGCATTGACGTACCCGGCCTCTTCCCTGCCACCGGCGCGGACACGGTGAAAGCCGTTGCCTGGGCGGTTGAGCAGACCGGAAGCGCAGACCCGGAAGCGATTGCGGAAGCCATCCGCAACGCCGACAGCATCCCCGTTCTGACCGTCGACAGCATCTCCTTCAAGGACACCAAAACCTATGCGCAGCGGACGATTCCCGTCATCGGCTACGAGGGTGGCAAACGGGTGCTGATCTCCAACGAGATACCAGAAGGCGTGCCTTCCGACTGGAACTGATCTGACTATCAAACGGTGGGGCCACCTGATGGCCCCGCTGTCCTTTCCGAGGCAAACATGCTGGCAGTAGATAACCTGAAGGTCTTTCACGGGCCCATCGAAGCGGTGCACGGCATCAGCTTCAACGTTCCGCAGGGCAAATGCATCTCGTTACTGGGACCCAATGGCGCGGGCAAAACCTCGACGATTTCTGCCATCACCGGCGTCGCCAGATCATCCGGGATCGTGCGTTTTGATGACCTCGACATCACCGCCCTGCCAGTAGAAGCCCGCATTCGCGCAGGCATTTCCGTATCGCCCGAAGGACGCCGCGTGTTTGCCAACCTCTCGGTGGAGGAAAATCTGCGGCTGGGTGGGGCGATGCAACCCGATCTGGGGGAGAAGACGCGCGATATCGCACATTGGCTGGAAACCTTCCCGATTCTGGGCGAACGGCGCACGCAGAATGCAGGCACGCTTTCGGGCGGAGAACAGCAAATGCTGGCGATTGCACGCGCGCTCATGGCGCGCCCGCGCATCCTGCTGCTCGACGAACCCAGCCTGGGCCTGGCGCCCAGGATCGTGGCGCAGATTTTTCGGATGATCGCTGAATTGAAGGCGCAGGGCATGACCATCCTGCTGGTTGAACAAAACGCGACCCAGGCCCTACGCCTCGCCGATTATGCCTATCTGATGAATAACGGTCTGATCGCAACCGAAGGCACGGCGGAAACGCTGGGAGCCAACAGCGCGCTGATGGCCGAACTGACAGGGATGGGCTGAGCCATGGAATATGTTGCACAGCAGATCATGAACGCGCTCAGTTTTGGGGCCGAATATGCGCTGATCGCCCTTGGCCTCGCGATCGTTTTCTCGATCATGGGGTTGGTAAACTTTGCGCATGGCGAGTTGATCGCCGTTGGTGGATATACCATGGTCGCCTTCGGAGCGCTGGCCATCGGCAATCCGCTGATCGTGATAATAGGGGCCATTCTGGCGGCCGCGCTGGTCTCTGTCACGCTCGAACGCGTGGCTTTCCGGCCTGTGCGTTATGCCGATCCCACAACCGGGCTGCTGACGGCCTTTGGCGTGTCGATGATCTTGCAAAATATCTTTCTGCTCGCGGTTTCTCCGCGCCCGGTCGCCGTGACATCGCTCTATTTTCTGGATTGGCCGGTCGAGGTGGCGGGTCTGCGTCTGTCGTCTCTGCAACTCTTCGAGGCCGCCACCACAGTGATTGTCATCATCGCCTTGACCCTGTTTCTGCGGCGCTCGACGCTGGGGCTGGCGATGCGGGCGGCGTCACTTGACTTTGAGATGGTGCGCCTGACGGGCATCCGCGCCAACCGCGTCTTTGCCATGGCCTTTCTGGTCTCCGGTGTCCTCGCCGGTCTTGCCTGCATCTTCATTCTGGCACGCCGTGGCTCGGTTGACCCTCACTTAGGTTTCAATCCGGTGCTCAAGGCTTTTGTGGCCTGTGTTGTGGGTGGTTTCGGCAGTCTCCCCGGGGCCGTTCTCGGGGGCTTTCTTCTGGGCGCGCTTGAGGTCGCCATGCTGGTGCTTCTGCCTCAGGAATACGGCGGCATGAAGGATGCGTTGGTCTTCGGGGTGATCGCGATGGTGCTGATCTGGCGCCCCGACGGCATTCTCAGCCCGCCCGTCGAAAAGGGAGACAAGCTATGATGCGCCTGTCCTCCAGTCAAAAACGGGGCTTGATGGGGGCCGCAGCACTGGCCCTGATCCTGATCGCGGTTGGATTGTCCACGCTCTGGTTCGGCTCTCGCTATCAGGTGCGGCTGGTCTACAGCGCCTACGTGAACCTGCTGGTGGTTCTGGGCCTTCAGGTCTTCATGGGCAATGCACGGATCACCAACCTCAGCCACAGCGCCTTCATGGGGATCGGCGCCTATGCTGCGGCCATCTGTGTGACTCCAACGAACATCAAGGCGATCTCACTGCCTGATGCACCCTGGGGTCTGAGTGCCTTTACCCTTGATCCCATCACCTCTGCGCTCATCGCCCTTCTTATTACCGGTATCATCGCCTTCCTGATCGGTCTCTTTATCGTACGGATGACCGGCATCGGTGCCACCATTCTGTCACTTGCCGTCCTAGTCATCGTGCACTCGATATTCCTGTACCGAACCGACATCTTTAAGGGAAATCAGGCCTTTTTCGGCATTCCACAAATCTTCTCGCTGACGTCCATCCTCATCGTATCGGTTCTGGTCGTGTTCATCGCACGCGGGTTTCGGGAAAGCCGCTGGGGCATTCAGCTACGCGCCAGTGCCGATGACGAAGTCGGTGCCGTGGCCATGGGTGTCAACATCTACCGCCTGCGCCTGATCGCCTGGGTCTTGAGTGGCGTACTTCTGGCGGTCGCTGGTATTTCTTATGCGTATTTTCTGGGCACAATCAGCGCACGCCCCTTCTATTTCAACCATGTCTTCCTGACCCTCGCCATGTTGATCTTGGGCGGCATGCGTTCTGTCACCGGGGCGGTTCTGGGCACCTTCGTAATTTCATTCGGGTTGGAATGGGTGCGCTGGCTGGAAACCGGGCCGGAGGTCCTTGGGATCGACCTGCCCGAAGTTCTGGGCCTCTCCGGCATTGCCCTGGGATCGGTCATCGTGTTGACAATGACCCTACGTCCGGGCGGGATTATGGGGAACCGAGAAATCGAAGACCTGTTTTTGAAACGCGGATAACCGGGAGAACGCCATGGCTTGCAACCACACCATTCACAAACACGCCCACCATTTCGGCTGGGACAATGCCATCGAGCCTGTTTTGTCGGTAACGCCCGGGCAGACCATCGAGGTCGAAACCATCGACAGCTCGGGCGGGCAGCTCGGCCCTGCCTCCACCATGGATGATCTGATGTCGCTGAGCTTTGACAAGGTAAACCCGGTGACGGGACCCATCTACATCGAAGGCGCCGAACCCGGTGATGCCGTTGCGGTGACCTTTCGGAAATTTGCCCCCTCGGGTTGGGGCTGGACGGCCAATATCCCCGGGTTTGGCCTTCTGACCGACCAATTCCCCGATCCTGCGCTGCATATCTGGAAATATGACGCGTCCAGATTGACACCGGCGCTCTATGGGCCCGGTGGGGCAGTTCCCCTCAAACCCTTTGTCGGGACAATCGGGCTGGCGTTGGCCGAAGCTGGAAACCATTCTGTTGTCCCGCCCCGGCGCGTCGGGGGTAACCTCGACATCCGCGATACATCGGTTGGGACCACGCTATATCTTCCGGTAGAGGTTGACGGCGGGCTCCTGTCACTTGGCGATACGCATGCCGCGCAAGGTGACGGCGAAATCTGTGGCACCGCGATCGAAAGTCCCATGGATGTCGCCATCAAGGTGGAGCTGATCAAGGATGCACAATTTGCCTTCCCGCGGTTTGAGACAGATGGCCCGGTGACGCGCCATTTTGATACCAAGGGATATCAGGCAACGACGGGGATCGGCGAAGACCTCATGCAAGCTGCCCGAGACGCCGTGACGGGCATGATTGATTGGCTCACCAAGGAGACCGGTATGGGTGCAACAGAAGCCTACATGCTGTGTTCGGTTTGCGGTGACCTGAGGATCAGCGAGATCGTCGATATGCCGAACTGGACGGTTTCATTCTACTTCCCCAAGGTCGTGTTGAATTAAACTCTGTCCCTACAGCTCTGATTCGAATTAGAAATACATCATTCGTTGGCTTCTGGTGGGAGGAAATCCACCTCATGAGCGGCGGAAATCTTGACGACCTCCTCGACGTCGGACAGATCATGCAGCGCCTCGAAAAGGTCTTTCAACTTGCCCATGGGTGAAACCCAGAACAACGCGCGGCAAGGCTTGTCCGACTTGTTGAAATACCCGTGCGGGACCCCACGTGGCATACGCACGATGTCGCCCGCCTTTGCCTTGCTCCAGACACCATCCAGTTTCAAATCCAATTCGCCCTCTTGAACCAGAATGAATTCATCTTGTGTTGGATGAATGTGGACCGGCACAAAATCGCCGGGATTGGAATTCGTTTCAAAAGCAAATGTTGTGTCGCAAACCGCCTTTGGGAAGTAGGTTTGCCCGAGAATGTTCCAGGTTGTCTCGTTAAATCCCACACCGTTTTCAGTAATGCCTTTTTCCAGATCCATCGTGTTTCTCTCCCAACCAAATTGATGCGCGTATCCGTTTTCGCAAGATTGATGTCGTGATTGCGCTGATCAGCATCTTGGCACGAATACGTCATAATCCACCAGTCCTTGTGTCAGCTTGCCCGTCTCACCGATTGGTTTCAATGCATCCGTCCTGATAACGGATGCGCGGGAATACGCGCAATATCGCTCCAATTCCGAATAGTTAATTTAAAGTTTCGTCGAATGGTTCTATTTATCTTTCGTCCAAACTGACCGAAACGTAACAATCTTCTGTTGATAACCACATTGCTGACACTTCAAAGCCCGATTCTGTTGAGATGCTCTGTCGGGGGAACGCTATCTTCGGAGATTCACAAGTGGCCATTATAGAAAAGCGCACTGAACCTTTGGTTCAATCGGACCAACCCTGCAAGACGCAGGATGGCTACACCCTATATCGCCGAGCTAGTCGTTGGCCGAGCGGCGCGAAGGGTGGTAAATTTGCCAGCGGCATACTGGCTCTGGCAATGGCGACCATGCTGACAGGTCTGACCGCGAGCCACGCCGAGGCATCTTCCAGTAGCAAATTCCTCGTTCCGCAAAAGTCGATCAATGCACCAGCGGGTTTCACCGGAATCTGCGCGAAATACAATTGGGTGTGTGCACAATCGGCGAGCAGCAATTTGAGCGCGAACGAAACATTGCGCCTGGCAAAAGCGATCAATCGGCAGGTAAACCGTCAGGTACGTCAGATAGACGATCAGGCCCAATACGGTCGCGAAGAACTTTGGACGTTGCCGACAGCGCGAGGTGGCGATTGCGAAGACCTCGTGCTTCTGAAAAAGAAAATGCTGCTGGAACGCGGGGTACCATCCGAGGACCTTCTGATAGCAACAGTTCTGGACCACAAGCTCAGAAGTCATGCGGTACTGGTGCTTCGGACCGCAAGCGGCGATCTGGTTTTGGACAGTCTCAAGAACAAGATCGTACCCTGGAAGCAAACCGGCTACACTTTCCTGAAACTCCAAAATCCCAATTCGCTGAACCAATGGCAGGCAGTGCTGGCTGGCGGCGTGATCAAGGATCGCCCAACCGCTTCGCGCTAGTCTTGAGTAATGATCAGTTCCAACGAGCAAAATTTGTCGCGCAAAAAGAACTGGGAGGCGTAAACCAAAAAAGGACCTTCAAGGGAAGGTCCTTTTGAGTGCCTCGAAGGCTGGTTCATCGAAGCAACAATTGGTTGCCGGCGGTCCCGGGTTTATCCGAGAAAATCACCGGGGCCATCATCGCCGGGGCCGTCATCGCCCGGACCATCATCACCAGGCCCATCATCGCCCGGCCCGTCATCGCCGGGGCCGTCATCGCCCGGACCATCATCACCGGGAGGGTTGCCGCCACCTGGTCCGTTGTCGTCACCGCGGTCAACTTCGTTATCATTGTCGTCGTCAATAGCAGCGGTCGCTGCCTCGACCAAAGCCAATGCCGCATCAGGGCAGGAATCAAACATCCGTTCCAGAATTTCAGCGTAGTCAGCGCGGCGGGTGATCCGCGTTCGAATGTACTCAGGAACAGTTTCCAACTGACATACGTCAAATTCTTTTGCTACTGAAATAGTTGGTAGGGTTGAACCAAAGGCAGAAAAAGCTGCCAGTGCGAGAGTCATTTTGATCGATGCAGAGTATTTCATGTCAACTCCTAGTGTTTAAATAAATCGTTACATCAAAAGGCCATAGGGCCTATCGTTACATCCTGATGCTTGCGACCGTCAGCAAACAGTTTGCTGAGGCTTATCAGGAAACTCGCCCGCGCCGTTCCAGAAATTGGAAGCGCGGGCCTTACAGGTGCTTGCCTGCCATGCTCGACATCCGGAGACCGAATGCCAACATGGCACGAAATTCAAGCGGCCTGCTTTTCCCGGCGGCGCATAACAATAAGGCCACCAAGACCACTGATCAGCAGCCACGCGCCCGCAGGCAACGGAACTTCTGAAATACTACCATATACGGCGATTGTGGATGTCCCACCTTCGCGGTTTGTCCAAAAACCGTTTTCAGAATTGTAGGCGCTGGCGGCACCAGCGTCAAACAAGCTGAAATAGACCGAATCCAGGATGAGGTCTCCGCCAAGATCAACCGGCGCGTCGAACGCCGATGCGCCCAGAACAAAACCACTGATCTCATCCGGGAATGTCCCGAGCAGCTCGGCCTGTTCTGCGGTCGGTTGACCGTCAGGCGTGTTAGAGATGCTGAATTCGAAGGATTCATTCAGATCAATGGCGGTCGGGTTCAGAAAGCTCAGAGACAGGCTCACTGTGCTCGACCAGTCGCCACCGGTGCTGAAGTTGGATTGGTTGTTCCAGGTGATCGTACCCAAAAGGAATTCACCACCCCCGCTCGCATCAAAGGAAAACGGATTTTCGTTGATGGTCAGGGAACTGGAATCTTCAGGAACGACAACGCCACCACTGGATTGCGCGCCCCAATCCAGACGGTTGGTGTCGGCACCTTCGAAGCGAATGATATTGGTCGCCCCAGTCGGTGCTCCAATCGTTCCTCCGAAATCTCCTGTGACGGTGCTGGCCTGTGCCAGACTTGAAAGCGCTACTGTCACCGCGCCTGCGAATGCGATATGTTTCATCATTGTGAACCTCGAACTAATTAAAATACGCGTCTTCATTTCATCAATTACACACTCACCGCTCCACAATCAAGACAAGGATGTGCCGCATTTCGGCCATTATCCTTGTTTGTCGTTTCCTTTACGTCACCTATGCGATCCGTGCCGTTGCATTGAGTGTTCAGAGGAAACGGAAACTGCTCGTCAAGCTGTCGGTGATCGGTGAAAATCCGCGAAGCAAAGAACCGCATACGATGTTATGGAACACTCCACAAATTATTGAAAATAATAAACTTATTTTCCAATAATCCGCCAGATAGAAAGTAAGTATCTCTGCATCGGTCACGCAAATACTCCGTTTCGCCAGGTGCTCGCGCACCAGCCCGCAGACCCGGCGTTAACGATTTTCACATTTTGTTGCGATGCCCCCAAAAGTCGTGAAGCCGTTCACTTTTCACATTGAATGCCATGCAAAATCACAAGGGTTTGATCGCCGTTGATACTCTGAAAAATCTGGCCTGCCCCGCTAAAGAGGGCCCCAGTTGATGTAAATCAACGCAGATCACGTGCGCAAAATCTACAGTTTGTCCAAACCGATCATGAGGTACAAACATGCGCATTTTTCTCATCATAGGCCTGCTTTTGGCAACTTCTGCAACGGCACAAGACCTTCGCGAAGGCAAGAAACTGTACAACTTACATTGCGCCGCCTGCCATGGCGCAGAAGCGGTCGGCAATGGTCCGATGGCACCTGTATTGCTGGTCCAGCCGGCAAACCTGACGCAGCTTGCTGCCTCCGCTGGCGGCGCGTTTCCGACATATAGGGTGGTCAAACGTATCGACGGGCGCGACCCATTGGTCAGCCATGGCAGTGAAATGCCCGTCTATGGCTGGTTCTTTGAAGGCAGCGATGTCGCCATTTCAACAGATAGCGGACAGCCGATCATGACCAGTCAACCCGTGGTCGATCTGGTCAACTGGCTCAAAAGCATTCAGGAGTAAGCCGCAGTTCAGGAGGATTGGCGAGGGTCCAGAATGCGGGCGATGACACCGCTCTTGGTGACCTGCCCCACCAGATCGCCATCCTGCTCAACCCCCAACGGTCCATCGGTCTCCAACAGTTGGCGCATCACTGTCTCAACATCCATATCTATGGGAACAGATTGAGCCGTTTTCGCGGCCGTTGGTTCCATGACATCGCTGGCACGCAGAACCCCCAAGGGGTTCATGTGAGCAACAAAATCGGCCACATAGTCATTCACGGGATTGGAGAAAATCTCCTGCGGGGTGCCGCATTGAACGATACGCCCGCCTTCCATGATGGCAATCCGGTCGCCCAGTTTGAAGGCTTCGTCCAGATCGTGGCTGACGAATATGATCGTGCGCTGAAGGTCCCGCTGTAAATCCAGCAATTCGTCCTGCAGGCGTGTCCGTATCAGCGGGTCCAGCGCTGAGAATGGCTCATCCATCAGTAGAATGGGCGCATCGGTTGCAAAGGCACGGGCGAGGCCGACACGCTGCTGCATGCCGCCCGAAAGTTCTCCAACCTTGCGATGAGCCCAATCGGACAAGCCAACAAGGTCGAGTTGCTTGTCTGCCCGGGCATAGCGGTCTTGTTTGGGAACGTCGGCCAATTCCAGTCCCAGTGCTACGTTCTCGCGAACCGTTCGCCATGGCAGCAGCCCGAATTGCTGAAATACCATCGACACGCATTCCCGCCTGACACGGCGCAAATCAGCGGCAGAGCTGTGGGTCACATCGCACGACCATGCGCCATCAAAGACCCGCACGGCCCCCCGAACAACAGGGTTCAATCCGTTGACCGCCCTGAGCAGGGTCGATTTTCCTGATCCGGACAAGCCCATCAGAACCAGAATCTCTCCCGAGGGGACATCGAGTGAGCAGTTGTGAACGCCCAGCACCTGATCGGTGGCCTGTTGGACTTCGGCGCGGGATTTGCCCGCATCCATATCGGGCAATGCCTTTTCAGGTGTTTCGCCAAACACAATCGACACATTGTCGAACTCGACGGCATTTGTCATTTGCGATCCACCCGCAGCATGCGGTCGAGCATGATGGCGACCACCACAATGATGAAACCACTTTCAAATCCCAGAGCCGTGTTTACCTGATTAAGCGCGCGCACGACAGGCACGCCCAATCCATCTGCGCCCACAAGCGCCGCGATCACAACCATCGACAGCGACAACATGATGGTCTGGTTCAAGCCGGCCATGATTTGGGGCAAGGCAAAGGGCAATTCGACCTTCCAGAGTTTTTGCATGGGTGTCGCGCCAAATGCATCCGCAGCCTCCAGCAGTGGCTTCGGGGTCGTGCTGATCCCCAGGTGGGTCAGCCGAATGGGGGCTGGAACCACAAAAATCACCGTGGCAATCAGCCCAGGCACCATGCCGATACCGAAAAATACGATGGCCGGGATCAGATAGACAAAGGTCGGGAGCGTCTGCATCAGGTCGAGGACAGGTCGCATCGCCTGGAAGAGCCGTGGCCGGTGCGCTGCTGCAATGCCAATGGGCACGCCGATGGCCATGCAGACGACACAGGCCGAAAGCACCAGCGTGATGCTCTCCGTCATCTCTTCCCAGTAGTCTTGGTTAAGAATGAACAGGAACCCCAGCACGACGAAGACGCAGACCTTCCAGCTTCTTTGCAGAAACCAAGTCAGGCCCACGAAAACCGCGATGATCAAAAAGGGATGCGGTGTCTGCAGGAGCCAGAGGATCTGGTCAATCATCCACTCCATGACAACGGCGAGGCCATCAAAGAACCACTCACCATTGGTTTGAAGCCAATCAAAGAACGCCGCCGCACTTTTGCCAACAGGTATTTTTGTTTCGGTCAGCCAGTCCAGCAATTCATGCCCCCTACCCCGGATCGTCAGTTACTCCGCCCGTGGTTACGAGCGGAGTTTGGGCCTTAGAGGCCGAGTGCGGACTTCACAGCCGCAACACTGTCGCCACCGTCGACGGTCGTCACACCATCGAGCCATGCCATGAAGGCATCGGGGTTGGACGAGAGCCATGCTTTGGCGGCATCCGAAGGCTCGGTGCCGTCATTCAGGATCGCGCCCATGATTTCATTTTCCATGGCCAGGGTGAATTTCAGATTGCCCAGCAGCTTGCCGACATTCGGGCATTCAGCGCTATAGCCCGCGCGGGTGTTTGTGTAGACGGTTGCTCCGCCCAGGTCCGGGCCAAAGAAATCGTCCCCCCCGGTCAGATAGCCCATTTCAAAATTGGCGTTCATCGGGTGCGGTTCCCAACCGAGAAAGACGATGGGTTCGTCTTTCTTGGACAGTCGTTCCACCTGCGCCAACATGCCCTGCTCGGAGCTTTCTTTTACCTCGAACCCGCTCAGGCCAAAGGCGTCCGCGTCGATCATGGATTGGATTAGACGATTGCCATCGTTGCCGGGTTCGATGCCGTAAATCTGCCCGTCAAGCGCGTCCGAATGCTTGGCAATGTCAGAGAAATCCTTGATGCCAAGATCGGTCGCCGCCTTGTTGACAGCCAGCGTATATTTCGCCCCTTCAAGGTTTTCACGAACGGTATCGACGGTGCCTGCTTCGCGGTAAGGCGCGATATCGCCTTCCATGGTTGGCATCCAGTTGCCGAGGAAAACATCCACGTCACCTTGCGCCATGGAGGTATAGGTTACCGGAACGGACAGGACCTTGATGTCTGTTTCATAACCCAAAGCATCCAGCACTACGGTCGTTGCGGCGGTGGTCGCGGTGATATCGGTCCAACCGACGTCAGAAAAGGTGACCTCGGTACATTGAGCGCCCGCAGCACCCGCCAGCGCCACGAATGCCAGCGCGCTTGTTGTCATCTTGAATTTCATGAGTGATCTCCCGTTTGGATTTTTTTCCATAGATGCGCAGGTTTAATTGGGCGGTCAAGGCGAAACCAACGCCACTTCCCGCGCATCCCGGGGCTGATCACACGTCAACGCCAGATCAGGTCACTTCATTCAAAGATCTAAAAACGCCAATAATCTTGGCGACTTTACCGGTTCCGTCCGCCCGTGCCAGACCGATGGATTCAACCTCGACGGTCTCGCCATCCCGGGTCACAATACGGTGCCGGAACTTGAAATCCCCTCCCTCTTTCATGACGCGTTCCACCTGCTCGCGGACGAGATCACGATCATCGGGATGATAATACTCCAATCCACCGTCTAGATCAGGTGGCGGGTTCTTGGGATCCTCGCCATGTATCCGGCAAACTTCCGAGGACCAGTAGATTTTTTTGGTTTTTGTGTCCAGCGACCAGAAACCGATCTTCGCCAGATCCTGCAACAGGTGCAGTTGGGAAACAGCCTCTTCGGCTTCGTTCCGGGCTGCAACGACATTGGTGATGTCCGTTCCAACGGAATAGATGGAGGACGAACTCTGTGAGGGGTCCGCGAAAATGAAGTTTTCCGTGCTCATCCAGGCCGTCGACCCGTCTGTCTGCGAACTGACGGAGTTGACGTAGTGCAGACGCCCGGACTTGCTGTCCATCAACTTATTGTCGCGTTCTTTCACGGCCTTGGCGGTCTGCTTGTTCGCCAGTTTGAAGAAGTTCTTTCCCTCTGCTTCCTGGCGCGTAGTTCCCAGAACAGCCGCAGATTTCTGACTGATCCGGAGAATGGTCCCATCGGTCGTGCGGTTCAGCATGAATATTTCAGCATGATCCAGGATCAGTTCCAGTTCTTGTGCCAGTCCCGGGAATTCCGAGACAACCATGGTCGAGCCCTTCATCTGACCACGCATGTCGAAGAACGGCGAGCAGGTCAGCTTGAAACGCGCGCCCCTCGACGTGAATTCACGAGAAATCGGCTCGCCCAGTTTCAGCGTCTCGTTGCATATCGGTGCCAGTGAGGGGCAGTTTTCCGGCAGAACACATTGGCTGATATGGGGATTTGAGACAGGCCGCGACAGGCCAAACATTTCGGCGGCGGCATTCGTTGCCTGAGAGATTTGCAAAGCGGTGTCGAGCACCATGATCGCCAAAGGTGCGGTCTCAAGCACCGACATCAGTTCACCCGTCCGTCCGCTGAGCTCAGCCGCCGTGACCTGCAACTCTTCGTTGACGGTGATCAGTTCCTCGTTGGTGGATTGCAATTCCTCGTTTGAGGTCTCCAGCTCTTCGTTGGTCGCCTGCAACTCTTCGTTGGTGGATTGCAGCTCTTCGTTGAGCGACTGCAACTCCTCGTTCGAGGTTTCCAGCTCTTCTATGGTTTGCTGGAGCGCTTCGCGGGTGGTTGCAACCTCGTCTTCCAAAAGCCGAATGCGGTCGCTCTCGAAGGCGTCCCCATCCGACTGCTCCTGACTCTCGAACCCCTTGGCGCGATCAACCTGAACCTCGCTGAACACCACCAAGGCGGCGCGTTCGTTGATGTCACGGGCAATGATCGGATAGACGTCGAGCCTGATTTCCTCGTCATCATCCTTGGCCAGTAAATGGCGCACACCAGAACGATGTTCACCATTCTTGAGCGCCAGCGTGACAAGACTCCGCGCTTCCTCTCGGAACGGGCGTCGCAACAGGTCGATATGCATCTTCAGATTGCTGGTCTCGTTCATCTCGATGTAGGAGCTGACGTTGCCGTAGATGCGCACGATTGAGTATTCATCCGTCACAAGCACGGAGTTTTTTCCCAGCGCCAGCGCCAGCGCTTCGAACATCTGCCGATCCGTGGAATAGCCTGGCGGCGCCTGGACCGCTGGTTTGACGCTGCGGGATTTGGGCAGATTGCGGGTATTGGAAAAAGGTGTCTGCTCTGACCGGCGAATGGATCGGCGGCGATAGATATGGGCGGACTGGCTGTCCTGAATGAAAAGCTCATCCGAGCCCGCCACAGATTCCGCCGTGCCGAGGAACATCAGCGAGCTTTCAGTAAGGGCATAGTGAAACCGCGACATAACTTTATGCTGCAACGCATTTCCAAAGTAGATCAGCAGGTTACGACAGCAGAGCAAGTCAACTTTCTGGAAAGGCGGGTCCTGACAGACATTGTGATCCGAGAAGAGTATCGCGGATCGCAGGGAATCGATCACCCGGATGCCGTCATTTTGCTGGATGAAATACCGGTCAGACAGATCCTTGGGGATATCGTTCAGCGCGGCCATTCCGTACACACCCTTGCGCGCAACCTCCAGGGCGTCCTTGTCGATGTCCGTCGCAAAGATCTGGACGTGATCCTTCAACTGCACCTTGGCGCCGCCCAGCGCCTCGCAGAGCAAAATCGCGATGGAATATGCCTCCTCGCCCGTCGCACAGCCGGCAATCCAGACCCGAAAGGGTGTGTTGGTTTTGTTCTTCAAGAGCGCCGGTAGCAGCTCTTTCAGCGCTTCGAATTCGCTCTTGTCGCGGAAAAAGCGCGTGACAGAGATCAGAAGGTCTTTGAAAAGCGCATCCACGGCGTTGGGGTTGACACGGCAGAACTGGGTATAGTCTTCGTGACTGTCGATCCCCAGTGCGATCATGCGCCGCTCGATACGCCGGTTGATCGTGGTTTGCTTGTACTCCCGAAAATCGACACGTGTCCGGGCCAAAAGGATTTGCAGCAGGTCGGACGACGGACTTTTTTCCGACGCTTCCTGCCGAAAAGCGTCGAAATCTCTTGGTGAGGTCAGTATTTTTTGCAGATGTGTGCCGATCTCGAACGGCCGCAAGACCAGATCGACGCATCCGGTCTGCATGGCGGCCATGGGCATACCATCGTATTTGGCGCTTTCGGTATCTTGAGCAATGGTAATACCACCAGCCTCGCGGATGGCCTGCACCCCGTATGCCCCATCAGTACCTGTCCCAGAAAGGATGATCGCCATGGATTTCTCGCCATGCTTGTCGGCGAGGCTCAGCAGAAATCGGTCCACCGACGGCTTCGGAGAGGCGACTTCATGGCTTGGGTCCACAAGACATAGTTTGCCTTCGTCATAGACAACGTCGGTCTTGGGCGGCGTGACGTAGATAACATTGGGTTCCGGCACCGCCCCGTCCACAACGTCACGGACGGCGAGACTGGTTTGCCGGGCGACAAGTTCGGTCATCAGGCTCTTGTGATGCGGCGACATGTGCTGCACCACCACATAAGCCACCAACAGGTCGGTCGGCAAAGTTGCAACCAATTCGCGGATAGCCTCTAGACCTCCGGCGGAAGAGCCGATCCCAATGATTGTGAGTTCTTCGTTGTCAGCCCCGTCCACCAGCGCCACTCCCCGCTCCAGTCGCAATCACAGATTGCACTCTCTCAATGATACCCACCTTTAACCTGCCTTTGGCAACCCCTAGTTGCAAAATATTAATGCGTTTGAGGTAATTTCAACCACAGGCTACGCAGGCAATAAGTTCTTTCCAAGGGCTGCGCAACGGGTACCGTACGCACCGTTTACGAATGTGTTCATAAATACGTTCATTGTGGGCGAAACATTTAAACCCACGGGTGGCATTAATGACCAATCAACATGACGCCATACAACTGGCCTCGGATTTGTCGGACAGAACGCTTTCGATCAATCTGATTTTGAAACCTGACAATACGATTTCCGTGAGATCTTGCGAAGTACTTGCGCGCGGCTTGCGCAATCGGGTTTCCTTTCAGGACAAATGTGATCTCAGCCAAGTCTTGGTCGACAAGCTCGCCCATGCCATACGCAAATGCCTCTCCACCGTTCCAGATGGCGCACATGTCCTGTCGGTGCCCGAGTTTCTGGTCGAGTTGCCCGGCCTCTCGCTCTACGGTGTCCATGTGCTGATCATGGAAGTGAAGGACGGCATGCGAAATGCCATTTTCCGCTTCAAGGAGTTTCTCGGTGCGTTGAATGTCGCGTTTCGCCCGGACGTCGGTTTCGTTGAACCATATGTCAATTATGCTGAGAAGCTGGCGACGAATGTGCTGGCCGATATCTGTCTGCCTCTCCTTAACATGTGCCGCGAGTTGGAATACGCGCAGGTTGAACCGCAAGATCACCTGCCCGCCGGATTCTCTGACCGCGCCCGCGAGTTTGAATTTCAAACCGAGTTACTGAAGAGATTTATCTTTAATGCTGGCATCGGCCATGCAGAACCAACACAGGTCTATCTCGAGCAGGAGTACCGACCGCACCCCCTGACGCTGCCAAGCTCTTAGGTCTTGCGTCGGGGGGTTGGCCTCAGGCTGGTCAACTGGCAAAAGTCTCAGGCAAAGCAACCGGAGCCTGAAGCGCATGATCATTTTGACCTCCAATACAATGGAGGCACATATCTTGCCACGCGGCGCGACGCTCGCTGGGTTATGGATCAAGGGCGTTACCCACAGTCTGTGTCTGGGATTCGCGGATAGGGACTCTTTTTCATCTTGCCCGATCTATGCGGGCGCTTTGGTGGGACCGGTTGCCAATCGCATTTCGCGCGGTCGTGTTCGGATTGGATCCAAAGTCTACCAAATGCCCTCGAACGAGGGCACCACCTGTCTTCACAGTGGAGAAGAGGGCCTGCACGCCAGGGACTGGCAGGTCACGGATCAGACCCCTTCGAGCGTGACATTGGCTCTATCGCTGCCCGACGGTGCTATCGGTTTGCCCGGCCATCGCGAATTTACGGCGCGATATGCCCTGACACTTGATCGCAGCCTGTCATTGGTCATCACGGCCGCCACCGACTTGAAAACCGTCGTGAATGTTGCGCATCACCCCTATTGGTCTCTGGATGATCTCCCCGATATCTCCGGGCACAGATTGAAAATCCAGGCCGACAGCTACCTTCCCGTTGACGATACCGGCTTGCCAACAGGCGAGATCGCATCTGTGGCGGACACGCGGTATGACTTCCGCCACACACGCAGCCTTTCGGTTGAACACCCCCTTGATGCCAATCTGTGTTTGTCGCACGACAGGGTTGCAGCGCCGCGTCTTGCCGCCACGCTGGTTGGCGCTACCGGCGTCCGGATGAACCTTCTGACCACCGAACCCGGATTGCAGATCTACAACGGCAGCGGCCTGCCAAGTTCTGCGCCCAGCGCCTTGCCAGGCCAAACCATTAAGCCCTACGCAGGCATCGCACTTGAACCCCAAGGCTGGCCAGATGCGCCAAATCGCAGCGCATTTGCACCGGTCATCCTGGCCCAAGGCGCGCAATATCGGCAGGAAACCATTTACCGATTTGCTTCTAATTCACCTTGAATGACATTTTCTGGCCACGGGCACGCCCCGTAACCGGCAGAAAACAAGCACATATTTGCATCCTCAGCGCAGGGTTACCGCGCGCCGCAAGGAAGGTACGATGCAAAAAGAGCCCCAAAAACCGCCCGCCGCCCCCCCGGCGCAGGGCAGCAAACAGACGCCGCCGCCACCACCCATCACCGATTACGCGAGCCTTTAACGCAACCTTGGTGGTGACAAATCGACATTGAGGTGCCAATCTCGGCCACTATGAGCACGCCCGTTTCCTCCATTCGCAATCTTGGTCCAGCCTATGAGACCGCCTGTGCGGAGGCCGGCATAAATTCAGCCGAAGAGTTGCGCGCTCTGGGCGCGGATGAAACCTACGCCAGACTTCTGCGCGCAGGGTCGAAACCCCATTTCATTGGATATTATGTCCTCGTCATGGCCTTGCAGAACCGACCGTGGAACGACTGCAAGGGTGAAGAAAAAAAGGCCCTGCGAAAACGCTTCGATGCCATCAAGGCCAAGTCGTTTGACAAGGAACTCAGCGCATTTGAGCAAATGATGGACAGGATCGGCGTACGCGCGGCACCTTGAACGAAAAAAGGGGCCACCCATAAGCTGACCCCTTGGCGGTACTATCTGGTGGCCGCTGAATTAGCCGACCAACTCCATACCCGAGAAGAAATAGGCGATTTCAATGGCCGCTGTTTCCGGTGCATCCGAGCCATGAACGGAGTTTTCGCCAACGCTTTCGGCGAATTCAGCGCGGATGGTTCCTGGTGCCGCGTCTGCGGGGTTTGTCGCACCCATGACTTCGCGGTTCTTGGTAATGGCGCTTTCGCCTTCCAGAACCTGGACGACAACCGGGGCAGAGGCCATGAATTCGCACAATTCATCATAGAATGGGCGCTCGGCGTGCACGGCATAAAAGACACCCGCTTGCGCCTTGGTCATGTGAATGCGCTTTTGCGCCACAATCCGCAGGCCCGCGTCTTCGAACTTCGCGTTGATTTTGCCGGTCAGATTGCGGCGGGTTGCATCGGGCTTGATGATCGAAAATGTGCGTTCAAGGGCCATGAGAGGTCTCCTGCAGGGGTTAATTTGCGGCGCATCTATCATGGGATTTTGCAGGGGGAAAGGCCTTTGTTGAGCGCGCTTCGGGGCCTTCCCATGCTGTTTTTTCGACCGTTTGACACGTGAAGTCGAAAACGCGGCGCGCACCGCCGCCGCTGGTTCTTTGCCACATATCCCATAGCGCTCATTGACATGTCTTCATACGTGGTTCAGTGGAGCCGCCATGTTACGCATTTCAGACATCAGCTATTCGGTCGAAGGGCGCCCGCTTTTTGAAGGCGCGAGCGCTGTCATTCCGGACGGGCACAAAGTGGGCCTCGTCGGGCGCAACGGCGCGGGCAAGACGACTCTGTTCAAGATCATTCGCGGCGAATTGGGTCTCGACGGCGGTGCCATCTCATTGCCAAGCCGGGCCAAAATCGGCGGCGTGGCACAGGAGGTGCCGTCTTCGTCAACTTCGCTGATCGATACCGTGCTCGAAGCAGACACGGAACGCGCCGCGCTGATGCGCGAGGCTGAAACCGCAGAAGATCCGGCGCGTATTTCAGACATCCAGACGCGGCTGGCCGATATCGACGCCTGGTCGGCGGAGGCGCGTGCAGCGACCATCCTAAAAGGACTGGGCTTTGATGACGCCGAGCAGCAGATGCCCTGTTCGGATTTCTCGGGCGGCTGGCGCATGCGGGTGGCACTGGCTGCCGTGCTCTTTGCGCAGCCCGATCTGTTGCTGCTTGACGAGCCCACAAACTACCTCGATCTGGAAGGGGCCCTGTGGCTGGAAGCCTATCTCGCACGGTACCCGCATACGGTGATCATCATCAGTCACGACCGCGGGTTGCTGAACCGGGCGGTCGGCGCGATCCTGCACCTCGATGAGCGTCGCCTGACCTATTATCAGGGACCTTATGACCAATTCGCCCGGCAACGGGCCGAACAGCGCGCCGTGCAGGCGGCCATGGCCAAAAAACAGCAGGCGCGCCGCGATCACATGCAGGCCTTTGTGGATAGGTTCAAAGCCAAGGCATCGAAAGCCAAACAAGCCCAGTCCCGGCTGAAAATGATCGAAAAAATGGACATGATCGCCAGCCCTGAACAAGTGGCAAAACGGGTTTTCACTTTTCCGGAGCCGGAAGAATTGTCGCCGCCTATCATCTCCATCGAAGGTGGCTCCGTGGGGTACACCGACACACCTGTGCTCAGCCGGTTGAACCTGCGCATTGATCAGGACGACCGCATCGCCCTTCTGGGCAAGAACGGTCAGGGCAAATCAACCCTGTCCAAGCTACTGTCGAACCGGTTGACGCTGATGGCGGGTAAATCCGTGCGGTCCAACAAACTGCGGATCGGCTTTTTCGCCCAGCATCAGGTCGAAGAACTGCATATCAATGAAACGCCGTTGCAGCATATGATTTCGGCGCGCCCGGGCGTGCTGCATTCGAAACTGCGCGCACAACTGGCAGGCTTTGGCCTTGGACCGGATCAGGCGGAGACCGAAGTGGGCCGGCTGTCCGGCGGGCAGAAGGCGCGGTTGTCGCTTTTGCTGGCCACGCTGGATGCGCCGCATCTGCTGATCCTCGACGAGCCGACAAACCACCTCGATATCGAAAGCCGCGAAGCTCTGGTCGAGGCGCTCACCGCCTATTCCGGCGCCGTGATCCTGGTCAGCCACGACATGCATCTGCTCTCCATGGTTGCCGACCGCCTGTGGCTGGTGTCGAACGGCACAGTCAGACCCTATGAGGACGACCTCGAAGCCTACCGCAAAATGCTGCTGACGCCCGAAAAACCAACTGGCAAGTCGAGCAAGAAACCGGTCGCGGCCCCCAAGCCGCGACGCGCGAGCCGGGAGGATATGCTGGCCCTGAAATCGGAAGCCCGCAAATCCGAAGCGCGTGTTGAGAAACTGAACGAGATGCGCGACAAACTGGCCCGGAAACTCGCCGACCCGGTCCTTTACGAAGATGGCAAAGTGGGTGAGCTGGAAGTTTGGAACCGCAAATATGCTGAAGTCATGGACGCATTGGATCGCGCTGAGACACTTTGGATGAATGCTCTGGAAAAGCTGGAACGCGCCAGCGCGCCCTGACCACTCAATTGATTGCCCGCCGGGAACCCACCCAGAAAGATTGGACTGAACCATCGATACCGCCTTTTTCATAACAGCCTTCGTAACGATGTTTGTCGTGATTGATCCCATCGGTCTGGCCCCGCTCTTTGTGGCATTGACCCAAGGCATGACAGATGCGGCGCGCAGGCGCATTGCATGGCGGGCCACGGGTGTGGGCGTCTCCATCCTGCTTGCCTTTGCCGCATTTGGCGAAGCGATCCTGTCATTCGTCGGCATCTCAATGGCGGCCTTCCGGGTGGCCGGGGGTATTTTGCTTTTTCTGACAGCGCTCGACATGCTCTTTGAGCGGCGCACCAAGCGGCGGGAGGATCAGAGCGAGGAGGAGCACAATGACCCTTCCGTTTTCCCGCTTGCCATCCCGCTGATTGCCGGTCCCGGTGCCATTGCCTCGATCATTCTGCTGATGGGCCAGCGCCCCGGGCTGGAAGGCGCCGCCGTTGTATTGGGGGCCACCGGCATCGTGATGGTGATCGTCGTTGGGTTTTTCCTCGCCAGCGGTCCTATCGAGCGCGCGCTCGGCAAGACAGGTGTGACGGTTGTGACGCGGCTTCTGGGCATGTTGCTGGCCGCGCTTTCCGTGCAATTTGTCCTTGATGGGCTGAGCGCTTTCGGATTTGGCCCCGCCTCGGGCTGAAAAACACACCATCGTGCCTATATTCAAAGCGAAGCCCGAAGGAGTATCGCGTGGACAGCTTTGACACTGGCAGATTGATCTACCTGATCCTGCTTGGCCTGATGGTGGTCGGCTGGTTTTTCGCGCAATCACGTCAGTCGATGAACAAGACCCTGCAGCACGCGGCGGTCTGGGGATTCATCTTTCTCGGGGCCATCGCTGCCTTCGGTCTGTGGGAGGACATCAGTAACACGGTGCGGCCTCAGCAGACGGTTTTTGAAGAACAAGGCAAGATCATCGTCCCCCGCAGCCCCGATGGCCATTACTACATCGCAGCCCGGGTCAACGGCGCACCGATTCAATTTGTCCTCGACACCGGCGCGACTGAAATGGTGCTGACGCGCCGCGATGCGATGACCGCCGGTCTGACCCCTGACAGGTTGAATTTCTCTGGCCGCGCAATGACCGCCAACGGAGAGGTTCGTACAGCACCCGTCCGGCTGGCGACCGTGACGCTTGGCCCTGTTACCGACGAAAACCTGACAGCGGTGGTAAATGAAGCCGAGATGTCCCACAGCCTTCTGGGCATGACCTACCTTCAGCGCTGGGGACGCATCGAGATCAGCAATGGTGAACTGGTGTTGACGCGCTGAGCACGCGGGACGTCACCTGTGTCAGGTTTCGGCCTTTTTCTCCCAACGACCCGATTCCTCGGACCAATACTGCGCCGACGCCCCTGATGACTTGAGGTTTTTCCACTGCGATCGTGCCAGGTCCAATGCGACGGGATCATTGCCGTCAAAAAGCACACATACCCGATCCATGCTCTCCAGATCCTGATCGACGAGTGCCGCCCCATCGACCGTCATCAGGCAGGTCGCGCCATTGGGTGCCTGGGTTCCGGTCGTCAGCAAGACCGGTTGCATGGCTTCATGGGCCTCACCCGCCAGTCCATGCGGCAGGAACCCATCATCCGCGCCTTGCCACAGTTTTTCGTCAAGCCAGCCCATCCGCCCCAGATCGGTTCCGCGCACAACAACCCGCATTCCGGCACCTGTTGCCTTGCCCAGAAGCATGGCCAGGGTGTCTTCCATCGGTCGGCGGGTCAGATGGTAAAAAAGCGCGCTTCCCACGATCAGACCTCCCTACGTTGGCTCGCGATGGAAAAGACCTAACGCGCGCTTCCGCCAATGACCAGATAGCAGTTTTCGAGCGCCCCTTATTGGTCTATCGTCCTCCTACAGGCAACGACCATTCTGAAGGGGACAGAGGTGAGCAAAATCGACAGATACGTCCTGTCGCAACTGCTGATTCTATTTGGATTCTTTTCGTTGGTGCTCGTTGCCGTTTTCTGGATCAATCGCGCGGTTGTGCTCTTTGACCGTCTGATCAGCGACGGACAATCAGCGCTGGTCTTTCTGGAATTCACAGCGCTCGGATTGCCCAAACTGATCACTACAGTGCTGCCCATCGCCGCCTTTTGCGCTGCGGTTTATGTCACTAACCGCCTCAACAACGAGAGCGAATTGACGGTGATGCAGGCGACCGGATCGGGGCCGTTTCGACTGGCGCGACCTTTCTTTGTATTTGGCGTCATCGTGTTTCTGCTGGCCTCGATCCTGAATCACATTCTGTTACCACTGGCCCTGGAACAACTCAGCGACCGGGAAGCCGAAATATCGCAGAATGCCACGTCACGCCTGTTGACCGAAGGGGCCTTCCTGCACCCTTCCCCATCGGTTACCTTTTACGCCCGCGAGATCAGCGAGGATGGGGTTCTGCATGATGTCTTCCTCTCGGATAGGCGCAATGCCGACGAAGGCGTCATCTATACGGCCTCCGAAGCCTATCTCATTCGCAAACAGGATTTGACCACACTCATCATGGTGGATGGAACGGCGCAGCGGCTCGCCACGGATGACAACCGTCTGTCGACCGCGGAGTTCCGGGATTTCTCTTTTGATATCAGCTCTCTCATCCGCAATGATGCGTCAAATAACCTGACAGTCCGCAACATGATCACACCACAGCTTCTCTCGCCTTTCGATCGCCTGTCGCGGCTCACCAACCAAAGCCCCGGTGAAATAGCAGAAGAGTTTCACTCCCGTTTCGCCGAGCCCATGTTTTGCATCGTGGCTGCCATGATCGGTTTCACAACGCTGCTGATCGGGGGATATTCTCGGTTTGGCGTTTGGCGCGAAGTTGTCGTGGCTTTTGGATTGCTGCTGCTGATCAACGGCGCACGATCAACCCTGCAAAACCCGGTGAGGAATGATCCGGAGCTTTGGCCGCTCCTGTATTTGCCGGTGCTCTTCGGGACGCTGCTGGCGGTTGGTATGTTGTGGTATGTCGCGAGCCCCAAATGGCAACGTCGGGCGCCGGGCAAGTTGCAGGAGAGCCCTTCGTGATCCTGCACTTCTATTTCGCCCGCCGGTTCGCCATGAGTTTTCTGCTCCTGACGCTTGTTTTGTTTTCGCTTGTCGCACTTGTCGATCTTGTCGATCAGACACGGACATTTGGGGATTTGGATGTCAGCTTCGGCGCGATTGTCGGCCTGACGCTTCTGAACGCGCCCCAAACGGTAAATGAAATCCTGCCTCTGATCATCATTCTGGCGACAATTGCGCTTTTCGTCAGCCTTGCAAGGTCGTCTGAACTTGTTGCGACACGCGCGGCAGGGCGGTCAGCCCTGAAGGCGCTCGTCGCACCGGTTGCGGTGGCCATGACCATCGGCATTCTTGCGGTCACGATGCTCAATCCTATCGTTGCGGGAACCTCGAAGAAATACAGCGAATTGGCAGAGAGCTACCGGACTGGCGGCGCTTCCACACTTTCGATTTCCGGCGAAGGTTTATGGCTGCGTCAGGGAGGCGATGACGGGCAATCGGTGATCCGTGCGTGGCGATCAAATGCCGACGCCTCGGTGCTCTATGATGTCACGTTCCTGAGCTACGCGCCCGGTCGTGGGCCGATCCAGCGGGTCTCGGCAAACAGCGCATCGCTACAAGCCGGCGGCTGGCTCCTGCGCAAAGCCAAGCTTTGGCCTCTAGGCCCCGGCGTGAACGCAGAGGCCAAAGCAGAATACCATGATGAATATGTCATTCCGACAACATTGACCCTGGAACGCATTCGCGAGAGTTTCGGACGTCCCAGTTCGATTTCGATCTGGAAACTGCCCACGTTCATCGAACAACTTGACCAGGCGGGCTTTTCATCCCGTTTGCATCGCGTCTGGTTTCAGTCCGAACTGGCGCGCCCGCTGTTTTTGATGTCCATGGTTCTGGTTGCGAGCGCCTTTACCATGCGGCATACCCGATTTGGGGGGACCGGCGTTGCTGTGCTGGCCGCGGTGCTATTGGGGTTTGGTTTGTATTTCATTCGCAGCTTTGCGCAGATTCTCGGCGAAAACGGGCAGATACCGATATACCTCGCGGCCTGGATGCCACCCGTGGCGGCAATTCTGCTGGCACTTGGTTTGCTCTTGCACGCAGAGGACGGCTGAGACGTGAGACGCGCCCTCCTGATTTGCCTCCTTTTCCTGCACCCGGGAGTCGTCTGGGCGCAGGATCCTCCCGCTGATCCTGCCATTCTTATTGCCAATGAGATTTTCATAACTGCCGAACGCGTGCTGGTTGCGCGCGGAAATGTAGAAGCTTTTCAGGGCACCACGCGACTGACGGCTTCGGAAATTCGATATGATCGCAGCAAAGGTGCCCTGACGATCACTGGCCCGATCACCATGCAGGATGGTGAAAACATCACAGTGCTGGCGTCTGCCGCAGAACTGGACGCCAATCTCAGGACCGGACTGCTAACCGGGGCCCGGATGATCCTGAATGATCAGTTGCAACTGGCAGCAGTGCAGATTCAGCGCACCAATGAACGCTACAGTCAGCTTTACAAAACCGCCGTGACCTCTTGCCAAATATGCGACGACGGTCGGCCACCGCTCTGGCAAATCAGGGCAAAGCGCATCATTCATGACAAGGAAGAAAGGCAGCTATACTTCGATGGCGCCCAATTTTTGATCCGCGACGTTCCGGTGCTATACATCCCGCAACTACGCCTGCCTGATCCGTCCGTGGACCGCGCAACCGGGTTCCTCATACCATCATTGCGCACCAACTCACGATTGGGAACTGGCATCAAGATTCCCTACTTCATCCGCCTTGCAGATGATCGCGACATCACGGTCACGCCTTATATATCGACACGTACGCGCACGCTGGAACTGCGCTACCGACAGGCCTATGTGAACGGGCGTATCCAGTTCGACGGCGCCATCAGCCGCGACGATGTCCGATCCGGTGAGACCCGTGGTTACGTCTTTGGCAGCGGCGCCTTCAATCTGCAAAATGACTTCAGGCTGCAATTCGACATCGAAATTACCACGGACAATGCCTACCTCGTGGACTACGGGTATTCCGGAAAAGACAGGCTCGACAGCGCGATATCCGTTACCCGCGCGCGGCGCGATGAATTTATCGGTTTCGGGGTCACGGCCTTCAAATCGCTACGGGATGGCGACATCAATGCCAATCTGCCAACCATTGTAGGCGACGCGGTCTATCAGAAACGGCTGTTTCCAAAAGCCCTGGGCGGAGAGTTGCGTTTGGGTGCGAACGCGCACAGCCACTATCGCTATTCTGATGTCGATATCATTGGACGAGATGTGTCCCGTCTCAGCGCTGAGGCAGATTGGTTACGCAGCTGGACCTTGCCCGCAGGCATTCGCGCAGATGTCACCATTGGCGCGACCGCCGATGTTTTCAACATCACCCAGGACAGCACCGTGCGGCAAACACAAACACAGCTCAGCCCCCACGGCGCAATTGCATTTCGCTTTCCGATGACCCGAAACGATCCCGGTGGCGTCACCCAGTTTCTGGAGCCAATCGTGCAGTTGGCATGGGTGGGTGGTGATCGGGTCAACGTGCCAAACGAAGAAAGCACGCGGGTTGAATTTGATGGCGGCAATCTCGTGTCGCTCTCGCGCTTTCCCGAGACAGATCGCCGCGAACGGGGGCGGTCGGCTGCAATCGGAGTCAATTGGGCACGCTTTGATCCGCAGGGCTATGAAACCTCACTGACCCTCGGTCAGGTCTTGCGCGAAGAAGCGGATGAGGATTTTACACTGACATCCGGATTGCAAGGCATCTCCTCGAACTTTCTGGTGGCCGGACAATTCAAGTCTCCGGAAGGCTGGGCCATCACCGCCCGGTCGCTGTTCGATGACAGCTTCAATTTTGCCAAAGCGGAAATCAGGGGCGACTATTCGGGCCAACGTACGCGATTGGGCGGCAGCTATGTCTGGCTGACCCAGGATCTCGAAGAAGACCGCTTGGAAAACCTTGCCGAAATCGCGCTCGATGGGTCCTACCGCGTTGACCGCCATTGGACCGCTAACGCTGACTGGCGGTACGATCTGACGCTTGATCGCGCCGCCAGCGCCGGGATCGGGTTCACATATAATAACGAATGTGTATCAGTCGCGTTTTCGGTTGACCGGCGCTATACAAATTCGTCAAGCCTTGCACCGTCGACAACTTTGGGCTTATCCATCGGGTTACGCGGCTTCTCGGCACAAAAAGGCACCGACAGCTACAAAAGAACATGCGGGAAATGAGAACAATGCGCGCATCGAGCAAATTTGGAACGGCCATTTGCCTTATAATGGGTCTGGCATTGGGCAAACCGGCGTTGGCGCAGGGTCTGTTTGATCCCGTGATTCTGGTCAATGATGACGTTGTGACCGAATACGAAGTAGAGCAGCGCGAGCTGTTCCTGCGTCTGCTCAACGCCCCCGGCGCTAACCGCGAAGCCGTTATCGAAAGTCTCGTTGATGAAAGGTTGCGGGCGCAGGCCGTTGAGGCTTCGGGTCTGGAGCTAACACCAGAAGGCATCGAGACCGGGCTTGAGGAATTCGCCGCCCGCGCCAATATGAACAAGGATGAGTTCATCTCCGCCCTGCAAGACAGTGGCGTCTCCGAAGAGAGTTTTCGTGACTTCGTGGAAGTGGGCATTGCCTGGCGTGATCTGATCGCGGCGCGCTTTGGGGGACGGGTACAGGTATCAGAAGACGAGATCGACAATGCCCTCGGCTCAGCCGGTGGCACCAGCGGGATTCGCGTTTTGGTGTCAGAAATCATCATTCCGGCGCCCCCCGAAAACCGCGATGAAGTCGAAGAAATCGCAAAATTGATTGCAGCGTCCGAATCCGAGGGACAGTTTTCCGAATTCGCCAGGGAATACTCGGCAACCGCGTCGCGCGATGCCGGGGGCCGCCTGCCCTGGCAGGAGCTCTCCAAACTACCCCCCGTCTTGCGGCCCTTGATCCTGGCGCTTGCACCGGGTGAGGTGACAGATCCGATTTCCATCCCCGAAGCCGTGGCGCTTTTTCAGCTGAGAGCAATCGAGGAGACAGGCGCACCGACACGTGAATATGCCGCCATTGAATACGCGGCCTACTACATCCCCGGCGGTCGGACGGACGCCGCACTATCGAAGGCCGCGAAGCTGCGGGAAGACGTCGATGTCTGCGACGACCTCTACGGGATTGCACAGGGTCAGCCTGAGGAGGTTCTGGAACGCGGCACCAAAACACCTTCCGAGATTCCGCAGGACATCGCCATTGAACTCAGCAAACTGGACCCCAATGAAATCTCCACGGCGCTGACACGGGCCAATGGAGAGACATTGGTTTTTCTGATGCTCTGTGGTCGGACATCGGCTGTGAATGAGGAAGTCGCCCGCGAAGATGTGGCCAATGCCCTGCGCTCAAGTCGCCTCAATGCCTATGCCGACAGCCTGCTGGACCAACTACGCGCCGATGCCCGTATCGTAGACCCATGACCGGTGCCGCAGCGCCCGTTGTCATCACCTGCGGAGAACCTGCGGGCATAGGTCCCGAAATCGCAGCAAAGGCATGGGCTGCGCTGAAGGGGCAGGTTCCCATGGTCTGGATGGGTGACCCAAGACATCTGCCTGACCATTTCCCTCATCAGATCATCGACGATCCGTCGCAGGCCAGGCGGGTCGGTCACAGCGCCCTGCCCGTTCTGGCCCAGGAGTTTGCGCAACCGGCAATCCCGGGCAAGCCTGATCCTGCGAATGCGCAAGGCGTGATTGACGTGATTGCCAAGGCTGTCAGACTGGTCGGGTCCGGCGATGCGGTGGCGATCTGCACTGCGCCCATTCACAAAAAAGCACTGATCGATGGCGCGGCATTCCAGTATCCCGGTCACACCGAATATCTGGCCGCACTGGCAGGTGGCGCACGGGCCGTGATGATGCTGGCCTCCGACCAATTGCGTGTGGTGCCCGCGACAATTCACATTGCTCTGGAGGATGTTCCATCCACGCTGACCCCCGAACTTTTGCGTGAAACCATCGAGATCACGGCCACAGCGTTACGCACCCAATTCAAGATTGACCCGCCGCGGATTGCGATCGCCGGGCTGAACCCCCATGCCGGTGAAAGCGGTGCCATGGGGCGTCAGGAGCAGATCTGGATCATGGATCTGGTTGCTGAAATGCAGGGTGAAGGGTTTGATTTGCAGGGCCCTTTGCCTGCCGACACCATGTTTCATGCCGCAGCACGGGCCCGCTATGACGCGGCAATTGCGATGTATCACGATCAGGCGCTGATCCCGATCAAGACATTGGATTTTGACCGCGGGGTAAATGTGACCCTGGGGTTGCCTTTTGTGCGGACCTCACCGGATCACGGGACAGCTTTCGATATTGCCGGTCGGGGTGTCGCTAATGCGACCAGCATGATCGAGGCCATCAAGCTTGCGGCCAAACTGGCGGGAATGCCCTAAGGGATGGCGAAGATCGACACCCTTCCCCCGCTGCGCGAAGTGATCCGCACGCACGATCTGCACGCGCGCAAATCAATGGGTCAGAATTTCCTTCTGGACCTGAACCTCACGGCGAAAATCGCGCGGCAGGCCGGTGATCTGACCGGTTGCGATATTCTCGAAATCGGGCCCGGCCCCGGGGGGCTGACACGCGGGCTTTTATCTGAAGGCGCGCGTCACGTCCTGGCCATAGAGAAGGACGCGCGCTGCCTGCCCGCTCTTGCCGAGATTGCGCAGGCTTACGGAGACCGCCTGACCGTCATCGAAGGTGACGCGCTTGAGATTGATCCCCTCGCCCATCTGACGCCGCCCATTAGGGTTGCGGCCAATCTTCCTTACAATGTGGGCACTGAATTGCTGGTACGCTGGCTGACCCCCAGCGCATGGCCGCCGTTCTGGCAGAGCCTGACATTGATGTTTCAACGCGAAGTGGCCGAACGCATTGTGGCCCGCCCCGGCAGCAAAGCCTATGGGCGCCTTGCCATACTGGCGCAATGGCGCGCGGACGCCCGCATCGTTTTGCAACTGCCCCCCGAAGCCTTCACGCCCCCGCCAAAGGTGTCGAGCAGCGTCGTCCATTTGAATGCGCTGGATGCGCCCCGTTACCCGGCCGACGCAAAGGTACTCAGCCGGGTGGTTGCCGCAGCCTTCAATCAACGTCGAAAAATGTTGCGCGCGGCTCTCAAGGGGACTGCGCCGGATATCGAAGACCGGCTTATCGCCGCCGGCTTGAAACCCACCGATCGCGCCGAACAAATACCGCTGGAAGGGTTTTGCGCCCTTGCCCGAGAAATTGCCAAGACCTGAAAACCAGGCCCGGGCTCATTTTACTCGGCGGCTTTCGGGGTGTCATCCCCACCGGTCGGCGCATCACCATCCGGAGCAGCATGAGAAGGTGCTGCGTCACTCTGTGCCTCGGGTTTTGGGCGTGGTTTTCGACGCGGCGACCGTTTGGGCTTTGGCTGGCTCTCGGGTGTTTCAACAAGATTGCTGTCACCTTCCTGCGGGGCCACATCACCCTCGGGTTGCGAATGCTGCTCTGCGGCTTGGCTCGCCTCGCGTTCCTGACGCTCCGCACGTTCACGATCCCGCTCGGCTTGCCGCTCACGGTTCTGACGTTCCTGTTCTTCACGACGCGCGTCAATCTCGCGCTGCGCTTCACTCAACAAACGGGTGTAGTGCTCCGCGTGCTGCTGAAAGTTCTCTGCCGCCACCCGGTCGTTGCTCAGCTGAGCATCACGCGCAAGCTGATTGTATTTTTCGATGATCTGCTGCGGTGTGCCACGCACCTTGCCTTCCGGGCCGGAACTGTCGAACACACGGTTAACAACATTGCCGCCTTGATTGCCTTGGGACCGGTTGCGGTTGCCCTTGGAACGGGAACGGGATCTCGATGATTTCATGAAGTTCGCTCAGCCTTCGTGCTGTGGATCGTAAGACCGGATGCGCTTTGCGCCGCTAGACTTCCGGGGTGTCGATATGTTGGGCATAACGCCGCGCGGGATCACCTGTTGGGGTATCCACCGCTGCAACATGGTTGAATAAGCACGCCATGCGTTTCGCTGCAAGAGGTAATACAAAATTTTCCACAGTTTTACTGATTTTTCCTGCGATTTCAGGCGCAATCAGCCTGGTTTTGAGGCAGATACAACCCTGTCGTGTCCTCCAAGATCAGGGAGAATCGAAACCTCCCCCCAGCCTTGCGCAGTGAATATATCCCGGACACTTGGCCCTTGCTTCCAGCCAATTTCAACCATCACGCGACCTTGCGCCTTCAGATACCCCTGCGCCTCCGCAGCGATCACCCGATAGGCCGACAGCCCGTCGTGTTCATCCGTCAACGCCAGTCGTGGCTCGTGATCGCGCAATTCCGGCTGCACCTCCTGCATCTCGGAAGCGGCGAGATAGGGCGGATTGGACACGATCAGATCATAGCGCCCGTCCACCGCGCCAAACCAGTCCGATTGCAGGATCACCGCACGCCCGGCCACATCGTGTCGCGCCGCATTGGCACTTGCGTGCAGGCAAGCCGCCTCCGATATATCTATACCAACCCCAGATGCATCCGTGCATTCGGCCAGCAATGTCACCAGAATACAGCCTGAGCCCACGCCCAGATCCAGCACCGTGTCAAAAGGTTCTGACAAGGCGGCCTCGACCAGCGTTTCGGTTTCAGGGCGCGGGTCCAGCACATCGCGGCTGATGTCAAAGGCCCGTCCGTAAAATTCCCGCGCGCCGATCAGTTGCGAGACAGGGACGCGCACCGCCCGCAGCGACACCAGATTGTCATAGCGCTCGGCAATTTCCGGCGCGATGTCTTCGGGGGCAATCAGGGTAACCCGCGCCGCATCGACCGACGCCGCATGGGCCAACAGCACCCGCGCATCGCGTGCAGGATCAGGCACACCCGCCGCGCGCAGCCGTGCCATCGCGGCCACCATGGCCTCAGCCGCCGTCACTGCCCCATCTCCGCCATCATGCGGGCCTGCGCATCGGCGGTCAGCGCATCGACGATCTCATCCAGATCACCCTGCATGACCGCATCCAGACGGTAGAGCGTCAGGTTGATGCGATGGTCGGTCATCCGCCCTTGCGGAAAATTATAGGTGCGAATGCGTTCAGAGCGATCCCCCGACCCCACTTGCGCCGCGCGATCTGCCGATCGTTCGCTGTCCACCCGGTTGCGTTCGGCGTCATAGAGCCGCGCCTTGAGGACCTGCATCGCGATCTCGCGGTTTCGGTGTTGCGATTTCTCCGAGCTCGTCACGACGATGCCCGTGGGAATATGCGTGATCCGAACGGCCGAGTCCGTGGTGTTCACATGCTGACCGCCGGCCCCGGAAGAGCGCATCGTATCAATGCGCAGATCATTTGCGTCAATCTGTATGTCCACATCTTCGGCTTCGGGCAGCACCGCCACAGTGGCTGCCGATGTATGGATGCGCCCGCCGCTCTCGGTGCTCGGTACCCGCTGCACACGGTGCACGCCGCTCTCAAACTTCAGCCGAGCAAAGACATCCTGGCCCTTCACGTGGGCGACAACTTCCTTGATGCCCCCCAGCTCGGTCTCCTGCAATTCGATGATGTCGAACTGCCATTTCTGCGCTTCGGCATAGCGCTGATACATGCGCAGCAGGTCACCGGCAAAAAGGGCCGCTTCATCGCCCCCCGTACCTGGTCTGATTTCCAGCATAGCCGGTTTGGCATCGGCCTTGTCTTTTGGCAGCAGCGCCAGTTGCAATGCCGCCTCCGCCTCCGGCAGAGCCGACTTGATCCGCGGGATTTCCTCCTGCGCCAGTTCCGCCATATCCGGGTCAGCGAGCATTTCCTGAGCATCTTCCAGATCGCTTTGCAATTGCTGATATGCGGTGATCTGTTCCACGACCGGGCGCAGATCGGAATATTCTTTTGCCAAAGACGCAATGTCAGCAGCGGCATCGCCAGTGGCCATGGCCGCTTCGAGATATTCAAAACGGGATGTAATCTGTTCTAGTCTGTCGCGTGGGATCATGCGGATGATGTCCAATATTGAAAGCCATTGGTCAAGGGCTGCGACCATGCTATTCTGAGCTTATGAGACGTCTGACTTTCCTTCTGATCTGCCTTGCGGTGCCGGGCATCGCTGATGTGACAAGCCCAAGTGGCAAAACCGTTGAATGCTACTGCACTGACAAATCCGGCGACCGGGTCGAACTGGGTCAGACCATTTGCCTGCAAGTGGATGGCCGAATGTTCATGGCTCAGTGCCAGATGTCACTGAATGTGCCGATGTGGCGCGAAGTGCAGCAGGGATGTTTGTCCTCCTCATTGGACAGCAGCGATCAGCCCCTCCAGTCGTTTGCGATTGACGCCCAGATCTGACGCGCCGAATTTCAGCCGGGCAAACATCCTGATCTGGCCATCACGCAATTCGATCGTAGTTATGTCTGGAAATCCGAAAAACGCCGAGCGTGTGACATATGTTATCCTGTTCTCCGCAACGGACCCGGCCAGCACCTTTGTGCGCGGCAGAGCGCCAAGAGCGTTGTCCAGACGGCCAAACAAGGCGGCATCCCCATCGAGCACACGGATCGCTCCGCCGGTCAGGTCTTGATCCGATGCGGCCTCAATGGGCCTATGCCAGCGCGCCGCCTCCAGCGGCACCACGCGAACATAGAGGATCAGCGCAGCACCCACCAAGATCAGCACAAGGAGACCTGTGATCATTCTGCGCCTCATTCATCGGCTCCTCGGGGGTCGAAGGCACCTTCCGCCTCAACGATAGGCCACACCGGGCAGAACGCAGAGCAGTTCAAACATCAGGTTGGCACCCACAAGGGCCGTGTTGCCGGTTGTGTCATAGGGGGGCGAGACCTCTACCAGATCGCAGCCCACGATATTCAAACCCTTGAGTGCCCGGATGAGTTCCATGGCCTGTGATGTCGTCAACCCGCCGATCTCAGGAGTGCCCGTACCAGGGGCAAAAGCCGGGTCGAGGCTGTCAATATCATAGGTCACGTAGACCGGCACGTCAGCGCCGATGTCACGTCGCACTTCTCCGCCCAGCGATGCCAGACTTCTGTGCCAAAGCTCCTGCGCGGGAAACTGTTGGAAACCCCATTTCTGCGCTTCGGTGAAATCCTCGGCCGTGTAACCGGTCCCGCGCAGCCCGATCTGATAGGTTTTTTCGGGGATGATCAGCCCTTCCTCATAGGCACGCCTGAAAACCGTGCCATGGGTCTCGCGTTCTCCGAACATCTCGTCATTGACATCCGCATGGGCGTCCACATGGATCAGCGCCACGGGACCGAAACGCCTGTGCATGGCCCGCAGGATCGGCAGAGTGATCGAGTGGTCGCCCCCGATGGCCATGGGCATCGCGTCATAGTTCAGGATCGCGTCATAGCTCTGTTCGACGATTTTGAGGCTGTCAGCGAGCGAGAATGTATTGATCGCGAGATCACCGATATCGGCGCATTGCAAACTGTCAAAGGGTGCGGCCCCCGTGCCCATATGATAGGGCCGGATCATCGCACTTTGCGCACGCACCTCCTTGGGGCCGAACCGCGTGCCGGAGCGCCATGAGGTGCCAATATCCATCGGTATGCCCAGAAAGGCGACATCCAGCCCTTTGAGATCATTGACATACGGCAGACGCATGAAGCTGCCCGGCCCCGAAAAGCGCGCAAGTTCGTTGCCGCTGATCGGCTGGTTCTTTTTTTTCATTCTCACGCCTCTTCGCGCATCCGGTGCCCCAGCAGGGACAGCAATTCGGTGGCAACATGCGCCCCGGCAATCGCCGTCGCGCCCGTAGTATCAAACGGGGGCGAGACTTCAACAATATCTCCACCGCGGATGTTGATCCCCGCCAGGTCTCGCAACATCAAGGCAGCCTGTGCAGAGGTCAGCCCGCCCCAGACGGGCGTGCCGGTGCCGGGTGCATAGGCCGGGTCCAGCGCATCAATGTCAAAGGTCAGATAGCAGGGGCGATCCCGCAAAATGGATTTGATCTTTGCCACAGCGGCCCCGGGGCCTGTTTCATGGACCTCGCGCGCGTCAATGATGTTCACACCCAATGTGTCCGCGTTGGTCGTACGAATGCCCACCTGTACCGATGTGGCCGGATCGACGATGCCGGATTTCACCGCCTTGTAAAACATCGTCCCGTGATCCACGCGCGAAAAATCGTCATCTACCCAGGTGTCTGTATGTGCGTCGAACTGCAACAGGCTGATGGGTCCGAATTTCTCGGCGTAGGCTTTCAGGATCGGAAAACTGATATAGTGATCGCCGCCCAGCACAACGCTGGCTGCGCCTGCGTTCAGGATGCCGCGAATGTGGTCGCTGAGCCTGTCCGGAAAGGAAGGAATATCCGCGTAGTCAAAGGCCAGATCGCCATAATCGATGATCGTCCGCTCGCTGAGCACATCAAAAGGCCAGCCATAGGGCGCATCCGGAGCCTGAAGGCTCGACGCTTCGCGAATGGCGCGCGGACCAAGGCGAGTTCCGGGGCGGTTTGTCACGGCCTGATCGAAAGGCACCCCCGTCACGGCGATGTCCACGCCGCTCAGGTCCTTGGTGTACTTGCGCCGCAAAAACGACAGCGCGCCCCCGAATGTCAGCTCGAAACTCGGGCCTTTCAAATCCTCGCGGGTGAAAGCGTGGTCGATCTGCGTCTTTGCGTCTTCCAAAGCCATCTTTCAGGCCCCTGCCACCGGTTGGGCACGTTCGACGATGCGCGCAAAAAACGAGGCACCGATCGGGGCTATTTCATCATTGAAATTGTATTTCGGGTGGTGAACGCCTGCCGTGTCCCCCTGCCCCAGCATCAGATAGGCGCCGGGCCGTGCCTCCAGCATATAGGAGAAATCTTCCGCACCCATCACCGGCGTGACCCTGTCGTCGACACCGGCAGCGCCCGCCACATCTGCGGCAACCTCAGCAGCGAAAGCGGCTTTCTCGGCGTCATTGACCGTCGGCGGATAGCCGAATTCAAACGTCAGCTCTGCCTTGAGCCCAAAGGACGCCGCCTGCCCGGCAACGATCTCTTCCATACGTTTGACCACCATGGCCTGTACCTCCTTGTCAAAGGTGCGCACAGTGCCGTTGATATAGGCGGTTTCGGGGATCACATTGTCGGTCGTTCCGGTGTGTATCTGCGTGGTGGAGACAACCAGCGTGTCCTTGGTGTTGTGATTACGGCTGACAATGGTCTGCAAGGCCTGCACAATCGAACAGGCCGCCACTACCGGATCAATCGCATCGAAGGGGCGCGCGGCATGCCCGCCCTTGCCCGTGACATGGATGTGAAACGTATCGGCCGCCGCCATGATCGGCCCGGGCGTTGTGTGGAACTTGCCGAAATCCTTGCCCGGCGCGTTGTGGATCGCATAGACCTGACTGATCTCAAATTTCTCCATGATGCCTTCGCGCACCATGACCTCGCCACCGCCGCCGAATTCCTCTGCGGGCTGGAAGATCAACGCCACCCGACCGGCAAAATTGCGCGTCTCGGTCAGGTATTTTGCCGCCCCCAGCAGCATCGCCGTATGCCCGTCGTGACCACAGGCATGCATCTTTCCGGGATGTTTGGAGGCGTATTCGACACCGGTTTCTTCTGTCATCGGCAAAGCGTCCATATCCGCGCGCAATCCGATGGTTGGTCCCGCGCCACGCCCCTCGATGATCGCAACGATACCGGTTTTGGCGATCCCCTCATGCACGGCATCAACCCCGAATTCCCGCAGCCTTTCGGCCACAAACGCGGCGGTCTGATGGCACTCCAGCCCAAGCTCGGGAATGGTGTGCAAATGCTGACGCCATTCGGTCATTTCGGTGCTCATATCGGCGATCCGGTTTACGACAGGCATGGGGTGGACTCCTTGGTCGTTTCTTTGTCAGGTGCATGTGACACGACAGATAGGCGCGCTGCAATGGCTGAAGACCTGATCCACGACCCAAACGCCGGAATTGACCGCCTTCTGGAAATCATGCGCCGCCTGCGCGATCCGCAAACAGGATGCCCCTGGGACATTGAACAGGATTTCGACAGCATTGCCCCCTATACCATTGAAGAGGCTTACGAAGTTGCCGATGCCATCGCGCGGCGCGACTGGTCAGAGCTTGAGGGCGAGTTGGGCGATTTGCTGTTGCAAACGGTCTATCACACGGCCATGGGTGAAGAAGCAGGCCATTTCACCTTTCGATCCGTGGTGCGGGCCATTTCAGACAAGATGGTTGCCCGGCACCCGCATGTCTTTGGCGATGCGTCCCGCGATAAATCCGCCGACCAGCAAACCGCGGATTGGGAAGCGATCAAAGCAGCAGAACGGGCGGGCAAGGCGCAACAGGGCACGTTGGATGGTGTCGCCATCGGCTTGCCGGCCCTGCTGCGCGCGTTGAAATTGCAAAAACGGGCGGCGCGCGTCGGATTTGACTGGCCCTCGACCCATGAGGTGCTCGACAAGATCAAGGAAGAAGCGGACGAGTTGGTGGAAGCGCGCGATCAGCTGACGCAAGCTGAAATCGAAGAAGAGTTTGGCGATCTGCTCTTCGTCATGGCCAATCTGGGGCGTCACCTTGGGCTCGATCCGGAAGCGGCACTGCGCGCTGCCAACGCAAAATTCACCCGCCGGTTTGAAAAGATCGAAGCAAAGCTGGCCGAAAACGGCAAATCACCCACCCAGAGTGATCTGGCAGAAATGGACGCACTTTGGGACGTCGTGAAATCGGAAGAAAAATCTGCTAAAGAGCGCTGACGTCCCGGCGAAATGCCGCCAAGCCTTCGAAGCGTCATTTTCATGTTCCCGCCGGGATCTTTTGGGTGAGCCTGAGCATTGATTTCTTATGGAATGTTCCTGAATATCTGAAGGCTAATTGCCCGCGCCTCGGGCGTGAACCGGCCCGCGACCGCACCGGAACATCCTCAAAGCCTGCGCCGCTCCACAAAGTGCGCTGGACAATCTTTGGAGCGAGCGGCAAACAGGCCAAATGGTACAACGAAAAATCATCATCGACACGGACCCCGGACAAGACGACGCAGTTGCAATCCTGCTTGCGCTGGCCAGTCCGGAAGAAATCGACGTGCTCGGGATCACATGTGTCGCTGGCAATGTTCCTCTCGAACTTACGTCAAAAAATGCGCGTATTATCTGTGAGTTAGCGGGAAAACCCGACGTTCCGGTCTATGCCGGTTGCGACAGGCCTCTTGGGCGTAATCTCGTAACTGCCGAGCATGTACACGGCAAAACCGGGTTGAACGGGCCTGTCCTGCCAGACCCGCAGATGCCGCTTCAGGAAACACACGCCGTCGATTTCATCATCGAAACCTTGCGCGCAGAACCGCCCGGCACGGTGACACTTTGCCCGCTTGGTCCGCTCACCAATATCGCGACCGCATTAAACAAAGCACCCGACATTGCAGAGCGTGTTCAGGAAATCGTCCTGATGGGGGGTGCTTATTTCGAAGTTGGCAACATCACGCCCACGGCAGAGTTCAACATTTACGTCGACCCGCAAGCTGCTGAAATTGCGTTTAAATCCGGAATTGATATTGTCGTGATGCCGCTCGATGTGACGCATAAGGCTCTGGTAACGCCCGACCGCAACGAGGCATTCAGAAATCTTGAGACACCTGTGGGTACGGCTGTGGCACAGATGACTGATTTCTTTGAACGGTTTGACAAGGAAAAATACGGCTCTGATGGGGCGCCTTTGCATGACCCTTGCGTGACGGCCTATCTGCTACGGCCAGACCTCTTTTCCGGGCGTCATATCAATGTGGAGATCGAAACCGGCTCGGAGCTCACGATGGGCATGACGGTCGCAGATTGGTGGGGGGTCACGGATCGCCCGCCCAATGCGCTTTTTATCAATGACCTTGACGCGGATGGGTTTTTCTCGCTCCTGACAGAACGGCTGGCCCGGCTATGAGCGCTGCACTCACACTGGCAACGCCGGAACATCTCGACCGTCTTGATGCACTCGTGGCCGCTTTTCATGAGGAAAACGGCATCGCGTTGGGTGCAGAAGCGCGTCGCGCCGGTATCTCGCCGTTGCTGGATGGCTCACCGCATGGCGTGGCCTATCTGATTGGTCCTGCGCGCGCGCCCATCGGCTACGTGGTGATCACATTTGGCTGGTCGCTTGAATTCGGCGGGCTGGATGGTTTTATCGATGAGCTCTACATCCGCCCCGGTGTGCGCGGACGCGGCATCGCATCGGAAACCTTGCAGACCTTGCCCCGCGCTCTTGCGGCCGCCGGGCTGAAGGCGTTGCATCTGGAAGTGGATCGCGATGCGGAAAAAACACAGCGTCTTTATGGTCGGGCCGGTTTTTCCGCGCGCCCGAAGTCGATGCTGATGAGCCGCGCGTTCTAAACTTTGCGGATCACGCCGCTTTGAATTGAAAATCCGATCACTGGCGTGCACCCGTTGAAATCCCTATATCGGGTGAATGACCTTCTCTGCGCCCTTTGACAACAGTTACGCCCGGCTGCCTGAGGCTTTCTACACACGGTTGAACCCGACGGAGGTGCCCGCACCCAAACTGGTCGCCTACAATGAGGAGCTGGGGCGGTTACTTGGCATCACCGATGCAACCGAAGAGGACCGCGTCGCCGTTTTTTCCGGCGCGACCGTGCCGCCTGGTGCCACACCGCTGGCGCAATTATACGCGGGCCATCAGTTTGGCAGCTTTAACCCGCAACTTGGAGACGGGCGCGCAATATTGCTGGGGGAAGTGGTTGGCACCGACGGTCTCCGCCGCGATGTCCAATTAAAAGGATCCGGCCCGACGCCCTATTCCCGCATGGGAGATGGTCGTGCCTGGCTGGGGCCGGTCCTGCGCGAATACGTCGTGTCCGAAGCAATGCATGCTCTGGGCATTCCGACAACCCGCGCACTTGCCGCCACCCTGACCGGCGAGGACGTCATCCGCGAGACGGTTCTGCCGGGCGCGGTCTTTACGCGCGTTGCCGCCAGCCACCTGCGTGTGGGCACCTTTCAGGTTTTTGCCCATCGCGGCCAGAAATCCGAACTCAGGCAACTGACTGAGTATGCGATCCATCGGCACTACCCCGATGCGACAGGTCCCATGGGGTTGTTGCGCGCCGTTAGCGCAGCACAGGCTGATCTGATTGCGGCATGGATGTCCGTTGGTTTCATCCACGGGGTCATGAATACCGATAACTGCACGATTTCTGGCGAAACCATCGACTATGGTCCTTGCGCGTTTCTGGATGAATATCATGCCGATACCGTGTTCAGCTCGATTGATCAGATGGGGCGCTACGCCTATTCAAATCAGCCGCGTATCGTCGTCTGGAACATGGCGCAATTTGCCACATCGCTCCTGCAACAATATGACGATCCATCAACCATGGTCGATGAAGCGACAGAAATCGTGCACGCCATGCCCGGCCAGATCGAAGAGGCGTGGCGCAAGCGGTTTGGTGCCAAGATCGGGCTTAAGGAACCTGAGCCTGAGGACATGGGCCTGCTGGAGGATCTGCTTGCGCTCATGCAGAAGGACGGTGCGGATTTCACCAACACGTTCGATGCGCTTGCGCGTGGCAATGCCCGCGACCAGTTTGTTGACCGCGATGCCTTTGATGCGTGGCATCTGAGATGGCGCGCGCGCCTCAAGGACGCCACCGAAGCCGAAAAAACCATGCGGGCTGCCTCCCCTCGGATCATCCCGCGTAACCACCGGATCGAGGAAATGATCGCAGCGGCTGTGGCCGGCGACTACGCGCCTTTTCACCGCTTGTTGCAGGCCGTGTCCGACCCCTATGACACAACCGACACCGAACTGATGCGCGCACCGAGCAAGGCACAGAGGGTTGCCGCAACCTTTTGCGGGACGTGATTTTCAGCCGTTTCCGGGTTTTCGGTTGATCAGGTAGATACCCGCGGCGACCAGACATAGGGCAATCCAGACCTTTGGACCCACATCTTCGCCGAGGATCAACCACCCCAGAATCACCGCAAATACCGGCGACAGGAAGCTGAACGAGGCGACCGAAGAGGCCGGATAAATCGACAGCAGCCAAAACCATGCCAGAAACCCCAGGCTCGCCACAGCGATGATCTGAAATAGCAGGCCCGCGACATGGACGGGCTGCAGATCGCGCACAAAATCACCCGCGAACAAAGATGCAAACAGCAACAAGGGGGCAGAGATTGCGACCTGAAACATCAATTGCTGCGCGGGCGGCACGTCCTTGAGGGGCGTGGCTTTGACACAAAGGGCGATCCCCGCCCAGCAAATTGCGGCGGTAAGTGCCAGAACATCTCCTTTTGTACTGGCTGTCACATCGCTGCGGTCAAGCAAGGCCAGGGCAACGCCGCCCATGGCCATCACAAGCCCGATGCTGCGCAAACCACTCATGCGATCTGACGGCAATAGAAAATGCCCGATGAGCGCCAGCCAGACAGGCATGGAATAGAAAATAACCGATGCCCGGCTAACGGTCGTGAAATCCAGGGCTGTGAAAAGGCACATGAATTCAAGCGCAAAGAGCGTACCACTGACAATGCCTGCGGGAATGGCCGCGCGCGGTACGGAAAAGCTGACCCCACGCATCTTCATCCAGATGAGCAAGATAACGACCGCGCCGGCAGAACGAAGACCAGCGGCAAAGACCGGCCCAAAACCACCATTGGTCCATTTGATGACCACTTGATTGAACGCCAGATGCAAGGCGAAGGCGATCAGTGCGGTCGCTCCGAAAGCGTCGATGTGTGATTTTCGTTCCATATCTCAGATGGCGTCGGCCCTTGGGAATTGTCAATTGTGCGGCCTTCTGGCAGCAGGCCCTTCGCAGCAAAAAGGTGCCGTTGAAAAATAATTCCCCTTACGCGCCCCCAAAATGATGCCAGACTGCCCCCTATCAATTGATCAGGTGGGGATTTTCGAAATGAGTTTGATGAAGACATTGGCAAAGGTAGCCATCGGCGTTGCCGTTGCGAAAGGCGCGCAAAGCATGATGAAGGGCGGCGGTGGCGGTCTGGGTGGCATGGTACGCGATGCCGCAGGCCGTGCGGGCAGCGGACGTTCCTTTGGCGGCCAGCATTCAGCTGGCGGCGGCAGCGATCTGCAAGACATGTTGGGCGGTTTGCTGGGCGGAAAATCGGGAGCGCGGTCCGCTGGCGGCATGCCCGGTGGGCTTGGGGGGCTGCTCGAAGGGCTGGCCGGTGGCAAAGGCGGTGGGCTGCAGGATATGCTGTCGGGTCTTGCCGGTGGCGCCGGTGCGGGTGGATTGCTCGGCGCATTGGCCGGGCAGGCACAACGCCGCCCGCAAACCAGCAAGGGCAGTTTCGGCGAAGTGCTGAATTCGTCGTTTGATGCAACCCCCGAACCGGAGATCGAACCCAGCGCAGATCAGGAAGCCGCCGCAGCTTTGATGTTGCGCGCGATGATCCAGGCGGCCAAGTCGGATGGCAAGCTTGATGACGCGGAACGTGAGAAACTGCTGGGGCAGTTGGGCGACGATGTCGATGCGGAAGAAGCCGCGTTTGTGCAAAAAGAACTCGGCGCGCCCGTCGATGTGGATGGGCTTGTCGCACAGGTTCCGCGCGGAATGGAACAACAGGTCTACGCGGTCTCCGTTCTCGGCATCAACCTCGACAATCAGTCAGAGGCGGAATACCTGCACAAACTGGCCAAGGGTCTGGGGTTGGATGCCCAATCGGTGAACGGCATCCACGATCAACTGGGCGTCCCTTCGCTTTACACCTGATCCAGGAAGGCGGGGCACAGACCCCGCCTTTTGACCGCCTTCCACAGGTCAGGCAGCGCGCTGACCTCCACCGGGTTTGCCACCACCCCGGCGACGGCGTCGTCCGCCACCCGGCTTTTTGCCCTGCGGCGGCTGGCTTGCATTGGTGTTGCCGGAACCCTGCGGGCGACCACCGCGTCCTCTGCCCCGGCCCCGCCCTTTGGGCTTGGCTCCTTCGGGGATATCCACGGCTTCCCATGGGCGTCCTGACCCCACCGGAATGCTGATGCCCATCGTCTTTTGAATGGCCTTCAATTCACCCATCTCGTCGGGCGCACAGAAAGCAATGGCCGCGCCATCCTTGCCCGCCCGTGCGGTGCGGCCAATCCGGTGTACATAATTGTCCGGGACGTTCGGCAGGTCATAGTTGTAGACGTGTTTCACATCCGGAATATCGAGACCGCGTGCCGCGACATCCGTGGCCACCAGCACCTTGATCTCACCCGATTTGAAGGCCGCAATCGCACGATCCCGCTGCCCCTGGCTTTTGTTACCGTGGATTGATCCGGCCGCATAGCCAGCCTTGACCAGCGTCTTCATCAGCTTTTCCGAGCCGTGCTTCGTCCGGCCAAAGACGAGCGCGCGTTCTTCGCGGTGCTTGTCCAGCATCTCGATCAGCAGACCGGCTTTTTCCGATTTCGCGATAAAGTGTACTTCCTGCGTGACCTTGTCGGCGGCCTTACCCGGAGGCGAGACTTCCACGCGAATGGGGCTGCGCAGATAGCTTTGCGCCAATTCGTTCATCTGTTTGGGCATGGTGGCAGAGAAGAGCATCGTCTGCCGCTCCTTCGGGATCACATTCGCGATCTTGCGCAGGTCGTGGATGAACCCCATGTCGAGCATCTGGTCGGCTTCGTCCAGCACCAGAAACACCGCCTCATCCAGACGGACGGCGCGCCTGTCCATCAGGTCAAGCAATCGACCCGGTGTGGCAACCAGCAGATCAACTCCGCGCTCAAGTCTTTTGATCTGGTTATTGATCGACTGGCCACCGACAACCATCGCCACCTTGATCGGCGTGTTTTCAGCAAAGGCACGCAGGTTCACGCTGATCTGGGTGGCCAGCTCGCGCGTCGGCGCCAGCACGAGACCGCGCACGGATTTCGGCGCAGGTCGCCCATCCAGTTCCAGCATCTGTGCCACCAGCGGCACGCCAAAGGCCGCCGTTTTACCGGTACCCGTCTGCGCCAGACCCATCACATCGCGCCCGTTCAGCGCATAAGGAATGGCCTGTTTCTGGATCGGTGTCGGATCCTTCAGACCCATCGCTTTCAGACGTGCCACCAGCTTGGCAGGCAGGTCCATCATATCAAAATCGCTCATTCAGTTCTTTCCAGCGCACCGGACCGGCACGCACATAATCTTTGCCATGCCCGCTCGGACACCGCTTGGGACACACAGAACGGATCGCAAGCGAGGCCATATGCCCACACCTGTCCGCTGCGCTTGGACCCACGCGTGATTTTGGGAACATCGGCGGGCCTTTGAATTTGGCGCATCTGACGGGGATCATCCCGGGCGCTCATGACTGCTCACGCGGCAGAAGGCTTCGCTTGTCAGGCACATGGGGGTTTACGGGCCAGAAGTCAACAGCCACCGCAAATCGCGTCTGGCAGCGCCTAGTGAATCCCGTTAAACCTGCAAGCCACGGTTCAAGGGTCTTGGCATGAACAATTCGATCATCAAACGCTGTGAGGACAAAGGCCTGCGCATGACCGGGCAACGGCGCGTCATCGCTCAGGTGCTCGAAGACAGCGCGGATCATCCTGATGTCGAGGAGCTTTATGCAAGAGCCTCGGCAATTGATGCCGGTATCTCTATTGCAACGGTCTACCGCACGGTAAAACTCTTTGAGGAAGCCCGCATTCTGGACAAGCTGGAATTCGGCGACGGGCGTGCGCGCTACGAAGATGCCGAGCGCGATCACCATGACCACCTCATTGACATGAACTCCGGCGAGGTCATTGAATTCGTCGACGCCGAAATCGAGGCGCTGCAAGACCGGATCGCCAAAAAACTGGGTTATGAACTGCGCGGCCACCGGCTTGAGCTCTACGGCGTACCGCTCAAAAAGGAATAACCGTGCCGCCGGGCAAGATCATTTTGCTGCATGGCCCCTCCAGCAGCGGCAAATCCACCCTGGCCCGCGCGCTGCAAAGCACAATCGACGCGCCCTTCTGGCACTACTCCATTGACCACATCAAAGACGCAGGCGTCCTGCCGTCGGCGCGCATTCAATCCGGCGAATTTAATTGGTCAAGTTTACGCCCCGCTTTCCTAAGCGCCTTCGCGCACTCGGTTGGCGTCATCATGGCGGAAGGCAACAATCTGATTCTAGAGCATATTCTCGATCAACATGTCGATGTCCCGCAATTACGCCAGACGCTTGTGGACCAAGATCTGTTTTTCGTCGGCCTCCACTGCCCGCTTGATGTGCTGCAAGCCCGCGAAATCGCCCGCGGAGATCGCTTCAAAGGCTCGGCAGCAGTGGATTTTCAGACCGTGCATGCCGGAATGACCTATGATTTCATCGTGGATTCCACAGCTCCCGCCGCGCAATCGGCCAACCAGTTGATTGCAGCCTGGCACAAACGCTCGGGACGCTCGGCCTTTTTCGACCATCCGGATAAAATCCCGTAGGCACATGGACTTCGCCCGGCCCACGCCCTAGACCCGCTTCAAAGGCACGGCAGGAAACCCCATGGAAAATTTACGCGGCGCGGCCCTGATGGTCTTCGCCATGCTCGGCTTCGCAGTCGAAGACATGTTGATCAAGTTCATGGCCGTTGCCCTGCCCGTGGGTCAGATCATCGGGATGTTGGGCGTTGGCAGTGCGATACTCGCGGCAGGCATCCTGATCATGCAAGGCCAGCCGCTTTTTACCCGCAGCATGATGACGCGCGCGATCCTGCTCCGCGCTATTGGCGAACTCATCGGCACCATCGGTTTTGTAACTGCCATTGCCCTGACCCCTCTGTCGTCAGCTTCGGCCATCTTGCAAGCGACGCCTCTCTTTGTAACCCTGGGGGCTGCCCTTTTTCTGCAAGAAGCCGTCGGCTGGCGACGCTGGTCCGCTATTCTGGTCGGGTTCCTTGGCGTCTTGCTGATCATCCGCCCGGGCACAGAGAGCTTCAGCTGGCTGTCTCTGTTTGCCTTGCAGGGCGTCATCGGTCTGGGCATCCGCGATCTTGCCACCCGGCGCGTGCCCAAAGAAACATCCACGATGCAATTGAGTTTCCTGGCTTTTCTTGTGCTGATCCCAGCCGCGGCCCTGCTGATCTGGTTCAACGGGACAACTCTGGTGCCGCTGTCGCCGTCCAATTGGGTTTACTACACGATTGCCCTGCTGATCGGCATGATCGCCTACTACGGGATCGTGGCCGCGATGCGCATCGGCGAGGTCAGTTTTGTCACGCCTTTTCGCTATTCACGCATCATTTTCGCCCTCATTGTGGGTGTCTTTGTCTTTGATGAAAACCCCGACACGATGACCTTGCTTGGTGCGTCGGTCATCGTTGCGTCGGGCCTCTACACACTTTGGCGGGAAAGGAATGTTCGCGCTAACAGCGCCTAAGGGTTTCCATGTGCGGCGCATCCCGCTATGACGCGATCAACAGTGATCAAAGGAGCCTGCCATGAGCACCATTATCGACATCCACGCCCGTGAAATCCTTGACAGCCGGGGAAACCCGACGGTGGAGGTCGATGTGATCCTAGAAGATGGCACCATGGGCCGCGCTGCGGTGCCGTCCGGCGCATCGACAGGGGCCTATGAGGCCGTAGAACGGCGCGACGGCGACAAATCCCGGTACATGGGCAAAGGCGTGTTGGAAGCCTGCGCTGCGGTGAATGGCGAGATCGCCGAAGCGCTTGTGGGCATCGATGCCACCGAACAGGTCGATATCGACACAACCATGATCGAACTCGACGGCACCGACAACAAGGGACGACTGGGGGCCAACGCCATTCTCGGTGTTTCCATGGCCGCCGCGAAGGCAGCGGCAGATTTTTGCGCTCAGCCACTCTACCGTTATGTTGGTGGCACCTCGGCGCGGGTCTTGCCGGTACCAATGATGAACATCATCAACGGGGGTGAACACGCCGACAACCCCATCGACATTCAGGAATTCATGATCATGCCGGTCGCTGCGGACAATATCCGCGAGGCCGTTCGCATGGGCTCCGAAGTGTTTCACACACTCAAGAAAGAGCTCTCTGCGGCGGGTCTTTCCACCGGGATCGGCGACGAAGGCGGCTTTGCCCCCAACATTAACTCCACACGGGATGCGCTTGATTTCATTTTGAAATCCGTTGAGAAAGCCGGATATAAGCCGGGCGATGACATCTACCTGGCCATGGATTGCGCGGCGACCGAATACTATAAAGACGGCCAATATGTTTTGGCGGGCGAGGGCAAAACGCTTTCGTCGGAAGAAAACGTCGACTACCTCACAGCATTGGTCAACGACTACCCCATCATTTCCATTGAAGATGGGATGTCCGAAGACGACTGGGACGGCTGGAAGGCGCTGACACAGGCACTCGGCGATCGCGTGCAGCTTGTGGGCGACGATCTTTTTGTGACCAACCCAGCACGGTTGGCCATGGGCATTGAACGCGGATCGGCCAATTCAATGCTGGTCAAGGTCAATCAAATCGGCAGCTTGACCGAAACGCTCAAAGCCGTGGATATGGCACACCGCGCGGGTTTCACGAATGTCATGTCGCACCGCTCCGGCGAGACAGAGGATGCCACCATCGCCGATCTGGCGGTCGCAACAAACTGCGGGCAAATCAAAACCGGATCACTGGCACGGTCAGATCGGCTTGCCAAATACAACCAATTGATCCGCATCGAAGAAGCATTGGGCGAAACGGCTGAATACGCCGGGCGCACCATTCTGCGCTAATGGCTGGTATTTCGATCCGCGCGGCAGACATGCCGCGCGACCTACCCGCCGTGCAATCCTTGTGTTGGGCCTACCGCGACTATCTGCTCAATTTTAACCCCAACATGCGCAAACTGGCGAGCGTCTTTTACCCCGAAGACGCCTATCGGACGCTGATGGCCGACCTGCCCGTGAAACATGCCCGACCCAAAGGCATTATCTTTCTGGCAGAACGCGATAGCGTGCCGGTGGGATGTGGCATGAGCCACCCGCTGAACGGCTCTGATACCGAGATAAAGCGCGTTTTCGTAACAGATGCAGCCCGTGGATCGGGTGCCGGGAAAATGGTCTCGCAGGCCTTGATAGACCAGGCCCGGGCCGATGGATATGCGCGTATCTTGCTGGATACAAACAAAGAATTTGAAGGTGCGCGCAAACTCTATGAGAAACTGGGATTTGTCGAACGGGGCCCTTATTCCGAATTGCCGCCGGGTACAGAGGCGTCTTTGGTATTTTATGAATTCATTCTGTGAAGCGCTGCGGTCGGTAGGGCGACAAGAGGCGCGTCCGCTCACCTGAGAGGCCGACGCCCATAATCTCCGCTGTTGCCAGTTCTGCTACCAGCGGTGCCAATGTGGCACCGGAATGCATCGTCACCGCATAGAGACCTTGTGGTCCGCAGGGTCCAATGACTGGCAATCCATCCTCTGGCATGGGTCTTTCTGCCATACTCACACGCTCCCAACGGAATGCGCGATCCAGCATCTTTTGCACACGGAGCGCGGCGCGATCTGCCAGAACATCGGGTGTTTCAGCAATGCGGTCCGCGTCATCTGCCTGATGGTTGGCGGCCGTTGGTGCCAGAAGATATCCCTCCGGCGTCTGGCGCAATTCCTGATCCGGGGCAGCCAATACATGATACAAAAGCGGCGGTAACACCTCCGAGCGCAGGATCAAACCGGGCCTGTGCAACATCGGGACCGGGACATCCACGTTCTGCAACAGCGCCTGCGTGCCAACCCCTGCCGAGACAACAACCTGATCTGCCTGCAGGTCGCCCGCACCTGTCCTGACACCGACAATTTCACCGTTCCCGACGATCAGATCCGTCGCGCGGACACCTGAAATCAGTTTTGCACCATTGGCGGTCGCCGCGCATAAAGCGTCCCCGGTCAGCGCCACCAGATCGACAACGGCCTCTTCTTCAAAGAGCAATGCGCGTTCCGGTGGGACAACATGGGGCTCCAGTGTGGCGAACTCTGTCGCGTTGACCGCCCGTACTGAATAACCCAATTCCTTCAGAGTGTTATACTGTGCATCAAATCTACCGCCCTTCTCTTCCCAGACCAGCGCACCGGGCCAGCCAATTGCGCGGGTGCCCAGATCGCGCAGGAGCCGCCTGTGCGCGTTAATGCCCGCAAAGCGCAAACGGAAATGATCTTCGTTGAGGAAAAAATTGGCATTGATCCACCCAAACGATGCGCCCGAAGCGGCGGATGCAGGTTGGCCCGCTTCCAGCAAGGTAACGTCGGCTCCTGCCTCCGCCAGCCGGTAGGACATCAGCGCGCCCATGATCCCGGCCCCAATGACGATGATTTTCACACAAGTCTCCCTTGGCCCGCCCCACCACGCAGATTAACCTGCCCCCATGACAGCACAGGAGATCATCGCCCGCCTTAATCTTTCACCCCATCCCGAGGGCGGTCACTATCGTCAGACCTGGGGTGCCGAAGGGCCCGGACGCCCAAGCGGGACATGCATTTATTTCCTGCTCGCCGCGGGTGAGACCAGCCATTGGCATCGGGTGGATGCCACGGAAATCTGGCTCTATCACGCGGGCGCGCCGCTCATCCTTTCCATGAGTGCGGATGACGCGGGGCCCGCAACAGACCACTTGCTTGGGCCGGACCTGACGAAGGGCGCGCCGCAAATCATCGTTCCAGCCCATCATTGGCAAGCGGCGCGCAGTACCGGCGATTATACGCTGGTCAGTTGCACCGTTTCGCCCGGGTTTCAGTTTGAGGGGTTTGAACTCGCACCGCCCGGTTTTGACATTCCGCGTGCCCCGTGACGGGTGCGGTTATACGGCGATGTCCGTGGCTGATGGTGAACTCACGATGCCCCCGCCAACGGCTGCTCTGACACCGGTGGTACCGGGGCAGGATGTGGGCAACCCGCGCGCTACCCGTACGGCCAGATAGGCAAAAGCCTGTGCTTCAAGCATATCGCCATCAAGACCCACCGCTTCAACGGCGCGCACCGGGCAATCAAGTGACACCGCCAACATTTCCATCAATACCGGATTATGCCGCCCGCCACCCGTGACCAGAACCTGTTCGGGTGGCTTCGGGCAATGCTGAATCCCCTCCGCCACCCCTGCGGCGCACATGGCTGTCAAAGTTGCCGCCGCATCCGCGTCCTGCAACTCGGCAACCAAGGCGATCATTTCCGAAAAATCATTCCGGTCCAGTGACTTGGGCGGAATACGGGAAAAGTAGGGCTCCGCCAGAAAAAGCTCCAAAGCGCCCTGTTCAACTGTGCCGCGCCGCGCGATCTGGCCATCCTCATCAAAGGCGATGCCCAGCCGGGTTTGCAACAAATCGTTCAGCGGCGCATTGGCCGGGCCTGTGTCAAACGCCAGAAGCGCCCCGTCCTCTTCCGCCCGTTGGAACGTGGGGTTCACGTATGTCAGATTGCCAACCCCACCGAGATTAAGAAAAACCAGGGGGTCTGTGGCACCGATGTGCCGGGCACAGGCAAAATGGAAAAACGGTGCCAGCGGCGCGCCTTCGCCACCAAGCTCAACGTCACTGCTGCGAAAATCCCAGACAACCGGGCGCCCCAAAGCTTGCGACAACCACGCGCCATCCCCCACCTGCAATGTGCCTTTTGTGCGCGGCGCATGGGCAAGGGTCTGACCGTGAAACCCCACCAGATCATAGTCATCGAATTGCTCGAAAAGGGCCAGATGCGCCTGCTCGACAACATCCGTTGCCGCGTCGACCGCATCGCCGGACCATTGCCCCAGAGCCCCACGCAGGACGTTCTGCTCTGTGGGCGAATAGGGCCGGTAAGACGATGGGCCAAATCCGTCGATGTCCACCCCGTCCGTGCGCAGAATGGCCGCATCCACCCCGTCAAGTGAGGTGCCGCTCATCGCGCCCAAGGCCGTCACGATGCCGGTTTTTTCAATGGCCCTTTTCAAAGCCTTTTCCTTTGTCTGCTCACCGCCTATAGAGTGGGCGCAATTCAAGCCGAGAGCAAGCAAGATGACCTACCACCCGAAATCAGATTTTGTCGCTGTGATGATGGAGCGCGGCTTTCTCGCGGACTGCACCGATTATCAAGGGCTGGATGAGGCGCTGCTCAAAGGTGGGCGCGCGGGGTATATCGGTTTTGATGCGACGGCGAAATCCCTGCACGTGGGATCGCTCATTCAAATCATGATGTTGCGCTGGTTGCAGAAAACAGGCGGCAAGCCGATCACATTGATGGGCGGCGGCACCACCAAAGTGGGCGATCCGTCCTTTCGCGCCGATGAACGCCCCTTGCTGGACGCGCAGGCCATCGACGACAATATCGCCGGCATCAAACGGGTGTTTTCGGCATATCTGACCTACGGTGACGGACCTTCCGACGCGATGATGATCAACAACGCCGAATGGCTGGATGATCTCAACTACCTTGATTTCCTGCGCGACATCGGACGCCATTTCTCGATCAACCGGATGCTCAGTTTCGAGAGTGTAAAATCGCGACTTGATCGCGAACAGTCGCTGTCGTTTCTGGAGTTCAACTACATGATCTTGCAGGCCTATGATTTCATGGAGCTGCATCGACGCTACGGCTGCATCCTGCAGATGGGCGGCTCGGACCAATGGGGCAATATCGTCAACGGGATCGACCTGACGCGCCGGGTGATTGATGGCGAGGTCTACGGTCTGACCTCGCCGCTGCTGACCACATCTGATGGCAAGAAAATGGGCAAATCCCAGTCGGGTGCTGTCTGGCTGAACGGCGACATGCTGTCGCCTTATGAGTTCTGGCAGTTCTGGCGCAACACCACCGATGCGGATGTCGGGCGGTTTCTGAAGCTCTATTCCGAATTACCCGTTGATGAATGTGACCGGCTGGGTGCGCTGGAAGGCGCTGAGATCAATGAAGCCAAGGTGCGGCTCGCCAATGAGGTGACCACGCTTTTGCACGGTGCCGAGGCGGCGGCAGCGGCGGAGGCCACGGCGCGCGAAGTCTTTGAAAAGGGTGGCGTCGGGGATGACCTGCCCACACTGACGCTTTCGGAAAGTGATCTGGGCGACGGCATATCCGTTGTGCAACTGTTCGTGAAATCAGGGCTTGCGGGCTCCGGCAAGGAGGCCAAACGTCTGATTGCCGAAAACGGCGCGCGTCTGGATGACCAGCCGCTGACCAATGCCGGGCTGATGATCGACGCAAACGCGCTTTCAAGCCCGATCAAATTGAGCGCCGGCAAAAAACGCCACGCGTTGGTGCAACTGGGCTAGAACCAGAGCCACTCAACCAACGTCAGAACCGCGAAAACCGGGATCGACATGCCTGTGGCGATCAGAAATGCGGCGGTTTTGGTCAGGCGGGGAGCGGGGGCGGATATGCCTTGGACAGTTTTTTTCATGACGCGATTAACCACGAATTAGGTTTCAAGGGCGTTAATGCAGGTCATGTTTGATGCCGCCCCGATCGCCCCCGACATCCCCTTGCAACAGAGCCCGGAGTTTGAGCGTGCGCTGGCCGCAACTCGGACACCGCATCTGCGCACGGCGGATGGAACGCTCATCCTGCAAAGAAGTTTTGGCCGGGTGATGGTGCATATGATGACGCGCCCGCGCGCGGATCTGCCGGATGACATTCGACAAACCGCCCGTGCCATTGGAACAAAAAGCCCGGTCATCATCGCGCCCGATCAACCGATGCTACTTCAACGCATCGGCGCGCTGCCCTTGGTGAGCCCCGCGACCCAAGCTTCGCTTGATCTGTCGCCGGACTTGCAGGATTTACGCAAGAACCTGCATCAGAAATGGCGCAACCGGTTGAAGCATGGGGAAAAACAGCGCTTGCGTGTGACGCGTCAAAACATGCCCGATGATCCCAATCACTGGTTTTTTCAGGCAGAGGCGCGCCAACAACTCAAGCGCCGGTATCGCAATTGGCCGCTGGCGCTGACCCTGGCCTACGGGCGCGAAAACCGCAGTCATGCCAAGCTTTTCACTGCTTTTTGGGGAAAGGAGCCCCTGGCGGCCATTCTGATCCTGCGGCACGGAAATTCCGCGCATTATCATATGGGTCACAGCAAACCGGCCGGGCGGATCGCTTCTGCGCACACGCTGCTGCTGTGGACGGCGATCTCTTGGGCGAAGTCAAAAGGCCTTGCGCAGCTTGATCTGGGGTTGATCGACACCGAGGACGGACAGGGGCTCGCGCGGTTCAAGTTAGGCACCGGGGCGCAGATTAACCGGCTGGGTGGCACATGGCTCTGGTGGTCGCCGATAACGCGCCTGCTCCGACCTCTTGCCCGTCTGGACCGTGCTCTGATGGAGAATGGCTAGACAGTCACACCTTCCCGTGATTAACTGAACAAGTGTTCAGATCAGGAGAGTTTCCATGCAACTTGCAGACACCGCGGCCATTATCACTGGCGGCGCTTCCGGTCTTGGCGAAGCGACCGCGCGCCATTTCGCCGCGCAAGGCGCTCAGGTAACCCTTCTGGATCGGGACGTGGATCGCGGCACATCGGTTGCCGCAGAAATTGGCGGGCATTTCGCCGAAACCGATGTCACGGATGAAGCGTCCGTCAAGGCAGCCATTGAACTGGCCACGGAGAAAATGGGCCGGATCACTGCCGCTGTGAATTGCGCCGGTATCGCGGATGCCATCAAGACCGTCGGGCGGGACGGGCCGCATCCGCTCAGCGCCTTCCAGCGCACAATCGACATCAATCTGGTCGGCACATTCAACGTCGCCCGTCTGGCCGCCGAGGCCATGCAGCAGAACACACCGGAACCCGATGGCGCGCGCGGCGTGATCATAAACACCGCCTCCATCGCGGCCTTCGACGGGCAAAAGGGTCAGGCGGCCTATGCGGCCTCCAAAGGAGGCGTCGTAGGGCTATGCCTGCCCATGGCGCGCGATCTGGCGAAACTGGGGATCCGGGTGATGACCATTGCGCCGGGCATTTTCATGACGCCGATGCTGGCCAGCCTAGGTGAAGACATACAGGCGCAACTGGCCGCAGATGTGCCCTGCCCGCCGCGATTAGGCGATCCTTCTGAATATGCCGCTTTGGCGGGGTTCATCGTTCAGGCGGGATACCTGAACGGCGAGGTCATCCGTATCGACGGCGCGCTCAGGATGCGCTGAGATCAGGCGGAAGCTTTTTCTTCCAACAGCAACCATTCCTCTTCTGCCGCCGACAATTTCGCTTGTCTTTCGACCAATGCATCCGTCGCTTTCTGAAACTTCACCGGATTTTCGGAAAAGAGGTTCGGGTCGCTCAAAAGCACTTCCAATTTTGCAATTTCAGCCTCAAGCCGTTCCAGTTCCGCTGGCAGGGCTTCGAGACGGTGCTTTTCAGTAAAGCTCAGCCCGGATTTGGCCGCCGCTTTGGGCTTTTCCTGCCCTTGAGCCTGCCTGGATTTCACCACGCTTTGCGCAAAATCATCCTGACCGCGCTGGTCGATATAGTCGCTCCAGCCGCCGGCGTAGACCGTCGCCTTGCCGTCGCCTTCCATCGCGATGGTTGTCGCGGCCACGCGGTCCAGAAAATCGCGGTCGTGGCTGACCAGCAGGACGGTCCCGTCATAGGTGCCCAAAAGCTCCTGCATCAGGTCAAGCGTTTCCACGTCAAGATCATTTGTCGGCTCATCCAGCACCAGCAGGTTGCTGGGCCGCGCCATGATCTTGGCCAGCAGCAGCCGCGCTTTTTCACCCCCAGACAAGGCACGCACCGGCGCGCGGGCCTGCGCCTCATCAAAGAGAAACTCCTTGAGATATCCGACCACATGTTTGGGCGCGCCGCGCACCATGATCTGATCCGCCTTGCCGGAGACGCGCATGTCCGGATCGCCCGTCAGATTGTCCCAGAGGCTCATGTCCGGATCGATCTGTGCGCGGGCCTGATCAAAAAGCGCAATGTCGAGATTTGTGCCCAGCTTGACGGTGCCGCTGTCCGGAGTTTCCCGCCCGATCAGCATGTTCAGCAGGGTCGTTTTCCCCACACCATTGGGACCAACCAGCGCGATGCGGTCGCCGCGCTGAACGGTCAGGGAGAAAGGTTTCAGGATGGTGTTTTGCGCAAATGCCTTGGTGATGGCCGTGGCTTCAATCACCTTGCGGCCTGATTTTGGCCCCGCATCCAGCGCCATCGCCGCAGTGCCTTGCCGCCTGATCTGCGCGGCGCGTTCGGCACGCAGATCCTGCAAGGCGCGCACCCGGCCCTGATTACGCTTGCGTCTGGCGGAAATCCCTTCGACGGCCCAGCGGGCTTCGGCCTTGATTTTGCGATTGAGCTTGTGCCGCTGGGTGTCCTCCTCTTCCCAGACCTGATCCCGCCAGGCCTCGAAATCGGCAAACCCTTTTTCCTGCCGACGCACGGCACCGCGATCCACCCAGAGTGTCGCCCGCGTCAGCGCGCGTAAAAATGCCCGGTCGTGACTGATGAGAATATAGCCCTTGCGGCTGTGCCGCAGTTCGTTTTCAAGCCAGGCGATGGCTTCGATGTCCAGATGGTTTGTGGGCTCATCCAGCAACATCAGATCAGGGCTGCCTGCCATCAACCGGGCCAGAGCCGCCCGCCGTCGTTCGCCGCCACTGGCGGTTTCAACCGGGCGCGCGGGGTCGAACTTGAGACCCTCGCCTGCCCGCTCAACCAGATACATCTCGGACGCTTCCAGACCGTGCGCGGCAAATTCGCCCAATGTCGCGAAGCCGGATAGATCAGGGTCCTGCTCCATATAGCCCACGGAAATGCCCGGCCCGGCGATCACGTCACCTTTATCCGGTTCAACCAGCCCGGCCATCACCTTCATCAAGGTGGATTTGCCGGAGCCGTTGCGGCCGACCAGCGCCACACGGTCGCCGGGCTGCACCACAAGGCTGAGGTCCTCAAAGACAGGATCGCCGCCAAAGGTCAGGGATATTTCGTTCAGTTGCAAAAGAGGAACACGGGCCATGCCTGCCAGCTATGCCGCAAGGCGACGAAGGTCAACGCATCAAACATCCCAAGCGTGCAAATAGGGCGAAAGAAACTGCGATCTACGCGATCGCGCGCAACAGGCGTTTTCGGGTCGCTGGAATTGCCCCGATTTCAACCCCTGTGAAGACATGCAGCGTGTTCATCTGCCGGTCCACCACCGCGTGATCACTCACCCAGCCGCCCATCATCAGGTACGTCCGCAGCAAGGGTGGCATATGCGCCATCGCTTTTCTGAAGTCAGGTTTGCGCCGCAGCCGAGCGGCAAATCGGAAGACATCCGGCGCCTTGACTCGCGGGAGCCAGCGTTTCGGCGCCAGATGACGGGCTTTCAGCATCGCGAAGGCATCCAGATACTCTGCGGTCTCCGTCCCCGGGAACGAGGAGCAACCAAAGAGCAGCTGCACATCGTTTTCATCAACATATGCGGTCACCGCGGCCCAGGCGATCCGCAAGATATCCGGGTCGCGGTAATTCGGGTGAATACAGAACCTCCCCATCTCCACCATGCGCCCCTCAAAGGCCTCAAGCGCAGAGAGCTCATAATACTGGGCTGAATAGCTGCCAGATACCTTGGTCCCGGACAGATCCAGCATCCGAAAGGTACAGACCAAAGCATCGTCTTTTGTATCAACCACCAAAAAATGGGCGCACCTGCCGTCAAAGGCATCAACATCCCGTGACACCTGCAGCCCAAAGCAGGTTGCGCGAAACGCCTGCGCCCTGGCCAGTTCTTCTGGCGTTGATGCGACCCGCGCCTTATAGCGGCCCTTTGTCAAAGCGATCATAGCGACCTCCGCCGGTTCAGCTTTTGCTGACCGTCTCATATCGCACAATTCTTAAACGCCTTGTGACAGTCTTAAAGGCCCAAATCGCCACCACCGGGCGTAAAGCGTCCGATGTTGCCGATGAGTTGCCGCAGGAAGGTCTTGTCGCGCACACCGGAATCGGTGACACGCCGCGCAAGCGGAACAACCTGACCACGTTCTAACCCGAATGTTTCGATGTTGCTGACCACGCCGCCATCATCGAAGGTGATGGCAACGACTTTGCGCTCAACAACTTCCGGCTCCAGCATCGCAAAGGTGCGCACGCGACTGCGCACGAAATACATGCTGCTGTCATTGATCACCGAACCGGACGCCGCGGACCCCAATGTTTCCTCGACGCTTGCGCGCGTGTCGATCCCGACCACGATCTGCTCAAGGTCCTCAGGTGGCGGAACATACCCGTGATCCCTGAAACGCCCGCTGCATGCCGAAAGGGCAAGACAAACCAGAACAACGACACCCCATCGCGCGGTCTTTTGCGTCGGGCTGAAACCCGCGTTGGTGATGTGCATACAAACTGCCCTCTTGCCCTTGTGCATCTTGGCTTTTATCTCGCTTACACCAAGGAAGGGCCTCGGTTCAAGAAACGAAAGCGTAAGATGTCAAAGCAAATTCCACCCTCCCCAAGCGCCCTTCGCGTAGCCGAACTGAAGCAGAACAGCGCCACAGGCTTTGCAATGCGCCCGGATTCCGCCGAATTAAAGAGGCTTGCGGGCGAGTTGGACCTGCTGGGATTGCGCAAACTTTCCTTTTCCGGGGAGGTGGTGGCTCAGGGCAGCGTCGACTGGCGCCTGAACGGTGTTTTGGGGGCCACGGTTATCCAGCCGTGTAGTGTGACGCTCGAACCCGTCACAACCCGAATTGACGTGCCCGTCGAACGCATATTCATCAAGGATTACGTTGAAGACGACGCGCCCGAGGTGGAAATGTCTCAGGATGACACGATCGAACCCTTGGGGCATTGGATTGACCCCGATCAGATCATGAGGGAGGCTCTGGTGCTTGCACTGCCACTTTATCCACGCAGCGACGGTGCTGACGCAGGGGAATTGGTCTACACAAAACCTGGGCTGACGCCGATGCGCGACGAGGATGCCCGTCCCTTCGCCGGTTTGGCCGCCCTGCGCGAGCAGCTTGACGATACGGACAAAAGCGAAACGTAACCCGAAGTCGAAAAACTGCTTGCAACACGTAATTTTAACAGTATTTTGCGCCGCTCACCCAATTAGGGTTGGACAAGGGCGCATGCAGCGCCTAAACGCACGTCACACCCGATCTGTGGGAAAAGAATAGAAACTCGGCCCCGCACGCAATTGTGCCTGGCCCCGAACGACAAAAGGCCCAAGACAATGGCTGTTCAACAGAACAAAGTCTCCAAATCGCGCCGCAACAATCGCCGTGCGCATGATTCTCTGGTTGCGGCAAACCCCAACGAATGCACCAACTGTGGTGAGCTGAAACGCCCCCATCACGTCTGTGCTGCCTGTGGCCATTATGACGACAAAGAAGTCGTGGCTCTCACAGAAGAGATTGATCTGGAAGACGACGCGGCCTAAACCTGTCCCTTAAATAATAAGGGCAGAGTTTGGGGGCAGTCGCACTATGACGGCGCAGACCGATCAGGTAAACGCGAAGGCCAGACGCATCATTATTTCTGTAGATGCGATGGGCGGGGACGAAGGCCCCGCCGCTGTGGTTGCAGGCTGTGATGTTTCTGCACGCAAGAACCCCGACATCCAATTCATCCTGCATGGGCCGGAAGCTGAACTCTCCAGCCTTGTTGACCGCAAACGCGCGCTCACCGGTCGGGTCGAGATTCGCGATGCAGCGGGCGTCGTCACGATGGATGACAAACCCAGCCACATCGTGCGCAATGGCAAGGAAACTTCCATGTGGTCCGCCATCGAAGCGGTCCGCGACGGATCGGCCACCGTCGCCGTTTCCTGCGGCAATACGGGTGCATTGATGGCGTTGTCCATGATCCGGCTGCGCAAACTTCCAGGTGTCAACAGACCTGCAATTGCAGTGCTTTACCCCTCGTCGAACCCACAAGGCTTCAATGTCATGCTGGATGTGGGCGCGGATGTGCGCGCCGATGCGGATGACCTGCTGCGCTATGCCTTGATGGGGATGTCTTATGCCCGCAACGGGCTTGACCTGCCCCGGCCGCGCGTGGGCCTTCTGAATGTCGGTACCGAAGAGCACAAGGGCCGGACCGAGCTCAAGGAAGCCTACGAGTTGATTCGGGATCAACAGGAGGTCGCGGGTTTTGAATTCGCAGGCTTCGTCGAAGGTGGCGATATTACCGGCGATATCTGTGATGTGATCGTCACCGATGGTTTCACCGGCAATGTGGCCATCAAGACCGGCGAAGGCACCGCGAGCCTGATCGGCGACCGCCTGCGCGAAGCCTTCAAGTTCTCGCCGCTGTCGCGCCTGGCCTCGTTGCTGGCCTATACCTCGCTGAACCGTTTGAAAAAGAAGATCGACCCGCGCCGCGTCAATGGCGGCGTGTTTTTGGGATTGAACGGTACCGTCGTCAAATCCCATGGATCCGCGGACGCCACAGGCGTTTCTGCCGCGATCAAGCTTGCAGCGCAGCTGGCAGATATTAAGTTTACGGATAAGTTGGCCGCCCGTGTGGCCGCCCTGCCCGCTGAGGAGAGCGAAACATGACCCTGCGTGCAGTTGTCAAAGGTGTTGGTCACTATTTACCCGAACGTGTCGTGCCCAATACGGAATTCGAGGCCACACTCGACACCAATGACGAATGGATCAAAGCCCGCTCCGGGATAGAACGTCGGCATTTTGCAGCAGAGGGCGAAACAACCTCTTCCATGGCGAGTGCGGCAGCCCGCGCGGCGCTGAAAGATGCGGGCTTGGAGCCATCGGACATCGACGCAATCGTGCTTGCAACCTCTACGGCTGATCTGACCTTTCCATCCGCCGCCACAATGGTTCAGGCCGAGCTGGGCATGGAAAATGGGTTTGCCTTCGACGTTCAGGCGGTCTGCGCCGGTTTCATCTATGCGCTGAGCAACGCCAATGCGCTGATCCTATCGGGACAGGCCAAACGCGTTCTCGTGATCGGCGCGGAAACCTTCAGCCGAATCATGGATTGGACGGATCGTTCAACCTGTGTGCTCTTTGGTGATGGCGCCGGAGCGCTTGTGATGGAAGCCAGCGAACAGGATGGCACGGCGCAGGATCGCGGTATCCTGGCCACTGACCTGAACTCCGACGGTCGCCACAAGGAACTGCTGTACGTAGACGGAGGCGTGTCCACCGGCACAACCGGCTATCTGCGCATGCAGGGCAATCAGGTGTTCCGCCACGCCGTGGAAAAACTTGCTTCGACAGCGACAAAGGCCATGGAACGCGCAGGGATTACCCCCGAGGACGTCGACTGGATTGTCCCGCATCAGGCCAATATCCGCATCATTCAGGGCACGGCCAAAAAACTGGGGCTGCCCATGGAAAATGTCGTGGTGACCGTTCAGGATCATGGCAATACCTCGGCTGCATCGATTCCTCTAGCGCTTTCCGTGGGGCGCGCGCGGGGGCAAATCAAGGATGGCGATCTGATCGTGACCGAGGCCATTGGTGGCGGTCTGGCATGGGGCGCGGTTGTGTTGCGCTGGTAACGCGGAAAAACTGCTCAAACCGCAAGCCCCAAGTCATTGATATTGACTCTGAAAATCCCTCTCCCCTATGGTTGCTGAAAACTCAGGGGGACAACATGGCCGAAAAGACTTTGACACGAATGGATCTGAGCGAGGCGGTGTTCCGGGAGGTTGGCCTGTCCCGCAATGAAAGCGCGCAGCTTGTCGAATCCGTTTTGGAACATCTCTCTGACGCGCTGGTGCGCGGCGAGCAGGTCAAGATTTCGTCTTTCGGGACATTCTCGGTGCGTGACAAATCTGCCCGTATTGGTCGCAACCCCAAGACAGGTGAGGAAGTTCCTATCAATCCGCGCAGGGTGCTGACTTTCCGCCCCTCACACCTGATGAAAGATCGCGTGGCCGACGGGAACAAGTCCTGATCTGATGGCAAAATCGCCCGATGCTTTTCGCACGATCTCGGAAGTCGCAGACTGGCTGGGCGTGCAAGCGCATGTTTTGCGCTTCTGGGAGAGCAAATTCAGCCAAGTCAAACCGATCAAACGCGCTGGCGGTCGGCGGTATTACCGCCCGGCGGATATGCTGCTGCTGGGAGGTATCAAGAAGCTGTTGCATGACGATGGGCTAACCATCAAAGGTGTTCAAAAAATACTTCGTGAACAAGGGATTAGCCATGTGGCTGATCACAGTCAGGCGCTTGATGATCTGACCATGGCCGTCATCGAGGGGCAGGCCTCTGAAACGGCGTCGGCACCGGATTCATTCGAGGACGTTGACGTCGCCGCGGCAGTTGATGATCCCCCATCGGAACCCGAACCAACGCCGGTTGCTGATGCGCCGCAAGAAAGCGCTGTGGCGGAAGAGGATTCGGAGGAGATCGAGGCCCCAACGCCAGAAACGCAAGCCGATGTCACTGCTTTGAAGGAGGAGGACGAAGAGGCTCCCGAACCCGAAACTTCAGAGCCGGAGCCCGTTGAGGAGCAGATCGAAGAGATCGCTGCGGCCGAAAGCGACGCTCCAGACATGACCCCGGACGTCGCGACTGACGTTGCCGAGGATACCGCGGAGATTGCTGAACCGGAGGAGGCAGTCAACGCCAAAGACGATGCTGCACATCCAATTGCATCTGACGCCTCCGTCGAGGCTGTCGACGAAACGCCCCCCTCCATTGAGAGTACTCCTGACGAACCGGAAGAATGCAGCGATGCCCCGCTGCCGGAAGGAAACGATACGCTGCCGAGCTTCCTGAGGCGCCCCTTGACGGATCCCATACCGGAACCGGAAGCCGAGGATCAGGCAGAGGACGAAGCTGAACCGGTGGCCGCCGCGGCGGATGACGCAACCGAGGATGCAACTAATGTCGACCTGGCCCCCCTGCCCGATACGCATGAAGACGAAGCACCAGATGACACTCCGGCACCGCAGGAGGCGGCTCCAAAACCGCGAAATATAGACGTCCCACCGCTACCTGTCGAAGCGGATATGCCCGCACAGCCCCGGGCGCTGAGTGCCGTGGCACGGGCACGGGCCCTGGCACCGGAAAAGCAGACCGCCGCCAAACCTCTCTTGGCTCAGCTGATCCGCCTGCGTGCCAGCATGACCAATCCCCGCAAAGATATCAGCAAAGACTGAGGCGATGGCAATTCTCTCTTGCCACAGCCCTCAGATCGGGTATGTAGCCCCTCAAGTCGGGCTATGGCGCAGCCTGGTAGCGCGTCCGTCTGGGGGACGGAAGGTCGCAGGTTCGAGTCCTGCTAGCCCGACCAACATCCGACATATGCAAAGTTCCCGCGCACAGCCCGCGCGGGCCTTTGCATTTTAAGGAGCATCAAATGAGCGGTGTGCTGCCAAACCAACAGATCAGCCAGATGATTGCTGATAATAAGATCGCCGCAACCCGCGCTGTCAGTGACGCTCAAATCCAGCCTGCCAGCCTTGATCTGCGTTTGGGAACAACCGCTTACCGTGTGCGTGCGTCGTTTCTGGCGGGCCATGGAGAACGCGTTTCCGACCGTTTGAAAGAGTTTGAAATGCACCGCGTCGATCTCTCTGATGGGGCGGTGCTGGAAAAGGGCTGCGTCTATGTTGTCCCCTTGATGGAATCGCTGGCTCTGCCGGAGAATGTCCAGGCCGTCGCCAATGCCAAGAGCTCGACCGGGCGCCTTGATCTTCTGACCCGCACCATCACCGATGGTGGCACCGAGTTTGACCGAATAGCACCGGGGTACTGCGGCCCGCTTTACGCTGAAATCTGTCCGCGCTCTTTTTCCGTTCTGGTACGCCCGGGCATGCGGCTCAACCAGATCCGTTTCGGCGACGGTCAGGCTGTGTTGGATGATACCGAATTGCGGGCTCTGCACGACCACACCCCTTTGGTTGACGGGCCCGCCGTCATTGACGAGGGTCTTGGCTTTTCAGTTGATTTGCGACTGCCCGATACGTCGCTTGTTGGTTACCGCGCCAAACCGCACACCGGGGTGATCGATCTCGACCTGATCAATCACTATGCGCCACGTGACTATTGGGAAGAAGTGCATAGCGACAACGGCCAGATCATTCTGGACCCCGGTGCATTCTACATCCTCGTGAGTCGAGAGGCGGTAACGATCCCGCCCGAATATGCCGCCGAAATGGCGCCGTTTCTGGCCATGGTTGGGGAATTCCGCGTGCATTACGCTGGGTTCTTTGACCCAGGCTTTGGTCATGCTTCGGCGGGCGGCGCCGGATCGCGCGGCGTGCTGGAGGTGCGCTGCCACGAAGCCCCGTTTGTGCTTGAACACGGTCAGGTCGTTGGGCGTCTGGTTTATGAAAAGATGCGCGACGTACCCACGCAGCTCTACGGCAAAGGGATCGCGTCAAATTATCAGGGACAGGGCCTGAAGCTGTCCAAACATTTCAAAACCCGTTGACAGCTATAGCCGGGTCGATCTTTTGACCAGTTTCGCGGACTGACGGGCCTGACGTGTCATCTGCTCCGCCTGCAAGTCTTGCGACGCTTCGCGGGGCTGGGTTTTCCCGATGGACGCGGCCTTCTTGATACCCGCGTTGATACCTTTGTTGATCAGCCGCCGTGTTATCTGGCGCAAGATCATGTTGAGAATTCTGTCCATGTTTCTGCCCTTAGAACTTTGCCTCTGATCGATCATAGCGCAAATTGCGGCAATTTTCAGGGCGCAGTGTGATCAATCTTCAAAGAGCTCGCTCTGACCTTCGCCGCTCTCTTCATCATCGTCGTCCTGTGGTCCCGGCATCAGAGCACTTGGCGGAGGACGGTTTTCAAGCAGCCCCGCGGCCCGAAGCTCTTTGAGCCCCGGAAGATCGCGCGCATTCTCAAGTCCAAAGTGGTCCAGAAACTCCTGTGTGACAACAAAGGTGACCGGCCGGCCCGGCGTCATCTTGCGTCGCCCGAAACGAATCCACTCCATTTCCAACAGCTGATCCACCGTGCCACGGCTGACCGAAACGCCGCGAATTTCTTCAATCTCCGCCCGGGTGACCGGTTGATGATACGCGATGATCGCCAGCGTCTCGATGGCCGCGCGCGACAGTTTACGCGTTTCAACGGTCTCGCGCTGCATGAGGAACCCCAGATCGGAAGCCGTGCGCATGGCCCAGGCATCACCAATCTTGCAAAGGTTCACCCCGCGTCCTTCGTAGCGCTTGCGCAGATGCAGCAATGCTTCGGCGGGGTCTGATCCGTGCGGCATGCGAGAAGCCAGCTCCCGCAGGCTTATGGGTTCAGCGGTCGCAAAGAGAATGGCCTCGACCATCCGCTCCTGCTCGCCCATGGGGGGCGCTTCAAACAGGCTTTCTTCGGTCTCTATCGGAGCATCATCGTTCACTGTGGCGTGTCTCTTTTGCGCAGCTGGAGGGGCGCGAATGTTCCAGATTGGCGAATTTCCAGGTGACCTTCTTTAACAAGCTCCAGCGACGCCGCAAAGGTAGAGGCGGTTGCAGAGCGCCGCCGTACCGGGTCCATCTCCCAGCCTTCGGGCAAATAGCTGGAGATATCCGTCCAATCCCCGGCAAATCCGATCAGACCGCGCATCCGGTCGAGCGCCTGCTCCATGGTAAAGACGGCATCACGATCCATGACAAAGGGGCGAAAATCATCGCGTGTGCGAATGCGCGCATATCCCTGCATCAGATCAAGCAGGGTTGCGGTGTATTGCACTTTGCGCGTGCGGGTCACTTCGTGCGTCTGGCCGCGCGCAAAAAAATCCCGCCCCAGGCGGTCCCTGCCCATCAGACGCGCCGCCGCATCGCGCATCGCCTGCAGGCGTTCGAGCTGAAAGGCCAGATGAGCGGCGAGTTCCTCGCCCGTCGGGCCGTCTTCGGTTGGATCGGGCGGCAGCAGCAAGCGCGATTTCAGAAACGCCAGCCATGCCGCCATCACAAGATAATCCGCGGCCAATTCCAGCCGCAACGCTTTTGCGCGCTCTACGAAGGCCAGGTACTGTTTGGCCAGCGCCAGAACGGAAATTTTTCGCAGATCAACTTTTTGGGTCCGGCTGAGCGTCAACAGCAGATCCAGCGGGCCCTCAAACCCATCGACATCCACAATCAGGGCTTCGGCTGCGAGCCGGTCTGCCACCGATATCGTGTCTTCTTCAAACGGGACTTCAGCCATGCCTTCTTACGTTTTACGCTCCGCTCAACAGCGTCTCAAGCTGCGCGCGTAAGGCATCAATGTCAACATCATCTGCCGGTTTACGCGCCGCCAGCGCGCGTTCCGCCCGTTGCTGCGCGGCATCCGTCATCTGACCAGCAGCATCTGCGACGGCAGCGCGGTCCGACAGGGACGCATTACAGAAAAGAACCACATCACACCCGGCCGCGATAGCCGATCTGGTGATGTCCGGATACGCGCCTTTCAGGGCCTTCATGCTGATGTCATCGGTCATGATCAGATTGTCAAAACCAATGTCCTGCCGAATGACCTGCATAATCTTTGGCGAAAGCGTCGCCGGTTGGCGATCCAGAGTCTCGAAAACCAGATGCGCTGTCATGCCCATTGGCACATCCTTCAACGCAGCAAAGGGTGCAAAATCGGACGTCTCTAACGTTGCAATCTCCGCATCGACATGGGGCAGGTCGTGATGGCTGTCCAACGTGGTGCGCCCATGGCCAGGCATATGCTTGATCACAGGCAAGACACCCCCCGCAAGCAGGCCGTCGGCAACGGCCCGGCCCAACTTCGCAACAACAGCCGGATCAGACCCATAGCATCGGTTGCGCAAAAATTCGTGCGTTTGCGGCCCCGCGAGATCGACCATGGGTGCGCAATTGCTGTCGATCCCCAAGTCCAGAAGTTCCGAAGCGATCAGGCGGTAGCGCAGGTACATGGCCTGCGCCGCATGCGCGCCCGCTGCCTGAACGAAATCAAGCGGAGGTGTCCATTCTGTCCAGATCGGTCCGCGCAACCGCTGAACCCGACCGCCTTCCTGATCGATGGTGATTGGCGCATCCCGGCCAACGGCCTCGCGCATTTCCGCGCAAAGCCTGCGCACTTGTTCCGGCGCGTCGATATTCCGGGCGAAAAGAATGAATCCAAACGGATTGGATGCCCGAAAGAAAGCCTTTTCATCTTTGGATAGGCTGAGGCCCTCGGCGTCCAGAATGGTGGCGCCGAACCGGGTCATTTGCTGGCGACGGGAATGCAGTCAACGCCTTCGGCCTTGAAGGCTGAGCAAAAGCGCCTTGCATCACTCAGATCAACGAACCCCATGGCGCGTAATCGGTAGAAGGTCCGCCCGCCGGACTGCGCTTTTTGCACGACACGAGATTTGTCTTGCAGGTAATCCCCAAAACGGTTTTCCAGACGCTGCCATTCGCTGCGGGCCACGTCGGCGCTGTCAAAAGCCCCAAGCTGCGCAAGACGGGTGCCTGTGGGTATCTGCGCCGCGTCAACTTCGGAGGACGGCGTCTGCGCTACGAAAGCAGCCGTTTGCAAGGTCGGGCCATTGGCCGGGCGCAACTTGGGGCGCATCACCAACTGGCCGGTCGGTTTTTCGTCGGTTTCCGGCACCACGTCCTCTACTGGCACCGTTGTTTCGGAGGCAATAGCACTCTCGTCCTCATTTGCTGCGGAAGCTTGAGGCAAATCAGCGGTTAGCTCCGCCACAACCGCATCTATGGCACCATCTTGCAGATTCTCGGCAAGTGAATTCTCTCTTTGCGGTGCCGTCGGTCTGGCCGTTTCAAAAAAATCCGAGGCAGGGGCAAGAGGTTGCGGTTGCTCGACCGGAGCGACTTTGGCAAGCACAACTGGCTGGTCTTCCTGCGCCAGATCAGCGGCCCGTGGTGCCAGGACGACCTGGTCAACCGGCCCGGCTGCGGACCCTTCGGCAGCCACGGCGTTAACAGCGAGACCCTGATGGCGCGCAACCTGCCCGCCAGGATCTTCGGGTCGTACGCGCATTTCGCCGGCTGCGGCGCGCACAACGGGAATGCCGCTGACATCGCGCACCATCAGTTTGTAGCCCCAGACGCCAATGCCCGCGATCAGCGCCAGAGACACCACGGCGCCGGCCACATTTGTCATCATTGCCAGGGAACTGGGGGCGAGATCATCGCCTTCCTGGGCCTCGGATTCACGTCCGTAGGCCCCCATACCATGGGAGAATTCAATATCCGCCATCATCGCCTCACTGCCGCCAGGATACGTGCCCCGGTGGTCTCATTCATGCTTGCCTGCTCTGGCGAAGGGCGCGATTTGTTACCGCATCTCCTGCGCCGGTGTGACCCCAAGAATACCAAGACCGGCTGCAATTACAACGCTCGTGGCACGCGCAAGGGCGATTTTTGCCTGGCTTGTGGCAACGTTGCCCTCCTGCACCGCGCGCAGGCTGTCGTCAGATCGACCGAGATGGTAAAGGCTGTGGAATTCCGATGCCACTTCATAGAGATAAAATGCCACGCGGTGCGGCTCATTGCTGCGCGCTGCCGTCTCGACAAGCCGCGGCCATTCGGCCAGCTTCGCCGCCATCGAAAGCTCGGCTGCATGTGCCAGTTGCCCCAGATCCGCAGCACCCAGCGTCGCGTCGTCCACAGCAATGCCCGCCTCTGTGGCCTTCGTCAGGATCGACGCGATCCGGGCGTGCGCATATTGCACATAAAACACCGGGTTTTCACGCGATTGCTCCATGACCTTATCGAAATCGAAATCGAGCGTCGCGTCGTTCTTGCGGGTCAGCATGACAAAACGCGTCACATCCGGACCCACCTGATCCACAACATCACGCAGCGTGACAAATGTTCCTGCCCGTTTGGACATTTTGAACGGCTCACCGTTTTTATAGAGCTTCACCAACTGCGTCAGCTTGATATCCAGCGGCACCTGACCGCCGGACAGCGCCGACACCGCCGCCTTCATCCGTTTGACGTAGCCGCCATGATCAGCCCCAAAAACGTCGATCAGCGCGTCGAAACCCCGGCTCACCTTATCATAGTGATAAGCGATATCCGGCGCAAAGTAGGTCCAGGAGCCGTCGGATTTCTTTACCGGGCGGTCCACGTCATCACCGTGCTCGGTCGAGGCGAAAAGTGTCTGTTCGCGGGGCTCCCAATCTTCCGGTTTTTTGCCCTTTGGCGGCTCCAGCACGCCTTCATAGATCAGACCCTTGCCGCGCAGATCATCGATCGCCGCTTCGATCCGGCCCGTCCCATAAAGCGATTTTTCCGAATAGAAGACGTCCATCTCGACGCCAAGCGCCTTGAGGTCGGCTCGGATCAGGCCCATCATCGCCTCAGTCGCGAACTCCCGCACGTCTTCCAGCCAGAACTGTTCGCCTTTGTCGAGATAGGCCTCCCCCACCTTGTCTTTCAGCGCTTCGCCCACGGCGATCAGGTAGTCGCCGGGGTACGTGCCGTCGGGAAAGGCCACTTCCTGCCCATGCGCTTCCAGATACCGCAGATAAACCGACCGCGCGAGCACATCGACCTGCGCACCACCGTCATTAATGTAGTATTCGCGCGTTACATCGAACCCGGCAAAATCCAGCAGGGACGCCAGCGCATCCCCAAAGACGGCCCCCCGCGTATGGCCCACATGCAGCGGACCTGTTGGGTTTGCAGAGACGTATTCAACGTTGACCTTCTTGCCATGCCCCAGACTTGCCCGGCCAAAATCCGTACCTGCCGCCAAAATGCCCGACACAACACCCTGCCAGATATCGGGCGCAAGCCGCAGGTTCAAAAATCCCGGGCCTGCGACCTCCGCTTTGCTGATCCGATCGTCCTTGATCAGATGTGCGGCAAGGTTTCCGGCAATATCGCGCGGTTTCTGACCCGACGGTTTTGCAAGGACCATGGCAGCATTGGTTGCCATATCGCCATGCGCGGCATCGCGCGGCGGCTCCACCGTCACATTGTCCATGGTCAGGCCCTCGGGCAATTGCCCGGCGGCCACCATGTCCTGCAAGCAGTCGACTACAAGCGCGCGGATATCGGCGAATAGGTTCATCTTCTTGGTCCTAACAGAAACTTCGGGCGGTTTATCACGCCCCGGGGCCGGGTCAACCGCACATGCCTGCAGATAGTCCGCCCGAAATCGAAAAGACACGCCGCCGTGCCCCTAGAGGCTAAAACCCGCCGTTTATCCCTCAGCGATCAAACGTTCATGTTCTTGCAGGGCAAACCTGTCGGTCATCCCGGAGATATAATCAGACACGATACGCGCCAGCGCCGTTTCCCCGCGCGCCTCCTCCACATCCTTGCGCCATTGTTTTGGCAATTGATCCGGGTGGGACATGAAGTAGGGGAACAGCTCTTCGACAACCTGCGTGACCTGTGCCCGCATTTCCACAACACTGGGCGCGCGGTACATACGGTCGAAAAGAAAAGACCGGATGACTTTCAGATCGGTAAAGACATCATCGGAAAAACGGATAATGGTGCGCCCTGCACCGCGAATGTCATCCACCGATTGCGGGGCCAGCTCCATGAGCCTCTCCTGCGCAAAATTGATCACGTCCTCGACCAGAACGCCAAAGAAGCGCCGCAACGCCTCATGGCGGCGGCGGTAGTAGTTCAGTCCCGGATAAAGCCTGTCGACCTCTTTGAAACATGCGTTGAGGATCGGCAAAGCAGCCAGTTCGTCGGTTGAAAAAAGCTCGGCGCGCAGCCCATCATGAAGATCGTGATGATTGTAGGCCACATCATCGGCAATCGCCGCCACCTGTGCTTCGGCACTGGCGAACGTTCCCAACTCAAGATCATGTCGATCGTTGTAGACTTGCAGCGCCCAGGGGATTTCACCGATGACCGGCCCATTGTGCTTGGCCAATCCTTCGAGCGTTTCCCAGGTCAGGTTCAGCCCATCAAAATCCGCGTAGTGACGCTCCAGATGCGTGACGATCCGTATGGCCTGCGCATTGTGATCAAAACCGCCATAGGGCGCCATGAGCGCAGAGAGCGCATCCTCCCCGGTATGGCCAAAAGGCGTATGACCCAGATCATGGGCAAGAGCCACGGCTTCTGTCAGCTCGGCATTGAGCCCCAGCGCACCCGCAATTGTCCGCGCCACCTGCGCCACTTCGATAGAGTGGGTCAGCCGTGTACGGTAATAATCGCCTTCATGTTCTATGAAGACCTGAGTTTTGTGCTTGAGCCTTCGGAAGGCGCTGGCATGAATAATCCGGTCCCGGTCACGCTGAAAACATGACCGAAACGTGCTTTCCTCCTCCCGCACGCGCCGTCCCCTGGCGCGGGCCGGATCAGAGGCATAAAGAGCCGTCATTGCTCGCTTGTCCTTGTGGCCTGATCTGCGAGTTTCTATATTGCACCTACAGCATTAATGAAACCGCTTGACGGAGCCCGCACATGCAACTGCCCCCTAAGGTTACGCCCCGCGCTTTTGATCGGCTGGCCGAAATAGGCGCCGCGACTGACGGCAAGGCCCTGCGCGTGGCCGTTGAGGGGGGCGGCTGTTCGGGTTTTCAGTATGAAATTGCTCTGGATGAACCTCGCGAAGACGACCTGATTCTCGAAGGGTCAGGTCAAAAAGTTGTCGTTGACGCCGTGTCCCTGCCCTTTCTGGGTGGTGCAACAATTGATTTCACCGAAGAATTGATCGGTGCGCGATTTGTGATCGACAATCCGAATGCGTCAAGTTCTTGCGGTTGTGGAACCTCTTTCTCGATGTAGCCGCGATGCCCATGCGCGCGTTTGGCCAAGACTAGACCTCTGCTCGCGAGAAATCCTCGAAGAATGCGCTGAACCTTTCCGAGGATTGTTCGGCACCACTCAGAATTTCGACACCCTCAGAACCAACCGCTTCGGCCATGCCGTCGCGCATTTGAGCCCAGTTGCGGCTGCGGGCGGGGCCGAGATGAAACATGTATTCGGACATGGCGCGCAACGGTCCCTTACGGCCCGTATGACGGCGGACATGTAACCCCTGCGCGGAAGGAATACCGGGAAAGGAAGATCGACCGGTAAGTTGCGCCCACCAGCTGGTGACAAGGTACTCATGGTAACAATCCCCGGCACCGTTGCCGTTGGGTGCCAGAACAAAACCACCCATTTCCTGCGCAATCCAGTTTTCCCAGATGTCACTGGGCACCTGCCCTGCGAACCGCATGGCAACGCAAATCTCTGCAAGAAGGTCAATGTCCTGATCGAGAAAGGCCAGAAGGCCTGCATATTCGAGGCTGGCAATCGCCTGCTCCCCCAAATGAGGGTTGGTTACCCCGTAATCTGAGAGGTAGAACACGATGTGGGTAAGTTCATATGTGGCCTTCTTGTTCGGCAGGGCGAAAGTTTCAGACCGATCAACGAATGCGTGCAACCGGTTCCACAAGGCTTCTTCGTCAGCTTTCACCTCACGCCGCGCCATCAGGCGATATGCTTCGGCACGTTGAAGGTCTGATAATTCTGCTTCGACAAGTCCCATTTCCGCGACCCATTGGCATAAGGACGCCCCCTTGTCGCCATCGATTCCAAGGTCCTCAAGATCAAGGCAAATGGACAACAAAAACCTGTAATATTGTGGGAAAAACCGCAATCTCTCTTCGAGCCCCTGATACACCCGCTCATAGGGTGCTAATGCCGCCTCCGACAAAGTGGCTCCGCTGGAGGCCAGTACGTTGAGAACTTCGGCGTTTTCCTTCAGCCAGAAAACGTCATCGGGTGATCGGCGGTTACAAGCAAAATTGTGTAGCAAAAGGGCCTGGCGGTCAGCCAGAGCCGGTCTGCGCGGCAGACCCAAAGAGACGACGTTAGACATGGGGGTTCTTCCTTTGTCCTAAGGATCTGCCGCACAAGGCTGTTGATCGGGCCAAGGTCCATTGCGGACTTGGGCCCAGCCAATCAGGTCGGGTTACATGGAGGTTGTGAACAGCCCCGTTGCATCACCCGAAAACGCATCTTTACCGGCAACCATACTGGTGGTGAATTGACCGGTCTCTGCCCCTGTCAGAGTATCTGCGGATGGGCCCATTGATGTGGTAAAAAGCTCAGTGCCATGACCGCTCATCATATCGGTACCAGAAGGTGCCATACTTGTTGTGAAAAGAGCGGTTCCAGCGCCACTGTGCAGGTCATTTTCAGACCCGAAGATATCTTCAGAAACCATAGCTGCGGCAAGTGCGTTCGTCTTCATATCATATCCCTTTCAAATGAAGTTTTGTTCGCTCTTTCACGCTTGCCCGTTTAAGGAGAGTTTCCAAGAATTATTCGCGTTAACAATGTGTTAACCATTACTTATCCACACGAACATTCCGTGTTAGCGCCAGACATTTTTGGAAAGTTCGACGCAGTAATCTTGGTTAATTTTTTTTTATCCACAGAGGATAACTCTGTGGATATTAACCTTTTAAGCCCGATTTTCGTTAACCATTAACAAGAATCACCTTCGCCCGTTTCAGCTTTTCAGCCGGCGTGGAGGACTGCTTGGCCCTTGCTCTGGCGGCGCGGTTGGGCAATAGCTGAACAGGTCCGTGACAAGGAGCGCCCCCATGAAGATCGCCACATTCAACATCAACGGCATCAAAGCCCGGATTGATGCGCTTCCCGCATGGCTCGATGAAGCCCAGCCAGACGTCGCTATCTTGCAGGAAATCAAGTCCGTGGATGAAGGATTTCCTTCCGAGATATTCGAGGAACGGGGCTTTAATGTCGCCACCCACGGGCAGAAGAGCTTCAATGGCGTCGCCATATTATCCAAGCGCCCGCTGGAGGATGTCACGCGGGGCCTGCCGGGGGATGACAGCGATGAACAGGCCCGCTGGATCGAAGCCACGGTCATGGGAGATACGCATCCTGTTCGTATTTGTGGTCTGTATTTGCCCAATGGCAATCCAGCGCCGGGCCCGAAGTACGATTACAAACTATCTTGGATGGCGCGTCTGCTAGATCATGCGCAATCGATGCTGGCCAGTGAAACGCCGTTCCTGATGGCCGGGGATTACAACATCATCCCGCAAGTGGAGGATGCAGCAAAGCCAGACAGCTGGCGCGAGGACGCATTATTTCGGCTGGAAAGCCGTGCGGCATTTCGAAGATTGCTCAATCTCGGTCTGACAGAAGCCTTCCGGGCGCGCACCGCCGGACCCGGGCACTATAGTTTCTGGGACTATCAAGCCGGCGCGTGGAACCGAAATAACGGCATTCGCATCGATCATTTCCTGCTGTGCCCGCAGGTGGCCGACATGCTGCAGGACTGCCAGATCGACAAAGAAGTGCGCGGCCGTGACAAGCCTTCGGATCACGTTCCCGTCTGGGTAGAGCTTGCCGCCTGACTAACCTCGCACCCCCATAAACCTCAACCGGTGATAGAATTTTCTTGGCATAAGGACGCATCCTGCTAACCTCGCGCCCAAGAGGTTGCATGATACGATCACATACTCCGCCGAACCTGATCCCCGTTCCAGCATCTGCACGATCTGGACAACAGCGACAGAAAACCGCGCCGAATAGCGGCATTGATGCGCTGCAACGGCAGGCGGATGAAAGTCAGATCGTAGGTCACTTGCAGCTGCTCCAACGCAAGGCTGACAGCCACCGCTCCCGCCTTGCAGCCGGTGGTCCCCCGATACAGCGTGAAAAGAATATCGGGTTGGGTTTCACCGATCTGGAGAATGACAAATACGGCGAAGATGCATTCGGCAAGTCAAGCAGTTCAAAGGGCAATCTTGACAAGTTCCGCACCGAAGTTAACGCCGAAGGCCCCGGCGCGTTTGTCAAAGGGCTGGCCAGCCAACGCCAAAGCGGGCAGATACAGGGTATCTTCACAGGCGGCATCAAGAAGGCCATGGAACAATCCCTGACAATCAAACAAAACCTCGCGGGATTTACGCAGGATCAGATCGACCACGCGCGCAATCACCCGCCCATGTTGGACGAAGACGAGACCCGGGCGGCGCAACTCGCCGTTCCGGTTTTCAAGGACATGCCGGGCACATCGGCGGAACTTTGGAGCGCGATGAGTGATGTCGACCCGCCACTGGGGTTCAGCAAGGGTAATGCGGCGATTTCGGTTTGGGAACTGAGCCACATGCTGCACAACGAGACACTTTTCGCCAAGACCGAATTTTATGACTTCAACGCGTCAGACGATGTGCCGAATGCGGTGCCGCTGTCTCCGCAGCAGCTTGAATCGCGCGGCATCGAATTGAGCGAAGAGGACCAGAAAACACTTGCCGAACTCGGGATCGAAGCCCCAACGGGCCGCTCAAACGGCAATTGGTTCACAAATTTGTTCAAATGTTGCTTTGGTGGGTAGACCCAGATGACTACGCGAAACGATCAACAGGTGCAGATTGAGATGATGCGCCAAGAGGCCCAGGTCCTCTTTGTGCAGGTGCTGCAAGACGGGGCCTTCCAACGCTTGGGGGCCAGGGATTTGCGGACTTCAGATGGCGTGCTGGTCAAAGGTCATCTTGAACCAGACACCACCCGCCGTCTCTTCGAGGCTATCCCGGACGATTTTCGCGAAACTGCCGGACACTACAACGATCCCGACGCCACAGGCGACCGTATGGGACTAAGCATCATCCTGCGCCGCAACGGGACTGAAGAGGTGTTTCAAATGGTCTACGGCAGCCAATCGACCGGGCCGACCCAGGAGATCAAGGATTTTGTGATCACCGCGATACAGCTGACAGAACCAGCCTATCAGGCACATCTCTGACAGCATCAGACCGCTGATTCAGGCTTCGAGTTCGGCATCCCAGTAGAGAAAATCCATCCAGCTTTCGTGCAGGTGGTTTGGGGGAAATTTGCGCCCCATATTGCGCAGTTCTTCAGCGCCCGGCTGGCGGGGCGGTTTACGCAGGTTAAGACCCGTGCGGTGAAGCGGTTTTGATCCCTTCTTCAGGTTGCATGGGCTACAGGCCGCCACAACGTTCTGCCAGCTGGTCACCCCGCCCGAGGCGCGGGGCACAACGTGATCAAATGTCAGGTCTCCGCGCGCGCCGCAGTATTGGCACCGGAATTCATCTCGCAGAAATAAATTAAAGCGCGTGAAGGCCACGCGCTTTTGAGGTTTTACATAGTCTTTCAGAACAACGACCGATGGGATCCTGATCTGGGTACTGGGGCTTCGGACAATGTCATCGTATTCCGCCACGATATCCACCCTGTCGAGCCAGGCCGCTTTCACTGCCTCCTGCCAGGGCCAGAGGGATAGCGGATAATAGCTGAGCGGTCTGTAGTCGGCATTCAACACCAGAGCCGGCCTGTGCCTCAAGGCTGCCGGGTTGCGCGTAAAATCCGTCCTGAAATCGCCGTCCATGTCTGGGCTTGCCCTCTACCGATTATCCACAGAGCCTCACGCCAACCGCGCCACCAGCGCACGAGTCCTAAGCTGGACTATATATCGTGGTTTCCACCGCGCAAGCCCTGCAATTCCACAAGATGTCGCGGCTCCTTTTGACGCTCTATTGTAACACAAAAATGTCTCCAATCGGTAAAGTTCAAAAAAGAGGCGCCAGAAGAGGCGCCTCTTTGATCAGCCGGTTATCTCGGACCTGTTTTCGCCTGTATGGCGTCTATTGTCCTACAATGCGACGGTGCGCATCATATGTCGCCTTGATGGCATTGCCGCTCGATAACTTCTCGGGGCTTGGCCGGTACCAGTCTTCCTTTTCGTGGTGGCGCTGCCAAAGCCGACCTTGCTTGTCGACAACATGCCGCCAGCAGTTTTTCCTGACCTCATCGGGCTCGTTCTTTTCTTTCCATTCCCAAACGGCTTCGTAGCAAAGCGTGCCTTTGTTGGTGACATACCATTTGCCGTCAGCGTAGGATTTGCTCTGGTTTTCTTCATTGGTCCAGACCGCCTGAAATTTGCCACCACTGCCCCAATACGAGCCACCTTGCGACCAGTTCCACGTGTTGCCAAGATATTTCGCGATGATTTGCTGCGGGTCTGCGGGTGTCGCCCCGCGTGGTTTTTTCTCGGCCAGCGCTGCGGTGCCGGCAGTCGTGAGCATGGCGCAAGCACCGGCGACCAGAGTGTAACGCATATGTTTCAAAATCATTTTTATCTCCAAAAAAATTTGCGAATAGCGCCGCTATTTGAGCGCGCTGGCAAGCCGGCGTCATGATCCATATGGACTATGCGACAAACTCATCGCCCAGACGCATCCCTGTCGCATGCTGATAGTCAGATTTTGGAGAGCAAGCCCTCGGAGCAATTGCAGTTTGGCAATACTAGTGCCGCAAAGGCGTCCGGTCCTACAGGCTGAGCTTATCGCGCATAAAAGCCAGGGCAACGGAGAGCCCATCCGGCGCGATGCCATGGCCGGTACCCTTCATGACATGAGCGTAGACATCCTGCCACCCTGCCTCCTGCAAGGCTTCGGCGGCTTGTGGCAGCGATTGTGGCGGGACAACATCGTCCTGATCGCCATGGACCAGCAGGACAGGCGGGCGCACGACCACTTCGTCGGTCAGCGTCTCGGGGCTCAGCAAGCGACCGGAAAACGCGACAATCCCCGCAATCTGATCCTCGCGCCGGGGCGCAACATGCAGCGACATCATGGTTCCTTGTGAAAACCCGAATAACACGACCTGCTCGGGCAACACATCTTCATCGACCATCAGCGCATCCAGAAAGGCATTCAGGTCATCCACTGCCTGCATCATGCCGCGCATGGATTCCTCTTCGGAAGACCCATCAATCCAGGGGATCGGAAACCACTGATAGCCCATCGGAGCCCCTGCGCAGGCTTCCGGCGCATCGGGTGCCACAAACAAAGTATCGGGCAAGTGCTCGCCCAAGGGATCAGCCAGCCCCAGAAGATCGGCGCCATTGGCGCCATAACCATGCAGAAAAACCACAACGGAACGCGTCTCACCCGACACTGGCGCGCGGCGCTCTGCATTCAAAACCCTTGTCATCTGATCCCGTCCCGTTGTTTGGCATGTCTGTAGTAGGCAAAGAGCAGGCGCGCCGCAACCGACCGCCAGGGAGACCAGTTTTCCGCCATTTTTCGCAACTCGCGTTCTTTTGGTCTTTCGGGCAGGCCATAGAGAAGCCGCGCGGCTTCCTGAAGGGCCAGATCACCGGGCGCAAAAACATCCGCTCGGCCCAGACTGAACATCGCGTATATCTCTGCTGTCCACACGCCTATGCCTGTGACGGCGGTCAGCGTCTTGATGACCTCGTCGTCCGATGCGGATCGCAAGGCTGCATAGTCGATGTTTGCGGCCGCCAAGGCATGGGCGTAACGCGCTTTTTGTCGACTCAATCCAAGATCACGCAATTCCTGCTCGGTAAGGGCCCGCACCGCATCAGCGGAAACGGCGCCTGCGTCGCGCAATCGGGCCCACAACGCCGCGGCGGAAGCTGTCGAAACCTGCTGGCTGACGATCGCGCTCAACACTTGGGCAAAACCATCCGGTTTGCGGCGCAGGGGCAAGGGTTCGGTCAGACGCAGCGCCTCTGCCAGGCAGGCCTCCCTGCCGGCCAGCCAGGCGGCCCCTTCTGCGACATCCGCATCGGTCTCGATGATCCGGCCTGCATTCACGCGTTTGCTTCCCAGGCCAGTGCTTCGGCGACGGTCTCTACAACCGGCATCGCAGCCGGAGGGGGCTGCCGTTCGATCATCATAACGCGAATGCCCAAGCGCCGCGCCGCCAACAGTTTGGACATGCTCGCAGCACCGCCGACGTTACGACAAATCAGCCGGTTTATTCTCAGCTCGCGGAACAGGGTTTCTTCATTGCGCTGCGAGAACGGCGGCACGCCGAAACTGTATTTTACAAAGGGAAACGGCGGTGGCGCAGATCCTGAATGTGTTTGTCTCAGATACAGCACCTGACCCTGGAAATCCGCGAACTCGGGAAGCGACGCCCAACCGGTATTGCTGAAAACGCGCGCACCCGGAGGCACTGCATCGGAGGCTTTCTTGACGGAACTGCAATTGGTCCAGCGGTCCTGACCGGTCGCGCGCCACGCCGGGCGCAAGACCCGCAGATAACTGAGGCTGAGCTTTGCACAGACGACAGCAGCACGTTGCGAAATATTTGCGTCAAAAGCGTGGCTTGCATCAATAACACAGGCGACCTCATTCGCCGTGAACCAATCTTCCAGCGCGTCGGTGTCGTGAAAAGGTCCGATGCGCGTCGGCACCGGCAAAACATCAAATAACCGCTCCGGTTCCGGCAGGCTGGCAATGACATCCCGGCCTCGGGATACAAGTCTGGTGATCACACCATGTGCTTCTCTTGCACCCGACATCACAAGAACTTTGCCACCCTTTACCATGGGATGATTGTAATTCAGATCACGTCATAGGCAAGAGGGCTTGCCCCTTTCCCGCAACAGGAATACGCAAGGCTCATGCAAGCCTCCGACGTCAGCCGCGCCGTTCGAAATGTAGCCGTTCTGGTCATGGCCCAGGCGTTCCTGGGCAGTCAGTTACCGATGATGTTCGTCGTGGCTGGCCTTGCCGGTCAACAAATGGCCACCAACGTCTGCCTCGCGACGCTGCCGATCTCGATGATTGTGTTCGGGTCCATGACGACGGCACCTTGGCTGTCAGGGCTGATGCAACGGTTTGGCAGGCGCGCGGGATTTGTCGCAGGTGCCGCGGGCGGCATGGTCGGAGCTGGAATCTGCGCCTATGCGCTGACCATTTCCAACTTCTGGATTTTCCTTGCAGGCAGTTACCTGATGGGCATCTATATGTCTTCGCAGGGTTTTTTCCGATTTGCGGCGGCCGATACAGCCTCTGATGCCTTTCGGCCCAAGGCGATTTCCTATGTCATGGCGGGCGGTCTGGCCTCGGCCATCATCGGACCGCAATTGGTGGCGTTTCTGACCGGCACCAGCCCGGATGCAACGGTCATGCGGTTTTTTCCGGTCTATCTGGCCGCGGTCGCCCTCAATCTCATCGGCATGTTCTTTTTCGTGTTTCTGGACATTCCTAAACCAATAAAACGCACCGCAGACGCCCCGCGCGGGCGATCTCTTTCGGAGCTTTTGCGCACCCCGCGCATCGCGGTCGCAGTCATTTGCGCGATGGTATCATATGCATTGATGAATCTGGTGATGACCTCGACACCGCTTGCCGTTGTCGGTTGCGGTTTTGCAGTGGCCGATGCATCAAATGTGGTCACAGGTCACGTGTTGGCCATGTTCGCACCCTCCTTTTTCACCGGCCACCTCATCGTGCGGTTCGGCGTTGAGCGGATCATGGGGCTGGGGTTGTTGATTCTGGGAGGTGCCGGAGCGGTTGCGCTCTCGGGGGTGGAACTCGGTCATTTCTACATTGCCCTGATCTTGCTGGGTCTGGGATGGAATTTCGGTTTCATCGGCGCCACGACCATGCTTGCAGGCGCACATGAGCCGCATGAACGCGGGCGTATGCAGGGTTTGAACGACTTGCTGGTTTTTGGCGGCGTCACCCTGGCTTCCCTCTCCTCGGGCGGGTTGATGAATTGCTCAGGTGGCACACCGCAAGAAGGCTGGGCCGCCGTCAATATCGCGATGATCCCCTTCCTTGTGCTGGCGGGGGGGGCGTTGATCTGGTTGATGATGCGGCCCAAACCTCAACCCGTTTGAGCCCAATAAACCAATGGTCTCAGGACCAGCGCCAGAGCTGCAATGAACGGCGCAGCGGTGACACAGCCAATGTGCCATCCGCCACGCATCGCGGATTGTTCACAACCTGGGCCAGCAGCCTTTCGGTCAGAAAGGCCTCGGTAAGCGCGGACTGCAGGGCAGCGGGCAGCGTGTTTTTGAGGCTTCGGGTTGGCCGAATTGCAGCAAGGGCTTCCTGCGCCATCTGTGCAATGGCATCGGGGCGTCCGTCCACAAGGGGGATGCGGCCCTGTGCTTCCAACGCTGGCACCGCCTGCAAGAACCGCGCCAATCCGGTGGCATAGCCCAGTTTTTCTATCGCAGTCCAAAGCGCGTCACCGGGAGCAATCTCCACATCGCTGCGCTGTCCCAGAACCCGCGCGGCAACCAGCATGATGCCCGCGGCAGTGTCATCGAGATATGCCTTGAAATGCGCTTCATCCTCGAAGGCTTCCTTGTAAATGTCCCATCGTCGCGCGGCAACGAGCCGGTCAAGACGTGTGGCCGCCTCCGGGTCCAGAAGTGCAGCCAGAGGGGTGACAACCTCATGACGGCGTATGGCGTTTCGGGCGGCGATTTCCTCCAAAGCATCGCGCCACCATTGCAACCGCATCTCTGCGATCATCGGCTCCTGCGTCAGCCAGGGCGCGCGGGCCACTTCGATGTTGAAGGCATAGAGCGGAAAGAGCACGCGGCGTGCGGCAACCGGGCTGGCCATGGCTGCGGCAAACCTGTCCGGATCGCCTTTTTCGACAAGAGCCGCGCAGGCGGTGAGGTCCGCGTCAAACGTCATCCGGGCGCACCACGCTCAGCAAATATCCGAAAGCATCGCGGTGCGCGCGCCAGCAGGCAGCTTCGGTTTCCGCCTCATCCAGAACCTGCGCCAAATCGGCCGTAGCACCCGTTCGCAGGTTGGCGATGCGCCGATCCAGCGGGGCGAAGTAATCTTCCCAGGCCTTGTCCGACAGTTTGCGGGTTGCCAGCGTCCTGTAGCCTGCCGCCTCCACATGGCGCGCGATGCCCGCCACATCCGTCATCGCCGGGTACTCTTGCCAAAAGTCAACGGCGGCTTTCGGACGGGCGTCCGAAAACCAGCAAACCTCTGAAAAGGCGATCACCCCGCCCGGTGCCAGTGCCTTGCGCCATGTGGTCAGGCCTTCCTGAATCCCCATGAAGTAAAGCGCACCGGCGCACCAGATCATGTCAAAGGGGCCGGTGATGTCTTCCATGTCGGATACCGACAGGGACACCTGCGGGTGATCCCCAAACATGCTGTGCGCCTGCGCCACAAATTGCGGCGCCTTGTCCATTGCGGTCACATGTCCACGTGGGGCGGCCTTCAGCAAAGCGGAAATATCCGCCCCCGGCCCGCAGGCCGCATCGCATATGCGTGCATCAGCGGCCAGCCCTGCGATGCCAGCGGCCCATTCAACGTCCTGCGCCTGCCCCGGCCCTTCGCGTGGCAAGTCGCGATGCAGGGCGAAGAACGCATCCCAGTAGGCGTCGCTCATGACGCCCTCTTGATGTCACGCAGCAGCTTCCAGCGGATAGCGTCCAGAAGCGCTTCGAAAGAGGCATCCACGATGTTGGCCGAGACGCCAACCGTGGACCAGCGTTGCCCCTGCCCGTCTTCACTGTCGATGATCACGCGGGTCACGGCCTCTGTCCCGCCCTGGGTGATACGCACCTTGAAATCCACCAGCCGCATGTCGTCGATGATCTCCTGATACGGCCCCAGATCCTTGGCCAGCGCCTTGGCCAGCGCGTTTACGGGGCCCCGGTCCGAGCCTGTTTCATCCATGGATTCGCTGACAGAGAGCTTTTTCTGCCCATCCACTTTCACGACCACAACCGCCTCGGACAGGCTGATCATCTTGTTGTATTTATTTTTACGCCGCTCAACGGTCACGCGGTAGCGTTTGACTTCGAAAAACGCCGGCATCTGGCCCAGAGCGTCCCGCGCCAGCAGCTCGAAACTCGCCTGCGCCGTGTCATAGGAATAGCCATCCGCTTCGCGCGATTTGATCCGGTCAAGGATCAGCCCAAGCGCCGGATCGCCCTTGGTCACCGTGATACCTGCCGCCGTCAGACGCTCGCGCAGATTGGACTGGCCCGCCTGATTGGACATCGGGATGATCCGCGCATTGCCGACGTCACCGGGGTCGATATGTTCATAGGTGCTGGGGTCCTTGAGGATCGCGGAAGCATGCAGCCCGGCCTTATGGGCAAAGGCCGAAGAGCCCACGAAAGCCGCCTGCCGGAAAGGCACGCGGTTGAGGATTTCATCAAGCATGCGACTGGTCCGTGTCAGCCCCTTCAGCGCCGCGCGCGTCACGCCAATTTCATACTGGCTGGCATAGGGCTCCTTGAGCAACAGAATAGGGATGAGCGCCGTGAGGTTGGCGTTGCCACAGCGTTCGCCCAGACCGTTCAGCGTGCCCTGTATCTGACGCGCGCCCGCGTCCACTGCCGCCAGCGTGCAGGCCACGGCGTTTTCGGTGTCGTTATGGGTGTGGATGCCCAGATGGTCCCCCGGAATACCCGCCTTGATGACCTCTGCCGTGACGCGCCCGACCTCTTCGGGCAGCGTGCCGCCATTGGTGTCACAGAGCACAATCCAGCGTGCACCTGCATCATAGGCGGCCCGGATCGCGGCCAGCGCGTGATCCGGATTGGCCCGGTAGCCGTCAAAGAAATGCTCCGCATCAAAGAGCGCCTCGCGCCCGGCGGATGTGATATGCGCCATGGACCGGGCGATGTTGTCGATGTTCTCGTCAAGCGGGATGCCAAGTGCTGCCTCGACGTGGAAATCATGGGTTTTGCCCACAAGGCAGATGGCCTTGGTGTCAGCATTCATGACGGCTGCCAGCACATCGTCATTTTCCGCCGACATGCCGGAGCGTTTGGTCATGCCGAAGGCGGTCATGCATGCGCTGGTCTGCGGCGCGGCCTCGAAAAACGCGCTGTCCGTCGGGTTGGCCCCCGGCCAGCCGCCTTCGATATAATCCACGCCAAGCGTGTCCAGTGCTTCGGAGATCAGACGTTTTTCTTCGGTCGAAAACTGCACGCCTTGCGTCTGCTGCCCGTCGCGCAAAGTGGTGTCGTAGAGGTAAAGACGTTCGCGGCTCATGGGGCGATCTCCCCGGCAAAATCGCCGTATGACATGCGTGCACAACCTGTGCACCACCTGTGCACCGCTCGGAGCACCCGCCGGAAACCATACGTCGCGTGGCGTGTTGCCGAGGCTTCGACCTTCGCGGGAACGTCAGCCCGGAGCGCGCGCAAGGCGCGCGCCGCGCCCGACCCGCCCCCCCACGGGGCGGGCGCTCCCCGCCCTTCTCGCGCGGTCCGGGCGCTGATCTCAAATTTGAACCGGGTCATTTCAGGGCCTCCAGTTTGGAGGGATCGAACCCCGGTGTTGGTTTGAGCGACACGCCGTCTTTCGACATCTGAACTTCCACCCCAGCCTCCAGCAATGCATTTTTCAATGTGTCCAATGCCGAAAAATCCTTGCTTTCAAGCGCAGCAATACGGGCGGATTTCAGCTTGTCTTCCATATCCGAAAGGTCAGTTTCAGGCTGCTCAGCCCATTTGGGCACCCGCCCATTGAACAAGCCCAATATCGAAAGGTTGCGAAACAATGCCATGTCATCATTTGCATTAGCTAAGCGATGGCAGGCGGTAAGCGCGCGAGGTGTATTCAGATCGTCCTTCAATGCGGCATCAAATTCCGGCTCCTTGAATTGAGAAACTGAACCGTCAAACAATCGGTACCAGCGCCGCAGCGTCTTCTCCGCCTCCTGCCGCTTCTTCTCCGTCCAGTCCATCGGCTTGCGGTAGTGGGTGCTCAGCATCACGAAGCGGATCACTTCGCCGGGCACGCCTTGGTCCAGCAGGTCGCGCACGGTGAAGAAATTGCCCAAGGACTTGGACATCTTCTTACCCTCGACCTGAAGCATTTCGTTGTGCATCCAGACATTCGCGAAATCATGTCCTGCGCAGGTCGACTGGGCGATCTCGTTTTCATGATGCGGGAATTGCAGGTCATTGCCGCCACCGTGAATGTCGAAGTGCGCGCCCAGAATGTCATGCGCCATGGCGGAGCATTCAATGTGCCAGCCGGGCCGCCCGCGCCCCCAAGGGCTGTCCCAGCCGGGCAGGTCGTCGGTTGAGGGTTTCCAGAGCACAAAATCCATCGGATTGCGCTTGTAGGGGGCGACTTCGACCCGGGCGCCTGCGATCATGTCATCTGTCGAACGGCCCGACAGCGCCCCATACGCCGCATAGCTCTCGACGGCGAAAAGCACGTGACCCTCCGCCGGATAGGCATGGCCTTTTTCAATGAGGTCTTCGATCATCATCACCATCTGGTCGATGAACTCGGTCGCACGCGGCTCATGATCCGGTCGCAGTGCGCCAAGCGCGTCCATATCGGCGTGATACCAAGAGATGGTCTCCTCCGAGCGCGCGCGGATCAACTCTTCGAGCGTTCCGGCCTCGCCTGCGGCTTTGCGATCTTGCGCCGTCTGGTTGATCCGGTCGTCCACATCCGTGAAATTGCGCACATAGGTCACCTGTTCGGCCCCGTAGACATGCCGCAGCAGACGGTAGAGCACATCAAAGACGATCACCGGCCGCGCATTGCCCAGATGTGCACGGTCATAGACGGTTGGCCCACAGACATACATCCGCACGTTTTCAGGATCGATGGGCGCGAAATCCTCTTTGGTCCGGGTTTTTGTGTTGTAGAGCTTGAGTGTCGTCATGACAGGCGTCCTTGCGCGAGAATAGCGCGGGCATAGCAATCTGAGTTCAGGATGAAAACGACCTAAATCCGCCCGCAGGGTGCGTTCAGCAGATAATACAGCAAATGAGCGTCATCTTGGTCATGCCCCTCCCTAGCGCGACCAGCCGGCGGCGGTCAAGACAGATTGACGAATCGTGCGGCCTCTGCGCCCCTGCGCGGCAGACAGCGAAGGAGTGGGTCATGCAGTTATCTTCACGCATCACAGGCCTGACGGGCGGCGGCTCGGACGGGTGGGATGTCTTCTTGAAAGCGCGCCGGATGATCGCCGCAGGCACCCCTGTGACCGAACTGACCATCGGCGAACATGACATTCGCACCGCAGCACCCATTTTGCAGGACATGCATGCCTCAGCCCTGGGCGGGCACACCGGTTATGCCGCCGTTCCCGGCACCGAGACGTTGCGTCGAACCGTGGCCGCACGTGTTCAGGAACGCACCGGCGTGCCGACAACGCGCGATAATGTGATGATCACCCCCGGCGGTCAGGCCGCGCTTTTTGCCGCGCATATGGCCGCCTGCGATCCCGGTGATACGGCGCTTTATATTGATCCCTATTACGCCACCTATCCCGGCACGCTGCGCGGTGCGGGTACCATCCCGCAGGCCATTTCCACACGGGCCGAGGATGCGTTTCAGCCGCGCGCGGAGGCCCTGAAGGCGCATTCCGGTGCCGCCCGGTCGCTGCTGGTCAATTCCCCCAATAACCCGACGGGCGTGGTCTATTCTGACCGGACGCTTGAGATGATCGCATCTGTCTGCTGCGAGGACGACCTGTGGCTGATTTCCGATGAAGTCTATGACACGCAGGTCTGGGAAGGCCGACACCTGTCACCGCGTGCCTTGCCGGGGATGGCCGAACGCACGCTGGTCGTGGGCTCCATGTCGAAGTCCCATGCGATGACAGGGTCCCGCTGTGGCTGGATCATTGGGCCGGAAGACGCCGTGGCAGACCTGATCACGCTTGCAACGCATACGACCTACGGGGTGCCCGGATTCATTCAGGACGCCAGCACTTTCGCCCTGAACCAGGGCCGGGATTTCGAAGCAAAAATCGCCGAGCCGTTCAGACGCAGGCGCGCGCTGGCAAGCGAGGTATTGGCGCGCCAGAACACGGTTGGCCTGGTCCCGGCGCAGGGAGCGATGTATCTGATGCTCGATGTCCGGGCGACGGGCCTGTCGGGCGAAGCCTTCGCCTATGACCTGCTGGACGCTCACCATATCGCGGTCATGCCCGGCGAGAGCTTCGGCAAGTCCGCGGCGGGTCACATCCGGGTTGCAATGACAATCGAAGACACCGCCTTTGAAGCGGCATTGCAAACACTGTGCGCCCATGCGGAGAAGCTTGCCGCATGAAAAACCCCGGCGGCGCAGGCCACCGGGGTTGCGCAAGCTGGCGGTTGATCAGAACTGCCAGGAAGCCCGGATGGTGAAGGTGTCCGCATCCGCATCTGTACCCGGCGCACCGATGTCGCTGAAGCTGTGTTTCAGATATTCACCGCTTATGATGATCTGCTGCGTCGCCTTGTAGGACAGGCCGATGCCGTAAAAATCTCCGGTGTCGCTGCCGATGGAGGTGTCCACATCCGCGAGACCCGCCGTGGCATAAAGCAGCGTGTTGCCAAAATCATAGCCACCGCGCAGCTTTGCCCGCCAGACAGAATCCACGGATGCGCCTATCGGGCCGCCGGCGTTCTCAAGATCAACACTGGCATCGTCATAGTCCAGCTCGCCGCCCAAAACCCAGCTGCCAAAGTCATAGTTGTACCCGGCGTGCACACCATAGGTCGTGTCATCGCCCCCGACCCCGGCCAACCCGCCCTGACCATCAACGTCCAGATTGCCAAGCTGCGCACCGGCATAGAAACCGGTCCAGTCGCCACCTGAGTAAACAGGGGCTGGCGGTGGTGCTGCCGGAACGGGCGCCGCAACCGGCTCCTCCAGAGATCCTGCAACCGCAGGGGCCGTTGCCAGGGTTGCTGCCGCCAGTGCTGCTACACTCAGAATATTTTTCATTTTCATATCCTTACCTCATTTATCGAGCACCACTTCCAGCACCCACAGGATGTAAACTGATCGCCCTGACGATTGTTTCAATGGTCGGCACCTGCGGTTGGCGGAGATCGGCGGAAAGGGGCTAAAAACTCCCGAAAGATGCGGGATTCCTGAGCGAATACCTGCTGCGTTCCCATGTCGCACTGGAAAGGTTGGAAAACGACACAAGGTCGCAAACAAGCTTGACCGTTTCCTTTGCTTCGCCGCAGGCTGAAGCGGAAATGAAGGAGCCGACATGCAGGGTGATCTGAGCAAGATCAATATCGTGGTCCGCACGATCGGTGCCGAGCGGGGTCGTGCCGCGCGTGGACGTCCGCAGAAGCGGTAGCCGTTTTCCCTTCGACACCCTTTCTTCTCAGGACGACCCCATGACAACAAAAACCCAAACCCGCAGCGGTGGACGCTCCGCCCGCCGTGCTGCCCGTGCGGCACCGCTTGCATCACATCTGCGCCCGATCCGGCCCGGCATGGAAGGCGGACGCTACAAACCGTTGACCGAAGCCGACATGAACCGCATTCACACGGCGGCGCTTGATGCACTGGAACATATCGGCCTGGCGGATGCGCCGCCCACGGGTATCGCCTATCTGACGGAGGCGGGCGCGACGCTGGGCGAAGACGGGCGCATTCGCTTCCCCCGCGCGCTTGTCGAGGAAACCGTGGCCAAAGCCAACCGTTCCGTGACGCTGATGGGGCGCGACCCGGCGCATGATCTGGAACTCACCGGCCACCGCGTCCACTATGGCACCGCGGGCGCTGCCGTGCATCTGGTCGAAGCGGATGGCAGAAACTACCGTGAATGCGGTGTCCAGGATCTGCACGATGCCGCGCGCATCGCCGATGTGCTGGAAAACATTCACTTCCTGCAACGCCCCATGGTGTGCCGCGACATCACGGACAACCTTGAGATGGATCTCAACTCGATCTACGCCTGTTGTTCGGGAACGAAAAAACACATCGGCGTATCGTTCACCGAGCCGGGGTTTGTGCCCCATGCCGTCGAAATGCTGCATATGATCGCGGGCGGTGAGGACAAATGGCGCGAACGGCCTTTCATCAGCAATACCAATTGCTTCGTCGTGCCGCCGATGAAATTTGCCACCGAATCCTGTGAGGTGATGGAGGCCTGCATCAAGGCGGGCATTCCCATCCTCCTGCTTTCTGCGGGCATGGCCGGGGCGACCGCCCCCTCGACAGTTGCAGGCGCCATTGTACAGGCGGTGGCCGAATGTCTGGCGGGGCTTGTCTATGTCAACGCAGTTCAGCCCGGACATCCAGCGGTATTCGGCACGTGGCCCTTTGGCCTCGACCTGCGCACCGGGGCGATGACCGGAGGTTCAGGCGAGCAGGCCTTGCTGACGTCGGGCTGCGCCCAGATGCACAAGTTCTACGGCCTGCCCGGCGGGGCCGCCGCCGGTATCGCCGATTCCAAACTGCCCGACATGCAGGCGGGTTGGGAACAGATGTGTTCCAATGTCATGGCCGGCCTGTCCGGCCTTAACATGGTCTATGAGGCTGCGGGCATGCATGCCTCGCTGCTGGGGTTCTGTCACGAATCCCTGATCCTCGGCGATGATCTCATCGGGCAGGCGCTGCGCTGCGTTCGCGGGATCGAGGTGACCGACGAGACCCTCGCCCTCGATCAGATGCGTGAGGTCTGTCTTGGCGGCCCCGGGCACTATCTGGGCACCGAGCAGACCCTTGGGCGCATGGAAGCGGATCACGTCTACCCAACCTACGGTGACCGGACGTCGCCAAAGGAATGGGATGAACTGGGCAAACCCGACCTGATTGCAAAAGCGACCGCCCGCAAGGAGGAAATCCTGTCACGGCCCTCAGCTGCGCGGTTTGATCCCCTGCTGGATGCGGAACTGCGGGCGCGTTTCAACATCCACCTGCCCGTCTGACGGCGGTAGAAACAGATGTACCCGGTTTCTGGGGGTGAAACCGGGTACGTAAGCCGCAACGCCCCTCAAGCCTAATGCGTGGCCCGGGCGTTGTCTGGCCTGCTGGCTGATTAGGCTGGCATCAGGCCGGCTTCTTGCGCGGACTGCACTTCGGCCTCGTCCAGCGCGCCGTCGGCATTCAGGTCCATGGTGCTGAAGGCCTCTGCGGTGACGTCAGGAAAGACAGCCTGTACTTCATCAATCGTCAGAACGCCGTCTCCGTTGGCGTCCGCAGCCAGTTCAGCAACAGCAACGGATGCTGAAAGTGCTGCGATCAACGTGATGGCGGATTTTTTGAACAGTGTCATTTGGGTACTCCCGTTTTTAAGTTTGAACATACGTGTTCAAGGCGCTGCTCTGCGCCTCACTTTGTCAGATGCACCAAACGGCCATTCCATCCGCCTGATCGGTCGGGTTGTCCACGACGCGCCGATCCTCGCCGATCGGACCATCCTGCGGTGGCAACCCGTTGCCGAAAAAGGCCTCTTCCGCCTCATCGGCAAAAAGCCCCCATCTGGTGCTGCGGGAAAGACATGCCATGTTGAATGCATGCCTCACAAAGGAGCCTCAAATGGAACATCTGCACGATATCCCACCCGCTCTGAATGCCGTTTTACCCAGATTGCTGGCACGCGCCCGCAGGTTGGCCGACAGTCCCAGTGACGCGGATGACCTGGTTCAGGAAACGGCCCTAAAACTCTGGCAAAGCTTGCGAAAGGGCACGGAAATCGAAGACCTTGACCGCTACGCCATGACCGTGTTGCGCAATCAGGCCCGTCAGCGATGGCGCTCCGACAGGCCCACCGATCCGCTGGAAGAGGAAAGTGCTGCGGTGCCCCCCGTCGCCCCGGCGCGCATCGCCTGTTCGGAACTTGCCGCCGCTGTCGAAAGGCTGCCCGATACACAAGCCGCACTGATCCACATGATTGCCGGAGGAGAAACCAGCCCTGCGGCTTTGGCGGAGCGGACGGGTCTGCCGGTCGGGACCGTGATGTCCCGCCTTGCGCGCGCCCGTTCGAAACTGCGCGCCGAGATGGGGATCACGCAAAAAGCGCCGGTGTCCGACCTGTTCTGAAAGAAATGAACAACGTCCGGCAATTACCTGAATAAAAAGAAAAAACGGAGGGCATGTGCCCTCCGTTGAGTTTCGCCGTTCAGGCTCTCTATGTTAACCGCTCGGTATTTTTCTGCCTGCGGCCTGAACGTCGTCGGGGGCGAGCGCACCCGCCCCGTGTAAAGGTGGGAAGGAACAAAGTACCGTTCCCACGCTATTCGTCGGGAGACGGACCGTCTGGTGGTCCGGCGCCGCCCCCCTACACGTCCCCCAGGGACGCGTTTTCCTGAAGCAGGATGCCCAACCAACGCGGGACACCCAGTTGTCTCACGGAAGAACTATTTCTTCCTGTTCGGTCGCTGCGTAAGCGCCGATGCTGCTGCTGTTTTAGCAGCCTTGGACGATTTCGGATTTCTGAGCACTTTGGATGCAGCAGATGCTGCCTTAGCGCTCGTAACTTCCGAGTTCTTGCGTCGAGCCATTTTTTAGCCCTCCATTTATCCACCGAAAACTGTGGGCAATTCAGGTATGTTCTCTGTATCGCCATGTATTTCCTGTGGAACTGCAGCGCGTTGTTGATCGCAGTTTCCGACCGTGTTTTTCCTTTCATTACGGCCGACTCAGGCCGATCTGCTTTGTCTCCCGACCACGCTGTTGAACCGGGGGACGAGCTTGGGGGGTGGTGTTCGCGCACCGCTCCCCGCCAGCTCTCAATTTCCTCAGCTACACCCGGACGTCCCGCCGCAGGTGTTGCATTTCATGCAGGTGCCGTTGCGCACCAGCGTGTAGTTTCCGCATTCGCCGCAGGCTTCGCCTTCATAGCCCTGCATCTTGGCTTTGGTGCGCGCGTCCATCGGGGCCGAACCGCTGGCAATGGCGGTTGTGGCCATCGCAACGGCCACGCTTCCCTCCGCAACCGGCGCAAGACCGTCATAGGCCACCGCAGTGTCGGCAAACCCCTGTTGACCGCCCTGCAATACCACCAATTCCTGCGGCATCCTGTTGCGCAGGTAGCCCGTTGAGCTGATTTGTTTCAGCACTTCCAGCGACTTGGTTGCGGCACTCTCGGAAAGTTCGGAGACATTGCTCACCCCTTCCTCTTCGCCCCGGCCCAGCGCGTCGAAGGTGTGGCCTTCTGGAGCGACATGCGCCAGATCGGTGCGGTCGAGGTAGCTGACAGCCAGTTCGCGGAAGACGTAGTCGAGTATCGAGGTGGCGTTCTTGATGGTCTCATTGCCTTGCACCATGCCTGCAGGCTCGAATTTGGTGAAAGTGAAGGCGTCGACAAATTCCTCCAGCGGCACCCCGTATTGCAGACCGACCGACACCGCGATGGCGAAGTTGTTCATCATCGCCCGGAAGCCTGCACCCTCCTTGTGCATGTCGATGAAAATCTCTCCGAGATTGCCGTCCTCATACTCACCGGTGCGCAGATAGACCTTGTGCCCGCCCACGATGGCTTTTTGGGTGTAGCCCTTGCGGCGCTGGGGCATCTTTTCACGGTGCGATTTGACGATCTCCTTAACGATCACTTTCTCGACGATCTTTTCGGCCAAAACGGCTGCCTTTTCGTGGGCATTACCGCTTTCGAGCGTCTCCTGCGCATCCTCATCATCTTCAACCAAAGCGGCTGCTAGTGGTTGCGAAAGCTTTGAGCCATCACGGTAGAGCGCGTTGGCTTTAACCCCCAACGACCAGCTGAGTTCATAAGCCTTCTGGCAGTCCTCGATGGTGGCGTCATTGGGCATGTTGATCGTCTTGGAAATCGCGCCGGAAATGAAGCTCTGTGCCGCAGCCATCATGTGAATGTGACTGTTCACCGACAGGTAGCGCTTGCCCTTCTTGCCACAGGGATTGGCGCAGTCGAAGATGGGCAGGTGCTCGTCCTTGAGGAACGGCGCCCCTTCCAGTGTCATGGTCCCGCAAACGTGATCGTTAGCCGCGTCGATGTCCTTTTTCGAAAACCCAAGGTGCTTCAAGAGATCGAAGGTCGGATCGTTCAGCTTTTCAGCAGGAATACCAAGTACTTGCGTGCAGAACTCTTCCCCCAGCGTCCACTGGTTGAACACGAACCGAATGTCAAAGGCCGAGGCCAATGCCGCATCCACTTTCGCTAACTCGTTGGCGCCAAAACCATGACCCGCAAGCGAGGTGTGGTTGATGCCCGGCGCGTTGCCAATGGTGCCGTGACCGACCGCGTAGGAGACGATCTCTTCGATCTGCGCGGAGCCGTAGCCGAGTTTTTCAAGGGCGGCCGGCACCGACTGGTTGATGATCTTGAAATACCCACCACCGGCGAGTTTCTTGAACTTGACCAGCGCGAAGTCTGGCTCGATCCCGGTGGTGTCGCAGTCCATGACCAGACCGATGGTGCCGGTGGGGGCGATAACGGAAACCTGCGCATTGCGGTAGCCGTGCTTTTCACCGAGTGCGAGTGCCTCATCCCAGGCGGAGGTGGCAACTTCGATCAGTTTGGCATCCGGGCAACCTTTGTGGTCGAGGGCCACCGGTTTCACCGCAAGGGCTTCATAACCTTCGGTTTTTCCCTGTGCTGCGGCACGGTGGTTGCGGATGACACGCAGCATGTGGTCGGCGTTTTTCGCAAAACCCGGGAACGGTCCCAACTCACCCGCCATTTCGGCGGAGGTGGCGTAGGACACGCCGGTCATGATCGCGGTCAGAGCACCGCAGAGCGCGCGACCTTCTGTGCTGTCGTAGCTATACCCCATGTTCATCAGCAGACCGCCGATGTTGGCATAGCCCAGACCCAGCGTGCGGAAGTCGTAAGATCGCTGCGCGATTTCCTTGGAGGGGAACTGCGCCATCATCACCGAAATTTCCAGCGTCACGGTCCAGAGCCGGGCCGCATGCATGTAGTCTTCGACCTGGAAAGTGCCGTCTTTAAGGAAGGTCAGCAGGTTCATCGACGCCAGATTACAGGCCGTATCGTCGAGGAACATGTATTCCGAGCACGGGTTGGAGCCGCGGATCGCGCCGTCTTCGGGGCAGGTGTGCCAATCGTTCACGGTGTCGTGGTACTGGATGCCGGGATCGGCGCAGGCCCAGGCCGCGTGGCCGATCTGTTCCCAAAGTTCCCGGGCTTTCACGGTTTTGGTGACCTTGCCGTCAACACGGTTGATCAGCTCCCAGTCGGCGTCCTTTTCGACGGCCGTCAGGAAGGCATTTGTGACGCGGATCGAGTTGTTGGAGTTCTGGCCGGAGACGGAATTATATGCCTCGGAATCCCAGTCGGTATCGTATGTGGGGAATTCGATCGAGGTGTGGCCCTGCTTGGCATAATCCAGCACGCGTTTGACGTAAGTCTCTGGGATCGAAACCTTTTTCGCTTCTCGGATTGCCTGTTTCAACGCGCCGTTCTTGGCCGGGTCATAGGCGTCTGCCTCCGCCCCATCCCATGTCTTGATGGCTTCGAACAAACCATTCAGCTTCTGCTCGTGCATCTTGGAACCTGCGACGATGCTCGCCACTTTTTGCTCTTCAATGACCTTCCAGTTGATGAAATCCTCAATGTCGGGGTGATCCGCGTCAACAATCACCATCTTGGCGGCCCGGCGCGTGGTGCCACCCGATTTGATGGCCCCCGCCGCACGGTCACCGATTTTCAGGAAGCCCATCAGTCCGGACGACTTGCCACCACCCGACAGGCTCTCCCCCGCAGCCCGCAGGCTGGAGAAGTTGGTGCCGGTGCCGGAGCCGTATTTGAACAGACGCGCTTCCCGCACCCACAGATCCATGATGCCGCCGTCGTTTACGAGGTCGTCCGAGACAGACTGGATGAAACACGCATGGGGTTGTGGGTGCTCGTAGGAAGATTTCGATTTGGTCAATTTGCCGGATTTGTAGTCGACGTAATGGTGACCCTGCGCCGGGCCGTCGATCCCGTAGGCCCAATGCAGACCGGTGTTGAACCACTGCGGGCTATTGGGGGCCGCACGCTGGCTGGCGAGCATATGGCGCATTTCGTCAAAATAGGCCCGCGCATCGCCTTCAGTGGAGAAATAGCCGCCCTTCCAGCCCCAATAGGCCCAGGCCCCTGCCAGCCGGTCGAAAACTTGCTTGGAGGAGGTTTCGCCCCCCATTTCCGCACCCTCTGCCGGGACCGACCGCCACAGGAACTCGGGAACGCCCTTTTCTTTTACTTTCTTGGTGGCCGAAGGAACGCCCGCCTTGCGGAAGTATTTCTGCGCGATGACGTCGCTGGCAACTTGGCTCCAGGATTTGGGCACCTCGACTTCATCGAGGCGGAACACGATTGTGCCATCCGGGTTGCGAATTTCAGATGCCGTTGTGACGAAATCCAGATCTGCGTAGGCGTTCTGATCTACTTTTGTGAATTTACGTTCAATTTTCATTTTTGCTGCCTCATTTCCAGCATCTTCGTTCAAGAGACCGCTTTGTCTTTGCAAAGCTTCTCCAACCTCTTTGCCGTGGACTGCAGGGCAAAAATCATCCTGTGCCGCGCCTGCAAAAGCTGACGCTGCCGGTTGTGCCAGATCGATGATATTGATCGTCTGTCTGCCCCTGTCCCGCCGATGCACCTCTGAGCGTTCAACCACTACATGTTGTGGCGTCATCGTCGGCCTCCACAAACTGACGTATATACCCCTACTGGGTCAACGGAATTTTTATAGTTTTTTTGAAGTTTACCGGCTTGACGCATCGCGAATTTTAATCCGCGCTCACGCCGTCGTGATTCAACATATTAACAGCCGGTTAATATCCCCAGATCGCTGTTTTCGAGCTGCTCTATACCCACCCCTCAATAATTGAATGGAATGGCAGCTTTAGACGATATTTCTGAAGCGCCACATGAATTTATCCACAGAACACACCCGTTAAGCTTTCAACCAAAGCGTTAACTTTTTCAGAATCAAATATTTTTACGGGTAATCACGCTGTGTTACATTTTTATGTCGGTTTCCCGTCCAGGAACGGTTCCCGCCTCCCCAGATATGGTGAGTAAGCCGTCATTGAGTGAAAGCTCCCACTATATATAGTGGCCGTCCGATCTTGAATTTCGACCACGCTCCACCCCGAAATTGCGCGTTAATCTGGCGATTTCGCGCATTGATTCCTTTACGGAACCGCACTCACGCCCTCTGATATGAACTATCCGCAGATTGAGATTTGGACACATCCCTTATGGCGCACGCCTCATCTGATTTCGCCGCCATGCTCCGGCAATGGGACCAGAAGTCGAAACCACAGATCGTCGAAATCTATCAGGCGTTCAAAGATACTGACGATTTCCTGGCCGATCTGCTCGATTTCTGTGGGATCGCGGATTTGCAAGGCGGGGCCACCTGGTTGATCAAGCACCATTGCGAACAGACCGACCTGGTATTCAGCCCCGCTGAACAATGTCGGTTTTACGAGACCTTTGAGCAACTGGCTTCGTGGGACGCGCAGTTACATGCGCTACAAACCATGCACCACGTTCCCATCCCCAAAGCCAGCGGACCGGCGTTGAAGACGTTCCTCTTCACCGGGATCGCCCAGCAAAACAAACTTGTCCGCGCCTGGTCCTATTACGGGCTGGCCCTTCTGGCCCGCCGATTCCCCGAAGATAAGCCAGAGGTTTTGGCGGTTCTTGACGAGGCCGCCCTTCAAAATCCATCCGGTGCGATTGCGGTGCGTTTGCGCAAAGCGCGCGCCCTTTTGCCCTGACACCAGGGCTCGTTGCATTAAGCCGCGATTTTGAAAGTGGTCGGAGCGAGAGGATTCGAACCTCCGACCCCCTGTACCCAAAACAGGTGCGCTACCAGGCTGCGCCACGCTCCGACTGCGGTCTCTTTAGACGGGGTAATTCGGTTTGAAAACCCCTAACACGCCCATTCCGCCTCCGATTTCGAAAATGTTGGATGGCGCAACAGCGTGCCGGTCGTAATGCCCAGTGCCTCGGCAAGGCCGCCGTTGATCTCCAGCACATGTGTCAGATTGTCACCGCCCGGGATCGGGGTCTCATCGAGCGGCTGCGCGCGGTGATGGATATGACGCACGGTGCCACTGGCGTCGATAAAGAGCATATCCAGTTCGATCAGGGTATTGCGCATCCAGAAAGATAGGCGTTGCGGTCGGTCATAGACAAAGAGCATCCCCGCCGCACTCGGCATGGTTTCGCGGTGCATCAGACCTTGGGCGCGTTCCTCTGCATCATCTGCAACTTCCACGGCGAACCGCGCCTGCCCCCAATCGCCTTTGAGAAAGACCGTATCGTCCCGGCAGTCCTGCGCCTGAAGGGCCGTCGCCAGAAAGCTGACCACCAGCGCAAGGCGCAGGATCATGTGGAAGCGGCCTCCAACGCGGCTTCCCAGGCAAAAACCTCGGCGGCCATATGGCCACGCTTGCCCTCGATCACCCGCAATGCCAAAGCCTCCCCCGGCGCTAGATCCGAGAGGCCGGAGCGTCGCAATACTTCCATATGCAGAAAGATGTCTTCTCGGCGGCCAAAAACATTCGCAAAGCCGAACCCTTTACCCTTGTCGAACCATTTTACACGCGCAGGTTCTAAAGGTGCTGCGGCGACAACCGCAGGGTCCAAAGCCGCGATGTCGGACAATCCGACCGACTCACCCGCCTGAGGGGGAAAAAGTGCGATAACCTGCGTGGCCTGAACGCCCCGTTCGGTGCGTTGCACTTCCAGTTCAACCCGTGCTCCATCGGCAACGGAACTCTGACCAAAGTTGCGCAAAACGTTAACATGCAAGAGAATATCCGGCCCGCCCGCGTCGGAAACAACGAAGCCAAAACCCTTTACCGGATCAAACCATTTAACCAACCCGGAAACGGGGGAAGATATCTCTTCGGTCTCGTTCACACACACATCTTTCGGTCGCAGTACATTCTTTTAACACAGTCTTGCGCGATTTGGCTTTCTTGTTTCAAGTTGAAATACTAATTCTTCGGTCTGAAAGTGATCAGATGAAGGCGAAATCTCTTCGTATGCGCATCACGTAGTTGTGAATTTGGATACATTTCCCGCAAAAATAGAAATTTGTCTTTTAAATCACTGTAGAAGCTAAATACATTTCATCTACGCACATAATATTGTGCGCTGGCAAACACTATTTTTCATCGCAATGACATTGCTTGTGCAATCACGGGTTGAGGCGGGTGACCGTCCACGGCCCTTGCGGGTCTTTTCTGCGCCATACAAAGCGGTCATGCAGCCTGAAATCGCCATCCGCCCAGAACTCAATCTCCAGCGGAATGATGCGAAAGCCCCCCCAAAAGGGCGGACGTTTGGGGTTTGCGCCGTGAATTGCGGTGACCTTGGCAACTTCAGCCATAAGCGCGGCGCGGCTTGAGAGCGGGCGCGACTGCCGAGAGGCCCAGGCACCCAGGCGGCTTTTGAGAGATCTTGACGCGAAATAAGCGTCGGCCTTTTGCCCATCTTCTTTTTCGACCAGACCGCGCACCCTGATCTGCCGCCGCAGGCTTTTCCAGTGCATCACGAAGGCCGCCTTGCCCGCACTGTCCAACTCCCCCGCCTTGGCGCTCTCGTAATTGGTGTAGAAGACGAAAGCATCGCGGTCGATTGCTTTCAGAAGCACCATGCGGGCGTTGGGCAACCCATCCGCGTCGACGGTGCTCAGCGCTATGGCATTGGGATCATTCGGTTCGGTATCTTCGGCTTCGGAGAGCCAGCGATCCGCGATCTCAAATGGATTGTCGCCCGCAAACTTGCCGCTTCTGCTTTCCATCTCACCCTCACAACACTTGGTAAGACAGCAATTGGGGGAAGCGGCCCAAAGGTCAAGGGCGATGCGCTGACTCCGACCAGCCTTGATGGGCCTCGCGCAATCGCCTAAAGGACAACAAAGAAAAATCATACGTAAACCGAGGTACCTTCATGGGAAATGATCTTCTGGCGGGCAAGCGCGGCCTTATTATGGGTCTGGCCAATGACAAATCGATCGCCTGGGGCATTGCGAAAGCCTGTGCCGATGCGGGTGCGCAACTGGCGTTCTCCTATCAGGGTGAGGCGCTGAAGAAACGTGTCGATCCATTGGCTGCCGAGTTGGGCAGTGACATCGTCCTGCCCTGCGATGTGGGTGACGAGGCATCGCTGGATGCCCTGTTCGCCGGGCTGAAGGAGCGTTGGGATCAGCTGGATTTCGTGGTTCACGCCATCGGGTTTTCCGACAAGAACGAACTGCGCGGGCGCTATGTAGATACCAGCCGTGGCAATTTCGCCCTGTCGATGGATATTTCTGTCTATTCCTTCACAGCCGTGGTTCAGCGCGCCGAAAAAATGATGACCGAGGGCGGCTCCTGCCTCACGCTCACCTACTACGGCGCGGAAAAAGTGATGCCCCATTATAATGTGATGGGCGTGGCCAAAGCGGCCCTCGAAGCCTCAGTGCAATATCTGGCCGAAGATCTTGGCAAGGACGGCATTCGCGTGAATGCGATTTCTGCCGGTCCGATCAAGACGCTTGCGGCCTCAGGCATCGGCGATTTCCGCTACATCATGAAGTGGAACGAATATAATTCTCCGTTGCGGCGCAATGTGACCACCGAAGACGTGGGCAAGGCCGCCCTCTTTTTGCTGTCTGATCTGGGGTCTGGCACCACGGGCGAAAACCTGCATGTGGACGCGGGCTACCATGTGGTCGGGATGAAGGCGGTCGATGCGCCTGACATGAGCAAGTAATGACCGTTGCGGCGCTGACCCACCTGATGCTTTTGCAGGTGTTGATTGCGATGAGCCCCGGCCCAGCGGTGGTCCTGACCATTCGCACGGCTGCAAGCAAGGGTGCGCGCGCCGCTTTGAAGATCAGCCTTGGGCTGGCATTGGGCATTCTGCTCTGGGCGATCGCGGCTCTTGCAGGGCTGGCGGTCCTCTTTGAGGTAATGCCCTGGATCCAGACGGGCCTGCGCCTGATCGGTGCCGCCTTTCTGGTGTGGATTGGCATCCGGCTGTGGCGCGATGCGTCTCACCCGCTCGCGGAGATCGGTACCGAACTAGCGCCACAAGGTTATTCCGGCGTTGGACTGGGTGTCTGGACCAATCTGGCGAACCCCAAGGCGCTGGCCTATTTTGCCGCTGTTTTTACCGGGATTTTGCCGGTGAACGTGACATTTGCGGATGCCGCCGCCATCCTGGCGGTCGTTTTTATTGTCGAGGCCGCATGGTACACCAGCGTTGCCTTGGTGTTTTCACGCCCGGCACCACGCCAGATTTACGCCCGCGTGAAAGCAGGTCTGGAGCGTTTCTTTGGCGCGCTCATTGCAGCTTTCGGGCTGCGCCTGCTTTTCGAAAGGACCTGATATGAGCAAAGATCAAAGCCGCCTGCCCCATGAAAAGGGCTTCCACATCAGCTGGGACCAGATCCACCGTGACAGCCGGGCGCTGGCCTGGCGGCTGGACGGACAAGGCCCCGACAACGGCGGCTGGCGCGCGGTTGTCGCGATCACCCGGGGTGGCATGGCCCCTGCGATGATCGTGGCGCGCGAACTCGACATTCGCACGGTCGACACGATTTCGGTCATGTCCTACCATGCCGGCGGGGGCAAGGCGGACCAGCGCCGCGACGCAGAGGTGCTGAAAGCCCCGGACCAGCAGATGATGGGTGACGGCACCGGCATCCTGATCATCGATGATCTGGTGGACAGCGGCAAGACGCTGGAACTGGTGCGCGCGCAGTACCCCAAGGCCCATTTCGCCACTGTCTACGCCAAGCCTCAGGGTGAACCCCAGGTCGATACCTTCATCACCGGGGTGAGCCAGGACACATGGATATTTTTCCCCTGGGACATGGCGCTGCAATATGTCGAACCCTACCGCGGCACCGATTGATCCGACGTCGCGCGCGGGTCAGCCAAAATTGGCACGACAGATGATGCAGGAAAGATGAAGCGATGACACTCTCCCGAACCGCCACCACCTTTGCCCCCCCGGTGATGGAGGCGCGGCGCTGGCTGGAAGGCGTGAGCTTCCCCGAAGACCGCCCGTTGATGAATGTCAGCCAGGCGGCACCTGTCGACCCGCCCCCCGATGCGCTGAGGCAGGTCATGGCCGATGTCGCCTTGGGGCGCGATGATGCGCATCTTTACGGTCCGGTGCTGGGCTTGCCGCCACTGCGTGAGGCGTTGGCCGCGCAGACCGGCGGGCATTACAACGGCCCGGTGACACCCGGGAACGTCGCAATCACCTCAGGCTGCAATCAGGCCTTTGCGGCGGCCATCGCGACGCTCTGCGCCGAAGGGGATGAAGTCATCCTACCGACGCCGTGGTACTTCAACCATAAAATGTGGCTGGACATGTCCGGGGTGAAATCCGTGCCACTGAAAACCGGTGCCGATCTGCTGCCCGACCCGGAGCGCGCCGCGGAGCTTATAAACCCACGCACCCGCGCCTTCGCCCTGGTCTCGCCCAATAATCCCGCTGGCGTGGAGTACCCCGCAGAGCTTTTGCGCGCCTTCTTTGACCTGGCCCGCAACCAGGGGATCGCGCTGATCCTCGATGAAACCTACCGGGATTTTCACGCCCAAAGTGGCGCGCCGCATGATCTTTTCGAAGACCCCGCGTGGCAGGACACGCTGATTCATCTTTATTCTTTCTCCAAAGCCTACCGTCTGACCGGGCACCGCGTCGGCGCCATGATCGCGGCACCTACGCGATTGGCCGAGGTCGAGAAGTTTCTCGACACGGTCGCCATCTGCCCGGGCCAGATCGGGCAGCATGCGGCCCTCTGGGGCATGCAGAACCTCGGGCAATGGCTGGCAGGAGAGCGGGCCGAAATTCTGTGCCGCCGCGCCGCGATCACAGCTGGTTTTCCAAAACTTGCTGATCAGGGCTGGGCCCTTTTGGGACTGGGGGCCTACTTTGCCTATATGGCGCATCCTTTTGCCATCAGTTCCGCGGAACTGGCCCCGAAACTGGTTCAGCAGCAAAGTATTCTGAGCCTGCCCGGCACCATGTTTTGCCCCGCCGACGATCCGGACGGTCGGTCCCAGATGCGGATCGCTTTCGCCAATCTTGATGCGGCGGGCATCGCTACACTTTTCGAACGGCTTTCGCAGGTTGATGCGGCACGGTGAGACCCCTTGCCCCCCGGTCGCGCTGCGCATAGACAGTGCGTCAATAACTGACAAATCTGCATGTTGCGAAGGGTGCGTATGGCCAAGGGCAAGAGTGTTTCGAGAACTGCCGTCTGGATTTTGATGGGTCTTTTGATCCTGGGTCTGGGAGGCTTTGGCGCGACCAATCTCTCTGGAACCATCCGGACAATCGGATCGGTCGGGGACATGCCGGTTTCCGTTGACAGCTACGGCCGCCAACTTCAGCAGGAAATCCGCGCCGTCGAGCAGCAGACCGGTCAGGCCTTGCCCTTTGCACAGGCGCAGCAGATCGGATTGGATCAGGCGGTTTTGCAGCGGCTGATTGCCACGCGGGCACTCGATCATGAAGCCGCACAGATCGGATTGTCGATCGGCGATGAAAACCTGCGGGACCGGATTCTCGAAATTCCGGCATTTCGCGGCATAGATGGCGAATTTGACCGCGAAGGCTACAGGTTTGCGCTGGAACAGAACGGGGTTTCTGAATCGCAGTTCGAAACGCAGCTGCGCGAAGAGGTCTCCCGCACCCTGATGCAGGGGGCGATTGTCGGGGGGGTTGTCATGCCGGATGCCTATGTGGACACGCTGGTCAACTACGTGGGTGAACGCCGCAGCTTCACCTGGACCCGTCTGGGCGATGCAGATCTGGCCGAGCCGGTGGAGACACCGGATGATGCCACGTTGCGCGCTTTCTACGACGCCAATATTGACCTCTTCACCCTGCCCGAGACACGCCAGATCACATATGCGGTGCTCAGCCCCGACGCGATGATCGACGAAGTCGAGATCGACGAGGCCGACCTGCGTGAGGCCTATGATTTGCGCGAAGCCGAATTCAATCAACCTGAGCGCCGTCTTGTCGAGCGTCTGGCCTATCTGGATGACGCCGCCGCAAGTCAGGCCGCAGCCGCACTGGAAGTCGGCAACAGTTTCGAAGGTCTGGTCGAAGAGCGTGGGCTTGCGCTGGCTGATATTGATCTTGGCGATGTGTCGCTGGCCGATCTCGGAGCGGCCGGGGAGGCCGTTTTTGCAGCAGAGGTCGGGGCGGTCGTCGGGCCATTGCCCAGCGATCTGGGCCCGGCGTTGTTTCGGGTCAACGCTGTTCTGCCCGCGCAGTTCACCTCCTTTGAGGAGGCAGTGGAAATCCTGCGCCCCGAGCTTGCCGCCGACCGTGCGTTGCGTCTGGTTGAGGCGCAGGCCGAAACCTTCGACGACATGCTCGCCGGTGGCGCAACCCTAGAAGAGCTGGCAAATGACACCGACATGACGCTTGGCCAGATTGACTGGAGCACCGAGAGCACTGAGGATATTGCCGCCTATGAGGCTTTCAGACGTGCCGCATCAAGGGTGACGGTCGAGGATTTTCCCGAGATCGGGCAGTTGGATGATGGTGGGCTTTTCGCCCTGCGTCTCGACGCGGTTTTACCACCACGCCCAGCCCCTTTCGAGGACGCGGGCGAAGACGTGCTGGCCGCATGGCAGGCCACCGAGGTTCAAAGCAGGCTGATGACGCAGACCGATCCGCTGCTGCCGCAACTGCAGTCCGGCACGGAATTTGCCGACCTCGGGCTGGATGCGGTACGCGAGGAACACTTGCTGCGCAGCGACTTCGTGGGGGGCACGCCTCCCGGTTTCCTGTCGACGGTGTTTGATCTTGACGCAGGCGATGTGGAAGTCATGGAAGACAACGGGGCCATTGTTATCGTGCGCCTCGATAGCATCGACGGACCGGAAGAGAACGAAGAGGCCATCGCCCTGCGCGAACAGCTCAGCCAGCAGGCAGGGCAGGCACTGGCGCAGGATCTTTTCGAGATTTACCGCACAGACGTGACGCTGCGCGCCAATGCCCAGATCAATCCGCAGGCCCTTCAGGCCGTGCATGTGAACTTCCCCTGACCCATGGCGCTGACCCCTGAATTCGATGCCTTCGAGGCAGCCTATGCAGCCGGGCGCAATCAGGTCGTCTTCACCCGTCTGGCGGCGGACCTCGACACGCCGGTTTCCCTGATGCTCAAGCTGACGGGCGCGCAAAAAGATGCTTTTGTACTGGAATCGGTGACCGGGGGTGAAGTGCGTGGCCGCTATTCGATCATCGGCATGAAACCCGATCTGATCTGGCGCTGCCGCGGCACGACCAGCGAGATCAACCGGGCGGCACGCTATGATGCCGATGCCTTTGACCCTCAGGTCGGAAACCCGCTCGACACCCTGCGCGCGCTGCTTGCCGAAAGCCGCATCGACTTGCCCGATGACCTGCCGCAGGCGGCCGCCGGGCTGTTTGGTTATCTGGGCTACGACATGGTGCGGCTGGTCGAACATCTACCCCACATCAACCCCGATCCGCTGGGTCTGCCAGACGCCATCATGCTGCGGCCCTCGGTCATCGCGGTGCTCGATGGCGTCAAGGGTGAAGTTACCGTTGTCTCACCCGCCTGGGTCTCGGACGGCCAATCCGCCCGCGCCGCCTATGCGCAGGCCGCCGAACGGGTGATGGACGCCGTGCGCGATCTGGAACGTGCCATGCCGGTCGCCACCCGTGACCTTGGCGAGGCCGAAGCGCCCGGCGCCCCGGTCAGCAACTTCACCCACGAGGGCTACAAACAGGCGGTGGAAACCGCAAAAGACTACATTCGCGCGGGCGATATCTTTCAGGTTGTCCCGGCGCAGCGCTGGTCACAGGATTTCAAGCAAGACCCTTTTGCGCTTTACCGCAGTCTGCGGCGGACAAACCCATCGCCTTTCATGTTCTATTTCAATTTCGGGGATTTTCAGGTCATCGGGGCCAGCCCGGAGATTCTGGTGCGGGTCTTTGGAGATGAGGTCACCATCCGACCCATCGCAGGCACCCGCCCCCGGGGGGCGACGCCGGAAGAAGACAAGGCCCTTGAGGCCGATCTGCTGGCCGACCAGAAAGAGCTGGCAGAACATCTGATGTTGCTCGATCTGGGGCGCAACGACGTGGGGCGCGTCGCCAAAATCGGCACCGTCCGCCCGACCGAAGAATTCATCGTCGAACGTTACAGCCATGTGATGCATATTGTCTCGAATGTTGTGGGGGAATTGCACGACGACAAGGACGCGCTTGACGCCTTCTTTGCCGGTATGCCCGCAGGGACAGTATCAGGCGCGCCGAAAGTGCGGGCCATGCAGATCATTGACGAGTTGGAACCCGAAAAACGCGGTGTCTACGGTGGTGGCGTGGGCTATTTCAGCGCGGGCGGTGATATGGATATGTGCATCGCCTTGCGCACAGCGGTGGTGCAGAGTCAAAAGCTCTATATTCAGGCAGGCGGCGGCGTCGTCTACGACAGCGACCCCGAAGCGGAATATCAGGAGACCGTCCACAAATCCAACGCCATCCGGCGCGCGGCGGCGGACGCGGCCCGATTCTCGGGGCAAGGCAACAGCTAGATGCCCCGCCAGCCCTTTGAGATTGCAGGACAAAGCATTGCGGCAGGCGCGGTCGAAACGGTTCATCTGCCGGTCTCGACACTCCCCGATCATACGCCCGTAAACCTCTCCGTTCAGGTGCATCATGGCAAAAGGGCGGGTCCGGCGCTCTTCGTCTCGGCGGCCGTCCACGGGGATGAGGTCATTGGTGTGGAAATCGTGCGGCGTCTGCTGCGCACGCCCCAACTCAAATCTCTGCGGGGCACCTTGCTGGTTGTGCCTGTCGTGAACTCCTTTGGATTTCTCAACCGCTCTCGGTACTTGCCGGACCGGCGCGATCTGAACCGGTGTTTTCCGGGCCATCCGTCAGGATCACTGGGGTCACGGCTGGCGCATATTTTCCTCAATGAGATTGTCCTGCGCTGCGATGTCGGCATTGACCTGCATTCAGCGGCCATTCACCGCACCAACCTGCCGCAGATCCGCGTCTCGCCACGCGACAAGACCACGCGCGACATGGCCACAGCCTTTGGCGCTCCCGTTATCCTGACTTCCCCGCTGCGCGATGGGTCGTTGCGAGGGGAGGCGGCTGAGCGCGGCACACCGGTCCTGCTTTACGAGGCAGGTGAAGGGTTGCGATTTGACGAAATGGCGGTTCGCGCGGGCGTTGCCGGTATCCTGCGGGTGATGCGCAGCCTCGACATGCTGCCTGCAAAGGGCATCGCAAAAGCCAAGGCCGCGCCCTACATCTGCGAAAGATCCACCTGGCTGCGCGCGCCGGCAGGTGGTTTGCTGCGCACCTTTCGCGCCGAGGGCGAAACCGTTGAACCCGGCGATTTGCTGGCCACGGTCTCCGATCCCTTCGGGGGATTTGAGACGGATCTTCTGGCACCCTCACCGGGCATCCTGATCGGGCGCGCGATCCTGCCTGTGGTCAATGAAGGTGACGCGGTTTTTCATATCGCAACCCTCAGCCCGAAAGTGGCCGAAGCCACCGTGGAAGACCTCGCAAGCCAGTTGGAAACAGACCCGCTTTTCGACGAAGACGAGATCATCTGAACATTCAGATTTCGAAAAATTTCTCCAAAACTTCAAATAATTGCCACGTAAAAATCAGGGTGATCCTCCCCGGAATAGGCATTCCATTGAGATATTCGAAAGGCCAATGAGGAACACTGATCAGTGATACGCAGGCCGCGTTTCCGCTGGGTGGAATGGACGCGCGGGCCTCCTGCACGCAGATGTGAACGTCGAGGGAACTAGCGCCATGGGTGTAGTGAAGAGGCTCATTCGGAGGTTCCAGCGCCATGTCTGCATCACCGAGCCCAAATCCCTGTGGAAACGTTACGCCATTGGTTTGGCCTTTATTTTCGTAACAATAGGGGCCGCTCACTACAGTTCCTTGAGGGCAATCGCCGCATCGGGCCTGGACGCTGAAGCCAGCAGGATCAGCAACCAGCAAATCATGCTCAGCCAGCGCATTCTGTTTTTGATGCGCGAAAGTGAACAGAACCCTTCCCTGGAGGTCGAAGCGCGTCTGTTGTCGGCGATTCAGTTGTTCGAATCCGCTCATGACTGGCTGGTGACCCGGCAGGAACTGACCCCTGCCCTGCAGCAGCTGTATTTCGAAGATGATACCTTTCCACTGGACTATTTCTCCCGCCGGTTTGTCGAGACAGCCCGTTATGCCGTGAAGGCAGAGGGGCAGGTTCGCAGCAATATGCAAAATCGCCTCGTAGCCCTGGGGCAACAGGATCTGCTTTCAGCGCTGAGCAAAGCCTCCCGTTTGCACCAAGATAAATCCCGCAGGCAGACTGCGTGGCTGCAGAATCTCGAAACCATCGCACTCGGATCAGCCCTGTTTGTCCTGCTTCTGGAAGCCCTCTTCATCTTTGTGCCGGCACAGATTTCGGTGTCCCGGGCCATCCGGCGCATGGAAAGACGTAGCAAACAACTCTCGACATCTTATGAAACTCTCAAAGCGCGCAACCTTGAACTCGTCGCAGCGCGAAAAAACCTGACCCACGCCGCCAACCACGACGCGTTGACAGGGCTGCTGAACCGTCGCGCGCTTTATGATTTTCTGACACATCTGAAAGCCGCACCCAATGGCAGCGACATTGCGCTCAGCGTTCTGAAAATTGATCTGGATCGGTTCAAGTCGGTCAATGACACGCTTGGGCACAAAGCCGGAGATGATGTGCTGGTTGTGGTTGCCAGCATCCTTCTGGCACAGGTCCGGGAAAACGATCTGGTTGCAAGGATCGGCGGCGATGAATTTGTCATCGTGGTCAAGGCGCCGAAATCCATGGATACGCTGGAAGCTCTTGGTTCCCGGATCATCGAAGAGATCAGCAAACCCATGCAGATCGCCGAGAATGTCTGCAAGATCGGTGCCAGCGTCGGGTTCACCATGGCCAGCTCCGCTGTTGCCACCCCGGACCAGCTTTTGATCGAAGCGGACCTGGCGCTTTACAAGGCCAAGCGTGGTGGACGCGGACAGGTTTTCGCCTATTCGGGCGATCTGCGCGAAGAGATCGAAACACGTGAGGCTCTCTTTGAGGAAATCACCGAAGCTTTGGCTGACGATCAATTCGAACCCCATTTCCAGCCGCAGCTCTACACGGGGTCGGGAAAACTCTTCGGCTGCGAGGTTTTGGCCAGATGGCGGCATCCGCGACGGGGTATCATTCCCCCCGCAACCTTCCTGGCAGCGGCGGAGGAGGCTGGGCTGATCCAGCAGATCGACCTGATCATGGTTGAAAAAAGCCTCGATTTTCTGGAGCGGCTGCGGTCAGAAGGTAAGGATCTGCCTTCCGTTTCCGTCAATGCGTCGCCCGATTCACTGAGGGATCCGAATCTGCCGGATCGCCTTGCCCAGGAGGTTTTGGCGCGCGGATTGTCACCCGCGGATCTCACCATCGAGGTGCTGGAAACCACGCTGATCGAGAGCCAGGATGACGAGGCGTTCCTGACCATAAGGAACCTGACCAGCGCGGGCTTCTCGGTGGTACTGGACGATTTCGGCACCGGTTATGCCTCTATGTCGAACCTGTCACGCCTGAAATTTGATGGCCTCAAGCTGGATCGCTCGCTGGTTGAGCCTGTCCCCAACGAACGCGCAGAAAGCATCATCGCCGCACTTGTCGCCCTGTCACGAAATCTTGGCATGCGCGTTGTTGCAGAAGGTGTCGAAAACAACGCTCACTATGATCGCGTCAAGGAGCTGGGGTGTGATGTTGTCCAGGGGTTTGGTATAGGCTACCCGATGCCGGCGGCTCAATTCATCGACTGGTATGAGGAATTCGCCAAAAAGGACAAAAAGCGCCCTGCATGATGGCTATTCCGCACTTTGGAGCGCCGCCGAGACAGGTACCAGGGCCACACGCTCGGACCTGTCCTGAAGGGCCCAGAGGAGAAGCGCGGAAATCGTATCTTCCCGCAACCGTCCCAGCATGACAACCGCACCCTCATTGCCCGCCCGGAACGCCGCCTGATCCAGAAAACGGCGAATGACGGTCGGGGTCTGTTGATTGCTGTCGAAATCGCGAAAGACGACTGCCGACGGAACACCGGCTTTGGCGGCCAGTTTCTGGACCGTGTTCAAACCCTTGTTCTGGGTCACAAAGCCGTGCCCTGACGCGGCCAGAATTTCGGTGACCTGACGGGCGGCATCCCGGGTTCCCTGAACACCCTCTCCCACACCTTCCAACACACCAACGGCCTCTGGCACCGCCTCCAGCGCAACCGCCAGCGATATTTCCGCGTCTTGCGCCTGCGCGCCCTCGGGCAAGTTGATCGTTGCCAAGACCTCAAACCCTTCAGCGCGGTAGGCGGCCATTCGGTCCTTGGCGTCGGGAAGGCTTGAATCCACCGCGAAACTAACCGGGTATGGAAAGCTGCGCAGAGCAGGTAAGCCAATGGTATTCGCCGACAAATCCACGCCATCATCCATCAGGACAATTGCCATAACCGGTTTGTCAGCCGGGTTGTCATGGGGGACCGCAAATCGTTCAACCGGGGGCAGCGATTCGAGAGTTTCCGGGCTCGGGTCCTCTTCAATCGGTTCCGGTTGCTCTTCAAATTCAATCTCGGGCTCTTCACCCAATGTCGGCAATCTGTTCGTCTTTACCTCCGGTGCCAGATCATCAAATGTGCCAATGGGCGTCCCGATGGTCTCTGCTGTCTGCTCATCCTGAACAGGGTCAGACGGTGCCTCGACCTCTGGTTCTGATGGCGCGGCGGGCTCAACCTTCGCTTCTTCTTCTGCAACCGGTGGCTTCGGTTCCGGGTTAGCTTGAGGGGCATCAGCCGTTTCCGGTGCCGGCAAGCTGTTTACGGCCACCTCCTCGTCGGCGCGTGGCGTTTCATCCGCCGGGCCACTGGGTATCAGAGGTGCATCATCATCACCGATCAGTGGCGCGGGGGTCTCAAAGGCCTGCGATTGCGTCGGAACTTCTGGCAATGGCGGTTGATCAGGCTCGACCGAAATGGAAGTTTCAAGTTCTGCTGGCGCAGGTGTTTCGTCAACGTTTGGTGCCAATCCCGTGGCTTCGACATCAACCGTCGGCTGCCCCGGCTGAGCCGGGCCTTCGGACAAGGCAATCTCTTCTGCCACCTCTGGTGCCGGTGGCTGCGCCGGATCAGTTGAAATGGACACCGAAGGGTCGGCGCGCGGTGTTTCCAGGCCCTGCGACCCGGCATTTGATACAATTGGGGTGCTGCCTGCGGAGGTCGCAATACCACCCTCGGCATCAGTGGATGATGGCCCTGTCAGAGCCGTGGCGTCGCCGGTTTCAGGCAATGCAGCCGGGGCCGTATCACTCTGACGCACAGCGCTCAGTGTATCAGGTTGCGGTGCGGGGGCCTTGGGCGCTTGCTGGCCGGTCACGGGCACCCTGTCACCTTGCGATTTTTTCGCATCCGCCGCCGAAGGTTGCGGGGCGACCTCGCTTTGAGGCGCGGCATCTGTCACGGACGGCGCGACAGGGCCTTCGGCTACGATAGAAACCACTGCAGCAGCACCCAGACTCACTGCGCTGCCCCAAAGAGCCCCCTTTAGAAAACCACCTGCCACGCGCTGCTCACCTCTTTTCGTTTTCCCGGCAGACAACATCTGTCGCGAACCGGTTTCGCCTTCCCACCCAAGCCTGTTGCGCGACTCTGCGCCCCTTGACGCAGCCTTGCAAGCCTGAACATGTATGCACGACTTATACCGCGCTTGAGCCCATGGTCTCCAGCCCTGAATTCGAAGATTTGGACATGCTGCTGCTGATCGACAATTACGACAGTTTCACCTACAACCTTTTGCACTATCTGGGCAGTCTTGGGGCGGATGTTGTGGTCCACCGCAATGATGCGCTGGACGTTCAACAGGCGATGGCGCTGAACCCTTCGGGCATTCTGCTGTCCCCCGGCCCGTGTGATCCAGATCAGGCGGGAATTTGCCTTGCCATCACGCAGGCGGCAGCGGAAACCCGCACACCGCTGATGGGCGTTTGCCTTGGCCACCAGACGATCGGGCAGGCATTCGGTGGTAAGGTGGTTCAGGCCAAGGACATCGTACACGGAAAAATGGGACACATCCGCCATGGCGGAAAAGGTCTCTTTGCAGGTTTGCCGTCGCCTTTTGCCGCCACACGCTATCACTCCCTGATTGTCGAACGCGCGAGCCTGCCGGAAAGTCTGGAGATTACCGCAGAGCTGGAAGACGGCACCATCATGGGCGTGCAGCATCGCGACTTGCCGATCCACGGCGTGCAGTTTCACCCTGAATCGATCCGTTCCGAACATGGTCATGCGCTTTTGAAAAATTTCCTGAACGAGATGAAGGTCCCCGCATGAGTGACGCGTTGAAGCCCTTGATCGGCGCCGCAGCCAGCGGCCCGCTTACGAAAGAACAGGCTCAAGCCGCTTTCGGCATTCTTTTTGACGGCGAAGCCACGCCAAGCCAGATTGGGGGCTTCCTGATGGCTTTGCGCACACGCGGGGAAACGGTGGATGAATATGCCGCAGCCGCCGCGGTCATGCGCCGCAAATGCCATGCCGTGCGCGCGCCAGAGGGGGCGATGGATATCGTCGGCACTGGCGGCGACGGCAAGGGCACGTTGAACATTTCCACGGCCACAGCCTTTGTTGTCGCCGGTGCAGGCGTGGTTGTGGCCAAACATGGCAACCGCAATCTCAGCTCCAAATCCGGGGCGGCGGATGCGCTGACCCAGATGGGGTTGAATGTCATGGTCGGGCCGGAGGTCGTTGAAAAAGCGCTTAACGAGGCCGGAATCGGGTTCATGATGGCCCCGATGCACCATCCTGCCATCGCCCATGTGATGCCCACGCGTGCCGAACTTGGGACCCGCACGATTTTCAACATCCTCGGCCCCCTGACAAACCCGGCGGCTGTGAAACGTCAGTTGACCGGCGCTTTTTCACGTGAGCTGATCCGCCCTATGGCTGAGACATTGAGAGAGCTGGGTTCGGACAAGGCTTGGCTGGTACACGGATCGGACGGCACCGACGAGTTGACCATAACGGGCGTATCATGGGTCAGCGCCTTGAACCTGGATGGCAGTGTCACCGATCACGAAATTCATCCCGAAGAGGCTGGTCTGCCAACCCATCCTTTCGAGGCGATTATCGGCGGGACGCCCGAAGAGAATGCGCGCGATTTCAAAGCATTGCTGGATGGGGAACCTTCCGCTTATCGAGATGCCGTGCTGCTGAATTCTGCCGCAGCCCTTGTGGTTGCAGATGCCGCAAGCACGCTTAAAGACGGTGTGGAAAAAGCCGCCGCCGCCATCGACAGCGGTGCGGCGCGCGACAAGATCAATGCCGTCGCCCGTATCACCCAGACCGCGTGACGGACGATCAACTCAATCGCCTCGGGCGTTGGAAAGAACTACCGTTCTTTTCAAATAGCTGGCCGCTGATCAGGTCGCGACTGCGGGTTGAAAAACGGGATATCCTGCCGCCCGCGCCGCTCATCTTCCGCGCACTGGAAATGGTGCAGCCGCAATCGGTGCGCGTTGTCATATTGGGCCAGGATCCCTATCCGACCCCCGGACATGCTCATGGTCTGGCTTTTTCCGCAGCAGAACACGTAAAGCCCCTGCCCCGCTCTTTATCAAATATTTTCAAGGAGATGGAGCAGGACATTGGCGCCTGCCCGCCCCACGCTGACCTTGGTTTTTGGGCCGAACAGGGGGTCTTGTTACTCAACACGGTCCTGACCGTTCCAGCGGGCGAGGCCAAAGGGCATGACAAGCTTGGCTGGCAACGGCTTACCGCAGAAGTTCTGGACCACCTCGGGCAGACCCCGCGCGCCTACCTGCTCTGGGGAGCGAATGCCCATAAGGTTGCCGCAGATGTTGATCCCGATTTTAACCTGACGATCAAAACGGCCCACCCGTCTCCGCTCTCCGCGCGGCGCGGGTTTTTTGGCTCCCGCCCCTTCAGTCGGGTCAATGCATGGTTGCAGGCCCGCGGAGAGCGCGCCATAAACTGGACCAACGCGCCGGAGGCCCCATGACCGAAACCATATTGGACAAGATCAAATCCTATAAGCTGGAGGAAGTCGCCGCAGATAAAGCAGCCAGACCCCTCGCTGATATCGAAGCGGATGCGCATGAAGCCCCGCCTGTGCGCCCCTTTGCCGACGCGCTGCATCATGCGACACTCGATGGGTATGGGCTGATCGCCGAAATCAAGAAAGCCAGCCCCTCCAAAGGCTTGATCCGTGATGATTTTGATCCCGCAACGCTGGCGCAGGCCTATGAAGCAGGCGGTGCCACCTGCCTATCCGTTCTGACGGACACGCCGAGCTTTCAGGGCGCAAAGCAATTTCTGGTTGAGGCTCGCGCTGCCTGTGATTTGCCGGTTTTGCGCAAGGATTTCATGTATGACCCCTACCAGGTGGCCGAAGCACGCGCGCTTGGTGCCGACTGCATCCTGATCATTATGGCGTCTGTCAGTGACGCCCAGGCCCGCGAGTTGGAGGACGCTGCAAGCCAATGGGGGATGGATGCGCTGCTGGAGGTCCATGACGCGGCAGAACTGGAGCGCGCCAGCCGCCTTGAAAGCCGCCTGATGGGCATCAACAACCGCAACCTGAAGACATTTGAAACCACATTGGACACGACCCGGACCCTGTCGCGTGATGTTCCGGAAGATAAGCTTATCGTGTCTGAATCCGGTCTCAGCACGCCGGAAGATCTGGCGGATATGGCGCGCTACGGTGCCCGCATTTTCCTGATCGGCGAGAGCCTGATGCGTCAGGAGGATGTGCAATCCGCCACGCGCCGTTTGTTGTCAGACCCGATGACCGCCGGAGGCATGTGAGGTGACCGACAAGCTCACGCATTTTGACGCCAAGGGTGATGCCCATATGGTCGATGTGGGTGACAAACCGGTCACAGATCGGATCGCGACCGCTCGTTGCTGCATTAAGATGATGCCAGAAACCTTTGATATCATTTCAGAAGGTCGCGCCAAGAAAGGCGATGTTCTGGGTGTCGCCCGGCTAGCTGGCATCATGGCGGCGAAGCGCACGTCTGATCTTATTCCGCTCTGTCATCCCCTGCCGATCACCAAGGTGGCCGTCGAATTCGAAGCCGACGCCGCCTTGCCCGGATTTCAGATCGAGGCAACGGTGAAGACGACGGGTCAGACCGGCGTTGAAATGGAAGCACTGACGGCGGCTTCCGTCACCGCGCTGACGGTTTATGACATGTCGAAAGCGGTGGACAAGGCCATGCAAATTCAGGATTTGCGGGTGGTGTTGAAAGATGGCGGCAAATCGGGCCGTTTTGTCGCCACATGATTTCCGTCGCCGAGGCGCTGGAGCATTTGTTTGCCCTCGTGCAGCCTATGGAGACCGAAACCGTCCCGCTGCGGAACGCCGCCGGTCGCGTGCTGGCACAGGACGTGGCAGCAACCCGGACACAACCACCTTTTGACGCCTCCTCCATGGACGGCTATGCGCTCCGCCGCACCGAAGTCGAACCGGACGCGATGTTCAAGGTTGTCGGAGAGGCCGCCGCTGGTCACGGGTTTTCCGGATCGGTGGGCCCCGGTCAGTGCGTGCGTATTTTCACCGGAGCGCCCATGCCGTCCGACACGGATTTCGTGGTGATTCAGGAAGATGTCACGCGTCGCGGTGATCTAATTACCCTGAACCGGGATGTGGAGAGCAAGGACAACGTGCGTCCCGCAGGCGGTGATTTCAAACTTGGGGATGTGATCTCATCGCCCAAACGGCTGGGTCCTTCGGATGTGGCTTTGCTGGCCGCAATGAACTGCCCGGAGGTCCCTGTTGCCAGACGTCCAAGGGTCGCCATCATGGCCACCGGTGACGAATTGGTCATGCCCGGCGAAACCCCCTCCCCGGATCAGATCATTGCCTCCAACAGTTTTGGACTTGCCGCACAATTGGAAGCGGCGGGGGCTCTCCCCCGGATGATGCCCATTGCGAAGGACACGCCCGAAGCGCTCAAGGCGGTCTTTGAGCTGGCCGCGGCATCCGATCTGATCGTCACCATTGGCGGCGCCTCGGTCGGAGATCACGATCTGGTGGCCCCCGTGGCGGCAGAACTGGGCATGGAGCAGTCGTTTTACAAAGTGGCAATGCGCCCGGGCAAGCCCCTGATGGCAGGACGGCTGCGCGGCGTTCCGATGATCGGCTTACCCGGCAATCCGGTCTCGGCCCTTGTTTGCGGCACCATTTTTGTCGTGCCGGTGGTTTCGGCCATGCTTGGTCTGGGGGCCCGTCCTGTCAGCCAGCGCACGACCCCCTTGGCCGCCCCGCTGTCAAAGAACGGGCCGCGCGAACATTATATGCGCGCCGAGATGACCACGAACGGGCTGCGCGCCTTCGACCGGCAGGACAGTTCCTTGCTCGGTGTACTGGCACAGGCCGACGCTCTGCTGGTGCGACCGCCACATGATCCTGAACGCAACATTGGTGAGGTGGTTTCTTACCTGCCTCTTTGAAACCGTTGACACAAAACGGGAACATCAATAGAACAAAGGCGAAAACAGGCGTCGGAGGACCAAAAGATGCTCACCAAGAAGCAGTTGGATTTGCTCGAATTCATCCACAAGCGCGTTGGCCGTGACGGCGTGCCCCCAAGTTTTGACGAAATGAAGGAAGCCCTTGATTTACGGTCAAAATCAGGGATTCACAGGTTGATCACCGCGTTGGAAGAACGTGGTTTCATCCGCAGGCTAGCGCATCGCGCGCGTGCCATCGAAATCGTGAAATTGCCCGAAAGCCTTGGTGGGGCACCTTCCTCTGGGTTCTCGCCGCGTGTGATAGAAGGCGACAAGCCCGATGTGCCGATGCCCGCGAATGCCCAGCCCGTAAGCCCGATTGACGCCAGCGAAGTACCGCTGATGGGCCGGATTGCAGCGGGCGTGCCCATTGAGGCGATCAATCAGCGATCTCATTCCGTCGCTGTTCCGGGGCAGATGCTTTCAGGGTCGGGCGAACACTATGCGCTTGAGGTCAAGGGTGACTCGATGGTTGATGCGGGCATCAATGACGGCGATGTCGTGGTGATCAAGGAAACCAAAATCGCAGATAACGGCGATATCGTGGTGGCCCTTGTGGAGGATCATGAGGCGACGCTGAAACGCTACAGGCGCAAAGGCAGTCAGATCGCTCTGGAAGCCGCGAACCCCGCCTACGAGACGCGGTTTTTCTCTGATGACAAGGTGAAGGTGCAGGGAAAACTGGTCGGGCTTATCCGCACTTACTGACCCACCCGTTCAACGTTTTGCCCACGGGGTCCACAAGCGGTCACCTGTCACATCCCGCACGGAAGTGAGCTCGACGCCGCTATCCCCCATAAATATCGCGACAGCGCCGGTATCCCGCAGGCGCTGCGGATCGAGTATCAGGCAATCTGCCTTCACGGTCGGCAGATCCTGATTGGCCACAATGATCTGCCCTTCACCACAGCCGTCAAAGGCGGCCACGGCTTTCTTTCCGGAAAGATGTGTGACCTCCACGCCCCCCGGCAGGGCCGCGCCCCCGGTTGGCCACCGCGAGGCTGCGGTGATCTGGTCGGTCGCCTCCCCATCGTTCTCCAGCCAGTTTTGCGCGACAAACCCTGCGCCCTTGCTCTTGCTCAGCGCCCGCCCCTGATCGGTCATCACGCCCACCAATGCGCCGTTCTCGGCAATCAAACCAACCGGTCGGTCTGCCACGTGCCACATCCAGAATGCCACCAGAACCGGCGCGATACCCGTCAGACGCGTACGGCCCTGCCATAAGCACAACCAAAGGAACCCAAGAGACATCATTGGCAACACCGCGACGCCGGGGCCTGCGACGAAGGACCGTGCGCCATCAAGGTTGGCCACAAAGCCGCCAACTTCCAAAATCCAGCGCAGACCCAAACCCATGATCCACAGACCAAGCCAGTCCAGGCCAAATGGTGCCAGGCAGAGCGCCAGAACCGCGGCCGGGATCACCACCATACCCATCATCGGCACCGATGTGAGATTTGCCAGCAGACCGTAATGCGAAATGGCGTTGAAATGCGCAGCCCCGATCGGCGCGGTCGCGAGCCCCGCGACACCCGAAGAGATCAGCACCGCCACCACCGGCTTTGCCCAGTTTGGTCCCATGGAAATGCGGTGATCCCGCATATAGCCAAAGACCGCGACCAATGCGGTTGTGGCGGCAAAGGACATCTGAAATCCCGGTCCCAACAAGGCTTCCGGTCTCAGGAACAGCACAATCGTCGCGGCAATGGCCACAGCCCGCAGACTGATGGCGCGTCTGTCCAGCATCAGCGCCGTCAGCGCCACTGCCACCATGATGAACGCGCGTTCTGTTGCGACATTGCCACCGGAAAGCGCCAGATAACCTGACGCAACGATCAGGGCGCCCCCTGCGGCAAGCTTACGCGCCGGGACCCTGAGCGCGAAGGGCGGGATCAACGCAATGATCAGCCGCAAGAGTGCGAAGACAAACCCCGTCAGCAATCCCATGTGTAGCCCTGAAATGGCCAGCAAATGAGCGAGGTTACTGGCCCGCAAATCCCCCAGCGCCTCCTGGCTGATCGCGCTGCGGGCACCGGTTGTCACGGCAACCGCGAACCCACCCACGTCACCAGGCAGCACCTCCAGCATGCGGGCAGCGACGGCCATGCGCACACGGAAAACCAACAAGCCCGGATCTCCTTTTTCAGCGGGCTCTATGGCAAGGAGCGGCACGCGGGAATAGCCAACCCCGCCGAGTTGACCGAACCACGCGTGCCTTTGGAAATCGAACCCACCGGGCTCGACCGGTCCGCCGGGCGGCGAAACATGTGCGGTTGTCATCACCCGCAACCCCGGTGTGGGCGTGATGCTATGGGTCTGGTCACCATGCAGCGAGATCCGCACACGTTCCGGCGTTCTGTGCGGCGATGTTCTTTCCATGATCACGCGGTCCAGGGTGATGCGCAAAGCGTCCGACCCGCTGCGGTCAATATTGACAACGCGCCCTTCGACGGGACCGTAGTAGCGCCACCCAAGGACGGGGCTGGCAACATCATGGGCGCGGTAGGCGGCCAGTACGAAACCTGTAGCAACAAGCGCTGTGGCAATGGCAATTGGGGCGAAGGCTTCGCCCAGCAACCGATGGCTGGCCAGCAGCGAAACGGCAGCAAGACCCGTACAGATCAGAAAGAAGGACGACGGCTCGAACCGCAGCAGAAAATACCAGCCGATGCCAATGGCAAGGCAGATGGGCACCCATTCAAACAAAGACCCGCGTTGCTGTAGCAAAACGGTCCTGAGCCATGTCACGCAGCACCTCCTTGCCCCCGATCACTGCACTGGATAGACAGTGCTTCTAAATTTACGCCTCCCATGGTTACTGAAAGGTAAACACCGCCCATGTCAGCCCCTGTCGTCACCCGTTTCGCCCCGTCGCCCACGGGTTTCCTGCACATCGGAGGCGCGCGTACGGCGCTTTTCAACTGGCTTTATGCGCGGGGTCGTGGCGGTAAGTTTCTGCTGCGGATCGAAGACACCGACCGGGCCCGTTCAACACCAGAGGCCACGGCCGCGATCTTGAAGGGAATGGAATGGCTTGGACTTGATCATGACGGCGAAATCGTCAGCCAGTTTGAAAACGCCAAGCGTCATGCCGCGGTAGCCCGCGAATTGCTGGCCGCAGGCAAGGCATATAAGTGCTTTGCCACTCAGGAAGAGATCACCGCCTTCCGTGAGGCCGCCCGGGCAGACGGCAAAAGCACCCTTTACCGCTCCCCCTGGCGCGATGTTGATCCCGCTGAGCATACCGATGCGCCCTTTGTGATCCGGATCAAAGCCCCGCAATCGGGCGAAACCATCATACGTGATCAGGTTCAGGGCGATGTGACCATTCGCAACGATCAGCTTGATGACATGGTTCTGTTACGATCGGATGGCACACCCGTCTACATGCTGGCCGTGGTTGTCGATGATCATGATATGGGGGTCACCCATGTGATCCGCGGGGATGATCACCTCAACAATGCCGCGCGCCAGATGATGATCTATGAGGCCATGGGCTGGGACATCCCGGTCTGGGCGCATATCCCCCTGATCCACGGGCCGGACGGCAAGAAACTGTCGAAACGTCACGGTGCTCTGGGGGCCCAGGAATACCAGGTGATGGGGTATCCTGCGGCCGGCATGCGCAATTACCTTGCAAGGCTGGGCTGGAGCCATGGGGACGATGAGTTTTTCACCGACGCGCAGGCGCGTGACTGGTTTGATCTCAAGGGCATCGGCAAGGGTGCTGCGCGCTTCGACCTCAAGAAACTCGAAAACCTGTCCGGCCAGCATATTGCACAATCGGATGATGCCGCACTGCAGCAAGAGATTGCCGAATTCCTGAATGTCACGGATGTGCCAGCCTTGACGCAACGGCAGTCAGAATTGTTGATGAAGGCAATGTATTGCGTGAAAGAACGGGCAAAAATCCTGCCGGAACTCCTTGAAAAAGCTCACTTTGCCTTAATCACGCGCCCGATAGACGTGGATGAGAAAGCCGCAAAGAATCTGGATGCTGCGTCTGTCGCGTTGCTGAGAGAATTGACGCCGCAGTTGCAAACTGATAGCTGGAACAAGGAAAATCTGGAAGACCTGCTGAACAGCTTTGCACAAAGCAAAGACACTAAGTTCGGGAAGTTGGCCGGACCCCTGCGCGCAGCGCTGTCTGGAAGGGCGGTAACGCCATCAGTATTCGACATGATGCTGGTTCTGGGCAAAGATGAAACCCTCGCCCGTTTGACGGATGCAGCACAGGGTGTGGAGCGATGACTCCGCACAATGAATTGGCCGGATGCTTCGCGCATCAAGCGCCGGAAGGCGGGTGCGCCCGCAGGTAAGACAGGAAGGACCCCTTATGGCTGAAAGCACAAAATCCGCTAAGCTGAGCATTGATGGCAAGGAGTATGAGTTGCCTATCTTTGCCCCGACTGCCGGGCCAGATGTGGTCGACATCCGCAAGCTCTACGCGCAGGCAGGTGTCTTCACCTATGATCCGGGGTTCACCTCCACGGCGAGTTGCGACAGCACCATTACTTACATCGACGGCGACAAGGGCGAACTGCTGCACCGGGGCTACCCGATTGACCAACTGGCGGGCAATTCCCACTACCTCGAAGTCTGCTACCTGCTGCTTTATGGCGAGTTGCCGACGCCGGCGGAGCTTGAGGATTTCGAGTGCCGCGTGACCAACCACACGATGCTGCACGAGCAGATGATGAATTTCTTCCGCGGATTCCGCCGCGATGCCCACCCCATGGCGGTCATGACCGGTGTGGTTGGGGCCATGTCGGCGTTTTATCACGACAGCACGGATATCGCGGACCCCTGGCAGCGCGAAGTGGCCTCCATTCGCCTCATCGCAAAAATGCCAACGATTGCGGCGATGGCTTACAAATATACGATTGGTCAGCCTTTCGTTTACCCGCGCAATGATCTGGATTACGCATCAAACTTCCTGCGCATGTGTTTCGCAGTCCCGGCGGAAGATTACGAAGTCAATCCGATCCTGAGCCGCGCGATGGACCGTATCTTTACGCTGCATGCGGACCATGAACAGAACGCCTCCACCTCGACGGTGCGACTGGCATCTTCCTCGGGTGCCAATCCGTTCGCGTGTATCGCCGCCGGTATCGCCTGCCTCTGGGGCCCGGCGCACGGCGGTGCCAATCAGGCCTGTCTGGAAATGCTGAACGAAATCGGCACGGTGGACCGCATCCCCGAATTCATCGCCCGTGCGAAGGACAAGAACGACCCCTTCCGCCTGATGGGCTTTGGTCACCGGGTCTACAAGAATTTCGACCCGCGCGCCAAGGTGATGAAGCAATCGGCAGATGAAGTGCTGGACCTGCTTGGTGTCGAAAACAACCCGATCCTTCAGGTTGCCAAGGAATTGGAAGCCGCAGCACTTGCCGATCCGTATTTCGCGGAGAAAAAACTCTTCCCCAATGTGGATTTCTATTCCGGTATCATCCTGGAGGCGATGGGCTTCCCCACCTCCATGTTCACGCCGATCTTTGCGCTGAGCCGGACGGTCGGGTGGATTTCCCAGTGGAAGGAAATGATCGCAGATCCACAAAACAAGATTGGCCGTCCGCGCCAGCTTTATCTTGGCAGTACCGCCCGGAACTACGTGGATATCGAAAACCGGTAACCTCTGTTTATGCCGACCCGTTGCATTCACCGGGTCGGCACTCTAGGGCGCGTATCCGCTTGCGAGCGAATCGCACTGATATCGCACCCATAAATCCCTGTTTTTCCTGAGATTACGGCAGATTGGCCCGCCGACTGTTCACGAGACCCTAGGCGAAATGTGTTCGAATTATGTCATTGTTTCTGGCATTGGCATAATGCGGGTGATTTCTTGACCCCTCGTCGAATTGCACCGTAGTGTCGCCATCCAAGGCGCTTTGGAGCCATGGGTGGTCCGTTCTTCGTTTCGATTTCAGAACCGTGATCACACCATAGCAGCGCTGCGAAGTCAGGGTTCAGCGGCATCATTCGCCCTAAGTGTCAGTATGAGGAACGGGATGGTTCGGCACGTGGTCAATTCAGAAGACAAGATACCCGGGCTGGCACGCCGGATGCCGGTTCCGCTGATCTGCAGCGACGGCCCCGAAGGCGCGTTGATCCCCGGTGACCGCGCGCAGGAGGATAAGATCGCCGTCGTCTATGACAAGGGCGAGTTGCCGCCAACAATCACGATCACAGAAGTATCTGGTAGCGTGCAAACCGTGCACGCCAATGGCGTGGCCGTGGCTGTGGTTGCCCGTGCAGAAGGGCCACGGCTGACTGTTGACGATATTCTGCTTGTCGAAAGAATGATTGGTAAAAAGCGCTGGCGCTCAGGTGCGAGCGCCTAACGTCCTTCGAACCGGGCGGCACGTTTTTCCGTAAAGGCCAGAACGCCTTCCTGGAAATCCCGGGATTTTCCGCAATTACCCTGCTGGCGTGCCTCAAGGGTCAGTTGATCTTCCATCGAATTGTCCCAGCTTCCCCGAATGACCGTCTTGATCGCGGCATATGCTGCGGTTGGCCCTTGGGCCAGATGGGCAGCCCTGGCTTTCCAATGCGCATCGAATTCAGCATCCGGCACGGCCTCCCAGATCATCCCCCAGTCATCGGCCTGTTGCGCCGTGATCTTGTCGGCGAAAAGGGCAGCCCCCATGGCTTTGGCGGTTCCCATGGTCCGGGGCAACACGTAGGTCCCCCCTGCGTCGGGGATCAGGCCGATGCGCGCAAACGCCTGCATGAAGTAAGCAGATTCGGCCGCGATCACCACATCAGCCGCCAAAGCCAGATTTGCGCCTGCGCCCGCCGCAGCCCCGTTCACGGCGGCGATGGTTGGCACCGGGCAATCGGTGATGGCCCTGAGCATGGGCGCATATTCATCCCGCAAAGTCCGTTCCAGATCAAGATTGGCCGCACTCACCCGGTCCCCCAGATCCTGACCGGAACAGAATGCCCGACCGGCACCGGTCAGCACCACGACACGCGCCGTCTTGCCTGCTTCGGTGACCGCATAGGCAATCTCAGCCCGCATCTGCGTGCTGAGCGCATTCATCTTTTCCGCACGGTTCAGGGTGATCGTGGCAACGCCATCCAAGAGCGAATAGGTCAGTGTCTGATAGTCCATCGGGCAATCCTTTTTGCGGGGCTTGCCCTGTCATATCAAACTGACCGGTTCAGAAAAGAGCAACGAGACGTCACTCCTTGAGGATTTCGCGCAAACGCGCCTCCTCGGCTTCGGAAAGCGCGGCTTCCTGAGGCGCGGGTGTTCCTGCGCGGCCGCGCAGATATCCGACGCCAACGCCTGCGGCCAGCAAGAGCATAAGCGGCCCTGCCGCCCACAAAAGCCAGTTTGACCCGCTGACCCGCGGCGACATCAGAACGAATTCACCATACCGGGCCACGAAGAAATCCATGATCTCGGCGTCTGTCGATCCGTCTGTGATCAATTCGCGCACGGTCCGGCGCGCATCCTCAGCCCAATTGGCGTTGGAAGAGGCCACCGATTCCGACTGGCACACGACGCACCTTAGCTCGTGATCGATTGCCCGCGCACGGGCTTCCAATGCCGCGTCTTCGAGCATCTCCTTGGGATCAAGCGCCCAGAGCGGGCTGGCAAGGAGCATCAGAATGAACGCAATCCGTTTCATTCCGCCGGAACCGCCATTGTCTTGCGCGCACCTGCGGCCACACGGAACCGCCTGTCGGAAAGGCTCAGAAAGCCGCCCAAAGCCATCAAGGCACTGCCAATCCAAATCCAGTTGGTCAGCGGCTTGATGTAGGTGCGCACGGCCCAACCGCCGCCCGCTTGCTGATCACCGATCACGACATAGACATCGCGCGCCAGATCGTAGTCGATGGCCGCCTCCGTTGTTGGCATCTGAGCCACGGGATAAATACGTTTTTCTGGTTCCAATTCGGCCAAAACCCGACCGTTTTGCGCCAGCGTGATGAACCCTGTCGTCGAAAGGTAATTCGGGCCTTCGCTGTTGACCACATCGTTCAGGGTCAACGTATAGCCCCCCACGTCAAAGGGTTCTCCGAATTGGGCAACGCGAATGTCTTCATGTTGCCACGCCATCAGGCCCGACACGCCCATCATGGTAATACCAAGCCCGGAGTGCGCGACCATCTTACCCCAATCTGCCCGCGGCAGGCGCATCAGCCGCGCCCAACGACCCGAACCGCGCCCTGTGCGTTGGGCCAGATCAACAATGGTGCCGGCGACAATCCACGCGGCCAGAAACATACCAATTGGCCCCAGAAGGCTGCGCCCGCTCTGCATCGCATAGGCCAAGCCGGCAATGGCAAAGGCCAGCACAAACACATATCTGAGCGGACGCAGGGAGCGCATGATCCCCGCCCGTTTCCAGGGCATCGCCGAACCGATGGGCAGGATCAGGCCCAGCACGAGCATGAAGGGTGAAAACGCCATGTTGAAGAAGGGCGGGCCAACGCTGAGCTTGCGATCGAAAAACATCTCCGCCACCAGTGGCCACATAGTGCCGACGAAAACGACAAAACACGATACCGCGAGCAGCAGATTATTAGCCACCAGCGCACTTTCCCGGCTGACCACGCTGAACACGCCCTTGGCTTCCATCGCTCCTGCGCGGAAGGCAAAAAGCACAAGCGCACCGCCCATGAAAAACGCCATGATCATCAGGATGAAGACGCCGCGTTCAGGATCGTTTGCAAAGGCATGCACCGAGGTCAGAAGCCCCGAGCGGACGATGAACGTGCCGATGAGCGAGAACCCAAAAGCAAGGATGGCCAGCAGGATCGTCCAGCTTTTCAGGGCCTCGCGCTTCTCCACAACAATCGCGGAATGCAAGAGTGCCGCTGCCAGCAACCACGGCATGAAAGAGGCGTTCTCTACCGGGTCCCAGAACCAGAAGCCGCCCCAGCCCAATTCGTAATAGGCCCACCAGGACCCAAGGGCGATGCCGATGGTCAGAAAAACCCAGGCCGCAAGTGTCCATGGCCGCACCCAGCGGCCCCATGCGGCATCCACACGGCCTTCGATCAAGGCACCAACGGCGAAGCTGAACGTCATGCTGAGCCCGACGTAGCCAAGATAGAGAAACGGTGGGTGAAACGCCAATCCCGGATCTTGAAGCAGGGGATTGAGGTCTTGGCCATCAAACGGCGGCACCGCAAGGCGTAAAAACGGATTGGAGGTAAAGAGGATGAAAGCAAAAAAGGCGACCGCGATGGCTGACTGAACTGCCAGAACACGGGCGCGCAAAGTGGGCGGCAGGTTCCCGCCGAACCAGGCCGCCATTGCACCGAAAAGCGTCACGATGAGTACCCAAAGCAGCATGGACCCTTCATGATTGCCCCATGTTCCGCTGATCTTGTACAGCATCGGCTTGGCCGAATGGCTGTTCAGCGTCACCAACCTGAGGCTGAAGTCGGACGTGATGAACGCGTACATCAATGCCCCAAACGCAAAAGCCGTCAGCAAGAACTGTGCGGATGCCGCCGGTTCAGCGATTGCCATCCACGCGGGCCAGCGTTTCTGCGCGCCCACCAAGGGTACGATCATCTGAACGATGGCCACGATAAAGGCCAGGATCAGGGCGAAATGTCCAAACTCTGTGATCATGAGGCGCAGTATAGGACGCGCAATCAGCGCATCCAACGACAATCGCCCCGGTCAGTCGATCACTTTGTCGCAGGTCGCTTGTGACTATGCCACTCCTCGAGGGCGGCATTTCCGTCCGGCATGATCGACAGGGCTGACAAGCGGGCGTCCGAGCCGCTGTCCGCGACACCGGGCGATGTTGATCTGAGGCCGTTGAGCGCAGAGATATTCTCGATCACCTTCGGCGCGTGGGCCATTGTCTGCGCAATAGATCGTTGGAATTGCTGGCTTTTGATCTGATGTCTCGCACCGAAGTAGAAAGAAACGATCACCCCCAGCAACCACCACAACGGCTCCGGTACCAGCGCAATGCCCTGCATGCGCTTTGAAAACCAGATCGGGTCCACCATTGCGGAGACGAACAACGCCAGCGTTCCCAAGGCCAGGGCAGGCCGGGGAACCCGATTGATACCGTCCATGATCCGGTCAAAGATACTTTGATTGGAGGCTTCGAATTCGCGGGCGAATTGTTTCATCGCTTCCAGCCGAAGTTCCTGTGACCGCGCAGCGCCCTCTTCAGTGTTTTCCCTGAAAACTTCGACCGTGTCGCTTATCGCGTTGCGGCCATTGCCAAAAATGACGTTCAGTATGCCCGTGATCAAACCCATGCCGCGACCCTTTGTTTAAACTGTTGCTCGGTGAGGTGGTACTTTTCCGAAATGAAAACTTCCGCGCGTTTGATCCAGCCACCCTTGTGACCCGCGCGGGTGCGCGCGTATTTCCGGCTAGCGGCGCGTCGGTCCGCGATGCGGAAATAGTAGTTGCGGCGCGCAATGCCGTAGGCATCGGCAAGATGATTTGGCGCGTTCAGGAACGCCGCCTGAGCAGCAGCGATGCTTTGCGGGCCAAGCGCACCGTCCACTTCGATGTCATGGCCCATATCTCTCAACAGGCGTTGCAGAATCTTGACGGCATTAGCGCCTGCGTTGACGTACATGTCGAAAACACTGGCGTGCAAAACAGGCGGCAAAAGCGCAATCAGCGGCTTTTCGAAATAGTGTTTTTCGAAGATTTCGACGGCCTGCTCTTTCGTCAGGGCGCGCACATCGGCAATTGTGATCGCCCCGTCGCGATCCAGATCAAGTCCCAATGTGCGCATCGTATGAATGGTCACACCAAAGTTTGTGGCCCCGCCGGGATCATCCGGATCATTTACATAGCCGCCTTCACGCGCCACGATTTGCGTTGCGATCTCTCTGACCGTTTGCATCTACGCCCCCTTTATTCGCCATTGCGGAGGGTAAAATGTGCAAAGATTGGTTAATTACGTCTAAGAGCTGCGTACGCAACTAGCCTTCGGGGTCTTGGTAGACGCCTTGTTCTTTCAATGCGTCAACAACTTCCTTGGGCATGTAGGTTTCGTCATGTTTTGCAAGTATTTCAGAGGCTTCGAACACGCCATTAATGTAACGACCGGTGCCAACCATCCCCTGATTTTCCTCAAAGAGATCAGGCAGTACACCGGTGAAACTGACCGGCACAGTTGCGCCGCCATCCGTTACACTGAACTGTATGGTCTTGCCCTGACCACGAACCAATGAGCCTTCTTCGACCAGCCCGCCGATGCGAAAAACTTCCGACGGCGCGGGAGGTTCCGCCAGAACCTGACTGGGCGCGCGGAAGAAGTTGATGCCGTCGCGCATCGCGTAGCCGATCAAACCGGTTGAGAGCGCCAAAGCCACCGCCGCGACGGCGATGACTTGAATTCGGCGTTGTTTCTTCAGGCTTTTCATCGGTCCTCAAGGAAAAAGTGGTGCCATTTTCAGGCCCTGTGTTTCCTCAATACCTAACATCAGGTTGGCGTTTTGCAACGCCTGACCGCTTGACCCTTTCGTGAGGTTGTCCAAGGCACCAACCACGATTGCCCGGCCCGGAATGCGATCCGCTGACACGCCGATGTGGCAGTAGTTTGAACCCCTCACATGCCGGGTACTGGGCGTCTCCCCAAAAGGCAGAACGACCACGAACGGCTCGTCGTCATAAGCGTCACGAAGCGTCTTGTGGATCGCTTCCGCGTCGCCCTTCACATAGGTGGTCGCGAGAATGCCGCGGTTCGCAGGAACAAGATGCGGTGTGAACTGCACCTGAACGGGACGACCGGCAAGCGCGCTGAATTCCTGATCAAATTCACCCAAATGACGGTGCGTACCCCCCACCGCATAGGCATGATAGCCTTCCGACAATTCGGCATGCAGCAAATTCTCCTTCAAACTGCGCCCGGCCCCGGAGACGGCGCATTTCATATCCAGAATGATCTCATCGAGATCAATCACCTGCGCAGAAATCAGCGGCCTGAGAATGAAATGCCCGGTAGCTGCATTGCACCCGGTTCCCGCCACGAGCCGGGCTGATCTGATCTCTTCGCGATAGAATTCGGTCAATCCGTAAACGGCTTCGTGCTGCTGGGCGACTGCGCTGTGCGCGTTGCCGTACCACTTTTCGTAGTCAGCCGGATCACGCAGCCGGAAATCCGCGCTGAGGTCGACGATCTTCAAACTTGCGGGCAGTGCCGGGATGACCTGCTGGCTGGTCTTATGCGGCAGCGCGCAAAAGCACAGGTCGATATCGGTAAAATCGATCTCTTTGATTTTCACAAGCGCTGGCAAATCCAGATGGCGCAGATGGGGAAAGACCTGCGCCATGGTCAATCCCGCTTTGGAATTAGCGCCAAGGGCCGTGATTTTCATTTCAGGGTGATCGGCGATCAGCCGGATCAGTTCTGCCCCGGTATAGCCAGAGGCACCGAGGATCGCGATGGAATATGTCATGGATATCATCCGTGTCGAAGGAGTTTTGAAAGCTCAGGCAGATTGAAATGTGATCCGTCGTCGCAAAAACTGTGTGGCCCGGTCACTGACCCGGCGGGCATCGCCGGTCGTCAGGAAGTCACTTTTGCCAGTGCCCAGCATGTCGGGATGGCGTGTCAGATAATCCGCCAGACTGTCCGCCACCAGCGACGCCTGACTGAAAACCCGCACATCGGGTCCCAGTGCATCCTGGAAATGGGACTGCATCAGCGGATAGTGCGTACACCCCAGGATCGCCGCATCGGGATCCGGCATTTTCCGTTTCAATGCATCGACATGGCTGCGTACCAAGGCTTCGGCCAGTATCATGTCGCCTTCTTCGATGGCGTCCACGACACCGCCGCAGGCCTGCGCCTCGACATCGACGCCAATGGCCCGAAACGCCAGTTCACGCTGGAAAGCACGGCTGGCAACTGTCGCAGGCGTGGCAAAGAGCGCTACATGTTTCACCGCAACCTCGCGCGGCGGAGAATTGTCGCCCCATTGCCGTTCCGTCATCGCTTCGATGAGCGGCACGAATACCCCAAGCACGCGCTTGTCTTGCGGAATCCAGGCCTCCTGCATCCGCCTCAGAGCGGCCGCCGAGGCCGTGTTGCAAGCCAGAATCACCAGATCGCACCCGGCATCAAAAAGCCGGGTCGCAGCGGCACAGGTCAGATCAAAAATATCGTCGGCGGTGCGCACGCCGTAGGGCGCATGCGCGCTGTCCGCCAGATAGACAAAGGGCACATCCGGCAGACGTTTTTCGACGGCATCCAGCACGGTCAATCCGCCCAATCCGCTATCAAAAATCCCTACCGCCATTTTACCCGGTGCCTCATTGGCACCCGGTCAACCGCGATGCCTGTCTTCGAATTCATATCCCAGATCAAAGGATTTCTCCGGGTCTGGGGACAGCTCATACGTTGCTTTTCGCAGGAAATCCATCATCGCTTTGCTATCTTTTGCAAGCGGGTCCAGAACGTCACGCTTTATCGGTTGGCCCACGCACAATCGTACCGGGGTATCGACGCGCTTGACGAACTCTTTGATCAACAACCCCATGCGCAGGGTTGCATGCATGTGGCTCGCAATCTGGAACAAGCGGCTTGTGTGCCCGTCAAAATAGAGCGGCAGCACCGTCGCATCAGATTTCGCTACCATGCGCGCGGTAAAACTGCGCCAGCCCGGGTCCATCGGGCGCGAAAAGGGTCTGGCACCTGTGCTCACAGTCCCGCCGGGAAAGATACCGATGGCACCAGCATCGTTCAAATAGGCCAGCGCCTTTTTGCGCGTCGCGATGTTCAGGGCCATCGCTTCTTTTGTGGCATCAAAACTTATTGGCAGAATGATGCGGTCAAGGTCTTCTGCTTTGCGAAACACCGAGTTGGCCACAATGCGGAAATCGCCCCGTATTCCGGACAGGATATGCCCCATCACCAAACCATCGAGAATGCCGTAAGGGTGGTTTGCGATCACAATGAGCGGCCCCTGTCGCGGAATATCCGCCAGGCGACCGGATGCAATCTCCAAGCTTAGTCCATAACGGTCCAGCATGACCTCGAAGAAATCGCGACCGGCCGCAACTTCGTGCTCATAACCCCGGGCCCGGCGTATCAGACGCAGGCGTCCGGTGCTGTTTTCCATCAAACGGATCAGGGCGCGACCGCCCCTTGTTTCAGCCGAATAGGAATAGCTGATATCGCGTGCAATGTTCGGGCGCATCATTCCCATAGAGTTCTCTCTTGGTCCCCACGCGACCTTAGCCACGCGACCTCTGGATGCCCAGAACATATGACAGGAATGTGACGCCCTATTCCGCGGCTTTCGAGAACCCGGCCCCGCCTGCACGGATTGCCGCGAGCAGCTCTTCACGGCGTTTGGCCGCTTTTGCCTCACTTTTCTGTTTGACCGGACCAAATCCCTTGATTTGCAAAGGCAGTTCCGCAAGCGCAATGATCGCAGGCTTGGTCGCCTCTTCCAATCTTGGCAGAACGTCGGCCATGTCGCGCTCAAACTGCCGGATCAACTGACGTTCCATGCGACGTTCCGCGGTATATCCAAACGGATCAAGCGGTGTGCCGCGCAAGAATTTCAGCTTGGTCAGAAGCCGCAGCGGGCGCTCCAGCCACGGGCCGAATGTCCGTTTCGCGGGCCGCCCGTCCGGGCCGGTTTTGGACAGCATCGGCGGGGCAAGATTGAAGGTCATCCTGAAATCACCATCGAACTCTTCTGCCGCCTTTTCGCGGCTGGACAGAAGCAATCGGGCAACCTCATACTCATCCTTATAGGCCAAGAGCTTATGATAGCCTTTTGCCGCAGCGCGCCGGACATCCCCGTCCGAGATCTTCTCCAGGAAGCGCCGATAGCGTTTGGCCAGGCGGCCACTCTGATAAGCTGAAAGCGCTTCTGCACGGTAGGTGATCTGTTCTTCCAGCGTTTTTGGCAGGCTGATAACTTTGGCCCGCAACAAACCCGCCGCTTCTTCGGCGTTCAGAACCGCCCAGCGCCCAATCTCGAAGGCGCGAAGATTCTGCTCTACCGCAGCACCATTAAGCTGGATCGCTTCGGTGATCGCAGCAAGCGACAACGGCACGAGCCCACGCTGCCAAGCCGCCCCAAAGATCATCATGTTGGAAAAAATGGAATCGCCCAACGTCGCCTTGGCCAGTTCCGACGCGTCGAACATATCAACGCGATCCTTCAGGCGCGCCTCGATCGCCAGAGACAACCGTTCACTCGGCAGTTGGAATTCCGTGTCGCGCGTGAAATCACCGGTGATGATCTCGTGGCTGTTGACCACGGCCCCGGTACGCAAACCGCGTGTCAGACCCAGCGTTTTAGCGCCCGCAGAGACGACGAGGTCGCCCCCGATCAATGCATCCGCCTCTCCCGTCGCCACACGTATCGCACTGATATCGTCGGGTTTCTCTGCCAGGCGGCAATGAATGTGAACAGCGCCCCCTTTTTGGGCAAGGCCAGCCATTTCCATCATGCCCGCACCTTTGCCATCAATATGCGCAGCCTGCGCCATCACAGCACCGATTGTCACGACGCCGGTACCACCAACGCCCGTGATGACCACATTCCAGGTCCCATTGATTTCCGGAAGAACCGGCATCGGCAGCTCAGGGATTTCGAGCTGAGTGGTCGGAGTCTTGCGCACCGTCGCCCCTTCAAGGGTCACAAAGGACGGGCAAAACCCCTTCAGACAACTGAAATCCTTGTTGCAGGATGACTGGTCAATTGCGCGCTTGCGTCCCAATTCGGTCTCTTTGGGCACAATCGAGACGCAGTTAGACTGGACGCCGCAATCACCGCACCCCTCGCAGACGTCCGAATTGATGAACACGCGCTTGTCAGGATCAGGAAACAGCCCGCGTTTGCGGCGCCGTCGCTTTTCAGCCGCACAGGTTTGAATATAAACGATTGCCGAAACGCCTTCGATCTTTGCAAACCTCTCCTGCACGGTTTGCAAGTGCGCCCGCTCATGCAGTTCGACCCCTTTGAAGGCGTTGAGATCGACGTCCTCTTTTTCGTCATAGACAACAGCGACATGGCTGACGCCCATCGCTTGCAGTTCCTTTACAATCCGCGGCGCATCCAGATCACCTTCATTGTGCTGCCCGCCCGTCATCGCGACCGCATCGTTATAGAGAATTTTATAGGTGATGTTGGTCTTGGCGTTCAGCGCTGCGCGAATGGCCTGGATACCGGAGTGATTGTAGGTGCCATCGCCGAGGTTCTGGAAGACATGACTGCGGGTCGAAAAGGGCGCCTCGCCGATCCAGTTTGCGCCTTCGCCGCCCATATGAGTGAAACCGGTGGTTTCGCGGTCCATCCATTGCACCATGTAGTGGCATCCGATGCCCGCATAGGCGCGCGCGCCCTCGGGCAGTTTGGTCGAAGAATTATGCGGGCAGCCGGAGCAGAAATACGGCAGACGCGCGGCAATATCCTCGGCGTTGTCATTTCGGCGGGCCTCTTCAAGCACATTAAGACCGGCGCGTAACCTTTCGTTATCACGCTCTTCTTCGATCAAAATCTTACCGAGTTTTTCCGCAATCATGATCGGGTCGAGCGCGCCGCGTGTTGGGAAAAGCTCTTCCCCATGCATGGATCCTGCGCCCCCGCCCTTGTGCCAGCCATAAACCCGTCGACCCCGACGATCATCAAAGATCGCCTCCTTGATCTGAACCTCGATCAATTTGCGCTTTTCCTCGACCACGACGATCAGATCGAGCCCCTCGGCCCAGTCGTGAAAGCCTTCCATATCGAGCGGGAACGTCTGCCCGATCTTATATGTCGTCAGCCCCAGGCGCTCGGCCTCTGCCGCGTCGATGTTGAGCAGGCTCAGAGCATGCTCCAGATCAAGCCAGTTTTTTCCCGCCGCCACGAACCCGATCTTTGCCCCAGCCTTGCCCCAGACACGTTTGTCCATTTTGTTGGCGCGGCTGAAGGCTTCGGCAGCAAAACGTTTATGATCGATCATCCGCGCTTCCTGATCGTGCGGCGTATCGATCAGACGAATGTTCAGCCCGCCTTCGGGCATCTGGAAGTCCGGAACAACAAAATTCAGGCGTGATGGGTCGGCATCCACGACCGACGTGGCCTCGACCGTGTCTTTCATTGTTTTCAGCCCGACCCAAAGGCCGGAAAACCGGCTCAGCGCAAACCCGTAAAGGCCATAATCCAGTATTTCCTGAACACCCGCCGGGCTGACAACCGGCATATAGGCATCCACCATCGCCCATTCGGACTGATGCAGGACCGTCGAGCTTTCGCCTGTATGGTCATCGCCCATGGCCATCAGAACGCCGCCATTTTTTGCGCTGCCCGCCATATTGGCATGGCGCATGACATCGCCCGACCGGTCAACACCGGGCCCCTTGCCATACCAAAGGCCAAAGACCCCGTCGAACTTGCCTTCTCCGCGCAATTCCGCCTGCTGGCTGCCCCACAACGCCGTTGCCGCCAGATCTTCATTCAGGCCGGTTTGAAAGGTAATATCATGCTCTATCAGCGGCTTAAGGGCCCGTTGCATCTGCATGTCGACGGCACCAAGCGGTGACCCGCGATAGCCGGTGACCAGACCAGCCGTGTTGAGCCCCACTTCGATGTCGCGCATCTTTTGCATCATCATCAAACGGACAAGCGCCTGCGTGCCATTTAGCAGCACGGTGCTTTTGCTCAGGTCGTAGCGGTCATTCAGCGAAATTTTCTGAGTGCTCATCGATCGCCTCCCCAGCGCTCGGTCAGTGTTGCACAGATTTGAGACAATAATAGGTCATAAACGCTGACCTGTATAGGGGTAAATTTGCCTTTCGCCGCGTTTTGCCGAGACGTCCACTGTATTTCAGCGGAAGATACCGCTAACACGGCATCAACGCTTTGCACGGGTTACGGTATGGATTGGGATAAGCTGAGAATTTTTCACGCGGTCGCTGACGCCGGGTCTCTGACTCATGCGGGTGACAAGCTGAATTTGTCGCAATCCGCCGTTAGCAGACAGATCAGGGGCCTTGAGGAATCACTGAACGCCACCCTCTTCCACCGACATGCCCGCGGCCTGATCCTGACTGAACAGGGTGAGCTTCTGTTTGACGCCACTTCCGCGATGTCAAAGCGACTGGATACAGCGTCTGCGCGCATCCGCGACAGCGAAGAGGAGGTCTTTGGAGAGCTGCGGGTGACGACCACAACCGGCTTTGGCACCCTTTGGCTCGCGCCGCGCCTGCCGAAACTCTATGAGCAATATCCCGATCTTAAGATCGATTTGATGCTTGAGGAGCGGGTGCTTGATTTGCCCATGCGCGAAGCCGATGTGGCCATCCGCATGAAAGAACCCAGTCAGGCAGACCTGATCCGCAAGAAACTGATGACGATCCGCATGTGCCTTTATGCCACGCCGGATTACCTCAAGGCGAATGACACCCCTGCGGTGATCGAAGATATCGAGGATCATCGCCTGATTTGCCAGAACACGGACAGCAACCAGGTTGGTTCGGGGCGTAACCTCGTGCAGCACCTGATGACATATGACATACGCTCGTTACTGACGGTGAATAACTACTACGGCGTTTTGCAAGGTGTTCTCAACAATCTGGGAATCGGTGTGCTGCCGGATTACGTGACGGAGGATTTCCCTGATCTCGTTCAGGTTCTGCCTGATCTGGAATCCGCCGATGTGCCTGTTTTTCTGGCATATCCGGAAGAATTGCGTCACTCCCAGCGGGTATCTGCCTTCAAGGACTTCGTGCAGGAAGAGATCATCACATACCGCAAACAATTGAGAGAAAAGCAAAAGTTCTGAGGTGGGGCTTGAGCTATGCGCTCAATGCATATCGGACATGCTACCTCGCGTTGTGATTCAGCCTTGATCGTGAGCAGCACGCCACTTATCTGATCAATTGAAGGCGCGGGTGCTCTGCACCAGCCTTCATACCTCCCTGTTGGACTTGGCCGAGCTTCGTGCTCGGCCTTTTTTTTCGACCTCATAGAAGCGACTGACCGTTGTCAGGGTTGAATAGTATTTGAAACCGCCCTCAACAACAGGCTTTGCCCTTTTCCCCCGATGTCCCTTCCTCTAAAGACGTCGCAATATTTGCGATTGCCAATGACGCGACGGGGGGCCCAAGCGCGATGACTGAACCTGCCATCACACCGGAGCTGATTGCCAGCCACGGGCTGAGCCCGGATGAATACGCGCGCATTCTGGAGATTGTCGGGCGCGAGCCCAGCTTTACCGAGCTTGGCATTTTTTCGGCCATGTGGAACGAGCATTGCTCCTATAAATCCTCGAAGAAATGGCTGCGCACCCTGCCAACAACTGGCCCGCAGGTTATTTGTGGCCCAGGCGAGAACGCAGGCGTTGTGGATATCGGGGATGGTCAGGCGGTTGTCTTCAAGATGGAGAGCCACAATCACCCCAGCTATATTGAGCCCTATCAGGGAGCAGCCACCGGAGTGGGCGGCATTTTGCGGGATGTCTTTACCATGGGCGCGCGCCCGATTGCGGCGATGAATTCGCTCAGCTTTGGCGCGCCATCGCACCCCAAGACCCGGCAACTGGTCAATGGTGTTGTCGAGGGCATCGGCGGCTATGGCAACTGTTTCGGCGTGCCGACCGTGGGCGGCGAGGTGCGCTTTGACCCGGCCTATAACGGTAATTGCCTTGTGAATGCTTTTGCAGCCGGTCTGGCGGATGCGGATAAGATTTTCTATTCCGCAGCCTCCGGGGTTGGCATGCCTGTTGTCTACCTGGGGGCCAAGACCGGGCGCGACGGTGTGGGCGGGGCCACCATGGCTTCCGCCGAATTCGACGACACCATCGAGGAAAAACGCCCCACCGTGCAGGTCGGTGACCCCTTCACGGAAAAGCGCCTGATGGAAGCCACGCTGGAGTTGATGAAAACCGGCGCGGTGATCTCCATTCAGGATATGGGGGCCGCCGGGCTGACCTGCTCCGCTGTGGAAATGGGCGACAAGGGCAACCTCGGCGTACGCCTTGATCTGGAAAACGTCCCTGTCCGTGAAGAGGCGATGACAGCCTATGAAATGATGCTTTCGGAAAGCCAGGAACGCATGCTGATGGTCCTGCGGCCCGAGTTGGAATCGCAAGCCAAGGCCGTGTTCGACAAATGGGACCTCGATTTCGCAATCGTCGGGGAAACCATTGCCGAAGACCGTTTCCTTATCGTCCATCATGGGGAGATCAAGGCCGACCTGCCGCTCAAGACACTGGCAGGCACGGCACCGGAATATGACCGCCTCTGGGAGCCGACACCCCCTGCTGTCCCCTTTGACGAGGCGCTCGACATTGATGCCATCGACGGGCTCAAGGCGCTGATCACCAGTCCGAACTATGCGTCCAAGTCTTGGGTCTACACTCAATATGACACGATGGTCATGGCCGATACGGTGCGCGTTCCCGGGCTGGGCGCTGGCATCGTGCGCGTGCATGGCACCGACAAGGCGCTGGCCTTCACCTCCGATGTGACCCCGCGCTATGTCAAAGCAAATCCGGTCGAGGGCGGCAAACAGGCGGTGGCCGAGGCTTACCGCAATCTGATCGCCGTGGGGGCAACCCCGCTGGCAACCACGGATAACATGAACTTCGGCAATCCCGAAAAGCCGCAGATCATGGGGCAGTTCGTGGGGGCTATTCAGGGCATTGGCGCGGCGGTAGAGGCGCTGGATATGCCCATCGTCTCCGGCAATGTCTCGCTTTACAATGAAACCGACGGGGCGGCGATCTTGCCGACGCCGACCATTGGGGCCGTGGGGCTGATCGCGCATACGGATGACATTATCGGCTGTGATGTGCGCGCGGGCCATGTCGCGCTGCTGTTGGGGGACACCACCGGGCATCTTGGTCAATCCGCCCTGCTGGCCGAAGCCTTTGGCCGCGCGGAAGGTGACGCCCCGCCGGTCGATCTGGACAAGGAAGCCGCCCATGGTGCGTTCATCCGCGACAACCACCACCTGATCGCCGCCTGCTCTGACCTGTCAGACGGTGGGCTGGCGCTTGCCGCCTTTGAGATGGCTGAAAAATCTGGCGTCGGGGTTCATCTGGAAACCGATGACACGGGCGCTCTTTTCGGGGAGGATCAGGGCCGTTATCTGATCGCCTGTTCTGTCGAGCAGGCCGAGGCGCTGGCAGCAGCGGCCAATGCCGCCAGTGTGACACTGAACCCTGTCGGACAATTTGGCGGTGATGATATCTCCTTTGGCGACAGCACTGCGCCGCTGGCGACACTCAGCGATCTTTATCGCGGGTCTTTTGCAGCAGCGGTTGCCTGAGCGGTTACGCGCCCAGCATCCGCATCAATCGTTCCTTCTCGCCCCGATCATCCGGGCGGGAGAGTGACGTGGCCAGATCATCCAGTGAGGCAATCGAATGGCCCGCGCGAAAGCTGTCCACATGCGGCAACATCGCCGCAATCCCTTGCGCTTTGGGCGCAAACCCTTCCCACCGCAGCAATGGGTTCAGCCAGATCAAACGGCGCGACGACAAATTCAGCCGCTCCATCTGTTTTGACAACGCTTCAGGGTCGTCCCGGTCGAGCCCGTCTGTGATCAATAGCACCACCGCCCCCTGCCCCATCACCCGGCGCGACCAGTCGCGATTGAAGCTTTCGAGACATTGGCCAATGCGCGTACCGCCTTCCCAATCCTGCGCTTCGGCGCCTGCTGCGGCCAGTGCCGCATCCACATCCCGGTGACGCAGATGGCGGGTAATATTTGTCAGCCGCGTGCCGAAGGTAAAAGCATGAACCTTGGCCCACCCCGCGCCCTTGGCATTCGCGACCGCATGCAGGAAGTGCAACACCACGCGGCTGTACTGGCTCATCGACCCGGAAATATCGCAGAGCACGACAAGATTTGGCCAGCGTGGGCGCGGCGCCTTTAGCGCGATCTTGTGCATCTCACCCCCCTGCCGCATGGCCGCGCGCAGCGTTCTGGCCGCATCCACCCGCGTGCCGGTCAGGCTGGACATGGCCCGCCGCGAGCGGATGGGCGGCACCGGCAGGTTCAGCCGCGCCAGCATGCGTTTGGCCTCGGCCATCTCCGACGTGCTCATCTGTTCAAAATCCAGCGAGCGCAGCCGTTCCTGTGACGACATGGTCAGGCTGGCGTCAATCTCGACCTCCGTGGTGTCGTCGGTTTCTGCATCGTTTTCGTCGAACTCGGGGGCCTCTGCCCCATCCAGCAGCGCTTCGGCGGCGCGTTTTTCAGCGGATTTCGCCTTGCGATCCTCCTGCACACCGCGCACGGCAGGGATCATCATCGACATCATATGTTCCAGATACCGCGGATCCCGCCAGTAAAGCCTAAAGACCTGCGCAAAGACCAGACGGTGCTCCGGCCGGTTCACAAAGCACGCGTGCAACGTCCAGTAAAAATCCCGCTTGTCCGTGAACCCCGCCGCCTGCACCGCACGCACCGCATCAAGCACCCGCCCGGGCCCGATGGGCAGGCCAGCCCGCCGCAGTGCGCGGGCGAAATGGGTGATATTGCCCGCCAGCTTCGGATCATCCGGCAGATCGAGGGGCGTGTATTCAGGCATGCGTCACAAAGGGTGCCGTGGCGCGCATCAGGCGGGCTCCAGCGAGGATTTGACCTGATCAAGAATGCGTTTGGCCTCCGAGCCCTGAAGCTTCTGGATGTCATCCTGATACTTGAGGATCGCGCCCAAGGTATCGGCTATCACTTCCGGGCTGAGGTTGATGACATCCAGCGCAAGCAGGCATTTCGCCCAGTCGATGGTTTCGGCGACACCGGGTTTTTTGAACAAATCCTCCGTGCGCAAATGCTGGACAAAAGCCACGACCTCGCGGCTGAGCGCTTCGGCGGCCTCTGGCGCGCGGGCGTGCAGGATGCTCATTTCCCGCTCGAAATCGGGGTAATCGACCCAGTGATAAAGACAGCGCCGCTTGAGCGCATCATGCACCTCACGGGTCCGGTTGGAGGTGACGATCACGATGGGCGGCTGGGGTGCCTTGATGGTGCCCAGTTCCGGAATGGTGACCTGAAAATCGCTCAGAGCCTCCAGCAAAAACGCCTCAAAGGGCTCATCGGTGCGGTCCAGTTCGTCAATCAGCAGGACAGGGGCGCCATTCTCATCCGGTCGCATGGCCTCCAGCAGGGGCCGTTCGATCAGGAACTCATCGCTGAAAAGTTCCGCCTGAAGGGCTGTTCTGTCGCTGCCACCGGCCGCTTCAGCCGTGCGGATGGCCACCATCTGTGCGGGGAAATTCCATTCGTAGACAGCGCTTGCCGCATCCAGACCCTCATAGCACTGCAACCGGATCAACCGGCGGTTCAACCCGGTGGCCAAAGCCTTGGCAATCTCGGTTTTGCCCACGCCGGCTTCCCCCTCCAGAAACAGCGGACGCCCGAGTTGCAAGGCCAGAAACACAACTGTTCCCAGAGAACGATCACAGACATATCCCTGTTCTGACAGCATTTTCTGAACGGTGTCGATCGAGCTGGGATGTGTCATGTAGTCTCCTGTGTTGCGCAGTAACCTGCACTCCTAACCACAGCCGTCAAGCACTGATCGCCTTCTGGCGCCTGCCATCCGTTGGATTGACGCGATTCGGTGGACCTGTCATGTTTGCCCCACAAGAATGGAAACCCGGGCGATGAACCCGGCGTCGAGCAAAAAAACAGGCGGCAAGGGCACATGGCAGAGACCGACGACGGCACTACCGGGACGTTCTGAGATGTTTGTTGTCCTGACCCAGGTTGCTCAAAACGATTGGCCATGTCAGCTGGCAGTCTGCGCATCCAACAAACAGCTGCACGATAGGCGATTGGAGACACCCGACTGTCCGCCCGATCTGACCCTGTCTTCAAATGCTGCTTTACGCGGGCACACAAAGGAGGCCGTCCGTTGCTCGGGACAATCCCCGAATCGCTTGCCTTTCAGCCAGATGCCAGACATCCGCAACACAACGAGCCCATGGTAAAGACTTGAAAATCCTCGCAGTCCTGACTGTACGCAACGAAGGAGCGTTCTTGCTGGAATGGCTGGCGCATCATCGCGCGGCGGGTATCACCGATTTCATTGTCTGTTCCAATGATTGCACAGATGGCACAGACCGTATGCTCGACCGTTTAGAGGCCCTTGGCTGGCTGACGCATCTGCGCAACGCGGGGCCTTATGGCAAAAAGGGCGTTCAATTCACAGCCCTGCGGATGGTCGACGATCACTCGAAACTGCGCGAAGCAGACTGGATTTTGCCGATCGACATTGATGAGTTCGTCAATGTGCATGTGGGAAACCACAAATTGCCCGACCTCATCGATACGCTCAGCGAGGCCAGCGCCATCACGCTGACCTGGCGGCTGTTTGGTAATGGTGGTGTGGTCCGTTACGACGACCAACCTGTCACGCAGACCTTCACCCGATGCGCGCCTGAGATTATTAACTGGCCCTGGCGGGCGGCCATGTTCAAAACCCTTTTTCGCAATGATGGCACCTACGCCAAACTCGGGGTTCACCGGCCCAGAGCACCCGACCGCGCCAAATTAGCCAGGGCCCGCTGGTTCGATGGCAATGGGCGCGAGTTGGACGATGCATTCAAGACCAAAAGGGTGTTCTCAAATTTTGGCCAGCCCAATCATCGCCTGGTCCAATTGAACCACTACCCTCTTGGGTCGATGGAAAGCTATGTTCTGAAATCTGACCGCGGGCGCGTCAATCATTCCGATGACCCGATGGGGTTGGATTATTGGGTGGAGCGCAATTTCAATTCCGATCAGGACAGCAGCATCGACGCACTGAGCGATCACAGCGCCCCCCTGCTCGCTGACCTCAAACAGGATTCGACGTTGTCTGAACTGCACGCTGCTGCTGTCTCATGGCGCAAGGACCGGTTCGACGCCCTCATGCGGTCCGAGCCCTCCCGGGCGCTTTTCGGGCGTCTCCTGATGACAGCGCCATCAAAGGCTTTGACTGGGCACTCGGCGCGCTTTCTGCTCAATTATGCCCTCAAAGATATCCAAAACGGAGACAATTAGCGAAAATTCGGCGCTCTGTTTCCGCAATTTTGCCTCAAATCGCGCTTAGTTTACACTGGAAGCACCGCCGCCTATCACAAACAGGCAGATTTGAGGGCCGCCACCATGCCGGACACGGCGTTTGATTTTGAATCGTCGCTCAAAGATATGAGCAAACAGGAGTGGATCTCCGAGGTCACCGAGCTGGTCGGCGAACACGGCTACCTCACACCATTGGGACGCCGCCATACTGCAACATTCGTTGAAAACAGCGCGACACTTCTTGTCTCTTTTGAGACCCATCAAGGCATCGAAACCCTTTCGCCCCATGGGCACCCTTTGGGGTGGCATATGGTCAAGGCGCACGGCTGGTCACATTTGAGCATTATCAGTGACGGCGATACCTGGTTTCGCGATCCGGCTGTTTATGCCCATTTTGACCAATTGGTAGATGATGGCTTTTTCGACGCCTTCGATACGGTTCTGTTTTATGGTGCGGGACCCTGCGGATACGCCGCCGCCGCTTTTTCGGTTGCAGCCCCCGGGGCCAAGGTGCTTGCGATCCAACCGCAGGCCACGCTGGATCCGCGCGTAGCCGAATGGGACAAACGTTTCGTGGAGATGCGGCGCACCGATTTCACGCAGCGCTATGGCTATGCACCTGACATGCTGGACGCCGCGTCGGAAACCTTCATTCTGTACGACCCCGCAGAGGCCGAAGACGCGATGCACGCAGCCCTATACACGCGACCCGGCGTCACAAAACTGCGCCTGCCGCATATGGGTGCAGCACTTCAGACCGACCTGTTGCAGCTTGAGGTTCTGTTTCCGCTGATGAAAGCAGCGGCGGACGGCAACCTCACTCCGCTCTTCTTTGCGAGACTGGCCCGGGCACGTCGCGTTCATCTGCCCTATTTGCGCAAACTGCTCGCGCGTTTGGAACAGGACGAGCGCTCGGCGCTGATCGCAGCTCTTTGCCACAATGTCACCCAACGCATGCGCGCGCCCCGATTTGAAAGCCGGTTAAAACAGATCAGGGGTCGGGTCACAGACTGACGCTGGAACAACGGCAAATCCTGTGCTAGCGCAGGCGCATGAGCCAGACCATCACGCTTCGCCGCCCCGACGATTGGCATCTGCATCTGCGCGACGGCGCGATGCTCAAAGCCGTTCTGCCTGAAACCACCGCGCATTTTGCCCGGGCGATCATCATGCCCAATCTGGTGCCGCCAGTGGTCACCAGTGATCAGGCACAGGCCTATCGCGAACGTATTCTGAATGCGCTGCCCCAGGGGGCGGATTTTGAGCCTTTGATGACGCTCTACCTGACCGAAGACACCGATCCTGCGGATGTGGCGGCGGCACATGCTTCCGGCCTCATTCATGCGGTGAAGCTTTACCCCGCCGGGGCCACGACGAATTCCGCCAGCGGTGTCGCTAATTTTGACAAGGTCCGAGCCGTTCTGGAAAAGATGGCGGAGATCGGCCTGCCGCTCTGCGTGCATGGCGAGGTTACGGATGCAGAGATCGACATCTTTGACCGGGAAGCCGTCTTCATTGACCGTGTGCTCGACCCGATCCGCCGCGCGACGCCCGGCCTGCGCGTGGTCATGGAGCATATCACGACCCGCAATGCGGTCGATTATGCCAGCGCACAGGATGACACACTGGGTGCGACGATCACGACGCATCACCTGGTGATCAATCGCAACCACATTCTGGCCGGGGGCATCAAGCCGCACTATTATTGCCTGCCCGTGGCCAAGCGCGAAGAGCATCGGCTCGCCCTGCGCGCAGCGGCCACTTCCGGGGACAACCGCTTTTTCCTGGGCACCGATTCCGCGCCGCATACGGATGCCAATAAGCTCCTGCCCTGCGGCTGCGCGGGATGTTTCACCGCGCCCAACACCCTGTCGATCCTCGCGCAGGTTTTCGAAGAAGACGGGGCGCTGGACCGGCTTGAACGCTTCACGTCTCTGAACGGTCCGGCCTTTTACGGGCTCCTCCCGAATGATGCGACCATAACGCTGGAAAAATCCGGCGCGTCTTATCCCGATCATATCGCCACAGAAGACGGGCCCGTGACGATCTTTGATCCGGGCTTCGATCTGCATTGGAAAGTGCTGTGAAGGCCCGGACACCGCACGTGACACTCATGTTCCACCATCCACAAGTCAGGAAACCCCAATGATCCCAAGCAGCTACCCTGATCCTTCCGAAATCGCACGCCTGACAGCGCGGATGCTGCTCGAAATCAAGGCGGTGCATTTCAACGCCGCGGATCCCTTCATTCTCGCCTCCGGCCTGCCCAGCCCCACGTACATTGATTGCCGCAAACTGATCAGCCACCCGCGCATCCGCTCGACGCTGATGGATTTCCTGACAGCCACCGTCATGCGCAACGCCGGGTTTGAAGCTTTTGACAATATAGCAGGCGGTGAAACTGCGGGCATTCCCTTCGCCGCGCTGGTTGCTGAACGCATGGGCCTGCCCATGACCTACGTGCGCAAAAAACCCAAAGGCTACGGCCGCAATGCGCGTATCGAAGGTGACATGCATGAGGGCCAGCGCGTGTTGCTGGTGGAAGACCTGACCACGGATGGCGGCTCCAAACTCTCCTTCGTGGATGCGATTCGCGAAACCGGGGCCAGTTGTAGCCACACCGCGGTGATTTTTTACTACGGAATTTTCCCGGAGACGGAGAAAACACTTGGAGATCATGGTGTTCAGCTGCATTCGCTGTGCACCTGGTGGGATGTGCTCGCCGAAGCCAAGGCGCAAGGTGTGTTTGACGCGACAACGTTGGGTGAAGTAGAAGCTTTCCTGAATAACCCGCGTGTATGGCAGGACGCGCGCAAAAATACCTAAATTCTCTCTACATCTTGTTATCTTCGTGCATGAAGCGTCAGCATGCTGTAGTCTTAGCATTATCCACAAGTTGTCCAGAAAAACATACAATTTGCCTCTGGTGAAACGGACAAGCTAAGACACAGCCGGGACAAGGTGAGACAGGCATGAACGAAATCGCAGCATTCAATCCGACCGGCGTCGATGTGCAGTCGCCCGAGTCGATGCCGCATTCCATCGAGGCTGAGCAACAGCTTCTGGGTGCGATTCTGACCAACAATGACATCTATGACCGGGTGGCCTCGATCATCGGTCCGAAACATTTCTACGACCCTGTACATGCGCGCATTTTCGAGATTGCAGCGGCGCGGATTGCCAAAAACAACCTGGCCTCGCCGGTCACCCTCAAAGCCTTCATGGAGGACGATGAAGGGCTGAAAGAACTGGGCGGTCCGGCCTATCTCGCCCGTCTTGCCGGGGCGGCCATTTCCGCCTTTGCGGTGCGCGATTATGCCCAGATGATCTATGACCTTGCGGTACGCCGCGACCTGATCCAGCTTGGCCGCGAAATCTCCGACAAGGCGGCCACGGTTGATGTCGCCTCCGAGCCGCGCGAACAGATCGTGGAGGCGGAACAGGCGCTCTACAAATTGGCCGAACAAGGGCAAGTCGAGAGCGGATTTCAAAGCTTTCTCAAGGCAGTAACGGACGCTGTTAATGTCGCCAATGCGGCCTATCAGCGCGAAGGTGGGCTTGCGGGTGTCTCCACCGGATTGATCGACATGGACAAAAAGCTGGGCGGATTGCACCGCTCTGACCTTTTGATCCTCGCCGGTCGGCCTTCCATGGGCAAAACCTCGCTGGCCACCAACATCGCCTTTAACGTCGCCAAAGCCTACAAACGCGGCCAACTGCCCGATGGTACCGAAGGCGCCATCGACGGTGGCGTTGTGGGCTTTTATTCGCTTGAAATGAGTGCCGAGCAGCTCGCCGCGCGGATTCTGTCAGAAGCAGCAGAAGTGCCATCAGAACAGATCCGTCGCGGCGATATGACCGAAGGCGAATTCCGCCGCTTTGTGGATGCGGCCAAAGCACTCGAAGCCTGCCCGCTTTATATTGACGACACCCCAGCGCTGCCGATCTCGCAGCTTGCCGCCCGTGCCCGGCGCCTCAAGCGCACCTACGGGCTTGATGTGCTGATCGTGGATTACCTGCAACTGGTGCGTGGCACCGGAAAATCGGAAAATCGTGTAAACGAGATCTCCGAGATCACCATGGGCCTTAAGGCCATTGCCAAGGAGTTGGACATCCCGGTGATTGCCCTGTCACAGCTCTCCCGTCAGGTCGAGAACCGTGAAGATAAGCGCCCGCAACTCAGTGACTTGCGCGAATCCGGCTCAATTGAGCAGGACGCGGATGTGGTGATGTTCGTATTCCGCGAAGAGTACTACAAGGAACGCGAAAAACCCGGTGATCATGATCTGGAGGCCATGGCGAAGTGGCAAGAAGAGATGGAACGCCTGCATGGGCGCGCCGAGGTTGTGATCGGCAAGCAGCGTCACGGCCCCATTGGCACCGTTGAGCTGAGCTTTGAGGGGCGTTTCACCCGGTTCGGCAATCTCGTGCAGCCCTGGCAGCAGGGTGGTGACCGGGAGTTCTGATCGGAATTGTGATTGGACAGCAGCGCCCGTTTCTGGCGCTGTGGTGCCATGCGGTTCATCCTCGCCTGTCTTTGCTTTTTCATCCCCGTGGCATCGTTCGCGGACGACCTTGAGGTCGACGTTGAATTGTTTCTGGCCGTCGATGTCTCCCGTTCCATGTCACCTGCCGAGCTGGAGATTCAGCGACGCGGCTATGCGGAGGCGCTGACCAGCCGTCAGGTTCTGCAGGCCATTGAAAGCGGGCTGCTGGGGCGCGTTGCAATCACCTATGTGGAATGGGCCGGCGAATATTCTCAGCGTGTGATCGTGCCCTGGACCTTGCTGCAATCACCTCAAGAGGCGCAGGCGATCGCGCATCAGATCACGGCGCGATTTGATGAGGGGTTGCGGCGCACCTCGATTTCCGGCGCGCTGATCTATGCTGCGGGCGATTTTGAGGGCAACGGGTTCTCGGGGTTGCGCCGCGTCATTGATATCTCCGGCGATGGCCCCAACAACCAGGGTCGCCCGGTCGAGCGCGCGCGAGATGCAGCCCTTGGGCAAGGCTTTGTGATCAATGGCTTACCCCTGATGACCCAGGATGCGCTCAGCGAGCTTTGGGGCATTCCCGATCTCGACATCTACTACCGCAACTGCGTCATCGGAGGCCCCGGCGCTTTTGTCATCCCGGTGCTGGCCTGGGACCAGTTCGCCGCAGCGGTCAAACGCAAACTGGTTCTGGAAATTGCTGGTCTTGAGCCGCGTCTCATTCAGGCGCAATTCACCCCTGCCGAACCCTATGACTGTTTGATCGGCGAAAAGATGTGGGAGCAGAACCGCGCCTATTTCGATATTCCCTGACCCCTAATCCGCGCCCCGCCCCCGCCCCGGGACCGAACCCCGTCTGAGGTTCATTTTCCGCTTGACCCCCCGCACATCCCTGTCAAAACCCGGCCATGGCCACGGGAACCTTAAAAATCGACCTTTCAGCGCTTGCGTCGAACTGGCGCGATCTGAGTGCCATGGCCAGCGGCAAGGCTGGTGCGGTAGTAAAGGCCGATGCCTACGGGCTGGGTCTGGCGCAGGTTTCCAAGACGCTGGCGCGGGCCGGTGCGCGGGAATTCTTTGTTGCCGTGGCCGAAGAAGGGGCCGCGTTACGCCAGATTTTGGGCAAAGGGCCGCGGATCAATGTATTTTCCGGCCATATGGCAGGGGACACAAAACTGGTCCGCGATGCCAATCTGACGCCCATGTTGAATTCAATTGACCAGATGCTGCGGCATGTGGAAGCCCTGCCCGGCCATCCCTTTGGCATTCAGCTTGATACCGGCATGAACCGGTTAGGCATGGAAGAGGCGGAATGGGCCGCGCTGCGCGATCTGGCCCTGGCGCAAAAACCCACTCTGATCATGTCGCACCTTGCCTGTGCCGATGCGCCCGATCACGCGATGAACGCACGGCAGTTACAGGTTTTCACCCAGATGACGGCGGGCCTTGAGGTGCCGCGCTCGCTCGCGGCGACCGGCGGTATTCTTCTGGGCTCCGATTATCATTTTGACATGATACGCCCGGGCATTGGCCTTTATGGGGGAATGCCCTTCGTCGATGCGCGTCCCGTGGTGACGCTGGACATTCCCGTGATCCAGATCCGCGATGTCGCGGTAGGTGAAACAGTGGGGTACTCAAACACTTGGGTGGCACGCGGGCCATCGCGGATTGCGACCATTTCGGCAGGCTACGCTGACGGTATCATCCGCGCGATGGGACCAAATGCACAGTTGCACACCGGCAGCTCCGCTGTTCCGGTGGTGGGGCGCATTTCCATGGACATGATTGGCGTTGATGTCACCGGTCTGGCGCAGGAACCCGAACATCTGGAATTGATCGGCCCGCATCAATCGGTGGACACTGTCGCCGGATTTGCCGATACAATAGGCTATGAAATTCTGACCTCACTGGGAGCGCGTTACAACCGCGTCTACATTTGACCAATCCGCTCGCTCTCATAGGACGCACGGTGCTTTCCGTGCTGGCCACCATCGGCCGCATCGCGATTTTTGGCATCGACGCGATCAGCCACATGCTGCGCCCGCCCTTCTATGGTCGCGAGTTCCTGTCCGCGCTGCTGAACATCGGCTGGCTGTCGCTGCCGGTGGTGGGGCTGACTGCCGTGTTTACCGGTGGCGCGCTGGCCTTGCAGATTTATGCAGGCGGCTCGCGTTTCAATGCCGAAGCGGTGGTGCCGCAGATTGTTGCCGTGGGCATGGTGCGCGAACTTGGTCCGGTTCTGGTGGGACTGATGATTGCGGCGCGCGTGACCTCTTCCATTGCCGCTGAAATCGCCACGATGAAGGTCACCGAACAGATCGACGCGCTGGTGACGCTTTCCACGCATCCAATGAAATACCTCACCGTGCCGCGGGTGCTGGCGGCGGTGCTGGTTGTGCCTTTGCTGGTGGGCGTCGGCGATATCATCGGAGTATTTGGTGGTTATGCGGTGGCGACAGGCACCCTGGGGTTCAACCCGGCAGGCTATATTCGCAACACGGTCAATTTCCTGGAGCCATTGGATGTCATTTCGTCGCTCACCAAAGGGGCGGTTTTCGGCTTTGCTGCCGCCACCATGGGCTGTTTTCACGGAATGAACTCAGGCCGGGGGGCCATGGGGGTCGGACGCGCCACCAAAAGCGCAGTTGAAGGGGCGGCAGTTCTGATCCTGGCCGCCAACTTCGTGCTGACCGGGGTGTTCTTCTCGCTATGATCAAGATGGACAACATTCAAAAATCCTTCGGGTCCAACCACGTGCTGCGCGGACTTGATCTGGAGATCGAAAAAGGCTCCTCGATGGTGATCATCGGTGGCTCCGGCACAGGCAAATCCATTGCACTCAAGTGCATTCTGGGGCTGGTCAAACAGGACAGTGGAACCATCACGGTTGACGGCAAGGATGCAGCAGCAGGTGATCGCGATGCATTTTTGGCCCGTTTCGGGATGTTGTTTCAGGGCGGTGCGCTTTTCGACAGCCTGCCCGTCTGGCAGAATGTGGCGTTTCGTCTGCTGCGCGGCTCGCTTAAACGCCCGCGCGATGAAGCGCGCGAGATTGCCGTTGAAAAATTGCGCCGTGTGGGCCTGAAACCGGATGTGGCGGACCGCTTCCCGGCAGAGCTCTCTGGCGGCATGGCAAAACGTGTGGGTCTGGCGCGGGCCATCGCGGCAGAGCCCGAGATCATCTTTTTTGACGAGCCCACTACCGGGCTTGATCCGATCATGTCCGGCGTAATCAACGAGCTTATTCGCGAAATCGTAGTGGAAATGGGGGCGACGGCTATGACCATCACCCATGACATGACGTCGGTACGCGCCATCGCCGACAACATTGCCATGCTGCACGACGGCATTATCCAGTGGACGGGCCCGGTCAGTCAGATGGATAACAGCGGTAACCCCTATCTTGACCAGTTCATTCAGGGCAAGGCGGACGGCCCAATCGAAGCCGTCCGCTGAAGTAATTGGCAACAATTCGACGGATTGTGGGGTACTTTAGGTGATCCGTGGACAATTCACCCGGATGGGTTGAAACGTTCACCAAGATCTCCGATTTGGTCGAATTTTCAGAACTTTTGTGGTACATTGTCTTTATGGTGGGCGGATTTCCGCCGATGTTAATGATCTCAGGGAGTGTACCGTTTTGGAACAAATACGTCCCATTCTATTGAACACGCGGACAATTCTGCAGAGCTTTTCCGTTACGTTGATCGCTCTTGCGTCTATTGTTGTTATAACCTTTTCAGCGCTTGCGGCCTTTGGCGTCGTCCCGTGGCTTGAACTGCCGATACTGATCGACGGCACCTTGGTCGAAGATGCTGGTTTTTACGTCCAGTTGGGTGTGATGACCCTGTTATTGAGCTTGTGTTTTTTCGTGCCGACCAACCGGCGCATCATGCAGCTTGAAAGCGCTCATCACGGGTTTTCCCTGCGCATGGAGGACATTCAGCGCGCCTATGCGGCCGTACATGCAGCGGATCGCAAGGGCGTTTTCCAGGCATCTTCCGAATTTGATGCGGTCAAGGAACGCATGCTGCATCTGCGCAACCATCCCGATCTGGGCAGCCTCGAACCTGACATTCTTGAGGTCGCCGCCCAGATGAGCCGTATCAGCCAGGATCTTGCTGAAACCTATTGCGATGAACGTATCGACCGGGCCCGTGATTTCCTGCGCCAGCGTCAGGCCGAGATCGAGACTTTTCAGGATCGGCTGGAGCATGCCAAAGCCTTGCACGCAGACATCCGACAATGGGCAAACCGCGTGGAAATGGATGAGGCTGTTGCTCAGTCCCAGTTGAACCGCCTGCTTGAAGGCCTCGCAGAGCTTTTACCGGAAATAGATATCGGCCCAAGCCCGCAGGCCTCCAAAAACCACAGGCAAAACGGCGTGATCAGGTTGTCGTCACTGGCTGCAGAATAGCGCGGATTATCCTTTGACCTTGCATGCCCTCTGGGGCATGAAGTGCCATGGCCAAATCCCCCTCCTTTTCCTGTTCAGCCTGCGGCAATGTCACAAGCAAATGGGCCGGGCGCTGTGAAGCCTGCGGGGAATGGAACACGATTTCGGAAGATGCCGGGATCTCCAAAGGACCCGCCAAATCCCTGGGTGCAAAGCGGGGATCAGCCATTGTTCTGACCGATCTGGCAACGCAGGAGGCCCCGCCGCCCCGCACCCAATCCGGCATCGCCGAGCTCGACAGGGTTTTGGGCGGCGGATTGGTTCCGGCATCGGCCATTCTGGTGGGCGGGGACCCGGGTATCGGTAAATCGACCCTGTTGTTGCAGGCCGCCGCGCAATTTGCCCGCTCAGGTCTGAAAACAATTTATGTCTCCGGCGAAGAAGCCTCCGCGCAGGTCCGCATGCGCGCGCAACGTCTCGGGTTGCAGGATGCGCCCGTCAAACTGGCTGCGGAGACCAACCTGCGCGACATCCTGACAACGCTGGAAACCGAAAGACCACAGTTAGCCATTATCGATTCCATCCAGACCATGTGGGCCGACAATGTGGAAAGCGCGCCCGGTTCGGTCAGCCAGGTACGCGCCGCGGCGCATGAGCTGACCAGTTTTGCCAAACGCAAAGGGATTTCGGTCGTCCTTGTCGGCCATGTTACCAAGGAAGGACAGATCGCAGGGCCACGTGTCGTCGAACATATGGTCGACACGGTGCTCTATTTCGAGGGCGAACGCGGTCATCAGTTCCGCATCCTGCGCGCCGTGAAAAACCGCTTCGGTCCTGCGGATGAAATTGGCGTTTTCGAGATGACCGGCAAGGGGCTGTCCGAGGTGGCAAACCCCTCCGCGCTGTTTCTCTCTGAACGGGGCGAGCCCTCACCCGGATCGGTCGTATTTGCCGGTGTCGAGGGCACGCGGCCGGTATTGGTCGAGTTTCAGGCCCTTGTGGCCCCCTCGCCCCATGCTCAAGCGCGACGCACGGTTGTCGGCTGGGACGGTGGACGCCTTGCCATGATCCTCGCGGTGTTGGAGGCGCGCTGCGGCATTCCCTTTGCGGGTCTCGACGTCTATCTCAACGTTGCGGGTGGCATGAAGGTCTCCGAGCCTGCCGCTGATCTAGCTGTCGCGGCGGCGCTGTTGAGTGCGCGAGAAGACGCTGCCTTGCCCGCAGACACGGTTGTTTTTGGCGAAATCAGCCTGTCGGGCGCCTTACGCCCCGCCTCCCAGACCGAAAACAGGTTGAAAGAAGCGCAAAAACTTGGTTTCACCGGCGCAATTGCCCCGAGCGGCGGCAAAGCGGTTGGCGTGAGCGGCATCTCCCTGAACACGATGGGGGATTTGACCGGCTTTGTGGGTGAAATATTTGGGGCCGGATAGGCACGGGCACGAAAGGCGTTGAGAACTATGGAAGGCTTCACAATAATCGACGGTGTTGTTGCGCTGATAATTGTTGTCTCGGCACTGTTGGCCTATGGGCGCGGTCTTGTGCGAGAAATCATGGCGATCATCGGATGGATTGCCGCAGCCGTGCTGGGGTTTCTGTTTGCGCCGCAGGTCGAACCCTTGGTGCGCGAAATCCCCGTCGTCGGAGAGTTTCTTGCTGACAGCTGCGAACTGTCGATCATCGGAGCCTTCGCCTTGGTATTCGCGGTGGCACTGATCATCGTGTCTCTTTTCACCCCGTTGTTTGCCTCGATCGTGCAACGTTCAGCCCTTGGGGGCATTGATCAGGGCTTCGGCTTTGTCTTTGGCGTTGCGCGCGGCCTGTTGTTGGTGGCAATAGCCTTTTTTGTCTACGATACCGTCGTCACCGGCCAAACCTATTCTGTCGTGGATGAGAGCCGTTCTGCGGTGGTGTTTTCGCAGGTCGCCGACCGCATCCAGAATTCCGAACCCGAACAGGCTTTGGGGTGGATCACGGGTCAATATGAAACCCTTGTCGGAAATTGTGGCAACTGATCCCAAAAACCTGAAAAAGCGGCACGCTTAAGACCGTTTTAAGAGGCGCGCGCCTATGTTGCGTGCGATTTATTTATTTTGAGGCGCTTGTGACAGATCCATCAATTGAGTGCTTTGATGATGTTGCGGCACCTGTATTCGTGCTGGAACCAGATGCGCAGCAACTGCCTCGCTATACCGGCTGGAACACCTTTGCTGAATTGAAAAGCGGGTTGGCGCGCGAGCAGGTCATCGGCAAAACCGCCCGGGAAGTCTACGCAGGACGCATGGGTCAAACGGCGTTTGAACGCCATATGCTGGCCATCGAAACCGGGCAATCCGCCACATATGAGATAGAACTGCCGATCAACGACCAGCAAATCTGGGTCCGCACAACCCTCAATCCCCAGAAAAACGACGCCGGTGAGGTCTGCCGCATCGTCGGGACCAGCATCGACATCTCCCCCGAGCAGGAGGCCAGCAGGCTGAGAGCCTCGCTTGCGACGGCTGCGTCGGAAATGGAACAGTTCATAGCGATTGCGGCCCACGATCTGCGCACGCCCATGCGCAACATCAAGATCCTCATCGAAATGCTGCGCGAGGATTTCGAGGATCATGGCGACGGTAAGGTTGATCTGATCAATCTGCTCGAAGAAGTGGCCATCAAGTCCGGCGGCTTGATCTCGGACGTGCTGACCCACGCACATGAAGCCAATGTACTGCCCGAGCAGATACCCTTCGACTTCGGACTGCTGTGCCAATCTATCCGGGACGTTCTGGACCCGCAGGGGCTTCATGAAGTCAACTGGCCGAATATCGTCCTACAGGGTGACAAGACAGCCTTTCAGATTGTGCTCAGGAACCTGCTGGACAATGCCATCAAGCATGGCGGCAAGCCCAATATGCGAATTGATATTTCGGCGCGCCAGTCGTCCGCCAATATGATCTGCGTCAGCGTTCAGGACGACGGCGTCGGCTTTGACAATCCCGGCATGGATCTTTTCAACACCGGCACCTTCCGACCCGATAGCGGGTACGGTCTGCTGGGTGTTCGTCGTCTCCTGACAGCACGTGGCGGCCATATCGCGGTCGAAAAAACAGCCTCTGGAGTGTCCGGTGCGGTTACCTTTTCACTGCCGGGCATCATAGCCGAAGCCGCTGATGATACTGGCACCGTTGCCCAACTGCACCCCCTCAGGCGCCGCGCTACGCGCTAAGCGTGTCCTAACCGTGTCTCAGAGGCGACAATCGTGTCCTTGAGCATGATAGTTTCGTGACACTTACGGCCATAGTCCCTACATACGAGATAACCCACAAACCGGATTCGGAGCTGCCCCGTTGTCCAAGATCATGCCCCCCGCTCACCCCTTTGACACGTCCTACCTGCGCGACAGCGACGATGACGACAAACTCAAAGAGGAATGCGGGATTTTCGGCGTCATCGGAGTTGTCGATGCCGCGAATTTTGTCGCTCTGGGCTTGCATGCGCTGCAACACCGCGGCCAGGAAGCTGGCGGTATCGTCAGCCACCATTCGGAACAGGGGTTTCAATCCGCCCGGCGGTTTGGCTATGTCCGGGACAACTTTACCTCGCAAAAGATTATGGAGACGCTGCCGGGGCCCTTGGCAATTGGACATGTGCGCTATTCAACGGCAGGTTCCAAAGGGCAAACGGCGATCCGGGACGTCCAGCCCTTTTTTGGTGAATTTGCCATGGGGGGCGCTGCAATTGCTCACAACGGCAATATCACCAATGCCAATTCGCTGCGCCGTGAACTGATCGAACGGGGGTCGATTTTCCAGTCCTCTTCAGACAGCGAATGCATCATTCATCTGATGGCGCGCAGCCTGCAACGCACGATCCCTGAACGCATGGAAGACGCCTTGCGCCGTGTCGAAGGGGCTTTTTCGATTGTGGCGATGACCCGTACCAAACTGATCGGTGTGCGCGACCCATTGGGTGTACGCCCGCTGGTTTTGGGCCGTGTGGGTGATGGCTGGGCGTTGAGTTCAGAGACCTGCGCATTGGACATCATCGGCGGCGAGTTCATCCGCGAAATCGAGCCCGGTGAAATGGTTGTCATCACGGACAAGGGGGTAGAATCGCATTTCCCCTTCCGCCCGCAAAAACCCCGTTTCTGCATCTTTGAACATGTCTACTTCAGCCGCCCTGACAGCATTCTGGGTGGCCGGTCCGTCTATGAGACGCGCGAAGCCATTGGGCGTGAACTGGCCAAGGAAGCCCCGGTGGAGGCCGATCTCGTCTGCCCGGTCCCGGACAGCGGCACACCTGCGGCCATCGGTTATTCCCTGGAATCGGGTATTCCTTACGCCATGGGCATCATCCGCAATCAGTACATGGGCCGGACCTTCATTGAGCCGACGGAGCAGATCCGCAACATGGGTGTGCGGCTGAAACTGAACGTCAATCGCGCGCTCATCCAGGGCAAGCGTGTGATCCTGGTGGACGATTCCGTGGTGCGCGGCACCACCTCTCGCAAAATCAAGGAAATGATTCTCGATGCGGGGGCGGCGGAAGTTCATTTCCGCATCGCCTCCCCCCCCACAGCCTGGCCCTGTTTTTATGGGGTCGATACACCGCAGCGCGAAAAACTTCTGGCCGCCACCATGTCAGAAGAAGAAATGCGCGCGCACCTGCAAGTGGACAGCCTGCGCTTTATTTCCCTTGATGGCCTGTACCGCGCGGTCGGAGAGACCAAGGGCCGCGATACCAAGCAGCCGCAATATTGCGACGCCTGTTTTTCCGGGGAGTACCCGGTCGAACCCGCCGATCAGATAGAGAGCGGATTTGAGATGAAAGCGGCCGAATAACACCCTGCTGCCGGTTTCTGTCAGGATCAACCCGCACATAGATTTCATGACAACACTGCCGAAAAATATGGAAGACGTCATCCGGCAATGGCCGGACCCTGCGCAGTCACGCTTTGCCGATATACGCGAGACCGTGCATCAGGTCGCGCAACGCGCGCAAATCGGAACGCTGGTGGAAACCCTGAAGTGGGGCCAGCCATCATGGCTGCCAAAACGCCCCCGCATTGGCACGACACTCCGGTGTGACTGGCAAGCGCATGAGCCTGATCGCCTTGCATTGTTTGTGCACTGCCAGACCACCCTGGTCGAAACCCTGCGAACGCTATACCCCAAATCCTTCACGTTCGAAGGCACACGCGCCTTGAAACTCGCCCTGGATGAACCCTTGCCCATGGACGCCATCGACCACTGCGCCTTTCTGACGCTGACCTATCATCGCAAGAATACTTGACGCGCCTGCCGATCCCCCTCAAACCGCGCCTATGACAAAGACTGCTCTTATCACCGGTGCATCGCGCGGCCTGGGTGCCGCATTGGCCGAAGCGCTGGCCCCCACCCATCATATCGTCGCCGTGGCAAAAACCACCGGTGCCCTTGAAGAACTGGACGACCGCATTCAGGCCAAAGGCGGCAGCGCCACGCTGGCACCGATGGATGTTACAAATCAAGACGCGATGGCAACCCTCTGTCGCGGCATATTTGAACGGTGGGGCACCCTCGATATGTGGCTGCACGCGGCCATCCATGCAGCCCCACTGGCACCAGCGGATCACATTGACGCCAAGGATTTCGCCAAATCCGTGGCCTGCAATGTCACCGCAACCGCAACGCTGATCACCTTTGTGGCACCGCTGCTGGGCGATGCGGGACAAGCCGTCTTTTTCGATGATCCAAATGCCGGGCAGAAGTTTTACGGCAGTTACGGGGCGACCAAGGCGGCGCAGATTTCGCTTGCCCGGAGCTGGCAGGCTGAAACGCAAAAAACCGGCCCCAAGGTCCATGTCGTGACACCCCCGGCCATGCCAACCGCGACAAGAGCGCGTTTCTACCCCGGTGAAAACCGCACCAACCTGACCCAACCGGCGGATGCTGCCTTGGCTGTTCTGCAACAGCTCTGAGGTGCCGCGCGGCAAATCACCCGCCATGAGGCTAGGTGGCCTTGCCGCCTGACCGACCCTCGCCTATCAAGGCAAAAAGGGGCCATTTCATGCGCATTCTCATTACCAACGACGACGGCATCAACGCTCCCGGCCTGAAAGTGCTGCATGCCATCGCCACCGAACTGGTCGGGGATACGGGCGAGGTCTGGACGGTCGCCCCCGCCTTTGAGCAGTCCGGTGTCGGGCATTGCATCAGCTATACCCATCCGATGATGATCAATGAATTTGGTGACAAGCGGTTCGCGGCCGAAGGATCGCCCGCAGATTGCGTTCTGGCAGGGTTACATGAGGTGATGAAAGATGCGCCCCCTGATCTTGTGCTGTCAGGTGTCAACAGGGGCAACAATTCAGCCGAAAACACCCTCTATTCAGGGACCATCGGGGGGGCGATGGAAGCCGCGCTCCAAGGACTCCCGGCGATTGCGCTTTCACAGTATTTCGGCCCCCAAAACGCCAAGACCGCGGACCCTTTCGAAGCCTCCGGACAGCATGGTGCCGAGGTTGTTCGGCGCATTCTTGCCCATACGCCCGAAGAAAACGGCGGCTACCGGCTTTTTTACAATGTCAATTTTCCGCCTGTTCCGGGTCAGGGCGTCAAGGGCATTCGTCTTTCCAGGCAAGGTATGCGCCCAGGCACGGGGTTCAGCACGGAACCGCATCTGTCGCCTTCGGGGCGGCGGTTTTTGTGGATCAAGGGCGGCAATCAGCAGGTCGCGACAGATCCGGGCACCGATGCTGCCGACAATCTGGAGGGCTATGTGTCGGTCACGCCCATGCGGGCAGACCTGACGGCACATGACATGTTGGGCGCTTTGTCGGGCATTGCCACATGAGTGACGACGCCACGCGCAAGATGCAGTTTCTATATGCGCTGCGTTCCAAGGGCGTTACCGACAAACGTGTGCTGTCGGCGATGGAGGCCATTGATCGTGGCCCTTTCATTCGCGGTATATTTGCTGAACGCGCCTATGAAGATATGCCCTTGCCGATTGCCTGCGGCCAGACGATCAGCCAGCCTTCGGTGGTTGGCCTGATGACGCAGGCCCTGCGGATCAGCCCCCGGGACAAGGTGCTTGAGATCGGCACCGGGTCGGGGTATCAGGCGGCGATCCTGAGCAAGCTGGCGCGGCGCGTCTATACCATCGACCGTCACAGCCGACTGGTACGCGAAGCTCGCGAGCTCTTTGACCTGCTGGATCTGACCAATATCACCGCAATCACCGGCGATGGCAGCTACGGGCTGCCGGATCAGGCGCCGTTTGACCGCATCATCGTCACAGCCGCCGCCGAAGACCCACCCAGCACCTTGATGGAACAGCTCAAGATGGGGGGGGTGATGGTGATTCCGGTTGGTCAGTCAGACGCTGTGCAGCATCTGATCGTTGCTCATAAGACCCCCGATGGATTTGAATATGACGAACTGCGGCAGGTTCGCTTCGTCCCCTTGCTGGAAGGCTTGGGAAAGGACACATAAGCTGCTATAAAGGGCGCATAAAGCGTTGGAGCAACCAATGCGACGATGGTCAGATTGAGGACAAGCAGATGACCCACTTTATTTCGCGCAGCCGTCTGCGCCTTTCGCTGATGTCAGCCAGTGCGCTGGTTGTGCTGGCCGCCTGTGATCAACCGCTTGATTTTGACCTGCGCGGCGGGGTTGGCGGTTTCAGCACCGCAGATGCCGCAACGCAAGTCATCCCCGGCAGCCGCCCCAGCCCCGATGATCGCGGCGTGATCTCCTATCCGAACTATCAGGTTGCCATCGCCGACAGGGGCGACACGATTTCTTCGGTCGCGACGCGTTTGGGTGTGAGCACAGCCGAATTGGCGCGTTTCAATGGCATCGAGGCAGATGTACCTTTGCGCAAGGGCGAGGTGATTGCCCTGCCCAAGCGGGTTGCTGAACCCTCCCCGGCCACCGGCGCGATTGGAACAGGACCGATCCAACCCGGGGGCGTCGACATTGGCACACTGGCGGGCGACGCCATCAACCGCGCACCGGAATCAACTGGCGTGCAGACTGCCGCACTGCCGCCTGCCGCGACCAGCACGCCGACCCCACAAACCGGTCAGGAACCCATCCGCCACAAGGTGGAGCGCGGCGAGACCGCCTATACAATTGCACGGCTTTACCAAGTGCCCGTGAAAACACTGGCCGAATGGAACGGGCTGGGCGCTGATTTCGCCATCCGCGAAGGGCAGTTTCTGCTCATCCCGGTGGCAAAACAGGCCCCTCCTGCGGCGGCCGCATCCGCCGTCACGCAACCGGGTGCAGGATCACCAACGCCGACACCCCCCAGTGCGACCAAACCTTTGCCGGAACCGGAAAAAACCGTCGCCGTGCCCACGGAACCTGCCGCTGATCTTGGGCCTCAGACAACGGCATCTTCCTCTGCACGCATGGTCTTCCCGGTCAGCGGCTCGATCATTCGCGAATACGCAAAAGGCAAGAACGAAGGCATCAACATCAAGTCTGATCCGGGCTCTGCAGTGAAATCAGCCGATGCGGGCACCGTCGCTGCCATCACAAAAAGCGCCGATGGTATCCCGATCATCGTGGTGCGCCACGATCCTGAGTTGCTGACGGTCTACGCCAATGTGACAGATGTTTCGGTGAAAAAGGGCACAAAGGTCAAACGTGGCGAACCGATTGCCAAGCTCCGCCCGGGAAAGGACGCCTATGTCCATTTCGAAGTGCGCAAAGGTTTCGACAGCGTGGATCCACTTCCCTACTTGCAGTAGAAGCGCGCTGAAATTGCAACTTTGCGTGGAAAACAGCCCGCAATCACCCTGAAATCGCCCAAGGCCTGCCGCATTGTCAGGCCTTGAGACACGCTACTGCCGTGTTTGCCAGCTACATAAAATCCAGTTGGAAGCAACCAGTTGGATCGACTCATGCCGAGTTTCTTCGGGTACACGAACGCAATTTTTGGCTCTCAGACCACGACCGATGGCGGCGCGGCGGTCAACTACCGGTTTGCGCCAACCGGTACCTGGCGTTGGGAAGGAACCACCACGTCCTTTGTGGTCGAGGAAGCGTTCGAAAGTAACACGGTCTTCAACGGCGATCCGACCAATGAATTCGTCAGCGACAACTTGCAAATCGGGGGCAGCCGTGCCCAGACGGTAGAGATTGATGGGACCGACCGGCAGGTGATCTGGGACTACACATTCAACGTGACCGATGGGACCAACACATGGCGGGTAGGTGTCATCGACGTCGATCTGGACAACAGTGATGTGATCGAAGCCGGATCTGAAAACGGTTACTTCCTGGTTTTTCCCGATGGTCTTCCGCCGGAGGGTGTCGATCTGACATCAGGTGCTATTGTTGAGAATGACAGTGGAACGTCGCACGCAGGTCTGGGAGGCACAGTTGTCTGCTTTGCGGCTGGCATGATGATCGAAACCGCGTCCGGGCCCCGTCCGGTTCAAGACCTGCAAACCGGTGACATGGTTCTTACGCGGGAGGATGGCTTTCAGCCGCTGCGCTGGTCCGGTCACACAACCGTTGCCGCCCTCGGCGATCTTGCCCCGATCATCATTTCCGCAGGGGTACTGGGCAATACAACCGAACTGATCGTCTCTCCGCAACATGCAATCCTGGTAGAGGATTGGCGGGCCGAATTGCTCTACGGATCATCTGACGTGCTTGTACGCGCCATTGATCTGCTTTCACATGACGGCGTTTATCGTCGTTCCGGCGGTCTGGTGACCTACTGCCATATTCTGTTTGACAGCCACCACCTGGTGCGGGTGTCTGATCTTTGGTCTGAGAGCCTCTATCCGGCTGAAATGGCGATGGAAGCCATGAGCCCCGAAGCGCGCGCTGAGATAGCGGCGCTCTTTCCGAACCTCCACGCCTACGGACCCAAAGTGGCCCGCTGTCTGCGCCACTACGAAGCGACGTGTCTTTGAGCAGAGGACGCACGATATGAAGCTCCAACCCTCCGTGCTGGCATCCTTCAGCCTTGGAAACAGGCACATTGGTGGCTGCACGCGCCTCAGGATTTCATTGAACAAAAGCAGCTGGCGCAAAGCGCCCAGACCATCGGGGGCACAGGTCATCCACCTGATACAGCCCGTCAACCGCCCAGCGTCACGCCCTTGCGCCCCGCCAAATCGGTGAAGTACTGCCAGGCAACGCGCCCTGAACGCGCGCCGCGTGTGGCCTGCCATTCTATGGCTTCGGCGCGCAGATCGTCATCGCTGATCTTCACGCCATAGGCGTCACAGTACCGGCGGATCATCTCCAGGTATTGGTCCTGATCGCAGGGGTGGAAACCAAGCCACAACCCGAAGCGATCTGACAAGGAAACCTTTTCCTCAACCGCCTCTGACGGGTTGATCGCGCTGCCGCGTTCGTTTTCGATCATGTCGCGGGGCATCAGATGACGCCGGTTCGATGTGGCATAGAGCACAACGTTTTCTGGACGGCCTTCGATACCACCGTCCAGCACGGCTTTGAGGCTTTTGTAATGCGCATCATCGTGACCAAAGGAGAGATCGTCACAAAACAGGATGAACCGGTAAGGCGCACCGCGCAACAGGTTCAGAAGCCGCCCGACAGACGGCAAATCCTCCCGCTGCAGCTCCACGATCCGCAAGTCATCATATTTTTCGTGAACTTCGCCGTGTATCGATTTGACAAGACTTGATTTTCCCATGCCGCGCGCACCCCAGAGAAGCGCGTTGTTGGCGGGCAATCCCCGGGCAAATTGGTCGGTATTTGCCAATAGCGTATCGCGAGAGCGATCCAGACCCACAAGTAGCGACAGATCAATGCGCGCGACCACAGGTACAGGTTCCAGCCGATCCGGCTCTACGTGCCAGACAAATGCGGAAGCGGTCGAGAAGTCCGGCGCGGCCTGTGGCGCCGGCGCCATCCGCTCCAGTGCCGCCGCGATGCGGTCCATCGGGTCGTCAATCACTTCAGATGATCCTCAGCACTGTCATCGGTTTCATCTTCGTCGTCCTCAAACCACAGACCTTCTTCGCGCAATTTGGTTTCGCGTTTGGTTTCCACGCGCTTCACAAGGAAGATGGACACCTCATAGAGCCCGTAGACCACGGTAAAGAGAATACCCTGCGTGATCACATCGGGCGGTGTGACCAGTGCCGCGAGCACAAGGATGGCCACCACGGCGTATTTACGGACGTTGCCAAGCCCTTCGGCATTGACCAGGCCCGCCTTGCCCATCAGCGTCAACAGCACTGGCAGCTGAAAGCAAAGCCCGAAGGCCATGATGAATTTCAAAGTAATATCAAGGGATTCGTTTACCTTGCCGAAGAAGGTAATACGGATACCCTCCTGCGTCGCACCGGCGGTCGCAGCAACCTGATCAGCACCTGTAATGGACCCCATCAGATCGGCAATGATGGAAGGTACATCTGCAAATCCGAGGAAAAATGCCATCGCCAGCGGTGTCACGACAAAATGCGCAAAGGACGCGCCTAGCAGGAACATGACCGGTGAGGCGATCAGGAACGGCAAAAAGGCGTTCTTTTCCGTACGGTAGAGCCCCGGGGCCACGAAACGCCATAGCTGCAACCCGATGACCGGAAAGGCCAGGGCAAACCCGAAGACCATCGAGATCCGAAACAGCGTGAACAGGTATTCCTGTGGCGAGGTATATTGCATGGTGGGCGAAGGATCACCCAACTCGCGCAGGGTTTCCTCGATCGGCTCCAACAGAAACTGCAATATCGGCTCTGCCACGGTAAAGGCGAGCACAATTCCGATCAGAAAGGCAATTACGGAGCGGATCAGCCTTGTGCGCAGCTCCGCCAGATGTTCGATCAACGGCGCGGCGCTGTCGTCAATGTCATCAGATGCGCTCATGTTTCACTCTTTGCGGGCGGCTCCGCGTCCCGCGCGGCTTCTAATTCGGCAGCTTTGGCCTGCGCTTCCTGCGCCTCTTTCATCTTACGGTCTGCCGCAGCGCGCGCCGTGGCAGCCTGTATTTTCTTGGTTTGCTCCGCCCGCTCAGCGGCCAGCTTGCCGGTTTCGCTATCGGGATCGAACTTGCCAAGGTCTGATGCCGCGTTTTTCACGCCATCCATGGCGGAGTTGATCGGGTTCGTCGCCGTCTTCAACCCTTTGGCCACGTCTCGCATGCCTGTCTCATCAGCGGCGTCATTCATGGCCCGGCTGAACTCGCGCGCCATGCCCTTGGCCTTGCCCACGGCCTGCCCGACCTTTCGGAACAGCACCGGCAAATCCTTGGGACCCACAACAATCAGCGCGACGATGCCGATGACCAGCATCTCCGTCCAGCCAATATCGAACATGGCTTAGACCTTGTCTTTCTCAGCCTCAGGGGTCACGTCCTTGGCTTCCTCGGACGCATTGGCGATCTCATCCTGGCCCTCGTTGATGCCCTTCTTGAATGACGTGATGCCTTTGCCCACTTCACCCATCAGGCTGGAAATCTTGCCACGCCCGAAAAGCACCAGCACAACGACCGCGATCAGCAAAAGGCCCGGCAGGCCAATATTGTTCAACATTTCAAATCTCCCATTTCGTAAGCCACCGCCAGCGGGGCAGCCTCAGTCGCCTTCAGTTCTAGGGAATTCCCAATTGGCCGAAAAGAACCAAAGCGGTTTTCAGAACCCACAGCACGGCTGAATCTCGGAAAATTGAGAATGACAAAACTCAACTGACAGGTTTATGTCAGTTGTCTGCTGTCATGTCTATCCTCGACGCAGGACAATGAAAGGACAGATCATGCGCTTATTTCCCTATTCGACAACCGGTATCGCTTTCGGCGCGGCAGATGCGGCGCGAGGCGCTGCCAGCCCCGAGACAGTTGCAGAAGTTGTCACCTTTCGGCTGGCCGAGAGCGTCGAACGCGACGTCTTTTTAAAGGCTGCCGGCGATATCGAACCGTTTCTGCGGGCATCGGGCGCGGTAATTTCGCGGACGCTCAGCGTCGATGAGGATGGCCTCTGGACCGATCACATTGTCTGGACGTCCATGAGTGCCGCAAAACAGACGGCCGAAGAGTTGATGGCGCACCCGCAAGCGATGCCGATGATGCAAGCCATCGCGGAAGGCAGCGCCAGCATGCGCCACGCGTCTATCGTGCTGACAATGGACTAAACAGGAGCAGGCTGGCACAACGGCACCATGCGCCGCACAGACCGCCTTTTCGACATTATCCAGATCCTGCGCGACGGGAAACTACACCGCGCGCAGGACATTGCCGAAAAACTGGAGGTTTCAACCCGCACAATATACCGCGACATGGACACGCTCACCGCATCGGGCATCCCTGTGGAAGGCGAGCGCGGAGTTGGCTACATGATTACGCAAGCCATCACCCTGCCCCCGCTCACGCTCACCGTCGAGGAGCTGGAAGCGCTGAACCTCGGCATGGCCATTGTTGGCGAAGCCGCTGACCCGGACCTCAAGGCGGCAGCGCTGAGCCTCGCTGACAAGGTTGATGCGGTGCTGCCGACGCAAACCGTTTCCGAGGCTGACGCGTGGAAATTTGCTGTCTATCCCTTTGCGGATGCCGCGCGCGGGTTTACGCATATGCCGGTTTTGCGGGCCGCCATCCGGGCGAAACAAAAGCTGCGGATAGTCTATACGTCCAAGGACAACCAGATTACGACACGGACGATCCGCCCGCTGCACATGGAATACTGGGGCCGGATCTGGACCTTGACGTCGTGGTGTGAAATGCGCGGAGCGTTCCGCGTTTTTCGGGTCGACCTGATCCAGACGGCAGAGGCGCTGCCTGAGCTTTTCGTTGATGAGCCCGGCAAGACCATTGCCGATTACGTGCCCTAGCAACACAGCGCCTCGCGGCGCGGCAAAATATGGATTTATGTGAAGAAGTTTAGGTTTGAAGGGTGCCATTTCGTTTCGGGCCGAAACAGCACCATTTCACATCATAATCGTAAAAATCGCAATTTTATGCGTGGGTTAGCACCCAGCCGCATTGTTTGCTGCAACGCCGCCTGCAACGGCACCACCGGCTGTCAGGATGTCCCTGCCGGACCCTCCGCCAAGCTGGTTGCCCACAGCAGCACCGGCCAATGCACCAGCGACGCCAGCGCCCACACAGCCAACTTGTCTTTGCTGCTGAGGTGTGGTTGCGCAGGCCTGAAGAAGCCCCATTGCGACAAATGTTACTAAGATACCAGTTTTCTTCATTGCTCATTCCCTTTTGAAGGCAAGCCGGATCAACTCCAGCATTTTGCGGTATAAGTGCAGCATAAAAACGCAGCAAGGTGGATCGGGTTCCGTATGGCGGATTGGCGCCACCGTTTCCGGCGAAAAAGCGCCGACCTCAGGGTTTCAGTCGCCAGCCCGTTTGGGGTGGTAGAAAGGCCTCAACACTGGCTTGAGCAATCACAATCGGATCGCCGGAAACCGTTGTGACGTTCAGCCCACCCTTTACAATCCGCACCTCGGCGCGCCCGCGCGGCAAGGTTGCAACCAGATGGTCCGCATCAACCGCATCCGGGTCCTGCACGCCGACCGTCACCTGCACGCGCATTTCGGAATGATCCAGCCCGATTGCCCCGAAAAGCGGTAGCGATGAGTGCCGAAAAGCATCCTCAATCGCCCGTTTTGCCGCCTTGGTATAATTCTGCCCATGCAGATCGTTGCCCATGCCCATTTCGATGATCACACGTTGCTCAGCCATCCTTGCGCTCCATGTCGAAACCGACCGTCAGCGCCACATTGGCCATGATCGTGGGGTTGCCGTCACCATCGGGTCGCGGTGCGTCCAGCCCGCCGTGGTGCAGGCGCACATCTGCCTGACCGTAAGGGAAAACCGTCAGAACCTTGTCGACATCCACCTTCTCGGGGTGCTGAACCCCGATGTCGACGATGATCTGCATGTCGGTTTTCTCAAAGCCGAAAAGCTCCGCGAGGTTGATCGAATTGTGCCAGAGCGCATCTTTGACGCCACGCACCGCCGCTTCGGTGTAATCACCACGCCTGAGCGATGTGCCCATCCCGAATTCCACCAGTAGTTTTTCCATTGCGGTCTCCTATCTGCCCTCAGGCATCAAAAACAAAACACTTGTCACGCCGGATCGTCAGCCACATCACGGTGCCGGATTTTGGCAGGAATACGTTCGGCACAGTGGCACGCAGAACCGAACCATCATAATCCATCGCAAATTCCACAAGGCTTTCATTGCCCATGAAACGCGCCCGCTGCACCACACCACGCGCGGCTGTCCCATCGGTGGCTGTCGGTTTCGGCCCGGTCCCGTTGCGATCAAAATCAATACGCACATGCTGCGGGCGAAAGACGATATCCACAGGCGACCCATCGGGATACCCCGGTGCCAGAAACTGCCCGAAAGGTGTTTGCGCCAGCGCCCCTGTTACCTGAGCGCGCAAAACATTGGCATCTGAAAAGAACGACACAGCAGCACGATCAACGGGCCGCGTGTAGACATTGTAGGGCGCGCCGTGCTGCACAATGCGGCCGTCACGCATCAAGGCGATCTCATCTGCCATGCGCATGGCTTCTTCGGGCTCGTGGGTGACAAGCAGAACGGCGGTGTCCTGCTCCTTGAGGATGTTCAACGTCTCGTCCCGGATGCCGTCGCGCAGCCGGTTATCAAGGCCGGAAAACGGCTCATCCATCAGCATGATCTTGGGTTTCGGGGCCAGCGCACGGGCCAGCGCCACACGCTGTTGCTCGCCGCCCGACAACTGATGCGGAAACCCGTCGATGAACCGCATCAGATCGACACGTTCCAGCAGTTCCTCCACCCGTTTGCGCTTGTCTGCCTTGCTGCCGGATTTGAGGCCAAAGGCCACGTTTTCGGCCACACTGAGGTGGGGGAAAAGCGCGAAATCCTGAAACATCAGGCCAATTTCACGGCGCTCGGGCGGCAGGCGGAAAATCGTGTCACAGACCAGCGATCCGTCGACGTAGATTTCACCGCTATCCTGCATTTCGACACCCGCAATCATGCGCAGGGTGGTGGATTTGCCGCATCCAGACGGACCTAGCAGGCAGGTGACCTGCCCGGGCTGGATCGAAAAGCTGACATCATTGACCACGGCGCGCCCGTCAAACGACCGCATCAGGTTCTTGATTTCCAACCTTGGAGGTGCAGGTGTCACGCGGCGCTCATCAAATCCGACTGAAATAATCAGGTGATGAGCTATCAGCCCTTCCGCGCGCCCGCAAGCACTGCCACGAAGCCGATGCATAAAACGACGCAGCAGATCACCAGCAGCTGTTCGTATTTGTGACCTTCGGGCAAAAAGGCGGCCACGCTGTCCCAACTGCGGGCAAAGTAGGCAAAGGCACCCGTCACCGCCGCTCCGAAGGCCGTGAGGTAAGACCACAGCGGGATGCGCCGCGCACCCACTAACCCGATCAGCAGAACCGGGGTGAGGAACATCGAGGCCGTTCCGCTGACCGCCACCGCGTCAAAAAGCGTGGCGTTGCCCCAGAGTGTCAGCGCCGCCCCCAGCGCCATGACGACGACCATGACGATGCGCCCGCCCATGAGGCTGCGGGTGGCAAGACCCAGCTCTTCTACAGCCAGTCGCGCAGAGGAGGCCAGCGCGGAATCCAATGTGCTCATGGCCGAGACCAGCAGCGAGATGACAAGCAGAGCAAAGACCCAGGGCGGGAACATACCCCCCCATGTGCCGATCAACTGCCCTTCGTAGGGTGCGCCAACGAGGCTGGCCTGAATGCCGAAAAACCCGAAGGCGAGAATGCATAGCGTCGAAATCCAGAAGGCATGCAGGAAGGACCGGCGCGTGGTGTCTTTGTCGGCAAGAAACCCGCGGTCCATCATCACCGGATCATGGGCGGGGTAGGAAAAGACCTGAAGGGCCGCAACCGCCAGCAGGATCCATCCGTTGTAAGGGCCTGATGCGCCCGGCGCGGTCAAAACGGCTGTCAACGAAAACCCCGGGGTCAGAACCAATGCGCCAAAAGCCAGCGTCAGCGCCACCAGAAAAAGCAGCATCTGCACCACATCCGTCCGCAGCGCGGCGCTGAGCCCACCCCAGGCGGAATAGGCCAGCCCCAGAACGGAGACGATCAGAATGGCAATTGTGCCGCTGCCGCCTGCCAGCGCGTCGAAAATCAGCCCGACCACCAGCAGGTTGGCAAAAACCTCGGAGAGCAGGCGCAAGCCGATCACCAAATTATAGGCCGCCTGCCCGATGGTGCCGAAATGCGTACCCAGCCAGTCCTGAAGCGATCCCGCACCCTTGGCGCGCAGATGGCCTACAATGAAACCGCCGGTCAGAAACGACCCGTAGTAGGCCGCATAGGCAAGGGTTCCGGCGATCCCGTAGTAATATCCCAGAATGGCCGCATTCATCAGCGACCGCGCAAAAATCCACGTGGTCACCTGACTGAGCACCAGAACCCAGAGGCCCGGTGCGACACCGCTGTCGGATTTGCCGCTGAAAAAGCCGTCAACGCTGACACGTCGGGGCGCTGCCAGCAGGCTGGCGACGATGATCACACCGGAAATGACAACAAGAAGAGTGGTTTGCATTGCGGATGGGCCTTTTCTGTTTGACCCCAACCGGTACCCGACCGTCAGACGTGATGCCAGACGGGCGACGACAAGCTGTCAAAAACGTGAACAGACGTTTGAATAACGATCAGTCGGTCAGCTCAAAGGAGGCCTGCGCGCGGTCAACGCCATTGACCTGAACGGTCACCATGTGCCTGCCCGGATAGAGACGAAAGGTTGTCGCGTCCCCTTTGAGCTTATGCGCTTTGCTGACCCCAAAGGGTTTTGACGGCGTGGCCTTGCCCTGTTTGAGCTTGAAGACCTTGCTACCCTGCTTGCCCTCCGGGCGTGCAAAGGTGATGCGGTAATCCACAAGCACCGGCAAATCCGTCGCCGCCGCGACCTGGCAGTTAAATTTCAGGGTCTCACCCACGGCGAGCGTTGGAGTCAGGATGTCCAGATCGACCGTGACCGGTACATCCGGGTCATAGCCCAGAGCCATCATAGCGCCGGGGTGACCTTCTTTTATCAGGCTGCGCAGCGCATGACGGGTCATCCAGTCAAGCTCCTTGGCGGTCTGCTTTCCTGCCGCTTTCCAAGATGCCAGACGCTCCAGCACCAGATCGGGACGGATTTTGGACAGATCATTCAGATGGTTAGCCACCGACCGTGTGACATAGCGCGTGGGGTCTGCATGCAGGATATCCAGAAGCGGCAAGGTTTGATCCGGAGTCAGATCCACGGATTTGGCCCAAGGCAGCTTGGGGCGCGTCCCTTCGCTGACAAGGCGGCGTACGTGGTAATTGTCGTCCTGCGCCCATTTTTGCAACATGGCGAGGGTTTCCTGCGGCCAACGGTTCAGAAAAGCGCGGATGTAGAATTCCATCGAGAACCGCTGCGTGGCCCGATAAAGCAGGTCCATTGCCCGGGGGCGGTGCGCCTCCAGCCCATGGCGCACGGCCAGAATACCCGGCACCGCATGGATGAAATGACCGAAATCATCGTCCTGCAGATCGGGGTTCAGCGGCGCAGGCATGGCCGCTTCGAGTTGATCTGCCATGGCGTCAAAACCCTCTGCCAACTGCGCCTCAATGCAGTCGGCCAGCCATTCCAGACGGGCCATCAGTTCGCGCGTGTCGAAGCCGCCAAGCGCCGCGCGGGCAAATTTCTGCGGATCAAAATGTGGTACGCCCGCGGCATATTCCTGCGCAAGCTGGTCCACCGTCTGCGGGTTGAACAGATAATCCTTCAGCGAAAACTTATCGGCCATGGGTCAGATCGTGGCGTTGGTGGCACCACCATCCAGAAGAATGTTCTGCCCCACCATGAACCCTGCATGTTGCGAGCATAAAAACGCACAAACAGAACCGAATTCTTCCAGCGTCCCGTATCGACCGACGGGAATCGTCGCGGAACGACGCGCCCGCGCTTCCTCCAACGTGATCCCTTCTCGCTCGGCCACCGGGCCATCCAAGGCCTGCGCGCGGTCGGTTGCGTGAATGCCGGGCAACAGGTTGTTGATCGTCACGCCGGAGCCTGCCACCTGACGGCTGGTGCCTGCCACATAGCCCGTCAACCCGGTGCGCGCGGCATTGCTCAATCCCAACTGCGGTATGGGCGCTTTGACCGATTGCGAGGTAATATTGACCACCCTGCCCCAGCCGCGTTCCATCATGCCGGGGACAAGCGCTTTGATCATGGCAATGGGCGACAGCATATTGGCATCCAGCGCCGCGATAAAGTCATCGCGATCCCAGTCATGCCACATGCCCGGTGGCGGCCCGCCCGCGTTATTGACCAAAATATCAGCACTGCCGACCACCGAAAGAACATCCGCGCGCCCTACATCCGTGGTGATATCGGCAGCGACCGCCTCGACCGATACGCCGTGTTCCGAACGGATTTTTTCAGCCGCTGCTTCCAGGGTCTCCTGACCGCGCGCATTCATGACCAAATCGCAACCCGCCGCGGCCAAGGCCTGTGCACAACCAAATCCCAACCCTTTCGAAGATGCGCAAATTACCGCGCGTTTCCCCTTGATGCCCAAATCCATAACATGCTCCCCTTCGTTTCAGACTATGCCTAACACTGTGGCAACAGAAGAGACCAGCAAAAGACTGCGCCATCTTATCGCGTTGCGACAAACCTGCGTTAACACCTTGAAAGTCAAACGATGCCAAACAGCAAAGGAACATGCTCCTGAAACACACAGATACCCCGGATCAGTCCTTCGCAGCCTTTCTGGCATCTGAAATGACCGTAATTTCCGGCGTCAATGATGGCGACGGGTTAGGCGACGCAGATGATCTGGTACTGGACGATGTTTATTCTCTGGTGGATCCGCCGCTTTTGCACCGGCTAATGCTGCTCTGCAACGACCGCGGGCAGTATCACATCGCCCCCGCCAGCGAGGTCGGTGTGATCGGTGCAGAGGTCCGCCTTGACTGTGTTGTGACGCTGATGTCCGATGATGCGCCCCTGACCGAAGTCGTCATTTTGGTACAGATGGACAGGGACGGTGCAACAGATGAGGTTTTCGCCCTGCCGTTGGGCGCGCTGAAGGCGCAGATGAACTACCAGTTGATCGGTGTCGACACACATAAGGCTGCATTGAGACTGGCGCAGGCTTCCTGCGGTTCGCTCACGCGCGGGACGGTGATCACCACCGGTAAAGGCCGTCAGAAATGTATCGAGGACCTGAAAATCGGCGATCCGGTTCTGACCCGTGACAATGGCATCCAGCGCCTGCGTTGGATTGGGTACAGCACGCAACGCGCTCTTGGCGCCTTTGCCCCGGTCCGCATTCTCGCCGGAGCGCTGCAAAATTCGTACGATCTGATTGTCAGTGCCAACCAAAGATTTTTGATCTCCCGGCACCCTCACCAAACAGGGGTGGGACATTCCGAATTGCACGTCAAAGCGGCCGATCTTGTAGATGGCCACTCCATAAGGGCGTTGTCAGGGGGGTTTGTAGACTACTATCAACTAGTCTTCGACACCCGCGAGGTCATCTACGCGCATGGCATTGCAATCGAAACCCTGCCAATTGACGGGCGCACAGCACCGCTGATGCCGTCCGAAATATTAAACGATTTCAATATGCGGCGAACGTCTAACGCCCCCATACTGACCCACGGCACAGCAGCTTGCGGTCATGTGGCGGTGGATGCAGATATCATGGACCATCTGCGCAATGCCACGCTGAGCTAGATCAGGACCAGGGGTCATCGCATTTGCAAGGCCTGGCAGCTTGCTCATCGCTTGCCGCGCCCTGCCCGCCTCGCTATACGCGCACCCATGCTGGATTCATCTCACAATCGCCCCGAGTTGCCGCCTGAAATTGCACGGCGTCGCACCTTTGCCATCATCAGCCACCCCGATGCGGGCAAGACCACGCTGACGGAGAAATTCCTGCTGTTTGGCGGGGCCATCCAGATGGCCGGACAGGTACGCGCTAAAGGTGAAGCACGCCGGACCCGTTCGGATTTCATGGCCATGGAAAAGGATCGCGGCATTTCGGTTTCCGCCTCTGCCATGTCCTTTGATTTCAAAGAGTTCCGGTTCAATCTGGTGGACACGCCCGGTCACTCCGATTTCTCCGAGGACACCTACCGGACGCTAACCGCCGTGGATGCCGCCGTTATGGTCATCGACGGCGCCAAAGGCGTGGAAAGCCAGACGCAGAAGCTCTTTGAAGTGTGCCGCATGCGCGATCTGCCGATCCTGACCTTCTGTAACAAGATGGACCGTGAAAGCCGGGACGTCTTTGAAATCATTGATGAAATTCAGGAAAATCTGGCCATTGACGTGACACCGGCCAGCTGGCCCATCGGCGTCGGGCGCGATTTCCTGGGGTGTTATGACATCCTGCGCGACCGTCTTGAGCTGATGGACCGCGCGGATCGCAATCGCGTGGCCGAGACCATCGAGATTGACGGGCTCGAAGACCCGAAACTCGCCGACCACGTGCCCGCCGCACTGCTGGACAAACTGCGCGAAGATGTCGAAATGGCGCGTGAACTGTTGCCGCCCCTTGATCTGGCCGCGATGCATGAAGGCTCGCTGACACCCATCTGGTTCGGGTCCGCGATTAACTCCTTTGGCGTCAAGGAGTTGATGGAGGGCATTGCCAGCTACGGGCCAGAACCCCAGATCCAGTCCGCGGAGCCGCGCCAGGTGCTGCCCGAAGAGAAGAAGGTGGCAGGTTTCGTCTTCAAGGTTCAGGCCAATATGGACCCCAAGCACCGCGACCGCGTGGCCTTTGTACGTCTGGCCTCGGGACACTTTCAGCGCGGCATGAAACTCACACATGTGCGCACCAAGAAACCCATGACCATCAGCAACCCGGTCATGTTCCTTGCCTCAGATCGGGAGTTGGCCGAGGAAGCATGGGCGGGCGACATCATCGGCATTCCCAACCATGGGCAATTGCGCATCGGCGACACATTGACCGAAGGCGAAGCCATCCGCGTGACCGGCATCCCTTCCTTTGCGCCTGAGCTTTTGCAAGGCGTGCGGGCGGGTGATCCGCTCAAGGCCAAACATCTTGAAAAGGCGCTGATGCAATTTGCCGAGGAAGGTGCCGCGAAAGTTTTCAAACCGTCGATTGGCTCCGGTTTCGTCGTCGGCGTTGTGGGGCAGTTGCAGTTTGAGGTGCTAGCCAGCCGGATCGAGCTGGAATACGGGTTGCCGGTGCGGTTCGACACCTCACAATTCACTTCCGCCCGTTGGGTCAGCGGTGACAAGCAGGCCGTCGAGCGTTTCTCGGACAGCAACAAGCAGCATATCGCCCATGATCACGATGGTGACATCGTTTACCTGACGCGCCTACAGTGGGATATCGACCGGGTCGCGCGCGACTATCCGGACGTCAAACTGACGGCAACAAAGGAAATGATGGTCTGACGGCCTCGCCATGAACAACAAGGACGAAATTCATCGGGGCGGCTACTTCAAGCTGATGCGCGAGCTGGAGCGACGCCAGCGACCTTTTGAAGAGCTTGACGAGATTTTACCTCCCGAAGATGTCGACCTTGAGGCGGTGCACACCCGCAAGGTTGTGGCACCGGAGGTGGATTTTCGCGACGCGGCGCGATTTTCGGCCGGGCGTAAATGGGTTGAGCTTCAGGCGCAGTTTGAAGGCGAAAGCGCGCTGCATCACCTCCATGCCATGCTGATCGCGGTGACGCGGCGACGCGATCCTCCCCAACACGCGCTGAACCTGTTTTTTCGTATCTGGGCCGAGCACGGCAATGCCATGGCGCGCGAATTGCCCACGCGCTGGTTGATTTCAGCGGCGACGAGTTTTGCGGATGTGGGCCAGAACGGCGACCAGCGCGCGCTCGGCATGGGATTGTCGACGCTGTTTGACATGATCAAGCTGCATGACAGCGAACGCCGCGTCACAGGTCTTGCAAACAGCACGCCTTTCCGCCGTAAACCCGGCATCAGGCGCCCGGCGCTGGCATTTCAAATGCAGCCCTATTCGCTCAAGGGCGGCGATCTGGACCGTGTTCTGCTGTCGCGGCTCTGGCAATTGTGCGAACGCGATGCAACCATCCGCCCGTTGGGCATGCGCATGCTCTGGATGGCCATGACCGATCATCGCAGCATTCTCGGTCGGGTGCAGAAATTCAAACCCAAGGACGATACGTGACCCGCGAGGTCAAATGGGGGCTTTGCGCCACGGTCAAAGCCTCGGCCAAGGACATCCTTCGCTTTGCCGCCTTTCATCTGAGCGCTGGGGCGCACCGGGTTCACATCTTTCTCGATGCGCCAAATCCGGATGCTTTTGCCCACCTCAAGGCGCACCCCAAATGCCGCGTCACCCTTTGCGATGATACCTATTGGCGCAGGCGTGGCGGCAAACCACCCGTCAAACATCAGGTCAGACAGTCGCGCAACGCGACGCATTGCTATCAGCGCGCGAGTGATCTGGATTGGTTGATCCACATGGATGTCGATGAATTTCTGATCGCAGAAAAACCGCTTTGGCAACATCTGTCGCAACTGCCCGTAACCTGCCTGACCGCGCGCATCCGCCCGATGGAAGCCTTGGCTCAATTACAGCCGACCGGGGAAACCATGGCCTTCAAACGGTTTGTTCCGAATGGTCCTGATCGGCTGAGCACGGTCAAGGCGCTCTACCCGACCTACGGGCAGTATGTGAGAGGCGGGTTTCTGAGCCATGTTGCCGGCAAACTTCTCGTGCGCACCGGACGAAACGATATCGAGGTGCGGATTCATAACATCTTTCAGTCGGACACAATGAACCCCGCAGAGGCCGCGTTAACCGATGTAACCTTGGCCCATGTTCATGCGGCCACTTGGGACACCTGGCGCGCCGCCTATGACTACCGCCATATCAAAGGCGCCTACCGAGCCGACCTCGCACCAGCAGAATCAGGCGGCGTGACGTTGCACGACTTTCTCGCTCAGCTTGTGCAATCCCGGGGCGATTCGGGGTTGCGTCATTTCTTTGACGAAGTCTGCGCCGATACACCCGATCATCGTGCCCGCCTTCAAGCCCATGACCTGCTGGCGGAACACAGGCTTGACCTCGATGCCCATGTTAACCAGCATTTCCCTGATTTCACGGGCGGATAGCGCAATTATTTGACGCTGGTAACACTTGTTGATATGGACGCGGAGCATGTCGCGACAAAGGTCGCCACTTGGGCCATTCGGGCCGACATGAACGCTGCTGCGGGCCAAAATAGTGTCCGCCAAAACCGGACATATATGACCAAATTTACTGATTTGAATCTGAACCCCAAGGTTCTGAAAGCTGTTCAAGAAGCAGGCTATGAAACACCCACGCCCATTCAGGCGGGTGCGATCCCGCCTGCTCTGGAGGGCAAGGACGTGTTGGGCATCGCCCAAACCGGCACCGGGAAAACCGCGAGCTTCGTGCTGCCGATGATCACGGCCCTTGCGCGCGGACGCGCCCGGGCACGCATGCCGCGCAGCCTTGTGCTGTGCCCCACCCGCGAGTTGGCCGCACAGGTAGCAGAGAATTTCGACACCTATTCCAAGCACCTCAAGCTAACCAAGGCGCTGCTGATCGGGGGCGTGTCGTTCAAGGAACAGGACACGCTGATCGACAAGGGTGTGGACGTTCTGATCGCGACGCCGGGCCGGTTGCTGGACCATTTCGAGCGCGGCAAACTGATCCTGTCGGACGTCAAGGTCATGGTGGTGGATGAAGCGGACCGCATGCTCGACATGGGCTTTATCCCGGATATCGAACGCATTTTCGGCCTCACGCCCTTCACCCGGCAAACGCTGTTTTTCTCCGCCACCATGGCACCTGAAATCGAGCGGATCACCAATACGTTTCTTTCAGCGCCTGAACGGATCGAGGTGGCGCGTCAGGCGACGACCGGCGAAAACATCACGCAGGGCGTTGTCATGTTCAAAGGCTCACGCAAGGACCGCGAACCGTCGGAAAAGCGCAAAGTGCTGCGCCGCATGATTGATGCCGAAGGCGACACATGCACCAATGCGATTGTCTTCTGCAATCGCAAGGTCGATGTGGATATCGTCGCGAAATCGCTGAAAAAATACGGCTATGACGCCGCCCCCATTCACGGCGATCTGGACCAGAGCCAGCGCACCCGCACGCTTGACGGTTTTCGCGACGGGACGCTGCGGTTTCTGGTGGCGTCGGACGTGGCCGCGCGTGGGCTCGATGTGCCGTCGGTCAGCCATGTGTTCAACTTCGATGTGCCGAGCCATGCCGAAGATTACGTGCACCGCATTGGCCGTACCGGACGTGCCGGGCGCGACGGCAAGGCGATCATGATCTGCGTACCGCGCGATGAGAGAAACCTTGCGGATATCGAACGGCTTGTGCAGCGCGAAATTCCCAAGCTCGACAACCCGCTCGCAGCGGAAAAAGCTGCCGACAAACCAGCGGATGCGGAGAAAGAGGACAAGCCCAAGCGCAGCCGAACGCGCAGCCGCAAGAAAGACGACGCCGCCCAGAAATCACCTGACGAGGCTCCGGCAGCGCAAAGCGCGAGTGAAACAGCGGACGCTCAGGCCGTCGAAGAGCCCAAACGCAGCGCCCGCAGCCGCACATCGGGACGCGGCAAGCAGAGCAATGACCGCGGTGGCAACAAGGTTGTCGGCCTAGGCGATCACACGCCGGAATTCATTGGGCTGAGCTTCAAGGAACGCAGCGCCGGATAAGCAGGCTCAACTGAGCCTGCTCACCACGATTGTCACTTCCGGCTTGCGCCCGATTTCTTCCAGAGCGGAATTGCGCACGGTGCGTTTCAAACCCTCGTGAAGCTTATCGTCATCCCGCAGGGTTTTTGCGCCGGCCCGCGCCAGCCACTGACCCAGATCGGCTTCTAGCACATCGACAAGCGATGCCTTGCTGGATCCGATCTCCGGCAACCCTTTGATTTCGCACCAGGGTTCCCCCAGAGGTTCGTCCTCGTCATCCAGAATGACCGTGACGACCACATGGCCGTTCAACGCCATCCGGATACGGTCCCGCACCACGCCATCCATTTGCCCGATCTGCACCGAGCCGTCGAGATAGGTGCGCCCGGTGTCGATATATTCCGCAATCGTCGGCTGGTTACCGGACAAATCCACCATCATACCGTTCACCGCCAGAACACCTGCCATCCCATTGCGGTTGGCGATTTTCACATGTTCGCGCAGATGCCGGTGCTCGCCGTGCATCGGGATCAGCACCTGCGGTTTCACAATTGAGGTCAGCCGTTCCAGATCAGGACCATTGGCGTGGCCCGACACGTGATAAAGCCCATCGCTGTCATCAACCACATCGACACCCTGCTCAGAAAAGGCGTTCATGATGCGGATGACACCCTTTTCATTGCCGGGGATCGTTTTGGAGGAAAAAAGAAAAAGATCGCCCTCTTTCATCTCCATCCCCTGATATTTGCCGCGTGACAATTGCGCCGAGGCTGCGCGCCGTTCGCCCTGCGAACCGGTGACCAGCAGCATCAGGTTTTCGCGCGGGATGGATTTGGCATCTTCGGGGGCGACGGTAGGCGGAAAATCAGTCAGAACGCCGGTTTCCACCGCCGCTTCGATCATCCGCTTCATCGCGCGCCCCATCAGCACGATGGAACGGCCTGCGCGCTCTCCGGCCTCCGCCAGCGTTTTGACCCGTGCGACGTTGGAAGCAAAGGTCGTGGCCACAACCATCCCCTTGGCCTTTTGCACCAGCTTGGTGATTTCCGGACCCAGGCTCGCCTCGGAACGGCCCGGTTTTGGTGAAAAGACATTGGTACTGTCACAGATCAGCGCCTTGACACCGCCCTTGCTGACCTCTGCCCAGAGGTCCGGATCGAAGGGTTCGCCCACCAGCGGCGTTTCGTCCAGTTTGAAATCCCCTGAGTGGATCACCCGGCCCTCAGGTGTGTCGATGATCAGCGAGGAGCTTTCCGGGATCGAATGCGAAATCGGCAGGAAGCCGACTGAGAACGGCCCTGCGGCAACCTTCTCCGGCCAGGCGGACACGGTTGTCACCGCATCCTCGGGGTGGCCGTGTTCCGCCATCTTGCGGCGCGCGATATTCGACGTGAAGGCGCGCGCATAGATCGGTGCCTTGAGCTGATCATATGTGTGGGCGATGGCGCCCACGTGATCTTCATGTGCGTGGGTGATGAACACCGCCTCGATCCGGTCACGCCGTTCCACCAGCCAGGCGATGTCCGGCATGATCACATCGACGCCGGGGCTGGTGTCCATATCGGGGAAGGCGATGCCCAGATCAACCACGATCAGGCGTTCCTTGCCGGGGCGTCCATAGCCGTAAACATAGGCGTTCATGCCTATTTCGCCCGCCCCTCCGAGAGGCAGGTAGATCAGTCTTTCATTGCTCATGTGGTTAAGCGTTGTCCTTGTTAAACTTGTGGATCACGGTCAGACCGTGCGTTGTCAGATCGTCCTCGAAAGCGTCAAAAAGCGCTTCGGACTGCTGGAATAATGGGGCCAGCCCCCCCGTTGATATTACGCGCATCTCTCGATCACGCTCTGCCTTGATCCGGGCACATATCTCACGCACCAGCCCGACATAACCCCAAAAAACGCCCGACTGCATGCAAGTGACCGTGTTTGTGCCGATCACCGCTTGCGGTTTGGAAATATCGACATGCGGCAGGGCCGCTGCAGCCTGATGCAACGCCTCAAGGCTGAGGTTCACGCCGGGGGCGATCACCCCGCCGATGTACGCCCCATCGCTATCGACCACGTCGAATGTGGTGGCGGTGCCGAAATCCACCATGATCAGATCGCCGCCGTATAGGTCATGCCCTGCCACCGTGTTGACCAGCCGGTCGGGGCCCACTTGCGTGCCCTGATCGACGCGCACATCGACGGGCAACAGACAGTCGGGTTTGCCCACCACAAGCGGGCGCGTGCTGAAATACCTGTCCGCCAAAACCCGCAGGTTGAAGACCACGCGCGGCACGGTGGAGGAGATGATCATATCGGTGATCTGCGCCTCGATGCCCTGCAGGCGCATCAATGTGCTCAGCCAGACGTAATACTGATCCGCCGTGCGCTGCCACTCGGTCGAGGTCCGCCAGGAGGCCAGAAACTGCTGCCCGTCCCAGATCGCAAAGACCGTGTTTGTGTTCCCGCAATCAATTGCCAACAGCATGGCCTGCCTCCCCTATGGGCTTTGAAAAAACACATCCGCCGCCGCGATGGCGCGCAGATTGCGCGCAGTGCGCAGCATCAGGTTACCATCGCCGTCGATGTCCTCAAAGGTGCCGGAAATCTCTTCGCGCCCGGTCCGTGCCAGGATAGGTTGGCCAAGCCGTGCCGCATGGGCCAGCCAGGCGGTTCGGATCGGCGCAAACCCGTAGGTGACAAACTGTGTCTCCAGCGCTGCGTAATGCGTGGCGAGGATGTCAAGAAAGGACTCCGGTGTGATGTCATGGCCGGTCTCACCGCGTAAGGACACCGGGCGCAACGCGCCCTGCTCGACCTCATCGGCACCGGGCGCATGGCGCAGGTTCACGCCCACCCCGATGGCCAGAGGCCCCATCTGCCCGCCCTGACCGGTGCTTTCCAGCAGGATACCGGCCAGTTTGCCGCCCCGCAGCAGCACATCATTGGGCCATTTCAGCGCCAAATCATCCGGGTTCGCCGTCACATCCACAAGCGCCCTGTGGAGCGCCAGTGACATCAAGAAGGACCGCAGCGCCGCAACGCCGGCGGGTTCCTGCGGGCGTAGCAACAGGGTTGCGGCAAAATTTCCAGCGGGCATACTCCATGGCCGCCCGCGCCGTCCCCGTGCCGCCGTTTGCACATGGGCAAGCACCCAGAAAGCACCGGGCGTGTCGCGTGCGCGCCGCACGGCTTCGTCTAGGGTAGACTCGACGCTGGGCAGCACAATGCGCCCATATCCCTCAGGCCAGGTGCTCATGATGCGGTGACCCGCTGAGGCGCTGGTCCGAAGATGCGTTTGGCAGGACCGGTCACGCCCCTGCTCAGTTGAGCAGGGTCTCGGCTGCGGCGGCAGCGGCGGTCTCGACCCCGAACATATTGGCAATGCCCAGAACCATGATCGCGGCAGAGGCCATCAGAAACCCCCAGAGCACGGTGTTCGACCCGCCACTGTCGAGCCCCTCTTTGCTCTCATCGCCGAAATACATGAAAAAGACGATGCGCAGATAATAGTAGGCACCGATCACCGAGGCCACGACCCCCGCGATGGCCAGCCAGGCCAGACCGGCCTCATAGGCGGCGCGAAGCACGTAGAACTTGCCGAAAAAGCCCAGCATCGGCGGCACACCGGCAAGGCTGAAAAGCAACACCAGCATGGCCAGCGCCTTGCCCGGTTCACGCTTGGCATACATGTTGAGCGAGGCGATATCCGTCACCGGCTGGCCGTCTTTCTCCATCATCAGGATGAAGGCAAAGGTGCCGATGTTCATGGTCACATAGATCGCCATGTAGATCAGCATCGCCTGCACGCCCAGCACGGTGCCTGCCGCCAGACCCATCAGCGCGTACCCCATATGGGCAATCGACGAAAAGGCCATCAGGCGTTTGATATTGGTCTGGCCAATCGCCGCCACGGCACCGAGGAACATCGACAGCACCGACAGCAGTGCGATGATCTGGCTCCAGTCGCTGACCGCATTGCCGAAGGCGTCATGCAAAACGCGGGCGAAAAGCCCCATGGCCGCCACTTTGGGGGCTGTCGCAAAAAACGCCGTAACCGGTGTGGGGGAGCCTTCGTAGACATCCGGCGTCCACATGTGGAACGGCACGGCGGAGACTTTGAAAGCCATGCCCGAGATCAGGAAGACCAGACCAAAGAGCAGCCCGACGGAAACCTCGCCATGCTGAGCGGTTTCAATGATGCCCGAAAAGAGCGTTGTGCCCGCGTAGCCGTACACAAGCGATGCGCCGTAGAGTAGCAAACCAGACGAAAGCGCGCCCAGCACGAAGTATTTCAGACCCGCTTCGGTCGATTTCACAGAATCCCGCCGCAGCGAGGCCACCACATAAAGCGCCAGCGATTGCAGTTCCAACCCCATATAAAGCGCCATCAGATCCCCGGCGGAGACCATCACCATCATGCCAACCGCACTCAGCGCCACCAGCAGGGGGTATTCGAACCGCAACAGATCGCGCGATTTCATATAGGCCTCTGACATGATCAGCACGGCAGCAGCCGACAGCAGGATCGTCACCTTGGCAAACCGCGCAAACCCGTCGAGCACCAGCATGCCGTTGAAGGCTGTGGCCGTCCCCTCGCCGGTGGTTGCGATCCACAGACCCAATGCGGCCATCACGGCAGCCGTCATCCAGATCAGCGTCGGCGCCAGCCCGTCCTTGGTGGTGTAGACCGCCACGATCAGCATGCCCATGGCATAGAGCGCCAGCAGGATTTCCGGCAGAACAAGTGTCAAATCAGCGGATACCATGTTGTCCGTCCTTTAGTTTGACGCGAGCTGTGACGCGGCCTCAGCCGCCGTCAATGCCGTGTCGTAATTGCCAACCAGAGCCGCAACCGCCGGGCCGGTGATGTCCAGCACCAGCGCAGGGTAGACGCCCAAAAGCAGCGTCATCGCCACCAGCGGTGCGAATATCCAGCGTTCCCGCGAGGTCATGTCGCTGATCGAGCGCAGGCTCTCCTTGATCAGATCACCCATGACCACGCGGCGGTAGAGCCAGAGCGCATAGGCCGCCGAGAGGATCACACCGGTGGTGGCCACTGCCGCAACCCATGTATTGACCTGAAAGACGGCCATCAGCGTCAGGAATTCACCCACAAATCCGCTGGTGCCCGGCAGGCCCACATTGGCCATGGTAAAGAGCATGAAAATCAGCGCATAGGCCGGCATCCGGTTCACCAGCCCGCCATAGGCGTCGATATCACGGGTATGCATGCGGTCGTAAATCACGCCAACGCAGAGAAAGAGCGCGCCGGAGATGAACCCGTGGCTGATCATCTGGAAGATCGCCCCATCCACACCCTGCTGATTAGCCGCGAAAATCCCCATGGTTACAAAGCCCATATGGGCGACGGACGAATAGGCGATGAGCTTTTTCATGTCTTCCTGCACCAGAGCGACCAGCGAGGTGTAGACAATCGCAATGGCCGACATCCACAAGACCAGCGGCGTCATCACTTCGGAGCCCACAGGGAACATCGGCAAGGAAAACCGCAGGAAGCCATAGCCGCCCATTTTGAGCAGGATCGCCGCCAGAACGACCGATCCGGCTGTGGGGGCCTGAACGTGGGCATCGGGCAACCATGTGTGCACCGGCCACATCGGCATTTTGACGGCAAAGCTGGCGAAGAAGGCCAGAAACAGCAGGGTTTGCAGACCGCCCACAACCGTGACGCCCGCGACCGAGAAGGTCTCAAAGGCGAACTGGTGTTTCAGCAGCACCTCGATGTCCGTCGTACCCGCATCCGCGAACATGCCGACCATCGCCACCAGCATCAGCACCGAGCCGAGGAAGGTGTAGAGGAAGAACTTGAAGCTGGCGTAGATGCGGTTCGCCCCGCCCCAGATGCCGATGATGAGGAACATCGGGATCAGACCCGCCTCGAAGAAGAGGTAGAACAGCACCAGATCCAGCGCCATGAAGACGCCCAGCATCAGCGTTTCCAGCATCAGAAAGGCAATCATATATTCCTTGACGCGCTCGGTCACATTCCAGGACGCGGCAATCACCAGCGGCATCATGAAGGTCGTGAGCATCACGAAAAGCACCGAAATACCATCGACGCCCATTTTGTATTGCAGCCCCAGCAACCATGGCGCTTGCTCAACGAACTGAAAGCCGGTGTCGTTGGGATCAAACTCCGCGAGGATAAACAGCGACACCAGGAAGGTCATGGTTGTGGCCGCCATGGCCAGCCACTTGGCGTTCCGGTTTGCCGCCTCGTCGTCACCGCGCAGGAATACCGCGAGGATCAACGCCGCACCCGCCGGGATGAAGGTCACAATCGACAGAAGATTGTCCATCAGTGCGCTCCTCCGCTCATCGTCATCCAGGTGACCAGAACAGCAATGCCGATCACCATGGCAAAGGCATAGGTAAAGATGTAGCCCGATTGCGCGCGCCCCGCGAGCCGGGTGAAGAAGGGGATGATCCCCATCGCCACGCCGTTGAGGCCGCCGTCGAGCACGTCGCCATCGCCCCGTTTCCACAGGAAGCTGCCGATCCATTTGGCCGGGCCCACAAAGACCACGTTGTAAAGCTCGTCAAAATACCACTTGTTCTTGAGGAACAGGTATAGGGGCCGCTGGTTTTCGGCCAGACGCGCCGGCAGGGTCGGGTTCCAGATGTAGAACCACATGGCCATCAGGAAACCGCTCAGCATGGCCACGAAAGGTGACACTTTCACCCATTTCGGGGCCGCGTGGGCATCATCCAGCACGGTATTGTCGGGGCCCATATAGATGGCCCCTTCGCCTGGTGCTCCGGAGAAGACATAGTGGTGTTCCTTCTCGCCGCCCTTGGCCTTGTCATCGCCATGGGCCGCGTCATCGCCGTGGCCATCGTCCTCCGTCTTGGCGGCATGATCCTCCCCGTGCGCTTCGCCATGGGCACCCGCTTCCGCATAAGGCACACCATAGAATTTCGCCACTTTGTCAGTGTGACCAAAGAAGCTGCCATACCAGACCATCCCGGCAAAAACGGAGCCAACCGCCAGGACACCCAGCGGGATCAGCATGGTCATCGGGCTTTCATGGGCATGATCATGGGTATGTTTGTCCCCACGCGGCGTCCCGTAGAAGGTCAGAAAAATCAGCCGCCAGCTATAGAAGGACGTCATCGCGGCGGCCGCAACCAGCAGCCAGAACGCATAACCGGTGCCCCCTGCAAAGGCGCTTTCGATGATCGCATCCTTGCTGAGGAACCCTGCAAAGCCGATATGGGTCAGCGGAATGCCGACGCCGGTGATGGCCAGCGTCCCGATCATCATCGCCGCAAAGGTATAGGGGATTTTCTTGCGCAACCCGCCGTAGTTGGTCATGTCCTGCTCGTGATGCATCGCGTGGATCACCGAACCGGCACCAAGGAAAAGCATGGCCTTGAAGAAAGCATGGGTGAAGAGGTGGAACATCGCGGCGGAATACATGCCCACACCCGCAGCCACGAACATATAGCCAAGCTGCGAGCACGTCGAATAGGCGATCACGCGTTTGATGTCGGTCTGCACCAGCCCTACGGTGGCGGCGAAAAACGCGGTTGTGGCCCCGAGGAAGGTGATGAAAGCGGTCGCCTCAGGCGCGAATTCCATCAGCGGCGACATGCGGCACACCAGGAAAACGCCCGCGGTCACCATGGTCGCCGCGTGAATGAGCGCGGAGACAGGCGTCGGCCCCTCCATCGCGTCCGGCAACCAGGTGTGCAGGATCAGCTGCGCAGATTTGCCCATCGCCCCGATAAAGAGCAGCATCGCCACCAGATTGGCCGCGTTCCACTCCGACCACAGGAAGGTCAATTGCGTTTCTGCCAAATCAGGGGCGGCGGCAAAGATATCGTCAAAACGGATGCTGTCGGTCAGGAAGAACAGCGCAAAGATCCCCAGCGCAAAGCCGAAATCCCCCACCCGGTTGACCACAAAGGCCTTGATCGCGGCGGCATTGGCGCTTGGTTTGCGATAATAAAACCCGATCAGCAGGTAGGAGGCGACACCAACGCCTTCCCAGCCAAAGAACATCTGCACAAGGTTGTCAGCCGTCACCAGCATCAGCATCGCAAAGGTAAAGAACGACAGATAAGCAAAGAAGCGCGGCTTGTAGCTTTCACCCTCTTTCCACTGCGGATCATGATCCATGTAGCCAAAGGAATAGAGGTGCACGAGGCTCGATACGGTTGTGATCACGATCAGCATGATTGCCGTCAAACGGTCCAGTCGGATCGACCAATCCGTGCTGAGCGTGCCGCTTTCGATAAACCGCAGGATCTGGATCTGCTCGGTCGTGCCGTCAAAGGTCAGAAAGATCAGCCAGCTCAGGATCGCCGAGACAAAGAGCAGCGAGGTGGCGATCCACATGGCCGCCGTCTCGCCAAACAGCCGCCAGCCGAACCCACAGAGAAGCGCGCCAACTAGAGGGGCAAAGAGGATGATGGTTTCCATGATTGCTTAGCCCTTCATCACGTTGACGTCTTCCACGGCGATGGTGCCGCGGTTGCGGAAGAAACAGACCAGAATGGCCAGACCAATCGCCGCCTCTGCTGCTGCCACGGTCAGCACGAAGAGCGTGAACACCTGCCCTACCAGATCACCGAGGAAGCTGGAGAAAGCCACCAGATTGATGTTCACAGCCAGCAGCATCAATTCAATGCTCATCAGCAGGATGATGATGTTCTTGCGGTTGAGAAACAGCCCGAAGATGCCAATGACAAAAAGCGTCGCCGCCACTGTCAGGTAATGTTCAAGTCCGATCATTTCTGTTCACCTTTGGTATTTCGAGGCGTGGGTATCTTTATGGTTGCAGGTTGTCCTACCTGGCCGGTTGGTAGTGCCGCACCGCGCGGAGGCAACATCGACAAGATGCCCCGCTTGAGGCTTTTGCCGACGGACCGTTCAATGAAGCGATATACAAAGAACGAAGCCAACAATACTGCGATCAGCATCGTTGCGGAGGCTGCCGGCGCGCCAATGTAGCGGCTCATGAAATCGATACAGATATAGCCTACCGCCTGATGCAGCAGGTACAATGGATAGCTCATCCCCCCCAGCAGGATCGCAAACGGGCCGAAGTGTTCGGGAACCGTGACGTTCTCCGCAAAAATGACCAGCGCCAGAGATACTGCCACGACAATCGTCATGCCCCATATCGCAACCTGCGAGACATCCAACATGTCATACCGGCCGAAATCGAAGTAGCCGCCATGCACGGCGGCAACAAAATGCAGCGCCAACATGCCCTTCAGATAGGGGGTCCATCCTTCATCACGTCTGCGAAACAGGATCACCCCCAATGCGAAGAAGGGTGCATAGGGAAAGAGAACATAGGCGGCAAATTCCGTGTCCAGCCCCAAGAGTACCAGACCAGCGCCCACAAAAACAAAGAGCGTCAGCATTTCCAGAACCCGATCAATGCTGCCTGCCAAAATCAACAACATCACGAAGCTGTAAAACCGCAACTCATAGACAATCGACCAGTAAGCAGGGTCGATCATCTTGCCGCCGCCAAGCATGGGCAGAAATGCCAGCGATTTCAGGCTGGTCATGATCAACAGACTATTGTTCATGCCGCCGGAGGCAAAAAAGATAAAGCCGGTCATAAGGGTGCAGCAGAACAACGCCGGATATAATCTGCTGACACGTGACGCGAAAAACTGACTGGCTGTTTTACCGACAGAAGAGAGCGAAATCACGTAACCGCTGATAATGAAAAACGCAGCAACGGCATAGCCGCCGTATACCAGATGGCTTGTCCAGAAAAGCTCCCCCGGAACGACACCGACGGCGGGACCAACATAGAAGTAATGGTAGACCACAACGCAACCAGCCAGAAGGAAGCGCAAGTACTCAATCCCGAACAGGCGGTTTTGTTGATGATCTGTGCCTGACGTCAAAGCCCCTGCCCCGGTTTGACGTCCTTAAGCTCCATTGCAACCGCCGGGTCACGCATCATCTGGGCGACCACATCCTGGCGTTTGACATCAGAGCGATGGCGCAGGGTCAGCACAATCGCGCCGATCATCGCCACCAGCAGGATCAGGCCCGCAAGCTGGAAGAGCAGGAAATACTGGTCATAAAGGATCAGCCCCAGCGCTTCGGTATTGTGCCGGTCCACGGGCATCACCTGCGCACGCAGCCCTTCGGCAGCAGCGTTGCTTTCCCAGGCCCCAAAGGCCATGACGAACTGCATCAGGATCACCAGCCCGATCAGCAGCGCCAGCGGCATGTATTTCGCCATCTCCGCCTTGAGTTCGGCGAAATCCACGTCCAGCATCATCACCACGAACAAGAACAGCACGGCCACAGCGCCCACGTAGACAATGATCAGGAGCATGGCGACGAATTCCGCGCCCAACAGCACAAACAGCCCCGCCGAGGACAAAAACGCAAGAATCAGCCAGAGCACGGAATGCACCGGGTTGCGGCTGACCACTGTGAAAAGCCCCCCGGCAATCACGCTGATGGCAAACAGGTAAAAGGCAAAAACCGTCATTCCTTGTCCTTCTCTTCGTCCAGCACCTGCTGCGCCAGTTCCAGCGCGCGGGTCATGGCAGGCAGCCCTGCAAACATCGACATCTGCCCGATCGTCTCGACAATATGCTGTTCAGTGGCCCCGGCCTCCAGCGCGTGACGCACCGCCTGCCGGAAGGCCACATCGTTCTGCGCGCCCTGCATGGTCAGCCCCGCAAGGGTCAGCAGCATCCGGGTGCGCGCGTCCAGCGAGCCTTCGTTCAGCGCGTTCCCGAACATCATTTCCATCATGTCCTTGGGCATTGTGCCCATCATCTTCTCAAAACCCTTGGGCGAAAACGCCTCCATCGCCGGAAAGCTCTTCGCCATTTCCTGCGCTTGTTCCATCATCGCGGCAAAGGGGTTGGCCCCTTCAAACGGGTTCTTGGGATCACTCATCGGTAGGGCGCGTCCAGTTCAAGGTTGCGGGCGATCTCGGCTTCCCAGCGCTCGCCATTGGCCAGAAGCTTGTCCTTGTCATAGAACAGCTCTTCGCGGGTCTCGGTGGAAAACTCGAAATTTGGTCCTTCGACAATCGCGTCCACCGGGCAGGCTTCCTGACAGAAACCGCAGTAGATGCATTTGGTCATGTCGATGTCGTAGCGCGTGGTGCGGCGGCTGCCGTCGTCGCGGGGCTCCGCATCAATGGTGATGGCCTGTGCCGGGCAGATCGCTTCGCAAAGCTTGCAAGCAATGCAGCGTTCTTCGCCATTGGGATAGCGTCTGAGCGCATGCTCGCCCCGAAAGCGCGGGCTGAGCGGGCCTTTTTCATGCGGGTAGTTCACCGTCGCCTTTGGGGCAAAGAAATACTTCAACCCCAGTTTCATGCCGACCCAGAAATCCTGCAACAGGAAGTATTTCGCGGCGCGGGTGTAGTCGATCTGTGTCATTTACCACCATCCACTTTCATACTCGTCAGGAAGGACCGAAATTGTCGCCAAGACACGTTTCGACCATCCGGTCGAATTAAGATCAGCGTCAATGTCGGAATGCAGCTCATTCAATTTCACAGCGGCCATTTCTGCACTATCAAACTCGCCAATCGCCGACTTGTCTAAAAGAGCTTTCCATCGACTTTCAGCAGCTTCTAAAATTCCAGCAGTAGACCACTCTCTTTCGTCATTCATTATCAGTCGAGGAAACGTGTAAAAAACCATGTTTTCTCTGATTTTCATATCAGCCTCCCATTCCCCAGCGCGCGTATGCGCCCCAGAACCAGTCGAATTTTGCAGCAAAGGCCACAAAGACCACCCAGGCGAGCGAGAACGGCAGGAAGACTTTCCAGCCCAGTCGCATCAACTGGTCATAGCGGTAGCGCGGGGTGATGGCCTTGACCATCGCAAAGAGGAAGAAGAAGAATGCCATCTTCGCGATCATCCACAGCACCCCATCCGGCAGGCCGGGGATCGGCGACAGCCAGCCGCCGAAGAACAGCAGCGAGGTCAGCGCGCACATCAGGAAGATGGCGATATATTCGCCCGCCATAAACAGCAGGAAAGGTGTCGAGGAATATTCCACCTGATAGCCTGCAACCAGTTCGCTTTCCGCTTCGGGCAGATCGAAGGGCGGGCGGTTGGTCTCTGCCAGGCAGGAGATGAAGAACAGGAACACCATGGGCAGATGCGGCAGCCAGTACCACGAGAAGAACGCGTAGTTGCCGTCCTGTGCGGCCACGATGCTGCCGAAATTCATCGACCCCGTGGAGATGATCACCCCGATGATGATCAGGCCCAGTGACACCTCATAGGAAATCATCTGCGCGGCCGAGCGCAGGGAGCCCAGAAACGGGTATTTGGAATTCGACGCCCAGCCGCCCATGATCACGCCGTAGACCTCCAGTGAGGAAATCGCCAGGACGAAGAGGATGGCGACGTTGATGTCGCTGAGCACCCAGCCGTCGTTGAAGGGGATCACCGCCCAGGCGATCATCGCCAGCACGAAACTGGTCATCGGTGCCAGCATGAAGACGGTCTTGTCGGCCCCCGCCGGAACCACCACTTCCTTGACCACATATTTCAGCGCATCGGCCACGGTTTGCAAAAGCCCGAAGGCCCCCACCACGTTGGGTCCGCGGCGCATCTGGACGGCGGCCCAGATCTTGCGGTCGCCATAGACCAGAAACAGCAGCGAAATCATCACGAAGGCCACGACCGCCAGCACCTGTGCCAGGATCAGGACGGCGATGCCGCCGGGGGTGGTAAAGAAGTCAGCCATAGGTCCTCACACCGTCGGTATTCCAGTTTCCTTACAGGCCGCCACGGTGACTTCTGCGTCAATTGTAGCTAGCCCGTCAGGTAGGGTTGGCGAGATCGTGTAAACAGCATCTGCGGCCCACACGCCACCCTCTTCGGTCACATTTGTACGCAAATGTCGGGCAAATCCGTAGCCCTGGGTCAAAGCGAATTGCGCAACCGCGCATGTTGCATAGCGCTGCACATTGGCAGGCACGCGCGCTTTGGTCATGGCCACATTGACCTGCACCAGATCCTCACCCAGCAATTTGCTCTCCGCCCCCAGGTATTCGGGAATGAAATCCTCGGCCACCGGCACGGGCGGCGCGCAGGCCGCAAGGGCCAGAGGGGATATGAGCGCGATGGGCTTCATTCCGCTGCAAGTGCCCCGTCGCGGCGTGCTTTTGCATTGGCCGACAACTCCGCCATCAGTTGACTGGCGCGTGCGATGGGATTGGTCAGATAGAAATCAACAATGGCCTGTTTGAACGCGGTGCTGGCCATCTTGCCCGGCTCCAGCGGGTCGAGCGCATATTCCTGCACCTCGTCGATCTTGCTCAGATGCGGCGCATGATCCACCAGCGCCTGACGCAACTGGGCAATGCTGTCATAGGGCAATTGCGCGCCGGTCTCCGCCGAAAGTGCCCGCAGAATGGCCCAGTTTTCCTTGGCCTCGCCCGGGGCAAACCCTGCACGCAAGGCAAGCTGCGGCCGTCCTTCGGTGTTGACAAAAAGCCCCGGTTCTTCGGTATAGGCCGCTCCGGGCAGGATGATGTCAGCCCGATGCGCCCCCCGGTCGCCGTGGCTGCCCTGATAGATGACAAAAGGTCCGGCTTCGATGTCGATCTCATCGGCGCCGAGGTTGTAGATCACATCTGCCTTGGACACCGCCGCCATGCCGCCTTCGTTTGTCGCGCCCACATCCAGCGCGCCGACCCGCGACGCAGCCGTGTGCAGCACCATGAAGGTCGATTTCGTCGATTCCGCCAGGGCCATCGCGGCGGCCAGCACCGCTTCGCCATCCTCGCGCTGCAGCGCGCCCTGCCCGATCACAATCACCGAAGGCTTTTCGGCGACATTTGAATGATCACGGCCCAAAAGCTCGGTCAGCGTATCGGGGCCCGTGCCCAGATGATTGTATTCATAGGTAAGGTCGACCGCTTCCCCGACCACGCCAACATTTGCGCCCTTTGTCCAGGCTTTGCGAATGCGGGCGTTGAGCACCGGTGCCTCGACCGCCGGGTTCGAGCCGATCAACATGATGGCCTGCGCCGCATCAAGATCGTCGATCCGTGCCGTCCCCGCATAGGCGGACCGGTTCCACGCTGGCAATCGCGCCCCATCGGTGCGGCATTCAACCACGCCACCGCGCCCCTCGATCAATTGCTTGAGCGCAAACACCGCCTCCACCGGGGCGAGATCGCCCACGATGCCAGCGACGGATTTGCCTTCCATCGCCTTTGCCGCTGCCGCCAGCGCTTCCGGCCAGGAGGCAGGCCGCAGCTTGCCGTTTTCACGGATGTAGGGTTTATCGAGCCTCTGGCGGCGCAACCCATCCCAGACAAAACGCGTCTTGTCCGAAATCCATTCCTCGTTCACGCCGTCATGGTTGCGCGGCAGGAAGCGCATGACTTCGCGGCCCTTGGTGTCCACGCGGATGCTGGCACCAAGCGCGTCCATCACGTCGATGCTCTCGGTTTTCGTCAGCTCCCACGGTCGCGCCGTAAAGGCGTAAGGCTTTGAAACCAAAGCACCAACCGGGCAGAGATCAATGATATTGCCCTGCAAATTCGAATCCAGCGTCTGGCCCAGATAGGAGGTAATCTCCGCATCCTCGCCCCGGCCTGTCTGGCCCATCTGGTGAATGCCCGCCACTTCGGTGGTGAAGCGCACACAGCGTGTGCAGGAAATGCAACGCGTCATATGGGTTTCCACCAGCGGCCCCAGATCGAGGTCTTCGGTCGCGCGTTTGGGCTCGCGGTAGCGGCTGAAATCGACACCGTAGGCCATCGCCTGATCCTGAAGATCGCATTCACCACCCTGATCGCAGATCGGGCAATCCAGCGGGTGGTTGATCAGCAGAAATTCCATCACCCCTTCGCGCGCCTTTTTGACCATGGGGGAGTTGGTCTTGACCACCGGCGGCTGACCTTCGGGGCCGGGGCGCAGATCGCGCACCTGCATGGCACAGCTTGCCGCCGGTTTCGGCGGGCCACCGACGACCTCGACCAGACACATGCGGCAGTTGCCGGCGATGGTCAGACGCTCGTGGTAACAAAAGCGCGGCACTTCGATACCTGCCACTTCGCAGGCCTGGATCAGCGTCATCGCGCCCTCCACCTCGATTTCCTGCCCATCAATAATGACTTTGCGTAAGTCGCTCATATCATTTGCCTTTACCCATCACTGCGCAGTTGCGCATCGGTTCCTCGCGGCGCGGTGCCGCGCCCTGTCATTTCTCACGCAACAACACGCCAATAGTGCTGTTGCGTGCAATTTCCGCTTTGCCGAGCGCACAATACCCGGCCTCATCCACTTTCAGCCCCTGCGCTGCCATGTAATCTGCCGCGCGGGCCCGCAAGCGGTCCTTTTCAACGTCCGAGTCCACATGGGCGTCAATTTCCTTCTTGGTATACCCCAAGGCTTCGGCCTGTGCATTCAGATCCTGCAAGGCCCCCAGCGCCCGGAATATCCGTGCAGAGATCACCGGGCAGTTTTTGCGGATCTGATCCGCCAGCCCAATGGCAAAAAGCCCGTCATCAATGGATTTGACCTCCCGCAGGGGCGGGTTGGCCGCTGCAACACCGGTCACAAAAACAGCGCCCGCCGTGACCATGGTCATAATCATCTTCCGCATATCCGTTCTCCCACCAAAGGCAGCATGCCTTATCTGCCCTCCGATCTGGGGGGGCGCGCGCTGCTATTCAATATCAGCCGCCGCCGCGATGGGGCTTTCGCCGGATATGCCTGCACGACACTCACAGAGGGCAGGCCCCCTGCAGTGTCAGGGTGTCGTCGGAAATCGGCAGGGTTTCGTCCGCATCATCCGGCCCCACGACCCATTGAATGGCCGAACTGCCGTATTCATTCACACAATAGACGGTCGCCTCGTAGCGCGCCGCCTCCTTGGCCCCCAGCAGTGAGGCCGAAACCGGACGTGCTGTCACCTGAAACTTTTGCCGCTCATCCAGATCGCTCAAACGCGTGCGATAAAACTGGCCATCAAACCGAATCTCGTCGGCATCACTGCCGCACCCGGCAACAAATCCGGCGGCCAACATCAGACAAACAAGATTCTTCATACCATTCACTCCGCGGCCACCGGCGCGCATCTGCCCGCGCGCCACTGGCTTGCTTCTTTCAGATGCGACCAGCCAAAGGCATGATCGCTGTCACCATGGGTTTTGAGGTGTGCCAGCCGGTCCAGCGCTTCTGCAAGCGTCGGTTCATGGCCTTCAGGCACCCACCACATCACGAAATGCATCTCTCCCAGCACTTCGAACCATTCCTGGCGGCGCTCGTAAAACTGCTTGTGGATGGTGCCCCAGACGAATTTCTCCAGCGTCTCCACGCTCTCCCAGACCGTGAGGTTAGCGACATATTGCGGGTCACCGTCGATCTTGGCATCGGTGTTGCCCGTGCCCGGCTCTCCTGAGCCTTCCATCATCCACACGAACCCCGGCATGCGCTTGCCCAGGCCGTTGATCCGATCAAGGTTTGCCATGAACTCCGCCACGCGCGGATCATCCGTCGGCGCGATCAGGCGGCCAACGTTGAGTTCGGCGAGGTGGTATCTATTGACCATCAATGTTACTCCCGGACCAAAAACTGGCCGATAGTATCGTTCTTTCCAGCAACGTTTCGAGCGAATGAGCAAACCGCAGAGCTGTTATTGTCGTTGACCCCGCGTTCAGCTAGTATTCTTGCTTTCTCCTGCTGAATCCAAACTGTTTGCCCGTAAAACAATAGCTTTCGCATTTTGTTTTTTCGCAACCCTTGCTTCTTCAAGACCTCCGTTGCGGACAACACAAACCCTTGATAATCTTCGGGGCCAAAAGAACCAACACTGTTACATTCTTGTTGCATTTCATAAGCTGCAGCCACCTGTCCAACTGCCGTGCCATAGGGATCGTTGCCGGCAGCAGTCACGATTGTACCGACACCTATTGCGACAAAAAGCGAAAGAAAGACGCCAGATAATTTCATCATAGCCCCCATCACTCCGCCGCCACAGCGCTCACACGCCCTGTCCGTTTATGCTTGATGCGGTCCTCGATCTCGTCGCGGAAATGGCGGATGAGGCCCTGAATGGGCCAGGCCGCCGCATCCCCCAAGGCGCAGATCGTGTGGCCCTCGACCTGTTTGGTCACATCCAGCAGCATGTCGATCTCTTCGGGTTCCGCTTCGCCGGTGACCAGACGGTCCATCACGCGCATCATCCAGCCGGTGCCTTCGCGGCAGGGCGTGCACTGGCCGCAGCTTTCGTGTTTGTAGAATTTTGACAGCCGCCAGATCGCCTTGATCACATCCGTCGAGTTATCCATCACGATCACCGCCGCCGTGCCGAGGCCGGAGCGTTGTTCGCGCAGATAATCGAAATCCATGATCGCGTCTTTCATCTGCGCGCCGGGGATCATCGGCACCGAGGATCCACCGGGGATCACCGCCTTGAGATTGTCCCAGCCGCCGCGGATACCGCCGCAATGGGTCTCGATCAACTCCTCGAAGGTAATCGACATGGCCTCCTCAACCACACAGGGGTTGTTCACGTGACCCGAAATGGCAAACAACTTTGTGCCCGCGTTGTTGGCTCGCCCGAAACCGGCAAACCACTCCGGCCCGCGCCGCAGGATCGTCGGCACAACGGCAATCGACTCCACGTTATTCACCGTGGTCGGACAGCCATAAAGCCCCGCGCCCGCCGGGAAGGGGGGTTTCATGCGCGGCATGCCCTTCTTGCCCTCAAGGCTTTCCAGCAGCGCCGTTTCCTCACCGCAGATATAGGCCCCGGCACCATGATGCAGGTAAAGATCGAAATCCCAGCCCGACCCGGCGGCGTTCTTGCCAATCAGCCCCGCGTCATAGGCCTCGTCAATGGCGCGTTGCAGCGCCTCTTTCTCGCGGATGTATTCACCGCGAATGTAGATGTAACAGGCATGCGCATTCATCGCGAAGCTGGCGATCAGACAGCCCTCGACCAGCGTATGCGGGTCGTGGCGCATGATCTCGCGGTCCTTGCAGGTGCCGGGCTCGGATTCGTCGGCATTGACCACCAGATAGGCAGGCCGCCCGTCGCTTTCCTTGGGCATGAAAGACCATTTCAGACCGGTCGGAAAACCCGCGCCACCCCGCCCGCGCAGACCGGAGGCTTTCATCTGATCCACGATCCAGTCGCGCCCCTTCTTGATGATCCCGGCCGTGCCGTCCCAATGGCCGCGCGCCTGCGCACCCTTCAGCGTGCGGTCATGCATGCCGTAGATATTGGTAAAGATCCGGTCCTTGTCCGTGAGCATATTGCTCCCCTTCTACTCGTTGCCGCGCTGCGCCTTGCGCGCGCGCCGTATTTGGAATGACACGATCAGCGCCCAGAAAAGCCCGGCCAGTGCTGCGAAATCAAACAGAAACGCATAGCGCCCGGGCAGGCCCAGCTTTGGCCCGAGCCAGAGCGCCAGCAGCCACAGACCCATGGTCACTAGGATCACAATGCTCACCAGCCGCCCCTTGGCGGCCAGGGCGGCTTGCTGTGATGGTCTGTCCTGATGTTGCGCACTCATTGCGGTTGACCGCCCTTCTCTTCAGTTTGTTTCTCGCGGCACAGGTGTCCTAGTCACCTTTGGCCAGCGCCTTGGCCTGACCCACCCAGTCGTCGCGTTCGATCCGACCCTTGAACCGCAGACGGGCGTCCACCCATTCAATGTCTTTCTTTTTCAGCTTGGCCACCTGATCGAAATGCCAGATGCCGAGGCTGTTAAGCGTCTCTTCCAGCTTCGGCCCAACGCCGCTGATCTGTTTAAGATCATCCGCACCGCCGTCCCGTGGCGCATCTGAAAATGCTGCCGGGCGCGCGTCTGCTGCTGCGGCCTTCGGGGCGGCGGCTTTCTTGGCAGTGGCTTTTTTCGCAGCGGGTTTTTTTGCAGGTTTCTTGGCTGCCGCCTTGGGCGCGGCTGCCTTCTTGGCAACCGGTGCCGCAGATGCTTCAGCTGCCGCGGATTTCTCAGCTGTCTCGGCCTCGGCGGGTTTTTCAGCCTGCGGTGTAGCAGCGGCGGCAGGTTTAGGCGTCTCTGCCGGTTCTGATGGCTTCAGCTCCACCGTGTTCGGCGCAGGCAACGGGCGGGTCATGATCCAACTGATCACGCCACCGACAACGACGAAGACCACAAATCCCGCAAAAGCACCCTGCATGAAGCTCCAGCCGCCCAAGACCCATAGCATAATGGCTGCTACCGCGCCGGCCGCCAAAGCCACCAGCCAGCTCCCCAGCGCCATGCTGATCATTCCCTGTTTGTTGTCCATCCCAGTCTCTCTTTCCGGTTTCTCGCGTCAGACGCTCAGTTTTTACCGTTTCTTACCGTTATTTGGAAATTCAACTATCTTTCTCATCGGCCAGCGCCTTGGCCTGACCAATCCAGTCGTCGCGCTCGATCCGACCCTTGAACCGCAGCCGCGCGTCAACCCAGGCGATATCTGCCTTTGTAAAGCTTGCAACCTGATCGAAATGCCAGATGCCAAGGCTGTTGAGCGTCTCCTCCAGCTTCGGCCCCACGCCGCTGATCCGTTTGAGGTCATCCGCGCCGCCGTCCCGTGGCGCATCCGACAATTGCGCCGGCCGCGCATCTGCCGCAGCCGGTTCAGCCGCAGGTGTCTTCGGTGCAGATTTTTTCGCGGCTGGCTTGGTCTTGGCTTTTGCAGGTTTCGCCGCTTTGTTTGCGGGTTTGCCTTGCCAAGGCATGACCAGCGGCACCTCGGTCCCGTCGATCCGCTTGATGCTGTCGCCAATATCCACCGCTAGTTGTGCCGAAGCATTATATTGGGTCTTGCCGCTGTCATGTTCGGTCAGCGATGTCAGCCCCTTGAGTGGCTCCGCCGCGTAGCGACCGTTCTGCGGGCCGGGCACAGGCACTTTGCCTGCCGCCATTTCATCAATGATCGCACCCATGCGGTCGGCGGTCAGATCCTCGTAATAATCCTTGCCGATCTGCGCCATGGGTGCATTTGAACAGGCCCCGAGGCACTCCACTTCTTCCCATGAAAACTTGCCATCGGCGGAAAGTGCATGCGGTTCCGGCGCGATTTTCTCCTTGCAGACTGCCACGAGGTCTTCGGCCCCGCAGATCATGCAGGAGGTGGTGCCGCAAACCTGAATATGGGCAACAGAACCAACAGGTTGCAACTGGAACATAAAGTAGAAAGTGGCCACTTCCAGCGCCCGGATATAGCTCAGCCCGAGCATGTCCGCCACATGTTCGATCGCCGGTTTGCTCAACCAGCCCTCCTGCTCCTGCGCACGCCACAGGATCGGGATAATTGCAGAAGCCTGACGGCCCTCTGGGTATTTCGTGATCTGACCCTCAGCCCAAGCCTGATTGTCGGGCGTGAAGGCAAAGCTTTCGGGTTGTTCAGGGTGTAGTCGGCGGAGCATTCAGTCGAACCTCAGAAATTGCGGGGGCACGCGACGCCCCCTGCGAAAATTATTGTCTGGACAAGTGCATGTGGGTCGCTCACCGGTCGATCTCTCCGAAGACCACATCCATGGTCCCGATGATCGCCGCGACGTCGGCCAGTTGGTGGCCGCGCGACATATGATCCATCGCCTGCAAATGCAGGAACCCAGGCGCGCGGATCTTGGCGCGGTAGGGTTTGTTGGTGCCGTCCGCCACGAGGTAGACGCCGAACTCGCCCTTGGGCGCTTCGACGGCGGCATAAACCTCGCCTTCGGGCACGTGGAACCCTTCGGTATAGAGCTTGAAGTGGTGGATCAGGCTTTCCATCGAGGTCTTCATGTCCGACCGGCTGGGCGGGGTGATCTTGCCGCGCGCCAGCACATCGCCCTGACCCTCGGGCGCGCGCAATTTGGCAATCGCCTGATGGATGATCGAGACCGACTGGCGCATCTCTTCCATGCGCACCAGATAGCGGTCGTAGCAATCGCCGTTTTTGCCCACGGGGATCTGGAAATCGAACTCGTCATAGCATTCATAAGGCTGGGCGCGACGCAGATCCCAGGCAAGGCCCGACCCGCGCACCATCACGCCGGAAAACCCGTATTCGAGGATGTCCTCTTCGGTCACCACGCCAATATCGGCGTTGCGCTGTTTGAAAATGCGGTTCTCAGTCAGCAGCCCGTCGATATCGGCCATCACGCGGGGAAATTCTTTGGCCCAGGTCTCGATATCGTCAATCAGCGCATCGGGCAGGTCCTGATGCACGCCACCGGGGCGGAAATAGGCCGCGTGCAGACGCGCCCCGCAGGCGCGCTCGTAAAACACCATCAGCTTTTCGCGTTCCTCAAAGCCCCAGAGCGGCGGCGTCAGTGCGCCCACATCCATGGCCTGCGTGGTGATGTTCAGCAGGTGGTTCAGCACTCGGCCGATCTCGCAGAAAAGTACGCGGATGAGGCTGGCACGGCGCGGCACTTCGACGCCCGTCAGCTTTTCGATGGCCAAACACCAGGCGTGCTCCTGATTCATCGGGGCCACATAGTCGAGCCGGTCGAAATAGGGCAGGTTTTGCAGATAGGTCCGGCTTTCCATCAGCTTTTCGGTGCCGCGATGCAGCAGGCCGATATGCGGATCGCAGCGCTCGACGATCTCGCCGTCAAGCTCCAACACCAGCCGCAGCACACCATGCGCCGCCGGGTGCTGTGGCCCGAAGTTGATGTTGAAGTTGCGGATCTTCTGCTCGCCCGTCAGAGCGTCTTCAAAGCCTTTGGAGCCATCCATCATTTCTGATCTCCAGTTTGTTCAGCAGCCAAATCTCTAAACATTTTTCTATACATATTCGACCGTCGCTGCACCGTTTTGCGACCGAAAACTGATTGGGTTTGGCGGAGGAGGTGTCCTTCGTACCTCGTCGCATTTTTTAAAAAACGGCATCAACGCCAGCCCCAATCCTGCCGCCGCAATCATTGTGTTGACCAGTTCAAACCACATCACAGCTTCTCCAGCTCTTGGAGCTTCAGGCCCATCCACCACAGCAGGGCGATAGTGCCCAATGGTACGAGGCAGACAGCGGCCCAGTATTTGTTGATACCAAAGAACGGCAGCAGCTTGACCATCGGAATGGCCGTCAGTGCCGAGAGGATCAGCCACCAGATGCCGCCCATTACTTGGCCTCCGCCTTGTCGTCTCCCGGCAGGATGTATTCCGCCCCTTCCCAGGGGGACATGAAGTCAAACTGGCGGTATTCCTGCACCAGGCTCACCGGTTCATAGACCACGCGTTTCTGCGCCTCGTCATAACGCACTTCGGTATAGCCCGTGGTGGGGAAATCCTTGCGCAGCGGGTGGCCGCGAAAGCCGTAGTCGGTGAGGATGCGGCGCAGGTCCGGGTGGCCCGAAAACAGGATGCCGAACATGTCGAACACCTCGCGCTCGAACCAGTTGGCGCAGGGGTGTACCCCGATGACCGAGGGCACCATCTGGTCTTCGCGGATGCTGACGCGCAGGCGGATGCGGTGGTTCTGATACATCGACAGCAGATGATAGACCACGTCGTAGCGTTTGGCGCGACCGGCGTAATCAACGGCCGTGATGTCCACGAGGGTCGAGAACCGGCAGGTCATATCGGTTTTCAGAAACTCGACCAGCCCGGTGATATTCGAGGGCGTCACATCGAGGTTCAATTCCCCATTGGTGACATCCCACCCCAGCACGCAATCAGTGCGCTTGGCTTCGATGTAGGATCCCAGTTCGTTCAAGGCATCGGACATGATCGGCCTCCCCTAGCGGACGATTTCTTGCTCACGCCCGGTCATCGGACGGTTTTTGGTGACGCCCGGTCATCGGACGATTGTGCCAGTACGGCGAATTCTGCGTTGCAACTGCAGGATACCGTAGAGCAGCGCTTCGGCCGTGGGCGGGCAGCCCGGCACATAGATGTCCACGGGCACGATGCGATCGCAACCCCGCACCACCGAATAGCTGTAGTGATAATACCCACCGCCATTGGCGCAGGATCCCATGGAGATCACGTAGCGCGGTTCCGGCATCTGGTCATAGACCTTGCGCAGGGCGGGGGCCATCTTGTTGGTCAGCGTGCCCGCCACGATCATCACATCCGACTGGCGCGGGCTGGCACGCGGGGCAAAGCCGAAACGTTCCGCATCATAGCGCGGCATGGCCACATGCATCATCTCGACCGCACAGCAGGCCAGACCGAACGTCATCCAGTGCAGACTGCCGGTGCGCGCCCAGTTGATGATGTCTTCGGTCGATGTCAGCAGGAAACCCTTGTCCTGCAACTCCCGGTTCAGCTCCTGTGTGGCGACCTCGCGGTCAGCACCCGCGACGTTGGCTCCGGTGGCTACTGCCATTCCAGCGCTCCCTTTTTCCATTCATAGGCAAACCCGATCGTCAGCACGGCCAGGAACACCATCATCGACCAGAAACCCACCATGCTCACATCCTGAAAGGCCACGGCCCAGGGGAAGAGAAAGGCGATCTCCAGATCGAAGATGATGAAGAGGATCGAGACGAGGTAGAAACGCACGTCGAACTTCATGCGCGCATCGTCAAAAGCATTGAAACCACATTCGTAAGCGGAGACTTTTTCGGGGTCCGGATTGCGTACGGCGAGGATCACGGCGGCAAGGATCAGAACCAACCCTAACCCTATGGCGACAGCCAGAAACATGAGGATGGGAAGGTATTCCCGCAGCATCTCGTCCAAGGCTTGGCTCCTTTTGTCTGCTCAGGCGTGCAACAGCTCACGCCGCCCGCCGCGAAGGGGGCTGCATTGGGTTTACGCGTGTGGCTTGGCAGGGTCAACAGATGCGGCCCCGGAAAACCCCGTCAACTGCATGGAAAATTTAGGGCGCAAATCATGCAAAACCGGCGCAACTTCGCCGGATCACAAGGCTGGTAAAACAAGATTGATCCAATTCCGGCGCATCCGCGTAACCGATTGTACCTGCCACCAGAATAGGTTTCTGCCGACCACGGTGGCCATAAAATCAGGGAAAAGGACAGACCATGAATAGACGTTTCGCGCTCAAAGCCACAATCGCCGCCACAGCACTTGCGGCCCTCACTGCCTGCGCTCCGGCCGAACAGGGAAGCGATATCGTGGATATTGCGGCCTCGAATGGCAATTTCAACACGCTCGTTGCCGCCGTGCAGGCCGCCGGGCTCGAAGAAACCCTGCGCAGCCCGGGGCCCTTCACGGTCTTCGCCCCGACAGATGCCGCTTTTGCGGCCCTTCCGGCAGGCACCGTCGACAGTCTGCTGCTGCCTGAGAACAAGGATCAGCTTGTCAGCATCCTGACATATCATGTGCTGCCAGGGTCGGTCGCCTCATCGGATGTGCTGGGTCAGGTGGTCAACGCTGAAACCGTGAACGGCAAAACCGTTCGCGTCGATGGCACCGGCAGCAAGCTTGGGCCCGCCGTGAAGGTCAACGATGCCAATGTCACCTCCGCAGACATTCTGGCGACAAACGGGATCATCCATGTGATCGACAAGGTTCTGCTGCCCTAAACACCCCGACGGCAGCACTTGCTACCCTTTACGCCCGTCAGAGCAATCTGGCGGGCTTTTTTGTTGCGCTGGCTCCGGGGCGGCAATTCATTATCCTTGCGCAAAGACATCACGCAGGATCAAGCGCGGAGCGCCACATAGGTGCAGGATGGACCATGTGAACGAAAGGCGCGGAACATGGCATTGCTCGACAGGCTGGTCTGGCAGATCGAGGTCCACCTCGACGAGACCCCGTCGCTCGCGGTCTTGTCCGAGCGTTGCACGGTCAGCCAGCACCACATGTGCCGTGTCTTCCGGCAGGTCACCGGACTCTCCATCATGTCCTACATCCGCGCACGGCGTCTGTCGCGGGCGGCGAGACGGATTGCATTGGATGACATGGATATTCTCGCCGCGGCCCTTGAGGCCGGATACACCTCTCACGCTGCGTTCACCCGCGCCTTTGCGGCCTACTTCGGCTGCGCGCCCAGCATCGTCCGGCAGGCGCGGTCCCTGTCCACCCTCTCACTCATGGAGCCCCTTGAAATGAAAAAGGAAATGATCGTCGACATCGCCGAGCCGGAGATGCGCCACCGCGCGGAATTTCGGGTTGTCGGCTTGAGCAAGAGATGCAGTTTTGAGAGCATCGCCGAAATTCCCGGTCTCTGGCAAGCGTTCAACGCCCGTGAAGACGAGGTTGAAAATGCTGTGCCCGGTGCCGCTTACGGTGTGTGTTGTGACGCGGATGACAACGGCCAGTTTCGTTATCTGGCCGGAATGGAAGCCAGCGGGCGGACACATGGCATGGATCACGTCGATATCCCGGCCCAACGCTATGCGGTTTTCACCCACCGCGGCCATGTGTCGGACCTGCCCAAGACCGTCTATACGATCTGGAACAAGGCTCTGCCTGATGCGGGGCTCTCCCCCGCAGCCGCACCTGATTTCGAGGTCTATGGCCACCGGTTCGATGTCGAAACCGGACGCGGCGATGTGGAAATCTGGATTCCCGTCACGGAGTGATCACCTCGCCCGCCGCTGCCTTGATCGCGGGGTCAGCCCTGTGACCACTCTGGTTTGCGTTTGTCAAAAAACGCGCCGATACCTTCGGCGGCCTCATCACTTTCCCATTGGGCGGCCAAGGCGGCGATGGTGTGATCCACAATCCCTTCGTCAATGCGCGGACCCAGATCGCGTGCCAGCTTCTTGGCAGCGGCCACCGCCCCCGGCGCGCAGGCGAGGTATGGCACAACCTCCCGCTCGACAGCCTGCGCCAGTTCTTCGGCTGCAACAGACCGGGACAAAATGCCCAGGTCGACCGCTTCAACCGCGTCAAAAATCCGCGCGGACATGAAGACCCGGCGCGCGCGCCCCTCCCCCATACGGGCCAGAACATAAGGGCCAATGGTGGCCGGTATCAGGCCCAGGCGTGTCTCGGTCAGCCCGAATTTCGCCGTCGCGACCCCGATGGTCACGTCGCAGATGCACGCCATGCCCACACCGCCGCCAAAGGCATTGCCCTGCACCCTGCCGATCAGCGGTTTGGGCAGGGCATTCAGCGCGCCCAACATGGTGGCCAGTTTACGCGCTTCGGCACTTCTGGTGGTGGCATCCATCGCCATCTGCGCGCGCATCCAGCCCAGATCGCCACCTGCGCAAAAGGACTTGCCCGCCCCGGTCAGCACCACCACACGCACCGCGCTGTTTGATGCCAGCATCGCGGCAGCCTCGGTCAGTTCCGACAGCATCTGCGCTGACATCGCATTGTGCTTGTCCGGGCGGTCCAGTGTCAGGGTCGCGACACCGCGCGTGTCCGTGGCGATTGTGATCGTTTCAAACATCCGCTTTCTCCAAACCCGGAATCGTGCGCCCTGCTCGAAGCCAGTCGTCATGCACCCAGACCATCCGGTCGACAAACCAGATTTTGGGCAGGGCCGTCAGGATCATGCCAAAAACCGCGCCCTCCCACCACAGGAACCACAATCCCCAGATCATGATCAGCGCGCCGGGCAGGCTCAGGGCACTCAGCACGACGGCAGCCCTGCGGTGATGGGCGTCAATTTCGCCACGATGGTTCAGGAACACACGTTCGCCCAGAACGCCCTTGCTCATCCAGTTGTCGAGCGTTCGGGGGGGCGGGAAGGCGCGCGGGTTCCACCAGATCCAGAAGATCGCAAGACCCACCGGGATCAGCGCCCAGACACCAAGCCAAACCCGGCTCCAGAGCGCTAGCACCAGCAACGGCAGGCAGGTGAGCATCCGCGTCCAGCCCGACCATGGGTTGGCGTGGCGCAGCCAGACATGGTCATCCATGGCCATCGCCTGTTCGGTACCTTTGAAGAAATCCATCGCGGGCCTGCCCTTCAGCCTGTGCGCATGGCGCGTGCCATCTCTGCGGCCTCTTCGACCACGTCGATGTCGAGGCCGGTCTCGTAACCCAATGCGGCCAGATGACGGGCCACCGCCTCCGTGGCCACATTGCCTGCGGCCCCAGGGGCATAAGGACAGCCGCCCAATCCGCCCACAGCGGCGTCGAACACCCGCACGCCGAGGCTGAGCGAGGTGTCGATGTTCTCCATCGCGCGACCTTTGGTGTCATGGTAATGCCCCGCCAGCCGCCCGACCGGCACCACGTCACGCACCGCCAACAGCATCCGCGCAATACTGTCGGGCGTACCGGCACCGATGGTGTCGCCGAGGCTGATTTCATAGCACCCCATGGCAAAGAGCCGGTCCGCCACCGCCGCCACCGCAGCAGGCGCCACCGCCCCGTCATAAGGGCATTCCACCACGCAGGACACATAACCGCGCACCGGCAGGTCGATATGGCGCGCCTCTTCCAGAATGGGCGCGAACCGTTCGATGCTTTCGGCGATAGAGGCGTTGATATTGGCCTTGGAAAACCCTTCGGAGGCGGAGGCGAAGATCGCGATTTCATCGGCCCCTGCGGCCCGCGCGTCCTCAAACCCGCGCATGTTGGGGGTCAGGGCCGCATAGCGCAGGCCGGGTGTGCGGGTGATCCCGCCCAGCACCTCAGCAGAGCCCGCCATCTGCGGCACCCATTTGGGCGAGACAAAACTCGCCACTTCGATGCGGCCAAAGCCCGCGCGGCTGAGCTTGTCGACCAGCGCGATCTTTTCCGCCATCGGTATGTCCCGCGCCTCATTCTGTAGCCCGTCGCGGGGCCCCACTTCGAATATCTCGCATGGTCCCAGACTCATGAACACCCTCCCCCTTTGATGTGCTTTGCGATCACTCTAACGGCCAGGGCGCGTAAAAGTCCCGATCATAAATGCCGTCACCCTCCGGCAGGGCCGCGATGAAGCTCTTGCGCGCGGTGATCCGCGCATACCAGTCGGCGGTCGCGGGAAATTCCTCCAGCGTCGCGAAATGCCGCGCCATATAGACCGCCTGCCCCACGGAAATATCGGCGGCGGAAAACCCGGAGGTCAGCAGATGCTCGCGGGTCTGCGGCGCTGTGCTCAGCCGCGCCTCAAGGGCGGCGTAGCATTTTCTGACTCGCGCCGCTTCGAGCTTCATGACAATCGGACTGCGCATGTGATCTTCGTAAAGCGCCACATGCTGCTGGGTCAGGGCTGCGGTATGCTGGCTCAGGGTTTCGGCGAAATGCAGCCAGACCAGCCAGTCCATACGCTCGGGGCTGCCGGGCATCCGGCCCAGACCCTCCGGGCTGAAACGCTCGCAAAGGTATTCGGTAATGGCCCCGGTCTCGAACATATGCGCGCCGTCGATCTCCAGCGCCGGCACCCGTCCCGCAGGCGAAAGACTGAGGAAGTCGGCGCGGCGCAACGTCCGGTCAAACGGGTAGCTGCGGACCTCAAACGGCACTTCCAGCTCATTGAGCAACCACAGGCTGCGCATGGAACGTGTCTGCGGGCAATGGTGCAGCGTGATCACGCCTCCGCCTCCGGTTCAAGCTGGATGAGGGCCGCACCAGCTTCGACCTGATCGCCGTTTTGCGCCATCACTTCGGCCACCACCCCGTCACGCGCGGCCAGCAGGGCATGTTCCATCTTCATCGCTTCCAGAACGGCCAGACGGTCGCCCTTGCGCACCGATTGGCCCACTGATGCGTCAATGGATTTCACCAGCCCCGGCATCGGCGCTTCGATCAGATTGCCGTCCCCGCTGCTGCCACTGGCGCGCGCCAGCGGGTCCACCACTTCAAAGGGCAGCCCGTAGTGGTCAAAGACCGTCGCAACCCCGCCCGCAAGACCCACCTGAGGCGCGGGATGCCCGCCGATGTGCCAGATCGCGCCGCGCCTGCGGGCCTCGACCACCTCATCATCCAGATGCCAACGCTGATGCGCCGTATCCAAAACCTCAACCGCCAGATCAACCACCTCGCCCTGCCAGATCAACTGCACCGACCGCCGCATGGGCTGCCAGAGGCTGAACCCTGCCTGCGCGGGCGGCTCAAAAAGCCCCAGCGCCGCCATGCCTGCGGCCACCTTGTGCCGGGCCAGCGGTGCGGGGGCCGCGATCAGATGATCCAGCTCACGCCCGATCAGCCCGGTATCGACCTCACCGCGACCGAAGCGTTCATGCCCCGCCAGCGCGCCCAGAAAGGCCAGGTTGGTCACCGTGCCGCCCACCTGCGTGCCTGCCAGACCCCGGCGCAGCTTCGACAGGGCCACGGCGCGGTTTTCCCCCTGCACGATCAGCTTGGCGATCATCGGGTCGTAATAAGGACTGATGGTATCGCCCGCCCGCACGCCACTGTCCGCGCGCACATCATGCGGAAAGTTCAGGTGGCTGAGGGTGCCGGTGGCGGGCAGGAACCCGGCGGGAACGTCCTCCGCATAAAGCCGCGCTTCAAAGGCATGGCCGGTGATGGACAGGTCCTCCTGCCGGGCGGGCAAGGGCTCGCCTGCGGCCACACGCAACTGCCAGGCCACCAGATCAACGCCGGTGATGGCCTCGGTGACGGGATGCTCCACCTGCAACCGCGTGTTCATCTCCATAAAGAAGAAGCCATCCTCCTTCAGCCCGTCCGAGCCGTCCACGATGAATTCCACCGTGCCCGCGCCGCTGTAACCAATGGCCTCCGCCGCGCGCACCGCCGCCGCCCCCATGGCCGCGCGCATCTCTTCGGTCATGCCCGGTGCGGGCGCTTCCTCGATCACCTTCTGATGACGGCGCTGCAAGGAACAATCCCGCTCAAATAGATGCACGGCCCTTTTGCCATCGCCAAAGACCTGCACTTCGATGTGGCGCGGCTGGGTGACGAATTTCTCCACCAGCACGTCCCGGTTACCAAAGGCCGTCTGCGCCTCAGAACGGGCCGAGGCGAGCGCTGTCGCAAAACCCTCGGCCGTCTCCACCAGACGCATGCCCTTGCCGCCGCCGCCCGCCACCGCCTTGATCAGCACCGGATAGCCGATCTTGTCGGCCTCCGCCGCCAGCAGATCGTCATCCTGATCCGCCCCGTGATAGCCCGGCACCACCGGCACGCCCGCCTCCACCATCAGCGCCTTGGCCGCATCCTTCAGCCCCATCGCGCGGATCGCCGAGGCGGAGGGCCCGATAAATGTCAGCCCCGCAGCCTCCACCGCATCAACGAAATCGGGGTTTTCGCTCAGAAACCCGTAGCCCGGATGGATCGCGCGGCACCCCGTATCCAATGCGGCCTGAATGATCACATCGCCGCGCAGGTAACTCTCCGCCGGGGCCGCCCCGCCGATACGCACCGCCACATCCGCCAGCGCCACATGTTTGGCCCCCGCATCGGCATCCGAATAAACGGCAACACAGCGCACGCCCATCGCGCGGGCGGTTTCAATGACCCGGACAGCAATCTCGCCCCGGTTCGCAATCAGGATTGTGTCAAACATATTTCACCACCATGAGCCCGATGTTCCGTCCATCAGATGTTGTTTCACGTAGTCCGGCAAGGGCCATGCGTCGTAATCAACCCCCGTCAGCCGTCCGGGTGGCTGACTCCGGTAAGCATGGCGGTAAAGATCCATATGCAGCGTGATCTCGATTTGGCCCAGCGCCTCATCCACCTTGGTCTTGGTCTCGTTGATGCCCTCTTCGAGTTTTTGTGCATCGCTCTTTTGGCGCATCCAGCCCGCAGGCAGGACCTGCGTCAAAATTTTGCCGCCCGCCGACAGCGCCACCAGCAGAACAAGGTTGGCCAGAACCCCGGGCAAAGAGGGGGAGGCAATATCGCGAAGAAACCCTGGCAAGCCACCGAACCAGCCACGCTTGGCGTCCTTTTGCGTTGCAAGCTGCACCCGCGCCAGTTCGAACTCCCGCGCAAAGCTTTCGCGGAAAGCCCGGGCAAAGGCGCGCCGGTTGAAATCCGAGCGCCCCGCCCAAAGGCGCAGTTTGGGCCGCACGAACCACCCTTGTCGGGATTGTTCCACAAACTCTTCGAAATCGAAGATAAAGAAATAGTCCTCGGCATCGGGCGCATTGTGGATCACATAGACAGGCAGTTCCACCTCGCTGCCCAGCGTCGGCAGTTTCAACCCGCTGACGGTGTCGACCATCCGGTCCCCAAGCGCCTTGATGCCCTTCATATGTTGCCTCCAAAATCCTCGACTAATTCAAACCGCTCGCAGACCAGCATCATGTTCTCACCCCACCCGCCGTTGCGCTCGAAATATGCGCGGTGCCCTGCCTGCCAGCCTGCCAGCGTCTCGTTCTCACCTTCTGCCAGCGCGAAATCTTCATCGACCTCGCAAAATCGTCTTTGCGTCACCTCGACCGTTCGGATGACGAGCGCGGGGGTACCATCCCAGTTGAGCGCAATATCGTGGCGTCCGGCAACCGGCAGCGCCTCCCCGCCGGTCTCGAAATCGCGCAGCGCGCCGCAGGTCGCACGCTTGGCACCCGATCTGACCAGCCCCAGCAGATCGGCACAGAGCGCCGCGGTGTCGCCGAAGGTGAAAGTGACGGCCTCGGGATAGCGGCGTTGGACCTCTTTCAGCGTCACCATCAACGTCCCTCCCGGGTCGGGCCGGGTGACACTGCGGTGCACAGGCTGTGCACGTTCTGTGCACAGGGTGTGACAGGCCGGTTTTTACATGCGGAAGACGCCAAAGCGTGTCTCCTCGATCGGGGCGTTGAGCGCGGCGGAAAGCGACAAAAAGAGCACGTCGCGCGATTTGCGCGGGTCGATAATCCCGTCATCCCACAGCCGCGCGGAAGCGTAGAGCGGGTGGCTCTGGCGCTCGAACATGTCAATCGTGGGCTGTTTGAAACGGGCCTCTTCTTCGGCGGACCAATGCTCGCCCGCCCGCTCGATGGCGTCGCGTTTCACCGTGGCCAGCACACCCGCCGCCTGCGCACCGCCCATGACCGAAATGCGGCTGTTGGGCCATGTCCACATGAAACGCGGGCTGTAGGCGCGCCCGGCCATACCGTAGTTGCCTGCCCCGAAGGAGCCGCCGACCAGCATGGTGATCTTGGGCACATTGGTGGAGGCCACAGCCGTTACCATCTTGGCGCCATGCCGCGCGATGCCTTCGTTTTCATATTTGCGGCCGACCATGAAGCCGGTGATATTTTGCATAAATATCAAAGGGATACGGCGTTTTGAACACAGTTCGACAAAATGCGCGCCTTTCTGGGCGGATTCCGAGAAGAGCACGCCGTTATTGGCGATAATGCCAATAGGGCAGCCCTTGAGATGGGCAAATCCGGTCACCAGCGTTTCGCCAAAGCGCGGTTTGAATTCGTCAAAACGGGAGCCATCGACCAGTCGGGCAATCACTTCGCGAATGTCATAGGGCGTGCGCAGATCTGCAGGCACCACGCCCAGTATTTCTTCCGGATCATAGGCCGGATCTTCGGGCGCCTCCCATTGCACGGTGGCGGGTCTGGCGCGGTTCAGCGCGCCCACCGCCCGGCGCGCCAGTGCCAGCGCATGGGCGTCATCCTCGGCGAGGTAATCCGCGACACCGCTGAGACGGGTATGCACATCACCGCCGCCGAGGTCTTCGGCAGTGACCACTTCGCCCGTTGCGGCCTTGACGAGAGGTGGGCCTGCCAGAAAGATAGTGCCTTGATCCCGAACGATAATTGTCACATCAGACATGGCCGGAACGTAAGCGCCCCCGGCTGTGCAGGAGCCCATGACCACGGCGATCTGCGCGATCCCTTCGGCACTCATACGCGCCTGATTGTAGAAGATGCGGCCAAAGTGATCGCGGTCGGGAAAGACCTCATCCTGATTGGGCAGGTTGGCCCCGCCGCTGTCCACCAGATAGATACAGGGCAGCCGGTTCTCCTGTGCAATCTCCTGCGCCCGCAGGTGCTTCTTGACCGTCATCGGATAGTAGGTGCCACCTTTTACGGTGGCGTCGTTACACACCACCATGACCTCCTGCCCCTGCACCTGACCGATGCCCGCGATCACACCCGCGCAGGGGGCCGCACCGTCATAGAGTCCATGCGCGGCAGTGGCACCGACCTCCAGAAAAGGGCTGCCGGGATCCAGCAGGCCCGCCACCCGGTCGCGCGGCAGCATCTTGCCCCGGCTGAGGTGACGCGCGCGCGATTTATCGCCCCCACCAAGTGCCGCATGATCCGCCGCAGCAGCGATCTCCGCCAAAGCTTCCAGATGGGCTAAGCGATTGGTTTTAAAGGCTTCGGAGGACGGCAAAGCCTGCGAGGTCAGTTTCATGTCATCTCCTTCATCGGCAAGCTGGCCGCTTTCCGGTCATCATGTTTGCGGCGCTCCGGGCCGGTCAGGGTCTGCGGAAATATCCAGCAAACGCCCAAATCTGTCGACGGCATAGTCATAGCGCAGAGCGGGTTGCTGCACACAGCGCACCACGATCCAGACGCCGGCGCGTTCGCCCGGTCGCGCCGTGCAATCGGTCAGACGGGCGTTGCCCCCCGCTTGCGCCACGTATTGCGCAGCATAGGTCGAAATGACATCCGTCTCCGTGATCGTGGCCGCGATCCAGCCCCATCGGAATCCCCAGACCCCGAGACAGATCACCAGCAGTGCCAGCGGTGTCCACCAGAGCCAGCGGGGCATCACTCACCCCATTGCCGTGACAACCGATCGGTCTGATCCGCTGTCAACTCCATCAGGCACTGCAATGTGGCTGGTCCGCCGCCTGTCCCGCCGCCCCATTTTGTGCGCTCGTAAGCGCAGGCCTCATCGCGAAAGGTGATCCAGGCGCGCTGCATCGCCACAAGCGCCGGGGCTTGAGCGGGTGCGGCCGAGCCAAGCTCCCGCATTTCGGCATCCATCTGTCGGGCATCCTGCAGGACAGCCTGGTAGGTCTCGTTCAGAAGAGCGTCCCAAAAGGTCAGTTCGCCATCAAGACAGCCGCCCATGCCGACGGTTGTGTGGCCTGCATCATTGGCTTGCATACAGATGGCAGAAGACAGGCCCGCACAGTCACTCAGTGCTGCCCCAACGGGCAATTCATCCAGACAGCTTCGGGTTTGCGCATCCGAATACAGAATGCCCTGCGCGAGGGCGGGCGCGGCGCTCAGTGCCAATCCCAAGGCCAAAGCACGGATCACCCCATGGCCCCCATCATTTCGCGACCAACCAGCATGCGCCTGATCTCTGACGTGCCCGCGCCGATTTCCATCAGTTTGGCGTCGCGGAAAATGCGTGCCACGGGGCTGTCGTTCAAAAACCCGGCCCCGCCCATTGCCTGCACAGCCTGATGCGCCTGCACCATCGCCTGTTCGGAGGCATAAAGACAGCAGGCCGCGGCGTCCTGACGTGTCACATCGCCCCGGTCGCAGGCCTTTGCCACCTCATAAACATAGGCACGTGCGGAATTCATGGCCGTATACATATCGGCGATCTTGCCCTGCATCAGTTGAAAATTGCCAATCGGCTGGCCGAACTGTTTGCGCTCGGAGAGGTACGGCATGATCGCATCGAGGCAGGCCGCCATGATGCCGGTTCCGATCCCGGCCAGCACCACGCGTTCATAATCGAGCCCCGACATCAGCACGCGCACGCCTTTGCCCTCTTCACCCAGCACGTTTTCAAAAGGCACTTCGACGTCCTCGAATATCAACTCGGCGGTGTTTGATCCGCGCATGCCCAGCTTGTCGAAATGGGGGCTGGTGGAAAATCCGGTCATCGATTTTTCGATCAGAAAGGCGGTGATGCCTTTGGACCCTGCGTCTGGGTCGGATTTGGCATAGACAACCAGGGTTTCCGCGTCTGGCCCGTTGGTGATCCAGTATTTGGTGCCGTTCAGGCGGTAGTGGTCGTTGCGTTTTTCGGCGCGCAGTTTCATGGAAACCACGTCGGACCCGGCACCGGCTTCGGACATGGCCAGCGCGCCCACATGTTCACCGGATATCAGACCGGGCAGGTATTTCCGTTTCTGCGCGTCCGTGCCGTTCAACTTGATCTGATTGACGCAGAGGTTGGAGTGGGCCCCATATGACAGCGACACCGAGGCACTTGCACGCGCAATCTCCTCCACAGCGACCGTATGTGCCAGATAGGACATGCCCGCACCGCCGTATTCTTCCGGCACGGTAATGCCCAGCAGACCAAGCTCGCCCATCTCCGTCCAGAGTTCTGGCGGAAAGGTGTTTTTGGCGTCAATCTCCGCCGCCAGGGGTTTGACACGATCCTGCGCCCATCTGTGCACCAGGTCGCGCAACGCGTTCACATCTTCGCCCAGATCGAAAGCCATGGTTGCCATAAACATCGCGGTGCACTCCTTGCGCGATTTATTGAACGTATGTTCATAAATGACATAGCCCTCTCATCCGGTCAACCCGGCAATAGTTCCGACGCAAAAAAGGCGGCTCGAAGCCGCCCTTCCCTGCGTGACTTGCGTTTCGGATTATTCAGCTGCCGTCGACTGGCCCTGATAGACCGCGCTGACCTCTGCGCGGATGATGCGGGCGATCAAGGCACAATCCTCCAGCGAGAACGTCAGCGGCACCCGCATGTCAACGATGCCCGCCAGCACGCGGTCGGTTGCAGGCATGGCGGGGGCTTCCGCGTAGCGCCAACTGTCATAGCGGCTGGTGAAGCCAACCGGCTCCGCGCCGCCGAACCATTTCAGCTCGACACCGCGCGCGGCACAGCGCTTCACGACGCTCAAGACATCCTCCGCCGACCAGTCCAGCAGCAGGAACTGAATGGAGGAACCGACAATCGTTTCCTGTGCGGGCCGCTCGATCACCGTCAGACCCGGCGTGTCACGCAGCCCTTTTTCAAGGCAAAAGTACCGCTCGTTCCAGCGCGCGCATTGCTTTGCAAGATCCGCCACCTGCGGGCGCAGAATGGCCGCGCGCAGGTTATCCATCCGGCCCGAGATATTGGGCGTCTCATAGCGGATATTCTCGAAAGCTTCCTTGGGCGGGGCCGCAAGGTGACGCTCATAGAGCATGTAGGAGCCTGACAGGATCACCGCACGCGCCGCGATTTCCGCGTCATCGGTCACGAAAAACCCACCCTCGCCGGAATTCACATGTTTATAGGTCTGGCAGGAATAACACCCGACGGCACCCTGACGCCCCGAGGGCACGCCATTCCATGCCGCGCCCATCGTATGCGCGCAATCCTCGATCACCGTGATGCCCGCCGCATCGCAAATGGCCATCAACCGGTCCATATCGCAGATATGGCCCCGCATGTGACTGAGCAGCAGAACCTTAGCCGCCTCAGATTTTGACTGAAGATCGTCAAGATCAATGGTCAGCGCTTCGGTGACACCCACGAACACCGGGTTTGCCCCCACGGCGGCGATGGCACCGGGCACCGGCGCAAGCGTGAAAGCATTAGAAAGCACCGGATCGCCCGGTTTGACACCCACGGCGCGCAGAGCTGTGGCCATCGCATAGCCCCCCGATGCCACGGCGAGGCAGTATTTAGCCCCAACCGATGCGGCGAACTCCTGCTCCAGCAGCGCGGTTTCGCTGACCTCACCCGCTGCCGTGTTGTACCGGTGCAAACGCCCATGACGCAGCACAGCCATGGCCGCGTCGATACCCGCTTCGGGGATCGGTTCCTGCTGCGTAAAGCTGCCTTTGAAAATTTCCGTCATTTCATGTCCCTCGTGGCTCTGACTTTGGGTGGACATAGCATTCTGGTCAAGCCAGCAGGCTGTCCACGATACCGGGAAGATCCGCGTAGTCCTGCAACAGGGCTTCGGGTTGCAAGGCCGCCATATCCCCCCCCGCCGGGCCGAATGTCACCAGAACGCAAGGAACACCCGCCGCCCTTGCGGTATTTCTATCGGTGTCTGAATCGCCGATCAGGACGCATTTTTTCGGATCCCCACCAGCGCGCCGGGCCGTCTCAAAAAGCGGTTCCGGATCCGGTTTGCGCACCGACAGCGTGTCTGCGCCGATCAGGGCGGCAAAAGCGTCCCGCACGCCGAGGCTTTGCAAGAGGATATCCGCCAGCGCTTCGGGCTTGTTGGTACAAATCCCAACACCGTATCCCTCGATCTTCAGCCGTTCGACGGCCTCCATCGCGCGCGGGTAGAGTACCGTGTGGACATCAATCGCGGACCTGTAGGCCTCCAGAAGAACGGGGTAGTAGCGATCCGTCATTTCCGCGGCATCGGACTGGCCAAGTCGTTTCATACCAAGGTTGAGCATTGCCCGCCCACCCCGCAATGCGGTGCCCGCATCCGACAACGGGTCCAGCACATCGCCCGCCCCCATATCGCGGAAACACTGATTGGCGGCGGCAATCAGGTCACCGCTGGTGTCGGCCAACGTGCCATCCAGGTCAAAAATTACCGTTTTCATGCCTTCTCCGCGCTTCATTCTTCGGACAGGTCGTTGCCGTAAGATGTTGCAAGCCGCAACCTTCTTTGATCCGCACACGTCTTGCGCCGCCCTGCCAGACGGATAAACAGGGCCGCGACAGAACACAAAGAGAAACATTATGACAACCGCTTTGATCATTTTGGCTGCAGGCAAGGGAACCCGGATGAATTCCGACCTGCCCAAAGTGCTTCACCCGCTGGCGGGCGCACCGCTTCTGGTGCATGCCATGCAGACCGGTGCCAGCCTTGAGCCTACACATTCGGTCGTTGTTGCCGGGCACGGGGCCGAGATGGTGCGCAAGGCTGCGCTGACCCATGACGAAACGGCCGTCGTGGTCGAGCAAACCGAACAGTTGGGCACCGGACATGCCACGGCGCAAGCGCGCGCAGCCCTGGCCGATTTTGATGGCACAGCCATCGTGATCTTTGGCGACACGCCATTCGTGCGGTCGGAAACGCTCGCTGCAATGGTTGAGGCACAATCCAGCAATGATCTGGTCGTTCTTGGGTTCGAGGCGGCAGACCCGGGGCGTTACGGTCGCCTTGTCGTTCAGGACGATCAGTTGGAACGCATCGTCGAATTCAAAGATGCGTCGGAAGCTGAGCGCGGGATCACCCTGTGCAATAGCGGTGTCGTCGCCTGCAATGCCAATCTGCTCTTCAAGCTCATCGACGCAGTGGGGAACGACAATGCAGCTGGCGAATACTATCTGACGGATATCGTCGGCATCGCCCGGGCCCGCGACCTGAGCGCCACGGTTGTCACCTGCGCAGAAAGCGAAACGCTGGGCATCAACACCCGCGCGGAACTTGCCAGCGCCGAAGCCGCCTTCCAGTCCAATGCCCGGGCCCGCGCGGTTGATGATGGCGTCACGCTACCAGCCCCGGAAACCGTCCATTTTGCTTTTGATACGGTGATCGGGCGCGACACGATTGTTGAACCGAATGTTGTTTTCGGGCCCGGCGTGACCGTGGAATCTGGTGCCACCATACGTGCATTTTCGCATCTGGAAGGATGTCATGTCGCCCGTGGCGCCATTATCGGACCTTATGCCCGGCTGCGTCCGGGCGCAGAACTGAGCGAGAACACCCGCGTGGGAAATTTCGTCGAAATCAAGAATGCCCAGATCGGCGAAGGCAGCAAGGTCAACCACCTTAGCTACATTGGGGATGCCGTGCTTGGTGCCCAGACGAACATAGGCGCCGGAACGATCACCTGCAACTATGACGGGGTGATGAAGCATCGCACCGAAATCGGCGACAATGTCTTTATCGGGTCAAATACGATGCTCGTCGCCCCCGTTCATATCGGTGACGGTGCCATGACGGGCAGTGGCTCGGTAATTACCTCCGATGTGGAGGCGAACGCACTTGCCATCGCCCGCGCGCCACAGGTGGAGAAACCCGGCACAGCGGCAAAACTGATACAGATACTCAAGGCAAAGAAAGCCAAACTTCAAAGAGGCAGCTGATCTATGTGTGGAATTGTAGGTGTTTTGGGCAATCATGAAGTTGCGCCCATTCTTGTCGAAGCGCTCAAAAGGCTTGAGTACCGAGGGTACGATAGCGCGGGCATTGCGACCGTCGAAAACGGTGCACTGGATCGGCGTCGTGCTGTTGGCAAGCTCGTCAACCTGTCCGATTTGCTTGTCCACGAACCATTGGCCGGAAAATCCGGCATCGGTCACACACGCTGGGCAACCCATGGTGCCCCTTCGGTGCTGAACGCACACCCGCATCAGGCCGGACGCGTGGCTGTCGTGCATAATGGGATCATTGAGAACTTCCGTGAATTGCGCGCAGAGCTTTCGGAAAAAGGCGTGGATTTCGTCACCGAAACCGACACTGAAACCGTGGCCTTACTGACCGAATACTACATGTCCCAAGGGGCAGCGCCGGTTGCGGCGGCCAATCAGGCACTTGACCGGTTGCAAGGCGCCTTCGCGCTGGCTTTCCTGTTTTCCGGCGAAGACGATCTGATTGTGGCAGCACGCCAGGGCTCGCCGCTGGCCATCGGTCACGGCGAGGGAGAAATGTTTGTTGGATCCGACGCCATCGCCTTGTCACCGCTGACCGATCGCATCAGCTATCTGGAAGAAGGCGACCGCGCGGTCGTGACACGAAACTCCGTCGAGGTGCGCGATATCAACGGCACCCTGGCAAACCGCGCCATCAGGACCGTCCAGGTGGGGGCCACGCGCATCGACAAGGCCGGGCACAAACACTTCATGGCCAAGGAAATTGCTGAACAGCCAACGGTGATTGCCCAGGCACTGGGTCACTACCTGAGCGCGGATGGCGAAATCAGCTTGCCGAACCCCGGGGTTGATTTCACTTCTATCGACCGGTTGACCATGGTCGCATGCGGCACCGCATTCTACGCTTGCCTGACCGCGAAATACTGGTTCGAACAAATTGCCCGCCTGCCCGTCGATGTCGATGTGGCATCGGAATTCCGCTATCGCGAACCCCCGATCCCGGATCGGACCGCCGCCCTTTTTGTCAGCCAGTCAGGAGAGACCGCCGACACATTGGCTGCCTTGAGATATTGTGAGGGCAAGGCGGGGCGCATTCTGTCCGTCGTGAATGTGCCAGAAAGCTCCATCGCGCGCGAGAGCGATCTTGTCTTGCCAATCCATGCCGGTGTCGAAGTGGGTGTTGCATCGACAAAAGCTTTCAGTTGCCAGCTGACGGTATTGTTCATGCTGGCGCTGAAAGCTGCGCGCGATCGCGGAGAGATAGATGCAAAGACGCTCGCAGATCACCTCAACGCACTACGCAGCATTCCCGGCGTTCTGAGTACGGCGCTGGAAAGTAGCAAAGCGATGCAAAAGGCCTCCCTGAAGCTCGCCGAAGCGCGCGATGTCTTGTTTCTGGGGCGTGGTCTGATGTATCCGCTGGCACTGGAGGGGGCGTTAAAACTGAAGGAAATCAGCTATATACACGCTGAGGCATATGCATCTGGGGAACTCAAGCACGGCCCGATTGCCCTTGTCGATAAATCCGTTCCGGTCGTTGTCATGGCCCCCAGAGATGCGCTGTTCGACAAAACTGTCAGCAATATGCAAGAAGTCATGGCCCGCAAGGGTCGCGTCATTCTGATTTCAGACAAACAAGGCTTGAAAGAGGCCGGCGACGGTGCCTACGCGACAATAGAATTACCGTCAGTACCTGACGCCGTCACACCGATTCTATATGCTATCCCCGCTCAACTGCTCGCCTACCACACTGCCGTTGCCAAAGGCACGGACGTGGATCAGCCACGTAACCTGGCAAAATCTGTCACGGTGGAATAGCGATGGCCAAGCAGTTTGACGGCCTGAGCGAGGTGCTGACCCGTTTCATCGAAGCGCAGCATATCTTTTTCGTCGGGTCAGCAGCACCTGACGGTCAGGTCAACATCTCGCCAAAGGGTATGGACAGCTTGCGGGTTTTAGGCCCCAACCGAATTGTCTGGCGAAACCTGACAGGATCTGGAAATGAAACCGCTGGCCATCTGGCGCAACTCAATCGCATGACGCTGATGTGGTGCGGCTTCGAAGCAAAGCCGATGATCTTGAGGACATATGGAACCGCGAAAACGCTGCATCTTCGCGATGAGGCGTTTCGCTCCCTGAACGCGCTGTTTCCCCATTCGGACGGCGCGCGTCAAATTTACGACGTGTCACTCGATCTCGTACAGACAAGCTGCGGTTATGCTGTCCCCTTCATGGCCTATCAGGGGGAGCGGGACGTTCTGCGCAATTGGACCGAAGACAAGACGCCCGAGGAGATCGCGACCTATTGGGAGACGCGCAACCAGCACACCATTGATGGCGCGCCAACTTATGTCACGAGCCCCAAAACACCTTAAAGCCAAGACACCTTAAAGACTGACATCCACGGTCACCAGATCTGTCAGATTGACGCCGAGCAGGCGCATCGCGGCAAGTGACATGCGGCTGCCGGCGGTTTCGGGGCCTGCAATGGGGATCAACGTCACGGCCACGGTCTTACCCGTCGCAGGATTGCGCACTTTGCCCATGGTCTCATCTGAAACAAGCGGTGTCTTCAGCCAGAAACCCGGCTCTGCCGGGCTTCCCAGCGAAGCAACCGTCTGACCCAGCGATCGGCCCGTGGCGCCTGCACCGCTGGCCGCTGCCCTCTCGGAGGCCGTCGTGGTATCCAGAACGTCAGCCGTTTGCGGAGCGTTGGCGCCCAAAGCGGTTGGCTGTGCGGTCGCAGTCGGTTCAACCGACGGTGCCTTTGCGCCCCCCAGGGCCACATTGAGCTGATTGAGTTCAGCGCAACCTGCCGTGGACAGAGCACCGACAATCAGGACCATCTTCAAAGCGCAAACATGTCTCATAAGACGTCTAAAGCATAGATGGCCGATACACATCAATGCCGTTAACCCCTTGCTGCGTCTTGGCCAGCGCATTACCTATGACAGCATGAATGCTCCATTGATCGATCCTTTCGCCCGCGCAATTACCTATTTGAGGGTCTCGGTGACCGACCGCTGCGATTTTCGCTGCGTCTATTGCATGTCTGAGAACATGACATTTCTGCCCAAAAAGGAGTTGCTGACACTGGAAGAACTGGACCGTATGTGTTCGACCTTCATCGGGCTTGGCGTCGAAAAACTGCGCATCACCGGAGGCGAGCCTCTTGTGCGCAAGGGTATCATGACGTTCTTTGAAGGTATGACGCGACATCTTGAAAGCGGCGCGCTCAAGGAACTGACCCTCACAACCAATGGCAGCCAGTTGGAACGGTTCGCAAAAGACCTCTATGCTGCCGGGGTGCGGCGCGTAAACGTGTCTCTTGATACATTGGACGAAGGCAAGTTTGCTGACATCACCCGATGGGGACGCTTGCCGCAGGTGTTGCGCGGAATCGATGCGGCGCAGTCAGCGGGGCTACGGGTCAAGCTGAACGCTGTTGCACTCAAGGATTTCAATGAAGAAGAGTTACCCTACATCACCCGTTGGTGTGCGGACCGGGATATTGATCTGACATGGATCGAGGTCATGCCGATGGGTGACATCGGGAACGAGGACCGTTTGGGCCAGTACTGGTCGCTCAAGGACGTGCGCGCGCGGTATGCAGAGCACTACACCGTCACCGATCTGGCAGAACGTACCGGCGGCCCTGCACGTTATGTCCGGCTGGAGGAAACAGGACAGAAAATCGGGTTTATCACACCGCTGAGCCACAACTTCTGCGAAAGCTGCAACCGCGTGCGCCTGACCTGCACTGGTGAGATTTTCATGTGCCTCGGCCAGGAGGACGCCGCAGACCTGCGCGCGCCGCTGCGCGCGCACCCTGCCGATGACGGGCCCCTCGAAGATGCCATCCGCGCGGCGATCGCGTTAAAGCCCAAAGGGCATGATTTCGACTATTCCCGTCAACGCCTGGACGGTCAGATGCCTCGCCATATGAGCCATACCGGCGGCTGACCTGAGCCAATGCGCGCACCGCTGCTCTTTCATGTCTATGTGGCGGCAACCACGTTGCTGATCCCTTTCGCGGCCTGGGCGCAGACACGCAAGATGCGTCGCCAGGGTGTTTCAGTGCTGCGCGCGCACGAGAAACTCGGCCATGCCAGTCAGCCTCGTACGGGGGGCGGAAAACTCGTCTGGTTTCATGCGGCCTCGGTTGGCGAGAGCCTGTCGGTTCTGGCGCTGATAACGCGCATGGGTGAGATGCTGCCCCGCGCCCAATTCCTGATCACCTCCGGCACGCCGACGTCGGCGAAGCTGGTTGCCGACCGTTTGCCGCCGCGCACCGTGCACCAGTTTGCGCCGCTCGATGCCCGTGGCCCCGTCAGCCGTTTCCTGCAACACTGGCGACCTGCTGCCGCAGTCTTCGTTGAGAGCGAGCTTTGGCCGCAGATGCTGCGCATGACCCGGAACACAGGCGCAAGCATGGCGCTGGTGAATGCGCGCCTCAGCGCAAAATCGCGCGCCGCCTGGACGAACAAGCCAGCTCTGGCGGCTTATATCTTCGATGTCTTCGATCTGATCCTCACGCAGAATGACGACATGGCGCAGGCCATGGTGAACATGCATGCGCCCGCCGATCGGGTTGCCCGGGGGATAAACCTCAAATCCATGTCGGCCCCCCTGCCGACCGACCCTGCCGTCCTTGCGCCCGCCCGCACGGCAATCAAGGGACGCCCCGTCTGGGTTGCAGCCTCCACCCACAAAGGGGAGGAGGCGATTGTTCTTGAAGCCCATAGAGCGCTTTTGCGTGATTATCCGGAGCTGCTCCTGATCCTGGTGCCGCGCCATCCCGAACGCAGCGCTGAAATCGCAGGGCTGATCAACAGTGGTGGGTTCAGCTGCGCTGTTCGCTCAAAAGGTGACCATCCGAAGGCGGGTGAAGCCGTCTACCTTGCCGACACGCTTGGCGAGTTGGGCAATTGGTATGCTCTTTCGGATGTTGTCTTTCTGGGCGGATCATTGTTGCCTATTGGTGGTCATAACCCCTTTGAAGTTGTGCAATCGGGTGCTGCGGTCATCTCAGGGCCTCATGTGACGAATTTCGCTGAAACGTTTTCCGACATGGAAAAATCGGGCGTAGCCCGCATTGCAGAGGACGGCCCTGCTCTTGCGCAGGCGGTTCAAATGATGCTGCAAGACGGTGCGCATCGCGCCACTGCATTGCAGGCCGCGCGCGACTATGTTCAGGACAAGGCGGATCAGCTCAGCGGTATTGCAAGCCGCCTGATCCGAATGCTCAAGCTGGAGGATGATATCCGATGACAGCCCCGCTCCCACCCCTGCGCGACATCGATGTCATTGCGCCCAATTTCAAACGGCGGCATTCCGGTGTGACATCGACGGTGATACGTCTCGTGCCGCTTCAGGCCCGCGACATCGCCATTGCCGCCTGTGCGCCTGATCTGCCACCGGAGGTGCCCAACCTCGCGCCCGGAAAACTGCTGCTGCTGCCGCGCAGCGGTCCCTCCGGAGCGCGCGTCTGGCATGCTAGGCGCAATGTTGAAATGATCGCCGGGCTGGCATTAAAATATCTCGCAGGCAAACGTCTGAAACTGCTTTTTACATCTGCTGCGCAACGTCGGCATACCGGATTTACCCGATGGCTCCTGCGGCAGATGGATGCGATCATTGCGACCTCTTCCAAATCTGCAAGTTATCTTGATCACGAGGCGACCGTCATTCGACACGGCGTGGATTGCGCGTTGTTTCAACCGGTGCAAGACAGAAAGGCGCTGCGCGAGGCTCTTGCTCTGCCCGGCGACGGCCCGTTGATCGGGTGTTTTGGTCGTATACGGCACCAAAAGGGTAATGACCTTTTCGTCGCAGCCATGATCGAGGTTTTTGCCGCCCACAAAACCGCCAAAGCGTTGATCATGGGACGTGCGACGACAGAGCATCAGGATTTCCTCAAGAAACTTAAGGAAGATGTCGCTGCGGCGGGTCTGGCTGACCGCATTCTCTTTCGCGACGAGGTGCCGATAGAAGACCTGGCAAAACATTTTCAGGCCCTTGATCTTTATGTCGCCCCGCAACGCTGGGAAGGGTTCGGACTGACCCCACTGGAAGCCATGGCCTGTGGCGCGCCCGCAGTGGCCACCAAAGTCGGCGCTTTTGAAGAACTCATTGCAGAAGGCGAAACCGGTCATCTGGTGGATATAGAGGATGTGCCCGCCATGGTGACAGCGATCGACGGAATATTGGCCGATGACGCCAAGCGCGACGCAATGTCCAAAGCAGCGCGCGCCCGGGCCGTTGGCAACTTCCGACTGGAGCAGGAAGCTGCCGCAATTGTCGCCGTTTATCGAAAGTTGCTCGCCAGCTAACCGGCAGCAGGTAGGCGCTGTTCCACAATTTCTGCCCACCAGCTGCACCCCGCTGGGATCGCCTCATCGTTGAAATTATACTCCGGATGATGAACCGCGGCCCCCGGGCCGTTTCCGACGAGAATATAGGCGCCCGGTCTCTCTTCGAGCATGAAGGCAAAATCCTCTCCCCCCATGACCAGAGGCGCTTCCTCGCAGGCGCCCGCAACTTTTTCTGCGACCTTCGCTGCAAATTCCGTCTGCTCATCATGATTGACCATAACCGGATAGTTGCGCGTGTAATCCACGCGGGCCTCCGCCCCGAAACTTGCGGCAATCCCAGTCGCAACCGCCTTCAGCCGTGTTTCCGCCAGATCGCGCATCTCCGTTGTCATGGTGCGCACGGTTCCCTTGAGCAAAACGCGCTGCGGGATGACATTGAAGGCTTTTGAAGAGGTCTCAAAAGACGTCACTGAAACGACGATCTGATCGACAGGATCGGCGTTGCGGCTCGCAATGGTCTGTGCCGCAATGACAATATGGCTGGCGACAATTGTGGTATCGATCGTTTCATGGGGTTTTGCCGCGTGTCCGCCCAGACCTTCCACTTCGATCTCGAAAATATCCGTGGCGGCAAAAAAGGCACCGGGGCGAATTGCAAAACTGCCCATCGGATGACCCGGCCAGTTGTGCATGCCGTAAACTTCCTGGATGCCGAACCGCGCCATCATACCGTCGTTACACATCTCGCGCCCGCCGCCACCGCCTTCTTCTGCGGGTTGGAAAATCACCACTGCTGTGCCATCGAAATTCCGCGTCTCTGCGAGGTATTTTGCCGCGCCCAGCAACATGGCCGTATGACCATCATGGCCACAGGCGTGCATCGCACCCGGTGTTTTGGAGGCATATGCGACACCCGTCTGCTCGTGTATCGGCAGCGCATCCATATCTGCACGCAGCCCGACAACCTTGCCGGACCTATTTGTCTTGCCCTTGATCACGCCGACGACACCGGTTCTGCCGATACCAGTCACAACCTCGTCGCACCCGAAAGCTTCCAGTTTTTCCGCCACCAGCGCAGAGGTGCGATGGGTGTCGAACAACAATTCGGGGTGCTCGTGCAGATCGCGCCGCCAGGCAGTGATTTCATCGTGCAATTCGGCAAAACGGTTTTTGACGGGCATTCGGGATTTCTCCTTGAAATATCGTTGGTGCCAAGTGGGTTGTGATCTGCCGGGGCAGATGACCTTACGACATCAGGCTACTGGGCTTATGTGCCGACAGGGGCACTCAGAAACGGGCATGATTCTGCCTTCCTGAAAGCCATCTTAAACCTCCCTGCAGCGGCTTCAACCTGATCCGAGCGCTTTTGCAAGATGTCGCGTTATAGCGCGGGACCAAGGCGCATCGCACTGCCGTCAGCAAAACGCGAAAACCGAAAACGGTCAAGATCATGCCCCGGATCCTTGCCCTGTGCGAGATCAGCCAGAATGCGCCCCATGGCCGGACCGATGCCAAAACCATGACCGCTCATTCCCGTCCCCAGCGTCAGTCCGGGGAGAGCCGCCACGCGATCTACAACTGGAACAAGGTCAGGCATCGTATCAATCATCCCGGCCCAAGTATGGGAGAGGTCGAAATCGGGCAATTCCGGAAACAGGGCGGCAAACTGACCCTTGAGCCGATTCGCCCGCGATCTGTTCGGAGCCGGATTCAGAACACGCATGCTTTCAAAGGGGCTGATACCACCCTCAAGCCAGCGCCGCGGCGTTGTCCACGCATCGGGATACCCATGCGGTGCCGCTGGATAAAACCGGGTACCAAAAGGCTCAGCCCGCAATTGCGTGAGGAATTTTGGCAGTGAGCGCAGCGCGTTCCAACCTATGAAGAGTTCGTGAAATCCGCCTGGCGCCAACGTATAGCCACCATCTACCCGCCGCCTGAAAGCGATCTTGTCATCTGCAACACCGCCCTCAGTGATCAACGGCAACGCACTGGTCGCGGCAACTGTTGCGCGCACTGAAAGCTGCGGCAGAAAAACCTCCTGACTACCCAGCAGGAGAGCGGACCATGCACCCCCGGCCAGAATCACTTCAGGCGCGGAAATTCTGCCCTGTTCCGTGATCACGCCCGCCACACGCCCTGCCGCAAGATCAAGCGCTCGCGCGGCACAGTTTTCAACAATGCAAGCTCCCTCACGCACCGCTATGCCAGCGAGGGCAGGAACGGCGACCCAAGGCTCGGCGCGCATATCGGAGGCCGTATGCAACGCCCCTGAATAAGTTTGCGACATGCCCGGCACCAGAGCTGCGGTCTCTGCCGCACCCATCGTTCTTGTATCGACACCAAGCTCTTGGGCAATCGGCGCCCAAGCTGCGTATTTGGCCATCTGGGCTTCGGATTTCGCAAGGTATGTGACGCCCGCTTGCCGTAGTCCGATGTCCTGATTGGTTTGCGTCGCAAGCTCTCGCCATAGCCTGTTGGCCTCGACCATGATCGGCAATTCATCGGGATCACGCCCCTGCTGCCTGATCCATCCCCAATTCCGGCTGGATTGTTCCGCCGCAACGCGTCCCTTTTCCAAAAGCACCGTTTTTTTCCCGGCACGGGCCAGGAACAGGGCCGATGAGACGCCAATGATCCCACCGCCGATCACCACCACATCTGCCTGATCAGGGAGAGGGCCGGGGAACTTTACGGGTGTTTCAAGAGAAATCGGAAACGGCTGCATTTCAGATTTGGGCCTTTGCGCCAATCATGTTGCGATATCTATGCTCGGACGCCATGTCACTGGCGTGCTTCATGAGCCCAACTGAGCAACAAGCTTTTGCATGAAAGTATGGCCGGCCTCGAATTCAGCCACGGAGATAAACTCATTGGGCTGATGCGCCTGAGCAATATCGCCGGGACCACAGATCACCGCGGAATACCCTGCTTGCTGAAACTGCCCTGCCTCGGTTCCGTAGCTGACCACGTGGCTGGCGTTATCGCCTGTTAGCGCACGTGCAAGACTTTCCGCTTCTCCCGCTTCTTCGGGTCGCAGTGCAGGGACATCGAAACGCGGGGTGATCTCGATCCGGGTTTCGGGGACAACCGCTTGCATCAACGCCTCGACTTCCGCAACACGCGCCCGGTAGCGCGCCTCCCAGGCGTCCTTGTCTTCTCCGGGAACAACGCGGAAATCGACAGCAAAGCGGCAATCCTTTGCAGTGATGTTATGGGCCGTTCCGCCTTCGATCATGCCGACATGCACCGTGGTAAAGGGTGGGTCGAACATCGCCGCCACATCCCCGGGCGGATGCGCGCTGTTTTGGGCATTCATCTCATTGGCCCATTCGATCAGCTTGGCGCCATACATGATAGCGTTGACGCCGCGATCCATCAATGAGCTGTGGACTTCAAAACCCTGCACATGGGTGTCGAAACCGGTCCCACCTTTATGACCAGACACCGCCCGCATCGAAGAGGGTTCCCCCACGATCACCGCAGAGCCTTTGGGCAACACGGGCTGCATCGCTTCGATCATCGGCGGCGCCCCGGTGCAGCCGATCTCTTCGTCAAAGCTCAGGGCGATTTGCAGCGGTCGTTTGATGCCAGCGTGGTGCGCCTCGACCAGCGCCCAGATCGCCAGCGCATCGAACCCTTTCATGTCGCAGGTGCCACGCCCGTAGTATTTTCCCTCTTTTTCAACAACCTCGTAAGGGTCCGTCTCCCAGGGCTGGCCATCGACGGGCACCACATCCGTATGGCCTGACAGCACCACGGCACCCTCCTGCCAGGGGCCTACGTGGGCAAACACGGCCGCCTTCTGCGCGCCGGGGTCGGTATATCGGTGCGTTTCAATACCGTGATCGCCCAGATACCCCTCCACCCAGTTGACAAGGGGTAGGTTGGTGTCGCGGCTGACGGTCGGAAACGCCACAAGGTTTCGCATGATTTCCAGCGGGGTGAGACGTGCGGCCATGAAAGATCAGTATCCGCTGTCCGTTTCGAGAACAAAATGGCCCGGTTCCACCTCGTTGTAGACAGAGGGCTCCGGCGCATAGCCGACGGGGTGGATCGGTGACGGGATCGGCTTGAAATTCAGCTCGCTTTCATCCTTGCGTTTGCGCGGATCCGCAATGGGCACCGCTTTCATCAAGGCCTGGGTGTACGCATGCTGAGGGTTCTCAAACACCCGCGGTCGGGGTCCAAGCTCAACAATCCGACCCAGATACATCACGCCGACATGGTGGCTTACGCGTTCAACCACCGCCATATCGTGGCTGATGAAAAGGAAAGACAAACCCATTTCGGCCTGCAATTCCATCATCAGGTTCAGCACCTGCGCCTGCACCGAGACATCCAGCGCCGAGACTGCCTCGTCCGCAATGATCAGCTTGGGATTAAGCGCAAGCGCGCGCGCAATGGCCACCCGCTGACGTTGTCCGCCTGACAACTCATGGGGGAAACGTCGCATGAAACTGCGCGGCAGTTCCACCCGGTCGAACAGCATAGCCACACGGTCGTGAACCGCCGATCCCTTCAGCGTACCATAGTTATGAATAGGTTCGGCCACCTGATCGCTGAGCTGCATTTGCGGGTTAAGCGAGGCAAAGGGATCCTGAAAGATCATCTGCATGTCCAATCGCGCTTCTCGCAGCGCTTTCTGGTCCAATGCCATGATGTCTGTGCCATCAAGATCGACCTCGCCCGACATAGGATCGACCAGCCTCAGAATTGACCGCCCCGCAGTGGATTTTCCACATCCGCTTTCGCCCACAAGGCTGAGCGTCTGACCTTTGTTGATGGTGAAGGACAAATCCTCGACCGCGTGTACATTAGCGACGGTGCGCCGAAAGAACCCGCCTTTGACCGGGAATCTTGTCGTCAGGTTCTTGACCGACAGCAAGACCTCCTCGGTTCCGGGAATGGGATGGATGGCGTTATTTTCCGACCCCAGCAGCTTCATCGGCTCCGGCAATGGTTTCCCGGTCATTTCCCCCAACTTGGGAACGGCGGCCAACAAGGCCTTGGTGTAAGGGTGCTGCGGATTCTCGAAAATCTCCGCGACCGGCCCCTCTTCAACCTTGTTGCCGCGAAACATCACCACAACCCGGTCAGCCATTTGCGCCACGACGGCCATATCATGGGTAATAAACATCACCGCTGTCCCGGTTTCCCGTTTCAATCGGTCCATCAGCGCAAGTATCTCGGCCTGAATGGTCACATCCAAAGCTGTCGTGGGTTCGTCGGCAATAAGCAGCCGCGGCTTACAGGCCAAGGCCATCGCAATCACCACCCGCTGGCGCATACCACCGGACAATTCGTGCGGGTATTGAACCAGCCGCCGCTCCGGTTCCGGAATGCGCACCTCGCGCAAAAGCTCAAGCGCGCGCGCTTCGGCCTCTGCCTTTGTCATATCCTTGTGCAGGCGCAAACCTTCGGTGAGTTGCCGCCCCACTGTGAAAACCGGATTCAGGGCCGTCATCGGCTCCTGAAAAATCATGCCAATCTCGTTGCCACGGATGGAGCGCATTTTCTCGGGATCGGTATCGGCCAGATCCACGTCATCAGCACCGGGGCGGTCGAACCAAAGCTGGCCACCGGTGATTTCACCACCGCCAAATTCCACGAGACGCATCAAAGACAAGGACGATACTGACTTACCGGACCCGCTTTCACCCACCACGCAGACGGTCTCGCCCGGATTGATGTCAAAGGAGACATCTTCCACCCCGACAACCGGCCCGTCCTTGGTCTGAAACTCGACCCGCAGCCCTTTGATTTGTGCAATTGGGTGCACGGTTAAGGTGTCTTGTTCTTGATCCAGCATCGCCGCCCCTGAAGTTCTTGTCTCAGGACGCTAAAGCCAAGCAGCCTCCGGTGTCAAACCCGTCAGCCACAGTTGCCACAAAGTCGTCCATCACAAGGGTTGCTTTTTCCGAAAAAGATGCTTCGATGGGCATATGCATCCGGGGGATCGGCTCAAAAACTGCGTCTTTTCGCAAAGTTAGGCCAATGTTCTCACATCACCTCCGGTCGGCACCCAAGCGCCCAGGACGTAATCGAGGCGCGTAACGGCACGAATGTGTCCAACATGGAGTATAAAATGAAACTCAAAACCCTATTGATGGGGGCAATCGCCACAACTGCTTTGGCACCCGTCGCATTCGCCGACGGCCACGAAGGGGAACGCGGTCGCGACGGTCAGGTCAACATCATCTATTGGCAAGCGCCTTCGATCCTGAACCCCTATCTGTCTGGCGGTACGAAGGATCTGGAATCCGCGTCCCTGGTGATCGAACCCCTTGGTCGCTATGATGAAAATGGTGCTTTGGTTCCTTACCTGGTCGACGAAATCCCTACCGTTGAAAACGGTGGCGTGAGCGAAGACCTCAAATCCATCACATGGAAACTGACGGAAGGTCTGGTCTGGTCTGACGGCTCACCCGTAACCTCCGCTGACGTCGCATTTACCGCAGAATATTGCATGCACCCCGAAGGTGGCTGCGCTCAGGCGTCCAAGTTTGACGGCGTGGAAAGCGTTGAGGTTCTGGATGACCTCACAGTCAAAGTGAATTTCGTGGATGCCAAACCGAATCCCTATGGTCCCTTCATGGGTGGCCAATCTCCGATCATTCAAAAGGCACAATTTGCAGACTGCCTGGGCGCCAAGGCACCTGAATGCACGGATGCAAATTTCAACCCCATCGGCACAGGCCCCTTCGTGGTGACGGATTTCCGTCCGAATGACGTGATCCAGATGGTTGCCAATGAGAATTACCGCGAAGCAGGCAAACCCGCCTTTTCCTCACTGACGTTCAAGGGTGGCGGCGATGCCACGGCCGCTGGTCGTGCCGTGCTGGAAACCGGCGAGTTCGATTATGCCTGGAACCTGCAACTGGCGCCTGATGTGCTGGCGAAAATGGCCGAAGGCGGCAAGGGCACGCCCATCGCGGCTTTCGGGACGCTGGTGGAACGTCTGGAGATGAACCTGACGAACCCATCGCCTGATCTGCCGGAAGGTGAGCGCTCAACTCTTGCGCACCCGCACCCTTTCCTGTCGGACTTCAACGTTCGCAAAGCGCTCTCAATGGCAATCGACCGCGAGTTGCTGGTCGAGATTGGGTATGGTCAGGCAGGTCGTGCGACCTGTAACCTTGTCCCTGCCCCGGCACTCTATGCCTCCGACAACACCGAATGCCTGACCCAGGACATTGACGGTGCCAAGGCGCTGCTGGACGAAGCGGGCTGGACTGACAGCGATGGCGACGGCGTGCGCGACAAGGACGGCGTGAAACTGTCGATCCTCTATCAGACCTCCACCAATGCCGTGCGTCAGGACTTCCAGGCGCTGATTAAGGACTGGTGGAACCAGATCGGCGTTGAAACCGAGTTGCGGAATCTTGACGCTTCCGTCTTCTTCGGTGGTGATCCGGGCTCGCCCGACACCTTCCAGAAGTTCTATGCGGACGTTGAAATGTACGCCAACAACTTCGATGGCACAGATCCGCAGGCCTACCTGTCTGCCTATCGTTGCGGCAATGAGCCCAAGCCTGCGAGCCAATGGCAGGGTGAGAATATCAACCGCTTCTGCAACGAAGAGTACGACCAGTTGCTCGACGAGCTGGCGCGGACAGGTGAGTTGGACAAACGCGGCGAAATTGCCAAACGCCTGAACGACATCATCACCCGCGAAACGATGACCATCGTGCCGCTGGTGGATCGCGGTCGTGTGTCGGCGCACTCCAACACACTTGGTGGTGTGATCCTGAACACATGGGACAGCGAACTGTGGAACGCAGCTGACTGGTACCGTATCGGCAGCTGATGTGAAACGGGCGGGGTGCGCATCAGCGCCTCGCCCACCCCTCGCATCCAGCCTCTTTCTGGACGCTGGTTGAGTTCCACCAATAACAAGACTGACGCATAAAGGCGTAGCACATGCTGACATACACCATCAGACGGTTGGTCCTGTCGATCCCGACGCTGCTGTTTATTTCACTGGTGATTTTCCTGCTCCTGCAACTGGCCCCGGGTGATCCCATGGCGCAGGTGCCCCTGACCGTCCCTCCGGAAGTCAAACAGAAGATGCGCGAAGCCCTGGGCCTCGGCGCTCCGGCCCATGTCCAATACTGGAAATGGCTGGTGCAATTCTTCTGGATCGAACCGCAGGTTCTGATCGACCACTGGTTTGGGACAGGTTTTGCCGAAGGCAAGTTACGGGTGATTTCCTGGCAGACCCGTTCTCCCGTGATGGATATCGTCATGCAGCGGATGCCCCAGACGCTTTGGGTTGTGGGCATGTCCTACATCGTCGGCATTCTGATTGCGCTGCCGATCGGTATCTATTCGGCCTACAAGCAGTATTCCCTTTTCGATCAGGCGGGTACTTTTGTTTCCATGATCGGGTTCTCGGTCCCCCCGTTTTTCTCCGGCGTTCTGGTCATCGTGATCTTTTCGGTCAATCTGGGCTGGTTCCCATCCATCTATGATACCACACACGTCGTCACCGACTGGGCGAGCTTCAAGGTTCAACTCCAACAAATGATCATGCCGGTTATGGTTCTGGCACTTCAGACCACGGCCCAGATCAGCCGTTTCATGCGGGCTTCAATGCTCGACAATCTCAATCAGGACTATGTGCGCACGGCGCGCGCCAAAGGGCTGAAAGAAAGCGCTGTGGTGCTGATCCACGTGTTGCGGAATTCCATGATCCCGATCATCACGGTTATCGCCCTTGGCATCCCCTCGATCTTCGGCGGCGCGATCATCACCGAAACCCTCTTCAAGGTGAATGGAATTGGCCAGTTGCTGTTGACGGCGCTATTTGCCAACGACCTGCCGATGGTGATGACGCTGACGTTTATCTTTGCCATCCTCATCGTTCTCTTCAATCTGATCGCGGATGTGCTCTACGGCATTCTCGATCCGAGGATTCGCTATGACTGATCAATCATCTGACCCGTCCGACATCGAACTCTATGGCGCGCTCAAGGACAAAGAACCGCCCAAAGAACCCCGCAGCCAATGGAAAGACGTCTGGGATCAGTTCCGCAAACACAAAGGCGCGCTGATCGGTGGTGGCTTCCTGCTGTTCATCACCCTCGCTGTTCTGATCGGACCCCTGGTATGGGATGTGGATCCGAAAAAGCTCGACATCCGGAACAAGGACATGCGCCCGCTCTACACCCTGCTCTGGGACGGAGACGCGCGTACCAGCTGGGCAAAACCCCTGGGCTCAGACAACCTGGGCCGCGATATTCTGGCGACACTGATCGCTGGTGGCCGCGCCTCCATGGCCGTGGGCTGGACGGCGATGGTACTGGCTCTGTTTATCGGCACCGCTGTTGGTGTCTCCGCGGGCTACTTCAAGCGGCTTGACGGACCTCTGATGCGGCTGACAGACCTTTTCTTGTCTCTGCCCATCCTGCCGCTGCTGCTGGTCGCCGTGACGCTCTTCCGACAACCGCTCAGGGCGAACTTTGGGCCGGAAACGGGGATGTTCATTCTGATTGTCGGCGTTATCGGGATCACCTCGTGGATGCAGACAGCCCGGATTGTACGTGGTGAAATCCTCGCTCTCAAGGAACGCGAATTCATACTCGCCGCCCGATCCATCGGCACTACGCCGTTCAAGATCATTCGACGTCACTTGCTGCCCAATGTTGTCTCCCCCATCATGGTCTCCGCGACATTGGGGCTGGCCACGGCCATCATCACCGAAAGCGCGCTCAGCTTCCTCGGTGTTGGCTTCCCGTCAGATTTTCCCACCTGGGGCAAACTGCTGTCAGACGCGGTTCCGCGCATGGAAGAATTCCCCGAACGGGTGATGCTGCCCGGCATTCTGATTTCATTGACCGTCCTGTCCGTGAATTACCTCGGCGACGGCCTGCGGGATGCCTTGGATCCCAGGATCAGAGGGCGCTAGCTACGGGACGGCGGGCGGGGCGTCTTGGCGCGTCCCGCGACAAGCGCGTCGTTCCGACGTCCCTACTCTACGGACTTCCGCAATCGCCGGATCATCGTCCAGACCAGCAGGACGACGGGCACGGTCGCAATCGCCGTCAGCATCCCCTTGCTGAGCCCTGTTGATTGCGTCAGCGGATAAAGCAGATAACCCACCAGCGACACCGCATAGTAGCTGATCGCCACAACCGACAACCCTTCGACCGTCCGTTGCAACCGCAATTGTAGATCCGACCGCCTATCCATGCTTTCCAGTAGCGATTGATTCTGCGCCGAGCGCTCCACATCCACACGGGTTCTGAGCAGATTCGACGCGCGGATGGATCGGCTCGACATCGCCTCCAGCCGCCGCTCCGCCGCATTGACGGTGCGCATGGCTGGTGCATAGCGGCGCATCATGAATTCCGCAAAATGCTGCCGGCCCTGAAAACGATCCTCTCGCAGGGCTTCAATCCGCTGATTGACCAGCGCCTCGTAAGCCCCCGTGGCACCAAATCGGAAAGAGCTTTGCGCGGAGAGCGTTTCCAGTTCGGCCGAAATTGCCAGCAGATTGTCCAGCGTCTTTTCAGCAGATGCTCGCTCGTCGCTCATCGCCCCCATCAATCCGGTCAGCTTGGTGTCGAGATCGTTCAGCTTTGGCTGAAGCGCCTTGACCCGCGCGAATCCGAGCATGGACATCGTCTTGTAGGTTTCAATCTCACACAGCCGTTGCACAATCCGCCCGATGCGCCGGGCGTCCGTTGCCGCATCGGCAAAAACCACAAAGCGTAGATGACCGTTCATGTCGATGCGGAAATCACCTGCCACAACCGCAGCTTTGTCCAGCACTTCCGAAACGGCAAGGCTTTCAGACACGAACCATTCGTTCAAAAGCGTTGTGACTTCCTCGTTCTTCGCCGGCCGGGGCGCAATGTGCAGCAACGCTGAGGTCATACGCTGGCCCGGTGCTGCTTCGAGCCAATCAGCCGGAAAAACATCAAATTGCGCCGGATCAAATGGCCGTCCTGAGACGCCTTCGGCAAAGGCGGTGTAGGTGACAAACTCCGTGTGTTGTTCCCATTTCAGCCAGTATTTCCCGATCTGTCCGTAGTAGTGCGTGGCCCCCGGTTGTGGGTGAGGCGCGCCATGCCGGTCCAGAAGCTCTGTCAGATGAGCCAGATCAAGCGCACGATCACGACTTACCGCATCGTTGGGTTGCTTGATGGCGATGTAGACCGCGGAACAAGGCGCATTCATCGACGGAAAAGGGCGCGCGTGCAATTCGTTTGCAAGCTTGTAGCGAAGAGGATGATCAGTAATGGGCGGCATAATATCTCGTCAAAGGGGTTTAGGCTCAATTAGGGCGGATCAGCTTGGAAGTAAAGAAAAAGCCCTTTTTATTCATTATCTTAGCGGTACACATTCGCATACCGCCCAAGAATTGCACCAAAAGATTCAGCAACCAGATCGCGGACCGCAAAAGGCCCTCATACCTGACGGAGCCTGTGCCCCTCGTAGGGAGCAATAAAGTGAGATGTATATCCGCGCCTTTGGCTCGATCCTCACAATCGCCGTACATGATGCCGGGCTTCGACGTGAATGGGCATGGAGGTGCGGCCGGCCCTGACAGCTTCTGCCCAAAGCGGCACTTCGCCACTGGCGCACAGGGTTGATATCTGCTGACATCAAGATGGGGTAGACGGTTAAAATCCGGCCCCCGGGTCAGGGGAGCCGGATTTCTCTGATACTTCGGCCAGCGCCGCAGTTTCAGTCGATCATTGGCAGGAGCTTGTCGAGCGATGCCTTGGCATCGCCATAAAACATGCGGGTATTCTCCTTGAAGAACAGCGGGTTCTCGATGCCCGAATAACCCGTGCCCTGACCGCGTTTGGAAACAAAGACCTGCTTGGCCTTCCAGCACTCCAGAACCGGCATGCCCGCGATGGGCGAGTTCGGGTCCTCCTGGGCTGCCGGGTTCACGATGTCGTTCGAACCGATGACAATCGCAACATCCGTTGAGGGGAAATCGTCGTTGATCTCATCCATCTCCATCACGATATCATAAGGCACCTTGGCCTCGGCCAGCAGCACATTCATATGCCCCGGCAGCCGCCCCGCGACAGGGTGAATGGCGAAGCGCACGTTCTTACCCTGCGCACGCAACTTGCGCACCAGCTCTGCGACACCCTGCTGGGCCTGCGCAACCGCCATCCCGTAACCCGGGATGATGATGACGCTGTCCGCCTCGTTGAGCGTGGCTGCAACACCGTCAGCCTCAATGGCGATCTGCTCGCCCTCCACGGCCATTTGCTCACCTGCAGGGCCGCCAAAGCCGCCCAAGATGACCGAGATGAACGACCGGTTCATCGCCTTGCACATGATGTAGCTCAGGATCGCACCAGAGGAGCCCACCAACGCGCCGACAACGATCAAGAGGTCATTGCCAAGGCTGAACCCGATCGCAGCAGCGGCCCAGCCGGAATAGCTGTTGAGCATCGAGACCACGACCGGCATATCCGCCCCACCGATCCCCATGATCAGGTGGTAACCGATAAAAAGCGCCGCCAAGGTCATGATGAAGAGCGGAAAGAACCCGCCGGAGTTGAAGTACCAGATAAGGCATATGAGGGAGAGACCCGCTGCACCTGCGTTCAACATGTGACCACCGGGCAGCTTTGTCGCAGCCGTATCGACCTTGCCCGCCAGCTTGCCATAGGCGATCACCGACCCGGTGAAAGTCACCGCCCCGATGAAGACACCAAGGAAAAGCTCCACCCGCAGGATGGCGATTTCCACGCCGTCCTTTTTGGCCAGCAGCGCTGCGAAACCCTCCAGGCTCTTGCGCATTACCTCATCCATCGCCAGGACGCGGACCAGTTCCAGATGCGCATTAAAGCCCACGAAAACCGCCGCGAGACCCACAAGACTGTGCATGGCAGCGACAAGCTGCGGCATCTCGGTCATCTGCACCCGTTGCGCCACGACGTAGCCAACAAACCCGCCACCGAGGATCAGGACCAGCGACAAAAGCCACCGGCCTTCGCCCGGCCCAAGCAAGGTTGCGATAACCGCAAGCCCCATTCCAACGATGCCATACCAGACCGCACGTTTCGCGCTTTCCTGCCCGGACAGACCGCCCAGGCTGAGAATGAAGAGGACGGCTGCAACCACATAGGCTGCTGTAGTAAATCCGAAGTCCATTTTTTCCGTCCCGTGCTTTAAGATTTCTGGAACATGGCGAGCATGCGCCGTGTCACGAGGAAGCCGCCGAATATATTAATTCCGGCCATAAATATCGAGAGCGCGGCCAGCAGAACCACCAGGAATGACCCCGAGCCGATCTGCATCAGCGCGCCCAGAATAATGATCGACGAAATGGCGTTTGTCACAGCCATCAGTGGCGTGTGCAGCGAATGCGCAACGCCCCAGATGACCTGGAACCCGACAAACACGGCAAGCACGAAAACGATGAAGTGCTGCATGAAGCTGGCCGGTGCGACAAGGCCCACGGCCAGGATCAAGGCACCACCGATGGCGAGCATTGTCACCTGATTGCGGGTCTCTTGCTTGAACGCCTCCACTTCGGCCGCGCGTTTTTCTTCGGCGGTCAGCTCCTTTGGTGCCTCTTTTTTCGGTGCTGCGGCAATCGCGGCAATCTTGGGAGGCGGTGGTGGGAAGGTGACTTCTTTCTTGTGGGTAATCGTAGCGCCCCGGATGACATCATCTTCCATGTCGTGATTGATCACACCGTCTTTTTCAGGTGTTAGATCAGCCATCATGTGACGGATGTTTGTGGCGTAAAGCGTGGAAGCCTGTGCGGCCATCCGGCTGGGGAAATCGGTGTAACCGATGATCGTAACCCCATTGTCTGTCACGATTTTTTCATCCATGACAGTCAGCTTGCAGTTGCCGCCCTTCTCTGCGGCCAGATCCACGATAACGGAGCCGGGTTTCATGGATTTCACCATGTCCTCGGTCCACAACTCAGGCGCTTCGCGGTTGGGGATCAGGGCCGTGGTGATCACGATATCCATATCCGGCGCCAGTTCACGGAACTTGGCCAACTGAGCCGCGGTGAATTCCGGGCTTGAAACAGCGGCATAACCGCCTGTGGCGGACCCATCCTGCTGTTCTTCATCAAAATCGAGGAAGACGAATTCGGCCCCCATCGACTCAACCTGTTCGGCCACCTCGGGCCTTACGTCAAACGCATAAGTAATGGCGCCCAGAGAAGTGGATGTACCGATCGCTGCCAAACCGGCCACACCGGCCCCGACAACGAGCACCTTCGCGGGCGGTACCTTGCCTGCGGCGGTCACCTGACCGGTAAAAAAGCGGCCAAAGTTGTTGCCGGCCTCGATCACCGCACGGTAACCAGCGATATTGGCCATGGAGGACAGCGCGTCCATTTTCTGGGCGCGGCTGATGCGCGGCACCATATCCATCGCAATGACTGTGGAGCCCTTTCGCGCAGAGGCTTCCATCAGATCGGTATTGCCTGCGGGGTTGAAAAAGCTGATCAGGGTCTGTCCATCCCGCAGCCGCTTGACCTCGGCATCAGAGGGTGCGCGCACCTTCGCCACGACATCTGCGGCCTTCCACAAGGCTGCGGCGGTTTTGACGACTTCAACGCCTGCTTCCTTGTAGTCCGCATTTGAAAAACCGGCCGCCGCCCCGGCGCCGGTTTCGATGACGCATTCATGGCCCAGCTTCTGCAGGTCCCGGGCCGACGCAGGCGTCATCGCAACCCGTGCTTCCCCTTCAAAGGTCTCTTTTGGTGTGCCGATCTTCAATTGGAGCTCCCCCGTTTGATGCGTTTTCGCGTAATCTGATGCATATGGATGGTTTTTTCCCTATCTTCTCGACACGCAAGGTACAAGCGCGTGGGAAACTGTGAGCGCTCACGGTTGCACAGAATTCACACCCATCTGCGTGTTTTTTGAGCATATCGTGCAAAATCGGCCCGAAACACACGCCTCATGCGGTTTTCTTCCGGTATGATGAACCGTTTTTCCAAGACCCAGACAAAGATAGGTACAAAGATCAGCCCGAGCACCGCGTCCCACCACAAACACAGCCCGGTCAGAATCAGCACATCCGCCAGGTAGATCGGGTTCCGCGACTTGCCGAATACACCCGACTGGATGAGCTTGCCGGGGGTTTCGTGAGGAATGATGGTTGTCTTGTGACGTCTGAACTCAACGGCGGCCAGCATGGCCAGCACGATGCCCGCGCCCACAAGCAAGCCGGAAACCAGCGACGTGACCGGGTGGGTCAGGCTAAGCCCGAAAGGCAGAAACCTTGCCTGGCACCAGGCCAGAACCGCGAAACAGACCAACCAAAGGGGCGGCATGTCCAGCCATTTCATTCCGCATCCTCAGCAGCCATGGGCTGCCAGAGTTCAATGGGGTTACCTTCCGGGTCAGTCAATCTGGCAAAGCGACCATTGGGATATCGTTTTGCATCAACTTCCACGTCTATGCCCGCTGCGCGCAGCTGAGAGACCATGGCGTCCAGATCATCCACCCGCAAATTGAGCATCCAGCTTTTCGCGGCATTGCCGAAATATTCAGTATCCGCGGCAAAAGGCGCAAAAACTGTCGGGCCGGCCTGTTGCTGCCAGGCATCGGCCTCGTAGGTCACCGGAACCTCAGAAATGCCCAGATGCTCCGCATACCAGGCGGACGTTGCCTTGGGGTCGTCGGCACGGAAAAACAAGCCGCCAATACCTGTGACTTTCTGCATGATGCCATCCTCTTGCTGCGTCCCGATTGTAGCGCGTTTGAGCGCTCAAAACAATCGACGCACGCTCTTGTGTCTGCCCCCCTGCCCACTAAGCTGATGGCAAAATCAGGGAGAACGATATGTCGCTCGCAGGAAAACATGCGTTGGTCACAGGTGGCGGAAGCGGAATTGGTCTCGATGTTGCGCGTATGCTCTCGGCAGAGGGGTGTCTCGTTACCATCACCGGACGGCGACAAACTGCCTTGGATGCTGCCGCGGCAGGGAGCATTCACGGTATGACCATGGATGTGCGCGACGAAGAAGATGTGATCTCTACCATCGCCGCAGCGGTTGAAGCACGCGGGCCCCTTCAGATATGCGTGGCAAATGCGGGCATCGCCGAAGGGCGCGCTTTGCACAAAACCGACCTGAAATTCTGGCGCAACATGATGGCGACAAATCTGGACGGGGCCTTTCTGACCATACGCGAATCCCTGACCTCCATGCGCCAAACGGAGTGGGGACGCGTCATTGCGATATCTTCCATTGCCGGGCTGCGCGGGTTGCAGGGCGCATCATGTTACACCGCTTCGAAACACGGGCTGGTCGGATTGATCAGGGCGTTGAGCGAGGACCATCTGGGCAAGCCGTTCACCTTCAACGCCGTTTGCCCTGCTTATGTCGACACCCCCATCGTAACACGCAATACCCTGTCGATTGCAGAGCGCGCCGGGGTCAGCGAAGCGGAAGCCCAGGCGATCATGGTCTCGGCAAACCGGCACAACCGGTTGATCTCCCCCCAAGAGGTCTCCTCGGCAGTCAAATGGCTGGTGTCACCCGGATCCGAAAGCGTCAACGGCCAAGCCATCGAAATCGCAGGCGGTCAGATGTAGGGTCACAAATCTTCTGTCGCGCTGCCGGTCTTCAGGTTTCATTAACCGTGAATGCGCTAGCCTAAATCCATGACCAGCTGCTATCACTCAAAAAACCCGAACCCAACGTATTTTTTCACGGCGCGGCTTGCTGATCCAAACAGCAGTGTGCTGGTCAAAGAGGTTGCATTGTTGCGCCAAGCGGTGCGGGAAACGGTCGAACGTTATCCATTCACAATTGATGCAATCGTTGTGCTGCCCGCGGCACTTCACACGATCTGGACGCTGACAGCGCAGGACCCTGATTTTCGTCCGCGCTGGCGGTTTCTGAAATCGCGGTTTTCGCGGGCATTAATGCAAACAACCCCGCAACAGGATGGAGACTTGACGACACGTCGAGAGCGCATCTGGCACAAGCGGCTGTGGGACCATCAAATTCGTTCGTCCCACGATCTGGAGGTGCATCGGCAGCTGATCCATAGCGCGCCGGCTCAGACAGGCCTTGTTCAAGATCCAAAAGACTGGGCGTGGACCTCGCTGCACCGCACCCTGGCGGCCTCGCACAGGCAACACAATGCGCAACCCCCGCGAAAGCTAAGCGATCTGAACTTCAAATCCGTTCGCAGCACTCGAACTGTCTCTCTGCTGCCCGAAGCTCAGGCCACCTGAGCCGGGGTCAACTGCCGACCGTTCGCCCATGCATGGGTCGCCTCGCCGAAAGCGGCAAAGAGAGGCCGTGACACAGGATCGCGTGCCGCCTCATACTCAGGGTGCCATTGCACAGCGAGTGTAAAGCCGGGTGCTCCGTCAATATAAATCGCCTCCGGCGTGCCATCCGGTGCCACGCCATCCACGATCACCCGCGCCCCGGAGGATTTGATCCCCTGCCCGTGCAGCGTATTCGTCATCACCTCCTGCGCCCCCATCAACCGATGGAACACGCCCCCTTCGGTGAAGGAAACCGGGTGCCGGAGCTCAAATTTCTCTTCCAATGTGCCGTCAGGCGGCATTCTGTGGTTCATACGGCCCGGCAAATCCCGGATTTCAGGATGCAGCGTCCCGCCCATGGCCACATTGACCTCCTGAAAGCCGCGGCAAATGCCCAGGAACGGCTGGCCGCGTTCAACGCAAGCCCGCACCAGATCAAGTGCCACGGCGTCGCGCGCCCGGTCAAACTCTCCATGCGCATCAGTGGCTTCCTCACCATATTCGGCCGGATGAACATTGGGCCGCCCGCCCGTGAGCAGGAATCCGTCGCATGTGTCCAACAGCTCTTGTACCGAAATGAACCGCGGATCGGCCGGAATCAGCATCGGAATACAGCCGGAAACATCCGAGACAGCTTCAGTGTTCATGACCCCCCCGGCATGCACGGGATAGTCGTCAAAAAGCAGGTAGGGGTTGGAAAAAATACCAACGATTGGCCGCGCCATCAGAACCTCTTAATTAACTTCCTTTTGCAAGATATAGCCTTGCACACCAAGGGTTAACAGCCCATGACCGCGCAAGGGCCTGTGCAGAATTGCTTAACTTTTCCGAATTCAGCATACAAATCAACATCTCAGGCTTCTGCCATCAGGCCAGCGGCTTCAATGCCGGCAAGCGCGGCGATCACGTCATTGTCCGAGGTGTCTCCCGTCACACCAACTGCGCCAATGACGTTTTCCATCGCGTCTTTGAGCAGAATACCCCCCGGAACAGGCACCACCTGCCCGCCGAAAACACCATTTACGGACGTCATGAAATAGGCTTGGGTATCAGCCCGCGCCATTTGCGCAGTTCCCGCAATACCCAGCATGATCGATCCGTATGCTTTGCCGTGCGCGACGCCAAAGCGCCCCGGCGAGGCGCCGTCCTCACGTTCAAACGCCTTGACGTGCCCGCCAGCATCCAAGACCACCACGGACAAGGGCTTGAACCCTTCGGCGCGTCCTTTGGCAAGTGTTTCGCGGATGATGATGCGGGCTTGTTCCAGTGAGACGATCATGAGGGTTCCTTGCTGTTTTGGTCATTTTCCTGAGCGGTTCATCACAACCCTGAGGCTTTCAGTTCAAGGCGGCGGGCGTGCAAAACAGGCTCGGTGTAGCCGGACGGCTGCGTGCGCCCTTTGAAAACCAGATCGCAAGCTGCCTGGAACGCCACCCCATCATAGTCGGGCGCCATTGGTTTATACTGCGGGTCCGATGCATTTTGCCCATCAACCACCTCGGCCATCTTACGCATCACCTGCATAACTTCCTGGGCATCGACGACACCGTGGTGCAACCAGTTTGCGACGTGCTGCGCGGAAATCCGGCAGGTTGCTCGATCCTCCATCAAGCCCACGTCATTCATGTCAGGCACCTTCGAACAGCCGACACCGTGATCCACCCAACGCACGACATATCCCAGAATGCCTTGCGCGTTGTTTTCAACTTCCCGGATTTTCTGCGCGTCCGTCCATTTCTGATAGGTGGCCAGCGGAATATCAAGAACCGTATCCACATAGGCACGCCGCCCGTTTTTCTGCAACGCAGCGTGAACCGCAAAAACATCCACGCGGTGATAATGCAGCGCGTGCAGGGTTGCGGCGGTCGGACTTGGCACCCAGGCACAATTGGCCCCCGATTTGGGATGTTCAATCTTCTGCTCCAGCATCGCAGCCATCAGATCAGGCATGGCCCACATGCCCTTGCCGATCTGCGCACGCCCGGAGAGGCCGCACTCCAAACCGATATCCACGTTCTGGTTCTCATAGGCACCGATCCAGGCCTTGCGCTTGATGAAATCCTTGCGGCTGAACGGACCGGCCTCCATGGAGGTATGGATTTCATCGCCGGTGCGATCCAGAAACCCGGTATTGATAAAGGCCACACGGGATTTCGCTGCGCGGATACATTCTTTGAGGTTCACGGAAGTGCGCCGCTCTTCATCCATGATGCCAAGTTTCACCGTGAACTGCGGCAGGCCAAGCACATCTTCTACCCGGGTAAAAATTCGGTCGGCAAAGGCAACTTCTTCGGGTCCATGCATCTTCGGCTTGACCACGTAAACCGAGCCGGTCAGTGAGTTGCCGCCCTCCCGCTTCAGATCATGCATCGCGATGAGCGTGGTGATCATGGCGTCCATCAGCCCCTCGGGAACTTCATTGCCCTCGCGGTCGCGGATGGCCGGATTGGTCATCAGATGCCCGACGTTACGCACCAGCATCAGTGCGCGACCCTTTAGCGTGACTTTCATGCCGTCTGGCCCGGTGTATTCCCGATCAGCGTTCAGGGTGCGGGTCACCTGCTGCCCCCCCTTCTCAAACGTATCCTTCAGATCGCCTTTCATCAGGCCAAGCCAGTTGGCGTAAGCAACAACCTTGTCTTCCGCGTCAACGCAGGCAACGGAATCTTCACAATCCATGATCGCGGAAACGGCGCTTTCCATTCTAACATCCGCCAATCCGGCCTGATCCCTGCTGCCGATCGCGTGTGTCCGGTCAAAAAACAATTCCACGTGCAGCCCATTGTTGCGCAGAACCACAGCGGTCGGCGCCTTTGGGTGGCCTGAGTATCCGACGAATTTCTCAGGATGCACGAGGGGCTGGTCATCGACCAGCAGTGCCCCATTGCGCACATAGTAACGACGAGCGTCGGCATGGCTGGTCTTCTCGATCGGGAACGCTTCGTCGAGGAAGACCCGCGCACGCGCCACGACCCGCGCGCCGCGACCCTGATCATATCCTCCTTTGGGCGCGGGGCTACCCATGGCATCCGTCCCGTAAAACCCATCGTAAAGGCTTCCCCACCGAGCGTTCGCAGCGTTCAGTGCATAACGTGCGTTGGTGATCGGCACCACCAATTGTGGGCCCGGCACTCGCGCAATCTCGTCATCTACATTTGCGGTGTCAATTTCGAAGTCGTCTCCTTCAGGCAGCAGGTAGTCGATCTCTCGCAGGAATGTACAATAGGCCTCGTGATCATGAGGCGCTCCGCGACGCTCCACATGCCACGCGTCGATTTTCGCCTGCATGTCTTCGCGCTTTTGCAAAAGGGCGCGGTTCTCCGGCCCAAAATCATGCACCAGATCGGACAGCCCCTTCCAGAACTCCGTGGCTTCGATACCCGTACCGGGAAGAGCCTTGGATTCAACAAAATCCACCATCTCCTCAGCCACCTGAAGATCATTTTTCTGGAGAAAATCGGCCATTCAAAAACACTCCTCAACGATGGCGCTACGGGTATGGCCAAAAGGTTTAGGAGGTTTGTTTCCGATAGGCAACAGAGTTGGTAAGGTTACTTTACCAATCTTCGAGAAGGTTTGAGCCGGACACGGCGGCAGCGGTCCGAACAATAGCGTACTTCATCCCAAACCCGCTCCCACTTTTTGCGCCATGTGAAGGGCCTCTGGCAGGTCACACAGATTTTCTGGGTCAGATCACCCTTTCTGGTCATAGGTTCAGAGGGCGTTCAGATAAGAGCCTGCATCAAGCGAGACAACGCTCTCGGCTTCACCGCCAAACCAGTAGATCGCTGCGCCTAAACCGAGCGCAAGAAAGAGACCTGCCCAAAGTCCCCAGAGGGCCGGCCGGTGACGACGTTTCTGTTTGCCGATATTCGTGTCGGGTGCTGACATTTTCGTTCCTTTCGATTTTCATGACCATGCCGGGTTGCGGCGGGCGTCTTGGGACCATAACGTCCTGCGCGTCATACCCGTTCCAATCAACAAAGCAGGTGCCCATGCGCGACGCGACCCCCCAGACCATATACCTGAGCGATTACAAACCCTTCGGCTTTGACGTAACATCGGTAGAGCTGACATTTGATCTGGCCCCGAACACGACGCGCGTGCGCTCAAAGATCGCCTTTGTGCCCAGAGAAGGGACAGAGGGCACCTTCTTTCTCGACGGCAAGGGCCTGAAGTTGATTTCTGCCGCCATTGACGGTGTCGCCATTTCCCCGGACCTCACACCTGAGGGCTTGACCTGCGCGGTGCCCGATCACCCGTTCCTCTGGGAGGCTGAAGTCGAGATTGACCCCGAAAACAATACCGCCCTCGACGGGCTCTACATGTCAAACGGCATGTATTGCACTCAGTGCGAGGCGCAGGGATTTCGCAAAATCACCTACTACCCTGACCGCCCCGACGTGATGAGCGTGTTTACCGTCAAGATCAACGGACAGCACCCGGTGTTGCTGTCAAATGGCAATCCGGTCACCAGCCATCAAGGCTATGCAGAGTGGCATGATCCGTGGCCGAAACCGGCCTATCTCTTTGCGCTGGTTGCAGGCGATCTGGTTGCAGTGCCGGGGGCGTTTACCACCAAATCGGGACGCGATGTGGCCCTGAACATCTATGTGCGCCCCGGTGACGAGGGTAAATGCACCTTCCCCATGCAAGCCATCAAGGACAGCATGAAGTGGGATGAGGAGGTTTATGGCCGCGAATATGACCTTGATATCTTCAATGTCGTGGCGGTCGACGATTTCAACATGGGCGCCATGGAAAACAAGGGTTTGAACGTCTTCAATTCCTCCGCCGTTCTGGCCTCTCAAGCCACTTCCACCGACGAGAATTTTGTTCGCGTCGAGGCGATCATTGCCCATGAGTACTTCCATAACTGGACGGGCAATCGCATCACCTGCCGCGACTGGTTCCAGCTGTGCCTCAAGGAGGGGCTGACCGTATTCCGCGACAGCCAGTTTACCTCAGACATGCGCTCTGCACCGGTCAAGCGTATAACGGATGTGATCGACCTGCGGGGACGCCAGTTTGCGGAAGATCAGGGGCCACTGTCCCATCCGGTGCGGCCTGAAAGCTTTCAGGAAATCAACAACTTCTATACCGCTACCGTCTACGAAAAAGGTGCTGAAGTCATCGGCATGCTGAAGTGTCTGGTCGGCGATGAAGCCTATGCGCGCGCGCTTGATCTCTATTTTGACCGTCATGACGGGCAGGCCTGCACCATCGAAGACTGGCTGCAGGTTTTTGAGGATGCCACCGGCCGTGACCTGACCCAGTTCAAGCGCTGGTATTCACAGGCGGGCACACCACGCCTTACCGTGAAAGATGCTTGGTATGCAGGTACTTACATCCTGACATTCACGCAAAACCTCAAACCGTCGGCGACGACACCTGACCCCAAACCTCAGGTTATCCCCATCGTGACGGGTCTGTTGGCGCCTTCAGGCGAGGAGATTGTCCCAAGTCAGGTTCTGGAACTGACCGAAGCTTCGCAGTCCTTCACCTTCGAAGGCCTGTCGGAGCGCCCCATTCCTTCTGTCCTGCGTGGGTTTTCGGCACCTGTCGTGCTGGAAAGCGAGCTGGCGGAAAACCACACGGCCTTCCTGCTGGCACATGACACCGATCCCTTCAATCGCTGGGAATCCGGGCGCAGCCTCGCCAAGGCCAGCCTTCTGGACATGATCCGCACCGGTGCGGACCCGGATGAGCGGTATCTCGACGGTCTTCTGGCCGTCATTTCGGATGCGTCGCTTGACCCCACTTATCGTGCGCTGATGTTGGGACTGCCCAGTCAATCTGATCTGGCAACAGCACTTCACGATGCGGGCGACACCCCTGATCCGGAGGCGATTTGGGCCGCTACCGAAGCCATGCGCCGGGCCCAGGCCCAACATTTCAAGGGTATCCTCCCGGGGCTTTTTGCCGATCATCAGGTGACCGAACCCTACGTTCCGAATGCAGACCAGTCCGGGCGGCGCAGCCTTGCAAATGCCGCCCTGTCGCTGCTCAGCCGGCTTGAAGGGCCGGAACGCGCGCAAAACCAGTTCGATCAGGCCGATAACATGACCCAGCAGCTGGCGGCTCTTTCCATCTTGCTGCGCGAGAATGCAGGTGATAACGCCTTGAAATCATTTGAAGGTCAATGGAAAGATGACCGTTTGGTCATGGATAAATGGTTTGGGCTTCAAGTCATGCAAGCAGCACCCCAGCACGCCGCAGCAACCGCCGCCGCTCTAACGGAACATCCTGATTTCAATTGGAAAAACCCCAATCGTTTCCGCTCCGTCTTTGGTACGTTGGCCGGGCATCACGCAGGGTTCCACGCGGCGGGTGGCGCAGGTTACCGGCTGCTTGCCGATTGGCTGCTCAAACTGGATCCGGTCAATCCGCAAACAACTGCGCGCATGAGTGTCGCCTTCCAGACCTGGCGGCGCTACAGCGCCGAGCGTCAGGACATCGTTACTGCAGAGCTTGACCGAATGCTGGCCACGCCGGACCTGTCGAGAAACACAACCGAAATGCTGACCCGTATCCGAGGAAAAGAATAATGAAACCTGTCTTGCTTATCACCGGCGGGTCCGCTGGTATCGGAGCGGCTTGCGCCCGTATTGCGGCATCAAAAGGGTTCGATCTGGCGCTGAATTTCCGGACTGACACCGACGGGGCAGCGGCGGTCGCCAAGGATTGTGAGGCCGCCGGTGCAAAAGTCATCCTGTGCCCCGGCGACGTCGCAGACCCCGACGCGATTGTGCAGGTCTATAAAGACATCGACGACGCCTTCGGCCGCCTCGATGCCCTGATCAACAATGCCGGTGTGGTCGATCAGACCGCCAAGGTCACCGATGTGGATCATGCGCGCCTCAGACGCATGTTCGATATCAACGTGATCGGTGCCATTCTGGTTGCCAAAGAGGCGGTGCTACGCATGCAGGCCCAGGGTCAGGGTGGGGTCATCGTCAACGTATCCTCCGCCGCCGCCCGTCTGGGATCAGGCAATCAATATGTGGATTATGCAGCTTCAAAGGCGGCCATCGACTGCTTTACCAAGGGGCTGTCGGATGAAGTCGCTGGTGACAATATCCGCGTCATGGCAGTGCGGCCCGGGCTGATCGAGACAGAATTGCATGCCAAGGGCGGGGAGCCGGGGCGTGCGGACAGGCTTGCACATATGGTTCCCATGAAGCGCAAAGGCTCCGCAGAGGAGGTCGCCCAGGCGATTGTCTGGCTGCTGTCGGAGGATGCGAGCTACGTGACGGGATCGACGCTGGACGTCACGGGTGGTCGCTGACCCGTTTTCCTACCAGCACAGCGGACGTAACCTCAAAACGCTTTGCATCGTTCTGGGTATCTGGTTGATCCTGGCGCTGGCGATTATCGTGGTCGAGGCGGCGCCCTGGCTGATGGGCATCATTGCCCTTTGCACCCTGCCCGCCCTATGGGATCTGTTTGCTGACCCTGCTGCGGGGCTGACGTTTGATGACCGGTCAGTTCAATGGTTCAGCGGCAAGCGGCATGCCTCACTTCTGTGGTCGGAGGTGGATCATGTGCGTCTGGACACCCGGCTCGATTTTTCTGTGCGTGTCACTATTATGCTGAAGTCCGGTGGCAAGGTTCGGCTGCCTTACGAGGCAACCCCTCCCCATCAAACCTTTGAAAGTGCTTTGCGTGCCCGGGGCATTCGCACCGAAAGACACCACTTTTCACTTGTTGGGTGATTGATAAGGCACGCGTTTGCGCACAGGTTCAGGCGGCGCGTTACAATAGGGCTGCTGTTTGAGCCATGTCGCGATATCGCGCCTCTTGGTGGCACTGCGCATCGGACCCCAATCCGCCGCAACCCCGCGCCAGCGCCCTTCCTTGCCAGAGATGACGCCGTCCCGCGGGACCGTCACAGCCATGATCCGTATTGCACAGCTTAAGTTGTCGCCGCCGTCCTTGAGCGCCTCGCCGCTGCCAGCACGACAACTGTAACCCCGTGCCGTGGCGGGCGCGATCTGCAGTAGTCCAAACCACTTGCCACCCCCTCCAACGGCCCAGGGCTTGAACGTACTTTCATGTTTGGCCAGTGCAGACATAAAGCCGACCCAGAATGCCTGCCGCCCCTGAACATCCGCCTGCGCATAATATGGACACCACTGCTCAATATCTGCAGGGATCATATTGGTCAGAGGCTGGCCATGGGTTTGCAGCGCTCGCAAAGCCGCCTGATTCCACAGCACATGGTTTGGCATGTGGCTCCACCGCATCTGCGGCAAGCGCACCGCAGGGCTTTGCGCAGCTTCCTTAGCGGACTGCGCGTGCCCTTGAGGAGACCAGACTGTCAGGCAAAACAAAGCGGCGATCACGGGTATAAAACGTTTCATGGCCTAGCTATGCGCCGAGAGAACGCGATGGCGCAAGAAGATTGATCGTCGTTATGCGCGCATTCGCGGGGGTTTGCTCACCCGGTGATGGAATGCGTGCGCGATCGTTATCCAATTCAGAACAAAAGATATAAATTGTCTACATCCACGCGCTCAATCAACGAGATATCTCCGCGCCGACGCCATGTTTCAGCCCCAAAGAGACGTCATTTTTATTCTTGTTACCTGTTTTTGGAATACTGTAAATGTCGCTCCGGTCCTTGCTCTCAACGAACCCTTTTGCGTCGCTTTTCCGGCGACAACCGAATGGTTCTGGAATCGTTGATCAACCCGCAGAACATGCGCAAAAACATGGAAACTTACGACCTGAAAACGCATTGATGATCGCTTGTCCGAATCCCACCGAAGAAGAATCAATCCGCGATGCGCATCAGTCACGCGGACAATTTCTGGCGCGCCAGGAGCGGTGGTCGGACCTCGTTGATGAAATTCGAAAAGCAGAGGATACCCGCCGCGCTACACCCGGCTTGATGGCGGTAGCTGATTTGCTTGGCTACGGTGCCCGGTCGGACGTGGTGATGGCTGTTGAACATGCCCTGTTCGATGGACGCCCGGCAAAAGGGGCCCCTCTGTTGGAAGGGGTCCAGGCTCTTGAACAGATTCTAGTCGATGCTGAGGGGGACATGATCCTTGGCGCCATCGTGGCACAAGCGCATATGGATATTGCCTGGTTCTGGAGAGGCACCGGTTGGGACAGTCAGATCCTCAAGCGCAATCGTGAGGCATTCGAGGCCCATTTTGACCGCGCGCGTGATATTTTGTCTCCCTACAGGATGCATGAGTGCACCTCGCCAACGCTGGCGGCGGCGAAATGCGGCCTGTATGGTGCCGGGAAGGATACGCCCGATCACCTGGCCGCCGATTATGAATATCTGATTGATCTTGATCCAAGCAATCCCGCGCCAATGCGCGCGATGGGCAATTACCTCTCGCCGCGCTGGTTCGGCACCTATGAAAAGCTTGAACTGGAAGCGCGGCGAACCGCGGCCCGTACGCATGAAATCTGGGGCGCAGGGGCTTACACCTGGGTGATGTTTGATGCGCTTTCAGACGACGATACCGCGTGTGAAAATCTCGATCTCGAGTTCTTTGTGGAAGGGTTACAAGACATCCTTGACCGGAGACCGCATCAGTACATCGTCAACCTGCTCGCCGCCTATTGCGCCAACACGATTGGCAGCAACCTGACTGGCTACGATCCGGCGGATCAGACCCGCACACGCATTGCCGGTTGCGCCGATTGGATCGTGCGCAATCACATGACGGAACTGCATCCTCTTATCTGGGCCCATGCGGCCACAGGCTTCGACAACAACCTCAGAATTCGCTCTGCCCGTGGATTTGCGGCCGCAGGCCGGACCGAAGCCCTGCGCATTATCGCCGACCTCTTCCGGCGCGAAATCGCCCAGGGTAACCGCATTGTTTTCACCGCAGACGGCCCCGTGGCCGAACACTGTTAGACCGCACGAAAGGACGCATCATGGCTTCAATACCAGCAGACGCCATCCATTGGGACAGTGGCGATTGGATCGATTGGCACCGCAACGCCACACCACCCGATCCCGCGCCCTGTGCCGCGCCCTCCGAAGACCCTTTGGCACGGCTACACACATTGCGCACCCGCATGCTGCAGTGCGCGCGCGCGTTTCATGAACTTTCGGGCCAACATCTGCCGATCTACGAGGGCATCGCGCGTGTTCATGCAGCACTGGCATTTGACCTGCCGCTTGACGAGGACATCAGCGCCGCGGGCGGCGCTGATCAGCCGTGTATCATCGTAATACCGCCACTTGGTGCCACGGATATGATCACCTTCGATCCGGCAACACCCTGCAGTTGTCTAATCGTCGTGCGCATCAAGGACAACTTCAAGGCGGAGGCGCGCATGATGCCGTGCACAAACCTGCCGAAAGCAACGGATGGACCTATTCAACTGCGCTGGCGTGATTTGCCGACCAACGGCTGAACGGCGCGCGCACGGGGGCTTGCAGCACCCTGCGCGCTGGCCTAAGACCTCTGGCGTGATCAGACCTGCCTGACGAGGGACCACCATGCTCGATTTGACCTATGATACGCCCAAAGCCAAGACCATTGCAGGCGCCAAACACGATTGGGAACTCGTGATCGGGATGGAGGTGCACGCGCAGGTCACCTCGCAGGCGAAACTCTTCTCCGCTGCGTCAACGAAGTTTGGTGCCGAGCCCAACAATAATGTCTCTTTTGTGGATGCTGCCATGCCCGGCATGCTGCCCACGATCAACGAATATTGCGTTGAGCAGGCCGTGCGTACCGGTTTGGGCCTGAAGGCCGATATCAATCTTGAAAGCGCCTTTGATCGCAAAAATTACTTTTACCCCGATCTGCCGCAGGGCTACCAGATTTCGCAGCTTTACCACCCTATCGTGGGCGAAGGTGAAGTGCTTGTGGAAATGGGTGATGGTACCGCACGTCTGGTGCGCGTCGAACGCATTCACCTCGAACAGGACGCGGGCAAATCCATCCACGACATGGACCCCAATATGTCCTTCGTTGACCTCAACCGCACCGGTGTGGCCCTGATGGAAATCGTCTCGCGCCCCGACATTCGAGGCCCTGAAGAAGCGGCGGCCTATCTGGCAAAACTGCGCCAAATCCTGCGCTATCTTGGCACCTGCAATGGCGACATGCAGTCAGGGGCCATGCGGGCAGATGTGAATGTGTCGATCTGTCGTCCGGGGGACTATGAAAAGTATCAGGCGACGCAGGATTTCAGTCACCTTGGCACGCGCTGCGAAATAAAAAACATGAACTCCATGCGGTTCATTCAGGCCGCGATCGAATATGAAGCGCGCCGCCAGATCGCGATTGTCGAAGGCGGGGGCAAGGTTGATCAGGAAACACGCCTTTACGATCCGGATAAGAACGAGACGCGCTCGATGCGCTCCAAGGAAGAAGCCCATGACTACCGCTATTTCCCCGACCCTGACTTGCTGCCGCTGGTGATCGAACAGGGATGGGTCGATGAGATCGGAGCCAACCTGCCCGAGCTGCCCGATGCCAAGAAGGCGCGTTTTATCGGCGATTTTGGCCTGTCGGACTACGATGCGTCGGTGTTAACCGCTGATCTTGATTCCGCAGGTTATTTTGAAGCCGTGGCCGCCGGACGTGATGGCAAGATGGCCGCGAACTGGGTGATCAACGAGCTGTTCGGACGCCTGAAGAAAGACGACACGGACATCACCGAAAGCCCCGTGAGCCCCGCGCAATTGGGCGGCGTGATCGACCTGATCGCGTCAGACGCGATTTCGGGCAAGATCGCCAAAGAATTGTTCGAGATCGTTTACACCGAAGGCGGCGACCCGGCGGAGATCGTCGAAGCACGCGGCATGAAACAGGTAACGGACACCGGCGCGATCGAGGCCGCCGTAGATGAGATCATCGCTGCCAACCCTGAACAGGTTGCCAAAGCCAAAGAAAACCCAAAGCTGGCCGGATGGTTCGTGGGTCAGGTAATGAAAGCGACCGGCGGCAAAGCCAACCCCAAGGCGGTAAACCAGTTGATCGCACAAAAACTCAAGGGCTAGCGAATGCCGGGCGTCTTCACAAAACCATCGCCTGCTCCTGCGGGCAATTTGGAATGAAGCAGGCCTCCCCTTTCCAATCCTCTGTGATGACCGTCAAACCTGAATGGATAGACTTTAACGGCCATCTCAACATGGCCTATTACAATGTCCTGTTTGATCAATGTGCTGATGAAGTATACGAGCAGTTGGGGTTTGGTCCCGACTATCAAAAATCCGGCTGTACGACCTATACCAGCGAATTCCATCTGTGTTACCTGCGGGAATTACATGTAGACGACGCGGTCACGGTGACATTGCAGCTTCTGGACTACGATGAGAAACGTTTCCATACATATCAGGAAATCTGGCATCAGGACGGATGGTGTGCAGCTTCCGGCGAAGCGATGACACTGCACGTTGATCAGTCAGGACCGCACGTAGCACCCATGCCGTCCTCCATTCTGGCGCGTCTGGAAGCGCTCCATGCAGCACATAGTGATCTGCCCAGACCAGCACGCGCAGGGCGCAGCATCGGTATCCGCCGCAAAGATTGACCGACCGTCAGCGCGATCCGTTTTGCCGGAATGCCACGCCATCAATTCCGGTGTCAGCACGGGTTTTCGACCGTGATCGAGGTTGCTATAGAGCAGCGAGCACAGCGGAGTAACCCATGCCTCAATATGAATACAAAGTGATCAGCGCGCCCACACGTGGGATCAAGGCAAAGGGCATCAAGGCGCCGGAAGACCGCTTTTCCCTTGCGCTCGAAGACGTCATGAACCAACTGGCATCAGAGGGTTGGGAATACCAACGCGCTGAAACACTGCCTTCGGTCGAGCGATCCGGATTGACTTCCAGCACCACCAATTGGCGCAATGTTCTGGTGTTCCGCAGGGTGCGCTCGGAGGCTGCACCAAAAGCGCCTGCCGTCGAACCGGAGACGGCCACCCCCATCCGTCAGGAACCAGTGATCGTGCAGCCCAAAACACCAGAGGATGACGCCTCCAAAAGCGAAGGGGCCAGCAGGATGCTCAGCGACAACGGCGTCGAAGAAGCAAGCGAAGTTTCGGGCATGACAAACTCTCTGAAACAGCTGGCCGCCAGCAGAAACCCCGACAAAACAGAAGATTAACGGAGAGCTTTAAACATCCACATCAATGGCAAGCGCATGGATTTCCGAAATCAACTGCGCGCCTAAGGCCGCATGGATTGCCCGATGACGCGCCACACGGTTCATGCTCTTGAACTGCTCAGACCGGATCGCCACGTTAAAGTGACTTTCACCTCCTTCGGGATATCCTGAATGACCGCGATGGCTTTCGCTGTCATCGACCACCTCCAGCTCACGCGGGTTGAAGGCTGCCCGTAACCGATCTTCAATCTGCTGTCGTTTCAACATTTTTTTTTCCTGCCCCCTTCACTCTTTCCGTGTGCAGTTTAAACTAAGCGGCCTCGACTCGTATAGGTGCCAAAATGCCAAAACCAGATCCATTTGGATTCGATATGTCCGTCTCTTCGTCGAAGAAGAAAAATCCGCGTGGTCGGCGCGGCATGTCCGGCGCATCCGAAACGTCAACGCGTACCTGCGATCACGAGGGCTGCAACGAGGCTGGCAAGTACCGTGCGCCCAAAGCGCCGGACGTGCTGGATGATTTTTTCTGGTTCTGCCAGGCGCACGTGCGCGAATACAATCTAAAGTGGAATTTTTTCGATGGCACAACCGAGGCCGAGCTGAACGCTCAGATGTCGAAAGACAAGGTTTGGGAGCGCAATACCAAACCTATGGGCGACCCCGAAGCGCGCGCCTGGGCCCGGTTGGGTATTGAGGATCCACATCAGGTTCTGGGAGCCAATGCGACCCAGAACCCCGGGCGCGGTCCACAGGCCGGGCGGCGTTTGCCCCCGACCGAGCGACGCGCCATTGAAATTCTTGAGGCCAAGGATACCTGGACCAAACCCGAAGTGCGCAAGGCTTACAAAGCGCTGATCAAGGTTCTGCACCCGGACATGAACGGCGGTGATCGCAGCCAGGAAGAGCAATTGCAGGAAGTTGTCTGGGCCTGGGATCAGATCAAGGGCAGCCGAAACTTCAAGGATTGATGGCGTTACCGAATTGCGCCAACTGGCACGCCCCTTCCCCTTGCACATGACCGATATATGTTGCACCAGATGATCCGGGCCAGAACCGCCCCGATTTCGAATTCTATCTACAAAGGTGACACCTCATGGCCGACGGCGCACTGGACACAAACATGAAGCCGACCGAAGAAATCCACGTCCGCGACGTCTTTGGCATTGATACTGATATGGTGGTCAAGGGATTTTCCGATCGCAGCGATCGCGTGCCCGCACTGGACAGCACCTACAAGTTTGACCCCGACACAACGCTGGCGATCCTTGCCGGCTTTGCCCACAATCGCCGCGTGATGATCCAGGGCTATCACGGGACAGGCAAATCGACGCATATCGAGCAGGTCGCCGCGCGTCTGAACTGGCCCGCTGTGCGTGTGAACCTCGACAGCCACATCAGCCGGATTGATCTGATCGGCAAGGACGCGATCAAGCTCAAGGATGGCAAACAGGTCACCGATTTTCAGGAAGGCATCCTGCCATGGGCCTTGCGGAACCCCACGGCAATTGTGTTCGACGAATATGACGCGGGCCGTGCGGATGTGATGTTCGTGATCCAGCGGGTGCTGGAAGTGGACGGCAAGCTGACCCTGCTCGATCAAAACCAGGTGATCGAACCGCACCCCTATTTCCGCATTTTCGCCACGGCGAACACGGTGGGTCTGGGCGATACCACCGGTCTTTATCACGGCACGCAGCAGATCAACCAGGGCCAGATGGACCGCTGGTCTCTGGTGGCGACGCTGAATTACCTCAGCATTGACGCGGAAACAGCCATCGTTCTGTCAAAAAACCCGCATTACAACACGGAAAAAGGCCGCAAGATCGTCAAGCAGATGGTCACGGTTGCGGATCTGACGCGCACGGCCTTCATGAACGGCGATCTATCCACTGTGATGTCACCCCGGACCGTGATCGCCTGGGCGCAGAATGCCGAAATTTTCCGCAACGTGGGCTATGCCTTCCGGCTCAGCTTCCTCAACAAATGCGACGAATTGGAACGCCAGACCGTGGCGGAATTCTACCAGCGTCTTTTTGACGAGGAATTGCCGGAAAGTGCGGCCAGCGTGAGTTTGGGATAGGCCCATGCACATCGGGTTGATCGGCGGCATCGGCCCGGCAGCCACACTGGTTTACTATCAGCGGCTGACGGCCCTGATGCGCGACCGCGGCAAGAAGCTGGAATTGACAATTGTACAGGCAAGTGCGGATGAGCTTGTCGCAAATAATCTGGCCGATGATCGCACTGCACAGGCGGAGATTTACGCGAAGCTTATCGGGCGTCTGAAGGCCGCCGGTGCGGATTGCGCTGCGATAACGTCGCTTGGTGGGCATTTTTGCTATCCCGAAACGGAAGCGATCAGCCCCTTGCCATTGATCAGCGGTGTAACGCCCCTCGACACCTACTTTCAGGCGCAAGACCTTGGAACCGTTGGATTATTGGGCACCGAAGTTGTGATGCGCACCGCTCTCTACGGGCAGTTGAAACAGACCCGCGCGGTAACACCTCAGGGCAATCTCGATGAGGTTGGCAAGACTTATCTGGAGATGGCCTTGAGCGGTGTGGCGACGGATGCCATGCGGATGCTTTTCTTTGAAACCGGGCGTCACATGATTGCTGAACAGGGCGCGGATGCCATCGTGCTGGCGGGAACCGATCTGGGTCTGGCATTTGACGGCCACGATCCGGGCTATAAAGTGATTGATGCGTTGGATGTGCATGTTGCCATGCTGGCCGATCTGGCATCCGGTGACGCAGATCTGCCGCAGATGGCGAAAGGGTAAGCGATGAGCAAACCGTCAGACAATCCGGCCGACGCCTTCAAAAAGGCGCTGTCAGAGGCCACCAAGGTCATGGCTCATGACCCGGAACTGACCGTCTCCTATTCGGTCGATCCCGCCGGAATGTCGGGCGATTCCATGCGCTTGCCGCAGGTCAGCCGCCGAATGACGCGTGACGAGGTGATGCTGGCGCGCGGCACGGCGGACGCTCTGGCGCTCAACCGCCGCTATCACAATGGCCAGACCCATGCGCGTTACCAGCCGCAAGGAGACATGGCGCGTGATCTTTACGAGGCGATGGAGACCGCCCGCTGCGAGGCGATGGGCGCGCGCGACATGCCCGGCACCGCAGGAAATATTGATGCCAAAATCGCGCACGAGTCGATGCGCAAGGGCTATGATCAGGTCACTCAGGCCGCCGATGCACCGCTGGCCACGGCGGCGGGATATCTGATCCGCCATCTGGCCACCGGGCGTGATCTGCCCTCCGGCGCGCAGAATGTCATGGAATTGTGGCGCGGCTTCATCGAAGAACAATGCGGCGGCACGCTCGATAACCTCGATGAGACGCTCAGTGATCAGGCCGCCTTCGCCAAATTCGCGCGGCAAATGATCTCTGATCTGGGGTATGGCGACCAGCTTGGCGATGACCCGGACCAGCTTGATGACGATCAGGAGGATGAGGCTGAGGAAGGGTCGGAAGACGATTCCGATCCCGATAGCACTGGTCAGGATGATCAGGAGGATGAAGAGTCCGAAGGATCACCCGAACAATCACAGGAAGAACAGCAGGACGCCGCCCAAGCGCAGGTTTCCATGGACGACATGGCGGATCAGGAAATGGGCGAAGAGGCGGAAATGCCCGATGGCGAGGCACCGATGGAGCCGCCCGCGCCGCCGCCTGCCTCTGACGCGGATCCCAATTATCTCGTCTATATGAGCGATCATGACGAAGAAATCGGCGCCGAAGAACTGGCCGAACCTGTGGAGTTGGAACGCTTGCGCGCCTATCTCGATCAGCAGTTGGAACCGCTCAAAGGGGCCGTGAGCCGGTTGGCCAACAAATTGCAGCGTCGCCTTCAGGCGCAACAGAACCGGTCGTGGGAATTTGACCTCGAAGAAGGCATGCTGGACGCGGGTCGTCTGGCGCGGGTTGTGGCCAACCCCACCACGCCCCTGTCTTTCAAGGTCGAAAAAGATACTGATTTTCGCGACACTGTGGTGACCTTGCTGCTGGATAATTCCGGCTCCATGCGGGGGCGTCCGATTTCGATTGCGGCGATCTGCGCCGATGTGCTTGCGCGCACGCTGGAGCGGTGCAACGTCAAGGTGGAAATCCTGGGCTTCACCACGCGGGCCTGGAAAGGCGGTCAGGCACGCGAGGCCTGGCTGAATGATGGCCGCCCACAACAGCCCGGCCGTCTGAACGATCTGCGCCACATCATCTATAAATCCGCCGACGCTCCCTGGCGGCGCACCCGGCCCAACCTCGGGCTGATGATGAAAGAGGGGCTGTTGAAAGAAAACATCGACGGTGAAGCGCTGGAATGGGCGCACCGGCGCATGCTGATGCGGCATGAGGCGCGCAAAATCCTGATGGTGATTTCCGATGGCGCGCCCGTCGATGACAGCACGCTTTCCGTCAACCCGGCCAATTACCTCGAAAAACACCTCCGCGATGTGATCGAAATGGTGGAGAAACGCCGTGCGGTCGAGCTGCTGGCCATCGGCATCGGGCATGATGTGACCCGCTACTATGACCGCGCGGTGACGATCACGGATGTCGATCAGCTTGCCGGGGCGATGACCGAACAACTGGCGGCCCTCTTTGACAGCGATCCCCGCGCCCGCGCCCGCATCATGGGCATCAAACGCGCAGGCTGATCGCGGTCCTGCGTCGCAAAAATGCACAGAGGTGGAAGGGCCCAATATGTTTCAGACTTTCGAGGTAACCGCCCGGCCCGAGCAAGGCCCCCCAAGGCTTGCAGCGCTGCGCGAATGTATGGCGGCAGAAGGTCTGGACGGGTTTTTGATCCCCCGCGCGGATGCCCATCAGGGCGAATATGTCGCCGCCCATGACGAACGGCTGGCATGGTTGACCGGTTTCACCGGCTCGGCGGGGTTTTGTGCCGCACTTGCAGAGATCGCCGGGGTTTTCATCGACGGGCGCTACCGCACGCAAGTGAAAGCGCAGGTGGCAGAGGCATTCACGCCGGTGCCCTGGCCCGAAACATCGCTCGGGAGCTGGTTGATCCAACAACTGCCTGACGGTGGGGTGGTCGGCTTTGACCCCTGGCTTCATAGCGCAGGTCAGTTGGAGACATTGCAAAAGTCCCTGGAGAGGTCGGGCATTGAGATGCGTGCCTGTGGCAATCTGGTCGATCAGATATGGGAGGATCAACCCGCCCCGCCCCTGCAACCGGCCAAGGTGCATCCGCTTGAATTCGCAGGCGAAAACCATGATGACAAACGCGCGCGTCTGGCACAGGAATTGCGCGATGACAGCGACAGTGCCGCCCTGATCACCCTGCCGGATTCTGTGTGCTGGTTGCTGAACATTCGGGGCGCGGACATTCCACGCAATCCCATCGCCCAAGGTTTTGCGGTGCTGCACGACAGCGGTGCAGTTGATCTGTTCATGGCGGCCGAAAAACTCACGGAAATTGGTGATCACCTTGGACCAGACGTCACGCAACGCACGCCGGATAATCTGGTGCCCTTTCTGGAGGGCCTTCAAGGCACCGTCCGGGTGGACAAGGGGACTGTTCCCTTCGTCCTCGCGCAGGTGTTGGGGGAGCGGGCGCATTTCGCGGGCGATCCCTGCGCCCTGCCAAAAGCGCGCAAGAACAGCGCGGAAATCGAAGGAGCCGCCGCCGCGCATCTGCGCGACGGGGCGGCGATTGTCGAATTGCTGGCGTGGCTTGATGCGCAACCCTCCGGCACGCTGCATGAGACCCAAGTTGTCAGCAAGCTAGAAGGGTTCCGGCGCAACGACAACGCGCTTCAGGACATCAGCTTTGAAACCATTGCAGGCACTGGCCCCAATGGCGCGATCATGCATTACCGGGTGACCGAAGAGACCGACAGCCTGCTGGAAGACGGACAATTGATCGTGCTCGACAGTGGTGGGCAATACCTTGATGGCACCACGGATATCACGCGGACCATCGCCATTGGCATCCCGCCGCAAGAGGCGGCAGAGGCTTTCACCCGCGTTTTGCAGGGCATGATCGCCATGAGCCGCCTGCGCTGGCCCGAGGGGCTGGCGGGGCGCGACATCGAAGCCGTGGGGCGCATGCCGCTGTGGTTGGCCGGTCAGGACTTTGATCACGGGCTGGGCCACGGGGTGGGCGCGTATCTGAGCGTGCATGAGGGTCCGCAGAGGCTCAGCCGCATCAGCCACGTGCCGATTGAGGCCGGTATGATCCTGTCCAACGAACCGGGATATTACCGCGAAGGGGCCTTTGGCATCCGCATTGAAAACCTGATTGTTGCACAACAGGCCACCCATCTGCCCGGTGCTGATGCGCATCGCAAGATGCTGAGCTGGCGCACCCTAACCTTCGCGCCCATCGACCGCCGCCTGATTGTGACCGCTTTGCTGACGGATGCCGAACGCGCCTGGCTCAATGCCTATCACGCTGAGGTTGTAGAAAAGATTGCCCCCCGGCTATCCCCTGCCGCAAAAACATGGTTGGATGCTGCGACTGCGCCAATCTGACATGCGATGATGATGTCACCGCTTTGTTACGAAATGCGCGCATGAGCATTTGAGAGACCCAGGGGAGACGTTCAAAAATGGCCGACCATATTACGATCCGAAAAGCCGACGGCACCTGGAGCGTGCGCGCAGGCGGTGCTGTGCTGGGCGAAACGACGGAGGCGTTGGAACTGGTCGAAGGGGACTATCCCGCTGTCATCTATTTTCCCCGCGATGACATTGCCATGGCCTTCCTCGACCAGACCGAGAAAACCTCGCATTGCCCGCACAAGGGTGACGCAACATATTTTTCCGTGGTTACCAAAAGCACCACGCTCGCAGATGTCGCATGGTCCTATGAAAATCCGAAAGACGGCGTCGCAAGGATAAAGGATCACCTTGCCTTTTATACCAATGGCGATGTGACGGTGGAAGAAATCTAGGAATGTTCTTCAGCCGCGGTCGCCGCAAGCGCGCGATTGTAAACCTTGAGAGCATCCACATGAAAAAGCGCGCCCAGCAATTCCGGCGGCGACGCAGCGGCACTTAGCGTGACAACGGGGATGAAATTCACACCTGTTTCGAACATCGGCAGCGCCGCTTCCAGCGTGGCGTTTGCATCGATGTACGTACCCTCGCCAATCATTTCCCAACATCGGTCTTCATTTGCCGCATGGGGGTCGTCCTTCGTGCGCATCACACCGCTGATCCGCAGCATGGCCGGCAGATATGCCTGGGGGCCTGCCGCAAGATGTATATCCCGTCGCTCCAGTTGCGTGAGAAAGAAGCTGCGATCCACCAAGCGCGACGCCAGAGCCGTGGACATGGACACGGCCACCATCACCGCCAGTCCGGTTTGCCAGTCACCCGTCAACTCAAAGACAATGAGGGTGGTGGAAATCGGTGCACCCAGAACGGCCGCAGCGACGGCCCCCATACCGGTGAGCGCGTAAAGGGTAAGCGAGCTGGAAACATCCGGAAAAACCCCGGTGGCAATCAGCCCGAAACTCAACCCCGTGAGGGCACCAACCATGAGCGAGGGCGAGAAAATGCCCCCGCCCATGCGGCCCGCCATGGTGATGGCAAGGGCGACCGTTTTCAAAACCGCAAAAACGATGGCATTCCACAAGGTCAGTTGTCCGGTCAAGGCCAGAGAGGTCGTCTCATATCCCACGCCGATGATGTGCGGATAAAAAATGGCGATGCCGCCCAGCATGGCCCCGGCAATTGCCGGGCGCAGCCATCGCGGCAGGCGCGTTTTTTCCTGCACAAGATTACCGAAATCATCCGCCCAGAAAATCGCCTTCATCAGGGCCACGGCGATCAAGCCGGACATCAGTCCGAGGAGCAGATAGGCGGGCATTTCCTGGTAGAATTGAACGGCGCCGGTTGTGGCGAGCGTAAACTCCGTGACATCGCCAAATTCCAGACGGTTGATGACGGTACCGGCGGCACTGGCGATAACGATCGGCGCAAAGGCGTGCACCGCGAAGTGACGCAAAACAACTTCCAGCGCAAAGAGAGCACCTGCAATGGGGGCGTTGAAACTGGCGGAAACCGCCGCTGCCACCGCACAACCCAGAAGATCGCGCCCGGTCACACCATCGGCCAGGATACGTCGGTTGACCCAGGTTGAGATGACAGCCGCAAGATGCACCACTGGCCCTTCCCGGCCTGTCGATCCCCCCGTACTCAACGTGATCATGGAGGCTAAAGCAGAGGCCAACCCTGCGCGCGTCTCCACCCGTCCATCGTTCATCGCCGCACCATGGATCACATCCGCCACCGACCGCGCGCGCCCGTCTTTGGTGAAAACATGCAGGATGATACCGACCGCCAGACCGCCCAGAATCGGAATGATCAGGATCATGTACCAGGGCAACATCTCCGCGAAACTGTGCAGCAGACGCACATCTTCGGTGCCATAGAAATAGGTCTGTAACGCATTCACGCCTTTACGAAAGAATAGGGCGGCGAAACCAGCTGCGATGCCGATCGCAAGAGCAATGAACCAGAACTGTATCTGGTTAGGGCCACGATGCCGCAACAGGCGCAATCCATCCCGGCATGTGGTCAAGGCGTAATCGAGTTGCTGGGATACTAAGGATCGCTTGGACATCAATTCGTACTCTGGCTGATCTCTGTCTAGGCCAAGCGGACCAGTGGGGAAAGCCTTTTGGAGGTTTTATCCCGCCAGCAATGCACGTGCGGCCCCGCGTGCCTCTTCCGTGATCGTATCACCCGACAACATTCGTGCGATTTCATCCACCCGTTCTGGGTCCGGAAGGGCCGTTACCGTTGACGTCGTCATGCCTGACGTCACATGTTTTTCAACACGCCAATGATGCGCGCCCAAGGCGGCCACCTGCGGTGAATGGGTGACCACGAGGATCTGGCCGTTCGATGCAAGGGCTGCAAGCCTGCGCCCAACCGCGTCTGCGGTGGCTCCGCCGACCCCGCGATCAATTTCGTCAAAGATCATGGTCAGCCCGGATTGCCCTCTGGTCAGGCAAACCTTGAGGGCCAAAAGGAAGCGGCTAAGCTCCCCGCCCGAGGCAATCTTGTTGAGAGGACCAGCAGGCGCGCCGGGGTTGGTGGCCACGGTAAAGGCCACGGCATCCGCTCCGTCAGGTCCGGGGGTATCGGGGCTGATCTTGGTTTTAAATACTGCACGCTCCATTTTCAGCGGCGCCAGTTCCGCGCTAACAGCCTTGTCGAGCGCTTTGGCCGCTTTGCGGCGTGCCTTGGTCAACGCGTCGGCTGCCCTTGTGTAAACCTCCTCTGCGGCACCCATCTCCTTGCGCAGCCGAGACAAACCCGCGTCACCGGCATCAAGGGCCGCCAGCTTGTTTCGCAATATGTCCGCGAACCCAGCCAGATCATCCGCCAGGACTTCATGTTTGCGCGCCAGCGCCCGGATGGCAAACAATCGCTCTTCGGTGTCCTCCAATTCGGTTGGATTAAAGGACAGCCCCTCAATCGCAGCCGCGATACCTTCGGCGGCTTCGTCGAGTTCAACCATCGCGCGGGACAGCGATGCCATGGGCGCTTCCAGTGCCCCCTCCGCCTTCTCTGCCGCGCCGTCAAGCCATCTCAATGCGTCCGCCAGCGCGGCTTCTGCCCCTTGCGAGCCAAGGATTTCATGCGCGCGAATGACGTCGGCGCGGATTTTCTCTGCCCCTTGCATGGCGCGGCGATGTGTATCCAACGCGGCTTCCTCGCCTGGTTCCGGCGCAAGCGCATCCAGTTCAGCAACCGCATGTCTGAGGAATTCCTCCTCGTCGCGGATGGCAACCATTGCCGCCTCCGCAGTTGCAAGCTTCTTGGCTGCGGCACGTTTCGCAGCCCACGCAGACCGGCATTTTGATTTCGCGGCCGCGAGACCGGCAAAGTCATCCAGAATGACCCGGTGTCCTTTGGGGTTCAGCAAACCACGGTCATCGTGCTGACCGTGAAGCTCCACCAGTGTCTCAGAAAGCTGCCTGAGAACCTCGCCTGAGCAGCGCCGGTCATTTACCCACGCTGTCTTGCGGCCATCTGCGGCATTGATACGCCTGAGGATCAACTCTTCTCCTCCGGGCAATCCGGCCTCATCAAGAACGGCATGCGCGGGGTGATCAGAGGCCAGGTCGAACCACGCGGTAACCTCGCCCTGCGTCGCGCCCTGACGCACCAGATCGGCCCGACCGCGCCACCCCAGAACGAAGCCCAGCGAATCCAGCAGAATGGACTTTCCGGCCCCGGTTTCACCGGTGAGAACGTTCAAACCCGGCTGGAAACTCAATTCCAACCGGTCAATGATCAGCATGTCGGAAATATCAAGCCCGCGCAGCATCGGCCCTACCCGTCAAATGTGCCGGATCAGAGCCATTCGCCCTTGATCATCTGGCGATAGACCTGCCGCAGCCAGCCATCGCCCGCAGCCTCCAGCGTCAGCCCCTGACCGGTCAGCAACGCGTAGCTGTCCTCGTACCAATCGGTGGATTGGTAGTTATAGCCAAGGATGGCCCCAGCCGTTTGCGCCTCATTGGTCAGACCCAGAGACAAATAGGCCTCAACCAGACGGTGCAGTGCCTCGGCAGTATGTGTTGTGGTCTGGAAATCCTCGACAACCACCCGGAACCGATTGATCGCGGCTGTATAGTGGTCGCGGCGCAGGTAATAGCGCCCGATCTCCATCTCCTTGCCTGCCAGATGGTCAAAGGCCAGATCAAACTTCAGCACCGAAGACCGGGCATATTCGCTATCGGGGTAACGCTCGATCACCTCCCGGAGTGACTGAAGGGCCTGGAATGTCAGGCCCTGATCGCGGCCCACCTCGTCGATCTGGTCATAGTAGCTGAGGGCCAGAAGGTATTGCGCATAGGCGGCGTCGTCATCATCGGGATAGAAATCGATGAAGCGCTGAGCAGCGGAACGGCTGTTGGGATAATCCTGATCCCGATGATAGGAGAATGCCTGCATGATCAACGCCCGGCGCGCCCAATCCGAATAAGGATACAGGCGTTCGATCTCGGAAAAGAAAAAGGCGGCATCATCGGGCTGACTGCGGGTCAGCTCATATTCACCGCGCTCAAATATCTGCTCCGCCGAGTAGGTCTCCAGCGGAATTTCCTCGGGGTTGAAGAAGTTTCCGCCACGGCGCCCCGCATCCCGGTTACCACAGGCAGCGACCACACCCACAATCAGTACGGCTGCTACAATCCGCTTCCGCGACCCAAGCTTACTCATGCCGTGTCACCTTCATTCTGCACCACTTCCCGCCTTGATCCACGCGGCCCCTCTGAGGTCGTAGCACAGAATTTTCCGATGCAAAACGCCCATTGCGCCCTTTGTGAAGGCAGTTGTCGTTTAGCACGTAAAGGTGATTTTGCCACAACACGCAAGTTGTCGCCGCAACCGTTAGGCAACGGCGGGGATTTCATCCCAGATCAGACCATAGCCCGGCAGGCGCTGCGCCAGTTCTTCGTCACACACCACCATGCGAACAGCACCGGGCGTTGCGAAAAGATTACGCAGCAGGGTGTTGGTCATCGAATGGCCCGCACGAACGCCCGTGTAGTGCCCGATCAATGGCGCACCCGCTAAAGCAAGATCGCCCAGAGCGTCGAGCATCTTGTGGCGCACTGGCTCATCGCTGTGGCGCAAGCCGCCGGGGCTCAAAACCCGGTCACCATCAAAAACGACCGCGTTCTCGCCGGGCTCCCCGCCCAAGGCCAAACCGTTTGCGCGCATCGCGTCCACATCCGCCTGACGGCAGAAGGTGCGACTGTCACAAAGTTCGCGGGCAAAGCTGCCGTTATTCATGACCAGAGATTTCTGTTGATGACCGATTGCCGCATCCGCAAAGTCGATCTCAAAATCGATCCGCAGCGTGTCAGCCGGTGCCAGGGTGGCAGACGCCTGACCATCGGTCACGGTCACGGTTTTCAAAACCTCGAAGGCGCGAACCGGTGCTGCCAGTTCCCGCAAACCACGCTGCATGATGCCGCGCACGAAGGGCACGGCTGATCCGTCCAGAATTGGCACTTCCGGACCGTCAATTTCCACCAAAGCGTTGTGAACGCCACAACCGGCTAAGGCCGCCATGATATGCTCAACGGTAGAAACCTGCAGACCAGCCGCATTTTCAATCTTTGTACAAAGCGGAGACCGCAACACCGCATCCCAGCGCGCCGGGATCAGGCGATCCCCAACCGCAACGTCAGTGCGAGAAAACCAAATGCCATGCTCAGCAGTGGCAGGGCGAATCGTGACCGTCGCCTTGTGGCCTGTATGTAGACCACAGCCGGAAAAGCTGATCGGTGATTTGATCGTTGTCTGCACAATAGCCCCACAATACTCTCGAGCCTGTGGCCCGGTTGGATCAGTAGTTAAGGATTGGGCCGGGAAGCCTCAACTCAATCTTTGCAACGGACTGAAACACATCTGTTACATTTGAGCGCAAAGGCGCTTGCGCGGGGGTAAGTCATTAAAATCAAAATAAAAAGGGCCGCAAAAATGCGGCCCCAATTCGGTATATCGTGATCAAATCAATTCGCTTGTCGCCGCAAAAATGCGGGAATTTCGATACGCTCCTGATCCGGATCTGCTTGCTCCTGCGGCATCGGCGCGGGTTCCGCAACACGGTGTTGTACAGGAGGTTGCTGGCGTGGCGCAGGCTGGGTGACACCTTCGCCCTGCCCGGTCATCCGGTTGATCAGCGAGTTGATCCCGAAGCGTGGGCGATCTGCGGCCGCGTCGCCCTCAGGTGTGACACGCTGCTCTCTTGGGTCCCGCGGCGCCGCCTTTTGCGCAGCAGCCCGCAGACGCGCCATTGCTTCTGGTGAGGGCGTGCCGGGCGTTGGTGCCTGAGGTGCCACAAAGCTCTCCGCTTCAACGTGTTTCACGTCACGGTTTGGTTCAAAAGCAGCCACCTGAGGCCGGTAGGCAGGCGGTGGCAGATCATCATCAGAAGAATGTTGTTCCGCACCTGCGAAAATATCATCAGCCATTTCGGACGGCGCAGATTGCTGAGCATCCAACGACTCGAACAGCGACGGTTCCTCGGCAGCTTCTGCCATAACCGCTTCTTGTGGTTCGGGAATGACTTCCGCAGCCACAGGGGCCTCTTCGATTGCCACGGTCGACTTCAAAGGCTCAGACAGGGACCGGCGCGGCACTGGCATTTCCGTATTCACATCCGTGGCGTCGATACCGGTCGCCACCACGCTCACACGCATCAAACCACCCATATCGGTGTCGAGCGTCGATCCAACGATGATGTTGGCCTCCGGGTCCACTTCTTCGCGAATGCGGTTGGCCGCCTCATCAAGCTCAAAGAGCGTCAGATCATGGCCGCCGGTGATGTTGATCAGCACGCCTTTGGCACCACGCAGGCTGATTTCATCCAGCAGCGGGTTGGCGATGGCTTTTTCGGCCGCCTGAATGGCGCGATCTTCGCCGTCGGATTCGCCGGTGCCCATCATCGCCTTACCCATTTCGTCCATCACGGCGCGGACATCGGCAAAGTCGAGGTTGATCAGGCCCGGACGCACCATCAGGTCAGTCACGCCCTTCACACCCTGATAAAGCACATCATCCGCCATGGAGAAGGCTTCGGTGAAGGTGGTTTTTTCATTGGCCAGACGGAACAGGTTCTGGTTGGGAATGATGATCAGCGTATCGACAACCTTTTGCAGCGCCTCAACGCCATCTTCGGCCTGACGCATCCGTTTGGCGCCTTCGAACTGGAAGGGTTTGGTCACAACACCCACGGTCAGCACACCCAGCTCGCGCGCGGCCTGTGCGATGATCGGTGCAGCGCCTGTGCCCGTACCACCGCCCATTCCCGCAGTGATAAAACACATATGCGCGCCAGCAAGGTGATCAACGATCTGTTCGATGCTTTCTTCGGCCGCTGCTGCACCAACCGTGGCCCGCGCCCCTGCGCCCAAGCCTTCTGTCACTTTGATGCCGAGCTGAACCCGATTGTCCGATTTGGCCTGCTGGAGCGCTTGCGCGTCGGTGTTGGCCACCACGAACTCGACCCCGTCAAGCTCTTTCTCGATCATGTTGTTGACCGCATTTCCCCCTGCGCCTCCGACACCAAATACGGTGATACGTGGTCTGAGGTCCGCCTGTCCTGGCATCGAAAGAGTAAGGGTCATGATCAAATCCGCCTGTGCTGGTTCCCCGCATTCACGGGTGTTTTTGGTGCCTATTCCGCCCTGACACTATCCGTTGAGAGCCGTAGGGTCACGCAAAAAACGCAAATTTGCCACAAAATATAGGTTAATTCGGCCACTTACCCCCTGCTTACAGCGGGCCTCGGCAAGATGTTGCGCAAATTCCGTGTTCCACCGCTAGAGCGGCCGCAAAAGATTCGGTCGGATGCAGCGCACCCGGCACTTGCCGAAGCAAAAGTTAACACTTTCAGGACGCCTGCTCGGTCGCCGCTTGGCCTCTGTCGGGCCCTGGTCAAATTCTATCACATTCACCGTCTAACGTCACGGTGATTCGATCTTGGTTTACCAGTTGTCTCGGAACCATCGCACTGCGCGTTTGAGCGAACGATGCGGGTATCTTTCCGCGGGGATGTCAAAATCCCACCACTCGTCCTGCGGATGTGCGGCAAAGAGCGACAACCCGACAACGGAAGCAAACGCCGGCCCGGTCGCGGCCTGCGGCAGACCATGTACGCGCAAAGGTCTTCCCAGGCGCACTTGCTGGCCTAGGATGCGACTTGCCAGCCCATCCATCCCAGGGATCTGGCTGCCGCCCCCTGTCAGGACAATCTGCTGGCTTGGCAAGTGATCGAACCCCGCCGCATCGAGCCGGACACGGACTTCCTCCAGAATCTCTTCGACCCTTGGACGCATGATGCCGATCACTTCGGCCCGGCTGGCGGTGCGGCGATCATGTTCGAAATCGCCCGTATCCCCGCCGATCTCGATCATCTCCCGGTCATCCATGCCCGTCGCATGTACCCCGCCGTGCATGGTTTTGATCCGCTCGGCCATCGCCATCGGCACTTGCAGCCCCATTGAGATATCGCCCGTCACGTGGTCCCCGCCCATGCGGACGGTATCGGCGTAGATCATGTGTTTCTTAATGAAGATCGACACGCCCGTAGACCCGCCGCCCAGATCAATGCAGGCGGCACCCAGCTCCTGCTCATCCTCCACCAAAGCCGCGATCCCGCTGACGTAGGCAGAGGAGGCAATCCCGGCAAGTTCCAGATCACACCGTTTGATGCAATGCGCCAGATGCTGCACGGCAGAGCCATCAACCGTGAGCATATGCATATCCACGGAAAGAGCGTTGCCCAATTGTCCGCGCGGATCACCCAATCCGGAACGATGATCAATTGCGAAATTCACAGGCTGAGCATGCAACACCTCGCGACCGGGCCCATAATCGGGCACGTCACAGGCCGCCAGAACCCGCGCGACATCCTGTTCATCAACGGCCTCGCCTTCAAGCGCGATCTGGGCATCCAGCCCGTAAGAACGCGGCTCGGCCCCAGCAAAACAGGCAATCACGTGATCAACGCGGATGCCCGCCATTTTCTGCGCGCCCTGCAAGGCGGTGCGAATGGCGCGTTCCGTCTCCTGCATCGCGCAAATTTCACCAAACCGAACTCCACGCGAACGCGTTGTGGCCGCCCCGATGACGCGGAAACCGGACTGCCCCGCAAGTGAGCCGATCTCGCCCTCATCGCCAAGATCGCCGGTGCTGTCGAGCCGCAGCACAAGACAGGATATCTTTGAACTGCCCACATCCAGAATGGCCACTACGCCGCGTTGCATGGCCGCTTTGCGCATGTTCCGCATCTGGCGTTGGCTATCGTATAAATCCATTGAAACTACTGCCCTGAAATCTGTTTTATTTCCCACCACAGAGCGGTGGCCTGTTCACTCATCTGCACAGTGGGTCTTGCGCCAAGACGCATGTCGACCCGAACAACATCGCGCGCCAGAATGTCCTGGGCCCCATCCAGCGCGATCACCCGCTCCAGCGCCTCCACGGCACCTATTTCCGGCAAAAGGATGCGCTGGTTTCTGTCGAGTACGATGTCCCAGCGACGCTCCCCCATGCGCACAACGCCGCGCAACCGCCCACCAAGAGGTGCTGCCGCGCGGTAAAGATCGAGTGCTTCTTTCACATGCGGTTGCGCACCTTCGCCAGCGATCAGCATCAGGTCAGGTCGTTCCATGCGCTTGTTCAGCGTGCCGACATGGGTCCCCGTGATATCAACAAGGGACAACCCGTCTTTGCTGCGCCATATGGCGATGGGTGTTCGGGGCGTGACGTCCACTTGCAAAACGCCCCCCGGACGGATGCGCACCGAGGCCGAATGCACCGGGTCAAGTGCCGCGACCGTGCGGCGAATGTCCTGGAGGTCAAGATCGAAAGAACTGATCGGGAAATCGAGCGGAACGACCTCGCGAATATCGTCGGCCAAAGCGGTATCCACGCCGTCGATCGCCATCAGCTGGACCATGAACTCCGGGCGTGTTTCAAAGCTGGCGCGCGCTTCGGCAACGGTTTCGTGGATGGCCTGCCGACGCCCCTCATCGGACAGGTACCAGCCTGCGGCGGTAAAGGTGAGCATCATCGGGACACCGGCGCGCAACATGAACAGGAAGGTAGGCGTCAGCATCAACCGTTGCATACGCCAGGCCCACCGCGAGGGTGCCGGGTCACAGGCCGTCGGTCTCTGCCGCCTCAGCGATCGCATGAAGCGTCCTCCACCATCCATGCGCAAAGCTGGCCAAAGCTCATTCCACAAGCCTGCGCCTGCTCCGGTGTCAAGGAGGTGGCCGTCATGCCCGGTTGCGTGTTGGTTTCCAGCAGGATCAGCCCCGCAGCCCCTTTGTTTTCGTCCCAGCGAAAATCCGTCCGGCTGACCCCGCGACATCCCAATGCAACATGGGCGCGCAGGGCGTAATCCATGCAGAGATCAAAAATCTCAGAAGGGATATCCGCCGGGATCACATGCCGCGACCCGCCGGGTTTGTACTTGGCGTCATAATCGTACCAGCCGTCTGTGAGAATATCGGTCACGGTCAGGGCACGGTCACCGATCACGGTAGTAGTCAGTTCGCGCCCAGGTGCGAAGGCTTCAACCATGACCTCCTCCGGCATGTCATCCGAGAGCTGAGGGGGGCCGTTGCTGGCTTCATGCACCAGATAGACACCAACCGAGGATCCTTCGTTGTTGGGCTTGACCACATAGGGCGGCGTCATCACGTGGCGCACGCGCACCTCTTCCGCAGGGGCCAGAATACTGTCGACGATGGGCAGGCCAGCTGCCACAAAAGCTTCCTTGCTGCGTTGTTTGTCCATGGCCAGCGCGGAGGACAGCACACCGGAATGCGAATAGGGCATGCCCAGCCATTCCAGCAGCCCCTGCACGCAGCCATCCTCGCCCCAGCGACCATGCAGACAATTCAAAACCGCATCCGGGGATATGTCCTGAAGCACTGCGCAGAGGTCGCGGCCCGCATCGACCTCGATCACTTCAAATCCCTCTCCAAGCAACGCGGCAGCACAGGCTTGTCCCGTCGACAAGGAGACTTCGCGCTCCGCCGAAGGGCCTCCCATCAATACTGCCACACGCTGGGGTGTCCTGCTCGACTGACCCACTTTGGTGCCTCTGAATCGGGCCGTTTTGGCCCATTTTTAGTTGTCGTGTCCGGCTTTTGCGCCGGTTCACCGTCTTTTAGTATTCCATGCACAGTGGTGCGTTCTTGGTTAAGGAACCCTTAATTTTCACCAACGCGCATGATTTCCCATTCTAGCGTGATACCGCTTTGGGCGTAAACCTTTTTTCGCACCTCTTCGCCGAGCCCTTCAAGGTCAGCCGCCGTGGCGTCGCCTGTGTTGATCAGAAAATTGGAGTGCTTCTCGCTCATCTGGGCGCCGCCGAGGCACGCCCCGCGCATACCCGCGTCATCTATCACCTTCCAGGCTTTGAGATCGTGTACGTCATCTGCGCGCCCGGTCGAAGAATACCCGGCAGGATTTCGGAAGGTTGACCCTGCGCTGCGATCCTTTGTGGGCTGGGTGGCGTCCCTTTTAGCGATCTGCTCGGCCATGCGAGCGTGCAAGTCTTCCGCGCGACCTTCAGGTGCATTGAAGGTGGCACCTGTAAGGACCCATCCGTCGGGTAACCGGCTGTGACGATAGGAGAAATCCAGATCTTCTGGGGTGAGGGTCACAACATCACCAGCGCGGGTGACAGCCTGCGCCTCTACCAGAACATCCGCGATGTAGCTGCCGTAGCAGCCTGCGTTCATGCGAATGGCACCGCCAATACTCCCCGGGATCGTGCGCAGAAACGTCAAATCGCGCCCGGCATCCGCCGCCTTTTTCGCAACATGTGCATCGAGCACAGCAGCCCCGGCAACAACCCGCGTGCCGTCGATGCTGATGGTGTTGAACCCGCGCCCCAGCCTGATAACCACAGCGCGCAACCCACCATCGCGCACGATGAGGTTCGATCCCACACCCATCGGAAAAACGACAACATCCTCTGGCAAAGCCGCCAGAAATGCGCAGAGGTCCTCCAGATCAGCCGGCTGAAAAAACCAGTCCGCAGGGCCGCCGACACGTAGCCATGTCAGGTCATTGAGAGATCGGTTGGGCGTCAGGCGTCCCCGCACGGGCGGCATCGGCATCATGACGTGATCCTTATCGCACGGTCAGCCGTTTCAGCCATCGACCGAGATAGATCACCGGCCAGCGCAGGACGGACACCCCGGCGGCCAGAACCAGCAGTCCAACCCAGGGGCCGTGTTGCATGGTGACATATCCCACAATCGGAATGCCAATCGTAATCAGGATATATGCGTTGCGCCAATGATGGTCCTTGCTGGGCGTCATGGCCAAAACATTGGCGATCAGCGCCCAGACGGCCGCAAGCGTGAGAGACAGGCTCATTTCGGGATCTCCGGGGTTTGCCCGCGTGCTCGCGCCAGAAAATAGCGTAGCGGATTGCGAAACATGGAAACAAAAGCAAAAAGCGCGAGGGCCGCAGCCCACCACGCGACATCAATACCCACCCAAAGGATCAGGAGCGGTGCAAGGCCCAGTAAAACGATGCCCGGCGCATATTGCAGGCGCATGGGCAGCATCGCAACAATTGCTGAGGCAAAGACCCATCCGATACAGGCCCACAGCAGCATCAGGCGGCTCCTTTTTGCAGGCGGGCCGGCAATGCGTTGGCCCAGGCACTGATGGTCCCTGCCCCAAGGCAGACCACCATGTCACCGGGACGCGCCTGCTCTCTTACCAGGCGTTCCAGATCGTCCTCACCCATCACACTGCGCGCATGTCTGTGCCCATGGCGGATCAGGCCAGCAACCAGATCATCCCGGCTGGCACCTTCAATCGGGTCCTCGCCAGCGGCATAGACATCCGCAATGCCAACAACATCCGCATCGTTGAAACAGGCGCAGAAGTCATCAAAAAGACCCGACAAGCGGGTGTACCTGTGCGGCTGATGCACGGCGATCACACGCCCTTCAGTTGCTTGCCGGGCGGCTTTCAACACAGCGGCAATCTCAACCGGATGGTGGCCATAATCATCAATAATCGTCACGCCCTCAATCTCGCCGACCCGGGTGAAGCGCCGGTTAACGCCGCCAAAACTTGCCAGGGCGTCTCTGATCTGGTCGCCCTTCATACCCAGATGGCGCGCCACGGCCACCGCTGAAAGCGCGTTGGAGACGTTGTGGTCGCCCGGCATCGGCAAGGTGCAGCCTTCAATCACGATGCCTTCGGCCTGAAGCGCTACGTCAAAATGGGCAATGCCACCTTTGTAGCTCAAATTGACCGCACGCACGTCTGCCTGCGCGTTAAACCCATAGGTCACGATGCGCCGGTCGGTGATTTTGCCCACCAGTGACTGCACCTCCGCGTGATCCGTACAGCAGACCGCCACGCCGTAGAACGGGATGTTGGACACGAAATCCAGAAACCCCTGCCGCAAGGTGTCGAAATCACCCCAATGCTCCATATGTTCGGGGTCGATGTTGGTGACGATGGCAATAGTGGCAGGCAGCCTGTTGAAGGTGCCATCACTCTCGTCGGCCTCCACCACCATCCATTCGCCTTCGCCCTTGCGCGCATTAGAGCCGTAGGCGTGAATGATGCCCCCGTTCACAACCGTGGGATCAAAATCGCCTGCATCCAGCAACGTCGCCACCATCGTGGTGGTGGTCGTTTTGCCATGTGTCCCAGCCACGGCGATGTTGGATTTCAGACGCATCAGTTCCGCCAGCATCTCCGCGCGGCGTACAATGGGCAGACCCTGACTGCGGGCGGCATCCAGTTCGGCGTTACCGGGTTTGATCGCGCTGGAAATCACGACCACTTCGGCATTGGCGATATTGTCGGCGCTCTGGCCTTCGAAAATATGCGCTCCGAGATTTTCGAGGCGCTTGGTGATCGGCGTGGCCTTCAGATCAGACCCCTGAACGGTATAGCCATGGTTCAACAAGACCTCAGCAATGCCCGACATGCCGATACCCCCGATGCCGACAAAATGGATCGGTCCGACATCACCCGGCAGTTTTGTTGCAGCATTCATATCTCTTGCCCTTTGCCTGCAAGCTTCTCGACCATCTCTACCAGAAGTTCGGTTGCTTCGGGTTTGCCGAACTTCCCGGCTGAGCGGGCCATTTGCATGGCGCCATCGGGATTGTCCAGCACCGATGCGATCTGTTCCGCCAGGGCATCCACGCTGGCCTGACTTTCCGGCACCATGATCGCGCCGCCCGCCGCGACCAGCCCGCGTGCATTGGCCGTTTGGTGATCGCCCGCCGCCGCCGCAAAGGGGATCAGGATCGAGGGTCGGCCGATCACCGACAAATCCGCTACCGACGAGGCACCTGAACGACTGATCACCAATTGAGCTTCTGTCATCCGCCGGGGCACATCGTGGAAAAACGGCTGAACATCCGCCTTGATCCCATGTTCGGTGTAGAAAGAGGCGACCCGTTCCTGATCTTCTTCGCGCGCCTGATGACTGACGCGAATATTGGAGAGGATTTTCATGGGCAGCGCGGCAATGGCCGGGGGCACCACATCACTCAGAATACGCGCGCCCTGCGAGCCGCCGATCACCAGCATTTCCATCGGATAATCGCCGGGGGAGATGTAGCCTGCCTCGACCCGTTCAAGGATCGCACTGCGCACCGGGTTGCCTGTGTGCACGCCCTCGACGCCGTCAGGCAAATCCGTGGGCCAGGTGCCGCAAGCCACCGCATCAACACGTGGCGCAAAGAAGGTATTTACCTTGCCCAGAATACCATTTTGTTCATGTATCATGCGCGGCAGTTTCAATACATTGGCCGCCGCCAAAGCGGGAATGGTCGGGTAGCCGCCAAAGCCAACCACAACATCCGGCTTATTGCGCCAAAGACCGATCAATGCGCCGAGAACCCCAAGGCCGATCTGAAAAGGTGCCGCAATCTTGTCGAGCATGCCACCGCGCGCCAGAGTTGCGCTACGGATCTGTTCAATCTCAACCGAATGCGGGAAGCCGGAGGTATAACGCGCGCCCCGGGCATCAGTCGACAGTTTGACACGCCATCCACGCGCCAACATCGCCTCGGCCAACGCCTGTGCGGGAAACATGTGGCCACCCGTGCCGCCTGCGGCAATCAACAAGAGAGGCTGTGTGCTCAACGGGACCTCCCACGTGACAACAGATCGCTGATTTCACCCTGGGGCCGCGTGCGCGTGAAGGCCAGCAACATACCCACCGCGATGCCGCTGGCAATGACCGAAGATCCGCCATAGCTGACAAAGGGCAGCGTCATGCCTTTCGCGGGCAGCAGCCTCACGGCCACACCCATATTGATCATTGCCTGAACACCCAGAGTGCAGGCCAGACCGGTTCCGGCAAGGCGGATGAAGGGATCGCGCTCCCGCACCAACCGCAAGAGCGACCGCACCACCACCGTGGCATAAAGCGCAATGATCACCAGAACCAGAACCAGCCCGTATTCTTCTGCCGCGACGGCAATGATGAAATCCGTATGTGCATCCGGCAGCGACCATTTCACCTGTCCTTCGCCCACACCGACGCCAAAAAAACCACCCTCCTGAATGGCGTTTGTGGCGTATCCAAGCTGGGTTCTGGGGTCTACATCCGGGTTGAGAAATCCGTCGATACGCCGCGCGAAGTGCTCCGAGTTGGAATAGGCCAGCGTACCGCCAAAAATGACCAGCAGCGCCATTCCGACCAGTAGGGCCATGGGCGCACCGGCCACAAAATACATCACACCCCAGGAGAACAGCACCAGACAGCCCTGCCCGAAATCCGGTTGCATGATCAGCATCGAAACAATCGCGATGCACAACACGAAAGACCATGTCTTGCCCGGAGGGCCATTCAGATCGGAGGCCGCGGCCATCATCCAGGCGGCAACGACGACAAATCCGGGTTTGAGGAACTCAGAGGGCTGGATCGCGGCAAACCCAAGCCCATACCAGCGCACCGCCCCTTTGCCGAAATCGGTGCCAAAGAAGGGCAAAAGCGCCAGAGCGACAAAAGAGACCAGAAACCCCAGAACGGCCAGTCGCCGCACAAGCACGGGCGACATCATCGAGGTGATCATCATCGCGATCAGCGCCAATGTGCCAAAAGCGGCCTGCCGCTGCACGTAGTGAAAGGGTTCAAAACCGTTTTTGGCAGCCAGAGGGGGTGATGCAGCCAGACCAAGCAGCAAACCGACCGCAAAGAGCATCAGGATGCAGGACATCGCCCATTTGTCGATGGTGCGCCACCATTTGGGAAGGATCGGTTCACCATCGCGAACCGGAACTGCGCCATAGACCATTTCTGTCATGGGTGCCTGCCTTGGATATCGTTACACTGCCTCGATGCGCCCCTTTTTCGGGGTCTGCTGCGGGCATAGTAGCCTGAATTTATCCACAGCGCTAGCCTGAAGGCTTGCCATTCGCCTTATTTCACGCCACTTGGCGCGAATGCAGGTCGATACAGCGATCATAGGTGCCGGTGCCGCCGGAATGATGTGTGCCGCACATGCAAATGGCCGGATACTACTGGTCGATCACGCCCGTGCACCGGGTGAGAAGATCCGCATCTCGGGCGGCGGACGCTGCAATTTCACCAACCTTCACACGCAAGCCGGCGCGTTCCTGTCAGAAAACCCGCATTTCGCAAAATCGGCGCTGGCGCGGTATACCCAGTGGGATTTCATAGACCTGGTGGATCACCACGGCATCGCCTGGCACGAAAAGACACTGGGCCAGCTCTTTTGCGACACCTCTGCCAAGGAAATCATCACCATGCTGCGCGGGTTGATGCAGCAAAACGGCGTTGGTCTGCGGTTGCAGACCGCAGCACACAGCATTGCCAAAACCGCCGATGGATTCACCCTGATGCTGTCGCAGGAGGGCATTGAAACGCAGGTCTACGCCAAGCGGCTGGTGATCTCGACCGGCGGCAAATCCATTCCCAAGATGGGTGCCACCGGCATGGCCTATGATGTGGCGGCGCAATTCGGGATATCAGTGACCCCCACACGCCCCGCTTTGGTTCCGTTCACCTTTGCCAAAGACCGGTTCGCCGCTCTTGCCGGCGTCGCGACGAACGCGCGTGTCACGGCGAATGGCCAGAGTTTTGACGAAGCGCTGCTTTTTACTCATCGCGGATTGTCCGGGCCGGCCATTCTGCAGGCCTCCTCCTACTGGCGCGACGGGGATGACGTCACGGTCAATCTGTTGCCCAACGGTCGCTTGGTGGAGGATTTGAGAGCGCGGCGCACGCAGGCCGGGCGAAAGAACCTGACCACGGAACTGGCGCAATACCTGCCCGCGCGTCTGGTCGAGCATTTCGCAACGCAGATGGATCTGACCGGTAATCTTGCCGATCAGTCCGACGCCCGTTTGCGGCAGATTGCGACGGCACTATCGCACTGGTCCCTGACGCCCACCGGCACCGAAGGGTATCGCACCGCAGAGGTCACTTTGGGTGGGATAAACACCGATGAGCTATCGGCAAAAACGATGGAAACGCACAAGGTACCGGGGCTTTTCTTCATTGGCGAGGCCGTCGATGTGACCGGCTGGCTAGGCGGGTATAATTTCCAGTGGGCGTGGTCGTCGGCGATGGCTGCGGCTCAAGCGCTGTAGACGGCTTCCATCGAAACCTCTGGATCAGAGGAATTTTTCAACCTCTGCCATAAAGGCGTCTCCGCGTTTTTCGAAATTGTCGTATTGATCGAAGCTCGCCGCCGCCGGGGCCAGCAGCACAACATCGCCGGGGTCCGCATCCGCTACGGCCATGGCCACGGCCTTCTGCATCGTGGTGCAGACTTCCGCCTCCACCGGCAGTTGCATCGCGAATTGCGCCGCTTCACGCCCGATGACATAGGCCTTTTTGACCGATGACGCCGCACCAAGGCTGGCGAGCCCGCCTTCTTTCTCCAACCCGCCGCAAATCCAGCGCACCGCCTCAAAAGCGGCAAGCGCCTTGGCGGCGGCATCGACGTTTGTGGCCTTGCTGTCATTGACAAAGCGCACGCCATTTTTCTCCCCGACGATCTGACTGCGATGGGGCAGGCCTGCAAAACTGTGAAACGCCTTTTCAATGACCTTGGGCGCCAGACCGAGAGACCGACAAGCCGCATAGGCTGCGCAGGCGTTTTGATGATTGTGCGCGCCCGGCAGACCGGGCACGGCGCGCAGATCAATGGACGCGGCCTGTTTGCCCTTTCGGTATTCGGACAAAAACCCCTTCCGGGCGAAGACATGCCATCCCGGACCACTGAGTTTCGCAGCGACAGAAACGCGAATAACACGGTCATCGCCCGGGCTTTCGGAAAGCTGCCCGGCCAAATATTGTCCCTCGGGCTCATCAACACCGATCACCGCCCGATCCGGCCCGCCTTCGGCAAAGAGCCGTCTCTTGGCCGCGAAATACCCTCCCATGCCGCCATGTCGGTCCAGATGATCGGGGCTGAGATTGGTGAAAACCGCAATATCGGGCGTCAGGCTGCGCGCCAGTTCGGTCTGATAACTCGACAGTTCCAGCACCACCACTTCACCATCATGCGGCGGCTCCATGTCCAGAACACCACGCCCGATGTTGCCGGCAAGCTGACAAGGCCGGCCTGCTTCCTGCAGGATGTGATGGATCAATGCGGAAGTGGTCGATTTACCATTGGAACCGGTAACAGCGATCACGCGCGGCAAGACGTCAAAACCGTTCCAGGCAGCCGTGGCGAAGGACTGGAAAAACAAGCCGATGTCATTGTCCACCGGGACACCCGCAGCCAAAGCGGCAGCAACAACCGGGTTGGCCGCGGGGTACAGATGCGGAATGCCGGGGCTGACGATCAGGCAGGAGATATCGTCGAAATCACGCGCATCGCGAAATGCAAGGCATTCGAACCCTTCTGCTTCGGCATGTTCCCGTGCGGTTGTAGTGTCGTCCCAGCAAAGCGGCACCGCACCACCAGCAACCAAGGCGCGTGCTGCACTCATTCCCGAGCGTCCCAAACCCAGAACGGCCACCTGCTGCCCCTGCATCCCCTGAACCGGAATCACCTGCTATCTCCTTTTGGAAACCTTGTGCGACACTGGCGTTCCATCGCGAAGAGAACAAGCAGCATCCGTTGATCGTGAGCCAGTTGCATGAGAGTCCAACGAAGGGCGCTTCACGCCTTTCTACCGTACTTTCAGGGTGGCCAGACCAATCATCGCAAGGATCAGCGAGATGATCCAGAAACGGATCACAATCGTCGATTCCGCCCAGCCCTTTTTCTCGTAGTGGTGATGGATCGGTGCCATCAGGAACACCCGTTTGCCAGTGCGCTTGAAATAAAGCACCTGAATGATCACGCTCATGGCCTCGACCACAAAAAGCCCACCCACAATCGCCAAAACGATCTCGTGTTTGGTTGAGACGGCTATGGCGCCGAGCGCGCCGCCCAAGGCGAGGCTGCCAGTGTCACCCATGAAAACCGCAGCGGGCGGGGCGTTATACCACAAAAAACCCAGCCCCCCGCCGAAGATACCAGCTGTGAAGATCAGGATTTCCCCGGTACCCGCCACGTAGTGCACGTCCAGATATTCGGTGAAATCGACCCGGCCGACGGCGTAGGAAATCACCCCCAACGTTCCTGCCGCGATCATCACCGGCATGATGGCCAATCCGTCCAGACCGTCCGTCAGGTTGACCGCATTCGCTGCCCCTACGATGACGATGATGGAAAACGGCACAAAGAAATACCCCAGATTGAGCAGCGTGTCTTTGAACACCGGCAGTGCGAGGCGGTTCTGCAGCGGGTCAGGGTGATATTGCGCCGCCCAATATGCGGCCACGGCTGCGATGGCGAACCCCAAAAGCAGGCGCACACGTCCCGGCACGCCGGCGCTGCTTTGCTTGGAAACCTTGGCATAGTCATCCATGAAACCGATGGCGGCAAAGGACATGGTAACGAACAAAACAATCCAGATGAATGGATTGTCGAGCCGCGCCCAGAGCAATGTGGAGGTCAACAGTGCCCCGACGATCAGCAACCCCCCCATGGTCGGCGTGCCCGCTTTGACAAAATGCCCCTCGGGCCCATCGTCGCGAATGGGCTGTCCCTTGCCCTGCCGCTTGCGCAGCACAGCGATCAAGGGCCTGCCGAAGAGAAAGCCGAACACAAGCGCTGTCAGAAATGCGCCCCCAGCGCGGAAAGTGATATAGCGAAAGAGGTTGAAAAAATCGCCCCCGTCCGACAGCAGCGTAAGCCAATAAAGCATCCGTTATCCTTCTTCGACGTCGAGCGGGGCATGTCCCATTTTACGTATGGCGTCAACGATAAGCGCCAGTTTTGTGCTGAGTGACCCCTTGGCGAGCACGACATCACCGCTGTCGAGATGCCGCTTCAGGTGCGGTGCAGCCTCTTGCGCGGTCGCATACCAGTCACCCCGCTGCGCATCCGGCAGCAATTCATAAAGCGACCGCATCAATGGCCCGATGCAATGGATCACGTCGAGTTTTTGAGTGGCAGGCAGATGCGCGAGCCCTGCATGCAGGGCGATCTCATCGGTCCCCAGCTCTTTCATATCGCCCAGATAGGCTATCCGGCGTCCCTTGGAGACACGTCCAATGTCATTTGTCACAGGTGCCGCCGCCAGAACCTCGATCGCTGCGGCCATGGACGTCGGATTGGCATTGTAGCTGTCATCAATCAGATCGAGCGACAGACGTGTGTCCACGGCGTCCAGATATATGCGCTCCCTCTGCCCCCGCCCCTTGTAGGGCTTCCAGCGGCCCAGGGCACCGACGGCCAGCGCCATATCACCCTTCAGTGCGGCCACAACGGCGAGGGCTCCGAGCGCATTCATCGCAAAATGCCGCCCCGGCGAGGCGATTTTGAACAGGAGCGGCGCGTCGCCCATCTGCGCCTGAACGACCGTGGTCTCATCGCGCAAATCCGCGCGGATCAGTTTGAAATCATAACCTTCCGTGCCAAAACTGATGTCTCGCAACTTGCAGTCCAGCGCCTTGGCCATGACGATGGCAGCCGTGTCCATATCGGCGTTGAGCACTGCCACGCCACCCGACTCGACCCCCTCAAAAATCGACGCTTTTTCAACCGCGATCCCGGTGATGTCGTCAAATGCTTCCAGATGCGCCGCCGCCACAATTGTCACAAGCGCGACATGGGGCCGCGCCATTTTGGCCAGCGGTGCAATTTCACCGGGATGGTTCATGCCGATCTCGATGACCGCAAATTCAGTGTCTTCCGGCATCCGCGCCAAGGTCAGCGGCACACCCCAATGGTTGTTGTAACTGGCCACGGAAGCATGGGTGCGCCCCTGGGCTGAAAGCATTTCAAGCAGCATTTCCTTGGTGGAGGTCTTGCCCACACTGCCGGTCACGGCTGCAACCTTGCCCGACATGCGCGCGCGCGCCGCCCGGCCCAAAGCTTCCAACCCCGCCAGAACATTCTCGACAATCAGCAGGGGTGCATCTGCGGCCAGCCCCTCAGGTAAATGATCGACAAGGGCAGCTGCGGCACCCTTTTCCAACGCCTGAGCGACAAATTCATGACCGTCGCGCTGGTCTTTCAGGGCGACAAATAGATCGCCGGGTTGCAAGCTGCGGGTGTCGATGGACACGCCCGTTGCCGCCCAATCGCCTTGCAGACGCCCGCCGGTCGCCTCGGCAGCAGCGCTGGCTGTCCACAAACTCATGGCATCCTCCCGTCAAGAGCCGCGACCGCAACGCTGGCCTGTTCGGCATCATCGAACGGCAGAATATCACTGCCGACGGTCTGCCCGGTTTCATGGCCTTTGCCGGCAATCAACAGCGCGTCGCCCGGCCCCAACGCGTCGACACCGCGCAGGATCGCCTCCGCCCGGTCGCCCACTTCCAGCGCGTCAGGCGCGCCCAGCAATACCGCCGCGCGGATGGTTTCGGGGTCTTCGGTGCGCGGATTATCATCCGTCACAATCACCATATCCGCGTTTTCATCAGCCGCCTGCCCCATCAACGGGCGTTTGGTGGCATCGCGGTCACCACCGGCACCGACAATCGCAATCAGCCGGCCCAGCACATGCGGTCTGAGTGCCTTGAGCGCAGTCGCAATCGCATCCGGCGTATGCGCGTAATCGACGAAAACCGTCGCGCCATTGTCGCGCTTGGCGACCAGTTGCATGCGTCCCCGCACGGTTCTGAGATCCTGAAAAGTGTCAAAGACGTGATTGGGTTTTTCGCCGCAGGCAATCACCAGTGCCGCCGCGAGCATCACGTTTTCGGCCTGAAAATCGCCAATCAGGTTCAGGCGGCGCACATAGGATTTTCCCAGATGCAGGAACCGAACGGTCTGGCCGGTAGCATCCACCTGAATATTGCCCAGATGAAAATCACCGATCTGACGCCCCACACTGACCACCGGACATCCACGCGCCGTGGCAATCGCGGCCAAATCGACGCCGCGTTCTTCTTCGATATTGATGACGGCTTTGGCGTCTTCGGGCAGAACCCGTGCAAAAAGCCCCGCTTTGGCATCGAAATAAGCCTCGAAACTGTCGTGGTAATCCAGGTGATCCTGCGTGAAATTCGTGAAACCGGCGGCCTTGAGCGTCACCCCGTCGAGCCTGCGCTGATCCAGCCCGTGGCTGGAAGCTTCCATCGCCGCATGGGTCACACCGTGGTCTGCCGCCTGCGCCAAAGCCCGGTGCAGGGTTATCGGTTCCGGCGTGGTATGCATCAGCGGCGCGGTCCAGGCACCTTCCACCCCGGTTGTGCCCAGATTGATCGCGTTATGCCCCAGCAAGGTCCAGATCTGACGCACGAAGGTGCTGACGGAAGTTTTGCCATTGGTGCCCGTGACGGCGATCATGACAGGCGGCTGACGCCCGAACCAGAGCGAAGCCGCGCGCGCCAGAGCCTCGCGTGGTGCGGTGGTGACAATCAGGGCAGCATCACTTTCAGCCAGCACGTCCGCCGCGATCCGGGCACCTTCCGCGTCCGTCAGGATCGCTGCCGCCCCCATCCGTAGTGCATATTGAATGAACTCGGCCCCGTGCATTTTCACGCCCGGCATCGCCGCGAAAAGAAACCCCTCCTCCACGTCGCGGCTGTCCACGGCAAGACCGGTGATGTCGGGGTTCCGGCCCCCGATCGCGGTGAGCCCCAAGGATGAAACTGTCTTTACCTGATCGCTCATTGCCCCCGCCTTTGTCGGCTTAGTTCTTGGTGAGCTTTATATCGGTCAATTCCTGAGGTTCAACGGTTGGTCGCAACCCCAGAAGGGGTGCCACACGCTTGATCATCTCTGCCGCCACGGGCACGGCGGTCCAGCCTGCCGTGCGGCGCGGCTTGTCGCCGATGGTATCCACCGGCTCATCAAGCGTGACAATCAGGACGTATCGCGGATCATGCGCGGGGAAGATCGAGGCAAACGTCGCGATAACCTTGTCGTCATAATACCCCCCCTGCGGGCGCGGTTTGTCCGCCGTGCCGGTCTTGCCGCCCACCGCATAACCCGCCACATCGCCAAAGCTGGCGGTGCCATCCGTCACCACGCGCCGCAACATCTTGCGCGCGGCTTTGGAGGAAGCTTCGGAGAACACGCGCTGCCCAAGCTGTGGGCCATCCTGTCTCAGGATTGTCGGCTGGACCTTCAGCCCGCCATTTGCAATCGCCGCATAACCTGCCGCCAGATGCATCGGCGAGGTCGACAGCCCATGACCGTAGGAGATGGTCATGGTGCTCAACTCGGACCAGTTGCGCGGCAAAAGCGGTTTTCCTGTCGCCGCCTCGACGATTTCGAAACCCGTCGCCTCCAGCATGCCCAACTCTTTGAGAAAACCGCGCTGCCTTTCGGCACCGATCTGCATGGCCAGACGCGCCGTGCCGATATTTGACGATTTTTCTATGATCTTCGAGACGGTGAGCGTATCGCCGTAGTTGCGGAAATCACGAATGCGGAATTTGCCCCAACGCAGCGGGCCTTTGGTGTCGATCACCGTTTGCGGGTTCACCAACCCCAGATCCATCGCCTGTGCGACCGTGAATATCTTGAAGGTCGAACCCAGTTCATAGACGCCCTGAACCGAACGGTTGAAAAGCGGGCTGTCGGATTGATCCCCTTTGGTCGCCGGGCGGGGCCGGTCGTTGGGATCGAACGTCGGCAAGGAGACGACGCTGATCACCTCACCGGTGTGGACATCCATCAGAATTGATGTGGCCCCTTTGGCGTTCATCAGTCTCATACCGCCATAAAGCACACGCTCAGCAGCTGCCTGCACCGTCAGGTCAAGTGATAACGCCAAAGGTCTGTTACCATTGGCCGGATCGCGCAGATGATCGTCGAAATATTTCTCGACCCCCGCCACGCCGATGACTTCGGCGGCATGCACGCCTTCGCGACCGTAGCTGGCGCCGCCCAGCACATGCGCCGCCAGACGCCCGTTCGGATATAGCCGCATGTCACGTGACCCAAAGAGCAGACCGGGATCGCCAATTTCATGTACAGCCTGCATCTGTTCCGGGCTGATCTTGCGCTTGATCCAGATGAATTTGCGCGCACCTGTGAAATCTTCGAGCAGTTCCTTTTCTTCCAAATCGGGGAAAATTGCTGCGAGTTCGCGCGCCGAATGGGCCGGATCAATCATATGGGGCGGTTGCGCATAAAGCGAATGGGTTTCGAAGTTCGTGGCCAAAAGGCGGCCCTGCCTGTCCACGATGTCGGCGCGCGAGGCGTGTATGCGACTGCCAGGCGCTTCGACCTGCGGCTCTACCGGTTCCGCCGTTGCCAGCATGCCCATACGCGTGCCAACCACACTGAAGGCAACCACGAAAAACAGCCCCAGGACCAGCAAGCGGCCTTCGGCGCGCTGACGGGCTTGATCGCGCATCTGCTCATGGCGGATGCGAATGTTTTCGCGCTCGATAGCGTCGGGGTTTTCCCCCTTTGCGCGGGCCTCCAGAATGCGGGCCAGCGGACGAAGCGGTGTGCGGATCATGGGCGGGCCTCCCCGGTCAGGTTGATCACATCTACCGGATTTGTGATCGGCAGCAGAGGATCAGGCGGATACGCCACCTGATCGACATATCCAAATTGTTCCGGATGCAATTCCAGCAAACCGAGCCGGTCGTAGTTGATTTCCGCCAGATCACGCAGCCGATCAGGACGGTTCAGATAAGCCCATTCAGCACGCAGCACCGCAAGGCGTTCATGCGCCGCGCGAATTTCCTGCCGCAGGTCTCTGGTCTCGGAAAGAGCTGCCTGCGTGGCGTAGTTTTCACGGTAGGCCCAAAATGCCAGGCTGATCACGCTCAGCGTCGTGAGAATATATAATAACGTGCGCATCAAATAACCTCTTTCACCATCGGCATGCCAATGGCTTTCGCTTCTATATCTTTCGCCGGTGCGTCCGTGCGGATCGCCACGCGCAGCTTGGCAGACCGCGCGCGCGGATTGGCGGCAATTTCTTCTGCATCCGCCACAATCGCCTTGCGCGATTTCAGGGCAAATGCCGCCGGTTCCTGCTTGGCCTGCGGCGCGTACCGATTTGCGTTTCCGCCTGCACCGGCCCGTTGGGTCAGAAACCTTTTCACCATCCGGTCCTCAACAGAATGAAACGTGACAACGGCGAGATAACCACTCGGTTTCAGAGCGCGCTCCGCCGCCATAAGCCCTTGGAAAAGCTCACCATATTCGTCATTCACAGCGATTCTCAACGCCTGAAAACTGCGCGTGGCCGGATGCGACTGACCGGGTTTGACGCGTGGCAAACAGCTCTCGATGATACCCGCCAACCGCAAGGTGGTGGTGATTTTTTCGGATGCCCGTTCCCGCAAAATCGCTTTGGCGATGCGACGGCTTGCGCGCTCTTCCCCGAACTGAAAAAGGATATTTGCGATCACCTCTTCGGAGGCTTCATTCACGATATCCGCCGCCGAAATGCCCTCCTGACTCATGCGCATGTCCAGCGGACCGTCGCGCATGAAGGAAAACCCGCGCTCTGCCAAATCGAGCTGCATGGAAGAAACGCCAAGATCAAGCACCACACCATCCAGAGCGCTGGCATAGCTGTCCATTTGGGAAAACACCCCAGGCTGCTGAACCAGACGCGCACCGTAGTCGGCCGACCAATCCGCCGCCATTTCAAAAGCCAGAGGATCACGATCAACAGCAATGACAGTCTGAGCCCCCGCATCCAGCAGTCCCCGCGTGTAACCACCGGCGCCGAAAGTGCCGTCCAGCCATGTGCCTGCTACCGGACCAACCGCTTTCAGGATCGCGGACAACAGGACGGGAATGTGGGGGGCAGAAGGGTCGGAGGAGGCCGCAGCAGCCATGGTTTACGCCCCCTGTTTGCCGTCCAAAAACGCCATGGGATCAAAATCTTCCGGCAGATCATCGAGCCAGGCTTCGGTCTTGGAAGCCTCTTCCGCTTCATAGGTTTCCGGCCGCCATATCTGGAACGTGTCGCCTGCGGCGATGAAAAACGCTTCCTTGTCGAGGTCGATCTTCTGGCGCAGTTTTGCAGGCAGAACGAGCCGACCGGTTTCATCCACCGACGTCGGAAAGGACTGTCCGTGAAACAGCCTCTGGAGCATCTTGCGCTCCATTGATCCCCGCGGCAGGGCGTCGATCTTGTCGTCCACCTCGTTGATGGCTTCCATGGTGTAGCATTCAAGGTAGTTGCGACGGTGGTCCCCATAGACGATGACCAGTTCCGGTGCATCTCCAGAGGTCCAATTTGGATCAGCAGCCTCGATCACACGCCGAAAAGAGGCCGGGATAGAGACCCGCCCCTTTGTGTCGACCTTATGATGGCTTTCGCCTCTGAACCTGCGGTTCACTGCCTTATCCCAATCTTTCGCGCCACATTAGGTTTGACGCTTATCCCCCTGCCGTGAAATGGAAACGGCGGGTTGATCTGCTGCCACTGATCAACCCGCCGCCCTCGTCCCGCACTTGCGGGGAAGTCCAGCTGCGCGCGCCACCTGGGGGGATGTCTGCTCGCTCGCGCGCCGGATCTCTTGGTCTGATGAAAGCGAGGTGCCTGTATGAAACCTGCTAGAGTTTTTTGTCTTGCCTGGGGTCGTTTGGTGCCCCTGTCTCGTTCTCATCTGATGCCATAAGGTATAGCGTGGGAATTCATGGTACAGCAAGGGATTTTTAGTTACCAAACCTCTAACTCTCAATTCATGCGTTAAGAAATGCTGTGTTTTCTGCAAGAAATCGCCGAATATCGAGAACAAGTTGTATAAACTGCAGCCAGAACTACTAAATATAGACAACGCCTTAGAGGCATTGGTTTCCCCCGATTTCCCAAATTATTTCCATATTCTTTGCAAGCCAAGCATATGTTCTCTCTACGTTCCAAAAGCCAAGCGGCTATTCAAACGCATTACTTGCCAAAAATTCGGAGTTTGATTCGTTTTGAACCTTTGTTCATGGCATCTCGCCGCACATAAAGCCGGTGCGTCCCATCATTTCCCATGACCGGTAGCCGAAAGAGAATCTTCATATGGGTGTGTCACCCACAGGGATTACGCGATACAGCAGTCGGCAAATCAAATCGGAAAGTTACGAATCTGTGAGTAAACCCATCGATATCCTCGGCCGATCCTTCAGGCTCATCTTCGCTGAACCCGGTCGGACGCTGAAAGTCATCGCGCCGGGCGTGGCCCTTGTTGCCGTCGCCACAGCCTTTTTGTTCGGCAGCCTTGCCAATATGTCAGACAATGATTTGACGCCTCCTGAACCGGTCAGCTGGCCCCTCGTTGTTGTGGCCATCATAGTGGGGCTTCTGGGCGCGATGGTCTTCGCAATTTTCTGGCACCGCCACGCTCTTTTGGAAGGTGACCAACGTGAAGACGTCATGCGACCGACCTCCGCGATCTATGGTGCGTATTTCAAATGCGCCTTGATTGTCGGTTTCGTGTTCTTCGTCGTGGCCTTGCTGGGATCAATCGCGACCGGCTTTGTCGTGGCAATCCTCGCCGCCGCAACGGGCCCCGTCGGCGCCGTGATCTCTATCATCCTGTTCCTCGTTCTGGCGATCGTCTTGTCCTGGGTTTTGCTGAGGATCAGCCTGATCCTTCCGGCTGCCGCGACAGGGCACATCATGACGTACTCAGAAAGTTGGGAAGCAACCCGAGCATCGTCGCGGGATATTTTCTGGACGGCCGTTCTGCTTGGCGTGATCAATGTGGTTCTGGAGCAACTGGCCCAGGGATTGATACTCGCCGTTCCCAACCTCGCGATCTTCTTCGCCGTCTTGCAGGGGTTACTTCAATCCCTGATCTACGTCAGCGTATTGAGCACGTTATACGGTCATTTGGTTCAAGGTCGCCCTTTGACGTGACAACGCTTGGGCGGCACTAGGCCATGCCGCCCTTGATCAACCGATCAGCAATACGGGCATAGGCTTCGGCCATGGGACCTTCACCCACCGCAATGGGCGTACCGCCATCCCCGGCAAGGCGCGTTTCGAGGTCAATCGGTAGCGCCCCCAGAAGCGGCACACCCATTTTCGCGGCCTCGGCAGCGACCCCACCCTGACCAAATATCTGATGCTCTGAGCCGCAATCGGGGCAGATAAACAAGGACATGTTTTCGATCAGCCCCAAGACAGGCGTCTTGAGCGTGGCAAACATATCAAGAGCCTTGCGCGCATCAATCAGAGCCACATCCTGAGGGGTCGAGACGACAATAGCACCGGTGAGTTCTGATTTGGTGCACAGGGTCAGTTGCACATCACCCGTGCCGGGGGGCAGGTCGACGATCAGCACGTCAAGCTCGCCCCATTCCACCTGCCCCAGCATCTGCTGCAGCGCGCCCATCAGCATCGGCCCGCGCCAGACGACGGCCTTACCCTCCTCCAGCATGAACCCGATCGACATCAGCGTCACACCATGTGCGTGCAGCGGGATAATCGTTTTGCCATCCGGCGAAGCCGGACGTTTGTTGACCCCCATCATGCGCGGTTGCGACGGGCCATAGATATCCGCATCCAGCAACCCTACTTTTCGGCCAGCCTTCGCCAAGGCGACGGCAAGGTTGGAGGAGACAGTGGATTTGCCCACACCGCCCTTACCTGACCCGATGGCCAGAATGCGCTTCACACCACTGGGCTTGCTGGGCCCGTCCTGCGGTTTAGGATGACCGCCGATTTTCAGACTGGGCGGGGCTGGTTTTTCGGCGGGGCCGTGCGCCGTCAACGCAACCGACGCCTGCCCAACACCTGGCAGTTCCGATACCAACTTCTCTGCGGCATCCCGTATCGGGCCCATTTGGCGCGCCACTTCAGGTGTCGGGGCCTCTATCACAAAGCGCACCTTATCGCCGTCAACGGTCAGCGCCCGAATCAAATCATGCGCCAGCAGGCTTTTACCGTCCGGCAACGAGATCCGTTCCAGCACGGCTTCAATTTCGGCCTTTGTCACAGACATGCTCAATTTCTCCTCATGCGCGCCGATTTTTCCGGCATGCGCTTCCGCTAACACTAGTTAGTGCGTCCAACTGCCTAACCCTATAGCGACACGCATAAATTTACGCTAGGTCGCCCATGCAATTGCTGCATAGCAGCATTGACGAGCTATCTATTGTGCAGATGCAGCATAAACCTACATAACGATCACAACACGGTAACGAACGAAAGTACGAGGCACCAAGATGGCCTATTACACACAGACAAACACAGCATCCGCCAGCCTGTTCGAACGGGCTCTGGCTTTCACCGCATCGCTGCTGAACGCAGCGGCCCAACGCTACGCAACCCATCGCGTCTATCGCCAGACATATGATGAACTGGCCGGTTTGAGCGAGCGCGAACTGAATGATCTGGGCCTCAGCCGCTCGATGATCAAAGGTTTGGCCTGGGAAACTGCGCAATCCTATACGGGCAAATAAGCCCGTCAAAGATCACACGCCCACCTCCTCCCTAGGGCGTGTGTGACCCCGCGGCGGCATCTTCTCCTCCCCTGATGTCGTCGCAAGAATTCCAGCCCGCCGAAAATTACGGGCACCTGACCGAAACTGGCCAGGGAAACGAAATCAGACGCGCCTTTCCTCCTCCCTGGGGCGTCTGTGGTAAGGCGGTGGCATCTATCCTCCTCCCGGATGTCACCGTCCCTTTTTATTCGAGCCGCAGGCTCAATGTCATACGTCCAAGGGCCTCCTCCTCCCTGACCCGGCAGACGAACGCGAAAGGCGGCTTCCTCCTCCCGGAAGCCGCCTTTTTCTCTTTTCGTGATCCAGAAACAGTTTTTGAAATCGGATGACGGATCAAAATTCTCTGCTTCAATTCGATGCATTTTGATCAATTCTATGGCCCATCAACCCTGCGCTGGCGCATTCTGGGCTAAAAGCGGCTCAAATTGTCAGGGTCCATATGACCTTGGGTCAGATCATGTTATGAAATCATCAGACGGCGCGGGCTCGAAACAAACCGATTGTGGAACCCGCTTTCCCACGTCAATCGAAAAAGACGAGCGTGTGGCATGCCAGTATTCATCAGATTAACAAACGCAAACATTACCGATCCATCTTTCTGGGCAGGCCTTGATATAGGGCCCAACAGCACGATTGATGCCCGTGGCATCAATGATCGCTTCCAAATCACTCTGAACGCCAATTCAATTACGTTCACGGATACCGAAAATGGCGGGGTCACGACATATCTGGACACTGACATCGCAGGTGGTTCATTCAGCGAATTTGTTGAATTCAGAGGCAATGATGCGAACAACAATGTCAGCGGCTCCGTCGGCCTGAACGCACGTGGCTACAGAGGTGGCTCTGGCGATGACACGTTCACTGATGATGGCTCGTTGGGCGGCACGATCCGCGGGGGACGTGGCGATGATGTCCTGATCGGGGGCACAGGTAATAACAACATCAGGGGCGGCGCAGGCGATGACATTCTGCGCGGCGGATCGGGAAACAACAATCTCAGAGGGGGTTCAGGCGATGACATTCTCTTTGCAGAAGACGGCAGTGGCAATCTGGAAGGAGAAGGCGGCGACGACACCATTTTTGCCGGACTGAACACGACATTCGTGCGTGGCGGGTCCGGCGACAATTCGTTGACGGTTCCCGCCGGCTCCACCGTCACACCGTTTTTCCCCGGATCAGACGGCGGGGAAGTGCTTCTGCCAAATGGCAATCAGTTTACCTATCTCGACATATCGAACGTTACAGTCGCCTGTTTCGCGGCAGGCACAATGATTGATGTGCCTGGCGGAGCCACGGCCATTGAAAACCTCGCCGTGGGTGATCTGGTTGAAACACTGGATCATGGCCCCCGCGCCATCCGTTGGATCGGGTGCCGAACCGTGCCGGGATTGGGCGGATGCACGCCCATCACCTTCATGCCCGGCAGTATTGGCAACCGGCAAAAGATCAGACTGTCGCCACAGCACCGTGTGCTATTGTCAGGCTGGCGGTGTGAGCTGATGCTTCAGACACCAGAAGTTCTGTGCAGCGCAAAGCACCTCTGTGACGGAGATCAGATTTTTGCCGCACCCTGCCAAATGGTCACGTATTTTCATTTGATGTTCGACAAGCACGAGATCGTCTTCTCTCAAGGCGCGCGACTAGAGAGCTTTTTTGTCGGCGAATACATCTCGCGTGAGGATCGGGCGACATTCAACGAATTGGTCGCAATTTTCCCTGAGCTTGGCGCGGGCAGCGGTCGCGGGCATCGCCCAGCACGTCCCATCGTCAAGAGCTTCGAAGCAACCGCCCTTTTAGGCAATGAAACTTACTAAAAGGGTATATCGTCACACCCGGTCACGAACTTCGCGACCACCTTTTTCACGCCAGCTTTCTCAAAAGCAATCTCCAGCTTGTCACCCTCGATACCCTGGATGGCCCCGTAGCCGAATTTCTGGTGAAAGACCCGCTCCCCCATAACAAAGCTCGACACGGCGGACATGTCGATAACCGTATTTTTATGCTCACGCGGCTGACTGACCGGGCGGTCCTGGCTGCGGGCCTGCAAGCGCCGCCAGCCGGGGGAGTTGTAGACATTCGCCTCTGCCGCAGCCTCGTGCAGGTTTGAACTTGGCGCAGCCGCCCCATAGCTGCCACCGTAAAGGCCGGGCGGGGTCAGAACTTCGACGTGCTCTTCGGGCAGCTCATCAATAAACCGGGATGGCATGGCGCTTTGCCACTGGCCATGTATCTGGCGGTTGCCCACAAACGAGATCGTACAAACCTGTTCGGCGCGGGTGATCCCCACATAAGCCAACCGGCGCTCCTCTTCGAGCCCCTTCATGCCGCTTTCATCCATAGAGCGCTGCGAGGGAAACAAGCCATCCTCCCACCCCGGCAGGAAAACAATCGGAAATTCCAGACCTTTGGCGCCGTGCAGCGTCATGATGCTGACTTTCTGTTCCTCGGCCGCGCTTTCATTGTCCATGTTCAGGCTGACTTCTTCTAGGAATCCCTGAAGGTTGGTGTAATCTTCAAGACCACCAACCAGTTCTTTCAGGTTTTCGAGCCGTCCTGGGGCTTCGGGCGTCTTCTCGTTCTGCCAGAAAGCGGTATAACCACTTTCATCAAGAATGCTTTCGGCGACTTCGATATGGCTGATGGTGTCGTCCTTGAGCATACGGTGCCAGCGCGCAATATCAGTGACAAATTGCTTGAGCTCCGCGCCGCCTTTTCCTTTGATCAATCCGCCATCAACCGCCAGCCGCGCCCCTTCAATCAAACTGACACCGTTGGCACGGGCAGTTAACTGAATGGTCTGTTGCGCTTTCGGGCCAAGCCCCCGTTTGGGCACATTGACGACCCGTTCAAAGGCCAGATCGTCTTCGGCGCTGACAACCAGACGGAAATAAGCGATCGCATCGCGACACTCCAGCCGCTCGAAGAAACGCGGCCCGCCGATCACCCGATAGGGCAAGCCAATCTTGAGAAACCGGTTTTCAAGAACCCGCATCTGATGCGACGCGCGCACCAGAACGGCCATCTGATCCAGGCCAAAGGCAGGCATTCCACGGGTCCCACGTTGCGCAGCCTCGATCTCTTCGCCGATCCAGCGGGCTTCCTCTTCGCCGTCCCAATGGCCGATCAGGCGCACCTTCTCGCCGTCATTGACCTCCGTAAAGAGGGTCTTTCCAAGACGGTTTTCATTGCCTGCTATCACGCCGGAGGCCGCGGCCAGAATATGCGGCGTCGAGCGGTAATTCTGTTCCAGCCGCACCACATGCGCGCCCGGGAAATCCTTTTCAAATCGCAGGATATTGCCCACTTCTGCCCCGCGCCAGCCATAGATCGACTGATCATCGTCACCCACGCAACAGATGTTCTTGTGCCCCCCGGCCAACAGGCGCAGCCACAGGTATTGCGCCACGTTGGTGTCCTGATATTCGTCCACAAGGATATAGGCAAACCAGCGCTGGTACTGCGCCAGAACATCCGGATGGGCCTGAAAGATCGTGACCATATGCAAGAGCAGATCGCCGAAATCTGTTGCGTTGAGTTCTTTCAGGCGCTGCTGGTATTGCGCGTAAAGCTCAGTGCCACGATGATTATAGGCCCCGCCGTCGCTGGCGGGCACTTTATCGGGTGTAAGAGCGCGGTTTTTCCAACCATCGATGATGCCCGCAAGCTGCCGGGCGGGCCAGCGCTTGTCGTCGATCCCGTCCGCCGCAACAAGCTGCTTGAGCAGCCGCAACTGATCATCCGTGTCCAGAATGGTGAAATTGGATTTCAACCCGACAAGTTCCGCATGGCGGCGCAAGAGCTTCACACAGATCGCATGAAACGTGCCCAGCCACGGCATCCCTTCGATCTGATGACCCAGCATCTGACCAACCCGGTTTTTCATCTCCCGCGCGGCTTTGTTGGTAAAAGTCACCGCAAGGACTTCATTCGGACGGGCGCGACCAGTATTGAGCAGATGCACTATTCTTGCCGTCAACGCGCGGGTTTTGCCAGTGCCCGCCCCTGCCAGCATCAGCACGGGGCCATCCAGTTGTTCCACCGCCGCCCGCTGCGCCGGGTTCAACCCGTCCAGATAGGGTTGGGGCCGCGCCGCCATCGCGCGCGCGCTCAGCGATGCTCCCTCGAAAGCGTCCATTTCATCAAAGCTGCTCATTTTCGAGAGCATAGCTCTGGCAAGCGCGAAAGAAAAGATATGTTCGACTTCTGTTCTATCATGAAACGCCTGTGACATTTGATCAGTGGCGCCTTTGCTGTCTCAACGATCGCGGTCGTCGATCCTGAGCGGCATTGGACCTTCTGCGCAACCAGCTTGCACCACACAGACCACGCTTCTAGGGTGCCGTGGATCATCGCACAAAAACGGCTGAAATGACCGATCTTCACTCGAAATACCCTGCGATCAGCGATTTGAGAGACGCAGCGTATCGGCGCATTCCCCGTTTCGCCTGGGAATATCTCGATTCCGCTACCGGCACCGAAGCCACAAAGCAGCGTAACCGCGCCGCCTTGGATCGAATCGGACTGGTGCCATCGATCCTTCATGGGGAAATCGAAGTCGACTTGAGTGTCAATCTGCTCGGACGCGAAGTACCGCTTCCATTCGGTGTCGCGCCCGTGGGCATGTCCGGTCTGATGTGGCCGGACGCGGAAGGCCATATTGCGCGGGCAGCGGCCAAGGCTGGCATTCCCTACACGCTCTCCACCGTCGCCAGTCAGTCGCCCGAAGACCTCGCCCCGCATCTGGGTGCCGAGGCATGGTTTCAGATGTACCCGCCGCGCGATGAAGATGTCCGTCGGGACATGCTGGCGCGCGCGCGCTCGGCAGGATTTCACACGCTGGTGTTAACCGTTGATGTCCCCGTGGCGTCGCGCCGTGAACGGCAGACGCGTTCGGGGTTGACGCAACCGCCGCGCCTGACACCGCGCCTGCTGGCGCAGGTTGCCGCCTGCCCCGCATGGGCCCTGGGGATGGCGCGGCGCGGGATGCCGCGCATGCGGGGGCTGGACAAATACACTGCCAAGACCGCCACCGCGCTGTCATCGACACAGCACGCCGGTTACCTGCTGCGCACCTCGCCGGATTGGGATTACGTCAAATGGCTGCGCGACGCCTGGGAAGGCTCTTTTGTGATCAAGGGGGTGTTACGTATTGAGGATGCCGCAAAACTGGAAAACCTGGGCGTTGATGCGCTGTGGGTTTCCAATCACGCCGGACGGCAATTTGATGCAGCCCCTGCAGCCATTGACGTCTTGCCCGGCATGCGCAAGGCGAGCAAACTCCCGTTGATCTTCGATTCCGGTATCGAAGGCGGGTTGGACATTCTGCGCGCCATCGCATCGGGCGCCGATTTCGTGATGCTGGGGCGGGCATTTCACTTTGCGCTGGCCGCACTTGGACCAACGGGCCTCGACCATCTCATTGACCTGCTGAAGAAAGACCTGGAGGCAAATATGGGCCAACTGGGAGCCAGATCACTGGCGAATCTGCCCCCAACCCTGCGGTTCGACTGACAAAATACAAGGCTGACACGCGCATAATCGCCCGAAAAATCTCGGCGTCCTTGCCGCAAGGTCACTTTACATTTCCGCCTCAAAATGCTGCGGTGCGGCGGAAAGCTCGGGTTCCTACCCAATACTACGCGTTTACGTGGCGCAATAATGTTTCTACACAGGCGCAACTGCCCAACAGCGACGAGGCCCTTCATGACCGAATTCCGCAAAATCCTGATCGCCAACCGTGGCGAGATTGCCATCCGCATCATGCGCGCCGCAAATGAGATGGGCAAGAAAACGGTCGCGGTCTATGCGGAGGAAGACAAGCTTGGCCTGCACCGTTTCAAGGCGGATGAGGCCTACCGGATCGGCGAAGGTCTGGGGCCGGTAGCGGCTTATCTGTCGATTGACGAAATGATCCGGGTCGCCAAAGCCTCCGGCGCGGATGCCATCCACCCCGGCTATGGTCTGCTCTCCGAAAACCCCGATTTCGTGGATGCCTGCGATCAGAATGGCATCACTTTCATCGGGCCGCGCGCGGAGACGATGCGCGCGCTGGGTGACAAGGCAAGTGCGCGACGCGTCGCCATGGAGGCGGGTGTGCCGGTGATCCCGGCTACCGAAGTGCTGGGCGATGACATGAAAGCCATCCGCGCTGACGCCAAGGAGATCGGCTATCCGCTGATGCTCAAAGCCTCCTGGGGTGGCGGCGGACGCGGCATGCGCCCCATTGAGGCCGAAGCGGAGTTGGAGGAAAAAGTGCTTGAAGGCCGCCGCGAGGCTGAGGCCGCTTTTGGCAATGGCGAGGGCTATCTGGAAAAGATGATCCTCCGCGCGCGTCACGTCGAAGTGCAGATATTGGGCGACAAACACGGCGGGATGTACCATCTCTATGAACGTGATTGTTCGGTTCAGCGCCGCAATCAGAAGGTCGTCGAACGCGCGCCCGCGCCCTATCTGACCGACACACAGCGCACCGAAATTTGCGATCTGGGCTACAAGATCTGCAAACACGTGAATTACGAGTGCGCCGGCACCGTCGAATTCCTGATGGATATGGAGACAGAGAAATTCTACTTCATCGAAGTCAATCCGCGCGTTCAGGTCGAACATACTGTCACCGAAGAAGTGACCGGCATCGACATCGTACAGGCGCAAATCCTGATCGCTGAAGGCAAAACCATCGCCGAGGCCACGGGCAAGCCGACGCAAGCGGATGTGCATCTGACCGGGCACGCCCTGCAAACGCGGATCACCACCGAAGACCCCCAGAACAATTTCATCCCCGATTATGGTCGTATCACCGCGTTTCGCGAAGCAACCGGTATGGGCATCCGTCTGGACGGCGGCACCGCCTATTCAGGCGGGGTCATCACCCGCTATTACGACAGCCTGCTGGTCAAGGTCACGGCCAAGGCGCAAACCCCTCAAGCCGCGATTGCGCGGATGGACCGGGCCTTGCGTGAATTCCGCATCCGGGGGGTCAGCACCAACATCGCTTTCGTCGAGAACCTGCTGAAACACCCGACGTTCCTCGACAATACCTACCACACCAAATTCATCGACCAGACACCGGATCTGTTCCAGTTCACACGCCGCCGTGACCGGGGCACCAAGGTGTTGACTTATATCGCGGACATCACCGTTAACGGACACCCGGAAACCAAGGATCACCCGCGCCCCGGCGCGCATGTCAAAGACCCCAAACCACCAGCCCTCAAGGCGGAACCCATGATGGGCACGCGCAATCTGCTGGAGCAGAAAGGTCCGCAGGCGGTTGCCGACTGGATGAAAGGGCAGCGCCAGTTGCTGATCACCGACACGACAATGCGCGACGGGCATCAATCCTTGCTGGCCACGCGGATGCGCAGCCACGACATGATTAAAGTGGCCCCCGCCTATTCCGCCAATCTGCCGCAACTCTTTTCGGTCGAATGCTGGGGCGGTGCGACCTTTGACGTGGCTTACCGTTTCTTACAGGAATGCCCCTGGCAACGCCTGCGCGATCTGCGCGCGGCCATGCCTAACCTGATGACACAGATGCTGCTGCGCGCCTCTAACGGCGTGGGCTACACCAACTATCCTGACAACGTTGTGCAGGAATTCGTGCGCGTGGCCGCGAACACCGGCGTCGACGTCTTCCGCGTGTTCGACAGTCTGAACTGGGTTGAAAACATGCGCGTGGCAATGGATGCGGTCATTGAGAGCGGCAAGGTCTGTGAAGGCTCGATCTGCTACACCGGCGACATCAATGACCCTGATCGCGCCAAATACGATCTGAAATATTATGTCGATATGGGCAAGGAGCTGCGCGACGCAGGCGCGCATGTGCTGGGCCTCAAGGACATGGCGGGACTGCTGAAACCGGCGGCGGCCCGGCAGTTGATCAAGGCGCTGAAAACCGAGGTCGGCCTGCCGATCCACTTTCACACGCATGATACCGCTGGGGTTGCCTGCGCCACGATCCTCGCGGCGGCTGAGGCTGGAGTAGATGCCGTCGATTGCGCCATGGATGCGCTCTCGGGCAATACCTCTCAGGCGACGCTTGGCACCGTTGTCGCGGCACTTAAAAACTCCGACCGCGATACCGGGCTGGACATGGCGGCAGTGCGCGAAATCTCCGATTACTGGGAAGAAGTACGCGGCCATTATGCTGCATTCGAGACCGGCATGCAGGCCCCATCATCGGAAGTTTATCTGCATGAAATGCCGGGCGGCCAGTTCACCAATCTCAAGGCGCAGGCGGCCTCTCTGGGCCTCGAAGACCGCTGGCCGGAAGTGGCCCGCACCTATGCGGATGTGAACCAGATGTTTGGCGATATCGTCAAGGTAACGCCCTCTTCCAAGGTGGTGGGCGACATGGCCCTGATGATGGTAGCGCAGGGCCTCACCCGTGATGAGGTGGAAAACCCCGAGACCGAAGTGTCTTTCCCCGACAGTGTCGTCGACATGATGCGCGGCAATCTCGGCCAACCCCCGGGCGGGTTTCCGGAAAGCATCGTGAAAAAAGTTCTCAAGGATGAGAAACCCAACACCGCGCGCCCCGGCAAACATCTGGCCCCGGCCGATCTGGAGGCACTGCGTAGCGAAGCATCCGACGCCATGGAGGGGCGTGTCGTGGATGACGAGGACCTCTCCGGCTATCTGATGTATCCCAAGGTCTTTCTGGACTATATGGGCCGGCATCGCATTTATGGTCCGGTGCGAACGTTGCCGACGCGCACGTTTTTCTACGGCATGGAACCCGGTGAAGAGATCGCCGCCGAAATAGACCCGGGCAAGACGCTCGAAATTCGCCTGCAGGCTGTGGGCGACACAAATGAAGATGGCGAAGTGAAGGTATTCTTTGAACTCAATGGCCAACCGCGCGTGATCCGGGTGCCGAACCGTCTGGTCAAAGCCACCACCGCACAACGCCCCAAGGCTGAGGTGGGCAATGCCAACCATATCGGCGCGCCAATGCCAGGCGTCGTGGCCTCTGTTGCCGCAACGCCAGGTGCCAAGGTGAATGCGGGCGATCTGTTGCTGACCATCGAAGCCATGAAGATGGAAACCGGCCTGCACGCGGAACGGGACGCCATCGTTAAAGCTGTGCACGTGGCACCCGGCGGCCAAATCGATGCAAAAGATTTGCTGGTCGAATTGGAATAGCAATTCGTTCGCGCCGGGAAGTTGCGTTGACGGGCGAACCGGTGGTGATGATGACGCATCTAACAATGAACCGGGCGGGGCCTGTGCGCCCCACCGACCATGAGGAGCCGGAGTTATGAAAATCGCTTCATTCTCCTTCATCGTGCCGGAATATGATCCTGCAATCCGGTTCTTTTGTGACGTGCTCGGATTTGAGTTGATTGCCGATATTCCTCAAGGCCACAAACGTTGGGTTGAAGTCCAAGCGCCGGGGGCCGAAACTTCCGTCATACTCGCCCGCGCCGACGGCAAGCGCCAGGAAACGATGATCGGGAACCAGGGCGCCGGCCGGGTCTGGCTCTTCCTTGAGACACATGATTTTGATCGAGATCATGCACGATTGCAGGACAAGGGCATCGTATTTGAAGAAGAGCCCCGCGCCGAAACTTACGGCAAAGTGGCGGTTTTCCGCGACCCATTTGGCAATCGTTGGGATTTGATCGAGAAATACATGTGACCCGGCCAAGCCGCCGATGAAACGGGAACAATCCGTGAGAAGTTTTTTACCTAATTGCGGTTTTTCCTCTTGCAGGGCGGAGACCGCAACGCTATCTCACAGCCACCGAAGGAAGCGGGCGTAGCTCAGGGGTAGAGCATAACCTTGCCAAGGTTAGGGTCGGGCGTTCGAATCGCCTCGCCCGCTCCAATCGGTTTCCTGCAAAATCAACTATGCAGACAGATGCTGCCATTCTTGTCAGCCTCAAAAACAATAACCCAATTATCCCCAACAGCTTGGCAAGTGAGCTCCGAAAGGCGGGGCCGCTGGCGGGTATGATGTGCGTGAATGACTTTCAGTCGTCGGCATGAGATCAAGTGTCGCTTGGCCAGCCATGGGCATCAATGTCAAATCATCAGCAGTCAAGATATCTTTGCTCTCCTAGGTCACGCCGCAAACCTCTGCTTGTCGTTAAGGAAACGGAAGTAATCTGCTGTTTAGACTGCGGAATGCGTGAAATTGAAAACGCGTCCGATCATTGTCTGATAACGGCCCCGAATTTGCCACTATACCGGTTCATACGATCATCAACCAGTCCTGTGGGCCCCAAGTACCGATCTCCGTTGGGTTACCCACAATAGAAACTGGCGCAGCAACGGTTAAGGGATGAGGTGCCGCGAATGAAAGATATGGATGTAAATTCGGAGTGGTTGATCGAAGACGCCGCCTGCCCGATGTGCGGCGGTACGGAGGCTGGGGAGACGCCTTATTCTCAACCCCCGTTCAAAGTTAAACGTTGCAAATCCTGCACGCTCAACTTTCTCAGCCCCCGTCTCGCGGCCGAAGAAGCCAACAGGTTTTACCAGAGTGACACCTATTTTTCAGGCGGCGACGGCGTATCCGGCTATGATGACTACGCAGTTCAGGAGCAGAGTTTGCGGGCAACTTTTCGCAAACTGCTCGATACAATTGAGGCTCAATGCGCGACAGGCGGCTCGCTTTTGGAGGTCGGCTGCGGACCTGGATATCTGCTGGACGAGGCACGCGACCAGTTCGACACCCTGTCAGGTGTTGAGCTTTCCGCCAGCGCTGCGAAAAGCGCGCGCCAAAGGACGTCTGCCCGGATTTACCTGAGTATCGACGAGATCGAAGACGCCCCGGCTTTCGATTGTATCGTAGCCACACATGTCATTGAGCACATTTATGAGCCCGTAGCGTTTGTCGAAAGCCTCGCCAAACGTTTGAAACCGGGTGGCAGCGTTATCCTTGCGGCCCCCCATATGGGAAGCATTTTCCGACGCATCATGGGGCGACACTGGCCGTCGTTCAAATACCCGGAACATGTCTCCTTCTTTGACGAAAAAACCCTACCGGATCTCTTTCGTCGCGCCGGGCTCGACGTGGTGGAACGCGTCCCTTACCCCCATGTTTTCCCCTTGTCGCTCGTGCTCGCGAAGTTTGGCCTTCGCGGTCCACGCTGGACAGACAGGATTAATGTCACCCTACCAGCAACAACCATCAGCTTCCGGGCACAGCATCGGAGCAATGGATGACAGATACGCCGCTGCTATCTGTCGTTATTCCTGCTTATCATGAGCAAGAAGGGTTGGTTGAAGCGCTTAATACCATCCGCCGTTTTGCGGATTCGCTGGGCTCGGTTGAATATATCATTATCGATGACGGCTCTACGGATGCGACCTGGCAGGTAATCCAGCAGATTTCATCTGGGCAAAGCAGTGTAACGGGCCTGCGCCTGTCCAGGAATTTTGGCAAGGAAGCTGCGATTTCAGCCGGTCTGAAAGCCGCCACTGGTGCCGCAGTCATCACGATTGATGCCGACCTTCAGCATCCGCCCGATATGATCCCGGAAATGTTCAGATGTTGGCAAGCCGGCGCCAAGGTCATTAACACAGTCAAACGCACGCGCGAAAACGAAGGGCCCCTGAAGGCCTGGATGACCCGGCGCTACTTCGACCTGTTCCACCGGCTCGCTGGCATTGACGTAGGCAATGCCTCAGACTTCAAGATGCTGGATCGCGAAGTGGTGGATTGTCTGAACGCCCTGCCGGAGAGAGAGCGATTCTATCGCGGCCTCGTCGGATGGCTTGGATTTGAACAGCGCACCTTGCTGTTTGATGTCGCCCCACGCGTCGCGGGTAGTGGCAAGTGGTCATCGACCAAGCTCATCCGTCTCGCACTGGATTCCATCGTCTCCTTCAGCACAACGCCCATGCATCTGATGACGTTGTTGGGGGCGGGCTTTGCGATCCTGGCAGCGGGCCTGAGTTTGCGCACTTTCTGGCTCTGGATGGCCGGGACCGCTGTCCCCGGGTTTTCCACGGTCATCCTGCTTCTAATTGTGGTTGGGTCGATCCTGATGATCGGCCTTGGCATCATTGGTATCTACATCGCGAAAATCTACGAAGAGGTCAAACAGCGCCCGGGCTTCATCGTTCAGCAGAGAGCGCAGTTTCCGGCGGCGCTGCCTCATAGCGATAAAGATCAAACGGACCAAGCCGAACCGGTTCCGCCGAGCGGGCCTGTACTTGTTCGAGAAGTGTCGCGCTGAGCGGCGTGAGATATTTATCCTTTCGCCTATGGACGACGTAAATTGGTGCAGCATCATCGAGTGCGCCCAACGTAGCGTGAACGTCCTCGTCCGAGCGTAGCCCCAACGGTGTGCCGTAGTACCGAACAGGGCTTGCACGCCCGGTCATAAAATTCAGCTCTGGATTCATCGGCAGTGTCATCAACAGCTCGTCAGGCTGTGCGTTGGTTTGGATAAAGTCGATGACCTGGCGATAGAGCGCTGCGTCATCGGGTTGAATGCGAAGACTGACGCCGGGTAGATCCGCCGCGACGTTCGATCTGCTTCGATACCCGTTCACAGTACCCGCCACGCCGCGTTCGAGCGGTTGCCCGGCTTGAAATATGAGCGCCCAGCCTGAAATGGCACCCAGGAAAATCAGGACAACCGGCGTTGGCCGTATCAAAAGCACGGCAAACAAAATCGCCGGAAGCACGAAGAAGAGATAGATCGGGATCTGGTAGTGCAAGGCCCCGAGGCCCCAGAAGATAGCCAGCATCACACTGGGCGCTACGGGCCGTCTGAGATAGAGGTTCAAACTCGCGACAATACCAAGGGATGGCACGCACAACACCAGAGCCAGCCATGCCGCGCCTGACAGGATCGGTACAAGATTCCCCGGCTCCGCTATGTTCTGCCAGGCCAGTTGTAGTATCGCCAGGAAACTCGCCTGTTCGATGAACGCCTGACCATTGATCAGCAGCGCGGTGAACAAGATATCATTCACCCAATGAGAAAACGCATCCTGAGACAGCGCGACAAGCGCAAGCGGTGCCCCGGCGGCCAGAAACCCCGCGACAACAAGCGAGACCGTCCGCCCGGTAAAAGACCAAGAGAACTGTGCACGCATCATGCCGATCATGAGAAGCAAGATTGGCCAGATACCAGCCCAGAGCACACCGAACAACTGCTGCTTGGAGATCAGGTAAACGGAGAGGCCCGCAACCGAGATGCACCCGATAACGAATGCAGGCAGCCGGGATTGGCCGGTCTCTCTCGAGGCTTCGCTTAGCAATACGGCAATCAACCCAAGGGCCAGGAAAACACCGCTCAGCTGCCTGGTAAAAAAGCAAACCCCAACGATGGCACCTGCCATTAGCAATCGCTTGGCCGACGCTTTCGGCATTTTTTCCAAGCATAGACACAGGCAGAAAAAGGCTCCGAGAGCGTGCCAATTGGCACTGGGGTTCGGGAATTGCACAAAGGAAAATGCCGCTACTGTGACGGTCCCGACAAGCGCAACCCAATTGCCGTGAGAACGGAGCAAAATGTAAACGATCATGCATTGCACGAAGCTGATGAACACCAGCGGGTATCGCAGGCTCAGCAAATCCTCGCCAAACATGCGAAATGCCCAGGCATTCAAAAGGTTGCCGTAGCCACCATGCAGATCAATGATGTCACGATGAATGATTGCGCCTGCATTGGCGCGTTGGGCGACATAGGCATAAACCCCCTCATCCACAGGCCACCAGAATTGGTCATGAAAATTGATCAGGATCGCAGAAACACCCGTCAAGGCAACCGCAAACGCAGCTAAATCGAGACGCGATTCACCCATTCTCGCCAGCTTGCGTAGCACCAAAAAGGCTGAGAGTGGCTGTTCCCAGTCCCGCCGCGATAACCTGGGTGAGCCCGAACAATAACGCCATCGCAATCGCCATTGATGCTGGAAGACCAATCATCGAGAAAGCTGCGACAGCGGCGATCTCCCGTGTGCCCCATCCGCCTACCGACACCGGAATCGACGCTGCCAGCAACACTGCCGGAAACAGGGCTAACAACTGAGCAACCGTCACCGCTAGGTCTTGATCTAAAATGAACGACCAGACAATTGCGATGGAAACAAGATGAGCGGCCACGGAAAGAGCCATGGAAGCGAAGAAAATGGGGCCATTGGTGGATGGCGCTACTGCATCTCGCATGTTGTCGCGCGGGGGGGCGAGACCACTTCGAGGGTAGGCCAACACGGCGACGCCAGATAGTAGCAAGCATGTTGTTACCACGATCCATAATGGAAGTATGCTTGGTTCGAGCAAGGCCCCAATCAACACGATAACGCCGAGAGATATCAGCCCGATTATCCGATCAAAAACTCCCACACGCATGGCAGATTTCAGCGTCAGGCCAAATCTGCGTACGAGCCAGATACGCCCTGCATCTCCCATCAGCGAGGTCGGCAATAGCATATTCGCCAACGTGGAGGCGAATGTGAGACGCGTTGCGTCCATGCCGCCAATTTTAGCACCCGAAGCACGGGCAATGATAATGAACCGCCATGATGCCAGCAAAATGATCACGACATGCAGTATGATCATCACAGCAAAGGTGGACCATGAGACAGCAATAATATGCGCCCGGACTTGTTTGAGATCGACCAAACCTGCGGCCAGAAACGCCAAGCAGGCGAGGCTGGCCAGTCGCAGACCGACACCAAATCGTTTGCTCTTTATGTCGGTGTCAGCGCGCGGCTGAAGTCTTTGCGCAAAGTTTGGAAGCGGCAATTCGTCTTGCCGCGATCCACCGCCTGCTGCGCCTTCAGACATAAGCCGCGCCTGTGTCATTCGATCAGCCTTCTAGATCGAGTGTCTTTTGCATCTTGGGTTTGCGCAGCTTCCAGATTTTGCTGTCGACCATATAGTGATGGAAATTGACAATCTGATAGAGCACGATCGTTGCCGACAGCCCTGCAAAAAACAACCAGTCGATGGTCCTTAAAACACCCCAATAGACAACACCGGTGATCGCCACGCAGGTCAGAAGGTAGAGCCACAGGCGCCCGGATTGGGAAATGTAGGACAAGAACTTGGCATCTGGATCAACGCCGCCGCTAAAACGTTTGTTGTTATACATCCAGACGAAGAGAATGTATTGCGCGTTGTGCCAGATATTGATCATCAACCAACCCAGGGTGATGTCGCTTGTCGCGATATAGGCGAGATAGAAGATCGCAAAATGCGTCATCATGTACATGGTGTGCACAATCGCCAGACGTCCTTCCGCGGTCGCTCTGACTCGCGCGATGAGCCAATAGATCAATAGCCCCATCGCGACATATCCGGAAAGATTCGCCAGAAGGGGAGGAACCGGAAACGACCAAAGCTCCATGCCAATGAATGTTGGATGCTGCTCCGCAGATCGGCTCAGAATACCAAATACCGGCACCGCGTAAAAAATGGCCTGATCCAGCCAACCGTCCTCATAGCTGGCCTCTCTATCCTTGCCGCGGTAAGCTCTTGAAATTCCCCAGCTTTGCCGAGTGTAGTGATACCACTGCCAATAGAAATAGATGGTCACGACGACCCAAAGCCCCGCAATCCAGACAACCCCCAGCGTGGCGACAATCACAATCGGCAACAACCCGACCATCAAGAACCGGTGTTCCTGGAAACTCTCTTTGTCGAAACAAATCCGCGTAAAGGTGGAGATGACATGGTGATACCCCAAAAACCACAGATCGATCACGAGGATGGGATAGAAAAGGCTTGGTTCAACCAGAATGACGAGGGCCGTTATACAGGATAAAGCCAGAAGCCCGAAGATGAATCCGGTATCAAATCGGGCGTTACGTATCCACGGTAATTCCGCGTATGATTGGGTGGGGACTGCCGTATCGGTCACTGCTGCTTTCCTCAAAATTTATTATTGTTAGCCTGACAAAGGTTTCGTTTTCGTATCCAAGGAAAATGGCAAGTTTCAGGCATTTAAACGGCAATTGTCATGTATTGTTCAGTCGTGTTGCGCGGCCCCGAGAGAGGCCGGTCGATAGAGCGATGCAGGAGTATATGCGAGCCCGAAAACCGCCCTGCGCCGCGTTTGGGAGGGTATTTCCGGCAGCGACAGTTTGTCCGACGACGGCCTTTGAAAGACCCTATCCACGAACGAACAAAGCACCGAAAATCAACCTTAACTTGATTTTTATGCGGAAAATTGGCAATATCTGGCTTTTTTTAAGGAGGATTTTTCATGGCCAGGTTTGAAATTGTACCGCATTTAAATTTTTTCAGCAGAAAGGAATGGGTCACGAATAACGTGTTACCCAGACTGGGTGGCAAAGTTGACCGCAATGATCGCACACATGTGTTCATCCACCACACGGTAACGCCGGATTCAGATAGCACACCCAACATCTGGGAAACGGAAGACGAAATTTTTGATCGGATGCGCAAATTGCAAGTCATCCGACCCACGCTTGGTCTGGATATTCCCTACAATTTCGTGGCCTTCATCATGGATAACGGTGATCTGAACATTTGCGAGGGTCGTGGCGAAGATCGCACCGGCGCTCATACAAAGGGTCACAACACACAGGCGATTGCGGTGTCTTTCGCAGGGAATTTTGAGGATCTCTCCGTCGATGGTGCTGATCTCAAAGGTAAGATGAGGCTTCTGTCTTTCTTCCTCGGTTGGCTTAAGTTCGACCCCAGTCACCCGGATTACGGACAGTTCAAGGAAATGAAAAACCTCGGCTCTCTTGCACCCAGCGGCAGAAAAGTATTTGCTCACGGCGATGTAAAGGCGACGGCATGCCCTGGTAGGAAAATCGTGCGCCACTTGGACGAGGTAGATTTTCTTGATCCCAAAAACGCGTAAATTTTTCGGCTGGGTCGTGTGCAGCGTCGTCCTGGGCACCGGTAGCATTCTCGCCGCAGACACCGACGTACTTGACGGTTACCGGGTTGTGGCCTTGCCGCAGATTGATCTTTCCAGCCAAACACCGCTGGCACTGGCGGATGATTTCCTAAGCTTTGTTGGCGTCGATATCGCCGAAACAGAAATGTCGTTGAGCGTTGAGAAGACGCCCAAAGGCTATCTCTTCGACTTCCATCTCAGAGGCTATCTTGACGACAGTCTTGCCGGCGAGAACTACCGGATGCTGGTGAAAAAACACGCATCACGTTACTTCGTCTCCCACGCCGGAGTTCAATATATCTGCGCGCGTGGCGCAAATACGACGGAACCGCAGGTGGCATACTGCCCCTAGACTCCCAATCCGATCAGCGCAGGCCCCGCAACGCGTCCGCCAAACGGTCCGCTGGTTCCACGACCGTGTTGAATTGAAGACGCGGATTGCCCTCAACATATTGCGGATCAAATATCGCAACATTGAAGAAGCAGGCGGGCAATGGGCCCTCGCCTGACGCCCCGGCGCTTGCACAGGAGGTGCTGCTGCCTGCGCGCACATTGAATGACGCACCAGACCCGATTTCGACCGCTACAACGCTGTTGGGGTCGGAGGCGTTTGCCCCGCCGATGCGCAGCTCAGAATCCTCGGCCCGAATGACCGATCTGACCAGAACCAATCGGAACGCCTGGTCCCGCGGGCGCAACAAGACATCCGGATCGGTGCCTTCTGTGACCATTTCAGTGACGTAGTTTGCCAGGGCGGTGACGAGGTTCTTGTAATCTTCACGTACCGCCGATTGCGCGGTGAACGCTGCCTGCGCTCCGACCTGCGCGCGAACCAGATCCTGATTGCTGCCAACCGGAATACCGCTGAGTTCGATTGCGGAAACATTTGAAGATGAGATATTGGCAGGTGCCGGGCTGCCGCCAACCGGCGTAAGGTTCAGCACGTCGAGAAAGCTTAACTCGTTGGTCGCCGTATTCCATAAAAAGAGCGAACCCGGCTCGAACAATCCAGCATTTTGCGTCCCCAAACTGCCAGCGTTCGAATACTGGAAATTGGCTGTGACGCGTTCTGCGGTCGTGCCGCACGCCCCCAGAGCCGCAAGAAGAGTAAGAAATCGCAAACTTTTGATCATGGAAAATTCCCCCTAAAATAGAACAACCTTAGGGTACATCTCCCGCGTCTGTCTAGAAAAACCGCGTTTGGGGCCCGTGTCGAAGCGACCGATTGCCCCCTACCCGCCAATCAATTGATTGGAAACTGCACAAGACACTGGTTGGCATAGCGTTCGAAATCCTCGAAAGTCTCAATAACATCGCGCCGGTCCCGCACGATCCGCAGCGCTTCCTTTTTCTGCCGCCACGTCCCGCTGACGTGACGATCCAGAATGCGGACCGTAATATCGAGCATGATCTCTTTTTCCGTTTCACCCAGACGACCCGACGATTCCAGCGCCACGGCCGTGAAGGCCAGCGTATTGGCACAGCGCAAAGCCGCGGCTTCCTGACCGCTGTAGGTTCGCTGCTCGGCGCTAACCGCACCGGCCCCGACCAACAATACCGTCAGGCCTGAAAGGAGGGCGCGTCTCAAAAGACTTTGAACGTCATGGTCGTCAAGGACCGTTCGATTCCTGTGATATCAAGCAATTTGTCGTTGATGTACTTGCCCACATCCTCCTCCTTGGGGATGTAGAGTTTCATAAGCAAATCGAAATCTCCACTCGTTGAATATAGTTCGGAGTGGATTTCGCGCAGCGCGATTTCTTCGGCCACACGGTAGGTTTTGCCGGGCGTGCAACGGATTTGAATAAAGACGCAGGTGGCCATGAATGCTCCTCGAACGGGCCTTGCGCCCTGCCCTTAAGCTGACATATCCGGCACAGGGGCTGCAATCCCGAATGTCGCGTCTTGGCCTGCTGTGACAGCCTGCTATAAGAGCGCGCGACAGCACTTGCCCGGAGGCTTACATGCGTAGCCACAAACTGACCCGCTCGACCGCCGAGACAGAGATCACCGTTGCGATCAATCTTGACGGGACGGGCACCTATGACAACCAGACAGGTGTTGGGTTCTTTGATCACATGCTGGACCAGCTGGCGCGCCATTCCCTGATCGACATGACCATTCGTGCAACCGGGGATCTGCACATCGACGACCACCACACTGTCGAAGATACGGGCATCGCATTAGGACAGGCGCTGAGTGCCGCTCTCGGCGACAAACGCGGTATCCGCCGGTACGGATCCTGCCTGTTGCCGATGGACGATGCGCTGGTGCGCACGGCGCTGGATTTGTCCGCGCGTCCCTTCCTGATCTGGAATGTGGATTTGCCGACACAGAAAATCGGCAGCTTTGATTGTGAGCTGATACGAGAATTCTTTCAGGCATTGAGCACCCATGGCGGCATCACGCTACATGTCGACCTGCTGCACGGGCTAAACAGTCACCACATCGCCGAGGCCGCGTTCAAATCCGTTGCGCGGGCATTGCGGGACGCGGTTGAAGTTGACCCGCGCAAAGCAGATGACATCCCCTCCACCAAGGGCGCTCTCTGACGTGCTTACCGCCATTATCGACTACGAAAGTGGTAACCTTCATTCCGCACATAAAGCCTTTGAACGGATGGCGCGTGAAACCGGAGCCGGAGAGGTTATCGTAACCGGAGACGCGGATGTCGTTGCCCGCGCCGACCGGATCGTTCTGCCCGGCGATGGCGCTTTTCCGGCCTGTATGGCGACGCTCAAGGGACACTCCGGCCTCTATGCGGCCATGATCGAGGCTATTGAAAACAAGGGCCGCCCGTTCATGGGTATCTGTGTGGGCATGCAATTGATGGCCACGTGGGGTCGCGAATATCGCGACACACGAGGGCTCGACTGGGTCGCGGGCGAGGTGATCAGAATAACACCGGATGACCCCAGCCTCAAAGTGCCGCATATGGGATGGAATGATCTGATCCTCGATACCGATCACCCTGTATTTGAAGGTATCAGCACTGGGGATCATGCCTATTTCGTCCATAGCTTTCACATGGCCGTCACGTATGCATCACAAAGGCTCGCGCATGTCGACTTCGGCACCGAGGTCACGGCGGTTGTCGGCACAGGAACCATGATCGGCTTACAGTTTCACCCCGAAAAAAGCCAGGCGACCGGCTTGCGCATGATCTCAAACTTTCTGAATTGGAAGCCGTGATCGCGTTCTTTGCAGCTCGAGCTAATCCACCGCCCGGGTGGGTGTCACCACCGGCGGGGCACCATAGGCCACGGAATTGCCATGCTCGTCCCGCAATGACCATCGCGCGGCGAAGAGGTAATAGCTGCGCGTTTCCCAACCGGCCTGATCACGTTGGAACCGTGGCCGCCAGGCCCCTTCGATCATCACCGGCAGGCGCACAGCATCGATGTCTGGTTTCTCTTCACCCATTTTTGCCGCAACACTAACGGCATGAGTGCGCAGGGCGCGCAATTGTCCCTCAAGCGGTCCGATCTCTTTCGTACGGCGACCGGCAAAACAAACTTCTATCTCGATATTGCCCTGAACGAATCCGCGCACGACAAGATCGTTGCGCGAGTTCCGCGTGGTCTGTGGGACGAGTTCCACAGCAATCTGACCGACCTTGTTCTTGAACAGGCCCGCGTCTTCATACTCTGGCGTCACTTCAGAGGCTGGTTTGCGTCGATGCGGCATTTATTGGCCCGGTAAGAGTTTGGACAATTGACCCCAGCAACCGCAAACGGCCGATGAGGCTTCGCCAATGTCTTAATGCATGACCTCTTAATGAAGCGTTGAACGCCGCATCATCATCATCGCCAACCGGACCCTCCCCAAAGCGGTCGGCTACTTCACCCGCGCCCAAGTCTGTTTGGAACAAAGCAGACCGCCGGCAATACAGCCTGACAGCTTCATCTGATCACCGTTCAAAGCAATCTTGCCGATATAGATCTTGTCGTTCGACGGGCGCCAGACCTTGCCGGTGTATTTGCCATTGCCCTGTGCTGCCATATCAATCACCAGGGTCTTGCCAATGTTGGGGGACGCATATTCGCCCGCCTCATTGAATGTACGGTCAATCTTGCCGCAGAAATTCGGGCCGCAGGGCGCGATCTCGACCAGCGCGAAAGCCCCTTCGTCTGCCTGGGTCTGCCAAGTGCCCTCAATGGGGTCCGCGAAGACGGCACCTCCCAGTGTCGCGAAAAGCGTCGCCATTATGATGTTTTTATTCATGATACATCCTCCTGTTGCGCGCAGCTTTGGAGATACTGTTTCCCGGCGCAAGTATGACCCTGCGTCGCGTTGCACTTTGGCATTTTAGCGTGCATGAAGCAGCCCATGTTCCGAGACCCTGCTATCGACTGGAAGCCCGATGATCCTCTACCCCGCCATTGATCTCAAAGACGGACAGGCCGTGCGGCTTGTGCATGGCGACATGAACAAGGCAACCGTTTTCAATGATAACCCGGCGGCGCAAGCAAAAGCATTTGTCGATGCCGGATGCGAATGGCTGCATCTCGTTGACCTCAATGGGGCTTTTGCCGGTACGCCGGTCAATGCCGCGCCCGTCGAGGCCATTTTGAAGGCCTGCCCGGTCCCGACGCAGCTCGGCGGTGGCATCCGCGATCTTGCAACCATCGAAGGCTGGCTCGACAAAGGATTGGCTCGTGTCATCCTTGGCACAGTAGCGGTCGAAAACCCCGATCTGGTTCGGGCTGCCGCCAAAGCCTTCCCAGATCAAGTGGCCGTGGGAATTGACGCGCGCAATGGCTTTGTAGCGACCAAGGGCTGGGCGGAAGAGACAGATGTTCAGGTCACCGATCTCGCCAAGTCCTTCGAGGATGCCGGCGTCGCCGCCATCATCTACACCGACATCCTGCGCGACGGGGCGATGGGCGGGCCCAATATCCAGTCGACAGCAGATCTGGCGCGGGCCGTAACGATCCCCGTCATTGCCTCTGGCGGCGTGTCGTCGCTGAAAGATCTCATCGCCCTGCGCGATTGTGGCGCAGATTTGAATGGCGCAATTTCCGGCAGAGCGCTTTATGATGGGGCGATCGAACTCGAAGAGGCGCTTGCCGCCCTGAAAGCGTGACCCAAAATGGCACCACAGGTTAACAAAACAAATCTGCCGACGGAAAGCCCGCTGCACAGACGGGTTGCTCCGGGCGATTTTCTGGATTGCTACAAAGTCGTCAGCAATCTGACGGCACCAGAAGCCGCTGAGATCATTGTTAACTTCCCAAGTTGGGCAAAAGCCCTTGTTTTGCTGCGCAATATCGTCGTCGCCCCTTTCGGCCTTCTGAACGATGGCCCCGGCGCCGTTCAGAAGTTCGGCCCCTTCCCGGTCGAAAGCATGTCCGAGAGCTCGGTGGTTGCGGGATTTGACGACAAGCACCTCGATTTTCGGGTCAATATTCTGAGTGTGAAGGGCGACGTTTACCTGGCCACCTGGGTTCATCCGCACAACATCGGCGGCCGCCTTTATCTGAAAGCGATCATGCCATTCCACATCCTGATCGCACGAAACGCTTTGATGCGTGTTGCGACCGTCGACAATCGAGACCAATATGATCCCTTGCCCGAATGATCTGACATGCTGAAAACCCGCATTATTCCCTGTCTCGACGTCGCTGACGGACGTGTGGTCAAAGGCGTGAATTTCGTCGATCTGCGTGACGCCGGCGACCCAGTGGATGCCGCCATCGCCTATGATGCGGCAGGCGCAGACGAGCTGTGTTTTCTCGACATCACCGCCACCCATGAAAACCGCGCCACGATGTTCGATGTGGTCACCCGCACCGCTGAGCATTGTTATATCCCCTTGACCGTGGGCGGTGGCGTGCGCACGCCCGCCGACGTCCGTGCCCTGCTTTTGGCGGGCGCTGACAAGGTTTCTTTTAACTCTGCGGCCGTGGCCAACCCGGATGTGGTGGCGCAGGCCGCGGATCAGTTTGGCAGCCAGTGCATTGTGGTCGCCATTGATGCCAAAACGGTCGCCCCTGGAAAATGGGAAATCTTTACCCACGGCGGCCGCAAGCCAACCGGCATTGATGCCGTGGCCTTTGCCCGAACGGTTACAGAAAAGGGGGCAGGCGAAATCCTCCTGACGTCGATGGACCGGGACGGCACCCGTGCGGGTTTCAACCTGCCCCTGACGCGCGCGATCGCGGATGCGGTGCCCGTTCCGGTGATCGCGTCAGGTGGCGTCGGCACCCTGGATCATCTTGTCGAGGGCGTGACCGAAGGCGGTGCTTCGGCGGTGCTTGCCGCTTCGATCTTTCACTTCGGCGACTACACAATCGCGCAGGCCAAAGAACATATGGCCGCCGCGGGTATTCCCATGAGGCTGACATGACCCTTGAAGATCTGTTCCAGACCATTCAGGCGCGCAAATCTGCCGATGCCACAAGCAGTTGGACCGCGCAGCTTTTGGCCAAGGGACCAGAAAAATGCGCGGAAAAGTTTGGAGAGGAAGCTATCGAGGCGATCATTGAGGCGACCAAGGGTGACAGGCAGGCACTGACATCGGAAGCCGCCGACGTTCTCTACCATTTGCTGGTCATGCTGGCATCGCGAAATGTCCCCCTGGCAGATGTCATGACCGAACTTGGACGCCGACAAAACCAGTCCGGGCTTGCCGAGAAAGCCGCCCGGGATTGAGCCCTTACAACTTGGACGAAATGATCCCAGTCGCAAATCCGCCCATGCGCAACTCCCCAAAGAGCCGCTGATACTCGATCTTTGGGCACCGGTCCTGAATGACCGTCACGCCACGTGCCTGCGCTTTTGAGGCGGCGTCGGCATGGGCCACCCCGATCTGCATCCAGATCGTTTGCAAGGACGGAAACATCTCCAGAGCCTCATCAACAATCGGAGGAACGGCCTCGGAGCGTCGGAAGATGTCAACCATATCAATCTCTTGATCGACCTCTGACAAGCTGGCATTCACCGTACGCCCGAAGAGTTTCTTACCGGCATGACCCGGGTTGATGGGAAAAACCTCGAAGCCCTTCAAAGTAAGATAGCGGGCCACGTAGTAACTTGGCCGCACGGGATTCATGGACACCCCGACCACGGCAATCCGCCGGGTTTTTGTGAGCACGTTTTTTAACAGATCGTCAGGATATTGCATGGGGTCGACCCTATCACTGTCACTCTATGGAAAAAAAGAGCGCCCGATGCTTTGAGGCAAGGGGCGCGAAGAGGTACGGAACGAGGGACAGTCTTGAAAATCAACGAGCGTTCCGGGCTCATTGATGTATCTCGTAAGTAAGCGCTCTGGAGCGCATATCCAGACTGTCTCGCAAATCTGTGAACGAAGCGTTAATTGAAGCGGGCGAATTGCCCAAACATCGTCAGTCAAAGATGTCCTCGATGACGTCAAAAGCCTCTTCCATCAGGTGCTGCATAAAACCCTTGCGTCGTTTCCGGTATTTTTTGTGGGATTTGTGTTTTTTGTATTTTTTCCGGGTGTCGCGCAGCTCAGTATTGCGCACGGCCGAGGGTTTCACCAATTCCTGCTTGCCGGGATGTGATTGCGGCAGGCGTTTGAGTTCATGCAAAGGGGCGCCACAACTAGAACAGGTCAGTTCATGGCGATTCCTGCCCAGCACCAGAGCAGCGCGTGTTCCGCAATAGCAGCAAGTGGCGATCTTAGTGGAATAACCCATTCAATGTCCTTCGTCCCAGCACTTACAAAGATGCTCTACTAGCATATAGGGCAATTGCTGCGGCATTTGAGACGTTGAGCGATCCGAATTGCCCTGCCGCGTCAATCCGCACCAGGGCATCGACCGTTTCCTTGGTTTTTTCACGCAAACCTGGCCCTTCTGCGCCAAGAACAAGTGCCACGGGGTGGTCGCGTTTGCCGTCAACCGCCGCCTCGATCGACTGGGTGGCCTCCCCATCCAGGCCCAGCACCAGATAGCCCATGCCCTGCAAAGACTTGATCGCATCCGCAAGATTACGAACCCTCAAATAGGGCTGTCGTTCCAGCGCGCCGCTTGCCGTTTTCGCCAGTGCACCCGTCTCCGGAGCAGAATGATGGCGCGTTCCGATGACAGCTGACGCACCGAGGACTTCTGCGGATCGCAAAATCGCACCGACATTATGCGGGTCCGTGACCCGGTCCAGCAATATCACGCGCGGCGAACGCGCGCCGATGCAAACATCCTCCAGACTGCCCCAGTCAAGCGGCTTCACTTCAAGGGCGGCACCCTGATGTACCGAACCGGGATCAAGAGGCGCATTGAACTTTCTGGGATCAACCACCTCGGGCGTCACGGCGGCCGTCTCGATGGCATCCAACAGCTTATTTTGGGCGTTCAGCGTGACGATCAGGCGTAGCTTTTCGCGGGTTGGATTGACCAGAGCATCCCGTACCGCGTGCAATCCGAACAGCCAGACCGTCTCACGGGTCTGGGCTTTCTTGCCCTGCTCTTTTTGAACAACCCACTTTGGTTTTTTCATCTTTCAGGTCCCAATGCTGCCCGCGTCAAAAAGGTGGTGATTTCGCCTTGACGCCTCTTGGCACCGCTTGTAATCACGCCACCACCGCTGATGCAATGCAAAGCGGCGTGGGCGACAGGCCGCAAGGTGTGGCAGGGGACTGTAACTCCCTCGCGGAGACGCACGCCTGGTTCGATTCCAGGGTCGCCCACCATTTCTTCAAAACCAATGACTTAGGCTGCATGGACCGCCGGTGGTCCACAATGGTGGGACACATAATGCGCCTTTCATCCTATACCTATGCCTCTCGCCACAGAATTTTTACTTCCGTTTTCCGCAACCAAGTGGAACTACACCCAGCCAGACAGCGATCCCACTTGAAGGTTTCGATGGGTACTCGCAGCCCAGTTGCGGCAAGGTTTGTCGCTGCACGTGCCGTATCATCGGTAAGACGCTTCTTGCCGGCTTCGAGGAACTCCTTGGAGCAGCTGTAATACAAGCTCTGGGCAATAGCCTCACGACGGCACAGCTCGGCAATGCAATACTCACCCTTTAGGCCACCCAACACGATCCTCATCTTCTCTTCGGCAGAATACTGTTTGCGCGTCACAGGGCGAATATCTTTGACCACTTTCTCGCTGTGGCTCTTTCGTGTCCCGGGCTTCTGTCTCATCTCCACTCATTGGTCGTTACGATGTGCCAGAAACCTTCTCTTATCAAATCGCCCTAAACTGTCCCATTGGTGCTGAGGTCAGACAAGGCGCCGATTTCTTCTGCGAGCACGATGACCATTGATACATCTGTGCACCAACCGGGCGAAGCAGCAAAAAAAATAGAAGAACACACGGGCCTTTAGCATCGATTACTGCATATCATGAACAAGTTTCAGTGCCAGCTCTTCGAAGAGCGCTTCATACTTTTGAAACCGAGGCAAGTTTTCGTGCCAGAGTGCTTAAGGACAGCTACAGGCACACAAATGGATTTGTCAAAATCCCGTTGGGAAGCTCGTCGGATACTGAGATCGAATTAAGGCTTCATGTCTGGCTACGGGCAGTCCAAGCTTGCCTGCCTCCTGTTCGGTGACGAATTGGACCGCCGTCTTCGGGCGTCCAGGAAGGTGATGAAGTCGCTGACGGTACATCCCGGCGGGTCCGATTCCGGTTTGTTCCAGGATCTGGACGACGCCTCGAGCGAGGCGATGAAGGCGCGAGTCGAGCAACTGCTGCATTCCAACGAAGACGCTGCCAAGCCGTCTCTGATCGCCGCCCTGTCTGATGAAGTCGGAGGCGGGGATTACTTTGGCCCGACAGGTCCCGAAGAGAAGAGTGGCAAGGTCGGCGTCGCAATCCGTAATCCAATCTGCGACGATCATGATGTGGCCAAGCGTCTCTGGTTGCTCTCGGAAGAGATGACCGGTCAGGCATTTCCTGTCTGAGGGCGAAGCCATGCATGACAATGGAAAGAGAGTTGCCCTTGTGACTGGCGCGTCCAGCGGCATCGGCAAGGCCACTGCAGAAGCGCTCGTCAAGGAAGGGTACGTCGTCAATCCGGTCGCGCGCCGGGTCGAGATCATGGACGATCTGAAAGCGCTCGGATGCACCCCGATCAAGATGGATGTCACCAAAGAGGAAGACGTCGTCGCAGTGGTCGAGCAAATCACGCGCGATCATGGCGGCGTCGACATTCTGGTCAACAACGCGGGTCTGCCGGTTTATGGATCGGTCGAGGAGATCGACATCGAAAAGGCGTGTGTGGATGGCTCCTGCATTGCAAGAGATTTCTGTGGTTGCGATGGTCTGTCAGTACAGTCGTGTGTCCGGCCTGTTTGCGTGGCGGTTGCCACTGGCCCTGATGAGTTCCGCAAGTAAGGTTCCTATCGGCTAATCGACGTCGTAGGCCGCGGCCTTGGTCGGAGTGTCCTTACTCTTGGTTGACTTCGTTTCGCATCATCACATCAAACGTCTTGCATCTCTTGGCAGGATCAACCGATCGGCTGCCGATATTCTTCTCCCTTGGTGAGAATTGCCCAGATGATCCGGGCGGATTTGTTGGCCATTGCGACGGTGGCGAGCCTGAAGGGCTTCTGGTCGAGTAATTTCGCGGTCCAGATGTCAGCCTTCTCAGGCTTGTTCCTGGCCATGAGCGCGCGCGAGGTCATTCCGACGATCAGCAGCTTTCGGATGTACCGGTCGCCTTTCTTGGTAATGCGCCCAAGACGTTCTTTGCCGCCGCTGGATTTGTTCAGCGGCGTAAGGCCCAGCCATGCCGCCAGATCGCGCCCGGTTTCGAACTGTTTCGCATCGCCAATGGTGGCGACAATGGCCGAGGCCGTAATTGGTCCGACCCCTGGTATGCGCATCAACCGCCGTGCATCTGCATCTAGCCATGCGTGCTGCTCGATCAATTTGCTCAGCCCGTCGATACGCGCATTGAGACCATTCAGCTGATGGCACATCACACCGAGAATGCCGTCCGCGATCTCGGGCATTTCCAACTGCTCTTCAGTGCCGTGGTCCCGGGCAAACTTGGACACAGCCTCAATGCCCGTTGGCAGGATGTGACCGAACTCACGGAGTATGCTTCGGATCATGTTCACGACCTGAGTGCGCTGTCTGACGACCAGATCCCGCGCTCGATGGATTGCAAGAACCGCCTGCTGGTCTTCGGACTTGATCTCGACAAAGCGCATGGTTGGTCGACGCACAGCTTCACAAATCGCCTCGGCATCTGCCGCGTCAGTCTTGCCGCGCTTCACGTACGGTTTGACATAGGCTGCTGGCATGAGCCGAACGTCATGGCCGAGTTCGCGCAGCTTGCGTCCCCAGTGGTGAGATGATCCGCAAGCCTCCATTCCCACCACACAGCGCGGCAACGTCTCGAAGAATGCGACCAGCTTCGCGCGTTTGATCTTCTTGTTGATTATCTTGCGTCAGGTGGCTGAAACACAGTGCACCTGAAAAACGTCCTTGGCCAAATCCAGGCCTACGGTCTTTACTGTCATTGGGTGGCTCCTTTCCTAGCAGTCGTTGACAACTGCACTTTGGCACGTTCGATGCCGGTGGAGCAGGAGCCATCCACCTCATCCGCTATCAGTTCGACGTCAATTTCTTCGGGCTTGGCCGCTTAACCCAACTGGTCCTGCACCACATGCGCGAGCAGGGGTGGGGCAAGATTATCAACGTCTCGTCCGGCGAGGGAAAGGTGCACGCACCGCCGACAGCCTGGTACGTCTCAAGCAAGCTTGCGCTCGAAGGGTTCAGCGATTGTCTGCGTGCCGAGACAGCCCAGTTCGGGATTGATGTGGCGATCGTTCGACCCGGCGCCATCGATACTGAGATCACAGGCGGTTTCATCGATCCGCTTTTGGAAACCTCCGGTAGCGGGCCATATAGCGCCATTGCGCGGAAGATGGCGGATTAGTTCCGCAATATGGGTGCGGAGAAGGGCACAGCTTCTCCACCCAGTGTGATCGCCAATGTCATCGTTGGGGCGATCAAAGCCCGCAAACCCAGAACGCGCTACGCGGCAGGTGTCGGCGTCAGACAGGCCATTTTCTTTCGCCGCATTCTGAGCGACCGAATGTTTGACCGGTTCATGATGCGGATGTTGGGGTGACCGCGATGATGACATTCATGGACCGTATCTCGCAAGGCTTCGAGTATCTGATCGTGCTGGCATCGGTTGTCATGCTCGGCTGGGGACTGCTTGGCTTTCTGGAGTATTTCACCGGGCTCGCTCCGCTGATGCTGTTGCAAAATGCGACCTTTCCGGTGGGCATGCAGACCCTCCACTGGATCCTGATCACCGCATCTGGGGCCACATTTCTGATCGGGTACTTCCTGCGCTGGAGCTTAACGCCGATTGCCATGCTGGTCATGTTCACAGCACTTGCCACGATGTGCGCCGTGCAGACTTTCGACATGCTGGAAAGCCCGGATCGCTACCGGAACTTCGTGCAGGAGTGCATCAACTATATCGTCATCTCGATCTATCTTTTTCGATCCAATCGCATGCGGAATCGGTTCGGAAGGATCACAGTTCAAGGCAGAGATGGCCCGTCGCCAATCAGTGTCTGAGACGTAAGAAAGAAAGTCATGGAAAACGGATCATCGGAAAAAGTGAGCTTCTCGCATCACAGGATTCACATCGACATTGCGATCGATGCGCCACTAGAGGTGGTCTGGTCCGTGCTGACGGACACGGCCAACTACGACAACTGGGCGGCGTTCCTAGTGGGCATCAAGGGAGAGATCAAGGACAGATCGAGGGTCACCGTCAGCTTTCAACTTGATGCATCAAAGGAGAAGCTGACCACGCTGGACCACACGATCACAGTCGTGGATGGGTCAGAGTTCTACTGAGCCGAGAAAGGACCAGGCGGCGTTCGCGACAATCACCACTTCCGTGTCGCGCCTCAGAAAGAAGGAAGGTCCCGTTTCGTGCAATCCGACGAGATCATGGGTGGCATCACCTTCCTGATGGGCGGTCGTTTGGCCAAGATGTACGTGGGTGGCTACCAAGCCTTCAATCGCGGTCTGAAGGCCGAGGCAGAACGACGTGCCCAATCCGACTGATAAGACACCTCGACCACTTGGGCGGGTTCTGCTGACCGGCGCGACTGGGATGGTGGGGTCGTCGGTCCTCGCGGCATTGCTGACCGATGAAAACGCCCGCGAGGTCGTTTCGCTTGGGCGCAGGCCGACGGGCCGAGTTCATGGAAAACTCACGGAAGTCTCGTTCACAGATTTCGGCGACACCCAAGCCATTGAGCCATATCTCATGGGAACAGACACACACGGTCTTCCATTGCCTTGCCACCTATTCCGCGCGTGTCAGCCGGCAGGAGTACGAGGAAATCACAGTCCACTGGCTGCGGGTTTTGCTGACAGCTTGTGAAACGGCGGTACCAAAAGCGACGTTTTGCTTGTTCTCTGCACAAGGTGCCCGGCCAGACGGCGGCGGCATGTCGTTTGCATTGAAGGTCAAGGGAGAGGCGGAGAGCGCACTGTTCGCGTCTGACCTCGAACGGAAGTTCGCATTCCGTCCGGGTTACATTTCACCGTCCGGGCCGAGGAGCAGTTGGAAACCGGCAGACTATGTCTTCAAACCGCTCCAAAGGCTCGTGCCGACAATTGGCGTGACTTCCGACGAACTGGCTCGTGCGATGCTTGAAACAGCTATGCGCGATTCTCGTGATAGTGCGGTTCTCGAAAATGGCGACATGCGCACACTGCTTGGATGACTTTGCCTTGGCGCCACCAAGCAAGCGCGTCATCATTTCCAACCGCACTTACTTTGTCTGGATCAATGTCCGCTTCGTAGAATGCTGCGGTGCAGCAGTCTCTGGTAGACTGGATGTCCGATTGATGCCGTCCTTACGTACGCCAATGTCGGCAGTCAGCGCTTTGCGGCTACTCGTGCAAAGCGCAGCATTCGGAACTATGGGCTCTTCGCAGACCTTAGCCGCGCGACGCACCAATGACTGCGGCCAGCCCGAAGCCGACATTGGATTTGAGCGGTAATGGCCGGAGTCGCGGACCTAAGCCGCCTTTCGCTGCATTTGCACCGATGACCGCTTTCAGGAAAGGGTGCCACTTGATCGAGATTGGGGAGCCAGCGGTGTTCGCCACCTCCCTTGAAGCAAATGAAAGTGACTTGGGACTGTCAATTAGACACATAAACTGATTGCCGGACCATACCTTCCAATTCATGAAAGAGATAGCCCAGCAATTCAATGCTACTCGGCTTTCATCTCTGTAGATATATCAAACGCCAAAGTCCCGACGGGCAGAGCAAAACCGAAAGGTGTGGTATCGATTTCAGCGGAGGCATGGAACCCCAACCAGTCCCCTTTGTAATAATCGAGAAACTGCGCAACGGGATGCTTGCCCTGGTGAATCAATTCGACTTTCAGAGTGGCAGGCACAGTCACACCTCGCAGCGTCACATCGCCGGCAACGTCAGCGGTTGTCTCACCAGTACGTGTGATCGAGTTTGAGACGAACTGAATGTTTGGGTGCTCATCGACTTTCAAAAAATCTGCGTTTTTTATGTGATCGTCAAGCGGACCGAACCCGGTTGAGACTGACGCCGCATCAATCGTCACTTCCAGTGTTGCGGAAGTTGGATCATCAAGGTCGATGGACAAAGTGCCACCGGCACGGTCGAATTCGCCATGTTGCCGCGTGACACCTGCGTGGTCCCAGCCGAAGCGCACCTCGGTATGGCCAGCGTCTGTCTTAAATGTGCGGGTCTCGGCGAATGCCGGAAGGGCGAGCGCTGTCACAAGCGTTGTAGCTAAGATAATACGCATAGAGGAACTCCCAAAGTTGAGTAAATTATTAGTTGACGACATCATGTAATTTGATAGCAGCGGGTAATGCTAGGAGGAAGTATGAGTGATAACGCAGACGTGAAAGCCGCAGCAGCCGAAGACGATGCCATGCCAAATCCTGACCCTGCTCATGTAGCGGTCTGGATTGCGCTAAACCGGGCAAGGTTGTCGTTGATGCGAGGGGTTGATCGGAGGCTGCGAGAGGAAGGGTTGCCGCCGCTCACCTGGTACGATGTTCTTTGGACTATCGAAAAACTGGGAGGAGCAGCGCGCCCCGCTGTGATCATGGAAGAGTTGCTATTCGAGCCATCTGCGCTTTCTCATATGGCCCGACGAATGGAAGCTGCTAGATTGCTAAAGACTTGTGTTGCCAAAGAGGATCGACGTGGGAGAATGTTGCGCATCACCTCGAAAGGTGTGGAAGCCCGCGCTGCGATTTGGCGAATTTACGGTTCTGCGCTGAAGGCGCGTCTTGCTCCACTTAATGAACTTTCGGACATCGATTCAGTTGCCAAGCTATTCGAAAACATAGCTGACGTTCGTTTCGATCAACCACCTAACGCCGCCAAGTGTAATCAATGAGTTGAGCTCAGCAGACATTCGACAAATCACAGTCTTCGGTAGATTTAGGGCTCTTCGCCGACATTAGCCGCGCGACGCACCATTAATTGCGGCCAGCCCAAAGCAGGTCCTTCTGCTTTTCGCGATGATCGAGCCAAAGGTTCGTTTTGGCCGCTACAAGTGTGGCCAACGGAGTTCGTCGCAGACACCGACGACTTCATTCTGAGGTAACCTGTTGAAACAAAGGGGACGTCAGCCCATCGTCCGCTTCTCTATGAAGAGCGCGAGGAGATTTTAGCCCGCGTCACGCATGTCTTTGCGCGGTTCGGTATCCTCCCTTAGCGGATCGACTTGCCACTCGCTCCATTTGGTTTCCAACAACCAGCCAACTTGCTCGGCGGGAACCGCCTTTTCGAACAGGAAGCCCTGACCCAGTGAACAATCGAGCGACTGAAGATATCCAAGATCGTCGCACGATTCGATACCTTCTGCGGTCACGTCAAGCTCAAGCCCGTTTGCCAACGCCATAATACCGGTAACAATTTTCTGGTTTTGCGGTTCCATCGCGATGTTTGTTACAAAACTCCGGTCAATCTTAATCCTGTCAAAAGGCAGTTGCCGAAGGCTTGCTAGACTGGAATATCCAGTGCCAAAATCATCAAGCGCAACCGAGACACCCAGTTTCTTCAACGCATTCAGTTTTTCCCGCGCAACCTCAAAATCATGGATAACAGAGCTTTCGGTGACTTCTATTGTCAGCCGCCTCGCATCAAAATTGCAGCTTTCCACGATATCTTTGATCTGATCGACAAGTTTGGGGTCATGAAACTGGTAGGGAGAAACATTGAAAGAAATCAGGAGACTTGGATCCCAGTTCTTCGCTGACATACAAGCCTGCTGCAATATGCTGATGCCAAGATTTCCGATCTGGCCGCTGTCTTCTGCAATCGAAATGAATACATTGGGGGGGATGTTACCGCGCGTTTTATGGGTCCATCGTGCAAGAACTTCGAATCCAACGAGTTTATTCGATTCAATTTGGATGATTGGTTGAAACCAGGGTTCGATTTCTGACCTCTGAATAGCCTCCCGAAGGTCAGCTTCGATTTCTGCCCGCTCATGAGATTGTTTGTCCAACTCCGCATCATACCAGGCAAACTGACCTCTGCCTTCGCTCTTCGCCATGTACAATGCCTTGTCAGCTCGGCGCATTGCCTCGGCATAAGGCGTTGCAGTGCTCCACATTACCAGTCCGATGCTACTGCTGATGAAAATCTGACTGCCTTCAAAATCCACAGCCTCTTCCATGGCGTGCAGAATGCGTCGAACGGCACGTTCTGCGCTCTTCGCGTCGACTGCGCCCTCAAAGACAACCGCGAACTCATCGCCTCCAAGTCTGGCGAGGTTACCAACACCATTGACTTCGTTCTTGAGTCTTTGGGCAACTGTTTGGAGCGTCACGTCCCCCGCCGCATGACCGTGCAGGTCGTTTACAGGCTTAAACCTGTCCAAATCGACCATCGCGACGACCAATTCGTCTGGCTCTCGATGCCCGTTTTCGATTTCTTCAAGTAGGGACGAAAACGCCCGACGGTTCAAAAGCCCGGTCAACGGATCATGGCTGGCATTTTTTTCTGCGCGTTGGCGTTGGAACTCGCGTTCAGTTGTGAGTTTTTTCAATCTGCGCCACTGGAAAAAGACTGAGAACAACAGAGCAATCGTCAAGTTCACGATAAGCAATGCCAACTCGTCCAGATCCCAGTCTTCATGAGCTCGACTGTATTCGTAAAACCGTTCGAATAACTCCATCTCAGCCAACAGTAACCAGGTGGCGATTGCAGTAACAAAAAATGCGACGGGTATGCCAGTCGCCTTGACAAGGTCACGGAATGAAAACGGAGAACTTGAAGCCATGTTGTACTCTTGGAAGCGGGAAATTCATTACGGAATACCGAATGCTCATCAGAGTTTGATGAACGAACGGCGCGAAATGTGTTTAGAAATTTAGCAAGTGGCTGAGTTTAGAAATGACAAAAAGGCAGCCATTTGCGATAAGTATGGGCTAAAGAATTATTGTCTCGAAGTTGCTATCGCCGACACTTTGCAAAGCCCACTCTCTGCGCCTAGCGGAAGCTCACGCGCTATGCAGTGAAGGTCAGCTTCGTACCCTGCATTGACCTGTTCCTCCCGGTTAGCCATGCAAATGGGACAAAGCGTAACCTGCCTGTTGAGCGGTTGCAGTCAAATGAATGGTTTGTCGGTCTGGCAGGCGATCTAGGATCGCCCACCATTCTTTCCTGAGCAGTAGTTTTTGGCATTGCTGGATATCAACGATCGAACGATCGTATGTGCTGCCCCGCGGCTAATGAAACGATAAGCCAGGCTGCGCAACTTCGCCAACCTGCTTAGCCTTTCGGCATTCTCAAAACGAGATTGCGACCGCTTTTCTGGTATCTCAATTCGCTGTCTCCGATGGCCGAGATGCGACCGCCGTCTATTCTATCTCCGACCTGAACTTTTTTGTATCTACCGTTTGCGAGGCGCACCAGCGCGCGTCGGTCAGACGGAGTGCCATAGACCCCGATCAAGTTCACCTTTCGCAGGTTTATCGCGTTGCGCACCGTAGCTTCACGCGTCACCGATGCGCTTGAAGGTATCTTGGGCGTGACCGTTCTGGGCGCGATGCTGGCCGCACCAACAGTGGCAGCGGAACTGGCGGTCTTTTGCGCCCGCGCCACGATCTGATTGAAGTTACTGGGGCGCGCATCGGGGCGCAGCGAGGCCGTGACAGCCAATTCATCGCTTGCTTGCCCACTCTGCGTATCCTGTTCGGCCAGCGGCGTGGCGCTATCGCTCAAAGGCACCAGGCTTGCTGCGGCGGCGGCTGCCGCGGTCTCAACTTCCGAGATCGGCCGGATGGGAGGTCGGAACTGTGCCAACTCGGCGCGCGTCAATCCATCAAGTGTGGCCCGCTCGGTCGTTTCCTGAAGATCCCCTGGACGTTGGCGCGGACGAAAACCCGCAAGAAGGGCAATCGCCGGATCAACCTCAACAGCTGGCGCACCCCTCTCAGGAATGGCATCAGGGCGTGAAGGAGGTGCACCAGCAAACACCTCAATGCCGTCAGGAGACAGCGTTCCCTGCGCGCTCGGCACCACTAGACCCCTGTTATCAAGAGAAAATTTTGTTCCAGCGGCGGCTGGCGAGCCGGGATCATCGAACATGAGATCGCTTTGCGTATCGGAAACAGGAGGCAAGGCGACCGCGTCAAATGCGGGCTCGATCGGATCTATGCTTGTCACGTAAAGGTCTTCAATATCGACCAATGCCGGTGGCTGTGGCACCTGGGGTGCCTGCGGCCAGATACCTGTGACTGCGTAGCTGGCGCGCGCATCCTCATCCCTTGGAGATGCCGCATCGTCTGGATCTTCGATCAGAGGCGTCCGCAACGCGTCGAGGACCGCTGCGTCTTCATCGGAAAGGCTCGCTTCTTCAACGCTCCCGGTCGCTGTATCGAGGGCGGCAGGGACATCGGCGGGAGCCGGTTGCAGTCTCGGGGGCGAAACCTGCACGGCTTCCGTTTCAATACTTGCTCGCCCACTCCGGTCAAAGAGCCCGGCCAATCCTTCCTGGACATATCCCGATGCCCAAGCCGCTATGCCCGCGAGAAACACCAACAACGCGACGGTCAGCAAAAACGCCACGTATAAGGGTGCCCCTTGTCGCGGTTTTTGTTCACGAGCGCCAAAGACGGTCAGCCGTTCCATGTCGGACTGCGGGGCAGTCTTTTTTGCTTTTTCAAGAACTGGTGGCACCCGCACTGAACGGGCTTTGGGTGCTACCAAAGGCGGTGCCGCGGTTTCTGCGAACCCGCGTGTCAGCACTTCGGTTGGCGGTTCGGAAAACCGCTGGTTTGGTGCGGAAACGGGTGGCTCTGCGAAACCCCGGGTCATTTCTTCGGGACGGGGCGTGATTGGGTGTTCTTTTGGCTCTGGCTCAGCCGTCAGGACCAATACATCTTTTGCCACCGTTTCTCGTGGTTTGCGGCGCGAAGCAAATGCAGCCGTCTGAGAAATGACGTCGCGAGGCGGCAGACCCGGGTCTGCAACATCAAAAACCGGTTTGTCAGCAAAACCATCGCTTCCAACAAATTCCGCAGGTCCGACCTGTAGGGACGTCTCATCGGCAGGCTCGATATGAGGCGACGTGACTGACGCTGGCGTCGTCTCGACCGGTTCAGTTGCCGACTTGGAAGAAGGGACTTCCGCTTCGCCGATCACGACGATCGAAACGCCATCCGGTTCAACGACCTGACCGGCAGTCAGCAGAGTACGCGCCGCCTTGGAGGGGCCGAAAAAGGGCTCACCCAAATAGGTGTTATCCCCGGGAATCGCCACGAAACTGACGGGGTGAAATCGATGGGTTTCCGCAAACGCCTCTGCTTCGTCCAAAGTCTCGTAGGCCACCGCAGCAATATGGGTAGCATCACCATCTTCCGAGACATCAAACGCCAAATCGTCCACGGCGTAAGGTGTTGCTCCATCCAGTGCCTGACGGGCTGCATCGCGCCGTTCAAGAGGTGTCATTCCCGGTGTCTGGATCGTCAGATACCGTATCTGTTCATTTGGAATAACAAGCTTGCAGCGCAGACCGTCAGGGGCCAGGGCGGTTGCCGTTTTTCGCATAACGGCAAGCTCATCCTCAAAGCCCGACGTGCTCGGCATAACTTCGCCGACCAAGCGCCACCCCCCCGCTGCGCGCAACAGCAGGCGCACACCTTCTAGGGAAAGGGAAAGCGCAAAGTTTGGTTTCATGCCTTGGGTTTAACAGCCTCTTGAGGGCTTGGACAGAAGGATAAACGTTATACCACCGATATAGCAGGTCTTCGCCGAGGAGTGGTTAACGAGAGGTTTACCGCTTGCTCTTGGCGGTTGTGCGGTATCTGCTGAAGGAAGAATGAGGAGAATAACGATGAGATTTTTTTTTGCGACTTTTTTGCTGATTATCTGCGCCTCCGGCATGGCTGTGGCAGATCAGCCGCGGATCATCAGCACCACCGGACAAGGCAACGTTGAGACGGCACCCGATATGGCGACGCTCAGCCTTGGCGTGACCCATGAAGCAGCAGAGGCCGCAGCGGCGATGGCCGCCACGTCGCAGGGTGTAAGCGACGTTCTGTCGCGTCTTGAGGAAGCGGGCGTTGCCCCCCGCGACATGCAAACCGATAATGTCTCATTGCAACCCATCTGGTCCGGCCGGGGATCAAACAACAACACGCCCCCCAAAATTACCGGATTTGTCGCCAGCAACTCACTGACCGTAAGGGTCCGAGATCTGGCAGCCTTGGGGGGGCTTCTTGATCTTGTGGTTCGTGACGGTGCCAATACGTTCAACGGGCTGTCTTTTGGCTTGCAAGAGCCCAGGCCAGCCGCTGATGAAGCCCGTGCCGAAGCCGTTCGAGATGCCATCGACCGGGCCCAGCAACTTGCATCGGCAGCGGGGGTTGCTTTGGGGCCAATTCAATCCATCAGCGAAAGCGGCGGATTTGCCCGCCCGCAAATGCTGGAAATGGCTGCCGCCCGGCAAATGGATGCGCCGATCGCCGCGGGTGAGTTGACCATCAGAGCCCAGGTCAACATCGTTTTCGCCATCGCCGACTAACATCGGCAAACATCCGATATGACGGGGCGCTCGTGAAAGCGCCCCCTTCGTTTAGCTAGTCGCCTTGGCAAGTGCCTGATCAAGATCGGCAATCAGATCATCGGCATTTTCCGTCCCGATAGACACGCGAACCACGCCCGGACCAGCACCCGCAGCTTCCTGCTGCTCTGCTGTCAGCTGACGGTGGGTCGTTGACGCAGAATGGATCACCAGGCTGCGCGTGTCACCGAGGTTGGCCACATGGCTGAAAATTTCCAGGGCATTTACAAATTTAACGCAGGCATCGTAGCCACCCTTGATCGCGAAGGTGAAAAGGCCGCCTGCCCCTTTGGGACAGATTTTCTGCACCCGCGCGTTGTAGGGAGAAGATTTCAGCCCGGCATAAGTAACATACTCAACACGCGGATCGTTTTCGAGCCAGCCCGCCAGTTTCTCGGCGTTTTCCACATGGCGCTCCATGCGCAAAGACAGCGTTTCTGTACCCATCAGCGTGTAATGCGCCGCCTGCGGGTTCATCGTCATGCCCAGATCGCGCAGACCGATGGCGATAGAATGGAAGGTGAAGGCGAGCGGGCCAAATGTCTCGTGAAATTTGAGACCGTGATAGGCGGGTTCGGGTTGGCTGAGCGATGGGAACTTGTCATTGGCAGACCAGTCGAATTTACCTGAATCCACCACACAACCGCCCGTCACCGTGCCGTTCCCGGTGAGGTACTTTGTGGTGGAGTGCACAACCAGCGTCGCACCATGCTCAATCGGACGACAGAGGTAGGGCGTGGCTGACGTGTTGTCGACGATCAGCGGAATGCCAGCGGCATCAGAGATTGCCGAGATGGCATCGAGGTCGGTGATATAACCGCCGGGGTTGGCAATGGCTTCGCAGAATACCGCGCGGGTGTCGTCGTTGATCGCGGCTTTGACAGCATCCAGATCATCGAAATCCACAAAGGTCGCTTCCCAACCAAACCGCTTGATCGTGTGGGAAAATTGCGTGACCGTGCCACCATAAAGACGGGTGGAGACAACGATGTTCTTGCCCGGTCCCATCAATGGGAACAGCGCCATGATCTGGGCCGCATGACCCGAAGAGCAACATGCTGCCCCAACACCCCCCTCAAGCGTCGCGATACGTTCCTGCAGGACCGCAACCGTTGGATTGGTCAGGCGCGAATAGATGAACCCGACCTCTTGCAGATTAAACAGAGCCGCTGCGTGATCGGCGTCGCGAAACACGTAAGCCGTCGTCTGGTAAATGGGTGTCTGGCGTGCGCCGGTCGCGGGGTCAGGGCGTGCGCCTGCGTGGATCTGCAAGGTGTCAAAGCCGTAGCTTGGGCCGTCTGTCATTGGGTTCCTCCTGAGGACTTCATTGCCCGTATCGTTAGGCCAAGGGTGCACGCCGCACAAGAGCAGCCCCCGGAATAGCCCGGTTCACCGCATCCAGAACCCGGCGGATTTGATCCGGTTGCGGATCGCGGCTTCCCGTCGCGGCAGATGATCACGATCAAAAAGTGCGCGCACTTTTGCGCCCCGGCCCTGATAGACCATGCGCTTGATCGGCTCATATGATTTCAGCACTTTCTTGATCTTGTTGGGCGCGCAAACCGCTTCAAGCAGATCAATGACGGCATCACTTTCACGGGCGTAAAGCAACGGAAAGACCCGGTAGTGGCAACTGATCGTTTCATCCAGCAGGCCATCGGGCAAAGCATCCCGCCCCCCTCCCAAGGCGTGGATGACGAGCGGCAGCGCGATCTGATCAAGCCAGGGGTTCATTTCCTGCGCGCAAAGCGCTTGAGGCGGATCATCCCTGATGCCCAGAGCGTATTTCTCGAATAGGGTGCCGAACTTTCGCGGACAATTGTAAAAGAAATAGCCCGCGTTGAAGTATAGGTAGCGTTTCCAATAATCGTCTGGCTGACTCAGATCGAGTGAGCTCTCGAAATCCAGGCCAAACTTGTCATAGAGCGACCGCCAAAGACCGCTGTACCCAGGCCCGTAGAGTTCCGGCTTGGGCCATGTGCCCTCGCAGCGCAGCGAGGCACCGGGGTGGTCGAAATCGAAAGGAACATCGCACAGATCACCCGTGATCAGCGTGTCAGTGTCAAAAAACACAAAAGGTTCGTTTTCGGGCAGGTTTTTCAGCATCTCGATTTTATTGCCATATGGATAGGCGGCACCAAAATGCTGGCTTTCAAAGGGTATGATCTCAGCCCCCAACTGCTCTAGCATATCACGTGCTGCGGTATCGGAGATGCGCGGGTCCTTTGGCCATAGAGGACCCGGTTGCGGCTCGGCAACGACTACGCGGCCAGCAAAACCCGGGCTTGAATGACGCAGAGATGCGACAAACAACAATGCCTCGTAGGTCAGGCGACCGCGCTGAGCGACGATCACCACATTGAAGCTGCTGGGCGTTTGTACCATCCTGCCTGTCCCGGTTCTGGGTTTTCCCGGAACTATAGGGGTATACCCGCTCGGGCAAAAGCGCTTTGGCGCCCGCAGGGGTGCCGGTTGGTGCCCTGCGTGGCTCAGAGCGCCACAGCAGGCGCGGACACTGCGCGATGATCTGTGGCAGAGCACCGATGGGTGCCAGTCAATCTCCGGAGAGCCGACCGGTACCCGTCGTATATAGCGCTCGCCTTAAAAGCCAAGGGATCACTCAGCCGCAAGCTCGCCGTTGTCAATCTGCTCTTGTTCAATACTCTCGAACAGTGCTTTGAAGTTCCCTTCGCCGAAACCGTCATCACCCTTGCGCTGGATAAACTCGAAGAAGATCGGGCCGATGACCGTTTTGGAGAATATCTGCAGCAGAATCTTCGTCTCGCCACCATCAACAACGCCTTCACCGTCAATCAGGATGCCGTGTTTTTTCATCCGGTCGAGCGGTTCTTCATGGCCGACAACGCGGTCATGGCTGAGCTTGTAATAACTGTCTGGCGGACCTGGCATGAACTTCAGTCCACGCGACGCAATCTCGTCGGTGCTGTCGTAGATATCGCTGGACCCAACGGCAATGTGCTGGATGCCCTCGCCCTTGTATTTTTTCAGATAGGACACGATCTGGCCGGTCTCACCTCTGTCTTCGTTGATCGGGATGCGGATGCGCCCGCAGGGCGATGTCAGCGCGCGGCTCAGAAGACCGGTGAACTTGCCCTCAATGTCGAAGAACCGAATTTCCTTGAAGTTGAAGAGATCACCATAGAATTTGAACCACTTGTCCATGTTCCCCTTGTGGACATTGTGAGTGAGATGATCGAGATAGTAGAAGCCGACACCGGCAGGTTTGGACTGATCGGTCCAATCGAACTCCGTGTTGTAGGGGCTGGTGTCATAATACTGATCCACGAAGTACAGCAGCGACCCGCCGATGCCGACGATGGCGGGAACATCCAATGCCTTGCCCGGACCCTCATATGGCGTGGCCCCTTTGGAGACCGCGTGATCGAAAGCCTGCTGGGCATCTACCACCCGCCACCCCATGGAAGGCGCGCAAGGCCCGTGGTCCTCAACGAACCGTGCAGCAAAACTGTCAGGATCAGCGTTCAGAACATAGGTGATATCGCCTTGCTGCCAAAGCTCTATCTGCTTGGTTTTGTGATTGGCAACATGGGCATATCCCATCCGCGCAAAAAGATCGCGCAGCTCTTGCGGGTCAGGGTGGGCAAACTCGACAAACTCAAAACCGTCGGTGCCAGCGGGGTTTTCTGCGGTGATGGTCGATTTTGGGGCGTCGTGCGGAAAGGGACCCATGGTGTTGCTCCTGAATGCGGTGAGTCGCGATATGTCGCGCAATTTGAGGCACCATACCGCTAATTCTGCGCGAATTCCGCGCAAAGAGCCCGTGAGTTCTGGTAATTTGCGCGGAATTCGCGCACCATCAGCCAAAATACTGGAAAAGGCACGCATGATGTTGGACGCCGTGGACACCCGCCTGTTGTCAGCGCTTCAAAAGAACGCCCATCTGACCGCGCAACAACTGGGGGAGATGTTGCACCTTTCCCCGAGTCAGGCAGGACGCCGTCGTCAGCGGCTCGAAAGCGACGGATACATTCAGGCCTACGTCGCACGTCTTGATCCGGGCCATCTTGGGTTACATGTGCAAGGCTTTGTGCAGGTCCACCTGGGCACACATGGGCCTGATCACTCCACAAGTTTCGCGCGGCTGGTCAATACACGCCCAGAGATCACCAGTGCATGGACAATGACCGGTGATGCAGATTATCTATTGAGGGTCTACTGTGCTGATTTGCCCGCCTTAAATGCATTGATACACGACGTACTCCTGCCCCATCCCGCCGTGGCCCGTGTTCACAGCCAAATCGTGATGGATCAACTCAAGACCGACGGGCCTTTGCCAACCTGACGCCCCTAAAGGAGACCGCGCCGACATGGAAAGCTTCCTTTTCCAAGCCTCTATTTACCTTGCTGCCGCCGTAATCGCAGTACCCATCGCGGCGCGGCTGGGTCTGGGCTCCGTGCTTGGGTATTTGGCTGCCGGGATCATGATCGGCCCGGTGTTGGGGCTTGTCGGCGCGGAAACCGAAGACCTGCAACACTTTGCAGAATTCGGCGTGGTCATGATGCTGTTCCTGATCGGTCTGGAGCTGGAACCCCGCGCGCTTTGGGATATGCGTCACCGGTTGATCGGGCTAGGCGGCCTGCAGGTTGGGCTGAGCACACTTGCAATCATGGTCATCGCGATGGCCTATCACCAGCCTTGGGGGGTGGCGCTTGCCATTGGTCTGACCCTTTCGCTGAGCTCTACCGCGATCGTTCTGCAAACCCTGTCGGAAAAAGGGTTGATGCAGACCAGCGGTGGCCGGTCGGTCTTTTCGGTCCTGCTGACCCAAGACATTGCCGTGATTCCAATCCTTGCCTTCCTGCCTTTGCTGGTTGCTGCCATGCCCGCGCATATGGCCTCGGATGGCTCGATCCTGCGTGCCGGAGAAAAGGCGCATGGCTCAGGTCATCACAGCCTGTCGCTTGTGGAAGGGTTGCCCGGCTGGGGCGTGACGCTGGTCACCATCGCCGCCATCGGTGCCGTCGTGCTGGCGGGCGTGTTTCTGACCCGGCCGCTCTTTAGATACATCCACTCCGCGCGTCTGCGCGAAATGTACACAGCCCTTGCGCTGCTGATTGTCGTGGGGATTTCATTCCTGATGATGCTTGTGGGGCTCTCACCAGCACTGGGCGCATTTCTGGCGGGCGTCGTCCTTGCAAGCTCGGAATTCCGTCATGAACTGGAAACTGACCTTGAGCCCTTCAAGGGTTTGTTATTAGGACTCTTTTTCATTACGGTCGGGGCCGGGATCAACTTTAACCTGCTGTTTGACAACATGCCTGCGATCATCGCGATGTCGCTGCTGGTGATCATCGTGAAGGGGCTGATCCTCTATTTCCTGGCCCGCGCTTTCAAGCTGAAAGGCAAAGACCAATGGCTCTTTGCGCTGGCTCTGGCGCAGGCTGGCGAGTTCGGCTTCGTGCTGGTGTCATTCTCGGTCGTGCAAGGCGTCATTCCGGTGGATGTGGCGGAAACGCTGCTGTTGGTGATCGCCATGTCGATGCTGATCGCGCCGCTGCTCTTCATGCTCTACGACCTGTTGTCCAAAAGGTCAGCCGACGCCAAAGAGCAGCATCCCGAAGATGAGATCGACATTGAAGGTCCGGTCATCATCGCAGGCATCGGCCGCTTTGGTCAGATCGTCAATCGTCTGGTGCAGGCCAACGGCTTTAACACGGTTGTTCTGGATCATGACATGGAGGTCATCGCGGTAATGCGCCGGTTTGGCTTCAAGGGGTTTCTCGGCGACCCTACCCGCCCGGACATCCTGCGCGCGGCAGGGCTCGAATCCGCACGCGTGCTTGTGGTGGCTCTTGATGATCAGGATGCCGCCATCAAGCTGGTCAAATACGCCCGAAAACTCCGGCCTGATATGCACATCGTGGCGCGCGCGCGTGACCGGACCCACGTTTACCGCCTCTATCAGGCGGGTGCCGACGACATCGTTCGGGAGCTGTTTGACAGTTCTCTGCGCGCAGGCCGCTACGTACTGGAGAACATGGGGCTCAGCGAATATGAAGCCGCCGAGGCAGAGCGGATATTCTATCATCATGATCGCCATTCCGTGCAGGAACTGGCGCAGCTTTGGGACCCGGCAGTGCCCGCCAGCCAGAACCCGGCTTATCTGGCGCGCGCCAAGGAACTGCAAAAAGAGCTGGAGACGGCATTTCTCAGCCGCGACAGCGAAAAAAAACGCGCGTGACGTAAACGCCGCCGCCGTCTGCATAAAACAGACCGCGGCGCTGGTTTTCAGCCTTCCGATACGCCTGCTTCGGCAAATGTCGCCATATCACTCAGACAGGCAACGGCGGCCTTGAGCACCCCCAAGGACAAGGCACCACCCGACGCTTCGCCCAGACGCAACCCCAGGGACAGCAACGGCTTTTTGCCCAAAGCCTCAAGAAGCCGCCCATGCGCGCCTTCCGCACTCAAATGTCCGGCCATGCAATGATCGAGCGCGCCTTTTTCCGTTTTTTCCAGACAGGCCGCCGCAGCACAGCAAATGAACCCGTCAAGCAGGACAGGAATGCGCAGGCTGCGCGCGCGGGCGATGGCCCCGGCCATGCCGGCCAGTTCGCGCCCGCCCAGCCGCCGCAGCATTTCCAGACCGTCCCCCTGACCGCCATGCAGCGCGACACCTTCGCGGACCACACGGATCTTGTTTGAAAGACCTACGTCATCGACACCTGTGCCACGGCCCGTCCAGCTTTCCGGCTCGCCCCCCAGAAGGGCTGTCGCCAGCGCGGCGGCCGGTGTCGTATTGCCGATGCCCATCTCTCCGGTCACCAGCACGTCTGCGCTTTCATCAACGGCCTCCCAGCCCGCCAGCAAGGCCGCGCAAAACTCCTCGTCGTTCATTGCCGGGGCCTTGGTAAAATCTGCGGTCGGCGTTCCCAGCGAGAGAGCATGGACGTCCAGCTTTGCGCCAAAGGTCTTGGCCAGTTGGTTGATTGCCGCGCCTCCATGCTGAAAATTCAGTACCATCTGCTCGGTGACTTCGGGGGGAAATGCAGAAACACCCTGCGCCGCAACGCCGTGGTTCCCGGCAAAAACGATCACCTGGGGTGATGTAATTTCCGGCCTCTCGGTGCCCCGCCATCCCGCATACCACACTGCAAGCTCTTCGAGCTGCCCCAAAGCACCCGGTGGTTTGGTTAACTGGCCATTACGCGCCTGCGCGGCCGAGACAGCAGCAGCGTCATTGTCGGGCTGAGTGGACAAAATCGACCGAAATCCGGCCAGATCGGAAAAAGCTGCTGTCATTTGACTACCTCGGTTGCAACATTCATCGCACCTCATTACCCAATGCTGACCGACCGGCAAGACGCGAAAAGGCCCCTTTTTCATGAAAACCGACAGATTGCCCAAATGGTTGGTCGACCTGCTCCTGGCCGCGACGCTTCTGACACGGCTGCCGCTGCCGCGATTGCCGGATATGTCCTACGCTCGGATGGGCAACGCAGTCTGGACTTATCCCATTGTCGGTGCCGCTCTGGGCGGTCTGGCGGCGCTGTTTGGTCATCTGCTCTTGATGCTGGGGCTGCCCGACAGCTTTGCGGCAGGTGGGCTGCTGGCGATTTTAATATTGATCACGGGTGCTATGCATGAGGATGGTCTCGCCGATAGCGCCGACGGATTTTGGGGTGGGTTTGATTCAAACCGCCGTTTGGAGATCATGAAGGACAGCCATTTGGGCACCTACGGCCTCCTGGCGCTGCTTTTCGTGACCGGTCTTCGGTGGCTGGCCTATGCCTCACTCCTGCCTCTGGGTATTCTGCCGGTCATTGCGGCAACCGCCCTGTCCCGAAGCGCGATGCCCGTGCTGATGGCGGCTCTGCCGAACGCCCGTGACAGCGGGCTTTCCCATAGCGTTGGTCGCCCTGCCATGCCCGTCGCGATCTTGGGATTGGCGCTTGGTTTGTTGATTGCAGGCAGTTGTGTCGGGTTGCCGGTGTTCGCCGCCCTGATCCTGACGCTGGCAGTGGCGATCAGCATCGGGGCACTGGCCAAGGCGAAAATCGGAGGTCAGACAGGTGATGTTCTGGGGGCCACTCAGCAATTGACCGAAGTTTCAATCCTGGCCGTGCTGGTTATCCAGCTGACATAAAAAAAACCGCGCCAGTGTTGGCGCGGTCTTTGTTTTCGATCCGAGGTACCTCAGGCCGCGACGCGGCTTTCCAACACATCCCCGACTTGTTTGGCCGCCGCGAGTTCATCGCCACCACTTACAGCGGCCACTTCACGGGTCAAACGCTCAAGCGCCGCCTCATAGAGTTGGCGTTCGGAATAGCTCTGCTCGCGCTGGTCATCCGTGCGGTGCAGATCACGCACAACTTCCGCAATCGCGATCAGATCACCGGAATTGATCTTTTGCTCATATTCCTGCGCCCTGCGCGACCACATGGCCCGCTTGACCTTGGCCTTCCCCTTCAATGTCTTCATCGCGTGGGTAATGACATCAGGAGAGCTCAGCGCCCGCATCCCGATTTCGGTCGCCTTATGGGTCGGCACCCGCAAAGTCATCTTGTCCTTCTCAAAAGAGATGACAAAGAGTTCCAGCGAAATGCCTGCGACTTCCTGTTCTTCAACCGAGATGATCTGACCCACGCCATGCGCAGGGTAGACAACAAACTCGTTGGGGCGGAAATCAAGCTTCTTCGATTTGGTCATTCAGTGTTCCTTAGAAAACGGCGCTGCCAATCCCGACAATCGACAGTCAAAAACACACCGAGCGGAGACCGTTAGGTCACGCGTCCAAGTGTGAACATGCCGATTTTTCAGAGCCCTCCCCCTTCTGGGGGCGGAGCGATTGCGTCGTCCGTTATTACTTTGCGAAGGTATTATAACACAAAAAGCGACCCTAAAAAAGCTGCCGCAGCGTCATCTGTGGAAAAATCGCGCCGAATAAGGCTGTTAGGCCGCAAAACCAAAGCGTTCCAAGCTCGAATCGGTGGTGACGGACCTAGCCGCCTTCGCCGGGTGTTTCGGAAAAATACTTCTCAAGCTTCCCGGTTTCCCCGTCGCGCTCTTCTGCGTCTGGCAGAGGGTCTTTCTTGGTGATGATCACCGGCCACATTTCGGAATACTTGCGATTGAACTCGACCCACTTTTCCATATCCGGTTCGGTGTCCGGGCGGATCGCATCCGCGGGACATTCCGGTTCACACACGCCGCAATCGATGCATTCGTCTGGGTGAATGACCAGCATGTTTTCACCTTCATAGAAGCAATCCACCGGGCATACTTCGACGCAGTCGGTGTATTTGCAGGCAATGCAGCTGTCGTTCACGATATAGGTCATCGGACCCTCTTTTCGGATTGTGTCAGAGCGCTAGCTAAATCAGCCGCCCGTATCATTCAAGAGAGCGCGCCTTAGAAAGATCAAGCATGCGACGATCACGCTTGGTCGGGCGACCTTTTCCCTCATAGCCCGGGTTTTCAGGAGGCGTGTTCTTTGATTCAGGCTCTGGCGGGGACAAATCCGTATAAAGAGCCTGAGCTTCGGGCGCTGGCCCGCGCCTTTGACCAATGGCATCTATCCGGATCACGCGAACTTGATCGCCCTGCACAAAGGTCAGCACATCCTCGGGCCCGATCATCTGACTGCGTTTTTCTGTACGGCTCCCGTTGACCCTTACCTCCCCCGCAGAAACCCGGGCCGCGGCAAGCGAACGGGTCTTGAAAAACCGCGCATGCCACAACCACTTGTCCAGTCGAAGCTCATCCGCCAACTACTTGTTGTCCTTCAGTCCCATCAAGGCGGCAGCAAAAGGATTGTCCGGATCGATTTTCTTTTCCGGTTTGGGCGGGCGGGCAGAAAACTTCTGTGCGCCTTGGCCCTTGTTACCACGCGGGCCTCCCCGTTTTCCTTTACCGCCAGGTTTGCCCTTGCCTTTGCCCGGCGTGCGATCTTCGCCCGAACGCCTTTGGTGCTGCCCCGCACTACGCGCCGGACGTCCCCAGGTGAAGGTATAGAAAACCTCAATTTCAGGTTCCGCATCCTGCTCTTCAACCGCGTCGCCAGCAGGTATCTGATCTTCTTCAACGGCACTCGCGTCACTTGCCGTCGCAGGCGCCGTTGATGGCTCTTCTGGTGTTTCCTGAGCCGGTATCTCTGCTGGCTTATCTTCGTCGGTGCTGCCCGCATCAGACTCAGGTTTGCCCTCCGTCGGTGCAACGGCTTCTTTGGCAGGATCTGGGGCAACGGCCTTGACCTTCGCGCGTTCACCTTTCTCCGCCTTGTAGCCCAATCCCTGCATCAGATCGGCAAATTGCTCAAGCGTCATGCCGGTGATGGACAACATGTCAGCCGTGGCCTCGAATCCGGCACGGGAGTTTTCACCACGCAACATGTCCGCCAGGCGCTCCAGCATGTCGATGCGTATCGCGCGTTCGCCCGCATTTCGGTAGCCCGCCATCGTGTCTGCGCCAGCCGGTGCCGACGTATCAGACGGAATCGTCACCAAACCGGGCGGCGGCGCTTCGGGAAAATCCTGCACGCCCTGAGCCAGAGACCACAACACCAGCCGCAAGCGCGTTGGTGCCGGTTTCAGCAAAAGCGGCATGAATATCGTGAATTGTCCAAATCGGATACCGTGTTTGCGCAAGGCCCCGCGCGCATCCTGATCCAGCGCCTTCACATCGTCTGCGACGCTCGCGCGCGGCAAGACACCAAGTGCTTCAACCATCTGAAAGGCAAAGCCCCGCGCCAGACCTTCCAGAGTTTCATCGCGGCTCAGGTTCAAAAGCGGCTCAAACAGCGCTGCGATCTTGCGGTCAATGAAATGTTGCAACCGCCGCTGAACCTTTTGTGCCACCTCTGCTCCGGCCACGTCATCGACGAACACCTCAACCTGCGGCTTCAGCGCATCGGCCCCCGCGACCAGTTTGCCGACAGCATCCTTGCCCCACATGAGGCCGCCCTGTTCGGTGAAATCAATCTCGGTGTCGGGCGCATTGTAGAAGCGATCAGCACGCAAATGGAAATGCGGTGCCAGCGCCTGCAGGGCCGCTGTCTTGATCGTCTTTTCTTCGGCGCCGCCGGCACCCTTGTCCTGAGAGAACCGGAAACCTTCCAGCCGTCCCACAAATTCGCCTTCGACGGTTACTTCGCCGGTATTCGATACTTCTGCCACCATGGCTTCCTTCTGGCCGAGCCGGCGCAAGAGCACGGATGTGCGCCGGTCTACGAATCTTTGCGTCAGACGCTCGTGCAGCGCATCCGACAATCGGTCTTCTACAGAACGCGCCTGCTCCCGCCAATGGCTTATCTCACTGGTCCAGCCTTTGCGCTGCGCAACGTAGGTCCATGTGCGGATAAACGCCAATCGCTTGGATAACGCATCAATATCGCCATCGGTTCGATCAATTCTTTTTATCTGGCGCGCCAGCCAATCATCAGGAATGCGGCCACGCTCATGCAAAAATGAAAAGATGGTTTCCAACAGGGACGCGTGTTCGGCATGGCTGATGCCCCGAAAATCCGGGATGCGGCAAACATCCCAGAGCAGCCTGACCGAAGGTCCGTCGGTACAGCGCGCGATGATCTCGGTGACCTGCCCAAGGGATTTCAGCGCCGAAAGGTCGTCTGCTTCCCGCGCGCGCACCAGCAGGTCGTCACCTGGCGACGATTCAAGGGTGCTGATCAGCCGGTCGATAGATCCGAATTGCAGCGCATGATTGCGCCAGTTCAGCTTTTTCAACGGTGTGAACTGGTGGTCCATAATGGCTTGGGCCACACCATCGTCCAGTGGCGGGGCCTCGCCGGTTACGCCAAAAGTGCCATCCTTCATGCCCCGCCCCGCGCGGCCCGCGATCTGAGCCAGCTCATTCGGCGCCAGCGGACGCATGCGGCGTCCGTCAAACTTGGTGAGACTGGAAAAGGCCACATGATCCACATCAAGATTGAGCCCCATGCCGATGGCATCCGTGGCCACCAGAAAATCCACCTCACCGTTCTGATACATCTCCACCTGAGCGTTGCGCGTGCGCGGGCTGAGCGCGCCCATGACAACCGCAGCCCCGCCTTTCTGGCGACGGATCAATTCCGCGATGGCATAGACGTTTTCAACGGAAAACCCGACAATCGCGCTGCGCGGACGCATGCGGCTTATCTTTTTTGGTCCCAGATAGGTCAGCGTCGACATGCGCTCGCGCTGCGCAAACTGAGCGTTTGGAACCAGCGCACGTATCGGTCCGCGCATGGTATCAGCACCCAGAAACAGGGTTTCATGCAACCCGCGCGCGCGCAAAAGCCTGTCTGTGAAGACATGTCCCCGTTCAGGGTCCGCGCAGAGCTGGATTTCATCCACTGCCAGAAAATCACAGCCCATGCCTTCGGGCATCGCCTCAACCGTGCAGACCCAATATTGCGTGCGGGGCGGCACGATGCGTTCCTCGCCGGTCACCAGCGCCACAACGGACGGGCCGCGTGCGGCCACGATCCGGTCGTAGACTTCGCGCGCCAGCAACCGCAGCGGCAACCCGATCACACCAGTGCGGTGTCCCAGCATACGTTCGATTGCGTAGGTGGTTTTGCCTGTATTGGTAGGGCCCAATACGGCCACTACGCGGGGATCACCTGTCACGGCGCTGTCCTTGCCTGTCTGTGGTCAGAGTGTTCGACCGACACCGCTCTGTCTGAGCTGTTCCATCGCGGTTTTCGCGTTCTCGTGATGAGGATGCAAGGCAAGAACGCGATCAAAAGCCTCAGCTGCGCGTTCCAGATCACCAAATTCCTGTAGCATCGCGCCCAGACCGAATATGGCGTTGTAATTGTTCGGGTTCAGCGCAAGGGCGCGCTCCAGATCATCCAGCGCCGGGCCATAAAGCCCCGCCTGATGATAGGCAGTCGCCCGCGCATGCCAGCCTTCAGCGAAATCCGGCGCGTGGTCGGTCAGCGCCGTCAGGTGCTCGATGGCCTTGGACACGTCTTCGGCTTCCAAGGCGTCGCGGCCCCGCTTTAACAACAGATCCATCGCCGCAGATCCTGATCGCCCCCAGATCAGGTTCAATTCCCGGTCCAGCCGCCCTGCTTCACCTGCCGGGGCCGCGCGCAGCTGGTCCAGCAATGCCTGTTCCGTGTCTTGCGCGCGCAACGGCGCAATAAATATGACAAGGAATGCAAATGCCGTAACGACATGTTTGAGAATGCGTGGTTTGATAGCCATAACAGCATTGTATGTAACAGGTGCGACGGGCAATTCCAGACCCCGCGCGCACCACACGGCAAAAGGGCCCAAGAATGAGCGATATTGTGAACCAGGCTGTAGCGGTTTTGAATGAAAAATTGGCCGGCGCCGATTTTGGCGGTACGGCAAAATTTGACATCCAGGGCGAAGGAGCCGTGATGATGGATGCCTCCGGAGCGCGCGCAGGCGATGATGCCGCTGACGTGACCCTGAGTGCGGATGCAGAAACCTTTCAGTCCATTCTCGAAGGCGACACCAATCCGACAAGCGCCTTCATGTCCGGCAAGCTCAGCGTCGACGGAGACATGGGACTTGCGATGCAACTGGCGTCGGCGCTCGCCTGATGGCGCTCACCCCCGCCCCTTTCCTCAGCGAAATTGCATTTGGGGCCGAGGGCGGGGCCGCGCTATGGGTCAAGTCATCCGATGACATCCGCATAAGAATTGGCCATTGGAAGCCTGATAACGCCAAAGGCACGGTTCTGATTTTTCCCGGCCGCACGGAGTTCATCGAGAAATACAATCAGACGGCTGGCGCTTTTGCGAAACGCGGACTGGCCAGCATGGCCATTGACTGGCGCGGTCAGGGCCTCGCGGACCGATTGATCGACAATCGCGATCTCGGCCATGTCGAACACTTCACGGACTACCAGAAAGACGTGGACCGCATGGTTCGTGCCGCGCGCGATCTTGGCATGCCACGGCCGTTTTTCCTGTTGGGGCATTCCATGGGGGGGGCCATAGGGCTGCGCGCCGCCATGGAGGGGTTGCCGGTTCAGGCGCTCGCGTTCACCGGCCCCATGTGGGGTATCCGGCTGGCACCACATCTGCGCCCGATGGCATGGTTTTTGAGCCATCTCATGCCGATGATCGGTCAGGGCCATCGCCTGCCACCTGGCACAAAGATGGAGCATCATATCCTGACGGAAGGATTTGAAGACAACCTATTAACAAAAGACCGCGCGCAATTCGAGCAAATGCGCGTCCAACTCGAACGTCACCCGGAACTGGCCCTCGGCGGACCCAGCTATGTCTGGCTACGCGAGGCTTTGCTTGAAACGCGGCATCTGGCGCATCGGGCGGCACCAAACCTTCCCTGCATCACTTTTCTGGGCACAAATGAGCGGATTGTGGATATTCCGGTGATCCATCGACGTATGGAAGCCTGGAACCGGGGCCATCTGGAACTCGTCGAGAACGGCGAACATGAGGTGTTGATGGAAAGCGAGGCTGTTTCAGCGCCGATCTTTGACCAGATGACCGCGCTCTTTCTCAGCGGTGGGCACGGCTAAAGTCTGGGCATTTTCCGACCGTCCGCTAGATTGCCTGTCATGAACAGCTCTCCGGCTCTGACATTCACGGAACGTGGTATTTACTGCGCTGCTGGTGATTTCCATATCGATCCCTGGCGGCCTGTCGCCCGGGCGCTGATCACCCACGGGCATGCCGATCACGCGCGCAGCGGACACGGTCATTACCTCGCTACGCACGCAGCTCTTCCGGTGATGCGGCACCGTTTGGGCGACATCGACGCGCAAGGCATTGCATTCGGCGAAACCATCCGCATCGGCGACGCATCAGTCTCCTTTCATCCCGCTGGACATGTTCCGGGCTCCGCACAAATTCGTGTGGAAGTCGGGCGTGAAGTTTGGGTGGCATCGGGCGATTACAAGACAGAGCCTGATGGGCTGTCCGAGCCGTTTGAGCCACTCAAGTGTCACCACTTCATTACCGAATCAACATTCGGGTTGCCGGTATTTCGCTGGCAAGCGCAGACCCACGTCGCCGCGCAGATCAATGCGTGGTGGGCAAAATGTGCGGCGGAAGGCAAGACCGCTTTCTTGGGCGCCTATGCCTTGGGCAAGGCCCAAAGACTGCTGAGCATGCTCGATCCGGAAATCGGGCCGATCCTGACCCACGGCGCGGTCGAAGCAACAAATGCGGTACTGCGCCAGCAAGGACTGCCATTGCCGGACACCCTGGGCGTCACGCCAGAGACTGATCACAAGGCGCAAAAAGGCGCGCTTGTGCTCGCCCCTCCATCTGCTCTGGGCAGCGCATGGGCGCGCAAATTCGGCCCCCAGGAGACCGCGTTTGTCAGCGGCTGGATGCAATTGCGCGGTGTTCGCAGACGACGCGCCGGGGACCGGGGGTTTGTAATCTCAGATCATGCGGACTGGAATGGGTTGCTTACAGCGATCAAGGAAACTGGGGCTGAAAACATATACGTAACTCATGGTTACACAGAGATATTCACGCGCTACCTTAATGAAAATGGATGGCATGCGCAGGTCGTTCCGACGGAGTTCGAAGGGGAAAGCCTCGATGCCGAGGGTTCCGAATGATCCGATTTGCTGCCCTCTTCAACACCATAGACCAAAGCACCAAGACCAACGCCAAGGTCGCGGCCTTGGCGGATTACTTTGACTCGGCACCCGATGAAGATCGGATGTGGACGATGGCGCTTTTTTCCGGACGGCGTCCAAAGCGGGCGGTAACGACAACAAAACTGCGTGAATGGGCCGCAGAAACAGCCGACATCCCCCTGTGGCTTTTTGAGGAGAGCTATCCGATTGTTGGTGATCTTGCCGAAACCATCGCGCTGGTTTTGCCGCTGAGCGAGACAACCAATGACGATAGTCTGACGCAATGGATTACCCGCCTTCGGGACGCCTCTCAAACAGACGATGCTGCCCGTAAGGCCTTTGTTCTGGTGGCTTGGGAGACCCTCGGCGGGACTGAAAGATTCGTGTTCAACAAGCTGATAACGGGTGGGTTTCGCATGGGTGTCAGCCAAAAGCTGATGACCCGCGCCCTGTCCAAAGCGACCGGCAAGGCGGAAGCAGAACTGGCCCACCGGCTGATGGGCAACTGGCACCCGGATCACACAAGCTGGCATGCCCTGATCGAAGCAGACGATGCGGCGGTGGACGCGTCGCGCCCCTATCCTTTCTATCTTGCCTATGCGCTCGAAGGCCCCCCCGACGCGCTTGGCGCCCCAGAGAACTGGCGTGCCGAATGGAAATGGGACGGCATTCGGGGTCAGCTTATCCTGCGGGATGGTCAGCATTTTGTCTGGTCACGTGGCGAAGAGTTGATGACGGATCGCTTTCCCGAACTCGCACGCTCCGTGGATTTCCTGCCGCCCGGCACAGTCCTCGATGGGGAATTGCTGGTCTGGCACCCTCACTCCGACAGCCCTGCAAGCTTCAACGCGCTTCAAAAGCGCATCGGCCGCAAGACTGTCCCCAAAAAGCTGCTCGCTGACGCGCCTGTGGTCCTGCACGCTTACGACCTGCTGGAGTGGCAAGGCGAAGACCTGCGTGATGCGCCATTTGCGGAGCGTCGCAAGATCCTTGAAGAGCTTTGCGCACCGCTCCCTGTGGCTGCACCTGTGCGCCTGTCACCGCAGCTTGAATTTACCAAATGGGACGAATTGGCCGACCTGCGCGATGTGGCCCGGGATGAAAATGCCGAAGGGATCATGCTCAAACGTTCGGACAGCCCCTATCTTGTAGGTCGCAAGAAGGGCGATTGGTGGAAATGGAAGCTGGCACCGCTGACCATTGATGCGGTGATGATCTATGCGCAAGCCGGTCATGGTAGACGCGCGAACCTCTTTACCGATTTCACCTTTGCAGTCTGGGATGGCAATGAACTCGTCCCCTTTGCAAAGGCCTATTCGGGGCTCACGGACGCGGAATTCCGTGAGATCACCAAATGGGTGCGCAAAAACACCTTGCAGCGGTTTGGTCCGGTGCGGCAGGTAACACCCCACCATGTGTTTGAGATTGCCTTTGAAGGCATTCAGGCCAGCCCGCGCCATAAGTCTGGTGTCGCCCTGCGGTTTCCGCGTATGTCGCGTTGGCGACAGGACAAACCGCTGCAGGAAGCGAATACGCTGGAGGACCTGAACGATATGCTGAGGATTTATGGATAAGCCCGACGCACAGATGCCACCCGCCCCCATTGCTCCTGTGCGACGGGCACCCAAGGGGGCCTGTGACGCCCATGTTCACCTGATCGCTGGCGCGCATGAGTTTCCATTGTGGGACGGACGGGTGGAGAACCCCGCCCCCGGCCCGGATTTTGAAGGATGGCTGGAGCGCTACCGAACGCACCTTGAAACGCTCGGGTTTTCCCGTGGCGTCATCGTGCATTCCATCCTCTATGGCACCGACAACAGCGTGACCGTCGAAGCCGTGCGTCGGATGGGCACCGGATTTCGCGGTGTGGGTCTGCTGCCGGATGGGGCGTCCGACGGGCAGATGGATCAATTCGTTGACTGGAACATGTGTGCCGTGCGCCTCAACTACGTGCATGGCGGGGTGTTGAGTTGGAAGGGCGCGCGCGCCATGGCACCGGCATTGGCCGAGCGGCGATTGCATATCCAGATGCTGTGTCACGCGGACCAGCATATGGAAGATCTGACTCAGGATGTCCGCACTTTGGGCACGGATGTTGTCTTTGACCACATCGGGTGGCCCAAGGATGCGCTGACGGCCTCCTCCGAAGGATTTCAGACGCTCTGCCGTCTGCTGGCGGACGGCAAGGCCTGGGTGAAGCTTTCCGCCATCTACCGCATGTGCGCGGCTCCATACCTGGACGCCGACCCACTCGTTAAAGCGCTGATTGACGCCAATCCGGAAAGATGCCTCTGGGGGTCGGACTGGCCACATCTGATGCTGGCGGATGCGAAGATGCCCCAGGCGGGTGCCTTGCTGAACGCGCTGGACCGCGTGGTATCTGATGCTGCGACGCGCCACCGCATTCTGGTGGACAATCCGGCAGAACTATTTGGCTTCTAGCACAGATTAGCGGGGGCACCCGCTTGTCCCCGAACCTGCTCCAGCCTACGTATAGCGAAACAGAAATGAGGTTTCAGATGATCCAGCTCCCCTTCCCGGTCCGTGACGCAAATGCAGCGGGTGCCGCCGCGCCGTTGGGCGATCTGCCAGAGTGGAACCTTGACGACCTTTACACAGGTGTCGATGCGGCAGAACTGAAACGTGATCTCGATTGGCTGGAGCAGGCTTGCGCCAGCTTTGCAAAGGATTTCGAAGGTAACCTTGCCCGATTGGACGCCGGCGGGTTTCTCGATTGTGTGCTGCGCAACGAAAAGATCAATCAGATCGCCGGGCGTATCATGTCATTCGCGGGCCTGCGCTATTACCAATTGACCACCGATGCGGATCGGGCCAAGTTCATGTCCGATCTGCAGGAGAAGATCACGAATTTCACCACGCCGCTGGTGTTCTTCACGCTGGAGATCAACCGCCTTGCGGATGATCACCTGGATGGTCTTTATGCGCAGAACGCCGACCTGGCACGCTACAAACCGGTCTTTGATCGCGTGCGTGCGATGAAGCCCTACCAGTTGAGTGACGAGTTGGAGAAATTCCTGCACGATCTGGGGGTCGTCGGTGATGCCTGGGAGCGCCTTTTTGACGAGACCATTGCCGGGCTCGAATTCGAGGTGGATGGCGAGACCCTGAACATCGAAGGAACACTCAACCTTCTGACCGACCCTGAACGCTCAAAACGGGAGGCCGCCGCGCGCGAGCTGGCAGAAGTCTTTTCCAGCAATATCAAAACCTTTGCCCGTGTGCACAACACTCAGGCCAAGGAAAAAGAGATCATTGATCGCTGGCGCGGCATGGAAACGGCGCAGCTTGGCCGTCATCTCAGCAATCAGGTCGAACCCGAAGTCGTCGAAGCGCTGCGCAATGCAGTTGTCGCCGCCTACCCCAAGCTGAGCCACCGTTATTATGAGCTGAAGCGCAAATGGCTTGGTCTGGACAAGATGCAGGTCTGGGACCGGAATGCCCCGCTGCCGCTGGAAGACAATCGCATCGTCGATTGGGCGCAGGCGGAAAAGATGGTCATGGACGCCTACAACGCCTTTGACCCGCGCATGGGTCAGATCGCCGAGCCGTTTTTCCGCAAGGGTTGGATAGATGCGGCAGTCAAACCGGGTAAGGCACCGGGCGCATTTGCGCATCCGACCGTGACCAACGTGCACCCTTACGTGATGCTGAACTACCTCGGAAAACCTCGTGATGTCATGACACTGGCGCATGAGCTTGGTCACGGGGTGCATCAGGTTCTCGCCGCCGAACAGGGCGAGATGCTCTCCTCCACGCCGCTCACCCTTGCCGAAACAGCCAGCGTCTTTGGCGAGATGCTGACCTTCCGCCAGATGCTGGACGGGGCGAAGGACGACGCACAGCGCAAGGTGCTGCTGGCTGGCAAAGTCGAGGACATGATCAATACGGTTGTGCGACAGATCGCGTTTTACGATTTCGAATGCAAATTACACGCGGCCCGTCGGGGCGGCGAACTGACACCAGATGACATCAACGCGCTATGGATGTCGGTGCAGGCCGAAAGCCTGGGGCCTGCATTTGAGTTCATGGACGGCTATGAGACCTTCTGGAGCTACGTGCCGCATTTTGTACATTCACCCTTCTACGTCTATGCCTACGCATTTGGCGACGGGTTGGTGAACGCCCTCTACGCGGTCTACGCCGAAGGCGACGCCGGATTTGAGGACAAGTATTTCGAGATGCTCAAAGCCGGGGGCTCCAAACACCACAAGGAACTGCTGGCGCCCTTTGGTCTGGATGCCTCCGACCCCGCATTCTGGGACAAGGGCCTGTCAATGATTTCAGGCTTCATTGATGAGCTGGAAGCCATGGAGGGGTAGAGCCGGTTCAGTCCGGCCTGCCACCCGCTTCGAACACCATATCCATCATCGCCTGCGTGCCCCGGCTGAACTCCAGCGGGCACGCATAGGGGGAGCCGTCGCGCACTGATGCCCCGAAGGCTTCAACCTGAAGCACGTAGTGATTCACCCCCGGGAAGCGTTCGACACGCCGTGTGTGTCCCGCGGTTTCAATGCTGATTTCAGCCTGGTCATGAACTGCCGCGTTAAACGGGCAGGTCAGGCGCAATACCCCTTTGTCGCCATGAAAAACCACCTCCTGCCGGTTAAACAAGCGCATGGAAACCATTGCCGAATAGGTGAAATCCGGGAATTTTGCTGCCACCTGAGCGAAAACATCGACACCGTTTTCATAGTCGATATGGGCAAATGGCACCGATATCGGCTCCTGCCCCGTGACAAAGCGCACCGAGCCAAAGGTGTAGACGCCAATATCCGGCAATCCCCCACCACCAGCGGCAGATTGGTTGCGAATATTGCCCTGATCCGTATTGAAATAGGAAAAGACCGCATCAACATGGCGTAGCTCCCCGATCGTGCCCGCTTCGATCAGAGCCTTGGCACGGATGAATTGCGGATGGTGCACGATCATGAACGCCTCGGCCGCCAGCAAGCCAGTGCTGTCACGAGCCGCGATCAGCCGGTCAAACTCATCCGCCTGCAAGGTCATTGGCTTTTCACACAGAACGTGTTTTCCCGCTTCAAGCGCTTTCAGGGTCCATTCAACGTGCAGGTGATTGGGCAACGGAATGTAAACCGCATCGATAGATGGATCAGCCAAAAGGCCCTCATAGCTGTCATGTACCAGCAGGTCAGGCGCAAAGGCCTGAAACCGGGGCGCTTTTTCAGGGTTGGAAGTTGCAAGTGCCGCCAATTGCGCGTCTCTTGCGGCGTTGATTGCCGGCCCCATGTAGGTAGTCGCAAAATTGGATGCCCCCAGAATACCCCAACGCAATACCGCCATCGTCAAACCCTCCGATTTTTCGGAGAGGTTAGCGCAAACAAATGCGTTCGAACAGCACAGATGGTCAAAATAAAAAGTCCCCACGTGGCGGATCAGGCGGTTGCCAGCATGCCTTTTTCCTTGGCCAGATCGCGCATCTTCTTTTGCAACTTCTCGAAGGCGCGCACCTCAATCTGGCGGATGCGCTCCCGGCTCACATCGTATTCAGCGCTCAGGTCTTCGAGCGTGATCGTTTTGTCTGATAAACGGCGTTGCGTCAGAATGTCCTTCTCGCGATCATTCAACACGCTCATTGCTTCGCCAAGCAGTTCCCGACGCGCTTCGAGCTCATTTCGCGCCTCATAATCACCGGCCTGATCTGCCTCTTCGTCTTCCAGCCAATCCTGCCACTGCATCGCCCCTTCGCCTTCCGAGCCGACAGTGGCGTTCAAAGACGCATCACCACCTGACATCCGGCGATTCATCGAAATGACCTCATCTTCGGTCACCCCAAGATCGGTTGCGATTCTTGACACGTTTTCGGGGCGCAGATCACCTTCTTCCAAGGCGCCAATACGATTTTTGGCTTTGCGCAGGTTGAAGAACAGTTTTTTCTGACCGGACGTCGTCCCCAGTTTCACGAGGCTCCAGCTGCGCAGGATGTATTCTTGAATGGACGCGCGGATCCACCACATCGCATAGGTCGCAAGTCGGAACCCTTTTTCGGGGTCAAATCGCTTGACGGCCTGCATCAGGCCAACGTTGGCTTCTGAAATAACTTCCGCCTGCGGCAGGCCGTAGCCACGATATCCCATGGCTATCTTGGCGGCCAAGCGAAGGTGCGAAGTCACCATGCGGTGCGCGGCGGCTGTGTCTTCTTTTTCAACCCAGGCCTTTGCCAGCATGTACTCCTCTTCCGGTTCCAACAGCGGAAACTTCCGGATTTCCTGCATGTAGCGGTTCAGCCCGCCTTCCGGTGTAGGGGCCGGTAGATTTGCATAATTTGCCATGAGCGCCTCCCAATGTTTAAGGGCTTAACATCAATATGGGGTCTAAACCGATCAGTTCAAGTCTGACCCACCAAAATTGTTAACGGATCATCTACAATCTTTGGATTAACGAAATACTGACATGAAGCGCACCTGTTAACATCTCACATGTCAGTGCGTTCACGCAGGCTTGCGATTTGTGTCAGCCATGGCGCAGCAATCCCAGTAACTCGGCCATATCTTGCGGCAACGGCGCTTCAAATCGCAATTTCTGGCCGGTCACAGGGTGATCGTAGCCCAAAACTGCCGCATGAAGGGCTTGTCGCGGAAATTTTGTTACTGCCTCGGAGGACGCCTCTGATAATGCCGCCCGCGCGAGCTTGCGTTTGCCGCCATATACGGGATCACCGACAAGCCCGTGACCGGCATGGGCCAGATGAACCCTGATTTGATGGGTGCGCCCGGTTTCCAGCCAGCATTCCGTAAGTGCGATCACCGCAGGCGATCCGAAACGCTCGGTAGTCCGGGCCCTTGTGATCGCATGCCGCCCCCCCTGGAACAGCACGGCCTGTCGCTGCCTGTCGGATTTATGACGCGCCAGTTGCGTGGTAATCTTCAGAATATTGCCGGGCTCAAAATTGGCCCCCTTCACACCGCGCAGCCGCGGATCGTTAGCGTCAGGGACACCATAAACCAGCGCTTGATAGTATCGCTCGACGGTATGCGCTTCGAATTGAGCAGCCAGCCCGTGATGGGCGGCATCCGACTTGGCCACAACCAGCAGGCCCGAGGTTTCCTTGTCAATCCGGTGCACGATTCCCGGTCGTTTCATCCCCCCAACGCCCGACAGGCTTTCGCCACAGTGGGCCAGCAATGCATTCACCAACGTACCAGAAGGCGAGCCCGGCGCAGGGTGCACGACCATGCCCGCGGGCTTGTTCACAACAATGAGATCATTGTCTTCGAACACGATGTCGAGCGCGATGTCTTCAGGCCGGATATGGCTTTCCTGCGCTTCTTCTATCTCGATTTCAACCTTCGCCCCTTCAGCAACCCGCGCTTTGGGATCTTTGACAACCCAGCCATCGACGGCAACCGCACCCTCGGTGATCAATCGGGCGATGCGCGTGCGCGACAATGCAGCCTCCACTGGCACATCCCGTGCAAGCGCCTTATCAAGGCGCTGCGGCGGTGTTTCGTCGATCAGAAAGCGGATTTGGCGGAGTGGCATGGAAAATCCCGATGTAAGGCCAGAGGACGAAAGCGCGGAACCCGCAAACCTGCGGTTTTTGAGGCGGTTAGTCACGGTGCTGACAGCGACCATGATCGGCGGTCTTCTATTGATCATCGTGTTGATTGTCACCCGCTTCAATGATCGATCGCCCCAATTGCCGACCGAGATCACGTTACCCGGCGGCGCAGAGGCCATTTCTTTCACCCAAGGACCCGATTGGTTCGCCGTCGTCACCGATGCCAACGAAATCCTGATCTTTGATCGCGTAACCGGGCAACTGCGTCAGCGCATTTTGATAAAGTAGCGATTCTTGAAGCCAGGTTTTTCTGACAGGATCAGAGCTAACAGATCGTCGGCTGCAAAGCTGCTCGCCACCATATGGTAGCGCAGGCATATGTCGATCCGGCTGGCGGGTACCAGAAACGTCCAGGAAACTGGCGGTTTCAGCAAACCCCTTGGCAAGCTGAGGTTCCGTCAGGTTTCGCAAATTGCCATGTCGTATGTCCACGAAGCGCATCGCTTGGAAATGACACCTTGAAAACATACTCATCACTGAATTTCAGTAAAAACGCTACGCAATTGAGGATGTTTGTCGAACCTCTGCCCGCAGGTAGGCTCTGAATTTGGCCACTTCTGGAGCCGAGACCAGCAGCTAATTGATTTTAAATGGAATTTAGGGGCCCCTAATAAGAAGTCAAAAGATAAACGCGATCAATAGAGACTCGGGAATATTTCACCGGGTTCTCTAAGATACTAATTTTGTTGGGAATTTGTGGTACCACCTCCCCGGCTCGAACGGGGGACCTCCTGATCCACAATCAGGCGCTCTAACCTACTGAGCTAAGGCGGCACTGAGGTCGATTTATCGCCCTGCTCATAAGATTGCAAGAGGATTAGAACCGATAGATCCAGCTCTGTTCGACCAGATCCTGACCAAAAGAATGCACTGGTTTGCTGCTTATTATGTGCCATCCGGTCGATTTATAAAGCGCACAAGCGGCCGCGTGGCTTTCATGGGTCCATAGCTGCATGTTCGAAAATCCGCGATCCTTGGCAAATCCCAAGCAGGTACTCAGCAGGCGTTTTCCAAGTCCCTTGCCACGTGCTTCCGGCACCAGCAGGAAGAGTCTGAGCTTTGCTGTTGTCTCCGACAACCTGACGCAGAATATCGACCCCAGTCGCTGCCCGTTGTTTTCGGCCATCCAGCCGGCCTCGCACTGCGGATCATGGCCGACGAGAAAGGCATCGATGATTTCGCCGACCAATACACCGAAGCTGTCATCAAACCCTTCGGCCTGAGCGTATTGGCAGCCATGCTGTGCGACCAGCCAATCACGGTCTTCAGCGCGGAATTTACGTATTTCGACAGCATCCATGGCCGCAGCAAAGCGCATGCCAGCTTGTGTTTCAAGCCTCCTCGCGTTAGCGATACTGCCACTCTATCTAGGAGATCAAATATGGGCATCGACACCGAACGCGAAATTGAGGCTAACTTGCAGATCGGGCCGACCGATACGGGCATGGTTCGCATTTATGTCGAGGCGGATGATGTTGAAATTCCTATGGATTTTGCGCCCGACGACGCAGACGAAATCGCTGAAGAGATCACCGCCGCCGCCAATCGGGCGCGCGGCATGAAACCCCGCCGTCGCTAGCCCCAATCGGTGGCTGCATCCGGGTCACGCATTGCGTGTAGGCGACGCGCTGCAGTTATCGCGAATTTCTGTATCATAACCTTGCGTCTGGCAGCGGCAAGTTTGTCCTCCGGACCCATACGAATAATCTCTGCACCATAAGCATCGCCAATGATCAATCCGGTATCTTCGGGCAACAACTCAGTGGGAAACGCCTCATCCACCGCCCAGAAAAACCGGTCACACCACGCCAGGTAGCCCTGCCATTTGTGATCAGACTGATAGTCTGCCCGACTGGATTTACATTCGACAATCCAGATTTCGTTCTTTGGCCCCACCCCCATCAGATCGACGCGCAGCCCACGTGACGGAACAAGTTCCTCAACACTTACAAAGCCATAGCTATTTAACAAACGCGCTGCTCCGCGCGCCAAAAGTTGCCCCGGCTGGAAAGATTGCAAGTCATCGTGCGCCATGGCTTAAATATGAACATATAGTGAACATCAGGCAAGTTATTTTATGGCCGTGTCACGCTTTGCCCCTTGTGGTGCGCCGATCCTCAACTTAAGTCCTTTGGGTGATGGGTGCTGCTCTTCGCGTGACTGGTTACATTCCAGTGGCCTTAAGCAAATCCGAGGGAGCTGGCTCTGTCCTGGCCCTGGCCTGGTTACCTGGCGCCCACCTGTATATACAGGTCCTCGGGAATAAATACCAAGACGGCTGTAGCGGGCCCATCACATTGAACCCGTACAAATCCTTGGTATTTCAAAATATTAAGTAAATAAGCTAAGGTTACTTGCGGCGCTCGGTCAGCTTGCGCTTGCGCGTTGCGCGCACGGGGATCAGCTGCGGCTGCGAGCCAGCGCCCGGAAAGACAGTGCGAATGATGCGTTCGATCAGGTCAAGCATTGCTTTTCTCCTCTGCCTTAAAGATGGCACTTAAATCGGTAGAGTCCAGAGGAAGCCAAAGAAAAATGAGCACAATTTCGTGTGGATTTGCGAATTCCGGCGCTTTAAGCGAGATGACGTTGCGGCAGCCGTGCTTCAGAATGCCTCGGGCTGCGCTTCTCTGGCCATGTGATCGAGCACCGCGTTTACGAACTGCGGTTCCTTACCGTCCGGAAAAAACGCCCGGGCCACATCCACATATTCAGTGATGACCACTTTAGGTGGGGTCTGCTTGCCATTGAGCTCCGCGCCCGCCGCTCTGAAAAGGGCGCGCAATGTTGGGTCGATCCGCCCCAAGGGCCATTTTGCAACCAGAGCGCGGTCTGTTGATTGGTCAATCGGCGCCTGATAGTTCACCGCCCCTTCCAACACAGCGTCGAACAGCTCGACATCTCCATCAAGCATCTCTTCACCTTCAAATACCTCACCAAATCGGTGGTTGAGGAACTCAACGCGAACGGTCTCAACAGTCTGCGACGAGTGTTCCATCTGGAACAAGGCCTGCACCGCATATAGCCGCGCGGCGGACTTCATTTTGCGGCGCTGATTGCCGGACAGGTTGCCGTGAAGCGATGTCATGCGGTTGGTGATCCGTCATTTGAACCGGCGATCTGGAAACTCTGGCCAGCTGGCTTGAACCCGATGCCTTTGGATTGGGACGCCCACTTACGGGCCATTGCGATCAGATGCAAGGCCGCAGCGGCAGCCCCGCCGCCTTTGTTCTGCCCTTTGACCTCCGCCCGCGCTTCGGCCTGCGCGCGGTTCTCCACGGTCAGAATGCCGTTGCCGATGCAAAGCCCCTGCAACCCTAGCAGTTGCAAAGCACGCGAACTGTCGTTGCAGACCGTTTCGTAATGCGTTGTCTCTCCCCGGATGACACAGCCCAAGGCAACGTAGCCATCAAAATTGCTGCGCCGGTCGGCGATCCCGATGGCAGTGGGCACCTCAAGCGCACCGGGCATTTCGGCCAGTTCCCATGTGCCACCCGCTGCCTCGATTTCGGCCTTTGCACCCGCCACAAGACTGTCCGCGATGTTCTTGTAGTAAGGGGCCACCACGATCAGAATTTTGACCGGCTTGTCAAACGCGGGCCGTGGCAGGACGTAATGCTGTTCATTGGCAGCCATGATCTATTCCTTGGTGATGGGGCGCGTGCCCACGATGGACAGGTTGTAGGCATCAAGCCCAAGGTATTTGGTTTGCGGACTGTCGGTCAGCAAGATGAGGTCCCTCAGTCCCAGCGAAGACATGATCTGCGCGCCCACCCCGGTACGTTTGATGGTGCGTGGGCCATCATCCTCATCCCCGTCAAGGCGCAGTTTCGGATGTGGTTCACGAAAGAGCAGCACAGCGCCGCGCCCTTCTTCGGCGATGATCTCCATGGCCCGTGGCAATTCATCGGCAGGGCTCGGCCCAAGCCCCAGAATATCCTCAAGCGCGTTAAGCGCATGGGTCCGCACCAGCACCGGCTCATCGGTGCTGATATCGCCTTTGGACAGCATTACGTGATCTGTCCCGGTGATCTCATCTGCAAACACCCGCATGTGCCATTCGCCGCCATAGGCCGAAACAACCATCCGTTCATCGCGCAGACGCAGCAGGTTGTCATGCTTGTGCCGATAAGCGATCAGATCGCTGATCGTGCCGATCTTCATCCCGTGTTCTTTTGCAAATTCGATCAGTTCTGGCAATCGCGCCATTTGGCCGTCGGGCCGCATGATCTCGCAGATCACGCTGGAAGGATGCAGGCCGGCCAACCGGCTGATGTCGACGGCGGCCTCGGTGTGACCGGCACGCACCAGCACGCCGCCCTGCCGGGCGCGCAATGGGAACATATGCCCCGGCGTTGCAATATCCGCAGGTCCCTTGGTCTCATCAATGGCGGCGGCTACGGTCAATGCGCGATCTGCCGCAGAAATCCCTGTCTCAACACCTTCACGCGCTTCGATCGAGACAGTGAAAGCTGTTTCATGGCGTGATGAATTGTTCACCGCCATCATCGGCAGGCCCAGAGTTTCGATCCTCTCGGCGGTCAGCGGCAGGCAGATCAAACCACGTCCGTGCACCGCCATGAAATTGATTGCCTCGGCATCGGCAAATTGCGCCGGAATGATCAGATCGCCTTCATTCTCGCGATCTTCGTGATCCACCAGAATGAACATGCGGCCTTGCCGGGCCGCTTCGATAATCTCGTCAATCTCCGCGATACTGGAGCGCAAATCGGTCTCAACGGGACCGGGCGTTTCAAAACTCATGGCGCGCTTGCCTTTCCTTCAGACTTGCAGGCTCTTAGCCCAGCTTCCGCATCTTGACCAGACGCAGACACCCTCATGAACTGGGCATTTCCGCCAATCGCGCGACGTAACGGGCCAGGGTGTCAATTTCCAGATTCACCAGATCCCCGACAGCGACATCCCCCCAGGTCGTGGCAATTTTGGTGTGCGGTATGAAATTGATACCGAAATCGCAGCCCGAAACTTCATTGACGGTCAATGACGTGCCATTCAGCGCCACGGATCCCTTGGGCGCAATGAACCGCGCCAGATCATGCGGTGCACGCAATGTCACGCGGGTGCTGTCCCCTTCCTCTGTGACAGCGATCACCTCTGCCACCCCGTCTACATGGCCGGAAACAATATGACCGCCCAGCTCGTCACCAACCTTGAGCGCGCGTTCAAGATTGATCCGCTTGCCAACCCCCCAGTTGTTGCGCCCGATGTTGGTTTTTTCCACGGTTTCGGCGCTGATCTGTACTTCGTACCAATCCGGCCCCAAATCCACGACTGTCAGGCACACGCCATCCGATGCAATCGACGCGCCCATATCGATGCTTTGCGTGTCATAGGCTGTCTGGATACGCGCACGCAGATCGCCCTCCTGTTCAAGCGAGATGATCGTACCAATGTCGGTAATGATGCCCGTAAACATGCGCTGCCCTTCCCAGTGACCTTGCCTCTGAGGTAACGGGGCCGAATTGCCCTGACAAGACCCCGAGCTTGCGACAACGCGCATATCCTGCAATAATTGTGAAGGGTTCTTTGTGGAAGTGGCGCATGTAATTGTTCGAGGCTCACCATTTGACCCTTCACTCTCTCTCAGCTTCTCGCGTGTTCTTGTTCCTTCAAGGCCCTCATGGACCGTTCTTCCATCAACTGGGAAAACAGCTGCGCTATGCGGGCAACACGGTCTGGCGCATCGGCTTCAACGCAGGGGATCGCGCCTTCTGGCCGGACCGGCAATCCTACATTCCCTTTCGGGCGGCTCAGGGCAAATGGGGTGATTTCCTGGGTGAAACGCTTGTTAAAAAAGGCGTTACGGACATTGTTCTATACGGCGATACCCGGTGGATTCACGCGAAGGCCGTCGCGGTGGCAAAATCAAGAAACATTCGCATTCATGTCTTTGAGGAAGGATATTTGCGCCCCTATTGGGTCAGTTATGAAAGAAACGGGTCTAACGGCCATTCGCGCCTCATGGATATGCCTCTCGACGCAATGCGCGATGCACGTGCCCAGGCCGATCCTGATCCTCCGATTCCGCCAAGCCACTGGGGTGATCTGCGTCAGCATGTCTTTTATGGTGCCGTCTATCATTGGTTCGTCATGTTTTGGAACCGCGGATACAGACAGTTCCTGCCGCATCGTTCCCTGAACGTAAGTCAGGAGTTCTGGCTCTATGTCAGACGACTGCTGCTGATGCCGTTTCAGGCGTTGGAGCGCCGATTGGCGACCCGGCGGTTGCGGCGCGGCGGTTTTCCTTACCATGTCGCCCTCTTGCAGTTGGAGCACGACAGTTCGTTCCAGATACATGCGCCATTTGCCACTCAGTCGGAATTCCTGGAGCTGGTAATTTCTCAATTTGCCGCAGGAGCTCCCCCGCACCATCATCTGGTGTTCAAAGCCCACCCGCTGGAAGACGGACGCAGTCCTTTGCGCCGGGACATTCGCCGTTTTGCCCGCCGTCATGGCCTTGCCGGGCGGGTCCATTATCTGCGCGGCGGGAAACTTGCAGCACTGCTTGCCGAGGCGCGCAGCGCTGTCACCGTCAATTCAACATCCGGTCAGCAGGCGCTCTGGCGCGGTGTGCCCCTGAAAACATTTGGCGACACCATTTACGGCAAACCAGAACTTGTCTCCAGCCAGCCATTGGCGGAGTTTTTTGCCAAACCCTCGCGCGCAGATGTGCAGGATTACCGCGATTTTCGCCAGTTCCTTTTGGAAACGAGCCAGTTGCCCGGCAGCTTCTATGCCAGTCGCGGACGCCGTCAATTGCTGCGCCAGGTGGTGGATATGATGCTTTCTGACCGCGACCCCTACGAAATCCCGCGCCGCAAAACCGCGGCCATCGGGCAACAGTTTCGTGTCGTGAAATGACCCAGGCGCGTTCGGATAGTAGATTTTCCAAAGAATTGGCGATAGATTAACGTCAATTGCGCCACGAAAAGATGGCGAACTGAGGCAGATTTCGAATAGGTCGAGGAGACCGAGCAGTGACACCTTCCGGCTTTCGATGGGCGCGTCCCATCGCTTTTGTGGCGGCTTTGGCCGTTCTGGCATCATGTGGATTGCCCCATGTCGGCCCCAACAAGCGTCAGATTTACGCAGGCTCCGTTCAGAAAGAGGGTGACGCATTTGTCGTCACGGTAAATGATCGCGTAACCCGCGCCATCGCCGTTGTACCGGCTCTGGGCTTTTCGGAAAGCTTCAAGAACTCCGCCAAGATTGGATCTGACACCATCCAACCCGGTGATGTTCTGGGGCTGACCATCTGGGAAAACGTGGACGACGGCTTGCTGGCAGGCGAAGCGAGCAATGCAACCCTTCTCGAAAGTGTCCAGGTCGACGGCGACGGGTTCATTTTTGTCCCCTATGCGGGTCGCATCCGGGCTGCTGGCAATTCTCCGGAAGCTATTCGCCGCATCATCACATCCAAGCTCGAAGAACAGACCCCCGACCCACAGGTCGAAGTGCGCAGACAGGCCGGGGACGGCTCGACTGTCTCCCTGGTCGGGTCCGTTGGCGGTCAGGGCGTTTACGCGATCGAGCGCCCGACGCGGACACTTTCCACGATGCTGGCGCGCGCGGGCGGGGTCACCATCGAACCTGAGGTCGCGCAGATCACCGTTATTCGCGGCACGCAACGCAGCCGCATATGGTTCCAGGATCTGTACAATCACCCGGAACTGGACATCGCCCTGCGTGGTGGCGACCGAATTCTGGTCGAAGAGGACACCCGCTCCTTCACCTCCCTCGGTGCTACCGGAGCACAAGCGCGTGTCCCCTTCCGTTCCCAAAACCTTTCCGCTCTTGAAGCCATCGCACAGGTAGGTGGGCTGGTATCAGCCACCTCCGATGCAACGGGTGTATTTGTGTTCAGAAACGAACCACCCGAAGTTGCTGCCCAGGTTCTGGGACGCGATGATCTGATCGGAGCCCAGCGTATGATCTACCTGCTGGACCTGACTGAACCGAACGGCATGTTCGTGGCGCGCGACTTTGTGATCCGCGATGGCGACACGCTCTATGTCACCGAGGCACCGCTGGCACAGTGGAACAAAGCTGTCTCAGCCGTCTTTGGCTCCCTCGTTGCGCCAGCTGCATCAATCGACCAACTGGCGAACTGACACCCTCCATGGCCACGTCACGTGACCTTGAGCCCGCCGGACAGGAAACTGCCCGGCGGCTTTACGTTTATAACGGTGGATTTCTCACCCAAACGCGCATTCGACGCATTTTGCACCTGAGCGGTTTTGACGTGAAGATCGGTGCCCCTGGGCCCGATGACATGGTGGGCGTCTGGGGCAACAGTCCAACATCGCACCGCGGTGAAGCCGTGGCCGAACGCAAAGGGAGTAATTTGGTGCGGGTCGAGGACGCCTGGGTGCGCTCCCTGCATCCCGGACGCATCGGGGAGCCGCCACTGGGCTTGTTGATAGACGAAACCGGCGTCCACTATGACCCGACGATCCCCTCCGATCTTGAGACGTTGCTCGCCACGCACCCCTTGGACGATACGGCGCTGCTCAATCAGGCGCGCGGGGCGATTGAACGCATGAAAGAGGCGCATCTGACCAAGTTCAGCGCGGTTGATCCTGCCCTGCCCGCGCGGCCGCCGGGCTACGTTCTGGTGCTGGACCAAACCCATGGTGATGCCTCGGTGGTGGCGTCCGGTGCGGATCGGAACCGCTTTCTCGAAATGCTCTTTGTCGCGCAGGAAGAGCATCCCGGCGCGCCCATCATCATCAAGACCCATCCAGAGACCGTCGCGGGGTTTCGCAAAGGTTATTTCGAGGCCCAGGATGCATCGGATAGGGTCACCTTCACGACTGAACCCATCAGCCCGTGGACGTTGTTCGACGGCGCTATCGGCGTCTATACGGTGTCGTCCCAACTTGGGTTCGAAGCCATTTTTGCCGGTCACAAGCCGCGTCTATTCGGCCAGCCCTTCTATGCCGGTTGGGGGTTGTCAACGGATGAATTCCCGGTGCAACGCCGTCAACGCAAGCTGACGCGCGCGCAATTGTTTGCCGCCGCGATGATGATCTATCCCAAGTGGTATTGCCCCTACGATGACAAGTTGTGCGATTTTCAGACCGCTCTTGAGAGTATGGCGGCACTGGCGCGCGCATGGCGTGAAGATCACAAGGGGTGGGTCGCCTCTGGCATGAGCCTCTGGAAAAGGCCTCACCTGCAACGCTTTTATGGCCACCACAAACAAGTGATCTTCGAAGATGAGCCCGCGCGTGCACGCGCTGCGGATCGCCCCTGGATGGTTTGGGCCAGCAAGGCAACCATCGGGCAATCGGATGCTGTGCGTGTCGAGGACGGGTTTCTCAGATCCCGCGGGCTGGGTGCAGAACTAGTCCCACCACTGTCATTGGTCTCTGATGATCTGGGCATTTATTATGACCCCACCAAACCCAGCCGCCTCGAAACGATGATTGCGGAACGCGAAAAATTGCGACCGGATCAGGAGTTGCGCGTACAAAATCTGATCCGGACGCTGATTTCCAAGCGGATCAACAAGTACAATCTGGGTGGCGACCAGATCGTTCTGCCGGAAGGACATCGCATTCTGGTGGTGGGTCAGGTTGAAGATGACGCCTCTGTAAAGCTGGGAGCTGGCACCGTGCGCCGCAACCTTGATCTGCTCAAGGCGGCACGGCAGGCAAACCCCGAAGCAGTGCTGATCTACAAACCCCACCCCGATGTCGAAGCCGGTCTGAGGGACGGCGCCTGTGACGCATCGGCGCTGGCCGATTGTGTTGCCCACAAGGCTGATGCGATTGACCTTCTGGAGCAGGTTCAGGAAGTCTGGACGATGACATCCCTTTTGGGGTTTGAAGCACTGATCCGGGGGCTGCCGGTCACCACATGGGGTGCCCCCTTCTACACGGGGTGGGGGCTGACGCGGGATCGTGACGACGTGCCGCCGCGCAGGCGGGCAACCCCGTCATTGGCAGGCCTCGCGCATGCAACGTTAATCGATTACCCGCGATATCTGGATCCGGTGACAGGAATGCCCTGCCCTGTTGAAATTGCGATCAAACGTCTGGCGGAAGAGGGAGCGCCCGGCCACCCGGCTGGCAATCGACTGCTCTCCAAACTACAGGGCCTCTTTGCGAGCGCCCGGTGGTTTTGGCAGCGTTAAGAAACGTGGCGGCGGTCGCGCCGCCAGATATGCAGTGCATCTGCACCAATGCGGCGTGTCTCGACCAGCGAAAATCTCGGCGCGTTTCTCAGGCGGCTGACCCCCAACGCGCCGATGGATGGTAAGCCTTCGGCACCAATGGTCAGACCCGCAGTAAACCCTACCAGTTCATCAATCAGATCGGCCTCGATCAGACTGGCGGTAAGGGCGCTGCCGCCTTCGCAAAAAATGCGCGTCAGACCGCGGCCCGCGAGTTGCCGCATCACATCGCGCGGGTCCAGTTGTGCACCGGAGGCTGAACAGGCCAACACCTCTGCGCCGAGATCGCGCCATGTCTGCAAGAGCGTCGGATCAGCGTCTCGGCCATGGCAAAGGATCACCGGCACCTCCTTGGCGGTGCGCGCCAGCGTGCTCATCAGCGGCAAATCCAGTCGCCTGCTGACGACGATCCGCACTGGCTGATGCTTCATGCCCAAACCGCGAACCGTCAGACTTGGGTCATCCTTGCGCGCCGTCCCGCCGCCTACCATCACAGCGTCATGCCGCGATCTTTGAGCATGGACAAAGCGACGTGCCTCCGGACCGGTGATCCACTGACTTTCGCCTGTTGCAGTGGCAATCCTGCCGTCAAAACTACTGGCGAGCTTTAGCGTCACAAAGGGACGATCTTCCTCGATACGGGCAAAAAAACCCGCGTTTGCGGCGAGCGCCCGTTCCTCCGCTGCATCAAAGATCACGTCGATACCGGCGTCGCGCAACGTCTGGGAGCCTTTTCCGCTGACGCGCGGGTCTGTATCACGCGCACCGACGAAAACCCGCGCCACGCCCGCGTCGATCAGAGCCTGTGCGCAGGGAGGTGTTTCACCATGATGTGCACAGGGCTCCAGTGTGACGTAGACATCTGCGCCTTGTGCGAATGTGCCAGCCTGCGCCAGAGCTTCGGTCTCAGCATGTGGGCGACCGCCAGGTTGGGTCCAGCCGCGACCGACAATGCGCTGGCCTTTCACGATCACGCAGCCAACGGCCGGGTTGGGCCACGTCCTGCCCAGCCCGCGCCGCCCCAGGGACAGCGCAAGCGCCATAAAGCGGCCAGGTTCACTCACTCTTCTGAAGGAACGTCTGGCCGCAATTCACTGACAAACTTGTCGAAGTCGTCGGCGGCCTGGAAGTTCTTGTAAACACTGGCAAAACGCACATAAGCGACCGTGTCGATCCGCGCCAGAGCCTCCATCACGATCTCACCAATCTGTTTGGAGCCAATGTCAGTCTCCCCCATGCTCTCCAAACGGCGCACAATGCCGGAGATCATCTGATCAATGCGTTCCGGATCGATCGGGCGTTTCTGCATCGAAATCCGAATGGACCGCTCCAGTTTATCACGGTCAAAATCTTCGCGCTTGCCATTGGATTTGATCACAACCAGGTCGCGCAACTGAACGCGCTCATAGGTGGTGAAGCGCCCGCCGCAAGCCGGACAAAACCTGCGCCGCCGGATCGATACGTGATCTTCGGCGGGTCGGCTGTCTTTAACCTGAGTGTCAATGTTTCCGCAAAACGGGCAGCGCATGGGCCGTCCCCCTTTAGTTGTGTCTCTGCCTCTTTTGTGGGATCGCCGCCCCACTTATCCACACTTATAGGGGAGAGGCTAGGTTTTGGGTAGAGGGGAAATGTACACCCACATCTGGTAGGTGCATTCCAGCCTCAAGGGTTGCCAAGAAACGACACGGCCACGGCACGCTGGTGCGGTCGCGCGCGGTGTTCAAAAAGGTAGACACCTTGCCAGGTTCCCAACAGCGCCCGCCCGTTCCGGACAGGTATGGAAAGGCTGACCGGCATCATCGCCGCCTTGATATGCGCCGGCATATTGTCAGGACCCTCATAGGTGTGGCGCAGGTAGGCCATTTTCGGATCATCCGATGATGGCACCAACCTATCAAAGAAAGCTCGCAGATCGCTTTGTACATCGGCATCGGCGTTTTCCTGAATGAGCAGAGACGCAGATGTGTGGCGGATAAACAATGTCACGAGGCCATCGCCGCAACCTTCGAGACGGTCCAGCAGACGATCCGTAAACTCATAAAGCCCCGGACCCGAGGTCGTGATCTGTATCTCAGTATTCATCTTTTCGGACCCGGCCCCAGTTCATCATTGGCATTGCTGCTGATCAGAAACGGTCAAACAGCTCTTCGATGAACGCCTCGCAGAAAAGATAGGCGTGACCAACGGGAAGATTCTCACCCACCCGTTTAACTGATACCGAATATGACGTGGGCGTGTTGCGCAACGCGTCATCCGGGTTGAGCGTGTAGACCACCCCCATACGTCCTTGAACGGTTTTGGAAGGTCCGCGCGGCTCCAATATGTACATCCGCTTGCGGGCCCCATCGAGACCCGCTGCCTTGGTGTAATCTGCTGCTGCGCACCAGATGCCCCGCGCACCCACGCCTCGGTCCTCGATCACTTCGAAAGTATCGGCGCTTAAAGGATAGACGAAAAGCCGGTTTACCGCCCGAAAAGGCTGTGCTGCGAGGCTTGGCAGAGCCACAGCTAAACTGAGCAAAAGCGGAACATGGACCTTCATAAGATGACATCCCCTACCGTCGGCATTCCGCCGACCATAGAACAAGGTACAGATTTTCCAAACTCACAAAGTATCTTTGCACAAACAGGCTGGTACAGAGGGGCCCGTGCGCATGAAAAATTCCCAGCAGGCAATGCCGCCTGCCGGGCGTTTCTTCACTGATCCAGGAATGACCGCAATTTGCGCGACCGGCTGGGGTGCTTGAGCTTGCGCAATGCCTTAGCTTCAATCTGGCGAATACGTTCGCGGGTCACGCTGAACTGCTGACCGACTTCTTCCAAAGTGTGGTCGGTGTTCATGCCGATGCCGAAACGCATGCGCAGCACGCGTTCTTCACGCGGCGTGAGCGAGGCCAGCACGCGGGTCGTGGTTTCCTTGAGGTTTTCCTGAATGGCGCTGTCCAAGGGCAGCACAGCATTCTTATCCTCGATGAAATCGCCCAACTGGCTGTCTTCTTCGTCGCCGATCGGCGTTTCCAGAGAGATCGGCTCCTTGGCGATCTTCATCACCTTGCGCACCTTCTCCAGCGGCATCTGCAGCTTTTCAGCCAGCTCCTCGGGCGTTGGTTCGCGGCCAATCTCATGCAGCATCTGGCGCCCCGTACGCACCAGCTTGTTGATCGTCTCGATCATGTGCACCGGGATACGGATGGTGCGCGCCTGATCCGCGATCGAACGCGTGATCGCCTGACGAATCCACCAGGTCGCATAGGTCGAGAACTTATAGCCACGCCGGTATTCAAATTTGTCCACCGCCTTCATCAGGCCGATGTTACCTTCCTGAATGAGATCAAGGAACTGCAACCCGCGGTTGGTGTATTTTTTCGCAATGGAAATCACCAGACGCAGGTTTGCCTCGACCATTTCCTTCTTGGCCTGGCGCGCCTCTTTCTCACCTTTTTGAACCTGCTGAACAATGCGGCGGAATTCGGAGATATCAAGACCCACATATTGACCGACCTGCGCCATATCGGTCCGCAGTTCTTCAACCTTTTCCGTGGAGCGTTCGATGAACATCTGCCATCCACGGCCCGACTTCTCGGCCATACGTTCCAGCCAATTAGGATCAAGCTCATAACCACGATATTCATCGACAAATTCACGACGGTTGATGCGGGCCTGATCAGCAAGCTTCACCATGGCGGAATCAATCTGCATGATGCGACGGTTGATGCCATATAGCTGGTCGATCAGCGCCTCGATACGATTGTTGTGCAGATGAAGTTCGTTCACCAGCAGCACAATCTCTGCGCGCAGTTTCTGGTAGAGATCTTCATCTGACTGCGTGAAGGTCCCATCTTCGTTCAGCGTCGCCGAAATCCGGCTGTCCTGCATTTCCGAGAGTTTGACATAGTCATCTGCGATGATGTCCAGCGCTTCCAGAACCTGAGGCTTCAGCGCCGCCTCCATGGCGGCAAGGCTCATGTTGGCCTGATCATCTTCGTCATCGTCGTCGTCATTAGCGATGGGGTTCCCGTCGGCATCCAGTTCCGGGCCGGTGTCTTCCTTCTTGACCGTGCTGCCATCAGCGGCAACAACCGGCTCATCGACCGCGCCATCCTCGTCCATCTGGTTGCCGAAGGTGGCTTCGAGGTCAATGACATCGCGCAACAAAATATCTTCGGAGAGCAATTCGTCGCGCCAGATGGTGATCGCCTGAAACGTCAGCGGGCTTTCACAAAGCCCCGCAATCATCGTGTTGCGACCGGCCTCGATGCGCTTGGCGATCGCAATCTCGCCTTCACGGCTGAGCAGTTCGACAGAGCCCATTTCGCGCAGGTACATGCGGACCGGATCATCCGTGCGGTCCAGTTTTTCAGCTGTCCCCGACCCCAAGGTGACTTCGCGGGTGCCTTCGGTGGTCGTCAGTTCAGTGGAGCCTTTTGCCTCTTCCTCTTCGGCATCTTCATCTTCAATGATGTTGATCCCCATCTCAGAGAGCATGGACATCACATCTTCGATCTGTTCGGAGCTGACCTGATCCGGCGGCAGCACAGTGTTCAGCTGATCGTAAGTGATGTAGCCCTTTTCGCGCGCCTCACCGATCATCTTCTTGACGGCGGCCTGGCTCATATCAAGCGAATGGCCCGATTCCTGATCGTCTGATTTTGCGTCTTCGTTGGTGTCTTTCGCGGCCATGCGGTGCTCCTCAGAGGTCTCAGTGATTCGCTCGCCCGAATCACTTGGGAATCATCTAGCGTTTTTGGGTGATTCGGCCACCCATTTACCTTCTTTTTCTGCGGGTTTCCCGTTCAAATTTGGTTAACCGTCCGGTTTGTGGTGCTTATTTGCATCCCCACGCTCCCTTTCACAACTGATTCGGCCCGACATGAACCGCAGCGTCATCTCTTGCGCGGTTTTTCAATTTTTATCTGCCCCAACAGATCATCCAGTCGCCGTCTTTCATCGCGACTCAACACAGCGCCATTGTCGGCAACATCATATTCAGCCCGGTCTTCCTGACCACTGCGCCGCGCCATATCCGCCGCCTTGGCGGCTTCGGACAAGCGCCAGGTCAGGCCTTCATCCGCCACGCCACCCAAATCTTCAACGGCCTCGGCAATTTCCGCGTCCAAACCTTGGGCACTCTGTAATTTGGCAAGCTCTTCAGCCACCGTCATCCGCGTCTTGTCCAGATCTCCCGGCGTGCGGATACAGGGTACGATGGCGACATGGCGCTGCGACAGCAGGTTTTCAAGAGCCCCTTCCCCCAGTGACTGGGAAATTTGTTCCCGCAGGCCGTCCGCACTCATTCCCATGTTGCACAGCAACACATGTCGCAATTCCCTGTGAAACGGGTCATTGCAGCGCATCTGTTCGATGCCCCCCTCAAACTCCTCGATCACCTCCGGGCAACTTGCCAGAACGGCGAGGATCACCGCTTCACGCAGATGATCCGTGCTGGCCGGATCTTCCGCAGCCGCCAACAGGGATGATTTCGTTGTGGCCCGCGCGGCGGCGGGCGGTTTTTGCCAGCCTCCGCGTCCCTTTGCGGTACTCCTCGGCCCGGGTTGCGGACGGAAAAGCTGCCAGCGCAGGTCCTTGATCTCCTGCCCGTAATGGCTGCGAATGGACGGGTCCTTAATCGTCATGATCTTGCTGCGCAGGGCCTTGTCCAGGGCCGCCTTGCGTTCCGGGCTGTCAAACACACGACCCTCGGTTTCGCGCTGCCAGAGCAACCGAACCATCGGCATGGCGTCATCAAGCAGCTTTTGCAAAGCGGGTGCGCCCTGCTCGCGCAGCAGATCGTCGGGATCCTTGCCCGCCGGCATGATGGCAAACCGCAGCGATTGGCCCGCCTCCAACAACGGCAGCGCCAGATCAATCAGACGCATGGCCGCGCGCAGACCCGCCGTGTCGCCATCCAGCGCAATGATCGGTTCGGGGGTAATCCGCCAGAGCATCTGCAACTGGTTTTCAGTGATTGCGGTGCCCAGAGGGGCCACACTGGCCTCGAACCCGGCGGAGGCAAGCGCTATCACATCCATGTAGCCTTCTGCCACGATCAGTGACTGACCTTTACCCGCCGCCGTGCGTGCCGGGCCCTGATTGTAAAGGCTGCGCCCCTTGTCGAAGAGTTCGGTTTCCGGCGAATTCAGATATTTGGCGTTGTCATTGGGATCCATGGCGCGCCCGCCAAAAGCGATGGCGCGTCCGCGCGCGTCCCGGATTGGATAGATGATCCGTCCCCGGAAGGTATCATAGGGCTTACCGCCCTTGCTCGACGGTTTCGCAAGGCCCGCATCCAGTATCAGCTGATCCTCGACTTTCTTGGCTTTCAGGTGGTCCCAAAGCCCTTGCCATTGATCCGGCGCATAGCCGATTTCCCAGCGTTCAAGGGCAGCACCCTCCAGCCCGCGACGCTCCAGATAGGCCCGCGCTTCGGCGGCGGCACCGGTATTCAGTTGCAGCCGGAAGAACTTGACCGCCTGCTCCATGATCTCGACAAGCTGGCTGCGTTTGTCGGCTTTCTGCTGGGCTTGGGGGTCGCGTTCCGGCATCGGCATCCCGGCCTCGCGCGCAAGAATTTCGACGGCCTCCATGAAGCCCACATTCTCGGTTTCACGCACAAATGAGATGGCGTCGCCCTTGGCGTGACACCCGAAGCAATAATAAAAACCCTTGCGATCATCCACGTGGAAACTGGCCGATTTTTCCTGATGGAATGGGCATGGTGCCCACATATCGCCCTTGCCCTGATTGGATTTGCGCGCGTCCCAGATGACCTTGCGCCCAACCACCTGAGACAGGCTGGAACGGGTGCGCAACTCATCAAGAAATCCGGGTGGAAGGCTCATGATCTATATATCGGCGCGCACCCGATGAGAGTCCAGACGCCGCAGTGAAATTCAATCTACAGATCGCCGGGGCATGCCACCCAAGCAAGGCGCAACGCGCAGCTATGTGCTGCGGATCAATTGCCCTGCAAAGAGGATAGATCCGCCCCCATGCACTGCTCGAAGGTCGCGCTGCGCCAATCGGTGTTGCGCAATTCCTTGCGCTTCAACCCGTACATATGGGGCGCAAGCACCGGGATCATGCCGTTGTAATTGGCAGGCCAGGTCGCGTTTTCCGCAAGCGCCTGAGGCAGTTTGCGCTCGCTCACACGGTCAAGGCGGGCCTGGGCAATGGCGGCGACAATATCTGCCTGATGACCGCAGAGCACTTCCTTGTCGTCCTGTGCAAGAACCGGGGAGGCAGTAAGCAAAAATACAAAGGCCGACACGTAACGCAACATTTTTCATTCTCCGATCAGGTAACCCTTGCAACACTTTAGCGGCGGGCGGCAGTGGCTTCCATAGCTTGTTTGATGTCTTGCACCAAAGTGATCGCCATCGACCGGAAGACCATGATCAGAAAGCTGTCGCTGCCCACCCGGGTGATCGAGCCGTTCATGTGCCTGATTTGCGTCCTGACCGTATGACCGCGTTTGAATTCGGCTGCGCGCAAGTCAACGGGCACAAGACGCGCCAGGATATCTTCGGCAGGGGGTCCGTCGAGGGTTACACAGGCCCAGGCATCGGATTGATCGGTAAGCGCTGCGGTTCTGGCCAGATCGGCATTCGGTGGCGGTCCGACCAGCAATGCCATATCCTTGCCGAACCAGATGGCCCGCTCGAACGCCTTTCCGGTAGCACGGTTCACAGCGGGCAGCGCCATCCCATGGGCGGCACGCAGCGCTTGTGATGTCGCCGTTGTCTGACCCTGAAATGGTGCGATGGAGGTCAAGTGGCCGACCTCCGCGTCGCTCAGCGTCGCCGCGCCTTCGGATAGCGGCAACAGATCACCGAAAGCGCTTTTTGCAATCAGATCACCCACGTGTTCGGCCTCCCTCAGGATCAAAAAAGACCGGATCGCAAATCTCGACCTCTGTTTCGAGATCGCGCAGATGGTCCACGACACGCATGACCTCACCAAAGCGCTCCGGGCCTCTTTTGACGAAGCCCAGTCCGACGAAATGGCCCAGCGTTGGCGAAAACGCCACCGAAGTGACATAGCCCTGATCGTTGACCCGTATCGCAGAGGCATCCTTTTCGAACACATGCGCCCCTGCCGTCAGTTCCTTGACCGCGCCCACCGGTTTCATGCCAACAAGCCGTTCGCGACCGGGATTGACCAGCCCGTCGCGGGCCGCCATCGTCTGACCGATGCAATCCTTCTTGGTGCTGATCATCCGGGCAAAACCGATATCGAAGGCTGTGGTGCGCCCGTGGATTTCGGCATGGGTAATATGGCCCTTTTCGATCCGCAGCACATTCAGCGCTTCCATCCCATAGGCCCCGCCGCTCAGGCTTTCGGCCCGTTTGACCAGCAATTCAAACAAGCTCTCCCCGTATCGGGCGGGAACGGCAATCTCATAGGCATGTTCACCCGAAAACGAAATGCGGAAAAGCCGACCCGCCACACCCGCGACCGTTACATCGCCACAGGCCATGAAGGGCCAGGTGTCATTGTCGATGGGAGTGTCGAGGATTTCATTCAGCAATTCGCGGGACCGTGGCCCGGCAACAGCGAATTGCGCCCATTGCTCGGTAACGGACATGAAACGCACATCGAGATCAGGCCGCAACACCTGATGCACGAACTCCAGATGCCGCATCACATTGCCTGCGGCGGCGGTTGTTGTGGTCATGACAAAGTGCTGATCCGCCAGACGTGCCGTGGTGCCATCATCCATCACATGACCGTCTTCGCGCAGCATCAGCCCATATCGGACACGTCCCGTTTTCAGCGTGGAAAAGGTGTTGGTGTAGACGAAATCGAGAAAAGCCCCGGCGTCCGGGCCCTGAATGTCGATTTTTCCCAGCGTGGAGACATCGCAGACGCCGACGGTCTCGCGCACATAGGCCACTTCCCTGTCGCAGGACTGGCGCCATGTGGTTTCGCCGGCCTTTGGAAAATAGCTCGGACGATACCACAAACCCGCCTCGATCATGGGGGCTCCCATCGCGACACTGACCTGATGGGAGGTGGTGAAACGTTGCGGTGCAAACCCGTCTCCCTGACCCCCTGCGCCCATCGCGGCGATAGCAACCGGTGCGTAGGGAGGGCGGAACGTCGTGGTGCCCGTTTCCGGAATGCCGCGCCCGGTTGCGTCGGCCAGCACCGCCAGGGCCGCGACGTTGGAATTCTTGCCCTGATCCGTTGCCATGCCTTGGGTGGTGTAGCGTTTCATGTGCTCCACCGAGCGGAAGTTTTCGGTTGCTGCCTGTTTGATGTCCTTGACCGTCACGTCGTTCTGGAAATCCAGCCAGGCGCGGCCCTTGCCGGGCACGGCCCAGAGCGGCGTGATGCCAAAACCGCCATCGGTATCACTGCCTACGGGCAGATCGACACGGGGGGCTTTCCGTTTCAGCTCTTTCAGGACCGTCCTGGCAGCATCGTACCCCGCTGCAAAACACTCTGATGTCCCAAAGGTGCCGTTGCAGGCCCCGGCGGCCTTGAGGCCGGGAATGCTATCTGGCGTCGGCACAAAACTGGCAATGTCTTCGCGCCAGGTGGGCCTGCCATTCATGTGACAAGTCAGGTGGACGGTCGGGTTCCAACCGCCCGACATGGCCAGACAATCGGCGTCGATCCTGAAGGCGCCTCTTGGCCCTTGAACCGTGACCCCTTGGAGCCCGCGTCGACCCGCACTGCCCGTCACCACGGCCCCGGCATAAACCGGGAAGTCCGCACCCGGGATCTGCGCATCCGGTCTGCTGTCGATGAGGCCCGCAACTTCCACGCCCGCTTCGACCAGATCCAGGGCCGTGCGATGCGCATCATCATTGTTGCCAAAAACGGCCACAGATTGCCCGGGGCTCACGCCATATCGGTTGAGATAGGTGCGCACGGCTCCGGCAGTCATGATCCCGGGGCGGTCATTGTTTGCAAAGGCGACAGGTCGTTCCAGCGCACCCGCTGCAAGGATCGCGTGCTTGGCAACGATCCGCCAGAACGTCTCCAATGGCGCGCCACGACCCGGCGGTGCACGATGCCCGGTCACTCTTTCCAAAGCTGCATATGTGCCTTGGTCATAGGCGCCGGTCACGGTTGTGCGGGTCATCAGGCGCACATTTTCCAGACCCCGCAATTCGGCCACGGCGGCTGCGGCCCAATCGCTGCCATTCTCGCCGTCGATGACATAGGTTTCTGCGTTCAGGCGTCCCCCCAAAAGCGCATCTTCGTCTGCAAGGATCACATCGGCCCCCGCGCGCCCGGCAACGAGCGCCGCCATAAGCCCGGTTGGCCCGCCCCCGATGATCAACAGATCACAGAACGCATATGCCTTTTCGTAGGTGTCCTCATTGCTCCGCCCGCTAAGCCCCCCAAGGCCCGCGGCGCGCCGAATGATCGGCTCATAGAGCTTCTCCCAAAACGCGGGCGGCCACATGAACGTCTTGTAATAGAACCCTGCCCCCAAAAACGGCCAGGCCAGATCGTTGATGGCCATGACATCCCAGTGCAGGGAGGGCCAGGCGTTCTGGGACCGGACCTCAAGCCCGTCGAAAATCTCCTGCATCGTTGCCCGCACGTTAGGCTCTTGCGCCGAGCCACGGCCAATCGTCACCAGGGCGCTGGGTTCCTCGCTGCCCGCTGTCAGTACGCCGCGTGGCCGGTGATATTTAAAGGATCGCCCCATCAAACGTTGACCATTCGCCAGCAGCGCAGATGCAACCGTATCACCCGAATACCCGCCGTAACCGATGGTGTCGAACTCGAAGCGCACAGGTTTCAAGCGGTCAATCAGGCCTTTGCCATCAACCCTCATCTGGCCGCCCTCGCTTCGGTTTCGGCAAGCGTTACCGAGAGCACCTCATGGGTTACGGTGTTGCGGGTGACGACAACCCAGGCACCACACCCCCCCTCGTGGTGCCACAAATCACGCGTCTGCCCGGCGGGGTTATCACGCAGATGAACATAGTCGTCCCAGGCATCAGCGCCTGCGTCGGGCGCCGGACGTGTCATCGCCACGGCATCGCCCTGATAATAGAATTCACGACGATCGCGCGCGCCGCACAAAGGACAGGTCAGCCGCATCGCGCCCCCCCCTTTCGCCAGTTTTTAAAAGCAGTTCCGCAGTTGGTTTTCATCCCCTGTTACCCCTCAGTGCAGATTGTGCTGAGAGCCGGTACCCTCTTCATCAATAATGCCGTGCCCGGTTCGGAAACGGTCCAGTTGAAAACCTGTTGCTGTCTCATGATGTTGATCGGTGGCCATCAGATGCGCCAGCGCAAACCCAGAGGCCGGGACCGCCTTGAAACCGCCGTAGCACCAACCACAATCCAGATACAAACCCGCCGTATCGGTCTTGTCGATGATCGGAGAGCCATCCGGCGTCATATCCATGATGCCGCCCCAGCCGCGCAGCACTTTGGCCTTGCCGATCATCGGCATCAGGGTCATCCCCGCTTCCATCACATGTTCGGCCATCGGCAGGTTGCCGCGCTGCGCATAGGAGGCGTAGAAATCCAGATCGCCACCGAATACCAGCCCGCCCTTGTCGGATTGGCTGATGTAGAAATGGCCCATGCCGAAACTGACCACATGATCAATGCAGGGCTTCAATCCTTCGGACACAAAGGCCTGCAACACATGGCTTTCGATCGGCAGACGCATCCCCGCCATCGCTGCCACCTGCCCTGACCGGCCAGCGGTTACAATTGCAACCTTCCGGGCCTTGATGGCCCCGCGCGTCGTCTGCACGCCTCTGACCGCGCCGTTTTCGATATCGATCCCTGTCACTTCGCAGTTCTGCAACAGGTGAACACCGCGCTGATCGGCCCCGCGGGCATATCCCCAGGCCACAGCATCATGGCGCGCAGACCCGCCACGTGGATGCAAGAGGCCGCCATAGATTGGAAAACGCGTGTTGTCGAAATCAAGATAGGGCAGATATTTCCTGACGCCATCACGATCGAGCAGGACCGCATCATCCCCCTGATTGATCATCGCGTTACCGCGGCGCACGAAAGCATCGCGCTGACCATCGGAATGAAAAAGGTTGATGATGCCACGCTGCGAGAACATCACGTTGTAGTTGAGTTCCTGCTCCAGCCCCTCCCAGAGCTTCATCGAATGGCTGTAGAATTCCGAATTTCCCGGCAGAAAGTAGTTCGCACGCACAATCGTGGTGTTCCTGCCGATATTGCCACTGCCGATGTAGCCTTTTTCCAGCACGGCGATATTGGTTAGCCCGTGTTTCTCAGCCAGATAATAGGCCGTTGAAAGCCCATGGCCGCCGCCGCCAACAATCAGCGCATCATATTCTGCTTTTGGTGTCGGATCGCGCCAGTGCGGGGTCCAGCCCTTGTTGCCTGTCAGCCCTTCCCTGAGAACCCGTAGGCCTGAGAATTTCACCGCAGATTCTCCCTGTTGTTCGGACAAAACCTAACAACACTGCCCCTGCACCGCTACAATTGAATACGACCAAAAGTGTCGCTCCGGGACCGCACTCTTCGCGCAGGCCTCACTCCTTGTAGGCAGCCTCGCGGTCCGCCAGCGAAATAACCTGCGGCGCAACAACCGGTTGGCCCGCCTTGTCAAAGAACGGGTTCTGCCGCGCCGTGCCAGCCAGGTAAGCTGCCAATGATCGTTTGATCAGACCGCCCAACATGCGCGCCAACCCTTTGTCTTTTCGAGGCGCGCCATTTTCTGGCAGCGCGTGTTTGGTAAAACCGTGGGTCACAACCGGCCCGAAGGCAGCCCAATCGTCAAAGTTCGGCCGCCACATGCCCGCGAGCGGGATTTTCGAGCTGTGCACAGTATTGGCCAGTGGCGTGTTGCAGCACGCCGCATACCACCGGTTCAGCCCTTTCGGTGAAAGCCGCAAACAGGCAATCTGATCAGCGCCTTGAGAGATTTCAACGCGCGCGGGCAAAACCTGAACCAGCGGGCTGCCCCCTCCCGGTTCCAACGCGGCCAACTGCCCCATGTGGCGGGCAAAAGCCCGGCAGTCTTTGCAATAGCAAATTAGATGGCATGCTCCAGCGGGCGTGACGTCATGCACCACACCTTTGAGGGTGCCGCAATCGCAGGAAAAGGTGACATTCTCAGTCACGGCATGCCTCCAATTCTGAGTCTCGAAGATCGCCGGGCCATCAAGCCCCGGCGATCAGCATTGTACTTTGGTGTCGAACCGTCGCGTCAGAGACCTTTGGCGCGATAACTTGCCGCCACCTTGTCGATTGCGACGAGATAAGCAGCCGTCCGCAGGTCATCCACGTCATCGCGCGAATGCCAGACGTTGGCCATCGACTGATAAGCGATACGCATGGTGTCATCGAGACCGGAACGCACCAGTTCCAGTTCCCCGGCACCGCGCAGGTATTTCTCCTTGAAATCCGGGCTCAGCTCCCAATTCAGTCCCTTGTCGCGCGACAGCCGTTCCAATTCACTGACAATCAACTGGTGCCGCGATTCCTCCTGACGCCGGCCCATGCGACCGAACCGGATGTGGCTGAGGTTCTTGACCCACTCAAAGTAGCTGACGGTCACACCGCCTGCGTTTGCGTACATGTCCGGGATCATGACCACCCCTTTTTCGCGCAGCACCTGATCCGCGCCCGCCGTGACCGGGCCATTCGCAGCCTCGATGATCAAGGGCGCTTTAATCTGATCGGCGTTGCCAAGGTTGATCACACCTTCCAGCGCGGCCGGGATCAGAATGTCGCAATCCTCTTCCAGAACCTTCGCACCATCCTTGACGTGATGCATGTCGGAGTAGCCGGAAATGCCCCCGTGTTTGGCGATCCAGTCGCGTACCCGGTCGACATCAAGACCATCGGGATTAAAGAGCGCCCCGTCACGCTCGATGATGCCGGTAATGACGCTGCCATCCTCTTCGGCAAGGAACTTCGCCGCGTGGTAGCCCACGTTACCAAGGCCCTGCACAATCACGCGCTTGCCTTCGAGATCTCCTGTCACGCCCGCCTTTTTCATGCCTTCCGCATCGCGGAAGAACGCCCGAAGCGCATATTGCACGCCACGCCCGGTGGCCTCGACCCGTCCGGCGATCCCGCCTGCGTTCAAGGGTTTGCCGGTCACGCAGGCGTTGCCGTTGATATCCGTTGTCTGCATGCGTTTGTACTGATCGGCGATCCAGGCCATTTCACGTTCGCCCGTCCCCATGTCCGGGGCCGGCACGTTCTGGCTGGGATTGATCAGGTCGCGTTTGATCAGCTCGTAGGCAAACCGTCGGGTGATCTGCTCCAGCTCATGCTCGTCGTATTCTCTCGGATCGACGCAAAGCCCGCCCTTTGATCCACCGAATGGTGCCTCAACCAGAGCACATTTATACGTCATCAACGCGGCCAGTGCTTCCACCTCGTCCTGATTAACGCCTAGCGAGAAACGGATGCCACCCTTGACCGGTTCCATATGTTCCGAGTGTACGGAACGGTAGCCGGTAAACGTCTGTATCTTGCCACGCAGCCGAACCCCGAACCGCACCGTGTAAGTTGCATTGCAGACCCGTATCTTTTCCTCCAGTCCCGGCGAAAGATCCATCAGGCTCACGGCCCGGTTGAACATCTGATCAACGCTTTCTCTGAAGCTCGGTTCGCTAGTGTGCTGGTTCAATGTCTTTCTCCTGTTGGCGGATCATTGTTGTTCATACGACGACAATGCCACCCTATGACGGTGAGTCGTTCTTTGCCAGTTTTTTGGGCGACTACGGAAAAACCCGATATCGCCGGGAATCGGGTTTTTCGTCGCTGATATTGAAACAGTCGACAACCAAGGGCCCCATCGTTTCTCAAAACGCCCTTAAACTGCTGAAATTAACATAAAAATTTATCTTTTTCTGGCGCGTCGGCGCGTTTCCGCCCGCTTTCTGCCACAAAACCCAAGCATACAAGAAAGTCAGTTTTCCATGCCGCAAGGCAGATTTAACGCAACGAGTTGGTAGTAACATGACACGCATTTCGCCGGAGAAACCCGAAGCTGAAGACAAGCGTCCCGCACCGTTTGAGCGTTTTGTGCGCGAAGAAGACGGGGTGATCACGATCTTCACCATCTTCATGCTGTTTATGGTTTTGATGGTCTGCGGCATCGCCGTCGACCTGATGCGCAACGAAATGGAACGTATCAAGGTTCAGAACACACTTGATCGTGCGATCCTGGCGGCGGCTGACCTGCAGCAGACACTCGATCCCAATGTCGTCGTGACCGACTATTTCGAAAAGGCGGGCATCGCTGAATACCTGGGCGACATCACTGTCACGCCGGGGGACAACCTGCCCACAAACTACTTCCGCACTGTCGAGGCCTCTGCCCGGGCCCGCACACCCTCGCCCTACATGGCGATGACGGGCGTGAACGACCTCCCTCTGTTCGTCGCCGGGACTGCCGAAGAGGTGGTGAGCAATCTGGAAATTTCACTGGTTCTGGATGTGTCGGGGTCAATGGGCCGCAACAGCCGTCTTGTGAATCTCAAGGTCGCAGCTAAGGACTTTGTCGACCAGATCGCCAACAACAGCCAGGATGGCCGCATGGCGATCTCGATCGTCCCCTACGCCACCCAGGTGTCGATACCGGACGCGATGGCGGACAGGCTGACGTTGGAAGGGACCAACCCACACTCGAACTGCCTGAACTTTGCCGCAAGTGATTTCCTGACACCGGCCATGCGCGTTCCGTCAGCTGCGGCGGGCGCGCCACCCGTGGTTGCTTACGAGCGCACGATGCACTTTGACCCATGGACGTATCGCAGTTCGCTGGATGACGGGGACGGGCGCCTGTCAACACCGCATGAGCTGGTCAAATCGCCTGTCTGCGAAGCGGACGCAAACCGCGAAATTCTGCCACTTCAAAAAGACCGTGACGTCCTGAAAAACTACATCGAGGCGCTGGATGCCGCAGGCAACACCTCAATCGACGTTGGCATGAAATGGGGTCTTGCCATGCTCGATTCCAGCATGAGCCCGATGGTCGAAGGCCTTATTTCGGACGGCACCGTTTCCGCACAATTCTCGGGACGTCCCGCCGATTACAATTCGGATGAAAACCTCAAGGTGATCGTTTTGATGACAGACGGCGAAAACACTGCCCAGTACTACATCGAAGACGGCTACCGCGAAGGTCAGACCGTATTGTGGTGGAATGCGGATGCAAGCGTCTATTCCGTTTACGACGACATCACCGAGGAGTTCTACTACTCCCGTGCCGTGGACACAGATGGCGACGCAGATGTCGATGGGGATGACGAACGCTGGGGTGTCTCACCTTACGGCTGCCTGAACCCGACCAACTCATCCGATTCCAGCGACTGGGATTGCTCGGCTGGCACCCCGGCGGGTGGCGCCTATAACATCAGTTTCCCCGATCTCTGGGCCCATACGCCAATCCTGGAAAACTTCTACACCAACTTCTACCCGTGGATGAACTACAGCACCGCTGCAAACCGTTGGTACTATAACGCCTTCGACAATGTCAGTTCGGGCACCAAAAACACCCGCACCGAAAACATCTGCGATGAAGCCAAGGACGAAGGCGTGATCGTCTTCACCATCGGCTTTGAGGCCCCTGAAAACGGGCAAGCAGTGTTGAGAAACTGCGCAAGCTCCGTCAGCCACTACTTTGATGTTGATGGTCTGGAAATCGCCGATGCCTTCAATGCGATTGCGCATGAGATCACACAACTGAGGCTGACACATTGAGACACCATATTTCAAAACTCCTGCGCCGGTTTCGCCGTGACGAGGAGGGTCAGATCGCAATCGAATTCGTGATCATCGTCCCGCTGATCTTCACGGTTTTCCTAACCTCCATCGAAACCGGCATCTATTCGATGCGCCAGATGTGGCTTGAACGCGGGCTGGATATCGCGGTGCGTACCGTACGGTTGAGCACGGGCGAAGCGCCACAGCATGGTGAGCTGAAAACCATGGTATGCGAACAGGCCCCCTTTCTGCCCAATTGCGAGGCGCGCCTGCAGCTGGAAATGACACCGATCTCACCCACCGCTTTTGCGGGCCTGCCGGCACAGGCCGACTGCGTCGACACCAACGAAGAAGTGAACCCGCCCCGTACCTTTGTTCAGGGTGGCAATCATGACCTGATGATCATTCGCGCCTGTCTGGTTTTCAATCCGGTCGTGCCAACTTCCGGACTGGGGTTTGAGTGGGATCAGGCCGAAGGTCTCCCCCGGATGACTGCCATGTCCGCTTTCGTACAGGAGCCGAATGAATGATCGATTTCTATAAACGATGTCGTGCCCGCGTCGCACAGTTCACCGGCAATGAAAGCGGTGCTGTGACGATGGAATTCCTGATCATCTGCCCCTTCCTGTTTTGGGGGTACATGGCAATGCTGACCTACTACGATGCCTTTCGGCAAAACACGGTGAACCAGAAAGCCGCCTTTACAATTGCAGACCTGATTTCGCGGCAGGCGACGGTCAACGGTGCCTTCCTTGACGGGGCCCACACGGTTTTCGATACGCTGGTGCGCTCTAACACCCCGACGGCTTTGCGGGTCACCAGCGTGACCTATAATGACGATGATCCCGAAGATGAGACACTGGGTACTTATTCCGTGCTCTGGTCCGAACCTCGCGGTGATTTCGGAGAACTCACAACAGACGACGTCGAAAACTGGCATGATGTGCTGCCGGTGATGTATGATGGCGCGACAGTTGTGGTTGTCGAAACCTGGGCCGGTTTTCGGCCCGCGTTCAAGATCGGCATGAGCGAACGGACCTTGCACAATTTCACTTTCACACGTCCGCGCTATTCACCGCAGGTATGTTTTGAGGACAGTTGCGACTGAAGATTGTCCAATAACCTCAAGATCGTTCTGCGAGCATGACAGCGATGATCTCAGACATATATTTGGTTTGACGCCCCGGCGTCATGCCGCCGACTCCAACGCGCCGACCAAAGCGCCACCAGAGCCCCGGGCGCCACTTTCGCTCGACCGGTTCCTGCAAGCGAAGCAGGAAGCCATTGGATGGTTTGAAGGCAAACGCCCCGCGATCAATCGAGACGATGTTATCAACCTCGACGATGGTCAGCCCCCCGCTGTCGCGCAATTCTGTTTTCGTCAGTTCCAGCCGGTGAACAGTGGACCGGCGCATGGCATCCGCAATCATCAGGGACGATGCCCCAATGGCGATAAGAAAAAGCTGCCAGCCAAAGCTGGGGGGCGCGACGATAGCCACGTAAATCACCAGAACGCCCAGAAACGCCAAAAGACCTATGCCAAGGAACCGCCGACCATTTGACGCGGCAACAGTTGCCAAAATCTCGGTGTCGCTTGTCTCTTGCATGTGAAACGCCTCTATCTGGTGTCACACGCCTCCTATCCTGCACCGCCACCGGCTCACAAGAGCAAAGGTGTCTAACCTGCCAGTCACGGCTTGCGCGACAGGCCGGGCATCAGATTGCGCAAACTGCCCGGCCGATAGGATGGCATACTGGCCAATCGCAAGCGCACCGTGTCGTGCACATCAAGGGTGCGCATCGGTCCTTTGCGCCACTGCAACAGCCAGGGAGCCAGCCGATAGAGGCGACCCAGATCATCAATTTCATCGGTTTGAATGGTGGGGTCTACCGACACCATCGGAATTTCCACCCCGGGTTTGAGGGTCAGGCCCAGCCTTGCCGCCCCCTGCCATATCCATGCCAGCGTGATTTCACTCAAGGCACGGGTCGTTGCCGACCCTCCGACAATGCCGTGATCGCCCACAAACCAGACCTGCTGATAGGGCCTGTTGGCACTTTCATCCCCAAGGTTGAGTCCGGGTGCGCCGGGCTTGTTTTCAAGGTTATCCCAAAGGCTCGGTTCATAGAGGACACGGCGTTCGTCCAGTGCCACCGCATGGCGGGCGTTTTCCACCAGATGCGACAGGCTCGTATCATGAAATTTGTAGCGCGCGTTCCACCACTCTGCCACCTTGCCAAAAATACTGGCCGGGATGCCCAGAGCGCCAACCGTGTCCCAGACGCCCAAATAGGTGATCCGAACTAGGTAACTGTCATCTGCGCGGGCAATCACATCTGATTGGCTGGTCGCAAACCCGGGTGAGAGTTTCTGCCTCGCCTTCATGATATGGGCCGCATCGGGCCGATTGTTTACTCCGCGCCTGCGGTAGAGCCGAAAGGCGCGATACAGATTGATCCGGGTTGGGTTTTCGAGGATGCCGCATTTCCGGATCATGCCCGCCAACGACCGAGCCGTATAAGCCCCGCGCGAAAACCCGAAGATCATGATTTTGTCACCCGGCTGATAGGTCTGGCACAGCGCCAGATAAGCCGCCTTGATGTTTCGGTTCAGCCCCCAGCCGAAAAGACCCCCGCCAACCTTGCTCAGCCAACGCCCCAGGCGGCTCATCATGCCCGATCCGGTGCCAACACCCTCAAAATACATGACCTTTTGCTCAACTGTCTGTGCGCAGACATCAGACAGCCGTAAGACATGTGTCTGCCCGCCCGCGCTGGCGCTGTTCCATGTTCCGTCACAAAAAATCGCGATATATGCCATTTGCCTATCCCCTTTTGCGCCCTACACATGACAGAAGGATCATCGCAGGCGCTTAAACCTGCGCGCGCGCCCTTAACGAATAGAATGATCCTCGGAGCAGAAAAGGACCGGCTGCCATGACGCCCAAAATGATCGCTTATCTGGCATTGCTATTGGCCATTGCCTTTGCCGCATCACCCTTGCTGGTGTCTGACTTCAACGGGTTTGACGCCGATCAATTTCCCGTGCCTCAGGACAATCCCCCCATTCAACCGGCGGGATATGCCTTCGCCATTTGGGGCGTGATCTACCTGTGGCTCATCCTGGGCATGGCTTTTGGGGCAATAAAACGGGCAGAAGACCCGGACTGGCATGCCATGCGCGCACCGCTGTCGATCTCATTGGCCATTGGCACCATATGGCTCGCGGTCGCGACTCAAAGCCCGGTCTGGGCGTCGGTTCTCATCTGGGCCATGCTGATTTCGGCCTTGTTCGCACTGTTCCGTGCCCCGCGGCAAGATCAGCTATCGGCGGCCTTGCCCGTTGGGCTTTATGCCGGATGGCTGAGTGCCGCCAGCTCCGTCTCGCTGGGGTTGCTGGCGGCTGGCTATGGGTGGCTGACCGAACAACTTGCAGCGCTTATTTTCATCTTTCTGGCGCTCGTACTGGCCTCGGGTGTCCAGTCCACCCTCAAGCGCGCGCCGACCTACGGGATCGCCGCCATCTGGGCGCTGACCGCCATTGTCATCCAGAACCTTGCGGATGAACCCACCGTGGCCGCCCTTGCGGGTGGCGGCGCCGGCGCTTTGCTGATGCCGACGTTCAAAGCCATGCGGGGCTCCTAGTCCCGTCGGCGCCCGTCGGTGTGCTTGCGCAGTTTCGAGGGGGCCGCTTTTTTGCGCCCCTTGTAGGGGTTCGCCTCGTTCTGACCCCGCATCCACAGGCGGATCGGCGTGCCGGGCATGTCGAAATCAAGGCGCAATCCATTCACCAGATAGCGGCTGTAGCTTTCAGGCACCTTGTCGGGATGCGAACACATCACCACAAACCCCGGCGGTCGCGTCTTGGCCTGCGTCATATAGCGCAGCTTGATCCGCTTGCCTTGCGGTGCAGGGGGCGGATGCGCCTCGACCATGCCCGAAAGCCAGCGATTGAGATGGGATGTGGTGACGCGCCTGTTCCATACGTCATAGGCTTTCATGATTGCCTCGTGCAGCCGGTCCAACCCCCGGCCTGTCTTGGCAGAAACCGTGATGAGGGGCGCGCCGCGCAGTTGCGGCAGCAGACGCTCAAAGCTCTCCTTGAGCTCTTTCAGCTTGCCCTGCCGGTCTTCCTCGACATCCCACTTGTTGACCGCGATGATGACCGCGCGCCCTTCCCGCTCCGCCAGATCGGCAATGCGCAAATCCTGCTGTTCAAAGGGAATCGCCGCATCCAGAAGGACAACAACCACCTCGGCAAATTTCACCGCGCGCAGCCCGTCCCCGACCGAGAGTTTTTCCAGCTTTTCCTGCACCTTGGCTTTTTTGCGCATGCCCGCCGTATCAAAAATACGCATGGGCACACCAGACCAGTTGGTACGCAATGAGATCGCATCCCGCGTGATCCCGGCTTCCGGCCCGGTCAGCAAACGGTCTTCACCGAGAATTTGGTTGATGAGCGTGGATTTCCCCGCGTTCGGGCGTCCGACAACCGCCACCTGAAGGGGTTTTTTGTCGGTGGGCATGGGGATTTCCGCCTCCATGTCGCCATCGTCTTCGTCGAGCGTCACGTCGGTGTCGGGGGCGTCTTCTGCGGCGCGCTCTGCAAACTGATCAGCCAGAGGCATCAGATGGGTGTAAAGATCATTCAACCCTTCCCCATGCTCCGCCGACAGTCGGATGGGTTCCCCCAACCCCAATGAATAAGCCTCGATCACGCCTGCATCCGCAGCCGCCCCTTCGGATTTATTCGCAGCTAGAATGACATGTGCGGAACGCTTGCGCAGGATATCAGCGAAAACCAAATCCGAGGGCGTAATGCCAACCCGTGCATCCACCATGAAAAGGCAAATGTCCGCCATATCCACGGCCCGTTCGGTCAGGCGGCGCATCCGTCCCTGCAGGCTGTCGTCGGTCACCTCTTCGAGACCGGCCGTATCTATGACGGTGAAACGCAAATCAGCCAGCCGCGCAGCCCCTTCACGCAAATCGCGGGTTACGCCGGGTTGATCATCAACCAGCGCAAGCCGCTTGCCCACCAACCGGTTGAACAATGTTGATTTGCCCACATTCGGGCGCCCCACAATGGCGAGGGTGAAAGACATGTCAAAAGGCTCCAAAAGCCGGGATAAAGGCGCGCTTTACCCTACCTTTATGTCAACGGAAAGCGTGTAATTTGCCGCCCGTGGACACAACGTAGAGCACACCGCCCGCAACCACCGGCGCGGTTGTCGCCCCTTGCGCGATGTCGATCGAGCCCAGCAACGCACCGCTCACCGGGTCAAAACTGCGTAATGCGCCATCATTTGAAGCGACGTAGATGCGCCCGCCCGCCAGAATCGGCCCGTGATGCGCAATGATCTCGGCGCGACGTTTGGGTCGGTTCTTTACAAAGTTGGGCAGTTGGACACCCCAGATGCGCGCACCGCTCGACGCATCAAGCCGGACCAGTTCCCCCAGATCGTTGACCACGAAGACACTGTCACCTGCCGGCATCACCGGCCCAACGGCGCCCTCCGGCGCGGTCCAGATACGCCCGCCGCTTTCAAGATTGAGCGCCACGATTCGCCCTGACTGATTGCCGACGTAAACCGAATTGCCCGAAACGACTGGGGCACCGGTGACATCGCCAACAGCGCCCAGCGACCGGCCAAACCGCTGGCCAAGGGCAGAGGCATCCCACCGACGCAAACCCCCGCGCCGGAACACCGCCTGAACCTCTCCGGAACCAAAGCCGAAGATCGTCAGCCCATCTGCAACGGCGGGCGCAGGAGAGCCCAGAACATTGTGCCCATCCGGCGAGGCCGCCAGTTGCCATTCGATACGGCCATCCGATGCGCGCAATGCCCAACCGGTGTCGTCGCCCGAGGTCACATAGACGAGCTCGTCAAAAGCCGTGGGCGTGCTGACACCAACCCCATCAAGTCGCTGACGCCAGATTTCGGTCCCGGTCTTGGCATCCAGAGCGGCAATTGAACCATAGCCGAGCGAGGCAAATAATATGCCGTCCTTATAGGCCAGACCGCCCCCGGTCGCGGCTTCGGCACTATCGCGCAACGGTTTGAGGTCCGCTTTCCAGGCAATCGCGCCGGAGGTAGAGACAGCAGCGACCTGTGAGGCCGCATCCAGCGTGTAGATCAAACCGCCGCCCACAACCGGATCCGCCGTGATGCGCTGTCTGCGACTGTCGCCCGATCCGATGCCAACGCTCCAGATTTGCTGCGGGGATGCGCTCAGAGCGGCATGATTGACCCGAAATTGTGGCGTTCCGACCCCTTGGGTCCAGTTGGCATTGGCCTGCACGGGCGGCAGGGATATCGGGCGCGCCTCGTTTTCCGCTTCCTCCACGGCTATGGCCGCGTCTTCTTCCTGTACCACCGAGCGGATGCTTTCACGTTTGCCCGGCAGGATGACATCAGGCTCGGAGCACGCCGTGAGGAAAGTGGCGGCTGCCAGCAGGCAAAAGGTCATCCGCCCCCGCACAGATGAATTCGGAATTTGCATCATGCCTTAATCGCTCTGCCTGTCATACCGCTTGCCACCCGTCCTCATTACCTTGCCAGCAGATCAGTTTTCCACCGTGGGCAAATTTTCCAGATCAGGCGTGCCTCCCAAGGCTACAATCACCTGTAAGGCCCGCTGTTGCAAGTCCGAGGTCACGCCAGCGTCTTGCAGGATGCCCTGATAGCGCTCAAGGGCCGCGTCGGTTTTGCCTTCGGACACATCGATCAGCGCGATTTGCTCTGTCGCCAGCAGCCGCAGGGGAGAGCCTGCATTTGAGAGTGCCTCGAACTGCTGTCGGCGTGTATTCGCATCCAGTGTTCCGGCCTGCAACGTCAGCGCCTTGAAGCTCGCGATCTGGCGATAGATTTGCGGAACCTCGCCATCCACGGCGATGGCATTCAACTGCGCCACCGCAGTCGCGGCATCTTCGGCCTGCTCCGCCTCCGAAGCGGTCAACATGGCGACAACCGCCTTTGCCGCTGCATTTTGCGGGGCCAATTGTTCCAGCTCCTGTGCGCGCTCAGCCGATGTTCCCTGCGCCAATGCCGCCAGCATACCGTCGCCCAAAGCTTCGGCTTCTGCGCGGATGGAAGCCTTGCGGTATTCGTTCCACGCTGCACCCCCAACAATCAGGACAACCAAAAGAATCCCAATCCACCCATATCGCTTGAGCATGACAAACAAACGGTCGCGGCGGACCTCTTCGTTGACCTCATCGATAAAACTGTCTGTGTCGCTCATACGCACCCGCCGGATTGAATTCCCGCCCCTCTTAGCGCGGGTCGCGGGGCAAGCCAAGACCTCGCTTTGGGCGCGGTAGGACGGACCCGTTGACGGGCGATTGCACATAGCCTCAGAAAATTCTAATCTGAACTGGTCAGTTCAGTGTATTTATCGTATGGGTTCGGTGCCACACCGCGGGGTAAATGCCTTCGGGCGGGGCTCGGAAAGTTCAGTGTGAGGCAATCGATATGCGTTTTTTCTCCATCCTTGCTGCCGTTCTGGTTTCAGCAGTCTTGGCGCTGTTCATTCTGGATCGGCCACGGCTTTACGCCCTGATTGGTAAGGAATATTCGGAAACCACCGAAGAGATGACGGCGGCTGACACGGCAGTAACCGAGCAGGCGAGTGCATCATTGGTAAAGGTCGTGGTGCAGAAATCGGTGGCGCGTCAAATCGACACCGCGGTTTCCCTGCGCGGGGAGACCAAAGCGGCGCGCGAAGTCAACGTACGGGCCGAAACCTCCGCAGTGGTTGTTTCCGAACCGTTGCGCAAAGGCGCACGTGTGGAGACGGGTCAGGCGCTCTGCCGCCTTGACGAAAGCACACGTGGCACGGCGCTTGCACAGGCGCAGGCGCAGTTGGACGAAGCGCGCGCGCGCGTACCCGAATCCGCTGCGCGGCTGGATCAGGCCCTTGCGCAGCTGGAAGAGGCCCGGATCAATCAGAACGCCTCCGCAAAACTGAGCCAGGGTGGGTTCGCCTCCACAACCCGTCTGGCCAACTCGGATGCCGCAGTGGCCACGGCCGAAGCCGCCGTGGAGAGTGCGCGGGCCGGATTGCAGGCCACACAATCCGGCATCCAGAGCGCACAAGCCAATGTCGCAACAGCGCAAAAAGAGATTGAGCGGCTGGTGATCAAAGCGCCTTTCTCGGGGCTTCTGGAGAGCGATACGGCGGAATTGGGCACGTTGCTGCAACCCGGTGATCTCTGCGCGACCATTATCCAGCTCGACCCGATCAAGCTGGTGGCCTTCGTTCCGGAAACCGAGGTGGCGCGCGTCACCGAAGGGGCGCTGGCTTCCGCGCGGCTGGTGTCGGGCAGCGGTGCGATCAATGCCAGCGTTACCGAAAGCCGGGGCCAGGAAGTGCGCGGTCAGGTCACTTTCCTCTCCCGCTCGGCGGATGAGACCACCCGGACCTTCCGCGTGGAAATCGATATTTCCAATTCAGACAACTCGATCCGGGACGGCCAGACGGCAGAAATCCTGATCTCCGCAGAAGGTGCGACCGCGCATCTGCTGCCTCAATCGGCACTGACGCTGAATGACGAAGGCACCCTGGGCGTGCGGACCATCGATGCCAATGCTATCGTCGCGTTTCACCCGGTGACCCTGATGCGCGACACGCTTGAAGGCATTTGGGTGACAGGGCTGGCGGATAAGGCGGATGTCATCGTCCTGGGACAGGAATATGTCGTGGCCGGGGTGCAGGTCGCGCCGACATATAAGGAGCTCAGTCAATGACCGGCATCGTCGATTGGGCCGCAAGCCGCGCGCGGATGGTCCTTGCCTTCATACTGCTGTCGCTGGTGGTTGGCGGATACGCCTATACGACCCTGCCCAAGGAGGGTGAACCGGACATCGAAATCCCCGCACTTTTCGTGTCGGTCCCCTTCCCCGGCATTTCGGCCGCAGATAGCGAAACCCTGCTGGTCAAACCGATGGAAACCGAACTGGCCGACCTTGACGGGTTGAAAACCATGACCGGCACCGCGGCAGAAAACTATGCGGGTGTCGCGCTGGAATTCGAGTTTGGCTGGGACAAGACGAAAATCCTGGCCGACGTGCGCGATGCCATGGGCAAGGCTGAGGCTGATTTCCCGCAAGGTGCGGAACAGTATTCGATCACGGAAATCAACTTCTCTGAATTCCCCATCATCATCGTGAACCTGACAGGTCCGGTGCCCGAACGCACCATGATCCGGGTCGCAAAGGATTTGCAGGATGATCTGGAGGCTGTTGACGCCATTCTGGAAGCCGGGATCGCAGGCAGCCGGGATGAGATGCTCGAAGTGCTGATCGATCCGCTGAGGCTGGAGGCCTACAATGTCACCGCCAGCGATCTGATCAACACGGTCCGCAATAACAATCAGCTGATCGCTGCCGGGGAGGTCGATACCGCGCAAGGCACTTTCGCGGTAAAAATCCCCTCTTCTTTTGATGATGCCCGCGATGTATACAACCTGCCGGTCAAAACCAATGGCGACCGCGTAGTGACCCTCGGTGATCTTGCGCAGATCAACCCGACCTTCGAGGACCGTGCTGGCACCGCGCGTTTCAACGGGGAAAAATCGCTGGCCCTTCAGGTGGTCAAGCGCAAGGGCTTCAACCTCATCGACACCGCCGAGATCGTGAAGAACATGGTCGATGACAAACGCGCCGACTGGCCGGAAGGGTTACGTGCTGCCGTCGAAATGGGCACGTCCAACGACCAGTCGCGGATCGTGAATGCGATGGTGCAGCAGCTTCTGGGCTCGGTGTTCACGGCCGTGGCCCTGGTGATGATCGTCGTCCTCGCAGCCCTGGGCATCCGCGCGGCGCTGCTGGTGGGCTTTGCCATCCCCACATCCTTTTTGCTCTGCTTCGCTTTCCTCGCCATGATGGGGATTTCCATTTCGAACATCGTGATGTTCGGGCTGATCCTCGCGGTGGGCATGCTGGTGGATGGGGCCATCGTGGTGGTGGAATACGCAGACAAGCGCCAGCAGGAAGGCGTCGGCCCGATGCAGGCCTATGTGGATGCGGCCAAACGCATGTTCTGGCCCATCATCTCCTCCACCGCGACGACGCTCTGCGCGTTTCTGCCGATGCTCTTCTGGCCTGGCGTGCCGGGCGAATTCATGGGCATGCTGCCCGTTACGTTGATTTTTGTTCTCTCCGCGTCTCTCGTTGTCGCCCTGATCTACCTGCCCGTTATGGGCGGGGTCACGGGCCGACTGGAGCGTTGGATGTCCGACTATATGACGGCAATTGCGGCGCTGCGCTGGTATCTGCACCTCGCGCTCTTCCCGATCGCCGCGATCATGATGGCCACCTCCGGCCTCATGGGGCCGATCTTTGGCCTGATTGGCGCCCGTTTTGCGGTAATGAACAGCCTGCAAATCCTGTCATCGGTCATCCCGACGCTCTTGGTTGTTTTCCTGCTGATCCTCGCCGCGGCGGCCTGTCTCTTTGTTGCGCTGGGGGGATTCCTGCTGCTGCTGGTATCAATGTTTGCCGTGCTGACCCGTATGGGCCACTATGGGCGCAAGATCGCCAGCCGCTTGTTCCGCGCCGAACCAACCGGGATCAACGCAGGCTATCAGCGCTCTTTCTTTGGATACTTCATTCAGGGCATTGCCGGCAATCCGGTTATGCCCCTGGTCATGGCAGGCATCGTTTTCGTCTTTGTCGGCTCCGTCCTGATGTTCTTTACGAACAACAACAACGGCGTGGAGTTCTTCGTGGAATCCGAACCCGAACAGGGGATCGTCTATGTTCTCGCCCGCGGAAACCTCTCTCTGGAAGAGAAAGACAGCCTTGTGCGCAAGGCCGAAGACATCGTGCTGGCGCATCCGGGCATCAGCAATGCGTTCTCCTTCGCCGGAGAGGGCGGATTGAACACCGATACCTCTGGCGGCGCGCGCCCCAAGGATCTGATCGGACAGGTGCAGTTTGAAACGATCCCCTGGGAGGAGCGCGCCGGTCGCCCCGATCTGGATGGCAACATCGTCATCGCCGAACTGACGGAGCAGCTCTCAACGCTGCCGGGCATCAAGACCGAGGTGCTGGAAGTGGCCGATGGTCCCGCCTCGGGCAAACCTGTGCATCTGCGCCTGAAGGCAGATGACTTTGAAACGCTGATCGAAGCCGCCGCAATCGCACGAACCCAGTTCGAGCGCACCCCCGGGCTAACCCTGATCGAAGACACCCGCCCCCTGCCCGGTATCGATTGGCAAATCGACGTCGATGTGGAGAAGGCCGGGCGCTATGGCGCGGATGTGGCCACGGTGGGGGCCATGGTGCAGCTCGTCACACGTGGTCTGATGCTGGACACCATGCGAGTGGACAGCTCGGATGAGGAAATCGAGATCCGCGTGCGTTTGCCGGAAGAGGACCGGGTGTTGTCCACTCTGGACACGCTCAAGGTCCGCACCGCAGATGGCCTCGTGCCGCTGGCGAATTTCATTACCCGCACGCCGGTGCCGAAACTGGCGGAGATCAACCGCATCGACCAGAAACGCTATTTCGACGTCAAGGCGGATGTCGCGCCCGGCATGATGAAGATCGTGGAAACGCGCCGGGTCAACGGTGTGGAGGTGGATGAAACACTGGCCGTGCTACGCCCGGCAGGCGCCGACGCCGATCTCACAGCACCCGACCAGACCGCCTATAAGATCACCGACCGGATCGCCCCTGCGGACCGCGATCTGCAAACGGGTGTCAGCGCAGGTGATCTGCGGCTGGTGCCGATCAACCCCAACGAGCGTATCGGAGTTCTGACCGAATGGCTGGAAACCCGCCCGTTGCCCGACCGCGTGGCACATGAATGGACCGGTGATCAGGAAGACCAGGAAGAAAGCGGTGCTTTCCTGCAATCGGCCTTTAGCGCAGCGCTGGGACTGATGTTCATCATCCTGCTGGCCCAGTTCAACAGCTTTTACAACGCGGTACTGGTGCTGCTGGCGGTGGTGCTGTCCACCACCGGCGTGTTGATCGGCATGCTGGTGATGGACCAGACCTTTTCCATCATCATGACCGGAACCGGGATCGTGGCGCTCGCGGGCATTGTGGTGAACAACAACATCATCCTGATCGACACCTATCAGGAATACAGCCAGTACATGCCCCGCATCGAGGCGATCATTCGCACTGCACAGGCGCGTATTCGCCCGGTGCTGCTGACCACAATCACCACGATGGCCGGGCTCGCCCCGATGATGTTCGGGCTCAGCCTGAACTTTGCCGAAGGCGGCTACACCATCGGCAGCCCGACGGCTTTGTGGTGGAAACAACTGGCTACGGCGGTGGTCTGGGGGTTGGGCATTGCCACGGTGCTCACCCTGATTGTCACCCCGTCAATGCTGGCGATCCGCATCTGGGCCACAACTTACGTGCGCTGGATTGCCCGGCTGCTGGCGAAAATGTCCATGGGCACCGCCTCGCGGGCCGCAAAGGACTGGGCGCTGCAAAAAGATGCGGCCCGGTTGGGTGCGGGTGAGATCATCTGGGAGGAGGCCTTCCCGGGCGATCCCTCTGCTTCGACGCAAAGCGGTACACTGAAAGCCGCCGAGTAACATAAGGACACAGCGTTGTGATCTGACGTGGCGTGCCAATTTGATATTGATGTCCCTACATTCCAGGACAGGAGCGCAGAATGATACGGTCCCTTACCACCGGCCTTGCGATGAGCATCGCCCTTTTGACAACATCAGCACTGGCAGACGACATGATCAAGATCACCAGCCCGCACTCTGTTTCAGAGACAATTGACCGGTTGGAGCAAGCCGTAACCGGTGCCGGTGCCACTGTTTTTGCCCGCATTGATCATGCGGCAGGTGCCGCCAAAGTTGACGCCGAATTGCGCCCGACACAGGTTCTGATTTTCGGCAATCCAAAGATCGGCACCCCCGCCATGCAGGCGGCCCAGACGGCCGGTCTTGATCTGCCGCTGCGGGTTTTGGCTTATGAGAACGAGGCCGGAGAGACCGTCGTCGCCTATCACGCCCCCGCCGCGATGGCCGATGCCCATGGGATCGACACAACAGCGCCCTTCATCCAGAAGATGGCAGGCGCCTTGAACAAGCTGACAGCCAAGGCAAGCGCGGCGGAATAGATCAGGTTTTCTCCGAATTCAGCGATGGGCGACGTAACGGTCGCCCATTTTTTGTGGCCCCGCCACAGGTGTCACCGCCCAATGGCCCTTTGCCTGATCCAGACGTACTGAAAAACAGGTCGCAAACATCTGGAACGACGGCGCATTTTGGGCCGCGCGAGGTCGCGACCCGCTTCAGACCGCATCATCCGCCTGTTGACGATACCAGAGCTGCGAATAGCGCCCGTCCTTGGCCAGCAGGCTTTCATGGGTGCCCTGCTCAACCACCTTACCCGCTTCCAGCACAACGATCCGGTCGGCCTCCGCGATGGTCGAAAGACGGTGCGCGATGGTCAGCACCGTGCGCCCGCGCCCGGCCTGCATGAGCGCCTCCTTGATGTCCTGCTCGGTCTCGGAATCCAATGCGGAGGTGGCTTCGTCAAGTAACAGGATCGGCGGGTCTTTCAGAAGCGTGCGGGCGATCCCGACGCGTTGCTTTTCACCTCCCGAGAGCTTCAGCCCGCGCTCGCCCACAGTTGTGTCATAGCCATCGGGCAGCCGCACAATGAAGTCGTGAATTTGCGCGGCCTTGGCGGCTGTTTCGATTTCTTCCTGCGTCGCCCCCTCGCGGCCGTAGCCGATGTTGTATCGAATGGTGTCGTTGAAGAGCACGGTATCCTGCGGCACCACGCCTATGGCCGCGTGCAGACTGTCTTGGGTGACATGCCGCACGTCCTGCCCATCAATCCGGAGCGCGCCGCCGCCGACGTCATAAAACCGAAACAGCAAGCGCCCGATGGTCGATTTTCCCGAACCGGTTGAACCCACAATCGCCACCATCTCTCCGGGTTCCGCCGTGATGGACACCCCCTTCAGAATGGCGCGCTCCGCATCGTAACCAAAGCGCACGTTGTCGAGTTCGACCCGTCCCCCCTCAACATTCAGCGCAGTGGCGTCCGGGGCGTCGGTCACCTCGGCCGGTTGTTCCAGCAGATCGAACATCTCCCCCATATCCACCAGCGCCTGGCGGATTTCACGATAGACCGTGCCAAGGAAATTCAGCGGAATGGTGATCTGGATCATATAGGCATTGACCATGACGAAATCGCCAACCGTCAAGGTGCCGTTCTGCACGCCGATCGCCGCCATGACCATCACTGCGACCAGCCCGCTCGTGATCAGCATCGACTGGCCGAAGTTCAGAAATGCGAGACTGTAGTTGGTCTTGATCGCCGCCGCTTCGTATTTCTCCATAGATGCGTCATAGCGCCGGGCTTCACGCGCTTCCGCGCCGAAATATTTGACCGTTTCAAAATTCAGCAGACTGTCGATGGCTTTCTGATTGGCATCAGTATCCTGATCGTTCATTTCCCGCCGCAGCTTGACCCGCCATTCGGTCACCGCAAAGGTGAACCAGACATAAAGCCCGATGGTGACGGCCACGACCAGCAGGTAGGTGATGTCGAAAACCACCGCAAGGATGATCCCCACCAGCAGCAATTCCAGCATCAGGGGCCCGATGGAAAAAAGCAAAAACCGCAACAGGAAGTCGACGCCCTTTACGCCGCGCTCGATGATCCGGCTGAGCCCGCCCGTCTTGCGGGTGATGTGATAGCGCATGCTGAGCCGGTGGATATGCTCAAAGGTCTCCAGCGCCAGCATTCGCAGCGCCCGCTGGCCGACACGCGCAAAAACCGCGTCGCGCAATTGCTGAAATCCAACCGTCATCAACCGCGCGACACCGTAAGCAATGGTCAGACCCACGGCACCCAGCGCCAGCATCGGCACGCCGTCCTGCGCCAGCGCGTCGACGGCGCCCTTGTAGAAGAAGGGTGTGGCGACCGAGATCAGTTTTGAAATCAGGAGCAGGGCCATGGCCATGACCACCCGCCGCTTCACCCATTCGGGGTCTTTGGGCCAGAGGTAGGGGGCGACTTTGCGGATGGTGCGCAGGCCTGACTGCCTGTCGTGCAATCCGGTGTCTTTTGCGTCCGCGTCCCGGGCGTCATCAGGCGCGACTGAGGTATCGGCTGGCATCCAAGGTCCTGCTTGCTGTGAGACTTGCTACGTAAGGCACAGGCCCGCCCTTTGCCAGACTCCGGGGCAAAATAAATCTCCGGCGAAATGCGGAAACTGAATTGCACCACGGCCCGTCTGATCGGAAATGACCGGCCGGGTTACTCGCCCGGCAGATCGAATATCTGGCCCGGGTAGATCAGGTCCGGGTCACGGATCGCGTCGCGGTTCGCCTCAAAGACCCGCACATAAAGCAAACCCTCGCCGTAGCGGTCACGTGCAATGGCCCAAAGTGTGTCGCCAGTCTGCACTGTCACGGCGGTGACGGGGCCGGTCTGGCCCTCGGTTGCGGCTGCGAGCACCGCAGGGGCTTCGCGTTTGAACGGTGTCTCAACCCGGCTGGTGACGTCACCTTCCGCGTTCAGCTCATCGACCCGCAATGTATAAATGCCAGCGTCGACCCCGGATATTGCCCCTCGCCAGGTGCCATCTTCGGCCACGGGAAACGCCGCGACATTCTGATTGTCGAGATAGACGCGCACCTCCACCGAGCCCGCAACCGCACGGCCGGAAAGCTGAACATCGCCGGTTTCAGAGTACCCTATCGTATCGAGTGCGATGTTGGTTTTGGGAGCCTCGGCAGGCTGCAACAATTCCACCCCTTCCGGCGTCGACTTCAGGACCGCGACGGTTTGCGAAGGCTCGGCGGGGGCGCCTGACTCGGCGGGCCGCGTTGGCTCCGGGGTCGCAACCTGCGGTGCTGCCACTTCTGCGGTTTCAGTTTCCGCCGCCGGCACGGGCGCGGTCTCGGGCTCCTGCACAGGGGGGGCATCAGCTTCAGCCACATCAGTTTGCGGAGGCTTCAATTCGGCGTTTTGCGCAAGCGTTTCGGAGGCAGGTGCCTCCGGCTCCGCGGCGGTACCCTCGCTCGGCGTCGCAATTTCCTCCGCGCGCGCTGCGTCTTCCGTGCTTGGTTCCGCAACTTCGGGTGCCTCAGCGACGGTTTCGGGTACGACCTCGGTTAACTCCCGAGGCGCTTCGGCAACCTCAACTTCGTCGGTCGCTGGCGCTTCGGGTGAGGTCTGCGCCACCGATGGCACTGCCACGTCGGTCTCTTCAGCGACCACAGCATCGTTCGACGCGGGCGCGTCTTGTTGAGCGTCTTCCGCCTCGGCTACCGCCACGGGCTTCGGCAGCGGTGCCAGAATGATCTCATCGACGGAGGCAACAGAAACATCCTGCCCGTCGGCCCGCAGGGTCAACACCTGTGCTACGTCGCTTGCCGGAATGAACCCCACTGCGGCAAAGGCTCCACGCGCATCGGCAACAGCGGTCGCCACCTCAACACCATCCACCAGAACCGAGACCTTCGCTCCCGGTGCCGCACGCCCGGCGATGACCGTGAGCCCGTCCTCTTCCAGACGCACCTCATCCACGCTGGGAACGATGGGCTCCGGCGTATCCGCCACAATCTCTTCTTCAGCCGGTTCGGCCGCTTCCGCCTCCTCGGCAAGATCGTTTTCATCGGGGACTTCGGGTTCTGATACCTCTTCGGCAGGCGCTTCTTCCTGCGGTGTCTCGGCGGCTTTCTCGGGCTCTGCTGGCGGGGTTTCGGCAACCGGCTGATCGGGTGCGTCAGAAGCAACGATAGCGGCCAGTTCCTCCGGGCTTGGCGGCCCCTGATCGCGCAATCCGAAATAGGCGCCAGCGGCGATCACCGCCGCAATCACCAATCCAGCCGTGACAAGCCCCGTACCGCCGGATTTGCTGGCAGCGTCATCTTCGCGCATAACCGTCTCTTCTTCTCGTTTAGACACCCGTCGCGAGCAGACGGACAGGCGTTGAGCCTACATAACAACTGCTCTATCACCGGTCAAAACCCAGAGCGTCACATTTCCTTTAAATTCAACAGCAAGGGATAGCCATATGAGATCGAAATCTGTTTGCGTCTACTGCGGCTCCCGCCCCGGTGCCGACCCCGCCTATATGCGCGACGCCAAGGACCTCGGGCGCGCGCTGGCCGAAGAAGGCTGGCGGCTTGTCTACGGTGCGGGCGACGTGGGCCTGATGGGCGCTGTCGCCAGAGAGGCACAGTCCGCGGGCGCCGAAACCTTTGGCGTGATCCCGCAACACCTTGTCGATTGGGAGGTCGGCAAGACCGATCTGACCTCCTATGTGGTTACTGAGACCATGCATGAGCGCAAGAAGGTGATGTTCATGAACTGCGACGCCGTAGTGGTTCTGCCCGGCGGGGCGGGCTCACTTGATGAGTTTTTCGAGGCGCTGACCTGGCGCCAACTCGGCCTACATGAAAAGCCGGTTTTCCTTGTGAATACAAATGGCTACTGGGATCCGCTTGTGACGCTCCTGACCCATGTCACAACCCAAGGATTTGCCGATGACAGCCTGCACGGCTACTACAGCACCGTGCCGGATGCCGAGGCCGCGCGTGCCGCCCTGCGCCGCGCATTGTCCTGACGCAGGGCTGAGACGGAATAGAACGCCAGCGCCGTCCAGATCAGGACAAAGGCGATCAGGTGCCAGCGTCCAAAGGGTTCGGAGAAGACAAAAACCGCGCAGGCGAATTGCAATGTCGGGTTGATGTATTGTAACAGCCCGACCGTGGTCATCGCCAGCCTGCGCGCGGCAAAACTGAACATGATCAGCGGCAAGGCGGTGATCGGTCCGGCAAAAACCAGCAGCGACATCGTGGTCAGATCGCCGCCAAAAACCGCTCCGCCATTGTGATAGGTTTGCAACAGAATGACTACGGCAAAGGGAACCAGCAGGAGCACTTCGGTGGTCACGGACACCACGGGCCCAACGTCGAGTTGTTTTTTGATCATTCCGTACAGGCCGAATGTCAGCGCCAGCGTCAGGGCAATCCAGGGCGCGGTGCCCAAACCAACCGTCAGAACCACCACCGCGACAGCCGCCAGTCCGACCGCCAGCCACTGCACCGACCCCAGCTTCTCGCCGAAAATCACCCGACCGATGACGACGGCGACCAGCGGATAAACGTAGTAGCCAAGAGAGGTCTGCGTCGTGCGCCCGGTTTGCACGGACCAGATAAAAAGCGCCCAATTGGCCGCGATCATCACAGACGCAACGGCGACCAATGCAAAACTGCGGCGGGTATTCATAGCCTGCAAGACTTCGCCCAGCCGTCCTTGTGCCCCCAGAACGACACCGAAAAACACCAGCGACCAGATCATGCGGTGCGACAGAACTTCCATCGCCGGGATATGCGACAGCATCTTGTAATACATCGGGGACAACCCCCAGACGGTACAGGCCCCGACCATCGCCGCCACGCCCTTGGCTGGCCCACTCAACATATTGGCACTCCTTCTTGCCGCCGGTTGTGATCCGAAAATCACCGCGCAACAAGCAAAAAGGCCCCGCCAGATGGCGAGGCCCTTGAATGCAGTCCGTTGAGGATCAGAGGCGCGAGGCGACGTTTTCCCAGTTCACCAGATTGTTCAGGAAATTATCGAGATACGCCGGGCGCTTGTTGCGGTAATCGATGTAGTAGGAATGCTCCCAAACATCACATCCCAGCAGCGCCGTTTGCCCAAAGCACAAGGGGTTCACGCCGTTTTCGGTCTTGGTGACCTTCAGCCCGCCATCTGCGTCCTTGACCAGCCAGGCCCAACCCGACCCGAACTGGCCCGCGCCTGCGGCCGCAAACTGCGATTTGAATTCATCCATTGAGCCAAAGCTCTCGTCGATCGCCTTGGCCAGTTCACCCGGTACGCCAACCGGGCGCGGCGACATCATTTCCCAGAACTGATTGTGGTTCCAAAGCTGGCTGATGTTGTTGAAAATCCCGTTCTGCGCCACGGCAGAACCGTCATAGGTGCCCTTGATGATCTCTTCGAGGGATTTACCTTCCCATTCCGTGCCTTCAATGGCCTTGTTGCCATTGGTCACATAGGCATTGTGGTGCAGGTCATGGTGATATTCCAATGTCTCGGCCGACATGCCCTGTGCTGCAAGCGCATCATGAGCGTATGGAAGGTCAGGTAGTTCAAAAGCCATTTGGGCCCCCTTTGGTGATTCAGATGGGTATGGAGAGACATGAAGCTCACCCAATCATAAGTTCAAGTGTTAACGGGCGCAAAAAGTTCCTGAAGCGCAATTATTCGGTGCGCGGCGTGCATTTTCCCTTACCCGAAAACCGATTGGGATAGTTCTCCGGCTTGGCGTAGATGGCAAATTTGTTGGTCTTCTTGTTGATCTGCGCGGAATAGTCGAAATAGCCCACCCGCTGGTTGGCGTCATCCTTGGCACCGCGGATCGTCCAGCGGACATCGAGACGTTTAGCATCGTTGCGCACGACCTTGGCGCTCATCGGTGTCTTGTTGAAATAGAGGATGACAGCATCAATGACCGTCACCTGACCATTTGGTTTGACGACAATACCGACCTTATCCGAAATCCAGTCGAGGTCCTTTCTCTTCTGCGTCACATCGCAGTCGTAAAGGACCCCCTGCGCGGCGCCAGCCTGCGCCATGAAACCCGCGAATAAGATTACCAAAAAACCACGTAACATCTTCACTCCTTACCACTTTTCCATTGCCATAGGGCATTTGCGTCGTTGAAAACCATTCTTGCGGCAGGAGCCTCCTGATGAGGTTCTATTGCCGTTATCCGGTCACTAGCCGGTACGTTTCTTGCAGGTGCCCTCTCCGGAAAACCGATCCGGATATCCATCCGGACGGGCATAAACCGATATCTTTCCGTTTTTCTTGATGGTCGCCTGATACTCGAAAATGGGCGCAAGTTGATTGTGAGAGTTCACAAAACCAGCGACCGTCCAGCCAACAAACAAGCGGCGATCATTCTTCCTGACCATATCCGCCTCGATCGGGCTCGCATAGACATGGAGGATCATCCCATCGCTGATCGTGGCCTTGCCATTCTGATCCAGAACAATGGCCAGCTTCTCCGAAATATAGCCGCCGCCCCTCTTCAACTGCGTGATGTCACAGTCATAAAGCACACCGCCGGAGGCGGCCTGGGCGACGGGTGCCAATGTCAGCAGGCCGAGGGCGGCCAGGGGTGCCATAAGGGCTTTAATGTGCATCGTTCATCCGCAGGTTTTTGACGTTCCGCCCCTCGGGTTGCGCCGAATTGTCGGAGCCGCAAGCCCGGGTCAGTTGAACGCCCCGTTATCATCAGGCGGAAAATCGCATTGACGCTAATGGGCGTCAACCCCACGATTGCTAAAGATTGACCTCGGAACCAGGCTGCGCGGCAACAGTCAGCAGGTCAAACACATATTGTGCTTGAGACCGGAAACAGATGATCTGAAAACTGTCTTCATCGCGCATCCAGAAGGCGGCAGGCACCTGCGCCATGCGGGTCCGGCGGAACATCCCCGGCTTGAATGCATCCGGCGACAGATCAACGGGGCAAAGCTTGGCGATGACCTCGCGCGCCCGGCCTCCGCCAACGCGAAAGGACGCGCGGGCGTCCGAGACATTGACCGCCAGCGCATGGGCATCGCTCAGGGTTTTCTGCATCAATTCGATATTCGCGGCTACTGTCTCATAGGGGCACAGCACCAACATCTCATCCGGGCTCATCCAGCAGATACCGCGATTTTCGACGCAATTGGCCTCGCCCTGCCCGGGCATATCTACCGCCGCAACGCCGGTCGCCGCATTCTTGACGGCCGTCGTGGAGAGATCGCCGCGCAGCGTGATCATGCCCTGCAAAGGCACTTCGGTAATGGTTGCGATACCGGCGTCGGACACGGCGCCATCGAGGGCGGTCACGGGATCAGACATTCCCCTTCTCCCCTTCCTTGTCATAGAAAACTGGATCGACGATCCGTGCTTTGTAGGTTGCGCCATTGGTGCCGGGGAATTCGATCACCTCCCCCATACGGTCCGGACCATGCAGCACCAGCCCCATGGCAATTCCTTTTTCAAGGTTGGGGGAGTAGTAGCTGGACGTCACGCGCCCGATCATGTTTTTCTGACCGTTGGCGTTTTCGCCATCCCCCAACGCGTAAGCGCCATCCGGCAGCACCGACCCCGAAAGCGTCTCCAGTCCGACCAGCTTCCAACGTTCCGGATCGGCCATATGACTGCGTTCCTGCGCGCGCTTGCCCAGAAAATCCTCTTTCTTTTTGGAAATCGCCCAATGCAACCCCAGATCCTGCGGGATTACGGTGCCGTCGGTCTCGTCACCGATCATGATGAACCCTTTTTCGGCCCGCAGAATGTGCAGCGCTTCGGTGCCGTAAGGCATCACGCCGAGATCATGATCCACGACCATCAGCGCATCCCAGAAGGCTTGCCCCTGCCCAGCATCGACGGCAATCTCATAGCTCAACTCGCCCGAGAAGGAGATGCGGTAGACCCTCACCTTGAAACCACCGAGTTCGCCATCGGCCCATTCCATAAAGCCCAATGCCTCCTTGGAGACATCCATACCGCCCAGCTTTTCCAGCGCTTTGCGGGCGTTTGGGCCGACCACGGCGACCTGCGCGTATTGCTCGGTCACATTGGCCACATAGACCTGCCAATCCCACCATTCGGTCTGCAGCCATTCTTCCATATGGCCGTGAATGCGCTCAGCCCCACCGGTGGTGGTGTGGCAGAGGAAGGTGTCCTCGTCGATGCGCGCCACGACGCCATCGTCGATGAGAAATCCGTTCTCCGAACACATCAGCCCGTAGCGGCATTTGCCGGGTTTCAGCGTGCTCATCATGTTGGTGTAGAGCATGTCGAGGAACTTGCCCGCATCTGGCCCCTTGACGATCAGCTTGCCCAGGGTCGAAGCATCCAGAAGGCCAAGGTTTTCGCGCGCGTTCTTGGTTTCGCGCATCACCGCGTCGTTCACGCTCTCGCCCGCGCGCTGATAACAGTAAGGTCTGCGCCAATGGCCGACCGGTTCCCAATGCGCCCCGTTGGCGTCGTGCCAATCGTGCATCGGCGTGCGCCGCAACGGCTGGAACACCTCGCCGCGCGCTTCACCCGCAATCGCCCCCATGGAAATGGGCGTGTAAGGCGGGCGAAAGGTGGTCGTACCGACTTGCGGGATCGTGGTATTCAGCGATCCTGCCAGTGTCGCCAGCCCGTTAATATTGCTCAGCTTGCCCTGATCCGTCGCCATCCCGAGGGTTGTGTAGCGTTTGGCATGCTCGACACTTTCAAAACCTTCCTGTGCTGCCAGTTGAACGTCAGAGACCTTGACATCGTTCTGATAGTCCAGCCAGGCTTTGCTGCGCAGCTCGATCCCGGCCCCTTGCGGCATCAGCCAGACAGGCGACATAGGCGCATCTTCCAGGCTTTCGGCCACCGGGCAGGCGGTTTGTTTGACCTTGTATCCTGCCGCTGATGCTGCAAGCTTGCCCGCCTGATCACCATCCCCCAATGCATCGCCCAGCAGCAGGCTGCCGTTGGCAGCACCAGCGGCGGTCACAAAGGGCTGACCGTCCGCGCCGGTCGGCGCTTTGTCCACATCCGGACGGAAATGTGCCTGCGCCACGTCCCAGACCAATTTGCCACCACAATGCGACCAAAGGTGCACCACCGGGGACCAGCCACCCGACATGGCCACGGCGTCACAGGCAATCTCTTCCAGAACCGCCCCTGCACCCGCCTGGCTGCAAATGGCGACACCGGTCACGCGCTTGGAACCTTTCACCGACGCAATCGCATGGCCCATCATCACCCGAATACCCAAGGCCTTGGCCTGTTCCATGACCGGGCTGTCCACGGCCTGCACACGTGCATCAATGATGACCGGCACGCTCAAACCGGCATCTTTAAGGGAAAATGCCGTCAAATAGGCATCATCGTTGTTGGTGACCACAACCGTACGATCGCCCGCAGAGACCCCGTAATTCACTACGTAATCGCGCACAGCAGAGGCCAGCAGAACCCCCGGGATGTCATTTCCCGCAAACGACAGAGGCCGTTCGATGGCGCCGGTGGCCGTCACGATATGGCTCGCGCGAATGCGCCATAACCGTTGGCGTGGCCCCGGTTTTTCGGGGCAATGATCGCGCAGCTGCTCGTATCCCAACACGTAACCGTGGTCATAAACCCCCGCGCCCATCAGGCGATTGCGCATCGTCACATTGGGCATGGACTGCAGCTCGGCGACGGTTTGCTCCACAAAGTTCTCCACAGGCGCGCCATCAATTGAGCCGCCATCGACCGGTGCCCGCCCGCCCCAATGGGCGGATTGCTCGACCAAAAGCACCTTGGCCCCTGTCTGAGCGGCCGCCTTTGCGGCCTGCAACCCTGCGACACCACCGCCGATCACCATCACATCGCAAAAGAAATGATAATGTTCGTAGGTATCGACATCGCGCGCCTTCGGTGCCCGCCCCAGACCCGCGGAATGGCGGATGATCGGCTCATAGACATGTTTCCACAGGGGCCGTGGGTGGATGAACATCTTGTAATAAAAACCGGCGGGCAGAAAGCGGCTGAGACGGCTGTTGATTGCACCGACGTCGAATTCGAGGCTTGGCCAGTGGTTCTGGCTCTGGGCACTCAGCCCCTCGAACAACTCAGTGGTCGTGACGCGCTGGTTCGGCTCGAATTTCCCTTCCGCACCAAGGTTGACCAGACCATTGGGCTCCTCGGCACCGGATGCCACCACGCCACGCGGGCGGTGGTACTTGAAAGACCGGCCGACCAGCATCTGGTCATTGGCTAACAGGGCCGAGGCCAGCGTATCCCCTTCGCAACCGCGCAATTGCTTGCCATTGAAGGTGAAATTCATCGCCTTTTGCCGGTTCAGCAGACGGCCACCTTTTACCAGACGCGTGCTCATTTCAGGATCCTCACGGAACGCCGGGGCATCATGGCCGCCGGGCAGGAAAAATTCTTGTCAACGAAAGTGGCGTGCTGCGTCACTTGAAAAGCCTCCACGACCAGCCCGGGCGCTCGCCACTGATTTTCTCACAGATATCCTTGGGGGGTTCATAGGTTTGGGCCGCGTAGGTGCCGAAAACCTGCAACGTGGTCGTGCAACGGGCCGCGTGGAACCATTTGCCGCAGCCATAGGCATGACGCCAGCGTTCGAAATGAACCCCACGAGGGTTTTCGCGCATGAAGAGATAACCTTCAAAGTCATCGTCAGTGGCACCGGGGCCAAATCTCTTCAGATGCGCTTCACCACCTCCGTGGAATTCGGTTTCTTCGGCAGTCACACCGCAGACAGGACAGGTAAGGCTCAGCATGGCAAGGCTCCGGCAATCGGGGCACGGCACGCCAAAAGGGCGGACGTCAAAAGACGCCCGCCCTTGGCGGTCCGCACAATGAAGTGGGAGTTATTCGACGACAGCCGGCGCTGTTTCAGCGGGGGCTGTAGGTGCGGACTCGATGGCTGCGGGATCACCGGCAGCATCGGGGTCAGTGGGGACGGTGCCAGTGCCAAGCACTGCCAGCAGGAAGACAAATGCGCCGATAACCACCAGCGCGATGAAGATGCCTTTACCACTGACGCCGTCGTTGTGGGTCGTATAGTCAGCCATGGTTCTGTCTCCTTGTTACGGGAGGCCAGTGTGTACGGCAGGGACCGGGTCGCAATATCAGCGGAAAACCCCGGTGAATTTCGGCGCGCGCAAGCCGGTTGGCCCTGTTTTGGACGGCCAGATTGTGCCGAAAGGCCACCGGAAATTGCCGGGTCGAGCCCGCGCAAGCGTGCATCTTCCGTATCGCCAAAGGCACTTATGCGCGTTAACATCCTCAGACCCGAGAGAATAAAGGACCCGATATGAGCGACACGATGATCGCGGTGCTGGGCTTTGGCGCCATTGGCGCGGTGGCACTTTTGATGCTGATCAGGGAAAGACGTGCCATGGCCGCCCGTAAAGCCGCGCGCGGCGGGCGCGAAGTCGATGTCAGCCAGTTGATCGCCTTTGGCAGTGCCGCCGGTGAAGGCAAAAAATCCATCGAAGACTGACATCAGTGCGCCACCCCGGCGGCCACGCTTTCGTCGATGAACCGCCCCTCGCGGAAACGCTCCATGCCAAAGGCATCCGTCAGCGGCCCGTGACCCTTGGCGATCAGCTCCGCCATGGCCCAGCCGGACCCTGGCGTCGCCTTGAACCCGCCGGTGCCCCAGCCGCAGTTGATGAAGACATTCTCGACCGGTGTTTTTGACAGGATCGGCGAGCGGTCCCCGGTGATGTCCACGATCCCGCCCCATTGGCGCAGCATTTTCAGGCGGCTGACCATCGGGAAGGTCTCGACCAGCGCCCGCACCGTTTCCTCGATATGGTGGAACGATCCGCGCTGGGTGTAATTGTTGTACCCATCGGTGCCACCACCAATCACCATCTCGCCCTTATCGGACTGGCTCATGTAGCCGTGCACGGTGTTGGCCATAACGACAACATCCATGCAGGGTTTGATTGGTTCGGAAACCAGCGCCTGCAAGGCCACACTTTCAATCGGCAGCCGGAAGCCCGCCAGCCCCGCCACATGGCCGGAATTGCCCGCAACCACAATGCCCAGCTTGTCGCAATCAATCGACCCCTTGCTGGTATCAACGCCGACCACTTTGCCGCCTTCGCGGCGCACGCCCGTGACCTCGCATTGCTGGATCACATCCATGCCCATGTCCGAACACGCCCGCGCATAGCCCCAGGCCACCGCATCATGCCGCGCCGTGCCGCCGCGCGCCTGCCAGAGCCCGCCCAGCACCGGGTAGCGTGGCCCGTCGATGTTGATGATCGGCACCAGTTCCTTGACCCGCGTCGGATTGATGAATTCGGTTTTCACCCCTTGCAGCGCATTGGCATGGGCGGTGCGCTGATAGCCGCGCACCTCGTGATGGGTCTGCGCCAGCATAATCACGCCACGCGGGCTGAACATCACGTTGTAATTGAGATCCTGGCTCATGGTCTCATAAAGCGACCGCGATTTTTCATAAAGCGCCGCAGACGGATCCTGCAAATAGTTCGAGCGGATGATGGTGGTGTTGCGCCCGGTGTTGCCGCCGCCCAACCAGCCCTTTTCCAGAATGGCCACGTTTTTGATGCCGAACCGCTTGCCCAGGTAATAGGCCGTCGCCAGACCATGGCCGCCCGCGCCAATGATGATCACATCGTATTTCTTTTTTGGCTCAGCCTTGCGCCATGCCCGTTCCCAGCCCGTGTGATAGCGCGCAGCTTCCCGTGCGACCGCAAAAACCGAATAGCGTTTCATGGCAAGACCACCCCAAGACAAAGAATGCGGATTCGGCCCGACATTCAGAATGACACCGTTCTGCTGCACTGGCCGAAAAAGAGGATACTGCGCGCGCCGCTTTCTAACAAGTTTGCGACACCTTTCACTATTGCAACAGCGGCCACGCGAAGGCGTGATCATTTGTCTCTTTTGCACCGGCGCAATGGTGGCTACATCTGACGTCGAAGGAGCCGTTACGCATGACACTATTCTGGATCATAGCCGGGGGGCTGGCGCTGATGGTATCGGTGGTACTGGCCGCGGGCCTGCGCGCTCCGCGCAAAGGACTGGTTGAACCGGCCGCTGCCTATGATCTGCGTGTCTATCGCGATCAACTGCGCGAAGTGGACAAGGACCTTGCGCGGGGTGTTGTCAGTGCGGCGGATGCCGAACGGGTGCGTGCCGAAGTTTCGCGCCGTATCTTATCGGCTGATGCCGCCCTGCAAGCGGAAAACCTGTCAACGGATGCCAGCAAGGGCGCGCCAGCGCTTGTCGCGGGTGTTCTGGCCCTGATCTTGATCGGTGGCAGCGTGGCGCTCTATACGCAGCTCGGCGCACCGGGTTATGGCGATCTGGGTCTCCAGAGCCGGATTGCCCTGGCCGAAGGCGCGCGTGAAAACCGCCCCAGTCAGGAGGCGGCAGAAGCCAGCCTGCCCGCCGGGGCCACGCCACAGGCAAGCCCGGATTACGTGGCGCTTGTCGAGAAGCTCAGGGAAACCGTTGCCGAGCGTCCGGATGATCTGCAAGGCCATATTCTGCTGGCCCAGAACGAAGCCAACCTGGGCAATTTCCCGCAAGCGGCTCGCGCACAGGCCCACGTCCTGCGCATCAAGGGCGATGAGAGCACCGCAAATGATTTCGTGGATTATGCGGACATGCTGGTGCTGGCGGCAGGTGGTTATGTCTCTCCGAGAGCCGAAGAGGCCCTGCGCGCGGCCCTGACGCTCGATGCAACCAACGGCACCGCACGCTATTATCTGGGGCTGATGATGGCCCAGACCGGGCGGCCCGACACGGCGTTTCGGCTCTGGGACGCGCTTTTGCGCGAAGGCCCGGAAGAGGCCCCCTGGATTGCCCCGATCCTGTCGCAGATCGAAGACATGGCGTTCCGCGCAGGCGTAACCTATCAGCTGCCGCAGATCGGCACCGGGCGCGGCCCCACAGCCGCCGATATCGAAGCCGCGCAGGACATGAGCCCCGCAGAGCGCATGGAGATGATCCAGAGCATGGTCGCGGGTCTCTCCGAGCGGTTGGCAACCGAAGGTGGCACGGTTCAGGACTGGGCGCAGCTCATCAGCGCATTGGGCGTCCTTGAACGATATGATCAGGCGCGCGCAATCTATGAAAACGCCATTGAGGTTTTTGCCGATGACACCCGCGCTCTTGATTTGTTGTTGCGCGCGGGCCAGCGCGCTCAGGTTGTCGAATGATCTTTGAAGATGTCGCGGAATTTGCGGCCAGCCTGCCACCCAAGCAGAGCATCGCGGGGCTCGATCTGGGCACGGTGACCATCGGGGTTGCAGTCTCAGACACCTTCCTGTCGGTCGCCACCCCGCTGGAAACGATCAAAAGGCGCAAATTCACGCTGGATGCGGCCCAGCTGGCAAAAATCATCGCAGACCGCCGCATTGGCGGGATCGTGCTAGGCTTGCCACGCAACATGGATGGCTCCGAAGGACCACGCTGCCAGTCCACGCGCGCCTTTGCGCGCAACCTCGCGCGCGCAGACGGGATCGGCGTGCCAATCACCTTCTGGGATGAACGCCTGTCAACCGTCGCCGCAGAACGCGCGCTTCTGGAGGCGGATACGTCGCGAAAACGTCGCGCCGAGGTTATTGATCACGTGGCCGCCGGGTATATCTTGCAGGGAACCCTGGACCGTATCCGTGTGATCCGGGCGGGTATGGAAGGGTAGCACATGACAGATGACATCTGGCGCCGCGAGGAGGTCGAAAGCCCCTGCATCAAGATCTGTGTGGTGCACCCGGAGGCCCGCATCTGCACCGGCTGTCTGCGATCCATCGACGAGATCACCCAGTGGTCACGCATGACGCCCGAAGCACGCCGCGCGGTCATGGATGAATTGCCGACCCGCACCGGCCTGATCACCAAGCGCCGGGGCGGACGCGCGGCGCGGCTGGCCCGCTAGAGGCACCCGCTCATGCCCGCTTGCGTGCCTTGATCATGGTCGCCGCCTGTGTGTACCCGCCCGAGGCACCATCGATGAAGTGGATGTGGTCATCGGTCAGAACCGAGGGCACGATGCAGGTCATCATCGCCTGATCCTGCTCGAAAACACCATAGTCCACCACCCCGTCCGCCTGCGCTTTGTCCAGCAAGGCCTTGATTTTCCTCAAGGTATCCGGGTCGCAATCCAGCGTCATCTTCAGCCCGTCATCATATTTGCGAAAGTCCGAATTGCGCGAAACAGTGCGCGCATAGTGGTGACCGTTGAAGCCGCCCACGGTCAGACCGCTGCGGATCAGCACCCAGGCCAGCAGCGTTTCGAGCAGTATTTTCCGCCGCGTGGCGCTGAACGATCCGTCGCCTTTGGTCGCATGTGCCTCCAGCTTGACGCCGGGCGGCGGCCAGCGGTTGCCCGGCCCGTCTGCGGGCACCGGATGCCCACCCCGCGCCAACCCTTGCGTCAACGCGATGACCTGGCCCACCACTTGCGTGAACCTCGCGCCATCCACACCGCCCACGGGCTGCATCACCAGCGACAGGATCGTGCCATTCTGCGCCGTGGTCGGCGACCAACGGCAGGACAGGCCAGTCAGGTCAGGCACGGTGCCCGCAGGCGCTGGATCGAACCCGTAATTCTTTGATTTCAAGGAGCTTTCCGCCCAGGATACGCCGCCCCCGTTGAACATAGCATAGTCCGCCGTCTCAGAAGCCTGATAGCGTGCCACCCTGATGCTGAGACCGGCGGCCAGAATGTCACGCACCGGCACCAGCCCGGCGCGCAACCCGATCTCGAACTCATCCGCAGCCCAGCGCTGCACCGCACGCAGAGCGTCTTCAGCCACGGCCCGCTGCTCGGACCAGATCGCAAAAGTCGCCCCGTCCCCGCCAAAAACAAAAGGAAAGGGCGCACCACCCGCCGCGTTGATCTGCGCCGAAATCACCGCTGCCCCGACCATGTTGACCGTCTTGTAGCGCCCGTTGGCCACCTCAACCGTGGAATTGACCACGTCGGACACCCCCACCAGCCAATCCTCGGGAATGGCGGTGAAGCAGGCGGGATCGCACAGGCTGTCAAAACTCGCGGTGCGCGGAAGATCAGCGTAGAATCGCGTGCTTGTGCCCATGCTTTCCCCCCGCGTCTGGCCTCCGAAGCAGCCTAGCACAGCCTGCCGCCGCGATGAACTCCGCCCCTCAGTGCGCCTGCAAATTGCGCACTTCGGTCCCGGCCAGTTCCAGAAGCTGTTTCATAAAGAGCGTTTCCAGATCGTCCTGCCGGACTGCCGCATAAAGCCTGCGCGGGATGCCTGCTTAGGCCCGTTGGTCAGAAATCCGGGCACCGAAACGTCAGAGCTTTTTGATCAGATCGGGAAGCTTGCGATAATCCAGTGTGATGATCAGGCTGGGCCCCATAGGGTTTTGATCGTCCATCAGCACTTCTTCATAGGCATCCATGACGGTCTTTGCGCCCTCGGTATCCGCCAGCATGTTCGGGTTCATCATGGTGTGTATTTGTTCATCCGTCAGGCCAGCGTTGGTTTCCGGGTTGGAAAGAATGGCCCGGTCCTCGTCTGAGATGGGCCCGCCCTTGTAACCGATGCTCACGCCTTCGGCCCCTTTGAGCGACTTCATGAAGTGCATGTGTTCCGGCACGACATCGCGGTCGATCTTGCCCGCCAGATTCTGACGTTTCACCCCGGATTTCTGCGCTGCCGATTTGCGCCGTTTCTGCGCTGCGAAACCCTTGGCCCATTCAAACCAGCCCCCCAGACTTGAGCCCAGAAGCTCGACAATCTGTTTGGTCACGACGGCCCCTGTCGGATGCCATTCCAGCACGCCCGCAACGCCCGAAAACCTGTGATGACCCGCCATCAGGCTGTAAAGTTCCTGAAAATAGGCCTTCAGGTCACCTGGATTTGCAGGCTCGCCGATCTTGCCCGTGACATGCAAATCCGCCCAGTTGCGGTTGGGACCGGTTTCGATCGTGCCGGAAAAAACGCCGTGCTTCAAAGAGTTGCTGAAAAACTCCGGTACGTCCTGAGCCACAGCCTCCACTTCGGGCTCCGGCTCGGCCAGCGCGCCGGCACCGGCGTCCCTGTCCAGATCAAGATCGGTGCGCGCCACGGTTTCAGGCCCGTCACTGCCTTCGAATTCAACGCTGTAGCTGTCTGTATCGTTGTTGTCTGACACCACGATCCGGCCCCGCCGACCCGTGGCATCCCGCACCCTTGTACCCGGCGCCAGCCCCTCTGCCACGACACGTTGCAACGGGGCATCGGGGCGCGCATGCAAATTGGCGCGGGTCTGGATAGCGTTCAATGCAACAACACTTTGGCTGGTGCTGGCCTTCTGCGCCAGAACACTCAGTCTTGCACCACCCGGTTTCGCGATGGGGTTGGCCGATCTCTCAGGAGGCGCGCGGCGCTGCTTGTCAGCCTTCATGCCGGCTCGGTCTTCTCTGTGAAAGCATCCATTACTTGCAACCTATACTAGAAAATGCTCCGCGCGAAAGCCTGATGGATGTCCCTCACTGCATTTGAAGTTTGCGTGCTTCTGTCCCGGCCAGTTCCAGCAATTGTTTCATATAGGGTTTTTCCAGATCGTCCTGCCGGACAGCGGCATAAAGCCTGCGCGTGATACCCGCCTCAGTCAGGGGCCGCGTGATGTAGTCAGAGGAATATTTGACCTCGCGCACAACCCAGTCGGGCAAGACCGACACCCCGCGATTTGACGCAACCAGCAGCAGGATCACCGCGGTCAGTTCCACCTGCCGGATCGCTGCCGGTTCCACCTTGGCCGGGATCAAAAGCTGACTGAACACATCCAGCCGGGTGCGCTCCACCGGGTAGGTGATGAGCGTCTCACCCCTGAAATCGGCCGCATCCACATAGGGTTTCTTGGCCAGCGGATGTGTGCTGGCGGCGACAAAAACCGGCGCATAATCAAAGAGTTCCACAAATTCCACACCTTGCAACTCCTCGGGGTCGGAGGAAATAACCAGATCGACCTCTTCTTTCAGCAGCGCAGGCAGCGCGTCAAAGGCGAGCCCGGGGCGAATGTCCACATCCACATCGCCCCAGTTCTTGCGGAACAATTCCAGCACCGGAAAAAGCCATTCAAAACAGGCATGGCATTCAATGGCGATATGCATCCGCCCGGTCGATCCCGCTCGCAGGCCGGTGAATTCTTCCTGCAAGGCCTGCACCTGCGGCAGAACCTGCTGAGCAAGCTTCAACAGGCGCATACCGGCCGGCGACAGTTTCAGCGGTTTGGAGCGGCGCACGAAAAGTTCCACACCGGCCTGATCCTCCAACCCCTTGATCTGGTGGCTCAGCGCCGATTGGGTGATGTGCAGCTGATCGGCCGCCCGCGCCAGCCCACCCGCCTCGTGAATGGCCTGAATGGTGCGCAGATGGCGGAACTCGATATGCATATGATCCTCATGTTAAAGATGAGAGTTATGAATTTGTCTCACGAACACATCTGTGGCACAAGGCATGAAATCATGAGGATCCTGTTTGATGCCCACGCCCTCCGTCTCGTTTGAAGTCTTCCCGCCCCGTTCCATCGACGCCTCTTTCAAGCTGTGGGAAACCGCGCAGGCGCTGGCACCGCTGGAGCCACGGTTCTTCTCCGTCACCTATGGTGCGGGTGGTAGCACCCGCGACCTGACCCATGATGCCGCCTATACCCTGCGCAAATCATCCGGGCTGCCGGTCGCCGCACATCTGACCTGTGTGGGGGCAACCAAATCCGAAACCATGGCCACGGCCCAGCGTTTCGCCAAGGCAGGTGTGACCGACATCGTGGCCTTGCGAGGCGATCCCCCCGAAGGTGCCGCCGGGTTTGAGCCACACCCTGAGGGTTTCGCAAATTCCTGTGAATTGATCGAAGCGCTGGCGCAGACCGGCCAGTTTACCCTGCGTGTCGGGGCCTATCCCGAGAAACATCCGGATGCGCAAAATCAGCAGGCCAACATCGATTGGCTCAAGGCCAAGATCGACGCAGGGGCTGACGAGGCCATCACCCAGTTCTTCTTTGAGACGGACACGTTTTTGCGCTTCCGGGATGACTGCGCCAAAGCGGGCATCACAGCGCCGATCACACCGGGCATTCTGCCGATCATCAACTGGACGAACGCGCGCAAATTCGCGCTGCGTTGCGGCGCAAACGTACCGGACTGGCTCGATCAGGCGTTTGATACCGCCATCCGCGATGACCGGCATGACCTTCTGGCCACGGCAATCTGCACGGAGATGTGCTCGGACCTGTTGGACGAAGGCGTCGACAGTCTGCATTTCTACACGTTGAACCGGCCCGAAATGACCCGAGAGATTTGCCACGCGTTGGGGGTCACACAGGCCGTTACCGGCGTGCGGGACGTCGCGTAAGTCTTGTAGCTCAAAACCGATAATCCTAGCTTCCGGGGTAGCGCAGCCCCGGAGACGCCCATGCCCATCGCCACATCCCCCGCCGATCTGATGCCCCAACACGAGGTGCTACAGCTCTCCGGTCTGGCATTCATGCAATCGATCCTGGAGGGCAAGACGCCCGGCCCGCCGATTGGCCAGACCATGGGCTTCACGCTGCAAGATGTGGCCGAAGGGCGCGCGGTTTTCACCGGCACGCCTGAGTTCAACGTGACCAACCCGATGGGCACCGTGCACGGCGGATGGTACGGCGCGCTTCTGGACAGCGCTTTGGGCTGTTCGGTGATGACCTGCGTGCCGCGCGGCTCGGTCTATACAACGCTGGAATTCAAGGTGAACATCCTGCGCGCCATCCCGCTGGGCACGCGCGTGATCTGCAAGGCTGAAGTCGATCACGCCGGACGTTCCACCGGGGTGGCCCATGCTGAGATCAGGGGCGCTGATGATGACAAGCTTTACTCTACGGGCTCCACGACCTGCATCATCATGAAGCTAGCCTGACCCACGACCCGCAAACGGGATCAATCGGGATCGATGTGCAGGCCCCTGCTGCGTGCCAGCGCCCGGCAATAGGACGTCCAGTCGCGAAAATCCTCGCTGAAAAAATAGAGCGCGCCCTTGTCCGACCATTGCGCGCATTTCTCACCCCAGAGGTGGGAGACATAGCCTTCGGTATCGGAGCGTCTTTCATTTTCGGCCTGCGCCAGTGCTGCGTCCGCCCAAACCTGCGCTGCGGCATGAAGCCGTCGGGCGCGATCAAAGGTGCTGACGCGGTCGGATGCAACGGTGTAGAGCGCACCGCATTGGATCATGCTTTCGCTGATCGGCTGACCGGCATGGGCGGGCAAAAACCCCGCCATCCAGACAGCGCAAATCAATGAAGTCTTTCGCAACATCAACCACCTCCAGGATACGCAAAAGGTGAATAACAGGGCAATATGGTGAGAATTTGGCGGGGTTCTCTAGACCGTTTTGCTGAACCGGACCCAGCCGCGCGCCGGAGGTTTTGCGGCCTCTCTCAAGGAAACGCTGTCGTGCAGATGTTCCGATGGATCGAGGCCTACTTTGCGAGCGCGACGGGAAATGAACCATCTGCCGTACCCTCTGAAAGTGCCCGTCGAGGGTGCTGTGGCATCCTGCGCAAACCGTTGCGCCCAGCCATCGGGCAGCGGCAGCCCGCAGATTTGCGCGCGCTCCAGCATCCAGACAAGCGGTATGTTGGATAACTCGCGCGCCTCCTCATAGCCGCCCAGCTGCCCCCCCACATCGCCATGAGTGCCCGGAAACCAGACCTGCTCAACCTGCCCTTCGAACCCCTCCGGGGACGTCCACATCACCGGCGCATAAACCACGCGGGTTTCATCAAGCGCCAGTGCCTGGAACCCGGCTTTGACGTTGTGGCTCAGATGGTGGTTGTGAAACGCATGACGCGCTTCGCTCAGGCGCCACAGAAGCGGCGCATTGAACCCAAGTGATTTGACCGTGTCCCAGACGCCGATCATTTCGATCTGCACCTCGCCCAGACAATGCGCGGCGCGAAATTCGCGGGCGCAGGCACTGTCCGGATCTCCCTCATAGTGGCGGTAGACATCGCGAATATTGCGTTCCGTTGCCTCTTCTGCACGCAAGAGCCCCATGCGGTCGATCACGCCCGCAAGGCTGCGGACCGCATAGGCCCCCCGCGAATACCCCATCAGGAAAATCTTGTCGCCCGGACGGTACCGCGAGGCCAGATAGCCGTAGGCGCGTCGTATCTGGCGGTTGATCCCACGCCCCTGCAACACATCCATGGCCGAGCGCCAGCCATTCCATTGCAATCCCGGTTCATAGTAGATCGACAGTTCGCTGCCGACTTCGCGGCACAGATGATAGGCCCTTCCTGCGTTGGTTTCGCACCCCGGTTCGAGCGAGGACATGGTGCCATCCAGGATCACCACATGGACAACGGGGCCACGGCGGGGGCCAAAATCGCTATCGGGCCGGCGCCAGAACCTGCTGCGCAGCCAGCCGAGCCATCTGTTATTCCGCCGCGAGGACCTCACTGTTCAACAGCTCCCAAACTTTATGCGGTGTGAAAGGCATATCAGCCTGTCGTACGCCCCGCTCCCAAAGCGCATCCTGAACCGCGTTCGCAACGGCGGCCAATGCACCCACCGTGCCCGCTTCGCCACATCCCTTCATACCCATGATGTTGGCGGTGGAGGGCACCGGTTCCGATGTAAAACTAATAGTGGGTATGTCATCCGCGCGCGGCAAGGCGTAGTCCATGAACGATGCCGTGAGCAATTGCCCATCCGCGTCGTAGACAACATGCTCTGTGATCGCCTGACCGATCCCCTGAGCCACCCCGCCATGAACCTGACCTTCGGCCAGCATCGGATTGATAAGATTGCCGAAATCATCAACGACCGTGTAACGCTCGACCGTGACCACACCGGTCTCGGGGTCGATCACAACCTCTGAAACATGACATCCGTTTGGAAAGCTGCGCGCGGGCAGAGTGGCGCGCGCTTCATGTACCAGCAGATCATCGCGCCCTTTCGCGCGGGCCATTTCTGCCACCTCCAGCATGGTCGGTGTCAGGTTCGACCCATCAGCGCGGAACCGTTCGTCGTCAAAGCTGATCTCTGAAGCGGGTACGCCCATTTCATCGGCCAGAAAGGCAGAGAAACTCTCGGTCATCGCTGAAACCGTGGCCAGTGTCGCATTGGTCTGCACGGTGACGGATCGCGACCCGCCCGTACCACCGCCCGAGGCGATCAGGTCACTGTCGCCTTGTACAACGGAGATCATTTCAGCGGGAATACCGGTCTGATCGGCAAGGAAGGCGGCAAAAACCGTCTCATGCCCCTGCCCTGTGGATTGTGTGCCCACGTAAATCGTCACCGTACCGTCCTCATTAAACGTCACCTTCGCGCCTTCCGAAGGATCACCCAAAATACTTTCAATATAGTAACACAAACCAACGCCTCTCAGAAGACCGCGTTCGGCATCAGCCTTTTTGCGCGCCTCAAAGCCTGAAAGTGCCGCTTCCTGCACCGCCCGGTCGAGCACCTTGTTGAAATCCCCCACGTCGTAGGTTTCGCCCACGGTGGTGTCGTAGGGGAACTGTTCGGGCTTGATGAAATTGCGCCGCCGCAGCGCAATGGGGTCTACGCCCAACTCGCGCGCCGCCCGGTCCATCAGCCGTTCCAGGACGTAAATCGCCTCCGGACGCCCAGCGCCGCGATAGGCATCCACATAGGTCGTATTGGTGTAAATCCCCTCAACCCGCAGCCAGGTTTTCTGCACGTCATAGACACCCATCATGACGCGGCTGAAAAGCTGCGATTGAATGAATTGCCCGAAATGGCTGTTATAGGCGCCCAGATTGCAGCGGGTGTGCACCCGGTAGGCGATGATCCTGTTGGTCTCGTCAAAGGCGAACTCAGCCGTGGAAACCAGATCACGGCCAGCATTGTCCGACAGCATGGCCTCGGTGCGTTCCGACATCCAGCGCACAGGACGCCCCGCAAGCCGTGCGGCATGGGCCGCAAGGGCGTATTCGGGATAGGGAAACCCCTTCATGCCAAAACCACCGCCCACATCCGGCGTGGTCACGCGCACATCGGCTTCTTCGAGCCCCAGTGCCTTGGCAATGAATTCCTTCTGGCCCCAGACCCCCTGTCCGCCCAGCGACACATGCACCCGGTTACCGTCCCATTCGGCAAAACACCCGCGCGGTTCCAGCGAATTGACGATGATCCGGTTGTCTCCAACATCCAGGCTGACGGTTCTGGCCGCTGATCTGAAGGCGGCATCGGTTGCTGCCTCGTCCCCCATTGCCCAGTCAAAGGCCCGGTTGTCTGGCACGTCATCATGCACAGGCGCGCCCCCGGCCGCCACATCCATCTTGGCGGGCAGATCATCGTAATCAAGCAGTATCAGCTCTGCCGCGTCGCGCGCCTGATCCAGCGTTTCGGCCACCACAAAAGCAACCGGCTCGCCGACAAACCGCATCTTCCCCTTTGCCAGCAAGGGGCGCTTGGGTGCCGCCCCCGGGGTGCCATCGTGGTTTTTGACCGTCGCCCCAAACATGTTGACATCCATGCCGGCCGCTTCGAGGTCATCTATGGTCAGAACCGCATGGACACCTTCGGCCTCTCGCGCGTCCGACACATCCAGTGTAGTGATCACACCATGCGCGACAGGAGCCCGGAAAACGAAGGCCCGCAGCGCATTTTCCGGCGCGATATCATCTACATAACGGCCATGGCCGGTCAGGAACCGCACATCTTCCACACGTCTGATCGATTGTGATTTGCCGAACTTTTCCATGGGGAATTTCTCCTTGTGCCATCTTGTGCCATCGCGTCACGCGGACACTAGCGGCAAGGGCGCGCTTGTCCAGTCACGCGAGCGATGGTTTGATCACCCAGTCGCCGGATCGGCGGGAATGCGACCTCCGCCCAGGTCGCAAACAGAACAGAGGATCGCCGCCGCCTCAGACATCGTTGTGGCAAAAGAGGAGGTATCACATGGTCTCATCCCTGCCCCTGGAAAAAGGCCGTCTCAGCGAGAGCCAGACCAAATCCTACTGGGACGATGGCTACCTTTTTCCGATCCCGGTCATGCCAGCTGATGAGGCGCGGAACTTGCGCGCCGAACTGGAACGGATCGAAGATACCTGGCTGGCGGCGGACCTGCCCCTGTCCTTGAACACCTACAAGCGTGTCAACGCCCATTGCGTGATGCCGCTGGCCCATCGCATCGGGTCTGATCCGCGCATACTGGATGTGGTGGAGGGCATTCTGGGGCCGGATATCCTGATTTACGCCGTCGAGTTTTTCATCAAGGAACCGAGGACGGCCCATAAGGTCTCGATGCATCAGGATCTGACCTATTGGGGTCTGGGCGCGGTTGACGGGCTGGTCACCGCCTGGCTGTCGCTGTCGCCCGCCACGCCCGCTTCGGGCTGTATGGATTTCGTCAAAGGCTCCCACAAAAACCCGATCCTGCCCCATGAGGATACCTTTGCCGAGGACAACCTGCTGAGCCGGGGACAGGAGATCAGGGTGGATGTCGCCGAAGAGGACAAGACACCCATTGAAATCCATCCCGGCCAGATGTCGCTGCATCACGGGCTGACCATTCATGGCTCCGGCCCCAACACAACCGATGATCGTCGCATCGCCGCTGTCATCCGCTACTGCACGCCAGACATCAAACAACGCTTGGGTGATGTGGATTACGCAGTGCTGGCGCGGGGCGCGGACCGGCACGGCAATTTCCTCAGCTTTGATCCGCCTGAAACGGACTTTGCGCCGCAGGCCCTCGCGCAATATGAAGAGATACGGCAAGCACAGGCCAAGGTGATGATGGCCGGCGCCAAAAGCAAGAAAGGCCTATACGCATGAGCACCAGTGACATGAAACACGTGGGCTTCACGCAAATGAAAGATGGCACCGCCGAGGATTACGCCTTTCTGACCGAACACGAGGTCGCCTACACGCGGGGCACCGCCGGGCGGTTGCTCAAAGCATTGGTCGATCTCGATGAAAGCCTGTCAGGCTATCAGGTCACCCGTCTGGGCCACTCGCTGCAATCGGCGACACGGGCGTGGCGGGATGGTGCGGATATCGACTGGATGGTCTCTGCGTTGCTGCATGATATCGGCGACATCTACGCGCCTCATAACCACGACGAATATGCCGCCACCATTCTGCGCCCCTTCGTGCGCGAACAATGCGCTTGGGTGGTCGAGAAACATGGCGATTTCCAGATGGTCTATTATGGCCACCACGTCGGGGCTGATCCGCACAAACGCGACAGATATGCAGGCCACCCGTATTTCGAGGATTGCGCCACGTTCTGCGAACGCTGGGATCAGGCGAGCTTTGATCCCGATTACGACACGCTGCCGCTGGCGCATTTCGCCCCCATGGTCGAGGAGGTCTTTGCCCGCACACCCTATGACGCGCAGGTTATCTGCAGTGGGCAGCGCGAGCCTCTGGTCGCAACCCCACGCAGTTGATCACAGGCCGGGAGCAAATTATCCCCGGCTGCCACCTTCCCCTTTTCCGCAAGCTCGGTTAGACCCGCGCGGGCAGAGTGACGAAGGACGTGATCATGGCGCTGACCAAGACATTTGACGCAAAAGAGGCCGAAGCGCGGCTCTATGCCGCCTGGGAAAAATCAGGTGCTTTTCAGGCCGGGGCCCATGCCAAACCGGGTGCCGCGCCGTTTTCGATCATGATCCCGCCGCCCAATGTCACGGGCTCGCTGCACATGGGACATGCCTTCAACAACACGCTGCAGGACATCCTGATCCGCTGGCACCGGATGCGCGGGTTCGACACGCTCTGGCAGCCCGGCACCGATCACGCCGGCATTGCCACGCAGATGGTGACTGAGCGTGAAATGGCCGCCAATCAGGAACCCTCGCGCCGCGAGATGGGGCGTGAGAAATTCCTCGAACGGGTCTGGCAGCAGAAGGTCAAATCCCGCGGCACCATCATCGGCCAGCTCAAACGCCTTGGTGCCTCCTGCGACTGGTCGCGCGAGGCTTTCACCATGGGCGGCGCGCCCGGTGATCCCGAACCCACCGAGCAGAACTTCCACGACGCCGTCATCAAGGTCTTCGTGCAGATGTACAACGACGGCCTCATCTACCGTGGCAAGCGGCTGGTGAACTGGGACCCGCATTTCGAGACCGCCATTTCCGATCTGGAGGTTGAGAACATCGAGGTCGATGGCCACATGTGGCATTTCAAGTACCCGCTGGCGGGCGGTGCCACCTATGAATATGTCGAGAAGGACGAGGACGGCGTTGAGACCCTGCGCGAAACCCGCGACTACATCTCCATCGCCACCACGCGGCCCGAAACCATGCTGGGCGACGGCGCCGTGGCCGTGCATCCGTCAGACGCGCGTTACGCCCCCATCGTCGGCAAGCTCTGCGAAATCCCGGTGGGGCCAAAGGAGCACCGCCGTCTGATCCCGATCATCACCGATGACTACCCCGATCCCACCTTCGGCTCGGGTGCCGTGAAGATCACCGGCGCGCATGACTTCAACGACTATCAGGTTGCCAAACGCGGCGGCATCCCGCTCTACCGGCTGCTCGACACCAAAGGCGCGCTGCGCGACGACGGCGCGCCCTACGCCGAGGCTGCCGCGATTGCCATGGCCGTCGCACAAGGGGAGCGGGAGCTATCGGAGGCCAAGGCCGATGCGGTCAATCTGGTGCCGGACGATCTGCGCGGGCTTGACCGGTTCGAGGCGCGCAAGAAGGTCGTCGCCCAGATCACCGACGAAGGCCTCGCGGTCATGCAGACCGTGACCAAGCTCGATGGTGAGGGCAATGAAGTCGAGAGCCTTGCGCCGCTGGTGGAAAACAAGAAAATCATGCAGCCTTTCGGCGACCGCTCCAAAGTGGTCATTGAGCCGATGCTGACCGATCAGTGGTTTGTCGAGACCTCGAAAATCGTGCAGCCCGCCATTGACGCGGTGCGCAACGGAGACGTCGCGATCCACCCCGAACAGGACAAGAAGGTCTATTTCAACTGGCTGGAAAACATCGAGCCCTGGTGTATTTCCCGGCAGCTTTGGTGGGGGCATCAGATCCCGGTGTGGTATGGGCCAGCTATCGAGGAATTGCCCGCTGAAGGCGACCGGCCGCGTGGGCAGACTGAAAACTGGGACAATCCGGTCTCATTCTGTGCACCTAGTTTTGAGGAAGCCAGCAAAGCCGCCCAAGTCTACTATGATGAAAAATCTCACTTCCCGCTGACCGTGGTCGGAGAGGCAAGCTGCTATAAGTCTGCGATTGAAAAGACAGAAGGCCCATTGCAAGACGTATCACCCAATACGAACTTGGGAAGAGATCTGGGAATTGACAAGCCAACGAAAGTTGACGCCGTCTATCTTGCGCGCGACCCCGACGTCCTCGACACTTGGTTCTCCTCCGGCCTCTGGCCCATCGGCACGCTGGGCTGGACGGGCGATGCGGATCAGGACGCCCAGAACGCGGCGCTGCAAAAGTACTTCCCCACCTCCACGCTGATCACCGGCTTCGATATCATCTTCTTCTGGGTCGCGCGGATGATGATGATGCAATACGCCGTGGTCGGGCAAAAGCCCTTCGACACCGTCTACGTGCATGCGCTTGTGCGCGACGAGAAGGGCAAGAAGATGTCCAAGTCTTTGGGCAACGTGCTCGACCCGCTGGACATGATCGACGAGTACGGCGCGGATGCGGTGCGCTTCACCCTGACGGCCATGGCCGCCATGGGGCGTGATCTGAAACTCAGCACCGCGCGCATCGCCGGATACCGTAATTTCGGCACCAAGCTCTGGAACGCCTGCCGCTTTGCCGAGATGAACGGCGTTTTCGAGGCGCGTGCATCCGCGGTGCACACCCTGTGCACAGGTGGTGCATGCCCTGTGACCCCCACCGCAGCCGTCAACAAGTGGATCATCGGAGAGACCGCCAAGGTCCGCGAAGAGATCGACGCGGCCCTCGAAAACTACCGGTTCAACGATGCCGCGAACGCCGCCTACAGCTTTGTCTGGGGCAAGGTCTGCGACTGGTATGTGGAGCTTTCCAAACCGCTGTTGCAGGACGCCGCCAACGCCGATCTCGCACCGGAAACCCGCGACACCATGGCCTGGGTGCTGGATCAATGCATGATCCTGCTGCACCCGATCATGCCCTTCATCACCGAAGAGCTTTGGGCCGCCACCGCCCGCCGCGACAGCCAGCTTGTGGTTGCCGACTGGCCCAGCTACAGCGCCGCCGATCTGGTCGATGAGGCTGCCGACAAGGAACTGAACTGGGTGGTCAGCCTGATTGAGGCGATCCGCTCTGCCCGCGCCCAGATGCATGTGCCCGCGGGGGCCTATGTGCCGCTGGTTGCTGTCGGTATGGATGCGGCGGCCCGCGCGGCGTTTGAGGCCAATGAGACCATGATCAAACGTCTGGCCCGGATCGAGAGCATGAGCGAGGTGCAGAGCTTCCCCAAAGGGTCCGTCACGCTGGCCGTCACGGGGGGCAGCTTTGGCCTGCCGCTGTCTGATGTCATTGATGTTGAAGAAGAAAAAGCACGTCTGCAAAAAACACTGGATAAGCTTGGCAAGGAATTGGACGGGTTGCGTGGGCGTCTGAACAACCCCAAGTTCGCGGCTTCCGCCCCGGCGGAGGTGGTCGAGGAAACCCGCGCCAATCTGGCCTTGCGCGAAGAGGAAGAGAGCAAGTTGAAAGAGGCGCTCGCCCGATTGGCTGAATTGGGGTAAACTGCCGCCATGCGCAGTTTTCGCTCCCTCATCGAACAGCAGATCGCCAAGGCGCGAGCCTCAGGCGCGCTGAGCGGGTTGAAGGGTGAAGGCCGCCCCCTGCCCGACCGCCCGGTGGAAACAAGTGACGAGGCGGCGATGTCAACCGGTATGCGGATCATGGCCGAGGCCGGTGTGGTCCCCGAAGAATTCGCGCTGAAAAAGGCGCTGGAGGCGGCCCGCAAATCCTACAGCACCTGTAAGACAGAGGCCGAACGCAAATCCGCCATGGCCCATCTCGCCGACCTGGAACTGCGCTATGAGATCGCCCGCGAGGCCCGGCGCAAATTCATGTCCTGAGCGCTGTAACTCAGTCGAAAACCGGCGCGCGTTTGGCAAATTGCGCGGCGATCACTTCCATCTGTTCCGGCTTGCCCAACAGCGCGCCCTGAAGGCGCGATTCAGCCAGCAGAACCGCCTCAGTATTTTCGTTTTCTGCAATATCTATCAGTGACTTGGCGGCACGAATTGCCTTGGGGCTTTTGCCCGCAATCTCTTCGGCCAGCGCTGTCGCGGCCGCCAGCGGATCCTCTGCAATCTCGGTCACAAGACCCCATTGCGCAGCCTGTTCGGCGCTGATCGGCGTGGCGGTATAGGTCAGACGGCGCAGCACGTCCGAACGCACCAGACGCGGCAGCAGAACCATGCCCCCCATGTCCGGAAGAATGCCCCACTTCATCTCCATCACCGCCAGTTTCGTGTCCGGTGCCGCAATCCGGATGTCTGCGCCCAAGGCGATTTGAAGTCCGGCCCCGAAGGCAACACCGTGCAGGGCGGCAATGACCGGGATGTCCAGACGGTGCCAGACCATCGCGGCCTCCTGCCATTGGTTGGTGGTGCCCGCGCCATGGGTGCGGCGCATGATTTCGGCCGCGATATCCTTGCTCAGCATATCGCCGAGGCTGCTGATGTCGATACCTGCGCAAAACGCCCCGCCCGCACCTGACAAAACCACCGCGCGCGCGTCCGATGCAGCCACTTGCTGACCGGCGTCAATCAGGGCGGTGAACATGTCCTGATCCACAGCATTGCGCTTTTCGGGGCGGTTGAGCTGAACATGAGCGACGTGGTCGATCTGGCTAACGGTAACGCGGGGCATCTGTGTCTCCTCTGTCTCAGATCATCAGACCGCAACGGCATCTTTTTGACCAGAAAAACGTTAGGGCAATCGGGGCCTTGCTCAAACCCGCCAAGCCGTTTTAAGAGACGCCATGACCAGCTTTCGATTGACACCACTCGCCCAGTCCCTGCCCGCAACCGTCCCCTTTGTTGGCCCGGAGACACAGGAACGCGCCCGCGCCCGGATCTTCGACGCCCGCCTTGGCGCAAATGAAAACGTATTTGGCCCGTCGCCCGCTGCGACCCGTGCCATGGCAGAAACCCCGCAGTGGATGTACGGCGACCCCGAGAGCTTTGAACTGCGCGAAGCGCTCGCGGCCCATTACGGCATCACCCCGGAAACGATCATGCCGGGTGAAGGCATCGACGGGCTTCTGGGCTATCTGGTGCGCCTGATGGTTGGTCCCGGCGATGCTGTCGTCACCTCGGACGGCGCTTACCCTACATTCAACTATCATGTGGCGGGGCATGGGGGCGTCCTACACAAGGTCCCCTACAAACAGGATTTCGAGGACCTTACCGCGCTGTTTGCCAAAGCCGCCGAGGTGGATGCGAAACTTGTCTATCTGGCCAATCCCGACAATCCCATGGGAACGGCGCACTCGGGACGGGACATCGTGTCCGCCATGTCCTCGCTTCCGGAAGGGACGCTCCTGATACTTGACGAAGCCTACATCGAATTTGCGCCCCAAGGTACGCCGCTGCCGCTGCCGATGGATGATCCTCGCGTGATCAGAATGCGCACGTTTTCCAAAGCATATGGACTTGCGGGCGCGCGCGTCGGCTATGCGATCGGGGCCCCGGAGCTGATTTGTGCATTCAACAAGGTGCGAAACCACTTTGGCATGAACCGCGCCGCACAGGCCGGCGCATTGGCCGCCCTGGAAGATCAGACATGGCTACGGTCGGTTCAGGCGCGTGTTGTCGCCTCTCGCAATCGCATCTGGGACATCGCGCGGAACAATGGGTTGAGCCCGCTTAAGTCCGCCGCCAATTTCGTAACCATCGACTGTCGACGGGACCCGGCGTTCGCCCAGACGGTCCTGCGAGAGATGGTAGCCCGCGGTGTCTTCATCCGCATGCCTTTCGTGGCGCCTCAGAACCGGTGCATTCGCGTCAGTTGCGGCACACCTGCCGATCTCGATATTCTGGCCGAAGTTCTGCCTGTCGCCCTGAGGGCCGCAGAAAAGTGCTGACGGCTGATTTGGGTTGGATATAATTGGCGCACCTGCCCTGAGACGGGATGCGCTATGGAAAACCACAGACTGGGCCGCGCGCCCAATTACACAAGTGCCTGTATCGTGATGTTCGGTGTGAACCTGTCGTGGATACTGCTGTTTCTGTTTGCGATCTGGGGCCTGATCGCAGCGGTTTTCCTATGCCTCACGGTCAATTACTGGCTGAACTGGCTTGATTTCCGGCGCCGCGCATCAGAGCGGCGATATCGGGCAAAACCAAATCTCTAGCCGCTGGCAATCACCTGGGCCGCTGCCGCCAGAGCACCTGGGCCATGTGCGATGTTCAGAGCCTTGAACCCCGCCTCCATTCCGCCCAGCAACCCCATGATCATGTGGCCATTCACATGACCCATATGACCCAACCGAAAAAACCCATGCCACTCAGGATCATCGGGGGCGGTCATGCCCAATCCGATGCCGAGGGTCAGCCCCAGGTTCTGAGCGGTCCAGTCCCGTAGCGCAGTGGCCTGAGGCGCTTCCAGATGCAGCGCTGTGACCGCATGGCTACGCTGTGCCGGATCGTCGATGTTCATGCGCAGCGTGCCCTGCGCGGCCCAGGCACCACAGGCCGCCCAGATCGCCCGCGCCAGCACCGCGTGACGCGCCCAGACAGCCTCCATGCCCTCCGCGTGGATCATATCCAGTGCCGCCCGCAACCCGTAGACATGATGGGTGGGCGCTGTGCCGTCCCAGTACTGATAGAACTCCTGCGGATTCGCACGCGGCGTCCAGTTCCAGTATTCGCTGACCCGGGGCATTGCCGCACGCACCTCGGCGGCTTTGTCATTGAAAAAGACAAACCCCATGCCCGGGGGCACCATCAGCCCTTTCTGGCAGGCAGAGACCATGACATCGACGCCCCAGGCATCCATCTCGAATGCGTCGCACCCCAGCGACGCAATGCAATCGGCCATCAGAAGCGCGGGATGGCCAACCGCGTCCATGGTTGCGCGCAGGGCGGCAATATCGTTGCGCACGGAACTTGATGTATCCACATGCACGCCCAGCACGGCCTTGATCCTGTGGTCCTTGTCCGCTGCCAGCGCCTCAGCGATGCGGCTCATGTCCATTGGCGCGGATTTACCGAAATCAATGACCTCTGCTTGGGCCCCCAACCCTTCGGCAATTCCCGCCCAGCCCTTGCCGAAATGCCCCGTAGAAGGCACCAGAACCCGCTCGCCCGGTGCTACGACATTGGCCAAGGCGGCCTCCCAGACACCGTGACCATTGGCAATGTAGATGGCCACCTGCCCATCCGTGCGCGCCACGCGTTTGAGGTCCGCAACAATCCCCGGCATCATCTGCGGCAGCTCGCCTGCGTAGATATTTGGCGCGGGCCTGTGCATGGCATTCAGCACCGCCTCCGGCATGACAGACGGTCCCGGAATGGCCAGATACCCCGTGCCGGAGGGCGTGATGGATTTTTGGGGCATAAGGGCTGTCCTTTTGATCTGGCGCCACACTAGCCCAAGTTATGGCGACGTCAATTGCACCTTTTCGTGCCTGTCAAATCGGAAAAACCGGAACCGTTCAGCGGCGGTAACTCTCGGCCAACCGATGCGGCGATGCACCGCCGAAATACCGCAGCAAAGTCCAGATATTGCGCGCACCGCGCCGCAACCAGCCCTGACGATGATAGCGCGCCGCGCTGGTAAGCGCGATGGCATCAAGCGCACGCAAACGCCCCCTGAGCGCGCGCGCGATTGCCACGTCTTCCATCAAAGGTTGATCCGGGTATCCGCCAACGTCAGAATAAAGGGCACGCGGGATCAGCAGCCCCTGATCCCCATAGGGCAGCCCCGACCGGCTGCGCAAATTGGCCCAGCCGGCGACGATCCGTCCAGCAGTGCCGCCTTGGGCAAACCGCAGTTTGAACCAGCCTGCTTCATGCGTCTCCAGATGCTTGACGACAGCCGCCACCCAACCCTCCTGCAACACCGTATCGGCATGCAGCACCAGCAGCCACATACCCTGCGCCTGCGCACAACCGCGTGCGAGTTGCCCGCCGCGTGACGCAGGGCATTCGACGGTCTCCGCCCCCCAGGCGCGCGCAATGGCAAGGGTAGCGTCATCCGAGCCCCCATCGGTAACGATCAGCTCGCGGATCAGACCGGCTTCCAGCCCCGGCATCAGCGCCGTCAGGCAAGCCCCCAACTGATGCTCGGCGTTGAGAGTTGGCACAATCACTGAAATCGGTGCACGCATAGGTTATGCCCCTTCTTCTTCGCGGCGAAACTTCTATATGTCATGCAAGGCCAGAAGAGGAACCCCCCATGAGCACATACCGCATTTTGCATCTGACCGGGGCTGATGTCCGGGATTTCCTGCAGGGCCTGATCACCAATGACATCGCAGGCCCCGACACCGGCCTGATCTATGCCGCCCTGTTGACGCCGCAGGGCAAATACATCGCGGATTTCTTCCTCTCAAAAGCACCACAGGGTTACCTGCTCGACGTGCATGAGAGCCTCGCGGATCTGCTGGTGCAACGGCTGAGCATGTACAAGCTGCGCGCCGACGTCACCATCACGCCGACCGAAAAACATCTGCACCGGGGGCTGGGCCCCGTTCCCGCCGATGGCTACGCCGACCCGCGTCATGACGCTCTGGGCTGGCGAGCGTATCGCGACGTGGCAGCCCCGGAAGACACCATTGACTGGACAGCCCTCAGAGTCGCGCATCTGATCCCGCAGACAGGCATTGAACTGACCCCGGACACTTTCATCCTGGAGGCCGGTTTCGAACGGCTCTCCGGCGTCGATTTTCGCAAGGGCTGCTATGTCGGGCAGGAGGTCACCGCCCGGATGAAGCACAAAACCGAACTGCGCAAAGGGTTGGCGAGGGTGGCGCTCAGTGGTCCGGCGGAAACCGGCACCGACATCACCGCGAATGGCAAAGTCGCAGGCCAACTCCTTAGCCGCACCCAGGATGCCGGTATTGCCTATCTGCGGTTTGACCGTGCCCGGGGCGACATGCGGGCAGGTGACGCCATGGTTACTTTACTGGACAGCTGATCGCAGCCTGCCTCAGGCGCGTTCGGAATATTCCATCGTTTCGGTATTCACGATGATATCCTCATCCTGCCCGACGAAGGGCGGGACCATCACCTTGACGCCATTGTCCAGAACCGCCGGTTTGAATGAATTCGCCGCCGTCTGACCTTTGACCACCGGTTCGGTCTCCACGATCTTGCAGGTCACCTTTTGGGGCAGCGTCGCGTTCAGCGCTTCATCCTCGTAGAACTCTACGACGATGGTCATGCCGTCTTGCAAAAACGGACGCCGTTCGCCCAGCAGTTCGGCAGGCAACTGAACCTGTTCGTAGGTTTCCGTGTCCATCACAACCAACATGCCGGCATCCTCATAGAGGAATTGCTGATCTTTCTGCTCCAGACGAACCCGTTCTACCTTGTCGGCACTGCGGAACCGCTCGTTGAGTTTTGAGCCGTTGCGCAGATTGCGCATCTCCACCTGGGCAAAAGCCCCGCCCTTGCCGGGCTTGACATGATCGACTTTGACCGCAGCCCACAGACCACCATTATGCTCCAGAACATTTCCGGGGCGGATCTCGTTTCCGTTGATTTTAGGCATATGACCAAACCATGACAAAAGGTTGATGAATTGTTGACGCACCCTATATCTGGCGGGATGGGTGGTGACAAGACAACGAAATCTCGTGCTGCAATTGCGAAAAGCCATGCGCCGGGCGCATGCGAGCTATGCAGTTTCGGGGTATCCGAATCAACTAAACTCCTCCATAAGGAACGTCACGCCGAAAAGACAAGAGCAAGAATAATGGAAAGGACGACGAATGAAGGATTTCGTTGACGGCACAGCCTTTAATAACGAGCAAGGCAACCGTGCACGTAAACTTTTCGCAGCCGTTGTACTGGCTGCGTTGGACGACGCCATCGCGGACGACAAGAAATATGGCAATGGTCCTGAGCAAATCGCACGCTGGGCGCGTTCGCGCGATGGCCGCGAAGTGCTGAGCTGCGCCGGTATTGACCCCAACGAACGGGTTGTGTCCGGACTGATGGAATTTGTGGGCAAAGGGGTACGGACTTCTGTGGCACTGTCACGTGAAGAATCCGAGCGTCGCAACGCCGCCCAACAGGCCGAAGCCGCCTAGTAACAAGCTGATTTCAAAAACAAAAGCGCGCCCCACCCCGGGCGTGCTTTTGTGTTTTCAGCTGTCTGTGAAGTAAAACAGCCATTGCCGGACGATCCATAATTCGGCCACCAGCAGGCACCCTACCAAGACCATAACCCCGATCCCAATTCGCTGCTGCCACAGCAGCACGGCTGCTACCGTCGCCAGAAACGCTTCGATGGGCGCCACCCAGAACGCGCCATGGTCGCGATCCCAATAGCTGACCGGACTGTCAAAAACCCACCCCGTAAGAGGCCAGAAATGCGCCCGCCCGTCGTCATGGTGCAGCGGTAAATCGAGGCAAAGATGCAGCAGCGCCGCCCCGGTAAGCGCGATTGCCCATGCCGACCTGCGCCAGATAGCGACCCCCAGAAGCCCGCCCCAAAGGATCATCGAATTGTCGATGGCAAAAATTGCCTGCCAGGATGTGGAAAAATAGAGATCATTGAAGACAATCGGCGGAGCAATGCCGAAAAGATATATCGCCCCACCCGCCAAAAGATACAGCGACAGATCCGGCAACAGGGCACCAATCAGGGCCGCCCAGACCACGGCGGCGCTGCCTTTGCGCCCCATGACCGCAGCGCCGATCAGCAAATGTGCAGGCGTGTTCATGATTGCTCCTTTTCCTTCGGGCGATCATGCGGCAGGTTGCGGAAAACAGGAAGGGTTGAGGCGTGGCGCGTGCGATCATGATTCAGGGAACCGGCAGCAATGTCGGCAAGTCCATCATCGTGGCAGGGCTTGTGCGCGCCTATACGCATCGGGGTCTTTCGGTACGTCCTTTCAAACCGCAGAATATGTCGAACAATGCCGCCGTGACCTCGGATGGTGGGGAAATTGGCCGTGCACAGGCACTTCAGGCACGCGCGGCAGGCGTTGCGCCCCATACGGATATGAACCCAGTATTGCTCAAACCGCAGTCCAACACGGGTGCCCAGATCGTCGTTCAGGGACAGGTGCGCGGCGTTCAGGAAGCGGGCGACTTCGGCAAACACAAAGACGCCCTGATGCCACATGTTCTGGAAAGTTTCACACGTCTTTCCGAGCAATGCGACCTGGTGATCGTGGAAGGCGCTGGCAGCCCGGCAGAGACAAACCTGCGCGCCCGCGACATTGCCAACATGGGATTTGCGCAGGCCGCCGATGTGCCGGTGGTTCTGATGGGTGACATCGACCGTGGCGGCGTGATCGCACAGGTGGTGGGCACGCAGGCGGTTCTCGATAATGCGGATAACGCGCGGATCAAAGCCTTTGCAATCAACAAGTTCCGTGGAGATGTCAGGCTGTTTGACAAGGGGCGCGATGATATCCGTCTGCGCACCGGATGGCCCTGTCTGGGTGTGATCCCCTGGTTTGGCGATGCCCACAGGTTGCCCGCCGAAGACGTCGCGGACCTTCCTGCGCGATCTCAATCCGGGGGGTCGGGGCTAAAAATCGTGGTGCCGCAATTGCCGCGCATCTCAAATTTTGACGACCTTGATCCGCTTGCCGCAGAACCCACGGTCGATCTGCAAATCATCGCGCGCGGAACCCCCCTTCCCGCCGATGCCGATGTGGTCATGCTGATTGGCAGCAAGGCCACGCTCGCCGATCTGGCAGCCTTGCGCGCGGAAGGCTGGGACGTTGATATCGCCGCCCATATTCGACGCGGCGGTCACGTGCTGGGCCTGTGCGGCGGGTACCAGATGCTGGGGCAAAGCATCTCCGATCCCGAAGGCCTCGAAGGCACCCCTGGGACCGCCCAAGGGCTCGGCCATCTGGAGGTCGATACGGTTTTGACACCCCGAAAAACACTGACGATCAGCAATGGCACACATCTTGCCAGCGGCGCGGATCTGAACGGCTATGAAATCCATATGGGGCAAACCACGGGACCCGACTGCGCCCGCCCGTGGCTCAGCCTTGAGGGCTCCCCGCAGGGCGCCGGTTCCGCGGATGGCAAGATCAAAGCCTGTTACCTGCACGGCATTTTCAGTTCCGACAAGTTTCGCAAAGCCTGGATGTCGGAATTTGGTGCAGTCTCACATATCGCGCATGATCAGCTTGTGGAGGCAACGCTTGATGACCTGGCCGCGCACCTGGAACAGCATCTCGATCTGGACATGTTGCTCAAACTGGCTGAAATTCCGGCCCGGGTAGATGCCTAGAAGAATTTTGGAAGATTATTCCAACTCTTTCGCTGCAAGTGCCCGATGAATCTCTCGCCTCACAAGCTTACGTACGTTGCGCGTAATCCGCTCTCCAAGTGCACCCTGTAATTCCGACCGCACAATGTCCGACACCAGATCGCGCAGGGCCTGTTCGTCAAGAAGCTGCTCGCGATCCGGCCCGTCACCTGCATCAGCAGAATTGTCGCCGGCCTGCGTTTCGACAGGTACCGGCGCGCCTGTCGCATCCAGTTCCACACTGTCCTGCCACGCCATTGCCTGCGATTGCGTGCCGGAATAGTCATCCCGGCTGTTGCCGTCGGGCTCCCATTGGTCAGAAGTGCGCGCGATCGCGGTTTCCAACGCCGCAATCTTTGCGGTTAGTGCCTCGATCCGCGAGGCTTTGCCGCCTGACCGACCCGTGGCTTCACCATCATTCAACGGGTTCGGCAGAGGCGGAAGAGCATCGTCAGCCGCACCAGTGATTGTCGCCTCACTGACTTCTTCGGCGTTCGAATGGGATGGCGTCTCATCAGCTACATCCGCGGCCCCGTCATGCCCTTTCGGCGTATCCGGTTGGTCGGCGGCGTCTATCGCATGCTCAGGCTGCAAACGCAGCACACCCTCGGGCGCCACCCGCAAATTCGGCGACAGTATCAGACGATCTGATGCTTGCGGATCTGAAGCCCCAGAAGCGGGGCGCTTGTTGTCACTTACCAGCCGACGAATGGACGACAACACGTCCTCAACATCGGCGTTTGAAACCGGCTCTGTCATTTTTTTACCACTCTTGCCCGATCACAAGTCTAGCGCTCATGACCGTATCGCACAATGGGTGGCACGAGGGCTATTTCTTTTGCAATGACCTCAGAACCCGATCGAGTTTCTGCCCTTGAGCCGAAGAAGGCACCGGCGCATCTTTGACCAGATCATAATAGGCATTCGGATCGTAAACCTGCACCCCAAGTGCGAGATCCTTGGCCGTCAGGCGCCCGGTGGCCTGCAAGACTGCGTAGGCAGCAATGTACACATTAGCCTGCGCCGAAATACGCGATGTTTCCGCGTCCAGAAGTTCCTGTTCTGCATCCAGCACGTCCAGCGTGGTACGCGCGCCCAGTGTTGCTTCCTCCCGCACACCTTCAAAGGCGATCCGTGCGGCGCGAATACGTTCTTCGCTGGCCTGCAAACTGGCCTGCTGCGAAGTTAGCGACGCATATGCATTACCCACGTTCTGTGAAACGGTCTTGCGCACCTCAAGCAAATTGCCGCGCTGCGCATCACGCGATGCCATGGCCGAGCGAATGCCCGATGACAATCCCCCGCCCTGATAGATCGGACCGGTCAGCTGGATGCCCACGGTGCCGGAGCGGGAGTAGTCGCTGTTGCCAAAATCTTCTGTGAGGTTCAATGAACCCACGGCAGATACCGTCGGGTTCAGTGCCGCCTTGGCCCGTAATATGTTCAATTCGGTGACCGCCACCTGATGCTGAGCGGCCCGCAGATCCGGGTGGGTCTGAACCGCCAGAGATCGGGCATTTTCCAGATTGTTGTCGATCCGCGGCAAAGACGGCGGGGGGGACAGCTGGCCGGGCGTTCTGCCAACCACGTTACGATATTCTTCCGTTGCCTGCAGCAAATCGCCCTGAGCGGTTGCCAGACCGCTGCGCGCTTCTGCCAGGCTCGATTCCGCCTGCGCAACATCCGTACGCGTAACTTCACCAACCTCGAACCGGTCCTGAGCCGCGCGCAATTCCTGGGTCAGCAGACGCAGGTTGTTCTGCCGCAGGGAAACGAACTCTCTGGTGGACACAACGTTGAGATAAGCCGTCACCGCGCGCAGCAACACAGATTGCTCGATACTGATCAACTGCTGACGCGTTGCCAGAACCGTTTCTTTCGCCGCTTCTTTGCCCAATCCCGTGGCACCGCCGTCATATAGCAACAGCGACGCTGAAAGCCCGATGGTCCCTGTCGTGGCCTCGAGATTAGTGGTTGTATTAAACCCCGTGGCAGTCTGTGACCGGCGATCCCCAAAATCCCGCGCGATGCTGGCGTTGTAGTTCAGGATTGGCCTCAGGGCCGCAACGGCCGCCGCGACATCTTCATCCGCTGCCCGCAGCAAAGCGCGGTTCTGATCCAGCAAGCCGCTTGTCTTGTAGGCACCCACGAGCGCATCAGCGAGTGTTTCCGCCCGAACGCCCTGCCCGGTGAAAACGACAATCATGCCCACCGACATTGCCACACCGCGGAGCAATTTTCGCACTCCGGTCTTTTTTTCTGTTCCCACCATAACAATGCGCCTCATTTTGTTCGCTTCAGTTCTGCCAACTGAAGCTTTTAGAATTCGAATGCCTGTTCCCGCGTAAACCCTGCCAGTACCGGTGCGCCGGCGTTGAATGACCGGCGCCATGAAATCTCGCCTTCGCGCTTGTAACCGACCCGGACCTCACCCAACGCCCCATCCATGAACAGGCAGGCCACACGCCCCCCTTCCTTGATCTGATCCTGCAATCCGAGCGGCAGTTCCTCAACACCGCCCTGCACGATCATCACGTCATAGGGCCCATGTTGGGGGGCACCTTCGGTCAGCGGAGCCATATGCACAACAACATTGTCAACACCAGCCTCGGCCAGCGCATCCTGCGCCTCTGCCGAGAGGCTTTCGCTCTCTTCAACCGCGACGACAGCCTCGGACATATGTGCAATCACCGCAGAGGAATACCCCATGGCCGCACCGATATCGACCACCATTTCGTCCCGTGAGATATCGAGCGCGTCCAGCATCTTGGCCAGCGTCCGCGGTTCGAGCAGCACCCGGCCTTCACCCAGGTCCAGGTTTTCCCCCATATACGCGGCTTCGCGCTTTGCAGCCGGCACAAAATCCTCGCGCTGGATGGTGAGCATCGCATCGATGATGGGAAACTTGGTGACGTCAGAAGGTCTGACCTGTGTATCTACCATCATCGTACGGCGGGCGGCGAAATTGGTCATTCGGCTAAACTCATCCGTTCAGTTACCATTTCGTCAGATGTGACACATTCAAATGCCTGCGGCAACGCTCATGGGAGGGATTTTGCCAATCTATGGCTCTTGCAGCACGCAAACTTATCAGATAGCACATCGCTCACACCATGCGCGGCGAGTTGGCGGAGTGGTGACGCAGCGGATTGCAAATCCGTGTACACCGGTTCGATTCCGGTACTCGCCTCCATTTAAAATCAGCAACTTAGCGTGCGTCACAGTATGGGTAGAAACGATCTCCACCCACATATCCACCCATTCATGTTCTGTGTTTGTTTTGCTTCGGCGTGCAATGCTGAACCCGTGCACTCTTCGATGTGAACCAAGCCAACCGCGCGCAAACCACTGTATTTGCGGGAGCAAGACGAGATCACTCTATCGGTGCTTTAGAACACCATATCCGAGACCGGCTAGATCGAATACCTTTTCAAAGCAGTAGACGCGACGCATGGGGGTGCTGAAAAGTGTCGACTGGATCGTCCCTTGGTCAACTTTTGGTCATGGCACAAGCACGCCGGTCAAGCCAATTTACGCGGGCCGCAGGCAGGGTCAGTTCTGGTTGCGCAGCCATTCCATGATTGAGGGGCGCACCGACATTTCGCCGCGATGACGTGCGTCAACAATCACTTTTCGAACTTCCTCGAGGTTACTGCGCCTGAGCAGGCTTTTGACCGGACCAATCGACGCTGGACGCATGGACAGGCTGCGCAACCCGATGGCCGCCAGGCATAGCGCTTCAACCGGGCGGCCGGCATCTTCGCCGCAAAATGACAGGGCGGTTCCCGTCGCATCGCAACGTTCCACAATCCGTTCCAGAAAGCTCAGGAAGGAAACGTTCAGCGTATCGTAACGGCGGCGCACGCGTTCGTTTTCACGGTCAGCGGCAAAGAAGAATTGTTTGAGGTCGTTGCCGCCAATCGACAGGAAATCAACTTCTTCGAAAAACTTCGCCGGGGCAAAGGCCAGGCTGGGCGTTTCCAGCATAGCTCCGACTTCGATGGTCTCCGGCAATACATGGCCCAGACGTTTTTCCGCCGCGAGCGTCTTTTCCATTAGCTTGCGGGCCTCGCGGTACTCTTCGAACTGCGCCACGAAGGGGAACATCACCGTCAGCGGGCGTCCGTCAGCAGCCCGGATCAACGCCTGCAACTGCATCCGCATGATCCCCGGCTTGTCCAGCCCCACCCGAATGGCGCGCCAGCCCAGTGCCGGGTTGGGCTCATCATTCGGCTTCATGTAGGGCAGCACCTTGTCGGACCCGATATCCAGCGTGCGAAACACCACGCGCTTGCCCTGGGCCGCATCCAGCACGCGTTCATAAAGCGCCACCAGCTCTGACCGGCGCGGCATCTGGTCGCGCACCAGAAACTGCAGTTCCGTCCGGAAAAGCCCCACACCCTCCGCGCCCGAATTCTGCAGAGACGGCAAATCGGCCATTAGGCCCGCATTCATCTGCAAGGACAAGACAGCGCCGTCCTGCGTCTCAGCGGGTTTGTGCCGGATCGAGGCATAGCGTTCCTGCGCCGCCGCCAACATGGCAATCTTGTCGCGGAAGGCGGTGACGACGTTGTCATCCGGTCGCAGGTGCACGATCCCCTGCTCGCCATCGACCATGATGTGATCCCCGTTGAGCGCCTCGGTCGTGACCCGGTTGGCGTGCACCACAAGGGGGATGGCGAGCGCACGTGCTACAATCGCCGCGTGGCTGCCAACCGAACCCTGTTCCAGCACAATCCCCTTGAGCCCGCGCCCGTATTCCAGCAATTCAGCCGGGCCAATATTGCGGGCAATCAGGATCGGATCGGCAGGCATCTCGGCACCGGTATCGGCCCCCTGCCCGGTCAGAATGCGCAGCAGCCGGTTGCTGAGGTCATCAAGATCGCTCAGCCTTTCGCGCAGATAGTTATCGGTGACTTGCCCCATGCGGGCGCGCGCCAGCGACTGCTCTTTCTCCACGGCCGCTTCGGCGGAGAGCCCATTGGCGATATCCTCCTCCATCCGGCGCATCCAGCCTTTGGAATTGGCGAACATCCGGTAGGCTTCCAGCACCTGCAACTGGTCCTTGTCCTGATTTCCGGCGATTTCCAGCATCTTGTCGACACCCACACGCAAATCTTCGATCGCCTCGTTCAGGCGTTCCAGCTCGCGCTGCGGATCATCCGCAATCGGATTTGTCACCACAACGCGCGGCTCATGCAGCCAGACATGGCCTTCGGCGGCCCCCTCCTGACCCACGGTGCCCTTGAACATCACCGGTTGCTGGTGCCGGGCGGACATGGCTGCCCCTTCGCCCACGAAAGCACCAAGCTCCGTCATTTCCGCCAGGACCATCGCCACGACTTCCAGCGCATAGACCTCATCGGCGGAATAGGCGCGCGCAGATTTCGACTGCACCACCAGCACACCCAGAACCTCGCCCAACCGCTGCACCGGCACGCCCAGGAAACTGGAGAATATCTCCTCCCCGGTCTCCGGCATATAGCGGAAACCCCTCGCCTGCGGCGCATCCGGGGTGTTGACGACCTGGCGTTTCTTGGCGACCTGGCCCACCAACCCTTCGCCCAGTTTCATGCGCGTCTGGTGCACCGCATCGGGGTTCAACCCTTCGGTCGCGCAAAGCTCCAGCGTATCCTCATCCCGGAACAGGTAGATCGAGCAGACCTCGCAGCCCATGCTGTCACCGATCAGGTGGGTGATCTTGTTGAGGCGCGCCTGCCCTTCGACATCGCCCGCCATGGCATCCCGCAGCCGCCCCAGCAGCTTGCGCGATCCGGTCTCCAGACGTTCAGCCACGCGTGCTTCCCTCCCTAGAAAGACACCCGCCCCCGATCAGACGGGGATCAGGCGGCTTTTTCCAGCTCGAAAGCATCATGCAGCGCCTGCACCGCAAGTTCCATGTATTTCCGGTCAATCAGCACCGAAATCTTGATCTCCGATGTCGTAATGACCTGAATGTTGATGCCTTCGGCACTCAACACCTCAAACATCTTCGCCGCAACACCAGTGTGGCTGCGCATACCGATCCCCACAACCGAGACTTTGGCCACATCCCTGTCGGCAATCACCTCCTGATAGTTGATGATGCCATCTGTCTTGGCGTCTTCAACAGCCTTTTGCGCGCGCGCCACCTGATCGGTCGGGCAGGACCAGGTCATATCCGTGCGCCCCTCTTCCGCGATGTTCTGCACGATCATGTCCACATTCACGCCGCCATCGCTGAGGGCCGTGAAAATCTTGGCCGCGATCCCGGGACGGTCGGCAACAGAGACAAGGGTCATCTTCGCCTCGTCACGCGAAAAGGCCACACCGGCCACCACATTGCTTTCCATGATTTCCTCCTCGTCGCACACCAGCGTGCCTGCGTCGTCAGATTGCTCTTCGAAACTGCTCAAAACCCGCAGCTTCACCTTGTATCTCATCGCCAGTTCCACCGACCGCGTCTGCAAGACCTTGGCCCCCAGGGAGGCCAGTTCCAGCATCTCCTCAAACGCGATCCTGTCCAGCTTGCGCGCCTTGGCGGAAACCCGCGGATCAGTGGTGTAAACACCGTCCACATCCGTGTAGATGTCGCAGCGCTCGGCGTTGAAGGCCGCCGCAAAGGCCACCGCCGTGGTATCCGATCCACCCCGTCCCAGCGTCGTGATCCGCCCCTCCGGGCTCACGCCCTGAAATCCCGCAACCACGGCGACTTTCATGCCTTCGGCAAACTTCGCCATGATGTTCTCGGGCGGAATATCCTCGATCCGCGCGGCAGAATGCGCAGAGGTCGTCTGCACCGGCACCTGCCATCCCTGCCAACTGCGCGCGGGCACGTCCATTTCCTGCAAGGTCAGCGCCATCAGACCGGCGGTGACATTCTCCCCCGACGACACAACCGCATCATATTCGCGGGCATCAAACAACGGCGAAGTCTCACCCACCCAGCCCACCAGCTCATTGGTCTTGCCCGACATAGCAGAGACGATGACGATCACGTCATAGCCCTTCGCAACCTCCACGCCCACGCGTTTTGCCGCGCGGCGAATCCGGTCCAGCGTGGCAACGGAAGTGCCCCCAAATTTCATCACCAGAACAGGCATGTCTTGTCCCCTGCATCAATCGCGGCGGGTGTACGCGCTCATGCCCGGAACCACAAGGCTTCGCAAAAGCAACTTATTTTGAAATCCTCACGAGCCTGCGCCAGACCAGCTGCGGGACGCAGCTGACAGCATCGCGTGGCGGCGCCAGCCGCCGCATTTTGACAAGAGCTCCGGCTCAATAGGGGTGGACACGTCCGTCCCAGGTCAAAAACGCGCCAGTGCTAGCCATGTCCAGCGCATCAAAACGCGTCAACAGGCCCGATACCGCCTGATCGACCGTGATGTCGGCTCCCTCGCCCCCCATATCCGTCACCACCCAGCCCGGATGATAGATGCCCACTGCGATGCCATCCGGGCGCAGATCCGCCGCCAGATTGCGGCCCACATTCAAAACGGCGGCTTTTGAGGCGCGGTAGATGTAGCTGCCGCCCGGCGCACGTTCATGGGACGCCATTTGCGAAGAGATGATCGCGATCTTGCCGGACGCCGCGCGTAGGTTTGGCAACAGCGACTGGACGGTCAGGAACACGCCCGTGACATTGGTGGCAAAGCTCCGCGCCCAGAGATCTGCGCCAAACCCGGTGTCCAGCGCGTCGCCTTTGTCCAGATACACGCCCGCATTGCAGATCAGCAAATCAACCGGCGCATCTGCCAATGATCTGGCGAAATCAGCCTGACTTTCGGGCGAGGTAACATCCAGCACATGCGGCCCGTCGCGCGTCGTTCCCACAACTTCTTCACCCCGGTCCCGGTAGGCCTCGGCCATGCCTGCACCAATGCCGCGGCTGGCCCCGGTAATCACGATTTTCATGAGGTCAGTTTGCCTTTCGGTTGGGCAGAAACGGCAGAGGTGCGACCGGGATGCCTTCGTCAATCAGGGCCTTGGCTTCAGCCCCGTTGGCTTCGCCGTAAATGGCACGCTCGGGCGTACTTCCCAGATACATAGAGCGCGCTTCTTCGGCGAATTTCGGGCCCACGTAGTCCGCGTTTTCTTCCACATGACGGCGCATCTCGGCCAGCGCTTTTTCTTGATCGCTGCGGGTCTGGGTCAGGGGTTTTTCCGACACCACTTCGGCAGAACTCGACACGCGCGGGGCCATCACCGCCTTGGTCACCTCCTCGCTGCCGCAAATCGCGCAAGACAGATGACCGGCCTTGTCCAGAGCGTCAAAAGCCGACGCCGACTGGAACCAGCTGTCAAACCCGTGCCCTTTGTCACATTTGAGCGCGTATTGGATCATGGTGCGCAAAATATCCCGCTGCCGTTAACATTTGATTATGAAATGGGGCTTTCCAACTGCCACGTCAAGCAAGTCGGTTTCAGTCGCGCGGGTCAAAGTCCTGCAAAATCCGCGCCAATTCCGGCTCGTCAACCCGTTTCGCAGCCTTTTTACGGGACATCCACTTGCGCTTGCGCTGACCTGCTTCGGGATATTCCTTGGACAATCTCTCCACCCGAACGGCAAAGACCATGACCAGACAGGGCAAATCGCCCGATGCCACGGTCTCCTTGCTGTAGGAAAAAACGCCCAGACAGCGCCCATCGGAGGCGCCACGCACGCCGGCCTCTTCCCAGGCCTCCTGAGCTGCGGAATCCGCCGGGGTCATCGCGTCCATGGGCCAGCCTTTGGGCACGATCCAGCGCTGCGACCCGCGCGACGTGATCAAAAGAACCTGCACATCGCCCTTGCGTACCCGGTAGCAAAGTGCCGCAAACTGCGTGCGCAGCTCGCTTTTGCGTGCCCCTTGCAAGGATATGGGAAGCTGCTTGATCATCGCCGGTTCACGTCAGTACTCGATTTGTTGCCGTCTTGGGACGGTCTATGCGCCGATCATGCCCGATAACCCCGCAGTTGCCAACAAATGATGCGCCGCCACCGGTATCAACGGCCGCGTTCGGGTTCAGGTCAGATCGCGGGACTGCATCCGCGATTGCAGGCGCGCGGCCAGATCTTCGACAGGAATATCTGCATCAATGGCCAGCTTGCGCAGACCAAAATGCACATGCGCCATTTCCTGATAGTAATTCGTGTAGGCATAGTTCGTCGCCGCCCCCGCCACGGCCCCAAGCACGGGCACGGTCTGGGCGGCCAGTTTCTGCCCCATCGCCGTGGCCAACCGGGGCGCTACCCGGGCGATGATGCCTTGCAGCGCCGCTCCGCTCAACGTGACCCGCGCGGACAGGAACCCAAGATCAGCACCGTCATCCTTCGACAGGGGTCCGGCTGAGGCAAAAACCTCAATGCAGTCAAATTGCACATTCTGCTCGGTAGGATCAAACCCGTGTTCCACCGCAACACCCTGAATGATCCGCAGCAATAATGTGGTGGTGACCGGCAATTCGGCCAGCGCTGTGGGCAGACCGCCCACGCCCCCAACGGCCCCCATTGCAGTCCCGACCGCCGTGTTGAGCCAGCTTTTCTGATCCGGTACCATGTCGCGGCTCGAATGGGCCAGCTTCATCGCTTGCTCCAGCGCGCTGCGCGTGGCGTCCTGCAATCCCGAACGCGCAGGTGCGGGCAAACGCTCCAGCAAGCCCTCGGCGCGGCCGCCCACAAGGTTCAAAAGTTCAATCGCACCACCGCCCGCGCGTTTGTAGCGATGCGCCAAGGCGTCCAGCTCTTTGTCAACGTCGACCGGGTGAAACTTCGTAATGTCGTTCATATGTGCCCCTTTCCTTCAAGATGGGCGCAATCGACGTTATTTCAATCCAGAAGGCATAGTCCCCTGCCAGCGGGACACCTCGCCCACAACGCCTTGCCAGGCCTGCGGCTGCAATGCGCGGCCCAAAACCCGGTCCGGGTTTGTCGGCGGTGGCATCACCACATCGTCGAGCCTGGTAAACCCGAAACGCGCATAATAGGGGGCATCGCCTACCAGCATCACGCGGGCCCAACCTTGGGATTTGGCGCACTCCAGCGCGTCACGGATCAGCCGGGCCGCCAGCCCCTCGCCCTGCCGCGTCGGATGCACCGCAACCGGGCCCAGCAATAGGGCTGCGACCGAGCCGACACGTACGGGCCAGAAACGGATTGCGCCCGCCAGAATGCCACCCGGATCGCGCGCTACCTGATTGAGACTGGCAACAGAAGCGATGTCATCGCGCAAACGATATGAGGACAAAGCTTCGCGCCCCGGTGCAAAACACAGGTCAAACAGGGCTTCCACCTCATGCACATCCTGCGCAGTTTCGACAGTTAATTCATACACAAGCGCCGCCGCAGTGTCTCGCTGAGGGTTTCCGGTGGTCCGCCCCTAGCACATGCGCTACATGGCCTGCAAACGATCAGGAGAAAGCAATGTTCTACCGCCCCGAGGACGGCCACGGCCTGCCCCATAATCCGTTCAATGCCATTGTCACGCCGCGGCCCATCGGCTGGATTTCGACGCGCAATGCGGCAGGCCAGAACAACCTCGCACCCTATTCGTTTTTCAACGGCGTGGCCTACACGCCGCCGCAGGTCATGTTTGCTTCCACCAGCCATAAACCGGATCAGGGCGATACCAAGGATTCCGTGGCCAACATCCGCGCCACCGGCGTCTTTTGCGTGAATATCGTGGAATACGCGATGCGCGACGCGATGAATGCCTCATCGGAAATGCTGCCAAAAGACGTGGATGAATTTGCCGCAGCGGGTCTTGAGCCTGCCGACTGCGCGCAAATCGACTGCGCCCGCGTGTCTGGGGCCCCCGCTGCGCTGGAATGCCGGATGACGCAAATTGTGCAAATCGAAGGGGCCAGCAATTTCGTGGTCTTTGGCGAAGTGGTCGGCGTGCATATTCGCGATGACACTATTGTCGACGGGCGGTTCGACGTGCGCACCTATCAACCGCTCAGCCGTCTGGGGTACCGTGATTACACACGTGTGACCGACCTTTTTGAATTAGCGCGCCCGGACGACTGAGCCCTCAGATCACGCAAAACGCAACATTGTCACAACCTGTGCTAGACTGGGTGGTGCGCGGCTGCGAATTCGGTATTGCTGCTGACCGCGCTCAATTTTGCGGAGGGCACTATGACGAATTTCAACCATTCCATCATTCGCGCGGCGGTCTGGAACCTCGCCGGTTTTACCAGACCGGGCCAGCCTGTGGGCATTTCAGCACGCTCGAAAAAGGCGGAAAAACAGGCCGAGGGGCTGGCTCTGCTTGATGCGGAATTCGTGACGCTGGTGGAGGTATCGCCGGAGAATTACATCACGACGCTGGTCGAGAAACTCAAGAAATACGGCGTCGAATACAATCACACGATGCTGCCCCAGCAAAGCGGCCATATCCACATCGGCTTTCTTCATAAACCCGGCATCGAAGTGACCAACCCGCGCTTCATTCCCGGCTCCGAAGGCGCCTACAAAGGCGGGCGGCAGGCGTTTGCAGTGGATGTGAAGATCGCCAAACTCAAAGCCATCGTCATCGGTGTCCACCTGAAATCCGGGCGCGGTCGTCACGAACAAAAGACCCGCGACAGCCAGTGCGAGGTGATTGGCGACTACATTGCGGAAATTCACCAGACCCCGGGCCTGAAACGGCGGGCGATCTTCCTGATGGGGGATTTCAATATGATCCCCGGCCAGGATGTATCGAACTTTCACTACTTAGGTGGCGATGACGCAATGGATTTTGTCTCAAGCTGGGATCTGCAGGACCGCTTCTCGCATATTCTCGAAAAGGGCCGCGCCAATCTGCTGGACGGGTTTGCGGTCAGCCGTAACTTTTCCACTGACTATATCAAGGGGAGCCTGCGCCTCTTCCCGATGCACTGGACCATGGACATGGGCCGCGAAGCTTTCCGCAAAGGCGTCTCGGACCACCTGCCCTTCGTGGCCAGCTTCAAAATCTACTGATCCCCCTGACGGGACGGCGGGCGGGGCGCCTTGGCCGCAGGCCAACAGCGCCGCACGCCGTCAGTGACCACCCAGAATGCCGGTACGTACCGAATAATCCACGGCCAGCTCGTAGTCAGGATCATCATCGCTGTCGATCATCAATTGACCAGCCTTTTGCAACAGTCTGTGGCAATCGCGGCTGAGATGCCGCAGCATCAAGTTCTTGCCTGCATCCTCGTATTTCGCGGCAAGCGCCTCAATCGCCTGCAGAGCCGATTGATCCACAACCCGGCTGTCGGCAAAATCCACGATCACGGTGTCCGGGTCTCCCGCCACATCGAACAGCTCCATGAAGCCATCGGATGAGCCGAAAAACAGCGGACCGGTAATCTCGTAAACCTTGGCCCCCTTCTCGGTCAGCGACTCCCGGGTCCTGGCATGAATGCGCCGCGCATTGTTCCACGCATAAGCCAGCGCGCTCACGATCACGCCGACAACCACCGCGACAGCAAGGTCTTCATAAACCGTGACCACAGTCACCAGCAGGATCACGAAAGCATCGGTCAGCGGCACCTTGCGCAGGATCGTCAGGCTGTTCCAGGCAAAGGTCCCGATCACCACCATGAACATCACACCCACCAATGCAGCCAGCGGGATAAGCTCGATGATCGACGACCCCACCAGAATGAAAAGCAATAAAAACACCGCCGCCGCGATCCCCGCCACCCGCGTCCGCCCGCCGGATTTCACGTTGATCATCGACTGGCCGATCATCGCACAACCGCCCATTCCGCCGAAAAACCCGGTGACCGTATTGGCAACACCCTGTGCGATGCACTCCTGGCTCGCACCGCCCCGCTGGTTGGTCATGTCCCCCACAAGGTTCAGCGTCAGCAGGCTCTCGATCAATCCAATCGCGGCCAGAATGACCGCATAGGGCAAAATGATCTCGAAGGTCTCCCAATTCAGCGGCACCATCGGAATATGCAACGTCGGCAGCCCCCCCTGAATCGAGGCGAGATCGCCCACGCGCGGCACATCCAGCCCAAACCCGATGACCACCGCCGCGACAATCCCGATACCTGCCAGCGGCGCCGGGATAAGCTTGGTCATGCGCGGCATCACCCAGATGATCGCCATGGTCGCCGCCACCAGCGTCAGCATCAAGAACAGCGGCTGCCCGCTCAGCCATTCGCCCCCGCCCATGCCATGACCGGTATCAACCATCGTGCCCGGCACCTTGAACTGGCTAAGCTGCGCGAGGAAAATCACGATCGCCAGGCCGTTCACAAAGCCCAGCATCACCGGATGCGGCACCAGCCGGATGAACTTGCCCCATTGCATCACACCCGCAAAGACCTGCAACAGCCCCATCAGAACCACCGTGGCAAAGAGGTATTCCACCCCATGCTGCGCCACCAGCGCCACCATGACCACCGCCAACGCCCCCGTGGCCCCGGAAATCATCCCCGGACGCCCGCCAATCAGCGCCGTGATCAGACCCACCAGAAAGGCCGCGTATAACCCCACCAACGGGTGCACCCCCGCCACAAAGGCAAAGGCCACCGCTTCGGGTACCAGCGCCAATGCGACCGTCAGACCCGATAGCAACTCGATGCGCAGGCGCGCTGGCGAAAACCCGTCTTCGGGCATCCAGCGCAAATCAGTGATTGCAAGGTTCTTGGTAAAGCTGCGGAACGTGGTTCGCACCATGGGGAAAATCCTGATGTAGGGTCACTTTGCGGACAGGCGCGGGCCAAATCCTCTTGCGCCGCTCCCTAGACGGTTTGGGACGGAATGAAAACCCTGCCCCTCGGGATCGTTAGCCGCGCATGGCTAACAAATCCCTAATGCCAGAGGGTGCTGCCCCCTACGCGCACTTGATTTCAAACCCGCCCCGCGCGACGATCAGCCAACCCTGAACGGAGCCGCCCTTGCCCCTCATACACACCCGCCAAGACATTGACGATCTTCTGGACGGCCCGACGGAAGCGGAGGAGAAACTCCTCACCGCCTGCAGGGCCGGTGACCCGTGCGATCTGGGCGGGTTGCCCCGCGCAGGTGATGCGGCGCGTGAGGTCCGTGCCGATGTGCTGCGCTACCTGATCCTCGGCGGCTGCACGGACTGCCCTGTCCAGGGCTGGGGTGTTGACCTTACCGGTGCCTATATCTCCGGCACCCTCGACCTCAGCTTTGAAAAAGCGCGCAAGGCAACGGGGCTGGAAGCGTGCAGATTTGCCGGTGACATCCTCGCCCTTCAAGCCAAGTTCGACGTACTGGCGCTGAACGGCAGCACCCTGAACGCGTTGAACGCCCAGGGGGTCGCGGTGACCGGGGGGGTCTTCCTGCGCGGCATCACCGCCACAGGCGAGGTCCGCCTCTCCAGCGCGCAGATCGGCGGGCAGTTGGATTGCGGCGGTGCGACATTCTCCGCAACGGACGCGGACGCGCTGAACGCCCAGGGGGTCGCGGTGACCGGCAACGTCTTTCTTCGCGGTATCACTGCCACAGGCGAAATCCGCATCTCCGGTGCGCAGATCGGCGGGCAGCTTGACTGCGACGGTGCGACGTTCTCCGCGACGGACGCGGACGCGCTGAACGCCCAGGGGGTCGCGGTGACCGGCAACGTCTTCCTACGCGGTATCACCGCCACCGGCAAAGTCAGCCTCTCCGGTGCGCAGATCGACGGGCAGCTTTCCTGCATCGGTGCCACCTTGTCCACAACCGACGGGGACGCGCTGAACGCCCAGGGGGTCAAAGTGACCGAGAGTATCTTCCTGCGAGGTATCACCGCCACAGGCAAAGTCAGCCTCTCCGGCGCGCAGATCGGCGGGCAACTTGACTGCACCGGTGCGACATTCTCCGCCACGGACGGGCATGCGCTGACCCTGCAAGGGGCGCATATTCGGGACGGGTTCTTCTGGCGCGATGCCACCCTGTCCAAAGGAAGTCTGGATCTGAATACCGCCCATGCGAGCGATCTGGTGGATGATCTGACCTCCTGGCCCGGGGAGGGCAGCCTCAATCTCGACGGGTTCACCTATGACCGCATCGGGGCGGCCCCAACCGATGCGGTTCGCCGTCTCGACTGGCTGGCCAAAGGCAGCACTTGGAATGGAGAGTTCTTTCCGCAGCCCTACACCCAGCTTGCCAAAGTGCTGCGCGAGATGGGTCATGATGCCCAAGCCCGGACCGTTCTGGCGGAGCGGGAGCGGTTGCTGTATCGTGAAAAATTCAAAACCCGCTGGCGCCTGCATAATGGCGAGGTGTCAGAAGGCATCACCGTCACCAATATCCATTACCTCACCATCCTGTGGTCGTATTTCCTGCAGGCGGTTGTGGGCTATGGTCACCGCCCGTTCCGAAGCGTGCTGGCGCTACTGGTCCTCTGGCTGAGCGCCACGACCGTTGCCCATCTCGCGTGGGGGGAAGGCTCCTTCGCACCCAATTCCGGCCCGGTCCTGCTCTCCGACGACTGGCAGCGGTTCGCGTCTGAGCCTGCCCCGGCCAACCCCGCGCTCTTGTGGTCTGAAAAGGGCGCGCAAGGACAGGATTGGGAGAGCTTCAGCCCCCATGCCTATGCCGCCGATCTGGTCATACCCATTGTCGACATCGGGCAGACCGCCGCATGGGCCCCCTCGACCACGCGCGGTTTCTGGGGCTGGCATCTGTGGTGGCTGCGCTGGGTCTTTACGCTGGCGGGCTGGGTCGTCACCGCCCTGGGGGCGGCGGCCATCACCGGGATCATCCGGCGCGATTGAAGCCAGGCAATGCACAAATTCGGTGCACGGCCTGTGCACAGGCTGTGCACGCAGGTCATACGCTTGATTTCCCCTCAAATCCCCGCCACCATCCCGCCGAGAAACGTGCAAATTCGGAGCCTCCCCAGACATGAGCAAGACAAAGATCGCCGTGATCGGCGGATCAGGGATTTACGATATTGACGGGCTGGAAGAGGCCAGTTGGACGACGGTAGACACCCCTTGGGGCGCGCCATCGGATGCCATTCTGACCGGTGTTCTGGACGGTGTTGAGATGGCGTTTCTGCCCCGGCACGGGCGCGGCCATGTGCACAGTCCGAGCACCGTGCCCTACCTTGCCAATATCGACGCGCTGAAACGTCTGGGCTGTACGGATGTGGTGTCTGTTTCTGCCTGCGGATCGTTCCGCGAAGAGATGGCGCCGGGGGATTTTGTGCTTGTAGATCAATTCATTGACCGCACCTTCGCGCGCGAGAAGTCGTTTTTCGGTACGGGTTGTGTCGCCCATGTCTCCGTGGCGCATCCCACCTGTCCGCGTTTGAGCGATGCCTGCGAAACCGCCGCCCGGGACGCGGGGATCACGGTGCACAGGGGGGGGACCTATCTGGCGATGGAAGGACCCCAATTTTCGACGCTGGCCGAATCCCGCATGTATCGCGAAAGCTGGGGCGCGGATGTGATCGGCATGACCAACATGCCCGAAGCCAAGCTCGCCCGTGAAGCCGAGCTGTGCTACGCCTCCGTCGCCATGATCACCGATTACGACAGCTGGCACCCCGATCATGGCGAAGTGGACGTAACCCAGATCATCGCCACCCTCATGGGCAATGCAGACAAGGGCCGTGACCTCGTTCGGCATCTGCCGAAACTCCTGGGAAAGGACCGTGCGGCATGTGCCCATGGCTGCGACCGCGCGCTCGAATATGCGATCCTGACCGCCCCGGAGGCGCGCGATCCAGCCGTCATGGCAAAACTGGATAGCGTGGCGGGGCGCGTCTTGCCCTGATACGTTGCGCCGCGATCAATGCGGCGCAACTGTCAGTAAATCTTAACGATGTTTAACTTCGCTTTGAGCCGCGTAAAAGCGTCCGCCTGCACGATATCATGAAGGGTCTTGGGCTGGGGACAATCTGAACAGGTCGCGGGGTCAATCATCAGGGGATTTGCAAAACGCACCCATTTCGATTGCCCATTGGTATCCTGCACCTCGTAGATCGAGTCCACGACAAAAGGTGTCAGATCCGGGTTTGTCGACGCTGCCACAACGGTTTGCAGACAAGCCGGATCCATCGGCGCATTGACGGCCGTACGGTGCTGTTTGAAGTAGGTCCATTTCTTCTCAGGGCTTTTGACAGTGACCCAGCTTGCAATTTTCTTGGGAACATATTCCCCGACGGTTGCAAGCGTCTCGTTCAAACTGCTGCCCCAGATGTTGGACGCAGAGAGCCTGTCTTCAATAGGGGGACGATCCGCTGAGAAACTCTGTAGTGAGCAAAACTTGCTGTCTTCAAATTTCTCGTTCTTGTGGCTGTAGACAAAGACATCTCCCGGATAGGGATCCGAAATGCGGTTGGCAGGCACAATCAAACGGGCATAGCTGATATCAGCCTCGTCAGCATCGAGCAGCACACTCTCGGTGACATTGAACGCCAACACGGTCAGAACCAACGCCGTCATCGTCCAGAACTTGTAGTCGACACTTTTGGCGGGTTTGGGTTTATCGTCAGTGTCCAGGGCGGTCATTGGGGGCAACACAGGTTGCTACCGCAATTGTAGTAACCCTCAGGACAGGCAGCATAGGCGACGGCAGTTGAGACGAAAAAGGCAGCTATTGCTAGAGCAGTGATAGCACGCATGACTATTCTCCATTTGAATAAAATTCGGGAATATGCTGCATGATTCTACGTTTACGGGAAAATGTCTGTGAACAAAGTCACAGGCACACCGGGTTGATGTTGCCGCTGGAAACTGGAACTACTGTTGCGGCGCATGTGAAGGAGTAAACGGTGTCTTTCGATCTTTGGCTGACGTTCGTTGCGGCTTCCACCGCTCTCCTGCTGATCCCCGGGCCGACGGTGCTCTTGGTCTTGAGCTACGCGCTCTCGAAAGGAAAATCCGTGGCCGTGGCTTCCGCCGCAGGTGTTGCAGTCGGAGACTTGATTGCCATGACCGCGTCACTGGCGGGTTTGGGCGCGCTTGTCCTGGCCTCGGCAACCCTTTTCACCATGCTCAAATGGCTGGGAGCCATCTACCTGGTCTGGCTGGGCTTCAAACTCATCCGGTCGGCACCCCGTGAAGGCATGGCGCCGATTGCAGAGGTAAATGCGCGTGGTGTCTTTCGCCACGCCGCTGCGGTGACTGCTCTCAACCCCAAATCCATTGCTTTTTTCATTGCGTTCGTACCGCAGTTCTTACGCCCCGATACGCCCCTTGCCCCTCAGTTCATTCTCCTGATCGCAACTTTCGTGTCTCTCGCGGGTATCAACGCTTTGGCCTATGCCCTGCTTGCCGATCGGCTGCGCCGCGTTATCTCGAAACCAAATATTCTCACATGGATCACCCGTGCTGGCGGTGCCACCTTGATTGGTATGGGCCTCCTGACCGCCACGCTGCGCCGCGCAACCTGAAGGCAAATCGCATGAAAACTGTTCAAGACTACATCCGTACGATTGTGGATTTCCCACATGAAGGCATCATGTTTCGCGACGTCACGACGCTCTTTGCGGACCCTCGCGGCTTCCGCATGGCGATTGACCAGATGCTGCATCCCTACGCCGGGCTTGAAATTGACAAAGTCGTGGGTCTGGAAGCGCGCGGCTTTATTCTTGGCGGTGCCATTGCGCACCAGCTTTCGGTCGGTTTTGTACCGATCCGCAAAAAAGGCAAGCTGCCCGGCAGAACGATCAGTCAGGATTATTCATTGGAGTACGGTGAAGCCATTGTCGAAATCCACGACGATGCAATCCAGCCGGGGGAAAAGGTTCTGGTGGTGGATGATCTGCTTGCAACCGGTGGCACAGCGGAGGCCGGTATCAAGCTGATCGAAAGACTGGGCGGTGAAATCGTTTCCTGTGCTTTCATCATTGATCTTCCGGAACTGGGTGGTCGCGCCAAACTCGAAGCCTTGGGCATGGAAGTTAACGCACTTTGCGCCTTCGATGGTCTCTAGGAACCAACCAAATCCTGGAAGGATTTGAAAAACATCGTGTGACGCGTCAGCGTCTCATGTCTTCAGGACCGCGCCGGGGTTCATGATGCCCAAAGGGTCAAGAGCGGCCTTGATCGCGCGCATTGCAGCCATCTTTGCAGGGTCGCCATAGCGTTCAAGGTCTGCCACTTTCATGCGTCCAACCCCATGTTCCGCGCTGACCGATCCGCCCAGACTGTTGGCCAGATCGTGCACCGTCCGCTGCAACTCAGCGCGTTGGTGAGCATGGTCGGAGGAGCGCCCGCCCGGCAGCGGGAACAGGTTGTAGTGCAGATTACCGTCACCCACGTGCCCAAAGCAGTTGATGCGGAAATCCCCTAACCTGGCCACAGCCTCTTTTCCACGTTCGATGAACTCAGGGATGCAACTCAAAGGGACCGACACATCGCTCGAAATGACCGCGCCAACGCGTTTATTGGCCTCGGGAATATGCTCTCGCACTGACCAGAAGGCGGCCCCCTGCTCCACGCTTTGTGCAATCACGCCATCCAGTGCCAACCCGGTTTCGGCCGCCTCCTCAAAGAGCCCTTCCAGAGCCGCCTGCCCGTTCATGCCGCGCGCCAACCCGACCTCTATCAACACAGACCATTGCGGGCGCGTCTCGAAGGGTTGGCGCACCTCCGGCAGAACCTTCGACAGAAATGTCAATCCCTGCCCGTTGATCAACTCGAACCCGCTGACCATCTCTCCCAGCTGGTCCCGCGCGAGACCCAATAGCGACAGCGCCGCTGCGGGGGAGGGCACAACGAAAATCGCCGTGCCCGAAACCGCGGGTTTCGGACTGAGTTTCAACGCCGCTGCGGTGATCACGCCCAAACTGCCTTCCGACCCGATCAGCAGATTGCGCAGATCGTAGCCGGTATTATCTTTGCGCAGGCGTTTCAGTCCGTGCCATATCTGACCATCCGGCAACACCGCTTCCAGCCCAAGGCACAAGTCCCGCGCGTTGCCATAGCGCAAGACTGCCGTACCGCCAGCATTCGTCGCCAGATTACCGCCGATACTGGCTGAGCCCTCCGAGGCGAGCGACAGGGGAAACAGCCGATCAGCGGCATCTGCGGCGGATTGCACATTGGCCAGCACGGCCCCCGCCTCACAAATCAGAACGTTCTCTTCGGGGAAAACCTCTCGGATGGCATTCATGCGCTCAAGCGAGAGGATCAGGGGCAAAGGTCCCTCAAAGGAGACCTGCCCGCCCACGAGGCCGGTCCCGCCCCCATATGGCACAATCCCCACCTGAGCCTGCGCGGCACAGCCCACGATCGCGGCAACTTCCTCAACGGTTCTGGGCATCGCGACAAGCGACTGGCGCCCTTGGTATCGCCCGCGCGGTTCTTCCAGATGGCGCGGTTCAGCGCTGCGAAAGCGCTCCGCTGGCAAGGTTTGCTGCAATAGCGACTGGAAATCGGAATCGACGGAGTTCAAGGACATGCGCCTTGATCCCCCGCGCGCCTCACGGATGCAACCCCCGACTAGGGGGCACTCAACCACTCCGGACGCAACACCATGATCGTCGGTCTGCCGGGCAACCGATCTAAAGAAACTTCCAGAGAAGGTCCGCCAACCTCAACAATGGCAAACTCATCAGACATGCCCGACAGAAAATCATCCAGGGCAAACAGCGAAAACCAGTGCATTGGAATAACAATGGAGGATTTCAACCGTTTAAGAGCCCGGGTCATCGTCGGTAAATCCAAGGTATACCCGCCATCGACAGGCGCCATGACGACGTCGAGCCGACCCAAAGCCGCGTATTGGGCGGCATCGGGCTCGTGATGCAGATGCCCCAGATGGCCGATACACAGCCCGGCCATCTCGAACACAAAGATCGAATTCCCTTCGGTCTCAACGCTCGAGAATTGCGAACGAATGTCGGTGGAAACATTGCGGATCAGAACTTCGCCCAAGTCGAGCCGATGGTCGATACCTTCGCCAAACTCTCCCCACCCCGGAAGCACATGTGGAATGGCCGGGTCGGGATGGGCCGTCCAATGCGTATCATGGGCGTGGTTCATGGTAACGACATCGGGGATGAATGGTGCCGATCCGGTAAAGCCGGTGAAATCGGTGACAATGTTCAATCCCCCATGGCTGCGGATCAGAAAACTCGCATGAGAAATATAATGGATGCGCACATTTTCCGGAGCGACGGCTGAGAAATTTGCCGGAACAATATACTCTATCCCCGGCGCTCCTTCAGCTAATGCAATGCAATGGCTGGGTTGTCGCTCCTGGGCCATCGCGCCCTGGCTCAAAAGCAGCAGTGTTATGAAAAAGCGGATCAGCATGGCAACCTCCCTGATCCTAGGAAGTTAGTACGCGAAGCCGCAATTTCCGATATAAAATTCTGTGAGGTCCAGGAAAGGGTCACCGAGAGAGACGCAGATAGGCGCTAGCCTGCGTTGGATTTACCGCGTCTGTCCCCTCGCAAGGCGGCATAGAGCACATGGGTGCGCCACCGACCGTTGATCTGCAGATAGCTCTGCGCCACGCCCTCGTATTTGAAACCAGAGATTTCGAGCAATCCGCGTGACGCTGCATTCTCGGGCAAACAGGCGGCTTCGATCCGGCTCAGATCCAATCGCGTGAATGCATGGTGCACCAATGCCTTGATGGCCTCATGCATGTATCCCTGCCGCGCGAAGGGTTGACCGGTCCAATACCCCAATGTGCCCGCCTGCGCGGGGCCACGCCTGATATTGTCCAGCGTAATCGCGCCCAACAGTGCGTCATCCTGACGTCGGATCAAAAAGAGCGGAATCGCGGTGCCGCTGGAGACGGACCGTTGCGCCCAATAGACCCGGTTCGTAAACGCTTTTCTGGTCAGATGGTCCCGTGCCCAGCTGGGTTCCCAGGAGGTCAGGTAATCCTTGCTCTGGGCCCGCAGGGCGGTCCAGGGTCTAAAGTCGGAATGAATCGGTGGGCGCAGCGTCATCCGCTCCGTCTCGATCCTCAGTTTCCGAAATCCGCGCAGCATCACGCCGCTCGACGCGTCTGCAACTCTGCAAGGCTGGGGGCGGCGTCAATGGGACCGTAAAGTGCAAGGGCTGCTGGAGCCGCCGAGGCCATGCCTTCGGCAAATTCCCTGACGTCCCCTGTGGTCACGGCATCAATCAGCGCCACGGTTTCTTCCAGCGGCGGAACGCGGCCCCATATTTGAACCAAACGGGCCAGCCGCTCGGCGCGATTTGAGGGGCTTTCCAGCCCCATCAACAATCCTGCCTTCATCTGCGCGCGTGCGCGCGCAACCTCGGCGGGCGACATGTCCGCAGCCGCCCGCTTCATCTCGTCGATGGTGATTTCGGCCAGTTGAGGCAATTGCTCGGCAGAGGTCCCGGCGTAGATCGTGGTCATGCCGGTATCCGCATAGGCTCCGGCCTGCGCAAAGATCGAATAGCATAGCCCTCGGTTTTCCCGGATTTCCTGAAAGAGGCGGCTCGACATACCGCCCCCCAGCGCTGAGGCATAGATTTGAGCGGTGTAGATTCTATCGTCACGGTACCCGGGGCTTTCAAAGGCCAGGGCAAAATGCGCCTGCTCCAGCTCCTTGGCCTGCCGACGCTCACCCCCCAGAAAACGTGCGGCATCAACGTCAAAGGCAGGTTTGGCTTGCATACCCCCAAAGAGCGTCTCGGCCAGTTTCACGATGGCCTCGTGATCCACCGCACCTGCCGCTGACAGGATCATCTGTTCCGGCCCGTAGTGCTGTCCGATGAACCCTTGCAAATCCGTCCGGCTGAAACTGGCCACCCGGTCGCTGGGCCCCAGGATGGTGCGCCCCATGGGATGATCCGGATAGGCTTCTTCCTGCAACCAGTCAAAGATCACATCATCAGGGGTATCGAGCGCCTGCCCGATCTCCTGCAGGATCACCCCGCGCTCGATTTCGATCTCAGCTTCGTCCAGCGTCGGGTTCAGCAGGATATCCGCAATCACGTCGAGCGCCAGCGGCACGTCGTTCTGCAACACACGGGCGTAATAGGCGGTCACTTCGCGGCTGGTATAGGCGTTGATGTAGCCGCCTACGTCCTCGATGCTCTCGGCAATCTGCAAGGCAGTGCGCCGCTTAGTGCCTTTGAAGGCCATATGTTCCAGAAAATGCGCGATGCCGTTCTGGTCGGGCATTTCATGACGCGCACCCGCTGTGACCCAAACCCCGATTGAGGCTGAAGCCAGCCCGGGCATTTCTTCGGTCACGATACGGAAGCCATTAGGCAGGCGGTGTTGGTTCAGTGTCACGCAGTACGATGCCCTTTGATATGCGCGGTGAGCGCGGCCAGATCGTTCGGCACCCGGCTCACCCGTTCGGGGCGTTCATACAGGTCTGCCATACGCGGGGGCAAGGGGGGGTGTTGCCCGCTGGCCTTTTCCACTGCGTCCGGGAATTTCGCCGGATGGGCGGTCGCGAGTGTGATCATCGGTGTGCCGGTTGCGCGCAACTCCTCTGCCACCTTCACACCCACCGCGCTGTGCGGACAGAGCAACTCACCGCTGGACTTCAGCGAAGACGCGATGGTGGCCATGGTTTCCTCTTCCGACGCGCTGCCGGATACATAATGCGATTGGAGCACCTGCATCGCGCCCTGGCTGACCTCGAAACCACCCGCCTTGAGTTCTTCCATCAATTGGCCGATCGCATTGCCGTCGCGATCATAGGCGTCAAACAAGGCGCGCTCAAAATTGGAACTGACCTGAATATCCATCGACGGGCTGATCGAAGGCACCGTCTCGCCCTTGTGATACCCCTGCCCTTTCAGGCACCGATCAAGGATGTCGTTCTGATTGGTTGCAACGACAAGCTTGTCGATGGGCAGCCCCATGCGCTTGGCGATGTAGCCCGCAAAGATATCGCCAAAATTGCCCGTGGGCACCGTAAAGCTGACCGGACGGTGCGGTGCCCCCAGCGATACCGCAGAAGAGAAGTAATAAACCACCTGCGCCAGTACCCGTCCCCAGTTGATGGAATTGACACCTGCGAGCCTGACCTCGTCGCGGAAGTCGAAGTCGTTGAACATGTCCTTCAGCCGCGCCTGACAGTCGTCGAAATCGCCATCCATCGCCAGCGCGTGCACATTCGATTCGGCCGGCGTGGTCATTTGCCGCCGCTGCACCTCGGAAATGCGCCCATGCGGGTAGAGAATGAACACATCCACATTGTCGAGCCCCCGGAAGGCTTCAATCGCCGCCGAGCCCGTATCACCCGAGGTCGCCCCCACAATGGTGACCCGCTCACCCTGCCGCGCCAGCGCCGTCTGGAACATCTGCCCGATCAGCTGCATGGCGAAGTCCTTGAAGGCCAGCGTCGGTCCGTGGAAAAGCTCCAGAAGGAAATGCCCCTGATCAAGCTGCACCAGCGGTGCCCGCGCGGCATGGCCGAACCCCGCATAGGCGCGGTCGATGATGCCCTCGAATTCAGCATCCGTGAAGACATCGCCCACAAAGGGCCGCATCACACGGTAGGCAATGGCCTCATAGCTCAGCCCTTCGAGGCGGGAAATTTCCGCGACCGTCATCTGCGGAATCGTCTCCGGCACATAAAGCCCGCCATCACGGGCAAGGCCGGTGAGCATGGCCTCTTCGAAGTTCAGAACGGGTGCGGTGCCCCGGGTCGATATGTAACGCATATGCTTCAGCTTTTGTTGGCACCGGGTTTGCGGCGCAGGAAAACGGCGGTCATTGCCAGCCAGATGGCCGACAAGGAAAACCAGGTGATGGCGTATTGCAAGTGATCGTTGGGAATAGCGGCCGTGTCTACAGGCAAGGGCGTCACAGGACCGCCTGATTGCGGCGCGTCGCGACGCACGACCAGTATCGGTTGAGTATCCAGAGCGTCTGCCATTCTTTCGACGTCCCGCGCGAACCAGATATTTTCGTCAACATCCGGCACTGGTGTGAACTTGTCGGTCTCTTGTGGCCATTGCAGGTTCCCCACGAGGGTCAGCGGCGGACCTTCCTCGAATTTCAATGCGTCGGCCTTTGCCACCGGGACGAACCCCATGTCAATAAGTATCGTCCCTTCATCCCGCAGCATCGGACGAATGATCCGGTAGCCCGCGCCAACCTGTTTTTGGGACACCAGAACCCGCAGATAACCCGCGCCCAGAACGCCTGTAACCTCGACCGGCAGATAGGCGTCCCGTTCGGGGTTCAACTCTGCTGGTAGTTTTATCGGAGCAGCCAAGATCCGCTTTTCGATATCGGCGATCAATTCTTCTTTCCAGGCCAGCCGCTGGACCTGCCAGATACCAAGGCTGATCAGAATTGCAGCGCCCCCCAACCCAAAGGTTGCCAGAAACATCAGTCGTCGCATGACTGCTCAGCTCCAAAGAAAAACGCGCGAGAGCCGCGCGCTTTTTTGTTTGAAATTCTCGCTGCGCCTAATGCGCCCCGGGCATCTGCGCCACGCCCCAGATGTAAACTGCAAAGAAGAGGAACAGCCATACCACGTCGACAAAGTGCCAATACCAGGCAGCGGCCTCAAAGCCCACGTGCTTCTCCGGGGTGAAGTCCCCCCTCAACGCACGGACAAGACACACCGTCAGGAAGATTGTCCCGATGATCACATGTGCACCGTGAAAGCCGGTCGCCATGAAGAAGTTTGAGTAGAACTTGTCGCCTCCAAATTCCCAGCCCTTGTAGAGCAGATAGGAATACTCATAGGCCTGCAGCACGGTAAACAGTACACCAAGCACAATCGAAATTGCGAGGCCCCAGACCAGATCCTTGCGGTTGTTCTCATGGACCAGAGCGTGGTGCGCCCAGGTTACCGCACAGCCCGACAGCAGCAGAATCAGCGTGTTGATCAGCGGCAGGTGGAAAGCGTCCACATGGTAGATTTCCGGCTGGATGTACTCCGTGCCGACATATTCGCTCATCGGATAGATGGCATTTTTGAAGAACGCCCAGAACCACGCCGCGAAGAACATAACCTCCGACATGATGAAAAGGATAAAGCCATAGCGCAGGCCGATCCGCACCACCGGGGTGTGGTCGCCGACGTGGCTTTCACGGACAACCTCGGACCACCAGGCAAACATGACGTAAAGCACACCCGCCAGCCCCGCGAGGAACAGGTAGGGGTGATTATTTTCTACCGCACCCGAAAACCAAATCACCGCGCCGAATAGCATCGCAAACCCGCTGATGGCGCCCAGCAGCGGCCAGACTGAGGGGTTCAGAATGTGATAGTCGTGGTTCTTTTCATGGGCCATATCTGCGTCCCTTGCCTTGTCCTGGTCAGTTCAGACTTGCGTCTGAGGTTGGTTCCAAATCCTGCACGGCGGCATAGCCCTCGGGCAGGTCAATTTCGTAGAATGTATAGGAGAGCGTGATGGTATGTACATATTTTCCATCGCGATCTTCGACGATTTTCGGATCGACATAGAAAGTCACCGGCATCTGAACCCGTTCACCGGGTTGCAGCACCTGCTCTTCAAAGCAGAAACACTGAATCTTGTTGAAAAAGCCACCCGCCTGATAAGGGGTAACGTTATAACTGGCAGACCCTGCGATGGGGCGATTTGTCGGGTTGTATGCCTCATAAAACGCAAGGCCCGTCTCGCCTATGCGCACTTCCATCTCGCGCACGACCGGCTCAAAGGACCACGGCATCTGACTGTGAAGCGAGCCGTCAAAACGGACCTTGATGGTCTGCTCAAGAACATCATCGGGCGCTACATCAGACACGCCGGTCACGCCGCCAAACCCTGTCACCCGGCAGAACCAGTCATAAAAAGGAACTGACGCCCAGGCCAGAGCTCCCATCACCACGACCAGGCTGACGGTTTGAGTGACGGTTTTGGCGGGACCGGAGAGCGCCATCAGTTTGCAATCTCCTCTGCTTTTGGCAGCTCAAAATCGCCACTTGTGACTTTGGTGAAGGTCAGCGCCAGCACCAGAACGACAAACGCACCCAGCATCAGGCCGACCCCGATGTTGCGCCCCTTGCGACGGGCATGCAGTTCATGTTCGGGACGAAAGGTCATGCCTTACCAGCCCCCCATTCCGAAAGGACGCAGCATGGCTTCGATCAGGATCACCCCGAAATGGGCAAAGAGGTACCAGAGTGACAGCCGGAAGAACTTCTTTTCAATCTTGTAGCTGTCGGCCTCGGCCTGCGTTTCATCACGCCGCCAGATGTCAACCGCCCCTTTCAGGAACAGCGCGTTCAGCACAACGGCCATGGCCAGATAGAGGGGCCCGCCGATGGCGGTAAACCCTGTTCCAACGGCAAGCAGCGCCAGAAGGATCGTGTAGACGACGATATGAACACGGGTTGCCCTGCGTCCGTGGGTCACCGTGAGCATCGGCACATCTGCATCATTGTAGTCGGACTTCATGAACAGCGCCAAAGCCCAGAAATGCGGCGGCGTCCACATGAAGATCAATGCGAACATCAGCCATGCCTCGATGGAGAAGCTGCCGGTCGCAATGACCCATCCGATCACCGGGGGAAAGGCGCCCGCGGCACCACCGATCACGATGTTCTGGGGCGTCGAGCGCTTAAGCCACATCGAGTAAACGACAGCGTAAAAGAAAATTGTGAAGGCCAGCAGACCCGCCGCCAGCAAATTCGCCGACAGGCCCAGCATCATGACGGCCATACCGGACAGGGCCAGCCCCAGTGACAGGGCCTCTCCCGCAGGAACGCGACCGGAGGGGATCGGGCGTTTGGCGGTTCGCTGCATCACCGCGTCGATATCCGCGTCCCACCACATGTTCAGCGCGCCGGAGGCACCGGCGCCGATGGCGACAAACAGAATCGATGAAAAGGCAATCACAGGATGCACGGTCACCGGTGCAGCGAGCAGGCCCACCAGCGCCGTGAACACCACCAGCGACATGACACGCGGTTTCAGCAGCGCGAAATAATCGCCAAGCTGCGTGTCGTACTCCCCGGCGGGTGTTGTGTAGCTTGCATCAGCCATTCAGGCGCCTCGCTGGCAGTCTTGGAGTGGCGCGGCAGGGCCGCACCCGTTCATTTCGACGCGATGACGCGGGTTTGCGGAACACCGGCGTATTCTTCCCGCGCGCCTTCCAACCACTCGGCATAGGCCTCTTCGGAGACGACCTTCACGGTGATCGGCATATAAGCGTGGTTCAGCCCGCAAAGCTCGGAGCATTGACCAAAGTAGATACCTTCCCGGTCAGCTTTGAACCAAAGTTCAGCCAGACGGCCAGGTACGGCATCCTGCTTTACGCCGAACGCCGGAATGGTCCAGGCGTGGATCACATCGCCACCCGTTACTTGCATCACGATGGTCTGGTTGACGGGCACCACAACGGATGTGTCCGTCGCCAGCAGGAATTCCGCTTCGGAATATCCCGCCTCTTCCAGCTGCGCGATCACCTCAGGTGATTTCGCGTTGTTCCCACCCGTTGCGGGCGCGCCGATCATGTAGGACGAAAACTCAAAACCTTCATCCACATATTCGTAGTCCCAGTACCATTGATACCCCGTCACTTTGATGGTGACGTCAGCTTCGGGAATTTCCTGCTGCTTGAACAGGATGGGCAGCGAGAACGCCCCGATGAAGACAAGAATGACGATCGGGATCACGGTCCAGGCAATCTCTACCGGCGTATTGTGGGTGAAGCTCGCCGATTCAGGGTTCCGCTTGGCGTTATAGCGGATTGCCACCCAGAGAATCAGCGCGGTCACGAACAGCGAAATCACCGTGCAGATCACTAGCAGCATGCCATCCAGCCATTGCAGGTCTGAGGCCAGCTCGGTCACGGCAGGTTGGAAGCCCATCTTGCCATCAACCGGCACACCGATGATTTCAAGGTTGTCCTGTGCCTGAGCCGCTGTTGCTGCAAGGCCAGCAAAAACACCTGGGAGTGTGAAAAAACGTTTCATGTGTCGTCCTGATCTTGGGATCACTGATGGGCACGCAGGAAAGGTTTGGACCTCTTGCCCGCCCCGTCCGTTGTAATTCCTGCTCTTACAATCATATTCTGATCGCGAGATAAAGACTTGAGCTTGCGTCAAACAGACGCTGAGTGCACTTTTACGCCCCCTTTTGAGGATATTGCGAATGACCGACGCCCCTTTCATGCCGTTTAACGAAACGCTTGACCGCGACGAGGCCCTGAATGTGCTGCGCGAAGCGACCCGGGGCGCAGATGATGGCGAGTTGTTCCTGGAACGTCGTCGTTCCGAAGCACTGGTCTTTGACGACGGCAGGCTCAAGACCGCCAGTTATGATGCCACCGAAGGGTTTGGCCTTCGGGCCGTCCGTGGCGAAGTCGCAGGCTACGCCCATTCCTCGGAAATTTCTATGAAAGCGCTGCGGCGGGCTGCGGAAACCGCGCGTCTCGCCGTTGGCGAAGGCGGCGGCACCTGGGCAGATGCCCCGAATCCAACAAATAAGCGCCTTTATACCGACGACGATCCGATTGCCGGGGCCAGTTTCCCGGTCAAGATCGAAACATTGCGCGAGATAGACGACTACGCCCGCGGCCTCGACCCAAGGGTGGTGCAGGTTTCGGCCAACATTGCCGCCAGTCTTCAGGAGGTTGAAATTCTGCGCCCGGACGGGCAGTCCCTGCGGGATGTCCGCCCCATGACCCGGGTCAATGTCTCCGTCATCGTGGAAGAGAACGGGCGGCGAGAATCCGGCTCCGTTGGCGGTGGCGGGCGCGTCGGGCTGGATGGATTACTCGACCCGGCAGACTGGAAATCCAAAGCACGTGAGGCCTTGAGAATTGCCTGTGTCAATCTGAAAGCCGTACCGGCACCCGCCGGGGTCATGGATGTTGTGCTGGGGCCAGGATGGCCCGGCATCTTGCTGCACGAGGCCATTGGTCACGGATTGGAGGGTGACTTTAACCGCAAAGGATCATCGGCGTTTGCAGGGCTCATGGGGCAGCGGATCGCCAGTGCAGGTGTGACAGTTCTGGACGATGGCACGATCCCCGACAGGCGCGGCTCGATCACAATTGACGATGAGGGAACTCCTTCCGCCAAGAACGTGTTGATCGACGACGGAATTCTTGTCGGATACATGCAGGATAGGCAAAACGCGCGCTTGATGGACGTTCTCCCGACAGGCAACGGGCGGCGTGAAAGCTATGCCCATGCACCGATGCCGCGCATGACCAACACCTACATGCTGGGCGGCGATGCCGATCCCGAGGATATTCTCGCCGATCTCAAGGATGGCATATATGCGGTGGGCTTCGGAGGCGGTCAGGTAGACATCACCAATGGCAAGTTCGTGTTCAGCTGCACGGAGGCCTACCGCGTCGAAAACGGCAAAGTGGGCGCGCCGGTCAAAGGTGCCACACTCATCGGCGATGGCGCGACCGCGCTGAAGCATATCCGGGGTATCGGAAACGACATGGCACTTGACCCCGGCATGGGCAATTGCGGCAAGGCTGGCCAATGGGTTCCGGTGGGCGTGGGCCAACCGACATTGATGATTGGCGGCCTGACAGTGGGTGGGTCTGCGTCCTGACAAATGGACACCTCCCCATAATTAGCGAGGCGTCCAAGCCACATTGATTCATGCGTTGTTAACCAACTCGCCTTAAACCTGATTCTGCAACGGACGGAGACGAGGATGACTGATAAGGACCACAATCCTTCTTCCACTCACCCCCCACTCCCACCCACCTCGGAAGCTGAACAGTTCTCCCGGCTCCGTCTGTTGCGATCCCGCCGGGTTGGCGTAACGACGTATAAACGACTGCTAACTGAACACGGCACTGCGCAGAACGCGCTGGCCGCGCTACCAGAGGTAGCGCGTGCCGCCGGCGTTCAGAAATACGAAGTATGCCCCGAAGCGGTTGTTCAGGCTGAACTCAACGCGGCACGTGCGGCTGGCGCACGCCTCATCATGCAGGGCACCGCCGCATATCCTGCACATCTTAATGAAATCGACGACGCGCCGCCGTTTCTATGGGTTCTTGGTGACGCAGGCCTCCTGAAACGCCCAATGATCTCGCTGGTTGGCGCGCGTAACGCGTCTTCGCTAGGAACCCGCATGGCCAAGGCTCTGGCGCGCGATCTTGGTGTCGCAGGCTATGTGGTCGTCTCCGGACTGGCCCGCGGAGTCGATGCCGCCGCCCATCTGGCCGCCCTCCCGACCGGCACCGTTGCCGTACAGGCTGGCGGTGTTGATGTTGTCTATCCGGCCGAAAATACAGAACTGGCGCTTGAATTGGCGCAGACCGGTTTGCGGCTGTCCGAACAGCCCATGGGGCTACAACCGATGGCGCGCCACTTCCCCAGCCGAAACCGCATCATTTCCGGGCTCAGCCGCGCAACCGTGGTTGTCGAGGCCGCAGCCAAATCCGGTAGCCTCATTACCGCAAGAGACGCACTGGACCAGGGCAGAGATGTCCTGGCCGTTCCCGGCAGCCCCTTCGATGCCCGCGCCGCCGGATGCAATCAACTGATCCGCGAAGGCGCTACCCTTATCCGTTCTGCAGAAGACGTGTTGGAGGCGATGGCCCCCTTGGCAGAGGCATCTCCACAATTGCCACTGGAGCCTCCGCTCAGAGCTGCCAAGCCCCCTAAACCCAAAACCCCGCTGAAGGAAGTGGCGGCCTTGCACCGGAAGATTCTTGCCCGGCTAAGTCCGGCACCGCTTGCCGAAGATCAGTTGATACGAGACCTCGCGATTGCCCCGGCGGATGTGGCTCCGGCACTGCTCGATCTTGAAATGGAAGGTCGCATAAGCCGCCGGTCGGGCGGTCTGTTGTCCCGCACCGAAAGCGCCTGAAAATTGGCCGTCTTGTGAGTGGTTTTCGCTGCGAACAGCCAAATTCAAAGTGCGCTCATCCCCGAAGAAATTGGTGCGGACCAGACAACGTGCAACGCCCCGGTCGATACCGTCGTGAACAATCTGTGTTGCGACAAAATAGGTGCGGCAATCTCTGGCGCATTGACAAAATCTACTTGCGCAACACATCTGGCATGGTCATAGACGCACAATATTTTTACCCAGAGGTGTCCTAGTAAATGCCAGTCGTTGTGGTCGAATCGCCCGCCAAAGCCAAGACAATCAACACCTATCTGGGGTCCGATTACACGGTACTGGCATCATACGGCCACGTGCGCGACCTGCCGCCAAAAGATGGCTCAGTAGACCCCGAGCAGGAGTTTGAGATGCTCTGGGAGGTCGCCAGCGACAGTAAAAAACACGTCAAGGCCATCGCAGATGCGCTCAAAGATGATAACGCCCTGATCCTCGCAACCGACCCTGACCGTGAAGGCGAGGCGATCAGCTGGCACTTGCAGGAAGCCCTTACCAAACGCAAATCCATTAAGAAGGACACGCCCGTCAGTCGGGTGGTGTTCAATGCGATCACCAAATCCGCGGTCACCGAAGCCATGCGGAACCCACGTCAGGTGGATATGCCCTTGGTCGAGGCTTATCTCGCGCGGCGCGCATTGGATTACCTGGTCGGCTTCAACCTCAGCCCCGTTTTGTGGCGTAAGCTGCCGGGCGCGCGGTCAGCGGGACGCGTTCAATCCGTGACGCTGCGCCTGATCGTTGAGCGCGAAATGGAAATTGAAGCGTTTCGCAATCGAGAATACTGGTCCGTCAAGGCGATTCTCGCCACGCCTCGTGGCAAGGAATTCGAGGCCCGTCTGACGGTTCTCGCTGGCAAAAAACTCGACAAGTTCGATATCGAGAACGCCACCCAAGCCGAAATGGCTGTTCAGGCGATCAGTAGCCGCGATCTGTCGGTAAAATCGGTAGAAGCCAAACCCGCAAACCGGAATCCTTCTGCCCCCTTTATGACCTCAACCCTGCAACAGGAGGCCAGTCGCAAGTTCGGCATGGGCGCGCGGCAAACCATGAGCACCGCGCAGCGGCTCTATGAAGCAGGCTACATCACCTACATGCGGACCGACGGGATCGACATGGCGCCCGAAGCGGTGCAGGCCGCGCGGGATGCTATCCAGACGCTCTATGGAAAGGAATATGTCCCTTCCAGCCCGCGCATGTATAAAAACAAAGCCAAGAACGCGCAGGAAGCGCACGAATGCGTGCGCCCGACGGATATGATGACCAAGGCGGAGGACCTGAAAACCTCTGACGCCGACCAGCGCAAGCTTTATGATCTGATCTGGAAACGGACGCTCGCCTGTCAGATGGAAGCAGCCAGGATGGAACGTACAACCGTTGATCTGGCAAGCGCAGATGGCCAGGTGGAATTGCGCGCCACAGGTCAGGTGGTACTCTTTGACGGCTTCCTGCGGGTCTATGAAGAAGGGCGCGACGATGTGGTGGATGAGGACGACAAACGTCTGCCCCAGATCGACGCAGGCGACGCGATGGACAAACGCTCGGTCACGCCAGAGCAGCATTTCACGCAGCCTCCGCCCCGCTACACCGAGGCAACGCTGGTGAAAAAGATGGAAGAGCTCGGGATTGGCCGTCCGTCTACCTACGCGTCGATCGTGACCACCATTCAGGACCGTGAATATGTACGCAAAGACAAGAACCGGCTGATTCCGGAAGACAAAGGCCGGCTGGTAACAGCTTTCCTGGAAAATTACTTCCGCAAGTATGTGGGGTATGGCTTCACTGCCGATCTTGAGGATCAACTGGATGATGTCAGCGCCGGAGATGCAAACTACAAGGAAGTTCTGAAGGGTTTTTGGCGTGATTTTTCAGCAGCAGTTGCGGAAACCGCAGACCTGCGCATCACCGAAGTGCTGGAAAAGATCAATGAAGTTCTTGAGCCGCATCTCTTTCCTCCTAACGAGGACGGCACGGACCCGCGGCTGTGCCCCAATTGTGGCGCAGGCAGGCTTTCAATGCGCACGGCGCGTTCAGGGGGCGCATTCATCGGGTGCTCCAATTACCCCGAGTGCCGTTACACACGCCCCTTTGGCCCGCCCGATCCCGAAGCCGAAGCCAGCGCGATTCCGCCCGAAGGCAAGTTGTTGGGCGAAGACAGTGGTGACAGTATTTGGGTGCACAAAGGCCGCTTTGGCCCTTATGTGCAACGCGGAGAGGTCACCGACGAGAATAAGAAGCCCCCGCGCCAATCGATCCCCAAGGAGTGGCCGCCAGAGGATGTGGACCTGCCGCAGGCCGTCAAATTGCTTTCTCTTCCCCGCGAGATTGGGCCCCACCCCGAAGATGGCGTGACCGTATGGTCCAACATCGGGCGTTATGGGCCCTACCTCAAGCACGCCGCCAGCACATCTGAGCGCGGAGGCACGAATGCCAATCTGGAAAGCATAGAAGAGGTGTTTACGGTCGGTATGAACCGGGCCGTGCAGCTCTTGGCCGAAAAAGTTGCCAGTCGCGGTGGCCGGGGCGCGGCGGCCAAGACACTTCGCGAGTTGGGAGAGCACCCGGATCAGGGCGGTGCCGTCAGCATCATGGAAGGCAAATATGGGCCTTATGTGAAGTGGGAAAAAATCAATGCGACCCTTCCCAAAGAAACCGCACCCGATGATCTGTCGCTGGAAGCAGCGGTTCTCCTTTTAGATGAAAAAGCCGCCAAGAAGGGCAAGGGGCGCAGAAAATCGTCACCCAAGAAGAAAGCACCGACCAAAAAAAAGGCAGTGGCAAAAAAGAGCTGAAATAAACTATTTTCTGCAAAATAGTGCACCTTCGCACCAGATTTTCTCAAACAAGTTTGACCAACCTTCTTCGCGCCCTATACCCTCTTAGGAGGAGTGGAGATTTGCGCCTTTCCGGTTTTGGATCGCGCGCAGATTACTGAGTTCGGCATTCGCCAGCTGGATTCGAGGGAGCGCTATGAAAAAGATATACGGCTCGGCGTCTGAGGCGCTGGAGGACGTGTTGCGCGACGGGATGTTGATCGCGGCCGGGG
>NZ_CANLYL010000002.1 GCF_947495275.1 uncultured Roseobacter sp.
GATACTTCCATGCGTCGAGAGAATTCAATCAGCAGTTCACTCGCCGATCAAGGATACTCTTTTCAACCAAATTCGCCCTCCTTTATCAGTCGGCAATTGAAATTACTTGTTTTGAGCAGTTGCGGCGACTTGGGGTTTTGCCCGTCCCATCCGTCGTTGCCCTGTTTATGAATTTGGAATTGGTCGAACGGCGGCCCTCTCCAACTCTTCAAACTGTTTGAACCATCCCCTAGTTATCTGGGGCGCGTTCTGAACTTAGGCGAGCAACGCGGCGGCTTGGGCGGGGTCGAGTGGCTCAGGACGGGTGCAGGTTGTCGTCATTTCCAACCAGCGCCGGTCTTCCGCCGAGCGCAGGATGGCTGTCATGACCTCCACAACATGCGTGGCCAGTTCCAGACCACAGCGATGCTCTCTACCTTCGCTGATCGCTGCGGCCATGTCTGCGAGCCCGGCACAGCGGTAATTGGCCTGGTCGGCGCCCCGACCGTCCTGGCTGTTGTGAACGGAGAACGGGTGGTTGCGCGACGTGATTTCAATCGGCTCGTCCTCAAGTCCTGCCAACAAAACGTCGCCTGCAAAGAAATTCGGATCAGGCACGTAGAGCGACGCCTTGGTTCCGTAAAGCTCCATGCTATCGTGGCGATGTGCCCAGACATCCCAGCTGGCCCCGAATGTGATAAGGGCGCCGTTCTGGAACTCAAGAACCGCGTGAATGTTGGTGGGCGTTTCCACCGACACCATTTCACCTTCGCGTGGACCGTTGCCGATGGTGCGCGTGTCAAAGCTGGCGGAAGCCATTGCCGTGACCGCCTTTACTGGTCCGATCAGCTGTACCAGATTGGTAATGTAGTAGGGCCCAAGATCCAGCACCGGGCCGCCGCCTTTTTGAAAGAAGAAGTCTGGGTTTGGATGCCAGGCCTCCATTCCATGCGACATCACGTGACAGGTGCCGCCGATGATTTCGCCCACCTGACCGTCGTCAATCGCGGCGCGGGCCAGTTGGTGTGCACCGCCCAGGAATGTGTCGGGTGCCGATCCAACGCGAAGCCCCTTTTCGCTGGCAAGGCGCCGCAGAACTTCGCCTTCTTCCACGGTCAGCACAAATGGTTTTTCGGAATAGGCGTGTTTGCCTGCGGTAAGAATCTGCATCGTCACCTCGAAATGCGCTGCTGGTACCGTCAGGTTTATCACAATGTCGATGTCGTCCGCGTTCAGCAGGTCCTGAATGGTGTCTGCCCGCACCGAGTATTCTGCAGCGCGCATTATTGCCGCATCCATGTTCAAATCAGCGACGGCCCGAATGTCGAGCGATTTGAAAAGCGGTGCGAGTTTGAAATATGTGGCCGATATATTGCCGCAGCCGATAATGCCGATACCGAAACTTTGCATGGTGCTCCCTAGTACTTTCCGAATGCTGCGATAGACCGGTTTGCGAAACGGTCCCAGTCTGACGGGTTGTCGTGCTCCGCCACAAAATAGTCAGTGCCTGCCTGGCGCAGGGCGGCGATTAGTGTTTCCCAATCCATCACGCCATCACCTAAGTCAGCCCAGCCATCTTCGTCCTCTTTTTCCCCATCCGGCGCGATGTCTTTGACATGTGCCGCAGTGACCCGGTCGGCGTGAGTTTCGATCCACTCCAGAGGGTCCGCACCGCCGCGCAGGGCCCATGCCACATCCATTTCCCATTCCATATCCGGGGCATGCTCCAACAGCAGGTTCATCGGCAATGTGCCGTCCTGCAGCGCCATGAATTCCCAGTGGTGGTTGTGCCAGCCGAAGCGGAATCCGGCATCGGTGACACGTTTGCACGCATCGTTCAGTCGTTTCGCAAGCGCGACCCAATTGGCAGCAGTCGTACCTTGGCGCCAGAGTTCCTCGGGTGCGGGGCAGATCACGCGTTGCATACCGAGGGTTCTGGCTGTTGAAAGCGACGCATCAAGTTCGCCTTCCAGAGCGCCCAATGGAAAGAAATGGCCAGACGGCATAGTCATGTCGTGGCTATCCAGTAGATCGCGGAACGCGGGCGCGTCGGCGTAGAGGCCGGCAAATCCCTCAACCTGCCTGTAGCCCAGTTCGGCAAGGCGCGGGATTACGTTGCTCCAAGGCAAGAAGTTGCGGGCGGAGTAGAGTTGAAAAGAAAGGGTCATATTAAGCTCACGTAGATGAGTTGGATGGTGTCAGGCGGGTCATGGAATGGGGCCTACAGGCGCTCCTCGGTGGCGGCATCAAAGAGCGAGGCGCGCCCGGGATCGAAGCCAATTCTCAGCTTTTGGCCCACAGCGACATCTGCCTGCCCATCCATCCGCACACGGAAGTGACGGCCTGCAACCTGACAGTCGATCAGCTTGTCTGATCCTGTTGGCTCGATCAGTTCGACGCCCACATCGACCTTGACCGGCGCGTTATCAACCAGTTCGCCTGTCACCACGTGTTCGGGGCGAATGCCCAGAGTGGCGGGGCCGTCGACCGCACCGCCAGATGCAAAATCATATCCCGTCAGCGGAATGGTCAGATCACCTGTCGTGAAGGCACCGCCCTTGATTGCGCCATCGAAGAAGTTCATGGATGGGGAGCCGATGAACCCGGCCACGTATTTGTTCACCGGGCGGCCATAGATATCGTCTGGCGATCCCAGTTGCATGATCTGGCCGCCGCGCATGATGGCTATACGGTCGGCGAGCGTCATCGCCTCGATCTGATCGTGGGTCACATAGATCATGGTGTTTTCAAGCCTCTGGTGCAGACGCTTGATTTCGACCCTCAGGTCTGCGCGCAACTTGGCATCAAGATTGCTGAGTGGTTCATCAAAAAGAAAGACATCCACATCGCGCACCAGCGCCCGCCCAATGGCGACCCGCTGGCGTTGCCCGCCGGACAGTGCAGCCGGTTTGCGTTTCAATAGCGGTTCGATCTGTAGAATTTCTGACGCGTGTTTAACCCGTTTTGCGATCTCGGCTTTGGGCAGTTTTGCGTTTTTGAGGCCAAAGGACAGATTTCCCTCGACGGTCATTTGCGGGTAAAGCGCATAAGACTGGAAAACCATTCCAATGCCCCGCTCGGAAGGCTCGGTCCAGGTGACGTTAGTGTCGTTGATATGAATTTGGCCAGCGGTCACATCCAGAAGGCCCGCGATACAGTTCAGCAGCGTGGATTTCCCACAACCCGAAGACCCCAGTAGTACAAGGAACTCACCCTTGCCGATGTCGAGGTTGAGATCCTGCAAAACCTTGACGGCGCCGAACTGCAGATCGAGGTTCTTAATTTCAACCGAGTTATTCATGGTGTTCATCCTTTGACCGCTCCAGCGGCGATGCCGCGCACAAACAGTCTTCCTGAGACGAAGTAGATCAACAGGGGCACCAGTCCGGTGAGGAGGGTTGCGGCCATGTTGACGTTGTATTCCTTCACGCCTTGCGTGGAGTTCACGATGTTATTGAGAGAAACGGTCATCGGGTATGTTTCCGGGCCCGTGTAGACGACGCCAAAAAGGAAATCATTCCAGATGCCGGTCACTTGCAGGATCATTGCGACGGTGAAAATCGGCAAGGACATGGGCACCATGATCCGAAAATAGATGCCCCAGAAGCCGGCCCCGTCCACCCGCGCCGCTTTGAACAGCTCTTCGGGTAGTGACGTGAAGTAGTTGCGGAACAGCAGAGTCAGGATCGGCATGCCGAAGATGGTGTGCACGAGCACGAGGCCGCCCAGTGAGCCGTATAAACCGATTTCGCGCAGGATAATCACAATTGGATAGAGCATCACCTGATAGGGAATGAAGGCGCCAAAGATCAGGATGGTGAAGAAGATATCAGCGCCTTTGAACTTCCAGTTGGCCAGCGCGTAGCCATTCACAGAGGCGATCATGATCGAGAGGATCACCGACGGAATGGTGATCTGCACCGAGTTCCAGAAGCCGGTGCTCAGCCCGTTGCAGGTCAGGCCGGTGCAAGCTTCTGACCAGGCTTTGACCCATGGCTGAAACGTCACTTCCACAGGCGGAGAGAACACGTTTCCCAGCCGGATTTCCGGCATCCCTTTGAGAGAGGTGACGATCATCACATAGAGCGGCAGTGCATAGTAAACCGTGATGACAAACAGCGTGCCATAGAGAAAGATGTTACGGCGCGACAGCATTTTGCGCGGTTTTGGTCCCTGCGGGCCGGAAAGTGCATTGGTAGATGCATCAGCCACGGTTCTTCGAGCCTCCGAATTCAAGAATTGCCCAAGGGATCACAATCAATGCAACAGTCACCAACATCATGGTTGAGGCAGCAAAGCCCTGGCCCAGATTGTTGGCCTGGAACATCATGTCGTAGACGTATTTTGCAGGTACTTCGGTTGATATCCCCGGCCCGCCGCCGGTCTGGGCAACGATCAGGTCATAGAGTTTCACAATGCCGGTCACGACCAGCACCAGGGTGGTTATGAACACAGGCCGCATCATCGGAATGACGATGAAAATGTATGTTTTCCAAGTCGGAATGCCGTCTACTCGGGCAGCCTTCCACACCTCTTGGTCTATGCCGCGCAGACCGGCGAGCATCAGGACCATAACCAGCCCGCTGCCTTGCCACAGCCCAGCAATCAGGACGCCGTAGATTGCAATGTCGGCATTATAGAGTGGATCGAAGGAGAAGCTTTCCCACCCCCATGCCCGGACGATGCTTTCCACGCCGAATTCAGGGTTCAGAATCCACTGCCACACAAGGCCGGTGACCACAAAGCTGAGTGCATAGGGATATAGGATGATCGTTCGTACGGTGTTTTCAAAGCGGATCTTCTGGTCGATCAACGCAGCGAGGATAAACCCAATCACGAAGACAAGCACCAGCATGCAGATGCCGTAAATCACCAGGTTTTCGATTGCGACAAGCCACTTTCTGGTCGCCCATAGGCGCTCATATTGATCCAGTCCGACCCAATTCAGGCGCGGCAACAGGCCCGATTTGGTAAAGCTGTAAACAACTGTCCAGATTGTCCCGCCGACAAAAACGAACAACGCAGTTACAATCATGGGGATCGCTGCAATCTTTGAAGATTTGTTGCGAAACAGCTGGTTTGGGCGCTCAGTAGCCACAAGCCTACCTCCTCTTGACGGGGATGCCGGTGAGTGCTGGCCCGCAAGTCGCTGGCCAGCAGGAGGACACGGGTCAGTCGGCGGATCCGATAATCTTCACAAACTCTTCCTGCGCGGCTTCTGGCGTCATGGTGGGGTCCGCGAAGAACTCGGTGAAGAGTGTTTTCAACTGTTCATTGGTGTCAGGCGTGATGAGCTGGTTGACATCCGGCAGCAGAGCACCTGCCTTCAGGAGCGCCAAACCTTTCGACATACAATCGTTTGCAGTCGCGAGATCGACGTCACCACGCACCGGCAGTGAACCCTTTTTCAGGTTGAAGTTCACTTGCGTTTCAGGTGCCAGCATCAGCTTGGCAAGCTCGGTCTGCGCGGCAGTCTGTGCCTCGTCGTCCAGCACGGGGAAATAGAATGCATCGCCACCAGTGGACAGTCTCGGGTTCGTTCCAAGACCTGGCAAACAGCTATAGTCTTCACCGGCTGAAACTTCAGCCACGGCCATTTCGCCTTGCGCCCAGTCACCCATGATCTGACCACCGGCCTCACCCTTGATCACCAATGCTGTTGCGTCGTTCCAGTTCTGGACTGTTGATTTTGTCGCCATTTTTCGTGCGTCCGCGGCAGCCTGGAAAACGGTCGCCATTTCGGCTCCACCGGCTACATCCGTGTCTTTGTCACCGTAGACACTGTTGTACACTTCGCTGGGCAGAAGGCTTGCGATCAAAACGCTGAATGCGCCCGCTTGCTGCCAACCCTGTTGACCCATTGCCATCGGAATTTTGCCCGCGTCTTCTAGTGCTGATGCAGCACTCACAAATTCCGCCCAATTGGTTGGAACGGCAACGCCTGCGTCTTCATAGGCCTTGTGCGATAGCCAGAGCCATTGCCAAGAGTGGATGTTGACCGGCGCGCAATAAATCCGCCCGTCCACTGTGCACGAGTCCAGTAGTGAAGAGGGATTTACGATATCCTTCCAACCCTCGGCTTCTGCGATGTCAGTGATGTCGCGCAGCAAGCCTGCTTCGATCAACTCTTCGGCCTGACGACCGTGGTTGAACTGAAATGCGCCCATTGGGTCGCCCCCGGTCAGGCGGCTGACCATCACAGCGCGTGCGCCATCACCACCAGCGATTGCAGCATCGACCCATGTGTTACCTGTGGCGTTGAAGGCTTCGGCGAATTCATTGACGGCCGCGGCCTCGCCACCAGATGTCCACCAGTGCATCACCTCAAGTTCAGTTGCAGAAGCGCTGGAAGCGGCCACGAAGGCCGTCGCAGCTAGCAGTTTCGCAGTCAGAGACACGATTAATCCTCCCAAATCTAAATCGTTATAGTAAGAACTACATCGTTTTAGTTTCTCATTGCAAGATATTTCTTGCGGTGCTTATATTCCTAGAATAATCGACATGCTGGGCACGCGCATGGGTATTACGCCACGCCTGAGCGATTTTGGAATTTACGACTGCAAGAATGGACCATCACCGATGAAACGTGGCGCATCTGTGGCATCAAAGCTGAGCGACGAAGAGTTGCGCAAACTGGTGGAGCCCGGCGAAAGACCGACGCTCAAAACCATCGCGCGGATAAGTGGTCTGGCGGTCCCCACAGTGTCGCGTGCTCTGGGAGATGCACATGACATTGGCCTCGACACCAAGGAACTTGTGCACCGTATCGCAGATGAAATCGGTTACGTCCCAAACCGCGCCGGAGTGCGTCTTCGCACGGGGCGCACCAATGTGATTTCACTGGTCATCCCGGCAGAGGGTGACGTTTTGAATAATGCATCAAAACTGACCAGTTCCATTGCTGAGGAATTGCGCGGTACACCGTTTCATCTGAATGTGTTGCCTTGGTTTCCCGACGAGGATCCGCTGCGTCCGATAAAATACATTGTCGAAACGAGATCCGCCGATGCTGTCATTTTCAACATGACAGAGCCAGAGGACAAGCGCGTCGCTTATCTGCTGAAGCAAGATTTCCCTTTTGCCACCCATGGGCGCACCAAATGGAGCGCTCAACATGCGTTTTATGACTATGATAACTCGGCCTTCATGCGCCTGGCACTGCGGCGGCTGGCGGCTCGAGGGCGGAAGAACATTCTAACGGTCCTGCCGCCACTCAATCAGAACTATGCACAAGACATGATGCTCGGATTGGAGGACGAGAGCCAACTTCTGAAGCTCAACTACCGTATTTCTCACAACGTCAATGGCGACAGGTCCGCAGACGAAATTCGCCATTGGATTGCGCGCCGATTGGAGCAATCGCCGGAGATTGATGCCGTCATCTGCACTTCATCCAAGGCGGCTATTGCTGCCATTGTGGCCATCGAAAAACATGGACTCGAATTGGGCACAGATATCGACGTCTACGGTAAAGAAGTGGTCCCAATTTTGAAGATGTTCCGGAAGGACATAATCGTTGAACTGGAAGACATCGTCGCTGCAGGGCGACATCTGGCAAATGCCGTAGTGCAAAGGCTGCGAGAGCCTGGACTGACGCCACTTCAGCATCTGGAAATCCCGACAGATTAGTCCAACTAACCCTCACAGTTTAATGCCGGAAAAATGGCATTGCCAAATTTTTGATACGTGCCGAAGGAAACTCGAAGGCCACTTTCAGGCGGTTATTTCAATTGCATATTTGTTCCAACGATCGAGGGCGATTAACCCAAACGTGGTTTGCTTCGTGGCTCGCGATCGCGCCACGTTGCGCCAGCAGATTCTCAACATCTGATGCGCTCTGGGCAAATCGATGATAGGCCTAGACGGCGCAGCGGTAGGAGTGGTCATCCGGACCGCCTAAACGAATGGGGCAGTAAGAACAACTTGGCTATACCCTGCGAAAACCAACTCTCGCAGAGGCCGCGATCCCGCAGACCTTTCCCGGTTAGGTGCTCTAAAAGATTACTGTAGAGAAGACTGCGCGATCTCTTCGACAAAAATGCCCACACAACGATTTAGCGGTTCTGAGATCCCATCTCCCGTTGACACGGGCAGCATGTCATAAGTCTCACCAAAGCCAACAATTTCGATCATTTGCCTGGACAAACCAGATTGCACGAAAATTTCGGCCACAGCTTCCGCGCGCGCGTTAGAGAGGGCCCGATTTCGACCGACGTTTCCCGTCGTATCGGTATGTCCGGATATCCTGATCTTCGAGAACTTCATAGTCTGCAAGCGGTCAGCCGCCTCGCGCGCGCGCATCAGAGCCCCGGGCGTCAACTTTGCGCTGTTAAGTTCAAAGTGGACTTCCGCGATGGGACCGTTGTTTGGTATCGCAGGATCGCTTTCGGTCGCCTCGGCTTCAGAAAATTGTTCGGGCTGACTGCCTTCTTCAAAGCTCTTGTCCACATTCGTTGGTTCTTGAAGCGCGATAGCACTCAACTCAACGTCGGAAAGCGCTGGATTGCTCCCTGTTCTGGACACCGATCGGTCAACATGAAGATCAAGCTTGGCCTCCGTGGTTTCAGCCAAGTCCTGTGCGCTAGCTGCGGCGCTCTGCGCGGCCAGTTTCTGCTGGAGTGCAACCAACTGGCTTTCGCGTTCCAAAACTGACCGTAGCTGCGCTGAATTCATCTCTCCCTGTTTGTCCAATTCTGCTTGTCGTTCTTCGAGGGCTTCACCGTCGACACGCAAGTTTTCGTGCATTCGCGCCAAATCTTCCTCGAGCACTTTCAGCGAAGCTAGCTTTTCCTCGAGTTGCTCAGATTGTGCGTCTAGCTCAGACTCGCGTTGCGCAGCCTGTTCTCGGCGGCGGTTCAGTTCCTCAAACTGCGAACCAAGTGTTTCCTGATCCGATAGTACATCAGCTGAGAGGTTTTCTAGGGCGGGTTCACTCCTCGATATAGAATTCGAAATGAGTTTCTGGTCTTCTATCAAGGCGGCACTTTCAACCGATGCAAGCCGCTCCCCTTCACCGGAATCAGGCACCACTTGAGTTCCAGTTGCGAAACCAACCGCTGTTCCACCAGCGAAAATAACCGCTGCCAAAGCCGCATTTGAAATATTCACCGTGCCTCTCCCGTATTAATCTGGACTACAACCCAGCGTAGCATCGGTTTGGCCAAAATAACGGATATCAAGCACTTGTGATGGGACCATACGGGGTTCAGCGCAATAAATGTTGCTGAATCCACACTTTTTCAGGTTTTGAGCTGACCATTTTCCTTTGATCCTTCGAATCTGATTTCAAACTTGCCGAATCGATATGCCGCAAAGAAAGCCTTTGATCTTATCTTTCCCAAGTGTGTCTCTCCGATGGACCAAGGGCCGCTCAGCGGCACTAAAGCAGACATCGGCACCTATCCGGACAGGCTGGACGAGCATTCGTAGACCGCCTAGACCTCGCCGTTGATCGGAAGGCGCTTTATCAAGTTTTTATCAAATCGCTTGGCCATCGATTTGCCCCTATTACTCTGCCCAATTCTAGTCTCTTCAGTCAAGACAACGAAGACACCGCCATCAAGTTCAGAAGAGCAACGCACATCAAATATTCTTTCAGGAAAATCTATCTTCAATTTCATATCCTAGGACTTTACGATACGCTTCCCAAAAGACTCGGCCATGTCCAGTGGTGCATTCACCAAGAGATCACTGATGCTGACCAAGTTAATCCAGTACTGGCGTTCCGAATTGGTCGTTCCCTCATCTTTCATAGCTTCGATTTTCTGAAGGTCGAATTGTTCGGCCAAAAACACCTGGCCTTCCCAACTTTGAAACCTCGGTGCAACCAATTCACTAAAGGCTATCGCAACATCTGCAGGGTATTGATTTGTCGAAAATAGTCCATGCAGGTAGTCAAACAGGCTGAAATGGGACGGAGAGTTCGCAAGCGCCCATCGCTTATAGTCGAGCAGTACTGGATCGTTTTGACTCATCACTAGGTCCCACTTGGAGCTTTATCAGGCGGCGCTTTCTATTAACTCTGACTTTCAGGATGTGATTGTCCATTTGGAACTTGAAGTGGATTTCGTCCGATTTTCCGAGCTGTCGATTGAGCACTTGAGTGACGTGAGTAGGACTTGGCAGGAAGTCAATATTGCGGCCATTTTACAACGCCAATTTGACCTCTCAGCGGACATCCGACGCATTCGGTAGGTCTTGCGACCTATCTCGATTTGGTCAAAGGCGACTCTGCGGACAAAGTCTGCATTCCATGCGAATTGGCAAAGTACAATTCGCTCGCGACGTCCTTGTCAGGATCGAGGGCCGTTGTCGCATCCAAAACTTCTTCGTAATACTGAACCCAATGGCCGACCTCATGTCGTAATGTGCGATATAATATGGTGCTGCGAATGGTTCGAGCAGATAGAAGCGCGTCAATCCGAGAAGCATTTCCACAGATCTTTATGGCTCTTGCTGCCCTTCCTGAATGCTAGAGACCGGTTTCCCGGCGAAAGTGACATTAGATAATGAGATGACGGCATGTTGGGACATAACCCGCCTCACTGACACATCGGTTTTTGAGAAAATGAACATGGCAATTTTCGAGGTGAGAGAAGAACCTACCAAAAAAACCTTAGTAAGAATGTGCAGAAAATATGCTGCGTAGTAGGTTTGAATCATCCTCCATGATTTAGGTTTGTATACGCGTTGCATTTCTCTAATTCGTAAACTGTCTGTGCGGAAAGTACTGCAAATCGAAACGCAGCTAGTGACAAAGGCTTCTAACTTCTTCGACCGATTGACAAAAAGAGAGTTCAGGTGGCGTGTTGTTGATGTGCAATTGCCTTCACTTAACCAAAGCTTATGGCTTTGCCTGCAATTCTCGTCGGGTACGCTCCGCTGAAACAGCGTCGACACGATGCCCGACGGGATCGCAAGTGACCGGCTCTTTTCCGAGCGCTTGGTTGCGGACGCAATTGCACTGAAAACGCGTCTTGAATGTTCATACGCGCAAGCCGCACCGAGCAGATCGGAATCGCGGCAGCACCCTCGGCTTATTAAGCCCAGAAGTATGCATCACTCCCAAACAAGGTAACTACTACGGCAACAATACCTTGCTCAATTCAATCCAGGCGCAGGGTTGTGCCGAAGGGAACAAGAGGCGCGACCGCGTCCAGGAACGCCTGTGTTCCACAGGCGAAACGCAACTTGTCACTCAGGTCGGTCTGCGCCCAGTCAACAGTGCATCTAATTCCGATCGTTTCCAAGATCGGCAGGGCTGCCATCAGATCCCAGGTGCTTTCGCCGGTGCCCAAGTATCCGTCGACCTGACCTTGGGCGATCTCGATCAGCGACAGGGTCGCCGAACCGCAACAGCGAAATGACATTTTGACGTCTTCCAGAACGAACCGAAGCGTATCGAGCCGCAGATCAATCGGGATCACAGGGTGAAACCCGACGCCACAGGCCGCCTGCCTGGACTTCATACCTGATCGCAACGCCAGCTCGGTGCCGTTCAACGTGCTGGCCAAGCCGTTGCCGCCGACCAGTGTTTGGCCCCGTACCGGTACGTGAAGAACACCAAAAACCGGCCGCCCACCTTTGTAGAGGCCGATCGATACCGCCCATTGATCACCGCCACGCACGAAATTGAAGGTGCCATCTATGGGATCAATCACCCAAATGCGACCAGAGCTTCCCTGACGGGCAGCACCTTCCTCCCCGAAGATGCCATCGTCAGGAAAGGCCTCGATGAGCGCGCGCGTGACGAAGGTCTCAACCTCCTGATCTGCTGCCGTGACAAGATCAAGATGGCCCTTGGATTCAACCGGCACGGAACTCAATTCATGGAAATGAGACAGGGCCAGATCGCCGGCCTTCCGGGCAATGGCCTCGACGGTGTTGGCGCAGTCCTGGGTCACGGCTTGGGTCACAGCGAGACATACCTTCTATGAATGGTCACGGTTCCTTGCGCGTCGATGCGCAGGATGAAATAGGCATAGGGTTCAGCAATGCTGCCCGGCTCCGGGGCTTCGGGTCGCAGATCCAGCGCGTGCTGAAACGAAGGGCCGCCGCCGATCTGGCAAAACGCGCCTTTCCAAACGGCCTGAATGGGGCGGTGGATGTGACCCGCAAAAATATAGAGCGGTGCATCACCTGCGGCGACAAGCTCGCCGAACCTGTCGCACCCATCTGTCAGCGCCATGGCGTCGAGTTTGGGGACCCCGGATGGAAAGGGCGGGTGGTGCATCGCGATCACGGTCGGTGTGGTCAGCTCGGCGGTGAGCTTCTCTGCCAGCCAGTCTAGCTGGGAGGGGTCCAGCGCGCCGTGAACCTTGCCTTCGACCAGCGTGTCGAGCGCAAGGATGCGCAAATCACCAAGGCGTGCCTCGTAGTTGAGGTAGGGGCCTTCTCCAAAAGGCAGAATGCCATCGAAGGCGGCGCGCAATCCGGCGCGGTTATCGTGGTTCCCGGGTACCACAAAGACCGGCATATCGAGCGGCGCAAGGATATCCGCCAGAAGCGCGTAGTCGGCCGCAGTCCCGCAATCCACCAAATCCCCTGTGAACAATATGGCATCGAACCTTGGCTGATGCGATGCGATGTCGTCTATGACCCTGCGCGCCGCCTCAGCCGCATCCGGGCGCACAAGCGGCGTCTCCGGGGCGTCGGCGAAGACATGGAAGTCTGAGATATGGGCAATCAACATGACAGGGTCCAATCGATCTACTTGATGCCGGCGCGCATGAAGTTGGCAACGAACTGACGCTGGAAAATGATGAAGGCAATGATCAGCGGAGCGGTGGTCATCAATGTTGCCGCATTGACCAGCGACCATTCCACACCACTTTCAACCGTTGCAAAGACACTCAGGCCAACCGTGACCGGGCGCACTTCGGGAGAGTTGGTGACAATCAGCGGCCAGAGGAAATTGTTCCAGTGAAAACTGATCGAAACCAGCGCATAGGCCAGATAGACAGGCTTGGCGAGCGGTACGTAAATGTTCCACAGCACGCGACACGCGCCGGCACCTTCGATCTGCGCGGCTTCGTCCAGCGAGACGGGCACCGTAAGGAAGGTCTGCCGCAAAAGGAAAATCCCGAAGGCGGAGGTCAGGTAGGGCAGGGCGATGCCGAGGATCGTGTCGATCATCCCGATCTTCGAGAGCGTCAGATAATTCTCGACGATCAGAATCTCGGGTGACACCAAAAGCTGCACCATGATCAGCGCAAAAAGAAATCCCGCCCAGCGGAAGCGGTAGCGCACGAAGGCATAAGCCACCAGCGTGCACAGGATGAGGTTCGCCACCAGAACGATGGTGATGAGAATGACCGTGTTGAGAAAATAGAGTGCAAAGGGTGCTGCCTGCCAGGCCTCGAAAAAGTTCTCAAGGGTCAGCGGGGCATTCCAGACGAAATTGGCCGAATAAATCTCATCGTGGAACGCCGTCCAGACAGAGTAGAGAAACGGCAGGCCCCAGAGCGCGGCCAAGAGCAGACCGATGGTTGACCACATTATCCTGTTGAGGCCTTGTGTCATTGGTAATGTGCCTTTCTGTTCAGCACCCAATACTGAACGGCGGCGAGCACACCTAACAGACACACCATCAGGACGGTCAGCGTCGCGCCATAGGCGAAGTCCCGTTGGGAGAAGGTGACTTCGTAGACATAATAGAGCAGCAGCGCGCTGGAATTGTTCGGCCCGCCGCGTGTCATGACGATCACATGATCCACCAGACGGAAGGCATTGATCAGCGCGTTGACGGCCACGAAAATCGTTGTCGGGCGCAGGAGCGGCAACACGATGTTGAAGAAAATACGTACGGGGCCCGCGCCTTCAAGCCGGGCTGCGTCTTTCAGGTTTTCGGGCACCGCTTGCAAGGCCGCGAGGTAGAAGATCATGAACAGCCCCGCCTCTTTCCAGACGGCGACGAACATCATCGAGATCAGCGAGGTTTCGGTGCTGCCCAGAAAGTTGATCGGCGGCAGGCCGAAAACACCGAGAATCTGCGAGGCCAGACCAATACCCGGCGCATAGAAAAACAGCCAGATATTGGCCACTGCAATCATCGGCAGCATCGTCGGCATAAAAAATGACAGGCGCATCAGCGAGGTACCGGGCAGCTTGGCATTGACCAAAAGCGCCATGCCAATGGCCAGACCGATGGCCAGCGGGATCGTTCCCAATGCGTAAAACGTGCTGTTCAGCATGACCTGAACAAGCCGGTCGTCCTCCAGAAGTGTCTGGTAGTTCTCGACTCCGACGAATTTCGACGGGCGCCGCGAACTGGCATTGTTCCAGAAGGAATTCAGCAAAGCGCGCAGGGCAGGGTAATGCGTGAAAGCGACCAGCAGCAGGCAGGGGATCACCAGCATGATCATCGCCAATCCGAAGGGTAACCGCTTGTTCATGATCCGCTGTCCTCTCGCGGGCTTCGCGTTTGGCCCCGCGCATCTATCAAGACGCGCGGGGCCTTCGGCAATCCTTGCCTACTGGTAGTCACCAAGAACGCCGTCGGCGCCTTCCTGGGCCGCCTTAAGGGCTTCGGCAGGCTCTGCATTGCCTGTCACGACGCTCTCGATGGCATCCACAAGATATTGCGTCACCTTTGCGCGCTGGAATGTTGCGAACTCACGCTCGGCATATTGAAGCTGATCGAGCGCCACCAAGGCTTGCGGCAGGCGTTCGGCATAGGCCTTCATCTCCGGGGTTTCCCAGGCATCAGGCCGCGGGGCCACATAGCCCGTTGCAATGCTCCATTTGGCGGCATTTGCAGGCGACGTCATGAATTTGATGAAGTCCAGCGCCGCTGCACGTTCTTCATCCGTGGTATCCTGGAAGATGTAGAAGTTGCCGCCGCCGATCGGCGCACCCGGTCCGTCGCCGCCCGGCAGGAAGCCAACACCCCAATCGAAGGTTGCGTTCTCCTCAACAAAGGCGAGGTTGCCGGTCGATGTCCACATGGAGGCTGTTTGACCTTCGAGGAATGCCTTCGGCGTGTCCCCCCAGGAAATGCCGCCCGGTGCCATCACTTCCTGCTTCGACAACTCCAGCAGGAACTCCAGTGATGCCTTGGTCGCGGGCGTATCCATCCGCGCCTCGATGCCCGTGTCAGTGGTCAGCACATCGCCTTTGGACACAACCAGACCGCCAAACAGCCAGGCGCCGCCCAGACCCAGGGTCGGAATGCGGGTGCCCCATTGGGTGACATTGCCGTTATCGTCCTTGATGGTCAGTTTCTTGCCCATCTCGATCATCTCGTCCCAGGTCTTGGGCGGTGTCTCTGGGTCCAGCCCAGCGGCGCGAAAGGCGTCCTTGTTGTAATAGTAGACCGGGGTAGAGCGCTGAAATGGTATGGCGTAGGTCTTGCCCTCGAATTCGGCGTCTTTCATGAACCCATCGTAAAACCCGTCAATCCATTCCTGGTCTTCGGGCGTGTTCGCGATGTCGGAAATCGCCACGATGACATCTTCCTCCACCAGCGTGAAAAGATCGATGGACAGCAGCACGGCCACCTGCGGCGGTTGCCCCGCATTGGCAGCCGTCAGCGCCTTGGTTGTGGTTTCTTCGTAGTTGCCAGCATAGACCGCCTTCACGCTGTGTTGCGGGTTTTGCGCCGCCCATTCATCTGTCAGCGCCTGGATCGTTTCGACGGCGGGCGCATTCACGCCAACAGGAAAATAGAATTCCAGATCTGCTGCTGAAACACTGGTTGCAGCCAGGCTGAACATGGCCGCCGTGCAGCATGAGCCAGCGAGTTTTGTCATGATTGTCATTGGGTCTCCTCCCCGTTTGAATAAGTGAACGGCTGTTCTTCGCCGTCTGAGTTAACCGCTCGAAAGTCGTTGCCCCGATGCGCTGGAAAACAGATGCGCGGCATCGTTGTCCCAACTCACCGTGATGTCTTCGCCCACCTGCGGTGCGTCAGCACCATGATGCGCCAGAATGAAACGTGCGCCCGAGGCGCTGACCAGATGCACCAGAAACACGCTGCCTTCATATTCAACGCTGAGGACTTTGCAGGTCGCGCTGAAATCAGCTCCAGCACCGCCCAGTGTCATTGTCTCCGGGCGCACACCCACGAGCAGATCGGCATGATCTGTCTTGACCCGCGCGGCGACCCAGTCGGGCAGCGTCACATCCGCTGCCGCCAGAAGATTCATGGGCGGTGTCCCGATGAAGCTGGCGGCAAATGTATTCGCAGGCTGGTCGTAGAGTTCCTGCGGCGTCCCGATCTGCGAGGCCTGTCCGTCGCTCATCAGAACAACCGTATCCGACATCGAAAGGGCTTCGCTTTGATCATGGGTGACGTAGAGCACGGTGATCCCCAGTTGCTTGTTCAGGGATCGGATTTCACTGCGGATTTCGACGCGTAGCTTGGCATCAAGGTTGGACAGGGGTTCATCCATCAGGACCAACGGGCGATCCGACACCAGAACACGCGCCAAGGCCACCCGTTGTTGTTGACCGCCGGACAATTGCGCGGGTTTGCGATCCAGCAAGGGGCTGAGCGCCATTAGCTCTGCCACCCGTTTGAGAGAGGCCTGTTGCTTTGCCTTGGGCACCTTGCGCACTTTCAAGCCGTAAATAATGTTCTCGGCGACGCTCATATGGGGAAACAGCGCATAGTTCTGGAATACCATGCCCAGATTGCGTTCCGCGGCTGCGACACCTGTCACATCCTGATCACCAATCAGAATGTGGCCGCCGGTTACCGTCTCAAGTCCTGAAATCAACTTCAGGGCGGTGCTCTTGCCGCAACCCGACGGGCCCAGCAAGGTCAGAAACCCACCGGCGTGGATATCGAAATTCACGCCTTTCAGAACATCTGTCGCACCCCAGCTTTTGCGCAGGTCCCTCACCTCCAGTGATACGCCAGGGGCGCTCATGCGAGCACCAGTTCAAGATCGGTCTGACGCAGAAGGTCCAGATCTTGCGGGCTGGCTTCGCGATTGGTGATAATGCCCGATATCTGGGAAAAACTCGCGGTACGCATGAAAGCACTCGGCTTGAACTTGCTGCTGTCGGCAATCACAAGCTTTTTCCTGGAATTGGACAGCACTTCTTTCTGGACCTGACTGTAAGCCTCGCTGGCAACGCTGATTGACCTGCTTTTCAGATCGATGGCCGAACAACAGATGAAGGCGACGTCAAAGGACAGGGCGCGCAAAGCCTCAATCGCCAGCGTTCCGGCGAAGGAATCGTTGACCGGCTCATAGGACCCGCCGACCAGATAGAAGTCCGCAATCCCGAGTGATTGCAGCTTTTTGGCGATCCCCAGAGAGGTCGTGACATAGGTGCAGCCGGGCTGTTTTATCGCATGAACCGCGACCGCATGCGCCGTGGTGCCCGCGTCGAGAAAGACGACCTCACCGCCCTTCAGCAGGTTAATCGCAGCCAGACCGATCCGGCTTTTTTCTTCTGCGCCGACGCGTTTGCGCTGGTCGTTGGGCAAATCTCCCAGAACGCTGGTGTTCTTCATTACACCGCCGTGCGTGCGCACGACCTGACCCGCGCCATCCAGCGCCTGAAGATCCCGACGCATCGTCGCATCTGATACGCTGAAGTGGCCACAAAGGTCACGCAGGGTCATCGCACCGCGCGATGCCACCAGATCAGCGATCTTTTCGCGCCTCACGGCAGCCAATTCAATAGTGTCTGAAGTCTTCATTTTTTGTGCGCCCAATTGTCAGTCGCCTCATCACGATCAGTCACATAACTTCGCATTCATTCATAAACGCTCACAAACAATCAAGCAAGGTGGAAAATACATACGCCCCGAAGCAACTTCCGTTTTCGTATCGAATTCAGGGCATGGCTCTGCGGGAACGTGCGGATCGCATGGCAAGATATGCGCGGTTTCGCTTTCGTGCCGACGGTTTGCGTGGGCAGCCTCTCAGAAGATCAAAACCTGTCGTGTGTTGCTGATCAAAAAAAGGGATGTGCCTGACAGTACTGCTATCTCCGCGCCCGGAGCGGCTGAATTGCCATTAACCAGGCCTAGATTGGCGTTTTCGCTAGGAGAGCTTGGTAGAGGGCGTTGGGCATTCAGAGTGCGCTGCCGCGGCATATGACGCTACGATCACCCCATCAGCCCCGTGGCTTGAACTCTGGCATTAACAAATAGACTAAACGTCTTTTTCACGGAAACTGGCGTCCGGCAAACTGGCAATGATGTTACCGACATCCCTGTCTTTCTCTTCGCCCAGTCGTTGGCCTTTGGCGACCAACCGCATCTCCTCGGGGCTGGCCCCGGTAACACCCATGAATACGGATCCGCCACCATCGAGGTTGAGCGTGGAGCCGCTGGCGGGTGTCTCCCCCATTTGGCGAATTCCGGCCCCGGCCATTGTGATCTGCTGCCACTGCTCCATGGTGACCCCTTCCTGAGGCCGCATTTCAGTCGGTGTAACCGTGTGCATAATGGTATCATCGCCCTGCACAGTGATTGCAGCGCGCGCATTTCGGTCACCTGCGTGGGTCATGACCCCGACCTGCTTGTTGCGCGGGTTCTCTTCCAGCCCTCCCTCAGTGGTGACCCTGTACTCAAATCTATCGTCATTCTGCGGGCTTGGTATATGCGTCGCGGCGCCATCCAAAGCAAGGAGAGGGCCGCTGCTCAAACCCACTTCGGAACCGACAGTCACCTGACCATAGTAGTCCTGATACTCGGATGGGATTGGCAGGTGATCGGTCCGGGTGCTGGTAGGTCCAACCGGCCTGCCAACGCCCTCCGGTCCGACTTCCTTCAGTTCTTCGTGTTTGAGAAACGCAGCGAAACTTGGATCATTGATTGAGCTGCTTTGCGCGTTTGCCGGATCCCAGCCCTCTTCACTTCTCATATTTGGCTGATGCGCAAAGAATCCGCCGTTAATAACGGCTGTACCTTCCGGCAAACCAGCAGACAGCGAGGCAACCGGCTGGGGCTTTCCCTTGTCTTCGGGTCCTATCACTGCGCCCTTCTTGGCGCCACCAAGTACCCTCATCTGATTATATACCGACGATTGATCGAGGTTGTCTTGAATGGTGCGCAGGGCGGACCCCTCGCCAGCAACGGGTTTGGTGCCTTCGGGCTGTTTTTTGATGCGCGTACCGACGATCCCATCCCCCTCGCTTTGAACGCGAACTTGGTTCTGGACAAGGCGACGCCGTATAAGCGCTTGGATCAACTTGATCTGTTCGATCTCTTCGTCAGTGAAGCGTTGCACAACCTGCGTTGATGCCAGAGCTTTAAGCTGAATGCGGCCGTCGGCGGCCCGCTGAAGTCTCTGAAGGCGTTCCACATTCGGGCTGGCATTGGCCTTCAACTGCAACGCCTTGGTGGCTTCAGAGGGTTGAGCGGAAAAAGTTGCTGCCGCGCTAGCTGCGGGTTTTTGCGTCGCACCTCGGGAAGTGACGAAGCTCTTCTTTTGCTGGCGCTCGGTTATGTTTGGCATATGCAACAGCCTTTGACTGACTAGCACCATCCAGTCCGCAGCCAGTGACAGGTAGTGCGCGCGGCAAGCCGATGTTGAACGTAGACAACAAATCCGGCCCTGCATTCTGATGGGCTTACCAGCAAGTATGGCATGGATTGGCCTCCAACGATACCTAGGCAGGTTCCATGCGGTCGACGTTGGCGCTGCCACTCGTTGCGTCGCCGCGTTTCAAAACGACCGTTCGGGCCCGCCAATTCAAGGCTCTTAGGGCGGAAATCTCTGTGGGATGTTGCCTCCCGATGGACAGCGCCCCACGAGCCACCGACCCGCGCGCTACTCGTGCCGCAAGCCATCTGCAAAATCGCGTAGCTGCCGGTCGGGTTCGATCTCGGGAGGGAGCTTTTCAAGCTCAATTCTAAACGATACACCACCGCAACTGGGCAGAACGACATTGCTTGTCATGCGCATATTGCCCTGCGACTTGGACAGCTCAAATCGCTCGATATGCGGATGCCCGGCAAAGCCACTGGGAACCTCTTCGACGGGCCCCGCAAAAGCGTCGATCAACCAGTCCAGCGACAAGGTGCTGGTCTCCAGTGCACCTTCATCCCGTATCATATGGGCCAGTGCCAGCATCCGCGCAAACTGGTCCACGCGCTGCCAGTCCTCATCGATATCCAGCAAGACCGGGATCAGTTCGGTTGCCCGTTCGGCCCATTTTGCAGGCAAGCGCCCCGGCCCTCCGCGATCCACAACCTCGCTGCCGACCAGTTTTTGCTGTTCGGTCAGAATCTCCAGCCCGAAATCGTCGATGATTGCAGCTTGAGCTGCGTCATCATACCGGTAGGTCCCCTTGCGCGGCGTGATCCAGAAGCGCGACAGGCCCGATAGCTCGACACCCTTCGGATGGTCTGAAAAAAAGTCGGCCTCGATTTCCTGCCGGGTCAAATCGGTCAGGCTGAAATACCGATCAGACGGGATTCGCGAAGCTCCCGACACCTGTCGCTTCAGAGCATAATCAATTGACAAAGCCGCTTTCGAAATTCCGGCCGAGCGGGGCATGCCGTAGACAGAAGCTGTGTGGGGGTTTTCGCACAGCGCAACCCATCGGTCCAGCACAGCCTGTAACTGGGCACCCTGAGACGCATGGCTCAACGCGTCGCCGACAGCCATCAAGGCGGCGACGTTCTCGGGCGAAGGATCAAGTGAAACCGCCAGTTCCGAAACCACAAGAACCCGCCCTTCCTCTTTGGCGAACTTGTACGCAGTGGCCTGAAAGGCCATGGCGAGGTCACTCAATCTGAGAGCGATGCGTCCCGGTTCCTTGCGGCCCACCAGCAATATGTCAGAGTGTTGAGTGTCGACGACATAAGCATCCAGATCGGTTAATCCCGATAACCTTAGGATCTTTTCATCGCAGCCCGGGTGGCAGACGCTTGCTTCGGATTGTAACCCGCCGAGCGACACAACATGAAGGTCTTGTCCAACTACGGGCATGCCCAAGCACATGAAGGCGATCCCGCCAACAAGATATTGTATCATCGCGTCACACTCCCTTTAATATCGGCTGCGAAGTCCGAAAGGTCGCCGGGAATTCGGGTCATCCCCGGCGTCGACAACCGAACCCCGCCCAATTCTTGTGCATCGTTGAATTGTTCCTCATGCAGCAGCTTGCCAGCGGATTTGCGTAGTGCTGCGCTGTTATTGACCTGATAAATGCCGAATTTGGGCGGATCGAGGCCCTGTACGGCGGCCATGGCTCTGAACACGTTCTCTGACGTACGCATCGCAGTCATTATTTGAGCGCTGGCCTGTTCGGTGCTGCCGTATTGGTTCGCCGCCTTGATGGCTGCCGGCCCCTGCCATTCATTGCCACCCCGGTGCACCAGGCGATGCGAGTCGCTTACCTTCTGCTCAGTGATCTCGGGCGTCGTTTCGGTTGCTTTGCGCTTTACCTTCGGATCGCTGAGGGATTGCGGATACACATAGGTTGCGATCCCTTCCGTGTAGATTTGCGGCGACAGATAGGCGAACCGCTCGCCGTCATGGATCACCGTCAAAAGCGCCTTGCCAAAAACGCCTGTCAGAAACAGCTCTTTTGGTCCTTCCCAAAAGCCAATCAGACCATCACGCAAGCGCCGCAGGGAAAAGATATACCAAAAGCCGCGGGCAGGGGTGGTAACGACCAGCGACTTCAGGCGCGACGCCTCCGGTTGACCCCGAATTGTCATCAGATGCCGCATTTCGTCCGAGTAACGCCCGTTTTCACCGAAAAGGGCTGCAAAAACCGGATAGCCGAGGCTGGCAGAATGGAAATTAAAGGTTGCGTCAGGGTTTTTTGCTAGGACCGAGCGAATGTCATCGAGGATTTGACGCGCTGTCTTGTCAACGTGCTGGCGTCGTTTCAGCCATATGACATTCGGGGCATAGGCTGCAATCATATCCGATTTCGTATCGCGGAAATGCCCGATCGAGGCCTTGCATCCATCGACAGTTGTTGACCCGCCGCCGCAGATCAGAATCGTGACATTGGGCGCATTTCCGATATTGTCTTTCAGCAAAATGGAGGAGTGTTTGCGGTCGAGCAAAGTGCCCTGCCATTTCAGCTCCGCGACCAATCCGTTGATCCGAAAATCCCACTGCTGGAACAGTGCTGTTATCCGCGATGGGTCGCTGATCTCGCGCGCGACATCATGGAAGGTGCCCCACCCCCCGATCGATGTGTTCGCCCGTGCACTCCCCGAAAGTATGACCAGCGCCACCAGCCCGTATTTCAGGAGGCGGCACATCGCTACCTCTTTTCCTTCGCGGCCAGATCGACGGCACGTTTGTGCAGCCTCTTGCTGGCTTGTGACATCAACTCATCATAAAGTGGTTCATCGACGAGCAGCTTGCTCACTACGCCCTGTTCGAGTGCTGCCAGCAGGACAAGCGCGCGATCACGTCCCGCACCAATTGCAACAACCCCATGCGATACGCCCCCATGGGCGTTTTCGGTACCGGCCCTGCGGGTAATTTCGCGCATATCCTCAACCCGAATTCCGGTCCAGAGGTCGCGGTACTCTTCGGCCCGTTTCCGATCGTCTTCCGACAGATCGGACTTGATCAGCAGCGCGCCTGCAAAATCGCCGACGTAAAATCTTCGGATGTCTGCTTCCCCAACCGGATCCTCCGATCCTTCGGAATTGATGGCCGACAGAAAATCATCAAGGTTCTTGCCATATGGGTCCTCAAACCGGCCGAGACCAGTGATGAAAGTGCCAAAAACGCTTGCTGCCGTTGTCGGATCGCGATCCGTATATCCTCCCAGGGTCGCGACGTAGTGTTTGGAGCCTTCGAGGGACAACCGCACGAACTTGGCCCGCTCGGTCTCGCCGCTGGCACCCGGATAGGGGGTGTTGCGATAGGCCCGCTGAATGAACGCAGGGACCGCGAAGGACCGGAAGTTGGAAACATCGTTGACCGTTCCCAGCTGAATATTGGCGATGCCGCAGATCGCACCCGCAGAAAATGCGTTTCGTCCGGATGTGATGGTCGGTGCCGCCGCGACAAAGCGCGTCATCCCGTCGACGTTCTCAATCGCCTTGACGAATGTTTCGCAGGAGAAATACACGACTGCACCCCAGCTCAGTCCGAATACACGTTCGTCCTGCATTGAGTGGCCAAGAAATTCTCCGGCGCGCTGACTGAATTCCTTTGTGTATTTATAGTGCTGATCCTTGTCGAATTCTACGGACGCTCTCTTGTCAGGTCTGTTGGCATGGACAATTTCCACGCTGCGCAAGTAGCAATTCGCGTCAACACCGTCTGCATGAAAGGCGGCTTGATACTGGCGCAGCTGGCTGACGGCATCCGAATTGTGCAGCAACGAGTGGATCATCTCTTCAAGTTCGGGTGATTTCTTGATGTTGAAGACGCGCTCTTCGCGGTAGACGTTCAGCTCCTTGGCCTTGGACAGCAACCGGCTGGCCTTGGATTGGGAAATCCCCATCAAATCGGCAATCTCAACCTGCGTCTTGCCCCGTTCGGAAAACAGGTAAGCCGCCATCATGTGGTCAATTGTTGGTTTTTCGTCCGCGTCAGCTGTCATGATTCCACCGTGGTTTATGTGATCATCAGCTTAGGATGGAACGACTGGTAATGCAATATCATTCATTATCTGTAAAGAATATTCACAATTATAATTATAAATGAATATTCATGCTGTAGTTGACATACTCTTGCACTCTTCTGCATTCTGGGCGCACCTTACAGAGGATCGCACCCATGATACTTCGCACAGCTCTTCCCCTTCTGACCCTGACGTCGGCAAGCTTGGCCAGTGCTCAGGTTTCATACTTGCTGGACGCTGCTTCAGGGCATGTCCCGCCGTTCAGCCTCTTTAGCGCGAATGGTGTTGACGCGCGGACGAAGGTAACACCTCAAGGATATCTCCTCGAAGCAAAATTCAACACTGGCGATTGGGTTTCGCTGCGTACCCGGGCCGTTGACCATGTCGCCTTTGCCGCAATGAACAGCGTCGAACTGACGCTTGATCTTCGGGGCCACAGCAGGTTCAGCCCGCGTTTCACAATGACAGACAGGGTGAACGGCAAGGAGGAGTTCTGGTGGGTCGACTTCCCAGACATCGCGCCGGGCACCTACACGCTTTGCGCAAATCTCGACACGGCCAAAATCAGCTTTGGCGTTGGTTCGCTTCAGAACGACCTCCGGCTCGATCGCGCAGCCATCCATGCTGTGGAGGTCAATTTTACACGCCCGAGCAACATGCAAGTGCCGCAGAAACTCACGGTGTTCATAACAATGATCCGACTCCATCCAACCAAAAATTGCATCGAAAACTAGCTACAAGGGGGGCTACACCAATGAAAACTTTCTCAGATATGATCCGGATTTGCCTGCTCGCGGGGGTGGTCAGCGCAGGGGTTACGCAAGCCCAGGCTGCAAGCCAATGCCCAGGCGCACCCGTACAGGCGATTGTGAATGCAAGTGCCGCGTTTTCTGGCCCGGTCCAGCAAGACGACGCCCTGGCAGAGGTCGAAAACCTTGTTTATGCGGCGCCGGATGACCTTCGGCTTGTCTATATGTCCCATTCAGGGGATCCAGCCGATACTCCAATTGTGCTCGCAGACGTCTGTCTGCCGCCAGCCACCGACGGCAAGATCTGGTCGGCGACGCCCGAACGCACCCGGGTGCTGCGCGAAGGAGCCATTGGCAAGCTCCTGAACGCCTACATGGCAACGCCCCCACCGGCGGCGGCTTTCGCGCGGTTGGCCCAAGCTGACCTTACGCGACTTGGTCGGTCTGTCCGGCGTGTTCTCGGTACACCGCCTGACGGCATCGTTATGGTGGCTTCGGTTGGCGCCCCGGCATTGCCCACCGCCGAAAAGCTGACCTCGTGGCGTCTCATCGCATTGGAACCGGAGGCGGAGGCCTGGGCGGGGCAGGCGCCGGACTCGGTCATCCTCCTCCGTGCTATCCCGGCGGACCCAAAACCGCTGGTGCCGAACAGGCTCGGCTGTCTTGTGAGCGAAACCCAAGGCATTGCGCCAAAGGTTGTCGCCATCGGTCTCGACGTCACCGACCCGCTGGACAGTCTGGAGATCTTCGAACAGACGCTCACGGCGGCCTGGGATACTCCCAACACGCTGGTGAGGGTTTACGCGGTCACCCATCAGGGTGCCGAGCCACGCTTCCAGAAATGTCTTGGAGATGCGGACCCACATGGTCTGGCAGAGGCGGCGCTGGCGGCTGTGGTCGCCGAACACCCGGATGGTTCTGACCACACAAGATGGAATCTGGATGGCTCCCCCTTGGTCAGGGCCATGATCGACATGCACAAGCTTTCGGGTCCGCCACAAAAATTGACGCTTGTCAGCGACGGTAGAATGAACGTCTCGGGTTTGATTGCGATTTCTGAAAACGAAAACATGTCACGCGACGAATTTTACCGGCGCTGGCAGGCCAAATACGGCGAAAGCCTGAGCGAGATCGCGGGAATGCCGATCGAATTCGTGTTCATCCCGACCACCGATTTTACCACATTCGACGACCTGCTCATCACTGAGATCGTCGAAACATTCAAAGCCAAACGATAGGGGGAATTCCAATGAAACCGATCTTTCAAAATATGTTTGCATCCATACGCAGATTTTTTGCACCGACACCCGAAGAGCGGATGAGTGCTGTCGTCGCGGCACGTTCGGCGCGGGTGAAAAAGCTGGCCACCGAAGACGGGTTGCGCGGCACCACATGCCACGGACCGGTCGAGGCCGCATGTCAGGAAACCACTGCAGAGTTCAACCGGATTGCCGCTGCGAAAATCAAAAGGATCGAAAAGCAGGTGGACCAATTCGCGACCGCCAGCAGCGGTGCTGATCCGGTTGGCGCCCAGAAGGCCGTGCAAACACATGACTGTGTGACCACGCGCGAGGTGGCAGCCTTTGCGACATCGAAGCTGGACCTGATCGAGGAAAAAACCGCTGCCGACCGCAATGAGCGCGCGCTTCGCGCCAGGTATGGTGGTGTGTCGGTCAGTCTTTCTGGCACTCTGGCGGATACTTTGGCAATCGGCGGTGTGGCGACGCTTTTGGTCATGGAATCTGTCGCGGTGGCCTATAGCCTCAAGGATTATGCGGGATCACCAATGGCGGCCTTTTTCTCGGCGCTGATCGCAGGCATATTGCTCACTTTGCCCGTGTATCTCCTGGGGCGTGCTATCCGGCCGCTTTTTGGGCTGAAACACTGGATTGGCCCCACTTTGGGTATTGCGGCATCTGTGATCCTGTTCGTCGGTCTGGTAGCGCCCATGGTCGTTTCGATCGTGGCCTTGCGCGCCAAAGCAGCGGAGCTTTTCGATCTTGCGGAAGCCATGGACATTGTGGTGCCATTCCTGCTGGGGGAAGGTCTGAAGACGCTGTTCACCGGATCGCTGGCTAATTGGGCGATGGCTGCGGTACTTCTGTTCATTTCCTGCTTGAGCTTCCGCAAAGGTTGGATCGGCGGTGATATTGTCCCCGATGCCAGGAAAACTGCCGTGGCGAAGTTCCGGGCCAGCAAGGCGCCGAAAAAGCTCATGGTGCAAACCCAAGGCAGCATCGCGCTGTCGCAAAATGCGGCACTGACGGCGGTGGATTTATGGCGAAAGTCCAGCCTGAGCCAAGCTTCGGCGACACTTAAGGCCACGCAAAATGCGCTGGCGACTACGGGTAGTCTTCAAGCAGCCCTCGATATTGTGGACGCGGCACCAGATCATTATGCGCGCACCTACACCGAGCGGTTTGCTTATGTCTCTGGGCTGTCGGAGATGATCGCGCGGCCCGAATGCGCCAACATTGCCTTGCGCGATCGTCTTGAGGCGTTGAGTGACCGGGCTCTTACAATGCAGCATGAGGCAATTTCCAATTGCCAATTCATCAGGGAATGCAGCGCAGAGGCGACCAATCGTATCATCGAGGTCTCGCGTCGTGCCAATCAGCAGATCACGCATCCGGCTGTGCCCGCTCCGAACGTGGCTGTGCAGGCAGAGCTCTTTGTGCCCGCCGTGACCTGAGACGCCTTGCCGCTCGCGAGCGATAGACCCAGCAATCAGCCGCAGAATCCCGCCTTGGACCTGCGGCTGAAGCGCATAAAGAAGAGGGCAGGTCGCTCATGCCCGGGCGGGCACAACACGCGCCTTTGATGGGTAGGGCATCGGCGGACCCGCAGCAGGCAACAGCAGCCGACCATCTGAGCCATCTTGCGGTGGTGAATGCCCGCGCAGGTTAAGTTTTCCACTGTCATCTCGCCAAACCCGTGTTACCAAAGCACAAACGGATATCACATGGACCGACGTATGAAACATCTTCTCGGATCGCTCGTTTTCGCCAGCGCGCTTGCTTTTGCTTCTCAACTGAGCGCGCAGCAGGGGCCGCCGCCGGTCACGGTTGCCAACCCGGTGGTCAAGAAGATCGTCGAAGATGACGAATTCGTCGGTCGTTTTGAGGCTCGGGCAGATGTGGTGATCCGATCCCGCGTCTCCGGCTATCTGAACGCGGTCGAATTCACCGACGGCAGTCTGGTGGAGGAAGGGCAGTTGCTTTTCACCATTGATCAGCGCCAGTTCAGCACCGCTCTTCGACAGGCTCAGTCACAGATTGATATCGCCCAGGCCACCTTTGATTTCGCCGCAGAGCAGCTGGAACGCGCCGAGGCGCTGATCCGCAACGGGAACATCGCGCAAAGCGTGGTTGACGAACGGCGCGAGGTCTACCTTTCGGCACAGGGATCGCTGGAACAGGCGCGTGCCGCGCTGGAACTGGCGCAACTCGATCTGGAATATTCCGAAATTCGCGCGCCCATGGCCGGACGGATTGACCAGGCGTTGGTCGACCCGGGCAACCTCGTCTCTGCCGATCAGACTGAACTGACCTCCATCGTCTCCTCTGATCCGATCTACTTCTACTTTGACATCGATGAACGCTACTTTCTGGCCTATGCACGCGACGCCAGGGCACGCGGCGCGTCCCTGCAGGAAGGCGGCGGCGGTCTGGAGGTTAAAGTGTCCCTTTCCGACCAGAAGATACCCCCGCAGTCGGGTGTGTTGGACTTCTCCGAGAACCGCATTGATCAGCAAACCGGCACCATGCGGGTGCGCGCCATTCTGGACAACCCCGATGAAATCCTGACGCCGGGCCTTTTCGGACGTGTCAACGTGCCCGGATCATTGCCCTATGACGGCGTGCTGATCCCGGACGCGGCGGTTGTGGCCGATCAGAACCGCCGGTTGGTCATGTCCGTGGATGACGGGGGCAATGTGATCCCGATCGAGATCAGGACCGGGCCGCGTATCGACGGATACCGGGTGGTGCGCGAGGGGCTCGACGGCTCGGAGGTCATCGTGATCGAGGGTGTCGTGAGGGCCCGACCGGGCACGGTTGTGACACCGGAAAAGGTGGAACTGCCCTTGATCGCGGAAAACTGAGATGGGGCGCTTTTTCGTAGGCCGCCCGGTTTTTGCCATCGTCATCTCGATCCTGCTGACCATCGTCGGTATCATTTCCTACACCCAGCTACCGGTTGAACAATACCCCGAGATCGCGCCCCCCTCCATTGTCGTGCGGGCGAGCTACCCTGGTGCGGATGCTGAAACCGTCGCGGCCACCGTGGCCACGCCGCTGGAGCAGGAAATCAACGGGGTGGAGGATATGCTTTACCTCTCGTCCTATTCCACAGCGGACGGCTCCATGAGCCTCAGCATCACCTTCGAGTTGGGCACTGATCTCGATGCCGCGCAGGTGCTGGTGCAAAACCGCGTCGCCATCGCCGAGCCACGGCTGCCGCAGGAAGTGCGCAGCCTTGGCGTGACCACCACCAAATCGTCACCCGACCTGATGATGGTTGTGCATATGCTGTCGCCCGATGACAGCTTTGACCAGCTCTATGTCTCCAATTACGCGAGATCGCGGGTGCGCGACCAGCTGGTCCGACTGGATGGTGTGGGCGATCTGACGATCTTTGGCGAGCGCGAATTCTCCGCACGGGTCTGGCTCGATCCTGACCGGCTTTCCTCGCTTGGGCTCACTGCAGCGGATGTAGTCAACGCGCTTAGGGAACAGAACGTCCAGGTCTCCGGCGGCTCGCTTGGCGCGCCGCCCAACAACAGCGACAGCGCTTTTCAGATTGCAGTGACCACACAAGGCCGCCTCCAGACACCGCGTGAATTTGGCCAGGTGATCGTCAAGGCTTCTGAGGAGGGGCGCGTGGTGCGTGTGCGCGATGTGGCGCGCGTCGAAATTGCGGCGCGGTCCTACACCAATAACTCTTATCTGAACAACAAACCTGCCGTGGCGCTGGGGGTGTTCCAGCGACCGGGCTCCAACGCGCTGGCGACGGCTGACAGCATCATTCAGACGATGGAAAGGCTCTCCGAGGATTTCCCGGCAGGTCTGGAATACAGCATTGTCTATAACCCGACGGAATTCATCGAATCCTCGGTGAACGAGGTCTACCGCACGCTCTTTGAGGCCATTGTGCTGGTGTTGATCGTGATCGTCGTCTTCCTGCAAAGCTGGCGTACGGCGGTGATCCCGCTGCTGGCCATTCCGGTGTCGCTGATCGGTACCTTTGCGATCATGCTGGCGCTTGGCTATACGCTCAACCTGCTCACGCTTTTCGGCCTGATCCTCGCCATCGGGATCGTGGTGGACGACGCGATTGTCGTTGTCGAGAACGTCGAGCGAAACATCGAGCAGGGCATGTCGCCAAGGCAGGCCTCCGCGCGCACAATGGATGAGGTCCAGAGCGCAATTATTGGCACGTCGCTGGTGTTGATCGCTGTATTTGTCCCTTCGACGCTGGTGCCGGGGATCACGGGGCAGTTCTACAAACAATTCGCGGTCACGATCTCGGTCGCCACGGTGATCTCCACGATCAATTCGCTGAGCCTTTCGCCCGCGATGGCCGCGGTGATGCTGCGGTCGAAATCGGAGACACCCAGCCGCAATCCCATCGCCCTGATCACCGGCCCGCTTGCGCGCGGGTTTAACCGTGGCTTTGATGCCATGACGGCGGGGTATACCCGCATCGTGGCCTTCCTGATCAGCTCCACCAAAACCATTCTGCTGACGTTTGCAGTGTTTGCCGGTCTGCTCGGCGCCACCTGGTGGATCAGCCAGCAGGTGCCTACGGGCTTCATCCCGGAGGCTGATCAGGGGTATGCCATCGTGGTTGTGCAGCTGCCTGACGGGGCGTCGCTGGAGCGCACGGATGAGGTGGTCAAGCAGGCCACCGAGGTAGCGCTGAACACTCCCGGTGTTTCCGATGCGGTGGCTTTTGCCGGATTTTCCGGAGCCACCTTTACCAATGCGTCCAATCAGGGGGTCATCTTCACCACATTCGACAGTTTTGAGGAACGTGCGGAAACGGGTATGGGCGCGACTGCCATCGTGGGGCAGCTCTTCGGGCGTATGCAGGCGTTGCGCGAGGCCTTCATCATCGTGATCGCGCCACCCGCCGTCAGCGGCGTGGGCACCGGTGGTGGTTTCAAGATGCAGCTGAAAGAGAACGAAAGCGCGGAGATGTCGCGCGTTCTGAATACGGCTTACGCCTTGATGGGGGCCTCCCAGCAATCGGATAAGGTGCAGGGGCTCTTCACCACCTTTTCCGCCGGATCACCGCAGGTCTTTCTGGAGATCGACAGGGTTCGGGCGCAGATGCTGAACGTGCCCATCGGGGAAATTTTTGAGACACTGGCGATCAATCTCGGGTCTTCCTACGTCAATGACTTCAACGCCTTTGGGCGTCTCTATCAGGTGCGCGCGCAGGCCGATGAACAGTTCCGCCTGGAAGAAGCGGACATAACAGCGCTCAAGGTGCGCTCGGCTACCGGCGCGCTGGTGCCTCTGGGCACGCTGGTCTCGATTGTTGATACTGCAGGGCCAGCGCTGGTGCAGCGCTACAACCAGCAGGTTTCCGTGCCGTTGCAAGGCGCGCCGGTGCCCGGGGTGTCATCGGGTGATGCCTTGATCGCGATGGAGGAACTGGCCGCGTCATTCATGCCGCAAGGTGTGGATTTCGAGTGGACGGAACTGGCATTGCAGGAGCGCAACCAGGGCAATACGACGGCCTATATCTTTGCCTTCTCCATCCTCTTCGCCTTCCTGTTCCTCGCCGCCCTCTATGAAAGCTGGGCCTTGCCCGTCGCGATCATCCTGATTGTGCCGCTGGCGGTCCTGGGCGCGCTGGGCGGTGTGATGTACCGGGCCATGGACAACAATATTCTCACGCAGGTGGGGCTGATTGTGCTTGTGGGGCTTGCGGCCAAGAATGCGATCATGATCGTGGAATTTGCCAAACAGGCGCAGGAGGAACGCGGCCTTGGCCCGGTAGAGGCGGCACTTGAGGCCAGCCGGTTACGCCTGCGGCCCATCCTGATGACCGCCTTCGCCTTCATCCTCGGGGTGATTCCTCTGATGATCGCCACCGGGCCGGGGGCCGAAATGCGTCAGGCACTGGGGACCGCCGTGTTCTTTGGCATGTCGGGCGTGACCTTCATGGGGCTGTTCTTCACACCGGTATTCTACGTCGCAATCAGGCGTGTGTTTCCGGGCAAGGTCCAACCTCAGGAGGTGTGACCGGAACGGGGAACCGGGTCGCACCTCTTGGTCTGGCTGACCGGCCTGGCGGTCACACGCTCTGGCACTGCACTTCGGCGGTCTCGGCGAAGTTTTTCCAGGCGTTCCAGAAACGTTCATTGCCCGGCGCGTCCGATTGCCGGATGTCCTGCAACTGACCGGGATCGCTGAAAAACACAACGCTGCGCTGCTGCTGCTGTTGGCTGAGTGTCCGGTCCGCCACGGCTTGAATGCAGCCACATCGCGCGCGCGATGCAGCCGGACGATTGTGGATCAGGCAGGCGCTTGCAATAGGACCGGCAGCGAAACGCACTGACGTCGCGGGCGGGCTGATGATGCGCTCGGGCGCAGTGCCGCCGCAGGCCGCCAGTATCGCAAATGCGCTTGCCGCTGCGCACCATTTGACCATCGCTTGTACCCCTTGCCCTGACCCGCACCGCAAAACTATGTAGCACGCCGGGCCGGGTTTCAATCGTTCAGCACGGCATGCTGCCCCGCAAAGGGGGCAGACAAGCGCTGATCGGGGGTCAGAACTTCCAGCGTGCGCCCACCACCATCACGTCAATATCCTCGACCGCCGTGGCCCCGCCTTCGAATGACAGCGTGCGGTAGGTCGCGTAGATTTCCACGTTCTGCTTGTCCAGACGCTGCACGACCCCCAGCCCGACCGAAGAGCTTTCCGATCCAGCGATGGCGAAATCATTGCCCTCGTAAATGTCCAGTGACAGCGCCGTGGATCCGACCGAGAACCAGTTCTGGATGTAGCCGAGCTTGGCATAGATGTAATCAGCGTCACCTTCCTGCTGGCGGCCGGTGGAGATTGCCGCGTTCAGGCCCGTGGGTTCATGCAGCAGGGCGACCGATCCGATGGCCAGTTCCTCATCGCTGTCGATCCAGGAATACCCCAGCCGCGCATCCACTTTGATGTCGCCGTAGTCCTGCGCGTATTTCAGCCCCAGATCGTAGAATTCGCGGTCATCACCGCGCCGCAGCACCTCTTCGCCGGCCGAAGCGCTGACCGTGAAGCCATTGAACTCCGGTGTGTCGTAGCGCACCCGAAACCGGCGCGCGCCGTCAAAGTTGCTGAAAGCATCGCCAACGGTCACAGCTGTCGCGGCCCCTCCCTGTGGGCGAAAGGCGATATTGCCTGCCAGATCGCCAAGCGCGGAATAGGCAATAACTGAGGTGCCGGAGAAATCGGCCTCCGCAAACCCATCCGTGGCCGTGCTGCCCTGACCAAAGGAGAATGTGCCCACCGAAGGCGTCGTATAGACCACTTCGAACTTGCGCAGTTCCGTCCGGCGGTAGTTGAAATCCAGATCGGTGTCATCAATCGTGACCGAGCTTGAGCCGAACAGCCCAAGAGCGGATTCAAAATGGAACTTCAGCTTTCCGCCATTGGCCAAGCCGCTCTCCCAGATTGCCCCGATCCGCGTGTTGGAATTATCGTTATCGGTGACGAATGTCTCGCTTTGGGTGCCGTCATCGACGCTGAAAATCCCAAAGTTCAATTGCCCGTAAAAGGTGAACGTCGGGTCCTGCGCCAGCGCCGTCTGCGGCAGGGCGAGGATTACACCGCTGATGGCGGGAAGGGCGAGGCGGGAGAGGCGGAGTTGTCTCATCTGAAGACCTTTTTTGTGCTGAGAGGACATGTCTGACGTAAGAACGCAGGCCCGATATGCGACTGCACAAAACCGCACATGCCCTGTCAATTAATGCGCTCAGTGTGACCCTATACGTGTCGTGACACAACCACTGATTGAAGTGCATCGCCGGGAAGTGAAGGTCGGTGAGGCGGGGTGCCGGTCGGGCGCTGCCCAATCGTATATTGGGCGTTCTGGTTACCCTCCGGACAGTAGCTTTTCGGCATACTGCCATGCGAGCTTTGCGACGGACTGAGTACCTTCTTGTGTCGATATCCAATAGGCAACGCCGGATCGTATCGCCCACTTGGTGGCAGTCGATCCGAGTTCTCTCGCGACAGCTTCCAGAGCAGCGTCAATTTTGCCGCCGCAATAAATGGTGATCCTTTCAGCTATGGCCCAAAGATTTTGGGCGATATGTTGAAGCACTGACGGTTCAGCATGGGGCTTTGCAATTTCTGTTTCCAGCGCGTCGAGTTCATTCCAAATCAATGTCATCGTTTCCGCAGCTAGCTCTGCTTCATCCTCTAGGGGTGGCGGATTGTTGTGCTTGCGGATTGTTGCAGAGCGCATATTTGCTAGCGAAAGTTGTTCTCTGAGCCGTTCAATTTCCTTTTCGAGCTGCCACTTCGACCTGATTTCACCGATACGCCGGGAAACGATTGTTTGACCCGCGTCCCATTCATCTTCTGTGAGTTCAGCAGCGATTTTGAAAGTGAAATCCCAAGGCAACGGAGTGCCAATTAGAATTGCTTCGTACCACTCGATCCAGAAAGACCAGTCAGCACTATCGGCAACCCATTGCGCTTTGAGCTCGCCCCATTCGTCATCAAGTCCAGAAGCTGTTCGTTCGCCCCAGAGGTCTGGCCAAAGAGTTGAGGTATTGGCATCGGCGGAGGTCGCGGAGTATAGGGCTGCGTGAGTGGACGGTGCAGTTTCTGCAAAGAATGAAAACGAGAAGGCGGAGATAGCGAAAGACAGAGCGGAGTCGGTGGAGGGAATGGTATTGGTCGCTGAGAGGGCGACGTAAAAGGTCGAGTCGACGGAGAGGGCAGCAGAACCGGCCGAGTCGACGGTTAGAGCATCACTTTCAGCGGAGATGGCGGTGGCGGCAGGGCTATGGGAATGGGATGTATCGGCCGCATTAACGGCAGAAAGGGCTGCTGACTTCAAACGTCCCATTTCCGCAGTTGGGCATGTGCCAGCAGCAGCAGAGATTAGTATGCATCGAAGGGTCGCCAAAGAAAGCCCGCTAGATGTTGCGTTGTCCCAAAGTGCCAATGCAGGCAAAGCACGCAGGCTGCATCGCACAGCAAACCGGACCTGCGTCTGGTGATCTTGCTTTTCCAGCCAAGCACGCACGCTTTTGTCGTCCGTAATCTCAACGTGCTCAACCACCTTGACCGCCCCGCAAAACCACACCATATCCCTGCACCATGACACCGCTATCTCATATCCGCAATTTCTCCATCGTCGCCCACATCGACCACGGGAAATCGACGCTGGCCGACCGGCTCATTCAGTCCACCAACACCGTGGCCGACCGGGATATGAAAGAGCAGATGCTCGACAGTATGGACATCGAGCGCGAGCGCGGCATCACCATCAAGGCCCAGACCGTGCGGATCAATTACACCGCGCAGAGCGGCGAGGAATACGTGCTCAACCTGATCGACACGCCGGGCCACGTCGATTTCGCCTATGAGGTCTCCCGCTCCATGCGCGCGGTCGAAGGCTCGCTGCTGGTGGTCGACAGCACGCAAGGGGTCGAGGCGCAGACGCTGGCCAATGTCTATCACGCCATCGACGCCGATCATGAAATCGTGCCCGTGCTGAACAAGATCGACCTGCCCGCGTCGGATTGTGACCGCGTGGCCGAACAGATCGAGGATGTCATCGGCATTGATGCCTCCGGCGCCATTCAGGTCTCCGCCAAGACCGGGCAGGGGATCACCGAAACGCTGGAATCCATCGTCCAGAACCTGCCCGCCCCCAAAGGCACCCGTGACGCGCCGCTCAAGGCCATGCTGGTCGACAGCTGGTACGACAGCTACCTCGGCGTCATCGTTCTGGTGCGCATCATGGACGGCGTGCTGAAAAAGGGCGACCGCATCCGCATGCTGTCGAACAACTCCACCCACCACGTGGACCGCATCGGCGTTTTCCGCCCCGCCATGACCGTGATTGATGAACTTGGCCCGGGCGAGATCGGCTTTCTGACCGCCTCCATCAAACAGGTGCGCGACACCCGCGTCGGCGACACCATTACCCACGAAAAGAAAGGCACCGAAACCGCGCTGCCCGGCTTCAAACCTTCGCAGCCCGTGGTCTTCTGTGGCCTCTTCCCCGTGGATTCCGCCGAATTCGAAGACCTGCGCGACGCCATCGAAAAACTCGCCCTCAATGACGCCTCCTTCTCCTCCGAAATGGAAACCTCCGCCGCCCTCGGCTTTGGCTTCCGCTGCGGTTTCCTGGGCCTTTTGCACCTTGAGGTCATCCGCGACCGGATCGAACGCGAATATGACATCGAACTGATCACCACCGCGCCCTCCGTCATCTACCACATCCACATGAAGGACGGCACGATGATGGAACTGCACAACCCCGCCGACATGCCCGACCTCACCCTTGTCGATCACCTTGAAGAGCCGCGCATCAAGGCCACCATCCTCGTGCCCGACGACTACCTCGGCGATGTGCTCAAACTCTGTCAGGACCGGCGCGGCATCCAGATGGACCTCACCTATGCCGGTTCCCGCGCCATGGTGGTCTACGATCTGCCGCTCAACGAAGTCGTCTTTGATTTCTACGACCGGCTGAAATCGGTGACCAAGGGCTATGCCTCTTTCGACTACGCCATGATCGGCTACCGGCAGGACAATCTGGTGAAAATGTCTATCCTTGTGAATGACGAACCGGTAGACGCGCTCTCCACCATGGTCCACCGCGACCGGGCTGAGGCGCGGGGCCGTGCCATGGTCGAAAAGCTGAAAGATCTAATCCCCCGCCACATGTTCAAAATCCCGATCCAGGCGGCCATCGGCGGCAAAGTGATCGCCCGCGAAACCCTGTCTGCGATGCGCAAGGACGTGACCGCCAAATGTTACGGAGGCGACGCCACGCGCAAACGCAAGCTGTTGGATAAGCAGAAGGCGGGGAAGAAGAAGATGCGGCAGTTCGGCAAGGTGGATATACCTCAGGAGGCGTTTATTTCGGCGCTGAAGATGGACAGTTAGACTTTACCGAAAAGATCGGACTGTCCCGTTTCCGTGATGGGAAAAACCCCAACAATTGCCAAGTTTTCAGGCGTTTTTTAAGTTGCCCAAAGCCAACACTAAACCGGACTGCACGTAGTCTTGGCAGTACGTCTTTTCCAAGTATTGAAGAAAACTAGTCTTTCAACAAGCCGACTGGAATTGCGATTGCGTTTGCATCGGCACCCTCATCATGGAGGGCTTTCCATACTTGCGCTGAATCAGTAATTGCTACCGCCATTGAGTTTTCGCTAAAACCACTTTGACACAAGTGAGAAGTTAAGGCGTCGCCATTAGATACTGCTGTTAGCTCTGACCCCTGTATCCTGATCATTGTTCTTCGCCACTGTTCGGCATTTTGGTTTTCGTGACCGGATATCGGCTTACCCGCTGGTTTAAGCAAAACGATGTTTACTGTCTTTCGTACATTTGGATCTAAGCTCTCCAATGCATTTCGGATAGCCAAACACATGGTTGGACTGATACTATATGCCCATCCTGCCGGTATATTTCGGTCCAGAGCTTTCGCCGCAGAGAACTTTGCCAGTCTGTACTTCTGTTTCAAGCTTACCAACTCAAAACTCTCAATGTCAGAATCTGCGAATTCTGTATCGTCAGAAGAATAAAAAAAAACCCAAGCGATGAAGAAAACCGCACAACCTGCCAACAGGCCAATAATATGGTATTTTATCTTTGACGGGATCATAGGGTCGACTCTCATAAGAATGACAACACCGCTAGTAGTAAGCCAGGAAATCCTAACGAATTGAGAACACACAGAACAATATGGCTATGGGTCTGGGCACTGTTCACAACACCGCTTAGTGCCCAAACTATCAATATGATAAGAGATAAGAAGGAAAAATCCAACCCCGTGAACGACATAGTTGATTTCACGTTTGCTCCCATGGAGTTGAGCAATGGTGACGCTAGCGCCAGAGCTGAGACGGTATAAGACGTTACAACATTTAAAAGACAAGCCTTAGGTACCTGTTCGCTCATAACCCTCAAATCACTTGACTGTGTTCAATCTCAGTTAATCTAAAGTAGATGGCAGCGATTTTAAATGTAAATTTCTTCAAAGACATTTTGAAAATGTTGAAAATTTAAAAGTCCTGCTCCAGATCGATTTTCGAAGAAGATCGAAAGCGACAATACATATTCAAAGAATGTGCCGCGCCCGAAGCGCCCCCACGGGGCGGGCGCTTCGCTTCCCACCCCTCGGTTCGGACGCGCCGCGTAATTCGACACACATCGCCAAACATCAAAAGCGCCTCTCTCCCGGGGCTCCGCCCGTTGTCACCTCAATTGATCCCCCGGATCAATTGCCGGGCTATGCCCGGTCCGGTGCCAACCCCCTCGGTTCGGGTCAGCCTGCGCGGAACGCGCGGGCGTCACCGACAGAGCGTTGGCAGGGCCAACGCGGAGTCGGCGCGGTGCATCAATGAACCCTTCCGTCAGCTTCCCCGGCGAATTTCTTGCGAAATCCGCGTTCGACACTTCGAACAGTCCCCCGGACTGTTCAATCCGGCTCCGCCGGACCGTGTCTCACCCCCAACCAAAATATGACTCAGTGTCATACGCGCTGTGCACAGCCTGTGCACGCAAGTCATACCGTCAAAATCATCGAATGTGACCCCAATCCAAAACAAGTGGGCACAGTCTTTACCCGGGGCCCCATCCGCATTTTACGCCTCCTCCATGGGCGCGGAATCACGTCTAATTGCGATAGAAAATCCCTCGAAATATCTACACACATGAAATGTATTTCCGCGCGATTTTCAATCGTGTAACCAGGCCGAAAACCAGAGGAAATTTGACTTATCCACCGATTACCCACAGGGAAAACACAAGCAAATTCAATGTGTTATCCACAAGAAATTTCACGATTCCTTCATTTTTCTGTTGCGCGACTCAGGTTGAAAGCGCAACCTGTAGTTACCGCAACGGAGTTCACTGAACGAAGGAGCGGACGCAAAGGCCCCTCAGGGTGGCGGGCGAGATGGGATAGGCGCTTCGGCGTCAGGCCTAAATCGTTCAAAATCAGGAGGATACAGGCCAGATCGTGTGGGCTCGAAAGAGCCGTGACGAAGGTCTGAATTGGCTGAAGTAGGTCTTACCCGAAGGGTCCGTAAGGGCTTGAAAGGACGGCAGATTTCGGTTGGGTTGAGTGGGGAACGGTTGGTTTTCGGATCGACGGTTTCGGCTGGGAGGGGTAACGCTCTCAAGCAAGCTGGGCCAAATGTCGCCCTCTGGGGGGATGATGAGGTTCAAGAAGGCGTCAGGATGTGCCGCAAGGCATGGAAAGGACTTCGGTTCGATCCCCTGGCGCCTTTCGCTTTTTTCAGAACGTTTCAAACCAACGATGATCGCGCCCGAGCGCCCTTTGTGCTAGGTGGCAAAGCTCCGGATTGCGCTCGATCATGTGGTTCATTGATCCGCTTCAGATCGGGTAACCCTAATTTGACATATATTCCGGTGTACGGCCTGTGCACAGGTCGTGCATGTCTGTCACAGGCGGAAACGTGAAAGCCCGGCCCCTTCAAGGGCCGGGCCAAAGGGGGGCTTAGCTCCGGTTCGTCCAAAGCGGCAGCCAATCAGATCGCGTCGTCCAGCGCTTGCCCCGCATTTTGGACGTCACGGCCCACACCTTTGGTCGTCTCACACGCAGCAAGAGCCAGAATGGTTGTTAGGGCAAGAGCAAGTCTGATCATCAGGAAAGTCCTTTGTTGAGGTATGTTTGCAAGATGAATATACCGCATTCCGCACTCAGTTCACGCGAAAAATCGGATCACATTCCGGCTTGGATGTCTCGGAGCTCTGCTGGCTTAACCATAGACCCCTCAAGTGGCTCGCCAGGGCGTTGGATTTCCCATCCACCGTTTGTTATTGCGCCCGACAGCCATTCTTTTCAAGGTGCGCGAAAGAAGAGGTACCTTTCAGGGTCAATCGTATCCGGGCCCGAAATCTTGGTAAATCCGGTCAGGGGTTGCTGGCTGACCAGCAATCCACCTGAAACCATCAGTGGCGCGATCAGAGGCGACAGGCGAGCTCCCTCTTTCACATCCAGGTCCTTGATTCCAAAGCCAAAATCGTAATGGGCAAGAGCGAATTTCTGACCCCTGCGGGCCAGTTCCTGCAACATGTCATCAGCTTCCCCCAAAAGAAAATTCTCTTCGGGCGGCACGCAGGACGGATGGGGTTGCAGGACGCGGTCGATGACCCAGATGCGCCGGGTGGGCAGTTGTTGCCTGAGATGATCGTAAGTGCGGCCATTCCCAAGGCCCAATTCCAGAACATCTCCGCCAATATCTCCAATGGCTTCAGCAGCCCAATTGAGGCCGTCGATTTGCGCAGACAGCCTGCGACGCATGGATTCCAGTCGGCTCATGGGATTTCCTCAATGGATGTGGAGAGAGATTTTTCATATCCGCCACCGCTGAGCAATTCGCTTAGAAACATCCGCGAAAACTCCCAGATTTCAGGTGTGTGTACTAAATGATGCGTCAGATAACCCATTGGTTCGGTGGCATCGGACTTTCCCTCAGTGCGGTTAGATAGGTTCTGACAGGTTCTGGCGATGAGGACTTCCGGGTCGACCAGGCCACGGGTTCCACGCCAGGCGATGGGATCGACATGTGTGTTTATCGTGATCAAACTGTGTGCCGAACTCACGGTCTCTCTTGGCGAAAAAGTGGATACGACCTTGTAGCCAACATCGGCCAGAGGCTTGTGATAGGCGTCACTCAAACGGTTCCATGGCGCCACGAATGCGGGAATGAAACGCTTTCCAAAAAGCTGGCGCATCTGCGAAAAACCACGCTCTAGGTCAAAACTCGCATCAACCCGAAAGTGGCCAAACTCTGCTTTCTTCTCACCTTCAGGAGCTTGGTTCTGGTGCCGCCATCCATGGGCGACTGGAAGAACATAGGGCAGGGGGGCGATGGCGGCGGCAAGTGTCGGTTCCGCAAGCCCGGGAATAACCGCAAGATGGACAGGCATGCGGAGTTCTTCTGACAGTCTACAAAGCTGCTCGAATTCAGGGGTGGCCCTGACTGCGTCATCATCACGCCACCAGATCGGAAGTGCCACATCAGCGGCGCGCAGCCGGGCCAACTCCCGGCGCAAAGGGCTCCAATCGACTTTCACTTTATGCGCTCCGCGAGTGCCTCGATGATCCTGACCGAATGGCCGGCGCCTTCGAAATTCGTGGCTTGAACGCTTCGTCGAGGTGAGGAGCGGACCAGGTCCAGGCTCTTCAGCAAACTGGTGGGGGTCACGTCGGAACTACGCAAGAGTGCGATACCCGGAAGCAAGGCAAGTGCCTCGGCGCGCAAGGTCTGCTCGACCTCTCCACCCGCATCAAAGGGGATGAAAACGGCGGGTGTTCCCGCCTGCAATATGTCAAGCGCCGTGTTGTAGCCGCACATTGAGACCGATGCTTCGGCATGGCGAAGCATTTGACGAAAATCAGCGCGTGCGGGCTCAACAATCACGTTTGATGTCGCTTCAGAGTGTAGTTGATGCACCAGTTCCTGCGCATGTTGGCCGCCCACGAGAATTCGCCAGTGCCACTCCGGGCGGGCGGCGGCGGCGTTTACTACCTGCCGGAACAACTCTGCGCCAACATCGCCGCCACCTGCGCTGACCAGAATTTCGCCTGTACCGGCCTCGGTCGGGTGATCACGGGGTGCCTCGGCGGCTACGAACCCTGTATAGTGCAGGTATGGTTCGAGCTTTGATGTGACCGGCCAGCTGGCCTCCAACGGAGTGATCTGGCGGTCTGAATGCACCAAAACGGCGTCGTAGAAGGTTTGGACCATATCTTCGGTAGCAATTGCTTTCGCGGGCTTTGAGGGCGGCGCGAGGATGTCACGGATTGATGCACAGATCAGCGGTCGTATGGGTCGTTCACGCGCTTCGGTAAGCATTGCTACGAACTCATCGCGCAGAACGCGCCGCCCGAATGGGAAAAGTTCGGTGATGATGACGTCGGGTTGAACCTCAAGCACGTTGGCAAGCAAACTGTCTTGTCGCGCCTTCAGGTATTGAGGGCTGGCAATCCGGTTTTCAGCATCGAGTAGTTTCGTGAAATTTACTCCATCAGACCGCAGCGGCGGCAGTTGCATGAAGGTGATCTGGGAACAGTTCAGATGTGCTGCCGGCATACCCCCAGATACCACCCAAACGGCGTGACCAGCCTTTTTGAAGGCGCGCGCAAGCGTCAGCGCCCGCGCAAGGTGACCGGTTCCAAGCAGGTGGGTGACAACAATCATGACTTTCATGAACTGTGCGCCTCCAACTTCAGAGGAGAGGGTTGCAGCGCCCAACTGTCCGCTTCAATGCCAAGCACATAGAGCCGGTTGCGCTTGATCTGAAAAGGCGCGGGGCCGTCAAAATCCCAACCGCTTGCATGCGCGAGCAAGACCCGCATCACCCCGATGTGGCAAACCGCAACTGTATCGCTGGCAAGGGCATGAACCCACGGAACGAGACGTTCTCTGAGATCGGCCGGGCTTTCGCCATTGGGCGGGCAATAGGACCAACCCCATTGCTCAATATCCCTGAAACCCGACGCGGGATCAGTTTGCAGGTCGATGCCACGTTTGCCTTCCCACTCTCCCCAATTCATCTCCATCAGGGCGGGCTCTGTCCGTGGTGCCCGCCCGGAAATCAGACGGGCAGTTTCGCGCGCTCTTTCCAGTGGGCTGGCACATAGCTGAGCGTTGCGCCATGGCGCGGGCAAGACCAGTTTTGAAAGTTGCGCTACTGCATCGGAATCCAGCGGTACGTCCGTTCGCCCCTGTATCCGGCCTTGGCGGTTCCAGGAGGTATGTCCATGTCGAAGCAAAGCCAATCGGATCATGGGGCCAGCTCCGCGATGGTTTGGCAAAGAACACGGCTGGCTGCGGGCATCAAGTGATGATCTGCGACGTATTTGCGCGCTGCTTGTCCGCGCGCAATACGCGCGCCGCTGTCTCCAAGCAGAGCGTCCAAGTCCCGGGCCAGTGCCTCGGGGCCGCGCTCGGGCTCGGGATAGACACCCGGAGCCAGCACATCACAAACCCCGGGCCGTCGTTGCGCCACCACGGGCAAAGCGGCGGCCTGGGCCTCAAGATAGGTCATGCCGAATGCTTCATTCACGCCGGGCCAAAACAACAGGCTGGCCTCGGAATAGAGCTTCTGCATGTCGCTTTCATCCAGCGACCCGCGCAAATCGACGCGATCTCCAAACTCCTGCATCATGGAGGCCACAGCATCAAGGGCCGGCCCATTGCCGGCGATAACAAGATGCCATTCCGGGGTTTCCAGCAATTTGAGCGCATCAGCGATCAACTGGTAGGACGCGAATTTATCGCCATGCCGCAACATGCCCACGCTCAGCATCGGTCCGAAACCGGAACTTGCGGGCGGCAGTTCTACGCGTGGCAGGAAAGGGCGCAGGTGCTTGATCTGTTGATGTGATGGCCCATAGGCGTGCAGGGCTTCCGCGTCCCTTTCCGTCAGATGAAAAATGACCTGAGCTGCATCGCTGGCGGCTTCGGCGGCTTGGGCGAAATGAGCCCATGGTCCCTTGAGGCGTTTGCGCGCGCGGGTAGCTTCGATCTGAACATACGGCAGGTTCAGGGCCGCCGAAACCGTCGGGCCGACGAGGTCGGGCGCTTTGTAATAGCTGTGATAGGTCACCCATACCTGCCAGTCAGCCCGGCGCCCCTGATCAATCAAACGGTTGATCTCGGCATCAGCCTGTTCAAAAAGCCGCGCCTGGACTTCTTCGTCTCCGGCTTTGTCCCGCGTTTGCAGTGTGGAGACGACTTCAGCTGTCACACCGCCGTAATCAAGCGCTTTCAGGAGCGCGCGCGCCATGGCTCTGTCACCTGATGGCACCGGGTGCGTGGGTGGCTTCATCGGGGCATAAAAGGCAATCTTTTTCACGAGGGCAGGTCCATCATCTGCCTGAGCCGCTTTGCCAGATGTGCAATCCCCGGGGCCATCTGGAAGTCGGACATCAGCCGCTCAAAGGCTGCTTTGGCCATCTTTTCCCCCAGCGCGGGGTCAGCCGCCAGACGCTGAACTTCACTTGCGATACTCTGCGGCGCGTCATCCGTCAGAAGACCGTGAATGCCATTGTCGATAAACTCCGGAATAGCAGATACCGGAGTCGACAGGATTGGCAGTTTCTGGCTGGCCGCTTCCATCAGCACGTTGGGCAGCCCGTCTCTGTCACCGTCCTCTGCGACCCTGCTCGGCAGGACAAACAGATCGGCGGCGCGCATTTCTGCAATCACCTCGGGCTGATCGCAGGCACCGCGCCAGGTGATGCGATCTGCGACCCCGTGTTCAAGGGCCAACCGCTGCAACTCTTCCTTGAGCGCACCACCACCGATATGGGTCCAATGCCAATCCAGCGATTTCGGCAGCTGGGCCAATGCATGGATCAGCCGGTCAAATCCCTTCTTCTCCACCAGACGTCCAACAGACATCAGGGCCATGGGCTCGTCCGGTTTGCGCCTCTTTTTCTCTGGCGGAGGTGGAAAACGTTCCAGGTCAAGCCCATGGTACACGAGATCCACACGGTCCTCGCGATCCGCCAACGAATTCAGATGCTCAGCGCCAAAAGCTGTGCACGTGGCCCCGAATTCGGCACCATGGCTGTCAGCGGCAAGTTTTTCGCGCAACTCCCACTCTGGCGATGTCCAGATGTCCTTGGCATGCGCGGAGAAGGACCAGGGAATGCCTCTCAGCATCGCTGCATAGCGGGCAACCGATGAAGGGGTGTGCAGAAAATGAGCATAGAGACCCAGCGTCGCGTCGGGCAATTCGCGCGCCAGAACGCAGGCTTGCCCAAATCGCCTTAGCCGGTTTGGCGTCCGCTCCCGCGCATAATCCGCACGGATCATACGCCATGTTTTCGCAAAACCAGGTTGCGTCACCGCATTGATGAAACCTCTGGCGACGCGCAGCGGTTCGTCCCGCAGATATTCGGGCAAATAGTGAACGGCGGCTTGCAGGCGATCATGCAACGGATGAGTTTTCTTGTCTGTTGGGTGTCGCAAGGACCAGATTTCGAAATCAATACCAGCGGCTTCGAGTGCCACCAATTCCTGGGCGATGAATGTCTCCGACAGCCGCGGCCATCCTTTGACAACAACGGCAAGTCGCGCAGTCTCCGACGTCATCGCGCCGCCATGAGGGCCGTCGCGCGATCGACTACCACATCGAGACCGTCCAAAAGGCCGTCCGCGCCGGCCTGAGACGGCTTTTGCTGGCTCGGCAAGGCGCGAATAAACTTGACCATCGTCTGCGGGTTCATACCGTCGCGTTTTTCGTCCAGCATGCGGACGAGGCCAAGCTCTTCGGCGCGTGACGCCCGTATCCACTGTTCCAGGCGCGGCACGGTGCGCGGGACGATCACCGCGCGTTTGTCGAAAGACAACACCTCGCAGAACGTGTTGTAGCCGCCCATTGAGATGACACCTTCAGCTCCGGCGAAAAGGGCTTCGATGCGGGCGTCAAACCCCAAGGCGGTAACGCGCCCGTTCAACCTGGCCACCCGCGCATCGAAGGCGTCCCGCACGTCGCCGGAAAGAAATGGCCCATAAACCAGCACAGCGTGCGGGGTGAGTGTCGGGTCCGTTTCGTAAGCTTCCAGAACAAGGCTGACCATTGCCTGACCGTCCCCGCCGCCACCTGGCGTGATCAACACATATGGCACGTCCGGGGTCTCTGCCGCGTCGGTGACCTCCCGTCGCAGATAACCTGTCCAATGAATGCGTTTGCGGGTGTCATCTGACAGCGGCAATCCTTGGGTCGGGTCATAGACCGACCGGGGGCCATAGACCCAGATTTCATCGTAAAAGCGCTCTGTCGCGTCCACGGCGCCTTTTCGTTCCCATTCCGCCGCCAAAACGGCCGGTTCGTCCAGAACGTCCCGCAATCCCAAAACACAACGGGCGGATTTACGTTTGGCCATCCATTCCAGTGTTGGCAGCAATTCTCCGCGAAAGCCGGTGGGTTCCTTGTCTACCACCAGAAGGTCCGGGTCGTATTGTTCGACGGCCGTCTGTATCAGACCGGACCGCAGCGCCGTTGTCTCGTCGATGTCAAGACCCAGGGTCTGGCTGACATATGACCCGTCGGGCAATTTAGTGACACCAGGCAAGCGGACGTGATCGACGCGCTCGGGAAAAGTGAAGCGCCCGGCAACCGGGGATCCGGTCAGGATGATCGCCGAAGCACTTGGATCGGATGCGGTCAGCGCAGAGGCCAGCGCGCGCGATCTGCGCAAATGACCCAGGCCAAAGGTGTCGTGGCTGTAAAGCATGACACGTACAGAGCGCTCAGAAGCGCCAACTTGAGCTGTTCGTATCATCTCTTCCACCGTACCCGTTCGATCAGACACATTCATGACATCACACTCATCCACGTGTCTGCGCGGGTGGCGTACACCCTGGAGAGCCGTTTCCGCAATACGTAAGACCCTGCTATCAGCGGCAATTTCGGGCGCATAGGCCAGTCCTTGTGTCTTTTTACAGGGTCTCGCCCATCCTTTCATTCTTCTTTGGCACAAAAGTTAATGAGGTGCAAAACACGACTGATCGCCGGAGTTTCAACTGATGTGCAATTGCAATGGTATGCCGCGTCCCATACCGTCGCCTAAATTGATTACTTCTACGGATCGTCTCTATATGCGCGCTCTCTGGTTTGCTTTGTGGTTTTTTGCCACCGTAACCTTTGCCATCGGCCAGCCCACCCCTGGCCAGACCCAAGGCTTGGGTTCGCTTGCTGGCCTCGGCGTAAGTCAGAGCAGCGAAGAAACAGACCAGATATCCGAAATCATGCGGCAGGCGGCGGAGAATGGCGTGGGTGTCGTGGTCATAGACCAAAATGGTCAGCTGCTGACATCACCTGTCGCGAGCGATCCCGCCACCGAAGAACATGCGGACGGTTCAAGCCTGATGAAGGCGCAGGATGCGGTGGTCAATTTCCGGTCGGTGCTGATCGAACGCATTCTCGACCTTCCAAATGCGTTCAACGAAGTACTCTACATCCTGCGTGCCACCAGCCCTGACGGCACCATCAAGGCGTTTTTCGACGCACTGTGGATTTCGCTGCTGCTATTCGCCGTGGGCATGGTTTTCGAAGCGCAGGTTTACGGCAAACGGATCGTCAAGAACTTCGTGGTGTCCCGCATCAGGGAAAAGCCCGAAGGCTATGCTGAAAAGATGCCATTCCTGGTGTTTCGTTTCTTTATGGGCGTTCTGGGCATCATCGTCTCGATGGTGGTTGCCTATATTCTGGGGGCGATCATCTTTGGGCCGCTCGAAGACAAGGCGATGCAATTCACCGTCAGTGTGATCAACACCGCATATTTCATGTGCCGGTTGGTCGCGAACCTCTGGCGCATGGTTTTGTCTCCCTTCCTGGATCAATATCGTATTCCGGTGCTGGAAACGCGTGATGCGCGGCGTCTCTATAATTGGCTTTGGGTGCTTGGGACGGTTGACATCACGGCCATTCTCTTTGGCGTTTGGATTGGTGAGTTAGGGCTGAACTACGATGTCTACGCCTTCCTGTCGTCCTTGATGTCGGCGCTGGTGGTGATGCTGAACATCCTGATGGTTCTGGTCAACAGACGTGCAATTTCGAATGCAATGCGTCAGGGCAAACCGGCGGCTGAATTGAGTTGGGCCGTCAAGATACTGACGGCCCTATGGGCGCCCCTCGTCATTGGATATGTGATCTTCGCCTGGCTGGAACTGACTTATGATCTGGTTCTGGGTAACCCCTCGTCGATCCCGCTGATTGGCGGTGCATATGCAATCCTGATGTCGATTATCGTGGTCTACGGCGTCATCAATTTCGTCATTGAACGCAGCTTCCAACGTGCCCGGGCGCTGCGCGAAATGAACGAAACCCGAATGGACGGAGAAAGCGAGGAAGAAGAGAACGACCCGGATGCCGAGGCGCAACAGATCGACGCGCTGCCGCGACGACACCCTTTGGGGACGTTCGAGGCTCTGGCCCGCCGCGTTGCCGGGATACTCGCTTTTGTCGCGGGCACCTACGCGTTCTTTTACATCTGGGACAACAACTCCGCCCAGATGGTTGAAGGTTTCGCGACGCAGTTGTTGGACATCATGGTCATCATCTTCATTGGCTACATCGTTTTCCACATCTTCCGCATCTGGATCGACAACAAGATACTCGAAGAGCAAGGCGACATGGTTGAAGGTGAGCTGGGAGACGAAGGCGGAGGTTCAAGCGCCAGCCGTCTGGCGACCCTGCTGCCGCTCTTTCGCAACTTCATCCTGATCGTCGTGCTGGTGACCATCACGCTGATTATCCTGCTGGAACTGGGCGTCAATGTCGGACCTCTGTTTGCCGGTGCCGGTGTGGTTGGTGTGGCCGTTGGTTTCGGCTCGCAGGCGCTGGTACGGGACATCTTCTCAGGTGGGTTCTTTCTGTTTGACGATGCGTTCCGCAAAGGCGAATACCTCGATATCGGCGGTGTCAAAGGCACCGTGGAAAAAATCTCGGTCCGGTCCTTTCAGTTGCGGCACCACTTGGGCGCTTTGCACACGATACCTTTCGGCGAAATTCAGGTGATGACCAATTATTCGCGTGACTGGGTGATCATGAAATTGCCCCTGCGCGTTACTTACGACACGGATGTGGAAAGGGTGCGCAAGCTGATCAAGAACCTTGGGGTCGCGCTGCTGGATGACCCGGTGATCGGCGATAATTTCATCCAGCCGCTGAAGTCGCAAGGGGTGATCGAAATGCAGGACTCCGCGATGATCATCCGCGTTAAATTCATGACCAAACCCGGGGATCAGTGGCTGGTGCGCAAGAAAGTCTACGAAGAAATCCGCGCATTGTTCGAGCGCGAAGGGGTCCGGTTCGCCCATAAGGAAGTCACGGTGCGACTTGCCGATGGCAAGGTCGATGAACTTTCCGAGGAGGACAAGAAGACGATCACGGCCGCCGCGCAGGCGCAGATCGAAGAGGAACTGCTGGACGGCGATGACTTTGGTGATGATCGTTAGAGGTCAGCTCTTGTACGGATCCAGTGAGGCGCGCAGGCCGTCGCCAAGGAAGTTGAAGGCCAGGACCACGAAGATGATGGGAAGCATGGGGATGGCCGTCCATGGGTAGATCTCGATAGAGGCGAGGTTTTGCGCATCGTTGAGCATGACGCCCCAGCTCACCGCAGGGGCGCGCAGGCCCAGACCCAGAAAGCTCAATGCGGTCTCACCAAGGATCATTGCCGGGATCGACAGGGTTGCCGAAGCGATCAGGTGAGACATGAAGTTGGGTAAGAGATGGCGTCGGATCACGCGGCCCGGTTTGGCGCCCATCATTTCAGCGGCGCGGACGTATTCTTCTTCTCTGAGCGACAAGAATTTACTTCGAACCGCTCGCGCGAGGCCCGGCCAGTCCAGAATGCCCAGGATGATCGAAATGATGAAGAAGACGGCCACCGGCCCCCAGTTCGAGGGTACAGCAGCGGACAAGGCCAGCCACAGCGGCAACTCGGGTAGCGAGCGCAGGATTTCGATGGCCCGGTTGATCAGCCAATCTGTTTTGCCGCCAAAATACCCTGCGATGGAGCCAAAGAAGATGCCGAGGGCGAAGGAGACAGTGATGCCGATCAACCCCACCGTCAGCGACAGCTGCGCGCCGTAAAGAATGCGGCTGAAGACGTCGCGGCCCAGCCGATCTGAACCCCAGAGGAAGATGGTGGCCCCTTCCGGCGCGCAGAACAGATGAGTGTCCGACCGGATGAACCCAAAGAGATTGTAGGTCGCCCCCTCACAGAAGAACTGCAAAGGCATCGGGCGGGTTTCATCGGTCTCGTAGGTCCAACGGTAGTTGACGAGGTCAGCGGTCGCTGTGGTCGGATAGACGAAGGGCCCGATAAACTCACCTTCATGCCAGAAATTCACCGATTGTGGGGGCGCATAGAGATAGTCAGCGCTGCGTTCATTGGGCGTGTAGGGGGCTATGAACCCGGCAACGGGTAACATCAGATAGCTCAGCAGCAGAAAAATGCCCGAGATCAACCCCAGCTTGTGGCGTTTGAACTTGCGCCAGACCAGAACCCATGTTGAGGCGTCCATGTCCGAGCGTTCGGGCGCGCTGAGGTCGGTGCTGTCGGAATAAGGCGCATCGTCGACAAAGCGACCGTCTGGCAACTGCGTCATGATCCGCGTGCTCCGTACCGGATGCGTGGATCAAGCAGCACCAGCAGCAAATCCGAAATCATCGTTCCGATCAGGGTCAACAGCGCCACGAACATCAACACGAAGCCCGCCAGGAACTGGTCCTGGGATTTCAGCGCAGTCAGCAAGGACGGCCCGATGGTCTGTAGCCCCAGGACAACGGAGACCAGAACCGAGCCTGAGACCATCGCGGGCAGCAGATTGCCGATATCCGCGACGAAGGGATTGAACGCCATCCGCAGCGGGTATTTTGCCAGCAGCTTTGAGGGGGCGAGGCCTTTGGCCTTGGCGGTTTCAACGTAGGGTTTTGACAGTTCGTCCAGCATGTTGGCCCGCAGGCGCTGCATCATGGCGGCCGCCCCCGAGGTGCCGATCACGAAGGTTGGCACAATCAGATGCACGAGAATGGACTTCACCTTGTCGAAGGACATCGGCTCGCCTTCGAATTCAGGTGACATCAGTCCGCCAATCGGCAAATCGAAATACTTGTTTCCATAGTAAAACAGCATCAGGGCAAGCAGGAAATTGGGTGTGGCCAGACCCAGATAGCCGACGAAGGCGGCTGTGTAGTCAATCCATGTCTCGGATTTCGCGGCGGCGATGACACCCAAGGGTAGCGCCACCAGATACACAAACAGCACTGCGGCAAGGTTGACGAGTACGGTCAGCCAGAGGGCGTCACCTACGATCTCTGAGACGGGGCGATCGAACTCAAAAGACCAGCCGAAATTGCCCTGAATGAGCCCGTACCAGCCCTGCGGGCCCGGTGCCATGCCGACCCATATGAGGTACTGTTCCCAGATCGGTCGGTCGAGCGCATATTCGGTGCGCAGGAATTCCGCCTTGGCGACGCCCTCAGCCTGCCCGGTGGCGCGCAGTTCCGCGATCTGATTGCTGAGGTAGTCGCCCGGAGGCAGGTTGATGATCACGAAAATCATGATCGAGACAACCCACAGGGTGAGTAGCATCGTGATGAACCGGTAGATCGCGTATTTGAGAAACATCATTGGGTGAGCTGCTGGAATGGTTCATCGTAGTAGAATTCATCAATACGGTGAATTCCGAAATGCGCCCCGGGATCCCACGCCCATTTTGCCTCCTCTGGCACATTGCGCAGCCGTTCCGAAACCACCACAGGCTGTGGCGCTTCGGCAAGGATTCCGATGCCGAACTGATGATCCGCATGGATCGCAAGCATTTCGCGCCATATGGTGGCACGTTTGTCCGGATCATTGGTGTGATCCCATTCCCAACTGAGTGTCATCAGACGTTGGGCGGCGGGCATGTCCGGCGCTTCACCCAATTCCCCGCCAGTTTGGTAATACTGACCCCATTTGGGCCAGGCAAAGAATTCCTGATGCGTTGGAGCCAGATATTCAGGGGGCGTATAGGGTTGCGGAAGCCCATTGTCCCAGCCAAACCAGACGGCGGCCATCGACAGTCCTGAATAGACGCGGTTCCGAAGAATGTCGCGGTCCAGGGGGCGCATGATCAGTTTGATCCCGATTTCGCGCCAGGTGTCGGTGACGATGGCAAGCGCGTTTTCAACCTCCTGTCGCTCCCCGGCGGTCTCGATCACGAATTCCATCGGACGCCCGTCGGGCAGTTTACGAATGCCGTCCGGCGTGCGCTCGGTCAGCCCCATTTCATTGAGCAGGGCATTGGCCTTGGTCGGGTAGTAGATTGACCATGAGAAGAGGTTGGCAGGATCAAAGAACGGGCTTTTGGCAAGCGCGGTCATGCCGCCTTCCTTGGCGAGGCCAAAGTAGAGGGCCCGATTTATCATCCGCCGGTCGATGCCCAGACTGAGGGCACGGCGGAACCGGACATCCCGGATAACGTCGCGCCAGACGGGGTCTGCAAAATTGAGGTTTGGATAGATGGTGATCTGGTTGGCCGCCCCATTGGCCCACAGCAGCGTGCGATATCCCGCACCGTCGTTTTCGCCTTTTTTCAGGATGGAGATATCCGGAAAATCAAGCCCGCGCGCCTGCAGATCAACCTCGCCTGCATTGGCTTTTGCCGCGATCAGCCCACCTCCAACGATCGTCATTTCCACAACATCGATGTAGGGAAGCTGAACCCCGCGCGCATCAATGCGGTGATAATAGGGATTGCGCACAAAGAGATGCCGGCTGGATTTGCTGCCAGAGGCATTCAACCACGGCTGCAAGGTGGGCAAATCCGGATTGTCGAATTTATACATGTTGTCACGATCATTGTGCAGCGCGGCCCAGGCACGCACTCTGGCCTTTTTGATCTTTTTCTTCAGGATCTTGGCGTCGGTAAAATCGGCATGAAACTGTTTGAGGTAATGCGCCGGGCGATAGATGAAGAACGGGCTGGCCTGCGCCAGCAATTGCAGGAACTGCGGGTTCGGCGTCGGCCATTCTATGACCACGGTATGATTGTCCGGGAACGATACCTCGGCCAGAACGCCGTCGACAATCATGTTCTGTGGCGGACCCGACGGGTTAAGTTCCTTGTTCAGCGCCACGTGTTTCCAATAGTATTCAAAGTCCTTTGACGTAAAGGGATGCCCGTCCGACCACCGGTGACCCCGCCGCAGATGCAAAGTGAATTTACGTCCCTCAAAGACTTCAAGGTCTCTCAGGATGTCAGGATAGAGCTCGTAATTCTGGTCATATCCGATCAGCCGCGCGTAGCCATAAACCACCATCTGGCGCACGTCTTTTGACCGTGAAACGAGCGTACGCAGCGTGCCACCTTGCTCACCGAAACTGCGCCCCTTTGCTTCCAGATCGACAACAAGCGGGTCATCCGGCAACCGTTGCTCCACAGGTGGCAAGGCGCCGTTTTCAACCTCCATCTGCCAGAACGAACTTTCAGCAGGCGTTTGGGGGTCCGCCAACGCCGCGAGCGTGGACATTGCGAGCAGAGCAAATGCGGTGATTAGTCTAGACATGGCAACGCACCTTATGTCCGGGTTCGAGTTCTGTCAGCGCCGGCACGGCAATGCCCTCGAAACGGAATTGTTCAGGCCAGCTGGCGGGGGTTCCGGCCCCTTTGGCGACCAGGGTCAAATCGATGGGCCTGTTCACATCCGGTTCGGGCTGTGCGGCGATCAGGGCGCGCGTGTAAGGGTGGCGCGGGTTGTAAAACAGCGTGTCAGGAGGTGCCTGTTCCACGACCACGCCCTGACGCATGACCGCGACCTCATCGGCAATGCGTGCGACCACAGCCAGATCGTGACTGATGAAAAGATAACTTAGACCGGCCCGATCGCGGATATCTTCAAGAAGGGTCAGTATCTGTTCCTGGACGGAAACGTCGAGTGCTGAGGTCGGCTCATCGCACACAAGCAGCACAGGGTCGAGCGTCAGCGCCCGCGCAATCGACAGGCGCTGCCGCTGCCCACCGGAAAAGGCGTGTGGGAAACGACCCAGCATGGATGAATCCAACCCGACCAAGCGCAGCATCTCTGCTGCTTTCTCACGACGTTCGGCTTTTGTGCCGAGCTTGTGAATTTCCATGGGTTCGGTCAACGCCTGTTGCACGCGCATGCGGGGAGAAAGGGACGAATAGGGGTCTTGAAACACCATCTGCGCCTGGCGCTGAAATGCAATCCGCTCGGCTTGTGACATGGCGTTGATCTGCACAGGTGTCGCCCCGGCTGCGGGCCGAAACAGCACCTGTCCGCCGTCATCGGGCGTTTCAGCGCCCAGTGCAATCCGGGCGCAGGTTGTCTTGCCTGATCCGCTTTCACCGACAACAGCCAGTGTCTTGCCGCGTTGGAGAGATAAATCAACTTCGTGACAGGCCGTGACTGTCATCGGTTTGCTCCATCCGCCCGCGCGCATGGTATAGGTTTTCGACACATTGCGCAGATGCAGGATCAGATCATCATGTTTGCCCTCTCGGGCGGGGGCGGCGACCTCCGGTATCATGGGTGCTGCGGCGAAGAGCTTTTTGGTATAGCCATGCGCGGGGGCGCCCAGAACGGCGGCGGCAGGGCCACGCTCCATCACGCGCCCCTTGTTCATCACAACCACGGATTCCGCCATGTTGGCTACGACGCCAAGGTCGTGGGTCACCAGAATGACGGACATGCCAGTGTCTTTTTGCAAATCCTTGATCAGGCCCAGAACCTGCGCTTGTGTCGTGACATCGAGGGCCGTGGTCGGCTCGTCCGCGATCAGCAAATCGGGTTTCGCAACCATGGCCATGGCAATCATCGCCCGCTGGCGCATCCCGCCGGACATCTCAAAGGGATAGGACCGCCAGACACGGGCCGGGTCCGGAAACCCAACTCTCTCGAAGGTCTCAAGAACGGTTTTCTTGCAGTCTGCCGGGCGCATATTGCGATGAAGCCTGAGCACCTCAGACACCTGATCTCCCAAACGGTGCAGCGGGGACAGCGATCGCATGGGTTCCTGAAAGATCATTGAAATCTGGTCACCCCGAATGGAGCGCATGACACGCTCGCTGCGGTCGAGCAGATTGATGGCCTTGCCATTGCACTTGAAATTGATCGTTCCGCCATGAATGCGTGCCGTTTCCGGCAGGATACGCAGAACCGACCGGCAGGTGATTGTCTTGCCTGATCCGCTCTCGCCGACAAGAGCGAGGGTCTCGCCGGGCATAACCTGAAAACTGACGCCGCGCACCACCGGTTCTGACGGCCCAAAGCCAATGCTCAGATCTTGCACATCAAGCAATGGGGTCATCACGCTACAGTCACTTCCTTGCTACTCTTTTCGTCCCAAAAAGCCGCATGTTTGCGCAGACAGTCAACGCGATTTCTCCGCCCGCGTCCAGCGCACAGATACGTGATTATCTTTGTACTACCAATTTTCCCAAATTAGAGGCATTTGTGCAGGAAGTGTTTTCAAGGGTATTCGCATGAGCCGTCTAGATCTTTTCATCGACCGAATGGTGTCCCAGCGCGCTTGTCTGAACCATGCTGCAGAGTTGACCAAGGGCCTGCCGGGACCGGTGTTCGAGCTGGGTTTGGGAAATGGGCGTACCTATCATCATATGTGCTCCATCATGCCGCAAGGCGACATTTATGTGTTCGAGCGGGCAGTCGCCTCACACCCTGACAGCACACCGCCGGACGCTCAGGTATTTTTAGGTGATGTCTTTGAAACACTGCCAGCTGCGTTTGCGCAGTTTGGTGCCACGGTGCGCCTCATTCACGCTGATCTTGGGGGCCATAATGCCGAGAAGAACGACATCTTTGCGCGCCGGATTTCGCCGGTGATCGCCCCGCTTCTTGCGCCGGGAGGGCTTATGGTCTCCAGCGACAGGATGTATTTCGACGATATGACAGAGATTGCCCTCCCGTCCGACGCTGTTCCGGGACGATGCTTCATCTATCAGCGCTAACGCTACGGTCCTGTCCAATTCGTTGCACGGCTGTTTGCAGTGAATTTTCTTGCACGCTTGGCGTGTGTCTCATAACAATGGTAAAAATAGTGAAACATAGTTTCACTATGTAAAACAATTTTGGGAGAGATTGCCTTGATGAAGCTGAAATCCGCTGCCCTTGGTCTTGCAATGATTGCCACGGCGACACTGGCACAGGCTGACATCACTTTGATACATGGCGAGGCAGGTCCCAATCGCGGCGCGCGCGCCGCCGCCTTGCAGTGGTTTGCGGATGAAATCGCTGAGCGGTCGGAAGGGGAGATCAAACTGGATATTCAGTGGGGCGGTGCCCTATTCAAATCCAACGCCGCGATGCAATCGGTTGGCGATGGCGTCGCAGACATGGGGTCTGTTATCGCGGTCTATTATCCGCAGGAAATGGTTGCCTACGGCATTGCGGATCTGCCCATCAACAACCCGGACGCTTGGGTGGGGATGCGGGCCACCGACGCGTTGATGCGCAATTCCAAGGAAATTGCGGAAAACCTGAGGGACAAGAACCTCGTCTACATCGGCACCTGGACGACAAGCCAGGTGAACATCGGGTGTAAGGGGGCTGCGATCAGAAAGGCATCGGACATCGAACGCCTCAAGGTGCGCGGCGTTGGCGCCTACGGCAAGGTCTTCGGCGAGATGGGCGCCAACATGGTGCGCATGTCCATATATGACGCCTATCAGGGGCTCGACACCGGGCTGATCGATTGCAGTCAGGGCTATAGCTATGCCGTTGCCGCGCTCAAGCAGGCAGAAGTCATGGATAGCTACACATTGCTTAACTGGGGGCAGGTGGGCGGTGTCGGCATGTTCATGAACGCTGATGTCTATGACAGTCTCTCCGCCGCTCAGCAGGATCTTTTGAACGCGGTGGGCTCTGACATGGCGGATGAGTTTGGGCGCATCATCACCCAGGCGAACGAAGATGCCGTTGCTGCGATGAAGGAAGCTGGCGTGGAAGTGATTGTCTTGCCGGAACCTGAGCGTGAAAAACTCGTTCGCAAGGGTGGCAAGTTTCTTGCTGAATGGGTCAACACCGCTGAAAAGTCAGGGTTGCCGGGTCAGGCGCTGCTTGAGGATTATCAGGTGTTGGTCGCCAGGTTTTCAGCCGAACGTGATCAGAAAGGCTATCCTTGGGAGCGAGAAGGTAACTGATCGCTGGCTTGAGGTCTGAGATGCAAGTCAAACTGGAGCAGTTTCTGTTGGCCCTCGGCGCGGTCGCGGTGCTCCTTCTGGGCGGCGTAATTACCGCCAACGTGATCGCCCGGGCTCTTTTCGCCACTGCCGTGCCAGACAGTGTGACGATCGTGCGCGAATTGATGGTCGCGGCCATTCTTTTGCCGCTGGCCGCAACGACGGCAGCACGTGCGCATGTCTGTGTCGATTTCATTTCGGACCGGTTTGGTGCGCGATTGCGGTCGTGGTTGATCGTGCTGGGGTCGCTGATGGGAATGATCGCCCTATCTGCGCTGATCTGGGCGGGCACGCGCGATCTGAGCAAAGTTCTGGCGTCGGGAAGCTTCTTTTATGGTGATCTGAGCCTGCCCAAATGGCCGGGCAGGTTGGTCTTCGTGCTGGGCATCGCAGCCTGCTGGTTGCGCTTGGCTGAACTGGCGTGGCGAGATACATGCACCATTCTGAGGGGGGGAACGGTTCTCGATACACAGGATCATTCCCTGACCGGTGGAGGGGCGGAGTAATGGACCCTGCGACCATCGGTTTCTTCGCATTTGGCGCGGTGCTGGTGCTTTTGGCTCTGCGCGTGCCCATTGCCTTTGCGCTGGCGGCAGTTGCGACCCTTGCCACGTTTTTCATTTTTGCCTTTCGCAGCGGCACCTTCATGCCGGAACGTGCCCTTCGAGCGACCACATCCATGGTCTTTTCGAATTCGTTCGATTTGATCCACTCCTACGACCTGTCGATGATCCCGCTGTTCGTGGCTCTGGGGCATATCGCCTACCGCGCCGGGATCACCACACGCATCTATGACGCTGCCAAGGTCTGGCTGACCCGGGTGCCCGGCGGCGTGGCCATGGCCAGCGTGATGGGGTGTGGCGGCTTCTCGGCCATTACCGGCAGTTCCATTGCCTGCGCGTCGACCATGGGGCGCATTTGTACGCCTGAAATGCTGCGGATGGGATATGACCCGCGTCTGGCCACCGCAAGTGTTGCCGCAGGCGGCACGTTGGGCTCACTTATTCCCCCGTCGGTGCTGTTTATCATCTACGGGATATTTACCGAAACCTCGATCTCTGCTCTGTTCCTGGCAGGGGTTCTGCCCGGTCTTTTGACACTTGCCGGATTTGTTCTGGTCATCGCGATATGGGTCTGGCGCAGGCCAGAGATCGCCCCGCCAACGGATCAGAGATATTCGACGTCACAACGTATGCAAGCCGCGATCGGTGCCTGGCCGGCGGTTCTTCTTTTCGGGGTGATCATTGGCGGCATATATGGCGGTATTTTCACCGCAACCGAAGCCGCCGCCGTTTGTGTAAGTGCTGCGGTTCTGATCGGGTTCGGGCAACGCAGACTGGATTTGCACGGGCTGTGGGTTTCGGTCAAAGAGACCTGCGTGCAAACCACTGCGATCTTCTTCATTGCAGCGGGTGCCAAGATTTTCGTGGCCTTTATCGCCCTGACAGGGATTGCCCCCATGATCGTCGAGGCGGTCACACAAGCCCAGCTTTCAGTGATTGTGCTGATGGTCGCGATTGCACTGATCTATCTGTTGTTGGGCATGTTTCTCGATCCCATTGGCATCATGGTGCTGACCCTGCCACTGATGATCCCACTGGTGGAAAGCTACGGGCTCAACCTCATCTGGTTCGGGGTGGTCGTCATCAAACTGCTGGAGATCGGGCTGATCACGCCGCCTGTTGGCCTGAATGTTTTTGTGATTGCCAATGTGGTTGGGAAGGAAGCCCCGATAGACAAGATTTTTGCAGGCATCGCCCGTTTCCTGAGTGTCGATATCATCGTTTTGATCCTCATCATGAGTTTTCCTGCAATTTCGCTATTTGTTCCGATGGCCGCGCGATGAACCACTCCACAACAGATCGAAAATTTGCCAACACATTGGCAAGAGGGCTGAAAGTTCTTGGCGTTTTTCGGGCCAGCGATGATGGGTTGACGCACGCCCAGATCGCGGAACGGACGGCCTTGCCAAAACCAACGATATCGCGTCTCACGTATACGCTGTGCGAATTGGGTTTTTTAACCCAGGCCAGCCGGAATGACCGCTTTCACCTTGGCCCGGCAGCGATTGCGCTGGGATCGGTTGCGACTATTTCGGCAACTTTCATCGATCTGATATCTGACGCCATGCAGGAGCTTGCAAATGAAACCGGCACGCTTGGTCTGATCGCGGTTCGTGATACGATGCGCATGATGCTGGTCAAGACATGGCGACCGGAAGGAACGGCATCCATCTGGCTTGAACCCGGCCATAGAATCCCGCTTTTTGGGTCTTCTTCCGGTCAGGCCACACTTGCTGCCATGTCGGATGACAAGTTTGCAGGTCTGGCGCCCAACCCGGCTCTGGTCGATTTTCGGCAGGATGGCTACGCCCAGTTGATTGCGCAGGGGTTCACCATTGCCCCCCGCCCGACCCGCTATGCCCGAACGGTCAATGCGGTGGGCGTCCCGTTCTTTGCGTCGGAATTCGGAGCGCCCGTCGCGATTTCCTGCGGGGCGTTGCCCGAAGTGTTGACGGATGCCCGTATGGTTGAGGAGGTGGGCCCGGCCCTGCGTGAGGTGGTCCGGGAGTTGGAACACAGAACCGGTCAGGCGCCTGCTCTGACGCGGCGTGGTTGAGAGCATGAAAAGAGAGATCAGATGACAGATAAAATTGCCTATGAGCGCCATGGTGACATCGCCGTTTTACGTATCCAGAACCCGCCGGTGAACGCGCTGAGCCACGCGGTGCGCAAGGGGCTGCTGTCCGGGTTGGAGCGCGCCGAGGCCGATGACGGCGTCAAAGCGGTGCTGCTGGTGGGTGACGGGCGTGCGTTCATCGCGGGGGCGGACATCAAGGAGTTCGGCAAAACCCCGCTGGAGCCGCATTTGCCCGATCTGTGCAATCGTCTGGAGGCCTCGCCGTTGATCGTGGTGGCCTCAATGCACGGGGTCAGTCTGGGCGGCGGGCTGGAGGTGGCGCTGTCCACCCATTACCGCGTTGCGCAGCCCGATGCGCGCGTGGGCCTGCCGGAGGTGCATCTGGGGCTTTTGCCCGGCGCAGGGGGCACGCAGCGTCTGCCGCGTGTCACAGGTGTGGCGGCGGCCATCGACATGATCACCACGGGCCGCCACGTCAAAGCCCCCGAGGCGCTGGAGGCTGGCGTCATCGACCGGATCGAGGCGGGCGATCCGCAAACCGTGGGGCTGGCCTATGCGCAGGCGCTCTTGTCGGAGGGGGCCGCGCGCCGTCCGGTCAGCGCCTTGCCTGCACCGGACCCCATCGACTGGGATGCGACCTATGACGCGGTGCTGAAAAAGGGCCGGGGCCAGATTGCACCGGCGCAGGCCGTGCGTGCGGTACAGGCGAGTGTGGAGCTGCCCTTTGCCGAAGGTCTCAAGGCCGAGCGGCAGATGTTCTGGGATCTGATGAAAACCGACCAGCGGCAGGGGATGATCCATGCGTTCTTTGCCGAACGGGCGGTTGGCAACCTGCCAGAGTTGAAATCTGTGGCACCGCGCGATCTGGCCGCCATCGGGGTCATCGGGGGTGGCACGATGGGCGCGGGCATTGCCACCGCCGCCCTGTTGGCGGGTCTGCCAGTGACGCTGATTGAGATGAACGACGCTGCGATGGACGCCGCAAAATCCCGGATTGCCGGCAATCTGGCCGGGGCACTGAGGCGCTGCAAGATCAGCCAGTCAGCCCATGACGCGATGCTGAACGAGGCCCTGACGATTGCTACGGATTATGACGCGCTTGGCACGGTCGATCTGGTGATCGAGGCGGTATTCGAAGAGATGGCCGTCAAGAAATCCGTCTTTGCGCGGCTGGATGCTGCCTGCAAACCCCGGGCCATTCTGGCCAGCAACACTTCCTATCTGGACATCAACGAGATTGCCGCCAGCACCTCGCGACCGGGCGATGTGATCGGGCTGCATTTTTTCTCGCCCGCGCATGTGATGAAGCTGCTGGAGGTCGTTGTGGGGGATCAGAGCGCTGCCGATGTGGTGGCCACCGGGTTTGCCCTTGGCCAACGCTTGGGCAAGATTTCGGTGCGCGCAGGGGTCTGCGACGGCTTCATCGGCAACCGCATTCTGAGCACTTACCGAACGGCGGCGGATCATATGATCCTCGACGGGGCCTCGCCCTATCAGATCGACAGGGTGCTGACGGATTTCGGTTTCGCCATGGGACCTCACGCGGTGGCGGATCTCGCGGGGCTCGACATCGGGTGGGCGATGCGCAAACGTCTGGCCCCCAACCGCGATGCGCGCGAACGGGTCGGGCGCTACCCCGACAGGCTCTGCGAAGCGGGGCATTTCGGCCAGAAAACCGGGAAAGGCTTCTACGTTTACGAAAAAGGCCAGCGCGCAGGTGTGCCGAACCCGGAAGTCATGCCGCTGATCGAGGCAGAGCGGCAGGAAAGGGGCATCACGCCGCGTGACTTCCCGGATGCGGAGATCCTCCGCCGCTATATGGCGGCCATGGTCAACGAGGCCGCGAAAACTGTCGGCGAAAGCATCGCACGCCGCCCGCTCGACGTCGATATGGTGCTGCTTTTCGGCTACGGGTTTCCGCGCTATTGGGGCGGGCCGCTGAAATGGGCTGATCTGACAGGTTTGCCCGGCCTGCTGGCGGACATCGAAAGCTATGCGCGTGAAGACGCCTATTTCTGGCAACCCGCACCGCTGTTGCAAAAGCTGGTTGCCGAAGGCCGCAGTTTTGACGACCTGAACAAGGAGGCCGCGTCATGAAAGAGGCTGTGATCGTCTCCGCCGCCCGCACCGGGTTGGCCAAATCCTTTCGCGGCTCGTTCAACCAGACCCATGGGGCGAGCATGGGCGGTCACGTCGTGGCCGCCGCCGTGGCGCGCGCGGGGCTGGCAGCGGACCAGATCGAGGATTGCGTGATCGGCTGCGGCTTTCCCGAAGGGGCGACGGGCCAGAACATCGCACGTCAGATCGCGCTGCGGGCCGGGTTGCCGGTGACCACTTCCGGCATGACGCTCAACCGGTATTGCGCGTCCGGGCTGCAAACCATCGCGACGGCTGCGGCAGCGATTGTCTCGGAGGGCGCGGGGCCGATGGTGGCGGGTGGTGTGGAGAGCATCTCTCTGGTGCAGCCCAAGACGCAACCGACCCCGGAGCCCTGGCTGCTGGAACACAAGCCCGAGGTCTATATGGCCATGATCGAGACGGCCGACATTGTGGCCGCGCGCTATGGCATCGCCCGCGACGCGCAGGACGCCTACGGGTTGCGCAGCCAGAGGCGCATCGCCGCCGCCCAGCAGAACGGTCTTTTCGATGATGAAATCGTGCCGATGCAGACCACAATGGCGGTTCAGGACCGCGCGACTGGGGAGGTTTCACACCGGCAGGTGCGTGTTGATCGGGACGAATGCAACCGGCCTGACAGCACGGCGGAAGGGCTGGCCGCGTTGACCCCGGTGCGCGACGGCGGTGCAGTAACCGCCGGGAACGCCAGCCAGTTGTCGGACGGGGCTGCGGCAGTTGTGCTGATGGAGGCGAGCGCGGCAGAGCGGGCGGGGCTTGAGCCGATGGGTGCCTTCAGGGGCTTTGCCGTTGCCGGATGCGAGCCGGACGAAATGGGCATCGGGCCGGTTTTTGCGGTGCCGCGTCTGCTGGAGCGGCACGGGCTAAAGGTGGCGGACATCGACCTGTGGGAGCTGAACGAAGCCTTCGCCAGTCAGGCGCTTTACTGCCGGGATCGGCTGGGCATTGACCCGGAGATATTCAACGTCAATGGCGGATCAATAGCGATTGGCCATCCCTTTGGCATGACCGGCGCGCGTATGGCGGGGCATTTGCTGCGCGAGGGCAAGCGGCGCGGGGCAAAGTTCGGCGTTGTCAGCATGTGCATTGGCGGCGGTATGGGCGCTGCCGGGTTATTCGAAATCTACGGATGAGGAGCGATCATGGACCTGAGCTACAGCGACACGGAACGGGCCTTCCGGACGGAAGTTGAGCAGTTTCTGACGCAGAACCTGCCTGCGGAATTATCGGAGAAGGTGCGGTCCGGCAGGGCCTTGACGAAAGCCAATCACGAGCGCTGGCATGCGATCCTGAATGCGCAGGGCTGGCTGGCACCCAACTGGCCCAAGGAATTTGGCGGGGCGGAATGGAACGCAGTACAACGCCATCTCTTTGAAGAGGCCTGTGCGCGGGCGCATGCGCCGCGCATCGTGCCCTTTGGCCTGTCGATGCTGGGGCCGGTCCTGCAGAAGTTCGGCTCCAAGGCCCAGCAGGAACACTGGCTGCCGCGCATTCTGTCCGGGCAGGACTGGTGGTGTCAGGGCTATTCGGAACCGGGCGCTGGGTCTGATCTGGCCTCTCTCCAGACTTCTGCGGTGCGTGATGGCGCGCATTATGTGGTCAATGGTCAGAAAACCTGGACCACGCTCGGTCAGCACGCCAACATGATTTTCTGTCTGGTGCGCACCGATAAATCGGTCAAGCAGCAGGAGGGGATTTCCTTTCTGCTGATCGACATGGCCACCCCCGGTATCGAGGTGCGCCCCATTGTGCTGCTGGATGGCGGTGCGGAGGTCAATGAGGTCTGGTTTACGGATGTGCGTGTGCCGGTCGAGAACCTCGTGGGCGAAGAAAACAAGGGCTGGACCTATGCCAAGTACCTGCTCACCCATGAGCGCACGAATATCGCCGGTGTCGGTTTTTCACAGGCCGGTCTTGCGGCGGTCAAACGCCTGGCCCGGTCGGAGATGGCCGGTGGCAGGCCGCTGATCGAAAACCCGCATTTCGCCGCCCGTCTGGCGCAGGTGGAGATTGATCTGATGGCCATGTCCACCACCAACCTGCGGATCGTCTCTCGGGCGGCGGCGGGGCAGGCTCCGGGCGTCGAAAGCTCTATGCTCAAGGTCAAAGGGACAATCATCCGGCAGGAAATCAACGATCTGGCACGGCGTGCGGCGGGGGTTTATGCGATGCCCTTTGCCTCTGAGGCCGTAGAGGGGACCAATGATCCCCTGCCCGATCCCAATGGTGCCGGTCCGGTTGCGGGGCAGTATTTCAACAACCGTAAACTGTCGATTTTTGGCGGGTCGAATGAAATCCAGCGCGAGATCATTGCCAAGACGACCTTGGGGGGCAGAGCATGAATTTCGATCTGACCGAAGAACGGCAGATGTTGCAGGACACGCTGCGCCGGTTTCTGAGGGACCGGTATACGCCGCAGATACGCCATGATATTCTGCAAAGCGACAGGGGCCTGTCGCCGGAAATCTGGCGCGAGCTGGCGGAACTGGGCGTGATCGGGGCGCTTTTTGCCGAAGCGCAAGGCGGTTTTGGCGGGCGCGGCTTTGATCTGGCCGTGGTCTTTGAGGAACTGGGGCGCGCCGGGGTGGTTGAACCCTTTCTCGACAGTGCCGTGCTGGCCGGGGGGCTGATCGCGGATCTGGGCAATGAAAGCCAGCGCGCCCATGTTGCGGCGATCATCGCGGGCGAGCTGCATCTGGCCTTTGCCCACGGTGAACCGGCCAGCCGCTATGATCTGAGCCGGGTTGCCACAGGTGCCGTGCCGGAAAACGACCGCGTGGTGCTGAATGGGCGCAAGGCGGTTGTGCATAATGCCGAGGCTGCGGACCTGCTGGTGGTATCGGCGCGCGAAAGCGGCGGTGTCGATGATGCAGGGGGCCTTTCGCTGTTCTTGGTGCCGACAGAGACCGAAGGGGTCACGCGTCAGGGCTATGCGCTGCTTGCCGGGGGGCGAGCGGCGGAGGTCATTCTGGAAGATGTGAGCCTGCCAGCCAGCGCGCGCCTTGGACCAGCGGGGCAGGCATTTGCCGCCATCGAGGCCCGTGTTGCCGCCGCGAATGTGGCGCTTTGTGCTGAGACGCTGGGGGGTATGGAAACAGCCAGCCGCCTCACGCAGGACTATCTGGTGACGCGCAAGCAGTTTGGCCGCCCCATTGGCAGTTTTCAGGCGTTGGCGCACCGCATGTCGGATATGCTGATCGAACTGGAACAGGCCCGATCCGCCGTCATCAATGCAGCAGGGCATCTGGAACGCCCCCGGCCGGAGCGGGAACGCCATGTGTCGGCGGCCAAGAACCTGATGAGCCGTGCCGGGCGTCTGGTGGCCGAGGACAGTATCCAGATGCACGGCGGCATCGCCATGACGCAGGAATACGAACTGGCCCATATCGCAAAACGCATCGTGATGGCCGAACACAGGTTCGGCGATTGCGACCATCATCTGGAGCGGTTCATTGCCCTCTCAGCAGCCTGAATTTCCCATCAGCGGCGCGCAGGAGCTGATTGGCTACGAGGTCGATCTCGACCGCGCTTCCGGACGCGCCGAGGTCAGCCTTGAGATCGCGCCGCAGCATCTGAACCGCAACGCCAGCCTGCACGGCGGTATTCTGGCGATGATGCTTGATAGCGCGGCGGGGTTTGCCGCCTCGCTGGGCTTTGGCGGTGACACACTGGCGCAGGTTGTCACCGTGTCGCTGAGCACGCAGTTCATTGCCCCTGTGCACGACGGCCGTGTGGTGGCGCGCGGCACGCTATCGGGAGGCGGGCGCAAAATTATTCATGCGGATGCGGTCCTGCATGATGCCGAAGGTCGCTTGATCGCCAAGGCCTCCGGCACGTTCAAGAGGGTTACGTAATGGCGCGGGTCGAGGATAAGGGGGACCGTCTGATCATCTGGAACGGCAATGCGGCTCGGCGGGGGGCGCTTTCGCCCGAACTTTATGCCGCGCTGGCCGAAGCGATGCGCCGTGCTGAAGAGCCGCGCGTCCGGGCCGTTATCCTGACCTCGGAAGGGGATTTTTTCTGCGCGGGCGGGGACCTCAATGTGCTGATCGAGCGTCGCAAACTCTCCGAAACGGCGCGCCGCGCCAGGGTGGACGACCTGCATGATCTCATCCGCGCGCTGCGCGCCTGCCCGGTGCCGCTGATTGCTGCGATAGAAGGTGGGGCGGCGGGTGCCGGTTTGTCGCTGGCACTGGCCTGTGATCTCATCATCGCGGCAGCGGGAGCCAAATTCACGGCGGCCTATGTCAAGGCCGGGCTGGTGCCGGATGCGGGGCTGACCGCCTCAATGGCGCGCTGCCTACCGCGCCCGCTGGCCATGGAGATGTGCCTGCTGGCACAAGCGGTGTCGGCGGAACGCATGGGCGCATTGGGCGTGGTCAATGAGGTGGCAGCACCGGGGGAGGCCTTTGCCCGCGCTATGGTGCTGGCGGACAGCCTGGCACAGGGGCCGCGTGACGCGCAGCGCGTCATTAGGGCGCTGGTCGCGGACAGCTATGAGACACCACAGGCGCAGCAGTTGGACGCGGAACGCGACGCCATGGCGCGCGCCGCAGGCGGTGCGGAAGCGGCGGAGGGCATTGCCGCCTTTCTGGAAAAACGCGCGCCGGAGTTCGGGTCATGATCTGGGACACCGAACTGACGCGCCGTCTGGGCATCCGCCGCCCGATCGTGGCGGGAGGTTTGCAATGGCTTGCAAATGCGCCTTACGTTTCCGCTGCTGCCCATGCCGGGATCATGGGATTCATCACGGCAGCCAGTTTTCCCGACCCTGCCGATTTACGGGCGGAAATCGCCAGAACGCGCGCGGCCTGTGGCACCCTTCCCTTCGGGGTCAACGTCTCCATGCTGCCGAAACTGGTGCCGGGTGATCAGACTGAGGATATTTTCCGGCTCATCGCGGATGAAGGTGTTAAAGTGATCGAGACATCAGGGCGCAACCCGGAACCCTATATGCCCTTGCTGAAAGATCTGGGGCTGACCGTTCTGCACAAGGTTCCGGCGGTGCGCTATGCGCTGAAGGCACAAGCGGTGGGCGTTGATATGGTCTCTATCGTGGGTGCGGAATGTGGCGGGCACCCGGGTCTGGTTATGATCGGCTCTTTCGTGAATGGGGCCATGGCGGGCGAGGCGCTGGACATTCCGTTTCTGATCGGTGGCGGTGTCGGGCATGGCAGCCAGTTGATGGCAGCGCTTGGGATGGGGGCGGCTGGCGTTGTGATGGGTACACGCCTGCTGGTCAGCACGGAACTGGTGGCGCATGAGGGCTATAAGCGGGCGCTGGTGGCAGCCACGGAACGCGACACGGCGCTGAGCATGCAGTCGGTGCGCAATACTGTGCGCACGCTGGCCAATGACACCACAGCCGAAGTACTCCGGATGGAGGCCGAGACGCCGGAGATCACCATTCAGGACCTGATGCCGCTGGTAGCTGGTAAGATCGGGCGCAAGGCCTATGAGAGCGGCGATGTGAGCCGGGGGTTACTTTCGGCAGGTCATGCTCTGGGGTTGACCGACAGGATCGAACCCATGGCGGATATCATCGCGCGTATCGAGACACAGGCGCTGGCTGCCCAGGTGCGGTTGTCGGATGCGGTTCAGATGGCGGAGGCCGCACAATGAGCCCGCGTGTGGAGGATTTTCTGAGCGATCAGGTGGCCCGCCGCCCGGCGGCTTTTGCCATGTCCGATGGCACAGGCGCGCAGTGGCGCTGGCAGGATCTGAGCGTGGCCAGTGACGCCGCCGCTGCTTGTCTGGCCGAGCGGGGCGTCGTGGCCGGAGACCGGGTTGTGATCTTATGTGAAAATTCCGCAGCGGCGGTTGCGTTTCTTTTTGGCTGCTGGCGGACGGGCGCTGTTGCGGTGCCGGTGAATGCACGCCAGTCGGCGGCGGAACTTGCGCGCATCTTTGATCATGCGGCCCCTCGCGCGGTTGTATTCACGACCGCCGTGTCCCCGGATGCGACCGCCCATGCCGCGCGGCATGATACGGTGTCGCTGACCGGTGCCTTCGGCACGGTGCAGATTGCCACGCCTCACGCTTCCAACCCCGAAGAGGACCCGTGCCTTGCGGTGTTGCTCTATACCACCGGCACGACGGGTATGCCAAAGGGTGTGATGCTGAGCCATGCCAACCTGCGGTTTGGTGGGATGGCGTCGGCGCGGTTGCGCGGCATGACGGCGCGCGACCTGATCTATGGCGTTTTGCCGATTTCCCATGTGTTCGGTCTGGCCTCGATTGTGACGGCGGCGGCCTACACAGGGGCGGCCATTCGATTTGAGGCACGGTTTTCAGCGTCCAAACTCCATGCGGCACTGGGTCAGGGCATCACGCTTTTGTCGGCCGTGCCGCAGATGCACGCGCTTTTGATGCAGTATACAGCGGCGCAGGGGCATGAGCGGCTGGGGTCGGACAATCTGCGCTATGTATCTTCGGGGGCGGCCCCGCTTGATCCCACGTGGAAGCGCAAGGCGGAGGCGTTTTACGGCGTGGCGCTGCAAAACGGATATGGCATGACGGAGACGACAGCAGGGGTGACGATCACTGATAACCCGTTGGGATCAGAAGATATCTCCGCTGGGCCGCCCTTGCCGGGCGTGGAGCTGCGCATTGACCAAAGCGTGCCGGGCGGCGGCGATGGCTTGGGGGAGGTGCTGACGCGTGGAGGCCATGTCATGTTGGGGTACTTCCGCAATCTCGAAGAGACGGCGCGGGTGCTGGATGCGCAGGGCTGGATGCATACGGGCGATCTGGGCAAGATTGATGAGGCGGGAAACCTGCACATATTGGGACGCTCAAAAGAGCTGATCATCCACGGGGGGTTCAATGTCTATCCACCGGAGGTGGAGGCCGCGATCAACGATCATCCGCAGGTCATTCAGTCGGCCGTGATCGGGAAGATGACAGCAGGGGACGAGGAGGTTCTGGCCTTTGTGCAAGTGGCCCCGGCCTGTGATCTGAGCCCGGATAGCTTGCGCGATTTTCTGAAGGACCGGCTGGCGGGGTACAAACGCCCGAGTGCGATTGTGCTGGCCACGGAACTGCCGGCCGCCCCGACGGGCAAGATCCTAAAGCATCGGTTGCTGACGCATTTCGCGGATCAACTGCGCGAACGGGCGGGGTCTTAAGTGGCGGTGGCCTGAAGCCCACCTTACCGGATGCGGCGCTGTTGCGCGTTCAGTCAGACATATGTGCCTTCTGCGGCCTGCCTTATGGCGCGGATGTTTGCGCCGTAAGGGGTCGGGTCCTGAACTGACCCACCCCGGAAGACCGCAGAGCCTGCCACCAGCACATCCGCGCCTGCCGAGGCCACGATCGGCGCGGTGCTCGGGTCGACCCCGCCGTCGATTTCGATATGCACGGGGCGCTCCCCGATCATTGCGCGCAGCTTTCTGATCTTGGCTGACATGTCGATGAATTTCTGCCCGCCAAAACCGGGGTTCACGGTCATCACGCAGATCAGATCGACGCTGTCGATCAGCTCCGAGACAGCCTCTGCCGGTGTGCCGGGGTTCAGCGCGACCCCCGCTTTGGCACCTGCGCCGCGAATGGCTTGTAAAGTGCGGTGGATATGCGGACCTGCCTCCACATGGGCGGTGATCACATCGGCACCGGCCCGCGCGAAAGCGTCGATATAGGAATCCACCGGCGCGATCATCAGGTGCACGTCCATCACGCCTTTGATATGCGGGCGAATGGCGGCACAGGTCGCAGGCCCAAAGGTGATGTTTGGCACAAAATGCCCGTCCATCACATCCACGTGGACCCAATCGGCTCCCTGCGCTTCTATGGCCTCACATTCAGCGCCGAAATTGGCAAAATCAGCGGCGAGGATGGAGGGGGCTATCTTGATGGAACGGTCGAAGGACATGCGCGCGCCTTTAGTCAGAGAGGGGTCATCCGCGCTATAGCCTCCGGCACGGCCATGGCGCAAGGGCAGAGCCTGCTTGCACGGGGCAGGACCTGCGCTACACTGACTGCAACAGCGCATCTGCGCCCGATCTTTGAGGGAGACCATCATGCCTAATTTCAACCGCCGCGACGCACTTGCAAGCATAGGAGCCGCAACGGCTCTGGGTCTCGCCGCACCCGCCTATGCGTCCGGCAAGAAGATCACCGTGGGTGCGCTGCGGTTCACCAGCCATTCAGGCTCCTTCATCGCTTTTGAGCGGAATTATTTTGCGGATGCCGGGCTGGACGTGGACCTGAAATTTTTCCAAGCGGCGCAACCGATGGCCGTGGCCATTGCCAGCGGCGATGTGGATTACGCGGTGACGGCCATTTCGGGCGGGTTGGTATCGCTGGCCGACAAGGGGGCGATCAAGGTCATTGGCGGGGCTCTTTCGGAAGAGCCGGGCATTGACGGTCAGAAAATCCTGGCATCGGATGCGGCGTTTCAGGCCGGTCTGACAACGCCGGCAGCATTGGATGGCAGGACATTCGGGATGTCCACGGCAGGATCATCCTTCCATTACATGGGCTCCAAAGTGGCTGTTGCCGAAGGGGCCACGCTGTCCTTCAAACCGTTGCAAAAGGTGGGCGCGATCATCGGCGCGCTGAAGTCGGGCCAGATTGATGCCTGGTCCATCGTGCCCCATATCGCCAAGCCGTTGGCCGGGTCCGGTGCTGTGCATATCATCGGCAGTATCGCCGACTATCTGCCCGACTATCAGGTCACAACCGTTTTCACATCCGCCGCCAATGCCAGCGATGAACCTGTGCTGACACAGGGTTTTCTGGGCGCCTATTCGAAAGGTGTGGCCGACTACAACGCCACGATGATTGCACAGGAAAGCGGACAGGAGGGCATCGATGCGATGGTCGATCTGATCCACAAATATGTCTATACCGACAGGCCGCGCGAAAAGGCCGCCCCGTCGATCATCAACGGGACCATGCGGTTGAACGAGGGGGCGAAGCTGAACGTTGCCTCTGTGCGCGATCAGCTGGAATGGTTTCAGGCTGAGGGTCTGGTGGATGCGGGGATCACGCTGGACACGCTGCTGGATACCTCTTTTGTCGAGACCGTGGGCAGCTAGGGGTGGAATTGCATCTGGCCGATGTGGGCCACCACTACGGCGCGCGCGAGGTTCTGCGCGACATCACTCTGGACATTCCCGAAGGCCAGATCGTCTGTGTCGTTGGCCCTTCTGGTTGTGGCAAATCGACGTTGCTGCGCCTCATGGGCGGGCTGGAACGGCCAGATGCAGGCGCGGTGATCCAGCGCGGCGAGACGCCCCCGGGGTGCCTCAATGCGCTCACCTATATCTTTCAGGATTTTGCGCTGCTGCCCTGGCGGACGGTCGCGGGAAATGTGTCGCTGGTACTGGAAGATCACGCGATGCCGTCACCGGAACGGCGCGCGCGGATCGCGGATGTGCTGGCCCGGACCCGGCTGTCGGATTTCGCGGATGCGCTGCCGCGCCAGCTTTCGGGCGGGATGAAACAGCGGGTGGCGATTGCGCGCGCACTGGTGGTCAATCCGGCGGTAATGCTGATGGACGAACCGCTCTCCGCGCTGGACAGCCAGACCCGCGAACTCTTGATGGATGATCTGGTCGGGCTTTGGACGCGGACGCCTTTCACGGCCGTTTATGTGACGCATAATCTGGCCGAAGCGGTGCGTCTGGGGCACCGGATTGTGGTTCTGTCGCGCAGGCCGGGCGAGATCCGCGAGATTGTCGAACTGGCGATGCCACTGGAACGGCGCGGCTACGGCGACGCGACATTGGAGCGGGCGCAGCAACACCTGTGGGGTATGATGCGCGATGAGGCTGCGGCAGCGGATGCGGAGCTGATAGATGCCTGAACCGGGCAGGCAGGTGGCTTTTCGCGGCGGTGGCTTTGCCCCGACACCACGCCGTTGGGTCGGGTTTGCCGTTTTTGCCGCGCTGATCCTGCTGGCCGAATGGGGCACGCGGTCGGGTGTGATTTCCGCCCTGACCCTGCCACGCCCCAGCGACGTGATTTTGACCTTTCAGGAGCTTTACGCCTCGGGCCTGCTGTTCAAACATCTTGGCCCGTCGTTGAGCCGGCTGGTGATTGGCGCAGTGCTGGGGGTGACGGTCGGCATCGGCATCGGGCTGATGATGGGGTTGTTTTCCTACATTCGCGCCGGTCTGGTGCCACTGGTAGCGGCGATTTTCCCGATCCCCAAGATTGCGCTGCTACCGCTCTTTGTCATCTGGTTCGGGATCGATGAAGGATCGAAATATGCGCTTATCGCCTTTGGCACCTTCACGCCGACGGTTGTTGCGACCTACGCAGCGGTGGACAATGTGGACCGCACGCTCATTCGCATGGGGCAAAGCTTCGGGCTGAGCTGGGTGAGCATTCTGCGCAAGATCGTGCTGCCGGGGGCGATGCCGGGCATTCTGGCGGGGCTGCGGATTTCGCTGGCCATCGCCATCATCCTGCTGGTCGCGGCGGAGATGCTGGGTGCTGAATACGGGATCGGTGCCTATATTCTGGAGGCCGGCGCGCTCTACGATCTGGAACGGCTTTTTGCGGGCGTGGTCATCCTGTCTGTTCTTGGGGTTCTGGTGAGCGCTTTGATCGGAGTGATCGAAAAGCACCTGCTGGGCTGGCGCAGTTAGGGAGCGGGTGTCACCAGCGCGGTGAGTTCGCAAAACCGCGCATCCGGTTCGAGCAGCCGGTCGCGCATGGACCAGATCCGCGCGCTGCGTTCGGCCCCCAGGGTCGGTGCGGCAAAATTGTGGAACTTCCGCTCGATTTCAGCTTCTGTAAGGGGCGCATCAAGCCCGCCGCGCGCATGGGTATCTCCGGATTTGAGCACGCGCCCGTCGGTTGTTGTGAGGGTCACATCCGCCATGCGGTATTGCGGGAAGGTGGCATTGTGGCGGTTCTCCACTCGCACGGAAATGCGCGGCATCAGGCGCGCAACCTCCGGATCAGTGAGACCGGCACCTGCGATGTGTTCAGGCCCCACGTGCCCGTAGCGCATCAGCGTGGCCAACGCGAAAGCCAGCGAATACTGCGCTTGTCCGGTGGTTTCCGGCATGCCCGGATAGAGGGCGGCGCTTTCGGCAAAGGTGCCGATGCGCAGGCTTTCTATGTGGTTGTGGGTCAGATCGTGCCGGCGCATGAGGCCGTCCAGCGCATCCAGAGGGGCATGCGTCCAGCGGCAGACAGGATAGGGTTTGATGTAGTTCTCAAGGATCGTCCAGCGGGTGCCGAGGTCCTGCCAGAAGTCGCACACTTCCGGGGCTTCGACGGTGATCGCGGGTGCTCCTTCAAAGCCGCGCAGCGCCAGCAGGGTGGCCATGGAACCGGTCAGAGCGCCCATGCCAGAGCCATCGTGCAGCATGGTCGGATGGGCAATCTCGCGCATCATCTGGCTGCGCGGCCCGTGGTATTCGGCAATGCCGAGGGCCTCCCGCAGCTGTTTCTGTGACGCGTTCCGAAGGCGGCACCCAAGCGCCGCAACCGCCAGCGCATTCCATGCACCGGACGTATGATAATCGTGCACCGTTGCGTGCAGCGCCAGACCGGCTCGCGCGCCGATTTCGTAAGACATGGCCAGAGTGTCGAGCGCCGCTGTCGCCGTCAGATCGGGTAGGGCCGCCGAAAAGGCGATCAGCGCCGGGACAACCGCACAGCCAATGTGGCCTTTTACCGGGTTGAAACCATCATGTCCGTCCAGATTGTCGATCTGCGTGGCCGCGGCAAAGGCGGCCCCGGGAATCGAGGCCAGACGACCGTCAAAAAGAAGGGGGGCTGCATGTTCTGAGCTGCCCGCGCCATGAAAATCGACGACGAAATCCCGCGCAATCCTTGACGGATCGAGCCTGGTTGCACCGGCCGCGACACCCAAGGTATCAATCAGCAGGAGAGCTGCCATGCGCCGCGCGGGCGGCGGAACATCAGGGGTGTCGATGAAGCCTGAAACCATGTCAAAAGGTGATGCCATGTTGGGGGTGCTTTCCAATTGCTGCCCACTCAGCAAGCACCGGTTTTCACCCTGAGGCATGTCTGTCTGCGACATGGATGCTGCGGAAATCAAGCACAAGATTATGTGAACATGGGTCACTGGTCTTGGTGCGACATCCATGAGAGATAACAACCGAAATTCAAATTCAGGAGATCTGCCATGCTGATGCCACGCCAGAAAGTACCCAAACTCGTTTTGCCCTTGCTTGATGGGGGCACGTTCGATCTGTCGGGTGATGCGGCCGAAACCGGAACTGTTGTGTGCTTTTATCGCGGGTTGCATTGCCCGATCTGTGCGACTTACCTCGCAGAGCTTGAAAAACGCACCGGCGATTTTGCCGAGCGGGGTGTGAAAACAATCGCGGTAAGCTCGGATGGTGAAGAACGGACCCGTGCGATGGCCGACAAGATCGAGGCGAAATCCTTGCGGTTTGGATATGACCTGAGCTTGTCGACAGCCAAGGAATGGGGGCTTTACATTTCAACCTCGCGTGGCAAGACGTCGATCGGGATCGAAGAACCCGCCCTGTTTTCCGAGCCAGGGTTGTTCATGATCACCCCGCAGCAAACCTTGTACTATGGTTCGGTGCAGACCATGCCGTTCGTGCGTCCACATTTTTCCGAACTTGTCGGCGCTTTGGATTTTGCCATCAAGAACGATTATCCGGCGCGCGGCGAATATACCGGTGCCGTCTAAAAATTGAGCGGCTCCGCCGCATGACATGTCCCGGACAAATTCTTGCAGGATTTGTCCGGTGCTGGCGCGCGGTGAGAGGGCGTGACAGTTTACCTGCCGTGCCCGCTTGTTGCGTTTTCAGCCTGCCAGTTCCGCCATCATCTGATCACGCATGATGAATTTTTGGGGCTTGCCCGTGACGGTCATCGGCAATTCATCCCTGATAGAGAAATGGGCCGGCACCTTGAAGTGGGCGATATTGTCTTTGCAGAATTGCCTGATGTCTTCTGGGGATATCTTGCTGCCTGCGTGAAGAACGATCCATGCGCAGACAATTTCGCCATAGGTATCATTGGGGATGCCAAACACCTGCGCCTGGGCGATGTCAGGATGCGTGTAGAGAAATTCTTCGATTTCGCGCGGATAGATGTTTTCGCCGCCACGCAAGATCATGTCTTTGACGCGACCGGTGATGGTGCAATACCCCTGCGCATCCAGTGTGGCCAGATCGCCAGTGTGCATCCATCCATCCGGATCAATGCTGTCAGCTGTCTTGGCGTCCTCCCCCCAATAGCCGCGCATCACCGAATAACCGCGCGTGAGCAATTCACCCTGGGCACCAATCGGCACGGTCTGTCCTTCTTCATCGACAACGCAGACCTCCACATGGGGATGGATGCGACCGACAGAGGAGACGCGTTGTTCAAGCGGATCATCCACGTTGCTCTGAAAGGAGACTGGGGAAGTTTCGGTCATCCCGTAGGCGATGGTCACATTGTGCATGTTCATTCTCGCCTGCACCTGCCGCATCACTTCGATGGGGCAGGGTGCACCGGCCATGATGCCGGTGCGCAGATGGGACAGATCGTGGTTTTCAAAATCCGGCAGGGCCAATTCATTCACGAACATCGTCGGGACCCCAAAAAGAGCGGTGCATTTTTCTTCTGAAACGGCAGCGAGTGTTTCACGCGGGTCGAACCCTTCGCCCGGGACTACGATTGTTGCCCCTTTGGTCACGCAGCCCAACGTGCCCATAACCATGCCAAAGCAATGATAGAAGGGCACGGGGATGCAGAGCCGGTCGTTTTGCGTGAACTCCATCGCCTGAGTGACGAAGCGGGCGTTGTTGACGATGTTGTGGTGGGTCAGGCTGGCCCCTTTGGGGCTACCGGTGGTGCCGGAGGTAAACTGGATATTGATCACATCCTGTGGGTCGAGGGTTTGCGCGATGGCTTCGAGATCGGCCTCGGGTCTGGCCTTACAGAGGTTTGCGAAGCTCAGTATGCCAGCGGGCACATCATCGCCCATCACGATGATGCTGCGCAGATGTGGCAGGCGTTCGGCGTGTAGATTTCCAGGCGTCGCCGCTGCCAGTTCCGGCGCCAGTTCGCTGAGCATTCCGGTGTAGTCCGATGATTTGAAACGGCGCGCGGTGATCAATGCCATGCAGCCAACCTTGTTAAGGGCGTATTCCAGTTCTGACCGTCTGTAGGCTGGATTGATGCAAACAAGGATTGCCCCGATACGTGCGGTGGCAAATTGGGCGAGCAGCCATTCGAACCGATTGGGCGACCAGATACCAACGCGGTCCCCCTTTTGCAGATTGAGGCCTAGCAATCCGTGGGCAAGGCGATCGACCTGATGATTGAGCTCAGCATATGTCCATCTGATACCCTGGGCCCGAAATACCGCCGCAGGATGGTCTGCAAGGCGCGCGGCTGTTTGCGACAGCAGATCCGAAATCGTCACATTCCAAAGCGGCTCTGCCCGATCGCCGATGACGTGAGAAACACCGTTCCTTGGACATCTGTCATGATCGGTCATCGCAAAGCTCCTCAATGGGTTGCCGCAAATTACCTGAAAGTCAGGGCAGCAGGCAATTGCGTCAGCGGCTGAATATCAGGTGAATTTTCGGAAGAGTTTGGTTTGGTCGAACATTTCTTCAAGCGTGTGCATGCGGTTTTTTGTGGTTTCCCAGCTAAGATCCTGCACGGCTGCGATGACCGTTTCAACAAGCAACAGCGTGGTGGCAGCGGAATCCCAGGCAGAGGGCACGACAATGCGGCTGGAGAAGGAAACATGTGCCAGACGATGGATGGGCGAGCGCCATTGATCGGTAAACAGGATGATCTTTGCGCCGCGCTGATGGGCCATTTCCGCCAGCTTGAGCGTATTGCTTTCGTAGCGGCGGACATCGAATATCACGAAAGTATCCCCCGGTCCCACGTCCAGCAAATAATGCGGCCACGCGTTTGAGGTGGATTGGATGTGGATGACGTCGGGCCGGATCATCTGCATGTGCAGGAAAAGATATTCCGCCATTGTATGTGTTATGCGGCCACCGACAATGTTCAACCGCGACCTGGTGTCGGCCAGCTGGGCACAGGCTTTGTCGAAATCGGCGGTGTCAATCTGTCCCAGCGAGTGGCGGATATTGTCGATGACAGCCTCGGTGAACCGATTGAGCACATGTCCTGAGGGCGCACCTTCGGCCCAGGTGTCGTGTTTTGCGATGGGGCTTTTGACCTTCGCGCGCAGTTCCTCGCGCAGTTCCGCCTGAAATTCAGGATAGCCTTTGAACCCCAGTTTCTGAACCATCCGCGCCACTGTCGGCGTGGAGACATCGGCGTCATTGGCGAGGGTCGTGATGGGCCCCAGACCGGACGCGGGATAGTTTTCAAGGATCGAATGTGCAAGTTGCCGTTCGGCCCGGGTCAGGTTTTCCAGGCGGTCCTGAATGCGGTCAGCGATGGTCAGATTAGCGTCACCCAAGTTGCCTGCCCCTATTTTGACGGATTTTATTACAGAAAGATGAAATCTGAAGAGAATCTTTCATTATTGTGTTGACAGAATCCTGATCCGGCAAGAAGTTTGTGCGGACCGGGGGAAATATGACGCCTGAAAACCAGATAAACGCTGTGGTTGAATCCGCAATCGTGACCCGTCCGGCGGGTGCCTCTGGTATCGTTCTGGTGTGCGAACATGCGTCGAACCATTTCCCGGAAACCTTTGGCGGGTTGGGGTTGGATGAAACCGTGCGCGGCAGCCACGCGGCGTGGGATCCGGGGGCTCTGGCTGTGGCGGAATATCTGTCTGAAATGCTTGAAGCAACATTGGTGGCAGGGGGCGTATCGCGTCTGATCTACGACTGTAATCGTCCACCCGAAGCGGCAAGTGCGATTCCAGAGCGTAGCGAAGCCTTTGATATCCCCGGAAACATCGGGCTGAGCGCGGAGAGAAAACAACGCCGCGCCCGGCAGATTTACGATCCCTTTCACGCGACCGTCTCGGAGCTGCTGGACGAGACCCATGCGCAGGTTATGATCACCGTTCACAGCTTCACACGGGTCTATCTGGGCAAAGCGCGCGACGTTGAAGTTGGTGTTTTGCACGATGCGGACAGCCGTCTGGCGGATGCGATGCTGGAGATTGCAGGGGATCACACAAGCCTGTTGGTGGCACGGAACCAACCCTACGGGCCCGGTGACGGGGTGATGCACACGCTCAAAAGGCACGGTATTGGCCGCGGCATCCCACATGTGATGCTTGAGGTGCGCAACGACCTGATCGCCACGCCTAAGGATCAGCAAACCATCGCCGCGATGCTGGCGGGCTGGCTGAAGCAGGCGCTGGCCTCTGTCGCTCCGGATACTTCGCGCGCATGACCGAACTGGCCAAAAGATACATCCGCATCGTGGATGCCATGAACTACCGGATCGGTCGGGTCATGATGTACGGCATCTTCGTGATGATGGCGATCCTGCTGTGGTCCTCGGTTTCCAAAACGTTTTTTGTGCCATCACTCTGGACGCTTGAAGTGGCGCAGTTTGCAATGGTCGCCTACTATATGCTGGGGGGTCCGTACTCGATCCAGATGGGGTCAAATGTACGGATGGACCTGCTCTATGGCGACTGGTCCCCTCACCGTAAAGCGCAGGTCGACGCGATGACCGTGTTGTTCCTGATCGTCTATCTGATCTTCCTGCTCTGGGGCGGTTGGGAAAGCCTGATGTATTCGTTCAGCTATGGCGGAGAGCGCAGCTCCTCGGTCTGGCGACCCTATCTGTGGCCGATCAAATCGATCATGGTTCTGGGCATCTTCCTGATGTTGTTGCAGGCCATTTCCGAATTTTTCAAGGATGTTCTGCGCATCAAAGGCCACGACATGGGAGAGAAGGTCTGATGTCGTACGAGGCCATCGCCATCCTCATGTTCTCCTCGATGATGCTGATGCTGCTGACGGGCCAGCGGGTTTTCGGCGCCATCGGTTTTGTCGCCGTTGTGGCCGCGTTTTTCCTTTGGGGCGACCGGGGCGGCTATGATCTGGGCTTTGCTGCTGCGATTAAACTGATGAAGTGGTATCCGCTGTTGACTCTGCCGATGTTCATTTTCATGGGGTACATCCTGTCGGAATCCAAAATTGCCGATGATCTATACAAGATGTTCCACGTCTGGATGGGCGGGCTTTCGGGAGGCCTTGCGGTAGGCACAATCGGATTGATGGTGCTGATCTCTGCCATGAACGGGTTGTCGGTGGCGGGCATGGCGATCGGGGCAACGATTGCGCTGCCGGAACTGCTCAAACGCAACTACGACAAGCGGATGGTCACGGGTGTCATCCAGGCGGGGTCGTCGCTGGGCATTCTGGTGCCGCCCTCCGTGGTTCTGGTGCTTTATGCGATGATTGCGCGGCAACCGGTGGGCCAGCTGTGGCTGGCGGGTGTCGTGCCGGGGCTGTTGATGGCGGCCATGTTCGTAATCTACATCGTGATCCGCTGCCGGTTGAACCCGGCGCTCGGGCCCATCCTGCCGCCCGAAGAACGCGCCATGCCGATGGGCGAAAAGCTCAAACTGCTCGGGGCCGGGTTCCTGCCGCTCTTCATCTTCTTTGCAATGATGGTGCCTTTTGTGAACGGCTGGACGTCACTTGTCGAAAGCTCCGCCATTGGGGCCATCGCGGCCTTTGTCGCGGCTGTCGTGAAAGGGCGGATGACCCGCAGGGTATTCGAGGTATCGGTGCGTAAAACCCTTGGCATCTCCTGCATGTTCATGTGGATCATCCTCGCGGCCCTTGCCTTTGGCGCTGTGTTTGACGGTCTGGGCGCCGTGAAGGCCATTGAAAGCCTCTTTACCGAGAAACTGGGCCTCAGCCCCTGGATGATCCTGATCCTGATGCAGCTCAGCTTTATCCTGATGGGCACATTTCTGGATGATACCGCCATGCTGGTGATTGTGGCCCCTTTGTACGTGCCACTGGTCGGTGCGCTGGGTTTTGATCTGATCTGGTACGGAGTGCTTTACACGATCACCACGCAGATCGCCTATATGACGCCGCCCTTCGGCTACAATCTCTTCCTGATGCGCGCCATGGCCCCGCCGGAAATCACCCTGCGCGACATCTATGCCTCCATCCTGCCGTTTGTGCTGGTCATGGTGGTGGCTCTGGCAACCATCATGGCCTTCCCCGAAATTGCCCTGTGGCTGCCGGGATATGTGTATGGAAATTAACCAAGCGAGATCCCTAAAAGGGACAAATGAGACGAGCGACAACAGAGAGGAAATCAACATGACGACGAGACGTAAGTTCCTGACCACTGCCGGTGTCGGTGGTGCTGCGGCCCTGGCCAGCCCTTCCATCGTAAAGGCGCAAACCGCGATCAAGTGGCGCTTTCAGACCTATGCCGGTGGCGCATTGGGTGAGCATGTGACCAAACCGGTCATCGATTACATCAATGCCAATTCCAATGGCGAACTGGAGGTCGAACTGTTCTATGCGGATCAGATCGTGCCGACGGGCGAGCTTTTCCAGGCGCTGCAACGTGGCACCATTGACGGGGTCCATTCCGATGACGACTCGATGGCGTCCCCGACACCTCTGCGGATGTTTGGCGGGTATTTCCCCTTTGCGACCAAGCATATTCTCGATGTGCCGGTGCTCTTCAACCAGTATGGGCTGAAAGAGATCTGGGAAGAGGAGTACGCCAAGGTAGGGGTCAAGTGGCTGTCCGCTGCGGGGCAGGATCCTTGTAATTTCAACACCAAGAAAGAGATCACCTCGGTCGCTGATCTTGACGGTCTGAAGCTATATACTTTCCCAACGGCGGGCCGCTTCCTGTCCAAGTTCGGCGTGGTGCCGGTGAACATTCCCTATGAGGATGCGGAGGTTGCGGTGCAGACCGGTGAGCTTGACGGCATGGCCTGGTCGGGGATTACCGAAGATTACACCGTAGGCTGGGCAGACGTTACCGATTACTTCCTGACCAATAACATCTCGGGCGCGTGGATCGGGTCGTGGTTTGTCAACGAGGAGCGTTGGGCAGAACTGCCGGATCATCTGAAATCGGTCGTTATGGCGGCGACTGAGGCGGGACACACCTACCGCAACCAGTGGTACTGGGGCGGCGAAGCGGCCCTGCGGGCCAACGGCGACAAGCTGCAACTGCGGTCCGTGCCACCTTCAGAATGGGCCGAGGTCGAAAACGCCGCCAAGGAGTTCTGGGACGAGGTTGCCCAGGAAGGTGAAGTGCATCAGAAGATCGTCAACATCTTCAAGGAATACAACAGCGTCATCAACCAGGCGGGTGTGCCTTACAACTTCGAGTAAGCCGCCAAAGATGACCAAAAGCGTCCCCGTCCCGCGGGGGCGCTTCCCCATGAGAAAGGATCCTGAACATGGCCGGAACCCTGACGTTTGAGGCATTGAAAACAGCCGCCAAATCCGGTGAGATTGATACCGTTCTTGCCTGCATCGTCGATATGCAGGGCCGCCTGATGGGCAAGCGTTTTCACGCGATGAACTTTGTCGAGCATTCTCATGCGGAAACCCATTGCTGCAATTATCTGCTGGCCACCGATCTTGAAATGGCGACGCCCGATGGCTACGCCAGCACCTCCTGGCAGTCGGGTTACGGCGACTACGTCATGAAACCGGATCTCGACACGCTGCGCCCGGTGCCGTGGCTGGAGGGCACCGCTTTGGTTCTGTGCGATGTGCTGGACCATCATACGCATCAACCGGTGCCGCATTCCCCCCGTGCGGTTCTGAAAAAGCAGATCGCGCGGCTCGATGCGCTGGGCTTCACCGCGATGATGGCCACGGAACTGGAGTTCTTTCTTTTCGAAAAGAGTTTTGACGACATCCGCAAAAGCGGGTTCCGCGATCTCGCGCCGATCAGCGGGTATAACGAGGATTACCATATTCTTCAGACCACGAAGGAAGAGGCGATCATGCGCCCGCTGCGCAACCACCTCTATGCTGCGGGTGTGCCGGTTGAGAATACCAAGGGCGAAGCTGAGGCGGGTCAGGAAGAACTGAACATCCGCTATGCTGAAGCGCTCGATTGTGCCGATCATCACAGCCTGGCCAAACACGCGGTCAAGGAGATCGCATGGCAGCAGGGGCATGCCGCGAGTTTCATGCCCAAGTGGAACGCGGGGAAGGTTGGCAGTTCGTCACATGTGCACCAATCCCTGTGGCAGGGCGGCAAACCGGTGTTCTATCAGGAGGGCGCCGATCTGGGCATGTCCGATCTGATGCAACATTATATGGCCGGGCTGATCGCCTATGCGCCTGATTATGTGTGTTTTCTGGCACCTTACGTGAACAGCTACAAGCGCTTTGCCAAGGGCACCTTTGCGCCCACCAAGACGGTCTGGTCGGTCGATAACCGCACGGCGGGCTTTCGGTTGTGCGGCGATGGCACCAAAGGTGTCCGCGTCGAGTGCCGGATTGGCGGGTCAGACCTCAACCCCTATCTGGCGCAGGCAGCGATGCTGGCGGCAGGCATCAAGGGGATTGAGGACAAGCTGGCGCTTGCCCCTCCCACCACAGGTGATGTCTATGAGGACGACAAAGCCGCCGATATCCCCCAGACGCTGCGTGCGGCAACCGAGACCCTGCGCAATTCGAAAATGCTGCGAGAAGCCATGGGCGATGATGTGGTCGACCACTACACCCGCGCTGCTGAATGGGAGCAGGAAGAATTTGACCGGGCGGTGACCGATTGGGAAATCGCGCGCAGTTTTGAAAGGGCCTGAACCATGACCATCACCTGTATTTCGCCGGTCGACGGATCGATCTATGCGACGCGCCCGACATTGAATGAATTCGAAGCTGCCGAAGCGGTCGCCAAGGCCAAAATAGCGCAAACTGCCTGGGCCGCGCGCCCGCTGATAGAACGGATCGAACTGGTGCGCGCCGGTGTCGCGAATGTGGGCGCGATGAATGACGAGATCGTGCCGGAACTGGCCTGGCAAATGGGGCGTCCCATCCGTTATGGCGGCGAGTTCGGCGGGTTTGAAGAGCGTAGCCAATATATGGCGGAGATTGCTGAGGATGCGCTGGCCCCGATTATGTTGGAGGACAGCGGCGCTTTCAAACGCATGATCAAACGTGTTCCGCACGGGCTGGTGCTTGTCGTGGCCCCCTGGAATTACCCCTATATGACAGCGATTAACACCGTGGCACCAGCGCTGATTGCCGGCAATGCCGTGATGCTGAAACACGCGAGCCAGACGCCGCTGGTGGGTGAGCGCATGGCGCGGGCCTTTCAGAACGCTGGCGTACCGGCGGATGTTTTCCAGAATGTCTTTCTCGATCACAAAACGACCTCTGCGCTGATCGCCGATCGGGCCTTTGGTTTTGTGAATTTCACCGGATCGGTCGCCGGTGGACGGGCGATGGAAGCCGCAGCGCAAGGCACCTTCACCGGTCTGGGGCTTGAGCTTGGCGGCAAGGACCCCGGCTATGTGATGGAGGACGCGGATCTGACGGCAGCAGCAGAGACACTGATCGACGGGGCGATGTTCAATTCCGGCCAGTGCTGCTGCGGGATCGAGCGGATTTACGTGACCGAGAGCCTTCTTGACGCCTTTGTCGAAAAGGCGGTCAAGATCGTGGAGGGCTACAGGCTGGGCAACCCGCTTGACCCCGAAACGACGCTGGGCCCCATGGCGCAGGCGCGCTTTGCCGATCTTGTGCGCAGCCAGACGGCGGAGGCGGTGGCCTCCGGTGCCCACGCGCTGATTGATCCCGCACTTTTCCCGCAGGATGAGGGCGCCTATCTGATGCCGCAAATCCTCGTGGATGTGGATCACTCGATGCGGGTGATGCGCGAGGAAAGCTTTGGCCCGGTGGTCGGGATCATGCCGGTCAAGGATGATGCTGAGGCCATCCGGCTGATGAACGACAGCGACTATGGGCTGACGGCTTCGCTCTGGACCGCGGATGCCGCCCGTGCCGAGGCCATTGGTGATGCCATCGAGACCGGCACCGTGTTTCTCAACCGCGCCGACTACCTCGATCCGGGCTTGTGCTGGACTGGTTGCAAGGATACCGGTCGCGGGGGCGGTCTGTCGGTCATTGGCTATCACAACCTGACCCACCCCAAATCATACCATCTCAAGAAGGCCTGAACTGATGTCACTCGTTGCAAACTGGTCCTACCCGACTGCCATGCGTTTTGGCGCCGGGCGTATTTCGGAAATCGCGGATGCCTGCGTGACGGCGGGGATCACAAAACCCTTGCTGGTCACCGACAAGGGACTGGCCGAATTGCCGATCACGCAGAACACCCTCGATCTTCTGACAACGGCGGGCCTTGGCCGGGCGATGTTCTCTGACGTGGATCCGAATCCGACGGAAAAAAACGCCGAAGAAGGCGTGCGGGTTTTCCGCGAGGGCGGGCATGACGGGGTTGTGGCCTTTGGCGGTGGGTCCGGCCTCGATCTGGGCAAGGTGATTGCCTTCATGGCGGGGCAAACGCGCCCTTTGTGGGATTTCGAGGATATTGGCGATTGGTGGACGCGCGCGGATGCGGATGCGATTGCGCCTATCGTCGCGGTGCCGACAACGGCGGGCACCGGGTCCGAAGTCGGACGCGCCAGCGTCATCACCAATTCGCAAACCCATGAGAAGAAGATCATTTTCCACCCGAAAATTCTGCCCGCCGTGGTGATCTGCGATCCTGAATTGACCGTGGGCATGCCCCCCGCAATCACCGCAGGCACCGGCATGGACGCCTTCGCCCATTGTCTGGAGGCCTATTGTTCCCCCCATTACCACCCGATGAGCCAGGGCATCGCGCTCGAAGGGATGCGCTTGGTCAAGGACAACCTGCTGCTGGCCTATGAGGATGGCACCAACCTGACGGCGCGCGCGCATATGATGTCGGCGGCGGCGATGGGGGCCACGGCCTTTCAGAAGGGCCTTGGAGCCATTCACGCGCTCAGCCACCCCATCGGGGCTGTGCATCATACGCATCATGGCACGACAAATGCGGTGGTGATGCAGCAGGTGTTGATGTTCAACCGGCCCAAGGTGCGCAAACATCTTGCGCGGGCGGCGAACTACCTCAGCATCTCGGGCGGTTTCGATGGGTTTTACGGGTTTGTGGGCGATTTGAACGACAAACTGGGGATACCGAAAAACTTGACCGATTTGGGTGTGACGCGCCCGGATATCGACGCGCTGGTCGCTTCGGCCCTTCAGGACCCGAGCTGCGGTGGCAACCCGGTCAAGATGACGGTCAAGAACACAACCGAACTGTTGCAATCCTGTTTCTAAGCGTACCATATTGCGCGACGTAGCAGGTTGAGGCCCAGGAAAACAAAGACGATCAGCAGCGCGTTGCGAAAGCCGGAGACGGAGAGCTTTTTGCGCAAAACCTCTCCCATGCTGAACCCTGCGATTGTGGGGATCAGCATGATCGCTGATGCCCCGGCAAGGGGACCCGTCAGGAACCCCAATTGGGCATAGGCGATGCAAAGGGGCAGGCTGCCCACGAAGATGAGAAACCCGGTCGCGCGGACAAACTCATCCTTATCGACGCGTTTTGTGGCCAGATACATGGCCAGCGGTGCGCCCCATCCGGCGGTCATGCCACCGATGATGCCGGCCATGAGACCGAAGCCAAACTGCGCCTTGCGATCGTGGCGTTCCGGCAATGGCGGCACCATACCCTTCCAACTGACGGCGACAAAAATCAGGATGACCACGCCCAGAACAGCGAGCAAAGCGCGATCCGATGTGTCTTTTGTGAAAAAGGTCGTGGCGGCGACGCCCACAAGCAGAACAACAGCAAACACGGCATAGAGACGGACAGTTCGCCAAAGATGACCCGCACGAAACACCTGCCATGCATTTGATCCGATCATCGGGAACATCACGAGGGCAATTGCGGTGCGGGGGTCAAGGAAGAGCGTCATCAGCGCGATGGCAGCTGTTGGCAGACCAATGCCCGTCAGCCCCTTGATTGCACCCGAAAAAAGAAACGCCCCGGCGGCGATCAACAGGAGTACCGAATAGTCCAAAGTGCTGCTTCCTGTCTTGATGGGCCTTGCGGGTAATCCGCGCAGGAGGATCGTTCTGACGTCCCGCATGTGTCAATTGAAGAGGTTCGCGCCATTGCTCTTGTGGCAGCAGTTGTTGCCCCCTGCAAGCTGTGCAAGAGTTCGCATCATACCCGATCCCCTCAAGAACCGGAGAGCGAAACATGGCTGCATTAAAAACGACTTCCGCACAGATGGTTGCGGAGGCCCGTGCGCGGATTGAAGAGATTGAAACAAGCGATCTGATCGCGATGGTGGATGATCCGGATGTGGTAATCGTGGATATTCGTGATGTGCGCGAACGGCAGCGCAGCGGGTATATTCCGGGCAGTTTTCACGCGCCGCGCGGGATGATCGAGTTCTGGGTCGACCCCGACAGCCCTTATTTCAAGGACATTTTTGGGCAGGACAAGAAATTTGTTTTTCACTGCGCCTCTGGGTGGCGCTCTGCGATTACCACCGCGACCCTGCAGGATATGGGGTTCGACGCCGCCCATCTGAAAGAAGGGTTTTCGACATGGGAAAAACAAGGTGGACCGGTCGAATACCCAGAAGCGAAAGACTGAAAACCGCGCCGTCTGGCGGTTGGGGCCGCTCGCAAGAGGGTGAAGCCTCACAACGCACACCCATCTAAAGATGCGCAAATCGTCGCATCGCAATGGGCATTGAGACATCCGCAACTACTTCTGGGTTAAGCGCCATCGAGGCGGTTGTTGATGATTTGAGGTACGCACCATGGACACATTGCTTTTGTCGCGCATTCAGTTCGGCGCGAATATATCGTTCCATATCCTGTTCCCGACAATCACCATCGCTCTGGGCTGGGTGCTGCTGTTCTTCAAGCTGCGTTTCAACGCAACGGGAGAGCAGAAGTGGATGGACGCCTATATGTTTTGGGTGAAAATCTTTGCCCTTTCCTTTGCCATGGGTGTGGTGTCGGGCATCACCATGTCTTTCCAGTTTGGCACCAACTGGCCGGGGTTCATGGAAACCGTCGGGAATGTGGCGGGGCCGCTGCTGGCCTATGAGGTGATGACTGCCTTTTTCCTCGAAGCGGTCTTTCTGGGGATCATGCTCTTTGGCGCATCGCGAGTGAAGCCCTGGGTGCACACGTTGGCGACATTCCTCGTGGCTTTCGGCACCACCATGTCCGCCTTTTGGATCATCGTGCTGAATTCCTGGATGCACACACCACAGGGGCATGAACTGCGCGACGGGATCGTTTTTGCCACCAACTGGTGGGAGATTATTTTCAACCCCTCGATGCCCTACCGGTTGATCCACATGCTGCTGGCCTCGGGACTGACCGTGGCCTTCCTGATCGCGGGTATCTCTGCTCTGCGCCTGCTGTGGGGGGACCGGGCAGAGAATGTGAAATCCACTTTTCGTTTTGGCATCATCACCGGGGCGGTGCTGATCCCCTTGCAAATTCTGGCGGGCGATCATCATGGTCTGAATACGTTGGAATACCAGCCTGCCAAGGTCGCGGCCATGGAAGGCAATTGGGAGACCGGACCGAACGTGCCGCTGTTGCTCTTTGCGATCCCGGATGACGCGGAGCGCACCAACCATTTTGAGCTGCGCATACCCAATGGTGCCTCTCTGATCCTGACCCATAAACTGGATGGCGTGGTGCCGGGGCTGAACGATTTTGTGGCCGAAGATGGCACGCCCCTGCACCCGCGTGTGGCCCCGGTGTTTTTTAGTTTCCGCGTGATGGTTGGCACTGGCATGGCCATGCTGATCTTGTCCTGGGCCGGTCTGTACTATCTGCGCAGATACGGGGCGGAAAACATGCCCAGATTGCCGCTATACGCCTTTACGGCGATGAGTTTCAGTGGCTGGATCGCGACGCTGGCCGGTTGGTACACCACTGAAATCGGGCGACAGCCGTGGCTGGTGCAGGGCATTCTGACAACCAAGGAGGCGGTCAGTGATGTGCCGTCGGGCATGGTTCTGGGCACGTTGATCGGATACTTGCTGGTCTATGCCGCGCTGATCATCGCCTATATCGCTGTCATCACCTATCTGGCACGCAAGGCCTCCCGGGGCGAGCCCATGTCGACGCGCCGATATCCGCGCAGCGGTGAAGCCGAAGTCGCCGCCCTGCAACCGGGAGAATGAGCATGGAGATGTTTGGAGACCCCGCCGTCTGGCTGCCCTGGACTTTCGCCTTCCTGATGGGCCTGTCGATCCTGATCTATGTGATCCTTGACGGGTTTGATCTGGGCGTGGGCCTGTTGATGCCGCTGGCGGAACCAGTCGAAAAGGATCGTCTGGTCGCCTCCATCGGCCCTTTCTGGGACGCCAATGAAACATGGCTGGTGCTGGCCATCGGCCTGTTGCTTGTCGCCTTTCCAACCGCCCATGGGGTCATCCTGACCTCGCTTTATTTTCCGGTCTTTGTGATGCTGATCGGGCTGATCCTGCGGGGTGTTTCCTTTGAGTTTCGCGCCAAGGCACCCATCGCGCAGAAACCGCGGTGGAATGCCGCGTTTTTCGCCGGGTCCCTGATGGCGTCGATGAGCCAGGGGTTCATGCTTGGGATGTATGTCATGGGGCTGACCTGGACATGGAGCCACATCGGCTTTGCGCTGCTGACAGCGGTTTTTCTGACCGTGGGATACAGTTTCATCGGCGCGGCGTGGCTGATTGCCAAGACCGATGGTGCGCTGCAACGACGCGCCGTTGGCTGGGCCAAGGGGGGCATCTGGGGGCTGATCCTGGGGATCGTGGCGATATCGCTGGCCACGCCCTTTGTCAGTTCGCGCATTTTTGAGAAATGGTTCAGCCTGCCAGAGTTTCTTTACCTGTCGCCGCTGCCCGTTCTGTCGGCTGTGCTGGTCATCTACTTGTGGTGGCAACTGCGCAACCTTCCAAAGAGCACGGGCAAACGGGTCTGGGCCCCCTTTGCCGCCGCCATGGCGTTGTTTGCGCTGGCTTTCTGCGGTATGGCCTATTCGTTTTACCCCTATGTGGTGCCCGAGCAGATCACCATTTACGAAGCGGCGTCTGCGCCCGAAAGCCTCTTTATCATCCTGATCGGCACAGTATTCGTTTTGCCCGCCATCCTCGGCTACACGGTGCTGTCCTATTATATCTTCCGGGGCAAGGCGACCGAACTGCGCTACGACTGAGGGGCTGCAACAGCCTACATCAAACTGTTTCTGAGCCTGTCTTCGCCGAAGAATGCAGACAGGCGCGCCCACTGTTGGGTTCCCGGCATGAGGCCGAGAAAACCCACGGCATTGTCATGAAATACCCGGCGGGCATCAAGCCCAACGGTCTGCACCACGCCTTCGATTTGTCCAATATAGTCAGGATGCGTGGGCTCTCTGGCAAGTATCGACCAATCGGTGCCAAACATCAGGCGATCTTCGAGCGTAGGGTAGTCGCGGACCAATTGGCGCAAGCGGTTCCTGATCCTCGATCTATTGGAAAACGGTCCGTCATAGGCTTCGACCCAATAGCCAAGATCGGTATGGAGACCTTTATCGCTATCCAGCATTTGCGCGGTCAGCTCTTCCCAATCGGTGGGGCCGCCGCTGCATTTGCCTGTTTCAACCGATTCATCAAACCGACCAAAATGCGCGAGGTTCAACCGGAGCTCGGGCCGGGCCTTGAGGACCGGTGCCCAAAGTGCCGGAGAGGCATTCTGGGCAGTGCAAACGCCGGCATCATTCGAATTGGTGGCATGGGATTTGATCGGGACATCGTTTCTGACGCACCAATCAAAAAGGGCATTCAATTCGCGATCTATCTGGGCGCCGCGTACCTTCTTCCCAGGCTTCTCTCCAAAGCTTGCGTCTGCGGCATTGCCGATTGGCTTATAGCCGAGCGGTGGATACAGCTTGACGCCTGCAAAACCGCGCCGCTTCACCGCGTGTTCCAGCAACTGCAGTGGGTTTCGTCCCTGCCTGCGCTGCAAGGCGGCCCGAAGCGGGCAGAATTGCAGGAAGTTCAGAACAAGCAACTCATTGTTCCGCCTGGCGATTTCGGACATGACCTCAACCTGATCACTCATTGGCGACACCTTGTCATCGGCGCGGAACCACAGCTCAAAATCCAATATGGAAGGCGACAACACGCTGACCTGACCGGTTTCTTTGTAGAGCGAGACATATTCATCAAGAATGCGACTGCGTGGTCGGGTCAGAAGCCCTGCCCAACGGATCGTCTGAAAGATGCGCGAATTGCGGACATAGGTTTTCTGACCCGGTTCACGTTCATAAATGCGTTGAGCGGTGGGAAAATCCGCGGGGGCACCGATGCTTGGGGCGAAGTCAGAGATCTCGTCAGAAGGGCCCGCGAGCAGATCCAGAAGCTCCTGATCGGGATTGCTGCCATCGAGTGAGGGTGCCGCATCCCGATTGGCAAGGCTGGCGCGAAAATTGGCCAGCGCGCGTGCCACGGCGGCGCTGTCACTGGCGTCTGATCGTCCCGCCACGGCCGGTGCAAAATCACCCTGCGCCGGGGCCCTCAGGGCATTCAACTCCTGTTTCGCGTCCGGCGTGGCTTCCCTAAAAATGAAGACCAGCAGGCGCAGCAGCGACCCGACGAGGCCGGGCGGCTCAATCTCCGAATGGGGATCGCGCAAGAAGACCTGCTCCAAATAGCCCTGAACGGGAATGTCCGTACCGTTGAAGATATGGCCGTGGATATCAATTACCGGAAAATCAAAATCTGTGGGTGTCAGGCTTCGGAGGACAGAACATCCACCCAATGCTGCAGCGGCTCCAAAGGCGGAAAAGTGTAATAACTTTCGGCGATTTATCATGGTTAATTCCTTAAATATCCCGCAGATTCCCTAGCCGACCTGTTCAAAATCAAACAGGTATAGCGGTCAAAACTGACCACTCAGGATCCACCTGAGCTAAGGGTGGCATTTTTTGGGAAGTTTCGTAAAGAAATTGAGTAGTGTGCTGCGGAAACTTGCCAACCTGGAAAAGATATCAGGAGTCTCATAGCTTGATGACGATGCCTTGCGATCTCCGAACCGCACAATAGTATTTGCCTATGGGACCCATTGATATTCGACGCGCCACGCCCGTTGATGCCGACCGCCTCGCTGCTTGCATTCAAGATGCATACGCCAGTTACACAGAAACGATACCGGATTTGCCGGATGTTGCCGCAGATGTAGAGCAGGACATAGCCAATCACTTTACCTGGGTTGCGGTGCTGGAGGGTGAGATCGTCGGCGGGGCCATTGTTGTCTTGGATATTCCCGATGCTCAACTGGCCAACATCGCCGTGGCCGGTTCTGCAAAAGGGCGCGGGGTGGGGCGCATGCTGTTGAGACATATTGAACAGGCATGCCAAACGCTGGAGGTGCAGGTTCTGAAACTGAGTACCCACGTCAACATGCCTGACAATGTGGCGATGTATGAACACCTGGGATGGCGGGAAACCGGGAGAGCCGGCAGTAAGGTCCATATGGAAAAGCGCCTGAGCGAAGAACCATAAAGGGCGCGCTGCCGACCGGCATCTGAAATCAGAAGATCATGTTTACTTATCAAGTGTATCGAAAATAAGAATTTGAAGCTATCATGTGCGCCTGATTAAGTGTCGGTGAGCTTTGATCAGAGTAGGCCTGTTATGCAGTCTTCAATTCGCCTTGGTGTAGATATTGGCGGCACGTTTACGGATGTGGTGCTGGAAAAGGCGGGGGAGCCATTCTCCACCAAGGTGCTGACCACCTATGCCGCGCCGGAAAACGCGATCATTGATGGTATGCATCAGGTTTGTGCCAAGGCGGGTGTCAGCCCATCAGACATTGATCAGATCATTCATGGGACAACGCTGGCCACCAATGCGTTGATCGAACGTCGCGGGGCCAAAACGGCATTGATCACTACGCGCGGATTTCGCGACGTGATCGAAATGCGCACCGAAAGCCGGTTTGAGCAATATGATCTGAACCTCAACCTGCCCGAACCGCTGTTGCCGCGCCAAAGGCGCTATACCGTGACCGAACGCATTGACGCGCGGGGTGAGGTGCTGATCGCGATGGACCGCAGGGAGGTCGAAACGCTTGTCGACGAGATCGCGCAGGCCGGTTACGAGAGTGTCGCCATTGGCCTGATCCATTCCTATCTGAATGACGCGCATGAAAGGCTGGTGGCCGAGGTCGTCGCCGAGAAAATGCCCGACGCGATGATCTCAATATCCGCCGAAGTCTCCCCGCAGATGCGCGAATACGAGCGTTTCAATACGGTGGTTGCGAATGCCTATATCAAGCCGCTGATGAAATCCTACCTTGGTCGGCTTGAGGGGCGTTTGAGCGACGAGGGCGTGCGCTGCAATACCTTTCTGATGCATTCGGGCGGCGGGATCATCTCGCTGGAAAGCGCTGCGGAATTTCCTGTGCGTCTGGTGGAATCCGGCCCGGCGGGTGGTGCGGTTTTTGCCGCCCATATTGCGGCGCGCTACGGGTTGAACAAGGTGCTGTCCTTCGACATGGGGGGCACCACGGCGAAAATCTGCCTTATCAAGAACCAGACGCCAAAAACCAGCCGGGTTTTTGAAGTGGCGCGCACCTACCGGTTCAAGAAGGGCTCCGGCATGCCGATTTCGATCCCGGTTATCGACATGGTGGAAATTGGCGCGGGCGGCGGGTCACTGGCCCATGTGGATGCGCTGCGGCAAATCCGGGTGGGGCCCGAAAGTGCAGGTTCTGAGCCGGGGCCTGCCTGCTACGGTCGGGGCGGAGACAGACCTGCTGTGACGGATGCTGATCTGGTGCTGGGCAAGCTCGATCCGGAGAATTTCGCGGGCGGGTCCATTCCACTGCATACGGAAAATTCCAAAAACGCCCTGATGTCAGAACTGGGCGAGACACTGGACATGGATGCCGCAACATCGGCCTTTGGATTGGCCGAAGTGGTGGATGAAAACATGGCCAATGCCGCGCGGGTGCATGCTGTCGAGAATGGCGAGGACCTCAGCGAATACACCATGATCGCCTTTGGTGGCGCCGCCCCGCTGCATGCCGGGCGTCTGTGTGAAAAACTCGGGGTAGACAGGCTGCTGGTGCCGCCGGGTGCCGGGGTGGGATCGGCCATCGGCTTTTTGCGCGCTCCTTTCAGTTTTGAGGCGAACCGCTCCGTCTACATGAAGCTGTCGGATTTTGATGCGGTCAGAATTCAGGCGCTGCTGTCGGAACTGCAATCCGAAGCCACGGGGTTTGTGCGCAACTGCGATGCCACGGCCGACATCCTGTCGGAATTCAAAGTCTATATGCGCTATACCGGGCAGGGGTGGGAAATCCCGATTGGGCTGACCCAGGCGCAGGCCATGGCCCCTGACGCCGCCACTTTTGAGCGCCTTTTCGAAGAAGATTATGCCAAGCTTTTTGGCCGCACGGTGCAGGGATTGGACGTTGAAATCACCGTCTGGTCGGTCAATGCGACAACCCCGCAGGATGTGGTCACCCCGGTCACCTTGGCGGGGGCGCGCAGTGTGGCAACCATTGCTGGCCACAGGCAGATGTTTGACCCGGCGACATCCGGTTTCGAAAAAGCAGCGGTGGTGCTGCGGGACGGCATGACTGAGGGGGCGGAGGTCAGTGGCCCTGCGGCCATCACAGAGGATGAAACCACCATCATCGTGCTGTCCTCGCGCCGGGCCATAGGCCAGCCGGACGGTTGCATCGATGTGATAGCGAAGGGCTGAAACCATGGCAGAGACACATTCCAACGTCGCCTATCAGGTCATGTGGAACCGACTCATTTCGGTGGTTGAGGAACAGGCCCAGGCGCTTGTGCGGACGGCTTTTTCGACGTCGGTGCGCGAAGCGGGCGATCTTTCGGCGGGCGTTTATGACACCCACGGGCGGATGCTGGCGCAGGCAGTCACAGGGACACCGGGGCACGTCAATGCCATGGCCGACGCCGTGGCGCATTTTATCCGCCGGATCGGGCGGCAGAACATTATCGACGGGGACGTCTACATCACCAATGATCCCTGGGAAGGCACCGGCCATTTGCACGACATCACCATGGTGACGCCTTCGTTCCACGACGGGCGGCTGGTGGGATTTTTCGCCTGCACGGCGCATATCGTGGATATCGGCGGGCGCGGTTTCGGTGCGGATGCGGCCAGCGTCTATGAAGAAGGGCTCTATATTCCGATCATGAAATTCGCCGACGCTGGGGCGGTGGACGACACATTGGTGCGGATCATCCGTGGCAATGTGCGCGAGCCCGACCAGCTTATTGGCGATATCCATGCGCTGGCCACCTGTAACGAGATCGGACATCGCCGCCTGACGGCAATGATGACGGAATTTGGCCTTTCCGACCTCGATGGCATTGCCGCGTTCATTCTGGAGAATTCGCGGCGCGCCACGCTGGAGCGCATTGCCGCCTTGCCGCGTGGGCAGGCCAGTGGCGACATGACAGTGGATGGGTTCGACACCCCGATCACGCTCAAAGTGACGCTGACCATCGAGGCGGACCGCATCCTGTCGGATTTCGCAGGCACTTCGGGGCTCGACAAGAAAGGCATCAACTGCCCGCTGGTCTACACCAAAGCCTATGCCTGCTATGCGCTCAAATGTGCGATTGCGCCGGAAATTCCTAACAATGCCGCCTCTCTGGCCCCGTTCGAGATTGCAGCCCCTGAGAACTCCATCGTGCATGCGCTGCATCCGGCCCCGGTGGCTCTGCGTCACATCGTGGGCCATTTTGTGCCCGACACGGTCTATGCGGCGCTTGACAAGATTCTGCCGGGGGTTGTGCCTGCCGAAGGAGCGGGATGTCTGTGCAATTTTCAGGTCAGCCTGCGACCGCGCACCGATGCACCAGCGCCGCCGGGTGCGATGCGCTCCGAAGTGCTGACCTTCAACTCCGGCGGCTCTGGCGCGCGCCCGGCCCATGACGGGCTGAATGCCACCGCCTTTCCATCCGGGGTGATGACCATGCCCATTGAGGCGACGGAACATGCGGGCCCGGTGATCATCTGGCGCAAGGAGTTGCGCCCCGATTCAGGCGGTGCAGGCAAACAACGCGGCGGGCTGGGTCAGCACATGGAAGTGGGCGCGCGCGAAGGTCATGAGTTCGATTTTCAGGCGATGTTTGACCGCGTGGCGCATCCCGCGCGCGGACGGCGCGGCGGGGCGTCCGGTGCACCCACAACCATCGCGCGCGACGACGGTGCGGCGATGCGCGGCAAGGGCAAGCAGTTCGTGGCACACGGGCGCAGGGTTGTTTTAGCCTTCCCGGGCGGGGCCGGTTACGGCGTCGCGGCAGAACGTGACAAGGCCCGCGTCAAACGTGACCTGGCACGCGGCTATATTTCGCCGGATGTGGCGGCGGTCGATTACGGACTAACGGAGGATGAGATCGCTGCCGTCGAGAAGGCCCGGCGGTTGGGTGAAGACATTTAACGCAGCTTTGGCTGCCTGCATCAAAAGGACAGAAAATGACAGATGTCAAAGTAGCGCTGGTGACGGCGGGTGGTAGCGGCATGGGGGCGGACAGTGCCCGCGCGCTGGCAGCCGATGGGTTCAAATTGGGCATCCTGTCGTCTTCCGGCAAGGGCGAAGCGCTGGCAAAGGAACTGGGCGGTGTCGGTATCACGGGCACCAACCAGTCCGAAGAAGATTTGCAAAGGCTTGTGGATGCGGCGATGACCCATTGGGGCCGGATTGATGTGCTCGTTAACTCGGCCGGTCACGGCCCGCGCGCGCCGGTGCTGGAGTTGACGGATGAAGATTGGCATTCGGGCATGGATGTCTATTTCCTGAATGCGGTGCGCCCGACGCGGCTGGTGACCCCGATCATGCAGAAACAGGGCGGCGGCGCGATCATCAATATCTCAACCTTTGCCGCGTTCGAGCCGAACCCGGTCTTTCCCACATCGGGTGTCATGCGCGCGGGGCTGGCAGCATTCAGCAAACTCTTCGCCGATAAATATGCCGCCGAAAACATTCGGATGAACAACGTCCTGCCCGGTTTCATTGACAGCCTGCCCGAAAAGGACGAATTCCGCGCGATGATCCCGATGGGCCGCTACGGCAGTTCGCTGAACGAGATTGCCAGTGTCGTGGCCTTTCTCGCCTCTCCGGGAGGTGCCTATATCACCGGGCAGAACATCCGTGTGGACGGCGGGATCACACGATCTGTTTGATCCGGCGCCTTGTCAGCCTGGTCGCCTCGCTCGTGTCAAGCGGGGCGAATTCTTGATGTTATGCAATGCGCCTCATGGCGATGAATTTTTTTTGTATAGATTTCCGGCGCCACGCGTTTTCTTTATGTGGACCCTTTGAGTTCACAGGAAACTCGGAGGAAATGTTTCATGAAGTTTTTTGCCAATGTCGCCTGCGCCACTGCCCTGATGGCTTCCACAGCCTTCGCCGGAGGGCACGCAAATTGGGCGTCTGTCGAAGCTGAATCCAGCGTAGCATTCGGATCGATCAAGAAAGACACGGTCGGCGAGGTACATCATTTTAGTGGCGTAAGCGGCACCGTGAGCGAAGCGGGCGATCTGGTGGTCACCATTGATTTGTCTTCGGTCGAGACAAACATCGATATTCGCAACGAACGGATGATGGAGCATGTGTTTCAGTCTGGCAAAGCCACAGCCGTACTTAGCGGTGAGTTGGACATGGCCGAGGTCGACGCATTGGCGGTAGGTGCGACCACGCTCGTAGATGTCGAAGGCACATTGGCTTTCGCCGGACTTGAAACCGATGTCGAAGCGGAGATGCTCGTCGCCCGTCTGAGCGAAGACCGCGTGTTGGTGACAACGGCTGATTTCATCATGCTTTCAACAGAAGATCTCGGGATCAATGCTGGCGTCGATAAACTTATGGAACTTGCCAGCCTGCCAGGGATTACCCGGGTGACGCCCGTTTCAGTTCGTATGGTTTTTGAAAAGTAGGTTGTTAACGAGTGACGCGACCGCGTTGCGCCGACTGGTGCAACGCGGTGGTGATCTGTTCGAACACAGGAGTGAAGCAGTGAAAATGCTATTGATTGGTCTTTCGACCGTGTGTTGCTTGGCGACCCAGAGTTTTGCTGAAGGTGATGCAAAAGCCGGCAAGAAGGTCTTCAAGAAGTGCAAAGCTTGCCACGAAGTGAAAGCCGATAAGAACAAATCCGGCCCATCGCTTTACAAGATCGTAGGCGCCTCTTCGGGGGCCGTGGAAGGGTTTTCATATTCGGGCGCGATGGCCGAGGCTAATCTGGTTTGGGACGAAGAAACGCTCGCAGCGTTCCTTGCCAAGCCGAAAGATGTGGTTCCCGGCAACAAGATGGCCTTTCCTGGCCTGAAAAAACCGGAGCAGATTCAGGACGTCATTGCATATCTCATCGCTGCGGGTGAAAAATGAATGCGGTAATCGGTACCCTCGGCTAAGGATATCAGGTGAAACTCTGGCGTAACAACAATGCACAGCAGGTTGTACGGGAAGGTATTCCCGTGATTTTCCCGCGCATTTGGCGTTATAGTTTGACGTTGACCGGCACGCCAGAACGTGCGGACGACCTGGCGCAGGCTGCAGTGTTGCGCGCCCTGGAAAAAGCCGGGAAATTCGAGATCGGCACGAGGTTGGACCGGTGGATGTTTCGCATCGCTCATAACCTCTGGGTCAGCGAAATCCGCAAGAATACTGTGCGGGCAGGGGGCGGTTTGGTCGCCATCGAAGAAGCTGATATCATCAGCCCTGAACCGGGTCCCGAGGCTGTTGCGATAAACCGCGAGGTGATGATGGCCGTTCTGCATTTACCGGAGGCGCAGCGCTCGACAGTCGTATTGGTTTATGTTGAAGGGTACTCTTACAGGGATGCGGCCATGATACTGGACATCCCCCTGGGCACCGTCATGAGCCGACTGGCGACAGCCCGCGCGACATTGGGTCAGAAATTCAGAGAAGAAGGGCAGGCGCGTGATGCAAGATAGATACTTCACCGATGAAGAACTTGTCGCCTATCTGGACGGCGAGGATGATTTGGCCCCGGTGGCAGATATCGCGCAGGCGGCTGAAACCGATGCGGCGCTTGGCGCGCGCATTGCGGCGTTGACCGTGGACACGGCGCGTATTGCGGCCAGTTTTGATCTGCTGAAAGCGGATGAACGACCGATGCCGAAATTACCTGAGCCCGCGTTACGTGCACCGAAATTCCAGATCGCTGGAATGGCACTGGCAGCCAGTGTGGCGCTGGCAATAGGGATCGGCATCGGGGCCTACTCTTCAGGTCAAAGAACCCAGGGTTGGGTTGATTATGTCGCCGCTTATCAGGCGCTCTACTCAAACAGCACCCTGGCGCACATCGACCAGGCCGAGACCGCCAAGCAAGCCGAACTCGACAGGGTCACCGCGGCCATAGGCAAATCGGTTGGTGTTGGGACCCTTCAGACACTGCCCGAGGTGGAATACAAGCGTGCGCAGGTGCTGAGTTTCAATGGGCGTGCCCTTATACAATTGGCGTTTCTGACCAGCACCGGGGAACCGGTGGCCCTCTGTATCATTCGGTCAAACGTGGCTGACACGCCAGATCCGGCATTGAGCGAAATGGAAGGTCTCAGCGCCGCCCGATGGGCGCGTGACGGGTATGATTACCTGCTTATCGGTGGCAATGATGCTGCGCTCATTGACCGGATTGCAACGGAGTTTTCGACGGCTCAGATTTGACGTTCTCTGCGGGCGTTTCGTTTTATTGCTGATCATTTGCCCCCTTGTTGCCGCGTGGTTTGACCGGCGACAAACTCAATCGGGAGTACCGTTTTGACATCAGTTCTGGCCCCGTTTATCCGAGCCAGCAAATTGCGTGCACCGACAATGCCCATCAGTTTTCGCAACGTCCGCACCGTGGTAAGCTGCATCGGCAAAACGCTGGCCAGATCAAGCTCGTTGAACCCGACAATGCCAATATCCCCCGGAACAGACAGCCCCCGCGACTGGCAGCACATCATGCCGCCAAACGCCATGTGGTCGTTCAGATAGCAGATGATATCCGGTGGATCGTCCGAAAGAAGCGCGGCTGTTCCTTCAAAACCGGTCGCGAAGGTGTTCCCTGCCTCTGGCCTGGAAGACGCGACAGCGACAGATTTCAGCCTGCCAAAGACCTCCCGAACACCGTCAAGACGCGCATCGGCGCGCGTATCATGGCCCCGCGCGGTGCTGACAAAGGCGGGCCTTTCATACCCCAGGGCGACGGCGTGTTCCCCAATCATCTGTCCGGCTTTGAAGTGATCAATGCCGACGCAGATATCTATGGGGTTTTCGGCCTCATCCCAGATTTCCAGAACCGGAATGGGTGCTGCGCGCAGCAGCTCAACGGTTTCCGGCCGGTGATCGGTGCCTGTCAGGATAATCCCGGCGGGTTGCCATGATAACAGGCGCCGCACCCAGTTGAGTTCGGCATCCGGGCTGTATTCCGTTGTGTCGATCACGCTCGCATAACCGGCGGATTCAAACGTTTTACGCATGCCGTTGAGGATGTCGGCAAAGACCTCGCCCGCAAATGTCGGTAGTGAAATTCCGATCAGGTTTGAGTTCGCCACCGCCAAGGATCGGGCATTGCTGTTGGGCACATATTTCAGTTCCCGGGCAATCTTCAGAATCTCGGCGCGTTTCTTTTCAGAAACCCCTTCAACACCTCGAATGGCCCGTGACACGCTCATGATGCTGACATTCGCCTTGGCCGCAACGTGCTCAATCTTCGTGAGTTTACCACGTCTGGCCATTTACCCGTCCACCTATATACCTATTATTATCAATGGCTTGTCAGTTGCAATACGTTAACGCTAACGTTGTTTATCGCTTTTTCCCTTCGGGATTGCCAGCCCTTTGTGCACTCTAGAGGCGCGATCAGTCACATCGCTGCCGCGGTGTTGGTGGGGGAACACGTGCCAAAAATTATCTTTGATCAAGTGTCAAAAAGCTACGGATCGGTAGAGGTGCTACCGCCATTCGATCTGACGTTGGATGACGGTGAATTCACCGTGCTGGTTGGCCCCTCAGGGTGCGGCAAATCCACGACACTCAGAATGCTCGCCGGTCTTGAAACGCTCAGCGGCGGCGAGATCTATTTCGATGAAAAACCTATCAGCAGGCTCGATCCGAAAGAGCGTGATCTTGCGATGGTGTTTCAGGACTACGCGCTTTACCCGCATATGAACATCGCCAAAAACATGTCCTTTGCGCTGCGTCTGGCGCGGGTGCCGAAATCCGAAATCGAAGAAAAAGTGCAACGCGTCGCGAAGATGCTGAACATCGCGCATCTGCTGGATCGCAAACCAGCGGAGCTTAGCGGCGGGCAACGTCAGCGCGTGGCGATGGGGCGTGCTTTGGTGCGCGATGCGGGGACCTTCCTTTTTGATGAACCGCTCTCGAACCTTGACGCCAAGCTACGCGGCAAGATGCGTGCCGAGCTTGCCGAGATGCGCGACACCATCGACAAGAACATGGTCTATGTGACCCATGATCAGGTCGAGGCGATGACCCTTGGCGACCGGATCGTCGTGATGAGCGATGGGTTCATCCAGCAGCAGGGCACGCCCGAAGAACTGTTCAAACGCCCGGTCAACAAGTTCGTGGCGGGGTTCATCGGATCGCCCACAATGAATTTTCTGGATGGCGAGTTGACGCAGGAAGGCGACGCCATGTGGGTGCGTGGCGCGGGCTATGCGCTGCCGCTGAGCCCTGAAACTGCGGCCGACGTCAAAAATGCCAACGCTAAGGATGTGACATTGGGGCTCAGACCATCGAGCTTTGTCTCTGAAGGCACCGAAGGGGCGGCGATTGAGTTGCGCGTGATCGTATCTGAATACCTGGGCGCGCAATCCGTGCTGGTGACGCGCTGCGGCGAGGCGGATGTTCTGGTGGAAACACAAAGCGCCACCCCGATCAAATCCGGCGCTGTCCGGACGTTTGGCGTGCTTACTGACGAAATCATGATTTTCGACAAATCAACAGGGCTCAGGCTCTGACATAGGCCGAAATTGGCATTAGGGAGGAACCAAGAATGCTATCACTGAAATCAGTTCTGACGGGGACGGCGGTGTCCGTCTCCATGGCGGGGGTCGCACTTGCGGACGGCCACGGCGGGCCATATGCGCCCTATGCCGGCACCACGCTGGTGATCAACGTACCGGCGCACCCGCACTACAATGCGATGATGAAAGTCCTGCCGGAGTTCACCAAAGAGACCGGCATTGAGGTTGAGGTCGACCAACTCCAGTACCTCAAGATGCGCGAGAAACAGACGCTGGAACTGACCAAATCCGAAGGCGATTATGACATGATCGCCTATGTGGTTTTCTCCAAGGCGGACTATGTTTTTGCGGACCAGCTTGAAAACCTTGCGCGGTTCTTCATGAATCCCAAGCTGGCGGATCCGGCTTATGACGCCGAAGACCTGATTGACGGTTATGTCGCCAACATCGGTGTTGCAGGCGGGTTCAAAGGGTATCTGCCGGGGGCCACCGGATCGCTTTTCGGCATCCCCTACGGGTCGGAGACATCCGTTTTGGCCTATCGCAAGGACATCTTTGAAAAGCACGGCATTGACGTGCCGCAACACTACGATCAACTGTTGGATGCGGCCTGCAAGGTGCCCGAAGTGGAACCGGGCATGGGCGGCATGGCGTCGCGCGCAGCCTCCGGCCACCAGGCATCTCATGCATTCCTGTTGCATCTCGCCCCTCTGGGGGGTCGTGTTTTCGACGACAAATGGGAACCGATCATCAACAATGAGGCCGGTGTTGCCGCCGCCAACGCACTGAAAACCATCGTGGATTGCGGCCCGGAAGGCAGCCAGACATTCGGCCCCGCCGAAGCCGCTGCCGCTTTCAGTCAGGGGCAAGCTGCGATGTTCATGGACAGCATCGCCTTCGCCGCCGGGTTTGAAGATCCCAGCAAATCGAAGGTGGCGGGCAAGGTCGGCTACGCGCTGCACCCCGAGGGCGTGCGCAGAGGCTCGCAAACCGGTGGTTTCGGCATCGCAATCCCAAAAAATGCGCAGAACAAGGAAGCCGCCTTTTTGCTGATGCAGTGGCTGACGTCGAAAAAAGGCGATCTTCTTGTCGCCATGGCCGGGGGCAATCCGTCGCGTTTCTCCACCTATCAGGATGCAGGGTTGAATGAGAAATATCCCTACTCCGCGACCTTTGGCGAAGCGCTGAAATATGCCGATCCCGACTGGCGTCCGATCATCCCGACATGGGGCAAGATCAACGCCGATATCGGCACCACCATGAGCCAGGTTCTCACCGAGGGGCTCGACCCGCAGGAAGCCCTGAATGGTGTTGCCGAACGGGCGCGGGCCATCATGGATGAGGCAGGGTACTACACCTGGCAGTAACCCTCTCCCAGAGGGGTCGGGCGGCACAAGATCGTCGCCCGGCCAAACCACGGCTTTCCCGGAAATGAGATCATGCAAAGCGCAAATGTAAACAGGGTGACGCCTTATCTGTTCCTCGCCCCGGCGGCGCTGGTCATGGCGGTGGCACTGCTCTACCCGATCGGGTACATGATCTACGCCAGTTTTCTGGACTGGAACCCCAGCCAGCGCATTGGTGAGGCCGAATTTGTCGGATTGCGGAACTATATCAACCTGCTGGGCGACGCCGCCTTTCGCGAGAGCTTTTTTGTAACGCTGAAATTCGCCGCCGTGGTGGTCAGTCTGGAGATGGTCATTGGCGTTGGGCTGGCGCTCCTGCTCGACAGGAACATCCGTGGCATGTCGGTGCTGCGCACACTCTTTATCCTGCCCATGATGATTGCGCCCATCGTTGTCGGCCTGATGTGGCGTTACATGTATCACCCGTCTGTCGGTGTCTTTAACCGCACGCTGAAATCACTTGGGCTCGATCCGATCCCGTGGTTGTCCGATGGGTCCTGGGCTTTTGCCTCCGTGGTGATTGCCGACATCTGGCAATGGACCCCTTTCATTTTCATTCTGTCGCTGGCCGCGCTGCAATCGCTGCCGCAATCTGCCATGGAAGCGGCCCGGATTGATGGTGCCATGGGCTGGCAGCAGGTGCTCTATATCAAGCTGCCGCTGATGATGCCGGTCTTGATTGTCACCTTGCTGCTGCGGCTGATTGATGCCTTCAAGGTGCTCGAAGTCATTCTTGTGCTCACCAACGGCGGGCCGGGTCTGTCGACTGAAATCCTGTCCTTGCGCATTTCCCGAACCGCATCAGAGTTCCGCGAGTTGGGGGAGGCGGCGGCCATGTCGAACTACCTTCTGATCCTGCTGGTGATCCTGACCTTCGCGATGTTCGCCTACAACAAGGCGGTCGAAGCGCGCACCGCCCGCCTGCGCAAAGCCGCGGAGGAGGACATCTGATGGCCGACAGGACCTACGAAAAACAGAACCCGGCCTTTTATGCGCTGCTTGTGGCGCTCGTCGTCATGGCCATTGGCCCCATCCTGATGATGCTGACGACCTCGCTGAAGCTGAATGTGGACATCATGTCCGACAGTTCGTCGCTTCTGTTCATGCCGACCCTGCGCAACTACGAAACCGCGCTCTGCGACTTTCTCTGGTACGAAGCGCCCCATATCGACTATTGCGACAAGACCTTCGGGCGCGCGCTGGTCAATTCCCTGATCATATCGCTGGTCTCGACCGTGCTGACACTGGTGATCGGCTGCATGGCGGCCTATGCGCTGGTCCGGTTCAGGTTTATGGGACGCGATGCGGTGTCCCTGTCGACGCTGGCCATGCGCATGGTGCCGCCGGCGGTGCTGCTGGTGCCGGTCTTTGGCATCTGGACCTTCCAGTTTCAGATCGACGGGACGCGCGCAGGGATCATTCTGGTCTATGTGGCGATGAACCTGCCCTTCGTCATCTGGATCTTGCAAAGCTTCATCGTTCAGGTGCCCATCCAGCTTGAAGAAGCCGCGCGTATGGACGGGGCGGGGCCGTTTCAGGTCTTTTTCCTGGTCGTCCTGCCGCTGATCAAACCGGGCCTCGCGGCAGCGGCGATTTTCACCTTCCGGGTCGCGTGGAACGAATTCCTGCTGGCCAATGCGCTGGCGGATCGCAATTCGCGCACTGTGCCGGTCACCATCGTGAATTCCATCACTGAATTTGACATCGACTGGGGGGTGATCATGGCAACGGGCATGTTGCTGGCAATCCCGCCTATCATCTTCACCTTCGTGGCGTCGCGACAGATCATCACCGGCATGACCGCAGGCGCGGTCAAAGGCTGATGATGGAGTGGCTGCTGGCTCCCATGGATGTGACCCGCGCGCATGACGTGGGCTGGCATTTGAGCTGGCACGCACGGTTCATGGTGATCGCCTGGGGCGTGCTGGTGCCAATAGGCATTTTCATTGCGCGCTACTTCAAAGTATTCCCGGGGCAGAACTGGCCCGCTCATCTGGACAGCCATTTCTGGTGGAACACGCACCGGCTTTGTCAATATTCGGCCTGCGTCCTGATGTGCGTCGGGCTCATTCTGATCCTAATCGCTCCCCCTTTTGCGGCACTTGCTGGCCCGCATATGTGGCTGGGCTGGACCGTGTTGGTGCTGGCGCTGGTGCAGATTCTGGGCGGTATTCTGCGCGGCACCAAGGGCGGCCCGACGGAACCTGCCGCCGATGGCTCACTGCATGGGGACCACTTCGACATGACCCCGCGCCGTCTTGCCTTTGAATATGTCCATAAATTGGCCGGATACACCGCCCTGATCCTGTCGGTCGCAACCATTCTGGCCGGGTTGCGGCAGGCCAATGCGCCCAACTGGATGTGGCTGTGCCTGTCGCTCTGGTGGCTTGGCCTGTTGGTACTTTCAATCCTTTTTCAACGGCGCGGCATGGCCGTGGACACCTATCAGGCGATCTGGGGGCCAGACCCGGCCTTGCCCGGCAACAGACGCAAACCCATCGGTTTCGGCGTCACGCGTCACACGCCAAAAAATTAGAAACCAACCGCCATGCCGTCTTTTCGCGGATCGGACCCGGCCACATAACCTTTGCCCGGCAATCGGTGGATCAGTTGCGCACCGCCAAACCCAAAGGCGTTGTCCGGTGTTTCCAGCGATATGTCGTGACCCATGGCGCGCAGCCTTTCCAGAACCTCCGCGGGCATGGTGGTCTCGCAGGCCACGCCCAGCCCATCTGTTACGCGCCACCGTGGGGCATCGACGGCCATCTGGGGGTCCTGAGCAAATAGCTGCGTTCTCAGCACCATCTGCACATGGCCTTGGGCCTGCATCGGCCCGCCCATGACACCAAAGCTCATCACCGGCCCCGCGCGATCCATCAGGAAGCCGGGGATAATGGTGTGAAACGGCCTTTTGCGCGGGCCAACGGCGTTTTGATTGCTTGGATCAAGCGAGAAACCGGCTCCGCGATTTTGCAAGGCGATACCGGTGCCGGGCACCACAACACCCGAGCCGAAGCCTGCGTAATTCGACTGGATAAAGGAGACCATCATGCCACTGGCGTCAGCGGCGGTCAGATAGACGGTGCCGCCGTGTCTGGGTGCGCCAACGCCAAAATCACAGGCGCGGTTGGGGTCAATTTCGCGCGCACGTGCGGCCAGATACCCGTCATCAAGCATGTCAGACACGGTGATATTGCACATGTGATCCAGATCGGCCACGTAGTGTTCCGCGTCGCGCAGCGCCAGTTTCATGGCCTCGATCTGCAAATGATGTGCTTGCGGGTCGTCGGCATCCAGATCGCGGATGTTGGTGCCCGACAGAATGCCCAACCCCATAAGCGCCGCAATGCCCTGACCATTTGGCGGTATTTCATGCAGGATACTGTCGTCAAACCCTTTGCTGATCGTGCCGCACCAGTCCGCGCGGTGCGTGGCCAGATCATCCAGGGTCAGGGCCGCATCATGCTCAGCGGCAAAGGCTGCGATCTCTTCAGCAATATCCCCTTCGTAAAAGGCTTTGCCTTTTGTCTCGGCAATGCGTTTCAAAGTTCGCGCGTGCCCGGGACTTTTGAAGTACTCACCTGCTTTGGGGGCCCGCCCGTCGGGCATGAACGTTTCAGCAAAACCCGGCTGATGCGAGAGCTGTCCAGCGCCACGTTGCCAACGGGCGGCGATGACGGGAGACACCGGAAACCCGTTCTCCGCATAGCCGATTGCTGGCTCGAACAGTTTTTCGAAAGGCAGTTTGCCAAATCTCTCTGACAGATTGACCCAGGCCGATACGGCCCCGGGGACGGTCACGCTTTCCCATCCGTGAAAAGGCATCTTCGCGTGACCGGAAAAACGCTCAGCGGTCCAGTTGGCGGGAGATCGCCCGGACGCGTTCAGACCGTGCAATTCTGCGCCATCCCAAAGAATCGCAAAGGCGTCTGAACCAATACCATTGCCTGTTGGTTCTACGACCGTGAGCGCTATGGCAGCGGCCAGAGCCGCATCTACTGCATTTCCGCCCTGATAGAGCATGGACAAACCGGCCTGGGCGGCCAGCGGATGTGATGTTGCGACGAGGTTGTCCGCAGCAACAGCAGATCGGCGAGAAGGGTAGGTATGGTGGGACTGGAGGTGCATGGGCCTTGCTCTTTAGGGGGCTGCCGCGGGTTCCGCAAGAAGCTGGGCGTCATCCTAGAGCAATGGCAAAGACAGTAAAATGGGCATTCAGGTCAACAAGCTGCGATCCGTTCTGTGAACCACGGTCAAGAGCGCAGAAACCAGGTTCACGATGTTGAAACAGCCACTACCGTGAGGCAGTGGCCATTGTCTTCAGCGGGACCGGACAGGGTTACAGTGTGCAAGTAGCCCTCTCGTGATCTGGCTGCATTATCCGACCTTATACCCCCAGAAACTGGTTTGATCAGCCAGGAAATATCCATCAAATCCGCGCAGGTGTCCCTGCAATTCGACCGTATCCCCGGCATTCAACAGCACCATGCATTGAATGTTCAGGCACGTCTGCTCCGAGATGTGCGGCCCGGTGTTTTCACCCACCGACCCACTGATCACTTCTGCGCCGTTTCGGAGCAGGCGCGCGCCAATTCGGGCCTGGTTTGATGCGTTTTGCTTGAATGTCAGCGCGGCAGCAAAAACGTAGCTGCCAGCCGCCGGGGCAACAAAGTGATTGTTTGCTGAATCAAACGCATTCTGATCGTTGAACTCGGTCAGGTTGATGGCGATTTTGGTCCATGCATCCGCAGACAGATAGTTGTCGAAATTCGTCACACCCTTGAAGCGCGGCAAGTTGGGCTGATCGACCACGCCGGAACCTGCATCCACGATCAATCCGTCATGAAAACTGGTGCCATCCGCAGATGTCGCCAGCCGAATATTATCGCTGCCGAAAAGCCCAAAGAGACCGCGCGTTTCAAAATCCTGTTGCAGGATGAATCCGGCATCATCCCCACTGGCTTCCTTGTTCAGGGTGGAAATCATGCTGCCATTGCCACCATCATCCCGATAGAGCGCGGTCCAGAGTGCTGCGTTCAGCTTGGCGGAAAAAGGGGATGAGGGCAGGGAGATCATGCCAAGCCCGAAGGCTTCGATCTCCTGCAGCTCGGCGCTGTCCAGATCGATCCAATCCGTGCCATCATGCACAATCAGGGAATCCCGCCCGATCACATAGGCGCGCCAGCCGGGTTTCGGGGTGAAAAACTGCCAGACGCTGTTCTCAAAAAGCGCGATATCCCCGTCGTGCCCGGCCCAGTCGCCTGTCCCGCTATCCCCGACGATATAGCGGTCTCCTTCAACGGGTGTTGCAGGTGGCACGGGCTGGTCATCGGCCTGCACGCCCAATTGGGTCAGGATATCGAGGATCCGCAAGGCTTCATTGTGCGTGACGTGTTTCTGGGCCTGGTTCGGTTGAATGAACGGCAAAGACAGGCAGCTTGAGGTATCGGCCATTGGTTTTCCCATGAGACAGTTGTGATCTGCCCCAACGTGCGTCAATCGCATTGCCGCGCGCTTAAACGGGCGTACGCAGCGGTAACCTTCAGAAAACCGAAGAATTCATCGGCTTTGCCATTATCCGCCTTGCACGCGCGAGTGTCTTTAGCGCAGGCAAAAATAATGTTAATCATTTGGCTGGTGGATCGCATCCTTGCCGGAACTGCGCACCCTATTGTTTTGAAAGAGTACATATGATGATTTTTGCCAGATTTGTTGTTGCGCTGTTTCTGATTGGTATCGTTTTGCCACCAGGCTTTGCGATCGCTCAGGTGCCTCCGAACTGTGAGATCACCAAGGCAGGCGATCCCGAGCGTGATGTCCTGCGGTGTGCATTTGGCATCATCCTCGAGATCGAGGCTGTCGCCGAGATGGCGTTTACTGACGGTGACGAGGCTGAATTCGACCTGAAAAACGGCGCAGTTTTACTTGAGGTGACGCCCGGAGAGGCGCGCCCTCAAATCCGAACGCCACATGCGATCGCGGCGGTACGCGGCACAGTTTTCGTGGTCGATGTTTCGGAGACGTCGACGGCGGTGTTTGTCGTGCTGGGCGAAGTTTCTGTGTCACCGCTTGGGGCCGATGCGCCAGTGGCCTTGGTGCGCGCAGGCGAGGGCATTGATGTATCTTCGCAAGGCGCGTCCGAGGTTGGGGTTTGGGGGGAGGAACGTGCCGCGGCATTGATGGCACGCTTCGGGAGATGAAAACCGCATCTGCGTCGCCACTCTGGACCGGCGTCATCGCGTTGGGCATGGCCGCTTTGTGGGTTTACTGGATTTCTCTTCCCCATATCTCCGGGACCAGCAGTCGATTGGATGGGTTGGAAGCAGTGCTTCTGGACTACCGGTTCGCCTTGACGGGCCCGGTCGACCCTGCCGGGGAGGTTATCATTGTCGCGATCGACAACGCGACCATCGAAGGCACGCGCGATACGGCTGCCGAAGGCCGGTTGCTCTTGGCCAAAGTGATCGAGAGCGTAAGTGCCGCAGAACCCAAGGTTGTGGGGCTCGACGTGATCCTGGCCGATGCCGGTGCTCCGGAAACCCATAACAAGCTGGCGGCGGCACTGGCCAGTGTCCCCACGGTGATAGCCTCCGCAGGAAGTTTCTCGCAAGCCAATGCACCTTGGGAAATTGTGACACCTGACACGGTGCTCAGGCCGCAATCAATTTTTGCCAGTGCTGCTATGACCGGATTGGTGAATGTCTCGACTGACGCCAGCGGGACGCCGCGCCATATGCCTGTTGTTTTCCTGACGGACCAAGGCATTGAACCCTCTTTGCCGCTGCGTGTCGCTGCCTTGTTCGCTGGTGCAGAACCGAGGGTCTCCGAAGATGCCGTGACCCTGGCGGGCGCGGTCATTCCATTGGATCTGGGCATGCAGATGCCGCTTCGGCTGGTTGGTCCGGAGAGAACCTTGCCGACCCTCTCTGCCCTGGATGTTCTGGCGGGAAGTCAGGATGCGCGCCTTCGCGGTAAAGCCGTCATCATTGGCTACACCGCAACGGCCTTCGGGGATCGGTTTCCCACCGCTTTCGGGGACGACACACCCGGTGTTGAGGTCATTGCCACGGCGGTCTCTCAATTGCTGGGTGGTGAGACCCTGCTGCGTGATATGACTACCCGATGGGCAGATGTGGCAGCCTCGATCGGGCTTGCTCTGATTTGCACGGTTCTGGTACTCAGCCTGCCTTTGTCTACGGGCATACCGCTGGCGCTTGGGGTGCTCGGGGCCTATATGGCGGTCGTTTGGTTTGCTTTTTCGAATGGCATCTGGCTCAGTGCCGCTGTGCCGCTGGCCAGCGCCGGCCTGCCTATCATCGCCGGATCGGCGCTGCGTTACTTCCGCGAGAAGCGCAAAGCCAGTCACGGCGCGCGCGCCCTTGCCGCGCTCAAGCAGTTTCAGTCACCTGCTCTGGCCGAGATGATTTCAGAGAACCCGGCATTCCTGAAAGAGCCAACCCCGATGATCCTTTCCGTATTTTTCGTGGACCTCAGCGGGTTCACCCAATTGTCCGAAGCGCTTGGCCCGGCTAATACGCAAGATTTCCTGAAACGGTTCCATCAGGTGATTGCCAATCGAGTCGAAGAACACGATGGCATCGTTCTGAATTACATGGGTGATGGTGCATTGGCCGTTTTCGGGATGACGGATGCCGTCAAACCCAGCGCGGATAATGCATTGCAGGCTGGTTTTGAGCTGGTTGATGATGTGCGGGGTCTGGGTCGGGCGGTCGTTGGGACGCCCGTACTCGGGTGCCGCGTCGGCATTCATCGTGGTGAGGTGGTGCTCTCGCGGCTGGGGGGTGAGCGGCATCAACAGGTCTCGGTTGCCGGTGATACCGTCAATCTGGCCAGCCGTTTGATGGAAGTAGCCAAATCGGAAAGCGCGGTCATTGCAGCCACCGAGGAATTGATGCAAGGGCTTGGTACCCCTGCCTCGCAGCCTTCGAGCGATGTGAAACCGGTGAAGGTACGTGGACGGCAGGAGGAGGCACAGGTCCACCTTTGGCACAACGTTCAGAACCTCAGCTGTTGATCAGCGCTGTAAGCTCCTGCGCTGCGGTCTTTAACGCATCAATGTTCTTGGCCAAACCGGCCAAATCCTGACGCTGCAACGGCGCATGGACTGACAAGGTCGACACTAGACGTTTGCGATCGTCCAGGATGGGGACGGCAATGGCGGCCATACCCTCCATGAACTCCTGATCATCGGTCGAGTATCCGCGCTTGCGCGTTGCCTCGATTTCCTCTTTGAGCTTGGCCTTGCTGGTGATCGTTCCGGGTGCACGTCTTTCCAGTCGCGCATTGGAGAGAAACCGGTCCAGATAAGCGGGTCTCAGGGAGGACAGGAACATCTTGCCACTGGCGGTGCAGTAAAACGGTACCTGCGTTCCCACAGGCAGTTGAATACGCAAGGGCCAATGTGTCTCTACGCGGTCAAGATAGGTCATCCCATCCCGGTCGGGGACCGCGATATTGCAGGTTTCACCGATCTTCTCAGCGACACTGCGCAGAATTGCCAGACGCACGGTTCTGAGGCGCTGCGAAGAGACCGTATTGATGGAAAGTTGCCGCAGCCTGGGGCCGGGGCCATAGGACTTGCCATCAATATCTCGCTGTAGGAAACCGGATGCTTCGGCCGTGTGAAACAGCCGATGCAGGGTTGGTTTGGGTAATTGCAGACTTTCCTTCAGAGCCGACGGTGTGACAGGGACACCCGCCTTTGCAACTTCTTCCAACAGGACCAGCAACCGCAGGTTGGTTGGTATCTGGCCCTGTCCTTCATTTGCAAAATCGTCCGGCATTTGTCTTCTTTAGTTTGGTAGCAAAAAGAGTGCCAGTTGAGGTGTCAGGGCGACCAGTATCCAAACCGCCAGGAGCGAGAACAGATACATTGTCGAATATCTCAGCAGGCGGAAATAGGGAACGCCTGTGACACCCGACGCCACGTAAAGGTTCAAGCCATATGGTGGCGTGATGAAGCCGATGGATGCGCCAACCAGGAAAATGACCGCGAAGTGGATCGGATCCACACCAACGGAGGCTGCAATAGGCGCAAGGATCGGGGCCATGATGATCGTTACAGGAAGGCTTTCCAGGATCATTCCGGCGACAAAGACCATCGCCATCGCCGTAAAGAGCACCGGATAGTATCCACCCATGCTGGTCACGAACCCACCAATGGTCTCCTGTGCGCCCAGGAGCGACAGGATTTGCTGCATCACCACTGATACCGCGATCAGCGGAGCGAGAATGCCGGTGATCTGTGCGGAGCGCACGACAATTGACGGGATTTCCGGCAGGGTGAACCCTTCGACGACAACCATTGAGCCGAAGGTTCTTTCATCCACGGGAATGCTGGAATCGTTGCCCATCAGCTTGTTCAGCGGGTAGCTGACCAAACCAACGATGATCCCGAACCCAACGGTGACCCCCGCCGCTTCGGTGGGGGAGAACTTACCGGTGTAAATGCCCCACAGCACCAGACCGATGGCAAAGAAACCCAACCAAGCGCCAAGCGCCGTTTTGGTCATACGGGTGATGCTGAGGTTTGTCAGAATGCCCCACTTGTTGATCGTGCAGACCACAAAGCAGACCGACATCATGGCGAGGACCATCAGAATACCCGGAATGATACCTGCCAGGAACAGCTGTCCCACTTCGAGATTCATCAGGAAGCCGTAGACGATGAAGATGATCGACGGCGGAATGATGATTCCGACTGTACCACCAGCAGCAGCCGTGGCCGCGGAGAAGCGTTCGTCGTAGCCGCCCTTGACCATCTCGGGGTGTAGCATCGAGCCGATGGTTGCGGTAGTCGCCGAGTTCGATCCTGAGATCGCAGCGAAAAGGCCGCAGGCCCCGATGGAAGCCATCGCAAGGCCGCCGCGCAACCAACCGAGACAGGCGTAAGCATAATCCGACAGGCGTTTGGCGATCCCTGATTTGTTGATCAGGTCCCCGGTCAGGATGAAAAGCGGCATCGCCAGCAGCGCAAACCCGTCCTTGAAGACGTTGAGCATCTCCGAGCCGGTATTGTCGAGCGTCAGATCGAGGACGAAGCTACAGCCCACAACCCAGTAGAAGATGATGAGCAAGACAGGGGTGCCAAGCATGAAGAGAAAGGTCACCCCGAGCGAGATAATTGTGATCCATGATCCGTCAGACATCAGACATCTCCCCCGATAACGGCTTGTTCAATCAACGGCTCGCCGTTGCGGTATTTCTCAAGGTCTTCGAAAAGGTTCTCCAGAACCCGCCCGGCCATCATCACGAAACAAATCGGCATGGTGACGATGAACCACCAACGCATGACGTTGTCGGTGCCCAGCACGATGGCGAAATTGTCATAGGTGTTGACGGTCACCCGCGCGGTAGTGGTGACAACGATGATGCAGAAGATAAACCACAGCAAGTTGTCGAGCAGCAGGCAGGTCAATTGCCCTTTGGGTCCCATCTTGGTGCGGAACTCGTTGAAACTGAGGTGCGTGCGCAGTTTGACATTATAGGAACATCCGTACCACGCCATGATCATGAACAGGAGCGGGGGGATCGTCGTCGACCAGGGCACCTGCGCCGAAAAGACGAAACGCTGGATCACGCCGACAAAGATGATCAGGGCGATGATGATGTAGGTGTAGACGATGATCGTGCGTTCCAGATGCCGGTCAAGCCACGGAATCTTCTTGTACAACCAAAGCACCAGAAAGCCGCCGATCACGGTCAGTGGTCCAAACACGAACCAAGCCCCCGGGGACCGGTAGGCCTGGACCACTTTGAAATTAATATCGCCACTCAGCGTCGCCGTGACGATGGTGCCCATATCCGCCAAGATTGACATCTGGCGCCCTCCCTATGTTGTTCTCATGCAATGCTGCCCGAAAAGCACCATTGGATCAAAGCACTATAACCATCGGCCCGAACATTTTTTGGACTTTTTCAAACGGATGAACCGTTCAAGGGCCATTTGCGAGATACTGAAAAGTACTGGAAAGCCGGCCCGCCTGTTGACGGACCGGCTTCTTATTTGGGTTAGGCCGGAATTAGGCTTTCCACCAGCGGCGTGGTTCGACGTTTTCTGGCAGTGTATCTTCGTCGATCTCGCGCGCGATGTTGTAGATCTCCTGATACGTGTCGAGACCACCCGACCATCCGTTGAGACGCTCGCGCCAGTCTTCCCACAATTGTGGCTGGAACTCTGGCGAGCACATTTCTTCGGCCTTGCGACGCTCTTCTTTCGACAGGAAGGCGTTACGCACGTTGTTTTGAGCGAAGATTGTGTTTGGCAGAATCGGATCGGAAAGACCAACCGTTTTGACCAGAGCCGCCTCGTTTGCAGCCTGTACATGGACCTGGCTCCAATAGGAACTTTCCATCACGGCGTCCTGCAATTCGCCGCCAAGGCTGTCGAAGACACCTGCGTTCATCGCCGTGTGCTCTGTGCCGCAGAAGAAGTCGAGGTGTACGGACTGGGACACAACCGGCGACATGTTGGCGTAGGCCACGGCGGATGCCCATGTTTCCGCACCATCAATCAGACCCTGCTTGAGACCGTCGAGGGTTTCTTCCCAGGCGACGGGCACCGGGTTCAGGTTCAGCGCTGTCATGGCGATTCGGCCCAACTGGGTGCCCGTGACGCGGTTTTTCGTGCCAAAGAGTTCTTCGATGCTGGTCACCGTTGGCTTGTCTTCCCAGGACAGGCCCAACTGGATGCCGCGAAGCTCCGCGTGGGAGAACAGGAATTTCAGACCGTGGCGGCGCTCATAGGGTTCGCGCAGCAGTTCCTGAGATTTGGGGTGATAGAGGAAGTGATACTGGTCGGCCCGGCTGCGGAACATGAAGGCGTAGTCCAGAACGTTCAGATAAGGGGCGCCCCCGGCGGAGTTCTGAGTGGAGGCCGCATAGATATCAACGATTCCCTGTTGGGCTTTTTCGACGCAGGAAACCTGACCACAAATCTGATTATCGCCGATAAACTCGACGCGAATCTCTCCGTCGGTGCGACTTTCAAGGTCACGAGCGAATTCCAGCGCACCGGCGCGTTCGATCAAAAGGTTGCGTGCATTGAAGCCCGCGGCACCGAATTTCAACGTAAATTTGGGCTCTTTTGCGAAACGTTTTTCGTAGGTCGATTCGGCCGCATTAGCCAAGTTTGCAAGGCTCATCGCCCCACCAAAGCCACCCGCAGCGAGCAAAGTGGAGCTCATGCCGTAGCGCCCCGCGACCCGGAACAGATCCCGGCGCGAAATGTGGTTTAGTTTGTCGTAAATTCCCATGACTTCCTCCCTGAATGTCATTTATTGAGACTATTAGTCCCAAAAAACACTAGTATAGTATTCTCTTTTTGCATAGAGTTTTTTTCACACTGGTTTGGGAGGTCGATATGGAAGCTGATTTTGTTGTCGTCGGAGCAGGGTCCGCAGGATGTGTGTTGGCCAATCGGTTGAGCGCCGACCCCAAAAACAAGGTGATCTTGCTGGAGGCAGGTGGGCGGGATTTGAACCCCTGGATCCACATTCCAGTTGGATACTTCAAAACCATCCACAACCCTTCCGTGGACTGGTGCTACAAGACCGAGCCTGATCCCGGGCTGAATGGCCGGTCGATCGAATGGCCCCGTGGCAAGGTGCTTGGGGGGTCTTCTTCACTGAACGGTCTGCTTTATGTACGCGGGCAACCACAGGATTATGACCGCTGGCGTCAGATGGGGAATACCGGGTGGGGATGGGATGATGTGCTGCCCCTGTTCAAACGTGCCGAGAGCAATGAACGCGGCGCAGACGCGTATCATGGCGATCAGGGCCCGCTGTCGGTTTCCAACATGCGCATTCAGCGCCCCATTACAGATGCATGGGTCGCGGCGGCCCAGGCGGCAGGGTACAAATTTAATCCCGACTACAACGGCGCTGATCAGGAGGGGGTAGGGTTTTTCCAACTTACTGCCCGCAACGGCCGTCGGTGCAGCTCCGCCGTCGCCTATCTGAACCCGGTCAAGAAGCGGCCGAACCTGCAGATTGTTACACATGCGCAGGTGGACAAGGTTGAAATTGAAGATGGCCGTGCCACGGGGGTCAGTTACAAGGACCGATCAGGACGGGTCCAGACCATCAAGGCAAATCGCGACATTATCCTCTGCGGAGGGGCCATAAATTCTCCACAGCTCTTGATGCTGTCAGGTATTGGCGAAGCTGAGCAACTTTCCGAACACGGCATTGAGGTCAAAAAAGAACTCAAAGGGGTCGGCAAGAACATGCAGGACCATTTGCAGGCGCGCCTGGTATACAAATGCAATGAGCCGACCTTGAACGATGAGGTCAGCAGTTTGTTTGGTCAGGCAAAAATCGGCCTGAAATACGCGCTTTTCCGGGCGGGTCCCATGACCATGGCGGCAAGCCTCGCAACCGGTTTTCTCAAAACCCGCGAAGATATGGAAACGCCGGACATTCAGTTCCATGTCCAACCCTTGTCAGCCGAGAATCCGGGCAAGGGAGCGGATAAGTTCTCGGCCTTCACCATGTCGGTTTGCCAGTTACGACCCGAGAGCAAGGGCGAAATTCGTCTGAGTTCTGCTCAGCCGCGCGCCTATCCGAAAATTATTCCAAATTACCTGTCCACCGAAACCGATTGCCGGACGATTGTGGCAGGCGTGAACATCGCGCGCAAAATCGCGCGCCATGCGCCCCTGACCTCCAAGATCTCGGAGGAATTCAGGCCGCATTCAACCCTGGACATTGACGACTATGATGCAACGCTCGATTGGGCGCGGAACAATACGGCCTCGATCTATCACCCGACAGGGACCTGCAAGATGGGATCAGGCGAGGACGCGGTGGTTGACGCTGAGCTGAAGGTCCATGGCATCAAGGGCCTGCGCGTGGCGGATTGTTCGATCATGCCCGAGATCGTTTCAGGAAATACAAACGCGCCTGCGATCATGATCGGGGAAAAGGCCTCTGATCTGATACTTGGAACAACCTGAGGCTGCGGGGGGCTTCGCAGACCCCCGCGCAAGTCGTTCACAATTCGGAGAAATCGGCACATTGCGCCTGTTGACGGGGCGCAATGCATTGTCATCGGGTGCTGATTAAACGTACCTTGCCTAAAATTTGTGCGGTGATCTGCACAGTGATCTGCACAGGCCAAAAAGACCTTCGAGGAGGCGCAAAATGAGCTTCCGGTTTTTCTCCACCCGGAATAGGGCGCCACATCTGGGGCCCTACCCGCTGGAGCGACTTGTGCGTGGCGAGATGCCGGATTTGGCGTCACTCCCGCCATTCCAACCTCCGGATTTCCAACGACCGCATACCCCTGCCTCGATCGTGAATGCGATGGCGGACTATCAGGCGACAATGGACGCCATCCGTGACGGGCTGGTCAACAAAACGCGGTCCCAATGTCCGGATGACTTGCACGAAAGGGCCAATCATCTGAAGTCGTTCGGGTACTTCAGTGATGCCTCGATGGTGGGGGTTGGCCCGCTGGTTGCGTCTGCAATTCTGAACCAGCCCATTCGAAACCCTGACATTGACAGGCTGGCAGAGGATTTGCGCACCAAGCAAACCAAAACCCTCGCGTCGGGCATAGATGTGATCATGGCGGATCTGCGCGATTCCATGACCGCGCCACCGACCACGATTGTCGATCACGCCCATTGCGTGGTTTTCCTGTATGAAATGCCGCGTGACCCGCGTGACGGGGAGGCTGGTACAGACTGGCTGGAGGACGCGCAGGCCCATCGCGCCTGTCTGCGCGCCGCAGAGACAGCGGTCGTTCTGGCCAACTACATCCGACTGTTGGGTTGGGATGCCAAGGCCCATACCGGCACCAGCACCGATGTTGACCTCGACCGGTTGACGGTGGCCGCCGGTCTCGCCTCGATCGAAGAGGGGACCCTTGTGAATCCCTATCTCGGAACCCGATTTGGCGTGGCCGTTTTGACAACGACCATGCCGCTTGCCCATGACGCCCCGCTGGCACCGATGCGCGCTCAGACCTGGTTGCGCACCAATGCCCCGGCCTGGTGGCTGGGCAAAGGCAGTCAGAAATCGGCTTTCACCAAGGACCCGTTCGCCAGCCGGGATTTTGCCCTTGGGCCGCATCCATTTGAGACGCTCACACGCGTAGATCAGCCCACAACCTATATTGACGAGCCCAATGTGGCGCGTGTGCCCAAACGCACCGACATGTTCGCACGGGCGCAGTTTGGCGATATGGGCAAGGCCAATCAGGAAGGATCAGCAGGGGGGCACTATGCCCGCAAAGCAGCGCCATCCATGGCACAGCGCCGCATGTTGGGGGCGTTTGTCCTGTTGCAGGATGGCCCGCGCAATGAAGGACCCCGCCCCGATGATGCAGAGCGCAATGCCGCGAATGTCAAAGCGGCCTGTTATTTCCTGGGCGTGGACGCTGTTGGGCTGAGCCGGTGTCCGGACTGGACCTGGTACAGCCACGACGCCACGGGCGCGCCGCTCAAACCGCCACATGATCAGGCGATCAGCATGATCATTGATCAGGGGTTTGACACCATGGAAGGGGCCTCTGGCGACGACTGGATATCCGTGGCCCAGTCCATGCGGGCCTATCTTCGGTTTTCTCTGCTGGGCGGCGTGATCGCTCGTCAAATCCGAAATCTCGGCTATAAAGCCAAGGCGCATACGGTTCTGGATGGCGAAGTATTGCAGCCGCCGCTGTTGTTGTTGTCCGGGTTAGGGGAGGTCAGCCGCATTGGCGAAGTCATTCTGAACCCCTTTCTGGGGCCGCGGCTGAAGTCGGGCGTTGTGACCACGGATATGCCTCTGGCGCATGACAAGCCGATTGACTTCGGCCTGCAGAAGTTCTGCGAAAGCTGCAACAAATGCGCGCGCGAATGCCCCTCGGGGGCAATTACCGCAGGCCCCAAGCTGATGTTCAACGGCTACGAGATCTGGAAGTCGGACAGCCAGAAATGTGCGACATATCGGATCACCACACCGGGCGGGGCCATGTGTGGCCGGTGCATGAAAACATGCCCCTGGAACCTCGAAGGGCTCTTTGCAGAACGTCCCTTCAGGTGGGCGGCGATGAATGTACCGAAGTTGGCACCGGTCCTCGCAAAACTGGACGATGCGGTGGGCAACGGCCGTTTGAACCCGATCAAGAAGTGGTGGTGGGACATCGAATTGGCCGAAGACGGCGGATACCATCCAACCCGCAAACCGGTGAATGCGCGTGATCTGCAAAAGGATCTGGCGCTGAAATACGAGGACCAGACGCTGGCGGTCTATCCGGCCAGTCTCGCCCCGCACCCCTGGCCCTACCCGTTCCCGATGGATCGCGAGGCGGGGATCGAGGCCTATCAGGCGATGATCACGGCGGAGGAATACAAATCCCGCAAGGCGGCGGGTGAGACGGGCGCGTGGGATCACCGCTACCTCAATGGCAGTGACAGCCCGGTGGTTCGGGTTGAGATCGCGCAATCAGAAAAGCTGACAAGCGAGGTCAGCCGCTACGTCTTTCGTGCATTGGACGGCGGGGAATTGCCGGAATGGACCGCGGGCGCCCATCTCGACATCGTCGTGACGCCGGACAAGCTGCGGCAATATTCGATGTGTGGGGACCCAGGCGACCGCTCACGCTATGAAATTGCAGTCTTGCGGGAAGCGGACGGGCGCGGTGGTTCAGAACTGCTGCACCGTATTTTCAACGAGGGTCGCAAGGTTTTTGTGTCCCGTCCGATCAATCACTTCCCGGTCGAAAAATCGGCTTCGCACAGCTTTCTGATGGGCGGCGGGATTGGGATCACGCCGATGATCGCCATGGCGCATGAGCTGCATCGCTTGGGCAAACCCTTCGATCTGCATTATTCTGTGCCCACCCGGCAGGCAGGTGCGTTCATCCATGATCTGGCTGAAATGCCCTGGGCGGATCGGGTCCACATCCATATTTCAGATGAAGATACGCGCGCTGATCTGGATAAGGTACTGGAAGGGTACCAGCCGGGCTGGCATGTTTATACCTGTGGACCCGAAAGCTACATGAACGCGGTTGTTGCGGCAGCCGAGCGTGGGGGTTTCCCGGAAGAGGCGCGGCGATTGGAGTATTTTTCAGTCCCTGAACTGCCGGAATATGAAAACCACCCCTTCACATTGGCCTTGAAAGACGGTCGAAAAATCGCCGTCCCGGCGGACCGTTCGGCGGCGGATGTACTGGTCGAGCATGGCCTGAAGGTGGATATCAAATGCTCGGATGGCATTTGCGGTGTGTGCAAATGTGGGGTGATTGCCGGCGAGGTCGAGCATCGCGATTTTGTTCTGTCCAAGGCGCAGCGCGAGAACAACATCATCCTGTGCCAATCCCGGGCGGCGGACGAAAACGGCGAAATCGCAATCGATCTTTAAAACCTGCTTTCACAAAACTGATACCGGACTGTCATGTCCATGTGTCCTGAATCTGCGCCTTTGCGCGCATGTCGAGACATATGGAGAAATCAATGACCAAGACCCTGCTGCTGACCAGCACCTTGCTTGCCGGAATTGCCTTGTCGCCTGCCCATGCGGAGATGAACTTCAACCGCATCGCCTCTTTTCCCGTGACCGCCAACTTTGAGGGCGACGTCCCCGAAGAGACATCCGCGGAGATCATTGATGTCTCCGGTGACGGGCTGACGCTGATATATACCGATAGCCCCGCAGGGGTGATTGGGGCCATTGATATCACGAATGCCCATGCGCCTTTGCCCAAGGGAACCTTGCCAATGCAGGGCGAGCCGACAGCCGTCTCCGTGATCGGCAACACAGCCTTCGTCGCCGTGAACACATCCGAAAGCTACACAGCGCCCTCTGGTATGATCAAAGCTGTTGATCTTGTGGACATGCAGGTCGTGCAATCCTGCAATTTGGGGGGGCAGCCCGATAGCACAGCGCGGGCAAAGGATGGATCCTTCCTCGCTATTGCCATCGAAAACGAACGTGACGAAGATTTAGGAGAAGGGCGGGTGCCGCAAATGCCTGCGGGTGATCTGGTCCTTGTGGATGTCGCTGACGGCAGAATGGATTGCGGCTCCCTGCGCCGGTCCGGTCTGGCTGGATTGGCCGATATCGCAGGCGAAGATCCCGAGCCGGAATTTGTCGACATCAATAGCCTCGGTGAGGTCGTCGTGACGCTTCAGGAAAATAACCACATCGCCATTGTCGCCAGGGACGGATTGGTCTTGTCGCATTTCTCCGCCGGAGCGGTTGATCTGGAAGGGATTGATGCCACCGATGAACGGGCGGCATTGATCTTTGATGAACGCCAGCCGGGCCGCCTTCGTGAGCCCGATGGTGTGCAGTGGATCGACGATGACCACTTCACCATCGCCAATGAGGGCGACATGGACGGCGGTGCGCGTGGGATGACCATCTTTCGCAAGGACGGCACGTTGATCTGGGAAAGCGGTGCCACGCTGGAACAGGCGATTGTGCAGATCGGGCATTATCCCGACAAGCGCTCCGATAGCAAAGGCGTTGAACCGGAAGGTATGGAGTTCGCCGTCTATGACGGCACGCCTTTCGTATTTGTCATGGCGGAACGCGCCTCTATCGTTGCCGTATACGATGTCACTGACCCTACGGCACCGGTTCTGCATCAGCTGCTGCCGTCTGGCATCTCCCCCGAGGGCGCCGTGGCCATTCCTGAAAGAGGGTTGTTGGTCACCGCCAATGAATTTGATGGGCGCCAGGACGGGGCCGCGCCCGCACATGTCATGCTCTATGAATACACGGACAGGGCGGCGAGCTATCCGCACCTTACATCGAAGGGAATGGAAACGCTGACCGGGTGGGGGGCGATCTCGGGCCTGGTGTCGGATCAGAACGGCATGATCTACGCGGTTTCTGACAGTTTCTATGGCCACCAGCCCCGGATTTTCAAGATCGATCCCAGAACTTCGCCCGCCCGCATCGTCGAGGCGATTGATGTAACGCGTAATGGCTTGCCAGCGCAAAAGCTGGACATGGAAGGGATCGCGCTGGACGGCAAAGGCGGCTTCTGGATTGCGTCTGAAGGGCGCACGGATCGTCTGCGGCCCCATGCCATTCTGAACGTAAGCGCAACCGGCGAAATCATCGCGGAAATCGGTTTGCCCCCCTACCTCATGGCCTTTGAACGGCGCTTTGGCTTTGAGGGTATTGCGAAGGTGGGGGAGATGCTCTGGATGCCGGTTCAGCGTCAATGGGCGGATGACCCCAAAGATCACGTGAAACTTGTCGCCTACAATCTTGAGACCGAAGAGTGGGGCGCTGTGCTCTATCCAAAAGCGGCCGCAGAAAAAGGCTGGGTTGGCCTGAGCGAGTTGAGCCTCTATGGGGACAGCGTCTACATCATTGAGCGCGACAATCAGCACGCAAGCGACGCCGTGACCAAGAAAATCTATGCGGTGCCGCTTGATGATTTGGCACCCGCAGCACTCGGATCGGATTTGCCGGTGGTTTCCAAAACGTTGGTGCGCGACATGATCCCGGACCTCAAAGCGACGGGCGGATATGTTCTCGACAAGATCGAGGGTCTGGCCATCTCGCCGGAGGGCCAGGCATGGATTGCAACCGATAACGACGGGGTTGATGATCATTCCGGCGAGACCATGTTCTTTGACATCGGGAACATCTCGCGCAAGGCGTTGAACTGACAACATCAAAATCCCTGCTTCGCCGTTTTCTGGCGGAGCAGGCCCCTTGAGCGGGGCAAGCTTTTACAGGCCGGCGCGCAGCTTAAAGCGCCTGATTTCGCGGAACCGGCTATCCGCGCCTTCCCCCACCAGCGTCAGGCTGTCGATGACAAAGGGGCGCGGCGGGAGATCGCCAAAATGTGTATTGGCCCGCGCCAGAACAGCATCACGCTGTGCTTGCGGGAGCGGGCCGGTCAGGGTCATGTGAAACTTGAAAGCCTCCATCACGTAAGGATAGCCCCAGTCTTTGAGGTTTTGTTCCTGCAAGGCCGTCAGGTTGGATTGCCGCCGGCGGGCAAGCTCTGCCTCATCGGGGCGCGCGCGGTAGCCATCCAATCCGCGCACAACCTGACCTGCCATCTGCGCCAGTTCCCGGACGTCTCCCACAGCCGTCAGCGCGAGGAACGGGCCAATCCTGCTCAGCGTCAGTCCTTCCAGTACCACCGGTTCAAGAGCATCACAGAGCCTTTCCAGATCGCTCTCAAGCGCCTGTGCGGTCTTGCCGGGCACCAGATGAAACGGTGGCTTGATGGTGCCGTGAAACCCGTAGCGGCGCGGGCGCTTGGTGACATCATCATCGGGGGCACCCACGCGGCACCCGTTCGCCACGTCCCACCCGAGCCATGTCGCGCCTGCTTCGGCGAAGGGGCCCGGAGCGGGTGTGAAATAAATGCCGTATCTGGAGAAGGTCATGGGCTGCTTTTCGTCGTTGCCAGTCGCTTGGATCAGTGAAAGATAACACTGTCATGACAGGAAGGTCACTGGATTTGATGCCTTGGTCATTTACGGTCATTCACGAATAGCGCTGGCTTGATCCGGTCAGCCGCGACCCAGAAAGGAAACGTCGATGCGCGCCATGCAGGTCACCGAACTCGGTCAACCTCTCGTACTGCGGGATATCCCGACACCAAAGCCCGCGCCAGGGCAGGTACAGGTCAAGGTGCACACATGTGGCCTGAATTTTGGCGATCTGCTGATCATCAAGGGAACCTATCAGGAAAAGCCCGCACTCCCCTTCACGCTGGGTATGGAACTTTGCGGCACGGTGACCGACATCGGTGAAGGTGTCACGACTTTGCGGGTCGGCCAGCGGGTGGCGGCCTACTGCGGGTTTGACGCCTTGGCAGATTACGCCGCCATTTCCGCCGATATCTGTGTGCCGATCCCGGACCAGATGACAGATGAAGACGCCGCCGCATTTTTGATCGCTTATGGCACCAGCCACGTGGCGCTTGACTACAAGGCGCATTTGAAACCGGGCGAAAGGTTGCTGGTGTTGGGCGCTTCCGGCGGGGTTGGGCTGACGGCGGTGGAACTGGGCAAGCTCATGGGGGCCGAGGTCATCGCTGTTGCCAGAGGTGACGACAAACTACAGGTCGCCAAGGCCGCTGGTGCGGATCATCTGATCAATTCCGAGACTGATGACATCCGCGATACTGTCAAATCACTGGGGGGTGCGGACGTGGTTTATGATCCCATCGGAGGGGATCAGTTCAAATCCGCTCTGCGGGCGTGCAGACCCGAGGCGCGGCTTATCCCGCTGGGCTTTGCCTCGGGAGAGGTGCCGCAAATCCCCGCCAATCATCTGCTGGTCAAGAACCTCACCGTCATCGGGTTCTATTGGGGGGGGTATACACGTGTGAATCCGAAAGTTCTGACCGACAGTTTCGAGGTCCTGACGCAATGGTACGTGGACGGCAGGATCAAACCGCATGTCAGTAACATCCTACCTCTGGCGCAGGCCAACGAAGCGCTCGATCTGCTGAAAACACGCAAAGCCACGGGCAAGGTCGTTGTGCGGATCGACTGAGCCCGCATGACTTTGGCGCTATGATATAACCCTCATTTGTTGGCGGTTCCGGGGCTGTGTTACTGCGCGATGAACTGGCGAATGGCGTTGGTATATTCACCGGGGGCCTGGAACGATGCGAAATGGCTCACGTTTTCCAGAACGCGCAACTCAGCCGCAGGCATGATGCCCGCGATCATTTTCGAATGATCCATCAGGATGGCTTCGTCGAATTCGCTCTGCACCACCAGGGTCGGCACCGTCACGCTTTTGAGCGCCTCGGCCCCGCCGGGTTTTGAGGTACTCCACATCTCCACCACGCCCGCCAGAAAATCATCGAACCCCTCTGGGACCGGCGACATCTGCGCGTAGTCAGACGCCATCATCCCGACGTAGGTGCGAAAGACCGCGTTGTTTTCAACGGAAGGGTCGATGCCATCGAGCGTGATATTGCCTGCATGGGCAAAATGGCTGGCCAACCGTTCAGGGTGTGACTGGGAGATGGCATAGCCAATATTGGCCCCGTCGGACCAGCCGACAAGATGCACTTTGTCCACGCCGATCTGATCCAGCAGCGCGAGGTAATCGGAGGCCAGCAGGTCGTAGGAATAGGCGCTGCCATCGTTCGAGCTTCGCCCGTGCCCGCGCGTATCGGCAACAATGACCTTGAAATCTGTCATCAGATCCTTGACCTGCTCCGCCCAGATGTCCGCATGGGCCAAACCCCCATGGATAAGCAGAATAGGGGTTTCCGAAGCATCGCCGTAGGTGGCGTGATACATTTCGATCCCATTGACCGGGATCGTGCCGCTCGTCGCTGCTTTCGGCATCGCGGGTGTTTCCGGGATCGACAGCCATCGGTCTTCCGCCGCTGCAATCGTTGCGGTGAATACCAGGGTGGCGGCTATCAGATGTTTGAACATTTCACTCTCCCTTATTGATCCGATCGTTGGTCTGGGATCATCCTAGCGCGTCCTGCGCCTGTGTCGTCAGGTTTTTGACGGGGGAGTTTAGCGCACCAACCATCCGCGAAGGATGTCGCGAGACGGGTCAGGAAACAATGGGCTGGTGCAGGCGCGGATAAGGCAGGCGCACGCCTAGCGCCGCCGGACCGGGGCACGGGCAACAATGCGGGCCTTTTGGCGTTCGCGCAGAAAGACAAAGAGACCAGAGCCCAGGATCAGGGCGATCCCCGCCCAGACCTCCCAGACGGGCAATTCGGCAAAAACCGCCCAGCCCCAGAACACGGCAAGAGGCAGGCCCACATATTCGAACGGAGCAACCGTTGCGGCATCTGCCAATCGATACGCCTGGCTGAGGCAATAGCCGATGATTGCGGAATTTGCGCCCAACCCGATGATGACCCACCAGTCCGCCGCCGCAGGCCAGACCCAGGCGCGCAGCAAAAATTGCATCGAAGGATTGTCGATGCCTGTCACAAAGCGGCCATCTCCGGCGACGACATAGAACAGCAGGGAGACGACGACGAACGTCGCCTGAATATAGACCGCAAGGGCAGAGGCCTTGCTTTCGACACCCAGCTTGCGGGTCATCAATTGATTGAGCGCATAGGTCAGGGCCGCGACGATGGGGAGCAGCAGGACAAGGCGGGACGCTTGCAGGCTGTCTGCGTCCGCCCAGGGCCGTTGCATGATGATGACGCCTGCAAAGCCCACAAGAACCGCGCTCATGCGCATCAGGCCGACTTTTTCGCCGAGGATCGGAATGGAAAGGACAGTGATGAAGAGGGGGGCTGCGAAGAACAGCGCTGTCGCATCCGCCAGAGGAATTGCCGCCAGAGCCACGAAATAGCTCATGTTTGCGATGACAATCAGAAGGCCTCTTGTTGCATGCAGGAGTGGGCGGCGTGTCCTGAGAATGCCAAAGCCGCCTTCCATCTGTACCATGATCAGCGAAAACAACATGCCGATCCCGGACCGCAGAAAAACGATCTCATGCAGGGGATAGCCACCCGACAACTGCTTGATCAGCATATCGTTGATGGATATTGCAAAAACGCCTGCCAGCACGAAGAGAATTCCAAGCCCGGCGCGGTTCTGAGGGAGGGCAGTCATGGCCCACTCCTATCAGGCAGGCAGGGGCTGTCCAGCACAGAAACGACATAGACCAAATGCCGATTGGTGCTTTGCGATTCTCTGAGGTAGAACGGCCAAAGGTCAGTAAGAAGGAGCCTTCCGATGCAGATGTCCGATACCCGCCAGATAGCAGCTTCCCCGGCGCAGGTTTACGCAGCCTTGCTGAGCCCGGAAGTGTTGGAGGCCTGTGTGCCAGGCGCGCAGGGAGTGACCGGATCGGCAGAGGACGGTTTCGAGGCGACAGTTGTGCAGAAGGTGGGGCCGGTCAAAGCGACCTTCAAAGGGGCCGTGACCCTGTCTGATCTTGTGCCGGACCAGTCCCTGACAATTTCCGGTGAGGGCAAGGGCGGTGCGGCAGGCTTTGCAAAGGGTGGCGCAGAGGTGCGCATGACCGCCAAGGATGGTGGCACCGAATTGTCCTATGACGTTGAAGCAAAGGTGGGCGGTAAGCTCGCGCAGCTGGGCAGCCGGATCATTGATGGGTTTGCTAAGAAAATGGCGGACCAGTTCTTTACCAACCTGCAGGAAACGCTCGAAGGCCCGGCAACTGACGAGGAGGCACCCGCCGATGATGCGCCTGAGGCGGAAAAGAAAAGCTGGTTGAAGCGTCTGACCGGCAAATCCTGATATCCCCTTTGCGGACTGGCGCACATTTCAGCGAAAAGCTGTGCGTATCTGCGCTGTTGTTTACGGCGCGCGCCGCCTAGTTTGCGCAGGATAGCAAGTGGGACAGAGCGACAATGCCACCAATTCTCAACATTTCAGAGTTGCGGAAATCCTATTCTGACGGATTTGAAGCGCTCAAAGGGGTCAGCCTGCAAATAGATGCGGGTGAAATCATCGCATTGCTGGGGCCAAACGGGGCTGGCAAGACAACACTGATTTCAACCGTTTGCGGCATTACCACGGCAACGTCCGGGACCGTCGAGGTTGGCGGCCATGACATCATCCGCGATTTTCGCGCCGCGCGATCCATGATCGGTCTGGTGCCCCAGGAGATCAATCTTGAGCCTTTTGAGAAGGTCATCAACACGGTGCGGTTCTCCCGGGGGCTTTTTGGCAAAGCCCCCGATGACGCAGCGCTGGAACGGATCTTGCGGCAATTGTCGCTGTGGGACAAACGCAATAGCCAGATCCGTGAACTGTCCGGCGGGATGAAACGCCGCGTGCTGATCGCCAAGGCGCTGAGCCACGAGCCGCGCCTGCTGTTTCTAGACGAGCCCACCGCCGGGGTCGATGTGGAATTGCGCAAGGACATGTGGGAAATCGTCGAAGGGCTGAAAGCCGATGGCGTGACCATCGTGTTGACCACCCATTACATCGAGGAAGCCGAAGCCATCGCCGACCGGGTGGGCGTGATCGCCAAGGGCGAATTGCTTCTGGTCGAAGACAAGGAGAACCTGATGGCGCGCATGGGGCAAAAACAGCTTGATGTGCAACTGTCAGAACCTTTGTCGGCGGTCCCAAAGGCGTTGGAGAAATACGATCTCATCCTCTGCGACAACAATCGCACGCTGACATACAGCTACGACACCCGCGCTGAACGCACCGGCATCACGAAGCTGTTGTCGGATGTCTCCGCCGCCGGGCTTGTCCTGCGGGATGTAGTCACCCGTCAAAGCAGTCTTGAGGATATCTTTGTCGGCCTTGTGCACGAAGACATGGGGGGTGCGTCATGAACTGGACTGCGATCAAGGCGATTTATCTCTTTGAAATGGCACGTTTCTTCCGCACGTTGGCGCAAAGCCTGATTTCGCCGGTGCTGTCCACCTCGCTCTATTTCGTCGTGTTTGGTGCCGCCATCGGCAGCCGCATTCAGGAAATCGAAGGCGTCAGCTACGGGGCCTTCATCGTGCCGGGTCTGATCATGCTGTCGGTGATCACCCAGGCCATTTCCAACGCCTCCTTCGGCATCTATTTCCCCAAGTTCATCGGCACCATCTATGAACTGCTGTCAGCACCGGTGAATTTTCTGGAGATCGTCGCCGGATATGTCGGCGCTGCGGCAACCAAGGCCCTGTTCATTGGCGTGATCATACTGATCACCGCGTTTTTCTTTGTGGATGTCCAGATTGCGCATCCGCTGGCCATGGTGGCATTCCTGCTTCTGACCTGCCTGAGTTTTGCGCTTCTCGGTTTCATCATTGGCATCTGGGCCGGCAATTTTGAACAATTGCAACTTGTGCCGTTGCTGGTGGTCACGCCCCTGGTGTTTCTGGGCGGGTCGTTTTACTCGATCTCCATGCTGCCTCCGGTCTGGCAGACAATCTCCTATTTCAATCCGGTCGTTTACCTGATCTCAGGCTTTCGCTGGGCATTCTTTGGCACGGCGGATGTGCCAATTGCCCTGTCGCTGGTCGCAATCGCCGGCTTCACGTCTTTGTGCCTGCTGGTCATTGGCTGGATCTTCAAAACCGGCTGGCGCATCCGGCAATAAAGACGCAGTGTAAAACTCTAGGGTTCTTCTCCTTGTTTGGAGGGGGGTGCCATTCTACATGGGAACACATGAAACGCTGGATACCCTTTCTGAAATCTGACCCGACCGTTGCTGTTATTCGCCTTGCTGGCATGATCAGCGCGTCGGGGCGTGGCGCATTGAATGACGCAGCACTCGCGCCGGTGATCGAAAAAGCCTTCTCGCGCGGCAAACCCAAAGCCGTGGTATTGGAGGTGAATTCGCCGGGCGGCAGCCCCGTGCAATCGTCGCTGATCGGCGCCCGTATTCGCCGATTGGCCGAAGAAAAAGACATCCCCGTGATCGCCTTTGTAGAGGATGTTGCGGCCTCCGGTGGCTATTGGCTGGCCGCTGCTGCAGATGAGATATTTGCGGATGAAAGCTCGGTTGTGGGATCAATTGGCGTGATCTCTGCCTCTTTCGGCGCGCATGAACTGCTGGCGCGTCAGGGTATCGAGCGACGCGTCTATACGGCGGGCAAGTCGAAATCCATGCTGGACCCGTTCCGCCCGGAAAACCCCGAGGATGTGGCGCGTCTGAAGGGGTTGCTGGAAGACATCCATACGAATTTCAAAGACCACGTCAGCGCGCGCCGTAAAGGCAAACTGCCGGAAGATCAGGATCTCTTTACCGGTGAAGTCTGGCTGGCACGACGGGCGGTGGATCTTGGACTGATTGACGGCATTGGGCATCTGAAACCAATGATGCAGGACCGTTTTGGAGAAAAAGTGAAATTCCGCCGCTACGGGGTGCGTAAATCCTTCCTGTCGCGCTTCGGTGCGCGGGTTGTGGATGACGCGCTTCAAAGTGTGGAAGAACGCAGCGCCTTTGCGCAGTTCGGGCTTTAACCCATATGATTTTCAAGATTGTCACCCTCTTTCTGGTCGTTATGGGCGTCCTTGCCATGTTCGGAAAAATGCATTGGTTGGGTGGCAAACGACTGACATCAGCAAAATGCAGCCGCTGCGGTCGCTACCGGATCGGGCGCGGGCCTTGTGCCTGCGGCGGGGATGATCGTTCGTGATGATGCCGTGGTTTCTCTGCGGCTTTGGCCTGATCCTGTTGCTGCTTGCAGGGGACGCGCTGGTCAAAGGCGCGGTTAACCTCAGTCTGCGATTGGGTGTCCCGGCTCTGATTGTCAGTTTGACAATTGTGGCTTTTGGCACCTCTGCGCCCGAATTGTTGATCGCCATTCAGGCCATCAAGGACGAGGCGCCGGGTCTGGCATTGGGCAACGTCGTGGGATCCAACACCGCGAATATCCTTCTGGTTCTGGGAGTTCCGGCGCTGCTGGCCACCATGCATATGGCGGAGTGCAACACCCGGAAAACCTATAATTTCATGATTCTGGCCAGCCTGCTCTTTATCGGGCTCGCCTTTCGCGGTGTCTTCGACTGGATCGCAGGTATGGTGCTGCTGGTCTGCCTGGCACTGATGCTGGGGGACGCCTTTCGCGATGCCCAAAAACACCGGAAGGCCTGCAGAGATCTGCCCGAAGAAGAGCCTGAGGGCGCTGATCCAGATATGCCCTGGTGGCGGATCATCGTGTTTCTTGTCCTGGGTCTGATTGGCCTGCCTCTGGGGGCCGACCTGCTTGTCGATAACGCGACGATCATTGCGAAAACCTATGGGGTCTCGGACACTGTGATCGGCCTTACCCTGGTGGCAGTGGGCACCTCACTGCCGGAACTGGCAACAACTGTCATGGCCGCACTGCGCCGTCAGGCGGACGTGGCGCTTGGTAATGTCATAGGGTCCAACATGTTCAATCTGCTGGCGATCATCGGCATCGCAAGTTTCGTTGGACCGATCAGGGTAGACCCGGGCTTTTTGACCTTTGATTTGTGGGTCATGCTGGGGGCCTCTGTTCTTTTGGCCCCCTTCGTCTATCTGTGTTGGAACATCACACGTATCTGGGGCGTCATCCTGACAACGCTCTACCTGACGTATCTGATCGTGGTTCTGAGCTGATCTAACTTGAGGAGCAGAGGATATGGCAACAGCGTTAGTCACCGGTGCTGGGCATCGTATCGGGCGTGCCATGGCACTATTTCTGGCAGACCGCGGGTATTCCGTGGCCGTGCACTATGCCTCATCAGACAAAGGCGCGCGCGAAACCGTGGCTCTGATCGAAGAGCGAAACGGTCGTGCCATTGCCTTGCAAGCCGACCTTTTGGACGACGCGCAGACAACAAAGCTCTTCTCGGATGCGATTGCGCAATTGGGAGGGCCGATTACCTGTCTGGTCAATAATGCGTCGATCTTTGAATATGATACGGTTGAAACGGCAACCCGCGACACCTGGGACCGGCACATGCAAAGCAATTTGCGCGCGCCATTCCTGTTGACACAAGCCATGGCCGCGCAGGGATTGTCCCCGCTGAAGGATGATGCCGGTGAGCCGATGGCCGCGGCGCTGATCGTCAATATGGTGGATCAACGGGTGCGCAAGCTGACGCCTGAGTTCATGACGTATACGCTGGCCAAGATGGGGCTTTGGGCGATGACGCGCACGACGGCTCAGGCGCTTGCTCCGGCGATACGGGTGAATGGTATTGGTCCCGGGCCGACGTTGCAGGGCGGTCGTCAGTCGGCGGAACATTTCGCCACCCAACGTGCGAATACAACCCTTGAGCGTGGCTCAAATCCACAGGATATGACGGCGGCGCTGGGGTACTTTCTGGACGCGCCTGCGGTGACCGGCCAGCTGCTTTGCGTGGATGGCGGGCAGCACCTTGGATGGCAGACCCCCGATGTCTTGGGCGTTGAATAATTCGGTGACCCGGTTCGAGTTTTGCACCACGTTAATGGGTGTTACAAAACCGTTACCAAAATGTCTTTGTTTTCAAAAACTTGCACTGTGTAAAAGAATATTTCTTTATTTATCAGTACTTTAACATAGTGCCTATTTTTTGTGCAAATCGTGGAAATGCCCCAATTCAAACAGAATTTTCCAAATGCCTTGAAGTTATCGGCAGAGTTATCCACACGATCCGTGGAAAGGTTATGGCTTGCAGTCGGCTACGCTACAGTGCAGCCAGCAGATAGAATCGACACCGGGATCAGATGACAGACAGAGACAACATTCAGCTTCCGCGCGAGCTGACCGGGCATGAAGTGATCCAGGGTTATCTCAAGACCCTCGATTCCTCGCCGGGTGTCTACCGGATGCTGGATGGGGAAAGCCGTGTTTTATACGTGGGCAAGGCGCGCAACCTGCGTGCGCGTGTCAGCAGTTACGCGCGGCCCGCCGGGCATTCGCCGCGGATTGCGCGCATGATCTCCAATACCGCTTCGATGATGTTTCTGACCACGCGGACGGAAACCGAGGCGCTCCTTCTGGAGCAGAACCTGATCAAGCAGCTGAAGCCGAAGTTCAACGTTCTGCTGAGGGATGACAAAAGCTTTCCCAACATCCTGGTGACTGCGGAGCACGATTTTCCCCAGATCAAGAAACACCGCGGGGCCAAGAAGGAAAAGGGCAGCTACTACGGCCCCTTTGCGAGTGCGGGGGCGGTCAACCGGACGCTGAACCAGTTGCAGCGGGTTTTTCTGCTGCGGGATTGTTCCAATGCCATGTTTGAAAGCCGCACGCGTCCCTGTCTGCAATTCCAGATCAAAAGATGCTCGGCCCCCTGCGTCGGCAAGATCACCCCGCAGGAGTACCAGCAAACCGTTCGGGATGCGGAAAAATTCCTGACCGGCAAAACAACTGATATCCAGGCGCGCCTGGCCGCCGAAATGAGCGCTGCCTCCGACGCCATGGAATTCGAACGTGCCGCGGCATTGCGGGACCGCATCAAGGCCCTGACCCAGGTGCAAACAGCGCAGGGCATCAACCCAAAGAATGTGGCTGAGGCTGATATCATCGCGCTGCATATGGACAGCGGACAGGCTTGCGTTCAGGTGTTTTTCATTCGCGCTAATCAGAACTGGGGTAACCGAGACTATTATCCGCGGGTGGGCAATGATGTGGATGCGGCGGAAGTTCTGGAAGCCTTTGTCGGGCAGTTCTACGACACGCGTGAGCCGCCGCGTCAGCTGATCCTGAGCAATGAAATTGAAAACCCAGATCTGATGGCAGATGCTCTGACCGGGAAACTCGGGCGCAAGGTCGAGCTGATTGTGCCGCAACGGGGCGAAAAGGCCGAACTGATCGACAGTGCCTTGCGAAATGCCCGGGAATCGCTGGCACGCAAGATGGCGGAGACGGCGACACAGGCGCGCTTGATGAAAGGGGTGGCGGAAGCCTTCGATCTGCCAAATCCGCCCGAACGCATCGAGGTCTACGACAACTCTCATATTCAGGGCGCATTTGCTGTCGGGGCCATGATTGTCGCGGGTGCTGAAGGGTTCATGAAGAACCAGTACCGCAAATTCAATATTCGGGGGGAGGAGCTGACGCCGGGGGACGACTTTGGCATGATGAAGGAGGTGCTGACCCGGCGCTTCAAACGGCTCAAAAAGGAAGACCCGGATCGTAAGGAAGGCCATTGGCCGGATCTCCTGCTGATCGACGGTGGGGCCGGGCAGGTCAGTGCAGTGCGTGAGATCATGCGGGAATTCGGCGTCGAAGACATTCCCATGGTTGGCGTGGCCAAGGGGCTGGATCGAGATGCGGGCAAGGAAGAATTCCACCGGACCGGAAAGCGGCCCTTTGCGCTGAGGCACAATGACCCGGTTTTGTATTTCGTGCAGAGGATGCGGGACGAGGCACATCGGTTTGCCATCGGAACACATCGGGCAAAACGGTCCAAGGCCGTTGGCGCGACGCCGCTTGATAACGTGCCCGGTGTGGGGGCTGCGCGCAAACGGGCCTTGTTGGCGCATTTCGGATCGGCCAAGGCGGTATCGCGGGCAAATCTGAGTGATCTCAAAGCGGTGGAGGGTGTCTCGGGCGCCCTGGCCGAAAAGATTTATGACTATTTCCACGAGCGCGGTTGATCCAGCGGACGCGCGTGCCGCGCGACACGATGTTTTGCTTTTCTGCCGAAAAGCGCGGCTGCGTGTCACGGTTAGTTCATGCGCTCTTGCGGTTGTCGCTTTCGCAGCCAATTTGAGCGATGTAAGGTAGCCTCATGACACTCACGATGCCCAATGTCCTGACGATCGTTCGCTTGCTGGCGGCACCCATGGTGGCTGTCATGTTCCTTTATTTCACAAGACCTTATGCGGACTGGTTTGCCTTGGTGCTGTTTGTGCTGGCCGCTATCACCGATTGGTTCGACGGGTATCTGGCGCGGGCCTGGAAACAAGAAACCAAGCTTGGGGCGATGCTGGACCCGATTGCGGATAAAGCCATGGTTGTCATTGCTCTGATGGTGATCATCGGATTTTCCAGCTGGTCACCGTGGCTGGTTCTGCCCGCGACGGTCATCCTGTTTCGCGAGGTTTTCGTCTCCGGGCTTAGGGAGTTTCTGGGGGATACCGCCGGCACACTCAAGGTTACGAAACTGGCAAAGTGGAAGACGACCTTTCAGATGGTCGCGATTGCGGTTCTTTTTTCGCAGGGCGTGTTCGAACATTACCTTGGCATGTCGGCCTATGGAATGGACCAAACCATGGTCAATGCGATTTTCGAGGGCACGGAGCCGGATTTACAGGGGCTGCGCTGGAAACATGCGGCAATGGAATGGGCGGGCAGTACCGGACATGTGCTCTTGTGGGTGGCCGCAGCTCTGACGTTGATCACCGGCGTGGACTATCTACGCAAGGCCATGCCTCACCTCAAGGATGATGAGAAATGAACGTATTATATTTCGCCTGGGTGCGTGAACGTATCGGTTTGCCACGCGAGGATGTTGACACAACGGCCACGACGGTTGCGGAACTTGTCGACGAGCTCCGGGCCCGCGAGGATCGTTATGCGCTGGCTTTTTCGGACCTTTCCGCCCTGCGCGTGGCGGTTGATCAGGAACTCAGCGATTTTGATGCCAAGCTTGATGGGGTGCGTGAGGTAGCGTTCTTTCCGCCAATGACCGGGGGCTGAAACATGCGGATTGCCATTCAGCAAGCGCCTTTTGATCTGGGTGTCGAAAGTACCCGTTTTGCGGCCGGTCATCGCGATGTCGGTGCCGTGGTAACATTCACGGGGATTGTGCGCGATACCGGCAATGCGCGGCTGGATGCGATGGAGATCGAGCATTACCCGGGCATGACCGAAACGGCGGTGACCGAGATGGCGCGCGAGGCGCAAACCCGCTGGTCGCTGGCGGATGTTCTGATCATTCATCGCCATGGGCGGCTTGAGACCGGCGATATGATCATGATGGTTGCCACCGCGTCACGGCACCGCAAGGATGCCTTTGAGGCGGCTGAATACCTGATGGATTATCTGAAATCCCGCGCGCCGTTCTGGAAGCGGGAAGTTACTGCCGAAGGGGCCTCCTGGGTTGAGGCGCGGGGTGAAGATGAGGATGCGTTAAGCCGCTGGTAATGCCGCACCTATCCTCCGGATCGCTTGCACTGTTCTGTTTTGAGGGCTTCGGCGGAACGTTGCACGACATCGGAAATCTGGTGAAGCTGAGCCGACAGTGGGCTGGTTTTTCGCCAGACCATCCCAATGGTGCGAGAGGGTTCCGGCGCGTTCAGGGAGGCAATGGAAACGGCGGCTGATTTGGTTTCGACCGGCACGGCCATCTCCGGGATCAATGTGACACCAATGCCTGTCCCGACCATTTGCACAAGGGTCGAGAGCGAACTGCCATCCATCCCCTCGCGTGCCAAGGGCGACCGCAAGCCGCAGAACGACAGAGCCTGATCGCGAAAACAATGGCCTTCTTCGAGCAAAAGCAGCCGCATTTCGCGTAAGGACTCGCGATTTGGCACCGGTTTTCCGGCATCTTCCTGACTGCGAACAAGGACAAAATTCTCCTCGAACAGCGGAATTTCTGTCAGCGAAGGCTCGGAAATCGGCAAGGCCACAATGGCCGTATCAAGCCGCCCCTCGATCAGCTCCTTGATCAGCTTGTCCGTCAGCGTTTCGCGGATGTGAATGTCCAGATCGGCATGGGCCAGGGACAGGTTGCCAATGATCCTGGGCAAGAGATAAGGGGCAATTGTGGGAATAATGCCAATGCGCAGCTTCCCCACCAGCCCGTCATTGGACGCGCGCGCCAGATCGCCCAGATCATCCACAGATTGCAGGATCGCGCGAACCCGCTCGGCAAAAACCTCGCCAAAGGCTGTCAGGCGTACATGACGCGCGCCGCGCTCGAAAAGCGGTGTGCCAAGCGATTCCTCAAGCTCCTTTATCTGCACCGAGATCGCCGGCTGCGAGATCGAACAACTGTCTGCCGCGCGACCAAAATGCCCCAGCGCGGCCACGGCTTCGAAATAGCGCAATTGCTTGAAGGTGAGATTGAGGGTCATAGGTTCAGATTATCGCTGCGATAGGAAAATCCAAATTAAACATATCGAAGTGATCTGGTAAACCACCTTCGACAGCAACATCTTCAGGAGCGAGAAAATGGACGGAAACGATATTGGCAAGTGCCCGGTCATGCATGGGGCCAGCATTCATGCGACCAATGAAGTCAGGGGCAACCGCGATTGGTGGCCCAACCAGCTCAACCTGAAAATCCTGAACCAGAACGCGCCGCAGACGGACCCTTTCGGAAACGCGGTGGATTATGCCGAAGCGTTCAAAAACCTTGACCTTCAGGCGCTCAAGAAAGACCTGACCGCCCTGATGACCGACAGCCAGGACTGGTGGCCGGCGGATTACGGTCACTACGGTCCTTTGTTCGTGCGGATGGCCTGGCATTCGGCGGGCACCTATCGCACCGGTGACGGGCGGGGGGGTGCGTCTTCGGGTTCTCAGCGGTTTGCGCCGCTCAACAGCTGGCCGGATAACGGCGGTCTGGACAAGGCGCGTCGCTTGCTGTGGCCGATCAAGCAGAAATACGGTAACCAGATTTCCTGGGCTGATCTGATCGTTCTGGCGGGCAATGTCGCCATGGAATCAATGGGTTTCAAAACCTTTGGCTTCGGCGGCGGTCGTGAAGATGTCTGGGAGCCCGAGGAAGATATTTATTGGGGTACCGAGGAAACATGGCTGGGCAACAGCCGTTACACCGGCGACCGCGAGTTGGAAAACCCGCTTGCCGCCGTGCAGATGGGCCTGATTTATGTGAACCCGGAAGGCCCGGATGGCAATCCTGATCCGGTGGCCTCCGGCCGCGACATCCGCGAGACATTCGCGCGGATGGGGATGGACGATTATGAAACCGTGGCCCTGACGGCCGGCGGTCACACCTTTGGCAAGGCTCATGGTGCGGGCGATGCGGCATTGGTTGGCCCCGAACCCGAAGGCGCGCCCATCGAACAGATGGGTCTGGGGTGGAAGAACGCTTTTGAATCCGGTGTTGGGGGCCATGCCACCGTCAGCGGGATCGAGGGCGCGTGGACGCCAACGCCGACAACGTGGGACATGTCCTATTTCGATACGCTGTTTGGGTACGAGTGGGAACTGACGAAAAGCCCGGCGGGCGCGCAGCAGTGGACAGCCGTCGGCGGTGAAGGCACCGTGCCGGATGCCCATGATGGCGGCAAAAGCCATGCGCCGATGATGACCACTGCGGATATGGCCATGCGGATGGACCCAGCCTACGAGAAAATCTCGCGCCATTTCCATGCCAATTCCGAGGAGTTCGCGGATGCCTATGCGCGGGCATGGTTCAAGCTGATCCACCGCGATATGGGGCCAAAATCGCGCTATCTCGGCAACGAAGTTCCAGCAGAAGACCTGTTGTGGCAGGATCCCTTGCCCGCCGTTGATCACGCTCTGGTCGACGCATCCGACGTCGCGGATCTGAAGGCCAGGGTTCTGGCGTCAGGGCTGTCGATTTCGGAATTGGTGTCGACCGCGTGGGCGTCTGCATCGACCTTCCGTGGGTCGGACCGTCGCGGTGGTGCCAATGGTGCCCGCATCCGTCTTTCTCCGCAGAAAGACTGGGAGGTCAATCAACCCGCGCAGCTGTCCAAGGTGCTTGGCGTATTGGAAGGCATCCAGGCCAGCTTCAACAGCGCGCAATCCGACAAGGCAATTTCGCTGGCGGATGTGATCGTGCTGGCGGGTTCGGCGGCGGTCGAGCAGGCGGCGAAGGCTGCTGGCCATGATCTTGAGGTTCCTTTCACAGCCGGACGGACGGACGCCTCGCAGGAGCAGACAGATGTCGAGAGCTTTGCGGTTCTGGAGCCGGATGCAGATGGTTTCCGCAACTATCAGAAAGCCGAGTTCACCGTATCTGCCGAAGAGATGCTGGTCGACAAAGCACAATTGCTCACACTGACCGCGCCGGAAATGGCCGTCCTGGTAGGGGGCCTGCGGGTTCTTGGTGCCAACGTGGGGGGCTCCAAACATGGTGTCTTCACCGACCGCGAAGGGGCTCTGACCACGGATTTCTTCACCAATCTCGTGGATATGAACACCAGATGGGCACCCACCTCTGACGACGCCGTGTTCGAGGGCAGCGCAGATGGGGCGGTGAAGTGGACGGCAACCCGTGTCGATCTCGTTTTCGGGTCGAACTCGCAGTTGCGTGCGCTTGCCGAGGCCTATGCGCAGGACGACGCCAAAGACGCTTTTGCCCGGCAGTTCGTGGACGCCTGGGTCAAGGTGATGGAGCTGGACCGTTTCGATCTGTCCTAACAAATTGGCCTGCTTGGCGGGCCAGTTTCAGATAAACCAGACTATTTTGGCGGGTGGCTTCGGCGCCCGCCAGAACTTTATCTGCCGCGCCATCCGGGTCTTGTGTTGACGTGTATCAAGGCGCGGGTTCCGCGTGGGCGCTAAGCTTTTGACATCCCAATTTTTTAGCAGGAGACAAAAGCAATGTTCAGCAAGATCACGGTCGGATTTGACGGATCGAAACCATCTGAAAACGCACTTCGGCTCGCCTGCGACCTTGCAGGGAAATACGCCGCGGAGATTCACATCGTTCACACGCCGAAACCCGAAACCGTTGCCTTTGCCACAGGGGCGGTGGCGGGCTACCACGTTGCCACCACCATGCCGTCGGCCGAGGAAGTGGAAAAAACCGCCCAGAAGTTATTGTCCACCGCCATCGAGATCACCAAGGAGGCAGGCTTGCCATCGGTTGCCACGCACATCGAACATGGCGATCCTGCGCAATCCCTGCTGGATACAGCCGAAACCCTGGGTTCTGATCTGATCGTGACGGGGCGTCGCGGTCTGGGTAATTTATCCGCTTTGGTTCTGGGCAGCACATCGCAAAAGGTCAGCCATCTGGCGACATGTGCCCATCTGACGGTTTCCTAGCCGCGCGTCAGCCGACATGCAGGCGATCAAGGCGCGCGCGCAGCTCTTCGGCTTCGTGGCGCGCATCGCGCAGCCCGTCCATGGCGGCGCGCAACTCGGCCTCGGTTTGGGCCAGCTGATTGGTCAGCTCGGCCTCGCGCTGTTGCAGGTAGGTAATGGCCTGATCGCGGGTCTCTTCGGCCTCGTGTAACTCCTGGCTCATCCGGTCAAGTTCTGCCACATCCCCAGCCGCCACGCGGCTGAAGCGATGCACGATCCAGTTGGCAAACCAACCAAGGCAGAAAGCCACAAAGAGGATGATCGCTGTCGCAATGACAAACTCTGTCCTACTCATTGTTGCTTCCCTCTTCCGCGGTGCCTGCTGCTGCGTCACCGGTCTGAGCTCCTGTATCACCGGATTCGGCCACGCTTTCCAGTGTTGTTTGCGGCTCAGGCTCTGAAGGTTTCGGGCGGATCAGCCTGAATTCAATGCGCCTGTTGGCTTCTCGGCCTGCCTCGCTGCCGTTGTCGGCGACGGGGGCGGTCTCACCATATCCCTTGGCCGCAAAAGAGCCCGTCAAAACCCGGCGCGCGCGCAATTCGTTCAGAACCGATTCCGCTCGTGCCTGGCTCAATGACAGGTTCATTTCTTCACGGCCCTGGCTGTCGGTATGACCCTGTACCTCAAGGCGGATATCGCCGCATTCCTTCAGAATCTCGGCGATGCTGTCCATCGTGCTCAAGGCGCTGGTGTCAATGGTCGCGCTGCCGGGTTCAAAGTTGATCTTGGCCTCAGAAACAACCGTCGCGATCTGCGCCTCGCACTCTTCGGGTGATGGCAATGCCGCAATCGGGTCGAGCGCTTCGACATAAGCAATGTCGATCTCGAAGGTGGCCTCTTCACCCAGCTTGTCAGCCATCAACTGGGCAATGGCGGTGCTGGCATTGGCATTGCCGGAACGGCCTGTCATGGTAATGGCATCCGGGGTGACGGTTGCGGCACCATTGTTGAGAAAACCCAGAGCCTCAATGCCCGTCAGGACACGCGCGGGCCAATCTGCGGGCAAGTCATCGACAACCCGCGCGGCCGTGTAGACATTTTCCGATCCGAACTTTGCCCGCGCGAAACTGTCGGCGACCTCGCGCATTTTTGCGTCCGTGATGCGCCCGCGTAACTGAATCTGACCCTCGGGGCTCAGGGTGGCCACGAATTCCGGTGGTCCCGCTGATGGCTCAGGGGTCTCGGGCAGCACCGGGTAGAGCGCGAAGACTTCCGGCAGGCTGTTTTCCAACTCGCCCGTGACCCGATCAAACAGGCGTTGTTCAGTCCCTTCCGCGGCCACAAGGGTGATGTCGGCATTGGAAAAGGTCACACTGCCCGCGCCCAATTCGGCCAGCGCCCCAATGGCCGCTTCGGCGGCGTCGGTCCAGTTTCTGGACGGCACACCCATGCCAATGGTACAGCGCCCGGGCCCGGTAAGGCCCGCCTCAAAAGCGGCTGTCAGAATACGCCGCTGGCTTTCTTCGGTGTCCGCCGAGCAGGAATCGAACCGGCTGCCGTTTTCATCTTTCACAAAGCGCAGCGTGAAGGGCGTGATAACCGGGCGCGGGGCCGTGATGTTCATCGACAGGCGCAGCGCCGGGGGGGCCGAGCGGATCAGATCCGCTTCCATTTTGGCCTTGGCATCGCTGCTGTCGGCGATGGCCGTGATTTCAACGCGGCCTGCGTCAACCGACACTTTGGCGCGCGGCAGGTCTTCTATGGCGGCTGTCGCAAAGGCCAGCGCATCGTCCCAACCGCCGGGGACGGGGTAGTCTGCGGTCTCCAGAAGATCGGTCACCGGCAGATCGCTCATGTCCACGAAGCCTTCAATCAGCGCGTCCCGGTCCGTCGCTTCCGGGATCAACCCGATGATCGACAAACCCGCGGTATTGCGCAGAACTTCGACGGAAAATCGCGGGGCGATGATGGAGGCCGCGGCTTCGACTTCCATCTCGTCGATCACCCGCGCGGCATCCACGACCGAGCCCGCGACGCTGAGGGCGCGAAACCGCACAGCTTCATTCGGGGCCAGCCCGGCAAGGGTGACGCGCAGCCCGTCTGCCTCAACCTCCGCCCAGACAAGATCATTGCTGTCCAGCGCATCTCTCACGCCGATTTCAGATGAGTCCTCGATCAGTTGAACCGATGAATTGGCGGCAAACAAAGCCGCCGCGGCAGCGGCCACAAAGGCAGAGATAACAAGAGAATACTGAGACAGGCGCATATCACCGGGTGGTCTGAACAAGGTCTCTTACCTGATACGCCTCCGGGCGCGGGGTTTCAATCATGCCAGCAGCGCTGCGGCAAAAAAGAGCAGCGGGATCATGCCAGTATCCCGGTTGGCGCGAAACAGTTGTAACAATTTCCCGCTATCCTCGATGTCGAGCCCGCGCAATTGCCAGGCCATGTGCCAGCCCATGGCCCAGGGTCCCGCCAGCGCCAGCACCATGGCCAGGACGCTGGCATGCGGCAGTGCGCTGTAAATCACTGCCAATCCCATCAACCCCACCGTCGCCATCAGGAAGCGGCGCAGCCATTTAGCCGTGTTTTTTCCAAAAAGACGGGCGGTGGATTTGATGCCGATCAGGGCGTCATCCTCGGTATCCTGATGGGCGTAGATCGTGTCGTAGAACAATGTCCAGGCGATTCCGGCGGCGTATAACACTATCGCCGGGGCGTGCAGGGTGCCGCTATGGGCGGCCCAGGCCAGCATGGCACCCCAGTTGAAGGCGAGCCCCAGAAAAACCTGCGGCCACCATGTGAACCGCTTTGCGAAGGGGTAGATCGCCACCGGCAACAGCGCAAGCACCCCCATGGCAATCGCCGCCTGATGGAAGGTCAGCAGAATGCAAAGGGCCAGCAGGGATTGCGCGCACATCCAGATCACCGCGCCCCGAACGCTGACCTGCCCTGACGGGATGGGCCGTGATCGCGTGCGCTCGACCTGCCCGTCAAAATTGCGATCACTGATGTCATTCCAGGTGCAGCCCGCGCCCCGCATGAGCCAGGCACCAATGCCACAGCCGACCGCGATCCACAGATCGTGCCAGCTGGTGTTGCCATCGTGGATCATCGCCAGAATGAGGCCCCACCAACAGGGCAACAGCAAGAGCCACGTGCCGATCGGTCGGTCGGCGCGGCTGAGGCGCAAATACGGGCGTGACCACGCAGGGGCATGTATATCGACCCAGTTGTCTTTTACCGCATCGGCCACCTGACCATCTGGTACTGTCTTCGGGTCTTGCATATGTATCTCTCCATGGACCGTATCGTGACAGCCAAGATCCGACTTTATGTAGAGCATGCTTTGGGGCAGGGGCAATTGGTTCCGATGTCGCGGGAGCAGGCACATTACCTTTTTGGCGTGATGCGGCTGGGTGTGGGTGCCCCCGTGCTACTTTTCGATGGAAAGAATGGCGAATGGCTGGCCGAAGTGGCCGAGGCTGGCAAACGCGGAGGCGTGCTGAGCGTTCTGGAGCAGACAAGGCCGTTGCAGATGCCGCCCGATCTGTGGTTGCTCTTTGCGCCGATCAAAAAGGCGCGCACGGATTTCATCGTGGAAAAAGCGGTCGAGTTGGGGGCGGGCAGGATCGTTCCGGTCCAGACCGCGTTCACGAATTCCGGACGTATCCACAAAGATCGCCTTCAGGCCCACGCGGTGGAGGCAGCCGAACAATGTGGCGCTACATATGTGCCCGAAGTGGCCGATATGGTCCGGCTGGATGCGGCACTGGACCGATGGGATCGGTCGCGCCAGATCATGTTCTGCGACGAAGCCCGGGCTGGGGAGCAGGCGGCTTTGCCTCCGGCAAACGGCCCCTGGGCAATCCTGATTGGTCCCGAAGGCGGGTTTTCACCCAAGGAACGGGACCGCCTGCACCGGCTGGAGGTTGCGCACCCGGTGCCGCTCGGCCCACGGATCCTGAGAGCGGACACGGCGGCTGTTGCGGCCCTGACACTGTGGCAAAATCAACTGGGAGACTGGCAATGATCCGACCCGAGGCCAAGGCCCAGCTGCTCAGATGGCGCGAAGCCCTCGCGGGCGCTTTCATGGTTGCTGTGGGCCTGTGGTGGCTTCTGGGTCCGGGGCGGCTCTTGATCTTCCCGGCAGCGGCACTGATTGTTGCCGGGGGCGCGCTGATCTGGATCGGTGTGCAACGCGCGCGGTTTCGAAATGCGGGTGAAGGGCCGGGTTCCGTGCGTGTCGATGAGGGACAGATCACCTATTTCGGACCCCTGACGGGGGGCGCGGTTGCTTTGCAGGAACTGTCGCAACTCACTCTGGACAAAGGACTTTTCCCGGCGCATTGGCGGTTGCGGCAGCCCGGTCATCCTGAACTGCTGATCCCGATCAACGCCGAAGGGGCCGACGCACTTTTTGACGCTTTCGCGACGCTCTCGGGATTGCGGACAGAACGCATGCTGAGCGCCCTGCAGACAAAGGGCAAACACCCGATTGTGATCTGGCAGCGCGATCCTTCGGCGAATGCACAGATTAGTCTGCATTGACACCCCGATGAATTCGCCGCATCCCTGAGCCCTGATACGCATCGGCTGAACAAACGGAGCCTCGCACATGTCCATTCCTCAATCCGGCGGCGGCCCGATCACCTCCCATGACCAATTGGCGCAATATCTGGCGGATGGATGCAAGCCGAAAGAAGACTGGCGCATCGGGACCGAGCACGAGAAGTTTGGCTATTGCAAAGACACGCTGCAACCGCTGCCCTATGAGGGTGCGCGTTCGATCCGGGTGATGCTGGAAGGTCTGCGCGACACCCACGGCTGGGCGCCGGTCGAAGAAGGCGGCAAGCTCATCGGGCTGGAAAAGGACGGGGCCAATATCAGCCTGGAACCCGGCGGGCAGCTTGAGCTTTCGGGGGGTCCGCTGGAGACCATCCACGAGACCTGCGACGAGGTGAACACCCATCTGCGCGAAGTGCAGGACGTGGCCGACAGGATCGGCGCGGGGTTCATCGGTCTGGGGGCAGCCCCGATCTGGACCCATGACGACATGGATCTGATGCCCAAGGGCCGCTACAAACTGATGAATGAATATATGGCCAAGGTCGGCACCATGGGCCGGGTCATGATGCGCCGCACCTGCACGGTTCAGGTCAACCTCGATTTCGGCTCCGAGCAGGACATGATCCAGAAAATGCGCGTGGCGCTGGCGCTGCAACCGATTGCCACGGCGCTGTTCGCCAATTCGCCCTTCTTTGAAGGCAAACCCAACGGGCATAAATCCTGGCGCAGCCGCGTCTGGCGCGATCTTGATGACGCGCGCACCGGGACCTTGCCCTTTGTCTTTGAAGACGGATTCGGTTTTGAGCGCTGGGCTGAATATGCGCTCGATGTGCCGATGTATTTTGTCTATCGCGACGGCCAGTATATCGACGCGCTGGGCATGTCTTTCCGCGACTTCCTGAAAGGCGAACTGCCTGCCTTGCCGGGCGAAATCCCGACATTGAGCGATTGGGCGGATCATCTGACCACCGCCTTCCCCGAGGCGCGGATGAAGCGGTTTATCGAGATGCGCGGGGCCGATGGCGGCCCATGGCGCCGTCTTTGTGCCTTGCCCGCGTTCTGGGTCGGACTGATGTATGACCAGTCGGCACTGGACGGGGCCTGGGATCTCGCAAAAGACTGGGATGCAGAGACCCGTGAGACCATGCGCGTGGCGGCCTCCGTTGACGGGCTTCAGGCCGAGGTGAACGGGATCAACATGCATGACATCGCGCGCGAGGCGGTGGCGCTCAGCCACGAAGGACTCAAGGCCCGCGCCCGTCCCGGAGCCGGTGGCTTGGTGCCGGATGAAACCCATTTCCTCAACGCGCTGCAAGAGAGCATCGAAAGCGGCAAAGTGCCCGCCGATGAGCTGCTGGATCACTATCACGGCGACTGGCAGGGTGATCTGAACCGCATCTATTCGGAATATTCCTACTGAGCGCAGAGCGCCCCGCAGCCTGATGCAGGCGCGAGGCCCGAACGCCGGTCACGATAACGGGCTTCCGTAAATGGTAGGGCCCTGGTTTCAAGGATCGCGCGCCGCTCAGCGCCTGAACACGATCTGAAAAATGGCACCCTTGTTGCCGGGTTTCGCTCTCAATGTCGCGCCATAGCCCTCCAGAATGGTTTTGCAGATCGCTAGCCCCATGCCGGTGCCGCCCGTGTCGCGCCGTGTCGTGAAAAACGGCTCGGACAGGCGGTCAATATCCTCCGCCTCGATGCCATCGCCATCATCTGCCAAGGTCAGGACATGCCCATCCCGGGAAATCCGCAGCGTTTGTGCATTATGGGCCTGCGCGTTTTGCGCCATGTGCAGCAGGATCATCCGGCCATGTTCCACGGTCAGGGGCAGCTGTGTATCCTCAGGGCAGCCATTGTCGATGCGCAAGCCGTCTACCTGCGGGATCATTTCGCAGAGCTTGCCCGGCTCACCCGGCGCCATGGTTCTCGCCTGAGTCATTTCACGCAATTGCTCCAGCAAGGCGTTCATGCGGTGACCCTCGGCGGCGATGTTATCCAGCAGTTTGAGGCGGTCGTCATCGGCAAGGCCATCGCCCTGTAACAGCTCTGCCGCAGCCACGATGGTCGTGACGGGTGATTTCAGCTCATGGGTCACATGATCCGAATAGGTTGTGATCTCCTGCGAGCGTTTGGTCAGTGTCGCGGCCATCTGTTCAACGCTTTCGCCCAGGGTGGCAAGCTCGCGAAATCCGTAATGCGGCAGCGCTGCCGCGTGGTCCTTGTGGCCCTCAGCCACCGCCATTGCCGCATCGCGCAGCCCCGTCACGGGACGTGAAATCAGCCGGATCAGCACCCATCCGATCAGAGAGGCAAGGGCGAGCATGACGACAAACATGGTCAGGATGGCGCTGCGTTCCTGATAGAGGAATTTGCCCAGATTGAGGGGTGTTCGTGAAATGTGGACGGCACCAATGACGCGATCTGCAACAATCACCGGATAGGCGACAAAAACGCGAAACCCGGTGTCGCGGCTCAGGGACGCAAGCGGATGCACCTTGTTGCCATCGCCGCGCAACCGCAGCACCCGACCGATATCACCACCCAGTGCCGCCTGAACTTCGACAAGATCGCCAAGGCTCGGGGCACCGGGCGCGTTCAAAAGCCGCCCGTCATGGCTCAGAAACGCAACGCCGGAGAAGGTTGTCTGCTGCGCCCCCCGGGCGATGCTGACAAGCGGGTCAATGATGGCCATATACCGCGGGTCAATTTCCGTCGAAACCGGGTCACCTGCCGGGCGCGGTGGCAGCACCGGATCGTGACGCACATTCAACAGCGCCCGCGCCGGATGCAGGTCCTGGCCCCAGTGCTGCTTTTGTGCATCCGTCAGAGCGGTGCCAATTGTCGGTCCGGGCAGGGGGCTGAAGGCGCTCGCGTAAAGCTCGGCATAGATGGCGGCTTGCTGAATAAGCGATTGTTCTGTCTCCCGCACGAACTGGTTCGAGGTCAGCCGAAGGGCGAGCAGTGCGATCAGCGGAACCGAGACAAGGGCCGCACAAACGCCTGCAACAACCATCGCAATGGACGGGCGCCGGCGTTTTCGGATGCCGGTCACCTGCGACATGTGCCCAGTTTCAGGCCAACGCTATGGACGGTTGCGATCAGATCGCCACACCCCACTGCCGCTGCCTTTGCGCGAATATTGCGCAGGTGGCTGTCCAATGTCCGGCCTGACAGGGCGGTATTGGGCCCATAGATGCCGGTGATCAGCTGGTTGCGGTCAAAAACCCGCTGTGGCGCGCGCACCAGCAGTTCCAGCAAGGAAAATTCCGTCGCGGTCAGGACCAGTTCGGCCCCGCCAAGAACACAGCTGTGAGCGGTCGGATGCAAGGTCAGATCCCCGTGGCTCAGACTGTCATCCGCCGCAGGTTTACCGCGCGCAAGGATCGCCTTGATCCGCAGAACCAGTTCGCGCGGACTGAAGGGTTTGGGCACGAAATCATCCGCGCCCAGTTCAAAGCCCAGCACCCGGTCAATCTCATCTTCCTGTGCAGTCAGGAAGAGCACCGGAACATTTGAGGTGGCGCGGATCGCCTTGCAGCAGTCAAAGCCATCCATTTGTGGCATCCCGATATCAAGAACCACCAGATCGACAGCCTCACGCGAGATCCGGGTCAGCGCAGCCTGACCATTTGCCGCCTCCAGCGTCTCGAAACCCGCCGATTGCAAGGCGATCCGCACGACATCGCGAATATGCGGGTCATCATCAACAATCAGGACGCGGGACATCATGGGTGACGTTGTACTTCCGCGCATCGCTTTGTCCAGAACCAACCGGCACTTGCGATCCTGCGGCGCAGGCTGATCAGCGACATGACGAGGACGATCAGAAAGCCGAAGATCGTTTGAGGCTCCGGTGTGGACGCGCCGGAAAACCCGCCCTGAAACGCGGTGACGGGCACGCCTGCGGGGATCGGCAACGGAACCGATGCCGGTGTCGCCGCCTGTCCGGTCGTGTTCACCTTTTGCCGGGACACCGCAACAAAGGAGGTGTTCTGCGTTTGCAGCGAGAAGGCCAGGCCAAGGCGGGTGATCTCCGCATTCGCGGCCTGCGCATTGTCGCGCCCAAGGGCCACGTCGCGCGTCAGCGTCGCAATCCGGTTGCGGGCCCAGACCAGCGGCAAACCCGCCGCCTGTTCGTTATGTGTCAGGCTCAGCGCCACCGGCATTTCCGCAGCCCGGCCCTGGACGAGACCTTTGACCATGATCTGTGCCGTGTCGGGGCCGTTGTGACGCGCATAGACCCGCAGACCCTGCCCCGCGAAGAGGTCAGGAATGCGCGACGGCGTAACATCGGAAACCTCCAGATCGCCCCAATCAATATGGATGTCGGTCAACAGCGGCGTCTTTAAGTCTGCGGCAAGGGTTTCGGCCACATCATTGGCCTTTTCCCCCACCGGCACGTAGCGGGTATAGCCACGCCCCTCTTGCGTCATGGCATCGAGCAGATAGCGGTTCACCGAACTGCCAATGCCAAAGGCATAGATGCGCGCATCACCGATCTGTCGGTGGATCGTCCGCAAGACCTGTGCTTCGTCACCGATGTAGCCGTCGCTCAGAAAGACAACGATCCGCAGGGTGTCGGCGGGCTGCTCTGTGGCAAGGGCCGTGCGGATGGCCTTGTCGATCTCGGTCCCGCCACCGGCACTCAGGCGGCGCACGTAATCGCGCGCCTGCCGAACATTACGCCCCGTCGCAGGCTGGGCCTCGGCGGAATAGGTCCGGGTGGTATCGGAAAAAGGGATGATCCGGAAATAGTCATCTTCACGCAGCCCCTGAAGGGCCCTGTCCATGAAAACCTTGCTGGCCTCCATTGGCGCGCCATTCATGGAACCAGAGGTGTCCAGAACAAAGACAAGCTCGCGCGGGGTAATCATCGCGTCGTCAGGCAGTGCGGGGGGTTCCACCATCAGCGACAGAAAGCCGCCGCGTTCGTCAACATGCGACAGGCTCGCCGCCTCAAGGGTCGCGCGCCCCAGCTTGTAGCGGATCACGAGGTCTTTGTTGTCGAGCACCCGCGCATCGGAGAAGGCAGCGGTCAGCCCGTTTTCGGTTCTTTCAACGGTCAGAGGATGCGTCGCACTGCCGAAATCCGCGACGGAAATGCCGCTGATCATTTTCAGGTCAAGCGAGACCCGCTCAGCGCGAAAGGTCTCTGGGATCTCCAGCCCAAACACCGGCGGGTGATCCGGCACATCGGCGATGGTCCATGTGTTGACCGGCAACGCCGCAGACTCCTCTGTCGCAATCGCTGCGGTTTCTGCCGCCTCCGGCGATCCCTTGTAGCGCGGGCCGACGACCAGGGGGATGACCAGCTCCTGTTGGCCGTCGATTTTCGGCACCATCTGTACGTAGCGCAGGGTCACTTCGATGGGCAGCCCCGGCATCAGATTGGCGATGCGTTGCGTGAACATATTCGGGCGGTGCTGGGTCAGGAGGGCTGCGGCCTTACCCGCCTCGGCAGCCTCCTCAAACGTGGCTTCGGCCTGGGCCTTCTCCTGAATGACGGCTGTTACGATGTCATCGCCCACGACCATCTCCATGCCGTAGATGGCCGCGCTCTGGTTCAGGGGGAAAAGATATTCCGCCTCAATCGGCAGCTGCGCGTCGTTGACAAAGGTCTGCGTGATCTCGACCGTGGCCACATCGCCTTCGATGCTGACCGCGATGTCGCTGTGCAGCATCGGCAGCAGAAACGCCTCACCTCCCAAGGACCCGATCACGTGACCTCCCATGTCGTCGGGGGTGAGTGCCCGCGCGACAGGCGCGCTTGTGAGGCTGAAAAGGGCGCAGAGAAGCGCAAGCAATGAGTGTCGCATGGTATCCTCGTGTTAGGGAAGGTCGAGTGCAGCCAGCGTTGCCAGCTCATAGGAATTTCGGGCGGTCTCGGGAAGTGCTGCGGGGGTGATCCGTTGAACGGACCGCCAAGTGCGGGATGTGCCGATGAGCCACCGCCACACCGCCTCTCCCACGCTTGCGGTTGCATACCCCTGTTCCGAGATGAAACTTACCGCGACGGTCCAGACCTGACCGTCCGGTCCCGTGGCCTCATAGATCGAGGTCGGGATCGGGTCGAACCGGGTGCCCTTGAACGCGACCTCAAAGCCCATGCCCCGCAGGCAGGTTTCCGGGGAATGCAAGTGGCGCAATGGCGATGAGGTGCTGACAAGGTTCAGGCCAAGCGGGCCGTATTGCACCTTCTGGGCCGTTCCCCCGAAGGCGGTGAAATAATGCTGTTCGATCTCTGACAGGGCAACCTCGACCGCGGGGTGGCCGCGCAACTGTATGGGCAAAATCGCTGCTTTTACGGGGGCGGATACGTCGAGGGGCCGTCCGGGCGCGCTGACGATGCTCAACGCGGCGATGATCGCGCAGGCCACGATGGGCAGCTGCGCTTGCCATGGTATTTGCCATGCGACGCAGATGCGGCTGTTTCGGCGCGCTGGGGTCGGACGGTAGAAACAAAGGGACAGCCCGCCGGACAGGGCAATCGTCATCACCCCGATTGCCACATGCGGCACTTGGACCATCGTGTCATAACCAAGTGCCAGCCCAGCGGCCAAAAGGCTGATCCGCAGGGCATTTCCCAACAAGGCAAACAGCATAACCACCCCCAGACCACTGATGGCAGGCAAAAAAGCTGGCCGATAAATCACGTTCAGAAAGGCCCAGAGACTGACCATCAACAACAATCCCGACGCACCGGAGCAGGGCAGGTCCACCAGAACGTCAGCCCCGTTCACCTGGAGCCGCACGCCTTCGCAGATCAGATCGTCAAAGACCGGCGACAGCATTCGGCAGGCGACTTCCGCGGATAGCCTTTGCAACGGATAGCCTGCGACCCGCTGCAGGATCGGGCCAAGCGGCAAGGCAAAGAGGAAAAATACCGCGAGCCAGAACGGCGAGATCGCGAAACGGCGATGTTCAAGGCGTAGCAAGGCCGCCAGCGCGTAGATATCAGCCGCAAGGGCAAGCGCGCTTACGATGTTTACGGCAAGTATTTGGCCCAGCAGGCGCAGGCCCGCAGCGAAGAGAAACAGAACAAAAACGCGACCGGTCGGGGGTGCCGCTCTGGGGGAGGAGCTTTTAAGGGACAGACCAACCAGACCGAAAAGTGCCAGACAATAAAGTCCCCCATCGGATTGATAGGATGGATCGTGCCAGCTGTGAACGAGCCATTTGAGGGGCTCGACAGCCAGCAGGGCAGAGGCCAGCGCCAAACCCGTCCAAAGCAATGTATCGCGTTTTTGTTCCATGCTTGGTGGTATGACGCGCGGCTTTGCAGATGGGCCTGTCAGGATGTGCAGAAACTGTGCAGCATGGAACATCGTGGATCGGCGTTAAGATACGTGCGCCGGGGCAGGGTTTGTTTAACCGAGGCGGGTGTTTTCCGGTCTTTGACGTGGATATGCATGGAAACGCCGCTGATCGGTGCACGGGCTGTGCACAGCTTGTGTACGGGGTGTGCGCCGGGGATATCCCTTGTTTTGCGGGCCGGTTTGGGACCCGGGCCAGGGGGCATGTCCGGGCCGCCTCGCGGTGTTGCGCGTACGCCTTGGTGACCATTCGGGCAGTGGTCGAAAAAAAATGCCCCGGCGGTTGGGCCGGAGCATCGCTTGGGGCTGATGTCAGATGGATCAGTTCGGAATATCGCCTTCAATGCCCTCGACATAAAAGCTCATGCCCGCAAGGGTGCCGTCATCGGCCACTTCGCCATCCGCCAGCCAATCGCTGCCGTCCTGCTTTTTCAAAGGGCCGGTGAAGGGGTGATATTCGCCGGAGGCAATCGCGTCTTTCATCGCCAGCGCTTCGGCCTTCACGTCGGCCGGCACCGCGTCAGAAATCTCGCCAATCCCGACCATGCCCGCGCCGATGCCGTCCCATGTGTCAACACTTTCCCAGGTGCCATCCATCACCGCTTTTGTCCGCGCGATGTAGTAGGGCGCCCAGTCATCAATGATCGAGGAAACGCGCGGCAGGGGCGCATATTGGCCCATATCGGACGCCTGACCAAAGGTGATCACATTCCCCGCTTCCTGTGCGGCCGCCTGTGGCGCGGTCGAATCCGTGTGTTGCAGAACAACATCAGCCCCCTGTTCGATCAGAACTTTGGCCGCGTCCGCTTCTTTGGCAGGATCAAACCAAGTGTAGGCCCAAACAATCTTGAACTGCACGTCAGGATTTACTTTTTTCGCATGAATATAGGCGGAATTGATGCCCCGGATCACTTCGGGAATGGGGAAAGACCCGATATACCCGATGATATTCGATTTGGTCATCGACCCGGCGATATGTCCCTGGATCGCGCGCCCTTCGTAGAACCGCGCCGAATAGGTCGAGACATTCTCCGCACGTTTGTAGCCCGTAGCATGTTCAAATTTCACCTTCGGGAACTTCTTGGCGATGTTGATCGTCGGATCCATGTAGCCAAACGACGTGGTGAAGATCAGATCCGCCCCGTCAAGCGCCATTTGTGTCATCACGCGCTCGCTGTCCGGGCCTTCTGCCACGTTCTCCACGAACACGGTCTCAACCGCATCGCCAAATGCCTCTTCGACCGCAAGGCGGCCCTTGTTGTGTTCATAGGTCCAGCCGCCGTCGCCGACCGGGCCCACGTAGACGAAACCAACCTTGGTTTTTTCGTGGCCATCGGCAAAGGCGCTTGTGGCCAGACCCAGCGCCACCGCAGCGCTGGCCAAAAGGGTTGTGATTTTCATTTCAGGTCTTCCCCATGTTGTGCAGCCCCTTGTTTGGAGCGTTGATTGGCCTCTAGTGCGAGGCGTGGAATGTTCGGCCCAAAGAGCCGGGTGCCGCACTTTTATCCGCAGACAGGATGACCAGTACGACGATGGTGATCAGATAGGGTGACATTGCCAGATATTCGACGGGAATGGCAACGCCCGCCCCCTGCAGATTGAGCTGCAATTGCGTGATCCCGCCAAAAAGATAGGCACCCAGCAGAACGCGCCAGGGTTTCCAACTGGCAAAGACAACCAGCGCGAGCGCGATCCAGCCAACGCCCGCCGTCATCCCTTCGGTCCATTGCGGCACGCGGATCAGGCTGATGTAGGCGCCCCCCATGCCCGCGCAGGCACCGCCGAACATTATGGCAAGCGTGCGGATGCGAACGACCTTGTAGCCAAGCGCATGGGCCGCGTCGTGGTTTTCGCCGACGGCCCGCAGAACCAGACCGACGCGGGTATATTTGAGCGTCGCCCAGACTGCCGCAACCAGGCCAATGCCGAAATAAAGGATCGGGTCATGGGAAAAGACGACCGGTCCGATGACCGGAATTTCCGCCAGAAACCCGAAGTTGATATCCGGCAGACGCGGTGGTTTGATACCCACATACCCCTGCCCCAGAAGGGCCGACAAACCCAGACCAAAGAGCGTGAGCGCGAGGCCGGAAGCCACTTGATTGGCCAGCGTAATCTGGGTCAGAAACGCGAAAAGCAGACTGAGCACCGCGCCACCCGCAGCCGCTGCCACAAAGCCGATGATCGGGGACCCGGTTTCAACCGCAATGGCAAAGCCGCAGATCGCTCCGAGGATCATCATGCCTTCGACACCGAGGTTCAGGACACCCGCACGCTCGACCACAAGCTCGCCGGTGGCCGCCAGCAGAATGGGTGTCGCGGCACTCATCAGTGCAGCAAATAGCAGGATCGGATTAATGACTGAAAGGTCCATTATGCGGCCTCCGACCGGCCAAAACGCAGCCTGTAGTTCGTGAACATGTCCAGCGCCAGCAGGAAGAACAGCAACATGCCCTGAAAGACCTGAATGGCCGCGGCAGGCAGGCCCAATTGGCTTTGCGCTATGTCACCGCCAATGTAGGTCAGCGCCATCAACAGCCCCGCAAGCACGATGCCGATGGGATGCAGGCGGCCCAGAAACGCCACAATGATGGCTGTGAAACCGTATCCTACGTTAAAGTCGATGCTGACCTGCCCCGCCGGGCCGGAGACTTCGAAAAGACCGGCAAGTCCGGCTAGCAGACCAGATGTGCCAAGGCAGAAGAGGATCAGCCGGTTTGGATTGACACCAGCAAACCGCGCCGCGCGCGGGGCTTCGCCGGTGACCCGAACCGCAAATCCCAGCCGGTGCCGCGCCAGCAGCACATAGGCAAAAATCACGGCAATCAGGGCCGCGACAACACCCCAATGCATGCCAGACCCGGCAATGATCTCGGCGTTATGGGCGGAAGCATATTGTTGCAGGTTACGGCTGCCCGGAAATCCGAAGCCTTCCGGGTTTTTCAGCAATCCCAAAGACATGGAGGCCAAGAACTGCTCCGCCACATAGACCAGCATCAGCGATACGAGGATTTCATTCGTCCCGAATTTTACCTTCAGGAAAGCGGGGATCATCGCCCAGAGCCAGCCGCCGAATGCACCCGCCAGCACCATAAACGGAAAGATCAGGACATTTTCACTGGGGTAGAAGGCCAGCCCGGCCCCGGCCCCGAAAAGCGCGCCCATGATGTACTGCCCTTCGGCCCCGATGTTCCAGATACCGGCCTTGAAGCCAAGACTCAGACCAATCGCGATCAGAACGAGCGGCGCGCCCTTGATCAGAAGCTGCGGGCGATAATAAAACGAGAACTCGCCAAAAAGCGGTTCCCAGAAGATGGTGAGAATGGAGGTCACCGGATCCTTGCCCAAGGCCGCAAAGAGCAACCCGCCAAAAAAGAAAGTGGCGATCACCGCAAGAACAGGCGTCAAATAAGAAAAGGCGCGACTGGGTTCGGGGCGTTTTTCCAGCGCAATCATTGCGGTACGCCCCGTGGGTCAAGAAGGATCGTTGGCTTCAGACGTTCAGACATGCGCCACCTCCATGCCATGTGCGCCGCCCATCATCAGCCCGATCTGCTCGACCGAGAGACCATCCGTGCTGCACGGCTCCGACAACCGTCCTTCGTTGAGCGCTGCAAAATGGTCAGAAATTTCCATCAACTCGTCGAGGTCCTGGCTGATCACGATGACCGCAGCCCCCTTGCCCGCCAGATCGAGCAATGACTGCCGGATGGCGGCCGCAGCGGAGGCATCAACGCCCCATGTCGGTTGATTGACGACCAGCACATCGGGGCGCTGCAATACCTCGCGACCGATAACAAATTTTTGCAGGTTACCGCCGGAGAGGGACCGTGCGGCATTTCCCGGGCCGGGCGTACGTACATCAAATGCTTCGATAATTTTTTCTGCGAAGCCACGTGCTGCGGGCCAGTTCAAAAAACCATTCCGCTCCAGGTTCTGGCGCGCCGCTCCTGTGAGCATAGCGTTTTCGGTCAAAGACATATCCGGCGCGGCGGCATGGCCCAATCGCTCTTCTGGGGCTGCCAGTAACCCGATTGCGCGCCGCGCGTTGGGCCCCAGATGCCCAATGTCTTCATTCCTCATCTTGATACTGCCCGCAGGTGACAGGAGTTCGCCTGATAATGCCGCCAGCAGCTCGTCCTGCCCGTTGCCAGCGACGCCGCCGACGCCCAGAATCTCACCCTTGCGCAGTTGAATGGAAACTTCCCGCAAGGGCATGCCGAACGCGGAAGGTGATGGCAGCGACAACGCGCTGACCTCAAGCACAATTTCTCCCAATGTGACACCGGCGCGCGTTGGTGTCCCGAGGACTTTACCGACCATCATTTCGGCCATCTCCCGCGCTGTAGTTTCGCGCGGGACACAGGTGCCGACGACCTTGCCAAGCCGCAGAATTGTTGCTGAATCGCACAGGCTCCGGATTTCTTCAAGCTTATGGGATATATACAAAATCGCCGTTCCTTCGGCGCTTAGCTTGCGCAGGGTCTGAAACAGAATGTCCACTTCCTGCGGCGTCAGAACCGATGTCGGTTCATCCATGATCAGCAATTTAGGTTCCTGCAACAAACAGCGGATGATCTCGACTCGCTGTCTTTCTCCCGCAGACAGGTCACCCACAATCCTGTCGGGTGCCAGCGGCAATCCATAGGTGTCGGAGACCTTCCTGATTTGTTCCGACAATGCGGTCAGTTTAGGTGCGTTCTCCATGCCCAGGGCGATATTTTCGGCAACACTCAGCGCGTCAAAGAGGGAAAAGTGCTGGAAGACCATTCCCACACCAGAACCGCGCGCCGCGCGGGGCTCGGACGGGGCGTAGGCTACGCCGTTCATTTTCATCTCGCCATGATCCGGCTTGACCAACCCATAGATCATTTTGACGAGCGTTGATTTGCCGGCGCCGTTTTCGCCTAGCAGGGAATGCACTTCTCCGGGGTTGATTTCCAAAGATACATCGTCGTTCGCGACAACACCCGGGTAGGCCTTGGTCAGCCCCTTGAGCGACAACAAGGGCGTCATCAAAGTGTCGTCCGCAAGTTCGGGATTGAGAGAATTGTGGCTTTGTCGATCGAGCGGGTAACCCGATCCAAGAGCAACACCCGCAAGCGCTGCGCCTCTGTTTCTCCAATTCGGCGAAACGCTGAGTTCATTTAGTCAGATCCGCCGCGGTACCAAGGGCCCGGACTGCCATGCGTTCGATGCGGCGTAGAACGTCAGGCAGGCGTTAAGCAAACAGAGGCTAAGCGCACGCAATGTCGTTTTGCAAGTAAAAATATGTATTTCTACCGTGGCTTGAATAGGTCCTGACGAAATCTGGCATCGCGATCTTCTTCCCTCTGGCAGCGATCAATATGGTCCTCTAGGGTCACGTCATGAGCTCTGATCCCCGATTCATTCATCTGCGCAGCCATTCCGAATACTCGTTGTTGGAAGGGGCTTTGCGTCTCAAGAAATTGCCTGGCCTATGCCGTGACGCGCAGATGCCAGCACTGGCGCTGACCGACACAAACAACATGTTCGCAGCACTGGAGTTTTCTGTTGCGATGTCTGGTGCTGGTGTACAGCCGATCCTCGGTTGTCAGGTCGATGTCACTTACATGCAAACGCACCCTGGAGAGAAACCGCGCCTGCCTGCGCCGCTGGTTTTATTGGCTCAATCCGAGGTCGGTTATGAAAACCTGATGAAGCTCAATTCCTGCCTCTATCTGGACAAGGGCGGTGCGCTGCCGCAAGTCAGTCTGGATGAACTGGAAACGCATGCTGCGGATGTGATTTGCTTAACGGGTGGTGCAAATGGCCCGGTTGGGATGTTGCTGCAAGGGGGGCAAAAACCAGCGGCTCAGACGTTGATGAACCAGTTGAAGGCGGCTTTCGGCGACAGGCTGTATGTGGAATTGCAGCGCCATCCGGATGAGAATGGGCAACCCGAAGCGGAACGTCTGACCGAACGGGGCTTTGTGGAGATGGCCTATGCGATGGATTTGCCCTTGGTCGCGACCAATGACGTCTATTTCCCCAAATCCGACATGTATGAGGCCCATGATGCGCTGATCTGCATTGCCGAAGGGGCTTATGTCGATCAGCAGGATGCACGCCGCCGCCTTACGGCGCAGCACTATTTCAAGTCACAGTCCGAGATGGTGACACTTTTTGCCGATCTCCCCGAAGCCATTGAAAACACGGTTGAGATTGCAAAGCGCTGCGCGTTTCAGGCCTATCGACGCGACCCCATTCTGCCCCGGTTTGCCGATAACGAGATTGAAGAGCTCAGGCGCCAGTCGCACGCCGGTTTGAAAAACCGGCTGTCCGTCATTCCGCATGCCACCAGCGTGGAAGAGTACGAGAAACGGCTCGATTTCGAATTGGACATCATCGAAGGGATGGGGTTTCCGGGTTATTTTCTGATCGTTGCGGATTTCATCAAATGGGCCAAGGACAATCACATTCCGGTCGGCCCGGGCCGGGGGTCGGGTGCGGGCTCTCTGGTGGCCTATGCGCTGACCATCACGGATCTGGATCCGCTGCGCTACAATCTGCTGTTTGAACGATTTTTGAACCCTGAACGCGTGTCCATGCCCGATTTCGACATCGACTTCTGTATGGATCGGCGTGAAGAGGTCATTCGGTACGTTCAGGATAAGTATGGCCGCGATAAGGTCGGGCAAATCATCACTTTTGGTGCGCTTTTGTCAAAGGCGGCGGTGCGCGATATCGGACGTGTATTGCAAATGCCGTACGGTCAGGTGGATCGTTTGTCCAAAATGATCCCGGTTGAAGGGGTCAAACCTGTCTCCATCGAAAAGGCGTTGGCAGATGAGCCGCGTCTGCGTGAAGAAGCCCGCAACGAAGAGGTTGTGGCGCGCCTGCTCGACTATGGTCAGCAGGTCGAGGGTCTGCTCCGGAATGCGTCTACCCACGCGGCGGGTGTGGTGATCGGGGATCGGCCACTGGATGCGCTGGTGCCGCTCTATCAGGATCCACGTTCGGACATGCCCGCCACGCAATTCAACATGAAATGGGTGGAACAGGCCGGGTTGGTGAAATTCGACTTTCTGGGCCTGAAAACCCTGACTGTCATTCAGAACGCGGTGGATCAGATCAAGGCGTCGGGTCGTCATCTGCACATTGCGGCGGATGGGACGGAGCTTTTTCAGCCGCCCGATGGGCTCGAAGATGACATTGGCACCATTCCTTTGGATGATGACGCGTCCTACAAGCTTTATGCCTCTGCCAAGACGGTTGCGGTTTTTCAGGTTGAAAGTTCGGGCATGATGGATGCCCTCAAACGTATGAAGCCCACCTGTATTGAGGATATCGTGGCGCTGGTTGCGCTCTACCGGCCCGGCCCGATGGAGAACATTCCGACTTATTGCGAGGTCAAGAACGGGCTGAAGAACCGCGAATCCATTCACCCGCTGATCGACGATATCCTGGAGGAAACCCAAGGGATCATCGTTTATCAGGAGCAGGTGATGCAGATCGCGCAGGTCATGGCCGGATACAGCCTTGGCGGTGCCGATTTGCTGCGTCGCGCCATGGGCAAGAAGATTGCCGAAGAGATGGCCAAGGAACGTCCTAAATTCGAAAAGGGAGCGATGGAAAACGGGGTGGAGAAGAAAAAGGCCACCGAAGTTTTCGACCTTTTGGAAAAATTTGCCAACTACGGCTTCAACAAGTCGCACGCGGCGGCCTATGCGGTGGTCAGCTATCAGACTGCGTGGCTGAAAGCGAACCATCCTGTCGAATTCATGGCTGGCGTGATGAATTGCGATATTCATCTGACCGATAAACTGGCCGTTTATTTCGAAGAGGTGCGCAAGCAGCTTGAATTGCCCTGGGTGCCCCCTTGTGTGAACCGCTCGGATGCGACGTTCAAAGTGGTGGATGGGGCGCTCATCTATGCGCTTGGTGCGTTGAAAAACGTAGGCGTTGAGGCGATGAGGCTGATCACCGATGGCAAAGGTGACAGACCCTTTGCGACGCTGTTTGATCTTGCGCGCCGGGTCGATCTCAAACGCGTGGGAAAGCGCCCGTTGGAGATGTTGGCGCGCTCTGGCGCATTTGATCAACTCGACCCCAATCGCCGCCGTGTGTTCGGCGCGCTGGACGCGCTTGTCGGGTATTCAGCGGCGATTCATGAACAAAAGGCCTCCAATCAGGTGTCGTTGTTTGGAGAGGCGGGGGAGGACTTACCAGAGCCAAGGCTGCATCCGATGGAAGATTGGCTGCCTGCCGAACGGCTTGGCGAAGAATTCAAGGCGGTGGGCTTTTATCTCTCTGGTCACCCCCTCGACGATTACATGGGGCCGTTGAAGCGCAAGGGTATTCTGACATTGGATGAAGTCCTGGAAAAAGCGCAGTCAGGTCCGATGAATGCGAAGCTGGCGGGCATCGTCGCGGGCAGGCAGGAGCGCAAATCTGCGCGTGGCAACCGTTTCGCCTTTTGCCAGATGTCGGACACCACCGGCGCGTATGAGGTAACGCTTTTCTCTGAAACACTCGAAAAATCCCGCGAGCATCTTGAAACCGGGGCGAAGGTCGTCATCGCCGTCGAAGCGAGCCTGGAGGCCGATCAGCTTAAGCTGTTGGCGCGATCGGTGTCGCCGATCGACGTTGTCACGGCAGACGCGGGCGGCATGGGGCTCAGGGTATTTGTCGAAGCGCCCGAGGCGATCACCGCTGTGGCAAAGGTGTTGGAGGGGGCCGCAAACGCCGTAAAAACCGCCGCGCGGGGGCCCGTGGAGCTTTGTTTGATGGATCCGACCTTGCCCGGCGAGGTGGAGGTCGAGCTTGGTCAGGAGTTCGTTGTAAATCCGCAAATCAAGGGCGCCATAAGATCGCTCGCTGGTGTTCTGGAGGTCGAAGAGCTCTAGTAATGAGGGGGCCGTTCGTCGCCAACAACCACACCGCCGGATTGTTGTGCGTCGCGTTCCCCTTCACGCTGCATCAACATGAATACGCGGCGGTTCAAGGTTGCAATTTCAGTTTCCTGTCGGGCAATCACATCGGACAGATCGTCGACCACGCGCGTTAAATGCGCAATCTGTTCTTCGAGCTTTTCCATGGCGATTTCCTTTGATTGAAGGCGGTCGCGTATCATGGGGAGCCGATGCGATAAAGCCATAATCATCAAGTGTCATCGCCGCCTTGTCTGTTCCAGCCCCATCCGCTAGACCGCGCGCGAGCCCAAACGCCAAAGGTAGAACCATGGCCAAAACCAAAAAGACCCCGCGCCCCAAGGCAGAGACGCCCAAGGGTTTCCGTGATTATTTCGGTGCCGAAGTGACGCAACGTGCCGAAATGCTGCGCAAGATCGCGGCGGTCTATCATCGTTACGGGTTCGATGCGCTCGAAAGCTCCGGCGTGGAAACGGTTGAGGCTTTGGGAAAGTTTCTACCAGATGTGGACCGCCCAAATGAAGGTGTCTTTGCCTGGCAAGAAGATGCAGAAGGCGAAAAGCCGGGTGATTGGCTGGCGCTGCGCTATGATCTGACTGCACCACTGGCCCGCGTATACGCGCAGCATCAGAATGATTTGCCCAAGCCGTATCGCCGCTACGCGATGGGCCCGGTCTGGCGTAATGAGAAGCCCGGTCCGGGCCGGTTTCGCCAGTTCTATCAATGTGATGCGGATACGGTGGGCGCGCCTTCGGTTGCTGCGGACGCGGAGATTTGCGCCATGCTGGCCGATTGTCTTGAAGAGGTTGGCATTCCACGCGGCGACTATGTAGTGCGCGTCAACAACCGCAAAGTCCTGAACGGTGTGCTTGAAGTTGCGGGCCTGTCCGGCGATGACAGGCAATCCGAACGGGGCATTGTGTTGCGGGCCATCGACAAGCTGGACCGGCTGGGGTTGGAGGGCGTCAAGGCGCTGCTCGGTCCCGGACGCAAGGACGAAAGCGGAGATTTCACCGATGGTGCCGGGCTCAGCGACGCGCAAGCGGATGTCATCATGAGTTTCATGCAAGCCAAAGCAGACACCGGCGCGGAAACGGTCGCCGGACTGCGTGCGCTGGTGCAGGATTCCGAGATAGGTGTGCAGGGCGTGAACGAGCTTGAAACCATCGCAGATTTGCTTGCAGCGGGAGGCTACGGACCGGATCGGATAGAGATCGACCCTTCGGTTGTGCGCGGCCTTGGGTATTACACCGGTCCTGTATTTGAGGCGGAACTCACCTTCGAGATATTCGATGAAAAGGGTCGTAAACGTCAGTTTGGCTCCGTCGCAGGTGGTGGGCGCTATGACGATCTGGTCAAGCGGTTTACTGGGCAAGAAGTTCCGGCGACGGGCGTGTCGATTGGCGTGGACCGGTTGCTTGCCGCATTGCACGCGAAGGGCCGTATGCGGGCTGATATGCAGGGGCCGGTCGTCGTGACCGTCATGGACCGCGACCGCATGGCAGATTATCAGGCGATGGTTGCGGAGCTGCGCAGTGCGGGCATTCGGGCGGAGGTTTACCTTGGCAATCCGAAGAACTTTGGCAACCAGCTGAAGTATGCGGATCGGCGGGGCAGTCCGATTGCCGTCATTGAAGGGGGCGATGAAAAAGAGCAGGGCGTCATTCAGATCAAGGATCTGATCCTGGGTGCCCGGATCGCCGAAAGTGCGACCCTGGAAGAGTGGAAAGATCGTCCGAGCCAATTCGAAGTTCCCCGCAATCAGCTGGTTTCAAAAGTGCGAGATATTCTCTCGCAACATGGCCTGCCCGGAGGCGGTGCTGATCAATGATCCATCGCGCAAAGACGCTTGCGCGCGCAGCAGAGCTTCGGGCGGATTTCGAGGCGGCAGGTGCCGTACCTGTGGAGACCCCGATTCTGCAACCCGCGCGGACATTGCTTGATCTTTATGGCGAGGAAATCCGGGCACGGGCCTATGTGACGTCTGACGCGCTACGCGGGGAGCAAATGCTGCGCCCGGATTTTACGGTGCCCGTCGTGCAGATGCATATGGCGCACGGGGCTGAGCCCGCGCGGTATACTTACTCCGGCGAAGTGTTCCGGCGTCAGGAGCATGACCCTGACAGGGCCAACGAGTACGTTCAGGTAGGGTACGAGATTTTTGACCGAACTGATCCAGCCTCCGCTGACGCCGAAGTCTTTTCATTGCTGTCAGAGGCGGTGGTTCATCTGAATTTGCGCGCTGCGACCGGCGATATCGGTGTTCTCATGGCCGCAGTTAAAGGATTGCAGACAACAGCGCCGCGCAAGGCAGCGCTGCTCCGGCACATCTGGCGCCCCCGCAGGTTTCGGGCGTTGCTTGAGCGTTACGCAGGGCGGGTGCCTGTATCCGATGAACGTGCAAAACTGCTATCCGGCGCGCTTTCCGATACCAGCATACCCATGGTGGGCAAGCGCAGCCGAAGGGAAATTGAGAGGCGCATCGACGCATTACGCGAAGATGCAACTGCCGCCCCCCTGTCCGCTGGGGAAGTCGATCTGCTGGACGCCTTGCTTGATGTCAGGGAAACGACCCCCTTCGCTTTGGAGAGACTGCGCGACATCGCCGTCGATATGCCGTCAATTTCTCTTGCCGTCTCAGGTATCGAAATGCGGGCCGACGCGCTCGACAGGCGGGGTGTCGATGTGGAACATCTGGCTTTCGAGGCGAGTTTCGGGCGTACGTCGATGGAATACTACGACGGCTTTGTCTTTGGGTTTTTCAGTGCGAAACGCCCCGATCTGCCCGCGGTTGCCACGGGCGGACGCTATGATGCGCTTACACATCGCCTCGGTAGTGGTGCGGAAATCCCCGCAGTGGGTGGCGTTCTGCGCCCGGGATTGATGCTGGAACTGGAGGCGCAGCCATGACCGTGAAGCTGGGTGTTCCCTCCAAGGGACGGTTGATGGAAAAGACCTTTGACTGGTTCAGACAACGTGGCGTTTTACTGACGCGTACCGGATCGGAGCGCGAGTATGCCGGCGCCGTTGGGGGGATAGAAGGCGTATCTTTGGTCTTGCTGTCCGCAGGAGAAGTGCCGCGGGAGTTGGCTGCCGGTCGTCTCCACTTCGGGATTACCGGTACCGATCTGGTTCGGGAAAAACTTCCCCTCTGGGAGCAGCAGCTTCAATGTATGCAGGAACTTGGTTTCGGTCAGGCGGATTTGGTCATGGCTGTCCCGAAAGCATGGGTCGATGTGGACACGCTGGATGACCTCGATGCAGTGGCCGCTGCATTCCGAACCACGCATGGGATGCGTCTGCGGATTGCGACAAAATACCACCGGCTGGTGCGGGATTATCTGCGTCACGGGGGTGTCGCCGACTATGCGCTGGTCGACAGTCAGGGAGCAACGGAAGGCACTGTTGCGAATGAAACGGCCGAGGCTATTGCGGATATAACCTCAAGCGGTGAAACGCTACGGGCAAACCATTTGAAAGTGCTGAAGGAAGAGCCAATACTGAAGTCTCAGGCAACGCTCTGGCGCAGTCGGATGGCACCGGTCGACGATCAGGATCGCAACGTGATCAAGAATCTGATTGACCAGCTGTCTTTTTGATCTTCAAAGAACCCCAATCTCGGCCAGAGCACGGTTGAGTTCTACTGGCAATGGATCTTCTGAAGCGCGACCCTTTGGCAGATCTGGTGGTGCATCGCTCACTGGCAGATAACGCCATCCCTGAAAGGGGCGTTTGAGGCTGCCCTGAGTGCGGATGACTTCATGGTCCAGCACAATCGCGCAGCGGCGAATACCATCGTTTCCGATCACTTCATCCAGACGCAGGACTTTTTGGCGGCATTGCACGACGCCTTTGATCACCCAGTAGATCGAACCGCCGTTCAGGATTTCGGCTTCGCGTTTTGGCCACATGCGCGTGACATGCCGGGGCAGACCATCTTTGGTTTGCGCAGGCTTCGTGGCCTGCCAGGCTGCCAGGCTTTCCACGTTTTCCGATCCCACGGAAAGCTTGATCAGATTGACGCATTTATCCACAGCTTTGCCCACCAAAACACTCACAGAATCCCCTGCCTGAACACTATATATATTAATACTGTGCAGGTCTTCTTCAACTTCTTGTGGAAATACTCGCGATTCTGGGTTAATTTACGTATCTCCCCCACTCCAAGGAACGGAACCGATGACACGTTTTGCCGCCCCGATTGCTGAACAGATTTGGGACATGAAATATCGCTTCAAAGAAGCGGACGGCACGCCCAAAGACAAAACGGTCGAGGATACATGGCGTCGCATCGCGCGGGACCTCGCGAAAGCCGAGAATGAACCGGAGGTATGGGAAGACCGCTTTTATGCGGCGCTGGAAGATTTCAAATACCTGCCTGCGGGGCGGATTACGGCCGGGGCGGGTACGGCGCGGTCGGTGACGCTTTTCAACTGTTTCGTGATGGGCACGGTGCCTGACAGCATGGGTGGCATTTTTGAGATGCTGAAGGAGGCGGCCCTGACCATGCAGCAGGGCGGTGGCATCGGCTATGATTTTTCGACGATCCGTCCCAAGGGCGCGGATGTACATGGCGTTGCAGCAGATGCTTCCGGTCCGTTGAGTTTCATGGATGTGTGGGATGCCATGTGCCGGACAATCATGTCTGCGGGGTCGCGGCGCGGGGCGATGATGGCCACCATGCGCTGTGATCATCCCGACATCGAAGATTTTATCGCCGCAAAATCAGACCCGGCGCGGCTGCGCATGTTCAACATGTCGGTTCTGGTCACTGATCCTTTTATGGAAGCGGTCAAAGCGGATGCATCCTGGGATCTGGTTTTCGACGGTAAGACCTACCGGACGGTACAGGCATTGGATCTCTGGAACCGGATCATGCAGGCGACATATGACTACGCGGAGCCGGGTGTGATTTTCATCGACCGGATCAATGCCGCCAACAACCTCAGCTATTGCGAGAGCATTGCTGCCACCAATCCCTGTGGCGAGCAGCCCTTGCCGCCCTATGGCGCATGTCTGCTGGGATCCATCAATCTGGCGCGGCTGGTGTCGGACCCCTTTGAAGAGGCGGCGGCTTTGGATGATGCTGCGCTGCAGGAGCTGGTCGGCACCGCCGTTCGGATGATGGATAACGTTGTGGATGTGTCACGATTTCCTTTGGAAGCGCAGGCCGGAGAAGCGCAGGCCAAGCGGCGCATCGGGCTGGGCGTGACGGGTCTTGCTGATGCTTTGCTGATGATGGGCTTGAGATATGGCTCCGACGAGGCGGCGCGTCAGACCGAGGACTGGTTGCACGCGATCGCCCGCGCCGCGTACCTGGCGTCGGTGCAATTGGCGAAGGAGAAAGGGCCGTTCCCCTTGTTCGACGCAGATGCCTATCTGGCATCCGGCACGATGCAGGCGATGGATGACGACGTGCGGGATGCCGTTCGGACCCACGGTATTCGCAATGCGCTCCTGACGTCGATTGCGCCGACAGGGACCATCAGTCTTTATGCGGGCAATGTATCTTCGGGCATTGAGCCGGTGTTCGCCTATGCCTACACGCGGAAAGTTCTGCAAAAGGACGGATCGCGCACCGAAGAGGAAGTCGTTGATTACGCGGTCAATCTCTGGCGCGAGAAATTCGGGGACAAGGCTCTGCCTGAGTATTTTGCCAATGCCCAGACTCTGGCGCCGCTTGATCATGTGAAGATGCAGGCCGCCGCGCAGAAATGGGTGGATTCGTCAATTTCGAAGACGATCAACTGCCCCGAGGACATCGGTTTTGACGATTTCAAGGACGTCTACATGCAAGCCTGGGACACGGGCTGCAAAGGATGCACGACATATCGGCCAAATGCGGTGACAGGGTCGGTTCTGAGCGTGGCGGAGGACAAACCGGCCAATGGCGCTCCGGAGGTGATCACCAGTGACGTCGCCGAGCCGCAGCAGCCCCATGGTGACGTCATTTATATGTCAGAACCGCTGGATCGCCCTAGCGAACTGGAAGGCAACACCTACAAGGTCAAGTGGCCGGATAGCGAGCATGCGCTCTACATAACGATTAATGACATTGTGCTCGGCGGCCATCGGCGGCCTTTTGAAGTATTCATCAACTCCAAAAACATGGAGCATTTCGCATGGACCGTTGCGTTGACAAGAATGATTTCTGCGGTGTTCCGGCGCGGCGGGGACGTGTCCTTTGTCGTTGAAGAGTTGAAAGCGGTATTTGATCCGCGCGGTGGCGCCTGGATGCAGGGCAAATATATCCCGTCCATTCTGGCTGCTATCGGCGGGGTGATCGAGCAACACATGATTGCAACAGGGTTCATCGAAGGTGAAGGGATGGGGCTGAAATCGGACCCGCAAGCGCAGGTCGTTGGCCTGGATGCGCAGCGAGGGCAGGCGTGCAGCAGTTGTGGCCAATATGATCTCCGCATGGTCGAAGGATGTATGACCTGTGGAAGCTGCGGCTTTTCGAAATGTCAATAGCCATGAGCTAAGTCCACTTAATGAATTCACCACATCATAATAGGAAGGCCGCCAAGTCGCTGACTTGGCCGCTTTTTTCTGTGTCGCCCTGTTGTTTCCGGGCACAACTGGCATCCCACCCTACGGATAAAATTGGCCAAACTGTTAGTCGATTTTTTTTTTGGTTATGTAAATTATGGATTTTGCACGTTTTTCCAGATCCAAATTGTTTCTCTTGACCAGTTATTGGAATGACTACTCATTGTGACAAGCGGCCCACTACAATTACGTCAGCTATTCGATGTGAAGCCATCAACCCAACGCGGCATTAGCCAGAAGCGCATAGACCACTGCTCATACCAACAAAGATGAACATCCGTTCCAATCGAGCTTGAACGTACAAACCGGTCTGGACTGGACGTTTAACTATCTCATGACGCGCCCAACGTAGCTTTGGCCAGAAGCGCGTAGACCTCAAATATCGCAGCGTTTCTGGCCAAAGCGGTCCATGGAAGGCGACATTCGTTACAAAGCAAAAAACGAGCAGCTCCTCAGTTCACACAATGCGGGACTTTCCCGACATTGCGCTCACGCAGCAAGATCTAGCACCTCCACCGAGCAAGCGCGGCATAGATACTTTGCAATCGCAATCAGGTTCGCCAAAGCGGTCTTTAAACACGCCCGCGCAGTGCAGTTCCTGAGCCACACCTTCGCCGCAGAGACGCTAAACTCGAAAGGTGCGGGGCGAAGCTACCGTCTTTAGCTTGGGAACGAATGCTGCTTCTCTAACAGCCGCGGTCAATCCGGTAAGACGTCCGTAGTCAATCCCATAAGGCTCTGACACGATTCAACGCCCATTCAGCAACCTCGACCAAGGTGAAAGGAAGGGGCACGACTGCAAAACAGATATACAGAAGGCTCAGGACTTTGGTAACGGAGCCTTTTCAGACTAACTGTTTAAGCAGAATGATTGATCCGCCAAAACAGTTGAGTTGTATTTGTTCGTGTCCGCCCTGAGCGCTGTCCAGACCTTCTGCTGAGATCATTCGGCTAACCCGCTCCTCCTGCCGAGGATTCACTGCTCTTCTTTAGTCTATCATCTTACGAGTACCGAAAACGCACGTGTTACCCGCGATTGTCTTGCGCTGTGCCGGACTTTATGAGAACTTGGTTGTATTGAAATTTCCATTTCTGAATTGAATCTTCAGAAGAGGTTCTGTCGATGATCAATCCCGGCACCAAGTTCGAACTCGCTGATCTCGTTTCCGACGAAATGCCATTTACAACGTTGATTGGTCGATACGGAGCAGCGAATGCGCCCAATGATACGCAATTGAGTGCGCATATTTATCGGTTGGCGAAAGACGCCGAAGATAAGCAGGGGAAACACGATCAAGATGAGCTTTATCTTGTTCTTGAAGGGGAGCGAGAAATAGAGATCCACCTGCCAAATGGCCAGGATCCCATTCACAAATCACTAAAGCCGCTCGATCTGGTCTATGTTCCTAAGCATCATGCACACAGTTTCTTAGGCTCTGATCGATTCGTCACGCTGGTGATTTTTACACCTGAATTTACTGGGCCAACAATAACGACGGAGAGCGCAATTCATACGCGCGATGACCTGATAGAGGCGCTGCGACTCGCGTGCCGTCTTGAGCATGGTTTGATGGTCCAGTATCTGTTCGCATCCTTCTCCCTGGCATCCGAGCCCGACGGTCTGGATCCCGAAACTTGGGAAGCGGTTCGGGTTATCCGCGAGCAAATTCTAAAGGTGGCCCGCGAAGAAATGGCGCATTTGGGAACTGTGGCAAATCTTATGATCGCGATTGGCGCGACACCGGATTTCAGCCTCCCGCCCTTTCCACAAAAGAACATTGGCGAGTGGTTCCCGTTTCCCTTCTGTCTTGAGAGGATCGGCAATGAATCAATGGAGCGATTCCTAAGGTTTGAGCAGCCAGAAGAAGACGACTCAGACGGCGAGATCGATCACATCGGAGAGTTGTATCGTTCGATTTATTCCGGGTTCCTGAACGTTGCCGGGACAACGGAAACTCTATTTGACGGAGATTTTTTTGATCAGGATTCTAATGATTGGGGTGCGGGGCTCGAGATCTTTTCGGTTCGATCAACCGATGATGTCGAATCCGCTATCCGTTTTATCATCGAGGAAGGCGAAGGAAGCTCGATCCAGCCCGATTTGTCCGATCTGAAACTTCCTCCGCATGAGTTTTTTAATGGCCGTCGGTCTCACTACGAGCGGTTTTTGTACATACAACAGCTCGTTGCGCGGTTGGAGACAGAGAAGGTGCCATGGCGGAAAAACGTCCTCAACAACCCAGCGGCGAAAGAAGATCCGGCACGTCACGGAGATGTCACGCTTATTGAGAGCGAAAACGCTGTTCGGGCAGCTGAGTTGTTCAACGATTTTTACGTTTCATTGCTCCTGATGCTGATGGCATTTTACGATCACGCGCAGGAGACCGACGAGGAACGCGCACTGCTTCGTCGGCTCATGAAGGGCACAATGAGTGGAATAATCCGACCGCTCGCCGAGATAATCACAGACCTTCCTGCCTTTGATAAAGGTGATGTACGCGCCGCACCAACGTTTGAGATTGGGGCCTATGTTTCAGTGGCCCCTAAATCACCTGCTCGCTGGAAGCGACTATTTGAACGTGTATCTTCATCCTTGGAAAAATGCAGAAAGCTGCAGAGCGACGGTGTGCATGGACGCTTCGAGTTTGTTCTGCGGAACATTGAAATCATCCACGAGGAGATCGATCAGGTAAGGCCAGGAGGATCGCGCAATGCTTAAGTTGACATTTGGCGGTTGGGTTGAGTGCCGTCTTGCAACGGATCCCGATCCTTCCGACGAAAGATGGGGTGTCTCGGGGTATGTCCGCGCATATTCAGGAGAGCCACCTCTTGACCGGATTGTCCAAACAAATGGCGCGGAAGCTGTCCAGAGACCTTTGTCTCCAAAGGTTGGGCTCTCGGTTCAAGCGGTCGAACTCAATGGCGTTAAGCAGGACGCACATGTCTTGCTCGGCGCACCAGTCAACTTCGCGGGGTCGCCCGTATTCGAAGGCAGAAACGATCTTGTTGCGCCGGACACGATCGAACCCATTTTACCGATGATCATTGAAATTGAGCGGGAAAAGCTCAAAGTTCGCAGAGAGCTGCGCGATCTGAGTGACGGTTCCTTGCTGAGCGTCAGAGCACCAGGAACGCAGGCGCGATTTGAGATGCTCGAAGAATCTGGCATCGGAGATCCGAAAGACTTCCTCGAAAAGCGAATATCCAATCTTGAGGCTCTCGAAGCCGACGCAGCGGGACTCGTTGCCAAGAAAGATCGGCTTAGTCGCTTATACCGCGCTCGAGCACGCGCTGATCAAAGCGGGCGCCCGATCATGGCCACAACGGGAGGACCTGTGCCGTTGTTTGTGGGCATGACATGGCGCTATATTTTCCAGGGCCCGTGGTGGGAAGTTTCCGATCCCGCGGGTGTGCTCAACCCCAATATTGCAGGCGGAGCTTGGGCGATGGACCTCTGGATGGGGTGCTGGGACTCTGACGTGCTTTGTGCATATGCAAAGGGCAGTTTGGAACTCCCAACACTAACTGAAAATGCGTTGGTCGCGTGATCTTGCCGCGTAGCGCAGCAAAAGTCATCATGACTTCCGAAATGCAAAACGGTACAGCAACGAGCAGACAGTGGGCAACAAGATAGCCGCAGCAAACGCCAGAAGAAACGCTTTCTGTTCATGGGCATATACGCCAAGACCTGCATAATTGCCCGCAATCGCTGCATTGCCTATTCCGGTAATGACAACAAACTTGCGAAAAGGGTAAGAGACAATGCCTGCGGCGACCGTGGACGCTTCAGCAAGAACCGGAACGCCACGGGAAACGACATGCGAGGCAAAACCGATCTTTTTCGATATCGCTGCTGCCCTATGCAACTCAACCTGACCAACCAGTTCACGTACGAACGGTGTGCCCGCTTTTGATCCAACCCAATTAGCGATTGCACAGCCAAGTGTCATCCCGGCCCACGCAGAAAATGCCCCATGTGAGAGCCCTAACAATGCGTCCGCGAGTGTGTTCACCAGACTGGACGGGACTGGTATAAAGATATCCAAAACCATAAGCGCTGACGTCCCCAGATGTTTGGCCTACGCTCTATCTCCTGAAGCTTTCTTACTTCATTCTCATATGAAAGTAGCTTCTTCGACATGCCATATCCGCAATGAAGGCTCGTGAAACTGCCTGACATCATTGAAGAACTGATAGGCTAGGGATTTAGAAAAACCCAAGCAGGGCTGATTATTGATTTAAACCAATACATCCCCTAATATATTTTAATATTAGTTTAGAAGCGAGACGTTTTTTTGATATCAATTGATGCACCGTTGGACTTGGCAGACCCCCAGGCCGAAGAATTTTTAGATGATCTTCAAGGCAATATCCTACGTGGCCACGGGCGTGATTTTGCCGCCCACTTTTTGCTGCGCATGATCGGTGAGCCGCGCGACGTCGCGAACTGGATTGGAAGCTTTGCCGAGAGTGTTACAACCGCGCTTGCGTCGCGTGACCTTGCTGCGGTTTGGAGATCCGATAGAGGCGTTGGGGAGCCGTTTGCCTGCATTGCACTTTCCCATCAGGGCTATCGTTATTTGGGCGTTTCCGATGAGGCTATTCCCCTTGCAGGGGGGGCTTTCAAAGGACCGGTAGATGATCGATATTTCGCCCTTGGAATGAAAAACCAGTCCAATGTACCGCCTCCGGGCAGGCATTACAACGATCCGCCTGCGTCGAATTGGGAGGCGTCCTATCGAGGCGACATACACGCATTGGTCATTCTTGCAGACAATGACAATCAACGCCTCGCTGAGAGGATCGATCTGTTTCGGCAGGCAATCGACGGTGTTTTCGAAGTTGCGGCCTTAGAGACAGGGCGTAAACTAAAGAAGGAGTTTGATCGCGGCACGTTGGTCATCGAACACTTTGGGTATCAGGATGGCGTCAGCCAACCTCTCATGATCAAGCAAAAGATCGAGGAAGAAGTTGCCCGGCGGGGAAACGATCATTGGTCCCCTGAGGCACCACTGTCGCTGGCCTTAGCGCCTGATCCGGCAGGCGGCTACGGCAGTTTCCTTGTCTTCAGAAAACTTGAACAGAACGTTCTTGGATTCAGCCAAGCGCTCGTTGATGGGTCAGCCGTCATGGGGGTCAGTCCGGAGGAGGTCGGCGCGATGGCTGTTGGCCGCACAACAGATGGTATTCCGCTGGTCGGCGATCGGCCCGCCGATCCAGCCGTAGACCCGAACGATTTTCATTTTGATCAGGACCCCGACGGGTCTGCGTGCCCGTTTCATGCCCATATTCGAAAGACAAATCCTCGTGGAGACATCGCTCGTATTCTTGGAGGTTTTGATGCGTTCGAACGTGCCCGCAGGATTGTTCGGAGGGGCATAACATATGGCGAACGACCAGATCTAAGCGATGGAGGGCCACCGCCATCCTCCGGTGTCGGCCTTTTGTTCATGTGCTACCAATCAAACCTAGATAGTTTCATCATTCAGCAAGAGGGGTCCGACGGAAACGACTTTGTGCGACCTGGCACAGGCGTTGATGCGGTGATTGGGCAGAATGAATCCCCCGTCGCTCAGACTTGGCCCAGTAACGGAGACGTAGAATTCACTATGGCGAACTTTGTCCGGATGCTGGGCGGAGAGTACTTTTTTGCACCAAGTATGACCTTCCTTCGGTCGCTTAGTGAGATGTGAAGCATGCTGAGACGAAAAGGCAAATACGCATTTGCCGCACGATCTAAGCCTGAAACGGTGCTCTTTTCGTTCGATGCAAAAAGTCTGACCTCATTCGATGCCGCAATTGCGGAGTTTGCAGCCGAAAGCTCTGAAGATCTGGTCTTGCGTCGGCAAGACCCTCCAGTGCTTCTGCGCGATGAGATCATCTTTTTGCTTCACACCGCAGCTGAGATCGAACATGCCTTGATGGCGCAGTATCTTTATAGCGCGTTTTCTCTGCCAAAAACCGGCGCTCAAGGGGATTGGCGACGACAGCTCATTTTGATCGCGAAGGAAGAGATGGGACACCTTATGGCGGTCCAGAACATTCTCTCCGCGATCGGCGGCGTGTTGAACTTTGAACGAGAAGACTATCCCTTTAACATCTTCTATCCGTTCCCCTTCAAGCTGGAACCGTTCTCTGTCTCTGCTGTCGCTCGGTATGTGCTTGCAGAAATGCCGGATCCGACCACCATTCCGGATGAGATTGGATTTAGCCTCGAGGAAGTTCGTTCAGATGCCGGATTGGCCCCCGGAGCCGGAAACGTCAACCGGGTGGGTTTGCTCTTTGAGCTGCTATTAGAGCTCATCGGCGAAGCGGATGAAGATCTACTGATCGCAGGCGCAGAAGTATACCAAGGCGATCCCGGTGCTTGGCGCGCTGGCATCAACGGTCTGGTCTTAAACAAAGTTTCGACCAAAGCGGAAGTGCTAAAAATGGTCGACGAGATTGCTGAGCAGGGCGAGGGCGTCAGTCTGCCTGGAACCCCCGGCGTCTCGCACTTTGAACGCCTGTTCGAGATTTACAAAGCAGCCAAAGCTGCTCCTGGCCCTTTGTCGCTCCCGGTACCGACCGACCCAACGGTTCACGAGCCATCGGCGGAGGGCTACATCGAGAACCCCGAGGCCCGGCTCTGGGCAGATGTCTTCAATCATCGGTTTCGCTGGACACTTGCGAGCGTCGGCAGTCACTTGTTCCTTCCAGAAGGACAGGATCGCGCGACATTGGCGCAATGGGCTTTCGAGGACATGTTTCTCTTGAGCGAGATCGCAGAACACCTTGTAGAGCTGCCTAGAGATACTGATGGCACCAAAGATGATGAGGGCAGAAACTTGGTCGCAGCGGGGCCGTTCGAACTCCCCTATACTTTGGCCTTACCGGACAGGCCACGGCTGATCTGGTTACATCAAGAAATGCTCCATGCCCAAAGCATGGAACAGATGAAGAAAGTGACCATACCAAATCCGTTGTCGCTGAAAATAGGGTTCCTGGACGGAAGGCGTGCAACCTTCATCGAACAAGTCCTAAACCAGATTGGTTGAATGAATTTCTTTCAAAGGAGTGGAAAGGTCTCACTATGGCATATACGCAAGCAATCGGTCGGAAATTCTGGTTCGATTTCGACGACTATTTTAAGTTCAAAGCTGGCAGCAATGGCTTGGCCGACCGGTATACCGCATTGGGTGGTTACAACGCACCCGCGCAAAAATGGTCGGAGGCGCGCGCTGCCGGCGACATGAATATTTTCACCGGGTTTTGCGAAGAAAAAAAGGAAGACATCCTGTATCTGGCTGCTGAGCAGCGCCGCTCTTTCGACACAGCATTCAATGGTGATATGGACGACGTCAAACGCGCGTTCCAAGACTTCGCGTTTGGGATCCTGGCCAGCCCAGGAACCACAGAGCGGCCGCCCAATGAACTTGTGCATACGATGAACGGCGGTCTGCTCGCACAGGATTATCACAGTTGGCATGGCTTCATTGAGGCGGCCTTGGTTCTTGAGGATGAAGCGGACTTTTGGACAGACCTCAGATGGATCAATGGGATGGGCTGGGAACTGCAATGCAAAGCACGCCCGCAGGAGATCTACCCGAACCAAAATGAACCTCTCGCTCAGCAAGTCACAGACTCGATAACCACAAAGTGGAAGGGTCGCGACGCCGAAGAAATTGCCGTTGAGTTCGACAATTACGGCAATCGTCCCTTCGAGTGGTTGATGTAGCTAACTGTGTTGAGATGGCTTGCGAACCGCATAAAAAACTGCGAGCACCATCAAAATGAAGGCCATGGTTGCGGCAACGCTAAATGGTAGTGCCACGCCGATCAACACATAGAGTGCCGCGAGTCCAACGTTGGCAATTGAAGTTACAGCAATCACTTGAAGAAACGGAACGCGCCGAAACCCCGCCATAACGACAGATACTTCCGCGAGCACAGGCACGGGCCGAAAGATTGCAAGAGACACAAGGTCTACTGGGGCCGGCTGCTTTTCCGTCTCTTCCGTTTTCAGCAAAAGTTGTGGTACGTAGACGCCTGCCCAATACCCAACAACGACACCTAAGGTTAAGGAGACTGCAACAAGCGGTAACGCGACAGAAATGCCTAAGGTAGCACCAAGTAGGATGCCAACGGCGCTCGACGGGATAGGAAGGAAAATATCGACTATCAGGAGTACGCTGCCAATAAATGCAACCATGAACAAAGGTCGGTTCAACAACTCTAGTTCAACCCAATTCTCTATATCTTCGCCCCACAGCAGGAACGGGACGATGACAAAAATCGTCGAGATCAGGAAGACAGAGAAGTAGCTTTTTGCGTTTTTCATAAAGTACACATCGTTGCACAGGAATAAAGGAAAACAGCTTCAAAACAAGTTTGCAAGGAAGCAGTTGATCACCAAAATCAGAATATGTGAATCGTGTTTACCAAAACGGGTTACGGTTTTCGGCACTTCGTTGCCATTCGTTTGGTGCGCAGCATCTGCGTCATAGGCTTGCACGTTGGCTTCGCGGCTAGCCGCACCAAGGTCAGTCATTCGGTTGTGATGGAAGAAATTCATGAGGTTGGCGACAGTGATGGATGACCGGTCCCAGTTGCCCCCCGACTACAACGCTGCTGCTCCAGCAATAGGCGGGAGAGAGTCGACTCTAACCGATGCTGCGTCGCGCTCACATAGACGTATGACGCGCTATGCGGTCATTCACGCCGGCAATCAACATTCGGAGTGACTCCTCGAGTTTTACCAGTCAGGGTGCGTTGCGGTCAGTAATTGTCCACATTTCCTCGGAGTGCAGATCCATTCGGAATTACCGAGACCGTATTGGTGGGCCAGAAATGGGTAATGCCGCGTCGTCCGCAGCAAAAAGAGAAGTCATCAATTTTATTCGCCAAAAACGTGATTCAAAACCAGCGATTTGAAATCCACTGCGTTCACTGCGCTTTTGGGTAGCAAGTCTGCTTCTGATGATATCACGAGCGGGCCGAAGTACGGATCGTCGGTGATCCGACCATGCGTGCCTTTCACGAGCCCGGTTTCTGACTGCGAAATGATATCAAGAAGCTGTCGGAACCCCAGTTTGCGTTTGGCGAGTTTCAGACCCGCAGTCAGCTTTGGGTGCTTGATCTTAGGGTCAATGAATAGCTCAACCGGGTCATATCCAGGCTTGCGGTGGATATCGACGGTGCGGGCGAAGTCGGGGGATTTGGCTTCGTCCAGCCAGTAGTAGTAGCTGAACCAGCGATCTGCCTTGCTGACCACGACCATGTCACCAGAGCGTGGATGGTCGAGGCCGTTTGCGGCCCGCTCTTCGCCTTCCCAGATGCTTTCCACGCCATCAAGCGCTGCGATGATGTTGCGGGCCTCTTTCCGTTTGCTTTCGTCGTTGACATAGACGTGGGCAATTTGGTGGTCGGCCATCGCAAAGACGGCACTGGCGCCTGCGTCGAGGATTTCGCGCCCGTGTTCCTCGGGACGCACAGCGATCAAGCCCGCCTTGCGCAGCGCGCGATTGATGTGGATGGCGTCCGTCGCCTCGGTGACCCCGTATTCGGAGACGACGACGATGCGCCGGTGCTGCGCGTCGGCGACCGTGATCAGGTCGCCGCAAATTTCGTCGATCTCGCGCAGGTCTTGCTGCAATGTCGGATGGTCGAGGTCGGGTCCAAGCCGCTGCAGGTTGTAATCCAGATGCGGCAGATACGCCAGCGCCAGCGTGGGTTTGCGGGTTTCCATCACGTGGATCGTCGATTGCGCGATCCAGTCCGAAGAGGACCGATCCGTCAGCGGGCCCCAGAACTTAAACAGCGGGAATTGGCCCAGCTTCGCGTCCAGCTCATCATGCAGTTCAGGCGGATAGGCATAGTGATCGGGGATTTTGCGCCCATCTGCTGGGTACATCGGGCGGGGCGTCGCGGACCAATCAGCGGTGGAATACATATTGTACCACCAGAACATCTTGGCGCAGGTGAAATCCGGGTTCATCTTCTTGCCCGCGTCCCAGATCTTTTCCCCGTTCACAAGGTTATTGGGCTGGCGCCACAATAATATCTCTTTCAGGTCATCAAAGAACCAGCCGTTCGCGACGATCCCATGCTCGGACGGCGTGAGGCCGGTGGCCAGTGTGGCCTGTACTGTGCAGGTCACCGCTGGTGTCACCGTGTTGAGGTGTCTTAATCCACCGCGAGCGACGAGCTTGTTCAGGTTGGGCGTATGTTGCCCCAACAGATGTGGGGCCAGGCCCACCACAAGAATTACCAGCGTATCCCGCATATTCATTACCCTTCGTAGGTCTGGCCCCATGAATTGAACGCCAAACCGTGAATACTTGATGGTGATAGACTATTCGATAATCAACGACTTACGTTGTGCACCCGGCTCTTCAATCACCGGATCACGCCCGCCGCGCAGGATCGAGTTGCCTTCGTACAGTGTCCGCTGGTCAATCGCGGGTGGGTTTAGCCAGTCTTCTTCCTTCATTTGACCAGACTGGCCGTAAGCCGTGAGCGCGTTTCTGTAGCACACCCGTTCCACCACATCCTTGGCAATCCCGCTTTCGAGCGCCAGTTGCGCTGTCTTCGCGACACCAAGACAATCGGAGATGCCCCAGTCGCAAGCGCTGTCCACGATGATCCGTTCTCCACCGTACTGTTTGAGCAGTTCCACCATCCGCGCATTGCCCATCTTGGTCGAGGGATAGATCGAAAAGCCAGCCCAATAGCCACGCTGAAGGACCTCGCCCACAGTTTCCTCGTTATTGTGGTCGATGATCACCATCGACGGGTCGACGCCCATCTCTTCACACACATCCATCGACCGGGACGTGCCGCGCTTCTTATCGCGATGCGGGGTATGGACCATGACTGGCAGGTTTAGGTCTTTGGCGAGGGCTAGTTGCAGGCGAAAGTATTTGTCTTCCAGCTCGGTCTGTTCGTCATATCCGATCTCACCAATTGCTACGACGCCCTCTTTCAAGGCAAAGCGGGGCAGCCACTCCATGACGCCTTCAGCAAGTTCCTCGTTGTTGGCTTCTTTTGAGTTCAACCCGATTGTGCAGTAGTGGCGGATACCAAACTGCCCGGCGCGGAAGCGCTCCCATCCGACGATGGTCGACAGATAGTCAACGTAGGTGCCGACGAACGTACGCGGCTGGCCCACCCAAAAGGCAGGTTCAATCAACGCAACGACCCCGGAGGCGGCCATCGCCTCGTAGTCATCGGTCGTGCGCGAAATCATATGTGCGTGAGGGTCTATCAACATCATGGTGCAAAACTCTTAAAAGGATGGGGCGGCATCGCCAAGGCGGTCGAGCAAAGCTGCAATCTCTGGATCAGTATGGAAAGGTTCAATCGGTATCCACAGCTCTTCGGTGATCGGTCGGCCTGCCGCATGCCGCTCAGCGGCATAGTCGACAAGGATCCGAGCCAGTTCCCGGTTGGCCCGTTCGCGCAGGCCCAGGATCGGCGACAGTTCAGAGCCGACAAACAGCGCCTTGAGGATCATGTGGTTCCAGCGATGCTCGTCGAAGTGATCACGCGGGTAAGGATTGTGATGGCAAATTGCCTCAAACACTGGGCGCAGGTTTGAGCGCAAACCTTCGCCGACCTCGAACGCGAGCGACTGGGGCTTTGGATAGAGCGCAAGGCCGCAATAAAGGGCGATCATCTCGGCCGCATCAGAGGTCCGGCGCAAATCTTTGAACATGTCTGCGAAGGGGCGCTGCGGCTTGAAAACCAACAAACCATAAATGCGGGCAGCGACGTCGATACTCCAGTTATCAACGGACCATCCGTCATAGGCGTCTTTCACCGCAGCCGCTTCATCCGGCGTTGGGTCGAGATCGGCCTTACCCAATTTGCGAGGTACGAACCCAAGGTAGAGGTGCAAATCACTCTCGACATCACTGCTTTTCAACTCGGCGCACTGGTTGTTGAACCAGCCTGCCTCTGTGCCAACGCGTACGGAAACGATCCGATACAGGACCTCTTCAATTTTCTCAGTTTTCATCAAATTTCCAAAGAGATAAGCTTCTCATTTTCGAGCCATCCCGTCGGGTTTGTGCTCCTAAGCCCTAACAACTTTACTGTACCACTCATTTGCAAGGATGGCAAAATCGTGCAAAGCTTTTTTTGATGACGGCACTCGCAGTCTTCTGACTTTAGGAATGGTTGTGCTGCACCTGTCGTTAATTCGCGTGGCGAAGTCCTTTGGTTTAAGGTTGGATGAATGGGTTTAGAGTTAGAAACAATTGGTGATGGTTCTGATTTAGTATGGCAGCGCTTTGAAGTTCCTTACGAATTTCCGGTCGTCTTTTGCGATAATGTACTTGATCCAACCAGCACCACGCTGCTCGATGCTATGTCGTACCGAGAGCCAGATTCCTGCCACAAGTGCCTTTTGTTTGTAGATGCTGGATTGCTCGAAAACGGCTCATCGGACCTACTTGACCAGATTGCGACATTTTGCGCGGCTCACCCTAACCGAATAGATATGGTTGCTCATCCGATTGCTGTCCCAAGTGGCGAAGCAATCAAAACGGGCCCAGAACATCTTGAGAAGATACAGAATGACATCCACAAATATCGGATTGATCGCCACTCTTACGTGATCGCCATCGGGGGCGGTGCGGTGCTGGACGCAGTCGGCTATGCCAGCGCGATTGCGCACCGGGGCGTCCGCCACATTCGCCTGCCCACAACCGTGCTGGCTCAGAACGACAGCGGTGTTGGGGTTAAGAACGCAATCAACCTGCACGGGGTGAAGAACTACTCTGGCACATTTGCCCCACCATGGGCCGTTATCAACGACTATCAGTTCATCCGTTCGTTGCCGACACGTGACCGGATCGCCGGTCTGGCAGAGGCGGTCAAAGTCGCAATGATCCGCGACGGCGCGTTCTTTGACTGGATGGAAACGCATACCGGCGATCTTACCCGGTTTGAAGAAAGTGCAGAGCGTTACGTGATCCGCCGTTGTGCTGAGTTGCATATGCGTCAGATCGGCCAGGGCGGTGATCCGTTCGAGCGCGGTTCGGCCCGCCCCCTAGATTTCGGCCATTGGGCAGCCCACAAGCTGGAGTCGATAACGCGCAATACCCTGCGCCATGGTGAGGCCGTGGCCATCGGCATCGCACTCGACACCCGTTATTCCGTTCTGACCGGATTGTTGGATGCGGATCAGGCGGACCGGGTGATGACTTTGTTGGAAGGGCTAGGCTTCTCTCTCTATCACCCCGATCTGTTTGCCGAAGGACCAGATGGCAGGTCGCGCCTGATTGCCGGTCTGGAAGAATTCCGTGAACATCTAGGCGGTGAGTTGACCATCACATTAATATCCAGACTCGGGATCGACGTTGAGGTGCACGAGATCGACGATGCGCTAATGTTGCAAGCCTTGCATTGGCTTAAAGACAGCTTTGGCCCATTGCCGCACGCGGCTGAATGAGACGGTGCCGATGCTCACTTATTGTATGAATATCCACCCGACGCAGACCTATGCGGAAACGATCCAATCGCTGCAGGGGCCTGTGCGCAAGGTGAAGGCTGGTTTCTCGCCGAAGATAGATTTCCCCATCGGCCTACGTTTTTCTGCGGAAACAGCCCGGGCCGTCTTGGCCGGAGGCAAAACAGCAGAACTGGCCGATGTGCTTTCGGATATTGGCCTCTTGCCACTGACCATGAACGGTTTCCCTTACGGCCCGTTCCACGGGACGCGGGTGAAGGAAAACGTGTATCTGCCAGACTGGCGGGCGTCGGAACGGGTGGATTACACCCACGATCTGATCACCCTGATGGCAGATATTAATAGACCCGAGACCTTCCTGACCATATCAACCGTGCCGGGGGCTTTTCGCCCCAACGGGGTCGGTGCAGAGGCGGCGATGACCGCAAAATACATCGCAAGCGTTGCGGACTGCATTCGGATTGGACGCGAGAAAGGCCAGACGATCGCCTTGGCAATCGAACCTGAACCCTTCTGTTTCCTTGAAACCATCGAAGAAACGATTGCTTTCTTCAAAGACTACCTGTTCTCGCGCGAGGCGGCTCAGACCCTTGCCGAGAAAACTGGCCTGGCTCTGAGCCAAGCAGAGCAGGCCCTGCATGATCAAATCGGTCTATGCTACGACGTCTGCCATGCAGCGGTTGAATTCGAAGACCCCGCGCAGAACTTTAAGGACCTCGCAGCAGAAGGGATTGAGGTTCACAAGATCCAGCTTTCCTCTGCCCTCCGCGTTGCCAAGGGGTCGCCTGCAATGCGCGAAGCCTTGGCACCCTTCAATGAACCAACCTATCTGCATCAGTTGATCTCAAAAGGCGAAAACGGCCTGCGACGATTCTCGGACCTGCCTGAGGCGCTTGGCCCAGATGGGGCAGCGGATGGCGAGGAATGGCGCGTGCATTTTCATGTCCCACTCTTCGTCGAAACACTCGCGAAGTTCGACAGCACGCAGGCGTTTTTGAAACAGGTTCTGGCGCTGCATCGCAAGACCCCGTTGTCCCGACACTTGGAAATTGAGACCTATACCTGGGACGTGCTGCCAGACGGAATCCGGGCCGAGACGATTGAGCAAGACATTTTGCGGGAACTCAAATGGGTCTCCAAACAGCTGGCTGCGGTATGATCACGACGTTTCTGCGCCTTGGGCGCATTTCGAACCTGCCAACCGTCTGGACCAACGCGCTAGCCGCCATTGTGCTCGTTAGCGTACCAAAGCCAGTTGAGTCCCCCGTGCTCAGCTTCTTGGCGGCGGGGGTGGCGCTGTCATTCTTTTACGTCGGCGGCATGTTCCTTAACGACGCCTTTGATGCTGAATATGATAAGGCAAAGCGGGCCGACCGACCGATCCCAAACGGTGAAGTTTCGGCCCAGTCTGTGTTCGCTTGGGGCTTCGGGTTTCTAGGCGTTGGGCTGGCGTTAGGGGCCACCTTTGGCGGGCGAAGTGCGGTGGTCGCAGTAGCGCTTGCCGTCGCTATCATCCTTTACGACTGGCTGCATAAGAGAGTATCTTTTGGTCCCGTAATCATGGCTACGACGCGGTTCTTGTCATACGCGCTCGCCGCAATGATGGCGGCGGGGACGATGGAGACAACAGCGCTTCTACCTGCCCTTGGCCTATTTGCTTATATCATTGGTCTCACCTACGCTGCCAAGCAGGAAGAATATGATACAATTGGATCCGCCTGGCCGCTCGCAGTGCTGGCAGTCCCGGTTCTACTAATCATCACTGCGGCCGTTTCAACACCACTGGTGATCTCCTTCGCCGCACTCTTCATCGCAATGCTCGCCCAGGCGCTCTGGCGGCTCTTCCGACGCCAACCGGGTGACGTGCCAATCGCGGTCATCAGCATGATTGCGGGGATTTCACTTTATGATGCGACATTCATTGCGTCGGCAGGGCAGATCTCCTTAGCAGTTTTTGCTGCTAGTTTTTTTGTATTGACGCTCTTTTTGCAAAGAGTTGCACGGGGCACCTGATTAAATCTCTCTAGACTCAATCCAACTGCAATGGATTTCTTAGTGACGATTGACAATTGACCCTATGCTGCAAGGCGAGTGCGCCGTGTTGAATTCAAGCTCCGATACCGATACTGGCGACGCCGGTACTTTTGCAGCGAGTGTCGCTTTTCACTGCGACCCCAAACTTCACATAGTGGACTTTGATCTGAAAAAGCTGAACGGTAGCAATGTCCCGCGACTTGATCCTTGCACAAGCAATCAGTACTGCGGCAGACATGAACGACCGGTTTGGCCGCCGCATACCAGCGTCCGCGACCGAGCGATTGCAGCGATTTTCGAGCTGCGAGCGCGCGCAGCGAGGAAAGGTCACGACCGAATTGGGCTCGTTGCCGCCATCGGAGCAATTGCAGCATCTTATTGGCAGGCCCAGGTCGCGGCGATGTGGACGGCCCAGAGCCGACATTGATGAAAGAACGGATGTACGGTTGGGTAGCAGTCATTCGCTGTAATGCAACGATGCCAAACGGGTGCCGGTCACGAACTCGATTTCGCCAGTGGGCAGTATTTCATCGTCCCGCAACACTTGGGCGCATCCTTACAAGTATTCTGGATGAAGTCATTCTGCGCCTTGCGACGCCTGTGCTCCAGTAAGGCAATGCACTCCAGTGCAGATCTGTTTGGACACTCTGCTCTGAGGATCGGTTTCCCACCTGTTACCTCACGGTCGGTGTCTGCTGGGCGACAAACAATCGAACGGTTGCTGTCGGCCTGACGCTTACAACCCCTCGGGCAAGGAGTTCTAGAATTGAGCAATCGGTCCAAGCGCTGAGACGCTTTAGGCAAGGAGTTGGCCAGCCAACCCTTCCCGCGGAACATGCCGATTAGGATCTCTTCCTTCCAGCCCAACGGAGCAGCCAACTTTTCCATTTTTTCCTGAATCCACGCCGCGTCCCCGTGAGAAAGACCTCCTTCAAGAGGCCACACTCCGTACTTCCGCGCATACTCCTGATGGAGGAGGAACATACGTAGGTATTCCCACCACGCTATCGCCGCATGCGTCTCGATAAGCGGTTCAGTCGATCCATAGGAGATACAAAAGGTGGCATCGGGATTGATGTGTCTCTCTGGGCAGGAAGCGGGGAAATGGCTGGCCTCTTCGACCTCCGCCACGCTAACGCCTCCTCCGCGCAATAGAGCGAGCTTCAGAAGGTAGTGTCCCGCGATCAATCCGCTCGCCTTTTGGGGTGCACAAGTCACCTGAGCCGCTGCTTGTCTATCTTTTTTTACTCTGACCCATGAAGGGGTGTGTTTCAGTAGCAGCCTAAGAGAGTTCATTTCTTTGCTAGATGGGCGCGCGGTTTGCTTGGTTCTGCGGGGACGTGGGCGCGGGCGTACAACGGTTGAGCCAATTCAGTCGGCGTCGCAAGAATGCTAGCTGACACATCGTCGTAATCGACTTCTCTCGCGTACCCTTGGTCACCGAGGATATCAATAAGGCCCTTGGGAGCGACGCGAAGTGCATCTGGTCCGATCTTTACACCGCCCTCGTTACACTCTCGCTGCATTTTCTCCGACTCAGATGTGGCCTTTGATGATGCCACACGTACGGATCGCTCGCCGCGAATACCAATCCTCGAGACCGGAGTCGTGCCGAGCTCTAGACCTACGGCAAGCTCCAAGCTTTCTATCCCATCAAGCATAGATTTGCAGAGGTCGAAGGAAGCATGAAATCCCGCTGCGCACTGTGTGGCTGTGGCGACACTCCTGACTTCGTCAGTTGATGTGCCGCTGCCTTCTGCAACTAAGGCATGGATACAATCACCGATGAAACGAACCTTTCGACCGCCAAAGTCGTTTTCGGCAACATTTTGAAACTCTTGGCGTATGACAAAAAGCGCGCGCACAGCAACCTGAATGTTTCCTTCGGACACCGCCTCGTCGATGAAATTGGTGTAGCCCGATATGTCGGCGAACAATGAGACCAGGGGCATCCGGATTGACTTGCTCGGATAGAGTTCCGAGTAGTCAATCTCGCTCAAAGGAGGTTGTTTGAAGGAAAACTTGAAATCGGGGGACGTTAAGTCGTCGACAATCCGCTTTCGAACATCGTCCGACCAAGTGTCGACAATTCGATCTGAAAAGGCTTGCCTGTTGGTCACGCCAAACAACACGCTGCCATCATCGGAAGTATAAGCTGAATTCGCGCTGATTTGACTGGAGTTTAGCTCCAAATACTTCTCAAGCAAGCCGACCTCTTGATATCCCAACACAGCTCTAACGCGGTCGGAAACGTACACGCCAGGCGTGTCCCCTTCCGCAAGCTTTGCCGCATGGTTGGCCGCCGAGCCGAGGAACATCGGTTCTTGTTCGGAACCAGTCCCGTTGTTGATCGCAACGCATGTCCCAACATCAATACCCACCCGGAACTCAGTTCCGAACTCCCCGTTGGCCAACCGATCATTGGCCAATTTGACTACGCGCTTGAAATCTTCAGCCAGTGCAAGGGCCTGACCAATAGTCTCTCGCGATACCCCGCCGCTTCCGGTCTCAAGAAATACTGCATGCATCCGCCCACTGTGGAAATCGACCCTCTGTGCGTTGGTTTCTTCGATCACGCGATCTGCTGCACCGTAGTACAGATGCAGCCCCTTAAGCGCCCGCGCGTGGGATGCTTCCGTTTCACGACCATCATCCAAACGCATCTCATCGTACCCAACGATCGAGATATAGATCTGTACGGTATCAACTACGACTGCCTTGTCCCTTGGCAGGCTGAAAAGCGGCGGCGTAGTGGGCTGCTTCATCGCTGTCTGGAGCGCCTTATCGATTTGATATCGCAACCAATACTGGTCGAAGCGCTGCACATCCATTTCAGGCACCTCATCCAAGAGCTTCTGAATACGATCACGTGCGACCGGGTGCTTCCAAGGCATGATCATCTTCTCCTTAATCGGCGGCTTAGCATGGCAGCGAGTCGCACATTTTGACGAATCCTCCTAAAAAATAGGAGCTTCCAAAAAAATGTCAATATGCTACAAAATTCAAAAAACACCTGGGGGAGAAGATGACAGGTATCGAGATCAAGCCGAGCGTCCGGCGGCGCTTCGAATACATTGAGTTTCAGCTCAATTGGGAAGGTTCAGTAGGTAGGAAGAAACTGAAAGATCAGCTGCAAATTTCGTTGCAGCAAGCGACTAACGATCTCAACGCATACCTCGACCTTTTCCCAGGGAATATGCTCTATGACCCCCGGCAAAAGGCTTACGTGCCGAGCCCAGACTTTCGCCCTCGCTTAACCAGCGGACGTGTTACTGAGTACCTGATGCAGCTGGATATGCTGCAAAAAGGTTACCGATCGGTAGGGGAGATTTGGGTCGGCAGCCTTCCAACTTTTGATGTGGTCTCAACGAGAAATCGTGAGATAGACCCCGGAACTTTCAAATGCATCTTGTCAGCGATCCGCGAGGGCCATCGCGTTGAGGCGCGCTACATTTCATTGAGTTCCGACAACGTCGAACCACGGGTTCTTTTGCCGCATGCGATCGGCAGCGATGGGCACAGATGGCATGTACGAGCGTTTGATTTTGCAAAGGACCGCTACTCAGACTTTGTTCTATCCAGGCTGGACGTTTCCGAGATTTTGAGTGCTCCCGAACAGCAGGTCCGGGAGGATATTGAGTGGAATGTTGATGTCGAGATCGTGTTGAAGCCCGAAACCGGATTGACGAAGCAAAAGCGTGACAGGTTGGAACTAGAGTATGGCATGACGGACGGACGCTTAAGCCTGAAGGTTCGGCAAGCAATGCTCTGGTACTACCTCAGACACTACGGCTTCAATCCAGACGACATTGACGGTGCAGCGTTCAGAAACAAGAGTAGTTTCCATTTGCAGGTTTCGAACCTGAAAGAGGTTGAGAAATGTCTTGGTCGCAGAGGTTAGCGCACGCATTCGGCTTGAAGAACAAGGCGGACCCGTTGGTTAACTTTCGGGGAGATGGCGCTGAAGATAGAATTCAAAAAACTCTAATGCAAAATCCTGCCGTCGGCGGAGACGCAAAGATCGTCGCCGAGATCATATCTGCAGGAGAGCTGGTTGGTTTCCACCGAGGAGACAAGATCATTGAGCAAGGCTCTGACGATGATGACGTGTACTTCCTGCTCGCCGGTGAAGCAGACGTCCTTGTGGATGGACGCAAGCGTACATTCAGGGGCGCGCCAAACCAAATCGGAGAGATGGCAGCTATCGAACCTGGCAAGGCCCGCTCCGCAACAAATCAAGTTCGCAGCGAAACAGTTTGCGCGTGGCGAATATCAGGCGGAAAATTTCGGGCGGTTTGGAGTGAACAAGTTGAGTTCAAAGGTAGGCTTCAGGTTGAGATGGCTTCGCGTCATAGGGAGCAACTCGCGGCTGGTCAGATCGTCAAGGAAAACATGTCGTTGCTTTGGTTTGGTGTATCGGTCGGAACTGCGATCATAGTCGCCTCTATTGTGTGGTTGGCAATTGCGTCCGGCGACTGGACCCTCGCTGCGCGTTCAGTTTCAACGGGCTGCGCTGCTATTGGAACTTTCCTTTTCGTCCTGCTGCAAAACCCTGCGTACATATGGAGACGCAGTTTCTCAGTACTTCTTTGGTGTTTTGTTGGGAAATCCTTTCTGGAAACTTCGATATCGCTTGAAGCCAGTCAAGGGTTCGGCAGCTTACAGTTTGGACTGCTACCTAGTGGCGCTCCAACCGACATTGGTACCTCGATCGGGACCTCGCTTCCCATAATCTTGGTGATGGGAATGTGCTTATGGAAAGATCATATGGAGAATAGGAGATAGTCGCAGATGCAACTGCGTTCTCTTGAACCCAGTTGGCTGCCGAAGATTTTATGTCTGAGTTTGAAGCAAAACTGATTACCGATGTTCGAGAGGTTTTTCGAATTGCTTGGAATGAGACGAAGGGGCAAGTGGTCCCAGAATCAAAAGATCTTGGGCTATCCAACGTGGGCCGGAGACTTACTGCAACGGTTCTTTACGCTGACATTGACGGTTCTACTCGTCTAGTTGACGAATTCTCTTCTCAGTTTGCTGCGGAAGTCTACAAAGCCTTCCTGCTCTGTGCTACACGGATCATTAGGCTGAACGGCGGCGAGGTTCGATCTTTCGATGGAGATCGTGTAATGGGAGTCTTCATCGGTGATGCCAAGAACTCTTCTGCAGCAAAAGCCGGGCTTCAAATCAACTACGCTGTCAAAAGGATCATTCGGCCAGCGCTGAAAAATCAGTACAGCGCAACCAACTACGAACTTCGACACACGGTGGGCATCGACACATCTGACATGTTGGTAGTGCGGAGTGGAATCCGCAACAACAATGACTTGGTTTGGGTTGGAAGCGCAGCAAACCATGCCGCTAGGATGAATTCCCTTTCAAGCGACTACCCTACAAGGATCTCGTCAGCCGTATTCAGCATGCTCAACGACACCTCCAAGTATGGTGGAAATCCGAAAAGACTCATGTGGACGAGCGCCGACTGGAACGGAAAAACCATCTACCGCTCTACCTGGCACTGGAGCCCCTAAGGTCTAAATGCGGACATGCGTGCACAGTGCAGCGAATGTCCAGAAGCCGCCCCTCAACATTGATCGTCTGTCTTTTCACTTATGTTGGCATGATTGAGCGTAAGTTGCATTGATTCGAATTGTTCGTATGGCATCAGGACGAAGCGCGGTTTTCCGTGCCAGGTGATCGTGACAGGTTCGCATTGAGCGGCCTCAAGAATCTCCATCGTGTTTCACCTCAATTGGGTCATCGAAAAGACCTTCATATTTGTCCTCATCGCCAATTAAGTGTCGAGTTCTGCCCGGTGTTCAACATCGACCCAGTGCTTGTTTGGCAGCAACTTCTTTGCCCGTCGCGCTATATCGTCAAAGGTGACTGGCATGAAGTTCCACACATCAACCCCAACATTCACCGAATTTCGCGACCCTCGCCAGTTCTCATGAACGTGGCCGAAGAACTGCAGCCCGCCCTTACGAGCGTGGTTCCAGGTGATCATTGGATAATGGCACAATGTGTTGGGCTGGTTCTGGGGTCCATCTCGTAGTTCTGCTAAGTGGGAGATTGACTTCCAAGGCAGTTCCAGCGTTGGCTTATGGTCGTGGTTGCCAATAATCAAATGATGTTCTGCACCTGGCAACTGGTTGAAAATTTGTTCGACATAAGCGCTTTCTTTCGCTTTGGCACCGAAGGCAAAATCACCCAGAATCCAAAACTGGTCTTCTGGTTTGACCAGCTTCCACATGTTTTCCAACAACACCGCGTCCATCTGGGCGACAGAAGTAAATGGGCGATCGCAGAAACCTATGATGTTTTCATGGCCAAAATGCGTGTCAGCCGTATACCAGATTGTCATTGTGTGTTTACTCGGTTCGTTCAGCCTACAAGGGCCCGAAATTCTTCGGGGGTGTAGTCGAGTGCTAGTAATTTTAGCAGGAGCAGATCAAGCGGCAACTGCGTCTCCATCCAACGTATTTCCTCAGATTGGATGCTCAGATTGTATCCGCCATGTTTGTTGACGCTGACGCTTATCTCGCGCCCATTGAAGAAATCCCAAAGTTTCAAAAGGAGGGGAAAGTCTTCGTTATCAGGATGGACGGATATGCCGGAGCATTGCGCCAGAATATCTGGAACAACTGCCATCAACGTGTCCCAGCTTAGTTGCTGTTGAGCCGCATCTAATGGCGTTGCTTCTGGGCTCGCCGCCAGAACTGTAGACTTGAGCGCGAAGACAGGTCCAAATTTGGATTGGATGTCATCAATAGTGTTCGCGTTTTCATTGGTAGCCTTAGCCATAGCATCTCGATCTCACCTTCTATCATGAAGTTCTTCGGTACATCGCAATTGCGAATGTATGTTAAAACAGGTAGAGTTAAAACAGGCGTTCATCAATAGACTTATGTGTGAAAAGAACGCCCAAAAGCCCTCTCAGAGACATTGTCGCCCGAAACTTGCGAAAGTTGAGGGCAGAACGCGGCTGGTCTCAGGAACGCCTTGCCGAAGAAGCAGGGTTGAATCGTACTTACTTGAGTGCGGTAGAGCGGTCTGAGCAGAACATTTCCATTGATAACCTTTACCGCGTAGCTGTCGGACTAGACATTGAAAGCTGGGTACTCCTGAGAGATTAGCTCACATTTCGTTGGAGAGTAGTTTCTGCTGGAGGCCCAGGTCATCTTCAAGATACATGAGAGCAATTTTTTCGATTGTCTATGCATGCATCTGATCGACTATCGATCACGCGATCTATTCTACATCCTGCACTGTTCATCGCAATGGGCAATCGCGAATGTATCTTAAGACAGGTATGGCCAAATACGGTTTTCTTGAATGGAACGCTCTATGGAGAAAACGCCTAAGCGCCAATTGCGGAATATCGCCGCCCATTGGAAAGGCTAGCCGAAAAGGCGGGTTTCGACCGAACGCACTAAGGTGCGGTGGAAAGTTCTGAGCAGATTTTTCTAATCGAAAATGTCTAGTGAATCGCTAACGGACTAGTGATTGAGAGCCAAGCATTGCCAAAATAGACGTGAAATCAGAAAGTTATTTTACCAGGGGCATTTCGATAGTGTCAAAAGTAGAATCAATTTTTAACCTAATGATAACAGAACCTTAGGATTGATTTTTGAGATCCTTGGAGTTAGCGTTAGCCAGCAATTGTTGGTCGTTACTTTGGAGTAGAACAAAGAGGTCTAAAATAGAGAAGAGACCAAGGCGCGGCTTAGAGCCCGAAGCGGACGGTTCGGTGTACAGAAAAGGCCTGATTTAACAAATCTTAGGTTTTGGTGCCGCTAGCGACCGAAATCGGCGCTGATTGTCATTGTCAATCTACGTCGAACGAATCTGAAAATCGGTGCTGAAAGAAATTGAAATTTGCGAAAGACAAACCTTCCTATTAAGCTCCGCTGTTTTCAAACCGTTGATGGCAAAGCACGCGGTATCTTGCTGAACGCGCGAACTTTTGAACCGTCAATCGCCGGATCTCTATACGAGACGTCCCTCAGCCGAAAGTACGCGTCTCCCAACACGCTCTACCATGCACTCAGTTCCGCGCAGATTCTTCTCTCCTGGGCACACGACGTCGGCATCAATCTCGAGCGACGGCTTCTCTACGGTGCTTCGCTTGAACCGCAGGACATCGAAGCTTTTGGCCATTGGCTCGAGGCGCACCACAGGGGACAGGCGAACACGCTTACCCGCGCTGGCATAAGAACCTACAACGCTCACCTGGATGGCGCTCGACGAATGGTGACGTGGTTCGTCGACAGGTACTACGACGCTTCTCACGCGCAACTGCCTCGCGGAGTGTTGCTTGACGCTCTCCACGAAACCTCAAAGCGCGCTTGGAAGAACCAGCGGATCAAGGACGCCGCCGACCCGGAGGCACCCGACATCTCCGATGACGACATCTCAGCCATCGAGACCTTTCTGCGAAACGCTGCAATATGCAAGTATCCTGAACGGCGATGGATCCGCGCGTATCTGATTTGGCGACTAGCTATCGAGTTTGGTCTGCGCATCGGTGAGATTCTGGCACTCCGGCTGGAAGACTGCCCTAGTCGCGTAAATCCAGCTTTCAGAGTTGTCCGCATAGAAGATCGCGATGTAATATCGGATTCTCGGAGTGTCTACTCGCCACGCCCGAAGACCTCAGGGCGTGATCTAGCGCCAATTCTGTCGAACACCGTTTTTCCTCGTCTCGTGATCGACTACCAAGCTGATCACCGATTGAAGCGCGTTCATCGTGCAAATGGACGGGTTGTCTGGCGCCCTGTTTTGTCCCATACTTATCTACTCGTCAACGATGATGGCGATCCTTTATCTGTCTTTACTGCGCGCAATCTCGCGAAGGCGATCGAAAAAAACACTGGTGTTTCCTTTACATGGCACCTTGCGCGCCATGCCTTTTTCAATCGCACATATGGCGCCGTTGCGGCCATCGAGAATCCAACCCAGCGCACAACACGCCTCAGCGACCTCGTTTATTGGGGCGGTTGGCGTGATCCAAGAAGCCTCGACTGCTATGTGCGACGCGTACGCAAAGAGCGCGCCCGCACAGGCCTCGCTATCTGGAACGGTTCGAATCTTTGGGAGGCCCTTGGATGAAGTTCGATACATCATCAGGTTTCTGGATCGACGCTCAGGGCGCCGGCTTCATCAAGAACGAGTTTAACCCCACTCGTCCAATTTACCTGTCAGTTAGCGAGAAGAGTTGGTCTGGGGTTCATCTTCAGAAAGCCTATACTTTGACTTGGCCGACTGCTCTCGACCCCGACCTTCGAAGGCTTCTGGAGAGCGTACTGAAAGATCGAATGCGGCACATGGCCCCGTCCGCGCTCGAAAAGTATCGGCGAGTAATCGACGCGATGGTGCGTCTTCGCGTCGATGGCCGCCGGCTCCGAAGCGACGATCTTCTCGATGGCGAAATCGTCCGCGCACTGTGGGATACGCTGCCCAGTGATCTGCGACCTCATATGCGTGGCTTGCTTCCAGATCTCATCGCGCCGCAAAATCCTCACGCAGCCTACGCAATGTCGCTTCTTTTGAAAGACTGGAAAGCCAAGAGGCGGCTGAATTGGAGGCGGTCGGTTCTTGAGTGGGACCCACGGGACGGATCCATGACATCTGCGGAGCTGGAAGTATTGCGCGTCCATCTATCTCCGCCAGCGTCGGAAACGCCTTATGAGCATTTTGCACGTCTTGTGGTCCGGCTTACCCTCACGACGTTGCGCCGGCCCTCTCAGTTGATCTCGATTGAGGCGGGCGGACTGCGCCGCATCTCGACCACAGTCGGGACGACAACGGATCTTCGGATCCCAACAGGCAAGGCGCAAACTGGAGCTCAAGCGCCCCGGCTACCTATTCCCGTCGATCTGGCCAACGATATCGATGCCTGCCGCTCGCGACCTGAGATTGTGAGCTCGCCGGTTTCTGATGAGGTGCTCCTTCCCTTCGCAATTGGGTCATACGATAAAAGAACTCGCGGCGGCGTCGCGAAACGCGTAATCGCGCCCAACGCCAGCCACGCCAAAGCGGCGTCTCAATCGTGGGTTAAAGGCCAATGCATCATCAGCCCCCGCACAGGAAAACCGCTATACATCAATCTGCGCAGGATCCGACACACGGGCGCGACGCACCTAGCAATGCAAGGTTATCCGCTCGAACTCATCGCCGACATTCTCGAGCACGAGAGTACGGTCTCCACACGCTACTACATCGATGCTGTGGGTGCCGAATTCCTTCCGGCGTTTGAAAGGGTCGATAGCAGCCTCGGAGGGCGGTTCTCAATGATGCGCGACGCATGGTTCAATGGCCGCGTTGTTGACAGAAAAGACGCACCAAACCGTCCTATTATTGTTCCTGACACCAACGCGCCCGCGGCTGTTGGTGCCTGCGGAAAAGGCGGTTCCTGCTCTGTGCACCCACTCTTCAGTTGCTATTCCTGCGAGCATTTCCTCGCGTTCCGAGATGCCAATCACCAGAAGGTGCTGGACTTCGTTGAGGCAGAATATGTGCGCTGGCGTGCGGTAGAGGCTAGCAACTCTCGATCCAAGGCCATCAAGGACTTTGACCGCATTGCGGCAAGCGTACGCGAAATCATGTCCCTAATCGACGGAGAGACTGTGGATGGCCACCGCTGAGGCTCTCCGAGACCTTGTTCGCGGCGCTGTTGGATCTGGAGCTATCGTCCACGCGTTGCCGCGCTATGTTTCCGGGGCACCAGAGTGGCTCAATCCTGAGGCCGACATCTGGAACGTCGCGTCGCTCCATCCGCGGTCAGACAAGAAGACCTGGTCTCTCGACTTTCGACGCGTCGTGCATCCAGAACTCAGAGCAGTCGCCCGCGCGCACGCGCTTTGGCAAATCGTCGAACAACGGGTCGGTCCTTCTACTCTAACTGGTGCGCTCAGCGTCTTCATTTATCTTGGTAATCAGCTTGGTGCACGACCTCTGAAGACCTTGAAAACCGAAGACTTCCACGCCGCAGAACTTGAAATCCGTAGTCATTACTCTGCAGGAACCAGTGCGCGCATGAATGCCGGTTTGCAACGCGTCAGCGCATGGCTCAACCGTCAAACCGAGCTTCGGCTGGATTACACCTCAACGCTTCGTGTGCCTTTCGCTCACGGGCGTATGGTGACCGACGACAGACGCGACGCCAAGCTGCTACCAGACGCCGTCGTTGCCGATCTCCTTGGTGCTCGACATAAGTCTAATCTCTCTGACCGCGACCGCTTTTATCTCGCCGCGACCTCAATCTCGGTCGCCACCGGCTTCCGGTTGTGCGAGCTTCTTACGCTCCCCGCCGATTGCCTCATTCACGACCAAGGTGTCCTCCTGGTGCGCAGCTTCGTCTCGAAGAGTGGCAAGGCAGCACCGCGGCCTGTTCCGGCGGAAATGGCTGACATAGTGATCGACGCGATTGGTTGCATCCGGGCAATCACTCAGCCCGCACGTGAACAGGCGCGAGCCTGGGCAAATGAAGTACCAATAGATTGGATGTCTGTCGTACGGGATCCCGATCCTACGGCATTCAAGTATTTCGTAAGGCGCTGGCTAGGCGATTGGATCACAGATCCAGACCACAGGATGATCGACCAGCATTGTGCATATTTCTCGCAGGGTGATCGATCCCAATGGGTGCTTCTGACCGAACTTCTCGACATTCACAAAGGCAACATTTCAGCTATCTCGCGAAAGCTCAGCATGGCCCGGGTCAGCGTGACAAAGTTAGTCAGGCAACTTGAAGCGTCAAAACGCAATGAGGTTTATCTCGGATCTAAGAATTCGAACTCCCAGCGCGCTTTCGACACCGACCGTCGTTTTCCGTCAATCGCCGCCTTTGGTAGACTAACCGGCCTAAACCTTCAAAAGTCCCCTCGAAACGCGCTCTTGATGGAACTCGTTGATGAGGCTCGGAATGCGCAGCTCTCGCAATCTGAATTTCACCGACCTCATCGTAACGCAGTTTTGGAAGAGCAATATCGCGTCACGCCGGAAGTGCTTCTCCACCCGGAGACTGGTGACGTAGTGTTGCGCTTGGACGAAGCTCTGTTCGTCTTATTCAAGAACCAGCTATCGTCGGGCCACGCCATGGTCAAAGGGAGGATCAAAGCGGTGTCGATCAACCAATTCAACCACTGGTTGGGCGGTTATGCACGCGACCGCGGTACGGGAAAGCCCGGGGACGCTGTGTGCGCGCGGTTGGGAATCCTTGACCCAAGGACTGAAGAGCCGGCAAAATTTACCAATCACGACTTCCGCCATTGGCTCGCGACCGCCTATGAGAATGGCGGTCTGTCACAAACGCAGATCGCGACCCTTTTCAATCGATCATCCCCCTCTTCAAACTCAGTCTACGACCACACCAACAGCGTGGTGAGACGTGAGCGCCTGAAGGACGCCATGGCCGATGGCCTCCTCATTGGGCACGCCCCCGCGGCATACGCACAGATCGCTAAGGAAAGTGCCGAAGAGGCTACTGAGTATCTTGAGGCCGCCATCAAGTTCCAAAACCCGATGCCGCACGGTATCTGCCGTCTGAACTGGGCGTTGGAGCCGTGCCCTCACGCGCTGAGTTGCTTCAGCTGCGGCGATCTACGTGACGATGAATCCGAGCCCTGCGAGCACTTGATCATCGACGCGAATGACGCCGCGCACCTCGATGAGGTCGCGCAAATTCACCGCAACGCCTTATCGATCTCCGAAATCTTGGAAGAGGACGGCGCTGAGGGAAGCCCGCAGTATATTAAGTTTCAACGGATTGCCCGCTCCACGCTCACTATTCTAAAAAAGGCCGGACGCTCATGAATAAACGACCTACCGCACGAAACCTAAGCACTCGGCCGGAGCAAGGTCCCAAATCACTCCAGGCGCCCAAGCCTCGCCAGCTTCGGGGCGAGGGCTTGAAAGTGCGCATCGAAGATGCCGTGCGCGAACATGCGCGCGACCTGGGGGACCGGATCGATCCGAAGCGTGTCTCGATGAAGGCGATCGCAGAACGCGTGCCATGCTCACGTACGACGTTGCTGAAATACGAAACGGTTGTTGCAGACGCGTTGCGCGATCTGGGTTATCGCGCAGCGCGATGTTCCGGTCAGGCACGTACCGAAGCGCTCGCCCACCGTGAAGAACTACACAAGGAAGAAATCGCAGTTCTGAAAGCTGAACTGGCGGCTTTGCGTTCCCATCACGCCGAGCTGTACGGGCGGTTCCTAATGCGGTCGGCACCTGTCGCGGCGCTAGTGCACGACGAAGCCATCGCGGTTTCGCAACGCGACGGACGCTGCGTTCTATGCGGAGGCTTGCCACCTAATTCGGAGGGTGCAAACCTGGTCGAACTCTCAACCACCGCCTCCTGCTTCAAAACTCGAAAGAGAACATAGCAAATCCTAAGAACCACGAAAACGCCCGCTCGGCCGTCACTGACGAGGCTTAAATGCTGGTCCTTCCGGCACCGCTCGTTCGTTTTCACATCGCTATGATAATCTTAGAACAATACTATAATCTGTTCATCTGAAAGTCTGTGTTTCAATGCCCATGTTTTGATCGGTTGAATCCCTAACACTTCAACGGCCTGTCATCAGGTAACAAAACCACTCGAGACGAGAGAACCAGCGTGGCATTAAGTTCCTCCTGAGTCCCCTAGGTCTTTGATACTGTTGTCAGTTTTGGAGTGGTTGCAACGTAAGTGAACACTACAAATGCCGAGTATCTGGACGGATAGGTTAGGTGTTTTCGACGCAAGTTGTTGTTTTGATGAATTTATTAACTAAGTGGTCTAAGTAATTGCGCTGATAACAAATGTAGTTAGCCGCTTGATAATGCAATCTGTGGTGATGTGAAGTGACCCATAGTTTGCCCATTTCGTTCTAACTTGGGTCCATTATCTACACATAGCTTGTACATTGAGCGGCTTCACAACGATGCTTTCTGGGTGAAGCCGTCTCTATTTTGAGTATGGGGTTGAGGAGGTTTTTGGACGCGAAAATCATGCTTTGGTCACACCAAAAGCAGCGAAAATCATTCGAGACATGCGTGATAATTTAAATGGAATCAGGGCCTTAAAGCCGATCATCAGGTGGCACGGCCTTGATGACTGCTTCGAAGAAGTGTTCCGTCGGAACATCAAGCGCCCGCGCTATGATCACCAATTCCGGTACATCAATACATCGCTGACCTGACTCGATCCGCGCGACGAACGATTAGATGACACCTCAACCGCTCAGCCAGGGCTATCTGAGGGAGATTTTTTGACGCCCGGGCAGAAATGAGCACTTCAATGAGCGCCAAGTGTCCGTTGGTGCGAAGTGTTTTGGTCAATTGAGTGTCCGTAAGATGCCTCGAACACTTCCAGTAATCTCGTTTCCAGACTATCTAGAAATCAGATTATACATATAAGGTGCGCAGTGATACCAGGTATCCATACAACCCGTGCAGATACGTTCTTTGGGTGTTTCGCAAAGATCTCTAAGCTCAGCCGCCGTCTACGGCTCGCTTGTGGGGCGTTGAAATGTGAGACTCGGAGCTTTCGACTCGGTTTCGCAATTGCCGCCAACAAAGCGACCGATTACTTTAATAAGTGTGGCCAATTCAGAACTACGCTTTCGATGCGTTACTGCTGGATAGCAAACCAATAGAAGTGGCGGCGCGGCGCTTGCGTCACCGCAAATCCGCCACATAATTAAACCAACCAGATGTGCCAGGCCCTCTCTTAGGTCACGCTGCTATCTGTGCCAAAACCCCTGACGACGGACACTTTGGACCGGATAGCGAAATTCAACACGCTCTAGCGCGGATTTTGGTGAATGCATCAAGGTTGAGATGGGCTGCGGCGATGTGCGCGGTGCCGTCGTAGGGGCTGGTGAAAAATCCCGGATCGTTACCGAGATCGATCGCGAGCGACATGAGCTTGGGACCGTTGCTACCGTGGCGATGGTCACGACATGGTAGGCCCGGTGCTCCGGTGCATTGCGCATTGTGAAGTCAGGTTGAGCGCAACCTCTCGGTGCGGTTTTGAATTCCGTAGAACTACAGAGGTTGATTAATCTAGTTTTGCGCTCGCGGTGAATGTCCGTTGTGCGGGCTGTGATCGCAGAATTTGCACACTATGTTCGAAGGCGGCTTTGGACCGTGAAAGACTTTTGTCCCAGCCGCTTCAGCCAATGCGTTGCCTCTGAGGTCAGCTTACTGCTCCACCAACGCGAGTGGTAAATCGCAGCGAACGACATATTTGTTTAGAGCGCCATCGCACCCGATACCTGTTTGTCTTAGAGTGTTGCAGCCGAAGCCCCGGAAAGGGCCAAGCCACATCACCACGAACAGGCCGCAAAACAGGAGGCGATCGTGACGGCACTTGCAGCACCGGTTCGCGCACGGGACCGGATAGAGAGCATCGACGTGCTGCGAGGCTTCGCGCTTTTGGGCATTTTGCTGATGAACATCCAGAGCTATGCGTTGGTTGAGGCGGCCTATTTCGATCCGTCGCAATATGGCGATCTGACCGGCACAAACTGGTGGGTTTGGGCGCTCAGCCATGCCTTTGCGGATATGAAGTTCATGGCACTGTTTTCGATGTTGTTCGGCGCAGGGATCGTGCTTGTGACGCAGACGCGGCAGGCCAAATGTCTCCCCACGCTCGCGCATCACTATAGCAGGAACTTCTGGTTGCTGGTCTTTGGCCTGATCCATGCCTACCTGATCTGGTATGGCGATATCCTCGTGACCTATGCGCTTGCGGCTTTTGTGCTTTACTGGCTGCGCAACCTGCGAGCGCTAAGGTTGTTTATTCTCGGGACGGTGTTGCTCAGTATTCCCCTGCTGATCAACCTGTCGCTGACACTTGCCCCCCCGGAGGTCCTGAAGGAGGTCGCGGCAGACTTCGCCTACACGATGGAAGAGATCACCGCCGAGCTCACAGCATACCGGGGTAGCTGGTCAGAGGCATTCGCGTACCGCATTCCAGCCACCCTGGACATGCACCTTGCCGCTCTCCCAGGTTTCCTCTTTTGGCGGGCGGGCGGTCTCATGCTGATCGGCATGGGGCTGTTCAAAACCGGTGTTTTGGCGGGGCGTTGCTCTGCGCGGTTCTACATGAAGCTTGCGATCGCGGGGTTGGCGGTCGGTCTGCCGCTGGTCACTCTCAGCACCCTCAAGCTGACCGAACACGGCTATGATCCCCTCTTCGGTCAGCTGGGGATGGGGATAATTTATAACTACATCGGCAGCATCGCCATAGCTTTGGCCTATATCGGTGTCGTTATGCGGTTGGTGCAAGGTAAGTGGTTGCCGGGCCTGCAAAAACGGCTTGCGGCGGTCGGGCGAACTGCCTTCACCAACTACATCATGCAATCACTGATCTGCACATTCCTTTTCTATGGGTTCGGTATCGGCCTTTTCGGCTATGTTCAACGTTGGGAACAGGTGCTAATCGTCATTGCAGTTTGGACCTTGCAGATAATCATCGCCCCGCTTTGGCTCGCAAGATTCCGTTTTGGCCCACTGGAGTGGCTCTGGCGTTCGCTTACTTACATGCGACTGCAACCGATGCGGCGAAAGACATAAACTCGAAAGGCACGTTTGCGAATGCGGTATTAAAATCTAATGCCTTTTGGCATGTCTCGATTTAAAAATACCAATTAGACGACAGCGGTGGATTTCGTCTTCGTCGGCAAAGTGTGAGATTCAATGCTTCCGGATGATGCTGGCGTAGCGAACGTTGGCAAAGCGAGCTGCAACCGCAGCATTCTGGCACCCACTCGAGTGACCGCTTTGGGGCCGTCCTCATCGGTGATTGAAGGATTGCGGCAATCAAGATTCTGCACTGCCTCAGAGTTAAGCAGAGAGCCCGGGTGATGGTTTAGTTGTAGAAGGACCCAACACGCGGCAGGCCGGTATGGAGATGTGCGGCTTAGGTCCAACTCGGATACGCACGCTCTTAGGCGCAGGGCCTATGCCTGGTTTTATCGATCCCGTCTCTGACCGCTGCCTGTAACCGATTGAGGGGGACTGTCCCAGAAGGTGCTACCAGCCCGTATTCGGCCAGATGCCCACGTAGCGCATTAATTGTTTGGGTTTTTCCGCACGGGCAGGTCAACGGTTCGAAGTGCAATGCCTGATGCCTGTTTCTATGCACTCTTCACTGCAGCAAAACGCATCGTGGCGCGAGACGCAGCTTCAGCAATTGCTTAAGCGTCATTTGTATCGTTTTTTTGTCGCTTGACGTAGGTTTTCACGTAGATAGGGGGATCATTTTGACAGTATGCCCAAGAGCTCCAATCTCACGTCCCCAATGATGAGAGTTGGCACACGCCTCCATGGCCACGTTGCAAGTCGGAATGCCAGCCAGCAGATACAGCAGCTTTGATCGCCGAGCCTTCTTTTTGAAAACCAGCCTCCCATCGGAAGTCGCTCCGTGAACCTTGAATATGTTCTTGGCCAAATCTAGGCCAACTATGCTAATCTCTTCCATGGACGTCTCCTCCTCAACGTGGTGATCACACCACCAATTTGGCACATGGATGCCGTCGGAGGGGCGTCTACCTCATCGGATACGTATGAGCGACTTCCAAGAACATGCGAAAAAATCACTTGCGAGCAGCAGCCGGTACATACAAATAGGGCGAGCCCGCCAGATGCACAAAATCCGATCAAGGTGGTCGTGGTGCTCGCGTCTCACAATGGTTTTCGGTGGCGGATCGTCTCCAATGTCAATTGCGGAGTTGGCAGACGAACCTACGTCCCAACCGTTCTTATCAGATCGATCTACCTCCTTCTGATTTCGACTTCGCTCCTCAGCGATCAGGGCGGGAACTCATATCAGGCGGTGGCCTCCAATCTTGCAAGCAATGCCCGTCTGGGTTTCCGAAACGGGCATTGCTGAAAGGTACAACAACCAATTCTGCAGACAGAGCGGTTGCCCCTACTTCAATCGGAACTGAACATGCGGCCCAAGGCCCAGAAAGAATAGCAGGAGAATTTCCATCACTGATGTATGCGACAACCCGTGCCGCTGCGATCAGCTATTTCGGAGTGGATCCCTCCAATTTGCCTCGCCTGATCATCAGCCGCACGGACGGACATATATCGAAATGCGTCTCCATCTTCTTCTGAGCACGCTTGAGGGCACCAATCGCAATCACACTCGACTCATCCTGTTCAAACAGCACATCGTTTCTACCGGACCCGTAGGCCCAGAGCTCGGGAGTTGTGCCGATGGGAGTGTCGAACTTTGAATGTGGGGTCTCATTCTCGATCGGAATCTCGATCTTGTTCGTACTGACTGCCTTGCCATTCAAACCACGTTGATTGAGTGGGATCGTCAAAATGCTGGAGACCGGGGCGTCGTTTGCCTTCAATTCCTTGGTCAATTCATTGATGAACGCCTTACCGAGCGCCGAGGCAGCGCCGCCCACCGGACCGAGCAGATTCTTGAGCACTGTATCGGCCAACTTTCCTGCCAGCGCCTTGGCCTTGTTCTCGATCTGAGACATGGCGACGCGGCTCACGAACGGTGTTTTCGTCGAGCCCGTCGGTATTGGTTCAAGGACAAGAAAGGCATCGACCAGATAGTAGCGCAGATCTTCATGGATGTGATTGCCCAACAGGGCCAGTGTCTTCAGACCTTTCGAGCGATCATCATCGTTGACATATTGCTGGCGCTGCGCCTTGATTTCATCCTTTGACAGAACTTCTCCGGATTTTGCCACCGCCAGTGGATCGTACCCGGCAATATGCGTGAAGCGGTGGAAGGTGCCTTTCGCGACCTCTTTTGGAAATGACTTATGCCGGTCGGAATGCAGGATTGGGTCCAACTTGCCCGGGAATTCGCCGTCGACCTGTGTAAATGTATAGTCTTGCCCATCGCTATAGAGTTTCACAGCCCCGGCGTCTTGCCGCCGGATCAGTTGGGCGAAGGGTTCTTCCATTCCCGGAAGCCGTGCCTCAATTACGAAGAACACATGAGCAGAATAGTCACGGTCCTCGATCCATGTCAGGCCTCGCCGATCGGGCGTTACAATGGTGTTCACGGTCGACCTCCACGGAATCGTCAGCCCTGAGATGTGCAGGGCATCCGTGTAGAGGTCAGAGAACAACGAAACGGAACTTGGCGGCCAATAGGCTGGAAGCTCCGGCCAGTTCACTGCGAAGGCGTTGAAGGATTCGCGCATTGCAGGGGCGATTTCTTTGATTTCTTGGGAAACGTATTGCAGGTCCTCGGCCTTCATTTTGGCGAGTAGAGCCATCTGCGGATCGCTCTCGATCATATCGGGCTCGAGTTCCGCAAGCATACGCACCTGTGCCAAGAGTCCCGCCGCATCGGCCATGGCGACTCGGGAGGCAAAATCGGACGGGGATGGATCGGTCGGGCTCGTCGCGCGCCGCTCCTCTAGGACGGTAATTTCACTGGGATTGATGCGCCGCGGTGGAATAAATGCTTCAGTCATAACTAATATCCTTTGTTTACAATCGACCCGGACAATCCGAACAAATGTTCTTTCCGGATCACTCAAGTATCGAATGCGGCACCAGAATAGTTTCAGCCAAGCGGTAACGAATCCGTGATCAACCATTCCTGGTTTAGTCAGACTCTCGCGCTCTGCGTTTTCACCTTTTTCGTGACTTCGGTCACCTTAGACTGGATCGATTCTGAAACAGCTCTAATATTGGATAACTATCGGGGGTCAGCACCAATGCCGATTTACAAAGCGGGCCATTGCGTGCCCGTATCAACCGGCCGCTCCGTCCTTTGGTGCGGCTTCCCCCGACGACATCAAGATTTCGCGCGCGCAGCGAATGTCGGCAACGCGGGTTGCATGTCTAGAATTTGAGGACTGTGCTCAAGGTCGGCTTCGGGCCGCCTTTGTCGAGCAGTTTGATCAGGTTGGTGTTGATACCGCGCAGCACTCGAGGTCTATTGAGAGTTCATTATTAAAATTGAAGCAAATCGGGCTGCAGTCTTTGTCATGTCTATGATCCACGATCTCGAGTTAGTTCTGACACAGGTGTTGCCGATTGATCCCAGCTTTCGGGTGATCGGGCGCGAGGAAATGGATCGTTGCATCAGCGATGCGAGGCGTGCTGCGCTTGCAGATTCGAAAGACGATTTCTTGCTTTCTTTGATGCGCTTGATGGCACTGCCAAGAAATGGGCATACACGCCTAATTCCAAATGATGCGATCTCAGTGCTGCCTATGAGGTTCTTGTCCATAGGTTCTGCCGTGCACTTAGTCGCGGTAAAGCCAGCTCTCGCGAAATCGATCGGTGACACCTTGATTGCCATTAATGGCGCTCCCGTTGGGGCGATTGAAACTGCGGCCGACCAATTCTTGTCTGGGACACGCCAACGGCAGCGCGTTATCGGGTCAATCCTTTTTGCATGGCCGAAAGCATTGGAGCGATTGGGTTTTAATGCAGGTAGCAGCGCAGTCGAGTACACAATGCAGAGTGCGACGGGGCATGTAACTGCATTGAAGTTTGAAACGACAGATGTGGTTACTGGATCGATCTACTACCCTCGAAACGAGCATGGCAAACCCAATGCAAGCTGGTCTCCTGACAGCTTTGTTGAGATTAAAGATTTCGATGAGCTCGGGCTTTTGATCTCTTTGCCAAGTTTTTTCGATCCCTGTCGTGGAACGCTTTCGGATGCAATGTTCGGGGCCGCAAGACGCGTGCGCTCTCAGCCAGACTCCCCTCTCATCATTGACCTGCGAGGCAATACAGGCGGTGATTTTCTGAAGACACTTCCTCTGCTTGATGCCATCACAAATGGTGGCGGTGCTCGCCGCGTTGGTTTGCTTGTCGACAAGTTCACGTTCTCAGCCGCAATCGTGTTCGCCGCGTTGTTGAAGCACCGCCTCGGAGAGCGGCTCGAACTGATCGGGGAAGAGATGGGGGATGGGCTTACATTTTTCGCCGAAGGCGGGTTGATGGAGCTTCCAGATAGCGGCGCGGTCGTTCGATATTCTTCTGCCTTTCACGACTGGGCGAGTGGTCGTGTCGATGAGACGACACCAACCGAGGTCGCAGAGAGAGTTGTACCTGTCAGGAAACTGGACCTGGATCGACGCTGGGTGATCAAATCGACTGATACCAGAACATTCCATGAGTTCTGCCGAAATATACTAAGCGACCTCAATGCCTAAATGAAAGTTGGCGCGGTCCGCGATGCGTGAATTCAACCATCAAATTGTTTTGCGTCTGCAGCGAATGTCCGGAAAAGCAGGCGCAACTGCGGCATAAAGACAGTGCGGCGGATGTCGGCAATGGGCCGTCCGTTCAGCTCAAGTAAGCCCGTAGCCTCAAATTAAAGTCGAAGCGCCTCAGATCACCCCTCCACCGGTGGCACTGCCCGCCGATAAAGATGCCACGTGGTGTGGCCAAGGATCGGTAGGGCGAAGATCAGGCCCAGAAACGCCGAAGCCAACGACAAGAGGATGGTGGCCGAGATGATCGCCGCCCAGGTGAGCATAACCACCGGGTTTTCTATGACAACGCGGACAGACGTTATCATGGCAGAAACGAAATTGGTTTCCCGATCGAGCAGCATGGGCATAGCGATGACGGTCACCGAGAACAGGACAGCAGACAGAATTGCACCTGCGCAGGTGCCAATAGCAAGAAAGGCCCAACCCTCTGGTGTGTAGAATATGACGTTCGAAAACCCCTTGAAATCCGAGAAGGATGCATCCTGTAGGATGATCGCCAGCAAAAGCCGGACCTGGTAAATCCACACCCAGAAAATGAACAGAGTGACAAAGGCCATCCAACCCATTTCGCGGTTGCGCTGATCGGCTACGACGGTCAGGATTTCCGCCCAGCCGAAGCTTTCTCCCTGCTGCAACCGGCGGGACATTTCATAAAGTCCGGCGGCCGCGAAAGGAGCGACCAACGGGAAAGCTACAACCGCAGGAATGATCATCCATATCTTGCCGAGCCAGACCAGGGTCCACACAAACAAGAGCCCGAATGCCGCATAGAAGAGGCCGAAGAAGCTGCTCATAAAGGGGCGCGCCAAAAAGTCGGAAAACCCGGCCCTCAGCGACGCGATGATGTCATTCGCAGTCACTTTGTTGGGCTTGGGCTGGGCATGCTGCGGCGTCAAGTTGTCCGGTGATGTGGCCCCTTTTGTCTTGGATGTCATGACATACTCCTCCCAAAGTATGGCGCTGCACTGATCCGTTTGCCAACAGACCCTGCGGTGAAACAGACATCCTACCTTAACATAAAAATCCGCATCAGGAGAGGCATGCAGGTTGGGTGGGCATGGGATGGCTCTTTTCCACATTGAGTGAGTTCGAGCACCTTGAGACTTGTGTGCGCCGCGAACAGCTGGCTCCGCGGCATACTCGACTTGGGTCGAAGGTCTGGATTGGGAAAGCAGTTCCTTAGACACGACAATGCGTATTGTCGGTCGCCGCGTTGCCAGGATCGGGAGCCGCGAACCCAATCCTACCGAGCCTCACCGCCCATCCAATACCTTAAAAACCGTTGGTTCGACGCCAAGTAAACATGCAGCCGCGCAAGGTGGTGCGATAACTGCTATAGTGTCAGGGAGGAGGACCCGATGCTCAAGATTGATTCAGCCGCCACATACCAGACAGTCATCACCACCTTCGAATGCTCCCCAGGCACTTGCGCGGATCTAATGGACAAGTTGCAGAGCGCCTATCGCGACTTCATCTCACAACAGCAAGGCTTCATCGCCGCTGGGTTGCACGTTAACGACGCGCAGACGCGGATAGCCAACTATTCGCAATGGGCGAAGCGCGAGGACTTTCAGGCGATGATACGTAGCGAAGAAATGCGGGCGCGGAACCGCGAGATCGCACAGCTTTCCACGCGCTTCGAGCCAGTGATGTATGAGGTGGCCGGGGTTTTTTGAGAGCAGTCCGGTGCTCGAAAAACAAGTGATCGCTTCGTCCTCACCTTGTGAGTTCGCCCAACCTCATATCTTGCTCTCGCAGCGAATGACGGCATCGTGGGTTGTGACCGCAGCCTCGCGATGCTGTGCCGAGAATCCGCTTTGGGCCAATAGCGTAGTTCGCGCGTCGCCTGATTTCGCACTCACGGCGAATGTCGGGAAAGCAGGCTGCAACCTCAGTATCGCGAACCGTTGCTGGATGGTAGCTAAGGGGCCGTCAAAATCCGAGGCTAGGGGTAGGGCAGGCGGGGTGCTGAACCGTCGCCGCCATCAGCTTCGCCCGCCACGGTCACCGATGCAGCGCTTGTTGCCAATGGCAGCTTAAAGACAGAATAACTGATCAAGAGGGACTTGGGCCTTTTCCAACGCGCGGATGCGCGCGTGTTCCGTCCGACAGTCCAATACAAAGTAAAATTTCGTCCGCGCGGGGCGCGTCCGGCACCCAGAGGGTCATCGTGTCGATGTGATCGAATGACCATGCCTCGTCTTTATGACCCAGAGGCAGATCAATGGACCCGGCCAAAGCTCCGGCTTTGTGGTTGGAAGGCATCAGGGATTTACCACCACCAACGGTTGCGCGCACAGGTTTGCCAGGCGCGGGGTGCAACACAGCAGCACCATGCTCCATCGTGCCAGCGGACCCGACAAGGGCCGCCTTTCCGTAGGAAACTGGAGGCTGCTCCAACGTGTTCACAAGCTCCTGCGTCAGCGATTGGCCAAGTTGCGCGCCAACGTCGAATAGGGGCGACAGGTCGTCTTGATGCATCCCCGCGAAGGGGTTCTCAAAAACCGCCATTGCAACAACGCGCTTGATCCGGTCACAGACCACACCATCTCATCTGCAGTGATGATTTCCTTAGTGAATACCGTTTTTCGAGCGTCCGTGGTCACACTCTCTTCTCCTGACCTGTAAGGGGTGCATCCTTGAAAAACTGAAATGCGATGCCAAGCGGAACCACCGCAGCGAAGAGGATCATTGCAAGCCACAGTGGTGCCCGCGTATTGCCTGTCGCATCAAGGATCGCACCTGCGACGGGTGGCGTGACTAATATGATCGCATAGCAAACCGTAAAAAATCCCCATGCCTAAAGCTCTGACTTGAGGCGGCATGGCCTGCCCTGCATTGCGATGATAACACCAGCCGGGGCCATGCCGATCAGATCAAATAGCATGCTTGCACCGAAGCCAGCGCCCGGCAGGCTGAGCAGCAAGAGCGCAGCGATGGCGCCACCCATGCAGACCGCCAAGACAATACTCCGCTCACCAAAGCGATCTACGATCTCCCCGCAGGCGGCACCGGAAAAGATCATGATCCAGTTGCCAATGCTATTGATGCCAGCGGCGGCGGTGGCGGATTGGCCGTGGTCCTCAAGAACCTTCGGCCCAAAGGTAAGATAGGTGACATAGGCGGCATTAAACACGCCCCATGCGGCGGCAGCACAGAGGATCAGACGCGGGTGGTCATCGCACCCCGTTTGCCGCCATCCGCGTGCGGTAGTCGTGTGGCGGGCGGTAAAACAGAAAGACGCCGAGGGCGGCGATCAGGCAATAGACTGAGGCCGCCTGAAAACGGAACCTGCCAGCCATATATCTGGGAAAACCAAGCATGGCCGACTTGACCCATAGCCATGCCGAAAGGCCAGGACATCACGAGGATGCTCATAGCTGTCGCGATCTCGCGGCCTTCAAACCAATCCGCCGCCATCCTGGTGAAATAAAGCGAGGTGAACAGAAAACCGATCCCGGCAAAGACCCCGCCCACCCCAATGGCCCAGCTATCTGTCGCAAGGGAGGACGCGGCCCCACCCGCGGCCAATGCGCTCAACCCAAACACCACCATGACTCGATCCGACAGGTAACGTCCCTAATACTCCGTGGGGATGGCCAGAACCAGTCCAGGTGTCATGAACAGCCCGATCAGGAAACCGATATCAACATAGTCGAACCCGAAGGCGACGACCAAATCGTCGCCGACGGACGCCAAGGTGTGAAACTAGAACCCAAGCCCGATGCGGGCCAGAAACAGTAAGCTCAAGATGCGCCAGCGCATCACACCCAGCCAAGTCCGCGTAGCGCATGTACGTCTTTCCAAATCTTGGTCACATGACCAATTTTGTCGCCATCCAACTGCATAATGTATGTGTAATCCGACACCACGGCTTTGCCGGTTGGTGCGACTGGTCCGCCTTCACTCGTTTGCGTTCCGTGGAATTCGGCGGCAGCAACGACAGTGCCTCTTGCTTCGTCCAGCGCAAAACCCGTCAATTGGTAACGGCCATCCGGTACGGGCGTCAAAAGCCCCTTCATCCAGTCGGCATATGCGGCGAGTGTCGTCGTTTGTTTCAACGCATCAGCTTGACATGAAAAGATAGCACCTTCGTGGCAATATGTTTTGCAGCCCTGACATCCCTTGCCGGATTCGCAGGCTTCGAAAAGTGCCACTGCGGTTTCGTATTGTGTCATTGTGCCATCTTCCATGTTGATGTGATGAAGTCAGCTTAGACCAACGCCCGCGGTGCCGGATATCGTGCAGATGCCGTAAGATCCGCGTCCTGTGTGCAGCATTCGAACTACAGCATTTGCAGGATTGCTTGTTGAACGCGTTCTCATCAAACTCATAGTACGTTGTTTTTTCATAGTATTTTAGGTATCTGGACAATCAGGTCTCAGCCAAAGGGAATTGCAGATCGCGCGTTCTTATGCGGGTGGGGCGACCTGTCAGACAATCGCCGATACGCTATGCATCGCTCCGTCCACGGTGCGGACGCATTTGGCGACCATCTACCGCAAGCTTGAAGTATTTTCGAAACTGGAGCTGGCAACTCATCTGAATGGCGAAGTCCAGCAGCCCCGCAGCCCGTCGGAAATGGCCGCTGTGGTTTCGGAATTGGCGTTGAGCTTGGAGGAAGCGATCAGCCGGGAAAAAGCGCTGAGCGAAGTGCTGCGGATCGTTAGTGCGGCACAAGGTGATCTCAATGCTGTGATGCCATTGATCCTGACCTACGCACTTGAGCTTTGCGATGCGGAGTTTGGTATCCTGTTCGAGCATCAGCAGGAAGCAGGTTTCATGCCAATCACGCTGTCGGAATTCCGAAACCGTTTAAGACGTGGCCAGACGATCAGGGTATCTTTGCAGTCAGCCCCGAGACCGGATTTGGCCGGATGAACGAGTTGCGCGCGGTGATCAATATCATCGACGTCAAATCCGAGGCATTTTACCAATCGGATGATCTCTTGCGCTGTGCCACGGCGGATCTCGGTGGGGCGCGATCCTTTGTCGCCGTTCCTATGCTTGCCGGTGACAGTTTGGTCGGCGCATTCACGATCTATCGCCAGACGGTTCGTCCGTTTTCTGACGACACCACCCGACTTGCACAGAGGTTTGCCGCCTAAAGCGTGATCGCATTGGAGAACGCGCGCATGATCAGAGCGATACAGGCGGCGCATTCGTGACCGAGACACCCGACGATACAAGCACGCTCAGCACCCGCGAAAACCTGGGCTACGCACAAGGCGAAAGCTATCAGCGGATCGCGGATCGCTTGTGTCTCGCGCCATCAACGGTGCGGACGCATCTGGCCACGATCTATTGCAAACTTGGTGTGTCCTCGAAATCGGAACTGCGCGACAGGCTGGTACTTGTAGCAACCACGCTCGCCGATTTGACTTTTGAACACCCCGTCCAGCCAGAAAAACCCTCGATCGCCGTACTGGCTTTTGAAAACATGTCCGGTGATCGAGAGCAGGCATACTTCTCAGACGGGATTAGTGATGACATCATAACCGCCCTTTCGCGTTCCCCTTGGCTGTTTATCATCGCGCGCAACACCACCTTTACCTAAAAAGGCACATCCATCGATGTTCGCCGCGTTGTCGAAGAACTTGGGGTTCGGTTTGTCTTGGAAGGTAGCGTCAGGCGGTCAGGCAACCGGGTGCGCTTGACGGCGCAGCTGATCGACGGAACGACCGGTGGGCATGTCTGGTCCGAACGCTATGATGGGCAGCTTGAGGATGTCTTTGACTTGCAGGATGCGATCACCCGCGACGTTGTGGCGTCTATCCAGACAACCGTTCATCTAAGTGCAATCCAAGAACCTGTCGAATGCGCATCTCGCCCCGATCTGACGGTATGGGAGCTGACAATGCGATCCTGGCATCTGCTCTATGACTTTAGGCCCGAAAGCTATGCTTTCGCCAAGACCTTGGTGGAACGTGCTTCGGCAACTGATCCCGGGAGCGCAGAGGCGAACATGATTTTGTCGTTGATCAACCACCACATCGCCATCATGGGATTTGTCCCCGAGGTCCAGCCCGCAATGGAAACGGCGTATGTACTGGCGCGGCGCGCGGCGCAGTTGGATGACCGCAACGAATACACGCATTGGGCTTTGGGGATTTCTTGCTGGGGTTTGTTCAAGTACGACGAGCCCCTCGCAACCCTGGAGCGCGCAGTAGCTCTCAATCCAAACTGCTAGCTATCCGATGGCAGCCTTGGCACTTTGCTCGGCATCCTTGGCCGCTCAGAAGAGGCCATTGCCAAACAGGAGATCGCCATCCGCGCCAATCCCCTCGACCCAAGTATTTTCTTCCGCTTTTCTACGATCGCACTGGCGCACTAAATGGCGCGGCGTTTTGAGACCGCAATCGAATGGGCAGAGCGTGCAATTCATCGAATGCGACGGTGGTATTCCGCGTATTTGTTTCGGCCGCCAGCCATGTTGCACTTAAACGCCAAGAAAATGCTGTCGAAGCGGTCAAGACCTGTCGGAATGCGCTGCCCGAAATCTGCATCAAGGACCTGGATCGTGCTCCTCTCAGGGATCACGATAAACTGAATGAGTTGCGGGCGCGTTTGTTCAAGGCAGCTTTTGCTCGAGAACTGGTTGCTTATAAGAAGCGGCCATTGGTGCAATCGCAGCGAAAGAGCGCATCGTCCGCAGATCGCTAGATTAACCGGTTCCTAATTTTGCGCGTGCGGCGAATGTCTCCTTCGACGGGGTTCTCCAGAATAGCAAATGGTCGGCCAGGGTCCGGTTGGCCATTGCGATCGGTCGCGCCGTAGGTCAACGGTGCAACGTCAGCAACGGCATCGAAAATGCGATCGATATCCTCATCCGATGCTAGAAACGTAACCTGCCACATCGGCACCATCTCGATGGGCTTTGTGTCAAAGCCTTTGTTCATGATGGTCATTATTCGTGTCCTCCGCGCTGTCGTTGCCAACCGATGACATTAGTCTTCGAAAATGCCAGTTGGCCGTCCGTCAATCGTCTCGACGTTTCTGCGTTGCCAGTATTCCTTGACGCCGTCAGACCCCAACTCGTCGTAATAGGGTTCCAGATCTTCTTCGCCACGGGACCTCCGCAAATCCATCTCTGGCACGCCCGTCCCGCACGATGTTTGAACAAGATCGATGGTCAGATCAAAGACCTGGCGGCTTCCGCCCATTTTGGCGAATTTGGAAACCAAGGGCGCCCACTCGGCGTTGCGCGGATGGTAAGTTTTCGCCTGGCCGTAAACGCGAAGGATCATGGGATTGCCTTCGAACGCACAAAACATGAGTGTCATGCGACCTGTTGCTTGAACATGTGCGGCGGTCTCGTTGCCGCTGCCGGACAGGTTGAGCCAGACAATCCGGTTGTCATCCTCGATCCTGAGCGTGTCCAGTCCCTTGGGGGACACATTCACGCGCCCAGTCTGATCTGCGGTCGCCACGAAGAACACGGGCTGCTTTTCAATGAATTTCCGGAGTGTTCCGTTTAGTTTTTTTCCAGTCGCCATGGTCTCACCTCTTATAGTTGACCGTTATCCCAAAGGACCATGTTGAGCCTCGATGTCCAGATCGAGCCCAATATAGCCATGTTGAATGCTGAAACCAATTTACCAGTTGCCAGCCCGCGACTTGGAGGTGTTGGAGAGTTCGAGCGCGCCATTGGAAGGCAGCGGCGTGTGGGAGATAGCAGATAAATCGTTCCGGGTCAGACCGATGTCCCTCAGGTGCTTGTCGGACAGTTTTTCAAGGCTCGCTTTCATATTCTGGCGATCAATGAACTTGCGAACCATCGCTGCGGTGGCTTCGATCAGCCCCGCAAACATCTCGGTCATCCGTGTCTGGCTCAGCGGTGCGGTTTGCGAAACGAAGGTCATCTGACTTCTCCTTGGGTTTGTGTTTGCAGTCGTGATGCACTCAATCTCACACGGCGCCACTGTCATGGGGCAGTGTAGAAAGTGGACTGCCCCCAGTACAGAATGTGTACTAGCTCATAGGTATGCAGTGACGTTATACTGCCAGGAACACGTGCACTCGCAGGGAGCCTCGATCATGACAACCAAACCCTACGGTCTCTATTGCCCTACCTCGAAAGCCTGCGAAGTTCTGATGCCGCGCTGGACGATCCAGATTTTAGGGGAGCTTTGGGGCGGCTCTTCGCGTTTCAACGAGATCAAGCGTGGACTGCCGGGCATCTCACCGACACTGCTGACCAAACGCCTGAAAGAAATTCAGGAGAATGGGCTGCTGGAGCGCGTCGAGGACCCTGCAACTGGTAACATCGATTATCTTCGCACCGACAAAGCCGCGGAGCTGGATACAGTGCTTACAGAACTTGCCAAATGGGCCCAATGTTACATCAAGGCAGAGATCGCGCTGGAAGATCGGGATGCCGATCTGCTTATGTGGAATGTGCGACGTCAGGTAGATCTGGACGAATTGCCCGCCAAGCAGAATGTCATGCGGTTCAATTTCTCCGATGCGACTTCCCCGGCATCGACGTATTGGCTCATCGCCAAACCGGGCGAGACGGTTGAGTTATGTGCCAGTGATCCTGGGTTCGATGTCGATCTCTACATTGAGACAGAGGTCACTGTGATGACGGGCTTTTACCTTGGCCGCAGGTCATTTGAACGGGCAGTGGAAGACGGAAGCTTCTTCATGAGCGGAGACCAGCGATTGATCAAAACGTTTCGAAAATGGTTTAAGTTCAGCATGCACTCTCAAACGGAAGGCATCGTGCAGATCAAAGATGCTGCGATCCAATCATAGCGGGATCTGCATTTATCGAACCGTATCACTGCGGACATCGGGACCAGGACATTGAACTGCAGAAAAGTCCCGCGAACCGGTCATCGGCGCAATGCGCGATAAACGCGTGCAACGAGCCAATTATCTGATGCTGCGTTACGTTCAAACGGCTGCCCCCGGTGAATGAAGCCTTGTCGAGATCGATCGTTCCGCTGATCAGCGGGTCAGCCTTTTCGAGAACCAGACCACGGCCCCAACGATGACGCCCCAGAATGCTCCGCTGATTCCAAAGAGAGTCATACCGCTCGCCGCGATAAGAAATGTCAGCGCCGGTGCCTCCATTTGTGATGGTTCGTCAAACGCCGCTGAAAGTGAACTGACCAAAGCGGGGATAAGCGCAAGACCTGCGACCCCGGTGATCAATGCCACCGGTGCAAGGCTGACGAGCGAAGTTACCAACGCAGCGGCGAATGCCAATAAAACATACGCGATACCAGATGTAATTGCGGCCCAATAACGGGTCGCAGGATCGCGTCCGGCGTCTTCGCCGGCCATCATGGCAGCGGTGATCGCGGACATGTTCACCGGAACTGACCCGAACCCCGCGATCACAAGGCTGACAAAGCCGGTGTTGCGGATAAGGGGCTGCCGGTCCACGGTATAACCGTTCAGCTCCAGCACAGCAAAACCCGGAATATTCTGGCCCGCCATAGTCACCAAGTAGAGCGGCAGGGCAATTGAGATGAACGCCTGAAAAGTGAATGTCGGGGCAACTGGGTTGAACGCCGGAAGCCATGCCGTTTCATTTCGAAAAAGGCTTTCGGACTGATCAACGGAAAAATACAAAACCACCAGAAAGGCGATCACCGCAAACGGCATCGCTGCCAGCCTGTTCCATCTAAGTCCGACAAGCCAAGCAAGAAGGACCGGCGCGATAAGGTAAGGAATGTCACCAAGGGCCAACGCGGGGGCCAGACAAAGCTTCAGCAGAACACCGGCGAGCAATCCATTCGCAATCGGTTTCGGGATCGCAGCGACGATCCGCACTAGGGCAGGGACTAATCCTGTCAGGACGATCAATCCCGCGCAGCACAGTAGGGCCCCTGCGGCCTCGCCAAAGCCACCGGGCAACGCGGCATTCGCGGCAAGGAAAGCCGCGCTTGGTGTCGACCACGCTACAGCCGCCGGGGTTCGGGTAATGGCAGGCAACCACAGACTGCAAATCCCCATCCCGATTGTTGCAAAGAACAGCCCAGTTGCGGCCTGCGCATCAGTTGCCCCCATCGCAATTATCCCTGCGAGAACGATCGCAAAAGAGGCTGAATAACCTACGAACGCGGCCAGGAGGCCCATATAGATTGCGGGAAAAGAAACGTCGCGGATCATGGCTATCTTTGTCCTTAAGTCGCCCCATGCGAGCTTGTGTTGATCATTCCCAATTTACCAGTGCAGATCTTCACTGCACTTAAATGAAAGTCTATTCCGTTACGCACACCGGACCCTCGACAGCACATGAGTGAACGACCGCACCGCGGGACAAAACTGACATTGAATTTCAATCTTCGCTCATGCAGCGTGCTGTATCCTTAATGCCTGCTGCGGGTTGAAAGCGGCAGGTTCAGGGCGGGTGGTGAAACATCAATGAGCTGGCCTTCTTTTCGAATGACGGGTTTCACACCATCGAAATTTACTGGGTGGAAACGTTGACGTTGGGCGGCTGAAAAACCGTTTTTGGCCTTGGTTGTCGCGCTGCTTGCGGTGAGATCCACGCGATCAATTCAAATGGCGCGCGCAAGACGGGCTCGTCTGCGCCCGCACTAACGTTTGGTCGTTGGCTTAGGTCTGTGCGGCGGGTGAGTGACGGCATGGTCCAGATGTCCATGTGGCTAAATGCCCACTCATGCAGGTCGCAAGCTGACCCTTTTGCAATCGAACGATCCAAAGGGTCACTTCAGCACACGCATAAGAAACGTTTCATCTTCTGGTCTTGCTCGATGAGGCGCAACCGAAAATGCTCGTTAACCAACTTCATGCAAACCATGACCTGGTTCTAATTTCTTTTACTTCTCCATGGCATTTCTCAAGCGCTTTTTTGAAGAGGTGAGCCATGTTTCTACGCATACTTTTGACGTTTATTTTCCTGATCAGTGCTGCTGTCCAAGCTGCTGCGGAAGGGTGGGAACTCCAGCGCGCGGACGGGAACGTCCGCATTTCAGTCGATGGAAAGACCTGGAACCGTGCAGAGGACGGGACGACCCTGTCCAGTGGAACCTGGATCCGAACAGGCGCGCGCAGCCGCGCGATCCTCGGTCGCGGAGCCGAGCGGATCATTTACCGTGCGAATACACTCGCGGCGGTCTCCGTTTCTCAACCAACGGGTCAAACCACGCAGGTCACTCACCAGCGTGGATCTGTCTTTTTGTCTGTGATCACCAAGCAGCGTAAACGCACCAGCGTTGTTACGCCGCATTTGGCCGCTGTCATCAAGGGGACGGTCTTGGAGGTTACCACGGGCCGGAAAGGCGCATCCGTTCGGGTAGACAAGGGTGTTGTCGAGGTGCGCAGTGACGGACGCAGCGTCGATGTCGGAGCGGGGCGTGAGGCTGTCTCCGATGGTCAATCCCTGCGCGTTGCTGCTGCAGAAGTGACCAGTCAGGTTCCGGGCGCACCGAATAGCTTCAGCATTGAATTGCGACAGGCCCCCGCGTCGAACCGTCTGAACAATGCGAGCGCGACAGGGCTCGCCAATGGAAACGCTTTCGGAGCGTCGCGAGCCGTCAACACCGGCAGCAATGGCGTTGGAAATGGGAATGGTAACGGCGGCGGAAATGGCAACGGTGGTGGAAACGGCAACGGTGGTGGAAACGGCAACGGCGGCGGGAACGGCAACGGTGGTGGAAACGGCAATGGAAACAATGGGAATGGAAACGGCAATGGAGGTGGAAACTGACACTCTCCTCCCATGTTGTGCGACATTTGCTCGTTGCGCATTTGATTGTCGCTGCGGTTTTCCTCGCTGACCGCGGCGGCTTTTTACGTGGCCTGAATGACCGTTTGGAAGACATCAGGTCAGGTTTGCTAGACCGAAGCGCGTCCGGCGAGTTTGTATTTGTGGCGGTTGACGCAAACTCCATCCGCGCTGTCGGTACCTGGCCTTGGTCTCGTCAGGTACATGCAGACATTCTCGATAATCTGACCAGTGCAGGTGCTATGGATGTCTTTTTTGACATCGACTTCGCATTTCCTGCCGATCCGGTTGGCGATGCGGCCTTTGCAGCGGCTCTGGACAGATCGGGAAACGCCTATCTGCCTGTTTTTCAACAGCTCAACCGCACGAACAGCAGCGAGGAGACCATCAATTGGCCGATGGAGGCCTTTGCGCAACGAAGCTGGCCTGCGCTCGTCAACGTCTTTGGCGATGTGCAGGGGGCGATCCGCTTCTACCCATATGGCGAGGTGATCGCGGGAGAGTACATCCCATCGGCGGCCGCCTTGATCACCGGCACCTTTTCTGAACGATCCGGCAGCTTTCCGATCAACTACGCCATTCGACCGGACAGCGTCCCGGTTTTGTCTGCCGTCGATGTTGCTGAAGGCAGGTTCGAGCCGGACATGATCGCGGGCCGTTCGATCATTGTGGGGGCCTCCGCCATCGAATTGGGGGATCTTTTTGCGGTTCCGGTGCACGGGATCATCCCCGGACCACTTGTTCATGTTCTGGCAGCCGAAACCCTGGCGGCTGGTGTCGTGCCAGCCACCCTTGCGACGGATTGGATTTTGCTGGCCCTGTTTGTTCTGCTGCTTTTGTTCCGGACGCGGGCGTTCCAAAAGCCAACGGTATTGATCGCCGCAGCTTGTCTTATCCTCGTCGCCAGCGAGGCGGCGGCGTTCGGTGCCTTCGCACGGCATGCCATCGTGATTCCCACGGCACCCCTCTATCCGGGCCTGTTTGTCTTTTGCAGTTGGTCGCTCCTCTGGAAATTGCATGTCAACAGGACAATCATTGCCAGGCAGCGGCAGGAGGTTGCCAACACATCAGCCCTTTTGCGGCAGGTCTTCGACGACAGCTTCGATGCCATCGCCATTGTCGATGAAACGGGCAAAGTGCAAATGCATAGCGATTCAGCCGCGCGTCTGTTCGACCATAGCGACACACAGGGTCTGATGCTGCCAGCGCGGCTCAAAAACGATGCTATGGTGGCCATGCAGACAGGTGGCGACGGGGCGATGCGGATCTACGAGGCCTTCGGCACTGGCACCGCCCTACATCTGGAGTATACGGTCACACCGTCGCAGACCGTGACTTTCGATCAAAACAAAGAGCAGACGGTTCAGATTGCCACACTGTCCATGCGCGATGTCACAACGATCAAGCAGCAAGAACGCCACATTGCATATCTGTCCAGCTACGACGCACTCACGGGTGCCCTCCGGCGCGGCGCTTTTCTCGATTTCATCACTCTCCGTGCAGAGGCAGGAGAGCCCTTCGCAATCTTTGTGTTCAATTTGAACCGTTTCAAAACCGTGAACGTCGTGTTGGGCCGGGATGTCGGGGACGCCCTCCTGCAACATGTCGTGAAGCGTTTGGAAGAAGCAGAGTTGAACATTTCCGCCGCCGCGCGCCTTGGCGGAGACACTTTTGCATGTTTCACGGAGTTTGCGGTGGATGACGCTGGCGCGCTGGATCTGGCGCACCGTCTTTGCGAGATCATTGGCCTGCCCTACGAGCTTGAAAACGCCAACGCCCGGATCGGCCTCAAGCTTGGGTACGCGCTCATTGATCCCGGCACCGGCGTTTCGGCCCCGGATGCGCTGTCTCAGGCTGAGGAGGCGTTGGATGCTGCGAAACTGGCCGGCGACGATGCCCCGCATCCCTACAACTCCGCGATGTCAAAAAAGCAGTTTCGATCCAGGGCGATAGAGCGCGCGATGGGCCGCGCCTTGGACCGTGAAGAGTTCGAGGTCTGGTATCAGCCTCAGCACCGCGTCGGGGATCTCAAACTCATAGGGTCCGAAGCGCTCTTGCGCTGGAAATCCGATACGCTCGGGCAGGTCTATCCTGACGAATTCATCGAAATCGCGGAATCAACCGGCTTCATCAACGAATTGGGCGCATGGGTGCTGGACAAGGCGGTCCGGGACATGATGCTGCTCCCCGCTCCCATGAGCGTCGCCGTGAACGTTTCGGGCGTTCAGATGGTGGCGGACAATATCATCAGCGATATCAATAGGCTGTTGCAAGAGACCCAATTCCCCGCCTCGCGCCTCTGTCTTGAGCTCACAGAGACGGTGTTGTTCGATGGGACTGGAGAACTGGTTGAAAAGATGCGCGATATCCAGTTTCGAGGCGTCTGCTGGGCGTTGGACGACTTCGGAACGGGTTATTCATCGTTAGGGTATCTGTCGCAGCTTCCAATCGAGAAACTGAAGGTCGACAAATCCTTCATGCTTGGCCTCGGCACCGACCCGGGTGCTGAGACGATCCTGACTGCAATCAGAGATCTGTGCCACGGACTTGGCATGACGCTGTTGTGCGAAGGCGTGGAAACCGACGCGCATTTGAGGTTCCTCAAAACCAGACAAGTCGCCGAGGCCCAAGGATACCTCTTTGGCAAGCCGATGCCGTTTTCCGACTTCCAGGCATATGCGGCCGAAACCAGGCCATCGAGCCCGCGCGGCAAGGCCAACAGTTAGGGATTAGCGCATAAGAGATGCATTGACGTGTTACTTTGGCAGAAGCGCTGTGCCGCAGCGATCAGCCTGCGGCTTGTTACAAGCGATGCAGCGGCGAACAGAGGTTGTAAGTGAGGCGGATTTTGCCTGCTTCTTACAAGCTGCCAATACTGGCTTTGCGCAGGTCGCATCAATGACCAGTTCTCCCGCTGCTGAACAGCGACAACTCATGGATGACCACAGCAATTCTCCCGCGACGGGCGCTCCCAGCAAGAACCGAATTCACAGGTTGGGCTCCTTCCAGCGGAGGTTGCGCAGCATCTTATGATCAAGTACTCCGGTCAACGTCGGGTTGTCGTTTTGGGGGCGCATGGTGGATTCGAGGATCAGTCATGGAAACACCAAACCACCCGCCATTCGTGCACTTCGACCGGCTTGGAACAAGGGCCGCCTCGTCAGCCAGAAACGACCGTTGAAGCCAAAGCGCGTCTGGGCGATCAGGGTTCGACTTGAACCGACCGAGAACCATCGCGACCTCGCACTGTTCAACATGGCCATCGACAGCAAGCTACGGGGCTGTGAGCTGCTGAAGATTAAACTCGTTGATGTCATGGCGCCAGGTCAGATCAAGGAACGCGCCTCCGTCCTATGAAGCAAAACTCAGAAACCGGTGCGCTTTGAAATATCCGAAGGCACACGAGTCTCAGTTGAGAAGTGGATGGAAGACTAGCTGATGGTCGGCTCCCAGTATCCATGGCCGGGCCGGTTCCACGAGCACCTGCATATCTCGACACGCCAATATGCACGCCTCGTTCGAGACTGGGTGGTGCTGATCGGCCTTGAGGCGAGCGCCTACGGGACCCATTCAGTGCGGCGACCCAAGATCACTCAGATCTACAAGAAGACCGGAAATCATCGAGCTGTCCAGCTCCTCCTCGGCCATACCAAGATGGACAGCACGGTCCAATACCTCGGCGTGGAACTCTAGGATGCATTAGCTATCGCGGAAGCAATTGAAATCTAGTGCCATTGGGTCGCCTTCGCGGGCGGTCCAAAGCTGCCTTCCATTTGAGTTCCCACGTGTTGCGGTGCGGCCCGATAAACCTGCCGTTCACTTCGGGCGAAAAATCGAGGGCCGACTATACTCATAGTCTGAGTACAAACTGATGCTCAATTCATCGTGTTGAAGGTCGAGCGCCCGTGAATTTCGCCACTAAAGTTCATTGCGAAGACAAGTGCATTCCTGCCATCTGCCTGCCTTTCTCGAAGTCAGAAGCTATCTATGATTCGTCGCTGTAACAGCATGGCGGTATCACGCGTCTTGCCAATTTCTGTCGGGATCACGTAGAACGCGGCCTCCGGTTCGGCATTGCCACCCTGAAACGCGACAAGTTCACCACGCTCAACGGCCAAGCGCGTTATTTCCCGAGGCAGGAGTGCTACGCCATACCCGGACGCGACCGCGGAAAAGACGCTCAACGCGTCTCCGAAAGGGACAAATTTTGGCGGTGTTACTTCTGACCTGCCGCTTAGGATATCTGGCCAGAAGTTGAAAACCACCTCGTGCAGGAGCGCAACATCCTTCAGATCGTGCACATGGTGCGGACATCCGATGCGTTCCCATTGGTCAATCGCACAAACAGCTGACCATCCGGGCGCCCCAAGGCGCATGTCCGACGGTCCATCGTGTAAAAACCGTACGGCAAGATCGACCGGATCATCCTCGACGGGTGCATTGAAATTTGCCGATCTCAATTCGATGGTCAGTCCCTCATCAATCTGGCTGACAATAGGGTGAAGGCGCAAAGCAGCTATCGCAGGCGGCGCGCTGATTACCACGCGGCCCGGATGCGACGCGCGTCTGACCGCCATTGCCACGCGATCCAGCCGTTCAAAGGCGGGTGCAGACCCGTCCAGAAGAGCCCGACCAAGTGCCGTCGGTCGTGGACGGCGCACGCTGCGATCCAATATCGGCGCGCCGATCCACGCTTCGAGCGTGGCTATGCGGTGGCTTACAGCGGATGGCGTGACACCGGATTCTCTGGCTACGGCCCTCAGGGATCCAAGCTCTACCGCTTCAGCAAACAGCCGGATCGCGGCATATGGAACAGATTCTGAAGACCTCAAGATCCGGTTACGTTGAGTTTATTTCACTGTAAATACGTATTTTGTGGTTCCGCCTTCACAATAAGGTGAAATTTTCCCATGCTCACCAGGTTTCCGATGCCTCTGTCCAGATACACGGCCAGATGCGTTGTGACGAACACAACTAAGGAAACTGCACATGGCACTCAAAGCTCTCAGGTATGCTGTGATGATGACAGCCTCATCTTTCGCGGCCTCGCAGGCGACAGCTGAAGTCACTCTGCACGACGATGACCGGACTTTCCTGGAGATCGTAGACCCAGGTCTCTATCCGGAAGGCGTGGAGTATGATGCCGCGCGCGACCGCTTTCTCCTTGGCTCCATCCGCCGGGGCGAAGTCGTGGCTGTGGACCGCGACAGGACACCAACCGTGCTGGTTGCAGATGATCGTCTGCGATCTGTTGTGGGCATTCGGGCCGACGCGACCCGCGGCCGCCTGCTTGTGAACTCAGCCGACTACGGCGTCGCCGAGCGTTCCGGACCTGAAGATAGGTTTGAGACGGCCGCGCTGGGGGTTTATGATCTGGAGACGGGTGCACCTTTGCAGTTCATAGATTTGTCTGCGCTGCGTCCTGGCGAAAGCAACTTCATCAACGACCTGGCGGTTGATAATGATGGAAATGCCTATGTGACCGACAGTCTTGCGGCTGCAATATACCGGGTCACGCCGGAGGGGCGGGGGGACGTCTTCATTGCGCACGAGGCGTTTCGTGGCCCGGGGTTCAACCTTAATGGTATCGTAGTGCACCCCGACGGATATCTACTGGTCGCTAAGAAAAGCGATGGCAGCATATTCCGCGTCCCGCTCGAAGACCCTGCCAGCTTTGAAAAGGTTACGATCGACACATCTTTGCGTGCGCCGGATGGGCTGGTACTTGTCGATGACCGGACCCTGCTGGCCATCACCAATCGAGCGGGCGACACTGTCGGCAACGCGTTTCACCTGCTCAGGTCTGAAAACGGGTGGGCTAGCGCCGCGTCTTTGGGCACCACAGCGGCAAGCGACAGCTACCCTACGACAGGAGTGATGGTCGATGGGCGGATGGTCGTTACACATGGATATTTGCATACGCTTGGGGCGACGCTGGAGGAGAATGCCCCCCTGCAGGAGACATTCAGGCTACAGGATGTCGGGCGAATAGATTGACCGCGCTCTGTCTCTTGGGCCGAAGCGAGATGAATTGCATCGGCCTTCTTTAAGCTAAAACCCAAGGTGCCTCATGACTGACACAGAACAAATCTCGCGTGATCGCGACGACATTGCCAAATTGATCGCAACCCAGTTCAGGTCTCTTTGTTGGAACGAAGATACCCCTCCAGACACGCAAGCCCTAACGGGCACTTACTTGCAAGGCGCTCAACTCTTTGCTTCGGCTCGGCCCGCGCGTGGTCAAACCGCAGAAGAGTTTGGTAGACGCATGCGCGCCTTGAGAGAGAGTGGGCGGATTTCGGTCTTTGAGGAGAAAGGTGTTGGTCTGCACATCTGGGTCACGGGCAATGTCGCCGTGGCCATGGCCGGCTGTGAAATGCACGAAAACCAAGAAGATGTCACAGAAGATATCAGTGCTTTTCTTTTAGTCAAAAATCCGGACGGCTGGGCGATTGCGGCCCAAGCCTGGGACGTCCTTCCATCCATAGCTGACGCACTTGCCGCAAATGGCCTTGATGCTGATCGCTTTGACACCAAAGACGGAGAATGCGCATGCTAAACCCCCTTCATCTCGTTCAATCAGGCAGCGTCAATATGAACAGACGGATGTTCTGCACCGCGTCACTTGCTACTCTCGCGATGGGGTCATCTGGACAGGCAGATACGAACACAAATGTGACATTTCACTTCTATGGTGCCGAAGACTGCCCACCTTGCATGGCCTTCAAGCGGAACAACTTGTCAGATGTTGAGGCAATGGGGCGGGCGTATGGATTCGCGATCGAGGACAACATCATCGCCAGGACCCGCGACGTCCCCAATCCGGGCGCTTACGGCGATCGCGACCCAATCCTTCGTTTGGCGGCGCCGCAGCTAGAGCTGGTATACCCACCCATTTTCTTCGTCTCACAACGAGGAGAAATTGTGTCGGTTCATGCGCATGACTGGCAGGCCGCACTTGAGTCCGCTCGCCAATCGGCACGCTCCCCTTGAAGCCCGACTTGGTGAACCGTCGAATTCGTCTTTGACCGGCAGCTTTTGAATGGCGTTAACATCCCGTGACATGCAACTAAGAGCGAGATCTTCAAGGCGATGACAATCAGAGTAGGATCTCCGCCACTGTCATTTTACGCCGTTCAAGGCGCAGTTGTTTGCGCCGTGTTGGAAAGGGCCGGATATGCCACCGAACATGTTATGGCGTTCCACGACGAGATCTACCCCAGATTGGGCTCAGGGGAAATCGACGTTTTCTGTGCCACTTGGCTTCCAGGCGCGCATGCAACTTTATGGTCCCCCATCGAAGAACGGGCTGTAAAGTTGGGATGCCTGTTTCGCGGGGGCGGGTTTTACATTGCTGCATCGCCAAGACTGGCGCAGGACGGAGCTCGGTGCATCCTTGACCTTGGACAGTTTGATGCCGTTGAGCGGGCGGTGGTGTCAGTGGGACCTGGTGGTGCAACACTCACCGACCGCGCGCGCAATGCCCTACAGGTTTATGGTCTGGATACAGCAGGTTTCCATGTACATGCGGTGCCGGAAAAAGACTGGTTTGAGTGGATCAAAAACGGCACGGAAAAAGGTCGCCGATTTGCTGCTGCCATTTGGCGACCATCATTCGTCAACGCGACGACGGATCTCGCCTTACTTTCGGACCCTGAAAGCGCGATGGGTCCGCAGGACGATGGCTGGATAACAGCCAACCGGGATTTCCTTCGAACTGCACCCAATGCGCTAAGGTATCTTCTCGCTGGATTGCAACTGGAAATTGAAACGATTGAAGCTCTTGATACCGAAGTCACAATCAGGAGCCGGCATCCGCCAGATGTTGCTATCGATTGGTTGGCCGCAAACGCCGAATGCATAGACAAACTGATCTCAGAGAGCCTTCTCGCCGCGGGCCTTCAGATCTAGATCGCGCTCCGAGTTGATTGGGAATTTTGCACGTTAATAGTGGAAATTTTGTTGGGACTTATATACGTGCTTGACCCAAAGCGGAACTCACACTAGTTGCCCCGATCATTTGCTCATATGAGGCTATCTAAATCTTCACTCTCTTCCGGTTCGGTGCCACCAACATAATCTGCCGCCTATAAGCATCTTCACGCGGCCAGTAACCGTGACCTTTCAAATGAACGATACGTTCTTGCATTCGCAAAAGCATGGTTTGAAGAACGACAGGTGGGTTTTTCCCGTGAATAGCAGTATCGCGCTCCACCAACTTTTCAAACAGCTCATCGCGTGAAAGGGGCGTCCCTTCTTCGCGCAATATTTGTTTCTGGCAAATCCGTTGGAGTTCTACACAGCAGTGGTTGCGACTTTAGGTGTCGCCTTCTGGTTACTAGATCGACGATCAACGAAAGCTGCGCTCGAAGCGATCAGGGGCACCGAAATCAACTACATCGGTGCCCATGGATTGCTGAGCAACCTGCCCGAAGTCAACCGTCTACTTGGAGACCGTGGTTATGATGCCGACTGGTTTCGGGAAGCATTGAAAGACAAAGGGATACGCGCTTGTATCCCTGGCCGGAAACGACGGAAGAAACTGGTGAAATACGACAAGCGCCGGTACAAACGCCGCAATCGGATCGAGATCATGTTTGGTAGGCCGAAGGATTGGCGGCGTGTTGCAATCCGATACGACAGATGCCCAAAGGTCTTCCTGTCAGCCATCGCGCTCGCCGCTATCGTCATTTACTGGCTATGAGTTCTGACCCTAGTCTATTGGTTGGACTTGGCATGCGTCAGAAATGCACCCTCAGAGCCCGCTTCCATAGTTAAATTACGTCCAAAGCATTCTATCCTTTGATTTTTTGAGGTGTATCGGAGCGCTAACGGTAGCAAGGGCGGGAAGCGCGGCGAGCTCATACATCCTTCGAACGTCAAAAGCTCGTGTTTGATCACAATTGTATACAGCACGGGTGACTCACCGACGGAAGCCCTGATCAGGTGGACCACGCCAGAACCCTTGGCCGACTGATTGTGCCGGGCCTAACATAGCTGTCCGAAGCTCAGCAGCTTCTACCGTCAACGTCGTTTTAGGGAAGCAGCACCGCAGCACGAGATGATGTGGCGAATACCGCTTGTGGATGGCTCGTGCATGGCAAGAGTTTTATGATTGCGACGGTCTGTCAGTACAATCGTGTGTCCGGCCTGTTTGCATGGCATTGGTCACTGCCCCTGATGAGTTCTGCGTGTCAGATTGTTATCGGTTAAGCGACCTCTGACTACGACAACATACTGAGAATAGTCATCCACATCGTTTTTCCGGTTCGGTGCGAACGGGACATCACAACCGGAAACCGCTGTTTCACCGTCTTTGGCGACGATCATTCGGGTGTGATCGTCCGGCTTCCCGCTGTCCTTGACAGCGACAGTGGGGCGCAAGTTGTCAATGAACACGGCGAACGGTATAATCAAAAAGGCTCGGAAACGCTGATTTTCAGTCGAAACTCGAATTACTCTAGGGCATCGTTGCTCCTTTCTTCGAGCTGTTTGACGGTCCTCATATGGATTTAAATACGCTTCCCCGCTAAGTGATAAGTACGCGGGACCATGTTAGAGGCAGCGCATTTCAGTTCTTCGGGCGATCATGGAAGTTGAAGAGGTCAGGCCGCAAACTCTCGGATAACCTGCCCGGCGTTTACCTCCGTGCGCTTTCCGTTGGACATGGCCAGTTTGCCATTGACCAGAACATGGGCGATGCCCGAGGCGTAGCGGCGTGGGTGTCGTGCGGTTGCGTTACTGGCGATATTGGCCGGATCAAATACACAAATGTCCGCGGCATAACCGGGGCGCAGCTTGCCTCGATCCTTTATGCCGAGACGTTCGGCGGGGATGGCGGTAATCTTCGCGATCCCTTCGGCAAGGCTCAGCACACTCCGGTCCCGGACATAATACTGCAAGAAGCGCGCCGCCCAGCCATATCCGCTGAGAGAGCCGATGTGATCTTTCAGGATGCCGTCGTTGGCGATGGCAACCGTGTCGGAGATGACGGCGCATTCGGGTTGTTGCAGACAGAGGTCCAGATCGCTGTCGCGAAAGCTCTTCGACGACCACATGCAGGACATGAGGTTGTCTCCTTCTTCCAGCAAGATGTCGAGGACGGCGTCATATGGGTGTGTGTTCCGCATGCGCCCGATCTCGGCAAAATCGGCACCGACGATATCCTTGTTCACGGTGGCATTCAAAAGCACGATGTCTTCCCATTTCTCGGCCTTTACGATTAGCCACATGGGCTGGGGGTTCGCCTTGATGCGCGCGCGGGCTACCGGGTCAGCGAGGCGCTTCATGACCTCTTCAACACCACCAGCCTGCGCCCATTTTGGCAGGATCGCAGCCATCAGAGTGTGATTCCAATCATGCGGGATCACGTCAAAGGCGATATCCACATCATGCTGACGCGCCAGTTCGATCATTTCCAACGTGTGGTTCATCGCGTAATCCGGCGCGCCGAACTTTGGTTGGATGTGGCTGATTTGCAGACGCGCGCCCGATTGCCGGGCCGTGGCGATGGCCTCGGCAAACCCCAGGTCGTAATGCGTATCACGATTGCGGACATGGGTGGCGTAGAGGCGGCCGCGTTCGGCAGCAACCTCGCACATGGGGACCAGATGTTCGGGCGCCGCGAGGATGCCGGGGAAGTACTCCAGACCGGAGGAGAAACCGCCTGCGCCTTCCTCCATCGCCTGATCGACCAATCTGGCCATCTTGACAACTTCCTCGGGTTCGCCGGCGCGTAATTCGTCACCCAGAACCGCGCGGTGAATTGTACCGTGTCCGACGAAGGCCATCACGTTGACACCAAGACCGGTCGCGTTCAATGCATCAAGATACTCTCCAAATCCAAGCCAGTTCCGGTGTTTGGCCCGATCCGTGTACCAGGGCGACACCGCCCGGATATCTTTGTGAGAACAGACCGGGGCGCAAGAGATCCCGCATTGGCCAATGACCTCGGTGGTAACCCCTTGATGGACCTGACTTTCCGCGCGACCGTCTGCGATGAGCGTGAAATCGGAATGGGTGTGCATATCGACGAAACCCGGCGAGACGGTCAGGCCCGAGACATTGATTTCCCGGGCGGCGGTGCTTTTGCTCAAATCTCCGATTTCGACGATTTTGCCGTCCGTCACGCCCACATCAGCGGTCATGCTTTCTGCTCCGGTTCCGTCCAGAACCTCGCCACCTTTAAGGATCACATCGAACATAACGGGCCTCCTATTTCGCCTCGCCGTAGGCCCAGTCGGGCAGGAATAACGTCAATTCGGGGAAGAAGATCAGGATCACCATTCCAATGATATAAGCAAGGATGAACGGCAAAACGGCGACGGAGATGCGTTCAATCGAGATGCCTGAAATACGGGCCGCGACTGTGAGGTTGGCCCCAAGCGGTGGCGTCAGAAATCCGATCTCGCAGGTGATGACAGTGAAGACACCAAACATTACCGGATCAACGCCAAGCGAGGTGACCAGCGGCAGAAAGACGGCCGTAAACAGAACAATCTGCGCCAGGCTCTCCATGAAGGTGCCGATGAAAATGTAAAAGATGCCAATGAGCAGCATCACGAGAAACACGTTCGTGGTGATCGAGGTGATGCCTTCCTGCACGGCCGTCGGCACGTCGTAAAAGGCAGTCAATTGCCCAAAGGCCAGCGTCGGTGTCAGCAGGATCAGGATGCCGGTCAGGAGTGCGGTAAAGCGCAGCGCCTCGACGATCTTCATCAAGGTCAATTCGCGATAGACGAAAAGCCCCACAAAAAGGGCGTAAAAGACAGCGACACCGGCGGCTTCCGTAGGTGTAAAGGCCCCGCCGTAGATGCCGCCCAGAATGAGGACAGGTGCGCCGATGGCCCATTTGCCATCCCAGGCCGCTTTCAGGAACGGCCCCCAGGAAAAGGCATCGCCATCGCCGCCGTAACCACGGCGGCGCGCGATGATATAGGTGGTAATCATCAGAAGGATCGTCACCATCAGGCCGGGGACGAGACCAGCGAGAAACAGGCGCGGGATCGAGGTTTCCGACACCAACCCGTAGATGATCATCAGGTTCGAGGGCGGGATCAGACTGCCAAGTGCGCCCGCACTTGCGGTGATGGCGGCGGCGAAAGGCACGTCATAGCCGTCGCGTTTCATCGCTGGCACAGTGACTGAGCCGATGGCGGCCGTCGTCGCGGGGCCAGATCCGGAGAGGGCAGCAAACAGCATGCACGCAAAGACCGTCACCAGCCCCATGGAGCCGCGATAAGCCCCGACAAGATTTGTGGCGATGGCGATCATTCGGTTGGCCATGCCGCCCGTTTCCATCAATCGTCCTGCAAGGACGAACAAGGGTATCGTCAGCAGCGGGAAGGGTGTCAGACTGCCGTAACCGGTCTGCGCCATCAGCGTGTAGGGGATGTCAATCAGATAGAGCGCCAGTGCCGTTGTCAGCCCGACCGAGACGAATAGCGGGATACCCACGATCGTCAACACAACGAAGGCGATGGCCAGGATCATGAGCGGACTCAAAGTGAATGCTCCTGATCCTTGGTCGTTTCTTCCCACTCTTCAGCAAGCATGCCGGGCAGACCGTCTGCACCGTCTCGCCACCACTCAAAGTACGTTTGGACCAGTCGGATCAACATCAAACCATAGCCGATGACCAAAATAGTTTGAGGGTAGAATTGGTTGATCCCAAGGCTGGGGCTGGTTTCAGGGAACCGCCAAAAAATCGCCAGATAATCCCAACTAACCCGGATCATGAACACGCAGAAGAATGCCCAGAGGATGTCGGCGATGAAGATAACGATGCGTCCGAACGAAGTGGGCAGCGAAGCCACCGCAACCATGATGCGGATGTGGAAGCGTTCCCGGACACAGAGCGAGGCCCCCATGTAAACTGCCCAGACCATGCACATTGCAGCGGTCTCTTCCGTCCAGTGCAGGGCGATCTGGAAAACATAGCGGGCGACGACCTGCGCGAAAACGCTGACCGCGATGATGGACAGGCACACGCAGCAGATTAGCTCCTCGAAATGCCGCTCAAGCCATTTGAGTGCCTTCATGTCTGCCCTTGCCTCAATTTTGTTTGGCCGGGGGCATGGTCACGCCCCCGGTGTTTTCCCGAAGAGCTTATTCAGCTGCCGCCTGAATGGCTTTCACAAGTTCCACAAACTCATCACCGCGTTTGGTGGCAAAATCGTCCTGAACAGTCTTGGCTGCTGCGACAAAGTCTGTCTTATCTGGATCGGTGCGGGTCATGCCGCCTTCGTCCACCAGCCACTGACGCACTTCTTCGGTCTCATTCGCGACCTGTGCCGCAAACTCTTCACCGGCCGCTTCGGCCGCTTCAAGGATTTGTGCGCGCTGCCCGTCGGTCAATTTTTTCATGAAGTTGTCCGAGGCAAATAGGGGCGCGAAGGAGACAAAGTGCTCGAGGATCACGAGGTGAGGCTCGAATTCGAAGAACTTCATGTCACGGATAAAGGAGGTACCATTGTCGCCGCCGTCGACGGTTCCGGTTTGAAGCGCAGTCGGTGTTTCTGACCAGGCCAGCGGCACGGGGTTCGCCCCGAATGCTTCGAAGGTGGCGATCATGACCTCATTCTTGGGAACGCGGATTTTCAGGCCATCCATATCGGCCATCGTATTGATTGGCCGTACAGAGTTGTAAAAATCGCGATAAAGCGCAGGACCGAAAGCCAGCAGATGAACGCTGGTATCAGCCTGAAGCTTGTCCTTCATCATCTGCCCGACGTCGCCGTCCAGTACCCGCGCCAAGTGATCATCGTTTTGGAAGATGTAGGGCAGGACTGTCACATCCATCAGCGGCCAATGCGGTGAGACGTTGTTGGCGGTGATGAAGAAACCATCGACAGTGCCAAGCTGCATGGCCTTGAAGGCTTCGTCTTCGCTGGAAATCTGGTTGCAGCAGCGCAACTTGACTTCGATGTCTCCGCCGGAGATTTCGGCGACCTTGGCCTGGAAAATCTTGCCGAAACGACCATAGAGCGATTCCTCCGGCGCGCCAAAGCCGACATTCATCGTGACGTCGGCCGCTGCCGCCGGCAGTGCCGTTACAGTCGCCAGCACCAACGCTGCGGTGGTTTTCAATAGGCTTCTTCTGATCATTCTGGACCTCCCAAGATCATTTGACGTTTTATTTTTCTGTTTTGAATGAAGCGGATCATGGGAATGGTTGTGCCGTCAAGGAATTAAGTGGTGGCGCTGATAGACTTTGGAGATCGGATCGGCAAAGCTGCGGCACAATTGCGGGGCAGGCCCATGAGCGATATACGCGTTTTCAAAGCACGAAAGATCATCACCATGGACCGGCTGCGGCCCGTGGCCAGCCATGTCGCTGTGCGCGACGGTCGGATTCTCGCAGTTGGCAACAGCGAGTGTGCCGCGCCCTGGGGGGACTTCGTCGCCGACGACAGATTGGCTGATGCGGTACTGATGCCTGGGCTTGTCGAGGGACACGCGCACTTAATGGCGGGTGCAATGTGGCAGTTCACCTATGTCGGTTATCACGACCGGATCGATCCCGAGGGCAAGACCTGGGCCGGAATTGATACTGCGGAGGCAATGATCGCCCGCCTCAAATCGGATGCGCCGCAATCCAACGAGAAAATTTTTGGCTGGGGTTTCGACCCGATTTTTCTGTCTTCTGAAAGGTTGAACAGATCGCATCTGGATCAAGTCTCGACCGACCGACCGGTCGCGGTATTGTTTTCCAACTTCCACCTGATGTGCGTGAATTCTGTGGCATTGGAAATGGCAGGCTATGACGCCCAGACGCCCTTGGAGGGTGTGGTGAAAGGCCCCGACGGCACCCCGACTGGCGAGTTGCAGGAAATGGCCGCGATGTTCCCGGTTTTGCGTCGCATGGGCATTGACTTCAGGACCCTGTCGCAAAGTGCCGACGCCATCGAAAACTATGGCAAGATTGCGGTGCGTGCCGGGGTCACCACGATGACCGACCTTTACTCCATGTTGGAAGACGAGGACATCGCGCTGATGCTGCGTCTGACTGGCGCCGAAGACTACCCTCTGCGGATTGTCCAGGCTCTTGGGGCAAGCGGCGCACCTGCGCAGGTCGCTGACAAGGCACTGGCGTTGCGCGAAAGGTCGAGCGACAAGTTGAGACTTGGTGCCGTCAAGCTGATGACCGACGGGTCGATCCAAGGGTGGACCGCGCGTGTTCGGTGGCCGGGCTATATCGGCGGGCAACCAAACGGGATTTGGAATATGGCACCTGACGAGATTTTTGCTCTGACCCGGGAAATGCAGCACCGTGGGGTGCAAATGCACATCCATGTCAACGGCGACGAGGCCGCCGAGGTCTCGCTTGACGCGCTGGAGGCCGCAGCGCGTGCGCATCCCTGGCCAGGCGCGCGGCATGTCTTGCAGCATTGTCAAATGATGGATCGCGCATTGTTCGAACGCGCCGCTGAACTGGGCGTGGCCTGCAACATCTTTGCCAACCATCTTTGGTACTTCGGGGATCAACACGCCGCTCTGACCATCGGTCCGGATCGTGCAGAACGAATGGATGCCGTTCGCACCGCCATTGACACCGGCGTGATGGTCGCGGTTCACAGCGACGCCCCGGTGACGCCTCTTGCTCCCTTGTTCACGGCATGGTGCGCCGTGAACCGCCAGACCATGGGTGGCAATGTGCTTGGGCCGGAAGAATGCATTTCGGTGCCGGAAGCGTTGGAACTGATCACATTGGGTGCCGCCCGTAGCTTGAGGCTGGACCATGAAATCGGCAGCATCGAACCGGGCAAACGCGCCGATTTTGCGGTGCTGGGAAGTGATCCGTCAACAATCGGCGCGGCAGAACTGAAAGACGTGCCCGTGCTCGGCACGGTTTCCGGAGGTCGGGTACACTTGCTATGAGCCCTGTACCCCTTTCGGTGATTGGTGGGTATCTTGGCGCTGGCAAGACAACCTTGATCAACCAGTTGCTGGGCTTGGATCACGGGCTGAGGCTGGCCATTCTGGTCAATGATTTCGGTGCGATCAACATCGACGCCGCCCTTTTGCAATCGGCCAGCGAAGATACCATCGAGCTGACCAACGGGTGCGTGTGTTGCACTATGTCGGGCGATCTGTTCTTCACTATTGGTGATCTGCTTGATCGCAGGCCACGCCCGGACCACATCCTTGTCGAAGCCAGCGGCATTGCGAACCCGGCGAAGATTGCTGCCGTGTCATTGGCAGAGAAGGAGCTGCGCTATGCAGGCATCATTACCGTCATCGACGGGTTGAATGTCGAGCGTCAGCTTGCTGACCCGCGAATTTCCGAGCAGGTGAAGGATCAGTTCCGCTCAGCCGACCTGATTGCTGTCAGCAAAACCAGCCGGGAAAAGGTGGCATCTCTTTTGAAGGGTGAAGGCGTTGCGCCATGTGTCAGCACTTCGGACATCGCGGCGGTCACCGGGGTGATTTTCGGGAACAGTCTTTTGTCTCTCGATCCAGCGCCCGGAACTCAACCCCATCCGGCCTATGTGCAATGGTCCGAACCGGCACCCCAGGCCTTGTCAAAGGATGACCTTGACGCCCGTCTTTCTTCCATTCCACCAGGCTTGTTGAGATTGAAGGCTCTGCTTCCAAACACCGCCGGTGGGTATTGGGAAATTCACGTTGTCGGCGCGCAAATAGACCTCCGGAAGCTCGAAGATGTTCAATCTCCGGGTGTTGTGGCTATTGGGCTCAGAGACACACTATCGTCTGCAAAACTGCGCGCGTGGTGGATGGGGCCGTAGTTTTTCGATTTCTGTCCCGTCGAGAACCTACCCCTCTTCGCCTCATGCAAGCTCTCTCGTTGTTGATGATCTTGCAGAAAACTTTGGATGCGCCAGGACAGCGGCATTTGCGTGGGTCAGATGCCGTAGGCGTTCTGTCCACGGTTTTTTGTGGTTGAAAATTGGGCTCAGCAAAACGCTTTGGTCTGAGTGTTTTTTTCGTCAGGGTATTAGACATTCATCCGGCTGGCGCCCATCACCCGAGCGAAGATCACGACAGCGGCAATCTGGCCCAATACGACCGCCGGCCAGATCAGGCCAAACTGTGCATCAAAGTACTTTTGCGGTCCGAAGGAAACCAATGCCATCATCACGGCAAGAAGGCTGAGGGCACGACCCACCGGCGTTGTCAAAGGCTGCACGATCAGGGCGGACACGGCGATGGATACCGAGGCCCCAATAAACGGCGCAATACCAAAAAGCGGTGTCGCTGCGGGCGGGTGCGGTCTGATTCCTGCGTTGAGCGCGGACAGCATGATCAACTGTAGCAGGATCAGCGTGACGAGAGCGGCAGATGCATGCCGGTTCGGTTGGGTCATTTTGGATCCTCAAAAGCGTATTTAATATTACGGTTGCATATATCCGTAACCCCGGTTACGGATGCTGTCAACAATCCGGAGGCAAAAAAGATTGCGGGAAGAAAAGCGGTCGCGGCGTCAAAAGCAAATCGAAGAGGCCGCTTATAAGCTGTTGGAAGTAAAGGGGTACAGTGGTACCTCGATGCTTGGCATTGCCAAAGAGGCGCGGGCGTCAAATGAAACGCTTTATAATTGGTATGGCGACAAACAGGGCCTGTTTCAGGCGCTTGTTACCCGGAACGCAGAAGAAGTGAAACGGCACCTCGAAGCCGAACTGGAGACCGATCATGATGCCCTGTCCATTCTCGGCACGCTTGGCCCGAAACTGCTCAGGCTGCTCACCGGTGATCGCGCCGTCGCCCTGAACCGCGCCGCTGCAGCGGACAGAACCGGTGAGTTGGGTGCGACACTGTCAAAGGCTGGCCGCGAAGCGGTTTTCCCTTTGCTGGAACAGGTTCTGCTTCGCGCGAGGCACGACGGCCAGCTTGCGTTTGAACATGCCGGCGAAGCTGTTGGTCTGTACCTCGATCTGTTGATTGGCGATCAACAGATCCGACGCGTTATCGGCCGTCTGCCAAGTCCTTCGGAAGCCGTTTGCGAAGAACGCTCAGAACGTGCTTTAGGATACCTCCGCCAATTGCTTGGCCAACCGGACCCTTGTTAATAATCAGACTGGATAGTGCATATGGACGCTCTTTTACCCCCCGAAACCTGTCACTCAATGGCAGAGCTTCGCGTGCAGATCGACGCTCTGGACGTCGAACTCATTGCGCTGCTGGTCGCCCGCAGCCATTATATAGATCGCGCCGTTGATCTTAAAAAAGCTGAAGGTTTACCCGCGAGAATAACAGACCGCGTGGCGGAAGTTCTGGGTAAGGTCAGCGCAACGGCAACGGCAAAAGGGTTGGATCCCGAGCTTGCCCGCAAGCTTTGGGCAGAGCTCATTGAATGGTCCATTCAACGGGAAATCAGAGAACTGGGCGCGTAGCATTGTGAGGCTTATTAGCCCGCCATTCCGCAAGCAGGCAGTCGTCTCGTCGCGGCGATAGTCTCCTTCGCCGCGCACAATTTAAATTCGCAAATGTCTGGATTCTCTGCGTGCGAAGATGTGCCAGCGTCGCTTGCTCTGCCCATTCATTTCAATGTTCTCTTTGGGCAGTTTGCAGCCAAGCGATCGGGTGTATTCGAAGATCTGCGGATGAGGGCTCGTGGGGCATTTGTGCCCGATCAATGGCGGACTTGTTTACCGAAACGCAAAATCGGTTTATCGTTTCGATATCTACAAGAAAAGTTTTTTGAAAATCGGTATCGGTTAAGGTCCGCATTGGAGAATAGTGATGCGACGATATGTTATTCCTGCTGGCATTGTACTTCTTCTCTCGCTGTCCTTTTCGTGGTTTTGGTTATCAGGATCGAACGCCACGGCTGAACACGATGGCTGCGGAGGATTTCAATATGAAGGCGCCTGGTTCACTGTCAAAATCCCTCAGGGAATGGAAGTGGAGCCGTCCCGGACGTCATCGATCGATAAAGAAGCACTGTCCATATGGGTTCGCTCGGAGGATGGCCGTACCGAATTCTATCTCTATTCACCGCAATGGGGCGGCACACCCTATGATATTTTTTTAGGAGCGCTGGCCAAACGTGAATTGACCCAACGTGATACGCCCACCGATAATTTTACCGATCTGGAACTGACTTACAAAGATGCCATCGGACGATTTGAGATTTCACAATCATCTGATCCAGTCTCGCACCGAACTGTGGGGTATAGAACGAAGACCGGAGAACTTTCGCAAGAAACTCTCCAGAAATACGATTGTTTCAAGAATTCGATAAATCAATATTCTGACTGAGAGAGGTATATGGTCATGGAACTACGCAAATCTGAAGCGAAGGCAATCCAGCGGGGGTTGAAGGACCTCGGTATCTACGCAGATGAGATTGACGGTGATTTGGGCGGAAACTCTCTGACGGCAGCAAATGCCTATCTGCTGGCAAATGATGCCCGCTTGCCGTCGGGATACAGCGCGTGGCCCAACAAGAGAAAATTTGTCGCCTGTATCCAAATGCTTTCAGCGGATGCGGGTTTTGATCCAGGTGTTATCGACGGTTGGCTGGGAACCGATACACGTAATGCCTCGACGCTTTATATCCGTACGCTTGATGGGCTCGAGATCATCAACGTGTTCGAATCGGACCCCATCGACGTTAACCCAAATAACTGGCCCTCAGATAAAGCTTCCGATTTGAATGCGTTTTATGGGACTCCGCGCAAAAACAACAACTGCAGCGCCATTGAGCCAAGGATTGTGAAAGTTGATAGCCCGTGGAGGATGCCTCTTGACTGGAATATGGCTCAATCGCGCAGCTTTTTTAAAGTTCACGAAATTGTTGCGCCATCACTGGAACGGATTCTGGCGGCGATCGAGGCAAGCTACTCTGAATCCGAGGTGAATCAGCTTGGTCTGAACCGTTTTTCGGGAGATTACGTGTGCCGCAAGATTACAGGAGGCACACGGATGTCGACCCATGCTTACGGCATCGCAATTGATTTTTATGGATCAAAGAATGAGTTGAAGCGCACAACACATGACACGCCGCCTCCGACCTTGGCGCATGCTGATTGCCAAGCCTTTTGGGAAGCATTCGAAAACGAGGGTTGGTACTCATTGGGACGCGCGCAGAACTACGACTGGATGCACGTCCAGGCAGCGAAGGGCAGAGCGTCCAGGTTCTATAGTCACTAAACGGGCTGGCGACGGGTTACAAAGCGGCACGGTCACAAAAGGGCTGACGGCAAAGGTGTTGGCCGCGCTGTTGAATGGGCGGATTTCTCTGAGACCAAATCAAACGCTTTAATGAAAATCCCGGCTCGGGAACAGTCGTTTGGCTTGGTCGCGTGGGTGCATGGCGCGCGCGGGGTGGCGGGATTTTTTGGGGGTATCGTCTGCCCGAGACCCTTCGGTGGTGAGAGCCTCCGGCATTGGGTGGCCCAACTCATAAAGCTTGTGGGACATGTCGCGAATATCTTGCGCTATCAGATGCACAACAATGCCTTCGCGTTGCAGATAGCCCCGGACATGCAGCAATCGTGCACCCATCACGATGCGGCGGAACCGCTCATAGACTTTGGGCCAGACAACCACATTGCTGACCCCTGTTTCATCCTCGAGCGTCAGAAAGATCACGCCTGATGCGGTGCCGGGGCGTTGGCGGGTGATGACAAGCCCACAGATCGTATATTGCCCCAGGGGTACATTCATGAGCGCATTGTGAGGGGTGAGCCCCGCAATGCCGGGCCGCAATAATTCCATCGGATGGGCGCGCAGTGAAAGACGGGTGGAGACGTAATCTTCGACCACCTCTTCGCCCAAATGCATGGTGGGCAAGGTGATCTGCGGCTCATGAATGTTTTCTCCGTCAATCGGATCATTAAAAAGTGGCAGAGGCTTTTGGCTGCGGATGGCCTGAACCTGCCACAGAGCATCACGGCGCGTGAGGCCCATGTCGCAAAATGCATCCGCTTCGGCCAACCGTGTCAGCACATCGGGGCGCAGGCCTGCCCGTAGCCATAGCGCCTCTGGATTGGGATACCCATTGCCCCGCGCGGTAATAATCCGACCAGCATCTTCTTCTTTGAAACCCTTGATCTGACGAAAACCCAGACGCAGCGCCAATGCGCCATCGGGGCGGCGTTCAAGGGTGTTATTCCACTCTGACCGGTTGACGCATATGGGGCGTGTTTCAACGTTATGTTCTCGCGCGTCGCGCACGATCTGGGCGGGGGCATAAAATCCCATGGGTTGGGAATTGAGGAGCGCACAGGCAAAGACAGCCGGATGATGGCATTTTAACCAGGCCGAGACATATGCGAGCATGGCAAAGGCGGCGGCGTGGCTCTCTGGAAAGCCGTAATCTGCAAAGCCTTCGATCTGGGAAAAGCAGCGTTCTGTCAGCTCAAGGCCATACCCATTACCAAGCATGCCATTGATGAATTTTTCGCGAAAAATGCCAATTGTACCCATGCGTCGAAATGAGGCCAGTGACCTGCGCAGGTGATCGGCTTCTTCGGCGGAGAATCCGGCCCCAACCACGGCAATCTGCATGGCCTGTTCCTGAAACAGGGGCACGCCAAGCGTGCGTTTTGTAACCTCCTCCAAGGCTGGGCCAAAGGGTTCCGGCTTTTCCAGCCCCTGACGGCGTTTAATATAAGGCTGCACCATGCCGCCTTGAATTGGGCCAGGGCGCACAATCGCGACCTCGATCACGAGATCATAGAAAGTCCGGGGTTTCATCCGGGGCAGGAAATTCATCTGGGCCCGGCTTTCCACCTGGAAAACCCCTACCGCATCGGCCACACAGAGCATATCGTAAGTGGCTTTGTCCTCCTGCGGGATTGTCGCGATACTTTGGGTTTGCCCTTCGTATTCCTGTAACAAGTCGAACGCTTTTTGCAGGCAGGTCAGCATCCCCAGCCCCAGCACATCGACCTTCAAAATACCCAAAGCGTCGATATCATCCTTATCCCATTCGATGACCGTACGGTCCTCCATCGCGGCATTTGATATCGGGGACAGTTCATCCAGACGCCCGCGTGTGATAACAAAGCCGCCAACATGCTGTGACAGATGCCGGGGGAAGCCGATGATCTCAGCAATCAGGTTGATGGTTTGCATCAATCGGCGATCTTCCGGATCAAGGCCAAGCTCGCGGATGCGATCCAAATCGACACCACCATTGGTCATGCCCCATATCTGGCTAGAGAGGCCGGCAGTCACATCCTGGCTCAACCCCATGACTTTGCCCACTTCGCGGATAGCCGCCCGCGTGCGAAAATGGATCACCGTCGCGCAAAGCCCGGCGCGGTCGCGGCCGTATTTTTCGTAAATCCACTGGATTACCTCTTCACGCCTCTCATGTTCGAAATCGACATCAATATCGGGCGGTTCTCCACGATATTTCGAGATAAACCGTTCAAACACCATCGAGATCATATCCGGCCCGACATCGGTGATGCCCAGGAGATAGCACAGGATCGAATTGGCTGCCGATCCGCGCCCTTGGCACAGAATATTTTTTGACTTGGCGAATTGCACTATGTCATGGACGGTCAGGAAATAGGCCGGGAAGTTCAAATCCCGGACCACGGCCAACTCTTTTTCCATGAGCTGAATTGCCCGGGCGGGCGGGCCTTCAGGGTAGCGGCGCGTCAACCCTTCGCGGGCCAGTCGGTTCAGCCGGACCTGAGGCGTTTCGCCCTCAACCTCTTCGTGGGGATATTCATAAGATAATTCGCCCAGATCGAAGCTGCATTTGTCGGCAATCTCCAATGTGCGGCGTATGGCACCCAGATGATTGCGAAACAATCGCGCCATATCCCGGCCCGCCTTGATCCGGCGCTCGCCATTGGGCAGGGCCCGGGTGCCGATCTGATCAATGGTGATACGTTCGCGCATGCAGGTCAGAACATCAGCCAGCTGTTTGCGGCTGGCCCGGTGCATCAGCACATCGCCAACCGCGACCATCGGGGCGCATGCCTTTTGCGCGGCTTTGGCGCAGGCCGTCAGATAGGCCTGATCACTGCCGTTATAGCGGGGGGCGGCTCCGAGAAAGACGCAATTGGGAAAGCGCCGCCGCAATGCCTGGATTTCCGGCACGGCCTCTTTTAGTTGTCTTTGCGGTAGGGCGATTAAAGTCATTCCCTTGCAGGTGAGAAACATATCCTTGGTATAAAGCTCACAATCACCTTTTTCCGCACGGAGCTTGCCCAATGTCAGCAGGCGGGTCAGGCGCTGGTAGGCTGGTCGATCGCGGGGCAGGGCGATCCACTCCACTGAACTGTCGCGCAGGACCAGACGGCACCCGATGATCAGTTTGGGCAATGTTGCGAGGGGCGGTTTTGCAAGGGTTTCCCCCGGTCCCATCTCTTGCCGGGAGGAGGAATCCACACGCTGCTGAGAACGGATTTTCAGCGCTTCCGTGGTCGCGCGTTTCAGTTCTTTCAGTGCCGTCCATGCCCGCACGACACCCGCCAATGAATTGCGATCCGTGATGGCAATCGCAGAGAGCCCCAGTTCAGCGGCGCGCACCACCAGCTCCTCAGGGTGTGAAGCCCCGGTGAGAAAGGTGAAATTACTGGTGACGCAAAGTTCGGCGTAGTCTTGCCTGTGCATCCGCATATCCAGCAGATCCCGGCGAAATGCCTCGACGGGACGATGGGTGCGATTGACCTCGATCACGGGAATTCCCCCTGCACGAACCATCCGGGATTTTGCGGCGTGTAAAACAGCCAGAGCCGCCGTCCCTGTATGGTATCCACCCGCCAGTAATCGCGCAGGCCTGACCGCCAGCTGTCGTCTTCTAGCCACCATTCGGGGGCAATGCGTTCAGGGCCGGTGGCGCGGCCCGTGGTCAGAAACATGCGCCGCCAGCGAAACCGTTCTGGCGGGTGCGGGCCACTGGCTGCGATTGGTTCGGGTGGAAACAGGCAAAGGGGCCGTGGGTTTGGGGAGGCCCAGCCGCTTTGCGGTTCACAGTAGGCGGCAGGCGCAATGATGAAGCTGCGTTCCGGGATATGGCTGTCAGCGGGAAGGAACCGTTGAATATTCTCCAGGCCGATCCTTGTGCCAAGGCGGGAAATCAGATCATCCAATTGATCTTTTCCGCGTTCTAGGGTGTGGCTGATCTGGCGCACGGGCAGAGCTTCGACCTGTGTTGCTTCCAGTCGCAACTGATCAATGCCAAAGCCTGCATCTACTCCGGCCAATCCCCGTTCAAACAGCGGCAAGATGCGATGAGGATCGCGCAAAGGGCGGGCCAGACGCAATTCGACTTCCTGTTGGTCCTGATCAACCCGGCGCAGGGTGACGGCAAGCACCCGCGCGCCCATTTCCTGAGCCTTCAGTTTGGCGCAAAGCTGGATCAGCAGCCGCTCGGTCCCTGCCATCACGTCGCTGACAAGGCCAATAGGGTCCGGCAATGTCATGCGCACCCCGTAATGCGGCGGATCAGCCAGCGGCATGATTTCTTCGGGCTGTTGCCCCAAAGCCTGATCCAGCCGCATCAGCACATCAGGCCCGAAACGGCGGGTCAGAGGGGCACGCGGCGCGGCGGCAAGATCGCCAATCTTGCGCAGTCCCAGCCAGGCCAACGCCACTGATGTTTTCTCATCCAGCCGTAAGGCTACAACAGGGAGGGTTTGCAGCGCTGGCAGCATTTCCCCGGGGGATGCCACCCCTTCGCCATGATGCGCCAATGCCCAGGCCGCCCCGCGTGTGTCTGCCAAACCGATCTGCACTGACAGGCCCGCGCGCATCAGGCGTGCGCGCATATCGCACAGCATGCCTTCTTCGCCGCCAAAGATATGAGCAGACCCGCTGACATCCAGCACCAGCCCATCCTGACCCTCCAACCCGACCCAAGGGCAGTACCGCATGGCCCAGCGGCGCAGAATCTGCAAAAATCGCTGGTCTTGCGGAAGATCAGCAGGTGCCGTTTGCAAGTCGGGACAAAATGCGCGGGCATCGGAATAGGGCATGCCCTGATGCAAACCCTGCTGTGTGGCTTCTGCGTTGAGGCAATAGAGACGGTTGGCGTTGTTCTGTTTTATCGTCAAGGCAAAGGGACCATCCAGCGGATAGCGCCGCAGAACCCGGTTACTTGCCAGCCGGGGAAACCATAATGAGACGACGCGACGTTGCATCCCATCGAACATGCCAAGCTCCTAATGTTCCCGATTTGTTCTTAATAAGCTCCCATTTTTGCAGTGTCGAGTCTCCGTGCCCAAATACGGGTGCACAGCGCCAGCGCGTTTCAGCGGCATTGCTCCCCATACCTTCGGGAATAATAGCCAGGCCGGTGGATTTTCCATCACGCGCCGCAAGTTGCAAGCGTCTCCCCTCCGTCAGCCCCAAAGGCTTGTTCAGGCTCACCACGACCAGCGAAACAGCCCCTGCGCGGAGCGCCTCTTCGGTAACGGCAAGACTTTGTATTTCGTCCTTTGTGTTGCAGAATATCAATTCCGATGGGGCAATGAAGTCTGTGAAACCATTCGGGTTGATCAGAGTGAGGTCCCGCCTTCCGCGCACCCACATACACACGCCCCCAAGTCGCGCCGCCAGCACGAAGGCGTAAGTATATGCGCCAGGTCCGCAAACCTCATGCATGCGGGCCTTAGAAGGCGGGAAAAACCGTGGGTCGGGATCGTGCATAAGCAAACTTTAGCACCTGATGATAGCATTGGAAAACGCTTGCGTGCCATATTCGAACTCCTTGTTGTTCGTTGGGTCACCGCGATGATTTTTGAGCTGGCGGGAGGGTGTCAAATTGGGGGTCTTGGACGCGGAAAACAAAAGCTGTGCAGCCGGGTACTTGCTAGATGCTTCGTTGGAACTTGGGTCGCGGAACCGTCATTCGCGCTGACAACGGGTTTGAGAGTGTCGACGTTTGAATGATCAAAGGAAGTCCACCAACTGTTGTCTGGTCGCATCGGGATCTTCCAACTGGGGCATGTGGCCAACACCGCGCAGCGCTGCAAACTCGGCATGTCCCACGGCCTTGTGCAGTGCTTTGCCGCGGTCAATTGGAATCCAGGGATCGTCTTCGCCCCAAATGATCTTGGTTGCGCACCGAATCTCGCCGAAATGGGGTTCGATCTCGGCGGTATATGCCTCATCTGCCTGAGCGAACTGTCGATAAAAACTGGTTGCGCCGTCTTCGGTCAACCATGGCGCGACGAGATGATCAAAGTCGATTCGATCAATTTCAGTGGCGAAAGCACCCTTTATATAGGCTTCGACAATGGCGCGATGGATGTGCGGTGGGAGGTTTTGAAACGCTTCGACATGCTTGCCGACATGGTCAAAGAAGGCTGATCCCCAAGGGCGCATCGCGACAACGTTCATCAATACGAAGCGCTGAAATTTGCAGCCCAGCAGCAAGTGCGCTCTGAGTGTCGTGGCACCGCCAAAATCATGGGCTACCACCCTCGGCATTGTCAGATCCCAGTGCGCCAGCATTTCGGCAAAAACCTCGCCTTGCACATCGAGAGAGGTCCGTTGCTCAACAGGTTTTTCCGACTGGCCGTATCCGGGCATATCGTACCAGTGCACTCTGAACTGCCGGGCCAGTGGCGGGATCAAGCGGTGCCACGAATAGGATGACCACGGCCATCCATGGGCGAGCACGAGATCGGGCCCATCGCCAGCCCGACCTGCGGCAACCAGACCGGCGGACGTTTTGAAAGTCTCATTCAATGTCCATTCGGCCACGTTTTCTCCTCTCAAACCATCAAGCCCGATGCAGGTTTGCCAATTTCACGCCAAATCCGATGAACACCACGCCGATGGTGTATTTCAAGTACCTTTGTACGTGAGGACTTTGGGCCCAGCCAGAGAGCCTGCCCAGCAAAAGGACCATTGCGCCAAACCAGAGGGCATTTAGCAGGGAGTGGATAGCAACAAGAACAAAGGATGATAAGGCAGGTGCGTCGCCTACTGTCACAAACTGGGGGAACGCGGCAAGATAAAACATCGAAACCTTTGGATTGAGCGCATTTGTCAAAAAACCTTCGGAAAAGGCGACAAAGAAGGAGCGGTATTTCCTCGTGGGGCTTGTGCGGGAAAAAGACGCACCGCCTTGCCTTGTGGATATCAGCGCCTTGACGCCAATCCACATAAGGTAGGTTGCACCAGCAAACTTCACGATGGCAAAGGCGGTGGCTGACTGTGTAAGGAGAAGCGAGATGCCAAGGATGGACAACGCTCCATGCAGATAGAAGGCGGCCATGAAACCCGCGACATTTGCAAACCCAGCCCTGCGACCAGACGTCGGTACGGTTTTTGCGATCAACATCCCGTTTGGACCCGGTGACATCACAAGCAGAGAGGCCACAAGGGTGAAGGTTAAAACATCCGACAGGTTCAACTCAGAATGCCCCTGACTGGGCTTGGTCCGATATCCCCTGACATGCTGTCACCTCGATCTCAACGAGCAAGTCGGGCGCCGCCAGTCCGGCAACGACGAGTGTGGTGACCGCTGGTCCGCTGTCGGATTGCCAGCGTTCTTGTCGCAGATTGCTGAGTGTTTTCAGATTGGCCGCATCGGTGACATAGTAGATCACCCGCAAGATATCGTCTTGCTGCATCTCGGCGGCGTGCAAGAGCGCTTCAACATTATCCATTGCTTGTCGCGTCTGCGCTTCAAAGCCTTGTTGCGTGATGCCCCGGGTGTTCACTCCGATCTGACCAGACAGGAAAAGAAAACGCGCGGGCGCGCTGATTTCCACACCATGAGAAAAGATCCCAGCATAGCGGGGTGGGATTTCAGAGACGGTTTTGGGAGCATGTCGGAGGATCATTGGTGACGCCTGTCCTGGTAAATACAGTGTACCAAGTGGCACCGATGTCATTGGTGAACCAACAAAATCAGGATACCCGCCATCAACTCAATTGATATGTCATGCTTGACGGTAAGCCCGTGTCGCTTTTTCGATCCATGACCGGAACCGGCGGATCTTCAATGCGTTTCGCCGGCTTTCGGGGTAGACCAGCCAATAGCCGCTGCCGTCATCGCCGATTTCCTCAAAGGGTTGTATCAGCTGTCCGCGTGCTAATTCGTTTTGGAAAAAGGCGGGTGTCAGCATCGCAACACCGTGCCCCGACATCGCGGCACCCGCTTCGACCACTTGCGGGCCAAATGAGCGGGCTGCATGGGTCTCCGCAGATGTGTCTGCGACGCCAGCGGTGGCCAGCCAGATGCGCCACCAAGGATCATCTTTTGACAAGATCGGGAGCTTTAGCAGATCTTCGGGGCTGTGAATGCCGCCAATGCTGTCGATCAATTCAGGTGAGAGCATGGGCGTGAAGGTTGTGGGCATCAGCAGATGGCTGACCAGTCCCTCCCATTTGCCTTGGCCGCCCCGTATGGCCACATCAATGTCGTCTTGCGTAAAATCAGTGAGAGCCTCACTGATTTCCATCCGAACGGCGATCCCAGGTTGCTCGAGCTGGAACGCCCCCAAATGCTGTGCCAGAAAATTGGTGGCAAAGGTTGGGATTACGCTGATCGATAGAGCGCCTTCCACCGCACCTTTTGCATCGCCATACGCGTCAGAAAGAATGTCCAGGGCAGCCGCCGTGCGCTGATGGAACCGCTGCCCGATGGCCGTCAGGCCGACACCGCGCGCGTAGCGTTCAAAGAGAGGTGCGCCAACACGCTCTTCAAGAACTTTAATCTGATAACTCACCGCGGACTGTGTCATCCCAAGCTCGTCCGCTGCGGAGGTGAATGTCCCGTGCCGGGCGGCGGCATCGAACACCCGAACGGCGGTCAGTGGGGGTAGGCTGCGGGTATTCATATATCAATTCATTTGATGGCAGTTGCGGTTTTCGAATTGGTTTTCAGCTCCTCGAACGGCGATGTCAATACCGGCACCGACCCAATCGGTTGCTGTTGATGATCGAGCGGAGATGAAAAGATGTTTCAATTTTTTAAAGGAAAAAGACGTCCATTGCCGCGTTTTGGAAAAGTTTTTGGGCGGTCGCGGGTAGACAACATCGACATCGCGAACTGGTCGCGACATATGAAGAACGATATTGGCTGGATTGATCGTTGTTCCATGAGTGGCGCACGTGATCATTTTACGGTGGTCGTTCACGGTTTTGCATTTCACTTAGATCGGTGATCCATTGGGGTTCACCGTAAATGCACAGGGCGGGTTTCCATGATCGACAGCGCTACGCAAATTTCTAACGACCGCCTGCGCTCCGCGATGAACCTGGCCTTTTCGGACTATCCGGTCCCGATGCGCCTTGAAGCGGATGCGTTCGATCTCATGATGCGGTCACGCGGCTTGAACAAAGGTTTGTCGCAGGTTGCGATCCTTGATGGAAAGGTTGCCGCCTTTTGGCTGATGGGCGCGCGTGGCAGCCATGCCTACCTGATCTCAAGCGGGACGTTGCCACAATTTCGCAGAGGTGGATTGTCACGGATGATCGGGCGATCCGTGATCGGCGATCTGAAATCGAAAGCCTTTGACACGTTGCAATCCGAAGTGCTGGAAAACAATCCGGCGGCGCGCGCGCTTTACGGCGCGCTCGGCTTTGTCGAAACCCGGACTTTGGCGTGTTACACGCGCCCGATGCAAGCGCAGGAAGCAACCCCGAACGATTTGACAATCTGCGAGATTTCTTCGATTGCATCCTTTGCGTCGCCGTTTTGGGACAGTAAACCGAGTTGGCAGAACGATATCCCGTCGCTGATTGACGCGGGAAATCACGCAACCTGCTTTGCAATCCAGGACACATCGGGATTGGTCGCTTATGCTGCATTTGTGCGGGCTCAATCGAGCCTGGCGCAAATCGCAGTACGTCAGGATATGCGGCGCAAAAATCTTGCAACCCAGCTTCTGACATATGGGCAAAATACGCTGAATATCGACAATTTAAGGGCAATCAACGTTGATCGCGCGAATATCGGTCTCAACACATTTTTATGCGGGGTGGGTGCCCGGCTTACCCTGTCACAAAAAGAACTGCGCCTGAGTTTCTGACACTTTCAAACAAGCCATATTGATACAGCGTCGGCATGATTGGCTGGCATTGCCCATAACAAAGGACGAAATCCGTATAATGTCCATTGGCAACCGACGAGGCCGGGGCCACGGTTTAAACCTTGGCTGGCCTTGGGCGAAGCGGGATAAGGCCAAAGCAATTTTTTCTTGGCGCGCAACCTTGTGTTAGATACCCGTCTCGCAGAGACCTGAGTGTCCTTCATCATATTGATGTTATATGATTTTCCGGGTCATTCCGGAAACCTGAACGGGTGCGCCTTTGATATTGTCCATCTTCACCTTGATTAACGAAGGGCTGCCCATATCTTCGCCCTGGCGAATGGTAAACTGCCCGCCATGGGGCCAATTCTCGTCCCTGAGATAACCGGCAAAGGCGGCAGCCGCCGCACCGGTGGCCGGGTCTTCGAGAACGCCACCTGAAGCAAAGGCATTGCGTGCCACAAACATCCGATCCGTTTCGATAAAGACAAGCATGACCGTGACAAGACCATGCTCGCGCATGACGGCACGCCCCTTATCAAGATTATAGCCCATATCGGCCAGCTTTGCGCGGGATTTCAGTGGCATAACGATGTGGTCTGCGCCACCGTGGATGCGCGCTGGTGCAAGACGTGAGTCCAGATCGGCGTTCGTGAGGTTGAAAAGAAACATGACATCTTGAAGCTCATCATCACCGATGGCTTGGCTTCGGGTGGGGGGTGACGTGAGCGTGGCCAGAATGCCTCCGCCTTCGCTTGCAGCATCAACCGATATTGAGGCATTGTTCAGTGTCAGCGCGTATGTGCCTGCGCCGTGCTGTTGACCCAATGCGGCGCCAAGGGCAATCGTCGCGTGCCCGCAAAAGGGAACTTCGGATTCTGGTGAGAAATACCGTACGCGCCAATTCTTGCCACTGTCATCCAGCGCCACGGCAAATGCCGTCTCGGAATACCCGACCTCAGCGGCAATGCGTGCCATATCTTCGTCGCGCGCTTCAGTTTTCAACAACACCACACCCGCAGGGTTACCCCCTTTGTCGCCCTGGCTAAATGCCGCAATCCTCTGAATGTTCATTTTCGTCTCCAGTTTGATTTGGTGTTAAAATAGCGGTTTGATCTGCCATTGTCCCGGTTAAGGCGAGCGCAATGTATCAATTTCACTTTCAAATCATTCGTATAAACGCTAGTTATCTTTCATGTCGAAATCTCTTGACCAAACAGACTGCGCAATCATTGAGATTCTCGATGGCGATGGTCGAGCAAGCCTTTCAGAAATCGGGAAAGACGTGGGCCTGACCGGCCCCGCCGTTGGGGAAAGGCTACGTCAGATGCGTGATTTGGGATACATTCAGAGCATTGGCGCGCGCGTCAATTTGCGTGAAATCGGTTACACGATTCAGGCGCTTGTCAGAATCAAGCCGCGCAGCGGGCAGCTCCAAACGGTGGAACGTATGATCGAAGACCAGCCACGTTTCATGTCCTGTGACAGGGTAACGGGTGACGATTGTTATGTCGCGAGGCTGGCGCTGGCAGATGTGGCGGAACTGGATGACATTTTGCTTCCCTTTCACGACAGAGCCGAGACCCACACGTCGATTATCAAGTCGTCCATCTTTGAAGACAGATTGCCGCCACTGCGTCCATCGGCCTGAAACGTAGTTTCTGAAAATCGGCTGCTAAGCAGTTGGTTATTCAATCTAACGCCCGTTTTGTCATGTGGCGAGGACATGCTTACGACCAGGCGCCGTGCGACCACCCAATGAAGCTGCAACCCTCGACTTATCGGGGAGATCAACACGCAAGGGCGCGGTGCTGTATCTGCTCTGCTCGCGTCAATCTTTCCGGGTGTACCTGCGCGTTGTAACACAGAGTGGTTTCTCATCAGTGCAGCGCAATTAACCAACTCTTAAGCGCAAGTGCCTTATTACAAGTTAAGTTTAATTGGAATGAACTGGGAGGTCAGATGGCAGTTCAGAGTTCCGTTTTCGTGATTTTCTTTGCTGGCGCCTCTGTCGCGGGGGCGGCTGCTGGTTTTCACCGGGACGCAATCCTCGACAAAGTTGCAGGTGCGGTTCAGCCCTTAGAGGTCAATCCGATAAGTGCGATGACCGGCGCGCCCTTGGAGGGTCTGCCGCTCCTTCAAATCCCGGATGGACGAAGTCAGTTCCGCCAAAAGCCTATCACAGAGACAACCTGGGCTGTGCCAACGAGACCGGTAGCAAGCCAACTCGCCGCTCAAACTTCAGACATACTTCCGGTGGAAGCGAAACCCCAGGCCCCCCAACGCTCACTGTCTCCGCTCAAAGAGGTCGATCTGGAAGGAATGCCGCCGATTGAATTGATGAAAAGTGCTGCAAAGGGGCGGCACACGCCGAAACCATCACAACTCGATCTCATACTCTCCGCCTTGCCGATGGCTGAAAAGGACAAAAACCAAAGCGTGGAGGTCAGTGAAGGGACTGACGACACCCATCCAGATGCGCAGAGTGAACAGGCGGCTGTCGTCAAACCACCCAAGGTCCGGGCTGCGCCCGTTCCACGACCGGTGGCGCATTCAGACCAGCAGACAAAGCACCCAGAGGCACCGGGCTATTCGGCAAAGCACTACCACAATCTTCGATATCATTTGAGTGGACAAAAAAATAAGAAATCAGAGATCGCCTGTATTGCTGAGCTGCAATTGATGGCAAGTTACACGCAAATCTACTTCGACAGCGGCTCCAGCATCCTTGATGAACGTGGCGCAAGCGCGGCGCGGCAAATTGCGGCCAAGGCCCAGTCATGTCCCGAAGCACATGTATCCATAATCGGGTTCACGGATCCCGGTGGTGCCGAAGAAGTCAATCAGCGGATCAGCTGGAGTCGTGCGAACGGTGTTTTCCACTCCATAAAGGAAGCCGGGTTTTCCATGGAGAATATAGAGGTCAGCAGCCACATGGAAGATCACCCCGAGTTTTGCGTGCATTACGAGGGCATTGACCGGCGGGTTGTTTTTGACGTGCATGAAGAAGCCGACGACTGAGCGCGGGGGCTTTGGGCGCCTTTTCCAAGAAAAACAAACGGTTGAAAATGCTTGGTAAGCTTCGAAGCAGGCGGGTTCCTTGATTTTGCAGAGTTAGGCGCGCGCGCGTTTCTTGGTTTGGTCTGATGCAAGAGCTTTGAGAGCTTGCAATCGACGCAGGTCACCGTATCGCGATTTGCTGTCCGTGGCCATTATGAGCAACACAAGACAAGCGTGCGCGCAATATCTTGAGGTTGCAATCTCCATCAATTTTTCCGTGTTTGCCTGACCTTGAGACGTCGTGGCTGGCTGGGGCCCGGCCACAAGACCGCGTGGACGATTCACTCTTCAAATTCCGCTGTCGTTTTGGCTTCTCTTTTCAGAGACATTGAAAGCTTGGGCCGGGAATTGCCGCCTTCTCGAAGCGAGTGCGGAATTTCACAAAATCTTCGTGGCAAACCCTGATGAATTCGGCTTTTATATTCCCGGGTGAGTTGTGAATCGGACATTCAGAATTCTCATCTCCGTGTTCGCGATCCATTACCAGTAAATCCGGTCAATTTGCCATTCACCAATAGCGGGGCTGTTCAATGAGCGCTTTCATAAATGAATTTCACTATGACAATGCTGGCGGAGATATCGGCGAATTTGTCGAAATCGCTGCACCGGCCGGTTTCGATCTGACCGGATGGTCTCTTGTTTTGTACAACGGTAGCAATGGGGCCAGTTATAACACGCTTGATTTGAGCGGATTGACCGTCACCGACAGCGGCAATGGTTTTGGTTTTGTGTCCGTCGATGCAGTCGGCATTCAGAATGGGTCACCAGACGGCATTGCGCTGGTTGATAATACCGGCGGGGTCGTGGAATTTCTAAGCTATGAAGGCAATCTTGTTGCAACAGACGGCCCGGCTGCGGGTCTGACGTCTACAGATATCGGTGTGTCTGAGCCCGGGAATACGAATGTCGGACAATCTTTGCAAAGAACCGGGGATGGGCAAGCAGGTGCAGATTTCGTGTTTTCCGCGCCATTGGACGCCACGCGCGATGCGGTTAATGAGGGCCAGACGTTTGGTCCGGTTGTCGCAGCCCCTCCCTCCCTCGTGATCAATGAAATTCATGCGGACCCTGCCGCCGATATCTCCGGAGATGCGAATGGCGATGGCGTGCGAGATGCGACTGATGATGAATTTGTCGAGATCGTAAACCAAGGTGATCTGGAAGTTGATCTCTCGGGCATCACACTCTCTGACGCGGTGGGTGTCCGTCATACATTTGCGGATGGAACCACGCTCGCGGCCGGTGCGGCAGTTGTCGTCTTCGGTGGCGGAACGCCCACAGGCGATTTTGGTGGTGCGCAGATATTCACGGCCTCCACAGGCTCGCTGGGGCTCAACAATGGCGGCGAGACTGTCAGCCTGGAAACGGCTGATGGCGAAACCATCCAGGAAGTCACCTACGGATCTGAAGGTGGTAACAACCAGTCGTTGACGCGGGATCCGGATATATCTGGCGACTTCGCTGGCCATTCCGACATTGCTGCGGCCAATGGGGCAATTTTCTCACCGGGAACAGAGGTAGATGGCGATCCGTTTGAAACGGTCTTGGAACCTGTGCTGATGTTGGCAATCAATGAGATTCACGCCGACCCTGCCGCCGACCTCACTGGCGATGCGAATGGCGATGGCACCCGAAGTGCCACAGACGATGAATTCATCGAGATCGTCAATACCGGTTCGGAAGAGGCCGACCTTTCAGGAGTGACCCTTTCCGATGCCGTTGGGCTTCGTCATACTTTTGCAGATGGTACGATCCTTGCGGTTGGCGCCGCGATCGTCGTTTTTGGTGGCGGTACACCCACGGGTGATTTCGGCGGCGCGCAAGTTGTAACGGCGTCCTCTGGTTCACTTGGGCTGAACAACGGCGGCGACACGGTTACCTTGGCCAACGCAGATGGCACCCTGATCCAGGAAGTTGTCTATGGATCGGAAGGGGGAAACAATCAGTCAGTGACCCGCGACCCTGATCTTGACGGTGCATTCGTTCAGCACACGGATGCCAGTGGTGCCGAAGGCGCGATTTACTCACCCGGCAGTCAAGTGAACGGTGACCCTTTCGTGGCGGGTCCCGTGATGCTGACAATCAATGAGGTTGACGCGGATCAAACCGGCAGCGATGCAGCGGAATTCATCGAGTTGTATGACGGTGGCGTTGGGGGGACCCCACTTGATGGCTACACTGTCGTTTTGTTCAACGGGAATGATGACACTGCCTATGACGCCTTCGATCTGGACGGGTTCAGCACGGATGAGAACGGTTTTTTTGTTATCGGATCAGAAAACGTCGCAAATGTGGACCTTGAAGCCTTCACAACGAATGGTCTGCAAAACGGGGCTGATGCCGTGGGGTTATACCTTGGGGACCCCGCCGACATTTCTGTCGCCACAACGGATAATCTGGTTGATGCGCTTGTCTATGACACCAACGATGCTGACGATGCAGGTCTGTTGGCGGCGCTTGGTCAGACAACGCAATATAATGAAGGGGCGACCAATTCGACGGCAGATGCGCTGGCGCGCAATCCCGACGGTTCAGGTGAGTTTGTTGCGCAAGCGCCAACACCTGGCGAGACCAACGAGGTGATCGCACCACCCGAATTGGTCAAGATTTCGGAAATCCAGGGCAGCACGGCATTTAACGGCTTTGCAGATTTTGCCACTGTCGGCATAGATGATCGTTCGGTCCTCGAAGGCCAGACCATTCGAATACAGGCCATCGTTACAGCGGACTTCCAGTCGATGATGTCCAACGTAGAGGGCGCAGACCTCAACGGGTTCTTTGTGCAGGAAGAAGACGCGGACGCGGATGCAGACGCCAGCACATCCGAGGGCATTTTTATCTTTGATGACTTTGCGGAGGGCAATCCCGATGTGCAGGTTGGTGATCTTGTTGAGGTGACCGGCACGGTGTCCGAATTCTTCGGGGAAACTCAGATATCCGCCAGTGCAGTCGAAGTCATCGCCTCCAACCAACTGCTGCCGACCGCGACGGTCGTCAACCTGGGCAGCGAAGGGGTGATGATTGATCAAGATGGCGATTTTGTCGCAAATCTTGAGGCCTATGAAGGCATGTTGGTCACTCTGCCGCAAAGCCTCGAAGTCACCGAGCTTTTCCAACTTGGGCGCTTTGGGACGCTGAAAGCCTCCGCCGATGGACGGCTGGAGCAGTTTACCCAGAACAACGCCCCGGACGCCGAAGGGTATGCGCAGCACCTGCAGGACATTGCTGCGCGAACAATCACTCTGGATGATGGGTCGCGTGAACAAAACGCCGACCTGATCAGAATACCCGATGGAAACGACGGTATTTTGACGGCCAGTGATAGTTTTCGCATGGGCGATACGCTAACCAATGTCACCGGCGTTCTGTCCTATTCAGAGGACTTCCAATCCAGTTCTGAAGAGCCTGAATTCCGCATTCATTTGCCGACTGCGGATTACGAGGCATCCAACCCGCGGACGGAAACGCCTGAAGATGTGGGCGGCAATTTCAAAGTCGCCTCGTTGAACGTTCTGAATTACTTCACCACACTTGATGATGGATCGAACACCGCAGGCCCGAATGATGACCAAGGGGGCCGTGGTGCAGATGATCTGACGCGCTTTGGGGTAGAGCCGGCAACGGCTGAATTCGACCGACAGGTGAACAAGATCGTGCAGGCTGTGGTTGAGATCGACGCGGATGTCCTGGGTCTGGTGGAACTTGAGAACGATGATGATATCGCCATCGCCGATCTCGTTGCCCGTGTGAACGCCGAATTGGGCTCTGAGGTCTATGATTTTATTCCGACCGGTGATTTCGGCGGTGACGCGATCACTGTGGGCATGATCTACAAGACCGGATCGGTGGCACCTCTAGGCGAAAGCGCAGGTCTGTTCGAGTTCGAAGGCCGCAATTTTCTGGATCCGCTGGATGCGGGGCGCGAACTTAACCGCCCGGCTCTTGCGCAGACATTCCAGGATCTTTCCAGCGGTGAGACGATCACGGTGGCGGTCAATCACCTCAAGTCCAAAGGGTCGCTTTCGGGTCTGGAGGCAGACAACGATCAACTTGATGGTCAGGGCAATAACAATGCGACCCGCACCGAAGCCGCGAAGATTCTTGCAGATTGGCTGGCCGCCGATCCAACTGGCCAAGGGGCCGAGAACACATTGATCGTCGGGGACCTGAATGCCTATGCTCAAGAAGACCCCATCACCGCGCTTGAAGACGCAGGTTATACCGATCTGGCAGATACGTTCATCGATGGGGCCACAAGTTTTGTGTTCGATGGTCAAGCCGGAACATTGGATTATGCCCTGGCAAACGATGCGTTGTTGTCAAAGGTCACCGGGGTGACCGAATGGCGGATCAATTCCGATGAAGCAACGATCACTGACTACAATCTTGATTTTGGCCGCGATCCCACACTCTACAACGGCGATACTGCGGCGCGAAACTCGGACCACGACCCGGTCATTGTCGGTTTCAACTTCAAATCCGAAGTCTTCGGTACTGCCAAGAACGACAAGCTGGTCGGAACGGAGTTCGATGATTTCATCGACGGCCTTGCCGGGCGTGACAAATATACGGGTGGGGATGGCGCGGACACCTTTATTCTGGGTGACCGGGACAGGGACAAGATTCTCGACTTCTCCAAAGTCGAGGGAGATCGGATTGACGTTTCTCAATGGGGTGTTCAAGGCTTCGAAGAACTGGAGATTTATGGCCAGGGCAGAACGGCGATCCTGGCCGATACGATTTCAGGCAATATCGCCAAAGTCAGGTTCGATGATCGCGATACACGCGGTTCCGATCTGACGGAGGAGGATTTCGTCTTTGCGCCTGTGACAGATCTGGTTCTGGTTGGCGGCAAGTCTTTCGACCGGCTTAGCGGACGACAGGGCGACGACCTGATTGATGGTGGCCGGGGTTTCAATGTTCTTTCGGGAGGCGGCGGGGAGGACGTGTTTGTCTTCAACGACAAATCCACCAATCTGGTGACAGATTTCGATGTTGGCATGGATAAAATTGACGTATCCGGCCTTGGCATCAACACCTTCGAGGACATGGCAATCCGTGACGTGTTTTCAAATGCTCTGGTAAGGGCGGACAAGGGATCAATGTATCTTACCGGGGTGAATTCCGCCGAACTGACCGAGGATGATTTCATTTTCTCGGATACGGTGTTTGTCTGACCAGACCTGGCGGGAGGCCTCTGTCCAGAACAATCAAACGGGTGCCTGTCTTTGCTATGTTGGATCGATGACAGACGATGTGAGACGGCGAGGGATACTTTGGAACCCGCGCAGAAATGTTTTCAGGCCGTTTGTAGGGCCGCAATCGAGTTGATTGCGCCCTCACGTTTGACGCGCAATTGATGCCATCTCTTTTCCCCGATTTTCACGCCAACCAGGGACAATGAACCCGAGTTTGTGATCTGCATAAATTCTGAGCATCGACACCCAAGCCTGCTTGCCATTTGAGCAGCGCGACCCGATCATGGGCTTACACGCGTCGTGTCTGTGGATCAAAACCGCCAGCCATGTTGAACCCAATTGGTCGGGTTCTGGGAGGTGGCTCCGTCTATGACGCATGTAATGCCGGTATCGCGGGAAACGGGTGCCACGCCACGGTCGGTTGGCTCGTTGAGGCTGTCGACCAAGCGTGTTCAAGAACGTTCGGGCCTCGCCCGCTTCAGAACTTCTGGCTCCATCAAGGTGGCGTTTCCGCGGCGTGATGATGCTGTCGAAGCCATAATTCTGAATACATCCGGAGGATTGACCGGCGGTGATCGCGTCGATCTGATGGCTGAAGCGGGTGCTGGCAGTCATCTGATCCTGACAACCCAGGCGGCCGAGCGGGCTTATCGCAGCCGATCAGGCCATGCGCGTGTCGGCACACGATTGGCCGCTGCGGCGGGTTCGACGCTGCATTGGTTGCCACAAGAGACCATCGTGTTTGACGGGGCTTCGATAGAGCGTCGGTTACACGTCGATCTGGCAACAAATGCCGAGTTGGTACTGGTCGAACCCATCGTTTTCGGCCGCCGAGCCATGGGCGAGACCCTGACGTCGGGAACGTTTCGCGACAGCATTACGATCAATCGTGACAACGAGCCGATCTATTTGGACCGGATTGATCTGACCGGGGACATCGGTACGCAATTGGCGCGCCCGGCCGTCTGCGCCGGCATGACCTCTCTGGCTAGTGCCCTGTACTGTGGGCCGCGTGCGCAGGGGCTATTGCCGGCTGTCCGTCAAGCCTTGCCAGCGACGGGGGGGGCAAGCTTGCTGGCACCCGATTTGCTGAGCATTCGGTGCCTTGCATCGGATTCATTTCTTTTGCGTCGATCTCTGGTGCCCGTTTTGGAAATGCTCACCGACAACCCCCTACCAAAATCATGGAGCCTTTGAGCGATGCAATTGACCCCCCGGGAAAAAGACAAGCTGCTGGTTGCCGTGGCCGCCGAAGTTGCGCGCAGACGCCTCGCTCGGGGTGTGAAACTGAACTACCCCGAAGCGATTGCCCTGATCACGGACACGGTTGTTGAAGGAGCGCGCGACGGTCGTTCAGTCGCAGACATGATGGAAGCAGGAGCCGAGGTCATTAGCCGCGACCACTGCATGGAGGGTATCCCCGAGATGATCCACGAAGTGCAGGTCGAAGCGACCTTCCCGGACGGGACCAAACTTGTCACCGTTCACAACCCCATCCGATAGGAGGCCCGCCATGATCCCGGGAGAATATTTCATCACCGATGGGGAAATCGAACTGAACAGCGGACGAAAAACGGTGACGCTCATGGTTGCGAATACCGGAGACCGACCGGTGCAGGTCGGCTCACATTACCACTTTGGCGAAGCCAACATGGCTTTGGATTTTGATAGGGATATTGCCCGCGGAATGCGGCTGGACATCGCTGCGGGAACCGCCGTGCGCTTCGAGCCCGGGCAACGGCGCGAAGTGCAACTCATTCCCATCGGCGGCGCGCGCAAGGTTTTCGGGTTCAATCAAAACGTGATGGGAGAGCTGTAATGCCAGCGATGATTTCCCGCAGGGAACATGCCGCCATGTTTGGGCCCACGACCGGGGACAGGCTCCGCCTCGCGGACACTGACCTGATCATTGAGGTCGAACGTGATTTGACCGGGCCATTCGGAGAGGAAGTAAAGTTTGGTGGCGGAAAGGTAATCCGGGACGGTATGGGGCAGTCGCAGGTGACCCGTATCGACGGAGCCGTTGACACGGTGATCACCAACGCGCTGATCGTGGACGCGACAGGTATTTACAAAGCTGATGTCGGCTTGAAGGATGGCCGAATCCACAAGATCGGAAAGGCCGGGAATCCAGATACGCAACCCGGTGTCAATATCATCGTCGGTCCCGGCACCGAAGTGCTCGCCGGGGAAGGCAGGATATTGACCGCTGGCGGCTTTGACAGCCACATCCATTTCATCTGCCCCCAACAAATCGAAGATGCGTTGCACTCCGGTATGACCACGATGCTGGGCGGCGGCACTGGTCCCGCACATGGCACGCTTGCGACGACCTGCACACCCGGTCCTTGGCATATCGGGCGTATGCTGCAAGCTGCCGATGCCTTTCCGATGAACCTTGCCTTTGCCGGGAAGGGCAACGCGTCATTGCCAGCCGCCCTCGAAGAGCAGGTGAAGGCAGGTGCCTGCGCGTTGAAACTTCACGAAGACTGGGGCACCACTCCCGCCGCCATAGATTGCTGTCTTTCCGTGGCCGACGCGATGGATGTGCAGGTGATGATACATACGGATACGCTGAACGAATCCGGTTTCGTCGAAAACACCATTGCCGCAATCAAGGGCCGGACCATTCATGCGTTCCACACCGAAGGCGCGGGTGGAGGTCATGCGCCCGACATCATCAAGATCTGCGGCGAAGCACATGTGTTGCCGTCCTCCACCAACCCGACACGTCCCTTCACGGTCAATACGGTTGATGAACATCTTGATATGCTGATGGTCTGCCATCACCTGGACAAATCGATCCCCGAAGATGTCGCCTTTGCCGAAAGCCGCATCAGGCGCGAGACCATAGCCGCCGAGGATATCCTGCACGACATGGGGGCTTTTTCGATCATTGCCTCCGATAGTCAGGCCATGGGCCGCGTCGGTGAGGTTATCATTCGTACCTGGCAGACGGCCGACAAGATGAAAAAGCAGCGCGGGCAATTGGCTGACGAAACCGGGGACAATGACAATCTGCGTGTCCGCCGTTACATCGCGAAATACACGATTAATCCGGCTATTGCTCATGGGTTGTCGAGCTACATCGGATCGGTCGAAGAGGGCAAACGTGCCGACCTTGTGCTGTGGCATCCCGCGTTTTTTGGCGTGAAGCCTGAGATGGTGCTGATGGGGGGGAGCATCGTCTGCGCACAGATGGGTGACCCGAATGCGTCCATCCCGACCCCGCAACCTGTTTACACCCGTCCGATGTTTGGCGCCTACGGCAGGTCTTTGGAGGCAAGTGCTGTGAGCTTTGTATCCCCGGCCGCGATGAGCGAAGGGATAGGCGGCAGGTTGGGGCTGGCAAAAGAAACGCTGCCGGTCGCGAATACGCGCGACATTGGTAAGAAAGATCTCGTGTTGAATGATGCCACGCCTGAGATCGAGGTGCATCCTGAAACCTACGAAGTGCGTGCAAATGGTGAGCTTTTGACCTGCCAACCCGCAACCGAGCTGCCTATGGCACAGCGATATTTCCTGTATTGAGGCCCTATGACAAAACTACCCGTTGCCCAAAAAATTCATCCTGTCGGCACCTGGAGCGGAGCGGCCTCAACCTGCGCGTTGAGCTATGAAGACCGGTTTTTTCGCCGCAAGAAACTCACGACACAGGACGGCTGGTCTTTTGTTGCGGATTTTGAAAAAACCGTGTCGCTTAACCATGGCGACGCGCTGGCGCTGAGTGATGGGAAGCTGGTCGAGGTCAGGGCCGCCCCTGAAAGCCTGCTGGCAATTAGCGGATCGGACCTGCCGCGACTGGCCTGGCATATCGGAAATCGCCATACCCCCTGCCAGATTGAGGCGACACGGTTGCTGATCCAAAACGACCCGGTCATCGCGCATATGCTGACCCATCTTGGCGCTACGGCGATGGCGGTTATCGAAGCATTCACGCCGGAAGGCGGCGCATATGGTTTTGGCCGTACTCATTCGCATGAGCATGGGCACAGCGCGCATTCTCATGCCCATTGATGCCAAATTCCTCACTCTTGCCCAATGGCTATCCCCGGCCTATCCGATTGGCGCTTTCGCTTACTCTCACGGGATCGAGACCGCCATCGCGCATGGCTGGATCGAAGATGCCGAAGGGCTGGAGCATTGGGTGCGTGACTGTCTGATCCGCGGTTCTGGGCGCGCGGACGCGGTCTGGCTCCGCCTCGCTTTCGCCTCTGAAGACCCGTGTCTGATAGATGCTCTTGCGCGTGCCTTTGCCCCAAGTCAGGAAAGGTTGCGCGAGGCCGCGTTGCAGGGCAGAGCCTTCGTGCAAACCACGAATTCTGTCTGGGGGTTCGAGCTGCCAAATCTGCTGTTGCCCGTTGCCGTCGGACACGCTGCCCGGATCGCGCACCTTGAAGAGGAAGCCACAGTCAGCCTCTATTTGCAGGCGTTTGTGACGAACCTTGTTTCGGCGGCAATGCGCCTGATGCCGATTGGTCAAACCGCTGGTCAACGGGTCATCCATCAATTGCAAAACGATTGTCTCAAAGCCGTTTTCGAAACGCGAAGCGCAACGCCCGATGACGTTTTCAGCAACGCCTTTCTTTCCGACATTGCAGCAATGAAACATGAAACCCAGCAACCAAGGCTATTCCAATCATGACAAAGCTAAACGGCCCATTACGGGTGGGGATAGGTGGCCCTGTCGGCGCCGGGAAGACGACACTGACGGCCCGTCTGGCCGAGTTGATGAAGGCCGACCACTCAATTGGCGTCATCACCAACGACATCTATACTCAAGAAGATGCGGAGGCCCTGATGCGCATGCAGATATTGCCGCAGGATCGCATTATTGGGGTTGAGACTGGTGGGTGCCCCCATACGGCGATCCGCGAAGATGCATCCATCAATCTTGCGGCCGTCGCCGAAATGCGCGCTCGCCATCCGGACGTCGAGGTCGTTTTGATCGAATCCGGTGGTGACAACCTCTCAGCCACCTTCAGCCCGGAACTCGCCGATCTGACGATCTACGTCATCGACGTGGCCGCGGGCGAAGAGATACCGCGCAAAGGTGGCCCGGCAATAACGCGGTCAGACATTCTTGTCGTGAATAAAACGGATCTTGCGCCGCATGTCGGAGCGTCTCTCGACGTGATGCGGGTTGATGCCGCGCGTATGCGGGGTGATTTACCGGTTGTTTTTGCCTGCCTGAAAGAGCGGAAGGGTTCCGGGGAAGTGCTTGAGTGTCTCAAGTCCATATCCGGAATTTGACCTGTTTTCGGGGAATTACGGGCTCGCTACCTATTCGGGTGCGCCGACAGTTATCTCGAAAGCTGCGAAATATGCTGCCAGATCCTTTAGGTCCTCGTCGCTCAGGTTCTTGACAATAAGGGTCATGCGCCGGTCTTCCCTGGCACCGGTCTGATAGTCTTTGAGGCTTTTCTCCAGATAGAGAGCGGGCTGTCCTGCGAGATTGGGAACTTCAGGGTCCTTGGATAACCCGTCCTTGCCATGACAGGCCGAGCATTGACGAGACAGCTTCTTGCCGTTCTCGACATCGGCGGCAAGACTTGGTGCCGCGGCAAAAAGCAGGGCCACGACAGAGATCAGATTGACGTGTTTCTTCATGAAGGCTCCGACAGAAGGGGCGGACCGGCTGAACCGGTCCGCAAGTCGCGACGTATCACTCAGAATAGGTAATGCGATAGACTGCGTTCGCAAAATCATCTGATACCAGAAGGGATCCGTCTTTCATCGGAATGACATCCACCGGACGGCCATCGTATTCGCCGTTCTCGTTCAGCCAGCCTTCGGCAAATGGCTCGGTTGTGGCGTTGCCTTCGTCGTCAATAAAGGTGACCATGACGCGCGCGCCGATCGGCTCTGTCCGGTTCCAGGACCCGTGTTGCGCAGAAAAGATCGCATTCTTGTATTTTGCCGGGAACATATTGCCGTTGTAAAACGACATGCCCAGATCTGCGGCATGTGCAACCGTCTCTACTGCTGGCATCACCACGTCGACCGGAACTTCCTGGCCTGCGTATTCATTGGTGCGCACGTCTCCGCCGCCGTACCACGGGTGACCAAAATGTTGCCCCGCAGCGGTCTGACGGTTGATTTCACCGGGCGGAATATCATCGCCCATGCCATCGACCTGATTGTCTGTCCACCAAAGCTCGCCGGTCACCGGGTGGAAATCATGGCCTACCGAGTTCCGGACACCGTAGGTATAGACTTCTCGGTTGCTGCCATCACGATCCATGCGGATGATGCCGCCGATCCCGGTTTCATTGTAAAGATCGAGCTTTTCCGGCGGGGCGACGTTAAAGGGCTGGCCGAGAGAGATATAAAGCTTGTTGTCCGGGCCTACTTTGACGACGCGGGCTGTATGATTGTAGCTTTCTTCCTCGACCGGGATCAGCGTGCCCTGAGGCACGATGGGAACTGCCACAACATCGGGGCTTTCATGGAAAAACTCCGCGGCAGGATACATCATCACCCGGTTACGTTCCGCAATGAACAAGAAGCCGTCCTTTGAAAAGGCGACACCATTTGGTACGTCCAGTTCCAGAGACGGGGCAAAATCCTTGACCTCATCGGCGACCTTGTTGCGGTCGCGGTCCATGACAGCCCAGACCTTATTCTTCTTTGTGCCGACGAACAGAACTGTGCCTTGCGGAGCCATTGCCATATGGCGTGCATCCGGAACGAGCGCATAAAGTTGGATTTTGAAACCTTCCGGCATCGTGATGTTTTCCAGCACCGCCCGGATCGAATCCGCGCTGCCGCTGTTCTGGTCAACAACAGTATGCTCCTTCGTGCCGGTGACTTTGAATGCACCGAGCTTTTCCAGATTGCTTTGCGCCATTGCCGTGCCGCCAAGAAGGGCGACGGCCGTTGTTGCTGTAAGAAGTTTTTTCATATGATCCTCCCAAATCATGTAATCGCTTTGCAAATTTCGCCACGCTCGGCGAAACTCGCATTTGACGAAGGGTCCCAAAATTGAACGACCATGAAAGCTAAAGGATCGCGCTTACTTCGTTTCACGCGCGCCGGAATTATCGGTCTGGGCGAAGATAGCTTTGGTCACACAACCTAAGAACACTAGCCTGACATTGCGGGAATCCAAACACCTGAGAGTTAAGACTTTTGGGTGCATTTAAGGGTTGATTTGGCAGGATTGTGCAGAAAAATGTCGAATTGATCTCGATCACCTCAACCAATGGGGCAATTCGTCATCAACGATTCCAGAAGTTGCCGCCGCAGCGCAGGCCGCCAGCCCTCCGAAACGAACCTGCCGCCCCGACAGACCGGGCGCATAATGTGCGTATTTGCCGGAATTCGTCATCAACGTTTGCGCATCAGTTGGAAACACCGGCTCTGAAATGGAGCACCAACACAGATCGCAAAGGACTTGGACGCCGTTGGCTGTGAGCTCGGACAAGAGGCCCTCAGCCGCCGCCGCTGCCTTTGTTGCTCGGCTTAAAGTGATAATGGTCGATGTTGAAGGATGGCATTTGCGTCCTGTCATCAAAGACGCGAAGGTGCGCGTCTCGCTCAGCGAAAAATGCGGACTTCCAAGTGCCACAAGATCGATCTTTGATGGGCCCGTGTTGAACGCTTTCCAGGCGGCTTTAAAGTCTGCCTGGGTCAGTTGAACCTGCGTGGCACCCGCCTTTGCAGGATGATCTCCCTCTGGTGTGATCCCGGCAAGGTGTAATAACGGGGCCGCCGATGTCGTTCCGAATGCGGCGCAAACCGCGCGAAGATCGTCCTCACTGGGAGAGGTTCCCTCCAACCCTTTCAGCAGCGGAATTCGGTCCGGTGCCTTTTGCCCGACCAACCATCCGATCAACGGCCAGATCGCATCGTCGAAGTCTGTCGGCAATGCGACATCGATGATCACTTCTGCCTGTCGATTTTCCGCCAAATACACACCCGACAATGGCGCGCGGCCCGTCAGTGCAATGAAGAGATCAAGGAAATCAGGATGTTTTGCGCTGCGTGCGCCCAGAACGCTATTGGCATAGATCACCGCGTTGGATTCCGACCAGCCAATCTGCTCGCCCATCAGGGGGTGATCTGTCGATTGATAGGGGGCGCAGGTAAAGGTAGGTAGCGCGCCCATATCAACATAGACGTCGGCGAGCCGACTGGCCGGCAACCCAAGGTTGGGCGGAACATCCTGATCTCGCCAGTTTTGCCGATCAACCGAAATGGCGTTCATGGTCGTGGGAATGCAGACCTTCGCGTCCAGCGAGGCGATTTTTTCAGCAAAAATAAGATTGGCAGGGCTCGCATAGATGCAGCCATCAATATGCGCCCGTGTCACATCCGTGAGCTGCTTGGCGTTTTGTGATGACGCAACAGTACAAAGGGTTTCCATCGCAAGTTTCGCGGCGGATCCCATTGTTCCGTCCAGCATAGAACGGTCGCTTTCCGAGAGAGCTAGGTCCGATATTGGCAATGCATCCAGCCTCAGCGAAAGCCCGTCGGCGAGAAGTCGGGTGCCGGTGATTTCCGCCTGAGACTTCGTTGCCAGGGTGTCATAATCGCGTGCAGCCAATCGAACGACGGCGATGGGGCGGTCAAACATGCGTGTGGCGATGATGGCCCCAAGGGTCAGGACGTCTTCCGGCTCGCGAAATATCAGGGCCGCGGGCGCCCGCCCGTTCATAGCAAGTTCAACAAGGACCCCACTACCTGAGCAGGAGCCGCGGCTGGTCGGCATCATGACAATTCGACCCGCGAGGCTTTGGCCTGATTGCGGATGATGGGCGTCAATCACCGCGCCGCTGCTGGCATCGACACCACCCCAGAAACTCAGCCCTTCTGTGCAAACCAGAATGCTGCCCGACGCGGGTGCTGGAACGATCAATTGCGCCATTGCCGGGCCTTCCATATCAGCAAATGCAGCGCGGGGCTGAGCGCTTCAGCGGTTGGACGTCGATCCGAAACCTGAATGGGATCACCAATCGGCCATCTTCCATGTACACTCCAGTCCCCGCCGCATGTGGTCATCCAGATGCGCCAACACTGCTTCCAGACTGTCCCCTATTGCAAGGCTGATATAGGTGCCGTGCGATTTTCTGAGCGAGCCGCCTCGCCCATGTGCCTTCTGATGCAGGGCAAAGTAGAATTGGGGGTTGGGCTTCAGCCGTTCCCTCAGACGCGTGAATTGCCCATGTTTCAGGGCGCCAAATATAACAGTCATTCGAAATTGAATTGCGTAATTGCCTGCTTGCAGGCTGAGCAGGCCGGGGCCGATGAAGCGCTGATGCTGGACCCACATGGTTTTGCGAACACCACAAACGGCTGCGACTTTTTCATCGTGCGCAAAGGAGAGGTTCGGACCTCAACCGGGGACTATTGCATGAACGGTGTGACCCGTCCGAAGGCTATCGATCTTTGCCGTGCCAATGATATTCCGGTTCATGAGAAAAGTTACTCACTCTATGAAGCTTACGGGGCTGACGAAGCTTTTCTGACCGGCACATTCGGGGCTCAGACGCCTGTTGCAGAGATCGATGGCAAGCCGATTGGTGAAAACACCGGGGCAGGTCCGATGACGCTGAGACTCCGAAAGCTCTACAAGGAACTTGTCGCGCAAAACGTTGCTGATCAGAAAGCCCAGGGTCGTTGAATGCGTTTCAAAGCGGCTGGTTAAAGGCGCGCTGCTACAGCTGATACAAATGTCAGATATAGCTGGTCCGCATTCATCGTGAATGCCGGTCGGGATAGGCGTATCTCACCAGCAACAAAACCCGCCGTCGACCAGCAGATCGACACCCGTACAATAGGACGCTGCGTCAGATAGCAGGAAAACCGCCGGTCCGACCATTTCATTGACATGCGCCATACGCTGCATGGGCGTTTGCTGCTCGAACTCCTTCGTCTGATGCACCATTTCCGGTCGGGTGTTCATCGGGGTGGCGGTATATCCCGGGCTGATGGAGTTTACCCGGATACCACGATCCACCCATTCCATCGCCATTGATTTTGACATGTGGATGACCCCTGCTTTGGATGCATTATAATGAACCTGTGACAGACCTTTGTTCACGATCACCCCCGACATGGACGCGATGTTCACGATGGCACCGCCTTTGCCGTGATCCAGCATGGCGCGCGCTTCGGCCTGACAGGAAAGCCAGACCCCTTTCATGTTGATGTCCATGAGGGTCTGGTACTGTTCTTCGCCCATCTTTTCGCAAGGGTTTGCATTGGCGACCCCTGCTGCATTAAGGGCAAGGGTCAGGGGGCCGAGGACTTCCTGGGTCTGCGAAACGGCGTCGGCCAAAGCGTCGGCATCGGTTACATCTGCTGCGATTTGCAGCGATTTGCGCCCGGTTTGCGCGATAAACTCAGCTGTCTGCGACAGACCATCATCGCCGCGCCGATCCAGCAACGCAACATCCGCGCCGCATTGCGCGAGGCCCATCGCAATGCGTTGCCCGATGCCGCTGCCCGCGCCTGTGACAAGTGCCACCTGGCCGGACAGATCGAACATGGCAGGCGTATTCAGGGAGGGATCAGGCATTTCGTTTTCCATTCTGTGGTTGTGATCGGCACGGTTCAGGACATGATCAGGCCGCCGTCTACGTTGATGGTCTGGCCGGTAATGTAATCGGCGTCTTCGCTGGCAAGAAAGGCGATCAGAGCGGCAACGTCCTTGCCTTCGCCTGCGCGCTTCATTGGGATATTCTCAACCCAGCTGGCCATAAGTTCACCGGGGCCGAAATCGCCCAGCATTTCCCCCCAGACGCGGTCGTTATAATCCCACATGTCGGTCTTGATGATGCCGGGGCAGATCGCATTGACGGTGATGTTGTCCAGAGCGACCTCTTTGGCGAGGCTCTGGGTCAGTCCCATCACGCCAAATTTCGACGCGGCATAGTGGGGGGTATAGATGAATCCGTCGCGTGCCTGACCCGACGCGAGGTTGATCAGCCGTCCGCCGTTGCCGGATTTCCGCATGCGCCTTATGGCCTCCTGACAGCATAAGAAAACGCCCTTGGTATTCACCGCCATCGTTGCATCCCATTCCGCCTCGGTCAGGTCTTCGATCTTGGCGATGGTGATGATGCCTGCATTCTGGACAGAGATATCGACCGATCCGAATTCTTCGGTTGCGCGATCATAAAGTTCGCTCACCGCTGCTTTGTCAGAGACGTCGCATTGCACGGCAATCGCTGTTCCACCGGCGTTGCGCAAGGTATCGGCCGCTTGCGCCACGCTGTCCTCGACTGACCCCAGCACCAGATTGGCACCTTCCTGCGAAAAACGTTTGGCGATGGCAAAGCCAATGCCCTTGTTTCCACCGGTCACGACAGCCGTTTTTCCACTGAACCGCTTCATCAGAATCTCCCTGTTGATCTCATGCGGTGGCCAACTCCATGACCGACACATCGTTGGCCTCCGCATGATCCAGAATGCCGGATTGCCGCCCCGCCGCCATCACCAGAATGCGGTTGGAAACGCCGAGTACCTCTTCAAGATCGGAACTTACCACAACAACGGCGACGCCCTGTGCCGCCAGCCCATGAATAATCTCGTATATCGAAGAACGGGCGCCCACATCGATCCCGCGTGTGGGCTCATCCAGAAGCACCACGCGGGGATTGCGCGCGAGCCACTTGGCCAGCACGACCTTTTGTTGATTGCCCCCTGACATCTCGCTCACGTTCTGGCGGCCTATGCCTTTGACCCCGAATTTTTCGATCACCCCATCCGCGAAAGCCTTTATCTTCGGTGCGCTGATCCATCCTGACTTACTGACGGTTTCGAAATTCGAATAGACGATATTTTCGTCAATGCGGTGGTCCAATACCACGCCCTGAAGCTTGCGGTCCTCTGGAACCAGGACGATGCCCTGTCTGATGGCGTCTCGCGGTGAGTTCGGTGTGATGTCATCACCGTTCAAAATGATCGATCCCGACCGGATCGGATCTGCACCGGCGATTGCACGCACCAGTTCCGTGCGGCCCGCACCGACAAGCCCGGAAATACCAAAAATCTCGCCTTTTCGGACCGTAAAATTCACGTCTTCAAATCGGCTAACAGGGGATGTCAGGCCTTTGACCTCAAGGACCGTTTCGTCGGTTGGTTGAGCTATTGGCGGGAACATCTGGTCCATGCTTCTGCCCACCATCGCTTCGACAATCGTACGCACCGGGATTTTGGCCGTATCGAATTCCTGAACCTTTTCACCATCCCGCATCACCACGACCCGATCAGCGATTTCCCTGATCTCTTCTAGGCGATGGGAAATGTAGATGACCCCGACACCTTCGGCCTTGACGCGCTCGATTTGCTTGAAGAGCAATTTCGTTTCTTCGCTGCCCAAAGCTGCGGTGGGTTCGTCAAGGATCAGCAAGCGGGCATTCAGCGTCAGCGCTTTGGCGATCTCGATCAATTGCTGGCTTGCGGTGGACAGGCCTTCGACGACACGACGGGGGGATATGTCCAGCCCCAGACGTTCGAGCCCGCTATGCGCTCTGGCTTCCATTGTTGAACGATCAATGCGACCTGCCTTCATTGGATAACGCCCGACGAAGATGTTCTCCGCGACAGACAGATGCGGCAGGAGAAGCAATTCCTGATGGATCATGCCAACGCCGGCGTCGAGGGCTTCGCGGGGGGAGGCGGGCGCAAAGCGCGCGCCCTGCCACGTCATTTCGCCAGAACTCGGCAAGGTTGTACCCGAAATAATATTCGAGACCGTCGATTTTCCGGCCCCGTTCTCGCCAAGCAGCGCCACGACTTCTCCGGCATGAATATCCAGATCAATACCGTGCAGAACTTCAATGGGTCCGAAGGACTTGTGAATGTTCCGCAGGCTAAGGATCGGTGATTTGCCGTCTGGTGTCATGGCGCTGCCCGTCTGTTCAGATTGCAGACCTATTGCGTTATGGATGTTTCTCCACGAAGGTTGGCGCGTTGTCGCAGGTTGTCAGCACCGCATTGGGGATCTGACGGGCTGGCACGGAAGCGTTGTTTGCAACCGCAATTGCCGAGTTCACGGCCAGAACACCCATCGCCTGCGTGCTTTGGGTCGCGGTCACAACAAACGGGCCCTCGCATTTGGCAAGATACTCCAGCGCGGCCACATCACCATCATAGCCGCCGATGATGACCTTGTCCGACAGCCCGGCGACATCTACGGCCTTGGCAGCACCCATTGCGAGACCATCAGCCTGACCAAAAATCATCGTGATGTCGGGGTGGGCCTGAAGCATGTTCTGGGCAATCGAGAAACCCTCATCGGGCGACCACATCTGGCTCCACTGGTTGTCGACAACTTCCACGCCCGGATTTTCCGCAACGGCCTTCATGCACCCTTCGTAACGCAGAACTTCGGGCGTCGTGCCTTTTTGCCCGTGGATGATTGCCATCTTGCCTTCGCCCCCCGCGAGGCCAATGACGTGGTTGCATACCTCATATGCCGATTGGACGCTTTCGCCTGCAATGAAGGTGTCGCCGGGCGCCCCATCAGGTTCGCGGTCGACGTTTATCACCGGGATACCTTCGGCGCGGGCCAACCGTGTAGGTACTGCAGCTGCTGCGGCACCAGCCGGAATGTAAATAAATGCATCAATGCCTTGCGTAATCAGATCCTGAACCTGGCTCACCTGCGTTGCCGTGTCATTCTTGGCGTCCACGACGATCACTTCGATGCCCAAAGCGCCAGCATAGCTCTCTACGCCAAGTTTGATCTGGTTGAAGAAGTCAGCCTGCAGATTTGGAACGGCCAGGCCGATTTTCGAAACACCCTCCGCCACAGCGGCTGTTGGTGCGGCCAGCGCAAAGGCCATGGCAGATGCGAGCAGAGCCCTTTTGGTAAATGTCATTTTTATTCCTCCATGTGGTTTGGGTCATTGAGCTTGAACCCGATTTGGCCCGCTATTGCGGGCAATTTTTTGGGGGCCGGAAAAACGGCCCCAATAATCTACTTGCCTCTGTGCTTGAACGTTTCTGCGACCACCGCCAGCAAGATAACGGTGCCGATTATGACGGCTTGTAAAAATGGGGAGACGCTGAGCAGATTGAGACCGTTACGTAAAACGCCAATGATCAGAACACCAACAATTGTGCCCCCAACGCCGCCGGTGCCACCTGAAAGGCTGGTGCCCCCGATGACCACAGCGGCGATGGCGTCCAGTTCATAGGCCACACCTGAACTGGGCTGAACTGAATCAAGGCGCGCAGCAAGCAGGACGCCAGCCAGTCCCGCAAGCGTGCTGCACGCGGTATAGACGGCGATGGTTTTTCTCTTGACGTTGATACCAGCGAGCCTCGCAACCTCGGGGTTGCCGCCAATGGCATAGAGTTCACGCCCGCCTTTGCGATAGCGCTGATATAACAGCGCCACGACAAAAACGATGAGCATGACTGCGACCGTCATGGTCAAGAATCCACCATACCTTATGATAGCACCCATATTGAACCAGGGCGGAAATCCGATGATCTGAGAACCGTTCGTAATCATATTGGCCAGCCCCCTGGCGATAGACATCATCGCCAGGGTGGCGATAAATGCCGGGACCTTGAATTCTGCAATCATGATGCCGGCGAATGCACCTGTCAGGGCGGCCGCGATCAGCGCGCCGGAAATCGCGGCTCCCATGGGCAACCCAGCCGTAACGTTCAGGTATCCGAGCACCATCATTGACAAGGCGAGCACTGATCCAACGGCAAGATCAATGCCGCCTATCAGGATTACAAACGTCATGCCGACAGCCAGAATTCCAAGAACGGTGATTTGGTCAAGAATGTTCAGGAAATTGCGGATTGATAAGAAGGAATCGGTTGCAACTGTAAGGAATGCACAAAGTACCAAGAGACCGATGAAAGGCCCGGTGGCTCCGCTCAAAGAGAAGATTTCCCGAACGCTCAACCTCTCCTTTTTCGGAGGCATTGTCCCCGACATCAATAGATTCCCCAAAACAGCATAATTATGCAAGCAAGATGAAAAATCCTTACCCGAGGATGTGGCGCATGTCAAGCGTTGGGGTTATGCCGCTTTGGTTCTGTCTGTCGCAATGGCAGGTCTATATGGCTTGACATATGAGGCATAGAATGTATAACTATATAAGAATAAATATGCAAGGTTGAAGATGGAAGCTCATGATCTCCGCGCCATTGCGAACCGGATGCGTCGTCGCGACCTTCATGCGGTCTATGAAGCGGGGGCAGGCCATATCGGTGGCGAGATGTCCGTGACCGACCTTTTGACCGCACTCTATTTCCATATAATGAACGTAAATCCCCTTGAGCCGCGCGACCCAAATCGGGATCGGATGGTGCTCAGCAAAGGACACGCGGCGCTCGCACTCTATGTGGTGCTCGCGGAAAAAGGGTTCATTCCGAAGGAAGAACTGTCTACTTTTCTGAAGCCTCACTCACGGCTCAATGGTCATCCCAATTGTGTTAAAGTTCCCGGTGTTGAAACAAATACCGGTCCTCTGGGGCATGGCCTGCCGGTGGCGGTCGGTATGGCGAAGGCGGCCAAACTGAATGGCCAACGATGGCGCACCTTCGTCATCGTTGGTGATGGCGAGATGCAGGAGGGTTCTAATTGGGAAGCGATTATGGCGGCCGCACAGTTTGAGCTCGATAACCTGACCCTGATCATCGATCACAACGGTCTTCAGCAGGGAGCGAGACTGGCCGAAACCAACAACATCGCGCCGCTTGCTCCAAAACTCAATGCATTTGGCTGGAAGGTCGAGGAGATTGACGGTCACGATATGGATCAGATTTGCAAGGCGGTTTCGGTGGAAACTACCAGCAAAGGGAAGCCGAAATGTGTTATTGCCCAGACGACCAAAGGGCAGGGAATTTCCTTCATGTCTGACAATGTTGCCTGGCATCACAAGGTGCCAAACCATGAACAATTCGAACAAGCGATGAAGGAGTTGGAGGAGGCGGCGAATGAATATGCCCCTTGATCCGGCTGATCTGCATGATTGCCGCGATGCTTTTACCAGCACGCTTGAGGCATTGGCAGCGGCAAATTCCGATATCGTTGCTGTTTGCAACGATTCCGTCGGATCCTCGAAATTGGGCGGCTTTCGCGAGAAGTTCCCCAGCCGTTTGATCAACGTTGGCATCGCAGAGCAGAACATGGTCGGCGTAGGCGCGGGCCTCGCAAACGGTGGCAAGCTTCCTTTTGTTTGCGCGGCATCTCCCTTTCTGACAGGGCGTGCACTGGAGCAGATCAAGGCCGATGTGGCCTATTCGCAGGCCAATGTTAAGCTTGTCGGGATCAGTTCCGGCATGGCTTACGGTGAACTTGGTCCCACGCATCATTCAATTGAAGACTTTGCGTGGATTCGCGCGCTGCCCGGCGTTCCGGTAATTGCGCCAGCGGATCGCATTGAAACGGCCGCCGCAGTCAGATGGGCAGCTGATCATGATGGTCCCTGTTTCTTGAGGTTGAGCCGTGTGGGGGTGCCGGATATTCTGCCTCACGACCATGTATTTGAGTTGGGTAAGTCAAATGTCTTGATGGAAGGGGGCGACATTACTTTGATTGCCAATGGTGTTTTGACCCATCGCGCGTTGGCGGCAGCAACGCTTTTGGAGGATCGTGGTCTCTCTGCACGGGTTCTCAACATGGCATGCGTGCGTCCGATTGATGCCGAGGCAATTGTACAGGCGGCAAGTGATACTGCTGCTATCCTCACCTGCGAGGAACATACGATATTTGGCGGTCTGGGCAGTGCTGTTGCCGAAGTTGTCGTGGATGAATGTCCTGTGCCGATGAAACGTCTCGGGGTGCCGGGCGTTTTTGCACATACTGCATCTGCAAACAGGCTTCTTGACGATTTTGGCATGTCTCCAGAGGGTATCGCAAATAGCGCGTTAGAGTTGATTGACCGGAAAGGGTGAATATGGCCGAGCGTGCTGTTCTGGCGATTGACGAAGGCACGACGAATTCCAAGGCGATCCTCGTCTCCAGACACGGCGACATCATCGCGAGCGGCTCTGCGCCGGTTCCTATTGAGCATCCGAAGTCTGGTTGGGTGCAACAGGATGCTGAGGCGATATGGGCAGCGACTCTGCAGGCAATTGCCGAATGTACCAATGCGTCTCCCGCAACGGATGTGGTGGCCATCGGTATTTCCAATCAACGCGAATCCATCATGATCTGGGATCGCAAGACCGGCGCGCCTTGCGGGCCGGTGATAACCTGGCAGTGCCGCCGCACATCTGCGGATTGCGCTGCGTTGAAACAGCAGGGGCATGAGCCAGATGTCATCGCGCGCACGGGCTTGCCTCTGGATCCGCTTTTCCCGCCGACCAAAGTGGCCTGGCTTCTCGATCAGTATGTTGGAGAGCGCCGCGACATCTGCGTCGGCACCATTGATAGCTGGTTGATCTGGAAGCTTAGTGGTGGCGCGGTGCACGCCACGGACCGGTCAAACGCTGCGCGCACCCAGCTTTTTCATCTCGCCGATCTGCGCTGGGACGCAACCTTATGTGACCTCTTTGGCGTTGACAGCGCAATGTTGCCAGAAGTGCACGATTCCGGGCATGTGTTTGGGTCGACCAAGAATGTGGGGCCCTTGGCGGATGGCATTCCCATCGCTTCGGCCATCGGGGATTCTCACGCAGCCCTGTTTGGGCATGGCGCCTTTGGGCAGGGTGACAGCAAGGTGACCTTCGGCACGGGTTCATCGGTCATGACGACGATACCAGCCTTCGTTGTGCCCCCGAATGGCATCACCACCACCATCGCTTGGTCACTGAATGGAGAGCCAACATACGCATATGAGGGCAACATTCTTGTCAGCGCGTCGATCCTGCCATGGACAGCTCAAATGTTGGGATTGGACGGCGTCGATACCCTGCTCGATCTTGCGCAGACCGTGTCCGGCACTGAGGGCGTTTCACTTGTTCCGGCCCACGTCGGTCTCGGGTCACCACATTGGAATGCCGAGGCGCGGGGGCTGATCTGTGGTCTGTCTTTTGGTACTCAACCTGCCCATCTGGCGCGCGCCGCCGCTGAGAGCATGGCGCTTCAGGTGCAGGATGTATATGCCATCATGGCGCCGGATGATGCGCGGGCAGGGCGGTTGTTTGTTGACGGTGGACCAAGTTCAAACCGTTTCTTGATGCAGATTTTGGCGGACTATCTCGATCATGCGGTAACGCCTTGCAGAAATCCCGAGGCATCAGCGCTTGGCGCTGCGTATCTGGCGGGGCTGGCAACTGGTTTCTGGCCCAACCTTGAAGCCGTGGCCGGATTGGTCAGCCATGACAGCGACATCGTTCCGAATATGCCATCGGGGGTGCGCGACGTGAATCTATCGGCATGGAGAAATGCCATTGCCCGTACAACCGTTGTGAGATAGTGAATAAATATTCATCAAACCTGCCGTTCAAAAAGGTTTCTCATGTCCCGCCTAAATGAGCTTCGTATGATCGCCCGGGTTGCCCAGATGTATCACATCGAAGGACAGCGACAGGCTGCAATTGCGGCTCACCTGCGGATATCCCAGGCGACAGTTTCGCGGATGTTGAAACGGGCGCAGGAAGAGGAGATTGTTCGGACGACGGTCGTGACGCCCTCTGGGACCTACGCCGATCTTGAAACGGTTTTGCGCACCAAGTTCGATCTGAGTGAGGCCATCGTGGTTGAGTGCTCCGAAGATCGCGATGGGGCCATTATGGCACGTATCGGTGAGGCCGCCGCCCATTTTGTCGAAGCTACTTTGCAAGTTGATGAGGTAATTGGCGTTTCCAGCTGGTCGGAAACCATTTTGAAGATGGTGGACAATATTCACCCGATGAAAAATGGGAAGGCCAAACATGTGGTCCAGACTTTGGGTGGCATGGGTGATCCGACCGTTCAGATTCATGCGAACCAGCTGACCACGCGGCTCGCCAAACTCACCGGTGCGGAGGCGCATTTGCTCAGTGCCCCGGGCGTTGCGCAATCACGCGAAGCCAAGCTTGTGTTGCTTGGAGACACCTATGTGCGTGAAACGATGGACATGTTCGGCAAAATTACTTTAGCCATCGTCGGGATTGGCGCGATGGAACCCTCCAGCATGCTGGCGCGGTCGGGAAATACCTTCTCTGGTCGGGAGCTCGCTGCCGTGGAAGAAGCTGGCGGCGTCGGCGACATCAGCCTGCGGTTTTTTGATGCGGATGGGAATTTTGTGAAAACCCCGCTGGATGAGCGGGTCATCGGAATGTCACTGGAGGAGCTGTCTCAGATTGACCGCGTCATTGCCTTGGCCGGTGGGCAATCCAAGACGGACTCAATCCGGGGCGCTTTGCGAACCGGTGTAATAGACCTTTTGATCACCGATAAATTTACCGCCGGACGGCTCGCGGAAATGGACAACCTACAGGAACTGTCGGGCTAGGCTATCGCCGGTCGTCGGCGATCTATCCCAGCAACCGCTGGGGCTCTGCCTTTATGCAATCCGTCTCAGCGATATAGATGGATCGTGTCGCGGGGGGTGATCGATGTGGTGCAATCATCGGACTGATATTCGCGATGTGCTTGACAGGTTTTCGAACGACACAAAGCATTTGCGGATTGCCCACACCCGACGACGCGCAAACCCTTGCCGAATAAACGGAGTGCATGGTCAAGCCGGATGTATGCTTATCACTTTGAAACTGCAGGGCTTCCATTGTCTGATGGCATCAGCCCGAACACCCCTAGCCCTTGTAAACCGTAGCGGCATCGCTGAGGTAGTTGTCCCAGGCGAACCAATAGGCAATGTGGCCCGCAACTCTCGGCAGGCGGGTGCCGTCAGGACCGACGAGAGCGTCTTCGGTGATGATCCACTCCGATCCGTCCGCAGCTTTCAACCCACCCGATGAAAGCTCGAATGTATGATTGCCCCGCTCATAGGCGCGGACGCTACGGCTTTCCGCAGTCCCGATCAGAACTAGGTTTGTACTGTTGATCCCATCGTTAATCAGCCGCTCTTTGGCGAATGCATCCAGCGGCCAGGCCCGCGCGGCCCCGAACTGGCGGATGGTGAAAACATAGTCTTTCTGGCGATGTTCGCTTTGATCTACGACGGCGGGAAACATCAGGTCAGGGGAACCGAAGTAATTGGCATAGACAACTCCGGACCCATAGTTGCGCCGATGACCCGTGTCGAGTGACAGAACTTTGCTGCCGGGATGGGATGTTTTCCACCTGTCCCATGTTGTGATGACAACCGGCCGCTGTTTCAGCTCAATCCCGGAGTTGACCAGCGGCCCCACCACCGGCTTGCCGGTGAACTGGTTCCAAAGTGAATGGCTTTGGCGATCAAACATCAGCTTGTTGGAACGATAGAGAAATCCCGAAGACCCGAAAACCAGCGGTTTTGATCGACCGGCAAGCTGCGTTTCAAACAGAATGCCCGATCCGCACAGCGTGCAATAGGCGAGTGCGACAGGCACGCCCCCTATGACTTCGTTGAACATCTCATGCCACCCCATGATGCGCAGCGGATAGGCTCTGACATCGCCATTGATCGACACGCCGAACACCAGATCCGACCCGCGCAGGTAGGATGCTTCGCTGGCTGAGATCAGTTGCGGGTTGTCAAGCGAGGGAATGCCATCCTTGCGGACCCCACCCCAGGCGATCTCTTCCAAACGTATCCGCATCTTGTCACGCGCCAGATACTCAGTTTTCAGAAAGTCGGAAAAATTGGGATCGATTTGCAGCAAAACACGCCGCGTGAACGCGATCTGCGCAGGATGGGGAACAATCTGCGGATTGCGTTCCTGCCAAAGCATCCAGTCAAACCAACGGGTTCCATGCGACTGGCCAGTGATGTTTTGCAGCACCTCTGCCACTTCGCGCCGTCGCCCTTCCGTAAACCTCAATGCCCGGATCAGACCCGCCGCCATATCCGGGTTCCCACGGTTTTCGATGAGTTGCAGGGCGGCCTTGTATTCTGATGTTGTTCCAAAAACCTGAGCATCCAGGGCATCCTGAAGTGCCTTGTCTTCGGAAGATTGCTGTGCCGACACACTTCCCGGTACGAATGCGGACGACAGCGCCAGAGCGGAAAATTGGCGTCGCGATAGGGTCATTGGATAGCCTCCGTGAATGCCACCAAGCTGGAACGCTCTGTATTCAACTGCAACTAAAGAGATCGTGAGACCGCGCAGGTTGCCGCGAATGTGTCTGTATGTGTGAGGTCAAATTGCCCACCAGCCTCGGTTTTCCAGGGGCGTCTTGTTGCAATACGTGTCGAAAGAGAGCAGGGCCGTGCCATGCAAGTCACTCAAGCGCACAGGCACCGGTCCCAAGTCATGCGTGGAATGGCAGTTCCCGATATCTCTGGTGCCGTTCAAGCAAGTCGTTTCGCCACTCTGGGCGCGGGGAAACGCTTCTGCTGATTGTTTGTTTGCGTTGCAGAATTTCCGAGGTCTCCAACGGGCTGGCGGCGCATTGCGCAAGTTTCGCGGCACCGATGCAGGCAGAGATATCGCCATTCACCGGAACCATCATTTCAATGTTCATGAGGCTGGCGATTAATTGCACCCAGAGATCAGACCGTGTGCCGCCCCCCACCGCTACCATTTCGTTTATAGGAACACCGGACTGGGTTTGCGCCAGATAAGCGTCGTAAAACTGAAAGGCGACGCCCTCCATGATGGCATAGGCCAAATCAACTTTGTCCGTGATTGCCGAAATCCCTGATAGAGCCGCTAGCGCGTCAGGGCGATTGTCTGGAGTGCGCACGCCGGTCAGGCTCGGCCGGGCAATTGGGAAGGCGCTCATGCCGATATTAGCGATTTTTTGATCCGCAAGCGTGGCCAGTTCAGCAGAAGAGGTGGCGGTCAAATCCGCGATCCAGTCGAGCGATTGCGTGGCGCTCATGACCACGCCCATAGACAGAAAGGTGTCCGGAGCCGCGTGTGGAGTGGTCAGTACCGCCTTTTCGGGGTTGGGGCGAAATCGGTCATCCACTGCCGAGAGAACACCCGATGTCCCTACGCTAAGTGCAGCGGTTCCGGGGCGCGCGGCACCAACGCCCAGAGCGCCCGCGTAATTGTCGCCGCACCCGGTTGCGACCAGAACACGCGATGGCATGCCCCATCGCTCGGACAGCTCGGACTTCAGATAGCCGGCGGCTGCATAGGAGGGTAAAAGACTGGGCAGCTTGCTTCTGTCCCAACCGGCCGCTTCGATAAGTTCGTCGTCCCAGCTGGCCGTCGCGCAATCCAGCAGCATGGTGCCCGAGGCGTCCGATATATCGCTCGCACGCTCGCCTGTCATCATTAGACGAACGTAATCCTTGGGCAGCATCAGGATGTCCGCGCGATCCAGTGCACTTGGCCAGTGTTGCGCCATCCAAAGAAGTTTGGGGGCCGTCAATCCTGGATCAGGCTGTCCGTTTGTGCGCCAGCCGATGTCAGGAACCCGGTCGAGAAGTATTTGGCACTCCGCCAGCGATCTCTGATCGTTCCACAAAAGGCAAGGAGCAACCGGTCTGTTTTTTCCGTCAAGCAGCACCGACCCCAACATCTGACCGGACAGCGAAATGCCGACAATACCGGACATCAGTTTCGATTGGTTCTGGGCCAGTTCGTCGAAAATTTCTGTGGTCAGGTGCCACCATAGATCCGGTTCCTGCTGTGACCAGCCTTGGTGTGGTCGGTCAACTGCGCAAGAGCGCGACGCTTGCGCGAGACATTGACCGTCGGCATCAATCAGGGCGATCTTGATGCCGGAGGTGCCGAGATCAATGCCGGCAAAGATGCTCATTTAGCCTGGTCCAGTACCGCCAAGGCCGTATGTTCGTCGGTGACCAATGTCCCTACGCACCCCCGTGTCAGCAACGCCCTGATGATCGGCACTTTGTTGAGGCCGCCTGCGGCAAGGATGACGTTTTCGATCTGATCCAGATCGGGCAACTCCAACCCCAGAACGCGCTCGTTGATCGGGTGATCCACCAAATCCCCATTCGCGCTGAGAAAGTAACCCATGATGTCACCAACAGCACCACTTGCATGGATGCTCTCAAGGTCGATATCCGGCGGCATCCCGTCTTTGATCAGCAATGATTTCTGCATGTCTCCCGCTGCAAGGGCGATCCCATCCGCTCGGCGGATTTTCTCGATCGTGGACTGGAAAACGTCCTGCGCGACAAGAATATCCCGGCTTTCCCGCGATCCGGCGTAGATTGGCGACGTGAAATAACTGTGCTCGGCGTTGCACAGGTCCGCGAGCCGCGTGGTGATTTCGAAACTATTGAGATCGGAGCCCTTGGAAAGCCCGCCCATGACGGAGATGATCTCAAGGTCAGGGCGGTTGATCGGCTGCATGAAACGCGTCGCCATATTGAGCGTATTGCCCCATGACATACCGAAAAGCCTTACATCTCGCTGGCTCAGGTAGCTGGCGAGGTATTGACCGAGCGATGATCCAATCATGGTATGCAGGTCAAACTGCTCACCCGCGATCGGAGCTACCGATGCCGTTTTGAGACCAAAGGCATTGCAGAGCTTCCACTCAAGCTCCGCGCAGGGCGCGTAAACCGAATTGACCGCGACGCGAACAATGCCGCGGGCCCTTGCCTCGCGCAGAGATTTGTTGACGCGCAGGCGGGTAAGGCCGAATTTCTCCGCCGCCGCCGCCTGGGTCATGCCTTCCATTTCACACGCCCAGGCCAGCCGAACCAAAAGTTGCTCTTCGGCGTCAACAGTATTGGTCTTGGGCGCGCGGGGCATGAATTTTCCTCTCCCTACTTCACGGCACCCATGGTCAGGCCGCGAACCAACTGCTTGGAGGCAAGCAACGCAAAGATCAACACCGGGATCACGATCAATGTCGATGTGGCCATGATCTTTCCGTAAGGCAGGTTGTATCCTTCCATGAAAGACACTGCCATTGCAGGCGCCGTTTTTGCGGTTGTACGCGTCAGGACCAGCCCGAACATCAGTTCGTTCCATGAGAAAATAAAAGAAAATATCCCAGATACGGCGACACCCGGCATCGCCAGCGGCAGGCAGATTTTCCGCAGGATGATCCATTGCGAGGCGCCTTCAATCCGCGCCGCTTCATCGAGATCATAGGGTATGCCGCGGAACTGATCGGTGCAGATCCAGATGACAATCGGCAAATTGAAAGTCAGGTAAATCAGGATCAGCGTAATGTGCCTGTCGAGCATCCCCAGCTGGCGCACGATCAGGAAGAACGGCAGGGCCAGTACAATGGGGGATACCATGCGATTGGTGATAAACCAGAACCACAGGTCCTTTTTGCCGCGAAACTCGAAGCGGGCAAGGGCGAAGGCTGCGGGCACGCCCAGCAGGATCGCCAGCGCTGTGGTGCTGATTGCGATGATCAGGGAATTCATCAGCGTGCGCAGCACACCATCGTCGAAAAGCGCTTCGCGGTAGTTTGCCAAGGTCGGTTCAAACAACCAGACCGGCGGGCTCTCCAACGCCACCACCTGGGTTTTCAAGGATGTGGTGACCATCCAGTAGAATGGGAAGACACAGACCAGCAGAATAGCCAGAAGCAACAGGCTTTGTATCCAGATAGAGCGGGACGAGGTCATGGCTCAGACTTCCTTGTAGAAGACGCGAATGTAGATTTGGCTCAAAATGATCGTGATGATCAGCAAAATGATCGCCTGAGCAGAGGCTAACCCTTGATCAAACGCCCGAAACCCGACCCGCTGAATCATCAATGATATCAGCTCGGTGGAGGATCCGGGCCCGCCGCGTGTGAGCGTGAAAACCATATCAAAGAGTTTCAGGGTATCCGCGGTGCGCAGGATCAGGACCGCCACCAACCCGGGCATGAGAAAGGGTAACTGGACGTAGCGCAGAACAGTCCACCAACTTTTGGTTTCGAGGCGCGCGGCTTCTTCGATCTCATCGGGGACCATCGTAAGGCCCGCCAGCAAAACAAGCGCTACAAAGGGGGTCCACTGCCAGACATCCCAGAAAATGATCATGGTGAATGCGTTTGTCGGATCGCCGATCCAATTGATGTTGCCACCGCCAAATGGGGACAGAAACTGATTTACCACACCGAATTTTTGATTGAACATGACCTGGCCGAGAAGGCCCACGACCGCGTAGGTCGTCGCCATTGGCAGCACAAGAGACAGCCGTGCCAGCGTTTTCAATAATGTCAGGCCGGGCTTGTGCAAGATCAGCGCAATCCCCAAGCCAAGCGCCAGTTGCAAGGGCAGAGCGATGCTTAGCAGGGTGAACGTGCGCCCCATCGCTTCCCAGAAAACGGAATCTGTCAGTACATCCCAGTAGTTTTCCAGCCCGATGAATTTGACGCGTTTGAGCTTGGTCAGATTATAGAAATGCAGACTGGTCCAGGCCGCGTAGAGCAAAGGTACAATGCCGATTGCGGCCAATGCGATGACGGAGGGGCCAATAAAGGCGAAGATCGTTTTTCTGGGAACTTTGCCGGGCATTTCGATGACCTTTTACGGGGCAGAGGGGCGCCGAAGCGCCCCCGCCGTCAATGTTAGGCTGGCGGTGGCTATTGCGCGAGTGGTTTGTCACCGCTGTAGTATCCGGCGTCCTCAAGCACTTCTTCCATGCGCGCACCCAGCTCGGTTACACCCTCCTCAATGCTGACTTCTTCCAGCATGATCTTGGTGCCCCATTCCTGCACGATCTCGGTGATTTCCGGCCACTCGGCAAAGCGCGGACGGAATTCCGGGACACCATCCTGCCAGCTTTCGACCAGGGCGGGGATGAACTTGTAGGTGTCAGCCAATGCGGGATCGGCATAGGCCGATTGTCGTGCGGGCACCCCACCGCGTTCCAGGTATTCACCTGCGTTCGCCTTGGATGTGGCCCATTGGATAAACAGGTAGGCTGCCGCTTGCTCCGCATCATCGGCCTGCGCGGCGACGGCCATGGAAAACCCGCCTAGAGCAGGCTTCCGTCCCGCTGGTCCTGTGGGTTCCGGTGCGATTTCCACACAATCAGCAATTTTCGAGGTCTCCGGGCTGACAACAGTGGAATAGAAAGCCGACCACTCGGTGATCATGGCCACATCACCCTGGCTGAACGCGTTCACGGTTTCCGCGTGATCATAGGCGACGATGCCATCGGGCATATATTGCATCAGGTCCTGCCGGAATTGCAGACCCGCAAGGCTTTCTTCCGACATCAGGTTCGATTTGAATTCGTCATTCAGGAACGATCCGCCGAAGGGCCAGAGCATGCGCGCAAAACTATCCGCAGATTGTGTCTCGTTCCGTTTGGATTGCAAGGCGTAGGCGTATTTGCCGTCCTTGGTGAGCGCGGGGCCGTAGACGTTTTTCAAGTCATCCCAGGTTTTTGGCGGGCCATCAAATCCGGCTTCTTCCAGCATGCAGCTATTGTAGAACAGCAATCCGGAATAGTTGTCGACGGGCAAGCCGTAGATTGTGCCGTTCCAGCCGCCAAAGGCGTTCAGGACCAACGGGAAGAAGTCATCCATGTCCAGATCGGGGTCCGCCAGATCGGGATTTGAGGTGAACTTGTCCAGCGGGACGATCCAGTCGTTCTCGGCGAAATTACCGATCCAGACCAGGTCGATCAGCGCGACATCAAGATCGCCGCCTGCGACGAAATCCCGAACCTGTTCACCCAGCGCGTTTTCGTAAGGATGCTTGATAATATTGACTTTTATCCCGGTTGCTTCCTCGAATTCAGGCAGCATCGCTTCGATCGCTTCATATCCCGGGCGTAACAAGAACACGACATCGACAGTGGTGCCGGCATAAGGTTCAGCGGCTTTCTCAAGGCTCCATGCGTGACCATCGGCCAGCACATTTGATGCACCAAAACACAGGCCTGCGGCCATTGCGGTGGTGCCCAACATTTTTTTGAATTTCATGTGTTCCTCCCATCGGAAACTGTTGACATCCATTTGTATCGGATCACATACAAATGTAATGAATGGCGCAGATGTCAACATGAAAATGTCGGCAGGTCATCGGTAAAGGCGTGCTGCGACCACAAGGGAGTCAGATCTTTGGCGACAGTTGATCTAAGCGGAATAAGCAAGTTTTACGGGGCAATGCAGGCCCTTTTTGATGTGTCGCTCAGCGTGCCGGATGGGGCCTTCGTGGTTTTTGTCGGGCCGTCCGGTTGTGGCAAGTCAACGTTGCTTCGCACGATCGCCGGTCTCGAATCAGTTGACGGCGGGACTGTTGAGATCGGCGGCAAGGATGTGACGCAGCTTGAACCGGTTGATCGCGATGTCTCGATGGTTTTTCAATCATATGCCCTTTATCCGCACATGAGCGTCCGCGCGAACATGGAGTTCGGGATGAAAGTTGGAGGCGTCGGGGCAGATGAACGCAACGCCCGGGTCGAAGAGGCCGCCAAGATACTGCAGCTCAGTGAACTGCTGGACCGCAAGCCAGGTCAGCTATCGGGTGGACAGCGGCAGCGCGTCGCAATTGGTCGTTCAATTGTAAAGAAGCCCAAGGTTTTTCTGTTTGACGAACCGCTTTCCAATCTGGATGCAAAGCTGCGTGTTCAGATGCGGGTAGAGCTCGAAGCGCTGCATGATCAACTCAACGCCACAATGATCTACGTGACACACGACCAGGTTGAAGCCATGACCATGGCGGATCAGATTGTTGTGCTTAACGCTGGTCGAATTGAACAGGTCGGCAGTCCGATGGACCTCTATCACCGGCCTGCTTCGGAATTCGTGGCCGGGTTTATCGGGTCGCCGGCAATGAACATTTTTGACACCACGTCCATTTTTGCCGGATCGCTTTCGCGGCAGGAGCAGACAGCTCGTCTTGGCATCCGCCCGGAACATATTGTTCTGGGAAAGGTGGGGCAGGGCGACGTCGATCTGAATGTCGCGGTAAAAGAGCAATTGGGTGGCGAGAGTTACCTCTACCTGCAAGGTGATGATGGCGAACGCCTTGTCGTTAAAACCGATGGAGAAGACGCGACAAAGGCCGGGCAAAGCGTCAGTATCTCGATGCCCGCTCACCGGGTGCATCAGTTCGATGCCAACGGGGTGACCTTGTCGAATAACGCCGGAGGCGCGCCGGTATGAGCCACTGGAAGGCGCAATTTGACAACCTCATCGCGCCCGCGGTCGCCAAATCCGCCGTGACAAAGCATCTGATTATTGACCGCGGGGCGATCACGCATGTTGGTGAAGTTGCCGCATCGGTAACATCGTCGCAAAGAGCGATCCTTTTCGCCGATCGCGCGGGCTTTGATGCGGCGGGGTATGCCACACGGGATCAACTGGCCTCCGCCGGGTTTGCCGTTGATCAGTTGATCCTGAACGATGATCCTTTGCCCAAGGCTTCGGTTGAAGAAGCCGAACCTTTCATCGAGACGCTCAAATCTGATCCCTTGCTGCTGCCGGTCTCGGTGGGATCTGGTGTGATAAATGATCTGGTCAAATTCGCCTCCTACGAGACAAATCGGCAATACGTAAGTGTTGCGACGGCGGCGTCGATGGATGGCTATACCAGTGCCGGTGCCCCGCTAGCCCGGGAGGGGTTCAAAGTGACGATTCCCACCCGCGCGCCAATGGCCCTGATTGCTGATCTTGATGTGATCGCCAAGGCACCCGCAGAGATGACCGGTTGGGGCTACGGCGATCTGGCGGGTAAATCTCCGGCGGGTGGGGACTGGTTGCTGGCAGAACTTGTTGGCGCAGAGGTAAGAGATGCAACCGCCTGGCCATTGGTTCAGGACCATTTGCGCGGCTGGCTTTGCGATCCGCAGGCATTGGCTCACGGGGATCGCGATGCGACGGCGCGGCTTTTCATTGGGCTCACGGCTGTTGGCTTCGCAATGGAGTTTCATGGCTCATCGCGTCCGGCCTCCGGCGCGGATCATCAGATCGCCCATATGTGGGAGATGGAAGATCTCAGCTTGGAGGGGCGCAAGGTCAGTCACGGTGCCGCTGTTGCTGTCGGCTGTGTTGTCACGTTGGCCCTTTATGACTGGTTGCTCGGGCAGGATTTATCACAGATCACTGGCCCTGTTCCCGATTTGAATGCGGCTTTGGATGAACTTAGACGGGTCATTCCGGACGCACGCATCGCAGATCGGGCCGTTCTGCAAACGCAGGAAAAATGGATTGATCCCGCGCTGCACGCGGACAGGCTGAAACGCATTTGTACTTATTGGCAGGACACGCGTGGAATCATCCGCCAACAATTGTTTCGCACAGGTGAAATGGTTGCGATGCTCAAAATGGCCGGGGCACCGGCCTTTGCAAAAGATATTGGGGTCAGTTCAGTCCATCTGGAGCGAACGATCAGAGCCGCAGCTTACATACGCAGCAGGTATACGATCCTCGATTTCCTCAAGGAAACGGGTCTTTTTGAGCGCGCACTCTCCGAGGTTCTGCCAAAGCTTGATCAGCTCGCCGCTCATGGAGGCAAAATATGAATCTTTCAGAACTCGCCCACAGGGCAAATGAGGAAGTCGGTGATGTCTTGCAAAACGCCTTGCCGGATCAGGTGATTGCTATGGCGTCCCCGATCTTGAGCGCCAACCACATCGCGCTATACGGAGTGGGCCGCGAGGGGTTGATGATCAAATCTCTGGCCATGCGGCTTTTTCACCTTGGCCTTGACGCGCATATGATCGGGGACATGACCACACCACACATCGGGGAAGGTGATCTGCTGATCGTGAGTGCCGGTCCGGGGTATTTTTCCACCGTCGCGGGGTTGATCAAACAGGCCAAGATCGCTGGGGCGCAGGTATTATGTGTGACGGCTGAACAGGATGGGATTGTCCCGAAATCCGCAGATCACGTTGTTCTGCTGTCGGCCCAGACAATGGCCAATGATCAAGGCGGTGACGGTTCAATATTGCCGATGGGGTCGCTTTTTGAGGCGGTGATGTTCATGTTCTTCGAAATGCTGATCCTGCATTTGCGGGATGCAAAAGGAGTTTCCGCAGAAGACATGCGCGCCTTTCACACGAATATGGAGTAAACAATGACGGCCTGGCAGGAACGCTTTGCGATCAAAGATCGCGTTGCCTTGGTGACGGGGGCATCCTCTGGTATAGGCGCGGAAATCTGTGAGGTCTTTGCCGACGCTGGCGCACGCGTCATCGCCACCGGGCGGAATGAGGACAAGCTTGCTGCTCTGCAATCTGATATTGCGGCAACGGGGGGAAACTGCCGGATCATCCCTGCGGATATCGGCGAGATCGATGGCGCAGAGGGCGTGGTTTCCCGCGCTCTGGCAATGGCGGGGACAGTTGATATTCTGGTCAACAGTGCTGGCACTGCGATTGTGGGCCCGGCGACAGAGTTTTCGCTGGAGGACTGGGACCGGACAATGGCGCTGAACCTGCGCGCACCGTTTATCCTGGCCCGAGGACTGGCGCCGAAGATGATCGCGCAAAAACGCGGTAAGATCATTAATATTTCATCGCAAACCGGTGTGATTGCGCTGCCTGATCATGCAGCCTATGCCGCCTCCAAAGGCGGACTAAATGCGCTGACCAAAGCTTTGATGACCGAGTTCGCCCCGCATAACGTCCAGGTGAACGCTATCTGCCCAACTGTCGTCATGACGCAGATGGGACGCAAGCTTTGGAGTCCACCCGAGAAATCCGGCCCTTTTCTGGCGGCAACGCCGCTGGGTCGCTTCGGGGAGCCGGTCGAGATTGCGGATATGGCCCTTTATCTCGCGTCGCCCGCATCTGATCTGGTGAACGGCGCACTGATGATGATTGAAGGGGGCTATTCAAGCGTATGATGCGAGGATTTGGGGTCCATACCAGCATGTGGACGATGACATGGGATCGCGAGGGCGCGGAACGTGCAGTGGCCGCTGCCGTAGCAGACGGTATGGATTTCATCGAAATTGCTTTGCTCGACCCGCCGTCTGCGGATGCTGATCACAGCCGGTCTTTGTTGGAAGAGGCTGGTCTTTCGGCGGTATGTTCGCTGGGATTGCCAGAGGCCGTCTGGGCGTCGCACAATCCCGAGGGTGCGGTTGAATTTTTGAAAGTTGCGATAGAGAAGACGGCCGCGATGGGTGGCCTTGCGCTCAGCGGCGTGACCTATGGCGGCATCGGTGAACGCTCAGGCCTGCCGCCGACGCAACAGGAGATCGACAACGTTGCAAAAGCGCTGCAGATGGCCGCCGGATATGCCAAAAAAGCTGGTATTCTATTTGGCATCGAACCCGTGAACCGATACGAGTCCCATCTGATCAATACTGCGGCACAGGGTGTCGCGATGATCGAAAAAGTGGGATCGGACAACATGTTTTTGCACCTGGATACCTATCATATGAATATCGAGGAAAAGGGTGCGGGTAACGGGATTTTGGATGGGCGTGATCATCTGCGCTACATTCATCTGTCGGAAAGCGACCGGGGGACGCCGGGCATGGGCACCTGCGACTGGGACGAGATTTTCGCAACACTTGCCGCGGTGCAATTCAGCGGTGGACTGGCGATGGAAAGCTTCATCAACATGCCGCCCGAGATCGCGCATGGTCTTTCCGTCTGGCGACCGGTCGCCAACAATCATCGCGAAGTCATGGATCAGGGGCTGCCTTTCCTGCGTAACAAAGCCAAGCAGTATCGGCTCATTTAACCCATGTCCTACACATCCCTTATGACGACCGATGCTGCGTTTTCACGGTATGAGGAAATCCGCAGGCGTCTTCCCCAGACGACATTTCCGTCCCGGAGCCAAAGTCGTGCATCCCTTGCACAAGTGGCTGACGATGTGGATGCATTTGTGCTGGACGCTTTTGGTGTCCTGAATGTTGGCCAAACCCCGATCCCAGGCGCTGTCGAACGAATGGCGGAGCTGCGCAAAATGGGTAAAAAACTGGTCGTGCTGACCAACGCGGCCAGTGATACGCGCGTGGCAGCCCTGAAGAAATATCGTAAATTGGGGTTTGATTTCACGGCTGATGAGGTCGTCGCCAGCCGCGATGTGTGCGCCGCACGGCTCGGTGATCACCTGCCGCTGGGACGATGGGGCGCGCTGTGTACCGATGTCGATACCTTCGTGGATCTTGATACAGACATTGTCCGCTGGACCGCAGCCGAGCCTTGGGATGTGGACGGGTTTCTGTTTCTGTCCAGCGCGGCCCTCGATGCGGCGACCATGACCGCCCTGAAGGCTGATTTACACAGGCGCATGCGGCCGCTCCTGGTCGCCAATCCCGATATCGTGGCCCCGCGTGAAACGGGTTTGAGCTGTGAACCCGGATATTTTGCCCATTTGCTGGCAGATGAGACCGGCGTTGAACCAGTGTTTTTTGGCAAACCCTTTGGCAATGCATTTGATGATGTCAAACGGCGGTTGCAGGGGATCGCGCCTGAACGCATTGCGATGGTTGGCGACACCCTGCATACTGACATCCTCGGTGGCCGTGCCGCTGGTTTCAAAACCGTCCTGATCGAAAGGTTCGGATTGTTTTCTGGTACGGATGTTGGTCCCTATATTCGTCTGTCCGGGATTGTTCCTGACTACATCTGTCCCGTCACTTAGACAGGGCAATCGACGTCCTAGAGTTGTTGCGGAAACGAGCCAGACGTCACCCGTTTTTGTGTTCCCCGATGAAAAGTGCCCCCGCCAGAAGTGCTGGCGAGGGCGTCTGAAGCGCATGTTGATAAACAGGGCAATTGTTAAAAAGGGTCACAGAAAAAAATGCACTCGTTAAGATTTGCGCTTCAAACTATTCGATAAAGGTTCTCGCGATCCGGTCACTGAGTGGCTGGGTCAGATAACTGATCGCAGTACGCTCGCCCGTATTGACAAAAAGGTCTGCGGGCATTCCAGGTAGAAGTTCGAGATCGGCAATCGCTTTGGGCTGATCTGCGTTCAGTTTTACGCGGGCGATGAAATAGCTCTCACCGGTTCTGGCGTCTTCCAGGCTATCTGCCGAGATGTCGAAAATCTGCCCCGTTGCTTCTGGGATATCGCCTTGATCGAATGCAGAGAGACGCACGCGGGTGCTCTGGCCTACTTTAAGTTTTTCGATATCCGCCGTGTTGATCCGCGCTTCAACGATCAGTGGGTTGTCAGCTGGAACGATATCCAGGATGGCTTCGCCGGGGCGCACAACGCCCCCCGCAGTAAAGAGGCTCATATTGACGACACGGCCATCTGCTGGCGCGGCAATGTATATCCGCTTGAGGCGTTCTGTGGCACCGGCATAGCGGGGTGCCACCACGGAGATTTGGGCATCGACGGCGGCCAGTTCCGTTGCGATGGCTTCATCTCGCAGTTTTTGCTGGCTCAGATGCGCGAGTTTCAGCTCCCCGATCTGGTTTTCGGCCTGAGCCTGCTGGGTCGCCAAGGAGGCGTCAATGCCACGCAGTCGTTCAATTTCGATCCGGCGCGCGGTGACCCGCGTTGCCGCGACGAGGCCCTTGTCAAAAAGAGTTTCGAGATTTCCCAGTTCGGTTTTGGTGATCTCCAGCTGACGCGCGTTGGAACCGCGCTGCGCTTGAATTCCGGCAACTTGGTCACGCAGGCTTTCGATACGTTGATCAAGGATGTCGCTTTCCGTCTGCCGCGCCCGCGCCTCGGTGGCAAAAAGCTGTTTCTGGGTGAGATATGCGGAGTGCCAATACTCTTCCTTTGCGACCCGAGAGGCTTCAGCCACATCTTTCTGCGAGAACACACTGGCGCCATTGATCTGTGCCATAAGGCGGGCGCGTCTTACGGTAAGCTCTCCAAGCTGGCTGCCAAAAACATCGAGATCGACGTCAAGCTCAGCGCTGTCCAGCTCGACAAGCGTCTGACCTGCCTGCACAAAATCACCGTCTGATACGAGTATGCTGCGCACGATACCGCCATCCAGATGCTCGACTGTCTTGCGATTTCCCTCGACCACAAGCGAAGCCGGAGCCACAACCGCGCCGTCCAATTCAGAGGAAAACGCCCAGTAAAAAGATCCACCAAGAAAGATGATAAGCATCGCAATTCCAGCCAGAACAAAGCCTCTGATGCGTGGTTCCGCCGCGGGGCCGCTGATGCGGTTATAGTCTTCGAGGCGCAAGACCTCTTGAGCCCGGGGTGCCGAAATAAGTGCAGTCATTGTGCTGTTCCTTCCATCCGGAGTTGCTGTTTCACGCGCTTGACCTGTTTTGGTCGTTGCCCATCCAGAACGTTTTGTTGGGTCGGTCGCAGGACATCGTCCTTATCGCCAAACTGGGTTTGCGTGCCGTTGCTGAGTATGAGCACCTTGTTCACGGCTTGCAGCGTGCTGGGGCGATGGGTCATGACGATTACGATGGCCCCGCGTTCACGCGCGCTCTGAATGGCCTTGCGCAGGGCCTGTTCGCCGGTTGAGTCCAGATCGGAGTTGGGCTCGTCAAGCACAAGGATGAAAGGGTCATTGTACAGTGCGCGCGCCAGAGCGATCCTTTGACGCTGACCGCCTGACAGGAAATATCCGTTGCCGATCTTGGTCTCATATCCATCCGGCAGCGTGCTGATCAATTCATGCACGTCGGCAGACATCGCGGCCTGTAATACCTGCGCATCATCAATGGTGGTGGAGAAACGCGCGATGTTTTCCCTGATCGTGCCATCAAACAGATCCACATCCTGAGGCAGATACCCGACCAATCGGCCAAGATCTTCGGTATCCCATTTTGACATGGCCGTGCCATCCAACGTGATGGCGCCGCGTTGGGGCATCCAGATGCCTGCCAGCATCTTGGCCAGCGTTGATTTGCCCGATCCACTTGGGCCAATGACGGCCACAACGTCTCCGGCGTCCAGCGCGAAGTTGATGCCGCCGATTGTTGCGTTTTGGGCACGCGGAGGTCCTGCCTGCGCAATGCTTGCTGCCAGGGAGATTTCCGGGCGAGGCAACTGCAGCCGTGGCGGCGCGGAGGGATAGTCGGCGGCGAGAGATTTTAGTTTGTGATAAGAGCCACGCGCTGCCAGAAAGCTGCGCCACTGGCCGATGAGCTGATCAATGGGGGCAAGGGCCCGAGCCAGCACGATGGTCGCGGCAATCATGACCCCGGCGGTGGTTTCACCGCTGATGGCTAGTGCGGCGCCAAGACCCAGAATGGCAGATTGCAGGCCCATGCGGATGGTTTTCGAGATCACCGAAAATGTGGCGATACGGTCGCTTGCTTTGGTTTTAAAGATTTGAGTCTGTGCCTGAAGAGCGCTCCAGCGACGCGCGAGGTCACTTTTCATCCCCATGGCGTGGGCCAGTTCGGCGTTGCGTTCGCTGGTTTGAAAAAGCGCATCTGACCGGCCTCGGGCAAAGGCGGCATCCTGCATTGGCGTTTGCGCTCTGGCGTTGTTGATCAGCGCCAGAAGCGTCAGAACCACGGCCCCGGAGACACCGAGCAGGCCCAAGAGCGGATGCAGAACGTAGAGCAGTGCAAGGTATATCGGAATCCAGGGGGCGTCGAAGAAAGCCGTAAGTGTCGTTCCGGAAATGAAATCCCGAAATCCGTTCACGTCATCGACGGGGTTTTCACCGGCGACAGAATGCCCTTGAACCCGGCGGCGCATCGCTGCGGCAAGAATGGGCTCACCAATCTCTAACTCAAAGCGTGCACCAAGCCGGTTAAGGATACGCATCCGCATCAGGTCCAGACATCCTATCACCACGAACACGCCTCCCAGAAGTAGTGTCAGGGCAATCAGCGTCTCGATGTTCTGGCTCGTTAGCACCCGGTCGTAGACCTGAAGCATGTAAAGCGGCCCTGCGAGCATGAGAAGGTTCAGAAAGAGGCTGAAGACAGCCACGGCGGCAAATCCGCTGCGCAGCGCGCCCCAGGCTTTTTTGACGGAGTTGGATTTCTGGAACATGGTGTGGACCCTTTTTGTTGGCAGGGACGGCGAGGCAACCCGCCGTCCCGTTTGTCGGCTTAGACCGCGAAGTCGTCTTCGCTCAGCTGCGTGCTGTCGATGCCTTCAAGGCGCAGGGAGCTGTCGGAGGAGAAGGACAGAACCGCATCAGCGCCATCTTGTGTGAGGCTGCTTGCCAGGTCGAAATCCGGGCCAAAGTCACTCAAGCGGATTTGGTCCACACCAAGCTGGAAGTCGGTGACCACATCGTTCCCGTCGCCCGGGGCGAAGTTGAACGTGTCCGCACCTGCGCCGCCGGTCAGCAGATCATTGCCGCCTTCACCGCTTATCAGGTCGTCACCATCGCCACCGTTCAGGACATTGTCGAGATCGCTGCCAATGATGACATCGGCGTCGTCGGATCCGATCACGTTCTCGATCGAACTCAGGACATCGGTTTCGATCACATTGTCGATCACATCCAGACCGATCACACCGGTGCCGCCTGTGGCATCCGTGTCCAGTGTTGCTCCTGCGTCCACCAGCGTGTCCTGCACAACCGGGCCGTTGGCACCGGCGGGTGCATTGTGCAGATGGATTGCAGATACAACGCCCGGGATCGGAGTGTTCAGATCCGCCTCATTGAGGCCAACAACGCTCAGTTCGGAAGAATAGAGCACCTCACCTGCCTCGTTGAACGAGATTGTGACTGTTGCCTCGCCTGTGGCGTTGCTGTCCGATGTTGGCCCGGGTTCCTGGCTGGCATCCAGCGATCCAGCAAGCTCGATCACACGGTCATGACCGGTGCCTGTGTCGCTGATGACCTCCAGTTGGCCACGGATCTCGCCAGCGGGGAAATCAGATGTGTGGATGTTGTAGTAGAGGTTACCCGCCACTGCCTGCTCCACAAACTGTGCCCCATCGGCGATGGCTGAACCGAACTGACCCGGTGCGACGACGGTCTGATTGACCACTGACACGTTAAAGCCGGTTTCACGTGTCGCCGTTCCGCTACCGTTTGGCCCCAGATTGACCGTAACAGCCACATCGAGGTCGGAGAAATCGACCGTGTCGAAGCCGTCGCCCCCGTCGATGAAGTCGTTGCCAAGACCGCCAACGATAACGTTGTCACCGTTGCCTGCGATCAGGACGTCATCGCCCGCGCCGCCGTCGATGGTGCCATTGATCTGGCCAAGGTCGACCACAACGTCATCACCTGCACCCAGGAGCACGTTGCCGTTGACCACACCATCGTCGTCGTTGACGAAAGTGACTGTACCCGCATCGGTCGCGTCAATGGCATTGACGTTGCCGCGAATCTCACCTTCGTTGATGATCGCACCCAGCAGTTCAAGACCGCCATCAACCCGGATACCTGCAGCAGCATCGCTGTCTTCAGAACCGGCGATAAGGCCGTTGTTCTGCACCAGACCGGCAAAGCCTGCATCTTCCTGATTGCTGAACAGACGCAGACCGTCACCAACCTGATTGCCTTCAACCGCGTCACCACGGCCCTGGAACGTGCCATCGTTGATAACGGCCGCGGAGACAATATCGCCATCCACGTCGCCGGTTTGCAGAGCAACGCCTGAGCCATTGTTACCTAGGCCAGCATCGACGAGGCCGGAGTTGGTGAAGCTGTAGTTGTCAGCGGTACCATCTGCATAGACTGTGCCATTGCGCTGATTACCCGTACCAAGGATGGAGCCTTCGTTGACAACGTCGAGGCCTTCGCCATCGATGTTCAACGCGCGGCTGTCAGAGGAGACCGTTCCGCGGTTGATGAAGGACCCCCCGGAATGGTCGCCCGTACCGAAGTAGACACCGTTTTGGACACCGGCGAAGGTACCGCCTGCTTCGTTGACCAACTCACCCTGGAAGTTGACATTGTTCACAGCCCGGAACGCACCGGTGGTGCCTTGCGCGCTTTCGGAAGTCACCGAACCCGAGTTGGTGATCGACCCCTCAAAGAACGCGGGGCCAAATCCGGCGTCAGACCGCACACCTTCGAGGCGGATACCATCACCTGCGGTACCGGCAGCGGCCGAAGCCTGACCACGCCCGGAAATGTCGCCCGCGTTGGTAATCTCAACGTCGCCGTTGCCCTCAGCCGCCAGCGACAGGGAGATACCTGCGCCCTGATTGCCTTCACCGGCATCAACGGTGCCGTTTGCAAGGTTCTGGATCGAGAAGCCGCTTGCCGTATCATCCGCATAGATTGTGCCGTTGCGCTGATCGCCGGTGCCCAGAATGTCACCGCCATTGACGAGATCAACGCCTGACCCGTCGATGTTGACCGCCCGGCTGCCGGATTGGATCGTGCCAAGGTTAAGAATATCCAGATCATGTTCGGCATTGCCGACATAAAGACCGTTGCGGACCCCTTCGATCGTCCCGGTTTGGGTGTTGAGAATGCGGCCGTCCGCGCCAACGCCATCAGCAATTCGGATACCCGCTGCCGTGCCCTGATCGCTTTCAGAAGATACCAGACCGCTGTTAACGATATCGGTATCAAGGATCGCACCTTCGGCCCCGTCATCGACGCGAATACCATCGCCCGCAAGACCGGTGTTGGCCGCAGCCTGCCCGCGGCCCTGAATGGTCGATCCAAAACCGTTGAAGATGGATGTTGATACGACGTCACCTACTTCGTCGCCAACCTGCAAGGACACACCCGCGCCCTGATTGCCGTCGCCTGCGTCAATGGTGCCGCCTGCAAAGTTGCTGATCGAGACGTCTTCGGCAGTGCTGTTGGTATAGATCGTACCATTGCGCTGATCACCCGTGCCGATGATGTCGCCAAAATTGCGAACGTCGATACCTTCACCTTGAATATCCACCGCCCGGCTGTCAGAGGAGATCACGCCACCTCTGAAGTTGTCCAGCTGACCGGAGCTATTTGGCCCAGCGAAGCGAACGCCGTTGAACTCTCCCGCGATCTCACCAAAGTTTCGAATGGTGGCACTGCCGGATACCAGGATACCGCTTGCCAGCGCATCCGCACCGGAATTGGCTTCGATGCTGCCGGAACGAAAGTTGAAGACCTGTGCATCCTCACCTTCAACAGCTACCGCAGCTTCGGCATTGTTCGTTTCGATTTCACCAAAGTTCAGCAAACGGGCAAAATCATTGTCCAGCAAGAACGCCGGCGTGTTGTCGACAACGGTGCTCTGAAAGAAACCGTTTGTCAGGGTTTGTCCGTCTCGGACCGTTTCTTGTGCCAGCGTCGACGTCGTCAAAAGACGGGCGCGCAGACCAGCGAGTAGTTCGGAAAGCATGGGGAGACTCCATAATTGTTTTTCGGTTGCGGACAGCTGCCAGGAGGCAAATTGTCCGTGCCCTATTTCTTATGAAGCCGGTGTTGGCCTGAGAAATTCACGGTCTGAATGAGTGCCATAAGCCCACCAAATACTCACAGCGCCCGTGATCTCTGAAATTATTTTATATAATTTTATCAATTAGTTAGGATAATCCTGTATCACCTGTGAAACTATTCGATGTCGCTTGCTGACATTAATGTCAGCTGTGTTGAGCCAATTTTTTGACCTGAAATTCGACTTTTGGCTTTCAGAAGGAGGCTTGGATCAAGGCTGATCAAACTATGTCGAGCAAAGATATCGCTGTGGCTGCACAAAAGAAGTTTCGCCGCCCGCAGTTGCGACGGCAGGTTTCGGGAACGAAAAGTTCGAGTAACGGGCGGAACCCTCTCCGCAAGTTAACGCACTTCCTAAAGGGGCAGTTTGATGGCTGCCTTTAGCGCGCCTTCTTTCGGTTGCGATGCAACCGTCCCCGGGGGAGGGGCCTCTTGAATATGACTGCGCATAGCGTCAATGACCGCAGTGCGGGGGTACTCTGGCCGTGTGATTGCGCCAAGCTCGCGGATGTTCCCTTCGTCGTTGAAGGGAATAAAGTCGAGGCCGAAGTTGTCACTCCGGAACTGCATCGCGGCGATGGCATTTATCATCGTGCAGGCGTCACTTTCGGCGACATGCCGGCAAACCGTTTCGAAGCGCGCTGTTCGAACATCAATGCCGACGAGCTCCGTCACATCGGTGGAAGGTTGCGGCAAATCCTTTTCCAGATCGTACCCGAAGGAGGTGTCAAATCGAACCAGCAGATCCGCGGGGACCTCATGCGCCCAAATGCTCGAATGTTTGCTGAGAAAATGCCCCTTACGTACACCGAGATACAAGGGCTCCAGCCAAAGCGATGCGAAATCCATCGGTTTTTTTGATGCTTCATAGAGGGTTGTGTGGCTCTTGCGCGCAATGAATGCCACATCAATGGCCTTGCTTTCGACCATATGCGCCAATTGGGCAGGGTATTCTTCGACAATGATGACCCGCATGTCGGGGTAGAGATGGGCAAACATATCACGAAAGTAGCGCGACAAATATGCAGCGAGCGTTGGTGTCATCCCCAACCTTAGCGGCATGGTATCCACATTTCTGTGCTGCTGAGCTACATCGTCGATCCGCTCGACCAGCCCGTTGATCTGCCGGGCGGCAGCCAGAAACTCCGATCCGAACTCGGTCAGATGTACATCTCGATTTCCACGTTTGAAGATATCGAGGCCCAGTTCGGCTTCCAGTTTCTTGATCTGATTGGATAGTGCTGGCTGGCTTACGTTTACGATTTCCGCCGCGCGGGTGAAATTACGGTGATCCGCTACGGCAATCACATACATTAAATCTCGCAGGTTCATCGGACTTATATCCTAACTGTGAACTATGGCCGGGGGCATATGACACGCCTGAAGCCGCGAAAGCTGCCGTCACTTATAAAACCGCAAAACCGATCAAATACCCGTGCATACTGGCCGCGGCAGATATCGTTGCGCAAGTCTGCGGCCTGTCACCTCGCAGGTAAGTGAAGGAGCGCGAGGGGGATTGCAACGGACGGCTTTGAATCTTGTGCGTTCATCACAGTCTGGAGCGGCGCAAATGCCAGCGACATCGTACCGAAAAAGGAACGGTGATCCGGCACGATCCTGCCGCCTTGGAAATAGGGTCGCAATAACATGCCGACGAGCTCTGTGATCCGGCGAATTGAAGCTTGTCCTCAGGGTTTCGGGCGGGGTCGCTTGACCCTTGCTGACAGCACGAACTAGGTCTCCCCTGCCAGTCGAGGACGTATCACCGCGAAGGGCATGAGCCGTATGAAATCATGAATACGGCCCAAAACCAGTTCCCTGTTTTTGGAGCTGCTGTAACGCTCTGGGCGCATGTTGTGTCCGGGTCCGGTCGAGACATGCCCTGATCAAGCATGTCGGCAGTCTGGTCAATGAGCGCGAATGTCGAACCGGTTGCCCCTGTCAAAGGGGGCACCAAAATTTACGGTAAACGAAGGAAGAAATCATGTCTCAAGCAAATGCACTCGAGCAACTCATGCTTAACTTGATCAACGAAGAACGGGCCGCGGCAGGGGTCCAACCACTGACATTTGACGACAGATTGAACGATGCATCCGAAGATCACAGCGCATGGATGCTCGATTCAAACCGTTTCTCGCACACCGGGGAGGGGGGCTCCAGCCCAACAGCCCGGATGGAGAATGCTGGCTTTGAGTTCGAAGGATCCTGGCGTTCAGGTGAAAACATCGGATGGCAAAGTGAGCGCGGTGACCCTGGTCTGGAGGATGATGTCGAACAGATTCATGACAGCCTGATGCGCAGCCCCGGGCATCGGGCCAATATCCTGAACCCTGACTTTGAAGAGATCGGGATAGGTATTGAGCGCGGAGATTTCACCTCGGGCAGCACTTACGATTCAGTGATGGTCACGCAGAACTTCGCAACCACTGATGCAGAGGATCCAGCAGATCCTGCTCCAACGGATGATACTGACCCACCTGTTGTCACGGATGTTGATGAGCCGGTGACTGATGACGGGACGGACGACCCCGTTGATATGGAAGAACCCGATGACAGTGGTGACGACACTCCGGTGGATACGGTGGATGATCCGGCTGACGACGACGATGAAGAGCCCGTCGATACTGCCGAAGATGACGACGATCCGGTTGATGCGGACGATCCTGCGGATACGCCGTCGGACGATGAGGATGATCCTGTAGATACTGCTGAAGACGACGAGACACCGGATGACGGTGAGGAGCCGGTTGATACGGCAGATGACGAGACGCCTGATGATGATGAAGAGCCGGTCGATACTGCGGAAGACGATGACACGCCGGATGACGGTGAGGAACCCGTTGACACCACAGATGACGAGACACCGGACGAAGATGACGATCCCGTCGATATGGCAGAGGATGATGACACGCCAGCCGATGACGACGATAGCGACGTTCCGGCTGACGATGATATGGCCGCCTGTGACGGCAATGGGATCATCTTCGTGAACTTCGGTGACTTCAACATCGACTTCAACTTTTACGGCGTCGACGAAGACACAGACGATACCGAAACGCCAGACGATGTCGCGATGGACGAGGACAACGGGGACGAAGGCATGGACGACGATGCCCCCTGTGTGACCTTTGATGTCGATGCATTCCTTGCGCAAGTCAGCGAAATGCTAACGCAAATCGATTGGGAGCTTGATGGCTTCCAATGCTCTGAAATGGCGTAATGCCTTGCTCTGGGGGGAGGCACCACGTGCTTTCCCCCAGACGACCCTTCAACAAGAGACCTCTTTTCCGTCTTTAGATAATCGAGATAAATCGTGAAACAATTGAACCATGGCGCGGCAGAACTGCGCCGCGCTCGCAAAACCGGCTCCAGCCTCCTGGCGTCAACATTTTTGTTCAGCATTTTTGTGAACTTGCTCATGCTGACCGGCCCTCTTTTCATGCTACAGGTTTACGACCGCGTGCTTGCATCCGGGTCCGAAGAAACCCTCGTGGCTCTCTTTTCGCTTGTTGCAGTGCTATATGTGTTTTTCGGTGTTCTCGATTTTGCCAGAGGCCGGTTGCTGACCAGATTCTCCGCCCGTTTTCAGGCGGTTTTGGATGCGCGGGTGTTCAGAGCGGTCCTGAAGCTTTCGCAATCCGCTCCCCCTGGAAAGGTGTCAAAGGCTGGTTTACGAGACCTGACGCAAGTTCAAAACGTTTTGTCTTCTCCTGTGATGCTGGCGCTTTTTGACATCCCCTGGTCGCCCCTTTTTATCTTGGTGATATTCGTCTTTCACCCATTGCTGGGATGGATCGCGGTTGCTGGTGCAGGGGTGCTCATCGTGCTGACCATGGTGCATAATTTCCTGACCAGAGACAAATCCACGAAAGCCCAATCCGCAGGTCTTACCGCACAGCGTTTTGCCGACAAGTCCTGTGAGCACAGCGGTTTGGTACGCGCATTGGGCATGCGCGACGCAACCGTCGACCACTGGAAAAAGCTGAGTGATCAGGCGCTGGAGCAGAGCATCCAGAATGCGGACCAGTCTGGCGTTATGACGTCAACAACCAAGACATTCAGGTTGTTTCTGCAATCCGCCATTCTGGCCGCAGGTGCTTTTCTGACCCTTCGAGGCGACCTCACAGGTGGGGCGATGATCGCAAGTTCTATTCTGCTGGGGCGCGCCCTGGCGCCAATCGAAAAGCTGTTGTCGCAATGGTATTTGCTGCAGCGCGCGCATGAGGCTTGGAATTCCCTTTCAACGCTTTTGTCAAGAATTCCACCGGACCCGCAGATGCTGAAACTGCCGCGGCCCAAGGCCGAAATATCTATGTCAAAGGTATCGGTGATGGCCTCAGGCAGCCGCAGACCGATATTGCAACATATCAGTTTCGCGGTCGGACCCGGTGAGGTCTTGGGTGTGATCGGGCGTAGCGGTGCCGGCAAATCAACCCTCGCGGAAACATTGCTCGGACTTTCGCCACTTGCCACAGGTACCGTCCGTTTGGGTGGTGCGGAGATTGGTCACTATGATCCTGACAGCTTTGGCAGCTATGTTGGGTATCTGCCACAGGATCTGACCCTCTTTGACGGCACGATTGCACAGAACATCGCGCGCATGTCTGTGAGCCCGGATGACAGCAAAGTTGTCGAAGCGGCCAAACGCGCCAATGCACATGAGTTCATACTTTCGCTACCGAACGGATATGACACCCGCGTGTCAGAAAATGAGGCGCAGATTTCCGGTGGCCAAAAACAACGGGTGGCACTCGCAAGGGCGCTTTACAACGATCCGCTGCTACTGGTTCTTGATGAGCCGAATTCTGCCTTGGATTCCGACGGATCTGCGGCACTCAATCAGACCATTCGAGACTTTCGCAATAACGACAAGGCCGTCATTCTGATGACCCACCGGACGGCTGCGCTGTCAGAATGCGACCGGCTGATCGTATTGGACGAGGGTCGGGTTCGCGCATCGGGACCCCGCGATGAGGTCATCAAAAACATGTTGAGCAGAACTAGAGATGGGGCGCAGGTCGTCGCCATGGCAGGAGCGAAGTAATGGAAAATGACGTGAAGACAAGATGGCACGCAAAGGCCCCGTTGATGATTGGGTTCTCTGCGCTGCTTCTGCTGGTCGGTGTAGTTGGCGCCTGGAGTACCAATACCGAGATCGCTGCTGCTGTGGTTGCTGAAGGTATGGTCGAAGTTGAATCCAACCGGCAGGTTATTCAGCATCCCGATGGTGGTGTTGTCGGGGAGATTCTTGTCAAAGATGATGACTACGTGGAGGCTGGCGATGTTTTGATCCGTCTGGACGGGCGTCTTTTGCGCTCGGAACTGACGGTTGTTGAGATTCAGTTGCACGAAATCCTTGTACGCAAGGCGCGCCTTCAAGCTGAACGAGATGACAGTGATGATATCACGTTTGGGCCCGTATTACTGGCTTTGTCCGAAGCCTCTTCCGAAGTTTCCGCCCTTATTGAGGGGCAGACCAATCTGTTTCGCGCGCGCGCGGTTTCTCTTGAAAAAGAACTGGAACAACTGGCTGAGCAAGTCTCGCAGATTGGCAATGAGATCATCGGCACCGAAGCTCAATTGACCGCTTTAGCCGAACAGCAAAAGTTAGTGAATGATGAGAAGATCAGTGCGGAACAGCTGCTGGAAAAAGGGTTGATGCAGGCGTCGCGCGTGACGACGTTGAGGCGAGATGCAGCGGGCATCACGGGAGAACTCGGGCGCTTGTCGGCGCGCAAGGCGCAGTTGAACGGGGAGATCGCCGCGCTGAACATTCAAAAACTCAGGCTGAAGACGACCCGGCGTGAAGAAGCGATAACGATGCTGCGCGACCTGCAGCCGCAGGAGGTCGAATTGACCGAGCGTGCCTTGTCGCTGCGCGAAACCCTGTCTCGGTTGGATATCCGCACGCCCGTCAGCGGCATTGTCTATGGGACAACCGTTTTTGCGCTCCAATCGGTGATCCAGCCAGCGGCGCCAATCATGTTCGTGGTGCCACAGGATCAGCCCTTGGTCGTTTCGGCACGCATCCCGTCGCGCAATATCGACCAGGTTTTTGTGGGACAGGAAGCTTCTTTGCGATTCACAGCCTTCAGCCAGCGAACGACGCCCGCGATTTCGGGTCAGGTATCCAATTTGTCTGCGGATGTCTTTGCCGATGAGGCAACCGGTGCCAGCTACTATCAGGCCAGGGTGAAGCCCGACCCACAGGAAATGAGCCAGTTGCAAGGGCAGGAACTGCTGCCGGGCATGCCGGTTCAGCTGTTTATCAAATCAGAAGAGAGGACGCCGCTTAGTTTTCTGGTCAAGCCGCTGATGGATTACCTGACACGCGCCTTTCGTGAGGCTTAGGAGGGGTCGCGCCCCTCGGAGGTAACTGGCGTCCGAGGTCAGAGGCGGTTTTCAAATGTCAAAGAAAACCGTCTCATCCTTGCCATGCAGACGAATGTCGAACCTGTAGACCGGCTTTTCACCGCTCTCGTCGCGCATCGCGATCAGTGTTTGTCGCCGTTCCGGCCATTCTATCAGACCGAGCACCGGATCTTTGAGATTTGCCTCTGCTTCATCTGAAAAATAGATGCGGGTGTTGAGCCCGACGTTGATGCCACGTGCGACAATCCAGAGGTTGATATGGGGGGCCATCTGTTGCCCGCCGTGTCCGCAGACCGCCCCGGGTTTGATGGTATCAAAGCGCCAGAGGCCCGTCTCAAAATCGGTGATAACGCGCCCCCATCCCCGGAAACCCTCTTCGACCTCTGCCTCTTGCTCGGGATGCGCATAAATGCCCTTCGCATTGGCTTGCCAGGCTTCAAACAGGGCATCTTTGATCGGACTGCCCGCAGCATCAATGATCGCGCCTTCAACTCGAATGCGTTCTCCGGCGGCGTTCGGTCCAGCGATGTCCTGGCCCAGCTCATGCGCATAGATATCAAATCCGGCAGCGCCGGGCGCCAGACCGATATGTACATAGGGGCCGGCCGTTTGCGACGGGGTCTCCTTGAGGTAATTCAGGTCCCGGGTCATGGTTTAGTTCCCCTCCGGACGAGTCTCGAAATAGGTTGATCGCCGCCCCCTGAGCACAATGTCGAATTTATAGGCAAGCGCATCCAGAGGCATCGAGGCATTCATGTCCAGCTTTGCGACCAGCTGTGCACGCGCTGCTTCATCGGGGATTGTATTGACGATCGGGCATTTCTCGATCAACGGATCCCCTTCGAAATAAAGCTGGGTGACCAGACGCTGCGCGAAGGCACTGCCAAAGATCGACAGGTGAATGTGGGCCGGTCGCCAGCTGTTTACCCAATTTCGCCAGGGATAGGCACCGGGTTTGACCGTGCGAAAGGAATAGTACCCTTCGGTGTCGGTGAGCGTTCGGCCGCACCCTCCGAAATTGGGATCAACGGGGGCAAGATAGCTGTCTTTTTTGTGTCGGTACCGGCCTCCGGCATTCGCCTGCCAGGCTTCAACAAGCGTGCCCACGACAGGCCGGTGGTTCTCATCCAAAACCCGGCCATGCAGGATGATCCGTTCACCGATCGGGCTTTCTCCCGGGCGGGCGTAGTTTGTCAGCAGGTCGTTGTCGCCGACGGCGATATCGTCCTGACCAAAGACCGGTCCGGTTAACTCGGATGGGGAGTTCTCAAGGCTGATCAACGGAAACTGCGGGGACCGCGTAACGGAGGTCTTGTAGTCAGGCGTCAGGGCCGATGGCTGCCAACGCCAGTCTCTTTGGTAAAAATCACCTTTGTACGTCATTTTTTTGGATCTTTCCCACCGGGCGCTGCCTTCGTGGCGTCCATTTCCGCAAAGGTCGCTTTCGCGAGTTTCAGCGCGTGATTGGCGCGCGGCACCCCGGCGTAGATGGCCACATGCTGAAAGGCTTCCTGAACATCGACGATGGAAGCGCCGGTATTGGCCGTCGCCCGAATATGCATGGGGATTTCGTCGAAGTTTCCGGTCGCCGCCAACAGTGCCAGCGTGATCATCGAGCGCTCGCGCGGCGAGATTGCATCAGACGCCCAGACGGTGCCCCAGGCGGCCTCCGTAATCAAATCCTGAAAGGGCCCATCCAATTCGGTTTTGGCGGCTTCAGCCGCGTCGACGTGCGCATCGCCAAGAATTTTGCGGCGCACGGACATTCCGGTCTCTGATCGATTGCTCAAGTCCTGACTCTCCCGATTTAGCCTGAGTAAACCAAAGCCAGAGACAAATTCATATGATCAAATTCCCGTTTTACTTCTCAGGGCCGGTATTTCAATGTGCCCTGGCGGGAGGAGCCGGAATGCGAACACAGGTTGCCATCATCGGAGGAGGGCCGTCTGGGTTGCTCCTGAGCCAGCTTCTGCACCGGCAGGGGATCGATACCGTCGTTCTGGAACGCAAGACGAAAGAGTATGTTCTGGGCCGCATTCGCGCCGGTGTTCTGGAGGCAGGGCTGGTTGATCAGATGCGCACTGCAGGTGTCTCCGAGCGGATGGACGCAGAAGGTATTCTCCATCGCGGCACCGTCATTTCTTATGGGGATACGCAAATCAACATCGATTTTCAGGCCCACACCAGCAAGAGCGTGATGATCTACGGTCAAACTGAATTGACGCGCGACCTCTATGAGGCGCGCGAAGCCATGAGTGGGAATTTGGTTTTTGGCGTCAACAAGGTCGAAATCAAAGACGCTGATACAACCGCGCCCCATGTTACTTATGAAATCAATGGATCAATGCACCGGCTGGATTGCGATTATATCGCCGGGTGCGACGGCTTCCACGGGGTCAGCCGCCAGAGCATTCCCAAGACGGTTCGACATGAATATGAGAAAATCTACCCCTTTGGCTGGCTGGGCGTTCTGTCTGAAACCCCGCCCGTTCATCACGAATTGATCTATGCCAGCTCCGATGTTGGTTTTGCCCTGTGCTCCATGCGCAATGCACAGCTCAGTCGCTACTATGTTCAGTGCGATCTTTCGGACAGCCCTGAAAACTGGTCGGATAACGCTTTTTGGGACGCCCTGAAACGGCGCATTCCGGAAGAACACGCCGACGTGCTGATCACGGGCCCCTGCATTGAAAAATCGATTGCACCCTTGCGTTCGTTTGTCTGTGAGCCGATGCAATGGGGACGGTTGTTCCTATGCGGTGACGCGGCCCACATTGTCCCGCCGACCGGCGCAAAAGGATTGAATACAGCGGCGAGTGATGTCCACTACCTGTCTCAGGGTTTGGTGCAGTTCTATCAATCCGGCGAGACAGCAGCGATCGACGCATATTCTGCAAAAGCGCTCGAACGTGTCTGGAAAGCAGAACGGTTCAGCTGGTGGATGACCAGTCTCCTGCACAGATTTCCAGATCAAAACGCTTTTGATTTCAGAATGCAGCAAGCTGAGGTCGCTTTTTTGAGAGATAACCCAAATGCGCAGGCCGTTTTCGCCGAGAACTATGTAGGGCTACCCTATTGAGCAGATGATCGCCTTGCAGACGCGGAACCGTGGCGGTATCGCTTAATCCTTCAGGTAATTCTTGCGCGCAGGTCCGCGATATCCGGCTGTCAGCTCCTCAGGCACTTCAGAGCCGTCGATGAGGAAAGGCAGTATTCCTTTACGGCCCGATGCGCCGCGCCCCGCTTTAATCTGTTCGTCAGAAATCGTCACACGTTGCGCCATTCGACGCCCCCATTGGGCAAGATCATCGTAGAGTTTTTCAACAGCTTCGGCATGTAGATCGGTTTTGGCAAGATCGTGAAACTCTGCGGGATCTGTCTCCAGATCGAACAGCATGGGGCGAAAGCCGCCTTCGGCATGGATCAGCTTGTAGCGTCCATCAAACACCATGAAGAGACGCGCATCCCGTGGTTCCAGACCAAGCGCCTGGCAGTGGGATGTCCCTGAGTAGTCATACTCGCTAATGGCGAATGTGCGCCAATCGGGGGATTGGCCATGAAGCCAGGGCGTCAGCGCACGGCCTTCAAGAATGTGATCCGGCATCTTCCCTCCGGCGAAATCGACGAAGGTCGGTGCAAGATCGATGCTTTCCACCAAGGCGTCACATGTCGTGCCCCGCGTGGGCTCTGCCTCAGAGCGTGGATCATAGATGATCAGCGGTATCTTCACGCTTTGCTGGTGAAAAAGCTCCTTTTCGCCCATCCAGTGATCGCCCAGATAATCTCCATGATCAGAGGTCAGAACGATCATTGTATTTTGCAATTTTCCCGTACTTTCCAGATGATCCAGCAGGACACCCAGTTGATCATCGCATTGCTTGACCAGCCCCATGTAGGCGGGAATGACCTTGTTGCGCACGCTTTCTTGTTGAAACGCCCGGGCGACTTTACCGTTGATGTAGGCCTCGTAGACAGGATGCGGATTGATGCGTTCATCCTCGTGCCGCAACGCAGGCACCACGTGATCCGGCCCATACATGCCGTGATAGGGCGCGGGCACGATGTAGGGCCAATGTGGCTTGATGTAGCTTAGATGCGCGCACCAGCCATCCTGAGCCTGGTCGACATATTTGATGGCTTCACGTGTGAGCCAAGGGGTTTCGCTGTCTTCTTCGCGGATGTTTGCGGGTCGGTCGGCATTGGTGAACATCCAGCCTGATGCCATATCACCCTGCGTCCCAATGCCTGCATTTGCGAAATGTGCCCACGGGTTTTCGGAAGGATATCCCTTTGCTTTCAGGTATTCGTTGTAGGGTGATCTCTTCTCGTCATAGAACCCGTCTGGACCTTCGGCCCAAAGCCCGTCATCGCGTACCCAGGCGTCAAATCCACATTCTGATTGGCGCACTCCGATGATATCCGTCTGGTCTATGCCAAGCCGTTCCATACCCTCCAGATCAGCTTTCATATGGGTTTTGCCGATGAGGACACACTCCATCCCTTCGCGGCGTAGATGGTCTCCCAAGGTATGTTCGCCGACCCGCAAGGGAAATCCGTTCCACTGCGCACCGTGCGAGGAAGTGTAGCGTCCGGTGTAGAAGCTCATGCGAGAGGCCCCACAGATCGGAGATTGGACAAAGGCGTTTGTAAACCGCACACCCATGCGGGCCACACGATCAAAATTTGGCGTCTGCAAATGTGGGTGACCCGCGCAAGACAGATAATCAAACCGAAGCTGGTCGTACATCACGAACAGGATATTCATCGCCGGTTTTGACGTTCGCGCAGCGTCAGTCATTTATAACCTTCCTTTAGATTTCGCTCAGCGTTTATCTATCCTAGCGGAACGCGGCGGAGGTGCCACCCAATGTGTTGACGGGATGAAATTGATTTTGATCCATGGCGCGCAGGAAGGCGCGCACTGCTCCAAATCATCGAGTGCTTTGCAAAATTCGACCGTTTTTACTATTCGGATTGTGTCATTCCGGTCCGCCGCAGAGCTCGACTTCAGAGCAGCTCGATGGCAGGGTTGCAAAATTCAACTGCTATGGGTGTGAACCAAGCATCTCTGGTAACCGTCGTCTTCGGATCAAACACACGGACAGTGCTCTGCGATGGGGCGTCTTAGGGCCACGAACAATTTCAGCTTCGCGTTTGCCTATCCGATCATCATGCGACCATTGCTACTGCGCAGATCTGTCACGAAATCGGTAACCGCATCCGCACTCATCGGATGTGCCAGTCCATAGCCTTGCAGATAGCAACAACCGAGTTTCTGTAGTATGGCGACGTGGGCGGTGGTCTCGACACCCTCGGCGATGACATCAATGTTCAGCATTTTGCCTATGTCGATAATTGTTCTCACAAGTTTTTGCTGACGCTTGGAGCCGACGATTGGCTGCACCAGCGTGCGGTCGACCTTCAATCTTTTTGGCGCGATTTGAAGCAGGCTTGCAATTGAAGCGTGACCGCTCCCAAAATCATCAATTTCGACCTCGATGCCAAGCTCGCCTATCAGCGAGAGGTTTCGGTCGATAACGTCATTTTGGGCGTCCAGGAAGGCAGATTCCAGTAATTCGAACGAGAGCCGTCCCGTTGGCAGATCCAGCTTCCCAAGTCTGTCGGCAAGACCGGGATCATTCAGCCGGTGTGAAGACACGTTCACTGAAACCTTGGGAATGTCCAAACCACGCGCTTCCCAGCTTTCCATGTCACGCAGCGCTTGGTGCAACACGAGTTCATCAAATTGTGCAAGCAGCCCCATATCTTCCGCCGTCTGGAGGAACTCATTTGGCATTATCAAACCAAAATCGGCGCTTTCCCACCTGACCAGCGCTTCCATACCCGTGAGCTCAAGTGTTTTTGCATCGAATTGGGGCTGGTAATGGCAGGTGATTTCACCCTGATCGAACCCGGCCAGCAGGGCGTCGAAAGAGTTTTTGCGCCGACGCGCCTCTTCCTTCATCTTGCTGTTGTAGAACCGGTACCGACCCCGCCCGGCTTTCTTGGCCTCATACAAGGCAAGATCTGCGTCAATGAACAGATTGCTGTTTGCGTCCTGATGTACGGGTGAGACTGCAATGCCAATGCTTGTGCCAATGTTGCATTGCTGTACGCCGTAATAATAAGGCGCTGACATATCGGCGATGATCTTTTCTGCAATATCCGTCAGGATATCCTTAGGGGGTGCATCAATGAAGAATGCGACGAATTCGTCGCCGCCCACGCGGGATACAAGAGCGGAATCCGGCGTATTGCGTTGCAGTATATCGGCGGCATGCTTCAACGTGGCGTCGCCCGCATCATGTCCCAATGTGTCATTGATCTGCTTAAAGTGATCGATATCGAAGTGCAGCACAGCCATTTTCGATGGATGTTTGTGAGCTTTTTTGCTGTGTTCAGTATAAATCTGATCAAGGTGCCGGCGATTTGCCAGACCGGTCAACGCATCATGCCTGCTCTCATGCTCAAGTCTCAGCCGTGCCTGCTCCAGCTCCTGGGCTCGCTCATGGTCGTTTGTGACGTCAAAATTCACCCCATAGTAACGCGGGCCGGTCTGCACATCGTCCACATATTTACCACGACTACGGATGTAGCGAATTGATCCGTCGGGCGCTAAATGCCGGTAGTCATAAGCAACGTCTACCTGCCGCTCAAGACACTCTTCAGCATATGCAAGGGTAGCTTCGCGATCATCCGGATGGATGAAATTGGCCCAGTCGTCGCCATCACGCCTGTTTTTGCCGTCCGTGATACTGAACATCTTAAGCAACCTGTCGTCCCAGAAAGCTTCGTTGGTGTTCACGTGAAACTCCCAACGTCCCATCTCGGCCGCTTCCATTGCAACATCCAGACGCTCGGCCATCCTGAGCCATTCCATCTGCACCGTCTTGATATCGGTGATGTCTGTATCAGTGCCGACAATTCGTGCAGGCTGCCCCTGCGCATCGCGGCGCACCACGCGGCCACAGCTCAGGATGCAAATCCAATGCCCTTCAGTATGGCGCTGCCGGAATTTGTAGTTGATGATATCGGTTTCCCCGGACTCCAGACGTTGCAGCTCTTCTTTGATGTGGTCCAGGTCCTGTGGGTGAATGGTCTTTAGCCAATCTTCGGTTGTCTCGGGAGCGGCTTCATCCACTTCAAGGCCGCGGAGCGCGCGCCATTCCGGGGACAAGCGATGCCGTCCACGCTCGAAATCATGGTCCCAGACACCTTGGTTTGCGCAGGCCAAAGCGAATTTCCACGGCGCTTCCTCTGCGTCCGGGGCATCGGGCTGCTGCATGTTTGACGGCGTATGCGCCTGCTGAAATAGAAAACCGGTCGAGTTGTCATGACCGTCTTGCAAGGGGGTTATTGAAAAGTGATGTGATGTGTCGCCAGCATTGATACATGTGTGGATCGGCAGCCCGTCGCAGGCCTGCATCTGAGCCACTATTTCCGAGACCTCGTCAGGTGACGATGCTGTCAGCAGGCTGCGCGCATCTGCCCCCTGAAGGGGTGCTGGCGCATTGCCTGCAAAAAGAGATCGGAACAGATGATTTGTGCAAACAACATGGAAATCCGCCCCAACATAAAACGCCGGGACGGTCAACGCATCGACAAGCGGGCTTATGGCCAAACCCGGACTGATGTTCGATCTATGATGCATCACGCCCCTTTTCACGGACCTGCATGAGGTCATAAGGCGTGGGATTTAAGGTCCAGTTATCACTTAAAAGTCTAACTGTTTTGTTCTTTTGCGCCAATTCTGGCTGTCAATCAGAAGTTCTTTGCGGATGCGCCTGCCGAAAGATGTGTAGAGGTGCGATCACCGACGCATCCCTGTCAGAGGGCGCCAAGTGAGCTTGTTTTCAGGCATTTCGGCTTAGCAAATAGGTATCCATAATCCAGCCGTGCCGTGCGCGCGCTTCCTCGCGGGTGGCGACAATCCTTTCGGCGGCTTCAGAAATATGCCCGCGATCCAGAATTTGTTCTTGCATGCCTAGATAAGCGCCCCACCAGATCATCATGTCTTCTGATTGGAACTGCTGGAATCCCGCTTCACCATCCAGCATGACAACGACCCGCTCGACGCCTTCGGGCCAGCCTTCGTCGCGCAGGCGCCTGCCCGTTGTGATGTGGATGGGTCCATTGATATCATTCAGGGGTATCGCATGCGCTGCGGTGAGGGCCTGAATAGATGTAATGCCGGGGAAAACGCGGATTTCTGGTTTCGGGACTAGTCTCTGGGCTATGCGTAACGTGCTGTCATAGAGCGACGGATCGCCCCAGACCAGCAATGCGACGGGCCCCGGTGGTGTGTTTTTGTCTGAGGCTGCGTGCCATCTCTTCGCAATTTCATCATGCCAACTTTCGACCCGTTCCAGATAAGGCAGGGTTTCATCCCGAAGCGGATAGTCAAACGGCACAATCACGGCCTCTGAGCCACTGGCTTTGATAATCCGGTGACGCAACTCGGCCAGATCGTCTTTCCCCTGTCCTTTGTGCGGCATCAGGATGACCGACGCATCGCGAATAGCGGCCATGCCTTCCCCGGTGACGTGGGCCGGGGAACCAGTGCCAATACCGATGAGCCAAAGGGTGTCGATCACTCTGAATTTCCCAAAGAAAATCCCGGACCCCGCCTGGGGATCCGGGACCGTGATTTACGTGACGATCAGGCTGCGGTGTAGAGGCGCTGCGTGAACAGACCGGATATGGATTTGGAACGCAGTGTCTTCGCGCCTGCCAGAACCGCCAGGTCAGCGATGGGTTCAATCAGCACGACAAGCATGTAAGCGAGACCGAAGGTCAACACGGACTGGAATGTTTCGGCACCGATGCCCTGACCGTAGAACGCCCAGAAGGCGACCCATGCCACAACGCCACCCTGATAAAGGCCGGACAGCTTCAAAACGTCCGAATAGGCCAGATCGACATAGGCTTTGTCTTCGGGGACGAACCGGCTGGCCACTGCGTGCATGGCAAAGAGCGGGACAAGCAGGGTGGTCACATTGACGAAGAACATCGGCATATCGCTGGGCGCGAAGAACGTGCCCTGGATCAACAGGCCCAAGGCAAGGCCCAGGGCGGCAGGTGCGGCACCCATTAGCAAAAACAGCGTTGTTCCCAGGATGAAGTGCACTTCGGAGACGCCAACCGGGAAATGCGGCAGAACCTCAAAGAAGATAAATGTGCCGATGGTGGCCATGGCGGTGCGCGCCGCGAACGAGCCGATGTTGCTCTTGGCAAGATCGCTCAGCGCCAGTTTGGCCGTATATCCGGCGGCACCTGCTGCTGTTGCATAGGCAAAAGCCATTTTGGCCCCGTCTACGACACCCGGTTCGATATGCATGTTTGCGTCCTTTCTCTGCTGCCCCTCCGGCAGCGCTTGGTCCGTGCGAACACGGGGGGATTATCTTTCGGAACGGCAGGTCTCCTGACTTGCGGGTCACTGCGCGCGGGTCCTTCCCAGCCTTTGGCCAGTGGGTCATCCGTTGCGCTTGCCGCTTACAGTTGCGGGGGCAGTCCGGGCCTTTCACCCAATTCCCTTTTCAGCCACAGAATGTAGCACCGTCCTTTAGTCCTATCCCCGATGATCGCGCCCGAACAAGCAAAAAAACGACTTTCAACTCTCGGCAAACGGCCCATAGAGGATCAGGGCGGGTTTATCGCTGATTTCCTGCGCCAGATTTCGCGCCAATTCGGAAACTGTGGTGCGTATGATCGTCTGATCGGGTCCGCTGACGCTCTCGGCGAGAATCGCGGGTGTATCGGCGGGCAGCCCCTTGTCGGTGAGCGCATCGAGCAATTTGGGAAAAGTGCGCTTGCCCATGAAAACCACCGTGGAGGCAGAAGGGTCCGCCAGCGCGCGCAGATCAAGGTCCTCAGGCAATTGCCCGCTCACATCGTGGCCGGTCACAAACTGCACGCGACGCGCGGTCAGGCGACGCGTCAGGGGGATGCCCGCGGCGGCGGCCGCGGCGCAGGCCGACGGGATGCCGGGGATGATCTCGTAAGGAATGCCTGCCTCGCGCAGCGCGACAAGCTCTTCTTCGAGACGGCCAAAGAGACCGCTATCGCCGGATTTCAGGCGCACGACCCGTTGATCCATCTGCGCATATTCCACCAGAAGACGGCTGACGTGATGCTGTTTCGGCGAGGGTCTGCCCGCGCGTTTGCCGACACCGACCAGATCAGCGCCGGAGCGGGCGTGGCTGAGGATCGGACCGGAGGACAGATCATCAAAAAGCACCGCATCCGCGCGTTTCAGCCGGTCCACCGCCTTGAGGGTCAGCAATTCCGGATCCCCGGGGCCGGAACCGACGAAACTCACAAAACCGGTCATTGGGCTTCCTCAGCCGTGATCAGGTGGAAAAACGTGCCCGTGACATGGCCGCGATGCGAGCCTGTCTCGGGAACGGCATTACCATCCGCATCGGCCACACGCGCGAGGGGCGCATCAGGTTGTTCGAGGATGGTGGAATAGTGGAATTCATGACCGCGCAGGGCCGCACCCGGCTCGTGGCCGGGCAAGGGTGCTTCGAGAACCGCGCGCCGGTATCCAAGGTGGAACTTACGTTTTTCGTAGCTGGTGACCAGACCCAGCAATCCGGCCATTTGATGGCGCGTGCCCTCTTTGTCGATCAGCGCTTCACCCAGAGCCATATAGCCGCCGCATTCGCCGTGAACGGGTCGGGTTTCAGCGTGTTTCGCAAGGCCGGATTTGAAGGTTTCCGCCGCAGCCAGAGTGCCACCATGCAGTTCCGGGTATCCACCCGGCAACCAGACAAGATCCGCCTCTGCATCGGGAGCTTCATTGGCAAGTGGCGAGAACGGCAGGATTTCGGCACCATGGGCGCGCCAACCTTCGAGCAAATGCGGATAGGTGAAGGAAAAAGCGGCGTCCCGAGCCAGCGCAATCCGCTGTGCCGGTGGCTTCGGGAGGCGTGCGCGCGCGTGTGCGGGTATTTGCCCTCTTGCGGCAGCCTTGATCGCTGCAATATCCACGTGCTCTCTCAGAAAATCCGCATATCCGGCAATTGCCGCGTCAAGATCGGGGTGCTCGACCGCCTGTATCAGACCGAGGTGGCGTTCCGGCAAGGTCAGATCGCCGCGCCGGGGCAGAACGCCCAGAACGGTGATGCCCGCCTGTTCCATACCACGACGCGCCAGCCGTTCATGACGCGGCGAGGCACAACGGTTCAGGATTACACCGGCAAAGGGAACATCAGGGTTGTAGGCCTGAAACCCGAGTGCCGTGGCTGCAGCTGATTGCGCCTGCCCGCTGACATCCACGATCAGCACGACCGGCCAGCCCAAACGCTGCGCGGTCTCCGCACTGCTGCCAAAACCGCTTTGTCCGCGCGTGGCGACACCGTCATAAAGACCCATCGACCCTTCGGCGACACAAATCTCGGCCCCTTTTGCCTGATCGCAGATCGCCCCAAGCAGATCCTCGCCCATGGCCCAGGTGTCGAGGTTGAAGGACGCGCGCCCGCTGGCCGCGTGATGAAAGGCCGGATCAATGTAGTCCGGCCCCGATTTGAAAGGCTGCACGTGCAATCCGTCATCGGCCAAGGCCCGCAGAAGGCCCAGCATGACGGTTGTTTTGCCGGTGCCTGAAGACGGCGCGGAAATCATGATGCCGGGCATATCAGTCATCGCCGTGGCTCCAGCTTGCCCAGGGACTTTGCGCCGATTGGGGCCGGTATCGCCGGTCGTAATCGGCCGCATAAAGGCAGCTTTCGTCAAATCCTTCACCACCAATTGCCGGACCCACTAGGATCAGTGCGGTGCGGGATATACCGTCATCCATCTTGCTAGCGATATCCGAGAGCGTGCCCTTGATGATCTGTTCGTCAGGCCAGCTTGCCCGGTAGACCACGGCAACGGGACACTCAGGACCATAGGCGGGCGACAGATCGGCGATCACACGGGTCAGGTTCTGCACCGACAGGTGGATCGCCAGCGTTGCCCCGGTTGCGGCGAAATTCGTCAGCGTCTCCCCGGCAGGCATCGACGACGCACGCCCAGGAGTGCGGGTCAGAACCACCGATTGCGCCAGACCCGGCAACGTGAGTTCGGACCCAAGTGCTGCCGCCGCCGCCGCAAAGGAAGGCACACCAGGGGTTACGGAGACCGGGATGCCCGCACCCCGCAACCTGCGCATCTGTTCGCCCATGGCCGACCAGACCGAGAGATCGCCCGAATGCAGACGCGCCACATCCTTGCCGTTGGCATGGGCTGCGCGCATCGCTTCGATGATGTCATCAAGGCTCATCGCGGCGGTGTTCACAATCTCCGCGCCCTCCGGGCAGTGTTGCAGAATCGCTTCGGGCACAAGGGACCCGGCGTAAAGGCACACAGGGCAGGCGGCGATGATGTCTCGCCCGCGCAGGGTCAGCAGGTCCGGTGCGCCGGGTCCGGCGCCAATGAAGTGAACGGTCATGATTTCTCTTTCACGGCGAGCGCACAGGTCGCCAGTTTGTCTGCGGAGATATGTCTTGCGGTCATCAATTGCGCCCCAGGTCCGGCAGCGGCCAGAGCGGCGGCTTCGGCCACGGATCCGATGTTGCGCTCCACGATGGATTTCAGCGATTGGGTCACGGTGGATTGTTGTTCCAGAAGATCTGCGGGGATGCTCCTGACAGGCACGCCGATCTCCTCGGAAAAGAGGCGAAACACTTGCCTTATGGCTTTGTCATCGGGTGCGGCGATACATTCGGGCATCACGTCCACGCAGGCGCGTTCAAATGCATCGGTCAGACTGCCCAGGGAGGCGTCTTTGCGAAATCCAAATCCGGCAACAATCATAGGGTCACGCTCCATTGTACGATGGGGTAGCTGGCTTTCCAGCCGCGTCGCGGACCCAAGGGTTCGGACCGGGACAAATCCAGCCGGAGCAGTTCACCCCCCAGCCGAGTCTGCGCGCCCAGCACCAAAGCTTCGCTTTCCAGCGTCACGGCATTTGCCACGAGACGCGTGCCGGACGACAGGTTCGATTGCAACCAGTCTAGCAGTTCATGGCTCAACCCGCCGCCAATAAAAACTGCCTGCGGGTCTTGCAGGTTTTTGAGGGCCTCGGGCGCGTGTCCCGTGATGGTTTTCAACCGGTCCACACCCAATCGTTCCGCGTTGCTTTTGATGCGCGCTGCGCGGTCCGCGCGTGGTTCAACGCAGGTTGCCCGAAGCGATATGTGGCTCAGCAGCCATTCAATCGCAATCGAACCGGACCCGCCGCCAATGTCCCAAAGATGCTCAAACGGGCGCGGCGCCAGCGCAGAGAGGGTCATGGCGCGCACCGGGCGTTTGGTCATCTGACCATCACTTTCAAACCACTCATCCGCACGGCCGCTGGCCAGAGGCATCGCCTGACCCTCGCCTGCGATGTCAACAGCGACGCATACCGGGTGGGTGAAGGGTTTCGGCACCCCCGCATCGGCTTTGAAAGTGGTCACGCATTCCCTCGGACCGCCGAGCGCTTCGAAAACGGTCAGGGTGGCAGCACCAAAGGTCTCGTGCGCCAAATATGAACATAATGCTTCAACGGCGGGCCCGTCACGCAGCAGCACGATCATTTTTGCGCCTTGCGCCAGTGACGGGCGCAAACGTGTTAAAGGTGCTGCATGCAGGCCAAAGCAGGGTGTCTTTTCAAGCGACCATCCCATGCGGTTCGCCACCTGGGAAAAGGTCGACGGCGCGGGCAGGCTGATCCATTCACCATCCGCCAGATGGCGGGCAAGAGTCGCGCCAGCCCCGAACCAGAACGGATCGCCAGAGGCCAGAACCACGACCTGCCGACCGCGCAACCCCAGCAACATATCAATGCCATCGGCAAAAGGTACGGGCCATTCAATGGTTTGGCATGGCAAGCTGCCCAGCAGCGCAAGGTGGCGGGGCGGACCCATCACGATTTCTGCAGCGCTCAGGGCGGATTGGCTTGCAGGTGGCAGGCCATTGAGGCCATCTTCGCCCAAACCGATTATGGTCACCCAAGGAGCCTCAGACATGGCACCAAACCTGCTTGTTCTCGGCGGCACAACCGAAGCTACCGCGCTGTGTTGCGTGCTGGCGGCACAGGGCGTTCGCGGCACCGTTTCCTTTGCCGGGCGCGTTGCGCGACCCGTCCGTCAACCGCTGCCCCAGCGGGTGGGCGGGTTTGGCGGGGTGGACGGTCTTGTGGCCTTTCTGCGGTCCGAAAAGATAACCCATGTGGTCGATGCAACCCATCCTTTCGCCGCACAAATGAGTTTCAATGCGGTTGAGGCCTGCGCGCGCACCGACATCCCGCTTACGGCTTTGACCCGTGCACCCTGGTGCAGCGTGGTCGGAGATAGCTGGACCCATGTGCGCGATATTCCCGAGGCGGTTGCCACCCTTCATGGCCCGCCGGAGCGGGTGATGCTGGCCATCGGGCGCATGCATCTGGCTGATTTCGCGCCGAACCCGCAGCATTTCTATCTTCTGCGGCTTGTTGATCCACCGCAGGAGCCGCCGCCCTTCCCGGACCACCATGTTCTTGTGGATCGTGGACCCTTCGATAGTGACAGTGACCTTGCGCTGATGCGGGAGCATCGGATTTCGCGGGTTGTGTCCAAAAATTCCGGTGGCACAGGTGCTTACGCCAAAATCGCCGCAGCGCGCAGATTGGCTGTGCCGGTCATCATGATCGACCGACCGCCGGTTCCGCGACGTCTGGAGGTTCATAGCCCCGAGGCGGTTTTGCACTGGCTGCATCACGGGGTCACCGATCTGGGGGTGTAGACGATGGGCGCTCCCTTTCGCTCGATGATCCGCGTGGCCGAAGACCCCACGATAACCATCGTGCGCATATCGGCCATTTCCGGTTGTGCCTCCGGCAGCGGAACAACGCGTATATCTTCGTCAGGTGTTGTGACGGCGCGCGCAAAGATCACCGGGCGGGCATCGCCACAGGCGGCTTTCAGGATGTCCAGCGTTTTCGCAAAGCCTTCGGGGCGCGATTTCGAGCGCGGATTGTAAAAGGCCATGGCGAAATCGGCTTCAACGGCCAACCGCAAACGCTTTTCGATCACGGCCCAGGGTTTCAGATTATCGCTAAGGTTGATGGCGCAAAAATCATGCCCCAGTGGCGCACCGGCCTGTGCCGCCGCAGCCAGCATGGCGGTGATGCCCGGTGCCACGGTGATCTCCAGATCGCGCCACTGGTCCGGTCCTGCCTCAACCGCCTCAAAAACAGCGGCAGCCATGGCGAAAACGCCCGGGTCGCCCGAAGAGACCACAACCACACGCCGTCCCGCCGCCGCCATTTCCAACGCATGGCGAGACCGGTCAATCTCGACCCGGTTATCGCTTGCATGCAACTCCAGACCAGCACGCTGTGTCACGCGGGCGACATAAGGAATGTAGCCGACAATATCCGTGGCCTCAGCCAGCGCTTTGCTAACCTCCGGCGTGATCAGATCATCACGGCCCGGCCCAAGCCCTGCAATGACCAGCCAGCCGCTCATGGTCGGCGTCCCTGACCGTGCACCACGATGATGGAGAAGTAAGGCGTGATCCTGTCACCGGCCTCTGCCAGTTTCTGCACGGATTGATTGGGCATGCTGGCATATTCAACGAGCCAGGCGTCGTCGAATTTTCCGGCCTGCTTCAGCGCCGATTTCACCTTGTCAAAGTGCCTGCCTATTTTCATCACCACGACCGCGTCACTTTGCGCCATGCGTTCGGCCAGAATGTCGCCGGGCAGGGTGCCCATCAGAACGGTCAGGATGTCGTCACCCCAGGTGACCGGTTGCCCCGTGGCTGTCCAGGCCGCTGACATGCCGCTGATGGCAGGCACAACCTGAACCGGCACATGGTTTTTCAGCCGTGTATAGAGATGCATGAAAGAGCCGAAAAAGAAGGGGTCTCCTTCACAAAGCACCACGACGTCCTCGCCGCCATCAAGCAAGCCGCGCAAGTGCCGTGTGCAGTCAGAATAGAAATCGGACAAGGCAGCGTTATAGCCTGGATCGGTCACCGGGATTTCCGTGGTGACCGGGTATTCCATCGGAAATTCAACCACATCAGCGCGCAGCATCCCGTTGACAATGCGGCGTGCTTGCCCGGACCTGCCTGCTTTGCGAAAAAACGCCACGTGGCGCGCGTCACGTAGCAACCTGTCCGCGCGCACGCTCATCAGATCGGGATCGCCCGGGCCCAGACCCACACCGTGAAGGGTCCCCGAACTCATTCCGCGCGGCTCGCGATGGCATTGATGGCGGCCACGGTAATCGCACTGCCGCCCAACCGTCCTTGAACGATGCAACAGGGCACCGGTTGATCGGTCCAAAGCGCCTCTTTGCTTTCCATCGCACCCACAAAGCCGACCGGGCATCCGATGATGGCGGCAGGGCGTGGGCAGGCGGGATCCTGCAGCATGTTGAGCAGGTGAAACAGTGCCGTCGGCGCGTTGCCGATGGCGACCAATGCGCCGCTCAGATGTGGCCGCCACAATTCAAGGGCCGCGGCGGATCGGGTGTTTTGCATTTTCGCAGCCAGATCGCGGACACCGTCATCATGCAGGGTGCAAATGACCTCGTTGTTTGCAGGCAGGCGCGGGCGCGTCACACCTTCGCTGACCATACGCGCGTCACATAAGATCGGTGCACCCGCCTGCAACGCCGCCCGTGCGGTATCCGCAAAACCCGGGGAAAACCGGATGTCGTCTTCCAGCCCCACCAGACCGGCTGCATGGATCATGCGCACGGCGATTTGTTCTTCATCTTTTGTGAAACGCCCGAGGTTTGCTTCGGCCCGGATCGTCGCGAAAGACTGCTGATAGATCGCCGCCCCGTCTGTTTCGTAGCTATAACTCATGGATGGCTCGCCAATTCTGCCAGAGTGTCGTCGGGCCGCAGCCCTGATTTTTCCGGGGCATCCCACGCATGCCCATTGCGAACAAGGTCAAATCCACCGGAATTGCCGACAAAAACCGTATCTGCGGCGGATTTTCTTGCACATCCCTTGGCGCAGCCCGATATATGCAGGCTGCCGCTGATGCTGGGCGCGAGACGGCGCGCGAGTTCACGTGTTTTCACCGTTGCGCTGGCACAGAAAGGTGCGCCGGGGCAGGCGTCGATCTTCAACAAGGGATCGTCGGGGTGGGTGACAAAACCATCGAGGTTTCTTGCCTGAACACCTTCCAGCAGAAGCAAGCGCCAAGGCGTCAGGCGGATGGCTGGCACGCCGTTTTGCTGTATCAACCGGGCCAGCGTTTCGACATGCATTTGACCAAAAGCCGCGCCCACCAGCGTTCCTGGCGGGTGCTGACCGGGTTGGGGTTGCGGGGACGCGGCTCTCGGCGCGCAAAGCTGCCAGCTTTCCGGCAATGACCTGTGCGACAGAACATGCGCCATGCGTCGGTTGTCGGCTGTGCGGTTGGCCACAAACCACTCGGCCAGTTCCAGAACGGCTGCGATCTCCTCTCCTCTGGCCACGGGCAATCCTTTGATCGCCCCGTCAGCGCGCACCAGACTGCCTTGGTCATATCGCTCGATCCGAATGTCGGCTGAAGCGTTTTGCAATACGCGCTCCGGTTCCAGATCGACCGCAAAACCGAATTTGGCGGGCAGCTCTGGCAGGTCTGGAAGCGCCTGCAAAAGCGCGCGCGCGACGCGGGCGGTCTCGCCGTCATTTTCCCAAAAGGGCGAGACAATGATATTTCTGCGCGCTTCCAGTTCCGGGGTTTCATCCAAAAGCCCCAACGCGTTCAACCCGTCCAGCACAGTGTCGAAACCGCCATCCGCGACACCGCGAATTTGCAGGTTTGCGCGATTGGTCAGATCAATAAAGCCGTTTCCATATGTGTCTGCGAGGTCACACAGCCCAAGCATTTGCGCAGCGGTCAAGCGTGCCAAAAACGGGCGCACGCGCACGATCAACCCGTCGCCCGATTGCATGGGGCGGAAAGCGCCGGGGCACCAGCCCTTGACCGATGGGCGCCCGGTCACTGAGCGGCCTCGAGGCTGGCAAGGATCGAATTCCGGCGCGTTTGCCACAAGCCTGCGGCATGTAATTCGGCAAACCGCTGCACCATGGCTTCGCGGGCCTCGGGGTTGGCGTCTTGCAGGAATTGATCGGTATCCGCGTGCCCGATTGTGGCATCATGGTAGAGGTCAAAAAGATGCGGGGAAACCGCCCCGGCCAGATGGGCGAAAGCGGCCATGTGATCGAGCGTTGCGGCAATTTCCGCGGCACCTCGGAAGCCGTGATTGCGCATGCCGTTGATCCAAGCGGGGTTCGCGGCGCGGGCCTGAACGACACGCGCGATCTCTTCCGGCAGGGCGCGCGCACGGGGGCGGGTGGGGTCCGTGTTATCCAGATGATAAAGGGCGGCCTTGCCCCCCGTGATCGCCTGTGCTGCCGCAAACCCGGCCTCATGTGCGGCATAGTCCGCGGCCAGCAACAGATCGGTTTCCGGCAGATCCTGCGCGTGCACGAAACTGTCGGCTTGTGCGACGCGCCTGCGAATTCCGGCCTCATTTCGCTGAGCGTCATCGCCCTCTAGCGCCCAGGCACTGGCGCGCAGCCAAGCCTCCCCGGCAGCTTTGCGGCCTGCTTCTGTGAAAGTCTGGGCGGCATCTGTCATGCCCACGCCAAAGCTGCCCGGGGCCGGACCGAAGACGCGGGCAAGATCGGACCCTTCCACATACGGGTTCCAGTCAGGGGCCTCATCGCGCGCCGCAAGTGCCCGTATTGCTTGAGAAAATAGCGAGGACAGGGTTGGAAACACATCGCGGAACAGCCCGGAGACACGCAAAGTTACGTCGAGGCGCGGGCGGTCCAATTCGGTGATTGGCAACACCTCAACGCCGGAGACGCGCTCCGATCCTGCATCCCAGACAGGCCGCACCCCCAGCAGGTGCAGCGCCATGGCAAAATCCTCGCCAGCCGTGCGCATGGTGGCCGAGCCCCAAAGATCGACAATCAGCCCCCGGGGCCAGTCGCCCGAATCCTGTAAATGCCGCCGCACCAGCTCTTCCGCCAGCCGGACCCCCTGAGCATGGGCCGCGCGTGTGGGTACGGCGCGCGGATCGGTGGTGTAGAGGTTGCGGCCCGTGGGCAGCACATCCGTGCGGCCGCGATAGGGGGAGCCGGAGGGACCGGCCGCGATCCGCTGCCCGTCCAGCGCCGCCAGCAGGGCGCTGCGTTCAGACTGCGCCGATGTCTGCGTATCAAAGCCTGTCTTACCGGGCGGAGATCTGCCCCAGATGTGCAACCCTTCGCCGAACTGGCTTTCCTTGATGTCGCAGACAAAGCGGTCGATACGGGTGATGGCCTCGGCACTGCAACTGGCCTGCTCCAGCCCTAAATCCTGTTCTACACCAAGGGCTTGCGCCTCAGCACGGATATCGTCCTGCAACCGGTCGCGGCGGCGCGGGTCCAGCCCGTCGGCATTGGAAAACTCATCCAGCAGCGCCTCCAGTCGGACCAGCCGTTCAGGGGTGTCGCTGGGGCGCAGGGGCGGCGGGATATGGCCCAGCGTGACCGCGCCGATGCGCCTTTTGGCCTGTGCCGCCTCGCCGGGATCGTTGACGATGAACGGATAGATGACCGGCAGCGCGCCGGTCAATACCTCCGGCCAGCAAGTAGCTGATAACGCGACGGATTTTCCGGGAAGCCATTCCAGCGTGCCATGTGCGCCGATGTGAACCAGCGCATCCACGCGGCTTTGAAGCCAGAGATAGAAGGCCACATAGCGGTGGCGCGGGGTGCGCGACAGATCGTGGTAGTCATCGACCCGCTGGGCCGCCCTGCCGCGTTCCGGTTGCAGCGCGATCAGGGCCTTTCCCACTTGGCTGACCGGGAACTCAAACGCGCCGTCGCAGACCATCGGGTCGTCTTCGGGCGGGCCCCAGACGGTCTCAAGATCGCGGCGCAAAACCTCCGGCAGGCGGGCCAGTGCGATGCGATAGGAGGCCAGATCCCAGCGGCAAACCCCTTGTATGATTTGCGTATGACATCCGTGCACAGATGGTATGTCATATCCATGCCCGCGCAGATCCGCCAAAATCGCCTGTGCGGAGGCCGGGGCATCTAGGCCCACGGCGTGGCCCATGTTCCAGTCCTTGCCCGGATAGGTGGAGAGCAGCAGGGCGACATGGCGGTCACCTGCGGGTTTGCGCGCCAGTTCCAGCCAGCCGTGCACGCGGGCCGCAACCGCTTCGACCCGCTCGGTTTCCGCCGCATGGGCAAAGCGCGCGTATTCCAGATGGGCATCCCGCACACCCGGCTCCTTGAAGGAGACGACACCGCCCATGATCCGCCCGTCCACTTCCGGCAGCACCACATGCATGGCCAGATCCGCCGGGGACAGACCCCGTTCCGCTTCGGCCCAGGCCTTGCGCGTGGATGTGGCGAGCGCCACCTGAAACACCGGCACGTCTGCGGCGTCCAGCGGCGATGTCCCGTCCTCGCCCTTGCCGCTGAAAGCGGTGGCATTCACAATCGCCGCCGGTGCCAGGTGCGCAACCTGACGGCGGAGCCAGCCCGCCGCCTGCGGGGCCTTGAGCGAGGGCGCAAAAAGGCCAAGCGGCTCATAGCCGCGCGCCTCGAACGCCGCGAACAGCGCCTCGACCGGGGCCAGATCGGCGGCCACCAGATAGGAGCGGTAGAAGGTCACAAGGATGCGCGGTTTTTGATCTGGTTTTTGCGCAAAGGCGGGGCAGGTCACACCGTGCGCCGGTGTCCAGGCGCCGACGGTTGGCAGGGTCTTGGCGCCTTTGACCGGTCCGGCATAAAGCCCTGCGGCGAGTGCAAGCTGTGCAAGGGCTGCCTGTGCCGCGACGATGCCGCCGGTATCGCACAGATGGCTCAACCGGCGCAGGGTGGAGACCGGCAGGGTGGCGAATGCGTCCAGCCGGGTATCGACGCGCCCGTCCGCTGGCAGAACGGCCAGCGCGATGCCGCGGCGCTGGGCCAGTGCGCGGACCTGCTGCAACCCGTAGGACCAGTAAGGCACGCCGCCGATGAGCCGGATCAGAATGCCCTTTGCCCCCTCCAGCGTCTGCGCCACATAGGTGTCGACCGACAGGGGGTGTTTGAGGGCCACCAGATTGGCCAACCGCAGGCTGGGCAAGCGCCCCTCCGGCCCGCCGCCGCGCCGCCAGCCTTCCGCAAAAGCGCCAAGGTCACTGTCGGAAAACGACAAGACCACCAGATCGGCAGGGCTCTGGCCCAAATCCGTCGGCGTCTCGGTTTCCTCCAACCCGTGGCTTTCGCGGAAAACGACGTGCATGGCAGCTTACTCGGCGGCCTCGACGGCCCGCGCGCCCAGAACGGCGCGGATCGTGTCGGCGTTGATGTCGTCATGTTCAGCGATCACGACCAGACGGCCCTGACGCGCCTCGCCGGGCTGCCATGGACGGTCGTATTGATGACGCACACGCGCGCCCACGGCCTGCACCAGCAGACGCATGGGTTTGCCGCTGACCGCCGCGTAGCCCTTGACGCGCAGGATGTTGTGATCATTGGCCAGCGTTTCAACCGCGCGCACCAGATCGGCAGGATCTGCCTGTTCGGGGATATCGACCACGATGCTTTCGAAATCATCATGTTCGTGATCGTCATGCCCGTCGTGATGGCTGGGGCGCGCGTCCATGTCATCCTCTGCCGCAGCCTCCAGCCCGAGGATCACGCGCGGGTCCACGATACCTTCGGCCACTTCGACCACGGGCAGCGCGCGGGGGGCTTCGGCGGCGATGATCGCCTTGGCCTTTGCCACGCCGTCGGGTCCGGCCAGATCGGGTTTGGTCAGCAGGATGATGTCGGCGCAGGAAATCTGATCCTCGAAAACCTCCGACAGGGGCGTTTCGTGATCAATGCTTTCGTCCGCTGCGCGCTGGGCGTCCACAGCCGCCACATCCGGGGCAAACCGTCCTGCAGCCACGGCCTCGGCATCGGCCAGAGCGATCACGCCGTCGACGGTGATTTTCGAGCGGATATCGGGCCAGTCGAAAGCCTTGAGCAGTGGTTTTGGCAGCGCCAGCCCAGAGGTCTCAATCAGGATGTGATCGGGGCGCGGATCGAGCGCCATCAAAGCCTCGATGGTGGGGATGAAATCGTCTGCCACGGTGCAGCAGATGCAGCCATTGGCCAGTTCCATGATGTTTTCCGCCGGACAATCGGGGATCGCGCAGCTTTTCAGGATGTCGCCATCCACACCCACATCGCCGAATTCATTGACCACAATGGCCAGACGTTTGCCGCCGGGGTTCTGCATCAACTGACGCACAAGGGTGGTTTTGCCGGAGCCGAGAAACCCGGTGATCACGGTGACGGGAAGTTTGGCAAGATCAGTCATGTTCGTTCTCCAGTGGGGGGACGCGGGCAACGCAGTTGCGTTTGAAATGGTCGGGACGCTCGCGCCATGGGATCAACCCATCCTGCGTGGCGTTGTAGCGTGCGGCACCGTCCAGCAGCAGGTCCGGATGCGACACTTCGTCGATATTTCCGTAGATATAGGTCCATCGCTGCCCGCCGCGCAGGGCAATCGTGCAGCCATGATCGCAGTTTTGCAGGCATTCAACCGGTCTCAGGCGCACGCCATCGGGCAGGGCACGCTCGGCCAGACTGTCATAGAGACGTTGCCCGGGGCGGCGGTCGTCCTCGGGGATGTCCTGCCCGCGCCTGCATTTTATGCAGACCAGCAGTTCGGTGCGCGCATCGGGTGCATCCGTGCTCATGACCTTCGGTTCCATTCCTCATGGCGCGCGGGTCTGATGGCGAGAGGGGCCTGAAACGTTCAGGTCTGATCTCGACACCGGAACACCCCGTCCGGTTTCTTCACGTCCCATTGGCAGGTCTCCCGGCTCACGGATTTCGGCGCAAGGCCTGTGATGTGCACCCCTTCCCGGAGCCAGGCTCCAGTGGTTTATGGCACATCTTTTCCGTTCACGGTCGCGGGGGCGGCTGCGCTTCACCGAAAGCTTCGACTGCGCATTCCCTTTTCACTTGTCAGACAAGCACCAACAGTAAGGCAGTTGCGTCGGAACCGTGTCCAATGTCAAGTGGCACGCCCTTTCAAGGCGCGAAATTAGGAGCGCTCCCGGATTTGCAAAAATTGGAAGTTCAGAAACGCGGGATATCTGTCGGATTTGCATTTTCCCGCGCGTCCTCGCACCATTGGAAATCAACAGGGGAGGCGATCTCATGATGTATGCAATTGCAATCTACGGTGAACCGGGGGTGTTTGAGACACTGAGCGAGGACAAAAAGAAAGAGGTGCTCGCAGGGCACGCGGCGTTGCAGGAGGCCTTGGCCGAGCGCGGTGAGTTCCTGTCGATCAAACTGATGCCGACATCCACGGCCGTCACGTTAGAGCCTCCGGCAGCCACGGGACAGGCCCCGCTGATTGTCGATGGCCCTTTCGCGGAGACCAAAGAGGGGTTCCTGGGCTTTTACGCGGCAGAATTTGCAGACCTGAAAGAGGCGCTCCGCTTTGCAGAGATGATCTCTTCTCCCATCGCCCGGCTGGAAATACGCCCGATTGCCTGGGCCGGAGGCGTGATCTCCACGGAAGGATGAGATGTCCGAGTGGCTTGAAGCGACATTCACGAACAACAGACCGCGCGCGCTTGCGGCATTGACGCGCTACTTTCGCGACATTGATGTCGCCGAAGAAGCCTTCTCTGAGGCCTGTCTGAAGGCTTTGACAGAATGGCAGGACAAGGGCGCCCCACGGGATCCTCTGGCATGGTTGCTCACCGCTGCGCGGAACGCAGGGCTGGACCGGGTTCGAAAACGACAAAGGCGGCAAACCCTGCTGAAAACCAATTTCGCGGTGCCCGAAATGCCCCAAGAAAACCTGCCCGATCCGGATGAAGTGCGCGATGACGTCCTGCGCCTGCTTTTCATCTGCTGCCACCCGGCCTTGCCGCGACAGGATCAAATTGCCCTGGCCCTGCGGATCGTGGGCGGGTTGAGCGTGGCAGAGATTGCGCGGGCGTTTCTGATTGGCCCGAAGGCGATGGAACAACGGCTGACGCGGGCCAAAAAGAAGATTGCAACAAACCCGGTTCCCTTTGAAACGCCCAGTCTTCACGAGCGGAGCAAGCGTTTGGCGGAAGTTTCCCTGATGGTCTATCTGATGTTCAACGAAGGCTGGTCTACCTCCAATAGTGTCACGCAAATGAAACTGACCTTGTGTGAAGAGGCCATTCGTCTGGCGCGGTTGCTGGCGGATTTGTTCAGCGGCATGGGCGAGCAAATGGCGCTCCTGTCGCTGCTGCTTTTTCAACACGCGCGCCGCGATGCGCGACAAGACAGCAGCGGCAGACTTGTGGCACTGGAAGATCAGGACCGGAGCCTGTGGGATGCCTCCGCCATTTCCGAAGCCCTGGCCTTGCTGCAGAAATCAGAACGGCTCGGACATTCCGGGCCCTACCGGATTCAAGCGGCTATCGCGGCGGAACACGCGCTGGCAAAAACCGCGGATGCCACCAACTGGCGTAGCATCGAGGCACATTACGCGGCCCTCTTTGCAATGCAGCCAACGCCGGTGGTGCGGTTGAACCTGATCGCGGCAATGGCCAAAACCCGTGGGCCGGTCCACGCATTGCAGCAGATGACCCCCCTGGCAGACGAGCTTGCCGGGTACCGGTGGTATCACACGATGCGCGGTGGGCTGCTGGAACAATCAGGTGATTTCGACGCAGCCATTACTGCTCTGAAAATCGCGTTGACGTTGGGGCCAACCGAGCCCGAGCGCGTTGCCATAAACGAGAAAATCTCTCTCTGTAAAAAAAATATCGCGATGCTGTAGGAATTGTTCTGGCGCGCGCGTCCTTGGAACATCTCCTTCGCAAAGAAGGTGACCATCAAGGGAGCACTGAAATGAGTATTCTTGAAATGACCGCCGTCGGGAATTCCGGGTGGATCGGACATTCCGGCCCGAACCAGGGTGAGGCCAAGACCTTCTACAAGGACGTATTGGGCTGGACGATCCAGGAAATGCCGATGCAGGACGGATCAAGCTACGCCACGGCTTCGGTGGGTGACACGGCCATTGGCGGTTTTTCCCCCATGCCTGAAGAGCAGGGCAGCTGGACGATCTACTTCACCGTTGCCGATGTGGACGCAAGCGTCGCAAGGGCAGAAGCCAAAGGGGCCAAGGTAACAGCACCTGCCATGGACATGCCCGGTGTCGGCCGTATGGCGACATTGACGGACCCGCATGGCGCCAAGTTCGCGCTGATCACCTATGAGAGCATGGCCCAATGACGCGCCGTTAGACGGGAGAGACGCAAATGCCTGAGACACCGCAAATCACCCTGATGTTCGTCGCCGTTTTCGTTCTGATGAGCGTGGCGCTGTCGGTCTTCGTTGGCTTGAGACGCGCAAAAACCGGGATCATGCTTTTGCATGGAGACGACGAGGAACTGCTCAAACGTATCCGGGCGCATGGGAATTTCGTTGAATACGTCCCTTTGGCGCTGCTGGCACTCGCCGGGGCGGAAATCGCCGGTGCGCCACATTGGGTGCTGGTGGGGTCCGGAAGCGTCCTGCTGGCTGCGCGGGTGCTGCATTTTGCCGCTTTCCGTGGAACGGCCACCGGGGCCGGCCGCCTCCTCGGAGCGCTTTTGACGTCGATCGCCATGGTCGTTCTGTCAGGGGCAATCCTCTTGAAATCATTTGGCATTTTCTGATGCCTTATGATGCGGAGCTGACCGGTCGCATGCGCCTTGCCCTAAAGGCGCATGTGGGTATTTCGGAAATGCAGATGATGGGCGGCAATTGCTTTTTTCTCAATGGCAACATGCTGTCCGGCGCGCGTCGTGACAAAAATGGCATCGGGCGGTTCATGTTCCGGGTGGGCAAGGCTCTGGAGGCGGAAGCGTTGCAGATCCCCGGCGCCGAGCCGGTGATCCATGGCAAGAGGCGGTTGGGCGGGTTCATTTCTGTTCAAGACGCGGCCTGCGATGAGGCGGCACTGAACCGTTGGTTGGCAATGTGTCTTGAGCATGCCTCAGCTTTACCTGCCAAGAATTGAAGGACAAAGGATGACCAGGTTTGATCATTTTCCGAAAGAGACCTTACAGTTTCTGACGGACCTCAAGGCGAACAACGACAGGCAGTGGTTTGCGGATCACAAATATGACTACGAGGCGCAGGTCAAAGCGCCGACAGAGCGGTTTTGTACAGCGCTGGCCATGGGTTTGCAGAAGTTGACACAGGTTCCGCACAGTTCAAAAACCTACCGGATTTATCGTGATGTTCGGTTTTCCAAGGATAAATCCCCCTATAATCCGTACATTCATCTGTCGTTTTCCCCAGAAAACGGCGGGAACAATGCGCCTATGTGGTTTTTTGGGCTGGATAGCGGGAAACTCGCGCTGGGGTGCGGTGTGTTCCAGTTCGACAAGGCGGTTCTGGAGAGGTTTCGAGCCGATATGGCCGGACCCAAAGGGGCAGCGCTGATCGAACTTTCCACGAATCTTTCGGCAAAGGGTATCCGGATTTCAGAACCGGAGCTCAAGCGCGTGCCACCCGGATTTGACAAGGATCACCCCCATGTCGAGGCGCTGCGCAGAAAGGGGTTTTCCGGGTGGAAAGATTTGAATCCTGAGTTTGCCATCGGCCCCGATTTGATTGAACGAACGATCAAAGAGTTCGAAGGCTTGTTGCCGATTTTTCGGTTTCTGCGATCGTGAGCCGTGGCTTGGTGAGTGGCGGACAGTCGGAACAATGCCCGCCACCATCGCTTCTCATGCGCGAACGGGATTAGCCGTACAACCGCTTGAATTCGCCGATGCACTCTCTGAAACCGGCCTCGAAATCTCCGTTGCCGGGATGATAGACGCTCTCGAAAGAGACCACACCGTCATACCCGTCCGTCCTGAGCGCTTCGGCGATGTCACCAAAAAGCGGGCCCAGCTGCCCGTCCCCCATTCTGCGGACCTCTAGTGTCGCACGCGGCGTGTCGACCAGAACATCCTTGATATGGATATGCCCCAAATAGCCGTCTTTGACTTCGGCGTAGCCTTCGGGGAAGGCGCGTTCATGACACCAGCAGTTGTTGCCCGGATCCCAGAGCACCTTGAGCGCATCCCTTGCATCCAATTCGTCGATCAACCGGCGCGCGGTATAGTTCGAGTTGACCATCGTGCCATTGCCAGTCTCCACCACCAGCGTCACCCCTTCGGCGCGCGCAAGGTCCACAGCGGGTGCGATCATCGGGGCCATGCTGTCCCAGGCGCCATGGGCGACGTTCCATTTCTCGGCGCCGTTTTTGCCCCAGAGGATCTGTTCCTTGCGCTGGGTCATGATCCGCACCAGCGGCGATCCCACAACATGCGCCATTTCGATGACCCGCTTGAGCGCATCCATATGTTTGGTGTGCAGCGCATCGCCGGGCCGGTTTTGTGCGTCCATGCCTGCAAAGATGTGCCGCGAGAGGCAGGAGACCGGTTTGCCACGGTCGCGAAGCAGCCTGTCGATCTGTCTGATCTCGGCGGGCGAATGATCGCCCACCTCCGTGTCGCCGACAAATTGCAGTTCTGCATATTCGAGGTCGAATTCATCCATGACATCAACGGCATGGGGCAGATCCCGGCTGATGCCGTCGCAAATCACACCCAGTTTCATGTGTCGGTCTTCCGGTGCAGTTCAGCCCCGATGATCTCTTCGATCACCCGGGTACAGACCCAGTTGTCACCATCAGGATATCTGGTGCGTCCGGCGTGAAATATCTGCATGGCCGAGGCGGCAGTGTGCAGCGGCACGCCCAGTTCTTCGCCCAGACCCATGGAGATGGTCAGATCCTTGTGCATGGTGTTGATGTGGCTGCCGGTGCCTTCGAACTGACGGTCGATGATCTTTTCCAAAGCGTTGTTGACAACGCCGCAGCCTGCCGAGGAGGTCGAGAAAACGTCAAGCAGCACCTGCCCGGGCACACCGGCCTTGGCGGCAAGTGCTGCGGCTTCAAATGTGGCCGAAAACTGCGCACCGATCAGCGATTGCAGGCAGGCTTTGACGGTCTGACCGTCGCCGGGTTCGGTTCCCACCCGGTGAATATTGGCCGAGACCGCCTTCATCACCGGTTTGAACTGATCCAGCACCGCATCCGGTGCCGCGGCCATCATCGTGAGCGTGCCGCTCTGCGCGCCGGGAAAGCCGCCGGACACGGGCGTGTCGATGAGATGAATGCCCGATCCGGCCATGGCCTGCCCGATCTCGCGCGCCTCTCGCGGCTTGATCGTGGCGCTGAGAATGACGGCACCCCCCTGCGGCAAATGCGCGACAAGACCGTCCGCGCCCAGAATGACCGATTTGGCCTGATCGCCGGTCATGACCATGACAAAGACCGCCTGCGACGCTTTGGCCACCGCGGCCGGACTGTCCGCAGGTATACCGCCCATGCCGGTGAAGGCGGTCATGCGCGCGGCAAGATGATCAAGCCCCGTCACCGAATACCCGTTTGCAATCAGGTTTTTGGCGATACCACTTCCCATATCGCCAATGCCGATAATACCAATGTTCTGCATAAGTCACTCTCCCTTTCAGCGCCCCATGGCGCGTTCGAAAAAAACCTTTCACAACGAAAGGTCGGTTCCGCGGGGATTTCACGCGTCTGAGTGACGTCGGGCGGGTCCGGAAGACACCCCGCTGCCCGGTTAGGTAGGTTCAGGCTAACACCTCATTTCGCAAGATGACAAGGGCGTCACCGGCGATTTTGAGCCGGATGGATCAGCCCAATGTGACCACCGTGCCGTCTTGCCAGGACCGGGTGGCCGCGTCTGCCAAAAGCTGTGCCTTGAGGCCGTCGTCAATGCCCGGGCCTGGAGGCGTGCCCTGACGCAGCGCCTCAACGAAATGGGCGATCTCGCGCGCGTAGGCCAGCTCGTAGCGCTCCAGAAAGAAATGCATGGTGGGGGCGGTCTGAAAACCCGATCCTGTGGCGACCTCCACGGTGTTTTCATGCACATTTGCCGCACGCAGCATGCCGCCGGAGCCATGCACCTCGATCCGCTGGTCGTACCCGTAGGTGGCCCGCCGCGAATTGCTGATCTGGCAGATTTTCCCCGATGCGGTGGTGAGCGTAACGGCGGCGGTATCCACATCCCCCGCCGCGCCAATCTCGGGATCGACAAGAGCGCTGCCCACGGCAAAGACCTGCACGGGCTCTTCGCCCAGAAGAAAACGCGCCATATCGAGATCATGGATCATCATGTCGCGAAAAATCCCGCCCGAGCTTTTGATGTAGCCGATGGGCGGCGGCGCGGGATCGCGCGACAGGATGGTGATGATCTCGGCATCGCCGATCTCTCCCTGCGCAAGGCGCGCTTGCAGATTGGCAAAACTGGGGTCAAACCGGCGGTTGAAGGCGGTCATGAAAGGGACGCCCGCTGCCGTGACCGCGCGGATGCAGTCGCGGATGCGCGCGGCGGACATGTCAATGGGTTTTTCACAGAAGATCGCCTTGCCTGCCGCCGCTGCCTTGTGGATCAGATCGTAATGGGTGTCGGTCGGGGTGCCGATGATCACCGCGTCCACATCTGCGCTGTTGATCAGCGCGTCGCTGTCCAGAACGGCAGCGCCACTGGTCTCTGCCAGCGCCTGCGCCGCCGCCGGTATGGCATCTGACAGGGTGGTCACCTGCGCGTCGGGGTGTTGTTTGATCGACCGGGCGTGCACAGCGCCAATACGGCCACAACCCAGAAGCCCGATGTTCAGCATTGGCTTTCTCCCTTGAACCCGCGCAGCACGCGCCGTGTGGCCGCGACCAGCGGGTCATGTGTGTCTTTCAGGATCGTGACCCGGTCAAACCGGTCGGGGTCCCTGTTAACGGCGGCGCGCAGGGCATCGCCAAAGGCCATGCGCAATTCCGTTCCGATGTTGAATTTGCAGATGCCGGAGCCGCGTGCAAGGCGCGTGCGCTGATCCAGAGGCACGCCTGAGCCGCCGTGAATGACCAAAGGCACATCCGTGACCGCCTCAATCGCGCGGATGCGGGCCTCGTCCAGTCCGCCTTCCTTGTTTTCCTGCAAATGCACATTGCCGACCGAAATGGCCATGGCATCAACGCCGGTTTCGACGGCAAAACGCGCGGCCTCCTGCGGGTCGCTGCCTGCGGAGTTTTCGCCACCTGAATAGCCGACAAAGCCGATTTCCCCTTCACAGGAGATGCCCGCCTTGTGGGCCATCGCGGCGATGGCGGCGGTTTCGGCGATGTTCTGATCCAGAGGCAGGCGCGATCCGTCAAACATCAGCGAGGTAAACCCGCTGTCCAGCGCTTCGCGGCATTCGTCCGCCGTGTAGCCGTGATCGAGATGCGCGACCACGGGGACGGACGCATTTTCGGCCAGATGGCGGAACATTTTGCCCAAGACCGGCAGCGGTGTGTGGGCGCGGCAGGAAGGACCGGCCTGAAGGATTACCGGCACGGCTTCAGCCTCGGCGGCGGCCACATAGGCGCGCATGTCCTCCCAGCCGAGCGTGACCAGACCGGCGATGGCATGGCCTTCTTTCAGGGCGGGTTGCAGGACATCTGAGAGGGTGACAAGGGGCATGGGCTCATATTTCGCTGAGGGCGGTCCCCGGCCGCGGGTGAGAGTGAAGCCCCCGCCCCGGGGGGCGGTCGGGGGCTGTCCGGCGAAGCCGCCGGGCGGGGCGTTGTTTCAAAGCGGTCCGAGCCTTCGCCTCACTTGAACTTCGCCACCATATCCTTGATGCCGGGGATCGTTTCGATCTGGTAGGCATGGGTGGGCTGGAAATATTGCACCAGGCTGCGCTGGCTGAGCCCTCCGAGGATGGTGAAATAATACATCTCATAGCCCGGCATCACCGCACAGGGGTGATAGCCCTTGTCGATGCAGATCGTGGAGCCATCCATGAGCTGGTAGGCGTCGCCTGGTTTGCCTTCTTCACGTTGCAGGATCTGCACGCCCGAGCCGTGGTTGGGGCGAAAGCGGAAGTTGTAGGTCTCATCATGACGGGTTTCATGCGGCAGGTTATCGGTGTCGTGCTTGTGGGCGGGAAAGCCGGACCAGCCGCCCTGACCAACCGTGAACAGTTCCGAGACCAGAAGCCGTCCGACCTTATCGTGTTGCTTCTGGCCAAGGATATGCTTGATCTTGCGGTGGGTTTTCGTGTCATCGGAGCCGTATTGAACCTTGTCCAGTTCGGCCACCCGCACATCAAATGGCGTCAGCACCTTGTCGTATCTGGCCCCCGCGATGAAGACTTCGGTGGCAGCACTGGTGCAGGTTATCCGAACCTTTGCACCGACAGGGACATAGACCCCTTCCGGCTCGCCATCCCAGACATCGACGCCGCGGTTGCCCAGAGCCGCGAAGGCCACACTTTCCACGTCCACATCGACGGTTCCGGTTGCGGGCACAATGCAGGTTTCATAGCCCGGCACCTGATATTCAAAGCTCTGATCCTGTGTCAGCTTCACGATGTTGAAGTAATTCAGCGGCACCGTCGGGTCATCCGCATCCACAATGGGCTTGTTGTGATTGTCGTGAGGGGCGATATGCATGGGGTGGGATCCTTCTAGGCTTCGGTTGGGCCGGGATGGGTGGCGAGGAACTGTTCCAGTTCGCTTCTGTCGGGCATGGCGGGCGCGCATCCGGGTTTTGCGACCACGATGGAGGCACAGGCGGAGCCGCGCAAAACGGCTTCTTTCATCGGGCGGTCTTCGCAGAGGGCGGCCAGAAACCCGGCCATGAAGCTGTCTCCGGCGCCGGTGGGTTTGATGGCCTCTGCCGGGTAGATGCCGGTGGCGATTTCTTCGCCATTTGCAAAGGTCACCGCGCCTTCGGGGCCTTTCTTGTAGATGACGATCTGGGCGCTGGTGGCGAGCGCGCGCGCCTTGGCCAGCCCTTTGTCGATGTGACCGGCCATGAAGCCGAATTCCTCATCATTGCCGACGATGATATCGGCCATCTCGCCCGCGCGGCTCAGCACCTCTTCGGCCACTTTCGGCGAGGGCCAGCTATAGGGGCGGTAATCGACGTCAAAGATGATCGGCAACCCGGCGGCGCGGGCAAGCTCAAACGCCCGGAAGGCCGCCGCGCGCGAGGGTTCGGCAGCAAAGACCGTGCCTGCGGTGATCAGCGCGCCAAAGCGCGTGTAATCCACCGCCTCCACATCCGCGACACTCATCTGAAAGTCCGCCGCGTTGTTGCGATAGATCACCGACTGGTGGTTTTCGATGCGCGTTTCATAGACGGCCAGTGAGGTGCGGTATTCCCCGGTGACGCGTTTTACATGCTGTCTGTCCACGCCGTAGTGGTCGAGTTGCCCTTCGCAGTACCAGCCCACGGCATCGTCCGAGACCGATGTCACAAGGGCGGCCTGACAGCCGAATTTGCACAAGCCTGCGGCGATATTGGCAGAAGATCCGCCCATCCCGACTTTCATCACCTGCGCGTCGGGCGTGCTGGTGCCGGGCGGATCGGGGAAAAAATCCATCCCCACACGGCCCACCACCACGAAATTCCGTTTTGCCAGAGCGTCGCGCAGCATCAGACGCCCTTTCGCTGACGTGCGCGGCCATTTTCCCACGCGACATGTGCTGCATGCACCTTTTGGGACGTGGAAATATGCGGTGTGCCGCATTCCCACCAGGTATGGCCCTCTGTCGTCCAGCCCTCATAGGCATCGACTTTCATGACAATCACGCAGGTTTTGTCGGACGCCTGTGCGCGCTTGAAAGCTTCGCCCAGTTCGGACGGGTTGGCAACGGTTTCGGCCTGCGCGCCCATGGCGGCGGCATGGGCCTCAAAATCCACAGCGAAGGGGGTCGGCACGGTGGGACAATCCGCGATCAGGTTGTTGAAGCTTTCATTGCCGGTGTTGTTTTGCAGCTTGTTGATGACAGCAAAACCACCATTGTCGAGCACCAGGATGATCAGTTTCTTGCCTGTCAGAACCGATGAATAGATGTCCGAATTCATCATCAGATAGGAGCCATCACCGATAAAGACGATGGTGTCCCTGTCCGACTCGCGCTCCGATTGGGCGATCCGCGCGCCCCAGGCGCCAGAGATTTCATAGCCCATGCAGGAAAAGCCAAACTCGACGTCCACCGTGCCGCAATCCAGCGTGCGCCAGTTCGCAGTCACCTCCGCAGGCAGGCCGCCTGCGGCTGCCACCACGCGGTCGCGTTTGTGGCAAAGCGCATTTACCACGCCGATGGCCTGCGCGTAGGAATTCGGCCGGTTGTCACCAAAGGATATGTTTTCGGCGACATAGGCGTCCCATTTGGCGCGTTCATCGCGGGCCCTTTTGGTCCAGCTTTCGGGGCTGCGATAGGTGCCCAGCGACGCGCCCAAGGCGGCAAGGCCCAGTTTGGCGTCCCCGACAACCGGCAGCGCGCGATGTTTGCCCGCGTCATGGCGTGCCGCATTGATCGAAACGAACTGCGCGTCCTGCGAGAATGCCGTCCACGACCCGGTGGTGAAATCCTGAAGCCGCGTGCCGACGGCCAGGATGACATCCGCCTCTTCGGCGATGGCATTGGCACTGTCCGAGCCGGTCACGCCGATGGGCCCGATGTTCAGCGGGTGATCTGCCAGCAGATTGGCGCGCCCGGCAATGGTTTCGACCACCGGTATCTGGCGGGCTTCGGCAAATTCGGTCAGCTCACGCACCGCGCGACTGTATTGCACGCCACCGCCCGCAATGATCATCGGGCGTTTCGCGCTTGCCAGCAAGGCGGCGGCATCGGCTATTTCCTCTGCGTCGGGCGTCTGGCGGCGAATGCGGTGCACACGCTTTTCAAAAAACGCCTCCGGGTAGTCGTAGGTCCAGCCCTGAACATCCTGCGGCAAGCCGATGAAGGCAGGCCCGCAATCGCCCGGATCGAGCAGCGTCGCGAGGGCGGCGGGCAGCGACTGGATGATCTGGGCAGGGTGGGTGATGCGGTCCCAATAGCGGCTGACCGGTTTGAACGCGTCGTTCACGCCAAAGGTGGGGTCGTTGAAATTTTCCATCTGCTGCAAGACTGGATCGGGCAGGCGGGTCACATAAGTGTCGCCGCAGAGCAGCAGCATGGGGAGCCGGTTGGCGTGCGCCAGGGCCGCCGAAGTCACCAGATTTGAGGTGCCCGGCCCGGCGGAGGCGGTGCAGAACATGAACCGCTGGCGCAGCCATTGTTTGGCATAGCCCGCAGCGGCGAACCCCATGCTCTGCTCGTTCTGCCCGCGATAGAGTGGCAGCGTGTCGCGAACGCCATAAAGCGCTTCCCCCAGGCAGGTGACATTGCCGTGTCCGAAGATGCCAAAACCGCCGCCGCAAACGCGCATCTCTTCCCCGTCCACCATGATGAACTGGTTGTCGAGCCATTTGATAATGGCCTGAGCCGTGGTCAGTTTCTGGGTCATATGGGTGGCCGTCCTTTTGCGATTTTAAAGCGGTTGCTCATTTCGCGTCTTGCGCAGTTCAGAATCCCACGATACTAATTTTGCAACCGGTTGCAAACGGAAATTCGCAAAGGTGGCGGGACGTGGCAGAGATTGGCATTGGCATTCTTGGGGGTGGCTACATGGGCAAGGCGCATTCTGTCGCCATGTCCGCCGTGGGTGCTGTCTTTGACGCGAAGCTCCGGCCCAGGCTGGAGATGATCTGCGCCAGCACGCCTGAATCTGCGGAGAAATACCGCAAAGCTTACGGGTTTGCGCGGGCGACAGATGACTGGCGCGTGCTGGTGAATGACGCAGGCGTTGAGGCCATTGTCATCGCAACACCGCAGGACTTGCACCGCGAGATCGCCGAGGCAGCCTTTGCGTTGGGCAAGCCGGTGTTATGCGAAAAGCCGCTGGGCGCGTCGCTGGCAGACAGCCGTGCGATGGTCGCGGCGGCGGAGCGTGCGGGCGTGCCCAACATGGTGGGCTTCAACTATATCCGGACACCGGCGAGCCAGTTTGCGCGTCAATTGATCGCGCAAGGCGAGATCGGGGATATCACCTGGTTTCGCGGCGAGCATACCGAAGATTTCTATGCCGATCCGGAGAGCCCTGTGTCCTGGCGCACGCAAGGGGATGCCAACGGGACCATGGGTGATCTTGCGCCGCATATGATCAACGCGGCACTGGCACTGCTGGGGCCAATTGAGAAGCTGATCGCGGAGGTGGAAACCGTTCATTCCGCGCGTCCGGGCGGGACTGTGACCAATGATGATCATGCGCAGATGATGTGCCGCTTTGCCAACGGGGCCATGGGGCAGATGTATTTCAGCCGCATCGCGACGGGGCGAAAGATGGGCTATGCCTATGAAATCACGGGAACAAAAGGCGCGATCCGTTTTGATCAGGAAGATCAGAATGCGCTTTGGCTTTACAAGATGGACGGTGATGACGCCACGCGCGGGTTCGCAAAAATTCTCACAGGGCCTGCGCATCCGGACTACGAGCCCTTTTGTCAGGGGCCGGGGCATGGCACCGGTTATCAGGACCAGATCATCATTGAGGCGCGGGATTTTCTGCGCGCCATCGAGACCGGCCAGAACATCTGGCCCGCTTTTGAAGACGGGATGGAGGTGAATCGCGTGATCGCGGCGGCCATGGCGTCCTCGCGCGATAAAAACTGGAAAGACATCTCTGAATTCTGAGTTTGGGAAAGGCAAAAACCCATGACACTTCGTATTGGTAACGCCCCCTGTTCATGGGGCGTGGAATTTGCGGACGATGCCCGCAATCCCACCTGGCAATCCGTCCTGAAGGACTGCGCCGAGGCGGGTTACAAGGGCATTGAGCTTGGCCCAGTCGGCTTCATGCCGGAAGAGCCCACCGTGCTGGGGGAGGCGCTGGCCGCGCATGATCTGGAACTGATCGGCGGCGTGGTGTTCCGGCCCTTTCATGACCCGGATGCCTGGGAGGATGTGCTGGACGGGTCGGTGCGCACCTGCAAGGCGCTGTCGGCCCATGGGGCGCAGCATCTGGTGCTGATCGATTCCATTTCAGAGCGCCGCGCGCCCACGGCCGGGCGGGCGCAGGAAGCCGAACAGATGGATGCGGCGGAATGGGCGGCCTACCGCGACCGGATCGCCACCATCGCCAAGATGGGTGCCGAAGACTATGGGCTGACGGTGGGCATTCACGCCCATGCGGCGGGCTTCATGGATTTTGAACCCGAGTTGGAGCGCCTGCTGGATGAGGTCGACGAGCGCATACTCAAAATCTGCTTTGACACCGGGCATCATTCCTATGCGGGTTTTGATCCGGTGGCCTTCATGAAGCGGCATATAGGGCGCATTTCCTATATGCATTTCAAGGACATTGATCCTGTGGTCAAAGCCGATGTGATCGCCAAACGGACCGGGTTTTATGATGCCTGCGGGCAGGGTATTTTCTGCAATCTGGGGCAGGGGGACGTGGATTTCCCCGCCGTGCGCCAGGTACTGCTGGACGCCGGTTTTGAGGGCTGGTGCACGGTTGAGCAGGACTGCGACCCCACGCTTGATCCCGATCCTGTCGGGGATGCGCGGGCAAACCGGGAATACCTTGAATCCATTGGCTTTAAGTAGAGGGCAAACATCATGGCTAAGCTGAAATGGGGCATGATAGGCGGCGGAGAAGGCAGCCAGATTGGCCCGGCACACCGTCTTGGGGCGGGCCTCGACGGGGCTTTTGAATTTGCCGCAGGCGCGCTGGACCACCGGGCGGAGCAAGGGCGCGCCTATGGTCAGCGATTGGGGCTGGATGCAGATCGCGCCTATGGCGACTGGCGCGAGATGCTGGCGGGTGAGGCGGCGCGTGACGACCGGGTTGATCTGGTGACCGTGGCCACGCCCAATGCGACACATTTTGAGATCACCAAAGCCTTTCTGGAAGCGGGTTTTCACGTGCTCTGCGAGAAACCCATGACGATGACGGTCGCTGAAGGTGAGGAGATCGTGCGCCTGTCGGAAAGTTCCGGTCGCATTTGCGCGGTGAACTACGGCTATTCCGGCTACAGCCTCGTGCGTCACATGAAGGCGATGGTGGCGCGGGGCGATCTGGGCGGCATCCGTCTGGTCAAGGCCGAGTTTGCCCATGGGCATCATGCAGATGCCGCGGATGCCGACAATCCGCGTGTGCGCTGGCGCTACGATCCGGCGCAGGCGGGCGTGTCCGCACAGTTTGCGGATTGCGGCATCCATGCTCTGCACATGGCCAGTTTCGTGATCGGTCAGGAAGCCACGCGCCTGTCGGCGGATACGGTGAGCTGTATTGCCAGTCGCGTGTTGGAAGACGATGCGATGGTCAACCTGCGCTTTGATGGGGGCGCTGTCGGGCGGCTCTGGACGTCATCTGTGGCGCTGGGTCGCCAGCACGGGCTGACATTGCAGGTCTTCGGCGAAAAGGGCGGCTTGCGCTGGTCGCAGGAACACCCCAACCAGCTTTACTGGATGCCCCTGAACGGGCGGCTCGAAGTCATCGAACGCGGCGCGGGTGGGCTCAGCCCCGAAGCGGATCGTACGAGCCGTGTCACGGTGGGTCACGCAGAGGGTATGCCGCTGGCTTTCGCGAATATCTACGCCGATCTGGCCGAAGCGATCCGCGCCGAGAAAGAAGGCCGCGCGATGGATCCTGCCGCTGATCTTTATCCACGTGCAAGCGACGGGTTGCGGTCCATGGCTGCCGTTTTCGCGGTGGCGGAAAGCGGGAAAGGCGATGGTGCGTGGGTCGATGCACGCCCGCCGATGTATCGGTAGCTACGGGGCGGGGCGCAATGTGCCCCGCTCAACGATCGAACAGGGAAACACTCTGCCCTCGGGGTAGCGGTCGGGTTCGTCCAGCATGGCCACCATCAGTTCGATTGAGGATGTGACAATCTGACGGATCGGTTGATGGATCGTGGTGAGATCAATATTCTGCCATCGGGCCATTTCCATGTCGTTCAACCCGATGATCCCGATGTCTTCCGGGACCCGCAACCCGCTGTCCTTGATGGCCGAAAGCACGCCAATGGATAAAACATCATCACCGCAGAAATAGGCTTCGGCGGGGTGATCGCGGAGCAGGCGCAGCATTTCCTTGCGGCCTGCGTCAAACGAATATTGCTCCGCAAAGGAATGGGACAGATTTATATCCGGCGCGGTGGCAAGCTCCTGAAAGAACCCCTTGTACCTGTCCTGCGTGGATGTGGCGGATTCAGGCCCGCCCAGAAAGGCGATGTCCTTGTAGCCGCGCGCTAGCAATGTCCGTGCGGCCATCCGCCCGCATTCCACGTTGTCGATCCCCACGACATGGACCTGTGGCGCGCTTGTGGAACGCCCGAAACTGTGCACGACCGGCACGCCCGCATCGCGAAACGCTTTGGCGAAATCGGGTGACAGGGTTGACGACGCCACCACGACGCCGTCCACGGAATACTGACGCAACATCCGGACAGATGCCTCCGGATCGGTTTCATCCGAGAGGTTGACCAGCAGGGGGCGCAATCCCCGATCCTGCAATCCCCGGGTGAAAAGGTCAAAAACCTGCAGGAAGATCGGGTTGTGAAAGTTGTTGGAAACCAGCCCGATGAGTTTGGTGCGTCCGGTTGTCAAAGAAGAGGCAAGTGCATTTGGACTGTACCCCAGATCGCGGGCGGCCTTTTCGACCTTGCGCCGCATTTTCTCGGAAACCGATGCGCCATCTGTGAACGTTCTGGACACGGCGGAGCGCGAGACCCCGGCGCGCTTCGCAACCTCTTTCAATGTGATGGCCATAGGGCTGTCGTCCAGATTTTCGCGATGTCTGATCTTTTATCGCAGGTGTCACTTTCGAGCAGTATGAAAAATGATCGCATATTTTGCAACCGGTTGCAAAGAAGTGCTTCATGTGCTTAAGTCGAGTCGGAGAGGTGGCCAAAGCCACTCTTTTGCCATGAGAACGGTGAATCCTTGGGAGGAATTTATAATGTCAATGATGAAGAAACTGGCGCTCGCGACCGCGATTGCCGCTGCATCCTTTGTGACCGCGCAGACAGCGTCGGCGGAAGGCGAGAAGTACATTCTGGTCAGCCACGCCCCTGACAGCGACAGCTGGTGGAACACGATCAAGAACGGCATCGCGTTGGCCGGTGAACAGGTTGGTGCGGAGGTTGAGTATCGCAACCCGCCGACCGGTGATATCGCGGATATGGCTCGGATTATCGAGCAGGCAGCAGCCAGCCAGCCGGATGGTATCATCACCACGCTTGCGGATTTTGACGTTCTCAAAGGGCCAATCACTGCAGCGGTCGATCAGGGGATCGACGTCATCATCATGAACACCGGCACACCGGAGCAGGCGCGCGAAATCGGTGCTCTAATGTATGTTGGTCAGCCAGAGTATGACGCAGGGTTTGCGGCCGGGCAAAGAGCGGCAGGCGAGGGTGTGACCAAGTTTCTGTGCGTGAACCATGCGATCCAGCAACCAACGGTTGGTGAGCGTTGCCGCGGATACGCCGATGGCCTGGGGATTGATCTGGGCGATGCCATGATGGACAGCGGCACCGACCCGTCGGAAATCAAGAACAAGGTTCTGGCCTATCTGTCTGCCAATCCCGGTGTGGACGGCATCCTGACGCTTGGCCCAGTTTCCGCCGACCCGACGATTGCGGCGCTGAAGGAAAACGGCATGGCCGGTGCGATCCACTTCGGCACCTTTGACCTGGGTGAGGAAATCGTCAAAGGCATCAAGGATGGTACGATCAACTGGGGTATCGACCAGCAGCCGTTCCTTCAGGCGTATATGCCCGTTGTGATCCTGGCCAACTGGGACCGCTATGGTGTTCTGCCTGGCAACAACATCAACTCCGGACCCGGCTTTGTGACCAAAGACGCCCTTACGAAAGTTGAAGAGTTCGCCGGCGAATACCGCTGATCTCACGACCGTAACAGGGGCGGCTTTCTCAAGAAGAGGGCCGCCCTTTTTTTCAACTTCTGCACGCTGAAGGACACGTTATGGCAGAGACCACGCAGACAGACGAACGGATTAAAGAGATTTCGGCATTTCGCCGTGCCCTGATCCGCCCTGAACTTGGCGGCATCGTTGGCACCTTTGCCGTGTTTACGCTTTTTGCGCTTTTTGCTTTTGACAGCGGGATGTTCAACAGCCAGGGCGTGATGAACTGGACCATCGTATCGGCGCAATTCATGATCATCGCCGTGGGTGCGTGCCTGCTGATGATCTGCGGAGAGTTCGACCTCAGCGTTGGATCGATGATCGGTTTTGCCGGCATGATGATCGCCGTTTTCGGCGTCGTCCTTGCCTGGCCAATGTGGATCGCCATCATCATCACCTTTGCCATCTGTTGCGCCTTGGGCGCGCTGAACGGCTGGATCGTGGTCCGAACCGGACTGCCCAGTTTTATCGTGACGCTGGCGTTCCTGTTTATCCTGCGTGGTTTTACAATCTACATCCCACAGACGATCGAACGTAAAACCATCATTGGCGGCATTCGCGATGCGGCTGAAGGCGACTGGTTGGCACCATTCTTTGGCGGCAAGATCGGTCAGCCCATCTTTCAATGGCTTGGAGATATGGGCATTATCGGTGTCTTCGAGCGCGGTACGCGCGCGGGTGAACCGGTGGTTGACGGTATTCCGATGCTGATCGTCTGGGCGATTATTCTGATCGTTTTTGGCCATATCCTGCTGACGCGCACAAGATTTGGCAACTGGGTATTTGCCTCGGGTGGCGACGCCGAAGCCGCGCGCAATTCCGGGGTGCCGGTGAACAAGGTCAAGATCATGATGTTCATGTTCACGGCTTTCTGCGCCACGGTTTTTGCAGTCTGTCAGGTGATGGAATTCGGATCGGCGGGGGCCGACCGAGGGCTTCTCAAGGAGTTCGAAGCCATCATCGCGGTTGTGATCGGTGGGGCCTTGCTGACCGGCGGATATGGCTCCGTCATCGGTGCCGCTCTGGGCGCTTTGATTTTCGGCGTGGTGCAACAGGGCCTGTTCTTTGCCGGGGTGGAAAGCTCGCTTTTCCGGGTGTTCCTGGGGGTGATCCTGCTCTTCGCGGTGATCCTGAATACGTACATTCGTCGCATCATCACGGGGGAACGCTGATATGGCCGATGCAATCATCCAGATGAAAAACATCGAAAAGCACTTCGGCAGCGTGATTGCGCTCGCCGGTGTGTCCGTGGATATTTTTGCTGGCGAATGTCACTGCCTGCTTGGTGACAACGGTGCTGGAAAATCGACATTCATCAAGACCATGTCCGGCGTCCACAAGCCAACCGCGGGCGAGATCGTTTTCGAAGGCAAGCCGCTTGATTTCGCCGACCCGCGGGATGCGATTGCGGCCGGTATCGCAACGGTCCACCAGCACCTCGCGATGATCCCGCTGATGTCGGTCAGTCGGAATTTCTTCATGGGCAACGAGCCGTTGAAGAAGATCGCGGGCATCAACTTTTTTGATCATGATTACGCCAACAGGGTCACCATGGCGGAGATGCGCACAATGGGCATCAACCTGCGCGGGCCCGATCAGGCGGTGGGCACGTTATCGGGTGGTGAGCGGCAGACCGTGGCCATTGCGCGTGCGGTCCATTTCGGTGCCAAGGTGCTCATCCTCGATGAGCCGACCTCGGCCCTCGGTGTGCGCCAGACCTCCAATGTTCTGGCCACCATAGACAAGGTGCGCAAGCAGGGGATTGCCGTGGTGTTCATCACCCATAACGTGCGCCACGCCATGGCGGTGGGGGACCGCTTTACCGTGCTCAACAGGGGCAAAACTCTCGGCACGGCGGAGCGCGGAGAGATCACACCGGAAGAGTTGCAGGACATGATGGCCGGGGGGCAGGAAATGGCCACTCTGGAAGGGAGCCTTGGCGGGACGGTCTAGCCGCGCAAGAGACAGACCCTCCCCCGGGATGGCGTCAGGCCGACTGGCGTGCCGCCATCGCATCAAGGTGATCCGAAAAGTCGGATTCTGACATATTTTCTGACAGGGCGCGAAGGAAGAGTGCTTTCTGCGTCTCGGGTGCCAAACCCCCTATCGGTGGGTCGCGGTCGAGGTTCGTGGGGAAGGAATACCCTTCCGCCGTCGCCGCCAGAGCCGCCGACATCTCTGCATTATTCAAGGTGCCGGTTCGCTGCGCCCGCACCGCGAAAGGATAGAGCGTTTTGCACATCCCTCTCCGGTCAAGAGTTTCCATGGCCCGCCCGAAGGCCGAAGACACTTGCAGGAGATTGGCCATGCGACCGATGTCCTTGCTGGTGTTTGCCCCGGCTGCGTGGAAAAGCGCAGGGTTGAAGAACACGACATCCCCCTTTGACAGGGGGAGTTGGATGTAGCGTTCTTCGAACACGTCTCGGAAATCACTGCGCCGCCAGGCAGCATATCCCGGCAGATAGGTCTGGGAGAACGGCAGCAGCTTGGTCGGGCCGCTTTCGAGGGGCATGTCACAATGGGCAATTGCCCCCTGCAATGTCAGAACGGGCGACAAAGCATGCACATGTGCGGGGTAGCTGGCGCTGATTTCTTCGGTTTGAAAACCCAGATGATAGTCCCGGTGGGCCTGTTGGGCACCGCCGCCCGGATGCACCAGATTAACCTGAGCGGTCATTTGATAGTTCGGACCCAGCCACGCTTCGCTCACCGCGTCAATCATCGTATTCGCGAAGTACCGAAGATAGACGTCCGGTGCCTGCTCACAGAGTTTTTGCTGGGCGTTCCAGACGCGATCATTGGCCCCCGCAGCGGCGAAGTGATCGCCCCCCGATCCTTTGGCGGCTTTTTCTTCCGCGATGATCCGTTCATAAACGACTGTCGCCTCGTCCAGCACAGAGGTGTCCGCATATGCCCCCTTCAACGCGACAACGCCGGGCCCGGACATCAGCACCCAGGCCCATTCTCTCATGAGATCGCGGCGGCGCGCCGGGTCTTCCACCTGCGGACGAATGCGGGAGGCGTCATAAAGGGGGACGTTGTTCTGAATGTCCGCCGCAAAAGCGACGTCCTCGCTGCGCGTTTCACGGTCCAGCGCGTCGAGGAATGCGCTTAGATCGCATGCATCGGCCGCATAATAGCCGCTTGGCAGGTTGGTGTGATCTTTCATTTCGGTGCCTCCCTGAAACAGGGTATCGCGGACCGGCATGACATTCCAGAACCGGTTTCTGGGCAGGCTTTGGTGCCTGGTGGATCAGCTGTGCGAAGAGCTCTCGACCCGCTTCATGGACATACGCCGGGTCACCATCTGCCGTCGCAAAAAGGCCAGGATAAACAACCCGGTCAGGATCAGAACAATGGTTGGTGCGGGGGCGCTGTCGAGAAAGAAGCTGGCATAGGTGCCCAGCAGCATCGAGACCATGCAGACCAACACTGAGACCCATAGCATCGTGGAGAACTGGCGTACGATCAGGAAGGCGATGGCGCCAGGCGCAATCAGCAATCCGATCGCCAGGATCAGGCCCGCTGCCGACAAGGTCGCAACAATGGTCAGGGAGAGGGCGGCAAGAAGGCCGTAGTGCAACCAGGTGACCCAGAGACCGGAGGCTTGCGCCTGAGCAGGATCGAAACTGTGCAGCAGCCAGTCTTTCCACTTCAAGGCCAGCATCAGCCCAACGCTCGCTGAAATGATCCCGGCGGTCCAGAGTTCATGCGCCTCGACACCCAGCATGTTGCCGAAAAGGATGTGATCAAGATGGGCGTTGGTCTCGACAGAGACATAGAGCACGATCCCGATTCCGAACATGCCCGAGAAGACAACACCCATGACAGTATCCTGTTTTACCCGGCTGTTGTTGGAAAGATACCCCGTTGCGATGGCGCAGGTCATGCCCGCCGCGAAGGCCCCGATGATCAGGGGGATGCCCAGGATATAAGCCAGAACAATGCCCGGCAGGACCGCATGGCTGACCGCGTCGCCCATCAACGCCCACCCCTTCATCACCAGGAAACACGACAGGAGTGCCGTGGGAACAGAGACGATGATCGAGATCAGAAAAGCGTTTTGCATGAACTCAAAGCGGAAGGGCAGCAAAAGGGTGTCCATGTCCATTACAGGGCCTCCTGAGTCGACGCATCTGGCCCCGGTCGGAGCGCGCTTTTGGCCCGGTGTCGTGCGGCAAGCAGCCCGTGTTTGGGCGCAAATACAAAGGCCAAAAGGAAGATGAGCGTTTGCAGGGTGACGATGATGCCGCCGGTGGCGCCGTCAAGGAAGTAACTGATGTAGGCACCGGCAAAGCTGGTGACCGAACCGATGATCACGGATGTAACGATCAGCCTGGGGAACCGGTCACAGAGCAAATAGGCCGTCGCACCGGGCGTGACGACCATGGCGATCACAAGAAACGCGCCCACGGTTTGCATGGCGGCGACAACTGACGCTGACAGCAGGATAAAGAAGATCGCTTTCAACAGGCGCGGGCGCAACCCGATGGTGCGTGCGTGGCTCTCATCAAAGAATGTGACCATCAGGTCTCTCCACTTGGCAAAGAGGATCGCGAGGGACACAAATCCGATGATCGCCAGTTGCAGCGTGTCCTCAGGTGTGATCGCCAGAATGTTGCCCATGGTGATGGTCTGGATGGATACGGAAGTGGGGTTGATCGAGATGATGAAGAGGCCCAGTCCGAAAAAAGATGTGAAGATCAGCCCGATGATCACATCGACCTTGAGGCCGGAGCGTTCGGACAGAAACAACATCGCGCCGGCGGCTAGCCCGCCCGCGATGAAAGCCCCAAGCGCGAAGGGCAGGCCAAGGATATAGGCACCGGCCACACCGGGAACCACCGAATGGGACAGGGCATCGCCGATCAGCGACCAGCCCTTGAGCATCAGGTATGAGGACAGAAAGGCACAGACCCCACCTACAAGGGCAGAGACCCACATGGCATTGGTCATGTATCCATAGGCGAAGGGTTCAAGCAACGTGCCGATCATGATTGCTGATCCGTGCGCTGGGTCTTGTCGCCATATTGCACGAAGGGCCGCTCGTCATCGGTGAAGATTGTGACTTCGCGGGCGTCCTCGTCGTCGTGCAGCGTATCGCCGCCGAGGGTGAAATGACGCAGCACGCCACCAAAGGCGGCTTCGAGGTTTTCTCGGGTGAAGGTGGTTTCGGTGGGGCCGTAGCTCAGAACCGTACCCTTGACCAGAACAGTCCGGTCGCAGAATTCGGGCACGGACCCCAGGTTATGGGTGGAGACCAGCATGACGCGGCCCTCAGCGCGAAGTTCACGCAGGAGGGCCACAATCTGTTCTTCGGTTTTCACGTCGACACCGGTAAAAGGTTCATCCAGCAAGATCACCTGACCGTCCTGCGCCAGAGCCCGCGCCAGAAACACCCGTTTGCGCTGACCACCCGATAGCTCGCCAATCTGACGATGGCGGAAATCCTGCATGTTGACCCGCGCCAGGGCCTGATCGACCGCGGCGTGATCGGCCGGTTTGGGCCGGCGCAGGAAACCCATATGACCATAGCGGCCCATCATCACAACGTCTTCCACGAGCACCGGAAACGCCCAGTCGACCTCTTCGGATTGGGGCACATAGGCAACGAGGTTTTGGCTCAGGGCGTCCCGCACTTGGTGACCGAGAATGCTGATCTCTCCGCGAGAGGCCGGAACAAAGCCCATGATCGCCTTGAAGAGGGTGGATTTTCCGGCTCCGTTCACGCCCACCAGCGCCGTAACCGTGCCGCGCGGGATTTCGAAACTGGCATTCCACAAAGCGGTGTGGCCATTGCGATATGTGACCGTGACATCTCGCGCTTTCAGGCCCTCGCCGGACTGCTTTTCCGGCGGCGCGCTTTCAGGCACTATATGATCATCGCGCATCTTTTCGTCCTCATTTGGGAGAGGGGTCTCCCGTTTTTGTCCCACCCAACCAGGCCGCTTGGCGAAACCTGCAACGCATCAGTTCGTGGCCAATGACAGCCCTGTCGCTATGGTGCTTGATGTAACGCGCAAGAGGTCAAGATAGGTTGGCACCTCTCCGCCTGCTTCGCTCAGGGAATCGACGTAGAGGACCCCCCCGTATGCCACACCTGTTTCGCGCGCGACCTGTTCGGCAGGCGCTGTGTTTACCGTGCTTTCACAAAAGACCACCGGGATTTCGTTTTCCCGGACGCCATCAATAACGGCACGGACCTGCTGCGGCGTGCCAACCTGATCGGCATTCATCGGCCAAAGGTATAGCTCGTTCATGCCGAAATCACGTGCGAGGTAGCTGAAGGCGCCTTCGCAGGTTACCAGCCAGCGTTTGTCAGCTGGAATGGCGGCGATAGATGCGCGCAAAGGTTCAATTGTCGCGCGCAGTTCTTCCTTGTAGCGCGCGGCGTTCGCAACATAGATGGCCTCGTTTTTTGGGTCCTGGGCAATGAATGCGGAGACGATATTATCAATATAGATCAGGGCGTTATCAAGCCCCATCCATGCGTGTGGGTTCGGTTTTCCCTCATAACTTCCTTTGGCGATCGGGATTGGATCAATCCCCTCTGTCAGCGTTGCCGCCGGAACATCCTTCAGATTGGTCAGAAATTGTTCAAACCAGAGTTCAAGGTTCATGCCATTCCACAAAATGAGATCGGCATCATAGGCCCGAACGATGTCTTGGGGCGTCGGTTCATAGCCATGGATCTCGGCACCGGGTTTTGTGATTGAAACGACTTCTGCTGCGTCACCGGCAACATTGGCCGCCATATCAGCCAGAACAGTGAAGGTCGTCACCACCTTCATCTTGCCATCTGCCATGGCATGTGTCGCAAGCAACATGGTGACAACCGTTGCGGACATGGCCTGCATCAGTTTCGGCAACATAGGGAACTCCCTCAAGGAATGGTTCGGCTTATCTCTGTAAATGCAAATCACTCGCAACTGTCAATGTAATTGCGAATTATTCGCAATTAAAATTTCCGTGAAATGCGTTTTCAGGAGCCGGTTTTGATAGAAATCCAACCTCTTTGAGGATTGTATGATCTTGAAAGTCAGACGCGTGGAGCAGCGATTGACCTGCACATGATCAGGCCCACGGCTTTGGCGTTTCGCCCTCTTAGGGGCCTTTCAATGACCAAAATATGCTGAGTAGAGACCGAACAGACCGACCGCGATAAGACTAAGCGCCCAAACCAGATCGAGGTTGAACCAGGTTTTCGACAGGAATTTCAAACCCAGCCAAAAGTAGATGATGGTTGCGATCACACTGCCTGCAACGGTCATGGAAAGTGTATGAACCGCGGCGACATTAAAGGCGGTCATCACATTGGCTCCCATCAAGGCCTGAGCCGCAAGATGGCCAGTTTCTTCGGCCCCGATTGCACAGATACCCAAAAAGATGGGCACCAGCATCAAGCCCGCGCCATGCGCCATTGCGGCCAGAAATGACCAGAGCGTCAGGCGGGCGGGGTGGATGCGCGCAAGATACTTGGGGTGACGCCGGTTGATCAGCAAGTAAATGCCCATCGCAACGACGATCAACCCCGCGCCAACACGGATTTCGAGCTCAAGTTCGACCAGAAAAAACATGAGTGAGAATGGCAGCAGTATACCGATCATCGCCAGAAAGTGGCCCGTGGCCAGCAGGGCAAAGGCCTTGGGAAGGGCCTGATGCCTGCGCTCCATCAGGGCCGCGGAAACGGCCAACGGCCATCCCATACCGGGATTGAGCCCGTGATAGAGGCCCGAAAAAATGACGGCCCACCAAAGGGCCGCCACGGTGTTCAGGTCAGACACCTGCTAGACCGACGGGTAGCAGAAACTGTCGGTGGAGCAATCGCCGCCTTCCAGACGGATCTGATGCGACCGGAGCCCTTCCGGGAAATCGATGTAGAAATCCTTGTCGAGCTCAAACCCACCATTCTCGCCAACCCGCGCCATGACCATCTGCCCGCCTGCGTCATTCGGGTAGAATTGATCATCCCAGGTGGAATAGAGCGAGTTGGTCCAGTAGACCCGCTTGCCGTCCCGGCTGATCTCAACCATCTGGGGACCGTAAGCAAAATCCTTTCCGTTGGGGTGTTTGGTGCCGCGCGCGATGCCGCCCACTTCGACCTTGCCCGCAAGCACCGGATTCATCGGATCGCTGACATCATATTGATGCATCTCGCCGAGGCCCCAGCAAGCCACATAGAGGTATTTGTCATCAAGGCTGAGGTCGATGTCAGTGACCAGCGGGGGAACAGCCTCAAACCCTTGCAGGAGCGGGGGCAGGTTTTCCGGCTTTTCGGGGCGCGGGTCGATGGTGATGGTCTTTTTCGATTGCCATGTCCCGTTTTCATCCCGCCACCAGGTGAAAATGGCCCCTTGCAGGTTGGTGGTATCCACCACCACGCCGCAGAACCCATAGGATTTGGTTGGGTCGTGAGCGGGCCTGATTTCCAGCGCCATCTGGTAGTTTTCGCCAAAATCCATGGTCTGGATATTCTTGCGCGCCCGCAGATCCCAGAAATGGATGGAATGGCCGTATTTATTGGAGAGTAGATCCTCCGGCACGATACCATTTTCGAACTGTGGCGGCAGGCCCCATTCTGAACTGACCATGTAGTCCTGCGGCAGGTTCCACCAGAAATCATAGTGCTTGTCCTGCTTACCGCGATCCATCTCGTAGCGACCGATGATGTCGAAGGTCTCGCAATCCATGATGAAAATGCCTGGTGGGCCGTCGGTGCCATCCGCGCCCCCGCCACCCAGGCAAGACACATAGATGCCTTCGGGGCCACAATGGATCGTATGCGGGCGCGAATAGCCGGTCTTAGCAAACAGTTCTTCGGGTTCGATCGTCTTGTGGATGTGCGCTTTCAGCGGTTCTTTGACATCAATCACATAGATGCGCGAAGATCTGATGCCGGGCACAATCAGGTAGCGCCTTTCCAGAAACGCGTGACCGGATAGCGGGGACAGCGAAGAGGAACAGGCATTCCACCCAAAGTGGTGAAATTCGTCGCCTTTGTTGGGCACGATAACCTGGTGAACGATCTGGCCGTAAGTTTCAGAATCGGGTTTGAGGTCGATGACCGCGATACCGTCAGACTGCGAGCCATCGGGGCTGAGCATGACCGTGAAGGCATAGTTTTCGACAGGTGCCTGCATCGCAAGCTTTGGCGATGCGTGAAATGTCGGATCAGGTCGTAAGTTCATTTCTTTCCTCCCTTGTGGAAAATGTCATCCGCTTTTGCGGTCTTTTTTTATTGAGCCCAGATGAGCCTGAAATTGTGAATGGGGTTACACCTCCGCGACATTGCACAGTTGGATGGCACCGCTGATTTTGTCTGAAAGGCCGGTCAGCTTGCGGCCGATCTCGTGACGGTAGTCTCTTTCAAAACGGCGGATCGGACCGACCGCGCCGACGCTGAAAATCGCGCCGATATTCCCGATGGAAACGGGTGCGGCGACACTTGCGATACCAAGGTCAATTTCCTGATCACAATCTGCAAATCCCTGCGCCACAATCTGGGAAAATTCAGCGCGCAGATCGGCCTTGGTGACCTTGGTATGCTCGGTATAGGCTTTCAGGCTACGCGTCAGAATGCTCTCCTGAAACTCGGGCTCGGCAAATGCCGCGATTGCCTTTGAGCAAGAACAGGCGTGCATGGGGCGTTCGCCAAGCCCCGGATGGATGAAGGCCCGGCCGGGATCACCCGGTGTCTCGACGTGGATGATCTCCACCTTGCCGCCGCGAAAACGGGCGAGGAACACGGTCTCATTAAAGCTGTTGGTGGCGGCCTTTAAAAGTGGTGCGGCACATCTGCGGACATCAATGTCAGACTTCCCCAGGAGCGAGATGCGGATCATCCGCTCGCCGATGACAAACCTGCCGTCTTCCGCGGGTTGATCCAGCAACCGCTGGTCCTGCAATGACTGGATCAGCCGGTAGCAGGTCGGTTTGGGCAAGCCAGTCGCCTTTTGAATTTCTGGCACCGATACCGGGCGGCCAGCTACCGCGACGATTTCAAGAAGATTGATCAGGCGATCCAGATGCATACAGGCTCTCGATTTATGAGACTCTATCTCAAATTATGAGAAACTTTAATAGCAAAGCAAGAACTTTTCCGGATTTCGATGAGAAGGGAGGTCAAGCGGTTGCTTCACGTCATGCGTACTGTGTTCGGATGACGGCCCGAGGGAGGGAGGTGTCAGCCATCTAAACCGGGGAATCCCCTGATAGGGAGAGACCCTGCGATACGATTTCGTTTCTCCGGGGGGGCTCTGCGGTTGGGCGCATTGGGCTCCGTCTATCCAAATCGATAACCGGCACCGCGGACTGTGGTAATCAACTTGCCGTAGGGGCCAAGCTTTTTGCGTAAGCGACCGATGTACACATCTACCACATTCGTCATGGGATCCTCGTGGGTACCCCAAACGGAGTTCAAGATGCGTTCCCGGCTGAGCGCTTTGTTCCGGCTGGCCATTAAGATCGCTATCAAATCGCGTTCCTTGGCGGAGAGCTCGACCACAACTTCGTCGACCGTAAGGACCATGGCGGAACTGTCGTAGATGATACCTTGGTATCGCAGTTTACCGTCATCGTCATTGCACGCGTAACCAATAGCGCGGCGATGCAGAGCGTGAACACGTGCAATTAATTCCTCAAAATCAAAGGGTTTCGGCAGATAGTCATCTGCGCCCAAACGCAACCCAGCGACCCGTTCATCCGTGCTATCTAATGCGGTCAGCATGAGCACGGGTGTCACGATGCCGCGCGCCCGCATTTTTTGGCAGACCTTTTGACCGGTGATCCCGGGGAGCATCAGATCGAGGATCACCACGTCGAACTCACGGTCCTGCAGAATCTCCAATCCGGTTTCGCCGTCGCCGGCATGCTCAACCACCCAGCCTTCCGCCTTCAGACCACGCCGGACAAAATCGGCGACCCGCATTTCATCTTCAACCAACAGGATGTTCATATCATGTGTCCTCTTGCCATGTATTTGACGCACATTGAGCGTCTTCAACAAGGCAAACGGATCAAACAGCGGGTTATTCCATCTTTTCCAAGTTATTTTTGCACAACGTTCCTGATGGGTGTTGCAGGCTCCATGAATTCGGTATGAAATCCAGCCCGCCGTTTTTGGTGGCCAAACGCTTCTCACTTGGATGCAACAGTTCTTTGGAGGTCTGTGTGTTCCCGTCAGCGCAAATTTTGCAAAGCGGCAGCTTCAGCGGCTGGATCGAGCGGGGGCCCGGCATTCAGGCCATCCAGATAGGCGTCCAATGCTTGCAATGAAGACGCCGGCACATAGCCGTTTTCGTCCATCTTTGCCGTCGCGACGGCCAACCGCAAATTCCATGTACCGTTCTGTTCGCACGCGACCGAAACAACCGTGGGGCCATCGGTGCTACGAAGTTCAAACTCGCGGCACAATGTTTGCGACCCATCATAGAAGGTGGCAATTGGGGTAATCTGAGTGCTGTCTGCCAATTGTTCGAGTTCACCGGAGGGTACCGTATCGAGCAGGTCATTGAGTTCGACTTCGGTCAGTGTCGCCAGCACGATACCTCGGGCACTTTGGGTGCTGTCTGTTGAGACGAGTAGACCCGCACCTAAGCCAACCGCAAGGGCGAGTGCGGCTGCCAGCGGTAGCTTCCAAAAAGGCGCAGAAACAGATTTTTGGCCAAATGCAATAATCTTACGATCTTCGGGTGGGGCATGCGTTTGGTATTCTGCCGCGAGGTTCCGCACCTTCTGGACCAGGTGTTCAGGAACCGGTTCGTGCAGTGCCTTTTCAAAACTCTTTTGAGACAGTTCGCGGGTCTCGGCGAAAGTTTCCAAACGAAGATTGAGCGCCGCATTGCTGACCAAGGCTGCATCCAGTTGCAAGGCGCGTTCGGTCCCCAACTCGCCGTCAGCATAGGCCATGAGTTCTTCATCGGTGAATTCGAATTTCTGCATCTCAGCCGTCTCCCTGACTATGAGAAGAACGTGCGGAGTTCGGATTTATTCCCAATTTTTCTGCAATCGCCAATCGCGCGCGCGCAAGTCGGCTCATCACCGTTCCGACGGGGATATCCAGAACCGATGCTGCTTCCTTATAGCTCAGTTCTTCCACACATATCAGCATCACGACATCCCGCTGGTTTTCCGGCAGATTTTCAATTGCGGCCTTTGCGGCGTTCAACATCAGGGCCGCCTCGGTCGCTCTGGGACCATCCACCGTTGCAACCTCGGGCGCATGGTCGATGTCGATCTGCGTGCCTTGGGTCTTGGTGCGGCGCACCATGTCAATCCATGCATTGCGCATGATCCGAAAGAGCCAAGCTTCAAGCCGGGTTTCGGGATCAAATTGGTGCTGTGCTGCGAACGCTCGTTCCGCGGTGACTTGAACGAGATCATCCGCGATATCAGCGCTCCGGCAGAGCGAGAGGGCAAAACGCCTCAGATTGGGTAAAAATGCGATGATGTCTTCCGCAAACCTATCAGACATCGTGCTTCTTTCCTCTTTCGCCAAAGAGTGGAATATTTCCCAGGGTATCGCGTTGTCTTACGACAGCTTGTTTTGGTGGCGCAAGGAACAGTGCCGTCTGAACACCCTTTGGAGCAGATTGCGGCCAGATCGGAGCATCAAATTGTCGAGAGTCATTCTTCCCTTTGTCCTGGCGACTCTTTTCGCCGTGGCATTTCCGGCAATCTCGCCCAACAGCCTGTTTGCCGGCTGGGCGCTTGCTGACGACGATGGCGATGGTGATGGCGATAGCGACGATGACAGCGATGACCGTGGCAGTGCAAGTGGCGCGAGTGGGGGGGCTGGTGAGGGACGGAGGCCCAGAACCGGCAACAAAGGCGGGAATTTACTCGATCTGCTTTTTGGACGTGGGTCTCAGGTGCCTTCTGAAACGCCCACACCGCAACCTCTCCCCACCCGCGCGGCCGATGAGGTTGTTTCGGTCAATCTTTCACCCGAGGATTTGTCCACTCTGACAGATCGGGGATATGAGGTTGTTCGGACGTCGGAAGTGATTGCTTTCGGCGCGACTTTGCGGCGTCTGCGTATTCCCCCGGGTATTTCGCCTGACGCGGCACTCTTGGAGGTGCGCCAGCTTTCATCGGGGCAATTGTCCGATTTCAATCATTTCTACAGAGCCAATGCGGCTGAAAGCAAATCATGTGTGGGGCTGCATTGTCCCGCCTTCGCTCTCGTCGATTGGTCGCCTCCAGAACCGCCGTTTTCGGGGTGTGGTCGAAAGGTTGTGCGCCTTGGGTTAATCGATACCGGGATCAACCCTGATCATGAGGCCTTTATCAACAGTAGGCTGTCGGTTTTGGATTTTGATCCCGGCGGCCCCGGTATTTCCGGCGCCCAACATGGGACCGCGGTGGCAGCTCTTCTGATTGGTTCCCGCGAGGGCCGGGTGCATGGGGTGCTGCCTGACGCCGAGCTGGTGGCAGTCGATGCCTTCTACAAGATGGGGCGGGACGAACGCAGCGATGTCTTCAACATCGTGCTGGCAATGGATCAACTTGCCGCCGCAGATGTCGGAGTGATCAATATGAGCCTCGCCGGTCCCGATAACCTTCTGCTGGGACAAATGGTGGCGCGCCTGAGTGAAGACCGAATTCTGATCGTGGCGGCGGCCGGCAACGCGGGCCCACGCGCCGCACCTGCCTATCCAGGTGCCTACGGGCAGGTTCTTACGGTCACGGCTGTGGATGGCGACGGCAGGATTTACCGGCGCGCCGGTCGGGGCGCACATGTGGATGTGGCAGCACCCGGTGTCGATGTCTGGACGGCCGCTTCTGTGCGCGGCGTTCGAACCAAAACCGGCACATCCTTTGCAACGCCCTTCGCCACCGCTGCCGCCGCCATCGTGTTGTCGTCGGATGACGAGATGGCTGTGACCGCTGTCAAATCCGTCCTGCGCAGAACGGCACGTGATCTGGGTAAGGTCGGCCCGGACGAGATATTCGGCGCGGGGCTGGTGCAGTTTGCACCCCTTTGTGATGCTGCAGAAATCGGGCAACCCGCGCAGATGGAATAGGCGTCATTGTCGTTTTCCGTGATGTTTCATGATTTGGCGGATGGTCTTTCCCAGTTTCTTGTCTTTGGATTTGCGCTCCGCAAGGCTTGCCGTGTTGAATATTTCTTCAGCTTTCAATTTGCGCCACCGAGCAAGCCGAGCGTCATCAATGTCGCCTTCTTTGACTGCTGCCAGTACGGCGCACCCGGGTTCGGTTTCATGTTGGCAATCGCGAAAACGGCATTGTTCGCCCAAGGCGTGAAGGTCTGCAAATACCTCTTCGATACCTGAGGATACGTCGGTCAATTGCACCTCCCGCATACCCGGAGTGTCCAGGACAACGCATCCGTTCGGGATGGCGTATAACTGGCGCCTGGTTGTCGTGTGGCGTCCTTTCGCGTCGCTCTCCCTGATGGCACCGGTTTCAATTTCCCGGGATTTCGTCAAGGCATTGGTGAGTGTCGATTTCCCGACGCCGGACGATCCCAGAAAAGCGACGGTCTTTCCTGGTTTGCACCACACTGACAGCATTTCGCCTGGTGCCGCGCCGCGCGCATCAAGTGTCAATATCGGAACGAGTTCCGAAAGACTACGCGCCCTTTCCACGTAATCTTCGGGAGATGTGACCAGATCGCTTTTGGTCAAGAGAACAACAGGCGCAATGTTGGCTTCAATGGTCAGTGCGATGTACCTCTCCAGCCTTGCAACATTAAAATCCTGGTTGCAGGAAGACACGATGAAAGCCGTATCTATATTGGCCGCGATCAACTGGATACTTCGGTCGGTGCCGGGCGCGCGGCGTTTCAGAAGGCTTTTTCGGTCGAGAACGACGCTGGAAGGCGGGTGGGAACGATCAAGCAATAACCAGTCGCCGACCGCACTGTTCGGGAGAGGGGGAATGTGTTCGTCGATGGCGTCCCCGATCACGTGAAGGGCGTTTCGGTGAACTTCGACAACGCGCACGGGCGGGGTCTGAGTTAACGCATCCACGCTGATCTGTTGCGAAAAATAGGGCTGCCATCCATATCGTTCAAGCGTGGACAGCTTTCGTTCAGCGGGTGCGTGGCCTGCCTTGGAAGGAAAAAATCCGGAATAGTCCCGTGTCATTGGGTCAACTTTCATGTCTTTGTTCAAGGGGTTCTTGAGCCTAAGGTGTCAAGTGCATTGAGGTCACAGCCAAAAAGTATGCCAATCCTGAGATTGCCAGGTGTTTTGGGCTTTGGCTGCGTATCGGGAGGTCTTTTGCCTCCCCACCTTAACGGGACATGAAATCTCCAATGTGATCACATTGTGATAAGATGATCTGGCCACTTTTTCAAGGTCGCTGCGCTGCTCTGGATGCCAAATGCCGCAATGCACTCGATTGGGACGGGCTTACCGCCTTGATGCTCGTCGGAAGGCACCTGGTGCTGAGCCGGTCTCTCTTTTGAATGCGCGGTTGAATGCATTGGTGTCAGTATAGCCGGATTTGTCGGCGATCTCGTCAAGCGAGAGATTGCTTTCTTCGAGCATTCGTTTGGCAGCCCGAACGCGGCAGCTTGTCACGTAGTTGATGGGCGCGGTTCCCATGAGTGTTCTGAAATGCGTGGCAAATGTGGTTCTCGATTGCCCAAATACGCTCGCAAGATTTTCGACGGTCCAAGGAAAGATCGGATCAGCATGGATGCTGTCGAGGACTTGCTGAAACTTTGGATCGAAGAGCGCGGAGAGATGCAAGTCTTGGGATATCATCTCCTCTAGCCACGTTTGGATCGCATAAATGCAAAGAATCTCTGAAATTCGATTGAGTACTGAGGGCATATTGCCTGATTTATGCAAGAGTTCGCTGCGGATAAGTTGAAACAACATATCGGTTTTCTGCCGGTCCGGTTCGCTGTTGCCGCGATGAACCAACAGGTTCGGCAGGCGCGTCAGTATCGCAGGTGGTGCGCTTTCAGACATCTGGAAATAACCACACAAAAGATGCGTGCCGTCACTTGGATCACCTTGACCAAGCAGGTCGGGTGCGAACTCATCGCTTGGAATGATGTCGCAAGCCATGGGCGTCAACCCGGGCTTGGCGCTCAGGTTGTGCGCTTCGCCATTCGGGACAATCACATAGTCGCCCTTGTCAAGTTTTTCGCGTTGACCGGTTTGTGGCAACTCGACCCATGCCGAACCTGACAAGACCAGATGAAAACGCGCAAGATGAGAGTGGGAGTTGACAGCCGTGCTCCAATTCCCGGCGGGGTTTTTTGTGACATAGGCCGTGCTGCGAATACGCAGCATGTCGAGGATATTGAAGCTCAGCTCTGTCATAGCCCCCAGTCAACGCAAAACGTGCTGCTGCACAATAGTGCAGATTGATTATTGAACGATCTGCAAGAAAACTCGAATTCCTGACCCTTATGAAAAAGCTACCGCTTCCTAACATAGAGTGTACCGCCTCGATCCTTGGGCCACACAACCAATAGCTATGAAAGTGAAGCAATGAGAAAATCGACCATCGCCACGCTGACCGCTTGCTCGGCACTTGCCGTCGTTGCCTTGAGCCAAATCAGCACGACCGCAGTTGCGCAACAGACCGAAGACTGGAAACCGACCTGGACGGAGGGGGGTGAGCTTGTCCTGCCCGAAGGGTATCGGGAATGGGTCTATCTTGGTTCCCCCCTGACGCCAAATGCCCTGAATGGGGGCGCGGCAGGTTTCCCGGAATATCACAATGTCTATGTGCATCCGGAAGCTTACAAGATTTACAAGGAGACCAAAGTCTTTCCCGAAGGCACAATCTTGTTGAAAGAACTTCAGCTGACGCTGGAAGCGGAGGAAGAAGACGGGTCTCGTTCCGAGGTGTCAGGACGCGGGTACTTCCCGGGTGCGTTTAACGGCATCGACATTGCTGTAAAAGATTCCTCCAGGTTCTCGGACAGCCAGAACTGGGGGTATTTTAACTTTGGTCACCATGCGCCGCCCTATGCAGAAACAGCAGCGGCTGCACCGATAGAGGCCTGTGCGTCATGCCATATCGACAACGCCGATGAAGATATGGTTTTCACGCGTTTCTATGCGATCCTGGGGGCAGACTGACCGGCTCTTGAGCTTGACGGGAGGTAGCTGACCTCGTCCTGCCGTCAGAAGTCGGGTCAATGCCGTTTCCCCATGCAGACCTGACACCATGAGCCCGGGCGATGCGCCGCCGACATAATTATCGCGTTGGCGGCGCATCTGACACCAGCCGTTTCACGAATGTTCTGACCATCCCCGACGAAAAGCGGACGGAGATTTTCCGAACCGCTTTTTGAAACGTACCGCAAGTTGGGTTGTGCTGCCAAAGCCCGTTGCTGCCGCAATCTGCGCAACGGTCATATCCGTTTCATTCAGCAATGCATGTGCCCGCGCGACCCGTAATTCGATGTAAAACTGGACTGGCGAGATTTCGACGTGTTTCTGGAAAAGGCGCTCCAACTGGCGGCGTGAAATATTCGCCAGATCGGCGATCTCGGTAATTTCCAGTGGTTCTTCGATGTGATCATGCATGACCTGCATGGCGTTGATCAGCTTCTGATTACGGCTGCCCAGAGCAACGGAGTATGCAGATTTTTGCAGCGCCTTTCTGTTGTTCGATCGGAAATGAATGCACATGTCCGAGATGATGATGGCGAGATCCTTGCCGAAATCGGATTCGATCATGTCGAGCATCATGTCTGTCGCAGCGTTGCCACCTCCGCAGGTCATCAAGTCCTTGTCGATCTCATAAAGATTTGTCGAAGGTTCCAACCCATCAAAATATTCGGAAAAAGCAGGCTGGTTCTCCCAATGCAAAGTGAACTTCCTGCCGCGCAGGGCGCCTATCTTGGCAAGCGCGAAAGCCCCCGTACAAATGCCTCCCAAATGGCAGCCAAAAGCGCGTTGCCGGTTGAGCCAGGCCAGAACTTTTGGGCTGGTGCTCTCCGCTGGCTCAATGCCGGAGCAGACAAATAGTCGTGCCGCGCGGGGAATGTTCTCGAGGTCCAGATCTGCGCTGATCTCCACACCGTTTGAGCATTGGACTTTTTGCCCGTCTTCACTGACGAGATACCATCTGTAAAGTTCCTTATTGGTGACCTGATTGGCAACCCTCAGAGGTTCAACTGCCGCGCTGAAGGCGAGCATCGTCAGTTTCGGCAAGAGCAGGAAGTAGATGTCTCTGGTCTTGCCATCAAAATTGATCTGGAAACTTGCAGCACCCTTGGGGATAAAATTCTTCTCTTTCATATTCGCGCTCCCCGGACGGCCGGATTGGAAAGGGTAGAAGTACCAAAACCCGCAGGGCTTTGGTACTCCGATTGTTCAGGCGCTCAGGTGCGCGACGGGTTCCCCGCTTTCTTCCCAGGCGCGAACCTCCTCGTCGCTGGCTTTGGGCGAGAAGAGACCGGTCATGGCATAGAATATCCCGATGACCGGCGATAACCAGCAGGCAAATGCCAGCGGGATGTAGAGCAGGTTTTCGAAGTTCCCATCCGCGATGCCAAGCCCGAGTGCGGTAATCACGAAAGCGCCGCCTGCGTTCCAGGGAATGAGGGGCGACACAAGCGTCCCGCCTTCTTCAATGGCGCGCGAGAGGTTGAGGGGGGAATATCCCATGCCGCGATAAACTGGCGCGAACATCCGCCCCGGCAAGGCAATTGACAGATAGGGATCGCCAGCGACGGTATTTGTCGCAACCGATGTGAGGATCGCCGAGGTTTGGATGCCGGCAAATGTTTTCACCTTCGAGATGATCACAGAGATGATTGATTGCAGGCAGCCTGTGCGTTCCAAGGCACCGCCAAAACCCAATGCCAGCAGCACCAGCGAGATCGTCCACATCATGGACTGGATGCCTCCCCGGTTCAGCAGCGGGTCGATTTCAGCGACGCCTGTGTCAATGGAGTAACCGCTGTTTGCGAAGGTGAAGGTCTCGTGCAGGCCGGCGCCCTGAAACAAAATGGCCATGATCCCCCCGACGACGGCGCCAGCAAAGAGTGACGGGATCGGAGGTTGTTTCATGATCGCCAAAATAATCACCAATACGGCGGGAAGCAGCATCAGCGGCGAAATCCAGAAAGCGTTTTCAAGGGCCGTGGTAATGACCGCGATGCGTTCAAACGAGACCTGGGATGTGTCGATCAGGGTGAATCCGACAATGAAATAGATGACCAGAGCGATCAGCATGGAGGGCACAGTGGTGGGCAACATATTTCGGATATGATCGAAGAGATTCGTGCCTGTGACCGCAGGGGCCAGGTTTGTCGTGTCGGACAGGGGCGAAATCTTGTCGCCAAAAAAGGCTCCCGACACAACCGCGCCCGCGGTCCAATACATCGGGATACCAAAGCCAGCGCCGATCCCCATCAAGGCCAGGCCCACTGTACCAGTTGTTCCCCATGATGTGCCTAGAGACACTGAAACAATCGCACATAGCAGCATTCCGGCAGCCAGGAACATTTCCGGTGAGAGAATTTTCAACCCGTAGTAAATAAGCGTGGGCACAGTGCCACTGGCGATCCAGACACCGATGATCATCCCGACCGTGATCAGGATGGAAACCGATGGCAATGAGATGTTTATGACGTGGAAAACACCCTCTTCGATGTTTGGCCATTTGTGCCCGAGTTTCAGACCGACAAGACCGGTGATCGCGATCCCGAACGCCAGCGGAATATGGGGCGTGAAATCCCCGAAGTAAAAGAGCTGTAGCCCAAGGACAAACAGCGTCAGGATGATGGGCAGAAGCGCCATTCCCAGGCTGGGTTGTTTTATCATTTCGTCATTCGCAGACATGCGGATCGCCTCCCTAAAATTGGTTCCTTACGATTTCTGGATTGGCGACAATCAATAGAATTCAGGAGGCGATCCCCCATGTCGGTGCGCACTCTTTTCAAGAGTTTGCGACAAATAGAGGATTTGAGCGTTATTATGGGCGCTGTCGTGATCAGAGTGCCCTGTCAGGAGAAGTTTCCCGTTCCCGCGGCATAAGGCTTTCAATGGTCTCCATGACTTCTGGTGGCAAGGCACCGAAGTTCAATGCTTCAGCAATGCCTTCTATTTGCTCGGCGGTCCGCGCGCCTGGGATCGGGATGTTGCAGGCGCCCTTGGCCCAAAGCCATCCAATGGCGCCTTGAACGAGGCTGCGGCCATCGACGGTCAGAAGGTCGCGTATGGCGTCAAGCTGGTCGAGGAAATGCGGATTGGCGCGCGCGCCCTTAAAGTAGGCTGTAACCATGCTGTCTCCGGCCCGAATATCGCCATCCCGGACAGTCGCGCCCGAGGTATAGGACCCGCCGAGCAACCCCATCGCGAGAGGAGACCGGATCAGGGCTGCCAGCGCGTTTTGCTCCACGACCCGTTGAATGCGCGGGGCATCGACCAGAACGTTCATCGCATGTTCAACAGCGGCAAAGCCCGGTCGAGACGCTACTGCCGCGGCATTTTCTGAGAAATCAGTGCTCCAGCCATAGGCGCGGATTTTTCCGGCGCTTTGCGCTTTTTCCATTTCATTGAAAATCGCTTCGGCTTGGGGAACCGGAAGCCCGTTGTCATGTAGCAGGACTAGATCTATGCAATCGCGCGCCAAGCGGCCAAGGCATTGGTCAATTGCGGGGCCGACCCGATCGGGGTGGGTGTCGCCAAAGGTCAGCTCCTTTGTATCCTCATTAATTGCAATGCCGATCTTGGTGACGACGATTGCATCGGGATGCCTTTTCAAACCGCGGGCCAGCAGTTTTTCGGAGTGGCCGGCACCGTAAGCGGCTGCCGTGTCAAACAGTCTTATGCCCCGGTCAAGTGCCGCATGGATTGCACGGATAGAGTCGCCGTCATCAGCATTGGTGTATCCCAATGATTGACCGTCGGAATACATCGCACCGCCAATTGGCCAGCATCCCATGCCCAGAGGGGCGATCTTCTGATCAAGAAATTTCATGTCATTGCTCCTGCTTTGAGATGCCCCCAATTCAAGCAGGTCACGCATTCCAACGAAATGAAATCTATTGTAATGATCATTTCATGAATGAAATGAACTTCGACTGGGATGATATTCGCCTTTTCCTGGCGGTTGCGCGTGGGGGCGGGCTTGCACCGGCTGCGGTTAAGACAGGAAAAAGTGCGCCGACGCTTGGCCGACGGATGTTGGCGCTTGAACGCCGCTTGGGGTGTGAACTGTTCCGGCGGCTGCCAAGGGGATATGAGCTTACCGAAGATGGAGAGCGGTTGCTGGCCAAAGCCGTCGAGTTGGAATGGAAAGTGGCGCCGATCATTGCTCTCAACGCAGCAGAGGTTAAGCCCGCCGTCAAAATCTCCGCCGGGGTTTGGGTTACCCATTTGCTCTGTAGCAAGCTCGCGGCCATCACCGGGACGAACTCTGTGCGGTTAAGGTTCATTGCCGACGATGAGATTGCTGATATCGGGCGCCGTGAAGCGCTGATCGGGGTTCGAAACCGCCGCCCTGAAGGACCCGGACTGGCTGGGCGCAGGGTCGCGCGGGTCAGATTTGCGACCTACGCGCGTGATGAAACGATCGATGCATGGGCGCGCGTTGTCGGATCGACGCCATCGGCGAAATGGGTCGGTGAAGCGTCCAGAAAGGCAGGCGTCATCGAAGTCACAAGTCCCCGAAACGCGCTTGATTTGGCGTTGGCGGGATCCGCAAGGATCGTCTTGCCGACATTTGTAGGCGATGGCTGTGCCACCCTGCAGCAAGTGTCGCCGCATATTGATGAATTGGAACATGATCAGTGGTTGGTGACACACCACGAAGACCGATTTCTACCCGAGGTCCGGGCACTTATCGACCGGATTTATGAAATCCTGAAAGCCAGTTCACAGGTTTGAAAGATCGTTTTCAGGCGGCTCTGAGGTGCTGACTTAGCCTTGGAAATGATCACCTGTCACGTCACGGCCTCCGGCCTCGAAGGCTTATTTAGGCGACAGGACACACTTCATGTGTTTGACTTTTGGGATACTGGAATTGAAGCTCTCGCGTCTTAGTCAGATTCCGGCGTTTGCAGCGTGGACCAGGTATCATCGCGCGGCGGAGCAGGCGGCGTTTCGCAGGCGCGGCGGTGAATGTTCACCTTGGCAATGAAATTGGCGGAAATAGGCGCCGTGACAAAGAGAAACGCCATGATCAGCAGTTCATGAAATGATCCGTCGCCAATCACAAGTGAATGCAACATTGACGCCAGCAGCAGCATGCCGATGCCAACCGTGCCCACTTTTGTCGGGGCATGCAGGCGGGTCATCGGGTCGTTGAACTTCAACAGGCCTATGGCGCCAACAAGGACAAATCCCGAGCCGATCAACAGCGAAAGTGCTGCGGCATATGTGCCGATTATTTGAGCCGTCATTCGATGATGTCTCCTCGCAGAATGAAGCGCGCAAGCGCAACGGTGGAGACAAACCCCAGCATTGCGATCAGTAACGATACTTCGAAATATATCTGGATGCCTTGCTGTATGCCCAGAACAACAACCAGCCCCAATGCATTGATGACCATCGTATCAAGGGCGAGAACGCGGTCCCCCGAACTGGGGCCAAGCACAAGCCGTATCATGGAGAGTATCTGGCCGAGCGCCAGCGTGACAAAGGCGATCGTCAAGGCGAAATCCAGCAGTCCCGATGCAAAGGTCATGAGAATATCTCCAGCAAGCGGCCTTCATACCGGGTCTTGATGTCATTCAGAACCGCGTCGGGATCATCTGTGTGCAGCACATGCACCAGCAGGCTGTGACCTTCGTCGGACAGATCGGCAGAAACTGTTCCCGGCGTCAGCGTGATGGTTCCGGCGAGTACCGTAATGGCCTCCGGTTCGCGCAGTTTGAGAGGCACGACAATCCACGCGGGTTTCAGTTTCGAATTGGGCACCGTCAGGACGATCCAGGCGACCTGAACATTCGCGACCAGAATATCCCACATGACGATGAGGCTGTAGCTGATCATCTTGTCCAGACGGAACCCACGCGGTGTGTCAGGCCACCAGACCGACGTTATCCAGGGAATGATGATCCCGAGAATGATCCCGAAAACAACCATTCCTGCTGAAACCTCGTTTTGCAGCAACGTCCAGACGACCGCAAGAATGAGCGTCAGAATGGGGTGGGGCAGCAGCCATCGGTATGCACGTGCCATATCAGTGGTCCTCCTTGGGCTTGCTGAGTTTGCCGGGGGTGTCGATCACAGTGGAGATATACGCATCCGGTGCAAAGAGCTGTGCCGCAATGCGCGTGGTGTATCCATGCACTTGACCGGCGAAGACGGTATGGGCGGTGAGGAGTGAAAAGAGTCCGCCGACGGCAACATAAGACAAGACGGTGGGTCGCGTCACGTCGCCGGGGTCTTCACCGGGGTCCATGCTATGTGCTTTCCAGAACAGGATGCTGCCAGCGCGGGCAAATCCGAGAATACTGATCAGGCTGGAGCCCAGCACAATGACCCAGATCCAGACTACCAGATCCGTCCCATAGGCCGAGTCCAGAACCAGCAGTTTGCCCAGAAAGCCGGACAGGGGCGGCAGACCGGCCATTGCAATCGCACCAACGAAGAACAGACCAGCGGTCAGGGCGCTGCCCATGACGGGGGGGTGCGGAACAAGGTTCAGATTTGCGCGACCGGTGCGCACGAGGTCAGAAATCAGAAAAAGGGCAGCGCCTGCCAGTGTTGAATGCACGATGTAGTAAAGCGCCGCGGCGATACCGGCGGGTGAAAACAGCGAGATTGTCACCATCACCATGCCCATGGAACCAATGATGGAGAAGGCGACCAACCGGTCCAGCTTTTTGGCCGCCAGAACGCCCAGCATGCCGATGGCCAGCGAAACCAGTGCGGCGGGTAACAGCCACAGATCGTGCAGGCCGGATGTCACCTCCAGGTCAGGCGGGAAGATCATGGTGTAGACGCGAATAATCGCATAAGCGCCGACCTTGGTCATGATGGCGAAGAGGGCTGCAACCGGTGCCGGTGCTTCGGCGTAGCTTGAGGGGAGCCAGAAATGCAGCGGCGCGAGCGCCGCCTTGATCGCAAAGACCAGCAATAAAAGAACTGCAGCGACCCGAATACCAACAGTTTCCTCCGGCCCGATCAGGGTCACACGTTGTGCAAGATCAGCCATGTTAAGCGTGCCGGTTTCGGCATAGATTGATCCCAGCGCGAACAGGAAGAGTGTTGAGCCGACAAGGTTGAAGAGCACGTATTGCACGCCCGCGCGCAACCGCGCGTTGCCACCCGCATGGATCATCAGCCCGTAAGAGGCGATCAACAGCACTTCGAAGAACACGAAAAGGTTGAAAAGGTCGCCGGTCAGGAAGGCGCCCAGAATGCCCATGAGTTGGAATTGGAACAGGGCGTGGAAATGTCGGCCACGGTTATCCCAGCCCGACCCAATGGCATAAAGCAGCACAAAAAGGGCTAGTACGGTTGTCAGCAGTACCATAAGCGTGGAGAGCCGGTCGCCCACAAGTACAATGCCAAATGGCGCGGCCCAATCGCTCAGTTGATAGAGCAGAACGGAGCCATCGGAGACCTGCCACGCAAGCCCCGCTGCTATGGAGATCAGCGCGACGACGCCCGCGACCGAGAATACACGTTGTATGCCAATATGATAGCGGGCGGCCAATACGATGAAGGGTGCCAGCAATGCAGGCAAGACGACAGGGGCGATAATCCAGTGCGTCATGTTTGCCCCTCGGATTTTGGTGTCGACGTATCTGGTTGGTCATCCACGTGATCGTCATTCGATCCCAGAAAGGCGCCGAGCCCGATCATGACCACCACGGCCGTCATGCCAAAGGAAATCACGATGGCCGTCAGTACCAGCGCCTGCGGCAGCGGGTCGGTATAGGCTGTCACATCGTCGCGCAAGATGGGCGGTGCACCGATGGTCAGCCGACCTGACGCAAAAAGAAAGACATTCACGGCATAGGTCAGCAACGACATGCCAAGGATAACCGGGAAAGTTCTGAGGCGCAGCACGAGATACAGACCGGCGGCCGTCATGATCCCGATGGCGGAGGCGACAAGCAATTCCATTTTACACGTCCCCCTTTGCGGTGTCGGGCCCTTCGGGGGCCAGGTCATCCCGTGAGGGATCAATATCCATCGGATGTTCGCTGTCGACGACATGAGCGCGCCGCGCGAGCCGCGAGAAGCTTTCCAGCGACAGCATCACAGCACCGACCACGGCCAGGAAGACACCCAAGTCAAAGAGGGCGGCAGTGGCCAGTTCGAACTTTTCAAAGGGCGGGATGCGCACGTAGGTGAAATCGGATGTCAGGAAGGGCTTGCCGACAAACCATGATCCGATACCTGTCAGGCCGGCGATCAGGACACCTGCCCCGATGACACCGTGATAGGGATATTTCAGCCGCGCCGAGGTCCATGCAAACCCGCTCGCCATATATTGCATCACGACTGCTATGGAGACGACGAGACCGGCGATGAACCCACCCCCAGGGTCATTGTGACCGCGCAGGAAGATGTAGAAACCGACCATCAGCACCACCGGCATGATGACCCGTGTCAAAACAACCATCATCATCGGATGCATGTCGCCTGCGCGGGGCTGGTCAGGTTTTCGGTTCAGAAGCCTTGCTCGTACTGGACCGTCGAGCAGTGTCTCGGTCAGCGCATAGATCAGCAGAGCCGCGATACCCAGCACGATGATTTCGCCATAGGTGTCGAAACCCCGGAAGTCGACAAGAATGACATTGACGACGTTGGTGCCGCCGCCGCCTTTGTATGAATTGGCCAGATGGAACTCCGAGATTGGCGTGCTGACCGCGTCGCGGAGCAGGTAGTGATAGGCCAGAGCAAAGGTTGCAAGACCCCCTGCGATCGCGACGCCGGTATCACGCACGCGCCGCAGTACCGTGCTTTCAACCGGTGTATGGTTCGGCAGGAAATTCAGAGCCAGCAGCAGCAAGATGATGGTCACCACTTCCACAGTGAACTGGGTCATGGCCAGATCGGGCGCGCTGAAGAAAACGAACCCGATGGAAACCATCAAACCGACGATGCCGATCAGGATCAGCGACAAAAAGCGGTTTCGGTGCATCAAAACCAACCCACAGGTTGCCGCGACCAACATAGCCCAACCGGCGATGAGCACGGGGCTTGCCGCCTGCACAGACCGCGTTGGCAAGGAACTTGTGCCGGTGCTCCACGCGTGAAAGCCCGCCGCGATCATGGCAACGGACGCGATGGCCACATAGCGGGTGAAGGCACCATTGTGCAATGTCAGGACAATCTTCTGCGCGAGCGACGCTGCGGCCTCGACAATGGCCTCAAAGATGACCTTGGCTTCGGGGCGCGGCGTGTTTTCCCAAAACCGCAGCATCGGTGTGAAAACGGCCAGCAGGATCAGACCGCCCGCCGTCGCGATCATGGACATATAGAGCGGCGGAACGAACCCGTGCCAGATTTTGAAATGGGCTTTGGGGACCTCTGCTGCGTCACCAAGCAACGAGGCGGTGACCATTTTGACAAAAGGTTCGGCGACAAACGGGGCAATGCCGATCACGATAACGGGCACGATCAGCAGACCCGGGGGCAGCCACATGCCAGCACCGGGATCGTGTGGTTTGGCAGGGTAGTCATCGCGCACCGGTCCGAGAAACACATGCCCGATCAGACGGAAGCAATAGGCCGCAGAAAAAAGTGAGCCAAGCGTTGCCATAACCGGCAGCAGCCAGTTGACGCCGAACAAGGCAGTATGCGTGGCTTCTTCGAGCATCATTTCCTTGGACAGGAACCCGTTGAGCAAGGGTATGCCGGCCATTGACAGGGCGGCCAAAGTGGCAATCACAAAGGTTACGGGCATCAGTTTGCGCAGGCCCCCCAGCCGCCGGATATCGCGGGTATGCGCTTCGTGGTCGATGATCCCTGCCGACATGAAGAGCGCGGCCTTGAAGGTTGCATGATTGAGGATGTGAAACACTGCGGCCATCGCGCCAAAGGCTGTGCCGGTCCCCAAAAGCATCGTGATCAGCCCCAGATGGCTGACGGTCGAGAACGCCAGCAGGGCTTTGAGGTCGTGCTTGAAGAGCGCAATCACCGCACCCAGAACCATTGTGACCAGACCTGCGGTGGTGACGATTGCAAACCATTCCGGCGTCCCGGACAGAATCGGCCACAGACGGGCCATCAGGAAAATACCGGCTTTCACCATCGTCGCGGAGTGCAGGTAGGCCGAGACCGGCGTTGGTGCGGCCATCGCGTGGGGCAGCCAGAAGTGGAATGGGAACTGTGCGGATTTTGTGAAACAACCCAGCAGGATCAATAGCAGCGCAGGCAGGTAGAGAGGGTCGGCTTGAATGAGTTCACGATTTTGCAAAATGACGCTGAGGTCGTAGCTGCCCACGATTTGCCCAAGGATCAGCATGCCACCGATCATTGCCAGGCCGCCCATACCCGTGACCGCCAGCGCCATACGCGCGCCCTGTCGACCCGCAGGCAGATGTTTCCAATAACCGATGAGCAGGAAGGAGGACAGGGAGGTCAGCTCCCAGAAAATAAGCAAAAGCAATATGTTATCGCTCAGAACGATCCCGACCATCGCGCCCTGAAACAGCAGCAGGTAGGTGAAGAATTCGCCCATGTTATCATCGCGACTGAGGTAGTGGCGGGCATAGGCAATGATCAACAGGCCAATGCCAAGGATCAACAGGGCAAAGAAAAAGCCTAACCCATCCAGCATCAGCGTGAAATTCAACCCCAGCGTCGGCATCCAATCGACCCGAGCCAAGACCACTTCACCGGCGAGAACGGCAGGCAGATTTGTCAGCAAGCCCAAAAAGGCCGAAAGCGATACGATGAATGTGACACCTGCACAGGCAGCCCGTCCTGCGGCATTCATCAGTCCGGGTAGGAGCGCTCCAAAAAAGGGTAAAGCAACGATGAAAAAGAGGGACACGTCAAATCCTTATCCAATTAGTCTTTCAAACTGCAATGAAACGATTGAGTTTGCAAAGACATACCGGCAATTAGATCGCAATGTTGCAATCGCCGCATAATTGTAAATGTCTCCGCCCGGTTTCTGACGGGCCAATGGTTGATAAGGTGATGAGCCGTCCGCCAATTTTCTGAGCATCTATCCAAATTCGACTGAGGCAAACAAAGGTTTGATTCGGCAGAGATTGACTGCGGATCATTGGCGCGAGCGTAGGGATGTTTTGTCGCTGCTGCTTGCCCGGTTTCTTAGACCAGCTTTCGGTTTTGAGGACATGATCTTTCGAACACCTGATTAACCTATCAATGATAGTCATCGGTTCAGCGTTAGTACGAAGGCCTGATATGGAACTAAATCTGGACTGGACCAAAGATTCCGTTGTGCAGCTTGAAGATGAGATTCTTCCAGTGCTGTGGATTCCGATCGACTTCGTTCTTGAACAGAGCGGCAATGCGGACATTCAGGATGTTTCTGGAAGAATGGACCGTGCGGCGGATTTGCTGCGTTCGTCGGGCAGCGAGAATTTTCAGGCAGAAGGGGCTATGGTTGAGGCAGCGCACCGCGAAATTTGCCAGGTCGCTGCCAACTCTGTGGACCAGACACATGAGCTTTTGAAAGACTTCGCTTCTGATCAGACCGATCCTGATCGGCGCGCCGCCGTTCTGAAGTCGATTCGTGAAATGATGCGCCCAGCAGTTCTCGAAGCCATCAATGTCTTGCGCGAAACATTTTTGACCATGGTTCTGTCGCGACAGTACAAGCACGCCAATATGTCGAAACATTCGATCGCGGAACTGGATGTGATAAGTAAGAAAATTTTCTACGTCGCGATCAACGCTTCCGTTGAAGCTGCGCGGCTCGGCGATCAAGGGGCTGGGTTCGCGCATATCAGCACCGAAATTCGCAGCTTGTCTCAAAGCGCCCGTACTGCCATCGACAATATGAAATCCGGTCGATAGGGCGATGTGTGCTGTAAAAGAGCTTATGCGACACGACTGATCTGCCTGCATTTTTCAGCTGGGAGCTTTTCAGGCCGTCCATCGGTCGAGTTTTGGAATTCCGCGGGTAAAGGCCCAAGCCATAATCCGGGGCATCCCTTTGGCGGTCAAGGCATCCACGCAGTGTGACTGAAACTCCTCGACGGATACTCCGGGATGGCGAAATGCCCCGTCCGCGTAACACAGCGAACAATACGTTACGCTGCGGCTTCCGTCTTTCTCGATGCCGCCACCTTCAGGGTCCCTATCAAACGGCATTCCGCAACTCTGGCATCTTTTCCCCATAATATTCTCCTTGATCTGTGCTTCAAAACCATGGAATCTAAACCATGGTTCATAATCTATGGTTTTAGATGCGTATTGGAGAACTGTCAAAGAGATCCGGGTTTAGCCGCGACGCGATCCGCTTATATGAAAAGCAGGGTCTGATACCGGTATGCGGTCGCGAAGGCGGCAATAACTACAAGACCTACCCGGAAGAGGCGATCATGACGCTGGAGGTCGTTCGGGACGCGCAGGCAGCGGGGGTCAGCATCGGAGACCTCGCAATCCTGCTATCGCAACTTGATGCCGCGGACGGGGATGATCTGGACGGCGATGCGTTTCTCGCCAGCAAGATCGAAGAGGTTCAGGCCCGCATCGACGCTTCTCTGAGGTTTTTGAAAACGCTGGAAGACACACGGCAGGCGCTTGCAATTGCGCCTTACAAAACCATGCCTTCGGGCGAGTGACATGCCAACAGGCGACTAGCTCAACACCTGTCGCAGGCGGCAGGTGCATGAAATATCCCAGCCCGCTATTTTAGGTTCCTGTCTGCAAGATAATCGCCCAATCGCAGGCTGAGCTGAACAATAGAAAACGTTGGGTTGCAAAAACCGCCAGAAGGGAAAACTGATGACCCTGCGCAGAAAAGATTGTCACTTCCAAATACTTGAGCGTTCAAGTCCACAACGCCCGTTTCCGGGGTTGCCGCCATTCGTGTACCGCCCATGTGATGATAGCCGCCGGGGCAATGACCACCGCCTTCACAACTAAACTCAAGCTCAGATGATAAGACCCAGTCATCCAGACGCATCCTGACCTTGGTTTTTTCTGCAAAAAATTGTCCAAGGGCTAGTGCCGGTTCTCGAAATGTCCTTCGGTCCAGATCGCTTCGACGCCAGTGCAACTTCGCACGCGGATTGCCAAATCGGTCTACGTCCGAGGACAGTGTAACACGGTTTTCAAACACGGGTTCTTGTTCCGATGAACTGCGCAACCACGCGATGCGGGCAGGCGCTTCGGGCGCCGTGCCCAATAACTTGGCTATCCAGCTTGGTGGGGTGCAGTCCATATCCGGGTCGCGGTCAAGCCGGATTCGGCAGTTCAGCAACCCATTTTCGGTCATAAACCGTTGTGTCGGGGCAACGTACAATCGGCTTCGCGAGAAGGGCAGGTAAACGTCGTCATCTCCAAAAGACGTCCCTTCACAAAAAGCAACCTCACCGATGGTTTGGGTCAAATGCTCCATCCAGTAACGTCCGACAAGGTCATTTTTGTTGCCTAAACCATTGTTATGATCCCGATTCCACTGCAATAAAATGCGGTTGTTCTCGATGCCGCCGCAGGCAAGAACGAACGCATCTGCCTTCACGACAACCGAATGGCCGGAGTAGTTTTCAAAACGGACGGATGTTATTTTCTGGTCTTCTAACATGGCCTCCTGGGCGTTGGCATGCAGCAAGACATCAATGCCGGGGTCGGAGGAAAACGGTTCGCGGTACTTCTCTGCAAAACGTACCGGTTGCGAGAAAACAAAATGAACTCTGCGTAGATCATCCGTGCCTTCCAGCGCGCTGTCGTCCGGGAATTCCGGGATTTCGACAACTTCGCGGGCTTCATCCAGAAACGGATCGAGATCGCTACGCGAGATAGGCCACTCGGTAAGCGGAAAACCGGGTTTTGCTTGAAAATCCAACTCCTCCAGCGGACGGCACATCCCCCCCCAGTGATTTGTGGTGCCGCCAAAGAAACGCAGACGCGCGGTTTCGATGTCAAAGTACTCGTCGCCCTCAACGCTACCCTGGTATATTGCCTGCGAGTCGTCTTCCCAGTCTTCGCCGCCGCCTTCGGCCAGCAAGACCGTTTGCCCTCTTGAACGCAATTTTTGAGCCAAGGAAATGCCGGCAGCACCCGCGCCGATCACACATACATCATAATTTGCCGAAATTCCGGTTTCAGGGGTCAGATATCGCAGCAAGATCAGCCCCTGTTCTTATGATGATCGCGCAGCCTTTCAATGTCGTTGGTCGAAAGTATCCATCCGTTCCGAACAACCCAGCGCTCTCCAAGTTTGGCAATGCCGCCTAATTGGTGTCCGAGGAACGGAACAAGCAAAATGGAGAAGAATTTTCGACGCGAAATCATACTGAAACCGGGGGATATTGAAGCTGTCCGCAAACTTGCACATCGTTTGATGATTGACAAGAAAGGTGGCGGAAAGCTCGACCAAGGCGGCCACATCACCTAACCGACGCGTATCTATGGTCACCGCGTTGGGAGGGTGCCATCACGTGCTTGCGTCGCGGATTTTCGTGCCCGCATTGGTCGTCTGTCCTCAGGGAAACGTTTTGAAATGCAACGATACCCAGTCACTTTTCAGATCGCTTTTGGCTCCCCCCGGCTCGACAAAAACCGAATTCAGCAAGCAAACCGATCTCTCGGGCAGGCGAGGCGACACCTGACCGGCGGCATGGGTTTTCATGGTCAGCGACATGGACACCGCGCCGGTTTCCTGCGAGCGGCAAAGAATCTGAACGGATTGATTTGCCGCGACGCCGTCTTGGTCAAACAAAACAAAGCCATTTCCCATGGCAACCCATTCACGACTTAAGCTCCTGCGGCTATCTTCGCCATCAAGTGTCCCAAAGTGGACAAGAAGCTTTGAGGATCGGCGGTACATCTCCGTAATGCTGGTGGCTGGAAGGTCTTGATCAGACAGCTCTTCAATTAGTGCCTCCTGACCAACCGATTTCAGGAAACTCAGCAAATCGTTCCGATTTTTATATGTTAGAGTTTGGTCGTAGGACGAAACCGTGAGGCTGTGCAGACCGTTGCCAAAAGGCTGCAATTCGCTGACTTTTGCCCGAACTTGCTGCGCACTGAGATCGACCTGATCACGGGCCCCCGCCCAAATTACCGCCTTATAAGCGCGTGGATCGAATGGGAAGGTACGCCCTTCAAGGGCCTCGCCTACGCGCACGGTAACGGAGAGTTCCTCGTCCGGTTCCAGCAGGAACGCGGATGGTTCCAGCCAGTATTCGTGGGCTTCTGCCATCCCGCCGAGGATCATCGCCGTCAACAAGCCCAGTATTCTAAACATCGTTCAAAATTCCTGCGGATAAAACCGGCCCTGTAGGGGCTCCGGTTGGGGAACCGCCAAGAGGTTCTAAGCTGACGGCCAATGTCAGCCCCTGCGCTATCGAGACATCTGATCGCACATTTATCTGCCCACCGGGCGGCAGGACGCCCAATGAAAGAGGCACACCATTGTCGCCAATGAGCCAAACTTCGAAATCGGTGTTCTCTGGCCGCTGGCTTTCAAGCGGTGTGACTGTCAACAACTGATCTCCCTGATCATAGCTGGCCTGGAAAGAGTATCCCGTTTCGATGGCTTCCAAACGCGCAACATATTCCGGTGAATTGGGCCGTAATTGCGAACTGAAAATCACCAGAACCGCTGCCAGCCCTGCCGCGATAAGAGTTGGTAAGAAGGGCAAGCGCCATGTACTGCGCCCGACTGTTGCTGGCTTGCCAAACAAGCGTCGATCAATGGCCCTCTTCACCCAGTCGGGCGGGCTCGCCAGGTGATATTCGATGTTGAGAGAAGCAAGGCGCTCTTCCCATGCGAAGACACTTTGAACCAAAGCAGGTTCTTTCTTCAGTTGCTCGGTAAACGCGATTCGATCGGCGTGACCCATGAGACCAATGACATATTCGGCGGCATCTGCGTCCTGCGTGTCGGTGACATTCATTGCGAATTCTCCTTCAGGCAATCGCGCAGCAACAGGAGACTTCGACGTAGCCATGTACGCATGGTGTTCAACGGGATTTGAAACCTGTCAGCGAGTTCCTGATAGCTGTAGCCTTCGATATAGGCTGATTGCACGGCTTCGGCCTTGCGAGCACCTAGCTTCTCCAGACATTGATCGAGCTGCGCGCGCTGCATCGAATGGGCTGTCATCGTTTCGGGTCCGGGCGCGGTGTCGGCTATATCGAAGGCATCGGTAATGGGAACCGATGGTGCTTTTCGGCGCCGCAAGCGGTCAATGGACAGGTTGCGTGTAATTGCGATCAACCAGGACATCGGCTGTGCCTGACCTGGTCGGAAGCGATCCGCTTCTTGCCAGATGCGTACGTAAGCTTCCTGTAGCGCGTCTTCGGCTTCCGCGCGATCTTTCAGCATTCTCAAAGTAACGCCAAATAGCTTGCGCGACGTCACCAGATATAACTGATCGAAGGCCGCTCGGTCGCGAGAGGCGACGCGGCGGATGAGATCAGACAGGTCAGGCTCAACCCGCCGAAGAGGTGTTACGTTGTTGCTGCCATCGACGGCTATCGAATTGTTCATCAATAAAGTCCTCCGATTTCCAGTTTGACCGGCGCACGCGGCACCTTTGCCTTGCCTTGTTGCTCTACACGGGCCGCGCTCAATGCCTTGAGACGCGCATCATAGGTTTTGCGTATGTCGGGTGCTGATCTCAGGATGGTGGGTTTGAGAAAGACAAAGAGCGTTCTGCGGTTTTGGGTGGTGCTCCGTGACTTGAAAAGATTGCCGAGGAGCGGGATATCACCTGCACCGGGTACTTTTTGCAGGCTCTCCAGGTCATCACGTGTGATCAGGCCGCCAAGAACGATAGTCGCGCCATCATCTGCCAGAACACTTGTCTGTATGGACCTGCGGTTGGTGATCAGATCTGCGGCGCCTTCCAGATTGGCGTTCACCAGAGAGGATACCTCCTGGCTGATGTCCAGTCGGACGACATCACCCGCGTTGACCCTTGGCAGTACATTCATGGTGATGCCGACATCCCGTCGCTCGATGGTGGTGAATGGCTGCACGGTGTTGCCGTCCGTGGCGAAGGAGCCTGTACGAAACGGTACGTTCTGCCCGACCACGATGGACGCGGCCTGATTGTCTAGTGTCGTCAGGGATGGCGTGGACAGCAGGTTGGCTTTGCTGGTCTGGTTCAGTGCCTGCAGCAGAAGCCCGAAGTTGTCATTGCCGATGCTGAAACTGCCTCCCGCTGGTGCCAAAGACGCGTTGGGCACACCGATTGCTGCAAGGACGGAGCCCAGTGACACGCCACCGTTGCTGAATGATGTTGCTGCCAGCCCACCGGGTGGCGCCAGATCACCAAAACCAAGCTGTGCGCTCAGCCGCTGCGCCACATCGCCCGAAACTTCCACGATAGCGGCTTCGATCAGCACCTGTGCCCGCCTTTGATCAAGACGCCCAACCAAGGCCACAACTTCGCGGATTTGTGCCGCCGTTCCCCGCACAACGACTGCATTCAGCTCGGTGGAGGCCTGCACCGAAACGTCTTCGATGCCATCGGTTGCGGCAATACTCTGGAGGCTCTCGCTTTCGAGGCTTTCTGAAACGGGGTTGGTCAATCCGGCTGATCCGGTCAACGTGGCCCGTACCAGCTCCGCCACCTGCGTTGCCTCGCCAAAGCGCAACCGGATCACTTCGGTCGTCAGCGCAATTTGTGGGTTTTCTTCGGGGGGCACGTCCATCGAACTGGCGAGCGCCTGAATTTCATCCAGATCTTCCAGCGACCCTCTGACCAGCAGCGTATTGGACATCGGGTCTACAGACAGGCGCGCGCCAGTTGGGTCGGGCCCCAATACTTCTGCAATTGCAGAGCCGATAACGGATGCCTGGGTATGTTGAAACCGCAGCACACGTGATTGCCGGGTGTCTTCCTGATCCAACTCCGCCACCAATTGCATGATCCTCGCGGTGCTTTCCAATGTGTCGGTGATCAGCACTGCGTTCGGTTCTTCCAGCGCTTCAATCGAGCCTGAAACCGCCACCAACGGGCGCAACACGCGCACGGCCTCGCCAGATGGCAAGCGGTCCAGGATGACAAGCCGCGTCACAAAATCCTGGCTGCCGGGTTTTTGGGCACCTGTGACACGCGAGGCGGTGCGGGCGGTCTCCAAGGGCAGGACTTGCCAGATCGCGCCGCTTTGGACCGCCTGAAATCCGCGCACTCTCAGGATCGACTGGAAAAGCTCCCAGGCGCCTTCGGTGTCCAAGGGTTCCGCCGAAACAACCGTTATTTCGCCGCGCAGCTCAGGATGAACAATCAATGTTCGACCGCTGATCTGTGCCACCTGCTCGGCCAGCACAGTAATGTCGGTGTCGCGCAGGTTGATGATGAACCCATCCTCCGTTTCCTGCGCAAGAAGCGGCGAGACCATCAATAGCCCGGCTGCAAGCGTTGATCTGAAAAACGTCAAAGCGGTCACCTAAGCGGAAATGAAAATGTGAGCAGCCTGTCGCCGCGCTGAACTTCAATGCGCGCTTGGCCAGATGCGGCGATGGCATCATATGTCTTGCGATCTTCCTTCGGATTGCCAACCGACTTGCCGTTGACACTCCGCACCAGATCACCAGCCTGCAGTCCCGCGAGCCGAACGCCGCGGTTGTGTTTTTGGGCAATGCGGTAGCCATCCCCGACGGGTTCCAGCCCAATCGTGTCCAGAACGGCCTGCGGGTTCTTGCGTATCTTCTGACGCCAATAGGCGATGTATTCCTGCGTGGTTTCGGGAAGGCCCGTGCGGGACGTGCGATCTGCTACAACAGCGGCCGCCCGCAGGCGGTTGTTGATCGGCGTCTCGGCGGTGGCATTTCGGGTTTTTTCCCCCTCTGTTTCCTGGGTTTCTTCGAATGTCAGAATGATTTTCTTGGTTCTTGAACGGATAACGACGTGATCGGAGGCGACGGATTCAACGCGAAGCCCTTCGGAAATCGGGTCGCCTTCACGGAAAAGATCCTGAACGTCTGCCACCGAGATAAGTGCGGCGGAAGCTTCCGCTCTCGCCGACTTCAGAACACCATTCAATGTCAGATCAGGCAGCGCGTTGGTAGGCGCACCAAAGTCTGTTGTCGCCTCGGCTGCTGCCCGTCCAAAGGGGCGAAAGGCCAACAGCGCCGTCAGGTCGACCGTTGGGTCATCAGTGTCTGGTTGGTTGATGGAACGTTCTGGTTGTTCCAGCACCACAATACCCAGCGAATGTCGCACAACCGAAGGCGTCTGCCAGATCAGGGGCACGGCGACCAAAATACCAATTCCGAGTTGTCCCAGATGCCATGGATCAAATTTCATGATCCACCTGCTTTCCGGGTTTCGACAAATCCGGTCAGCAGCGCCGAAGCGGCGGTAAGTCCTCCTCCGCTTGCGGCCACGCGGATGTCCACGCGGGTCAAATCGGGGTCAGAGGTTGCGGATCTGTCGGTGTTAATTCGCCAAAGCCCACCCAGCGCGGTCACTTCTGCGGGCAAATCGACCATACCCAGTTCAAGCTCAACAAGCCGGTTTTCAGCGATCCAGAGCGCAGTTCTACGATCCGAAATCTGCCCGACGCGGGCGACATGCGACTGCGATATGGCCAACAAGAAGATCGATGCGGTCGACAGGATGCCAAGGGCAACAAGCGCTTCGATGAGGGTAAATCCAGCGTCCTGTGCACGTCGCATCCTGTCTAGTCTCCGCCTGCCAGAGCGATCCGCGCTGTGATCCCGTCAAAGGTCACAAGATGCGTCAAAGATCCCTGCTTCAATGTTACCTGCCATGGTGTCCGGGCCCTAGGCACCAGATACCGCGACACGGCAAAGACCACATCTTCATGGTCCTGCACCGAGATACGTAAGTTCTCTCCAAAAGGTTTCAGATCGTGCAGCGAAGCCGTGGGATGCTGCTGCCAGTCTTTTCCATCGGTAACCCAAAAGCTGTATCCATCCTGCCCCGCTTTCACACCGAAAGCCTGATCATGATCCATTGCGTATTGAACAGCCCGGGCAAGATCGGCCGACAATTTGAGCGCCATAAGCTCGGCAGAGTTGCCCCTTGACTTTGGCGCGATGGCCAAGGCGACGGCACCGGCCATCGCGCCGATCACAACAAGGGTGATAAGCATTTCGACCAGCGTGACTCCGGCGTCGTTCCGGCGGTTGCTCATCTTGATGAGAGCTTTGAGGGATGTCCGTCGAGCGCAATATCGGCTGCTGTCCCGTCACCACCCGGCACGCCATCTGCTCCGAGCGATACAAGGTCGAACGCGCCCGCTGACCCGGGCGATTGATACAGGTAGGCATTGCCCCATGGATCCTGTGGAAGTGTGGTGAGGTATCCGCCCTCGGGCCAATTCCGGGGAACGGGTGGGCTGACAGGGCGGTCGACCAAGGCAGACAAACCCTGTCCGGTGGTCGGATAGCTCCGATTGTCAAGGCGGTATAGCTCCAGCGCACTGGCAATGGAGCGCAGATCCGTTTGAGCAACACTGGCCCGCGCCTCATCGGGTCGGCCGATGACATTTGGGACGATGATGGCCGCAACAACGGAGATCATCACAAGTACTACCATCATCTCGATCAATGTGACGCCTGCATCTGTCGGGCGGTGGGTGCGCAGCTTGAGTGTGAGTTGGGTCATGAAACCATTTCCTTTCGAGTCTCGTAAGTCTGGGTACATAGACACGAAATGTCGCGATGAAAAGTATTTTATTGTGGAAAATCAAATGGTTACACAATGCGGTGACGGCTGCGCTATCACTGGGCGAAACCACGAGGGCCTGCCCTCGCGTGCTCTCGTCCCCGTGTTGCCAGGGCGTGGCATCCCGGGTGTTAGTGATGCGCTTGCCGCGCGGTTGAACGATGCCGCGCGTGAGGCCAATCGTCCGGCGCCGATTGTCCTGCCGACGGGGGCGGTCAGTCTTTTCAACGTGTTACTGCCACTGAAATCGCCCCGTCAGCGTCGCAAGGCGATGGCATTTGCGCTAAGCGGTCAGCTTTGCGAGCAAGCGGGAGGCGCGGAGCTGACACTGGGTCCGTCGTTCGAGGGCGACCATTACCTTGTAGCCTGTTGCGACGATGATGCGCTGGCGAGAGCCATCCCCAATGCTGAACTTCCGGGCGCTGCCTTGCCGGATGTGCTTGGTATTCCGCGACCCGAAACCGACGGCCATGCGTGGAACTTGTGGTGTGAGGCATCGGTAGTTTACGTCCGTGCAACGGATGCAACGGGCTTTGTTTGTCGCGCTGACGATTTTACAACGTTCTGGAAGGTGGGCGGTCAACCGGAACTTTTTTCGCTAACAGGCCCATTGGATTCAGGACCGGACGTCACCGATCTTTCGAGCAACCCGCCACCAGCGGACCCGAATGATCTGCAGATGGACTTGCGACGCGGAGCCTTCAAACATCGCAAAAGGGCGCCACGCCGTTTTGTCAGGTTTTCGGCAATAGCCCTGATCATTTGCGCTATCGGACAACTCACACTTTTGGCCGTGGAGGCGCGCGCACTGGCCGCAATTGCCGAGAAGCGGACCGCAATTGTGACCGCTGACCTCGCGGAGCGCGTACCGGATGCTTCTATAGGGCAACCGCTTTTTCAGATCGCGGCACGAATTTCGGAACAAATCGCACCCCAGAGACAGGATCGTTTCATGACACTATTGGCGCAGGTTTCGCGTGCTTTGGACGCTCAGGATGCTCAAGTCACTTTTCGCGAATTGCGCTACGGCGCGCAGGAAGACGTGCTGACACTACTTGTTCAGGGTCGCGAGTTCAGCTCTTTGCAAGCCTCTGAAGTCGCATTGAGCGATGCGGGTATGGAGGTCACGAGCGGCACGGCAACCGCGACTGAAAGCGGTGCTGAAATCCTCCTGCAGGTGAGGGATGCGTCGTGAAGCGCAGTCTGTCAGCACGGGAAATCCGGTTTCTATTGGCCGGTGTTCCACCAGTTTTGGCCTGGGCGATTTGGATCGCGTTGATCTCGCCCATGATCACGTTGAAAGCTGAAAGCCTGACACGCATCCAGAAAGCTGATGCAATAGCTGATATTCTGGCATCCAGCGACGGTACGGTCGTTACAAACACGCCCCGTCCCATTCAGGGCATCCTGACCCAAAGCGCCGAAGCGGCGAACCTTTTGATACGCCGATTGGAGCCGTCGGGGGCAGCCATGTCCGTGACCTTGGATGACGCGCCATTTGCGATTGTAATCGCTTGGCTGGCGTCTTTGACGCAAGAGGAAGGGCTGCGCATCAGCGCGGTCGAAATGGGAAGGCGCACGGCACCCGGGACGGTTTCGACACGGATCACACTGGAGCCTGCACGATGACCGGACAGCTCTCCTACGCCTTTGCCAGAGACCATGGGTTGCTTGTTCTGGAAGACGGCGAGACCTGTCTGATGACCGAGGCGACGTCCGTGGCAGCCTTGATTGAGGTGCAACGGCATCAATCTCGCCTGTTAAAGCTGCGCAAGGTTTCGGCGACCGTGTTGGCGGCACGTATGGAGACGATGTATCGCGACAATTCTCACGCCGCCGCTGGCGCCGCTCAGGCGGATGTGGGTGGTGGTGATCTCGCGGCGCTTGCCGATAGCGCAGCGGCTGTGGATGACTTGCTGGATCAACGCAACGACGCGCCGGTGGTGCGCTTGATCAATGCGCTCCTGCTTGAGGCAACCCGTGAAAAGGCCTCGGACGTGCATATTGAGGTCGAGGAGAAACGTCTTGTCGTGCGTTTCCGGATCGATGGTGTCATGCGCGATGTGCTTGAGCCCTCCCGGGCATTGGCGCCGTTGTTGTGTAGCCGGATCAAAGTGATGGGAAAGCTGGACATCTCCGAAAAACGTGTGCCCCAGGACGGCCGGGTCTCCCTGCGCGTTGGCAATTTTGAACTGGATGTACGTATCTCGACCTTACCTGCGCAATATGGCGAGCGAGTCGTTCTTCGACTGCTGGATCGGAGCCAGACCCGCGCGGGCCTGTCTGGTTTGGGGATGGGAGATACGGCGGGCGCTGCATTCAGGCGGATGCTGAAATCTCCTGACGGCATTGTCCTGGTGACCGGGCCAACCGGGTCGGGCAAGACTACCACGCTTTATGCCGCGTTGGATGCGCTCAATGATCGCCAACGCAACATCATGACCATCGAAGATCCTATCGAATACGCGCTTGCAGGCATCGGTCAGATGCAGGTGAACACGGCGACTGATCTCACATTCGCGCGGGGCTTGCGCGCGATTCTGCGACAGGACCCTGATGTAATCATGGTAGGTGAAATCAGGGACGGCGAGACCGCCCGGATCGCGGTGGAAAGCGCCATGACGGGGCATTTGGTCCTGTCAACGCTGCATACGAATACGGCGGTGGGCAGTATCAACCGGCTGGTTGATCTGGGGGTGCAGCGGTTCCTTCTGGCGCCGATGGTGCGGGGCGTAATTGCCCAGCGTCTTGTGCGACGAGTGTGCTCCGATTGCGCAGCGCCCGATACCATGACCGGCCACGAAGCAGAAGCTCTGGGAACGACGCGAAACGATATCGTGCAACGTGGGACCGGGTGTGCCTCCTGCGGCCAATCCGGCTACCGCGGTCGCGTCGCTCTCTATGAGGTGGTTGAAGCCACGCCCCGGCTCGAACGGGGCATCACCGACGGTTTGTCAGAGGCGGATCTGCAATTGATCGCACGCGAGTCCGCGCAAAGCCTTGTCGCGGATGGTCTTCAGAAAATCCGCGCCGGTCTGACCACGCCTCAAGAGGTCCTGCGTGTGACTTACGAAACTGCGGAGTGAGGCATGCCACGTTTCCAATATATTGCTGCAACGAATTCCGGGGAGACACAGCGGGGAAAGCTCGAAGCCGCCGACATACAGACAGCTACCAGCGTTTTACGCAGTCGGAATCTCATTCCGTTGGACGTCAAACAAACGGAATTAGCGGCTTTGCCGTCGATTGTGATCCGGAAATCAGTATCGCCGGGTGAACTGGCAATACTGACCCGACAATTGGCGACGTTGTTCGAAAGTGGCGTGCGAATTGATGACGCTTTGACGGCCATCGCCCGGCAATCCGGTGCCCGTGTCGCGGGCATGATTGACGGGCTGAAAACCGATATTGTCGAAGGTCAGAGCCTTGCCGCCGCATTGTCAAAGCATCCGAAAATATTTGACGCCTTTTATGTGTCATCCGTCCGGGCCGGAGAAGCGGCGGGTAAACTGGGTGCGGTGATGGGCCATCTGGCCGACCATGTGGAGAGCAGGTCACGAAATAAAAACAGTATTCAACTGGCGCTTATTTACCCGGCAATCCTGGCGGTTGTTTCTTTGGCCGTCGTCATTGCGCTATTGGTTTTCGTTGTGCCGGACATCGTGCGTGTTTTCACAAGCCGGGGCGCGGATTTGCCGGGCCTGACGCTCGTTCTGATCGCGCTGAGCGACGGTATTTTGATCTGGTGGCCTCACCTCATTGCAGGGCTGCTTGCTGCGGCTTTCGCAATCTGGCGCGCGCTTCAGGTACCGAGGCTGCACATGACGTGGCATCGCATCTCGTTGCGAACCAGACTTGTCCGGCAAATCGCGGCAACACAGTTTGCCGGCACGCTCGCAACTCTTACGCAAAGCGGCGTCAGCCTGGACGATGCCTTGGCAGCTGCGAGCGGTACGGTGAGCAACCTCGCCTATCGTGCCACGCTGACAGAAGTATCGAATGCCGTGCGCGACGGGGCGGCCTTGTCGCAAGCCTTGTCCAGCCACGGTATCTTTTCGCCAATGATGATTACCATGGTGGCAAGCGGCGAAGCAGGAGGCTCGTTGCCGCTTTCCCTTGCTCGATACGCTCAAGACACTGCCCTCTCGCTCAATGCGATCGTCAAGGCGCTGGTCGGTCTTGTTGAACCTCTGGTGCTGCTGGTCATGGGTGGGATCGTGATGTTGCTGGTGCTGGCCATCCTCCTGCCCATCGTGAACCTCAACAATCTGGTGGTCTGACCGGGCCAGAAAACGAAAGGAATCCTTGGAATGCATACATTTACGCGGCGAAAATTGCTTGGTTGTCTGGCCGCGACAGGAAGTCTACCTTTGCTTAGTGCCTGTGTGGCACCTTCTCAAAGCCGCGCACCGATCCCGACAGAGCCCGCCCGTACGGCCATGCTGCTTCCCCTCACTGGGCCAAAGGCCAGACTGGGGCAGTCCATGGCCAAGGCGGTCTGGCTTGTCGAGGATCGCAGCGGCTTGCGGCAACGTGTCGAGATTTTTGACACCGGGCCATCGCCCGCAGGTGCTGCCGCAGCCGCAAGATTGGCTGACGGCGCGGGCGCAGAGGTCATCGTAGGTCCGTTGTTCTCTGACCATACTGAGTCCGTGATGAAAACCAAACCGCGGGCGCAGGTCATCTCACTTTCCAATGATGATCGTCTGACAGAAACCGGAGCCTGGGTGTTTGGTGTGACACCGGCGCATTCGGCAGAGGCGGCGGTTGCCTTTACCAAGCAAAAGGGATTTGGCAGCATGGCCATGCTCCAGCCTGGTGGGGCGTTCGGCGTGCGGTCGGCTGAAGCCTTGGCACGTGCCGCCCGCGCGCAACGTGTCAAACTGATGCCGCCCATTCAGAGCGCAAACCCAGGTGATTTTAACCGGCGTCTGAAAGCAAACGGCGATGGCGTAGCGGCTGACAGCATTTACATACCGGCCGCTGACGCAGAGGGCCTGAAGCTTGCGCGGATGGCCAGTAGTGCCGGCAAGGCGGTGATCGGCTCGCTGCAATGGGCAGATGTGCCGCCGGATACTCTTGGGGATATCAAATCCATGAGCTTCACCGGCCCCGATCCAACTCTCTTTGGACGCCTTTCCTCCAGTTATCAAAATGAGCTGGGAGAAGAAATGGGGATCATTTCCGGGTTGGCCGTTGATGCCGTCATGCTTGCATTTGGCCTGCCAAGAGATCGGCGGGGTCAGATACAGTTGGCCGTTAATGCGCCCGTCGAAGGGCTTCTGGGCCAATGCTCATTCCGCAAAGATCGAACCTGCATGCGTAAACTGGCCATTCTGCAGGTCAGCAACGGTCGGATCGTCAAGGTCGGATGACAACGCGGGCTGGGCAGTCGGGTGTGACATTGATCGAGATGCTTGTCGCGCTTTCCGTTTTTTCGTTGATCGGTCTGGCAAGCTTTAATGTGCTTGATGCCATTGTGCGCACAGATCGACAGACGGATGGCCGCCTGGAGGCAGTTGCTCAATTGGATTTGGCGCTTCGTATATTCGAGGCGGATGTTCTGCGATCACAAGGCCTTTCTGTACTCGAAGAGGATCGGATCACGCTGGTTTCATCAGCGGACCGTATCACGTACTTCTCATCTCAGAAGGGGCTGCGCCGCAGGATCGAGCGTTCCGAACAGCCGGCCCTTGTCCAACAGGTTCTGGTATATCCAGCGCGCGCGTTCTGGAGCGTAACAGACGTTGGTGAAATTCAGGCGGTTGAAATCAACCTTTTACCAGAGGGCGATACCACCCACGCGATCCGCAGATTGGTGCCGCTGTCGTCCATCCCTCGTTGGCCAGAATGATCCCGCAGAGGTCCGACGATGGCGTTGCCCTGATCAACGTGCTTCTGGTCATAGCGATTTCCGCGGCACTCGTGCAGACGATGCTGACCTCGCAGGAAACGGCTATCAGGGACGTTCGGCAGGCCACGGACCGCGCGCAGGCATATGCGCTGGCCAAAGGTGGGGTTGCCTCCTTGCGAACCGCTCTGAGGCGCGATCTGATGACTGCCCCGGAGAGTGATCACCTGCGAGAGCCATGGGCGCTGGTGGCCCAGCAGGAAACCGCATTTGACTTTGGATCGTATTCGGTTTCCGTGACCGATGCGCAAGGACGGTTCGATATCAACAGCCTCACAGGCAACGCCCTTACCCAAAGACGTGTGTTCGATCAGTTGCTGGGAGCGCTGGATCTCCCTCGGGAGTTGGGAGCGGAGATTGTCGATGTCGTGGCTCGAAAGGGGCCGCTGCCGTCTGTTGACGCGTTGATGATGTATGGGATCAGCGATAATTCGGTTGCCGTGCTCGCCCCCCATGTGACGACGTTGCTGCAACCGGCTACGATCAATTTAAACACCGCCTCGGAACCCGTGCTTGAAGCGGTCTTTGCCAACGCAATTGTTGCCCGTAGCTTAGGCGCACGTCGGGCGTCGCAGGGTTTTCTGATCCGTGCCGATCTTTCTGATCTGGGGGTGGTGCAACCAGCACTCGCAGGCTGGCAATCTCACAACTATGATATCTCGGTGACAGCAACTGTCGGAGATGTAACGATGACCTATGATCGTCGGGTGCTGCGCGACCCCAAGTCGGGGCGGGTGATCGATCTGCCTTCTGAGCAATCGCCAAAGAAGTAGGCGCCGCAGGATTCTCCCGCGACGCCTGATGGTTAACACAGTCTTGCCTTAACTCAGAATTCGAACGGTTCTGCTGTGCGGTTCAGCGTTAGTGTCGCGATATCGACATTGATGGGTGTGTCGTTGCGACCCTGATTAAACGCCGTCTGAAAATCGCCCCCAAGGGCGGCGAGTGCGGCTGCAAGGCCAGTCTGGCCCCCGACAGCGTCATCACCGGAACATGCAGCCAGAAGGACGGCTATCAGCGCGAAACAGCCTGCTCTTACATAGGGAGTATTCATCGGGATTTCCTCTCTTTTATCAGGATCAATTAGGCGATCCTGGGATTGGCGAGTTCAGGTATGGGAAGCGGTTTTGCAATTCAGTGGCAGCAATGGGCGCGCCATCGGTAAAGGCCTCGGCGCCGACAGGCGCGTCAGCTTCCGCACAAAGCCCGAGGTTGATCAAATCGCTTGCCTCATCCTCGACCGCCCCGTCGATGCCCAGCTCTGCACCCAAAGGCACAGGATGGCAGAGCGCGCCCATGGCGACCCGCAACGTGACATCAATGATGTCATCGCCCGGGCGACGCCCGTTGGGGAAACCTGCAAGATCCTCGCCGACGACACCCAGCGTATGCTGGTTGGCCCGCGGCGTTGGCACGATCGCGGTATTCAGACGCAACATCTCTGCCTGCTGCACATTCGCGGGCTGGTTCAGGCCAGGAAAGCCGGTCAGGAAAGTCGTGACAAGATCCTGCCGCGGGAAGTTCGAGGGCGCGATGTTATCTGTCGCGCCCAGATCACCCCGGAACAACAGATCGACCAGCGCAGGGAAGGAAGGGTTGGTCACATATGTCGCAAGCTCAACGTCATCAATCGGCTCCGATCCATTGAAGCGATCCTTGTCGGGAATGCCGATGACGACCTCGTTGATCAGAGGTGTAGAGATACGGGACTGTTGTACCCACGCGCCGCCAATCTTCGAGGTTGCCTCATAGCCCGGTGTGGCATCTTCCAGTTCGGCCTGGGCAAGGCTCGAAGTGGTCCAGCCGCCAATCACCGTCTCATCCCCAGAGGTCAGGCAGGAAATCGGCATTTCCAGCGCGATGGTCGATACGTTGACCTTGCCGAAGACGTCATCATTGGCACGGCTCTGCGTGATACCACCAACCTGACCGCCACCATCGCCCGCTCCGGGCGCGCTGTCGCCTTCGATGGGCACAAGGTTGATAAGGTCGAATACCTCGCCGAGGTTCAGGGCAAACGCATCTGAACGCTGACCGACAAAGACCCGACCGGGTGTGTCGCAGCCGGGTACATCAACATCGTAGATGAACTGATCGGCGTAACCGTCATAGTCGGGCAGGGTTTTCAGGCCGACGTGATCGAGTGGCTTTGTGAAGGAAGTATCGCTCGAACCGGAACGGGTCACGGCGTTACGGTTGCCACTCCGGCGGTCGCCCGTAACCAAAGTAATGCCATAGCTCTCGGATTCGTTCAGCAGAGACTGATCGTTGGGCAGAATGCTTCCTGCGTATTTCAGCGGAATGGCCACACGTTCACCGTTGATGTCCAGGCCAATGCCCGCGCCGCCGTTTGCCAATTGGTTGTCGAACTCAAACTGGAATGTCAGATCCTCGATGGCGTCGCCGTCGTTGTCGATGTGGATCTCATAAAGCGCGTCTGCATCCATCGTATAGTAGCTCGGTCCGCCGTAATTGACCTGCAAGGGTTGGTAGTTGGCCAGGAAGGTCACGTAGTCTTCGCGCCCGGGCTCGTAGCTGCGAAAGATGTAGAAATCTGTGCCATCCACTTTGGGATGCTCGGTAATGGCAGGTGCCTCACGATGAGACGACGCGGTGACCGGCGCTGCAGCGGCCATGATGGCTGCGGCAAGCAAGCTGCTCATGGCAAGGGGTCGGTTGGTTTTCATTTTCGTTCCTCACGTTTCAGTTCCACGCAAAGCGTCTCCGTTGGCAAAAGAAGCATCTTTTGCCTGGGCTTTGCGCGACAGCGGTTTGAGTCCGGTCGCGGGTTTCCGCTGAGGGATTGTTCAAGCTGTAATCACTAAAACGGCAGGCTTTGAGAATTAGTTTCAGCCCGCGCAACAAATTCAGGGCACGTCACGTATTGCTAGTTAGATGAGGCCATTCGTTGGAAAAGAAGACGTATATGCCATATGAATCCTTTCCGATCACCGTCACAATCTGGCTGGCAATGATGCTGCTCTGGATCAGCGTCTGGGATATAAATCACATGCGAATTCCAAATATTGCCAATGGTTTGCTGGTGATCTCGGGTCTCATTGTCTCGGCGATTTACGCATCCGGTTGGCCTGTGCAACACCTATTCGGGGTCGTCTCAGGCTATCTGGTTTTTGCGGTTGTCGGAGAGATATATTTCCGGCGGACGGGCACCGACGGCTTAGGTCTTGGAGACGCCAAACTGCTCGCAGGGGCAGGGGCGTGGCTGGGGTGGGCAGCGCTGCCCGGGCTGGTCGCCTTGGCAGCAGTATCGGCACTTTGCTATGCGATGATCCTGAAGCGACAAAAACTGGCCTTCGGTCCGTGGTTGTCGGCCAGTTTCTTGCTCAATTGGGTACAGCAGACCCATATCTAGGCGCTGATCAAAACCAGGCATCCGTTTGGCATCGTGATTTCATGATGTTCGGTCCCTGGCATTGAGCACTGTGCGTCTCCTGCCGTGAAGAGCTTGCCGTTCATCCAGAATTCACCCTCGATAATAAACAGATGCTCGGAGCGATCATGGATATGTGGTTTGATCCGCGCGCCGGGAAGGCAGCGCAACAGATACATACACCGTCCGCTCTGGGGATCACGCGTGAGGATTTTTTTCCAGATCAGGTCCGACCGTTTGGTCCACTCCCCCTCATCGGCTCGCTGTACCTGCGTTGCGGCCTTCGGTTCAGCGTCGAGTTCACGTTCAATGGCCGCAAACAAATCGGACGGTGGCGTAGCGGACGGGAGAGATTGAGCCAATGGTGCCAACTGCGCGAGCGTTTCGTCAGCCCCTTTGCCCAATTGTGGCATGGTGCCCGGAATGGCGGGGATCGTGTCGAGATTACTAACCATTTTATCCTGTGAACGCATTGTATTGTCGGTATCCTGTTTCATTCCATTGCCTCGCGCAGAGCAGCCAATCCGCGTCTGACCCAGCTTTTCGCGGTGCCGACGGGAATATCCAGTACACCCGCGAGCTCGATGTAGGTGTAACCCTGAAAATAGCAAAGCATCAGCGCCTTGCGATGGTCGGGACGCAGGTCCGCAAGAAGGCGCCGGATCACCAGGCTGTCGAGCGTGTGGCTTGCCGGGTCATCAAGGTCGGAGAACTCCGGGACGTCATCTGTGAACTCCACAAAACCACGCGTACGCTCGGACCTTAGCCTGTCGATTGCGCAGTTTCGGGCGATTGTGCCGATCCAGGAAAGCGGGTTGCCGCTGTCCGGGCGATACTGGTGTGATCTTTTCCAGATGCGCACGAACGCCTCTTGCGCGACGTCTCTGGCCAGATCGCGATCTCTCATAATGGCAAGGATCACGCCGAATACATAGCGCGAACTCAAGTCATAAAATCGGCGAAATGCGGCTCGATCACCCTCGGCGCAGGCCGCAAGCAAATGCGCCAGTTGTCGGCATTGTTCTGTGGCGGCCATAGGCTTGGTTTCGCTTTTCTTCGATTCCGATGCGGGCACCAGTCTGGTCACTCCCACGGCAGTCTCCCCGTTCTGTTGGCATCTAGCAAGGACGGGAGCCGTGGGTCAAAAGTTGCAGGCCATCAGAATTTTTTCACCAGAATGCGTTCTTGACGGCTGCGCATACGGTTCAGTTTTGCCGCGCAGAGAGGGTTTTTCGTTTTTGTGACCACTAGTTAGAGCGATGGTCAGATGAGAGTGATCTTGGCACCTGGCCGCGACAAATGCATGCAAGGCCGCGCCGCGCAGGGTAACCACGCCCAACGACAGCCAGGCTTCGTCTGCTTCCGAACGGATGCTTATTTCTAAACCGTCGCGACTGTTTCCTGAAATACCCAGAGCGATCAAAGCGCCGAAGGCAAAGGCCAGGAACAATGGCAGCGTCGCGCACCACTTTTCCACTGATCTTGCGGGCTGCGCTTGGCTCGTATCGAGTTCTGCTTCAATTCCTTCCAGAAGCCCATGTTGAGGGCAGTTCAAATCCAGCGACTCTGTCAGCGGTACCAGCAGCCGCAAATCAGCCTCCGCGGGCTCCGTTCTCTGATCTTCCCGCTGGCGCCGCAGCAATGATGAGATGTGAGTTTTGAATGCCATGTTTCGCGACGGGGTTATGCGTTTTCGGTTTGTATTAGAATATGACGGACGGACCTCGCAGACGGATGCAAGTAACATGGGGGAAATCGTCAGGTCCCCCGACTGCGATGAGCCACTTGGCGGTCTTGAAACTTAAACAAAACTAATTTTGGCGGCCTAAAAGGTGATGGCCCAAGCCGCGGGTGGGGATCGCCTTGCGCTTTTACGTCAGCCCGACATCTCAGCAGAGAGAAAGGCTTCCGGATCGTCCACTTCAATCAGTCGTTTCTGCTCGATCTGCCAATAGCGGGTGCCCACGTTGCGCAGGAAACTCCGGTCGTGGCTGACCACCAGGCAGGATGCACCGTGGCTGGTTAGCTCTTCCTCCAATGCTTCCTGTCCTTCGATGTCCAGATGGTTTGTCGGTTCGTCGAGCAGATAGAAATTGGGGTTTTGCAACCGTAACACCAGCATCGCCAGTCGCGATTTCTGGCCACCTGATAACGCTGCTATCCTGGTGTCCTGCATCTGAATGTTGACGCCGGCCCCGGCTAACAACCCGCGTGCGCGCTGGTCACCAACATCGAATTGGCCCGCCACGGCGCTCATGGGCGTGCCCGCATCGTCCAGCTGGCTGAGGTGCTGATCAGAATATCCCAGAACAACGCTCGGCGCACAGCGTATCGCGGGCTCTTTTCCCAATAGTGCCCGGTGGATCATTTTGACGAATTGGGTCTTTCCCGTTCCGTTGGTGCCCAGCAAAACGACCCGGTCACCCTGGTTGATCCACTTTGTCCCCGTGCGAAACAGGTCGCGCTGATCCGGAACTGTCACACGGACGTCGGGCAGTGTGATCAGTGATTTCGCGTGTGTGCCGCTGTTGGCCAGTTTGATGTTCCCGGCACCTCTTTCGTGATGGGCGGGTTTGGCGGCTGCTTCGATCTTGGCGGCGCGGTCACTCAACTGCTTGGTCTTGGTGATCAGCAAGTCAGAGCCGGAATTGATCCCGATGTTCTTTAGCTTGGCCGCTTGCTTGCGTAACTGGCTGGCCTTGTTCAGGTCATTGGCAAAGCGACGTTCGTCGGCGGCGTCAGCCTCTTCCAGCGCGGCTCTGGCCTTGGTGAAGGCCAATGGAAATATGCGGCTGCGATCCGCGCGCAAAAACAATGTCCGATTGGTGGTTGCGTCCAGGAAGGCCCGGTCATGGCTGATGGTAACGACGGGCGTGTCGCGGGGTAGAGCACCGAGCCAGTTTTGCAGCAGTCCGATCCTGTGCAGGTCAAGATGGTTGGTCGGTTCATCAAGCAACAGAATATCTGGTTCGGTGATCCACGCTGCCGCCAGCAGGGCCGTGCGTTGCCATCCTCCGCTCAGATGAACAAGGTGTTCTTGCTGTAGCGTGATCGGAACCATGAGGTCATCCAAGACCACATCGACCCGCCAGCTTTCATAGTCTGCTTGCTCCTGGGGGAGCGCTGACAAAACCCAGTTGTAGAAGGATTTTGTCAAAGCTTGCGCGGGAACATCCTGCTTCACATGTCCGACACGCAAGCCTCGGGCGCGGGTGATGTCACCCGTTGTGGGTTCGAAACTGCCTGCCAGGCAGCCCAACAAAGTGGACTTTCCCCGCCCATTGGCGGCAACCAGACCGATGCGGTCGCCCTTGGAAATCGTAAATGTGAGATTGTCGAATAGCGGATCACCCAAGGTCACCCCAAGGGATTGAACATTGATTAAGGTCATAGTGGTCTCTGCACATATATATGTTGCCGCGCTGTGCGGCGGAATGGGCAGACCGGTAAGTGGTCAGCCCTGCAAACGGATCTGCAGGGCAGTACGGGGACCATGCTGAAGTCGGCGGATGATACGCATGCTCAGCTTTTGCCCTCCCGTTGTGAGTGTTTGACCTTCGCTTTGAAATTTAAGCGGGTGCAGCGGGTTGGTCAAGCCTCTGATCCGAGCATAGCAAAGGAGGCAATCGATGCTATCGATGAGAAACCGCGCTGGCATCATTCCTCACGGGGAAGTTTTTATGCCAGAAGGTGTGGTTCGCGCGTTTTATAAAACAACCTGATGCGCCATGGCGCTACGTTGTGAGCCATCATTCTGCTGGGCGTAGAGCAGATGCCCGATGCGATGCCGGAAACCAAGAGCTTGAGAGATCAATCAAAACAGGCTTTGCGCTGAGCTTACTTGTTCAATCCAGACGCAGCTTGAATAGCGCGTAGATCAGCAGTAACGCGCATGCCGCCCCAGCAAACAGGAATGTGGCACGAAGCGCTATTTCGCGGCCGAATTCATGTTCCAGCATCGACACCAGCAGACCGCCCGCCAAGGCACCCAGCGGCATCGATCCCCACCCAAAGAAACGGTAGATGCTATTGACCCGACCGAGCAGATTAGCCGGGATGCGTCTTTGTCGCCAAGACACCGTGATCACATTCCAGAGCATCGCCGCCGCCATCACAAAGAACAAGGCGATGGCCATTGCCATTCCGGAATGACTCAAACCGATCGCCGCATAGCCAACGCCCCAGGTGGCAATTGAAAGATACAGGCAAGGCTGTGTTCCCAGCATTGCGATGAACCGGGGCGCCAGCAGGCTTCCCGTGATGGCCCCGACTGCGGCGACGGACAGGATCATGCCATAGGAAGAGGCGGATATGACCAAAACGTCCTGAGCAAACAGAACCTGAATGGTGATCGTTGCCGTGGCGATGAAATTTGCGATCCCCAACACAACCGCAAGCCGCAACAATAGGGGATCGCTTCGCATGAATGCGATCCCTTCCATCAGCGCTTTACGGAAACTTGTCTGAACACGGGCACGTGGTTTGAGGGAAATCATCCACACCAACCCGGCGGCCAAAACCAGTAACGCGGCATCAAGGCCAAAGGGGATACCAATGCCGGCGGCGATCAATATACCCGCCAAGGGTGGCCCAATAAACTGACCGGTCAGCTGTTCACTGCTCCAGAGTTGGCCATTGGCAACCTCCAGGTCTTTGGAGTCCACGATGGACGGCAACATTGTCTGAGCGGCATTGTCTCTGAGGACCTCCGCAGAACCCAGTAAGAAAGCCAGCCCTGCCAACACCCAGACCGCACCCTCCACATGGTCATTCATGGCCAACATAAGGATTGCCAATACAATCGCCGCACGCAGAAGGTCGGCGCGGGCGATTAGTTTTTTGTGATCTGCGTTGTCGATCACCACACCTGCGGGTATGGCAAAAAGTAACCATGGTAGCCGACCCGCTGCCGCCACGGCGCCGATGGCCACGGGGTTTTGAGACATCAAAGTGGCAAGCCAGGGCAATGCGAGCAAGACGAGGCCGTCGCCAAGGTTGGTCAACGTGCCTGCGCCAAATAGAAGGCGGTAGTTTCTGTTTCTGATCAGAAGCGGCGCTGCCATATTGACCTCATTCTCATCTGCAAGGGTAGAGCGTCGCACGGCAGTGCGGTCACTGCAAGCCAGCAGACACTAGATGAAGCAAAACGCTAATCAGCCGAACCAGGCCGTTTGATTGAAAGGCAAAATGGGGCGAACACGCTGAAGCATGCAGGTGATCAGGTTTGCCGAGACGTCGTAAAGCTGGACGAATGTGAACAGCGCCCCCGTGACGCTGTTCGCATCATCTATCCTTGTGGACTGAGGCAATGGCTTGAGGCCGTGTTATTACCCTCGTTGCCCTCTGACACGGTATCTTGAACATCGACCGTGATGGTGTAACTGCAGTTCGACCCGTTTGCATAACAAGAGGATGGTATGGGTACCGTGCGTATGACGGAGCCCCCAATTCCGAGTGCGGGAACATTGACCGGCCCGCTCAAGACACCTTCGAAGTCGACCTCCAACTGACTTGCATTTGCATTTGATCCGCCAGCGTTGCGGACCTGAATGCGCAAATTCTGCGAGGGTCCCGGAGTGGGTCGCCGTGCGCAATAGCCGCTACCCGGCAGGCCCTCGATGGTGGTTTGCTGAGCGGGCAAGGGAAAGAGGTCCGGTTGCAAGGCGGGATCGCAAGCGCAACGGGTTATGCCATCACCGTCCAGATCCATGCAGAACTGGCCTCGCTGGCACTGTGACGTTGTCTCACAGGTTTGGTTGGACGAAACACATTCGCCTCCTGGGTCGCTGCCCGGATCACCTCCAGGATCGCCACCCGGATCGCCGTCGCCGCCGGGATCGGGGCGAGGACAGTCATCAGGATCTGAACATTCATCGGGAACGCCGTTGTCGGGCTGCTCGGGCGTCCACCCCCCACCTGTTCCCGCACCACAACCGGTGCGCCAAATTTCATCGTCAGAAAATGTCCCGCCGCGAAAATAGGGCGCTTCCTCAATGTGTCTGCGACTGTCGGCAAATAACCAACGACCCATGTCACCCGGCACATTGGGATCAGCTGGGCGATTGACAAAAAGCCATCCGTTTTGTGCGCAGGCGTAAAAAAGATACGGGCCACGCGGGTCCGCATCCTCGTTGGCGGCATCAGGCTCAAGGCGATTGAAGGTGAAATCCGGCTCAACCGCTTTGACATCAATCAAGGGCAATCTGTTCATGAAACCATTGCTCATGTAGCGCAGATGGATTTCCGTAAGGGGAATATTTTCTCCTGCGGTGTCCGCTATCGAGATGATCCCCTGAACCGTTCCCTCATTTCTATGGCGCATGTTCTCGTAAATCGCGCCGTAATACTGGCTCAGCCTGATCCGCTCTCCGGAGACGGCCATGCGGTAGCGATAGTGCTTGAAATTGCCGAATATCGTGTCGGTGTAGCGGAACGAGAAATTGCTTTTGGGGTTGTGATCCCTGACCCGCTGGACAAGCGCGTCCAATGATCGGAAAGATCTGCCGGGGACGATTTCCCAAAACCCCCGTGAAACCTTCTTGGACCATAGACCAATCGCCTTTTTTCGAATGCGTGCGGTGACCACGTAAAGCGGTTCCTGTCCGTTGTCGCGCATCAGGTCACGCAGGTCATATACGCGGAAAGAGGCCGAACCGATGCTGAAATCCGAGCGTGGCACGGAGTCCGCCTCCCACGCCGCAGGAATGTCCTGAGGGAAATCGAGGTCCTTTTTGGAAAACGGTGCAAGATAAGTATCGAGCAGGCTGAGGATGTTTGGCGCAAGGTTAAGAATCTTGTCCCAAAATCCTGATTCTACATCAAACCATTCAAGGTCGTCCGGAATGTTGTCTTGTCTGTGGACCTGATATCCATAGCTGAAATTCTTGTAGGTCGCGATATTGGCGGATTTGTAGAACCTGCGGACATCGCCACGCATCATTGGCATGTTTTCCATTGCGGTCTTGAGGTTGAAGCTCGCATCGGGCTGCTCCCAAGTGCCGAAGGGTGCATAGAAAAGGGCTTCATCGGTATCGCCGTCACCATCCTGATCTAGGGTGTCCGGGTGGGTCGGCACCGACGTCAAAACGCTATAGGGTTTTGACAGATAGTCGTATTGTTCGACCGCCTTATTGCCGCCATTGCAGGTCGAAATGGCGGGCGGGAAAGGGTTGGTGGGGATGCCATAGGGGCGATCTTCGCCACCCGAGAAGAAGTCATTGAACAACCGGTCATAGAGCGGATTGTAGATGCCGCCGGCGACATTGATGAAACCGGGTCCTGCGAAGTAGAATTCGGGCACCCGTTCATTGTTGCCGATGGAATCAAACGGTTGATCGGACGTGAAATAGCCCGGTGTGACAATGCCGCCGAAGGGTCTGATCGGATAGTGATCGCTTTCGTATTGCGACGTCATCCGCGCGAAATAGCCATCCTGTTTATCGAGCAGAAAATCGTGAATCGCGCGTGGCAGCTCGTAGTTTGAAAAGAGCAGGAACAGGTTGGTGGCCAGTAGGGGGCCGGGCCTGTCATCGCTGAGTTCCTCAACTGTGGCGGGTATACCTTCGGCAATCGAATCGAGAATTTCGGGATTGGCTGATTTTCCATCTTCGATTGCGGGTTTGTCACTGCCGGGTATTCCCTCGATGCCGCTGTCCCGCTTCCAGGTATAGAACCGCCAGGGGCAGCTTTCGACGATACCGGGGCCTGTCTGTGCGTCCGCGGCGAAACAGCTTTGCGGGTCATTGCGAAACTGCCGAAAGCCGAAGGGGCTGTCATTCCATTTGTAGGCACCTGACAGCCAGCCAAAGGCTTGTCCGGCGGCGTCCCGATTGTAGAGGCTGAGTTCATCGACGTATTGGCAATTGCGCCGTTGCGGCGAAAACCGCCGACCCTCCAGAGATTGGAATGCGAATTTTGTGGCCGCGAAATGCAGGGCATTCTGGGCCTCGGTACGGATCAGGTCATCCTGAGCATATGAAGCGAGGGCAATGAGGGCTCCGATCGTGTAGCCGTGATAGGGCCGCGCGTTGGTCTCAAAAAACCCGTTGTGCATGACGCGGGCGATGACATCGCGCAGTTTTTCTTGCAACGGAGTGCCTTCGGTTGCGAACCAATCGATCGGGTCCACACCGGGTGGCGCGATATCGTCCAGATCTTCGGGCGCCCCGCGTTTGCCAGAAGACAGCCACTGATTGATCAGGTAATAGTGGGCCAGTGTCATCAGCACGTGGTTCTCGGTTTCGGCCAAGGCAAAATCGATATGGGTGGCTTTCAGAGAAATGCTCTGCCCGTACCAAAGTTCTCTTTCGAAGTGCTGACCGGAAAAGGGAACCGCGCTGCCAGCCCATGTTGCCGGTGTCAGATATCCGATCAACGGCCCGGTGCCAAAAGTGTCCTTATAGATCAGCCGTTCGACGCTTTGCGTGGTCAGAAGGTCAGGGCGATCCTGAAAGATGTGCAGAAAATGGGTGATCAGCGAAAGGATGAAGTCGTAGTCAGCCGGAACGCAGCCTTCATCAATGTTTTCATGCGTGCCCGCATCTGCAAAAACTGAGATGCCTGCATCCTGGATCCAGATATTGACATCGTCGCGCATCATCTGGGCACGCAGGTTCAGGTTCGGTTCCTGAGCATAGGCTTGCGGCAATTCCCAAATCCAACTGTCGCCAAACGTCGCGGCGTCCACCCGGTCAACCGGCATGGAAGACGCGATGAGGAGTGCTGTCATGCGCGGGAAAGCGGACCGGAGACTTTTTTCAAAGTCCTCGAAGGGCACTTCTTTGCAATCTTCGGAAATGCCGGAGACATCGCCATCCCAATAGTCCCCAAAAAAGAGCTTTCGCCGAATGTCATCAATCTCTGGTTGCTGGGCCAATGCCGTTGAACATTCCAGTCCGGGGGGGGTGAATTCCGGCAGGGCACCATCCGTCAAACAGGCCACAACAATTGCTCTGGTCAATGCGCGAATGGCGGGTTCATCCGATACGTAGACAAAAGGCAGGTTTGCGGGTTCGGTACGTACCTGCCTTGGATCAATGAAGTGATTCAGCGCATGCTGTACCCCTTTAATTTGGCGACAAGGCAGTGTCGCGCGCGCCGTATCCGTATTGGTTGGCATTTGTGAGGGCGTGCGGCAACCTGCGGCGCTCAACCCTGCCAGATCAATCATCGGGCCGGGGCCAAGGGCGACCTCGTCGGCGGGCTGCGCGTCTCCGGTATGGCCGATGGCCGAGAGAAAAATCGAAAGAACAAAAATGCGGAAAGTCAGGTGAAAAAGTTTCATCGCAATATCCAATCCAAATACCGCTGCGATAAAAAAGGGTCGGAAAATAATGACCCGGAAAGCTTCAGCGGGCGGTCTTAGGGTAAATCTATTCGCGGATTCGAGCAATTGAGGTGGAGAATCCAGGGGTTCAGCGGCGGGAAGTCGCTCTCTGCGAAAACCATGAAATCCCAATTGTGTCGGACATCTGGTGTTTCGGTTTGACCAAATGATCAAAAGTAATCACAGTGTCACGGCATCCTAATCAGGACTCTTCAACAGGGACGGGAACTATGAAAAAACAAACCCTTACAATTTCAACTGCGGTCACTTTTGCCCTTATGGGTGTCGCGACATCGACGTCAGCCGACACGCTCCGGCTTTTGACATGGGGTGGCTATGCACCCGAAGAGGTTGTCGCGAAATTCGAAGCGGAGACCGGACATACAGTCGAGGTGACCAAATCCAACAATGAGGAAATGATCGCCAAACTACGCGCGACAGGTGGCGGTGGGTTCGATCTGGCGCAGCCAAGCCAGGACCGTATTGCCGGGCCGCAACAGGAATTTGGCATCTATAAGCCGATCGATTTATCCAAAATTGACGCAGCGCAGTTCATTCCGTCCATGATGGAAGCGACTAAGCTCAACACAACCGTTGACGGCGCGGTCTACGCGGTGCCGCACGTTTGGGGCACAAGCGGCTTGGTTGTCGATACGAAGAACGCGGGCACGGTCAAAGACTATACGGATCTTTGCAGCGGTGATGTGGCGGGCAAAGTATCTTATCGCCTGAAACGCCCGACCCTGATTGGGTTCGCATATGCGATGGGTCTTGATCCCTTTGCGGCTTACGGTGACGAAGCAGCCTATTCCGATATCATGTCGCAGGTCGAAGCCAAGCTTATTGAGTGCAAGGCAGGCGTGAAAACCTACTGGGGCGGCGGCGACGAGTTGATGGGTCTGATGCGGTCCGGCGAAGTGGTGGCATCAATGGCCTGGGACACGGGCGGCTGGAAGCTGAACGCCGACAATCCTGACATCACATTTGTGGCTCCTGCATCTGGTGCGCTTGGCTGGGTGGACACATTCGTGCTGCCCGCAAAGGGAAAGGCGGATGACGCGGCTTATGCCTGGATCAATTTCGTGATGCAGCCGGAGGTGGCTGCGATGATAACGGCGGCCGCGGGTAATTTCACTGCCGCCCAAGGGGCTGACGCCTTTGCTGCTGATGATCTGAAAGCACGCTATCAGGCGAGCTTCCCGCCAGAAGCCATCGACAACATCAAGTGGTATCCGCCGGTTCCCGCTGGCCTTGAAGCCATCGAGGGCGGTGTTCTGGACCGCGTAAAAGCGGCCAACTGAACCAACCATTTCAAGTCAGGCGCCCGCCGGAACGCGGGCGCCGCTATCCTTACAGTGATCTCCTATGACCCCAGACCTTGAATGCACCAACCTGACAAAGAGGTTTGGTTCCACGACTGCTGTTGAAGATGTTTCATTCGAGGTGCCGCAGGGATCGTTCTTTTCGATCCTGGGGCCATCAGGATGCGGCAAGACAACGATCATGCGCATGATCGCCGGGTTCCTGGAACCTTCCGGGGGAGATATCCGCATCAAAGGCAGGTCTGTGCTGGACGTGCCGCCAAACAAGCGCCCGGTGAATATGGTGTTCCAGCATCTGGCGCTTTTCCCGATGATGAACATTGCCGACAACATCGGATACGGGCTGCGGCGCGCGGGCTTGTCGAAAACTGAAATCGACAGGAAGGTCGGCGAGGGGCTGGAGCGGATCGGTCTGCCGGGGATTGGCGCACGCAAGGTCAATGAGCTCTCGGGTGGCCAGAAACAGAGGGTCGCCATCGCACGGTGCATGGTGCTGGAACCGGATGTGCTGCTCTTGGATGAACCGCTTGGCGCGCTCGATCTGAAACTGCGCGAGCGCATGAAGGTTGAGTTGAAAGCGTTGCAGGCCGCCTTTGATACGACATTTGTGTATATCACCCACGACCAGTCAGAAGCGCTGGTGATGTCCGACAACATCGCGGTGATGAACGAAGGCCGTTTCGAGCAGATGGGCACGGGGCGTGATCTTTATTACCGACCGGATACCGCCTTTGTGGCGGGGTTTGTGGGTGACACGAACCGTTGGCGTGGACGTATCGAGAAACAGGAAGGCGCGCAGATCGCGTTGCGCACCAACAGCGGCATGGTTTTGCGCGGCGCGACGCACGGCAGGCACATGACAGCGGGCGACCCTGCGGATATCTTCGTGCGCCCCGAAGCCATCCGGATTGCGCACCACAAGAATGACCTGCAACATTTCGACAATCGGATTTCGGGCAAGGTCACGTCGCTGCTCTTTAACGGGGCTGCCAGCCGGGTTCTGGTGGGCACGTCGGAAGGCAGGGAAGAAATCGAGGTTAACCTGCCGCAATCGGGCGAATTCGCGGCACTGAGCAAGGGGGCGGATGTCCACATTGGCTGGGCCAGCGATCAGGGCAATTGTTTTGCCGCCCGAGGCGCTTGAATGCGCGATCAGGCAAAACTGGGGCTGGCGCTTTTGCTGACACCGCTGCTGTTGTGGCTGTCGCTGCTCATTTTCATCCCGCACGTGGATGTGTTTCTGGTCTCACTACGGGAGCGTGTGGGTGTCGGGCAATATGAAACGAGCCTGGCCAATTACCTGACGTTTTTTCGCGAACCGCTTTATCTGTGGACATTTCTGCGCACCGCGGTGATGTCAGTTCTGGCAACGCTGGTGACCCTGGTGATCGCCTTTCCGGTGTCCTACTACATCGCCAAGATGGTCAAGGGGCGGGTGCAATCGGCGCTGTTCTTGCTGTGCCTCGTGCCCTTCTGGGTGTCCGAACTCGTGCGCACTTTCGGCTGGATGATCCTGCTGCGCGAAACCGGTGTGTTTTCCAACCTTCTGCAATTTGCGGGCCTCGCTGACGGCCCGGTGGAAATGCTCTATAACGACGGCGCCATCATGGTCGGGCTAGTCTATACCTCGATGCTGTTCATGGTTGTGCCGCTGGTGACAACGCTGGAAAGCCTGCCGGATGAGGTTGTTGAGGCGGGTTACGATCTGGGTGGCAGCGGTCTGAGCGTGTTACGCGAAATCATCATCCCGCATGCGATGCCGGGAATCGTATCGGGGTGTATCGTCGTTTTCATGCTGAGCCTCGGGAACTATCTGACCCCCACGATGCTGGGTGGCAAGGAGAGCTTATGGTTCACGGAACTGATCTATTCGCAGTTCATCGTTCGGTTTAACTGGGAGTTGGGCGCGGCTTTCGGGTTCATGCTGCTGATCCTGTCCTCCGCCATTGTCTGGGGCATGCTCAAACTCACGGGCCAGTCGCTCGAAAAGACGATGGGATAAGGAGCTGGCACCATGATCCCTTCCATCCCCCAACCGCGTTTTCTAACCGCTGCCTACGCGGCCTATGTCACCATGTTCTTCGTGTTTCTGGCCTTGCCGCTGATTGTCGTTGCGGTTTTTGCCTTCAATGACAGCCAGTTTCCATCGCTGCCCTGGGAAGGGTTTACCTGGAACTGGTTTTTCGGATCCGAACGCCCGATGATCGGTGTTTTCCACGAACGATCTATCCTGCGCGCCATCGGCACGTCGGTTTTTGTCGCGGTTGTGGTTTCCGCGCTGTCGGTCTGTGTCGGCACCTCCAATGCCTTTCTGTTCAACCGATACAGGTTTCGCGGGCAGGGCGTTCTTTATGTTCTGATGCTTTTGCCGCTTGTGATCCCCGGCATCGTGCTGGGCATTTCGATCCTGGTGTTTTCCAGCCGGGTGGCAAATGGTCTGTGGGACGGATTTTCCGTCGACGTGGAAGCCCTTCGCCCAGGGCTTTGGCTTGTCGTCCTGGGGCAGTTCTCTTTCATCACGACCATCGCAACACTGGTCATCGGCGCGCGATTGCAGAAGTTTGACCAGACCCTGGAAGAGGCCGCATTGAACCTCGGGGCCGGGCGGCTGACAGCCATCCGCACCATCACATTGCCTTATCTTGCCCCCGCCATGATCGGCGCATTCGTGGTTGCATTCCTGATGAGCTTCGAGAATTTCAACACTACTTTGATGCTCGTCGGTTCAGATGCGCCCCTGACTATCGCCATGTTTGATCGCCTCAAGGAGGGCTCGACGCCCCTGCTAAATGCGGTCTCGCTTTTGCTGATGGTTGGATCGTCCTGCCTTGCATTGGTGATGATCGCCTTTCAGAAACGTGGATAGTCGGGAAGCTCCCGTTGGAATCGCACAGTCCTATTGGGCGCCATGTGCGATATCGACCCGCGTGGTGATTTGATACCCCCCTGTTTCCGCAAGGATATCAGCGAGTTCCAGATGGCGATCCGCCAGACAGGCGCCGGGGGGCGTTGCATGCGCCAGCAGCTTTCGCACCGTTGCGGCGGCGGGCAGGATTGGCACAAATGGTCCTTGGTTGTCCTTGGCCAGTAGGGACCAGGTCGCCAATGTCGCTTGGGCGTGGCCATCGATCCCGCGGACCGCGACGCGCATCCCGCCGCGATCAGAGGTCGCAAGGCGTGTGATCTGTCGCAATCTCAAAAGAACCGGGATCAAACGCTTGAGATTGCGAACGAAACCTCTCCTTCGCAGGAGAGCCAACGCTTCGATGCCGAATTGTTCGATGGGTGATTCAAGGCCAGCAGAAAAAGAAACACGCCCGCGCACATCGTGGCGCGGCCCTAAAAGTTCTGCATCCAGAGTTTCCACGGGCGCTACCCGCCGTATTCCAAGGTCAGGGATATTTACCCGTTCCCCTCCAGACCATCCAATGGCGCTGCTCAAAGCGCCCTCGCGCCAACAGGGAACGGAACGCCCTGCGTAGCTCAAAATCGCGGCAATGACCGCTCGACCGACCTCACTTTTCCCACCCGGTGTGATGCATAAATCAATGTCATCAACGCGCTGCCAGCCCTCCGCCAATTGGCCTACAACGCAGGCAGAAAGGGCGGGCGTTGAACTTGCGCCTGCGAGCGCCGACACTTGATTTTGGCGTGCGATCGCATCGAGTTCGGTCTCAAACCGGGTCAGGTAATCTCTGGCATCTGCAAGATCGACGTAATCTGCGCCCGATTGTATGACGGCGCGTGCTGTTTCGTAGCTTGAGCCCTGAAAAGGACCCGAGCAATCGACAACAATGTCTGGGTTGATCTCCTCCAATCGAAACCCAAGGCCCGAACCTTTTTCAAGTACTGTGGCCCGAACCTTGGCGGTGGAAGAAAGATTTTGCAGCTGTGATATGCATGCGCGCGCTTTTGTCTTTGAGCGTGACGAGAGGACCAGTTCCATGTCGTTCCAACGCGCGAGATGCTGCGCGAGCCGGCGACCAAAAACTCCCGTCCCACCGATGATGAGAACACGTTTTTTCTTCATGGTTCCAACCCTCGTGGGCTATTGATCGCCCGTGCTGGCTTTGCAAGGGTATCATATGTGCGGTGCGGTTCGGGTTTCACGGGGCCGCATCCTGAAATATTGCGTCCTGGCTCAGCAGAGTGCCAAGCAACCTGTTTTGCAAACGGAGTGAAAAGCGGAATTTGCCGCCACCGAGATCATGATGCCCGATGGTCAGAGCACCCGGGCTGAATAGACGCGGAAACCGGATGCGCCATCCCAAAGCGGAAATGAAGTAGTGATCACTTTTGAACAAAAGAGCCGCGTCAGACACTTCGACACGTAGAGCAATTCCGATGCCATATCCGATGTATTCTTCGAGGCCGGTCGGTCCGGCAAACCGTTTTGAACTGTGGACCATTTGGGGGAAGCCGGATCTTCGGCCATATTGACGTATCCAGAACTGGCCCTGACCCGCCGAATCTTCGGTGACGACAACCACCGCCGAACGCCCGACGCAGGACAAATCAAATGGCAACGGCGCACCGATGATGCGGGTCGCGTGGGCAAGCAATTTGCCAGCCCAGTTCATTTCCATTTGCTCGATGGTGCCCTGGTAGGCAATGCTCGCGCCGCCGCGGACGCGTTTGCCAAATCTATGACGGATTGGGTCGGGAAGTCGCCGCCATTGTTCCGCCCCCAGAAGGGTGCTGAAACGTTCGTCTTTGACCGGTTCTTCAAATTGGTTTTCATCATCATAGTGCATAATATCCTCACAATCGTTAAAGTCTGAAATTTCTGGATAAAGAGAAATAGAGGCACAAAAAACGACCTCGTTCATTTCCCGTTAGTGGACAGCAGCGAAATCACCTTGTTTCCCATTTTCATAAGCAGGTTCAGTTTTGCTTTCGGAACCTTCAGCATTTGCCCATACCAGGTATCCACCGTGGCCAGAAAGCTCTGCATTTCCTTCATGCGCTCAAGAACTTCTGGATTCAGGGTGGATTCCGTGTGGGCGCGTTCGACACATTCGGCAATGGCAAAAATCGCCGGGTCGATCTCACGTTCCTTGCGGCCCTGTGCGATCCGCATCGCCATTTCCCAAACGTCGGTTTCCGCAGCAAAGTGCTCTCTGCGGTCACCTGGAACGGGGACCCGTCGGATGAGTTTCCAGCCCGCCAGTTCCTTGAGCGAATTGGAAACATTTGAACGGGCGATTCCCAATTCGTCAGATATCTGCTCCGCGTTCAACGGGCTGATACTCAAGTATAAAAGAGCATGAATTTGCGCGACTGAACGATTCACGCCCCATTGCCCTCCCATGTCACCCCAGTACAGGATGAACTGAGATTTTGCAGAAGCTTCCGATATGTCATCTATTTCTGTCATGACAGAAATATCGAACATTTCTGATCGCGTGTCAAGTTTCCCGGTTAAAGTCCGTGATTGGCTGGGCTGACGCCAAGGTTGTTAGAGCGGAATTGAACAAGCTGATCTGAAAACGCATCAGAGTCTGAGTGCAACATCTTGGAATCTCCGAGAAAAATATACTTCACAGATTGATCCAGCATTGCTATGCCTTTGGTAATAAAAAAACTAAAGCAGGCAACAGGCAATGAAGACGGGCTTTCGTGGCACGTTCGTAATTTCTTGGTCGCAGACGGAAGTAGACGGCTTGGTGGCCGCGCCAGTGTGTTCGCTCAATGTGGGTGCGGCGTGGTCCTGGCGCGGGGATGCGGTACAGGTAGACGGACCTTCCGGCGTTTTGCGGTTGGACCGGGCGGACGGATCAGAGACATTGCGCCAACGCGCAGCAAAAATGGTGCACCGACTTGTTGGTACGGCTCTGGAGGCCGACCCGGGAGCACAATCAGCAGGCGCAATAGAGAGTGGCTTGGCGGACAGCAGTTTTGTCGTGACCGACGGAGCGCAAAGTTACACGGTCACCCTCATCGCGATCGGGCGCGGCGCGCAACCATTGTTGATGTTCCTTGATGAGTTGCCGCCCCGCGGGACCGATTTATGGATCGTGCATCATACACTTGAATCTAAGGGAGTAGCCAAGGATCGGGCTGAGGGTTGTGGTGTCATTTGTTTCACCTCCGGCACTCGCATCAGCACGCCAAACGGGGTCAGGTTGGTGCAGGATCTGAGTGTTGGAGACCTGGTGCAAACAAAAGACAACGGTGCTCAGGCGATTGAATGGATTGGCAGCAGACGTATGACTGGCGCGCGTCTCTTTGCGATACCGAGCTTGCGCCCGGTGCGCATTCGAGCAGGCGCGCTGGGTGTCGAGAGGCCGGATCAGGAGCTGCTGGTATCTCCCCAGCACCGAATGCTTATTTCCGGACCAGCGGCGATGGATCTTTTCAACACCTCAGAAGTGCTGGTCGCTGCGAGAGATCTGATAGACGGACATCACATTGCGGTCGATTTGCAAGTGCGGGAAATAACCTACATTCATGTACTCTTGCCCGGCCACAACATTCTATGGGCAAACGGCGTTGCGACAGAGAGTTTTCACCCAGCAAATGCTGACATAGCGGCCCTGGAAAGCTCTGATCGGGCCCGATTGCTGGCCCATAATCCGGATTTGGCCTTCGACCCTCACCGCTACGGCAGTTACGCGCGACGAAACCTGACATCCTCGGAAGCTGCCATTCTTGCCCATGCGGCTTGAAGGCCGCTGCTGCCGACGCTGGCTGATCCCGCAGCTATGTCTTGTCTTGCCAAGAGCAGGGCACTTGATCAAAAAATCAAAAGCGCGGGTTTGATGTCCGTTGTCCCAGGAAAGTTGCGAGGACCAGTCGTTTAGCTTTCGGGCTTGATGACCTCGGCAATGATTGCTTTCGCGCTCTCGCTGGCCCAATCGGCATCCCCGCGAAGCCGGGCAACCTCACGCCCGACGGGATCAATCAGAACCGTAATCGGCAGACCGAAAATTCCCATCTGGCTCGCAAGCGATTGACGCGGGTCCTGATGACGCGGCAGATTGTCGATACCGGTTTCCTCGAAAAACTTCTTGATGCCTTCGGGAGAGTTACGCCCGGTTGCAATTGTCACAACCTCAAAGCTGTCGCCCCCAAATTCGGCTTGCAGCTCCGAGAGTTGGGGCATTTCCTTGCGGCAGGGAGCACACCATGTGGCCCAGAAGTTGAGCAGAATATATTTGCCCCTGTAGGCCTCCAGCGTTTGTTCGCCAGCGTCATCCGCCAAAAGATAGGATGCGGAGGATGTGGCTTCCGGCACCTCGTGAAAAACCAGTTTTCGCATATCGCCATCCCGGAGCAATGCCGCCTGCGCCAGATCTGCGCGTGCGTCGAACGGAGCCGAGATTGCGCCCGCGCCAAGGGCCGTATAAACGAGCGCAGCAAGTATTCTTTTCATATCCCCTCCGAAGGGTTTTCACAGATGACCGACACGCCCGACACGAATTCCTCCAATGCCTCCAACCAGATGTGGGGCGGTCGCTTTGCCGCCGGGCCGGATGCGATCATGGAGGCAATTAATGCCTCGATCGGGTTTGACCAAAGGATGGCGGCGCAGGACATTGCAGGGTCGCGGGCGCATGCCGCGATGTTGGGAGCGACAGGCATTTTGCAAACTAGCGATGTTGATGCCATTCGGGAAGGTCTGCTCACAGTCTTGTCAGAAATTGAAAGCGGGCGCTTTCAGTTTTCTACCGCGCTCGAAGATATTCACATGAATGTTGAAGCGCGGCTCAAGGAAATCATTGGCGAACCTGCCGGGCGGTTGCACACCGGGCGCAGCCGCAACGATCAGGTCGCAACGGATTTCAAGCTTTGGGTGCGCGATCAACTGGATGCCGCGGAAGGCGGATTGCGGGCGTTGATCAAAGCGCTTCTGGCGCAGGCTGAGGCTGGCGCTGATTGGGTCATGCCGGGCTTTACGCATTTGCAAACGGCGCAACCCGTCACCTGGGGTCACCATATGATGGCCTATGTGGAAATGTTCGGGCGCGATCTGAGCCGGGTACGTGATGCGCGGGCACGGATGAACACCTCTCCTCTGGGGGCCGCAGCTTTGGCGGGCACCTCATTCCCCATCGACCGGCACATGACAGCCCGGGCACTTGGGTTTGATGCGCCGGCTGCCAATTCGCTGGATGCGGTCAGTGATCGGGATTTCGCTTTGGAATTTCTCAGCACCGCGAGCATTTGCGCGATGCACCTCAGCCGCTTTGCCGAAGAATTGGTGATCTGGTCTTCCGCCCAATTCCGCTTTGTTACCCTGAGTGACCGGTTTTCAACCGGATCCTCCATAATGCCGCAAAAGAAAAACCCCGATGCGGCCGAGCTGATCCGCGCCAAGGTCGGCCGTATTTTCGGAGCGAATACGGCGTTGATGATGGTGATGAAGGGATTGCCGCTGACCTATTCCAAGGATATGCAGGAGGACAAGGAACAGGTTTTTGATGCCGCCGACAACTTGATGCTGGCCCTTGCCGCCATGACGGGAATGGTCACAGACATGACCGCGAACCGGGAGAGCTTGGCGACAGCTGCGGGCTCCGGGTTTTCCACTGCAACGGATCTCGCTGACTGGCTGGTACGTATACTTGGCCTGCCTTTTCGGGAGGCGCATCATATCACCGGCAGCCTTGTTGCACTGGCCGAAAGCAAAGGCTGTGATCTGCCCGAGTTGAGCCTTGACGACATGCAATCCGCCCATCCGGACATCACGATTGACGTTTTTGACGTGCTCGGTGTGGAAAATTCAGTTAATAGTCGTACATCCTACGGGGGCACCGCACCGTCTCAGGTGCGCGCGCAAGTCGCCCGTTGGAAGGAGATGATCACGTGATCCGTTTGGCAACTGTGATGATGGTGTTGACGCTGGCCGCTTGTGGGGCGGATGGCGAACCCATTGCGCCGCGCGTCAACGGGGGCGTCACCATAGATCAGAACGGCATTTATCCCAGCGCAAGCGTGGGGCTTTCCAAGGGACCATTGTCGCTGTGGCTAGGGCTGTAGCTTTGTGTCGCCCCTCAGGCTGATCTATCTCGCCCTCGCCGTCTGGGGTACCATCCATCCGATGAGCTACTTCTTGCAGTGGTTCAACGAGAATGGCTATGATCTCATGGCCATGGTGGATGCCTGGCACGCGAACGCGGCCTCAAGCGGCCTGGTCTGGGATCTGACCATCGCCGCCAGCGCGCTGACCCTTTGGGTGATTGTCGAAAGCGTTCAGCAAAGGCGCTGGATTGGCCTTCTGGCCGTGCCAGCAACCTTTTGCATCGGCGTAAGCTGTGGACTGCCCCTTTATCTGTTTTTGCGCGCGCGCCCGGGCCAGGGCAATGCCCTATCCTGACATTTGGGTTTCTAAATGAAACCACCCAGCAACAGAAACGCGCAATCCACGCGTCCTGCAATTGCGTTAGAATGCCGGTCTGATATGACGCACTGGTTTTAACTCGGTCAGGTGGGCGGATCATGGATCATTTTCTTTATCGTGAAGGCGCGCTTTTTGCCGAAGATGTGCCAGTGGCCGAGATTGCGAAAGCTGTAGGCACGCCATTTTACGTCTATTCCACGGCAACGCTGCTGCGCCATTTCCGTCTCTTCGACGATGCGCTCGAGGGCACAGACCACCTCGTGTGCTACGCGATGAAGGCGGCGAGCAATCAGGCGATCCTGCGCACCCTGGCACAGGCCGGCGCGGGTATGGATGTGGTCTCGGGTGGCGAATACCTGCGGGCCAAAGCCGCCGGGGTTTCGGGTGACAAGATCGTGTTCTCTGGTGTCGGCAAGACCGCTGGGGAAATCAGACTGGCGCTTGAGGGCGGTATCCGCCAGTTCAACGTGGAATCCGAGCCCGAGATGGCTGTCTTGAATGCGACGGCCCTCGCGATGGGAAAAGTTGCGCCGATTACGATCCGGGTCAATCCGGACGTGGACGCGAAAACCCACGCCAAGATCGCCACTGGAAAGTCTGAAAACAAATTCGGTATTCCCATTTCCCGCGCTCGCGAAGTCTATGCTTTGGCCGCTTCAATGCCGGGGTTGGAGGTCATTGGTATTGACGTTCACATCGGCAGCCAGCTGACCGATCTCGCGCCTTTTGAACTGGCTTATCAAAAGGTTGCGGAATTGACGGAAGTCCTGCGCGCGGAGGGGCACTTGATCCGTCGTCTTGATCTGGGGGGGGGATTGGGCATTCCCTATGCGCGCGACAATCAGGCGCCCCCGCTGCCGGTCGATTATGGCGCCATGGTCAAACGCACCTTAGGTCATCTGGGCTGCGAGATCGAAATCGAACCCGGACGGCTGATCGCCGGAAACGCGGGTTTGATGGTCTCCGAGGTCATCTACGTGAAATCCGGTGAGGATCGCGATTTCCTGATCATTGATGGTGCCATGAACGACCTCATCCGCCCGGCGATGTATGAAGCCTATCACGATATCATTCCGGTTGTTGAACCAGCGCCCGGGGTCGAGCAGGTCAAATATGATATTGTGGGGCCGGTGTGCGAATCCGGCGATACTTTCGCCCGGGCGCGGATCATGCCGCCGGTCGCGGCGGGCGAACTTGTCGCCTTTCGTTCTGCCGGGGCATATGGTGCCGTGATGAGCAGTGAATACAATTCCCGGCCCCTTATTCCCGAAGTTCTGGTGAATAAAGATCAATTTGCGGTTATTCGCCGACGTCCGACCTTTGACGAAATGATAAATCGCGATACCATCCCGGAATGGCTCTAATCGCGTATTCCCGCGGTTATGGACCTGCGGAGAGCAAGCGATGGCGTCTTTTTCAAACCATGATGCGCAGCGCAGCCTTAGGGCTGTCCGCTGGCCTTTGCGACTCACTTGGCTGGGAATGCTGGCCGAGGCGCTTGTTCAAAGCCTCTGGCCGCTCCTGACGGTTTGCCTTTTCGTCCTGGGTGCCCTGATGCTGGGGCTTCAGGATGTTGTGATCGTGGAAGTCGTCTGGGCCGCCGCGGTCATTGCCGGGACCGGTGCTCTTGCAACGCTCGGGTACGCCTTTGTCAAATTCCGCGTGCCGTCGAAGGTGCAGGCAGTTGCCCGTCTTGATGCCAGCCTTCCGGGGCGCCCGCTTCAGGCGCTGTCGGATCAACAGACGATTGGGGCAGATGACGCCGCATCGACCGAAGTGTGGCGGGCACATCAGGCGCGCATGGCGGCGCGGGCAGCCAGTGCCGAACCGGTGGCAGCTGATCTGCGGGTTTCTGCCCGCGATCCTTATGCGCTTCGCTACCTGGCCATTCTGGTGTTTGGAATAGCCCTTCTCTTTGGCTCCATCTGGCGTGTCGGTTCCGTGGCGCAGATGGCCCCTGGTGGCGCAGGTCTTGCCGCAGGGCCGGTTTGGGAAGGCTGGGCTGAAAGCCCGCGTTACACAGGGCGCCCGACGATCTACCTCAACGATATCGCCGAAGGGGCGTTGCGTGTGCCTGTTGGCAGCCTCATCACGCTGCGGCTCTATGGAGAGGTCGGTGCCCTCACCTTATCGGAAACGGTATCCGGCCGGACCGACGTTCCGCCCGCATCGGACCCTGCGCAGGATTTCACCGTTGTTCAGAATGGCACGGTCACCATCAACGGTCCCGGTGGGCGCAGTTGGGAGATCGAGGTCATTCCCGATGCGCCGCCCCAGATTGCGGTCCTCGCTGACCCTGACGCCTCCGCCATGGGGGAAATGACATTGCCTTTCGAGGCGAGCGACGATTACGGCGTCGAGGCCGGTGAAGCGCGCTTCACGCTCGATCTGGCATCGGTGGAACGGCGTTATGGCCTGACAATTGATCCGGAAACGCGTCCGGATCTCATTGTACCCCTGCCAACCCCGATCGCGGGCAACCGACGCGCCTTCGAGGAAAATCTGATTGAGGATTTTTCCGAACATCCATGGGCTAATCTGCCTGTGCTGGCGCATCTTTCGGCCCTTGATGGCGCGGAGCAAAAGTTTGAGACAGCACCGCGCCCGATGGTTTTGCCGGGGCGCCGTTTCTTTGATCCGGTCGCGGCGGCGGTCATCGAACAGCGCCGAGATTTGCTGTGGTCGCGTGTCAACAACGGGCGCATCAGCCAGATTTTGCGCGCAACCTCCTATCTGCCGGAAGACTTGTTTCGCAAACAGACCGACGCCTTGCGCCTGCGCAAGGTGATCCGTCAGTTGGAGACTTTTGCCAACTATGGCCTCAGCGATGACATGCAGGAAGATCTGGCGCAGGAGATGTGGGATTTGGCGCTCATTCTCGAAGAGGGTGATCTGGCGGATGCTGCCGAGCGCATGCGCCGGGCACAGGAACGCCTGAACGAAGCCATCAAGAACGGCGCATCGGACGAGGAGATTGCGGAATTGATGCGTGAGCTCCGCCGAGCGACGGAAGACTATCTGCAACAGCTCTCTCGTCAAGCGCAGCGTCAGCAGGAGGAAAACCAAAACGGCCCGCCCGGGGACCAGCAGAATTCCATGCAGATGACCCAGGATGACCTGCAGCGGATGATGGACCGCATTCAGGAACTGATGGAACAAGGCCGGATGGCTGAGGCGCAACAGGCTCTGCAGGAATTGCAGGAAATGATGGAAAATATGCGCGTCACCCAAAGCCAACAGGGACAGGGCGGGCAAAGCGCTGGCGAGCAGGCCATGGAAGGTCTGTCAGAAACGTTGCGTGAACAACAAGGGCTGTCCGATCAGGCTTTCCGTGATCTTCAGGAACAATTCAATCCCGGTGCGCAGGCTGGCGAAAGTGAAGGCAACGAAGGGCGCAACGGCGGGCAGGGCCAGGGTCAAAGTCATGAAGGGCAGCAGGGTCGCGGTGAAGGCGGAGACCAACAAAGCGGGGCGCAGGATGGTGATCCGTCGCAGGGACAGCAAGGGCAGGGCACAGAGGGATCTATCGCCGAGCGTCAGCGTGCGCTGCGTGAGGAATTGCGCCGCCAACAGCAAAATCTGCCGGGAGCTGGCACCACCGAAGGGGATGCGGCCAGAGGGGCGTTGGATCGGGCCGGTCGTGCGATGGATGACGCCGAAGAGGCGCTGCGGAACGACGATCTGGCGGAAGCAATCGACAATCAGGGTCAGGCCATGGAGGCGTTGCGAGAAGGCATGCGTGCCTTGGGCGAAATGATGGCGCAGCAGGAACAGAACCAGCAGCCGGGGCAGGGGACACAGCAGTCCGACCGCCGTGCGGAAAACCGCGATCCACTGGGTCGCGAAGCAGGTAATTCAGGCGCGGATGGGGACAATGGCCCCTTGGCGCTCAACGATGATGCCTATGGTCGGGCGCGCGAACTTCTGGATGAAATTCGCCGCCGTTCGGGACAGGTCGAACGCCCGGAAGTCGAGCGTGACTATCTCAAACGGTTGCTGGATCGGTTCTAGCCGTCTGCCCGTTTTAGCGACTGCTTGAATCGGCGGCGGCATCCAGCCAACTCAGAACGCCCTCGGCTTTGGTATCGAGCCACATACGCCCTTGATCGACGTATCCGACATAGGCACTGATCCATGGATCGGCCTGCGGCAGGGTCTCTGCGACCGGCTGCGCGTACACATAAAGACAAACGAGTACCACAACCGTAAAGACTGCCGTCAGAAACCCGCGCCCGAAGCGACGCTTTTCTTGCGCTTCGACCTGAGCGGTCTGGCCGGGATCATCGTTGGGTGAGCGGTCGCTGTTGGACCTTAGCGTGGAATTGATCTCTTCGATATCGGGGAGCAGGTCGCGGCGTGATCCGATGGCCGCGGCTGTCTCCATGGCGAATTCGGCCGGATCTTCGCCGCGCATCCGCGCCATGCGGTCTCGCGCTTCGCGTGCGCGTTTACGGGCCTCATTGCTGCCATCCGCGTCGTCCAAGCCTAGATCCGGCTGGCTCTCCACGGTCCCTGAAGTTTCGTTTTGACGTGCCCGCGCTTCCAGCTCCGCTTCTTCGCGCAGCAGGTTTGCAATATTGGGATCCAGTGATCTGCGTGTGGGTTGCCCGATGGTCTCGTCGTCCTGAGGTGTTTCGGGGATTTCGTCGGCCACCGGGGCAGGGTCTGCCTGGGGCTCTTCATCCTCGCGTGGTGTCTCGGCGGGGTCTTCGTCAGGCCGAATGACCTCTTCATCCGGCTGCGGGGCCAGTCGCTCGGCCTCTTCTGCCTCTGCCACCGCGTCGGGGTGTTCCTGAAACCAGGTCTTCCCGCAATTGGAGCATTGTACATCCCGCCCATCCAGTGGCATCACAGCATCGGGCACTTCGTATTGCGCGTCGCAATTGGGACAAATCAAGCGCATGTTACATCCTGCTGCATATCAACCCCGGTTCCTGTTGTTTTTTTCTGCACCATATTGCCATCATCGCTGTGCGAAAAGTGTTAACTGCGAACAATGCAGGTATGTGATGCATTGAAACCAGACCGGTGCTGAGGCACAACAGCGCAGAAGTTTTTCGGGGGACCGTGTGATCGAGCTGAATAATGTCGCCTACAGCTATGGCGGCGGCGCGCTACTTTCTGAGATTTCGCTCAAACTGGCTCCGGGGTCCTTTCATTTTTTGACAGGCCCATCAGGCGCCGGGAAAACGACCTTGCTCAAATTATGCTACGGCGCTCTATTGCCGACTTCCGGTGAGGTGACATTTTTCGGCGACGATCTGCGCAAAATGGAGCGCGATGGGATTGCGGTTCTGAGACGTCGCATGGGTGTCGTGCATCAGGATTGTCAATTTCTCAACCATCTGTCAGTTGCGGAAAACATCGCCTTGCCGCTCAGTGTGTCTGGCCGTCACGTGGATGCCGCAGGCGATGATCTGACAGAGCTGATGGCCTGGGTTGGTCTGACGCACCGCGCGGATGCTCTTCCGCCAGAATTATCGGGAGGCGAGCGGCAACGCGCGGCGCTCGCACGCGCTGTGATCATGTCACCAGATGTCATTCTTGCCGATGAGCCGACCGGCAACGTGGATTGGGAAATGTCGCAACGTCTGCTCAGGCTGTTGGTGGAACTCAACAAGATGGGAAAGACCGTATTGGTCGCAACCCATGATCTCAGCCTCATTCGCGCCGCCAAAAGCCAGGTTCAGGCCCGGGTTCTGCGCATTGCAAACCAGCGCGTCCAACTTGCCGGAGCCGACCTATGAAAGTCGTCAGCAAAGATTTGCGCCGTCTTGTCTGGGGGGATCGTCAGGCTGACCGGGTTGTCCCGCCAACGGGATTTACCGCCCATTTGACCGTGTTCGCCGCTGGCGCCATGGCGTTCCTTGCCGTTTTTGCGATGGCTTTGTCACTTGCCTCCGGTCGACTGGCTGTGCGTTGGGGCGACGAACTGGCGCGTTCCTCAACCATCCGCATCGTGGCCCCACTCGATCAAAGAGCGGCGCAAACCGAGGCTGCTTTGGGCATTCTGCAAACCACTGCTGGCGTGGCTTTTGCGCGGGCTTTGGATGACGCCGAGCAACAGGCGCTTCTGGCCCCGTGGTTTGGTGCTGATCTGGACCTTCAGGCCTTGCCGGTGCCGAGGCTGATCGAGGTCATCGAAGAAGACAGCGGGTTTGATGCGGCGGGGTTGCGTTTGCGATTGGCGGCAGAGGTTCCGGGTGCCGTTCTGGACGATCATACACAATGGCGCGCACCGCTTGTGCAGGCGGCCAACAGACTGAAGCTGCTGGGTTGGCTGTCGGCAGCCCTATTGGGTGTGTCAGTGGCTGCTATGATCACACTGGCCGCCAATGCGGCGCTGGCTGCCAACGCGCAAGTCATTGCCGTTCTGCGGTTGGTTGGGGCCACGGATCGCTACATTGCTCAGGCATTCATCCGGCGCTTTACCCTGCGCGCTTTTGGCGGGGCTCTGGTTGGATCCGTTATCGCGATGACAGCTTTGCTGTTTTTACCCGCAGCTTCCGACACCGGCGGCTTTTTAACCGGTCTGGGCTTTCAGGGCTGGCATTGGTTTTTGCCTTTCACCATTCCCCTGCTTGCCGCTTGTTTTGCTTTCTTCGCAACGGGCGCTGCGGCGGGCCGCGCACTGAAGAGGTTGGCGTGATGTTTCAATACGTTCGGTCGGTGATATTCATCATTCAAATGTATATCTCCATGCCGGTTGTTGGTCTGCTCTTTGCACCCTGGGCGATGTTCAGCCGTAAGGGTGCGTATGCCGCCTGCAAAACCTATTCGCGCTACGTTTTCTGGACAGCAAGCTGGATGGTTGGTCTGCGCTGCGAAGTGCGGGGCACGGTGCCTCAGGGAGAGGCGCTGATTGCCGCCAAACACCAGAGTTTCCTGGACATCATGATGATCTTCACCGCGCTTCCGGCCGCCAAATTCATTATGAAAAAGGAAATACTCATGACCCCGGTGATTGGGCAATATGCCCGGCGTCTGGGCTGTGTTGCGGTTGATCGTGGCAAACGCGGTGCGGCCATCGAAAAGATGGTGGCAGATGTGAATGCGGGCCGTGCTGAACCCGGGCAGCTGATTATCTATTCGCAGGGGACGCGCGTACCACCGGGCAAGAAAATGCCCTACAAGGTCGGTACAGCCGTCTTGTATGAACAGCTGAACCAGCCATGCGTACCTGTGGCCACAAACGTCGGTGTCTTGTGGCCGAAGCGCGGCATGTTGCGCAAACCCGGCGTCGCGGTTGTGGAATTCATGCCACAGATTGCTCCCGGCATGGAGCGGAACGCCTTCATGAAAGAGCTGGAGACATCGGTTGAAGATCGCTCCGATGCATTGATGGTTGAGGCGGGATTTGAGCGTGACGAAACGTCCTGAGAAGATTGAGACAACGGACGCATTGCTGGAGCTTTACGGCAAGCCCGGCGCACCGTCGCTGCGCAAGGTTGCAGGCCGCATGACGCCGCTCTATCGCAAGTGGATCACGGCCTCGAAGCTCTGTGTTCTGAGTACCGTTGGTGCGGCAGGCACCGATGGCAGCCCGCGCGGTGATGACGGGCCGGTGGTGCTGGAACTTGACCGCGGGACTCTTGCAATGCCCGATTGGCGTGGCAACAACCGGTTGGATTCGCTGCGAAATATTGTCGAAGATGGGCGTGTTTCGCTGATGTTCATCGTGCCGGGGTCGAATAACGTCGTCCGGGTGAACGGGCAGGCGTGGCTGACGGCTGATACAGAAATCCGGCATCGGTTTGCCAAGGGTACAAAGCTCCCCGCGATTGTGATCATCATTGAAATCAGAGAGATATACACGCAATGCGCGCGTGCTTTTCTGCGCTCGGCAGTCTGGTCCGGGACTGATCAGGCGGTCGACTTGCCCAGTGTCGGCCAAATCTTGGCGGAAATGACCGATGGGGAAGAAGGCGGCGCACCCTATGATGATGCGTGGGGGGCGCGCGCCGCGAAAACCATGTGGTAGCCCCGGGCGGGCCGGGTCACATATGGATGGCACCATCCCCACAGGCAAGTGCTGCTTCACGCACAGCTTCGGAATAAGTCGGGTGCGCGTGGCAAGTCATCGCAAGGTCTTCCGCTGACGCCCCGAATTCCATGGCAACGCAAATCTCATGGATCAGATCACCTGCCGCAGGTCCCAGGATATGCGCGCCTAATATCCGGTCCGTTTCCTTGTCTGCCAGTATCTTGACAAAGCCGTCACCGGCAAAATTCGCCTTGGCCCGTCCATTGCCCATGAAGCTGAACTTGCCAACCTTATAGGCGCGACCTTCTTCCTTGAGCATCTCTTCGGTGGCACCCACATTGGCCACCTCCGGATGGGTGTAGATCACCCCCGGAATAACGCCGTAATTCACATGACCATGCTTACCTGCAACCTGTTCGGCGGCGGCCATGCCTTCGTCTTCGGCTTTATGCGCCAGCATCGGCCCTTCGATCACATCGCCGATCGCATAGATACCGGGGATATTGGTTTCCCACTTGGCATTGACCGCGATCTGGCCACGCTTGGTCATCTCCACGCCCAATCCGTCAAGGCCCAGACCTTCGGTGAAGGGTTTGCGCCCGGTCGCAACCAGAACGACATCCGCATCGACCACATGTTCGCTGTCGTCCTTGAGCAGCTTATAGGTCACTTTGGCCTTGGTTTTTGTGGCATCCGTCTTTTGAACGGCGGCCCCCATGACAAAGGTAAGCCCTTGCTTTTTCAGCGTTCTTTGGAATGTTTTCTGGATTTCGCCGTCCATGCCGGGGGTGACGAATTTCAAAAACTCGATCACGGTAACCTCGGCCCCGAGCCGCGCATAGACAGACCCCAGTTCCAGCCCGATCACACCCGCGCCGATGACCACCATCTTCTTGGGCACCTTGCCCAGTTCCAACGCGCCGGTGGAGGTGACAACGACCTTCTCATCGACCTCGACACCGGGTAGGGACGCAGGCTCAGATCCCGAGGCAATGATGATGTTCTTGGCTTCATGCACCTCGTCACCGACCTTGACCTTACCCGCTTCAGGGATCGAGCCCCAGCCTTTCAACCAGTCCACCTTGTTCTTCTTAAAGAGAAATTCGATCCCCTTGGTGTTCTGCTCAATGGTCGTGGATTTATAGGACAACATCTGTTTCCAATCGACCGACGGGGATTTGCCCTTCAGACCCATTGCCGCGAAATTATGCTCCGCCTCATGCAGCATATGGCTGGCGTGCAGCAGCGCCTTGGAGGGGATGCAGCCCACGTTCAGACAGGTGCCGCCGAGCGTATCGCGCCCCTCCACACAGGCCACTTTCAGACCCAGTTGCGCACAGCGTATCGCGCAGACATAGCCGCCGGGTCCGGAGCCGATGATGATGACGTCATAACTTGCCATGGGTCTCTCCTTGGAGGTATTTCAAAGTCTTTTTCCGCTATGCACAGCCTGTGCACTATCTGTGCACCGACCGTACACCGTTCAAACCAAATCGTTCTCTATTGACCTGCATACTCACCTGCTCAGATCAGGGCTGCAAGCAACATTACGCAGGTTGCCGAAAATCCCACACACCAGATGAGCGACCGCCACGGCACCAGCCCGAAGGCATAGGCCGGCACATAGGCCAAGCGGGCGGCAAGATAGACCCAGGCGCAGGTCTGTGTCACAGGGCTGGATTGCTCCGCAAGGGTCACGACCAGCACCGCGATGGTAAAAAGGATCAGCGCTTCGAAATGGTTGTTCATGGCGCGGAACAAACGGCCTGTGCGGTCAGAGACTAATGCATCAAGTTTCGCGGCACCGAGGGTCTTGGGGTCGCGGGGTCCAAGGGTTTTACCGGTGCCCAGTTCCAGATTGGCAGGCACCGCCATCAGGCCGAATTGGACCAGCTGCAGCAAAGCGGCCAGCGTCAGCGCCGTCAGTTCAGGTGTCATAACGCCAGCAGGTAAAGCGCGATGGTGGCGACGATCCCGACCATCCAGGCGAGGCTGCGAATGCCGGTGATGCGCAAGGCATAGGCGGGCAGATACACAAGCCGCGCGATCAGAAAGACCTGTGCGGCCAGCAGGCTGGCGTTGGAGGTGCTCTGGGTCACTTCCAGCAGCAGAACGGCGGGGGCAAAGAGCGCCATTGCCGTGACAGAATTGCTGAGCGCCCGGTCAAGACGCCCCGCAATGCCGGAGACGGTACGCTGCTCATCGCGGCTGGAGAGCAGATACCCCATGCCCAACTGGGTCATGGCGCCGGTGGCCTGCAGGATCAGCGTGAGAATGACCAGAAGGCCGTAAAGGGCGAGGATGGTGACTTCGGTCATTTTTGTTCGCCCCCTTCAGATTCGTCCTCAAAAAGCAGTTCGTCTAATGCTACGATTCCGGCAGCAGCTGAAGCCCTCATCAGATGACTGAGAACAGTGCCGACCATAATAGCCGCAATACTACGCCAACCGCCCGAACTTGCGGAAACATCTTCTGAAAAGACCTCAGAATGGTTCCACGAGTTAAGTAAAATCCCAACAATTAGTGCCGCCGTCAGAAACACCAACAAACCCGCAATTCCAGAAGCCGTTTGATGCTTGTTATTTGCGTCTCGAAGGAATTCGGCAAGCAGTGCGTTTTGCGTGTCCCCAACTCTTTTGGCCCTGAGCGCAAAGCTTTTTTCGGAAAACCGTTTCCCTTGACCAATACATCCTAAAAACATGACGATCGTTCCGAGCGCTAAAGAAAGCACAAACACTAAGACGTACAGTATTATTAATTGAAACGATACGGGTCCCTCGTTTCCTAAGTTGTCGAAAAACCTCACCGGCAACATGTCTACATAGTACAGCCCTGCTAAGGCAAGGAAGCCAAAGCAGAACCGATTAAGTGTTTGACCCGAACTTCGAACCGCAGATATCGATTCCGCAATCATGGTCTCACAAATCCATCAGCAACCGCCGCGGATCCTCCAGCGCTTTTTTCACCCGCACAAGGAAGGTCACGGCCCCTTTGCCGTCGACGATCCGGTGGTCGTAGGAAAGTGCCAGATACATCATCGGGCGGATCACCACCTGACCTTTGATCGCCATGGGTCGGTCCTGGATCTTGTGCATGCCCAGAATACCCGATTGCGGCGGGTTCAGGATCGGGGAGGACATCAGTGAGCCGTAGACGCCGCCGTTGGAGATGGTGAAGGTGCCGCCCTGCATTTCAGCCATGGAGAGTTTGCCATCCCGCGCCCGCGCGCCTTTCTCCGCAATCGCCTTTTCGATGGCGGCGAAACTCATGGCATCGGCATCCCGGATGACCGGCACCACAAGCCCCGTGGGCGTGCCTGCGGCGATGCCCATATGTACGAAGTTCTTGTAGACGATGTCGGTGCCGTCGATCTCCGCATTCACTTCGGGCACTTCTTTCAGCGCATGCACACAGGCCTTGGTGAAGAAGGACATGAAGCCCAGTTTCACCCCGTGTTTTTTCAAAAACAGGTCCTTGTATTCATTCCTGAGCGCCATGACCTCGGTCATGTCGACCTCGTTATAGGTGGTCAGCATGGCAGCGGTGTTCTGGCTGTCCTTGAGGCGTTTGGCGATGGTCTGCCGGAGCCTTGTCATCTTCACCCGCTCCTCGCGGGCGGCATCATTGGCGGCTACAGGCGCGCGGGGGGCAGCGGGAGCAGCGGCAGGTGCCGGGGCAGCACTGGCGGCAGCAATGGCCGCGTTTACGTCCTCTTTCATCACCCGCCCGTCACGGCCGGACCCTGTGACCTGATCGCGGCTGACACCGGCTTCCGCCATGGCCTTGCGGGCCGACGGCGCGTCTTCCACATCCTTGCTGCCGCTGGAGGGCGCAGGGTTCACTGGCGCTTTTGGGGCAGCAGCGGGGGTTGCGGCGGCTCCGGCACCGGCGCTTAGGACCGCGAGCTTGGCGCTGGCGTCCACGGTCGCGCCTTCGGGGGCCAGAATTTCGGTGAGCGTGCCGGCAGCAGGTGCCGGCACCTCGACGCTGACTTTGTCGGTCTCCAGCTCGCAGAGCATCTCGTCCTGTGCCACGCTGTCGCCGACTTTCTTGAACCAGGTGCTGACTGTGGCCTCGGTGACGCTTTCACCCAAGGTGGGCACCATGACGTCCACGGAGCCACCCGCGGCCGCGGGCGCGTCAGCGGCCGGGGCGGGCGCAGCGGCGGGAGCTTTGCTCACGGCACCTGCGCTCCCTTCGGAGATATTTGCCAGCAGAGCATCCACCCCCACGGTCTCCCCTTCGGCGGCAACGATTTCGGCGAGGGTTCCGGCCACGGGGCTCGGCACCTCAACGGTCACCTTGTCGGTTTCCAGCTCACAGAGCATTTCATCCACGGCAACCGCATCGCCGGGTTTCTTGAACCAGGTGGCGACGGTGGCCTCGGTAACGGATTCGCCCAGTGTCGGGACGCGAACTTCGCTGGTCATGTGTATTTTCCTTCGCCCATGATTACTTGAGGGTCAGCGCGTCATCCACGAGCGCTGCCTGTTGTGCTTTGTGCTGGCTGGCCAGACCGGTTGCCGGGGACGCGGATGTGGCGCGCCCGACGTAAACGGGCCGCGTATGTTTGGCCTTGATGCGTCCCAGAACCCATTCGATGTTGGGTTCGATAAAGGTCCAGGCCCCCTGGTTTTTCGGTTCTTCCTGACACCAGATCACCTCGGCCTGCTTGAACCGTTCCAGCTCCTTGACCGCCGATTGCGCCGGGAACGGATAGAACTGTTCGACCCGGAGCAGATAGATGTCGTCAATCCCGCGCGCATCGCGTTCTTCGAGCAGATCATAATAGACCTTGCCCGCGCACATCACCACGCGCTTGATCTTGTTGTCGGCCACCAGCTTGGTGTCGGAATTGCCCTGCTGGGCGTCATCCCACATCAGACGGTGGAAACTCGAGCCGGTGGTGAATTCTTCAGCCCGGCTGATCGCCAGTTTGTGACGCAACAGCGATTTTGGCGTCATCATGATCAGCGGTTTACGGAAAGAACGATGAATTTGCCGCCGCAGGATGTGGAAGTAATTCGCCGGTGTGGTGCAATTGGCCACGATCCAGTTGTCCTGACCACACATCTGCAGGAAGCGTTCCAGCCGCGCCGAAGAGTGCTCCGGCCCCTGACCCTCGAACCCATGCGGCAGCAGGCAGACCAGACCGGACATGCGCAGCCATTTGCTTTCGCCGCTTGAGATGAACTGGTCAAACATGATCTGCGCGCCATTGGCAAAATCACCGAACTGCGCTTCCCAGAGTGTCAGCGCATTGGGCTCGGCCAGTGAATAACCATATTCAAAGCCCAGCACCGCATATTCGCTCAGCATCGAATCGATCACTTCATAATGCGCCTGACCCGCCTTGATGTTGTTGAGCGGATAATACCGCTCCTCCGTCTCCTGATGGACAAAACCGGAGTGGCGCTGCGAAAAGGTACCGCGCGTGCTGTCCTGCCCGGCCAGCCGCACCCGGTAGCCTTCGGTCAGCAGCGAGCCAAAGGCCAGCGCTTCGGCCGTGGCCCAGTCGATGCCCTCGCCGCTCTCGAACATGCCCTTTTTGGCCTCCAGCAAGCGCCCCACGGTCTTGTGCATGGGAAAGCCGTCCGGTGCGGTGGTCAGCGCGCTGCCGATCTCGTTGAACGTACCCTTGGCAATGGCGGTTTTGCCGCGCTGATACCTGTTCTTCTGCTTGTCCAGATGCGACCACTTGCCGTCCAGCCAGTCGGCCTTGTTAGGCCGGTATTCCTTCCCGGCCTCGAACTCTTCGTTCATATAGGCCTGAAACGCGGCCTTCATATCCTCGATCTCGCCTTCCGGGATCAGACCGTCCTTGACCAGCCGTTCGGTATAAAGCGTGAGCGTGGTCTTGTGCCCCTTGATCCGCTTGTACATCACCGGGTTGGTGAACATCGGCTCATCACCTTCGTTATGGCCGAAGCGGCGGTAGCAGAAGATGTCGAGCACCACATCCTTGCGGAACTTCTGGCGGAATTCCGTGGCGACCTTGGCGGCATGCACAACCGCCTCCGGGTCATCGCCGTTGACGTGGAAAATCGGCGCTTCGACCACCAGCGCGTTATCCGTGGGATAGGGCGAGGAGCGCGAGAAATGCGGCGCGGTGGTAAAGCCGATCTGGTTGTTGACCACGATATGCATGGTGCCGCCCGCCTTGTGCCCCTTGAGGCCCGAGAGCGCGAAACATTCCGCCACCACGCCCTGACCCGCAAAAGCCGCATCGCCATGCAGCAGGATCGGCATCACGGAGGTGCGCGCATCATCGTTGTTCTGGTCCTGCTTGGCGCGTGCCTTACCCAGAACCACCGGGTTGACCGCTTCGAGATGCGAGGGGTTGGCCGTCAGGCTGAGGTGCACGGTATTGCCGTCAAACTCGCGGTCTGACGACGCCCCGAGGTGGTATTTCACATCGCCCGAGCCATCCACATCCTCGGGCTTGAAGCTGCCGCCCTGAAACTCGTTGAAAATCGCCTTGTAGGGTTTGGCCATCACATTGGCCAGCACCGACAGACGCCCCCGGTGCGGCATGCCGATCACGATATCCCTGACCCCCAGCGCCCCGCCGCGCTTGATGATCTGCTCCATCGCCGGCACCAGGCTTTCGCCGCCGTCCAGACCAAAGCGTTTGGTGCCCATGTATTTGACATGCAGGAATTTCTCGAAGCCTTCGGCCTCCACCAGCTTGGCCAGGATCGCCTTGCGTCCTTCGCGGGTGAAAGACACCTCCTTGCCGAACCCCTCAATGCGCTCTTTCAGCCAGCCCGCCTCTTCGGGGTTGGAAATATGCATGTATTGCAGCGCAAAGGTGCCGCAGTAGGTCCGCCGCACGATCGACAGGATTTCGCGCATCGAGGCGGTCTCCAGCCCCAGCACCTTGTCGATGAAGATGGGCCGGTCCATGTCGGCCTCGGTGAAACCGTAGGATTTCGGGTCAAGCTCGGGGTGCGGTGTCATCTCGCGCATGCCCAGCGGGTCAAGATCGGCCACCAGATGGCCGCGGATGCGGTAGGCGCGGATGATCATCAGCGCACGGATAGAGTCAAGCACGGCGCGTTTGATCTGGTCATCGGTGACCGCAACACCGGCAGCGGCAGCCCTGGCCTTGATCTTGTCGCCCGCACCTTTGAGTTCGGCTTCGGGGGCCCATTCCCCGGTGAGCGCCTGCGTCATCTCATCGCCCGGCTGCGGCGGCCAATCCGTGCGCGCCCAGCTCGGGCCTTGCGCCTCGCGCTTGACGGAGACCTCATCATCCCCCATCGCCTTGAAAAACGCCTGCCACGCGTCATCAACCGCGTTCGGGTCATTGGCGTATCGCGCGTACATCTGTTCAAGATATTCCGCATTGTGCCCCTGCATGAAGGAGGAAGCATGGAACTGGTCGTTGGGGGAGTGTTCGGTCATTTTTCAGTCCTTTGGAGAGCCGCTGACGAATGTGAGTACGTACGCGGTGGCGGGTATCGGGTGGCCAAGAGAAGCGGTTACCAAATCGGCATCAAGGCGTATTCCGGTGCGCGCTACCTTGAACGCACCCAATTTGACTTGTTCTGCAAGAACTATGCTGAGAACCCCTGCAGGATCCAACCTCTTGGCCCCGGCATCGGGAATGGTGGCTGCGTTGTCGAAGGCATATTTGCTATCAACAACATAGCAAGACAGATGAAACCAATTGGGAAGTGTCCGACTTTCCACAAATAGCAATGCGGTATCACCGTCCCGGGTGAACAGGTCGGCAGAAGAGAACTTGCTCGTTTTTGCTCCTCTGTCGGTGTGTCGGTCGGCTTTCAATAAGCCCTCGTTCCATGCTTGTTCCCACGTCGGAGAATGCTCATTTTTGTAAGCTGCGTTTGCAAGAAAACTGACTGCATAAAGTTCGCGTAGATTTCCGGAAAAATTAACAGGTTTCACAGGTGTCCATCCAAGGGACATGGCCGCGTCGACCACCGCGTTTTTGTCGGTGCCGTTGGTAACACAGATGTTGGATGTTGCTTGCAAAAGTTCTCCGGCAACCACAGGGCTTCCCACCAACAGGCTCGCTGTCAGGGAAATGCCAGTTGTTAGTCGCCGGAGACGTATAGTCATGAATCAGCCTTTCTCAATCGCCTCTTTCACCGCTTCGCCCAGCGTGGCGGGGCTGTCGGCGACGACGATACCCGCCGCGCGCATGGCTTCGATCTTGTCTTCGGCACCGCCCTTGCCACCGGCAACAATGGCACCAGCGTGACCCATGCGGCGGCCCGGAGGGGCGGTGCGGCCCGCGATGAAACCCGCGGTGGGCTTCCAGCGGCCTTTCTTCTTCTCATCGGCCAGAAACTGCGCGGCATCCTCTTCCGCAGAGCCGCCGATCTCCCCGATCATGATGATGCTTTGCGTCTCGTCGTCAGCCAGAAACATTTCCAAAACGTCAATATGCTCGGTCCCCTTGATCGGGTCGCCGCCGATGCCCACCGCCGTGGACTGGCCATAGCCCAGATCGGTGGTCTGTTTGACCGCCTCATAGGTCAGCGTGCCGGAGCGCGAGACCACGCCGCACGATCCGCGCTTGTGGATATGGCCGGGCATAATGCCGATCTTGCAGGCATCGGGCGTGATCACCCCGGGGCAGTTCGGCCCCACGAGCCGCGATGCAGACCCTTCGAGCGCGCGCTGCACCTTCATCATGTCCAGCACCGGGATGCCTTCGGTGATGCAGACGATCAGTTCCATCTCCGCATCAATGGCTTCCAGAATGGAATCCGCGGCAAAGGGCGGCGGCACGTAGATCACGGAGGCATTGGCCTGCGTGGCATGGCGCGCTTCATGCACGGAATTGAAGACCGGTAGATCGAGATGCGTCTGACCGCCCTTGCCGGGCGTTACACCGCCGACCATCTTGGTGCCGTAAGCAATGGCCTGTTCGGAGTGGAATGTGCCCTGGCTGCCGGTGAGCCCCTGGCAGATCACGCGGGTGTTTTCGTCAATAAGTACGGCCATTTTGGTTCCCTTTTTGGTATTTCAAGGTCCGGATGAGATGTTGAGTGGTCTGGGTCATGGAGCCCCTGCTTTGCGCAAAAGCACGGTGATGTTGTCATCCACCGGCAGGGCGATCCTGTTGATCAGTTCGGTTGTGAAACCAGCCTTGCGGCAGGTCTCGGTCAGTGTTTTCAGAGTGAAGTAGTTGACGTGGTCCGGATGCCGGAACCCGCACCATTTGGCCCCCACCACACGGCGGTTCAGCGAGCCGAAGTTCGGCACGCGAATGTAGACGGCACCGCTATGCTTGAGCGCGCGATGCGATCCCTTCAGGACCTGCATCACTTCGGTTTCATGCTCCAGATAGGAATGCATGATGATCCCGTCGAATTGGCCTTCATCAAACGTCCAGATCGCTTCGGCCCCCGCGCCATGGGCGCAATAACCACCCTGCTGCCGCATGTAGGCGTCGGCCTGGGCATGCAGGGATTTGGAGAGTTCAATGCCGTAGGGCGTCATGGGCGGGGCGATGCGCGCGCCATGCCCGCAGCCGATATCGAGCACATGCCCGTCGTTGAACCACGCCCGATACCTGTCGTGTTTGTTGCGATGGGTCAGGCCCAGTTTCTGACGCAAGGCGCGAATGCCGGGGCTGAGTGAGGTGGAGCCTTTCGTGGCTTCTTTCTTGACCTCATAGGTCTTTTCCCAGGCAAAATCCTCTTCCAGCGCTTCATAGGCAACCGGATTGCGCAGGTAGGTCATATCGCAGGCGGTACAGCGCACAATCTGCCAGTCGGGCGGAGAATATTGTTCCCAGGGGGCAGCGTCTGTTGCCGCGCAACAGGGGCAGGGGCGGGGTGCAGCATCCAGCATCTCAGCCGCCCTCCCAGCCACGGGGCAGCCTGTCGACCGCCATGAAGGTCTGGCCGTCGCGGGTGCCTACATGCACCACCGCGACACGGCCCCGGAGCAATTCGCGCCCTTCGATGAGCGCGGTTCCCGACGCCTCGGCGTGGGTGTCGGGCAGGTCAATTGCGAAGCCGAAGACAGGCGGCGTGGCCATCTGCTTGCGCAAGGCTGCAATCGCTGTGCCTGTGTGGTCTCCATCAAATGCCACTTCGCAGCGCCGCTCGATTTTGGGCGGCGCATCGGGGGCCGGTTGCAGGGTTTTATCCCAGAACGTCAGATCGAACGGCAGGGGGCTGCCTGCGCGCGCCTCCATCCGCATGCGGGCCTCGGCGGCGGTCTGACCGGCCTTGAAACAGATCGCGTTGAAACTGTCGATGGCCGTGCTCGCCACCGTCCCCGCCGTTCCAGGCGACGCTAAAAGGCAGGATATGATCAGGCTGCGGATCATGGCGCCCCCGGCTGGAATAGGATCAGGGCATAGCGATACCATCCGAAACTTTCCGTCCGCTCGGTGGCAATCAGCTGAGGTGGATCGGAGGGCACGGACCAGGCTTGCTCGATGTTGTCGCCCAGCGGCGCGGGATCAACGGGTTGCGCCTCCGGATAGGTTTCGGCGACGAAATTCTGGAATCGAGTGGTCTGACCTGTGCGCGACTCTGCCTGCACAAGGCACATGGTATCCGACACCGCAACGGCGGGGCGCCGATCATCAACGACGTAGGCTTTGACACCCGCAACTTCCTGAGGCAGAGGCACATATCCGGCATTGCGCAGCTTTTGCTCCGACGCGCTGCGATCCTGCGGAGCCTGCACGCAAAACCGCTCGAACGCCCGGACCATCGACGCAGGATTGCTTTTGGGCACCAGATTGGCACGCCACATATTACGCAGCTCAGCGGTGTCGGGGGAGACTTGCCCGGATGCGCAGGCGGCCATCAGCAATGAGCCGGACAAAGCGATGATCAAGGGTGCAGGCATCGTCACTACACCCTATAGCTGCTGTAAAAGCGCACGGTGCCATTTTCGACGCAGCCCAGATCACCGCGCGCCACAACGCCGACGATCTGACCGATAGGGTTTGTCGGATCCTCGTAGGTGACGCAATTGGCCCCGGCACCTGCGACTGTTCTGCGCAGGTAACCCGGCAGGATTTGCGGGATCAGCGCGTCCAGCAAGGCGCTGCCGCGCGCAACGCCCATATGGTCGCTGGTCACGATGCAATGCTCCGGCATCTCCCCGTAATATAGCTCGACCGACACAGTATCAGCGGGCGCGGAGAAAAAATGTGTGGTGTCAGAATTGACCTGTGATCGGCTCACCTGTTCAGCGAAGCCTGCATCCCGGAACCAGCTTGCCCTGTCTTCCGGGGCTGCAAACCCGCTCAGGCAGAATTGCAACGCGAGGCTGGCGTTGGTCCACACAGCCTCCTCAAAGCTCTGCGCAGAGGTGGGGGATGCGAGGCTCAGGGCAAATCCCAAAGCTCCCAGACCGAGCACGCGGGCGACAGCCCCTTCGGACCGGACACCGATCCAGGGCTTTGCCCGCTCAGACCTCAAACGTTCCTCGGGAACGTTGGCCGACCTATAGGTCGGACCAGTGCTCACCCCTTGACGGCCTTCACGATTTTCTGCGCACCGTCTTTCAGATCATCGGCGGCGATCACGTCGACATCGGAATTGTTGATGATGTCCTTGCCCTGCTGCACGTTGGTGCCTTCCAGACGCACCACCAGCGGCACCTTGAGGCCCACCTCTTTGACCGCGGCGACCACGCCCTCGGCGATCACATCGCAGCGCATGATGCCGCCGAAGATGTTCACGAGGATGCCTTTGACGTTGGGATCGGAGGTGATGATCTTGAAGGCCTCGGTGACTTTTTCCTTGGTGGCCCCGCCGCCCACGTCGAGGAAATTCGCAGGCTCCGCACCATAAAGCTTGATGATGTCCATCGTCGCCATGGCCAGCCCCGCACCGTTGACCATACAGCCGATCTCACCATCCAGCGCGATGTAGTTGAGGTCGTATTTCGACGCCTCCAGTTCCTTGCTGTCCTCTTCGGTCACATCGCGCAACTCGGCAATATCGGGGTGGCGATAGATCGCATTGCCGTCAAAACTGATCTTGGCGTCGAGCACTTTCAGATCACCGCCGTCGGTCACGATCAGCGGGTTGATCTCCAGCATCTCCATGTCTTTTTCCATGAAGGCGTTGTAAAGCAGCCCCATCAGACCCACGCATTGTTTGACCTGCTTGCCCTCCAGACCCAGTGCGAAAGCGATGCGGCGGCCATGGAACGCCTGATACCCCGAGGCCGGATCAACGGAGAAGGACAGGATTTTTTCGGGCGTGCTGGCGGCCACTTCTTCGATGTCCATGCCGCCCTCGGTTGAGCAGACGAAGGACACGCGGGATGTTTGGCGATCGACCAGCAGCGCCAGGTACATTTCGGTGGAAATGCCCGAACCGTCTTCGATGTAGATGCGGTTGACCTGTTTGCCCACGGGCCCGGTCTGATGTGTGACAAGAGTGCGGCCCAGCATTTTTTTGGCTTCCTCGGCGGCTTCTTCAACCGATTTGGTCAGGCGCACACCGCCTTTCTCGCCAGCGTCACCTTCCTTGAATTTGCCCTTGCCACGCCCCCCGGCGTGGATTTGCGCTTTGACCACCCACAGCGGACCATCAAGCGCACCTGCGGCTGTCTTGGCCTCTTCTGATCGCAACACCACCCGACCGTCCGAAACGGGTGCCCCGTAGCTGCGCAACAATGCTTTCGCCTGATATTCGTGGATATTCATGGAATAGGGTCCCGTGCTGTTTGGATCAGATCTTGCTGGATTTAAAGCGGCAAACGGGATGGTATGGAACCGGTTTTTCCATTTCGCGGGAGATCGGTTGGTGAAAATCCAGTTTTGTGATCACACGATGAAATGCTGTGATCACAAATCACGTGATGCGAACGAATCTCTTTAAAATGAGGGGATTCGCAGCCTTTCGATCCTTCGGGCGCTGCGCGTGGAATTGTCGACAGAGGTACCTTTGGGGGAGTCGCTCGGCGACCAAGGGGTGTGCCAAAAGCAAAGGGGCCTGCCGAAACACGCCCCTTCCTGTTCAAAGCAAGTGGAAATTACGACAGGCTGCCGTCGATCCCTTTGCAGGCCTCGACCAGCCCTTTGACTGCGTTGACCGAATTGTCAAACATGGTCTGCTCATCGCTGTCCATGGAGATTTCGACAACCCGTTCGATGCCGCCCGCACCGATGACAGTCGGTACGCCCACGTAAAATCCGTTCAGACCATAGGCCCCGTCCACATAAGCAGCACAGGGCAGAACGCGTTTTTGGTCTTTCAGGTAGCTTTCCGCCATCTCAATGGCCGAGGTTGCGGGCGCGTAAAAGGCAGAGCCGGTTTTCAGCAGCCCAACGATTTCAGCACCGCCATCACGGGTGCGTTGGACGATCGCATCCAGCTTGTCCTGGGTTGTCCATCCCATCTTGACCAGGTCGGGCAGGGGGATGCCAGCCACGGTGGAATAGCGCACGAGCGGCACCATAGTGTCGCCGTGACCGCCCAGAACAAAGGCCGTGACATCCTTCATGGAAACGTCGAATTCGTCCGCCAGGAAGTGACGGAACCGGGCCGAATCCAGCACACCCGCCATGCCGCAGACTTTCGCATGGGGCAGGCCGGAGAATTCGCGCAGCGCCCAGACCATCGCGTCGAGCGGATTGGTGATGCAGATGACGAAAGCGTCCGGCGCATGGTCGCGGATGCCTTCGCCCACGGATTTCATGACCTTGAGGTTGATGCCCAGAAGATCATCGCGGCTCATGCCCGGCTTGCGGGCCACCCCGGCTGTTACGATGCAAACATCGGCACCCGCGATATCCTCATAGGACTGTGTGCCCGACATCGCTGCGTCGAATTTGGCAGATGGTCCGCTCTCTGCGATATCGAGCGCCTTGCCTTCCGGAATGCCTTCCGCAATGTCGAAAAGGACGACGTCGCCCAATTCCTTGAGTGCTGCCAGATGGGCGAGCGTGCCGCCGATCTGGCCGGCGCCGATCAGTGCGATTTTGGGTCTGGCCATGAGATATTTCTCCGCGTTCGGTTGAGATTGCGCCTGTGCTATCCAATAGCGCGTGCCAGCGCAAGTTGCGTTGCGGTGTTGTGTTCGCCAGCGCGATATCGTGATCTTCGCTCAGGCGAATCGCGGATTTCCGGCAGGACCGCAGGGCGGTCTGCGCGAAAAAGGGGCAACGAATGCTGGTGCTGGACTGGGTATTTTTTGCCGTAGCGGGGCCTGCTGTTGTGTTCGCAGGTATTTCCAAGGGCGGATTTGGGTCAGGGGCGGCGTTTGCGGCCGCCAGCGTGCTGGCGCTGGTCATCGAACCGGGTCAGGCGCTGGGCGTGATGCTGCCACTCTTGATGCTGATCGATCTGTCTACCTTGCGTCCCTATTGGCGAAAATGGGACGGGCGGGCTGCCGTCTTGCTGATACTGGGAGGGCTGCCGGGCGTGGCGCTTGGTACCGCGCTTTACCGGATTGCGGAGCCGGACGTCTTTCGCGTTCTGATCGGGGCGATCTCCGTCGGCTTTGTGCTTTGGCAGCTATCGGTCAAACGCGGTTGGGTGAAAATGGGGAACCACAAGCTTCCCAACTGGGCCGGCGCGCTTGCGGGGGCCGTAGCAGGTTTCACCAGTTTTGTAAGCCATGCCGGTGGGCCGCCGGCCGCTGTATATCTGCTGTCAAGAAAGGTGTCGAAGACCCAATATCAGGCGACAACCGTTCTGGTTTTCTGGGTGATCAATATTGCAAAATTCGTACCATATGCCTTTTTGGGCATGTTCACCCTGCAAACCGCAACAGCGAATCTGGTGCTGGCACCCTTCGCCCTTTTCGGAGCATGGCTGGGTGTGCGTGCCCATTACATGGTTCCCGAGCGGCTTTTCTTCGCCCTGACGTATGTCTTGCTGAGCCTGACGGGAATCAAGCTGATATGGGACGGTCTTACCTGAGTGCCGATGTCATCGGCACCCGCGGAATTTTATGCCCGCAGTCGCGCGGCAGGGCCTGATACGGCGAGAAACACCGAGCTTGAAATCAGGCGTCGTTACCCTTGGCGGGCAGTGCTTCTGCAAGCGTCTCGAAGGACTGACCGGAAGCGACAAGACATGTCAGACCGTTCGGCGTGGTCACCGTGATGGTCCAGGTGCCGGTCTCGTCAGAAGCAAATACTTCAATCACGGCGTTGTTTGCGCCCAGCCCCATGGACTGACGGGATTCGCCGTAGCCTTCTGCAAGCCGGTCAACAACAGCCTCACGTGGTGCACAATTTCGCGCATTTTGCGCAGCTGCATCGGTGGTGGAGGCGATATAAATTGCGGCTGCCGCGCTCAGGGCGCCCAGATGCAGCATCTTTGTTATGCGTGTCATAATGTGTCTGCCTTCATTCGAAAGGCTGCACCCTTTGTCATCTGGCCCAACCGGATTCCCGGCGATGACCGGGCGGCCCCGGTTCAAGATAAATGTCTGCAACATCCCTTTGATACCGAGCGCACAGCGGCCTTGCTGCAACATCTGCTCCTGGAGACATTCGACGCGACCAGCATCCGTCTCAGGGTTGAAATAATGGTTAATCGACCGAACTCAAAAAGATTGCATTTGATCTTTGCTGCGATGCGGCATGATTCAGCTTGAACTTTCCTTAAAAAAATGCGCAATTCTGCGCAACTTTGTAACAACCTGCCTAACTGGAACCGTTCCGATGACTGCACAACCCCGCCCTTTGCGTTCTGTCCTGTACATTCCTGGCTCCAAGCCACGCGCACTGGTGAAAGCCAAGTCATTGGCAACAGACGCAATTATCTTTGACCTCGAAGATGCAGTGGCCCCGGACGAAAAAGCAGCCGCCCGGGAATTGCTGGTCGAGGCGCTCGACGAAGGTGGCTATGGGGCGCGGGTGAAAATCGTGCGGATCAATGCGCTGTCCACGCCCTGGGGTCTTGCTGATGCTCAGGCCGCGCGTGATGTGGGTGCGGATGCGGTGCTTTTGCCGAAGGTCGACGGCCCGGCAGATCTGGACGCATTGGCGGAACTGACAGGTGATGTGCCGCTTTGGGCGATGATGGAGACACCGCTGGGCATGCTCAATGCCAGCCAGATTGCGGCGCATCCGTGCTGCCACGGGATGGTGATGGGGACCAATGATCTGGCCAAGGACATGAACGCCAGACACCGGGCGGATCGCCTGCCGCTGATGACCGGTCTGGGTCTTTGTGTCCTGGCCGCCAAGGCGCACGGGGTGGCAATCATCGACGGGGTTTATAACGCCTTCAAGGATGAGGAAGGTCTTGCGGCGGAATGTGCACAGGGCCGCGATATGGGATTTGACGGCAAAACCCTGATACATCCGGCACAACTTGATATCGCCAATACAGCCTATTCGCCGTCGCCATCCGATCTGGAACTGGCCGCGCGCCAGATTGAAGCTTATGAAGCTGCGGTAGCGCAGGGGCAGGCCGTTGCCGTTGTTGATGGGCGGATCGTCGAAAATCTACATGTTGCAACTGCCCGTGAAACACTGGCAAAGATGGACGCAATCCAAGCCCTCGCAGCGGAGTAGCCCCCATGATCATGCTGATTGCCGGACTGGCCCTTTGGACCCTCGCGCATTATTTCAAACGCCTCGCCCCAGAACGGCGCGCGGCACTGGGAGAGCCGGGCAAGCTGGTCGCAACCATTGGTATTGTCGCGGGCCTCATTCTGATGATCATGGGCTACCGCGCGGCTGAATTCATCCCCATCTGGCAGCCACCGGCCTTTATGGTGCATGTGAACAATACCCTGATGCTGCTGGCGCTTTGGACGTTCGGATCAAGTGCGGCCAAAGGGGCCAAGGTCTGGCCCGCCACCCGGATCAGGCACCCGCAGCTGACCGGGTTCAAGATTTGGGCGTTTGCGCATTTGCTGGTCAATGGCGATCTGGCCTCGATCCTGCTGTTCGGCGGCTTGCTGGGATGGGCCGTGGGGTCGGTCATCCTGATCAACCGGGCGGAACCCGACTGGACCGCGCCGGCGCCTGCGGGCACCGCCCCGCGCGTCCGGCTCGCGGTGATCACGCTGGTGCTTTTTGCCCTGATCGCATCGGTACACATCTGGCTGGGCGTCTGGCCTTTCCCTGCCTGAATCCTCGGAGACTGCCATGAAACTCTACCGATTTCTGTCCGAAGAGGATACGTCGGCCTTTTGTCACAAGGTGACGGAGGCATTGAACAAAGGCTGGGCTCTGCACGGCAACCCGACCCAGACATTTGATCATGCCAGCGGCGTGATGCGTTGCGGGCAGGCGGTGGTGAAAGAGGTTGACGGCACCTACACCCCCGACACCAAGCTGGGAGAGCAGTGATGGCCCCAAAAACCAATCCGGGGCGCTTTTTTGAAGACTATGCCGTGGGTCAAACCATCCACCACGCGGTCCCGCGCACGGTCAAGATGGGCGAGCGCGCGGTTTATCACATGCTCTACCCGGCGCGGCATGCGCTTTATTCGTCGGACCAGTTTGCCCAGGGCTGCGGGCTGCCCTTCAGCCCGCTGGATGACATGATCGCCTTTCACATCGTTTTCGGCAAAACCGTGCCGGATGTGTCGCTGAACGCCGTGGCCAACCTGGGCTATGCCGAGGGGCGCTGGATCACGCCGGTCTGGCCTGGGGACACGTTGCGATCGGTCTCTGATGTCATTGGCATCAAGGAGAATTCCAACGGCAAGACGGGCGTTGTCTGGGTGCGCACCACGGGCCTCAATCAGCATGACGAGACAGTGCTGGAGTACGTGCGCTGGGTCATGGTGCGTAAACGCGATGCCGCAGCCCCGGCACCCGAAACACTCATTCCCGATCTGGCGCAGGTGATCCCGGCGGACCGGCTGGTGATCCCCAAGCGGCTGGATTTTTCGGGGTATGACTTCACGCTTGCGGGGGAGCCGCACCGCTGGGCCGATTACGAGATTGGCGAGCAGATCGACCATGTGGATGGTGTGACGGTGGAGGATGCCGAACACATGATGGCCACGCGCCTGTGGCAAAACACAGCCAAGGTGCATTTCGACACAACGGCGCGCCCTGACGGGTCCCGCCTGATCTATGGCGGGCACGTGATTTCCATGGCCCGTGCGCTCAGCTTCAATGGGCTGGCCAACGCGCAGATGGTCGTCGGCCTGAACGGCGGCGCCCACGCCAATCCCTGCCTTGCGGGCGATACGATCCGGGCGTGGTCGGAAGTGCTGGACAAGGCTGAAACCGACGCCCCCGGCGTGGGCGCGCTGCGTTTGAGGCTGGTCGCGACGAAAGGGGGGGAGGCCTTTACGCTGAAGGGCGAGGATGGCAAGTATCTGTCCCATGTGCTGCTGGATCTCGACTATTGGGCCCTTGTGCCGCTGTGATCCCATGGCATTTTTGACGGAAAAAATCACAAGGAGACCGGCATGTTTGCCAGGCTGATTGCGGTTTTGGTTGCCTGCGGGATGCTGTTTGGTGGTGCGGCAAGTGCCGAGGACAGGAAAGACGGCTTTGTGTCCGCCAATGTCCTGGCCATCCTGTACCACGAGATCGGGCACGCGCTGATCGAGGTCATGCAGCTACCGGTGCTGGGACAGGAAGAAGATGCCGCTGACGTGCTCAGCCTGCTGCTGATTGACGCCTTTTTCGAAGAAGACGATGCATCGGAGATCATGTATGATGCCGCCTTCGGATTTTTGCGCGAATCCGAAGAGAATGAAATGGCGCTGTGGGATGTGCATGGCCCTGACCTGCAACGGTATTTCACCATGGTCTGCCTGTTTTACGGGGCTGATCCGGATGCCCGGCAGGAATTGGCGCTGGAACTGGAACTGCCGGAGGAACGGCTGGAGACCTGCCCGGAAGAATATGATCTGGCCAATGACAGTTGGGGTGCAGTGCTCGATGACATCGCAGCGGATGCACCGGGGGGCTCCTTTGTTCTGGAAGGCGACAGCGACAGCTTCATCGGTCGGATACTGGAAGAGGAAGTGGCCGCCCTGAATGCCGATTTCGTTTTGCCGCAGAGCTTGTATCTGTCGGTGCAAAGCTGCGGCGAGGCCAATGGCTTTTTCGATCCTGAAACCCTTGAGGTCATTCTTTGCGAAGAACTTGACGGCTATTTACGCGATCTGGCGGCATTTTGATCGGCTGACGCAAATTAATCCTTGCGGGTTTGGTACGCAGATTGCGTAGTCTGTGCCCATGATACGGCTCCTTACATCTACACTAGTCCTGATCAGTGGCCCTTGTGCTGCCGTCGCCTGTCAGCTTGCGCTGGTGCTGGCTGTGGATGTGTCGGGCTCGGTGGACGACCGTGAATATCAGGTCCAAATGCAGGGCCTCGCGGCGGCGTTGCGCGATGGGATCGTGATTGATGCACTGATCGAACAGGAGGCACAGGTGACCCTGATCCAGTGGACCGGCAGTTCCCGGCAGCGCCAAACCGTGCCCTGGACCGGGGTGCGCACCGCTGATGATGTCGAAGCGCTGGCCGAAACGATTGCCACCAACCGCCGGGTCTGGCGCAATTACTCGACCGCTATCGGTGAAGCCTTGATTGCAGCCGAAGACGCGCTTGCCGCCGTGCCGCAGTGCAAACGGCGCGTCATTGATGTGTCAGGCGATGGCATTTCCAACGAAGGGATCCTGCCGCGCGCGCGCCATGCGGCGCTGGCAGCCAAGGAGGTGACGGTCAATGCCCTTGCGATCGAAACTGACGATGAGGACGTCACCGGCTGGTTCTACGAAAACCTGATCCGGGGTGAAGGCGCATTTGTGATCACCGCCAATGGGTTCGAGGATTATCCTGCTCAGATCAGGCGAAAATTGCAGCGCGAAACCACGCGGCAACTCAGTCACTTGCCGTAATGTGATCACGCGTGTTCCGCGTGTGATCACAAATCTGCAAAGATTAACGATTTTTGTACAAACCGCGCTAATAAACCGCGCATCAGATGGGCCGGGGCGCGTGACATTGCTGTAATAAGAAGTAAAAAGAGAGGCAGGGAACAAAAGGAATCTAATATGGCTGATGTCAATCGGGGTAACCGCCCCTTGTCGCCACATCTGACGATTTATCGCCCGCAGCTGACTTCCATGACCTCCATCCTGACGCGAATCACCGGCAATGCGCTGCTGATCTCCTCCTTGCTGGTGGTCTGGTGGTTTCTGGCCGCGGCAACCTCGGCAGAATATTTCGCTTATGCGGATGCGGTGCTGACCAGTTGGTTTGGCGATCTGGTGATGACCTTGTCGCTTTGGGGGCTTTGGTATCACACGCTGGCCGGTCTGCGGCATCTGGTTTGGGATCAGGGCATCGGCCTTGATCTGGAGACAGCCTACAAGCTGGGTTACGCAGTCATTGGTGGCTCGGTGGTGCTGACCCTGCTGACCATCGTGGTGATATAAGGAGCCTGCCATGAGCTATCTGACAGACCGCAAACGCGCGACAGGCCTCGGGTCGGCCAAAACCGGGACGGAGCACCACTGGTCCATGACCGTCAGCTCCGGCGCACTGCTGATCCTGATCCCGCTTTTTGTCTTTACGTTCGGCCCGATGCTGGGCGCGTCCTATGAAGAGGTCACCGCCACGTTCAGCCGCCCGTTCCCGGCGGTTATCGCGGGCCTCACCATCATCGTGACGTTCAAGCATTTCGCGGGCGGTGTGCAGGCGCTGATCGAGGATTACGTGCATGGGCTGGCCCAGAAGATCGCCATCGTGGCGATGACCTGCCTGTCCTATGCGGCCATGGCGGTGGGGCTTTATGCCATCGTGCGCCTCGCACTTTAGAACACATGCCGCGTGTCGCTGACGCGCGTGCCCTCTGATTGAGACCGGGAGAGACTTCCATGGCTGCTTATGAATATGAAACACATGAATACGATGTCGTCGTCGTAGGGGCCGGTGGTGCCGGGCTGCGCGCCACGCTGGGCATGGCCGAACAGGGGCTGCGCACGGCTTGCGTGACCAAGGTTTTCCCGACGCGTTCCCATACCGTGGCCGCGCAGGGCGGGATTGCTGCATCCCTGTCGAACATGGGGCCCGACAACTGGCAGTGGCATATGTACGACACGGTCAAGGGATCGGACTGGCTGGGCGATACGGACGCGATGGAATATCTCGCACGCGAGGCCCCCAAAGCGGTCTATGAACTGGAGCACTACGGCGTGCCGTTCAGCCGGACCGAAGAAGGCAAGATCTACCAGCGCCCCTTTGGCGGCCACACCACCGAATTCGGCGAAGGCCCCGCCGTGCAGCGGACATGCGCTGCCGCAGACCGGACGGGCCACGCCATCCTGCACACGCTCTACGGCCAGTCGCTCAAGAACAACGCGGAATTCTACATTGAATATTTCGCGATCGACCTAATCATGTCCGATGATGGCATTTGTCAGGGCGTGCTCTGCTGGAAACTCGATGATGGCACGCTGCATCTTTTTGCCTCCAAGATGGTTGTGCTGGCCACGGGTGGCTATGGCCGCGCCTATTTCTCGGCCACCTCCGCGCATACCTGCACAGGTGACGGCGGCGGCATGACCGCCCGCGCAGGGCTGCCCTTGCAGGATATGGAGTTCGTGCAGTTCCACCCTACCGGCATTTACGGCGCGGGTTGCCTGATCACCGAAGGTGCGCGCGGCGAGGGCGGGTATCTGACCAACGCCGAAGGCGAGCGCTTCATGGAGCGCTACGCGCCGCAGTATAAGGACCTTGCGCCGCGCGATTACGTCAGCCGCTGCATGACGATGGAAATCCGCGAGGGCCGGGGCGTCGGCAAGAACGGCGATCACATTCACCTGAACCTCAACCACCTGCCGCCCGAGACATTGAAACTACGCTTGCCGGGCATATCAGAGAGCGCGCGCATCTTTGCCGGGGTGAACCTCAACAAGGAGCCGATCCCGGTGCTGCCGACCGTTCACTATAACATGGGCGGTATTCCGACGAATTACTGGGGCGAAGTGCTGGCGCCCACATCGGACAATCCCGACCGGGTGTCGCCGGGGCTGATGGCCGTGGGTGAGGCGGGCTGTGCGTCGGTGCATGGTGCGAACCGTCTGGGGTCGAACTCACTCATTGATTTGGTGGTCTTTGGACGCGCCGCCGCGATCCGGGCGGGCAAGATTGTCGATCCTGAAAGCGCTGTGCCCACGCCCAATGCGGCATCGGTTCAGGCCGCGCTCGACCGCTTTGACAACACGCGCTACGCCAAGGGTGCGATGCCGACCGCTGAGTTGCGGCTGGAAATGCAGCAGACCATGCAGAAAGACGCCGCCGTTTTCCGCGCCAACGACACGCTGGCCGATGGCAAGAAAGCGATGGAGGAAGTGGCCGACAAATGGGCCGATGTGGGCGTCACCGACCGCAGCCTTGTATGGAATTCCGACCTGATGGAGACGCTGGAACTGGCGAACCTCATCCCCAACGCGGTGGCGACGATCACCGGTGCTGAGGCGCGCAAGGAAAGCCGCGGCGCGCATGCGCATGAGGATCACCCCGAACGCGACGACAAGAACTGGCGCAAGCACTCGCTCATTTGGTTCAAAGGCAACAAGGCTTCGCTGGGTTACCGCGGCGTGCACGAACAACCGCTGACGAGCCACAATGACGGCGGCATCGATCCCAAGAAGATCGCCCCCAAGAAGCGGACGTTCTGATGCGTGGAATTTTGACTATAGGGGCGTGTGCCGCGCTGATTGGCTGCGCGACACCGGGCGCGGATGTGATCTTGTCCTTGGACGAAAACACGCAGGCCAGCGCATTGCGATCGTGCCATGCGGGTTTGGGTATCGAGGGGCCATTCGCCCCGCAAAAAGTGGCTCTAGACGATGGGCGTGTCTCGGTTTTCGTGGCCAACGAAAACGGTATCTCGCTGGCAGAAGCCCGCAGCGTCAATCGCTGTGCAAGGGACCGGCTTTTGGCAACTTATGGCGCTGGCAGCGATGTTTTTGCCCGCAGCGTTCCGGACCAGAATGCGGCGATCCTTGCCTGCAAGAACGAAAGGGGCGTGCCGGGTCCGTTTGAAACAACCGTCTTTTCCTACGGATCGCGTGCAAGCGAGGTGTTGATTACCCCTGCTGGCGCGGTCACCGAAAATGATGCCCGTGCGATCAACGCCTGTGCGCGGGCAAAGCTGCGCGGCGCTGCACCGGCAGCGGCGGCGGCCAGCCAGCCTACGTTGGCCTCGGCTTCGAGCGCCCCAATTGCTGCGCGACAAAGTGCTGCACCGCGCGCGCCGGTGGCCAACAATCCCAACTGTCCTCGGGGCTACCGGGGGCTGTATCGCGGCAATCTCTTTTGCACCGGCAAGCGCTGAGGGAGCGGGTTTAGGAAATGCTTCAGGATCTGCGCCGCACGCTCAAGTCTGAAGGGATGGTCGCGCATCCGATCAAGACACGTCCGCCTTATCTGCGGGGATATGGGTTTGCGCCGGATGTCGTCATTGATGTGGGCGTCGATAATGGTACGCCCTGGCTATATCGGAGTTTTCCGCAGGCACGGTTTGTTCTGATTGACCCGCAACCCGCCAGTGCGGAGCGGGTGCGCGACAAGGGCCATCTGGAGGAATTTCATTTTCACGCCTCTGCTCTTGGCGCGCGGGAGGGCAAGGCCACGCTTATGGTGCCGCATTCCGACAAGGGTGAACACCCTGCTATGGCAAGCCTCTTGCGGCGCACCGATCAGCGGGCCAAGTCGTTCACCAAGCTGGACAAGCATTACGTTCCGGTCAGAAAACTGGATGATATTGCGGTGGCTTATTCCGGCAATCTGGGCCTCAAGATAGATACCGAAGGGTCGGAACTGGAGGTTTTGAAAGGGGCAACGGAAACCCTGAAACGCTGTGAATTCGTCATTCTGGAAATGTCTCTGACGCAGCGATTTGCAGGCGTTGGCATGCCTTCGGAAGTGGTCGCCATTTTGGCCGATGCAGGTTTGGAATGGCGGGACGTACTGCACGTTGGTGCGCCCGCTGGCAAGAAAGCGCGACCGCGCTATATGGATGTTCTTTTTACAAGGTGGGTGTCATGATCCGATTTCTTCTCCCGGCAATGCTGGTTTTATCGGCGTGTGCCGATGTGCAGCAAGCAACCGATACGGCCGGTCGCAACGCGGCAAAATCGATCCTTCCCGAGGCGTTGGCCGTCTATTTTCCACAAGTGCCAAAGCAGCTTTTCCAACCCTTCACCAATTGCATTGTCGATAATGCAGACGCCAGCGAAGTGCAGTCGCTTGCCGCGGACGCGATCACAGGTGTGGATGAAGGCACGGCCACAACCATTCGCGCGGTGCTGACCCGCCCTGCAACACAACAATGTCTGGCAGCCGCCGCCCCCACGGCGTTGCAGACCCTTTAGACCAGACAGGAGACCCCGATCATGGTTCAACTGACGCTCCCCAAGAACTCGCGTATGACAAAGGGTAAAACCTGGCCCAAACCGGATGGTGCGACCAACCTGCGGAAATTTCAGATCTACCGCTGGAACCCGGATGATGGGGAAAATCCAAGTGTCGACACCTATTTCGTCGATCTCGATAGCTGCGGGCCGATGATCCTGGATGCGCTGATCAAGATCAAGAACGAGATTGACCCCACGCTGACCTTCCGCCGGTCCTGCCGCGAAGGGATATGCGGCTCTTGTGCCATGAATATCGACGGGATCAACACGCTGGCCTGTATCTACGGCATGGATGAGGTGAAAGGCGATGTGAAGATTTACCCGCTGCCGCATATGCCTGTGGTCAAGGACCTCATTCCCGACCTCACCCATTTCTACGCCCAGCACGCCAGCATCATGCCGTGGCTGGAGACAAAGACGAACCGCCCGGCCAAGGAATGGAAGCAGTCCATCGAGGACCGCAAGAAACTCGACGGGCTTTATGAATGTGTGATGTGTGCGTCGTGTTCGACCTCCTGCCCAAGCTACTGGTGGAACGGCGACCGCTATCTCGGGCCCGCAGCGCTGCTGCACGCTTATCGCTGGATCATCGACAGCCGCGACGAGGCCACGGGCGAACGGCTCGATGATCTCGAAGACCCGTTCAAGCTTTATCGTTGCCACACGATCATGAACTGCGCCAAGACCTGTCCAAAGGGTCTGAACCCGGCCGAGGCGATTGCCAATATCAAGAAAATGATGGTGGAGCGCCGCGTCTGATGCGCCTGCCGGGGTTCCTGGCGGTGGCGACGACCCTGCTGGGGCAAACCGCCGCTGCCGAGGATCCGATGGAGTTGCAGCGCTGCATCTGGCGCTGTCTTGCTTCGAACGGTCCGGCCACAAATCCGGCTTACCATCGATGCGTTGACCAGCTTTGTATTGCTGCGACCCCAGCTGCGCCCGCGCAAACCACGCCCTGGTCGTTTATTAGTGTCATGATGGCCCAGGTGCTGGATGTCCGCCCCGGGGAGGGCGCGCCAAAGCTGTTTCCCGATCACGCTGATCCGGTGCTTGCACAGAACGCGCTTGGATTTCACTATTTCCGCAACCGCTATGGCGGCACGATGATCGAGATGAACGTCGGTCTCTTCCAGCAGATTGAGGGCGGCTGGCGCTACTCCGGTCCGGTCCTCGGGCTCTTTGGTGTCGAACCTCGGGACGTGAGTTTTTCGCCAGGGCGCATCGACCTGACAACCACGGTCCACGGTTTCAACGAACCGCAATGCTGCCCCTCGACACCGGCGCGCTGGTCGGTGAATATTGCCACCCGCACAGTTGCCCGTCTTCAGTAACCCCGGAGCGCGTTGGATCGACCGCATGCATATCATCATCGGCCTTCTCATCGCATTTCTCATCGTTGCAATTTATGCGCGTCGTAACCGGGCGACCCGAGGCTGCCGCTGGCGGGAGGACCGTAGCGGTGATCGGGGGAGTTTGCGCAAATACCGCTGTGCGGCTTGCGGCGCAGAGGCCTTCACCGCCACCAAAGGGCCGCCTCGGGATTGCAAATCCGACCTGCCCCCCGCTTAATCACCGCGAAGGAGCCGCCATGTCTGAACCCAGTGACGCAGATAGTCGCCGTGCGATTGCCCCGGTCATCTGCTACCCGCCGGAAACGCTTACCCAGCCCGACATGGCGCTGTTCACCGCCGCCCGCCAATCGCTGACAAAGACGGATGAGGTTTTGGTGCCGCCCCGCGAGGCGCGTGTTTTCTCCGTTCCGGCGGGTCATTTTTTCCGGATCATCTCGGTGGAAGGGTCGCAGGTGGGTGATCTGAACCTGCATCATGCGCATGATCTGACAGAACGCTTCTATTCCGGAAAAACGCGCGCGCTGCACGGCACCCATATCACGACCGGTCAGCGCATGTGGTCCAGCTTCCCGCATCTGCGCCCGATGGCGACGATTACCTATGACACGCTGGGATGGTATGGCATCGACGCTTTCGGTGGCTCGGTCCATGACGTGATTGGCACACGCTGCGATCCATACACCCATGCCTTGCTGTCGGATGGCGGGCAATATCATCACTGCTGCCATTCCAATCTGATACGTTCGCTGTCCGATCACATGGGCGTGCCGCGCGCGGAGGCCGAACCGCTGGTGCATGATGTGCTCAATGTCTTCATGTGCACCGGATTTACCCGCGACACGGGTCAGTACTTCATGAAAGCGTCACCGGTCAGGCCCGGCGACTATCTGGAGTTCTTTGCCGAGATTGATCTTCTGGGCAACCTCAGCGCTTGCCCGGGCGGCGATTGCTCGTCCGAACATTCCAGCGATGAGGCGACCTGCCATCCATTGTTGGTCGAGATATTCGCGCCGCAACCCGGGGCGCTGGACGGTTGGGAGCCACCCGCTGTGAACGCATATGACGGAACGCACGGCCCCTGAGATTTCAGGTGAATGCCGCCTCCAGCGCGATTTCGACCATATCGCCAAATGTCTTTTCGCGATCTTCGGAGGGCAGCGCTTCGCCCGTTTGCAGATGATCACTCACCGTCAGGATGGCCAGCGCCCGTCGCCCATGCCGCGCGGCCAGCGTATAAAGCTCTGCTGCTTCCATCTCGACGCCCAGAATGCCGTGGCGGGTCATCTGTTCATCAAGATCGGGGCGTTCGGCGTAAAAGACGTCTGACGAATAAATCCCGCCCACATGGGTCCGGGTGCCTTTGGCCTTGGCTGCTGTGACCGCTGCGGCAAGCAGATCGTAATTGGCCGTGGGCGCGTAATTGATCTCCTTGAAGATACCGGAGGAAGGCGAGGTGATCGTTGTAGCGGACATGGCGATGATCACGTCACGCACCGCGACATGCGACTGCATGCCCCCGCAGGACCCGATGCGGATCAGCGTCTGCGCGCCATATTCAGAGATCAGTTCGTTGGCGTAAATCGACAGCGACGGCATGCCCATGCCAGACCCCTGGATCGTCACGCGGTTGCCCTTGTAGGTGCCGGTGAAGCCCAGCATGCCTCGGACCTCGTTGATCAGCTTTGCATCTTGCAGAAAGGTCTCCGCTGCCCATCTGGCGCGATAGGGATCACCCGGCATCAAAACGGTTTCAGCAATATCGCCGGGAGCGGCGCCAATATGAACGGTCATTGTATGGTATCCTCAAGCTCTCGCGGGCAATCTGCCCGGCCCTTGGCGCGGTCACAAGAAAAAAGATACCAAAGGCACTTTAGTGCCTATTCCGCCGCCACCGCCTGAGGATCGGCCAACGTCACAATATCCATCATGATGGTGTTGAGTTCAAAATCCTTGGGCGTGTAGACCCGCGCCACGCCCATTCCGCGCAAGCGGTCCGCGTCATCATCAGGAATAATGCCGCCAACGATCACCGGCACATGGCCCAGACCAGCCGCCCGCATCTGATCCATGAGGTCTTCGACGAGGGGGATGTGCGAGCCTGATAAAATGGACAGCCCCACCACATGCGCTTGATCTTCCTGCGCTGCGGCCACGATTTCGGCAGGGGTCAGACGGATGCCTTCATACGCGATGTCCATGCCGCAGTCGCGCGCGCGCACGGCGATCTGTTCAGCGCCGTTCGAGTGGCCATCGAGGCCGGGCTTGCCGACGAGGAACTTGAGCCGCCGTCCAAGCTTGTCGCTGACCACATCGACAGCATTGCGCAGATCATCCAGTCCTTCGGTCTTGTTGGAGCGGGACCCGGACACACCGGTCGGCCCACGGTACTCACCATGCACAGCGCGCATCTGGGCCGCCCATTCGCCGGTGGTCACGCCGGCCTTGGCCGCCGCGATGGAAGGTTCCATGACGTTGCGCCCTTCGGCGGCTGCGGCGCGCAGATCGGCCAGCGCCTGTTTGACGACGTCGGCGTCGCGATCCGTGCGCCAGGCGTCAAGGCGGGTGATTTGTTCAGCCTCTACCGCCGGGTCCACAACCATAATGCCGCCATCACCGGTCATCAACGGGGAAGGCTCGCCCTGCGTCCATTTGTTGACACCCACAACCACGGTTTCACCGGCTTCGATCCGGCCCAGACGCTCGGCATTGCTGTCCACAAGGCGCGCTTTCATATAGTCGATGGCCTCAATCGCACCGCCCATCGCATCCAGCGTGGCCAATTCGTGCCGCGCGCCTTCTTTCAGCGCCGCAACCTTGGCATCCACCGCTGGATTGCCATCAAAGAGATCGTCGAATTCCAGCAGGTCGGTCTCATAGGCCATGATCTGCTGCATGCGCATGGACCATTGCTGATCCCAGGGGCGCGGCAGGCCAAGCGCTTCGTTCCAGGCTGGCAATTGCACAGCGCGCGCGCGGGCCTTTTTGCTCAATGTCACGGCCAGCATTTCGATCAGGATGCGGTAGACGTTGTTCTCTGGCTGCTGTTCGGTGAGCCCCAACGAATTCACTTGCACGCCGTAGCGGAACCGGCGGAATTTCGGGTCTTCGACGCCGTAACGCTCCAGACAAATCTCATCCCAGAGATCGACAAAGGCGCGCATCTTGCACATCTCGGTCACGAAACGGATACCTGCATTCACGAAAAAGGAAATCCGGCCCACGAGCGTGGGGAAATCCTCTTCCGGAACACGGGGTTTCAACGCATCCAGAACGGCCGTGGCAGTCGCCAGAGCAAAAGCCAACTCCTGTTCCGGCGTGGCGCCTGCTTCTTGCAAGTGATAGGAGCAGACGTTCATCGGATTCCATTTGGGCACGTTCGTGTAGCAATATTCGGCCACATCCGCGATCATCCGCAGGCTGGGCGCGGGCGGGCAGATATATGTCCCCCGGCTGAGATATTCCTTGATCAGATCGTTCTGCACCGTGCCCTGCAACGCGTTGACGTCTGCGCCCTGTTCCTCGGCCACGGCAATATAGAGCGCCAGCAACCACGGGGCCGTCGCGTTGATCGTCATGGAGGTGTTCATCTGTTCCAGCGGGATATCCTGAAACAACGCCCGCATATCGCCCAGGTGGCTGACGGGCACGCCAACCTTGCCTACTTCACCCCGCGCCAGCACGTGATCGCTGTCATAGCCGGTCTGTGTGGGCAGATCGAATGCCACCGACAGCCCGGTTTGCCCCTTGGCCAGATTGGCGCGGTAGAGCGCATTGGAGGCCTGTGCCGTTGAATGCCCGGCATAGGTGCGGATCAACCAGGGGCGATCTTTCTGGGCGTCTGACATGGGGACCTCATGAATCATTCGAGCAATTTTATTACGTTGAGGGATGAATACTTGGAATATTATGCCAATGTCAATTCGCTGCGTTGCGGCATGGCGACTTAAGACGCCGGACACCGCCAGATCATTTGAGTGGCGCTTTCAAATCGGAAAATGTAGCGGAAAGGGCCGGTTTGTTCGGTCTTTTGCGGCTCGAAGCCCTGCCGAACATAAAGCGCCCGCGCCCGCGGATTGCTGTCGATGACATCAAGCCGAACGCCCGTTTTTTCGAGTTCCATCGCTTTTTGCTTGATTGCTTCCAGCAAAGCGCTTCCCACACCAAGCCCACGCGCCTCTGATTTCACGCAGATGCCGTCCATAAGAAAGATGTCCGGGGCCAGATCACGTTCAATCACCGACAAGATCAAGCCGCGCCAGAGGCCTCCCCAAGCGCCGAAGATCTTGCGCAGATCATCATATTCCCCGCCGACCAGCGCGCCCTTGGAGGTCTTGAAACCTGCGATGCCGAGCAGCTGGCCCTCGGTGTCTCGCGCAACAAGCGCAAATTCCGGGTCCAAAACATCGCACAGAAACGCCAGTGCTTTTTCTTCTGGCCCAAGGACACGTCCCAGCTTGAATCCAAACGCCTGCCAGTAAAGAGCCGCTACGGTTGCCCGCTCATCAGGGGTAAACCCGGTTGAGATACTGTATTCCATTCTTTTCATATTGTCCTGAAGCGCCGAGCCTGCAAGGGTCGAAACATGACGCAGGTCGTAGAACTCCCGCTTTGGCTCTTTGTGCTGATTGTGCTCTTTGCGGCCGTGACGTTCGCGTCGCACTTCCTGTTTCCATCGGTGCGCTGGTTTTTTCGACGACGGCTGGAGCGTGCGGTCACACGATTGAACGAGCGGCTGACGCGTCCCATCGAACCTTTCAAGCTGGCGCGGCGCTATGACATGATCCAGCGCCTGATCTATGATCCCGAAGTCACCCGTGAGATCGTCAATTATGCCAATGAGCATAATGTGCCTGAAAACGTCGCCTTCGAAAAAGCGCGAAGCTATGCGCGCGAAATCGTTCCGAGCTTTAGTGCTGTGGCCTATTTCAGCATCGGCATTCGGTTGGCGAGGCTGTTGGTCAACGCGATCTACACGGTTTGGACAGGGCCGAAAAATGAAGAGATTGTCCGGGATATCCCGCGCGACGCGACAGTGGTTTTTATCATGAACCACCGCTCCAACATGGACTATGTGCTGGTGACCTATCTCGCGGCGCAAACCTCCACCCTGTCCTATGCCGTGGGCGAATGGGCGCGGGTCTGGCCGCTGAGCCGTTTGATCCGGATGATGGGGGCCTATTTTATCCGGCGCCGGTCACGGGGTGCCCTGTATCGCAAGGTGTTGGCGCGCTATGTGCAGATGGCAACCGCAGGCGGTGTGGCGCAGGGAATATTTCCCGAAGGCGGGCTCAGCCTCAATGGTCAGCTTATGCCACCGAAACTGGGGCTTTTGGCCTATGTGCTGGAGGGCTATGACCCTGAGGGGCGGGATGTTGTCTTTGTCCCCGTTGCCATCAATTATGATCGGGTGTTGGAAGATCGGGTGCTGATCGCGGCGGCCGCCCGTGGGGATCGTCGTTTTGGTGCGCGCATTTCCGTGGTGGTGCGCTTCATCCTGAGTAAGTTCTGGCAGGGGCTGCGCGGTCGTGTCACGCGCTTTGGCACGGCAGCGGTCGCCTTTGGCAAACCGCTTTCGTTGCGCGACTTTGGCCCCGAAAAACCCGTCGAAGACCTCGCTGACACGTTGATGTCGCGTATTCAGGAGGCCATGCCGGTTCTCGCTGTGCCGCTTGTTTGCGATGTCTTGCAGCGACAAAGCCTGCCGATTTCGGAGGCAGACCTTGCAGCGCGGGTGAAGACAGTAGCGACGCAGCTTCAGCCGCAGGTTCCGGATGTCACATTCAATAACCTCGCGGAAGCCATACATCAGGCGCTCGTTCAACTGCGCAAACATGGTGTGGTCGCGCAGGTGTCGGAAGGCTGGCAGGTCAAAACAGGACAGGCGGACGTCGTGTCCTATTACGCGAATTCGATCGCGCTCCGGTCGAAGATGGATGCAGTTGCAGAATAATTTCTGCGGTTGCTCGGTCATAAAGTTACGTTTTTGATCCCTCTGGTGTTGCAATGTTGCGCAACACTGCATATCCAATCCTGATACCGCTGCGATTCTGCAATGCGGCATGAATGAGTTTGGAAAACAGGGAAAGGCTGGAGGCTGGCATGGCATTGGATACAACCATCGCGCAATATGATGCGCCGGAAAAAGACCTCTATGAGATGGGCGAAATGCCTCCGATGGGTTACGTGCCCAAACAGATGTATGCTTGGGCAATCCGACGGGAACGTCATGGTGAGCCCGACACGGCGATGCTGGAAGAAGTGGTTGATGTCCCACAGCTGGACAGTCAGGACGTGCTGGTGCTCGTGATGGCAGCAGGGATCAACTACAATGGCGTTTGGGCCTCGCTTGGCCAGCCGATCAGCCCCTTTGACGGGCACAGGCAGCCCTATCACATCGCCGGGTCTGACGCGTCGGGCATCGTCTGGGCGGTTGGAGACAAGGTGACGCGCTGGAAAGTCGGCGACGAAGTGGTCATTCATTGCAATCAGGACGATGGCGATGACGAAGAGTGCAACGGCGGCGATCCGATGTATTCTTCAAGCCAGCGGATCTGGGGATATGAAACCCCTGATGGGTCTTTCGCGCAATTCACCCGTGTCCAAAGCCAGCAGCTGATGCCGCGCCCCAAACATCTGACATGGGAAGAAAGTGCCTGCTACACGCTGACGCTGGCCACCGCATACCGGATGCTTTTCGGCCATGAACCGCATGATCTGAAACCTGGTCAGAACGTGCTGGTCTGGGGGGCCTCGGGCGGTCTGGGGTCTTATGCCATTCAGTTGATCAACACGGCAGGCGCAAATGCCATCGGGGTGATTTCGGACGAAAGCAAGCGCGAGTTTGTTATGGATCTGGGTGCCAAGGGGGTTCTGAACCGCAAGGATTTCAACTGCTGGGGTCAGTTGCCGACGGTCAACACTCCGGAATATGCCGAGTGGTTCAAGGAAGCGCGCAAGTTTGGCAAGGCCATCTGGGAGATCACCGGCAAGGGCGTGAATGTCGATATGGTGTTTGAACACCCCGGCGAGGCGACTTTCCCGGTCTCGACATTCGTGGTGAAAAAGGGCGGCATGGTTGTGATCTGCGCGGGTACAAGCGGGTTCAATCTGACCTTTGACGTGCGCTACATGTGGATGCACCAGAAACGCCTGCAAGGTAGTCACTTTGCCCACCTCAAACAGGCAAGCGCTGCAAACCGTCTGATGCTTGAGCGTCGTCTCGATCCTTGCATGTCAGAGGTCTTTACCTGGGCGGATTTGCCTCAGGCCCATATGAAGATGCTCCGAAACGCGCATAAACCGGGCAATATGTCGGTGTTGGTTCAGGCCCCAACGACAGGTCTGCGCACCTTCGAAGATGCGTTAGAGGCGCATCGTTAATACCTGAAACTTGAAGTTTTACACTACCTAACGCCCCCGAATCATGTATATGACTCGGGGGCGTTTCCCGCTATACGTGTGACGCACTTTAGTATCAACGACTTACATTTCTGGCCCTCACTATTTCTGGGGAGTTAATATCCGCGAATTTTCAACCCCCGTTCATACATGTTAGAGTTGTGTTAATCTTTCATTAACCTTTAAGGGGCGAGTCTGACATGAGAAGTGACTGGATTTTGGACGTTCTTACGGACTTGAAAACTTTTGCGACTGCCAACGATCTGCCGGTGCTCGCCGAACAGTTGGATGATACCGCAATTGTAGCCCTGGCCGAGATCGCCGCCCTTCACGATAGGACGCAAGGCACGGCTCATGGTAACGAACACGACGGTGGAGGAGGTTTTGGCGGCGCTGGAGCAGGCGGACACGCTTGAAGCCATCCAGGAGGCTATCCTCAAACTCAGGGAGTATTTCCGAATTGACAATATGGTCTACCACTGGGTGGACAGCGCCGGAGAGCAATACGGCTACGGCACCTACCCATTGGAATGGGCCGCACACTATCAGGAGCAGAACTACATACGGATCGATCCGGTCATCGCCGGGTGCTACAAACGGTTTCACCCGGTGGATTGGAAAAGGCTCGATTGGTCCGGCAAGGCAGTAAAGGCGTTTCAGGCGGAGGCAATTGAATACGGAATTGGAAATCAGGGATATTCAATTCCGATTCGCGGACCTAACGGGCAGTTCGCCCTCTTTACGGTGAATCACACCTGCGACGACACGGAATGGGAAGAGTTTACAGAAACTAACCGGCGCGAACTTATCTTGATCGCGCATTATTTTAACCAAAAGGCACTGGAGTTCGAGCCGAACCGCGCACCGGAACAATCGCAGCCCCTATCCCCGCGCGAAATCGACGCGATGACACTGCTTGCGATCGGCTATAGCCGCGCGCAAGTCGCTGATACGCTTTCGATTTCCGAGCACACACTGCGGGTCTACATCGAAAGCGCCCGGTTCAAACTTGGTGCTTCAAATACAACTCATGCCGTCGCCCGGGCACTGAGCCGCGGGCTGATTGTCGTGTAATTTTCGACCGGTTTTGACGTTCAATGGTTACCAATCCGCACGAGCGGGTTGGGCGGTGTTAAGCATCCTCAAGCCATCCTTTGTTCACGCCTCGCACTGACCAAAGGATACACAATGCTTCGTTACATCTACGCAGATCAGCTTGATAACCACCCCAAACTCAAAGCTTCCATGTTCAAAGATCGTGCGGATCAGTTCAAGGCGCGGCTGGGATGGGAAGTGGATGTAGATGACGCAGGTTACGAGCGTGACGAATATGATGCGATGAATCCGCTCTATGTCATTTGGGAAATGCCCGATGGCACGCACGGCGGATCCATGCGGTTCTTGCCGACCACCGAACGTACCATGGTCAACGACCATTTCACCCAACTCATGGGGGGCGGGACAATCACCAGCCCGCTGATCTGGGAGTGCACCCGGTTCTGCCTTAACCGTGATGCGCCCAGCCGGGTCGCCGCAGCCCTGATGCTCGCAGGTGGTGAAATCATGAACGGATTTGGGGTGAGGCATTTCGTGGGCGTCTTTGATGCACGCATGGTACGCATTTACCGGATGATCGGGTCGTCCCCGGAAGTTTTGGGCAGTGAAGGCAAGGGCCGCGACCAAATCAGTGTTGGTTTGTGGGAATTCACGCCACAGGCGCAGGCCAAGATTGCCGCGCGCGCCGGGGTTTCTCTGGAATTGTCCCGGCTTTGGTTTGACCGCGCGTTTGGCCGGGTTGAAACGCGCCAGCTTGCGCAGGCTGGCTGAAACAGCGCAGGTCGCATCTGGTCCCCGGCGCGTCCCCCCTGTAGGGTCGCGCCATGAGCGAACCGGCCCTTACATTTTCCGATGACCAAGCCTCCGCATTTGACAGCGTAACCGACCTGCTGCGCAGTGCGGGCATTGATCTGGACGATCAGTTGCTGACCCCGCCGCGGGGGACTGCCACTTCCGTCATGGCGATCACGGGTAAGGCTGGTTCGGGGAAAACCCTATTACTTGCAGAGCTTTACAAGGCGCTGGAAGGGGCAGGCGTCGACGTGGTTTCAGGGGATTACGAATCCCGAAAACGGCGCGACAAACGAACCCTGGCCATCCTTGCGCCCACCAATAAAGCCGCAAGCGTGCTGCGTCTGCGCGGGGTGCCTGCGACAACCATTCACCGTATTCTCTATACGCCGGTCTACGATCCGGAGTATGAACGCATCGCAGAATGGCTGGCCACGGGAGGCGACGATCGCCCGGAAATAGAGGGGCTGACAGATGTCGCTCTTGATCGCGCTGCGGCCTTCTATGCGACAAACAAATCAATCCCCGGTGCTCTTGCGGCCGCGGGCCTGCGCGGTTCAGATTTCATTACCGGCTGGAAACGGCGCGAAGAACCGCTGGACATCGGGTTTGTCGATGAATCCTCTATGCTGGATGACAAGCAGTTCGAGGACCTTAAGGAGATTTTCCCCACGCTTTTGCTGTTCGGCGATCCGGCTCAGCTTGCGCCGGTAAATCAGTCCGGTGCGATGGTCTTTGAAAAGCTGCCCGAAACGCGGGTGCTCAGCTTGCAGAGAATCCACCGGCAAGAGGCTGACAACCCCATTCTTGATCTGGCCCATGCGCTGGGGGATCCCGAGGTGGGTTTCGAAGACTTCGAGCGCATGGTCGAGCAGGCGGCGCGCCGTGACGAACGTGTGGTTTGGGGGCAGAGGGTTGAGGTTGATCTGATGGCACGCAGCCCTGTTCTGGTGTGGCGCAATGCGACACGCATCCGGCTGATCAACGCGTTCCGGCAAGTGCATGGTGCACCGACAGACGCTCTGCTCGAAGGCGAGCCCCTGATCTGCGACGGCCTGGAGCTGCCGCTCAAACATCGCAAAAAACGCCTTGATCTCGAAGCGCGCGGATTGATCAAGGGCGCGCAGGTCATCTATCTGGGTGAAGGTCGCAAACCCGGTTTCAGCCGCCTGCATGTGATGGGCGCAGAGGATCCTCAGGTATCTGCAGCCTCGATTGTGAAAATCGAAAAGCCCGATGAAGAGGAGCCGTTCATTCCCTTTGCCGCGCGCATGGGGGCGACGTTCCTGCATGGGGCTGCTGTAACCATTCACAAAGCGCAGGGCAGCCAGTGGGATACGGTACAGGTCTTTGCGCCAGATCTCTACGCTGCGGCGCGCATGGGGCGATCAGAGGCCGGTCAACCCTTGTGGAAACGTCTGGCCTATGTTGCGATCACCCGTGCACAGGAGCGCCTGATATGGGTTGTGCGCAACCGTCTGTCGATGCCGACAGGCCCTCTGGCCGTAGACGATCTGCGCAGCTTGAGTGCACCCGCGCTGACCCTGAGTGAACCGGAAGTGGAGAATATACCGTGAAGTCGATTGTCATTACCGGGGCGAGTTCGGGAATTGGTCATGCAACCGCTGAAGTCTTTCTGGATGCCGGTTGGCGCGTGGGCCTGATCGCGCGGCGTGCGGAGCGGTTGGAGGCTTTGGCGGACAAATACGACAGTGCCGTGGCCCTGCCAGCGGATGTGACGGATGCCGTTGCGATGGAGGGTGCTTTTGAGGCCTTTGGGCCGCTCGACGTGCTGTTCAACAATGCCGGGCTTTTTGGACCTGCGGCCACAATCGACGAGGTGCCGCTGTCCGAATGGGCGCAGGTCATGCAGGTCAATATCGGTGGCATGTTCATCGCCGCACAACTGGCATTTCGGCGGATGCGCCAGCAGACCCCACAAGGCGGGCGGATCATCAACAATGGCTCGCTATCGGCCTATGTGCCGCGCCCCAATTCGGTCTGTTACACCACCACGAAACACGCGGTGACCGGCTTGACCAAGACACTCTCGCTGGATGGGCGACCGTTTGGTATCGCCTGCGGTCAGATCGACATTGGCAATGCAGAGACCGAATTGCTGGAAAAGCTCAAAAAGACGCAGCCCGGCACCGAAACCATGCATGTGCGCAATGCCGCCAACTCGGTGCTGCATATGGCGCAGATGCCTGCCGAGGCTAATGTGCAGTTCATGACGGTGATGGCGACCACAATGCCCTACATCGGGCGCGGCTGACGGCAGATACCGCCGCATCCCACCGACGCAGGAACGCGCTCGCTACGCCCGGAAAATCCTGAACACCGCAGACGCCAACCATCCCGCACTGATCGCAATGGCTAGCGACATCAGCCCATAGATCAGCGCGTTTTCACGTGATAGCTTGAACAACCATCTTTCCAGACCAACCTTGCGGACGTAGATGCTGGTTTCATATTTCGAGATCACATTGCCGCCACGGGTCAGGAAGATACGTGTCTTGTAGTCGCCTTCCGTTAGTGCCGCCGGCAGTTTGATCGCGGTTCGAAATAGCGTCTGCTCATCAATGCTGATCGTGCCTTCGTTCAGCTGATACTGGTTCGCTTTGGATTTGATACGGATCAATGCATCGGTGAACTTCGTAGCATCCTCAATCGTATCCGGTGCGCCGACCGAGCGGATTGCCCGGGGAATGGACACGCGGTGCCGAAGGTCTTCGGTGTCAGTCAAGGACAGTCCGAGCAGGGTGCTGGTCGACACTGCATAAAAGCTGGGCGCCCGGTCGACTTCCACGGCATCTGTGTTCACCCAGATGCCCAGCCGTTTTTCCTTGCGCCGTACGACAACTTCTTCCGACGGGCCGGACACGGTTACGATAACCTGTAGTCGTGGCTCAGCCGGGATCGGTGCTTCGCGTTTGACAGCACCGAAGATGAGGATTTCGGAACCGTCAAAACTGGTGTCGATCGAGACGGTATCCTTGCTTAATCCCAGCACGACTTCTTCGGCCAGGGCAGGCAAGGTGAGAATGAAAATGAGAAAGGCCGCAAGGTATCGCATCAGTGACCTGCCGCGCCGATGGAATAGAGCTCCGCCGGCATCAACAGAAGGTCGAGGGCAAGCTTGCCGCAGACCACCAGCACCATGAGGGCCAGCAGGATACGCAGTTGTTCCGCTTTCATCTTGACGCCGATGCGGGTGCCGATCTGGGCTCCGATGACACCACCCACCAGCAGCAAGACCGCCAGAACGATATCAACGGTAAAGTTGGTTGTGGCGTGCAGTAGAGTCGTGAAGGCGGTTACGAAGATGATCTGGAAAAGCGAGGTTCCGACAACCACCTTGGTAGGCATGCCGAGCAGGTAGATCATGGCAGGGACCATGATAAAACCGCCGCCAACCCCCATGATGGCTGCCAGAATGCCGACGGAGATTCCGACCAAAACCGGTGGGATCACCGAGATATAAAGACCGGAGACGCGGAAACGCATCTTGAAGGGCAGACCGTGAATCCAGTTGTGTTTTTTGCGGGCGGGCGCCTTGCCGGATTTTGTCTTGCGGATCGCGTTCAGGCTTTCGATGAACATCAGCCCGCCGATCACGCCCAGAAAGACCACGTAGCAGAGCTTGACCAGCAGATCCACCTGCCCCTGCGCCTTGAGATAGTTAAAGACCACAACGCCCAAAGCAGCCCCGATCAGGCCGCCGACAAGCAGCACCGTGCCCATCCTGAGGTCCACGGTTTTTCGTTTCAGATGCGCCAGAACGCCCGAAAACGATGAGGCAACGATCTGATTGGCTTCGGTAGCAACTGCTACGGCGGGCGGGATGCCGATGATGAACAACAGTGGTGTCATCAAAAAGCCGCCGCCCACGCCAAACATACCTGATAGAACACCCACAATACCGCCGAGGCCCAGCAGCAGAAAGGCATTGACCGATACTTCGGCGATGGGAAGGTAGATTTGCATGTCCCCTGTTAGAGCAAGGGCGGGTGTGAAATCAATGCCTCTTGCTGCTGTGCAGAAAAGAGGACTGACAGAATTGGCGAAACTGGCCTTATGCGGCTATCGTTCTTTGACATAAGGTTCGCCGCCGGCGCGGGGCGGAATGGCTTTACCGACGAACCCTGCAAGGATGATCACGGTCATCACATAGGGTAGCGCACCGAGCAACGCGCCCTGAACCTTAATGCCAAAAATAGCCTGAATCACATCCGGGCGTGTTTCCAGCGCGCCGAAAAGGCCGAATAGGAGTGTCGCATAAAGCGCGTGCCAGGGACGCCATTTGGCAAATATCAACGCTGCCAGTGCGATGAAACCGCGGCCTGCGGACATGTCCTTGACGAAACCGGCCTGCAGGGCGGTGGACAGATAGGCGCCCGCGATTCCGCAGAGCACGCCGCAGATCATCACCGCCGCATAGCGCAGCCCCACCACTGAAACACCCGCAGTATCGACCGCCCCCGGGTTTTCCCCCACGGCGCGCAGACGCAGCCCGAAACGGGTGCGGAAAAGGACCCACCAGGTCAGCGGAACCATGGCAAAGGCGATGTAGACCAGGATGGAATGACCTGAGATCAATTCCTGATAGATCGGTCCGAGAAAGGGAATGGTTCCAATGCTCTCGGCGAAGGGTAGGATCAGGGGTTCGAACCGCCCACCGCCCATAAGCGAGGGTGTGCGCCCGCCTTGGCTAAACCAATCCTGCGCGATCAGAACTGTCAGACCAGCGGCCAGAAAGTTGATGGCGACGCCGGAGATGAGCTGGTTGCCACGAAAGGTGATTGAGGCCAGTCCGTGCAGAAGGCTGAACGCCATGGAAGCGGCGATCCCCGCAAGCAGGCCCAACCAGACAGAGCCGGTCAGGGCGGCGATTGCGGCAGAAAAGAAAGCGGCCGCAAGCATTTTGCCCTCAAGACCGATGTCGAAGATGCCTGCGCGTTCGGAAAAGAGACCGGCAAGACAGGCCAGCAATAACGGCGTGGCCAGACGCACGGTGCTGTCCAAAAGCTGAATGAGGGTCAGGAAATCCATCAGACATTCCCCCTGCGCATCATCAGGAACAGGCGCTCCAACGGCATGCGCACCATGTTGTCGAGCGCGCCGGTAAAGAGGATCACAAGCGCCTGGATCACCACGATCAATTCGCGCGGGATGTTCGTCCAGAGCGCCAGTTCCGCCCCGCCCTGATAGAGGAACCCAAAAAGCACGGCCGCCAGAAACACACCAAAGGGATGGCTGCGGCCCATCAACGCGACCGCGATCCCGATAAAGCCAGCACCTTCGACAGCATTCAAGACCAGCCGTTCAGCTTCGCCCATGACGTTGTTGATCGCCATCATTCCCGCCAAACCACCGGAGATCAGCATCGCGATCATGGTGATTGCCGTGGGGGAGATGCCGCCGTACTTCGCGGCCGGTTCGGATTTGCCATAGCTGCGAATTTCGTAGCCCAACCAAGTGCGCCAGAGCAGAAACCAGACCAGCACACAGGCCAGCACCGCGATGAGAAACGTCACATTCGCCGGGGCTGCCTTGGAAAAATTGATGCCGATGGGCGCCAGCAGATCATGCAGCGTTGGCAAATGCACCGTTTCGGGAAAGCGGGCTGAGGCCGGGTCCATACTGCCTTGGGGGCGCATGACATTGACCAGCAGGTAGTTCAGTAGGGCTGCAGCGATGAAGTTGAACATGATCGTTGTGATCACAATGTGGCTGCCGCGTTTGGCTTGCAGATAAGCCGGAATCGCGGCCCAGGCTGCCCCAAAGAGGGCAGCCCCTGCGGTCGCGCCCAGAATGGCGAGGGTCCAATGCGGCCAGGGGATCAGCAGACAGGCCAGCGCCACGCCCAGACCACCGAGCATCGCCTGACCTTCGCCACCGATGTTGAAAAGCCCAGCATGGAACGCGACCGAGACGGCCAATCCGGTGAAGAGGAAATTGGTGGCGTAGTAAAGTGTATATCCCCAACCGTAGGTGCTGCCCAAGGCACCGGTGACCATCAGGTTGACCGCTTCAATCGGATCCTCGCCTATCGCCATTATGACCAGCGCCGACAGGACCGCCGCGAGCAGCAGCGAGATGAGCGGCACGAGGATCACCTCGGCCCATTTTGGCATCACTTCCATGCGTTAGCTCCCCACACCGGCCATCAGAAGCCCCAGTTCCTTTTCGTCGGTCTCCGCAGACTGACGTTCCCCCATGATGTGTCCGTCGAACATCACCGCAACCCTATCTGCGAGTGCGAGAATCTCCTCAAGCTCCACCGAGACCAGCAGGATCGCCTTGCCCTTGTCGCGCAGGGCAACGATTTGCTGGTGGATGAATTCGATGGCACCGATGTCCACGCCGCGCGTCGGCTGGCCGATCAAAAGCAAGTCAGGGTTGCGTTCGATCTCGCGGGCCAGGACGATCTTTTGCTGGTTTCCGCCCGAGAAATTCTTGGCCGCCAGTGCCGGATTGGGCGGACGGACGTCAAAGCGCTGCATCTTGGCTTCGGTATCGCCTTTGATGGCCTTGTTGTTCAGCAGGATGCCGGACTGATAGGCCGGATCACGGTGATAGCCAAAGGCAGTGTTTTCCCAGGCGGAGAAATCCATGATCAGGCCTTCGCGCTGGCGGTCTTCGGGCACGTGGGCGATGCCGCGTGCGCGCCGGGATCGTCCGTCCGATAGTTTACCGCTGAGATCAAGTTGCTGCCCATTGACCTGAATATCGCCTGTTGCATCTGCGTAGCCGCCCAGAACTTCGAGCAGTTCGGATTGCCCGTTGCCGGCAACACCGGCAATGCCGACAATCTCACCGGCCCGCACCTGCAGATCAATTCCCTTGACCCGTTCGACACCGGCGTCATCCACGACCCGCAGCCCCTTGATGTCCAATATCACCTTGCCGGGGGTGGCCGGGGCCTTGTCCACCCGCAGCAGAACCTTGCGACCGACCATCAGCTCTGCCAGTTCGGCAGGCGAGGTCTCGGCGGTTTTGACGGTTGCGGTCATTTCACCGCGCCGCATCACGCTGACCGTATCGGTGGCTTCCATGATTTCACGCAGCTTATGCGTGATCAGAATGATGGTTTTGCCCTCTTCGCGCAGACGGTCCAGAATGCGAAAAAGCTGATCTGCCTCCGCAGGTGTCAGCACGCCCGTGGGTTCGTCCAGGATCAGAATATCGGCCTGACGGTACAGCGCCTTGAGGATTTCGACACGCTGTTGCATGCCCACACCCAGATCCTCGATCACCGCGTCGGGGTCCACATTGAGACCGTATTCGTGTTCCAGCTCCAAAAGCGTCTTGCGGGCCTTGGACAAGGACGGTTTCAGCAAACCGCCGTCTTCCGCGCCCAGAATGATATTTTCCAGCACCGTGAAATTCTCGACCAGCTTGAAATGCTGGAAAACCATCCCGATGCCTGCTGCAATGGCCGCCTGGCTGTCGGGGATTTCGGTTTTTCGACCGCTTATGAAAATCTCACCCTTATCGGCTTTGTAAAATCCGTAAAGGATCGACATGAGGGTGGATTTGCCCGCACCATTTTCGCCGATGATCCCGTGGATCGTGCCGGGCATAACGCGAATGGAGATATCCTTGTTGGCCTGAACCGGCCCAAAAGCTTTGGAAATACCTTTGAGTTCAATGGCCGGAGCAGAACCCGGAGCGGCAGTTTCCTGCCGCCCCGACGTGTTTTCAGCGCTCATGCTCAGAAGCTCAGAGCAGGGCAGCTGTCGTCCGAAGTGTAGTCGTGAACCGCCGTCGATCCATCGACAATGCTTGCCTTTGCAGCATCGACCTTGGACTTCATATCGTCGGACACAAGGGCGGCATTGTGTTCGTCCATTGCGTAGTCAACGCCTTCATCCGCGAGCGTCATCGCGCGGAAACCGGGCTTCACATCATCGCCCGCTTTCATGATGTCATAGACAGCCACGTCCACGCGCTTGAGCATGGATGTCAGAACCTTGCCGGGGTGCAGCGGGTTCTGGTTGCTGTCCACGCCAACGGACAGGATGCCTTCATCGGCGGCCGTTTGCAGAACCCCAACACCGGTGCCGCCTGCTGCGGCAAAGACCACATCTGCGCCCTGGCTGATCTGCGCCTTGGTTAGCTCAGATCCTTTCACCGGATCGTTCCAAGCCGACGGCGTGGTGCCCGTCATGTTGGAAATGACCGTCGCATCGGGGTTCACCGCCTTGACACCCTGCGCATAGCCGCAGGCGAATTTACGGATCAATGGCACGTCCATACCGCCGATAAAGCCAACGGTGCCCGATTCAGACGCCATTCCCGCCATCATACCTACGAGATAAGACCCTTCGTGCTCGGCGAAACCGATGGTCAATACATTGTCCTGATCAGGCACCCATCCGTCGATGGTGACAAAAACGGTGTCAGGGTAATCGGGCGCAACCTGCCCGATTGGATCGCTCATGGCAAAACCGGTTGTGATCACTGGATTTGCGCCAGCTTCTGCAAAGCGGCGCAGCGCCTGTTCGCGCTGCGCTTCGGATTGCAGTTCAATTTCCAAATACTTGCCACCGGTTTCGTCGGCCCAACGCTGCGCGCCATTATAAGCGGATTCGTTGAAAGATTTGTCGAATTTGCCACCCAGATCAAAGATCAGCGCGGGGTCTGCCAATGCGGTACCAGCTGACAGCGCAAGCGCTGCGGTGGCACCGAGGAATTTATGCATTAGGGTCATTCAGGGGTCTCCCAGTTGTGATTTTGGGGTAACGTTTCGGCAGTGTTCGGCGTCTCGTCACCCAGTATGAGCAGAGGTAATCTGTTCCTGCGTAAATTAGGGCCTAGCTGACGGGCAGGGTCAACCGGTTTTTCAAGAGATGCCGGGGGTTTTGGCTTGTTACCCGTGGGTTAGCTCAGTGCGCATGATCACCGCATCGACCGGATTGCGATCACGGCGCTTGTAATAGCCTTCCCGCCGCCCGCATTCTGCGAATCCATGTTTGACATAGAGAGACTGTGCTATGTCATTGTCAGCGGCGACTTCGAGAAATGCCGCCTTTATCCGAGGGATCGAGAGCCATCTGACTATCAGGGTGGTCGCAATCCCCTGTCGCTGCCGCGCAGGATGAACCGCGAGGGTCAGCAATTCTGATTCCCCAGCAACCGTCGAAATCAGCGCGAATCCACCCACTTGGGTGAGCAGATCAATATGGTTGCCCGCCGTCAGATCGGCGAACTCGATCTCTGACCACGGTCGATCGTCATGGAAGGCAGCGGTATGTATTTCGGCCATCTGCGCTGGCGTCACGGTAGAATCACCGGTGGGGCATCGCGCGCCGGGGCGGCATCAGCGGGCCGCAGATAAAGCGGTGCCGGGCGAGGGGGCGTATGCTGGTATCTCTCGGCCGTCAGCCGGGCGATGGAAACCGCTCCTTGATGCCGGGGTGCCTGCCCGGTTGCGCCGACAAGAGGTCCTTTGAATTCCGGCAGCTCATCTGCATGAACCAGAATCGGTTTCTGCGCAATTTCACCGTCAAAAACTTCCAGATACAATTGATCCCGGCGCGCAGCGATCGCACAGGCACAGGGACCGCTGGTTCCCAATCTGAGCGCGTCAAACCCCGAAACGCCGACAGCGGGGATGCCCAGCCCCAGTGCCAATCCACGCGCTGCTGACGCCGAGATACGGATGCCGGTGAAATTCCCTGGACCAATTCCGACCCCAACCGCACTGAGATTTTTGAAATCGAGGCCAGCGCTTTGCAACAGCTCTTGGCAAAGCCCGATCAATCGTTCGGCCTGACCCTTTGCCATGTGTTCTTCGGCCTGTGCGACGATCTGGTCACCGACCAGAACCGCCGCCGCACAAAATGCCGCAGAGGTATCAAAGGCCAGGATGATGGGGCTTGGGAGTGACATTGCGCGGCGTTATCTGGCCGGTTCGTCGGAAAGAAGCGCGTCTCTGCCGCTGTTTTGTTGCCTGGGCAGCCCATCCGCGAGATGCAGCCAGGCGTAGTTCGAGGCCGCATGGCAATGCATCGAAGGTTGCAGCGTCTCTGCCTGATCCAGAAGTCCAAGCGGCACGTAAATCTGGCCGGGCAGATAGTCGTATCGCGCGGCCAGAGGCGAGCCGCAGTCCTTGCAAAACCACCGATCCACACCCGGATGGTGCGAGCACGGCGGGCCCGGATCAGGCGAAATGGTCAGTATGGCTTCGGAAAACCCTGCAAAAGCGGCCAGCGGCGCGCCAGTGACGCGCTTGCAATCAGAACAATGGCAATAGACAACGCTTAGAGGTTCGGAAGATGCACGCAGCGATTTTGCCCCGCAGTAGCACCTGCCGGTGATCTTTTCCTGTTGATTGCTGTCGTTTGCCATCAAGGCGTTACGGAGCGACCGGGCGGACTTCGGTAACTTCCGGGATGTAATGCCGCAGCAGGTTTTCGATACCCATTTTCAGGGTGAGCGTGGATGACGGACACCCCGCGCAGGCCCCCTGCATGTGCAAATAGACAACGCCGCGGTCAAAGCCGTGGAAGGTAATGTCGCCACCGTCCTGAGCCACCGCCGGGCGCACGCGGCTGTCGAGCAGTTCCTTGATCTGACCGACAATCGCACCGTCTTCGCCAGTATGTTCGGCATGTCCGGAAACAGGTGTGTGGTCCCCGGCCATAACCGCCTGACCGGATTGAAAATGCTCCATAATCGCACCCAGTAGGGCGGGTTTGATATGATCCCAATCGACCGCATCTTCTTTCGTAACGGTCACAAAGTCCGTCCCGAAGAACACGCCGCTTACACCTTCAACCGCAAAAATTCGCGTGGCCAGCGGTGATTTGTCAGCTGTGTCCGCCGTTGGGAAATCGGCTGTCCCCATTTCCAGCACGGTCTGTCCGGGCAGGAATTTCAAGGTGGCCGGGTTTGGGGTCGATTCTGTTTGGATGAACATGGGACATCTCCTGAAGCTGATCCAGATATGCGGATCAGTGCCTCCTAAGTCAAGGTTTGGAATCATTCTAATCTGTCAAATCAAGCCGGATCACGCCCGGACACGTTTGATTTGTGGATCAGGTGATGGCTTCCAGTTTTTCTTTGCTCAGATCGCCGGGCACGATGGTAATCGGAATAGGCAAAGCGCCAGCGCTTTTCGTCAGTTGCGTCACAAGCGGGCCGGGGCCCTTCTTGTCCGTGCCGGCACCCAGAACCAAAACGCCGATTTCGGAATTTTCGTGAATTCGGGCAAGAATTTCTTCCACCGGACGCCCTTCGCGGATCACCAGTTCGGGATCGATTCCCTGCCGGTCACGCATCCATTTGGCAAAGACCTCGAAATGCACCTCAATGCGTTCACGGGCCTCTTCGCGCATGACCTCGCCCACGCCGATCCAGTGATTGAACTCATCTGGCGGGATGACGGAGAGGATTTCGACCCCGCCGCCTGTATGAGCGGCCCGCATGGCTGCAAATCGCATCGCATTCAGGCATTCGCGACTGTCATCAAGCACGACGAGAAACTTACGCATCTTTCGATGTCCCCCTTTATTGGCCAGATCATGACCTCAGATTGAAGGAGGCGCAATCTCATTCTACGGCATCGTTTTTCTGGACAGACGGTCTCGCAAGCGAGATGGTAGTGTTATGTTCTCGGGGGGGGCAGGCGGGATGCCCATGCTGCAACTTATATATGCGTCGCGGCCATTTGGTTACGATTTGAACATGCTGGCCAGTATTTTGGCCACATCTCGCGAGCGCAATGCCCGCGCCGATATTACAGGTGCCCTGATTTGCCGGTTTGATATCTTTTTGCAATTACTTGAAGGGCCCAAAGCTCAGGTCGAGTCCACATTCGAACGGATTTGTGCGGATGATCGGCACGTGGACGTTCTGCCGCTGGTCTCGGAGCCGGTCGAAGATCGGCTTTTTCCGCAATGGGCAATGAAACACGACCCCGCTGTTTCGTGGCTTTGGTCGCCTTTGGAAATTCACATGGGCGCGTTGGAAAACGCAAGCGTCCGGGACATTCGCGCCATTTTCCTCAAGGTCGCCATGGCCGATGGGTCATAGAGGCTCCGAGGCAGCCCAATCCCAATACATCTCACGCAATCTGCGCGCCATGGGACCAACCTGATACTGTGTGTCCTCAAAGGCCTTAACAGGTGTGATCTTTGACATGTTCCCGGTCATGAAGACCTCATCGGCCCCGTGAAAATCATCAAAGCTGAGAACCTGTTCGTGCACCTTGATCCCGTCTGCGGCCATGTTTTTCATATGGCGCGCTCGGGTGATGCCTGCAAGAAACGTGCCGTTAGCGATCGGCGTGAAGACTTCACCGTCCTTGACCATAAAAACATTCGCCGTGGCGGTTTCCGCGACATTGCCCATCGCGTCGGCAACAAGCGCATTGCCAAATCCTCGGGCGCGGACCTCCGTCAGCATCCGCGCGTTATTGGGGTAAAGGCACCCGGCTTTTGCGTTGACGACGTTGTCCTCCAGAACCGGTCGCCGGAACCGCGTGCGCGCTAAAGTGGTTGCCGCATCGGACGGAGCCATGGGAATCTGCTCAAGGCTGATGGCAAACCCCGTTTCTTCGGGGCGTGGCACGATCGCTGTCTCGTCGCCATGAATGCCCCAGTACATCGGCCTGATGTAGACGGCGTCGTCCGGTCCGTAATGCTTGAGGCCTTCGCGCACGATACCGATCATTTCTTCGGTTGTTACAGTGGGCGTCAACATCAGGGCCTCCGCCGATTTGTTGACCCGGGCACAGTGCGGCGCGAGGTCGGGCGCGCGGCCTGCAAAGAACCGTGCGCCGTCAAAAACGGTCGTTCCCAACCAGGCGCCATGGTCAGCGGCGTTCATGATCGGCACATCGCCGCGGTGCCATGTGCCGTTGAAATAGGTCGTAATGTTTGATCCAACGCTCATATGCAGGGTCTCCTGACCTGAGTGCATCTCTGACGCACCGGTCTGTTGTTTCTTGTGATATCCGTTAGCGGGCCCGGTAGACACCTTCCGGCAGATTCAGCGCGGCAGTCAGGTCACGCCATTGTTCTGGCGACAGGGAAATCGACACGGTTCGATCTGTGCGCGAATCGTATTGGTTCAGCAGGATGGCGCTTTCCGTCGCGTGGACCGTGACGTCCTCCTGCAACGGGGCTTTTCCATCATCCACAAGTGTGACAACTGTGGCATCAAATTCGTGCTCAATCGTAAACATGAGCGCAGACTACGCCATGTTTGTTGCAATGCAAGAGGGACAAAGCTGCGTGATCGGGGTGGTCGCTGACGATGAAAGTGCTAATGTCATGCGCGGTAAACGCAGTTCCGGAAGGAAGCAGAAAATGCGATTAAACAGTGTGGTGCCTATTATTGCGGCAATGGCCCTGGCAGGGTGCGAAGTGACGACAACATCATCGCCGGTCAACAGTCCCGCGCCTCAGGCACAGTCGGGTGGCAGTACGATTTCGGCTCAGAATGCGACACGCGCGTTCCGCAGCGTCGTCAGCACCGTCGAACCAGTGGCAGAGCGCGAATGCCGGGCCCGTACTTCGCGGGTCAATTGCGATTTCAAAATCCTCGTGGATGAAAGGCCAAACCAGCCCGCGAATGCCTTTCAGACGCTGGATAAATCGGGCCGCCCGATCATTGCCTTCACTCTGGCGCTGATAAAGGACGCCCGGAACACGGATGAGCTGGCCTTTGTGATGGGGCATGAAGCTGCGCATCACATCGCAGGTCACATCGCGCGCCAGCAGCAAAACGCTGTCGCGGGGGCTGTCATTGCCGGGAGCCTGGCGGTTCTGCTTGGCGGGACGGGTGAGGCTGTCGAATCTGCGCAGCGCACCGGAGCACAGGTTGGCGCGCGGACCTACTCGAAAGATTTCGAACTGGAAGCCGATGCGCTGGGCACCGTGATTACAGCGCGCGCAGGTTATGATCCCTTGCGGGGCGCGGAATTCTTCACGCGGATACCTGACCCGGGAGATCGGTTCCTCGGCACCCACCCGCCGAACCGACAGCGCCTTGAGACCGTGCGGCGGACGGCGGCGGGCTTATAGAAACCACAACCAGACCGCGTTACCTGGGCCTATTGCCATCGATCCATTTCGACATCATCACCTTGTCTCGAAAACACTCATGCGGAATTTCACGGCGTTTGATCCGTGCAATCCGCTCGGCAAAGGCAACCTGCTTGGAAGATGGGTAGTTGGCAAATTTGCCGGAAGGTGCTTTTGGCTTGTGCGCGTCGATCCATCGGGAAAGGGCCGCGCGGTCCGCGGCGGCGCTCCGGGGAATGGTCGCACCGGTTCTCAGGGCGATGGTTTGCGCGTACCGCACCTGTTTTTCAGTGGCTGGTTGTGGTTCGCCAATGGGTAAAGCGCCCTGTTCAGGCGCAAATAGGTTCGGAAATTGAGGTTCAAATGACATCATATGCCTCCCATCTGTTCCATTAATAAATAGAACATAAAGAGAACAAATTCAAGATGCGCCGCGCGTTGGATGATCCTAGATCAAAGTTTTGAGTGGCTGCCATCGCAAAGAGGCGCTTTTTGTGTCGCTTTGCATCCGCAGAAAAACAGCGTCTTGTCGGCCTCCGCTGTGTATTTCAAGGGTGAGAAAGAGGTTTCCTTGTGCGATCCGTCGCAAAAGGGCTGTTTGGAGGAGCGACCGCAGCTGCACCAGAAGTAGGTTTTTCCTTCGGTTACGTCGACGCGGTATGGCGATTTCTGTGCGATCTTTGGCGTATTGGTCATGTTGGCTCCGTCACAAGAGAATTGGCTTGGCCGCAGAAGTCGGCATTCCGAGCATACCGGAACCTCACCAAAAATCCCGTGTCAAATCTGAACGGGTTCTTTGTTGCGGGCGGGCTCTGGAAAGCCCCGGACAGACGTTTAGCCCACCAAACGGCCCCAAAGGTCGTATTCGCCGGCCTCATCGACCTTCACGGTAACGATGTCTCCTACGGACAGGCGGTCGAAGTTTTCATCTATAAAGAGGTTGCCATCAATCTCAGGCGCATCGGCCATGGTGCGACAGGTCGCCGCCTCATCATCTATTTCGTCAACAATCACGTCCAAATGTTTGCCGATTTTGGCAGTCAGTTTTGCCTCGGAAATGGCTTGCGCCTTGAGCATGAAACGCTCCCACCGATCCTGTTTTTCATCCGCAGGCACATGGTCGGGCAAAGCGTTGGAGCGCGCGCCATCGACGTTTTCGTATTGAAAACAGCCGACCCGGTCGAGTTGCGCTTCATCCATCCAGTCCAGCAGGGTTTGAAATTCCGCTTCTGTTTCGCCGGGATAGCCGACAATAAATGTGGAGCGCAGAGTCAGTTCGGGGCAAATTGCCCGCCAGGCCGCGATCTCATCAAGGGTTTTTGCGGCAGCGGCGGGGCGTGCCATCCGTTTCAAGACGTCGCCATGCGCATGCTGAAACGGAATATCCAGATAGGGCAAGATAAGCCCGTCGGCCATCATCGGGATCAGGTGGCGCACATGCGGGTAAGGGTAAACGTAGTGCAGGCGCACCCAGGCACCCAGAGAGCCCAGATCGCGTGCCAGATCGGTGATATGTGCGCGGTGACCGCGATCTTCAGCATGTTTGATATCAACGCCATAAGCAGAGGTATCCTGACTGATCACCAGCAGTTCCTTGACACCGTTTTCCACGAGTTTTTCGGCCTCACGGATCACCGCATGAGCCGGGCGTGACTGCAAGCGGCCCCGCATGTCCGGGATGATGCAGAATTTACACTTGTGATTGCAGCCTTCGGAGATTTTCAGATAGCTGAAATGGCGGGGTGTCAGGCGAACGCCAGATGCAGGCAAAAGATCGACAAAGGGATCCGGGCTTGGCGGCACAGCGTCGTGCACGGCATCCAGGACCTGTTCATATTGATGCGGTCCGGTGACCGCGAGCACGTTGGGATGCGCCCCGGTTATATAGTCGGGTTCTGCCCCAAGACATCCGGTGACGATGACACGGCCGTTTTCCTGCAAGGCCTCACCGATCGCCGACAGGCTTTCCGCCTTGGCACTGTCGAGAAATCCGCAGGTGTTCACAATGACGGCATTGGCTCCTGCATAGTCGGGCGAAATCCCGTAGCCTTCTGCGCGCAGGCGCGTGAGGATGCGCTCACTGTCGACCAGAGCCTTGGGGCATCCCAAGCTTACCATGCCAATCGTGGGCTGGCCCGGGCGGGTGGGCCCGGGTATTTGGGGCTTGGGGGCCAGATCGGGGCGCAGATTGGGTGGGTTTGTGCTCATGACTTGGGCTATAGTGGAAGTGAGGGGCCCCGAAAAGGGGCCTCATGGGCATAGGTGAGGGTGTGCGGATGAAGTGGGTTTTCCGGTTGATCGGATTGCTGGTCGTGATCGTTGTGGTCGCTGTGGTGTCGTTGTTCTTTCTCCCCGCGGAACGGGTGGCGCGGATTGCAACCGAACAGCTGCGCAATTTCACGGGGCGGGAGGTGTCAATCACCGGCGATGTGGCGTTGACGTTTTACCCGGTTCTCGGCGTAAGGGCTGGCGGGCTGGAGGTCGGGAACGCTGACTGGTCCGAACAAGGCCCGATGCTTCAGGCGGCGAATGCAGCTATTGGCGTGGATGCTCTGGGATTGCTTCGAGGCGAAATTAGGATCACCAATATCGAGGCGGAAAGCCCAACGATCCGGTTGGAGCAACGCCAGGATGGCCGCGCGAGCTGGCAATTCACTGATTCTTCCGGCGAGGCACAGATCGCCACGGAAACGGCCCCTGAACGGGCATCCCATCCCATCAGTATTGAACGGCTGAGGGTGACCGATGCCCGATTGATCTATGACGCCGAGGGCAGCGATCTGGTGTCCTATGAAGGTGTTGATCTGACGCTCGACTGGCCCGAGCGACTGGGTGCGGCAGAGATCACGGCCGTGCTGCGTCCTACGGCGCAACCGGTGATGGTTGGCGCCGTTATCGACGGTTTTGCCGGTTTTATCACCGGGGAGACACAGACCTTTACCGCTTCCGTAACCACGGCGGCTGGCAGCGTGTCATTTGGCGGGCGCGCCAGCACCGCGGGGGCTGTGGCCGGGGCCCTGACCCTCAAAACGGATACGACAAAGGCCTTTCTTGAAGCCTTGGGATTGCCCGGCGTCGACTTGCCGAGCAATCTGGGGCGTGTGATCAACATGACCACGGATCTGACGCTGACGCCGGATCGCAAGCTGTCGCTGCGCGACCTCAAGGTCGATCTGGGAGACAACAGCCTGACGGGTGCTGCAGATATCGAACTCAATGGCGTGCCGATCATCAATGCCCAGCTCGATGCCGGTGCGCTTGATTTGAAACAGGACACCGCGGAGCCATCAGGCGGCAGCGGTGGCGGTTCGTCGGCGGGTGGAAGCGCCTCAAGCGGTTGGTCGACAGAGCCGATTGATGCCAGCGGTCTGGCGGCTTTCAACGGCGAAATTGCCCTGTCAGCTCAAAGCATCGACCTGGGTCAGTTTCAACTCGGTCAGACCCGCACCATTTTGCGCAATGATCGCGCGCGGATGGTCTTTGAATTGCGTGAAGTGCAGGCTTACGGCGGTGATGTCACCGGCGAGTTTGTGATCAACAACCGGTCCGGCCTGTCGGTTGGCGGCAATTTGGGCGCGCGGGCCATTCAAATGCAGCCCCTGCTTTCCGATGCTGCGGGATTGAACCGGCTTACAGGGCAGGGGGACGCCAAATTGAGCTTCCTGGGGTCGGGGTCTTCGGTGGATGCAATCATGCGGTCTTTGTCCGGAGATGGCTCGCTGGCGATTGGGAAAGGCACGATCCAGGGGATCGACCTCGACCGATTGATGCGGTCGGGTGATGTCGGGGCGGGTACAACCGTCTTTGACAGCCTGACGGGGACATGGGCCATTGCGTCGGGTGTGCTGAACAATAAGGACCTGCTCTTACAGCTCAAGAACTACCGCGCAACCGGGGCCGGGAACATTGGCTTGGCCGCACAGAATATGGATTACACCGTGACACCGATTGCCTTGCGGGCGAACAGCGGACAGGGCATTTCCATACCAGTGCGCTTTGTCGGGCCATGGTCGGACATCTCCATCCGCCCGGACCTCGAGGCCGCCTTCGAAGCGGAATTGGATGCCAAGAAGGATGAATTGAAAGACAAGGCCAAGGAGAAGCTGAACCAGAAGCTGGGTGTCAGTGCACAGCCGGGTCAATCCGCAGAAGATGCCGTAAAAGACAAAGTCAAAGACAAACTGTTACGCAAGCTATTTGACTAATGCGTTTCGACGCTACCTTGAGACATTATGCATCGCTGGTGTCGGTCTTGCCGCATATACCTGTGAGTGGGGTCGCCAGACGCTGCACAGTCAACTGAGAGAGCAGGGTCAAATGCGCAACGGGTTGGCCTTTGCCATGGCGTCAAACTGCATCAACGTCTCGATGAGCTTAGGCATTTGATCAAGATAAATCATATTGGGCCCGTCGCAGGGGGCATTGTCCGGATCCTGATGGGTTTCCATGAAGATGCCGCCCACGCCCACGGCTGCGGCTGCGCGCGCCATGACCGGGGCAAACTCACGCTGCCCGCCCGAAGAGCCGCCACGCCCGCCCGGCTGCTGCACCGAATGGGTGGCGTCCATCACTACCGGGTAGCCCGTCTGCGCCATCTGCGGTAGCGACCGCATGTCGACCACAAGCGTGTTGTAGCCGAAGGTTGTGCCGCGCTCGGTCAGCAGAATGCGCCGGTTGCCGGTGGATTCGATCTTGGTGACGATGTTCTCCATCTCCCAAGGTGCGAGGAACTGACCTTTCTTCACGTTGATCGCGGCGCCGCTGTTGCCAGCGGCCAGCAGCATGTCGGTTTGGCGACAGAGAAAAGCTGGAATCTGGATGATATCGACCACATCTGCGGCGATGGCGCATTGCGCCTCGGAGTGTACATCGGTGATGACCGGGATCTGGTTGGTCCGGGCCACGGATTCCAGCACTTTCAGGCCTTCGTCGATCCCCATCCCGCGCGCGCCATCCAGCGAGGTGCGGTTGGCCTTGTCATAAGAGGCCTTGAAGACATATTGCGCGCCCGCCGCATCACAGGCTTCTTTCATCCTACCGGCGATCATCTGCGCGTGATCCGCGCTTTCCAGCTGGCAGGGGCCGGCAATCACGGTGAGTGGTCGGTCATTGCCGATTGTCAAATCGCCGACAGAAACATGGGTCATATCAGGAGGTCACCTGTTCACGCAAAATGGAAGCAGTAAGCGAGATCATCAGGTAGATGCCTGCGAAGATCAAGAAGGCAACAATGGTGTTTTCGAACTTGCGGGGATAACTGGGCTCCTCCGACGGCACCGGTTCCACGCTGGTGGTCAGATATCGTACCTGCCGGTTGGCCTCCATCCGCGTCTGCTCCATCTGCTGCAACGCGGATTGCAACAACATATCGCGTGTCGCAAGGTCGGCCTGCGCCATTTGGATGCGCACGCTGAGCTGCGCGAGGGAGTTCTGGCCCTGGCTGGCATCGGTCATGCGAGCATTGAGCTCGGCCAACTGCTCGTTCAGGCGCCGCACATCGCCTCTGGCACCGTCTACCCGTGACTGGTTTGGTCGCGCATTGTCGAGCAAAGCCGCAAGTTGCAGCTCTTTTTCAAGCAATTGTATCTCGACTTGGTTGATTTGGCCTCGCAGCGCGGCAATTACCGCCTCCGGATCAAGTGTCGCGCCCTCGATCTGCAGTTTAACCAAAGCTTCCTGCGCAAGGCGGCGCTCCTCTTCGGATTTTTCAAAACTTGCCTGCGCTTCGGACATCTGGTCGCCGCGCTTTTGCTGGCTAAGAGAATTTACCCGCTCCTCCGCATAGTTGATCAGCGCAGCGCTGATGTCCGCGCTCACATGCGGATCGGCGGCGATGACTTCCATGCGCAACACGCCTTCTGTCGGATCATAGCCAACCTTGACGTTCTTTTTGTAGGTCTTGAAGGCCTGCTCGTTCGAGGGATCAGCGGCCAGGCGCTGGATCGGATCAATGCTCGGCTGCGCGAAATGGGATTTGAACCCAACATCGGCGTCCAGTCGCAACATGGCATCCTTGGATTGCAAATAGGATTGAACCGCGATGCTGTCCTGAGACGTGGCAAACTGGGTGCCGGACAGCAAGCCACCAATACCACCTCCCTGATTGTCGGCCTGAAGTATCAGGAATTCCGACTTGGTCGAATACATTGGCGTGGCAACCGCATAGTAATACCAGCCCGCAAGGATTGTTGGCAGGAATACGAAGAACGACAGACGGGCCAGAAGCATGCCCATCTTGCGGCGGCGACGTTTGGTGATGTCGCGCTGAATCTCCGAAATCTGCCGATTGCGCAAATCTGCGGGGTTCAGTTCGGTTGACGGCAGAGTTTCCTTGTCCATCGGCAGTGTTTGCGGCAGCTGGACCCGTCCTGTCTCGCCGGCATTGCTCGTTTTCCCGTCAGTTTTTACTTTACCGTTTTGGATCGGATCATCCGGGTTTTGCGGGATAACCAGCTCCAGCATGTTCGACCGCTGGAACGGATCAATGCCCCGACTGCGCAGCAGCCGCACAGCGTCGAAATCCGACGTCGCGGCGAGACCGTTCTTGTGAGCCACTCTGCGGGCCATGCGCAATTGACGGCCTGTCAGCCCCTCACGCCGGATGGCATCAAGCTCGGCCGCCGCGTTTTCGGCACTGGGTGCACGCGCTTTTGGCGTAGCAGCCGGTGCATCCGTTGTCCTGGGTTTTGCCGCGTCCGGATCTTGGGCCGCGGGGCGCTCCGCAGGAGCAGCCTTTTCCGCGTTGGCGCCCGGCGTTGTCCGCTTGATGCGGAACTTTCTAGCTGTGGGTTTGGTAGTCATAAAGCCGTTTCGCTTCTTCCAACGTGTCGAACATGTGAAATTGACCCCCGACCAGAACGGCCGCAGAGCGGGCAAATTTCTCAAGCGTTTTTGCCTGATGTGACACAATAATGATTGTTGTGGTGCGCAGACGTTCTTGCAGAATCTCGCCCGCTTTGCGGTTGAACTCAACATCTGTCGTGCCGGGCATGCCTTCGTCGATCAGATACATGTCAAAATCCAGCGCCAGCATGAGCGAGAACGAAAACCGTGCGCGCATTCCGGCTGAATAAGTGCCAAGTGGCTGGTCGAAATACTCGCCCAGCCCACATAACCAGCGGCAAAAACTTTCTACGTAATCCGGGTCAAGCCCGTACAGACGGGCGATATAGCGGGCATTCTCCATCGCCGAGACCTTTGTCACGACACCGCCCATAAAGCCCAAGGGGAAGGAAATATTACACCCGCGGCGGATTTCGCCCTCATCGGGTTTTTCCAATCCAGCCATCATGTTGATCAGGGTTGTTTTGCCCGTTCCGTTCGGTGCAAGGATGCCAAGCGAGTTGCCAAGCTCAACCTTGAAAGACACATGGTCAAGGATCACCTTGTGTTGGGATCCCGTCCAAAATGATTTCGATACATTTTCGAACGCCAGCATGACCTGCTCCGGTTGCGCGTTGACCCGGACATGGGTCTGCCTGCCCTCTGTTATCAGAGGTTGTTTACGGATTATCTACCTTGTTGGGCAATATTATGTCTTAATTAGAAACAAATGTACAACGGATACGCGGATCGCCATTTTTTGCGAGTGGCGGGTTTTCGCCCGTCCAAGTCTGGCCAGCCTGTGTGCTTTTCAACCCGGTTGTTTTTGAACGCGTAGCAGTATGCCGGCGATGATGCTCACAATGGCTGCGGCAAAGCTGAACAAGGCCCCCATTTTTGCGGCATCCTGAACGTCACCCGGTGCAAATGCCACTGAGGCGACGAAGAGAGAGACCGTGAAACCGATTGCCGCCACGCAGCCGATGACAATCAGGTCGACAGTGCGCATACCCTGGGGCAATCCCAGCCGCAGGGGGCCCGCTGCAATCCAGCCGAAGATCAATATGCCGACAGGTTTGCCGATGAGCAGACCGGCCAGGACCAGCCAAGTCGCGTCCCCGATGGAGGAAAACTGAACACCTGCATTCAGAAGGCCGAAGAAGAAGAGCACAATCTCAACCGGACCTTTGAGCCCATGTTCGATCTGGTTCAAAAGATCGGTGAGGTATTTTTCGGCCTCGGCAAAAATCCCGAAGGCCCGATCCGCATGGGGAATTGTTGGAACTATTGGCAGCAGGCCAAGCGCAGGGTGCAGGCCGGATCGCATGAAGCCGTACCAACTCAGACAGGCAGCGATAAAGTAGGGCAGAAAATGCAACCTGGTACGGACCCAGGTTGACGTGGGGCGTGCCTGATTGCCACGGTCCAGACGGCGCGGCAGCCAGTTGGCGAGAAGGTAGACAGCGATGGCTGCCCCGGCAGAAAACAGTAACCACGCAGGTGCAAGCTCGCCCGAGGGGTAGAAAACCGCCAGAATGATGAGCCCGGCGGCGTCATCTGCGATCGCCAGAAGCAACAGGAACCGCACCGCCGGGTGGCCAGCGCCAAAGACGATCCGGCCCACCAGATAGGAAAACGCGATGTCTGTGGCTGTAGGTATCGCCCAGCCGTTTGCAACGGCATTGTAGGTGTCCGACCCCAGCAGCAGTGCCAGGCCAAGGTAGACAGAGATCGGGCCAACCATACCGCCAAGCGTTGCAAACAAAGGAGTCGCCGCCTTTTTACCGCGTAAGGAGCCGTTTTTCAGAATGACGGCTTCCCAGACTTCCTTGGCTGCGATGGCGAAGAAGAATGCCATTAAAACATCGTTGACGAGGTAATGCAGGGTCAATGTGCGGTGGCCGTCATGCAGGTGTCCGATCGGCGCATGATCCCAGATTTTGAATTCAACAAAATGGTGATAGCTGTCGTAATCCAGGTTCGCCCACACCAACGCGATCAGCGCGCCGATGATCAACAGAAGTGAATAGTTGGTCAGAAAGCTCCACACCCGATACATTGACGCCCCCCTGTCATTTCAACCTTGCTACGCGATGCGCGGGAGCTGATCAACGGGGGGACGAAATTGTGATATCGACGGAGGTGAGGGCTTATGCAATTGCCTGCCAGATCATGCCTGCGATGACAGATCCGATCAGCGCGTAGCCAAGATACGCGATGAAGACCTTCGGTTTCACCAATGCCCAGACCGCAATGGCTGCGGGAATACAACTGACCCCACCGGCAATCACAAAGGACATGGCAGCACCGGGGGCCATACCCTGGGCCAGCAGGGCGTCAACCAGCGGTACGGCGGCGTAGCCGTTGAGGTATGCCGGGGCGCCGACCAATGCCCCCATGAGGATGGGCCAGATACCTTCGCCGCCCAACAGTCCGGCAATCATCTCTGCGGGGACATAGGCGAGCATCATCGCCTCGATGACATATGCCAGCGTCAGCCATTTCAGCAGGAAGAGGGCGTTTTCCAGCGCGGTGTCCTTGAACACGGCGCTGCGCTCTGATGCCTGCCAGAACCGCCAGACCGGGGTCCCGCTGAAAGGTTCCTTGACGCCGCAGCACCCACCGACGGCGGGGCGTTCTCTCAGCGGGTTTGAAAACACCGGTGTGTTGGCAAAGAGCATTGTGCCAAAGCCGCCCAGGACACCGAGACCGATGGCGGACAGTGCTTTTGCCGTTGCAAACTCCCAGCCCAGAGTTCCGGATGTGATCGCGAACATTGCAGGGTCCATCAGGGGAGACGCCAGCCAGAAAGCCATGACAGCGCCCAGCGGCGCACCCACAGCCAGCAGAGCCGCGATGAAGGGGATCACTTCGCAGCTACAGAAGGGGGACAAGCCCCCCAGCAAGGCGGCCATCACCATCATGCGTGCTTGATTTCCTGAAAAGGCCTTGGCGAGGAGGTTTTCGGACCCGGATGCCTTGAGGTAGGCCACAGCGAGGACTGCAAAAAGAATGAAAGGCGCTGTACCTGCCAATGCTTCGATCAGAAAGGTGAGCGTTGGCGTGAACTGCGGAGTGTCGAAGACAGCAATTAGCAACAGAAGCACCAGAGTGACACCCCATGCGTTGAGCTTGGGAAAACGGCGAGCGCTGTCTTGGGAGTGGGTTGTGTCAGCCATGATCGTGATCTCCACAGGGGGAAGGGCTGTCGGCACAGCATTCGTTCAACAGGAACTCCGAAAGGCCCTGCACCTCTTCATAGGCAATTGCAGCACAGATGATACTGCGCCCTTGTTTTGCCTGCGTGACCAATCCGGCGGATGCCAGTATTTTCATATGATGCGTCAGGGTAGACCCCGTGACGCCGGTTCGGGTGCCAAGTTCACCGATGCTGAGGCCTTCCGGGCCGGCGCGTACAAGGCTCCGCAAAACAGCGAGGCGTTGCTCTGAGCCGAGTGCAGCAAAGCGCGCGGCAGCTATAGTGAGATCAAGATCTTCGGGTTTATTTATTTTCATGATTCTAGAAATATAGAATCAATACTTCGCTGGCAAGAGACATTTCGATGAAATTCGAAATAATGATGATCGCCCTGATGGCTCAGAAAAATACCGAGATCACAGCAATGGCGGGCGGCGTCGACAGTGTTTCTTGGGTCGCCATCTCAATGATCAGGCCTGATCCTTCCTGGGCACCCCGCCCGGCGAACCCTATCCCTGCAGCGCCTTGACGCCGACATCACCGTCGGCCTGCGCACGGATGGCGAGGGCAGCGGCATAGCTGCCGGCCGCGGTCGTGAAATAAGGTATCTTGTCGTAAAGCGCGATGGAGCGGATGGATTTGCTGTCCTCCACTGCCTGCGCGCCTTCGGTGGTGTTCATCACCAGATGAATGGCCTCGTCCTTCATCATGTCGGTCACGTCGGGGCGGCCCTCATAGACCTTGTTGACCACACCGCAGGCCAGATCGTGACCTGTCAGCCATTTGGCGGTGCCGCGGGTTGCGACCAGCGAGAAGCCCTGATCAAGCAGGATACGTGCGGCAGAGAGCATGTCGTCGGTTTTATCCGCATCCTTGATCGACAGGAATGCGCACCCCTTGGACGGCAGGATCGTGCCCGCGCCCATCTGCGCCTTGAGGAAAGCGCGCGGGAAATCGCGGTCCCATCCCATGACCTCGCCGGTGGAGCGCATTTCGGGGCCCAAAAGCGTGTCCACGCCGGGGAAGCGGGCGAAGGGCAGCACGGCCTCCTTGACCGAAAACCACGGCATGTTCGGATCGGCCAGCGTCATCGGATCGCCCAGGGGCAGGGTGGCCTCATAGGCGGCATCGGCGTCATAGGGGGCGCGCTGCGGGAAATTGCTGAGCGGTTCACCGGCCATGATGCGCGCGGCGATGGAGGCAATGGCCGAATCCGTGGCCTTGGCGACAAAGGGCACGGTGCGCGAGGCACGCGGATTGACCTCGATGAGGAAAATCTCGCCGTCCTTGATGGCGAACTGGATGTTCATCAGCCCCACAACGTTCAGCGCCTTTGCTAGCGCGTGGGTCTGGGTTTCGATCTCCGCTATCACATCGCGGGGCAGCGAATAGGGGGGCAGGGAGCAGGCGCTGTCGCCGGAATGCACGCCCGCCTCTTCAATGTGCTGCATGATGCCAGCCACATGGACGTCTTCACCGTCACAAAGTGCGTCCACATCCAGTTCAACCGCCCCGGCCAGATAGCTGTCAAGCAGAACGGGGCTGTCGCCCGACACCACCACGGCGCTGGTGATGTAGCGTTCCAGACTGGCCTGATCACGCACGATTTCCATCGCGCGCCCGCCCAGCACATAAGACGGCCGGATGACCAGCGGGAAGCCGATATCCTTTGCAATTTCAAGCGCTTCGGCGTCTGAATGGGCAATGCCGTTGTTGGGCTGTTTCAGGCCAAGCCCCTGAACCAGCTGTTGGAACCGCTCTCGGTCTTCGGCCAGATCAATGGCGTCGGGCGTGGTGCCCAGAATAGGGATGCCCTCTTCGTGCAGAGCCTGCGCGATCTTGAGCGGCGTCTGTCCGCCGAACTGCACGATCACCCCGTGCAATGTGCCGTTTTCCTGCTCCACCCGCAGGATTTCCATGACATGCTCAAAGGTAAGCGGTTCGAAATAAAGCCGGTCGGAGGTGTCATAATCGGTGGAAACTGTTTCGGGATTGCAGTTGACCATGATGGTTTCATAGCCCGCATCCGTCAGTGCGTAGCAGGCATGGCAGCAGCAATAGTCAAATTCGATCCCCTGACCGATGCGGTTGGGACCACCGCCCAGAATGACCACTTTCTTGCGGTCGGACGGGCGCGCTTCGCACTCGACCTCGCCAAAAACCGGGGCTTCATAGGTGGAGTACATATAAGGCGTTTGCGCCTCGAATTCGGCTGCACAGGTGTCGATGCGCTTGAAGACAGCAGTCACGCCTTCGGCATGGCGGGTCTTGCGAACCTCACTCTCGGTTTTGCCCGAAAGCTCGGCTAGGCGAGCGTCGGTGAAACCCATCATCTTGAGGTGTCGCAGACCGGCGGCATCGCGCGGCAGCCCGTTCATGTGGACCTGCGCCTCAGCCTGGATGATCTCGCGGATACGGGCGAGGAACCACGGGTCGAACATGGTCACCGCGTGGATATCTTCGTCGCTCATGCCGTGGCGCATGGCCTGTGCGATCGTACGCAGCCGGTCAGGGGTCTGCTGGCTGATTGCCTTGACAATGGCCGCGGTGTCAGGCGCGCCGGGGATGTCGATTTCGTTGAAACCGGTCAGCCCCTCTTCCATGGAAGCCAGCGCTTTTTGCATGGATTCGTGGATCGTGCGGCCAATCGACATGGCCTCGCCGACAGATTTCATTGCGGTGGTGAGGTCCGGCGTGGAGCCGGGGAATTTCTCAAAGGCGAATTTCGGGATTTTGGTGACGACATAGTCAATGGTCGGCTCAAATGACGCCGGCGTGACCTTGGTGATATCATTGTCAAGCTCATCCAGCGTGTAGCCCACCGCAAGTTTTGCGGCGATCTTGGCAATCGGAAATCCTGTCGCCTTGGAGGCCAGCGCAGAGGATCGGCTGACCCGTGGGTTCATTTCAATCACCACCATGCGACCGTCTTCAGGGTTCACCGCCCATTGCACGTTGGAACCACCGGTCTCCACGCCGATCTCGCGCAGCACTGCGATGGAGTGGTTTCGCATGATCTGGTATTCTTTGTCCGTGAGCGTCAACGCAGGGGCCACGGTGATGCTATCGCCGGTGTGCACGCCCATCGGGTCTACGTTTTCGATGGAGCAAACGATGATCGCGTTGTCGGCAGTGTCGCGCACCACCTCCATCTCGTATTCCTTCCAGCCCAGAAGGGATTCATCAACGAGGATTTGCCCCACAGGCGAGGCATCCATGCCGGAGCGGCAGATCGCCTCGTAGTCATCGCGGTTGTAGGCCACGCCACCACCGGTACCGCCCATGGTGAATGCCGGGCGAATGATCGCTGGCAGTCCGACCTCTTCCAAGGTTTCAAGGGCGATCGCCACACCTGCGGCCAGATCCTTCTTGCCGTTTTCATCTTTCGGGGCGGTGACAATGGCAGCTTTGGGGTTTTCGATGCCCAGCCGATCCATCGCTTCGCGAAAGAGCTTGCGGTCCTCGGCCATCTCGATGGCGTCGCGTTTGGCCCCGATCATCTCGACGTTGAACGTGTCCAGGACACCCATTTCTTCAAGCGCCAACGATGTGTTGAGACCGGTCTGCCCGCCCATCGTCGGCAGCAATGCGTCGGGACGTTCTTTTTCAATGATCTTTGCCACCATCTCGGGCGTGATGGGCTCGATATAGGTGGCATCCGCAAGGCCCGGGTCGGTCATGATCGTCGCGGGGTTGGAGTTGACTAGAATGACCCGGTAACCTTCCTCCTTGAGCGCTTTGCAGGCCTGAGCGCCGGAGTAGTCGAATTCGCAGGCCTGTCCGATCACGATGGGGCCAGCTCCGATGATCATGATGGAATTGATATCGGTTCTCTTTGGCATGATCAGGCCCCTTATCTTCTGGACACGCCCGTGTGTCCAAATTGTCCTGCGTTATAGGCAAGCGCGGGCGCTGCGCAAGGGGGGAATGACGCTGTGGGCAGGATAATGGAAGACAATACGCACAGACGATAAAAAGGCGACCGCATCAGGGTCGCCTACATCATCCTTTTTGGGATATATCTCAGGATTTCTTGCGACGCCGCATCACGCCGAAACCAGCAAGAGCGGTGCCCAACAGCATCATGGAGGCAGGGATTGGTACAGGCGACACATCTACCAGTTCCACATCGTCGAGAGATATGGTGGTTTCGTCATTCGGTACGTCGTCCTGTACAAAAAACTGTGGTTGCGAACCACCGCCAATGCCACCCGGGAAGCCGCCGAACGACCCGAACCGCAGGCGGTCAAGGGGAATGCCCGCAAATGTACGCGGTGTGAAAACCTGCGGTACATTCAAGACGTTCAGCGCTTCGGAGATAACTTCCTTATCATCCAGGAAGCCTGTCACGGTGACGACATCGCCAAACAATTTGTCGGTGCTCAGTTCAACCGATTTGAATTCAAAAGGTTTGTCCAGAGACACAACTTCAAAAAACGAGACAGTCGTGTCCGAAAAAGAAGCGAGCTTGACTTTGATGTCGCCGTCATCCGACCCAAACGCAGCATTCTGAGCTCTGAACTCGACGCCCGCGGATTCAGCACCCTGCACGCTGTCGGCAATGGAGAAACGTTGAAAATTAAGGGATGACGCAGCCACGGCTGCCGTCAGGCCAAGCCCGGCAGTAAGTACAAGTGTGAACAAGTTCTTCATAAATCCCTCACCAACGAAATCACCAAAAAACTGACATTACGCATTACAGAAGACTCCAAAAACACGAAAAATGCAAGAAATTTGATAAAAACTTATTGAATTACAGTGTATTTAGCCGTTTTCAACGCCGCAATGGCACCTGTTGATAACTATTGTTCTCAACTGCGAAACAGTGATCCCCAAGACTAGTCCAGTTTGAAAAAAGCTCTCAGCGCGGCTTCAAACTCACGCGGTTTATCCGCGTGAAGCCAGTGACCGGCAGCCGGCAGCTTTGCAAAACGCGCAGTTGGAAAGAGTTTTTTGATGATGGGGCGGTGTTCTGGGGTGACGTAGTCGGAGTCCGCCCCGGTCAAGAATAACGTTGGCTTGTCGAACTGGCCAGCGATCTGTGGAAAGGAGAGTATCTTGTCCATTTCCTCGGCAAGTACGTCCAGATTCAAGCGCCAGCGTTTAGCGTTATGGTCGAGAGACTGTGTAAAGAAACTCTGCAACGCGGGTTCGACACCCAATTCTGCAAGTTGCTTCTCTGCATCTGACCGGCGTGTGATCTGCGTCAGATCAACGCCGCGCATTGCGGTGATGAATTGTATCTGGCTGTGGGTATAGGCTACCGGGGCAATATCACCGACGACCAATCGTTCGACCAGCTGAGGGTTTTCCAAGGCCAGCACCATGGCTGCCTTGCCCCCCATGGAATGCCCGACAACATGTACGGGGCCTCCGATCTGCTCGATCATTTCTGCCAGATCACCGGCCATATCGGCATAGGTGTGTGTCGGTTTCCAGTCGCTGTAGCCATGGTTGCGCTGATCAACGGTGATCACATGCGCCACGTCGGACAGGCGTTTGGCGATGGCCCCCCAGTTTCGTCCGGACCCGTAAAGACCGTGAACGATCAAAATCTTTGGCGCATCCTTGGCACCGAATTCATAAGAGTTCAGCATGCGTAAGAGCTAGCGGATTCGATCTTCATCTGCCAGCCCTATTGCGCCGGATCAACCGGGATGGTTAGGTTTTGCGATGAAATCACCTGACGATATAGAACAGATGGCGCAGGCGCTGAAAGACGCGATGCAAAAGCACCTGGGCGTTAAAGGGCGCAATCTCCGACACGCGGTTCGAAAGGCCGGACGTCGCCTGCCCAAGAAGTTGCGGGCCCCTGCAAGGCTGATGGCTCAGGCAGAAGCCGTCAGCGGCAATCTGAAGCTTTTGCGGCAGCTTGATACAAGCAAGATTGAAAGCGCCTATGCAGACCTTTCTGCGCATCTGTCGGCGATTGATCGTGCTGCCGAAAGGCGCGCGCGCATTCTGTCAGTGCTGGCGGTCATAGCTTTCAACCTGATCATTGTTTTTGCCGCCTGGGTGATCTGGCTGAAGGCGCGCGGTTCTATCTGAATATCTGTCAAGACTCGATCCCAACGGATGCGCGCCACCCCGATACCTTAAAAGTAACCCGGAAAACCGGATGCCTCAGTCGCCAGATGGATAACTGGCCGTTCACCATGCCGCCATTGCCGGCATCAGGAGTTTCGGCCGCAAAAAGGCGCTATAGCGTTTCGACTTTACGTTGGATCGCTTGTTCGCGGCTTCTTCCTTCAGTGACACGCGAAAAGCGATGTTCGATGTCTCAAGGTAAAGTCGAAATGCTGAAGTATTTCATATCTGTCGTTTGGAGACGTCACCCGATCAGCCCATTGCCACGTTGCTACCAAATGAAACGCCCCCAAGGGGAAACCCAGGGGGCGCTCTCATTGCAAAAATATGGTAGTCAGAGGTTTGGATACATCGGAAAACGCGCGCAAAGTTCCGCAACTTCGGCCTTGACCTTCTCTTCGACCGCCGCGTTGCCTTCTTCGCCGTTGGCCGCAAGCCCGTCGACAACTTCGATGATCCAGTCGGCGATCTGGCGGAATTCGGGTTCGCCAAATCCGCGCGTGGTTCCGGCGGGGCTGCCCAGACGAATGCCCGAGGTGATGGTTGGTTTTTCTGGATCGAAAGGCACGCCGTTCTTGTTGCAGGTGATATGCGCCCGGCCCAGAGCCTTTTCGGTGGCGTTCCCTTTGACGCCCTTGGGACGCAGGTCAACCAGCAGCACGTGCGTGTCGGTGCCATGGGTGACCGTGTCCAGCCCGCCCTTGATCAATTGATCGCTGAGGGCTTGCGCATTGGCGATGACCTGCTTGATGTAGTCCTTGAATTCCGGGCGCAGCGCTTCGCCAAAGGCAACGGCTTTGCCGGCGATGACATGCATCAGCGGGCCGCCCTGAATGCCGGGGAAGATGGCTGAATTGAATTTCTTCGCCAGCGCCTCGTCATTGGTCAGGATCATCCCACCGCGCGGGCCCCTCAAAGTTTTATGCGTTGTCGTTGTGGCCACATGGGCATGCGGGAAGGGGCTGGGGTGTTCACCCGCAGCTACGAGGCCCGCGAAATGTGCCATGTCCACATGCAGATAAGCGCCCACCATATCGGCAATCTCGCGCATGCGGGCAAAGTCGATCTGGCGCGGAATGGCGGAGCCGCCCGCGATGATCATCTTGGGCTGATGCTCTTTGGCGAGCGCTTCGACCTGATCGTAATCGAGCAGATTGTCTTGTTGGCGCACGCCGTATTGCACCGCATTGAACCACTTGCCCGATTGGTTGGGACGCGCGCCATGGGTCAGGTGACCGCCTGCATCCAGGCTCATGCCGAGGATCGTGTCACCGGGCTGTAATAGCGCCTGAAATACCCCTTGGTTGGCTTGCGAGCCGGAGTTCGGCTGCACATTTGCAAACCCGCATTCAAAGAGCTTGCAAGCCCGCTCTATCGCCAGTTCCTCCGCAATATCAACATATTGGCAGCCGCCATAATAGCGTCGGCCAGGGTAGCCTTCAGCATATTTGTTGGTCATGATGGAGCCTTGCGCCTCCAGCACGGCCGCTGAGACGATGTTTTCCGAAGCGATCAGTTCAATCTCGTCGCGCTGACGGCCCAATTCCTTGGTGATCGACCCGAAAATTTCAGGATCACTGTCAGCCAGTCTGGCCGTAAAGAAACCGGGGGTTCGGTGGGGGGCATTCATAGGTCGTCTCCCTGTCAAAAAGAGCGTTGATTTGCCGCTGCGTAACGGAAACCGCAAAGGGGTAAAAGATGGTAAAGCGACGCATGGCGGGGTCAGTGCGTCGTTCTAGCGTTTTGGCAAAGACCCGCGCAAGACCGGGCAAAGGCAAAACAGACGTGATGCGCTGGTCAGCGGATCGGATATGTGTTTGTTTTGGGACGCAAAGTGCTTGATCGGAAACATTGATGCCGAAGAAAATCGCCTTTACCGCCAGCCGCGCGGATGTCGCCCAAACTGCGCGGGCGGCGTTGATCACGCGCTATGGCGACGTGGAGCTTCAGGAGGCGGAGGTGATCGTGGCGCTGGGCGGTGACGGCTTCATGTTGCAAACACTGCACGATGTGCAGCCCCTGGGCATACCGGTCTACGGCATGAACCGGGGGACCATCGGATTTTTGATGAACACCTATTCCGAAATTGACCTGCCAGAACGGCTTGCTGCTGCGGAAGAGGCGGAACTCAACCCGCTGAGCATGACGGCGACGCGCGCGGATGGCACGCTGGCCAAGGCGCTGGCCATCAATGAGGTTTCGCTGCTGCGCGCGGGGCCACAGGCAGCCAAGCTGAAGATCACGGTGGACGGGCGTGTGCGCATGGCCGAACTGGTCTGTGACGGGGCGCTGGTGGCCACGCCCGCAGGGTCAACGGCCTATAACTACTCCGCGCATGGTCCGATCATCCCGATCGGCTCGGAAGTGCTGGCGCTGACCGCGATGAGCGCGTTTCGCCCGCGTCGGTGGCGCGGCGCGCTGCTGCCCAAACACGCGGTTGTGCAGATTGACGTGCTAGAGGCGGAAAAACGCCCCGTCATGGCTGAAGCGGATGCCAATTCGGTCACGGATGTCACCTGCGTGGAGATCAAATCCGATCCTAGCGTGGTGCACCGTATTCTGTTTGACCCCGGTCACGGGCTCGAAGAACGGCTGATCAACGAGCAGTTTACATGATCCAGACACCCTCCGTCGGTCCCGCTGCCCCGCGCGGGCTGTGCACCGACTGTGGCGTGTCGCGCATGAAAGATGCCAAAGCCTGCGGGCGGGCCTGTCAATTCATCGCGCCGGATTATCCGCTGCTGGAAACGCAGGTGCACGGGCGCAGGCGCGGGCCGGGGGATGAGCGCTTTTTCGGACCGTTTCAGGCCATGTACCGGGCCGAAATGATCCCTGCAAAAAGTGGCGCGCAATGGAGCGGCATCACCACGTCGCTGGCCGCACATCTGCTGGACGCGGGCAAGGTGCAGGCGGTTTTGACGATGGTGCCGGATGTGCAGGATCGCTGGCGACCAAAACCGGCGTTGATCACAGATGCGGCGGATATGGCACAGGCGCGCGGCATGCGGATGGGCTATGCGCCGCTGCTGGCCTTGCTGGAAACCGCGCAGGAACAAGGGTTTACCCGGATCGCGGTGATCGGCATCCCCTGTCAGATCTATGCCTTGCGCGCTTTGGAAAAGGAACTGGGGCTGGACCGGCTCTATGTGATTGGCACGCCTTGTTCGGATAACACCACCACGGAGAATTTCCACCATTTTCTGGGCCTGCTGGAAGATGCGCCGGAGACGATCACCTATCTGGAATTTCGCGCCGATTACCGGGTGGAGTTGCGTTATCGGGACGGGCGCAAAAGGCTTATCCCGTTTCTGGCGCTGCCGCTGTCAAACCTGCCTTCGGATTTCTTTCCGCTGACCTGCCGGACCTGCGTGGATTATACCAACGCGCTGGCCGATATCACGGTCGGTTACATGGGCGGGACGGGCGCACAATGGCTGCTTGTGCGCAACGACCGGGGGGCGGAAATGCTGGCCGGGCTTGGCGATAAGATCGCACTTGGTGCGCCGGATAACGCCGGGAAGCGTGCAAATGCCGTCAAGGGGTTCATCGCCAATACCCGCCGCGCGGCGGGCGGGCTGCCCCTGCGGCGTATGCCGGACTGGCTGCGCCCGATTGTGAGCTGGTTGCAACCGCACCTTGGCCCGAGGGGGTTGGAATTTGCGCGCGCGCGCGTGGAGATGAAAGCCGCTGAGACCGTTCTGCATCTGCGCCGGGAAGAACCCCCCAAGATGAAGAACATGATCCCTGAGCATGTCTGGGATATTGTTGCGCCCTATGGTTTGACGCATCAGACAAACGAAAGCCCGGCATCGCGGGGCGATACCGGGCAATTACCTGACTGATAAGGTGCCGCTAGCTTTGCGGGACAACATACCCGCGCACAATTTCCACTGTGCGTTCTGTGTCCAGTATCGGCGGAAGCAGCGTCAGCATCTCTCCGTCACTGTCCAGCAGATGGATGAAACTGCCATGCGCGTATATCCAGCCGTATTCCGGGTCTTGAAACAGGGGGGTAACCTCGACTGAGAACGCCTTGTAGGCAGTGCTCAGCGCTTCTTCGTCACCGGTGAGCCCGATAAAGTCCGGATGGATTTCCGCCAGCGGAGCGCCCATCGTTTCCACGCGGTCCTGATCCGGTGCGACGGTAATCATGACGGGCGTGATCTCGATCCCTTCATCAGCCAGCGCATCGACAACCTGAGCCATCAGTGGCAATGCCGCCGAGCAGATGTTCAGACAATTGGCGTACCCAAAGAACAATAGCTGCGCGTTACCACCAGGATCAGCCTGCGTGCGGGTCTGCCCATGCTGATCCGTCAGCTCGTAGGGCCCACCAAGATCAAAGGGCAGGGGCGCTTCGGCCTGCACGGCGGACCCAGCAAAAAGGGAAAGTAGAAGGGCGCGCCACATCAGAAATTTTCTTCCGCATAGGTTGCATCTTCTTCAAGGCCCAGACCCAGATAGCCCTCTATGCCGATGATTTCCTTAATGCGCGGATCACGGCGAAACCACGGACCTTTGCCTTTGGCTTCGGGGTATTTCGCGGCCCATTTCTTGGTCCATTTATTGGCTTTGATCCAATCGGCATCCGCTGATTTGATGCGCTGAACAAGATAGACGTTGCTCGCACCCAAATCCTCATCTTCAAGCATCAATCCATCAACCTCGACGATCTGGTTGCAGAAAGGTGCCAGTTCTTCGGAAGCGCCGGTAAAGGCGGGCTGGCTGTTTTTCATCGCCAGGACCAATACGTCATCCGCGGTACGGACCAAACCCATTTGACGTGATCCTGCGCCGCAGTCATCAGAACAATCCCCGGTCAGCTCGCATAGTACATCGACAACACGTGCTTCAAACTTTGCGGGTACCTCGGCATAGAGGTTCCAGCTTTTGGCATTTGATCCTTCCGAGAAATCCTGAGCGGCAACAGGGGCCGCGACAAGAGCGAATAGCATTCCAAGTTTACGCATCATTTTGGCTCCGGAAATGAGAAGGAAGGAATGGTTCCATAATCTTCATGGGTGCGGTTTTCGATATCGGCATCGCTGACCACTTCGTTGACGACGATGTAATTCTGCCCGTCGCGTTCATAGAGCATGCCATCGGCCGTAACCGTATGTGCCGCAAGGCTGAGTTGCGTGTCGCCACTGGCGGAGGCATCATCCTGCGCAATCTTGAGAACCATGTAGACGGTGCCGTCCTCGGCCAGAAGGCCGACGGGAATACCCCCTGCCGAACACCACAGCGCACAGGTGTGATGCGCCGAGCCCACAACGGCATCAGGCCCGCCCATAACACCGGAATAATAGCACCAGGTGTCGATGATCTCCCCCGTCACCTGGACGCGGGTGCCTTCACTGGCCCATCCGGGCAGTGCAAGCGAGGTTAAAAGCAGGGAAAGGGTCAGGCGCATAAATGGGTTCCTCCGAGACGTTGAGAAAAGCCTAGAGGGCGGCGTCGGATCGATCAATCAACGATTGTTAAACGGTCGATCACTTTTTGCGGAACCTTTCGGGAGCGTGATTTGTTGAGACGGCAAGAGCATATGATGCGCATGTGTTCGGTTAATCGGGATCAACGACAAGGAGAGACCCATGAACTGGAACATCATCAAAGGCAACTGGAAGCAACTGACCGGGACGGTTCAGTCGAAATGGGGTGAACTGACCGACGACGAGATTGATCAGGTGGCGGGAGACAGAGAGCGCCTGACGGGTCTTATCCAGGAACGCTATGGCATCGCAAAAGACGAAGCAGAGCGCCAGATCGACGCATTTGTTGCAGAGTATAAATCAGCCGCGTAATTTCCTCGTGGCGGTTGATTTTTTTAAAAGGCGGTCCCCGCGCGGGGCCGCCTTTTTATCATTGGGAGGCCTGGTCGTGGTGGCTGAATGCCTGCGCTGTCTGTGCTGCAATTATCGCCGCCTTTGCAATGTGACGGGCGCTTTGGTGTCTGTACCTGGCAGCGAAGTGCAGCGCGGAGGGTAGCCAAAGATTTTCCAGAGCCATCAGTTTGTCGGCAACCGCGCCCCGCTCGACCATGATGCGGGGCAGGAGGGCGACCCCCAGCCCGTCAGCCGCCATCTGCATGCAGGATGTCAGCGAACTTGAGGGCACAAAACAGGAGGTCTGTATCCCCAGTGATCGGGCGTGATCCGCAAGCTCGTTGTAAGATTGCGTGTGCCGCGCATGGGTCAGGAGGCTGTGCCCCGTGAGCTCACTGACACAGTTTACTCCCGCAAGCGCCCGGGCCAAACCGCGCGCCGCTGCCCACACGTACGGATAGTCGCCGATCACCACGTTGCCGCGCACATTTGAAGTGAAGGGCGCATTCTGTATGGTCAGATCAAGCGCGCGCTCCCCCAGGGACGTGTCAAGCTGTCGGGACAAATCAACGGTCAATTCGACGGTGAGCGATGGGTAAGCCTCTTTCAGATCCCGCAGATACTGATGCAGCCATGTGGCGGCGACAAGCTCGGTAACCCCCAACCGCAAGCGCCCTTCTACCAAATCTGCGCGCGCCGCGACTTCGGTGAGGATTTCCGCTTCATGAAGAACACGCCGCGCGACCTCAAGAATTTCGGCGCCTTTGTCGGTCAGGCGAACCGAGCCCGCGTCGCGGTGCATCAAAACGATGTTCAACGTGCGCTCAAGCCCAGCGATGCGGGCGGAAACGTTGGGCTGTGTAGTATTGAGTTGTTGCGCGGCGCGGCGAAAACTGCCGAGGTCTGCCACCCAGACCAGTGCTTCAAGCTGCTTTAAACTGACAAGGTTTCCGATCATCTGCGCTGCATGTCAGCTCATTCCCTCGCGTAGCCAATGGTCTGCAATGCCGCCCTGATCTCGTCGAGGATAACAGGGTCATCAATTGTTGCAGGCATCTTGAACGTCTCGCCGTCGGCGATCTTCACCACCGTGCCCCGCAGGATTTTGCCCGACCGGGTTTTGGGCAGACGGTCCACCACGAGAGCGTTTTTGAACGCGGCAACAGGCCCGATCCTTTCGCGCACCAGTTTGACGCATTCCGAAGTGATTTCGTCATGCGGGCGATTTACGCCACTGGTCAGGCAGACAAGACCAAGCGGCGATTGGCCCTTGAGGTTGTCCGAGACGCCGACAACGGCGCATTCGGCCACATCCGGGTGGGCGGCCAGCACCTCTTCCATCGCACCGGTGCTCAGGCGGTGCCCGGCGACATTGATCACATCGTCCGTGCGCGCCATGATATAGAGGTAACCTTCCTCGTCGATCATGCCCGCATCGCCGGTCTCGTAAAAGCCGGGGAAGGTGGACAGATAGCTTTTGCGGAACCGGTCCGCCGCGTTCCACAGCGTCGGCAACGTGCCGGGCGGTAAGGGCAGTTTGATGGCGATGGCCCCCAATTCACCCGGTTTTTGCGGATGACCCGCTTCGTCGAGGATTTGCACGTCATAGCCGGGCATGGCCACGGTGGGTGAGCCGATCTTGACGGGCAGGGCTTCGAGACCGGCGGGGTTCCCGGCGATCGTGTAGCCTGTTTCCGTCTGCCACCAGTGATCGTAGACCGGCACGTCGAGAATTTCCTGCGCCCATTCGATGGTGTCAGGGTCCGCACGTTCGCCCGCCAGATAGAGCGCACGCAGACCCGAAAGGTCGTATTTCTTCCGCTCAAGCCCCTTTGGGTCTTCTCGTTTTACGGCCCGGATTGCCGTCGGGGCCGTAAAAAAAGAGCGCACGTTATGTTCCGATATGACGCGCCAAAAAGTGCCTGCATCTGGTGTCCCGACGGGCTTGCCCTCAAAGACAACGGTTGTGTTGCCATGGATGAGGGGCGCGTAGCAGATGTAGCTGTGCCCAACGACCCAGCCAACATCTGATGCGGCCCAAAACACGTCACCGGGATCGACATTGTAGATGTTTTTCATCGTCCAATGGAGGGCGACCAGATGACCACCGGTCGGGCGAACAACACCTTTGGGCGCGCCGGTTGTGCCGGAGGTGTAGAGGACATAAACCGGGTGATTGCCTTCAACCGGGACACAATCTGCGGGTGCAGCGCCATCTTGGGCTGCGTGCCAGTCCAGGTCACGTCCGGGGATCAATTCCGCCTGGTCCTGATCTCTTTGCAGAATTATGCAAACATCCGGTTTGTGGTTTGCAAACTCGATTGCGCCATCCAGAAGGGGCTTGTATTTCACAATGCGCCCGGGCTCGAGCCCGCAGGAGGCCGCAAGGATTGCCTTGGGCTTACAATCGTCGATCCGCACGGCGAGTTCATTGGCGGCAAACCCGCCAAAAACCACCGAGTGAATCGCCCCGATGCGGGCACATGCCAGCATCGCTTCCAACGCCTCGGGGATCATCGGCATATAGATGATGACACGATCCCCCTTGGTGACGCCCTGCGCCACCAACGCGCCCGCGAGTGATGCAACGCGATCTCTGAGTTCAGAATAAGTCAGACTGGATTTGGTGCCGGTGATAGGGCTGTCGTGAACGATCGCCGGTTGGTCTCCGCGCCCCGCCTCGACATGGCGATCGACGGCATTGTAACAGGTGTTGACCAACCCATCGGCAAACCATTCATAAAGGTCATCACCGCGATCAAAAAGCGCGCGACTTGGAGGGGTGACCCAATCAATAGCCTGTGCTGCCGTCATCCAGAAACTCTCCGGATCAGACAGGCTGGCCTGATAAACATCGCGATAGGTCATGGCGTTGTCTCCCCCTCTTGCTGTGGGTCCATGGTTAAGCCCAAGGCGAGGGGGAGAGCAAGGGTCGGGTCAGCCCGGGTTGCGGATAATCTCGCGGATTGGTGTCGCTGCGGCCCCTTCCACGGTGCGCGCCGCGCTGGAATTCAGCACTCGCTTGGCCACTTCTTCACAATCGCCGGGGCGGGTGGTGTCACATCCCCAGGCTTTATTGTAGACGCGTACTTCGCCCGTCAGGACTGTCCGGCCTCTTTGCTGGAATTCCCGCGTAATTGTTTTGTAATCCTGGCCATAGACGCTGATGCTGCCGATCTGGTTGGCGGCAAATCCGGTCGAGGCGCTCATAATCAGGGCGGCGCCGAGGGCAAGGGAGGGTACATGTATCAGTTTCATTGTTAAGTCCTTTTCTTTGATCAGGGTGCAAAGCATTGGACATCTGTGATCCTTCGCCGCCACCTGAACTGAGATGTAGGAGGCCGACGGGCGCATTGCGCGCGACGTGACAGTTTCTCGCCTGCAAGTGAACCGCCGTGAGGGTAACGGTTTGGCTTGACCCTTCCGCTATCCTCTAAAAAGGTAGCTCTTCCAAACCTCTGCGCACGGCAGCCTCACAATCCCCGGGACTGTTGATCCGGCACAGGTAATAAATGCCGTCAACACGTGCGCTTGTGGTCTCGTAGGCACCGTTCGGCCCCTCAATGGTACGAGTTCGAAGCTGGTATGTATCACCGTCCACAACGATTGGACTGAAGGTTTCGTTGGAGACCGATGCGCAAGCGCTCAAAACGACAAGGCTGATCAGTGTAGCCGATCTCTTCAACATCTCTGAACTTCCTTCCCGCTTGAAACCGCACCCCAATTTAGGGGTAATGTGAGGTGCTCAACAACCTCTAATTGAGCGCGGGAAGTTAATGGTTCTGATGCGCGGCCTTCCTGATGGTCATCATCGCATCTTGGGCGCCTTCAGCCGTAATGCGCAACGGGTGTGCCGGCAATTGCCGACATGTTTAACAGACCGCGCGCGGTGATCGACGGGGATACGATATGCGCCCGGTTGCCCATCCCCATGAGGATTGGGCCAACCTCGAGGCCGCCGCCTTTCATCTTGAGGATATTGCGCACACCTGACGCTGCATCCGCATGGGCAAAGACCAGCACGTTTGCGGCTCCTTCCATGCGGTTTGCAGGCATGATCCGGGCGCGCAGTTCGGGATCAAGGGCTGTGTCAATGTTCATCTCACCTTCGTAACAGAAGTCGTAGTCGCCGCTATCGAGCAGCTTGATAGCGCCGCGCAATCGCCCACCGGTTCCTTCGCCCTGGTTGCCAAATTGAGATTGCGAGCAGAAAGCGATTTTGGGCTCGATGCCGAACCGCCGAACGTGCCGGGCAGCACCAATGGCAATTTCGGCGATTTGTTGTGGATCGGGGTGTAGATGAACCTGCGTATCCGCTACGAACAGTGGCCCATCCTCAAGGATCATTAAGGACAAAGCGCCAACTGGATTAAGTGTTTTATTTCCAAGTATTTGTTGGATGTAATTCAAGTGCCACCTGAACTCGCCAAATGTGCCGCAGATAACACTGTCGGCTTCTTCGCGGTGCACCATCACGGCGGCAATGGCTGTCGTATTGGTACGCATGATTGCCCGTGCAAGATCGGGTGTCACTCCTCGGCGCGCCATCAGATCATGATAGCTTTCCCAGTAGTCGCGATAGCGCGGATCGTTCTCGGGATTGACCAGATCGACATCTTTGCCCAGCCGGATGGTCAGCCCTGCCTTTTCGATGCGCCGCTCGATCACATCGGGGCGACCGATGAGAATGGGGCGCTCCACCGTCTCTTCCAGCATGGCCTGGCTGGCGCGCAGGACACGCTCATCCTCGCCTTCCGCAAAGACGATCCGGCGCGGTGACGTGCGTGCGGCCTGAAAAACAGGGCGCATGAGCAGAGCGGATTTGAAGACAGACCCGTCGAGCTTTTGCCGGTAGGCTTCGAGATCGTCAATTGGACGCGTGGCCACTCCGGTTTCCATGGCGGCCTTGGCCACTGCGGAAGACACGACACCCACAAGGCGCGGATCAAAGGGCTTCGGGATCAAATAGTCCACACCAAATGTCAACTCTTCCCCCTGGTAGGCTGCGGCAGCTTCAGCGGACGTTGTCGCACGGGCCAGTGCCGCGATCCCGTCAATACAAGCCAGCTGCATTTCATCGTTGATAGTGGTCGCCCCCACATCCAATGCGCCCCTGAAGATAAAGGGGAAGCACAGAACATTGTTCACCTGATTGGGAAAATCTGACCGCCCGGTTGCGATGATAGCCTCTGGTGCCACTTCACGTGCGAGATCGGGCAGGATTTCCGGTGTCGGGTTGGCCAGCGCGAAGATGATGGGGCGGTCCGCCATCTTTTCAACCATCTCAGGCTTCAGGACTTTGGGACCGGAAAGCCCCAGGAACAAATCAGCATCGGGGATCACGTCATCCAATGTGCGCAGGTCCGATTTCTGGGCAAATTCCGATTTTATCGGGTTCATGTCGACTTCACGGCCCTCGTAAACGAGACCATGAATATCGCAAAGCCAGACGTTTTCGCGCTTTACACCGAGTTTCAGCAGCATGTTGAGACAGGCGATGCCCGCTGCACCGCCCCCGGTGGACACGATTTTTATGCTGTCAAAACTTTTGCCCGCGACATGAAGGGCATTTTTTGCGGCGGCCCCTACCACGATGGCCGTGCCGTGCTGATCGTCGTGAAAGACCGGGATGTTCATGCGTTCGCGGCAGATGCGCTCTACCGTAAAGCAATCGGGTGCCTTGATATCCTCAAGATTGATCGCCCCGAAGGTCGGCCCCAGCGAGCACACGATATCGGCCAGTTTTTCCGGGTCGGATTCGTCCACTTCGATGTCAAAACAATCAATGCCTGCGAATTTCTTGAACAGGACGGCCTTGCCTTCCATGACCGGTTTTGAAGCCAGCGCGCCGATGTTGCCCAAACCCAGAACGGCAGATCCGTTGCTGACGACCCCGACAAGGTTACCGCGCGCTGTGTAGCGTGAGGCCGTTGCTTCATCTTCCTTGATTTCGAGACAGGCCTCTGCAACGCCCGGAGAATACGCCCTCGCCAGATCACGGCCATTGGCGAGCGGCTTGGTGGCGCGGATCTCAAGTTTCCCGGGTTTTGGAAATTCGTGATAATCAAGGGCTGCTTGACGCAGATTATTGTTGTCGGTCATGAAATGGGCGCCTCCTCCAGAGATAGTTTAGCATTAAACTACTCCTGCGGGGACGCCAAGGTGCTGTTTTGCGGTGCATGCGCCGTGCCTTGCCGGTCGCAATAATTCGGCGCATTCGGGCAGGGCCCGGTTGTCTTCGCGCATGTGCTGGCGCAGAGTTGCGCCAAGTGAACCGAGGACGAATGATGAGCGATATCAAGGCCGAATTCCTGTTGCCGACGCAAGAGCTGCGCAACGATATTCCTTTTTTTACCAAAGTGTTGGGTATGCGCATGGATATGATTTATCCTGCTGATGATCCGACCGTGGCAGTGTTTTCCGGACATGGTCTGAGGATACGCGTGGATAAGGCTGCCGAGACAACGCCCGGCCATATTCGGATACTTACCGAAACGCCCGAAACCTTTGCGGATGGCAAGAGGCAACTGACCGCGCCCAATGGCACAACTGTTGATATTCTGCCGATGCATGAGCCGCTTGTGATGCCCGAAACTGTCCATAGTTTTGTTGTGAGGCGTCTCGCGGATCAGGCGCCATGGATCATTGGCCGCGCGGGCATGCATTATCGTGATCTGATACCCGACAGGCTGGGCGGGTCCATCATTGCCAGTCATATCCGCATTCCCGATGGGGGCCCGGTACCGGATATGGTGCATTACCACACAGTCGGGTTCCAGTTGATCTTTTGTTACAAGGGGTGGGTTGATCTGGTCTATGAAGATCAGGGAGAGCCGTTTCGTCTGCATGCAGGAAATTGCGTGATCCAGCCACCGCAGATACGCCACCGCGTTCTCTTTGCCTCCGAAAATATCGAAGTGATCGAGATCGGCGTTCCGGCAGAACATGTCACGACCATCGATCACGAGATGGATTTGCCCAATGGCCCTGCCGATCCGGGCCGGGAATTCAGCGGCCAGCGCTTTGTGCATCATAAGGCGGAAGAGGCGATTTGGGCGCCGTTTCGCGTGCCCGGATATCAAAGCCGCGACACGACGATCGCGGAGCACACCGCCAATGTCGCCGGCGTGCATGTGGTGCGTCGCGGCGACAACGATCCCGGCTGGACACGGCATAACAGCGACATTCTTTTCACCTTCGTGATGGAAGGCCGCATGGTTCTGGAAGGCGAAGGTCGCGATCCTTACCCGTTGGCGCCGGGAGACGCTTTTGTGATCCCGCCGGGTATGCGGGTGCGTTATTCTGATCCCTCTGAGGATGTCGAACTGCTCGAAATCTCTTTGCCGGGTGTTTTCGAAACCATCAATGGTTGACGTCAGATATGTGGTCTGTGCTCTTGCATTGAAGCGCGCCAGCAGACACGCTGTCGTTTGACAACGATGTTGAAAGGCTCGCCCATGTCGCTCAAAGAGGCCGCAACCGCTGTACGCGAAAACGCGCACGCGCCTTATTCGAATTTCAAAGTAGGGGCCGCCATAAGGGGGGCGTCGGGCAAGATTTACGCCGGGTGCAACGTGGAAAACGTGGCTTATCCAGAAGGCACCTGTGCCGAGGCCGGTGCAATCGCCGCCATGGTTGCGGCTGGAGAGACCAGATTGATCGAGGCCTATGTGATCGCGGGATCACCAACGCCGGTAACGCCATGCGGTGGGTGTCGCCAGAAACTTGCTGAATTTGCCGATGGCGATGTGCGCGTGACCCTGGCGACGACTGGCGGGATTGAGCAGATCACCACGATCGCCGAGCTTCTTCCCGGTGTTTTCAATGCCGGCCACATGGCCTCATGAGTGCGCCGAACGCCCGTAGTGTGTTGGCCCGGCTACGACATGGAAAGCCTTTGCCGACATCGGATTTGCAGTGGCTTGCCCAGGGTCTTGCGGATGGGTCCATAAGCGATGCCCAGGCGGGCGCCTTTGCCATGGGTATTTGCGTAAGGGGTCTTGACGAAGAATCGCGTGTGGCGCTGACGCTTGCCATGCGTGACAGTGGAGATGTTTTGCGCTGGGATCTGGGCGGACCGGTGCTGGACAAGCATTCGACGGGCGGGGTGGGCGATTGTGTTTCACTCGTTCTGGCACCTGCTCTGGCGGCTTGCGGCGCATATGTTCCGATGATTTCAGGGCGCGGGCTGGGACATACCGGCGGTACATTGGACAAGATGGAGGCGATCCCCGGGGTTGCCACGCAGCTCGAAGAGGAACACTTCCGCGCGGTTGTGGCCCAGGCTGGCTGCGCCATCGTTGGTGCCAGTGCTGATATCGCGCCTGCGGACAAACGGTTCTATGCGGTGCGTGACGTGACATCGACCGTCGATAGTCTGGACCTGATCACCGCGTCGATCCTTTCCAAAAAGCTTGCAGGGGGATTGGACGGGTTGGTGCTTGATGTGAAGGTCGGCAGCGGTGCGTTCATGAAAGACATGGATGCCGCACGCAGCCTCGCGCGATCATTGGTCGATACCGCCAATGCCGCGGGATGCAAGACCACGGCCGTGATCAGCGACATGAACCAACCGCTGGCATCCAGCCTGGGGAACGCACTTGAAGTGGCGGAGGTCATGCAGGTCTTGACTGGCCAATCGCGGGGGCCTCTCGTGGAAATTTCCGCGGCTCTGGGCGGTGTTCTGCTGGCAAATGCAGGCCTTGCAGAGGATGTTCAGGCGGGGGCGGACGCAATCTCGGAAGCGATACACTCCGGTCAGGCCGCGGAGCGCTTTGGCAAGATGATCGCCGCGATGGGGGGGCCGGTTCATTTCGTTGACAACTGGTCGCGCTTCCTGCCCGAGGCCACGGTGATCCGGGAAGTGACTGCGCCAAAGGCCGGATATGTCACTGAAATTGATGGTGAAGCGCTCGGGATGACCGTGGTCGCCCTGGGCGGAGGGCGCGTGGTGGAAAGCGATGCGATTGACCCGTCCGTTGGTCTTGGGCAAGTTGTGCGTCTTGGAACAAAGGTTATGCGTGGTCAGCCGCTGGCTGTCGTGCATGCCGCCAGATCGGACGCGGCAGAGCGGGCGATAGCTGCTGTTCGCGCAGCGATCTGGATCGCGCCGGAACCCCATGCGGAATCCCCTGATCTGGTCAAGGAAAGGGTCGGCTGATGGCACGCGCGTTTCTTGTGGTGATGGATTCGGTCGGGATTGGTGGGGCCCCGGATGCCCACACGTTTTTCAATGGTGATATTCCTGATGAAGGCGCCAATACGATTTGTCATATCGCTCGTGCCTGTGCGCAGGGAACCGCCTTGGAGGCCCGTCTTGGCCCACTCATGATCCCCAACCTTGATCGGCTAGGACTGGGGCGGGCTGTTCAACTGGCCAGTGGGAACCTAGCACTCGGTCTGGGGCAGGAGCCCAGAGGTACCTGGGGGGTCGCCACCGAAGTGTCGAGAGGTAAAGATACCCCCTCGGGTCATTGGGAACTGGCAGGTGTGCCGGTCCCGTGGGATTGGCACTATTTCCCCAACGCTGAAAGGGCTTTTCCGGAAGACCTCGTGGCCAGAACCTGCGAGCTTGCCGGGACAACCGGTATTCTCGGAAATTGTCATGCCTCGGGAACATCAATCATCAGGGGCTTTGGTGAAGAACACATGCGAACCGGGCAACCGATTTGCTATACCTCAGCGGACTCCGTTTTCCAGATTGCCGCGCATGAAGAAACCTTTGGATTGGAAAAGCTGCTGGCACTCTGTGAGGCGCTGGCCCCGACACTGCACAAGATGAAGGTTGGGCGGGTCATCGCCAGACCGTTTCTGGGGACCGAGGCGGAGGGTTATTACCGGACCTCAAACCGCCGGGATTTTGCGATATCCCCCCCCAAACCAGTTTTGACCAATTGGGTGCAGGACGCCGGTCGCCGGGTGTACGCGGTCGGAAAGATTGGCGATATTTTTTCGATGGAGGGCATTGATGAAGTGCGCAAGGGGCCCGATGCGACATTGATGCGGCACTTGGGCGATCTTGTAGAGACGGCAGAGGATGGCAGCCTGACATTCGCTAATTTTGTCGAATTCGACAGCCTTTACGGACATCGGCGCGATGTCTCGGGATACGCCCGGGCGCTGGAGTGGTTTGATGAGGAAATTGGAGCGGTGATCGACGCTCTTCGATCCGGGGACATGCTGCTGTTGACTGCAGATCACGGCAACGATCCGACATGGGTCGGAACAGATCACACGCGAGAAAGAGTGCCGGTTCTGATCGCGGGTGTTGGGACCCAGGCACTTGGGCAAATCGGGTTTACAGATGTCGCCGAGATTGTTGCGCGCCATCTGGGGATCGAGCCGCCTTCCTGACCGAACGCTCCGTGGCTTTTTTCCTGTCCATGCGCGCCTCGGGTTGCGGCCCGGCGCGCTTCGGGGCTAAAGGGTGTGACGAAAAAAAAGAGGTGCCCCATGAGCGATCATGTAACAGTTGTCGACCACCCGCTGGTCCAGCATAAACTTACGATCATGCGGGACCAGAAGACCCCGACTGCCGTTTTTCGTCAATTGCTGCGCGAAATCAGCCAACTGCTGGCCTATGAGGTGACCCGCGGCTTGCCCATGACCACCAAACGCATTGAAACGCCCATGCAGGCAATGGATGCGCCCACGCTTTCGGGCAAGAAACTCGCGCTGATTTCGATCTTGCGCGCAGGCAATGGGCTGCTGGACGGCGTGCTGGAATTGATCCCGTCCGCACGCGTTGGCTTTGTCGGTCTTTATCGCGATGAAGAGACCCTGCAACCGGTACAATATTACTTCAAAGTGCCCGAAGCGTTGGAGGATCGTCTGGTCATTGCTGTGGACCCGATGCTGGCGACGGGCAATTCGTCGGTGGCCGCCATTGATTTGCTGAAAAAGGCCGGTGCAACCAATATCCGATTCTTATGCCTTCTGGCCGCGCCCGAAGGTATCAAGCGCATGGCGCAGGCCCATCCGGATGTTCCGATCGTGACAGCGGCGGTGGATGAAAAACTTAATGATATCGGATATATAGTGCCGGGCCTTGGGGATGCGGGCGACCGTATGTTCGGCACGAAATAGATCGACAGCGACGAGCCGTAAATCGCCGCCGCTTTAGCTTGCCTTGTTCGCCATATTCGGGCATCGTCCCCCTATATCTTGTGGGGGCAATGATGAGAATTACCAGAATTATCGCGATTTCCGGCCTTGCTTTGGCGATGGTGACGGGTGGTTTTGAAGTTAATGCCCAAAGCGCCACCATTGCACCACGTGAATTTCCGCCGGTCAGTTATACGGGCAGACAATATGTCGACAGTACCGGTTGTGCCTTTATCCGAGCGGGGATTGACGACGCTGTTCAATGGGTGCCGCGTGTGACGCGGGATCGCAAATTGATCTGTGGTATGAAGCCGACATTTGAGGTGCGCGTGGCAACGCCGCAGCCTGCTACTCAAGAAGTTGTGGTCATCGGAGAAGATTCGATGCCGGTTGCGGTATCAAAAAGTAAAACGCGCACAAAGCGCGTTGTCCCTGCCCGCCGTGCAGAACCGAGCCTCGCAGGCACGGTCGTCACGCCTGAGAACGCGGCGTCCAAGGGCGTTTCCCAGACCGCCCGCGTGCTGCCAAGACATGTGTATGAAGAGCGGTTGAACACACTGAATGTTGCCGTGCCGAAGGGGTATCGCACCGTTTGGCAGGATGATCGTCTTAACCCTCGGCGCGCCGAACAGACCCTTGCCGGACGTGCCCGCATGCATCAGATCTGGACAAAAACCGCGCCGCGCAGGTTGGTTGACTAACCACCACAAATGTTTTGAAGCCGCAGCCAATCGGCATCGCTGAGGAGAGACTTTGGCGACCCGCCTGTCATCGGATCTGCCTCGATCAGCGGCAAAACCGTTTCTCCGGTGATATCTCTGGCATAGGCATAGGGCGTGCTGCGCAGTTCGGCCATGGCAAAGACGGGCAACAACCCTTCGGGTGATGGCGGGTTGGATTTCTGCGTCAGCAGGAATTCAGCATAGCTGTCGAGAAGCTCGCCGTTGATCTTGCCGGTTGTCAGTAACTGAAAACTGGCCCAGGTACCGCTGACGTCCAGCAATTGGCGTAGCGGATCATTTGCGCGGGACAGGCTTTGTTCGACCATGGCGTATCCGGCGATCACATCCGGTTCTTCGAAATCTTCGACCAGACTTCTGTTCAGAAGGATATATCCGCCGGGCAAATGCAAACTTGTCATCACGGTTCCGGGCAGCAGCACCAGTTTGTCAGCGCCCAGCCGCGCGCGCATGGTGCTCAGCGCACGCACCCCCGCAGGCTCCGAGCAGCTTGCCCCTGTCATGCGCTCGATCCGCGAGAGCAGCGCTTTGCCGATTTCGGCGCGTTTGACCGATGGCACAACCGACAGCGTATGGTTGATGAGTGCTTGCGGTACCCAAAAAACGGCGACCGCGAGAACCGCCGCGATGGAAAGTGTCATGCCCAGCCAGCGCAATCGTCCTGGTTTGGGGCGTGCCCGTTCAACAGCGCGCCGCAGTTTTTCAATCGCATCTATCATCTGCGCTTCACCCGTGCCGAGTTCGAGGGTCTCGTTCGGATCACCGTCGGGGTAGAAAATAGCGGGACGTTTCCCGGGATTGGCGCGCTGGACAGCCGCAAGCGACCAATGGGTGATGGCTCGGTCCTGCATATCCGAAATGATCAGGGTTGCATCACCAATGGAGACGATCACCTCACGCCGCTGATCATCCGGCGACAGGCGCCAGAGTCCACTGGCTTCAAGCCGGGCGTATTTCTTGAGGGCCGTCATGGCGGGTGCTGCTGCTGCTCAATTTCTTCTTTGGCGCAGTCTACCACCTGACCGCGCCGGAGCAATGGGGTGCGGCATGTCGGAGCACCGCCGGGTTTCGAATTACCCCATGTCTTTTGCGCGTTTTCTCAGTTCAAATTTCTGGATCTTGCCCGTGGAGGTTTTGGGCAATTCATCGAATACCACGTATTTGGGAGCTTTGAACCCGGCCAGCGTCTGACGGGCAAAGGCGATCAACGCTGCGGCGTCACCGGTGGCGCCCGGCTTTAGCTCAACAAATGCGCAAGGCACTTCACCCCATTTTTCATCCGGCTTTGCAACCACGGCAGCCAGCAGAACATCTTCATGGCCCATCAAAACCCCCTCGACCTCAACCGACGAGATGTTTTCGCCCCCGGATATTATGATGTCCTTGGCGCGATCCGCGATCTGCATGTATCCATCGCTATGTTGCAGGGCGATATCACCGGAATGGAAGTACCCACCCTGAAAGGCATCGGCTGTGGCTTTTGAATTCTTGTAGTATCCCTTCATGACCGAATTGCCGCGGATCATGATCTCGCCCTGCGTGCTGGCGTCCATGGGAATCTGATGCATGTCAGTGTCCATGACGGTGATGTCTTCCATCATCGGAAAGGCCACGCCCTGACGGGCTTTGACCGCCGCGCGATCAGGTTTGTCCAGCCCATCCCAATCCGCGCCGCGCCACAGGCATTCGGTGACATGACCATAAGTTTCAGTAAGCCCGTAGACCTGTGTGACATTGAACCCCAGCGCTTCGATCTTGCTGAGCGTCGCCGGGGCAGGGGGCGCGCCTGCCGTAAAAACCTCAACCACATGGCTGAAGTTGCGCCGATCTTGCGCAGGCGCATTGACCAGCATGTTGAGCACGATGGGCGCACCCCCCAAATGGGTCACCCCCTGCTCTGCGATCGCGTCATAGATCGCAGGTGCCGTGATGTCGCGGCAACAGACGATCGTGCCACCGATCAGGGGCATCATCCAGGTGTGGTTCCACCCATTGCAATGGAAAAGCGGCACAATTGTCAGGTAGATTGGGTGCAGGACCATGCGCCAGCTCACGACTGTCCCCATGGTCATCAAATAAGCGCCCCGGTGATGATAGACGACACCTTTGGGGCGCCCGGTCGTGCCCGAGGTGTAGTTGAGCGCGAGGCTTTCCCACTCATCCTCCGGCATGATCCAGTCGAAATTCGGATCGGCCCCCGCGAGCAAATCCTCGTAGACCTTGTGCTTGCCAGAGGCCGGGTAGCCGGCAGCTTCATCAGGCACTTCAACAAGGATTGGTGGCGGGCCGTCCATCCTGTCGCACGCCGCTTCGGCCAATTCCAGGAACTGGCTGTCGACCATGACAATTTTCGCCTCGCCGTGATCGAAGATGTAGCTCACGGTATCTACATCAAGCCGCGTGTTGATCGTGTTCAGAACCGCACCACATGCGGGCACGCCGAAATGGGCTTCGGCCTGTGCGGTGACATTCGGAATAAGCGTGGCCACAACGTCGCCGGGATTGACGCCGAGCGTTGTCAGCGCGGATGCCAACCGCGTGCAGCGTTCATGGTACTGTGCATAAGTTGCGCGATGATCTGCATAAATCAGGGCGGTGTGATCCGCAAAGACATGGGCGGCACGACGCAGATGCGAGAGCGGTGTCAGTGGCACATAGTTCGCAGCACATTTCTCGAGCCCCGTTTCATCCCTCATCCAACCCATGTTGTTTCCCTCCCGGTCTCTTTTTTGTAGTTTAGGCGCAACGCGGCTTCTACGATATGGGTTTTGCGACATTTGAAAAGTGAATTGTCTTACATTTGGATCGCGCGTCGGGTCCCACAATACAACAGGGGGGTTGGTGGATGATCATCTCTCGTGGTCGCAACTTTGTCTTTGTCCATATCCCCAAGACGGGCGGAACTTCCCTGGCGTTGGCACTTGAAGCACGCGCGATGAAGGATGATCTGCTGATCGGGGACACGCCAAAAGCCCGTAAACGAAAACGAAAGCTGGAAGGGCTGCGCCCAAGGGGTCGGCTTTGGAAGCACTCGACCCTGGCCGATATCGACGGCATTCTGGCGCCCGGGGATTTGGCGGAGATGTTTATCTTCACTCTGGTGCGCAATCCCTGGGACCGGCTGGTCAGCTACTATCATTGGCTCAGGGAACAGAGCTTCGATCATCCGAGTGTCGAAATCGCCAGATCAACAACGTTTGACGCCTTTCTACGCTCGGAGCCTGTTCAATCCAGTTTGCGGAATGCACCGGCAAGTCACTATATGCGGGATGTAACCGGTGTCGAACGCTGCAATGCATTTGTCCGTCTGGAGAGATTTGAACAGGACGCGGCGCGTCTTGAGACGCATCTGGGGTTTGCGCTGTCACTGCCGCATATCAACCGATCAAAGCGCAATACGGACTACCGGGAATACTATGACGCCGAAACGCGCGCCCTTGTGGCCGACGTCTGTGCGGAAGACATCGCCCGTTTCGACTACCGCTTTGAACCGGACGAGTGATTCTCGCAAAGAGCGAAATGGTTAACGGATTGGCTGCGATCTGTCGGTGTCGTTAGAAAACTGTTTCTTTTCCAGCGTCAATCCGATCCGTCGTGATCTCATTACCCAGCGTCGGCGATCCAATGCCCCAGATGCGCCGTAATCGCGGCCAAGCGCCGACATGCTTTGGTCGTTGTTTGGAAAGGATCGTAAAGCGTCGCTGCCAACTCCGACGCAACACAATGGGGATGAAGATGAACATGTATCAACAGAGCTTGACTGCGTGGTCCAGGCTGGGGCGCTCAGTCCACAGCAAGAAGAACGCGCCGCCCGTCAGTCACGGCATCGTTGCCGGGACACGGGTCGCCTCAAATCTTGGTTGGCGTGTGGCGGAGGCGTTGACGGTGGGAGACAAGGTTCTGACGTTTGACAATGGGGTGCAAACGATCATGGACATTCAGCGGGCAACCTTGTGGGCTGATGGCACCGAAATCGCCAAAGGTCTCTGGCCGGTCGTGATACCTGCGGGCGCGCTTGGCAACGCGCAGGAGGTGACGTTGCTCCCAGATCAGGGCGTCATGCTGGAAAGCGAAGCGGCTTCGGACCCCTTGGGTGATCCTTTCGCCGTTGTGCCCGCACAGGCTTTGGAGGGACTGTGCGGCATACGCCGCAGCCCGCCGGCGCACCCGGTCGAATTGATCACCTTCTACTTTGCACGCGATGAGGTGATTTACATTGACGGCGGATTACTGATCCATTGTCCACGCAGTGTTGTGCATTTGCAGGACATGATGGCACCGGAGGAAGTGCTCTATGAAGTTACCTCTGTGACGCAGGCCAGAGAAATCCTGAAAGACAGCGAAATGACCCGACAAGCATTGGTCCAAAGCGGCGGCTATGTATTTGGGGCGACGGACATGGTTCTGGTCGCCTGAAGAGTTAACGCAAGACCTCGAGCAAAAACGCAGAGATAACTAGAAAGGGGGGCTGACAGACCCCCCTCACAACTCAAACCTTTGTCGTTCAAGCTGCGTTGGCGGTTTTGTCAAAACGACCGTAGAAGCTTTGGTTTTTTGCTGCCATTTCCCGCAAAAGATCAGGGCAGGCAAATCGATCACCATAGTTGGCTGTCAACTGGTCGCAACGCTCCGACGCATAGGCCGCACCCAGCATGTCGAGCCAGCTTAGCGGCCCGCCCGACCAAGGTGCAAAACCCCACCCCAGGATTGCGCCCACGTCGCCCTCACGGATGTCCATCAGCACACCTTCCTCCAGCGCGCGGACGGCCTCCAGCGACTGCGAAAACAGCAAACGGTGCTGAACATCCGTCAGTTCCGGTTGGTCTTCGGTGGTCGGATATTTGGCGTCGAGACCCTCCCAGAGACCCTGCCGCTTGCCTTTTTCGTCATAGCTGTAAAAACCGGCCGATGATTTACGGCCCAAGCGGCCTTCACCTTCCATCCAGAAGATCACATCGTCCACTGCAGCGTCAGGATAGGCATCGCCCATCGCCGCCTTGGTCGCGCGCGCGATCTTGGCACCGAGGTCGATAGAGGTCTCATCGACCAGTTGCAGTGGCCCAAGCGGCATACCCACCAGGCGCGCGGCGTTTTCGATCAGCGCAGGCTCGACGCCTTCCGCGACCATACGGATACCTTCATTGATGTAGGGGATGATGCAGCGATTGGCATAGAAGAACCGTGCGTCATTCACCACAATAGGTGTCTTGCGGATCTGGCGTACATAGTCGAGCGCTTTGGCGACCGCGCGGTCTCCGGTGCCTTTGCCCTTGATGATCTCCACCAGCAGCATCTTTTCAACAGGCGAGAAGAAATGGATGCCAATGAACTGCTCCGGTCGGCTCGCCGCTTTGGCCAGTTCCGTGATCGGCAGGGTGGAGGTATTGGAGGCAAAGATGCAGTCTTCGGGGATCACCGCCTCGACGCGTCGCGTCATCTCGGCCTTGACCTTCGGGTCTTCGAACACGGCCTCGATGATCAGATCGCAGCCCTTCAACGCGTCGAGATCGGTGGTGGCTGTGATGAGGCTGAGCAGCTGTTCCTTTTTCTCCGGCGTGGTTTTCTTGCGTGCGATGCCTTTGTCGGCGAACGTCGCCGTATAGGCCTTGCCTTTGTCGGCAGCCTCTTGCGTCTGGTCGATCAGCACTACTTCGATGCCCGCCTGCGCCGAGACCAGCGAAATGCCCGCGCCCATCATGCCTGCGCCGAGAACACCCAGTTTTTTCACCCTCTGGTCGGCCACATCCTGCGGTCGCACAGCACCTTTCTCAAGCGCTTCCTTGTTAATGAAGAGCGAGCGGATCATCGCCTCGGACGAGGGGTTCATCAGCACCGAAGTGAACCAACGTGCTTCGACTTTTAATGCCGTGTCGAAAGGCACAAGTGCACCCTCATAGACGGCAGAGAGCAGCGCCTTGGCGGCAGGATAAACCCCTTGGGTCTTGCCGTTGACCATCGCTGAAGCGCCGACGAAGGTCATGAAACCAGCCGGATGATAGGGCGCGCCACCGGGCATTTTGTAGCCCTTGGCGTCCCAGGGTTTCACCAGATCAGCGTCCTTAGCCTCAAGCACCCAGACACGGGCATCGGCCATCGGATCATCGGACACCTCGTCAATGAGGCCCGCCGACTTGGCCTTCGCAGGATCGACCAACTTGCCTTCAAGCAGGAACGGAGAGGCCGCCATGGCACCCATCTTGCGTACCAGACGGGTTGTACCGCCAGCACCGGGAAAAATGCCGACCATGATCTCGGGCAGGCCAATTTTCGCCTTTGGATTGTTCGCCGCGAAGATGCGATGGCAGGAAAGCGGCAACTCCAACCCAATACCCAATGCTGTACCAGGTAGCACGCAGGCGATGGGTTTGCCGCCCTTGAGTGTCTTGGGGTCCATGCCTGCGCGTTCGATCTTGCGCAGCAGCGCGTGCATGTTCATCACACCTTCGAATAGTCCCCTGGCGGGCTCTTGCCCGGCATCGGATTTCATCTTGGCAATCAGGTTCAAATCCATCCCCCCGGCAAAGGACCCTTCCTTGCCAGATGTCAAAACGATGCCCTTCACGGCCTCATCGGCGATCGCCTCGCTCATCAGCTTGTCAATCTCGCTGAGCCCTTCGTAGGACATAACGTTCATGGATTTGCCGGGAACGTCCCAGGTAATGGTGGCGATGCCGTCGCCATCTGTCGTCATGGAAAACTCGGTCATGTCCGGGTCCTTTCTTGGATTGTTCGAAGTGTCACCAGCGCCTTGGCAGGCTTTGGGACGATGTAGGGGAATTTGGTGTTGCTCAGCGAATTGGTCACCGATTTGAGGTACCAGTCGGTGCCCTGGCGCTTGAGCACCATGCGGGATTTGATCGGGCCGTAAACGCTTTTCATTCCGGAACAGAATTCGGTCGCATGATAACCGCAAAGCAAATCACCGGAGATGAATTCGGCCTTTTCGGCGTATCTGACGAGATGATCACCACCTTGCGCGACCACGCTTTCACGCAGATCATCGAAGAACAGGCGCACCTCCTCCTGAGACCGGATAACCACATCGGAACGCTCGGTGTGCCATGTGTAGGGAAACATTAAAAAGCTGCAGTAGGTTTCAAAATCATCCGCGTTGTTTGCTTCGGACAAGCCGTCAATGAAGGTCTGATAGAGGGTGAGGGGCGCCACTGCATGCTTTCGCACGTCATCTTCCGCAGAGCTTGCACCGAAATGTCGCGAGGCGTCCTGCGCCACACGGGGGACGTGAATCGGCCACTTCGAGTTGCTCAACATGCTTTCGAGTTCCAGCATTTTCCAGATTCCATCTTCCAACATCAGCACCATGCGGCTCGCATAGGTTTCAATCACCGGGGTTGCGTCTTTGAGGGAATGCGTGACGTGATGGCCCGCAATATAGTTTTCCCCCAAAAACGACGCGTCAGTCGCCAGCCGTACCCAATTCGTGACGCCGAGCCCTCGAAGTGTTGCGCCGTAAACCTTGAAGCCTTCCGCAAGATCCTCTTCGGTCTCCACGATCACTTCGCTGTTCACGGTACGACGCAGGTACGGCAGTTTGGTCCTTTCCAGCGCCGTCGCCACGTCTCCCATCATGGTGGCCGTCGACAGCGCGTCCAACACCCCCTGATAGATTGACATGGCTTCGGCGCTGGTCACTTATCAGACCCGCTCGATGATCGTCGCCGCTCCCATTCCTGATGCGATACATAATGTGGCCAGACCAACTTCCTTGTCGGCACGTTCCATTTCATCAAGCAGAGTGCCGATGATCATCGCTCCCGTAGCGCCCAACGGGTGGCCCATGGCGATGGAACCGCCGTTTACGTTGACCTTTTCACTTTCCACATCAAAGGCTTGCATGAATCTCAGGACTACAGCGGCGAAGGCCTCATTGACTTCAAAGAGGTCGATATCCTTGATGTTCATGCCATTGTCGGCGAGGATTTTTTCGGTCACGGGCACCGGACCGGTCAGCATGATGGTCGGGTCCGTTCCGATCTTCGCGGTGGCCCTGATGCGCGCGCGGGGTGTCAGCCCGTATTTCTCGCCAAAGGCTTTGGAACCGATCAGAACGGCTGCCGCCCCATCCACGATGCCAGAAGAATTGCCTGCATGGTGAATGTGATTGATCTTTTCCAGATGCGGATACTTCATCAGGGCAACCTTGTCGAAGCCCGGCATCACCTCACCCATGGCCTGAAAGGCGGGATTGAGGCCACCAAGCGATTGCATATCCGTCTGCGGACGCATGTATTCGTCGTGATCGAGGATCGGCAGGCTGTTCTGGTCACGGATTTCGATGACGGATTTGGCAAAGCGCTTCTCGTCCCATGCCATTTTGGCACGGCGCTGGGATTCCACGGCCAACTGATCGGCGTCATCGCGGCTGAAGCCGTATTCTGTGGCGATGATGTCTGCGCTAATACCTTGAGGAACAAAGTACTTTTCCATTGCCAGAGTTGGATCCACGGCAATGGCCGCGCCGTCGGACCCCATGGCCACGCGGCCCATCATTTCCACGCCGCCAGCGATATAGGCCTCGCCCGCGCCGCCTTTGACCTGGTTGGCGGCAAGGTTCACGGCTTCCATGCCAGAGGCACAAAAGCGGTTGATGGCAAGGCCGGGAATGCGCTCGTCGAGATCAGAGGCCAGCACGGCCGAACGGGCCAGACAGCCGCCCTGTTCCATGACCTGGGTGACGTTACCCCAGATCACGTCCTCGACGGCGTGGCCTTCCAGATTATTGCGCTCTTTCACGGCATTCAACGTTTGCGCGGACAGGCGCAGTGACGTGACTTCATGCAGGCTGCCATCCTTACGGCCCTTGCCCCGTGGCGTGCGCAACGCGTCATAGATATAGGCTTCTGTCATGGGTGTCTCCTTTTCGCGCGCATAGGCGCGGCTATTTTGGTCGGGCGCAGTTTGGCGCCGTAGTTCATGTCAGGCCCGATCAGCAGGGCTGCCGGGCATCAGATCATAGGGGTGTTTCCACCCGGGCGTGTTGGAAACTCGTGTGAGCCAGGCGTCGATATGGGGCCAGTCCACCCGGTCAAATCCAAAGCTTTCCGGGTAGTAGAGATAGCCGCAACAACACAGGTCCGCGTTTGTGATCTCGTCGCCGACAATCCAGTCACGCTCTGCAAGATGGTCGTTCAAAATCGCGTAGGCCGCCTTGAGACGCCCCTGATTGAAGGCGATGACCTCCCTAGGGCGCTTGTCCTCTGGCAGGAAATGCATCAGAAACCGCGTCGGGCCCGCAACCGAGCTGAACTTGTGATTATCCCACAGTACCCAGCGCAGGATTTCGCGGCGCTCAGTGGCATCCTTGCCCGCGAACTTTCCTGACTTTTCAGATACATAATCCTGAATAACCCCGGATTGGGTCAGGCGGATGTCGCCGTCTACCATCACCGGCACCTCGCCCATGCTGTTGACGTTTGCGCGGTACTCCGGCGTGCGAGCCTCACCGCCAAAGAAATCCACCTTTACAGGCTCCCAGTTGAGTCCGGAAAGTTCAAGAGCAAGGGCCGCCTTATAGGCATTGCCGCTTTCGCCAAAGCAATAAAGTTGGATGGTCATAGGGTCCTCGCAATCAGTTCTTTCATGATCTCATTTGTGCCGCCGTAGATGCGTTGCACGCGGGCATCGGCCCACATCTCGGCCACGGCATATTCTTGCATGAAGCCGTAGCCGCCATGCAGTTGCACGCAATCGTCCAGTACGTCGCATTGCGTGTCGGTGAGCCAGTATTTGCACATCGCTGCGCGCTCGACGGTAAGGTTGCCTTGCAAATGCTCGGCGATGCATTGATCCAGAAAGGCACGCGCCACGGCTGCGCGTGTCTTGCATTCGGCCAGTTTGAAGCGCGTGTTCTGGAACTGGGTCAAGGGCCCGCCGAAAGCTTCGCGTTCCTTGCAATAGGTGATGGTGCGCTCGACGGCCCCCTCCATTGCACCGACAGCTCCGCAGCCGATGATCAGACGTTCCTGGGGCAGTTGCTGCATCATCTGATAGAACCCCTGACCCTCTTCACCGCCCAGAATGTTCTCTGGTGGGATCGCAACGTCATCGAAAAACAGCTCGGAGGTGTCGGCGGCATGCAGGCCGACCTTGTCCAGATTGCGCCCGCGGGAAAAGCCCTGTGCGCCATCGGTTTCCACGATAACCAGAGAGACCCCTTTGGACCCCTCATTCGGGTCGGTCTTGGCGGCAACGATGATCAGGTTCGCGTGCTGGCCATTGGTGATGAAAGTCTTTTGGCCAGACAACCGATAGGCATTGCCGTCCTGCACGGCCTTGGTCTTGATGTTTTGCACGTCCGAGCCGGTGGAGGGTTCGGTCATGGCGAGTGCCCCCACCAGTTCGCCGGAGACCATCCTGGGCAGCCAGCGCTTCTTCTGATTTTCCGTACCATAGGCCAATACGTAATGGGCCACGATGCCGGAGTGGATACCATGCCCCCAGCTGGCCAGATTGGCGCGCGACGCTTCGATGAGGATTGCGGCCTCGTGCCCGAAATCGCCGCCCGGGCCGCCGTATGCTTCGGGCACCGAGGGGCAGAGCAGACCCAACTCCCCGGCCTCAGCCCAGGTTTCACGGTCCATCTGTCCCTGCTTGCGCCATTTCTCGAATTTAGGCGCCCATTCATTGGTGATGAACTGCGCCGTCATCTGGGCAATCATGTGGTGCTCTTCGGTCATCCAACCGCCGGCATCATTCAATCCGTCTTTCATCCCGTGCTCTCCCCCGGAAGCGCTCATTTCTTGCGCGCGTCCAGCTCAGAATTGAACAACCTCAGCCGATGGCCAAAAGTCTCTTCGTTGATGACACTGTCGAAATTCTCAAACAGAAACGACAGCGCTTCTCCCTCATCCAGACCGGCATCCCCAGCAAAACGTTTCAGCCTGCGATACCCGTCCTCTGTCATCGCAACAGGAAAACGACGGGTGAGACGAAAACGTTTGGGCATGGGCGCGTCCTTTGCAGCGGTAGGCAAGGTGGGTTTCAGCCCACCTGACCGACATTAGAAGTTTGCTGCCTCCAACGCCATCACAGTATCGGCACCGGTTTGAATTCGGCTCAGATGCAGGGCTGTAGCGGGCAGTTGACGCGCCATGTAATAGCGGCCTGTGTGCAGTTTACTCTCAAGGAAAGCCACATCGGAGGCCCCGCTCTCCAGCGCCAGCTTGGCGGCTTTACCCATCCGCGCCCACATCAGACCAAGGCAGACATGGCCAAACATATGCATGAAGTCATGCGAGCCCGCGAGCGCATTGTTCGGATTTTTCATGCCGTTTTGCATGAAGTACATGCCCGCCGCCTGCAAATCTTTGCTTGCTGCTTTCAGGGGATCGAGGAACTGGGCGTCGAAATCCGCATCCTGCCCGGCGTTTTCCTTGATGAAACTTTTCACCAGGTCAAAGAATGCCATTACATGTTTGCCGCCGTCCTGAGCGAGCTTGCGCCCCACCAGATCCAGCGCCTGCACGCCGTTAGCCCCTTCGTAGATCATTGCGATCCGCGCATCGCGGGCAAACTGCGACATGCCCCATTCTTCGATATAGCCATGCCCGCCGTAGACCTGCTGCGCCTTGATGGTCATGTCAAAACCCTGATCTGTCAGGAAACCCTTGATCACGGGCGTCAGCAGCGACACAAGACCGTCCGCGTCCTCATCCTTACCGCGGTGGGCTGCGTCGATGAGCGTTGAGCCCCAAAGGATGAACGCCCGCGCGCCCTCGGCAAAGCTTTTCTGATCCATCAGCGAGCGGCGGATATCCGGGTGCACGATCAGCGGATCGGCCGGCCCATCGGGGTTCTTGGTGCCCGTCACGTCGCGGCCCTGCAAGCGGTCCTTGGCGTAATCCAGCGCGTTCTGATAGGCGACCTCGGCCTGAGACATGCCCTGCATGCCCACGCCCAGACGCGCCTCGTTCATCATGGTGAACATTGCCCGCATGCCTTTGTGCTCTTCGCCCAGCAGGAACCCCGCCGCACCGTCGTAATTCATCACGCAGGTGGAATTGCCGTGGATGCCCATTTTCTCTTCGATCTTGCCGACAGCAACCGCATTGCGCTCTCCCAGGGAGCCGTCGTCGTTGACCATGAACTTCGGCACGATAAAGAGCGAAACACCCTTGATACCTTCAGGTGCGCCACTGATTTTCGCCAGTACCAAGTGAATGATGTTGTCGGACATGTCGTGCTCGCCGGCGGAGATGAAAATCTTCTGCCCGGTGATCTTATAGCTGCCATCATCCTGCGGTTCGGCTTTGGTGCGCATCAGCCCCAGATCGGTACCACAATGCGGCTCGGTCAGGTTCATCGTGCCGGTCCAATCGCAGGCGACCATTTTGGGCAGATATGTGTCTTTCTGAGCTTCCGATCCATGCGCCAGAATGGCCGAAGCAGCCCCGTGGGTCAGGCCCTGATACATCGTGAACGCCATATTCGACGAGGAGAACATCTCGCCTACGGCGGTGCCGATCACATAGGGCATATTCTGGCCGCCGTATTGTTCGGGCATGTCCAAACCAGGCCACCCACCTTCCTTGACCTGTTCGAAAGCGGCCTTGAAACCGGTGGGTGTGCGCACCACGCCGTTCTCAAGGGAGCATCCTTCGGTATCGCCGACCACGTTCAGCGGCGCCAAGACCTCAGAAGTCAACTTGCCGGCTTCCTCCAGAACGGCGGAGGTAAAATCCGCTTCCAATTCGTCGTAGCCCGGGATCGGCTGATCAACGACGTTCAGCACATCGTGCAAAATGAACTGCATGTCTTTGGTCGGGGCGGTATATCTCGGCATCTGGTCTCTCTCCCTAAAGGCGACGGTGCTTGAGGCGGCGTTATTCGGCCGCGTCCTTTTGGTTTTTCATGGAGTCGAGCATGTCGGCTCCCCACTTGAGCTGTTCTTGCAGTTCGTCAATCGCTTCGGTCAGCGCGTCACGCTGGTTTTCCATTTCAGCAAGACGTTTGAGGCCGACCTCATAAGAAGCCTGAAGCTGTGCTTGTTGCTGATCGCCCATATCGTAAAGATCAAGCAGCTGGCGGAGTTCTTCGAGGCTGACGCCGAACCGCTTGCCTCGCAATATCAGTTTCAGGCGCGCGCGATCCCGGCGGGTGAAGAGCCGTTTCTGACCCTCGCGGATCGGGAACAAGAGTTCTTTGGATTCGTAAAAACGCAGGGTGCGAGGTGTGACATCAAAAGTATCGCACATCTCTCGAATGGTCATTAATTCATCGGTCATAGGTTTTACTCTTTTCAGCATCGGAACGCGGCACAGGTATGAACTGGTCAGGGAGCTACAATAACAGATGACGTTTACGTAACCTGAACGTTACGTCACATTGCAAGCTGCCATGACGGAAAGCGCGCAACACCTGAAGACGGAGCGCGATTTGTCGCTCATTCTTGATGGAAAATCCGATATTTAAGGCGGAAAACTCATTTTCGGTATCAAAGTGAAAAAAGATCGACCGGCCAGGCCGTCAGGTTGTACTGATCTCACGGGCCACGGAATCGCGCAAATCCTGCAATTCCTGCATCGCCTCATCCAATTGCGCGCGCTGCTCTGCGAGCTCTTTCAGCTGCCCATCGGCAAGCTCGACCCAAGCCGCCATTTGCGCAGCAGTGCCTTCTTTTTCATAGATCAGCAGCCACTGCCTGATGTCTTCCAGTTGAAATCCGAATTTGCGACCGCGCAAGATCAACTTCATCCGCGCGCATTCACGCGCGCCATAAAACCGGGCGCGCCCTTCACGATCGGGCTGCAACAGTTCGATGTATTCATAGTACCGCAGGGTTCTCGGAGTGACATCGAATTCCGAACACATTTCTTTGAATGTCAGACGCTCATCTGCCATGCTTGGGCTCTCCCTTAAGCTCAGGCTAAGACGCGAAATCCCAGAGCGCAACCGTCGCTCTTGCTCTTGTGACTGCCTTGCGTTGATAAAGGGGTTCAGGTTCATCGCCTTTCGTCGTTCAGAGCAGGTTATCATGAAAAATAAAGTCGATATCGCGCGCCAATTCATCGAAGCGATTCCCCACAGCAAAGCGCTGGGCATGCAATTGACCGATATGGGAGAAGGTGTGGCCACAATAGAGATGCCCTATGATGGCAAACTGGTGGGAGACCCGGATACCGGCGTGATCCATGGTGGTGCTGTATCTGCGCTGATGGATACCTGCTGTGGCGCTGCGGTCATGAGCCACCCCGCAAATCCTGGCGGCACAGCGACCATTGATCTGCGTATTGACTACATGCGCGCGGCAACGCCCGGGCAGGCGATCCGGGCGCAGGCCATCTGCTATCACGTGACGCGTACGGTGGCATTTGTGCGCGCAACGGCAACGGATGACGATACGGATAACCCCGTGGCCGCTGCAACCGGGGCGTTTACGGTGGAGGGCACGCGATGAAAGCGCCCCGCAGACCCCCCGAGCCCGTGCAGATCGTCAAGCAGCGCCGGGATGCCACCTTGCGTGCGCTGGTCGAACGGGTGCCCTACATACAGTACCTCGGCATGCAGTTTGAACGCAAAGGCGACGAACTGACCGGCGTTTTGCCTTTCGATCAGAAACTGATCGGAAACCCGATGCTGCCCGCCATTCACGGGGGTGTGACGGCAGCCTTTCTGGAAGTGACGGCCATCATCACTTTGAGCTGGTTCTTTCTTTGGGAAGATGTCGAATCCGGTGCGATCGATACGGCGGCGCTCGAAGCTGGCGGTTTGCCGCGATTGCCCAAAACAATCGACTTCTCAACGGATTATCTGCGCTCCGGCCTGCCGCGCGACGCCTATGCGCGCGCGCGCATCAACCGGTCGGGAAGACGCTATGCTTCTGTGCATGTCGAGGCCTGGCAGGACAATCGTAACAGGCTCTTTGCCCAGGCCACGGGTCATTTTCTGATGCCGTCGCAGCGTGACTGAAACCGTTACCGGTGCGCCAGCTGCGGTCACGCACCGGCGCGTTCTGAAGGTCGCGCTGCCAATCGTTCTGTCGAATGCCACTGTCCCCATACTTGGTGCAGTCGATGTGGGTGTGGTCGGGCAAATGGGCGAGGCTGCCCCTATTGGCGCGGTTGCTCTTGGTGCGATCATCCTGTCCACCGCCTACTGGATTTTCGGGTTCCTGCGGATGGGGACTGTCGGTCTGGTCGGGCAGGCCGAAGGGGCAGGAGACAAGGCAGAAGTGTCAGCCTGGCTGACACGCGCGTTGCTGGTTGCCATGGCGGGCGGCTTGGGTCTGATTGCCTTGCAGCCTTTAGTCTTCTGGGCGGCCTTGCAACTGGCACCGGCCAGCGAGGAGGTTGAAAGTCTCGCGCGCGCCTACCTGAGCATTCGCATCTGGACAGCACCCGCTGCCATCGCCGTTTACGCACTGACCGGATGGCTGGTCGCGATGGAGCGCACGTCAGGCGTCTTCTGGGTGCAGCTGGTCATGAACGGCGTCAATATCGCGCTTGATCTGCTGTTTGTGCTGGTCTTCGACTGGGGCGTGAACGGCGTCGCCGTCGCGACAGCGATTGCGGAGGTTACCGGTGCAGGCCTGGCTTTGTGGTTCTGTCGCGCAGCCTTTCAACGACCTGATTGGCGCGACTGGTCCCGCATCTTTGACCGCGCCAAGCTGATCCGCATGGCTTTGCTCAACACCGACATCCTGTTGCGCTCCGCAATGCTGATGATCATTTTTTCCTCGTTTGTCTTTATCGGCGCCAAGTTCGGTGACGTGACGCTCGCGGCCAACGAGGTGTTGGTGCAGTTCATGTACATCACGGCCTATGCGATGGATGGTTTCGCCTTCGCCGCCGAGACCCTGATCGCGCGGGCCTTCGGTCGCGGTGACCGTGCGAACGTCCGGCGCAGTGCGCTGCTGACAACCGTCTGGGGCGGACTTGTCTGCGTTACCATGGCAGCTGCATTCGCATTTGCGGGTAGCTGGATCATTGATGTGATGGCCAAAGATGCTGATGTGCAGCAAACCGCCCGGATTTTTCTGCCCTATATGGTTATCGCGCCGCTGGTCGGCTGCATTGCCTGGATGATGGATGGGATCTACATCGGCGCGATGCGCAGCCGCGACATGCGCAATATGATGGCGTTGAGCTTTGCGATCTACTGGGCAGCCATTTTCATTTTGCTGCCCTTGCTTGGTAACCACGGATTATGGATCGCGCTGCTGATATCTTTTGCCGCGCGTGGCGTGACGCTGGGGCTGCGATATCCGGCACTGGAGGCGTCCGCCGAAAAACGCTGATGCTAAAGCCAATCGTCGCGGCGGCTACCGATCGCTTCGCTGACATTTGAAAAACCATCGCGGGCCAGCAATTGGTCAAGCCCCGAGGCGATGTCCCCGACCAGCGACAGCCCACTGTAAACGAGCGCGGTGTAAAGCTGCACCGCCGTAGCGCCGGCACAGATTTTTGCATAGGCCTGCTCTGCCGATCCGATGCCGCCGACCCCGATCAATGGGATGTCGGTCCGGGTGGAAAGCTGCGCCAAAACCCTGGTGGCACGTTCAAAAAGCGGCTGGCCAGACAAGCCACCCGCTTCGCTTGCTTGCGCACTGCGCAGCCCGTCACGTGACAGCGTCGTGTTGGTCGCGATGATGGCATCTACGCGTGCTTCCTGCGCCACGGCAGCAATATCGGCGATTTCACCATCGGTCAGATCGGGGGCGATCTTCAGGAATACAGGGGTTCGGCCGCGCACCTGCATGACGCCATCCAGCAATGCCGCCAGTGCCTCGGGTCCCTGCAGATCGCGCAATTTCTCCGTATTGGGCGAAGAGACGTTCACCGTGGCGAAATCCACGTCACGACCAAGATGCGCCATGACCTTTGCAAAATCAGCAGCGCGGTCCTCGCTGGTCTTGTTGGCCCCAAGATTGATGCCAACGGGCAGATTGACCGATGCCTCTTTCAGCCGAGTGCCGATGGTGGTCATTCCGTCGTTGTTGAACCCAAAGCGATTGATGGCAGCGGCATCCTGCGTCAGGCGGAACAGGCGCGGCTTGGGATTGCCGGGTTGTGGTTGCGGTGTTGCCGCCCCCACTTCCAGAAAGCCGAAACCGGCACGTCCTAAAGGCGCAATAGCCTGAGCGTTTTTATCGAAACCTGCTGCGAGCCCGACCGGGTTTGCCAGCGAAAGACCCGCCAGAGTGACTTGGAGCCGATCAGAGGTGATCGGCCCTTGTGTTGGCCCCAAACCGCTTTGCAGCGCCTTGATGGCCAGCATATGTGCCGCTTCAGGGTCGATCTGGCGCAATGCGCGCAGCCCGACCTGTTCGAGAACGCGTTTCATGGCGCGCCGGAAATCATGCGCTGGTCTCTTCCAGACCCGCCGGGAACAGGTGCAGACCATCTTTCAGCGGCAAAGGCTGTGCCCAAACCACATCATCCAGCCTCAGAACGCGGTAGAGATGCGGGAACAGTTGGTCGCCGCGCGAAACTTCCCATTTCAGGTCGTCGCCGAGGCGATCTGTTTCCACCGCAAGCAGCATCAAACCGTCTTGGCCGGCAAAGTGCTTTGCCGCGGTTTCTGCGGCTTGCGAGGATGTCGAGAAGTGCACATAGCCGTCACTGACATCAATTGGCGCGCCTGTGGTTTCACCCTTTGCGCGCAGTTCTGCCCATTCATCGGCACGGAATATTTTGTAGATCATCATGGTCTGCCTGATGCCCTGCGACTGTTACAGCGTCAAGGCCCTCTGCAGCTGGAAGGGGTCGCCATCATGACGCAGGGTAACGCCCGCCCGTTTCACCACAGAGCCTTTGACACGCGCTCTCCCATTGGCCACGATGTTGGCATGTTCCAATCGAGGGGAAAACCATGAAACGATTCCTGACAGCAACCGCCGCCCTTGCCCTGACAAGCGGCATGGCGTCTGCTGAATACAATCTGACAATTCTGCACACCAATGACTTTCACGCACGTTTTGAGCCGATCAGCAAATATGACAGCGGCTGCTCTGCGGAAGATGATGGCGAGGGCAAGTGTTTTGGCGGATCGGCCCGGCTGGTCACGGCTATTGCAGAGGCGCGCGCCAGGTCCAACAATTCGATCCTCGTGGACGGCGGCGATCAGTTTCAGGGCACGCTCTTTTACACCTATTACAAGGGCGCGCTGGCTGCTGAGATGATGAACAAGCTCGGCTATGATGGCATGACCGTCGGCAACCACGAATTTGACGACGGGCCGGAAGTGTTGCGCGGGTTCATGGATGCGGTGAATTTTCCGGTTCTGATGTCGAATGCGGATGTTTCCAATGAACCGCTGCTTGCTGACAAACTGGCCAAATCGACGGTGATCGAACGCGGTGGCGAGAAAATCGGGCTGATCGGCCTGACGCCTGAGGACACCGACGAACTGGCCTCTCCGGGCGATAACATCACCTTTTCCGATCCAGTTGCGGCGGTTCAGGGGGAAGTGGACAGGCTGAGCGCTGAAGGTGTCAACAAAATCATCGTGCTGAGCCATTCCGGCTACCGTACGGACCAGCGCGTTGCCGCAGAGACCACAGGCGTTGACGTCATTGTCGGCGGTCACTCCAATTCGCTGTTGTCCAATTCCAGCGATCGCGCCGAAGGACCCTATCCGACGATGGTCGGTGATACGGCCATTGTGCAGGCCTATGCTTACGGTAAATTTCTGGGCGAATTGAACGTCACATTCGATGACGCGGGCAATATCACCGAAGCCAAGGGGGAACCCATCCTGATCGACGGAAACGTCGCCAAGGACGCGGATACCGCCGCGCGGATCGCTGAAGCTGCGGCACCGCTCGACAAGATCCGCAACAAGGTAGTGGCTGAAACTGCTGCCGAGATTGTCGGTGTGCGTGAAGATTGCCGGGCCAAGGAATGTGCCATGGGCAACCTGATCGCGGACGCCATGCTGGCGCGTGTGAAAGATCAGGGTGTTGAGATCGCGATCCAGAACGGTGGTGGCATCCGTGCCAGTATCGACGCAGGTGAAGTTACCATGGGCGAAGTCCTGACGGTCCTGCCTTTCCAGAATACCCTGAGCACCTTCCAGGTCACTGGAGAGACAATTCTGGCCGCCTTGGAAAATGGCGTGAGCGAACATGAGGAAGGGGCAGGGCGTTTCCCGCAGGTTGCGGGCATGAGCTACGCGTTTGACGTCTCCAAACCCGCCGGCAGCCGGATCAGCGACGTCATGGTCGGTGGTGCACCCATTGACCTTGCGAAGGTCTATTCGGTTGTGTCCAACAACTATGTGCGTAACGGCGGAGATGGCTACGACATGTTCAAAGCCGCGCAAAACGCCTATGATTTTGGGCCCGATCTGGCTGATGTGACGGCTGAATTCCTCGCGGCAAACGGCCCCTATTCGCCCTACACAGACGGGCGCATCACAGCCAAGTAGACGCGCCGTAAAATCATGCCAACACGCCCGGACCAAGTTTCGGGCGTGTTTTTTTTGTGCATTGTGATTGCTGGAAACCTGGGTCGCGTCAGTTGTCCTGCCGAAGTGTGCAGACGTATGGCAGCTGTACTTCCAGACGATGCGTTGGCACTGAGGTGCCAACTCACCCCGACAATTGAGTTTCCCAAAGGTCCAGATTCAGTGTTTGCTCGATGATGTGGGAACGCACAGTGCTTGGGGGCGCCACAACCCGCGGTCTGCTCCGCGCTTGGCGTATTCCAGCGTACGTCCCGTCTGCACGCGTTGACAGCGCTGTGATCTCAAAACGGGTCGCAGGCCAGAACTCCAAGGATCACAGTTTGTCGACCCAAACAGCGCCAGTGTTTCGCTCGACGGTCGCGTGCCTCAGTTGATCAAAGGCGCGCGTGTCAGGTCAAGGCGGCCTTCGATGAGGCGATCTGACCAGCCGTGAAACCGGCCCGCCATCTCAGGCTGAAAATGAACGGTCGCTTCGGCGCGGGCAGCAATTGTGTCGGTGGTCCACAAGCCTTCTGAGCCGCTGACCGCATGAGCCTGACCGCTTTCATTGATGAAGCGAACCGTATCTCCGATTTGAACGTCAATATGTTCCGGGAAATAGGCAGAGGCCAAAATGATAACGATATGCTCTTCTGAAAGCGCCGTGTCGGCCGTGAATGAGACCGATCCAAAAAACAAGACAGATACTAGATACGCAGGTTTACACAACAAAACAAAATTCCTTAGATCGGTCCCACCCAATCAGCAGATAACCCTGCCCTAAAATCGAACTAAGACTGAAATGTGCCGGAACCATGGCGGAAATATGGCAACATGCACTCGCACAGAGTGTTTCCCAAGTCTCTACAATGCATTGAAAAAAAACAGTTTTCTAGCATTTGGGGAAGTTCGCGCATGAGGTGTGCGAGTCTAGGTGCCCGAAGCCTGACATTTCAGCCACTTACGAAACGACGTTAGAGCAGATGTCTCTTCGCGGTCTCGCGGCCAGACAAGATAATAGCTCCCGATGCTCTCGGACGAGTGTTCTGAAGCCAAGACAAGTTGACCGTTCGCCAGATAGGGCTCTGCGAAAAAAGTCGGAAGCAATGCGACACCCATACCGTGGATGGCAGCCTGCGCCATGGTGGAAAATTGATCGAAAACCATGCCCGGCGGTGGCACTGCTTCGGACCCCAGCGCGCGCATCCATCTGATCCATCCTCTTGGCCGCGTATCAAGATGCAACAAATCGTAGTGCAGCAAATCTGTGGGATCGGAGAGCGGTGAGGACAGCAAAGCGGGTGAACAAACGGGCACTACAGTCTCCGGAAGAAGTGGTAGATATCCAACGCCGGGCCAGTCTTCGCGGCCAAAGTGTATGGCCGCGTCGAAAGATGATGTTCTGAAGTCGAACCTGGCGAGGCGTGTGGAAAGGTTGACGGTAACCTCCGGATGATTGCGGGCGAAATCCCGCAATCGAGGGGCCAACCAGTGCATGCCGAAGGCAGGCAGGATGGCGAGGTTCAAGGTCCCGCCTGTGGTTTCCGAGCGTGCAGAGACCGTTGCCTGCGCAAGCCGTTGCAATATGTCTCGAACTTCGCGCACGTAGTCGTCGCCTTTTGAGGTAAGCACGAGGCCACGCCCTTCTCTCACGATCAATTCAGCGCCAAGTTGATCTTCCAGAGATCTCAATTGACGGCTAATGGCACTTTGCGTCAGGGAAAGCTCGGATGCGGCCCGCGTCGCACTTCCCAGGCGGGCAACGGCCTCAAAGGCAAGAAGAGCGGAGATTGACGGAAGATACCGACGCGGGACAGACATATGAGTTTTTCTCATGAATGACAGGATAAAGCATCGTTAGTCTTTTGGCATTTCCTTTGCAATAATGCGGCAACGCCCTGCGGGGCTGTCGCTGCCACGAGAGGACATGAGATGAACGTTGAAAGCCCAGTTTTGAAAGCCAAGGATGCACCTGATCTTGGCTCTTTTGAGTGGTCCGATCCGTTTCGCCTAGCGGATCAATTGCATGAAGACGAGCGCATGGTTCAGGCCTCGGCACGTGCATATGCGCAGGAAAAATTGCAACCACGCATCATTGAGGCCTTTGAGAAGGAAACCACGGAGCCGGGTATCTTTCGCGAAATGGGAGAGATGGGATTGCTGGGGGTGACTTGCCCGGAGGAATACGGTGGGCTGGGGTCATCCTACGTATCTTACGGGCTGGTGGCGCGCGAAGTGGAGCGGGTGGATTCGGGCTACCGGTCGATGATGTCCGTACAATCCAGCCTCGTGATCTATCCCATTTACGCATATGGCTCCGAAGCGCAACGCAACAAATATCTGCCCAAACTCTGCTCGGGGGAATGGATCGGCTGTTTTGGCCTGACCGAACCGGATGCGGGTTCCGATCCTGCGGGCATGAAAACACGCGCCGTGAAAACCGCGACCGGCTACAGGTTGACCGGATCAAAGATGTGGATTTCCAACGCGCCGATTGCGGATGTTTTTGTGGTCTGGGCGAAATCAGAAGAACACGGCGGCAAAATTCGCGGTTTCGTGCTGGAGAAAGGCATGGAAGGCCTCAGCGCGCCAAAGGTGGGCAACAAACTGTCCTTGCGCGCGTCGATCACCGGCGAGATCGTGATGGATAACGTCGAGGTGGGCGACGATGCCCTGCTGCCCAATGTGCAGGGGCTCAAAGGCCCGTTCGGATGTCTGAACCGGGCGCGCTATGGCATCAGTTGGGGGGCGATGGGGGCGGCCGAATTCTGCTGGTACGCGGCGCGGCAATATGGTCTGGACCGCCACCAGTTTGGCAAACCCTTGGCGGGCACGCAGCTATTCCAGAAAAAACTGGCTGATATGATGACAGAGATTTCGCTGGGATTGCAGGGCTCGTTGCAGGTGGGCCGTCTGATGGATGAGGCCAATGCCGCACCCGAGATGGTCAGCATCGTCAAACGCAACAATTGCGGTAAGGCGCTTGATATCGCGCGGATGGCGCGGGACATGCACGGCGGCAACGGGATCAGCGGAGAGTTTCAGGTGATCCGCCATATGATGAATCTCGAAACGGTGAACACCTATGAGGGCACGCATGATGTGCATGCGTTGATCCTGGGACGCGCGCAAACCGGCCTTCAGGCGTTTTTCTGATCAGCAGGCTTGCCAAGAAGATGAGTGATTGATGGACCGTGTCCAGATTGTGCATGAGAATTTCCTGTCACGGCTTGCGACAGGCGATTTTCCCGAAGGTGCAGCACCCGCACCGGGTTTGACAGCAGATGAGGCTTTGCAGCTTTACCGCGCTCAGGTGCTGAGCCGGGCGTTGGATATCCAAAGCCGGGCGATGCAGAAGGCAGGGCGGGGGTTCTACACAATTGGCTCATCCGGTCATGAGGGGATGGCGGCCGTGGCAAAGGCGCTGCGACCCGACGACATTGCCTTTCTGCACTACCGCGATGCCGCGTTTCAGATCGCGCGGGCGCAACAGGCCGGTCAGAAAGGCATGATGCGGGGTATGCTGCTGAGCTTTGCCTGTTCCTCCGAGGATCCGACCAGCGGGGGGCGTCACAAGGTGCTGGGCAGCCGCGCGCTGATGATCCCGCCCCAGACCTCGACCATTGCCAGCCATTTGCCCAAAGCACTGGGGGCCGCCTATAGTATCGGTTTGTCCCGTCGCCGCGCGCCTGAACACGGGTGCCTGGCCCGGGATGGTCTGGCGATGGTGTCCTTTGGTGATGCCTCGGCAAATCATTCCACCGCCCAAGGAACGATCAACGCTGCTGGGTGGACATCCATTCAGGGCGCGCCCTTGCCCTTGCTGATGGTGTGCGAAGACAATGGCATCGGCATCTCTACCAAAACACCGTCGGGCTGGATTAGGGCGTCGATGCAGCACAGGCCGGGTGTCCGTTACTTCGAGGCCGACGGGTTGGACATTTTTGCGGTTTTTGCGGCGGCACGTGCAGCCGCGCAATACGTACGCACCCAGAAAAAGCCTGCATTTCTGCACCTGCGTATGGTGCGGCTCTATGGGCACGCTGGCGCGGATGTTGCCACCAGTTATCTGCCGCGCGCGGAAGTAGAGGCGGATGAGGCAAATGATCCGCTGCTCCATTCCGCGAGGCTGCTGGTTCTCAAAGGCGCGGCATCAGCAGAAACCTTATCCGACATTTACCAATCCACATTGGAAGCGGTTGCGGTTGAGGCCGCACAAGTTGTCAGGCGACCGCATCTGAAAACGGCTGCGGACGTCATGGCCAGCCTGATCCCCCCAAAGCGGCACTGTGCGCCCAGCAACGGGCCGGACCCACAGGCCAGAGAAACGCTTTTTGGTGCCGATGCCGCGCAGATGAATGCGCCCCAGCCCATGTCGCGGATCATCAACTGGGCCTTGCACGATCTGATGCTGGCCCATCCCGAAACCCTGATCATGGGCGAAGATGTTGGTCGCAAGGGCGGGGTTTATGGCGTGACGCAGAAGCTGCAGGCGCGCTTTGGTCGCGACCGTGTGATCGACACGCTGCTCGATGAACAATCCATTCTTGGGCTGGCCATTGGCATGGCGCACAACGGATTTGTTCCGATGCCGGAAATCCAGTTTCTGGCCTATCTGCACAACGCTGAGGATCAGTTGCGGGGTGAGGCCGCGACGCTGCCCTTCTTTTCGATGGGTCAATGGACCAACCCGATGGTGCTGCGGATCGCCGGTCTGGGCTATCAAAAGGGCTTCGGCGGGCATTTTCACAATGACAATTCGCTGGCGGTGCTGCGCGACATTCCGGGCATCATCATCGCCTGCCCGTCAACCGGGGCCGACGCAGCGCAAATGCTGCGCGAGTGCCATAGGTTGGCGCGCGAAGAGCAGCGCGTTTGTGTCTTCGTAGAACCCATTGCGCTCTATCCCATGCGGGATTTGCATGGTGAAGGGGATGGTGGGTGGATGACCCCCTATCCTGATCCGGAAAAGACCATTCCGCTGAACACCGTCGGTGTGCACGGAGAGGGGGGCGATGTGGCGATTGTCACCTATGGCAACGGCCATTTCCTGTCGCGGCAGGCGCAAAAACAACTTCTCGCCTCTGACATCAAGGCTCGGGTCATTGATCTGCGCTGGCTTGCGCCCTTGCCGGTTGAGGCCCTGTTGGCGGCGCTCCAGGACTGTACGCATGTTCTGATTGTTGACGAATGCCGTCGTACCGGCGGGCAAGCGGAGGGTCTGATGGCGCTGATGGCGGAACACGGAATTGCAAGCTTTACGCGTCTTGCGGCGGAGGACAGTTTCATCGCCACAGGTCCTGCATATGCGGCCACCATGCCATCCTGCGACAGCATCGTCGCGGCGGTCAAGGCGCTTGTCGACTGAGACGTTGGCACGGCAGCGAAGCTTCCCGCCGTAGGCGCCCGTGCACGGTTCCGACTCGGCGATGAAGCTCTCAACTGGCCTTGCTGCAATACGATCCTGAGCGTTCTCTACTGGTATAAGAAATCGATGCAGTTCATTTTAGTGATTTAAAAATAAGTAGTTACCGATATTTCCCGAAAGTTTTTGCAAACGTGTGCAAAAATTTCTTGCCAAACGGCCATCTGAATGTCTAGCGTTGGGTAAGCCGGAAAATCAGCATCCGACAGTGGGGACATCATGGCCGAAATTCAACTGCGCAATATCAACAAGCGTTGGGGCAGCTTCGTAGGTGTCGATAACTTTGATCTGACCATCGCCGACGAGGAATTTCTGGTCCTTCTGGGGCCATCGGGCTGTGGGAAAACCACAACCATGCGTATGATCGCGGGACTGGAGGACGCGACAGAGGGTGAGATCATCATCGACGGGCGCGTGGTCAACGATTTGGACCCAAAGGACCGCGATGTTGCGATGGTGTTCCAGTCCTACGGTCTCTATCCCAACATGAATGTTTACGAGAACATTCGCTTTCCATTGAAAGTTCGCAAGATTCCGGAGGGTGAGCATGATGAACGCGTGCGCCGCGCCTCTGCAATGGTCGAACTCGACGACTTCCTGCATCGCAAACCTGCTGAACTCTCCGGTGGTCAACGTCAACGCGTGGCGTTGGCGCGGGCCATCGTGCGCGAACCCAACGTATTCCTGATGGATGAGCCTCTCAGCAACCTTGATGCCAAACTTCGGGTGTCCACGCGGGCGCAGATCAAGAACCTCAGCCACGAACTCAAAGTTACAACGGTCTATGTGACCCACGACCAGATTGAGGCCATGACATTGGCGGATCGCGTCGTCGTAATGAAGCAGGGCAAGGTGCAGCAGGTGGGCACGCCAACTGACATCTACGATCATCCCGCCAATACCTTTGTCGCAAGTTTCATTGGCAGTCCGGCCATGAACCTTGTCGATGGAACCTTGGAGGGCGGTGTTTTCACCGGAACCAACGTTTCGATTTCCGGGCTCAAAGGCCCTGATGGACCGGTAACGTTGGGGTTCCGCGCCGAAGATGCCACTCTCGCAGAAGGCGATGGTGGACAAATTACAGCGCCAATCTACACGATCGAGCTTTTGGGAGATGCGACGATGTTGACCGTGCGTGCCGGTGGGCAACTGGTCTCGGTCAAGGCCCATAAGGAATTCCGTGCAGAGATTGGGGATATGGTTTCCTTCTCCGTACCGGTCGCAATCTGTCATTTGTTCGACAAAGACAGCGGGACGCGCATTCAGCTGTCCTAAGCCGTGATGCCCTTTTTCGGGGCCAACCAAAGGGTGCAGACTTGCAAGATGCACCCGAGCCAACTGCAACAGGGAGTTTGCATATGTTCTTGAAGAAAATCGCATTGGCGGGGGCGATCTCGCTTATGGGAAGCACGGCATTTGCCGCGTGTTCCTACGAAAATACCACGCCGGTAAAATCTCTGAGTGCCGGATTTGAAGCCTGGAAGGCCGTCACGGATGCGATGGCTGAATGCGGAAACTTTCAGGCGGAGCTGGATCAGGAGTTCCGGACAAAGCAGCCTGCCGCGTTTGAAGCCAATCCGTCGCTTTACCAAATCGGTGGCGTGTCGAACGGAACCATCACGCCGCTGCTGAACGCCGGTACCATCCGCCCGTTGGACGATCTGGTCGAGAAATATGGGCAAAACCTGAAGCCCAATCAATTGATCCGCATCAATGGCCAGATCATGGCTGTGGCGATGATGGTGAACACGCAGCATCTGATGTATCGCTCTGACGTTCTTGCGGACCTTGGCATCGAAACACCCTCAACATGGGATGAAGTTCTGGCAGCCTCCGCCAAGATCAAGGAAGCTGGCGTCATGGAATACCCACTGGGTGCGACGCTGAAATCCGGCTGGAATCTGGCCCAGGATTTCAACAACATGTACGCCGGTTTTGGTGGCAAATTCTTCAACGATGACAACACGGCTGCCGTTAATTCCGAAGCGGGTATCAAATCGCTGGAGATGATGAAGGCGATGACCGAGTATACGGACCCTGAAGTCCTTGTCTCGGATTCCACCTACGTACAACAGCAGTTCCAGCAGGGTAAAATTGCAATGGCAAACCTCTGGGCAAGCCGCGCGGGTGCGATGGATGATGAAGCTGAAAGTCAGGTTGTCGGTAAGGTTGCGATGTCGGCTGCTCCCAAAGCTATGGAGGGCGGTGTTCCGGCCACAACTTTGTGGTGGGACGGTATCGTGATCGCCAAGAACATCTCTGACGAAGAGGCTGATGCCGCCTTCCGTCTCGCGATGGAAGGGCTGGATTCCGAAATGGTGAAAAGTGCCAATGACGCTGCGATCTGGCTGGTGGATGGCTACGCGCCAACTGACATTGCCAAGGGTGCGATTGAGACAGCGACGGCAAATCCTGCACCACCCGCCTATCCATCCACAACGCAGATGGGGCTGCTTCATTCCGCTCTGGGCAACGAGTTGCCAGCATTCTTTACAGGAGAACGCAGCGCCGAAGCCACTTTGGAAGCAATTACCGAAGCCTATACAACGTCAGCTAAAGAAGCTGGTGTCTTGAAGTAAACAAACGGCTGGCCGGGTATTCCCGGCCAGCGATCTTCTGTCGGCGATGTTTTGTTAAGCGCATCGAAATGTGTTTTGCAAAGCAAATTGAGCACTTTGCAAACCGAGTTGTCACGAGGGCAAGCCCATGAAATTCAAGACTTTTGCTGCTTTTGTTGGTCCATCTGTTTTCATGATGCTGTTGTTCATTGCGGCACCGTTGGTTAGCGTGTTCATCCAGAGTTTCCAAGTCACACAACCCATTTTGGAACAGATAGAGGTAGAAACCTGCACTCCCGGGTTCGTGACGCAAACCTGTACAACCGAAATCAAGACCGTACCGGTTCTGGATGACAGCGGGAAAACCGTGACGGAAACACGATGGGTGGGTTTGCAAAGTTACCGGAATGTTTTGCAAATGGAAAAGTTCTGGAGCGCTGTCGGGAATGGCGACTGGAATGCGATCATGCAGATCGACTTTTGGAAGGCCCTCAGATTCACCCTGTCGTTCACTTTGCTGACACTGCCATTGGTGATTGGCGTTGGTCTTGCCATCGCGCTGGCGGTCAACAATGCCACGCGGGCCATTCGCGGGCCCATCATATTCATCTCGCTGCTGCCCTTTATCATCACGCCGGTCATCGGGTCACTGTCGATCTATTGGCTTTTTGTCGGGGACGGTATCCTGACGGCGATGCTTGAACGCTGGAGTGGCACCAACATTTCAATGTTTGCTCAGGCTTGGACCATTGAACTGCTGATGTACTTCTACCGGGTCTGGCATGTGGCACCTTTCGCGTTCGTCATTTTCTATGCGGGTTTGCAGACTGTGAACATGGACACGCTGGAATCCGCTGTGATCGACGGTGCGAGCCGCTGGGAACGGCTGCGTCACGTCATCGTGCCACATCTGATGCCGCTGATCATTTTCATCGCGCTTATTCACCTGATGGATTGCTACCGCGTCTTCGAGGAAATCGTCGGTTTCCGCAGCCAGGCGCATGTCATTTCACTGCAATGGCTCACTTATGATTTCATGACGCCTGACGATGCCGGAAACCGTGCGATCAGCCGCGCGTCTGCGTCGGCTATGCTGACCATGGTCGGGATCGTCTTCCTGCTGATCCTGCCGTTGCGCCGAACCTGGCGAGACCACAAAGGGAGCGCGCACTAATGTCGACACCCAAAGCCATGCAGCAGTCTTTTGCGCTGCGTTTTTCCTCCGGTGCCTTCCTTGCGTTCTGGTGCCTGCTTGCCGCCTTCCCGATCTTCTGGATCGCGGTCATGAGTTTCAAATCCCCGGTAGACGCCTTTGCAGACAGCCCATGGGATGTGATCCTTGGCCCCGCCACCCGCGCCAACGGGGACGGGCTGTCGCTCTTGGACATCGTCGTTGGTCTCGTCGTGCTCTACTTTGCGATCCGGTGGGCGTTCACACGTCTTCCGGGTCTGGTTCGGCAATACTGCCCGCCGGGCCTGTTGGTATTGGGTTGGGTTTTCGGCGCGATCGCCTATGCCTTGGCATTTGTCCTGATCTTTTTTGGCCTTTTGCCTTTGGTTCTGGGGGCTCTCAATAGCATCCTGGGGCCCCTCGGCGCGCCGGTTCTTGGACTTACAACTGACCATTACGTGGCGGTGTGGGGCGAGAACGAATTCTACCGCAATTTTCTCAACTCGATGCTGGTAACGGCGGGGGTTGTCACCATTTCACTGACTGTGGGAACCTTGGCAGGCTATGGTCTCGCGCGTTCCGGCTCTGACCTTGCGTTCTGGCTGCTGATCCTGGCCTTGGTGTTCCGCGCCTTGCCGCACTCGGTTTTGGTTGCCGGATACCTGCCTGTCTTTATCAACTCTTCTGAAATCCTGCGTCCGATATTTGGCGACGGTGCGCCCACGCTTTACGGGCAACCCTGGGCCGTCATCGCCGTTCTGGTGTCGATCAACCAGCCTTTTACCATCTGGATGCTGCGCTCGTTTTTCCAGAATATCCCGGCAGAACTGGACGAAGCTGCCCGCGTTGATGGGTGCAGTCACTTTCAGGCTTTCCGCCGTGTCATCATGCCGGTGATGTGGCCGGGGGTGATCACCACGGGTCTCTTTTCCTTCCTGCTGGGGTACAATGACTTTCTGGTAACATCCCTGCTTCTGGACGCACAAAACCAGACCATGGTTCCGGCCATCGCAGGGTATTTCAACCGTGAAACAACCACCACGGATCAGGTCGAAGCGGTCGCGGCGGCGGTGTCGATCACCGCACCCCTGTTCCTGCTGGTCATGGTGTTCCAGCGCCAGATTGTATCGGGTCTGACGGCGGGGGCTGTGAAAGGCTGATGAGCAGACGTGCCAGAACCGGCCTGATGCAGCGTCACCCGGCGCTCAACAGGCTGCCCAGGGATTTCATCTTGAGATGCGTCACTGATCTGACGCTGTTTCAAAACAAAGATGAAAGGACCCTGTGATGAAGGGATCAAGGCCAGAACAGGCCGTGCTCAGCAAAGACACGGACATGAGCAAAACCGAAGAGACCCGTGCGGTCATTGAGGGTATGGTGGACGGCCTGAACGACCACCGCATAGATGATATCGGTACCTTCTTTGCCGATGGCTTTCGCTGGATGGGCAATCAGGGATGCGGCACCAAAATCGGGTTGCAGGCGTTCCAGGATAATTGGCAACGGCCTTTTCAGGCGGCCTTTTCCGACAAGGTTTGTGTGGATGAAGCGCGGCTTTACATGGGCGAATGGGCCGCCGCTTTTGGCCGACAGGAAGCCACGCATTCGGGCGCATTCATGGGTGTCGAACCAACAGGCAAGCGCGTGGAAATTCGGTACATGGATTTCTGGAAAGTGGAGGAAGGCCGCATCACCGATAATTGGGTGATGGTGGATTTCCCGCATGTGCTGGCCCAGTTGGGCAAGGATGTTTTTCAGGGGGAAGGCTGGGAAGCCTTTGATCGCGGTGAAAAAACGCCGCCGCGTCCCGATCAGTAAAGAGGTGGTCTCATGGCAATTGAATATCTCAAAAGTGGAAAACCGGCCGCAGAACGTGCTGACGATGATGCAAAAACGCGCGCTGCAGTGGAGGCGACACTCGCTGATATCGAAGCGCGCGGTGACGTGGCCGTGCGGGCATTATCGGAAAAGTTCGACAACTATTCTCCTGCCAGCTTCAGGCTGAGTATGGCGGAAATTGACGCGTTGATCGCTCAGTTGAGCCCGCGCGAATTGGCGGACATCAAGTTCGCACAGGAACAGGTTCGCAATTTCGCACAAGCGCAACGCGACAGCATGCTGGATATCGAAGTCGAAACCATGCCCGGGGTCATCTTGGGGCACAAGAACATCCCCGTGCAATCGGTCGGGTGCTATGTTCCGGGCGGGAAATTTCCAATGGTGGCCAGCGCGCATATGTCCGTCGCCACGGCTTCGGTTGCCAAGGTGCCGCGTATCATTGCCTGCACGCCGCCCTTCAAGGGCAAGCCCAATCCGGCAGTGATCGCCGCGATGCATCTGGGCGGCGCGCATGAGATTTACGTCATGGGGGGTATTCAGGCGGTCGGGGCCATGGCCCTTGGCACAGACACCATTGAGCCTGTGCACATGATCGTGGGTCCGGGCAACGCCTTTGTCGCAGAAGCCAAACGCCAGCTTTTTGGCCGTGTCGGGATTGATCTTTTCGCAGGCCCCACGGAAACCATGGTGATCGCGGATGATACAGTAGACGCGGAGATCTGTGCCACCGATCTTTTGGGGCAGGCGGAGCATGGGTATAACTCACCCGCCGTGCTCCTGACCAATTCGCGCAAACTTGCAGAACAAACGCTTTCCGAGATTGACCGCATTCTGGAAATTTTACCAACCGCGGACACCGCGAAAGTCAGTTGGGAGGACTATGGCGAAGTGATCCTGTGTAGCAGCTATGACGAAATGCTGGCCGTTGCCGATGATATTGCTTCCGAGCATGTGCAGGTGATGACCGACCGGGATGACTGGTTTCTGGAGAACATGACCTGCTACGGTGCGCTGTTTCTCGGCCCGCGCACGAATGTGGCCAATGGCGACAAGGTCATCGGGACGAACCACACCCTGCCGACCAAAAAAGCCGGGCGGTATACGGGCGGGTTGTGGGTTGGTAAGTTTTTGAAAACGCATAGCTATCAGAAGGTTCTCACCGATGAGGCGGCCGCAGAAATCGGGGCTTATGGCTCGCGCCTGTGCATGTTGGAAGGCTTTGTCGGTCATGCGGAGCAGTGCAATCTGCGTGTGCGCCGCTATGGCGGGGTGAATGTTCCCTATGGCACCGGCGCACCGGTGCAGGAAGCGGCGGAGTAATCCTGCATGGACGCCAATCAGCGCAACAAGGACAAGGCGCTGGCGCTTTGGACAGCGCTCGACACCGACCCTGGCAGTGCGCGCGCGCTTTTGCCCGCGCTCACCTATTGGCAAGCGTCGGAACCCATTGGTGTGCACACCGATGCGGACGCGGTGATCGCGCAACTTTTCACCCCGTTGCGCGCCGCGATCCCTGATCTGAAACGGGACGTGCATATATTCATGGGTGGTGCGTCCGAAGCCCATGAGAGTGGTGCCGAAGATGGCGCGTGGTGGGTCGCTGGCACCGGCTACTATACCGGGCGGGCAACGGCATCGGCCTTCGGTATCCCGGCAACACAGACCGATTTGCGGATCAGATGGGGTGAATTCTTGCGTTTTGACGATGCGGGCGAGATTACCCATGCGCAGACGATCTGGGATTTCGTCGACTGGTGCGACCAGATTGGCATGCCGGTGCTGCCCAAACCGCGCGGAGCATTGCATGTTTTCCCGGCGGCGACGGCGTATGACGCGATTCTGAGCACGCCCCAAAGCGATGTCGCAACCCGCGAGACACTTGATTTCGGGCGGAATTTCATCTTCGGCGGTCTCAACCGCTACGACGAAAATGACCTTGGCAGCATGGGGATGGCCCGGTTTTTTCACCCGAATGTCAAATGGTACGGCCCCGGCGGCATCGGGGCGTGCCTGTCCTTGCGCGAGTTCGAGACCCTGCATCAAAATCCTTGGTTGACAGCCTTTCCCGACCGCAAGGTGATGCATCTGGAAAGCCTATTTGCAGAGGATCGTCTGTTGGCCGCCTCTGGTCCCAAAGGGGTCATCGGGACGCACAGCGGGACCTATCTGGGTCATCCGGCAACGGGCAATCCCATCGAGGTTTCGGGCCTGGATTTCTGGTTGCGCACCGGTGGAAAATTCACCGAAAACTGGGTCTTTGTGGACATGGTGCATCTCTTTGCGCAGATGGGTGTAGATCTCTTTACCCGCCTCGAAAGATCCGCCGTATGACGGATTTGCCCACATACCACAAAGAGCTGATCGCCCCCTTTCGCGCGGCACTTTATGATTTTGATATCAAGGCATTGCGCAGAACGCTGCAGGATATTTCCGCGCCGGATGCAATGTTTCGCCTGTCCTTCCCATTTGAGACCATGCAGAGCGTTGACACCTTCGTCGACACCGCCTTTGTCCCCTTGCAAAGCGCAATCCCCGACCTTGAGCGCCGCGATTTCATTGTGATGGCCGGGGCCACGCCGGAGGGTCATCAATGGGTTGGCTTCGGCGGGTATTATTGCGGCACGTTTCACAAGCCCTGGCGCGACATCCCGGCGACCGGGCATATCGTCCACATGCGGTTTCACGAGTTCTTCCGCTTTGTCGAGGGGCAGCTCGTTGAAATGCAGGCGATCTGGGACATTCCCGAGGTGATGATGCAGGCAAATGCCTGGCCGATGACGCCATCGCTGGGGCGCGAATGGCATGTGCCTGCGCCCGCCAGCAATGATGGCATCATTCCCGGCCCGCATGATCCAGCGGCGGGTATGGCAACATGCCAGCATATCATCGATGCGTTGAATTATCTCAAGAAACACCCTTCCGAGGGCGGACCGGAGGTCATGGAAATGGACCGTTTCTGGCACCCCAAACTGATGTGGTACGGGCCTTCCGGCATTGGCAGTGGTCGCGGCATCGAAGGGTTTCGAAACTGGCACCAGATCCCCTTCCTCAAGGCGATGCCGGATCGGGGGCAATATCTGGACGAGATCGAATACCACTTCTTTGGGGAGGCAAATTACGCCGCTGTCACCGGCTGGCCAAACATGTATCAATCCATCACTCAAGGAGGCTGGCTCGGCATCGCGCCGACGGGCCAGAAGATCGAAATGCGCTCTCTGGATTTCTGGCGCGTGGAAAACGGGCTGATCCGTGAAAACTGGGTATTGGTTGATCTATTGCAGATGTATGATCAGATCGGGGTCGATGTTTTCGCGCGCCTGCGCGAGTTCAACAAGGCCCGCGCGGGATTTGACCCGGAAACAGGAGTGGCCCTTTAATGGATTTGCCGAGAACGCCAAAGTTTGACCTGACCGGTCAACGCGCGCTGGTCACCGGAGCGTCCTCCGGCATCGGTCTGGGTTGCGCCGTGGCTATGGCAGAAGCAGGAGCCCATGTCGTGTGCGCCGCGCGGCGCCTGGACGTGCTGCAAGCCTCGGTCAATGCTATGGCTGCGCAAGGCTGGTCCGTCGAAGCCCTGCCGCTTGATCAGACAGATGTGGCCGCTTTGCCCGCCGTCTTTGAAGCGCCCTTCGACATTGTCGTCAATTCTGCCGGGCTGGCACGTCATTCACCCGCCGTGGAAACCACGCCTGATGATTTTGACGCGGTGATGAATATCAATTTGCGGGGGGCGTATTTTCTGTCCGCCGAGGCGGCAAAAGCCCTGATGTCGGCCGGAAAACGCGGCTCGATCATCCATATTTCCAGTCAGATGGCGCATGTGGGCGGTGTGGACCGCGCGGTTTACTGCGCGTCCAAACATGCGCTGGAAGGCATGGTCAAATCCATGGCAATCGAATGGGGCAAGTCAGGTATCCGGATCAATACGATCTGCCCCACGTTCATTCGCACGCCACTGTCAGCAGTGACACTCGACAACCCCGAACGCCTTGCATGGATCATGGACAAGATCAAACTGCCCCGCGTGGGCGAGATTGAAGACATCATGGGGGCGGCCCTCTTTCTGGCCTCAGATGCCTCGGCCATGGTCACCGGCACCTCGATGATGATTGATGGCGGGTGGACAGCAGGCTGATGGGCAAAGTGACCTCTCTGGAAGTGGCTGAAAAGGCCGGCGTCAGCCGATCCGCTGTCAGCCGCGTCTTCACGCCCGGTGCTTCCGTCAGCAAGGGGACTGCGGAAAAGGTGCGCAAGGCGGCGGCGCAACTGGGTTACCGGCCCAATGTGATCGCCCGCTCGCTGATCACCGGGCGCAGTCGCATCATCGGTCTGGTCGTGGCCTATCTGGAAAACCAGTTCTACCCGGAGGCGATTGAGCGCCTGTCCAAAGCGTTGCAGGCCGAGGGTTACCATGTTCTGGTTTTCATGGCATCGAACGATCATGACGCCACACAATCGGTGATTGACGAGCTATTGGATTATCAGGTCGATGCGATCATCGCCGCCTCGGTGGGCCTTTCGAACGATCTGACAAAACGCTGTGAGGGCCTGGGCATTCCCATCGTTCTGTTCAACCGTCACCAATATGATGATCGCCTCACCAGCGTCACATCCGACAATGTGGCAGGGGGGCGAAAACTGGCGGACTTCCTGATTGCGGGCGGACATACCCGCATCGCGCATATCGCGGGTTGGGAGGATGCATCCACGCAAATTGACCGCGAGAAGGGGTTTGTTGCCGGGCTGGCGGCAGCGGGCATGACGCTATTTGCCCGCGGTGTTGGTAATTTCAACTTTGAAACCGCACAGGCGGCGGCCCGCGAAATGTTTGCCGCAGAAGACCGTCCGGACGCTGTATTTGTGGCGAATGATCACATGGCTTTTGCCGTGATGGATGTGCTGCGATACGAGTTGAAACTGCGCATACCGCAGGATGTGTCGGTTGTTGGGTACGACGATGTGACGCTGTCGCACTGGCCCAGTTACGATCTGACAACCGTGCGCCAACCAGCCAATCGCATGGTCTCAGCGACAGTTGAGGCACTGCTTGCCCGCCTGACTGAAGCAGATGATGCGCCCCGGCGGATTGCGCTGGATGGCCCCCTGATTATCCGCGGCTCCGCCCGCAAACCTGAGGAATAAACGAACATGAAAGGCTTCGATCCGAAGTTCAAGGACTTTCCCGATTACATAATCGGGATCACCCGGGAAATCTGGGAGGATCGCGGCATCGCGACCCTGCACCAGTATTATTCAGACGATATCGTGGTGCGCTCACCTGCTTCCGTGGTCATTGGCAATCAGAATGTGATTGGTGCGACCATGGCGACTTTGGCGGAGTTTCCGGACAGAACCCTGCTGGGGGAGGATGTGATCTGGTCAGGGACACCTGAGGAGGGGATGTTGTCCTCACACCGGTTGCTGAGCACGGCAACACATGCCCATGACGGCGTTTATGGCAAGGCGACCGGCAAGAAACTGACCTACCGCATTCTGGCGGACTGCCATGCCATAAACAACCAGATCAACGATGAATGGCTGATCCGCGATCAGGGGGCGATTGTCCGGCAATTGGGGTGGGATCCCAAGGCATATGCCGCTGAGCTGATCGCGCGCGAAGGGGGGCCGGAGGCTTGCGTCAAACCGCTGAGCCCGGCAACCGATCAACCCGGGCCCTACAAAGGACGGGGTAATGACAACCCCTTGGGGGCGAAATATGCCGACATCCTGACGCGGATCATGAGCGCGGATATGGCAGCCGTCGGGGCTGAATATGACCGGGCCGCCCATCTGGAATACCCCGGCGGCGTGACTGGTCACAGCCACGGCGATGCCGATCAGTTCTGGATGGGGCTGCGCGCCTCTTTCCCCGATGCGGAGTTCCGGATTGACCATCAGATTGGCCGCGACGATGCGATGATGCCGCCGCGCGCTGCCCTGCGCTGGTCGTTGCATGGCAAACATTCAGGCTGGGGTCGGTTTGGCGCGCCCACAGGAGCCGAGGTTTATGTGCTGGGCATCAGCCACGCGGAATTCGGTCCCTGGGGGCTGCGCCGGGAATACGTCATATTCGATGAAACAACGATCTGGAAACAGATCCTGCTGCACACCGGGTGAGGTCATGGAGCCTTTCGGATCCCTCATGTTCACCCCTGCCGTCCAAGCAGAGCAGAAAGCGCGCGGATCACGTGACGCCAATGCGCGTATGGTGGCGCGTGGCGCGCCTGACGGGTTGGGCGAAGACGAAATCGCCTTTCTGACCTCGCGCACATCGCTTTACATTGCCACGGTTTCGGAGACAGGCTGGCCCTATGTTCAGCATCGCGGCGGGCCACGCGGATTTCTCAAGGTGCTGGATGCGCAAACCATCGGCTTTGCGGATTATCGCGGCAACAGACAATATGTGAGTACGGGCAATCTGAAAAACGACGACCGCGTGTCCCTTTTTGCCATGGATTATCCGCGAAAAGCGCGCTTGAAACTGATCGGTCACGCAACCCTGGTTGATGCTGACGCTGCCCCCGATCTCGCGCAAGCACTGGCCAGCGGCGAGCAGGGCAAGGTCGAGCACCTTGTTACCATCAGGATTGCGGCATTCGACTGGAATTGCCCGCAGTTCATCACTCCCCGATTTGATACAGCCGAGATTGCGGCACTTGTCGCACCAGAACTTGAACGGCTGGAAACCGAAAATGCGCGTCTTGCTGATGAGTTGGCCAGCCTGCGCGAAACCCTGAAGAAAGATACCTGAATGACCCCCGCTGAAATGGAAACCCGCATCGTTCGCTATGGCGATCTGAAGCCCTGCAAGACCGCGTTCATTGACGCGCACACGCCCGGCAGCGACCAGAAGGAAAATTTCACCATCATCGGCGGTGGCGTCTCCGAAAGCCCTGATCAGCACGTTCACATATCAATCCCGCACGGGTTCAACATCGGGGCTGCGGGCCAGCCGCCGAAGTGTCGCAACTCCCTGCACAGCCACCGCACGGCGGAGGTGTTTTTTGTCCTTAAGGGGCGTTGGCGGTTTTTCTGGGGCCGTTGGGGCGATGCTGGCGAAGTCATTCTGGACGAAGGGGATATTTTCAACATCCCCACGGGTATATTTCGCGGGTTTGAAAACATCGGCAATGACTACGGGATGATCATGGCCATCCTTGGCGGTGATGATGCGGGTGGTGGTGTGATCTGGGCACCGCAGGTAATTGAGGATGCTGCCGAACACGGGCTGGTTCTCTCCGAAGAAGGCAAGCTCTACGACACCAAACAGGGCCAGTCTCTGCCATCCGGTGTGAAGGCGATGCCGGTGCTTTCGGAGGCGGAACTGGCCCGCTATCCCGAACCTGCCACAGCCGATGTTATCCCCAATCATGTGGCGCGGTACTGGGACATGGTGGCCCTGGCAGACAAGACTCCGGCCCGTGTCATCGGCGCTGAGGCAATGTTGCGTGATAAACCGGGGTTCGAGGTGTCACTGGTGACACGCGCCTCGGCATCGGCAGACATGCACCAGCATGATCGTGCCTCGGTCCTGATGCCGGTTACCGGCCATTGGAGGGTCTCCTGGGAGGGAGGGGCCGCAACGCTGGCGCCCGGCGACACAATGTCGGTTCCTGAAAACCTGATGCACAACGCGGTGCCTTCCATGACCGGTGAGGCCGCGCTTTATCACATCCTCGGCACCGATGATCCGGCCGGTCCCACATGGAGCGCGCCATGACAGTTCTCACCACACATGTCGGTAGCCTGCCGCGCACGCAGAAGGTTGTGGATTTCATTTTCGCCCGTGAACGTGAGGAACCTTATGACGCGGCGGCGTTTGATGCGGCGATGACGCAAGCGGTCTCGCAAACGGTTGCCAAACAGGTCGCAGCGGGTGTGGATATTGTCAGCGATGGCGAGACTTCAAAGATTTCCTATGCCACCTATGTCAAGGATCGCTACACCGGGTTTTCGGGCGACAGCCCGCGTAACGCACCGGCGGACCTAAAGAGATTCCCCAGCTTTCTCAAACGCTTGGCGGCAGATGGTGGCACACCGCAATACGCGCGACCCATGTGCACCGGACAGGTCACGTCCAAAGGGCAGGGCGAGCTGCAAAAGGATATCGACAATCTGAAGGCGGCCATGTCCGAGCATGGCGCATCACGTGGTTTCATGAACGCGGCCTCGCCCGGCGTGATTTCGCTTTTCCTGCAAAATGATTTTTACAAGACGCGGGAGGCCTATCTTGCGGCGCTCGCCGATGCGATGCGCGAAGAGTACCAGACCATTGTTGCCGCCGGGCTCGACGTGCAGCTTGATTGCCCCGATCTGGCGCTCTCGCGTCACATGCTTTTCAATGATCTGAGTGATGCGGAATTTCTCAAGATCGCCGCCGCCCATGTGGAAGCCCTGAACCACGCGTTGCAGGATGTGCCCGAGGACCGCGTGCGCATTCACATTTGCTGGGGCAACTACGAGGGTCCCCATGTCTGCGATATTGGCATGGAAAAGGTCTTTGACGTGCTGATGTCCGCCAAGGCCCGCTATGTGCTTTTTGAGACCTCAAATCCGCGCCATGCGCATGAATGGACGGTGTTCCGGGATCGCAAATCTGACATTCCGGATCACAAGGTGCTGGTGCCGGGCGTTGTCGATACAACGACCAACTTTGTGGAGCACCCTGAACTTGTGGCCCAAAGGATCGAACGGTTCACCGCGATTGTCGGTGAGGATCGTGTGATTGCCGGGTCGGATTGCGGTTTTGGCACATTTGCGGGATTTGGTTCTGTCGATCCGGAGATTGCCTTTGCGAAACTCGGCGCTCTCTCGGAGGGCTCAAAACTGGCGGGGGAACGATGATGGACGACGCACTTCTGGAACTGTTGCGCCGCGTCGATACGCCGACGGTCTGCAATGCGATCGAAGTGGCACAGGGCAAGCGCGGTTTCAATGATTTCACCCGTGGCACCATGCTGTGTTCCGCGCCCGAAGCCCCCGCGATTGTAGGCTACGCCCGTACGGCGCGCATTCAGGCGGTAAACCCTGCAACCGAGCCGCCCGAGATCATCAAGGCGCGCCGCATGGCCTACTACAAATACATGTCCGAAGGGCCGCGCCCGGGCGTGGCGGTTGTTCAGGATATGGATGTACCCGGTGCCATCGGGGCCTATTGGGGCGAGGTCAACACCAACATTCACAAGGCTTTTGGGCTCTCGGGCGCGTTAACGGACGGTGTCATGCGTGATCTGGGTGATCTGCCCGATGGGTTTTCGGTGGTGGCGGGTTCCATTGGGCCCAGCCATGGGTTTGTGCATGTGATCGACTTTGATCAGCCGGTTGATATTTTTGGTATGACGGTCGCGCCGGGGGCATTGGTACATGCTGACCGGCACGGTGCTGTGGTGATCCCCGAAGCGGTTGTCCCGCATCTTGGCGAGGCCATCGCAACGCTGATGCGCTCCGAAAAGATCGTCTTTGACGCGGTCAAGGGAAAGCAGATCACTTTTGAAGACTTCGAAGCGGTCTGGGCGGCGTTTGAGGCGGCCCGGACCTGATCTCAGGGTTTTGGTACCGGGGCACCGCCCTCAAAAGCATTGCCGTTCACATAGTCGCAGGGCTCTTCGCGCATTTCCAGGTGCAGCCCGCTGCCGGTGTAGGGATGCGCGCGTGCCAGATCTTCGTCAATGTCAATGCCGAGGCCGGGCGCTTGCGGCGGAGTAATGAAGCCGTTTTCCACCTGGATGCTGCTCTTGATCAGCGCGTCGTGAAAGGGCGTTTCGATGGTCTCGGCCATCAGCAGATTGGGGATTGAGGCGGCCAGATGAATATTGGCGGCCCATTCGATGGGTCCGGCATAAAGATGCGGTGCCATCTGGGCGTTGTGGACTTCTGCCATGGCCGCGACCTTCTTCATCTCCCAGATGCCGCCCGCGCGCCCCAAGGCAGGCTGCAGGATCGTTGCGGCACCGGCGCGCAGCACAGCGGCAAATTCGGCTTTGGTTGTCAGCCTCTCGCCAGTCGCTACGGGAATGCGCACGCTGCGTGCAACCTTGGCCATTTCCTCAACCGCATCCGGTGGCACCGGTTCTTCGAACCAGAGGGGTGAAAAGGGTTCCAGCGCTTGCCCCAGCCGGATCGCACCTGCGGTGGTGAATTGGCCATGGGTGCCGAAAAGCAGGTCAGCCTTGTCGCCGACAGCCGTTCGGATCGCTTTGCAAAAGGCGACGGATTGGGAGATATCGCTCATGGCGGGCATGTGGCCACCCCGCAGCGTATAAGGGCCTGCCGGGTCGAATTTGACGGCTGTGTAGCCCTTGGCGAGCATGGTCGAGGCGCTTTCAGCCGCCATCTCCGGGGATGTCCAGAAATCAGTCATGTCGTGCTCGGGTTGCGGGTAGAGATATGTGTAGGCGCGGATGCGGTCATTCATCAGCCCGCCCAAAAGCGCCCAGACCGGTCGGTTGCGGGCTTTGCCGAGAATGTCCCAGCAGGCGATTTCCAGACCCGAAAATGCGCCCATCACCGTGAGGTCGGGGCGCTGGGTGAAACCGGATGAATAGGCGCGGCGAAACATCTTTTCGATATTTTCGGGGTTTTCACCGGCCATGTGACGGGCAAAGATGTCCTCTATCACCGCGCGCATCGCCTCTGGTCCGACGGAGGAGGCGTAGCATTCGCCCCAGCCGACAATGCCGTCATCTGTCGTGAGTTTGACTAAAATCCAGTAGCGTCCACCCCAGCCGGGTGCAGGCGGGGCGGTGACGATAATGTCGAGATCGGCGAGTTTCATGCGCGTTTCCTTCGAGCGGGCGGTGGCCTGAAGCCCACCTTAGGGGGCGGGCTCACCAGTTATCTGTCAAAGACAATGACATTGCGGCGTGCGGATCCGGATTTGGTATCAGCAATCGCCTCGTTGATCTGCTCCAGTCGCCAGCGTCCAGAGATCAACTCGTCCAGTTTCAGCCGCCCCTGCGCATATAAATCAACCATCCAGGGGATGTCGCGCTGGATCACCACGTCCCCCATTTTCGAGCCCACCATGCCTTGGCCCACAGCCGCCAGAATGACCGGCTCATAGCTCGATTGTGCACCGGAATGAGGCATGCCGACCATGATGACCTTTCCCCCCGTGCCCAGATAGCGCGTTGCCTGATCGTAGGCTGGAATGGCACCAACCGTCACAATGACGGCATCCGCGCCGCGCCCGCCCAAGGCATCAAAAGCCGCTTTCCAGGGTTTGTCCTGTGTTGCCAGCACGCCGTCAGTTGCGCCGAATTCTTTCGCAATCTCAAGCTTTTCGGCGCTCATATCCACCGCCACGATACGGCGCGCACCAGCGATGCGAGCCCCTTGAATCGCGTTGAGGCCAACGCCGCCAGCACCGATGACAACCACATCCTGCCCCGCCCGTAACTGGGCTGCATTCACCACGGCCCCAACGCCGGTAATCACACCGCAGGCAATCAGGGATGCGGCATCTTTGGGAATGTTGTCGCCGATCCGCACCACCTGGTTTTGATCCACGACGACCTTTTCAGCGAAGCCTCCAGTAGCCATCGCCTGATGCAGTTTACCGCCCTCAGCCGTCTTGATCGGTCCGTGATCGCCGTCATAAGGCGTATCACAAAGCGTTGGTTTGCCGCCCGCGCAATTGCCACAGGTGCCGCAGGCGCGGATCAGGGTGACGACCACGCTGTCGCCCTCCTTGAGACCGCGCACGGCATCGCCGGTTTTGCTGACAACTCCCGCCGCTTCGTGTCCGTAGACAGCCGGCAGCGAACCACCCCAGGCCCCCTCAGCGTAGGAAATATCCGAATGGCAGATGGCTACCGCATCCAGCGTTACTTCGACTTCGCCTAATTTGGGCGGCCGCAGCTGGATATCCTCGATTTCAAGTGGGGCGCCAAAGGCCCGACAGACGGCAGCTTTTATGGTTTGCATGAGGCGGCTGACTTTCCTTTGAGCGCGGGCGCGGTTGAACATTGCGACGAACCTGCCCCTATGCCGATGCGCGTGCAAGCATCATCACGACACCAGATGTCGCTGTTATTCCGTATTCATTGCGGTCCTTTGTTTTGGCCAGAAGGTCACAAAGACGCATAATCCCAATGCGATAAGCGCCGCCGAGAGCAGGAAAGGAGCGCCGGGCAGGTAAAGCGGTGCGGTGCTTGATGTGAAACTGGCGAAGACGCTGGTCATCATCATGGGCGACAGAATCATCGCCAGTGCGCTGGCGGAGGTCAGTGCCCCCTGTAGCTCGCCCTGTGCATCCTTGCCGACGGCTTTGGACATGATCCCTTGCAGCGCCGGGGTGATGACCGCCGCCAGGGCGGCCAGCGGCGTCAGGATCAGAGCAACCGTGCCATTGGCGACAAATGCAAGCGCCATAAATGCTGCAATATCAAAGAGATGCCCGTAAAGAACCGTGCCTCTTTCGCCAAGTACACGCAAAACAAACCGGATCATGCCGCCTTGGACGATGGCCAGCATGATCCCGAAAAGCGCGAGACTCAGACCAATTGTGGAGGGATCCCATCCAAATCGCTCCTTGCCGAAATACGACCAGATTGCCGGGTAGACGATGAAAGCGACCTGATACAGGAAGTAGACCAGAAGCAGGGGCCGCAGGCCGGGCAGTTTACCCAACTGGCGAATGCTGCCCCATGGATTGGCGCGCGACCATCGAAAGGGGCGGCGAATCGCGTCTGTGACCGTTTCGCGCAGGATGAAGTAGCCAAAAATCGCGTTGATGGCGGCGAGTGCCGCGGCGGCGTAGAAGGGGGCTCTGGTGCCGTATTCGCCAAGTAATCCTCCCAGCAATGGTCCAAGGACAAAACCAACGCCAAAGGCGGCACCGACCAGTCCGAAATTTGCCGCGCGATCTTCGGGGCCGGAGATATCGGCCATATAGGCGTTGGCCGTTGATTGCGTGGCCGCGGTAATGCCGCCAATCACGCGCCCTAACAGTAGAATGAAAATGCTGCCCGCCACCGCCATTACCAGATAGTCCAATGTCATGACGACGAGCGAGAGCAGCAGCACGGGTCTGCGGCCAAACCGGTCCGACAAGCCACCGATGATCGGGCCAAAGATGAATTGCATCAGCGCAAAGGTGGTGGAGAGCACGCCGCCCCAAAGCGCGGCCTTGCTCAGTCCGGTACCCTGAACCTCCTGTATCAGATCCGGCATGACGGGAACGATCAGACCAATCCCCATCGCATCCAGCATGACGGTGATGAGGATGAAAAGAACTGCGGGGCGCATCACTCAGAGCGCCCGAACCCGTTCGGCGAACCGGAGCGCGTCCGCTGGTGCTTGACCAAGTTGCGCGTCGGGCTGGAAAAGAGATTTGGGCAAGTCGGAGTGCTTCGCCAGGGCAAGTTCGGCAAGCGTCTTTCCTGTGCGGGTCACTTCGGCACAAAGCACCCTGACTTCGTTTTTTGCGGCGGGACGCGGCATTTTCGCGCATAGTGCAAAACTGAGCTTTTCGGCGTGGATCAACCCAAGGCCGCTTTGCAGCGATGACGCCATGTTTTGGGCGTTGGGTTGAAGCGTACCCGATAGCGCAGATGCTTGTTGAAGTGCCGCCGCGCAGGTCAGCGCAATCTGCGGTATCACCATCCATTCAGTGAACCAGCAAGCCCCATCACGCTGAAATTGATGTGACGTGGCATTGTGCAAACCCGCAGTCAGCCCCGCCATCTGGTAGGAAAGGGCTGTCAGTACGGAAGGCCCAACCGGGTTTTGTTTCTGCGGCATTGTCGAAGACGCACCGGTCTCGCCCAGGGAGACCTCCTGTAGCTCTGTTGCAGCCATCCCGGTCAGGGTTTGCCCCATACTTCCCAGTTGCGCCGTGACCTGCGTCATCCAACCCGCGATCCGCAATAGCGGGCCGCGATCCGTGTGCCAGGAGCGGCCCGGATCCCGCAGCCCCAGACCATCGGCAAGGGCGGTTCGGAGTGCCGGTGCGCTCTCGCCCAAGGCAGAAGCGGTCCCAGTTGCGCCTGACAAAGAGACCCACAGGCTGTATTTGCGCACCTCGGGCAGAGCGTCCAGCGCGTCCAGCAATGGCGCGCCCCAGGCAGCAACAACGGCGCCCCAGCTTGTAGGCGTCGCCTGCTGCCCATAGGTGCGTGCGGCCATCGGCAAGTCGGCAAAGGCTTCTGCCTGACGACCGAGGTTTTCAAGGACCCTGCGCAACTCAGCCTCGGCCAGGGTCAGTGCCTGACGTAAGCGCAGCATCAACCCGGTGTCTATGATATCCTGCGACGTCGCTCCCCAATGCAGATACTGGGCGTGTTCGGGCGCATTCATTTCCGCCTGAAAGGCCGCCACCAGCCCCGGTACGGACACGCCGTTTTCACCGGTGGCTTTCGCCAGCGCGCCTGGGTCAATTTGTATTTCGAGCGTGGCACGATGAATGGCGGCGGCACTGATCTCAGGGATCAAACCAAGCTGCCCCTGCGCTTTTGCCAGTGCCCCTTCAACCAACAACATCGCACGTATGCTGGCACTGTCAGAAAAGAGCCGCCCGGTTTCGCCAGTGGGGAAAAGTTGAGAAAAGAGAGGGCTGTCAAAAACGCTTGCAGCCATGTTCAGAGAAATTCGGGCAATTGAGCGGTGACGTCAGACATGACCGACCTCTCTGAGAAATCTCGTCAGGATCGCGCCATATTCCTCGGGCTGTTCCACGCAAGGCAAATGGCCCGCCTTTCGAATGATGTGAAACTGGCTCCCGGGGATCAGATCCACGGTTTCTCTCACAAGATCGGGTGGGGTGGAGCCGTCTTCAGCGCCTGCAATGCCGAGCGTTGGCAGGCGAAGACTGGCTGTGGCGGTGTAGAAATCTGTCCCTGAAATGGCCGCAGAGCATCCTATGTAGCCTACGTCCTCCTGCCGCGTCAGCATGTTGCGCCAAAGCTCAAGCGCTGGCGTCGCACGGAAACTCCTGGAAAACCAGCGCTCCATCACAGCATCGGCGAGCCTTTCAATGCCGCCTTTTTCGACATCCCGAATGCGTTCTGACCAGATATCCGGCGTCCCGATTTTGGCAGCGGTGTTCGACAGCACCATCGCCCGGATCAGGTCCAATCGTTTGACGGCCAGCCCCTGCGCGATCATTCCGCCGATGGAAAGGCCCACAAAGACGCACTCCCGGACATCAAGATGATCGAGCAGTCTTTCTGCATCGGTAACCAGTGCGCCCATGGAATAGGGGTGGGGTGGACAACTTGAAAGACCATGGCCCCGTTTGTCATAGCGAATGATGCGAAGACCTTCGGGCAGGTAGGGCAGGATCGGGTCCCACAGCCTCAGATCGGTGCCCAGCGAGTTTGCAAACACGACCGTTGCGCCATCATCTGGCCCATCCACGCGGTAGTGCAACCGCACGTCACCTAGATCGAGCATATTCATGCAGCGCTTTCCCTTTTTTGCTGCGAAGCTGGATCATCAAGCGCAAGCGCGCGCGCAAAGACGTCGTTATCGACATTGCCACCCGAGATCGTGACGATAACATCATCGCCTTCGATCTCATGGCCATGAAACAGAGCGGCTGCCAGTGCCACCGCGCCGCCCGGCTCGGCCACGACCTTGAGCCGGTTGAACGCAAGGGCGACAGCGCGCAAGGCGTCCTCTTCGCTGATGACAATACCGGGGCCAGCCAATCGTGCCAATATCGGGAATGTCAGGACGCCCGGTTGCGGAGTGATGATCGCGTCGCACAGGCTGCCCGATTGGGTCGCGTTTCGTTCGATCCGCCCCGACCGGAGTGAGCGCGCGACATCGTCGAACCCTTCCGGTTCTGCCGGACGCATGCGCAGCCCCGGAGCCTCTGCCTCAAGTGCAAGGGCAATGCCCGACGAAAAGCCACCGCCACCGCAACAGACGATAACGTCTGCCTTGGAAATGCCTTGCTCAGCGGCCTGTTCGGCAATCTCCAGCCCGGCTGTCCCTTGCCCGGCGATGACCTGCGGTTCGTCAAAGGGTTTGATCAGGGTCAGGCCACGCTGCGCTGAAAGCGTATCTCCCAAGGCATCCCGGTCCTCCCCGGCGGCCCGGTCATAGAGCACAACCTCCGCTCCCAGGGCTTTGGTATTCTCGATTTTCACGCGCGGGGCATCTTGCGGCATAATGATGACTGCGCTGACACCATGCGCGCGGGCCGCCAGGGCCACTCCCTGCGCGTGATTGCCGCTGGAAAAGGCAATGACGCCGCGCGCGCGCGCGTCTTCGGGAAGGGCTGACACCGCAGACCACGCGCCGCGAAATTTGAAACTGCCGGTTTGCTGCAGACATTCCGCCTTTACCCAGACCCGGCGTCCAGCGATCTCGTCCAGAAAGGGGGAAGACAGCAGCGGTGTCCTGCGGGCATGCCCTTCAAGACGCTGTGCCGCTGCTCTGATCATTTCTATGTTCATGGCAATGCCTCAATCCAGGTTTGTAGTGCGGCGACGGACTCGGGTTCATCCAGAAATGGAATATGCCCTCTGCCGGGGACGGTCACACTGATCATATCAGGACGTCTGCGCCCCATTTCGAGAAACGTTTCGGCGCTCAACAGATTGGAGTTCTCCCCCCTTATACACGCCAATGGCAGCCCTTCCAAAGCATCGAAATAGGGCCAGAGGTCGGGAGCCGCCTGCGCGCCCAATGCCTCGACCGCGTTGCGCAATTTTGGATCGTAGGTGATCTCCAGCCCATCATCTGTTTCGCGAAAATGCTTGTAGGCTTCCTCAAGCCACCGGTTTTGCGGAACATCGATGAAGCCCGGCGAATTTTGCGCCAGAATATGCGCTGCGTCGGCATGGGTTTTAGCCGATGGATTGCGTCCCAAGTAGCCGGAGATGAACTTTAGTCCCTCCGCTTCGATCACCGGTCCAATGTCGTTCAGCGCCACGCCGGTCAACCGGTCCTTGGCTCCCATCGCAAGGCCCATGGCGTTCAGACCCCCGCGGGATGTTCCGATGATCGCGGTTTTTTCGACCTGCAGATGGTCCAGCAGTTCCAGCGCATCGCGGCACTCAACCGGCAAAGCGTAGTTTTGCCAGTTCTGATCCCAATCGGAATATCCGCGTCCGCGGTAATCCATTTTGATCAGCCGCAGGTTTCGAAGATGTGGCGTGACATAGTCGAAATCTGCGGTTGTGCGGGTCAACCCTGCAAGGCAGAGCACCGGACGCCCTTCGCCTTCGTCGGTATAGTGAAGCCACAACCCGTCTGATGCTTTGAATCGCGCCACTAGAGACCTGCCAATCGTGGGATGCCAGAGAGGTCATCGAGGATGTGGTGTGGAGTCCAGGGCAGACGGTCCACCGGATCGCCCCCCCGATTAACCCAGGCGGTGGTAAAACCATAACCGGTCGCACAACCCGCATCCCACCCATTGGAGGAAACGAACAGAACCTCTTCTTTGGCGCAGCCAAATCGTTTTTCGACAAGGTCGTAAACCTGCCAATCGGGTTTGAAAACGCCAACTGCCTCGACCGAGAGCGTGTCGTCCAGAACATCAGCAATGCCAGCGGAGGTTACGGCACCCTGCAACATATCGGGCGAGCCGTTGGACAGGATTGCTGTCTGTAATCCGCCTGCTTTCAGACTGTGCAACATGGCAGGCACTTCCGCGTAGCTTTCCAGCTCCCAGTAGAGCGCCAGCAATCTTTCACGTAAAGCCGCATCGCCGTGCAGGCCGGTCTTTTCCAGCGCCCAATCCAGCCCGTCCTGCGTGACTTTCCAGAAATCGTCATGGGCGCTCGCCACGGCGCGCAGCCATGTGTATTGTAGCTGCTTCAGGCGCCAATGTTCCGCCAGCGCGGGCCAGGTGTCTGATAGTTGCGCGAAATCGGGTTCAGCCGCTGCCTGTCTTGCCGCCGCTGCCACGTCAAACAATGTGCCGTAAGCGTCAAAAACGCAGGTCGTTACTGGCATGGTGATACCCTCTCCGGCAGTCTCTTGTCTCAGAGTGTCACGGCTCTGCCCGACCGAAAAGTCCCAAATTCAGAATTTCGGGTTTACTCGCTGGGCCAACATGGGCAATTTGTTCACATCTTCAGGAGAACCCGTGCAGACACGCGGCCTCCGCCATTCTTTCCCAGAACATGATCGGAATTTTGATGACCCAAGTTAAATCGGGAGACACCGTCGCCATTCATTACACAGGGACGTTGCTGGACGGCACCACCTTCGACAGTTCGGATGGGCGCGATCCGCTTGAATTCGTGGTCGGCTCCGGCCAGATTATTCCCGGGTTGGATGTTGCCTTGTCGGGTATGGAAGTTGGCGAAAAAAAGACGGTCGATATCCCTTGTGCCGAAGCCTATGGCCCCTTGAATCCGGAGATGCGTCAGGCGGTACCGCGGGAGGGTATTCCGGCGGATATCAAGCTTGATATCGGCACGCAGTTGCAGATGCAGACACCTGACGGGCAGGCCATGGCGGTTATGATTGTGGACGTTGATGAGGCGACCGTGACGCTGGACGCAAATCATCCGCTCGCAGGCAAGGACCTCAAATTCGACATTGAGTTGATTTCCATCAGCTGATCGCGCTGTGCGGCTAGCTGTCGTCTCCCGGACGGTTGACGGGTGTGCGGGCGATTGGCAGCCCTGCGATCTTTGCGTTAAGCTCAGCCGCCTTCTGAACAGCGGCGTCTTGCAACTCACGCGCTTCGTCGGTGGGGAATTCACCCTGCATCAGGGCATTGATGATCGGTTTGGATGTCTCCAGGCCGGCTTGTAGCTTGGGTTGCAGAACCGGATCGGACCACATGGCCGCTGAAAAAGTGGCGGCAGTTACCGGCATCAACAGCCAGGCGAAGAGGCGCGCGCGGCTTGCGCGCCGGATATAGCGAGCTTGTCGCAGGGTACGGGAATCAGCACGTTGAAACATGAAATGAGCGTACAAATCGAATATGGCATCAGTGGGGCGTTATCGCCGGCCCCTTGCTTCAAATGCTAGATGTTTTCGCCCTGTGGCATGCCGAGCACGTGATAGCCACCATCAACGCGAATGATCTCGCCGGTTGTGCAGGCTCCTGCGTCGGAGGCCAGATAAACGGCCGTCCCGCCAACGGCCTCCAGGGTTGCATTGGCGCGCAAGGGTGCGTTCTGATCCGTGTGTTTGAGCGTTTTTCGCGCGCCGCCAATGGCTGCGCCCGCGAGCGTTTTCATCGGCCCGGGTGAGATCGCATTGACACGAATGCCATCTGGACCCAGATCATTGGCCAGATATCGGGTGGTACTTTCCAGCGCAGCCTTGGCCACGCCCATGACGTTGTAATTTGGCACAACCGTGTTGCTGCCCTGGTAGGTCAGCGTCAGCAACGTGCCGCCATTCTCGACCATCAAAGGATGCGCCCGGCGCGCGACCTCAATGAAAGAGTAAGCGCTGATGTCCATGGTCCGTTTGAAATTGGCGCGACTTGTGTTGAGGAACCGGCCCGTCAACTCGTTCTTGTCTGAAAAAGCGATGGCGTGCACGACAAAGCCGATCGTCGGCCAGCGCGCTCCCAGTTTCTCGAAAGCGCCGTCGAGGGAGGCGTCATCGGTCACATCGACGTCGACCATGAAATCCGAACCGACCGAAGCTGCGAGGGGCGCGAGCCGGGACCCAAAGGCGTCACCCTGATAGGTGAACGCCAGCTCTGCGCCCGCCTCGGCCATGGCTTTGGCAATGCCCCAAGCGATGGAGCGTTCATTGGCCACCCCCATGACAAGGCCGCGTTTTCCGTTCAGTAGACCAGACATATGTGCTCTCTTACCCCTGATACTTGGACAGGATCATGGACCCGTTGGTGCCACCAAAACCGAAAGAGTTGGTCATCACGGAATCGAGCCCGGCATTTTCAACAAGCTCCGTGGCAATCTCATCAGCTTGGAAAGCCGGGTCCAAGGTCTCAACATTGATCGAAGGCGCGATGAAATCTTCCTTCAGCATCAGCAGGCAGTAGATCGCTTCCTGCGCGCCCGCAGCCCCCTGGCTGTGCCCGGTCATCGATTTGGTCGAACTGACAGGCGGCTGGTTCATGCCCTCAAAGGCGCGGCGCACGGCTTCGATCTCCGGCTGATCACCGGCAGGAGTGCTGGTGCCATGCGCGTTGATATAGCTGACACTGCGGCCCGCTGGTAACGTCTCAAGGGCGATCTGCATAGCGCGACCGCCGCCTTCGCCAGAGGGTGCCACCATGTCGTGGCCGTCCGATGTGGCCGCATAGCCGGTCACTTCAGCGTAGATATCTGCACCCCGCGCAAGCGCGTGATCCAGATCTTCCAAGACGACAATCCCGCCGCCCCCGGAGATTACAAACCCATCCCTGTTGGCGTCAAAGGCGCGGCTCGCCGTGTCCGGCGCGTCATTATATTTGCTGCTCATCGCGCCCATGGCGTCGAAAAGGCAGGAGAGCGTCCAGTCGAGCTCTTCGCCGCCACCTGCAAACATCACATCCTGCTTACCCAGCATGATCTGTTCGGCTGCGTTGCCGATGCAGTGCAGCGAGGTCGAACAGGCCGAAGTGATCGAATAGTTGATACCCTTGATCTTATAGGCCGTGCTGAGGTTGGCGCTGACGGTCGAGGACATGCATTTCGGCACGGCGAAGGGCCCAATGCGCTTTGTCGCACCCGTTTCCTTTACCACGTTGTGCGCGGTCAGCATGGCGCTGGTGGAGGGACCGCCAGAGCCAGCTACCAGCCCTGTGCGCGGGTGGGAAACCACATCTTCGCCCAGCCCGGCATCCTCAATCGCCTGGGCCATGGCGATGTAGGAATAGGCAGCGCCTGGTCCCATGAACCGCAATGTGCGTTTGTCGATATGCTCTGATACGTTGATCTTGAGCGTGCCGGCGACCCGGCTGCGGAACCCATGTTCTGCCATCTCCGGGCTGGCGACGATGCCGCTCTTGCCCGCTTTGAGAGAGGCCAGAACCTCTTCGGCATTGTTCCCGATGGATGAGACGATCCCCAATCCTGTCACGACGACGCGGCGCATGGCGCTCTCCTTCATTCCTTCGATGCGTGTTCAGGCGTCAGCTTTCTGACAGCGCGACCTTCATGTCAGTCACCTGATAGATGGTTTCGCCGTCTGCTTCCACACGGCCATTGGCAACCCCCATTGTCAAGCGCCGGGTCTGTATGGCTTTCGTAAAATCAACGTAATAGGTCAGCATCTTGCGATCGGGACGGACCATACCGGTCAGTTTCACTTCACCGACCCCCAGCGCGTAGCCGCGCCCCTGCCAGCCCCGCCAGCCGAGGTTGAAACCCGTAAGCTGCCAGAGCCCATCAAGCCCCAGGCAGCCGGGCATGATCGGATTGCCCGGAAAGTGGCACTCAAAAAACCATAGATCGGGCTGGATATCGAACTCTGCGACAACATGTCCTTTGCCGTGCTCTCCGCCGTCGCCAGAGATATCGGTAATCCGATCCATCATCAGCATCGGGGGTTCGGGGAGTTGGGCGTTGCCGGGCCCGAAAAGCTCGCCGCGGGCGCATTTTAGCAGGTCATCTTTGTCGAAATTTGTCGGGTATTGGGCCATTCTGGCGCGTCTCCTGCTGGGCAAGTCTTGTTATTCAAACCCCTCTAGCACCCGGTTCGGGAACTCTGCAAGAGTAACGGACCCGCAGAGGTGTCAGGAATTCTTAAGAAAACTTCGTGACAACGGCTATTGGAAATCGCCGGAATCCGATTGAAAACACACCTGTGTATCCCTTATATAGCGAATGTAAGGACACAAGAGGCTGTCATGACGAGCGCGCAACATAACGTAGGGACATCATGGCTCGCGAAAGCGGGGCTCAGGCCAACACGGCAGAGGGTCACCCTGGCGGCGCTTCTGATCGGTGATGGGCAGCATCGGCACGTGACGGCAGAAAGCCTGTTCGAAGCTGCCAAGTCGCATGGCGAAGCGGTTTCACTGGCCACAGTCTACAATACGCTTCGAGCATTCTGTGACGTTGGTCTGATGCAGGAAGTCACGGTGGATGGATCGAAAAGCTATTTCGATACCAATACCCACGATCATCCGCATTTCTACTGGGAGGATGACGCAACCCTGACCGATGCCCCATCGGAAGAGTTGGTGATTGCGCGACTGCCCGACGCACCGGAAGGTGCCGAGATTGCATCGGTTGACGTGGTCATCCGTCTGCGCCGTAAATCCTGAATTTCAGAGGGCGGGGCGTGCTCGCCTGCTTTGTCAGTCATTCGGGCGGGGCGAACCCAGGCGTCCCGAAAGGACCCTGAAATAGCGTCACAAACGGATCGAAGCTGCGATACCATTCCCGTTAAACTCCGATTTCAGGGGGGTAGAGCTCGCGCGAGGATTGGCTTTCTGTTTGGTTCCACAGAATGGCCCGGAATTCTTTTTCGGGCTTATGGCCGCGTCTGACGCGTCAGAACCATTGCCCGGGTTCCATCAACCCCAGATCAAGTAATTGTCGGGAGTGCCATTCAAAGGGCGCTGAATTGTGCCATTTGAAAGTCGGAATTTCATGGGTGCTGCCCGGGTTGCTCTTGAGTGCCTTTGCGGTACGGAACGAGCAGATCGTTGCGGTGATATTGTGATGCCAGGGGCAGGCATATGTGTTGTATTCTTCATCCGAGAAAGTGTGATCCTCACGCAAGGCCAGTCCCGGTTTGGCTCGAAAAATAGCGATCCTGTCAATCTTGCGCCGCGCGTGGGGAATATGCTCTTCGAAGCGCCAGCGCAGCCCGCCGTAAAAGTCTAGCTGTCGGTCTTTTGGATCATAGTTCCGCTGCGCATCTTTTCGCGCCAACGCATAATAACCCGAGCGGTCCAGATGCGCCCGGTCGAGCGACACCGCATCTGGATGGTGTGACAGATCGTCGGAATAAAGGTCGATCACGTAAGTGAGCATGGCATCGCGGCGTTCTTCGGAATGAAATGCCAGCAACTCGCCGATGCTGCGTGTCTCGCAGAAGGGGAAAAACAAATATTCGGCGTTGTAGCAGTAAAACATCCACTGCCCGGTCGCCAGCGCGGCCAATCGACTGACCGCCTCTTCGACCGCGTTCTCGGCCGTGGCATCGTAATCGATGCGGTGCACCAACCTGTCCAAATCGTCGGGCAGGTCAAACTTCTCGGGCATAAACGCAATCACCGTGGCAAAGCCAATCTGAAGATGATGTCGGAGCGTCGTGGCCACTTCGACGTCATCTTCCACGAAGATCAGCGCAACGGGGCCCCGGGTCAGCGTGGCGCCGCCGCTTTTCTGAAAATCTTTCAGGCTGGTATAGTGCATAGAGGGCTCCGAAAGCGATCATTGCCCAGAATCAGTTAAATTGACGTGCATTGCAAGCCATTGCCTGTGCTGATAGGCACCGCGCCAACCCCTTATGATCCGGATCCGACCCATGGCAGAGCCCAAAAAGCTATTCATCAAAACATATGGCTGTCAGATGAATGTCTATGACAGTGAGCGGATGGCTGAATCCCTCGGCGGGCAGGGCTATGTTGAGACGACGAATGCCGAAGATGCGGATATGATCCTGCTCAACACCTGCCACATTCGCGAAAAAGCCGCGGAGAAGGTTTATTCCGAATTGGGCCGGCTGAAAGCGTTGAAAACTGTCAACCCAGACCTGAAGATCGGGGTGGCCGGCTGCGTGGCGCAGGCCGAAGGTGAAGAGATCATGCGCCGCCAACCGGCCGTCGATCTCGTCGTCGGGCCACAGTCCTATCATCGTTTGCCCGAAATGGAGGCGCAGGTCCGCTCTGGAGAGAAATCGCTCGATACCGATTTCCCTCAGGAGGATAAATTCGCCGCCTTGAAAAGCCGCCCCAAAGCCGCGCGGGCCCCTTCAGCGTTCTTGACCGTACAGGAAGGCTGCGACAAATTCTGCGCCTTTTGTGTGGTTCCTTACACGCGGGGTGCTGAAACCAGCCGTCCGGTGGCGCGAATTCTTGAAGAGGCGCGCGAATTAGTGGACCGGGGCGTGCGTGAAATCACCTTGCTGGGCCAGAATGTGAATGCCTTCCACGGTGCAGGAGAGGATGGTTCGGAAAAAACCCTCGCCGATCTGATCTGGAAATTGAACGAGATCAACGGGCTGGCACGCATCCGGTTTACGACATCACACCCCAACGACATGACCGATGACCTGATCGATGCGCATGGGGCTTGTGAAAAACTCATGCCCTATCTGCATCTGCCCGTCCAATCGGGGTCGGATCGCATCCTCAAGCGCATGAACCGCAGTCACACCGCTGAAAGCTATCTGCGGGTCATTGAACGCATTCGTGCCGCGCGCCCCGACATCCTGATGTCCGGCGATTTTATCGTGGGGTTTCCGGAAGAGACCGAAGAAGATTTTCAGGCGACACTGGCGCTGATCGAAGCGGTGAAATACGGCTATGCCTATTCGTTCAAGTACTCCACCCGTCCCGGCACGCCCGCCGCCGAACGGCCACAGGTGGACCCGAACGAAGCGGATGAACGGCTGCAACGCATTCAGGCGCTGATTACCGATCAGCAACAGCAAATACAAAATGAGATGGTGGGGCGTGACTTGTCTGTCCTGGTCGAAAAACCGGGGCGCAATCCGGGGCAGATGGTGGGGAAATCTGAGTACCTGCATGCGGTGCATATCGACAACTCCGATGCGCAGATCGGTGACATCGTTCCGGTGAGAATCACTGAGGCCAAGCGAAATTCTTTGGCAGCATTGCGGCGAAAATAAGGGTTAACTTTGCACAGATTGGCAGAAATCTGCAGGCTGAGACTTCAGTAGTGCTTGAGCAGAGACAATAAATGCCTAGGCTTGCAGCAAATATCATTAGATTTTAGACATCTGGTTGTTATTTTTTTCCGCAATCCGTTCCGGTCTGCGGTGACTTGTTCGAGTGCTAAAGCGAGGTAGAGTCCTTGGGGTTTAATTTTTTCGGCATGGCGCGTCCACTTGCCTGTTTTGTGATCAGCGGCGTGGTTGCGGTAGCTGGCAGCATAAGTGCTGCTCAGGAAAACTCGCAAGGCGGGCTGGACCGGGGCCAATATATACCCAATATCTGGGTTGATCCGGACGGTTGCGAGCATTGGGTTATGGATGATGGCGCCGAAGGTTTCATGACACCGCATGTTACGCGAGACGGCCTGCCGGTCTGCCGCGAGGGCAATGTTTGCGGCGTTTTGAACGCGGACCCGTTTTTTGCCAGCGGCAGCCCGAGCATCAGCGCCAGCGGGCGCGATAGCCTGATCGATTTTTTTGCGACAACCAAGGCGCGCTCATATGTGATCACCGGCCATACCGACAGCCAGGGGTCAGATGCCGCGAACATGCAGTTGTCTCTTGCGCGAGCCAATACCGTGGCGGGTATCGCCCGATCGCAGGGAGCGTCTATCTCTGATATCCGCGGGTATGGGGAACGTCAGCCCAAAGCATCAAATCAAACCGCATCCGGCAGGGCACAGAATCGCCGCGTTGAAATCACATGTATTCGGTAGGGAGGGCTCACAATGAAATTCTCTAAAGCAGTTTTTTTCACAGCCTTCTCTCTGGCGCTTGCCGGCTGTGGCGAATTAGGTGCCAGCAAGGGTGCGGATGATGGCTTTGACGCCAAAGATCTGTCAGAACTGAAGGCCGGTATTTGGGTGGATCCAAACGGCTGTGATCACTGGATCATCGACGATGGGCTCGAAGGTTATCTTTCCGCCCGACTGGACCGGAAAACCGGAAAACCGGTCTGCTCGGGAATCGCTGCTCCGACGCAAACGACGGGCAATTTCAAAGGCGGTGCCACTACGATTATCGGCGACATCTTCTGATTTATCGCTATCGACAAAGCTCAGGGCGCACCGCGATTATCGGCGCGCCCATTCGTATGCCAGTATTTGTTCCAATTTTTGTGAATTTAATGTGGTTGCGCTTGCGTTGCCGCTGTGTAATTGGCACCGTCCGAACAACCCCATGCCCGAGGATCAGCGATTGGCTGTCAGCGACCAAAGTTCCCAAGAAGCTCTGAGTGCCGCGCCCGGTGGCAAAATCGAATTTCCTGACAATCGTCTGCTCATTGATCTGTGCGGCCCCTATGATGCTCATCTGGCGCAAATCGAAAAGGCGCTGGGGGTTCAGATTGTTCGGCGCGGCAACCAGCTGAACGTTTTGGGGGAGGCGGATGTACGCAGTGATGCGCTGCGTGTCCTGCATGCGCTTTACGCGCGGCTCGAAGCGGGGCGCGTGGTCGAACCCGCGGATGTGGACCGCGAGTTGCGCATGGGCCCGTTCGAGGAAGCGACCGGCACTCAGGACGGTGATCAGCTGGAAATGCCAATCGGCAACCGGATCGAGATACAGACCCGCAAGAAACGGGTCGAACCGCGTACCGATGCTCAAAAGGCCTATGTGCAGTCGCTGTTTGAGAACGAACTTGCCTTTGGCATTGGCCCGGCGGGAACCGGCAAAACCTATCTGGCGGTTGCTGTCGGCGTTTCCATGTTTCTTGCGGGGCAGGTCGACAAGATCATCCTATCACGCCCGGCGGTTGAAGCTGGTGAGCGGCTGGGGTTTCTGCCCGGCGACATGAAGGACAAGGTCGACCCCTACATGCAGCCCCTTTACGACGCGTTGGGGGATTTTCTGCCGGGCAAGCAACTGGCCAAACTCATCGAGGAAAAGCAGATCGAAATTGCGCCGCTGGCCTTTATGCGGGGACGCACGCTTTCAAATGCCTTTGTGGTTCTGGATGAGGCGCAAAACGCCACCTCCATGCAGATGAAGATGTTTCTGACCCGCCTCGGAGAAGGCTCGCGCATGGTGATCACTGGCGACCGGACCCAAATTGATTTGCCGCGCGGTGTGTCTTCGGGCCTTTCGGATGCCGAACGTTTGCTGAAAACGATTCCGAAGATCAGTTTCAACTATTTCACGTCAAAAGACGTCGTGCGCCACCCCTTGGTTGCGGCGATCATCGAGGCTTATGAAGCTGACACACCACCGGCGTAGCGGCGTGGCTTTGAAGCGCAGGGCAAACGCATGCTTGAGGTTCTGATCGAAGCTGATGGGTGGGCGCAGGTGCCGCTGGAATCTCTCGCGGGACGCGCCGTGACGGCAACGCTTTGCAAAGTTGGTATCGCCCCGGAAGATGCAGAAATTTCGCTGCTGGCGTGCAGCGACGCGCGCATCGCCGATCTGAATTCGGAATTTCGCGACAAAACAACTGCTACAAATGTATTGAGTTGGCCGGCTGTGGACCTCGCACCCGATGTTGACGGTGCCCGTCCCAAGGCGCCGGAACGTGATTTCGACGGGACATACGAGCTCGGTGATATCGCCATCGCCTTTGAAACCTGCCTGCGCGAAGCAGCCGAAATGCAAAAATCTATGGAAGATCACGTAACCCATCTTATCGTTCACGGCCTGTTACATCTTTTGGGATATGACCACGGCCGTGACCGCGATGCCACGCTCATGGAGGCATTGGAAACCGAAATACTTGGCAAACTGGGTCTCGATGACCCATATAGGAACTGATCGGCCCCAGAGCCGAGCCATTCTAGAACAGGACCCAATGGGCGACAACGACGGACAGTCTGAAGCAGCGCAACGCGCGCATGTCGACACTGACACCTCCCCCGAACCAGAATCTTCCAGGCAAGGCGGCTTTTTCAGTCGCGTGATCGAAGCGCTCAGCCCGAGCGAATCCGATGCAGTCATTTCTGCATCGCCCGTCGCGATGGATCGCCCGCAGACACATGGCATGATCAATCTGCGCCGCATGCGCGTTGAAGACGTCTCGATGCCCAAGGCGGATATCACCGCAATTCCCGCGACCTCATCGCTGGAAGAAGTGGTCGCAATATTCAAGGAAAGCGGGCTGACCCGTCTGCCGGTCTATGATGGCACATTGGACACACCGATTGGCCTTTTGCACCTCAAGGACCTGGCGCTCACCCATGGGTTCAATGGCGATACCCATGATTTCGACCTGCGAGCCATGTTGCGCCCGCTGCTGTTTGTGCCGCCGTCCATGACCATTGGCGTGCTGCTGACCAAGATGCAGGCGGAGCGCCGCCACATGGCATTGGTGATTGATGAATATGGGGGTGTAGATGGTCTGGTCACCATCGAGGATTTGATCGAACAGGTCATCGGTGAGATCGAAGACGAGCACGACGTGGACGAAGGCCTCTACTGGACCGAGGAAAAACCCGGATGCTACCTCGCGCTGGCGAAGACACCGCTGGAGGATTTCGAGGCAGAAATCGGGCAATCCCTGACCGACCATGACGAAGTGGACGAAGAAGAGATTGATACGCTGGGGGGCCTCGTTTTCATGTTGTCGGGCCGGGTGCCTGCGCGTGGCGAAGTGGTGCCGCACCCGGACGGTCCCGAATTCGAAGTGCTTGACGCAGATCCCCGACGGATCAAGCGCCTGCGCGTCCGCGTTGCATCGCGCGCGTCGTGACGCGCAGGGCTGTATCCCAGCCGGAAAAACCCTTGGCGTGGTTTTCGAGACTGCCCAGAAGATATCGTGTTGCCGTTGCCGCCTTGCTTGGGGCAGTGGCCCCGCTGGGTCAGGCGCCTTACGATCAACCCCTGGTCATGTTGTTGGTGTTCTCCCTTGCCTTTGTATTGATGCGTCGCCAGAGCCGGAGGAACGATGCGGCGCTGATTGGCTGGGCCTTTGGCGTCGGATACTTCAGCGTTGCACTGATCTGGATTATCGAACCCTTCCAGATTGATCCGGACAGGCATGCCTGGATGGCGCCTTTCGCGCTTGCTTTCATGAGCATGGGCCTAGCGCTCTTCTGGGGAGGAGCCTTTGGATTGGCGCGGCAGCTTTCGAGCCGGACGTGGCCCCTGATCCTGACATGGACAGCCGCAGAAGTTCTGCGGGCCTATCTCTTTACCGGATTTCCCTGGGCAAGCCCTGCTCAGGCTCTGGTGGACGGAATCGCCGGTCAAAGCCTCGCTTGGGTCGGACCGCATGGCGTGACGCTTTGGCTGATGTCTCTGGCATGGGCTCTTTCGTTCCCGGCCGCGTATCGGGGACGCAAGGTTATGCGCGTGGGTCAGGCGGGTCTGCTTTGCAGTGCGATCGGCCTGTTTTACCTACCGCCATCAGCAGCGACCGCGCTCCTCACCGGGCATTGGGTACGGCTTGTTCAACCGAATGCAGCGCAGCACCTGAAGTGGCAGCCGGAGTTCGCACAGCAGTTTTTCGACTCTCAGCTCTCTTTCACCGCAGCGCCGACAACCGGAGGCACCCCGACACCCAGCCTGACGGTTTGGCCAGAGACCTCCATCCCCTGGTCGTTGGAAACGGCGGCGCCGGTTCTGTCCCAGATCGCCGCGACAGCGCAGGGTCGTTTCACCGCTTTGGGTCTTTTGCGCCGCGAGGAAACATCTGTTTTCAACAGCATGGCGGTCCTAGATGGCGACGCGCTTGAACCTCAGGTTTATGATAAGCATCATCTGGTCCCCTTCGGCGAATACATCCCCTTTGGGCGTTTTGCAGCCAAACTCGGGCTCAGCGGTCTGGCGGATGCGGCGGGTACGGGTTTTGCGAGCGGAACCGGCCCCGAACTACTTGACTTCGGTCCATTGGGGCGCGGCTTGCCATTGGTTTGTTATGAGGCGGTGTTTGCCCATGATGTCAATGCAAGCCCCGAACGGCCGGATTTTCTGCTTCAAATCACGAACGACGCCTGGTTCGGTCGCAACATCGGACCTCAGCAGCATTTGGCGCAGGCCCGTATGCGCGCGATAGAGCAGGGATTGCCACTGATGCGCGCAGCCAACACGGGCATTTCGGCGATGATTGATCCCCAAGGGCGCATTATTGCGAGCTTGCCGATGGGTGTTTCGGGGTTTGTGGATGCGCCGCTTCCCAGACCCATGTCGCCAACCCTCTACAGCCGCACCGGTGATATCCCGATTGTCATTTTACTCGTCATTGGGCTGGTGACCGCCAAACTCAGGCCCGGCCCGGGGGATGTGCGCTCAATTAGAGATTGACGGTCGTATTCGGTGCACGTAAGCACGCCCGAACGTGTGGCAACGGCTTCCTGGCGCGGCACGATTTCTTTTAAATGGAGCGATACATGTCCCGAAAAAACTACATCTTTACGTCTGAATCGGTATCCGAGGGCCACCCGGACAAGGTTTGTGACCGGATTTCTGATGCAGTGTTGGATGCCTTTCTTGCAGCCGAACCGGAGGCCCGTGTCGCCGCCGAAACTTTTGCGACAACCAATCGGGTCGTCATCGGTGGTGAGGTTGGACTGTCAGATCAGGATGCGCTCAAGGAGTACATGGGCCGTATCGAGGATATCGCGCGCGCCTGCATCAAGGATATCGGGTACGAACAGGATAAATTTCACCATGCAACCTGTGAAATTACCAACCTGCTCCATGAACAATCCGCTCACATCGCTCAAGGCGTCGATGCCAGCGGCGACAAGGATGAAGGTGCCGGTGACCAGGGGATCATGTTCGGCTTTGCCACCAGGGAAACCCCTGAACTGATGCCCGCACCCATTCATTATGCGCATGCGGTCCTGCGGCGGTTGGCCGAGGTGCGCAAGAACGGGACCGAACCCACCCTGCGCCCTGACGCAAAGAGCCAGCTATCTGTGCGATATCAAGATGGCAAGCCGGTGGGCGTAAGCTCGATCGTTCTGTCAACGCAACACGCGGATGAAAACCAGAGCTCAGATGACATTCGGGCCATTGTGGAGCCCTACATTCGTGAAGTTCTGCCAAGCGGCTGGATCACCGATGAAACCGAGTGGTGGGTGAACCCGACGGGTACTTTTGTTATTGGCGGCCCGGATGGCGATGCAGGATTGACGGGGCGAAAGATTATCGTGGACACCTATGGCGGCGCCGCGCCGCACGGCGGCGGCGCGTTTTCGGGGAAGGATCCCACCAAGGTGGACCGTTCCGCAGCTTACGTCGCGCGCTATCTGGCGAAAAATGTGGTCGCCTCCGGAATGGCGGAAAAATGCACGATCCAGCTGAGTTACGCGATTGGTGTCAGTAAACCCCTTTCGATCTATTGCGATACGTTCGGAACGGGTGAAGTGGGGGATGGAGAGATCGAGCAGGCCATTGGCAAGATCATCGACCTGACCCCGCGGGGCATTCGTGAGCATTTACAGCTAAACCGACCCATCTACGCGCGGACGGCAGCTTATGGGCATTTCGGCCGGGCACCTGATGCGGACGGTGGCTTTAGTTGGGAAAAGACCGATCTGGTGGATGCTTTGAAAGCTGCAATCCAGTAGCCAACGGGCGGCTAGCAAGCAAAGGGCAAATATCACCTTGATTGCGGCGCCAGCCAGGGACCGTCAACTCTGGCGCTATCTGGATTTTCGGAATACGCCCGGGCGTTTCGTTTTGAGCTTCGGGTCGGACGGCTGACGCGATCCGTCTTTGTTTCCCTGAGAGGATTTTAGCCGCCGAGGCTTGATTGCATTGATGTCGCCTGAAGAGGATGGCGCCGCGACAGATTCCGCGAGCGCGCCCTCTTTGGAGCCGATGTCGAGGCCCAAGGCGCTGGCGGTCGATTGACCTGCAAAAGTTTGCTGCGACAAATCAGTTCCCTGATATCGTTCAAGGTCATCGAGAAATTCCCAAAGGCGCATGCAGGATTTTTCAATCCGGCCAAAACGTTCAGCGCTTTGCTCTTCGGACAGGGACGGTGCCTCTCGCAAGTCGCGAATCTGACGCATCATGCGACTGACAACAGGTTTGATTTCATTGGCACATTCGGTAGAGAATCGTTCGAGAACCGATTCCATCTGCTGACGCTTGGCGTCCTGCGTTTCAATGCCAATGGACAGATGTGATTTCTGCAAGGCGTTGATAGAGGCGCGGCGGAAAGCGGCGGGGGACAGGTCATCTTTCGTTATGTAGTCGCTGCATCCGCGTTTTAGAGCTTCGATCGCGATTTCATTCTGATCGTCACCCGTGATCATGATGGTCGCAGCCTGACGGTTTTTAGGATCAAGCCTCACTGCGTCTAATGCCTGGAGCCCGTTACCATCGGGAAGATTGTAGTCCAGCAGGATCAGGTCAAAGTGATCCCTTTGCAGCATCGTGCCCATTGTTTCCAGACAATCCGCTTCCGCGACATGGGTCTCAAATTCGAGCCCGCCGATCAGACGGATAAGGCGCGCACGATCAAAGCGTTGGTCATCGACCACAAGAATGCTGGCGAACTCCGGCAGGACCGTTGCATCGGGCCGGACCTTCGCATGTATCTTTCCAATCTGGCTCAAACTGAAGCCTCCCTTTTGGGCCTGCCACCGCACGGCAGATGTCTATGCCTTCCGCCTTAATTCCGGGTAAATCAGCCCGTATTGCCTGCCGCTTGCCATTGAAAACCCGCCCCGACCGGGCTAAGGCGCTGCCATGTCACAAAATATTCGTCCCCGTCGCAATTTTTATGGCCGTCTCAAGGGCAAGACTTTGAAGCAGTCGCAAAAGGGGTATCTTGAAGAAGACCTCATGGCTTTGTCGCCGGGACCGGTCACTTGGGACGAGAACCCGGGGCGAACGCCTCTTGACCTCAAGGCGCGTTTTGACGGCAAACCCGTCTGGCTTGAGATTGGCTTTGGCGGTGGCGAGCACATGGTGCATCAGGCGCAGCAGAATCCAGACATCGGGCTAATCGGTGCCGAGCCTTACATCAACGGCGTCGCCATGCTGCTGGGCAAAATCAGACGGGCAGGCACGGATAACATTGCCGTCCATGCCGGTGATGTGCGGGATCTCTTTGACGTCTTGCCCGAAAATGCGATTGACCGCGCCTTTCTGCTCTATCCGGATCCCTGGCCAAAAACCCGGCACCACCGTCGACGCTTTGTCACGCGGGAACATCTGGAACCTTTGGCGCAGGTGATGAAGCCCGGTGCCCTTTTCCGTGTCGCCACGGATATCGAGGATTACGTGCGTCAAACGCTGGAGGAGGTCCCGCGTTATGGCTTTGACTGGCTGGTGGAGCGTCCGCAGGACTGGCGCGACCCCTGGGATGACTGGATTTCCACGCGCTATGAACAAAAGGCGTTGCGCGAGGGGCGAACACCTCACTATCTGACGTTTCAAAAGACCTGATAGCGATAACGGGTTAGGGGCTGGACCCTGACCTGCACAGCCGCTAAGCCTCTGCCAACATCAACGCAGATTTGAGACCGAACATGTCCAGCCACGGTGCGCCGATCCCGATGACTTCCCACCCTTGCGGGCCCCTCTCTGGCAATGCGGATGTGCCGGGCGATAAATCCATTTCGCACCGCTCGCTGATCCTGGGGGCGTTGAGCGTCGGCGAAACGAAGATTGTCGGGTTGCTGGAAGGTCAGGACGTTCTGGACACGGCCAAGGCAATGCGGGCATTCGGCGCGGAAGTCACTGATCATGGGGGTGGTAATTGGACGGTCAATGGCGTCGGCGTTGGTGGATTTGCGGAACCGGATCAGGTGATTGACTGCGGCAATTCCGGCACCGGGGTGCGGCTGATCATGGGCGCGATGGCGACATCGCCGATCAGCGCGACCTTCACCGGGGACGCGTCCCTGAACGGTCGGCCCATGGCCCGGGTCACCGATCCTTTGGCGCTCTTCGGCACGCAGGCCCATGGCCGTGCGGGGGGGCGTCTGCCCATGACACTGGTGGGTGCGGCTGATCCCATGCCGGTTGAATATACGGTGCCGGTGCCCTCGGCACAGGTCAAATCAGCCGTGCTGCTGGCGGGGCTTAATGCGCCGGGAAAAACCGTTGTTATCGAAGCCGAAGCGACGCGCGATCATACCGAACGGATGCTGGCGGGCTTTGGCGCGGACATCACGGTTGAGCAAACGGACGCGGGCCGCGTGATCACCCTGACCGGTCAGCCGGAGCTGAAACCCCAGAAAATCGACGTACCGCGCGACCCGTCCTCTGCTGCTTTCCCGGTCTGTGCGGCGCTGATCGTGCCGGGCTCGGACGTGCTGGTCCCGGGCATTGGTCTGAACCCAACGCGCGCCGGGCTTTATGCCACGTTGCGCGACATGGGGGCCGATCTGACCTACGAGAACGAGCGCATCGAAGGCGGCGAGCCGGTGGCGGACCTGCGCGCGCGCTTCTCGCCTGACCTGAAAGGCATCGAAGTGCCGCCCGACCGGGCTGCCAGCATGATTGACGAATACCCGGTGCTGTCTGTGGTGGCCGCCTTCGCGCAAGGCCAAACCGTGATGCGCGGGGTCAAGGAGCTTCGCGTCAAGGAAAGTGACCGCATCGATGCTATGGCCGTAGGTCTGCGCGCCAATGGCGTCACGGTGGACGAAGGGCCCGATTGGTGGACGGTCACAGGGCTTGGGCATGGCAATGTGCCTGGCGGCGCTACCGCTGCAAGCCAGCTTGATCACAGGATTGCCATGTCTTTCCTGATCCTCGGCATGGCCGCGCAAAACCCGGTGCGCGTCGATGACGGCGGGCCTATCGCCACGTCTTTCCCGATTTTCGAGCCGCTGATGTCCGATCTGGGTGCGCAACTCGTGCGCGATGCTCAATAATCGTTGATGGCCGGGGCGTTCACCATCGCAATTGACGGTCCGGCGGCGGCGGGCAAGGGGACCATATCCAAAGCTGTCGCGGCGCATTTTGGGTTTGCCCATCTGGATACGGGGCTTTTGTACCGCGCCGTCGGAGCCAGACTGCTGTTGGGCATGGATGCTATAACAGCAGCCCGCACATTGACAGCCGATGATCTTCAGGCAGAGGATTTGCGCAGCCCCGAAGTGGCGCAGGCCGCCAGCAAAGTGGCCGTGATTGCCGAGGTGCGCAGCGCCTTGCTCGATTTTCAACGCAGTTTTGCAAGACGGGCAGGGGGGGCTGTTCTGGACGGCCGGGATATCGGCACGGTGATCTGCCCGAATGCGGAGGCCAAGCTCTTTGTGACCGCCAGCGCCGAGGTGCGTGCGGACAGACGTTTCGCCGAACTGGCGGCTTCCGGTTCTGCCATCAGCCGGGCGCAGGTGCTGGCCGATGTGAAAGAACGCGATGCTCGCGACCGCGACCGGGCTGAGGCCCCGCTGAAGCCCGCGGCGGACGCGATCCTTATAGACACCTCTGACATGGACATTGACACGGCTGTTGCCGAGGCGATTGCCGCGATCGAGGCCCGTCTGGCGGACTGAAAGCACAACGCTTTCCCCCAGGTGGAGATGTTGCAAAGTGATCACCAAAGGGTGCTTGGCTTTTGAGGTCAGACGCCGTTAGCCTGATTGAAATCAGACGGTGAAAGGCTTGATTATGCTACGGATGCTCATGGTGCTGGCGGTTTCAGCGATGTGCAGCGCTGCAATGGCGCAGCAAACGGAAACCCCCGAGGCGGTGCCAAGCCCGGAGCCGCCCATGACAATCCAGCGGCTGGCCGAGATCATTCTCAACATCGACGAAGACGCGCAACTGCGCGGGTCCGCTATTGAATTCACAGTTCAAGACATTCCAGTGATCGTTGTTGCTGATCCGCGTGCGGACAGGATGCGGGCAATGGTGCCCATTCGTTCCGCCGAAGGGTTGAAAGCCGAAGAGTTGATGCGCCTGATGCAGGCTAATTTCGACACCGCTCTTGATGCGCGCTATGCCGTGGCGCAGGGTCGGCTCTGGGGTGTGTTTATTCATCCGTTGTCCCCACTTGAGCAGGACCAGTTTCTCTCTGCGCTGGCGCAGACGGTGAATGTCGCGCGCACTTATGGTCAGACCTATTCAGGCGGGGCGCAGGTCTTTGGTGGCGGCGACAGCAATGGCATCTTTCAGGAGTTGCTGGACGAGTTGCGCAAGGGGCAGGCGCTGTAACGGTACCAGCTTAACCAGGGGCGCGCTCGCCTGGTTCGGAAAATCCGGTTAAGACTTGCAGACAAGGGCGTTTGGGCCTATAGCGACACCCGTTGAAGCGGGGAAAACACCCGTAAGGGCGAGCAGGGTCGGATTCTCCGGCCCTGATTTTGTTTGAGACGCTTCGGCCAACTGCAATCCAAAGACCGGCGGAGACAACCGCGCGGCCAGAAACAACGTACAAAGGAACACGACCTACATGGCGCAAAACGCAACTATGGAAGACTTCGAAGCCCTTCTGGAAGAAAGCTTCGAAATGGACACACCCGAAGAAGGGTCTGTTGTCAAAGGCAAAGTCATCGCAATCGAAGCGGGCCAAGCCATCATCGACGTCGGCTACAAGATGGAAGGCCGCGTTGAGCTCAAAGAATTCGCAGATCCGGGCGAAGCCCCCAAAATCGAAGTTGGCGATGAGGTTGAAGTTTTCCTCCGTCAGGTCGAAAGCTCGCGTGGCGAAGCTGTCATTTCCCGCGAAATGGCCCGCCGCGAGGAAGCCTGGGATCGTCTGGAAAAAGCATATGCTGACGAAGAGCGCGTTGAAGGCGCCATCTTCGGTCGCGTCAAAGGTGGCTTCACCGTTGACCTCGGCGGCGCCGTGGCCTTCCTGCCCGGCTCACAGGTTGACGTACGCCCCGTGCGCGATGCCGGCCCTCTGATGGGTCTGAAACAACCGTTCCAGATTCTGAAAATGGACCGTCGCCGGGGCAACATCGTTGTATCGCGTCGTGCGATCCTCGAAGAATCCCGCGCAGAACAGCGCGCCGAAGTCATCGGTAACCTGACCGAAGGCCAGACGGTCGACGGTGTGGTCAAGAACATCACCGAATACGGTGCCTTCGTTGATCTGGGTGGTGTTGACGGGCTGCTGCACGTCACCGACATGGCGTGGCGTCGCGTGAACCATCCGTCCGAGATCCTGACAATTGGCGAGACCATCAAGGTTCAGGTCATCAAGATCAACAAGGACACGCACCGGATTTCCCTCGGTATGAAGCAGTTGCAGGAAGATCCATGGGATCTGGTGGCCGCGAAATACCCGCTGGAATCCACGCATACCGGCCGCGTGACCAACATCACCGACTATGGTGCCTTTGTTGAGCTAGAAGCTGGTGTCGAGGGCCTCGTGCACGTCTCTGAGATGTCCTGGACCAAAAAGAACGTCCATCCGGGCAAGATCGTGTCGACCTCTCAGGAAGTCGAAGTCATGGTTCTGGAAATCGACGGTGCCAAGCGCCGCGTGTCTCTGGGCCTGAAACAGACCATGCGCAACCCGTGGGAAGTCTTTGCAGAGACACACCCCGAGGGCACAGAGGTCGAAGGCGAAGTCAAGAACATCACCGAATTCGGTCTGTTTGTTGGCCTCGACGGCGACATCGATGGCATGGTGCACCTCTCCGACCTTTCCTGGGACGAGCGGGGCGAAGATGCGATCCAGAACTACCGCAAAGGCGACATGGTGCATGCCGTTGTCTCCGAAGTGGATGTTGAAAAAGAGCGCATTTCGCTGTCCATCAAGAACGTCGGCGGTGACAAGTTCGCAGAAGCGGTGGGTGGCGTGAAGCGCGGCTCCATCGTGACCGTGACCGTAACGGCCATCGAGGACGGTGGTGTCGAAGTGGAATATGAGGGTATGAAATCCTTCATCCGCCGCTCCGATCTCAGCCGTGATCGTGCAGAGCAGCGCCCAGAGCGTTTCTCGGTTGGTGACAAGGTCGACGTGCGCATCACCAATGTGGACAACAAAACCCGTCGTCTTGGCGTTTCCATCAAGGCGCGCGAGATTGCCGAAGAGAAAGAAGCCGTGGAACAATACGGATCGTCGGATTCCGGTGCGTCCCTTGGCGATATCCTTGGCGCGGCGCTCAAAGGCGACGAATAAGCCTTCAAAGACGCTTTATAAACGACAAAGCCCCGCATTGCGCGGGGCTTTTTTATTACCGCCGTATCGTTTCAGGCCGGACCCGGGGGCGCGGTGCCGATGGTCTCATCCAGCCAACTGCCAAGATCTTCAGCCGAGAGGATCTGTTGTGGGTGGTCCATCAGGATCACGCTGAGGGGCATGCTTTCGAAGGTCGCGTCCTCAGGGTTTTGCACAATCGTTTGCCCACCCATGTCATAGACAACCTGCGCGCCGCGGGTGCCATCATTCATTGTGCCTGACAGCACGACCGCGATGGCCTTCTCCTTGTATTCCGCCGCCAGCGTCATGAACAATCCATCAATCGAGGGCCGAAAACCGGAATCGCGCACTGGCTGGGACAACCTGACCCTGCCATCGCGAAAAAAGGCGTGGGTTGCCCCGGGAACGACGTAGATTTGCCCGGTCCTGAGGGCTTCACCATCCTCAAGTCGTTTGATGGCAAGCGGGCTGCGGATTTGCAGGACTTCTGTCAGGTTGGAGGAGGGTTCGCTGTGCATGGCAATCACCACCGGCGCGCCCAGGTTCGCAGGCAGGCAGGACAGCAGGGCGCGAATGGCCTTGATCCCGCCCGCTGATGCGCCGATGGCAACGACAAAGCCCTGTTCTGTATGCGAGGTCATTTTGGGCTCCCACCGATCAATTTCAACCGTAGGGAGAAAGGTGCAGGGCTGCAAGCGGGCTGTTTCATGTTTCAGGGACCGGGGGGATGCGGCATCGACACAAGGCACGCAAAGAGGCCGCCTGTCACGCCCTCCGATGGTCCGAATCATACATGGGCGCTGCGCTGCGGCGCGTGGTTTGGGGCGGTCGCGCATATGCTCGACCGCAGGTCAAGGTAAAAAACTTCACAAATACAGGGTCTTCCTTGGCAAAAAACACCAATCCATGAAAAGGCTGACTTTTCGTAGGCGGGGAAACTTCCTATAGTTTTTCGAGAAAGGGCGCGTCAAAGCTGCCCGACAACCATCAGGGGGTGTCTAAATGATCCGGTCAGAACTGATCCAGAAGGTCGCCGACGAAAATCCACATCTTTATCAAAGAGACGTTGAGCGCATCGTCAACACCATCTTTGAAGAGGTGACGGGCGCGATGGCGCGCGGGGATCGGGTCGAGCTGCGCGGGTTCGGCGCATTTTCCGTCAAGAAGCGTGACGCCCGCGTCGGGCGGAACCCACGTACGGGCGAGACCGTTCACGTGGAAGAGAAACACGTTCCTTTCTTCAAGACTGGTAAACTGTTGCGTGATCGTCTGAACGGAAAATCCTGATGCGTTATATCCGCTACGCCTGTATCGCCACCTTTGCGGTGGCTTTGATATCGGTGGCTGTGGCCAATCGGCAGATGGTGTCCCTGCAACTGATCCCGTCGGAAGTGGCGGGGTGGTTCTCTTTGAATCCTGGTATTCAGTTGCCGCTCTTCATCGTGATTTTTGGCGGGATCATCGCAGGCTTGTTGGTGGGCTTTGTCTGGGAGTGGGTGCGGGAACACAATCAACGCGCCGAAGCCGCGCGGCAGGCGCGCGAGATGCGACGTCTGCAACGCGAAGTTGCCAGGCTGAAAGGCGAAAAGCACGAAGGCAAGGACGAGGTTCTGGCCCTGCTCGACGAAGCAAGCTGAACGCCCTCTCTTGATCCTGCGCCGATTGCATGATCAAACGCGGCCATGTCCAAAGCTTTCTCAGTCAAGATTTGCGGTCTTCGAACCGCCGAGGATGTCGCGGTAACCGCCGCGGCCGGAGCGGCCTGGTGCGGGTTCAACTTTTTTGCCAAATCCCCGCGCTCGGTGTCATTGGACGAAGCGCGCGCGCTGGCGCTTGAGGCACCTCTAGGCCTTGCCAAGGTGGCGCTGACCGTTGATGCGGATGATGCGTTTCTGGACGATCTGGTGGCCAAAGTGCCCTTGGATATGCTGCAGCTTCACGGCAAGGAGACGCCCGAGCGGGTCGCCCAGGTCAAGGCGCGCTATGGGCTGCCGGTGATGAAGGCGGTGGGCGTGGCCGATGCCGGCGACCTTGTCGCCATGGAGCCCTATCTGAAAGTGGCCGATCAGATTCTGGTCGATGCCAAGCCACCCAAAGACAGTGTGCTGCCCGGTGGCAACGGGCTGCCGTTTGACTGGCGTCTGATCGCTGGACGGCGCTGGCCGATCCCCTGGATGCTGGCCGGTGGTCTGACAGCGCAGAATGTGGCGCAGGCGATTGCCATGACCGGTGCCGAACAGGTGGATCTTGCTTCCGCCGTGGAAAGCGCACCGGGTGTGAAGGACCCTGACCTGATCCGTGCTTTCATGCGCGCGGTCCAGGCATGAGCATCACCTTCCGCCCCGCCATGCGCGACGAGGTTGCCGCCGTGATCGCTCTGCTTGAGGACGATGCGCTGGGGGCCACCCGTGAAGGCAGCGCGCTGGAAACATATCTGGACGCTTTTGACCGAATGACCGAGGAGGGCAACAATCACCTGATCGTCGGCTGTGATGACGGGCGTGTTGTGGCCACCTATCAACTGACCTTTATCTCGGGCCTGTCGCTGCGGGCCGCGCGTCGGGCGCAGATCGAAAGTGTCCGTGTGTCAAGCGCGTTGCGAGGGCAGGGCATCGGCCATCTGATGATCGAAGATGCGGTAGCCCGTGCGCGCGCGGCAGGGTGCAGCCTGATCCAGCTGACCATGAACAAAAGCCGCACTGATACCGCACGTTTCTACACCGACCTTGGCTTTACGCCCTCGCACATCGGGTATAAACGCAACCTCACGTAACAGGAGTGCGCGGGATGGCGAACGATCTTTTCAATTCTTTCATGACCGGCCCGGATGAGAACGGTCGTTTTGGTGATTTTGGCGGGCGCTTTGTCTCCGAGACGCTGATGCCGTTGATCCTGGAACTGGAAGCGCAATACGAAAAGGCCAAAACCGACGAGAGTTTCTGGGCGGAGATGAACGACCTCTGGACCCATTATGTGGGTCGCCCCAGCCCGCTCTATTTTGCCGAACGGCTGACCGATCATCTGGGCGGTGCCAAGGTCTACATGAAGCGCGATGAACTGAACCACACAGGCGCGCATAAGATCAACAATGTGCTGGGCCAGATCATCCTCGCCCGTCGCATGGGCAAATCCCGCATCATCGCGGAAACCGGCGCGGGCCAACACGGTGTGGCCACCGCCACCGTCTGCGCCAAATTCGGTCTGAAATGTGTGGTCTACATGGGCGCGCATGATGTTGAACGTCAGGCACCCAATGTGTTCCGCATGCGTCTTTTGGGGGCCGAGGTGGTGCCCGTAACTTCCGGGCGCGGCACGCTCAAGGACGCCATGAACGATGCGCTGCGTGACTGGGTGACCAATGTGCGCGACACCTTCTATTGCATCGGCACCGTTGCAGGGCCCCATCCATACCCGGCGATGGTCCGCGATTTTCAGGCGATCATCGGCAAGGAAGTCCGCGAACAGATGACCGCCGCCGAAGGTCGGTTGCCCGATACCGTGATCGCCGCAATCGGGGGCGGGTCCAACGCCATGGGTTTGTTCTTTCCTTTCCTCGACGACAAGGAAGTGGGCATCATCGGCGTCGAAGCGGGCGGCAAGGGCGTGAATGCCAAGATGGAGCATTGCGCGTCTCTGACCGGTGGACGCCCCGGCGTGTTGCACGGCAACCGGACCTATCTTTTGCAGGATGACGACGGGCAAATCATGGAAGGTTTCTCGATTTCCGCGGGTCTCGACTATCCCGGCATCGGGCCTGAACACGCCTGGCTGCATGACATCGGGCGCGCGCAATATGTCTCGATCACCGATGTCGAAGCGCTGGAGGCGTTCCAACTGTCCTGCGAGTTGGAAGGCATCATTCCGGCGCTGGAGCCCAGCCACGCGCTTGCCCACGTGATGAAAATCGCCCCTGAGCTGCCCAAGGATCACATCATCTGCATGAACATGTGCGGACGCGGCGACAAGGACATCTTTACGGTCGCCAAGGCCCTCGGTTTCGAGATGGGTGAATTCGCCTGATCGCTTCCCTCATTTCGCGTGTTCCCAAAGGCGGCGCTGAAACGGCGCTGTCGCATAGCCATTCTACCCGCCGCACCACGTATTCCTAGCTGGCGAGCGCCTTGGATATGGCCTCGGCCAGTTCTGCCGGGGGCGCGGGTTTCTGCAGCAACGGGGCCTGCACCTCTCCCATTTCGGTTGCGGTGAAACCGGTATACCCCGAGGTATAAAGCACAGGCACCTCAGGTCGCCTTTCGCGCAACTGCCGGGCCAATTCAAAGCCGCCGATGCTGCCGGGCATGACCACATCGGTCAACAGCAGGTCAAACTGGCTTCCCGCATCTACCAGTGTCAGGGCCTGTTCGCCGGATTGGGCCAGCAGAATCTGGTATCCGAGATCTTCGAGCACATTTTGCATCATCACCAGAAGGTCCGGTTCATCCTCCACCAGCAAGATGGTTTCACCCCCACCCGGAACAGGCGCTTTGTCCTCGACGGGGGCCTCGCGCCGACCCAGATCGGTGCCACGGGGAAGGGTCAATTGAACCGTGGTCCCGACCCCCTCTTCGGAATAGAGCTTCAGATCGCCATCTGATTGACGAACAAATCCATAAACCATGGAGAGGCCCAAACCGGTGCCGGAATTGGTGTCCTTGGTAGTGAAGAAAGGATCAATCGACCGGGCCACGGTTTCCTCATCCATGCCCGGTCCGTTGTCGGTCACGGAAATCTCGGCATAGCGGTAGGATGCGCCTTTGGGTGTCGCCTCGCGAGACCCGAACTCACCGCCATCCTGCCGCGAATCCAACTCTTTCGAGGTCGTGTGGACGGCACGCGCCTTGATATCGATTCGATTGCCGTGCCCGGATCGCAGGATCGCATCGCGGCTGTTCAGAACCAGGTTCATCATGGCCGTCTCCAGCTGCGTCTGATCACAGTAGACCTGAAGCCCGGCCGTGTCTGACGCAAAGGTGATTTCGACCTTTTCCTCAATCATCGGGCGGATCAGCTCTTCGAAATCGTTGAAAATAGCGCTGACGGGTTTTGAGTTCGCCAATCCCGGCTGGCGCTTGGCGAAGGCCAGCAGCCGCACCGTTAGGTCACGGCCCTTCGAAATTGCACCGCTGGCAACGGAAAGATACTTGGTGCGTCGCTTCGGATCGGTGGTGTTCTGTGCCAGCTCGACGGAATAGAGGAGGGCGGCCAGCAAATTGTTGAAATCATGGGCGATGCCACCGGTCAGCTGACCCAGCGCATCCAGACGGCTCTTGCGCTCAACCACCTGCCGGTTGCGCTCTTCGTTGGAGACATCATCAATCACCAGAACCACGGCGATGTCGTGCTCGCTGCTCTCTAAAAACGCACTTTCCACACGCACGTAGCGCTGTTCTGCGCCCGGTTGGGGTCGGCGCAACAAATGGGTCTCGCCGCGCAGGCGGTGGCCCGACAACACGCGGCGGATCGGGTCGGCGCTGGCGTCCATCGGGGTCAGAGTGTCCCCGTTCAGAAACCGAATCTGGTCTGGCCAGTCAAAGGGCGTCTGATCTGAGATGCCACCCAGCATGTGGCGCGCGCGGTTGTTGACCCGGACAATGCGACCTGATTTGTCGAGTGCGACAATGCCGCTGGTGGCTGCGTTCAGGACAGTCTCCAGCTCATCGCGAATATGCGAAACCTCGGCAGCGCGCCGGGTGCGTTCGGCCTCCACCTTCGCGCGGGCTCGCAATTGCACAAACGCGATCGCGCAAAGCAACAAGAGCGTCAGCGCGCCCGCGATCCCTGCAGCCAGATTGATGCGCTGCTGCGTCCAAAATACCGGTTGGCCAAAGTAGCGGTCCCGCAAGGCGACGTAGTCATCCGAAATCAGGTAGCTGGGGATTACGGTGTTCAACCGTTCACGCACATCTCCCAACCCAAATCGCAAAGCGATGGCGCGTTGTGACCTGAGGACGGGCGGTGTGATTTCCCGGATTTGGCTTTGAAATCCGCCAGCCCTGGCGGCCAGCCGCACCCTTGAGGCCGGGTAAATGATGGCATCGGTGCGCCCGTCAAGCAAAGAGGCGATGAGATCTTCGGCATCGTCTGCCAGAACCAGGTCAAAATCGGTGCGCTCCTGGACGATATCATAGGCCAGGTTGGCTTCCTGTACCCCAACCTTCAGACCCGCGAGATCATCAAGGCCGCGGACACCCGATGCCTCATCCTGCCGCATGAAAATCGAAATCGGCGTCTTTTCGACGGCGGTCGTAAAATCCATCCGCCACTGGCGCTCGCTGTTGACCCCTTTTGGCGGGAGGATGTCATATCTGTCCGGGCCGGGACCGGCCTCCCATTCTTCCAGAGTGATTGCCTCAAACGAGAGCTGAAGGCCGGTGCTCTGCGCCAGATCGCGCAGTGTCTCGACACCAAATCCGGTGAATTCACCGGTCTCTGTGACAATCTGATAAGGTGGGAAGTGATAAACACCCACTTTCAACACTTCAGGCGGTGGCGGTGGAAGCTCAATGAAATACCGCGCGCGCAAATCTGCGAGGCGGCCATCGGCCTCTATCCTTGCCAAAGCGGTTTCGATGTCTTCGAGCAGGTCGCCGCGGCTTTCGTGAAGGGCGATAAAGCGCTCGAATTGTTTAACGGGTGGCAGTAGAAATCCAATGCGGTCGTCGAGGCGGGCGAGTTTCGCGACACTGAAGACGACCGGTTCGGGAATGAGCAGAGCATCGACTTCGCGCGTCAAAAGGCTCATGATCGCGGCCTCAGGCGTGTCGAAATCTACTGGTTGGTTGCTTTCCAGAAGCCTACGTTCATGAGAGCCGACGGCAGGTGGTACGATCCCGATGCGCAGGCCGGTGAGCGGACGGCTGGAAATCTCACTCGCGCGTTCATTCAGGACGGACAGCCGCAGCGTCTCGGTAGCCACGCGTCCGGAAAACACGTTGGTCTCCTGCAAGGACGGCAGGCGAGCAACGCCTGCGATCATATGTGTGTCGCCGTTGATCTGCGCCTGAATGAACGCCTGGCTGTCGCCGACATCGACAAAGGTGACCTCGAGGCCGATTTCCGATGCGATTTCTCTGGCAAGCTCAATCACAAAACCGGCGCGCTCCCCCTCAGCATTGATCTCGGCGAATGGGGGGATCGGAACAAAGCCCACGGCCAGCGGCGGTGGGTCGTCTTGCGCAATTGCTTGCGCAGCGGTCAGCAGCGAAAGACCAAGGGCGACCACATGGATGAAAATATGATGGCGCATCGGTGATCCAAATGAATAAATTTTTATCGAAACTACAGTCTGGAGTTGAGTTAGGAAAGGTTAATTTCTACCTGTAGTTCATTGTTCTTTGCCGGGCCATAACCTTGCGGCAATAGGGCAATCTCGAATGATTTATCGCATCTGGCAGATGATATTGGCCAGCCTTCGCGAAGGTCTCTCCGGCTGTTCCCTGCGAAGTGTCGGAAGGCCGCAGGGCCGGGCGTCAACCGGGCAAGGCGTGTTGCTGCAAAACCTGCAAAGGGACAATCTCCAAAGCCCTTTTGTGGGTCGCGGTCAGATGAACCTTGGGCGCGCAGCCTTCGTCATGGGCCTGTAGAAAACGGCTGGCGCAGAGGCACCACGGGTCACCGGCCTTCAGCCCGGCAAAGCCGAACTCCGGGCGGGGCGTGCTGAGATCGTTGCCGACATATTTCGAGTAGGCCAGAAATTCCTTGGTCATTACCGCACAAACCGTGTGACTGCCCTGATCGGCCGCGCAGGTATTGCAATGCCCGTCGCGGAAAAAACCGGTGACGGGATCGGTGCCGCAAACCACCAGCGCGTCGCCCAGAACATTGATGCTTTTGTCCATTTCCATCGTGATCTCCTCAGAGGCTGTCGGCAATCGTGCGCAGGATGTCGATGTTCTGCCGTTGTATGTCCCGATCGCGAAACTGACGGTCGGCAGCCGTCACCACAACGACGACCCCTTGCACCTCATTGATGTAGAGGTATTGACCGTAAATGCCACGTGCCATGTATTCACGCGGGCGCGCATCGCGGGGTGCCCACCAATGGTAGCCAAATCCATATTCGTCATCCGCTGTCGGGGCGCTCGGCGTGGTTGAAACGATGGCCCAGTCCCGGGGGACAATCTGCTGGTCGTTCCACTTGCCTTGCTGGGTGAACATCTGACCAAATCTTGCATAGTCGCGCGACGTGCTGTTCAACCCGCTGAGCACGAAGGCCACGCCCGCCCCATCCGTCAGGTAATAGGGGACGCGCTCGGGCCCGAGGGGTGCCATGATCTTGTCATTCAGCAATTCGGCGATGGGACGCCCGGTGGCTCCCCGCAGAACCATGCCAAGCACATGGGTGTCTATGGAGACATATTGCCATGTCTTTCCGGGCGGGGCGAAAGTTTTGGTAATCTGCGCGGTGAAGGCGTCCATCTCCCCACCCAGAGCCAGAACACGACCCATTCGGTTGATGTCTGAATTCTTGTCGAAATAATCCTCGTCGAAACTGACACCTGTCGTCATCTGCAGGACATTGCGGATCGTGACGTCCTCATAAGCACTGCCTTTGAGCTGCGGCACATAGTCGATCACCCGGTCTTCCAGGGATCCAACCTGTCCCTCGGCCAGAACGATGCCCGTCAACGCGGAAAGATAACTCTTTGCGATGGACCAGCCAATGCGCAGATCATCCGGGCCGGTGCCCAGATGATAGCTTTCATGCACCAGCGCGCCATCTTTCAGAACGACAAGAGAAGTCACGCTGCGTGCCTCGATGAAATCCTCCACGGCCTGCGGCAGCCGAGCCCTTGGTCCATCGGGCAGGGGAACGACGGGCGTGTCTGATGTGCCAATGGGCACATGCAGGAAGGCGCGGTCCATCTGGCTGAAGTTCTGGACGATCCTGTCCGGTTCGAAAAGGCTGTTCACGGCCATCAACCGGGTGATTTCTTCGCGTTTCCACAGGCCAACGACGGCCAGCGCCACAACAAGTGACGCCAGCAGCCGCCATGTCCATTTCGCTGCCCTACGCATATGCTGCCCAATCCTGCCTGCTATCCTAGGCCCAGTGAACCCAGCGCCCGTGAAAATCCGCGCGGCCAAGCTGGATTGCCTCATCTTCCGGCCAGAGCCGCAGTGTCAAGGCAGCACCGAGCGCTCCGGTGCTGTCGCCATCGTTCTCCATCGCCAGCCAGGCCAGCGGCGATTGGGCGGTCGCTTCTGCGCCCGCCTGCTCGATCAGTTTCTGGCCGCGCGACTGGGCCTCTTGCGGGAAATACTGCCACGCCACGGTATGTTGGATAAGATGCACATGGCCATCGGGGATGGATGTCAGGCGGGTGGCGAGCCAGTCAATGGCGTCGCCGCGCGTCACCGGCGCATCGCAGATCGCGGCGGCAGCACGGGTCAGTTCCAGGCGATGGGGTTGATCGGGCCAGAGGTATGCACGCAGTCGCAGCAGATCATCAGGGTCGCTTGGGTCCAAGGGGTTGAGGTCGACGCCCGCGCGCGCTGCGATGTCGGGGCGGGCGTTGGGCGGCAGAGGCCCCTGCCATTCGGGCGATAAGGTCAAGGCCGGCATGTCGGGCGATATTTCAAGACCCGGCAGGGAAAGGGCAAAGCGGTCCCACATCAGGTTGAGACCGGCGCTTGCGCCGAGTTCCGAGAGCACGAAGGGCAGATCGTAACGCGTCGCCACGACGCCCGCTGCGGCGATGAGAGCCGCGGACCGGCGCACCTCATTTGTTTGAGGGGGGCTTTCCACCCAGTCGAGCAGAAACGCCTCATGAATGCGCATCGCCTCAACGATGCTTTCCAAAAGCGCTGCGTCGGACACCTGGAAAGGTGGGTAAAGGCGCGCCAGTCCCGGGGCACGCTGCGACAAGACCAGCGCATGCAACCCGCCGGCCATGCGCAAGGGCAAGGAGGCACCGCCCGGTCCGATATCGCCGGTGAATTGTTCGAAACGCGCAGCCAGCGCGCGCTCAACCGGCCAGTGATCTCCCAACAGGCGCAGCAACTGCTCCATGAAGGGCGAGCCGAGCTTTTCGCAGCTTCGGGCCTGGTTGTGGAATGCTTCGGTGAGGGTCACCGAAACCGTTCCATCAGCTTTTGCAACGGTGATCGGGTGTCGTTTTCCGCTTCAGGCGGTTCAGCAGATGCGGCGGCGACCGGTTTGGGGGCCTTGGTACCCGTCCCGGAACGCGGAGGCGTTGTGCGCAGAGCAACGGCATTCATGAATTTGGCCGCATCGCCGCGCACCAGCCATTCCGCGCCCTCGCTGACCCCGCGCAAAACATCCTCCAGCCAGCTGTCATCGGCTTTCGGGAAATCATGCAGCACATAGGCGGGTACCAGTTCCTTGCGACCGGGATGACCGACGCCAAGCCGCACGCGGGCATAGTCCGGACCGATATGCGCATGCAGCGACCGCAACCCGTTATGACCGGCATGACCGCCACCTACTTTGTGTTTTACCTTGCCCGGCGCCAGATCGATCTCATCATGCAGCACGATCACATCTTCCGGGTCGAGCTTATAAAACCGCAGGGCCGCTTGTACCGATTGCCCGGAATTGTTCATGAAGGTTTCAGGCTTCAGCAGGATCGCACGATCAGACCCGAAACGACCTTCGCTCAGCGCGCCCTGATGCTTGCTTTTCCAGGGACCAAACCGGTGATCCGCCGCCATGCGGTCCAGCGCCATAAAGCCAATGTTGTGCCTGTGGCGCGCATATTTCGCGCCCGGATTGCCAAGTCCTACAATCAGTTTCATGGCGCCGCTCCTTCATGATGCGGTGCAGCATAGCAGGGCGATGCACGAAACAAAATACGGGGCCGCAAAGGGCCCCGCATTCAACATCCTCGATAGGATATGTCTTACTCTTCAGTGGCTTCTGCTTCTGCCTCTGGTGCGTCTTCGCCCTCGGCTGCGTCACCTTCATCTTCGTCATCAGACGATGCCAGACCCGCCGGTGCGGAGAGCTGGGCAATCACGAAATCACGGTCGATGGTCGGTTTTGCGCCTTCGGGCAGGTTCACCGAAGAGATCGTGATGTTGTCACCAATCTCCATTTCGGAGATGTCGATGGTGATGTGATCAGGGATATCGCCCGCCGTCACGATCAGTTCGACCTCCGGGCGGATCAGCGTCAGAACACCACCCTTTTTCAGACCGGGTGCCACGTCTTCACCTTCCACTTCAACCGCGATGAAGAGGTTGATCTTGGTGGTGCGGCGCAGGCGCATGAAATCGATGTGCGTCGGCAGGTCCTTGACCACGTGACGCTGGACATCGCGGCAGATCACGCGCACGTCGTCGTGGCCTTCTACCTTCATGTTGAACAGGGTCGATTTAAACCGTCCTGCACGCAGTTTCTTGATCAGCACGTTGAACGGAATGTTGATCGGCAGCGGGTCAACGTCGCCACCAAATACGATCCCAGGAACCATGCCATCGCGGCGTGCCTGACGAGCGGCGCCCTTGCCTGTCCCCGTCCGTTCCTGAGCTTCAAGATCCGGAATTGCTCCAGCCATCTTTAATCTCCAATATGTTAAGGGCAGGCCTCCTCCAAGGCTGTAGACCCGCGTGAAGCCGCGCGTATAGACCGGATTCGTCTTTAGGGAAAGCGCTTTTTACGCGGATGAGATCTGCGGGCACCGAGGGTCAGAAATGCCGCGCCTGGGCTCGGAGCACCTGTGTTCGCCGCCCCGGATCAGAAGCCTGTCGGCGGATCGGATTCCAGATACCCGTCAGCGGCCAGCAACCGATTGTAAAGCGCGAATTCGGCGGCCCGTGCCTGTTGCAATCGCTGGTAGACCGCCTCAGACAACGGGGCATCGACGGGCGGCGAGACGTTTTTCTGCTTCAACTCGATGGGCATGTCCAGTTGCGTGGACAGAAATTTCCGAAACGCGGCCTGACGCTCGTAGGCAAAAAGGTGCTGGACCAGAAGACGCCCGGAGGGGTCGCTCAGGAAAGCAAACTGGCTGCCAACCAGGGCAAATTCACGCGGGGCCTTGGCAATGACTTCGAGCACGAATGTGTCAAAGGAGATGTTTTTAGTCGATTTCGGATGCGCTGCCTCTTCGTGCCTGCTGCGGTAGCGATACCAGCTGCGCAGCTGCTCGACCGGCTCACGCATCACGGCGACGGTTCGAGGTCGGGCGTCAAAAGTATCCGCCAGAAACGGCGCGATCTTTGTCCAGTAGCGCATGGCATTGATGTGTTTGCGCCCCTTGGAAAAAGCAATCTCCGCCCGCGGTTTCAGCGCCAGTTCCACAGCCGTCGTCCCCGTTTTCGGGGTTGCCAGAAAAGTCAGTCGTTTTTCCAGAAAGATCAACATGACGCCAACCTAGCGCGGTGATTTAAGGCTGCCAACGCCCTTCGAAGTCGTCAGGTACCAGAAGATTGTGTCGGCCCAGATCGCCGACTTTGGTCTCCCCGCAAAGCGCCATGGTTGTGTCCAGCTCCTTGTGGATGACCTCCAAAGCCGTTGTGACGCCCTTTTCACCCATGGCACCCAATCCGTGTATGAAGGCGCGGCCGATGTAGGTGCCCCGAGCGCCCAGAGCCAGCGCTTTCAATACGTCCTGACCGGACCTAATGCCGCCATCCATATGCACTTCGATCTGATCGCCCACCGCGTCCAGGATCGACGGCAGCACCCTGATCGACGACAGCGCGCCATCGAGCTGCCGGCCGCCGTGATTGGAGACGATAATGGCGTCAGCCCCGACCTTCAGGGCCATTTTCGCGTCTTCGGCGTCCAGAATGCCCTTGAGGATCACCTTGCCGCCCCATTCCTCTTTCAGCTTGGCGATTTTGTTCCAATCGAGGCTGGGGTCAAAGGATTCAGCCGCCCAGGTGCTCAGCGACGTGGGATCGGAAATTCCCTGGACATGGCCAACGATGTTGCCGAATTCCCGCCGCTTGGCGCGCAGCATTTCGAGGCCCCAGGCCCATTTCGTCGCCAGATTGGCCAGGGTTTTCAGCGTGGGTTTGGGCGGGGTGGACAGACCGTTCTTGATGTCCTTGTGCCGCTGCCCCAGAATCTGAAGGTCGAGCGTGATCACCAAGGCAGAGCATTTTGCGTCCTTCGCACGTTGGATCAGCCGGCTGATGTAATCGGTGTCGCGCATCACATAGAGCTGGAACCAGAACGGCTTGTTGGTCGCTTCCGCCACATCTTCGATTGAATTGATCGACATTGTGCTGAGCGTGAAAGGCACTCCGAATTTCTCTGCCGCGCGCGCGGCTTTCATTTCACCATCTGCGTGTTGCATGCCGGTGATGCCCACCGGGGCGAGGGCGACAGGCATCGAGACATCTTCACCGATCATCTGGCCAGAGGTGCTGCGCCCGGTCATGTCAACTGCCACGCGCTGACGTAGCCGGATTTTTTCAAAATCGGTCGTGTTTTCGCGGAATGTCTGCTCTGTCCAGCTGCCCGATTCGGCGTAATCGTAGAACATGCGCGGCACCCGACGTTCGTGCAGTCGCTTTAGATCCTGAATTGTTGTGATAGGGGGCATCTCTGGCTCGCATATTGGTTAGTTTTAGTTACCAATTTGCCTCGGAAAGATCAATCTCGGAAAACAGATGCCGAAATTCCTTTTGTAGTACGATGTTGTACTATAATAGTGCGATATCGCACGAAACGAATTGCTATGACACTATCCAGACGTAAATCCATCGCTTTGATCGGCGGCGGTATTATTCTCGCCGCCGGGAGCGGGCTCGGGTTTGAGATCACGCGAAAACCTCATGTGGCTCTGGCGCCATGGGCGCAGGCAGGGTCATATGACGACCCCAGAATGCGCGCGCTCAGCTATGCCATTCTTGCGCCCAACCCGCATAATCAGCAGCCTTGGCAGGTGGATCTTTCGCAACCCGACACCGTGGTACTTTATGTCGATACATCTCGGCTGCTTCCGCATACGGATCCGTTCAATCGCCAGATCACCATTGGATTGGGCTGCTTTCTGGAGGTGATGCGTTTGGCCGCGCTCGAAGAAGGGCTGCTTGTTGAAACCGACCTCTTCCCGGAGGGTGCCGACGCGATGGCACTGGATACGCGCCCTGTTGCGACTTGCCGTTTTTCCACGACGGATGCGGCGCCTGACCCGCTTTTTGCGCAGGTTCTCCATCGTCGGACGTTGAAGGAGCTCTACGATACCAGCCGTCCGGTCTCGCGGTCGGCGCTCGGCCGAATTGCTCAGGGCGCAAGCCACGGCACGCATGTCGGTGTGACAAATGACGCAGCACAGGTCGCCGCTTTGCGGAATCTTTCCGCCGAGGCATTTCGTATCGAGTTTCGCACCCGGCGCACTCTGAAGGAAAGCGTGGACCTCTTCCGCATCGGCCACCGGGAAGTCAATGCCAACCCCGATGGCATCGATTTCTCTGGTCCGATGTTCGAGATGCTGCGGTTGACCGGGCTTTTTTCGCGCGAAAGGGCGATGGACCCCGATGACTTCAGCTATACCTCTGCCGAGGAGATGGTGGTTGCCAACGTCATGTCGGGCATGGCGCATCTGTGGCAGGTCACCGCTACCAACACCCGGGAAGATCAGATTCGCGCGGGCCGGGATTGGGTGCGGATCAATCTGGCGGCCACGGCAGAAGGCATCGGATTGCAGCCGCTGTCGCAGGGTCTCCAGGAATTTCCAGAAATGTCGGAAATCTATGCCACCCTGCACGAGGTTCTGGCGCCGGAGGGGGGAACCGTGCAAATGTGGTGCCGCCTGGGCTATGGACCCGAGGTGCCCGCCAGCCCACGCTGGCCATTGGAAACAAAGCTGACGAATGCCTGACAAGAAAAACGCGATCTATTTCGAAGTCTTCAATGAAATTGGGATTATTGAACAGCTTAGCAGGACCCTGCTGGAGGCGCGATTACCCAATGGGCTGATCGCGCCGCATTTTGCCGTGTTGAACCACTTGATACGCCTTGGGGACGGGCGCGCTCTGATCGATATCGCGCGCGCTTTTCAGGTGCCGAAAACGACGATGACGCACACGGTAAAGAGGCTGGAGGTTCACGGCCTGGTAGATGTGCGCCGCAACCCCGAGGACGGCAGATCAAAACTGGTCTGGCTGACAAATGCCGGTAAGGCTCTGAGATCAAAGGCGATCGACGATCTCAGGCCGGATTTCGAGAGGTTGGCGGCTGGGTTCAAGGTGGACAGACTGAAAGACGTTTTGCCCGTCTTGCAGGATCTGCGGGCTTTTCTGGACGAAGACCGCAATGGCCGGACCGCGGCGCTCTCTCAGACGGAATGAGCGCCATCTGAGAGCGATTTCACGAATGCCAATGTGTCTGCGACGCTTTCTCCCGCCGCGATCTTGCTGACAATGGCAGAGCCCACGACCACGCCGTCCGCGACCTCGGCGATGGCGCGTGATTTTTCGGGTGTATTGACCCCGAACCCCACGATGACCGGCAGGCCGCTGGCCGATTGTATGCGCGCGACTTCGGGGGCCACGTCGCAGGCTTGCGCTTCGGCAGCACCCGTGATCCCGGTGATTGACACGTAATAGACAAATCCGGAGGTGTTCTGCAGCACGCGTGGCAGACGTTTGTTATCGGTCGTCGGGGTTGCCAGTCGAATGAAATTCAGGCCCGCCGCCTGTGCCGGGATGCAGAGCTCACTGTCCTCTTCGGGCGGCAAATCGACAACAATCAGACCGTCGATCCCGGCCTTTTTGGCTTCGGCCAGAAACGCATCGACCCCGCGGCTGTAGATCGGGTTGTAGTACCCCATCAGAACGATGGGCGTGGTGTTGTCGGTTTCCCGAAACGCGCGGGCGAGGGCCAGCGTGCGTTGCAGCGTCATGCCCCCCTCCAGCGCGCGCTGGCCAGCGAGTTGAATGGTCGGCCCGTCGGCCATCGGATCGGTAAAAGGCAGACCCAACTCGATGATGTCGACACCCGCACCCGGCAACCCCCGAACGATTTCGAGCGACGTGTCGAAATCCGGGTCACCCGCCATGATGTAGGAAACAAACGCTTTCTTTCCGGCCTTGGAAAGCTCTGCAAACTTTGCGTCGATACGGGTCATTTCGGCGTGCCTTTCTTATGCTCGCCCCGCAATGCCCAAAAGTTTAGTGGAAATCAATGCATCATGGCTGTGAGCCCCGCCAAAGAATGCCGCTGCGCAAAAAAGGCGCGAAGATTGCGGAATTTCCCCTTTTTAAGGACCCAAAAGCTCTTAGATTGAGATCATGAATTATTTGCTTGCCATTCTTTTGCCGCCTCTGTCGATCCTGCTTACCGGTCGGCCCGTCATCGCCGTTCTTGTTTTCCTGATCTGGATTCCCGCCCTGATTTTTTCGGGTGGTCTGACACATCCTATGTTCATTCTGCTGGCATGGTTTTTGATCTTTCATGCCCGCGAAGATCGTCGCGAGCGCAGGGACTTGTCTTGATGGCCGAGACCCCCTAGGACAGCGCCAGTAAAACAAGGACGCTGACATGGGTTTCAAAATGGGTATCGTGGGTCTGCCGAATGTGGGCAAATCCACTCTTTTCAATGCGTTGACCCGAACCGCCGCTGCGCAGGCCGCAAATTTTCCGTTTTGCACAATCGAGCCCAATGTTGGAGAGGTTGCTGTTCCGGACAATCGTCTGGATAAATTGGCGGCCATTGCAGGATCCAAACAGATTATCCCGACCCGCATGACATTTGTGGATATCGCGGGGTTGGTCAAAGGCGCCTCCAAAGGGGAGGGCTTGGGAAACCAGTTTTTGGCAAATATCCGGGAAGTGGATGCCATCGCGCACGTGCTGCGGTGTTTTGAAGATGGTGATGTAACCCATGTGGAAGGGCGCGTTGATCCGGTTGCCGATGCCGAGACGATCGAAACCGAATTGATGCTGGCGGATATCGAGAGCATCGAGAAGCGCTTGCAGAATATCGTGCGAAAGGTACGCGGCGGCGACAAGGAAGCCGTGCAGCAGGAACGGCTGATGCGCGCGGCTCTGGAAGCTTTGGAACAAGGCAAGCCTGCGCGTGTTGTTGAGGTCGATGCCGAAGACGCAAGAGCCTGGAAACTCATGCAATTGCTGACGACCAAACCGGTTCTTTACGTGTGTAACGTTGGTGAGGCAGAGGCAGCGACGGGCAATGAACATGCTCAAAAGGTTGCGGAAATGGCAGAGGCGGAGGGCAATTCGCATGTGATCATCTCCGCGCAGATCGAGGAAGAGATCAGCCAGTTGGAACCCGAGGAAGCTTCGCTGTTTCTTGATGAAATGGGATTGTCTGAACCGGGTCTGGATCGGCTTATCAAGGCCGGGTACACGCTGCTGCATCTGGAGACCTATTTTACCGTAGGCCCCAAGGAAGCCCGGGCATGGACCATTCGCACTGGAACAACTGCGCCCAAAGCGGCGGGGGTGATCCATGGTGATTTTGAAAAAGGCTTCATTCGCGCCGAAACCATCTCATATGACGATTTCGTTGTCTTGGGCGGGGAGCTTCCGGCCAAAGAAGCAGGTAAGATGCGTGCGGAAGGGAAGTCTTATGTCGTCAAAGACGGGGATGTTCTCCATTTCCTGTTTAACACCTGAAAAGATGATAAATGAATGGAACCAATGATCGGAAAGGACCAAACGCTGAACGACCCTTCGCAGGGGTCCGCTGATAGATGGCTATTACGATTTACGCGAACGAAGGGTTGGGTGGATGACGGCGGCCAAGTCGCAAATGCTTTGTAGCTCCGTGTGCGCGTCTGGATGAATTAGAAATACCTGATGCCACGTTTTTTGATGGTGCCGTGTGCGATCCAACAAAGTAAGTGAGAAGACGTTGATATAGCGCTAGCCGAGGCCATGTGGCCATCAGTCCTCTGCGGATTCATCATCGCGCAGGATTTTTGAGTCCGGTGTCATCTTGCCGCAAGTTGGCCGCATTGGTTTGTAGACTTCTTGACCTGCCAGGTCGAAGTGGAAAAATCCATTTGATGGATCTCGGGGGTGCCCAAAGGTGATCGTCCAAATGTGGAGCTGAAGCAACTCAGAAAGTGATTTTTCGGTCTTTCATCCGAGGGTTTCCCGATACGCCCCGAAGCACAAAGCGGATAATTTTTTAATGGCAGTCTTTTAGGATGCCTAAGCCGCATCTGGCTAGCTCGCAAAAAAGTCCCCTTGGCTGGCTGTGACTTAAGCAGTTCTTTCTGAGATTTCCTGGTCGCACTCCGGTGTGGAGGCATTTTTGTCAATGATGAACCCCGCGACAAGTTGTGCCAGCGTGGTGGCTTCATTGGTTAAGGACTGGCTGGCTGCCGTTGTTTCTTCAAACATCGCAGCATTTTGCTGAGTGGAGCGATCCAGCTGTTCCACAGCGACATTTATTTCAGCGATACCACTGGATTGCTCACTGGCGGACACGGCGATTTCCGACACATTTTGGGAGACATTTGTGATGCCGGTGAGAATCGTCTCCAATGCCTTGCTTGTTTGATCGATCAAAGCGACGCCATTTCCGACGTAACCCGTGGATTCCGAGATCAGAGTGTTGATTTGCGTGGCCGCCTCCGAACAACGATGTGCCAATATGCGAACTTCTGACGCAACAACGGCAAACCCGCGACCTGCGTCTCCGGCTCGGGCGGCCTCAACGCCAGCATTCAAAGCAAGAAGGTTGGTTTGAAATGCGATGGAATCAATTACTTCCACGATCTTGGCAATCTTGGCAGAGGAGTCTTCGATTTCACTCATGGCCGAAACGGCCTCTTGCATAACATCACGGCTGGATTCGGTATCTTGCTTGACGGTCTTTACCGTTTCAGACGCTTCATTTGCACCGCGTGCCGCAGAGGTCACGCTGCTTGTCAACTCGCTGAGAGCCGCGGCCGTTTCTTCCAGCGTTGCGGCCGCGTTTTCCGTTCGGCGCGACAAATCAAGGGAAGAGGCTGCAATCTCAGAACTGCTGCTATCAATCATCCCGGAGCTGCCTCCAATTTTTTGGATTAACTCTGCAAGATTGTCTATCGCGGCATTGTAGTCCTGACGCAGTGCTTCATAGGCGCCCGGAAATTCCCTTTCGATCCTGTGACTTAAATCACCAGCAGACAAGCGTCGCAGGTTCTGCGCCAATTCTTCAACTACAGTGGCCTGCTCGTCGGCGTGGGCTTTGCGTTCGGCGTCGGCTGCGGCGCGAATCTCGTCATTACGGGCCTGTTCTTCTGCTTCCCGCTCTCTCTCCTTGCGCACCCGAAGCTCTTCGGCTTCGCGTTCACGCTTTTCGGCCTCGCGTTTTTCTCTCTCAGAGGTGCGCTCCTTTTCAAGCATCTCTGCCTGACGGGCTTTATCGTCCTCTTGCAATTGTATACGCTCCAGCGCGCCTTCGCGGAAGACGGTCAATGCGCGGGCCATCCGCCCGATTTCTCCCTTGTGGCCAGCAATACCGGTTATCTCTGCCAAATCTCCTTGGGCAAGTCTTTCTGTCACCGCCGTGACGCGGTTCAGCGGGCGTGTAACCATGCTCCATATCAAAATAGGCGCCAGAATAACCAGTGCGATACTGGCCCAGCCAACCTGTTCCATTCGAACTCTGGCCTGTGCGACTTCTGAATTCAGGGTCTCTGCCGTTGCGTCGATTTCATTTTGTGCAGAGGCGGCGAAACTCGCGATCTCCGACCCAATTTCCTGCACGGCCTGCGTGGCGCTTTGGGCTGCGTTGACAGCCGCCTCTTGCGCGGCGAACGAGGCGGCCCGTGTTGCGGCTATCCCGGTTTCCGGATCGGCAATCGTCAGAATTTCTTCTAGTTTCGACGCCACTTCCTCCGTCGCTGAACGCATCGCATCGCTGAGCTTTGCGCCATCAACCCGCAGTTTGTCCTGCAGCATTGCCAATTCATCGGCGTTCCTGGCAAGCGCCGTCTGCATGGCTGAGGCAAAGAAGGATTTTGTGGCAGAATCAAGCGCTGCCTGCGTGCGAATGCGTGACACCTGCTCGTCCATCAACCCACGAATGGATTGTTCATTGGTTGTTTTTGCATCATCGCTGTTGATCACCAGTTGGAAATAGATATCGTCTAGTGCCGACGATAGGGCCGCGTCGATTTCCTGCCTTATAGAAAGTATCTTTTCAGGCCGCATCCGGGCACCATTCTGGGCAAAAATCTCGCGATAGGCGGGCTGGGCTGCGGTCACGATCCCTGCAAGTTCAGCCGTTGCATCGGCTTCCGAAATCACTGGCAAAATAGCATCAAGGCGATCCTGACCGGCATCCGCAAGGTCATTCAGAATGGACAGCATCGCAGGATCGCGCGTCTGCAGAACGCTCAGCGCCAGACCAGAAATCAGGTTAACTTCCGCGCGAAGCTCCAGTGTCGCCTGGTAGAGGGCGAAATCACTTTCGATGAGCTGCGTGAGCGTTTCGTCAATGCTTTCAACAGTGCTGTCGCCTCCAAGAACAAGGTCGAAATATGCGTCATCACCGGCCTGATCCAGAATCGCACTGGCTTGGGTGGCCAGCGCCAAAGCGCCCTCCACGTCCCGGGCGACCTGATCGGCGCTCGTAAAATCCCCCATGCGCGCCGTTGTCAGCGCGTTGAGGGCGGTTTCGACTTTTGTGATAAGAGGGAGAAGTCGTTCGCCTTTGCTTTCACCAAGGGCTGCGACGGCCTCGGTCAGATCGGCAATGGTCAGGCGTGTTTTTCCGGCCAGAGACCCCAGGTCTTCTGCGTCATCTGCGATCAGTACATTGGCAAGAACGCTGCGAATGCGGTCAGATGCTGCGACCACGCGCGCGCTGTTGCGCAACTCCGGCAGACGTTCCTCGGAGAGAACCACCATGTTGGCCGCAATCGTTTGGAAAACCATCCAGCCAATCACAATCGCCGTTGCCGTCATCGCTGCCAAGGCGCCAAAGATCAGCGCAAGCCGCATCAATACGGAACCAAAGAGATTAGAGACAACGGAGCCCATACCGGTGACCTTCCTGTTCATTCTGCGCGGCCTTGACCGCGAAATCTTCATCTTTTGGAGGACCCGGCCCTGAGGCCGGGTACATTGGTCAGTTTAGCTGCCAGGGTTCATGGCTTCGAAGGTTCCGTTCGACCCGATGCGGGTCAGGAAAACATCGTCTGATCCCTGATTGTCGCCGGGCCCGAAGCTCAAAATCATGCCGCCCATATCGATGGTGCCAAGATTGTTCATGGCCGTCATGAAGGTTTCACGTGTGAGATTGGCCCCGGCCTTGCGCAGGCCTTCGATTGTCAGACGTCCGGCGATATAGCCTTCCAGAGAAACGAAACCCGGCTCGGCACCTGCATCAAGTGCCGTCAGCGCAGCCTGATATTCTGCAACGATCGGCATGCTGGTATCCCATGGCTGCGGCACAACCTGGCTGATGATGACCCCTTCGCCATCTGCACCCAATTCTGTCGCCAGTGCCTTGGAACCAACGAAAGAGATTGTCACGAATGTCGGGTCCATTTTCATTTTGCGCGACAGTTTCACGAATTCCGCCAGTGGCTTATAGGCACCAACCATGACAATGGCCTGCGGTTTGGCTTTGCGAATGTCCAACAACGCGGACTTCACGGCAACCGTGTTCCGCGTATAGCTACCCAGGGCAACCAGCGACATGCCGCGTGCTTCCAGCGCCTTTTCCACGCCGGACAGGCCCACACGGCCAAATCCGTCGTCCTGGAAGAGAATGGCGATATCCGTGAGCCCCAGATCGTCAACGAGGTAATCGATCCAGGCCTGCGTTTCCGCATCATAGGTGGCGCGCAGGTTTACAACGTTCTTCAGGGCCGGATCGCGCAGGAACCCAGCACCGGTGAAGGGGGCAATCATCGGCATCCCCGCCTCTGTGGCGATCGGCTGAGTTGCCTTCGTCGTGGGGGTGCCCACGGGGCCCACAAGCGCCAGATAATCATTGCTGTCGATGGCAGCGCGTACTTCGCTGACGGACCGGTCCGGCTCATAGCCGTCATCCATGCTGGTCAGCCCGATCGTGCGCCCGTTGATCCCACCGGCACGGTTTGCTTCTTCAAAGGCGGCCATCAGCCCCTGTCGCATACCGGTGCCCAGAGCCGCGGCCGGGCCTTCGAGGGCGGCCACTTGTGCAAATTGGATACTGTCGCTGGTGACGCCCTGTTCGGCAACCGCCGGGGCAGCAGTCAGGGCCATCGCGGCGAGGGCTGCAATGCGGGTAAATTGAATCATGATGTGAATCCTGAAGTCTGTTGACACTGTGCGACAATTAGGCGCGCAGGTTTCAACAAACGCTTAACGATGCCGCGATCTTTGCGGCGCAGAAGCTCTTAAATACAGTTCAAATTAGGATCAAAGACGCGCGATCGTCAGGAAATGTGGCCGCCGTTAACCCGTCAGGCCCTTGAAATATCCGCGCTTTTAGGCTGCGTGGCCAGCCCGGCAAATGCCCTCAGCGCGCGGCAGGTTCCTGCTCAGAGGATTTGCACAAGTTGAACGCGTTCTTTGTCTCAGGACGTCGGGCTATTGCCGCGTGGTTCACTGGCCGTTCTTGATCAACCGGTCCGCTTTCTTGCGCACCAGCACGGATCGCAGATCATGCATCGCAAGCAGCAGATCGTCCGTTATGTCTTCTAGCTGGGCGTCCGTGGCCCGCGATTGCGCCCATTGTGTGGTGAGATTCATATGGTCCATCGCGCGGTGGATATCGTCCATATCGCGCATCTCCAGAAGCGCCTTGCGTTCCGTCATCCAGTCACCAATCACCGACAGATCTTCGTCCGAAAGCTGTCGGTCGCCCTGGGGTTTGATGTCGCCATTGCGAATGTTCACAACGGCGATCTGATCCATTTCGATCCGGCGATGGCGGTTTTCGGTGTCCACGCGGAACACAGCGGCACCGTTCTCCCGCACCCGGAAATAGTATTCAGGCAGATTTGCTGCCATCCATCTCCCCCCGTATGATCCCTGTCAGGTCAGGCCCGCACAGAATGTCTGAATACGGGTGCAAGCCTCTTTCAAGGCCTCATCTGCGGTAGCGTAGCTGACGCGGAAGTTGGGTGAAAGGCCGAAAGCGGCCCCGAAAACCACGGCCACCCCGGTTTCTTCCAGAAGGGCGGTGGCAAAGGTTTCGTCATCCTCGATCACAGTGCCGCCCGCAGAGGTCTTGCCGATGCAGCCGGCGATGGAGGGGTAGACATAGAACGCACCATCGGGAACCGGGCAGCGGATGCCCTCCGCCTCGTTCAGCATAGACACCACCAGATCGCGGCGGCGGCTGAAAAGCGCGTTGTTGGGCGCGATGAAATCCTGCGTGCCGGTCAGCGCCTCGACCGCGGCCCACTGGCTGACGCTGCAGGGGTTCGAGGTACTTTGCGACTGCACCTTGCGCATGGCGCCGATCAGCTTTTCCGGACCCGCCGCATAGCCAATGCGCCAGCCTGTCATGGCATAGGCTTTCGAGACACCGTTGACCGTCAGTGTGCGGTCGTAAAGCCCCGGCTCGACCTGGGCAGGCGTGCAGAACTTGAAATCATCATAAACCAGATGCTCGTACATATCGTCGGTCATCACCCAGACATGCGGGTGTCGCATCAGCACATCGGTGAGCTGTTTCAACTCATCCCATGTGTATCCCGCGCCCGTTGGATTGGACGGCGAATTGAAGATCAGCCATTTGGTCTTGTCGGTGATCGCCGCTTCCAGCTGATCGGCCGTCAGCTTGAACCCGGTTTGCAAAGAGGCCTCCGCAATCACCGGCGTACCACCGGCCAGCAGCACCATGTCCGGGTAGCTGACCCAATAGGGCGCCGGGATCACCACTTCATCGCCCTCGTTCAGGGTGGCCATCAGGGCGTTGTAAAGGATTTGTTTACCACCTGTGCCCACACTGACCTGCGAGGGTGTGTAGGTCAGATCATTATCGCGCTTGAGCTTGTCGCAGATTGCCTGTTTAAGCTCTGGAATTCCGTCGACGGCGGTATATTTGGTTTTTCCAGAGGCAATGGCCGCGACCGCCGCATCCTTGATGTTCTGCGGCGTGTCGAAATCCGGCTCGCCTGCGCCCAGACCAATCACGTCGCGGCCTGCTGCTTTGAGTTCGGCGGCCTTGGTTGTGACGGCAATCGTGGGAGACGGTTTGACGCGGGCAAGTGTCGTAGACAGGAATTCCATTTCGGCCTCTGTTTGATAGGACTAAGGCCGACTCATAGGGGGCGCTTCGCCACCATTCAAGCGCGATCATCGCAAAGGAGATCATAGCATGCACGACATCAACGATTGGTACGGCCCTGAGACTGCAACATTCGGTGACCGCGTGGCTGCGGCGCGCGAGATGGCGGATATGACACAGGCCGAACTGGCGCGCCGTCTGGGCGTGCGCGTCGCGACCCTGCGCGCCTGGGAAGACGATTTGAGCGAACCGCGTGCCAACCGCCTGTCGATGATGGCCGGGTTGCTGAATGTCTCGATGATGTGGCTGATGAACGGACAGGGCGAGGGCCTCGAGGCGCCCCTGGAAGAGGCCAGCCTGCCAGCCTCCGCGCATGACATTCTCAACGAGCTGCGCGACCTGCGCACTGACATGATTGCGCGCGTCGAACAGCTGGGGCGTCTGGAGAAGAAATTGCGCTCGGCTTTAAAAGAAGAGAGCCATGAACGAGCCGCGTGAGCATCGCATCAAGCGGCTGAAAATGCGGTCAATGCGGCGCGGGATCAAGGAAATGGACCTGATCCTGCACCGCTTTGCGCAGGACAATCTCGACACCATGGATGAGGCCGGTCTCGACCTCTATGATGCGATGTTGAGCGAGAATGATCACGATTTATATCAATGGGTTAGTGGGCAGAATGATGTGCCCGAAGCCTACGTTGGACTGATCTCCCGGATCATCGAACAATTGCCGGATGTCCCCGCCTGATCGGGCATCGTGCGCATTGTTTTAGCACTTTTAACGAATTATTGGCGTTTCCCGCGCAAATTCTGACCAAATTGAAGAGAGTCGGAGCGCGTAAATGAGCATACAAGATCAAATCCCAGCGGACCTGCCAAAGGCCAGCCGGACACAGGCCTTCATGACCAATTACCTTGAGGCGTTGTCGCTGGTGGAGCGTTTGCACCGGCTTTTGCTGGACGTCATCAAGGATGAATTCGAGCGGGTCGGGGTTTTGGAGATCAATGCAGTACAGGCGCTGCTGCTTTTCAACATCGGCGACAACGAGGTGACTGCCGGTGAACTGAAAAGCCGCGGGTACTATCAGGGCAGCAATGTCAGCTACAATCTCAAGAAACTGGTGGATATGGGGTACATGCACCACCAGCGCTGCGAGATTGACCGGCGGTCGGTGCGGGTGAAACTGACAGAAAAAGGTCAGAAAATCCGTGCCGTCGTGTCGGAGCTGTTTTCGCGCCATGCTGACGGTCTGGAAGACAAAGGGGTTCTGGGGCCGGAGGGCATTGACGACATCACGCGGTCGCTCAAGCGGATGGAGCGGTATTGGTCCGACCAGATCCGGTACATCTACTGAAGCGCAGAAATTGCCAGACCGTCGAGCTCTCGTTTGAGCTTGGCGGTCATTGCTTCCGCATAGGCCTCAAAGCCGATGGCGGTTTGCACAAAAGCGTCCGGCCCGGTGATCACTTCGGCCCGGAAATAGGACGACAGCTCGCCGATTTCCGATTGCCTGCGGTCGCCTATCCCAGGTGCATCTGCACCAATTACCAACCCATTGATCGTAATGCCTTTTGCCGCGATGCCCGCTTTGACATCACGCGGACGGGGCCCAAGATTTGATTGGCCGTCGCCCGATATATCCAGCGTATGTTTCCAGCAATTCGGTTGCGCTTCCAGAAACTTAGCACCCAGTCGCATGGCAACGCCGAGAGCGGTACCCGGTGTCGCATCGCGCCGTTCGGTCTCCGCCAGGGTTGCGCTGATGCTGGCCAGTGTTTCCGCACCGGTCACCGGGGTCCAGGGGATCAGGACGGCCTGATCTTCAGGACCACTCCATTCATATATCATCAACGAGACCGGCGCAGTTGGGACCGCGAGCAGGGCAGCAACAACATCGGGATGGTTGAGCGCGGTCACAACCCCGTCAAGCTGTAGCCGGTACTCCCTGAGATCGACGGAACCGGAGACATCCAGCGCCAGCGCCAGCGCTTGCCGGCAATTGGCATGCGAGGGCTGTGCAGAGACTGCCGATACCATCCCCAGGATCATCAGGTTGCGCATGGGATTATCCTTTTGGCGGCGTGCGGGGGTTTTCGGCCCCGAGCCCGATAACAGGTGGGGTGAGTTCCCGCTCAAGCTTGCGCCGCATGGCACGCTCGTAATCTTCAAACCCTTGTGCGATTTCGATGAAGGCCCCGGGCCCATGCAGCACCTGGCTTTTGTAGAACGCGATGAGGCCGGTTTCCGCCTCATAATCGGCCCCATTGATGACCAGGCCATTCACGGTCACGCCCTCAAAGGGGAATTCTGCATAGGCAGAGCGGGGTCCGAACCCTTCATTGTTTTGCCCGTCTCCGGCCATATCCAGCGTCTTGTAGAGGCAGTGCGGCCCTTTTTGCAGCATCCCGGCACCATAACCCAGAGCATAGCCCATGGCTGTGGGAAAATCATTGTGGCTGCGACGGCTTGCGGCAATCGTCTCGGCCGCAAACAGCAGATGTTCGGGAGTTTTGATCAGGGTCCAGTCCAGTAGAACCTCCTGATTGTAGCGGCCGGACCACTCGTAGACGGCAAGGGCCACCGGTTGTTCAACCGCAAAGAACGCGGCCCTGACCTCGGGTGCTGTCAGGGCGGCGACAAGTCCGCCCCGCTGCAACCTGTCTTCGGCAGCATCAACCGAGCTCGACACATCAAGCGCCAGCAAAAGCGCCAGACGACAGTCCGCCGCCTGCGCCGCACTCGCAAAAAGCGACAGCCCGACGAGCCCTGCGCGGATCACCAGTGGCCTGTGTTTTCCATGCTCGACCAGGGTTCCGCCGGGGCCAACGCATCCCCTTCCTGCAACAACTCGATCGAGACGTTATCGGGCGAGCGGACAAAGGCCATATGCCCGTCACGGGGCGGGCGGTTGATCGTCACGCCATTGTCCATCAGATGCTGGCAAAGATCGTAGATATTCCCGACCCGGTACGCCAGATGCCCAAAATGACGGCTGTCGCTGGGCAAACCGTCGTCACCATCCCAGTTATAGGTCAGTTCCACCGGGCATTCCTCTTGCCCGGGCGGAGCCATGAACACCAGCGTGAACCGCCCGCCTTCGCTCTCGTGCCGCCGCGTCTCTTCCAGACCCAGCAGCTTGTAAAATGCGATGGACGCATCGAGGTCTTTCACCCTCACCATCGTATGCAGGTATTTCAGGCTCATCTCGCCCCTCCCGTTTTGCAAAACCATTTGCGGCAAACCTAGCACGCCCCGCCCCAGATGCCAGCGCGATCAGGCACTTGTGATGCCGCAAAAGATCATTTGCAAAATACAGCATATAGCAGTTCCGCCATGGGTCTCGCCCAGATATAGTTGTGGGCGACTCACACCCGAAAAGGACCACGCCCATGCCGCTGAGTGCCGAACAGCAAGCCGAAATCGACGAACAACGCAGCCAGCCCGGCCAGACCCTGCGCGCCGTCTCCCCGGGCATGGAACAACATCTCTACAAGGCGCAGCCGGTGCTCGACCACGGTTTTGTGCGCGTCATCGACTATATGGGCGATGATGCCGCCATCTGTCAGGCCGCCCGCGTCTCTTACGGTCGCGGCACCAAATCCGTGCAGAACGACGAAGGCCTCATCCGCTATCTCATGCGTCACTGGCACTCCACGCCCTTTGAGATGTGCGAGATCAAGCTGCATGTGAAACTCCCCGTTTTCGTCGCGCGCCAGTGGATTCGTCACCGCACCGCCAACGTCAACGAATACTCCGCCCGCTACTCCATTCTGGATCGCGAATTCTATATCCCCGCGCCCGAACACATCAACGCGCAATCGGTGGTCAACAATCAGGGCCGGGGCGGCGTGCTGGAAGGGGACGAGGCCGCCCGTGTTCTCGAAATCCTCAAAGCGGACAGCCATCGCTGTTATGACAACTACGAACAGATGATCTCGCAGGACGGCCAGGACGGCCTCGCCCGCGAGCTTGCCCGCATGAACCTGCCGGCCAACGTCTACACCCAATGGTACTGGAAGGTGGACCTGCACAACCTTTTCCACTTCCTGCGCCTGCGGGCTGACGCGCACGCGCAATATGAAATCCGCGTCTACGCCGATGCCATCTGCGCCATGGTCGCCGACTGGGTGCCCGCCGCCTACCGCGCCTTTGAGGACTACCGTCTGGGCGGGGCCACCATGTCTGGCAAAGCGCTGGACTGCGTGCGCCGCATGCTGAAAGGCGAGGAGGTCACGCAGGAGACATCCGGCATGTCCAAGGGCGAATGGCGGGAGTTTCAGGGAGTTTTGAACGACCCTGCGTAAGCGGGGCTGAAATGCCCCGGGGGAGCATTTAAGTGAAAAACGGGCGCGCTGGCAGGCGTGGCCAAAGAAGTAAGAAATAGTTGTAGGCATTTCGGAGGCACATACCGGATTTGGAATTTCAAATGATACAGATCGCTTTTTGGAATGGATTTTGGGTTTTTATCGGCGTAGTTGCCGGTGCCGGGATTCAATATCGATTGATGCAAAAAACCGCGGTTAAACAAAGAGAGATGGCTTTCAAAGTTCTGAAAACTGAAACTGAAATGAATTGTGCTGAAGTCGACATTTTTCTCGACCGTATTGTTTATCTAAAAGATCGGGTGGGTGCCGGGCAAATCGAACAAAACGATTTGTTTATTTCGATGCAGGCTTTTGACTATTCTGCATTGATCCACTGGTCAACTCTGGCCACTTCCATTCTATGCTCTCAGCGGAAGATGTGCGTTCTTATTTAGAGTTTGTTCGGTTTTTTAGTAACGGCAACGCCCAAATCGTCAATTCGCAACTCCGAACCGAGCATGATCGGGGAAAATCAATCGATTATCTTGATTGGCTTGCCCGTAAGGCAGCGACTCTGAAGCAGTCTATGGAGGCTGTTGGTCAGAAAAAGTCAATTTCTGTAGGTACTCTTGCCCGCTAGAGGCGGGCAGCGCCCGAACCGCCCCCTTGGGGCGGGCGCGGCAAACTTTGGATAAGGCACCGATAGTTTCCCCGAAGGATTTGATCCAGCTCCACTGGACCATGCCTCACCCCCATTCGGGTGGGCACTTCGCGGCCACCGAATCCAATCAAAATAATCCAAAGGCAGGCCGGGCTGGCGCCCGGCCCACGACTTTTCCTGAGCGCCTTCGGCGAGCCCGCTGCACCTCTCCAATCAATCCCAATCGGATCACCGAAACGGACCGTCACTCAGCCCCGTCTTGTGACGCGGGGCCCTTGAGCTTGCGAGTATTCCGACTAGGCTACCGGAATGATAGATCGACGCATTGCTCTGAATGACCGGCTGAAAGCCCTCGACGCCGAGGATGCCGCCGGACTGGACGGTCAAAAAACCGTCGAACTGGATCAGCAGGCGGTCGGGCGATTGTCGCGTATGGACGCGTTGCAAAATCAGGCGATGGCGCAGGCTCAGGCACGGCGTCGGCAAGCAGAGCGTCAGAAGATCGCCGCCGCCCTCACGCGCATCACAGAGGGTGAATACGGCTATTGCACCGATTGCGGCGAGGAGATTGCACCGGCGCGTCTCGCTGCAGACCCCGCCATCGCCCGTTGTCTTGAGTGCACGCGCGGCGGGTGATGCGCCAAGGGTTTGGTCATAAATCCGACCGCGCGGCAGGTTAATTCACGCTTTCGTGCGCCTTCGGTGCACAGGCTGTGCACGCCCTGTGTACCGAAATCACAGGGACATTCGCCCTTGTTTTCCGGCGTTTTTGATCCGTCCTGGAGCGGCTCGAGAATTTCTGCACCGAACCGTTGCGCGGGCGCTGCGTAAAGGATTTGACAGTTACAAACCCGGTTGCACACTGCGCCCATGTTTGATCTCTCAAATCCACCGGCTGATTTCGTCGACAACCCCTTTCCCTACTATGATGCCTTGTTGCGCGAAGCCCCGGTTTGCCCGCAGCCGGACGGGTCCTACCTGCTGTCACGCCATGCGGATTTAAGTGCGATCTACCGAGACGTAAGCCGTTTTAAATCAGATAAAAAAGCGACCTTTGCGCCGAAGTTCGGCGAAGGGACGCCGCTCTTTGAACACCATACCACAAGCCTCGTTTTCAACGACCCGCCCTTGCATACGCGGGTGCGCCGGATCATGACCTCAGCGCTGACCCCTAGGGCCTTGAAGCGGATGGAGCCGGGCCTGATCGAGACCGTTGATGCGTTGCTGGATGCCATGCCGGAAGAGGCTGATCTTATTGAGGATTTCGCGGCCGCCATCCCCATCCAGGTCATTGGCAACCTGCTTGATATCCCCCAGGGCGAACGTGCTCCGCTGCGGGATTGGTCACTTGCCATTCTGGGCGCATTGGAGCCCACCCTGGATGCGGGACAACTGGCGCGCGGGCATCAGGCCGTCACAGAATTCAAGACCTATTTGCAGGATCTGATTGCGCGTAGGCGGGCCCGACCGGGTGATCCTGAAACGGATGTTCTGACCCGTCTGATCCGGGGGGATGAGACGGGGCAACTGTCAGAGATCGAGCTTATGCAGAACTGCATTTTCATCCTGAATGCGGGGCATGAGACGACCACCAATCTGATCGGCAGCGGGTTGGCTCTGCTTCACGATCATCCTGATGAATGCGGGAAACTCCTTTGCGATAAGGCACTTATCGACAATGCCGTTGAAGAGATTTTGCGGTTTCGGTCACCCAACCAGTTTGGAAACCGTGAGACCTGCGTGGATGTTGGCATTGGCGGTCATGCCATTCCCAAAGGAAGCAACCTGCATCTTTGCATAGGGGCGGCGAACCGGGACGAATCCGTCTTTGAAACTCCAGCGGAGTTCAAAATTAGTCGGTACCCCAACAAGCATCTTGCCTTTGCCGGAGGACCGCATGTCTGCGTTGGATTGACCCTCGCGCGCATGGAAGGACGCATCGCATTGGAGCGGTTTCTGGGGCGCTATCCGGGCTATGAAATTATGGGCAGAAAGCTGGGCCGCCGTATCAGATTCAGGGGCTATGCTTCACTCACGGCGCGCATCCCGCGGTGAAATGAAACATGGCTATGGGGGGTGACTGCCTCGAAACTCCTTGGATGCCGGCAAGCTCAGAGGCGCCAGGGGCGGCGCATTGATCACGAGCGGCTACCAACGTTTCATGCTTCTTACCATCTTTGTTGGAGGCAATGCGAGGGGGGCTATCGGTACCAACAAAGGCCAACCTAGACCAGCGTTCGGCCATTGAATCTTGCATTGAAGCGGGGCGAAATACTTTGGTCGCAAACTCTCCGCAACGCACTATACGGCCGATCCGCGACCGCCCGCAACTCAATCTACGTCATTTGGATGGTGTCAGAGCAACTTCAGATCGCTCGCCATTTGGCGACCGTCGCGTCCCTCGGATAATTCAAAGCTGACCTTTTGATCATCCGCCAATCCAGTCAGACCAGACCTTTCAACCGCCGAGATGTGCACAAACACATCCGAGCCGCCGCCCTCGGGGGCGATGAAGCCATAGCCTTTTGTGGTATTAAACCATTTCACGGTGCCGTTTGGCATTCGTCCCGTGCCTCCTTTTGTATTACTTACCGCCTCAGCGCTTCCGAGACAGCTTGTTCACGCGACAGAAATAATCCTTCTGATGCCCTGCCGCCCTTTAAGAGATTGATCAATCGATGTAAAAATCAAGCAAAACAGAACAAATCGCGCTCAAATTGGCGTTGATAAGCATAAAAATGGGCAAATCATGCAAATATATGGTCTGAAGAACTGTGACACATGTCGTAAAGCGATGAAGGCGCTGCCGCAGGCAGTTTTGGTGGATGTCAGGGCAGATGGTATCTCCGCAGAATTGACCAAGCGTGCCTTGGTAAAGTTTGGAGATGCCTTGATCAACACGCGTTCGACCACCTGGCGCGGCCTGGATGAGACAGAGCGGGCGCGGGATCCGGTGGACCTGCTGAAGTCTCACCCGGCTTTGATGAAGCGACCGCTCATCGTGGATGGTGAAAATATTTACCTGGGATGGGCGCCGTCAGTGCAGGCTGAACTAGGCGTGATGTGACGGCATGGCGGGTCTTGAGCGACGCAGAGCCGTGTCAAGCGAAAGCGGGCCTGCCCCTTTGATGACCAAGACCAGCAGGAGAAATACCCAGAAGCTTCGTTGATCCATTATGGCGCTGTCTGCAAAGCGGTCGAACCATGCGCCATAGGTTTCTTTGTGTTCCAAACCACCATGTCCGTATAGATCGGTTGCCGACTGAATACCTACAAATGCGATCATGCATAGGGCCGAAACGCGTGTGAACAATCCGATGACGATCAGGGCAGGGAGGATGAATTCGGCCCAAGTTCCGAGAACAGTGACGGCCCAGTGGCACAAGGAAAGTTGGGATGTGTCGTAGGTGACGGCTTCCATTGCTTTGGGGAAAATCTGGGCGTAGGCGCCCACCGAGGGTTGGAAAAGGCCCGCAAACCCTTCGCCCAGTTTCGTCAACCCAGACACCCAGAAATACATCAGCAGCGTCCCTGCGAATACAACGCGCGCCATCGTCGGGATCAACCAGTCTAGACGGGACAGACGATCCGTTACCCAATGATAGAAAGAGATCATTCAGCTGTCCTTTTTCTCGTAATCTGCCAGAATGCCCGATTGCAGCGCAAAAGTCAGTGTCCGCGCAAGGTCAAAATCGGGGGCGCGTTTCAAGGTTTGCTCATGGGCCTCACCAAAGGTCTTGCCAGCCGCGATCCGCTCAAACCAGTCAGCAGCGCCGCTCGGCAAAACATGCGGTTGCGGGTCGAAGTCCGGGCGCACGATCATGACATCCTGTGCGATTGCGCGCGGCTTTGAACCATCCTGCCCCATATTCATGCGCCATATATCGAATAATGGCCATGATGAGCGTAGCAATATGCTCGACGGGCTGAGCGAGAACCGCCGAGTCAATACCTGATCGGGCGCATCCTGGAAGACGGCAGGGTCCACAGCTAAGCTGTCGGCAGCGTGATACGAGCGCCGCATCGCAAGATCGAGTTTTGCACAATCAGGCAGATATCCCACATGTGCCAAAGGTTTGAAATCACGCAGAAAAGCCGGGAAATCTTCGCCGTAAAACATCATGAGCGGGGATGTAGGAGGATGCTCAGCCACGTAGAGCCGCGCAGTTCTTTCGAAGGTGTTTGACCCAAGCAACTTTAGCACCAACGGGAACGCTTCTTGCAGCGCCCGGATCAGGGAGACAGTCACGTTGTTTCTGTAAACGGAAAAGCGACTCCCAGCGGGCGTTCCGGCCCCATCGGTGAGATTAGACGGGATATCCCTCTCTGGATCCAGTAGCGCGACGGTGAACTCAGCCTGAGAAAAGGTCATGCGGTCATCGCGAGTGCTTGTGCTGCGCGGCTTGCTTCCTCGCGGAGCGTTGGCCAATCGGGCACGTCATTGTCCCACTCCACCAGCACCGGTTTTTTCCCGGTCTTCAGCAAAACCTGATCCAGCAGGTGCCAAACCGTATCTCGCACAGGTTTACCATGACTGTCTATGAGCAGAGGCGCCCCCTGATCGTCGAAGTCCTCGTCGTGCCCGCCGACATGGATTTCACCAACTGCATGAAGCGGGAAACTCTCGATGTAGTTTTGCGTGGACAGGCCGAGATTGGTCGCCGAAACAAACACATTGTTCACGTCCAGCAGCAAGCCACATCCGGTCCGTTTCACAAGCTCGCAGAGGAAGTCGGTTTCAGGCCAGGTGCTCTCTTCAAAGGCCAGGTAACTCGATGGGTTCTCAAGCAACATCTGGTGGCCGATAACGGCCTGTACCTGATCAATATGATCGGCAACCCGGCAGAGCGTTTCATTGGTATATGGGAGCGGCAGCAGATCGTTAAGAAACTCCGCGCCATGGGTGGACCACGCCAGATGTTCGGAAAAACTTGCTGGTTTGGACCAATGGATGAGGTGCTTCAACCGCGCCAGATGATCGGGATCAAGAGGCGTTTGCCCGCCAATGCTGAGACCCACGCCGTGCACAGACAGGGAGAATTGTTCCGAGAGTGCACGAATTTGCGCAAGGGGCCGACCGCCGTCCCCCATATAGTTTTCAGCATGAATTTCGATCCACTCGACGGGGCCGGGCTCCGCGCGCAGATCGTAAAAATGCTGAGGCTTATAACCGACGCCGGGGGCGGCTGGCAGACCATCCATGCGCGGGGAACTGTCTAGCATTCTGGCCCTCCAATCGCTGTCATTTCCCAGTGCCGGCGCGTTTTCTGGAATCAGTGCAATCGCTACCGCTTCCGACAGCTTGTTGTCTTAGGCTGGCAGGTCGCGGCTGAGTTCCTCCAACGACCCCTCACGAGGTGTGCCGTCCGCCATATTGGGCAGTTCGATATCTGCGCAGGTGCCCGCGTCAACCAAGGTCCAGGCGTTGCCTTGGTAATCAACGACGGATGTACCTGCGCAGGTCGTTCCCGGTCCGGCAGCGCAATCATTGGCACCGGCCAAAGAGATTCCGTAGCATTTTTCCTTGGCGGCGCCCTGTGCGGTTGTCACCTGCGATACCATTGCGGCTGCGACAGCTCCTGCGATCGCGACGGTTTTCATCGTGTTCGACATGATTTCATTCCCTTGTTACAGACCATTACGGTCAGATATAGAGCAAAAATAGGGTTTGCACATCTGACATGCCACTCACGAGGCTGTGTGTCACACAGCTGTTAAGAACGCATGCACGTCAGCAATGATATCGCCCATATTTCCTCGGAATTGTAACAAAAACAATGCCTCGGCGATGCCTGGCCACATGGCTCCTTGCGAATTGTTACAGCATGTCAGGCGGTGTTGCCTCGATAGAGAGGGTGTTCGTGATGGCATCCAACGGCTGAACGCTGGTTTGTTTCTCACCAAGTCGGCGAACGGTCACTGAGCGTTCTTCGACTTCGCGCGCACCCACAGCGAGGATGACCGGCACCTTGCCTACCGAGTGTTCGCGGACCTTGTAGTTGATCTTTTCGTTGCGGATGTCGGCTTCGGCGCGAACGCCGCCAGCGCGGAGAGCATCGACCACTTCATGCACGTAGTCATCGGCATCCGAGATGATCGAGGCCACAACAACCTGACGCGGGGCCAGCCAGAAGGGCAGTTTGCCCGCCGAATTCTCGATCAGGATACCGATGAAGCGCTCAAACGATCCCAGGCAGGCACGGTGCAGCATATAGGGGCGATGTTTCGCGCCATCCTCACCGATAAAGGTGGCACCCAGCCGTTCGGGCAGGTTTGGATCCACCTGAAAGGTACCACATTGCCACTCTCGGCCGATGGCGTCGGTCAGCTTGAAATCGAGCTTGGGTCCGTAAAACGCGCCTTCTCCGGCGTCCAGCGTGTAGGGGTGGCCGGTCGCCTTGATGGCGTTTTCCAGCGCCGCTTCGACGTGATCCCAGCTTTCCTCGGAGCCCACACGCTTTTCGGGGCGCGTGGCGAACATGATCTCGAAACTCTCGAACCCGAGGTCTTTGTAGACCGAGGATAGATAATTGATGAACGCCGCGCACTCGGCCTCAATCTGGTCTTCCCGGCAGAAGATATGACCATCGTCTTGGGTAAAGCCGCGCACCCGCATGATGCCGTGCAGCGCGCCAGAGGGTTCATAGCGGTTGCACGAGCCAAACTCGGCCATGCGCAGGGGCAGGTCGCGATAGGATTTCAGGCCCTGGTTGAAAATCTGCACATGGCAGGGGCAATTCATCGGTTTCAGCGCGTTGATCGCTTTTTCGCGGGCGTGTTCCTCATCCACCTCGACGATGAACATATGCTCCTGATATTTGTCCCAGTGACCGGAGGCCTCCCAAAGCTTACGGTCCACGACCTGCGGGGTGTTCACCTCTTGATAACCCGCGGCACGTTGCTTGCGGCGCATATAGTCTTGCAAGGTGGTGTAGATCGACCAGCCATTTGCATGCCAGAAAACTTGACCGGGTGCTTCTTCCTGCATGTGAAAGAGGTTCATCTCGCGGCCCAATTTGCGGTGGTCGCGCTTGGCGGCCTCTTCAAGCATGTTGAGATGCGCGCGCAGTTTTTCCTTGCCGGTGAAGGCCACGCCGTAGATGCGTTGCAGCATCGCGCGGTCGCTGTCCCCGCGCCAATAGGCGCCCGCAATGGACATCAGTTTGAACGCATCCCCGGGGACTTGCCCGGTGTGCTGCAAATGGGGACCCCGGCAGAGATCCTGCCATTCCCCGTGCCAGTACATGCGCAAGGGTTCGTCGCCTGGAATGGCCTCGATCAGCTCGACCTTATAGGGCTCGCCGTTGTTCTCGTAATGCTTGATCGCGCGGTCCCGGTCCCAGACCTCGGTACGGACGGAATCACGTTTGTTGATGATTTCCTTCATCTTTTTCTCGATGAGGCCGAGGTCTTCCGGTGTGAAAGGCTCTGCACGGTCAAAATCATAGTACCAGCCGTCCTTGATCACCGGACCGATGGTGACCTTGGTGTCGGGCCAGATTTCCTGAACCGCGCGTGCCATGATGTGTGCCAGATCGTGGCGGACCAATTCGTTGGCCTGTTCTTCGTCGGCCATGGTATGAATGGCAATGCTGGCGTCTGCGTCGATCGGCCATGCCAGATCGTAATGTGCGCCATTGACGGTCGCGCTGATTGCCTTTTTGCGCAGGGACGTAGAGATGCTTGCTGCGACATCGCCAGCGGTTACCCCAGCGTTAAATTCGCGGGCGTTGCCGTCAGGAAAGGTGAGAGAGATTACACTATCTTTTGGGGCCATCTTGGGCGCTCCTCGTCGGTTTGGCGCCTACGAGACGCCCGGTTGCGGGTTGTTGGCGATCTAATGACGGGTGCGGCCAATGCAGTCAAGCCGGCATTGCTGCCGGTATACCGAAGAATACGTTGACCGCGACATTTTATGTGTTAAATCCGACATGTGCCATGTCGCCAACAACCATTGGGGGAAGAGAATGCCGAGCTATAACCGGACCTTCGAGCTAAGTATCCATGACGTCGACCTGATCGAGGAAGCGCTGCGTGCCCGTGGTCGCGAATTGTGCAAAATGCGCCGGGCTCTTTCCGATGAAAACCCAGCAGATTTGCAATCCATCAATGTGATCGAGGCGGATCAGCGCGAAAACGAAGAATTGTTGGGCCGTCTGCACAATCAAAAGATTTTCTACCGTCCGGGGGCCGCGCCCTACGTTGGCGGGTGATGCTTTGACTGACGTGAAAGCGCCTGCGGCGATGGCCTCTTAGGCCGCCGCACAGCAACACACCCGCCCGGCAGCGCCTAAGCTTCCTCTGGCTGCGGTGAGAATTTGACAGCCTGTCCGGTTTCCAGCCAGGTTTTAAGACCTGCCAGAGTGCGATGCCACCCGTCCGCGACGCCTTCCTGACCTGCGGGAATATCATAGTGCTCCAGTGTCAGCAGGCAGTTTTCCCCTTGTGGTTCAATGATGTAGACAAAACGCGAGGCTTCAAGGGGCACATCCGGCCCTGCCCAATGTGGCTCGAACGTGCTTTCTATCCGCGTTTTGGGTGTCAGCTTGGTTTCCGTGCAGATCAACATCAGGCTTTCGTCGGGCATTCTGAAAATCAGCGCATTGCCTTCACGCGTACATGTGCCTGAGACGAAATTGTAGGCAGCATTGGCGTCAGGGTCCGTCAGCGCATGCCACAGTGCATCCTGAGTACAGTGAATAAAGGTTTGCATCATGAAATCGGGTTTGGTCATCTTCGGTGTTCCTTCAAGTTGAGATTTGAGATTAAGCACCGCTCGCGCCGCTGGTTGCTGGAGCAATGGCTCCACCCAGCGATCTATGGCTTCCTGTAGCGGAAGCGCGTTGAGATAGTGGTATTTGAACCGGCCTTTTTTGTGGGTCACGATCAGCTTCGCGTCTTCCAAAACGCCCAGATGTTTCATCACCCCAAAACGCGTCATGTCGAGCTGACCCTGCAAATCAAGCAGGCTTTGCCCGGGTTTCGCGCGCAGGCGGTCGAGCAGCGTGCGCCGGGTCGGGTCGGCAAGAGCTTTGAAAATCGAATCCATGAGCGATCTATACGTGATTATATTGTCACGTGACAATATGGTAACGTGATAATTTCCCAATACGAGGGATTGCGGGGGGCATCTTCTTGGGCGCATGATCTGTCAAAAGGGAAACGCCGAATGACCGAACCACGATATCTCGACACTGCTGACGGGCGTCGGCTGGCCTATCACCTGACGGAGGGAAAGGCCCCCTGGATCATCTTTCTGGGTGGTCTCAAATCCGACATGGAGGGCACCAAGGCGTTGCATCTGGAGGCTTGGGCGCGCGCCAAAGGCCTTGCTTTCTTACGGTTTGACTATTCCGGTCACGGGCAGTCGTCTCACCGCTTCGAGGAGGGCTCGATCGGCGATTGGGCGGAGGACACCGCTGCAATCATCGACGCGCTGACCGAAGGACCTATACTCCCCGTGGGCTCCTCCATGGGTGGATGGCAGGCATTGCTGCTCGCAAAACGAATGCCTGACCGGATCGCTGGTATGGTCACCATCGCTGCCGCACCCGATTTTACAGAAGACGGCTATTGGGCGTCATTTTCGGAGGCGCAAAAGCAGCAACTCACCAGGGAAGGGCGGGTGGAAATCCCCTCGGATTACATGGAACCCTATATCATCACCAGCCGGATGATCGAAGACGGTCGGGAACAGCTTGTATTGCGGTCAGATCTGGATTTGCCGTTTCCCGTCAGATGCCTGCAAGGCACGGCGGATACCGCAGTCAGCACGGAAACTGCCCTGCGCCTGTTGCAGCATGCAACTTGCCCGGACATGCGTCTGATGTTGGTGAAGGATGCAGATCATCGGTTTTCGGACGGCCCCTGTTTAGCTCTGATCGAAGAGGCTGTTGGGGATTTATTGGCAATCAAGGCATAGGAGTGCTGCATGGAACAACGGATCAGCCTCATTACGTTAGGCGCAAAAGACATGGATGCGTTGTCTCAATTCTACGATGCGCTGGGCTGGCAGCGAACGCCCTCGCCGGATGGCGTGATTGCCTATGATCTTATTGGCCAGACCCTCGGGCTCTACCCGTTGGATAAACTGGCCGAAGAAATCGGATTGCCTTTGTCGGACCTTGGATATGGGGCCTGCAGCTTTGCGCAGAACCTGCGATTCAAGGAAGAGGTCGCACCGCTGCTGGCAAGGGCGGAGGCTGCCGGCGCGCGAATCCTGAAGCCCGCACAGGACGTGTTTTGGGGTGGGCATCATGGGTATTTCGCAGATCCCGAAGGTCATATCTGGGAAATCGCCCACAATCCTTTTTCGCCTCTCCGCGCGGATGGCGGATTTCGTTGGCTTGGCTACGAGGAGACCTGATGCGCAGCCCCAGATCCATGTGGAGTATGGAGACGCTGGGCCGGGTACGCCTTTCTCGCTATTTTTACATGCGTGATTTTCTCTATTCCGAAATCAGCAATATGCATGGCGTCCCGAACGTGCCACCCAACCCTGATTTGGCCATTGAAAACGGCCGAAAGCTCTGCGTTCAGTTACTTGATCCGTTGGAGGAGACATTTGGCAGGCTGGCAATCCGCTCAGGATACAGGTCTCCCCAGCTGAACGGATACGGGAATGCTAACAAGCTCAATTGCGCGGCGAATGACAACCCAATCGAATGCCATATCTGGGACCGCGGCGATGGCGAGGAGGCGATTGCAGGAACGTCGCTTGCTGTTCCCTGGTTTACGGATCAATACGAACAGGGACGGGACTGGCGCGACCTCGCGTGGTGGGTACACGATCATCTACCTTACTCCGAAATGTGGTTTTTCCCGAAACTCGCCGCTTTCAATCTGGTTTGGCGACCGGTGCCACAACGCACGATTTCGAGCTACATCGCACCAAAAGGAATGTTGCTGCGAAAGGGCGAGACACCTGGAGAATCGCAAGAAAAACGCCGCGCACGCTACGCTGATTTTCCACAATTCAGAGGTGTAAATTTCCCGCAATACTAGATTATATTGTGGTCCTCTATATAGATTTCCGCAATATGTTGATTATTCGTTGACCGCGGATTGGGTTTCGGCAAGGTGACCTCCGGCACCATCGTTGGGGGATGAGTGATGCGCGGTCTGATGTCTTTTTTGCTTGCCAGCTGCTTTGCTTGGCCGATCGGCGTTTTTGCGGAAACCTGCGGCGGCAGCTATCCTGTCGCGCCCGGCGATAATTTGTCTTCGATCGCTTTGCGGACCTACAAGGACGCTGGCAAATGGACCTTGATCCACACTGCCAATCTGGATGTCATCGGCGAAGACCCTGACCGAATATTGATCGGAACAGAATTGAGATTGCGGTGCGTCAATGGTCTGCCCAAAGCCGGGCCTGCGCCAGCATCCGCAATCTCAGCCCTTCATGAGCGTGCCGATCCCGAAGCAAAGCAGCCGCGGGTTGGCCCAGCAGGTCTAGGGCCAGCGCGCCGAGGGATATCGCCGCTGAGAGTTGTAACCGGGGACGGGCAGGAGCCTTTTTCTGATCAATCCCTCTCAGGCGGGGGATGCTCGCAGAGGTCATGACAGCGGCGATCTCCGCAGGCTTCGATGAGTGGCCTTATGAAATATTCAGGATAAATGACTGGGGATCTCACCTGGACCCCTTGCTTAGCAAGCAACTGATGGATGTGTCGTTTCCCTGGCCCAAGCCCGATTGTCGTGGTTCATCAGGAGGCCAGTACTGCGAAGGTCTGGTGTATTCAGAGCCGATGTTTGAGCTTCTGATGCAAGTGTTTGTGCGACGCTCGGACCCGGTGTCGCTCGTCAATTTATCGAGCTCGCGCAAAGCGCTTGTGTGTCGACCGGCTGGGCGCATGACCTTTATGTTGGATCAGGGTGGCAGAAACTGGTTGCGTGACAAAGAAATCGAATTGGTACAGGCACCTTCGGTTGCAGGTTGCTTTGATCTTTTGATGAAGGCAGAGGTGGATTTCGTGGTTGCGAATGAGTTTACGGGGCGCGAAGTGCTGCGCCGCAGGAGCTTCAAAGACGAGATTGCGGCTGTCGCCAATGCACCGTTGGGCATCGTGACACTGCATGCGGTAGCGTCAAATGAAAACCCGCAAGCCAAGCAAACTATTCGCTTTCTCAACAAAGGGTTGCAGCACCTGCGCCGTTCAGGGGAGTACCAGGAGATCGTTGATCGCCATCTGGCGCAGGTCTGGGCAGGGCTATGACCATGAAAGGCCTCCTCAGAGCCGCCGCGATTGGTCTTTTGGTCGCTGGATCGGTAAAGACAGTAGAGGCGGATGTGACAATCCTGACGATGTCGGGTCGCCCTCCATTCGCGGATACGGACTGGCCTCAAAAGGGCATGTTCACCGAATTGGTCACCGCCGCGATGACCGTTGGCCCGGATCCTGAACCGTTCCATATCGATTGGCAGGGCGATCCGACAAGTGGATTTCGATCCGTTACGGAGAAGACCCATGATCTGGGTTATCCTGTCCCGCGCCCGCTGTGTGAGCTATCTCGTGACAAAGGAGGTCCGTGCGTCGCGTTCCACTTTTCCGACCCTGTCATGGAACTGGTAAATTTAGTTTTTGTGCGGGCGGATAACGATTTCGAGTTTAACTCGGACGCGGATTTAGAAGGCAGGTCTTTGTGTCGCCCAAAGGGTTTCTACATCGATGATCTGGACCGTCCCGGTCGTGAATGGCTTACCCGCGGTGTGGTGACGCTGGTGCAGCCGGAAATGCCTATGGATTGTTTCAAGATGTTGGTGGCGGGAGAAGTTGATCTGGTGTCGGTCAACGAATTTCTGGGGGTGCAGCAATTGTTTGATGCCCAATTGACTGAGATGGTTCTGCCATTGCCGAGACCGCTTTCCACCCAATCTTGGCACGTCGTCGTTTCAAAAACCCATTCGCGGGCAACCACGTTGCTCTATCGGTTCAACGCCGGGTTGGCCAAGCTCAAACAAACTGACGCCTATGCGGAGATAATCTCGCGGCACCTGACGATCTATTGGGATCGCCTCAAAGGCTGACCTGTGCAGAACGCGCGTGCGACAGACCTTGTGATTGCGCGTATAGCGGGTAATGTTCCGGATAAATTCGCGATTTGGGAACGAGCAAGGCATGGGTCTCCGCCAACGAACAATTGGGTGCAACCATGCCTGAACCTTTGGTGTTGTTGCCCGGGATGATGTGTGACGCCCGGCTTTTTGGCCCTCAGATTGCGGAACTATCGTCCGACGTGGCGGTGATGACTGCCCCGATCACCCAAGGAGAGCGGATCGAGGAAATTGCGTCGGGGCTGCTGGACCAATTGCCCGCCCGTTTTGCGCTTGCGGGGCTTAGCATGGGCGGTATCGTTGCCATGGAGATATTACGGCGCGCGCCTGACCGTGTATCGCGAATTGCCCTGCTGGATACGAACCCCCTTGCCGAAACACCGCAGATCGCGGCCGCTCGCGAACCGCAGATCGTGGCCGCCAGAACCGGGCGCATGTTAGATGTCATGCGTGAGGAGATGAAGCCGAACTACTTGGCACCCGGGCCGCATCAGACCGCCGTTCTCGATCTGGTTATGGACATGGCAGAGACTTTAGGTCCGGAAGTCTTCGTTCGACAATCGCGGGCGTTGCAGAGACGGCGGGATCAGCAAAGCACGCTGCGCAAGTGTAAAATCCCGACACTTATCCTCTGTGGCGCGCATGATGCTCTCTGCCCGGTCAAACGCCATGAATTCATGGCGGAACTGATTCCATACGCGACATTGCGTATTCTGGCGGATTCAGGGCATTTGCCGACACTTGAGCAACCGCAGGAGACCACGAAGGCGATCCGTGACTGGATGGCGCTACCGCTGGTCTTGCGGTAACCGGCTTACGCCGCTGCGTTCTTATTTGCAGGTTTTCTGGGCTTGCGAGAAGGCTTGCCGCTGTTGGCGTCGATGAAATCCAGCACCAGAGGGCGGATATTGCGCCGCCAGCTCTTACCAGCAAATATGCCGTAGTGCCCGGCCCCGACTTCAACGTGGCTGGCTTTTTTGTTGTCTGGCAGCCCCGTGCAGAGATCCAAAGCCGCAATGCACTGACCGGGGGCAGAAATATCGTCTTTCGAGCCTTCGACGGTTTTGACCGCGACGGTTGTGATCTTGCCGATATCGACCATCTTGCCGCCAACCGAGAACGCGTTCTTGGCAATCTCGCCATTTTTGAAAATGCGCTCGACTGTGCTGAGATAAAATTCCGCGGTCATATCCATCACCGCAAGATATTCGTCATAGAACTTGTTGTGCTTGTCGTGATCGCCAGCCTCACCACGTGCCACGCGACCGATTTGATCGGTAAAGGCCTTGGCATGCGTTTCCGCATTCATTGAAATGAAGGAGGATAGTTGCAACAGACCCGGGTAGACCATACGCCCGACGCCTGGATACTTGAACCCCACGCGTTGGATCATCAGTTCTTCCAGCTGACCCATCGTAACCCGGTGACCAAAATCCGTCACATCGGTTGGCGTGGCGTTGGGGTCAATCGGACCGCCGATCAGTGTCAGGCTGCGCGGCTGGGCTTTGGGATCTTCTTCAGCCAGATAAGCGGTTGCGGCCAATGTCAGTGGCGCGGGCTGACACACGGCGATCACATGAGTGTCGGGTCCCAGCTCGCGCATGAAATCAACCAGGTAAAGCGTGTAGTCTTCGATATCGAACTTACCCGCGCTGACTGGAATGTCGCGGGCATTGTGCCAATCCGTGATATAGATGTCAGCATCCGGCAAAAGGCTGATCACGGTCGACCGCAGCAGGGTCGCATAGTGCCCGGACATTGGCGCCACCAGCAAGACCTTCCGATTTGGCACCTCTCGCCCCGGCACGACAAAATGCAGCAAATCACCAAAATCCCGTTCAATCACGATTTCGGTGCTGACAACGTGATCTTGCCCGTCGCTTGATGGTACAGCCGGAATATTCCAGTCCGGCTTTACAATCATGCGCTGAAAGGTTCGCTCGGTGACTTCACCCCAGGCGCGCATCCACGCAAATCCGGGATTTGGAATCATGGAGAAAGCCGGATATGCTCCCATTGCGAGCGCTGTCGCGCCGAGCCATTGGTTCGTGTTGCGAACAGTCTCCATCAGGTCGTATGTAGCCATATAGCGCATAGGGGTCTCCTTGTTACAATCCGGGCGCACCGGTACATGCAGTCGCTCGGCCCCCTGAAGCTAACGACATTATGCTGCAACTGCGAACATACGAGGGAAAGGTTAACATGACAACACATTCTGACGGTGACGTGATCCCTTCCGGCGAGACGCTGGAAAGAATGACGGAAAATCTCAAAAAAGTTGAGGAACTGTCGGCACGTTTGCAGCGGGTTTTGACCCATCGTCAAACACATAACGCGGCCCTGGATGGACCGAATCAGGAGTTGTTCGGACGCGCGGCGCAAGCCTATTGGACGGAGGTGGTGAATAATCCGGCCAAGGTTTTTGAGCACCAGATGTCCTATTGGTCCGATACGATGAAGCAGTTTGTGCAAGCGCAGCAGGAATTGTCCAAGGGTAATTTGAGCGCGCCTGAAGACCCGGGCCCGAAGGATCGCCGCTTTGCCAACCCTCTTTGGGACACGCACCCCTATTTCAACTATATCAAGAAGCAATATCTTATTAATGCGGAAGCGCTGCAGACTGCCGTCGATGATGTGACGGAACTTGATCCGGCTGAAAAAAACCGCCTGACCTATTTCTCCCGTCAGATCGTTGACATGATGTCGCCGACGAATTTCCTGGCGACCAACCCGGATGCATTGGAAAAAGCGATTGAGACCGAAGGCCAAAGCCTTGTTCAGGGGTTGGAGAACCTGATCAATGATCTGGAGGCCAACAAGGGCGAGTTGGTCGTGAAACTGGCCGACGAATCCGCCTTTGAGTTAGGTCGCAACATCGCGACGACGCCCGGCAAGGTGATTTTCCGCAACCGCATGATGGAGCTTATCCAGTACGCGCCCAGCACCGAAGAAGTTCATAAGACGCCCCTGGTGATCTTTCCGCCCTGGATCAACAAATACTACATTCTCGATCTCAAGGCGCAGAACAGTCTGGTGAAATGGCTCGCAGATCAAGGGTACACCGTCTTCATGGTCTCCTGGGTGAACCCGGACCCGACATACCGGGATATTGGGATGGAGGACTACATCGAAGACGGCTATTTGAGAGCCATCGACGAGATCAAACAGATCACGGGCGAAAAGCAGGTCAATGCGGTTGGTTATTGCATCGCCGGCACGACATTGTCGCTTACCCTTTCGCTCATGAAACAGCGCGGCGACAAATCTGTGAAATCGGCGACGCTTTTCACGGCGCTGACAGATTTTTCGGATCAGGGGGAATTCGCACCCTTCCTGACCAACGATTTCATCGACGGGATCGAAGCGGAAATTGATGACAAGGGGGTTCTGCCCTCGGTGATCATGGCGCGGACGTTTTCGTTCCTGCGGTCAAACGATCTGATCTATGGGCCCGCGATCAAAAGCTACATGATGGGGGAGACGCCACCCGCTTTCGATCTGCTCTATTGGAATGGCGACGGCGCCAACCTTCCGGGCAAGATGTCGAAGCAATATTTGCGCGGTCTTTGTCAGCGCGATGAGCTTGCGCGAGGGGGATTCGAACTGCTGGGCCATAAGCTCAAGCTATCAGATATTGAAATTCCCCTTTGTGCGATCGCCTGCGAGACCGATCACATAGCTGCTTGGAAAGACAGCTATCGCGGTGTCCAGCAGATGGGCTCCAAGGACAAGACATTTATTGTCACGCAATCGGGACATATCGCGGGTATCGTGAATCCACCGACGCGCAACAAATACGGACACTATACCAATCCTGATCTGAGCCTGGATCATGCGGATTGGCTGGAGGATGCGGATTTCACCGAAGGGTCTTGGTGGCCCCGGTGGGAAACATGGTTGAAAAAGCGGTCCGGCAAGATGATTCCCGCACGTATTCCGGGAGATTCGAGCCATCCAGTGCTTTGTGATGCACCGGGTACCTATGTTGCGAAGAAGGCAACACTTTGAAAAATAACAGCTTTAAGTCGCTAGAAAAATAATGCTGCAGTGCAGAAAAAACACTTGAAATGCCGCGCTGCAGCATCTATATCCTTTTGCAGACGCAGAAAGACGGGATGTTCCCGCAAGCGACAAAAGGATTTTCGAGATGACAAAGACACCTGACCTGACCGCCGTATTCAAAGACGTCATGGGCGCATTCCCAGTTGACACAGCTGCTTTTGAAGATGCTTTCAAAACATCTGCGACACTGAACGAAAAACTGTCCGGCGTTGCGCTGACAGCTGCTGAGAAATCCACAGCGATCTCCAGCAAATGGACACAAGAAACTCTGGCCAAACTGGCCGAGATGTCCAAAGCGAAAAAAGAGCCGGTTGACTATGCAAAAGCGATGACCGATTTCGCTTCCGCATATTCCGAAACAGCCGCTGAGCACATGGCAGCTTTCGCAGAAGTTGCGAAAAAAGCGCAAATGGACACAGTTGAGCTGATGATGGCTGCTGGCAAAGACATGAGCGAAGACGCAACTGCTGCTGTCAAAAAAGCGACAACCGAAGCGACTGCTGCTGTCAAAAAAGCTGCAACAGCCAAGTAAGGCGATTTGAGTTTCGCGCTCAATTCCTCCCTGATGAGCGCAAACCAGAAGGGCGGGCTTCCTCAAGCCCGCCCTTTCTTTTTGGAAAACTGTGTCCTAAGCTGCACTGCAGCGCGGGATGAGGGAGAATTCGTGTGGCTACCAAAGACAAACCATTGCTCATCAAGCGATATGCGAGCAGGCGTCTCTACAACACGGAAACCAGCGACTACGTGACACTGGAAGACATCGCCAGCCTGATCCGCGAGGGTCGGGAGGTACAGATTGTCGATCTGAAATCCGGTGATGATCTGACACGGCAGTACTTACTTCAAATCATTGCGGAACACGAAAGCCGTGGCGAAAATGTTCTGCCGGTGGACGTATTGAATGACCTGGTGCGCAGCTACATGACACCGGGCGCCAGCGTGGTGCCACAGTTCCTGCAAGCTTCTTTTGAGATGCTGCGCGATGGCCAGTCCCAGATGATGGACAAGATGAATGCGATGAATCCCATGGCAAAGATGCCGGGGTTCGAGCTGATGCAGGCGCAGCAGCAGGCCTTCATGAAAGCGATGACCGGTGGATTGGGCAATGCGGCTGGCTGGAGCGCACCTGAAGAGGAGAGTGCGGCGGCTGATGGCGAGAGTGGTGAAGACCTTGATGCGATCAAAAAGCAGCTGGCCGAGCTGCAGGACAAATTATCGAAGCTGAAATAGCGTCTACGCGACTTCTGATTTCGGGATTTTTGCCGCACGATCGATCGACGACAAAAGCACATCGGTGACAGCATCAAGCTCGTGCCATTTCAAGCGCACGGGCAATCGCACGTCACAGGCCCGCATCAGCATCGCACGCGTTTGCGGCAATTCCGGCAAATCTTCGATGAATTGCCAGTTCCAGAACGCCCGCGCATTATCGGTGCTTTGCCCAAAGACTTGAACTTTAACGCCAGCGGCGTCCGCCGCTTCCACGAATTTGGCAATCGCAGTATCGTCAATATCCACAAGATTGAACTGGATGCTGTCCGGCGCGCGCTCTTCACCCTCCAATGGGTCTGGAACCTCGATGTAGTTTGACTGATTCAATCGGGCTGCCACGTAGTCATGGTTGCGCCTGCCATCCCGGACACGCCGCGGCAGCTCATCGAGTTGCGGACGAATAAGTGCTGCGGACAGGTTATTCAGACGCAGATTATAGAGAGGCAGTTTGTTTTGGTGGCGCGCGAAAGCCTCTAACAGGACCGGGTGCTTTTTCCAGTTATGCTCATAGGCGCCCGACATGATGATTGCACGCGCGACCAAATCCGCATCATCGGTGATCAGAATGCCGCCTTCGCCTGCGTTGATCATCTTGTAGGACTGAAAGGAAAAGCACCCGATTTTTCCAAGCGTGCCGATAATACGGCCCCGCCAGATTGTGCCGAGGGAATGGGCCGCGTCTTCGATCACGGGGACATCGGCGGCATTGCACAGGGTCATGATCGCATCCATATCTGACGTGTGCCCGCGCATATGGCTGATGATCACAGCAGAAATCCCCGATTTCAGTTTCTGCGAAAAATCGTCCAGATCGATACGGTAGTTGTCCTTCACTTCGCATAGAACCGGCACGCAATCTGCGTGCACAACAGAGGAGGGCACCGCAGCGAAAGTGAACCCCGGGATCAGGACACGTGCCGCGCTTGGCAGATCAAGCGCTTTGAGCGACAAAAACAGAGCTGCGGAACATGACGAAACCGCCAGAGCATATTTGCTGCCCATCCTTTGCGCGAACTCCGCTTCGAGCAGCGAGACCGGGGCATCTGAGGCGGCGGTATAGCGAAAAAGATCACCGGTTTGCAGCAAGCGGTCGATTTCTGTGCGCGCGGATTCAGGAATGGGTTCCGCAGTGTGCATGTCCGGAAGGTTCATATTTGAATTTCCTTAATGGGAGTTTTGGAAATTCTAAATCAATGGCTGCGCCTATCCAAGTGAATCTTTCGTAACAGCGAGAATTCACAGACCAAGCCGATCCCGGAGAGCGTACCAACTCATGGCCAGCACCAGCAGAGGCGTGCGCAAAGCACCACCGCCGGGGAATGCGGGTGTGGGAATAGCGGCCATGGTGTCAAAGCCATCTGTCTCGCCGATCACGGCGCTGGCCATCAACTGACCGGCATGGGTGGCGGTGCCGACGCCGTGGCCTGAATAGCCTGACGCGGACAGAACGTTGGGGCCAATCCGCGCCAGATAGGGAAAGCGTTTCATCGTGATGCCGAGGGTGCCACCCCAAGCATAGTCGATTTTGACGTCCTTCAGGTGCGGGAAAACGATCCCCATCGGCTTGCGGACCACCGATGCGATGTCCGACGGGAAACGATAGCCATAACTTTCACCGCCGCCAAAGAGCAAACGTTTGTCATGCGAGAGCCTGAAGTAATTGACGACAAATCGGCTGTCGGCCACGGCAACATCACGCGTCAGAACCTCGCTGGTGCGCGTGCCCAAGGGCTCCGTTGCCACGATGAAATTGTTGATGGGCATCACGCGCGCGGAGACGGAAGGTGCCAGCGAAGACAAATAGCCGTTGCAGGCAAGGATCACATGATCGGCCACTACCCGGCCTGCGTCCGTGCGCAATGTGGCGGGTGTTCCGTGATCCAGATGATGTACGCAGGAGCGTTCAAATATCTGGACGCCCGCGGATTTTGCCGCGCGCGCAAGGCCCAAGGCATAGGCCAAAGGATGCAGATGTGCTGCACCCATATCGAGCAGGCCGCCTTTGTAATCGGGGGAGGGGCACAGCGCGTGGCACGCATCGGCGGTCAATGTCTCTATCTGGTCGTACCCGTAGTGATCCTGCAAATGGGCTGCATAGTCGTGCAGATGCGCCACATCCGCCTTGGTCGAACCGGTCCAGGCCACGCCGGGTTTCAGGTGACAGTCGATTGCATGCTCCGCGATCAGCGATTTCACAAGCGCTTTGGCATCTTCGCCGAGATCCCACAGGGCGCGCGCAGGTTCGTTTCCGACCATGGTTTCAAGCCCTTGCTGATCGACACGTTGCCCGCTGCCCAACTGCCCGCCGTTGCGCCCCGAGGCGCCGAAGCCGACACGGTGCGCCTCCAACACCACAACACGCCGACCCGCCTGCGCCAGATGCAAAGCCGCCGAAAGCCCGGTATAGCCCGCGCCGACAACGCAGACATCTGCCGTGATCTCGCCTTTCAGGCTGTCAAAGGGCGGCAATGACGGCGTGCTGGCGGCATACCAACTGGGCGGATAGTGCCCGGATTTGTCATTGGCAAAGAGCAGGTTCATTGCAAAGAGGCCTTTTGGGGTCACTTATTGCGGCGTCCGGGATCACACATTCAGCAACAGATGCTCACGCTCCCAGGGCGATATGACTTGCAGGAATTCATCATATTCCGCGCGTTTCACAATGGAATAGACGCGGGCGAATTCGGGCCCGAGCACCGCGTGCAAATCGGTTGCCTGCTCGAAAAGATCCAGAGCCGAGCCCAGAACACGCGGGATATCCCCGTCACCGTCATAAGCGTCGCCCTTAAATTCGGCGGCGGGGTTTTCACCTTTTGTCAGCCCCAGATAGCCGCAGGCCAGACTGGCCGCGATGCCGAGGTAGGGGTTGCAATCCATGCCCGCCAGCCGGTTTTCGACGCGTCGGGCCGATGGGCCGGAAAGTGGGATGCGAATGCCGGTGGTGCGATTGTCACGCCCCCATTCGAGGTTGATGGGCGCCGCATGATCTTTGACGTAGCGACGATAGCTGTTCACGTAAGGCGCAATGACGGCAAGGGCGGCGGGCATGTGGTTTTGCAGCCCGGCAATGAAATGCTGAAATGCGTCCGTTTCACCGGCATCCTCGTCGGAAAAGATGTTCGCGCCGGTCTCGGTATCGAGCACCGAATGGTGAATGTGCATGGCACTGCCGGGCTCGTCAGCAATGGGCTTGGCCATGAAAGTGGCAAAACAGTCGTGGCGCAGGGCGGCTTCGCGGATCAGCCGTTTGAAATAAAAAACCTCGTCTGCAAGCCTGACCGGATCGCCATGGCGTAGGTTGATCTCCAACTGGCCAGCGCCGCCTTCCTGGGTGATGCCGTCAATCTCGAACCCCTGGGCTTCGGCAAAATCATAGATGTCGTCGATCACGGGACCAAATTCATCCACCGCCGTCATCGAATAGGCCTGACGCGCCGCGGCAGGGCGTCCGGACCGGCCCATCATGGGTTTGATGTCATGCGCCGGGTCGAGGTTACGCGCGACCAAAAAGAACTCCATTTCCGGGGCCACCACAGGTTCCCACCCCTTGTCGCGATAGAGCTGGCACACACGCTTCAACACATTGCGCGGGCTGAAGGGCACAGGCACATCGGCGCGGTCGTACGCGTCATGGATGACCTGCAATGTCCAGTCGCCGGTCCAGGGCGCAGCCGTGGCCGTGCTCATATCCGGCTTGAGGATCATGTCCTTTTCGATGAAGCCATCCTCGCCTGCGGCCTCGCCCCAATCTCCGGTGATGGTCTGGTAGAAAATACTGTCTGGCAGATGGAAATAGTCTTGCCGCGCGAATTTGGAGGCAGGCACCGCCTTGCCACGCGCGATGCCGGGCAGATCAGAGATGATGCATTCTACTTCGTCCAGCCGCCGCCCCTCAAGATAAAGCTGTGCTGCAGCGGGCAGGTTTTGCGTCCAATCGGCCATCAGGCCCTCTCTTTCTTGAAAAATGCCGCCATCTTTCGGGCGACCAGATCGCTATCCGTTGGGTGCGCCAAGAGGTCCGTGGCACTGGCCAGAAGGGCGTCCGGCACCAGACCTTTTCCGCGCGTCCGGATCAGCCCGTCGATAAAATCCGCGCCGTATTCCGGATGCGGCTGGATCGTCCAGATGCGATCCCCGTAGAGCAGGCCTGCATGTTGACAAAAATCGCTGCGCGCAATCGTCTGGGCGGTTGCGGGTTTTTCGACAACCTGATCCTGATGCCAGGCGTTGATGGCGACGGATTTGCCATCCATCTCGTATTCCGTGCGCCCCACGGACCATCCACCCGAGAACTTTTCAACCCGCCCGCCCATGGCCTGCGCAATGATCTGATGGCCGAAACACACGCCGATCATCGGGCGATTGGCGTCGTAGGCTTCGCGAATGAAATCCTCCAGCGGCGGTATCCAGTCGTGATCTTCATAAGCGCCGTGTTTTGAGCCGGTAATCAGCCAGCCATCCGCATCCGTCACACTGTCCGGGAAGATGCCGTCCACAACGGGCCAGCCCTGAAAGGTGAAACCGTGGCCTTGCAGCAGACGTTCAAAATACTGGTCATAGGTACCGCCCTGCATCAGTTCATCGGGCGGATGGCCTGTTATAAGAATGCCGATTTTCATGGCTACACCGTGTCCAGATAAATGATGACCTGTTCGCTCGGGCTGAGCTCCTGCATGTAGTGCACCTCCTGCCGCTTGGTCAGCACAAGATTGCGGATCAGATCACGCGGAAAAATCCGTGCAATTTCGGGGCTGGCTTCAAACGCGTCGATGGCGGATGTCCAGTCACCGGGTATCTGCGGCAAATCCGCCGCATAGGCGTTACCGGTGATCGGTTCCGGCGGCTCCTGCGCATCCTCGATCCCGTTGATGGCCGCCCCCAGAACTGCCGCCAGCATCAGATAAGGGTTCACGTCGCCCCCGGCCACACGGTGTTCGATCCGGCGCGCGGCGGGGCTTCCCGACGGGATGCGGATCGCGGATGTGCGATTTTCATAGGCCCAGCTTACGCCGGTGGGTGCATGGCTGCCGGGCACCATCCGGTCAAAACTGTTGGCATGCGGGGCAAAAATCAGCGCGGAACCGGGCATGGCCTTCAGACACCCTGCCACCGCATGGCGCAGCATATCCGTGCCTTCCGCGCCGCCGTTATCGAACACGTTGTTGCCTTCCGCGTCGATCACCGAAAAATGCATGTGCAGACCGGAGCCGGAATAATCCTCATAGGGTTTGGCCATGAAACTCGCAGCAAACCCATGTTTGCGGGCCATGCCCTTGACCAGCATTTTGAAGAGCCAGGCGTCATCAGCGGCGCGCAGCGCATCATCGCAATGCATCAGGTTGATCTCGAACTGACCAAGGCCCGCTTCGGAGATCGCCGTGTCCGCTGGAATGTCCATTTCTTCGCAGGCGTCATAGAGATCGGTGAAAAACGTGTCGAATTGATCCAACGCGCGCAGCGACAGAATTTCACCGGCGACGCGGCGTTTTCCGGAACGGGGCGAGGGGGGGACCTGCAGATTGCGCCCGGAATCGTCGATCAGGAAAAACTCAAGCTCGAACGCACAAACAGGGGTCAGCCCGCGCGCCTTGTACCGCTCCAATACAGCGCGCAGGGCATGGCGCGGATCACCCTCATAGGGGCGACCGTCTTCGTGAAACATCCAGATCGGCAACAACGCTGTGGGTGCATCAAGCCAGGGCATCGGCATAAAGCCGCGTTCCGTGGGTTTGAGCACGCCGTCCCTGTCGCCGCTTTCAAACACCAGTGGGCTGTCGTCGATGTCTTCGCCCCAGATGTCCAGATTGAGCACCGACATGGGAAAGCGCGTCCCGTCTTCGACGGCCTTATCCGCAAATCGCGACGGGATACGCTTGCCGCGTGCCTGTCCATTCAGATCGGATGCGGCCACACGAATGGTGCGGACCTGAGGGTTCTTGCGGAGCCAGTTCTTCATAGTTCACCAAGCAGGTGGGCTGGCAAAAAGGCGCGTGTGCCTGACCCATGGCCAGCGCCACGGATAATTTGATCAAATTATGGATACTACCGGATCAGGTTCGGGCGCAACCTCAATTTGCGCCGCATGTTTTGCGGCAGATGGCGGTTGAGCCGTGTGTTGATCAGGCCGAAGAGGCCCACCACCACGAGGGTCAGCAAGATGAAATAGCCCGCAAGGATCGGATAGGGCACGAAGGGGTTGAACGTCTTGTCGGCAAAATAATTCGCGTAATAGAGCGCGTCACCGCGTTGTTGCCAGGCGGGAAACCCGGAGAAAAAGACCAGTGCCGTGGCGTGAAACAGGAAAATGGCCTCGTTGGTGTAGGCAGGCCAGGCGAGCCGCAGCATGGTTGGCCAGATCACCCGTTTGAAACGCGACCAGCCGGACATGCCGTAAGCATCTGCGGCTTCGGTGTCACCTTTGGGGATCGACAAGAGCGCACCGTAGAAGATTTCAGCGGAATAGGCTGCGGTGTTCAAAAACAGAACGATCAGCGCGCCCAGCCAGGCGGCGGTGAAAGGGTCAAAAATCGGATAGACCGATTTCAGGTTCAAAAACAGGAAGTAACCAAAGAAAAACTGGATAAAGAGCGGCGAGCCGCGGAAGATAAAGATGAACCATTGCGCGGGTTTTCGGAAAAGTGCGCGTTTTGATGCCTTGCCCATCGCAAGTGCGGTTGCGAAGAAAAAGCCCAGACACAGCGCCAGAACACCGAAGTAGATGTTCCAGATCATCCCTGATCCGATCAGGGTGAATTGCTGACACAGGGTGAAATCTTCGCGCGGGAGTAGGCGCTCACCATATCCGATGGAGCGCAGTCCATAATCCTGAATGGTTTGCCAGCAACTCATGCAGCGGCCTTTCGCTGGGCTTCACCACCGGCGGTCGCTTGTCCTCGCGTGAGCCGTGCCATCAGTTTTTCCAGAGCCACTTCCGAGATGCGGGTGAAGATCAGATAAAAGACGAGGAGCGCCAGAAAATACCACATGCGCCAGTCGCCATGCGGATAGTCGGTGAAGCGGGGTGTTTTGGTGCCGCCAAGCTCACGCGCCCAGTAGACGATGTCTTCGACACCCAAAAGAAATAGCAAAGGTGTGGCTTTGATCAAAACCATCCAGAGATTGGACAGCCCGGGCTGGGCATAGACCCACATCTGGGGCACCAGTACACGCCAGAAAGCCTGGCGCTGTGTCATCCCATAGGCTTCCGCCGTCTCCAGTTGCGCGCGCGGGACGGCCCGCATCGCCCCGAACAGCACGTTGGCCGCAAAAGCGCCAAAAACGATGGCAAAGGTCAGGACGGCCAGCGAAAATCCGTAGGTCTCATGCACCCATTGCGGGGCATTGCCCAGCGGCATCTTGGCTGCCTGACAAACGACGAAATCATTGCCCTGCCGGATCGGTTCGGACCAGTCCGGGCAAAGCGCTTTGTGCCGCAGATATTCAATGGCCTGATCCAGCGCGATGACAAAAAACAAAAAGAAGGCGATGTCAGGGACACCGCGCACAATGGCAATGTAAGTTTTGCCAAACCAGCGCAGCGGTGCCACGTGAGATCGGGCAGCGGAGGCACCACCAAATCCAAAAAGCAGGGCGACGGGCGCGGTAATGGCAAGCAACAGCAGCACTGTGAAGACGGACGTATAGATCGCCATGTGCTTGCCCGTGGTCAGGTAACACGCTGTCCACCGCCAATCTGTCAGGACGCTTGGGTCTGTACAAAAACTAAAGATAATGGCCTCGTTGGGCTAACGGGGGCGGCAATGCGCCGCCCCTACGATCACATCAGAACTGTGCGAGTTCCGGCAACCATTTGCCGATCAATTCGTTTAGCGATCCATCTTCTTTCATGGAAATGATTGCGGCGTTGAATTTCTCTTTCAGCTCCGTGTCGCTTTCACGAATACCCAAGCCGATGCCGCCGCCAATCATGACGTCTTTCTCAAGCATCATCAGATCGGCGTCCGCGTTTGCGATTTCCAGAAGGAAGGATTTATCGGCAAGCACCGCGTCCGCTTCGCCGTTCTTGACCGCTGCGACCGTTTCTTCGGGTGTCGCGAATTCCACAAGCGTTGCCGAAGACGCTGCAATATGGCTGGCCTGAATTGTATTGGCCTGCGCCGCGATGACACCGTTGTCTACATCGGCGTCAGCAGAGGTCGCCAAATATCCGGAAGGATCCGGCAGAGTGTATTGCTCTGAGAAATCAATGACTTCGTCGCGCTCATCGGTCACGGACATGCCCGCGATGATCACGTCGTAGTTGCCGGAGACGAGATTGGGGATGATGCTGTCCCACTCGTTGGTGACCCACTCGCAGGTCAGTTCCGCGCGTTTGCACAGCTCGTCGCCCAATTCACGCTCAAAGCCGTCAACCTCGCCGGCATCGTTGATGAAGTTATAGGGAGGGTAGGCGCCCTCCGTGCCCATGCGGATCGTTTTGGCGTGACCGTCGGCCATCGCCATACCAGCCGTCAGCGCAAAGGCCGCTGTGGTCAGGATAATGGATTTCATTTTTGATACTCCCATTTGGTTTTTGATTTTTGGGTTTACGCTGCATGGGTTGCCGAGAGGAACCCCCGCAATCGTTCTGATTTGGGCGCGCCGAAAAGCGTCTCGGGTGAGCCCTGTTCTTCGATCAGGCCTTGATGCAGAAAGACCACGTGGTCGGACACATCAGCGGCCAGCTTCATATCGTGCGTCACGATGATCATGGTGCGACCCTCACTCGCCAGGTCTTTGATGACCTTGATAACTTCCTGCTCCAGTTCCGGGTCCAGCGCCGAGGTGGGCTCGTCGAACAAAAGCGCCTCGGGTTCCATGCACAGACCGCGGGCGATGGCGGCACGTTGTTGTTGTCCGCCGGACAATTGGGCGGGGTAAACGTCACATTTGTCGCCGATACCAACTTTATCCAGATAGCCACGCGCAGCTTTCTCGACATCCGCGCGGTCACGTTTCAGAACGGTGAGGGGGGCTTCCATCACGTTTTGCAGAATGGACATATGCGCCCAAAGATTGAATTGCTGAAAGACCATCGAGAGGTTGGTCCTGATGCGCAGGACCTGCTCCGCGTCGGCTGGCCGCCGGTTATGACCGTCGCCGTGCCAAGCAACCGGTTCCCCTTTGAAAAGGATTTCGCCCTGTTGGCTATCCTCAAGGAGATTGCAACACCGCAGCAATGTGGATTTACCGGAGCCTGAAGATCCGATAAGCGAAATCACGTGGCCTTTTGGCGCGGTAACGCTGACACCCTTTAGCACTTCCAACTGGCCGTAAGCCTTGTGCAGGTTTTTGATCTCGATAACCGGTGGTTGAGTGCTCAAGGCGCGTATCTCTTTGTTGATTCAAGGCGGTATAAGGGGTCAATTTTGTACGTTTTGCAACGCGGAATGCTGCAAAAGACCAATTCCTTTCGGAAAGAGCGCGGAATCTGACGCCCTCGGGTTGAATTTATGCAGGCGGCAACGGTTCCGCGAGGTATTCAGAGGCAGGAATCCGGACGATCCCTTTGAGAAGCAACCTGGCTCTGTCCCGCGCTGAAAGAGCGTCAATCGCTGCTTTGATGATCGGGAAGAGGTGATCTGCGTCCCTTCGCAGCGACGTGATATACGGGAGGCCCGGCGTCGGGCGGGTGGACAGAAGGACACGCAACCGCCGGGGCAAAGGATGTTCGCGTTTGATCAGCGACCAGGTTACAGCATCCAGTGCGGCAATATCGGCGCGCCCATCAGCGACCGCTTGGGCAGAAAGAAAATGGCCGCCGGTATCCAGCACATTATCGGCAAAGCTGAAACCGATGCCCTGTTCTGCAAGATGCCCTTCGATGGCGGCCCATCCTGACTGGGAGCGTACGTCGTTGCGTGCCAGGGTGGTGCCAGCGAAATCTTGCAGGGTGCGGCGCGGGTCGTTCGCGCGGATCACGACATATGATTTGTAATATCCAGGCGGGCACCCGCGAACACCGTAGTCGGGCGTGCCGACCAGCGACACCTTGTCATGCAAGACGCTTCGGAAGGGGAGGCCGCAAGTTTGTGACAGGATGAGATTTGGGTTTTCCCAAGTGTCATGCGGATCTGAGACGCGGTCGAGTGCCTCGGGGCCTTCACCAAGCGTTTCTCTGATCAACGCCCAGAACCTGTCGTTTGCCGCCCGAGTTGTGGGCGTGTCGTACATCGGCAGGCTGGCCGTCATGAAGTGCCGTCGATGGCCTGCCTTGCGAGGGCGGAATCGCGATCACTGACGCCAAGAAAGTTGGTCACCATACGCACCAGTGCGTCTTCTTCCTGCGCACGCGTGCCATCGGCCAAAACAACCTGCCAAAGCGCCTGCACAACCGCACGACGGTCTTCATAGGGCACCGCTTCCTTGATCGCGCGGGTGAAGCGCACCGTGTCAGGGGCTTCCGCTTCCAGGGCTTCGGCCTCTGCGCGCAAAGCGCTGGTCGCTCCTGGCCCGAGACCATAGCGATGTGCGTTGATCAGGTCGATACGCTCCTTTTCACGCAGGCTGTAATCGTTATCGGAGCGCGCAATGCGCACCAACAATGCAGTGAGGGCAAGGCGGGCATCCTCATCGGGAAGCTCGGTAGGGTCCGGCTGGGTCAAGCGTCTTAGAAAATCTGCAAACATGACGGCGATATAGTTGGATTTGGTGCCGCTGCCAATATCACTTTCGCTCTAGTGCGTTTTGGCGGGCAGCAACGATGTCGGCATCGGTCAACCCCAATGCTGTTTCAATGGCCAGCAATTGCAGTTCTTCGCCTTCGTCGCGTTCACCATCGGCTAAGGCGACGGACCACATGGCATCCGCGAGCGCCCTACGGTCGCTGTAGGCGACCTCATCGCGCAGAATTTGGGCGAACTCCGGCGTACCCGGCGCATGACGTTCAAGGGCCTCGCAGGTCGCGCGCAACTTGGCGGCTTCCAGTGGTTTCAGGTCAAAAGTCGCGGCCAGTATCTTGTCGATTTGACCGACCTCTGAGGCCTGATAGTTCTTGTCTGCAAGGGCAACGCGCACAAGCAGCGCACCAAGAGCCAGTTGCGCATTCGGTTGCGGCAGGGGTTTTGGATCGGGTTTTCTGCGGGGGAAGAGACGTTCAAACATGTGGGCTTAACTAAGTTCCCGGTTTTTTCCGAAGCGGAGGTTATCGAGGGCAAGCCCCTGTGGATCGGTATTGGTAATCACGACACCGGCGATATCGGCCTCTCCGGTGGACCGGATGAAGCCAAAGGCATGTTCCCCGGCAGGTGGCAGATCCATGGTCATGATCACTGTCCCGTCGCGCCGCAGGAAAACGGCCCGGGCCTGACCTGCTTCGCCACCGCGTAGCTGGAACGAGAGCGCGGATTGATCGTCATCAAACAAAAAAGAAATCGCGCCTTCGCCTTGTGCATGCCGTTTGGGGTAACCAGCGACGCCATAGCCGTTCAAAACATTGTTCCCCTGCAAAAAGACCACGGAAAGGTTCTGACCAGCGGCACCTGGCATCACGGTCAGAGGGGGCAACGCTCTTCCTTCGATCTGATCGTGATCGCCGTCGGGTTCAATTTTTTGCCCGGCAAAACGTTCGCCAAAAATAGCGCCTTCCAGCACCAGCAGATCTGAAACGAGATGTCCGGGGCCCCGGCTCGAATGGGTGTCATCGAAAGTGATGATACGCGTCAGTTGCAGCTCTTCGGGATCGACCAGACAAACTGCGGCGCCGCAGGCAAATGCGGCGCGGCCAAAGGTCAGTAGGATAAACGCCAAGGCAATTCGCATAAGCACATGTTGGCACGCAAATTGATTTCTGCCTAGTCGCGAGTGCGCCTTCGATCCTTGCTATTGCGGAAGTGATTGAAAGCGAGCCGACAGGCGTCGAGCCTCAGCCTCCATGCCATAGGGAGGGTTGATGATGAACATGCCGGAACCGATCATTCGGTGACCGGGTCGCGCAGGCGCGAATGTAACTTCATGTCGAAGGGCTTTTGGATACGACTTCTGTAGGTCGTCGATCATTCCTCGGTGGGCATCGGAGGTCAGGAGGGGGTACCACAGACAGATGACGCCGACGTTCCAGGCGCGTGTGATACGTTTGATATGGCCCGGGATGTCCGTGTAGTCCCCTTTTATTTCATAGCTCGGATCTATCAGCAAAAGCCCCCGCCGCGGCATCGGTGGACACAGCGAATGCGCCAGTTCAAAACCGTCCATGCGATAGCATTTTGCAGAATAGGCGGAGAGAGCGAAGTCGAGTGCGGCATTTTCAGCAGGATGCAGCTCTGCCAGATGTATCTTGTCTTCCGGGCGCAGCAACTGGGCGGCGATCAGCGGAGACCCGGGGTAGCTTTGCGGCCCGTGAACCTGCCGTGTCCGCAAAAGCACCTCCCTCAAGGGATGATCCGATGCAAACCAGTCTGCGGTCTGTGCGATGCCCTGCTGCGCTTCGCCGGTTTTCAACGCCGCCGGGTCATCCAGATCGTAAAGGGCGCGACCGGCATGTGTCTCAATGTATGTGAGTGGTTTGTCCTTGCGTGTCAGATACTTAAGCATCCATGCCAGCAAGCCGTGTTTGTGCACGTCTGCGAGGTTTCCGGCGTGGTAGATGTGTTGATAGCTCAGCATGCGCCCGTGTCTACCGGAACGTCAAAAAGGTGCAACGGATATTGTATTTTTGCGTGACCCGTCTGAATGATCCTGAAAATTGAGAGGTATCTCGCGATGACGGCAAAAACTCAGACCAGCCGGCTTATGTCTTTAGCTGCCCGAACGAAATCCTTGAACAGCGGATGGGGATCAAACGGTTTTGATTTGAGTTCAGGGTGGAATTGCACACCAATAAACCAAGGATGATCCGGCCATTCGACAATTTCGGGCAGCTTGCCGTCAGGGGACATGCCTGAAAAACAAAGCCCTGCCTTTTCCAGCTGATCCCGGTACTTGATATCGACCTCGTAGCGATGGCGATGGCGTTCATCGATGGCCAGCGACCCGTAAACTTCAGCCACGCGCGTGCCTTCTTTCAAAACGGCGTCGTAAGCGCCCAGGCGCATGGTGCCGCCTTTGTCGTCACCCACTTTGCGTGACACTTTTGCATTGCCTTGAACCCATTCCTTGAGGTGGTAAACAACTGGTTCAAAGCGCTTTTTCCCGGCCTCATGGTCAAACTCTTCCGACCCCGCGGTCTTGATATCAGCCACATTTCGTGCCGCCTCGATCACCGCCATCTGCATGCCCAGACAAATGCCAAGATAGGGTACCTTACGCGTTCGGGCGAATTCGGCAGCCTTGATCTTGCCTTCGGTTCCGCGTTCGCCAAACCCGCCGGGTACAAGGATCGCGTGGAACCCTTCCAGGTGCGGCGCCACGTCATCGGCCTGATCGAAAACCTCCGCATCGACCCATTCGACCCGCACCTTGACCCGGTTGGCCATCCCACCATGTGTCAGCGCTTCGGCAATGGATTTATAGGCGTCTTCCAGTTGCGTGTATTTGCCGACGATGGCGATTTTCACCTCACCTTCGGGATTGTGAACGCGGTCGGACACATCGCGCCACACGGTCAGGTCCGGTTTTGGTGCCGGAGAGATATTGAAAGCGTCCAGAACGGCCTGATCAAGGCCCTGTTCATGATAAGCCAGTGGCGCATCGTAGATGGTCTTGAGATCATAGGCCGCGACAACCGCCTCTTTGCGCACGTTGCAAAAGAGCGCTATCTTCTCGCGTTCCTTCTCCGGGATCGGGTGTTCGGACCGACACACCAGAATATCTGGCGCTATCCCGATGCTTTGCAGTTCCTTGACGGAGTGCTGCGTGGGTTTCGTTTTCAATTCGCCGGAGGCGGCCAGATAGGGCAGCAGTGTCAAATGCATGAAGATGCACTGCCCGCGGGGCTTGTCATGCGCAAATTGGCGGATGGCTTCAAAGAACGGTAGGCCTTCGATATCGCCGACGGTGCCTCCGATCTCGCAAAGCATGAAATCCACCTCATCTCCACCAACGTCCAGAAACGCTTTGATCTCATTTGTCACATGCGGGATGACCTGAATGGTTTTGCCCAGGTAGTCGCCGCGACGTTCTTTTTCGAGGACAGTTGAGTACACACGGCCTGAGGAGACGGAATCGCTATTGCGGGCCGCCACGCCGGTGAAGCGTTCATAGTGACCAAGATCAAGATCGGTTTCTGCCCCGTCGTCCGTCACAAAAACCTCGCCATGCTCGAAAGGCGACATGGTGCCTGGATCGACGTTCAGATAGGGATCGAGCTTGCGCAGGCGGACGGAAAAGCCACGGGCTTGCAGCAAGGCGCCCAAAGCCGCAGAGGACAGGCCCTTCCCCAATGACGACACAACACCGCCGGTGATGAAGATATAACGTGCCATGGTCTGATGTGCTCCCGTGCATCTAGGCGGAGTGTGGAAAAGCCGTCCAAAATCACTGCGAAAAACGCAGGTCCACGGGACTTAAGGCTAACAGGATTCGGGGTGCAAAGGCAAGGCTTACCGCAACATGATGTTGCGAAAATTCTTACATCCGCAAGGGGTTGTAGTCAGGATTTAATCTGCGAGTGGTACCAGAGGGACGTCGCTGTCAGGGGAAGGCGGCAAGAGCGTGTCGCCGTCAGGTGCTGCTGGCGTAGCGGTCTCATTCAGCGCAGGCGGGGTCACGCCGAGCCGGTCAACAACTGAAGACCCGGAGGCATTTTCCGCCGCAAAAATGGTCAAAGTGATCGAGGTGCCAATAAACGCGATCGCCAGAAGCCATGTGAGTTTGCCCAGAGCAGTTGCGGCTGCGCGCCCGGACATGGCGCCACCGCCACCACCGCCCATTCCAAGACCGCCGCCTTCGGAGCGCTGCATCAAGACGACAGCGATCAGGCTCAGCGCCAGAATGAGATGGACGATCAGGATGACGTTTTCCATTAAGGACCTACGGGTTTGAATTGGCTCTGGGGGTATCTAGGCAAGTTTGCTCCGGCTCGCAAGGGAGGATTACCTCGAATTCGCTCGCTTTGCACAGGTCAAGACCGCCGCCTGCGTATCATCCGGGCGACGGTCTGTCGAAGCTACTCTCTCTCGCGCGCAGACTAAGAGGGTTATCCTGGAATTGAGGCGCTGAAGACTCACTTCATGTTCCGACTCATAACACGTTTTGCGGGAAAAATCGCGGTAAAAAACCGGGCTGTGGATAACTCAGGCTGAGAACTGCTGGACAACCGGGAACCTGCATACCAAAACTATCCCATGCCTCATGACCATTCTGACCACCCGCATAGTTTGCTCCCCCCTGATCCGGCGCTTCGCGTCAAAGCACTGGAGACTATACTGTCGCGCAAAGGGTTGATTGACCCCGCAGCGCTCGACGCGATTATAGATACCTATGAAAACAAGATTGGCCCGCGAAATGGGGCGCATGTTGTGGCGCGGGCCTGGCTGGACGCGGATTTCAAAGCGGCGTTACTCAAGGATGCGACGCCCGTTGTCGCTGAGCTCGGATATTATGGTCGGCAAGGCGAACATATGGTTGCTGTCGAGAATACCGATGCGGTTCATAACCTGGTCGTTTGCACTTTGTGCAGTTGCTATCCCTGGCCGCTGCTCGGCATTCCCCCAACTTGGTACAAATCGGACGCCTATCGGGCACGGGTCGTGCGGGAACCGCGCGCTGTTTTGTCGGATTTTGGGGTCACATTGCCTGAAAACACAGCCGTTCGTGTCTGGGACTCGACCGCCGAAGTTCGTTATCTTGTGATCCCGCAACGCCCGGCAGGCAGCGAGGGGCTTGATGAAAGCGGCCTCATGGCCTTGATCACGCGCGACAGTATGATCGGCACGGGACTGGCGGTGAGCCCATGAGCCGCCCACATGACATGGGGGGGCGTTATGGCGACGGGCCAGTTGTCCCGGAGCCCGAAAGCGACATCTTTCACGAGGAATGGCACAAGCGCGCGCTGGCCGTGACGCTTGCAGCCGGGGCTCATGGTGCTTGGAATATCGATGTGTCCCGCCACGCCCGCGAGAGGCTTGCGCCGACAGATTACGCACGCTTTTCCTATTACGAAAAATGGATGGCGGGATTGGCAGATCTGCTGGTCGCCAAGGCATTGGTCAGCGTAGAGGAACTGGCGGGAAGCGACCCGGTGCCAAGTCCAAAGGCGGGCACGACGCTGAAGGTCGAGAATGTCCCGGCGGTGCTGGCAAAAGGCGGACCGGCTGATCGCCCCAGTGACATCGCTCCGAAATTCTACGCGGGGGATGCGGTGAAAACCCGCCGTTTGGCCGCAAATATTCTGGTCGACGGCGGGCACACACGATTGCCTGCATATGCCGCCGGTGCGACCGGTCGAATTCTACGCTACCATGGCACTCATATTCTGCCGGATAGTTCCGCGCATGGTTTGGGTGAAGCACCGGAGCCGCTTTATGCGGTGGCTTTTCCGGCATCGGAGCTTTGGGCACATCCTGAAAATCCTGCCGATGAGGTGGTTTTGGATTTGTGGCAAAGCTATCTGGCTCCGGCATGATGCAGCCGCAGCCCAAATTCTCAGAACCCTGGCATGCACAGGTTTTCGCCCTAACGGTGCATTTGAACGAGGCAGGACATTTCGACTGGCCCGACTGGGCAACCCGGTTCGGAGCCACGCTGAAACAGCATGGCCTGGCCAGGGAGCTCGATGGCGGTGATGATTACTTCGCGGCCTGGCTGGAAACCCTCGAACATTTCCTCGCCAGCATGGGCATGGCCGAGACCCAAGATGTTTTGATGACAAAGCGCGCCTGGGAAGAGGCTTATCTGTCTACGCCCCATGGCGCGCCCGTTCAGCTGCCGGACTAAACCTTGGGCCGCGATGTCAGGCCGGCTTTGTTCATAAACCGCCGCCAGACGCCTTTGCGTGGCAAACGCGGGGCCCATCGTTTTGGTTTTCCGGCCAGCCGGTCAAATTCGTGCATGTCGATGACGCGCTCAGCGCAACCGCAACCTTCGCCAAGACCCACCTTGGCATAGTAGAACTTCTGAAAGTCTTCCGGGCGTTTTGGTTTTCGCGACATAACACATCCAATTTCCAAGGGTTTAGCACAATGCGCGGACGTCAACCAGAACATGGCGCTGGATGGTGGCCGCCACTAGTCGTCGATATCATCCACATCGGATTGACCGGAAACTGCGCGCCGCACGTGGCTCCAGCTCAATCCGATACCCAACACAAAAGAGAGGGTGATAAGACCAAGCCAAACATTCAGGCTTTTGTTGTCCAGACGCAATACGCCAAGATCGTAGAGCACCCAGATCAGCGCGCCAACAATCGCCAGAACCAAGACCATGCCGCCCGCCCCGATGGAGCGCAAAGTAGCACGAAGGTAGATGATGTACCCGACGCAGAGGATCAGCGCGAGCAACACGGCGATTGACAGGTTCATCGACCCGTAATCCCGGACCCAGTTTACGTAGTTGTACTGGGTTGGGTTAAAGGTCAAAGCCAGTAACGTGAAGGCGAAAAACCACCTCGTCAGAAATCCCATCGCTACGCTCTCCGCTCTTTCACCTGCAACGCAGGAAAATATCCGGAGTTGCGAAGGAATGTCTATGGGGGGCAGGCAAGCTTCATTGTTCAAGGGGCGCATTTTCCGGTTTCGCCTTTGCAATGTCGCCGCTATACCAGCGCGGGTTTGAGGCACATCAAAAAGGACCAGCCATGGCAAATGTTGTCGTTGTCGGCGCTCAGTGGGGCGATGAAGGAAAAGGCAAGATCGTGGACTGGCTCTCGGAGCGGGCAGATGTGATCGCCCGTTTTCAGGGGGGGCACAATGCGGGTCACACGCTGGTCATTGACGGTGAGGTTTTCAAACTGAGTTTGCTGCCTTCCGGTATCGTGCGAGGAGGAAAACTCAGCGTCATCGGCAACGGGGTTGTGCTGGACCCTTGGCATTTGGACAGTGAGATCAAAGGTTTGCGTAATCAGGGTGTGGAGATCACGCCGGATACTCTGATGATCGCTGAAAACACGCCGCTGATTCTGCCCATCCACGGAGAGCTGGACCGGGCCCGTGAAGCGCAGAACTCGGTGGCCAAAATTGGCACGACCGGCCGGGGGATTGGCCCTGCCTATGAAGATAAGGTGGGGCGCAGATCCGTGCGTGTTGCTGATCTGGCGGATGAGGCAACGCTTGAACTGCGGGTTGATCGCGCGCTAGTGCACCATGATGCGCTGCGTCGGGGGTTGGGGCTTGAACCGGTGGACCGTGCTGCATTGCTTGAAAAACTGCGCGCCATTGCGCCTGTCGTTCTGGAGTATGCGGCACCTGTCTGGAAGGTCCTGAACGAAAAGCGAAAAGCAGGAAAACGCATCCTGTTTGAAGGCGCTCAGGGGGCGCTGCTGGATATTGATTTTGGCACTTACCCCTTTGTAACCTCGTCCAATGTGATCGCCGGGCAAGCCGCAACCGGCACGGGCATTGGCCCCGGCTCCATCGACTTTGTGCTTGGCATCGTAAAGGCTTACACGACCCGTGTGGGCGAGGGGCCGTTTCCAGCCGAACTTGATGACGCGGACGGTCAACGACTGGGGGAACGAGGTCACGAATTCGGGACTGTGACCGGCCGCAAGCGCCGCTGTGGTTGGTTCGACGCCGTTCTCGTGCGTCAGACATGTGCGACTTCGGGCGTGAACGGAATTGCTTTTACCAAGCTTGACGTGCTCGATGGATTTGACACGTTGAAAATCTGCGTTGGTTACGAACTGGATGGCAAACGCGTGGATTATTTGCCCATAGCTGCCGACCATCAGGCGCGTTGCACGCCCATTTACGAAGAAATGCCGGGATGGCACGAATCCACCGAAGGTGCGCGCAGCTGGGCTGATCTTCCGGCAAATGCGATCAAATACGTGCGTCGCGTCGAGGAGTTGATCAACTGCCCGGTCGCGCTACTCTCTACATCGCCCGAACGCGAGGATACAATTCTTGTGACGGATCCTTTCGCCGATTGAGAAGGTCAGAATGACTGTCAGCTACAAAGCCCGTCGACGCCTTGCCCTGCTGATCCTGTTAGTTGGATTGCCTGCCTATATTGTCGCGTCGGTCACGGTCGTGAATTGGTTGGACCGGCCGTCGATCCTCGTCGAGCTCATTGTCTATGTTGCGCTGGGCATCATCTGGGCGCTGCCTTTCAAATTCATTTTTAAAGGGATCGGGCAATCTGATCCCGATAAAACGGACTAACAATTGACATGAAAAAGGCGGGCTTCGATGCCCGCCTGTTCAACCCGCTGCCGGGATATTAGCTCGCGGCGCGTTCATCGGGCCTAAAGCCAATTGCCTCGGATGCTGCAAAGCGGCCGCCCTTGATCTTTTCGATCTTGCCTGACCGCAGCAGCTGTCCAAAGGAACGAAGGCCATCTTCACGCGTGAATTCACCGCAATCTGCCTGGCGTACACGCGTCATCAATTGCGGGCGAGAAAACTGTTCCCGGCCTTCCACAAATGACAGGTATGCCGCGGCGGCCTCCAGCAATTCCGGCAACTTTGTCGCTCCGACTTCCTGCGCGAATTCGGCAAACCCGGTGTCGCCTTCCATATCGAGATCCGAATCGAGCGTCGCTTCAACTCTGCGCGGCATGACCGGACCATTGTCGCGGAGCGCTTCTGCATCGATGCGTTGTTCTGCAACGAGTTTCAGCGGCGCCGGGCGCGCATCGGACGGGCGCTCCGTGCGGCTGCCCGATGCAACCGGGCGCCGCGGCCGAACAACTTCAGCAAGATCGTTGCGATATTCCTTGGTTGTCTCTTCCTCTGTTTCTTGCCGGCCCATCGACTTGTCGGCAAATCGGGCGGCGACGGCTGCGCGCAGATGCGCAAACGCGCTGCGCCGTGTCGCACCCTCGGGTTCTTCCATTTGCTGATCCGCTTCGGCCATAAGGCGCGACAGATCTTCGCTGCTGCCCTCGTCAATGCTTGGCAGGTTATCGCGCGCCGTCGCATTTTCAGGCGTGTCTTCCTCCAAATCCCCAGTCACGGCGCTAAGTTCACGCTGCAGGTCCGCTTCCTCTTCCGGTGACAGGATCGCCTCATCTTCTGTATCAAACTCTTCAAGATCACCGGATTCGAGCGCGGCTTCGAGATCGGCGCGATTAACTTTCAGAACGCGGCCGTGAACCGTCTGCATCTCTTCGGTGTCTTCCGCATGGTCCTGTAAGCTTTGCGCGGCCTCTTCCACTGCCATGACATCTTCATCAAGCGTATCGGCGTCAAACAGGTTACCAACCTCTTCATCGATGTCAGCAGGCTCGTCATCCGCGTCCAGCAGGTTCTCGGAATCCACCTCTTCGGGCTCGTATGTGTTTGCCTCAATACGGCTCAGGATGTTGGAGAGCTCGTCTTCCTCGTCATCCGCGGCGTTCTCCGCCGCGGTCGCGATCTGGTCATCGACGTCCAGCGCCTCTTCGATTTCCTGAGCAGCGTCGCTAAGTGTGGTGTCGGTCGGCGTCTCTTCTGAATCGTGGTTCTCGGCGTATCCGATTGCCTCCTCGAAGGGCATATCCAGGAAATCAACGGCGGTGGTGTCTGCATCACCTGCTGCCTCATCCTCGTCATATTCTGCGCTCGCCGCGGTATCATCCTGCTGCGAAACCACTTCGCGAATGCGTTGAAGCTTGGCTGCGATGCTTTCTGCCGCCGCTTTGGGGGCATCTACGGGTTCAGCAAATGCAGGGGTCGCATCGAAGCTGTCCGGTACCTCAACAACATCCTCTTCGATCTCGGTCTCGACTTCTTCGAAGCTGGGGCTGTCGGCAAAAAATGCCTCAGCACTCAACGCCGTATCCTGAGCGACAACACCCTCAGCGGGATCGTCATGCGACACTTCATTGTCTTCGGCCCAATCTTCTTCGGCAACGGTTGGCGCCTCGGGTGAAATCGCCTCGTCTGCGGACAGGGTTTCATTTTCTTCCTGCTGTGAGCTTACGTCTTGCGTGTCATCTGCCACAGGCTCGGCCAGTTCGGCCTCTTCGGCAGACTCTGACGGTTCGGGCTGTTCTTCCTGAGCGACCGGTTCGTCGCTTTCAATCATGGGGTGCTGCTCTTGCGTCGGTTCGTCGGCCGGAGTTTCCGCCTCCAGCATTTCCTGGGTTTCGGGCTCCGCAGGACGCGCCTCTTCAGCGATCGTTTCCGCCGCCAGTTCATCTTCTTGCGTCTGCACTGGCTCAGATATCTGTTCTGGTTCCGGCTGCTCTGACGCGGCGGCCACCGCGGCAGTAGCAGCGGGCACGGGTTGTGGTTCCTGTGTCGGTTTGGTGTCCACGGCGACGGCTTCATCATGCGCTTTCAACATGATGCGGCCATCATGTTCACGCGCCTCAACCCGGCGGGCAACTTCCCGCTCGGCGATCCTTGCCAACATCTCAGCGTCTGGCTGAGGAGGCTCTGCACCAAAATACCTGTCGTCCGAAGCTAAATCGCGAAAATACTCTGCAATGGCTTTCATTGTGTCGAAAGAGTCGTCAAAACCCTCCAGAGTGCAGGAAAAGGTTCCATAGGAGACTGTCAGGATCTTGTTGTTATTCATCATCGGATGCTCGTCCTCTGCGTGATTTCAACAAACTGTTTACCATACGTGGAAAGTCCAAAGCGGCGCGAATCTGTGCTCATTACGGTATCATTTCATGGCAACAATGTGTTCTGTTTCCAAAAAGGACATTAAACTTAGGTGAATAATAAAATTATACACAAATTGGAGCCAGTTACTTTAGTTGGAGGTGGGGCCGTTGGAAAAGACGATTTGCAACTGGCTCTGGACATCGCACCGACATGCGTTGCAGCGGACAGCGGCGCAGATGTCGCCCTTGCGGCCGGGGTGGAGCTCTCTGCGGTAATCGGCGACATGGATTCGATTTCGGAAGCTGCGCGCAGGCGCATCCCATCTTCGAAGTTTCACCGGATACCCGAACAGATGAGCACGGATTTTGACAAGGCGCTTCGTCATATTGAAACGTCGCTGGTTCTGGCGGTGGGTTTCATGGGGCGCCGGGTTGACCATCAATTGGCGTCATTACACACACTAGTGATGCGGCCAGACAGGCCGTGTTTGATACTCAGCGACCGGGATGTGATCTTTTTGTGTCCACGGGTCTTTGAATTGGACGTATCGGCGGGAACACGGGTGTCCCTGTTTCCCATGGGTGAAGTTCACGGACGATCTGAGGGGCTGGAATGGCCGATAGACGGGCTGACATTTTCGCCAACCGGCACGTCAGGTACGTCCAACAGGGCGACTGGAGATTTGGTCCTGGAGGTCGATGCCCCGTCACTTCTATGTATTTTGCCGCGAGAGCTTATTCGGCCGGTTGCACAGAAACTCGTTGCGCTGCCAGAGCACGCGCGCTGGCCCGCTCGCGCAGAACGATATAAAGACCCGCCGCCATCGTTATGAAAATGCCAATCGAGGCAAGTGTGTTGGGCAAGTCTCCAAAAACGATGAAACCGATCACGGTGGCAAACGGAATCTCCAGATACTGCATCGGGGCCACCGTGGCGGAGGGCGCGTATCGCAATGACCACGTCATCAGCAGATGGGCGGCGGTGCCCAGAATCCCGATGCTGATCAACAGCGTCCAGTCAAAACTGCTGACCTGCACCAGTTGCAGTTGCCCGTAAGACGACCCCTGAAACAGAAACAGGATGGGCAGCATGACGATCACGGCCATTGTGCCGCTGATCGCCTGCAAACTGATGGGGTCGGTTTCCTTGGCGATCTGGCGCGTCACAAGCATGAACAACGCGAAGTTTGCCGCCACCGCCAGCGGCAGGAGGGCGGGCCAGCCCACGGCGGTAAAGCTGGGCTGAACAACAAAGAGCGTACCGATAAATCCGATGATGCAGGCGATCAACCGGCGCGGCCCGACTTCTTCGTGCAAAGCATATTTGCCGAGCAACAACATCATAAAGGGCATGACAAAGGCGATGGCGATGGCATCTGCCAGCGGCAGGAACTTCAACGCGGTTACCATCGCGCCAATGCCAAATATATGCAAAACCGTTCGAATCAGGGTCAGCGTGAAAACACGGCGTGACATGCGCCAGGCGCGGTGTGTGATCCAGACCATCGGGATCAGTATGACGGCCTGAATGGCGAATCGCACCAGAACCAATTGCCCGACGGGAACGGTCTCGCCCAGAATCTTGGCAATTGCGTCACCAACGGGTGCGATGACGCAAAATCCAAGCATCAGCATGATGCCAAGGAGGGGACGGTCTACGGCCATTGGCCGAACTTAAATGGGCCACTCAATCAATGCAAGAACAGCTTCGGAGAGGACTCAACTTTTAGCAGTTTGGCACATTTACGGCCAATCCCCCCAAAGAGGTCTCCTTGTATTTCTCTGACATATCGGCACCGGTCTGACGCATTGTCTCAATACAGGCGTCAAGTGGCACAAGATGTGTCCCGTCTCCGCGCAAGGCGAGCGAGGCTGCGGAAACCGCCTTGATTGCCCCCAGGCCGTTGCGTTCGATGCACGGCACCTGCACCAGTCCTTTGACCGGGTCACATGTCATGCCCAAATGGTGCTCCAGGGCGATCTCTGCCGCGTTTTCCACCTGCTCAGGCGTGCCACCCATCACCGCGCAAAGCCCGGCGGCGGACATGGCGGAGGCGGAGCCGACCTCGGCCTGACAGCCGGCTTCGGCACCGGATATGGAAGCATTGAATTTCACCAGTCCACCGATTGCGGCGGCCGTCAGCAGAAATTCTTCGACATGGGCCTCGGATGCACCAGGAACATGATCCAGATAGTAACGAAGGGTGGCGGGCAAAACACCCGCCGCGCCGTTTGTGGGCGCGGTTACAACCTGACCTCCGGCCGCATTTTCTTCGTTTACAGCCATCGCATAGACACTCATCCAATCGTTGATGGTGTGTGGCGCCGTCAGGTTCATTCCGCGCTCTTCCAATAGCTTGTCGTAGATGCCCTTGGCGCGGCGCTTGACGGATAGTCCGCCCGGGAGAATACCATCTGTGGTCAGTCCCCGGTTGATGCAATCATTCATAACCTGCCAAAGACGTTTGGTCCCGGACTTGAGGTTTTCCACACCACCGCGTGCGGCTTCATTCGACCGCTTCATTTCTGCAATGGAGCGCCCCGAAGCCGCCGACATTTCAAGCATTTGCGCAGCAGACTTAAAAGGAAAGGGAATGGGCGGGCCTTCTTCGGTGTCCTTGCCGTCGGCCAGCTCGGCCTCGGTCATCACAAAGCCCCCGCCAATGGAGTAATAGGTTTCACGCAGGGTTACGTCGCCTTGCGCATCCGTTGCCATCAGCATCATGCCGTTGGCATGGCCTTCCAACACGGTGTCAAAATCAAAGAGCAAGTCGCGATCAGGATCAAAGGACAGCTCGGGTAATCCCTCAGGACGAATTTTTCCGCTGGCCTTGATTTCGGCGAGCACTTTTTCCGCTTTTTCCGCGTCATAGGTATCGGGGACGAAACCGGCCAATCCGAGAATGGTCGCACGATCCGTCGCGTGGCCGACACCGGTAAATGCAAGCGAGCCATGCAGGGAAGCGCGCAGTCCATGAAATGCAAAGGGTGAGGCGCGCATCTCGTCAAGAAAGCGCGCGGCGGCAACCATCGGTCCCATTGTATGAGAGGACGACGGGCCAATGCCCACTTTGAACATGTCGAAAACAGAGAGGAACATCAGGTGGCACTTCCTTCAGGTGGACAAGGGGCGCGGGGCGCTGTGAATGGTCGGTGGCCCAACCCTTCGGCGGTCTGGGCGGTGACGACGCTTTTGCGTGTCTCAAGTCGTTCTGCCATGCGGTGTAATGCGGGCAGTGAGGAAAGGTCAAACCAGGTCTTGTCCGATGCGGCGGGATAAAGCTGAATCCAGCGTAACATCGGGGCCAGATAGAGATTTAGCAGAAGCGGCACATCGGTTTGACGCCAATGCGCGTCAAGCGTGCCGAGATGTCGCAAAATATCAGCGCGTGCATGGTTTTGCAAAAGCAACTGATGGTCAGGATTCGGGCCGATGTATTTTTCGGGGTAAAACAATGTCCTCAGCGCGGGGTGCAGCGTGTTTGATAAAAAGAACAGCCATTTTAGCAATTCGGCGCGATTTACTGCGTTTGCCGCCGGTGCCAAGCCGCCATGCTGATCGGCCAACCAGAGCAGGATGGCAGCGGTTTCGAATATCGGACCCTGCGGGGTTTCAAGAACGGGGATCAGGCCATTGGGATTCAAATCCAGATAGTCCGGTGATCGTTGAGCCTGAAGTCGGCGATCAACCAGTGCGGCGCGGTAATTCAGGCGCAATTCTTCCAAGGCAAGCCGAACACCCAAAGAGGCATTGTCGGGCGCATAGTGCAATATGTAACAGACATTGGTCATGTTGAGTGTGCTATGCTGATTCCCCGTGACATGTTGCGGGAAATGCGACGTTTTTATATGGGTTTTGCGCAGCAATCCGGTTCAGGCAGTGCACCCGCGGCTGTCAGGCTGCTTAGTTGAAGTGAAATCAGCCCTCGCACCCGCCTGCGAGGTTTCCTATAAGGCAGGCAAACGCTGTCCAAGGAACCTGCCGATGACCTCAGAACTTTCACCCATCGACAAAGCCAAGTTCGTCTCCGCCAAACGCGCGGCGCAATTTGTGGAAAGCGGCATGCGAGTTGGATTGGGGACAGGTTCTACAGCCGCATGGCTGGTGCGGTGTCTAGGCGAAATGGTTCGGGACAACGGGCTGCGTATCAAGGGGGTGCCGACGTCAACGCGCACGGCGACCCTGGCGCGGGAGGTTGGCATCGAAGTGGTCTCATTGGACGAAGCCAAATGGCTGGACATCACCATAGACGGCGCCGATGAATTCGACGGTCAGCTCAACCTGATCAAGGGTGGCGGCGGTGCATTGCTTCAGGAAAAGATCGTGGCGACCGCTTCTGACCAGATGATTGTGATTGCCGATGTCGGCAAGGAAGTTGAGACACTTGGTGCGTTCCCCTTGCCGGTGGAGGTGATCCCCTTCGGCTGGCAAACCACGCAGGCACTGGTTGAGGAAACGCTTGTTTCGATGGATGTGCTGGGCCGCGACAGTACCCTGCGCATGAACGGAGAGGTGCCTTTCATCACGGACGAGGGCAACCACATCATTGATCTGCACGTCAAACGTATCGGCAATGCCCGGCAACTGGCGCTGGTGCTGAACCAGATGCCGGGTGTGGTTGAAAACGGTCTCTTCATTGACATCTGCGACCGGGTTGTTGTGGGCTATGGCGACGGCAAGGTTGAAGTGCGTGACATCAGTGAAGGCACCATCGCAACCGAACGGCTGGACTTCGTCGAAAGCGATAATCTTTTTGCGGATTTGACAGACTGACGGAAACGCCACACGCCCCTCCGCGCGGAAGGTGGTAAATGCAATGCCCGCGCATATATAGACGACACAACTAATCTGAATACTTCGAAAGGCCGCCCCCATGAGTGATTTTGACTACGATCTCTTTGTGATTGGCGGCGGCTCCGGAGGAGTACGCGCCGCTCGCGTCGCAGCTGGTGAGGTCGGTGCGAAAGTCGGGCTTGCCGAAGATGATCGCTATGGCGGAACCTGCGTGATCCGCGGATGCGTGCCAAAGAAACTCATGGTTTTTGCAAGCGAATACGCAGATGTTGTCGAAGACGCGCAATCCTACGGGTGGAGCCTCAAACAAGGGCCATTTGACTGGCCGTCTTTCCGCAAACGCCTGGGTGATGAACTGGACCGGCTGGAACAGGTCTATCGCAACCTTCTCAAGGGCTCCGGGGTTGATACCTTCGATGCCCGCGCCTCGGTTTCCGGCCCACATGAAATCACCCTGTCGACCGGTGAAAAGAAAACCGCGAAACATATTCTCGTGGCGACCGGCGGGCACCCTGTGCGCCCGCAGATGCCGAATGCGCATCTGGGGATTGTCTCTGACGATATTTTCCACCTCGAGAAAATGCCGAAATCGCTGCTCATCGTGGGCGGCGGCTATATTGCTTGTGAGTTTGCCGGCATCATGAACGGTCTGGGCGTCAAGGTGACCCAATACTATCGTGGGGCACAGATTCTGCGGGGATTTGATGAAGAGGCACGCGGGTTGGTTGCCGAATCCATGCGCGAGCGCGGCATCAATCTGCATGTGGGCACCAATATTCTCGAAATGGCACCTGCCAGCGAGGACCGCAGTTCAGGCGAAACCGGCGCTATGGGCGGAACTGCCCAGGAACGCGTCGAAATGGCGCAGATGCGCAAGGGCGATGAGGCGGCGGATGGTCCGATCTGGGTCAAATCGACGACCGGGGCGGAAGGCGAGTTCGACATGGTGCTTTTCGCCACAGGCAGAGACCCGAATACCCACGACATGGGATTGGAAGAGGTGGGTGTGAAGCTCGGCCGCCGGGGCGAGATCGTGGTCGATGAATATAGCCAGACATCTGTGCCATCGATCTATGCGATCGGGGATGTGACCAACCGGGTGAACCTGACACCTGTGGCCATCCGCGAAGGCATGGCGTTTGTGGAGACCGTTTTCAAGGGTGTGCCGACGCCCGTGGATCACGATCTGATCCCGTCAGCAATCTTTACCCAACCGGAAATGGGGACTGTCGGCCTCAGCGAAGAGGATGCGCGCGACCGTGAACCGGTGGAGGTTTACTGCACGTCGTTCCGGCCGATGCAAACCGCCTTTGCCGGACGCCCTGATCGGGTATTGATGAAGCTGGTGGTTTCCACGGCGACACGAAAGGTCCTTGGATGTCATATCGTAGCACCCGGCGCGGGCGAGATGATACAGATGGCCGGCGTTGCGATCAAAATGGGCGCCACCAAGGAAGATTTCGATCGGACAGTTGCGGTCCATCCCACAATGTCCGAAGAGATGGTGACAATGCGAACACCGATGCGGACGGCTTGAATTCCGCGCAACCTAGCGTACCTATGACTGAAATTAATCGCATATCTGAGCGATTTAGGAGGGAAAGAGACTGAATGGCTGGCAATAATGGCGGCCCCTGGGGCGGCGGCGGCGGAGATTCCGATGACGACAGACCCGGCGGCGGAAACCGCGGCAATAATGGCGGAGGTCCTCGGGGCCCTCGCGGTGATGGGGGGCAAATCCCGGAAATTGACGAGCTGGTCAAGAAAGGTCAGGAGCGTCTGCGGGTCCTGATGGGCGGCAAGGGCGGAGGCCCCGGTGGCGGCGGTGGTCGCGGGGGAAATGGAAATGGCCCGGCCTTTACCCGTGGAACAATCGGGCTCGGTGTTCTGGGTGCACTCATCCTTTGGGGGATGGCGAGCTTTTATACCGTGGCACCGGAAGAGCAGTCGGTTGAGCTCTTTCTTGGCGAATACTATGCCACAGGAAACTCGGGTCTGAATTTTGCCCCATGGCCGCTGGTCACAGCCGAAGTCTTGCCGGTTACCCGAGAACAGACCGAAGATATCGGGGAGCGGACAGACAGCGGGTTGATGCTGACCACGGATGAAAACATCATCGACATCGATTTCCAGGTTGTCTGGAACATCAACGATCCCGCAAAATATCTATTCAATCTGGCAGAGGCGCGCGAGACCATTCGCGCGGTGTCGGAATCTGCGATGCGCGAAGTGATTGCACGCAACGAGCTGGCTCCGATTCTCAACCGGGACCGTCAGGTCATTGCCGATGAGGCGCAGCAACTCATTCAAGGCACACTCAATGCCTACGACAGCGGCGTGAACATCGTGCGGCTCAACCTCGACAAGGCGGACCCGCCGCGAGAGGTGATCGACAGTTTCCGCGAGGTCCAGGCGGCAGAGCAACAACGTGACCGGCTGGAACGTCAGGCCGATGCCTATGCCAACCAGGTGACAGCGGGTGCGCGCGGTGAAGCGGCAAGCCAGTTGGAACAGGCCGAAGCCTACCGGGCGCAACAGGTGAACGAGGCAACGGGTGAAGCCGCGCGGTTTACCTCCGTACTGGAAGAATATCTGAAGGCACCCGACGTTACGCGCAAGCGGCTTTACCTGGAAACGATGGAGAAAGTCTTCGGCGATGTGGACAAGATCATCCTGGAAAGCGATCTGGGTGGCTCGGGCGGACAAGGTGTCGTGCCTTACCTGCCTCTCAATGAATTGCGCCGCGGCGCTGCAGGAGGGTCAAACTGATGCGTGCTGGTAAATTCCTGATACCCATTGTCGTTGTTGCACTTGTCGGAGTTTTGAGCTCGGTCTTTATCGTGGACGAGCGGGAAAAAGCGCTTGTGCTACAATTTGGTCAGATCAAGTCGGTCAAGGAAAATCCGGGGTTAGCTTTTAAAATCCCGTTGATTCAAGAAGTCGTACGCTATGACGACCGTATTCTGTCGCTGGATACTGAAGTGACCGAAGTAACGCCATCCGACGACCGTCGTCTGGTTGTCGATGCCTTCGCGCGCTATCGTATCTCCGATGTAACCCAGTTCCGCCAGGCGGTTGGCGTTGGCGGATTGCGGGCTGCTGAAGACCGGCTCGAGGGTATCCTGAACCCAACCATCCGGGCCGTTCTGGGTTCTGATGGTGTGACGTCCAATACGATCCTTTCGGCGGATCGGGCTGAATTGATGGCACGGATCACGGCACAAGCGCGGCAGCGGGCTTTGCCTCTGGGTCTCGAAGTTGTGGACGTACGTCTTAAACAGACCAACCTGCCTGAACAAAACCTTGATGCGACGTTTGCGCGGATGCGGGCGGAACGCGAACGCGAGGCGGCTGATGAGATCGCGCGTGGTGAAGAGGCAGCACAACGTGTCCGCGCCCTGGCGGATCGTACGGTGGTGGAACTGACCTCTGATGCGACCCGGGAGGCGGATATCATTCGCGGGCAGGCCGATGCTGAGCGGAACGCGATTTTTGCGGAGGCCTTTGGCGCGGATCCGGAATTCTTCGAATTCTACCGGTCGCTGACGGCCTATGAACGCGCGCTGAAAGGCACCAACTCAACAATGGTCCTGTCGCCCGACTCGGAGTTCTTCAACTATCTTCGGTCGGACCAGGGTTCCCGTTCAGAAGAGGGCGAGCGGTGAGCACGCTGCTGCTGGCGCTTGGGCTGGTAATGATTGTGGAGGGGCTGGCCTATGCGCTGGCCCCTTCGCTTATTGAACGTATGCTGGAAGCTTTGCGGAGTTTGCCAGAGGCGGCCGTTCGCCAGATCGGGTTGCTGATCATCGTCACCGGATTGATCCTTGTCTGGTTCGCCTGGCGGCTTGGCGCCGGTTTTATGTGATGGCATTGCGACAAATGTTCACAAATTTACTAAAATAAGCCGCATCTTCACGGTTTGGTAACAGACTGTTGAAACTGTGGCAGAGTGATACATCTTTAATGTTGCACGGTGGCCACCCTAAATGCAGTCTGTGAGCAATCGCACCTCAGCCCTGCGTAGAACGGCCAGAAGGTCCATAAAACTCGACACCAGGAGACGACGCATGCAGCCCAAGGCAGTATCCATGTCAAAACAATTTTCCATCACCCTCCAGATGCGGTTGATGCTTTTGGCCCTGCTGACACTGGCGTTTTTGTTGGTTCAGCCCATAAGCGCACTCGCCCAACAATCCAGCCTCGCACCGCTCGCGGAGAAGATAAGCCCCTCGGTGGTCAATATCACCACGTCAACGGTTGTCGCCGGGCGCACGGGTCCACAGGGCATCGTTCCGGAGGGATCGCCCTTTGAAGATTTCTTCCGCGAATTTCAGGATCGTAACAACGGCGACGGGGATCGTCCGCGGCGGTCATCGGCCCTGGGCTCCGGCTTTGTGATCTCCGAAGATGGCTATGTGGTGACGAATAATCACGTGATCGATGGTGCGGATGAAATCCTGATAGAATTTTTCAATGGCGAAGAGCTGAAAGCCGAAGTGATCGGCACTGATCCCAACACCGATATAGCGCTGCTGAAGGTCGAAGCGGATGAACCGCTGCCCTTCGTCAAGTTTGCCGACAGTGATCTGTCTCGCGTTGGCGATTGGGTTGTCGCGATGGGCAACCCCCTTGGCCAGGGATTTTCGGTGAGCGCCGGGATCGTCTCTGCGCGCAATCGGGCACTCAGCGGCACATATGACGACTACATTCAGACCGATGCGGCGATCAACCGCGGCAATTCCGGCGGCCCGCTGTTTAACATGGACGGCGAAGTTATCGGCGTGAATACGGCTATTCTTTCCCCCAACGGCGGTTCCATCGGCATCGGTTTTTCGATGGCATCGAATGTTGTTACGAGGGTCGTTGATCAACTGAAGGAGTTCGGCGAAACCCGCCGTGGCTGGCTCGGTGTCCGCATCCAGGATGTGACCGAGGATGTTGCCGAAGCCATGGGGTTGGCATCGGCCTCTGGTGCGTTGGTAACGGACGTGCCCGAGGGGCCTGCGAAAGAGGCTGGAATGGAAGCCGGGGATGTGATCATCAGCTTTGCAGGCAAGGATGTTGCAGATACCCGTGGGCTTGTGCGTACCGTGGGCAACAGCCCGGTGGGCGAAACGGTCCGGGTGGTGGTGATGCGCGACGGTGCCTCCATGACACTCAAGGTCACATTGGGTCGCCGCGAAGAAGCTGAAGGCGCCGTGCCTGCAGTGGCAGCCGGTCCGGATGTGGAAAAAGATCCGGTCACAAAATCACTTCTCGGTCTGACGCTGACCGCGCTGACGGATGAGCTTCGTCAGGAACTTGGCGCGGATGCGGATATGCTGGGACTTGCTGTCATGGAAGTCGATGAAGCCTCTGAGGCCTTTGAGAAAGGCCTGCGGGCAGGCGACATCATCACCGAGGCCGGTCAGCAGAAGGTGACAAGCATTTCCGATCTTGAAAAGCGCGTAGAGGCCGCCAAGGAAGCTGGACGAAAATCACTCTTGCTGCTGGTGCGTCGCGCCGGTGATCCACGTTTCGTGGCGTTGTCATTGGCCGATTAAAAGGCAGACGATCTTGGCTAAGGGCGCTCTTTGGGGCGCCCTTGTCTGTTGTGGCAAGGATGTTGGGATCAGCCGGGCCCGCGCTGACGCCCGCGGGGAAGATCGAGACAGGTCGTGTCCCTGTTTCCATGACTCCCGGTGAAACTGCCTTGTGCCAAACAGCGCAGGGGTCGGCGGGATTGGGGCAGATCGTGCGTTGCGGTGGCAGGCATTATCGGTGCGCCTAAATTCGGAAAATCTTGAAAATCCGCAAGTCAGGAAGATTGTGCCTCGCAAAAGGGGCTGGTGCGTCTTATATCGCCTCGGTAGACAGGCTCAGACAGATCAGCAAGGGAACGACGAACGTGGCAAAGATCACCTATATCGAACACGGCGGCAAGGAACATATTGTCGATGTCGCAAATGGCCTTACCGTCATGGAAGGCGCGCGTGACAACAATATTCCGGGCATCGAAGCCGATTGCGGCGGGGCTTGCGCCTGTTCCACATGCCACGTCTATGTCGATCCATCCTGGACGGAGAAACTTCCCGCGAAAGAAGACATGGAAGAAGATATGTTGGATTTCGCATATGAACCTGACCCGGCCCGGTCCCGCCTGACCTGCCAGATCAAGGTAACGGAAGCGCTGGATGGTCTGATCGTTCAGATGCCGGAAAAACAAATTTGATGCTTAAGGGCGCGCGGCGTCTTCTGTCGCGCGATTGGCAGAGTTCGGCGCGCCGCGCACTTCTGGCCTTGTGCTTGTTGCGCGGGTCACTGGCGGCAGCCGAAACGATCGTTGACGCCGGTTATGCCATAGCCACAACCCGCTATCCTCATGGTGTTTTGGGGGACAACATTGAACACGCATCGTTGGTAATCACCCTGGGGTCAGGTCAGACACGTGAGTTTATCTTGCCGGATGACCTGGTTTTTGAAGATACCGAACCCCGGCTGGTTGATCTGGATGACGACGGCCTGCCCGAAGTGATTACCGTTGAGAGCAGCCAGACATTGGGTGCGCGATTGGCCGTTTATGGGTCCGCGGGTCGTATTGCCACGACACCTCATATCGGGACGCGGTTCCGCTGGCTTGCTCCTGTCGGAGCCTTTGATCTGGATGGCGACGGACATATGGAAATTGCCGTTGTCGACAGGCCACATCTGGCAAAAACGTTGAAAGTCTTTCGTTTTAAGGATGGCGGGCTCGTCCCTGTGGCGCAGATGCCCGGAGTAACCAACCACCGCATTGGCGAGCGCGATATTGCGGGCGGCATACGTGATTGCGATGGCAAACCTGAAATGATCCTGGCCTCGGCTGATTGGGCGCATCTGGTCGCGGTGACCTTTGAAAACGGTTCGCTGGTGCAAAGACAAATCGGCACGAAGACGCGCAGGGAAGCATTTGACCGGGCGCTAGACTGCGCACCCTGAAATCAATTGGTTAAAGCGCGCGCCAGCCGATATCTCGGCGGCAGAAACCTTCCGGCCAATCAATCTGATCCACCATCTGGTAGGCGTTGCGCTGTGCTTCTGTGAGCGAGCCGGCACGGGCTGTGACGGCCAGAACCCGCCCGCCCTGCGCGGTGAAGTTCCCCGCCGTCCGACCCGTGCCTGCATGAAATACCATGTGGCTGCTGTCTTCGGGCATTGCGTCCATTCCTGAGATGACAGATCCCTTTTCGTAAGCGCCCGGATATCCCTGCGCGGCCAGCACAACGGTCAGGGCGTGATCGGCAGCCCAGTTTACCTTCATTTCTCGCAGGCGACCTTCGGCGCAAGCATGCATCAGGTCCAATGCCTGCGCGCCAAGACGCATCATCAGCACCTGACATTCCGGATCGCCAAAACGGACATTATATTCCACCAGACGCGGTGCACCCTCTTCGATCATCAGGCCGACGAAAAGGACACCTTGGTAGGGCGTGCCCTGCTGCGCCATTTGCGCCATTGTCGGTTTGACGATGCGGTCCAGGGCCGCGTCTATCACCGCTTGCGTCATCACGGGAGCGGGCGAGTAAGCCCCCATGCCGCCGGTATTCGGGCCGATGTCGCCTTCGCCCACGCGTTTATGATCCTGCGCGGTGCCAATGGGTAGAACGGTTTCACCGTCACAGAGCACAAAAAAGGACGCTTCCTCGCCGATCATGAATTCTTCGATGACAACTTCTGCACCAGCCGCACCAAAGGCGCCGGAGAACATGTCATCTACCGCTGACAGAGCCTGCTCGATCGTTTCCGCGATAATGACACCCTTTCCGGCGGCAAGCCCGTCAGCCTTGATAACAATGGGTGCACCCTGCTGCTGGACATAATCCCTCGCCGAGGCCGCATCAGTAAAGTGACCGTAAGCTGCTGTGGGCGCACCCGCGGCGTCACATATCTGTTTGGTGAAAGCCTTTGAGGCTTCGAGTTGCGCGGCCGCAGCGCTTGGCCCGAAGACAAGAATACCAGCCGCGCGCAAACGATCCGACACACCGGACGCCAGCGGTGCTTCGGGCCCGATGATCACGAAATCAATGGCGTTTTCTTCGGCAAATGTGACCACCGCTCCGCCGTCCTCGATGTTGAGGCTGGCGCAATCCGCAATCTCCGCAATCCCGGCATTGCCCGGTGCGACAATCAACCGGTCACATTTGGGGTTCTGCAAGGCCGCCCATGCAAGGCTGTGTTCACGTCCGCCGCTGCCAAGGATGAGAATGTTCATGGTTGTGCTCCTGATCTGCTTGGCCTTGCGCTCGCCGCGTTCTAAGCTGGCACCCGCCGCGACACAACACCAGAGGCCCCATGGACCTGATCGATTCTCCAGAAGAAGGGCTCAACAGCCCCGAATTTACCGTTACCGAACTCTCGGGCGCGATCAAACGGGTGATCGAGGGCGAGTTTGGTCATGTCCGGATCAAAGGAGAGGTGGGGCGCGTATCACGCCCGCGATCCGGTCACATCTACCTCGATCTCAAGGACGACCGCGCGGTCATTTCAGGTGTGATCTGGAAAGGTGTCGCCGCGCGTCTGCAAACCCAGCCTGAGGAAGGCATGGAGGTGGTCGCCACGGGGCGCGTGACCACCTTTGGCGGGCAGTCGAAATATCAGATCGTCATTGATGATATAAAACCCGCCGGGTTGGGCGCGTTGATGGCGCTTTTGGAAAAACGCAAGAAGATGCTGGAGGCAGAGGGGTTATTTGATCCTGCGCGCAAACGGCCGTTGCCCTATCTGCCGGACGTGATCGGCGTTGTGACCTCACCGTCGGGAGCCGTGATCCGCGATATCCTACACCGTTTGCGGGACCGCTTTCCGCGTAAGGTTCTGATCTGGCCTGTGGCCGTTCAGGGGGAGAAATGCGCGCCGGAAGTGACGCGCGCCATCGAAGGGTTCAATGCAATGACGCCGGGAGGTGCTTTGCCGCGACCGGATCTGCTGATCGTGGCCCGCGGTGGCGGATCGGTTGAGGACCTGTGGGGCTTTAATGAGGAAAGCGTGGCACGGGCGGCTGCGGCCTCGGAGATTCCCCTTATCTCTGCGGTTGGGCATGAGACGGACACAACCCTGATTGATTTTGTCTCCGACAAACGTGCGCCCACACCAACGGCAGCGGCAGAGTTGGCGGTGCCTGTGCGGCACGAGCTGATGGCCTGGCTGGACGGTCAGGATGCCCGCATGCGGCAGGCCCTAAGCCATGGCCTGACCCGCCGCGACCAGCGATTGCGGGATGTTGCGCGGGCGCTGCCACGGGCGGAAACGCTTCTCGACGGGCCACGTCAAAAGCTGGATTTGATGAGCGCGCGGTTGGGTCCGGCGTTGATCGGTGGTGTGCAACGTCGCAAGGTGAAGCTGGCAGATATGAGCGGCAGCCTGCGGCCTTCGACATTGCGCCGGACAGTGCAGATTGAAGCGCGGCGCCTGCGTGACGTTGCCGCCCGCTTGAGCCCTGCGCTGTTACGGAGCTTTGCGGTCAAAGAAGATCGGATGACCGCGCTGTCGCGGCGATTCCGGCCTGCTGCGTTGCAGCAGGACAGAGATCGCAAGACGCGGGAGTTCGGGGCCTTGTGCAAGCGCCTGTCGGATACCGGAAAACGCGATCTCGCGCGTTGGAAAGGGCGCATTGATACATTGGAGCGTCTGCGGCTGACGCTCGGCTATGAAGCAACGCTTGAGAGAGGTTTTGCCGTTGTGCGAAACGGCGATGACATCGTGACGGATTGCAAGACGGCGAAATCGGCGGACACGCTTGAGATTCAATTCGCAGATGGGCGCGTCAGGGTTGGTGGAAAACCCGTGACGCGAAATCACCCGACTGCGCCGTCCGGGCAAGGCTCGCTGTTCTAGACGGGCGTCATACGCCGGTGTTGGGGGCAAGGCAGATCATTTCTGCGCCCACGTCATCGGCCTCGTAAAGCTCGGTTGCGCCGGGTGTGTTCTGGAAACGTGCGGTCAGGCCGGTGCCATTGTCATGGAAAGTCCAGCACTGCGGGTTCGGGTTGTCTTCGTAGACAAAGCAGATTTGGTCCGCGCTCTCGTACCATTCGCCTTCCTTGCACTCTCCGTCCAGAAACGACCACCTCACACGCCTGTTGTCCATATAGACCTCGGCCCCGTAGGGTGCGCCATTTTGGCCGTAATAAAGGGTTTTTCCGCGCGTGTAGCTGTCAAACTCCTGTGCGGTCATGGCGTCCCTGGCCAGCGTCGGCGTGGCGGTCATAAAGGCTGCCGCCGCAAGAAGTGACATGTATTGAGCTACAGGTTTCATGAGATCATTGTGACAGAACGTTGGCAGTGCCGCCAGTGTCCGGCGCGGGCGGCGGCATGACGTTGCCGTGATCCCCTTGTGGACAGTAGTGCTGTACCCTCGGATCCATGATCTGCCGCCACAAGGGCGGGATCAAAGCGATCGCACCCATGACCGGGACCGAGCGCGGCAGGGTCGGCATCGTCGTTGTATCATGGTGTAATTCCGAAAACGGCCGGCCGGGATTGACGTGGTGATCTGAGTGCAACGGCGCGTTCAGCATCAAGGCGGCGGAATATGCCTGTGGCGCATTCCAACTGTGTTGCGGTCCCATACGTTCAAGGTTGCGATCTTTCGAGAGCCGCCGTCTCAGGCCGTAATGTTGCAGATAGTCTGACAGCATCAGCTGCATCTGGGCATGAAGCGACAATGAGATCAGAACCAAAACACCCAGGCTTCCTGAGAGCAAAAAGGCAATACCGATAGAGGTGAACGCGCCTACGATATAAATCAGGTAGGGGTGCGTTCTCCTGTTTTCATGCCCTTGACGGCGTTTGTTTTCAGCTTTCAGGCCCGATGTGAACTCACCCACAAGCACGCGCAGAAAGTAGCGCCAGAAACCTTCCCCTAGTGGGGCGGAATTGGGGTCTTTGGCGGTCCCTGCGTGGACGTGGTGCACCAGAAGATGTGAGGATACATGCTGACCATTGAGTATCGAGCAATAGATCGCCGTCCCCAACAAGCGGCTGAGGCGATCACGCCGATGAATGAGTTCATGCGCACAGGCGTTTGAGACCTGTCCGATGAAGAGCCCGGCACCAAGCAGAAGTGCTATGATCTGCCCCGGTGCGCCACCTTCGGCTCTTCCAATGCTCCAGACTGTCAACGGCAGGATCAGAAAATGAGCCAACGTGATCATGCGCGGCAGCCAGTTCTCTTGCCGTGTCGTTGCGATAGCTGCAATGGCGCTGCGGTCCATGGCCAGCACCAGAACGGTGATGCTGAGAAGGGCCAAGTAGCTCCAGACGCCTCCGACCAGCGCTGCAAAAGACAGGCATATCGCCGGGGTCAGGCTTGCGGAGGCGAAGAGGAGGGAGGCGAGGCGTGCGTTCATGATCCTGATTTTATATCTTTTTTCGAGCGAGCTCCAACCCACTGCAAAGGCTGCTCTGAGTGCCGGAAGTTTCTGATCAGACATAGAGTGTCGTTTCTGGCCCTACCGGGCGGCGGGTTTGACGGTATCTTGCGCGGAACCGGGCTGATAATGTCCGCGACATGTAAAGACTGGCTTAAGACCCTGTGCCTGAAGCACAGGCACGGAGAACAAAGAATGGCACTGGATACGTCCGACAAAAACCCCCGCAAGGGGGTCTGGAAATCAGGCAAAGGCAAAGGGCGTCACCACACGAAGGGCCGGCAACTGCAGGATGATGCCTGGGATGACGTGAAATCACTTCTGGGAAATGCGCCGCGCCGTGCCGATTTGCTGATCGAACATCTGCACAAGATCCAGGATCACTTTGGCCATTTGTCCGCCGCCCATTTGCGCGCGCTTGCCGAAGAAATGCGCATGTCGATGGCAGAAATCTATGAGGTTGCAACCTTCTACGCGCATTTCGATGTGGTCAAAGAGGGGGAGACACCGCCGCCTGCGCTGACCATTCGGGTTTGCGATTCGCTGTCGTGTGAACTGGCAGGCGCGCAGGCGTTGAAAACCGCGCTTGAGGATGGGCTTGACCCGGCTGAGGTCCGTGTTTTGCGCGCACCCTGCATGGGCCGCTGCGACACGGCCCCCGTATTGGAACTTGGTCACGCTCATATCGACCATGCGACACCTGAAAAGGTCAATGCGGCGATTGCGGCAAAGGAGACCCATGCGCATATCCCCGACTATCAGGATTATGCCGCCTATGTTGCTGAAGGTGGCTATGCGGTGCTGAAATCCCTTCGGGACGGCGGCAACTGGGAAGCGGTTCAGGACAAGGTGCTGGCCTCTGGTTTGCGCGGCCTGGGCGGGGCGGGGTTCCCGTCGGGCAAGAAATGGGGATTCGTACGCGCCAACGATGGTCCGCGTTATCTGGCCGTCAATGGTGACGAAGGCGAACCGGGCACCTTCAAGGACCGTTATTATCTGGAACGGGTGCCGCATCTCTTCCTTGAAGGCATGTTGATCGCTGCCTGGGCCGTCGAGGCGGAAACAGCCTTCATCTACATGCGTGATGAATACCCGGCGGTGCTGGAAATCCTGCGCCGCGAGATCAAGGCGCTGGAAGATGCAGGCATCGTTGACGCAGGCTTTATCGATCTGCGCCGTGGCGCCGGGGCCTACATCTGTGGTGAAGAATCCGCGATGATCGAAAGCATTGAAGGCAAGCGCGGCATGCCCCGGCACCGCCCGCCTTTCGTGGCGCAGGTAGGTATCTTTGGTCGGCCGACGCTGGTGCATAATGTCGAGACATTGCATTGGGTGGCGCGCGTCTGCCGCGAAGGGCCGGAGGTGTTGTCCTCGACGGAATTGAATGGCCGCAAGGGCCTGCGCAGCTATTCGGTCTCGGGGCGCGTGGCGGCCCCCGGCGTCTATTTGTTGCCCGCAGGTTCAACGATCACCGACATCATCGAGGCAGCGGGTGGCATGGCCGAAGGTCATGTTTTCAAGGCCTATCAGCCGGGCGGGCCGTCCTCGGGATTGCTGCCTGCGTCGATCCACGACGTGCCGCTGGATTTTGACACATTACAACCCTTGGGGTCGTTCATTGGGTCTGCTGCAGTTGTGGTCCTGTCCGATCAGGATTCGGCAAAGGCGGCGGCGCTGAACATGTTGCGCTTTTTTGAGGACGAAAGCTGCGGGCAATGTACGCCCTGCCGGGTTGGCTGTGAAAAAGCGGTGAAGTTGATGCAGAAAGACACCTGGGACCAAGGCCTGCTGGAAGAACTCAGCACCGCGATGGTCGATGCTTCCATCTGCGGGTTAGGGCAGGCGGCCCCGAACCCGATCCGATTGGTGATGAAGCATTTCCCGGACGAAATCTGACATCGGGCACAATCAGGCTGCGGCCCTTTTCCTTCTGACAAAATCCCCTTAGATGGGTGCGATGTGAGAAGTGGGGCCGCAGATGGCGTTTTTCAAAAAACTCAAGGACAGGTTGTTCAAATCCTCCTCCTGGATTGACGAGGGTCTGGAGGCGATTGTCGAAGAGGGCGGCGTCGCGGAAACGGTCGCCCCGCCCCCGGTTGCTGACGCGCCGACCGGTGGATCGGGCGTGTCACTTGATACAGTTGAGCCGGAAATTGATGGACCCGGGGGGCTTGACGCTTCGACAGATGTCGTGTCGGCCTCTCCAGAGCCAGAGCCAGAGCCAGAGCCAGAGCCAGAGCCAGAGCCAGAGCCAGAGCCAGAGCCAGAGCCAGAGCCAGAGCCAGA
>NZ_CANLYL010000003.1 GCF_947495275.1 uncultured Roseobacter sp.
AACAATGCATCGCTGCGTCGCCGGTGAGGGGGGTTCTAAGGTTACTCCAACCCACCCGCAACCCCTTTTTTCGGAAAACGTCATTTTTTTTTCATGTTTCTTTATTGTGCCCTGAATTCAGCGGGTTGCTTGGCAAAAGTTCCTCAAAACATGCGTCATTCGCAACTCTATTTCGTTGATCTTGTATAAAGGCTAGACGATCAATCGCTATATATAGCGTTAGGCAAATACACGACCCCAAGTCACCTTGAGTCTCCGCCCCTTAAAAGGCCGACTCAACCCTTCGATATGCAGGCCCCAGGACTTCCAAAGCAACGCCCGGTCCCTCTGCGTCCCATCAGGCCCAAGAAGCACCTCTTGGCACGCTGACCGAGAAGCAAAGTCTTGTCAGACAGCTTGTTTGCGGCGCGCCGCGGGAAGTCGCAGTACCAAGAGACCAACGATGACCGCCATGTAAACCATCGGCTCTACCGACCAGGTTTTGGTCAGCATCAGGTAATGCGATCCACCCAGAAATACCGCCACATATGAGAGACGGTGAAGCTTGCGCCATCTGGTCCCAAGCTTGCGTACGGAAAGGTTGTTCGAGGTCGCCGCCAAAGGCAGAAGCAACAGAAAGGCCGCCATGCCGATGGTGATGTAGGGCCGTTTGACAATATCGGTCCAGATTTGACTGATGATCCCGACATCGAGCACCAACCAAACCAGCAAGTGCAACGCGACATAACTAAAGGCAAGAAGCCCAAACGCTCGTCGAAATTTCAACAGGTTCAGGCCGAGCCAACGGCGCAATGGCGTGATCGTCAGCCCGATGATCAGCAGTTGCAGGGCAATCTCGCCAAGCTCGTGCTCAAGCGCCTTGATCGGCTCACGTCCCAGACCGCCGGTTTGCGCAAGATACAACAGATATGGCACCGGCAACAGATATAGCACATAGACCGCCCAGACGGGTATCCGGCGCGCGAATGTATTTATCCAGTCAACGACAGTCATAGGGGCACTCTAACACAAGAGAAGTTAAAAGTTGGCTCGCAGATCCATGCCTTCGTAGAGGCTGGCAACTTCTTCTTCGTACCCGTTGAACTTCAGGGTCGGCACGCGCGGCGAAAACAGCCCACCGCCGATCTTGCGCTCGGACGCCTGGGACCAGCGTGGGTGATCGACCTCCGGGTTCACATTGGCATAAAACCCGTATTCGCTGGCCTGAAGGGCTTTCCAGGTATTGATCGGCTCTTCATCGGTCAGGGTGATCTTCACAATCGACTTGATCGACTTGAAACCATATTTCCACGGCACCACAAGCCGCATGGGTGCACCATTCTGGTTGGGAATGGTCTTGCCGTAAATCCCCGTGGCCATGATCGTCAACGGGTGCAGAGCCTCATCCAGACGCAGACCCTCCACATAGGGCCAGTCGATGGTGCGGTATTTCTGGCCCCGCATTTCTTCGGGCCGGTAGAGTGTCTCGAAGCGGACGAACTTCGCCTCGGCCTTCACCCCTGCCATCTCCAGCAAATCCGCCAGTTCAAAACCATTCCAGGGGATCACCATGGACCAGGCTTCAACACAGCGGAACCGGTAGATGCGCTCTTCGACCGTCATCCGCGCCATGATGTCCTTGAAATCGTAATCGCCGGGTCTATCCACCAGCCCGTCGATGGTCACTGTCCAGGGATCGGTCGTCAGCGCCTCGGCATAGGCCGCCGGGTCGCCTTTGCCGGTGCCGAATTCGTAGAAGTTGTTATATTCCGTGATGTCTTCCCAGGAGTTGGGCTCCAACGCTTCCTCAGCCGCGGCCTGTGTACCCAGACCAGCCATCCCGACGCCTGCCGCAGCCCCCGCCATCACCTGACGACGGTTCAGAAACAGGCGTTCAGGGGTGACGTCATCGCGGGTCAGCGTATTGGTCCAACGGTGTGCCATTTGTTACTCCTGCGTGATCGCGTTGCGCTTCATGTAGAGAGTAGTACGCGCAGCACCAAACCAATTCGAGTCACGAATGAGACAGGAAACTGTAACGTTTGCCGCGCCCGCTCACAGGCCAAGCATACCGGGCAAGTCTTTCATGGAGGTAAAAAGCCGGTCGCAAACGGGTGTCATGCGCCCCCTATCACTCTGGGCGACATAGCCAAACGTGATCATCCCGGCAGCCTGTCCGGCGCGTGCGCCGCTGGGGCTGTCATCCACAACCACGCAACGATCCACGGCGATACCGGCATCGCGCGCCGCTTTCAGGTACACGTCCGGGGCCGGTTTGGGCGTTGCTACATCTTCGCGCGATACGATCCTGCCCCTGAAACGGTCCATCAAGCCCGTGCGGGTCAGTGTGATCTCCATCTTGCGGTGCGGTCCGTTTGAGCCCACCGAATACAGGATACCTGCTGCATCCAACGCATCCAACACCGCTTTGATATCCGGTATCAGTTCAACCTCTTGGGCAAGCACATCAAACATTTCCGCGTAAATCGCGTCCAGCCAGTCCTCCGGCAGGTCTGCACCCAGTTCCCGGCTTTTTTGCATCACGCCCATCATGGTGCCGCCAACAAATAGTTCGGTTATCCGGTCGAGGGAAATATCCAGCCCATGACGTGCCAAATTATTACGCATGACCACATTGGTCAGCGGTTCACTGTCAACGAGAACGCCGTCGCAGTCGAATATCACCATGTCGGGGGGGAGGATCATGAAAAAGGCCGGGTCATATGCCCGGCCTTTCTGACGTTATTTCCAAAGCGGCGTCAATGGATGACGGCATCATCCGGTTTGGGTCTGTTGGTCGCGGTAACACGGTCTCCGATGATCAGCCCTTCACTGCCTGCTGATATGACCAGCGTGTCGCCGTCCTTCACATCGCTCGCCAAAAGCATTTCGGCCAGGGGATCCTGCAAGGCTCGCTGGATCACCCGTTTGAGCGGCCGCGCGCCAAACACCGGATCATAGCCCTCATCAGCCAGCCATTTGCGCGCACCGTCATCCAGATCGAGCGTGATTTTCCGCGCCGCGAGCCTCTTGAGAAGCCGCGCCAGCTGGATATCGACAATGCCGTCCATGTCCTCGCGGCCCAACCGGTCGAAGATGATGGTTTCATCCAGCCGGTTCAGAAATTCCGGCCGGAAATGCGCGCGCACCGCATCCATCACGTCCCGCTTGGCGTCAGAGGCATCCGCACCATCGGGCAAGCGGCTGAGGCTTTGCGCCCCGAGGTTCGATGTCAGGATGATCAGCGTCTGCTTGAAATCCACCGTCCGGCCCTGACCATCGGTCAGCACCCCATCGTCAAGCACCTGCAAGAGCACGTTGAAAACATCCGGGTGCGCCTTTTCGACCTCATCAAACAGCACGACCTGATAGGGACGCCGGCGCACGCTTTCCGTCAGCGCGCCGCCCTCATCATATCCAACATAACCCGGAGGGGCACCGATCAGACGGGCAACGCTGTGTTTCTCCATATACTCCGACATATCAATGCGCACCATCGCGTTGTCATCGTCGAAAAGGAATTCCGCCACAGCCTTGGTCAGCTCGGTCTTGCCCACACCGGTTGGCCCCAGAAAGAGGAACGAGCCCAGCGGGCGGTTTTCGTCATTCAGACCAGCCCGCGCGCGGCGCACCGCATTGGCAACGGCACGCACGGCTGTAGCCTGCCCGATCACCCGCTTGTGCAGTTGATCTTCCATGCGCAACAGCTTGTCGCGTTCGCCTTCCAGCATTTTGCCCGCCGGAATACCCGTCCAGCGTTCTACCACACTGGCGATCTGTTCGGGCCGCACGGCTTCTTCGACCATCATGTCGCCCTCGTCGCGCCCTTCGGCATCCTGCAACTGCTTTTCGATCTGCGGGATCACCCCGTAGGACAGCTCCCCGGCCTTGGCCAGATTGCCCTCGCGCTTGGCGATCTCCAGCTCGGCCCGGGCATGATCCAGCTTTTCCTTCAGATCCCGCGCGCTGGACAGCTTGTCGCGTTCTGCTTGCCACTGCGCAGTCATGCCGTCACTGCGTTCCTGCAAATCGGCAAGGTCCTTCTCCAGCGTTTCCAGACGGTCCTTGCTGGCACTGTCATCTTCCAGCCGCAGGGCTTCGGCCTCGATCTGCATCTGCAATATCTGGCGGTCCAGCGCGTCCAGTTCTTCGGGCTTGCTGTCCACTTCCATGCGCAACCGGCTCGCCGCCTCATCCACAAGGTCAATGGCCTTGTCCGGCAGGAACCGGTCGGTGATATAGCGATGGCTCAGCGTCGAGGCCGCCACCAGCGCAGAATCCGATATCCGCACCCCGTGGTGCAACTCGTATTTCTCTTTAATACCCCGCAGAATGCTGACCGTATCCTCCACCGTCGGCTCCAGGATCATCACCGGCTGGAAACGGCGCGCAAGGGCCGCGTCCTTCTCCACATATTTGCGGTATTCATCCAGCGTTGTAGCGCCCACGCAATGCAGCTCACCGCGCGCAAGGGCGGGTTTGATCAGGTTCGCCGCATCCATCGCACCATCGGCTTTGCCGGCACCCACCAGAGTGTGCATCTCGTCGATGAAAAGGATGATCTCGCCGGCAGCTTCCGTCACTTCAGTCAGCACAGCTTTGAGGCGCTCCTCGAACTCACCGCGATATTTCGCGCCGGCGATCAGCGCGCCCATATCAAGCGCCAGAAGCTTCTTGTTGCGTAGGCTTTCGGGCACATCACCATTGATGATACGCAGGGCCAACCCTTCGGCAATCGCGGTTTTACCCACACCCGGCTCACCAATCAGCACCGGGTTGTTCTTGGTGCGCCGCGACAACACCTGCATGGCGCGGCGGATTTCCTCGTCACGGCCAATGATCGGGTCAATCTTGCCCTCTTTTGCCCGCTCGGTCAGATCCAACGCATATTTCTTCAACGCATCATACCCCTCCTCTGCGGTTGCCGTATCAGCCTTGCGTCCCTTGCGAACATCATTGATTGCGGAATTCAGGGCCTGAGCGGTCACACCCCCCGCATCAAGCGCAGATTTCGCACCCGATTTCACCATACAGAGCGCCATAAGCAGCCGTTCTACCGGCACAAAACTGTCACCCGCCTTTTTGGCCAAGGCTTCCGCTTCGACAAGAACTTTCTGTGTTGCGTTGTCGAGATATACCTGAGCGGCGTCACCACTGACCTTCGGCATCTTGGTGAGCGCCAATTCAAGCGACTGCATCACCTGGGCAGGTTTGCCGCCAGCTGCAGAGATCAGGTTGCTCGCCAATCCCTGATCATCATCCAACAACGCTTTCAACATGTGCTCGGGGGCCAGCCGCTGGTGGCTTTCCCGTGTCGCGATCGTCTGGGCAGCCTGAATGAAGCCGCGCGACCGTTCCGTGAACTTGGTCAAGTCCATGGGTTTTCTCCTTTTCTAAAGCGCCCCGTAATGCTGCGCCCGACTTGGCGGCACGTCAGCGGAAAGGGCCTTGGATGTTATTTGGGGGACGCAAGACCGCGCTTCAAGAGGGGCGCGGCCTTCGATCACCCGCAACCAGATTAGGCGCAAAAATTGACCCTTTCGCTGATCCAGATCAAAACCGTTTCTCATGGGAACCTCACCAGCCCTTTCCCCGTTACCCCAGCCTTTCCAATGCCTATCTATACGTCATCAAAACGCGCAAATTACTCCACTTCCAACGCGCCTGATTACGAATAGTGCTTAACCATTTGGCTTGTTCTGCCAGTTCCAGTCATGCGTTCCGGTCGATTTTCTGCTGACCGGGCGCATGAGCGGTCGAAATCAATAAGGTTCTGTTTGCCGTAAGAACGTTAACGGGACGGTAAGATCAGAACCGCCAACGACCGCGAGTACCCACCTGACCCGGAACATGGCCTCGGCATGTCTTCCGGGTCTTTTTACATCCAACTGCAGGGCACATGGACATGGGACAATCCAGCCCCTAAGGAAGCGTCAGGCCAAGGGGAGCGAAAAGCATGGCAGATGACAGATTGATCGTGGCGCTGGATGTACCAAACGCGCTGGCGGGCCATCAACTGGCGGAAAGACTTGGCGACGCCGTCAGTTTTTACAAGATCGGTCTGGGCATGCTGACGGGCGGCGGCCTAGCTTTGGCCAACGAACTTAAACAGGAGCATGGCAAGCGCATCTTTCTGGATATGAAGCTCTTCGACATAGGTGCAACGGTCGAGGCAGCGGTGCGGGGTTTAGCGCAGTTCGACCTCGATTTCCTGACGGTCCACGGCGACCCGCATGTGGTTCGCGCAGCCAAGGAAGGGGCAGCAGGGTCGGAAACAAAAATTCTGGCCGTAACCATTCTGACCTCTCTTGACCGTACCGATCTCGATGCTTGCCAGATGCGTCCCGGTGATCTCTCCGAATTGGTCGCCGCCCGCGCCCAGGCGGCGTTTGAGGCTGGTGCGGATGGTGTCATTGCATCGCCTCGTGAGGCGGCGATGATTCGCACCCTGCCAGATGCTGGAAACCGTCTGATCGTAACGCCAGGCGTGCGTCCGGCAGGTGCCGATCTGGGAGACCAGAAACGAGTCGCAACCCCGGCAAACGCCATTGCTGATGGCGCAGATCACATCGTTGTCGGTCGTCCGGTATGGAAATCCTCCGATCCGCGCACGGCGGCAATGCGCATTCTGGCAGAGCTCAACAGTCCGCAAGCCTTAAGTCCAAACCACTGAACTCGAAGAATAAAGCCAGGTTATCCACAACATCACATAACCAGCACACAAGTCGAGAAATCTACAAACTGTGTCCCGGAAACAACAGAATACAGGATGTTGTTTGCCCTCGGCATTCGCGGTTAGGCGCATTCGCCTTTAAGTGGTAAGTTGACGTAAGGTGATACTCCCCAACGAACCGCGTCTTCCTGAGGTTCGTTACCTCCCCCCGCTTAATGCAGCGGGGGGTTTTTCTGTACCCATCATGTCCGCAGCCACAAAACAGGGCCCAGGTTCGATGCGGATACATCGCTCGTCTTCCCACGAACAGATAGATACTTACAGACGCCTCTATCTGCGTTCCATTTTCCCTGAAATGGCAGGTCGAACATGGTGCCGAAGCCACGACTTTGGCGCATGCCCAAACGGAATGGAGCCCCGAAGCCCATGTTCATTTGCAGCAGGACGGCGTAGGATCGCAAGATATCTCAACCAACTCAAAAGCCCTCGCAGATGCCTGCTCTTTGCCGCGATTGCCTGACCGAATTCGATGCTGCGCGCCGGTGCCCGTCCTGTGCCAGTCCCCGCATCATCACGCACCCTGAGCTTTTCGCCTTGTCGATCGCCCATATGGATTGCGATGCCTTTTACGCATCGGTTGAAAAGCGGGATGACCCAAGCCTCGAAGGCAAGCCGGTCATCATCGGTGGCGGACGCCGCGGTGTCGTGTCTACGGCCTGCTATGTCGCCCGTATCCGCGGTGTAAAGTCAGCTATGCCGATGTTTCAGGCCCTTAAGCTTTGCCCCGAAGCCGTTATCATCAAACCCCGAATGAGCGCCTATGTGGAAGCGTCGCGCGCCATTCGCGCAATGATGGAAGAACTGACCCCGGACATTGAGCCGCTGTCTCTGGATGAGGCTTTCATGGACCTTTCGGGCACCGAGCGGCTGCATGGTGCCCCGCCCGCTGTGATGCTGGCCCGTCTGATCCGGCGGATGCGCACCGAATTGGGTCTGACCGGTTCCATTGGCCTGTCACACAACAAGTTTCTGGCGAAGGTGGCATCAGATCTCGACAAACCGCACGGCTTTTCAGTGATCGGCAAGGCGGAGACGGAGAGTTTTCTGCGTCATAAACCGGTACGTTTGATCTGGGGTGTCGGCCCGGCAGCACAGGCCGGTTTTGAAAAGGCAGGTATTCGGACTTTCTCGGACCTCTTGCGGTGGGAGCGCACTGACCTCATCGCGCGTTTCGGATCCATGGGCGACCGCTTGTGGCATCTTGCACGTGGACAGGACCGCCGTCGCATATCTGCCCACACACCTGTAAAATCCATCTCCAACGAGACCACATTTTTTGAAGATACCAGCGATCCGGAGTTGCTTGATGGACACCTGTGGCGCATGGCCGAAAAAGTATCGGATCGCGCCAAGGCAAAGGATATTGCCGGGCGGGTGGTCACCCTCAAGCTGAAACGCGCTGACCACTCGTTGATTTCAAGGCGGCTCAGCTTACGGGATGCAACGCAACTGGCCGACACCATTTACAGAACAGCGCGTGCGTTGTTTGACCAGCTTGGAGATCAAGGGCCATACCGGTTGTTGGGTTGTGGCCTTTCCGACCTCGTTGATGCGGCTGGTGCCGACAGATCCGGTGATCTGCTGGATCAGGATGCCACGCAAAGGGTTCAAGCTGAGCGGGCAACAGACGAAATTCGCGCCCGCTTTGGCCCTGAGGCTATCCTGAAAGGCCGCGCGCTCAGGTAGGTTATTCAGCCGCCAGCGGCCTGCGCTCCTGACCAATTTGCGCAATCTCGGCAATGACAGACCGCAAAGCACGCTGCACATCGGCAAAATGCTCGGAGGGCTTGATCTGCTTTTCGTCCATGTAAATGGCGCGATCAATTTCAACCTGCACGGCATGCTGGCCGCGCGAGGGACGACCGTAAGCCTGGGTCACATAGGCCCCGGCAAAGGGGGCATTGCGGGTCACGGCGAAACCCGCATCGCGAAAGGCCATCTCCACACGGTCGACCACATCGCCAGCGGCCGCTGCGCCGAACCGGTCTCCCAGCACAACTTCGGGGCATTTGGCACCCGTCCGGGCAATGCCCTGCAACGCCTCGTGCGGCATGGAGTGGCAATCTATCAAGACAGCCTGACCATGATGAGTGACAGCGCGGTCCAGCAAGCTTTGCAACATCTCATGATAGGGATGCCAGTAGTCAGCGAGCCGTTGATTCGCTTCGAGAATGCTCAGCTTGCCCCGGTAGATCGCCCGACCATTCGCGACCACGCGCGGGATCACACCCAGACCCGAGGCAACACGGGGATTGTGACCGCGTCGACGCACGCCAACGATGAGCGCCGGATCAAGCTCATCACTGCTGCGGTTCAGGTCAACAAACGCACGCGGGGCGCGCGCCTTGAGAAAGCTTGCACCGAACTGCGGCGCGGATTCGAATAGTTGATCTACAAATGCGTCTTCAGACGACCGGATCGCCTTATCATCCAGCACCGTGGCCCGTAAAAGCGATGCAGGATAATGACGCCCGCTGTGAGGTGACGCAAACACCACGCAAGACTGGTTGCTTTGGGGATAAAAAACTTCAAAAGCCGGCTTCAGCATAGGGGTTCCTCTTGGTCAGACCATAACCCATAAAATACAATGGCCGAAAGCCCTTGATCTTGGCCGCGACTCCTTTTAAAGACCCCGCTACCGGCGCGTTTTTCGCGCCCCATTTTTATTCGGGGCAACGGAAATCGTGTGATATAGGGGGTGATTAGCTCAGCGGTAGAGCACTTCGTTGACATCGAAGGGGTCACTGGTTCGATCCCAGTATCGCCCACCACCTGATGAACTGGTCCGGATTTTCCGGATCGCCCGCAACCCGGCGCTGGCCCGCGCCACGACATGAGGAGACCGACCATGAAGGTTCGCAATTCGCTCCGCTCGCTCAAGAATCGGCACCGCGACTGCCGTGTTGTGCGTCGCAAAGGCCGCGTTTACGTAATCAACAAAACGCAACGCCGGTTCAAAGCCCGCCAGGGCTGAAGACCCGCGCGATCAACTCGAAAAAGCCGCTCCTTTTGGGGCGGTTTTTTTGCTTTGTAGCTAGGACATGCCCACGTATCGGGGATTTAATTACCTTTGGCGCACGTCGATATCTTCGAATTCCTGCTCAATCAGCCGTGTCTCTAGAAGCTGTCCACCACGATATAAGAGTGGATAGGCTGCGGAGGCGACATGGCTGTTGAAATCCCGCAGAGAACTGACGGTTTCGAGATGTATGTCGCTGGAATCAAAACTGATCTGGACACCTTCGCTCAACCGCTTGAGGTGTCTTTTACGGCTTTTTCGCTCCATCCGGGCCATCTCCTGCTTTTCTTCTAGCAACAGCCGTGCACTTTCCAGATCGTCTGAGACCAGAAGGTTCGATGCCAGTTGCAGATTGGCTTTGACCTGCTCGTGCATGCTCTGGATTTCCGCAGCACCGCTCTCAGAAAATCTGATCCCCTTTTGAGCTTTCTCTTTTGCCAGCGGGATGAGCCTCTTGGCCACGATATCGCCGGCGGTTTCAATCGCGATTGCGTATTCCGCCAACTCACGGACGCGCTTGTTCTCGGCCTTGCTCAAGGCACTGCCCTGCAATGCAGCAGAATAACGGCGAACGTCATCGAGTGCTGCGTTCACATAGGCATCTTCTGACAATACCGCGCGGGCCTGAGTGGGATCGTACTTTGTATAGGCATCCATGATCGACGCAAACATGGTCTCGACCAGTTGGAGCATGCGCAGTACTTCGCGCTTGAGATTTGCGATCGCCAGATGTGGCTTGTCCAGCACCGTTTCATCAAGCGTCGACCTGTGGAAAGGCGATTGCTCTTCAAGCGAAGGGGCAGGATCGGGCAAGAGGCGCGCAATCGGTGCTTCCAAACGGTTCGCAAAGATCAGCAAGGTCAGAAGCAACATGTTGAACAGGATATGGGCATTGATCAACGTCTGCGCCGAAGTCATTGATCCGATGTAGGGCAGCAGATCCAATTTGTTGACCGCGCATAGAACGATGAAGGCCCCGGCCCCACGCAGCGCAAGATTTGCAACCGGAACACGACGTGCCGCATTGACCATGCCGCGCGTCAGCCAGACCGGGATCAGCGCGCTGCCCAGATTTGCCCCCAGCACCAATGAAACCCCTGCGACAACCGGGATTGCCCCCACCGATACCAGCGTGACGCACATCAAGATGACGGCAACGCTGGAGTGCATCAGGAAGGCCAACGAGGCGCCGACCACGAAAGCGCTGATGAAATCGGTTGCCAAGTAATCAGCGATAACCGGTAAAAACGCACTGTCCCGGATCGGATCCATGGTTTCTCGCAAAAACCGCAGGGAAATCAGGATGAAGGCAATGCCCAGCACGATACGACCGGCTTGTTTGAGCTTGCGCTGTTGGGATTTGATGAACAAACCGCCCCCAACCGCAAGAAGGACGGGCACCAACCACTGCAGATCGAACGAGAAGACCTGAATAAGCAATGCGGACCCCAAATCCGCGCCCAGAACCACGGCGAGCCCCGAACCAAAGGAGATTGCCCCGGCGGATGAAAACCCAGCAACCAGCAAGGCAACCGCTGCGGAACTTTGCAGGATCACGGCCAGCGTCAGACCGGCTAGCGCCGCGCTCGCCCGGTTGCGGTTTTGCGTCACGACGCGTTGGAAAGAGGCCCCAAAGGCGCGCTCTATGCCCGTCCTGACCATCCGGACCGCAAACAGCAAGAGCATGGTTGCGCCCATCAACTGGACAAGAAAGGAGATGATCAGCATAGGGCACTTTCGTTCATTCTTGCGTCCGGATCAGAAAGGCTGGCCAACCAGCCACAGACAAAAACGCATGGCCGGGTTACGGCGCGATGGCATTAAGGACCTTTTGGTGACAGGCTTTGCAGGCAGGGTCAATCAACGTCATGCACGCCTAAGGACTTCCGCAACACGCCATTCTTTAGGTCGTAAAATGGCCACTGACACCATGAAACAAGCCACGGCCTGCATTTCTCAATCACCTGCGTTCAAGGTAAAATTCAAGCAAGGCATTGACGTTTTGATCAGCCATGCCTTTGTTTTGTGAAACCTTGTACTGTCTGACAAACGGCATAAGTGCAGTTCTCAATCCTAGCTGACAAAGGCCTTCCATGACCAAAGCACTTGAATACACCCCGCCGAAAATCTGGACATGGGACGCCGAGAACGGCGGCCAGTTTGCCAGCATCAACCGCCCCATTGCAGGTGCGACACATGACAAGGAGCTTCCCGTCGGCAAACATCCATTTCAGCTCTACTCCCTTGCCACTCCCAACGGCGTCAAGGTCACGGTCCTGCTTGAAGAGCTGCTCGCCCTAGGCATCAAGGACGCCGAGTATGACGCCTGGCTGATCAAGATTGGCGACGGAGATCAGTTCGGCAGCGGATTTGTCGAGGTGAATCCAAACTCCAAAATCCCTGCCCTGATGGACCGGTCGGGCAGCACACCCCAACGCATCTTCGAATCCGGTGCGATCCTGCTGCATCTGGCGGAGAAATTCGGGAAGTTCATACCAACCGATCCTGCCACGCGCGCGGAAACCCTGTCCTGGCTGTTCTGGCAAATGGGCTCAGCGCCCTATCTCGGGGGCGGATTTGGCCACTTCTACGCATATGCGCCGGAGAAATTCGAGTACCCGATCAATCGTTTCGCGATGGAGACCAAGCGCCAACTCGACGTGCTGGACCGGCAACTGGCGACCCGCGACTTCATTGCCGGATCGGAATACACCATAGCCGATATGGCGATCTGGTCATGGTATGGGCAACTGGTACTCGGCAGGCTCTATGATGCTGCCGAATTTCTGGATGTCGAGAGCTACAGACACGTCCTGAGATGGGCCAAGGCGATTGATGCGCGCCCGGCCGTGCAGCGGGGCCGCATGGTCAACCGCAGCTTTGGCGAGCCCGAAATGCAATTGCACGAGCGTCACGACGCGAGTGATTTTGAGACCAGAACCCAGGACAAGATTGGCGAAAACGCCTGACCCGCTTGCCGGATCGGTCAGCACCAAAGGTGCTGACTGGCACGGGGTTACCGCTGCCGCCCGACCTGACGGCAAATCAGGATCACCGGCAGCAGACCGATGGCGACGATTACCAGGCTGGGCACGGCAGCACCTTCCAGACGCTCGTCAGAGGCCAGCCGGTAGGCCTGCACAGCCAGTGTGTCATAATTGAAAGGCCGCATGATCAGGGTTGCGGGCAACTCCTTCATCACATCCACGAAGACGATCAACAACGCCGTCAACAAGCTAGGGGCCAAAATGGGCAGGTGCACCCGGCGCAACGTACCCATGGCGCTCTGTCCCAAAGACCGTGCGGCAGCATCCATGTTGACCGGCACCATTGCCTGACCGCCCTCATAAGCACCCATGGCAGCGGCCAGAAAACGCACCATATACGCCATGACCAACAACCAGATGGACCCGGTGATCAGGAGCCCGGTCGAGATATCGAAGGCGCTGCGCATCCATGCGTCCAGCGTATTGTCAAAAAGGGCAAATGGCACCATCAGCCCAACGGCAATCACCCCGCCGGGAACGGCATATCCCAGACGCGCCACATAGGCAGCGGCCCGTGATCTGCGACCCGGTCGCGCGCGTTGATAAAAACCGACCAGGATCGCCGCACCCACTGTAACAACAGCCGCTGTTGCCGCCAAAGTCACCGAGTTCTGAATGAAGCCCAGATAGCGTGGACTGAGCAGGTTTTGTTCTGATCCAAGTCCCATGCTCAGCAAGACGATTATCGGCAGGACAGCGCCGAAAAGCACCGGAATCCCGCACAGGACGATCGCCAGGATCGCCCTGGGCCCGTGCAAGAGGGCAGCGTCCATCGGCTGCTGGCGACGCGCCGTATCATGGTATTTCGCCCGCCCCCGCTGCGCGCGCTCCAACATCGCGAGCAGCAGCGCAAAACTCAGAAGGCAAAGGGCGAGCTGTGCCGCCCCGGCGCGATCTGCCAGCGTGAACCAGCTTGTGTAAATGCCGGTCGCAAACGTCTGAACCCCGAAATAGGCCACTGTTCCGAAATCAGCGATGGTTTCCATGACGGCCAACAGAACACCTCCTGCGATGGCCGGGCGGGCAAGGGGCAGACTGATCCTGAAAAAAGCGGCCCAGGCGGATGCGCCAAGGGCTCGGGCGGCCAGAAATGTCGTTGCACTTTGCTGCAGAAAAGCAGCTCGCGCCAGAAGATAGACGTAAGGATAGAGCACCAGAACCAGCATTGCAGCGGCCCCACCCAAAGAGCGCACCTCCGGGAACCAATAATCCCGCGGCCCCCACCCGGTCAGATCGCGCAAAGTGCTTTGTACGATGCCGGGATGATCCAGCACATGGGTATAGGCATAGGCCAGCACATAAGCCGGGAAAGCCAGTGGCAGCACCAATGTGATCTCGAAAAACCGAACTCCCGGGAAGCGGGTCATGGTCACCAACCACGCCGCCCCAACCCCCAGGGCAAACGTGCCCGCAGCCACCAGAATGACCAGCGTGGCGGTGGTGCCTGCATAGCGTGGCAGCACCGTGTCCATCAGGTGCGATATGGTGTCCGTGCCGCCGCTCAAAGCAGCGATGGCTACAGCCAGCATCGGCAAGAGACAGATCGCCGCGATCAACGAAGCCCAGGACGATAGCCCGCGCAATCCGTCGCCGGGCCTGCGCTTTCGGCCCGTTGTTCGGGCGGGCGTCACGGAAGATAGGTCTGACATAAGGTCTTTTTCGACGCTTTTTGTCAGAATTACCAGCCCCGTTCGTGGGGCCGCCGCCTCAGGTGGTTTCGTAGTCGCGCTGATCCTCGATCACCAAACCGTCTTTCGGCAGGCTGCCAGGGCTCACGACCTCGATAATGCCTTTGAGTTTCAGCGTCGCCGCCACACTGGCCGCGTAATCCTCCGCCGCACCACCCGTCGTCTCCAGCTGTACTGTCATCGCATCCTGCATTCCGTCACGGCGCGCGATCACCCGCGCTTTGACGATTTCATCATGGCGGGCCACGAGATTTGCAACCTGCTCGGGGCGCACAAACATTCCCTTGATCTTGGTTGTCTGGTCCGCGCGCCCCATCCACCCCTTGATGCGCATGTTGGTCCGACCGCAGGGGCTTTGGCCCGGTAAAGCCGCGCTCAGATCACCTGTCGCAAAGCGGATCAGCGGGTAATCGGGGTTAAGCGTGGTCACGACCACCTCCCCCACCTCTCCCGGTGCGACGGGCTCGCCAGAACCGGGTGTCACGATTTCGACGATAACCCCCTCATCGACGATCATCCCCTCCATCGCCAGACTTTCATAGGCGATATTGCCCAAATCGGCGGTGGCATAGCATTGCAGACAGGTGATGCCGCGATCTGCATAGGCCTGCCGCATCGCCGGGAACAGAGCACCGCCGCCTACCGCCGCCTTGGTGAAACTCAAGGCAACATTCAACGCATCGGACTTGTCCAAAAGCACCTTCAGGTAGTCCGGCGTGCCGGCATAGGCGGTGGACCCGACCGCCTTGGCGGCCTGCACCTGTAGTTCAGTCTGGCCGGTGCCCGCTGGCAGGACGGTGGCCCCAACCGCACGCGCCCCAGACTCGAAAATCATGCCTGCCGGTGTCAGATGGTATCCAAAACAATTCTGAACGACATCGTCTGCACCAATACCGACCGCATGCAGAAACCGGCCCATGCGCCACCAGTCGTGGGTTACGCCACCCGGCTCATAGATCGGCCCCGGGGATTGGAAAACATGCGCCGCGTTACGCACGGGTATTCCGCCGAAAGGCGGGTTTTCAGCCTGCCAAGCGGCCAGATCGGATTTGCGCAAGACCGGCAGATTTCTTAAATCGGCCAAATCCTGAATACTTCCATCTTCAATCCGGCAGGCCCCGGGCGTCGCCGAGACGCGTGCAATATTGGCCTGAAGTGCCTGCAGCTGCGCCGCGGTACGCGCATCCGTGCTGCGGGTTTCCAACGCGTCATAATGGGTATTCATTCTCATTCAGCCACTGTCTGAAAGGGTTGGTCGGCGCGCAGAATATGGGTTGTGACAATCTCGATGTCTGTCTGCCCCTGATTGGTCACACCCCCATGAACCTGACCCGCAGGAAAGAACATAGGCGTACCGGCCGGCAGCGTCACCTCCTTACCATTGGGCATCAAGGCCTGCCCACCCACGATCATAACGGCATGTTCATCGCCGGGGTGGATGTGCAAGGGAATGCGCCCACCCGGTTTGACCGTCAGCTTCGAGACAATGACAACAGTGCCTTCCGCATTGCTGAGAGGTTTTTCATTCAATATCTCCCGCACAACCAGTTCTTCGGCGGCAACGGGCGCGGCCATCAGCGCCACGAAAATGGCAAAGGCAATCTGTCTCATCGCATGTCTCCGTTATTGGGGTTATGATAGCCAGCGTTTGCGGCGGCGATAGCTGCGCACATCGCGAAAGGATTTGCGTCCCTCTTCCGACATGCCCAGGTAGAATTCTTTCACATCCGGGTTCTCGCGCAGCTCACCTGCGGGGCCATCCATGACCACGCGACCGGATTCCAGAATATAGCCGTAGTGGGCGAACCGCAGCGCGACATTGGTATTCTGCTCGGCCAGCAGGAAGGTCACGCCTTCGTTTTCATTGACTGATTTCACGATTTCGAAAATCTGTTCGACCAGTTGCGGAGCCAACCCCATCGATGGCTCATCCAGCAGGATCGTCTCGGGTCGCGACATCAGCGCGCGCCCGATGGCGCACATCTGCTGTTCACCCCCCGAAGTATAGCCCGCCTGGCTTTTGCGCCGTTCTTTGAGGCGCGGGAAATAGGTGTACACAAGCTCCAGATCGGCCTGGATCGCAGCATTGCCGTCTTTACGGGTATAGGCCCCGGTCAGCAGGTTCTCTTCAACTGTCAGATGCTCAAAACAATGACGCCCCTCCATCACCTGAACCACACCTCGTTTCACGGTCTCTGCCGGGTCCTGATGCTGAATAACCTCACCGCGATAGCGGATCGACCCTTTGGTCACCTCGCCGCGCTCGGAGGCCAGAAGCCCCGAGATAGCCTTGAGCGTCGTGGTCTTGCCGGCCCCGTTTCCGCCCAGCAGGGCGGTGATCCCACCTTTGGGCACATTCAGGCTGACGCCCTTCAACACGAGGATCACATGGTTGTAGATCACCTCGATATTGTTGACCTCCAGCACCGTATCGGGCTTCGTGTCCTGTTGCTTGGCGGCGTCCAGCATCGTGCATTGACCTTCCGTTTAGGGGATGCCCCGGCAGCGAAACCGCCGGGGCCATGTTGCTTAGTTGCAGTTGGATGCGATGTTGTTCTCTGCCTTGAACGCAGCAGAATCCTCATCAATCAACGGCTGGATGACGCTCATGTCCGTCGGTGCAAAATCCGAAATCGTCACGAACTCGCCCGCACTTGCGTCCCATTGCGTGACGGCCACCATGCCTTCGCCGCCGTGGTTTTCACATGAGACGGAGAACGACGGACCAAAGCCTGGCAGTCCATTGGCGGCCATTACGTCCTCCGTGATCACCAGTGCTTCCATACCGTCTCGCATCTGACCGGAGGTGATGTCATCCACCCCATGCATCTTCTGCGCCACTTTTACCGCCTCGGCGGCCAGCATGGCGGCATAGATACCCCGATTGTAGGGCACGGTACCAAGCTGATCGCCCGCACCCGCAGCCTTGCCTGTGTCGACCACGTATTTTTGCAGGTCTTCGTAGAGCGGGAAATCATCGCCCACCGCTGTCAGCGCCAACGCCTTGAACCCATTGGCCTTGTCACCGGCCGGGGTCACATCGATCTCAGCCCCCGACCACCAGATGCCGATGAAGTTTTCCATCGGGAAACGGATGTTGGCGGCTTCCTGCACGGCCACCTGGTTCATCACACCCCAGCCGTACATGATCACATTGTCCGGCTTTTCACGGCGGATTTGCAGCCATTGGGATTTCTGTTCCTGTCCGGGGTGATCAACCGCCAGCAGGCTCAGCTCGAACCCGTGCTTTTCACTGAGCTTCTCCAGCGTCCGGATGGGCTCCTTGCCATAGGCGGAGTTGTGGTAAACCAGTGCGATCTTCTTGCCAGATATATCGCCACCATTCTGTTCCAGAATGTGGTTGATCGCGGCGGATGCCCCGTTCCAGTAGTTGGCCGGGTAGTTGAAAACATGGCTGAAGACATCGCCGTTAGCCGCAGATGTCCTGCCATACCCCATGGAGTGAATCGGAATGTCATCCGCCGTGGCCTTGGGGATCAACTGGTAGGTGATGCCGGTGGAAAGCGGTTGGTACACCAATGCGCCTTCACCTTTGGTGCTCTCATAGCACTCCACGCCTTTTTCGGTGTTATAGCCGGTCTCGCATTCCAGCACGCGTGCTGCCACGCCGCCGATGCCGCCGTCACGCTCGTTCAGCAGCGTGAAGTAATCCGCATACCCATCGGCAAACGGAATGCCGCCCGCCGCATATGGTCCTGTCCGGTAGCTCAGCGATGGAAAGACAAGATCCGCCATCACGGGGCTTGCCGCCATCAGGCCGGCCACGGCCATTGTTCCCAGTTTATACTTCATCGGTGTTACCTCCCTTGGTGTTTGTCCGATATCCCGGGTGCCCGGGGTCTTCGAGGCGGGTTTGCCCGCCGTTATTCTGCAGCCCGACCTAGTGCGGGAAGGGCCACAATCTCAGTTTCTCCTTGGCAACGCGCCAAAGCTGCGCCAGCCCATGCGGTTCCGCGATCAGGAAGACCACGATCAGACCGCCCACAATCACCAGATTCAGGTGCGCCACGATGTCCGTGGGCCAGCCCAACCAATCCACGCCAATGACCTTCAGCAGCACCGGCAGCAGCACCAGAAATGCCGCCCCCGCAAAGGAACCAAAGATCGAACCCAGGCCCCCAATGATGATCATGAAAAGTACCAGGAAGGATTTAGTGATGCCAAAGGCCTCGCCCACTTCCACCGCACCCAGATAAACCGCAAAGAACAGCGCGCCGCTGATCCCGACAAAGAAGGACGACACAGCAAAGGCCGTCAGCTTGGCCTTGAGCGGGTTCACCCCGATGATTTCCGCCGCGATATCCATATCGCGAATGGCCATCCACTGCCGTCCCACCGATCCGCGTGTCAGGTTGCGCGCCACTACCGCGGAGAAGATCGTGAAGATCAGGCAGAACATGTAGGTGGCCCAGGCTTCGGTGTTGGGCCCGGTGATCAGGATGCCGAAGGTGTCGCGTTCAGGGGCGTTGATCTGACCGGAGGCCGAATAATTGTAGAACCACGACACACGGTTAAACAGCCAGACCAGAAAGAACTGCGCCGCCAGTGTCGCCACCGCCAGATAGAACCCTTTGATGCGCAGGCTCGGCAGGCCGAAGAGCACGCCCACCGCCGCCGTAATCCCACCCGCCAGCAGCACATGGATGAACATGCTGACTTCGGGAAAGGCCGTCATCAGCTTGTAACAGGCATAGGCCCCCACAGCCATAAAACCACCTGTGCCCAGACTCACCTGCCCGCAGTAGCCCACCAGAATATTCAGCCCGATCGCCGCGATCGCATAGATCAGAAACGGCATGAAAATCGAATTGACCCAGTAGTCATTGATCATGAACGGAATGACAAAAATCGCGACAAAGAGCACTGCATAGTATCGCCAGCGGTCGAACTTGATCGGAAAGGTTTGGCTGTCTTCAGAATAGGTGGTGCTGAAGTCACCGGCTTCACGATAGAGCATTAGTCGGCTCCCTGAATTTCTGGGTTGTAGTTGACGCCATCAAGCCAAGGCACCGGATCGACATCGCGGGGATTGACGCCTTCAATGCCGCCCACGTTCACGCCGAAATCCGACGTGTTCGAACTGCGCCGGTGATGCGTGTAACATCCGCAAATGCTGCAAAAGTAATGCTCTGCCCGCCGGGGGCCGAACTGGTAGAGCGCAAGGGCCGCACCACGTATCACCTTCAGGTCGCCATCGCGCACGGAGACATTCATGGCTCCTCTGCGACGACAGAAAGAACAATCGCACCGACGCGCGGTCTCCAAGTCTTCGGCCAGGATGACCTTCAGCTCGCTGGCGCCACAATGGCACGTCAGGCGCATTGGAACACCTTTTGTCATCGACAGCCTCCCGATCTGCACCGGCGCGTTTTCGCCCTGATAACGGCATTAACCAGATCACAATCTTTCACAGATTTTCCCAATTCTGCCCCATTTCCCCCGGCAAAACCGCTCGTGGGGGAAGGAGTGGAAGACATGACGGCCATCCTCAAGGAAATGCGCCAATTGGAAGAGCGTCTGGCACGTGGCGAGATTTCAGATGTCGCGTATCTGGCGCAACGGGCGCAACTGATCGAAAGTGTCGACGTTGTAGAGACCGAGTTCGTTGATGCGGACCCAGCACTCCAAAAGACCCGCAAGGGAAAATCCGGCTCAATGATCTGGGGGCTTGGGATCATAATATGTTTGCTTGTTGTGGGCGTCTGTCTGGCCCTGGCGATGCTGACATTTGCGGATTTCAATCTGGCGTTGACGCTGGGTGTCACGGTTCTTGCGGCCCTGAGTGTGGCGCTCTTTCGCAGCCTGGAAGAATAGCGCACTGCGGCCGCGCCTGTCTCACACGCGTTCAATGATCTTCTCCCCGAACAGACCCTGCGGGCGAAACACCAGAAAGACCAGCGCCAGCATATAGGCGAACCAGTTTTCCGTAGCCCCCCCAAGGTAGGGTGCGCCGATCAGGAACTCGAAAAGCTTCTCGCCCACGCCGATGATCAGCCCGCCGACAATGGCACCCGGGATCGAGGTGAACCCGCCTAGCATCAGCACCGGCAGCGCCTTGAGCGCGATCAGTGACAACGAGAATTGAACTCCCGATTTGGCCCCCCACATGATGCCAGCAACCAGTGCCACGAACCCGGCCAGCGACCAGACCAGTATCCAGATGAAATTCAGCGACACGCCTACCGAAAGCGCCGCCTGATGGTCATCTGCCACCGCGCGCATGGCCCGACCCTGCTTGGTATATTGCGCGAACATGACCAGACCGATCACCAGCAATGCCGCCACCACGGAGGCCACAATATCCAGATTGTCGATGAAAAAGCCGTAACCGAACCAGCCGAAAGTGGCCTCGTCAATGGCGACGTTGATGCCCTGCGGCAGCCCCACATCGAGCGTTTTGATATCGGAGCCCCACATGAGGTCTCCGACCCCTTCGAGGAAATAGGCGAGCCCGATGGTCGCCATGAACAGAATGATCGGTTCCTGCCCGACGAGATAGCGAAAGATGTAGCGTTGCACCATCCAAGCGAGCAAAATCATCACGCCGATGGTCAGAATGATCGACAGGAACGCAGGGATGCTCCACCCGAAATAATGAATGTCCGTGCCAAAAATCGCATTGATCAAATGCGCAAAAGGCACCTGCCCATTCATGATCCCGTAAAGGGTCATGGCAGCAAACAGCGCCATGACCCCTTGTGCAAAGTTGAAAATGCCGCTGGCCTTATAGATCAAGACGAACCCCAAGGCGACAAGCGCATAAAGCACCCCCGCCATCAGACCGTTCAAGAAAACCTCGATGGTAAAGGCCAGCTGTTCCGGCATCAGTTTGCTCCTTGCCCCAGCAGAGCGCGGGTGTGCTCGCGCTCTGGCTGATATGATACTTTGAGCCGGGTCAGACCCGCCTCGCTCAGGTTCCAGTTCAGGGTGATCTCGGTGACCCGCCCATCATCGCGCGGTGCGGCCAGAAAGACAGCGGCATAAGCGCGTGGCATCTCGCGTTTCGATACAGGCTCAAACGGGGCGGTGGCCGCAAACTGCGCCCCTTCCCCCTCGCGCCAGTCGCGATAGGCCAAAAGCAGGTCCGAATACTGCATTCCCGTCATCAAGAGTTCGCACGACGGGTATTCGTCACCGTAGACCACCGCCACCTGTGGGTTCGGCGTCGTCATGTAACCCAGCGTGACCTGCGTCAGTTCGCTGGCCGCGAAGCGCGCCCGCGCGCCGCTGGGGATTTCGCGCAGGTTTGACCGATCCAAAGAGGACGGGTCATCCAGATATGCTGCGCAGTAGGATTGATAGACCGCGCAGGTCTCTTGCATTGCAGGTGTTGGTTCTTCGCAGAATCTCGGCCCTGCTTCAGCTTGCGCGCCTGTGAACACTATACTTCCAAAGGCGAACGCGCCCATTAACCACCAATTACTCATGTGTACCCTCCAAACGGTATCCATTGTCCGTCTGCTCTGTGACACCGGCCCACGCGGGTCGGCATTGCATGAAGGACAGGATCGCCGGCAGACTAAGCATGATCTTGCCCATGCTTTGGTGGTACCACGGAAACAATCCGCCGATGGTTAACCATTTGTTCAAAAAATATAACAGGAGTGGTAGGTTCGTGAGGGTATGGTTGAGCTGCACAAGGGTGGGCACGGAAGACCAGTTTGCACGCCTATTGGCCAAGAAATGACTTGCGCGGATCATGAACCGCACTCTTCCGGCCACAAACTGCAAAGTTTGTCCGAAGCAGGCTGCCGTACCGCTTTCGCATGCAAAAAGATCACTTCCTTGCCGTATCGATAAGTGATTGTGATTTCGACAAAGTCTGATGGCAGCGGCGCGATCAGAACGCCTTCGAATTCGGACCCAAACGGCGGGTCGTAGACTGTGCGCGGTTCGGGCAGGCGGGACGGACGGTAGTTCGCAGTGTCCGGCCGCGTTAAGGACTTCCAGTCTGTCAAAAGCTGATCCGTAAAGTCGGCCACATTGCCGGACGACAAATGAATCACGTGACAAACCGTTCCGCTACTTCCCACCACCACAGCCATCGGATGACTTCCCGCCCAAAACGCGTAGAACGCCTCCGCTGCGGCAAAGTCCTCAACGTACCGTGGGGTTCTGTTCATAGCTTCTTTGAGAACGGCGGTTTGGTCCTCACTCAACTGATCCAAGCCATCCGTATTGAGCGCGCCTTCCTCAATAACAGATTGGCAAACGCCCCAGATGCTTCCGAGAACTGTATCGTATGCGCGGTACGACGCTCCGGCATGTGCGGGCATCATGACCAAAAACAAATAAAGCGTTACGAACGCGCCCGCCACGCACCGACGTAATACCGACGTGATACCGACGCAAAACCGACGCGCCACCGACGGACCCAAATCAGTCATGCGCGACCCCCAGATAGGCGTCGATCACCGCCTGATTGCCACGCACCTCTGCCGGGGTCCCGTCACCGATCTTCTTGCCGTAGTCCATCACCACGACCCGGTCACTCAGATCCATGACCACGCCCATGTCATGCTCAATGAGCGCAATCGTTGTCCCGAACTCGTCATTCACATCGAGGATAAAGCGGCTCATGTCCTCTTTCTCCTCGACATTCATACCCGCCATCGGCTCGTCGAGCAGCAAGAGCGACGGCTCCGCCGCCAGCGCCCGCGCCAGCTCAACCCGTTTTTTCAGCCCATATGGAAGACGCGCAACGGGGGTCTTCCGAATGGCTTGAATTTCAAGAAAATCAATAATCTTCTCCGCGACTTCGCGGTTGGCAGTTTCCTCTGTTTCCGCCGCACCTTTCCACAAAGCCTGTTGCCAAAGCCCGGTTTTCATATGGGTCAGTCGACCAGTCATCACATTGTCGAGCACCGACATGCCTTCAAAGAGCGCAATATTCTGGAAGGTACGCGCGATGCCCTGCTGGGCAACCTGGTAAGGTTTCATCGGCGGGCGCGGACTGCCTTTGTAAAGAACCTCGCCCTCCTGCGGGATATAGAACCCGGAGATCACATTAAGCATTGAGGATTTACCCGCGCCGTTCGGGCCGATTATGGCGCGGATTTCACCCTCACGGATATCAAAGGAAATATCCTTGATCGCCTCAACCCCGCCGAATCTAAGGGTAATATTGCGCATCTCCATGACCACGCCGCCAATCTTGCGACCGTCCTCGGTGGTATATCCTTGTGATTGATCAAGCATGTTCTGCCCCCAACGTTCTAAGGGTCCGCGAAATATTAACCATTTTCGATTTAGAGTGATGGAAGGAGCAGCACGAGGGAGCATTACAATGCGTAAAGACTGGGAACGGAACTGCCTCATGTCCATGGCTGCCAAGCGCAGGAACAAGGGTCTCAGCCGAGCAGAGGCGATCCGGGACATCGAATCCATCCTGCGCGGATTTTCGACACGCTTTCACATCAGTCGCGCCGTCAGCGCCACTTACGATGGATCGTCGACCTTCCTGTAGCTTTGGGCGACAAACAGGTGGTGTCATAGCGGGCATCGCATCAGGAACAGACGTTATCATTCGGCAGCCATCTTCTGTGCCACGGCCTGCACTGCAGCGTTGCGCACTTCCAATGTCGCGGAAATAGAGCCCTTGCGGCCATCTTCGTAAGTCACTTCCGTTTCAGTGCTGACCGAGCTTGATCCATCGTAGAGCGCCGCGATAATATCGGCATATTTCTCCTCAATAATCCTGCGGCGAACCTTGCGGGTGCGGGTCAATTCACCGTCATCCGCATCGAGTTCTTTATGCAGAACCACAAAACGGTGTACCTGACAGCCCGACAGCATTTCGTCCTGCGCAACAGAAGCGTTCACCTCTTCCACATGAGACTGAATCGTGTCCATGACCTGAGGGTGGCGGGCAAGCTCCTGATAGGAGGCATAACCGATGTTGTTGCGTTCCGCCCAGTTGCCAACCGCCGTCAGGTCGATGTTGATGAAGGCTGTACACTCATCCCGCCCGTTGCCGAAAACCACGGCTTCCAGAATGTTGGGGAAAAATTTCATTTTGTTTTCAACATACTTGGGTGCAAAGAGCGACCCGTCCGCCATCTGCCCCACATCCTTGGCACGGTCGATGATACGCAGATGCCCCGTGTCCTCCTCGATAAACCCGGCATCACCGGTGGCGACCCAGCCTTCGGAATCTTTGGTGTCGGCGGTGCTTTCGGCATTCTTGTAGTATTCGACAAAAACCCCCGGAGAGCGGTAAAAGACCTCTCCGTTCTCCGCGATTTTCAGCTCCACGCCCGGGCAGCAAACACCCACCGTATCACTGCGCACCTCGCCATCAGGCTGGGCGGTGATGAAGACTGTGGCTTCGGTCTGGCCATAAAGCTGTTTGAGGTTGATCCCCAGCGATCGGTAAAAATCAAAGATTTCCGGCCCAATCGCCTCGCCGGCCGTATAGCCCACGCGAATGCGGCTAAACCCCAGCGTGTTCTTGAGCGGCCCATAGATCACCAACTCACCGATATTGTAGAGGAACCGGTCCCATTGGCTGACGGGTTCACCGTCCAGAATGGCTGGCCCCACTTTGCGGGCATGCGCCATGAACTTGTCAAAAAGCCTTTTTTTCAAAGGGCTTGCATCTTCCATGCGGATCATGACGTTGGTCAATTGCGTCTCGAACACCCTCGGCGGCGCAAAGTAGTAGGTCGGGCCGATCTCACGCAGATCGGTGTGCATCGTCTCCGCACTTTCGGGACAATTGGTGCAGAAACCTGTCCACATCGCCTGACCAACGGAGAAAATGAAATCACCGACCCAGGCCATGGGCAAATAGGCAAGAATGTCGTCTGTCTGGCGTAAACCATCAAATTCCGAGGATGATTTCGCCGTCTCGATCACGTTGCGATTGCTCAGCACAACCCCTTTGGGTTTGCCGGTTGTACCCGACGTGTAAAGCATCACGCAGGTGCTGTCGTAGGTCAGTTTCCTCTGCCGCGCATCAAGCTCTTTGCTCAACTCGTCGCGTTTGGCACGGCCGGCCTCCTGCACATGCGCGTATTGATGCAGCTTGGCATGATCGTATTTGCGCAGACCTCTCGGATCGAGATAAATCATCTGTTCGAAATCGGGCAGTTGCGCCTGTACTTCGATGACTTTGTCGACCTGTTCCTGATCGCCGACGATCACGAAGCGCGCACCGCAATGCCCGAGCACATAGGCCATCTCTTCGGCAACCGCGTCCTGATAAAGCGGCACAGGGATCGCGCCACACATTTCCGCTGCGACCATGGACCAGTAGAGGTAGGGTCGGTTCCGCCCGATGATTGCAATAAAGTCGCCTTCTGCCACGCCCAGATCAAGAAGTCCCAGCGCCAGTGCTTCGATCTCTTCGCGGGTCTGCGACCATGTCCAGGTCTGCCAGATCCCGTATTCTTTTTCACGATACGCAGGCGCGTTCGCAAATTCGGTCGCGTTACGATGCAGCAGCGCCGGGACGGATTGAGATCCGTCAGCGCCCAGTGTGCGATTATTCAACTGTTGTCCTCCCAGACCTTGCCAATCATGACAAGCGCAGCTTTTTCAGCTCTCGTGTGAATAACAATGTTGCTTTTGAGCATAAGGTCAACTTTTTCGTCATGATTTCTCAATCCTTACGAATTGTTACAAATCAGCTTTATTGTACGGTTCGGCAGAAACCGGATTTTCGGCAAAAAATTACGTGCTAGGCTCGGGCTGCAAACCATCACCCTCAGGAGCATCCGTTGGCCATCTCCCCGGACAGGACACAAGAGTTGACGGCGGCGGGTCTCAACCTGATTGGTCAGGCCCTGACGATCTACGATTCTGATCTGAAACTGGCCGTATGTAACGTTCCGTTCCAGCGCATGTTTGAGCTGCCCGATGAGTTGGTCACACCCGGTGCGACATTCGAAGACACCATCCGTCATCTGGTTCAGCGCGGTGAATATGGCGACGTTGCAGATATGGACGGGTTCGTGGCCGAACGTGTCGATCAAGCCCTCGCCTTTGAGCCGCATTACATGGAGCGCAAACGCGCGAACGGACGGATCATCAGCGTGGAAGGTGCGCCATTGCAGCAGGGCGGATGGGTCACGGTTTACACCGATATCACGCGGACACGACAACAGGAAGCGTTGCTGCAAGCCAGATCCGAGGAGCTATCGGGTCAACTGATTGATTACGCCGAAGAACTCTCTTCTACCAACCGTGAACTCGCTGCCATGAACGCAGCCCTTCAGGAGGCCAAACGCGAGTTGACGGAAATCGAGGCGCGCACCCGTCTGACAACCGAAATGATGCCGGCCCATATCGCCCATGTGGACGCGTCGGGAACCTACACCTATTCCAACCGCCAGTTGAACGCCGTGATCCCGGGACGGCCTTCAGACATTCGCGGCATGCATATCAGCGCCGCTTTGGGGACCTCCGCCTATGATCGGATCGCGCCACACCTCGAGAAAGCATTCGACGGCAATCCGTCAGTATTTGAGTTCACCGATGACGCCAGCGCGCGGCGCATTCGGGCGGCATTCACGCCGGACAGCCGGGGCGGCGCGTATATCTTGTCGATGGATGTCACTGCCGAAATGCAGGTACGGGTAGCCATGCAGCAGACCCAAAGGCGCGCGCTGGCGGCTCAGATGACCTCTGGTCTTGCGCATGATTTCTCCAACCTTTTGACGATCATCCTTGGGTTGCAGTCAAAGCTGAAGCGCGCTGAGGGTTTGCCACAGGAAACCGCCGAACTGATTGATGGAACCCTGGCAGCAGCACAGCGCGGAGGGAGCCTGCTGGGCAGCATCGCCGGAATGACGGCGCAGCGCTCCCTTCGGCCAGAAGCAACCGAAGTCAGGCAGATGATGGCCAACCTGCGCACGCTGGCGGAGCCCACTTTGCCCGATGCGATCACACTCGTGGTAACCGACACAACGCCTGATCGTCCGGTCATGCTGGATGCGGGGATGGCCACGGATAGCTTGCTTAACCTGATCCTCAACGCAAGAGACGCCTGCGGTACCAAAGGCAATATTGGCGTTTCCGTGAAAGTCGTGCATGACACTTGGATCGAGTGGCAGGTCGAGGACACCGGGCCGGGGTTTTCAGAACAGGCGCTCAGCCGAGGGTTTGATCCATTCTTTACCACCAAGGGTGCCGAAGGCTCCGGGCTCGGATTGCCGATGGTCTATGACATGACCAAGCTTGCCGGAGGTGATCTGCGGCTCGAAAACACCCAGACAGGCGCGCGGGTCACCCTTCGCCTGCCCTATCGACCCGCGTTGAGCGCGGCGATGGGCCTTGTACTGCTGGTGGAAGATCGCGACGACTTGCGGTCGGTTTACCGCGACATGCTGACTGATCTGGGCCATTCCGTCATTGAGGCTACAAGCGCGGATGAAGCCACGGCGCTGTTAGCGGATTTGCCTGAAATTGCCTTCGTCCTGTCGGATGTTCAGTTGGCTGGCGAAGCGACGGGTATTGATCTGACAAATCGTCTGGCAGCCGGTATTCCGATCTTGCTGATGACTTCATTGCCGGCAGAGGATCCACTGTTTAAGGCCGCGCAAAGAGCAGCGCCGCTGTTGCAAAAGCCATTTTCATCGGACGCTTTGCAAGCTTTGCTGACACCAAAATCCGAGAAAGAAATCGTCGCATGACCGCGCCACTTATCACCATCCTTGATGATGAACCCGCCATCCGAAACATGCTGACGGACGCACTTGAGGAAGCCGGGTATCGCACCTTGAGCTTCGCGCGCGCCAAGGAATTTAGCGCGGCACTCACAAAATTCACCCCGGATGTATGCCTTGTCGATCTGTCGCTGCCAGACACCGATGGGCTGACGCTGGTGCACAAACTTGCCCTTGAACAAGGCGCCATTGTGATAATAATTTCGGGGCGGGCGCTGGTGCAGGATAAGGTGACGGGCCTTGAGCTTGGTGCTGATGACTACATCATCAAGCCCTTCGATCCGGCGGAAGTTGTTGCGCGCATTCGGGCCCGGCTTCGCACCACCAAGGCGGAGCAGATTGTCGGCAAAACGGCGCAATTTGCGGGCTGGGCCGTTTTTTTCGACCAATATGTGATGGAAGACGCAGATGGCGGGCAGACCGGATTTTCCCATGCCGAAGGTGAAGTTCTGCGCCTGTTTCTTGAGAACCCGAAACGCCTGATCAGCCGGGCGCAGATGCAGGACAATCTGGGAGGTGCCGCCAGCGAGAGCTTTGACCGGGCCATGGACGTGCGGATCTCGCGATTGCGCACCAAACTGCGCGAAGATCCCAAAAATCCGCAATTGATCAAAACCATCTACGGGGCGGGGTATATCTTTCTGGGCGACGTAGACTGGACCTAGGTTAGGGCCGCGCTCAACCTGATCAGAGGTTTCTGACGGCGTGATCAAGCACCCGCAACCCCGCAACCAGATGCTCTTCTTTGGTGTCTTCCTGAAAGGCATGGCTGATCCCATCAATAGACGGGACAAAAAGCATGGCGACGGGCATCAGGCGCGACAGATTTGTTGCGTCATGCAAAGCGCCCGAGGGCATCTTGCGCCAGGCATCCGGCACGATGTTCCGGGCTGCATCGCTCAGGGCATCGACCAGCCCTTGGGCCATTGCGACGGGCTCCAGACCCAACATCGGACCAAAGGACTGCGCCATGCCCGTCATTTGCGCCACGTCATCCGCCGTGCTCCGGATGATGTCTTCCATACGCGCCAGACGGTCCGCATCAGCGTCGCGCCACTGCATCGAGAATGTCGCCCGGCCCGGCACGATGGATGACGCATTCGGATGCAGCGTAATATGGCCGATTGTCCAGACCGTCTGCGGCGTCACCACATTTCGTAGACGGTCATTCAGCAGCATATTGAAATGCGAGACCGCCTGAAAAGCGTCGCGGCGCAGGGCCATGGGGGTTGTGCCGGCGTGGTTCTGTTGCCCTTCAAAGGTGATTTTCATATCGCGGATGCCGACGATACCAGTCACCACACCAATGATGTCGCCGCTGGTGTCGAGTGTTGGTCCCTGCTCGATATGCATTTCGATAAAACCGCTGAATTGCGACGGGTTGACTGGGCCTGTCACCATATCAGACATGGTTGCGCGCGCCTCGTGCAGGGTTATCCCGGAATGATCCGTCAAGTCATCCGCACGTTCCTGATCCAGATGGCCGGACCAAACCGCACTGCCGGTCGTGACACCGAAACGCCCCTCCTCATCCTGAAAAGACACCACAGATACCGCTGGTCCGCCGTCTTCCTTGCAATTTCGAGCGATTTCCAATGCGCTGATCACGCCCAGAGCGCCGTCCAGCCAACCGCCCTCCGGCTGGCTGTCCGAATGTGACCCAAGCAACATGGACGGGGCCTCCCCCAGACCAAAGACATTGCCCATCGCGTCGATTTCAACCTGCAAACCCGCGTCGACGAACTGTTCCGCCAACCAGCGGCGCGCTGCAATGTCCGAATCCGAATAGGCCGAGCGCACAACCCCTTTGCCGGTGCCTGACGCACCAAAGCTGCGTAATTGATGAAGATCGGACAAAAATCGGTCTGGGTTGATCATCTGGCATATCCGGCTGGGTCGGGATAGTTTTTCATACCCTTACAAGCGCCTGAAATGAAGGTCAGTCGATCACGCCAACTGTCGGAAGTCCGCATTGCTCCGCCATTTTGCCGTAAGCTGCGGTGAAACCTGACAGCGATGCCGCATAGACGACCTCGCCGTCCAGCGTGATCCACAACATGCCTGCGCGTCGCATTGTTTGCAGCAACCCCAGGCTGTCGTTTTGATGCGCCCGTGCGATTGCCTGTGCGAAGCCTTCGGCATCATATCCGGCATTCACGAAGCCTTCGGTGCGCCAGTCAACATCGAACTCGAACATCACCCGCGCGCCATCTGTCATCATCGTGGTGTACCCACGCGGCGCACGTTCAAGCAACTCAGGACCCGGATAGAAATAGGGTGGCGCTGCGTCACCGTTCGATAGTGTTATCGCCAGGCTGGGATCACCATCGCCACCGGTTGATGCCGTGCAGGTGATCCGCAGGTCTTCACCCGTGTCCACCCGTTCGACAGTGACGGTCCAGTCCTTGTAGTCCCAATACTGGTAGTCAGCGACCGCATCTGTTGCCCAAAAAAGCGCGAAAATTCCCAATAGTTTCCGCATCGACAGCAGCCTCCTTTAACCCGATACCCTTAAGGATAGACATCGGCCTTGAAGAAATGCTTTACGCGCCCGCGTTTATTCGGCGGCCACGCTGTCAGTGGCTTTTTCCACGCGAACGGCGGAGAATTTGAACTCCGGGATTTTGCCATAGGGATCCACCGCCGGATTGGTCAACACATTTGCCGCAGCTTCCACATAGGCGAAAGGCACAAAGACCATATCGGGCGCCACCGCACGGTCCTCGCGCGCCATGATCGAGATGCTGCCGCGTTTTGTTGTCAGCACGACATGCTCTCCCGGCGTGACCCCGAGCTTTCGCAATGTGCTGGGATGCAATGAGCAATTTGCCTCCGGCTCCAGCCCGTCCAGCACCGAGGACCGCCGCGTCATGGAGCCTGTGTGCCAATGTTCCAACTGACGGCCCGTTGTAAGGATCATCGGATAATCCGCATCCGGCACATCGTCCGGGGCAATCACGCTGGCCGGGGTAAACCTTGCGCGCCCGTCGGGCCGTGGAAACCCTTCGCCAAAGACAATCGCCTGCCCGGGATCTTCCGGGCTCAGCGACGGGTACGTCACAGCGTTCTGCTCGGCCAGACGGTCCCAGGTGATGTTCTCAAGACTGCGCATATTCTGCTTCATCTCGGCAAAAACATCTGCCGGGGATGTGTAGGTCCAGGGCAGCCCCAGTCGCTTGGCCAGCTCCACCTCGATCCACCAGTCCTCGCGCGCGTCCCCCGGAGGCGGCACGGCAGGGCGGCCCATCTGCACCTGACGGTTGGTATTGGTCACGGTGCCGGTCTTTTCCGCAAAGGCACTCGCGGGCAGGATCACATCCGCATAGTTCGCGGTTTCGGTTATGAAAATATCCTGCACCACCAGATGATCGAGCTTGGCCAACGCACTGCGCGCATGCTCGACATCCGGGTCCGACATGGCCGGGTTTTCGCCCAGCACATACATGCCTTTGATCGCGCCTTCGTGCACGGCGTCCATGATTTCGGTCACGGTCAGACCTTTCTCATTGGAAAAGTCCTCCGACCCCCAAACAGAGGTAAAGGCCGCGCGCACACCATCATCCGTCACAGGTTGATAGTCTGGCAGGAACATCGGGATCAGCCCCGCATCGGACGCCCCTTGCACATTATTCTGGCCCCGCAGCGGGTGCAGGCCCGAGCCCGGACGCCCGACCTGACCGGTCATCAGCGCCAGAGAAATCAGGCAGCGGGAATTGTCCGTTCCGTGGATATGCTGGCTGACACCCATGCCCCAGAAAATCATCGCAGCCTTGGCACCGGCAAATGTACGGGCCACATCGCGCAGCACATCCGCGTCGATTCCGCAGATCGGCGCCATGGCTTCGGGCGAGAAATCGGCCAGATGCGCTTTCTCCGCCTCCCAATTCTCCGTGTAGGCGTCGATGTACTGCTGGTCGTAAAGGCCTTCTTCGACAATCGTGTGCATGATCGCGTTCAGCATCGACACGTCCGTGCCAGGGCGGAACTGCAGCATATGACTGGCAAAACGTCTGAGCCCGACGCCGCGCGGATCCATCACAATGAGCTTGCCGCCACGTTTGGTGAACTGTTTGAAGAAGGTTGCTGCAACGGGGTGATTTTCGACCGGATTGCAACCGATGGCAATCGCCACATCGGCGTTCTCGATCTCGTTGAATGTCGCGGTCACAGCACCCGAGCCCACGTTCTCCATCAGCGCCGCAACTGAGGACGCATGACACAGCCGCGTGCAGTGATCGACGTTGTTGTGGCCAAAGCCCTGTCGGATCATTTTCTGGAAAAGATAGGCTTCCTCATTGGTGCATTTTGCCGACCCGAAACCGGCGATCTCGCGACCCCGGCCTTTCATACCGGCGGCGGCAAAATCCAGCGCTTCGTCCCAGCTGGCTTCGCGGAAATGGGTTTGCCAGTTGTCAGGATCGACATTGAGACCCTTTGCAGGCGCATCTTCCCGGCGGATGAGCGGCTTGGTCACGCGATGCTTGTGGTGAATGTAGTCGAACCCGAAACGGCCCTTGACGCACAGACGCCCTTCATTTGCCGGACCGTTGATGCCGTCCACATATTTGACCTTGCCGTCCTTGACCTTGAGCGACACCTGACAGCCGACACCGCAGAACGGGCAGATGCTTTCGACCTTGCTGTCGTAATCCGCACTGTCACCGACCTGATTTTCATCCACCACGGTCGACGGCATCAATGCACCGGTCGGACAGGCCTGCACACATTCGCCGCAAGCCACGCAGGTGCTGGCCCCCATGGGGTCCGCCATATCGAAGGTCGGATAGGCATCATGCCCGCGCCCGGACATGCCAATCACATCGTTGACCTGCACTTCACGACAGGCCCGCACGCAAAGCCCGCATTGAATACAGGCATCCAGATTCACGCTCATTGCCACATGGCTGTCATCAAGCAGCGGAATGCGCCCCTCTTCCAGCTTGGGAAAGCGGCTTTCGCTGACACCGTTCAGGGCGGCCATATCCCAAAGATGGCTGGATTTGTCGTGCGAAACCTCTTTGTCCGGCTGATCCGCGACAAGCATTTCCACAACCATTTTGCGCGCATTTTCCGCACGGGCTGAATTCGTGGTCACGACCATCCCGTCCAAGGGTTCGCGAATGCAGGAGGCGGCCAGTGTACGTTCGCCTTCAATCTCGACCATGCAAGCACGGCAATTTCCGTCCGGACGATAGCTGGGGGCCGGTTTGTGACACAAATGCGGGATCACCAGACCGCGGCCATTGGCCACTTCCCAGATCGTCAAACCGGCATCCGCCTGAACTTCCTGACCATCCAGCGTGAAAGTAATTTTGCCCGACATCTGCACCCGTCTCCTCAGAATCCTCCGGGAACTATAGAGTTCGCCGAGTTGGTTCAGCACCCTATTCCCGACACATCGCACCAGATTTCCGCCAGATGCGTTTCCCATGGGAAAATCAATGCCCCGATCCACCCCGCCTGCGTGGATTTCCGGTCGCTGCCCATGCCTGCTCTTTCAACCCGGAGACCAGTCGCCTAGAAGAACGGTAGGAGCCAAGAAAGCAGACATGTCGCACATTACCCTCATTCGCCACGGTCAGGCAAATTCAGGCGCGCAGGATGAAGCCAGCTACGACAAGCTGAGCAGTTTGGGACACCAGCAATCTCAGTGGCTTGGCGAGCACATGCGCGTACAAAATCAACACCATACACGGCTTTATACCGGCACGTTGAAACGGCATAAGGAAACGGCCGCGTCGATGAATACCGGCCTGACGCCAATTGCGGATGCGCGTCTGAATGAGCTGGAGTATCTGACACTTGCCCGGGCGCTGGAAACGGAAAAGGGCATTCCCTTTCCCCAGGATCAGGCAGCGTTCACCGCGCATTTGCCACAGGTTTTTGCAGCGTGGCAAAAGGGCGAAATCGAAGGCGCGCCAGAACGGTTCGTCGATTTCGAAAGTCGGGTCATGTCGGCCATCACGGAAATCGCACAAGGGGATGGCCCTGCGCTTGTCGTCACCTCGGGTGGCCTGATTTCAATGGTCATGCGCCAGGTTCTCAGGCTTGATATTCAGGCCATGGCGCATATGGCACTGGCCATTTACAACACCTCGCAACACAGGCTCTTTCCCATCGGCGGCAACCTGTCACCGACCATGTTCAACGCCATCCCGCATCTGGAAAACCCAGACAGACACTACGCTCAGACCCATGTTTGAAAGGACAGATCATGCGCCTCTATTATGCTCCGCGGACGATATCGATTGCCGTTGCGATCACCCTTGAAGAAGCCGGGCTGGCCTATGAACCGATCCGCGTGGACTTCCAAGCCGCAGAACAAACCAAAGAACCCTATCTGCGGGTCAATCCAAAGGGTCGCGTCCCGGCGCTGGAGACAGCCGACGGGACGATCCTGACGGAAACCGGCGCGCTGCTTGATTACATCGCAGCGATGGCGCCACAGGCTGATCTGGTGCCCTCTGACCCCGCCCGCGCCGCTGAAATGCGCAGCATTATGTACTACCTGGCAGCGACGATGCATGTGAACCATGCCCACAAGCAACGCGGTCATCGCTGGGCCACAGAACAATCCAGTTTCGATGATATGAAATCGAAAGTGCCGCAGACAATGACCGAAAGCGCACAGTATTTTACAGATCACTGTCTGCAGGGCGATTATGTAATGGGGTCTCAGTTCTCATTAGCCGATCCGCACGCCTTCATGATTTGCAGCTGGCTTGAGGGAGACGGCGTCGATATGGCTGGGTTCCCGGAAATCGGCGTGTTTCTGGACCGTATGCGCGCCCGAAAATCCGTGCAGGCCGTGACAGCGAAGGGAATGCTCTGAATGACACATCTTTGGGTTCGCGCCGAGCAGCGTGACAATGAAACCCGCGTTGGCCTGACGCCAGAAGGTGCCGCCGCGCTCATGGTAGCGGGCATCGATGTGACCGTCGAACGATCACCCAGTCGTGTCATCGCCGACGAGGCCTATGCGCAAGCCGGGTGTACGATGGCACAGAGCCACACATGGCCGGATGCTCCCCAAGAGACCATCATATTTGGTCTGAAAGAACTGCAAGAGGAAGACAGCCCGCTGATCCATCGCCACATCATGTTTGGCCATGCGTTCAAAGGCCAGCCTGCCGGGCTGCGCCTGCTGCGGCGGTTCCGGAAAGGCGGCGGGACCCTGCTCGATCTGGAGTATCTCACAGATGCGCAAGGACGCAGACTTGCGGCCTTCGGGTATTGGGCGGGGTACGCCGGGGCGGCCGTGGCGCTGAAATGCTGGGCTGCGCAGCAAACGGGTCAACTTGCCGCTGCGCTCGGTGCCTATGAGACATCCGCCCACCTGCTCTCTGACTTGCGGGTCGATCTTGAAGCAACCGAAACCGACCGTCCCAATGCTCTGATCATTGGTGCGCAAGGACGCGTAGGCTCTGGCGTTGCTGATCTATGCGCCGAGATGGGGGTTGCCACAACAAAATGGGATCTGGCCGAAACCGCAAGCGGTGGCCCCTTCCCGGAAGTACTGACGCATGATCTGTTTTTCAACTGTGTGCTGGCGCGACCCGGCACACCTGTATTTGTCCCGGTGGAGGCCATAAAGCAGCCCAGAAAACTGAGCGTTATTGCAGACATCGCCTGTGACCCTGACAGCGATTTTTCACCAATTAAAGTATATGATCAGACCACCAGCTGGGAAACGCCCGCCCTGCGCGTCCATGAGCATCCGGTATTGGATGTCACTGCCATTGATAATCTGCCCTCATTGCTGCCGCTGGAAAGTAGCAAGGATTATGCAGAACAATTATTACCTGTTCTCAAATCTCTCGCTGATCCTGACGCGCCGGTCTGGACCCGGGCACGTGCAACCTTCGATGAGCATATTGCGAAGCTTTAGGAAAAAATCCGGAAATACAGCCAATCTGGAAGAAATTGGCTCGCGCGGAACACCAAGGAGAACAGGCGCGGGAAACTGACCTTGAACTTGTCGGTATTCATCTGCTTGAACATCTCTTCTGCGGCTTGTTCTGCTGTCATGATAAACGGCATCTTGAAGTCGTTCTTGTCGGTCAACTGGGTCTTGATGAAACCGGGATTGGCGAGTTGAACCTGCACGCCGGTATCGCGTAAATCAGCATACATGCATTCGGCCAGCGACATGGTACCGGCCTTGGAGGCGGTATAACCGATGGATCCGGGCAAACCCCGAAACCCGCTTAGACTGCCGGTAATGACAATATGCCCTTCATCCCGGGTCACCATGGGCGGAACAATCGCCCCCATGACACGCACCAACCCGGTGAAATTGATGTCCGCCATCGCCGTGGCCTGCTCCGCATTCCAGGCTTCGGCCCCAAAAGGCCAGTAGACGCCCGCCAGAAACACCACACCGTCAACGCGTCCGACCGCTTCGGCTGCCTCGGTGACGCTTTTGTCGCTCGACACATCAATGGTCTGAAAGGAGCCTTCATTTGGCAATGTATCGACAAGGTTTTGCAGCTTTTGTTCGGAACGCGCAGAGACGATGACATGCGCGCCCGCGAGACTGAGGCGTTTTGCCAAAGCAGCACCCAGCCCGTCACTGGCCCCCACAAGCCAATAGCGCTTGCCTTTCCAGGATTTCATCGGGCTTCCTTCGGTCTCATTGTGGCGACGAGTTCGGCAACCTTGATACCAAACTTGCGGAACTGCGACCGGTTCATGATGGTGCCATTGGGTGTGAGATACATCCAATCGACAGTGTTGAGAACATGCCCGCCGGAGGCCTCGGGTAGCCGGATTTTGTATTTCAACTGAACCGTGGGGCCGGTCTGACACCCAATGCCATTGCCCACCACATCATCAGCAGTCGCGCGAATGGCACCATTGTCTTCCATCGTCAGATGCCACTCGCGATCCTGGGTGCTGCCATCATCATAGGTAAAACGCTCTTTCATGGAGCCTGCATTGCCTGACCAGGATGCATGAAATTCGGCTACAAACCGGCTGCTCACGCGACCCAACGGTCCATAGATCACGCCTTCGCAGAGTATCGGGCCGTTGAGATGCTCCCGCAAATCGAATTCTGGCCCTGCGTCTTCATAGTCCTCGGGTTTTTGCGCCGCAAAGCCCCACATACGACCGGCAAGCCAAACAGCGATGAGACCAAGGACGATACCCGCGATCACGTAAACCCAAGCACTCATTTTTCAGACCTCTCTCAAATTGGTCACAGCCAACAGGGCGACCGCGACCAGCTTCAGGGCACATGGAACGGCAGCATAGAGCAATGCGAGCAATACCAGCGTATCTTCGGGATTGTTGGACGCAGCACCACTCTGAAAGCCTGCGCGCTCCAACAAGGGCAGCAATGTCACTGCCGCAAAGGCAAGCGTCAGTTTCGACACGAATGACCAAAGTCCAAAACCTTCTGCTGCGGAGGGTGAAATTTGCGCCAGACGTTGTGCGAAAATCGCGGGCAGCAACGTCAGATCGGCCCCCAATGTCGCTCCGGACGCCACACATATGATCGCAAACAGCACCCAATCTCCAGGACCAAGGGTTAACGTGAGGCCAAATGCGCAAATGGCAAGGATCATGGCGAGGATCAACACATCTCTGGCCCCGAAGCGCTCAGCCAGACTGCCCCAGACAGGCGCCGCCACGGCAGCCGATAGGAAAAATACCAAAAGCAGCGGACCTTCGAGACCTGGTGCGTCCAGTCTGCTTTCAACGAAAAACAGGAACAGGGTTGAGCTGACCGCAACAGGGGCAGCATTCACCAATGCTATCAGCAACAACCGGCGCGCCAGCTTATCTTTCAACACCGTTCCAAAACCGGTGGCCGGGGGCGTTCCCGCAGAACTCCATTCCTGTCCCATAACCAATGCGGCCAGTAGAGCCAGACAGCAGAAACCTGCTGCGAACCAAGCAAAGGGAGAGGCCACGTAAGCGGCTAAGGCGACTGGTGCAACAGCGGCAATACAAACCCCGATCAACGCACCACTTTCCCGCCACCGCGCCAGTTTCAGATGGCCCTGTCCCGATAGCCGCGCGGCCTTCAGGACGCCCTGCGCATAAAAATTGATGGTCAGGAAACTGAATGCGGAAAAAACAAGCGTGAGTGTCAGGCCAAACCAGACCAGGGGGGAGAGCAGCGGAGGAATGGCGAACAATCCAATCATGGCGACGGCAATCACAGCACAGCCGATGGTTACGCAGATCGCGCGCCTGTCCCGCATTTTCTCAGACAGCTTTCCCAACAGGGGATCCTGCACAACGTCCAGCAGTCGCAGCCCGAACAAGACCGCACCGAGTGCCGCGAGAGAGACGCCATATTCATCCACATAGAATTTCGGAGCGTGGATGTAGATCGGCAACCCGGCGGCCGAAAGCAATGCCGCGAAGAGAGAATATGCCGGAAGGCGTTCGGCTGCTTGCGTCACCGGGAAACCTCATTTTCGGGCGGAACCGGGCGCACCCGGTACTTTGCGCCTTTCAGCCAGAGCTTAAACGCCTGCCAGTGGATCAGCGCCAGAACACGCCGCGCACCGAACGGGCGTCGCAATGCCGAACGCAATATCGCGCCATTGGTCAGAGGTTTACGCTTGCCGGTGAGGGTTGCAATCAATCCCCCGTCTTTTCTTGAATAATCTATCCAGATGCCGATGCGTGCGTCGGTGATGTCGAAGCGAAACGTGTAACCACCCTCAACCGGCTGGAACGGCGAAACATGGAATATTTTCGCCGCCGTTAGCGTATCGCTGGGGGTAATGGGCCTGAGATCCATGTGATGGCACAGATAGCTATGACGATCTCCGAAAGTGTTGCTGACCTCAGCAATAACGGTGATCAGGGCTCCGTCCGCCCGCCGACAAAGCCAGAAACTGACAGGGTTGAAGACATGCCCCAACATACGCGGCTGTGCCAGCAGCTCAATCTTTTCAACACCGGTGATCTGATGGCGCTCAAGAACGTCGCGCACCCAACCGGCGCCGCGACCCGCACCCGGCGCACCGCCATGGTCAATATCCTGCAATGACGTCAACCCGGGCTTGTTCCGCGAAAACAGGTAAGGTGTGTGTACCTCTGCCTCGGCGTCCATCAGAACATAGTCCACGGAGTAGCGGAACGCGTTTTCCGCAGCGCCCTTGCGTCCATGAAAGGTTTGGCCGGCGATATGATCAACTTGCCGTGTCATTCGGCTGCAATTTTCTGGTTGTGTCTTTCCTGGAGGGCACGGACGACGTCAACGGCGCTCGATAGTCCATCTTCATGAAATCCGTTTTTCATCCAGGCGCCACAAAACCAGGTGTTGTTCGTGCCATTGAAGGATTGCACCTTTTTCTGCGCAGCCAGTGCTGCCAGGTCGTAGACCGGATGGCGCAGGGTGACATGATCGTATATCAATTCCTCCCGGATCGTGCGTTTGGTGTTCAGGGTCACGAAATGCGGATCATCTTTCGGAATGGGTTGCAGCGAATTCATCCAGTAGGTCAGGTCAATTCGGTCAGATTGCGCCGCCTGATCTTCCGTATAGACCCAACTGGCCCACGTTTTACGTCGTTTCGGCATAATCGTCTCATCCGCATGAAGAATGATGTCATTTGGCTGATAGGCGATTGCCCCCAGGGCCTGCCGTTCCTGATCCGACGCATCCCCAAGAAGGCGCAGACTGTCGTCTGAGTGGGTCGCGAGGATCACCTCGTCGAACTCCTGCGGATCACTCTGCCAGGCCTGAACAATCACACGCCCGGCATCGCGTTTCACGGATTTGACAGCGGTCCCAAGCCGCAGTTGCGCGCCCCGGTCTCGCAGAGCGCTCTCCAGTCTGCGAACGTATTGGATGGAACCACCATCGACCGTGTACCACTGATGCTGTCCCGTCACCCCAAGCAGCGCATGGTTCTTGAAAAACTCGATCATCGCATGCGCAGGGAAATCCATGATCTTTTCTGTTGGCGTTGACCAGATCGCACCGGAAAGCGGCAACAGATAGTAGTCACGGAACCAGTCTCCGGAACCAAGCTTCTGGAGGAACTCCTCCAGGGTCAGGTTTCTGTCTTGCGCAATATCCAACGCATGTTTGTTAAAGCTCAGAATATCCCGCACCATCGCCAAGAATGCAGGGGTTACCGCGTTGCGACGTTGTGCAAAGAGCGCATCAAGGGATGTCAGCGCATATTCCAGCCGACCGCCATCAATTGACGCGCCAAAGCTCATGTTCGACTTGGTGACAGGAACATCCAGCTGTTCAAAAAGCGCCGACATATAAGGATAGTTGGCGTAATTGAACACGATGAACCCTGTATCGACGGGCTGATCTTTGTTCTTGCCCGCAACCACCGTCCGCGCATGACCCCCCAGGCGCGGTTCGGCCTCGAACAGCGTCACCTGATGTTCCTTGCTCATCATGTAAGCCGCAGCCATACCGGATATGCCGCCGCCGATGACAGCAATCCTCAAAGGTTTGCCATGACGCCCGCTTTCAGGAAGTGACGTTGCTGTGAGGGTGTCGAAGGGCATCACTTTAAGGTCCGCAACTCGTTGTGTTGATGGAATGTATACGATGAGCGTAGAAAAATGGATGCATCCCGTGTCAAACAAAAAAATTTGATCCAATTATGCACCTGCGGCGTAAACGGTGCATGTTGGCAAATGTTGAAATTCGACCCAAGCTAGCGAGTGCTGGCGCAAACTCGATCGGGTTTGTGCGCAATGAAAAGGTAAAGAAACAACCGGTGACGCCGAAAAATGCAGCAGCCAGATTGCTTTGGGTCGAACATGTATCTCGCATTCGGGACCATAAGGATACCCAGGCCTTTGCGGATTTGTTTGATCACTTTGCGCCACGCGTGAAGGGGTTTTTGATCAAGTCCGGTGCGGATGCATCCTTGGCCGAAGAGTGCACGCAGGATGTTATGGCGACCTTGTGGCACAAAGCGCATCAGTTTGATGCGTCACGCGCGTCCGTTGCAACGTGGATTTTCACGATTGCGCGGAACCGGAAAATTGACTTGCTGCGCCGTCAGCGCAGACCCGAACCGGAGGACCTCACTTGGGGGCCGGAAGAAGAACCAGATCAGGCGGATATTCTGAATCTGCAACAAGAAACGGAACTGCTGGGTGCAGCTTTGGCGGATTTGCCAAGCGCTCAGAGGGAGTTGATAGAAAAGGCGTATTTCGGGGATCTGACCCATAGCGAAATCGCCGCTGAAACCGGTCTGCCCCTGGGCACGATCAAATCGAGAATACGTCTGGCGCTGGAACGATTGCGCCATGTAATGAAGTGAATGACATGAGTGAGAACATCAAACACCATCTTAATGACTCCGTGCTTATGGCCTACGCCGCAGGCGCGTTACCCGAAGCTTTCAACCTAATGGTTGCGGCACATCTTTCCCTATGCGACGCCTGCAGGGCACAGGCTGAAAGCTTTGAAGCCCTGGGCGGCGAAGTTCTGGAACAGCTCCAGGATGGCAAAGAGGCATTGGTGAGCGCTGAGAGCTACGCCGCAACTTTAGCCTTGATCGCAGGCGGCCCTGTTGAAACGGCCGCAACTGAAGATACCGGGTGCGCTGTACTACCTAAACCGCTGCGCGACTATGTGGGCGGCGACCTGAATGCCATCCGCTGGAAACCAGTTGGCATGGGCGTCAAACAGGCGATCCTGCCAACGTCGAAGGAAGCATCCGCCCGGTTGCTTCTTATTCCGGCGGGCACGGCCATGCCCGACCATGGCCACCAAGGCACCGAGATGACGATGGTGCTGCAAGGGGCGTTTCAGGATGACGACGGCTACTTCGCGCGCGGTGATGTGGAAATCGCAGACAGCGATCTACATCACACGCCCGTGGCGGATATCCATGAGGATTGCATCTGCCTCGCGGTCACGGATGCGCCTTTGCAATTTGACCGGTTGATCCCGAAAATAGCACAAAAATTCCTGCGCATCTAACCCAGACAAATACGGGCCCGAAAAGGCCCGTTTTTGCACTCAGACGGGCGGCGCCTACATATCCGCACACTCCGGCACTGGGCTGATCACCGTGCCGTCTTTGAGGTGTTGAAGCAGGTTGTCCACGGTCAACGCCCCCATGGCGGCGCGCGTTTCCACCGTGGCACTGCCGACATGCGGCAATAAAACGACGTTATCGAGTTTCCGCAGCGCTTCCGGAACCTTGGGTTCTTCAACAAAAACGTCGAGACCGGCCCAGCCCAAACGCCCGTCCTGCAAGGCTGCGATCAAGGCGTCCTCATCCACAACACTGCCACGGCTGACATTGATCAGGGTGCCCTGCGGACCCAGTGCATCAAGCACTTCCCGGTTGACGATCTTGTTGGTCGACGGCCCGCCGGGTGTGATACAGATCAGCACATCCACATCCCGCGCCATATCCACGAGATTGCCGTAGTATTTGTAATCCACATCCTTCGGGCTGCGTGAATGGTAAACGACCGTCGTGTCGAAAGGCGCCAGCTTGTCGGCAATCGCCTGACCGATCCGGCCAAGACCAAGAATACCGACAGTTTGCCCGTCCACCGAGCGGGTCAGCGGCGCATTGCCCTCTGTCTCCCACCGGCCTGCACGTACATAGGCGTCATCGCGCAACAATTCGCGGTAACAGACCATCATCAGCATCACGGCGGTTGTCGCGACTTCGGCGTTCAGAACGTTGGGCGTATGGGTGACCACCACGCCCTTTTCCCGGGCTGCGTTCGTGTCGATGGCATCATACCCGACGCCGTAACAACTGATTGCCTTGAGGTTTGGCAAAGCCGCCATAAACGCCGGTTTCACGCCGTCATGGCCGTTGGTCGCGACATAGTCCACGCCAGCACCGTTTTCATCAAGCCAGGCCTGCGGATCGTCCATGTCCGATGCCCGGTGAATGGTGAACTTCTCTCCAAGGCGTTCCAGCATCACATCCGTGGCGCCACCAATCATGAATAGATTTGCCATGCTCAATTGTCCTCGGTCACGGTTTGTCGCTGACGACCCAGGCCTTCGATGGTCAGTTCCATCACATCGCCTTTCTTGAGGTAAACGGGGTCAGGTTTCATCCCCATGCCGACACCGGGCGGCGTGCCCGTTGTGATCACGTCCCCTGGATGCAACGTCATCAGACCCGAGAGATGTTCAATGATCTCCGCCACGGTAAAAATCATGGTAGAGGTATTGCCCGTCTGCATCCGTTGACCGTTCACATCGAGGCTCATGGCGAGGTTTTGCGGATCGGCCACCTCGTCACGGGTCACCAGCCACGGACCTGTCGGGCCAAATGTGTCGCAGGATTTTCCCTTGGTCCATTGCCCGGTCAACTGCGTCTGGAAATGCCGTTCGGAGACATCATTGACAACGCAATATCCCGCAACGTGGTCCAGCGCGTTTTCCTTGCTGACGTATTTGGCCGTGGTGCCGATGACGACGCCCAATTCCACTTCCCAATCGGTATGGGTCGAGCCGCGCGGCATGGAAACATCGTCATAAGCACCCACCACGGCTGAATTCGCCTTGAAAAACAGGATCGGGTGTTCCGGGATCGCCGCGCCGGTTTCCGCTGCATGATCCGAGTAGTTCAGACCGATACACAGAAACTTGCCAATGTTGCCGACACAGGCACCGATGCGCGGGCTGCCCGACACCTCCGGCAGGGTCGACGGATCAATGGCGCGCAGCTTTTCCAGACCAGCATCTGACAGCACTTCACCCGCGATATCTCCAACATGCGCCGAAAGATCGCGTAACGTTCCCGCAGCGTCCAGCAATCCGGGTTTTTCAGCGCCCATTGCGCCATAGCGTACAAGTTTCATCTATTCTTCCTTAGTGGTTATCGCGCGGCATCGAAGCGCGGGCGATGTCTTGGTATTTGTCTGCGTCCTCAAGGATCATCCCCTGATCGAAGCGGCCAACTTTTTCGCGGAAATACTGCTGCCAGGGCGATTGGCTGACAGGGGCGTCATAGCCGCCGTTTGCCTCAAACTGGCGGGCGCGTTCGGCCAGCTCATCCAATGGCACCAGCATATCCGCCGTGCATTTGTTGAGATCGATCCGCACCCGGTCGCCGTTCTGCAAAAGTGCCAGACCGCCACCGTCCGCCGCCTCCGGCGAGGCGTTCAGGATCGACGGGCTGCCAGATGTCCCCGATTGGCGACCGTCACCCACGCAAGGCAGCGCTTCGACCCCCTTTTTCAACAGATAGGACGGCGGGCGCATGTTCACGACCTCCGCCCCGCCGGGATACCCTTTGGGGCCAGCACCCCGCATGAACAGGACGCAATCCTCGTCAATGTTTTCGGCAGGATCATCAATGCGATGGTGGAAATCTTCCGGCCCGTCAAAAACAACCGCACGCCCTTCAAAAGCGTTCAGGTCATCGGGATTGGAGAGGTATTTCGCGCGGAAATTATCACTGATTACGCTGGTTTTCATGATTGCGCTGTCAAAGAGATTACCCGTCAGATTGATGAATCCGGCCTGCGCTTTCAGCGGGTCAGACGCGGGTTTGATCACCTTCGCATCTTCACTGCGCCGGTGAGCGCAATTTTCCGCCATGGTCTTGCCATTTGCCGTAATGGCATCCGGATGCGGCAGCAAACCGGCGGCGATCAATTCGCCAACGACTGCTGGCACACCGCCGGCGTGCTGATAATCCTCGCCCAGATACTCGCCAGCAGGCTGCAAATTCACCAGCAAGGGCACATCATGACCGATCTTCTGCCAGTCGTTGTTATCTAGCGGCACGCCCAGGTGGCGCGCCACGCCATTGAGATGAATGGGCGCGTTTGTGGACCCACCAATCGCGGAGTTGATAACAATCGTGTTTTCAAATGCTTCCCGTGTCATGATGTCGGAGGGACGCAGATCTTCCCACACCATGTCGACGATCCGCCGCCCGGTTTCATAGCTGATCTGGCCACGCTCGCGGTAGGGCGCCGGGATTGCCGCAGAACCGGGCAGTTGCATGCCCAAAGCTTCGGCCAGCGAATTCATCGTCGTCGCGGTCCCCATGGTGTTGCAGTACCCCACCGACGGCGCGGAAGACGCCACCAGTTCCATGAACCCATCGTCGTCAATTTCACCGGCAGCCAGCATTTCGCGGGCTTTCCACACGATTGTGCCTGACCCCGTCCGCTCGCCACGGAAATACCCATTCAGCATCGGTCCAACGGACAGGGCGACCGCCGGAATGTTTACCGTGGCTGCGGCCATCAACAAGGCAGGTGTTGTCTTGTCACACCCGATGTTCAGCACCACACCATCCAGCGGATAGCCAAACAGCGTCTCCACCAGTGACAGATAGGCAAGGTTGCGGTCTAGCATGGCCGTAGGGCGCTTGCCGGTCTCCTGAATGGGATGCACGGGCACCTCGATGCATGTCCCGCCCGCCGCGATGATGCCGTCGCGCACCCGTTTGGTCAGCTCCAGATGATGGCGATTGCAGGGGCTGAGATCACTGCCGGTCTGCGCGATCCCGATGATTGGCTTGCCCGATTGCAGCTCTTCGCGCGTCAGGCCGTAATTCAGATATCGCTCCAGATAGAGCGCGGTCATCTCCGGATTGTCCGGATTCATAAACCATTTGCGTGACCGCAAGTTTTCGATGCCGATTTTCTTCATTGGCCCGACCAGCCTCCGTCGATGATATGGGGATGCCCTGTTGTAAACGCACTTTCATCGCTTGCAAGATAGACAACAAGGGCTGCGATTTCTTCGGCGGTGGCCACGCGGCCCATGGGCTGGCGCGACACAAATTGTTTGAGCGCTTCTTCCTTGCTGCCCAACTCTTTGCCCAAAGCGTCCACGCGGTCGTGCCAGCTTGGGCTTTCCACCGTTCCCGGGCAGATACAATTGCACCTGATCCCCTTGGCAACATAATCGACAGCAATTGATTTCGTCAGCCCGATCACAGCGGCCTTGGTGGTCCCGTAGATAAACCGATTGGGTGCACCGATCACGGACGAACAGGCCGAAGACATATTGATGATCGACCCGCCACCTTTTCCCAACATACCCGGCAGCGCCGCGCGGATCGTGCGGAGCATCGATTTGACGTTCAGGTCAAAAGCGAACTCCCATTCATCGTCTGTCGCGTCCAACACGGTCCCGTGGTGAACAAAGCCCGCGCAATTGAACAGGATATCCGGTTGCGCCTCAGCAATTCCGGCGGCAACACTCTCATCACTCCGGGCGTCAAGTTCGAAAATTTCGATATTTTCGTGATTCGCCTCGCGAATCGTGGAAAGTGCCTTTGCGTTAATGTCGGTCGCAAAAACCGTTGCCCCTTCAGCGGCCATTGCAATTGCGCTTGCCCGGCCAATGCCCTGACCGGCGGCTGTTACCAGCGCGCGTTTCCCACTAAGTCGTTGCCCTGACATGTTTTTCCCCCGTCGCAATTCGCCAGCGACCCTCTGCGGATTGCATTGGTCCCCTGTCCATGGCGCATGCTTTTTGCTGTCTTCGTCAAAAAACCATCAGACGGGCTGGTCCAATGGCTGGTTTACGTTAGCGTATGACACAGCCATGGATTTGGCCACAGCTTTGAAAGACGAACATCACAGGACGGCCACAAAATGACGACATCGCGCAAGATCACCTTGATTGGAACGGGGCTCATGGGTTTCCCAATGTCGCTGAACCTGATGAAGGCCGGGCACGACCTGACAGTCTGGAACCGCAGTGCGTCGCGCGCCGAACCGCTGGTGGCTCATGGGGCCACGCTGGCGACCAATCCGGTCGAGGCCATCACGAGCGCCGAGTTTGTCATCACGATGCTTTCTGACGGGTTCGCAACCGGGGCCCTGATCGAAGACGAAGAAGTGCAGAGGGCGCTCTCCAAAAATGCGATCTGGCTGGACATGTCCAGCGCCAAGCCGGAGCACGCGCGTGAGCAGTCCAGCAAACTAAAAGACCTTGGGATCTCCCATCTGGATGCACCGGTGTCCGGCGGCACCAAAGGCGCAGAAAACGCAGCACTGGCGATTATGGTTGGCGGCGACGCCGATACGTTCGACGCCGCACGCGAGGTATTGCAAGCCATGGGACGGCCGGTGCACGTGGGTCCCTCCGGCGCAGGGCAGCTATCAAAACTCGCCAATCAGACCATTGTCGCCGTGACCATTAGTGCTGTTGCCGAGGCCATGTTACTGGTTGAAAAAGGCGGCGCAGACCCGGCTGCGGTGCGCGAGGCGCTCAAGGGCGGATTTGCGGATAGCACGATCCTCCAGCAACACGGGGCGCGGATGACAAATGGAGATTTTGAACCCGGCGGCCTGACCAAATTCCAGGTGAAAGACCTCAACAACACGCTCGATGAGGCGCGCCATTTGGGCCTGAACCTGCCTGCAACGGAAAACGTTCGGGATCGATTTCAGTATTTCATTGATGCGATGAACGGCGCTGACAAAGATCACTCCGGCCTCTACCTCGAACTCAAATCCCGAAATGGACTGCTGACATGACAAAAGTACTTATCATCGGGGGCGGCGGCATGGTTGGCCAAAAACTGGCAGGCCAGCTGGTACGCGACGGATTGGAAGATCACGGTGCGCTGGATATCACGCTTTTTGACGTGGCCTTTCCAACAGGTGCGGTTGCCGGTCCGAAACAGAAAATCGGCAACCTGTCGCAGACGGGTGCCGCACAGCAACTTGCGGCAGCACGACCGGATATTGTGTTCCATTTGGCGGCCATTGTCTCTGGCGAGGCAGAAACCAACTTCTCCAAGGGCTGGGACATCAACATGATGTCCATGTGGCATTTGCTGGAAGCGTTCCGTGCCGAACATGACGCATCTGGAGGCACCTACGTGCCGCGCGTCGTTTTCACCTCCTCCATTGCGGTGTTCGGGGGTCCTTTCCCCGAGAAGATCGACGACCTTTTCCTGTCAGCACCGCAAACGAGCTATGGCGCCCAGAAAGCTGTTAGCGAGTTGATGCTGACAGATTTCAGCCGCAAGGGGTTTGTCGATGGTCTGTCGCTTCGGCTTCCCACCATTTGTGTTCGGCCGGGAAAACCAAACCTCGCGGCGTCGTCGTTCTTCTCCGGCATCATCCGTGAACCGCTGAACGGAGAGGAAGCAATTCTACCCGTTGATGATACGGTACGTCACTGGCACGCATCGCCTAAGGCTGCTGCGGGCTTTCTCACCCATGCGGCCACGTTGGATACTGACCTTCTGGAAGGCAGACGTGCGCTTAATCTCCCCGGATTGAGTTGCACCGTTGCCGAGCAAATTGAAGCCCTACGCGCCGCTGCCGGACAAAAGGCCGTCGATCTGATCAAACCGCAGCCTGACCCCGATATCATCAAAATAGTGGAAGGCTGGCCCCGCAATTTTGATCCCACCCGCGCCATCAAGCTCGGGTTCCGGGCAGAGAGCAGTTTCGGTGAGATTGTTCAAACCTATATTGCCGAGGATTTACCTGCCGCCTCTACTTGAGTTTTTTCCGGAATCGGTTTCATCAGGTTACGCGCCAGATGATCATTTATCCGCACGCGCATCAGGTCCTCGTTGCGTTCAAGCGCCGCATCAAGAATCGCCTGATGCTCTCGAATGTTCTCGGGGAAATAGCCGTAATTGGTTTCTGCGGAGACAAGTTGCTGGCGGAATTGCTCATAAATGACCTGATGCGTGCGCTTGAGAAGTTTCGAATCACACGCATCAATCAGCGTCTCATGAAACTCCTGCTCAGCGCGGCTCCAAAGCCCCAAAAGGGGAATCACGTCTCCAGATGACCGCACGCGTGTCTCGATGTGTGACAGTTTGTGGTGGGCCGCTGTCAACCGGGATTCCCAATCCACACCTCCCATTCTGATCGACAAACAGGCCCCTTCACTTTCCAGCATGATGCGCATCTGCGTGAGATCATGCTGGCGCTCAAGTGACTGATGTGGCGCACGAAAACCACGCTGTTCCTGAAACTCCACCAGGCCCACGGTGGACAGACGAAACAGGACTTCGCGCACCGTACTGGCCGAACAATTATAATCCTGGCGTAGCTTTTCGGCGCGTAACTTGCTACCGTAGCCGAACTCTCCTGTGATGAGGCGATGACGCATGTCGTCAAAAATATCAGCGTCCTGAGCACCCATCTCTATCTCCCCATGCATTATTTTTGATACCGCCAAAAATTCGAAATTCAAACAAAATCTCAAAATTCCTGAAAAATAAAATATTTTCTTGCGTGTGCCTGCCGCCTCAGCCTAACGTTCCGTTAGCGTAATCACGAACGGGATTTCAAAGCCCCAACTTATACGTGCGCTCAACGTCTGGGAGGACAACAATGAAACTGATGAAAAAGGCGGCCACTGTCGCCGCTCTTGCAGCTTTGACTGCGACATCTGCATTGGCAGATGGCCACGCCGTAACAAAGCTGCGCATTCAGACGCACTACGCGCCTGAAACCGTATCCGGCAAACTGGCTGCTCAATACGTAGAAGACATTCAGGACATGTCGAACGGCGAAATCGAAGTCGAAATGTTCTACAGCGCTTCCGTGGTCAAACCGGTGGAAACATTTGATGCCGCCGCAACCGGCATTCTCGACTGTGATATGACGGGCGGTGGCTATCAGACAGGCAAGAACTCCGCGTTCCAGTTTGTTGGCGACATCATGGGCGGCTATGAGACCCCATATCAGCAGCTCAGCTGGCTCTATTTCGGCGGTGGACGTGAGGCGGCGGCACCACTTTACAACAAATTCGGCATGGAGCTGATCGGTTGGTGGGTCTACGGTCAGGAATCCTTTGCGTCCGGTAAGCCGATCGAAAAAGTTGCCGACTTTGAAGGTTGGAAGTTCCGCTCGCCCCCCGGCATGGAAACCAAGATCTTTGAAAAACTCGGTGCACAGCCGATCGTGATGGATTTCACCGAAATCTTTACGGCTCTGGAGACAGGGATCATTGATGGGGCTGACGCTTCAGGCCTCGCCAATAACGTGGGCTTGGGACTTTACGACATCGTAAAATATGCCAACTTCCCCGGCTTCCACTCGATGCCGTCCGATCACCTAGCCTGCAACAAGGCCGTGTTCGACGCAATGCCCGCGCACCATCAGAAGATCATGAAAGTGACGATGGAAGCTCTTGCACTGCGCACGGCGCTGACGTTTGAGAAAAAGAACGCAGAAGCAGCGGCGCAATTGCGTGAACAAGGCGTTACATTGTCCCAATGGGCACCTGAGGAACTGGCCAAATTCCGGGCAGCGGCTCAAGCCACATGGCCAGAGTTCGCGGATACACCAGAAGCCAAAGCTCTGGTTGAGGCGCACCTTGCCTACCTCTCTCAACTGGGTTTGGTATCCGACTAATATGACTTGAATTCAGGCCCTGCTCGCAAAGGCAGGGCCTGAATCTTTCTGGCCCAGACAACAATAATCAGCGGCCAATCTGGTGGGGGACATCATGCAGGAAAAATCAGGAAGCCTGATCGAATGGATCGTGCCGCTTGGCTTCATCTTTTGCGGCGGCTGGGTCATTTGGCATATGCCTGCTTTCATACTGGATTGGGGTGGGCACGGCGACCAGCTAGCGGCCCATTTTGCCCGCGTCGACGTGGCCCCGAATATGCCCGTCGTCATGGGCACGCATATTGATATCATCGATCTTATCGCGTTACTTCTGATACCCGTTTTGGCCGTCATCGGCATTCTGACCGTGCGCCGGGCTCCCATGGAATTCGAAGCCTGGGGAACACTGGATCGCACCGCCGTCTTTGTTGGTCGCGTTACGATGATGCTGGTCGTGGTGTTGATGGGCGTCATGCTCTACGAAGTTTTCACCCGCTATGTTCTGGCATCCGGCACGCTTTGGGCCAATGAATTGTCGCTCTGGCTGGCTGGATATATTTTCCTCTGCGCCGGGCTTTACGCCATGCAGCAGCGCAGCCACATCCGCATTTTCATCATCTACGACGCCATGCCACGCACCTTGCAGCACGTATGTGACGTGATCTCGACACTGCTGATCGTGACATTTGCGTTTTTTCTCTTCTACGGCGGCTACGGCGAAGCTTTTCAGAAATTCGCCAGATGGGAGCTATATGGATCGGCCTTCAATCCGCCCATCCCGGCAACCCTGAAACCGACCGTCCTGTTCATCGTTGCAATGGTGGCCGTGCAGGCCGTCATCAATCTGATTTCCGACTGGAACACCGAACCCACCGTTCATACAGCGGCGGACGATATTGACGAAGACGAAATCGCCCGCCTGCGCGCGGCTGTCGGCGCAGACGAACCGGAGCAGAAGTAATGGATATTGGCACAATCTCACTGGTCCTGATGCTGGGCCTGGTCCTTTTGCTCGCCATCGGCATGCCACTGGGTTTCGCCTCCGCGATCCTGTCGGTTCTTGTTCTGGTTATGAAATTTGAACCGGCACTACTGACAGCGCCCTGGACCTTTGGCGAAGGCATACTGACCGGCAGACCCGGTACCGGGCCGCTCAATATTCTGGCGCAGAAAATATACGGGCTGTTAACGGACTATGTCCTCATATCCATTCCGCTGTTCATTTTCATGGCCGCCTTGCTGGAACGCTCAGGCATCGCCAAGGAGATGTATTCTTCCCTTAATGTCTGGCTGAACCGCACCCGTGGCGGCATCGCCATCGTGACTTCCATCATGGCTGTTATCATGGCCGCAATGTCGGGGATCATTGGCGGCGAGGTTGTGCTCTTGGGGTTGATTGCGCTCCCGCAAATGCTTCGTCTGGGGTATAGTCAGAACCTTGCGATCGGCACGATCTGCGCCTCGGGCAGCCTTGGAACGATGATCCCGCCGTCGATTGTTCTGATCATCTATGGGCTGATCACGGAGACATCGATCAAGGCGCTGTTCACCGCCTCGTTCCTGCCCGGTTTCATGCTGGCATCTTTCATCATCTTTTACATCATCGTACGCACACAGCTCCGCCCGCAAGATGCTCCTTTGCCCGACCCGGTCGAAGGCGAGCCCTACGGCATGGAGAAGTTCAAACTGTTCTTGGCATTCCTCTGCGTTCTGGTTGCAGGTTTCAGCTCTGCGCTCTTCCTGCGTGCCTTGTTCTTTGAACTCAGTGGTCAGAATGCGGCGCAAACGGGTGACGCCATTGCCTATGGCACCGCGGACTACCTGCCCTGGTTTGGCGGAGCGGTTGTTGCTTCCTTTGTGGTGATGTTTGGTGTTTTGGGTCGCGCCCGGACCGCTTTGGGATGGTCCATGGGTAAAGGTCTTGTGCCACCCATCGTTGTGATCGGCGTCGTGCTGGGATCCATCTATGGCGGCATCACCGGCATCACCGAAGCCGCCGGTATGGGAGCATTGGCAGTGCTCGTCATCGCGATTTTCCGCGGCGAGGCCTCCTTTGATCTCGTGTGGGACAGCCTGATGCGCACGCTCAAATCCACCGGAACGATCATCTGGGTGACGATTGGTGCAGCAGCCCTCGCCGGGGCCTATACAATCGCGGGCGGGCCGGTTTATGTGGCCGATTTCATCGTGGGCTCCGATTTGCCAACCATGGGCATTATCCTTGCGATGATGCTGATCCTGCTCTTTATGGGGGCCTTCATGGATTGGGTCGGCATCGTGCTACTGATCATCCCCGTCTTTCTACCCATCGTACAGCGGTTGCCCATCGAGGAAATCGGACTTATCGGCGAGCTGAACCCGCGCCATGTGGCAATCTGGTTTGGCGTGGTCTTCTGTATGAACATGCAGGTAAGCTTTCTCAGCCCACCCTTCGGGCCCGCTGCCTTCTATCTGAAATCGGTGGCCCCGCCCCACATCAGCCTGACGGATATTTTCAAGGGCTTTCTGCCGTTCATCGGCATTCAGCTCTGCGCCCTGTCTGTCCTGCTGATCTGGCCCCCCATTGTGTCTCTGCTTTTGCCATAGATGATGGAGAACCCGGATGCTGTCTTATGGCCAGAAACGCGCGTTTGAAACGGATGGCTACCTCGTCTTGCCTGACGTTGTTCCGCAATCTGTCCGGGATGCGGTTGCCGCCGAATACGCCCAGTTGCTGGATCACCTCTGTGCCGATTGGCAGGCACGGAACCTTCTGCCTGCCGGTGTTTCATCACAGGATTTCTGGGGGAAGTTACTGACGGCCTACCGGGCCGGATGCGACTGGTTCCAGCCCATGGACATCAGCCTGCCGGGGGGCGACATCAGGGCGGACACGCCCATGCATTTTGGACCGGCGGTATTTGACCTTGTGACCTGTTCTGCGATTCTGGATGTGGTTGAGGCGCTGATCGGGCCCGAGATCACGTCCAACCCTATTCAGCATATCCGGATCAAGCCGCCACGCCCGGCACTGAACACGGAAGAAATCCGCGCCCATGTGACCCAAACCGACTGGCATCAGGATCGCGGCGTCGGTCTGGAAGAGGCCGATGCGACGGATATGATCACTGTCTGGATCGCCATGACAGATGCAACCGTTGAAAACGGGTGTTTGCAGGTCATCCCCGGGGCGGACCGCGAGATGCTGCCCCATTGTCCCAAAACCCAGACGGCGATTGCGGACGGGTTCATTGATGAGACACAAGCCGTGCCGCTTCCGGTCCCGGCAGGTGGTGTCGTGCTGCTTCATCCGCTTTTGCCACATGCCTCGCTGCCCAATGGCACCCACGCGTTCAGGTGGTCGTTCGATCTGCGCTACAATGTGACGGGACAGCCGACCGGGCGGGCGCATTTCCCTGAATTTATCGCGCGCAGCGCAGATGATCCGGGTCAGGTCTTGACCGACTGGCGCCTATGGCGGCAGATGTGGGAAGACGCGCGCGACACTCTGGCGCGCAACCCCCACATCCCCATTCATCGCTGGCAAGGCGATGCGCCGTTCTGCGCCTAAGGAGACCCCATGGATACCGTCCGTCTTGATCCGGCTGATAATGTCGTCACTGCCACACGTCCGCTGCAAGCAGGTGTCGCTGTCGAAGGGGTGAATACCCGTGCGCTCATCCCCTCCGGGCACAAGATCGCAACAACGCCGATTGCCAAAGGCGATGCCATTCGGAAATACGCGCAGATTATCGGATACGCGTCGCAGGATATCGCACCGGGCGAGCATGTGCATACCCAGAACGTGGCCTTTCGCAACACGGACGCGGAATATGAGTTTGCCACCGATTTGCGCCCCGTCAAAACCGTTCCGGAAGACGCCCGCGACACTTTCATGGGCTATCGGCGTGAAAACGGTCAGGTAGGCACTCGCAATTACATCGCCATTGTCACTTCGGTGAATTGCTCGGCCACGGCAGCGCGCCGCATCGCCAGCCATTTCACGCCGGACATCCTGGCGCATTACCCCAATGTCGATGGGGTCGCCGCCTTTGTGCATGGCACCGGTTGCGGCATGGCAGGTGACGGCGAGGGTTTCGAGGCATTGCAACGGGTCATGTGGGGTTATGCGCGGCATCCCAATCATGCGGGCGTGTTGATGGTCGGTCTGGGATGCGAAATGAACCAGATCGACTGGCTGCTCGAAGCCTACGGACTGAAACAGAGCCCGACCTTTCAAGTGATGAATATTCAATCTGTCGCGGGCCTGCAGAAAACCGTTGATCTCGGGATCAAGAAAATCGAAGCGATGCTGCCCCTTGCGAACCAAGCCACACGCACGCCCTGCCCGGCCTCTGAGCTGATGGTCGCCCTGCAATGCGGCGGATCGGATGCATGGTCAGGCATCACGGCAAATCCCGCCTTGGGATACGCCTGTGATCTGCTGGCCGCCCAGGGTGGCACCGGTGTTCTGGCCGAAACACCGGAGATTTATGGCGCAGAACATCTGCTGACCCGCCGCGCGGTTGACCGGGCAACAGGTGATCGCCTGGTTGGATTGGTCAAATGGTGGGAGGACTACACCGCCCGCAACAAGGGCTCGATGGACAACAACCCCAGCCCCGGCAACAAAAAGGGCGGCCTGACCACCATTCTGGAAAAATCGCTGGGGGCTGCGGCCAAGGGCGGCACCAGCCCCTTGATGGGGGTCTACAAATACGCCGAACCCGTGCAGGCCAAAGGGTTCACCTTCATGGACAGCCCCGGATATGATCCGGCCAGCGTGACCGGGCAGATCGCAGGCGGGTGCAATCTGGTGTGCTTTACCACGGGGCGCGGGTCAGCCTTTGGTTCGAAACCCAGCCCGACGATCAAAGTTGCCACCAACTCGGAAATGGCCAAACGCATGTCAGACGACATGGACGTGGACGCAGGCACAATTCTGACGCAAGGCGTGAGTGTCGAGGAAAAAGGGCGTGAAATTTACAATCTGTTCCTCAAGGTGGCCAGCGGCGAGGCCACAAAATCCGAAGCTCAGGGCTTGGGTGATTATGAATTCGTACCCTGGCAAATCGGGGCGGTGATGTGAGCCTGACGGAGGTTATCCATCGCAATGAGGTGACTTCGCTTTTGCTTTTGCAGGGTTACAACGTCTATCTGCCGGTCGTCGATCAGGGTATTGATTTCATTGTGCACCGCGAGGCGGATAACGACATGAAATGTGTTCAGCAGAAATCGCGCTGGACGATACATCGCAAATATCTGGACCGCGGCATCTGGATCGCCTTTCGCGACCGGCAAGATTGGTATCTGGTTGAGCATGATCAAATGGTCGATCTTTGCCAAAAGCATGGCACGGAACTTGAAACGCAATCCTGGCAGAGGGATGGCAGCTACACGCGCGCGCATTTGTCAGCAAAATACAAATCCCTCTACGCCGATTTTCACATAGGTACGATATGAGCCCGCCAAAGCGCATTCTGGTCGTCGGCGGCGGGCTGATCGGTATCCGCCATCTTCAGGCGGTAGAGGCCCATCCTGATTGCAGTCTGGTCGGGCTGGCAGATCCGGATATGACACTGGCCTCTGATGTCAAACGCTTTGCGTCGATGGCCGAGGTCACCGAACCTGTTGACGGGGTCATCATCGCAACCCCAACGGGACTTCATGCGGAGCACGGGGTTTATGCCGCAGAACGGGGCTGGCATATGCTGATTGAGAAGCCCGTGGCCGGTGATCTACCCGGTGCTGAGGCCCTCAGTCATGCGGTGGCCAAGGCCGGTGTCGGGTCGCTGGTCGGACATCACAGGCGCTATCACCGCAGCGTGCAGCAGTTGAAAGAACTTGTGGCGGACGGCGCGGTCGGCACACCGGTCTGCGCCAATCTGATCTGGGCGATGCGCAAACCAGACGCCTATTTTGAAGGCAACTGGCGCACGGCGGGTGGCAGCCCCGTCATGATCAATCTGGTGCATGACATCGACATCCTGCGTTTTGTACTGGGTGAAATTGCCACGACAACCGCGTTGCGCGGCAAGGGATTGCGCGCGGGCACCCGCATCGAAAGCGGTGCCATCGCGCTAGCCTTCGAGAGCGGTGCAACCGGCACCATCAGTTTTGCCGATACCTCGCCCAGCCCTTGGGGGTTTGAGGCCGCAACCGGTGAAAACCCGAATATCGGCACAACCGGGCAGGATATGATGTGGATCATGGGAACAAAGGGGGCGGTGAGCTATCCGTCACTGACGCTTTGGTCGGGCCGCGATTGGTCCAAACCCGCCGAAAGCACGCCGGTTGCACCGGAACAGGACGCCAAGGCCCCGCTTGATGCCCAGCTTGACCACTTCATTGACGTGATGAATGGCGCACCGCCGCTTATTGACGTAGCGGACGCAACCAAAACGCTGGCCGCAGCCTTGCAAATCGAAGCCCAACTCGCGGCCCAAGTGGAAGGAGCAGCAAATGCCCGAAACGCTCACGCCTGATCAGATCGCCCATTATCAGGAGCACGGCTATCTGGTGTTGCAGAACCAGATACCACAGGTCTGGCTGGACCGGCTCCATGCGGAAATTGCACGTTTCGAAGAAGAAGCGCGCGGCATGACGGCCAGCAACGACCGGCTTGATCTGGAAGACAGCCACACACCCGAGACACCGCGCCTGCGGCGGATCAAACTGCCGCATCTGATTTCCGACGTGATGCGAGAGCTGATGTTTTCCGATCATATCCTCGCCCCCGCACGTGACCTCATCGGGCCGGATTTGCGCCTGCACACCACCAAGCTCAACATGAAATCGGCAGGCTACGGCGCAGCGGTCGAGTGGCATCAGGATTATGCCTTTTACCCCCACACGAACGACGACATTCTGGCCATCGGTGTGTTGATTGACGATATGGCTGCGGAGAATGGCCCGCTGATGGTCTATCCTGGCTCCCACAGAGGACCGGTTTATGACCATCATGTGGATGGCGTTTTCGCAGGTGCCATGCTGCCGGAAGAGAACGGGCTGAACCCGGCCGATGCGGTACAACTGACCGGGCCAGCCGGGTCCATCAGCATCCACCACGGGCGGATCGTGCATGGCTCCGCGCTCAATACATCTGATCGCGCGCGCCGCATTCTGTTTTACGAGATGATGGCGGCAGACGCTTTCCCGATCATGGGCTCGATGACGAAATGGGACGGGATCAAGGACTATGACACGCGCATGCTGTGCGGGAAATCCACGCTGAACCCGCGCCTCAAGGACATCCCGGTGCGCATTCCGCAGCCGCAACCGGACGTCCCCATCTCCATCTATGAAATCCAGAAAGGCCTAAAAAAGCGGGCCTTTGATACAATCGACTGATCGCATACCCCCGGGAAGGACACCAGATGACACAAGCAACTATCGGATTTATCGGCCTCGGCCTGATGGGAGCGGCCATGGTGGGCCGTTTGCAGGACAAGGGTTATTCGGTAACCGTCACGGCCAACCGCTCCCGCCCGAACATTGATGCCGCAGTGGCGCGTGGGGCGACGGAAGTTGCGACGGCCCGCGATGTGGCGACGGCAAGCGATATTGTCATGCTCTGCATGGACACCAGTGACAGCGTTGAGGCGCGGATGCGCGGCGATGACGGCGTGATTGCTGGTCTGAAACCGGGCGCGGTCGTGATCGATTTTGGCACGTCGCTGCCCGGCAGCACCCGTGCGCTTGGCGCAGAGACAGAGGCCGCTGGCGGTGCCTACCTTGATGCGCCGTTGGGTCGCACACCCGCGCATGCCAAGGATGGATTGCTGAACATCATGGCGGCGGGAGAAAAAGCCGCCTTCGAAAAGGTCGCACCGGTGCTGAATGATCTGGGTGAAAACGTCTTTCACCTTGGCGCACTTGGGTCTGGTCATACCATCAAACTGATCAACAATTTTTTCGGCATGACAGTCGCCAATGCCATGGCCGAGGCTTTCGCCATGGCGGACGTGGCCGGAATTGATCGGCAGAACCTCTATGACGTTATGGCCGCCGGACCACTGCATTCCGGCATGATGGATTTTGTCAAAGGCTATGCGCTGGACGGCGACCCCGCACAATTGGCCTTCGCGATCAAGAATGCGGCCAAGGACGTTGGGTATTATGCCCGCATGGTCGATGAGGCGGGTGCCGAAACGGTCATGGCGCAAGGCGCGCTCACAGCCCTGCGGCGCGCAAACGATGAAGGCCGGGGGGATGATATGGTCTCCACCATGGTTGATTATTACGCTTCCAAAATGACCAAATAGCGTGGCGGTTTCCGCGGGCATTCTGGAGGACCGGCCACATTTTGGCATCATGCTGATGCTATGCGCCTGGCTGCTTTTTGCGCTGGTGGATACCGGCGCAAAGTGGTTGGTTCTCGCCGGATTTCCCGCGTTCCAGCTCGCCTTTATGCGGTATTTCGGTCATTTCATCATCTCGATAGGGGTCATTGCCAAAGGCGGTATCACGAGGGACCGGTTCCAGACCGGGCATATGTGGCAGGTCATCAGCCGTGCCATGCTTCTGATCACGGCGACGCTGTCCAACTTTTACGCGCTGAATTTCCTGCCGTTGACGGTGACTTCCGCGATCATGTTTTCCAGCCCCGTGATCGTGTGTTTCCTGTCCTGGCCGCTCTTGGGCGAACGCGTTGGCCCCTGGCGCTGGTTCGCGATCATGCTGGGGTTCGGTGGGGTGCTGGTGGTCATCCGGCCCTTTGGCGAAGCCTTCCACATTGCCATGCTGATGCCGCTCTATAATTCGGTAAGTCTCGCGCTTTATTCGATCATGACGCGCAAACTTGCCGGTGTTGTCGCCACCGAAACCATGCAGTTCTACATGGGCGCGCTTGGCACTGCGGTCTTGTTGCCTTTTGCCGTCTGGGTATGGGAATGGCCCACCAATCTTGCCGATTGGGCCATCCTGATCAGCCTTGGCGTCTTTGGCTGGGCAGGGCATCAACTGCTGACCAATGCGCATCGGTTTGGGTCGGCCAATACATTGATGCCCTACACCTATTCCTTCATGATTTATCTTTCGATACTCAGCTATCTGGTGTTTGCGCATGTGCCGGACCAGTGGACGATCGCGGGGGCAATGATCATCGTGGTTTCGGGTCTGATCATTTGGAAGAGAGAACAGCGATGACCAAAATTGCCTGCGTCGGCGAAGCCATGATCGAATTGTCGATGGACGGGCAATCCGCAAAAATTGGCGTCGCGGGTGACACGCTCAACACGGCGATCTATCTCAAACGATCCGCCCCCGATCTGACCGTCGACTACGTGACATGCCTTGGCGACGATCCGTTTTCTGAGCAGGTTCGTGAATTCATCGCCACTCAACGCATCGGCTGCGACGCTATCCGAACAATCCCGGGCAAATCGCCCGGCCTTTACGCCATCACGACCACGGACGATGGCGAACGCGCATTCACCTATTGGCGCAGCGCATCAGCCGCGCGGGATATGTTCCAGTTTGACGGCCAATTCGATTTCTCCGTTTTGGAAGGGTACGATTTTGTCTATCTCTCCGGCATCACCTTGGGGATCCTGCCACAGGCCGTGCGATTGGCCTTGATCGACCATCTGCAAAGCACGGATCTACGGGTCATCTATGACAGCAATTATCGCCCGGCGCTTTGGGAGGATGAGGCAACAGCGCAGAACGTCACCCGCGCAATTTGGGCCCATACAGATATCGCTTTGCCCTCCATTGATGACGAAATGGCCCTCTTCCGTGAAACTGCATCCGATGTGGAGTCACGGTGCCAAAAGTCATTCATCAACGGCGCATTGAAACGCGGCGCACAAGGCCCGCTTTCCTTGGGCTCAGACGTTGTGCAAGACTATCCGCCCGCAAAAAAAGTCATCGACACGACGGCGGCCGGGGACAGTTTCAACGGCGGATACCTCGGGGCGCTGTTAAGCGGAAAATCTCAAGCGGAAGCCCTTCGATCAGGCCATGATCTAGCAGCACGGGTTGTGCGACATCGAGGCGCGATCATTCCAGAATAACCGCTGATAGATGCTCCGCGCCAATCAACTCCAACAAAGCTTTGTCGGGCGCACCTGATGAAATGAGCTGCGATATCTTCGCGCCCAACGGATCTTGCAGAGGCCTCGCAGCAGCCGTTTCTTCTCGGCAAAAGGCCAGCCATGCCCGCACCGCCTTGCACAACGCGGGCGATCCAGCCCCATCCGCAGACCGTTCGCGGATACTATCAAAAATGCGATAGGGCAGCTTTTGTGATCCATCCATCGCGATCTGGCGCAGGCTGTGGTTGATGTGTGGATTGTCAAAACGTTCGATCAGCGCTTCAGCATAGGCCGGAGCCTGATGTCGGACATCGGGCGGCAGCGTTTGCGCAGCCTCTGACATGACAGCGCGCGCTTCGTTTCTCAGGACTTCAGCACCCACCGCCTGATGCACAAATTCGAACCCTGCGAGCGTTCCGGCATAGGCCAGCATGGAATGTGCTGCGTTCAGCATCCTGAGTTTGCGCATCTCATGGGGGGCAACATCTATGACAAACTGCGCATCCGGCCAATCGGGGCGCGGGCCTGCAAAGCTGTCTTCGATCACCCACTCACGGAAGGGCTCTGTCGGCACCGCCATGGCATCACCGGTCTGCTTGCGCAGCGCCTCCGTTGTCGCCGGGGTGATCCGATCCACCATGGAATTGGGAAAAGACACAATCGCCTGATCGATCCGCAAATGCGCAGCTTCCGCAAAGTCCAAAACTGCGGCGCGTAATGTCTCACCATTGCCGTTTCGATTGTCACAACTCAGCACGGTCACGGGTGTTGTCCGGTTCGCAAGCCCGCGCGCAAGAAAGCCGATCAGCGTATGCGGTCCATGCCCTGCCAGATCCTCTGCAATCATCGGATCAGCCCGGTTCAACCGGTTGTCCGGGGTCAGGTGATAACCCTTTTCGGTCACGGTGATGGAGATTACGTGAACATCCGGCGCTACAATTTGTGCAAGAACTGCGGCAGGGTTTTCCGGCGCAACCAGAACGTCGTCGAAGACTTCAATATGCTTGGCTTCCTGACCCTGAATGGCAAGGGTGTAACCGAACCCCTGAGCTTTCAACCCGTCGCGCACGCCCGGTGATCTGAGACTGACGCCGCAAATCGACCAGTCCCCTGCATCTTGCGTGTAATCGGCCAGATGCGCCCGGCAGAAATTGCCAACACCAATATGCAAAATGCGCGGCATTACCGGCTCAGCCTGTAGCTATCGCGCGCCAGATCCGTCGCCAGCAACGGGGCCAGCATCCGCGCATCCGCAAGATCAAACACCCCTTTGGAGACCTGCTCGCTCAAATGCTGTGCCACACCGCGCCGCCAGAGATCATGCCGCGCCGGTATGGACAAAAAAGCACGCGTATCGTCATTGAAACCGGCAAGATTGAAATAGCCCGCTGTCTCGACAACCTGATCGAAATACCGCGCGATCCCCGCCGAACTGTCATGGAACCACCACGGCGGCCCGATCCGAAGACACGGCCAATGACCCGCCATCGGGGCCAGCTCCCGCGCATAGGTGGTTTCATCCAACGTGAAGAGAATAAGAGTGAAATCCGGTGTATTGCCCACCCTGTTCAGCAGCGCTTCAAGCCCGCGCACCCAATCCGTTGCAACAGGAATATCAGCGCCTTTATCGCGCCCGAAAGCCGCCAGCACCGCAGGGTTCGTATTGCGCCTGCTGCCCCCGTGTATCTGCATGACCAGCCCGTCCTCAACAGACATCTGTGCCATTTCGATGAGCATATGGCCGTAGAATGCTCGTTGATCTTCAGGCGCATACGTGCTGGATCGTAGACGCTGGTAAACCGCCTCAGGATCATCGAGCCATACGGTATGCACCACCTCAATCGCATGATCCGTCGCTGTCGCACCCATTTTCCTGAAGAAGGCACGACGTTTGCGCAAGGCACTCAGGTATCCCGAAAAACGCGCAACATCCTCGCCAGAGATCACGCCGAGCTGCTCTACATTCGCAAGAAACTGTGGATCATTGGGATCAAGAACATTGTCCGGCCGGAAGGTCGGTATGACACGCCCCTGCCAGTCACTGTCTTCGATCTGTTGATGATGCACGAGATCATCCAATGCGCCATCTGTCGTCGCCAGAACCTCTATCCCAAACCGGTCAAACAAGGCGCGGGGGCGATAGTCCGGTAGCTGCAGTTTTTCGGAGACCTCATCGTAAATCCGATCTGCCGTGGTCTCTGACAGCGGCGCTGCCACATCAAGCGTTTCGTGCAACACATAAGACATCCAGAAGCGTGATGGCGTGCCCAGAAAGAGATGCCAGTTCTTTGCAAACCGGCGAAAGACCTCGCGAGGGTCAGCCTGTTTTCCCGGCACGCCGACACCCAGATCGGCCAAGGCGTGGCCTTGCGAATAAAGCATCCGGAAGACGTAATGATCGGGCACCACCAAAAGGGCGGCAGGATCGGGAAAAGCCGCATCTGCGGCGAACCACTCAGGATCGCAATGACCATGTGGTGAAACAATCGGCAGATCACGAATTTCCTCGTAAAGTGCTCCCGCTGCGCCCGTCAAATTCTGCACATATGCCCCCAACGAAACTTCGCATTTTTCGCCACATTATCAGGTTTTTTTTCCAACGCATCTTTTGCTTGGCCTTTTGCTGGTTTCCTGCAAATGTCGCCGCAGGATGGAGGGGATATGAGGATTGCGCTGATTGGGCTGGGCATGGTGGCCGACACGCATCTTGCCGCGATCCAGCATTCTCGGAAAGGCTTGTCACTGGCAGGCGTCATGGGACGCGACACCCAACGCACGCAGGCATATTCTGACAAAGCAACAAGGGCGCTGGGCTATAGGGTTCCGGCCTTTTCGACGATAAATGAGATCGCCGAAGATCGGTCCATCGATTTCGTTATCATCGCAACACCCCCCGATGCGCGTACCGATTTGGTTTCCGTTTTAGCCGGTGCGGGCAAACCGATCCTGATGGAAAAACCTGTCGAGAGAACCCTCGCAGCCGCAGAAGAAATCGTTCGCATTTGTCGGCAGGCTAACGTCCCTTTGGGCGTCGTGTTTCAGCACCGCGCACGCGCGGCCTCGTTTGCAATGAAACAGGCGCTGGACTGCGGTGTTTTGGGGCAAATTTCGACGGTTGAAATCCGGGTTCCGTGGTGGCGCGACCAAGCTTACTATGATGCGCCGGGGCGTGGGTTATACGCCCGCGATGGCGGCGGTGTCATGATCAATCAGGCCATTCACACTCTTGATCTTGCGCTTTGGCTCTTGGGCCCGATCACGCAAATCCAATCCCTGATGCGCACCACTTCGCTGCACCAACTTGAGGCAGAGGATTGGGCCGGTGCCTTGTTCGAGATGAGCAACGGAGCTGTCGGTAGTCTGATGGCGACAACGGCCGCTTTTCCCGGTGGCGCGGAAAGCCTGCGTGTCCAGGGCGACAAGGCAGCGGCCCGTCTGGAATCCGGCGTGCTGACCATTACCCATCTAGACGGTCGGATTGAAACATCGGGCACTGAGGCCAGCACTGGTGGCGGCGCTGACCCCATGGCTTTTACCCATGAATGGCACCAGACGATCATCGAGGATTTTGCCTCTAGCCTGGCCAACAATTCAGAGCCGATCGCAAGCGGTTCCAGCAGCCTGGCTGCGCACCGCGTTATAGATGCAATGGAACGCGCAAACAGATCCGGCCAACGCACAGAGGTATTTCACGCGTCATGACACTTGCTTTCGTCGCACTTGGCCTCGATCACCGGCACATCTACGGCATGACGGAAAACATGTTGGCAACCGGGGCGGAATGCCTTGGTTACTGGACCGACGGCGCGCCAGAAACACTTGCGGGTTTCATCAAGCGCTTTCCGGACATTCCAAGAATTGAGACGCTGGAAGAAGCATTCGCCGGCGGTGCATCTCTTGCACTGATCTCGGCAGTGCCTGCGGATCGCGCCGCGTTGGCGATAGCGGCAATGCAACGCGGCATGGATGTCATGACCGACAAACCCGGCTGTACAACGCTCGAACAACTGGATGAAATCAAAACCTGCGTCTCGGAAACCGGTCGCATCTGGTCGATCAACTTCTCCGAACGCTTCGAAGTCCCAGCGGTGACGCGCGCCACAGAGCTTGTGCAGGCCGGTGCCATCGGGAAGGTCGTAAATACCGTTGGCCTTGGCCCGCACCGGCTGAACTGCGCGACACGGCCTGACTGGTTTTTCCAACGCGAACGGTACGGCGGTATCCTGACCGACATCGCCTCGCACCAGATTGACCAGTTTTTGCATTTTACGGGCGTAGATACCGCAGAAATCACGCATGCCTTCACGACAAACAACGCTAGTCCCGGCGACCCGGGTCTGCAGGATTTTGGCGAGCTGTCTTTGCGCAGCGGTACGGCAACAGGCTATATCCGCGTGGACTGGTATACGCCGGATGCTCTGCCCACCTGGGGGGACGGGCGCCTTACAATTCTGGGGACCGAAGGCTATATTGAGCTGCGGAAATACGTGGATGTCGGAGGGGCGGATGGCACCGATCACCTCATTCTCGTTACACAGGATCGATGCGAAAGAATTGACGCCTCCGATGCCGGTTTACCCTATTTCGAGCGGTTTGCGCAGGATGTGTTGAACCGGACCGAGACAGCGATGACCCAACAACACTGTTTTCTGGTCATGGAACTGGCGCTGAAGGCACAGCAGTTGGCTGAAACGGAGCGCCTGTGATCCGTGTCGCGATCCTCGGGGCCGGGATCGGCCGGGAACACCTCGCCGCATATCGCGCGTTGCCCGATCTGTATTCGGTATCCGTCATAGTCGATCAGGACGCCGCACGCGCAGAGAGCATTCGCGAGGCGGATGACTTTGCCGTTCTTACCGATCTTGGGCAAGCGCTGGAGGACCCTGCCATTGATCTCGTGGATGTATGCCTGCCACCCCACCTTCACGTCCCGGTAACGCTGCGGGCCTTGGCGGCTGGCAAGCATGTGATCTGTGAAAAACCGCTCGCCACGTCGCTGGCGGCTGTTGATCGCCTGACTGACGCCGCCAAGCTTAGTGGAAAGCAGATCTTCCCGGTCTTTCAATACCGCTGGGGCCCCGCACTGGCCCAGCTGCGCGCGCTCATCGCTGCAGATTTGACCGGCGCGCCCCAAGTCGCCGCCGTTGAAACCCATTGGAAGCGTGGGGCCGATTACTACGCCACACCCTGGCGCGGAACCTGGGCCGGGGAACAGGGGGGCGCGGTGCTTGGACATGCCATCCACAACCACGATCTGCTGACCCATTTCATGGGGCCGGTCGAGACGGTTTCCGCGATGACCACGACGCGTGTAAATCCCATTGAAACCGAGGATTGCGCGGCCATCTCATTCCGAATGCAAAATGGCGCGTTATGCACCAGCAGTATCACCCTTGGCGCGGCCATTGATGAAACCCGTATTCGGATGGTTTTCGAAAACCTGACGGCAACCTCTGGCACTGAACCCTATGCCCCCGGCGCACAACCCTGGGAGTTTACCGCGCGCGCGCCTGATGACCAGCCGAAGGTAGATCGTTTACTTGCAACCTTACCGCCGGAACCGCAAGGTTTCATCGGGTTCCTGAACGAAGTCGCCAGGGCCCTTGCCAACCAACCAAATTCCGCCGTCGGGCTCGATGACGGGCGCGCTTCCATAGAGCTGGTCACAGCCATTTACGACGCATCACGACGCGATACGCAGGTGACACTTCCCTTGGCAAAAACCCACACGCTTTACGAAGGATGGCAACCATGAAGCAGTGTTGGCGATGGTTCGGACCCGCCGATAAAATCCCGCTCGCTGATCTGCATCAAGTAGGTGTCGAGGGGATTGTCACGGCCCTGCATCATCTTGCGCCGGGTACGCCATGGTCTGATGATGAAATATCCATGCGGCAAGACCTCTTGCAATCGCAGGGATTTACCTGGGATGTGGTGGAAAGCCTCCCGGTTTCCGAGACGATCAAAACCCAAGGGACCGGTGCCAGCGAACATCTGGCGGCCTACAAATCCAGCCTTCAAGCTCTGGCGCGACAAGGCATCCACACCGTGTGCTACAACTTCATGCCGATCCTCGATTGGACACGAACTGCCCTGCGGGCATCGCAACCCCATGGCGGCACTGCGATGCTTTTTCGGCTTCTGGATTTTGCCGTTTTCGACCTGCACATTCTCAAACGCCACGGCGCGCAGGAGGACTATTCCACCCTTCAGCGGGACGCTGCCAGCGCACGATTTGACAACTTGTCAGACAGCGAGCGGCTGACGTTGCAACAAACCATTATTGCCGGTCTGCCGGGGGCAAACGACAATTGGACATTGGACGATGTGAGGCGTCGGCTGGCCAGCTATGATGGGATCAGCCCGGACCGACTCAGAGCACATCTGATCGACTTTTTGTCCGAAGTCGCACCCCTCGCACAATCGCTTGGTATGCGGCTTTGCTGCCACCCGGACGATCCCCCATTCGGATTGCTTGGCCTGCCGCGGGTCATGTCATCGACCGACGACTACGCGCATGTGCTGGATGCCGTGGATATGGCGGCCAATGGCGCCACGCTGTGCACCGGGTCGCTTGGGGTTAACGCGGATTTTGACGCGCCCGGGTTTGTCGAGAGGCTCGGGGCCCGTATCCATTTTGCCCATCTGCGCAACACAAAACGGCTTTCAGATGGCGATCCCAACCGTCCTGACTTCTTTGAAGCGGCTCATCTGGAAGGTGATACCGATATGGTTGCGACCGTCCGGGCCTTGATGGCTGAACAGCTCCGGCGCAGAGATGAAGGGCGTGACGATTGGCAAATCCCGATGCGCCCGGACCACGGACAGGAGCTTTTGTCAGATCGTGACATGGACAGCATGCCCGGGTATCCTCTGATCGGGCGCATGCGCGGTCTGGCCGAATTGCGCGGGATCATGGCCGCCTTTGCCGGTTAAACGTCCGACTTCGCAAGTGGGACAACATTTCCAGCATCGTCAGGGGATAGCTCTTCGAAATCGAAATTGTCGAGCCTGTGGGCACGTTTTCCAGCCTTGTCGGCGCTGATCTTGATCTCTTCGATGTCCTTGGAGGCCTGCGAGAAATGCCTGTCCAGATTGCCGACACGTGTTCCCAAACGGTCCACATCCGTCACCAGTTTTGACAGTTCCGACCGAATGGCCCCGGCCTGTTCGCGCATGCGGGCATCTTTCAGAATAGCGCGCATGGTGTTCAGTGTGGCCATGCAGGTGGTTGGCGACACAATCCAGACTCGCGCGTCGAAACCCTTGCGCACCAGCTCGGGGAAATTCGCGTGCAATTCGGCGTAGACGGCCTCGGAGGGCAGGAACATCAGCGCCCCATCCGCCGTTTCACCTTCGATAATGTATTTGTCGGAAATATCGGTAATGTGTTTGGTCACAGCCGTTTTCATCTTGGCCACGGCGTCTTTCAATGCCCAATCCGTCTCTGCCGCACGCAGAGCTTCATATGCCTCAAGTGGAAACTTGCTGTCGATGACGATGGGACCCGGCGGATTGGGCAAATGGACAAGACAATCCGCGCGTTTTCCGTTGCTTAGCGTGTGTTGCAGGGCAAAGCTGTCGCTTGGCAACGCTTTGGACACAATGTCACGCAACTGGATTTCACCAAAGGCTCCACGGGTCTGCTTGTTGCTCAGGATGTCCTGAAGTGACAGCACATCCCCGGATAATTTCGTGATGTTGTCCTGTGCCTTGTCGATCGCCGCCAGCCGTTCCTGCAACTGTGTCAGCGACGTCGTGGTCTGTTTTGACGATCCGTGCAGCGTTTCTTTCATGCGCTCCTGCATTTCCGAAAGGGACCGCGCGGACCGCAGCGCATTATCCGCCAGCCGGTCTTGCATCTGCTGCTGGACGGTGGCGAGCCGTGCCTCAACGGTCTGGATCACCTGCGTTTGCGCGTTGGCCTGCGTGTCGGAGACAGTTTGCAGCCCGCCCCGCAACTGTTCCTGACCGGCGCCCAATTGCTGAACCTGCTGACCAAGCATGCTGATTTGCTGAACCAGTGGTGCTGTCATCTGCACGCTGCGTCCCGCCGACCGCACCGCCATGATCAGCAAAACAAAAATCAACAACAGGGCCGCCGCCCCGACGCAGACCAGGATAACCAACGGGTCATCCAATGCATAAGTATGTCCAGCGATTTCAATCATGTGCGTCCAAAGAGCCGCTCTATGTCACTTAGTTTGAGTTCCACATATGTCGGGCGTCCGTGATTGCACTGCCCGGAATGCGGTGTCGCTTCCATCTCGCGCAGGAGCGCGTTCATTTCTTCCGCTTTCATCCAGCGCCCCGAGCGTATGGACCCGTGACAGGCAATGCGGCTCAGGATCGCTTCGATCCGTGCCTGCACCGTGTTGCTGCTCGACTGATCGGCCAGTTCATCAAGGATGTCCAGCACCATGGCACGTGCATCGACAGCACCCAGAATGGCCGGCGTTTCTCGCACGGCAACGGCATCACCGCCAAAAGGTTCAATGGTTAAACCGAATTTCTGAAGATCATCGGCGATATCCATCAGCCGCGCGCGATCTCCCGCTGAAAGCTCGACAATTTCCGGGATCAGCAGCGCCTGAGACGCCACGCCGTTCTCGGCAATCTGACGTTTCAGCTTCTCATAGACCAAGCGTTCATGGGCAGCATGCTGATCGACAATGACCATACCCGTGGCGGTCTGCGCGATGATGTAGTTTTCATGAACCTGACCGCGCGCTGTGCCCAAAGGGTATTCCGGGGCTTCCTCTGGCGTCGACTCATCGACGGGCTCGGGCGTTTCAACGCGCCCCCAGACAGGGGCCGTTTCCTGAAAACTGGGCGACGGGGCAACAGCCCTTTGCCGGTCCATCTGATAGACGCGCGCGCCAACGGGTTCCGGCGTCATCGCGCCCAGGGTCGCATGCGCCACGGTGCTCGATGCCCTGTGCCCGGCCTCCGCCAGTGCGTGGCGCAGCGCCGAGACGATGAGGCCGCGCGCGACACCCGGGTCCCGAAACCGCACTTCGGATTTTGCCGGATGCACGTTCACGTCCACAAGCGCCGGATCGCAATCCAGGAACAGCGCAGCAGCCGGGTGCCTGTCGCGGCTCAGAAAGTCGAAATAGGCACCCCGCAAGGCCCCCACAAGAAGCTTGTCACGCACCGGCCTACCGTTGACAAAGAGATATTGCGCGATCGCTGAGCCCCGCGAATAAGTCGGTAAAGCCGCAAAGCCGGTCAGGTGCAAACCTTCGCGTTCGGCGTCAATCGGCAGGGAATTTTCGGCAAATTCGCGCCCCAGCACGCGGGCCAAACGACCGTGGAGGGCTCCGAAGAGGTCACCCTGCTCGGCATCTGCCCGAAATACCTCACGCCCCTCGCCACCGCCAGAAACATCCCTCAGCACAAATTGCACGAAGGGTTCTGCCATCGCCAGACGCTTGATCACATCGCCAATGGCCTGCGCCTCTGCCCGGTCCGTGCGCAGGAATTTCAGCCGTGCGGGGGTCGCGAAAAAAAGATCGCGCAGCGTGACCGTTGTACCATTGTTCAATGCGGCTGGTTTGAGCGCGCCCATCACCCCGCCGTTGACCAAAATCTCAACGCCCGGTGCGCCTTCGACCCGGCTTGCCAATGTCAGACGTCCAACCGCTCCCAGAGATGGCAAAGCCTCGCCCCGAAAGCCAAAGGTGTGGATGTCCAACAGGTTGGATCCGTCGATCTTGGATGTGGCATGGCGGGACAGTGCCAGCGGCAGTTCCGCTTCGGTCATGCCGCAGCCATCGTCCTGCACGCGGATCAATGTCTTGCCGCCGTCTGCGTAATCTATGGCGATCCGGCGCGCGCCGGCATCCAGCGCATTTTCCACCAGTTCCTTGACGGCAGAAGCTGGCCGTTCGACCACCTCACCCGCCGCAATCCGGTTGATTGCGCCTTCATCAAGTTGCCGGATAACAGGGCGCACATCGCCTATATTGGGGTCGAGGGATACCATGACGCAAGGTATAGCATGTCCTCACCCGATTCTGAAACCGGATTCGCGCGGCGGTTCGGATGAACACACCGCCACGAAACCACCCATAGCTGCGCCGTTGTTACTTATGCGGCAAGCTGCCCTTCGCCTCCCCTGACATCCCGCCGGAGACCTCTTCCGTGGCCTCGCTTGCCAGTTCCTCGGGCAAAACAAGGTTCAGCAGAATGGCTATGAAAGCGGCGGGCAGCAATCCGCTGGTCATCAGAATGCGCAGGGTGTCGGGCAAATGCTGAACGGCCCCCGGTTCCAGTTGCAAACCAAGCCCGACCGACAGGGAAATCGCGAAAATCACCATGTTACGGCGGTTCCAGTCCACATCCGACAGCATGGAGACACCTGCCGCAACGACCATGCCAAACATGACGATTACACCGCCGCCAAGGACTTCGATGGGGATGGTCCGGATCAATCCGCCAACCTTTGGCACCAGCCCGCAGATAATCAGGAAAATCGCGCCGCAGGTCACCACATGGCGGCTCATCACGCCGGTCATCGCGATCAGACCGACGTTTTGACTGAAGGATGTGTTGGGGAACCCGCCAAAGATACCGGCAAGCGCAGACCCCAGACCATCCGCGTAGGTTGCACCGGCGATTTCCTTGTCCGTAGCTTCACGGCCAGCGCCCCCTTTGGTGATGCCGGAGACATCACCCACCGTTTCGATGGCCGAGATGAATGCCATCAGACAGAAACCCAATACGGCGGCGAAGGAGATCTCGAACCCGTATTTGAAAGGCTGCGGCAGGGCGAAGGCGGCGGAGCGTGACCAGGAGGTGCCGATGGCCTCAAAGCTCAGCATCCCGACCATAAGCGCATAGAAATACCCGACGATCAGCCCGATCAACACCGCGGATACCGAGAGCATGCCCTTGCTGAAGAACTTCAGCCCCAAGGTGACAAAGATGACCACGAGGGCGGCAGACCAGTTCAACAAGCTGCCATATTCCGGCGTACCGATCGCAGGCACGCCACCGGCGGCATATTGAATGCCGACCTTGACCAGCGCGAGGCCGATCATGGTGACAACCAGCCCGGTCACCAGGGGCGGCAGTGCAAACCTGATACGGCCAATGAAAAGCCCTAAAAACGCGTGGAAAATCCCGCCGATCAATACACCACCGAACAGAGCGGCCAGCGCATCCACCCCACGACCGGCAACCAGCGGGATCATGATCGGGATAAAGGCAAAGGATGTGCCTTGTACAATTGGCAGGGCCGCGCCAACGGGCCCCAGAGTGATGGTTTGCAGCAAGGTGGCAACGCCCGCAAAGAGCATCGACATTTGAATGAGATAGAGTAGTTCCGGGAAATCCGGAGAGTTCGATCCGAACCCGAATCCGGCGGCCCCCGCAACGATAATCGCAGGCGTCACGTTGGAAACGAACATGGCCAGAACATGCTGGATGCCCAGTGGGATAGCCTTGCCCAATGCGGGTGTGTAGTTCGGGTCACGCAGCTGTTCTGGCGTGCCTATTGAGTGGTCGGTCATCTTGTCCCCCTGCTGCCGGATTGGTCCGTTGTCATCAGTGTCGGGACTATGAGAGCACAGGACACCATGGATCAAGTAGTATTTCGACCGGCCGCAATACCTGATGGTGGGCCGTGCATGGCCGCATGAGCAGTTGCATTCGAAGAATTCGTTAAACCGTCGTTTCATTGCCGCAATGGATGGCACGGGCGCTTGCCAAGGCGAACCCGTCATGCGATTTTGCGCAGATGCGCGACAAGGATGACCGGGATGCTCAGCCACGAAACCCAAACTGCCCAGCCAACAACCGGTCACCAGTTGCCCCAAGTGACGGAACCCAGAAATCCTGGCATGGCATTGGATATGGATTGGGTGCGCAGCTTGCAGGCCAATACATCGGCAGTTGAACGTCGGGCTGCCGGTCTTCCGGCGCGGCGGTCGGTCAAGAAACAACATCAGGCTGCGTGGCTGTTGCGTGCTGTGACCTGCATAGACCTGACCACTCTTTCTGGGGATGACACCGAAGACAGGGTGGCGCGTCTGTGCGCCAAGGCCCGGCAACCCGTCGCGCAATCCGTGCTCGACACCTTGGGCATGCCCGGCATTACAACCGGGGCGGTATGTGTCTATCACGAGATGATCCCGGCCGCTGTAAGAGCATTGCAAGGCACGGGCATTCCGGTTGCGGCAGTCAGTACCGGGTTTCCGGCGGGATTGTCACCGTTGCATCTGCGGATCGCCGAGATTGACGAGAGCGTGAAAGCCGGGGCTGCAGAAATAGATATCGTGATCTCACGCCGTCATGTACTGAGCGGCAACTGGCAAGCGCTTTATGACGAAATGTGCGCCTTTCGTGCCGCCTGCGGAGAGGCCCATGTCAAAGCCATTCTGGCCACTGGCGAGTTAGGATCGTTGCGCAATGTGGCGCGGGCGTCCCTGATTTGCATGATGGCGGGTGCCGATTTCATCAAGACTTCAACCGGCAAGGAAAGCGTCAATGCGACCCTGCCCGTCACCCTTGTCATGATCCGGGCCATAAGGGATTACCATCTGCGCACCGGGTTCAGGGTCGGATACAAACCGGCGGGCGGCATTTCAAAGGCCAAGGATGCAATCACCTATCTGGCGATGATGAAAGAAGAGTTGGGCGACCGGTGGCTACAGCCCGATCTGTTTCGTTTTGGAGCGTCATCTTTGCTGAATGACATTGAGCGCCAGCTAGAGCATCACGTCACCGGCAATTACTCCGCCAGCTACCGCCACCCGACCAGCTGACACGCATTGAAAGGGCCTGAGGCCATGACAGTTTCCGAGATATTTGAAACGATGGAATACGGGGTCGCTCCGGAAAGTACCGAAGATGCATTGGCTTGGCTGAAAGATCAGGAAAATCGGTTCGGACATTTTATCGACGGCACCTTCACGGAACCAGGGGAAGGTTTTGACAGCCGCAATCCGGCGAATGGAGAGACCCTGGCGACACTGACCCAAGGCACACAGGCGGACGTCGATGCCGCAGTGAAAGCAGCCCGGCGCGCCCACCCCAAATGGGAAGGCCTTGGCGGCCATGGCAGAGCGCGATATCTTTACGCCCTTGCGCGCCTGCTGCAAAAACACGCACGGATGTTTGCCGTTCTGGAATCGCTCGACAATGGCAAACCGATCCGCGAGAGCCGTGATATCGATGTACCCCTTGCACAGCGGCATTTCTATTTCCACGCCGGCATGGCGCAGTTGATGGAAGACGCGTTGCCGGACCGCGAAGCGCTAGGCGTATGCGGTCAGGTGATCCCGTGGAATTTCCCACTGCTGATGTTGGCCTGGAAAATCGCCCCGGCCCTCGCCGTGGGCAATACAGTTGTTCTGAAACCTGCTGAATACACCTCTCTGACCGCCTTGCTTTTCGCGGATATCTGCCGTCAGGCCGGGCTGCCGAAAGGCGTTGTAAACATTATCACTGGTGATGGCACCGTTGGCGAAATGATTGTGGCTGCGGATGTCGACAAAGTGGCGTTTACAGGATCAACGGCGGTCGGACGCCGTATCCGCGAAGCCACGGCGGGCAGCGGCAAGGCGCTGACGCTGGAGTTGGGGGGGAAGTCTCCCTACATCGTATTTGACGATGCGGATCTCGATTCAGCCGTCGAAGGCTTGGTTGATGCGATCTGGTTCAATCAGGGTCAGGTATGCTGTGCGGGATCGCGTCTTTTGGTGCACGAACCGGTTGCAGAGGTGTTTTATGCCAAGTTGCGTGCGCGCATGGACAAGCTGCGCGTCGGCAACCCGTTGGACAAGAGCATTGATGTTGGCGCGATTGTCGACCCGGTCCAGCTGAAAGCAATTACTGAGCTCGTCGCTTCGAATTCCGCGGGTCATACCCACGTCGCCACGGCGCAATTGCCCGAAGTTGGCAGCTTCTACCCACCCACGCTGATCACGGGTCTGAACCCTGCTGATACGCTGATGCAGGAAGAGATCTTTGGACCCGTTCTGGTGTCCTCAACGTTCCGGACGCCTGCGGATGCTGTCGCGCTGGCCAATAATACGCGCTACGGGCTCGCCGCAACCGTCTGGAGCGAGAACATCAACCTCGCGCTCGACATCGCGCCCAAATTGGCCAGCGGGATCGTCTGGATCAATGGCACCAATCTGATGGATGCTGCCGCCGGTTTCGGGGGTGTGCGGGAAAGCGGTTTTGGCCGCGAAGGAGGATGGGAAGGTCTTGCAGGTTACACACGGCCTAAGGGCGCGCGAAAACCGCTCAAGGAAATTTCAGCCTTTTCCGGCAGTGGCGATCCTGTCGATCCAATCGACCGGACGGCCAAACTCTTCATCGGCGGCAAGCAATCCCGCCCGGATGGGGGTTATTCGCGCCCGGTCTGGGGAAAGTCAGGGGGTCAACTTGGCCATGTCTCCCTGGCAAACCGCAAGGACTTGCGCAACGCGGTTGAAGCCGCGCAGGCTGCAAAGAGCTGGGCCAGAACCAGCGGCCACCTGCGTGCGCAAATCCTTTATTATATCGCCGAAAACCTATCCGCTCGGGCCGCAGAATTTGCGCGGCGTTTGAATGACATGCGGGGTGGCAAGCTGGGGGAAAAGGAGATCGAAGCGACAATACAGCGGCTCTTCACCTATGCTGCATGGGCTGACAAAAACGACGGTCAGGTGCACGGTGTTCCCATCCGCGGCGTCGCCCTTGCCATGAAGGAACCCGTTGGCGTGATCGGCGCCATCTGCCCGAATGAGATGCCCTTGCTGGGTCTGATCTCCTGCATGGCTCCGGCCATCGCCATGGGCAATCGGGTCATTCTCAGTGCTTCTGAACCCTTTCCTCTGGCAGCTACGGATTTCATCCAAATCCTGGAAACGTCAGATGTGCCTTCTGGTGTTGTCAATATTCTCACCGGTCCTCATGCAGATGTCGCAAGGCACATGGCAAGTCATATGGATGTTGATGCTGTTTGGTCATTCGCGGATAAAGACCTCTGCGCTGACATTGAACGTGCCAGCGCCAGCAATCTCAAACGCACCTGGGTCAACAATGGTTTCGCCCGTGACTGGATGGGAAAAGCAGGTCAAGGCAAGGAATTCCTCGATGCCGCGACCGAAATCAAGAATATCTGGGTCCCCTATGGCGAATAACACCTGAATCGCGCGACAACACTCGGCCCACCAGGGGCCGAGGACATGGCGTGGCGCGACAGCGCCTCATTTTAACAAAACATCAGTTGGCTGGTGTGCTTTCCAGCCCAACCGGCTGCCCGACGACAACGAAATGCAGCCCTTCCGGAACAAGCAGATCCGCGGCGACCCGTTTGACGTCTTCCAAGGTGACCGCCTCAACGCGCTCGTTTCGGGTCGCAATGTAGTCGATCGGCAAACCGAGCATTTGCATTCCGACCATTATCCGCGCGATCGGTCCGTTTCCATCAAATCTCAAGGGGTAGGCCCCTGTCATGTAGGTCTTGGCATCATCCAGCTCAGCCTGTGTCACACCTTCCGCCGCCGCCCTGGCCCATTCGGACCGGATGACATCAATGGCTTCTGCGATCCGATCATTGGCCGAACTTACGGATCCAAGGTAAATCGCAGCGAGATCTTTTGGTATGAGATGAGAGTAGACCCCGTAGGTCAGTCCGCGTTTTTCGCGCACCTCATCCATCAATCGGCTCTCAAATGACCCGCCCCCCAAAACCTGGTTGAGGACGCTGGCGGCAAAAAAATCGGGATCTTCCTGGGCCATTCCGGCATGCCCGAATATCGCTACAGACTGCGGCGTTGTAAAAGGAACAACGGTTACGCCACCGGGAATTTCAACCTGCGCCACTGGTGGCATCGGCGCACCGGTTTCAGGTAAGTCACCCAGCAATTCATCCATCAGGATCGCCAGATCTCCGGGCGTGATATCTCCGACAGCGCCGATGTAGATGCGGTCGCGCGCCATAACATTGAGGTGTGCTTGTACCAGATCGTCACGGGTCAGGGCCGCCACGGTTTCTTCGGTACCGTTGATCGACGTCGCATAGGGATGATCTCCAAAGGCAACCTGGTCAAAGGTCCGGCTGGCGATGTCGTTCGGGTCCTTGGCCTCTGAGCGAATGATGGAAAGCACCTGGTTTCTGACGCGTTCAATGGCATCCGCATCGAACCTCGGCTCAAGCAAAGCCGCGCGCAGCAAAGCGACCGAAGCGTCTTGATTCTCCGTCAAGAACCGGGCGGAAACCGATAGGGAATCGTCTCCGACATCGAACCCAAAAGATGTGGCAAGCGCCTCCCCTGCTCGGGCAAAGGCTCTGGCGTCCATGTCACCCGCGCCCTCCTCAAGAAGGCTCGTCATCAGGTTCACCGCACCGCGCTTGCCAGGTGCATCCAGCGACGCGCCACCCCGAAACCGGACTTCCAATGCTACAAACGGAATGGAGTGATCTTCCACCAACCAGGCCGTCAATCCGCGATCAGAGGTAACTTCCTGAATTTTGACCTCTGCCGCCGTGGGTGCTGCGATCACAAAAGTGACAAACATCGACAAAAGAAAACGGATCATTGCGTTACCTCCTCGCGCATCAGCCATCCGGTCACAGAGGCGCGGATATCAAAAACATCGCGTGCGGCTTCGACGATATCTTCGGCCGTCACCGCCTCCAGAACATCGGGCCAGGCTTGCACATCTTCAATCGTCAAACCCGACGACAGGGCTTGCCCATAGCGGTTGGCAATTCGGTCCACATCGTCACGCGCATAAATCTGATCCGCCCTGATTTGCAGCTTGATACGGTCAAGCTGTTCAGCGTCGACACCGTCTATCAGGAATTGTTCCAACGCCGCATCCATGGCGTCTTCGGCCTCTTGCAGGCTCACGCCCGGGCGCGGCACAACCAACACAGTGAAGGTCGTATCATCCAGCGAAACCCCACGGTAGAAGGCCGCCGAATAGGTCGCGATCTGCGTATCGAACTGCAATGCATCGGTCAGATAAGACGTCGTGCCACCGCCCAGAATTTCCGCCAGAATGGTCAGGGCTGCTGCCGTCTGCTGATCTCCCGGATCACGCTCAGGTGCCAGATAGGACCGGCGCACATAAGGCTGCGCGACACGTGCGTCACGGAAAATCACCCGCCTTTCGGCGGTTTGCGGCGGTTCTTCGGTGCGAATACGTTCAGGAAGATCGGGGTTGGCAGGAATTACGCCATAGTATTTGTCTGCCAACCTGCGCACGTCTTCCGGCGTTACATCCCCTGAAACAACAAGAATGGCGTTGTTGGGCGCATAGTAGGTTTCGTAAAACCCCAAAGCGTCATCCATATCCAGCGAGCGCATTTCGTGCATCCAACCGATAATCGGTGCGCCATAACGGTGGTTGAGGAACTGCGCCGCGCTTAACTGTTCCCCGAACAGGGCGCTGGGATTGTTTTCGGTCCGCTGGTTGCGTTCTTCAATGATCACATCGCGCTCGGTTCGGATATTCTCTTCGGTCAGACGAATGTTGCGCATCCGGTCTGATTCCATGCTCATCATCAATTCCAGCCTATCCGCTGCAACCCTCTGGAAATAGGCGGTATAGTCATATGACGTGAACGCATTGTCGCGCCCGCCGTTTCGCGCAACCGTCGCTGACAGCTCTCCTGCGGCCAGTTTATCGGTCGCCTTGAACAGCAGGTGTTCCAGGAAGTGGGCGACGCCAGACGAGCCTTTGGGCTCATCAGCCGATCCGGCCCGGTACCAGACCATATGCTGTACCACGGGGGCACGGTGATCTTCGACCACGATGACCTGCATGCCATTGTCGAGTTTGAAAGTGGTGACCGCCTCGTCACTCGCGGCCAGAAAACCGGGAAGAAGCGAAAGAAGTGCTGCAATGGCAGTCAGTCGGATCATGGGACGTCCTTCTTGTGGTCAATCACATCTCGTTGCCCAAGAGGTACTTCCCCGCGGCGCGGGTTCAAGGCGTCCTGTCACGAAAGTGAGCGAAAGCGCCCCGAGTAAGCTCAATTGAGCGGTGGATAGCTTGGCGTTTTGGCCCCGGCACGTCGCCATTGCCCTGCAACCGTCTCCGCATCAAGAACCTCGCGGCGATAAGCCTGCACATAACGATCCTCGGGGAAAAGGCGGAACTGGGTGAAGCGCGACTGTCTGCGGCGGAAATCAGCATCGGCTTTCGCGAGGTCCTGACGAATGCTCGGCGATACGCCAAAGCGGCTGGCGGCCGTAACCAGAGCGCCATCAGAGGCGGGAATGCCGCTGGATTGCGCCGGTTTGCCACCCAGAGCGATGACCGCATCAGACAGCGGGTCATTGTCGGTCCGGTTGCTTTGGCCAGGCGTTGGGGTCGGTAGCGCGCTCAGATCATCTGGCGTTTCCAGCGTGGCTTTGGGCTCGATGATGAACTCATCCGGTCCACGCGAATTGGGACGCAGATCTCTCAGGCCCTTGTTTGCACAAGCGCTGAGGGCAGCGGTGATCAGAATGAGGGCCAAAATCCGGCGCATGTCAGGTCTCCTCGCGGTCAGTCCGTTGATACGCCAAGCGGGCGGGCAATGTCACTGGCCTTTTTTGGGCTCAGACTTCACGTCTGGAGCAAAGAACACCAACGCAATCGCGCCAGCAAATATGAACACATCCGCCAGGTTGAACACAAAGGGATTGTCGATACCGCAACAGGACATGTTCAGAAAATCCAGAACGTAACCATAGATCAGCCGGTCGAGCACATTGGCCAGCGCCCCGCCGACCAGGAGGCCGGCGCCAATGCGCGCCATTCGGCCAAGAGCGTGCTTTCGGACCCAGACCAGAACCGCCAGGCAGATCGCAACCGCAAGAGCGATCAATATCCAGCGACTGGCCTCTGATCCGTCGCCAAAAAGGCCAAAATTGATGCCCCTGTTTTCCCCGTAGCGGAAGTTCAGCACCGGCGGCAGAACATCAATCGCCCGGATGCGCCAAAGCTCCAGCCCGTGAATGACCCAGTACTTGCTGGCCTGATCAATGACGAAAGCGGCCGCCGCTGCCCAAAAGATTGTGCGCATTGGGGTTCCTGTTCTCAGTGTCGGAAATGGCGCATGCCGGTAAAGACCATCGCAAGGCCCGCTTCATCTGCCGCGGCAATCACCTCGTCATCCCGCATGGATCCACCGGGTTGGATCAGCGCAGTTGCGCCCGCTTCGGCAGCTGTGATCAGGCCGTCGGCAAAGGGAAAGAAAGCATCCGACGCCACCACCGAACCCTGCGTCAGTGGTGCTGGCAAGCCCATCGCCTCAGCCATGTCTTGCGCTTTGCGCGCAGCGATCCGCGTGCTGTCTACGCGGCTCATCTGCCCGGCACCGACGCCGACCGTCGCACCATCCTTGACGTAGATGATCGCGTTGGATTTGACATGCTTCGCCACGGTCCATGCAAACAACAGGTCTGCCATCTCCTGATCGGATGGGGACTTCCGGGTAACCACCTTCAGATCATCCAATGAAACCCGCCCGACATCCTTGTCCTGCACCAGATAACCTCCCGACACCTGCCTGACCGCCAGAGCGGCAGTTGCCGGATCGGCCAGCCCATCCGTTGTCAGAAGGCGCAGGTTTTTCTTTGCCGCGAAAACGGCGAGCGCAGCCTCATCCGCACCGGGTGCGATGACGACTTCGGTGAAAATTCCGGTGATTTCCTGCGCCGTCTCCGCATCCAGGGGCCGATTCAAGGCGATGATGCCGCCAAAGGCAGAGGTCCGGTCACAATCAAAGGCGCGTGTGTAGGCCTCTTTCAGCGTTGCGCCTCGTGCCACGCCGCAAGGATTTGCGTGTTTGATGATTGCGCAAGCCGGGCCGTCACCCGGGTCAAACTCACTCACCAACTCAAAGGCCGCATCCGTGTCATTGATGTTATTGTAGCTCAGCTCCTTACCCTGATGCTGGGTCGCCGTCGCCACACCGGGACGGTTGGAGCCATCCGTGTAAAAAGCGGCGGACTGATGCGGGTTCTCCCCATAGCGAAGGGGTTGCGCCAGAGTGCCGCCAAAGGTCCGGCGGCGCGGCGTTTGCCCCACCTCACCGGCCATCCAGGTGCTGACAGCCGTGTCATAGGCTGCCGTCCGCGCATAGGCGGTTTGGGCAAGACGTTGACGCAGCGCATAGGTTGTTTGCCCGTCATGGGCTGCCAGTTCCGCCAAAACCGCGTCATAGTCCTGCACATCCACCACAACCGTCACGAACCCGTGGTTTTTCGCCGCCGATCGGATCATCGCCGGGCCCCCAATATCGATGTTCTCGATCATCTCGGCATAGGGCGCCCCTTTGGCCAGCGTCTCCTCGAAGGGGTAGAGGTTCACCACCACCAGATCGATGGGGCCGATATCATGCGCCTGCATCGCCGCGACATGATCATCCTTGTCCCGCAGTGCCAGCAGCCCGCCATGAACCACCGGGTGCAGTGTCTTGACCCGGCCGTCCATCATTTCAGGAAAACCGGTCACATCCGCAACATCCCGCACCTCCAACCCTGCATCGCGCAACGCCTTTGCCGTGCCCCCGGTAGACAGCAGCTCGACGCCACGTGCCGCCAAAGCCTGCCCCAGATCCACCAGCCCGGTCTTGTCTGAAACGGAAAGAAGTGCGCGGCGCAGCGGGGCGAGATCGGTCATGGGCAGGAATCCTTGAAAGGCTATTCGGTCAGGTCTGGCGCATCTTGGCTGAGATCCCGCACGCCAATCGCAGTTTCCTGCGCTTTGGACAAGGACCAGCGGACACGGGTGGCGTATGACATAGCCCGACCGGAAAGAACAATCTGATTTGCACTGCGCGGTTTGAGGCGACCGGTTTCGAGATAAACCGACGGCTGCAAGCTCAGAGTTTGGGCGCCATCATGTCTGAAGACCCAGATTTCGCCGCTTTTCAGAGCCATGGAGATTGCAGCCCCGCCCAAATCGAGTGTCGCGTCCACCTCTGGGTGAAGGTGGAATCGGATGTCAAAGGCGATGCCTTGCAGTTGCGTGGCATCAAGGGCGCGGTCAAAGCGCTTCTTTTCCGCATCATCCAGTGACAGCAACATGTCCTCTCCGGCCATCGCCCGCCCGTCAAAGGTCATTTCAAGTGTGCGTGCGTGCGTCAGCCCGTGGGTTTGCGCAAATCCGTTGTGCCCCCCCTGAAACCGCAACCCGTCGCTCACATGCCCAATCTCGATTGGGACACGCGTGGGTGCCTCGATGAGCTCTTCGCGCCCTGTCGCCCGGTCGGTATTCCCAAGCCGCGCACTCGAATAGCCGTCCAGCGACAGCGTTGAATGCGATGGGGTCGCCCGACCAGCCCGCCGCCAATCGGGACCAAAGGAACGCCCCGATCCGCAATTGACCACCAGCGGTCGTCGCCCTGACGTCAGTTCCAACGCCAGAGTGGAAGCGTGGGCGTTAAACGATGCCCGGCCCGTGGGTGGTTTCGCCGCATCGATAATGACGCTCGTGCGCCCCGCCGAAAGCCGTGCAAACCCCATCGACAATCCGTCCGGCTGGCGCGTTTTGACCCGCGCTTGCGCCAAAGCATGGTCGAGCCAGCCTTCCGGCCCCCGTCCACCACCGTGGAAGCGCGCCAAACCGCCGTCCGAATGACGCAATGTCCGCAAGGTCGGTGCAATGCGTTCAATGGCGTCCAGGTGTTCCTGAGGTGTCGCGTGGCCCGCATCAGACAGCGCTGCGGCGGCCCATGTGAGGAGGGTGAAAACCTCCAGCAACTCCTCGGGGTTCCGCGTGGGCAGGCCACCCTGATCGTCGATTTGTGAGCGGCACTCCTTCGCCAGTGCTTTCACGGCGGGCATCGCCACCGGTTCCATTCCTTCCAGAGACAGGCCCGCGTAAACCAGACCGGTCAGCGCTTCAAATCTGGGCAGTCCGCTGGCCGCACCGTGCCAGCGGCGGGCAAGAAAATGTGTTTGCTGATGCAGGCTGCGATAAAAGACATCGCTGTCTGGTGCATCCTGCCCCTGCAACATGAAGAGCGCGTGGTTGATCCACCGGATGAGGCGTCGCCCCGTCAGATCGGGCGTCCAGCCCGGGCCGCGTCCACGGCCATAACGTTCGATCCAGCCCCAGAGCCAAAGACGCGCGGCATTGCGGGCTGGCGGATCGCCAACCGCCGCAAGATCATCCAGCCAAGCGAACCCCTGAATCTCCTGCTCATAATCACTATTGGGTGCCGGCAAATCCCATAATTCCGCATCCTTGTGTTCCAACAGGTGGCCAGCAAAGAGGAAATTACCCGCCAGCAACTGGCGACCTTTGGCAAAACTGCCGATCGTGCGCGGTTCAGGTGACGAGACGAATCCCACAGCGCGCGCGCGCATACGTCCGGCACGCGCGGCGTGCCAGCGATTCAGGAAATGCACCTTGCGGGCAGCAAAACTTCTGTTTTCGGACATGTGGGTCTCTGCCTGGGGACGCTCTGACGGCGTTTGAGCATATGTTAGCGTGGCAAAACCCGCGAGTCACCGACTTATCTTGACCCGCCTGCTTTTCATACTGGAGAAACCATTTGGATCACGCAGACTTGCGCAGGCAAGCCATGTAGAAACCATCCATACCACCCTTGTCCGACCAGAAATCCGGACGCAAACGCAATCCGCCTTCCGTGGTTTGCCAATCGGGATCAATGCCCGGGCGATCAAGCGCGTGTCTATCCGTCTCCATGTCGGTATGACGGATCAGCGCTTCATCCACTTGGACCTCGCCTTCGTCGGGCAGCAAGGAACAGGTGCAGAATACCAGGCGTCCGCCCGGCTTAAGCAATGTCCAGGCATGGTCGATCAGCTGCTCTTGCAGATCAATCAACGCGCCAAACTCAGACCCGTCCTTTGCCTGTGGCAGATCCGGGTGGCGTCGGATCGTACCCGTTGCTGAACAGGGTGCGTCCAGCAGCACTGCATCATATTGCCCCTTGGCGCTCAGCGCGTCGGCAACCACAAGTTCGGCCTTGAGCCCCGTACGGGACAGGTTTTCTTCTACGCGCGTCATACGCCCCGCCGAATCGTCCAGCGCCGTCACCTGAGCGCCCGCTGCCGCCAGTTGCATGGTTTTGCCACCGGGGGCCGCACAAAGGTCCAGCACCTTCTCACCAGGTTTCGGAGCCAGAATTTGAACCGGCATCGCTGCGGCGGCATCTTGGACCCACCAAGCGCCTTCAGCGAAACCGGGCATTGAGGAAACCTGCCCCGCATCGCGGATACGCACTGATCCATTCGGCAGAAGCGTGCCACCCGTTGCGGTTGCCACGGCCTGCGGGTCATCACGTGCCGTCAGGTCAAGTGGCGCGCCGTTAAAATGCGCGATTTCCATCGCCGCCATGGCATCAGCGCCCCAGGCCTGAACCAAAGGACCGCGCAACCATTTCGGCAATCGCGGGGCGCGCAGATTCTGCCACGCGTCAGGACCATCTGCGGCAACTTTGCGCAGAACCGCGTTTGTCAGCCCCTTCAGATGGCTGAGCCGCGGATGTTTGGAGACGAGTTCAACCATGGCATTGACAACACCGTGCGCCGCAGCCCCAGTACAAAGTTCAACCGTGCCGACCCGCAGCACATTACGAACCGTCAACGGCGGGTATTTCGACAGGTGCTTTTGCAGCAGGCGGTCCGCGCGTTCCATCCCCCGCAGCGTGTCGGTGGCCAGACGTGCAGCCCGTGCGCGGTCCTCCACGGGTAATTTGTCCAATGCGCCCGACCCGGTCAGTTCGGACATCAGTCGCCCCTCACCCAAAATCTGATCAAGCAGATAGACGGCGCTGCGCCGCGCCGGAACGCCTGTGTCGGACATGATTGTGGCTCCAATAGATGCTGGCGGGTTGTCTGCGCCAAAGAGGGGCGTATATCAAGGGCAAGACGTTCAGGAAAGATGCGAAATGGGCGACGACAGAGAAACAAATGAAGTGGCTAAAGAGCTGCCTCCGGCAGCTCGTCGGGCTTTGGCCGAAGCCGAAGAACGTCGGCGCAAGCAGCAAGATCTGAACTTGCCGCCGGAATTGGGCGGTCGCGAGGGACCGGAACCCGTGCGCTACGGTGATTGGGAGAAAAAGGGCATCGCGGTCGACTTTTGAAGTCGCTCAAGCGCCTTGAGCGGCATAAAGCTTTTTGAGACCAACGCATCCGCCTAGCGCAGACGGAACTCGGCAGAATCGCCTGCGCCCTTATCTGATGTGAAGCGGATTCGATTGTCTTTGGCCTGCACTTCCTGACAGTTATACCCCAGCGCATCGCCACCCCAGAAAAGATCGCGGCAGAAATACCCATCGCGCCAAGTCCAGTTTCCTGTCACTTCCCATGCCGCGCCCTTTCCGGAAATGGCTCCTTCCGGAGAAACCTCCAGATTGATGAAAGGGCGCTTAAGTTCTTTGCCCGCGACCAGCGACACAAACTCTTCCTGACTGTCCACTTTAGCGAATTCGGCTGACGCGGCCGTTCCCGCGATCATTGCCAGTGTGCTCACAAGCATGCGCATATCAGAAAGCTCCATATATCTCACTCGAGAGATATACGTAGCGTGACCGAAATTGGTTTTAAAAAAATCGTGATGTCGGCAGTTTACTGCTTGGAAAGCCCCAGCACATCCAACATGTCGTAATGACCGGGGTCTTTATCAATGGCCCAAAGTGCTGCCTTCAAAGCGCCGCGCGCAAAGACCGAGCGGTCCGATGCCACATGGCGCAGCGTGATCCGCTCACCAGCTGCGGCAAATAGCACATCGTGCTCGCCGATGATGTCGCCCCCGCGGATTGCGGCGAATCCGATCTCGCCACGGTTGCGCGCGCCGGTGATGCCATCGCGGGCCCTGTCGGAAACATCCTCAAGCGCCACGCCGCGCCCTTCGGCGGCGGCTTCACCGAGCATCAGCGCAGTGCCCGATGGCGCGTCAACTTTCTGGTTATGATGCGCTTCGATGATTTCGATATCGTAATCGTCATCCAGCGCCGCCGCCACGCGTTTGGTCAATTGAACCAACAGATTAACCCCAAGGCTCATGTTCCCGGCCCGTACGATCACGGTTTGCCCGGCCGGGCCAGACAGTTGTTCAATCTCGTCAGCCGTCATACCGGTTGTCCCAATCACATGTGCAACACCTGCTTTAGCTGCCGCGCGCGCAACCGCGATTGTGGCGATCGGCGCAGTAAAGTCGATGGCGACATCGGCGCCTTGCAGCGCTTGGGCAATGTCATCCGTCACGGTGACGCCCGTTTCCGCAGCGCCCATGGCGGTGCCTAGATCACATCCAACCCACGCATGCCCCGGACGTTCCACCGCACCGATCAGATGCGCCTGTTCCGAAGCCGCAATTGTCTCGACCAGCATCTGCCCCATGCGACCAGAGACACCTGTGACGACTATTCCCGTTGACTTGCCCACGCGACACTCCCTTGCGATGCAATCATGGCTCCTGCTTATCGCGCGGCAGCCCGCTTGGCAAAGCCATGATGAAGCCTTAGATGGAACACATGGGAAAGAACAAATTTCACGACGGCCCCGGCCCCTCACAACGTCAACTGCGGGTTGGGGAAACGATCCGCCGCGCACTCGCAGATGTGCTGGCGCGCGGTGATGTACACGATCCGGATTTGAACCGCATGTCGATCACCGTAGGCGAGGTGCGAACTTCCCCCGATCTGAAGATCGCCACGGCCTATGTGCTGCCACTTGGCGGTGATGGACGCGATGAAGTCATCGGATTGCTGGCGCGCAACAAGGGTGAGTTACGCCGGATCGTATCCAAAAAGCTGTCGCTGAAATTCGCGCCCGACCTGCGGTTTCAACTCGATGAGACATTTGACCGGATGGATGAGACACGCGAAATGCTCAGCCGCGCCGAAGTACGGCGCGATACAGCGGCCGAGGAGACGCCCCCTGAATGATGCGGGCACTCTGGCTGGCTGGTCTCTTTGCGGTGCACGCACAGAGCGTTGACGCGCTGGAGTGTGCAGCCGTCGATTTTGACGGTTTGCGCTACACAGTCTGCGAAGTGGATGCCACTACGGATGATCTTGAGCTTTTCCTTTTTGATGACGCAGGCGACCCGCTGGGACAGTTTTCGACCATTAATCGGATGTTGGCGCCACAGAACAAGCGCCTGGCCTTTGCCATGAATGCGGGCATGTACCATGAGGATCGCGCACCCGTTGGTCATTATGTTGAAGATGGCGTCGAAATCATGCGGGTGATAGAGAGCGCGGGACCGGGAAACTTCGGGTTGCTGCCAAATGGCGTTTTCTGTTTGCGCCCAGGCCGGGCCGACGTTTTTGAAACCAAAGAATATCTGGCTGAAACACCTGGGTGCGAGGATGCGTCGCAATCTGGCCCAATGCTGGTCATCGACGGCGCATTGCATCCGCGGTTTCTCGAAGATGGCAGGTCCAAATACATTCGAAACGGGGTGGGCACCTCAGCAGACGGAAAACGCGCGGTTTTTGCAATCTCCGATGAGCCGGTGAATTTTCACAGTTTTGGCCGCTTGTTCCGCGACCATTTGAAAACACCCAATGCACTTTATTTTGATGGCAAGATCTCCCGGCTCTATGCCCCATCGCTGGACCGCAGCGATTTCGGTTTCAGCCTGGGACCCATCGTCGGTGTCGTTGTCGCCGACGAGTGATGCGCTGAATTGAGATGCGGCGCGTAGTTTTCGCTGGCCGTCCAGGCAAAGGCGGGTTATCGCGCCAATCGCAAGAAAATTGAGGACCCCATGGCACGCAGACGCAAAGGCAGAGACATTTCCGGGTGGCTGATCGTGGACAAACCGGCGGGGCTCACGTCTACCGCAGTTGTGAACAAGGTCCGTTGGGCGCTGGATGCCAAAAAGGCAGGTCATGCGGGGACCTTGGATCCTGACGCGACAGGCGTTTTGGCCGTTGCCCTTGGCGAAGCCACCAAAACGGTGCCCTACGTCACCGATGCTTTGAAGGCTTATGAGTTCACCATCCGACTGGGACAGGCCACGAATACCGATGATGCCGAAGGGGAAGTGATTGCCGAAAGCGCGCAACGCCCGGATGATCAGGACATCAAGGAGGCGCTTGGCGCTTTCATAGGCGATATCGAACAGGTGCCCCCGCAGTTTTCCGCCGTAAAGATAGACGGCGAGCGCGCTTACAAACGGGCCCGCGACGGCGAAACGATGGAGATAGCTGCCCGCCCGCTCTACGTAGAGAGCCTGTTGCTCATTGATCGACCGGACGCGGATCATGTGACGTTAGAGCTGGTTTGCGGCAAGGGGGGTTACGTACGTTCGATCGCGCGCGACCTGGGTAATGCGCTGGGGTGCTTTGGCCACGTAAGAGAGTTGCGCCGGATCTGGTCGGGCCCCTGGGACGCCGAAGACGGGCTATCGCTTGAGCAAGTCGACGACATGGCACGCAGTCCAGCGCTTGACGCACATCTGCACCCTCTTGAGGAAGCTTTGACGTCCTTGCCTGAGGTCAAGGCCACGCCGGAGGGCGTCACACGCCTGCGCAACGGTAATCCCGGCATGGTTCTGACAACGGATGTCGAATATGGCGATGAGTGCTGGGCGTCCTATGAAGGACGTGCCGTGGCGGTCGGGCGCTTCAAGTCCGGCGAGCTGCATCCAAGCCGCGTAATCAATATAGAGAACTGATTGGTTCCAAATATTTCAATTTGTCGCATTCCTCGCGCGGATGTCACCAAAACCATTGAATTGTTTCAGAATTTATTACGAAACATCACAGCTGGGTAAGCCCTGCGTGAGGCCTCTCCAAAGGGTCGGGATTTATCGCCATATCGGGGTCAGACGCATGAACCCTTTCCCAACGCGGAGCTCTGATATGAAACGCACTGTCCTTACCCTCCTGACCGCCGGCGCATTTGCCACAATCGCCTTCGACACCTTTGGTCAAGCGCTCAGCCCCCTCTTTGGCTACGCAAAGCTGGCCCCTGTCGGTCTTGCAGGTGCCACGCTCAAGTCTGTCTTTGGAGCGGCCCCTTCCGGCGCGGCCTATCTGTTGCACACGGTCACCGGCCTGCTGTTCTACGTGATCGGATATTTTGCCATCGCTCGCCCCGTTCAACGCGCTGTTCTTCCCCAGTTGCACTGGAGCATCACCGCGACCGTATATGGCGTCGCTCTCTGGGCTTTTGCCCTTTACGGCATGGCGCATCTGGTGGCAGGCATGAAACCTTTCCTTGGTTTCACCGGCATCACCTGGGTTGCTCTCTGGGGTCACATCGTTTACGCGCTGGTGGCTGCAGCCGTTCTTGAATTGCGCGGTGAAGTGCTTGATCTGCCACGCAAACGCGAAGTTGCTATCGGCTAAAACACACCCGAAGTAAGAATGAGGCCGCCGTTGCCTAGGGCGGCCTTGTTCTATTTGAAGCGTGCTGGCATGACACGGCCATGAAGGTCAGAACGCATCAGGACAATAACATTTGGTCGGAAGCCGCCTACTCGGATTGCGGCAACTACAGATACCGGTTGACGCGGGTCTGGGACGAGACACGGCCCAAAGTGAACTTTATCATGCTGAATCCATCGAAAGCCGACGAGATTCGCAATGACCCAACCGTCGAACGCTGTCAGAGACGCGCCGAGCATCTGGGTTTCGGAGCTTTTCGTGTCACGAATATTTTTGCCTGGCGAGACACGGATCCAACAGCAATGCGCCGCGCGAAGGAACCGATTGGCCCTTTGAACGACGCGGTATTGCGCGCTTCCGCGTTATGGGCTGATCAGGTGATTGTCGCCTGGGGCGTTCATGGCGCGCACCAAGAAAGGGGTAATTCTGTTGCCGATTTACTATCGGGATTGGACAAACCGCTTTACCATCTGGGCCTGTCAAAGGAGGGGCACCCAAGACACCCCCTTTATCTCGCCTATTCAAAACTCCCTGAAATCTGGGCGAGATCGGACCAGCGTTAACCGATTGGTTAGAATTTCGGCCTAACAACAGGCGATCGCTTGTGAGGGTGAAAAGACCAATTCACATGCGAACGGGTAAATACGTTAACGAGGGTTTCGTCATGTTGTGGTTGGCCGGTTTGGTAGGTCTGGCAGGGGTAGGAGCGGCATCGTTTGTCGCAATCCAGCCGGGAGAGATCGATGAAGATCAAGACGACGATGCCCTTGAAGACACTGAAATCACGTTGGAAACCGGCGATTTGCTGACACAGTTCGACACATTGGATATTTCCCACATCTCCGGTGACGCATCCGCGGATGTGATCGCTGGCACCGAGCAAACGGACTACATTGAAGGCGGTGACGGCAATGATCAACTGGGGGGCAGCGCAGGCTCGGACCTGATTTTCGGCGGGCTCGGCAGTGATGTTCTCAACGGTATCGTAGATGATCCCGATACTGTCGGAATCATGGACACCGACGAAGGTGACTACCTCAATGGGGGCAGTGGTGACGATATCCTCATTCTTGGAGAAGACGACATTGCTGCGAGCGGCGAAGGCAATGATGACTTCTTGCTTGGGGATTGGATCACGCAAGGCAACGGCGCGGAGATTCTGGACTATGAGCCAGAGCACGATAGCCTCATGCTGGTGTGGGATGATACCAGTATCAGCGCCGACGAACCGGATGTCACGGTTGACCCGGATCCCGACGACCCGGAAGTCATGCACATATCGATGAATGGTGTCAGTGTTGCTGAAATTTACGGCGACACCGAATTGAGTGTGGCTGACCTGACACTCATCCCCTTGAGCTCTGCAGAAGCGATCGGGCTGGAGCCCGCTTAATTCAAAGAGGTCCGGCCTCTTCTATTCCGACATCAGCAAGGATGATTCTCCGTTTGCCATTTCCGGCAAACGCGCCTATACGCGCATCGCCGAAGGGAATCTCCCCAAAGCTACTTCTCCACGGGCCTACGCTGGACGACATCCCGGCTTGTGCCATTCCCGTAACTCTTTTGAAAAAGGAGACCCCGATGTCGATTACTGCTGAAGAAAAAGTACGCGTCATGAAGGAATTCGCCACCAAAGAAGGCGACACCGGTTCGCCTGAGGTGCAAGTCGCCATTCTGTCGTCGCGCATTGCGACCCTGACCGAGCACTTCAAAACACACAAGAAAGACAACCACGGCCGCCGCGGTCTTCTCAAGATGGTGGCCACGCGCCGCAAACTTCTTGATTACACCAAAGCCAAAGATGAAGCCCGGTATCAGGACCTCATCAAACGCCTTGGTCTTCGCAGATAACGATCTGTTATCAGATCATCCGGGTGCCTGCCGTTTTTAGAAAACTGCATCATCTGCCCGGAAAACCCATAAAACCACGCCCGCATCGGCGTGGTTTTTCTTTGTGTGGCGCCCCCCTTTACCTCCCCATAAGGTCCATTAGGTTGCGCGCATGCTGACTTTTGCTGCTGCTGTCTTTTTCCTCATGGCAACACCCGGGCCCGGTGTTCTTTCGACGGCCGGCGTGGGCGCTGCGTTTGGCGCGCGCGCCGGTTCCAGATACGTGACCGGTCTTTTCATTGGCACCAACCTGGTCTGCCTTGCCATCGTAAGCGGTTTGACAGCCGCCATTTTGGCAGATGACCGACTGCGTACAATCCTCTTTATCGCTTCAGTCGCCTACCTCTCCTACTTGGCCTGTCGCATCGCATTTGCCGGCACCAAGATCGCCTTTATAGAACGTGCCAGCCCGCCCGGGATCATCGGTGGCATCATGTTGCAAGCCATCAATCCAAAAGCCTATGCGGTAAACACCACGCTATTTACAGGTTTCGGTTTCTGGCCTCAAAACCTTGTCTTCGAGATCGCGCTGAAATTTCTGATCGTAAATGCCATCTGGATTCCGATCCATTTCAGTTGGCTCTGGCTTGGCATTGCCTTGCGCAAGATGGACCTGCCTGCAAAAAGCCAGCGCGCTATCAACGTTGCGATGGCTCTCTCAATGATGGCCGTCGTAGTGCTGGCTACACTCGCTCAGGTCTAACGCGATTGGACAACATCGCACTGACACCTTAGACCATCGGAAACGTTGAACCAGCGCAGACCTGAACACCTATGCCCGTCCTATTCCAAATCATGTTTGGCAGTGCTGTGCTTCTCGTCTGCTCGTTGCTGCATATCCTGATCATTGCGCGTCTTGTACGGTATCTGCGCAACCATGATCACTTTGCAGAACATCGAAATACGCGGCATCAGATTCTGACGGTCTGCGCTCTTTTCCTTGTGCTGCTCTTCTCGCACACCCTTCAAATCTATATCAGCGCATTTTCTCTGTGGGCCGCTGGCGCGTTGCCTGGATATGAAGCGCCAATCTACTACGCCTTGGTCACCTACACGACAGTGGGTTACGGCGACGTGGTTCTCGATCCCGGTTTTCGGATTGCTGGTGCGATGGTTTCAGTCACCGGTATATTGATGTTCGGCATGACAACAGCCTTTGTTGTCGGTCTGTTTTCACGAATCCTGGGTGAAAATGCCCCCTGATCGATAGCACCATGGCGCGAGGATCAGTTTCAGAAAGTTGTACCAACAGTTCGGAAACGGAAACCTTCTGCACGGATTTCTGTAAACGGCATTTCTGCACGCTGTACCGCTGTGATTGCTGGCATGAATTGGTTTGCCTGAAGCGCACGGCGTCCCTTTCCAATACTCTATTTCTCGTGTACGTACCCGCAATCTGAAAGCCGGCGCCCGGACCTCAGCGCCGCCAAAAGAAGATACCGGGGTCAGGGGGAATACGCCCCCTATGCAAATGGCCAATGGGCCAACTTGAGGAACCTAGATGTTCAACGAAACGAAAAAGTCGATGCAGTGGGGCGAAGAGACGCTCACACTGGAAACTGGAAAAGTGGCCCGTCAAGCGGATGGGTCGGTGATTGCAACGCTGGGCGAAACCAGCGTCATGGCAAACGTCACCTTTGCCAAGAAACAAAAGCCGGGTCAGGATTTCTTTCCGCTGACCGTGCATTATCAGGAAAAATACTACGCCGCCGGCAAAGTGCCTGGCGGTTTTTTCAAGCGTGAAGCGCGCCCAACTGAAAAAGAAACGCTGACCGCACGCCTGATCGACCGTCCGATCCGCCCGCTGTTCGTACCCGGCTTCAAAAACGAAGTGCTGGTAATGTGCACCGTGCTTTCCCACGATCTGGTCAATGATCCCGATATGGTTGCGATGATCGCGGCCTCCGCCGCGCTGACGATTTCCGGCGCGCCCTTCATGGGCCCGATTGCCGGTGCCCGCATCGGTTTCGAGGATGGCGAATACGTTCTGAACCCGACCGTCGATGACATGCAGGACCTGCGTCTGAACCCGGAACAACGTCTGGATCTGGTTGTCGCTGGCACCAAAGACGCTGTGATGATGGTCGAATCCGAAGCTTACGAGCTGACCGAAGAGGAAATGCTGGGTGCGGTGAAATTCGCACATGAACAAATCCAACCGGTGATCGACCTGATCATCAGCCTGGCAGAAGAAGCGGCCAAAGAGCCCTTCGACTATCAGCCTGCGGATTATTCCGAGCTGTCTGCGGCCATCGCCGCCGCTGGCGAGGCAGACATGCGCGCGGCTTTCGCGATCTCCGACAAGCAGGAACGCACCACCGCCGTGGCCGCCGCCCGCGAGAAGATCATGGCAGCGTTGAGCGAAGAGCAGGCAGAGGACCCGAACCTTGGCTCTGCAATGAAAGGCCTTGAAGCCTCGATCCTGCGCGGCGACGTGGTGAAAACCGGCAAGCGGATCGACGGACGGAAAACCGACGAAATCCGTGACATCGTCTGTGAAACCGGCCTGCTGCCGCGGACACACGGTTCGGCGCTCTTCACCCGCGGTGAAACGCAGGGTCTGGTCGTGACCACGCTGGGCACCGGCGACGACGAACAATTCATCGATGCGCTGCACGGTAACTTCAAATCCAACTTCCTGCTGCACTACAACTTCCCACCCTATTCGGTTGGTGAAGCGGGCCGCGTGGGCCCTCCCGGACGTCGCGAAATCGGTCACGGCAAACTAGCGTGGCGCGCGTTGCAGGCGGTTCTGCCTGCCGCGACAGACTTCCCCTACACCGTCCGCGTGGTCTCCGAGATCACCGAATCCAACGGCTCGTCTTCGATGGCGTCGGTCTGCGGTGGATCGCTGTCGATGATGGACGCAGGTGTACCGCTGAAGAACGCGGTGGCCGGTGTGGCCATGGGTCTGATCCTGGAAGAGGACGGTTCTTACGCGATCCTGTCCGATATTCTGGGCGATGAAGATCACTTGGGCGACATGGACTTCAAAGTCGCAGGCACCGAGAACGGCATCACCTCATTGCAGATGGACATCAAGGTCGCGGGCATCACGCCCGAGATCATGGAAAAAGCGCTGGCTCAAGCCAAAGACGGCCGGATGCATATCCTGGGTGAAATGGCGAAGTCCATCACCGGTGCAGCGGACTTCTCCGTCCACGCACCCCGTATCGAGACGATGCAGATTCCAACGGATAAAATCCGCGAAGTCATCGGCTCCGGCGGCAAGGTCATCCGCGAAATCGTGGAAGTCTCGGGCGCAAAAGTGGACATCAACGACGAAGGCACCATCAAGATCGCGTCTCCGAACGGCGATTCGATCAAGAAAGCCTACGACATGATCCACTCCATCGTAGCCGAACCCGAAGAAGGCATGGTCTACACTGGCACCGTCGTGAAGATCGTCGACTTTGGTGCTTTCGTGAACTTCTTCGGCAAGCGCGACGGCCTCGTGCATGTCTCCCAGATCGAGAACCGCCGACTGAACCACCCATCGGATGTTCTCAAGGAAGGTCAGGAAGTTAAAGTCAAACTTCTGGGCTTTGATGACCGCGGCAAGGTGCGCCTCTCGATGAAAGTTGTCGATCAGGAAACTGGCCAAGAGATCAAAAAAGAGGAAGCGACAGCAGACGAGTAATCACTGCTTGATCTTCGAACACTCAATTACCCCGGCCATCGCGCCGGGGTTTTTTTGACGTAGCGTCCTGATAAATTGCCGCAGGGTCATCCTGTGCAGCCACCGAAACAGTGCTAATTTCTCCCAAATAGGCTTGGGAGGGCCAGTTATGAAGACAACAGCTATTGCAACGACAATCGCGCTCGGCCTGGCGACAACGGCGCAGGCCAGCACATTGGCAGACACTTTCACCAGCTACTATGCGTTTGGCGACAGCCTCTCGGATGATGGGAAAGCGGGTCCGGGATTTTTATCTGCACCCAGCCTGGACGGGCGATTTTCAAACGGGAAAGTCTGGACAGAGTTCCTGGCAGACGATTTCGAAGCCGCTGGCAAGAACACTCAGAATTACGCGATTGGCGGAGCAACTGCCGGTCCGGTAGCCGCGCCTCGGACACCGATTTCCACATTTGCAGGTCAGATTCAGGCATTTTCCGCGAATCTTTTTCTGGACGTGCCCGTGCCGCCATTTTTCGACGCTATTGAGCCGGGAAATAACCCCCTTGTGTCCGTATGGTTTGGTGCAAACGATCTGTTCAACACGCTTGCGGGTGATACCCGTCTGGAGGACGCTCGGAATGCCGCAAACCTGCTGACCCAACAGGTCGAGGGCATTGCCACATCCACGCGCGGACTGTTCGACGATTTCATCATTCCCAATTTGCCCGATCTTGGACTTACACCCTCATATGCTGTATTCGACACCGACGATCAGCAGAACGCCACCGACGCAACATTCGCGTTCAACAATCAGCTTCAAAGCAACATCGCTGACCTGCAAAATGCCGGGTTGAACATCTACACGGTCGATACGTTCGCACTGTTTAACGATGCTCTGAATGATCCTCTTGGCCCGGAAGGTATCTATGATTTTACTAATGTCACCTTGCCCTGCACGATCAGCTTCGCAAATGATCTTGGGCCAAACTGCGTTACCGACGGTGGGTTAACCCTGGAACAGGTGGACAGTTTCCTCTTTGCTGACGCGGTCCATCCGACATCCGCCACGCATCGCATTCTGGCGTCGGAAGCGCGGGCTGCTGTCGTACCGGTTCCAGCCTCCGCGCTATTGTTCCTCACAGCCTTTGGCACAATCGGCGTTATGGCGCGTCGCCGTCGCCCTATCTAAAGCGACTGTAAGCACAAACGGGGAAGCCTCAGCGATCGCTGGGGCTTTTTTGTTTTACCTGCGCCAGCTATTGTCACAAAAAATCCCAACTGAGCGGAAAAATGAAAATATCAGCTTCGGATCAGCGATTATTGCGGGAAATTCAACGCGATTCGGGGCTGTCGCTGGCACAACTCGCCGAGCGGTGCAGCATGGCGCAAAGCACCGTCTGGCGCAGATTGCAGGAATTCGAAAGTGCAAAACTCATCCGTGCGCGGGTGGCTTTGCTGGACCCCAATCAGCTTGGTTGCAAATTGAGTGTTCTGGCCGCGATCACACTCACCGACCACTCCGAAAAGACGGTTTCCGGGTTCGCCAGTCTGATCGAAGGCCACCCCGAAATCGTCGAATGCTATGCGACTTCCGGAAAGGCTGACTACCAATTGAAGATTCGCGTGGCAGATGTCGAAGCCTATGAGAGCTTCATGACCCATACACTCCTGCGCAACGCGATTGTTCGCGAAGTGCATTCAAGCTTTGTTTTGAAAGAGCTTAAATCGACAACCGAATTGCCACTTTGAGGCGGCGCAATACACGCCGCCCCAAGGTCAGGTTATTGGGGTGCTTTCGTGGTCCGCAGGTAGGGCAAGATCTTGTTGAACTCACCAAATTTTGCTTTTGCGTCCTCATCTGACACGGTTGCAGGGATGATCACATCATCTCCGACATTCCAGTTAGCAGGCGTTGCAACGCCTTTGCCGATGGACATTTGCAGTCCGTCCAATGCCCGCAGGACCTCGGCAAAGTTCCGACCCACGGTCATCGGGTATGTCATCGACAGCTTCAATTGCTTGTCGGGCCCAATGATGAAAACCGACCGCACCGTCGCACTGTCTGCGGGCGTGCGACCATCGGGCAAATATGCCTCGGCTGGCAGCATGTCAAAAGCCTTGGAAACCTCAAGGCCATCGTCAGCGATGATCGGGAAGCCAGCTTTTGCGCCGCCGAAGGTTTCAATGTCACCTTTCCACTTCTTGTGATCTTCGACGCCGTCGACCGAAACACCGATGACTTTGGTGCCTCGCTTTTCCCATTCGTCTGCCAGCTGCGCCACAGCCCCAAACTCGGTTGTGCATACCGGCGTGAAATCTTTGGGGTGAGAAAACAAAATCGCCCAGCTGTCGCCAATCCAGTCGTGCAATTGAATTGTGCCTTGGTCTGTTTCGACCGTCAAATTCGGAACGGTGTCGTTGATGCGCAAGCCCATGGTGTCCTCCGGTGCAATGCTAACAGTATCTAATGTTCGTTAACCTAATACGTTCGCGCGCGTCTTTCATCCCCTCTCTTGCAGAGGATCAAACCCAGTGACAGAGTGCCGCGAATCCACGCTACACCGCACCCCGCGGTCCCAAAGGAAAAAGGAGAGAGCCCATGTTGGAAAAACGTGATTTCTACATCAACGGTCAATGGGTCGCCCCCGCAACTGCAAATGATTTTGCTGTGATCGATCCGTCGACCGAAGAACAATGCGCTGTGATTTCTCTGGGCGATCAGGCGGACACGGATGCCGCAGTCGCTGCTGCGCGCGCGGCTTTTGACAGCTGGTCCCGGACGAGCAAGGAAGAACGCACGGGTTTGATGCGGCGTTTGCTTGAAATCTACAACGCGCGTTCCGATGAAATGGCCCGAGCCATGTCGATGGAGATGGGCGCGCCGATGGAACTCAGCCGCAACCAGCAGGTGGGCGCGGGCAGCTGGCATCTGGATGGATTTCTCAAGGCCTTCGAAGACTTCAGCTTCGAGCGCGATTTCACATCGACGGAAAAGACCTTGCTGGAACCGATTGGCGTTTGCGCGTTGATCACACCCTGGAACTGGCCCATGAACCAGATCATCCTCAAGGCCGTTCCGGCGATGGCGACGGGCTGCACCATGGTCCTCAAACCCTCGGAAATCGCACCTTTGTCCGGCCTGCTGTTTGCCGAATTCGTGCATGAAGCTGGCTTTCCTGCCGGTGTTTTCAATATGGTCAATGGCGACGGCGCGGGTGTTGGCAGCCAGCTATCCGCACACCCGGAGGTCGATATGGTGAGCTTTACCGGCTCAACCCGCGCTGGTATCGCCATTTCAAAAGCCGCAGCAGACACGCTCAAACGCGTCAGCCTTGAGTTGGGTGGAAAGGGCGCCAACATCATTTTTGAGGATGCGCACCCTAAAGCGGCGAAATCCGGCGCGGTGCGCTGTTTCCGGAATACCGGTCAATCCTGCAACGCACCCACCCGGATGCTTGTGCATAAATCACGCTATGACGAGGCTGTCGAAATGGCGGCGGAAACGGCCATGGGCACACATGTCGGCCCGGCATCCGAAGAAGGTAAACACATCGGCCCGGTTGTCTCAAAGGCGCAATTCGACAAGATTCAGAAGCTCATCGAGGTTGGTATGGGTGAAGCGCGCCTCGTGGCGGGCGGCCTGGGTCGCCCGGACGGACTCAATCGCGGCTACTACGTCAAACCGACAGTCTTTGCGGATGTCACCAACGAAATGACAATCGCCCGCGAAGAGATTTTTGGCCCGGTTTTATCAATCATCCCGTTCGAGAGCGAAGAAGAAGCAATCGCGATTGCCAACGATACGCCTTACGGCCTGACCAACTACATCCAGACCGAAGATGATGAAAAACGCCGCCGCGTCGCAAGACGTCTGCGTTCTGGAATGGTCGAAACCAACGGGAAGGGCTTTGCACAAGGATCACCCTTTGGTGGATACAAACAATCAGGAAACGGCCGTGAAGGCGGGACTTATGGATTGGAGGAATTTCTCGAAGTCAAAGCGGTCTCTGGCTGGGCGGCCGAATAGGAGGACACTTCTGCGGGAATTGCGACCGCAGAGCCTCAAAGAAAACGCCGCGGTTTCTGCCGCGGCGGTTTCATTTGCCAATACCGATGTGATCAGGCGTTCCCCTTACGGGCTCGGTCGATCGACTATTGGTGATCTCGTCTGGCGCGTGGTTACGCAGAACCGATCACTGTTCCAGATGCGGGTTCGGGCGTCCCCATGACTGGCGAACCCTGATGAACTTCGCGTTCACCAAAGGAGGCCGCCATGATGACAGCGTCAAAAGACCTATGCAGGTACGGGTTCGTGGATCGCTTCGCGCATCTGGATGAAGTGTTTGTCCCAGCCGTTGTCGAGTGCCAGCACAAGGTCGAAAGCTTCTGCGGCGGCTGGCAAGCCAGAATGCTCCAGCGACAGTTGAGTACCTCCTGCGACTTCCGCCAAGGTCCATTTGACGAGGCTCACCGCATCGCCCATCGGCTTTACCGTAAATGTGTATTCCAGATATTCGGGCGCGCGCGCTTCCTTGACCTCACCCCAAATAAGTAGGTCACCAGAGGTGGTGCCAAACATCTCCAGTTTTTGACCTTTCTCAAGCGTTTTCTGTGGCGCATGAAACCATTGGGCCAGCTTTTCCGGTTCGGTCAGAAATGCCCAGACCTCGGAACGTGATGCTTTGAGATAAATCGTTTTGCGCAATGTCGGTTGGGTCATTTCTTGTCCTTTTCAATGATGGTTTTGAGCGTTGAGAGGCGGTCGTCCCAGAATATGTCGAAGAACTTCAGCCAATCGACGATCGGCTCGATGCCTTTGGGGTTAAGCGTGTTGATGCGTTCGCGCCCGCTTGCACGGACGGAAATGAGCCCACCGTCCGATAGCACCGTGAGGTGCTTTTTGACGGCGGCACGCGTCATGTCGAAATTTTCCGCAACTTCGGCAATTGTCAGATCACGGTGCCGCAGCAGGACGAGAATATCGCGCCGCGTCGGATCGGCCAGAGCCCGAAAAGTGGATTGTACCGGAGCCATGTATCCTCCTTTATGATACCGATTGGTATCTCTTTTATGAAACCATATGGTATCATGTCAAGTGGCAAGATTGAGAGTCCAGATGATACGCAGCTTCAGAAAGGAAGAGGGGCGCGGACTTTCATGGAGCGACCGCCCTGCGGGTGATTGAATCGCAGTTCCTGGCTGTGCAGCATCAAGCGGTCGAACTCCCGAGCCGGACCGGTCGCGTAAAAGGGATCGCCCAAAATGGGGTGACCAAGGCTGAGCATGTGAACGCGCAACTGGTGACTGCGCCCGGTATGCGGCTGCAGACGCACCCGCGCAGTGGTCCGCTCGTCCTTCAAAACGCGCCAATCTGTTTGGGCGGGTTTACCTGTCTCATGGCAAACCTTCTGTATTGGACGATTGGGCCAGTCGACAATCAGGGGCAGATCGACCGTACCGGACTTTTCGCCCGGCACACCCCACACACGCGCCACATAGGTCTTTTTTGTCATTCGCTTTTCGAACTGAAGACCGAGATGACGTTGGGCATAAGGGGTCAATGCGAAAATCATGACCCCCGACGTATCGCGATCCAATCGGTGCACCAACAAAGCATCCGGGAAAGCCGCTTGAACACGTGACAGCAGACAGTCGGCCAGATGTGGCCCCTTGCCGGGCACAGACAAGAGGCCCGCCGGTTTGTCGACCAGCAAGACTTCGGCATCTTCGTGCAAGATCGCAAGCGGGCCTTGCGGTGGCATGTAATCGGAGGACATGGGGTCTGCTCGCAGAACCCACGCCGATGTTCAACCCCTTGCCAGATACGGGAACGCTATTTGCGGCCCGCCAGAAACGCATGGGTTCACCGCTAGGCTTTCACCCGCTCGGACTTAGGATCATACATGGGTCTGAGGGAGGCTTCTGCGGCAACTCTTGTGCCGGCAACGTCGATCTCATAACGCGATGCCAGCACTTCGGCGGCGGTCTCTCCAGCGCAGGGCACATAGCCAAGGCCCATGGCACCGCCCAAGGTATGCCCATAAGACCCAGACGACAGGTAACCCACGATCTCGCCGTCCCGGATCACCGGTTCATTGTGATAGAGCAGCGGTTCCGGATCCGTCAGACGGAACTGGAGCAACCGGCTCGACAACCCTTCTTCTTTCTTGCGCAACACCGCATCGCGACCGATGAAATCCGGCTTGTCCGTTTTCACGGCGAAACCCAGCCCCGCTTCCAGCACGTGGTCTTCGCAAGTGATGTCATGCCCAAAGTGCCGAAAACCCTTCTCGATCCGTGCACAATCCATCATGTGCATGCCACAGAGTTTCAGGTCCATCTCCTGCCCTGCCGCGTGCAGGGTTTCGAAGGCATGAGCCGCCATATCGCTGCTGACATAGATTTCCCAGCCAAGTTCGCCGACGTAGGTCACCCGGTGCACCCGCGCTTGCCCCATGCCAAGTTCGATGTCCTGTGCGGTACCGAAAGGATTGACGTCATTGGAAAAATCATTGGGCGAAACCGCCTGCAAGAGCTTACGTGCATTGGGTCCCATCACGGCCAGAACACCTTCGCCCGCCGTCACGTCCGTGATCACCACGTTGAAATCGCCGACATGGCGCATCATCCAGGTTTGATCCGCCAGACGTGTTGCTGCGGGCGTCACGACCAGAAAGGCCGTCTCACTCAGGCGGGTGACGGTCACATCCGCCTCAATACCGCCGCGATGGTTCAGAAACTGCGTATAGACGATTTTGCCGACCGGCACATCGTATTGACCGCCGCCAACGTAATTCATGAAAGCGGTTGCGTCGCGTCCTTCCACACGGATTTTGCCGAAGGACGACATATCGTACATGCCGACATTGTTCCGGATGGCCGCCACTTCGCGGGCAACGTTGTCAAAGAAGTTCTGCCGTTTCCAGCTGTAGCTGTAGGCCGCATCCTGACCCGGATCGGCGAACCAGTTTGCCCGTTCCCATCCTGCCAGCTCCCCCATGACAGCGCCTTTATCAAGAAGGTGCTGGTGAAACGGCGTCCGGCGCACGCCGCGCGCTGTCTCCTTCTGCCGGAACGGGAAGTGATCGGCATAAAGCAGGCCAAGCGTTTCTTTCGAACGTTCAAAGAGGTAGGTCTTGTTGCCTTGAAAGGGTTGCATGCGGGAAATATCCACATCACCCAGATCAAAGGGTTTTTCGCCATCCTGCATCCACTGCGCCAGGGCCATACCTGCCCCGCCAGCTGACTGAATACCAATGGAATTGAACCCGGCCGCCACCCAGAAATTATCCAGCTCTGGCGCCAGACCCAGATGGTAGGCGTCGTCAGGTGTGAAACTCTCCGGCCCGTTGAAAAACGTATGAATGCCAGCCTCGGCCAACATCGGCAAACGCTCCACCGCCGCCTCAAGGATAGGCTCGAAATGGTCGAAATCCTCGGGCAGTTGATCGAATTCAAAATCCGCCGGAATACCATTCATCGCCCAGGGTTTGGCATTGGGCTCAAAGGCGCCCAGCAGCATTTTACCCGCATCTTCCTTGTAGTAGGCGCATTCATCCGGCACGCGCAGAACCGGCAATTGAGTCAGGCCCGGAATAGCCTCCGTCACGATGTAGAAATGCTCACAAGCATGCAGCGGCACGTTCACACCCGCCATGCGGCCTACTTCATGACCCCACATCCCACCGCAGTTCACAACCATGTCTGCCTGGATGAAACCGCTCTCACCACCCTGTTCCCAATCGACACCCGTTACACGACGCCCCTCGCGGCGAATGGCTGTCACGCGCGTGCGCTCGATCACCTGTGCGCCACCCTGACGCGCACCCTTGGCCAAAGCCAGCGCGATGTTTGCCGGATCGCCCTGCCCGTCCTTGTCCAGATAAACCGCGCCGGTGACACCCTCGATGTTCAGATGCTCATATCGGGATTTCACCTCTTGCGCTGAAATCTCTTCAACATCCACGCCAAAAGCGCGCGCCATGGCCGCTTGTCGCAAAATTTCCTCGCGCCGCTCATCCGTCAGCGCGACGGTGATGGATCCGCACCGTTTGAAGCCCGTGGCCACGCCGGTCTCTTCTTCAAGATTGCCGTAGAGTTCCTGAGAATATTTCGCCAGTTTGGTCATATTGGCGGTTGCCCGAAGCTGCGCGATCAACCCGGCGGCATGCCATGTCGTACCGGACGTCAGTTGCTTGCGCTCCAGCAGGACCACATCTTTCCAGCCCAGTTTGGTGAGGTGATAGGCGACGGAGCAGCCGATAACGCCACCCCCAATGATGACAACACGCGCGTGCGACGGAGGCAAAGCCATGAATAGTTTCCCTAGATGATTGTGTGACCGGCAGCTTGCAGCCGCCTGGCAATTTCGGCGATGTGATCAGGGCTGACTTCGCAACAGCCCCCGACAATTGTTGCGCCAAGCCCCACCCATTCCATGACGTAACCGGCATAGGCGCGCGGCCCCATGTCACGGCGGGCTTTGAGCGCGTCGACGGTTGGTTTTTCTTTTAGAAAATCCTCGGTGATGAGTTCGAACGCATTGGCATAGCCACCGAAGGGCAGGCCCAAATCAGCGATGATCGGAAGGCCCTGCGTGACTGCTTCGGGGGCAGAGCAATTGATCAACACCGCATCGGCACCACGTGCAATGTCCAACACCTCCGCCAGCGGTTCACCTGACCGCAGGCGCGTGCCGTCGGTGTCTGAGACCGTCAAGGACAACCAAACCGGTCGATCCGTCGTGCCCGCAGCTTTCAAGCCGTCGCGCGCGTGCGCAACAGAGGCCACGGTTTCCAAAATAAGAAAATCACACCGCGGCGCCAGTGTTTGCACCACCTCTCCGAACAAGGCAACGGCCACATCCGATGCGGGGTGCAGATCAGGGCGGTAGCTGGCGCGCAATGGTCCGATGGCCCCCGCGATCCTGCCGGACCCATGAGCGGCTTGGGCCGCTTTCGCTTCCGCAAGGGCTGCCGCATGCAGGCGCTCAAACTGGCCGGCAACCTCGGCGTCTTCCAGACGGTCCCGGTGGATGGCATAGGTGTTTGTGGTGGCAATCGTTGCACCCGCGGCAAAGAAATCCGCATGTACGCCCTGCACCATACCCGGATGATCCATCATCACCTGGGTCGACCATAGTGGCGTTGGCCGATCCCCTGCACGGTGGATCAGCTCCTGTCCCATACCGCCATCAAGAAGCGTGATTTGGGTCACGCCCGGATTCTTTCGTTTTCAGGGTCCCACAGCGGTTGATCCGGTTGCACGGTGGCCTTGCACCGCTTGCCGTAGATTTCCACTTCGACCTCGGTGCCCGGTTCTGTCAGGTCTTTGCGCAACATGCCGAGGGCCACAGATTTGTTGATCCGGTACCCCCAGTCACCGGAGGTGGTCTCACCCACGACATCGCCGTTATGGAAAAGCGGCGACATATAGGGCGCATCCTGTTCCGGCGCGTCAACGATCAGGGTGACAAATTGCTTTTTCGATCCCTGCTGCTTTTCGTTGAGCAGAGCCGCCTTGCCGGGGAAATCCTGTGGTTTCTCGAAGCGAATGAAACGCTCCATGCCCCCTTCGAGCAAAGAGTAATCGGTGGAAAGATCGCCTTTCCAGGTGCGGTAACCTTTCTCGATCCGCATGGAATTCAACGTGTACATGCCAAAGGGCACAGCACCCGCCTCGCGCAACGCGGCATAGGCGGCGGGGCTGTCGTCAAAAGCGGTGTGCACCTCCCAGCCGAGTTCGCCCGCAAAACTGATCCGCATGAGTTTTGCGGCTTTGCCTGCAACGGTGGCGTCCTGAAGGGTCAACCAGCCTGTCGAAAGATCGGCCCCTTCGGTAACGCCGGCCAGCATCTCGCGCGATTTCGGGCCGGTCAGCAGGAGGGTGGACCACTGCTTGGTGATATCCGTCAGGGTCAGTGATCCATCAGCAGGCAGCGCTTTTTGCAGGAACTCGAAGTCATGCCATTGCGCCACGGCAGCGGTCATCAGCCAGAAATCATCCTCCCCCCAACGGATGATGGTGACCTCGGTGACGATCTTTCCGCGACTATCGGTGAAATAACCCAGGTTCATCCGGCCCGCCTTGGGCAGCGCCCCGGCAATCTGACCGCGCAGCCATTCCGCGGCACCCTCGCCACTGAGCGTGTAGCGCGAAAATCCGACCATATCGAGCACGCCGGCGTTGTCGCGCACCGCCTCGACCTCTTCCTTGACGCGCTGTGTCCACGGTCCCTGACGGCCCCATGTGTGGGTCGCCTCTTCGGAGGTGTCGTCACCTTCCTTGGCAAACCAGTTTGCGCGCTCCCAGCCGTTATAGGCGCCCATCTGAGCACCAGCGGCGATCAACGCGTCGTGGTTCGGGGAATGCTTCTTGTCGCGCCCGGCAGGCCATTCGTGATGCGGGAAATGCATCGCGTATTCGTGGCCATAGGTTTCCAGCGCTTTCGACAGGCAATAGTCGTGATCGGCGTAATCGGTATAGCGGCGCGGATCGACGGCCCACATGTCCAACTCGGTCTCGCCATGCATGATCCATTCGCTAAGGCATTTGCCCGCACCGCCGCCCTGCGCGATCCCGAAGGTGAAGGAATGCCCTTCGAAAGCGTTTTTCACACCGGGCATCGGGCCGATCATCGGTAGACCGTCAGGCGCATATGGAATGGGCCCGTTGATGTTGCGCCCCACACCGGACGTGCCCAGAAGCGGCATCCGTTCCATCGCATCTTCGATGTAGAACTCCAACCGCTCCAGATCATCGGGATATAGCTGGAACGAGAAATCTTCGGGCATCGGATCGTCGGGGGTCACCCAATGCGCTTTGCAATTGCGCTCATAAGGCCCGAGGTTCAGACCGGTTTTTTCCTGGCGCAGATAATAGCTTATGTCCACATCGCGGATCATCGGCACCTTGCGCCCGTGCTCCTTGGTCCAGGCTTCCAGTTCCGCAATTGGTTCGGTCAGGAAGTACTGGTGGGACATGACCACCATGGGCACCGTGCGGCCACCGAATGGCTTGAACATCTCACCGACGCGCTGCGCATAATAGCCCGCACAGTTGGCGACATATTCACAGCGGATGTCACCTTTTTCCGTTTTAACGATCCACTCGTCACCATCGCGCTCAATACCAACGACCGGACAGAACCGCTCGATCCGCCCGCCCGCTTCCCGTGCGCCTTTGGCCAGAGCTTGCGTCAACTGCGCAGGGTCAATGTCGCCATCCAGCGGATCCCAGAGGCCGCCCGCCAGATCATGTGTCTCGATGAAAGGGTTATGCTCCTTCAGTTCATCGGGCGTGCAGATGTCCATTGTCAGGCCCTGATAGCGCCCCATCGAGGCGACCTTCTCGAATTCCTGCATACGTTCCTTGTTATGCGCCAGACGGATCGCGCCGGTGACATGATAGTTCATCGGATAACCGACGTCATCACCCAGCGTCCGGTACATGGATGCGGAATAGCGCTGCATGTTCATCACGGCCCAGGACCCGGCAAAGTTCGGCACGTTGCCCGCCGCATGCCAGGTCGATCCCGCCGTCAGTTCGTTTTTCTCCAGCAGAACGCAGTCTTTCCAGCCCGCTTTCGCCAGATGGTACAGGGTCGAGGTGCCGACCACCCCGCCGCCGATGATGACCACCCGGGCCGTCGTTGGAAATTCTGCCATGATCTAGGTCTCCCTTTGCGGCTCTTCGGCCGAGATTGCGTAGTAATCGCCCTTGTCGGCGGTATGGATGTGGCCGCGCAGGCGCAGCCCGGTCGGCCCGTCAATTGAGCCGGTTGAAAAACAGATGAACGGATCGTCCTCGTGATCCCAGAAGAGCGCCGAGCCGCATGTCGGACAAAATCCGCGCCGTGCTTTGTCAGAAGACTTGAACCAGCGCACCTCTCCAGCAATCTCGAGGGCTCCGTCGTCGACATAGGAGGATGCCCAGACGTGACCTGACTGTTTGCGACACTGATTACAGTGGCAGGCCGCAGGCGCGCCGGGCGTTCCCCGCGCCACATAGGTGACTGCACCGCACAGGCAGCTTCCTTTGATCACGACGCCCTCCCCGGGGTCGAGGCAGCCCCCAGCAACACCCCGTAGATCACGAAACAGGCACCCATTACCCGGCGCACCCAGACATTGAAAACCGCCCCCAAAGCAGCACGTCCGATCCCTGCCCCCAGTGCTGTAAAGCCGGTATAGCTCAGCGCCGTCAGCGTCAGCGCCGTCGGGACAATCACACCCATTTGCTGCCAGATGGGCACATCCGGCTGCACGAATTGCGAGAATGCCGCCAGATATCCCGCTATGCTCTTTGGATTGATCGTGGCGATGGCCAAAGCGCGGAAATAAATCGAGGACGCCGGGCGCGTGTCAACCTTCACGGGTTTGGCCGCATTCATCCAGCCGCGTATTCCAAGGAAGATCAAAAAAGCCGCACCAATGATCTTGGCGACGAAGAAAGCCTGTGGTGATGCCGCGATAAGTGCTGTCACGCCCAGGGCTGAGAGCAGGAGGAACAATGTTGCCTGCGTCAGAATCGCCAAAACCCCGATCATGGAGCGTTTGAAGCCGATCGTCATGCCGTTGGTAATGCAGTTGACCGCGTTGGGCCCGGGCGTCGTCACGAAGACTGCCCAGAAAACCGCGAATATGATCCAACCCTCAAAGCTCATGTCAATAAACCGGTGGCGCAATGACCCAGATCGCAACGGCCGGATCAGGGTAAGGGTTGGCCCAGCGGAAGGCCTCTCCGCGAATGCGGAAGCTGTCACCGGGATTGATTGTGTGGGTCACCCCCAGAATTTCGATATCGAGCCTGCCGGATACCAGATATCCCACTTCCTGCGTGGGTCGCGTGACGGTTTCGGTGATCTTGCTGCCCGGCTGAAACGTCGAATGCACCATCTCGAAATCATCGGTCAGATCGGGCGACAGCAACTCTTCGACCAGCCCCGCAATATTCGAGCCGATGGTGCGTCGGGCAGTTTTGCGCACAATGTATCCCGCCTCTCCGGCGGGTGACGCTGCATGGCGAAAAAGGATGGAAACGGAGACATCCAGTGCTTTGGCGATGTCACGCAGATCGGTGATGGAGGGGTCGGATTTGTCGCGCTCGACCTGGCTCAACCACCCAACCGAACGCCCCAGCCTTTCAGCGAGTTCCGAGAGCGTCATCCCACGGGTTTTGCGAAGCGCGCGCAGGTCGGCACCAAGCGTATCTGAAGGAGTGGGCAAGTCGTGGCGCATTGATGCTTCGTGAAAAAATAGATGATTTGTTCACGTTAACGATTCTTGTGAAAAAATCCAGTGAATTTTCACCGCATACCGTGGTCTACGGAAAAAATTCGCCAGCCCGTTCATTCCGCAGCGGTAAAAGCCATCCGCAAGATTCGGGCCAATGCTTGTGCATCTTTTTCGTCGAAGGCATCCGGCTGGTTACTATCAAGATCAAACACTCCGATCAGATCACCAGCCCTGTTCCAAACCGGTAAAACAAGTTCCGAGCGCGTGGAATTGGCGCAGGCAATATGGTCGGGAAAGGCATCGACGTCTCGAACCAACTGCACTTCGCCCGTTCGTGCGGCAGCCCCACAGACGCCCCGTGAAAACGGGATGACCAGACAACCGTGCCCGCCCTGATAGGGACCGATTTTCAGCACGTCGGGTTCTGTGACACGGTAAAAACCGGTCCAATCAAATCGGTCATCGGCGTGATGCACCTCACAGGCTACAGTCGCCATCAAAGCAACAGTATCTGTTTCCCCGCCCGTCAGGGATGCGATGGTTTTTGTGAGCGCCTCATAGTCGACCTTCAAGGTATCAGTCTCTCTCGATAGCAATGGCAGTTCCTTCGCCACCGCCGATACATATGGCTGCAACACCCCGCTTCAACCCGCGCTTTTCCAACGCATTCAACAAGGTAACCATGATGCGTGCCCCTGAGGCACCGATGGGATGTCCCAGAGCACAGGCACCACCGTTGACATTCACGATCTCACGATCCAGCGCCATTTCCCGCATGAAGGCCAGAGGCACAACGGCAAAGGCTTCGTTGACTTCCCATAAATCTACGCTGTCCTTGGGCCATCCAATATGGTCCAGGAGCTTTTGGGCCGCAGGAACTGGTGCTGTCGTAAAAAGCCCCGGTGCCTGAGCGTGGCTGGCGTGCCCCAGGATGCGGGCACGAATATTGAGGCCCTGCGCCTGCGCCGCGTCTGCTGACGCAAGCACCAGTGCCGCAGCCCCATCGGAAATTGACGACGCATTTGCCGCTGTGACCGTGCCGCCCTCCCGGAACGCTGGCTTCAAATACGGAATTTTCTCTGGTCGGGCGGAGGCAGGTTGCTCATCCGCAGATACGGTGACGCTTCCCTTGCGCGACGTGATGGAGACAGGGGTGATCTCGCCGTCAAAGGCACCGCTCGACTGCGCATTGAGCGCCCGCGACAAGGAACTGAGCGCATATTCATCCTGAACGCTGCGGGTGAACTGATAGGTCTCGGCGCAATCTTCCGCAAATGTTCCCATCAGACGACCCTTGTCATACGCGTCCTCAAGCCCATCCAGGAACATGTGGTCAATCACCTGCCCATGTCCGATGCGCGCGCCGACACGCATCTTGGGCAGCAGATAAGGCGCATTGGTCATGCTCTCCATCCCGCCAGCGACCATGACACCGGTCTGGCCCAGCGCGATCTGATCGAAGGCGATCATAGCGGCTTTCATACCCGACCCGCACATTTTGTTCAGGGTGGTCGCCGGGACATCTTCGCCGAGACCTGCTTTGAAACCCGCTTGCCGGGCAGGGGCCTGCCCCTGACCCGCAGATAAGACGCATCCCATGAGCACTTCCTCAACTTGCGCAGCACCCGCCCCATCGATCGCCGCCTTGATCGCAGCACCTCCCAATTCGGACGCTTCCAAACTGGCGAATTCGCCTTGGAACCCCCCCATAGGTGTCCTTGCTGCTCCTGAAATCACGACATCGCGCATCGGGTGGCCTCCCTGCTGGGCTAAATGGAATAGTAAGATTTGCCCTTTAAAGAGCGAAGATCCAGAACTTCGGGGTATATAATGCAACTCTCGACCAAAACAGAAGATCAGTTGCGCATTGTTTCTGTTCAGGAACCGCGCATCGATGCGGCCGTCGCAATTGAATTCAAGGATGCCATGCGCGCTGAAACAGATGGTGGCTCGGAAATCGTGGTGCTTGACCTCAGCGAAGTGCAATTCATCGATTCAAGCGGGTTGGGGGCGATTGTCGCCGCAATGAAAAATCTGGGCGCCGAGCGCAGAATGGCACTGGCCGGTCTGACGCCGACGGTGGAACGGGTGTTCAAGCTGACCCGAATGGATACTGTTTTCAGCGTATTCTCTACAGTTGATGGTGCACTCAAAGAACTGCGCAATTGATCACGGGCACGAAAAGGACCAATCTGATGGCCGTTGCCTTGCTGCCTCCGTTTGAAATCTCAGTACAAAGCAGCGATATGGCTGTGCGCGATGCGCTCGCTCAAATTTTGACGGAATTGGGTCCACTGGAGCTAAGCGTCGAAGAATCGGGGACCATCGAACTGGTGTTGGCAGAGGTGCTCAACAATATTGTCGAACATGCCTATCCAGAGCCGGACAACCCCGGTGACATCCATATTTACTGCAACCATCGGCCAGACGGGCTTCATCTGAAAATCACGGATCAAGGGGCTGCCATGCCCGATGGCGCGGCCCCATTGGGCAAGCAAGCCTCTCTGGATGTCGACCTGATGGATTTACCCGAAGGCGGATTCGGCTGGTTCCTGATTCAGGATCTCGCCAAGGATGTTCAATACGCACGCGTTGAAAACGAGAACCAGTTGACGATACGGATCGCCGTTGCACTCTCTTCCTGACAGAGGTCCTTAAGGTTTCAAAAACCAAGCCTTAATTCTTCCGTAATCTTCCCCCAAAGCGCCGCGTTGAGATCATATTGCCGCCTTGTTCACTGGGCATTCTCTGTCTTGTAGCTGCATATAGCTTCCCTCGGCGCTGCGCGTAATAGCCCCCACCCAGTGCGCGGCGTCGAGGAACTTACCTTCCCCATCATCAGTAACCGTTCTGCGATCAGGATGGACATCGCCACCTGCGCCGTTAACTTGCGTCCGAACCTTCACAACTGGGGCAGAAGATGCGCGATTTTCACTTTCCGGGCCGGTCGCCCGTATTTGCACTCAACGGTATGTGCGCAACATCCCATCCTCTCGGCGCAAAGACCGCCGTGGACATCCTCGAAAAAGGTGGCAATGCGATGGATGCGGCGATTGCAGGTGCCATTGTGCTGGGGATATGCGAACCGCAGATGACCGGAATCGGCGGTGACTGCTTTGTCCTTTGGCAAGATGGTGACGGAAGCGAAGTTAAAGCGCTCAATGGATCGGGACGCGCACCGGCAGCACTTGATGCCGCAGTTCTGAGAGATCAGGGTGACAGCACGGTCCCAATCCAAAGCCCCCACTCCGTGACCATCCCCGGTGCTGTGGATGCATTTTGTTTCCTGTCCGAAAACTACGGAAAAATTGGCCTTTTTGACATACTTGCACCTGCGATAGCGGCCGCGGAAAACGGCGTACCTGTCGCTTCTCGCGTGGCTTTTGACTGGAAGCGCGATGCGGCAGTCCTGCAAGAGACTGCCCGACAGTTCTATCTGATTGACGGGAAAATCCCAGAAATCGGTCAGATTTTCCGCGCGCCCAATCAAGCCAAAGTACTGAGGCGCATCGCCTCGGAAGGTCGCGACGCATTTTATTCTGGGGAAATCGCCGAAGATATGGTGAACACTCTGAACAGGCTTGGCGGGCGGCATACAATGGACGATTTCGCCGATGTCGCGGTGACCCCCACAACACCGGTTTCAGGCACATACCGGGATATCGACATCGTTGAACACCCACCAAACGGCCATGGCGCTACAGCCTTGCTGATGATGAATATCATTACCCAATTCGACATTGCGAGCATGGAACCCCTTGGCACATTGCGCACCCACGTCGAAGCCGAAGCGGCCAAGCTCGCCTACGATACGCGTAACAGGTTTCTGGCGGATGCCGATTTCATGACCCGGTTGGATCACATGCTGAGTATGGAAACCGCCAGGAAACTGGCGGCTCTGATTGACCCCCGGAAAGCGATGCCGAATGCCACCTCAATTTCGGAAAACGTGCACAAGGACACCATCTATATCACAACGGTGGATCGTGACGGCATGTCGGTGTCTCTCATCTATTCGATATTCAACGGTTTTGGGTCGGGTATTGCGTCAGACAAATTTGGCATATTGCTGCAAAATCGCGGCTCTGGGTTCACGCTGGAACAGGGCCACCCCAACGAATTGAAGGGCGGCAAGCGGCCCATGCACACCATCATCCCGGGCATGGTGCGCAAAAACGGCAAGGTGATCATGCCGTTTGGCGTGATGGGCGGAGCTTATCAGCCAAATGGACACGCTCGTTTTGCCTCTAACCTCGTTGACTTTGGTATGGATCCACAGACGGCCATTGATCTCCCGCGCGCCTTTTCAGATGCAGGTTCGATGAAGGTGGAACGTGGATATTCAGATCAGGTTCGACAGGAACTCAGCGATATGGGGCACAACGTCAGCATCCCCGATACGCCGATTGGGGGCGCGCAGGCGATCCGCATTCGTGATGACGGAATTCTTGAGGGTGCGAGTGACCCGCGGAAAGACGGATGCGCTTTAGGTTATTGAAAACAGGACCTTGAGTAAGTTCTGCGTCGATAGCCTGTCAGTTCAGCTGGAAATGCAAAGGGTAGGATCCGTCTTGGAACGGGCCAAACAAATCCGGAATATCCGGGTGATCGACCGGCTCGCCTGAGTAGTCCGCTATCAGGTTCTGCTCGGACACGTAGGCGACGTAGTAGCTCTGGTCATTTTCTGCCAACAAATGATAATATGGTTGTTCTTTGACCGGGCGGCTCTCTTCGGGGATCGCCTCATACCATTCTTCGGTATTCGCAAACTCCGGATCAACGTCAAAAATCACCCCGCGAAAGGGGTGTTTCTTATGTCGGACGACCTGTCCGAGATGATATTTTGCACGCGTTCGTAACATTACCAACCAGCCCCCTACCGTTCAATTTTACACGCTTCAAGAGGTATTTGTCCAATCACAGCCACCTTTGGAGGGGAAACAGACTGTGATCACCCCACTGACAGTATGAAAAACCTCTCTTTACTCACTTTGCAGCGTATTTGCAGGGTCTACAAAGTAAGCTTCTGCCAAAAACATGTATAATTCGTGATTTCCCCACAGACGAATTTCGGTTAAACTAACGAAAAATAAAAGAAGCGAGAGGCAGATGAGCAGAAGTCTTCGCGCTATGATTCTTGTATTGCTGGTGGCCTCCTGTGGAGGCGGCCAAGGCAGCGCGCCGCGTCATCTTGATGATGCGTGCAAGATCGTGCAACAGCGCCCCGAATACATCAAAGCGTTCCGGAAAACGGAAAAGAAATGGGGCGTGCCGGTGCATGTCCAAATGGCGACGATCCATCAGGAAAGCAAATTCATCTCCAATGCACGCACCCCGCATAAATACGCGCTGGGGATCATTCCGATGGGCCGTCAGTCAAGCGCCTATGGTTATGCGCAGGCGTTGGACGGCACCTGGGACGACTACAAACGCGCAACCGGCAAGCGATTTGCGAAACGGGACCGGATCAAAGACGCCTCAGATTTCATGGGATGGTACATGGTCAACAGCCGGTCAAAGAACGGCATCCCCCTGACGGATACGCGTAACCAGTACCTTGCCTATCATGAAGGTCACACCGGGTACGCGCGTGGTAGCTACAACCGCAAATCCTGGCTCTTGCAGGTCGCCAACAAGGTCGATGCCCGCGCGGACACCTATCAGGCGCAATTGGCGACATGTAATCTGCGGCGATAACCGAGTTTAACGATCCCGGTTTCGCAATGCGCGGCCGGGATCGAACAGGCTGTTTTTCAAAGGAACGCCTGCTTCGAAAGCACCCAATATTACCGTCGTCTGGCCGCCATTGGCATCGTTGATGATCCATTGCCGCAGCTCCACCGGATTTTCGGTAAAGCTCATCTGAATGGTTCCGTAGTCCGGGTTATCAGGATCCTGCGCGGTCACAATCGTGGCTGTGCCATCGTAGGTGTGTCCAGTGACCATCCTCGCCCGGCTTAAATTCACATTTCGGGCCAATATCAGCGACAGTGGTGTCTTGCTTAGCGGATAGGTCTCGGGAGGCTGGTTGGATTTTTTGTCAATGATCACGACTGCATTGGCGTCAGCAAGCACCAAAGCCTGTTCCGGTGGATCATATTCAAACCGCATTTTTCCCGGTCGTTTGATGTAAAGCTGACCGCTGCTGATCGTTCCGTCATCATTGATTTGCGTAAAGGCGCCTTGGGCGGTTTTCAAATTGTTGAGATAGTTGGAAATCTCATTCAGTGACAGTTGATCCGCAGCTGCTGGCAAGGCCAGACAGGCGATCAGAACGGCGGCGATCAAACGTTTCATCCAAAGCTCCTTGAGCAATCGTATTCTGGACATCAGTTAAGTACGAAGGCCTTGTTATGCGATATCAGCGGTCAGAATGATCGTCATTCCGCCACTGAATCCTAAGGTAACGCTCAAAAGCCTATTGCTGTTCCGGAACAAGTATCTCACGTTTGCCGACATGGTTGGCAGCGGACACCAACCCCTGCTCTTCCATTTGCTCCACCAGACGCGCGGCTTTGTTGTAGCCGATAGCCAGTTTACGCTGGATATAGCTGGTCGAACACTTGCGGTCCCGGATCACAACCTGCACCGCTGAATCGTAGAGAGCGTCTTCGCCATCGGTATTTCCGCCCAGGCCAAGAACAGCATCTATATCACTTTCCTTGTCCTCGGACGGCCCCTCGACAACACCGTTGATGTAATCCGGCTCTCCATATGCCTTGAGGTGATTGACGATTTCCTCAACCTCTTCGTCAGAGACAAAAGGACCATGACACCGGGTGATCTTTGCGCCACCTGCCATGTAGAGCATGTCCCCCATGCCCAGAAGTTGTTCGGCCCCCATTTCACCCAGGATCGTGCGGCTGTCGATTTTCGATGTCACCTGGAACGAAATACGCGTCGGGAAATTTGCCTTGATGGTGCCGGTAATGACATCTACCGACGGGCGCTGCGTGGCCATGATCAGGTGAATGCCGGACGCCCGCGCCATCTGTGCAAGGCGTTGAATACAGGCTTCGATCTCCTTGCCCGCCACCATCATCAGGTCAGCCATCTCATCAACGATCACGACGATATAGGGAAGTGCTTCGGGGGTGTTCTCTTCAGTCTCGAACACGGGTTCACCCGTCTCCTCGTCAAACCCGGTTTGGACCGTGCGGGTAAAAAGCTCACCTTTGGACAAGGCTTCACGCACCCGACTGTTGTAGCCCTCGATATTGCGTACGCCCATCTTGGACATCTTGCGATACCGTTCTTCCATCTCGCCGACGACCCATTTCAGCGCCACAACAGCCTTTTTAGGGTCGGTTACGACAGGCGACAGCAAATGTGGAATACCGTCATAGACGCTGAGTTCCAGCATCTTCGGGTCGATCATGATCATTCTGCATTCTTCGGGCGTCAGTTTGTAAAGCAGCGACAGGATCATCGTATTGATTGCGACGGATTTACCCGAACCCGTTGTCCCCGCGATCAAAAGGTGGGGCATCTTGGCAAGGTTCGCCACGACCGGATCGCCGCCGATGTCCTTGCCCAAAGCCAGCGGCAGACGCATGTTGCTGTCGCCAAAATCGCGACCTGCGAGAATCTCGCGCAACACGACTTTCTCGCGGCTCTCGTTGGGCAATTCGATACCAATGACTGAGCGGCCGGGAACGGTAGACACGCGCGCGGAAAGTGCCGCCATGGAACGTGCGATATCATCTGCCAATCCGATCACCCGCGACGCCTTGAGACCGGGCGCGGGTTCGAGTTCGTACATGGTGACCACGGGACCGGGTCGCACCGCAACGATTTCCCCCTTCACGCCATAGTCATCCAGAACGGATTCCAGCATCCGCGCATTTTCTTCCAGCGCTTCGTCGCTCAGATGCAGCCGTTGCACGTTGACCGGATTTTCCAACAGGCTGAGCGGCGGCAATTCGAAGCCCGGATGCGTATCTTCAAAGGACAGCTTCGGTTGCGCTTCGGCCTTTGCACGTGTCGAGGGTTGTACCGGTTTGCGGTTCAGTTGCTGGATGACCCGACGTGGCTCTGCCGCCGGAATTACGGGTGCCTCAACGTCAGCGACCTCGAAATCCTGCTCCACGATGTCAAGCTCATCTGGGAGCGGAGGAATAGACGCTGATCTGGAGGCCGTCAAAGGTGGTTCGGCCCGCGCGCCAGAAGTATCAAGAACCAAAGCATCCGGGCCCCGGCCACGCCCTTTGGTCAACGGGGCCGTTGCAGGAACATGAACCGCGTTACTGGTCCGGGCGCGCGATTTGATCACATCAGCGATACGGGCCTTGATCCGCTCTTCACCCGGCGCATCCTCATAATCGACTTCAGCGTCATATTCGATCAATTCAGGCTCAGGCATTTTTTCCGGACGTTTGACCAAACCCGGTAAACGGGACAGCAATCCCTGTCTTGTTTCCTCCGGATCTTCCTGGAACTTCGGAACCGCCTGCACCGGTGCAACTTCGGTGTGGATGGTCGTGTCCGCGATTTCCTGCGCTGCCGCCGCGCGCGCCTCCTTCGCCTGTGCACGACGTTCGGCGTGACGCGCTGACATGTTTTGGGCGGTACTGAGCGCCCCACTGGCACCACGCCCCAGCACCGCCATGATCCCGGCGTAGATCATGATCAGACCTACCAGCAGAAAACGACCAATCCGGGTCAATTCAGGCTTGGTAAAGCCCGTGACAAAGGCACCAATCGCAAGAATGCCAATTGCCATCAGCAGCGACATCAGCTTGACCGTAAAGGTCGAACCAATAGGCAGCAACGTCAGCAAAGCACCCATGACCGTGTCACCAAAGAGACCTCCCAGCCCAAAGCTGTGAGTGTCCAGCCAGTTTCCATCCGGTGTCAGAGTTGCCGCGTAGATGGCACCAAGCACAATCGCGATAGGGGCAAAGATCAGACGACCTATGGCGCGATCAGCCCCCTGATGCAGCGCGAACCGTAAACCCCAGGCAACCAGCACAATACCAATGCCCCAGGCTCCCCAGCCAACAATCATGAAAAGTGGCGCCGCCAATGAAGCACCGGTCCGTCCGAGCCAGTTCTGAACGGGCGCGTCGGTGGACACCATCCAATTGGGATCATCTGGCGTGTAAGACGCAATCATTGCACAGGCCATACAGCCGAGCACGATCAATACGAGACCAAACAGTTCCTTGCCGCGCCTTTCCACCGCTGCTGCCATATTGCTGTCCAGCAGCGGATCGCGTCCTCGTGTTTGATATGCCATTTTACGATCCCTCATTTTTATTGCGGATAGAGGCAATCGCGGATCAGTTCGATCCCACGCGCCGTTTCCGCTTTTGGAGCCACCATCGCGGCTCTTATGTAGCCTTGCCCCGGGTTCACCCCGTTGTAGTCCTGCGCCAGATAACCGCCCGGCAGCACCCGCACACCGGTTTCCCGCCAGAGCTTGACCGCTGCCCTCTCGCCATTCTCAACCGGCAGCCACAGGAAAAACCCGGCATCGGGGCTGGCGTACCCCGGCACATTGCCGAGCATCCGGTCCGCCAATTCGTATTTCTCGACATAAAGACGGCGGTTCTCGATCACGTGGGCTTCATCATTCCAGACCGCTGCGGCGGCCGCCTGCAACGGCAGCGGCAGGGGTGCGCCTGCGTAGTTGCGCAGTTGTTTGATTTCACCAATGTTCTCCGCACCGCTTGCGACAAACCCCGACCGCAGGCCGGGCAGGTTTGATCGTTTTGACAGGGAGTGGAAGATGACCACGCGGTTGAGATCGGTGCCCATTTCCTGCGCCACCTGTAGCGCGCCTACGGGCGGCGTCTCACGGTAAATCTCGGAATAGCACTCGTCTGCAAAGATTTTGAAGTCGTATTTCTCCGCAAGATTGATCAGGCCACGCCAATATTCCCGGCTCGCAACCGCCCCTTGCGGATTCGCTGGCGAACAAATGTAGGCGGCCGTGGCGCGGTTCAGGATGTCTTCGGAGAGCCCCGCAAAATCCGGCAGATGGCCGGTCTCTACCGTTGCCGGCACCATGATCGGGTCCGCCGTCGCGGAAAGCGCCGCGATCATGTAAACTTGGTAGAAAGGGTTCGGCATCAGGATTGCCGGTTTTTGCCCGCCTTTCGTCTCCGGGCAAAGCGCCATTACAGCGTTATACAGCCCCTCGCGCGTCCCGTTTAGGGCCATAACCTGCGTGTCTGCATTGACCGGCACACCATACCGCCGCTTCACGAAATCAGCGATGGCCTGACGCAGCTCAGGCGATCCGTCATTTGGCGGGTAGCTGTTGAACCCGGCAACATTTTCAGAAATCACATCCGTAACCCAGGCCGGAAACGCATGTTTCGGCTCGCCTATGGTCATGTGGATGGCCGGACCACCTCCTTCGGACACGTCCAACAGGGCGCGCAAGCGCGGCCATGCATGTGCCGGAAGGTTCGAAAACCGCTCAGGATACACCATTAAAACTGCCTCAGCTCGGGATCATTGACGTCCCGTTTGCCCCAAAGTACCGAAGGCAGCTCCCTGCGTCCACAAAAACGCGCAGCTTTCTGAGAATTTGTGGCTTTTAGGACAACGCCTCTTCGGCGGCGGCCGCCACCCGTAAAAGAGCGCCTTCGCAATTTGGGGGCGCCATCAACATCAGACCACAACTTGGCACGCCTGTCGGCAATGTCAGTGCGCATAAACCCATCAGATTACCGATCCTTGTATTTCGCAATGCCAGCAGGTTCTCAGACACATAATAGTCGTGATCCGTGTTCAGCCGTTCCAGATTTGGTGGCAAGATCGGCGCTGATGGCAAGATAACCGCGTCATAGCCGGCGGTCGCACGGTCATATGCCATACGTGCAGATTTCAGCACGGCCCAGGCAGCGACATAATCCGGGCCGGAAAACCCCTTTCCCAAACGAAAACGTTCGAGAATTTCAGCATAAAGTGCGTCCGGTTTGGCCTCAATAGCGTCGCGCCAGAGGCCGTAAGCCTCTGATGTATAGACACAGGTGCTCTGAGCCATTGCCGTTTCCACTTCAAGAACCCTGATGCGATCAATATGCGCACCCGCATTTTGCAATCGAACAACGGCGTTTTCAAAGGCCGCCAAAGGCGCCTCGCGTACGTCCTCCATCGCGACGGTTTCGAGTATCGCCATACGTCTCCCCTGGAGAGCAGCACCAGCGAGATCGAAGGCTTTGTTCCCTTCCAAAGCCGCCAACATGAGGTTTGCGTCTTCTACTGAACGGCAAAGCGGGCCTACCGTGTCAAACCGCAAGGCAAGCGGAACGACCCCTTCGAGGCTCAGCTTGCCGGAGGTGGTTTTGAGCCCTACAAGATCATTCCAGGCCGATGGGATACGCACCGAACCGCCGGTATCAGAGCCAATGCCCGCTGCTGCCAGATTGAATGCCACAGACGCCGCCGCGCCCGACGAAGACCCCCCTGAGACGGCGGTCGTGTCATTGACGCAAGGCGAGGTCGCGGTGCTGGGATTATGTCCAAGGCCCGAAAAGGCCAACTCGCTCATATGCGTCTTTCCCAGGCAAACAAGGCCCGCCGCGGTCGCATTTTGCAAGACAAGGGCGTCACTGTCCGGCATCCGGTTTTTCAACAGGTTCGAGCCTGCCTCCGTGGCAACACCCGCCGTATCAAATAGATCCTTCCAGCTGATCGGAACACCGTCCAGCAAGGACAAACGATGGCCGGTTTTTGCGCGCTCAGCAGCTGCAGCAGCTTCTGCCAAAGCCCGGGATGTCGTTGTCCGCGCGTAGATTCTATCTTTGAATTCATGTGCTTCGATGGCATCCAGATAGGTTTCGGTCAAAGCGCGAGGGTCAATATCTCCCGCGCCTATGCCGCGGCCCAAATCCGCGGCCGTCATCTGCAGCCAGTCTTGCATATCTTTTCCTTCGATGGTCTTTGGCAAAAGGGTAGCGACGCTTGCGCGCATGGACAATCCCCCGCACACCGTCCTAATGAGGACCATGGTTTTCGATTGCGATATCCTGATTGTCGGCGGCGGGCTGAATGGGCCGACCTTGGCGCTGGCTTTGGCAAGTGCGGGGCAATCGGTGATTGTCGTCGATGCCCTGCCCGTGAAAACGCGCAAGAACGCGGGGTTCGACGGGCGTTCCTATGCCCTTGCGCTGACCTCTGCCCGGCTTCTGCAGGCTCTTGGCATTTGGGGCGATATCGAAGATTACACCCAACCGATGCTCGACATAAAGGTCACAGATGGGCGCGCGGGCGAAGGTGCGTCCCCGTTTTTCATGCACTTCGATCATGCCGAGATCGAGGAAGGCCCGATGGGGTACATGGTCGAAGATCGCCATTTGCGCCCCGCTCTGCTGAACGCTGTTCAGAAAGAAAAGGCCATCCGGCAGATCAATGGCGACGTCGTGATAGATCAGAAGCTTGATCCAACAGGTATCTCGGTGGTGTTGCAGTCCGGCAAGACACTACGTGCCAAGCTCCTTGTCGGATGCGACGGGCGGCGCTCCGGCACCGCCGCGCGGTCAGGGATCAAGCGGACCGGGTGGGAATACAACCAAACGGCGCTGGTCTGTGCATTGGATCACGCCTTGCCACACAATGGCGTTGCCCATCAGTTCTTCATGCCAGCCGGCCCCCTGGCGATCTTGCCTTTGAAGGGCAACCGATCTTCGATTGTTTGGAGCGAAACGACCGAAAACGCTCATCAGATCAACGCCATGTCAGACGCGGATTACCTGAACGTTCTGCGCCCCAGATTCGGGAGTTTTCTTGGCGATCTCTCGCTGACCGGCGCGCGGTTCACATATCCATTGTCACTATCGCTTGCCAATGAGTTGGTCGCACTGCGCGTAGCACTTGTCGGAGACGCTGCACATGGCATCCACCCCATTGCAGGCCAGGGTCTGAATGCCGGGCTACGTGACGTGGCTGCCCTTGCGGATGTTGTCACTGATGCATCGCGGCGCGGCGAAGATATCGGGACCACAGCGGTATTATCCCGTTACCAGCAATGGAGACGCTTCGACAACACCGCCCTCGCCCTTGCCACCGATGCATTCAACAAATTGTTTTCAAACGATAACTCGATCTTACGCGGGCTTCGTGACATCGGCATGGGCATCGTGGGGAACATGCCCGGAATGAGGCGTGGATTTATCCGGGAAGCGGCAGGGCTGACGGGGGATCTGCCCCGGCTTCTGAAAGGTGAAAAGCTCTAATCCAGCGTCCGGGCTTCATCGACCAGCATTACCGGGATGCCGTTGCGGATCGGGTAAGCGAGGTTCGCCGTCATGGATATCAACTCCTGCTTCTCCGCATCGTATTTCAACGTGGTCTGCGAACGCGGACAAATCAGCGCTTCCAGCATCCTGCGGTCAAATTCGACAGCAGTTTCATTCATTGGATCATCTCACTCTCGCTACCGCCACGCAGCTGATATTCGATCAGGGTGACAAGGGTTTCGCGACGGGTCGGCAGAGACGGGGCCTCCAAAAGCGCTTGTTTATCCTCGGGATCAAATTCCAGCATCATCGACAGAGAGTTTATCAGCAGCTCGTCATCCGCTTCCTTTAACGTCTCCCAATCCGCCGAAAGCTCACGCGCGTCAAAAAATCGTTCCAGCAAATTCATAAAGCCGGGGCGCTGGAAGCAAGGGTCTTTTTCGTCTGGTCCCAGATCGCGATCAAAACCATCCCACGCTACCTCGCACCGCCGATAGGGCGTAAACCCTTGAATTTCTTGTATAACGCGAAACCTGGAAATGCCACACAGGGTGATCAGATAACGCCCATCCTCGGTTTCGGAAAACTGAGTGACACGCCCTGCGCAGCCGATGGCCTGAAGGCCATTTTCCTTTCGGCCCGGGATTTCGTTCGGCTGCACCATACCGATCAGACGCGTTGAGGTCTTCAAAGAATCCTCCAGCATCTGGAGATACCGTGGTTCGAAGATGTGCAGCGGCAACCGCGCGCGCGGCAACAACAAAGCACCGGGTAGCGGAAAGATTGCGATCGTTTCGGGAAGCTCAGCGGCTTTTATCATAAAAGACCACCTAGCCCGCGTGCTGCCTCAGGCAAATATCATTGAACTCAATTTGCGACGCCCGTTCAACATCACCGGATCATTCGGCTTAAGCGCCTCGAAAATAGTGAAAAGCTGCGTTTTGGCAGCGCCTTCATTCCATTCCCGGTCTCTGCGGAAAAGTTCAAGTAGCTGATCAACAGCCCCTTCCACATCACCATTTGCGTGCATGGCCTGCGCCAGATCAAAGCGCGCCTGATTATCCTCGGGGTTTGCCTCAACGGATCTGCGCAGCTCGTCGACAGGCCCTGCACCTTCGGCCTGACGCGCCAGTTCCAACTGCGCATGCGCAGCTTCCAGTTCCGGAGAGCTGGAAATTTCAGCGGGTGCCCCGTTTAGAATAGCCTCCGCCTGATCAAGCTCACCCAGCGTAATATGCGCCCTCACCAATCCGCCATAAGCGCCAGCGTGGTTGGGCTCTTCTCCCAAAATGGCTGAGAATGTCTGGGCGGCATCCGCGACCGCACCCTCGGCGAGCATTTCTTCGGCAGCCGTAATCGCCTCGCTCAATGCTTCGCCTGGGGCCTCGCCGCCACCGGCTTTTGCAACCCGGTCAACAAAGGACTTGATCTCGGATTCCGGTACCGCACCCTGAAAGCCGTCAATGGGCTGTCCCTTGTGGAAAGCATAGACGGTCGGGATGGACTGAATCTGCAATTGCCCCGCGATCATCTGCGCTTCGTCAACGTTGACCTTGACCATTTTCACCGCGCCTTTGGCGCCGCGCACCGCATTTTCCAGCTGCGGTCCAAGCGTTTTGCACGGGCCGCACCATGGCGCCCAGAAATCGACAATCACAGGGGTTGTCTGCGATGTCTCGATCACATCCGCCATAAAGGTGGCTTCGGTAGAGTCCTTGATCAGGTCATCAGCTTCGGGGGCAGCGGTCAGGTTCAGATCCATCATCGTTTTGTCCTTGCATATGCGACAGCGCTTATATGGGAGGTTTCACAGCTTTTCAAAGGTCAAAACTGGCAAAGACCGGCGCATGGTCGCTGGGCTTTTCCCATCCACGTGCCGAGCGCATGATACGGCTGGAATGTCCCGCATCCTGAATATCTGCACTTGCCCAAATATGATCCAGCCTGCGGCCCTTGTCAGCTGCGTCCCAATCCTTGGCGCGATATGACCACCAGCTATATAACCGGCCCTCGGGGACATCCCGGCGGGTGACATCCACCCATCCGCCCGCGTCCTGAGCATCCGCCAGATGTTCCACCTCGATGGGGGTGTGGCTGACAACTTTCAAGAGCTTCTTGTGGTCCCAGACGTCATCTTCGCGCGGGGCAATGTTCAGATCACCAACGAGGATGGATTTTTCCGGGCGGTTTTCACGGAACCAATCACGCATATCCGTCAGATAGTCGAGCTTTTGCCCAAATTTTTCATTCACGGTACGATCAGCAACATCACCACCGGCGGGCACGTAGAAATTGTGCACGGTGACGCCGTTTTCCAGCGTTCCGGCAATGTGACGTGCGTGGCCCAGGGCGGCGAAATCCTGCGAACCCGCTTCGACCATCGGGATTTTCGACAGGATCGCGACACCGTTATATCCCTTTTGCCCGCGCGCCACGACATGGCCGTAACCCGCATTGGCAAACGCCTCCAATGGCATTTTGTCGACCGGGCTTTTGCACTCCTGCAGGCACAACACATCGGGGCCTTCTTCTGAGAGCAATTTCAAGACAAGTGCTTCGCGCAGTCGGACAGAATTGATGTTCCATGTGGCAAGGGTAAAGGACATTGGGCGCTCTCCGGATAAAGTTGCGGCACCGTAGCGCGCAGTGACAGGCTGCGCCATGCCGAACCACTCATCGACAGAAGATTGCTCAGGTTTCGGAAAATCGACCCCCAAAAAAAAGGGCCGGGCACAAGGCCCGGCCAAGTCCAACAGGGAGGTGCATGTCATAACCCGGACATGCGCGGGATTCGTAGGACGCAGCGAACCACGCCCTGCACAACGATAGCTTGAATATGGTTAACAAAATCCAAACATCTTACGCCATAAGACGATATCCACCTGATTCGGTCACAAGAAGGCGCGCATTGGACGGATCTGGTTCAATTTTTTGACGCAGGCGGTAGATATGTGTCTCCAGCGTGTGCGTGGTGACCCCCGCATTGTATCCCCAAACCTCGTGCAACAGCACATCCCTTGGCACGACACCATCTGTAGAGCGATAGAGGAACTTCAGAATATTCGTCTCTTTTTCAGTCAGACGAACCTTTTTGTCGTCCTCGGTCACCAAAATTTTCATGGAAGGCTTGAATGTGTAGTGGCCCAACTGGAATACCGCATCTTCTGATTGCTCGTGTTGACGCAGTTGTGCGCGGATGCGCGCCAGCAAGACCGGGAACTTGAAGGGTTTGCTCACGTAGTCATTCGCGCCGGCGTCCAGACCGAGGATCGTGTCCGCATCGCTATCATGACCGGTGAGCATGAGGATCGGACTTTTCACCCCCTGCTTGCGCATCAATCTGCAAAGCTCACGACCATCTGTGTCGGGTAGCCCCACGTCCAGAATCACCAGATCGTAAAGCGCTTCTTTAGCCCTGACCATCGCATCTGCACCGTTTGCAGCTTCAAAAACGTCGAAATCTTCGGTCATGATCAATTGCTCGCTCAGCGCTTCACGCAGATCATCATCGTCATCGACCAATAGTATCTTTTTGAGTTGTGCCATGAGCTATCTCCCTAATCTGGCATAGAGATGTGTCCGATTTATCATTCTGGCAAGCTTGGGCGGTTTTCTTTCACGCTGTCGTGTTACAACCCCCCGTAATTGTTTCAATTCCGGGCTATTTGGCCTAGATCATGCAATGAAATGGCAGGCATTGTAACATCATGAAGATTGGTCCCAACATCTCCGAACGCCTTGCGCGGGCCCGTGCTGACTTGCGCATTGGGGTCCCGATTGTTTTGGAAGGACCGGTTTCCGCTTTGGTCTTCGCGGCGGAAACTCTGACAGATGCGCGGTTACGGGCTGTCCTTGCCGAGCCCAAGGGTGTCGTGCTGGCAGTTACTGCGCGCCGAGCGGAGACACTGAAAGCGCGCGCTTATGACGGTGATCTGGCGCGCATTCTGTTGCCTGCGGAGACCTCATTGGATTGGATACAAGGGATCGCGGACCCATCTGACGATTTGATCAAACCAATGAAGGGGCCGCTGGCGTGTGATCGCGACAGCGATGCGTCTGCCCATCGCGCTGCATTGAAACTGACCAAATCCGCCCGCCTTTTGCCAGCCGCTTTGGTTGCGCCCCTCACCGAGGCGTCGGAATTCGCGTCAGTCCACGGGCTGACGTGCTTACCGTTAGATGAAACGCTCGCCCATTTGTCGCAACGAAGCCCTTTGCACCCGGTCGTAAGCGCGCGTTTGCCGCTCGAAGTCTCCGAGGCAGGCCGTTTGCACGTATTTCGCCCGCAGGATGGCGGAGAGGAGCATTACGCCATCGAAATCGGCAGACCAGACCGATCGAAGCCGGTTTTAACGCGCCTGCACTCTGCCTGTTTCACGGGTGACCTGATGGGATCACTGAAATGCGATTGCGGTCCGCAATTGCGTGCCGCATTGGCGAGGATGGGGCAGGAAACACATGGCATTCTTCTTTATATGAACCAGGAAGGTCGCGGCATCGGCCTGGCGAACAAGATGCGAGCCTATTCGCTTCAGGATCAGGGGTTCGATACGGTTGAGGCCAATCATCGGCTTGGGTTTGAAGATGATGAGCGCGATTTTCGCCTTGGATCAGACATTCTGACGTCGCTGGGGTTCAGGGCAGTCAAACTGTTGACCAACAACCCCAATAAAGTCGCGATGATGCAGGCCAGCGGCATTAACGTGGTGGAACGGGTGCCCCTTCAAGTGGGTGAAAACCGGCACAACCGGGATTACCTTGCGACCAAGGCCAGAAAATCCGGTCATCTTCTATGACGCCCGCCGATCTGGTTTTGACGCCCCGGGGCCTGCGGTTCGCGGGGCATACCTACCCGTGCACCATCGGAAAATCCGGCTTGGCCGCTGACAAGAAGGAAGGCGACGGCGGAACACCAATTGGAACGCACCGCATCGTCGGCATGCTCTACCGCCCGGATCGAATGCCTGCACCCACCACATGGGCTCTTCCCATCGGGCCGCGCGACCTTTGGTCGGACGATGTCAGTGATGCCGACTACAACATGATGGTGCGCGCGCCCTATACCCCAAGCCACGAAAAGCTCAGACGTGCGGATCCCCTATACGACCTGGTAATTCTGACCGACTGGAACTGGCCTGATGCCATCAAAGGGCGCGGATCTGCGATTTTCATTCACCAGTATCGGCGCCCCGGGTATCCCACCGAAGGATGTATCGCCTTGTCCCGTGCCCATCTGCACAAGATTGCAGGTCGGATTTCAACCCGCACCCGGCTGATTATCCGGTAATGCGCATCCGATCAGGGTGCCGCCACGCGCGCACCAAAGATCGCGGATCCGACGCGGACATGCGTTGCCCCCAGCCGGATCGCCTTTTCGAAATCACTGCTCATGCCCATGCTGAGCCCATCCAACCCGTTGCGTTTTGCAATCTTCGATAAGAGCGCAAAATGCAAAGATGGTTCTTCATCGACGGGCGGGATGCACATTAATCCCGTGATGCTCAAATCCAGCGCTTGGCAATCCTTGATAAATGCGTCCGCCTCACTCGGCAGGATGCCCGCTTTCTGTGCCTCTTCGCCGGTGTTGACCTGAACAAAGAGTTCCGGGCAATACCCTGTTTCCTGAGCCAGTCGAGCGAAAGTTTTGGCCAGCTTGGGACGGTCCAGCGAATGAATGCTTTGGAAAAGATCGAACGCCTGCCGTGCCTTGTTGGTTTGCAGCGGACCAATCAAATGCAGGTCAATATCGTCAAAGACCTCGCGAAATTCAGGCCATTTCCCGGCTGCTTCCTGAACACGGTTTTCTCCGAAACACCGGTGGCCCTCCTGCAAAACGGCCTCGACCCGCGCATTTGGCTGCACCTTAGACACGGCAATCAGTTTGACGGACTCTCTGGAACGCCCAACCTCAGATGCCGCGGCGGCGATACGCTCAGAAATATCCTGAATGCCCACTTTAAACTCCATCTTTTCCTGACAGACACATAAATGGGCCTGCTGAAAAGAAAAAGGGCAGACCCGAAGGCCTGCCCCAATTTCAGGTTGTTGCAGTCAACTTAGAAGTTGAAGCGAACACCCAGGTCAGCAATGGTGTTGCCGGCTGCGTTGGAACCCGCCATACCGGACAGGGACACGCCGCCACCCAGGGAGTGGGTGAAGCCCAGACCGTAGGATGTGTCGTTTGCGTCTGCACCGCCGGTGGATACGGATGCTACAACGTTTGTTGCCGCGCCAACTGGGATGGATGTCGATGCACCGAATACGGTGTCGTCGTCGCCATCAAAGTCGGAGATCAGGAACGAAACGTCTGCGATACCGAGTGTACCGTTGGCTGTGATGACCCAGAAGTCATTCTCAACTGCGGAACCTGCAGCTTCGAACTGACCGTAGGCAGCACCAACTGTCCACGCGCTGAACGTGTAGGACGCACCGATTTCGAAAGAGTCACCAAATGCAACCGCACCAGCGCCGCCGAGGTTGTCGGTGTGGTCGTCTGTGTAAGACGCCATGAACGCGAAGTCACCCATTTCGTACTTGACGTTTACGCCGTTGTTACCAGCACCGGTGCTGGAGAACGCTGGCAGGGAAACGCCGGAGTTTGCGTACTGGCCGGTTTGACCAACAAGACCGGGCTCGTAGCCGAAGTAGTTTACAACTTCTGCTGCGTCTGTAACGCCGGAGACGTTACCAACGCGAACGCGCAGGCCGCCGGAAGACACTTGGAAGCGTGCGCCGGAGAAGACACCCTGGTTTGCAGAGTTGTTGGCATTTTCGTTTGCTTCAACGCGGATACGAGCAGCGAAACGAATGCCGCCGTCTGTTTCTGTCGAAGAGTCGATGTTGAGGCGGTAACGGCTCTCAATACGTGTTTCTTCTTCTGTGTTACCACCACGGTCTTCTTCATAGAGAATACCAAAACGGCCGTAACCTGAGAATGTTGTTTCTGCTGCTACGACGCCGGCTGTACCCACCAGAGCTGTTGTAGCGATGAGAAGTTTTTTCATGAACTTGTCCTCGGTTGCTATTCTTTGTCCAACGGGTGAATCCCTTTTGAACCTGAGCAGTGTTTCGCTCTTAAACGCCCCCTTTTGCAAGAACTTGGAGCGTCACGATGCGAGAGACGGAAAAAATGGTGCAGCTTTGCCACACCTTTTTCAACCTGGCCGAGGGTCCCGCTCCTCTGGGGCGGCAAACAAGTAGGCAGGACAGTATATATGCGCCACAACGCCCTTGTCCCTGCACCTGCACTTGGATTAACGTGCAGCTCAAATTGGGCAACAGGCATCCTTATGACACTATCAACAATTTTCCGGGTTTTCGGAGTGATCGCCATCGCTGTCGCATTGTCTGGATGCGGTGGTACATCGCGCACCGCGCAGCCGGTTGAAAGCCAGCGCCCCGGCAGCAGCATTGATGATGATACCACGCGGATCGTTGAAGGTGGCGGTGGCGAAGGCACAACCATCTGGGATGCTTTCCGCCGCCAGAACACCGAAATCACGGTTGCGGTGAACAAGTATCTTTGGTCGGCATCGCTCGAAGTGCTGAATTTCCTGCCAGTTCAATCGGTTGACCCGTTTACCGGGGTGATCGTTACCGGGTTTGGCACACCTCCGGGCGGCGGGCGTTCGTACCGGGCAACAGTCCTGATTAACGATCCCGCGCTGGATGCACGATCCTTAAATGTGTCGGTTCAGACCAAGGGTGGCCCCGCCAATGCGGCAACTGTTCGCGCCATTGAGGATGCGATTCTAAGCCGCGCACGCCAACTCCGGATCGCTGACAACAGGCTCTAGGGCCGATCCCAGACCCTTTCCCATCTCAGCGCCGGGCCCCGTGAATGAAACGGCTCCCGGCGCTCCTACGTTAAGAAGGACGCATAAATGACGCGTTACACACCCGCAGAGATCGAAGCCCGCTGGCAAGAGGTCTGGAACAGGGATGAAATCTTCAAGGCTGTCCGGTCCGCAGACAAGCCGAAATACTATGTGCTGGAGATGTTTCCCTACCCATCCGGGCGCATCCATATGGGTCACGTGCGCAATTACACCATGGGAGATGTGATCGCGCGTTACAAATTGGCAACAGGTCACAATGTGCTGCACCCCATGGGCTGGGATGCATTCGGAATGCCAGCCGAAAACGCCGCCATGGCGATCGGTGGTCACCCGAAAGACTGGACCTATGGCAATATCGCCGACATGCGGGATCAGATGAAGCCTCTGGGCCTCTCCATCGACTGGTCGCGCGAATTCGCCACCTGCGATCCGGGGTACTACGGCCAGCAGCAGGCATTATTTCTGGATTTTCTGGAGGCCGGACTGGTCTACCGCAAGAACGCACAGGTGAATTGGGATCCGGTCGATATGACCGTGCTGGCCAATGAGCAAGTGATTGACGGCAAAGGCTGGCGCTCCGGCGCGGATGTCGAGCGCCGCGAACTGACCCAGTGGTTTTTCAAGATCAGCGATATGGCCGGCGAGTTGAAATCCGCGCTCGACGGTCTGGAAAACTGGCCCGCCAAGGTCCGCCTGATGCAGGAAAACTGGATTGGCGAGTCGCGCGGGATCGATATCCCCTTTGAGCGCACGGATGGCAAAGGTACCATTCTGTGTTACTCCACCCGCCCCGACACCATGCGCGGTGCCTCCTTTATCGCTGTCTCCCCTGACCATCCGGTGTCGAAAGCGCTTGAAGCGGAAAACCCCGAACTGGCCTCCTTCATCGAGGAATGCCGTAAGATGGGCACCACCGAAGCGGCGATGGAAAAGGCCGAAAAGAAGGGCATCGATACCGGACTGCGGGTCAAACACCCTGTCTATGAGGGCGTCGAATTACCGGTCTGGATCGGCAACTTCGTCCTGATGGATTACGGCACGGGCGCAGTATTTGGCTGTCCCGCCCATGATCAGCGCGACCTGGATTTCGCCCGCAAATATGGTCTCGATGTGCGAAACGCCTTTTACATGCCCGGCGACGAGACAGAAGTTGAAGACGTTGCACTGGTGCCAGCCAAAACCGAAAAGGTCGTGTTCATTGATCATTTCGCAGGTATCGCGGAGACGACCAGCCAGGACGGGATCAACGCCACAATAGACTATTTCGAGACGCATGGTCTCGGCAAAGGTCAAACCCAGTACCGCCTGCGCGACTGGGGTCTTTCGCGGCAACGTTACTGGGGCTGTCCGATCCCGGTCGTGCATTGCGCCGATTGCGGCGTCGTACCGGAGAAGAAAGAAAACCTGCCCATCGAACTGCCCTATGACGTCAGTTTCGATGTGCCCGGCAATCCGCTTGACCGCCACCCGACATGGCGTGACACAAATTGTCCATCCTGTGGCAAACCGGCGAAACGTGAAACCGACACGATGGACACATTCGTTGACAGTTCGTGGTATTTTGCCCGCTTCACCGCGCCAGATGCCAAAACACCGACCATCAAGGAAGACGCCGAATACTGGATGAACGTTGACCAATATATCGGCGGTATTGAGCATGCGATTCTGCATCTGCTTTACTCACGGTTCTTTGCACGGGCGATGCAGATTACCGGGCATTTGCCGAAGTCAGCCAATGAACCCTTTGATGCGCTCTTTACTCAAGGGATGGTGACGCATGAAATTTACCAGACCCGCGATGCAAAAGGCCGCCCTGTTTACCACCTGCCCGAAGATGTCACCGAGGGGAAACTAAGCGACGGCACAGAAGTCGAGATCATCCCGTCGGCCAAGATGTCCAAATCCAAGAAGAACGTAGTGGACCCCATTAACATCATTTCCGCCTATGGCGCGGATACGGCGCGGTGGTTTGTGCTGTCCGACAGCCCGCCGGAACGTGACGTGGAATGGACCGCCTCTGGGGCCGAGGCCGCATTCAAACATCTGACACGCGTCTGGAATCTCTGCGACCGCATTGGCAAAATGGAACGGGATACCGCCGGGCAGGGTGACGAGGCGCTGCTGCGCGCCATGCATGCCTGCATCCATGATGTGACCATGGGCATTGAGAGTTTCGGATTTAATGCCGCAATTGCCAAGCTCTACGCCTTCACCGCGACATTACAAAAATCCAAAGCAGGCCATTCAGCACAACGCGAAGCCATCATGACGCTGGCACAGTTGATGTCACCGATGACCCCGCATCTGGCCGAAGACATCTGGGCACATCAGGGCGGCAAAGGTCTTGTGACAACCGCCACCTGGCCGGTGGCAGATGAAGCCATGCTTGTCTCTGACACTGTGACCCTGCCCATTCAGGTGAACGGCAAAAGACGCGCGGAAATCACCGTACCGGCCGACATGCCAAAAGAAGAGGTTGAAAAAGCAGCCATCGCGGATCAGGCTGTTCAGCGAACCCTGGACGGTGCAACCCCTAAGAAAATCATCGTCGTACCCGGACGGATCGTTAATGTCGTTGTTTAAACGTATATCTATTCTCTTGGCCTCTCTGGCCGTGACGGCCTGCGGGTTTGCCCCCGTCTATGGAACCGGCGGTACCGGCACCAAGCTTCAAAACCAGGTTGAAGTATCCGAACCTGACACATTGAACGGCTATCTGTTGACCCGGCGGATCGAGGAACGTTTGGGGCGATCTGGCGACCCCAGTTACAAACTTGACGTGGCGGTCCGCACAAGGCAGGAAAACCTCGCAGTTGATACCGAAGGCAGCATCACGCGCTACAACATTTTAGGGTATGCGGATTTTTCGCTGATCAATGCCAAGTCCGGAGGCGTTATCGCGTCGGGTTCGGTTGACAACTTCACCGGATATTCCGCGGCGGGCACAACTGTCGCCACCCTTGCCGCGGAGAGAGATGCGCAAAAGCGCCTTATGGTCTTGTTGGCGGATCAGATCACAACCCGCGTTTTATCTACCGACGTGCCATGAAGCTCTCGACAAGAGACGCAAATGCTTACTTCGCCAAACCGGACGCCACCAAAACCGGTCTTTTGATTTTTGGGACTGATGCCATGCGTGTTGCCCTGAAAAGGCAGCAAGTGCTGGGCGCGTTGCTTGGTGATGGCGCCGAAGAGGAAATGCGGCTGACGCGACTGACCGGTGGCGATGTGCGCAAAGACCCGGCCACACTGCTGGACGCGCTGAAGGCCATCGGGTTTTTTCCCGGGCCCCGCGCCGTCTTTGTGGAAGAAGCGAATGAAAACTGCGCGGCGGCGATCCTGACAGCTCTGGAGGATTGGCAACCCGGTGATGCACAGATTGTGGTGACCGCTGGTGCCCTCAAGCCCACGTCAAAACTGCGCAAGGCGTTCGAGGCGCATCCCCAGGCCTATGCTGCGGCCATCTACGACAATCCCCCCACGCGCGAAGAGATTGAAACAGCGTTGCGCGACGCCGGGCTTGGCGAAATTCCCGGTGATGCAATTGGGGCCTTGAACGATCTCGCGCAGGCGATTGACCCCGGTGACTTTCGCCAGACTGTCGAGAAGCTGGCGCTCTACAAGATTGGCGACGCAGAACCCGTTTCCCTAGCAGACATTGCGGCCTGCGCGCCCACATCGACCGAGGCCGATGTAGATGATGTGCTGATGGTCGTTGCAGAAGCGCGCGCGCGCGACATCGGTCCGGTCATGCAGAAGCTGGCAGCGCAGGGGGCAACGCCGGTTGGGCTTTGCATTGGTGCCATGCGTCACTTCCGGGCGCTGCACCGGGCAGCATCGGATACCTCCGGGCGACCGACAATCTTCGGACCCAACCGGGACCGGATGCTGGCCCAGTCACGCAAGTGGGGCCCGGCGAAACTGGAGACAGCGATAACCCTGCTGACCGATACAGATCTGCAACTCAGATCGGCAGGGCAACATGCGCCGGGCATGGCATTGGTCGAACGCGCCTTTATCCGCCTGGCAATGTTGGGTGGCCGCTAGTCTTTCGGTGCGAACATCTCCATCACCTCTTCGGTGGTCATTTGATGGGTTTTTTCGCTGAAACTATACCCATCAGGCTTGTTGTCGATGAACAACTCGCCGGTCAACGGTACGTCTGTGGCCCCGTCAAGAGTCCCATAGCCGAAGTGATAGGTGCCTTGGTGCGGCCCCGGTGCCGTGACGCGATAGTAGATGCTGCTGCCACAGGTTTTACAAAATGCCCGCTCCGCCCAGGGAGAAGACGTGTAGCTGGTCAGGTTCTCCGCGCCATCGAAACTGACAGCCTCCGAGGGCACCTCAATCCCAAGGAATATCCCGCCGCTCCACTTGCGGCACATGCTGCAATGACAGGCCCCGGTTTCTTTCGGTTTGTCAGTCAGTGTGTAACTTACCGCGCCGCAGAGGCACGCTCCGGATGTAGACATATCGATGCTCCTTTTCTTGCAGGGTATGACAGAGTTATGGTCGTACCTACTGACAGTTTGTGACAGGAGTTGCGTGCCCTGGTGTCACGTGCCACTCTGCTGTGAAAGTCGCAAATTCGAGGTAGCAAATGTATCAGGTAATCGGAGCGACAAAGTCGCGCGCCTTTCGTGTGATCTGGATGCTGAATGAAATTGGCGTCCCTTTTGAACATATCGCGGCGGCGCCCCGTTCAGAGGATGCAAGACAGTACAACCCCTCTGGAAAAATCCCGGCGCTTGTCGACGGCGATGCGGTTCTGACCGATTCCGTGGCCATCATGACGTATCTTGGCGACAAACATGGCGCGCTGACCGCATCCGCCGGAACCGTTGCGCGCGCAAAGCAGGATGCCATGACCTTGTGGCTGATTGACGAATTGGACGCCATTCTCTGGTCTGCGGCTAAACACAGTTTCGTCTTACCCGAAGAACATCGTGTGCCTGCCGTGAAGGATACACTGAAGTTCGAGTTCGAACGCTCCGCTGCACAATTGTCAGAACGGTTGGAGGGGCCATTTCTGATGGGCGATCACCTCACCATACCGGATATTCTGGCCTGCCATTGTCTTAACTGGGCAATCGGTGCCAAGTTCCCGCGTACGGATGACAAGCTTTTTGCATACGGAAAATCACTGCGCGACCGTGCGGCATTTCAGGCAACCTCGGCGATGTAACGCGCGGCTTCTTTCCCGGCCCATCGCCCCGTGGCAAGGCATCCGGTGATCAGGTAGCCACCTGTCGGCGCTTCCCAATTCAGCATTTCGCCCGCGCAGAAGACGCCCGGAATTTCTTTGAACATCAACGCAGGCGTCAGCGCCTGAAAGGCCACGCCGCCTGCGGTCGAAATCGCTTCATCCATCGGCAGGATACCTGCATGGCGAAGAGGCAGTGCCTTGACCGTCCGCACCCAGTCGGCGCGGGCTAACGTCGCCCCCTGAACCATTTCGAAGAAAAGACCTGTTTTTACAGGCGGCAATCGCAAGGATTTTTTCAGCCAATTTGACAGCCGCAAATTTTCAGCCTTTGACGACAGCTGCTTTTCCAGATCCGCGGCTGTCCTGTCCGGCACGAGGTCAACCGTTAGGGGTGCATTGTTGCGGATCGCAGGTGTGAGGCTGTAAATGCCGCCGCCTTCCAGACCTCGTGCGGATACAATCGCTTCCCCCCGTGAGGACATTGAGCCCGCTTGCCAGCGTACCGCCTTGAGCGCCTTGCCGAAATGAGGCGCCATGTGATCGGTCCAGAGCACGCTGAGACCAGCATTGGACGGCGCAAGGGGCGTAACCTCGACGCCCCGTGCCACAAGTACCTCCTGCCAGGCACCATCCGATCCGAGACGAGACCAGCTGCCCCCTCCCAAAGCCAAAACGGTTGCGTCAGCGGCGACGGTTTCAGGACCGTTCGGACCGTCAAAAACCGCCCTCCCGTCTTCCCAACCCCGCCAACGCATCCGGGTGCGAAAAGCAACACCAGCACCGGAGAGCCGCTGAACCCAGGCGCGCAAGAGCGGGGAGGCTTTCATGACTTTGGGAAAGACCCTGCCCGTTGACCCCGTAAAGATTTCCTGCCCCAATCCGCGCGCCCAGTCCTTCACGGCGGCGGCGTCAAACTCCCTCAGCATCGGCTGCAAAGGCTCAGCGGCTTCGAAATACCGCGGCAACATGGCCTCGAAGCTTTCATCCTTGGTGAGGTTGAGGCCGGATTTTCCGGCCATCAGGAATTTGCGTCCGATAGATGGCTTGGCGTCGCACACCGTTACTTTCACACCGGTTGATGCAAGTTCCTCAGCCGCCATAAGACCCGCTGGTCCGCCCCCAATGACCAGGGCGTGATTCACGCCCCCCCCTGCGGCAACGGGCCTTTCAACTCAACGACCCGCTGCGGATAAGGGATTTCAATGTCGTGTTCTTTCAACGCATTCCAGATCAGGAAAAGCACGTCGGATGTGTATTTGTTTGGGCCATCGTCAATGCCGTTCACCCAGAATTCCACGGCGAAATCAATGCCGCTATCCCCAAAGCCGCGCAACTCACAGTCCGGTGGATAGGGCGTGTCCAGAACATCCGGGTGTGTTGTCACCGCCTCTTCGATAATGCCCGGCACGAGGTTGATGTCAGTGTCATAGCTGACGGAAAAAGGGGCTTCGTACCGGTTGGCTGAACCTGAATCGGAATAGTTGACCACGCGCGTGGTGATAAAATCCTCGTTCGGAACAACGATCCAACGCCCATCGAAAGTCTCCAATATCGCGGCGCGCGCTGTCATCTTGACGATTTGACCGGATTCGCCGCCATCCAGTTCAACAAAATCACCGACGGTTGCCTGCCCTTCGATCAACAGTATGACGCCGGAAATGAAATTCGACGCGATCTTCTGCAATCCGAAACCAAGACCTACGCCGATGGCCCCGCCGATCACGGCAAGGGCGCTCAGATTGATGCCCATGATGTTCAACAACAACAGGAAGGCTACGGCAAATATGGCGAACTCCAGCACTTTCGCGGTCAGTTGCCGCAGCGAGGGGCGCATGTCTTTCTGGTTTTCGATGAACTGCGTGGTCTGACGGTTGGACCAGCCGCCGAGCCAGAACAGAATGCCCCCGGCAATCACCCCGCGTACCAGCGACATCACCGTGAAAGAGATATTGCCCAGCGACACGGTCATCTCGTTCAGCTTCATTGTCAGCGGATCGAGCAACCCGACGGTATAGAGTGCCGCAACCGGCAGCAGAACGTAGCGGCCCAGAAGGTTCAGGAACGGGTCCTTGATAATCTCGCGCACCAGGGTCCGCACTGCCAGAAACAAAAAGACACGCTTGCCGAATGCGATGACCGCACCACTGTCGAAAATCGATCGGACGACGCTCTCTCCGAGCGCGGTAAAAAGATACGCCATCAAGGGCAACAAGAGTGGTAATGCCAGCAGCACTGTTCGGCGCGCGCTGGCAATGATATTGTCGGCCTCAGGTGCGGGGGTCAAAATCCTGGCAAATAATCCGCGAAGGCGACGCGCAACGATGATTGCCAACAGATAGGCGATCACCAGCAAGGCAAATTGGGACCAAGCTGCCGGGCTCAATGCCCAGGACTTTGCCAAATCCCACGCCAGCAGGGCATATTCCGCAGCTTGCTGGACAATTTCCGGTTGGCTAGACAGATCAAACTCCATGCGGCATCCCTCTTTTCATCCTGTGCGCGCTCGCTAGAGTCATGCCCGTCGGTGCGATGAGGAGCAAGCCCAGATGTCCGATCCGATCTGCCCTTTATGTGACCGGCCGATCCCTGCAAATGTCAAACAAAGCCTGCATCATCTTGTCCCGAAACTAAAAGGCGGAAAGGGCGGTCCAACCGTATTGCTGCATCATATTTGTCACCGTGAAATTCACGCCACCCTCACGGAGGCAGAACTGGCACGTGACTTTCATACAATAACCAGTTTGCGCGCTCATCCGCGATTGCAGAAATTCATTTCCTGGGTGTCCAAAAGACCACCAGGATTTCTGTCCAAGGTGCCTGGTAGACGGCGCAAAACGTCCCGAACCTAGTGACAGAGTTCCTTGATGCCATGGGCGATGCCCAGTGATGCTGCAAGCGTATCGGCTGCCAGTTCTTTTGCGTGGGACATCAGATCATCCTTTGGCACAATCCGATCAACTAAACCAAATACCTGAGCTTCATCTGCCGTGATCTTCTGTCCACCCATCAGTATAAGCTTGGTTCTGGACGGCCCAATCAGAGCGGCCATTCTCTTGGGGTCGCTGGGTTGCGGCAAAAACCCAAGCTTCATGACCGGATAGAAGAATTTTGCCTCGGACACCGCGATACGAATATCGCAGGCCAGCGCCATGCCCATTGCCCCACCTGCAAGCGTGCCGTTCAAAGCGGCGATTGTCAGTCCCGGCAGCCTGGCAATCGCCGCAGATAGCTCTTCCCACAAAGGGGAGGTCGCAAGCCCGGCGCGGGCTGCATCAAGGTCAGCACCGGCGCTGAAAATACGCCCCTTGCCTGTCAGGATCAAAGCACGTGCTGAGTGTGCGTCTCTGATGGCTTGCACCAGTGACCTCAGCATTTCTTCGGTCAGCGCATTGGCTTTGTCGGGCCGATTCAGCGTAACTGTCCAAAGGCCCGCATCCTGCGAGACGTCGATCATATCAATCCCACTTTGCGGCGGATGTCTTCGTCGCGCAGCGAAATCTCCTGCCCACACCACGTGTCGGCTGCCGGGCTGCACATCCACAACAACGCGCGCGCGGGCCAATCGGCAGGAATATGAACGTCCCAATCCAGTTGGCTGACCGGGTTGATGCCGCTTGATTTAATTTCGCGCTGCATTTGCGTAGCAACTGTCCCCGGCGACAGCCCAATCGCACGAATGCCACTCTCCGCTTCTTCCTTATCCAGGCAGCGCGTCAACATGTTTACTGCTGCTTTGGAGGCGCAATAATGACTCCACGCCTCGACAGGACCATGGGCTGCCCCGGAACTGATGGTCAGCACAGAACCGCCGCCGCCCGCTTTCATGACCGGTACGGCCGCCCGCATCCCGTAAAATACGCCCTTGAGATTGACATCGATCACATCGCCCCAAGCTTCGGTATCGGCTTCGCTCAAATGCGAAATCGGTTCGATTATGCCAGCGTTGTTGATCAGAACGTCCAGGCCGCCAAATGCGTTGACCGTTGTCTCCACTGCAGCCGAAACTTCGCGGAAGCTTGAGACGTTGCAGGGAATCGCAATGGCCTTATCGCCGATTTCACCTGCCAGATCAGCAATCTCTCTCTGACCACGTGCCAACAAGGCAACATTTGCGCCGGCGGCTGCGAATACCCGTGCAGCTTCTGCGCCGATCCCACGGCTTGCTCCGGTGATCAGGACCGTCTTTCCATTCATATCCATTGCAATACTCCCATCCATCTGTTGCCCCGTGGTAATCCGCGATGCGTTAAGGGTCCACCCCTGCTTCCTCTTGACCATCGCCAGACCTTCGCAGACCATGCGCGCGACAGTTTTTATAAGGATTCACCCATGTCAGTTTTGAACCTGCGCTGTTCTGCCAGCGTCCTGTTTCTTTTGTCCACATCGTCGGCATCCTTTGCGGAGATTTCAGCACAGGATACGTGGAACGACTGGAAGGAGTATTTTAAGGGCGTCGGATACACAGTTACGGCAACGGAAAATCAATCTGGCAACACGCTGATCGTCAAAGATATGGTTTTCACCGCCCCGGGTTCCGAAGAGGTCGGTACAATGTCGATGACGCTCGAGACGGTTACCTTTCGGGAAAATGGCGATGGCAGCGTTGGGGTCATTTTCCCCGAAGTATCGCCGGTTGCCATCAATGCGGTGAACCCCGACGGCGAGAAGATAGATGTCAATCTGGAAATCCTGCAATCGGGTTTGACCGCGACCGTCTCAGGCGAACCGACCGATATGACCAGTGTCTATGGCGCGCAATCCGTTGAAATGCGTTTGGCGGGTGTCACGGTAGGCGGAGAGACCCTGAGCCCTGAAGACGCCGCCATGAGCCTTGTCATGCAGGGGCTCTCCGGCACTACGCAAACCACCCTCACGGATATGCGGCGCTATGACCAGCGCATGCAGTCGAGTGCAGTATCCTATGATATTACCTTCGTGGACCCGGAAGGCACGGGAAGTGCCGATATTCAGGGCCAACTTGATGGCCTGAGTTACGCGGGCACCAATGCCTTGCCGCTGAACGTGGTTGCAGCCGGAGATATGCTCGAACTGCTGGAAGCCGGCATGGCCGTTGATGGAACCTTCTCCTACTCCGGCGGATCCTCAACCATTGGGGTTGTCGAGAACGGAGTGGACGCGATGAATGCTGAAATGTCTTCGTCTGGGGGAACCCTCGGCATCCTCATGGGCGCTGACGGCCTGGAATATGTGGCGGCGCAACAAGGCATCAATGTCTCCATGACGGCGCAGGATTTGCCGGTCCCCGTAGAGTTCAACATGGCCGAAGGTGCTTTCAATCTCGCCATGCCGCTGCAAAAGTCTGATGAAATGAGCGATTTTGCCGCGGGCTTTTCGCTGACTGACTTTTCAATGTCGGATCTTCTTTGGGGCATGTTTGACCCGTCAGCCCAATTGCCGCGCGATCCGGCGACGCTTGTTCTTGACCTCACCGGCAAGGCGCGGCTGCTGTTCGACTTCCTCGACCCCGCCGCCGCCGTGGTCTCTGGTGATCCGAATGTGACACCCGCAGAGATTGGTTCCGTGGATATCAACCGCCTGCAAGTTACCGTCGCAGGTGCTGAACTCACCGGCGAAGGGGCGTTTACCTTTGATAACTCCGCCCCAGTCGGGCCGCCAAAGCCCGAAGGTGCGGTGAATTTATCGCTGGTTGGCGGCAACAAGCTCCTCGACACGCTTGTTGCCATGGGCCTTGTTCCCGAAGAACAGGCCATGGGCGCGCGCATGATGATGGGTCTGCTGGCGGTTCCCGGCAATGCCCCCGATACATTGAACTCCAAAATTGAGATCAATGAAGAGGGTCACATTCTGGCAAACGGTCAACGCATACAGTAGCCTGTTACCGGCTGTTCGGCTGACCCGCATTGGGGCGCTTGCAGCGCCCCATTTTCATCCCGCCCTTGCAGTATCCGGTGCACACGGGCTACCTGACGCAAAAGCTGTCGCGGAGTATCCTGATGAGCCAGACCCCGGAAACATTGACCGCGCAATTGTTGCAAGCGGCGAAAGACGCAGGCGCGGAAACCGCAGATGCGATTGCCCTGCAAGGCACATCCCTCAGCATCGAAGTGCGCGCCGGTGTTCTGGAGCAGGCCGAACGCGCTGAGGCGGTTGATCTGGGGCTGCGCGTCTTCGTTGGCCAGCGCAGTGCCACGGTATCGGCGTCCGACACCCGGGCGGCCACGCTTCAGGAGATGGCCCTACGCGCCGTTGCCATGGCCCGCGAAGCGCCTGAAGACGCCTTTGCAGGGATTGCGACACCCGATCAATTGGCGGAGAACATGAATGCGGCACATCTTGAGCTGCATGATCCGACGCCTGAACCCACGCCTCAGGATTTGCAGCGCGATGCCACCGCGGCCGAAGAAGCTGCCCTGGAAAACGGCAAAATCACACAGGTTCAATCCGCGATGGCGGGTTACTCCGCCCGTAATGTGCATCTGGCAGCAACCAACGGATTTTCCGCTGGATATCGTCGGACCAGTCGCGGCCTGTCCTGCGTGGCCATTGCCGGAACCGGGACCGCGATGGAACGTGATCACGATGGGGACAGCCGGATATTTCAGGCCGATTTGCGCAGCGCTGAGGACATTGGCCGAAGGGCTGCCGAACGCGCGGTTGCAAGATTGGACGCCCGCAAGCCTCCTACCGGTCAATTCCCCGTACTGTTTGATGAACGCATTTCCGCATCATTGATCGGGCACCTCTTGGCGGCCATCAATGGCGCATCAGTTGCGCGGGGGGCCTCGTGGCTGCGTGACGCCCTGGGTGAAAAGGTGTTGCCCGAAGCGCTGACACTTGAGGAAAATCCACACCGGCCACGGGTTTCAGCATCCCGCCCGTTTGATGCCGAGGGGCTTCCCACAAGGTCGCGCAACATCGTCGAAAATGGCGTGCTCACGGGCTGGACGCTTGATCTGGCCACCGGGCGCAAACTTGGTTTTCCCTCCACGGGGAACGCCGTGCGGGGCACCTCTTCCGCGCCGAGCCCGTCAAGCTGGAACGTCACGCTGACCGAAGGGGACGCCAATCGCGCTGACCTTGTCCGCGAGATGGGCACCGGGCTTCTGGTGACATCCATGATCGGCTCCACGATCAATCCCAATACGGGGGATTATTCGCGCGGGGCGGCAGGTCTGTGGGTCGAAAACGGACAGATCACACATGCCGTGAATGAGTGTACGATCGCTGGAAACCTGCGTGACATGCTGCGCGAGATCGTTCCTGCCAACGACGCGCGGCAGCATCTCAGCCGCGTGGTTCCATCGCTGCTTGTACCGGGAATGACCCTTGCAGGCATCTGATCTCGCCCTCATCAAGGATGCGGTCAAACTGGCGGGTCGGGTTGCGACCAGCTATGTGGGACCTGCCGCACAATCCTGGGACAAACCCGAAGGTGCCGGTCCTGTCACCGAAGCTGATCTGGCGGTCAATGCGGCGCTTGAAGGCGTTTTGCGTGCCGCGCGACCAACCTATGGATGGCTTTCCGAAGAGACAGAGGATGACGGGGACCGGTTGACGCACGACACAGTTTTTATCATCGACCCAATCGACGGTACACGCAGTTTTGTCGAAGGCTCCCGCACATGGGCCCATTCGGTTGCCATTGCCCATCAAGGTCAGATCACGGCGGCAGCTGTCTATCTGCCGATGCGCGATAAACTTTATTCCGCCGCCCTGGGTCAGGGCGCTTTTCACAACGACACCTCGATAAGCGTGTCGCAGGCCGATGATTTGCCCAGCGCCGAAGTGCTTGCCACCAAGCCCGTTGTGAGCCCCGAGCATTGGCCGTCCGGATTTCCCGGTTTCAGCAGATCCCATCGCCCATCACTCGCGTACCGATTGGGGCTTATTGCAGAGGCAAGGTTTGATCTGATGCTGACCTTTCGTCCCACCTGGGAATGGGACATTGCCGCAGGTGTACTCATCGTCACCGAAGCCGGCGGCACGTGCACAGACAAAACCGGGGCGCCGCTTCGGTTCAACAATCAAGAACCCACCGTAAATGGGGTGATCGCATCAGGGCCGGTGTTGCACCGGAAGGTGCTTGAGGCGCTGGCCCCTGCCACCCCCGGCGCGCCTTGACCCCGGCGCACATATACGCAAACTTCCGCCAACCTTCCTGAGAAAAGGACCAATCTGATGACGCAGCGGCTACATCTCGTTTTCGGGGGAGAACTCGTTGACCCCACGAAAAACATATTCAAAGACGTGGACGACATTCATATCGTCGGCATTTTTCCCGACTACGCGACAGCCTTTAACGCCTGGAAATCAGAAGCACAGCGCACGGTGGACAACGCTCACATGCGCTATTTCATCGCGCATCTGCACCGTTTGCGCGACGAGGAGGCCGCAGCATCATCAACCGAAGAGTTGGGGTGACACAAGATGGGCCGGTCATTCGGTCTGGCGGCCTATCGCGCCCTTTCCCGCAGGTCATCCAGCAAGTCTTTCAACCCCATCCGCGACCGCCCCCAAAACGCTCTGATCTGGATTCATGCAGCAGAGCCCGACAACCTTCTGGCCATTGAAGATCTGGCGCATCGGCTCTGTGCTGCGCGCTTTGATCTGAGTGTGTTGATCACGTTGCCTGATCGCGAAAGTTTAGATGCCGCCCGCCACAACTCATCGAGTCAGAGTGCTATTATCTTCGATGAAATTCCGTCTGAACATCCCGCTGCCGTGGACGCATTTCTTGCGCACTGGGAACCTGTCATCTGTATTTGGACATGGGGTGGCTTGCGACCCAATCTGGTTCACCAGACCCATGAAGCAGGTGTGCCGATGGCGTTGATCGACGCAGATATCGGTGGTTTTGACAGCAAGCGGGACCGATGGTTGCCTGACCTGTCGCGAGATTTACTGAGCAGTTTCACGGCACTCATGGCGCGGACCGGGGCGGCATTGCGACGCCTGGAAACACTGGGGCTGAGGCCGGAACAGATCGAGTTGACGCCGCCCTTGCAAGCCGGTGGTCAGGCCCTGCCTTGCGAGGACAAAGATCTGACGGATATGACGCAGGCCCTTGGCGGGCGTCCTGTCTGGTTCGCCGCGCGCATTCAAAAAGACGAAGAGCGCGCCGTTCTGTCCGCACATCGGCACGCCTTGAGGTTTTCGCACAGATTGCTTCTGATCCTGCATCCTGCCGATAATGCCCTGACGGATGAGCTGTCCCAGATGGCACATGACGAAGGGTTTCGTGTCTGCAATTGGTCATCCGATGGTGATCCAAATGAAGCCACGCAGGTCCTGCTGGTTGAAGACGAGGAGGACCTGGGATTGTTTTATCGGCTTGCGCCGGTTTCCTTTTTGGGAAGCTCACTCAAGTCCGGCCATGGGGGGTGCAACCCGTTTGAAGCCGCGGCCCTCGGCTCTGCCGTGCTTTACGGGCCTAACGTGCGAAAATACCTGCCGTTCTACACGCGTCTGGCAAATGCAGGCGCGGCGCGCATTGTGAATGATGCACAGACGCTTGGCACAGCGGTGACCCGTTTGATCGCTCCGGACCAGGCGGCCGCGATGGCACATGCAGGGTGGGATGTGATCAGCCATGGGGCTGCCCTGACCGACAAGGTGATTGATCTGGTCAACACGACGCTGGACGGCCCGGCGGAGCATACCAATGCGAACGCCTGAATTCTGGTTCACGTCGCCTGACAAACCCGCATGGCCTGCCCGTCTCCTGAAACCTCTGGGCTGGATTTACGGAAGCGCCACAGCCAGAAGGCTACGGCAGGGCACCCCACTCAAACTGGATATCCCTGTCGTTTGTGTCGGAAACATCAACGCAGGAGGCACAGGGAAAACACCGACTGTTATCGCAGTGCTGGAACATCTGACCTCACGCCATCATCACCCGCATGTTGTCACTCGAGGCTACGGCGGCACCTTGAAGGGCCCCATACGCGTGGACCCGGCGCGTCATACGGCGGCTGAGGTGGGCGACGAACCGCTACTGCTGGCCGCCTTTGCAGAAGTTTGGGTAGCACAGGACCGGGCCGAAGGCGGCAAGGCGGCGCAGGCGGCGGGTGCCACGGTTGTGGTTCTGGACGACGGGTTCCAAAACCCCGCTTTGCATCAGGACATCAGCATCGTGGTTGTCGATGCCGAACGCGGTTTTGGCAACGGGCTGTGCTTGCCGGCGGGCCCCTTGCGCGAACCGGTTGCCGCGGGTCTGACCCGTGCTCATGCGCTTTTGTCTATCGGGTCGCCATCCGCGCAGCGCGTATTCGATACACAGGGGGTACCCGTTGATCTGCCGCATGTTCGAGGCCAACTGGCACCGCTGCAAACCGGAATGATGTGGAAAGACGAGGCCGTGTTGGCCTTCGCGGGCATCGGACATCCGGAAAAATTCTTTGCCACATTGCGGGATCTTGGGGCCAATCTTGTTCATGCCGAGCCGCTGGAAGACCATCAGCCCTTGACGCCCGCGCTCATGGGACGCCTTGAGGCTGACGCTAAATCCCGAGGCGCGCAATTGGTCACGACAGAGAAAGATGCCGTGCGCCTGCCGGCCTCTTTCAGAACCAAGGTCATCACCCTGCCCGTGCGCCTGAAGTTGGACGCAGACCCAAATCCACTCTTTGATCTGCTGGACGGGTTGAAAGCTCCCTGAAACCGGAGTCGTCAGTCGGTTGGATCATTCTCGCCCAGTTTCGGGGCAGGCCTTTTTAGCGACAGTTCGGCATCGGAAAACGTGAACGGCGACCGTACACCCGGCACGCCGTCGAGCGATAGTTCCATCTCACGCGCTTTGACCTGAGGGTCCGCCATCACATCGGCCATGTCGTTGATCGGTCCCGCGGGAACACCTTCTGCCTCGCAAGCCACCAGCAGATCGTCGCGGGTCCGCAAACGGGTCGCAGCGGTCAACCGTTCTATCATGTCAGCCCGGTTGGCCAGCCTGTCCACGTTTTTGAGGAACTCCGGAGCCGATGCCATCTGCTCCAGCCCCAGCAGTTTGCACAGGCGCTGATATTGCCCGTCATTTCCGGTGGCAATGATCACATGTCCGTCTGCGCAATCAAAAACCTGATAAGGTGCCAGATTCACATGTGCATTGCCCATCCTTTGAGGCGGCACGCCGGTGGTCAGATAGTTCATTGCCTGATTGGACGTCACCGAAACAGCGACATCCAGCAGCGACATGTCAATGTGTTGCCCACGGCCCGTCTGATGGCATTGATGCACCGCTGCGAGAATGGCAGTTGTTGCATAAATCCCGGTCAGAATATCGGTGATGGCGATGCCGTATTTCTGGGGTTGTCCCTCTGGCTCGCCGGTCAGTGACATCAGCCCGGACATCCCCTGAATGATGAAATCATAGCCCGCCCGTGACGCATAGGGTCCGCTGTGACCAAATCCCGTGATCGAGCAATAGATCAGCTGCGGAAACTCTCTGGACAGGCTGTCATAATCCAACCCGTATTTCGCCAGACCACCGGTTTTGAAGTTCTCTATCAGGATGTCCGCGCCCGCCAGGAGCGATTTGACCTTTTGCTGACCTTCCCGGGTTCGAAAATCCGCAGTGACCGATTTCTTGCCCCGATTGGCGGAATGAAAATAGGCGGCGGAGATATCATCGTCCCGCGTCACAAAGGGTGGTCCCCATTGGCGCGTGTCATCGCCCGCGGGGCTTTCTACCTTGGTGACGTCACAACCAAGGTCGGATAGTGTCTGGCCAGCCCAGGGGCCGGCCAACACGCGTGCCAGTTCAACGACCTTGAGACCGGCCAGCGGCGCCGTCATTACTCAGCTGCGGCGTCGATAAGTTCGGCCATTTCCGCGTAAGGCATATTGGAGTATTTCTGGCCGTTGATGACAAAGCTGGGCGTGCTGTCCACGCCGTCAGCGGTTGCATTTTCCTGATACCACGCCACCAGCGTCCGGGCGTTGTCACCATCCTGCAAACAAGCCTCCATCGTGTCTGCATCCAACCCGGCCAGACGCCCGATCTTGCGCAATTCCTCGACAATGGCCGTCGGCTCGCCTGCCCGTGCCCATTCGGATTGGCCAGCGTAAATCAGATCGGCCATCCCAAAGAACTTTTCCGGTGTGCCTGCACAACGGGCAATCATCGAAGCCCAGAGGCCGTAGCGGTCAAAATAAACCTCGCGGTAGACGAAATTGATTTTGCCGGTGTCGATATAGTCGGCCTTGAGCTGCTTGTAGGCGCCCGCGTGGAAAGACGCACAATGCGGGCAGGTGAAGGATGCATATTCGATCACGGTCACGGGGGCGTCCGGGTTGCCAAGGGTCATTTCAGCGATGGTGGAGGTGTCGATATCCGCCTCCGTTTCCTGAGCGTTGGCAGCCCCCAGCGGATCAGCCGGCGTGACGGAAGTGCCGGGCGAGGTTATGAAATAGGCACCCAGCCCAAGAGCAGCCACGGCTGCAGAAATAATCATCATACGCGACATCGCAGGTTCCTTTTCAACGATTTGTCTTGTTTAGAATGTTTTCGCCAAGCCGTGCCAATGCGTCACGAAGTCCCGCATCTTCGACAGGGCTTGCGACCTCTGTTGCTTTTCGGCGTAGCGCAGGGTCAACCGGGGTCTTGTTTTGAACAGGTGCGGCGGGATCGAAGGCAAATTGCCCTTCCGCAAATCCGGTTGCAGCGGTCTGCGTCACCCGAATGCGGGCAATGGCGTTGTATCCGTAGACCGAGTTCACCTTTTGCCGCAGCTGTTCTTTCTGCATCTCCAGCATCGGGGCGTTCGATCCAGTGGTTAGCAGCGTCAGCGTGGCCCCCATGCCACCGCGCCCATAGCCGACCTCGACCGGTCGCGAGATCGACGCAATATCCTTGCCAACAATCTCTGCCCATTGGGTCAGCAACCGGCTTTGCGCAAAACCCCGGCTTTCGGAGGCCGAGCGAATCCGACCCGTAAGCAGGCTGGATGTGCGCTTGAAGCCTTTTGTACTGGCACGTCGGGGTGGCATCGCTATCTTTCACAGAACACACTTGCGTGAACATAGCGTCTCAGCGTGCGCGCAACCAGACCAAGCAGCCGGAAGATCATAAACATTGCGTGACATTTCCCACAATTCCGACCCACTGAGCGATCGCTTGCTGGCTTGGTACGACATTCATGCCCGGCGCATGCCGTGGCGCGTATCGCCCCAGGATCGCAAGGCAGGCGTCTTGCCCGACCCTTACCGGGTGTGGATGTCAGAAGTGATGTTGCAACAGACCACTGTTGTGACGGTCAAAGACTACTTTCAGCGCTTCACGGAGCGTTGGCCAACGGTATCTGATCTGGCAGCGGCGCAAGATGCTGATGTGATGGGCGAATGGGCCGGGCTGGGGTATTACGCCCGGGCACGTAACCTGCTGAAATGCGCCCGTCAGGTTGTGGCAAATCACGGCGGCGTCTTCCCGGCAGATCATGCCGCTTTGCTGAGATTGCCGGGGATTGGACCCTATACCGCGGCGGCGATCTCTTCGATTGCCTTTGATCTGCCCCACGCGGTTCTGGACGGCAATGTCGAGCGGGTGATGGCGCGACTGCGCGACATCCACACACCGCTGCCCGAGGCAAAACCAATCCTGATGCGTGAGGCGGAGATTTTGACACCCGACCAGCGTGCCGGAGACTATGCGCAGGCGGTCATGGATCTGGGTGCTACCATCTGCACCCCGCGCAATCCGGCCTGTGGCATTTGCCCGTGGTCGGAACCCTGCAAGGCCCGCGCCGAGGGTACGGCACCGACCCTGCCCAAAAAGACCCCGAAAAAAGCCAAGCCGACCCGACACGGCATTCTCTATATCGGCAGGCGCAAAGACGGGGCATGGCTGCTGGAAACACGCCCGGAAAAAGGCCTCTTGGGGGGTATGTTGGGGTGGCCGGGATCTGATTGGACAGATAAGGACAGCCCGATTCCAGAAACCCCCGCGCCCTGTGCCGGAGATTGGCAAATGGTACCGGGCGAGGTGCGCCACACATTCACACATTTTCACCTGCGCCTTGCCATTTACGTCGCAACGTTACCGGATGAAGTCACTGCTGAGCGCGGTCATTTTGCCGCCCCGGAAACATTCAGGCCCTCTGATCTGCCCACGGTCATGCGCAAAGCCTTTGATCTGGCCCGAAGTGCGTTTTGAGCGTTGCGTCACACTTGGTGAAACAGGCAAAGCCGTTCTAGATTGCGATCGAGAGGAGAACGGAAACCCTGATGCGAGATGACCTGAAAACCGTTCCAATGTCAGAGCTTGTGAAGATCACGCGCGCGGCACCCTTCTGGATGTCGATGCTGTTGGTCCCTGTCGCTTGGCTAAGTGCCCTTTATGGTGGCTGGACGATCTGGTTATTGCCGGTTGTCACCTGGTATCTGTTTTCCGCTCTCGACGCGCTTTTCGGGCGTGACGGGACCAATGCGGATCCGTCAACACCGGACGATCACCTTTACTGGTATCGCGCGGTGACCATGATATGGGCACCGGTCCAGTTTTTCCTGCTCTTCAGTCTGATCTGGTATGTGCCTCAGGCGCAGCACCTGAGCAGTTTTGACCGCATTATTCTCTTTTTTGGGGTTGGTGTGATCACCGGAACCGTCGGGATCAATTACAGCCACGAACTGATGCACCAGAAGAACAAGACTGAGCGATGGATGGCCGATCTGCTGCTTGCGATGGTGCTCTATTCGCATTTCCGTTCTGAACACCTGCTGGTGCATCACCGCTATGTCGGCACGCCACGCGATGCTGTGACGGCGCGTTATAATGAAGGATTTCACCGGTTCTACCCACGTGTGTTGAAGCAGTCCCTATGTTCGGCCTTTGGTGCAGAAAAGCAGATGCTGGCACGGCGCAATCTGCCCTGGCATGATTTGGGCAATCCCTTCTTTAGATACTGGCTGTTGCAGGCGCTCATGCTGGTTTTGGCCTTCTTGCTGGGCGGTTGGTCGGGCCTTGGCCTTTTTGTGGTGCAAGCGGGCACCGCGATCTGGCAGTTGGAACTGGTCAATTACATCGAACACTACGGGCTGACGCGCAAACACTTGGGCGATGGAAAATATGAACACGTCAAACCCCAACATTCATGGAATGCAGATCATCGCGTTTCCAACTGGCTGTTGATCAATCTGCAACGACATTCAGATCATCACTACAAACCAGATCGCCGCTTTCCGGTACTCCAAACATATGCCGACACTGACGCTCCACAGTTACCCTATGGCTATCCAGTCATGACCATGGTCGCGATGGTTCCGCCGTTGTGGCGGCGTGTGATGAACCCCAAGGTGCGCCGATGGCGTCGAATGTACTATCCGGAAGTTACCGACTGGAGTGCTTACAACTCCGCGACCAACCCGTATCCGAGTGCAAACTGAACACCATATCTTAAGGCTTTTATGCGCAACTATCTCTTCAGGTGGACCGACGTGAGAGCCCAGAATGCAGCAGCAAATTGCAGCACCTCAGCATAGTACACAGACCCGTACTTGTCTGATTGTTGAAGACAGTACTTTTGATCAAGAACGGATTAAACGTATCCTGGACAAAAGTTTCAAAGGTGTTTTTGTCGCCGTCGCCGCGACGATCGAAGACGCGCGGCAGCACATGTCTCAGTACCAGACCAGTTTCATCCTGCTGGACAACAATCTGCCTGACGGGACCGGGGCCAATTTCGCCGTCGAACTCGCTCAGGACCCAAACTTCGCAAAGATCCCGATTGTGATTGTCAGCGACTGGCCGACACCCTTCATGTTCGACAAAGCGCAATCCGCGGGTGTTATCCACGTTGTCAATAAATCTGATTTTGGCGCGCGCTACATCCACGCGGCGATGAACCATAAAGTCATTCCCAAACGTATAAACTGACACGCCTGAGTTTCGTCAGATGCTGGCGGATTTCATCATCGCAGAAAAAACCCCGCCTGACAGGCGGGGCAAGTTGAGTGCCTTAGAAGGCAGCCTCGTTCAGAAGGCCACAGGCACCGGCGGTGTTCAGTGAAAATTCAATTGGCCATCTCTGATCTGATCTGTTGGCGCAGGACATCAATCGGGACTTTTTTGCCTTCCCTCTTATAGGTCCAATACGTCCAGCCATTGCAGCTTGGGGCACCTTCAAGATGGGCACCGACCTGATGGATCGACCCTTTGACATCATTGCCGATTAAGGTGCCATCGGCGCGTACTTTGGCAATCTGCCCGCGTGGCGAATATAGTTCTTCGCCGGGGCGCAACATACCGCGTTCCACAAGCTGGCCGAAGGGCACACGGGGTTCAGCACGTTTCGAAGTCGACACCTGGAGTGCTTCGCGATCAAACTTGCGCACTTTCGAGATGCGTTTCTCCGCCACCTTCCGGTAGGCCGCTTCCCGTTCGATCCCAATAAAATCGCGACCCAGCATCTTTGCGACCGCGCCCGTGGTACCGGTTCCGAAGAAAGGATCGAGAACAACGTCACCGGGGTTGGTCGATCCTACTAACACGCGGTGTAGAAGACTTTCAGGCTTCTGCGTAGGGTGCGCTTTCTCACCTTGATCGTCTTTCAGACGCTCGTGACCAGTACAGATCGGCAGAACCCAATCCGAGCGCATCTGAATACCTTCATTCAGGGACTTAAGCGCTTCATAGTTGAAAGTATATTTGCTGGATTCGTCGCGCCCTGCCCAAATCATTGTCTCATGAGCGTTGGTGAAACGTTTCCCGCGGAAATTCGGCATCGGGTTTGATTTGCGCCACACCACATCATTCAGAATCCAATATCCTGCATCCTGCAACGCAGTCCCGACGCGAAAAATATTGTGATAGCTGCCAATGACCCAGATCGCCCCGTTGGGTTTCAACAACCGTCGCGCGGCTTTCAACCACGCTTTGGTGAAATCGTCATAAGCCTTGAAGCTAGAGAATTGATCCCAGGCATCGTCCACCGCATCCACGCGACTGTTGTCAGGTCGATGCAAATCTCCTTTGAGTTGCAGGTTGTAGGGCGGGTCAGCGAAAATCAGGTCGATCGAAGCTGCCGGCAGGCTGTTCATCATCTCGATGCAGTCGCCGTCAAGAATAGTGTTCAAAGGAAGCGCTTTGGCGCCTTTGGTTTGGGTCATCATGTTCTGCCTCTGTACCGGTGCTTTTGCACTCGTTGGTTGAGACAAACATGAGTCAAAGGCGAATCGGGGTCAATTTCTTTTTTGAATCAAGGCTTTAACATTTTTTCTTGATACAACATATTGTGTACCGGTTTAAACGTTCGTCTATGGTGTGGGGTTGGCCCAAGATTTTGAAGCGCAGACATGTGGCTTTTTGATCCATATCCCATGTTCGTCTCCCAACCATAACCCGGATGCTGTTGCGCCAAATCCACCATGATCTTGTCGCGACATATTTTCGCCACAATTGACGCCGCAGAAATCGACAGACAACGTGTATCTCCCTTGACCACCGGTTGGGCTGATATGTTCATGCCGCGTGGCACCATCGAGCCGTCGATCAGCACGTGATCCGGTGCAACATCAAGGCCCGCGACAGCGCGCTGCATGGCAAGGTGACTGGCCCGCAATATGTTATGCTGTTCGATTTCTTCAACGCTCGCGTGCCCGATGGAGAAATCGGCACTTTGCATCAGCAACTCGGCCAGATGAGCCCTGCGCTTGGCGGTGAGCTGTTTGGAATCGTTTAGCCCGTCGGGAATGCATGCGGGGTCTAGGACTACCGCCGCCGCGGTCACCGGACCGGCCAGTGGCCCGCGCCCAACTTCGTCAACACCGGCCACCCGGAGCTTTCCGGATGCATAGGCCGCCTGTTCCATTTCGAAATCGGGTTTCATCTCTTCTGCATCCAATGATCCTGCAAAAGGTGCAACCCCCCAAGAAAAAACGCGCGCCCTTTAAAGACGCGCGTTACACTGGTTAAGCAAAAGAAGGAGGCGCCCGAACGCCCCCTTCTTGAACAAAGCCGGTTTTGGGGGACCCACCCGGCTTTGCATCAGCGCGTCATTAGCGGCGCGCTAATTGGTATCCTCTGTCGCGCAGGCAACGGGCATCGTATCCCCGACGGGACTGATCATCGCCGCGCAGGCGAATAAAGCAGTCACGCGGCAATTTGTTGACGTGCTTGTAGTTCCGCTCAAGACAGCGATTGCCGAAATAGCGAACGCGCCCTTGGCGGGTTTGCGCGCTGCGCAGACAATCACCGGGCAACAAACGCCGTTTTGCGCGGTTCGGAAGCGGGCGCGGTTCGAGATCGTAAACGCGGGGGCTGCTTTCATAGATGGGCGCCTGGTAAGTATTCCGGGTGACCGTGTCGCGCTCTTTATTGCGCTTGTTTCGATCATGAATGACCTTGCCGACAATCGCGACCCCGGCAATGGCGGCAAGCGCCTTCAGCAGGTCGTTGTCGGCACGGGCAGGCGCGCTGCCAATCGCGGTAACAGCCAGAGCGGCAGCAACGATCGTGGCAATGAATTTACGGTGCATCGGGAACCCCTTTCAGTAGATATTGTCCAGCCGTCCGAGAACCGACCGTCTTGTCCCGATCAAACTGGGCTCACCCCCCTCCGACAGGCAATATCGCTCGACTGATATCTGATAACAAAACGGCTAAGGCCCCTTTGTTATTGAATATCTCCTCGTTCATGCGCAGGATTGGGCGCATGAAACACATGTCTCTCATTTTGGGCGTCGTGGTCACATTGCTGATACCGGATTCTGGATTTTCAGCGGACTGCTATGCCGATTACAAAGCCAAACAAGACAACCCGTTGCGGCTGCACTATGGTGTGGCGCAAATCTCGGAGTGCTCGAAAGGTGCAGCCAAAGCTGAACTGTCAGCACGGCTCGCAGCACAGGGATGGACCTTGCTGAACATCGTTTCAGTGTTCGACGAAAGTGGTTTGGCAAAAAGGAAACAGAGTGCAGGACCCAACTACCTCCGCTTCTGAAATGCGTCGTTCCGGCGGTCGGATTGTCATTCTTGGGATTGCTGCGATTGTTGTTATCCTGCTGCTTGCCGCGGGCATGCTGTTCTGGGCACTGCCCGATGGCAATGCCTTCAACGCACGCGTCGAACAGTTGTTCATCGAGAACAATGACCTTACGGCTTTGGCGGAAATAAAACTCCTGGAGATCCTTGCGCAATCCGGAACAGCTTTTTCCGATACGCTGATGAGCTACCGATTGGTCATTTTTGTCCTGCTGGTCTTTGCCACTGCGATGTTGATCGCCGCGCTGGTCTTTCTGATCATGCTGGTTGGCTTCAACCGCCGCATGGCCCAAATCGAGCGCGCAGGTATTCAGGTCAACTCGCTACTGATCAGCCGGGAAGAAAACACTGTCTATCTGAACAATCTTGGATTCAAACTGACGGACGCGGCGATGGAAACGATGTCCGTCCTCGCGGAAGCACGGATGGACGATGATGTTCTCTCCGGCTCAGAGATCGAGGGGGTCATTTCGGGCCGATCCGCGGTTGATTGCGAGGAAGCCGCCGGTGCCACGCGCATCAAACGCCTGCGAGATACATTGGGCAACCAGATCGTCGCCGAGCTTCTGGTGAAAAACATCGCGCGGCGCGGCTACATGCTGGCAATCGACAAAGACGTCATAAAGGTGATCTGAAACGTTTCGGCATGTAAGAGCAGCGACGAATGCGTCAAATCGCGGTCGAAACACCTAGCGCCGCCCCGGGAGACGGGTTCTTACGGCTACGCAACTAGTACCTAGCCAGCGGCATAAGCTCCAATTTTTGAGGTCCTCAATCCGGTGTTGACGAGAGCTTCGGCAAAGGCGATTCCGGCTGCGACTCCGTCAATAACAGGTACACCGAATTCGTCACTCAATTCGGCCATCAGATCGGCCATGCCCGCACACCCCAAAACGATGGCTTCCGCGCGGTCTTCGACAATGGCCGCGCGAATCTCGTCCCTGATTCTGGAAATCGTTGCGGGATCACCCTCTTCCAACTTCAATACAGGGATATCGGTGGCACGTACACGTACGCATTTTTGCGACAGACCGTAACGCATCAGATTGTTCTCTAACCCCGGCACAGAGCGTGCCAGAGTTGTGATGACACTGAACTTTGTCGCGATCATGCTGGCCGCGTGGTACGCTGCCTCCCCAATCCCAAGAACCGGCACCGGTACCATGCACCGCAGGGCATCAAGCCCGGTATCGTCAAAACATGCGATCACAATGGCGTCGATGTCGGAATGTTGTTTCACCTCTGTCAGCAACCCGGGTACGCAAGTCGCCACATCCAGAAACCCCTGGATACTGGGAGGGCCGTTTTTTGAATTTGCGGCAACAATCTCGGTGTCCGCACGGGCGGTCACGCGCGCGACAGCGGCAATTTTTGCGGTCATCGAAGCCGTTGTATTTGGGTTGACGATCAGAATTTTCATCTCAGCTTAAACCTCGCCGCCAAGGTAGGCGGCCTTGATCCGGTCATCATGCAGCAGTTCTTTTGAATTACCTTCGATCACCACCTTCCCCGTCGCCATTGCATAGGCACGATGGGAGATGCTGAGCGCCATGCGTGAATTCTGCTCGACCAGCAAGACAGAGACACCTTCGTCGCGGTTGATCGCAACGATCGAACGCGCAATGTCCTGAACAAGCTTGGGCGCGATTCCAAGGCTGGGTTCATCCAGCAACAGCAGTTTGGGTTTGGCCATTAACGCGCGGCCAATGACCATCATTTGTTGCTCGCCCCCCGACAATGTGCCAGCCGCCTGCGCATAACGTTCCTTCAAGCGGGGAAACCGGTGCAGAATACTGTCCAATGTCAGTTGAATCTTGGCTTTGTCGTTGCGGGTAAAAGCCCCCATCATCAGATTGTCTTTGACCGACATATAGGGAAAAACGCGACGCCCCTCGGGCACCATCGCGATACCTTTTTTGACGATATCCGAAGGGTTTGTCCCATCAATGCGTTCGCCTTCAAAGGAAACCGTTCCTTTGGAGGGCTGTGCCAGACCCGTGATGGCCCGCAGGATCGATGATTTCCCCGCGCCGTTGGCCCCGATCAAGGCCACGGTTTCCCCCTGATCGAGCGCCAGAGAGACACCCTTCAGTGCATAAACGTGGTCGTAGTAAAGCTCGACTTCCCTGAAATCCAACATGCTTGTCATGCCCTACATCCCGATCTCGTCATCGGCACTACCAAGGTAGGCCTCAATGACTTTTTCATTGTTCTGGATTTCCGACGGCGTTCCTTCGGCAATCTTTTCGCCAAAGTTCAACACCACAATCCGGTCGGATATGGTCATGACCGCCGGCATGTCGTGCTCCACCAGCAAAACCGTGACACCGCGCGCATCGCGGACCGAGCGGACCAGCTCAACCATACGCATGGTTTCATCATGGTTCATGCCCGCAAAAGGTTCGTCCAGCAGCAGAACCTTGGGCCCGGTCGCAAGGCCAATCGCAACGCCAAGCGCCCGCAGATTGCCCTGCGGGAGATTACTTGCCAGCTCGTCACTGATCTCCGACATGCCGAGGAACTCCAGCAGCTCATCGGCATATTTTCCAAAGGATACAACATCGTCTTTTGCTGCTTTCGACCCCCAGAAGTAACCGCCAAGCGAAGCCTTCGCACGTAAATGCTGAGCAACAATCACGCTTTCGCGCACGGTCATGCTTTTGAAGATCGTTGTTTCCTGAAATGTCCGGACAACGCCTTTGCGCGCCACGACATGCGGTTTGAGATTGGATATCCTCTCTCCGCCAAAGAGGACCTCACCCGAAGTGGTTGGTACAAAAGAGGAAATCATCTTGAACAAGGTCGATTTTCCAGCCCCGTTGGGACCGATCACCGAGAGTATTTCATTTTCCGACACGTCGAAACTGATGTCATTGTTCGCGGTCAGACCACCGTATTTCTTGGTGACATTCCTGATCTGGAGAAGGGGGGTCATTTTGGCCCTCCCTTGCCCAATCTCAGGCTCAGCAATCCATTGGGCAGGAAACGAATGACCGCGATCAGAATGAGCGAGTAGACAAGCAGCTGGTATTTGCCGAGTTCAAAGAGCAAATCCCATCCAAAATAGAGCACCAAAGTGCCCAGCATCGGCCCGAAGACGTAGCCAAGCCCGCCCAGAAAGCAGTTCAGCATGAAATTGACGGAATCAGCGACCTGGAAGCTGGAGGGATAAACCGACTGCGCGATTGACCCGAACATCGCCCCGCCGATCCCACCAAAAAAGGAGGAGATCGCGAAGATGACAATACGAATGTAGCTGATGTTCACGCCGATGGAACTTGCCAGTTCCTCGTTCTGCTGCATCGACCGGCAGAGATGACCCAGCCGCGAATTCACCAGCCGATAAAGAGCAGCATAAGTCAGGATCATCAGAATGCAGGCGGCATAGTAGAAGGCCAGCTTGGTGTTCTCCATCGCCGCGAAATCGGGGATGATCGGGACGCCGAAAATCGAAATTCCAGAAGGTAGCGGGATTGAAGAGATGCCCTTTGCGCCATTTGTAATGGGCAAGGCAAGCGCTGTAAGCGTGACCACTTGCGTCAACACCAGTGTTATCATCGCGAAATAGACGCCCCGCAGGCGCAGGATCGGTAACCCTATCAGGATGGCCACAAGTGCGGCAAAGAGACCAGCCGCCGGAAGTGAGATCCAGAATGAGACGCCGCCCTTTACCACCAAAATGGCGGAGACATAGGCTCCGATCAGAGCGAATGCGCCCTGACCGATGTTGATGCGGCCGATATAGAAAGTCAGCCAGACGCCGGCACTTGCGATTGCAAGAAGCGCCACGGATGTCAGGGTAAAGTAGAAATCCCACCGGCCGGTTATACGAATAAGCACTGGGACCGCGACGAACACGGCGAAGAGGAACAATCCTACCCCGACCAATTGTTTTGATGTGAGGTTTTTCATGACATCAGCCCCAAGGCTTGCCCATCAGACCCTGAGGTCTGATCGCAAGAAAAATCATCAGTGAGACGAAGATCAGCAGGTAGGTGATATCGCCGTATTGAGAGAGGACCGCCAGCCCGATCGCTTCCATGAAACCCAGGATGATTCCGCCCCAGATCGCGCCGGAAATCACGCCAGCGCCACCGATCATTACCATCATGAAAGCTTTGATCGAGGTTGGCCCGCCCATCCCGAGGTTGACGCCGGTAATCGTGACGAGCAGCCCACCTACAAGACCCGCAAGCATTGCACCGAGCGCAAATCCGATCATGGAGTAGCGATCAACATTCACCCCCATCAGCTGCGCTGCTGTCCGGTCTTGCGCCAGCGCGCGCAGGGCCCGGCCGGTTTTGGAATATTGCATGAGGCAGATAAAGGCGATGATCGACAGGATCGCCAAAACACAGATCACGATACGGTCATATGGCATGATCAGCCTGAAATCATAGTTGAATACGCCATTGACGATCTTGGGGACACCGCGTTGTTTCTCACCGAAAATCAATAGGATAAGCGCATCCAGAAGGAACGCGATACCCGCAGCCAGAAGCATGGTGCTCTCTTCACGGGCAGATCCCTTGATCACCGGCGCAAAGAGAAACTTCTCAATCAGCGCGCCCAGAACAGCGAGCGTAAGACATGAAATGATCAGAGCCAGAACGAACGGCACCCCTAATTGACCATAGAACGTGTAGGTGACGAAGCCCCCGATCACATACATCTGACCATGTGCAAAATTCAGGACATTCATCAGGGCAAAAATCAGGGTCAATCCAAGCGCGATCATCGCGTATTGAGACCCCAGATAGACGCCATTGGCCAATATCTGTTCCATTGGTTTATTCCTTCAGGAAGAAAATCCCAGACCTGCGGGGCCCGGGGAAGTTGCCCTGACCATGCAGGACAACCCGTTGGTTTTAGTCAACTTCGGCGACGAAGAGTGTTTCGAACACGCCATCCTGATAGACATTCACCACCAGAGGTACGGCAACCTGACGGCGCTGACCGAAGGATGACATGCCGACGTAGCGGAGCTTCGCATCACCATTCATGTAAGGGTTTGGTGCCTCGAAGGTGTCCATGCTGGCCTGAAAGACATCCACATCCTTGATCGCCGAGGGTTCTGCCTTAAGGGTCTCCAAAATGTACTCCAGTGCGTAGACTTTTGTATTGGACTCGTCGTTGTACTCACCGAACATCTTTTTATAGCGGTCGACAAACTCGTTCATCATGGGCGATGCCAATTCCGGTGTGGAGGCGCCGCCGACAGAAATGAAACCATTCGCCAGATCGCCGGCACCTTCAGCCAAAACACCGGCATCCTGCGCCGTTTCAGTCGAGATCAAACCTTCGAAACCCAATTCACGTGCGGAACGGATCAACTGTGGCGCATTTGCCGGGGACACCCCCGAAAGAACCAGCAAATCAGGGCGCGAACGCATGACAGGGGTCAGTACCGGCGTGAAATCTGTCGTATCGACCTGATATGTGACATTGTCGGAGACCACTTCCAAGCCCAATTCCTTGGCTGCGGCAACCCCGCCATCCCGCTGGCTGAGCGGATCAGATTCATTGGCCGCAATAAAGGCGACAGTTTTGACGCCCTCGTTTTCCATCAGATATTTGTAGATCGCTGGTCCAGACTGATAGTTGGCCACCATGCCCAAAACTGCGTTTGACGCGGGAGCCTGGTAGAGCGATTTGGGGAAAGCGTAAGGGAAATACATGATGCCATTGGCCTCAGCGACCGGACGAACGGCGGCGGCCCCGTCATCCACGTTGGGCCCCACGACATAGTGGATACCTTCCTGTGCCATTTTTTCCATACCCGCAATCGCACGCTTCGGGTCTTTCTGATCATCGAAGGAAACGATCTCGATGTCATAGGTTGTCTCACCGATGGTATATCCGCCGGTTTCATTGATCCATGCCGCCCGAGCTTCCATGGAGCGCTGGTTGGAGATTCCCCAAGCCGCGGCAGGCCCGCTGGTCACGCCGACAAATCCGATCTTCAGAACTGGGTTTTCCGCAAGCGCCATCGTGGCCTGAAGCGCAGTGACAATCACTGCCGTTTTCAAAAGCGTTCGTCTTTGCATTTCTAAACTCCCGTTGAATTTCAATTTGACGCTCAACGCGCCTTTCTTGGCCGGCAGTTCGATGGAAATCCTCTGGTTGCCGCACCATCAGTTCACGATTGTTAACAATTTATGTCAACATATTAATCAACTCTTGATAACAAAAATCTTGAAATACCCGCATCATTGCTTGCAGTTTGAGCAGTTTCGAGCGCTATATGATTATGAAAAGGGCGGTTTTGAAAGGTTCGGATGTGAACGGCGAAACTCAAGTAAAAGCTTACAGTGAAAACGAAAATTCGGCTGACCCGACAGAAAAGACGATTGTGGACCGAATCTATCGGGCAGTGATGGAGCAGCGCCTTGCTCCAAACACAAAACTGAGTGAGGCCCGGCTGTGCGAGACTTTTGGGGTCGGCCGAATGCGCGTTCGGCGCGCACTTTTGCTGTTGTCGAGCCAGGGAATCATAGATCTTCAGTCGAACCGTGGCGCCTATGTCGCCTGCCCCGATAAATCCGAAGCCCGGGATGTATTTGACGCCCGCATGCTGATCGAACCGCCACTGGTGAAACAACTGGCACAGAAATCAGATGGCACTAGCCTGAGGATACTCTCGGACCATATCGCGCTGGAAGATGCGGCCCGCGCGCGGCATGAACGCACGGAGATGATCCGTTTGTCTGGCGAGTTTCACGTCAAGCTGGCGCAAGCTGGCGGCAACAGCGTCATTTCCCGGATGATGCGCGAACTCGTCACCCGCACCTCGCTGATCGTTGGTCTGTTTGGATCGTCGGATACGGCAAGCTGCCCCGATGACGAGCATACCAAAATCCTGAATGCCATCCATGCAGGAGATGCACGGCGGGCGGAGAAGCTGCTCATCGCGCATTTGAATCATATCCAGAGCGGGCTGGATATGGATGCGCGAAAGCAGCCTCCCGATGATCTGGCGAGTATCCTGGGGCCGGATTGAGATTGATCTTGCGGCGCGCACTGAAGAACCAAGCCAAACGGTCAAACCTGATCAAATTTATGGGTTAGGTGGTTTCGACGCAATGCCTGCGAAACGCCCGTTTCAGCATGTCCAGCTCTGCCCGCAGTAGGTCCACCTCCGCACGCAGATCATCTCCCAATGCCTCGCCCGCTATCAACGTGAAGCTGTCAAGCTGCGCGCCTGTTTCCACATCCGTAATAAGGATCGTCTGAACCCCATCGGCAATCGCCTCCGACGGTACCGGGATCTGCAGCAGCCATCCACCTGCCTCCCGGGCCTCTGTCAGCGTGACGTCCTCCAAGGGATTTTCAAGGTGCGTCACACTCAGTTTGGGTTTGGTATCACCCGCTCCTGTGACCAGCCCCTCCCAAATGCCACCCTGCATCTTCGATTTTGTCACGACCAACTGGTTCATACCCGACCTTCCTAGATCTGCGCGCGGGCGCGGCGTGAAAAAGTCAGGTCACGCAATGTGACCATGTTCATCTCGGGGCCTTCGAAAATGAAATCGATCCAGGCCTTTTCGATACGTTTTTCGTTCAGGCTTGAATAAGCGAGATCAAATTCCACCTCGACCTCCTTGCCCGCCACCGACAACTCCCGCACGATTTGCTCGGTGTTCGGCCCGTGCCGGATATTGAGCCGGACAAATATCTCGATTGGCTTCTCCATCTCCACAATGCTTTCCACGCGCAGAATATGAGTGCGTTTCAAACCACCTGTTGCTGCCTCCGGCAAATCGACGACCACAGACAGGAAAGACCCGTCAAAGCGAAATACATCGACGCGCAAGCCGTAAGGTGCGAGATCTTCCTGCCGCGTGTTGCGAACCTGCCGGAGCGTCAGTTCCGAGTGATCGCAATCATGAAACAGTGTTACCTCATCGCCGAGCATGGATTTGTTCTGTACCGATGAAATACCCGGGGTGGCCAAGGGACCGCGCCATAGCTCCGGGCGCCAGGCCCAATCGGCGTTATGCGGCCTGGGAAAGCTGCTGGATCCGACAATCGGAAGTGCCAATCGTTCGTCGGCCACGTGAATAAGCCTGTCCAGATGGGCCCGCAGCAATCTTGCGCGTGTACGCTGTTTGCGCAGGACGGAAATTTTGGCGGTACTGGCCTCTCGTGCCGAAAGCGCCCAGCGCTGCAATGCGCGCCGGTATATCGCCGTATCCCAGAAGGTGTCGCCGCCCTTACCCATCGGTTTTCGTGTGCCTCAAATCCTGCGCTCTTCCTTATCTAACGAAAGAGTTTCCGGTTTATAAACCATGAATTTGAGACAATCTGCCGGAAATAGTGAAATTGTTGCCCCTGCGCGCGTCGAACACGCCCAGAGGCAATGGCACTTACAGCTCCATATAGTCGTGGCCCTCTTCCTTGCCGCCAGGGTGGGTCACAGCACCAAGATAGGTTGGACCGACAAGCTTTGCATATTTCCAAAGTGCGCCTGCACCGTAGATCGTTGGGCGCGGGCCGGCCCAGGCCGCCTTGCGCTCGGCCATTTCATCATCCGAGACATCTACAGAAATGGTGCCTTCAATGGCATTGAGGGTGATCAGATCGCCGTCCTTGAGCAAGGCAATCGGCCCCCCATGGGCGGCCTCGGGTCCGACGTGACCCACACAGAAGCCGCGCGTCGCCCCGGAGAACCGTCCGTCCGTGATCAGCGCGACCTTCTTGCCCATGCCCTGCCCGGAAAGTGCCGCCGTTGTCGCCAGCATTTCGCGCATGCCCGGCCCACCGGCGGGCCCTTCGTTACGGATGACGAAGACGTCGCCTTCTTCGTAGGTGCGGTTCTGGACGGCCTCGAAGGCGTCCTGTTCGCATTCAAAAACACGGGCAGGGCCGGTGAAAAGCTGATGCTGCGGTTCCATCCCGGCAATTTTCACAATTGCGCCTTCCGGGGCGAGATTTCCCTTGAGCCCCACGACACCGCCGGTTTTGCTGAGCGGTGTTTCCACCGGGTAGACCACCCGACCATCTGCTTCGAGAGAGACTTTGTCGAGCTCCTCGCCGATGGAATAGCCGGTGGCTGTCATGCAATCCTCGTGGATAAGACCCGCCTTGCGCAACTCTTTCATCACGACAGGCACGCCGCCTGCCTCATAGAGATCCTTGGCAACATAGGCCCCGCCGGGTTTGAGATCGACGAAATAAGGCGTGTCGCGGAAAATCTCACAGACATCTTCGAGGAAGAAATCAATGCCCGCTTCATGCGCCATTGCGGGCAGGTGCAGACCCGCATTCGTGGAACCACCTGTGCAGGCGACGATCCGAGCCGCGTTTTCCAGCGACTTGCGGGTCACGATATCGCGCGCGCGAATGTTTTTCTCGATCAGGTTCATGACCGCCGCGCCGGAGGCTTCGGCATAGGCGTCGCGGCTTTCGTAGGGCGCAGGCGCACCGGCGGAATTGGGCAGCGCCAGACCAATCGCCTCGGACACACAGGCCATTGTGTTGGCCGTGAACTGACCACCACAGGCACCGGCAGAAGGGCAGGCGACGGCTTCGAGTTTTTCCAGATCGCAGGTGCTCAGATTGCCCGCCTGATGCTGACCCACGGCCTCAAACACGTCCTGAACGGTCACGTCCTTGCCGTTGAGCCGACCGGGCAGGATCGACCCGCCGTAAAGGAAAACGGAAGGCACATTCAGACGGATCATCGCCATCATCATGCCGGGCAGGGATTTGTCGCAGCCCGCGAGCCCCACGATGGCGTCATAGCAATGGCCGCGCATGGTCAATTCGACCGTATCGGCAATGGCCTCGCGCGACGCCAGCGATGACCGCATCCCTTCATGGCCCATGGCGATACCATCAGTCACGGTGATTGTGGTGAACTCGCGCGGCGTGCCGCTTTCGCGCTTCACACCCATCTTCACCGCCTGGGCCTGACGGTTGAGCGCGATGTTGCACGGCGCGGCCTCGTTCCAACAGGTCGCCACGCCCACCAGCGGTTGGTGAATTTCTTCATCCGTCATGCCCATCGCATAATAATAAGACCGGTGCGGCGCGCGCGCCGGGCCTTCTGTTACGTGGCGACTGGGCAGTCTGGATTTATCAAAACGCTGGCTGGTCACGGGCATCCCCCCTCAAAAAATCGTCCGATACGGCATAGCCAGTCCCCCTCCAGCCTGCAAGGACCAAGCGTTCAGATCTGCACATGGCCTGACCATTTGTGCGCTTGTATTGCCAAAACCGCGATCCTAAGTTGACCAGACACCCGCATCTGTGCGCTTGTTTGACACAATGGTTCGTGGCCAATCCATTACCGAAAGCCGTTTCATGGAATCTTCTCTTTTCGCCTTCATTTGGAAGTTTTCGAAACGCGAGCAGCTGTTTTTGCTGTTTTTTACGCTATTCACCTTTCCCTTCCTCTACGCGACGCTGGAGCTGCCCAAGCGGATCATCAACGATGCCATTGGGGCTCAGGATAGCAGCATTACGGTGTTTGATTTCACCATGACGCAGACGCAATTCCTGATGGCGCTCTGTTTCCTCTATTTGGGTTCCGTTCTGGTGCATGGCGTCCTCAAGATGCGCCTCAACACGATGAAAGGTGTGCTAGCCGAAAGGCTCCTTCGCCGCTTCAGATATCAGCTTCTCAACCGGATGATGCGGTTCCCGCGCATCTATTTCCGCAACACCAGTCAGGGTGAACTGGTTTCCATGGTCACGTCTGAGGCAGAACCCATGGGGGGGCTGATGGGGGATGCGGTTGCGCAACCGGTGTTTCAGGCAGGTCAGATGTTGATCATCGTGGCCTTCCTCTTTGCTCAAAGTGTGTGGTTCGGCCTTGCCGGGATCGCCCTGATACCGCTTCAGGCTTACGTCATCCCGATCCTGCAGCGTCAGATCAACCAGCTGAACAAGAAACGGATCGTCGAAGTACGGCAATTCTCGTCGGAAATTGGCGAAACGGCAGCGGGTATTGGCGATTTACGCACAAATGGGGGTCTGCGGTACCGTTTGGCCGTGTTCTCTGACCGTTTGGGGCGGCTCTTCGATATCCGCTTTCAAATTTACCAGAAGAAATTCTTCATGAAGTTTCTCAACAACTTCATTACACAGCTCACGCCGTTTTTCTTTTACTCGGCCGGGGGGTATCTGGCCATTCAGGGCGAGATCACGGTCGGAGCTCTGGTGGCCGCACTTGCGGCCTACAAAGACCTCAGCTCGCCGTGGAAAGAGTTGCTGACCTACTACAATCAGGTACAGGACATGTCTTTGCGCTGGGAGATCGTGATCGAACGTTTCGCCCCAAAAGATATGATTGATGAGAGACTCTTTGAGGGTGAACCGGAAGAAATCCCCCGCCTCGATGGCGCAATTTCGATTCAGAATGTCACCGTGCGCAACTCCGATGGCAATGCCGTTCTGGAGAACATAAATCTAGAAATACCCGCGGGCGCCCGCGTCGCCATTCAAGCAAGCAGTCAGATCGAACGTACGGCCCTTGCCGAAGTGCTGACCCGTGAGGTGCTGCCCACCCGCGGCAGCGTCACTATCGCCGGACGTGATCTGGAAGACATGCATCAGGCCGTCATCGCCGCGCGGATCGGCTATGCCCATTCGCGGCCCTATCTCTTTGACGGGACCCTCGGGGACAACCTTCTGATGCCTTTGAAATCAAGCCCGAAAACCATACTTTGGGACCCCAACGGGAAAGACAAGAAAGCCATTGAGGCCAGAAAGTCCGGCAACAGCCTCGACAGTATTGAGGCGGATTGGGTGGATCCGGGTCTTGCCGGATTAAACACAACCGAAGAAATCCGGGGGTGGTGGTTCCGCCTGGTGGAAGCCATGGGCCTGGACGAGGTGATGTTTCGCCTGATGCTGAAGTCCCGCATGGATCCGGAGCAGCATGCGCAACTGGCGGGCGACATCGTGGGACTACGCGAAGAGGTTCACGAGAAGCTTGTGGAGCGCGGGCTGGACGGAGTTGTGAACCGGTTTCACCCGGATGAGTTCAACCCCTCGATCCCCCTGGGCGGTAACCTGATGTTCGCATCGCCCAAACGCGACATCTCTCAACGCGGTCTCGCAGCGGAGCAGGATTTTCTGGCCTTGATCAGCGAACTTGGGCTCGCCGAGCAGGGGATTGCGATTTCACAAACGCTGATCGAAACACTGCACCAGACCTTTGGCATGGACGGAACCAGCCACCCGCTGTTTACAGCGCTCGGCATCGAGGACGAGCTTTACGAGCGCATGGTCGACATTGCCACACGTCGGCAGGAAAAGGGCGATCAGGCCCTGACAGAAGAAGAGTTTGCATTGCTTCTGACCGTCCCTTTTGCCTTTACAGCGGAACAGATCGGGCCGGGGTTTCCAGAGAGTTTCAAGGAGGAAATCCTTCAAATCAGGAAATCCAAGAGCGGCGAAATGCGCGAAAGGATGAGTGGCATGTTTGTGCCTGTCGCGCCTGAAAACTACCTGCCTCGCCTCACATTGATGGAAAATGCGCTTTACGGCAGGGTGTCCGGCATTGCCGGTGTTCAAGGTGAACTGGTCGAGGATCTCGTCGCCGAGGTGTTACAGGCGCACGGTCTGAAACGGCAGGTTTCCGAAACCATTCTGGGCATCAAAACCGGCCTTGGCGGCTCCAATCTGGCCAGCGCCTTTCAGGAGCGCGCAGCCTTCAGCCGTGCCGGTATCAAACGCCCCGATATTCTCATTCTCGACACTGTTCTGGCCAGCCACGATTCAGACAGCCGCATTCGGACGCGCGCGAAATTGCAGGACCTTCTGCCCGATACCACCATGATTTTCCTGGAGGACACATTCAGGAATCCAACGGCCTATGATGTATTTGTCGAAATCCGGAACGGGCGCATAGACGGGATTGAACAGACGGACGTGCAGGACACCGAAGACAGCGGTTCGGATGACCTGCGCCGCAAGATACGCGAGATTTCCCGTACCGATCTATTCTCCAATCTGGACTCGCGCAATCAGCGCCTTCTTGCCTTCTCTGCCCAGTGGTATACCGCCCGAAAAGGCAAACGCATCTTTGCCATGGGAGAACGGGCGGATGCTGCCTATCTGTGCCTGTCGGGTAATGCCATGATGGGCTATCGCGACGATGACGAGACATGGCACGATGTCACAGCCGTGGGACCCGGACGGTTGATCGGCGATCTGGCCATCATTCTTAACGAGCCCCGTCAACTGGACCTGATTGCCCGAGAGGATACCAAGTTTCTGCGCATCGGAGCCGATGAATTCAAATCGGTGATTGCAACCGACCCCACCGTCCTGATGAGCCTGTTGCACACTGTCGCTGGCCATCTGACCGGTGCTGCGGAATTGCTGCGGGAAGCGCGTCTGGACGTCCCGCAAGACGATGATGATACCGAGAAAACCGACGCCTGAGGATTGATGAGTATGTTCAGGCGAACCGACTATCGCGCGCATAGACGTCTCGTGGACCCCGCGCGCGAGAAAGCGCAGCTATGGCGACTGATCATGGGCCTGATCCTCGCATCGGGTGTCTATCTGATCTGCAATCAGACCATGTACCGGACGCTTTTCACCTGGCAGGGCAAGAACGTAGAAGCCTTTGCACGCTCGCTGGCCGCGGGGACAACGCCCATTGCGATGTACCTCACACTCCTGAGCTTTGGGTTCATGATACTGGGCGTGGCCATCGCGTTGCGTGTGGTGCACAACCGGGGCTTGCCAGCTGCCTTGGGGGACGGGCAACTGTTTCGACAGCAGATGGTCTCCGTTCTGGTCCTGCTAATCCTGATCAACATTGCCATCTGGGTGTTGCCGCCGTGGGATCTGGGAGCGCCACTGGTGCCCAACATGAACCTTAGCCTCTGGGCCGTTTTGTTGCCTTTTTCGTTTGTCGCAGTGTTCATTCAGGTCAGCGCAGAGGAAATTCTGTTTCGCGGATATATCCAGCAACAGCTTGCCGCACGATTTGACTCACCGCTCATCTGGATGCTAATGCCTGCAGGCTTGTTCGGATTGGGCCACTATCTGCCAGACACCGCCGGCCCAAATGCCTTGCCCATTGCGCTTTGGGCCATGATATTCGGCATCATGATGGCAGATTTAACGGCACGCGCGGGCACACTGGCGCCAGCCATCGCAGTACATTTCATCAACAACGTGACAGCCATCTTGATTGTCTCGCTGCCCGATGAACTTTCGGGGCTTTCGCTCTACCTCAGCCCTTTCTCGCTTGACGATACCGAGACCGTGCGCGCCTGGTTGCCGGTCGAGTTCGGCTTCATGATTGTCAGCTGGTTGGGCGCACGCCTGGCCATCCGGCGCTGATTGCACTTTCCCTGTGACCTGACTATTTAGGAGCCAAGGGACGCCAAAGGAACCGCCATGAACTGGATCACCAACTATGTCCGGCCTCGGATCAATTCGATCTTCTCGCGCCGCGAAACACCGGACAACCTGTGGACCAAATGCCCCGAATGCGGGACGATGCTGTTTCATCGCGAAGTGTCGGACAATCTGAACGTCTGCACCAACTGTGATCACCACATGCACATCACCCCGCGGGACCGGTTTACGGCGTTGTTTGACGGCGGGATTTTCACCGAGGTGAAGGTCGATGCGCCCAAGCCCGACCCGCTCAATTTCCGCGATCAGAAACGATATCCTGATCGCTTGAAGGCCGCGCAAAAACAAACCAGCGAAGCTGAGGCCATGCTGGTGGCCAGCGGCGAGATCGGACGCACACCCATTGTGGCCGCCGCACAGGATTTTTCTTTCATGGCAGGCTCCATGGGAATGTATGTGGGCAATGCCATCATCGCGGCTGCTCAGGAAGCGGTTCGGCTGAAGCGGCCCCTGATCCTTTTTTCCGCCGCAGGTGGCGCACGGATGCAGGAGGGTATTTTGAGCCTCATGCAGATGCCTCGCACCACCGTTGCGGTCGAAATGCTCAAGGAAGCTGGCCTGCCCTATCTTGTTGTACTGACCCATCCAACGACAGGCGGCGTTACGGCGAGTTATGCGATGTTGGGTGACGTGCATATCGCCGAACCCAATGCGTTGATCTGTTTTGCCGGTCCCCGCGTGATCGAACAGACCATCCGCGAAAAACTGCCCGAGGGTTTTCAGCGCGCCGAATATCTGCTGGATCACGGGATGCTGGATCGGGTGACGCCACGCGGTCAGATGCGTGACGAGCTGATTTCCATCACGCGTATGCTGCTCGGTCTGCCCCCGGCAGTTCGGGGCGACCTGCCCCCACCTGAACCGGGCGCGGAACTTCCCCACGCTTTGTCCGAAGAGGAAGAGCAAGCACCCTCTGAGACTGCCAAGAAATGAGCCAGGCAACATCGGACGTTATCCTGGATCGGATGATGGCCCTGCACCCCAAGATCATCGATCTTACATTGGATCGTGTCTGGCGGCTGTTGGACGCCTTGGGAAATCCGCAAGATGATCTGCCCCCTGTGGTCCATATTGCGGGGACAAATGGCAAAGGATCGACCCAGGCCATGATCAGAGCTGGCTTGGAAGCGGCGGGGCACAAGGTACATGCCTATACCAGCCCCCATCTGGCCCGGTTCCACGAACGCATTCGGGTCGCAGGGGAGTTGATTTCGGAACCGGATCTCGCGGCCGTTCTAGACGAGTGTTATGCAGCCAATAATGGCGAGAACATCACCTATTTCGAGATTACCACCTGTGCTGCGCTTCTCGCATTCGCTCGCTCAAAGGCTGATTACACGCTGCTGGAAGTTGGTCTTGGCGGGCGTCTGGACGCGACGAACGTCGTTGCAAATCCGAAAATGACGGTGATTACCCCCGTCTCCGTCGATCACCAGCAATTCCTTGGCGATACATTGGCGGAGATCGCCGCCGAGAAAGCCGGAATTCTCAAGCGCAATGTGCCCTGTGTTGTCGCCCGTCAGGAAGAAGAGGGTTTGGAAGTGATTGAAACGGTTGCGACCCGTGTCGGTGCGCCTCTTTGCGCCTATGGTCAACAGTGGCATGTGGCGGCAGAGCGCGACGGCATGATTTTCCAAGACGAGACGGGCCTGCTAGATTTACCGCGCCCGAACCTTCCCGGCGATCATCAACTGATGAACGCAGGCGCGGCACTGGCGGTGTTGCGGCAACTTGGTATCGGCGCGGAAGCCTGTGAAACGGCGGTCAGCAATGCACACTGGCCCGCACGCATGCAGCGTTTGTCAAAGGGACCGCTGGTCGATGGCGCTTCTCAAGCCGAGATTTGGCTTGACGGTGGTCATAATCCTGCCGCTGGCGAGGCCTTGGCAAGCCATCTGAACAGCCTGCCGGATCGGCCCACCGTCCTCATTTGCGGGATGTTGAACACCAAGGATATTGGCGGATACCTGCGCCCGTTAGCCAAGGTTGCAGATGGGCTGATCGCCGTGTCGATCCCGGGCGAGGCCAATACGTTACCGGCAGAAACCACGGCACAAGCAGCAAAAGAGGTCGGCATCTCCAGCCACACCGCTCAAAGCGTACAGGATGCGCTGAGCGAAATCATCTCAACGGCCCCTTCGGCACGTGTGCTGATTTGCGGCTCATTGTATCTCGCTGGCGCGATATTGCGAGAAAACGGTTAAACCCCTGAAGCCGTATCAACTCCAGATTTAGCTATCCTCGCGCGATATTGACGTGTGGATAACGCTGCATCTATATGTTGTGGCGGATAATGCGGGCTGACGCCATTCATGTATGAGGCGCATCAGGTCTGTCGGGGGGATATAAGATGAAAACGCGAGATCGGGAGTTCGCTTCCGAACTTGATTTGACGCGAATGGTGATGCGGCCACAACCGTCCCCAAGTGTGATGCGCTGGCCCTTGGTGGTTATGGTGTTATTGAGTCTGCTCACTGCTTCAGTCATCTGGGCATTCCACGGGGGCGATCGCAGCGAAACCCAATCCGCAGCCGTACGGCAGGGGGATGCCGCCGCTCAGCAGGAAGTGTCCCGCTCCGCGCCGTCCTTATTGGAACTGACCCCAGCGTTGCCCCTATCGACCGGTGAGCCTGTCAGCCATCAGCTGCGCCTACCTCTCCGATTGACCGATCGCACCGCCCAGAAGCATAATCTGCCATATCTGACATCGCGTGCTTTGGCCCGGTTCAATCATGAGACCGCGCCTGGGGATGTACTGCATGATCTGCTGGTACAGACATTGGCCGAAGGTCAAAGTGATGCTTACGTCAACGCAACCCTCAATTCGGCGCTGAGCCAGGGCGCATTTGCCTCTCCGATCGGTCTGACCACACCCTTTGGCGAGATCGACACGGCACGCTTGCTGGCCGCGATTCTTGCTGAAGCAAAAAACTAGAAACCCCAGCCTTCCGATTGCATCTCGCGCAGGCGCGAGGCCGTGCGTTCGAATTCAAATGTCCCTTCGCCTTCCAGATAAAGCATCTCTGGTTTCGCGGCAGCAGAGCAGATCAGGCGCACTTTGGCCTCATACAAGGCGTCAATCAGCGTCACGAACCGTTTGGCTTCGTTGAAGTTGTTGCGTGACAGGGCGGGAATATTATCCAGCATCAGGACCTTCACAGCATCGGCAAGCGCCAGAAAATCCGCTGGCCCCAGAGGTTTCCCGCAAAGGTCATGAAAGCCCGCGCGTGCAACACCATTTCTGAACGCGGGCAATTCAACCTCTCTGCCTTTGACCTTCAGGATCAGCCGCTCACCCACCCCTCCGGTAAGGTCATTCCACATGCTATCCATTGCGGCGCGGGCCACAGCATTGACTGGTGTGAAATAGACAGGTTGCCCGCCCAGCCTATCCTGTCGGTAATCCGTTGGGCTCGCCAATTCAACGACGTGCATCTTCTCTTTAATCAACTCGATAAATGGCAAAAACAGATCCCTGTTCAGCCCGTCCGTGTAGAGCGCATCAGGCACACGATTGGACGTGGTCACCACCACCACCCCATCGGCGAAGAGGGCCTCGAACAGCCTGCCCACAATCATCGCATCCGTGATGTCAGTGATCTGCATCTCGTCAAAGGCCAGCAATCGAACTGAAGCAGCTACGTCTGCCGCAACCGGCGCAATGGCATCCTCCACACCGGATTTGCGAACCTCATGCATGGCCGCATGAATTTCCTGCATGAAAGCGTGAAAATGCACGCGCCGCGCCGGGATGTCGCCCAGATGCTCGACAAACATATCCATCAGCATGGATTTGCCACGTCCGACCCCGCCCCAGAGATAGAGACCCTTTGGCGGTTCTGGCGCTTTCCGGAACAATCCCTTTTTGACCGGCGTGTTGAGCGCCTCCCGAATCCGTTCAAATTCGGGCATGACGGTCAGTTGCGCGTCATCGGCCTGTAGCGCCCCCGCATCGATCAGTTCCTGGTATATTGCGCCTAACGTCTTCATCCCTCAGCAATACCGCGCGCTTGTGGCGGAGAAAAGGCAGCACTTGCATCACGTCCTGTGATGACACTGCAAAAAACGCTGATTTGACCCTCAAGGTGGCGGCGATAATATCGCCCCAACCGGAGGCTTCTTCATGCAAACCCGCGCCCCCCTGATCACACCGGTCCTTGTTGTCGGCTGCGTCATCATCATTATCAGTTTTGCCATTCGCTCGACCTTCGGCGTGTTCCAGATCCCCATCGCGGAAGAATTCGGATGGCTGCGCGCTGAATTCTCGCTGGCCATCGCCATCCAGAATCTCGCCTGGGGGATCGGGCAGCCGCTTTTTGGCGCGCTGGCCGAGAAAATCGGCGATCGCAAATCAATCGTGCTGGGGGCGATTATCTATGCCCTTGGGCTGCTGCTGACCGCGCAGTCGACGACCCCCGCTGAACAACAGCTCTATGCTTGGCTTGTGGGCTTTGGTATCGCGGGTACCGGATTTGGCGTGATACTGGCGGTTGTCGGGCGTGCGGCATCCAACGAGAACCGCTCCATGTCGCTGGCCATCGTGTCGGCCGCCGGAAGCGGGGGGCAGATATTCGGCCCGCCACTCGCAGAATGGATGCTGGGTTTCATGACCTGGCAATCAACCTTCCTGCTTTTTGCAGCCGCCATCCTGCTTGTGCTTCTCACTTTGCCGATGATGCGTGCGCCAGCAATGGCGTCAAAGACCGAGCTGGAAGAAAGCCTGCGCGAGATTCTGGTCAAAGCCTTTCGCGATCCGTCCTTCACGTTCATCTATCTGGGGTTTTTCTCCTGCGGGTATCAGGTGGCCTTCATGACGGCGCATCTGCCCGCCTTCATCACCGAGCTGTGCGGGCCGATCATGCCGGGCGGAATGCTGGACAACCTCGGGATCAGCACGACGTCCGCTCTTGGCGCGGTCGCAATTTCACTGATCGGTCTGGCCAATATCGCGGGCACATTGCTGGCCGGATGGGCGGGTAAATACTATTCGAAAAAATATCTGCTGGCGGGCATCTACACAGGGCGCACCATCATCGGGGCGCTCTTTATCATGCTGCCCATCACGCCAACCAGCGTCATTCTGTTCTCGATTGGCATGGGGATGCTGTGGCTGGCGACAATCCCGCTGACCTCGGGTCTCGTCGCACATATCTACGGGCTTAGATACATGGGGACTCTCTACGGCATCGTCTTTCTGAGCCACCAACTTGGCAGCTTCATGGGTGTCTGGCTGGGTGGGCGCATGTATGATGTCTACGGCGACTACACGCTGGTCTGGTGGATCGGTCTTGCGGTTGGTGCCTTCAGCGCCATCATTCACCTGCCCATTCGTGAACGCAGGCTGGAGGGTTTGCAGACCGCCTAAGCCGATTGATGAGCAAAGACATTGATGTGTTCCAGCACATCAACGGTGTGGGAGTAGGCAAGACCATGGCCGGCCCCGTCTATCACCTGATTTTGAACGTCCGGGTTCCAACCCGCGAGGGTTTCAGCGGAGGACAGTGGGATCACATCATCCTCGCGCCCCCAGATTGCCAGGACAGGCACATTTTCGTTGCGCAGGATTTGATGATCCGATTGCAGATCCTCGGCCAACATGCCGCGCAGACTGGCATGAACCGAAGGCACGAAGCCGCGCCAATTCAATTCAGCATCCTGCATCGCATTGATGCCCGCGACACTGCTGGGCTGATCTTTTTCCGCCTTCAGACCCTTGCGGAGCAGCGTCGGATAAAACTCCAGCATCAACCAGGTCCCCAGGATCGGCGTGCGCGCCGCAAAACCAATCAGACCTTTGCGAATATTGCTCATCCCGGCAGGTGCCAGAAGTATGAGTCGCGAAATCCGGTGCGGTTGACTTGCTGCAAAAATCGAAGCGATTGCGCCCCCCATCGAATAGCCAATTACGGTAATATTATCTTCAACCCTCTGATCCTCCAGCAGATCGCCCAGCTGTTGCAGGAAGAACGCGCGATCCTGTTTGCCGCTGGGTCTGTCGGAAAATCCGCGACCGTAGAGATCATAGGTCAGCACCCGGTAGCCCATCAGAACCAGCCCCTTGGTGATCCCGCCCCAGACGAAACTTGGCGTCGTCAGACCATGGATGCACAGGGCAATGGGCCCCTCTGCAGGGCCGGACCATTGGTAGTGGGTCACACCTTGCGACAGCGTGGCAAATTCCCCGGGCGCATTGGCGCGGGCGGCATCGTTCATCGGTTTGCGCGTGGCTTCCACAATCAAGGGCGACGCGATGAGGCCCGCAATGATCATGTACACCCAGATCACATCATGCCTCCCATTGGTCCAGAATGTAACGGCTTGTCATCAGATCCAGATGCGCACCGCCGCCATTCTTGAAAAGCGTGATCTCCTCATCGGACTGCCGTTTAAAACGCTCAGGCGCATAGTAATCGGCCACAATGTCATCAGGGGTGATGACACCCGTTTCGATAGGTATCTTGATCTCTCCAATATGGCCGACCGTGGTGTCGAGGCTGTCCACAAAGACGCGCGCGCGGGTGATGACGTCGTCATCGACCTCGCGCATATCGGGACGATAGGCACCGATCAGGTCAATATGCTGACCCGGTCGCAGCCACGCGCCTTTGATCAGCGGCTCCGTTGACATGGTTGCACTGGTGATGATGTCGGCCTGCGCAACAGCATCGGCCAGATCGGTCACCACTTTGAGGCCGGGGATTTTGGCGGCCATTTCTCCGGCTTTTTCGCCTGTACGGTTCCAGATCGAAAACCGCGCGTCGGGGAACGCGGCCCGATAAGCAGCATGCAGACCATGGCCTTGCGTACCTGCGCCAACGATCAGAATGTCTTTGCTGTCTGGACGGGCCAGCCTGCGCGCCGCTAGCAGACTGTCCCCCGCCGTTTTCCATTTGGTCACCAGATGAAAGTCGATGATGGCCTGCAAGGTGCCGTCGCGATCTGAAAACAGCATGACACCACCGTTGATCGCCGCGTCGCCCCGCGACCTGTTGCCCGGAAAAACCGTGGCGGATTTGACGGCGAGTCCCAACCCGTCAATCCAGGCAGCGCGGTTCAGAAGCGTGTCCGGATCACGGTACAAAAACGTATCTGCGATTTCCGCTTTGGGCATCAGATGGCCCGCCGCCAGTGCCTCTGTCAGGGCGAGCCAGTCAAGACAGGCGTCGCCATCCTCAAAGGAGATCACGGGCGCAGTCATCGGGCTTCTTCGGCTGTCAACAACCCGGCGGCGACCAACCTGTCAGCCCATCCCTGCGGGCCTTCAAACAGATGCGTCTGCCAGCGATGCGCCTGCGCGGCGGCAATATTATCGGCGCGGTCGTCGGCAAAAATCAGGTCAGTTCCGCTGAGCCCAGATGTTTCCTCGACCTGAGCATAGATATTCGGGTCCGGTTTGGTCATGCGCATGTGACCCGAAATGAAATCCCGGTCGAAATCATTCAGAAACGGGTAATGCGTCGCCGCATAGGCATAGCTCTCCACCCCGAAGTTGGTCAGCGAGAAGACCGGCACCTGCTTGGCCTGCAAGGCTTTCATCAGGCGCACCGAATGTGCGATCACCGGGGTTGCCATTTCGATCCAGCGGTCATGCCACATGCGTATTTCCTCACGCCAGCCGGGCGTCGCCTCCGCCTGCGCATAGATGGTTTCGGTGAAAGGATGGCCAAGATCCACCAGTTCATTCATGCCATGCAAATCGACTTCTGCAAACATCGCATGGCGACGTTCCTGCCCGATGACCGCATCATAAAATCGTTCCGGCTGCCATTCGATCAGCACGTTGCCAATGTCAAAAACCACTGCTTTTGGCCGCATGATCCGCCCCAATTTATTTTGTTGTTTTTGCCGCGCGCAAGGCACGTTCCAATGCATCCAGAAAACGGGAGCGGTCTGCTTTTGTAAAGCCTTTGCCGCCACCTTGCCTGAAAGGATCAGCCGCCCGCAGATCGGCCATCAGGTCGCGCGTGGCCAGCACATTGCCGATATTGGCGGCGGTCAGTGCTTCGCCATTGTGTTTGAGGACCTGCGCGCCCGCCTCGACGCATTTGGCGGCCAACGGAATGTCGCCCGTGACAACAACATCGCCCACACCGCAGCGCTCGGCGATCCACATGTCGGCAACATCCGGCCCATCCGGCACGATCACGGTATCGACGAGCGGGTTTTGCGATGGCCGCAATCCGCCATTGGACACCACATACATTTTTACCCGGTGGCGGGTTGCAACTTTCTCTGCTTCGGCTTTGACCGGACAGGCATCCGCATCAATGAAAAGCTGCGTCATGCGTAAAGCGCATCCGCGTGGAAAGCGACATGTTCTTCCATGAAGGTGGAAACAAAGAAGTAGCTGTGATCGTATCCCGGCTGCATGCGCAATGTCGCCTGTTGCCTGCGCGTCGCGATGGCATGGGCCAGCGCTTCGGGCTTGAGCAGGTTGACGAACTGATCATCGGTACCGGTATCAATGAGGATGGGTCCATCAAAACCCTTCTCCTGCATCAGCAAAGTCGCGTCATGTGCCACCCAAGTGCTTTCGTCCGGGCCGAGGTAGGCGCCAAGCTGTTTGCGGCCCCAGTCACTTGCCGTCGGATTGGAAATAGGCGCAAAGGCCGAAACCGACCGGAAGCGTCCGGGCAGCGCCATGGCCATGGTCAGCGCGCCGTGTCCGCCCATTGAATGCCCGGTGATCCCCTGCCGCGTCATGTCCAGCGGAAATTTTTCGCCCAGCAGCTTGGGCAATTCTTCGGTCACATAGTCCCACATGCGGAAATGCGCGGCCCAGGGCGCTTGCGTCGCGTTCACGTAGAACCCCGCCCCCTGCCCAAGATCATAGGCATCGTCATCCGCCACGCCTTCGCCTCTGGGGGATGTGTCCGGAAAGACCAGCGCAATGCCGTGTTCGGCCGCCCAGGCCTGCGCACCCGCTTTGGTCATGGCGTTTTCATGCGTGCAGGTCAGGCCCGAGAGATACCACAGCAAGGGTACGGGGCCATCCCGCGCGTCTTCTGGCATGAACAGGCCAAAGGTCATGTCGCAGGCACAGCTTTGGGACGCATGTGAATACACGCCTTGCGTTCCGCCAAAGCACGCATTCTCCGAAATGGTTTCCATATCAATCTCCTGTAGGACGACTATCTGTTGGCTACCCTGCCGGGGCGCTTGCGGCAAGGGCTACGGGTCATACCGGCGACACCCAGGCGATGATGCCACTCACGGTCACGACACTGACGATTGTGGAAAACAGGATGGCGGCGGAGACGCGATGCGGTGCGACACCGTAATGCTGTGCGAGGATATAGACATTGCCTGCCACCGGCAGGGCAGCGGCGGCGATGATCACGGCGGCAAAATAGGGATCCGCCGGGAAGACATAGAGCACACCGATTGCCACGAAAAGCGGATGCAGGCCCAGTTTGCAGACCGTGAGCCAGGCGGCCACCTGGATGCGTTCAGCGGATTTGCTGGCAAGCGATGCGCCAATTGCAAACAGCGCACCCGGGGTCGCCGCCCCGCCCAGGATGGCCAGAAATTCGTTGGCGGGCGCAGGGATGGGCCATTCGGAAAAAGACCATGCGAGCCCGAGGACAATCGAGACGATCATCGGGTTTTTGACCAACCCCAGCCCGACGGTCCGAAAGATGCCCAAATTCAGCCGACCGTCGCGCGACCCGGTGATGAGGATGACGATGAGGCTCGAAAAAACGATCAGATCAACGGCCAGTGACATCATGATCGGTCCAATCGCAGCGGCCCCCATTAATAGGGTCAGCATCGGCACGCCCAGAAAGCCCACATTGCCAATGGCGGCACATTGCGCCTCCACGGCGGCGGTTGCCACATCCAGTTTTCGAAAATAGGCAACCAGGGTGGCGATCAGATAGACGGCAAGCGTGCCCAGCAGGTATCCGGCCACGAGATTGGCGTCCCAGACATCCGACAAGGACAGGTTCGCGGAGAACCGAAACAGCATCGCGGTCAGGGCAAAGTAGAAGACGAATTTGGTGAGATAAGCCGTGGCTTCTTCACTGAAGAACCGCGTGTAGCCCGCCCAGTACCCCAGACCGATCAAGGCGAAAAACGGGACTGTCTTCAGGAAAATCTCAATCATGAAAGGTTGTTAGTGTGAAGTGTACGTGCCCGCAAGTCACCCCGAGCCGATGAGCACGCCCGCCGCAAAGACCAAGGCTCCCCCCATTACGACCTGCAGGGTCGCGCGCCAGAATGGCGTGTCCATGAAGCGGTTTTGAATCCATGCAATCGCCCAAAGTTCGACAAACACCACGGCAATGGCGATGACTGTCGCGGTCCAGAAATCAGTGATGAGATAGGGCAAGGCATGACCCAGACCACCCAGCGTTGTCATGATGCCGGAGGCAAAGCCACGTTTGATTGGTGATCCGCGGCCCGATAGCTGGCCATCATCCGACGCAGCCTCCGTGAATCCCATGGAAATGCCCGCGCCCACGGAAGCGGCAAGCCCGACGAGGAAGGTTGTCCAGGTATCCTGCGTGGCAAAAGCCGTGGCAAAGATCGGGGCGAGCGTTGAGACGGACCCATCCATGAGCCCCGCCAGACCGGGTTGCACCCAGGTCAGCAGGAACTGGCGATGCGCTGCCTGCTCCTCGGTCTGTCGTGTGTCTGCGTCAAGGTGCTTGGCTTCGAGATCTTCCGCAGCAATCTGATGGCCGGCTTCTGCGGCAGCAAGATCGCCCAAAAGCCTGCGCGTTGTTGCATCCGACGTATGAGCAGCGGCATTGAGATAAAATCTCTCCGCCTCGCGCTCCATCGCTTCGGCCTCGGCCCGCATGCGCTCAAGGCCAAGGTTTTCAATCAACCAGACGGGGCGGCGATTATAGTAACCTGCAACATGTTCTCGCCGGATCAGGGGGATCGTATCGCCGAAACGTTCCTTGTGCAGATCAATTAAACGCTGTCGATGTTGATCTTCCTCCAGCGCCATTCCTTCGAAGATATGCGCGGAATCCGGGAAATCGGCACGCAATCGTTCTGCATATCCACGATAGATGCGCGCGTCATCTTCTTCGGAAGAGATCGCCAGAGCCAGTATTTCCTGCTCGTTCAAATCTCGGAACCGTTTGCGGTTAAAGGAAAAACGCATGATCACCTTCCATATTTAGAATGGTTCTAATCTATAATATCCTCCGAGACAATCGCGTTTACCGAGGCCGGCATTGGAATTTGCTTGGAACTGAACGGATCGGTTTATATTCTGGGGTCGAATACCAGGAGACTCCATGGCAGCCACAGCAGAAATGATCCGAAAGGGTCGCAAGTTCGATCAGGTGCTTGAGGGGGCTCGGCGGGTTTTTATGGCGGATGGTTTCGAAGGCGCTAGCGTCGACGAAATTGCCCGGGTAGCAAGTGTCTCCAAGGCGACGCTCTACAGTTATTTCCCGGACAAACGGCTGCTTTTTATGGAGGTCGCAACAACCGAGTGCCAGAGGCAGGCCCGCGATGCCTTGGACAGCATCGATATGGCGGCAGAGCCTCGTGAGGTTCTGTTGCAAACAGGTCGCCATTTCCTCCGGTTCATCACGTCGAAATTCGGGCTGCAAATTTTCAGAATTTGTGTCGCGGAATCAGATCGTTTCCCGGAACTTGGTCAGAAATTCTATAGCTCCGGACCCGCGGTCATGCGAGCCGAAATGGCTGCCTATTTCGAACAGGCCGAAGCGCGTGGTGAATTGCGCATTGATGATCGCATCCTGGCCGTCGACCAATTTGGCGAGCTCTGCAAAGCGGATGTCTGGCCGCGTTTGATTTTCGGGGTAACCAAATCCGTGAGCGAAGCAGAGATCGAACGCGTGGTTCGCGGTGCCGTGAAAACTTTCATGGCCCGATATGGTGCTGGCTAGGGCAACACCAGAACCGGGGAGACAGCCCATTCGTGGTTCTACTTGATCGAAATCGAATACAAGGTGCCGTGCATCTCCCCCGCATATTCGGAATACACACTGAGCGCCGCAAATATTTGCGCTGGTGACGGTATATCAGTTGGCCGGTGATTTGCTTCCAGCCGCTCTGCCAGATCTGTGGGGCATCTGAACTGATCAAAAATGTGCGACCGTCTGAAATGGCCATGCTCAGCACGCCGCCAGCCAGCAGAATCCAGCACATCCATCACAATTCACCGGTATCCGTCAAATCTGGGCGCCATCGGCGTGCAGCAGGGCGAGCTAATCAAGTCCACACGATCCCAAACAGGCGTTCCCTAGCTCTTGTTCCGGTGATCGCGTATCCTAATTGCCTTTCCGGCGGAGCGTTCGACAGCGCCAACATCTCCGACCTCAATTGATACGCTGATCCCAACCGTTTGCTTGATCGCGGCCGCCAGCGCGCTTGCGCTTCTTTCACGATCTGCGGCGCCCATGGAGGCATCGGCGGCTTCACAAAGAATACGCATCTGATCCATGCGAGCGGGGCGCGTCAATTCGATCTGGAAATGTGGCGCGAGGCCGGACGTCGCCATCAAGGCTTCTTCGATCTGCGTCGGGAAAACATTCACACCCCGCAGAATGATCATATCGTCGGAACGACCCGTGACTTTTTCCATGCGGCGCATCGATCTGGCCGTTCCGGGCAAAAGCCGCGTCAGATCGCGGGTCCGGTACCTGATGATCGGGAAAGCCTCTTTCGTCAGAGACGTGAAAACCAGCTCTCCCTGCTCTCCTTCGGCAACCAGTTCGCCTGTTTCCGGATCAATGACTTCGGGATAGAAATGGTCCTCCCAGATATGCAGACCGTCTTTGGTCTCCACACATTCATTGGCAACACCGGGGCCCATGACTTCGGAAAGCCCATAGATATCAACGGCATGCATGTCGAAAGCCTGCTCAATCTCGTTACGCATGGCGTTGGTCCAGGGCTCCGCGCCAAAGATACCCACCTGCAGTGACGATGCACGCGGATCGAGACCCTGCGCTGCGTACTCATCCAGGATCGACAGGGCATAGGACGGCGTGACGGTGATCCCGGTTGGTTGAAAATCTTCAATAAGACGCACCTGCCGGGGCGTCATCCCACCGGAGATCGGAACCGTGGTCAAACCCAGAGCATCGGCACCAAGATGAATGCCCAAACCCCCGGTGAACAATCCGTAACCATAGGCATTGTGCAACAAATCCCCGGGTCTGAGGCCCGCCGCGCGCAAAGATCGCGCAACCACGGCCCCCCAGTTTTCCAGATCATTCTGTGTATAGCCAACGACCGTCGGTTGCCCGGTTGTCCCCGATGACGCGTGAATACGGGCGATCTGATCGCGCGGTACGGCAAACATCCCAAACGGATAATTAGCCCTTAGATCGGTTTTGACCGTGAATGGAAATTTCGCCAGATCAGCGAGCGCCTTGAGATCATCCGGATGCAGGCCGGCGGCATCAAAACTCTGCCGGTAGAAGGGTACGTTTTCATAGGCGTGGCGCAGGCTCCATTTCAGGCGACCCAGTTGTACACTCGAAATTTCGTCTCGACTTGCGATTTCGATGGCGTCGAGGCTCGCACGATCCGGCGTCAAATCCTTCATGCCTTGTCTCCGTCTTCTGCGTAGTGGTGTCCGTTGATGGTACGCGACAATCCGCGAAACAGTGCGACAAGATCGCCCTTGTCGTTAGTGACGCGAACATCGTAGGTGCCTGATCTTCCTGTGCGGGCCGTCTCAACAGCCTCTGCCGATAACCTGTCACCCAACTGCCCCGGCATCAGATAGGTGATCTGATTTTGCTGAGCGACTGTCAGTTGATTGTAGGTGTTGCAGGCAAAGGCAAAGGCGGAATCAGCTAACGTGAAAATATAGCCACCATGGCAAATCTCGTGCCCGTTCATCATATGCGGCAGCACATCGAACGAAAGCGTGGCACGTCCCGGCCCAATCCTGTCAATTTTCATACCAAGCGCCTGACTTGCCGCATCTTTCTCCATCATTATGGCTGCACATTTTTCAGCGCGGGTCTGCGCCCAATCCTGATTTGTCATTTATGTTTCCGAAATTCCATGTGGGTTGAAATTTTGTAACAAATTGAACTCTCGCTGTACATCACGAACGTGGGGACTTGATTTGGACGCCGAAGAGCGCAAGTCTAAGGTATGAACTTTCAAGTGCCACCGTCCGGCAACTCTGCCTCGGTTCCTCCGGATCAGATTGCATTTCATCGTACGGAATTGTCAGTGATCCTTTCGCTATACGGTCGATTTGTTGCCGCAGGTGAGTGGCGCGACTACGGCATTTCCTGTCTCCGCGACGTTGCCGTTTTTTCCATATTCCGGCGCACGGCGGAAAACCCTCTTTATCGGATCGAAAAACGTCCAAAACTGCGTGACAAACAGGGCATGTACACCGTTGTCGGAATGGACGGCCAAATAATGCGGCGCGGACATGATCTGAAAACAGTGTTGCGGGTATTGGAGCGCAAACTGATACGCGTCGTGGAATAGCGGTTCCAATTGCAGCACTCATCGGTGAGCTTTTTGGCACTAATCCAGTCGCTTATGCCCCGTAACCGGCCCATCGCCCTGTGCCGAAATCCGGGAAATCGCGGCGTCGATGTTTTCAATCGCCACGGCCATATGTCCGGCATTTGCATGAATGATGGTGTGTTCATCAATCACAAGGGCCACATGACCCGTCCAGAATAAGAGATCCCCCGGCTCGTAGGAGGCCCCAGGGGCCACTGTTCTGCCCAAGGACTGAAGCTGTTGGTCGCTGTCGCCGGGACAGGGCGTGCCACAGGCCAACAGGGCTGCCTGAACCAATCCGGAACAGTCTATTCCCCAGGCCGAATTCCCGCCCCAAAGATAGGGTACCCCCATGAACAGCCTGGCGACGTCAATGGGATTGCCGGCCTTGTCCGACAGCCGGTGAACATGTTGGCGCGGGACAAACCCTTCGAGCGTTTCGATGAACGTAGGCGTTTCCGAAATCGCGGAAAGCTGGCTGCCAAAAGACAAGCACAACTGCTCTGGGGATTTGAGATCACCTTCAAGATATACATGGGTTGAGCGCGCTGTGACCTGGTGCGTTGCATCGCGGCATGCGGTCAATGACTTGGCCTGAACAAAGCCACAATACCCGTCCTTTTGCGCCCGGATGAGCCGCCATTCGGCGTCGTGGTGCAAAACTGTCACCCGCTCTCCAAAGAGCAACTGGCGGTCGCGCGCGCCATCTGGTTGGCGGCATAAATCCACAATCGGCGCCATGATTTGCATGGGCTCTGACCGCGTCGCCAGATCTGGATCAGGAACACTGCGTGGATCGGTCATGGGTTTTGCACCCAACCGCGCTGTATCGATGGCGCTTGAGCGATCCGCCTTCTGAGAGAGCCGGGTGCAAAGAACGAGAGCATGTGCCAGGACCTTTTGTCTGAAATGCCTGACTGGCAGAGTAACGCCTTGGCCCTTCAGCGCAACCGATCAGATCGTGATGTCCTGCAAATCCCAGATTGCTGTCAACGATTGCTCTCCGGTGCGGATCAGTCGCGCCAGAGTTGCCGCAATAGCCGGTCCGTCGGTTGCATCAATGGCGTTTATGACATCAGCGGACACACGTGCCAGCACATGCATGCCAATCTGCTCCGCGATGGCAATCAATGAGCGGGAACATTTGCGTAGCTCGTCGTAGTTCGCGGCACTATGCAGCCTGCTGCAGTGGGACAGGCGCAGCGCCAACTCCTCCATCGCGCGACAAACCACATCTTCAGCCGCAGCTTCTCCGAGCTCGGCATAAAGGGCGCCCAGACGATCCTGATCGACATGTACGGTCTCTTTGAGCCTGATTTTCAGGACCTGATCCATAAAACTCACCTTTTTGTCCCCACGACACGCGGCCTTTATCTCGCGAAATCCTCTCCAAAGTGTTGAAGCCGGCCACCGATTTCTCTCGAATTCTATGAGAATTCAGGATAGTTGCACTCAACCACAAGGACGATCGGGACAGAAAAATGGAACAGGCAAAACCGCTTCCGGGATATCTGGTGCAGCGCTATCATGGCTGGAAAGCCACGGGCTATGCGGAAAACAAAGCATGGTATCGCAGGCTTGCCAGCGACGGTCAGCATCCACGGGCGATGGTGATTTCATGTTGTGACAGCCGCGTGCACGTCACGTCGATTTTTGGTGCCGATCAGGGCGAATTCTTTATTCACCGCAACATCGCCAATCTTGTGCCACCTTACGAGCCCGACGGCGATCATCATGGCACTTCGGCTGCGGTCGAATACGCGGTGACGGTGTTGAAAGTGGCGCATCTGATCGTATTGGGCCACTCCAGTTGTGGGGGCGTTCAGGGATGTCTTGACATGTGCCGAGGACAAGCGCCGGAACTGGAGCAAAAACACAGCTTCGTGGGCCGCTGGATGGATATTCTGAAACCAAAGTATGAGCTTGTGTCCGCCGAGCCTGATCTAGAAACTCAGGTGCGGCAGCTTGAAAAACATGCGGTCCTGACCAGCCTCGAAAACCTGATGAGTTTTCCCTTCATACAATCGCGTGTCGATGACGGTGAGCTGACCCTGCACGGCCTTTGGACCGACATCGGTGAGGGTGGTCTGGAATATTATAACACCGAAAAAAACCTGTTTCTGCCCGTCTGACCTTGATGAATTGAACAAGTGTTTTATTTCCCGACAGATGTTCAGGGAGTGATTGCATGGACCAGATCTTATCGCTTGCGGCGAACAACCTTTTGTCGCCGATCATTCTGTCGTTTGCCCTTGGGGTTGCGGCAGCGCTGGCGCGGTCTGATCTCAGCGTGCCCGAAGCCGCCGCCAAGGCGCTTTCCATCTACCTGCTTTTTGCCATCGGTTTCAAAGGGGGTGTCAGTGTCTCTGCCCATGGCATTGACGCCAAACTGGGATTTTCACTGATTGCGGGTATCTTCCTGTCCGCGGCCTTACCGATCATCGCATTTGCGCTGCTGAACGTCATGACCGGGCTGAGCCGGCTTGATGCAGCCGCTGTTGCGGCCCACTACGGGTCAATCTCGATCGTCACATTCGTTGCGGCCACTTCGGTTCTGGAAAGCAGCGGAATCGCGTCCGAAGGCTATATGGTTGCGGTCGCAGCGGCGATGGAGGCTCCGGCGATCCTGTCGGCCCTCTGGCTGATTTCACGCGGCGGGGACGGTCGCCGCATGGATCGTGATCTGTGGCGCGAGATTTTGCTGAACGGGTCAATTGTTTTGCTGGTGGGATCCTTTTTTATCGGCTGGGCCACCGGCGAAGACGGTCTGGCGGAGATTTCCAGTTTTATCGTTGCTCCCTTCAAAGGCGTCCTGTGCCTGTTCCTGCTGGACATGGGCCTTGTCGCAGGTCGCGGATTGCGCGGCGGTGGCGGCGTCTTGCGTCCCGGGGTGCTCGCCTTCGGCCTGGTGATGCCTGTCATCGGCAGCGGCTTTGGCCTCATTGCAGGCCTGTTGCTGGGGCTTTCGACCGGTGGCGTTGCCCTGATGATGGTTCTGTCAGCCTCGGCCTCCTACATTGCGGTACCCGCAGCAATGCGTGTCGCTCTTCCGGAAGCGAACCCATCCATCTATCTGACGCTCTCTCTTGGTGTTACATTTCCCTTCAACCTGACGCTTGGCATTCCGCTCTACATCGCGGTCGCGAGCGCCCTGACCGGAGCCTGATATCATGAAGACGCATAAGGCCAAACGTGTCGAGATCACCATCGAAGCCATCATGCAGTCCCGCCTGACGGACGCTTTGATCGGGGCCGGTGTCACCGGTTTTACAGTGCTTCCTGTTTTGGGGGGCACCGGCCGATCAGGGACCTGGGTCCGCGCCGGTGAGATTGGCCGGGCCAGCGGCATGGTACAGGTCATCTGCATCATCCGCCCGGAACGGCTGGACAGTCTTCTCAAAGCCGCCTTCGCAGTTGTCGAGAAACACATCGGCGTTGTGAGCATTGTTGACTGCGAAGTTCTGCGCGCGGAACGATTTTAACCTTTTCTAAACCAAAATTAAGGAATCCTCGGCGGCATGAACAAACGTACCGTCACGGTCCAGCTTCCGGCCGATTTGTTTCTTGCAGTACATGATCTGGCAACGGAGCAAGAGGGCACCGTGGCGACGATTGTCGAAGACCTGCTGGTCGCCCATCTTGCCACGCACAAAGGCGCAAAGAAGAAAGCTGAAATCGTCGATGAACGATTAATCTTTGCTTTGCAGAAGTTGCTGTTCCGAGACATGGCCGAAGCAGAAGGCTGGGACGATCTTGACCTGCGGCTCCGGCGTCATGGGTACTACCTCAAAATCGCCTGGGGCGGGTTGGCGCTGCACACGGAAACCAGCGGTCACAAACTGTGCAACACCGCCGACCTGGGATTTTCCTACGTCACTTTCCTACGTCGTTTCGGCCCGGGCAAACCGAAAGACCCCCGGTCGGAATAGACTGGCGCCTACCGGTGCCACGCACCCCAAAGGCCAAGTTTCGCTCTTCAATTGTACTGTGATCGGCTAGGCTGGCTGTAAATGTCTTGTGCCTGGCCATGGGTGGGCACCATAACCGGTGAAGGTATGGCTAAAAACAACGAGACATCTGGCGCGCACACGAAACAGGAAGTCGTCATTCTGGTCCATGGAACCTATGCGACGGCCGATGAGGACGAAGGTCTGCTGTGGTGGCAAAAGGGAAGCGATTTCTACGAGAACCTGGCACGACAGCTTCCGGATCACATCCGCATCGTGGAACCCGGGGAAATCTTTCGCTGGGGTGGCGAAAACAACCAGCTACATCGCATGGCTGCCGCCCGCAAACTAAAAGACTTTGTTCAAACCTATGAGGATCAGAACATCCCCTATCACATCGTGGCGCATAGTCACGGAGGCAGCGTTGCCTGGTACATGCTCTGTTGGGCGGAGCTACGGTATGCTATCGATCCCACACAACAATTAGCCCGATTTCTACTCAGAAGATACGCTAAAACAAAACTACCAAACTTGCGAAACCTGATTACTGTTGGGACCCCTTTCATCCATCTACATCCGCAAAAATTGTTTGTCAGGCGATCAGACATCGTCAAATTCCTTCTCAAAGCCCTTTTCTGGGTGCCAGTTTTCATTGGCATTGCATTTCTTGCCTCAAAACTGCAGGCAGACATTGGCCAAAATAGGGTATTCGGTTTTTGGACGTTCGCAGGTGTGTTTGTCATTTCGATCTTGGCCTGGATCCTGTTTGCGGTTTCCAATCTGAGAGTACTGCCCAGACAGCAAGCTATAATCGATGGCCATCTGCAAAGAGTTCTCGATTTGCACGGTCAAAAATGGTCGGGTCTGTGGTCTCAGGATGATGAGGCCATCGCGTTATTAAGAGCTGCCCAACGCTTGTCTCAAACGCCGCAAATCTTAAATGGTGTGCAGTTGGATATCCCCGACGAGCTACTTGGGATCAAACCGGGAGTTCTTTCGCTCCCTTCCCGGTTAATTTTCAGAGTGTTTTTCTTACCGACACGGATCGCTGTGCGCCTGTGGATCGGGTTCTTTCTACCGCTATTGGACCGCCTGCTGAAGGCACGGCTTGCTGGTATCTTGCTCGGAATGAGTCAATTGAACATCGTGAAATCCGTCGAACCCTGGCCGCATGAAAGCTTGGAACGGGAGAGCCCCTTGCCCGAAGCGGTTCAGGCCGAATTGCGCGCAACCTGCGATGTAACCCTTGCCAACTCGTCGTCGGGTGCCCGACCCGCCTTGCGTCATCTCTCCGTCGGCTCGGTCAATGATGCCATGAAGGCTTTTGGAGATACGGATAATGTGCTGATCCACAACAGCTACTTTGCCAATCCATCCGTTGTAGACATCATCGCCGGGATCATTTCTGCGGATCGGGGCGCGCGCGGTACAAAAAAACCCGCCAGTTTGACCTGACGGGTTCATGTTTCGATTGGCGCAGGATCACCCTTTTTTCAGCACCCGGTTGCCCAGCAGTTCCGCGATCTGCACCGCGTTCAGCGCGGCCCCTTTACGCAGGTTGTCCGACACACACCACAGGTTCAACCCGTTATCAATCGTGCTGTCCTGACGGATGCGGCTGATGAATGTGGCGAAATCACCAACGCATTCAACCGGTGTGACGTAGCCGCCGTCTTCGCGCTTGTCGATCACCATGACGCCCGGGGCTTCGCGCAGAATTTCGCGGGCCTCGTCTTCGTCCAGATGATCCTCGAACTCGATGTTCACGGCCTCGGAATGGCCCACGAAAACCGGCACGCGCACGCAGGTAGCTGTGACCTTGATCTTTGGATCGACGATTTTTTTCGTCTCCGCGACCATCTTCCACTCTTCTTTCGTAGAGCCATCTTCCATGAAGACATCAATGTGCGGGATCACGTTGAAAGCGATCTGCTTGGTAAACTTCTTGGCGGGTTTGTCATCAACCGGGTTGTAGATGGATTTGGTCTGATCCCAAAGCTCATCAATCCCTTCCTTGCCCGCGCCCGATACCGATTGGTAGGTCGAGACGACAACACGTTTGATCGTCGCACGGTCATGCAGTGGCTTCAGGGCCACAACCATTTGCGCGGTCGAGCAGTTGGGATTGGCAATGATGTTTTTCTTGGCGTACCCCTCAATCGCATCCGCGTTCACTTCGGGCACGATCAGCGGCACATCGGGGTCATAGCGATAGAGCGACGAGTTATCGATCACGACGCAGCCCGCCTTGGCAGCCTTGGGTGCGTATTGCTTGGTCGCCTCGGAGCCCACGGCAAAGAGCGCGATGTCCCAGCCGGTGAAGTCAAACGTATCGAGATCCTTCGTCTTGAGCGTCGTCTCGCCAAAGCTGACTTCCGTACCCAGAGACTTGCGCGAGGCAAGCACCGTGATCTCGTCCACAGGGAAGTGACGTTCGGACAGAATGTTCAGCATTTCGCGGCCCACATTACCTGTGGCACCCGCAACAACGACGCGGTAACCCATCTGTTTTACTCCAATGTTCAAGTGATGGTGGGCGCCTCTTATACCCCTATTGCCTTGGGGGAAAGGGCCTCACGCGCTGTTGTTCTTCCATTTGGCCGCTGTTTTCTTGGCCGTTTGCAACAACATGTCGATATCCAGTGCCACCGCGACGAATCGCGCACCGGCTTTGAGGCTGTCGTTGATCATTGTTTCATTGGTGGTGAGAATACCTGCGGCTTTGCCAGATGCGGCGATTGTCGCCAAGGTGTCCATGACGGTCTTTTGCACATCGGGGTGAAAAATATCCTCCAGATGCCCCAGATCGGCGGCGAGATCTGCCGGGCCAACAAACACGCCGTCAATCCCGTCAATTTCCAATATCTCATCCAGAGCAGCCAGCCCCTTGCGGCTTTCCACCTGTACCAGCAGGCACATCTGCGCGTCGGCCGTGGGGCCATAGTTCTTGAGCGTACCGAATTTAGACGCCCGGGCGAGCGAGTAGCCCACGCCCCGATCTCCGCCCGGCGGATACCTTACCGCCCGCACCAGCCGCCGGGCCTGTTCCGCGCTCTCCACCATGGGGACCAGAACCGTCTGTGCCCCGGCATCGAGCACCTGTTTGATGATCCACGTCTCGCCAATCGGCACGCGTACCACCGGATGGCTGTCCGACGCCTCGAGCACCATCAGCTGGTCACGAATGGTACGCAGGTCATTGGGAGAGTGCTCGCTGTCTATGACAAGCCAGTCGAACCCAGCTTTTCCCATAACTTCCGCCGGGTAGCGATCGGAGAGGCCCATCCAGCAGCCAAACAGGGTCTTGCCATCCGCAAGCGCTTTTTTGAAAGGGTTGATCGGGGCAGGCATAATAGGTTTCCTCGGCTCAGTTGTTTGCCGACACTAGGCGAAGAACCCCGGGAAACACCAGAGCCGAGGCGAACCTGCCAAACGGCGCTCCGGGTACCCCGCTAGTGGCTCTTTTCCAGATCGAGGCTCAGTTCGTGCGCCAACCGGAAAAATTGCCGCCTGACATCCTGCGCATAGGGATTCAAATTCTCTATGGCGTCAAAAACTTCGGGCGCGTCGTTTTGGACCATGGAAATTGAGGTGATCAGCAGATCAAAGCTCCGAGTTGTCATACGGGAGGGCAATGGTCCCATGCTGAGCAAAACCTTGGCAATCAAATGGGTCAGCCCCTGGACCGTTGCCGCCTCGCGGTCATGCGCGTGCGGCGTGGTCATGATGACATCCAGCCCAAGGTATTTGCGAAGGAAGGCCCCGAGACGCCAATGGCAGGCACCCCGGATTGGACACAGGGCGATCTTCAAACCTCTAAAACCATCGCGCGCGCTTTGCGGGCCAAAGAGCGGATGCGTGGCAACAACGTCTACATCCTCCGGGAGCGTTCTCGCCATGATGTCGGCAGGCTGCACTTTGACAGATCCGACATCAACGATCAGTGCACCGGGGCGGCAGGCTTTGGCCACCGACGCCACCACATCCTCGAAGCTCGAAACCGGTGACGCGATGACCACAACGTCACATTGCGCGACCCTCTCCAATGAAACGAAGGTGGTTCCGAGCGCCGTGGCGCCACCCTGCGGCTCCGGCAAAGGGTCATAGGCAAAAATCTCGAAATACGCCTTCAGGCTTTGGGCAATCAGTTTTCCAAAGGCGCCAAACCCAATGATCCCAAGGGTTTCTTTTGAAGTTTTTTGTATGTCGTTTTTCATTTCAATGACCTCGTTAGGTGCCACCCGGGCAAGGTCATATTTTGAATGCAGACCGCTGTCAGGGCAGCGGATAATTCACGATAAAGCGTCCGCAGCTATCAAAGCTGAGGATAATAGACGTCTTTTGAGAACAGCGGCTTCATCATGATGCCCTGCCTAAGGCAGGTTGCAGCACCATGTCAACGCTGTGTTTTGCCGGATGCCGGAGCGGTTTGGCACATCGGTCGATGCAGGTTCTTGACCGGAACGTTGAGACAAAAATGCCCCGCCGGTTGATGGGCGAGGCACCTTCACATCGACCCCGAGGGGGGTTATTCGACGGGCACCAGGGCGTTCAGCCCCTTGAGAATATCAATGGCGTAGGCCAGCTGATAATCTTCCTCCCGCAGGGCCGCTGCGGCTTCGGCCTTGGCACGGTCCGCTTCGATCTGCTTGATTTCATCTTCGGACAAGCTGTCGTTGTTCAGGCTCCCGCGCAGGTCCGCTTCAGACCGTGAACCGCGGGCGGGTGTTTCCTCTTCATTCTCCGCATCCGGCCGGCGGCGCGGCTGAGCAACCACGATATCCGGCGAGACGCCCAGCGCCTGAATGGACCGGCCCGAAGGCGTATAGTAACGCGCCGTGGTCAGACGCATTGCGCCATCGCCACGCAGGGGCATCACCGTCTGGACCGAACCTTTGCCAAAACTCTTGGTGCCAACGACGATGGCACGACGGTGATCCTGAAGCGCACCGGCCACGATCTCCGAGGCCGACGCTGATCCGCCATTGATCAGCACAACAATGGGCTTACCCTCTGCCAGATCACCAGCGGTTGCATTGAACCGCTCGCCATCCTGAATTTCGCGGCCCCGCGTGCTGACGATCTCTCCCTCTTCAAGGAAGGCATCTGACACGCGGATCGCTTGTGTCAGCAATCCACCGGGGTTGTTGCGCAGGTCGACAACGATGCCGTTGATTTTGTCCATACCGCCCGCAGCCTCGACCTGTTCCTTAAGGCCGGCCTCCAGATTGCCATAGGTCTGATCGTTGAAGGTCGTAATCCGCAGGACAACCGTGTCGCCTTCGGTACGTGTGCGCACTGCCGTCAGCTTGATGGTATCGCGGATGATCGAGACATCGAACGGCTCGGTTTCACCTTCGCGCACAATGGTGATCAGAATTTCGGAGCCAACGGGCCCGCGCATCATTTCAACCGCTTCATCGAGGGTCAGTCCCAAGACGGAATCGCCATTGACGTGGGTGATGAAATCACCCGCCTCGACACCGGCCTCATCGGCAGGGGTACCGTCAATAGGTGACACAACTTTGACGAAGCCTTCTTCCTGCGTCACCTCGATACCCAAACCCCCAAATTCGCCACGGGTCTGAACACGCATTTGCGCAGCATCATCGGGCGACAGATAGCTGGAATGCGGGTCAAGCGACGTCAGCATGCCGTCAATGGCAGCTTCGATCAGTTCCCCGGCCTCAACCTCTTCGACATATTGCGCGCGGATGCGTTCAAAAATGTCCCCGAATAAATCCAGCTGTTCATAAACATTGCTCGACTTTGCCGCTTCCTGCGCCAGCAGGGGGCCGGCGATCTGCGTCGTGGCGATGACGCCTGCGAGGGTGCCACCCAACGCCGCCATGGCAAACTTTTTCATTGTTTTCTATCCATCCTTATCGGTTCGGAACCAGAGGCTCGGGTCCTCGGGCGCATTATCCTGTCTTACCTCTATATAGAGCGTTTCTGATCGCTCCGCGCCAGTGTCATCACCATCTGTTGACAACTCTGATCGATTTTTCGCCGCAGCGTCGCCCATAAGCCCCAGTGGCGCGCCTGCGTCAATGACCTGTCCGGCAGTACCGTAAACGGTGTCTAAACCGGCAAGAACGAAAAGCACCTGCGCCTGAGGCTCCAGAATGACCACCTGCCCAAGATCCAGCAGGGGGCCGGTATACCGAATGGTCGCGGCCACAGGACTGGTCACAATCGCCTGAGGACGGGTCGCCAGAATGATGCCCGGGCGCTTGATGCCGGCAGCATCTGCTTCACCGGCGCCACGTAGCAAAATGCCCTGAACCGGCAGAGGCAGATCACCTTTCTGGCCCCCCAGCGTTTCGGGCGCAGCACCGGTTTCTTCAACACTGATCCGTTCAAGACCACGCGCGAAACCTTCCAGCGTGTCGGCGGAGGCAATCAGGATCGCCTCGCGCACAGGGTCATTCACGAAACGTGTCGGCAGCTCTGTCCGCTCTGCGATGGCCTGATTCAACGCCGTGCGCGCCGCCTGAACCTCCTGCAATCCTGTGGCAAGCCTGTCGGCAGCATCGGTCTGCATCCCGCGCAGGATTTGCAGGTCCTCAAGATCACGGCGCAGGGACGTCGCCCGCGCATTGAGCGCCGGGGTCATTTCGGCCAGCAGCATTCCTGCGCGCGCCGTGCCTGTCGGCCCACCGGGATGCAGAAGGGCCACCGGCGAGGGCTTGTTTCCCATGCGTTGCAACACGGTCAGAAGTGCCGCGATCTCCTCATCGCGGACCAGCAATTGAGCACTCAGTTGCTCTTCGCGAATGGAGGCTTGCCGCAATCCGCCGCGCAAAGCACTCAACCCTGCCTCGAAAGCCTGGATGGTTTCCGTCAGCGCACGCACCCTGTCCCGGGCAGACTCCGCCTCCGCCAACTGCGTCGAGGCCTCTTCCAACATGACAAGTGCTGCCCGCGCCCGTTCCGCGCTCTCCTGCTGCGCGCAAACCAGGCCTGGAAACAGAAGGCATATGCCGAAAACCAACCACCTCATGACAGCAAACAGGACCCCGTCATTTCAGGCGGTGTCTCCAACCCCATCAGGTGCAAAACCGTGGGTGCAAGGTCTGCCAGACGGCCCGAATTGAGGCTGGCCCCATCGGGTGCGCCCACAACGGCGACCGGTACCGGGTTCAGCGTATGTGCCGTATGCGCCCCGCCCGTTTCCGGGTCGATCATGACGTCGCAATTGCCGTGATCCGCCGTGACGATCATGGCACCCCCTGCGTTTTGCAGGGCCGTCAATGCTTGCCCCAATCCCTGATCGACGGCTTCGCAGGCTTTGATCGCGGCCTGCAAGTCGCCGGTATGGCCGACCATATCCGGATTGGCATAGTTGACGACAATCAGATCGTATCCGCTTTCGATGGCCCCCACCAATGCCTCGGTGACCTCACTGGCCGACATTTCCGGTTGCAGATCATAGGTCGCAACATCGGGTGATTTGGGCATTTTGCGGTCTTCACCAGTGAAAGAGACCTCTTCGCCGCCGTTTAGAAAGAACGTCACATGCGGGTATTTTTCGGTCTCCGCCAGCCGGAACTGACGCAGGCCTTTTTGCGCCACCCAATCGCCCAGCGTGTTCACGATCTCAGGCTTTGGATACATGACCGACATATAGGTGTTGTGCTGCTCGGAATAGGGCGCCATGCCCATCAAAGCGGCCCATTCGGGGCGCTTGCCGGTTTCAAAAGCGTCGAAGTCCGGCGCGCCGATGGCCGCCATGATCTCACGCGCGCGGTCGGCCCGGAAATTGAGGCAGAACACGCCGTCACCATCCTGAGCGCCAGCATATCCTTCAATGACCGTTGGCGCGATAAACTCGTCCGTTTCGCCCCGCGTATAAGCCGCCGCGACCGCCGCCTCGGGGGAGGCAGCGGCATCCCCATCCGCACGGATGATTGCACCATAGGCTTTTGCGACACGATCCCAGCGGTTGTCGCGATCCATCGCGAAATAGCGCCCCGTGATCGTGCCGATCCGAACAGAAGCGGGCAGCCCGGTCTTCAGCGTGGCAAGATACCCCTTCAGCGAGGACGGCGGCACATCGCGCCCGTCCCCCAATGCATGGATGACCACTGGCACGCCCGCGGCATCCAGCGCTTTGGCGGCGGCGATCATGTGGTTCAGATGCCCATGCACACCGCCGTCAGACACCACGCCCAACAGATGTGCGGTTCCACCCGTCGCGATCAGCTTTCCAGCAAATTCGACAAGGCGCGCGTTCCTCTCGAACGTTCCCTCTTCGATGGCCAGATCAATCTGACCCAAATCCATGGCGACCACGCGACCGGCCCCGATGTTGGTATGACCCACTTCGGAATTGCCCATCTGCCCTTTTGGCAGGCCGACGTCCGGCCCGAAGGTGGTGAGCGTTGCATTGGGACAGGTCGCCATGATGTGATCCATCGTCGGTGTCTGTGCCAGCAGGGGCGCATTGCCTTCGCGCCGATCGCTGATGCCCCATCCGTCCAGAATGCATAGCACCACCGGTTTGCCTGTGCTCATCTGCCTATGCCTCCTCGCAAGGGTTTTGCGGCGTTGTAACCGGTGCAGCACGCGGCGTGAACCTCTTCTTTCCCCACTTCTTGTGCAGATGGTGCCCGCAACCCTCTGAACCCCGAAGCGGAAGCGCCTTGCTTCGATGAGGGTTCACCAGATTTTACCGTCGGTCGAAAGCGCAACATTCGGTTCGATGAGCGCCCCTGCAAGCAGCTAGACCGACAGCGGATCAACACCAAGAAAGGAAAACTCATGCCGACTTTCATTGCCCTTGAAACTGACATCGTGCGCCGCTTGCAAAATGGCGGTACCGACGCGAACGGCCAAAAGCCCGAGCGCGCGCGTTCTGATGGTCTGGGAACACCCTGCCGCCATTGCCTGAAGAATGTGCCCGCCGGGGACGACATGCTGATTCTCGCACACAGGCCGTTTGACACCCTGCACGCCTATGCCGAAACCGGGCCGATCTTCCTGTGTGCTGACGCCTGCGAACGAAAGGACCCTTCCGATGTGATCCCGGAAATCCTCGAAGCCCCGGACTATCTGGTCAAAGGCTATTCGGCAGATGAACGCATCGTCTATGGCACGGGCGAAGTGGTCGCGACGGATGCAATACCAAAGAAGGCCAGCGAGGTATTTCGCGATCCAAATGTCGCCTTCGCCCACGTTCGCTCTGCCCGCAACAACTGTTATCTAGCGCGGATCGAACGGGACTGACGGCAATTGGCCTGCATGGGCTTGCTCCAGGCCTGCGCTTTGGTCATAACAACAGCGCAGAGCCAGAGGACACGCCCACCATGCAGCAACCGCCCGAGACAAAAATTGTTGAGAGTTTCCGCATCGCCTGTGATGGTGGCGAAGGGGCCTTGGGTCATCCGCGCGTCTGGCTGCAAATCCCCAAGGATACCGGCTGGGTCGAATGTGGCTATTGCGACTGCAAATATGTCCACAAGGCTTTCGAAGGCAAAGCCTAAATCCCGCCCAATTTCCGCCCTCATGCCACTGTAGCAATGCCAAAAGCACAGTGGAATGATCGAAAGCGCGGATATGACGGCGACACCTGCCCCTGAACACCTTCATGCCCCCTTTGCGCTGACTGCGATCATACTGGCAGCACTCGGCATGGCGATTGCGCTCATTCACACCTTCGCGGGCCCGTTTGCCCCAACACAAAGCATTGAAGTCTCCATCGGAGAAATGGCAGCCGGTATTCGCGAGGCAGCACAACGCGCCATGTTGGGACAGGAACAACCGGCCCCCACCGTGCGGGCCTGGGATATCGACCGCATTCTCCAGGTTGTTGCCCCTGCCGCTGGCGTTTTTGCAATTGTTCTGGCTTTTGTTGGCATGCTGCGCCGCGAACCGACCAGGCTTGTTCTTTTCGGCGTCGCCTTTGGTGCAATGGCTGTGATGGTGCAGGTTGTGCTTTTCGTCGCCTTGCTGATCGCGGGCGTCATCCTGCTGTGCCATATTCTGACAAACCTCGACAGCATACTGGGGTAATCCGAATCCTCTGCTGATCACGCCTTGAACCTCCGGGCGCGCAGGCAACGATCAGCCGATGGGCACGACAGAATTGGCGCAAGTCAGATTACCGTCAGGATTGTTCGGATCAATTGCCAGAAACTGGCGGATGTTGTTACCCGACCAGACCAGCAGTTTTGATCCATCCGACAGCAACCCGTTTCCTGTGGCGGTACCTGTTCGGGGGTCTTGATAGGTGAAATAGGCTATGCCGGTCTTGCCATCGTCGCATGTAAAATTGGCCTGCCCCACGCCCAGAAAATTCCGCGGGATCCAATCACCGGAGCATATGACACCGCCGCTCGTTTCCACGGCCAGCGTGCCTTCCGTGCGCCCCAGTGCGCGGCCCGTGAAAAAATCACCCTGCTCGCCGACACAGCCGACAAATGGCACGCAAACCTCCGAAGCGCCAACATCCGACTGGCACCCGAACCCCGCCGCCTGAGCGTCATTTGCCATTGTTGCACAATGGATGATTGCAGCGCCTGCCGCGATACGGGATAACATCTGCGAACTTTCAATGATCGATGATGAGGGCACCCTATTATGAGCACGACATTTGGCAAGGGGCATCATCTTCACCTGATCGACGGATCGGCCTTTATCTTTCGTGCCTATCACGCCTTGCCGCCCCTGACGCGCAAATCAGACGGGCTGCCAATTGGCGCGGTCTCCGGCTTTTGCAACATGCTGCAACGCTATGTAGAGACGAATACCGGCCCCGACGCACCCACCCATGTGGCGGTGATCTTCGACAAGGGCAGTCACACATTTCGCAATGAAATGTACGACCAGTACAAGGCCAACCGCGAGGCCATGCCCGAAGACCTGCGCCCGCAGATTCCGTTGACCCGCCGGGCCACCATCGCCTTCAACATCGCCTGCGAGGAAAAAGAAGGGTTTGAGGCGGACGACATCATCGCCACGCTGGCCGTACAGGCGCGTGCCGCGGGCGGCCGCTGCACCATCATCAGTTCCGACAAGGACCTGATGCAGCTTGTCGGCGACGGCGTGGAAATGCTGGATGCGATGAAAAACAAGCGCATTGACCGTGACGGCGTTTTCGAGAAATTCGGCGTCTATCCTGACCGTGTGGTCGATGTGCAGGCATTGGCGGGTGACAGTGTTGACAACGTCCCCGGCGCCCCCGGTATCGGCATCAAGACCGCAGCTCTGCTGATCAATGAATATGGTGATCTGGATGCACTGCTGGAGCGCGCCGAAGAGATCAAGCAACCCAAGCGCCGCCAGACGCTGATTGACCACGCCGAGCAAATTCGCCTGTCCCGCAGGCTGGTGCTGCTGGATGAGAACACGCCGCTCGACTTCACGCTGGACGATCTGGAAGTACGCGCACCGGACCCCGATCAACTGATGCCGTTTCTGGCGGAGATGGAGTTCCGCACGCTGACCAAGCGCATCGCAACTCAGCTTGATGTGGAACCACCCGTGATCGAGGACACGCCCGCAGAGGCACCTGATGCGCCCCAGGTTGAGGATATCCCCTTTGACCGCGCGGGCTACAACAAGGTTGGCGCCGCCGAAGAGTTGCAGGTCTGGATCGACCGGATTTACGAGCGCGGCTATGTGGCGGTGGACACCGAAACCACCGGCCTGAATGAAATGACAGCTGATCTTGTGGGCATTTCGCTCTGTGTCGAGGCCGGGCAGGCCTGCTATATCCCGTTGATCCACAAGGCGCATCAGGGGGACGATCTCTTTGGCTCCGATGATCTGGCCGAGGGGCAAATGGCCGTTGAGGAGGCGCTGGCGATGCTGAAGCCAGTGCTGGAGGATCCCTCGATCCTCAAGATCGGGCAGAACATGAAATACGATCTCAAGATCTTTGCCCGCGCCAACATCACCGTTGCCCCCATCGACGACACCATGCTGATGTCCTACGCGATGCACGGCGGGTTGCATGGGCACGGTATGGACACGCTGTCTGAGCGCTATCTGAACCACACGCCGATCCCGATAAAACCCCTGTTAGGCTCTGGTAAATCGGCCATCACCTTTGACAAGGTGCCCATGGACGACGCGGTGCCCTATGCGGCGGAGGATGCAGACATCACCCTGCGGCTCTGGCAGCAGTTCAAGCCGTCGCTGCACCGGGCGCAGGTCACACGGGTCTATGAAACGCTGGAACGGCCCCTGGTGCCGGTGCTGGCGCAAATGGAACGCACGGGCATCAAGGTAGACCGCGATACGCTCAGCCGCATGTCCAATGCCTTCAGCCAGAAGATGGCCGGTCTGGAGGACGAAATCTACCAGCTTGCCGGGCGCAAGTTCAATGTGGGCTCGCCCAAGCAGTTGGGCGAAATCCTCTTTGATGAGATGTCACTGCCGGGTGGCAAGAAGGGCAAGACCGGGGCCTATGCGACCGGGGCGGATGTGCTCGAAGACCTTGCCACCGAACATGAACTGCCCGCACGGGTGCTGGACTGGCGGCAACTCAGCAAGCTGAAATCGACCTACACGGATGCGCTGCAGGACCATATCAATGCGGAGACGGGCCGCGTGCACACTTCTTATTCGATTGCCGGGGCGTCCACGGGGCGGCTTGCCTCCACCGATCCGAACCTGCAGAATATCCCGATCCGCACCGAGGAAGGCCGCCGCATCCGCGAGGCTTTTGTGGCCGAGGAAGGCAAGACGCTGGTGGCGCTGGACTATAGCCAGATTGAGCTGCGCATTCTGGCCCATATCGCGGATATTGAAGCCCTCAAGGAGGCTTTCAAACGCGGCGATGACATCCACGCAATGACTGCCTCCGAGATGTTCGATGTACCCATGGAGGAGATGACACCAGAGATCAGACGCCGCGCCAAGGCGATCAACTTCGGTGTGATCTATGGCATCTCGGGGTTTGGTCTGGCGCGCAACCTGCGCATTCCGCGCAGCGAGGCGCAGGGGTTCATCGACCGCTATTTCGAGAGGTTCCCCGGCATTCGCACCTATATGGACGACACCAAGGCCTTTGCCAAAGAGCACGGGTTTGTGCAGACCCTCTTTGGTCGGCGCATCCACACGCCCAACATCACTGCCAAGGGCCCGCATGCCGGGTTTGCCGCCCGTGCCGCGATCAACGCGCCCATCCAAGGGACCGCAGCGGATGTGATCCGGCGCGCCATGGTGCGCATGCCGGGGGCCATCGCGGGCCTGCCCGCAAAGATGCTTCTGCAGGTTCATGACGAGCTGCTTTTCGAGGTTGAGGATGGCGCCGAAGACGATTTGATCGGAGCGGCCCGCAAGGTCATGGAATCAGCCGCCGACCCGGTGGTCAAGCTGGACGTCACCCTGAATGTCGATGCGGGCCAGGGTCCAAATTGGGCTGTGGCGCACTGAGATCATTGTCAGGATCGCGCGGCCTTACCTTCAGGCGTCAACGCGGGTGAATTTTGCCACGATCCGACGCGCAACAGGCGATACACATAGCAGCGTGGGATAGGCCACCGACCAGCTTGGCAACCAATTGCCCAGCCAGAGCGTCACAAAGCCGTCGATCATCCCGACGGTTCGGAACGTGGCAATGCCCGACACCATCATCGACATCAGTCCGGACAGGATGAACCCATAGGCAAAATGTGCGTAGCGGGCGGGAATCATCGCGCACCTCCATTGACGATCCTGACCATGAAAGATGCACAGATTTGCATTTCAAGCAGGTTAATCTGAACCTGACAGGCCCTGCCGCCGGTCACTTTTGCGACATCTGCATCCATCCCAGACTATCCTCCGTCTGGAGGGTCGGCGTGTATTCGGCACTGACCCAGCGGTCATATCCGCTGTCTTTGAGCACCTCGAAAAACCTGGCAAAGTCAATTTCACCCGTCCCGGGCACGCAACGACCGGGGGCATCACCGATCTGGATGTGACGGATAATATCCTTGTGGGCGTCAAAAACCGCAAGGCAATCCCCATGGATGGTTTGCGCGTGGTATGTATCGAATTGCAGCCCCAGATTGGGCGCGTCAATTTCCTGCAGGATGTCCGCGGCCAGATCATAGTCCCCCAGAAAATATCCGGGCATGTCGATGGCGTTCAGGGGTTCCAGCGTCAGGGTCAGACCCTCGGGGATGTTTTGCACCGCCCAGCTGAGGTTCTCGATCAATACCTCCCGTGCATGCTGCCCCTCAGCCGCACCCGTCATGATGTGCAGCATTGGCACATGAAGCGCATCGCAGTACCGCAACGCGCGTCTCAGATCGAAACGAAAACGGTCCTGTGCCTCAGGCACCGCCGCGAAACCGCGGGGGCCGCCTGTATAATTGGGCGGCGGCGCGTTCATCAGAACCATCGGCAAGCCGCTGCGCAACAACGCGCGCTGAGTGTCCTTGGCGGGCATATCGTAGGGAAAGAGCACCTCAACCCCTTCGAAACCCGCCTCGGCAGCGGCCTCAAATCGATCCAGATAGGGTAGTTCAGGCCATAAATGGCTCAGGTTTGCTGCGATTTTGAACATTGGTCCCCACCCCTGTACATCGAAAGTACACTAGGGGTCTTCGTCGGTACGCCCAAGCTTTCCGGGACCCTGCGGATGCTGATGCACATCAACGCGTTGCTCTCAAGCCACGATGCCGCGCGCAAACGGCAAGGGTCAGGGCAGTTCGCGGCTCGGGATGATCCGGAAAAACGTGCCCTTGGACCAGACGCCAAACCAGTCGTCAAAATGAACGCCCAGATCGACCAGGCGATAAAAACTCTTGCGGTCGATCAGCGCTTCAAGGTCCGCGCGGATCAGAATATAGGGCGAAGGCTCGCCCGTTTCGGCATCGCGCACCACGCGGATTGGCAGATCGCTGCCCGCAACAGCCTTGTCGCCCACATTGGTTTCAAAGGTCAGGATCTGATCCTGCCCGCTACCCTGCGCCTCGAAATCGACCGCCACAAAAGGGGCGTCATCCACCGTGATCCCCACCTTCTCCACCGGCGTCACGAGATAGAATTTGCCCGCCTCGCGCTTGAGAATCGACGCGAATAGCTTGACCAACCCGGGCCGTCCAATGGGTGTGCCCTGATAAAACCACGTCCCGTCGCGCGCGATGCGCATGTCCAGATCGCCGCAAAACGGCGGATTCCACAGGTGGACGGGCGGCAAACCGCGTGTTTTTGCGGCTGTTAAGGAAGCCGCAAGGCTTTCTGCCGAGGGTGTAACGGTTTTTTGTCCACTCATTGCTTTTGCCATTTCCCTCACGCGCGATAGAGTTACATCTAACACATATATTTCTTTGGAGTGGCTTGTCATGAGTAATGCAGAAGATTTGGTTGCCGAGATCGAAGCGCTGGGCGAAAAACTCACCCAGGCCAAAACATCGGTGACCAAGCGCTTTATCGGACAGGAGCGTGTGGTTGAGCTGACGCTGACTGCTCTGCTGTGTGGCGGCCATGGGTTGCTCATCGGATTGCCGGGGCTGGGCAAGACGCGACTGGTCGAAACGCTCTCGACCGTCATGGGGCTCAACGGCAATCGCGTGCAGTTCACGCCGGACCTGATGCCCGCGGATATTCTGGGCTCCGAAGTGCTCGATACCTCTGCGGACGGCAGCCGCGCCTTTCGTTTCATTCAGGGGCCGATCTTCTGTCAGCTTCTGATGGCTGATGAAATCAACCGCGCCAGCCCACGGACCCAATCTGCCCTGTTGCAGGCGATGCAGGAAAAAACCGTGACCGTTGCGGGCGAGGACCGCGCCCTGGGTATGCCTTTCCACGTGCTGGCCACGCAAAACCCGATTGAGCAGGAAGGCACCTACCCGCTGCCCGAAGCGCAGCTTGACCGGTTCCTCGTGCAGATCGACGTGGATTATCCCGACCGCGATACCGAGCGCGATATCCTGCTGGCCACCACCGGCGATACGGAAGCGGAATCGACCGAAGTCTTTACCGCCGCCGAACTGCTGGCAGCCCAACAGGTGCTGCGACGGATGCCCGTGGGCGACAGCGTGGTCGAGATGATCCTCGATCTGGTGCGCGCCTTCCGCCCCGAAGAAGACGGCGCTTCCGAGCGGGTGCGCGAGACCGTTGCCTGGGGTCCGGGACCGCGTGCCGCACAGGCCCTGATGATGACCGTCAGGGCGCGCGCGCTCCTGCAAGGGCGGCTCGCACCCTCGGCCGAAGATGTGCTGGACATGGCACGACCGGTTCTCAGCCACCGCATGGCGCTGAATTTTGCAGCCCGCGCGCGCGGCGACAGCCTCTCTGATCTGATTGACACCACCGCAAGCGATCTGGCCGGGGCGAAAGCAGCCGCGTGACACCGCTCAGCGCCTCTCAGGATATTTCCAGACCCACGGCCCTGCGCGCGGACGCCGAAGCGCAGGCGGCTTCCCTGCCGGCCCTTCTGGCGCGCGCCGATCATCTGGCGGGCGCTGTCCTTCTGGGCGATCACGGGCGGCGACGCGCGGGCATGGGCGATGATTTCTGGCAGTACCGACCGGCGCAGACCGGCGACAGCAAGCGGCTGATCGACCACCGGCGCTCCGCCCGGGGCGACACCGAATTCGTGCGTGAACGCGAATGGCAGATCGCGCAATCGGTCATGCTTTGGGTCGATCAGGGGGCCTCGATGCGCTTTGCCAGCACCAAAGACCTGGCGCAGAAAGCCGACCGCGCCCGATTGTTGGGATTGGCCGTTGCAATCCTGCTGGTGCGCGGCGGCGAACGGGTCGGGCTGACAGGTACGGCCCTGCCGCCGCGACGCGGGAATGCCCAGATTCTGCGGCTGGCGGAAATGTTCACCACCGATGCCGCCGAAGACTATGCCCCCCCCGAACACCGCGCGATGATCCCCTCGGCCCGCGCGCTTTTCATCTCCGATTTCATGGGGGACGTGGCGGAGGCCAAACTGGCGCTGACCAAGGCTGCTGACCGGGGCGTACGGGGCGTGCTGATGCATGTGCTGGACCCTTCTGAGGAGGCCTTTCCTTTTCGCGGACGCACCATTTTCGAAAGTGTTGGCGGCTCTCTGAGCCATGAAACCCTGAAGGCCAATGACTTGCGCGACCGCTATCTTGACCGCCTCGCTGCACGCAAATCCGAGCTGCAGAAACTCTGTGCGCTGACCGGCTGGCAATACGGGCTGCATCACACGGATGCCTCGGCGCAATCCGCCCTGCTCTGGCTTTACAGAGCACTTGATACAGGGGGGATGCGATGACCGTTCTGGGCGGCATAGGCTTCACCTCACCCTGGTTGCTGTTGGCCCTGCTGACGCTACCGATCCTCTGGCTGATCCTGCGCGCCGTACCCCCTGCGCCCATCCGCAGGCGGTTTCCCGGAGTGGCCCTGCTTTTGGGGCTCACGGACGATGAAACCGTCTCCGACCGCACGCCCTGGTGGCTGTTGCTGCTGCGCATGCTGGCGATCGCGGCGATCATTCTGGGTCTGGCAGGGCCGGTTCTGAACCCCAGCGAAGATCAGGCGCAGGGCGATGGTCCCTTGCTGATCGTGCTTGATGGCAGTTGGGCCGGGGCGACGCGCTGGTCCGATCAGGAAGAAGCCATCGCAGCACAGCTGACCCGCGCCAGCCGCGCCGGGCGCACCGTTGCCTTCCTCGACATGGCGCGCCCGCAGCCCCCCGTTTTCCAGACCGCTGATGCCTGGCGCAGCCGCCTGCCCGGGTTCCGGCCGGCCCCGTGGCAACCCAGTGCCGCACATGCTGCTCAGGCGGTTTCCTTCGCCGCGACAGAGGGCGGTTTCGACACGCTCTGGTTCAGTGACGGGCTCGATTACCCCGGGCGCGAGGCGGCATTGGACGCCTTTGAGGCCAAAGGCGGGGTCGAGGTTTATCAGACCGCGGCAAATGTCCTGGCGCTCAGCCCCGCCGGGTTTGAGGATGGCGCGGTACAGCTTACGGCCATTCGTGCAGCCGCCGGGCCGGAACGCGAAGTGACGTTTCAGGCCAACGGACGCGATCCCGCTGGCAACGCCAGCATTCTGGCCACAGCAACGGCAAGTTTTGCAGCGGGTGAGACAACCGCCAGCACTGCCCTGTCGATACCCTCCGAAATGCGCGCGCGGGTCACGCGTTTTGACCTGCAAGGCCAACGCTCGGCAGGGACAACAACCCTTGCGGATGACGGTCTGAGACGCCGGGAAGTCGCCCTGATCTCGGGCACAGAGAACCGCGAAGGCCTGCCGCTTCTGTCACCGATGCACTATATCGAACAGGCGCTTCTGCCGACGGCGGACCTTATCCGCGGCGATCTGCGCGACGTGTTGCCTGCCAACCCCGATGTGATCGTTCTGGCGGATGTGGCCACGCTGGCCCCGGCCGAGGCCGAGGAGCTTGGGGCGTGGATCGACGAGGGCGGCATGCTGGTGCGCTTTGCCGGCCCGCGCATTGCCGCCAGCGATGTCAGTCGCATTGACGAGGACCCGATGATGCCCGTGCGGCTACGTTCGGGCGGGCGCACGGTGGGCGGCGCAATGAGCTGGGGCGCGCCCAAGAAACTGGCACCCTTCCGCGAAACCTCTCCCTTCTTTGGTCTGCAAATTCCCGACGATGTGCAGATCACCAGTCAGGTCATGGCGCAACCCGACCCCACGCTGGCAGCCCGCGTCATTGCCGAACTGACCGACGGCACGCCGCTGGTCACGCGCAAGACCCGCGAACAGGGGCAGATCGTGCTTTTCCACATCACTGCGACGGCGGATTGGTCGACCCTGCCGCTCTCCGGATTGTTCGTGCAGATGCTGGAACGCCTCGCTGTGTCGACCTCCGCCACCCGCCCCGACGCGGTTCAGCTTGAAGGCACCACCTGGACGCCGGAACTGGTGATGGATGGGTTCGGCACGCTCAGTGATGCGGGAACCTTACCCGGCGTGCCGGGACCAGACCTGCTGAACGCGCCGCCCGGTCCGGACATGCAACCCGGCATCTATGCCTCGGGTGACCGGCGATTGGCGCGCAATGTCATTGAGGCAGAAACAACGATCACCCCGGTGTCCTGGCCCGCGCGCATCCCCGTCAAGGGCTTCGCGGTACCTCCGGAACAACCCGTTGCCGGATGGCTTCTGAGCCTCGCCATACTTCTGCTTCTGGCGGATGTCGTGGCCTCCCTGTCCCTGTCCGGACGGCTGCTTGGCAACGTCAACCGCGCCGCGATGATGGCGCTGATGCTGGCGGTGCCTTTGGCGCTCCCGGACCGGGCAAGCGCCCAGAGCGCCGAAGAAGATATCTTTGCCCTTGATGCCACCGCCGAACTGACCCTGGCCTACGTCAAAACCGGTAATGACCGGGTGGATGAGATATCCCAAGCCGGGTTGCGCGGGCTGTCGGATACGCTGTTTTTCCGTACCTCTGTCGAGCCTGCCGCGCCCACCGGCGTTGATCTGGAAATGGATGAGTTGGCTTTCTTCCCGATCCTCTACTGGCCAATTACACCGGATCAGCCGCGCCCATCTTCCGAAGCTTACGTAAAGCTCAACGAATACCTGCGCTCCGGCGGGTTGATCCTGTTCGACACCCGTGACGCGGATATTGCGCGTTTTGGCGCATCCAGCCCCAATGGGCGCAAACTGCAGGATTTGGCCGCACCGCTCGACATTCCGCCACTGGAACCCCTGCCAGCCGATCATGTTCTGACCCGCACCTTCTATCTGCTTCAGGATTTTCCCGGACGCCACGCCAGCCGCGATGTCTGGGTCGAAGCAGCACCCCCCGATGCCGAACAGGTTGAGGGCATGCCCTTCCGCAACCTCAACGACGGGGTCACACCCGTGGTGATCGGCGGCAATGACTGGGCCGCCGCCTGGGCCGTGGCGTCGAACGGTGCGCCGCTGGTGCCCATCGGGCGGGGGTTTACTGGCGAAAGGCAACGCGAAATCGCCTTCCGCTTCGGGGTCAATCTGGTGATGCATGTGCTGACCGGCAACTATAAGTCCGATCAGGTGCATGTGCCTGCACTGCTCGACAGGTTGGGCCAATGACCGGCAGCATCGTCTTTGATCCGCTCATCCCCTGGCCGCTGCTGGTCATGGTAGGTGTCATTGCGGCCATCGGCGTGATGCTGGCCATTGTCCGGCGGCTGAACGGCTGGGCCCTGCGCGCGCTGGCGGCACTGGTGATCCTGGGCGCGCTGACCGGCCCCTCCTACCAGCAGGAGGATCGCGCGCCACTCACCGACATCGTGATCCTGCTCGAAGATGAAAGCGCCAGCCAGCAACTCTCCGACCGCGCCGAACAGGTCGCCACCTCCGCTGAAACACTGGCCGCCCGCATCGCCGCCCGTCCCAACACCGAGGTGCGCCGCGTAACGGTTCCGGATGGCGAAGGTGACGCGGGCACCCAGCTCATGACCGCGCTCTCAAAGGCACTTGCCGAAGAACCCCGCGCACGGATCGCCGGCATTCTGGCGCTCAGCGATGGCCGCGTGCATGACGCCGATCTGCCGGTCGATCTGCCTGCCCCGATGCATCTGTTGATGACAGGCAAACAAAGCGATTGGGATCGCCGCCTGAGCATCCGCAATGCCCCCGCCTTTGCCATCATTGGCGAACCTGTGACGCTCACGCTGCGTATCGAGGATATGGGCGCGGCCCCGCAAGGCAGCGGACTGGCGCCCCTTGAAATCTCCGTCGATGGCGACCCGCCGCAACGTTTTGACGTCCCACTTGGGCAGGATATCGAATTGCCTGTGACTCTACCGCATGGCGGACGTAACGTGATCCAGTTCACAGTACCCATGGCCGAGGGTGAATTGACGGATCGCAACAACACGGCCCTCATCCAAATGAACGGGGTACGTGACCGCCTGCGTGTGCTTCTGGTCAGTGGCGAGCCGCATCCGGGCGGCCGCACCTGGCGTAACCTGCTGAAATCAGACAGTTCCGTCGATCTGGTGCACTTCACCATTCTAAGGCCCCCCGAAAAGCAAGACGGTGTGCCGGTCAATGAACTCTCGCTCATCGCTTTCCCGACCCGCGAGCTTTTTCTGGAAAAGATCACTGATTTCGACCTGATCATTTTTGACCGCTACAAGCGCCGTGGCATCCTGCCGGCGCTCTATCTGGACAATGTCGCCAATTACATTCAGCAGGGCGGCGCGGTTCTGGTGGCGGCGGGCGAGGATTTCGCCGGTGCCGACAGCATATTCCGCTCGCCGCTTGGCACGGTGCTACCAGCCGCACCCACTGCCCGCGTTCTTGAACAGCCTTATCTGCCGACGATCACCGACCTTGGCGCGCGTCATCCCGTGACAACCGATCTTCCGATGAACGGGGACTGGGGGCGCTGGTTGCGGCAGATCGATGTGACCGAAGCCAAAGGCAACGTTGTCATGTCAGGTGTGGGCGAACGCCCGCTCCTCGTGCTGGACCGGGTCGGCGAGGGACGCGTTGCCTTGCTGGCCTCTGATCACGCGTGGCTGTGGAACCGCGGATACGAAGGCGGCGGACCGCAACTGGAACTGCTGCGGCGTCTTGCGCATTGGATGATGAAAGAACCCGAGCTCGAAGAGGAATCACTGACTGCAGAGGCGACCGGGCAGACGATGCGCATCCGGCGGCGCACGCTTGAGGACAGCGTCCCCCCGCTGACCCTCACAGATCCCTCCGGCAATCAATCCGAAATGACCCTCGACGAGGTGAGCCCCGGTGTTTTTGAAGGTATGTTCGAAGGCCCCGAAATCGGTCTCTACCGGCTGGAGAATGGCGATCAGCTTGCAGTTATCGGCCTTGGCCCTGCCGCCCCGCGCGAATTTGAACAGACGATTGCAACCGCCGATATTCTAACCCCGGTACTGGCAGGATTGCGCGGCGGCACCACGCGCATCGAAGACGGGTTACCAAGGATTCGCAACGTCCGCGCAGGCCGCCCCGCTGCCGGGCGTGGATGGGTGGGCCTCACGCCCCGCGATGCCTTTGAAACCCGGGACGTGCGGCAAACCAACCTGTTGCCGGGGTGGCTTGTCCTGCTGTTGTCCGCTGCATTCATCACCGCGGCCTGGCTGCGCGAAGGCCGCAGATAACCCGCATGATCAGGCCAAAACTGTTGGTTTGGCACGGGCTCTCTACTTTCACCGCCATGAATTAAACAGATATTCACGACATTTGTGAAAAACTGCCGCAATTGGAACGAAATTGCCGGTGATCGGATGAGTCTCGCCAACAAACTGGCTGAGGAACGACGTGGCAGATTGGCTGCTGAACGCCTGCTTGAACTCAAGCAGGCAGAGCTTTTTGCTGCCAATCGCAAACTTGGCGCCCATGCCAAGGCCTTGTCGCATCAGATCGTCGAAACCCAGGCCGAAGTGGCCAACGTCCGCGATGAGAACCAGCGCGTCAAATCCGACCTTTCAGCGGCCCATGAAAAGATCGAGCTTGTCGAAAGGCGGCTGTGGCATTCGATTGAGACCATCAATGACGGTTTTGCCTTCTTCACGCCAGATCTGGAAATGATCATGGCAAACCGCTCGTATCTTGCGGTTTTCGACAAGCTTGAGGAGATCAAACCCGGTGTCAGCTATGTCACCATCCTGCAGGTTCTGACAGACGAGGGGATCGTCAACACCGGGGACATGACGCCCGACGCCTGGCGTCAGATGATGATTGAACGGGTGCAATCCCCTGAGCCCGAACCGGTGGTCATCCGCCTGTGGAACGGCGAGTATATCAAGATCATCGACCAGCGTGGCCCGGACGGCGACATCATTTCGTTGGGTCTGAACATCACCGCCACCGTCAAATACGAAGAGAAGTTGAAAGCCGCCCGCGAAAGTGCCGAGATTGCCAACCGGGCGAAATCGGCCTTCCTCGCCAATATGAGCCATGAGATTCGCACGCCCATGAATGGTGTTGTCGGCATGGCGGATGTTCTGGTCGATACACCGCTGACCGAAGAGCAGCGTCTCTATGTAGACACGATCAAGAATTCGGGCGAAGCGCTGCTGGTGATCATCAACGACGTGCTCGATTACTCCAAGATCGAGGCGGAACGTCTCGATCTGCACCCTGAACCCTTTGATCTCGAACGATCAATTCTTGAAATCATCATGCTGTTGCAATCAACCGCAAGGGACAAGGGGCTGGACCTGCTTCTGGATTACGATTTGTTCCTGCCATCGCAGTTTGTGGGGGATCCCGGGCGGATACGCCAGATCCTGACCAATCTGATGGGCAATGCAGTCAAATTCACACAAGAAGGTCACGTCACGGTAAAAGTGCGCGGTAAACCGGATGCCGAGGCCAAGAAAATGGCGCTCAGCGTGACGGTAGAAGATACCGGGATCGGCATTCCGGAAAATATGATCGACCATGTGTTCGGGGAATTCAATCAGGTCGAAAATGAACGAAATCGCCAGTTTGACGGCACCGGTCTGGGCCTCGCCATCACCAAACGTTTGATCAAGATGATGGGCGGGCGTATCTGGCTGACCTCCGAAGAAGGGGTCGGGTCCTGCTTTGGCTTTGAAATTTCCTTTGATGTGGCGGACGCAATGGAGGCCGAACACCCGACCCTGCCCCCGGCGCTGCGGCACGTGATGGTCATCGACGATTTTGAACCCAACCGGTTGATCATGGGCCGCCAGATCGAAGAGCTTGGTCTCAAGGTCACGCTTTGTGAGGACGCGGCCTGCGGGTTGGCGCTTTTGGACCGGACAGTTGACGTTGTGTTGGTGGATCATATCATGGCCGATATGAACGGTATTCAGTTTGCTGAAACCGCGCGTCATGCCGGGCATAAAATGCCCATTTTTCTGCTGAGTTCAAATGTCGGTCATGCCCATGCCGATCCGGCAAAAGGCGCGGTCGATGCGATTGCGCAAAAGCCCTATCCGCGGCATGAAATCCTGCAACGCCTGGCCGCCTTTGAGGCCAAAGCGGCGGAGCCGGAGGAGGACGCGCTCCCCAATCTTCCAATGCCAACATTCTCACGTCGCAGGGCAGATGCCAGCGCCCCGCCGACGGACGCGCCCGATGCTGTGATCGAGCCCTTGGTCGACACGGAAAGCCCCGCCGAGATCGAAGAACCCGCTGTCGACGCCCCGCGTCAGATGCGCATTCTGGCCGCAGAAGACAACAAAACCAACCAGCTTGTTCTGCGTAAAATGCTCAAGGATTTCGACATAGACCTGAAGTTTGCCAACGACGGCATCGAAGCGGTCGAAGCCTACGACAGCTTTGAACCCGATCTGATCTTCATGGATATTTCCATGCCGCGAATGGATGGCAAGGAGGCCACCCAGACGATCCGCAAAAAAGAGGAAACCTCAGGTCGGCATGTGCCCATCATCGCGCTCACCGCCCATGCCATGCAGGGCGACAACAAGGAAATCCTCGCCGTCGGGCTCGACCACTACATGTCAAAACCTGTCCGCAAGGCGGAAATGCACGCACATATCCTGGATTACTGCCCCGAAGAGGCGCTAAACCCGCGCCCCGATGTTCCCGATCAGGAAGCCGGGTAGGGCCGCACAAAGACGGGGCGGTCCGGTTGTGACAGTGCCGCGTCATGGCGGTAACCGCCGGTGGTGAAACCCAGCACCTCTTCCGGGTCGTCAAGCCGCTGCTGAATGACAAAACGCGCCATAGACCCGCGTGCCTTCTTGGCAAAGAAACTGACAATTTTCGGACCTTTGCCATCCTCCTTGTCTTCCATGAAGCTCGGCGTAATGACCCGCAGTTTCAGCGCTTTGCGCGCAACTGCGCCAAAATATTCCTGACTGGCACAATTGATCAGAACGTCCGACCCCAATGCCTCGGCCTGCACGTTGAGCGCTTTGGAAAGCCCGTCGCGCCAATAGTCATAGAGGGAGTTGCCGCGCCGCGTCTTCAGACGGCTGCCCATTTCCAGACGGTAGGGCTGGATCGCGTCCAATGGCCGCAACAGCCCGTAGAGCCCCGACAGAATGCGCAGGTGATCCTGCGCCCAGGCCATTTCATCCGCATCAAGGCTCTGCGCCTCCAATCCCTGATAGGTGTCACCTGCAAAAGCCAGCGCTGCGGGCCGCGTGATCTGGGGTGCCGGGTCATCGGCAAAGGCGGCGAACCGGTCGCGGTTCAGCCGGGCCAGATCATCGGAGAGATCCATCAGCCCCTTGAGCTTGCCAAGCGTCAGGTTGCGCGCCGTTTTGACCAGCCGCCGGGCATCTTCGTGAAACGCGGGCTCTGTCATCGTGACATCCCGCTCTGCCCAATCCAGCCGTTTGGCCGGTGAAATCACCACCAACATATTGTCATCCCCATTCTCATTTGCGCGGAGGGCAACGCCCCCTCGCTGCGCGACTTAGCTCGCCTCCCGCAGGACGTCCAGAAAGGCCGGGCCAAATCTTTGCGCCCGACGATCCCCTAACAGCCGTTGAAGGGCGGTGGAATCCGCATCACGCAATTGTGCCACCTTCGCCAGCAGAGAGGCCGAGCAGCTCAGCGGTTTGTCTGTCCCTTCCGCGCCACGCGACAGATCGGCCTGAACGGCCAGCAACTGGTCATAGATTGAGCCCGCCTCGCGCCCCGCCAGCTTGCGCCGCGTGGGATGCATATGGGTCACCTCGCCGCTGATCACCTCCAGAAATGCAGCGCCGTAGCGTTCCAGCTTCTTGGCCCCCACGCCGGAAACCTGTGCCATCGCGTCCAGCGACTGCGGCCTGGTTTGCGCCATTTCGATCAGGGTGCGGTCATTGAAAATCACATAGGCCGGAACCTTGGCGGCTTCGGCAAAAGCCCGGCGTTTGGCCTTCAGCGCGGACAGAAGCGGCGCGTCTTCGTCAGAAACCATCGCCTTGACGGCCGGCCTGCGGTTGGAGGCCGCCGCGCGGATGCTGTCGCGCCGCAGCATGATCTGGGCTTCATCCCGCAGGATCGGCAAGGCGGCGTCGGTCATTCGAAGTGCACCATGGCGATCCGGATCGGGCCGCACCAGATCATATCCCATCATCTGACGGAAAATCGCCTGCCACTGGCGACGGTCGTATTCAGCACCCACGCCATAAGTGGGCAAAGACTGATGACCCCGTTGGCGGATCTTGTCTGTCTCGTTACCGATCAGAATGTCGATCAGATGGCCCGCACCGAACCACTCTTCCGTGCGCAAAATGGCCGACAGGGCCTTGCGCACCGCGGTGGTTCCGTCAAAGACCTCCGCTGGCTGGTCGCAAAGATCGCAATGACCACAGGTCACATCCCGTTCGCCAAAATATTCCAGCAGGGTTTTGCGGCGGCATGTCAGCGCTTCGGCCAGACCCAGAAGCGCGTTCAGACGCCCGTGATCCGCCGCACGTCTTTCCGGCGGGGCGAGGCCCTCGTCAATCTGGGCGCGGCGCAGCCGGATGTCTTCGGGACCAAAAAACGTCAGGGTTTCGGCAGGTGCCCCGTCGCGACCGGCGCGTCCGATCTCCTGATAATAGGCCTCGATGGATTTCGGCAGGTCCGCATGCGCCACCCAACGGATGTCCGGCTTGTCGATGCCCATGCCAAACGCCACAGTCGCCGCCACGATCAACCCGTCCTCGCGCTGAAAACGGGTCTCGGCGATGCGGCGGTCGTCAGCCTCCATGCCACCATGGTAATGCATCGCCGCATGGCCTGCCTCGCGCAGCGCCCCGGCAAGGCTTTCGGTCTTGGCGCGCGTGCCGCAATAGACGATGCCGGATTGCCCCTTGCGGGCAGCGGCGAAATCCAAAATTTGTCGACGCGGCCCGTCCTTGGCGGCAAACCCAAGATGAATATTGGGCCGGTCGAACCCTTGCAAAAATTCCCGGGGGGCCTGCCCGTCAAACAGCTTTTCGACAATCTCCACCCGCGTTTCGCGATCCGCCGTTGCCGTGAACGCCGCCAGCGGAACGTTCAATGCCTGCCGCAAGGCCCCTATGCGCAGGTAATCGGGGCGAAAATCATGGCCCCACTGGCTGACACAGTGGGCTTCATCCACGGCGATCAGCGATACGCCCACACGTTGCAGCAACCCCATGGCAGCCCCGGCCGCCAAACGCTCCGGGGCCATATAAAGCAGTTTGAGCCTGCCCACCTCCAGCGCCTCAAAGACCGCATCGGTTTCTTCCGGCGTGTTGCCGGAGGTCAGCGCCCCGGCACTGACACCGGCTTCCTGCAAGGCGCGCACCTGATCGCGCATCAGGGCAATCAGGGGGGATATGACAACCGTTACCCCCTCGCGCAGCAGCGCAGGCAGTTGAAAACAAAGAGATTTCCCGCCCCCCGTGGGCATGATCGCAAGGGTGTTTTCACCAGCGCTCACCGCCTCGACAATCTCCGCCTGACCGGGGCGAAAATCATCAAAACCAAACACATCCTGCAACAGAGTGGCAGCGCCTGTCATCGGAAACCCTTATTGAAATCTGCTCTTTTGCCGCAGACTCCCACACTAAGGATTCGTGAACAAGCCTTCAGGCCTCGCCCAGGCCCAAAAAATCACCGCTCAGGGCAATTTGGCTAGAGAAAGAGCGCGTAGTTGTTGACCAGAACGATCCGCAGCACCGCCACCCCGATCAGAACCGCCAATGGGGCAAGATCAATCCCACCCATCGGAGGCAGAATGCGGCGCACCGGGCCATAGAGCGGCTCCAGAATGCGGTTCAGGCTATACCAGATCTGCGCCACCAGTTGTTGGCGGGTGTTGAGCACCTGAAAATTGATCAGCCAGCTCATGATCACATGGGCGATGATGAAAAACCACACCACGTTCAGCAGCAGCATCAGGATTTGGAACAGCGATTGCATCGGCAGACCTCTTTTTCGTATCGATGCTCAGTTAAGCAAGGCCGCCCCAATAAGCAAGGCCGGTGGTGCTGCATGGTTGATGGCTCCCAAAGCTTTACTTGCCTCCTCCGTCCCGGACTGATCTAACTTTTTCAAAGCAGTGATACAGGCACATCCATGATCAGCCCGCGAAAACGCATCTGGGGGTGGTACTTTTTCGACTGGGCCAGCCAGCCCTATAATACCCTGTTGCTGACCTTCATCTTCGGGCCCTATTTCGCACAGACCGCGACCGCAGCCCTTGTCGCGGACGGTATGACAGCGGAGGCCGCCAAAGCACAGGCACAGGCCTATTGGGGCTACGGGCTGACAGCGGCAGGCATCGCCATCGCCCTTCTGGCCCCGGTGCTTGGCGCGGTGGCCGACAGTTCCGGCAGACGCCTGCCGTGGATCTGGCTTTTCTCGACCCTCTACGTGATCGGCGCGGCTGGATTGTGGTGGACGACGCCTGCGGATTTCTCCGTGCTCCGGGCGCTTTTCTTCTTCGGTCTGGGCCTCATCGGGATGGAATTTGCCACCATCTTCACCAATTCCTACCTGCCGGAACTGGACGCCAGCAAAGAGGAACGTGGCCGCATATCAGGCTCTGGCTGGGCTTTTGGCTATCTGGGCGGGGTGATCGCGCTGATCGTGATGATCGGGTTTTTTCAGGCAGGCGACAGCGGGCGCACCATGATCGGGCTGACACCGCTCTTCGGGCTCGACCCGGCAACAGGGGCCGATACGCGCATCGTTGGCCCGCTCACCGCGCTGTGGTTCGCCCTCTTCATGATCCCCTTCTTTCTCTACATCCGCGACAGGCCCGGCCCGCAAAAAAGCCCCTACAGGCTCGGCAAGGGGATGCGCGATCTGCTGCAAACGCTCAAAGGGCTGCCGCAACACCCCTCGCTTCTGGCCTATCTCGGCTCGTCGATGTTCTACCGCGACGCGCTCAACGGGCTTTACACTTTCGGCGGCATTTATGCGCTGGGTGTGCTGAACTGGTCGATCATCGACATTGGCATTTTCGGGATTGTCGCGGCGATCAGTGGCGCGGTTTTCTGTTGGGTGGGGGGCCGTATCGACCGGCGCATCGGCCCCATGCCGGTGATCGTGACCTGTTGCATCCTCCTGATCCTGACGTCCGGGCTGATCATCTCGCTCACGCCCACTTCCGTGCTGGGCATCGGGCTGGCCGATGGCTCACCGGTCCCGGACATCACCTTCTTCGTGGCGGGCGCGCTGATCGGGGCGGCAGGCGGCGTGCTGCAGGCGTCTTCACGCAACATGCTCACCCATCAGGCCAATCCCGAACGCATGACCGAAGCTTTCGGGCTTTATGCGCTCTCCGGCAAAGCCACCTCTTTCATCGCACCGGCCCTCATCGCCCTGGCCAGCGATTTGAGCGGCAGTCAGCGGATGGGCATCACCCCCGTCGCAGGGCTGTTTATTCTCGGCCTCATCCTGTTAGCATGGGTCAAACCGAAAGGGGATTTTGTGACATGAAACTCCGCCAGTTAGCCACCGCCGTTGTCCTGGGTCTGGGTCTTGCCGCTTGTTCGGACGGCACACCACAGTCTCAGCAGACGGCATCGGTGATCCTGCCGACCATCGGCACCTCCGGTCACACGAAAAGCAAGCAACCGGCGCGACAGCTTTTCGGGGCGGAAACCTCGGGCTCGCCCAGCGCGCCCGCCCCCTTTGGCAGCTATGCAAAAGGGTGTCTTGCTGGATCAGAGCGTCTGGCAGAATCCGGGCCCACATGGCAGGCGATGCGGCTGTCGCGCAATCGCAACTGGGCACATCCGGAAACGGTGGATTTTGTCCGCAGGCTCAGCGCCAAGGCTGCCCGGCAACCGGGCTGGAACGGTCTCTACGTAGGGGATTTGAGCCAGCCGCGCGGGGGGCCGATGCTGACTGGGCACGCCAGTCACCAGATCGGTCTGGATGCCGATATCTGGCTGCGCCCGGCGGACAATCTGTCGCTTTCTGCCGCCCAACGCGAAAGCATTTCGTCCATCTCCATGCGGCGCAACAAGGGGGCCTTCGTGAATGAAAACTGGACGCCCGCGCATCATGAAATCCTCAAAGCTGCCGCTTCCGACCCACGCGTGGCGCGGATATTCATCTTTCCCGGTGCCAAAGTGCAGATGTGCAAGGACGCCAAAGGGGACCGCAGCTGGCTGCGCAAGATCAGGCCCTGGTACGGACATCACTATCATTTCCACGTGCGGCTCTCTTGCCCGGCCGGCGCGAAAGGCTGCGTCAACCAAAACCCGCCCCCTGCGGGTGACGGCTGTGCCGATGCGCAGGCCTGGGTCAACAATATCCTGAACCCACCACCACCCGATCCGAACGCGCCGAAACCCAAACCCAAACGCGAAATCCTGCTGGCGGACCTGCCCCAACAATGCGCCGCAGTCTTGCAGTAGCCGCAATCGGCCTTCTGGCCATCGCCCCGATCTTCGCATTCCACCCGCTGCCTCAGCCGCCAGATGTGGCGCCCTCAGCCCAGCCCGCCCAACATCTTTCAACGCACAGGTGGCGCCATGATGCCCCGTGGTTTGGAGGATTTTCGGGCTTCGAGCTGAGCGCTGACGGCCGGGACTTCTTTGCTGTGACCGACAGAGGGTTTCTCGCGCGGGGGACTCTAACCCGCAAAAACGATCAAATTACCGACGCCCAGGTTACTACCGCCAAGCCACTTGTCGATCGCTTTGGGGAAACGCGCGACGGACCCTACAACGACGCCGAAGGGTTGGCGCTCGATCACAAAGGTAGGTTGTTCGTATCCTTTGAATTCGCGGATAGAATCCTGCGCTACAATACATGGGACAGCCCCGCGGAATGGCCCTCCTATACCCGTGCATGGCGGGCGTTGGGCAGCAACAAGGGGCTCGAACTCGTCGCCATTGACGCTCAGGGAACACTGTTCTCGATCCCCGAAGGTGTGGCGCGCGGTGCCCGCGAAGCCCTCGTCTACCGCCGCCACGAGAAAGGGCGCTGGTCTCAGGCATTCACATTGCCGCTGGACGAGGGCTACCTGCCCGTTGGGGGCGATTTTGGGCCGGACGGGCAGTTTTATCTGCTGGAACGGTCCTTTGTCTGGTTAGGATTTCGCAGCCGCATCCGCCGCATGACCGTGACCGACGCGGGCTTTGAGAATATCGAGACGCTGCTGGAAACACCTCATCGGCATCACGGCAATCTCGAAGGGCTATCAGTTTGGCAGGATGATACAGGTCGGACGCGGCTGACCATGATATCGGACGACAATTTTCTGCCCATTCTGCACACCGATATCGTTGAGTACGTCCTCAAGGATTGACTTGCACAGGCCCGATTTTAGGCCTAAAGAGCGCCCGTCTGGCCTCGTCAGACCAAGTGCCGCACCCTTGCCAAAACGGATTATCTTATGACACGCGCTTACCTTCCCGGCATTCTTGCCATGGCTGCCATTGTGGTTGCCTCCAACATTCTTGTGCAGTTTCTCTTCGGCCAATGGCTGACCTGGGGGGCTTTCACCTATCCGCTGGCCTTTCTGGTCACGGATGTAATGAACCGTGTCTACGGCGCCTCCGCCGCGCGCCGTGTTGTATTCGTGGGCTTTGTGGTGGGCATCATTTGTTCGCTTATCGGCACACAGATCATCGGCGAATTCGGCCCGCTTGTGACCCTGCGCATTGCGATAGGCTCTGGTCTGGCCTTCCTGATCGCGCAACTGATCGACGTATCGGTCTTTGCAGCCCTCAGGGATGGCAAATGGTGGCGCGCGCCGCTGGCCTCAACGCTGATCGGCAGCACGCTCGACACCGCCCTTTTCTTCACCATCGCCTTTTCCGCGAGCCTGATGTGGATCGAGCCCGGCAATGACGTGTCCTGGGCCGGTGACATCCTGCCCCTCCTCGGCTTTGGCCCTGCCGCGCCCTTGTGGGTCTCGCTGGCTGTGGCCGACTGGATGGTCAAACTGTCGCTGGCGCTTCTGGCTCTCATCCCCTTCCGCGTGATTACAGCCCGGCTCACACCCGCGCATTGACCCTGCGTTAACGAAAAAAAGCTTGGTGATTTTCGAAACCTGTGCGACGATTCCTGCAACGTCAACAGATAGGTAAAGGAGGTGATCCAGTGTCAAGAAAGGTATTGGAGCGAGGTGTCGGAACAGCTTTGGAGGTCGCCTGCTGAGGCAGCCCTTGACGGGCAGAACTCCTGAGTGGATTTCGGTCTAACCGATCCCCCTCCTAAAACCATTCGATTGGGCCGCATGTCACCGTGCGGCCCTTTTTCGTAGTCAATTGGGAAAGACCATGCCGGAACTCACCAGCCTGATCCTCTACACATCAAAGATCGATGAAACTGTCGCGTTCTATAGCACCCATTTCGGCTATGCGCGGCACGACACTGACGGCGACCGCATCGTCGAATTGCGGCCTCCGGGCACCGGTACGCGCTTGCTCCTGCACAAAGCAGCGAAGGGTCAAAGGCAAGGTCAGACCACGGTCAAACTGGTGTTCACCGTCGCAGATGTCGAAGCCTTTTGCGCGCAGAGCAAAGAACGCGGCCTGACATTCGGCCCCTTGCACAGCGGCGATGGCTATGTTTTTGCCAATGCAAAGGACCCATCAGGCAATTCCGTCAGTGTTTCGGGGCGCTTTTCAACGGAGTAGGATCGGCGCATGTTGCAGATCAACGATGATATCGCACTCCAGGACTGGGAACTGACCGAGAGCTTCATGCGTGCTTCCGGCCCCGGCGGTCAGAACGTGAACAAAGTGTCCTCAGCGGTGGAATTGCGGTTCGAAGCGGCCCGCTCGCCGTCCTTGCCCGGCCCGGTGAAAACCCGGCTGAAACGTCTGGCCGGGCGCCGCTGGACTACCGATGGCGCGCTGGTTCTGCAATGCGATGAGACCCGCAGTCAGGCGCGCAACCGTGATATCGTGCGGACACGTCTGGCGGAACTGATCCGAAAGGCATTGGTTGCCCCCAAGCGACGGATCGCGACAAAGCCCACGTTAGGGTCGAAAAAGCGGCGTCTCAAAGCCAAGAAAGTGCGTGGAGAGGTCAAGGCAATGCGCGGGCGCGTAGACCCGGAAAACTGAAGCCCGCGAGGCCGGTTTCCCCGAAAGGGCTGGTGAGTGCCGCGCTTTTGGCTAGGGTGCCGGTCATCAGAACCGAGGTTTCATGCTCCCCAACCGCACCACATTGGCCATCGTTTACTCACTGGTTGCCCTGTTGCTGTTCGATCTGATGGGGTTGGTCATCAAGTATTTGTCTGCGGATTATTCGGCCGCAGAGCTTTCTGCTTATCGTAATATCTGCGGCCTGATCCCGTCGGCAATTGCCCTTTGGTCGTCATCGGCCTGGCGTGCTGCGGGGCGGCGGATGCGCCTGCGTCAATGGCCGCTTGCCATGGCGCGCGGTGTCATTCTGACCTTTGCGCAGTTCACCTTTTACATGTCGCTGGGGTTGCTCAGCTTTGCCACGGCCAGTTCGATCACCTATGCCAATGCCCTGTTCATGACCGCCCTTGCCGTGCCACTGCTGGGCGAAAAGGTGGGCATGTTGCGCTGGGGAGCGGTGCTCATCGGGTTTGCGGGCGTCATGCTGATCGTCAAGCCCGGCAGCGATGCCTTTACGCCCGCGGCGCTCTTGCCGCTGATCTCCGCCCTGCTTTACGCATTGGCCGGTGTCACGGCGCGGATGATGGATGACGACGTGCCATCGGCGCTGATCAATCTCTACTCCACCGGCGTGGCGGCAATCGGCGCGTTGGGTCTTGTGTTTGTAACCGGCGGGTTCAGCCCGCTGGCACAGATCAGCGACATCGCATGGATCCTCGCAATGGGCGGATTTGGCGGCACGGCGGTGCTGTTTCTGGTGGTTTCCTACCGCATGACCGAACAAAGCAACCTGGCCCCGTTCAGCTATTTCGGCATCCCCATGGCCTTTGTTCTGGGCTGGATTTTCTTTGACGAAGCGCCCTGGGAGGAGCTCTTTCCCGGCGCCATTCTGGTGGCATTTGGTGGGTTGATGATTGTCTGGCGCGAGCGGCGTTTGCGGCACGTCAACGTGTGAACCGGCCATTACGGGGGACTGAAAACCACTTGATTTTCAGGCCGTAGAAGAAATTTTTCCATAATAATTCAAGCCATTGCGTGTGTTTCCGAGGTACGCCCCTCAAAAATCGGTCGACATGAGGTACGCCCCTCATTTAGCCTTCACTTGTCTGAAATCCGAATCGTTTCAACCGGTCGGAGGACACTTAAGGAGGAATCACATGACATATTCGAAACTGACAACGGTCAGCGCATTGAGCCTTGTCGCCGCGGGTTTTGGCGCCTCGGCGCAGGCGGATGATCTGACGCTCTGCTGGGCCGCATGGGACCCGGCGAACGCGCTGGTCGAGCTCAGCAAGGAATTTGAGGCCCAGTCCGGGCACACGATGAGCTTTGAATTTATTCCATGGCCGAATTTTGCGGACCGCATGCTCAACGAATTGAACTCCGGCGGCAAGCTTTGCGACCTGCTGATCGGCGACAGCCAGTGGATCGGCGGCGGGGCGGAGAACGGGCATTACGTAAAGCTCAACGATTTCTTCGACAGCGCGGGCATCTCCATGGATGATTTCGCCGATGCGACCGTCTACGCCTATTCGACATGGCCCAAGGGGACGCCAAATTACTATGCGCTGCCCGCCATGGGGGACGCCAATGGCTGGTTCTATCGCAAGGACTGGTTTGGCCGTGACGACATCAAGGCCGCTTTCAAGGAAGCCACGGGCCGCGATCTGGCAGAACCCAAGTCGCAAAAGGAACTGCTGGAGATTGCGCAGTTTTTCCAGGGACGCGAGATCGACGGACAGACCGTTTATGGCGCGGCCATTTTCACCGAACGGGGTTCCGAAGGCATCACCATGGGGGTGACGGGGGCGCTTTATCCCTGGGGTTTCAAATATGAAAACACGCCCGGGTCTTACGACATGGAAGGCGCTGTGAATTCGCCAGAGGCTGTGGAAGCACTTGAATTCTATAAGAAATTCTATCAAACGGCGACGCCGCCAGGCTATACGAACTCCTATATGGGGGAATCGCTCGACGCGTTCAAATCCGGTCAGGTCGCCATGGCGATGAACTGGTTCGCCTTTTTCCCAGGTCTTTACGCGGACCCTGACACGGGCGGCGAAAAGATCGATTTCTTCGTCAACCCGCCGCAAAATCAGGAAGGCTCCACACTGGGCGGGCAGGGTATTTCCGTTGTGGCCTATTCCGACAAGCAGGATGCGGCGCTTGAGTACATCAAGTGGTTCGCGGACCCGGCGGTCCAGCAGAAATGGTGGGATCTGGGCGGCTATTCCGCGCATAAGGCCGTGCTGGAAAGCCCGGATTTTCCGGCATCCGCACCCTTTGCCGGTGACTTCCTCGAAGCCATGGGGGCCGTGCAGGATTTCTGGCAGGAGCCAGCCTATGCGGAACTTCTGATCGCCATGCAGAAACGCATGCACGACTACATCGTGGCCGATCAGGGCACCGCCAAGGAAGCGCTGGACAAGCTGATTGAGGATTGGACCGAAGTCTTCGAGGACGAAGGCAAGCTCTGAACCCATCCGGTAAGGTGGCCTGAAGCCCACCTTACGGAAATCTCACACCGCAAGGCGTGCCTTCGGGCCGTCTTGCGTCAGGAAAGCTGCGCCTGATGACCGAGACCCCTCTTTCCCGAGCCGCGCAGGCCACACCGCCCGGCGTTGCGCGCAAGATCCGCGGGCTGAGTGACCGCGCCATTGCCTGGATATTTGTCGGGCCGACGATCTTTTTGCTGTTGGCGATCAACATCTTTCCGCTGATCTGGACGATCAGGCTCAGCTTCACCGACTTCAAGGCCAATCGCGCCGGGCGCGAAATCAAGAACGTGGGCCTGCGCAATTACGAACGCATCCTGACGGACAGCGACATCTGGCTGAACATGCAGGCCACGGCGCATTTCCTCTTCTGGACGATCTTCTTTCAGGTGCTCATCGGCTTCGCCTTGGCCTATCTGATCAACAAGAAATTCAGGGGTAATGACCTTTGGACCACCATCATCGTGCTGCCGATGATGCTGTCGCCTGCGGTGGTCGGTAACTTCTGGAAGTTTCTCTATCAACCGCAGATCGGGCTTTTCAACTACATCGTGGCCTTTTTCACCGGCAAGGATCCTTCCAGCTTTGAGATGCTGGGATCGGTGGATCTGGCCCCCTGGTCCATCGTGATCGTGGATACCTGGATGTGGACGCCCTTTGTTATGCTCATTTGTCTCGCCGGGCTGCGAAGCATCCCCGATTATATCTATGAGGCCGCCGAGATCGACCGCGCCTCCAAGCTGCGGCAGTTCTTTACCATCACCATTCCTATGGTGCTGCCCTTTCTGATGCTGGCGGTGCTTTTTCGCGGCATCGAGAATTTCAAGATGTTCGATCTGGTGGTTCAACTGACGGGCGGCGGGCCGGGGTCGACGACGGAACTGACCTCGATCAACCTCAAACGCGAGGCTTTCGAGAAATGGCGCACGGGCTATGCCTCGGCCTACGCCATCATCCTCTTTGTGACGGTGTTCGGTCTGGCCAGCATCTATGTGAAAGCACTGAACAAGGTGAAGGAGCGGTGATGATGAACGACTGGCTTTGCACCGAAATCGCCTGCGCTGAGGGCAGCGCCCGAGCCTGCGGGGGCGTGAAGCGCCCTCCCGTGGGGAGGGTCGGGCGCTGCCCGGCGGTTCCCACCGGGCCGATGCCTTGGAAACAGGGTGCCGCCTCATGAGCAGCTTTTCCGTCACCGAACCCAGCCAGCGCAGCAAGTGGTTTGCCGGCACATTGGTCATCCTCTACGCGCTCATCACCATGGTGCCGCTGGCATGGATCATGCTCACCGGGTTCAAGACCCCGCCCGACAGCATCTCCTACCCGCCCAAGGTGTTCTTTGAGCCCTCGCTCGAAGGCTACGTGAACCTCTTCACCACCCGCACGCGCATTGGTCAGGAAGCGCTCGACGCCCTGCCACCGCCCGATACCTGGTACGAAGAGATCGTGCGCGAACGCGACATGGTCATCGCCGGCCCCTCGAAATTCGGCGAGCGGTTCCTGAATTCGGTGATCATCGGCTTTGGCTCCACCTTCCTCAGCATCGTGCTCGGCACCCTCGCGGCCTATGCGTTTTCACGCTTCAAAATCCCGCTGGCCGATGACCTGCTGTTCTTCATCCTCAGCACAAGGATGATGCCCCCCATCGCTGTGGCCATCCCGATCTTCCTGATGTACCGGCAGCTGGGCCTCTCGGACACACATCTGGGCATGATCCTGCTCTATACGGCGGTCAATATTTCGCTGGCCGTCTGGCTGCTCAAAGGCTTCATCGACGAAATCCCCCGCGAGTATGAAGAGGCCGCGCTGATCGACGGCTACACAAGGTTTCAGGCCTTCTACAAGGTCGTGCTGCCCCAGGCCGCCACCGGCATCGCGTCGACCGCGATCTTCTGTCTGATCTTTGCCTGGAACGAATATGCCTTTGCGGTGCTGCTGACCTCCGGCACGGCGCAAACCGCCCCGCCCTTCATCCCGACCATCATCGGCGTCGGCGGCCTCGACTGGCCCGCCGTCGCGGCAGGGGCCACGATCTTCCTGCTGCCGGTGATGATCTTCACCGTCGCCCTGCGCAAACACCTGTTGCGCGGCATTACCTTCGGAGCGGTGCGCAAATGATCCTGCCTCGCGATTTTCCCATATGCACCAAAGCGGTGCACAGACGGTGCACAGGTTGTGCACGCGGATCATACCGGCCTTTGGAGGGTCCGAGATGAGCAATTTCTTCTCCGGTCTGTTACGCCTCAGACGCGGCCCCTGGGAGATGGTCGCCACCATTCTCATCGCGCTTGGGGTCTTCATGCTGATGCAGCCTTTCGTGATGTGGGCCTTCACCTATTCCTTCATCACCACACTTGTCGGCACGGTGATGTTCATCATCGTCAGTCACTTTCCGGAGTAGCCCAGTGGCTCAGATCATCATCAAAAATCTGCGCAAGGAATTCGGCGATTTCACGGCTGTGAGGGAGTCGAGTTTCACCATCGAGGACGGCGAATTTTTCATGTTGCTGGGTCCGTCTGGCTGCGGCAAGACCACCACCCTGCGGATGATCGCGGGGCTTGAGCTGCCCACCTCAGGCGAGATCTACCTCGACGGTGAAGAGATCAGCCAGCGCCCGCCCAGCCAGCGCGACATCGCCTTCGTTTTCCAGATGTTCGCGCTCTATCCGCATATGAACGTGCGCAAGAACCTCAGCTACCCGCTGGTCTCTCAAGGCATGGCGCGTGCCGCCGTCAAGGCCAAGGTCGAGGAGGTCGCGGGCATCCTCGGGATCACCGATATTCTGAACAAACCCGTGGGCGGTCTGTCGGGTGGCGACCGTCAGCGGGTCGCTCTGGGCCGGGCCATCGTGCGTGACCCCAAGGCCTTCATGATGGACGAACCCTTAGGTGCGCTGGATGCAGAGTTCCGCGAGCACATGTCCGAAGAGCTGCGCGCCCTGCACGACCGCATGGGCGCCACCACCGTCTACGTGACCCATGACCAGTTGGAAGCCATGCAGATGGGCGACAAGATCGTGGTGATGAACAATGCCGTGGTCGAACAGTTCGGCACCCCGCAGGAGATCTATGACAAGCCCGCCTCGATGTTTGTCGCCGACTTCATCGGCTCGCCGTCGATGAACTTTCTGCGCTTTGACGGATCCGTTGCGAAAGGGGCGCAAACCGTTGATTTGAATGGCCAACCCATGACCGTACCGCGCCAGATCGACGGGGCGTCCGGCAAGCTGGTTTTTGGCGTGCGGCCAGAACATGTGCGTCTGAGCGATGCGGGCGCATACCGGGGGGAAGTGCTGGCCACCGAGTATCTGGGCACCACCCAGATCATCACGCTGGAGACACCCGACGGCGATCTGAAGGCCCGCGTCCCTGCCGGGCAGATGGCCACTGTGGGAGAGAAAATCGGTCTGGATTTCCGGCCCGACACCATCACGCTTTTTGACGAAACCTCCGGCCGCGCGTTGCGGTCCGAGTTGAACGAAGGGGTGCTCGCCCATGGCTGAAGTTGTCCTCAAGGATGTGTCCAAATCCTTCGGCAGCACGGTTGGTGTCGCAGGCATCGACATGACCATCCCCGATGGCGCATTTGTCGTGCTGTTGGGCCCAACGGGTGCCGGAAAGACAACAACCCTGCGTCTGATTTCCGGGTTGGAAAAGCTCGACCGGGGGGAGGTTTTCATCGGCGGGCGCAGAGTCAATGATGAAACCCCGGCGCAGCGTGACGTGGCCATGGTCTTCCAGCAATATTCGCTTTATCCGCATCTGTCAGTGCGCGAAAATCTGGCCTTTCCGCTGAAATCCCCGATCCTCAACACACCCGCCGAAGAGATCACCCGCAAGGTGGCAGAGGTGGCGCGCGTGCTTCAGATCACCCACAAACTGGACAACAAGGCCACCGAATTATCGGGGGGCGAAATGCAGCGCGTTTCCATCGGGCGGGCCTTGGTGCGGGAACCGCAGGTCTATCTGATGGACGAACCGCTGAGTTCTCTGGACGCCAAGCTTCGCACCGATCTGCGTATTGAACTCAAACGCATTCAGGCCAGCCTTGGCGCGACCATCCTCTATGTGACGCACGATCAGATCGAGGCGATGACCATGGCCACCCATGTGGGCGTGTTGGATCAGGGCAAGCTGGTGCAGTTCGGCACCCCGCGTGACATCTACGAGAACCCCAATTCCGTCTATGTCGCTTCGCGCCTTGGCCAGCCGCGCATCAATATCTTGCCGGGTGATCTCTTTGGCACAGCCCCCAAGGGCGCACATCAGATCGGGCTCAGACCGGAACATGTCACGCAGGGCGAAGGGCGTGCCGCGCAGGTGGGCCGCGTTGAGCATTTGGGCGATCATACGCGACTGCACCTGCGACTTGACGGGCACGAAATCATCACGCTGGCAGACCCGCACGCGGACTATCAGCCGGGACATGAGGTCGACATAGCACCGCGTGATCCGCTGTGTTTTGACGCCTCCGGCGACAGAATTTACTGAAAAGGGGAGAGACATGGCGCAATTCATCAATGGCAAGGACACGCTGGTCACAGATGCAATCGACGGGCTGCTGGCCTGCTCCGGAGGCAGGCTCTACCGCCTTGATGGCTACCCCCACATCAAGGTCGTGTGCCGCAGCGATTGGGGCAAGTCACGTGTCGCACTGATCTCGGGCGGCGGGTCCGGCCATGAACCGGCCCATGCGGGTTTCGTGGGCGAGGGCATGTTGACGGCGGCCGTCTGCGGCGAAGTTTTCGCGTCGCCATCGGTGGACGCAGTGCTCGCGGGTATCCTTGCCGTCACCGGCGAAGCGGGCTGTCTGCTGATCGTGAAAAACTACACTGGCGACCGGCTGAATTTTGGTCTGGCTGCGGAACGCGCGCGCGCCTTCGGGCTCAAGGTCGCCATGGTCGTGGTAGACGATGACATTGCCCTGCCCGATCTGCCGCAGGCGCGTGGTGTCGCGGGGACACTCTTCGTGCACAAGATCGCGGGCGCTCTGGCCGAAGACGGGGCCGATCTGGATACCGTATCCAACGCCGCCGAAACCGCGGTGCGGGATATGGCCTCTATCGGGATGTCGCTGGACACCTGCACCGTTCCCGGCTCGACAAAAGAAGACCGGATCGCGGCTGGCATGGCGGAATTGGGGCTTGGGATTCACGGCGAAGCGGGCGTGCAACAAGTAGCGCTCGAAGGGGCGGTATCGGCCATGGACATGGTGCTCGACAAGTTGGTGCCTCATGTCACAGGTCAAGACTGCGTGGCCTTGCTGAACAATCTGGGCTCCACCACACCGCTTGAAATGGCGGTGCTGGCACAGGCTCTGGCAACTTCGGAAAAAGCCAAAGGGATCAAAGCGATCATCGGACCGGCACCGCTGATGACATCACTGGATATGCATGGATTCTCGGTGTCCCTGCTGCCCTTGACAGAGGGCAGAGAAGCCGCATTGGCGCGGGACATTCCCTTGCCGGACTGGCCGGGCATGACGCTGTTGTCGCCGGTTTCGGTCAAGCCCTTGCCGGATGGGTTGAGCCCAATCAAGCCGATCCCGTCGGAAAATCCCAAAACCCGCGCGCTGATCGACACCTGTTGCGATCTGCTGATTGCGGCGGAAAGTGACCTCAATGTGTTGGATGCAAAATCCGGTGACGGTGACACTGGCAGCACGCTGGCCACCGCTGCGCGTGCGTTGAAAGGGTCGATGGACCGTATGCCACTGGCTGATCTGACGCAGCTTTTCCGCGCGATCGGGAATGAACTCGGTCAGACCATGGGGGGATCTTCGGGTGTGATCCTCGCGATCTTTTTTAGCGCAACCGGCGATGCCTGCGCCAATGGAACGCCCACACCAGAGGCTCTGCTGGCCGGGTTGCAACGCATCAGCGAGGTGGGTGGCGCGCAACAGGGTGACCGCACAATGATCGATGCGCTGAAACCAGCTTTGGAAGCCCTGCCCCAAGGCGTCGATGCCGCAGCATTGGCAGCCCGGCAGGGCGCTGACGGTACAGCGGCCATGGGCCGGGCCAAGGCCGGTCGGGCCTCCTATGTGCCGGAGGAAAATCTGATCGGTCACAATGATCCCGGAGCCGAAGCGGTGGCGCGGCTCTTTGAGGGGCTGGCCTCTGCGTTGAAAGGATAACGACCCCCGAAATGAAGGTCAGTCGCGACACCCCGTTGAACCCAACCGTAAACGACATTGCCCGTGTCGCGCAGGTCAGCCTTGCGACCGTGGACCGGGTTCTGAATGAACGTCCGGGTGTGCGCAAAGTGACCGTCGAAAAGGTGAACCGCGCCATCGCGCATCTGGGATATGTGCGCGACACCGCTGCCGCCAATCTTGCCCGTGGCCGTATCTACCGGTTCCTCTTTATTCTGCCTGCGACCAACAATGAATTCGTCGAACTGCTGCAGGAACAGATCGCCGACCTGTCGCAGGGCCTGAAGCGCGAGCGCACGCGGATTTCGCATATACGTGTGCCGGCCTTCGACCCGATGGCGCTGGCGGATGCCATTGACGCGATTGACCCCGGTGATGTTGATGGCGTTGCAATTTTCGGCCCGGAAACGCCGTCCGTGCGGGACAGCATATCGAAACTTCGCGGCCACGGGGTATCGGTTGTCTCGCTGGTGGCGGACATTCCAAGCTCTGAACGCAACACCTACGTGGGCATCGACAATATCGCCGCCGGGCGGACCGCCGCACAGCTGATGGGTCGTTTTCTGGGGCCAGTAACCGGTGAGGTCCTCGTGCTGACCGGCTCCATGCTCGCGCGCGATCACCTCGAACGCAGGCTGGGTTTTGATGAGGTCATGGCGCGTGATTTTCCCAATCTCAACATCATGGCGTCGCTCGAAGGGCGCGACGATCCTGATCTGATCGAGCGCCTGTTGCCCCGCGCCTTTGATACCGACCGCAACATTCTGGGCATCTATTCGTCAGCCGCAGGCAATGCCGGTCTGGTGCGGCACCTGCAGAACCATCCGCAGGCACAGCCGCCCGTGATCATCGCGCATGAACTGACACCCCTGTCGCGCGCCGCTCTGAAAGACGAACGCTTTGACGCGGTGATCAGTCAGGATTCCGGTCATTTGATCCGCAGCGCTGTCCGCATCATGCGGGCGCATAGCGACAACGTGCCGATCAATCCGGCACAGGAACGCATTCGGATCGACGTTTACCTCAAAGAAAATCTGCCGCCAGATCGCGGCGGCCAACAGGGAGATTAAGATGAAGACGATCAAGGGACCGGCGCTCTTTCTGGCGCAATTCGCAGGCGATGACGCGCCTTTCAATTCATGGGACGCGATTACGAAATGGGCCGCAGACTGCGGTTACAAAGGAGTTCAGGTGCCCAGTTGGGATGCGCGTCTTTTCGATCTGGAAAAGGCCGCCGACTCTAAAACCTATTGCGACGAGTTCAAAGGGCAGGCGGCGGCCAATGGCATTGAGGTCACGGAGCTTTCAACCCATTTGCAGGGCCAGCTTGTGGCCGTTCACCCCGCTTATGATGCCGGATTTGACGGCTTTGCTGATCCGTCGGTGCATGGTGATCCGCAGGCGCGTCAGGCATGGGCCGTCGATCAGGTCATGAAGGCAATTTCCGCCTCTGCCAACATGGGGATCAAGAACCACGTGTCTTTCTCCGGCGCGCTCGCATGGCCCTATATCTACCCCTGGCCGCAACGCCCTGCGGGTCTGGTTGAGACCGCCTTTGACGAATTGGCGAAACGGTGGCGCCCAATCCTGGATCATGCAGACGCCAATGATGTGAACATCTGTTATGAAATCCACCCCGGCGAAGACCTGCACGACGGGGTCACCTTCGAGATGTTTCTGGAGCGTGTCGACAATCATGCCCGCTGCAACATGCTCTATGATCCTTCGCATTTCGTGCTGCAATGTCTTGATTACCTCGATCACATCGACATCTACGCCGAACGCATCAAGATGTTTCACGTCAAGGATGCGGAGTTCAATCCGACGGGCCGTCAGGGCGTTTATGGGGGCTACCAGCCCTGGGTGGACCGCGCGGGGCGTTTCCGCTCGCTGGGCGATGGACAGGTGGATTTCGCGGCGATCTTCTCCAAAATGGCGGCCAATGATTTTGACGGATGGGCCGTGGTCGAATGGGAATGCTGCCTGAAGCACCCCGAAGACGGCGCTCGGGAAGGCGCAGAGTTCGTGAAGGATCACATCATCCGAGTGACCGAACGCGCCTTTGACGACTTCGCAGATGGCGGCACGGATGAGGCCGCAAACCGCAAGATGCTGGGGATATAAATATGAGCAATCGCATTCGTTTGGGCATGGTTGGCGGCGGCAATGACGCCTTTATTGGAGCCGTACACCGCATCGCCGCGCGGCTCGATGACCGCTATGAGCTTGTGGCAGGGGCCTTGTCCTCGACCCCGGAAAAAGCCCGTGCATCGGGTGAGGCGCTCGGTCTGCCCGAGGACCGCATCTATGACGATTTCAAACAAATGGCGATCCGCGAAGCCCGCCTGAAAAACGGCATTGAAGCGGTGGCGATCGTGACGCCGAACCATGTCCATTTTGCCGCGGCGCGCGAGTTTCTCAAACGCGGCATCCATGTGATCTGCGACAAGCCGCTCACGTCCTCAATGGCCGATGCGCGCAAGATGGTGAAAGCCGCCGAAGCGTCCGATGCGCTGTTTGTCCTGACCCATAATTACACCGGCTATCCGCTGGTCCGGCAGGCGCGCGAAATGGTGGCGCAGGGTGAACTTGGGGCCATTCGTGTCGTGCAGGTGGAGTATCCGCAGGACTGGCTGACCAAACATGAGGATTTCAAGCAAGCCGCCTGGCGAACCGACCCGGCACAGTCCGGCGCGGGCGGATCAACGGGCGATATCGGCACTCATGCCCATAATCTTGCCTGTTTTGTGACCGGTCTGACGGTCGAAAGCCTTGCTGCGGATTTGCAGGCGTTTGTGTCGGGCCGTCAGTTGGATGACAATGCGCATGTCATGCTGCGGTTCAAGGGCGGCGCGCGCGGCATGTTGTGGTCCAGTCAGGTCGCACCCGGAAATGAAAATGCGCTGCGCCTACGGGTTTACGGCGAAAAAGGCGGGCTGGAATGGGCTCAGGAAAATCCGAACCAGTTATGGCACAGCCCGTTCGGAGAGCCCAAACGTCTGATCACCCGGAACGGAGCTGGGGCCGGAGACGCCGCTGCACGCATGAGCCGCGTCCCGCCCGGCCATCCGGAAGGATACCTTGAAGGCTTCGCGAATATTTACAGCGAAGCGGCAGACGCCATCGTGGCGCACCGCTCAGGAACGACGCCAGCGTCCGAGGTGACATACCCAACTGTGTATGATGGGTTGCGCGGCATGCATTTTGTCGACGCCTGCGTGCGCTCGTCCGCGCGAAACGCGGCATGGGTGCTCTTGCCGGAATAACACGCTGCCTTCATGCCAGGTCATGAACAAACTGTTTACAAATCGGAAAATGTTGCCCGTCATGGAAACGCCATGGCCGGCAACATTTTGAATATATTATGATAATTTTGAAAACGACGACGTATTCACCTAACCGGCCAAGATGAACCTATAAAACTCTCTTAAAAACCCCATTTTTCCAGAAACCTCTTCGAAAGAGACATCAGGCATTTTCCTCTTTTAACTTGGTGAGGTAAAATGTTTGATACTCATTCCGCAGATCAACTTGCGGCTCTTTTTGACCAGTTTTCTGTGCCGATGTTTGCGGCAGAGCGCAGCAGCGCCCAAGATGACTTTAAAATAATTTGTACCAACGAGGCGCATGCCAAGGCATCAGGGCTTTCCACTGCCAGCATGCGCGATATTGAAATTCGCGAACTCTTGCCACAATCCGAAGCGCAAAGCGTCATTGGAAAATACGCTCAATGCGCTGACATGCATCGTGACCTGCGCTATTTTGAAACCCTGACGATGCCAAAGGGTCTTCAGCATTGGGATACATCGCTGCAGCATGTTCCGCTTGGCTCAGGCGGTGACCGAGTGATTGGCACCGCGTTCCAGATTACCAGCGACCGTTACGCCGAAGGCAACCGCATCACTTTCGACAATATCCGCTTCTTTTCATCGCTGGCCGACATGCAGTTGCAAAATCTGGTTTCCATGTTTGAAGCGGCGCGGGATCAAGGGCTGTTTACCGATGACAGCGCAGGTCGTGTCACGCGGCTCTGCGGTATCTGTCGCACCGTGCAAAGATCGGTTGAAGATATCAAAGCAGCAGTGCGCAATGCAGACACCATTCGAATATCTGAAAATCAGAAGTCATTGCTGTCAGAAGCAAACACCGCAGATGACCTGATGCAGGAATTGGGCGGCAAAACGCTTCGCGCTCTGTTCGAAAGCGCCCGGGAAAAAACCTGAACCAGAAAGCGTTACGAGAATTTGATAGCATCCTATCGTTCGTAACGTTTCTGTTGAAACGAATCCCGCCATGAAATAATGTCCTCCAAACCCCGGAGGACACTCATACATGCAGGCTTTCATTTGCGATGCACAGCGGACACCTATTGGACGCTACGGTGGCAGCCTGTCTTCTGCGCGCGCCGATGACCTTGCAGCGATTCCAATAGCCGCTCTGATGTCACGCAACCCATCGGTCGATTGGGCCCGCGTCGATGACGTTATTCTGGGCTGTGCCAATCAAGCGGGCGAAGACAACCGGAACGTTGCGCGCATGGCCGCACTGCTGGCCGGACTGCCCATCGAGGTGCCGGGATCAACCATCAACCGTCTCTGCGCCTCCGGCATGGATGCTGTGGGACAGGCAGCACGTGCCATCCGGGCCGGAGACATGGACCTCGCAATCGCTGGCGGCGTCGAAAGCATGAGCCGCGCACCCTTTGTAATGCCTAAAGCCGACACCGCGTTTTCCCGCAGTAATGAGGTTTTCGACACAACCATCGGATGGCGGTTCGTCAACCCGAAGATGAAAGCGGCCTATGGCATCGATTCCATGCCGCAGACAGCTGATAATGTGGCCGATGATCATCAGATCAGCCGGGCGGATCAGGACGCCTTTGCCGCGCGCAGTCAGGCGCGATGGGCGGCGGCGGATCAAGCGGGCGTTTTTGCCGAAGAGATCACACCGGTCACCATCCCCCAACGCAAGGGGGATGCGATTGTCGTGGACCGCGACGAGCACCCGCGACCGGGCACCAACATTGAAAAGCTGGAAAAACTACGTGGCATAAACGGCCCCGATCATACAGTTACGGCGGGAAACGCCTCAGGCGTGAACGACGGAGCGGCCGCATTGTTGATCGCCTCTGAAGAGGCCGCGCAAGAACACGGGCTGACGCCGATGGCCCGCATTGTTGCGATGTCAGCAGCCGGTGTGGCCCCTCGGGTCATGGGTATCGGCCCGGTCCCCGCATGCCAAAAAGTGCTGTCTCGCGCCAATCTGAGCATTGATCAGATGGATGTGATAGAATTGAACGAGGCTTTCGCCTCGCAGGGCCTGGCAACCTTACGCGCGCTTGGTGTTCCTGACGACGCGGCCCATGTGAATGCTAACGGTGGCGCCATTGCTATCGGCCATCCCCTGGGCATGTCCGGCGCGCGATTGGTCATGACCGCCGCCTATCAGTTGAAACGCTCGGGCGGACGCTATGCGCTTTGCACCATGTGCGTCGGTGTCGGGCAAGGTGTCGCGCTCATCCTTGAAAGGGTTTGAACCATGTATGCACAGATGATCAAATCGACCGGAAAAGGCGTGAAATCGCTTGATGAAATGGACCCGGAAGAGCGCGCGTTTCAGGAGCGCATCAACGCAGGCGGCAAGATCGAACCCAAGGATTGGATGCCCGAAGGCTACCGCAAAACGCTGATCCGTCAGATCGGCCAACACGCACATTCGGAAATCGTCGGGCAACTCCCGGAAGGCAACTGGATCACCCGTGCGCCGACTTTGGAACGTAAAGCAATTTTGCTGGCCAAGGTTCAGGATGAAGCGGGCCACGGTCTCTACCTTTACTGCGCCGCTGAAACGCTGGGCGTGAGCCGCGATCAACTGACGCGCGACCTGCTGACCGGTAAGATGAAATACTCATCGATCTTCAACTATCCGACCCTGACATGGGCGGATATGGGCGCGGTTGGCTGGCTGGTCGACGGGGCCGCGATCATGAATCAGGTGCCCTTGCAACGGACGTCATACGGGCCTTACGCCCGCGCCATGGTGCGCATTTGCAAAGAGGAATCGTTCCACCAGCGTCAGGGCTTCGACATCATGATGAAGATGGCAAATGGGACGCAAGCGCAGCGCGAGATGGCGCAGGATGCGCTCAATCGTTTCTGGTATCCGTCCTTGATGATGTTCGGCCCGTCAGACGCGGAATCCGTTCATTCGGCTCAGTCGATGGCGTGGAAGATCAAGATGAACACAAACGATGAGCTGCGCCAGAAATTCGTAGACCAGACCGTGCCGCAAGCGGAGTATCTGGGCCTGAAAATCCCCGACGAACACCTGAAATGGAACGAAGATCGCGGGTCTTATGACTTTTCCGAACCGGATTGGGATGAGTTTTTTGATGTGCTGCAAGGCAATGGTCCGTGTTCTCGCGACCGGATGGAGGCGCGCAACAAAGCCTGGGATGACGGGCGTTGGGTGCGGGAGGGTCTTCTGGCCCACGCGCAGAAAAAACGATCACGCAACATGGCGGCGGAGTAGGTGACATGAGCAGCCCGGAATCCGGATCATATGATGCAACCGAAGCCGCGCCGCATGGCAAGCCCAGGGCAATTGAATGGCCCCTGTGGGAAGTTTTCATTCGCGGCCAACATGGGTTAAGCCACCGACATGTGGGCTCGCTCCATGCGGCTGACGCGCAAAGTGCCATCAAAAACGCTCGGGACGTCTATACCCGGCGCAACGAAGGGGTCAGCATCTGGGTCGTTGAGGCCAGCGCAATCGCCGCTTCCAGACCGGAGGAAAAAGGTCCGCTCTACGACCCCTCCAATGACAAAGTGTACCGCCATCCGACGTTCTTTGACATTCCCGATGACGTAGGTGCGATGTGAGCGACCCTCTGTTCGAATTCCTTTGCCGCATGGGCGACAACACGCTGGTGCTCGGGCACCGCGTGTCGGAATGGTGTGGGGTGGCGCCGGTGCTCGAAGAAGACATTGCCTTGGCTAACACGGCATTGGACCTGATAGGGCAAACGACACTGTGGCTGAATCTGGCCGGTGAGGTCGAAGGAAAAGGGCGCAACGCTGACGCCCTCGCCTTTCGGCGCGACATCTGGGATTTTCGGAACGTCCTGCTTGTCGAGCAGCCAAACGGTGATTTCGGTCAGACTATGATGCGCCAGTTCCTGTTTGATGCGTGGCACAAAGCTTACCTGACAGCCCTGCAATCGAGCAGCAATGCGCAAATTGCAGCGATCGCTGAAAAGTCACTCAAGGAGGTAACCTACCATCTGGAACGAACCACGGACACGGTGATTGGCCTCGGCGACGGGACCGATGAAAGCCATGACCGCATGCAGAATGCCCTTGATAGGCTCTATCCTTACGTGGGTGAAATGTTCACATCGGATACTGTCGACGCGGCACTTTCGGCGGAAGGGATAGCACCCGACCCTGCGTCGCTCCGACCTCAATATGATACGCTGTTGCGGGACGTTTTTTCGCAAGCAACGCTCACAATACCGGCAAGTGATTTTGCGCACAAAGGCGGAAAGTCCGGGCAGCGCCACTCCGAACACCTCGGCCATATGCTGGCGCAGATGCAATGGCTGCAACGTGCCTATCCGGATGCGATATGGTAATCGAAAAGCCTGCGTTAGAGACGATTTGGCAATGGCTGGATGGGGTTCCTGATCCAGAAATCCCGGTCATCAGCCTGACGGACCTGGGGATCATTCGGGACGTGGAATGGCAAAACGACACGTTGGAAGTGACCGTCACCCCCACTTATTCCGGCTGTCCGGCCACAAGGATCATCAACCTGGATATCGAGACGGCGTTGAGGGATCGCGGGATCAAAAATCTGACGCTCAAAACGCAATTGTCGCCTGCCTGGACAACCGATTGGCTATCGGACCGCGGCAGGCGACGTCTGGAGGAATATGGCATCGCCCCACCGCAAGCTGCGGGCGGACCCTCTCAATGCCCCCACTGCAAATCCCAAAGTCTGGAACGGATCAGCCAATTCGGATCGACCCCGTGCAAGGCGCAATGGCGCTGCCAAGACTGTCTGGAACCTTTTGACTATTTTAAGTGCATCTGAAAAATATGGCCCAGTTTCATCCCCTTACAGTCACCAATATTCATCACACGATCCGCGATGCGGTCGTCTTGACCCTGAAACCGGAAAACCCGGACGTTTTTGACTTCACTCAAGGCCAATATCTGACGTTTAAACAGGATTTCGACGGCATTGAGCTGCGGCGTAATTATTCGATTTGCGCGGGCCTTGACGATGGTGTGCTGCAAGTGGGGATCAAACGGGTTGACGGCGGTGCCTTTTCGACCTTCGCCAATACAGAAATCAAAATCGGTGATACGCTTCATGCCACACCGCCAAATGGCACATTCTTCGCCAAAATAGAGCCTAATGAAGCAAAAAACTACCTTGGCTTTGCGGGCGGGTCAGGCATCACGCCGGTGTTGTCTATCCTGAAAACCGTTCTGAGCCGCGAACCACTGTCATCTTTCACGCTGGTCTATGCCAACCGAGCGGTCAACACGATCATGTTCCGCGAAGAACTTGAAGACCTCAAGAACCGCTTCATGGGCCGGTTGACCATCATTCACATTCTGGAATCCGGTCAGGATATGGACCTTTTCACCGGGCGGGTCGATCAAGCCAAATGCGAAAATCTTTTCAGGCATTGGGTGGATGTCAGGTCGATTGATGTTGCCTTCATCTGCGGGCCAGAACCAATGATGCTGGCCATTGCCGAAAGCCTGAAATCACACGGGTTAGAGCCTGATCAGATCAAGTTCGAACTCTTTACCGAAAGCCAGCAGGGCAGGCTAGCGAAACAGGCTATCACGGATCGTGCGAAAGATCAGAACGGAACACAGGCCCATGTGACGGTCGAAGGGGTGACGCGCAGTTTCACCATGCCCAAGGATCAATCGGTGCTGGAGGCCGCTTTGGACAACGCTCTGGACGCCCCATTTGCCTGTAAGGCGGGTGTGTGTTCGACCTGCAAGGCACGCGTGCTGGACGGCGAATACGAGATGCTGACCAACCATGCTCTGGAAGACTATGAGGTCGAACAGGGCATGGTTCTGACCTGCCAATGCTACCCGCTGAGTGACACGATCACCGTCGAATACGACACACATTAAGGACAGATCATGCCCAAGGACGCAGCCTTTCGTGACATTCACAGTTTTGCGGCCGGGCAGTGGGTCGCGCCGGCTGCCGGTGCGCGTCGTATCGCCAGTGCGATTGACGGTGAGGTTATTGCCTGCGCCGGAAATGACGCACTCGACGTACAAAGCATGTTGGCATATGCGCGCGAACGTGGCGGACCAGCGCTGCGAAAGCTGACGTTTCACGACCGTGCGCGCATGCTCAAGGCGCTGGCCCTGCACCTCAAAGAACATCGGCAAGCGCTTTATGATCTCAGCTTTGACACCGGGGCCATACAATCCGATCACTTGATCGACGTTGATGGTGGCATTGGCACGATGCTGGTTATTGCCTCCAAGGGCCGTCGCGAGATGCCCGATGGACATGCCTATCTGGACGGTCCTGTCGAACAATTGGGTCGGCACGGGCACTTCATGGGACGCCACATCGCAACGCCGCTGCAGGGTGCTGCTGTTCACATTAACGCCTTTAATTTTCCGGTCTGGGGTATGTTGGAAAAACTGGCACCAACGCTGCTAGCGGGTGTACCGGCAATCGTGAAACCGGCCACGGCCACATGTTATGTGACCGAAGCCTGCGTGCGCATCATGCTGGACAGCGGATTGCTTCCCGAAGGTGCGCTGCAGCTTGTCACTGGTGGTCTGGGCGACATGCTCGACCATCTGGACTGTCAGGATGTGGTCAGCTTCACAGGGTCAGCGGAAACCGCTCTGAAGCTGCGCGCAAACCCGCTTCTGCTGGAACGCTCGACGCGGTTCATGGCCGAACAGGACAGTCTGAACGCCTCTGTCCTCGGGCCAGATGCCACGCCGGGCACACCCGAATTCGACCTGTTCGTGAAGGAAGTACACCGAGAAATGACCGCCAAGGCAGGACAGAAGTGCACGGCGATCCGACGGATCATGGTGCCTCAGGCGTCCGTGGATGCGGTCATCGCAGCTGTCAAAGAACGCCTCTCGAAAATCCAAATCGGCGATCCGAGGCGAGAGACTACGCAGATGGGTGCGCTTGTCTCCATTGGGCAGAAAAGAGACGTACTGAAAAAAGCCGCCTTGATCGAAACAGAGGCCGAAAGGGTCTTTGGCGATCCCGACGCCTTCGCGGTGGACGGCGCTGACACCACCAAGGGCGCATTCCTGCCGCCGATGCTGTTTCACTGTCCGGAACCGGATACAGCGCTGCGCGTGCATGACACCGAGGCATTTGGACCCGTAGCGACCGTCATGGGATATCGCGATCTCGATCATGCGATTGCACTATTGAACCGCGGGCAAGGATCGCTTGTTGCTTCGATCATAACCAATAGCGGCGACGTTGCCCGCGAAGTGGCGATGAGCTCTGCCGCCTTCCACGGACGGCTCTATTTCAACAACCGCACGTCGATGAAAGAAGCAACGGGTCACGGCGCGCCCTTGCCGCATATGGTCCACGGCGGACCCGGTCGCGCCGGTGGCGGCGAGGAACTCGGAGGTGTGCGCGGCGTTTTACATTACATGCAACGCACTGCAATTCAGGGCAGCCCTGACATTCTGACCGCAATTTCCAACCACTGGGTTCCCGGCGCGCAAGAGAAATCCGACAAACCACATCCATTTGCGCGCAGCTTCGCGAAAATTGATATCGGAGACACGTTGCATGCGGGGCCGCGGACGATCACACTCGAGGACATCGAAACCTTTGCGCATTTCACCGGAGATACATTCTACGCGCACATGGACGACAAGGCCGCGGCGGCCAACCCCTTCTTTCCCGGTCGGGTCGCCCATGGTTACCTGCTGTTGAGCTTTGCGGCTGGTCTGTTCGTGCAACCCGATCCGGGACCCGTTTTGGCCAACACGGGCCTTGATAACCTGCGTTTCATGGCACCGGTGCAACCTGGCGATGCCATTTCTGTCCGTCTGACGGTCAAAGCCAAGACCCCGCGCAATGAGGAATATGGTGAAGTACGCTGGCATGTAACGCTCACCAATCAGGAGGGGGCGGCAGTTGCAGAATATGAATTGCTGACGATGAATGCCTTCTGAGGGCCTTCGCGATCTCACGGCCAAACTGACGGAACTGGGGGGGCAACGCGTCTGGTCGCTGCTGATCAGCGTGTTTGGCGATCTTGCGCAGGAAGAAGACGCCGGTATCAATGGCCCGGTCCTCTCAGAAATAGTGGCCGCGATGAATGTGCGCCCCGAAGCAACGCGGGTGGCGTTGCACAGATTGCGCAATGACGGCTGGATCACCTCGCAAAAGTCGGGACGCACCAGCCAGCATAGCCTGACCGACCACGGACGTCGCGAAACCCTCACGGCCGCCAAACGTATCTACGCGCACCCTGATGACATGCCGACCGATTGGCAAATCGTGATCTTGGATGGCACGGATACCGATCAGCGCGGTCAGATGATGGCCAAAGGCTATACACCGCTTTTGCCGCGCGTGATGATCGGCGCTGCAGCTCTTGCGGTGCCGGGCGATGCTCTTTGTCTGCGCGGAGAGACAATTCCAAAATGGCTGCGCGTCCAGCTCACGCCCGACGGGCTTTGGCAAGACTATCGAGACCTTTACAGAATCCTGACGGAAACCGACCAGCTATTGCCGGATGGCACCGTGCTTACGCCTTTGCAGGTGGCGGTTTTACGCTGCCTGATCGTCCACAACTGGCGGCGGCTGGTGCTTAAACACCCCGACTTGCCGACAGCCCTTTACACTGACGGCTGGCGCGAGAATGACTGCCGCAAACTAGTCGGCACGCTCTTGCACCGGTTCCCGCGTCCAAAATTGACGGAGCTTTCTAATTAACCCGTGCTTCCACAAGGCAAAAAGGCAGGATATAGGAAGCGCATGACTCACACCGTTTACAAAAATGACCTGCCTGATGGTCTTGATCTTGGCCCCGTAGTTGCGATCGACTGCGAAACCATGGGGCTTAACCCGCACCGTGACCGACTGTGTGTGGTGCAGTTATCGGGCGGCGATGGCAAGGCCCATCTGGTGCAGATGGCCCAGGGCCAGACCGAGGCGCCCAACCTCTGTGCATTGCTGGAAGACCCGAATGTGTTGAAGCTCTTTCACTTCGGTCGGTTCGACATCGCGGCACTGCTGAATACGTTCGGCGCGACGACTTCGCCGGTCTACTGCACCAAGATAGCCAGCCGCCTTGTGCGCACGTTCACGGATCGTCACGGATTGGCGAAGCTACTACAAGAAATGCTCGACATCGACATTTCCAAACAGCAGCAATCCAGCGACTGGGGTGCGGATACGCTGACCGACGCGCAGGTCGATTATGCCGCGTCCGATGTGCTCTATCTGCACCAACTGCGCGAAGCCCTGAACAAAATGCTCGTGCGTGAAAACCGGATGGAGATCGCTCAGTCCTGTTTTGACTTTCTGCCAATGCGCGCGCGGCTTGACCTTGAGGGCTGGCCTGACACGGACATCTTTGCACATTCATGAGCACGCCCTTTATCGATACAGCCCGGCGTGTGATCCGCGCAGAAGCCGACGCGCTCAAGACGCTGGCAGACGGGCTGGATGGTCGGTTTAGAGAAGCAATTGACCTGCTGCTCAACAGTAAGGGTCGCGTGATCGTCACCGGTATCGGTAAATCCGGCCACATCGCCCGGAAAATCGCGGCGACGCTGGCCAGTACCGGCACCCCGGCCCAATTTGTACATCCGGCAGAGGCCAGTCACGGCGACCTGGGAATGATCACCAATGCGGACGTCGTTCTGGCGATCTCCAACTCCGGTGAAGCGCCCGAGCTTGCCAACCTGATCGCTTACGCGCGGCGTTTTGATATTCCACTCTTGGGGATCACCAGCGTCGAAGGCTCCAGCCTCGGGCGCGAATGCGATGTCGTGCTGCTGCTGCCACGGTTAGGGGAGGCCTGCGGTACGGGCGTTGTGCCATCTTCGTCAACGACCATGACCCTGGCTTTGGGCGATGCATTGGCCATCGCACTGATGGAGCACCGTTCCTTCACGCCCGAGAACTTCCGTGATTTTCACCCGGGCGGAAAATTGGGCGCGCAACTCAGCCGCGTCTCTGACCTGATGCACAGCGGCGATCAACTGCCGCTGGTGTCGCCAACAACGCCAATGTCCGAAGCGCTGATCGAGATCAGTCAAAAGGGGTTTGGAGTGGTCGGTGTTACCGGCAATGACGGCACCCTTGCAGGCATCATCACCGATGGCGACTTGCGACGGCACATGGATGGTCTTTTGTCGCTCACGGCTCAAGACGTCATGACCGCATCACCGGTCACAATTGAACCTGGGGCACTTGCAGAAAAAGCCGTTGCGATGATGCAGGGGCGTCAGATCACAAGCCTGTTCGTTGTCGACAATGAAGGGCCGCCAGTTCCTCGTGGTCTGATCCGCATTCACGATTGCCTGCGGGTCGGGTTGGGCTGAAGCGCCATGCAGGGAGATCGCTATTCACGCATGGTGGCATGGCTTAAAGTGGCGCTGCCGCTTGCCGCACTTGGATTACTGTCCACCTTGTTCTTGCTGGCCCGCGTAGTCGATCCCGCCAATTCGATTCCTTTCGCAGACACCGAAGTCCAGGACCGCCTGCTGAACCAGAAAGTTTCCGGACCCTACTACTCTGGGACGACCTCAAATGGTGATCAAATCGCCTTTATCGCCGAGACGGTCACATCTCCGAATGGAGTCACCGGTGCCACACAGGCGAATGACGTTTTTGTCAAATTCGACCTGGCAAATGGGACGCGGTTGACGGTCACCTCCCTGAAAGGCGCTGTTGACGTTGCCAATGATACGTCCAATCTGACCGGGAATGTCGTGATCACCACCTCGCAGGGATACAGAATCACGACAGAGGCTCTTGTTGCCCGGATATCCTCGCTCAACGTCGTATCCCCCGATACGGTTTTGGCCACGACGCCCGGGGGAGAGCTGATCGCTGGCAGTATGGAACTGAAATCGCCCAAAGCAGATGCCCCCGCCCAATTGATTTTCACAAATGGCGTGAAGCTGTTATATCAACCCAAACAGGTGAAAGACTGACGCGTGAATTTGTTAAAAATACTGACCCTCCCCCTGTTCATCTTGCTCGCTTCTCAGGCGCTCTGGGCGCAGGGGACGCAGGTCGCATTTGGTGCCTTGCAGCAAGATAAGAGCCTCCCTGTGGAAGTGACTGCCGAAAACCTGTCCGTCGATCAGGCGACCGGAGAGGCCGTCTTCACGGGAAATGTGGTTGTTGGTCAGGGGGAGATGCGCCTTTCGGCGAAGCGGGTATTGGTTGTTTACCGCGAGGAGACCGATGGCATCGAACGCATGGAGGCCACAGGAGATGTACTATTGGTTTCCGGCCCGGATGCCGCCGAATCGGAAAAAGCCAACTACAATATTGATGACGGCACCATCGTGATGACGGGTAACGTGCTTTTGACCCAAGGGCCATCTGCGATCACGGCTGACCGAATGACCGTGCAGCTCGATAGCGGTACGGCACAGATGTCGGGGTCAGTCAAAACCATCCTGCGGACGGGCGACAACTGATGGCGCGTCCTGTGCTTACGGTTTCAGAAGGGTCCGCAGGTCTCCACGTCGAACATCTGCGCAAATCCTATCGAAAAAAGACAGTCATCCGTGACTTTTCGATGTATTTGGAACGTGGCGAAGTCGTTGCGCTTCTTGGTCCCAACGGATCAGGAAAAACCACGACATTCTATGCTGTTGCGGGATTGGTCACGCCTGAAGGCGGTGTGGTGCGCATTGATGGGCAAGAGGTGACACATTTGCCGATGTATCGTCGTGCCCGGCTCGGGATTGGCTATCTGCCGCAGGAAATGAGCATCTTCAGAGGGCTGTCGGTTCAGGATAACATCAGCGCCATTCTGGACATCAGCGAAGCAGACCGCCACAAGCGTCGTGAAAGGCTGGAAGAACTGCTCAGCGAGTTCTCCATTGAACATCTCCGCCGCGCGCCGGCTCTGGCCCTGTCCGGTGGTGAACGGCGTCGGGTCGAGATCGCCCGTTGCCTCGCTGCAAGCCCAAAATACCTGTTGTTGGATGAACCTTTTGCGGGCGTTGACCCCATCTCCGTCGGGGATATCAGACATCTGGTCGCGGATCTGAAAAAACGCGGCATTGGCGTTTTGATCACCGATCACAACGTCCGAGAAACGCTCGAAATCGTTGATCGCGCTTATATTCTGCACGAAGGCCGTGTGCTGATGTCGGGCTCCCCTGACGAAGTCGTACAAAACGAAAACGTGCGCCGGGTCTACCTCGGTGACAACTTCAAAATCTCCTGATGGTTGTAAGCGAGCGTTAACCATTTTTCTGCTTAGAAAGCCCGCTTTCGTTTGACTCCGGTACGGTTTTTCGGGCTCAATGACAGCATGGCACTTACCAGTTCCTGTCTGACCACGCATTGGCCTGCTTGCCAGGGCCCGAAGGACAACAATCCAAAGGAATGCCATTTTCCGTGATTCTCTGGCCTGACATCTGGCGCTCTGGCGTCATCGAACGGGCTGTTGGATCGACCATAATTAGGAGAGACTATGCGGTATCAAATCAGCGGCAAACAGATCGACATCGGTGAAGCACTTCAAACCCACGTAAAGGAAGAACTGGGCGAAGCTGTAAAGAAATATGCCGAGCGTCCAACTGAAGCGGTTGTTGTGTTTTCCAAATCGGCCCACGAGTTTGTCTGCGAGGCGACTGTACATCTGTCTACCGGCCTGACCGCACAGGCAAAGGCACATCAGACCGAAATCTATGCGGCTTTTGATTCGTGCTGCGACAAGATGGAAAAGCAGCTCCGTCGATACAAGCGTAGGTTGAAAGATCATCACAAAGATCGAGCTGAACCTGTTGAAATCTACGGCGCGTCCTCCTATATCCTCGCATCAGACGCCGACTCAGAGTCGCAGGAACCAGAGACGCTGCAACCGATCATCGTCGCCGAAATGGAAACAAAGATACCCTCTTTGTCTGTCGGTGAGGCTGTGATGCAAATGGAGCTTGCTGGTGCCCCGATTTTGGTCTTTAGAAACGAAGGCAAAGAGGGCTTGAACGTCGTATACCGTCGCGATGACGGAAACATTGGCTGGATAGACCCGCAATAGGATGTCCGAGAGGCAAAGCCGCCTCCAGAAAAGTGCGAGCAGTATGGATTTTGATAAACTCCTCAAGCCTGAGGCGGTGAAGGTTTCGACCGCCGCCTCAAGCAAGAAACGGTTGATGCATGATCTCAGCGATCTTGCAGAAGAGGCCTATGGGCTAAGTGCTGGTGCAGTTCTTGATGCGCTTTTGGAGCGTGAAGCGCTTGGTCCGACCGGCGTCGGGCATGGTGTCGCCCTACCGCATGCACGTCTTAGTGGTCTGGAAGATGTCGTTGGGGCCTTTGTGCTTTTGGAGAAACCCATCGATTTCAATGCAGTTGACCGTCAACCTGTGGATATCGCCTTTGCGCTGTTTGCGCCGGAAGACGCTGGCGTAGAACACCTCAAGGCGCTGGCGCTGGTTTCCCGGACGCTGCGGGACCAGAATATCTGCAGCAAGCTGAGAGCAAATCCAAATCCCGCTACCTTGCACACGATCCTGACATCGACGGAATCCGAGCAGGCGGCGTAGATCTTTACGCCCAGCGCTCAAATCCAAACATCATATAGTCGCGCTGATAGGCCTGGGACACGGCACGCTCGATCTCTTCGTCATATATATCTGCAAGCCGGAATGGCGCCTCATGCTGACGCTGTTCAAATCTTGGCGCATTGGTGTGCCCAGCGCGCATGGCAATCGCATCAAGATCGTCTCCCATAGCGCCATCTTCGCGGATCAAAACATCCGGCAAGGCGAATTGAGCAAAGCCCTGAACCACCTCTGACTGCGAGCACCATGCGGCATCGACCCTGATCGCCGTCTGCCCTGCCAGGTTTTTTCTCAGAAATTCGACAAAGCCGAGAAATGCTGCCTTGTGACGCTCCAGATCATAACCTCCTTCGTCGGGGGTTGCAGGAATATCCAACCCATATCGTTTGATCAAAGTCCGTCGAACGGCGTCAAAAACTGGCGCTCCGTAGCCCAGAATATGGTCACAGAAAACACCGTGCGCACGCGCCACGGGGTGTCGAAGCACCGAAAAGCTGCGGTGCCCCTGGTGCCGTCGCTTCCACTGCCGCAACTCTTTTTGTGACATCCCAGTTATCAGGTCTTCGGGACGAACATTGTCCAGGTTGGCCATCCAATTGGTCAAATCCGCACGCGGCCCTCCTTTGATAGGAAGATACAAGAGAGCTGTTTCCGCACATGCCACATAGGTCGGAACGGCTGCGAGGCGTCGTGGCTCAAAGTTTGGCGCATGTGCAAGATCAAAGCAGTCCAGCTTTGCCAACGCCTCTTCCATCTCTGAAAAATTGCTTACCTTGCACGAAACTGGCGCGGGATTCTGCACCTTCAAACTGGTATCGAGCTTTTCCAGATGGCCGGACGCTCCAAGAAATTTGATCAGGCCATTCACGACATCGATCGATTGCAAATCCTCATAGGTCAGAAAAAATGCACTTTGTCCGCTCGTCTGCAGACGGCTTTGCAACATGTTCTGGAAGCGCTGCAAATCATTGCGATAAATCTCAAACTCGTCAGCGTCGAACTTGACTTTGGCGTCTTTGCGCCTTTTGACATCCGTCAATTTCCACTGTCCGGTTGCCTGCGCAATCTTCCAGCTGACATAGCTATCAACTGGATTTCGGGTCAGGATGATTTTTGCGCATTCCCGGTTTTCCAGAATTAAATCCAGCACGCGCGGGTCGTGATCGTGGAAGTACCTGAAACCTGACAAACCCGCGCTGCTTGTATTGATCTTGTTCAGAAGTTTTGTGGGATTACCTTCGCGTTCATCCATCGTGATGCCCAAGAGCTCTTCGCGGTTGGGGTAGCCGATGAAATGCGGGTTAAACGCCTCGCCACAACAGGCAATGCCCTCAACGGCATTCAGATTTGCCTCCAGAAGGTTCGATCCGGTACGCATCTCTGCAAAGATGACAAAAGACGCAAAGGGCGCAGCCATGACCTAACGCACCAGATAGGGTTTACTTGGCCTGTCCTGAGCGCCCGTCGTGCCCATGGTGTCAACGGGGAAATCGCCCATTAGGTAGGGGTGCATACCCTGGTTCTTCAGATTCTGAAGGAACTGACCAAAGCCTTTCAAATCCACCATACGCGGAACTTCCGACAATCGGCGCGGAGTCGTGGGGCCGATCTCGTCCAGTATTCCCTGCAAAGGCTCCATCGGTGCTTCGATGAATTCGGCCATTGTCCAAATTCGAACCCTTGCTTTCACCCAAGTTGAGCGAAGGACATCAAGATGTTCACTTTCGGTTTTTTGCAAATGAGCTGCCAACCTGCGCAAATCGACAAAATTCGCGTTTGTACGAAAGAGCGGCACCGCCCAAGCACCGCTGATGACCGAAATCTGGGCGTTCGGATCCTTTGCAACGCGCCAATTGATCGCCTGATTGTCACCGGGTCCGAACTGAAAGCACTGACGCTCCCCTCGGGTGTTCCATATCAGATTGGTCAGGAAGGCGTGAGGATTATAGTCGCGCAGGGTCGCACTGCTGCTGAGTGCGCCATTCATGGCGGTATGGCCATCAGCGAAATGAGCGCCGTCAGGCGCAAAGAGATGGCCGTGCACCCGGGCACCCGTTGATTTGGCCAACCAAGGTTCAAAATTTTCAAAGAGTTCAGCAAACCCCTGAAACATGGAATAAGGTGCTGCGGTCACACCGTTTTCCCAATCCTCACGCGGGTGCCGGCTCTGCATGTAAAGACCTGCACGACCGCGCGTACGGCGTTCAACCGCCTTGGCGAAAATTCTGTCAATCTTGCCGGGGTTCGGCTCGGTCTTTTTCATTGCCCCTTCCGCATCGGTAAGGAACGCATCGTACAGACGGTTGGCGTAGGGCCAGATTTTCCGAGCAACAAAGCAGTCGGAGCGCCGCAGCAATTGCAAGTGATCGTCGTAGAAGATGTGCGGCTTGCCCTGATAGTCGAATTTCGAAAGGGTCAGGGAACGGCTTTCAATGTTGATTGCATACTGCCGGGCCAAGGTCTGGAAATAGCTTTCGTCCGGAATCCAGACCCGGCGAAAGTAGCGGTCATATTCATCTCGCGCGGGGTCTTGCAAAATGGCAGAAAGTGTCTGTCGGGTGAGGCACCACCATTGCGACCCCATATGAGGCACCAACCCGCCTGGTACTTTGCGTTTGACCCTCAGTGCGCGCTGCAAGGCCACATATCGATCGAAAAGGTATCGACGCCGCTTCCATGGGAAGGGGAAACGTAATGTGAACCGTTCCGCATCAAGGCCGCCCATGGTCCACGGCACGTCAGCAGTCGTGGCGCTTTCGATAAAATCAGTCTGCGGACGTTCCTCAAGATAGTCGATCAGCTCGTCCACGGGGCGCAGTGGCAAACAGGACCCCGAGGCCAGATAGACATGGCGCACATGAGGAAAATCGGACAACATCCGCTCTGATGCTGTTTGGGTTGCCGCCACAATGCCCCACGTCCCCCATTCGCATCGGTAGCGTGCCGTAAACGTGATGTCGGGCAAATCGGCAAGTTCTGCCACGAAGGCATCATAAGTCTTGCGCGGCACACTCTTGTCCACATGGATCGCAACGGGGCACCCCGCAGCCGACCAATGGCGCACCACCTGCCGGGCCCGGTCCAGCGCCGTATGCACCAGAATGACAATGCCAACGCTCATGCCCAATTTCCCTTGGACATCAAACCCAGTATTTCAAGCTGCCGCCAATTTATGTATTTTTCTGACCACTTGCACCACAGCTGCGAATCTTCAGACAGATGATCCGCGTAGGCTCGATACTCGTAAGACTCCGCATAATGCTGCTGACGTTTGATTTCCTCGGTAGCCTTATCAGCGAACGTATCAATGAACTTGGCATGAAGAAGAACGCCTGAGGCCTTTTCGCCACCCCACTCGTCATAAACGAGGTTCAGCCCGCGTGGCAGCAGCATGTGTGTCGAATTCACGTAAGTATACCGCTTGTCCCATTTGACCAATGGCACCTTGTTCAGCGCAGGCGCGCGTTCGGGTTCTTCGGGAAAAAAGACACGGCTGCGCGGGCCCCCTTGTATCCACAGGTTGCCGTAGAGGTGATTGCGAGAGATCGTGTAGTTCCCGCTGTCAAACCAGCAGGCGATGTCGATCGGATTTTGCCCGGGCAGATAGGGTTGTTCTTCCAGACGTCCTTTGGGATACATATCCAGCAACATGGCCGAAAATGCCCGGATCGAGCAGCTGTCAAGCCAGTCTGTGAGAGCCCGCAAAGGGCGCGTATCGCAAAACGGGTAGAGCAGGAATTCATCAGGATCGACGACGACACACCAATGACCGTCAGCGTATTTGCCCTGCAAATAGTTCAGCCAGTCGACACCAAACCGCGCGCGCTTGTAACTGCCCCTGGTCTGCCACAAGGATACATCCGGCTGATCCACAAGATAGTCTGCCGTGCCGTCGGTGCTGTCATTGTCGACGATAAAGAAATGGGTCACACCCATTTCACGGTAGTACTCCAGAAAATAAGGCAGTCGTACCTTCTCGTTTCTCTGGGTTGAGAAAAGCAGGATGTCACCATCCCGGATTTGCGAGGTTCGATCCACAACACGACGTAATTCGAAGCTCTTTCGCTGGGCGCGCAAACGCAGCCGCTTTCGCGCCAAACGCATCCGGTAGGATCCCAGAACACTCAAACCTCAGCCCTTCTTCACCGCCTCTACCGTAGATTTCTGGGGAAACGTCCCGGTCTCGCCCACGGTCGATCTTGTATCGCTTATGTTAATTCGCGACTTATTGATATTTTATTGCTTAAAATGCGTTTTTTCGCAATGTTTTAAAGCGTTCTGGTCAATTCGAGCATTTGGGGCGGGTTCACCACTGGCCTCTTGCCATCAAGCCGAGCTCGACAAGCTGCTCCCAACCGGAATAAGGCGTCGAATTCACGTCCCATAAATCAGGATTTTCGATCAGCGACTGATAATAGGCATCATAGAGCTTTGAGTTTGAAAAATGCTGCTTGCGGTTCTGCTCAGCGCGGGCGCGGTCTGCGACGCCCGGCAGAAACTTAGTGTGCAGCAAGACACCTGTTACCTTCTCTTGCCCCGGCTCATCGTAGGTGCGGTTCAACTGCGGTGGCAGCGCGTTATGAGTGGAATTGACAAAGGTGTAGCGACGGCTCCATTTCACCAGTGGAATCTTGTTGAGCGTCGGAGCCCGCCGGGGGTCTTCGGCAAAAAAGCACCGTGCGCGCGGCCCTCCCTGAAGCCACAGATTCCCCATTCTGGACTGGCGCTGCGCCCAATATCCGTATGCGTCAAACCATTTCAGCACTTCGCAAGGATTTTGATTTCGCTTGTAAGACTGCTCATCGGCGGGCCCTTTTGCATAGAGGTCGAGCATCATCGCGCCCATCGCACGTTGGCCATGTTGATCCAGCCAGGTGGTCAGTTCAGGCAGTTTTCGTGTTTCATGATCGGGATAAATCAGTAATTCGTCGGCATCGACAGTGACCGTCCAGTGCCCGTGCCCGTATCGGATCAGCAACCAGGTCAACCAATCCATGCCGAAGCGAGCATTCTTGTACCCCGCATTCGTATGCCAAAGCGATACGTCAGGAGCGGCCGCCAATAGCGCCGCCGTGTCATCCGTACTGTCGTTATCCACGATCAGGAAATGAGACACGCCCAATTCTCTGTAGTGTTCCAAAAAATACGGCAACCGCATTGCTTCGTTCCGAACGGTTGCAAAAAGCAGGATTTGCGCAGGGTCAATCCGGGCGGTTTTGTCTGATGTCAATTTGAGAGCGTGGCGGCTGCGAAACCCGCGCCATAACAGGCGTTTACGTTTGAGTCTGAGTTTGTATCTGGTCCAGGGACCCGGGCCCGACATCTGACGTCCTTTCTCCTCCTCGTTGGAAGAGTGAAGGTTGGAGATATCTTCTAACTGGCACATTGAGCGAGGTGATACCAGTATAGGTATCACGTACCCAAAAAAATGGACCGCACAAGGGCTAGCCCATGACGATCATCCATATCCCGACGGCACTGAAAGCGGGCTCACTCAGCCGCTTTTCCCATGTTTACAACATCATGCAGGTAGGCAGACAAGTCAGCTCGCAGTTCTTCGCGCTCAAGTCCGAAGGCCACGGTCGCTTGCAAAAACCCCGATTTCGACCCGCAGTCAAAACGCTGACCACGAAAACGGTAGCCGTAGACACCATTGCCGCTACCGATCTCCGCCGCAATCGCATCGGTCAGTTGAATTTCGCCGCCTGCTCCCGATTTGATTTTGTTTAAATTCGTCAGAACCGATGGTGACAAGATATAGCGGCCAATCACGGCGAGATTGGAGGGTGCATCTTCCGCCTTTGGCTTCTCAACCATGCCCTTGACCCGAACCATTGAGCCCATGTCTTCGGATACAGCCAACATGCCGTAAGAAGACGCTTTCTCAGGCGCAACTTCCATCGCGGCAACCATATTGCCGCCTGTTTCCGAATAGGCTTCGACCATTTGTTGCAAACAAGGTTTATCCGCCGCGATCACATCGTCTGGCAGGATCACGGCAAAGGGTTCATCCGCGATGAGCCTGCGCGCGCACCAGACAGCGTGGCCAAGACCAAGTGCCTTGTGCTGGCGAATATAGGCGATTGCGCCGCTTTCCATATTCGTGCTGCACAACGTTTCGAGAAGCTCGGTCTTGCCTTTCTTGCGCAATTCCTGCTCGAGCTGTGGCGCGTGATCAAAGTAGTCCTCAAGCGCGCCCTTGCCGCGCGAGGTCACAAAGATGAATTCCTTGATGCCAGCCGCCCGCGCTTCGTCGATCGCGTATTGAATCAGCGGTCGGTCAACCAGCGTCATGATTTCTTTCGGCACGGATTTTGTTGCGGGCAAAAAGCGCGTCCCCATTCCGGCGACAGGAAAAATCGCTTTTGTCACTTTACGTTTCATCAATGGCCCTCACACTTGATAATCGCACTCTACTAACCTGCAACTACGATCAAATTGCGTCAAAAACACGACTTCTGTTGCAATTAAAGCAGATGCCAAACACAAATCGAACCTTGCGAAGAAACATGGCGGGGTCCCGCCGATTATGCTCGTAGTTGAGGTCATTAACCCGATCTCTATGCAACTTTGTGGCACAATTTGCCAGCTTTTTCAGCACAACCACACCTGACACTTCCTGCCTATGGCAAGCCCATTTGCGCCATCATGCTTTCAATCTTGGGCACATCCTGCGGATTATTGAGCTCCCAGAACTGACGCCCCCTGGCATGCACTTCAACGCAAAGCACCGCGCGCCCGTTCTCCATGAAACGAAGCTGCTCAAGACCTTCAAGGCGTTCAAGCGGTCCGACGGGCCAGCTTGGGTAGGCGGCCAGTGCAAGCGGACGGTAAGCATAGACGCCCACGTGATGAAAAACCGGCGTTTCTTCCTGATCGTCATATTCCCGTGTCGTGAAGGGGATCACTTCTTTTGAGAAGTACATCGCCTGATTGTTCGCGTCGAAGACGGCAGTGGTTCCGCCAACCCGCCCGGCCTTTCTATCGTTCAGAAACCCCGAAAGCGTCTCACCATCACACCGCAGCACAGGTGTGGCAATTTCGGCCTTTGGCGCCTTTTGCAATCCGGTGATCAAATCCTCAATGAACCAGTGTGGGGTCAACGGCGCATCGCCTTGCAGGTTGACAACGATGTCGAAACCGCCACCCAAAATATCATGCGCCTCTGCACAGCGCTCTGTTCCATTGGCACAGTCAGAAGACGTCATGACGACCTCCGCACCGAATGCTTCACAGGCCAATCTGATCCGATCATCATCCGTCGCCACGATGACGCGGTCGACGCCATCCACTTCGCGAGCCGCACGCCAACTGCGTTCGATCAAACTGAGTGACTGGCCGGTCGCGCCTTTCAGTTCTGCCAAGGGTTTGCCGGGGTACCGGCTGGACGCATATCGTGCGGGTATGGCGATCAGAACTGACATCAAGTTGCTTTCAAAGTGACGGAAGGAGCATAGGCGATAAAGAACGGGTTGGCGTAGCCCGTCTTGCCATAGGCAAGCGGCTCGAGATCGTCAAATCGCACAACTGCACCGCCAGCGCCTGACAGAACGGCATGTCCTGCTGCCGTATCCCATTCCATGGTGCGGCCAAGTCTGGGATAGAGGTCAGCCTCCCCGGTCGCTACCAGACAGAATTTCAACGATGATCCCGCACTCTTCATGTCAGCGACCGAATAGCTGGATATGTAATCGTCGGTGGCCTGATCGCGGTGGGACTTTGAGGCCACAACCATCAGGGCCGAATTGTCCGCATTAGAGACGGATATCGGCACCACGGAGCCCATTGAATTCAGATCAAACGGGCCACTTTCTTCGAGTGATTGCCCGCTGGCATCGGTATAGAACATACGACCCTTTGCAGGCGCGTAGACAATGCCCCGCGTCGGCACACCGTTCTCCACAAGAGCAATGTTGACAGTGAATTCACCCCTGCGGTGAATAAACTCTTTGGTGCCGTCCAATGGATCAACGATCAGGAAGGTATCTCCGGTCGTGTCATGCGTGGCTGATTGCTCTTCCGTGACCAGCATAATATCAGGAAAGGCATCTCGCAGGCCCGCCGAAATCAGGGCATCGGCAGCCTCATCCGCTGCGGTAACCGGGCTATTGTCTGATTTCAGGTTTACGTCGAAGTCGTCCGCCTCATAGATCTCCATGATTTTCGCGCCCGCTTGCAGCGAAAGTCTGCGCATGACGTTAACTAACTTCTCGTAATCCATACCAAAAATACCCCATTTCACGGTCATTGATGTTCGAAACGATGCCCCTTATGCTCCGGCTCTAACGGAACAGCAAGAATTCCATGCGACATTGTCGCTCACCAAAAGGCAAGAGAAGCATGTTTCAGGCTGTTGACCGAAATGAAAGCGGCTTAGGCTCCGCGCTGAGGCTGATGGAGCTGGTCTACCACTCCATCGTCCGATCTGTGCGCAAAACCCACAATAATGCTTTCTGGGCGATCGGGATCAACCTGTTGCAAATGGTCATCATGGTGCTGGCCTTCTATTTCATGTTCACCATTTTGGGGCTGAGGGGGTCGGCCATTCGTGGCGACTTCCTGCTCTATATCATGTCAGGCATATTTCTGTTCATGACGCACACCAAATCAATGGGCGCGGTCGTCGCGTCAGAGGGCCCCGCCAGCCCAATGATGCAACACGCGCCGATGAACACCATTATCGCCATCGCATCTGCGGCACTCGGTGCGCTCTATATTCAGGTCCTGTCGCTGATGCTGATCCTGTTTTGTTACCATGTCGCCTTCACGCCATTGATTATTGACCAGCCTATCGCGGCGTTTGGAATGCTTTTGATTGCCTGGTTTACAGGCGTCGCCCTTGGCCTGGTCCTTCTGGCCTTGAAGCCATGGTTTCCTCAGGTGGTCTCTGTCTTCAGCACTGTCTATCAGCGGGCGAACATGATTGCCTCTGGCAAAATGTTTGTGGCCAACAGCCTGCCAAGTTTCATGCTGTCGCTCTTTGATTGGAACCCGCTTTTTCACGCAATTGATCAGGCGCGTGGATTTGCATTCATCAACTACAACCCGCGATACTCTGACTGGCACTATGCCATGTGGGTGGGTGTAGTGCTTGTCATGATCGGCCTCATGGGCGAATTCTACACCCGCCGCCACGCGTCTCTCAGTTGGAGCGCGCGTCGCTGAGCCCCCGCTGCCCGCAAAAGATACCGATCAAAACATCCCCCCAACCCGCGCTTGCAAGGTTGGAATAATCTCTTCGTCAAACCACGGGTTTTGTTTGAGCCACCTGTTGTTTCTGGGGCTCGGGTGGGGAAGAATGAGTTGGTTCGGCCATACGCCCTGCCAGTTTTGCACCGCCTTTGTGACGGTCTGCCCGCTATAGTCGGGCAGATGCCAGTCAATCGCATAGCGGCCAATGATGAGGGTCAGCTCAATAGAAGAGAGCGTGTCGAGAATGCGGTTGCGCCAGGCAGGCGCGCATTCAGCCCGTGGCGGCAGATCACCCCCCTTGCCAGTCCCCGGAAAACAAAAACCCATCGGCACGATCGCGATCTTTTCCGCGTCATAAAACACGTCACGGGTAACACCCAGCCACGCCCTGAGACGGTCGCCTGATGGATCATCAAAAGGAATGCCCCTGTGGTGGGTAATACGGCCCGGTGCCTGACCGACAATCAAGAGTTTCGAGGTATTGCTGAACTGGACAATCGGACGTGGACCCAACGGCAGGTCCTTGCAGTGAGAACACGCTCGAATTTCTGCCAGCAGATTGTCTTGGCTTTCAATCGGCATCTGGATCTCCTCACCCGAAAAGGGCTGCAACGCGCGTCGCAACCCTTAGCCTTGTGTTCCCGAACACAGCGATTGTCAGGCCACCTGCACATCTTCTTCCGGTTTGTGCAGACTAACAACTGCCAAGACTGTCAGGCCCAAACCCATATAGTACCAAAACTCGATACCACTGAGGCCCAATGCAATTGGGGCTACGACGAAGACAAGTCCCACAGCGCCATCGACCGCAAGATGCAGACCATAGGGCAAGACGCGGAATAGCCCCAGATGATGATCGGTCAAAACCGTGAGCACAAATGCGGCGATTCCTGTAACCAAAGACAGCCAAAAGGCCAGTATATTGCCCTGCCCGAGACCAAGCAGGAACGGCAGCGCCATCAGAGCGAACGCGACCGGGTAGTCAAGATAAGCGTGGATTGATTTTGTAATGAAGCGTGGAAGCATGATGATCTCTTTCCCTTTGAGTGATGCTCGGATTTGCATCGATGGAACAGAGATATGGGGATACACACGTACCTACCATGCCCGTACGTACAATATGATGTGCAGATCGTTCAAACTACCGAACGAATGAAGAGATCGCTTGCCTTCGAAAGCTTGCTGGTGTCATTCCCGTTTCCTTCTTGAACACACGCGCAAATGCAGAATCGGAGGCATAGCCTGCGTGTTCCGCGGCATCGGTCAGCGTGTTTGATGGATCAACGAGATGTTTCTTGGCGATTTCGATACGCCAGCTTGTGACGTATTGCATCGGTGTCATATCCATTTTCTTTTGAAAAAGAACGGCAAAGCTCGTCCTCGACATACCCGCCGCATGCGCCAGATTCTCCACCGTCCAGACCTGATCCGGCGACTTATGGAACGCGTCAAGCGCACGCCGCAGATGCTTGTCCGAAAAACCACCAAGCCCCCATTCTGGCGCGTCTGCACTTTCTACAAAGCTGCGGATGGATTGGGCCAATATGGCCTCGGACATCTTGAGGGCGATCAAGTCGCTGCCCATGCGAAGTCCACCGGTTTCATCGCCGATCATCCTCAGGGTGGCTTCCATCCATTTCCCCGCGGTTTCACCATAGTTTCGCAAGTGAATGATAGGTGGCAACCGCTGCATCAATATGTGCTTTGCATCCTTTTCAAATGAAAAATGCCCACAGATAAGTTGAGTTTCGCTTTGGGTGTCATGGCCGCCGTAAACCAAAACACCCGACCCGTCGTATCCTGATTTCTCCAGCACCGTGTCCAACGGCAGGATCGTATTTTCGGGATCGTGCCCGCAATACAGATCATGCGACGCGCCGTGTGGAATGATCACCAGATCCCCCTGTTCCAAGGAGACCGGGTCATCCACCCCGTCCACCGCAATCAGGCAACTGCCCCGGTTGACGAAATGGAATCGCGCCACGTTTTCGTAACTCGGAACAGCGACGCCCCAGGGTTTGGTGAATGACGTGCGAAAGTACAAAGTCCCGCGCATGGAGAGGTTGGTGAGAATATCACTGAGCAAATCAAGCATGCATCAGACATACACCTAAATCCTCGACTGTACAGCCGTTTGAACGATCTGCACAGAAATCCGGATGAGCGAGCATGTTTTGATCTGATCTCGGACGGTATCGTGACGCCACAAAATCTGAAAACGGAGAAACAAAATGAAAATTCTTATGTCTGGTATGGCGCTTGTCGCCGCCATGTTTGCGTCGCAGGCCGTTGCTGAAGACGTCGCTGATCTTAACGATCTGGAGTTTGCGCATATTGCTTATACGGCCGATAACATCGACATCCGCTACGCTCATCTTGCATTGGCGCTTTCTACGAATCCGGAAATCCATGCCTTTGCCAACACAATGATCAGTGATCATAACGCGGTGAACGCGGCGGCACTGGAATTGCTCGACAAGCTGGGTGCGACTGCGCAGGACAACTTCTTCAGCCAGGCGCTCAATGAGGGTGCGGAAAAAATCATTGATGATTTTTCCAAGCTGCGAGGCGCTGAGTTTGATGCAGCCTACGCGGCAAATGAGCTGGCCTACCATCAAACGGTCAACGATTTGGTGGAAAACACCATGATCCCCAATATTGAAAATGCAGAGGTCAAAGCGCTGTTTCAGCAGGGTCTGGACATTTTCAAGGTCCACGAGATGCATGCTGAAATGATGGTCAAGGGACTGAGCCATTGAGCATCCGCATCACACGACGCAGTGTTTTAGCAGGAGCGGTTGCGACAGCAGCCGTTCCGATCCTTGCGTTGCGGGCCAAAGCAGACGCCGGCCCCAAAATCCACCACGTGAGGATCAAAAGTTTCAAATTTGAACCGGCGCATATCACGGTCAGCATTGGGGACATCATCCGGTGGACAAATGAAGATGTCGCACCTCATACAGCCACCGCGATCGAAGCTGGATGGGACACCAAACAGCTTCTGAAGGGGGAGAGTGCCGAGATCATTGTGACCGACGCGGTGGAAACCAGCTACTATTGCACCTTCCATCCGCACATGAAGGGGAGGTTTGAAATCGTCAGCTAGGGTGGCAAAGCCAGCGCCGGAAAGACACAAAGTTTCATGCCTGCCGAAAACACGGCTCTGGCGACCTGCGCTCAGGTCACCACGCGTAACGTCAGATTGATGCGACCGCCTTTCGGCAGCAATGTGCTTGAACCAAACCGAATTCGGTCGACACCATGGTAGGCCATCCGAGCAGGCCCACCCATCACAACAACATCACCGGATTGCAACCACGTCGACCGGGTCTTGCCACCGCGCGCTGCGTTCCCCATTCGAAACAATCCATCGTCACCCAGTGAAATCGAAACAACCGGCCAGTCAAAACTGTTTTCATCCTTGTCCTGATGCATCCCCATACGCGCACCTTCACCGTAATAGTTGATCAGGCAGCACTCCGGCGCGCGCGCCAGTCCGGTCAGGTCGCGCCAGATATCCAGCACAGCTTGCGGCATTGGTGGCCACGCCATGCCGTCCGGGTGTGTTTCAGAATACCGATAGCCACGTCTGTCGGTGATCCACCCGAACTTACCCGCCGCAGTCATCCGCACGGACATCGCTTTGCCGCTTGGCGTTACGGGGGAGAAAAAAGGCGCAGATCGAGCCACCTGGCGAAGCGTGCCCAACAGGTCGTTCTGCGCGTCAATGGGCAGGTAAGATTTATGAATGTCGAACCCCGCAACCGTCAAAATCGCCATCCATCCTCCGGGATCATCAGAAATGCATCGAAATTGTATCAAGAATCCACATACGCATGCGTCCTAAAGGTTGCAGCGCGCGAAGCCCCTCCTTATATACCCTCCGAACCGCGTGAGGCGACCCGCTTCATGTGAATTGAGATCGGGGCAGCGGCGCCATAACGGGCCAATCGCTCCGTGTCATCGCCTTGAGTAAATGAGGGATCTAAACATGGCCAAAGTCATTGGTATCGACCTGGGAACCACCAACAGCTGCATTTCCATCATGGACGGCAGCCAACCCCGTGTAATTGAGAATTCCGAAGGCGCGCGGACGACCCCGTCCATCGTCGCGTTCACGGATGATGAGCGCCTCGTGGGTCAGCCCGCGAAACGGCAAGCCGTCACCAACCCTGAAAACACCATCTTCGGTGTCAAACGTCTGATCGGTCGTCGGTATGACGATGCGGATCTTGCCAAGGACAAGAAGAACATGCCGTTCAACGTCATCGACGGCGGTAACGGCGACGCCTGGGTGGAAGCCAAAGGTGAGAAATACTCCCCGTCTCAAATCTCCGCTTTCATCCTCGGCAAGATGAAAGAGACCGCTGAGAGCTACCTCGGCGAGGATGTGACCCAAGCGGTCATCACCGTGCCGGCCTATTTCAACGACGCGCAACGTCAGGCCACCAAAGACGCCGGCAAGATCGCCGGTCTGGAAGTGCTGCGCATCATCAACGAGCCGACAGCTGCCGCACTGGCCTATGGTCTCGACAAGGAGAACACGCAGACCATCGCGGTCTATGACCTCGGCGGCGGTACTTTCGACGTGACCATCCTCGAAATCGATGACGGCCTGTTTGAGGTGAAATCCACCAACGGGGACACCTTCCTGGGGGGTGAAGACTTTGACATGCGCATCGTCAACTACCTCGCAGATGAGTTCAAAAAAGAGCATCAGGTTGACCTGACCAAAGACAAGATGGCCCTGCAGCGCCTGAAAGAGGCCGCAGAGAAAGCCAAGATCGAACTCTCGAGTTCCAGCCAGACCGAGATCAACCAGCCGTTCATTTCCATGGGCGCCAACGGCCAGCCGTTGCATATGGTCATGAAGCTGACCCGTTCCAAACTGGAAAGCCTCGTCAGCGACCTGATCAAGAATTCGATCAAACCCTGCCAGGCCGCTCTGAAAGATGCAGGTCTGTCGCCCTCCGACATCGACGAGGTCGTTCTGGTTGGTGGTATGACTCGCATGCCGAAAGTGGTCGAGGAAGTGACCAAATTCTTCGGCAAGGAGCCGCACAAGGGTGTGAACCCGGACGAGGTTGTCGCCATGGGTGCCGCGATTCAGGCCGGTGTTCTTCAGGGCGACGTCAAAGACGTGGTTCTGCTCGACGTGACACCGCTGAGCTTGGGCATCGAAACACTGGGTGGCGTTTTCACCCGCCTCATCGACCGCAACACAACGATCCCAACGAAGAAATCGCAAATCTTCTCTACAGCCGAAGATAACCAGAACGCTGTGACCATCCGGGTTTTCCAAGGTGAGCGCGAGATGGCTTCCGACAACAAAATCCTCGGAGCCTTCAATCTCGAAAACATCCCGCCCGCCCCACGCGGCATGCCGCAGATCGAAGTAACCTTCGACATTGATGCCAACGGCATCGTGTCAGTGGGCGCGATGGACAAAGGCACTGGCAAAGAACAGAAAATCACGATCCAGGCGTCTGGTGGTCTCTCGGACGAAGACATCGAGAAAATGGTGAAGGACGCCGAAGAGAACGCGGAGGCCGACAAAGAGCGCCGCGAACTCATCGAAGCGAAGAACCAGGCGGAAAGCCTTATCCACTCGACCGAGAAGTCGATGGAGGAGCATGCCGATAAGGTCGATCCGACCACCATTGAAGCCATCGAGCTCGCGATTGCCGCGCTCAAGGACGAGCTGGAAACCGAGAATGCCGACAAGATCAAGTCTGGTATTCAGAACGTCACCGAAGCTGCGATGAAACTTGGCGAGGCCATCTATAAAGCCGCTCAGGAAGACGATGAGGATGTCGCGGCCGCGGCTGACGAAGCGCCCGGCGACGACGACATCGTCGACGCCGAGTTCGAAGACCTCGACGACGACAAGCGCGCGTGAGCCGCGCGTAACCCGGAACCACTGCATAGGCCGACCTCCGGGTCGGCCTCTCACGTTCCAGCAAGGGGACCTAGTTGATGGCAAAACGTGATTATTATGAGGTTCTTGGCGTCGCCAAAGGTGCCTCGGCGGACGAGATAAAAAAGGGCTATCGCAGCAAGGCGAAAGAGCTTCACCCCGATCGCAACAAAGACAATCCGCAAGCTGAATCTCAGTTCAAAGAGGCCAACGAGGCCTATGAAGTCCTCAAGGATGCTGACAAAAAGGCGGCCTACGACCGCTATGGTCATGCAGCATTTGAAGGCGGTATGGGCGGCGGCGGGCGTCCCGGTGGCGGATTTGGCGGAGGTCAAGGCGACTTCTCATCGGCATTTTCGGACGTCTTTGACGATCTTTTCGGCGACTTCATGGGCGGGCAGCAACGCGGCGGCGGGCGCCGCGCAGCGCGTGGCTCGGACCTGCGCTACAATCTGAGCGTCACGCTGGAAGATGCCTTCTCCGGCCTGCAAAAAACGATCAACGTCCCCACATCGGTGAGCTGTGACAGTTGCAGTGGTACGGGAGCCGAAGGCGGATCAGAACCGACAACATGCCCAACCTGTTCCGGTATGGGTAAGGTGCGCGCGCAACAGGGTTTCTTCACCGTTGAACGTACCTGTCCGACTTGTTCCGGCTTGGGACAGCACATCAAGAACCCCTGTAAATCCTGCCAGGGCGCTGGTCGACAGGAAAAAGATCGTGCCCTCTCCGTCAACATCCCTGCGGGCGTCGAAACGGGAACGCGGATCAGGCTCGCTGGCGAAGGCGAAGCCGGCATGCGAGGCGGTCCCTCCGGAGACCTCTACATCTTCATCGAAGTTGCAGAGCACGAATTGTTCCAGCGAGATGGCGGCAATCTATTCTGTCGTGTACCGGTTTCGATGGCCAAGGCCGCCCTTGGCGGATCGATCGAAGTTCCAACCATCGATGGCGGTCGCGGTCGCGTTCAAATTCCTGCGGGCAGCCAGTCCGGCCGCCAAATGCGGTTGCGGAACAAAGGCATGCCAGCGCTCAGAGGTGCCGGATCGGGTGACATGTTCATCGAGCTGGCTGTCGAAACGCCTGTCAATCTTACAGCGCGGCAAAAGGAACTGTTGGCAGAATTTGAAGATCTCTCGGAGAACAACAATCCAGAATCGTCGAGCTTCTTCTCTAGCGTGAAGAGTTTCTGGGATTCGATGAAGGGATGATGGGCAATAGCCATCCTCTTGGGCGCTTTCCCGAGCATTAGTCCCTGAAATAGAGCGTGTTGACATACCGCCAAAGCGGAATAGCCGGGCCAAAGGTCCGACTATTCTTCTTTATCAACCTCAAGTTCGAATTGACATCCAACCCAGTGCAGTCTCACTCCCGATCTGCTGTTTGGCGATGGCGTATCGCGACTCCAACGCTATCGCGACCGACCAGCCATCAGCAGAATCTGATTTTCTAGTTTCAAAATTACCCGCCAAAACCTGCAAATCCTCGATCTTGCCAAGGCAGGAAAATCTGACAGGATGAGTTTGCAATGCGCGGTATCCTCCTTGTGGATCAACGCACCCAGACTTCGACGCGGCGATTTGCCTGACGTCCCCAGGCGCTGTTGTCACAGGCCATGGGCATCGCTTCTCCGAACGCATCGACCTGCAATTCGACACGGTCGAGGTCCGCTGTTTCCGCCACTGCGACCACAGCCTGCCGCACCGCTTCAGCCCGTCGCAGAGCGATACCCTTATTGGTGGTTGCCGGACCATCACCGTCACTGAAACCGACGAACAGGAGCTTTCGCGTGTCGTACCGCCCTTGTTCCAGGGCACGACCCAACTGTTGGATATTGGAACGAGATTGCGCATCGAGGCGGACCGACCCCGCCTCGAACCTGAAGGAGGTCGTAAGCCGCTTCATCGGTGACAGGGTGAACGTCATACGTTGCAATTCAGATAGTTCAATCTCCACGCCAGCCGCTGCGATGGCGTTGGCAAAGCGGTCCCCCTGTTCATCAACTGGGACTTCTTCGGCTGCCTGATCGACAAACCCGGCCCGGCGAATCACGATCTGCGCAGCAGGACCTCTGGTGAATGCCAGAAATTCGCGCGCAACCTTGGGTAACCGCCGTGCCGGGTGGTAAAGGAACATTGGCGCGGTCAATGGGTAATCTTCTGTCTTTATTGAGCGGCGCGTGGCTCTCAGCATCCGGCCACAGTCTCCGGTCAATGTAAGCGGTTGCGCATTCCCCACTTCTGCAAAACTGGCAACGCCCAATGCAAATGGGTCGGACGCGACCGCTTGGGCAAGTTCAATCCCACGATCATGACGAACAACGTTTGGCGACATCTGCAACCCCACAGGTGCGATGATTTCATCCTCGATGGCCTGTCCGAGACCGGTTTTGGCGTCGGGCGCATGTAAGGTGATCGGTGCATCCGGCCCCCCAAGAGCGGACCAGTTGGTGATCTGACCGACATAGGCGCGGGCCAAATTCAAAGGGGCTATGTCTTTGAGCGGGTTGTTCGGTGCGACGATCGGCACAACGGCATCCAAAGCCAGAACGAGGCTGCGATTGTCATCGGTCATATCCCCCATCCCAGAATCGCGCGCACGCTGCTGCTCGTCAGGACGGATTTCGCGCAAAGCCATGACCAGATCAGCTTCGTTGGCGAGCAGGTCAGCAAACCCCTCGTCGGTATTGGTAACCCGAAAGAAAAATTCCGCGACGCGTTTTTGGGTATCTGAATCTGTCAGGCTGTAGGTAAAATGCGTTTTGTCCTCAGTCTTGCGTTCGGCCTCATACCCATTGCGCAGCGCAAATCCTTCCACCAGTGCCGGCATCAACACAGCCCCCATAGTTGCCGATCCCGACAGGTAGAGCTCCGCAACAAAATCCTGCAGATTTGGACAGCCCGGGCCATCACATGAGACGCCCGACCCATCAACCGTCAATTCACCGTAGAGTGTTTCGAGACGATAGAACTCACCATCAAACCCCAACAACGTGCCGGACAATTCCACGCGCCCGTCCCGGGACGTCAGTGTCACATCCTGGGCAAGAGGGGCGGTCCCCAATAGGCAAAGTGCGGCGAAAACCGCCACACGTTTCCATGTCATGTGAATGTGCCTCGTCGCAAACCTACTTTGAAGCGACTGTCAGGTCTTCGAGCGGATTATTCAACACCAGAAAGTTGCCAACCGCGTCGCAGCCGGGAACCGCGAGCGACAATGCCTTTATCGGCAGTATCGCGCCCGCGACCAGTTTCAGCGCTTTTGCCTCGACTTCTCGTCCGCAATTCCGGTCGGTCACCTCGGTTTCCACACTCAATTGCAGGGCGGCTTTGTCGTAGGAAGGGTCCGCTGGATAGGTATAGACCTCAGCCATCAGGCCATCCTCGGCTGAGCTATCGCCATGACGGGTCAGAAAGCCCCCCCGGCCATCCGCAACTGCGGTCACGTCTCGTGCAGCACCTGCCCACACATGGCCAGCGTCCCCATAGGAAGCGCCGAGTTCACGAGCATGGATTTGCACGGTATCTTCGCCCTGCCATTGCAGCACAACACGTTCGTACAGGGAAACGGTTTGTACGCTAGCGGTCGTGGCAACGCGGTGGCCGTTGGCAAAGGTTACCGAAAATTCAGCCTGTTCAGACATTGCGGGCACAGCGACGTCAAGGCCCCCGGTATCAGATGTCGTTTCGGTGAATTTCAGACCCTCATGGCTGACGGTGACGCGTTCATTCTGCAGGCAGGGCGCTGTCAGGCTGAGTTTGACCATTGCGGCCGCATAAGGCTCAGCAGACAGTTTGACGGGGCAGGTAAGTTGCGGGCCCAGTTCGGGTGCCGCGGGTTCTTCCAAGCTGCTTTTCAGGACCGTGGATATCTGTACGGGCATTTCGCGGCTGGGTAATGTTTCGGGTGTGGCAACTTCAGCAGAAGTCAAAATAATTTCGCTGATGTCCAGAGATGGCTCAGCCTTGGCAAGATCAAGGTCAGGTGGCGAAAGCTGGTCAAACGACAAGGTTCCCTGAATTTTCAAATCGTCCGCTGGTATATTCGAAGAACCGTATCGCAACTCGGCCACTTCGCCACTTTGCATGACGAAACCGATGCCGACAGCGCAGGCAAGGGTCCCTGCTGCAGTCATTATTTCTGTCTTATGCGACATTACTTTGATCCCTCTCCACCAGTTGGAACAAAGTCTTAATGAAAGGTAAACACGGCTGAGTTATGACGGTGGAAGGGTGTCATTTTGGCAAGAAGATGGCGAATGCCTCAGGTAAAGCGTCCGTGGCAGTGTTTGAATTTCTTGCCGGATCCGCAGGGGCAAGCCTCGTTTCGACCCGGATTTCCCCAAGTGGACGGATCATCTTCGACAAACCCGTCCATCGCTTCGCCCGCGGATTCTGCGGCAGCACTGCCTCCGACAGCAGCCGCCGCACCTTGGGCCGCTGCTTGCTGCGCCCTGATCTGCTCCAGCATCTCGCGTTGCTCATCCTCCGACAGCGGACGGATTTGCGACAGCTTCTGGGTGACGTCTTCACGCAGACTGTCCAGCATTCCTTCGAAAAGCTGGAAGGATTCATTTTTGTATTCGTTCAGAGGGTCGCGTTGCGCATAGCCGCGAAAACCCACAACAGACCGCAAATGTTCGAGCGTCAAAAGATGTTCGCGCCATTTGCCGTCAATTGATTGCAACAACAGCTGCTTTTCGATGTTCCGCATGTTTTCGGAGCCGAACTGTTCCGCCTTCTCAGACATGAGCTTGTCAGCAGCGTCAACCAGACGGTCCCGAATGGCCTCGTCATCGACGCCCTCTTCCTCGACCCAATCGCCAACCGGAACATCAAGGCTCAGTTTTTCCAGGACAGCCGTGTGGAGACCTCCTGAATCCCACTGGTCCGCGTAGGTATTCGGTGGCAAGTATTGATCGATCAGATCATCAATGACCTGGTGACGCATGTCGGTTGTGATTTCACTGAGGTCCGCCGCTTCCATAATGTCGCGACGCTGGGTAAAGACAACTTTCCGCTGCTCGTTCATCACGTCATCAAACTTCAGAAGCTGCTTGCGGATGTCGAAGTTGCGTCCTTCGACCTTGGCCTGCGCCCGTTCCAGCGATTTGTTAACCCAAGGGTGCACAATCGCTTCGCCTTCCTTGAGACCAAGCGTGGTAAGCACTTTTTCCAGCCGCTCCGATCCGAAAATCCGCATCAGGTCATCTTCCAGGCTGAGATAGAACGATGATCGCCCCGGATCCCCCTGACGGCCTGAACGTCCCCGAAGCTGGTTGTCGATGCGGCGACTTTCATGGCGCTCGGACGCCAGAACATAAAGGCCGCCTGCCTCCAGCACTTTGGATTTTTCATCGGCATGTTCGGCTTCGACCTTGGCGCGAATGGCCTCCGGGTCTGCTTCGGGGTCTGCCGCGATGGCATCCAGAACCTGCATGTCCACATTACCGCCAAGCTGAATATCGGTACCGCGGCCCGCCATGTTCGTCGCAATGGTCACGGCGCCGTATTTGCCGGCATCCGCAACGATCTGGGCTTCCTGTTCGTGCTGTCGTGCGTTCAGCACATTGTGCTTGATGCCCGCCTCCGTCAGCAGATTGCTGAGAATCTCTGATTTCTCGATGGAGGTCGTACCCACCAGCGCTGGCTGCCCTTTGGCGTTGCTTTCCTTGATCTGCTCCAGCATCGCGGCGTATTTTTCGCGCACAGTGCGGTAGACCTGATCGTCTTCGTCAACCCGCGCAATGGGCTTATTGGTCGGGATTTCTACGACCCCAAGGCCGTAGATTTCCTGAAATTCGTCCGCCTCGGTAAGCGCCGTGCCCGTCATCCCGGCCAGTTTGTTATAAAGACGGAAATAGTTCTGGAATGTCACGGACGCCAGCGTCACGTTCTCGGGCTTGATGGCGACGTTCTCCTTGGCCTCAATGGCCTGATGCAGCCCATCGGAAAGCCGTCGCCCGGCCATCATGCGACCGGTGAATTCGTCGATGAGCACAACGTCATCGTCCCGCACAATGTAGTCCTTGTCTCGCTGGAACAGCTTGTGCGCCCGCAAACCCTGGTTCACATGGTGCACGATTGTGGTACTCTCGGGATCATAAAGAGTCTGGCCTTCTTCCAGAAGCTCCTTTGACCGCAGCAAATCCTCAAGAAACTCGTTACCCTCATCTGTGAAAGTCACATTGCGGGTCTTTTCGTCGAGCTCATAATGGGTGTCATCAAGCTCTGGGATTACGGCGTCGACGACCTTATACATCTCCGAGCGATCTTGTGACGGGCCGGAAATGATCAGTGGCGTTCGGGCTTCATCGATCAGAATCGAGTCCACCTCGTCCACGATCGCGAAATTGTGTTGCTTCTGGAAAATCTGGCTGAGCTCGGACTTCATGTTGTCGCGAAGGTAATCAAAGCCAAGCTCGTTGTTGGTCGCATAGGTTATGTCGCTGTCGTAGGCGGCACGCTTATCCTCTTCGGTCATTTCCGAATGCGCGACACCGGTAGTCAGCCCCAAAGCGCCAAAGACCTGCCCCATCCATCCGGCATCCCGTTTGGCCAGGTATTCGTTGACCGTGACGATATGTACACCTTTGCCGGTCAACGCATTCAGATAGGCGGCAAATGTCGCTGTCAGCGTCTTTCCCTCACCCGTTTTCTGCTCCGCAATATTGCCTTGGTGCAGGAATACAGCACCAATCAACTGCGTGTCGAAAGCCCGCAGGCCCAGCGCGCGGCGCGCGGCTTCTCGACAATTGGCAAAGGCTTCGGGTAGCAGATCATCCAGGTTTTCGCCGTCCAGAGCCCGCTGCCGCAGCGCTTCGGTTTTCTCCTTGATGCCATCATCTGTCAGCTTTTCGAACTCGGGCTCAAGGGCGTTGATCTTTTCGATCAGCGGGCGGGTCGCTTTGACCTTGCGGTCGTTTGGCGTTCCAAAGACCTTTTTTGCGATTGTTCCGATGCCCAGCATGCGTTCTCCAGCCGAAGTTTAGGTAATGGCGCCGATCTGCTTGCTCGTCTGCGATACAGCCCATAGATAGGTATTGAACGCAGCACTCTTGCCATGTCCATAGGGCGATGTAAGGGTCACGCCAAACCGTGTCAATGTCGCGCCCTGCCGCGACGCATCCATAGGACCGATCCATGCAAAAACATCTCAATTTTCTGGCCAGCGCGGCCCTAGTGATAGGCATCGCTGCACCAGTCTGGGCGCAAGATGACGTCCCAACGGCTGACACGGTTATCGCCACGGTCAACGGTGTTGAGATCAAACTCGGCCATATGATTGCGGCACGCGCATCATTGCCTCAGCAGTACCAGGAACTGGACGACAAGGTCCTTTACGACGGGATCCTCGAGCAACTTGTGCAGCAAAGTGCGCTCGCCCAGAATTTCGAGGGTGATCTACCAGCGCGTGTCACCATGTCGCTCGACAATGAAAGGCGTTCTCTGACAGCGGCGGAAGTGGTTGAAGAAGTGCTTGCCGATGCCGTGACCGATGACGCGCTTCAGGCTCTTTATGACCGGCAATACGGAGATATCGACCCGGAAGAAGAATATAATGCATCGCATATTCTCGTCGAAACCGAGGAGGAAGCCATAGCGGTCAAAGAAACCATTGATGGCGGTGCCGACTTTGCCGCCACCGCCCGTGAAAAATCCACCGGCCCTTCCGGCCCGGGCGGAGGTGAACTGGGTTGGTTCGGCCCCGGCATGATGGTGCCAACCTTTGAGGCGGCAACCATCGCGCTTGGCGTTGGCGAAGTTTCTGTTCCGGTTCAGACGCAATTTGGTTGGCACATCATTAAGCTGAATGACACGCGCAAAGCCGCCATTCCCACGCTGGATGACGTGCGCGGCGATCTTTCCAATGAAATACGGCAACAGGTGGCGCAAGAGGCGATTACAAGCGCGGCCTCAAACGCTGATGTAAAAGTTTTTGCGGATCAGGTCATTGATCCGGCAATTCTGAAACAGACTGACCTGCTGGAATAACGTCGGAATGGCCAAGATCTCTTCTGTATCTCCCCTGGCACCAAAGGCGTTCCCGGAGCTGCCGGTAATCGATGGAGTGACTTTTTCAACCATTGCAGCGGGTGTGAAGTATCAAGGGCGCACGGATGTGATGTTGGCAAAACTTGCGCCGGGAACGGCGGTGGCTGGCGTTTTCACTACCTCTGCAACACGGTCGGCGCCGGTGCTGGATTGTCAGGCAAAATTGGGCGGTCATACGGAGGACGGTGCCGCCATCCTCGTTAATTCCGGCAACTCCAATGCCTTTACGGGTCGCGGTGGCGTTTCTGCGGTTGAGGCGATTACTAGGGCAGTTTCAGATGCTTGTACCGTGCCGCAATCGCGTGTGTTCACCGCGTCCACTGGCGTCATTGGTGAACCTCTGCCATTTGAAAAGATCACAACACATCTGGCGACTTTGGCAGATCAGTTGGATCCAAACACGATTGCGGACGCTGCCAGAGCAATCATGACCACAGACACTTTTCCAAAGGGTGCCGGAAAGGAAGTTGTGATCGCCGGGCAGACAGTGAAGATCGCGGGTATCGCTAAAGGCTCCGGGATGATCGCACCCGATATGGCAACGATGCTGGTCTACATTTTCACGGATGCGAAAATTCCACAGGCCGAACTGCAAGCCATGCTGTCAGGTCACAACGCGCAAACCTTTAACTGCATCACCGTGGACAGCGATACCTCGACCTCGGATACGCTGCTGCTTGCAGCCACGGGTGCATCCAGCGTGGACGTGAGCGGCGATCTGGCGTTTTCGGACGCTCTGCACGATGTCATGCTGGATTTGGCCCATCAGGTTGTGCGGGATGGTGAAGGCGCTACGAAATTAGTCGAAATCGAAGTGACGGGCGCGAAGAATGATACGGATGCAAAGACCCACGCGATGTCGATCGCGAATTCGCCTCTGGTCAAGACTGCCATAGCTGGCGAAGATCCCAATTGGGGTCGCGTGGTCATGGCGGTTGGCAAATCGGGTGCCGCCGCAGATCGTGACAGATTGTCCATCCGATTCGGCGATGTGATGGTTGCTGAAAATGGCTGGGTCAGCGAAGGGTATGATGAAGCCAAAGCTGCCGCGCATATGAAAGGCGATGAACTCGTCATTGGCGTGGACATCGGGATCGGTACGGGGCGTTCCACCGTATGGACCTGTGATCTGACCCACCGCTATATAGAAATCAACGCCGACTACCGTTCATGAGCCAGCAAAAGATTGTTCTGGTATCAGCGGTTGCGCTGATCGACGTCGATGGCCGGATATTGCTGGCACAACGCCCAGCCGGGAAATCAATGGCCGGCTTGTGGGAATTTCCCGGCGGCAAGGTAGAAAAAGGCGAAACGCCCGAATCCGCACTGATACGGGAATTGCACGAGGAACTTGGCATAAAGACCTGGGATTCGTGCCTTGCGCCGTTAACTTTTGCCAGTCACAGCTACGAAGACTTCCATTTGTTAATGCCGCTCTTTGCTTGCCGAAAATGGGAAGGCACACCTCAATCTCGTGAGGGGCAGTCATTAAAGTGGGTTCGTTCTCAGTCACTTAGGGATTACCCGATGCCTGCGGCCGACATTCCGTTGATACCGATTCTACGGGATTGGTTGTAAACAGATTCCTTAATACGTGAATCCATTCGCAAGTTTTCGCCTATTACGGGCAATTAACTATATTTTTATTACAATCACCCAGACTTCATTGCACCATCACATTGTCATATTCCTGGGGAGGAAATGGGCATGTTACGGACGATCACACTGGGAAGTGCAATATCAATTCAAGGAATCTACGTTCGCGCGTTACCTGACGGGCGTATTGTGGTGAGAGTTGATGACACAAGCTATACAGGCGTGCCGGTCACCAAAGCGGCCTGACAGCATTTCCAGTCGGAGAAAAGGGACAGCGATTTGCTGTCCCTTTTTCGATTCTTGAGCTTGCTTTGGCGTTAGCTGAGGGTTCGCGTGATTTCTTCGCGCTCAAAAATCTCAATGACATCATCAGCGCGGATATCATCGTAATTTTCAAATGCCATGCCGCATTCCTGACCTGACTGAACTTCAGCCACTTCGTCCTTGAACCGCTTCAGGGTTTTCAGCGTTCCTTCATGGATCACCACGTTGTCACGCAGCAACCGAACACCTGCGGATCGGCGCGCCACCCCTTCGGTCACCAGGCAACCTGCGACTTTACCGACGCCCGTCACCTTGAAGACTTCCTTGATGGTCGCGTACCCAATGAAATTCTCGCGAATCTCTGCGCTCAACAGGCCGGAAGCGGCGGCTTTCACATCATCCACGAGATCATAGATCACGGAGTAATAGCGGATTTCGACGCCTTTTTGGTTGGCCGTATTGCGCGCCGATGCATTGGCACGCACGTTAAATCCCATGATCGGTGCCTGGCTCGCTTCGGCCAGCCCCACATCGGTTTCAGTGATTGCGCCCACACCCGAATGCAACACGCGAACGCGTACCTCATCATTGCCGATTTTCTCCATCGCCTGAACGATGGCTTCCGCTGAGCCCTGTACATCCGCTTTGACCAGAATTGGCAGTTCGCTGACGTTTTCGTCCGCCTTGGCGTTCGCCATCAGCTGCTCAAGGGTTGTCGCCGCACCCGCTGCTGCGCGCTTGTCTTTTGCGGCATTCTCACGGTAGGCCGCGATTTCACGCGCCTGTGCCTCAGTGGAGGTCACATTCAAGACGTCACCCGCCTCTGGCGTTCCGTTAAGACCCAAAACCTCAACCGGTACGGACGGCCCTGCTTCTTTGACGCGGTTGCCCTGATCGTCAATGAGCGCACGAACCTTACCGTATTGCTCACCCACAACGAAGATATCACCCTGACGCAGCGTGCCATTCTGAACCAGCACTGTCGCGACCGGACCACGCCCCACATCAAGCTGCGCCTCAATAACCGCACCTTGGGCCGCACGATCCGGATTGGCTTTCAATTCCAGAATTTCGGCTTGAAGGGCGATGGCTTCCAGCAATTCATCAAGACCCTGACCGGTAATGGCCGAAACCTCGACGTCTTGGACGTCACCGGACATCTGCTCCACAATCACTTCGTGTTGCAGCAGATCGGTGCGCACTTTCGTCGGGTCAGCCGCCGGACGGTCGATCTTGTTGATCGCCACAATCATCGGCACCTGCGCCGCCTTGGCATGGTTGATCGCTTCAACCGTCTGCGGCATCACCGCGTCATCCGCAGCAACCACCAGAACCACGATATCCGTCACCTGCGCGCCGCGCGACCGCATGGACGTAAACGCAGCGTGGCCGGGCGTATCGAGGAAACTCAGAACCTGACCACTCTCGGTTTTCACCTGATAGGCGCCGATGTGCTGAGTGATGCCACCCGCTTCGCCAGCGACAACTTTCGCATTCCGAATCGCGTCCAGCAATGACGTCTTGCCGTGATCGACGTGACCCATGATGGTAATCACGGGGGGGCGTGGTTTGAGATCCTTGTCGTCGTCTTCAACCTCTTTGATCACGTCTTCGACATCAGCATCAGACACCCGCACCACCTTGTGGCCGAATTCTTCGATGATCAGCTCGGCGGTGTCGGCATCAATTGTCTGGTTTTGCGTCACCATCATGCCGTTATTCATCAACGCCTTGACGACCTCACCCACACGTTCGGCCATGCGATTCGCCAGCTCAGAAACAACAATTGCTTCCGGCAATTGCACATCCCGCACGACCTTCTCGCGCTCAACCGTGCCACCCATCGCTTTCTGGCGCGCACGCTCCTGCTTGCGCTTCATCGCGGCCATCGACCGCTGACGACCGCCTTCACCACCAGAAAGCGCTTGGTTCAATGTCAGCTTGCCGGAGCGGCGGTTGTCTTCGCCACCCTTGCCGCCACGCTTGTTGTTATCGCGATCTCGATCCTGCTGCTTACGCGGCGCGGCGTCCGGTGCCTTGGTGTTGGTCGGACGTGCGACAACAGGCTCTTCGACCGGCGCTGCTGCGGCCTTTGCAGCGGCTTCGGCTTCCTGTTTGCGGCGTGCATCTTCCTCGGCCTTTGCTTTGAGGCTCTCTTCACGCTCACGTTCCGCGCGCTCTTTCTCTTCCTGCTCCGCCCGACGGCGCTCGCGCTCTTCGGCGCGGGCCTTCTCTTCGGCCTGACGCGTCGCAGCTTCTTCCACTTCGCGCGCTTTGGCAGCCTGAACGGCTTTCAACCGGCGCTCCATCTCCGCATCGGAAATGCCCGCGGGCCGCCTGGACGGATCGCCCGTCGCAGCACCACCACCGGTACTTGTCTTGCCAGCACCAGGTTTTGGCACCACAACGCGCTTGCGTTTGGTCTCCACCACGACGTTCTTGGTCCGTCCGTGGCTAAAGCTCTGCTTTACGTTGCCCGGACGCGCAGCACCGCCGCGCAGACCCAATGTTTTTTTGCCGTCAGTATCGCTCATGAAGCTCGTCTATCCTTTCGGGTGGCCCTTGCCACCCTCGTTTTTGCGCACGCCTTTAAGTCGGTTGGCTTCCTCTACAACACGTTGAGTGAGTCCACCAGAGGCGAGCGCCCCATGTATCACAGTTTGACGTCCGAATGCCAAACCCAATTCGTCCGCCGTCAGCCAGCCGATGTAATGACCGTAATGCGGCGTGCTCAGTTTCGATTTCCCACGTCCCGATCCATCGACTGCCTGAATCAAGACTTCGGCCTCCTCCATTTGAAGCCAGCTCTTTACCTTCTCGTATCCCGCGACGGCTTTGCCTGCCTTGCGTTGCAGGGATATCAACTCAACAACCCGTCTCACCAATTGCCGTTCAATCTCGGCCAACAGATCATCCGGCACCTTGACCGGTTTTTTCGCCCCACGCGCAAACAGGCCTTTTTTGACAGCCTTCTCGATCGCGTCACGGTCAGCAGCAACATAGATACCGCGACCGGGTAACTTCCCCAGAATGTCCGGGAAAATCTGACCGTCCGGACCGGCAACAAATCGGATCAGCCCGAATTTTGGCAGCACGTCGCCCGTGGCAATGCACTTGCGTTCCGGACCGTCATTGCGATCTTTGGGAGCACCACCGCGACCCATCTTGAGACCCCGAGGTCTGAGATCAGACCTCGGCTTCCTCCGTCTCGATGTCTTCCAACTCTTCTTCGGCGTCAGCTTCCAGATCTGCCGGATCGACCCAGCCCAACATGACCCTCGCGGTCATGATCAGTTGTTGCGCCTCTTCCAGTGAAACATCAAAAGGTTCCAGAACACCGTCGTCCTTGACCCGCTCGCCATCCACGGTGGTCCAGCCACCAGCCAGTTCCCAATCAGCGCAGGTCGCAAAATCCTCAAGCGTCTTCACGTCATCTTTCGCAAGCGCTTCGATCATTTGGGGTGTCAGGCCTTCGAATTCAACCAGGCTGTCTTCGACACCCATGCTACGGGCGTTCTCCAGCGCTGCCTTGTTCTGCGCTTCAAGCACATCGCGGGCCCGGGCCTGCAGTTCGTTGGCGGTATCTTCGTCCACACCGTCGATGACCAGTAGTTCGTCAAGCTCAACATAGGCGACCTCTTCGAGGTTGGAGAAACCTTCCGAGACCAGCAGCTGCGCAAAGAACTCGTCGAGATCGAGATTGTCGACGAAGAGTTTGGTCCGCAGTTCAAATTCGGCCTGACGGCGTGCACTTTCCTGCTCTTCGGTCATGATGTCGATGTCGAGACCGGTCAGTTGCGACGCCAGGCGCACGTTCTGACCACGACGGCCAATGGCGAGGCTCAACTGCTCTTCCGGCACCACAACCTCGATTTTCCCGGCTTCTTCGTCCAGAACCACCTTGCTGACTTCCGCCGGTTGCAACGCATTCACAAGGAAGGTCGGCTGGTCTTCGTTCCACGGGATAATGTCGATCTTCTCGCCCTGCAGTTCGTTCACCACCGCCTGCACACGGGAACCACGCATCCCGACGCAAGCTCCTACCGGATCAATCGAGTTGTCATAAGAAATAACAGCGATCTTGGCGCGGCTGCCCGGGTCACGGGCCACGGCCTTGATCTCGATGATACCGTCATAAATCTCCGGTACTTCCATCTTGAAAAGTTCCGCCATGAATTCCGGCGCTGTGCGGCTCAGGAAAATCTGCGGGCCACGCTGTTCGCGACGCACATCCTTGATGTAAACGCGGATGCGGTCGTTCGGGCGATAGCTCTCACGGCCGATCTTCTCGTTGCGGCGCAGAATCGCCTCACCGGCACCCACATCCACGATGACGTTGCCGTACTCCTCACGCTTGACCAGACCATTGATGATCGTGCCGGCGCGGTCCTTGAATTCCTCGAACTGGCGGTCGCGCTCGGCTTCGCGCACCTTTTGCAGGATGACCTGCTTGGCGGATTGCGCGGCGATCCTGCCCATTTCCACAGGCGGGACTTCCTCGACAAAAGTGTCCCCGATCTTGGGGTCATCCAGATATTGTTTGGCCTGCTCGACAGTGAACTCTGCTTGGTAGTTCTCCAACTCTTCTTCTTCGACCACGGTGCGGACACGGGTAAAGGTCGCGCGCCCGGTTTTACGGTCGATGGAAACACGGATGTCCATCTCCGCGCCATAGCGGGACTTCGCGGCACGAGCGAGTGATTCTTCCATCGCTTCGACCACCAGTCCGGGGTCGATCATCTTTTCGCGCGCCACAGCCTCGGCGGTTTGCAACAGCTCAAGCTGGTTTGCAGATGTAATTGCCATTTATTGGTCTCCCTCAGCGGAATCTTCCGACACAATCTCGTCGGAAATTTCGTCAAATTTGGTCTCGTCTATCGCGCTTGTCGCCTTACGCTGGCGCAACATTTCCTTGATCAGATCATCTGTCAAAACGAGCTTGGCGTCACTCAACCAGTCGAATTTCAACCCGATCGTACCCTCAGCCACATTGATCAGAACTTCATCGTCCTCAACGCCTGCCAGCTCCCCTTTGAAGCGGCGGCGACCCTCGATCATTTCGCCGGTTTCAATCTTGGCTTCATAGCCTTCGAACATCGCGAAATCTTTGAGCCGGGTCAGCGGGCGGTCAATTCCGGGGCTCGATACTTCAAGCGTGTATTCGTCCAGAATCGGGTCTTCGACATCCAGAATGGCGCTCACAGCCTGACTGATCTCGGCACAATCATCGACCTCAATGCCGCCGTCGGGCTTGTCGGCCATGATTTGCAGCGTCGTCGTCTTGCCAGATATCAACCGTACGCGCACAAGCTCAAACCCCATATCCTCGATCACCGGAGTGATGATCTCGGCCATGCGGCGATCAATGGCAGCTTTCGCGATCAGATCGTTGGTCATATGTCTTTCAGGCACAAAAAAACGGGCGCGCGGCCCGTATCGTGTTTCGGTGGAGCGTTTGGTGTGGACCCGAACGCGCCGCTATTATCGAAGGATATAGGCGGGCGCGTGCGGAACTGCAACCCCTGATCGCGTCAGGCCATCCACCACCGCTGTGCTGCGCGAAAATCATCCATCGGCCAGCGCGACCCGATCTGTCCGGGAAGCGCCAGACAGTCGCGGACCGCCGCCGTCATAAAATGCTCCTCGGGCAGCAAGGTCATCTCACTAAGATCATCCAGATCAGCGGTATGTGTCAGGTCGACCGCATCAACATAGTGATCCCTCAATGCTTCGGCGCGGATGGAATCGGCAGGCAGAGACACAAGCTCTACGCTGTCAAACCAACCCGCGTGACCGTTCTTGTAATGCTCCGCCACCCGAAACCCGATAAATTGCCGTCCGGGCAGGAATTTGTGAACTTTGTAGAGACCGGTACCAATGCCCGCCTGCATCGCACCCACCAAATTCCCCGAAGGATAAATCACCAGTTCTGGCGAAGACAGACGATATGGAAAATCGGCATCAGGGTGGGACAACACAATCCTGATCTGATGATCTCCGATCGTCTCCAGTCGCTCGATATCGGCTAATGTCAGTTCTTTGTGCAGTTCAAATGATGCCGCCACATCACGTGCCGAAAATGTGCTGCCATCGTGAAAACGTACGTCTTTGCGTAAATCAATCAACCAGTTACGCGCGTCAGCACTTCCCTGCCAGCTCGTCGCGAGCTCCCCCCTCAACGTGCCGTCTGAAGCGACTTCGGTGAGGGTTTCAAAAACCCCGCCGACCATTGCAACCTGCATGAAAAGCCCTTGATGCGCGCGCGCATCAAACCCGTCTGAACGCAAAGCGCCCGACAACGCCATACGCAGGCGTCCGCCGGATTTCGGTGCTGTCTGTGCAGAAAGGCCTGTGGCCGCCAACAGTGCTGCCGCCGCACCGGAGGCGAAGAGCGCGCGCCGGTCCATATGGGATGGTCGGCTCATTGGCCCGCGATCCTGTCCATTGTACGCACCAGTTCCGCACTAATGCCGGGTTCGGACAACGCATGACCGGCATTCCGCACCATTTTCAGGTCACAGTTGCCCCACGCCTTGGATAAAGCAAATGCGCTATCCGGCGGGCAGATCATATCGTAGCGCCCCTGTACGATCACACCCGGAATATGCGCAATACGCCCGACATGGGCGAGAATCTGGCCATCAAACTCAAGAAACCCTGCATTGGAAAAATAGTGATTCTCCAACCGCGCAAAGGCGCGCGCATAGTCGCCGGGGCTTTCACCGGTTGTCCCGGAAGAATGAATGGAGGCCAGAGCATTTTCCCAAGAAGACCAGGCCTTGGCGTAGCGAGTTTCAATGGTCATATCACCGCAGAACAAGCGGCGCCGGTAGGCTTCGATCAAATCAGCTTGCTCGTCTGCGGGAACCAGCGAAGTGAAGCGCTCCCAGACCTCTGGCCAGAATTTGCCCGCACCCCCACCGTAAAACCAGTCCAATTCCCGTTTGGTCATCAGGAACACGCCACGCAAAACGATATGGCGCACGTGATCGGGATGAGCCTGCGCATAGATCAGCGCCAGTGTCGCGCCCCAGCTGCCACCAAAAACAATCCAGTGCTCGATATCCAATTCGCGGCGAATCAGTTCGATGTCATCAACCAGGTGCCATGTGGTGTTGTGGGTAACACTGGCGTGCGGGCGTGATCTGCCGCAACCGCGCTGATCAAAGAGAATCACCCGGTAGATTTCCGGATCGAAATATCGGCGCATGGCGGGGCTGCATCCACCGCCCGGCCCACCGTGCAACACCACGACCGGGATGCCTTGCGGGTTCCCACATTGCTCCACATAGACCTTATGTCCCTGGCCCACGTCGAGCATCCGCTGATCGAAAGGGTCGATCGGCGGGTACAGATATTGCACTGCGCGCTTTTGGTCCGAGAATTTGTCCATTACAGGCCTATATAATACGAAAACGCTTTTGAGCACATGGAGAAGAGAATGCAAGCGCCTCAAACCACTGTTGACCCCTCGGAAATCGCTAAATTTGAAGCGATGGCGGCGGAGTGGTGGGATGAAAACGGCAAATTCAAACCCTTGCATATGCTCAACCCCTGCCGTCTGGACTACATTACAAGCCAGATTGCCGCCGAATTTGACCGCGATCTGAAAGACACCGGCCCGTTCAAAGGGCTGCGCATTCTCGATATCGGCTGCGGGGGTGGGCTACTGGCAGAACCTATGGCACGCCTCGGTGCGGATGTGGTTGGGGCAGATGCCGCCGAACGAAATATTCCGGTCGCGAAAATTCATGCCGAACAATCCGGGTTGGAAATCGACTACCGCCACACCACAGCCGAAGATCTGGCGGAGGCAGGCGAACAATTTGACGCCGTGCTGAATATGGAAGTTGTCGAACACGTGGCATCGCCCATCGACTATCTGGTCGCCTGCCGCAAATTGCTAAAACCCGGCGGATTGCACATCTGCTCAACACTCAATCGAAATCCGAAATCCTATATGATGGCGATTATCGGAGCGGAACATGTCATGCGATGGCTGCCGAAGGGCACACACGAATGGTCGAAATTCATCACACCGGACGAACTTTATGATCTGCTGCAGGACGCCGGTCTGGGCCCTGTGGACCGTAAGGGATTCGTCTTCAACCCGGTCACATGGTCGTGGCGCCTGTCCGACCGGGATTTGAGCGTCAACTACGTCACGGCCAGCGTAAAACCCGCCTAAGCCCGGTCGCCCAATTGACTGCGGAGTTCCCGCAGGATTGGCAGGGCCTCGCGCACTTTCTCGTCACCCAGTTTCTCAACCACCTGATTGATCAGCGGCGTGATCGACCCGACGGCCTGATCCCGTGCCTGACGGCCTGCGGGGCTGATCGCAACCATTTTGCGGCGTGCGTCATCCCAGTCCGGCCGGATATGCACATATCCCGCCCATTCCAGTTTGCTGAGCGTATTAGTCATGGCACCACGCGTGACATGGAAAGTTTCAGCCAGTTGCGCGGGTGTGCGTTCCACCATGTTGCGCGCCAAATGGTTCAAAACCGAAAAATGCGAGATTTCCATGCCCTTGGGCAGCACACGGCTCAGCCTTGCGCGCACCATCTGGTCCGCCGCAAGCACTTCGCTAAAGAGAGCAATTGCCAGAGCATTTCTGTCGTCGTTCATCAGGGTCCATCAAATGGTCGCGCGTTTTCAAGACTGGGGACGCGGCCCCGGGCCTTGGACACTTCTCCCATATCGAGGTCTGTCATGTAAACGCCCGGTGCTTCACCTGCGTCCATTTGGACCTCTCCCCAAGGGGTAACAACCAGCGAATGGCCATAGGTTTGGCGCATTTTATGATCGGTACTGGCATGCACGCCCGTTTGAGCTGGCGCTAAAACATAGCATCCGGTCTCAATGGCACGCGCTTTGAGAAGTGTATGCCAATGCGCAGCACCGGTGACCGGAGAAAAAGCGGCAGGCACCGTCAGAATGCGGGCACCGGCATTCGCAAGTGCTGCATGAAGCTTTGGAAAGCGGACATCATAGCAGATCGTCAGACCAATGGGCGCAAAGGGCGTCTGCGCCACAACCGCTTTGGTGCCCGGGCGATATCCTTCAGATTCGCGCCAGGTTTCTTCGGGGGTCACATCCACATCAAACATATGGATTTTGTCATATTTCGCGACGATTTCCCCGTCCGGATTTATGACAAATGAGCGGTTGGCAAATCGCTGGTCCGAATCATTGGTTTTCAACCCCAACGAGCCGATCAACATCCAGATCCCTAGGGCCTGCGCTTCTTTGCTCAAGGCGGCCAGAGTGATGTCGTGCTCTTCATGCTGCAACACCATTTGTTGATGTTTGCGGCTGGTGGAGACACAATTCGTCACCTCCGGCGTCAGAACAAACCGGGCACCTGCTGCAGCGGCTTCCCGAACGAATTTCAGGGTCACCTCCAGATTGGCAACCGGATCATCCGTTACATTGAGCTGCAGCAGGGCAATTTTCATCAGGCGGCCAGCAAAGCGTCCAGTTTTCCGGAACGTTCAAGCGCATATAGATCGTCGCATCCACCCACGTGAGTTTCACCGACAAAAATCTGCGGCACGGTTCGCCCGCCATTCGCGCGCTGAATCATTTCAGGTTTGCGATTGGGGTTCGCCAGAACATCCACCTCAGAAAAGTCGACACCTTTCTGATTGAGCAGTCTTTTCGCAGCATGGCAAAAGCCACAAAGTGGAGAGGTGTAGATTTCGACGGTCTTCATATCAGTGGTCCTTTTAGCGTCGTGCTTTGGACCCGGATTTAGGCATCCTTGACGACCCGCGCTAGGGTCACAACGTATACCGGCCCTGATCCTGCTGCAATGCAGGCATCTGCCGCCGAAGACAGTGTCGCGCCAGAGGTCAAAACGTCATCGACCAGCAACACGGGTCGCCCAACGAGACGATGCTTGCGGCGCGGGTGCGCCGAGATGGCCCCCTTGACCGAAGAGAACCTGACCTCTTTTGTCATACCCTCCATGGGCAGGGTTCGTTTCTGACGTTGCAGCAGGTCCGGGCAAACCGGCAAACCTGTATGTTTTGCAAGGGCTTGCGCAAGAAGCGCGGATTGGTTGTAGCGCCGTTTGACCATGCGCATCCAATGCAGGGGCACCGGTGCGATGATCATGTTTTCCTTGGGCAGATCCGCGATTGCCTGCGCCATCCAACGGGCCGCAGGCGTCGCAATTTCCTGCCGGTCCCCATGTTTGAGCGCGAGCACGAGCCGTTTTCCATTGTCTTTGTAGATCAGTGCAGATCGCCCCTGCGCCCAGGGGCGCGGCGTTATCATGCACTCATCACATTTTAGTGTATCAGACAGATCGTCCCCCGGCAGCGGCGTGCCGCAGGTGTCACAGATGGAGCCGCCGATAAACAAAGTGTCCCGCCAGCAGGTGCCACAGAGACCAAAATCGCTCATCACTTTGCCGCCGCACCCCAAACAGCGCGGAGGGTAGACGATCGAAACAGCCGTTTGAAAACTCACCTCTGCCACGTTATGTCACCTCCATGAATGCACCGAATGCTCTGACTGATATTGTCGCGCTGCAACGGCAGCGCGTGCGCGCGACGACTCATTTCTTGCAAGAGATCGCGGCAGACGAAGTGCAGGATCGCCTGTCCATGGTTAACAGGTCGTTTACGGCGCCTGCCATTGTGACGCCTTTTTCGCAGGTCTGGAAAAACCACCTGCCCGAGGCCATTATTTTCCCAGATCAAGAGGTACTGGAGCTTGCCGCCGACGAACATGATCTTGTCATCCATTCATTAGCGCTACATTGGGCGAATGACCCTGTGGGGCAACTGATCCAGTGCCGACGCGCCCTCAAACCAGATGGTTTGCTGATTGCGGCAAGTCTGGGTGGACAGACACTTACCGAATTGCGCAGTTGCCTTGGGCAGGCCGAAGCCACTGTCACTGGCGGGCTGTCACCACGCGTCGCGCCGATGGCGGAAATCCGGGATCTGGGAGCCTTATTGCAGCGCGCGGGTTTTGCATTGCCGGTCGCCGATAGCGTCAAACTGAACGTGGAATATCGCGATGTCTGGCACCTCATGCGCGATCTGAAAGCGATGGGTGAGGGCAACGCCTTGGCTGCACGAAATCGAACGCCTCTGAAACGGCAGATAGTTGACGTGGCATCGCGGCTTTATACCGATCAATACACCACCTCCAACGGCCGGATTTCAGCAACATTCGAAATGGTGTTTCTGACGGGTTGGGCACCTGATGAAAGCCAACCGAAACCGCTGCGTCCCGGCTCCGCCCAGCAGCGGCTGGCAGATGCGCTCGCCGCCACAGAAACCCCTTTGCCTGATTGACCCTCGCTGAAAACCGTCTATCTCAGGCGGGTAGCCGCACGACAAGGACCATTGAACATGCTGGACAGCAGCGCCTCCGCGCCCGTTACCGTTCGCCCGGAACACGCCAAGGATGACCACCCGGCTATAATCGAACCCAAAATAGGCATCCTTCTGGCCAATCTCGGGACGCCCGACAACTATGATTATTGGTCGATGCGCCGCTATCTGAACGAGTTTTTGTCCGACCGCCGTGTCATCGACTATAGCCCGTGGATCTGGCAGCCCTTGTTGCAGTTGATCATCCTCAGTAAACGCCCGTTTTCCAGCGGTGCGGCCTATAAATCCATCTGGAACGAAGACGCTGGCGAAAGCCCTTTGATGACCATAACCAAGGCCCAATCGCACAAGATCAAGGCCGAGATGCACAAACGGCACGGCAAGAACATTATAGTCGATTTCTGTATGCGCTATGGCAATCCGTCAACGCGGTCAAAGGTGGCTGAGATGACAGCGGCAGGGTGCCGTAAGATATTGTTTTTCCCGCTTTATCCGCACTACGCTGGTGCTACTTCCGCAACGGCAAATGACGAGTTTTTCCGCGCGCTAACTTATGAGAAGTGGCAACCCGTCACGCGGACGGTCGAGCCCTATTTCGATCGCGCGGATTACATTGATGCGCTGGCTCAGTCGATAGAGCGCGCCTATGCAGGCCTACAGAAGAAGCCCGATATTCTGGTCTGTTCCTACCACGGGGTCCCTATCAGATACTTGATGGAGGGAGATCCCTATCATTGCCAATGTCAGAAGACGACGCGGCTGTTAAAGGAGCGTTTGGGGTGGGAAGATACCGAAATCACCACGACGTTCCAATCCAGGTTTGGGCCCGAGGAATGGCTGCAACCCTACACCGTCGAAGAAGTTGCGCGATTGGCTGAGGCCGGCAAGAAGAACATTGCCGTCTGTGCACCTGCCTTTTCCGCTGACTGCATCGAGACGCTGGAAGAGATCAATGAAGAGATCAAGGAAAGCTTTGAAGAGGCGGGCGGTGAAATCTTCACCTACATTCCATGCCTGAACGACGATGACGCGCATGTTGAAGCCCTGTCAAATGTCATTGATGACAACCTGCGCGGATGGTTGGGCTAGGTATCAAAGTTCAACAGTTTCAAATGTAAAAAGGCGGCGCATTGCGCCGCCTTTTTGTATTTAGCTCTGCGGGTACTATTAGGAAATAGCTGCAGCAGCGATAATCAACAGAATGATTGGCAACAGAACGCCAGTGGACGAGCTTTCTGTTTCTTCAACAATAACAGGTGCTTCAACGACGGGCTCAGCAAGCGAACCTGCGTATGCTGTCGATGCGGCGGCTGTCAGTGCAGCGGCGAGAACGAGTTTTTTCATATCATAACCTCCAGAAATGGCGCACCACGCATTGTAGCGGTACGCACCCAAGACTTTCCTCGTAGTTGTTTGTAAAGCACCATAGATCAGCCTTTGCAAACTGGATTCCCGGATCGTTTCGCAAATCAAAGTTAATGTCGTCAAATAAGCAACACTTGTGTGCCAACTTTCGCCAATGCGAAGAGTTCTGCGATATGCTCGTTGTAAAGCCCGATGCAGCCATTCGAGGATTGGCGCCCGATTTTACGCGTATCGTGGGTGCCGTGAATCCGGTAGTAAGTCCAGCTCAGATAAAGAGCGTGCGTCCCCAATGGATTGTCCGGACCGGGGCCGATGTACTCCGGCCATTCCGGATTCCGTTTCAGCATAGAAGGCGTCGGGCGCCAACTCGGCCCTTCAACTTTACGGGTCACCGACGTTCGCCCGCGTCGTGTCAACTCTTCGGTCAAGGGGACGCTCGAAGGATAGAGTTTATAGAAGCTTTCGTCTTCCGCCCAATAGTGCAGTGCGCGGCTGTCAATATCGACCAGGATCGCTCCTTTCCGCAAGTTGGAGAAATAGGGCTGCCAGTCCAATGTCCGGAAGCTGGAGATGTTGCGACGCACCACTTCGGTCAGATCGCGCTCACCTTGTGTCGTCGCGGCCGAATTCACAGATGATGCGTCCTGTGCGATCGCCGGCATCGCCAGCATTGCCGCACTACCAGCCAGAAAGGCTCGACGACTCGGGACTTGAAAACGTTTGTCAGACACTGGATGCCTCCATAAACACATTTTATCACGTTAAAGCACATTTTATTGCGCGAATGCCGCAGTCGCAAATCAAACACTTGTCATCTGGCGGCCTCGCGCCGATGCGCGTTTGAAATACGTCGCATTGCAATATATGCGATGTAGCAACGTTTAAGGAGGACAAAATGGTCCGGCTGTTTTCGATTTTGGTTGTTTTGAGCTTAACACTGGCTGCCTGCGGCCCTGGGCCTGCAATCAATGACGGCTCAGGTGCGCCAAATCTCTATCGGATCAAGAAATCTGATACGGGTAAGATCCAGTTCCGCATGCTTGATTCGATTAATGCGCTGCGCAGCGCATCCGGGCAGCCGCCTCTTGAGCTGGATGCGACTCTCAATGCTGCTGCGGCCACACACTCCCGCGATATGTCGATTCAGAACCGCCCCTGGCATTTTGGATCCGATGGTTCGTCCCCAATCGACAGGATCAGGCGAGTGGGCTACTCTGGCGCACTGGTCGGTGAAAACATATCAGAGACATATGAAACCGAATTGGAGACACTTGGCGCCTGGATGGAGCAGCCTGACACCCGCCGCGTGATTCTCTCGCCGGATGCAACCCAAATGGGGTTTGCCTGGCACCAGGAGAACAACGGAAAAATCTGGTGGACATTAGTTACCGGTAGCAATCGCCTTGCGACAGGGCCGGTCTGACACTCACGCGCTCAAAGAGATCAGTGTTCCGTCGCGCACCATGGCATAGATGTCTTCCATCTCGTCATTGGTGACCGAGATACATCCCCAGGTCCAATCCTTGTCATCTTTGCGGAACGGGTTTTTCTGACCGTGGATGAAGATATCGCCACCAGCGCTTTTGCCCATAGCCTTGGCCAGCGCAACATCATTCACGTTGGGATAAGAAATGCCCAGAGAAAGATGGTAGTTCGAGTTCGGATTGCGTCGGTCAATGCGGTAAACACCTTCTGGCGTGCGCCCATCTCCTTCGAACTGCTTATGTCCGACGGGCGCAAACCCGAGATTGATGTCATAGCTCTTCAGCAAGGTATCGTGATGCAGCAAATGCATCCGACGAGCGCCCTTGTTCACAACAACAAAAGTCACTTCCGGCCCATCGTAACGACGAAACTTTGAGCTGCCTGCACAGCCTGCCAACGCAACGGCGGCTGCGGTGCTCATTATCAAATCTCTGCGACGCATTTTCTGCTGTCCTGTTTGTCTTTGCGACATTCTGCTCTTTTGACACGATTATCATGGTTATTTGGTTAAACAACCTCACAAATTTGTCAGGGCCGTGATTTTTCATCCAGCCTTTTTTCGATCGCAATCAGTCTTTGCAGAACTTCATCCCGGTAAGCGTCGGTCACGGCACCCGCTTCTTCCTGATGCGCATCCTGCATCGAGTTGACGATCAAACCGACAAGAAGGTTCACCACGGCAAAGGTCGTGATCATAATGAAAGGCACGAAAAACGCCCAGGCGTAGGGATATATTTCCATCACCGGGCGCACGATTCCCATCGACCAGCTTTCCAGCGTCATGATCTGAAAGAGCGTATATCCGCTTTGCGGCAATGATCCGAACCATTGCGGAAAACTCGCCGCAAAGAGCTTGGTCGATATCACGGCACCGATGTAGAAAATGATCGCCATCAAAAGGAACACGCTGGCCATGCCCGGCAGTGCCGTGATGAAGCCCTCAACCACGCGGCGCAACCGGGGTGCGACAGAAATGACTCGCAAGACCCGCAGGATTCGCAAGGCGCGCAGCACCGACATGGTTTGCGACCCCGGTACCAGGGCAGCGCCGACAATCACCACATCAAAAAGGTTCCAGCCATTTCGGAAAAACCGGCCTCCGCGCGCGAAGATTTTCAAAAGGATTTCGATGATGAAGAAGACAAGACAGGCTGTGTCCAGTGCCGTGATCAGCGATCCAACCCGAGACATGATTTCCGGAGAGGTTTCCATGCCAAGCAGGATGGCATTCAACACGATGATGGTCATCACGAGGTTGATCACCCAGGGTTGATCCAACCAGATATCCAGTCTTTGCCTCAATGTCATGCGCCTCTCCTCAAAGATTTCAGCGGATATGGGACGCCGTGAAGCTGGCGGCAAGCTCTACATGGGCGGACCAGCGAAATTGATCGACAACCTGAATCCAATCGAGATGATACCCGGATTTGACCAACGCCTGCGCATCCCGCGCGAAGGTAACCGGATTGCAAGAGACATAGGCAAGGCGCGGCGGCGGCACTTTGGCCAACTCTGCAACCTGCGCGTCTGCACCGGCACGGGGCGGGTCCAGAACGACGGCCTGGGCCTTTTGCAACTCATCAGGCATCAATGGACGGCGGAACAAATCGCGCACTTCGGATGTGACCGGTTTCAGACCGTCGGCGTTGCGCCACCCGTGATCCAGCGCGGCCAGCATCTGCGCTGATCCTTCCACCGCGTGCACTTCTGCGTGGCGGGCCAGCGGCAGTGAAAACGTGCCACAACCGGCAAAGAGATCAACAACCCGCCTGGCCCCTTCGGTGATTTCGAGGACACATCTGGTCAAAACGGCCTCACCATGCGCTGTGGCTTGTAAAAAAGCGCCGGGTGGTGGCGAGATGTCGATGCCGTCGAACCTGTGCACTGGTGGCGCGCGCATTGCGACGACTTCGTCTTCCCATGAAAGCCTCGCCAGACCAAGCTGGTCGCACACCATCGCCAACTGTTGCCGCAAAGGGCCATCCAGCGGTTTCCCACCGGTCACGGACACGTCCAGCCCCGCCTGCGTCGCCGTGACCATCACCGACAGGCTGGCCTTGCGGCTGGCCCCGACAAGCGCAAGCTGTTCCGCGATACTGATGCCTTTCATCACTTCCGGATCAAGAAGCTGACAGTCGGGAATGGCGACGATTGTATCCGATGCGCGCCCATGGAACCCGACCATCGCACCTTTTTTCGTGCGGCGGGCGGCGAAACCAGCGCGCCTGCGTGACCGCGCTGGCGAGGTCTCAATGGTCCGAAAAGCAGTCTCTAATCCATGTGTTTCGAGCGCACGGCGCACCACATCCACCTTCCAATCGGCGACGAAATCATCATCAGCGTGCTGCAGCTGACACCCACCACAGGATTTGAAATGGCGGCAGGGTGGTGCGATACGACGCGACGACGGTTGCAGAATTTTGACGTCGGTAAGCTGCGCGCTATCCAACGTGCCTTCAACCCGTTCGCCGGGTAGTGTCAGCGGCACGTAAATCGGCCCGTCCGCGACACCGTCACCCTGCAATCCAAGTCGCTTGATCATTACTTCTGTCATGGGGTTTGCCATAGGGCAGGATGCATCCGCACAAAAGCCCCTATTCTGCGGCCTGGGTTCGGATGAAACCGCCGGACTGGCGCTGCCAGTACTGCGCATAGAGGCCATTTTGGGCCAACAGCGTCTCGTGACTGCCATTTTCAACGATCTGCCCGTCGTCCATGACCATGATCCGGTCCATTTCCGTCAGTGTCGACAAACGGTGCGCGATGGCCAGAACGGTTTTACCCTGCATGACCCGTTCCAGCGCCGACTGAATTGCCGCCTCGACTTCGCTGTCGAGCGCGCTGGTCGCCTCGTCCAGTACCAAAATGGGTGCATCCTTGAGAATGGCGCGCGCCAGAGCAATACGTTGGCGCTGCCCGCCGGAAAGCTTCACCCCCCGTTCGCCCAAATGCGCATCATACCCGGTGCGACCTTTGTGATCGACAAGTTCCAGAATGAAATCATGGGCTTCGGCTTTTTGTGCGGCAGCAATGACATCCGCTTCGGTGGCATCGGGACGCCCGTAAAGGATATTGTCACGGGCAGAGCGGTTGAACATCGCGGTTTCCTGCGTGACCATGCCGATGTTGCTGCGCAGACTTTCCTGGGTGACGCGCGTGATGTTCTGACCGTCGATTTCGATCTCACCTTCTTCGGAATCGTAAAGCCTCAGCAAAAGCGCCACGAGGGTTGATTTCCCGACGCCGGACGCCCCGACAATACCGAGTTTTTCACCGGGCGCGATGGTCAGGTTGATACCGCGCACGCCACCCTTGTCGCGCCCGTAGGCAAACCCGAGATTGCGCAACACAATCTGCCCGTCTGGCACTTTGAGGTCCGTTGCATTGGGGTCATTTTCAACACGGTTGCGCGGCGTGAGGGTCCGAATACCGTCCTCGATCTCGCCAATATTGGAATAGATCGCCATCAGGGTAAAACTGACCCAGCCTGTCATCTGCGCGATGCGAATGGCCACGGCACCAGCGGCGACGATGTCGCCCTGACTGGCCTGCCCGGATTGCCACAGCAGGATCGTACCGCCCAGCAAAAGCACCGGCAGGCTCCCCGCAAGCGTCATTAGGGCAAAGCGGAAACCAGCGGCAAGATATCCGAAAGCCAAGGCCTTTTCGCGAAAGCTCTGCATCGCACCAAGGGCCGCGCGGTCCTCATGATCGGCATGGGCAAAGAGCTTGACCGTCTTGATGTTGGTGATCGTATCCACGACCTGACCTGACACCATCGCCCGCGCCCCCGCACGCCCGGCGGAACGCATGCGAATACGCGGCAAGAACCAGTTGATCATTGCGAAGTAAACAATGAGCCAGACCGCAAACCCCAGTGCCACGCGCCAGTCAATGGCCAGTAGCAGCAGAACCGACCCCGCCAGAGACGCCAAGGCAAAGGCGACCACATTGATGACCTCGACCACCACATCCGTGACAGCCCGCGCCGCCTGCATCTGCTTTTGCGCGATCCGACCGGCGAAATCGTCATCAAAAAACCCCACCGTCTGACCCAATGTCCACCGGTGCAGGCGCGACAGAACCAGCGGGTTCACATTGGGGCCGACGATGATCGCATTGGCCGAAGCAGAGAGGCCAAAAAGTAACGGTCGCGCCAGGAGGAAAAAGGCGATTGCGCCCATTAGAACCGCGACATTGCCGCCCTGAAAAAACTGCTCTGGTCCATGATTGGCGGTCGCATCAATGACGAGCCCGAGGATAAGGGCGGTGCCCGCCTCCAACGCACCCGCTGATGCCGACAAAAACGCCGCCAGACACAATGCCGGCCATGACCCGCTGAGGCACCACCGCATGAATGCACCCAGCGTTTCAGGCGGTGGTCCTTCGGCCGGGCGGAAGGCGTCGATCCAATCTGAAATTTTCACGCTGCCCCCTCTATGGCGAGAAACCCGCCCGACTGCCGGGCCCAGAATTCTGCATATAGCCCGCCCTGCGCCAAAAGCGCGTCATGGCTGCCGTCTTCGACAATTCGCCCCTGATCGAGCACCAGAATCCGGTCCATCTGCGCGATGGTTGACAGACGGTGGGCGATAGCGATCACGGTCTTGCCTTCCATCATGCCGTAAAGCGTGTCCTGAATGGCTGCCTCCACCTCACTGTCGAGCGCACTGGTCGCCTCGTCCAGCAGCAGGATTGGCGCATCCTTGAGGATCACCCGCGCGAGCGTCACCCGCTGACGCTGCCCGCCGGACAGCTTGACACCGCGTTCACCCACCTGAGCGTCATACCCCCTGCGCCCCTCCGGGTCTTCCAGATCGAGGATAAACTCATGCGCCTGCGCCTGTCTGGCGGCCGCGATCATTTCATCCTCGCTGGCATCGACACGCCCGTAAAGGATGTTGTCGCGCACAGACCTGTGCAGCAGGGAACTGTCCTGCTGAACCATGCCAATGGACAGGCGCAAACTGTCCTGTGTGACCTGCGTGATATCCTGACCGTCGATCAGGATCTGACCGCTTTCGGGATCGTAAAACCGCAGCAAGAGCTTGACCAACGTCGATTTTCCGGCACCTGAGCGCCCCACAAGGCCAATCTTTTCACCCCGCCGGATGGTCAGATCAATGCCGTCCAGCCCGCCGGACTCGCGCCCATAGTGATGCGACAAGCGGCTGATCTCAATCGTTCCATCAGACAATTGCAAGGGCTTGGCCGTTTTGGAATCCGCCAAAGCGATGGGTTGCGCAATGGTCTCCATCCCTTCGGCAACAACGCCTAACTCGCGGAAAAATGTGGTCAGCGCCCACATGATCCAGCCCGTCATCGCATTCAGGCGCAAGGTCAGCGCCGTCGCCGCCGCGACCACACCAACACTCGCCGCCCCCTGCGACCATAAAAGCACTGCCCAGCCGACAACACCGATGATCAGAAGACCGTTCAATGTGACCAACGTGACGTCCATCACGGTGAAAATCCGCATCTCTTTCTGGAAGGTCGCGCGGGTTTCCTCGATGGCTTCTCTGGCATATTCCAGCTCCTGTTCGTGATGCGCAAACATCTTGACGGAATGGATATTGGTGTAGGCATCCACGACACGGCCCGTCACCAAAGAACGCGCATTCGATGCCGCCTGAGACGCGGGCCCGACACGTTTGACCGTCCATTTCAGAAGCAGACCATAAAGCATGAACCAAACGACAAGCGGGATCAGCAAACGCGGATCGGAGCTCGACAACAAGATTGCGGCACCGATCAGATAGGCCAGCGAGAAGGAGATCGCGTCGAAAACCTGAAAAACCACTTCACCGGCAGCCGGTGGTGTCTGCATGATCCGGTTCGCAACCCGACCGGCGAAATCATTCTCAAACCACCCCACCGACTGGCGCAAAACCTGGCGGTGCGCCCGCCACCGGATCAGCGTGCCAAAATTGGGCAGGATCGCGTTGTTCAGCAAAGCCACGTCAACGGCCTGAAGCAGCGGCCGTATGAGCAGGATGAACAGCGCCGCAAGGGTCAGTTCCATGCCGTATGCATCCCAAAATGCCGCCGGATCGCCTTTCAGCAAATCGACAACGCGGCCCATATAAAAGATCAGCGCAACCTCAATCGCGGCAACGAGAACCGACATGATGCCAGCCCACAAGAAAACCTTCTTGAAAGGCTGTGAGTACTCCCACAGGAACGGCCACAACCTTTGCGGCGGATGATCGGTATCGACATAGGGGGTATAGGGGTCAACAAGACGTTCAAAGAAGCGGAACATGACAGGAGGGCCTTAAGAGAAAAAATACAAAATGATCAGGCGCTGCAGTGCAGAGCCTTTCAGAGCGTGGTGGTTACGTCAGCTTCAGCTGAACCAGATCCCACGAAACATTTTGCAATCCTCCGTCTTCATGAGGAAGGTCTTACAAAAGAACCGGTGATTTGTCGACCGGTTCATTTCAATGTCATCAACTCTTCACGTGTCAGTCGGAACTCAGCAGCAATCCAGCGCTGCTCGAGGTACTTTAATCGGTCACCCAGCGCCTTACCTGAAAGCCCAGGCATCAAGTCCTTAGCCTTGACCGGGAACAATGCGTTTGATGCAACCTCTATTGGGTTTAGCGCTGCCTTATCAACCGGTTGGTTGGACATGGCAGAACGCAGCAGCATTGCACCCACCGCCACATCAGAGCCATTGCGGTAGGCAACCTCATGGATCGGCATCATATTGCCGGACGCGGCTTGCAATTCGCTCAGAAACTTTGCGTGCCCTCGACTGAGCCGAAGGCGGTCTGCCGCATCCAGACCCCCAAGCGCCACCAGACGGACCCGCCAGTCCGGGGGTAGATCCAATGTCTGTTGATTGTGCACAACCGGTCCCAGAAACGTGATGTCGCTTCCCGGAAGAACACGCTGCAAAACACCGGTCTGTTGCATGGCCGCAACCGCCGCAACAGGATCGGGAGCCCCCAAAAGCTTGCACATTTCGGCCCCGATCCGTTCAGCAGAGAGGCCCTCTACTCCGGCGGCATTTCTTGCGATGGCATCCAGTGCCTCAGCCTCAAATCCGCCATTCGGATCGGCATACCACGCATGAAATCTGAAAAACCGTAATGCGCGCAGATAGTCTTCGCGAATGCGCGCGTTTGCGTCTTCGATGAACCTGATCCGGCGCGCCAGACAATCCGGCAGCCCGCCCAGCGGATCGACGATGCCCCCGTCTGGCGTGACGTAAAGCGCGTTCAGGGTAAAGTCCCGCCGTCTTGCGTCTTCTGAAATGTCGCTGGAAAACGAGATCACAGCGTGGCGGCCATCGGTTTCCACGTCACGCCGAAAGGTCGTTACCTCATAGCCCATTCCGTCTGTGACAACCGTTATGGTGCCATGATCGATCCCGGTTGGCACCGCTTTCAGACCCGCCGCCTGTGCCAGTTTCATGACATCTTGCGGCGTTGCATCGGTCGCCATGTCGACGTCCGCACCCGGCACGCCCAAAATCGCGTCTCGGACACATCCACCGACGAAATAGACCTGCGCACCCTGTGCGGAAATGGCCCGGCACACATCCTGTGTCGCGGCGGCGTTCAACCACCCGGTTTCAGGTGGGATTACCGTGATATCTGGTCGGTCCATGCCCGCAACATACGCGCAGTTGCGCCCCAGATGTAATAGGGGCCATAGGGCACCACAAAATAGGACCGCATCTGCCCCCGCCAGCGCCGCGACTGGATCAGATAGTTGTCCGCGTTCAGCACATGCACCAGTGGTACCGCAAAAACCTCATCGACCTCCCCGGGCTCAGGGCTAATCTCAAAATTGCCTTTGACCAATCCAATCACCGGCGTCACCATAAATCCGGTGACGGTTTCATGGGCGGGCAAGGTGCCCAGCACATCCACCTGTTCAGTGGGCAAGCCAATCTCTTCGCGCGCCTCGCGCAGGGCTGCCGCTGTGACGTTCACATCTCCCGCGTCCTGCTTGCCCCCCGGGAACGCGATCTGACCCGGGTGGTGTTTCAGGGCGGAGGACCGTTTGGTCAGAAGAAGGTGCAAACCGCCGTTTTTCTGTGTGATGGGTGCGAGAACGCCCGCCGGACGCAGCTTGCGACCAGCGGGCAGAACAGTTTCCGGGTTCAGATCGAAATCAGAAGACGGACGGCCCGGTCGTGCCAGAGCCGCCCCTATCTGTGCCAGATCAAGCGTCATCGCCGCCCGTCTCAGCCTCAAATCCAACAGTTATCGGATCAAGGTCATAATGCGCGCCACAGAACTGACAATCTGCCGTGACACGACCTGCGTCTGTGGTCATTTTCTCGATATCCTTGGCAGAGTAAATCGAGAGGCTTTGGCGCACCCGGTCTTCGGAACACGTACAGCCAAACCGAACGGTCTGCGCATCGAACACACGTGGCTGTTCTTCGTGGAACAGACGCAGCAACAGATCGTTTGGCGCCAATGTCGGACCAATCAGTTCAATCTCGTCCACCGTATCCAGCAGGATGTTTGCGCGGCTCCAGTTCTCTGCTTCGTCATCCTGAACCAAATCAGACGCCGAGAGCGTTTCGCCTTTGCCATCGCCATCAGCCACAAAGGGCGATGCCTTGGGCATGTGTTGCAACATCACACCTCCGGCACGCCAATGCTCGGCAACGCCCGGTTCTGTAGATTGTCCAAAGCTCAGGGAAAACCGGGTCGGGAGCTGCTCGGACTGCGCAAAATAGGTTTCTGCGCAGGCGGCCAGCGAATTACCGTCAAGCGGTGTAATCCCCTGATAGGGGGTCATACCTTTACCCTGATCAATCATGATGGCGAAATACCCCTCACCCACCTGATCAAAGGGGGCTGCATCGGTGAGCCGATCCGCATCATAGCTTGCATAGGCTCTGATACGTGCGGCCCCACCTTCCTTTTCTGGGCCATAGTAATCGGTGGCAATCATCCGAACCGCCCCTTTGGACTGGACTTGCAGCTGCAATTTCCAACGCAGCTTGATCGTCTGCCCGATCAATGCGGTCAGCAAAGCCATCTCCGCAACCAGTGCTTCGACTTGCGGCGGATAATCATGCTGTTTCAAGATACCATTCAGCGCTCCGTCGAGCCGCGCGACACGGCCGCGGATATTGCTGGCATCAAGTTGAAATGGCAGGACCGTATCGTCCCACGCGATCTGGTGTCCAAGTGTCATTGGGGTTTCCTTATCGCCAATCGGTTGGCATACCGGCCCCATATAAACGTCTTGCGTACGATGAAAAGAGGGCAAGCCAGAATGATGATACGTGTCGGCCATGCGCCACGCGCAGATCGACGCTATGTAACCCGCCCGGGAGCCTATGCGGTTTTGCCGTTGAACGGTGGCGTCCTTCTGACAGTTCAACTGGGCGAACGGGCAGACATTCAGTTGCCGGGCGGCGGCATCGACAAGGGCGAAAGCTCCATTCGTGCCTTGCACCGGGAGGTGATGGAGGAGACCGGCTGGCGCATTGCGAAACCTCGAAAGCTCGGGGCGTTCAAGCGGTTTGTGTTCATGCCTGAATACGACATCTGGGCGGAAAAGATCTGTCATGTCTTTGTGGCACGGCCCGTTTACCAGGTGGCAGCCCCAACGGAAGCGGACCATCAGTCCCTTTGGATGAGCCCCGAAAGGGCGGCTGAATCACTGGGCAATGATGGTGACCGGTTGTTTTTGGCGCGTTATTTTTCCTGAGAGCTGCCGCGATATTCGAACAAAAGACCTGACACATCGTCCGGAAATTCCGAAGCCCCCGCGAATTCACTTAGCGACCAGATGAGCGACTCGAAAAACGCCAGGCCACTAACGTCGTGTAGGTTTCGCAACATAGTCTCCAGTCCCTCCTCCTCCAGCATCTCGGTATCTGCACCGGGGCATTCCGTGACGCCATCGGACAGGATGATCAACCGATCACCTGCGTTCAAATGCATCTCGAATTGGCTGAATGTGACCCCGGACATCAAACCAACCGGAAAACCGCCCGTCCCTTCCTGCACAAGGGTGCCACACTTTCGCTGAATGACAGGGTGCGGATGGCCAGCCTGTCCGATCACCACTTTGCCGGTTTCCATGTCAATGTCGGCCAGCATCAGGGTGAAATAATGCTCTGTCTCCATTTCTTCGAGCACCATCTCGTTTAGCGTTTCAATGGCCTCTGCTGGCGGCCGGGACTGATAGGTGCCGTCTGGCAGTTTTTCCAACGCGACATTCTGGTCCAGCGCGCTGGCTGACAAATATCCCGCCAGTCTTGCCGTCATAAGAGCGGAACTGATGCCATGGCCGGACACATCGATTGCAAATAATCCCAAATGTCCTGCGGCGGCGGGATAAAATCCAACCAAATCACCACCAACATGACCGCTTGAACGCAAAAGAAGCGAAAGATCGCCCCCTTCGAAGTTCTTGTGCCGCTCTCGCACCAGCGATTGCTGCAGTTGTTTGGCCTCCACAAGGTCATTGTCGAGGGAATCGTACACGCGTTGCAGCTCGGCAAGTGTATCGGTAATCACTCGGTTTTGCAGCGTAAGTTCGCTCTGCATTTCAAGAATGCGTTCGCCCGCCATCATCCTCGCGCGCAATTCATTGCCATCCACCGGCTTGGTCAGGAAGTCATCAGCGCCAGCGTCCAGCCCTTCAGCGACATCGTTCTTTTCACTCTTCGATGTGAGCAAGATGAAATAGCTGTAATCCTCTCCGGAAAGTTCCCGAAAAGCCTTGCAGAACTCGATCCCGGACATGCCAGGCATCATCCAGTCGCTCAGAACCAATTCGGGCCGACGCACAGCGCATGCCGCCATCGCGGCCTCGCCGCTGTCTGCCTCCATGACCTCGTAGCCCCAGCGAGACAGGGTGCTGGTCAGGATTTTCCGTTGCAATCGGCTGTCGTCTACGACCAGCACGAGCTTGGGCGCAGCCAGTTCTTCGGGCAACACTTCCGTGTCCGCTATTGCCAATTGCTTAGACATAAAATGCTCAATTCATTCCTCTCACCGCTCTACCCTCAGAATGCTTAAGAGCAGGTGAAAATTCGAATGCGTTCAACAAATCTGCCCGCGACAAACGATCCGTTAGGATTCTAGGCCCATAATACCCTTCAAATTGGTGGAGTTTGCCATGATCGATTGGGAAAGAGTAACCACACTTCGGGAAGAGGTGGGCACAGAAGACTTCGACGAAGTTGTCGAGCTGTTTTTGGAAGAAGTAGATGCGGCGATTGCTGAGTTAAAAGCTCAAGAAACACATAGTGATCTCGAAGAACGCTTGCATTTTTTGAAAGGTAGCGCGCTCAGCTTGGGATTCCGTCAGTTCTCCGGTCTTTGCCAAAACGGCGAAAGCGCCGTTGCAAACGACCCGGGCGCTGTTGTGGACATTCCAGAAATCCTGGCCAGCTACGAAAATTCGCGTGTGATCTTTCTGAGCGAGATGAGCACCAAGCTCGCAGGTTAGAGCAGCTTGTAAAAGTCCTTTATGTCAGATGTGTCCATTTCGCCCTCCATTCTGGACCTCAGCCGCACCATACCCTTGATCCACTTTTCGTGATTCTCTGCTCGCGATCGCGCGTATTCGGCAACCTGTGGATGCGGCAGAATGAGGAACCTACCATCTGCAACGCCATCAAGAATATCGCCAGCGACCTGTTCCGCGGTAAGAAGGCTTTCATGAGTGACGGCATCTGAAGCGTTCAAACCAATGAGTGGGGTCGCAACATATTGCGGGCAGACGACGGAAACCCCGATCCCATCTGACCGATGGGTAATTGCGAGAGATTCGGCAAAGCTGACGGCAGCATGTTTTGTGGCTGAGTAAGCGGCATCACCGATTTGGTTGAGCAACCCTGCCGCGGAAGTGATGTTCACAAAATACCCAGATCGCCGCGCGATCATTTCCGGCAGCAGGGCCCGCGCCGCATAGACATGGGCCATCACGTGCAAAGACCAATTTTGTGCCCAAACCTCATTTGTCGCCGACGCAGCATGATCTGGTTGTGACTCAAAACTCCCCGCGTTAGAGACGAAAATATCAATGCTGCCAAGATTTCTTGATATCTCACGAATCGTTTCGGTGAGTTTTGGCTCCCGCGTGACATCACAACAATACCCCGAGCATCGAAGGTGATTTGCGGTTTCTTCAACCCGCTCTGGACCTAGATCGAGAATCGCAACTTTGGCACCCTTACCCAGAAAACCTGCCGCCAGCGCTGCTCCGATGCCACTTGCGCCTCCGGTGATGGCAACCACCTTTCCAGAGAAATCCATACCGCTACCTCAGATGACAAATTGCGCCAAAGTCTCGTCGTTGGTGATGTCGGTATAGGTGAAACCGGCCTTATCGAGCTCACCAAGGAACCGTTGAAAATTCTCCGGGCGGGTCGTTTCGATACCAATCAGCACGGAGCCAAAATTGCGGGCAGATTTCTTCAGATATTCGAACCGGGCAATGTCATCATCAGGGCCAAGGATGTTGAGGAACTCCTTGAGCGCACCAGGTCGTTGCGGCATACGCAGGATGAAGTACTTCTTCACGCCCGAATACCGTTGCGCGCGCTCTTTGACCTCGGGCAACCGTTCAAAGTCGAAGTTTCCGCCAGAGGCGACACAAACCACAGTTTTCCCTTTGATTTGATCGGCCAGATCAGAAAGCGCTTCAATTGCCATGGCGCCTGCGGGCTCCAGCACGATACCCTCGACGTTCAACATCTCAACGATGGTCGTACAAATGCGATCCTCCGACAGATGCAGCACGCTATCTGCAGCAACGCTCTTTAACCGCGCGAAAGTCCGTTCGCCAATTTTCGCAACCGCCGCACCATCGACAAAACTATTGATCGGCGAGACATCTACCGGCGCGCCGTCTTCAAGCGCCTTGCCCAGGCTTTGTGCGCCGGTGGGTTCCACAAATGTATAACGGCAGTTTTCACCAAAAAAACTGCGCACACCTGATGACAGGCCGCCGCCGCCAACTGGTAAAACGATGTGATCCGGGGTGCGGCGCAGTTGCGCTTCAATTTCAACAGCGACAGAGGCCTGCCCCTCGATCACGTCTTCATCATCAAAGGGCGACAGAAAATGACCGGCCGCTTCCTCACAAAACGCCTGCGCTGCGGAGAGCGTCTTGTCGAAATAGTCTCCAACAAGGCGTATTTCGACCTGCTCACCGCCAAACATCTTTGTTTTCAGAATTTTCTGCTGCGGCGTCGTAACCGGCATAAAAACAACACCGTGCACACCGAAATGCCGGCACATGAAAGCAACGCCCTGAGCATGATTGCCAGCGCTTGCACATACAAAGAGATCCTGCCCGGGAATTTGCTTGCGCATGGCGTTGAATGCGCCACGTAGTTTATAGGACCGCACGGGGCTGAGGTCTTCGCGTTTCAGCCAGACCTCGGCACCAAAGCGCTCGGACAAATGATCGTTCCGCATCAAAGGCGTTGCGGGAAAAACGGCGCGCATTTCCTGCTCAGCGGCCCGTGCTGCCTCGGCAAAGGCGGTGGATGTCATGTGCCCGCTCCTTGGGGGTTTTTGCAAGATTGATCAGTAGGCCCGCCGGGCGTGTGGGTCAACGCGGTTCAACCTTGCTGCGCTCAGCAAAACCCGTTATCGGCTGCGGGCAAAGTGACGAAGGAAAATTCAATGTCTGCGCCCAAAAAAGTTGTGCTCGCCTATTCCGGCGGTCTCGATACATCAATCATCCTGAAATGGCTGCAAACCGAATATGGCTGTGAAGTGGTGACCTTCACAGCGGATTTGGGCCAGGGCGAAGAACTGGAGCCTGCGCGCAAAAAAGCCGAGCAAATGGGTGCCAAGCAGATTTATGTTGAAGATGTGCGCGAAGAATTCGTGCGTGATTTCGTGTTCCCGATGTTTCGGGCCAACGCGGTCTACGAGGGTCTGTATCTGTTGGGAACGTCCATCGCGCGACCGCTGATTTCCAAACGTCTGGTCGAGATTGCCGAGGAAACAGGCGCGGACGCGGTGGCGCATGGCGCGACCGGCAAGGGCAACGATCAGGTCCGTTTCGAATTGGCCGCCTATGCCTTGAACCCTGATATCAAGGTGATCGCACCCTGGCGTGAATGGGATCTCAGTAGCCGGACCAAACTGCTGGATTTTGCCGAAAAGAACCAGATTCCTATTGCCAAGGACAAACGCGGCGAAGCGCCCTTCAGCGTCGACGCCAACCTGTTGCACACCTCCTCCGAGGGTAAAGTGCTGGAGGACCCGGCCGTGGATGCGCCCGATTACGTTTATCAACGCACGGTAAACCCAGAAGACGCGCCGGAGACGCCTGAATACATCGAGGTCGGATTCGAAAAAGGCGATGCGGTCAGCATTGACGGCGTTGCGATGTCCCCCGCGACGCTGCTGACGCGCCTCAATGAATTGGGTGGTAAACACGGCTGCGGGCGGCTTGATCTGGTTGAGGGCCGTTTTGTTGGGATGAAATCACGCGGCATCTACGAGACGCCGGGCGGGACGCTGTTGCTGGAAGCGCATCGTGCCATCGAATCCATCACACTCGACCGCGGGGCCATGCACCTCAAGGATGAGCTGATGCCGCGTTATGCGGAACTCATCTACAACGGGTTCTGGTTCTCGCCCGAACGCACGATGCTGCAAGCTGCCATTGATGCCTCACAAACTCATGTCACCGGCACCGTGCGCCTGAAACTTTACAAAGGTCACGTGCGCACGGTGGGACGCTGGTCAGACCACAGTCTCTACTCTGAGGCACATGTGACATTTGAAGACGACGCCGGCGCCTACGACCAGAAAGACGCCGCCGGGTTCATCCAATTGAACGCGCTGCGCCTGAAGCTGCTGGCCGCGCGAGATCGTCGGTTGAACGACTAAGTTACCCGCAGAGTTATCCTCTGGACTCTAATTGACCACCACATGTACCATATATGGTGAGTAGAATCATGTCTTGACCCCACTGGTTGTCTGAAACGGCGCGGACAACCGTCCGGGAAGGGAGGTGTTTAGCATTGGTTAAATCTACTCGCAAAGTAGGCCGTAGCGCGATCACTGGTCGTTTTACTACGGTAGCCACGGCCCGACGCAAGAGTAAGACTCATGTCGTCGAGACCGTGAAAAACTCAAGGCCCAAGAAGGGCAAGTAAAGTTCAGGGCGGTTATCTCTTGTGGGGGTGACCGCCCTGCTTTTATACTAAAGAGTAAAATGTGAGATTCAATCAATAATTTCAGATAGTTACTTCTCAACATTTGGACTCAATTTCAGTGACTTAGCCGATCTTACGTTCAAGTAGCGCCCCATAATATGGCTGCGCAGCATCCAGAAGGTCAGCCAAACTCTCTTCGATCACGGGCAATTTGCCCTCCGCGCCAGCGAACCCGCTGCTTCGATGCACCGCACCATACCAATGCGCGGCCCAAACACCGTCCTCTTCACGCGGGCCCGATGGCCAATGCAGCATGGCCGGATCGAAAGGCAGATCAATCGCTGCGCATAAGGCGCGCAACATATGTTCGGGGCGCGCACGAATGTCCGTGCTGTCGATCACGATACCGCCCAGTTTCTCATAGAGTGCGTGTTGCTGGACAAAGCCGATGTCCTCCAGCGTCGGCGCTTCGCGTTTCGCCGCATAGCTGGCGATGACCCGCGCAGGGTGGCGGATCAGATGCACATTCACGCAGTCTTGCGCCCACTCCAGCGGAAAACCTGCCAGCATATGATGGGGCATGTGTTTCATGTAGAGATGCGGCGTGGCTACGCGAGCAGTACATTGCAGGGCGACCTCGGTCGGGTCGGTAGGTTGACTATTGAGAATATCGTCGCGCATTGGATGATCAGCGCCCGATTTCGCGAGATATGCCGCGTAGAATGGCTCATCCATGACCGAAAAATCTTTGCGCGCGCCAAAACTGTACATCATCGCCGTCGATAGGTTGCGCGGGCCAGACCACATCGCAATCCGCATCAATATTGCCCTCGGCGGCAGGTCTTTGTTTCAAAATTCATCGCGCGCGCCCCTTGATGTTTCAATTCACGTTAAAAACGGCCATCGGAAATGCCAAGCCGTAAACTAACTTCACCAGCACGTGAGATCGCAGGCTCGTGAATTGTTCTCGCCGAGCGGCCCGGACAGACTGCACTGAAAGGAGATGCGGTATGTTTAACCTCAATACGTTGAAATCAGTGGCTCTGGTCGGGATGATCGCCTTCGGTTTTATGGCTCAGGCGCGCACGGCGCAGGCGGCCGAACTTGAAACACTGACCGTTGCAGGTGGCTGTTTCTGGTGTGTCGAGGCGGATTTCGAGAAGGTCAAGGGCGTCAAAGAGGCTGTATCGGGTTTCGCGGGTGGATCGGTGAAGAACCCAACCTACAAGCAAGTCACAGCGGGCGGCACGGGTCACTACGAGGTGGTGCAAATTACATTTGATCCGTCGATTGTGGATCGTCGCACGTTGCTTGATCTGTTTTTCCGTTCCGTTGACCCGACAGATGCGGGTGGCCAGTTCTGCGACCGGGGAGACAGCTACAGAACGGCAATTTTTGCGGAAACACCCCAACAACAGAAGATTGCCAAAGCAGCCAAGGCCAAAGCAGCCACAGATCTTGGCCAAACTGTTGTAACGCCCATTCTGGGCGCATCGGAATTCTATCCGGCGGACGCTTACCACCAGGATTATTACAAAGGAAATTCCCTGGTGCTCACACGGTTTGGCCCGAAACGGCAGGCGTCTGCCTATAAAGCCTATCGGAAGGCCTGCGGCAGAGACGCACGTGTCAAAGAGCTTTGGGGCAGTGCTGCACCTTTTGCCGGAAGCTGAACTACCCGACCTTGCAGGCAGCCAGAACAGCCATGTTCAGAATATCGTTCGCCGTCGAGACGGTAGAACACATCTGAATGGAGCCGTTCACCCCTGCGAGGATAGGACCAATCACTGTCGCCCCCGCCATTTCCTGCATCAGTTTCACCGAAATGCTTGCGGAATGACGGGCCGGAACAACGAGGATATTTGCTGGCCCAGTCAGGCGTGAGAACGGATAGGCAGCCTGTGCCCTGGCGTTTAGGGCCACATCCACGGTCATCTCGCCCTCGTATTCAAAGCTGACACCGCGCGCATCCAGAACCTGCGGCGCGAGGTACATTTTTTCCGCGCGTTCCGAAACGGGGTACCCGAAGGTCGAAAAACTGACAAAAGCCACGCGGGGTTCAAGCCCCATGTTCTGCGCCACAGTCGCAGCCCGCTCAGCAATATTGGCAAGGTCTTCTTCGTCCGGCCATTCGTGCACCAGCGTATCAGCAATGAATATGATCCGGCCCTTGTGCAAAAGTGCGGTGATCCCCGCCGCTCCACTCGCCTTATCCGCGTCGAACACGTGATTGATGCGGTCCAGTACATGCGCTGATTTCCGTGTCGCGCCCGTGACCAGACCATCGCCATGCCCATGCTGCAACATCAGGGCGGAGAATACATGCCGGTCGCGCGCGGCCAGTCGGTGAATGTCTTGCGCATCAAATCCTCGACGATGCAAACGCTCATAAAGGAACGTCTTATACGTCTCTAAATGGAGCGTATTGGCCGCATTCACGATCTCAATTTCGCGGTCTGCATCTGCCAAACCTGCCGCTTTAAGTTTGGATTTCACATCCTCCGGGCGACCGACAACCAGGGCTTTGCCAAGACCGGCGCGCTGATACATCACAGCCGCACGCAAGACCCTCGGGTCGTCACCTTCGGCAAAAATCATGCGCGCCTGATTGGCACGGGCACGCGCGTTGATGCCCCGCAGAATGCTTGCGGTCGGGTCCATGCGCGATTTCAGGGATAACTCATAGGCTTCCATGTCAATGATCGGACGGCGGGCAGCGCCGGTGTTCATGCCCGCCAAGGCCACCGCTGGCGGAATGCGGTGGATCAGCCTTGGGTCAAATGGTGTCGGAATGATGTAGTCGCGCCCGAACGTCAGGTTTTTGCCATAAGCCAAGGCCACTTCATCCGGCACATCCTCACGCGCGAGATTGGCTAGGGCATGCGCACAGGCAATTTTCATTTCATCGTTGATCGCACGTGCATTGATGTCCAGTGCACCGCGAAAAAGATATGGGAAACCAAGCACATTATTGACCTGATTTGGATAGTCGCTTCGACCTGTGGCAACGATAGCATCGGCGCGAACCTCATGCGCGTCCTCCGGCGTGATTTCCGGGTCCGGGTTCGCCATGGCAAAAATCACCGGGTTTTCTGCCATGCTCGTCACCATATCCTGCGTGACGGCTCCCTTGACCGACACACCCAGAAAAACGTCAGCCCCCTTCATCGCCTCATCCAGCGTGCGCAACTCCGTGGCAACCGCATGCGCTGATTTCCACTGGTTCATACCCTCCGTACGCCCCTGATAAATCACACCTTTCGTGTCGCACATGATGCAGTTCTGATGCTGCGCGCCCATCGCCTTGAGCAGTTCCAGACAGGCGATACCAGCAGCACCTGCCCCATTCAGAACGATACGCACATCTTCAATTTTCTTGCCGGAGATATAGAGCGCGTTCAGCAACCCCGCAGCACAAATCACCGCCGTACCGTGCTGATCATCATGGAAAACCGGGATATCCATCTCTTCCTTGAGACGCTGCTCAATGATGAAACATTCCGGCGCCTTGATGTCCTCGAGATTGATACCCCCAAACGTCGGCCCCATCAGTTTGACCGCATTGATGAAGGCGTCCGTGTCTTCTGTATCAAGCTCTACGTCGATGCTGTTCACATCGGCAAAACGCTTGAAGAGCACCGCCTTGCCTTCCATCACAGGTTTCGAGGCCAACGCACCCAGATTGCCCAACCCAAGAACCGCCGTACCGTTGGAGATGACAGCCACCAGATTGCCCTTGTTGGTATAATCATAGGCTGTTTCCGGATTGGCCGAAATTGCTTCGCAAGGCACTGCCACGCCGGGCGAATAGGCCAGGCTCAGATCCCGCTGCGTCGTCATCGGAACTGTTGCCGTAATCTCAAATTTTCCGGGCGTCGGTTCGAGATGGAAGGCCAGGGCCTCTTCGGGTGTCACGCGGGTTTTTGACATGGGAAATAGGCCTTTGTTGATGATCCGGGCGCACAACCTCTAGCCCAGCACGCGCGTCGCCTCAAGCAGACAGCATTTGAGGCTTTTACCTCCCGCGCGCCGTTTGTAAGGTCAGCGCAAACCGCCGGGGGGCACCACATGACCGTCACGCCAATGATGGCGCAATATCTCGAATTGAAAGCCGACTATTCGGACGCTTTGCTGTTTTACCGCATGGGCGATTTCTACGAGATGTTCTTTGATGATGCGGTCGCTGCGGCGCAGGCGCTCGACATCGCGCTGACCAAACGCGGCAAACATGACGGTGCTGATATTCCCATGTGCGGCGTTCCGGTGCATGCCGCCGAAGGCTATCTGTTGACGCTAATCCGCAAAGGTTTCCGTGTCGCGGTTTGCGAGCAGATGGAAAGTCCCGCTGAGGCGAAAAAGCGCGGATCCAAATCCGTTGTGAAACGCGATGTTATGCGCCTGGTGACACCGGGCACACTGACCGAAGAAGCCCTTTTGGAAGCGCGCAGGCACAATTATCTCGCGGCATTTGCGGAAGTGCGCGATGCGCAGGCCCTGGCATGGGTCGATATCTCCACCGGTGCTTTCCATGTGATGCCCTTGACGGCTGTGCGTTTGGGTCCAGAGCTCGCCCGCCTGGCACCGTCGGAACTCATTGTTTCTGAAAGCAAAGAAGCTGAACTGCGTGACGTTGCCGAAGACTTTGGCATCGCTCTGACCGGAATTGCGCGATCGGCGTTTGACAGCACCGGTGGCGAAAAGCGCCTTTGCGATCTTTTTGAGGTCGAAACGCTGGAAGCCTATGGCGCGTTTTCACGTGCCGAAATTGCCGCCATGGGTGCCATCATCCAATATCTGGAGATCACCCAGAAAGGCAATCTACCGCTTTTGCGCCCCCCTCAGAAAGAGGCAGAAAACCGAACCGTTCAAATTGACGCTGCAACTCGGCGCAACCTTGAGCTGACACAAGCGCTTTCAGGCGGTCGAGCGGGATCACTTCTCGGCGTTATCGACAAGACCGTGACCGCAGGGGGTGCCAGACTGCTGGAACGTCGCCTGTCCAGCCCGTCGCGGATGTTGTCCGTCGTGCACGCAAGACTGAAAGCAGTGGGTTTCGCAGCGCATGAAATGGAGTTGCGACAAAAACTGCGTGAGCATCTGCGCAAGGTCCCAGATCTTGATCGTGCGTTATCGCGTTTGTCACTTGACCGGGGAGGACCACGCGATCTTGCAGCACTTCGAAACGGTCTTTCTGAAGCAGAATCCTTAAGTGAGGCGCTGGCGGACAGCGATTTGCCTCCGCTCCTGAGTGATGCTCGAAAAGACATGGTAGGCAATCGCGCTTTGATCGACCTTCTGGATGCAGCCTTAGTCGCTGAACCACCGCTGCTGACGCGCGACGGCGGCTTCATCGCCCCCGGTCACGATGTGGACTTGGACGAAGCTCGTAAACTGCGTGACGAAGGCCGTGGCCTGATCGCACAGATGCAGGCAGATTTCGTCTCTAATACGGGGATTTCATCCCTTAAGATCAAGCACAACAATGTTTTGGGATATTTCATCGAAACACCGGCGACACACGCGGATAAGATGCTGTCCCCGCCCCTTTCGGAGACCTTCATCCACCGTCAGACAACAGCCAATCAAGTGCGCTTCACCACGGTGGAACTTTCAGAAATGGAAACCAAAATCCTCAACGCCGGTGCGCGCGCGCTGGAAATTGAAAAACGTCACTTCGAAGAGCTCCGCACAACCGTCTTGGACAGGGCTGCGGATATTAATGAGGCCGCGAGCGGGCTTGCAGAAATAGACCTGAGCACCGCTCTGGCAGAGCTTGCAGTATTGGAAAACTGGGGCGCGCCGAAAGTCGATGAAAGCCGCGCCTTCGACATCACCAAAGGGCGCCATCCGGTCGTTGAAAACGCACTCAAATCCGGAACAAATGAGCCCTTTATCGCAAACGACTGCGATCTGAGCGCTGATGATAAAGCCGCCAAGGTCTGGCTTCTGACCGGTCCCAACATGGCCGGGAAGTCCACGTTTCTGCGTCAGAATGCGATTATCGCGATACTGGCGCAAATGGGCAGTTTTGTGCCCGCTGAGACTGCCCATATCGGGTTGGTCAGTCAGGTTTTCAGCCGCGTTGGTGCTTCAGATGATCTGGCACGGGGACGATCCACTTTTATGGTTGAAATGGTCGAAACAGCGGCAATCCTGAATCAAGCTGACGACCGTGCATTGATTATTCTGGACGAGATTGGCCGCGGCACAGCCACTTATGATGGGTTGTCCATTGCCTGGGCCACGTTGGAACACCTGCATGATGCCAACCGTAGCCGCGCTCTGTTTGCCACGCATTATCATGAGATGACCGCACTGGCCGGTAAATTGGATGGGGTCGAAAACGCAACTGTGGCGGTGAAGGAGTGGGAGGGCGAGGTCATCTTCCTGCATGAAGTGCACAAAGGGGCGGCGGATCGGTCTTACGGCGTTCAGGTGGCGCAGCTGGCCGGACTGCCGCCTGCCGTGATCGCGCGGGCACGCGTGGTTCTCGACGCCTTGGAAAAAGGGGAACGCGAAGGCGGCGCAACGCAGAAAACGCTGATTGACGATTTGCCGTTGTTTTCCGCAGTCGCCACGTCACCACCCCCCAAATCAAAATCCTCAGCCGTCGAGGACGCGCTGACTGATATCCACCCAGACGAGCTCACGCCGCGAGAAGCGTTGGAGATGCTCTATAAATTGAAAGAGGCCGCCAAATCCTGACGGCCTTCTTTCGATTTCAGTGCTGATGAAACCCTCAGCCAGCAGGCGTTGAAGATACGCCAACCTGAGCCGGACGCAGCAAACGATCGTGTAGCATGAAGCCTTCGGCTGCAACCTGAATGATATCGCCCGCTTTCGTGCCCGGAACGGGTGCTTCGAACATCGCTTGATGGTGCTGCGGGTCGAACCGGTCACCCACCTCAGGCGCAATGATCTCAATCCCATGCTTCTTGAAAACGCTCAGAAGCTCGCGCATCGTCAGCTGAATGCCTTCGATCAGCGCGCTGTTGGTCTCCTTCTGCTCATCCGTGATGGTTTCCAACGCGCGTTTCATGTTGTCATAAACCGGCAACATGTCCCGCGACAGTTTGGAGCCGCCATAGTTTTCGGCCTCACGGCGGTCACGGTCAGACCGTTTGCGCGCGTTTTCCGCATCTGCCAATGCACGCATGAAGCGATCACGCAATTCATCACGTTCAGCGCGCAACTGGTCCAGCTCCAGCGCTTCGTCGTCAATTTCTTCCATCGCTTCCGCAAAAGCTTCGGCTTCCGCATCTTCGATATCGTCCAGAAACTCTTCGTTCTTGGGCTCTGCCATAGTTCACCTCTAGCTCCGGTCCGAAATCAGCTTTCCGACCAGCTGTGCCGTGTAATTCACAATCGGCACAATGCGTCCATAATTCAGTCTCGTCGGACCAATGACACCAACCGCGCCAATGATCTTTCGATCAGCGTTCATATATGGGGAAACCACCAGAGAGGAACCCGAAAGTGAAAAAAGTTTGTTCTCAGAACCAATAAAAATGCGCACACCGTCGCCTTCTTCAGCAAGTTCGAGGAATTCTGCGATATCACGTTTGCGTTCAAGGTCATCAAACAGGCGTCTGATGCGCTCCAAATCTTCGGTCTCGCCATCTTCGCTCAGCAGATTCGACCGCCCCCGGACAATCAACCGTTCGATCTGATCGCCCTCACCTTCCCAAACAGCAAGCCCGCTTTCGACCAGATCCTGCGCCAGCGAATCAATTTCCTGACGGCGGTTCCGAATCTCGATTTGAACCGTGTTTTGAACTTCGCCGAGCGTCTTACCTTCGATCAGCGCGTTGAGGAAATTGGCTGCCTCGCGCATCGAGCTCGGTGTCTGCCCGGCGGGTGGTGTGAAAAGCCGGTTTTCCACGTGGCCATCGGCAAAGACCAGAACGACAAGCGCACGGTCATGAGACAGAGAGACGAACTCAATGTGCTTGATGGGCGCTTCGCGCTTTGGCGTCAGAACAAGGGATGCGCCATGCGTCACGCCCGACAACGCGGATCCGACACGATCCAGCAGGCCACTGACATCCTGCTCGTTCGAGCCCAGCGTCGCGTCGATTTTCTCGCGGTCTGTTTCATCCGGGTTGCCAATTTCCAGCAACCCGTCAACAAACATGCGCAACCCAAGTTGCGTGGGTATCCGCCCGGCACTGACATGCGGGCTGTCAAGCAGACCGAGATATTCAAGATCCTGCATCACATTGCGGATCGTCGCGGCGCTCACCTTCTCACTGAAATCCCGCGTCAGCGTACGCGATCCAACAGGCGTGCCGTCCTCAAGATACCCCTCCACCACGCGGCGGAAGACTTCGCGCGAACGCTCATTCATCTCCCCAAGAATTTTTGGCACATCATTCATATCGGTATCCTACCTGCCTGCGCATAAAAGCATAAGGGGGTGAGAATTCAATCGGGGTTGCATCCCTTGGGCTCAGAGCGGTATCGGGGGGTATCAAGCAAAGGATATGTCATGCGCCCTTCAGGTCGAGCTTTAGATGAAATGCGTTCTGTGGTGATTGAGACAAGTTTCACCAAACACGCCGAAGGGTCCGCCCTGATCAAGATGGGTGATACCCATGTGTTGTGCACAGCCACGATCGAGGACCGCGTGCCGCCTTTCATCAAAGGATCGGGTCTTGGCTGGGTCACAGCCGAATACGGCATGCTGCCACGTGCCACCAGCACGCGCATGCGCCGCGAAGCGGCCGCTGGCAAGCAAGGTGGAAGAACCGTTGAAATTCAAAGGCTTATTGGCCGCGCCCTGCGCGCAGGCGTTGATCGGGTGGCCTTGGGCGAGCGTCAGATCACCGTAGACTGCGATGTCTTGCAGGCGGACGGCGGCACACGCTGCGCCTCAATCACAGGCGGCTGGGTTGCGCTGCGACTTGCTGTTAACAAGCTGATGAAAGCGGGCGATGTGATCAGCGACCCCATGGTTGATCCCGTTGCCGCCATCAGTTGTGGCATCTATGCCGGTCAACCCGTGCTGGATCTTGATTATCCCGAAGACTCAGAAGCCGGTGTTGACGGAAATTTTATCATGACCGGCTCACATAAGCTGATCGAAGTCCAAATGAGCGCCGAAGGTTCGGTATTCTCCCGGAATCAAATGGACGCCTTGATGGACCTCGCCGAAAAAGGCGTCTCGGAATTGGCCGAAGCCCAGAAAGCTGCCGCTGCATGACACGTAAGTTCGACGGTAAACGCATTCTGGTCGCGACTCATAACGCGGGCAAACTGGACGAAATGCGCCAGCTGTTTGAACCCTATGGCGTCGAAGTTGTCGGGGCGGCAGAAATGCATTTGTCGGAACCCGAGGAAACAGAAACAACATTTGTCGGTAACGCCCGCATCAAGGCACGCGCCGCTGTTCTGGCTACTGGATTACCAGCGCTGGCGGATGATTCCGGTATCGAAGTCGAAGCGCTGGATGATCAGCCCGGCGTTTACACTGCGGATTGGGCTGAAACGCCCGCTGGTCGCGATTTCATTATGGCGATGACCAAGACGCATTCGCTGCTTGAAGAAAAACAAGCAGCCCATCCCCGGCGCGCCCGTTTCCGCGCCACTTTCGTTTTGGCCTGGCCTGATGGGCATGATGAAGTGTTCGAAGGCAAGGTGAACGGCTCGCTGGTCTGGCCCATTCGTGGGGAGGTCGGCCACGGCTATGACCCCATGTTTCAGCCCGACGGGTATGACATCACTTTTGCGGAAATGGACCCGGCGGAGAAAAACCGGATCAGCCATCGTGCGGATGCCTTCACAAAACTGATCGCAGGGTGTTTTGGCTGAAGATTGGGAAAACGGTGGTTTCGGTCTGTATCTTCATTGGCCGTTCTGTGAGGCGAAATGCCCCTACTGCGATTTCAACAGCCATGTGTCCCGCGAAATCGATCAATCGGCCTGGTGCGAAGCCTACCTGACGGAACTGGCGCGCGCGGCCAGGGAAACACCGGGACGCGTGCTCAGGTCGGTTTTCTTCGGCGGGGGCACACCAAGCCTGATGGCCCCGGATACGGTCGCACGCATCATCGAAAGAATCCGGGCCTTGTGGCCTTGTGCGAACGATCTGGAAATCACGCTGGAGGCCAACCCAAGCTCTGTCGAAGCGCATAAGTTCCGGGATTTTCGTGAAGGTGGGGTCAATCGCATCTCCATGGGCATCCAGGCGTTGAACGATACGGATTTGAGCCGCCTTGGCAGGTTGCACAGCGCCGATGAAGCCATGAAGGCATTTGATATTGCCCGCAGCACCTTTGAGCGCGTCAGTTTTGACTTGATCTATGCCCGCCAGAGTCAATCGTTAAAGGACTGGGAGGACGAACTGAAGCAGGCTCTCTCCATGGCTGTTGACCACTTGTCGCTTTATCAGCTGACCATTGAACAAGGCACCGCCTTCGGTGACCGGTATAATGCGGGAAAACTGAAAGATCTGCCTGATGACGATCTTGGTGCGGACCTCTTTGAACTGACGCAGGATATTTGCGGTGCTCATGGCATGCCCGCCTATGAGGTTTCCAATCATGCCCGTGACGGTGCACAATCGAGGCATAACCTGATCTACTGGCGGTACGGCGACTATGTGGGGATCGGACCCGGCGCCCATGGTCGGATCACGAGAAACGGGCAGCGGTGGGCAACCGAGTGTTTTTCCAACCCGGCCCGTTGGCTGCATTCCGTGGCGACCAATGCTGCCGAGAAGCCGCGCGCGCCGCTGACTAAATCAGATCAATCTGTCGAATTTCTGCTGATGGGTCTCCGCCTCAAAGAGGGTATTGATCCTGAGCGGTATGAAAAACTGTCCGGCACGGCACTACCGACCAGCAAGATCGAAGAATTGGTCAAACTCGGTATGATTCATGAGAAAGATAAGAGGTTAATCGTTTCAAAACAAGGGTTTACAGTTTTAAACGCCGTGGTGTCCAAATTGCTGGAATCCTAGGACCCGCTCAGTATCCGACACAATTCATCAAGCTCTTCCAAAGACTTATAGTGCACGGTCATTTGCCCTGCCTCCTGCCCCGGCTTGTGATTGAGGTTCACTTTCATTCCCAATGTGGCGGACAAATCGCCCTCAAGGGCCTTGGTATCCGCGTCTTTTTGGTCGGGTCCTGAGCCGGCAGGATTTTTTCCAGAAGTGCCGCCAGCGTCGGGATCTTGCTCTTTTTTAAGCAATGCCTCTGCCGCCCGTACCGATAACCCGCCTTTGATAATCTGCTGAGCGAGCCTCAAAGGATCTTGCGACGTGACCAGCGTTCGCGCATGGCCAGCGCTCAGCTCGCCTTTCCGGACGAGCTCAAGCACAGTATCCGGCAAATTCAACAGCCGTAAAAGATTTGCGATATGGCTTCTGCTCTTACCCAGCGCTTCGGCCATTTTTTCCTGCGTGTGACCAAATCGGTCCATCAGCTGGCGATAGCCTGCGGCCTCTTCGATGGGATTGAGGTCCGCCCGTTGAATATTCTCGATAATCGCAACTTCGAGCACTTCAACGTCGGAAAAGGATCGAACGATGACCGGAAGATCATGCAGCTTTGCCATTTGGGCCGCGCGCCAACGCCGCTCACCAGCTACAATCTCGTACCGGTCACCTGCAATTGCACGCACGATCAGCGGCTGAATAACACCTTTTTCCCGAATGGATGACGCCAGATCATCCAGATCGCCTTCAGCAAATCGTTTACGCGGCTGTTCGGGATTGGGGGTAATTTGTTCGATGGGGATCAAGCGCTCTGTCGCAGACAGCCCCGCGCTCGCAGTCTTTTCTGTCTCCGCAACATCAGCCATCAAGGCGGATAAGCCCCTGCCTAATCCACGTTTGCGATCAACCCCACCTGCCATTTTTGCCCCCTATGCAGCCTTTACACTGTTTCTGCTCAATACTTCACGCGCCAGCAGCCGATATGCCTGGGCCCCTTTTGAGGCGGTGTCATAGGTCAAGACCGGCATCGCAAATGATGGCGCCTCGCTGACCCGAACGTTCCTTGGAATACGGGTTTCAAAAACCAGCTCCCCAAGATTATCGCGCGCGTCCTGTTCAACCTGTAAAGACAAGTTGTTGCGTCGGTCATACATGGTCAACACAATACCTTCGATCCGCAGGTCTTTATTTCCACTTTGTCTGACTTCACGAATGGTCAACATGAGTTGTGACAGACCTTCCAAGGCGAAGAATTCGCTCTGAAGCGGCACCAGCACAGAATGCGACGCGATCATCGCATTGACCGTCAACAGATTCAGGGAAGGCGGACAATCTATCAGGATGTAATCCAGCTGAAAATCATCCATCGCGGTCTGGCGTAATGCATCATGCAACAAGAAGCTGCGTTTCTCGTTTGAAATCAACTCTATATCCGCCGAACTCAGATCAACTGTCGCCGGAACAATCATCAACCCTGGCGTCACTGTCGGCAGAACAACCGTTTTCAGATCGATATCTTCCAACAGAAGCTCATAAGTCGTGAATTCTCGATCTTCTACATCGATACCCAACCCCGTCGACGCATTTCCTTGCGGATCCAAATCTACAACCAGCACGCGCTTGCCTGCTTCAGCCAATGCAGCAGCCAAATTAATCGTCGTCGTGGTCTTTCCAACGCCACCTTTCTGATTTGCCACCGCTATAATTTTTGGGCCATCTGGGCGGGAAAAGTCAGGCACGTTTGATATCCTTAACCTCAAGCACGGCGGAGTCGTCGTTGGTTTTACTTTTATGCGCTACAACATCAAAAGACCACGACCGACGTGCGTCTTCGACCTCTTTTTCCCAAGATGCGCCCTTGAGGAAAATGGCATGACCATCCGCTTTCAGGTGGCGGTAAGCATATCCCAGAAGGTTGTTTAAATCGGCCAAGGCGCGCGCTGAAAGAATGTCGGCATTCAATGGGTCGATTGCCTCAACACGCGACGCAACAACCTTCGATGACAATCCGAGTTCGCGAATGACGGTCCGCAGGAAGGTGGCCTTTCTTGCATCACTTTCCACCAGGATCACAACTCGACTGGGTTGCATTTCCAGTGCGAGAATTGCGACAACCAAACCAGGCAAGCCACCGCCGCTACCAATATCAGCCCAAGCATCGCCATGACCTGCAATCTGATAAATCTGGGCCGAATCCCAAATGTGTCGATCCCAAAGCACATCAACGCTTGCCTTCGAAACCAAATTTATCGTCGGATTCCACTTGGTTAGCAAATCATGGTATGTTTGAAGCCTTGTGAATGTTTCACGTGAAACATCAATGTCAAAACTCATCAAGCCAGTTGCTTTCTCTTTTTCTGCCGAAGCTTTGCAAGTATCAACGTCAAGGCTGCCGGTGTCATTCCATCGATGCGTGATACTTGGGCCAATGTCGAAGGGCGCACCTTGACCAATTTGGACTTCAATTCATTGGACAGGCCAGCGATAGCATCATAATCAAATTCAACCGGAATGATTTGCCCCTCATCCTTCTTTAGAAGAATGATGTCACGCTTCTGGCGCTCGATGTAGTTGGCATACAGGGCCTCACGCTCCATTTGTTTTTTAATCTCAGGTTCGATATCCGAGAAGTGCTGGTTCAACTGGTCGATCTCAGCAAAAGACACGTCGGGAAAAGCGAGCAGCTGCATAGCGCTTCGGCGCGTTCCGTCTTGATTTATTTTAATTCCAATGTCTTTGGCCTGGGATGGTGTAAATGATTCCTTCTCCAGTACCGCACGAGCAACATCGAGCTTTTCCGCCTTAATCTCAAATTTCTTTCTACGAGCCTCTCCGACACAACCCAAATCAACCCCAATTGGCGTTAGGCGCTGGTCAGCGTTGTCCGCGCGCAAAGACAACCGAAACTCCGCTCTCGATGTAAACATTCGATATGGTTCGCTCACACCACGTGTAGTCAAATCATCAATCATCACCCCAATGTAACTTTCGGATCTCGAAAGCCGAATGGAATCCCTACGCTGGGCACTCAGAGCGGCATTCAATCCAGCGACTAGGCCTTGAGCACCAGCCTCTTCGTATCCAGTCGTCCCATTGATCTGGCCAGCAAGGTACAGACCTGGCACCGACGGCAAGCTTAGATCTGAATTCAATGCTCTGGGATCCACATAGTCATATTCGATCGCGTAACCCGGCTGTAAAATCTTCGCTGTCTCCAGGCCTTTGATTGAATGTACGTATTCCTCTTGAATATGCTCTGGCAGTGAGGTCGAAATGCCGTTTGGGTAAACCGTGTTTGTTGTAAGTCCCTCCGGTTCAAGAAAAATTTGATGAGAGTCCTTATCCGAAAATCTGACAATCTTGTCTTCAATCGAAGGGCAGTAGCGCGGCCCAACACCATCGATGTGACCACCATACATCGCCGATCTTGATAGATTATCCCGAATAATTTCGTGGGTTTTTTCATTTGTATGCGTAATGCCACAGGAAATCTGGCGCGCCGCAACATCATTTGAGAGAAATGAAAAAAATGTTGGGTCGTCATCACCAGGTTGACTTTCAAGAGCATCCCAACTGATTGTACGGCCATCCAAACGCGGCGGCGTACCGGTCTTTAGTCGCCCTAAAGTCAGATCAAAAGAGTCAATTCTTTGAGCCAGTTTAACGGAAGCCTTGTCCCCCATCCTACCACCGGAATGCGACACATCACCAATATGAATAACGCCACGCAGAAATGTCCCTGTGGTTAGAACGACATTGCTAGACTTAATCTCGACGCCATCCTGAAGCACCACACCGCCTACGCGATCATGATCCATCAAAAAATCAGTAACTTCGCCTACGATGATTTCAAGATTTTCCTGAGCTTTCGCTTGTTTGAGTATCTCTGATCGATAAATTTCGCGATCTGCCTGAGCGCGGGGCCCTTGAACCGCTGGCCCTTTTCGGCGGTTCAGCAATCTGAACTGAATTCCAGCTTTGTCAGCTGCACGGCCCATAATGCCGTCAAGCGCATCAATTTCGCGTACCAAATGCCCCTTGCCCAAACCACCAATGGCCGGATTGCAAGACATGACACCAATCCCATCCTCGGACATCGTCACCAATGCTGTTCGCGCGCCCATCCGGGCCGACACATGCGCGGCCTCGGTGCCGGCATGGCCTCCTCCAACAACGATGACGTCAAAACGTTTCACGTGAAACACTCCAATTATTTTCCAATGCAAAAAGACGAAAAAATCTCATCGAGCAGGCTTTCGACATCTATCCGACCCACCAGGGTTTCCAGAGATCGAATCGCATCTCGCAGTTCTTCGGATGCTATATCATAGACATCCGGGCCTTGAACAACGAGACGTTTGGCGTCGTTCAAGCCCTGCAGCGAGCGCGTCATGGCCATGCGATGACGTTCGTGCGTTGCCAGACCCGCCGCGGCTGATTTCTGCGTCAGCTTTCTTTGGATCAGGGAAATCAGCTGATCTACGCCTTGCCCGGTTTTGCCTGAGATACCAGCATTGGAACTCGTCAAAAGGTCAGCTTTCGATTGCAGAACGATATCATTCTCAAGCGGCGCCAACAAAAGAGGCGCGTCACCATCTGTCAAAAAGACCCGTAAATCGGCCGCCCGCGCCCGGTCGACAGCGCGCGACACGCCAATTGCCTCTATCTTGTCATCGCTTTCTCTCAGACCGGCTGTATCCAAAAAAGTAACTGGTAATCCACCCAGGTCCATCCGAACCTCGATGACGTCGCGCGTCGTTCCGGCGATCTCTGAAGTGATCGCAGCTTCTCTGCCTGCCAACCGATTCAACAGCGTGGATTTGCCTGCGTTCGGCGGCCCCACCAAGGCGACTTCGAATCCAGACCTGATACGTTCAGCAACGTAAGACCCCTCGATTTCTGCGGTTAAATCCCGACCAACCTGTTCCAATAAATCGGAGACTTCCGGCCCAACATCGACGGGAACATCTTCATCTGCAAAATCAATTGTTGCTTCCATCAAAGCTGCCGCGCGTATCAGGCTTTTCCGCCAATGCTCAACCTTATCCCCCAACGCACCCGAAAAAACCCGCATGGCTTGTTTTCGTTGCGCCTCCGTTTCTGAATCAATCAGATCGGAAAGGCCTTCAACCTGAGATACATCCAACTTGCCATTTTCCAACGCGCGTCGGGTGAATTCACCGGGTTCAGCCAGCCGAAGATCATCATTAAGGGAAAGCTCTCTCAAAAGACCTTGGACCACCGAAATGCTGCCGTGAACATGGAACTCAACGACATCTTCACCGGTAAAGCTGTTTGGCTTCTGAAAAGGCAAAACCAACCCATGATCCAAAACGTCACCGCTTGAAGACCGCAAAATCCGGGTTCCGGATGTTCGAGCTGCGGGCAGACTACCACAAACCCGACTGGCCGCCTCCCAAGCCTTGCTCCCCGAGATCCGGATGACCGAGACACCTGCGCGGCCCTGCGCTGTCGCCAGAGCAAAGATCGTATTCATATCACTAACTCACTGTTTTTAAACAATAAGTTACGTATTCATAGAATCGAAGAAATCTGAATTTGTCTTGGTTTGTTTGAGCTTAGAGATCAGGAATTCAATCGCATCGGTCGTGCCCATTGGGTTCAGAATACGTCGCAGCACAAAGGTTTTCTGCAAATCAATCTTATCGACAAGCAAATCTTCTTTCCGGGTGCCAGACTTCAGGATGTCCATTGCCGGGAATACGCGCTTGTCAGCAATTTTGCGATCCAACACGATCTCAGAGTTACCAGTCCCTTTGAATTCCTCGAAGATGACTTCATCCATTCGGCTTCCGGTGTCGATCAACGCAGTTGCGATGATGGTCAGAGACCCCCCTTCTTCGATATTCCGCGCCGCGCCAAAGAATCGTTTTGGACGTTGTAAGGCGTTTGCGTCCACACCACCCGTCAGAACCTTGCCTGAGGACGGCACGACAGTGTTGAAGGCGCGGCCCAGTCGCGTGATCGAGTCGAGCAGGATCACGACGTCACGTTTGTGCTCGACCAACCGTTTGGCTTTCTCAATCACCATATCGGAAACTGCCACGTGCCGGGTCGCTGGTTCATCAAAGGTCGAGGAAACCACCTCGCCCTTTACCGACCTCTGCATATCGGTCACCTCTTCCGGGCGCTCATCGATCAGCAAAACAATCAGATAGCATTCAGGATGATTTCGTTCGATCGAATTAGCGATGTTTTGCAGTAGAACTGTCTTACCCGTCCGCGGCGGCGCAACGATCAGCGACCGCTGGCCCTTACCAATGGGCGCTACCAGATCAATGATGCGCGATGACCGGTCTTTGACGGTCGGATCATCGGTTTCCATGGTCAGACGTTCATCGGGATAAAGCGGTGTGAGATTCTCAAATGCCACCTTGTGGCGTGCTTTTTCCGGATCTTCAAAATTGATCTGCGTCACATCCAAGAGACCAAAATACCGCTCATTGTCGTCTGGTGCCTTGATAACCCCTTCAATGGTATCGCCCGTCCGCAAGGAGTATTTGCGGATCATCTCTGGTGACACATAGATGTCGTCCGGGCCTGGCAGATAGTTGGCTTCCGGGGAACGCAGAAATCCAAAACCATCCTGAAGAACTTCAAGAACACCATCGCCAGAGATTTCCCACCCTTCATCTGCACGTTCGCGCAGAATCTGAAACATCATCTCGCCTTTTCGCATGGTCGAGGCGTTCTCGATCTCCAAATCTTCGGCCATCGACAAAAGGTCTTTTGGGCTCTTTCGCTTCAAGTCTGCGAGATTCAGCGTTTCCAGCGTTTCGGGGGCGGATTTTGTTTCTGTCACGTCAGATGTCATGAAAATACCTGTATTCAATCGAGAGCGCGTCATCGACTGAAGTAATCTAGATTATGTTGGTCTGCGCCATTCCCGGACGGGATGGTGGGTCGGATATAGGGGGCAATCACCCTTGAGTCAATTCAATCAGAATCGCACCACCACCGACAAGACAATAAGCACCATCAGAAAAGTCGGGACCTCGTTCATCATCCGGAACTGCCGACCGGTCAGATCATTTGTACCGTTCACGAAATCCTTGCGACGGCGACCCAGCCAATGATGAAAGGTTGTCATTGCTAGAACACCAATCGCCTTCGTCCACGGCCAGATTTCTGACCAATCCACGATGCCCGGTGTAAAAACCAGACAAAGACCAAATACCCATGTGGCAATCATCGCCGGGTTCATAATCACCCGGAGCAGCTTCAGTTCCATGGTTTGGAAAAGAGCCTGCGTTTCGCCCGTTTGTTCAACCTGTTCTACGTGATAGACAAACAACCGGGGCAGATAAAACAATCCGGCCATCCAAGCGATCACAGACATGATATGGAATGACTTGATCCAGGGATATGCGATGGAAAGAAAGTCCGACATCAAGTTCTCCGATCCGTTCGCCTCTCATATTAATTAATAAAGAAAGATAAAAGGATGATGATTATGTAGGGGATCGTTCCGTTGTGGATTAAGGATTTATCCGTCGCCTTATACCCGTAGGAACAAGTTTTCCGGCGTTGCCTCAATATAGTAGAAAATATAATTATATATATTAATATCAGTATGTTATATTCATAACTGGGTTTGGATATTGAGTATAACCTTGTGGGTAATTGCATAGAAACAACTTACACACAGACAATCGGTTATTCTTTTCAGCACTGGCATTAATATTGCGGTAACGATTGTTATCCCGAAACATTGATCCTCTTGCGTCATCTCGGTCTTTTGCTCAGAAGAACATATTAAGAATATCTTAATGCCGCACACAGGCTTATCCACATGACCCAGTCCTTGATATTGGCTTCCGGCTCCGAGATCAGAGCACATATGCTGCGCCAGGCCGCGGTTGATTTTTCAATTGTGCCAGCGCGTGTTGATGAGGATATGGTGCGCGACGCCATGCTGGCAGAGAACCAACCACCACGTAACATAGCCGATGCTCTTGCGGAGCTAAAAGCCCGAAAGATAAGTGAAAAACACCCTGAGGCACTTGTATTGGGTTGTGATCAGGTATTGGATTTCAAAGGAGAAATCCTGACAAAACCACGGTCAAAAGCGGATGCCGCTGACCAGTTGCGCAAGATGAGAAACGACAAGCATATGTTGTTGTCGGCTGCTGTTCTCTGTGAAGCCGGCAAGCCAATCTGGCGCCATATCGGCACGGTCAGGTTGCGAATGCGTGAGATTTCGGATGGCTATATCGATGGATATGTTGCGCGAAACTGGGACAGTATTCGCCATGCGGTCGGGGCTTACAAACTTGAAGAAGAAGGCGTTCGTCTCTTTTCGCGCGTTGAAGGAGACTATTTCAATGTCCTTGGCTTGCCCTTGTTGGAACTGCTATCCTTTCTGACGCTGCGGGGGGACATAGAAAAATGACAGAGGCCAAATCGCCACCAAAGGTACCGTTGGCTGGGGTCATCGGGTCACCGATTTCACATTCCAAATCACCACAGTTGCAACGCCACTGGCTGAACAAATATGGGGTCAGGGGGTTTTATGTTCCCATGGACGTCTCTGCGCGAGATTTGCGGGATGTTCTGATAACCCTGCCGAAAGCTGGCTTTGTCGGGGTGAACATTACCATTCCTCACAAGGAGGCCGTGTTGGAGATTGCGGATCTCGTCACGGATCGGGCCACCCTGATCGGTGCCGCCAATACCTTGATTTTTCGCAAAGATGGCCGAATTCATGCTGATAATACAGATGGTTACGGATTTCTTGAAAATCTTCGGGCCGGTGCACCAGGATGGAGACCGGCGCAGGGTGCCGCTGCCGTGCTGGGTGCGGGCGGCGCGTCACGGGCGGTCATCGCGTCTCTTCTCGAAGCAGGCGTTCCGGAAATTCTGCTTTCCAACAGAACCCGTATTCGCGCGGAAAAACTGCAATCTGATTTTGGAAATCGTGTGACCGTGATTGACTGGGTGCAAGCTGGCAACATGTTGGAAGAAGCAAGTCTTGTGGTGAATACATCCTCCCTCGGGATGGTCGGAAAACCGGAGATGCGTGTCCCATTGGACGGCTTGAGAAAAGACGCAGTTGTCACGGACCTCGTTTATACGCCCCTGAAGACCCGCCTGTTGGAAGCAGCGGAGCAGAAAGGCTGCATAACCGTCGACGGTTTGGGGATGTTATTGCATCAGGCCGTACCGGGATTTGAACGCTGGTTTGGGCCACGTCCGGAGGTGGATGCAGAAGCCCGCGATGCGGTGCTCAATTGATGTTCAAACTTGGGCTTACCGGCTCTATCGGCATGGGAAAGACGACAACTGCCCGGATGTTTGTCGAAGAAGGTTGCGTTTTGTGGGATGCGGATGCGGCGGTGCATCGTCTTTATGCCGCTGGTGGCGCTGCCGTTGGTCCGATGAAATCGGCCTTTCCCGAAGTGATCCGAGAAAATGCGGTATCGCGGAAACTATTGCGGGAACTCATTGCGCAAAAACCAGAGACTTTGAAAGACATCGAAGCGATTGTGCATCCTTTGGTTGCCCGGGATCGTTCTGAATTCCTGCAGCAAGCTTCGGCGGATATCGCGGTTCTGGACATTCCGCTGCTGTTCGAGACCGGGGGTGAAAAAATGATGGACGCAGTGGCGTGCGTTTCTGTTCCGGCAGACGTTCAGGAACGACGCGTCCTGGAACGAGGTACAATGTCATCAGAAGCTTTTCAGAAAATCCGGGCGAAACAGATGCCAAACGCCGAAAAATGTGCCCTGTCAGACTATGTCATCGTAACTGATACTGTTGAACATGCGCGAAAGCAGGTTCAGGATGTTGTTCAACGGATCAGAAAGAAATTGCGCAATGCGTGAAGTTGTCCTCGATACAGAAACCACGGGTTTTGACCCGCAATCCGGTGACCGCATCGTCGAAATCGGCGCTGTTGAACTGATGGGTCATATGGCAACGGGCAAAACCTATCACCAATATATCAACCCCGAACGGTCCATGCCGGAAGAGGCTTTTCAGGTACACGGGTTGGGCGATGATTTTCTGCGGGATAAACCGAAATTTGCCGAAGTTGGACAGGCCTTTCTGGATTTCATTGGCGACGCAAAACTCGTGATCCACAATGCGGCCTTTGACATCAAATTTCTCAATGCCGAACTGAAATGGATGGGCCTGCCCCAGATCCCATGGGAACAGGCCATTGATACACTGGAGATTGCGCGCAAACGCTTTCCGGGATCACCGGCATCACTTGACGCGCTGTGCCGTCGATTCAATATCGACAATTCTTCGCGAACGCTGCACGGCGCGTTGCTGGACAGTGAAATTCTGGCAGAGGTTTATCTGGAACTGATCGGCGGGCGCCAGCCGGATTTTGGTTTGTCGACGACGGCGCAGGACCGATCCGCTGACGGCGCTGATGCCTGGACAGCCAAGCCGCGCCCAACGCCGCTGCCGCCTCGATTGACCGACGAAGAAGCCGCCGCCCACGCTGAATTTGTTGCGAAATTGGGCGGCGACGCTTTGTGGGTGAAATCCTGAAAAATCAGGCGTCCATTTTTGGGGCTTCTTCCGCCTGTCTGCGCGCCAGTTCATTGCGGTAGAGCGAGAGGAAGTCGATGTTTTCCAGATTCAGCGGTGGGAAACCGCCATCGCGGGTCACGTCGCTGACGATCCGACGCAGGAACGGGAAAATCATCCGCGGGCATTCGATCAACAGGAACGGGTGCAGCTGATCCTCGGGCACATTGTCCACGTGGAAGATGCCAGCGTAATCGATCTCCAAAACGAACAAGGTCGCGTCGCCATCCTTGGCTTTGGACGTGACGGTCAACTTGATGGATGTTTCATACTGATTTTCGGCGCTGCGCTTTTTGGCGTCGAGGTTCACCTGAACCTGCACATCGGGGGTCACATCCGCAGGCGCGCCCTTTTGCGCCATGATGTTCTCAAAAGACATATCGCGAATGAATTGCCCAAGAACGCGCATCTGCGGTCCTTGTTGTTGTGCTTCGGCTTCAGCCATGGGTCACTCCTACAGTGAATAATAAATCGGGCGAGCCTTAACAGCTTGGGTTGGGGTTCTCAATGGTCCGTCCAGCCTGACGGCCTTTTGATCTTGTCATAATTTGGCGAGACCTCGGAATACTCTCCATCAATAATATCACCATCCGGTGCCGGGCGACTGGGGCTCGGGCCTCTGCTGTCGAAGGTTTGAACATTGATCCGTGACCGGATGGCCTTGAAGACCGCAGTGCGAAATGCGGGGATCAACAACAAAAAACCCACCGCATCCGTAAAAAATCCGGGCGTCAGCAACAAAGCGCCGGAAAAAAGGATCATGGCACCATGCACCAGCGGTTCTGTCGGGTCCTTCAGGTCAGAGAAAGACGATTTGAGCTGACCGAGGGCAAGAATCCCTTGATTCCGTACCAGCCATGTGCCCACAATTGCCGTAACGACGACCGTCACCAGCGTCCATCCAAGGCCGATCGCTCCACCAATTTGAATAAAAAGGGTGATTTCGATCAGTGGTACCGCAAGAAAAGCGATAAATAGCCACATTTTGATGCTTCCTTTCGTGGAGCGTACAGTGGACTTGGCGTAGTCCGACACCTACATAAGAGCAGTATACACCGGTTTCCACGTTTTACCCGACATGAGGTACATATGAATTCGCCCCTGATACAGCTTCTGGTGCTTGCTGGCATTGCTGTTTTTTTGATTCTCCGACTAAAGAACGTGTTGGGGACAAGGGATGGTTTTGAGCAACCGCCCATGGCGAACCCACAACCGGGCCGACGGACCGGCCCGGAGTTCGAGGTGATCGAAGGTGGCCCCGATCTTGATATCGTCGATCACGTGGAGGAGGATTCGGATGCGGCCAAGGCGCTGAGTTCGATGAAACGTCTGGAGCCGTCTTTCAACGTCACCGATTTTCTGGGCGGTGCCCGCGGTGCCTATGAGATGATCGTGATGGGATATGAAACTGGCGAATTGTCGGAAATCCAGCCCTTCCTGGCGGAAGACATATACGAATCTTTTGTCGATGGTGTCGCCGCGCGCGAAGATCAGGGGCTTACTATCGAGGCTACGTTCATTGGCGTGCGCGAACTCAAACTGATGGACGCGACCTTCAATGACGCCACCAATGAGGCGGAATTGACCATTCGGTTCGTTGCTGAACTCACCTCTGCTGTGCGCAACAGCGAAGGTGACATCATCGAAGGCAGCACATCGGAGATCAAGCGCCAGAAAGACACATGGGCTTTCGCACGCACGATGGGGTCGGACGATCCAAATTGGCAGCTTGTTTCCACAGACGCATGAAATCCGGCCTGGCGGCGGCTCTGATTGCGGGGATGATCGGAATGACACCCCCCGTCAATGCTGAGCAGCGCGTCGAAGTTCTCTCTTTCGATGATCTGGAAGGATGGTCGCTGGATGATCATGCGGCCGCCTTTGAGACCTTTCGCAACACCTGCCAAGATATGCCTGACCCGGACTGGCGCGCCGTTTGTGCCTATGCGACGTCTGATCCCGATCCGCGCAGTTTCTTTGAGTTGTTTTTCCGCCCCGTATTGATCGAAGACGGTGCCGACATGTTGTTTACCGGGTATTTTGAACCGGAACTTAGCGGATCGCGACAGAGGACCGGTCGCTACCGTTATCCGATCTATGCGATGCCGCCTGAAGCCAAAGCCACCGACTTGTGGCTGTCACGTCGGGAAATTCTGGATGGGAACCAATTGAATGGCAGAGGTTTGGAGATCGCCTGGGTTGATGATCCTGTCGAACTCTTTTTTCTGCAAATTCAAGGGTCTGGTCGTGTAAATCTCCCGGATGGGGACAAGTTGCGGGTGGGGTATGCGGGTGCCAATGGTCATCCTTACCGCTCTATCGGTGCCGAGCTTGTTCGCCGGGGCACCTATCAATCCCATCAGGTCAGCGCCGATGTCATCAAGAACTGGGTGCGGCGCAATCCTGCCGCCGGGCAAGAATTGCTCTATCATAATCCGTCCTACGTATTTTTCCGTGAGGTCAGCGAAGTCCCGTCGGACAAAGGCCCATTGGGGGCCATGAACCGGTCGGTCACACCGATGCGCACAATCGCCGTCGACCCGGCCTTCACGCCCCTAGGCGCGCCGGTCTGGATTGAGAAGGACGGCAAAAAACCGATGCGCCGTCTGATGATTGCGCAGGATACCGGATCGGCGATCAAGGGTGCGCAGCGGGCGGATATATTTTTTGGCACCGGTGACAAGGCCGGACGGGCAGCGGGGAAGTTGAAGGATCCCGGACGCATGATTGTCCTTCTACCAATTCAACGCGCTTATGCCATGGCGCCTGAGGGTTCTCTGTGACACGTCGAAAACTGGGGCCTGACGAAATCGCGCTCTGGCAAAAGGTGGCGGATAGAACTGAAAGGCTGAACTTCCAAGAGACTTTTGATCCCGCTGCTTATGCGCCTGCCCCTAAGCCCAAATCCAAACCGACCGTTGATCTGAGCAAACTTGTCACAACCTATCCGCCCAAGCCAGTCGCGCGAAAACCGGGTTATGATCTGAAGCCCACATTGCCGGATCAGTTGCAAAAATCGCCCGTTCAGATGGACCAGAAAACCTTTGGGAAAATGACACGTGGCAAATTGAAACCCGAAGGCCGGATTGATTTGCACGGCATGACGCTGGACCGCGCGCATGCGGCTTTGACCAAATTTGTGTTACGGGCGCATGGATCGGGGAAACGGCTGGTTCTGGTGATTACTGGAAAGGGCAAGAATCGTGATGAAGGCGGTCCAATCCCTGTCAGATTTGGCGTGTTGCGCCATCAGGTGCCGCAGTGGCTAAGCTCACCACCACTGGCATCTTCGGTCTTGCAGGTCAGTGAAGCACATGTCAGCCACGGCGGCGGCGGCGCATATTACGTTTACCTTCGGCGCAAGCGTTAGATGGCCAATGAAGGCCGTGCCCGCCTGACACCAAAAAACATGATGGCCGAGGCAATCAGAAAATAGACCGCAACGCCAATATACTGCCGTTCCAATCCGACGCCAAAGTCAATCAGGAGGCCCGTTACACCGGGTCCGATCGCGGAGCCCAAAACCATGACAGCTGCCGCCATTGCTTTGATGGAACCGATATTCTTGGTGCCGTAAAACTCTGCCCAGAATGCGTTGGGCAGCGTCGAATTTGCACCCGAGGTCAGCGCGAGGAAAAACAAACCGATCACGGCCATCCACAGCGACGAGCCAACGGAAAATACGGCGAAGGCCAAAACCATGGGTAGTTGATAAAAGGGGATGAGCCGCGGCGTGCCGAAGCGATCCAACGCCCAGCCTGATATCAGCATCGCGCCGATCCCGAGCACGGTGTAGATCGGGAAGAGTGCCACGAATGTCAGATGGGTCCACCCTTTGAGGGCCGCATAGTGGACCTGATGAAAGAAGAACGCCGTGTTGAAAGCTGAAGGACCCAGAATCGCTGGCACCATGTACCAGAAAAGCGGATGTCGAAGCGTCTGACTGCGGGTCCAGTGGCGACCGTGCATACCCGCACTCTGATTTTCCTGCGACATCGACTGCGGCGTGCGCTCTTCGCGCAGTAGATGCAGCACTGCTGGGATAGCCGCCAGCGCGATGATCGCGGCAAGGACCCATAAAAGCCGCCAATTCACGAAGGTCATCAAAGCAACAAACCCCAGCGGCAGGATGGATTCGCCGGCCGCATACCCAAGGGTTGCAATTGAGAGGGCCCGCCCGCGCGTTGCGACAAACCACCGTGCCATCGCGACGATGGCGATGTGGCTTGTCATGCCCTGCCCGGTCAAACGCAGCGCAAAGATGACAATTGGCAGTGCCCAGACAAAGGGGTTGGCTGCCATCAGCAGGCAAGCGCCGGATAAGAACAGAAGGATCACGGTCCCAAGCGTGCGCACGCGGAAATGATCGGTCAGCCCGCCAGCCCAAACCATAACAGCGGCAGAGACCATGGTGCCCAACGAATAGACGGACCCCCATTCACCGTGGCTGAGTGCGAACTCACCCTGAACCTGCGCTGCGAAAATGGAGATGAAAAACGTTTGCCCGAAGGACGACAGAAACGTCAACAGGCCACCCGCTGCCAGCCAGGGCGCATTCGTTTTGACAAATGCGCCCAGTCGCATGTCGATCTCTCCGCGGTCGTTCGCGACTTGCCTACCCTAGCGACGGGTCACTGGCTAGAGCACATAGCGGCTGATATCGGTGGAACGGGTCAGCTCGCCCAGGTTCTTTTCGACAAAGCTCGCATCCACGACCACTTCATCGCCCGCCTGATCCGGCGCATTAAAGGAAAGTTCTTCGAACACGCGTTCCATGACGGTGTAGAGACGGCGCGCACCGATGTTCTCAACGGTTTGATTCACATCCGCTGCGATCTTGGCGAGAGCGGCAATACCATCCTGTTCGAAACTGACCTTAACCTGCTCAGTCCCCATCAGGGCGGTGTATTGCAATGTCAGGGCATTATCCGTTTCCGTCAGGATGCGAACGAAATCTTCTTCTGTCAGCGCCCGCAATTCCACACGTATCGGCAAGCGGCCCTGAAGTTCGGGCAGCAGATCAGAAGGCTTTGCAATGTGGAACGCGCCAGAGGCGATGAACAGCACATGGTCGGTCTTCACCGGCCCATGTTTGGTGCTGACCGTTGTTCCTTCGATCAGCGGCAGCAGGTCGCGCTGCACCCCTTCCCGGCTCACATCGCCACCGCGCGCGTCAGATTTTGCACAGACCTTGTCGATCTCATCCAGAAATACGATCCCGTTCTGCTCCACCGCCTCTATCGCAGCCTTGGTAACGGTTTCATCGTCCAGCAGTTTGTCGGCTTCTTCACCAATTAACACTTCGTAGCTTTCCGCGACCGACAGACGCTTGCGTGTCGTGCGTCCTCCCATCGCTTTGCCGAATATGTCACCCAGATTGAGCATACCCATGCCGCCGCCCGGTTGGCCGGGAATATCCATCGCCTGAAACGGGTTCGATGTATCGGCGATCTCAAGGTCGATCATTTCATCATCAAGCTCACCGGCTTTCAGTTTCTTTCGGAACATGTCGCGCGTGCCTTCACGGGCATCCTCGCCCGCGATGGCATCGATAACCCGTTCTTCGGCGGCGTTGCGCGCGTTGGCCTTGACGTCTTCGCGCATGTGATCGCGGGTCATAGCGATGGCGCTGTCAACAAGATCGCGGATGATCTGTTCGACATCGCGGCCGACATAACCGACTTCGGTGAATTTTGTGGCCTCGACCTTGAGGAAAGGCGCGCGCGCCAGTTTGGCCAACCGGCGACTGATCTCGGTCTTGCCGACCCCGGTGGGTCCGATCATCAGGATATTCTTGGGATAAACCTCGTCACGCAGATCATCAGATAGTTGCTTGCGGCGCCAGCGGTTGCGCAAGGCCACAGCCACGGCCCGTTTCGCATCCTTTTGCCCAATGATGAATCGGTCGAGTTCGGAGACGATCTCGCGGGGGGTCAGGTCTGTCATGTTAAGCCTTTGTCAGATGAGATGGTGGCAAGCGGTGCAATGGGATGAAACCCGGCATCAATGCCAAAAGACGCGCGCGAATCCGTTCCCAACGGGCGCCCAGAAACAACAATACGATTCCCAGGAAAAGGACCGTGTAAACCGCACCCCCGCCGTCGAAAATTGTGGTGGCCAGGATGACCGTGTAGCCGATTGCGGCGATCAGGAACGACCTGCGGTCAATCACGATGGCGACGAGCGCAAAGAGCGCCAGGACGGCTAGTAAAACGGAATTCGACCAACCGGCATCGCGTTCCAGAAGCGACAGGGCAATGGTGTTGACCAAGGCCGGCGCTGCAACCACATGAAGCCAGAAACCATTGGCTGCACGGCGGGTGACGCGGTGCGGATCGGACATGTCAAACGCCATGGCGATGCCAAATACGACGACCCCCAGAGCAAGGGTGATCCACGCAAAGGGGCCGCCTGCCGACAGCAGGAACAACTCCTCGGTTGATGCGGGCGATCCACTGCTGTTGCCAGCGATTAGGATGGCGATACCGAAAGCGGCCAATGCTATCAGCGCCAGCGCAAAGGGCACCCGGAACCGAAACCAGAAGAGCAACAAGGCAAGCGTCGCGAGACTGAAGGGTAGCGGCAGGCTGCTGTTGTCACCCTGGGCCACCATGAACAGCTCAGAAAAAGCGCCTGCGCAGGTGTAGGCTGCATTGATGGCGAATAGGATCGAGAGGGTGATTGCAGGTGCCACCATCCGGCGCTTTCGAATGAAGTATTCGGACAATCCCCAAAGCACGACAGCCGCGATGATCCCGGAATAGATCAACGTATTGCGGAGGCTCAACGGGTCATTTGTCATGCCAAATGTCACAACCCCGACCCAGCCAACCGCTAGGACGACGAGACCCACAACGATGAAAATCTCATTGAACCCACGGAAAAGTTCAAAAGGCTCATCGCCGGGTGCCAGATTTTCACGCGCACCGCTGCGACTGTGCGCAAGGCTGGTCAATGCCGCGGCTTGCGCCTCTGTCACGATCCCGGCGCTGACAGAGGCCCGAAGATCGTCCTTGTCAATCATGCTGTGATCTTCTCGACCGTCAGGTTTCCGTTTGTGTAGACACAGATATCCGCGGCGATCGCCATCGCATCCCGCGCCACATCTTCCGCCGATCTGTCGCTGTCCATCATTCCCCGCGCTGCGGCAAGGGCGAAATTACCGCCTGAGCCGATGGCGGCAACGTCGTGTTCAGGTTCCAGCACGTCACCCGCACCCGTAATCACGAAGATATCCGCGCCATCAGAGACAATGAGCATGGCTTCGAGCTTTTGCAGATATTTATCGGTGCGCCAGTCCTTGGCCAGCTCGACACTGGCGCGCGCCAGTTGGCCGGGTGTTGCTTCGAGCTTGGCTTCCAGCCGCTCCAGCAAAGTAAACGCGTCAGCCGTCGATCCGGCGAACCCGGCGACAACATCATAACCGCCCGGCGACAGACGTCGCACCTTGCGCGCCGTCCCTTTGATCACCGTTTGACCAAGAGAGACCTGACCGTCCCCTGCAATGACCACCTCATCATCTTTCTTGACGCCGATGATTGTTGTCCCATGCCAGCCGGGGAATTCTTCGCGTGTCATCTCGGTCTCCTTATGCGTGGTGCCTATATGGCCTGACCCAAATGAGGGTACAAGAGCGCGGCCTTGTTCATATCCGTTTATCCGCTTAGCCTGCGGGCATGGGTGGGGGAAAAGTGCTGCGGTTCTATTTGGAGCCGAAATTGCACAACGCAGTTTTGATGGGTCGGCAGAATTTCGTGACAAAAGTCGCGTCTGTCGCGCTGCGTTCGGGATTTGAGGTGAACTACATGCGACACGCGGAAGTGTCGCCGATCGCACCCCTAGATACCGACTATTCAATGTCTGACAGGGCCAACCCTTTGGGTAAAAACGCCCTGGTTTTCGGGCGTTGCCTTCATGCGCCTTTCTGGCAAATTGAACAGACCCCGGAATGCTGGAGGCGTGATGTCGCTTTCGCTGATTTTGACCCGACCGCTGTTCCCAAAAACGATGCTGCGAGGTTTTACCAGTATTGGCGTGAACGTCTGTTTGGTGACGCGCCGCTCAGAACGACAAAAGACGGGTTCGTCTATGTCCCGCTGCAAGATCAATTGACCACACCTGTCCCGCCCCAGATGTCCACGCAACTGGATATGCTTGATGCCTGTCTTGCTGCCGAACCGGAACGGCCCATCATTGCGGCGCTCAATCCGAACATCACCTATACCGACCAGGACCTCACAGCGCTGAACAGGATGGATGCGCAAAATGATCGCCTGACCGTGCGCATTGGTGCCATGAAAGAACTGCTGCGCACCTGCGATTATGTGGTTACGCAGAATTCCGCCGTGGCTTTCAACGCGCTCTTTTTCGGCAAGCCGAGTATTCTGTTTTCAAAGGCTGATTTTCATCATGTCACGCTGGGAGCAGCGCCAGGAGACGTCGCGGCCTTCAGGAAGATCGCAAGACATAAACCCGAATGGGCGCGCTACGTATGGTGGTTCTGGCAGCGTCACGCGATCAACCTGGGCCGAAAGGACGTGGAAGACAAAATAGCAGTACGGTTGCGCAGGTTTGGCTGGCCCATAAAATAAGGGCGCCCGGATAGGAGCGCCCTCGGAGCTTCTGACAGAACCGGTTTAGATCGACTCTTCGATCCAGCTTTGCAGTGCTGCTTTAGGTTTTGCGCCCGCCATGTTGGACACAACCTGCCCGTCTTTGAAAATAAACAGCGCCGGGATGCCGCGAACACCCATCTGAGCTGGCGAATTCGGATTATCATCAACATTGACTTTGACGATTTTGACCTTCCCGTCCATTTCGGCGGAAAGCTCTTCCAGAGAAGGGCCAATCTGCTTGCAGGGGCCACACCATTCCGCCCAGAAATCCACAACTACGGGGATGTCGGAGTTTTTGACTTCGGCGTCAAATGTTTCGTCGGTTACAGCAAGGGTGGCCATTATGCTCTCCTGACAGGCTATGCTTGGACGGCGAACCTAGGTAGCGTTGGTGCCCACGTCAAGATGTAGAGCGCATTGTAATGATCTCGTCACGATATCGTGCGGCAATCTCATGAGTTCGCCGGTTCTAGTCCAGAGGATCGCGGTTTCGACGATATGTTCGGGATAGATCTGTTGCAGCGCATGGGCATAGGCGCCCATCTGGCGCAATATCCCGTCAGGGCATAGCGCCGCATGGTCTGGGATGGTTTCGTTGGATTTGAAATCCACGGCAAGAACGCGGGTATCCGAGACGACCAACCGGTCAATGACACCGTAGAGGGTACGCTCACCCAGCTGCGCTGTAATCGGCACTTCGGCCAGCGATCCTTGAGCAAACAAAAAACTCAGGCTTTCTGTTCGCAAAATTGCACTTGCCTCTGCGAGCGCCTTGTCGTGCTCTGAAACGTCTGGAATTGCCGAGTGCAATCGTTCGGCAACGTCAGGCCATTCGGCCGACGGTGCCGCGCTCAAATACTCCAAATATCTATGTACCAAAGTGCCGTAGGCTTTCGCTTCGTCCTCGGTGCGACTGGTCTGGCCAGACAGCGCCTTGGGTCCGCCAAGCTCAGATGGCGATAGGGTTTCCGGAATGGCAGGTGCTGCGGGCGCTTTGTGATGAAAAATTTGGTCCAGTTCGATGGCGGCTGATTTTGACGCGAGATTTTCGGCATCGGGCAAATCCTCCCAACCGGGAGAGGCAAATCTCTTGATGTCGAGACCCTGAAAACGCATCGACGTGACAGGTAATTCGTCCAGAGCCTGCTCGACAATTTGATACCAACTGTCATTTTGTTTGGATAGCTCGCCGCAGGCGGCGATGATCAGCCACTTTTCTGCCCTTGTTAGAGCCACATATAGCAATCTCAACCGCTCTTCGATCTGTGCCGCTTTCATCGTTTCGATGCTTTGCGCCATGGCATCGGGCATTTCTGATGCGCTCGTCTTCCAGGCAGGGGTATTCCCTATCTTGACGATGTCATCTTTGATCTGAATGTCACGTCTGGCGGTGTCGGGCAGGATCACGATCGGGGCTTCCAGACCTTTGGCACCATGCACGGTCATCACCCTGATCTGGTCGGATGCGCTGTCAATCTGTCGTTTGATCTCGAGATCGTCGGTTTCCATCCAGACCAGAAATCCGGTCAGGCTGGGGATTGCGGTCCGCTCGTAGGCAAGTGCCTGAGATAGCAGTGCATTGATGCCGTCCTCGGCCTCTCTTCCCAACCGTGCCAAAAGCCTCCGTCGTCCGCCGTGCCGGGTCAGAACACGTTCGATCAGATCATAGGGGCGCAGAAAATCCACATTTGCCCGCAAATCATTCAGAACAGCCAGCGTTTGAGGGAAATCTTCTGTCCGGTGCCGCAGCGCTTGCCAAAGGTGATCTTCGCTCCGGCGATGCGCGAGATCGAAGAGCTCCTGTTCCGACCATCCAAAAAGCGGTGATTTCAAAGCCGTAGCCAGCGACAGACTGTCTTCCGAGACCGTCAGGAAAGACAATAAGGCCGCGAGATCGCGTACCGCCAGTTCACCCCCAACCTTCAGCCGATCCGCGCCAGCGATGGGCAACTCATGCGCTTTGCAGGCCCGGATGATTTCTGAAAAGAGATCAGATCGCCGCTGCACGAGGATCAGAAAATCGCCGGGCCGGACGGGCCGCTTTTCAAATTCACCCGGCACCGGCCCATCCACCGGCACCGTCTTCTGCGTGTCGATCATCTGTTTGATCTGACCCGCGATTTGTTGCGCCAGCAAAACCGTATGGTGCGTTTCGCTGCGCCGGTCCAACGGATCGTACCAAACCCGATCATCCTCATCGGCCTGTTTCTCGATCAGAGGCCAAAGATCAACACGTCCGGGCAGTGCGTTTTTGAAGGCGATATGTCTGGCCGTCTTTTCGAACCCGGCCCGCTCTTTTTCGTCGAACGCTTTGTCGACAAGGGACAAAATCGGGGAAGCTGACCGGAATGAATACGCCAGTGTCTCGCTCTGAAATCTGTGATCAGCGGCTTCCAGTTTTGTCTGAAATTCCCTTTCCATACGGTCAAATTCGCGTGGATCTGCGCCCTGGAACGAGTAGATCGACTGTTTCTTGTCCCCAACGACGAAGAGTGTGCGTTTGACGTCTCTGCGCGCGCCCTCACCGCTGGAAAATTCGGCTGCCAGCTTTCGGATCACGTCCCATTGGGCGGGGCTGGTGTCTTGCGCTTCGTCGACCAGAATGTGATCGATCCCACCATCGATCCGAAAAAGCACCCAGGCCGCAACCGCGCTGTCGGTCAGCAAGGTTCGCGCTTTCAGGATCAGATCATCAAAATCCAGCCATCCGCGTAGTAATTTCTGATTTTCATATAGAGGCAAGAAGCGCGCGGCGAATTCATGCAGGGCTTGTGTTTTCCGAGCCGCCCCCAGAGCAAGGCGCTGCCCGCGAGCGGTTTCCACCCGCTGCATAAGGGCATTCAGCGCAGGTATATGCGGCTCGATCACAGCCTGGGTGGGTTTGGTCGGAAAACTGCCCGTTTTGGCTGAAAAAGGGGATTTGGCTGTGGCGCCTGTCAGAAAGACCGCTTCGAGCACGGGAAGCGCTGAATAGGAAAGATCGGCGATACCGGCCAGCTTTTCGCCCGCTTTTGCGTCGTTTCCGCCTTTTGCCAGCAATGCCGGTTTGATGGCGTCGATCAGCCTGCGTTCCCCCCCAAGGAAAACACTTTGCGCGATGCTTTCTTCGCTTAATTCAACGGGTTGGTCAAAGAGGGACAGGATGGCGGGCCAACTCAACGTTTGTAAAAACGCCTCTCGGTTCTGTACCACCGCCCGCGTCAGTTTGCCAAAATCTTCACCGGTGTAATGACGGGCAAGTGCCGTGATCAAAGAGGCATCAGGCCCTTCCGCCATCTGATCGACGATTTCCGCGCGCAGCAGGTCAGCGGCCCGGTCTTCGATTTCCGTAAACTGGGGGCTGACCTGAGCTTCGAGGGGAAAGCGGCGCAATAGGGACGCGCAGAAGGAGTGGATGGTCTGGATTTTCAGCCCGCCGGGCGCTTCGATTGCCCGGGCAAAGAGCGTTCTTGCATCGCGCAACCGGGTTTCGTCGATTTCTCCTGAAACGCCAAGCTCCCGGAGTGAGTTTTGCAACTTCAAATCGGGCAACATGGCCCAGGCCCCAAGACGTCTGAACAGCCGGTTCTGCATCTCCGAGGCTGCTGCCTTGGTGTAGGTGAGGCACAAAATATGTTGTGGCTCGACCCCCTCAAGCAGCAAGCGCGCCACGCGATCTGTCAAAACCCGCGTTTTCCCGGAGCCCGCATTTGCAGCCAGCCAGGTGGACGTGTCAGGATCGGCTGCCCGCACCTGCGCTTGTGTGGCTGCGTCCCGGGTCGTCATGACAAATCCTCCGGCAGCGGATCGTCGGTTGCGTCCCATTCGCCAAAACGCGCCAGTTGATCATAGTCCCCGCCAAAGCGATCCTGCTGCATCATGCGCCGCGACGTGAACCCCTGATCCGCCGACAGATAGCTCGCAATAAGCGCGTGCAGTTTCTCAAGGACCTCGCGCGGTGGTTCTTTTTCAAGGGGCGCGCCAATTTCGACAGGATTAGAGCCTAACCCGATGAAAACGGCCAGTGCGACCTGACAAACGCCCAGGGTTTCAAAAGCGCCTTGCTCAACCATTGCCGCCTCGATCAGCAGTTGTTTGTCAAATGCGGCCTGCTCTTTTCCGCTGGGTGGTTTGCCCGTCTTGTAGTCGTAAATCAGCACGTCACCTGTTTCGGTCTGGTCAATCCGGTCGGCGCGCGCCGTCAGCGTGAATCCCAGATCCGGCCAGGACAGTTTACCCTTGGCCTGATTCTCGAAGGCGATCGGTTGTGAAATCGTTCTGCGCTCCCGCTCGCGCGCCACAAACCAGTTTGCGATCTTTTCGATCCGCGCCAGCCACATGGCCCGAACCGCAGGCCATGGAACGTCGTTCTCCATGATGTCATGTGCCACATGGGTCAAATGGCGCGTGGTAAGAAGCGTCGGATCAGCCACCGTGTCCTTGATGAAACGCTCCATGATGTCATGCGCCAGGGTGCCGCGCATCAGGGCATCAGGGCTTTGCACCAACGGGCCCAGTTTTGTCAGGCGGAGCACATGTTTGGCATAAACCGCATAGGGATCGCGGATCAGCCGCTTGATTTCGGTGACAGAGAGCGCGTGAGGCCGCGCGATAACGGGTGGTTTTGGCGACGGCCGATGGGCAGGGTCAACACGTTCGACGCGCTCAAAGGCAGAGGCGCGCGCCAGCCAGACGTTGCCGCGGTCCAGCATCTGGTCCAATGCCGCCTGTCCGCCCTGCTCTTTCAGACCGGCCAGCAGATTGCGCAACCGGTTGACCCATCTGGATGCCACGGTTTCGGCATCCTCTGATCGTATCGCGCGGGTCAGCCAGACTTCCTTGGCGGCAATGGCCTGTTGGTAGTCATGTGCCGAGAGACCGATCCGCCGTTCCGGAAGCAGCAAACCCGCCTGATGCCTGAGTGCGCGATTGAGCCAGGGGTCCGGGGGCGGAGCCTCGGGCCAGGTGCCTTCGTTCAAGCTTGCGAGGATCACCAGATCGGCACCTTCTACCCGTGCCTCAAGCGTGCCCCAGATCATGATTTTTGGATGGGGCGCATCCCGATCCCGGACCTCTTCGCCCGCCAGAAGCGCGCTTGCCAGATCGTGATAGTCAGCGGCGGAGATTTCCGACCCTGCGTCGGCGTGTTTTACAAGATCCAGCATGAGCGCATTGGCTTTCTGGCCAGCTTTTTTGAGCCAGAGTTCGCCAGAACCCTCGGCGCCGAGCCCGCCTGCCACGGTCTCTGCAAGCGCAATGTGATCGGCGACCCAGTCCGACAAGGGGCGCAGTTGACCCGAAAGATGACCGGTTAGCGAGGTACCAACCCAATGCGCCCATTCATCGACCAACACCTGATCGGCGGCAGCGGCCACCGCCCTTTGCATCCGCTTCAGAATACCCGCCCTGTCCGGATACGGCAGCCCATCCTTGCGGATTGCAAGTTCCAGCCGCTGGGTGTTGAGCACATGCTGTCCGCGGTTGATCCCGCTATGGGTCAACGGGTGTTTGAGCAGCGTCAGCAATGCTTCGGCGTCGAGCTTGCGGACAAACAGGTTGCTGATATGACGCAGAAAGCGGCCGGGCGGCGACAGGTGCAGCGGTGTCCCGGCGGAATCGTCCGGCAGAATATCCCATTGATCCAGCGCCGCTGTTACCTGACGTGTCAGCATGCGGTCCGGGGTGATCAGCGCGGCGGTCTCCCCCTCTTCTGCCGCCAGTCGCAGGCGCATCGCGATCACGAGGGCCTCCTCACGCGGGCTGGGGGCTTCCAGCATCGTGATCGCCGCTGTCGCCGCTTCAAGGTGTTTGAGGTCTCTGCCTTCCGAAAGCCATGCATCCGTCACCGGCGCAGGCCTTAAGGACAAGGAAACCAGAGCGTTTCGCGCAGCGGAGGGCGGTGTCGATGGATGCCACCTGCCGATATCACCCCGTGCTACGTCCAGATCGGTCATGAGTTTCTGGAACCGGTATTGGGGGTGGTCTTGCGCCAACATCGCGTCATTGAGATGCGCCCAGACCGCATCTGGCATCTCGAAATCAAATCCTGGTAAGACCAACGCGCCTTGAGGAAGTTTCGCGACGGCCTGCATCAGCAACAATGTTGTCCCGCGTGATCCGGTCGACCCTGCAATGATCACAGGGTCAGCAGGTGGCGATGTCTGCCATTTGCGCGCCAGCGCATTGATGAGCAACCGCTGGCGTGCCTCAGCATCGGGCGGGGTGTCGGCGCTGTCCATGTAGTTTTGGGCAATGCGGATAAACTGCTGGGCGCGTTGCCAATGACCGGATTGATCGGTCACATCCAGCTCCGCGATGGTCCGGGCGGTCACACCTTCACCCTGCATTTCATCCATGAGCGCGGCAAGACTGTCGGTCAGATCGTAGAGCGATGATCGTGGTGCGAGATCTTTTTCCTGGGACAACAAGCGCGAGACCAGCGCAATCAATTCGAGCCTTCGCCGAAGGGATGAGGTTGCCGGAGGTACTGAAACACTGGGATCCAGCGCGTCCAGGTCGGTGATGAGCCCGATCCGCGGCAGCAAGGTCGCAGGACCCGCCTCAAACAGACTGCGCAGACGCCGCTGCATGCGCCGGGTGTTGACGATGAGTTGGACGCGCGCCATGGCCTCGCGAGGTTTGCCAGACAGCCGCGCAACCAACCCTTTCACCAGCGTCTTTGGGAAATCCGCGCCGGGGTCGATGCCGAAAAGCCTTGGCTTGGCAGAGGTGTCAAACATCGGAATGGTCGATCAGAGCTTCGGCAATGGAAATTCCCCCCGGATGGCCCACGTCACACCACTGACCGGGATAGCACAGCCCAAAAACGCGTGTATCGGTCAGCATTAGGTTCCAAAGCTCATTGAGCGAAAAACAGGCCTTGTCGATCTCGACCAATCGGTCTGTCTTGATGATTTGCGCGCCCCCATAAACGAGCCCGGGGGCCCGTGTGATCTGTCCCTGAGCGTTGATCTGAAAATCACCCTGACCTTTGTATGCATGGGTATTGGCAACCGGGATGCACATCAGCAGGGCATCCATACGCGCAGGCTCCCAGGCATTTTGCAGCATGTCCAGAGGGTTGGGGCCCTTCCAGATCGCATCTGTATTAAGGGTAAAAACAGGGGCCGGCCCCAGTGCTGGCAGGGCGTTGCGCAACCCGCCGCCGGTATCTAGAATGTCGGGGGTCTCCAGGACCGTCTGAACCCCCCGCGCAGTGAGGTGGCGTTCGAGCGGCTCCGGCTTGTAATGAAGATTGGCAACGATGATTTGCGGCGCAACCGCCGATGTCAGTGAAAGCGCATGGTCGACCAAAGGTTTTCCCGCAACCTCAATCATTGGTTTCGGCAGATCATCCGTCAACGGCTTCATTCGTGTCCCGAAACCTGCGGCAAACAACATTACCGATCGCGGCAGGTCGCACATTTTGATCTCAAGGTTTTCAGGATTTCAGGGGTAGGTGGCGGCAGGCAATCGGTGATAAATCCCGCGACTTCATCCAAAACCGGGTGCTTCAGATTTGTCATCACATGGTTCCAGACGCGCGGCAGCAGGTCAATGTACTGGGCTTTGCCGTCACGCAGGCAAAGACGTGAAAACCCGCCCAGGATACGCAGGTTTCGCTGAGTGCCCAAAATCGCATAGGCGGCCTTGAACGCGTCGGCATCATGTTGGTTCTGGGACAGAAACCGTGTGACCATTTCATACTCAATGCGCTTGGAGACATCGCGTCTCGCATCTTGCAGGACCGATACAAGATCATAGGCCGGATGACCAAGCATGGCATCCTGAAAGTCCAGCAAACCAACCCTTGCAGGGCCGTCGCGTTGCGGCAACCACAAGAGGTTTTCCGCATGATAGTCTCTTTGAATCAGGACTTGCTGGGCGTCCAATGGTTTCAATAATTTGTGGAAGGCTTCGGCGAACTGACCTTTTGTATCTTCATCAACAAGGCCCGTCGCTCCGAACTGATACCAATCATATGCCAGGGCTGCCAAAGGCGTCATGAATTCTGCGTCATAGGGCGCCACAGACAGTGATTTTGATTCGTGCAGATGCGTCAGGACGTCCACGGCGGCGCTGTAAAGTGTCTCTTCCGACGCCTGCCTGGATGCCAGCAAGCGCGCGAAAAGGTCATCGCCCATGTCTTCGAGGAGCAAGAACCCCGATTGTTCGTCCTGCGCAATGATATGCGGCGCGCTCAGACCAATGCCTGCCAGATGCGCAGCAACGGTGACAAAAGGCAGAATGCTCTGGCCATTTGTCGGAGGCGCATCCATCAGAACCGCGCTGGTGCCATCCCCCCTGACCAGCCGACTATAGCGGCGGTTCGACGCATCGCTGGCCAAAGGTGTCCTGCTCGCTTCTGCCCATCCTGCCCGCATCAGGAAGTCATGCACATACTGCGTACGGGTTGTTATGATTTCCATTGTTGCATTCTTGCGTCCCACAGGCTGTCTTGCCAAGCGGTTTTGAGTACGCGTTCGTTTTCGTTTTGACCTTCAGAGAACCATAATTCCAACGCAGCCTCCGGTCGCAGAGGGCCCAGACGATCTGGCCACTCGACCAGACAGACGGCCTCCTCGAACGCTTCAATCAGCCCAAGTTCTTCAATCTCACCAAGGCTTTGGATGCGGTACAGGTCCGTATGCCAAATGGGTCCGATGACGGTTTCATAGGTCTGGACAAGTGTGAAAGTAGGTGAAGGAACATCTTCCTTTTCGATGAGTACTGATTGGATCAGGTGACGCGCAAAAAATGTCTTGCCAGCACCAACCGCACCATTAAGCAACAGCACATCGCCCGCTTTAAGGGTAGGTGCCAGATGTGCTGCAACCTCTGCGGTTGCCTCGCTGGTGGTCAGCTGTTGAATGTAAGGGCTCAAGATCATGGCGCCTGCTTATCCTCCGCAGAATGAGCTGCAAAGAGGGAAGCGTACTCAGCGCGATCTTGATTTTCTGATTTTTGGCCGGGCAGCCTCAGATTTAACAAATCTGATCACTGTCGCACCCGAGGCAATGCGCGAAATTGTGCAATTGAACGCTGTCCCAGACGTCATCACCGTTGGCATGTCCCAGGATGCGCGTTCGCCAAAATCGAGAACGAAATCTGTCAAAGCCGCCCAGCGCGCACCGGGCTGACAGAGGCGTTTCCATTCCTGCACCGAGTCAGCAATCGTGACATCGGCAAAAGAGTTGTCAGGATCCAACCCCCAGAGTTCCCGGTAGGCCGCATTGCAGAAAGTCAGAACGCCGGTTGATGAAAATACCACCAGCGCATCATCAAAAGTGTCCATCAAGGACTGGCCCAGCTCCAATTCGGCTCTGAAGTTGCGTGTCAGAGAGACTTCGGCACTGATATCTTCGATGAGAAAGGCGATGGCACCATCCGGATGAGGGCGTCCCCGCACACGGTAGGTTTGGCCTGTCTCCAGGGTCCAGGTTTCCTGATACCGACCATCCGTTGCCGCCGCGATGACCTCGGAAATTTCCTGACGCCAGGAGTGATAGTTCTTTGGTTCCGGCATACGGCGGTTTTCACGCATGCGATCAAAGAACGATAGCAAAGTCGGCCGACCGCTCAGGAAATCTGCAGGCAGATTGGTCAGATCAATAAGCGCGGGGTTAAACAATGCCAGTTGGCCATTGCGATCAAAGATCGCCAGACCGATGGATAGTTGCGCAAAGGTCTTGGCCAGGGTTTGCACGAAATTGCGCTGGGCAACCTCAGATTTCACAACGGCATTCACGTCAACTGCGTGGAAAATCGTAATGTCGCCCACGCTGACCGCGTTCACATCGTACCAATCTTTTCGGCCTTCAGGCCCGGATTGGGTTGAGACTCTTTGGCGACCGGTTTGTTCGTTTAGTGTGTCGCTCACCTCGAAAACCGGTTTGTCGGCGTCGGGTGAAGTCTGATGAAGGCGATTGTAAAGGTCTTCGTAGGCGGCATTGTGCCAAGTGACCTTGCCTTGCGTATCGACCTGCCACACCGCATGGGGCGTCGTATCGCTGGCGCGCCTCAGATCGGCCAGCTCCTGATGCAAAACGCGCATCTTTTGTGATTGCGCCGCAGAGACCATCCGGTCGTCATCCATGTGAATCTGCGTGAACTGCCCCCTCTGTGTCAGACTGAGCGTTGCTGTGTCTTCCGCATGGCGTGCCTGCACGGTCAAAGTGCCGGGCTGTTCGAGGGGAGGTTGCTCCGGCAAGGATGGAAATCGGTTGAGCATCCGCTCTCTCCAGGACTGCCAGTCGTCTTGCCCCGGGATCAAGCGGTAAAGTTGTTGCGCCGTATCGGACGCGTGATGCAGGTCGCTATTGTCGAAGAGGAAGAATATGCCGTCAACTGGCGGTTCCGAAAGAGATTTTGACGTTGCGGTATCGGGTGACTTTTGTGAACGCGATATCCAGGCCAAACCAGCAAGGGTGCTGAGGCCGGTGGCGGTGGCGATGGCGGCAACGTCCCAGAAAGGCATGCGCCCAAGACCCTTTCTCCAATGACGACCTCGTCACTATCCGGCCTGCATAGTTAATGAGCCGTTAACGATACGGCCCGAAAGTTCATATTAGGCCAGGTTCGGTTGATTCCGACCCAGACCGACCGCTGCCTCTGATCTTGGGGCATCTATTTTCTGACGGGCCCAGGTGACTTCAACGATGGCGCCCATATCCATTTTCGGCGCCTTCGCCGTGCCCATCGGGTCGCGTCCATTGGCAAATTGCAATTCGGCGCCGGACCGTTCGAGAAGTGTTTTGGCAATGAACAACCCAAGGCCCATACCTTCATAACCAGGACGCAAACGCCTTTCGGAATCCGGACGCCTGCGGCGCATGAAGGGATCACCGATCCTGCCTAGAAGATGTGGTGGAAAACCGCGTCCGTCATCCATGATGCGCAGGGAGATCATGGCATCGGTCCAGCTCGCTTCGATCCAAACGTCGGCTGCTGCGAAATCGACCGCGTTCTGAATCAGATTACGCAGCCCATGAATCACTTCGGGCTTCCTGAGGATGCTGGGCTGAGCAGCAGGGTCGCCCAGCGGCTGAAAATGAACCGATTTTCCGCGTCCGAGATGGGGTTCTGCGGCTTCTTCAACGACCGCCATCAGAGGAGCTTGGTGCATATGCAAATCGTCTTTGCCTGCACGCCCCATATCCCGCAGTATATCGCGGCATCTGTCAGCCTGTTCTCGGATCAGGGCCGCGTCTTCTTGCAGGTCCGGATGATCCGTAAGCTCTTCGAACAACTCGCCACTGGCGAGCTTTATGGTAGCCAACGGTGTGCCCAACTCATGCGCCGCAGCGGCCACGACGCCGCCGAGGTCAGTAAGTTTCTGCTCACGTGCGAGCGCCATCTGGGTCGCGGCCAGAGCATCTGACATCGAGTGAATCTCGGAGGTAACGCGAACAGAATAGGCACTAATAAAGATGATTGCGATGATCAGCGCGATCCAGTTCCCAAACACAAACAACTGGGGAATCTCAAGAATCATGCCTGCTTCGGTCATTAGCGGCAGATGAAAATGCGACAGCATCGATACCATCAGGATCGCCGTGCTTCCCAGAAGAACGGTGGAACGCAGTGTCAGGACGGCGGCAGATATGGTGACCGGCCCGAGCATCAAAAGCGCGAAGGGATTGTGCAGACCACCTGTCAGAAACAGCAGGAAACTGAGTTGTATCAGATCAAACATGACCATCAGCATGTTCTCAACTTCGCTGAGGCGCTTGTTTTCGGGAAAGACGAAAATCGCAACGAGGTTTGCGATGACGGAGGCACCGATGACCAAATAGCAAAGCCCCAGTTCCAGCTGCAAACCGTACCAGCGTTGTGCCACGGTGATCGCAGTCAATTGACCGCCGATGGCAAACCACCGCAAAAGGATCATGGTACGCAGCCTGATCCAGTTGGCGCGGGTATCTCCGCTCAGGGGTCTGACGCTGGTATCAGGCATCAATCTCACCGCTTGTTGAGTTGCATAGATGTCGCAGGACGTTAGGACTTCTTTTTGATAAAGACACCCTAACGCACTTTTGGAGAAGCGACACCCATGCGCTATATCGCCCCACTATCCGCTGTTGCCATTGTTGGTCTGCTTGGGGGCGTCTGGTACGCCACTCAGACACCGAAAGATGGCGACAGTTTTGCGCAATGCCGTGCCAGCCAGATTGCCGGGGGGGCCGGGTCCATCGGCGGGCCTTTTGAGCTGGTGAATGGTGACGGGCAGACGGTCACGGATAAGGATGTCATCACAGAGCCATCGCTCATTTACTTTGGATACACCTTCTGCCCTGATGTCTGCCCGATCGACACCGCCCGGAATGCCGAGGCCGTCGATGTTCTGGCCGAACGGAACATTTCCGTCACGCCCGTCTTCATCACCATTGATCCAAAACGGGACACACCGGAGGTTGTGGGAGATTTCGCGGAAAACCTGCATGAGCGCATGATCGGGCTGACCGGATCACCTGAGCAGGTCAAAGCCGCAAGCGAAGCCTACCGTACCTATTACAAAGCGCACGATGGCGATGACGACTACTATCTCGTAGATCATTCGACGTTCAGCTATCTGGTCATGCCAGAAGCGGGCTTCGTTGAATTTTTCCGCCGTGAAGCAACGGCGCAGGACGTGGCGGACACTGTAGCCTGCTTTGTGGAAAACAGTTAGGAGGTCAAATCGCAAACTGCCGATTTGACGAATTACTGGCGCTGACACATATAGCATGGCACACATGACGTGCGCACAGGAAAGGCAATCAATGCAGGATGCAGCTGACTTGAATTTGGGCGAAGACAAAAGCCTCTTGCTGGTCGATGATGACGAGCCCTTTCTGCGCCGGCTGGCGAAGGCTATGGAAAAGCGTGGATTTTCGGTTGAAACAGCTGAATCCGTTGCCGCTGGTAGTGCGATTGCAACTGCCCGGCCGCCGGCCTATGCAGTTGTCGATCTACGGCTCGAAGATGGCAACGGCCTCGATGTCGTGGAGATTCTGCGAGAGAAACGGCCAGATGCGCGCGTAGTGGTGTTAACCGGATACGGCGCAATTGCGACGGCTGTTGCGGCGGTCAAGATTGGCGCCACGGACTACCTTTCCAAACCCGCAGATGCAGCTGACATCGTCAACGCTCTGCTGGCGAATGGCGATGATCTGCCGCCACCGCCGGAAAACCCGATGAGCGCTGACCGGGTTCGTTGGGAACATATCCAGCGCGTCTTCGAGCTATGTGACCGGAATGTCAGTGAAACAGCGCGGCGTCTGAACATGCACCGTCGGACCTTGCAGCGCATTTTGGCCAAAAGATCACCGCGATAATCCGAAGGCAAGCACTTCAGATGTCATAGCGCTTGCTGATCTTGTCGACGATCTGGCCAGATTCCAGCCTGATCCCTTCGTCAAAATGCCAGTCGCGAAAGCCCCTGCTTTGGTAGTAGGTCAGACCACCAGTGTTGTCCGCGCGAATGGTGGCGTTGATCCAGACATATCCCAGCTCGCGAGCCGCCTTTGACGAGGCATCGAACAATGCCGAACCGATTCCCAGGCCCGTTTGGCCAACCTGGACGAAGGTCGCCACATCCACGGCTTCAGGTGGCAATTGCGGATGGGGCGATATCCACTGAAATCCTACAACAGCCTCCTGCTCATCCACGGCCACATGCCAGGCAGATCTTTCTGCATTGCTTGCCATCCATTCGGTCAGGTCCTTGGCGGTGACCGGGCGGGTCAGCGCTGTTGTTCCACCTTTTTCGATAATCGCGTTGAGCAATCTGGCCATTGAACCTGCATCCAGTGCCATAGCGCGCCGGACTCTGATCATTGCATTTCCCCCAGCAATTGCCCGTGTCTTTCGGTAAAGGCGTTTCTGGTTTCGATAGGGGTGCGCAGCACGATGGAAAGGTCGTTGATGATGGACGTATCCGGTTTGCCGAAAAACTTGCTGGCCTCGATCTCGGAGAAACCGGCGATCTGCGTTGCTTCCATCCATGCGCTGATCTTGTCGGCTTTTTTGATCTGTTTCTTGATGTGAACGGGAATTGCGGCTGGCAGGCCAAAGCGGATGTGGACCGCCGCAGCCAACCGATCATCCAATGCACCGTAGCCGGGCCCAACCGCTGCCTTCACCGGCGAAATCATGTCACCGATCACATACTCAGGGGCATCGTGCAAGAGCGCCGCCAACCGCCATTTAGCGGGTGCTTTGGGTGAAATTCGGCCAAAAAGCGTCTCTACCAAGAGAGAATGCTCAGCAACAGAATATGCGTGCTCTCCTTTTGTCTGGCCGTTCCAGCGCGCCACAAACGCCAGGCCATGCGCAATATCTTCGATTTCTACATCAACAGGCGTTGGGTCCAGCAGGTCGAGCCTGCGGCCAGAAAGCATTCGTTGCCAGGCGCGTTTTGGTGTTGCCATAATGTAACAGTCCGGTGTTCTTGCCACGATTTCGCCACAATTCAGGCGCACCTTAAAGCGCATCTGATCACAAGCTGCCACAGGTTATTGACGGGCTGTGCTTTGTAAACAAGCCCTGTGATCACGATATATATACCATGGGGGAAGGCGTATCCTTTTCCATATGGTCGCCTCCTCCGATGTCAGAAGCGAAACAGAAAGGAGCTTGCAATGGTCAAGCATCTCATCGTCGCCTGCCTGACAGTAGGAATGGCAGGCATCCCCCCGCCGGCGGCCGCGGCAAATTGCGGCCCTCGCGAGGCGGTCATCGAGAAACTGAAATCGAAATACGCGGAGCATTTTACGGCCGGAGGGCTTCAAACGACCCGCACTTCCCAGACTATCGTTGAAATCTGGTCTTCGCCGGATACCGGAACATTTACTGTACTGCTGACCAACCCCAACGGTGTAAGTTGCGTTGTTGCAGCGGGTACGGATTTCTTCGAAGGCTCCGAGATATCCCCTGTCGAAGGCACGGCCAGCTAGATTGGCGAAGGCTCTTGCGATGGCGGATTGATACCGCCCTTCAGAATGTGTTGGGGATGATCTGACCTGACGGATTGTATCATGGCTTTCGTGGTGCTATCTGCGCGGGAAATCGCACGGATAGGAACCCGACCCCATGGCCAATGACTATATTGTAAAAGACATTTCGCTCGCCGAGTACGGGCGCAAGGAACTCAATATTGCCGAAACCGAAATGCCGGGGCTGATGGCTTTGCGCGAAGAATATGGCGAAAGCAAACCGCTGTCCGGCGCGCGTATTGTCGGCTCCCTGCATATGACCATCCAGACAGCCGTCCTGATCGAGACACTGGTGGTGCTTGGTGCTGATGTGCGCTGGGCTTCGTGCAATATTTTCTCAACTCAAGACCACGCAGCCGCTGCAATTGCCGCGGGCGGCACGCCGGTATTTGCCATCAAAGGTCAGTCTCTGGAAGAGCATTGGGACTACCTCGACAAATCCTTCATGTTCCCGGACGGGCCGAATATGATCCTCGATGATGGCGGGGACGCTACGCTTTATATTCTTTTGGGCGCGCGCGCAGAGGCCGGTGAGGATGTGATCGCCGTGCCGACGTCCGAGGAAGAGACCGTGATCAAGGCGCAGATCAAGAAACGCATGGAGGCTACCCCCGGTTGGTTCACCAAGATGCGCGATCAGATCAAGGGCGTCTCCGAAGAGACAACAACCGGCGTGCACCGCCTCTATGACCTCGTCAAACAGGGCCAGCTTCCCTTCCCTGCTATCAATGTGAATGATTCCGTCACCAAGTCGAAGTTCGACAACAAATACGGCTGCAAGGAATCGCTGGTCGATGGCATCCGCCGCGCCACGGATACAATGATGGCCGGTAAGGTTGCCGTCGTGATGGGCTATGGCGATGTAGGCAAAGGTTCTGCTGCGTCACTGCGGGGCGCGGGTGCACGCGTCAAGGTGACCGAAGTAGACCCGATTTGCGCGTTGCAAGCGGCTATGGATGGCTTCGAGGTTGTGTTGCTGGAGGATGTTGTCGGCTCGGCGGACATTTTCATCACGACAACCGGCAACAAAGATGTGATCCGCATCGAGCACATGCGCGAGATGAAGGATATGGCGATCGTCGGCAATATCGGCCATTTCGACAATGAAATTCAGGTCGCAGCGCTCAAAAACCACAAGTGGACCAGCATCAAGGAGCAGGTGGACATGATCGAATTGCCAAACGGCAATCGTCTGATCCTGTTGTCGGAAGGCCGTTTGTTGAATCTCGGAAACGCGACAGGCCACCCCTCCTTCGTGATGTCAGCATCTTTCACCAACCAGGTGCTGGCGCAGATCGAGCTTTGGACCAAGGGCGATCAGTACAAGAATGACGTTTATATCCTGCCGAAACATCTGGATGAAAAAGTAGCGCGTCTTCATCTGGACCGGATTGGCGTGAAGCTGACGCAACTCGACGCAGAACAAGCCGCGTACATTGGCGTGACCCCGGAAGGGCCCTTCAAACCTGAACATTACCGCTATTGATTTAACCGAAAAAAAGGGGCCCGCAGCATCAAGTGTTGCGGGCCTCTTTTCGTTTATGCTTGTGGAATACGCAGCATTTGGCCGGGGTAGATTTTGTCAGGATGACTTAGCATCGGCTTGTTAGCCTCAAAAATCTCATTGTATCGATTGCCGTCTCCAAGCATCTTTGACGAGATCGCCCAAAGAGTGTCACCTTTCTCGACCGTGTGAAAAACCGGCTCGATTTCAGTATCGGCCTCTACGGTTGCAACCCCTTCGACATTTCCAACGGCCAGAATGATTTTCTCTCGCTCTTCAACGGATAAGGCACCGCCAGCGACGGTAACCTTGTCTCCCTCAACGCTGATCTCAGCACCTTTCGTATCAAGACCAATGTCGGAGATTTCCTTGGCGAGTATCTCTTTCGCCGGTGCCTCACCGGCTTCTGCGCCGCCGACAAGCGACGCGCCCGCCGATTTGATAAAATTCCAAAGTCCCATCGTGTTTTCCTTTTGATAAACATTCTCGGCACCTTCGGAAGTCGGCGACGATTATCCTAGGGGAATTTACGTGGATTATTTCCCTTTGTGATCGAGCGGATTGTTGACTAGTCTTTGCGCAATGTCCGCAGAGGGGACAGATGGTTGAGATTTCCTCGGCAATAATTTTGGGAGAGTAATGTGGGAAAAAGAGACGATTTGATCGCGCAATATGCAGATGATCTGAAAAACAAATGCGGCATGACGCCAGATATGGATCTGCTGACAAAGGTGACCATCGGATGTGGTCCGGCGGTCTATGACGCGGATGCGTCAACCGTTGCGTCAAGTCAGGCGGCCGAGCTTGATACAGTCAAAAACAATTTTCTGATCAAAAAACTAGGTTTGTCTGACGGTCCTGAGCTGGATGCGGGGATCAGCAAAGTTATCGAAACCTATGGTCAATCCGAACGCAACAAGTACCGCGCGGTCGTCTACTACATGCTGACCAAACACTTCGGCAAAGAGTCGGTTTACGGCTGAACCGGACCAATAAGTATTTTGGAAGCGCCTCTTTCTTAAGAAGGCGTTTCTTTTTTGTCGCGCATTTAAACTATTGAACAATTGAGATTTTTTTCGTTCTAGAGTATCAACTCTTTATCCGGCCAGTATGGCCAGGACCAGATTCAAACACGTGTGGTGGGTACCGAGAACACGTGGGGTGAAGAAGGGTTCTGGCGCTGTGTCAGAACCCTTCTCGGATTCAGAGAGACAGACTTCCTAAAACAGTGTCAAAACAATGCCGATAACCGTGCATCCAAAGGTTGCGTATCCACCATCGATCAGGATCAGGCTACGTGGTCGTGCGCCAAAACTGTAGAACGTTGCGATCCAGGGGCTCACCAAGAACAAACCAATGCCCAGACCGGAGAGAAGACCTTTTCCCACCGTATCGATACCGCTCAGTACGAAGATATGCCGCATCATTCCAGCAACCAGGATCGCGCCGAGCAGGCTGGTGATATAGGGAATTGGATCGGATCGGTTTGCCGGAACCCCGTTTTCGTCCAACGGCACGCCAGACGCCGCCATCCAGCGATCTGCGAGCAAAGTATACCAGACCGCGCCGAACATGAACCCCGCGACACCCGCGACTGCAACACTGACAAATTCCATGGAAATCTCCCTCGTTTATCGGCTCAGATTGCCACCGCTTGCGAAAAGCCGCTAGCCCGAAATTCCCGCCATGCCACAGACGATGCGCCATTCACCTTCTGTAACCGGTTGCACGGAGAGCCTGGAGTTTCGAACCAAAACCATCTCTGAAAGGGCTTCGACCTGTTTGATCTCATCCAGCGTGACGGGCTGTTCGACCGGTTTTATAGCTTTTATATCAACGCACTCCCAACGCTCATCATCGGTTGTGCTATCGGGATGCGCTTTCGCGATGACTTCGACAATTCCGACGACTGCACGCTCTTTTTGCGAGTGATAAAAAAACCCTTGGTCGCCCACAGCCATTTGACGCATGAAGTTCCGGGCCTGGTAGTTTCGCACGCCATCCCATTCTTCGCCGACATCGCCTTTGGCAACCTGATCGTCCCAGCTCCAGGTCGAGGGTTCGGATTTGAAAAGCCAGTAAGCCATCACCCGATCACCCTGTTCCATGGGATTAGCTGAACGCTCTCGAAGAGGCCAGCCTGACCATACGGATCGCCTGCAACCCAGGCCTCGGCGGCGGTCATGTCCGGCACATCGAGAATGATCAATGATCCGGCCATTTCCCCGGCATCATCCAACAACGGCCCGGCCTGCTGAACCGCGTCGCCGGATTTGAGATAGGCGACATGAGCGGGTCGGTTTTCCTGCCTGACGGGCAAGGCCCCCGGTTTGTCGTGGGCAATCAGGGCAACAAGCATGTCATTCTTCCTTCAGACTTCGGGACAAGAGGCCTGACATGGCCTCGGTTACATCCAAACGTTTTTCCAGCAGGCCCGCAACAGCAGAGGTGATGGGCAGATCGATCTCCAACTCCTGCGCTTGCAGATGAGCGGCCATGGCAGTGGCGGCACCTTCGACTGTGATTGACGCATCAAAGGCATTTCCTTTGCCGATGGACAATCCAAGGCGGTAATTGCGCGACTGGGAAGATGTGCAGGTCAGGACAAGATCGCCAAACCCTGAGAGCCCTGCCAGCGTTTCAGGCTGGGCGCCTTTGCGCAATGCAAGTCGCTGCATCTCGGCAAAGCCGCGCGTCAGCAGGGCCGCGCGTGCACTTTCGCCTAACCCGGCGCCCATCGATGTTCCGCAGGCGATCGCAATCACGTTTTTGAGCGCCCCGCCCAGTGACGCGCCGATCTCATCGAGGCTGCGGTAAAGGCGCAACGTCGGCGTTGACAATGATGCCTGCAACAGTCTTCCGCGGTGGTCATCTGCACAGGCCAGGGTCAGGCCGGTCGGCATCCCGGCGGCAATATCCGCAGCGAAGCTTGGACCCGTCAACAAAGCCTTTTCTGCATCGGGGACTTCTTGATCAATGATGTCGAGGGGACCCAACCCGGTGCCAAGCTCCATGCCTTTGCAGCAGGCAACCAGCATCTTGCCGCCAAGGGCGGTGGCGTGGTCTTGCAAAAAGGCACGAAGTTTCTGCATCGGGACGGCGATCAGAAGTATTTCAGCGGAAGCTGCGCGATCAAGGTCGGCGGTGACTGTCAGGTCTATTGGAAATGCCTTGCCGGGAAGCCGGAGCGCGTTTTCCCGGGTGTTTTGCATCGCCGCGACATGGTCTGTGTTGCGCGCCCACAGCAAAGTGGGGCCAACCTGACCCATTGTGATCGCCAGGGCGGTGCCGAATGCGCCCGAACCCAAAACCGCGATGCTCATGCTTTTGCCCCTTTCTTTCCGCTGCCCAACATCGCCGGGCTTGATTTATCCAGCGGCCAGCGGGGACGCGCTGAAAGGGAAAAATCATCAGCCGGTCTGAGGGGCATTTGCTCAAGAGCCGCATAGGCAATCATCGCGGCGTTATCTGTGCAAAGAGCAAGCGGCGGGGCAGTGAATTCGGCCCCAAACTCGCTAGAAACAGTCTCTAATGCATTTCGGATCGCCTGATTGGCGGCGACGCCACCAGCGACGCAAAGGGTCGGCGCCGACGGTTCCGCTTGCAGATAGTCTGAAAATGCGCGCCGCGTTTTTTCGGCCAGAACATCAACAACTGCGGCCTGAAATCCTGCGCAAAGGTCTGCGCGTAGCTGGATTGGCAAGCCGCCATGTTCTTCGATGATGCGGTCTCTTGTTCTCAATACGGCTGTTTTCAATCCGGAAAAGGACATATCACAACCGGCCCGGTCCAGCAGCGGTCGCGGCAGGTTGAACCGCATATGGTTGCCCAGTTTCGCAGCCTTCTCGACAGCGGGTCCACCGGGCTGAGGCAATCGCAGTAACCTTGCGACCTTGTCAAATGCCTCGCCCGGAGCATCGTCAATCGTCCCGCCGAGCCTTTGAAACTGATCCGCGCTGCGCACCAGCAGAAATTGACAGTGGCCACCGGAAACAAGCAGCAGAAGGTAAGGGTAGGGCACGCCATCGGTCAGTCTGGGGGTCAGCGCGTGCCCTGCGAGGTGATTTATCCCGTAAAGGGGCGCACCCGTCGCGGCAGAAAGCCCCTTTGCACACATGACACCTGACACAACGCCTCCAATGAGGCCGGGGCCAGAGGTTACAGCAATGGCGTCTATCTGCGCGATCGAAGTCTCCGCCTCGGCCAGCGCTTCCTCGACACAGAGATCAAGAATCTCTGCATGGGCCCGCGCAGCGATCTCAGGAACGACTCCGCCGAAATCTGCATGCAGGTTGGCTTGACCCTTGACGACAGATGACAGGATTGTGGTCTGCCCCATCCCGTCCCGGTGCAGGATTGCCGCCGCTGTGTCGTCACAGCTGCTTTCCAATCCCAGAATTGTGACGGACTTACTCACTGAAGGCCCCGTTGCATGCATATGGGCAGGCAGGTAACACCGTAAGCGGTCGCAAACAATGCCAAGGGTCTTTAATGGGTCACGCTCCTATCTCTTTGATACTGACCCGGCCTGCGGGGTCAAATGAGCGATTCCTGGAGCTTTGCCCACCGCGGCTCTTTCCGCGCTTTCAGGTGATACACGCCCCGCTGACAGAGATTTCGGCAACCGGTCTGGCCGTAAACCTGGACCAGGAGGATAACGCGATCTTCACCTCTGCGAATGGTGTGAAGTTCGCCCCGGCTGGTGCGGGTCGGAAGGCCTATTGTGTTGGGGCCGCCACAACCCGCGCTGCGGCGCAGGCGGGCTGGATCAGTCAGCGCGGAGGCGAGGACGCCGCCGGATTGATTTCATTTCTGGAGCATCTGAAGCCCGAAGAGCGGCTCGTACATTTATCTGGCGTTCACACCCGTGGACAGGTTGCAGAGAAACTGGGCGCGGCTGGGCTCAATGTCGACCGCGTGAAGGTTTATGACCAAAAGCTTATGCCACTGACTGCCCAGGCAGACGACGTGTTGCGCAAATCGGGCCAGGTTGTCGTGCCCCTGTTTTCGCCGCGATCGGCGGCACATTTTGCGGCGATTTGCCCCGCCAGCGCATACCCCTATGCCGTTTTCTTAAGTGAATCTGTGAACGCTGAAGCTGCCGGATTAAACATCGCGGGTTCTGAAACAGCGGAAAACCCTGATGCAATCGAGATGTGGCAGGCCATTGAAAAGATGGTCGCGCGCATCACCTTGGGTTGAGAGGTGGAGGTGGCGCGGGTAAGGTTCTAGGGCGTGCCTACGGGGGGCAGATTCGAAAGGGTGTAGGGAGTGGCGAAAGCTGAAGACGAAAAAGACGTTTCTGACGAGGGCACGGCAGTGGAAAAGCTGCAATCTGATGCCGATGAACAGGCTGCTGCGCCAGAGTCAGAGTCGAGTTTAGATGCCCAGGAGGAAGCTTCGGAAGCAGAAACGTCTGATGCTGAACATGAAAACGGTGAACTTGATCCGGACACCGCCCCCGAAGGGGGTCTTGCGGAAAAGGAAGATCTCGCCGACGGCGATCCAGAAGATGAGGTCGAAGCCGAGCTTGAACATGAAGAAAGCGCCCAGGAAGCTCAGACAGAGGAGCGTCCGGCACCCCCTCCGGCCCCCGCGCAAAACACATCCAGTTTCTGGCCCGCGGTCTTTGGTGGCGTGATTGCCGCGCTTTTGGGATTCATTGCGGGTCGTGGGGACGTTCTTGATGGTGTTTTGCCAGCATCAATGCAGCGACAAGCTGTTGATCTCGCTCCAATTGAGGCAGAAACGCAAGCCCTGGCGGAGGCAAACAGCGCGCTGATAGAACGGATTGATGGTCTGGAAGCGGTTATCGCTGCCACGCCCGAACCGGTTCCTGCTCGGGACGAAGAATTGATATCCTCGGTTGATGCGCTTCAATCTGCATTGCTTCAAATGACATCGCGGCTGGAGGCCATCGAGTCCCGGCCCGAACCAGAGCCTAGCGCACCGGTTGTCGACAATAGTGGCGAGATTGCTGCTCTCCAGTCCGCTCTTGCGGATTTGCAGGCGCAACTGAGCGAAGATGAAGCGCGTGCACGGACGGAGGCGGAACGTGTTCTGGCACGCGCCGCGCTTACACGAGTGGAGACGGCAGTCGACAGTGGCACCGCTTTCGAGCCTGCCTTGGGTGCCCTGGAAGAAGTGGCACCGGTTGATGTTCCGGATGTTTTGCGATCCGCGGCGGCCGAAGGGGTGCCCACAATGTCCATGTTGCGCGAAGGGTTCCCTGACGCGGCGCGGGCCGGGCTGGCAGCGGCTCGCGCGGAAGTTCCGGAATCGGAAGTGCAGGGGATCGGCGGTTTTATTCGCCGGCAATTGAGCGTCCGGTCGGTGACGCCGCGTGAAGGGACTGATCCGGATGCGATATTGTCCCGCGCAGAGGCGGCCATGAAAGCGGAAGATCTGGATACCGCTCTGCGCGAAATGGATGCTTTACCGGATGCGGCGAAGGCCGCGATGCAGGGTTGGCTTGATAGTGCAAATGCGCGCAAGGCTGCTCGGGACGCGACGAAATCCCTCTCCGACAGTCTGACAGTGAACTAAGGAAAACGTTATGCTCTGGTCCCTTATAAAGATTGTCCTGTTCGTTGCTGCAGTGGCGCTACTTGCCCTTGGTGCAGGTTACCTGCTTGAAAGCCAGGGGGGCGTGCAGATCACCGTCATGGGGAGTGAATTTACCTTTAGCCCGATCCAGTCTGTCATAGCCGTCGTTGTTTTCGTTGTTGCGGTCTGGATCATGTTGAAGCTTTTGTCGCTGCTGTTGGCGACATGGAAATTTCTCAACGGGGATGAAACTGCGCTATCGCGTTATTTCGACCGTAATCGCGAGCGGAAGGGTTTTGAGGCGCTGTCCGAAGGGATGATGGCGCTGGCCAGTGGAGAAGGGCGGCTGGCGATGGCCAAGGCTGCCAAAGCTGACAAATACCTCAATAAACCCGCCTTGACCAACCTGTTGACGGCGCAGGCCGCAGAACTGGCGGGCGACAAGCACAAAGCGGAAGAGACCTATAAGAAACTCGTCGCCAATGATGCCACGCGATTTGTTGGTGTTCGCGGCATTCTTAAGCAAAAACTGGCTGATGGAGACACCGAAACAGCGTTGCAATTGGCCGAGCGCGCCTTTGCGCTCAAACCGAAGCACGAAGAGACACAAGATGTTTTGCTTCGCCTGCAAGCACAGAAAGAAGATTGGTCGGGCGCCCGGCAAACACTCAGCGCCAAGCTGAAACACGGGCATCTACCGCGCGATGTGCACAGACGGCGCGATGCGGTTCTGGCCTTGTCGGAAGCCAGGGACATCATGGCCGGTGATGCAACCATTGAAACACAGGAAAAAGCGATTGAGGCCAACAAGCTCTCGCCTGATCTGATCCCAGCCGCTGTTATGGCGGCGCAAAGCTACATTGAAAAGAACAAGCCTCGTCTCGCCACGCGACTTCTGAAAAAAGCCTGGGAAACGCACCCGCATCCGGATCTTGCTGCCGCATTTGCCGCGATAGAGCCGGAAGAGACCCCGGCGCAACGGATAAAGCGATTTTCGGTGCTGACCCGTGCCAATCCGACGGATTCTGAAACACAGATGTTGCTGGCAGAGTTGCATATTGCAAATGAGGATTTCCCGCAGGCGCGGCGATCTCTGGGCGATTTGGTGGAAAAGGACCCAACGGCGCGATCGGTCACATTGATGGCGGCGATCGAAAGAGGCGAAGGGGCGGATGACGCCGTGGTGCGTGGATGGCTGGCGCGCGCGCTCTCGGTTTCTCGCGGACCACAATGGATTTGTGACAATTGCCAGCATATTCACGCTGATTGGGCACCTATCTGCGAGAACTGCGAGAGTTTCGATACCCTCGCCTGGAAGCGGCCCCCTATGTCGGAGGTCGCGATGCCGGTGGGCGTTCAGATGTTACCGCTGATTGTCGGTGCTCCCACGGACAATACGGTACCTGATGACTTGCCGGATGAAGAAACCATCGAAGATGCCGAGTTGCTGCCCGCGGAAGGGTCCGGTGGGACGGATCCGCAAGCGTCGGAAGAGGTCAAGGCAAGTTAGGGTCTTGACCTTCCAGTAACTGGAACCCCTATATCCCTCCTGAAACCTTCAAGAGGGGCCATGCGTGTCTGCATCGCATACAATAAAACTCTCCATCGACAAGATGTCCTGCGCCTCATGTGTCGGGCGTGTTGACAAGATATTGTCCGCTGTAAGCGGCGTGGAACGCGTCGCTGTTAATCTGGCGACCGAAGAGGCCACAGTGGACATAGCAAGTGCTCACCTGGCGCCCGAATTTCTGGCACAGGAAGTGACCCGAGCAGGCTATCCGGCGCAGGTGATCAACGAACGGGATTACGAAGATTCACAGGCTAAACACTCTGATCGGGCACATGTATTAGCCAGACGTACCCTGCTGGCTGCCGTTCTTGCGCTTCCGGTCGTGGTGCTGGAAATGGGTGGCCATATTGTGCCCACGTTTCATCAATTCATCGCGCAAACGATAGGGGTTCAATTCAGCTGGGCGGTGCAGGCTGTCCTGACGACGGCCATTCTTTTTGGCCCGGGGCGCTCCTTCTACGCGCTGGGCATATCCGCGCTGCTGAAACGTGCGCCCGACATGAACAGCCTTGTCGCTATCGGCACCGCTGCCGCCTACCTCTTTTCACTCTGTGTCCTGTTGTTCCCGGATGTTGTGCCAGCGCAGTCGCAGGCCGTTTATTTCGAAGCAGCAGCAGTCATTGTCGTCTTCATTTTGCTGGGGCGTTGGCTTGAAGCACGGGCCAAGGGCCATACGGGCGCGGCCATCAGATCCCTGTTGGATTTGCAGCCTAAAACCGCGAATTTAGAGACTGCTGAAGGTGTCATTTCGGTCGATATCGAAACGCTGTCAGTCGGGGATATCGTCCTTTTGAAACCCGGCGAACGCGTCGCGGTGGATGCCGTCGTCACAGAGGGCAGGGGCCATATTGACGAAAGTATGATCACCGGTGAGCCGTTGCCTGTTGAAAAGGTACCGGGTGATCTGGTGACCGGCGGAACCGTCAATGGGCAGGGCAGCCTGAAGCTGAAGGTAAGGCAAACCGGCGCCGATACTGTACTCGCCAGCATCATCCGGATGGTGCAGGAAGCTCAGGGTGCGAAGCTTCCGATCCAGACATTGGTTGACCGCATCACCCATTGGTTTGTGCCCGGCGTATTGGTAATCGCGACCCTGACCGCCTTTTTGTGGGGGATTCTGGGTCCGGAGCCGGTGGCGTCACATGCGTTGGTTGCCGGGGTCGCGGTGCTGATCATCGCCTGTCCCTGCGCCATGGGTCTCGCAACACCGACCTCGATCATGGTTGCGACCGGACGCGCCGCCGAAATGGGGGTGCTGTTCCGCAAGGGTGATGCGCTTCAGTCTTTGGCAGAGGTTGACCTGATCGCATTTGACAAGACAGGGACGCTCACAGTTGGTCAGCCGGAACTGTCTGAACTAACCGTCAGCGAAGGGTATGACCGCACCAAGGTCTTGCGTCTGATCGCAAGCCTTGAGGCGCGCGCCGAACACCCTGTCGCCAAAGCCATTGTTGATGCAGCAACTCAACAGGGTCTGGAACTGGCACCCAGCCGCTACGTCACCGCGTTGAGTGGTATGGGCATCGAAGGGGTCGTCTCCGGTCAGTTCGTGCTGATCGGCTCAGACCGGTTGATGAAAGATCGCGGCTTGGAAACTACGGCCTTTCAAAACCAGGCCGACGCGCTGTCAGAGCGTGGCCACACGGTTTTCTTCGCGGCGATAGACGACGAGGTCGCCGCAATGATCAGCGTGTCCGATCAAATCAAACCGGATGCGGAACGCTTGATTTCGGGCCTTGTTTCTCAAGGCATCGAGGTTGCGATGATCACCGGGGACCGAAAGGCCACTGCCGAAACAGTTTGTCGTCAGATCGGGATCGACAAGGTGGTCGCCGAAGTGCTGCCAAACCAGAAAGTTGATGCGCTGACGCAATTGCGCGGAGCCGATGCAAAGATCGCTTTTGTCGGAGATGGCATCAATGACGCGCCCGCGCTGGCCTATGCGGATGTCGGTATCGCCATCGGTACCGGAACGGATATTGCGATCGAAGCGGCGGATGTGGTTTTGATGTCCGGCAACCTACAGGGTATCACATCCGCGGTTTCTGCGGCGAAAATGACCATGCGCAATATCAGGCAAAATCTGTTCTGGGCGTTTGGATATAATGTTGCCCTTATCCCGGTCGCTGCCGGTGCGCTCTATTCCGGGTTTGGCATTCTGTTGTCGCCTCAACTGGCCGCCGGGGCCATGGCTCTATCGAGCCTTTTCGTACTTGCGAATGCGCTGCGGTTGCGCCGGATGAACAGGAGAATTGCATGAATATCTCTGATGTGGCCAAACGTACGGGCCTGCCAGTCAAGACAATCCGGTATTATGAAGACATTGGGCTGATCGCACCCGCCCGAAGCGGTAACGGATACCGTAGCTTTTCCGACAGTGACATTCACAAACTGGCCTTCTTGGGCAGAGCGCGATCCCTGGGGTTCGGTATCGATGCCTGTCGCGGGTTGCTGAGGCTTTACAACGACAAATCGCGTGCCAGCGCGGATGTGAAGAAACTCGCACAGGAACATCTGGCTGAGATTGATCAGAAGCTCAGCGAACTGCACCAGATGCGGGACACCCTGTCTCATCTCATCGAGACATGCGCAGGTAATGACCGTCCGGACTGCCCCATTCTGGCGGACCTTGCGTCGGAGTGTTAGCAGGGCTTGACGCGCGATCCTGATGCGTCAGGGTGACCGCTATGGCTCAGATTTTCGCGCATACCATCAAAGTGTTGTTCCAGCATTGTGACCCGGCTGGCATCGTTTTCTATCCCCGCTATTTCGAAATGGTCAATCAGACCGTCGAAGAATGGCATGAGGTTGGGCTACAGCATTCCTTTTCCCAGATGCATCTGGAGTCCGGATATGGGGTTCCGACGGTCTCTATCGGTGCGGAGTTTACAGCGCCCAGCAAAATGGGAGATGTCCTGACCTGGACGTTGGTTGTCAAGAAGCTGGGCCGTACGTCAGCGCATTTGCATATTGAGGCACATTGCGGCGATCAGTTGCGAATGACCGCAACACCGGTGCTGGTCTCTGTTCATATGAAAACAGGTCGTCCCGTGCCATGGTCTGAAAAGATCAGGGATCGCATGCAGGCGTTTCTGAACGTCGAAGGTTGACCCGCTGTCTTTCGGTGAAATTTAACCGCGCACGGCATCTGCAAGCGCTTCGATAACCTCATGAACGCGGTCAGAACCAATGGTCGCGCGTCGCACGAGCCGGTCGAACTGTCGGGAAAATCCACGTACCTGATCGGGGCTGCTGACCATCAGATAAGCATCGCCGATATAGAGCGCCACACGCTGTTTGCCAAAGACGGTAAATGGGGCAGAGAAGGTCTCGGTGCCATCGTAAAGGTGCAACCGCAGAGCGGGGTAGTTCTCACGGCAAACGCGGGCCATGTGCGCAAGCTGTGCGCGACATGTCTGGGCCTCCGCTCCGCGCCAAAGCCCCGTGCGCGCCGACAGATCTTTCAGCGTTTGAATGGGCATGGCGATCTCCACGTCCAGATCGTCGAGCGAAATACGTTCCAGAACGTTCTCAACACCGCCACCACGCGCATCGGTGTTTGTGTCTGCCGCTTCCGGTGACAGGCTTACCATATCCGGCAATGTCGACGGCACATATCGCAGTTTGAAGCCCGAAGCTTCCCGCCGCCATTGATCAAGGGGCGTGGAGCCGTCTGCCTGAACGGCTTTCTCAATATGTACACTTGCGGCAACTTCCTGGCGCCCTTCGGGGGCGTTTTCAAGACATAGCAACCAATCCACGGACACGCCGGTAACCTGTGCTATGCGCCGCAGCATTTCTGCTCTTGGAAGGCGATCAGAATCGGGATTGAGAAACTGGCTGAGCGCAGAGCGATCCATACCTACCGACTTCAGGAAATGACCTTTACCAGCCGGATGGGAGGCGAGCACCTGCGACAGGCGTGATTTGAAGTTTGTGGAAAGATCACGTTTATCCATACAGCGAATGTGCAGTTTTGTTGTAGATACACAACATAATTCTTTAAATGCTGCATATTTAATACAAGAATGACAAATCCACGCTCTTGCACCAATTCCGGATGACCCGAAGAATATGCTTGGGGAAGTTAATCTGTGATTATGCCAGAAGGATGGGTCGAATTGGCGACGACTATAGCCATGCGGGTTCGGTTGGTTGAATGGCCGACGCTGATAGTTGGAGCGCTTTGCTACATAGGATTTGCTTTTGCAACGGCGCAATATGGTTTTTTGGGCCCCTGGTTTGCTGCGCTGATACTGACATTGGCGCTAACGCTTTATTCGTCTTTCAGCCACGAAGTTCTGCACGGCCACCCTTTCAAGGATACGCGCCTGAACACCGCGCTGGTGTTTCCGGCACTTGGACTGGCGATCCCCTATCACCGGTTTCGTGACACCCATCTGGCGCACCATCACGATCCGATTTTGACAGACCCGTATGACGATCCGGAAACAAATTTCGTTGATCCAGCGGTTTGGGCGAACTGGTGCCTTGCCCGGCGGGTTCTCTACACATGGAACAACACCCTCCTGGGGCGGGTCATGATCGGGCCGGTCATTGGATTGCTGTCCTTCTACAAGCTCGACATACGAGCGATGCTCAAAGGCGATCGCAGCATCATCAACGCCTATTTGTTTCACCTCGCCGGGTTGGTTCCTGTCCTGCTTTGGTGGATGTTCGTGGCAGAGATGCCGTTCTGGCTTTATGCGTTATCCGCCTATCTCAGCCACTCGATCCTGAAAATCCGGACCTTCCTTGAGCACCGAGCCCATGAGAAAGCACGTTGCCGCAGTGTCATCATCGAAGATCGCGGGCTTTTGTCGTTCCTGTTCCTGAAAAACAATCTTCATGCTGTGCACCATGCCTGCCCGGGCCTGGCTTGGTATAAATTGCATTCCTACTACGTGGCCCGACGTTCTGATTTTCTCGAACGTAATGGAGGGTACGCCTATCGATCGTATGGTCAGATTGCACGCCTCTTCTTGGTCAGGACCAAGGATCCGGTCCCGCATAACCTCTGGCCGGGGGCTGCGACAGGAAATGATCACCCATCCCGGGACCCGACATTGCCTATCTGATCAATTCCGGTTTTGATGCTCCAAATGTGTCTGCTCAAAAGGATCGATCATGGACCACGTTGACGCGCCTGTATTACTGGAAAAATCCGATGGGATTGGCACGGTCACGTTGAACCGCCCCAAGTCGCTCAATGCATTGTCGGAAGACATGCTCGCAGCCCTGCAATCTACCTTGGATGAAATCGCGACGGACAAAGCCATCAAAGTGGTCATACTTCGCGGCGCAGGGTCGCATTTCTGTGCCGGTCACAATCTCAAGGAAATGACAGCGCAGCGTGGCGACGCGGATGGTGGCCAAGCCTATTTCAACAGTCTCTTTGAGACCTGCTCTCGCATGATGTTGACGATCACGCAGTTACCGCAACCGGTCATCGCGCAGGTGCAGGGCATTGCCACAGCAGCAGGATGCCAACTGGTGGCGACCTGCGATCTGGCGGTTGCCGCAGATACCGCAACATTCGCGACATCCGGGGTGAACATCGGCCTTTTCTGTTCCACACCGATGGTGGCTTTGTCGCGCAATGTGTCACGTAAAATGGCGATGGAAATGCTACTTCTGGGGGAGTTTCAGCCCGCTGCGCGCGCCGTCGAGATGGGCTTGATCAACCAGGCTGTGCCAGAGAGCGAGCTCTCTGAAGCGACCCGTGCGATGGCAGCCAAAATCGTGTCAAAGGCACCCGTCGCCGTAAAGATCGGCAAGGAAGGCTTTTACAAGCAGGCAACAATGAGTTTGGAAGCGGCTTATGCTTTTGCCGGCGCGGCGATGGCGGAAAACATGATGGCCCGAGATACCGAAGCCGGTATCAAGGCGTTTCTCAACAAGGAACCGATGCCCGACTGGGCGGAAAACTAGTCTCTAATAAGTCGTTTTTGCGATGTTTTGGACGACATAATGTCAAACAATCCCCCCGCCGGTGCCGGCGGCAGCAGGACGCTCCGCCGCGACTTTCGCCCGGTAGCCGGAAGCTCGGTAGGTCGCAACGGGATCAATTGCATTGCCTTTCTCAAACCGGGCCATGGCTAAAATCGGCTCCACATCTGTGCGAAACCCGTTCTTCAGCGTTGAAGTGGCCATCAACGCGTCATTGTCCTCCTGATAGGATGCCAAGGCCCCTCGGTCGACCAGAAGCGCCTGGGCGTATGCGCGCTGAACCTCCATGGCCGAAACCATCAGGCTTTCAATCGGATCTGTCACGTTGTGGCTTTGATCGAGCATGTGCATCGGTGCAAAACCTGGATCGGACGCCGCCTCAACCAACTCATTGAATACTAAAAACAACCGGTAGGGATCGATACTGCCGGTGTCGAGATCATCGTCGCCGTACTTGCTGTCATTGAAGTGAAAACCCCCGAGTTTGCCGAATTGGGTCAGTCTGGCGACGATCATTTCGATGTTCACATTGGGGGCATGGTGGCCCAGATCGACGAGGCATTTGGCTTTTGGACCCAGTTGCTGTGCAATGAGCAGGTTTGTTCCCCAATCTTGAACGACCGTGGAGTAAAACGCAGGTTCGAACATTTTATGTTCGGTCAGCAGGGTCCAGTCTGGCGGCAGAGCCGCATAGATCTGCTGGGTGGCGTCCAGATATCGCTCAAACTGGCGGGTAAAATTCGCCTGGCCGGGAAAGTTCGACCCATCACCCACCCAGATCGTCAGAGCTTTGGAGCCGATTTGACGGCCAAGTTCGATGCAGGCGAGGTTATGCTCGATCGCCTGCGCGCGGGTTTCCTTATTGGTGTGCGACAGTGAGCCAAATTTGTAGCTGTGCGCCTGGCCTTCCTGGTCTTGGAACGTGTTGGAATTCATGGCATCGAATACCAACCTGACTTCCTCAGCCTTCGAATTGAGATCCGACGCCGGTTTCTCATCCCATGGAATGTGCAAAGACACCGATGGGGTCGCACCTGCCAGCTGATGGATTACCCCGCAATCATCAAGCTTGTCGAATATGTCACGTGGCTCACCGGGGCCCGGAAAGCGGGCAAATCGAGTCCCGCCGGACCCGACACCCCAACTGGGAATGGCCACACCATAGTTTGCCACCTTTTCCTTGATGCTGGCGATATCTATCCCGCGGCGGTCCAGATGTTCCCCCAAGCCGTCGTAGTTGGCATGAAGTTCGGGTATCAAAGCGTCGTTGCTTTGCGCGATGATGTCCTGATGGATCATTTGCAGCTCCTCACCGGGTAAAGGCCTGAACGTTCCCGGCGTCCACGTTGATGATGTTGCCGGTCGACTTTGAAGACAGATCAGAGGCCAGAAAATAGGCCGCTTCTGCAATATCTTGAGGAAGAACGGATCGTTTCAGCAGTGACCGTTCGCGATAGTGAGCCTCCAGCCCTTCCTTGTCCTTGCCATAAGTCGCTGCACGCTCTTTCAACCAGTCACCAGACCAGATCTTGGACCCTTGCAAAACGGCGTCAGGATTGACCACGTTGACCCGAATGCCCTTTGGTGCCCCTTCAAGGGCCAGGCATCTCGCCAGATGGATTTCAGATGCTTTGGCAGTGCAATAGGCCGATGCGTTGGGTGAAGCGGCCAGACCATTCTTCGATGCGACAAAGACCAGCGCGCCACCCAGACCTTGAGCGTTCATCATCTCGAACGCCGCCCGACTGACCAGAAAATACCCTGTCGAGAGGATCGACATATTCTTGTTCCACAGATCAAGCGAAGTTTCCTCAATGGGCGCTGAACTGGCAATTCCGGCATTTGAGACCAGTATATCCAAGCCACCGAATTCCCGGGCTGTCTGGGCAAAGGCTTCTGCGACGGCGTCTTCGTCGGTCACATTCATGGCCACAGCCCGCACCACATCAGCCGAATATTGTGAGGAGAGGCGTTCAGCCGTATCAACCAATGCATCCTCATCGATATCTGCAAGCACGACACAGGCGCCTTCTTTCAGATATCTTTCCGCCGTTGCAGCGCCGATCCCACCTGCGCCACCAGTCACAAGCGCCACACGACCTGCCATTGATTTTGGCTTTGGCATCCGCTGCAATTTGGCTTCTTCCAGCAACCAATATTCTATGTCGAAAGCTTCCTGTTCCGGCAAGCCCTGATAGGTCGATACGGTTGACGCGCCCCGCATCACATTGATGGCGTTGATGTAGAATTCGCCAGAGATACGCGCCGTGGCCTTGTCCTTGGCGAAGGTGATCATCCCGATACCAGGGATCAAATAGACAACCGGGTTCGGATCCCGAATTGCCGGGCTATCGCTGTGTTTGCACCGGTCATAATAGGCGGTGTAGTCCAGACGGTAAGCGGCTACGGCCTCTTCGAGCCCTTTGACCGTCTTTTCCAGATCTGGATTTGACGGGTCGAAATCTACAACAAGCGGGCGGATTTTGGTCCGCAGGAAATGATCGGGACACGATGTGCCGAGCGCCGCCAGCGCGCTCATATCATTGGCGTTTACGAATTCCAGCACAGTTTCGGAATCTTCGAAATGCCCGACCATATGCTGCTGGCCGGAGATCATGCCTCGGATAACGGGCATCAGCCGCGCGGCGACCTGATCGCGCTCCTCGGCAGGTAACGCCGTGTGAAGCGCGCCACCAAAAGCTGCCACGCCGGCCGAATTTTCGGCAAACCAATCCATGGCTGTCTGGATGGTTTTCAGGGTGAGTTCGTAGCAGTCTTTTGCATCATCGGCCCAGGTAAAAAGGCCGTGGCTTTCCAGCACGACACCCTGCGCATCAGGATTGCGGTCGCAGAAATCGGATAACCAGAGCCCCAGTTCAAAACCCGGTTTTTTCCAGGGCAGCCAACCAATACGATCGCCGAATATCTTCCGGGTCAAAGCCTTGCTATCTTTCGCGGCAGCAATTGCAATAATCGCATCGGGGTGCATGTGATCGACATGTTTTGCAGGAACGTAAGCATGCAAAGGCGTGTCGATGCTGGCGGCTCTTGGATTCAGGTTGAAGGTGCAATGCGGCAGATAGCCGACCATCTCATCTTCGTATTCCACGCCGCGATAGAGCTCTTTCAGAGCCATCAGCTTGCCCATGTAAAGCGTGGAAAACCCGTCCATCTTGATCGACCCGACATCTCCGCCTGAGCCTTTGACCCAAAGCACATCTACAAGGGTTCCGGTAAGCGGATCCTTTTCGATGACCTTGGCAGATGTATTGCCGCCACCAAAATTCGTAATTCTTTTGTCGGAACCCAATAGGTTGGAGCGATAGAGCAGTTTCTCGGCTTCGGACATCTGCTGAGCGCGAACATCATCCCATTTGTTTTCAAGGCTGTCAGCGGGCGTGTTCCTGAGCATCAAACTCTCCATCGGGTGATATCCATTGCCCGACAGGCTGGCGCGCCTGTGTCAAAATGTCAATCACAAACAATCAATATCAGTCATACTGTATATCAAGTTGAGCGCTAGTGAAAATAAATGATTGACAAAAAATGCCCTCACGACGCAGGATGTGATGAGGTTCGGAGGATTCCATGCACGAAAATGATCGACATCGCGTCATTCTCTCGGCGGTTCAGGACCGTTCCGTGCTGACCGTTCCGGACCTTTGTGCGCTGACCGGCGCGTCAGAGGCGACCGTAAGGCGTGACATTAATACGCTGGATGCCCAGAAAAAACTTCGCCGCGTCAGAGGCGGCGCAGAGGCGTTGAACTCCGCGCCTTTTGTGGGGTTGGCCGGGCGCCCGTTTTCGGTCAACGAAACCATGAACATTGCGCAAAAGCAGGCTATTGCCGCTGCCGCGGTGGATATCTGTGAGGACGGGGATGCAATCATCGTCAACGGCGGCACGACCACATTCCAGATGGTGCATCCGCTTGCGACCCGGCGGTTGCAGGTTTTCACCAACTCGTTTCCCATTGCAGAACATCTCCTGAAAAACAGCAAGAATACCGTCTTGCTGTCTGGTGGCATTATCTACCGCGAGCAAAACATCATCCTGTCGCCGTTTGACAATGACGTGACCCGAAATTTCTGCGCGCGCCGGATGTTCATGGGCGCGCAGGGCATCGGCCCACTTGGTCTTATGGAAGCGGATCCGCTGTTGATCCAGGCGGAACAAAAACTGATTGGTCAGGCAGATGAGCTGATCGTGCTGGTCGATAGCACCAAGTTCGAAAACCGTTCGAGCCTTGTGCTTTGCCCCCTGGAAAAGATCGATACGATCATCACCGATGACGGTATTACGGATCGCACCGCCGCGATGCTGGATGCCGCAGATATCAAGCTGGTCGTCGCGACCACCAATGCAATTCAGAAAGAAGGGGTGGCGTCTTAGGCCACCGATCAAGAAACGCTCAAGGGAGGAACCAATATGAGTGTCATGAAAAGAGTACTGACGACGGTTGCAGCCGTGGCCACGTTTGCGGCTGGTGCGGCACAAGCCGAAGACGTCAGAATTGCGCTGGTCGTCAAGGCGCTTGGGATCGGGTTTTTCGAAGCGGCGGCCAAGGGCGCGGAGGAAGCGGCATCGGAGCTGGGAGATGTCGAGATCATCTATACCGGGCCGACAGATACAACCGCTGAAGGTCAGATCGAGGTGATCAACGCTCTGATCGCGCAGAATGTCGATGCGATTGCCGTGTCCGCCAATGATGCTGACGCTTTGGTCCCGGCGTTGAAGAAAGCGATGCAGCGCGGCATCACTGTGATCAGCTGGGATTCAGGTGTGGCACCAGAGGGTCGCCAGCTGCATCTGAACCCGTCGTCCAATCCTTTGATCGGGAACATGATCATCAAGCTTGCAGCAGACCACCTTCCCGAAGGCGGTGACGTTGCTGTTCTGTCAGCGACGACAACCTCGACCAACCAGAACATCTGGATCGAAGAGATGACCAAGGTGATGGGCGATTATCCCGACATCAATGTCGTATCTACTGTCTATGGGGATGACCTTGCAGATAAATCGTATCGCGAGGCAACCGGGCTGATGCAGACATATCCCGACCTTGATGCGATCATTGCACCCACATCTGTAGGGATCGTGGCCGCGGCACAGGCGGTTGTTGATGCCGGAAAAGTGGGTCAGGTGAATGTGACAGGCCTCGGTCTGCCATCCGAAATGGCGGGTGCTATCGAAAGTGGTGCGTCGCAGTCTTTCGCCATCTGGAATCCGATCGATCTGGGGTATTCCGCCGCGATGCTGGCGTATGAAATCAGCAAGAATGGCGCCGAAGCCGCCCCAGGTGCTGAAATCCCAATGGGCCGGATGGGCAGCCTGAAACTCGACGATAATAGTGAAGGCGCCATGGCTGACCCATTCGTCTATGACGCGAGCAACATCGACGCCTTCAAATCTATCTTCTGATCCGGCGCGATCTTGGCGACATCGGTGCCATCCAAAGCGCCGATGTCCCTTTCCACTCTTGCATCCTTGAAGGGCACTCTCATGAGCAGGGCCGCTGTTGTATCGCTGGACGGTATCACAAAGACCTTTCCCGGTGTTCGCGCATTATCTGACGTGACGCTGAACCTCTATCCGGGTGAAGTGACGGCGCTTGTTGGTGAAAACGGTGCCGGGAAATCAACGACCGTCAAGGTTCTGACCGGCATTTATAAACCGGATGCCGGGGTGATACGGGTTGGCGGCAAGGTCACCAGATTTGCCACGGCGCACGATGCAACCCGGGCGGGCATCACGGCCATTCATCAGGAAACAGTTCTGTTCGATGAGCTGTCGGTCGCGGAGAATATATTCCTGGGACATGCACCGCTCACCTCATGGGGATTGATTGACCGCGCAGAGACCCATCGCCGCGCTTCAGAGCTTTTGGCTGAAATCGGTGCTCAGATCGACCCGTCTACACGTCTCAGAGATCTCGGGATTGCGAGCAAACATCTTGTGGCCATTGCGCGCGCGCTCTCCATCGACGCGCGGGTCGTGATCATGGACGAACCGACGGCCGCTCTGAGCCAGAAGGAAATACGCGAACTTTTTGCACTGATCGAACAACTGAAAGCCCAGGGCAAAGCGATCTTGTTCATCAGCCATAAATTTGATGAGATTTTCCACATTGCGGACAACTACACCGCATTTCGCGACGGCGAACTTGTGGGTGAGGGCCGTATTTCGGAGGTGACGGAAGCGGAATTGGTTCAGCTCATGGTCGGACGCGCCGTGGATCAGATTTACCCCAAACGCGATCCGCACCCCATGGAAGACGTGCTCGAAGTTGCAGGCTATGCACATCCAACCGAATTTGCAGACATCGGGTTTAAGCTGCGCAAAGGCGAGATCCTTGGGTTCTACGGTCTGGTTGGCGCGGGGCGGTCGGAATTTATGCAATCCCTCTTTGGCATCACCAGGCCATCCCATGGCACGACAAGGATCAATGGCGCCGAAAAATCCATCCGATCCCCGGCGGATGCCATCGCCAATGGTATTGTCTATGTCCCCGAGGACCGCGGCAAACAAGGAGCCATCATCGGTCTGCCGATCTTTCAAAACGTGACGTTACCATCGCTGGGCAACACCTCCCGGAACGGATTCTTGCGTATGACCAAAGAATTCGAACTGGCGCGCGAATACACCCAACGGCTGGACCTGCGGGCCGCCTCATTGGATCAGGAGGTTGGAAACCTGTCAGGCGGGAATCAGCAAAAAGTGGTCATTGCCAAGTGGTTGTCAACACGGCCCCAAGTGATCATTCTGGATGAACCCACCAAGGGGATCGACATCGGATCCAAGGCAGCGGTTCATGAATTCATGTCCGAACTGGCAGCCCAGGGCCTGTCGATCATCATGGTAAGCTCAGAAATTCCCGAGATTATCGGCATGTCGGATCGGGTGATCGTGATGCGTGAGGGCCGCATCGTGGCGGAGCTTTCGGGAGACGATCTGTCCCCGGAAGAACTCGTGCGCCATGCTTCCGGGATTGTGGAAACCGCCGCATGACGGGACGATGGATCAGATCGCGCGAGAGCATTTTGTCATTGGCCATCGGGCTGATGCTGGTCCTGATTGCCAGCCGTTTTTCCGGGTTTGTCACACCTGCCAATCTGGGTGATGTCTTTAATGATACGGCGCCGCTGATCATCCTGGCCTTGGGCCAGATGGCCGTCATTCTCACCCGCTGTATCGATTTGTCCGTGGCCGCTAATCTTGCGCTGACAGGCATGGCGGTTGCCATGTTGAACACAGCCTTTCCGGGACTTCCCGTGCCGTTCATTCTTGCCATTGCGATCACGTTTGGCGCAGTCATGGGCTTGATCAATGGCGTGCTGGTGTGGAAATTGGAAATACCGCCCATCGTCGTCACTCTGGGCACGATGACGATATTCCGAGGTATCATTTTCCTGCTGTCAGATGGCAAATGGGTGAATGCTCATGAGATGAGCCCAGCCTTTACCGGTTTCCCGCGTGCTTTCTTTCTGGGGTTGCCCGTTCTTTCGTGGATTGCCCTTTTTTGTATCGCAATCATTGGTTTGATGATGTCCCGCACGCCGTTGGGGCGATCGTTTTTTGCTGTTGGCGGCAACCCGCACGCAGCCGTTTATGCCGGTATCAATGTGGGCCGGACGCAATGCGCCGCTTTTGTCATCTCGGGCGCGCTCGCAGGGCTGACTGGATACCTTTGGGTCGCCCGTTATGCGGTGGCTTACGTGGATATCGCCGGGGGGTTTGAGCTCGAAGTCGTGGCGGCCTGTGTCATCGGCGGTATTTCCATTGCCGGCGGCATTGGCTCGGTAGGTGGCGCGGTTCTGGGTGCCGTGTTTTTGGGTATCGTCAAAAACGCCCTGCCGGTCGTGAACATTTCTCCGTTCTGGCAGCTGGCCATCTCCGGTAGCGCTATTCTGGTCGCCGTGGTCTTGAACGCCCAGTCAAGCCGGTCCAAGGGCCGCATCATCCTGCGCGAAGCGGAAACCACCACATGAGCCTTGCAGACCGTCATATTCCCGACCGGCTGACCGGGCGCGGCGCTCAATTACTGCGCAGTTGGGAAACGCTGCTGCTGCTGGTTGCGGTTGGTATCTTTGTGCTGAATTCTTTTGCGTCGCCGTATTTCCTGAATGCCTGGAATCTGTCGGACGCCACATTCAATTTCACTGAAAAAGCCATGATTGCCTTTGCGATGGCGCTTCTGATCATCTCAGGCGAGATTGATTTGTCGGTTGCCTCGATCATTGCGCTTGCATCGACGGCAATGGGACTGGCGATGCAATGGGGTGCCGGCACATCAGAACTGGTACTGATCGGCTTGCTGGTGGGGCTGTTGTGCGGGGCGTTCAATGCCGTGTTTGTCACGGTTTTGGGCTTGCCCTCAATTGTTGTCACAATCGGAACCATGAGCCTTTTCCGCGGCATCAGCTACATTATTCTGGGTGACGGTGCCTTTCGTGGATATCCACCTTCTTTTGCCTATTTTGGGCAGGGATACGTTTTCTGGGTCATCAGTTTCGAATTGGTGCTCTTTGCGCTTCTGGCGCTTCTGTATGGCGTTGTCTTGCACAAGACGAATTTCGGCCGCGCGATTTTTGCCATTGGCAACAACCCCACGGCAGCGATGTTTTCCGGGATCAGGGTACAGCGGATCAAGTTCATTCTGTTTCTGCTGACCGGACTGATGTCAGGCGTGGCCGCTGTCTGTCTGACGTCGCGGCTCGGGTCTACGCGTCCCTCCATTGCCACAGGAATGGAACTTGAGGTGGTCACAATGGTGGTTCTGGGCGGGGTTAATATTCTGGGGGGATCAGGCAGTATTCCCGGTGTCGTTATCGCGGCCTGCGTGATGGGGTTGGTGACCTTTGGACTGGGCCTTTTGAATGTGCCCGGTATTGTGATGTCGATCTTCATTGGCCTGTTGCTGATCGGGGTCATCGCTTTACCAAGATTATGGCGACTATGGTCGCAGAGGCGGAAAACATGAGCGAAAGATACGTGTTTCGCATGCGGCTGCACCCTGGCAAGCAGGCAGAGTACAAGCGGCGTCATGATGAGATCTGGCCAGAGTTGGTCGACCTGCTGCATGACGCGGGTATCAGCGACTACGATATCTGGCTTGACCCGGAAAGCGATCTGCTGATTGGCGTCCTGACGCGGCGTCGGAACCACACAATGGATGAATTGCCAAACCACCCGGTCATGCAGCGCTGGTGGGCGCATATGTCCGACATCATGGAGGTTGCTGAGGATAATGAACCGGTTGCGCAGCCACTCGTGCGATTGTTTCATTTGCCATGACGGGGCCGCGCAACATTGCGGTCATTGATGTTGGAAAAACCAATGTAAAAGTGGCGCTTGTCGATCTTGAGGAACGTGAGGAGCTGGCCGTTCTCACCCGGCCCAATATCGTCAAACCCGGTCCGCCCTATCCACATTTTGATACCGAAGGTCATTGGCGTTTCATTCTGTCGGCGTTGTCCACGTTGCAGGATGATCATGGGATCGACGCGGTTTCGGTAACGACGCATGGTGCCAGTGCGGCACTACTCGCTGAAGACGGGTCGCTGGCAACTCCCATTCTCGACTACGAACACGACGGTCCCGAAGAGAGTGCCGCCGAATATGAGGCTCTGCGTCCTGCTTTTGCGGAAACCGGATCGCCCAGGCTTGCCGGTGGATTGAACGTAGGCGCGCAATTGCATTGGCAGTTTACCCGTGATGCTGGTTTGCATGATCGAACAGCCAGCATCCTGACCTACCCGCAATATTGGGGGCACCGGCTGACGGCCGTTGTCGCCAGCGATGTGACCTCCATGGGGTGTCACACGGATTTATGGGAACCAAGGTCGGGCTGTTTGTCTGAACTGGTGGACAGGCTTGGCATTCGGGAAAAACTCGCGCCCGTTCGAAAACCCGGTGATGTTTTGGGCACGGTGTTGCCGGATATCGCGCAATTTGCAGGCCTGAGGCCGGGGGTTCCTGTGGCTTGCGGAATTCACGATTCCAACGCTTCTTTGTTGCCCTACGTCCTTCGGCACCAACCACCCTTCAATGTTGTTTCAACAGGGACCTGGGTGATCGTCATGAGCATCGGGGGCACTGATGTCCGCCCGGACCCCAAGCGGGACGCATTGTTAAATGTCAACGCGTTTGGGCACGCTGTGCCGTCGGTAAGGTTCATGGGTGGGCGAGAGTTTGACATCGGACAAGGAGACAAGCCTGCCGGGGTGACCGACGCGGCTTTGACCAAGGTGTTGGAAAATCAGATCATGCTGTTGCCTGCAATTGTAGCGGACACGGGCCCGTATCAGGGCATGCAATCCCGCTGGGTCGGTGTGGAACCGGCTGTTGGGGAGCCAACCCGCGCGGCAGCCCTGGCATTGTATCTGGCGATGATGACGGCCACATGTCTGGAAATTTCCGGGGGTCGTGGCGATAACTTCGTGGAGGGGCCATTTGCCGAAAACCAGCTGTTCTTGGAAATGCTTGCTGCAGCAACGGGGCAAAGCACCTACGCTGCCGCTGCAAAGACCGGAACGGCAATTGGCGCCGCTATGCTGTTTTCAGAATCCACGAGGGCTCTTGATGTTAAACGTGTGAAGACGCCGAAACACAGCAAAAATATGCGGCGCTACGCAGAAGCATGGCGCGCGGCGGTCGCTGCTGTCGACTAAGATCTATTCCTTTGCGTTTCATCAACTTGATTTCAAAGGAATAATCTAGAAATCCAGATTCTCGACACTCAGGGCGTTTTTCTGAATGAATTCCCGACGAGGCTCGACCACATCGCCCATCAGCTTGGTAAAGAGGTCGTCGGCTTCCGCCATGTCATCCACCTTCACCTGTAAAAGTGTGCGTGCATCCGGGTCCAGCGTCGTTTCCCATAGCTGATCTGGGTTCATCTCACCCAGGCCCTTGTAGCGCTGCAATGACAGCCCTTTCTCGCCCTCTTGCAGGATCGCATCCAACAGGTCCATTGGCCCGAGAATAGACTGCATGCGGTCTTTGCGGATCAGGGTTGCAGGCAGATTGTAAACCTCCTGCAGGCTCTGTGTGAAGCTGCCAGTGCGCTTGGCTTCACCGCCCCGCAGGATACGGCCATCCAGCGTTCGCACTTCTTCGACACCTCGCAGAATACGCGCCAGCCGAATGCCATGATCCTGCGTAATCCGCCCCTGCCAGCCACGTTCGTATTCGGCGGCAATCAGGTTCAGGCGGTTTGCGACCTTGTCTGCGGTTCCTTGCAGGTCTGCATCAACCACGCCCGGCGCGAAAGCACCGGCAATCGCAGCCTGTTCCAATATGTGACGTGGATAGTGGGTGGGAAAGGCGTCCAACACACGGCGCATCTGACGGGCCAAATCGACGACGCGCATCAAATCCTGCCCGGTGATTTCCTCACCATTGCCCTGTTTGAGCATGGCCCCTTCGATCCCTTGGTTGATCAGGTATTCTTCCATCGCGGCCTGATCCTTGAGGTAAACCTCAGATTTCCCGCGAGACACCTTGTAGAGCGGTGGCTGTGCAATAAAGAGATGCCCCTGTTCGATCAACTCCGGCATCTGCCTGTAGAAAAATGTCAGAAGCAGCGTGCGAATGTGCGCGCCGTCCACGTCGGCGTCCGTCATGATGACAATCTTGTGGTAGCGCAGTTTCTCGATATTGAATTCATCGCGGCCAATGCCGGTGCCAAGGGCCATGACCAGATTGCCAATTTCCTGACTGCCGAGCATTCGGTCAAACCTGGCCCTCTCCACGTTCAGGATTTTACCCTTCAGCGGCAGGATCGCCTGTGTTTGACGGTCCCGACCGGTTTGCGCTGACCCGCCGGCTGAGTCGCCTTCCACGAGGAAAACTTCGGTTTTGGCAGGGTCTTTTTCTGAGCAGTCCTTGAGCTTGCCCGCGAGAAAATTCACGTCCATGGCCGTTTTTCGACGCGTCAATTCACGGGCTTTACGCGCGGCTTCCCGCGCCTGCGCAGCTTCAATGATCTTGGACACGACAATTCGGGCCTCGTTGGGGTTTTCTTCAAACCATTCGGCCAATTTCTCGTTCACCAACCCTTCGACGGCCGGGCGCACTTCGCTGGAGACAAGCTTGTCTTTGGTCTGGCTGGAAAACTTTGGGTCCGGGACCTTTACGGACAGCACGCAAGTCAGCCCTTCGCGCGCGTCGTCTCCGGTGAACGACACCTTCTCCTTCTTGGCGATCCCGGAAGATTGCGCATAGTTGTTGATCGTGCGGGTCAAAGCGCCCCGGAAACCGGCCATGTGTGTGCCGCCGTCGCGCTGAGGGATGTTGTTGGTAAAGGGCAGGACGTTTTCGTGGTAGCTGTCATTCCACCACATCGCCACTTCGACGCCGATGTCATCCCGCTCACCGGTAATGAAAATCGGTTCTGGCATGACCGAAGATTTGTGCCGATCTAGGTACTTTACAAACTCCTTGACGCCACCATCATAAAAGAGTTCCGAACGCAGATGTTCCGCCGGGCGCTCGTCCACCAGAATGATCCGGACGCCGGAATTCAGGAACGCCAGTTCCCGCAACCGCTTTTCCAATGTCTCAAAGGAGTATTCGACATTGGAGAATGTCCCTGTCGACGCCATGAAACGAACCTCGGTGCCCGTTCGGTCGGTCGGCCCCACGATTTCAAGATGCTTGGTGGTAAAACCGCCTTCAAACCGTGCGACGTGCTCTTTTCCCTCGCGCCAGATGCGCAGTTCAAGCCAATCGCTGAGCGCGTTCACAACTGATACGCCGACACCGTGCAGACCGCCGGAGACCTTGTAGGAATTGCTGTCGAACTTACCCCCGGCATGCAGCTGCGTCATGATCACTTCGGCGGCAGATACCCCTTCTTCCTCGTGGATGCCCACTGGAATGCCACGCCCGTTGTCGCTCACTGAAACAGAGGAATCCTCGTGAATTGTGACGGTGACGGCGTCCGCATGACCGGCCAATGCCTCGTCAATACCGTTGTCGACAACCTCATAAACCATATGGTGCAGCCCGGAGCCATCATCCGTGTCCCCGATATACATGCCCGGACGTTTTCGAACTGCTTCTAAGCCTTTGAGAACTTTGATGGAATTAGCGCCATATTCTTCTGGCGATTGCTCGTTGTCGGACATGCCGCTACACCTTCGTATTTTTGCGATTTTATACGATTTTTGGCGCGGGATGTCACGCAATTGGCACAATATTTTGTGTCAGATGAGGGGGATAAGCACACCGACCAAAATCAGCAGCAAGCCCGACGTGATATTGATGCGGGCAAGTGTCCTGGGGGCGGTCACAATGGAGCGAACCTGACCGACGCAAGCGGCCAGAACGAGATTGCCGATCATTGGTATCGCCACCGACACGCCAATGATTGCAGAGATATCGATTGCAGAAACATTGCGAAGATCAAAGAAGCCCGGCAGGACACCCATGTAAAACAAAACGGCCTTGGGGTTTCCCAGAATTGCGACAATACCTGCGATAAATCCGGGCCAGAGCCCCGGGCGGGTGAGCCTACTGTCCGTACTGATTTCCTGCCGCGCATGTTTGATGAGCAGCGCGCCCATGCCTATGAAAACGCCACACGCGACCCAGCGCAGAATGGTCATGAAAACATCAAAGATCGACAGAATCCAGGAGATGCCCAGGATCGCGACCAGAGGCCACAGGATATCGCCGAGTGCGACCCCTAGTGCGAGTGGCCAGGCGGCCTGAAACCCGCCAGACAAAGCCCGTGCCATCAGGGCGAGCCAAACCGGGCCGGGTGTCAGAAACAGGATTACCAACGCGCCGGAATAAAGCAGGAGATCGGCCAATGTGATGGTCATGACTTTTGAACGATCTCCGAAATGCCATTCTGTTCGCGAACCTCGACATATTGCGCGCGGGAACCCAGTGTGTCGAAAAGCTCTGGTCCTGTGCCGGTCATCCAGGCCTGCGCGCCGAGAGCAACGATTTCATCATAAAGTGCTGCACGACGGTCTGCGTCCAGATGGGCCGCAACCTCGTCCAGCAGCAGCAAGGGTGGCGCGCCGAAATCACGTGTCAGGGCGCGGGCATTGGCCAGGATCAAGGAGACCAGAAGTGCCTTTTGCTCACCTGTGGAGCAGTCTTTCGCGGGCACACCCTTGGCGCTGTAAACGCCTGTCAGATCAGCGCGATGCGGGCCGATGAGACTGCGCCCAGCCGCCAGATCACGGTTCCGATTGTCGGCAAGTGCGGCCCGCAGATCATCCTCTGTGTCAGGTAAATCCCCATCAGAATGAATGAGGGTCAGATCCGCCGCCGGAAACGCCGTTGCGGCCCCTTTCTGCGCCTCTGCGAGCTGCGCAAGCGCGTTCAAGCGGTTGGTGTTGATCGCGGTTCCCGCCTGCGCCATCTGGTTCTCCAAAGCGCCGTACCAGGCCGGATCGCGGACCATGTCTTTCAGCAGGCGGTTACGCTCCCGCATGGCGCGTTCATAGGTGAGCGAAGCCTCTGCGTGGGTAGGCTCAAAGCTCAGCGTCATGCGGTCGAGAAATCGCCTGCGTCCTTCTGCGCCTTCAATCCACAGCCTGTCCATCGCCGGGATCAGCCACAAAACCCGCGCAATGCGACCAAGCGCCGTCTGGGGCGCTGCCTTGCTGTCAATCTTGATTTGACGTGCGGCCCCTTCCTCCGACCAGATGTCGATCTCATGCATCTGGTGCAGGGAGTGTAGCAGTCCGGTAACTTTCCACCCCAGGGCTTCGGGTCGCCGCGTCATGTCTTCCGCGCTGGACCGCCGCAGACCGCGCCCGGGAGAGAAAAGCGACACCGCCTCAAGTACATTGGTCTTTCCTGCGCCATTCGATCCAAAAAGCGCCACTGGACGCGCATCCAATGTCATTCGCCCAATTTTGTGGGATCGAAAATGCGACAGGGTGAGAGATGTCAGCGCCAGTGTCACGACATCACCTTACGTTCGAGAGTTTTACGCGGCGGGGCAGGTCACACGCGCATCGGCATGACCACATAGACAGCCGATTGATCATTGCCTTCGCGCATCAACGTCGGATCGCCGGAGGAGTTGAACATGAAGACCGCGTTTTCACGATCCACCTGGCTGGCGATTTCCAGCAAGTATTTGGCGTTAAACCCAATTTCCAACCGCTCATCACCATATGCGACGGCCAGCTCTTCCTCCGCCGCACCGCTGTCCGGCGCGTTGACCGAGAGCACGAGGCGGTCTTCGTCCAGTTGCAGTTTCACCGCGCGGGACCGTTCAGAACTCACCGTTGCAACACGGTCCACGGCTTGCGCAAAATCGCTGGCATCCACTTCCAGTTTGCGGGTGTTTCCTTGCGGGATGACGCGCGTGTAATCAGGGAAGGTGCCGTCAATCACTTTCGAGGTCAGGGTAATGTCCGGCGTGGCGAAACGCACCTTGGTTTCGGACACAGAAACCGCGATTTTCATCTCATCATCTTCGAGAAGCTTGCGCAACTCCCCAACCGTTTTCCGGGGCACGATCACACCCGGCATATCCGCAGCACCTTCGGGCAAATCCGCATCAATCCGCGCCAACCGGTGCCCATCCGTCGCCACGCAGCGCAGAACCTGGCCGCCTTCCGCGTCGGAGACGTGCATGTAGACACCATTCAGGTAATAGCGTGTCTCTTCGGTGGAGATGGCGAACTTCGATTTGTCAAACAACCGGCGCAGCACCGGGGCCGCAGCAGAGAAATTCGATGCATATTCCGACGAGGCCATGACCGGGAAGTCTTCTTTCGGCAGTGTCGCAAGCGAGAAGTTCGAGCGACCGGCCTCGACCGTCAATCGGCCGGTTGCACCATCGGCGGTTAGCGTGACCAAGGCCCCATCTGGCAGCTTGCGGACGATCTCGTGCAGCGTCGTGGCCGCAACGGTAGTGGCCCCTGCGCGTTCCACCTGAGCCGGTGCCTTGTCCACAACTTCAATGTCGAGATCGGTTGCCCGGAAGGAAACATCGCTGCCTTCGGCCTCGATCAGCACATTGGCGAGAATTGGAATTGTGTTGCGCCGCTCAACAACGGATTGGGCCTGTGACACCGCTTTGAGCAGGGCTGCGCGTTCGATGCTGATCTTCATGATGTTTTTATCCTTCCCACCAGTCGGGAAAGGCAAATTACCCGGTTCCACCGACTTCACAAGACTTTTATTGGTTTGTCTTAGGATACGGGCAAGGCGTCAAGACCTGTGGCCCCATTGAGAGGCCACAGGTCGGTAGTGTGACTATTCTTCCAGCGCGCGGCGCAACAGTTCGAGATCTTCGGCGATCTGACCGTCCTGGGTTTTCAGTTCTTCGATGCGTTTGACACCATGCATAACCGTGGTGTGATCGCGTCCGCCGAAACGACGCCCGATTTCAGGCAGTGACCGGCTCGTCATCTTCTTGCACAGATACATTGCCACCTGACGCGGTCGCGCATAGGAGCGCAGGCGTTTGGGGCCGATCATGTCCGACAGGCGGATGTTATAGTGGTCGGAGACTTTGCGCTGGATTTCTTCGACCGTGATCTTGCGCTCCGAGGCGCGCAACACATCCGACAGGCAATCCTGCGTCAATTCCATGTTGATCTCACGCCCGACAAGGGAGGCGAAGGCAAAGAGCCGGGTCAAAGCGCCCTCCAGTACCCGCACATTTGTCGAGATGCGGTGGGCGAGAAACTCCAGAACACCTGCCTCAAGCTCCAGCCCGGGATAGTTGATCCGCTGCTGTTCCACCTTACTTTGCAGAATGCCGAGGCGCAGCTCATAGTCGGTTGGATGCAGGTCGACGACAAGGCCGCATTGCAGGCGTGATTTCACCCGATCTTCGAGGTCTTTGATTTCACCCGGTGCGCGGTCGGCGGAGATGATGATCTGCTTATTCTGATCGACGAGCGCGTTGAAAGTGTGGAAAAACTCCTCCTGCGTGCTGTCCTTACCGGCGATGAACTGGACGTCATCGACCATCAGAACATCGACCGAGCGGAAAATTTCCTTGAAATCCATCATCTTGCGATCACGGAGAGCCTGGACAAACCGATACATGAACTGCTCGGCAGAGAGGTAGAGAACATTGAGATCAGGCCGCCGCTGACGCAATTCATGGGCAATGGCGTGCATCAAATGGGTTTTGCCAAGGCCGACACCGCCATAGAGGAACAGAGGGTTGAAAGTCACTGGCCCGCCTTCGGCAACACGGCGCGCTGCCGCATGCGCCAGCTCGTTCGGCTTGCCAACCACAAAGGTGTCAAAGGTGAAACGCTTGTCGAGCGGCGCCGTGGCAAGCGCGCTTCGAGACGCAGGCTTTGGAGCTGCCTTGGGGGCGGCAACGGGTGCGGGTTCTGCGGGCTCTTCACCGGCCATGACAACCGCCGGTACCGCAAATTTCAACCGTTTCACTGTCGGGTCTTCGGTTTTCAATTCGTGCAGAATCAAATCTGCGAAGTTCTGATTGACGTAGTTTCCGAGAAAGTTCGTGGGCACATCAAAAGTTGCGATCCCATCGTCTGCTGCGCGAAACTCAATTGGTTCGATCCAGTTAGTATAGTTGTTTTGACCTACCGTCTTCAGCAGCCGCTGCCTCAGCTGCCCCCATTTGTCCTTAGTCATGTTTGACCTGTTTTCCCTCTAGCGTTCCAATTTCAGACGCAACTCCATTTTTGGATGGCCGCGCCGCCTCTTATCTTCAGACGACAAGTGGCTTCTCTGTCCCTTCGAAAAGGAGACAGATGGCTAACTGCCGCTCGACTACGATTAGGCAAAGCCCGACCGACAAGCGCCCTGATCGCTCAAGGCTCCGCATCAAATCAGACGACACCGTCCGCACTTTTTTTGACAGGGCAAAACGCTGTATTGGCAACGTTCGCAGACTGAACGCATTGCATGTTATGCAACACTCAGTCCCTGATGTTCTTATGACCGCAGCAGTGCGGCTTGAACTTTCAGAGCCTGTCCCCCCATGGCGAAATGAATCGCACTACACTGGTAGCAAGTTCGTGAGCGGCACGGCAACTGAACTTCATTCTTGACTCTGAATTTTCAAAAAAGAATCTCTGGCCGGGGGGAGAGGAGTCTCAATAATGCAAAAAAGCGCCGATTTCGCGGCGCCTTTTTCGAGTAGAATCACAAGGTGGCTCAACCCAGAGCTTTAACCCGTGCAGACAGGCGGGAAACTTTGCGCGCTGCCGTGTTTTTGTGGAAGACACCTTTTGTCACACCGCGCATCAGTTCCGGCTGTGCAGCTTTCAATGCAGCGGATGCGGCATCCTTGTCGCCGGACGCAATCGCCTCTTCGACTTTGCGCAGGTAGGTGCGGATGCGTGAACGACGTGCTTTGTTGACTTGGAAACGCGCTTCGTTCTGACGTGCGCGCTTTTTAGCTTGGGGCGAATTTGCCATGCGTGAATGACCTTCTCGGGTTTGTTGTCTCAATTTCAAAGGCGCGACGCCAAACCCTGACCGGACAATATCGTCCTGAGGTGATTCTAGCCTGAGCGGGCTGCACGCGCATGTATCGGGCGCTCTATAAAGAAGACCGCAGCAAATGCAAACCGGAATTTGCATGCGCATTGCGCCTGCTGAAGCTCAGTGCATGCGCCGAGGCAGGGTGAGGCTGAAGGTGGTTTCGATTTCATCCGAACTGGCAGTCAGTGTTCCGCCGTGTTCCAGGGCAATCTGTTTGGCGATGAACAACCCCAGTCCCAGCCCGTTTTGCGATTTTTGTACTTCCGCCCGGGAGAACGGTTCGAACATCTTCTCCTGAGCCGGTGCAGGTATCTGCTTTCCGAAATTCGTGACGGTCAGGACAAAATCCTGGCCATCATCATATGCCCGGATGCGAATGGGTTCATATTGGTCGCCGTGAAAAACGGCATTGGATAAAAGATTGGAGAACAGTTGGCCGATCCTGTCGGTATCGCATTCAAGCTGATCCGAAAAATGATAATCTTCTATCAGGATCACGCCGGGATGAGACAGCCGTATTTCCTGCACCACTTGCTCCAGCACCGGTGTGAGGTTTGCGATTTCCTTGACCTCAATTCCGATATCTCCACCCAGTCGCGCCCGCGCAAAATCCATGACGTTCGAGATCAGCTCGCTCATTCGGTTCAGCGATGCCTCCGTGGTCATCAGAAGCTTACGGGATTTGTCTGTCTGTTCCTGTCGCAGCGCACTCCAGATCGCGCCGCTGACGGCGGCAAGGGGTGTGCGCAGATCATGGCCCAGAACGGCGATGAACTGCTCGCGCAAACGTGCTTCGTCGTCCTTGGTTTTGAGCCTCGCCTCGTTCTCCTTGCTGGTTGTGATATCCCGGGCATTACAGAAAAACAGGTCGTCTTCGGGCACCGCGTTCCAGGAGAGCCAGCGATAGCTGCCATCCTTGTGTCGGTATCTGTTCTCGAATTGAAGGATGGGCATGCCGTTTTGGATGTCCACAAATGCCTGTTCGGCTTTGGGGATGTCATCCGGGTGAATGAAGTCGAAAAACAACCTGCTTTCGATATCTTCAGGCAGCCGCCCCAGAGTCTTGAACCACGCCGGGTTGGTATGCGTGAATACACCCGTCTTATCCAGAATGCCCAGAAGGTCAGGTGTCACCCGCCAGGTCAGGCTTTCTTTGTCGATCTGTCCGCCCACCAGCATCCCCGATCCAATCAACCTATGGGTGAATGGATATGTGGGATAAAATCATAAATCAATGTTGAATGCGGGCATCTGGGTGCAGCGCAGTCGGAATCCAACCGCAGCGTGCCACTCTACTTGTCGCGGAACTGCGCTTCGCGTTTTTCCAGAAAGGCTGACATGCCCTCGGATTGGTCCTCGGTGGCAAAGAGCGAATGGAACATGCGGCGTTCAAACAAAAGCCCTTCCCGCAGGGGCACCTCATAGGCACGGTTGACGGCTTCTTTCACCACCATCACCGACACCATGGATTTCTCTGCAATTTTTTGCGCGGCACCGTGGGCTTCTTCCAGCAGTTTCTTGCAAGGCACCACGCGAGATGCCAAGCCGGATCGTTCAGCTTCTTCAGCGTCCATGAAGCGGCCCGTGAGGTTCATGTCCATGGCCTTGGACTTGCCTATGATGCGCGTGAGACGTTGCGTGCCACCGATCCCGGCAACAACGCCCAGATTGATCTCGGGCTGGCCGAATTTCGCGGTTTCTGAGCAGATAATGAAATCGCACATCATCGCCAGTTCGCACCCGCCACCCAAGGCATAGCCGGACACAGCCGCGATGATCGGTTTACGCACCCGCATGATCTGGTCGGTTTCGGGCGTGAACAAATCACCCGAGAAGGCTTCGACAAAGCTCTTGTCCTTCATCATCGCGATATCCGCGCCTGCGGCGAAAGCTTTTTCCGACCCTGTGATGATGATGCAGCGTACTTTTTCGTTGTCCTGTGCCGCACTCAGCGCATTTGCGAGTTCCTTCATCAATTCGTCATTCAGGGCATTCAGGGCATCTGGCCGGTTCAGCGTGATCTGGGCCACATGGTTCTCTATTTCAACGATGATCGTTTCATAGGCCATTAAGGAAGCTCTCGGTTGTTGTCAGGAAATTCGAGTCTGTAACACGCAGTTTGCTGGGTTCAAGCTATCTTTGACATTGCGCGCAATAGAAAGATGAGCGTCCGGACTGAACGATTCGCTTGATGACGCCAGGGCAATTGGGGGTGCGACAGGGTTCTCCTTCGCGGCCATATACATCAAAGCTATGCTGGAAATATCCAAGTTCTCCATCAGCTTGGCGGAAATCCCGCAAGGAAGATCCCCCAGCCTCGATGGCCTCCGACAGAACGTCTCGGATGATGGGAACGAGACTTGCAACCTTAGGTTTAGATAGTTTTCCGGCTTTTTGTGTCGGTTTGATTTTGGCCCGGAAAAGCGCTTCACAAACGTAGATGTTGCCCAACCCGGCAATGATACGCTGGTCGAGAAGTGCCGATTTGACGGGACTCAGCTTGTTTTTGAAAGCGGAAATCAGATGCGCTTCGTGAAAATCATTGCCCAATGGCTCGGGCCCGAGGACGGCTAAAAGCTTGTGTGCATCTGCTGTTGCGGTCTCCAGAAGGTCCATTGCGCCGAACCGGCGCGGATCATTGAAGGTGATGCGCGCACCATTTCCCATGTGCAGTACCACATGGTCGTGCTTTTGCGGCGCGGGATGATTATGGGCGAATTGCCCCAAGGGATCCCCCGAAACCAGCATCCGCCCGGACATCCCCAGATGGATCAGCAGCGTTTCGCCGGAACCGAGATCCGCGAGAATGTATTTCGACCGCCTGCGCAGCCGCTCAACCCGCTGACCGGTCAACCGGACGGCCATGTCGGGGGGGAAAGGCCAACGCAGATCAGGTCGGTTCACCTCAGCTTTCGCAATGATGACCCCTTCCATGGCGGGTGTGAGGCCGCGTTTTACGGTCTCGACTTCTGGTAGCTCCGGCATATTCACCCCTGTGGCCAAAGGGCCGCATTGTGCATGGCACCCAGAACCCTATAACAAAGTCCGAACCGCAAGGACCACAAGAGCCGATGACTGATCACAGCGACAAAACCACCCATTTCGGGTTTGAAACCGTTCCCGAAGGCGAAAAAGCCGGACGCGTTCAGGGCGTCTTCAGTTCCGTGGCCAGCAAATACGACATCATGAATGACGTGATGTCGGGCGGCATTCACCGGCTGTGGAAAGACGCAATGATGGACTGGCTGGCGCCGCGCATCGGGCAGAGGCTGCTGGATGTGGCGGGGGGCACCGGGGATATTTCCTTCCGGTTTCTTAAACGCGCGGGATCAGGTCATGCAACGGTACTGGATTTGACCGAGCAGATGCTTGTCGCGGGTCGCCAGCGCGCCGAAGCCGAGCAGATGCAGGACAGTCTCGATTGGGTGGTCGGCGATGCCATGGCCTTGCCCTTCGACGACAATTCATTTGATGTCTATACCATCAGCTTTGGCATCCGGAATGTAACGCGCCCGCAGGATGCCCTGAAAGAGGCGTTTCGCGTCCTGCGTCCGGGTGGGCGTCTGATGGTGCTGGAGTTCAGTCAGCTGCCCAATCCGATGATGCAGAAGGCCTATGACCTTTATAGTTTCAACGTGATCCCGCGCATGGGGCAGATGATCGCAAACGACCGTGACAGCTACCAATATCTGGTGGAATCGATCCGCAACTTCCCTGATCAGGAAACATTTCTGCAGATGGTGCGTGATGCCGGGTTCGAGAACGCCAAGTATCGCAATATGACCATGGGTGTGGCCTGCCTGCATTCGGGCTGGAAACTCTGACGTGCGCGGCCCTCACAACATCTGGCGGCTGATCCGTACTGGTGCCACGCTGGAACGCACGGGCGCCATGCAGGTTGTGCTGGACGCTTTTGAAGCGCCGCCTGCCTTGCGTTTTCTCGCCCGTGCGCTGGGCCTGCCGTTCAAATGGCTGGGCTACAAGGGCGATCCGAATATGCCGCCCGCCACACGCGCGCTGACGGCACTGGGGCCTGCGTATATCAAGTTTGGCCAAATCCTCTCGACGCGTCCGGATGTTGTTGGAGATGAACTGGCGATCCAATTGCGTGTATTGCAGGACAAACTGCCACCCTTTTCGGTCGAAGAAGCCAAGGCGGAGGTACAACGGGAACTGGGCCTGCCGGTGGATCAGATGTTCTCCGCTTTCAGTGAACCCGTTGCTGCCGCGTCGATAGCGCAGGTTCACAAGGCAACGTTGGCTACAACGGGTGAAGAGGTCGCCGTCAAGGTCCTGCGTCCGAACATCGAAAAGGCCTTCCGCAAGGACATCGACGCTTTTTACCTGGCGGCCAGCATGGTTGAGATTTTCTCACCCGGCTCCCGTCGGTTGCGCCCGATGGAAGTGATCGAGCATTTCGACGGTGTGGTACGCGGCGAACTTGATCTGCGTCTGGAATCATCGGCGGCCTCGGAATTTGCCGCCAATACGAAGGACGATGAAGGGTTCCAACTGCCGCTGGTCAAATGGGAATACTCTGCCCGCCGCGTGATGACGCTGGAATGGGCGGACGGCGCGCCGATGGGTGACAATGACGCGATTGATGCCGCCGGGCACGACCGGGTGCTGCTCAGCGAACGGGTCTTGCAGCTTTTTCTCAATCACGCGCTGCGGGATGGGTATTTCCACGCGGACATGCATCAGGGCAACCTTAAGGTTGCGCCGAATGGCAACGTGATCGCCTATGATTTCGGGATCATGGGCCACATTGATGAATATACGCGCCGCGTCTACGCGGAGATCCTGTTTGGATTTATCCGCAAGGATTACAAACGCGTGGCCGAAGTGCATTTTGAGGCCGGTTATGTGCCCGCCGATAAGGATGTGGATGAATTTGCGCGGGCCTTGCGCGCCGTGGGTGAGCCGATCTTTGGCATGGATGCCACGCATATTTCCATGGGGCGCTTGCTGAATTACCTTTTCGAGGTAACAGAGCGCTTCGGCATGGAAACCCGCACTGAGCTTATTCTGTTGCAGCGCACGATGGTGGTTGTTGAAGGTGTCGCACGGTCGCTCAACCCTCAGATCAATATCTGGCAAGTGGCCAAACCCATCGTCAGCGACTACATTTCCAAGTCCATCGGTCCCAAGGCGGTGCTGTCGGATCTGGCAAAAACCGCGCGCGTTGTGGCCCGTTTCGGACCACGCATGCCGGGGATGGTCGAGGCAGCCCTTGTCCGCCAGAGTAATCTGGACGAAGCGCCGCGCGGCCGTGGCCTTGGTGAGCGTATTTTTCTGGCGGTCGTTCTGGGCGTTTCCATCGGTGTGGGCGGGGCCACCTGCCTGATCCTCATTGATCAAGTCTTCTGATCAGAGCCTCTCGATTGCTAGTGCAATGCCCTGGCCGCCGCCGATACACATGGTGATCAGCGCTTTTGACCCCTGAAGGCGTTCCAGTTCATAAAGCGCTTTGACGGTGATGATAGCACCTGTTGCGCCAACCGGATGCCCCAGAGCGATGGCCCCGCCGTTGGGGTTCACTTTGGCCGGGTCAAATCCCAGCGATTTGCTGACGGCGAGGGCTTGGGCGGCAAAGGCTTCATTGCTTTCGATCACGTCAAAATCTTCGGCGCTGAGCCCGGTTCGGGCCAATAGGTTTTGGACCGCAGGCACCGGACCAATGCCCATAACCTCCGGACGCACCCCGGCGTGCGCATATCCCAATACGCGCGCCTTTGGTTTCAGGCCCGCTTTTTCTGCTGCCTCCGCCGTCGCGAGGACAAGCGCCGCAGCACCGTCATTGATCCCGCTGGCATTTCCGGCCGTCACGCTGCCGTCTTTCTGAAATACCGCGCGCAGCCCTGCCAAAGCCTCGGCTGTGGTCGCTTTGGGATGCTCGTCGCGCTCAAAGGCCACAGTGTCCCGTCTGACGCGCACCTCGACCGGTGTGATCTGGCTTGCGAAATGCCCCGCGTCGATGGCGGCAGCAGCGCGTTTCTGGCTTTCCAGCGCAAATGCATCCTGTTCTTGCCGGGTGATGTCATTTTCCTTGGCAACGTTTTCCGCTGTCACACCCATATGCCCCGTGCCAAACGGGCAGTTCAAGGCGCCCAGCATCATGTCGAGCGTGCGGATGTCCCCCATCTTGGCCCCCCAACGCTGGTCCGTCACGATGAAAGGCGACCGGGACATGTTTTCGGCACCGCCCGCGAGCCCGAAGTCTGCGTCCCCTAGCATCAGCGACTGCACCACCGACACGATCGCCTGAACACCCGAGCCGCAGAGCCGATTGACATTCATCGCCGGAACCGTGTCCGGAACACCCGCCTGCATGGCCGCAACTCTGCTAAGGTACATATCCCGCGGTTCGGTATTGATCACGTGACCAAAGGCGACATGCCCGATCTGCGCGCCCTCCACGCCGGCCCTGGCCAGCGCCGCCTTGGCCGCAACGGACCCTAGTTCAATGGGGGCGGTTCCTGCCAGCGCGCCACCAAAGGTGCCGATTGCCGTGCGTGCGCCGTCCAGAATTACGATGTCTTGGGTCATGAGAATGTCCTTTCCGTTGTTATCGACTATGGGACCGCTTGGCGTGATTGTCAGCAGCGACGTTTCGTCAGGGGGCATCGCTCAATTGACAGAATCCTTGATATCGGCGACACCTCCGACATGACGGATTCCGATAATGCCATCCTGAACCAGTTGCCTGCCCGCCTGAAAGACGCGCGGCGTGAGCAGGGGTTGTCTCTGGACGCTGTTGCCAGGCTTTCCGGTGTGTCACGATCTATGGTCAGCCAGATTGAACGCGGCGAAAGCAGCCCGACGATTGCAACGCTCTGGAATCTGACGCGCGCTTTGCAGGTCGATTTTGCCGGTCTGCTGGATGGCGCGCCTTCCGCGCCGCAAATCGAAACATTGCGCGCAGCCGACGTGCCCACCATTGATAATCTCGGGTCCGGTTGTCGTATTCGCATTCTCTCGCCCCCCGAAGAGGCCGGCAAACATGAGGTCTACGAGATCACCATTGCGAATGGCGGGTCGCTCGACAGCCAGCCGCATACCCGTGGGGCCAGGGAACATCTGACGGTGATAGAAGGGTCGGTGACGGTAACGAGCGGGGAGGCGAACAGCGTTTTGCAAGCGGGTGACACCGCGCGATATGCAGCAGATGTGCCTCACCGAATTGCCGCCAACGGGGGCGATGTCCGCGTGTTTTTGGTGGTTCAGGACGCGTGATTTCCGGGATCACGGAATTTTTCCGCTATTGTGAACATCCCCTATTTCGGATTTCTGTCCACTATGTTAGACGGAACGGAGAAAGGGAGTCGCTATCATGACGCAGGAATACCTCGACCACATCACCGCAACGCTCGCGCAGATCGAGGCCGACGGCATGTTGAAACGCGAGCGCATGATTACCTCTCCGCAAGGCGCGCAAATCTCGGTCGGCCCGCGTGAGGTCATTAATCTATGCGCCAACAATTACCTCGGATTGGCGGATCATCCTGACCTGATCGAGGCCGCCAGGAGCGCGATGGACCCACGCGGATTTGGCATGGCCTCCGTGCGGTTCATTTGTGGCACGCAGGATATTCACCGGGAACTGGAACAGAAACTGGCCCGGTTCCTCGGCAAGGACGATTCCATTCTTTTTGCTGCGTGTTTCGATGCAAATGGCGGGCTCTTCGAGCCTCTCCTTGGCCCTGAGGATGCTGTTGTCTCGGATGCGCTCAACCATGCATCAATCATTGATGGTATCAGGCTCTGTAAAGCCAAAAGATACCGTTATGCCAATTCCGATATGGATGATCTGGAAGGTCAGCTGCGGCAGGCGCGTGAAGACGGCGCACGGTTTATTCTCATCGCGACAGATGGTGTTTTCAGCATGGACGGCTATCTGGCAAAGCTGCCAGAAATCAACGAGCTCGCCGCGAAATATGATGCCATGGTGATGGTCGATGATTGCCACGCGACCGGGTTCATGGGCCCCAAAGGTGAAGGGACACCAGCCCACGCGGGTGTCGATGTCGATATCCTGACAGGCACGCTCGGCAAAGCGCTCGGCGGGGCGATTGGTGGTTATATTGCCGGGCCGCAACCCATCATTGATCTGTTGCGCCAGCGCGCGCGGCCTTATCTTTTTTCCAACTCCTTGCCGCCATCCATTGTGGCTGCGGGGCTGAAAGCACTGGACCTTGTGGAACACGGCGATGATTTACGGACGCGGCTCTTTGAGAATGCGCGCTATTGGCGTGAGGGGCTGGAAAAGCTGGGGTTTTCGCTCTTGCCCGGTGAGCATCCGATCATTCCGGTCATGTTGGGTGAGGCGCAACTGGCGCAGGACATGGCAGCCAGATTATTTGAAGAAGGGGTGTTTGTGTCAGGGTTTTTCTTTCCCGTTGTGCCACGGGGGCAGGCACGTATCCGCACGCAAATGAACGCAGCACTGAGCCGTGACGATCTGGACCGCGCCTTGCGTGCCTTTGAGGTTGCGGGCAAAGCCTGTGGGGTAATCTGATGACCAACGAAATGAAAGCGCTGTCCAAACTGCACCCGCGCGAGGGGCTTTGGATGACCCATGCCGCCGTTCCGGAAATCGGCCCGGATGACGTGCTGATCAAGATCAACAAGACGGGTATCTGTGGCACCGACATTCACATCTGGAATTGGGACGACTGGGCGTCAGCGACCGTGCCTGTGCCTATGATTACAGGTCATGAGTTTGCGGGTGAAATCGTTGAACTGGGCCGGAACGTGAGTGATCTGGAGATTGGTCAGCGATGCTCCGGCGAGGGGCATCTGATCGGGAAAACCTCACGACAGAGCCGCGCAGGCAAGTTCCATCTCGATCCCGCCACGCGCGGCATCGGTGTTAATGAACAGGGCGCCTTTGCGCAATACCTCAAGCTGCCCGCCTTTAATGTGGTGCCGCTGCCGGATGAGATTTCCGACGATATCGGGGCTATTCTTGATCCCTTGGGCAATGCGGTGCACACAGCACTCAGCTTCGATCTGGTGGGTGAGGATGTTTTGATAACCGGTGCCGGTCCCATCGGGATCATGGCGGCGGCGGTGGCGCGTCACGTGGGTGCGCGACACGTTGTCATCACGGACATAAACCCCGACCGTCTGGACCTTGCCGCGCGTGTCACTGACGTTGTGCCGGTCAATGTCGCAGAAGCCGATCTGGCCGAGACAGTTTCACAGCTCAAGATGAAACAGGGTTTTGACGTTGGTCTGGAGATGTCCGGAAACCAGCGGGCGCTGGATCAGATGGTGGATGCCATGACCATGGGCGGGCGGATCGCGATGCTGGGTATTCCGCCGGGCAAAAGTCCCGTGGACTGGAGCCGCATCGTCTTCAAGGCGATCACGATCAAGGGTGTCTACGGGCGCGAGATTTTCGAGACCTGGTACAAGATGATCGCCATGTTGCAGAACGGGTTGGACGTCAGCCGCGTGATCACACATCGGTTCGGGGTTGATGATTTCGAGGCCGGATTTGCGGCCATGAAATCGGGGCAATCCGGCAAGGTTGTTCTGGATTGGACGGGGTAGGCGCGCTGTACGGGCAGGACAGTTTTTTCACCCTCTCGACGGTCGGGCAGATCGGGCTGGCTGCGGTATCGGCGTTTCTATCCTTTGTGATGATCTGGGGCGCATCGCGACTGGCACGGCATCGCGCTTGGGTCTGGCGCTGCGCGTTGGCGCTTGTTGCGTTCTGGCTCTTTGTCTGGCTTTCCCCGCAAATCTACTATTTTTACTACCTGATTCTGTTTGACGGGCTTCCGGTGCAATGGATCGTCAAAACCGCACCTGGTCCCATGCATCTTCTGCGCCTTTTGACCTTCACATCGGATGCCAATCTGAGCCATCACAGTCAGGGCGCATTGGGATGGATGATGATTATCGCCGCTCTATGGCCGCAACGGAATGCGCCCGTTCGCTGACAGCAACCAACATTCTGTGCCTTCAAAGACAGCGGCGTGAAGGGGGCGAAAATAGCCGGCACCGCCATCCAGATTGACACGATTGCCAGCATGCACCGGATGATCCAGCGCCGTATGCCCATGCACGACAAGACGATCATGGGGCTTGCGATAGTCCAGAAAGGGTTGCCTGATCCAGATCAGATCGTCCTCTATCTGGTCCTCCAAAGACACCTTGGGTCGGATACCAGCGTGCACAAAGACCAAGTCATCGGTGATGTGCATCAATGGGCGCTCATTCAGAAAGTCCCGGTGAGATTGCGGAACCGCCTGTATGGCCGCGGCATGTATCTCGCCAAGAGGTGTTTCCTCTTCCGCAGGCACGCCGTACGAGGCCATCGTCTTGTCTCCGCCCAGACGCGGGTTGAACCACGACAAATCTGCCCGGGTGGCGGGATCGTGAACAATCGAATGATCCAGAAAACGCGTCAGATAGCGATCGTGATTGCCTTTGAGCATGATCCAGTTCCGGCCCGCGACCCGCGCATCCAACAGGAATTGCACGACACCCCGGCTATCGGGCCCACGATCCACATAGTCACCCACAAAGACCACTTGAGCGTCCGTGCCGCCGTCCGCCTCGATCAAAGCCAACACACGGTGCAACTCTTCGAGTTGGCCATGCACGTCCCCGATCGCGTAAATTGGTCCAGTCATTTCACGTGGCTTTCCAAAAGGTGGATGGTGACGTGCCGCAAGCACAATTCCTGCGGCACAGTGCTTTAGGCTACATCAAAGGCAAGTGGTTTGATTTGCGTGAAAAGCCCGGTTTCGGCAAGCTTTGCACGCGATTCCGCTGGCACGGCTTCATCCACGTAAAGAAGGGCGATAGCCTCTCCGCCGGCCTCGGCGCGCCCCAATGTAAAATTGGCGATGTTCACGCCACCATCCCCCAGCGTTTGCCCCAGCGTCCCGATGATCCCCGGCATGTCCTTGTTGGTGGTGTAGAGCATATGCGCGCCGACCTCCGCATCAATATTGATGCCCTTGATCTGGATGAAACGCGGTTTGCCATCGGAAAAGACGGTGCCCGCGATCGAGCGTTCCCGTTTCGCCGTCACGACAGTCACCTTCATATAGCCGTCGAATGTGCCCGACTTATCCTGATTGGTTGTTGATATCTGAATGCCGCGTTCCTTGGCGATAAAGGGTGCGGATACCATATTCACATCCGGGTTGGCCTTTTTCATGATCCCCGCAATAACGCCGCAATTGAGTGCATCGAGGTTCATGTCCGCCACAACGCCGTCATAAAGAATATTGATTGCCCTGATGGGTTCGTCGGTCATCTGGCCTGTGAAACTCCCCAGATAGCCTGCCAATTTCACCCAAGGCCCCATCACGCGGGCTTCCTCAGCTGTGACAGACGGCATGTTAAGCGCGTTTTCCACAGCGCCAGTCAAGAGATAGTTAGACATCTGTTCGGCGACCTGAAGGGCGACATTTTCCTGCGCCTCGGTCGTGGCAGCACCCAGATGCGGGGTGCAAACTACATTGGGCAGATGGAACAGCGCGTTTTCATTGGCCGGTTCCTTGGCGAAAACATCGAAGGCTGCGCCCGCGACATGGCCGGATTTCAGCGCCTCGGCCAAAGCCTCTTCGTCAACCAGTCCGCCACGCGCGCAGTTGATGATCCGCACGCCCTTCTTGGTTTTGGCGATTGCCTCAGCGCTGAGGATATTCGCGGTCTGGTCGGTGAAGGGCACGTGTAAGGTGATGAAGTCCGCACGGCCCAAAAGATCGTCCAGATCAACTTTCTCCACGCCCATTTTCTTGGCTTTTTCCTCACCGAGGAAGGGATCGTAGGCCAGCACCTTCATTTTGAGCGCCCGGGCCCGGTCGCAGACAATACCTCCGATATTACCAGCACCGATGACACCCAAAGTCTTGCCGGTCAGTTCAACCCCCATGAATTTGGATTTTTCCCATTTACCATCATGGGTCGAGGCGGAGGCTTCGGGTATCTGACGGGCCACCGCAAACATCATTGCAATCGCGTGTTCAGCGGTGGTGATCATGTTGCCGAAGGGCGTGTTCATGACAATAATGCCCTTTTTAGAGGCTGCTTCTTTGTCGATGTTGTCGGTGCCGATTCCAGCGCGCCCGATGACTTTGAGGTTGCTCGCCGCTGCGATGATCTTCTCCGTCACCTTGGTGGCGGATCGGATCGCGAGACCGTCATAGTCGCCAATGATGGCGGCGAGTTTCTCCTTATCCTTGCCAACATCGGGCTGAAAATCCACGTCGATGCCGCGGTCACGGAAAATCTGCACGGCGGCTTCCGAGAGTTTGTCGGAGATGAGTACTTTGGGGGCCATTTGGGGCTCCATTTCTTGAAACTTTAGTATGTCAGGATGGGGTAGGCCGACAGGTTATGCCGACGCCAATTGTGCTTCGATTTCGGCCTCGAAAGCCCATGCGACCCAGGGCAGCATCGCCTCTATATCCGAGGTCTCCACCGTGCCGCCGCACCAGATGCGCAGGCCTGCGGGGGCATCGCGGTAAGCGCCGATATCGAGTGCAACGCCTTCGTCCGCCAGCCGCTTGGCCACTGCTTTGGCAAAAGCGGCACCATCGGTCACATCGTCACTGGCGAATTTCAAGCAGACCGATGTATTCGACCGTGTCGCCGGATCGGTTGCGAGGAAGTTGATCCAGTTATGTTGCTCTACAAAGGCCGTTATGGCGGCCGTATTGGCATCTGCCCGTGCGATCAAGCCGGGTAAGCCGCCCACGGATTTGGCCCATTCCAGCGATTGCAGGTAGTCCTCGACACAGAGCATCGAGGGCGTGTTGATCGTCTCGCCTTTGAAGATGCCCTCGATCAGCTTGCCGCCTTTTGTCAGGCGAAAAATCTTTGGCATCGGCCAGGGTGGCGTGTAATGTTCCAGCCGCTCGACCGCACGGGGCGACAGGATCAGCATGCCGTGCGCCGCCTCGCCGCCCAGCACCTTCTGCCAGGAGAAGGTCGTGACATCGAGCTTGTCCCAAGGCAAATCGACAGCAAATGCGGCAGACGTCGCATCGCAAAGAGTCAGCCCCTTGCGGTCCGATGGGATGACATCGCCTGATGGGAGGCGCACGCCGGAGGTTGTGCCGTTCCACGTAAAGCACACGTCGTTATCATAGTTCAGCGCGGCCATGTCGACGATCTCGCCGTAGTCGGCTGTGTGCACGGTGTGGTCGATTTTCAGCTGCTTGGCCACGTCCGTGACCCAACCCGCTCCAAAGCTTTCCCAGGCGACCATCTCTGCCGGGCGTTCCCCGAGCAGCGACCACATCGCCATTTCGAATGCGCCGGTGTCGGAGGCCGGTACGATCCCGATGCGGTAATCGTCGGGCACGCCGAGGATGTCGCGCGTCGTCTCGATCGCTTCCAGCAGTTTTGCCTTGCCAGGGGCTGCGCGATGCGAGCGTCCCAGAGGCGCGGAGGCCAGTTTTGCCAGATTATGGGTGGGGGGTTTGGCACAGGGGCCAGAAGAAAAACGCGGATTAGCCGGCCGCGCGGACGGTTTTTGGTTAGCCATTGATGCTATCCTTCCAGATATGCGCCCTTCGTTGGGGAAGGGTGTCCCACGGACGGGTCTATGGCGGTCTGTGGTCTGGTGCAACGGGAAAAACGGCGCTAGAACGCCGCAAATTCGCTTTTTTGCGACACCTGCATCGCCGATCGGAAACACTGCCCATGTACATTGTCACCTTGCTGGTCGCGCCAGCGGTCCGGAATCTTGAGCCCTCATTGGTCGACGCGCTGCGCAATGCCTGGGGCGGTGGGGACGCCATCTGGTTGGCTCCGGACGAGGCAGCGGAATTCGCAATCGTGCAAATTCCGGGAAATCGCTGGGATGTATGGGCTGAGCTTCAGCAACAGGGCATTGATCTTGTGGTGCAGCCTATGGAAGGACGCCGCAAGAAGATGCTTTTGGCCGACATGGACAGCACCATGATCGAGCAGGAGTGCATTGATGAACTGGCCGATGAGGCAGGCGTCGGCGGTAAGGTCAAGGAGATCACGGCGCGTGCCATGAACGGCGAGCTGGACTTTGAAGACGCCTTGCATGCCCGCGTGGGCCTGTTGAAAGGGTTGCCTGTGTCCACAATTACCAAGGTGCTTGAGGAGCGGATCACCTACATGCCCGGTGGGCGGGTGCTCCTGTGCACCATGAAAGCGGATGGCGCTCACGCGGCGCTGGTGTCGGGTGGCTTCACGGATTTTACCAGCGTCGTTGCGCATAAATTGGGTTTTGATGAGAACCGGGCAAATTCACTGATCGCCAGAAATTACATTCTGACCGGAGAAGTCGGGGAACCCATTCTGGGCAAACAGGCAAAGATCGACGCTTTGTCAGAAATCACACAGCGTTTGGAACTATCGGAACGGGATGTGATCGCGGTGGGCGATGGTGCAAATGACCTGGGCATGCTGGGCCGTGCGGGAACCGGCGTCGCGCTCCATGCCAAACCCGCCGTTGCCGCCCAATGCGATGTGCGGATCAACCACGGCGATCTGACAGCGCTGCTTTTTCTTCAGGGGTATACCGCTGCCGAATTCGTGAATGACTGATCAGGCGCGGCCCGGCCAGTATTGTGCTATGGTTACCCTATCTGGATGGGAGGACAGCAGATGCCAAACTTCATTTTTGCCTACCACGGAGGTCATATGCCGGAAGGGGAAGACGAAATCGCCAAGACCATGGCCGCCTGGCAAGCCTGGTTTGAAACCATGGGCGCTGCGGTTGTTGATCCCGGAAATCCTGTCGGCATGTCCAAGACGGTAACCGACGATAGCGTAACGGATGGCGGCGGGGCAAATCCCATCTCCGGTTATACGGTTGTCACGGCGGATGACATTGATGCGGCGGCAGATTTGGCGAAAGGGTGCCCAATGGTCGTGGATGGCACAGGCTCAATAGAGGTCGCGGAAATTCACCAGATGTGATCAGATGAGGCTGGCGGTGGCCTTGATCCAGCCGGTTTGGATATCCCGACGGTTTGTAATCGGCGCGTCCAAGCGCTTGAGCGTGGCTGGATGATCAGGCTCTAACACGCCTAATTTCACCAGTATGGCAGCGATTGCACATTCAGAGGCGCGCGTGGCACCGTCAACGATCTTGAGGGCGACGCCGAGTTTCTGTTCAGGCAAAATGGCGGTAAAAAATGCCTCCGCCCCTGTTTTTATAGCGACCTGACCGTTCATGGCCCGCATCAATTCAGTGCAAGCGCGTCCTTCGCCAGCCACAAGATCAGGATGCAGCCGCATGGCTTCGTGCAATCGGGCAGCAGCACTTCCGGCGGGCGCCGCAGCGAAATGCGCCATGGCACGGGCAATACCACGCAAAGTTGCAGCGTGATTTGGCGCAGAACATCCGTCAATACCAAAACCCGGCGAGGTTTCCCCGGTGGTTTCCTCAAATGCTTCCAGACAGGCTTTTTGCACCGCATGATCGGGGTCATTGTAATCCCCGGTTGCGCCAATGTGCTTGGCAAGGGTCAGGAATCCTGTGTGTTTGCCGGAGCAGTTGTTGTGAATCTGGCAGGGGGTCTGATACGCGCGGATGAGCTGGTTGCGCGCATCGGAATCATCGGGAAGCTGGGGGCCGCAACGCAATGCATCATCGTCCAGTCCAAGCGTGTCCAGCCAGGTGCCGACCCGATCCGTGTGGATTGCAGCACCATTATGCGACGCACATGCAAGCGCCAGATGTTCGGTTGTCAGCCCGGCTTGATCTGCGGCCCCTGAAGTGATGAGCGGCAACGCCTGGATCATCTTGGACGAGCTGCGCGGGAAGACAATTGCCTCCGGATCGCCCCAGGAATGCACGATCTCTCCTGCCGCATTGCAGACCACAGCATGGCCGGAATGGGCGCTTTCGAGGAAGTCCCCACGCCAGATTTCGACCATTGGGGCGGCTTGTGTCATTTTTAACCTCAAGAATTTGGCAAAAACCTGCTAATCGCCCTTTCGGGGCTCGCGGGTTTTGCGTTACTGTGCCACTTGTCGAGAAGAATGACCGGTCATGCAAGAGAGCGCGTCGAAAAAGGCGTGCCGGGCAGATCACAGGGACATTGAGGTTAAGGACGGCTGGAGGCTGTAAACATGCGAATTAATAAGGGTTTTGTTGGTTTTGTCTCAGCATTGGCGCTGATCGGCATGGCAGCACAGGCGCAGGATCAGAGTACCAATCTGGTGGCTGAAAAGACCGATTGGAGTGTCTACGAGGACACAAATCCCAAAGAATGTTGGAGTGTTTCGGTCCCGACAAAGACCGTCAACACCCGCGATGGGCGGGTGGTTGCGGCGACCCGTGGTCAAATATTGCTGATGGTGTTTTACCGTCCGGGCTCTGGTGCGAACGCGCAGGTGACATTCACGGGGGGCTACCCGTTTGCCAGCGGATCGAAGGTGAATCTGGACATCAGTGGAAGCAACTATGCATTGTTCACCGATGGAGAATGGGCCTGGCCAGAGAATACCGCAGAGGACAGCAAGATTGTTGATGCGATGAAACGAGGTGCCGACGCCACTGTAACGGGTCTGTCCAGCCGGGGTACGACCACGAAAGATACATTTTCTCTGCGCGGATTTACGGCTGCATTGGAAGAGGCCCAGAAACGCTGCGCCGGATAGTCACAGGTCGAGGTAGGCTTTTCCTTTTGATCCTGGCGCAAAGCTCTGTATAGAGGCACCTCTTCGCCACGATAGGATCAGCCATGTCTGCCTCTGCGCCGATTACGCAAGACGTTCACACCATCCCGCGCAAACTGCCGGAGGGGCCGCTCAACCTTGTTGGGCTGACGCGTGATGCCATGCGTGCGGCGCTGATTGACGCGGGCGTTCCTGAAAAGCAGGCAAAGATGCGTGTCGGCCAGATCTGGCAATGGATTTACCAATGGGGCGTGCGTGATTTTGATGTCATGACCAATCTGGCCAAAGGCCTTCGCACAGAACTCAGCGAACGCTTCGTGATTGAAGTGCCGGAGGTCGTTTCGAAACAGGTGAGCGACGACGGTACTCGCAAGTACCTTGTGCGCATCGCCGGCGGGCATGAGGTAGAGGTTGTCTACATTCCCGAAGAAGGCCGCGGCACACTTTGTGTGTCCAGTCAGGTGGGATGTACGTTGACCTGTTCATTCTGCCACACCGGCACGCAGAAACTGGTGCGCAATCTCACGGCTGCTGAGATCATCGGTCAGGTCATGATGGCGCGGGACGACCTGGACGAATGGCCGGAAATCGGCGCGCCAAAAGACGAAACGCGATTGCTGAGCAATATCGTCCTGATGGGAATGGGTGAGCCGCTTTACAATTTTGAAAACGTGCGCGACGCGATGAAGATCGCCATGGATCCAGAAGGCATTCAACTCAGCCGCCGCCGGATCACGCTCAGCACCTCAGGTGTTGTGCCCGAAATTGCCCGGACCGCCGAAGAGATCGGATGCCAGTTGGCCATCAGTTTTCATGCCACCACCGATGAGGTGCGCGACAGGCTGGTTCCGATCAACAAACGCTGGAACATTGATGTTCTGCTGGAGGCATTGCGCAGCTATCCCAAAGTGTCCAATTCCGAGCGCATTACTTTTGAATATGTGATGCTGCACGGCGTGAATGACAGTGACGAAGACGCGCGCCGCCTGATTAAGTTGATCGATGGTATCCCTGCCAAGATCAATCTTATTCCTTTCAATGAATGGCCGGGTGCGCCTTACAAAAGGTCGTCGAATAATCGCATTCGGGCCTTCGCCGATATCATCTACAAGGCGGGCTATGCATCTCCGATCCGAACGCCGCGGGGCGAAGATATCATGGCGGCTTGCGGGCAACTTAAATCTGCAACTGAGCGCGCGCGCAAATCACGCCGTCAGATTGAGGCCGAGGCAGGTCTGGCCGGTCGGTAATGCGTCGCCGCGATCTGTTGGTGGTGGGCGGTTTCATGGCCGTCGCGATTGCCATCCCACCCATCTTGCGCAGACAGAAGCCGGATTTTGAGTTTGTGGAGCTTGCGGGCATGCCCGGGTTCCGGCGCTTGGAAAGAGGGTCGATCTCCGCGGCCCCTGATCTTTTTGCAGGTTTGCGAACGCCTGAAGAAGTCGCCGCGGACGGGCGATTAACCGACAACTTATGCGGATCAGTGTTCCCAGACGCCCCACCAGCGGGCAAACTGCCCGTCGCTGTGTTTAGTGATTACTATTGCCCCTATTGCGCGGTACTCGACAAACGCCTTGCGGATTTGGAGGAAGAGGGCGCGCCAATTGCCGTGAGATTTCATGAATTGCCCTTGCTGGGCGATCGTTCACGATGGGCAGCGCAGGTCGCCTTGGCAGCAGGGTTGCAGGGCGATCACCCGACGATCCATCTGGACATGATGCAGCGCGTCCTCAAGCCCGGCGTCGCAGGAATACGCGATGTTGCGACCCGTCATGGTCTGGACGTTGAAATACTAACGTCGGATGCCTCAAGCGAGCGGATGCTGCAACAGATCGAGGATGCCTTGGCTTTGGGGCGCGCACTCGGTATCCCCGGAACGCCCGGCACCTTCGTGGGCCGGACGCTGATGATTGGAGCTTTACCTGAGGATGACCTAAGGCGGCTCATCGATCTTGAGATGGAGACGCCTCTACCGGAATGCCTTCGCGGCAGGTGAGCGGGTCAGGCTGACCTTTGACGAACGGCCATACCTTGCGCCAAGCCCTGCATGAAGGCAGCGGCGAGAGGTGGCATATCATCCTTCTGAGCAGATGATGTGTCCGCGGTCGAATGAAGCCTGTCGTCGTCGGAGCTCTGCGTGACAGCGATCATCAGCAAACCAATCCCCGCAAGAGCGCCGCCCAGGATCGCGCACGCGGTTATCGGATCGGTCATTGTCAGCAGGAGCATCAGAGCTGATGCGCTGAAAAAGCCCAGCCCTGCCAACAACATGATTCCGCCAAGGGTGCCAAGCGCCAGACGCTGAGCGCTCCGGCGCAGTTTCTTTTTCAAGTGATTGATCATGTCAGGCGCGGCGGGATATCATCATGCCGACGAGAAAACCCAATCCGGCGGCAATTCCGACCGCCATCGCGGGTTGCTGGCGCACAGTTTCCTCGGCCTTGTGAAATGCGATTTCCGCTTCGCCGCGTAGGTGCTCGCCAGTTTGGACCGCTTTTTCCTGAGCAGCGTCCAGTTTGTTCAGCGTGCCCGCCTTGAGGTTTTCTTTCTTGTCCTGTGCCAGATCGGTCATCATCGACGTCAACACCGCAATGTCTTGTTTAATCGTATCAATCTGTGCCGTTACGTCTGATGTCTCCGCCTTACCATTTGTGCGTGCTTGTGCCATTTGGCCCTCCTAAAAAGTTCTGCCGGTCCGCCACGCGGCCCGTAATTTGCTGTTCGGGAGGTCAACGGTCTGAGGGCTGAAATGGTTCCGCTATTCGCGTCCGGGCAATTTGTCGCGGGCGGGCAAATCCGTCCAATTCTCGATCACATGCACGGCTTCATTCGCGTTGTCGACGAAACGGAATAGCGACAGATCCTCGTCAGATATCGTGCCCGCATCGGCAAGCGCTTCCCAGTTCAGAATACGCTCCCAGAAATCACGACCAAACAGCAGAACAGGCACCGGTTGCATGCGCCCGGTCTGGATCAGCGTCAGAGTTTCAAAGAGCTCGTCCATCGTCCCAAATCCACCCGGAAAGACACAGATGGCTTTGGCGCGCATCAGGAAGTGCATCTTGCGGATTGCGAAATAGTGGAAGTTGAAACAAAGCTCAGGCGTGACGAATTCATTGGGGGCCTGTTCGTGGGGCAGCACGATATTCAACCCGATCGAATGACCGCCCGCGTCAATTGCGCCGCGATTACCTGCCTCCATCACACCCGGGCCACCGCCCGTGACCACAACGTTTTCCCGCCCGCTGGTCTCCAGACTTTTCAATGTCATCAAACGCGCGAATTCACGGGCCTCGTCGTAAAAATAGGACAAATCCGCAAGGGTCTTGGTACGTGCTTTTTCCTTTTCGGCAGGGCTGGGAATACGGGCACCCCCAAAAAGAACGATGGTGCTGGTGATGTTATGAGCATCCAGCATCATTTCGGGTTTCAGCAACTCCAGTTGCAGGCGAACGGGCCGCAATTCCTCGCGGCACATGAAATCCTCGTCAGCAAAGGCGAGCCGATACGCTGGCGCGCGCGTTTGCGGCGTATCAGGCACCTCCTTGGTTGCGTCGCGATCTGTATGGGCGTCACGTAGGGGGTGGCGAGGCTTGTTCATATTCGGTAACTCCGGGAACTCATTTGAGAGCAGGGGGCCACGTCACGCCGCAAGATGCAATGGCTTTGACGTATTGAGGTGGCGCCCTGTCGTATTCTTGAATGATTGCACGCCTGCCATGGGGCTTGTATAGGCGCTGCAATGTAAAATTTTTCCTTGGGGGAAGTCCGATGTCCAACGCTCAGCTTGAAACTGCCATCGAAACCGCTTGGGAGGCCAGAGACAGCATAACCCCCGCGACAACAGGGGAAACCCGCGAAGCGATCGAAGACACGCTTGCGGCTCTCGATAGTGGCACGCTGCGTGTGGCAGAAAAGCAGGAAAGCGGCGATTGGCATGTCAATCAATGGGCCAAAAAGGCGGTTCTGCTGGGGTTCCGCATCAAGGATATGGAAATTCAGGCTGGTGGCCCACAGGCTGGCGGCTGGTGGGACAAGGTTGACAGCAAGTTCGCTGGTTGGGGTGAAAACCAATGGCAGGCGGCAGGGTTTCGGGCGGTGCCAAGCTGTGTGGTCCGGAAATCCGCGTATATTGCCCCCGGCGTTGTTTTGATGCCCTCGTTTGTAAACCTCGGCGCTTATGTCGATGAAGGCACGATGGTCGATACCTGGGCCACCGTCGGGTCTTGCGCGCAAATTGGCAAGAACGTGCATCTGTCGGGTGGTGTTGGTATTGGCGGTGTACTGGAGCCCATGCAGGCAGGGCCCACGATCATCGAAGACAATTGTTTCATCGGCGCGCGGTCCGAAGTTGTCGAGGGGTGCATTGTGCGCGAAGGATCGGTGCTGGGCATGGGTGTCTTCATTGGCAAGTCCACCAAAATTGTTGACCGCGAAACCGGTGAATTCACCTACGGAGAAGTGCCCGCGGGTTCAGTCGTGGTTGCCGGTTCGATGCCGTCGAAGAATGGTGTGAACCTCTATTGCGCGGTGATCGTCAAGAAAGTCGATGCCCAGACGCGCTCAAAGACGTCGATCAACGAGTTGCTGCGGGATTAAAGACATTTTTAATATCTGGGGCACCATTGCCCCAGTATTTCCCGCGAAAGGTCCGTAGCGCGATGTAATCCGGCCCGTTTGTCTCTTTAGGCAGGCTGCATGCGCCTTGCCTCTGTCCCGATATCCTTTCAAACGATACAAGTGGTGTCTGATCTGCGATCGGTCGCGGCCACTGGTTTCGGGGGATTGGCAGATCGGCTGGGCGCGTCCCACAAACCGACATTGCGGCGCATCATTTTTGAACAGAATTGCGAATTATCATCGCGTGATGCCAAGGATATTCACGCTGACCTGCTCCTGATTGCAGCGCTCCCGGACAAAGGTTTTGATGCATTCCTGACGGCCACGGCGTTGCTGCTGGCGGATCGGTTGCAAAACGGTGCGGGCGAGGATGATCTGTTTTGGAACTGGGATGCGTTTCAGGAACACTATCGCAAGGCGCCTTCACCGATCCGAGCCGCCCTGATGAATGGTTTTCGGTGGGCGCATTCGACGCGCAGGGTCAATCTCGATCAAATTCCCGAAGGGCGCGATCTGCTGACTTATGACGGTGATGATCTGATCCGCATCATGAAGGTCATCGCGCGAGCGATGTCACCAGAGATACGGGATCTGGTTTGCCTGGCAGGTCCAAAAGAAACCCGTGACGTGCACCGCACGGCACTCGAAAACTGTCTGAAAGGCAGCTGTATCCTCTCGGAATACGGCGGCTGGTTTCCGGGAGAGGTGGTCGAACTTGTTTCCCTTGATCCGGATCACGCCGGGCACGCAGGCTGTACCGCCCTGATATTGCTGGATTCGATCATCACGCGCGACGCAAAAGGCCGCATGGCCTTTCGTTGGGAAGAACAGGCCGAACGTTACGTGCGGATGAAGTCGGATGTGCGCACCGCAATTCTCGCGGGCGTTCGTCATCTTTATGAGATGACAGTCGAGTGGAAGCCCTATTCGGGGTGGGCGCCTGATCAGTTGTCACAAAAAGCCGTTGTGGTGCCCTTCGCCAAGCCCTAACAAGCTGGCCATGGCCAAAGAAAAGAAACCTTCCCGTCAGCAGGTATTCACGCTTGTCGTTCAGATTGGGCGCAAGGAAGGCGACGGTCTGCCGAAAAAGGCGACCGGCGCCGGATTGGTTGTTTTTGCCAGCGGTATTGATGAGGCCGAGGCGGTTCGCGAAACGGTTGCCGTGTTAAAACAGGCGGATACTGCGCCGCTGGATGTCACCGGCTACGGCACCTTGGACGAACGCCTTGCCGAAGGACATGAAATCGGTGAAGACGAACGCGATTTGATGCAGCGCGCGTTGGATGAGAATGCCGTCATCATCGCGCAGATGGAGCCATTTTATGGGACCCATCCCGAAGCAGACGCGGACTAAGCCGCGCGTTGCCGCGCGAGATGAATGGCTTCAAACCATTTCAGAACTTTGAAGGCTGTGCGGCCATGCTCCGGCAGAGTGCTCCGGTCAAAGGGACTCAAAAGCGTCGCCGGTAAAAGATCGGATTTTCTGCGCAAACGGCCAATGTAGAGACTTTCAAGCGCAGTTCCTGCTAAAATCATCGCCTCATGTCCTGGCAAGATGAGCTGGGAGTACCTCTGAGTGGGGCCGGGCAGTTCTGGCAGTGCCGCGAAGCCATTAACGAGATGTCGAGCCGGTGTGAGCACCGCCTCCTGAGCGAACAGGTATTCCACTTCTGAGCCGTCAATCACCAGCCGTTGTTCGGGCGTCACAACCAGGTCCTGCATCAGGCCAAAGTAAGGAGCACGCAGACGCAATGGTGCAAAGCTGCCACGTGCGGGAACGGTCCGATCAATTCGGTGAAGCACAGGTACGATGTCACCACTGCGGGTGTAAACTGTGTCACCGCGTTTCAAATCTCCCAGGGCGCGATAACCCTGGGGCGTGGCAACTGGCGCGTTTGGTGACAGCGACGGCATAGGCCCGACCGGTTCGATTTGGTCGGATAGCGCCGCGAAAATAATTTCTTTTGCTAACATGCCTCTTTCATGACCCATTAACATCGCACGCAAGTCCTGCAATGCCATGGGCCTGACATTTGCAATCGAAACCGAAGTAATCTGGTGTTCTTCTGGTCGTTCAATTGTCAGTCGCGCCCAATCATTCTGTGCGTCCCAGGAGAAAGTGACCCGAAGAATATCGGTGCGGGCGGGCAGGCTGTGTTGCAAGGCGGCATGCGCGATGTTCTCGCCCTGAACCTGAACCAATGATATCCCGCCGCCCGGAATCGCCTGGAACATTAGTGTTCGCTGGTCTGGCCAACCATAGTCGTATCCCAGCAGTTTTTGCGGCCGTTCGTCTGCGGTCGTTCGCGTTTCGAACGTCAGGCTGCCGCGGGTCAGAAGATAGGCATTCTCTTCAGGGTGACGCCGCCGATCCTGACGGTCATGGCCAACCCCTCGCAGGGAGAACCGGCGCTCCTTGTGGTCGGCAATTGCGAGCCAGCCCATCTTAAGCTGCCAACCCGGTTGCACATAGTAATTCTGCTTCGAATTTCTTGAGTGTCCGGCGTGCGGCCGTGCTGTATCCTTGGCCAGTGTCAGGGTCTATTTCAGGAAAAATAGCGCAGATTTCGTCAACGATTTCGCTTTCAAAGACATCGGTCGTTTGGGGTCCGGGCAAGAAACTCTCCGTAGCCAGCCCCTCGGAGAAGATCACCTGATGACGATCGAACATCAAATGCACGTAGGTGACCGTTCCGCCTTCGCGCCTGCAAACTGAACGACCGTTTGCCAGATCCCGCGCGCAGACAAGGACTTCAACCTCCCCGAAAAGCAGCTCGGCGGCGGTATCACGGATCAAAATGCGATGAAGCGGTGACACAAGTACATGGCCGTGCTCACCGAACGTGCTCGGTTGGATGTGTATGGGAGCAAACTTGCCCATTGCCGCCACGGTGCGTGTCCCGATCCAGCGCAACGGCTGCGGGCCATCATCTTTGGTAATCACCATGTCGCCGGGCTTCAAACGCTCAACCATAGTGTTGCCGCGTGTCGTTTTGATCATGGTTCCGGCCACGAAACACGGCACAGACGTGGCGTTAACGAAACCGACGTCCGTTCCGTCATCATTGGCGATGGAATAGGTGAAGTTGAAGTCTTCTTCGTCCCCGTCGCCTGCAACGCTGAAAGTCCCGTCAGCATTCAGCGTCACCTGCTGGCCTGTGGGTAGCGTAATCGTATCGCCGGCCGTTACTTCCTGACCGTTGATGTGCGTGATCGTCAACGTGCCGGGGCCTTCGTTGATGTCGTTGTCCAAAACGTTGATGGTTTTGGTGCCGTCGGCAAAAACCCGAACGTTGTCCGAGATTGCGATCAGCTCGGTTTGCACTGTGTCTGCCGCGATCAACAAATTGGAATCGTAGCGGTTGTCAGAGACGTCGGCGATACCGATGCGGATGGAATTTACCTCATCCGGCACAACGTTCATGGTCAACGTCAAAGTGATCGTGAAACCGTCCATCTCGGTATTGTAGTCATCGTTCTGATTGTCGATGAACATATTGATATTATTAGATGTATTTACGTTTCCGGGATCGACATCGCCATTGCCGACGTCCATGTCGACCTGGCTTCCGTTCACCCAGACACCAACGAAGTCCTGATAAATCGAATTCTGGAATTCGGGGTATTCTTCCGATGAAAAGACGAACTGGATGGTCATTTTGTCGTGATCAGGCACGAAATCGACATCCAGGTAAGCTGCGTCGAACGTGTTGGTACCGGCAGCCGCATTGAATTGCGAATTGTTGTTCTGTCCCGTTGTATTGTTGGACGTGCTGTTGCTTTGATTTGATGATCCGCTGGAGTTTGTGAAACGTTCCACGTTCCCGGTGGACAAGATCACGCCGCTATCTCCGGGCGTTGCCGTTGGGGATATGGTGTCGCCATCGGAATAGATTCCGGCGCTGTCTATATCCCCATTGTAAGAGGCGCTTTCGACCCGTACGCCATTGCCAAAAATGGCTTCAGCCATATCCGTCGCATCAACGCCTTCACGCACTGTTTGGACTGGCAGCTTGGATGCTGCGACCATATTATTTGCCCCGTACCCTCGTCCGAAGCAAAGCAGCAACCGAACGCTCCGAATTGCCGGAAAAACGTTCAAGTATCATTTGGTGCGCGTGGTCCCATTTTTATGGTGACCAGACTGCGGATGCCCTGCCTCGGGTTATTGTTAACCTTCGTTAACACGCTCATCGTGCGTTTGTTAAGTTTTTCTTGGATGATCCTCTTGGCATTGCTGCGAATTAGTCACAAACCTGATACGCGATTTGAAAATTGTGAGGAGGTCGCCCCATGTCTGACACCGATCCTGTTGCGTTGACCGCTGCCCTCGTGCGCTGTGCCTCCGTTACCCCTGCCGACGACGGTGCGCTGGATATATTGCACGATCTGCTGAGCTCAGTCGGGTTCGATTGTGCTTGGGCGGATCGGGGCGGCATTCGCAATCTTTTTGCCCGGTGGGGCGAAAAAGCGCATCCCCGCACGTTTGGTTTCAACGGGCATACGGATGTTGTTCCTGTCGGCGACATTGACGCGTGGACCCACGCACCCTTTGGCGCCGAGATTGACGACGGTATCATGTTTGGGCGCGGTACGACGGACATGAAATCAGGTGTCGCGGCATTTGCGGCGGCAGCTGTGGATTACGTCAGGACGACGCCTCCCGACGGGGCGATCATTCTGGCAATTACCGGTGACGAAGAAGGTGAGGCGCTCGATGGCACGACCGCCCTGTTGGCACATATGGAGGCGGTGGGCGAACGCATGACCGCGTGCCTCGTCGGCGAGCCGACCTGTCCGGACAAGATGGGCGAAATGATGAAGATCGGTCGCCGTGGATCGATGACCGCCTGGGTGAAAGTCATCGGCAAACAGGGCCATTCTGCCTATCCTCACAGGGCGCTCAATCCGCTGCCCGCGATGATGCGATTGATGGACCGGTTTGCCAGTCACGAACTCGACGCCGGCACGGATCATTTTGACCCTTCGACATTGGCGGTTGTTACCGTCGACACCGGGAATACCGCGACCAATGTGATCCCCGCAGAATGCAGCGCAGCAATCAACATTCGGTTCAATGATCTACATAGCGGTGCCTCGCTCAGCCGCTGGATCAGTGACGAGATCGCCCAAATAGAGACTGAATTTGGCGTGGCAACCGATCTGACGATCAAGATTTCCGGTGAGAGTTTCCTGACCCCACCGGGACCTCTCTCGGAACTTGTCGCGGTTGCGGTGACGTCCGAAACCGGTGAGACACCGACCCTGTCAACTTCCGGCGGAACGTCGGACGCAAGGTTCATTAAGGACCATTGTGCCGTTGTGGAGTTCGGTCTCGTTGGCCAGTCCATGCATCAAGTCGACGAGCACGTTGAGGTTGCTCATATCCACCAACTCAAATCCATCTACGCACGTATCCTCACGGATTACTTTGTATGAGTTTACGACGCGAGTGCATGGCTGGCGTTCCAAACAGCGCTACGTCACGCCGCGCAATCGCCATCGAAGCACAAGATAGTCTGGCGCCCGGCGCATTGGACGGGGTCTGGTGCTACCAATTGCACAGTGTGGGTGGTTCCCGGTCTAGCGCTTGCGATGAAATCGGAATTTCTCGCCGAGGCATGGGAATATTTTCGTGAGACGGACGCTTGTCGTTATGTTGAAAGAACCGCGTCCGGGCCGCGTAAAAACACGTCTGGGGCGTGATATTGGCATGGTGCCTGCCGCCTGGTGGTTTCGGCATCAGACGCGCGCGCTGCTGCGGCGGCTGCGGGACCCGCGATGGCAAATTCTACTGGCGGTAAGCCCTGACAGGGAGGGCCTGAAAAGCCGTGTTTGGCCCGGTTATCTGCCGCGTGTTCCCCAAGGACGTGGCAATCTTGGTGACCGGATGGCCCGCGCCTTTCAGCTACCCGTCAAAGGGCCGGTGTGCATCATTGGTGCGGATATTCCTGGTATTCATCGACATCACATCATGCATGCGTTCAAAACACTTGGGCAATCTGATGCGGTTTTTGGACCAGCACCTGACGGAGGATACTGGCTGATCGGCTTGAAAAGGACGCGGCCTATCCCGCCGGACTTATTCGTAAATGTGCGTTGGTCAAGCGAGCATGCGCTTGCAGATACTTTGGGCACAATGCCGGACGCCCGCGTTGCCTATATCGAAAAATTACGTGATGTGGACACCGCGCACGATTTGCGCATGACGGCACCTAAAGCGCGTGCTACCTGAGGTTTATGAACCGCATCCCCACGAAATCGGAAATTCTTGATTGGATCAGCGAAAACCCAACGCTGACGGCCAAACGCGATATCGCGAAGGCCTTTGGCATCAAGGGTGCTGCGCGCATTGATCTCAAACGTGTGCTGAAAGAATTGGAAGCCGACGGCCATCTGGAAAAGCGTAAGCGCAGCTATCAGGACCCTGACAGATTGCCGCCAGTGAGTGTCTTGCAGGTAACGGAACAGGACGCGGACGGCGATCTTTTTGCAAAGCCGATGGAATGGCATGGCGAAGGTGTCGAACCGGTTGTGCTGGTTGTGCCGCGCGCTTCTGACCCCGCATTGGGGGCCGGTGACCGGATCCTCGCGCGTTTGACGCTCGTCAAGGCGGATGATCATAACTATCAGGCGCGCCTTATCCGGCGAATTGGTGCCAATCCGAAACATATCCTCGGTGTCTTTCGAAAAACCGCAGAAGGCGGGCGCATCCTGCCGGTTGACAAAGGATCCGACAAAGAATGGCATGTCCCGGCTGATGCGACCCATGGCGCAAAAGATGGCGAGTTGGTGGAAGCAGAGCTCGCCGGTCCCAAGGTGCGCATGGGCCTGCCGCGGGCGCGTATCGTATCGCGTCTGGGCGATCCCTCTGCGGCAAAAGCGGTCTCCCTGATCGCCATTCATCAGCATGGCATACCGGACAGCTTCCCGGATGAGGCGATTGCGCAGGCAGACCAGGCCAAGCCCGTCGACCTGAAGGGCCGCGAAGATTTGCGGGATCTGCCATTGATCACCATCGACCCGGCGGACGCACGCGATCATGATGATGCGTGTTACGCACATGCGGATGATGATCCGGACAATAAGGGTGGGCATATCATCTGGGTCGCCATTGCCGATGTCGCGGCCTACGTGACGCCGGGGTCAGCCCTTGACCGGGAAGCGCGGAAACGCGGCAATTCCACCTACTTCCCGGACCGCGTTGTACCGATGCTGCCAGACCGCCTGTCGGGTGATCTTTGTTCGTTGCACGACGGGGTGCCGCGTGCCTGCATCGCTGTGCGCATGCAGTTGGACGCTGATGGCAACAAACTGTCCCATTCCTTTCACCGCGGCCTAATGCGGTCACCGGCGTCGCTGCATTACGAAGAAGTGCAGCAAGCCATGGATGGATCGCCCAATGAGCGGTGCGGGCCCCTGTTAGAGCCTGTTATCCGGCCGCTTTATGCCGCCTACCGGGCACTGGTCGCCGCTAGGGAACGGCGCCAGCCCCTTGACCTGGATTTACCGGAGCGGCGCATTGAGCTGGATGAAGACGGCAAGGTTGTTTCGGTTAATTTCAAGGAAAGGCTGGATGCGCATCGTCTGATCGAAGAGTTTATGGTTTTGGCCAATGTCGCAGCGGCAGAAACGCTGATCGCCAAGAAAATCCCGCTATTGTTTCGGGTGCACGAAGAACCGAGCCCTGAGAAGCTCGATGCCCTGCGGGAAACGGCGCGCGCCAGCGGCTACAATCTCGCAAAAGGTCAGGTGTTGAAAACCGCGCATCTCAACCGGCTGTTGAAGGATGCGGCGGGATCAGACGATGCCGAATTGATCAATATGTCGACCTTGCGTTCGATGACGCAAGCTTACTATGCGCCGCAGAATTTCGGGCATTTCGGGTTGGCGTTGGCGCGCTATGCGCATTTTACCTCTCCCATTCGGCGCTATGCGGACCTTATCGTCCATCGTGCGTTGATCGCGGCACATGGATGGGGCAAGGACGGGCTTCGCCCCGAAGATTACGACGCGCTTGAAGCGGCAGGCCAGCATATTTCCGATACCGAACGCCGGTCGATGATTGCAGAGCGTGACACAATTGACCGCTATATGGCCGCCTATCTGAGCGAACGTATTGGAAATGAATTTACAGGTCGGATCAGCGGCATTGCCCGCTTTGGTGTTTTTGTGAAGCTCGATGAAACAGGGGCTGATGGGTTGATTCCGATGCGCTCAATCGGACGCGAATATTTTCATTACGATGCCGAGGCAAATACTTTGATGGGCTCGGATACGGGTCGGATCATCAGTTTGGGTCAACGGGCTACCGTGCGCCTGGCTGAGGCGGCACCCGTGACGGGGGGCATCGCCTTGGAGCTGCTGGCGCTCGAAGGCGACGCCATACCGCAGGGTCGTAGATCGCCCGCCGGACGTGCGCCCCGACGCCGAAGCGTCAAGGCCAAGCGTAAAGCGGACAAGACCAAACGCAAGGTCAAGCGCAGCCGTCGTTAGTCGAGCATTTCCTCAATCCGCTCGATATAGGCCATCAGCACCGCATTTTCCTCGACACGATTTGATAGCAGCGTGTGGCCGGGGCTTGCGACGGCCGCGCTTAACATTGGTCCGACCGAAGCGTCCGCCGCCGTCGGCCTGTCGCCAAAGAGAAAGCGGTTTTGCCAAAGCCGGGTCGAAATCGCCTCCAAATCGGGCTCTAATCGGGCCAATCTCTGGGCCTCGGTCAACCTGCCAAGCCCTTGTGCATGCATGCCCTTCAGAACTTCCTTGCGGATTTTGCCAGAAATGAGGCCCCGCAGAATCTTTGGAACCGACCCGAAATAGGTGTCTCTGATCTGAGGCCAAAGCGCGTCATTTGCCCAGCGGTCAAGGAGGATATGAAAGTAGATATGCTCTTCGGCCATTCGGATAAATGCGCGCGATGTGGCTTTGTCGATTTCAGACAGGCCTTCGTCAAATGTGGCTCCTTTTGATTCCAGATAAGCACGGATCATATCGCTGTCGGCAATCAACTGATCGTCGGCCCGGATCACGGGCAATTTCTTGTGCGGCATCATGCGCGGGTCGAGCGTATCTTCACGCCGCCATGGCAGACCGGAGACCTTCAAAAAGTAAGCTGCCTTGGTACAGAAAGGGCTGCCGGAGAATTGTCCGAAGGCAGGCGGATAGGTCAGCAAAGTAATCATGTCGTGCTCCTTTTGTTCTGATGCAAAGTTATCTCTCTATCCTGTCAATTTATGTCAGGAGATGTGATAAGATGATCTCATGAGCCGCACTCACCGCCTGTTCCAAATGATGCAAACCCTGCGACGCTTGCCGCCGCCCGTCACGGCCACGCAATTGGCTGATGAAATGCACATGTCCGAACGTACGATCTATCGCGATATTGACGCGTTGCGCAGCATGGGTGCCGTCATCGATGGGGAGGCTGGTTTCGGGTATACCCTCATTGAGGACGCCACTTTGCCGCCCCTTGGCTTCGAAGATGACGAACTTGAAGCGCTGGTCCTGGGCCTTCGGGATGTTGCGGTGATCGGCGACCCGGCGCTGGCCAAAGCGGCCAGATCCGCACTTGCGAAGATCAAGGCCAGAGTGCCGCCAAGACAGGCCCACCGGTTGCAACATGCCGTGCTGGATGCTCACCGATTCACCCGCCCGCCAGAGATAGAGATCGATGTGGCCGCCCTGCGATCTGCCACCTGGGATGAAGTCAGCGTGAAATTTGACTATACCGATGGGCAAGGGGCCAAGACCGTACGGCAGGTCGATCCGCTGGGTTTGGTCTATCTTGACAAGACCAACGTGCTGATGGCGTGGTGCCATTTACGCAAGGATTTCAGAACCTTCCGCCTTGATCGGATGCGTGATCTGCAACGCACTGACAACAGCTTCCGCCCAAGACGGGTGCCGATGTTGCGCGAGCATCTTGACATAATACGGTGCTACATTGATGCGTCGGCAATTGATCGCAGAACCTCTGATTGAATTCTTTTGAATTTGCCCAACTCGCGCTACACTGTTCTTAATAACAAAAAAGCAGCAGTAGGGCATATCATGCGGTGGAAGACGTTTGGCATAGTTGCTGTGGCAACTGGTTTGATGAGCATTCAGGCAAGTGCGTTTGGGTCGGCGCAAACACTACGGCCCGTATTGAGGCCGGCGCAGGACATAACGCCAGGGCTTAGCAAAATCGCCCTTCAAAATCAGGCGCTAAGGCCGAAACTACGACCCTCTGATTTGGCGGCTGTACCAGTTCCCGTTGTGACCAAAACGGCTTCTGATCCTGGATTCGCCCGCTGGATCAGTGGATTTGAACGGCGCGCACGGGCGCATGGCATTCGCGCGGATGTGCTACGCGCCGCTTTCAAAGGCGTGCGATATGATCCTGACGTCGTTCGACGGGACAGGAATCAGTCGGAATTCACCAAGACGATTTGGGAGTATCTCGATAGCGCCGCATCTGACACCCGTATTCGTAACGGCAAGGCGGCGTTGCGCAAACATAACCGCAAACTTGACGCCATCGAGAAACGCTACGGTGTCGAAAAAGAAGTCGTTGTGGCGGTTTGGGGCTTGGAAAGCGCCTATGGAGAATACCGTGGCAGCAACGACATTGTGCAATCTCTCGCAACGCTTGCCTATGACGGGCGGCGCGGAAAGTTTTTTGAACAACAACTGATCGCCGCGCTGAAGATCATTCAGAATGGCGACACCAGCCCGCGCAATATGACCGGCAGCTGGGCCGGGGCCATGGGGCACACGCAGTTCATTCCCACGTCCTATCTGGCCTATGCGGTGGATTTTACCGGTGACGGCAAGCGTGACATCTGGTCGGATGATCCTTCCGATGCGTTGGCGTCGACTGCCGCTTATCTCGCGCGGTTTGGGTGGGTCAAAGGGCAACCCTGGGGCGTTGAGGTGCAACTGCCGCGCGGGTTCAATTACGCCCAGGCGAACCGGAAAACGACCAAATCACCCGGCCAATGGGCCCGTTTGGGCGTTGTGGGCGTAAACGGGCGCGCCGTGCCGAACTATGGCAATGCTTCCATTCTGCTGCCAGCAGGCGGGCAGGGTGCCGCCTTCATGATATTCAAGAATTTCAGTGTGATCGAGCGCTATAATACGGCGGATGCCTATGTGATCGGCGTTGGGCATTTGAGCGACCGGATCAAGGGCGGCCCTGCGATCAAGGCAAGCTGGCCCAGAGGTGACCGGGCGCTGACCTTTTCGGAACGCAAAGAGATGCAGCAACGTCTGACGCGGGCGGGGTTCAGCACGCAGGGTGTGGACGGCAAGATCGGTCCCAAAACAATCGAAGCCGTCCGCGCGTATCAGCGCAGCAAGGGGCTGGCACCGGACGGGTATGCGTCGCTGAGTTTGCTGAAACGCCTTCGCTGAATGTCTCGGCCGCACGCCCCGAACGAATGCGGCCGAGATATCTAGCGGAATCACGAGTTTGAAGCGGAGCGCTTAGCCGGGTGACATACCGCGCAAGCGTTCCGACCTGCGTCGCAGCATCTCCACCACGGTCAGCAGCGCAATCGAAACGATCACAAGAATGGTGGCAACAGCGAGGATCGTAGGGCTGATCTGTTCGCGCAACCCGGTGAACATCTGCCATGGCAGCGTTTTCTGACCGGCAGAGCCCACAAAGAGCACAACAACCACTTCGTCAAAGCTGGTGATGAAGGCAAAAAGCCCACCCGAAATCACGCCGGGCAGGATCAACGGCATTTGCACCCGAAAGAAGGTGGTCACCGGCCCTGCCCCCATGTTCGCGGCAGCCCGCGTCAGGGAGTTGTCAAAGCCCACCAGAGTTGCGGTGACAGTGATGATGACAAAGGGAATGCCCAAAGCAGCATGCGCCAACACGACGCCGATGTATGTCCCTTGCAGACCAATGCGGCTGTAGAAGAAATACATTCCCGCCGCAGAGATGATCAAAGGTACGATCATCGGTGAGATCAGAATGGCCATGATGGCGCGGCGGAAAGGCACATGCGGTTGGCTCAGACCAATGGCGGCAAGCGTTCCAAAGCTGACCGAAAGAAGCGTTGCCATGGGGGCAATCTTGACCGAGTTGGCCAGTGCGTTCTGCCAGTCTGAATTGGTGAAGAAGTCTTCGTAGTGCTTCAGCGAATATCCTGCCGGGTCAAACCGCAGCATCTCCGGTGTGAAAGTAAAGAAATCTTCGGCATTGAAGCTCAGCGGCATCACCACAAGGATGGGCGTGATCAGAAAGATCAGAATCGCGCCGCAAATGACTCGGAAGCTGTAGTGCCACAACACTTGTTCGGGCGTGAGATAGGGTGCCACATAGGCACGGTATCGCCCTTCATAGAGCCAGAAACTGAACCAGCCGAAGAACCAGCCAAAGAGCCCGCCAATGATGCCCGCCGCGATGCCCCCCATGGCGAACCCGGCGATCGCCAGGACCGCAACCAGCGCCCAGCGAGATGGTTTTTCCAATTTAACCACCTGCGTCATGACATATGCCAGAGCGCTCATCAGCAAGGCGCCGATGATGATACCGAGAAATGAGCTGCCCTGCGCTGTGCCCACAAAGAGACCGGCAACAGCACCTGCGGCAGCGACAACCGGCACGTAGAACGACACTGGCGTTCGGGAAATGGGTGTGAGTGCAGCCATTGTCCTAGCCCCCCAGCTTCACGTTATCAATGCCGACGATCCGGTCGTAGGCCCAATAGAGACCCAGCACCACAGCCAGCAAAATGGCTCCCAATGCGGCCGCCAGACCCCAGTTCAGAGAACTTGAGATGTGATAGGCGATCCGGTTGGAAATGAACGTTCCCGTCGTGCCACCAACCAGTTCGGGTGTGATGTAGTAGCCAATCGACAGGATGAAAACGAGGATGGACCCCGCGCCAATGCCCGGCACCGATTGCGGGAAATAGACCCGCCAGAAGGCGGTCCAGTTCGTCGCCCCCAGTGATTTTGCAGCGCGCAGGTAGCTCGGCGGGATCGTTTTCATGACCGAATAAAGGGGCAATATCATGAACGGCAACAGAATATGCGTCATCGCAATGATTGTGCCGGTCTGATTATTGATGAGTGCCAGTCGGCTGTCATCAGCAACAACGCCAAGCCATACCAGCGTGTCGTTGATGACACCCTGCTGTTGCAGCATGACCTTCCACGCGGAGGTGCGCACCAGCAGCGATGTCCAAAACGGCAGGAGCACCAGGATCATCAACAGGTTGGCCGTTCGGGCGGGCAGGTTCGCCAGAATCCAACCGACCGGGTAGCCGAGCAGAATGCAACTGCCGGTGATGACCAGTGACATGAACAATGTCCGAATGAAGAGCTTGATGTAGAGCTGCTCATTCTCCGGGCGCATCTCCGCGCCATCGGGAGATTTTTTCATGTCGACCGCATTGAGGAAGTACCCGGAGGTGAATTCGGGGCTGTAGGTCTGGATTGTCTGCCAAACCTCGACATCATGCCAATCCTTGTCGACCTCCTCAAAGGCGGCAGCGTAGTCGACGGTTTCGAATTCGGTGGCAGCACCCATTGCCGCCAGCAATTCAGCCGACCCCGGACCGCTATAGCCCGAGACATCGGCGCCCGCAGAAATATCATTGTAAAGCGCGGAATAGATCAGCGCCCACGGATCCTGCTTGGCGAGGTTTTTCTGATCTTCATTCTGAACGAAATCAGCGTACGTTTGGAATGCTTCGGAGGTTTCGGGAAGCAGCCCGCTGATCGCCTCATTCAGTTCAAAAGGAGGCTGTTTGTCGCCGGATTTCGGGTCCCAGGCATTTTGAGCCTGCAACCAGTCCTCGGACCCCATCAGGGCATTCCAGTTTTCACCGTCTTTCCAGAATTTGTCAAAGTCTTCAAACTGATCCTGGTAGACCTCGCCCATGTCCTCGATCTTGCGACCGGATTTGCGGAAAAGTGACGACACTCCCGTCAGTTCGTAATTCAGCCGAGAACCGAGACGCGTATGTAGTTTTCGCTCTTTCGCGACAAACATGTCCTTGTAGAGCGCTTCAAATGTTTCGGGCGACGGAATTTCGCCGCTATCCCCATCCCATTCAGCCAACACGGCGGTCGTGCGCGGCAACGTCTCTGAGACGATCTGGTTTTCGATAGATCGAAAAAGCATGTCGGCGATCGGGGCGATGAAGGTCACCAATACAAAGATCAAAAGCGGTGCGATCAGTCCCAGAGCCCGCAGCTTTTGGCGGCGCAGCGCTCTGTTCAAGCTCGATTTCAATGTCGTCCCGTCGGCAGCCATCATCGGGCCGGTGTGTTCAGCTGTGTCCGTCATCTATGCGCCCTCTACGACAATGATGGTGCTTTGAGCATTACGGCGGCGGATCTCGGCGACCTCCTGATATTCAGGGTCATTGTAAGCGGCGAGCGCCTGCGCGTAAGAGGGGAATTCGATGACAACATGCCGGTCATGGCTTTCACCTTCGACAACCTGCGATTGTCCGCCCCGGATCACGAAGCTGCCGCCAAGGTTTTTGAGAATTGGCGTGTCCCTGACCACATATTCCTTGTAGGCGTCCGGGTTTGTCACAGTGACGTGCGCAATGATGTAACCTTTGGGCATGATGCGTCCCTTGTCATTTTGGGGAAGAGGGCCGCGTAGCCCTCTTCGATAGTATCAGCCCCTAATCGGGTTTATTGAGCCAGCCAGGCCTGGAATTTCGCGTCGATGTCGTCGCGATAATCTGCCCAGAACTCGTAGTTATAAAGGAACGTGTTCTTGGCGTTGTCGGGATCTGTCGGCATATGGGGCGCCATGTCGATACCCAGATCAGCGTGCTGACCAACCAATGGAGCGGACGACGCGCGTGCCGGGCCATAGCTGATGTATTTGGCCTGATCCGCAAGACGTTGGGTGTCTGTGGCGAAGTAGATATAATCCAGGGCGCGTGCTTTGCGCTCGTCGCTCAAACCGGCGGGAATAATCCAACCGTCCAGATCAAACACCTGCGCATCCCAAAGCATCGCAACAGGTTGCTTCTGCTCTTCGATCACAGAGAAAAGACGGCCATTGTAGGTGGAACCCATGACAACTTCGCCATCGGCGAGCAGCTGAGGTGTGTCCGCACCGGCAGACCACCAGACAACATCGTCCTTGATGGTGGCGAGCTTATCGAGCGCTTGTTGCTGACCCTCGGCAGTCTCCAATACGTCGTAGACTTCGTCTTTTGGAACACCGTCGCAGATCAGCGCCCATTCCATGTTGTTGATCGGGCGCTTTTCAAGCGACCGCTTGCCCGGATAGGTTTCGGTGTCGAAGACAGCGCAAACAGATGTTGGTGGCGTGTCACCAACCATATCGGTCCGGTATCCGAAAGTTGTGGAATACACGATCTGTGGGATGAAGCAGTCGGACACCAGCAAATCACCGAAATCATCCTCGGCAGAAGTGCCATCGGGTGCGGCGGCAAGGTGCTCGTCAGGGTCGATCTCCATTGCGAGACCTTCATCGCAGAGGCGGATCGCGTCGGCTGCAACCACATCAACGACGTCCCATGTCACATTGCCCGCTTCGTTCATGGCCCGCAGTTTGGCCACCGCCTCAGCAGAGGATTCGTCGTTGATAATTTCGACACCGGTCTTTTCAGCGTAGGGGTTGTGGTACGCTTGCTGTTGCGAGTTCGAGTAAGCGCCACCCCAGCTGACAATTGTCATCTCCGATGCCATGTGGCCATCGGCGACGGCCATGCCAGCCGCAACTGTCAGTGCGGTGGATGCCAAAAGCGTCTTGGTCAGTTTCATTCATAATCTCCCAATTATGTGCCCGTTTTGGTTTTGAGACCTGCGGCAACGGGCTTGGCCACAGCCTCACTTTTGATCGTGCCTCTGGTTGGACGCACGACAGGTCGTGCGCATCGGAAGCTAAGCGTCCAATGCGCGACAATCTTGCGGCAGCCAACCAATCTCGATCTGCTGGCCGGGCGTTAGTCGTTCCACATCCGGAGCGTTGCGTGTCTTGATGATGAAATCATCGGTACCTGCAACGCGGAGCCGTGTGCGGAAGATGTCGCCCATGTAGACGAACTCGAGCACTTCGGCCTTCAGCGTATGGGCGTCTTCGCTCAGACGGTCCTTGTTATATTCGACCCGCTCCGGCCGGATGGAAACGCGGGTTCTCTCACCTGCTGTCGACACATTCACGGGTTTGGCATCAATGACCTCGCCGCCATCGAGTTCAACCAAGGCCACACCGTTCGTGATTTCCTTGACCACACCTTCAAGCGTGTTGTTCTCGCCGATGAACTGGGCCACGAAGCTATTTTCGGGTTCCTCATACAGCTTGTCTGGTGGCGCCAGTTGCTGAATCCGTCCATCGTCGAAAACGGCGACCCGGTCTGACATGGTCAGGGCCTCGGTCTGATCGTGGGTTACATAGACCACGGTGATACCGAGATCATGAGCAAGCTTGGTGATCTCAAACTGCAAGGTCTCGCGAAGTTGCTTGTCGAGCGCGCCCAAGGGTTCATCCATCAAAACCAGCTCTGGTTCGAACACCAGGGCGCGGGCAAGGGCGATCCGCTGTTGCTGCCCTCCGGAAAGCTGCGTCGGTCTGCGCCCGGCAAAAGCGCCCATCTGAACCATGTCGAGGGCCCGCTTGATCTTGGCTTCTCGGTCCGATTTCCCCATTTTGCGGACTTCCAGCGGGAACGAGAGGTTCTCGGCAACCGTCATATGGGGAAACAGCGCGTAGTTTTGGAAAACCATCCCGATGCCGCGTTTGTGCGGCGGGATGTTGTTGATGGAGACACCGTCCAACCGAATGTCGCCGTGGGTGGCTGTCTCAAACCCTGCCAGCATCATCAGGCAGGTGGTTTTTCCTGACCCCGAAGGCCCCAGCATGGTCAGAAATTCGCCTTTGGGCATGGCGAGGTTCAAGTCTTTAACGACGAGATTCTCGCCATCATAACTTTTCTGAACACGCTCGAACTCAACGAACGCGTCGACGTTTGAAGTATCGGCCAAAAGAGGCTCCCCGTTTTTTCCGGCGGTTTTCCGCGCTGATTGCTGCGAAGCTAACACGATTGCGCCTGCAAAACGCAAGCAGTTAACAATGCGCTGGGCTTATTTCGCCCGATTCAAGGCGGAAAACCTGTGCTTGGGAAGAAAATTGGCCCGATTGGCGGTACAAACGGAGCTGACGGGCCAATTGATCCGCCAATGAGCGCTCCGTTGCTCTATCTGTACATCGAAGAAGGTCGTTTAGGACGCTGCTTTTAGCAGGCCTTCCTCTTTGGCCAACGCATAGGTTTCATCCAGCGCCTTGCGGGCGCGGGCCATGAAAACTTCTATATCTGCTTGGCCGATGATCAAGGGCGGTGAGATAATCATGCGGTCCCCGACATGACGCATGACGAGATTGTTGGCAAAGCACCGTTCGCGGCACATGTAACCGATTGTTCCGGGAGCCCCGGCAAACTTGGCCCGACTTTCCTTGTGGGGGGTCAGAGGCAGGGATGCCATCATACCTTTGATCGAGACAGTGCCGACAAGCGGATGATCGGCGAGCTCTTCGAGACCAGCCATAAGAGCAGGTGCGCCGACATTGCGGACATGATCAAGCACCGATTCTTCCTGCAGGATGCGCAGATTTTCCAAGGCAACGGCAGCGGCGACCGGATGACCGGAGTAAGTGTAGCCGTGATTGAACTCCGTCGCACCGATGACCTCGGCCACCTCGTCGCTAACGATGGATCCGCCGATGGGTTGGTACCCTGAGCTCAATCCCTTGGCGATTGTCATGATATCAGGGCGTAACCCCATTGTCTGGCTGCCAAACCAATTACCAGTCCGGCCGAACCCGCAAATCACCTCGTCGGCGATCAGCAGGATTTCATACTTGTCGCAGATGCGTTGTATCTCGGGCCAATAGGTTTCCGGTGGAACCACGACGCCTCCGGCGCCCTGGATTGGTTCCGCGATAAAGGCGGCCACGGTGTCTTCGCCCAATTCCAGAATCTTCGTTTCGAGTTCCTGGGCGCGGGCAAGTCCAAAGTCAGCGGGCGCCATTTCACCACCTTCGGCCCACCAATCGGGCTGATTGATGTGATGAATGCCGGGGATGGGCATTCCACCCTGGGCGTGCATGTAGCTCATGCCACCAAGTGATCCTGATCCGACAGAGGAGCCGTGATAGGCGTTTTTGCGGCTGATGATGTTGGTTTTGGTGGATTTGCCCTTTTCAGACCAATAGGTGCGCACCATTCGGATGTTGGTGTCGTTTGCCTCTGATCCCGATCCTGCGAAAAAGACATGGTTCAGACCCTCCGGCGCTAGCTTTGCGATTTCCTGCGCCAAAGCGATTGCCGGTACATGTGTGGTCATGAAAAACGTGTTGTAATAGGGCAGTTCCATCATTTGGCGGGCTGCAACCTCGGCCATCTCGGGCCGACCATACCCAATATTGACACACCACAGACCGGCCATCCCATCCAGGATCTGGTTGCCCTCGCTATCTGTCAGATAGACGCCATTGGCCCGGGTGATCACGCGCGCACCTTTTGCGGCCAACTCATCGTTGGTGGTGAAAGGATGCATGTGATGCGCTGCATCCAGCGCTTGCAGTTCGGCGGTTGGCATATGGTTGGTGATGGCGGACATGGGACACCTGCGAGTTGGAAAATACGAGACGAGGCTCTTCGATCAGAATATGATCAAATTATTTGGTGTCAATCGAATCGATTGATGTCGCCATCTGAATCGAGTGCAGCACGAATCTGGCGCATGCCTTGATGCACATCTTCAGCCATGGCAGCCGCCACACCCTCTGCGTCGCGCCTGCTCAGCGCCTCTAAAAGATCTGCGTGTTTGTCGGGCAGGTTCTGTGTTCCGTACCGCCCGCAGACCACACGCAGGGAAGGTCCAAATCGCAACCACAGCCGATCAACGGTCTCATACAGGATCGGTGCTTTGGCGCTGGCATAGAGCGCTGCATGAAAGCGGTAGTTCCGGGTCAGATAAGCAGGAATATCACCTTTAGAAATAGCCGAATTGAGCGCGTCATCTTCCGTTTTCAGGGCCGCCAAAAGTAGGTCATCAGCGCGAAGAGTGGCCAAACGGGCCAACTCCGGTTCAAGGGATTGTCTCATGAAATCAAGTTGTTCAATGCAATTCCCGGTCAACTCCGGCACAATGACCCGACGGTTCCCCATCATTTTTAATGCGCCATCGGTCGTGAGTCGTCGAATAGCTTCGCGCACTGGCGTCATACCAGCGCCGAGTTCTTCGACCAGCCCCTGGATCGTGACGGCCTGCCCAGGTGCAAGATCTCCGAACAGGATGCGTGTGCGGAGTTTCTCATAAACATGCTGATGCGCAGGTTGCTTGGCGCCAGGTAACGGGGCGTGTGATGCCTGATTTCTGAGCAATTGCATAGGCCGTCTTTCGTCTTCGAAAGTGATACAAGGCACATGCCTTGCACAGGTTGAGTTCGCATGAAAGCATAAAGCATCTTGCCGAATTAGGCAAAACTTGATCAAATTCATCCGAACCGGGATGAACCCGGTCGGTATCAACGGGAGTATGATATGAACAAGCTCATGACGAGCAGCGCCCTACTGGCGCTTTGCACGACAACGGCACTGGCTGAGGAAGTGCGCGTCTACAACTGGTCCGACTACATTGACGAAGCGCTTTTGGAGAAGTTTGAATCCGAAACCGGGATTGACCTGATTTACGATGTTTTTGACAGCAACGAGGTTTTGGAAACAAAAATGCTGGCGGGCGGATCTGGTTATGACGTGGTTGTGCCGTCAGGCACGTTTCTGCAACGCCAGATCGCTGCGGGCGCGTTCCAGAAACTGGATGCGTCAAAGCTCCCGAACCTCAGCAACATGTGGGAGACCGTGGAAACGCGGACCGCACAATACGATCCGGACAACGCTTATTCGATCAACTACATGTGGGGCACTACCGGGATCGGTGCCAATGTGAACAAGGTTCAGGAATTGCTGGGGGCTGATGCACCAATTGGCTCGCTGAACCTGCTGTTCGATCCTGCGAGCATGGAAAAACTGTCGGAGTGCGGCGTGCATTTTCTTGATGCTCCGTCAGAAATGATCCCCGCTGCTTTGAAATACATCGGCGAAGACCCCGACAGTCACGATCCCGATGTCATCGCCAAGGCCGAACCCGTATTGGCGGCAATTCGTCCTTATGTGCAGAAGTTCCATAGCTCTGAATACATCAACGCCTTGGCCAACGGTGATATCTGCGTGGCATTCGGGTGGTCCGGAGATATTCTGCAGGCGCGTGATCGTGCGGCAGAAGCCGACAATGGCGTGGAAATCGTTTACAATGCTCCTTCAGAGGGGGCTTTGATGTGGTTTGACCAAATGGCTATCCCTGTAGATGCGCCGAACCCCGAAGCCGCCCATGTCTTCTTGAACTTTATTATGGACGCGCAAAACATGGCGGATGCGTCCAACTATGTTTATTACGCGAACGGCAATGAGGCGTCGCAACCGATGCTGGCGGAGGATGTGATCGGCGACCCGGCGATTTACCCTGACGAGGCGACATTGGCCAATCTTTACACGACGACGCCATACCCCGCGAAAGTGCAGCGGACAGTCACCCGCCTCTGGACCAAGATCAAATCCGGTACCTGATCGGAACATCAGAACGGGCGGAGCCATCATGCTCCGCCCTTTTTGCATCAGCCCGGCATCCGGGTAAAAGAAGGACCTGACGTGACCCAAGCCGTCTTTGCCCCCTGGGACGACCCTTCCCAAAAACCGATTATCCGTTTCAACCGAGTGACCAAGCGTTTTGGCGAATTCACCGCGATCGACGACCTGACGCTGGATATTTTCGAGCAGGAATTCTTTGCGCTTCTTGGCCCATCCGGCTGTGGCAAGACAACGATGATGCGGATGCTGGCCGGGTTTGAAACGCCAACCGATGGAACGATTGAATTGGCGGGTCAGGACATTGCGCCAGTCCCGCCGAACAAGCGGGCCGTGAACATGATGTTCCAGTCTTACGCGCTTTTCCCCCATTTGAGTGTCTATGAGAATATCGCGTTTGGTTTGCGCCGGGGGGACATGCCGAAACACGATATTGATGACCGTGTCGCAGAGATGCTCAAACTCACGCGATTGGAAAAGTTTGCCCGTCGCAAACCGCATCAGATCTCCGGTGGACAGCGGCAGCGCGTCGCCCTCGCGCGCAGTCTGGCGAAGGCCCCGAAGCTGCTGTTGCTCGACGAACCACTCGGGGCGCTGGATGCCAAGCTCAGGCAGGCAACGCAGTTCGAGCTTATGGACATCCAGGAAAAGACGGGCACAACCTTTGTGATCGTCACTCATGATCAGGAAGAAGCGATGACTGTGGCCAGCCGGGTTGCGGTCATGGACGAGGGGCGTGTCATTCAGGTCGCGACTCCAGAACGCATTTATGAAGCCCCGAATTCTGTTTATGTCGCTGATTTCATTGGGGATGTGAACATTATTGAAGGTACCGCCAAGGCGTCTGGTGAAGGACGGTTTGATGTCGTTTGGGATGCTGACAAGGAGCCTTTCACGGCAGCGTCGGAACTGCCGCTTTCTGATGGGCAGACCTGTCATCTGGCGATACGTCCTGAAAAAGTGACCATCAGCGCCGAACGACCCGCTGATGCTGTGAATGCCGTCGAAGGCAAAGTGCTTGACATCGCGTATTTGGGCAATCTGTCAACTTATCACGTCGAATTGCCGGGCGGGCAGATCATCAAGGCGCAAACCGCGAATACTCGGCGTGTTTCGCGACGCGGGTTCACGTGGGAAGACCCGGTTTGGATTTCCTGGACAGCCACCGCCGCAGTCTTGCTGGAACAATGAATATGCTTCGCGACAGAGAGGCCTCATAATGCAGAGATTTGCCTTGATCGCGGTGCCCTATGTTTGGCTGCTGGCCTTGTTCCTGGTGCCCTTCATCATCGTTTTCAAGATTTCGCTATCGGATATCGCGCTCTCCATTCCGCCCTATACACCGACCTTGGAAGATGGATTTGGTCCGTTCTTTGCGGCATTGGATTTCGAGAACTTCGCGTTCCTGGCGTCGGACGATCTCTACTGGCGCGCCTACGCAAGTTCGCTCCGCATCGCTGCGATCTCGACCTTTCTGACATTACTGGTCGGCTATCCGATTGCCTATGCCATGGCACGGGCACCGGAGGAATGGCGACCAACCCTGATGATGCTGGTTATTTTGCCGTTCTGGACGTCTTTCCTGATCCGGGTCTATGCTTGGATGGGCATCCTGAGCCAAGAGGGGTTTCTCAACCAGTTCCTTCTCTGGACGGGCATAATCTCTGACCCTTTGATGATCCTCAACACCAATACGGCCGTCTACATCGGGATCATCTACACCTACGTGCCCTTCATGATCCTGCCGATCTTTTCAGCACTGGATCGATTGGATGGCTCTCTGATCGAAGCGGCCGAGGATTTGGGATGCTCGCGGTTGCAGGCGTTTTGGCTTGTGACCATCCCGCTGTCAAAGAATGGCATCATTGCTGGCAGCTTTCTCGTGTTTATCCCCGCACTCGGAGAATTTGTGATCCCGTCTTTGCTGGGTGGTTCCGGCACGTTGATGATCGGCAAGGTCCTCTGGGAGGAGTTCTTCAACAACCGTGACTGGCCGGTCGCCAGCGCCGTGGCCGTGATCCTGCTGCTGATCCTGATCATCCCAATCATTCTTTTTCAGCGAAACCAACAACGCCAGGCGGAGGAAGAGGCATGAACAGGCTGAGTTGGTTCAATGTCACCTCGCTGACACTTGGTTTCGCCTTTCTCTATCTGCCGATGGTCATTCTCGTCATCTACTCGTTCAATGAGAGCAAACTGGTGACGGTTTGGGCTGGGTTCTCCACCAAATGGTACGGAGAGCTTTTGCAAAACGAGGCGTTTCTGGATGCCGCCTGGGTCACGATCAAGGTGGCAGTCCTTTCTTCTACCTTCGCGACCGTTCTGGGGACAATGGCAGCCTATGTGTTGGTGCGCGGTGGCCGTTTTCTGGGGCGTACGGTCTTTTCAGGCATGATTTATGCTCCGCTGGTTATGCCAGAGGTGATCACGGGTTTGTCTTTGTTGCTACTTTTCATCGGGATTGGCCTCGACAGAGACGTGCTGACGATCGTTCTGGCACATACCACATTCTCGATGTGCTATGTCTCGGTCGTTGTTTCTTCTCGGTTGATGACCTTCGACCGTTCGTTGGAAGAGGCGGCACTCGATCTTGGCTGCTCCAGCTTTGACGCCTTCCGATTGGTCACTTTGCCGATCATAGCGCCCGCCGTCATCTCGGGCTGGCTACTTGCCTTTACGCTCAGTCTAGATGATCTGGTGATCGCCTCATTTACCGCAGGCCCCTCTGCGACAACGTTGCCCATCAAGATATTCTCCGCTGTGAGGTTGGGTGTGTCGCCCGAGATCAATGCACTGTCGACGATCATGATTGGCATTGTCACCGTTGGGGTAATTTCGGCCTCACTGGTATCAAAGCGCAATAGTCTGCGTCAGCAGCGGGAAGAACAGGCAGCGGCCCGGGCGGCATGAACCGCATTTTCCCCGAGTACACTTATGGCGCAGGACCGAGAGAGACATGCTGGTGGGACCAGACGTGTACCTTTCCGGATCGAGGCGCGCTGCTTGGTGAGTACCGCGCAGATGTTGCGATTATCGGCGCTGGTTTTACCGGCCTTTCCGCCGCTTTGCACCTCGCGCGCAACGGTTTGAGAGTTGCCGTTCTGGAGGCAAATTTTCCCGGATGGGGCGCGTCCGGGCGCAACGGCGGATTTTGCTGTCTCGGTGGTGGCAAAATCGATGATGCGGCACTCGACAAAAAATTTGGCCAGTCTGAGCGCTTGGCCTACCGGAGCGCCGAAAAGGCTGCTGTGGCGTTGGTCTCGGATTTAATCGATGAATTCAATTGGAACGTTGATCGTCACTCCAACGGAGAGACTGTGCTGGCGCATAAACCAAAACATATGGATTCACTGAAGATTGACGCTGCCACCGTTGAAGAAAACTATGGTGTTTCGCCAAAAGTAATTGAAAAAGAGGCGCTTGGTGAGGCCGGGTTGGCGGGTCCGTTTTTCGGTGCGGTCACCAATCCGATTGGTTTTGCGTTGAACCCTGCCAAGTATCTGACAGGCTTGAGCAACGCGGCCGAGCGTTTCGGAGCGTTGATATTCCACAACAGCCCCGTCCACACATTGTCAAAAGCCGCATCTCAGTGGCGGCTTGCTTCGGTAAACGGAGATGTCCTCGCAGAGCAGGTGATCGTAGCTACGAACGGTTATTCATCAGAAAACCTGCCCGATTGGTTGGCTGGACGGTATATGCCGGGGCAATCGACTGTCCTTGTCACCAGACCGCTCACGATTGACGAGATCTCGGCACAAGGTTGGCATTCTGAACAAATGAGTTACGACACGCGCAATCTCCTACATTATTTTCGATTGATGCCTGACCGTCGGTTTCTTTTTGGTATGCGGGGCGGCTTGCTATCAGGATCTCATGCAGAAGCGCGTGCACGCCGTAAGGTGCGACGCGATTTCGAAAAGATGTTTCCGGCTTGGGCCGGTGTTGCCTCACATCACAGTTGGTCTGGCATGGTTTCTCTTGCGCGCAACCGATTGCCATTCGTTGGGGAGCTTCCAGACCAGCCCGGCATTTGGGCTGGTATGTGCTATCATGGCAATGGCGTGGCAATGAGTACGTTTTCAGGTAAACTTTTGGCCGAGTTGATCCTCGGGAAAACCCCTGAAAACTACCCTCTCGCGATGCGCCGACATCTTACCAGATTTCCTTTTGGCCGGTACCGCCGGGTCATCATGCCACCAGTTTACGCTGGCCTGATGGTGTCCGATCTATAGCTAACAGGACCGTTGGATTAGACTGGATCGCGCAGTGCTGCGATATCGTTTGAGGTCACAGTGGAGCCGCCCTGCAGAACAAAGACTGTTTCAGTCCCCTGCCTGCGTGCTTCAGTGATGCGGGTGTAAGTCTCCGCTGCCGTCGTGCCAATTGTTTTGCCAACTGCGCGACTTTCCACCGCGAAACTGTACATGCCGGAGTCAAAAACCGACCCATCGTCTTTGGTTCCAGTCCATTCAACCGGTGCTGTACCCGTTGTTATCTGACGACGTTGTACTTCTTCGCCATTTGCATTGTAAGCAATCAAATATGCTTCATCGGCCCCGGTTTCAGAACGCGCTATGATCGTGACGGGTGCACCGTCAAACGCAATAGGCGCGGTTGTTCTGGCTTCCATGCCGATCCATCCCGCCATTTGCGCGATATTGCTGGCGCCAAGTTGATTGCCCAGTGCCTCAAGTAGATCATTTGAGAGAACCTGCTGTTCGACCATCGAGAATTGCGCGAGCTGAGCGGCGTATTCTGATGAATCAATTGGCTCCAAAGGATCCTGATAGCGCGCCTGCGCGGTCAGCATCTGCAGGAACGTTTCAAAATCGGATGAGAGAATCGCAGCCGCTGGAGCCGATGAAGCCGCAGCCGCCGCTGATTGTGTCGCTGGAGAATTTGTCACTTCCATTTGCCGCTCCTTAAAGTCGCATGTCCACGCCAGAAGTTGCCACCAACGTGGTCGGTGCAACGTTCATTTCTTCTTCGCCGGCGCTATTCGAGTGGTTCGAACCAAATTCCGTGCTGTCACCCTTCGAACTTTCGCCACTTTGCCCTTCATTGAATGCGAAACCGATATTTTCGTAGCCAAGATTTTGGAATTCACGGGCCAATTGATCGATGTTGCGGCGCATCAGGTCCAGAGTTTCGGGTCGTTCCGCGAGAACGCTCACGGTTATACCTCCCTCGGCGACTGAAATGCTCAAACGCACGCGACCCAGCTCTTCGGGATTGAGAGATAGTTCAACGGGCCTGTCGGGCAACCGCTGCAGAAACTCCGCCATTTGCCGACCAATCATGGCTGGCGTTTCGGGACGTGAGAGCGCTTGCGCCAGAGCGGCAGGTGATGATCCGCGCGCGTCCCAGAGCGCAGGAGAGTCAAGATCAGCAGCAGGTGCCGTCAGTTCCAACCCGGACAAATCAGCCTGGGCGGAGATTTGCGTCGTTGATTGAGCGACTGGAATTGGCGTCGTACTCACACTTGAGAGCGGATTTTTAGCGTTGGGTTTAGGTTGCGATGCCTCACCCGTTGGCGCGACCCTCGGCTCTTCATCACCCTTTAGCCGTAGTTCAGACTTCGGTTTTGAGATGCTTTCGGTCTTCGCCATTAGGTTCGCGCCAGGTGCTGCCTGCTGCGGTTGCTGTGTTGTCGATACTGCGGCCAGGGTGGTTTTTGTCTGGCCACTTTCCGCGCTTGGTGCAGCGGTTTCAGAAAGTTTTACGGCGGTTTGCTGGTCGAGGCCTTTGGCAGCCTGTTTTTCACCAGTTACTGCATTCGCCGCACCTGCGTTTGCAGAGTTCACCAAGGGTTTTGCGTCAGCTGGTTTGCTTAAGGATTGCTCACTCAACCCAGATTCTCTTGGTGCAGCAACGGTTCCCTCAGATGTTTTCACATCCTTCACCTGTTGCGCGAAAGCCGCTTCCAACGTGTCTGTTCCTGGTTTCTTTTCCGGCGTTTGAGATGGGCTCTTGTCTGCAGGCTGCGCGGCAGCGGCCAGATCATTCTCAGTTTTTTCCAAGTCACCAAATCCGGGATTTGGCAAATCGTCGCCGGTTTCCGCCGTTTCCTCGTTGTTTGCCTTCGCTTCGTTCGAAGCGTTCTTGTCCGGATCGTTCACCTCTTCGGAAGCCGTACTGGCTTCGTTAACGGATTCATCCGCATAGGCCGTCTCAAAATCGGAATCAGATTGGCCACTATTCTTGGGCGTTGTCGCCGCTTTTGCGGCATTCGACGTCTCAGCTCTATCCGCCTTCGGCGTCGGTTGTAACATAGGAATGTCTAGCACAGGCCTCTCCGGGAGTTCTTCCACGTTTCAGGTGCCTTATGACCGATGATAGTTACTGCATCTTTACCGATTTCGCGCATGTTCTGAAAAAATAGATGCAATTGGAGACACCCATATGGCTGCCGTTACGCCCATCGCACCTTCTTCAATGCCTGTGTCGACTCGAGATCAGGCATTGCGTGAAGCCGCGGAGAAACTTGAAGCGAGTTTTCTTGCAGAAATGTTGAAATCCGCGGGGTTAGGCAAGACCAGCGATCATTTCGGTGGCGGCTCTGGAGAAGATCAGTTCGGGTCTTTTCTGGTTCAGGAACAAGCCATGCAAATGGTGAAGGCCGGTGGAATCGGCCTAACCGAATCACTATTTCAAGCCCTGAAGGAGAAACAGGATGAAGCATGAAGTTTTCGACGAAGTTATTGAGGCATTGGACGATGTCTTGGACGCTGAGCGTTCTGCCTTGCTGAATGGCAACATCGATGAAGTTGGTCGATTGCTGGAAAGAAAAGAGGCGCTCATCGAAGAGTTGGCGCAGCTTGAAGAAGGCTCCGCAGAGTCACTGCAAGAGCTGAATTCCAAAATCAAACGCAACCAGGCGCTCCTCGATCACGCACTTGAAGGTATTCGCTCTGTCTCACGCCGGCTTGCCGCATTGCGCCGCGTACGTAGCTCCCTTGATACATACGACGAACATGGCACGCGCAAAACCATCGATATGTCGTCCGATGGGGTTTTGGAAAAGAGAGCCTGACTTCGCATTTGTATAAAAACAGAACAACTGGAACTACTCGATTTAAGCACTCGTTAGCCTTTCCCTTGGCATGTAGGCTGTGCATCCGAGGTCGGGTGGCGCATCGTCATACAACGGCGATTGCATTGGTCAGAAAGACAGTTTCGCTCCAGCGGTTTTCGTTGGGGCTTAATCCACGCAAAGCGTGATTGATCAAAGGAACATGCTTCATGTCGAGCATTCTTACAAACAACAGCGCAATGGTTGCGCTGCAAACCCTCAAGTCCATCAACATGAACCTGGGCAAGGTCCAAAGCGAAATTTCTACAGGTAAAACTGTTGAAAGCGCCAAGGACAATGCTGCTGTTTGGGCGATTTCCAAAGTCATGTCTTCTGACGTTTCTGGTTTTGAAGCGATCTCCGACTCTCTGGCGTTGGGACAATCGACAGTGGGAGTGGCTCTCAATGCCGCGGAGAGCATCACTGATCTTTTGACCGAGATCAAAGGTAAGGTTGTTAACTCGCAAGAAGATAACGTTGACCGTGCCAAGATTCAGACAGATATCGAAGCTCTGACCAATCAAATCTCGTCCATCGCCGGAGCGGCGCAGTTCAATGGTCTCAACCTTCTGTCAAACGCTGGCTATGACGCCGAAAGTGGCACTTCAAGTATTCTTTCGTCGCTGGATCGCTCGGCTACGGGTGTGACGTCCTCGAACATTGACGTTGTCAAGCAGGATCTTTCAACGACAGCAGGCGTCTTCAGCGCAGCTGGTACTGGTACGGCCGCTAACGCAATGACAGCGAACACAGTTGCTGTTGGAGCCGCGCCAGCCGCTGCTTATACAGTTCTGGCCGCTGATGCTACTGCCGGCGTGATGTTCTCAATTGACTCGCTCGAGGGGACCGCTCTGGCTGACTCAATCGTTGTCAGCGTGAATGACGGCGATACGGTCGCGGATATTCAGGACAGGCTTATCACTGCATTGAACTTCGCGGCTGATACACTGGGGAAAGAAATCACTTTCTCAGCCGATGCAACAACTGCTGGTCAGATCAATGCGTCAAATGACAAAGCGGCGGGCGGTGCTGCGAACGCGATTGTAGCGGCCGACATGCAGAAATTGACCGGAGCCACAGACGACGGCAACACGTCAATCGGTGGCAAGCTGTCTCTGCTCAACTCTTTTGATGTGACCTCCGAAGATGGCGCGGCAGCGGCATTGGGTGCTATCGAAGGCTTGATCCAGACGTCGATTGACTCGGCTGCGGTTCTCGGCTCCAGCGGTAAGCGCATCGAAACTCAAGCAGACTTCGTTGGAAAACTGACTGATCGTCTGACCTCGGGCATTGGTGCTCTGGTCGACGCTGACATGGAAGCGGCTTCGGCCAAGCTTCAGGCTCTGCAGACACAGCAGCAGCTGGGTGTTCAGGCTCTGTCGATTGCCAACCAGGCACCGCAGACAATCTTGTCGCTCTTCCGTTAAGCGACTTTTCAAGGGCGCGATATTTCGCGCCCTTGAGACCGTCAAGAATTGAATTTTTGTGAAGGTGGTTTCGTGAACGCTTCAGCCCAGGCACACCGTGCATATGCGCCAGCAGCAGCACCAATAAGAACAGCGCGCAGCGCCGAATACGAAGTCATCGCAAGAATTTCCCATAGAATGAAGAAGGCCATTGAATCTGATGATTTTCCCAAACTGGCCGAAGCACTCTACGAGAACAACAAGCTGTGGACAGCACTTGCGATTGATGTAATCGATGAGAACAATCTTCTACCTGACGAGTTGCGTGCACGCATCGTCTATCTCGCTGACTTCACACGCATTCATACGCAGAAAGTTCTGCGCAAAGAGGATACAGCCGTGCCGCTACTGGAAATAAATGCGATAATTTTGGGTGGTTTGAAACCGAAGGGGGGTAGCGCATGAGTGGCCTCGTCCTAAAGCTTAGCCCCAAAGAACGCGTTCTGATCAATGGCGTTGTCATAGAAAACGGGGATCGACGCAGCAGGCTCGCAATCATGACGCCCGACGCCAATATCCTTCGTCTGCGTGATGCGATCCACCCTGAAGATGCCAAAACTCCGGTACGTCGTGCTTGTTTTGCGATGCAGCTGGTGCTTTCAGGTGACAAGAGCCCAGATGAAGCGCATTTGCCGCTCTTGCGGCAGATCGAAGAATTGAGCCAAGTCTTCACCGACTCCGATAGCCGGAATGTTCTTGCCGAAGCGACGCGAGGACTGGTCGAAAAGCAGCACTATCGCGCCTTGAAGGCGCTAAGAGCCTTGCTTCCGCGAGAGGACAGGTTGCTGGCGGCCAGGCCACACTGATGTTTACACCCGTCATTCCAACAACTGGCCTTTCGGGCTGGCGGTTTCTGCAGCGTACCTATGACGTGCAGTTCGAGGCGTTTAGCCAATCAACACAGTTAAATCGGATCACGGATAACTTCGCTGAGAAAATTGGTGAGATCAAGACCGCTGAGGAGTTGGTTGCCGATCGACAAGTATTAGAAGTGGCGTTGGGCGCGTTCGGGCTGCAAGATGACATCAACAACAAGTACTTCATCCAAAAGATTCTGGATGAAGGAACGACCAACGAAGATTCCCTTGCAAACAGGTTTTCAGACCAGCGTTACGCTGACTTCTCTAAAGCGTTCGGACTGGGCCCCGGTGAGGAATCTAGACTGAAGCTCGACGGGTTTGCGGCGGAGATAATTGAAAAGTTCCGGGCTAATAGTTTTGAAGTGGCAACCGGCGAGCAAGATGACAATATGCGCATCGCTCTTTTTGCCCAAAGAGAACTGGCGGAGCTAGCCGAATCTGATGTGTCCAACGACACCAAGTGGTTCCTGATAATGGGGCAACCGCCATTGCGTTCATTATTTGAGAAAGCGTTGAATTTACCCGAATCTTTCGGGCAGGTAGATATCGACCAGCAGCTGACTGTATTCAAGCAGCGCGCGACATCAGTTTTCGGCAGCGCGGATTTGGAACAGTTTGCTGATCCAGACGCAATTGATGATGTGATCACAAAGTTCATTGTGAGATCTCAATTGGCTGCCTTCAATTCATCCACTTCTTCCGCGTCAATTGCTCTGACTCTTTTGCAAGCTTGATCTTTCCCTTATGCCGCTGACGGCGGTCGGGGGTTTTTGCCAATATGGCCGCCGCTCGCAGCGCTGCGGACCCGTCGTAGGATGAGGTCCAGTTGTGTGAAGCTATTCGCAACGCTTTGCCTCTCTATTTTAGCTAAAAACCCATCCAGCTCTGCCCAGATTTGCATGGCCGCATCAATTTCAGGATCGCTGCCTGTCGAATATAGGCCCGCGCGTATCATCATCGCATTTTGATCGTAGACCGACAAAAGATGTCTGGCATTCAAAATTAGGGTGTTCTCCGCTTCGGTTGCCGCTTCAGGCAAACTGCGTGAAACAGAGCGCAATACATCGATCGCTGGATATCTCCCGCGTTCTGCTATTGTTCTGTCCAAAATGACATGCCCGTCCAAAACACCGCGTAAGATATCGGCGATGGGCTCATCCATGTCGGAACCCGCAACCAAAACACTGAACACGCCGGTTATGTCACCTTGTGTTGATTGGCCCGGACCAGCCCGCTCACACAATGACATAATCAGATGAGCCGTTGAGGGCGGATATCCGCGAAGGACCGGCGCCTCGCCTGCAGCCACTGCGACTTCGCGGTGGGCTTCGGCAAATCGTGTAATGGAATCAGCCAAAAACAAGACAGAATGACCCTGATCGCGAAAGTGCTCTGCAACGGACATAGCAGCCCAAGCGCACCGACGTCGTATCAATGGTGATTGATCGGATGTGGCACAAACAACAATTGCCCTCGCCAAACCATCGGGACCCAGCACCTGCTCGATGAATTGCCGCAGTTCCCTGCCACGCTCACCGATCATGGCAATCACTACGACATCTGCAGTCATGTTTTGGGCCATGTGACCCAATAGACTGGATTTGCCCACACCGGACCCTGCGAAAAGTCCGATTCGCTGGCCTTGGACCACTGGCAACATGGTATTTAGTCCAGCCATCCCGGTATTGAGGCGTTCGCCCAAACCGCGGCGGCCGGCGGGATCCGGCGGTGATCGGCGCAGCGCACGGGCCAAAGCACCCCGCAACAGCGGTTTCCCGTCAAGCGGGTTGCCGAATGGATCAATGACCCGACCGATCCAGGCGTCCGACGGGGCGATTCCTCGAGCCTCCAGAAGGGCAGCTCGATCATTCAAGGCAACGCCTTCGGGACTTTGATCGGGTAATAAAACAAGGAGATCATCGTCCAGTTGCAGCACTTCACCTGAAAGCGGTTCTCCTCGTCGATAAACAACGACCAGATCGCCAATGCGGGCTTTTCCTGCGAGACCGGACACGTGTATCACGCCGCCCTCCACGCGAGTTACGCGACCAATAGCCCTTACAGGATTGAGATCTGTAATCTGAGCAGTCAGTCCGTCAAAGGGCAAGGGCTTGTTCATGGCAATCCTTTTTGGTTCGCACACTCTTTCTAAAGGAATCACAGTTAAGCCTTGATGAAACTGCACGAGGGAGAAGCCCCGATGTTTAAAAATTTGGAAGTCTTCAGGATTTCGCATGCGATGGCGATGCATGCAGGACAAAAGCAGGCGGTTGCGGCGCAAAATGTCGCGAACTCGGATACGCCTGAATATAAGGCGCGCGATCTCGCGCCTTTCGCCGACTCATATCGAAACAACATGTCGAGCAAGAATGCACCCGGTCAGTTGGCGACTCGTGCGCTCCACTTGAATGGGGTCAGCGCGGGCAACGCTGCTCAAGCAGTCGTGGACGAAGATGCAATCGCGTCACCCAATGGGAACACGGTTTCGTTGGAAGGTGAAATGCTGAAATCTCTTGATGCAAAGCGGCAGCATGACCGGGCATTGGCAATCTACAAATCATCTCTTGGTATCCTTCGCACCGCATTGCGGCGATCTTAAGGGGAGAACGTATCATGAACGATTTTGCAAAAGCGCTGACCGTAACCTCCAGCGGGCTGAAAGCCCAGGCAACACGTTTGCGCCATCTCGCTGAGAACATCTCAAATGCTGACACACCCGGCTATCGGCGCAAGCTGGTTTCTTTTGAGACATCATTCAATGCGAACAGTGGTGTTTCTTCGGTTGAAACCGGTCGCGTTCGTCTTGATCGAACGACGTTGGAACGAGTCTATGACCCTTCTCATCCAATGGCCGATGAAACGGGTTATTTTGATGGTTCAAATGTCGATCTGATGATCGAACTAGGCGACGCGCGCGAAGCGCAGCGGAGCTACGAGGCAAATCTGAAAGTGTTTGAACAGACACGAAAAATGTCTTCAGGGCTGATGGATATACTCAGGAAGTAAACTTCATAATCGGCAGTGAAACTGCCATTCGACTACAAGGAGATCCAGAATGGATATGAAAGCTGTTTCAGCAATTCAGAAGTTCACCAACGCGCGCCCGTCGGTCGCTATCGAAAGCTATGCACAGGCACGGCCCGCGACCGAGCCAACGCCCGATGAAACCCCGAGCGTGATGGAATCAATGGGTAAAGTCGCGCTTGATTTTGCCCAGACACTGAAAGAGAGCGAAGAAACTGCAAAAGCGTCAATGATAGGCGATGCAGACCCACATGCCTTGGTACAGGCCCTCGCTCAAACGGAGCTTGCCGTGGAAGCCGCCGTTAGCGTGCGGAACAAGGTTGTCGAAGCCTACCAGGAAATCCTGCGGATGCCGGTCTGATATGCTTAATGAAGTTCTATTCTTCGACACGCTTCGGCAGGGTCTTTGGATTGCCGTGATCATCTCGATCCCCATTTTGACGGCCGCGCTGATCACCGGTGTTTCGATTGGCCTGGTTCAGGCACTTACATCAATCCAGGAGATGACACTTACATTCGTGCCCAAGCTGGCTGCGATCGTGATCGTTTTCTGGATGTCCATGGGTTTCATGACGCAAACTTTGGTGTCTTTTTTTCACGACCGTATCGTGCCCCTGATTATCGGAGGATAAAATGGAGAATGCCGGCTACACCACATTGACGCGCCAGTCCGGGCTCTTGCGGGAAATGCGCATTGTCGCGAACAATATCGCGAATGCGGCAACCACAGGATATCGGCAGGAAGGTCTGGTTTTTTCGGAATATGTGAAATCCATTGACGGTGCGTCCAGTCTCTCGATGGGTCAGGGCAACACGCGTCAAACCTCTTTTCAGCAAGGTGCTTTGACCCAGACGGGTGGAACATTTGATTTTGCGATAGAGGGGGATGGATTTTTTCTGGTGGAGACCCCTTCCGGTGAACGTTTGACGCGCTCAGGTGCGTTTTCACCAAATGCCAATGGCGACCTCGTGACTTACGATGGCTATCGCGTGTTGGATGCTGGTGGTGCCCCGGTCTTTGTGCCGCCCGGAGCGGCAGATGTGGCGGTTTCAGCTGATGGCACAATCTCCAGCGAAGGCAATCCTGTTGGTCAGATTGGCGTGGTTCTGCCAACAAATCCACAAGGGATGGTGCGGGAAGACGGTGTGATGTTCCGTGCCGATGATGGATATGAACCTGCCGAACAAGCTCGTGTTCTTCAAAGGTTCGTAGAGAACTCAAATGTGGATTCTGTGACCCAGCTTACCCGGATGATCGAAGTCCAGCGCGCCTACGAACTTGGCGCAAGCTTCCTTGAAGCTGAAGACGAACGTGTACGCCAGGCCCTTAGGTCGATGTCTCAATAAGTACCAGTAAAGGAGGTGCCAAATGCGCGCCCTGAAAATTGCAGCAACCGGAATGAGCGCCCAGCAAATGCGGGTCGAAACGATTTCCAACAACCTCTCAAACATGAGCACAACTGGTTACAATGCCCGTCGCGCTGAATTTGCGGATCTTCATTACCAACAAATGACGCGCCCCGGCACGATCAGCGCGACGGATGGCACGGTTATGCCCACCGGGGTGCAGCTCGGGTTGGGGGTGAGACCCGCTGCTGTCTCGGTGCAACTCCAACAAGGTTCCTTGAGTGCAACAGGGGGTGATCTTGATCTTGCAATTGAGGGTCAAGGATACCTTGAGGTAACGCTCCCGTCCGGCCTGACGGCATATACGCGCGACGGTGGGCTGAAACGAAATGGTGAAGGACTCATAGTGACTTCCGATGGTTTCCCCGTTGAGCCTCAAATCGTTATTCCGGATGACGCGCGCAGCATTTCGATCAACGCCTCCGGCGAAGTTTTCGCATATTTTACAGATTCTCCTGACGCCCAGTCACTTGGCCAGTTCAACATGACGGGTTTCACAAATGCCAAGGGTCTGGAGGCCCTAGGGAGCAATCTTTTTGGTGAAACCGAGGCATCCGGCCCGCCCCTAGTATCGACGCCCGGGCAGGATGGGTTGGGAACGGTTCGTCAGGGATATCTTGAGGACAGCTCTGTCGACGCTGTCCGTGAAATCACGGAACTGATCGAGGCCCAGCGGGGATACGAGATGAATGCAAAGGTTATTTCAGCGGCTGATCAGATGATGGGCGCAACGACGCAAATCCGATGACCCGGTATTTCGCGTTCATAGTCTGGATGATCTCTTCATCTGCTGTTTTTGCAGAGGTCGTCGTTCCAACCCGCACCATCCGCGCCAATTCTATCATCACAGAGGTGGACGTTGGCACCAAACCTGGTCATGTGGCAAACGGCTTTGATCGCGTTGTCGATGTGATTGGTCAAGAAGCGAAAACGACGCTTTACGCGGGAAGACCCATCCATGTCGATAGCATCGGGCCGCCGGCCTTAGTGACACGCAATCAAATCGTATCGCTGCGGTTTCAGACCGCGGGTCTGATCATTACTACTGAGGGCCGTTCACTGGAACGCGGTGGCGTTGGAGATCGAGTCAGGATCATGAACCTGACATCACGCGCAACGCTATTCGGCCAAATTCAACCCGACGGCTCCGTGCAAGTTCAGAATTAGAGGTTTCATATGAAAGTTCCCTGTTACGCAATGATGTTTGGTTTTGTGCTCGTCACAGCTTGTGGCCGCATGGATCATTTGGGCAAAGCGCCATCGTTTACATCCGCAGCAGAAACCACCGAGCACAATGCAATGATGTCGCCTGGCTTACCGTTGCGTGCAGACGCAAAGGGCCCAACAGAACGAGCGTCACTGTGGTCGGGGGCGCGACAATCGCTTTTGGGTGACCGTCGCGCTGTTCAGCAGGGCGATATCCTGACGGTTGTGATTGAAATTGATGAAGAGGCGGAAATTTCGAACGCGACAGACCGTTCTCGTTCGGGCTCAGAAAGCCTTGGTATTCCAGGTCTCTTTGGCTTGCCTCAACGGATTGATGAAAGACTGCCAGAGGGAGCATCGACCTCAGAAGCTGTGTCTATCAATTCAAGCAGTAGTTCGTCGGGCGATGGTTCAGTCAAGAGAAATGAGAAACTCACCCTACGAATTGCAGCCACAATTGTCGACGTACTACCAAATGGGGTTTTGTCCATTGCAGGCAGTCAGGAACTTCGGGTGAATTTTGAGATGCGAGAGTTGCTGGTCACTGGTTATGTCAGACCAGAAGATATCTCCAGACAGAACGAAATAACATACGATAAGATTGCGACTGCGCGCGTCTCATATGGTGGTCGTGGCCAAATCTCTGACGTTCAACAGCCGCGGTTGGGCCAACAGGTTCTCGACGGCGTCTTGCCATTCTAGGAGTAGCCCTCAATGAAAAAACTACTGCCAATTGTGATGCTTCTGGTTGGGTCGGGGGCCGGCGTGGGCGCGGGTATCTTTCTGCGACCACCTCCGGAACCAGTGGATGTCGCTGTGGAGAAAGAAGAAGGGGCGGAACATGAGAAATCCGTAGAAAAAAGCGCTGATGAACACGAGCAGGCGGCTTCCGATGAACTTGCTACAGATGGCATGGAGTATGTTCGATTACCGAACCAGTTTGTGATTCCTTTGGTCGATAAAGAGCGCGTATCTGCATTGGTTGTCATGACTCTTAGTCTAGAAGTGACACAGGGATACGCGGAAGAGGTCCTGGAAAAAGAGCCCAAGCTCAGAGATGAAATTTTGCGCGTCCTGTTTGATCATGCGACCGTCGGGGGTTTCAATGGTGAATTTGCAAATACTGATAATCTCGATGTAGTAAGACGCAATCTGCGTAAAGTCGTTCAGAATGTGTTGGGACCGGAAATCGGCCATGATGTGCTAATTTTCGAAATTGCGCGCCAAGATTACTAGTGGAGAGAATTCGGTAGCCGCCACCGTGTTGAAGTATTCTATTTGCAGGTCGCCTTCTCCTCCTGAGTTATTCGGCCTTTCAAACGAGGACCTGGCAAGGTTTGGTTGAGCAGCCCCACTTGAGTGGTCCAAATTGAAAGTTAGTGCATGATTGGCCTTTGGTCCATCAAGACGATGGCTTCAGGCGCAGGCGGGCGGTAGCCCAAAGCACTGTGTGGTCGCTTGGTGTTGTAGTGGTTCCTCCATCTTTCGATAATGATTTGGGCCTCACGGAGCGAATAGAAGATTTCACCGTTGAGCAATTCGGTCTTAGGTAGCAAATGCACCAAATTGCCATCTGGATGGCTGGCGAGATCTTGTGTGGAATGGCGGCATGTCGAAACCATTGATTGTTCACACGCTGACAGAGAAGCGGGCCGAGATACTGGGCCAGATTTAAGCATTCGAGGCGTAGTCGCACATGCGAAGCACGATCTGGCGCATGTGAACGCGACGATTGAACTGTTCGCCGCACCTGAGCGGCAGCGTGCCCGGTACATTGTGAGCCATGGGTTCTTCAAGAAGGGCGAGATCGCGGATAGATAGTTGAAACGTATTGCGGCGAAGGTTGGTTTGAAATCCGCCCGGATCGAAACGGGTGAACGACCGGACCGGAGGAGTTCGCCGCATCGCCGAAACCTCATTTGTGTACTCGTATCTGGAACAGTAGAGCATCTTTGATGAGCCTGCCCCGAATAGGCCTCAAGGTCACGCAGGAACTGCCCAAAGACCTTCTCATGGGTAATGGCGGCTCGGTTGGTCACCTTCACTGGCAGCAGTGCCCCCTTGATAGCCAGTGTAGGATCGTTCTCTGCCCGCAGAGTTACTATTGCGAGGCGGAATACGGCAGAAATGGTCCCGCGCAGCTTCTTTGTGGTTTCGCGCCGTCCGCTATGTTCGACCTTCTTGAGCAAGAGCAGGATTTCGGCAGCACTGATTTCGTTGATGGGTCGATGGTGCAAGGGCTCGACCAAAGTATGGGTATACCAGATTTTCTTGCGCATGGTGGCGTCAGCCAGCTCCCGGTCATATGACTGCTGGATGTATTCTTCGGCCACCAACAGGAATGTGGTGCACGCTTGCGTTTCCGCTTCGATCTGTTCAATCCGCTTTTGGACCGCCACCTTCGGCCAAGAGTGAACGCGCCTCGTCTCGCTTTTGACGGGCCTGCACGAGGGTCACATCAGGATATCGGCCATGCGACAACAAGCGCTCTTTGCCCAGATGCCGGTATTTTTGTTGCCAGAGTTTGGAGCCGTTTGGCTACATCAAAACGAACAGTCCACCTCCGTCAGACAGCTTATAGGGCTTTGCCTCAGTTTTTGCCTTACTGATTTTCAGGTCTGTTAGTGCCATTGGGGGTATCGAGCGTTCAGCTATGGTCAAAAGCCTATCTCCAAAACGCAAAAAAGTCCATGAAAATGGATCTTTAAGAGTATCTATGTTCCGGAGAATTGGTGCCCAGGAGAGGACTCGAACCTCCACGTCCATACGGACACTAGCACCTGAAGCTAGCGCGTCTACCATTCCGCCACCTGGGCCGGTGTCGTGAAGTCTGCGTTTAAGCCCAAGTCTGCGAGGTGTCAAACGGAAATTCCGCTAGAAGCTCAGGTGCTGAGAGCGGCGAGATGTTCGACCTGATCTGATGCAAAATGTGCCCTCTGTTCTCATATACAATGGTCAGTTGATCAAAGGGTGCGCGAATTCCACCTTGTTTCAAAGCTTGCACAGAGGTACATCCAGAACGAAGGCGTCATTTGGGGCAGTACATGACTAAACTCGTTACGATCTATGGGGGTTCTGGGTTTGTCGGGCGATACATCGCACGGCGGATGGCCAAAGCAGGTTGGCGCGTCCGTGTGGCCGTACGACGTCCCAATGAGGCAATCTTTGTGAAGCCCTATGGTGCGGTTGGACAGGTCGAACCTGTCCTTTGTAATATACGAGATGACGCCTCTGTACGATCGGTTATGTCGGGTGCTGATGCGGTGGTAAATTGCGTCGGCATTCTGGCTGAAGCGGGCAGGAACGAATTCGACACAGTCCAGGCAGAGGGTGCTACGCGTGTTGCCCGGATCGCTGCCGAAGAAAGCGTCGGCAAGTTGGTCCATTTGTCTGCAATTGGCGCCGATTTGGAATCGGGCAGTGAATACGCACGGACAAAGGCGGAGGGTGAAGCAGGCGTTTTAAACGAGATGCCCACAGCGGTGATCCTGCGACCGTCCATTGTTTTTGGACCAGAAGACCAGTTCTTTAACCGGTTTGCATCCATGACCCGCCTTGGACCGATCCTGCCGGTCGTTGGAGCGGATACGAATTTCCAACCTGTATATGTTGACGACGTCGCGAAGGCGGCAGAGCTGGCATTGACCGAAAGTGTTGAGCCCGGCGTCTATGAACTGGGCGGCCCCGAGGTCGACAGCTTTCGCGGCCTGATGCACCGGATGCTGGAGATTATTCACCGCCGGCGCCTTGTTGCGAACATGCCATTCTTCGTGGCGCGGATCATGGCGTTCGGGTTTGATATGATGCAAACGATCAGTCTTGGCCTCTTTACAAATTCGATGATCACACGCGATCAGGTGCGCAATCTGACAAATGACAATGTGGTTGGTGAAGAAGCAAAGGGTTTCGCCGAGCTTGGCATTCAACCCGTGACCATGGCCTCGGTTCTACCGGACTACCTGTGGCGTTTCCGCCCCTCGGGTCAATATGATGCGATCAAGGACTCTGCGAAAAATCTGCGCACTTAGGCGTAGGCGTAGATCAAAAGAACGACGCCCAAGAGTACCCGATAGACCACGTAAGGCGTGAAGCTGATGCTGCGCAGGAGCCGCATCATCAGTGACAAAGCCACAAGTGCTGCGACAAAGGCGAAGGCAGCCGCAATAAGCCCGTCGCGCGCGATCGCCCAATTGGCCTGCTGGATGACGTCGAGGCTCAATAGTGCGCCCGATGCCAGGATGGTGGGGATCGACATCAGCATTGACAGCTTCGCTGCGCTTTCTCGGTCATAGCCCAGGCGGCGCGCGGCGGTGATCGTGATTCCGGATCGCGAAGTGCCAGGTACCAAAGCCAGTATTTGCGCTAGCCCCATAATCATCGCATCCTTGATGCTCCACGCCTCAGAAGTCTTTTCAGTGGTTCCGATCTTGTCCGCCCAAAAGAGCACTAGGCCAAAAAGCAACATGGTCCAGCCAATGACTGCGACCGATCGCATCGCCTCATCAAGGCCGGTTAACTTGATGATCAAGCCCGCGACAATCACCGGGATCGTTGAGAGGATCAGGCAGAGCGCCAAGAAGGCACCCTGGGTATCGACCCGACCGCGTGCAAGACGGCCCGCGCCCAAAAGGGCGATTTTGACGTCCGCGCGGAAATACAAGACCACGGCAATAAGCGTGCCAACGTGCACCGCCACATCAATCGCAAGACCCTGATCCGGGCCACCTGTCAGCGCAGGCAACAGTACAAGATGTCCAGATGAGCTGACCGGCAGGAATTCCGTCAAGCCCTGTATCGCTGCAACCATAAATAGTTGAAAAAGAGTCATCCGGCATTGTCCAATCGGGTTGAATATCGAGTGGTATAAGCACAGGAAATCAAAAGGAAAGAGTCGAATTAGGACCGATTCGGAGTTATATTCCGGCGATTTCAAGGTATATGCTGCTTTGCAGCGTCAAACTTATTCATTATAGGTCAGTACAGATGACTTTATTTCCAATCGCGATTGGCGTAAGCGTGCGGTTCGGGACTTTTGTGGAGGAATTGGGCAATGGCGGAACAATCCATGTTGAAATTTGTCACTGTCGGGCGGGATATGCCGGAGAAACGCTCCGCCGATCTACGTCGGGAGGATTTCAACGAGATTTACGCGGAGTACGCTGAAGCCAAGGCCGCAGAGCAATCCAGCCGATGCAGCCAATGCGGTGTGCCCTATTGCCAGAGCCATTGTCCGCTGCACAATAACATCCCCGACTGGCTGCGCCTGACCGCCGAAGGGCGCTTGCAGGAGGCCTATGAGGTCAGTCAGGCGACCAATACCTTCCCCGAAATCTGCGGCCGTATCTGCCCGCAGGACCGACTGTGCGAAGGCAATTGCGTGATCGAACAATCCGGCCACGGCACCGTCACCATTGGAGCGGTGGAAAAATACATCACCGATACCGCTTGGGAAGAGGGCTGGGTTCAGCCGATTGCGCCCACACAGGAACGCACGGAATCAGTCGGCATTATCGGGGCCGGACCGGGCGGGCTGGCGGCGGCAGATGTGCTGCGTCGCGCAGGTGTGCAGGTCACAATCTACGACCGCTATGATCGCGCGGGCGGATTGCTGACCTATGGCATCCCCGGCTTCAAGCTGGAAAAGGACGTGGTTATGCGCCGTAACACGCAGCTTGAAGCAGGCGGCGTCGTTTTTGAGCTGAATACCAACGTGGGTGAGGACATCTCTTTTGCTGATCTGCGGGCCCGGCACGACGCGGTGATCATCGCCACAGGTGTCTATAAAACAAGGGAAATCGAAGCGCCGGGCGTGGGCGCGGCCGGTCTTGTGCGCGCAATTGATTTTCTGACGGCCTCCAACCGCAAGAGCTTTGGCGATGCGGTGCCCGAGTTCGATTCCGGTGCGCTTGACGCCAATGGCAAACGCGTCGTGGTGATCGGCGGCGGCGACACGGCGATGGATTGCGTGCGCACCTCTGTCCGGCAGGGCGCGACATCGGTCAAATGCCTCTATCGCCGGGACCGGACGAATATGCCCGGCTCGCAACGCGAAGTGCAGAACGCCGAAGAGGAAGGCGTCATCTTTGAGTGGCTGTCCGCGCCCAAAGGATTTGCAGGCGATCCCGTGACCGGCGTCATGGTGCAGAAAATGCGCCTCGGCGCGCCGGATGCCACCGGGCGTCAGGCTCCCGAAGTGATCGAAGGGGCCGACTACGTGGAAGACGCCGATCTGGTGATCATGGCGCTGGGGTTTGAGCCCGAAGACCTGCCGACGCTCTGGGATCAGCCCGAACTGCCCATCACGCGCTGGGGCACGATCAAGGCGGCTTTCACCACAGGCGCCACCGATCTCAACGGCGTTTATGCGGTAGGTGACATCGTGCGCGGTGCGTCTCTGGTGGTATGGGCGATTCGCGACGGGCGTGATTGTGCCGAGGCGATCCTCGACCGGTTTGGCGCGGCGACGGCCGTGGCAGCGGAGTGATCCCGACGTGCACAGACCATGCACAGGCGGTGCACAGGCTGTGCACCGGGGCGAGGCCTGCGGAAAGATGCAAAGGACATCGATTATGACCTATTCGGGGCGACATGCGGTTCTGACAGTCTGCGCAGCGCTGAGCGCTCTCTTGTCCTTTGGTGCCTCAGCCGCGGCTGCACAGGGTCTGGCCGAAGTTCCGGAAGGGTGCCAGCCCGTGGCGACGGTCCACAAAAACGGCTGCACAACAACAACGATTTCGCAATGCAGCAACGCAACCTGGCAAGCTGTGAGTTATCGGCGGGGCAAGCCGCTTGGCACCCTGAGCTATGACCGCGATTGGGGATTTTTCAAGTGGCAGACCCACGAGTCCAATAAGCTGACACTGGAACTGGTTCCTGGAACCGGAGCGGCCATGAGCCGCGCGGCCCTGCTGGAAACCGGCCGACATGATGCATCCGGTGAATTCCGGTTGACCACCAATATTATAGAGGGTCAGCCCTACATCCTGACCGGCAACACCGAAAAAACCGGGGCGACCGAAGTCATCAGCGGTGAAACCTACACCTTCTACAAGGCGCGTCGGCTGTTCGAGCGCGAAGTCGGCAAGGGAGGGCTGTCGTTCGAAGTCGATGTTCTGATCGCGGAAGACCGGGATCTCATGATCGAGGGCCGCTGGTCGCGCAGTGTCATGGGCGGCAACGAAGAGGTTTTTGAATTTGCCCCCCGCGCCATTGCCCGGCCCGGAGACAGCGGATTTCTGGCCACCTTATCGGAGTACGGCTGTGAGTGAGGCCCCAGATACCCGTTCGGGCCAGTGCATGTGCGGCGCTGTGCGCTTTGTCGCGAAAGAGGTGCCAAAGACGATCAGCGCCTGCCATTGCCAGATGTGTCGCCGCTGGACTGGCTCCGCCCTTTTGGAGGTCAGCGTGCCAGAGGATGCCGTTACATGGGAGGGGGTCGAACACATCGTAACCCGCCAATCCACACCCTGGGCGGAGCGGGCATGGTGCCGCGAATGTGGCTCTGGCGTTTATTTCCGCATGACAGCCGAAAATGAGTTTTCCGGAACGCTGGACATACCTTTGGGTATTTTTGACGACCCGAATGGTTTTGAGATGACCCACGAAATATTCATCGACCACAAGCCAGACAGCTTTGCCTACGCAGGGGAACGACGACAGCTGACGCGCGCAGACTGCGTTGCAAAATTCGATCGGTTGGACAGCGTATGACCGGCCCGTCGATCATAAACGGGCGTTGCCTCTGCGGTGCCGTAACAGTGCAAGCCCATGCGCCAAAACCCATCTTGCGGGCGTGCCACTGCGACATGTGCCGCCAGCACACCAGTGGCATGTTCATCTCGATCGCGACCGAACAAGAGGGCATGGTCATCGACGGCCCGGCGGTGTCGTTTCAGTCATCGGAGTGGGCCGAGCGCGGCTTTTGCGGCACCTGCGGGTCAACCCTTTGGTATGGAACCAAACATGATGGCGCGCGTCATCTGGCTGCGGGCCTTTTCGAGCAGGCAGCGGGGGCCCGGCTTAAGCTGGAATTTTTCAGCGACATGTGCCCGCAGGGCTATGGGCTGAAAGGTGATCACCGGCGTCTGAATACGCGCGAGACCCTTGAGATGTTCGAGGGCAGCGAAGGCGACGAGACATGAGAGTTTTCGCAGCGCTCCTTTTGATCTGTCTTGGCCAGGCCGCAATGGCGGATGGCTCCCGGTTTTACCCACCCGAGGGGTGTACCGGATTCCTGACCGTGCAGAACCGCAGCTGCGAGGTCACCAACTACTGGACCTGCGAAGGCGAGGCAGCGGGCGATCAATGGTCCATTGATTTGGGCCCGGACGGGCCGATCTACCTGTCAAAAATCGACTACGAGACGCAATGGATCGACAGTTACGAATTCTCACCGGTGCTGCGCGAACAGATTGTGCTGCCTGCAAAAGACCCTGCCAGTTTCACCGACCTGTTGCGTGACGGCGTGGATACGTTTGATTTCCAGTTGAGCAGTCCCGAGGGCATCAGCCGAGTTGTCGGCGCCGACCGCATTGTCGAGCGCGGCATTGAAATTGACGGTGAACCGCTGATGCGCACGGAATACGCGGTACGTGTCACGGCGGCAGATGGTACCATGATCTGGGAAGCCGAAGGATACGAGTATATCTCGGAAAAACACCGGCGCTTTTTCACCGGACTGCGCGAGGGGCGCGATCAGAACGGCTCCTATTCCTATGACGGCTCGCCTGTCGACTTCATCTATCCCGGAGAGCCGGGATTTTTCTCCAAGACACCGCTTTACGGATGCGCGGCCTTGACCGTCCGCTATGCCCCGAACTGAAAGGACCTGATCCATGACCAAATATGATGACGCCTGGGTGGCCCGCGAAGAAGCCAAACGCGCCTACTTGTCCGAGAATGGGTTGTACGACACGTCCGAGGAGCATTCGTCCTGCGGGGTCGGGCTGGTGGTGTCCATTGATGGCCGCAAAAGCCGCGGTGTGGTCGAGAACGGCATCAAGGCGCTGAAGGCGATCTGGCATCGTGGCGCGGTGGATGCGGATGGCAAGACCGGGGATGGGGCGGGCATTCACGTGCAAATCCCGGTCGATTTCTTTTACGATCAGGTCAAGCGCACGGGTCACGATCCGCGCGAGGATGAGATGATCGCTGTGGGTCAGGTGTTTCTGCCGCGCACGGATTTCGGCGCGCAGGAGACCTGCCGGACGATTGTAGAAACCGAAGTGCTGCGCATGGGCTATTACATTTACGGCTGGCGGCACGTGCCGGTGGATATCTCCTGCCTGGGCGAGAAGGCAAATGCCACACGGCCCGAGATCGAGCAAATTCTGATCTCCAACGCGAAAGGGGTCGATGAAGACACATTCGAACGGGAGCTGTACGTGATCCGCCGCCGCATCGAAAAAGCGGCATTGGTCGCACAGGTGCCGGCGCTCTACATCGCCTCGATGTCCTGCCGGTCGATCATTTACAAGGGCATGATGCTGGCCGAACAGGTGGCGGAGTTCTACCCCGACCTGATGGACGCGCGGTTCGAGAGCGCCTTTGCGATCTACCACCAGCGCTATTCGACAAACACCTTCCCGCAGTGGTGGCTGGCGCAGCCTTTCCGCATGCTGGCCCATAACGGCGAGATCAACACGCTCAAGGGCAACCTCAACTGGATGAAAAGTCACGAGATCCGCATGGCGTCGGGCGCGTTTGGCGAGATGGCGGAAGACATCAAACCGATTGTTGCCGCCGGATCGTCCGACAGCGCAGCCCTGGACGCGGTCTTCGAAGTGTTGGTGCGCGCGGGACGTAACGCGCCGATGGCCAAAACCATGCTGGTGCCGGAAAGCTGGTCGAAACAGGCCATTGAACTGCCGCAGGCCTGGCGCGACATGTATTCCTACTGCAATTCGGTCATGGAACCCTGGGACGGACCGGCCGCGCTGGCGATGACCGACGGGCGCTGGGTCTGCGCGGGGCTCGACCGGAACGGGCTGCGCCCGATGCGCTACGTGGTAACCGAAGACGGCATGCTGATCGCGGGATCGGAGGCCGGCATGGTGCCGCTCAATGAGGCGGGCGTTGTGGAAAAAGGCGCACTGGGACCGGGGCAGTTGCTGGCGGTCGATATGAAGGACGGCGCGCTTTATCACGACAAGAAGATCAAGAACAAACTGGCCGCCTCGCAGCCTTTCGGTGACTGGGTGGGCAAGATCAATGACCTCGAAGAGGCGCTGGACCATGTGACCGAAACGCCGCTTTTCACCGGGGCGGACCTGCGCCGCAGGCAGGTCGCGGCGGGCTATACCATTGAGGAACTGGAACAAATCCTCGCCCCCATGGCGGAAGATGCCAAGGAAACGCTGGCCTCGATGGGCGATGACACGCCCTCGGCGGTGCTTTCGGGCAAATACCGGCCGCTCAGCCATTTCTTCCGCCAGAACTTCAGCCAGGTGACCAATCCGCCCATCGACAGCTTGCGCGAATACCGGGTGATGAGCCTGAAAACCCGGTTCGGCAACCTCAAGAACGTGCTGGATGAAGACAGCAGCCAGACCGAAATCCTGACGCTTGACAGCCCCTTCATGGGCAATGCGCAGTTCGAGGAATTGCTCTCGCACTTCAACGTCGATCTGGTAACGCTCGATTGCACCTTCACACCCGGGGAGGAAGACCTGAGCGCGGGGCTTGAACGCATCCGGACGGAGGCCGAAGACGCGGTGCGCTCCGGTGCCGGGCATATCGTGCTGACCGACCAGATGTCGGACGCAGGCAAAGTGGCGATGCCGATGATCCTGGCCACATCCGCCGTGCATAGCCATCTGGTGCGCAAGGGGCTGCGGACGTTCACGTCGATCAACGTGCGCTCCGCCGAATGCATCGACCCGCATTACTTTGCCGTGCTGATTGGTGCGGGGGCCACCATCGTCAACGCCTATCTGGCCGAGGATTCACTGGCCGACCGCATCGAGCGCGGCCTGCTGGACATGAGCCTGACGCAAGCCATCGACCGGTACCGCATCGCCATTGATCAGGGCCTTTTGAAGATCATGGCAAAGATGGGCATTTCGGTGATCTCCTCCTATCGGGGAGGGCTGAATTTCGAGGCCGTGGGTCTGAGCCGGGCCATGGTGGCAGAGTATTTCCCCGGCATGACCAGCCGGATTTCGGGCATCGGCATCACCGGCATTCAGAAAAAAGCCGAAGAAGTGCACCGCAAAGCCTGGGCCGGACCGGCCTCCGTGCTGCCCATCGGCGGTTTTTACAAATCGCGCCAATCGGGCGAAACCCACGCCTGGGAAGCGACCTCGATGCATATGATGCAGCAGGCCTGCAACCGCGCGTCTTACGAAATGTGGAAGCAATATTCGGCCAAGATGAAAAGCAACCCGCCGATTCATCTGCGCGATCTGCTGGACATCAAACCCTTGGGCAACCCGGTGCCGATTGAGGAGGTGGAAAGCATCACCTCGATCCGCAAACGCTTTGTCACGCCGGGCATGAGCCTTGGCGCGTTGTCGCCGGAGGCGCATAAGACGCTGAACGTGGCGATGAACCGGATTGGCGCGAAGTCCGACAGCGGCGAAGGTGGCGAAGACCCCGCGCATTTCGTGCCGGAACCCAATGGCGACAACCCTTCTGCCAAGATCAAACAGGTGGCCTCTGGCCGATTTGGCGTCACGGCAGAATACCTCAACCAATGCGAAGAGCTTGAGATCAAGGTGGCCCAAGGGGCCAAACCGGGCGAAGGCGGGCAATTGCCGGGCATGAAGGTGACCGATCTGATCGCGCGGCTGCGCCATTCCACCAAAGGCGTCACGCTGATCAGCCCGCCGCCGCACCACGATATTTATTCTATCGAAGATCTGGCGCAGCTTATTTACGACCTCAAACAGATCAACCCGCGTTGCAAGGTGACGGTGAAGCTGGTGGCCTCCTCCGGTGTGGGCACGATCGCTGCCGGGGTGGCCAAGGCCAAGGCCGATATCATCCTGATATCCGGGCATAATGGCGGTACCGGGGCCTCGCCTGCGACCTCGATCAAATACGCGGGCCTGCCCTGGGAAATGGGGCTGACCGAGGCGCATCAGGTATTGTCGATGAACAACCTGCGCGAACGCGTGACCCTGCGCACCGATGGTGGTTTGCGCACGGGCCGCGACATCGTCATGGCCGCGATGCTGGGGGCCGAGGAATACGGCATCGGCACCGCGGCGCTGATCGCGATGGGCTGCATCATGGTGCGCCAGTGCCAGTCCAACACCTGCCCGGTCGGGGTCTGCACACAGGATGAACGGCTGCGCGACAAGTTCACCGGCTCTGCGGATAAGGTGGTCAATCTGATCACCTTCTATGCCACCGAAGTGCGCGAAATTCTGGCACGCATCGGCGCGCGGAGCCTTGATGACGTGATCGGGCGGGCGGATTTGCTGGCGCAGGTCAGCCGGGGGGCGGCGCATCTGGACGATCTGGACCTCAACCCGCTGCTGATCACCGTCGATGGGGCGGCGGATATTGTCTATGACCGTGCCAAGGCGCGCAACGCGGTGCCTGATACGCTGGATGCGGAGATTGTGCGCGATGCCGCGCGGTTCCTGCAGGACGGCGAAAAAATGCAGCTATCCTACGCGGTGCAGAACACACATCGGACGGTTGGTACGCGCACATCCAGCCATATCGTCAAGCAGTTTGGCATGCGCAACACGCTGCAACCGGATCATTTAACGGTTAAACTATCCGGAAGCGCTGGCCAGTCGCTGGGGGCCTTTGCCGCGCCGGGGCTGAAGCTGGAAGTCTCGGGCGACGCCAATGACTACGTGGGCAAGGGGCTTTCGGGCGGTATGATCGTGGTGCGCCCGCCCATGGCCTCGCCCATCGAGGCGGCAAAGAATACCATCATCGGCAACACGGTGCTTTACGGCGCGACGGATGGCTATCTTTTTGCCGCCGGACGGGCCGGAGAACGTTTTGCGGTGCGCAATTCAGGCGCGAAGGTGGTGATCGAAGGCTGCGGGTCGAACGGCTGCGAATACATGACCGGTGGGGTTGCGGTGATCCTGGGCGATATCGGGGCCAATTTCGGGGCCGGGATGACGGGCGGCATGGCCTATCTCTATGACCCAGAGGGCCGCGCGCCAGCCCTGATGAACATGGAGACGCTGGTGACCTGCCCCGTCACGGTTGATCATTGGCTGGGCGAGTTGGAGGAATTGCTGGAGGCGCATCTGTCGGAAACCGGCAGCCGTCGTGCGTCGGATATCTTGCAGCACTGGGACAGCGAGAAGCAACACTTCCTCCAGATCTGCCCCAAGGAAATGCTGGTGCATCTACCCGCACCACTGAGCATCGAAAACGAGGCCGTTCCCGCCGAATAATACGCGTTGCCGGGCTCCAGAAGCCCGGCGCTGACTGATCTATCACGGTTCACAAAACATCGCCACGCGCCTATAGCTGGCATATGGCAAAGAGCAGAAAGAAGACGGCAAAACCGCGCAAATCCACTGCCAAGCGTAAACCCTCCCCGGGCCGCTGGCTACGCTACTTGTGGCGGGCAATTTTTGGTGTTGCGATCGTGATTGTTGCTCTGATTGCTCTGGGTCGCGTGCTCAATCCGATCACCACGCCTTACATGTTCGCCGAATCGCGTCGCCTTGGCGGGATTGATCACAACTGGGTCGCCTTGACGGCCATCGCGCCTGCCATGGCGCGGTCCGCCGTCGCGGCTGAGGATGCAAATTTCTGCAACCACTGGGGGTTCGATCTGCCCGCGATCAAGGACGCCATCGCCGAAGGTGGCAACCGGGGCGCATCGACGATCAGCCAGCAAACCGTGAAAAACGTCTATCTCTGGCACGGGCGCAACTACACGCGCAAAGCGCTCGAGGCCTTGCTGACACCGGTGCTTGAGGCGCTCTGGCCCAAGGCACGCATCGTCGAGGTCTACCTCAACGTGGCGGAATTCGACGAAGGTGTCTTTGGCGTGAAGGCAGCGGCTCAGCATTACTTTGGGGTCAGCCCGGCGCAACTCTCTGATCTTCAGGCCGCGCGCCTTGCGGCCATCCTGCCCGACCCAAAGAGACGCTCGGCCAGCAAACCTACTGATTTCGTTCGTAAAAGAACCCGTGCGATCCTGTCCGGTGCGGCAACAATCAGCAAAGACGGCCGCTCCGCGTGTTTCGAGAGTTGAATCCACGCGCTGATGCAGGCATTGAAGAGCAACCACGCAAAATCCGGATGATCCCATGGCGCGACTGTTTCATGTCCCTCTCTCCCCTTTTTGCCGCAAGGTGCGCCTGAGCCTTGCGGAGAAGAAGATCGAGGTGGAACTGGTCGAGGAACGCTACTGGGAGGCGGATGCCGATTTTCTGCGACGCAACCCTGCGGCCAAGGTGCCGGTGCTGCGACTTGACGGGATCATGATGGCCGAAAGCACGGCAATCTGCGAATACATTGAAGAAACACGCCCCGATCCGGCCCTGATGCCCAAGGACCCGGTGGCCCGGCTGGAAGTGCGCCGTCTGGTAAGCTGGTTTGACGACAAGTTTCACAACGAGGTCACGTCCAAGCTGCTTTACGAGCGCGTGAACAAGAAAGTGACCGGGCAAGGCTATCCCGACAGCACCAACGTCAAGGCCGGTGCCAAGGCGATCAAATATCACCTCGATTACATGACATGGCTGCTCGATCACCGGCGCTGGCTGGCAGGCGACGTCATGACACTGGCGGATTTCGCCGCCGCCGCTCATCTCAGCGCGCTGGATTACATCTCGGACGTGGACTGGAACCGTTCCGACGTGGTCAAGGACTGGTACGCCAAGATCAAATCCCGGCCTGCGTTCCGGTCCATTCTGGCCGATCAGGTGTCGGGTTTCCCGCCGCCCAAGCACTACAATGATCTGGATTTCTGAGCCAGACCAGCGGGATCGCCACGCGACCCGTGCTGCGCCATGACCGATCTGAAACAGCGCCTGATCACCGAGGCCGATGCGGTGGGCTTTGTCGCCTGCAGGATTTGCAAACCCGACGCCCTGCCTGATCTGCCGGACCGGTTGAAGGATTTCATCACAGCTGGCTACCACGGCCAGATGGGGTGGATGGCGGAGCGGATGCATTGGCGCGGCAATCCTGCGGCCTTATGGCCGGAGGCGAAATCGGTGATCATGCTGGCCGAAAGCTACACGCCTGAACATGACCCGCTGGACATCCTGAACCATCCGGAACGCGGTGCTATTTCGGTCTATGCGCAGGGGCGCGATTACCACGATGTGGTGAAAAAACGTCTCAAACGGCTGGCGCGTTGGCTGCTGGACGAGGCTGGCAAGGATGAGCAGGTCAAGGTGTTCGTCGATACGGCCCCGGTGCCCGAAAAGGCGTTGGGGGCGGTTGCGGGGCTGGGCTGGCAGGGCAAACACACCAATCTGGTAAGTCGCGACTGGGGCAATTGGGCCTTTCTGGGCGCGATTTTCACAACGATTGATCTGGAGGCTGATGCGGCGGAAGTGGATCACTGCGGATCCTGCCGGGCCTGTCTGGATGTCTGCCCGACCGATGCGTTCCCCGCGCCTTACCGGCTGGATGCGCGGCGCTGCATTTCCTACCTGACCATTGAACATAAAGGACCGGTGCCGGAAAATCTGCGCCGTCAGATGGGCAACCGCATCTACGGTTGCGATGATTGCCTTGCGGTCTGCCCCTGGAACAAATTCGCCGTGGCCGCACGTGACATGCGGTTATCATCCCGCCCGGAACTGACCGCTCCGCATCTGGCAGAGCTTGCACAGCTGGATGACGCAGGGTTTCGCGCCCTGTTTTCCGGCTCACCCATCAAGCGGATCGGGCGCGACAGGTTCGTGCGCAATGTGCTTTATGCCATCGGTAATGCTGGTCAATCCGCGCTTGTCCCTGTTGCTGCCGAGCTGACCCGCGACCCTGACCCTACCGTGGCCGAAGCCGCCCGTTGGGCGGTGGCGCAATATGCCGATCAATGTTGCTAAAGTGCTGGCAAGAGCAGTGAAATCATTTACATCGCTCTGAGCGGTTGGAGAACGTGAATGGCTTTGGTTTTGGGCGTCGATACGGGCGGGACATATACGGACGCGGTGCTGATCCGCGACGAGACAGAGGTTATCGCGACGGCCAAATCCCTGACAACGCGGGCGGATCTCGCGATTGGCATTGGCAAGGCGGTCTCCTCGGTGCTGGAAGGATCCGGGTGTCAGGCGGCCGAGATTTCCATGGCCTCGCTGTCGACGACGCTGGCCACCAATGCCCTCGTCGAAGGACAGGGCGGGCGCGTCGGTCTGATCTACATCGGTTTCCGCGAAAGGGACCTTGCCGCCCATGGATTGCGTGACGCGCTGAATGGAGACCCCTATCTGGTCTGCGAAGGTGGGCATGATCATGCGGGAGCAGAGGCCAAGCCCCTGGACGAGGCGGCGATCACTGCATTTTTGAGCGCGCATCAGGGCGGCGTCAGCGGATTTGCCGTTGCGGCGCAATTTGCCACACGCAATCCGGCACATGAGCTGCGTGCAGCCGCTTTGGTAAGTGAGATCAGCGGTGTGCCGATATCATCGTCGCATCAGTTGTCTGCACGTTTGAACGGGCCGAAACGCGCCCTGACGGCCGTTCTCAATGCGCGGTTGATCGGGATGATCGACCGGCTGATCGGACGGGCCGAAGAACAACTGACCGCGCTTGGTGTCACAGCCCCGCTGATGGTGGTGCGCGGCGACGGCGCCCTGATTTCGGCGGAACAGGCGCGCGCGCGCCCCATCGAGACAATCCTGAGTGGCCCGGCCGCCTCCATCGTTGGCGCGCGGTGGCTGACCGGGGCGGATCGCGCGCTTGTCAGCGATATTGGGGGTACCACGACGGATATTGCGGTGTTGCAAAACGGCAAACCGACCATTGATCCGGCGGGCGCACAGGTCGGCCCGTACCGGACCATGGTTGAAGCGGTGAAGATGCGCACCACGGGATTGGGCGGCGACAGTGACGTTCGGGTTTTGGTTGAAGGATTGACCGGCGGTATTGAGCTTGGGCCTCGGCGCGTTGTGCCTATTTCTCTGCTCGCGACAGAAGCTGCGGATATGGTTCACTACACTCTGGATCTGCAGCTGCGCAACGCTGTGCCGGGCGATCATGACGCCCGGTTTGTGCGCGCCCTTTCCGGTCAGGCACACAAGGGTTTGGCCCCCCGAGAAGAAGTGTTGCTGGAGCGTATCGGTTCTGATGTGCACCCCCTTGGCGATATTCTGCGCGCGCGTATCGAAGGAAGCGCCCTTAATCGGCTAATTGAGCGCGGCATCGTGCAGATCGCCGGCATCACGCCATCGGATGCAAGCCATGTTCTGGGCAAAACCTCTGACTGGGATACCGTGGCTGCTGAAAAGGCGCTGCGCCTTATTGCACGCAAACGTACCGGGTCCGGGAATGTTTTGGCACCCAATGCAGATGTCATGGCGCAAATGATTGTAGACCAGCTTACCCAACAAACCGTTCTGGCGCTGCTGGAAACCGGCTTTGCGGAGGAAGCCGAAACTTTCGGAGGATCGCCAAAAGACCTTGCCCGACATGCGCTGATGCAACGCGGTCTGTCGCAACATCGAAATCTGTTGCGCGTCGATAGCGGGCTGAATGTGCCGGTTGTGGGCCTCGGTGCGTCAGCTCATAGCTATTATCCGGCCGTGGGACTTGCCGTGGGTGCGGAAGTGATCTTGCCGGAGCATGCCAATGTGGCCAATGCCATCGGAGCGGTTGTCGGACGGGTGACAATGCGGCGCAGCGGGACTGTGACCACGCCAGGTGAGGGCAAATACCGGGTCCATCTGGATGAAGGGCCACAGGATTTCACAACTCAGGATGACGCGATAGCTCTGTTGGAAAAGATCCTACGTTCGCAAACCAGGGATCAGGCGGTCGCCGCAGGCGCTGCCGACATCCAGATCACGGTCGAGAAAGAAGTGCGCACCGCAGGCGTCGAAGCCCGCGAGGTCTTTGTGGAAGCCGTGATCACCGTATCTGCAACAGGACGCCCGCGGGTTGCAGACGCCTGAATTCAGGGCGAGAGTACTGTTTATGACGCCAAACGAGCGGATGCCTCTGTCTCATCAATGTACCCGCTGCTGTCGATCTTGAAAGAAGAGGTAATCTGCCCGAGCGACGTGACCTCATTGGCCAGAAGCTGAGTGGCGGCATTTGTTTCTTCGAACATCGCGGCGTTCTTTTGGGTGACGTCATCGAGGCTGCCGATGGCAGACGTGATCTCACCCAACCCACTGGATTGTTCCGACGCTGCCGCGGCGATGTTACCAACCATATTTGCAAGATCTGCAACGAAATTTTCGATCTCCGATAGGGATTCCCCGGTTTTCGAGACCAAATCCACGCCCTCTTTCACCTGATCGACGGAGGTCGAAATCAGTTTGGCGATCTGCGTGGCGGCCTCCGAAGACCTGAGCGCCAGAGCGCGCACTTCCGACGCGACAACCGCAAACCCTCGACCGGCCTCACCGGCGCGTGCCGCTTCAACACCTGCATTGAGGGCAAGCAAATTTGTCTGAAATGCGATGTCGTCGATAACTTCAGTGATCTTTGATATCTCCGACGAACTCGATGAAATCGCATCCATGGCGTTACGCGCATCTGTCATCACACCAGAACCGGCGGAAGCACGCGTCTTGGTTTTATCAACCACATCGCGCGTGTTTTCGGCGATCTCGGCGGTTGATTTTACCGAAGCCGCCATTTGTGTAATCGCGGCAGCAGATTGCTCAAGGGAGGATGCCTGGCTTTCCGTTCGGCGACTCAACTCATCTGACGCGCTGGAGATTTCAGTCGTTCCCTCACTGATTTTCTGATTGCTTTGCAGCACGGCCTGAATGCTGGCTTTCAGATGATCCTGAGCATCGTTGAAATCGGCCTTCAGGGCTGCGTATTCTTCGGGGAACCGCTCGGTGATCGGTGTGCTGAGATCACCCTTGGCCAAACGCTTCATCGCCAGCTGAAGTTCCTCCACCACGCGCCGTCTCTCGGTGATGTCTTGAGCGTATTTGACCACCTTGTAAGGTTTCCCGTCCGGACCGAGGATTGGATTATAGGAAGCCACCAGCCAGATATCCCGGCCATCCTTGCGTTGCCGTTTAATTTCACCGGATATGATCTCGCCGGTTTTCAAACGCTCCCAATGGGCCGCATATTCCTCACCCTTGGCGTCCTCGTCACTGACAAAAATACGGTGATGTTTCCCCTTCACTTCATCGAGAGTATAGCCGACCGCATCCAGAAACAGCTGATTGGCAGCCAGAATTTCACCGTCGAGCTTGAATTCGATACAGGCCTGCACCCGGCTGATCGCGTCGACCTGTTCGTTGGATCGACGCCGTTGCGATACATCTGTTGCAAACTCCACAATTCCGGTCTGTCTGCCGTCGTTGTCCAGGATGGGTGCGTAGCTGCATTGCAGCCATTTCTGCTCACCTTCTTTGGTAAATCGTTCGTAGCGACCAGACAGAAACTGCCCGCCGGAAACGTCTGCCCAGAATTTCTTGTAGTCATCTGTCTTTGCAAATATCGGGTTGAGCAGCTTGCGATGGTTCTGCTGGATCAATTCGCCTTCGGAATATCCCAGAATGTTGAGGAAATTATCGTTCACCTCGACAATGGTACCATCGAGATCATAGACCACTTTGCCCTGTTCGCGTGAAAGTGCGTCCATTTGACTGAGCAGGCGGGCAGTCTCGGAAGAGGAAGCCTTGACGCTTTCAGTAATGTCGTGGGCGATTTTCATCACCTTGACCAACTTGCCGGTCCCGTCAGTGATCGGCAGATAGGTCGCAGAGAGCCAGATTTCACGTCCGTCCTTCGCGACTCTCTGGACGGTTTCGGCAGATGCCTCACCGGGCGCGACACTGACAATGAGCCCGGCACCCTGCGGATCGGGTGCGCCACCCGCTGCAAGAAATTTTGCATGAGGCTGGCCGACGATTTCATCTTTCGCATAGCCAAAAATATTGCAAAACAAAGGGTTAGCATCTAGCACGACACCTTGTGGGTCGAACCATGCGATGGCGTGGCTGTCATTCAGCGCCGCGAGGAGGATCGTGGTCTCATCAGAGGAATTTGACTTCTTTTTCTTCGAACCAAAAAAGGATGGCATGGGATTCTCCTGCTTCAACACCAGATGTGTTAAATAGAGACCCTTAAAATCGTCTTTATGCTGATAGGTTTCCCGCGCGAAAAAAAACGCGCGGGCAAAAAGTCTGGTTATTCCGCTGCTGCCACGCTGCCATCACGCTTGGGCAAAACCCAATCCGCGCGCGGGAAATGGCAAGTGTAGCCGTTGGGGATACGTTCGAGATAGTCCTGATGTTCGGGCTCGGCTTCCCAGAATGCGCCCACAGGCTCCACTTCGGTCACCACTTTGCCCGGCCAAAGGCCTGACGCTTCAACATCAGCGATGGTTTCGCGCGCGATTTGCTGCTGTTTTTCATCCACATAGTAAATGGCAGAGCGATAGCTGAGCCCTCTGTCATTGCCCTGCCGATTGGGCGTGGTCGGATCGTGGATCTGGAAAAACAACCCCAAAAGATCGCGGTAACTGAGTTGCGCGGGGTCAAAGATCACTTCGATCCCTTCGGCATGGGTGCCATGGTTGCGATAGGTTGCATGGGCCACATCGCCACCAGTATAGCCCACACGGGTCGAGATCACGCCGGGTTTCTTGCGGATCAGGTCCTGCATCCCCCAGAAGCACCCGCCCGCCAGCACTGCGCGTTGATGGCTCATGCGACGTCCTCCACCTGATCGAGATAGGCCCCGTAGCCTTCGGCCTCCATGTCGTTGCGGTGCACAAAGCGCAGGCTCGCGGAGTTGATACAATAGCGCAGCCCGCCGCGGTCGCGGGGACCATCGGGGAAGACATGGCCCAGGTGACTGTCCCCATGGGTTGAGCGGACCTCGGTGCGCACCATGCCCAGAGAGGCATCGCGCAATTCCGTGACATGCGCAGGCTCGATCGGTTTGGTGAAGCTTGGCCAGCCGCAGCCGGATTCGTATTTGTCAGCAGAGGCAAACAGCGGTTCGCCGGAGACGATGTCCACGTAGATGCCCGGCTCCTTATTGCCCAGCAGCTTGCCGGTACCCGGGCGTTCAGTGCCGTCCTGCTGTGTCACGCGGTACTCTTCCGGCGATAGTCTGGAAATCGCCTCCTTGGTTTTCTCATATGTGGGCATGGCATGCTCCTTTTGATCTTTGACTATATAAATGGGACAAAAACATCTGAATGGAAGAGGAAACTCTTGGGGGCCGCTTCACGTGTCTTTGATCGAAACCGACCTATATTGACAGACACGCGCTTGAGGAGCCTTTCATGAAACAGATCATCGCAGCCGTTTTCGGGATCATGGCCGCCACAGGCACCATCGCTGATATCTCGGATCATAGCTTTGCCTCCATTGATGGCGGCACTTTGAACACGGGCGATTGGTCCGGACGTCCTGTGCTGGTCGTGAACACTGCGTCACAATGCGGGTTCACCGGGCAATATGACGGGTTGCAGGCGCTCTATGACAAGTACAGAGAACGCGGGTTGGTCGTTCTGGCGGTGCCTTCGGATGATTTTCAACAGGAGCTGGGGAGTGCCGAAGAGGTCAAGGAGTTCTGCGAGATGAATTTCGGCCTCGATCTGCCGATGACAGATATTACCGGTGTCAAAGGCCCAACGGCCCATGCGTTTTACCGCGAGGTGGCAGCGGAGACCGGGTTCACCCCACGCTGGAATTTCAACAAGGTGCTGATCGGACCAAATGGTGACGTCGTGGGCACCTGGGGTGCAACCGTCAGACCGCAATCAGCCCGGATCACCCGCGAAATCGAGCAGTTGCTGCAATAACACCAATCTCAATGGTCAGGCACAGGAAGGATCGGGGCGATGCCAGAAAAGAAACATAGTCTCGACAATGCCTATGCGCTCGAAACGCCTGAGGACAACAAGGCGCTATATGCAGGCTGGGCAGAGACCTACGACCAGACATTCGCGGCAGAGATGGATTTCATCATGCCAGATCATGTGGCGCAGCTGTTCTGGGCGATGGGTGGGCGCGGGCCTGTTCTGGACGCGGGAGCTGGTACCGGGCTGGTGGCGGAAAAAATTCTCAAATCAGGAGATTGCATACTCGATGCTTTCGACCTTTCCGCCGAAATGCTCGCCGTGGCACGTGGCAAGAATATATACCGCCAGACCATCCAGGGCGATCTGACCGCAACGCTGCCCTTTGCCGATGGCAGCTACAACGCCGTGGTCAGTGCCGGAACCTTCACCCACGGGCATGTGGGGCCCGAAGCGCTGGATGAGCTGATACGGGTGGCGGGTCATGGGGCGCTCTTTGTGCTGACCATCAAAACCGAACATTACCGCGAACGGGGCTTTGCCGACAAATTCGAGTTCCTGTCAAATCGCATCGAGGGGTTTGAGACCTCCGACATGCCGATTTATGGGGCCGGGGCAAAAGGAGATCACGCGAAGGATCGTGGCCTGGTCACGGCTTTCAGAAAACGGTGACACCTTCGGATCAGGCGGTTTTGGCGGACCTGCGGGACCGGAGCGTGTCAACCGCAAGCGTGTCCTGTCGCCGAAACACGATCAGCAGCACGCAGGCTGCGAAGGTGATGATCGTCGGGTAGAACACATGCGAATTGAAGACAATGCGATCCACACCGCTGATGTACCACCGGTAAGGATCGATGATCGCCCACCAGACGCTGGCCGCCGTGAAGCCATGGATCAGCGCCTGAACCGGCAAGGCGAATTTGCGCCACAGGCCGATGACGCACAGCACGCCGATGATCACCTGAAAGCCGCCGAATGCAGTGCCCAGCAAGGCTCCCGTGGTTTCATCAATCTCGATATTGCGCCGCAGCGCAAAGGGTGTCGTGGCTTTGACAAGCTTGTTGAGCCCGACCCAGACCAGCAGGAAGCCCGTGCTCACCCGCAAGAATAGCAGGCCGAGCCGTTGTGCCCAAAGGGACGTGATGCCGTCATCGATACCCATCGGATCCTCCGCAGTGTTTGGTTTGGCCTAGGATTCTGACCCTAAACCCCGCCCTTCCAGACAAGCTTGGCGGTGCCGCCGTCAAGGCCCGGGCTGATGCCATAGGCCGCCCGATAGCTTTTGGAGAAATGTGAGAGCGATTTGAACCCGCAGGCAACACACACATCCGTTACCGAGAAATCGGTCTGGCGCAACAGATCGCGGGCTTTTTCGAGCCGCAGGCGCAGGTAGTGGCGTTTGGGCGAGATGCCTGCGTATTTGGCAAAGAGCCGTTCGAGCTGCCGGGTTGATACGCCGACGATCTGCGAAATCTCATCCGGGCTGAGCGGGTCTTCAATATTGTTGTCCATGATTTGCATGGCCATGGCGAGCTTGGCATTGCGTACCCGAGCGCGGCTGCAAGGCCATGCGCTGGGCATGATCTGGCAGGCGCGGATCGGTATAGACCATCTGGTCGGCCACCCATGTCGCAAGCTCGGTCCCGTAATCGGCCTTGATCCGCTCCAGCATCATGTCCATCGACGCGGCCCCACCCGCAGTGGTAAAAACCCGACCGTCGATGGAAAATATCGCGTCTTCCATGATCACATCCGGCAGGATTTCCGTCAGAGCCGCGCGATATTCCCAATGGGTTGTCACCCGTTTGCCCGCCACCAGACCGGCCAGTGCCAGCACATAGGTGCCGGAGGACAAAGCGCCGAAATCCATGCCGCGGCGCACCTCGCGGCGCAGCCAGTTGATCAGTTTTTTGCTGGCGCTGTTGCCGACGTCTTCGCCAGCGCAAATGACAATGGTTTCATCACGCGCCAACTCGGTCAGCGGGCCGTCCACCGCCGTTGTGACCCCGTTATAGGCGCGCACCGCCTCGCCGGTCTCGCTGAGCAGACGCCATCTGTAATAGGTCCGCCCGTCGGGATGACGGTTGGCAAGGCTGAGGGCTTCGAGGGCGCAGGCAAACCCCAGTTGCGAATAGCCGGGAACCAGAACGAAAGCATAGGATTGAGGTGTGTCTGGCGAGGTCATCTGGGCTTTGCATTTCTGGCCATGTTGGGTCTGATATGCAGGCTAGCCACAAAAATCCGGCGCTGGATAGCCGAAAATCACCGTTTGCTCTGCCGCGATAGCTGAACCGCCAGAATCCCCAGAGTGATGATGGCCACGCCCAATACGTCCTGCGCGCCCAATGCCTCGCCCAGCAGAAGGGCCGCAATGGCCACGCCAAAGAAAGGATTGAGGAAATGGAAGGTCGCTGCGCGTGTGGCCCCAATGCGGTTGACCAGCCAGAACCACACGAAGGTGGCCGCCAGCCCCGGTACGAGCGTGGTATAAAGGAAGGCGGCGGCAAGGGGCCAGCTGGGGGTCACCTGTGGTGTCTCGAAAACTGCGGTTGCGAGGGCAAGCGCCGCGCAGCCCACGAGCATCTGCAGACCCACGATCATCAGAAAATTACCCCCCGATGTCGCCCCTCGTACCGCGAGCGTTGCGATGGTCAGGGCGATCACACCGATCCCACAAAGCAGCAGGCCCATCAGATCGACACCTCCGGTGATGCGCGACCCCATGATCAATCCGACGCCAAGGGTCCCTGCAACCAGCCCGGCGGCCGCCAGGGGTTTGAGGCGTTCGCCCAGAAAGGCCCAGCCCGCCAGCGCCACGAGAAGCGGCATGGTCGAGGCGATAATGGCCGCGACGGAGGCCTGAATGGTCTGCATCGCCACGAAATTCAGCCCCAGATAGACGGCGTTTTGCAAGATGCCAAAGATGATCGTGGCGCGCCATTGCGCAGGTGTCAGATGCCACGACTGACCCAAAGCGCGGGCAATGGCGACACCCAGCAGCCCCGACACAAGGTAGCGCAGGGTCAGTGCCGCCAGCGGAGAGGCGTCGGCGACGATGATCCGCGCGGAGGTGAAGGCCGAAGACCACATCAGGGCAAAGGCAAGCCCAGCCAGAATCGCGCGAATATCCATGGGGGCCTTTCCGACGCCTTTGCCTGCCGGGGCGAACATTTCGCAATTCTCCAACGAGGGCAAGGTGCTGGCGGGGCGTTTTTATCAATGACCCGAGCGCGATGGACAATCCGGCCTGCCCCGCTACACTTCCCGCATAGGTTTAATTTGCGGAGAGACCCCATGTCCGAAAAGATGCTCGATGATACCAGCAAGCAGCCCGACAAATCCGGTGATGGCCGGATCGAGGCGCTGTTTTTCAAAAGCCGAAATGTGATCATCACCGGTGAGATCGATGACAAGCTCGCGCAGCGCACCGTGACCCACCTGCTGGCGCTGGCGGAGGAAAGCGACGATCCGATCAACGTCTATATCTCTTCGCCCGGTGGCCATGTGGAGAGCGGCGACATGGTGCATGACGTGATCAAATTCATCCGCCCCACCGTTCGCACCATCGGGTCCGGCTGGGTGGCCAGCGCGGGGGCGCTGATCTTTATCGGTGCGGCCCCGGAAAACCGGTACTGCCTGCCCAATACGCGGTTCCTGCTGCATCAACCACGCGGCGGGATTGGCGGGCAGGCCACCGACATGATGATCCAGGCCGAGCAGATCCGGATCATGACGGAACGGTTTTATGCGCTCTTTGCCGCAGCCACGGGTCAGACGCCGGAAAAGATCGCAGAGGACATCCGCCGCGATTTCTGGCTGACCACGCAGGAAGCCTTGGATTACGGGCTGGTAGGCAAGGTGATCTCGTCGATCAACGAACTGAGATAACGGTGGTACCAGGCGAGGGGCTACGATGTCCCTCGCTTGGACACCCCGCATAAAAAAGGGCCGCGACTCGCGCGACCCCCTGTAGTCAAGCGTGATTGGCGATTAGCCGTTCACGCTGTCTTTAAGCGCTTTGGCGATGGTCATCTTGACCACCTTGTCCGCGTCTTTTTTGAATTGCTCGCCGGTGGCAGGGTTACGCACCATGCGCTCAGGGCGTTCGCGGCAGTAGATTTTGCCGACGCCAGGCAGGGTAACGGCACCACCGCCTGAAACTTCACGTGTGATCAGGTTGCATACGGCTTCAAGGGCCGCACCTGCAGATTTCTTGTCCGCGCCCATCTCTTCGGCCAGTGCCGCGACGAGTTGCGTCTTTGTCATTGGTTTTGCCATGTTCTTATTCTCCTTCGCTGCCCGAACAGTTGGGCCTCATTTCCGAAATCTACCCGGATGTTGTGTATGAACACAACGATTAGTAGAGCAATGCAAGGAAAAACATGCAAAATTAACCTATTTTGTGGGGTTTTCGGGCGTCAGAGGAAGGCAGTCTCCTCAAAGGAGCGCAATTTCCGGCTATGGATACGTTCCAGCGGCATTGTGCGCAACCGTTCCATTGCGTGAATCCCGATCATCAAATGGCGCGCCACCTGTGTCTTATAGAAATCCGAGGCCATGCCCGGCAGCTTCAACTCACCGTGCAGCGGTTTGTCGGAGACGCATAACAGCGTGCCATAGGGCACCCGGAACCGGTAGCCATTGGCGGCGATCGTCGCACTTTCCATGTCCAGAGCGACAGCGCGCGATTGGCTGAGGCGTTGCACCGGGCCGGACTGGTCGCGCAACTCCCAGTTGCGGTTGTCGATGGTGGCCACCGTACCCGTGCGCATGATGCGCTTGAGCTCATAGCCTTCGAGTGCAGTCACCTGAGCTACGGCCTGTTCCAGCGCGATCTGGATTTCGGCCAGCGCCGGGATCGGCACCCAGACGGGCAGATCGTCGTCCAGCACGTGATCTTCGCGCAAATACGCATGGGCCAGCACGAAATCACCCAGTGCCTGCGAATTCCGCAGCCCGGCGCAATGTCCGACCATCAACCACGCATGGGGCCGCAGCACCGCGATGTGATCCGTGGCAGTTTTGGCATTCGAGGGGCCAACCCCGATGTTGACCAGCGTGATGCCCGACCCGTCAGCGCGCTTGAGGTGATAGGTGGGCATCTGCGGTGTCTTGATGGCGGCTGCAAGGGGCTGATCGCCACCCGTGATGGTGGCATTGTCTGTTGAGACAAATGCGGTATAGCCGGAGGATGGATCATCCAGTTGTTCGCGCGCATAGGCCTCGAATTCGGAGACATAGAACTGGTAGTTGGTGAAGAGCACATGGTTCTGGAAATGCACCGGATCGGTTGCGGTGTAATGCGCCAGACGGGCCAGCGAATAATCGACCCGTTGGGCGGTAAAGGGTGCCAGTGGCCCGATGCCATCGGGTGAGACATAGGTGCCGTTCACGATGTCATCATTGGTGGTGCTCAGATCCGGTACGTCAAAGATATCGCGCAAGGTAAATTCCGCGGCACCTTCCTGTGGCACCGTGATGCTGCTGTCGTTGGCAACAGCGAAGTGCACCGGGATCGGTGTGGTCGACGCCCCGATGCTGACCGGCTGGTCATGGTTTTCGATCAAAAGGCCAATCTGCTGCACCAGATAGTGCCGAAAGAGATCAGGCCGGGTGATGGTGGCGCGGAAGCTGCCGGGCGCGGAGACATGCCCGTAACTGAGGCGCGTATCGACTTGCGCGTAGCTTGATGTTTTGAACAGCACCTCGGGATAAAAGGCGCGAACACGAGACGCGGGCGCGCCTTCGGCCATAGCTTTGATGAAGTGTTTGCATAGGAATTCGGTGGCCTGATTGTAAAGCTCTTCAAGCCTTGCAACGGCAGCTTTTGCATCGCGGAATTCTTCTGTTTCGGGGACGTCTGGCGTCAGGATATCTGTCATGAAAGGGGCTCAATTACTGGAATGAATTCAAAGCTGCGCACATCGACCAATCCAAGATCAGAGATGCGCAGCTCGGGGATCACCACAAGGGCGAGCAGCGAGTGCTGCATGTAGGCATTGTTGAGGGAGCAGCCACAGTCGCGCATGGCCCGCATCATCTGGTCGGCTTTGGCGGCCACCTCCGTGGCGGGGCTGTCGGACATCAGGCCAGCGATGGGCAGTTCGACAAGGGCGAGCTCAATGCCGTCCTTGAAGATCACGATGCCGCCGCCAACCTCTCCCAGCCGGTTGGCCGCCATGGCCATGTGATCGGCATCTGTACCGACCACGATCATATGGTGGCTGTCGTGGGCCACGGTCGAGGCCATCGCCATGGGGCCGTCGTAGCCGAAACCGGACACAAAGGCGTTTGTGACCGACCCGGTGGCGCGGTGGCGCTCGACCAGGGCGATCTGGCAGACCTCGCCAGTGGCTTGTACCCGGCCTTCCGTCACCGGCAGTTCAAATTGCAGGGCTTTGGTGGGCGCCTGATTTTCGACCACACCGATGACGTTGGCCCGCACGGCATTCGCCCCGGTTGGCGCGGGAATGGCGAAATCATCCGCCGCAAGCATCTTGCCCATGCGCACGGTCTGCCGCGCGGTGTCAGGCCAATTGTAGTGCGGGCAATCGACAAGACAGGCGCCGTTTTCGGCCACGATCTGACCGCGCGCGATCACGGTTTCAATGGGCAGCGTTTTCAGGTCCGACGTCAGGATCACATCCGCGCGCCTGCCGGGCGTCAACGAGCCGATCTCGCGTTCCAGACCAAAATGCGTGGCGGTATTGATCGTGGCCATCTGCAACGCGACGATCGGGTCGCAGCCGCAGTCGATTGCATGGCGCACGACGCGGTTCATATGCCCGTCATTCACCAAAGTGCCGGAATGACTGTCATCGGTGCACAGGATCATGTTGCGTGGATCGAGGCCCTTTTCGGTGATTGCGGTGATCTGGGTTTCGACGTCATACCAGGCTGAGCCCAGTCGGATCATCGACCGCATCCCCTGCCGCATGCGCGCGATCGCGTCAGCCTGGCAGGTTCCTTCATGATCATCCGCCGGACCGCCCGCCACATAGCCCGCAAAGGCAGGCCCCAGATCGGGCGAGGCATAATGTCCGCCCACTGTTTTGCCTGCGTTCTGGGTGGCGGCGATTTCCGCCAGCATCTTCGGATCAGCGTTCGACACGCCGGGGAAATTCATCATCTCGCCCAATCCGATGATCCCCGGCCATTGCATGGCTTCTGCCACATCCTCTGCCGTAATCTCGAACCCTGTGGTCTCCATCCCCGGCGCGGACGGTGCGCAGGAGGGCATCTGGGTGAAGATATTCACCGGCTGCATCAGCGCCTCGTCATGCATCATGCGCACGCCTTCCAGACCCAGAACATTGGCGATCTCGTGCGGATCAGTGAACATCGACGTGGTCCCATGTGGGATCACGGCGCGCGCAAATTCCGCCGGGGTCAACATGCCGCTTTCGATATGCATATGCCCGTCGCATAGACCGGGGATCATGTAGCGGCCCTGTGCCTCGATGATCTGCGTCTCGGGGCCGGTGCAATGCGCAGCATCCGGCACAACGCAGGCAATACGCCCTGACGCCACGGCAATGTCGTAACCGGGCAGAATTTCGCGCGTATGGACATTGACCCACACACCGCCTTTTATCACGGTGTCAGCAGGGGTACGCCCGGTCGCCACCTCAATGAGCTGTGCTGCGGTATCGGGCCATGAAGGAAAAGGAGCATGCGTCATGTCCCTAGGTGCCACGGGATTTGGGGATGTTCAAGCGGGGAGCTGCATTGATGGACTATGAAACCGTATCCGCCGAGGATTTCGGCAAAAGCCTGCGCGGGATCGGTCTGAACCTGCTGGTGCGCGATGTCCGCGCCGCTTCTGCCTTTCTGCAAACGATATTCGACGTCGGGGTGCACCGTCTGAGCAATGATTTCGCCATCATCACCTATGGTGACGAGGTTTTTCAGCTGCACAGCGACGGCACCTACAGCGCCAATCCGCTGCTGAACATCCTGCCGGAGAACCCGCCGCGCGGTGCTGGCGTTGAAATCCGATTCTACGACACCGACCCCGACGAGGCGGTTGCCCGGGCGCATGCGCTGGGCGCGATGATCCTTCAAGAGGCGACGGACAAACCGCACGGGCTGCGCGAAGCCTATATCCTGTGTGACGATGGTTACGCCTGGGTGCCGAGCCGCCCCTTGTAGAACGTGGCCAGTTCTGCCTTCAGCCAGCTTGTGAAGGCTTCGGCTGCAGGCATCGCCTGAGCACGTGGGGCACGGATCAGATAGTAGGCTTCCTGCATTTCGGCGCGGTGCGCAAAAGGCGCGATCAGATGTCCGGCCTCCATCAGACCCGCGACAATGGCGTCGTGACCAAGCGCCATGCCGCCCCCCGTTATGGCCACTGAAAGTGGGACGGAATAGGTGGTTGCATAGGTGACCGGCGGGTCCGGCCAATCGAGCGATTGCTCCTCAGCCCAGACAGCCCAGGTGCCCATCATGTTGGAGCAATCGTAAAGCGGCTGGTCCGCCAGCGTTGCCAACGTGACGGGATAGCCCGGCGTGCAAACGGGGTAATAGTGGTCAGTCGCCAGAAGCTCTGCATGCACTTGATCCGACGGGCGCAGCGAGTAGCGGATTTCGACATCCGCCCCTTCGGCCATGTCCCGTGCTTCCCAAAGCTCGGTGGAGATGTTGATCTGCACCTCCGGATGTGCCTGCCGAAACCGTGCCAGCCGCGGGGCCAGCCATTGAATGGCAAAGGTGAGGTTGCACTGGATTTGCAACGCATCGCCTTCGTTGCGGGTCAGCGCGCGGGTGCCATGCGCTAGCGTGCGAAAAGCGTCCCGGACCACCGGCAGATAGCTGACCCCCGTTTGCGTGAGTTCCAAGGCCCGCGCCCGGCGGTGAAAGAGCGGTCGACCCAGAAAGCCTTCGAGCGATTTGATCTGCTGGCTCACAGCGCTTTGCGTCATGTTGAGATCGCGCGCGGCCCCGGTGAAACTTAGGTTCCGGGCGGAAGCTTCAAAGGCGCGGAGCCAGTTCAAAGGCGGTAAATCGGCCATCATAACCCATTCAGTAGCTTTACTTATGCGTGAGCTACGATTTTTTCGTTGGTCAAGCAAGCCGGTTGGGTGTTGTGATACCATCGAACGACCCCGGAGGACCCTTATGTCTGTCACCGAATTGCGCGCCAATATGGATCATTGGCAGGAACGCGTGGATCTCGCCGCCGCCTTTCGCTGGACGGTGCGGCTGAACATGCATGAAGCCGTGGCCAATCATTTCAGCCTTGCGATCAACGAAGACGGCACCCGGTTCTTGATGAACCCCAATCAGATGCATTTTTCGCGGATCAAGGCCTCTGATCTGATCGTGGTGGATGCCAATGACCCGGCAAGCATGGAAGGGCCGGATGCTCCGGACCCAACGGCCTGGGGGTTACATGGCGGGTTGCACCGGCACTGCGCCCATGCGCGTTGCGCCATGCATGTGCATTCGCCCTATGCCACGGCGCTGGCCGCACTGGCCGACAGCCGCCTGCCGCCCGTCGACCAAAACGCCTGCACCTTCTTCAACCGCTACGTGATTGATGAAAACTATGGTGGTTTGGCCTTTGAAGAAGAAGGCGAGCGCTGTGCGCAACTCTTTGATGACCCGAAGAAAAAAGTCATGATCATGGGCAACCACGGGATCATGATCATCGGTGATACGGTGGCCGACACCTTCAACCGGCTCTACTATTTCGAACGGGCCTGCATGACCTACATCATGGCGCTGCAAACCGGCCAGCCGCTGCGGGTGCTGCCGGATGATATCGCCGAAAAGACCGCGCGGGAACTGGAGGACTATCCCGAACAGGACGCGCGCCATCTGGCCGAACTCAAAGCCATCCTGGACGAAGAAGGGTCAAGCTATGCTCAATGATGCCCGAACCGCTGGCCTTCCCGACAGCGCCGAAACACGGGAGGCAGGTCGCTGGAACTTCCGCCCGCAGGTACCGCTGGCGCAAAACCCGCTGTTTCAATGGCCCCCCAGACCGGCCGCGATTTTCCGTTGGTACGCCGCTTTCTGGCTGGAGATTTCCACCACCACGCTGTGTTTCGTGTTGGCGCTCGCCGCATATTTCGTGATTCTACCCGAACTGGCCGAGATGCAGGTGCTGGCTTGGGGGGGGGTGATCAAGGTCTGGCTGGCCAATCTGGTCCCGCAGGTGATCTGCGCAGGCACCCTGCATTACTGGCTGATCATGCGCAAAGGTCAGGGGGAAAAGACCAAATACGACCCGCGCGATCAGGCGCGCAACAACGGCACCTTCACCTTCGGCAATCAGGTTCATGACAATATGTTCTGGCACATCGCCAGCGGCATCACGCTCTGGACCGCCGCGCAGGTGCTGGTGTTCTGGGCGATGGCCAATGGCTATGCGCCTGTGATGCTTTTTCCCGGCAATCCGGTCTGGTTTGTGGCGTTTTTCGTGCTGCTGCCGATCTGGTCGAGCTTTCATTTCTACTGGGTGCACCGGCTCTTGCACTGGCCGCCGCTTTACAAGGCGGCGCATGCGCTGCACCACCGCAACGTCAACGTGGGCCCCTGGTCCGGCATTTCGATGCATCCCATCGAACATCTGTTGTTCTATACGAATTTCGCGATCCATTTCGTGGTGCCCAGCCATCCGCTGCATGTGCTGTTTCATGGCTATGTGCAATCCACGCATCCTGTCTTTTCGCACTCCGGCTTTGAGGAGATCATCGTTGGTGACAAACGACAGGCCAAGGCAGGCGTGTTTTTCCACCAGCTGCATCACCGTTATTTCGAATGCAATTATGGCACTGTAGAGATGCCGTGGGACCGCTGGTTCGGCAGCTATCACGATGGATCAGCGCAGGCCACTGATGAAACCCGCGCGCGCAAAAAGCAGATGTACACGTGATGCTCTGCCGTTTTGTGGATGATCTGACGCGCTGGACAAGCACGCGCCGGTTGGGAAGATAGGCGGGCAGATCGCCGCTTTTCCCTGACACCACACGAGAATCCCCATGACAAACTACGGTCTGACCGATGAACACCAGATGATTGCGGATACGGTCCGGTCATTTGTGGAGAACGAAATTTATCCTCATGAAGCGCTGGTCGAGCGCACCGGTGAGGTGCCGCAGGAGATTGCGCAGGAGATCAAGCGCAAGACCATCGAGCTTGGATTTTACGCCTGCAACTTCCCTGAAACGGTGGGCTGCGCAGGGCTCAACCATCTGGAATTTGCGCTGGTGGAGCGGGAGTTGGGGCGCGGGTCCATGGCGCTCAACCATTTTTTTGGCCGCCCGCAGAACATCCTGATGGCCTGCGAGGGCGAACAGGTCGAGCGCTACCTCATGCCCGCCGTGCGCGGCGAGCGGATGGACGCGCTGGCGATGACCGAACCCGGGGCCGGATCGGATGTGCGGGGAATGAAATGTGCCGCCGTGCGAGAGGGCGGCGATTGGGTTGTGAACGGCACCAAGCATTTCATTTCCGGTGCGGATCACGCCGATTTCATCATCGTTTTCATCGCCACCGGTGAGGATCAGACCCGCAAGGGCCCCAAGAAACGCATCACCGCCTTTCTGGTGGATCGCGACACGCCGGGCTTTACCATTCGCGAGGGCTACAAATCGGTCAGTCACCGGGGGTACAAGAACATGATCCTCGACTTTGACGATTGCCGTCTGCCGGACACCCAAGTGCTGGGCGCGGTCGATGGCGGGTTCGAGGTGATGAACACCTGGCTTTATGCGACCCGGATCACCGTGGCGACCATGTCGGTGGGGCGTGCGCGGCGGGTCTTTGACTATGCGCTGACCTATGCTGCGGAGCGCGAACAGTTCGGCCAGAAGATCGGCAAGTTTCAGGGCGTCAGCTTTCAGCTTGCCGATATGATTACCGAGATTGATGCGGCGGATTTGCTGACACTCGCCGCGGCGGATCGGCTGGACAAAGGTTTGCCCGCGAACCGCGAGATTGCCAGTGCGAAGCTTTATGCCTCCGAAATGCTGGCGCGGGTCACGGATGCGGCCATCCAGATTCATGGCGGCATGGGGCTGATGGACGACTACCCGCTGGAACGGTTCTGGCGTGACGCGCGGGTGGAGCGAATCTGGGACGGAACCTCGGAAATTCAGCGCCATATCATAAGCCGCGATCTGCTGCGCGCGCTTGGGGCCTGAGAGCACAATGGCGAAGGATTTGACGCGCCTGTTGCGCCCGCGCAGCATCGCCGTGATTGGCGGGGGCGCGTGGTGTCGGCAGGTCATTTTGCAGGCTCAAAAAATGAGCTTCGATGGCGGGCTGCATCTGGTGCATCCGCGCGAGATCGAAATCGAAGGGGTCAAGGCGGTTGCCAAGATCAGCGACCTGCCTGATGTGCCGGATGCGGTGTTTATCGGCGTCAATAGGCAGGCAACCGTTGAGGCAGTGACGGCCCTTTCGGCCATGGGCGCGGGCGGGGCGGTGTGCTTTGCCTCGGGCTTTTCCGAAGCCGCCGCAGAAGACGGAAACGCCACCACGCTGCAACGGCAACTGGTTGATGCCGCCGGGGACATGCCGATCCTCGGGCCCAATTGTTATGGGTTCATCAATGCGCTGGACGGCGCACTGCTCTGGCCGGATCAGCATGGCTGCGACCCTGTCCCGCGCGGTGTCGCCATACTGACCCAAAGTTCCAACATTGCGATCAACCTGACCATGCAGCGCCGGGCTCTGCCCATTGCCTGCATGGTGACCTGCGGGAACATGGCGCAGACCCGTCAGGCGGAAATTGCCATGGCCCTGCTGGACGATCCACGCATCACCGCCATCGGGCTGCACATCGAAGGTTTTGGTGACACGGGGCAGTGGCATGATCTGGCGATGAAGGCGCAGGAAAAATCCGTACCACTCATCGCGCTCAAGGTCGGCGCGTCCGACCAGGCACGCAACGCCACGATATCGCATACGGCCTCTCTTGCGGGTAGTGACGCAGGCGCGCAGGCCTTGTTGGACCGGTTGGGGATCGCGCGCCTGCATGACTTGCCCAGCTTTCTGGAGACGCTGAAGCTCTTGCATTGCAACGGGCCGCTGACCTCAAATGCGCTCTCCTGCATCAGTTGTTCCGGGGGTGAGGCCAGTCTGGCCGCCGATACCGCCGCGCATTCTGCCCTCACATTCCCGGCCCTGACCAATGATCAGGAATCTGCCCTCTTAGAGGCTCTTGGGCCGATGGTTTCCCTATCCAACCCCTTGGACTATCACACATATGTCTGGGGGGATGTTGACAAGATGACCGCCGCCTGGCTGCCGATGGCCGCGAGGCATGTGGGATTGACCCTGATCGTTATCGACTATCCCCATACGGATGCGAGCGATTGGCAAAGTGCCACCCAGGCCGCAATCGCCGTCCGAAAGCGCGGTGGCCAGCCCGTCGCCGTGGTGGCAACGCTGCCGGAACTGATGCCGCGCGAGGTTGCCCGCGACTTGATGGCGGCGGGCGTTACGCCCTTATGTGGTCTGCGCGAGGCGATGAATGCGGCTGAAGCCGCGGCCCAGATGCGCGCGCCGCACCGGATGCCGCCGCTTGTGCCAGGGCATGATCGGACCGTCGCCCCTTTAAGTGAAGCCGACGCAAAAGAGCTGTTGCGCGGGTTCGGGGCCGACACGCCGCGCGCGGTCGCTGTGCATGGTGCCGGCGACGTGGCGGTAGCCTCTGATCTGGCGGCACCCCTGGTGCTGAAAGGGCAAGGCATCGCCCATAAATCAGAAGCCGGTGCCGTGATGTTGAACCTCACTCACGATGCGCTTGCCGTCACGGCGCAGCGCATGAAGGCCCAAAGTTTTCTGATCGAGGAAATGGTGCAAGGCGGTGTTGCCGAATTGCTGATCGGGGTGACACGCGATGCAGCACACGGGTTTGTGCTGACCCTCGGCGCGGGCGGTGTGATGACCGAGCTTTGGCAGGACACGACGTCGCTGCTTTTGCCGGTGACCGAAGACGATGTGACGGCGGCCCTGACCCGGTTGAAAACCTACCCGTTGCTGACTGGGTTTCGTGGCAGGCCCGCTGCCGATCTGACCGCGATCACGCGGGCCGTGATGGCCCTGCAAAGCTTCGTTATTGCACATGCCGAACGGATCGGTGAGGCTGAGATCAACCCACTTATCTGCACTGCTGACCGCGCCGTGGTTGCGGATGCGCTGATCACCATGACCCCTGACACAAACGCGCAAGGAGAGCCTGATGGAGCCGATTAAGACAACCCGAAAAGGGGCAATTTTGCAGGTGACGCTCGACCGGCCAAAGGCGAATGCGATTGATCTGAGAACCTCCCGCATCATGGGCGAGGTTTTCGCCGATTTTCGCGATGATGCAGAGCTGCGCGTGTGCATTCTGACCGGCGGCGGCGAAAAGTTCTTTTGCCCCGGATGGGATCTGAAAGCGGCGGCAGAAGGGGACGCTGTTGACGGGGATTACGGCGTGGGCGGCTTCGGCGGGTTGCAAGAATTGCGCGACATGAACAAACCCGTCATTGCGGCGGTGAACGGGATCGCCTGCGGCGGTGGGCTGGAACTGGCGCTGAGCGCGGATATGATCCTGGCGGCGGATCATGCCACTTTCGCGCTGCCCGAAATCCGCTCCGGCACGGTGGCCGATGCGGCCTCGGTCAAGCTGCCCAAGCGCATCCCCTACCACATTGCGATGGAACTGCTGCTGACCGGGCGCTGGTTTGATGCCGAGGAGGCCAAGGGTTGGGGCCTGATCAACGAGATCGTGCCTGCCGCGGATCTGATGGCGCGCGCCTGGGCGCTGGCGGAACTTCTCGCCTCGGGTCCGCCGCTGGTCTACGCGGCCATCAAGGAGATCGTGCGCGACGCTGAGGACTCCAAGTTTCAGGACAGCATGAATCGCATTACCAAACGCCAGTTGCCAACGGTGGATCGGCTGTACGCTTCTGAGGATCAGATGGAAGGTGCGCGCGCCTTTGCTGAGAAGCGTGATCCCGTTTGGAAAGGCCGTTAACGCGCTGAGTGCTTGAACCTTGTGGCCGGGACGTCCACCTTGGGCATATGACAAAGACACTTCTTTCAATTGGTCACGGCTTCAGCGCCCGCGCCCTGGCTGCGCGTCTGATCCCGCAGGGCTGGCGTATCATCGGCACCACGCGCAGCGATGCCAAAGCGTCTGAGATCGCCGCCACAGGTGTTGACCCGGTGATCTGGCCCGGCACTGATATTGGCCCCATGCTGGCGCAGGCGGATGCGCTGCTGGTTTCTGCCGGACCGGGACCGCAGGGTGATCCGACACTTGCAGAAATGCGATCCGACATTGCGACCGCCGCCGCGCATCTGGATTGGGTCGGGTATCTTTCGACAACCGGTGTTTACGGCGACCATCAGGGGGGATGGGTCGATGAAACCTCGGCCCTGACACCATCGACCAAGCGCGGTCAGGCCCGTGTCGAGGCTGAAGCTGCATGGCAGGCAATCCCCGATCTCAAGCTGCATATTTTCCGGCTTGCGGGGATTTACGGCCCCGGACGCGGCCCCTTTGCGAAGGTCCGTAAAGGCACGGCGCGGCGCATCATCAAGAAAGGTCAGGTGTTTTCGCGCATCCATGTTGAGGACATCGCGCAGGTGTTGGAGGCCTCACTGGCGAAACCCGATCCCGGCGCGATCTACAACCTTTGCGATGATGACCCGGCCCCGCCGGAAGACGTGATTGCCTATGCTGCCGAATTGCTTGGCCTGCCGCTGCCGCCCGCAGTGGATTTCGAGACCGCGGAGATGACCCCGATGGCGCGCAGCTTCTACGCGGAGAGCAAAAAAGTGCGGAACGATCGGATCAAACAGGCGTTGGGTGTTCAACTGCTTTACCCGACCTACCGGGTTGGGCTGAACGCTTTGCTGCAAGAGGAACTGCAAGATCGGGACGTTTCGGACATATGATGACTGGCCGCTGACCCATTTGCTGGATGCGGTGGATAACGCCGCGACAGATGAGAAGGTGGCGGTGCAGGAAATCGTGTCTGAGATCGGGGACCGTACCATTACGCCAGTCATTCTGGTGGTCGCACTTTTTCTTGTCTCACCTCTTTCCGGTGTGCCCGGTATTCCGACGATCTGTGCCGCGATCATCGTCATGCTCGCGCTTCAGGCGCTGATGGGGTACCAGCTTTGGTTGCCTGAGAAGGTCATGGCGATGCAGATATCAAGATCTGCTCTGGAGCGCGCCGTGCAATGGTTGCGCGGGCCTGCCAGCTGGATTGACCGAAACTCCCACCCCAGGCTCCAGTACCTGACCCGCGGACCTATGCGTATGCTGATCCTTGCGCAATGCGCTGTCATTCCGCTGGGCTGGCCCGCGTTGGAACTGGTGCCCGGGGTCACATCGCTGGCGGCTGCGACAATCGGGCTTTTCGCATTTGGCCTTTTTGCTCGCGACGGATACTTCGTCATTGCTGGCTATATCGGCATGGTTGCCGTGCCGCTGGGGGCGGTATTGCTGGTGAGTGCAGCGATGGGGTGAAGCTCAGGCCCGCGCTTCACCGATCTGAGCCACTCCCAGAACGTCTAGGACCTTGCTCTCAATATCCGAAGCGTTCAGTTTGGCGACGGCGTACATGTCCGCCGGGCTGGCCTGATCAATGAAGATGTCCGGCAGCACCATGGAGCGATATTTCAGACCGGTGTCAAAGACGCCTTCTTCGGCAAGCAACTGCGCCACATGGCTGCCGAAACCGCCCACCGCGCCTTCTTCGATGGTGATCAGCGCTTCATGTTCTGCGGCCAGATTCAGGATCAACTCCCGGTCGAGCGGTTTGGCAAAACGGGCGTCTGCGACGGTCGGTGTGATCCCTCGCGTCCTCAGGGCTTCTGCTGCCTTCTCGACTTCCGCCAGACGGGTGCCAAAAGACAAGAGTGCAACGCGTGCGCCCGCAGAGATGATCCGCCCCTTGCCAATCTCAAGCGGTGTGCCGCGCTCTGGCATCTCCACGCCCTGACCTTCACCGCGGGGAAAGCGAAAGGCGATGGGCCCGTCATCATAGGCGGCGGCGGTCGCCACCATATGTTTCAGCTCCGCCTCATCGGCGGCGGCCATCACCACAAAACCCGGCAGATTGGCGAGGTAGGCGACGTCAAAGGCACCGGCATGGGTGGCCCCGTCCGCCCCGACCAATCCGGCACGGTCAATGGCAAAGCGCACAGGCAGGCGTTGAATGGCCACGTCATGCACCACCTGATCGTACCCGCGCTGTAGAAAGGTCGAATAAAGCGCGCAGAACGGTTTCATGCCGCCCGCCGCCAGCCCGGCAGAAAAAGTCACGCCGTGCTGCTCCGCGATGCCCACATCAAAGCATCGGCTGGGATATCTTTCGGCAAAAAGGTTCAGGCCGGTGCCATCGGGCATGGCAGCCGTGATGGCACAAACCCTGTCATCCTCGGCGGCTTCCTGTAGCAGGCTGTCGGCAAAAACGCGCGTGTAGCTTGGCGCGTTGGAGGGAGTTTTTTTCTGCTCGCCTGTGATCACGTCGAATTTGGCGGTCGCATGCCCCTTGTCACGCGCGGTCTCGGCGGGCTCGTAGCCTTTGCCTTTCTTGGTCAATACATGGATCAGGATGGGTCCGGTCGCCCGCGCCTTCACGGTGCGCAACACCGGCAGCAGCTGATCCATATCGTGCCCATCAATGGGGCCTAGGTAGGAAAACCCCAGTTGTTCAAAGAGCGTGCCCCCAACGGCCATGCCTTTGAGGATATCCTTGGCGCGTTTGGCCCCTTCTCTGAAGGGTTCGGGCAACAGGCTCACCGCCCCCTTGGCAGCAGCCTTAAAGTCCTGAAAGGGTTCTTCGGCATAAAGTCGGCTGAGGTAGGTGGACATCGCCCCCACGGGCGGCGCGATGGACATTTCATTATCGTTCAGAATGACGATCAGCCGTTTTTTCAGGTGGCCCGCGTTGTTCATCGCTTCATAGGCCATGCCAGCGCTCATCGACCCATCACCGATCACGGCGATCGCATCACCCAGACCTTCGGGCACAACGCCACCCAGATCGCGGGCAACGGCAAAGCCCAGAGCGGCAGAAATCGAGGTGGAGCTATGTGCCGCCCCAAAAGGATCGTAGGGAGATTCCTTGCGCTTGGTAAAACCGCTGAGGCCATCCTTCATGCGCAGCGTACGAATGCGGTCGCGCCGCTCGGTCAGGATTTTGTGCGGATAACATTGGTGGCCGACATCCCAGATGATCTTGTCGCGTGGCGTGTCAAAGACAGCATGCAGCGCAACGGTCAGTTCCACCACGCCCAGGCCTGCCCCCAGATGCCCGCCGGTGACGGATACCGCCGAGACAGTTTCCGACCGCAATTCACGGGCCAGTTGTGTCAACTGCCGATCCGACAGTTGTTTCATGTCAGCCGGTCGATTGATCGTGTCCAGCAAAGGTGTGTCCGGTCTGTCTGACGTCATAGCAAAGCTCTCAATGCGCGCGCGTTACAACGAAACGCGCAGCCTCTTTTAGTGTGTTGGCATCATTTCCGTAACCCGCCAGGCTGTCGCAGGCTTCATCAATCAGGTCAGCGGCCCTTTGACGTGCGGTATCCAGCCCCAGGAGCGAAACAAAGGTGGCTTTGCCGGCACTGGCGTCTTTGCCCACCGCCTTGCCCACGGTTGCACTGTCTCCGGTGACATCCAACACGTCATCTGCGATCTGAAACGCCAACCCCAGAGCGCGTGCATAGGATTGCAGAGGGGTTGTATCGGCCTCCGCCATTGCGGCACCAGCCGTCGCCGACCATTCGATCAAGGCACCGGTCTTGCCCTGCTGGAGTGTCGTGATCTCGGCCAGGGTCAGAGGCTCTGCTGCTGTTTCCGCCGCAATGTCCAATGCCTGGCCCAAGACCATACCCTGCACACCGCTGGCGCGCGCCAGACGCAACACCAGATCTGCGCGCACCGATGGTTTGGCGCTGGTCTCGGCGCGGCTCACGAGTTCAAAGGCGAGGGTTTGAAGTGCATCCCCTGCCAGAACGGCCGTGGCTTCATCCCATTTCTTATGCACGGTCGGACGCCCCCGTCGCATGTCATCATCGTCCATGCACGGCAGATCATCATGCACCAGCGAATAGGCGTGCAACGCTTCAATGGCGGTGGCAGGCCAGATGGCATGGGTCGCGTCAATGCCATGCAGGCGGGCGCTTTCAAGTACCAGAAAACCACGCAACCGCTTACCGCCATGGGTCGCATGGGCCATGGCGTCCACCACAGGCACATTGTCCAGGGCTGCCAGAACAAGGTCGAAATGCTTTTGGATGGCCTGAGCAGACGCGCTCAGACGGTCGGCAAACATGCTCAGAGCCCTTCGACCGGTGTCGTGCCTGCCGCGTTTCCGTCACCATCCAATGTGATGGCGGCAACCTTTTCCTCAGCTTCCTTGAGCTTGGTTTCACAGCGGGCCTTCAGCGCCGCGCCACGTTCATAAAGGGCGATGCTCTCATCCAGGGCCACATCGCCACGTTCGAGCTGGCCCAGAACCTTTTCCAGCTCGGCCATCGCTTGTTCGAAACTCATTTCACCTACGGGCGTGTCCGTCATTGCCGCTTTCCTGTTCCAAAGTCGTTGCAGACCATAGCGCCCAAGTGCGGGCGTTGCCAGTCCGTCCGGTCAACAATGTCGGGTTATTCGGGTGCCAGCATGTATCCTGCACCCCGCACGGTTTGCAGATAGCGCGGTTGCTTGGGGTCTTCCTCGATCTTGCGCCGCAGCCGGGTAATCTGAACGTCTACGGCGCGTTCCTGCGCTTGTCCGCGATCGCGCCCCAGTTCCTCGACCAGTTTGGCGCGGCTGATCGGTTCGTTGCAACTGGCAGAGAAGATTTTCATCAACTGCATCTCTGTGGCGGTCAGCCGCACAAGTTCTTCGCCCTGCCACATCTCGCCACGCTCCATATCGTAGCGAATGGCCCCAAGCGACAGCACCTTGGGCGCAATCTGATCGGCGGGCGCTTCGGGCATCCGGCGCAGGATTGCATTGATGCGCAGTAACAGCTCCTTTGGCTCGAAGGGCTTGGCGAGGTAATCATCCGCACCCGCTTCCAATCCTTCGATCCGATTGCCGGTTTCACCTTTTGCCGTCAGCAACAGGATCGGCACGGCACGGGATTCTCGCAGAGATTTGGTCAGGGTCAGCCCGTCTTCGCCCGGCATCATCACATCCAGAACGATCAGATCGAAATCCAGACCGGACAGAATGCGCCGTGCGTGTTCCGCGTCGCGTGCTGCCGTGACCAGAAACCCGTTCCGCATCAGAAACTTTTGCAGCAATGTCCGAATGCGCTCATCATCATCTACAATCAGCAGATGGGCGTCCATATCACTCATGTGCCGCTGTCCCTCAGCCGCGTGTACGCAAAACGCATTTCCCGGTCCATCATCGCCTCCAACACCGTTCGAAACCCTGCGACGGCTTCGGGTCCGGCATCTCTGAATGCCATCCGCATCCGCGCGCGTTGGGCGTCTGACAGCTTCTGCTCCAACGCCTGACCATCCTCGGTCAGAAACAGATGCCTTTCGCGTTTATCCACTTTACCGACCTTGCTTTCAACCAGTCCATCTTCGATGAGCGTACGAAGGACGCGGTTGAGCGACTGTTTGGTCACGCCGAGTATATTAAGCAGGTTATTAACCGTCGTGCCCGGCGCGCGGTTGATGAAGTGCACGGCGCGATGATGCGCACGACCATAGGCCAGATCGCTGAGGATACGGTCTGGATCAGCCGTAAATCCGCGGTAGGCAAAAAACATTGCCTCAATACCCTGCCGTAGCTGCTCGTCGGTCAAAAACAGAAGGTTTTCACCGCTTTGGGCTGTTGTTGATCGCCCGTCTGCCATCGGTTTGCCTCAAAATACAATAATCAACTTGAGCCAGTATATGTCAGTGTTGTTGACATTCCAAGAGTGAACGGCTATCGAATCGCATCTTTTGCGCAATATTATGTCCGTATCGGACGTATCTGGCGCAATAAATGCAAATCTGGCGGCAAACCTAGGGAAGGAAAGACGATGGCAGGCGCTTACAATGACCGCGACGGCAAGATCTGGATGAATGGCCAAATGATCGAATGGCGCGAGGCCAATGTCCATATTCTGACGCACGCAATGCACTATGCTTCGTCCGTCTTTGAGGGTGAGCGCGCCTACAACGGCAAGATTTTTAAAAGCCGTGAACATTCCGAACGCCTGATCCGATCAGCACAGATGATAGATTTCGAAATCCCCTACACGGTGGACGAAATCGAAGCCGCAAAGGTCGAAGTTCTGGCCGCAAGTGGGCTGCAGGACGCCTATGTGCGCGCCATCGCGTGGCGCGGGGCTGGTGAAGACATGGGGGTAGCCTCCGCGCGCAATCCGGTGCAACTGGCGATCGCTGCCTGGGAATGGGGTGCGTATTACGGGGATGCCAAGATGAAGGGCGCCAAGCTCGACATCTCCAAATGGAAGCGCCCCAGCCCCGAGACGATCCCCAGCCATGCCAAGGCCGCCGGTCTTTACATGATCTGCACCATGTCAAAACACGCGGCGGAGGCGAAAGGGTGCTCTGATGCGATGATGTTCGACTATCGCGGTTATGTTGCCGAAGCCACGGGGGCGAATATTTTCTTCGTCAAGGACGGTGAAGTTCACACGCCGGACCCCGACTGTTTCCTCAATGGGATCACCCGCCAGACCGTTGTGGGCATGCTAAAGGATCGTCAGATCAAGGTGCATGAGCGGCACATCATGCCCGAAGAACTGGAAGGGTTCGAGCAATGCTGGCTGACGGGTACGGCGGCAGAAGTCACTCCCGTGGGTCAGATTGGCGACTATAACTTCGAGGTCGGCAGCATCACCCGCGAAATCGCCCAAAGCTACGAAAAACTGGTACGTGCCTGAAAGTTCATTGGCGGGTGGCAATGCCGCCTGCCGAAGTCCTTGACCGGGGTCAGAAATCGACGCCGCGCTGCGCTTTGATCCCGGCCTTGTAAGGGTGTTTGACCTCGGTCATTTCGGTGACCAGATCGGCAAATTCCATCAGCTCAGGCTTCGCATTGCGACCAGTCAGGATGACGCCGGTGCGCTTGTCACGGCCTTTCAGGCTTTCGATGACCTGTGCCACGTCGAGATAGTCGTAACGCAGGGCGATGTTGATCTCGTCCAGCACGATCAGGTCATAATCCCCGCTCTCCATCATCTGGACAGCCTTGCCAAATGCGGCCTGGGCCGCCGCAATATCGCGCTCCCGGTCTTGCGTATCCCAGGTGAACCCTTCGCCCATCGTATGCCAGGTCACATCGCCCAACTGGTCGAAAAACCGCCGTTCTCCGGTTATCCACTTGCCTTTGATAAACTGGACAACGCCCACTTTCTGCTTCCATCCAAGCGCGCGGATGACCACACCAAAAGCGCTGGAAGACTTTCCCTTGCCGTTGCCCGTATGTACCAGCACCAGCCCCTTTTCCGGGTCCTGTAACTCGGCAACCTTTGCGCGGTGCTTGGCCTGCACTTCTTTCATCTTTTCCTTGTGGGTCTCTGGGTCGCTCATTTCCTGATCCTCTGGTTAGGGGGCACCTGAAGGTGGCATATTGGGCTTGGATTTGCTGCGGTCCAGCCCCAATTGACGTTCTCGCCAAATGATCAGCACGCCGCCCGCGATGACAAGGGTGGCACCGAGGATGATCGGACCGGTGGGGACTTCGCTAAACGCCACATAACCGATGATGCTGGCAAAGATCATCGAGGCATAATCAAAAGGTGCCAGCATGGAAGCGCCGCCAAAACGATAGGACGAGGTGACCATGATTTGCGCAACCCCGCCCACGAGCCCTGCAGTTACCAGCCAAATAAATACCGATCTGTCCGGCCAGACCCAGACAAAAGATGGGTGATCGACAACCCACCCGATGGGCGCGGAGAACAGGGCAAGGCAAGTTGCCGTGGCGGAGAAGTAAAAGACAATCGCCGCCGTGTGGTCGGTCTTGACCAGCCGTCTGACGTGGATTTGCACGAGGGCCCGCAAGATCGAGGCCACCAGAACCATGATGGCCCCCAGTGTCGCGGCTTGTGACAGATCATCAGATCCGACACTCAGGCGTGGTGCCATGACGATCATGACGCCGACAAGCCCGAGGCCGACCGCAGACAGGCGAAATATCCGGACCTTCTCGCCCAGCAATACAGCCGCGAAAAGCACTGTGAACATGGGCGACGCATATCCGATTGCCGTGACTTCAGGTAACGGCAGAAGACCAAGCCCGGCAAAGGTCAGGCCCATGGCGGTGGTCCCGAAAACCCCGCGCCAGACGTGGCCCATGAGGTTGGAAGGGATCAATCCTTCACGGAGCTGACCGCGCTGCCAGAGCCATATCGCAATGATGGGCATGGCGCACAAGGACCGGAAAAACACCGCCTCACCGGGCGGCACTTCGCCTGAAACACCTTTGATGATGGCCGCCATCACCATGAACAGAAAAACCGCGCAGAGCTTTAAAGCAATAGCGCGGCCGGGGCGATTTTGAGTGAGGTCTTGGGCCATGGGCCTCTCTTGCGCCCGTGGTGGTGAAAGATCAAGCGCGCAAGGGATGCCACGCTTGATCCTCCTTTATTCTCAGTTCAGGGCTGCGACGCCAAGCGGAACCGAGAATTTCAGGCACCAGATGTAGATTTCATTGTAGTCATCTACATTTACGGAAGCAGGCACGGTGTAGACCTGTTTGCCGTTCAGATTTTGCAGCACGCCCAGATCTGCTTCTGGTGCATAGCTGCCATCCTTACCGAAGGCCACGCGTGGGTCAGGCGCGCCATCCAGCGAGAATTTTTCGTCCAGAGTCACCGTTGCGGTACCATCGGCGTTTTTCACGACCGTTACACCGCCGGTTGTAATGTGGTCGCTTTTACCGATGAAACTGCCGGAAGTTTCAGCAGCGGCACCAAAGGCTGCAAGGACAGTAAGGCCGAGAGCAAGGAACGCGTTGAGGATGATTTTCATGGAACCAGTCTTTCTATTTTCAGGCTGTTGCGGTTTGTGATAGCGGCAAGTTAGGATTTGGAACCATTTAGTACAATACACGTTTGCGTGAATTGTGTAACGATTGGTTCCGAACTATATTGATGCTGGCGCACAGGAGTAAAAAATGGCACGGCCTCGAGAGTTCAAGACAGATGACGCGATCAAAAAGGCCGCCAATGTCTTTTGGGAAAAAGGCTATCTGGAAGCGTCACTGCCTGACTTGCTCGATGGCATGGGGTTGACGCGCGGCAGCCTCTACAAAGCCTTCAAGGATAAGAAAACGCTTTTTCTTCTGGTGCTTGCCCATTACGAGGACGAAGCTGTCGGTGCGGCCAAAGCCTGTCTCACGGATAGCTCCGTGCCGGATGGTCGTGATAGAATTCTCAGCCTTTTCGCCGCTCTTTGCGCGGCAGTGGCAGCAGGCGATACGCGCGGGTGTTTGTTGTGCTCTGCGGCCGCGGGCTATGAAATGTCTGATCCGGATATCGCGGCAGCGGTCGAAAAGGGCATGAGTGGCATTCGCGAAGGTTTGGAAGCGGCTATGAACGATTCTCCCCTGCACGCAGGAATACCGGACGTCGAGCGTCGCGCCATCGCCAATGTCCTGTTGACCCAATACATCGGGCTGCGCGTGCTGGCTCGTTCCCGCATGCCGCTGGGCATCGTCGAGCAAAGCGTTGACAGCATCAGACGCCTGTTGGAAATGGATGGCGCCTAACCAATGTGTCCGCGGTTCTCGCCGATCTGACCGCGATGCAGCAGCATATGGTCGAGCAGAACACAGGCCATCATCGCTTCGCCAACCGGAACAGCGCGGATACCCACGCATGGATCATGCCGACCCTTGGTGATGATCTCGGTCTCTTCGCCCAACTTGGTGATCGTGCGGCGCGTGGTCAGAATGCTGGATGTTGGTTTGACCGCAAAGCGCACGACAATGTCCTGACCTGTGCTGATACCACCCAGAATACCGCCCGCGTGGTTGGAGCTATATTCAGGCCCATCCGGACCCATTGTGATCTCATCGGCGTTCAGCTCACCGGTGAGCATCGCGGCGGACATGCCTTCACCAATCTCGACGCCCTTGACCGCATTGATGCTCATCATTGCCGCTGCCAGATCCGTGTCTAGCTTACCATAGACCGGCGCGCCCAGCCCGGCGGGCACACCGCGTGCCACAACCTCTATGATCGCGCCGACGGAACTTCCTGACTTGCGCAGCTTGTCCAGATAGTCGGCCCAATCCGCGGCGGCCTGCGCATCCGGGACCCAAAAGGGGTTCTGGTCGATCTGGTTCCAGTCAAATCGCGCCCGGTCGATCTGATGCGGACCCATCTGGGTCATGTACCCCTTGATTTCAACGTTTGGTGCCATCGCTGCCATCGCTGCGCGCGCAAGCCCCCCGGCCGCAACCCGCGCTGCCGTTTCGCGCGCGCTGGAGCGCCCACCGCCGCGATAGTCGCGCAGCCCGTATTTCTGAAAATACGTGATGTCTGCATGACCCGGGCGGAACTTCTCCTTGATGTCGCCGTAATCTTTGGATCGCTGATCGGTGTTCTCGATCAACAGTTGCACCGGCGTGCCTGTGGTCTGACCCTCAAAAACGCCGGACAGGATTTTGACCTCATCCGCTTCACGCCGCTGCGTGGTGTATTTGTTCTGGCCGGGTTTGCGTTTGTCCATCCACTGCTGGATCATTGCCTCATCAATGGCGATACCCGGCGGGCATCCATCCACGGTCGCCCCCAGCGCAGGTCCGTGACTTTCACCCCATGTGGTGACGCGGAATAGGTGGCCAAAGCTGTTGATCGACATGAAACGCTCCTTTGATCCCGGTGCTTAGCGGGGCAGGCGGGTCGCCTCAAGAGCTTATCGCTTGCCAATCCCGCGCAACCGCACTACCTGTCGCCCTACCTCGGGGGGCCTTTCCGGCTGAGATGTGCATATGCGCGGACCCGTAGAACCTGAACCGGTTAAGACCGGCGGAGGGAAGGTGAGCTGATCATCCTCTTTCGCCGTTCGACGCATTTGAAAGGACTGATCATGCGAAGAACTCTTCTTGTCACCAGCCTGTTGCTGGCCACTCAAGCCGGGGCCGACACCCCGGTGCTGACCGTTTATGCGGGTGATTATTTCACCTCCGAATGGGGTCCCGGCCCCAAGATCGAAGCCGGGTTCGAGCAAACCTGCAACTGCGAACTGCAATTTGCCACCGGCGATCTGCTGCCGCGCCTGCTACTCGAAGGAGAGCGCACCAAGGCGGATGTCGTCATTGGCCTGACCTCCGACGTGACCGCAAAGGCCCGCGCGACGGGGTTGTTTGCGCCACACGGTCAGGACAACGGCGCTCTGACATTGCCGATCGAATGGACGGATAACACATTCCTGCCCTTCAACTACGGCCACACGGCGTTCATCTACAATGAGACAACGATGGATGCGCCGCCCGCGAGTTTCGACGCGCTTCTGGAGATGTCTGATGACGTGAAACTGGTCATCCAGGACCCGCGCACGTCCATCTCCGGTCTGGCGCTGGTGCTCTGGGTTCAGGCCGTTTACGGCGAAAAAGCCGCGGATGTCTGGACAAAACTTGCCCCTAAAATCCTCACAGTGACGAAAGACTGGTCCGCCAGCTACGGCATGTTCACCGATGGTGAGGTTGACATGGTGTTGAGCTACACGACTTCGCCCGCCTACCACATGTTCGCCGAAGAGGATTTCACCAAGAAGGCCGCGATCTTCCCCGAAGGTCACTATTTTATGGTTGAGACCGTGGGCAAGATCGCCCAGACCGACCAGCCGGAACTGGCCGACGCCTTCATGGCCTATGTGTTGTCGCAGGATTTCCAGCAGATGATCCCAACAGCCAATTGGTCCCTGCCGTCAGCGCTGCCCAAGGACCAGTGGCCCGAAGGCTGGGCGCAACTGGCCCTGCCGGAAAAGGTCCTCTTCTATTCGGAAGAAGAAGCAGCCAGCCTGCAGGCTGAAGCGATTGAGACATGGCGCAGCGCGCTCAGCCAGTAATCGGCACTACCGGGATCGTCGCGGGCGGCTTTGTCGTCGTGGCGGTCCTGTTGTCCTTTCTGGGCATTGGCTTACGTGCCGAGGTTGGTCGCGGCATCGGACCTGCCGAATGGGCCGCGATCCGCTTTACGGTGGTGCAGGCACTCCTGTCGGCGCTGATTTCGGTGCTCTGCGCCATTCCCTTGGCCCGGGCGCTGGCCCGGCGACGGTTCATCGGGCGCGGTTTTCTGATCACCCTGTTGGGAGCCCCGTTCATCCTGCCTGTGATTGTCGCGGTGCTGGGGCTCCTGACTGTCTTTGGCCGATCAGGCTGGGCAAATGCCGCTTTGGGCTATTTTGGGGTACCCCCGCTTTCAATTTACGGGCTGCACGGCGTGGTTCTGGCCCATGTTTTTTTCAATCTGCCACTGGCAACGCGGCTCCTGCTGCAAGGCTGGCAGAGCATCCCAGCCGAGCGGTTTCGGTTGGCCGCCCAGCTCAACTTACCGCCGCGGATGATCCGGCGCACCCTAGAATACCCGTTGCTCGTGCAAATCGTGCCCGGTGCGGCAGCGCTGGTGTTCGTCATCTGTTTGACCAGTTTTGCCGTGGCCCTCACGCTGGGCGGCGGGCCGCGTGCGACAACCATCGAACTGGCCATCTATCAGGCGTTCCGGTTTGATTTTGACCTCGCCCGCGCGGCATTGCTGTCGCTTATTCAACTTTTTCTTGCCGGGGGGGCTGCGTTGATCGCGCTGTGGATTATCCCGAATTTCCCGCTTGGCGCCGGTCTGGATCGCACCCTGCAACGCTGGGATGCGCGGTCGGGCCTGCAACAGGTTCTGGACGCAATTGTCATCGCATTGGGCAGCGCGTTCCTGCTGCTGCCGCTTCTGGCGATTGTTCTGGCCGGATTGCAAGGTCTGCCGGAAATGCCTGCGGTTGTGTGGAAAACGGCGGGGAATTCGCTTGGTGTTGCGGTGCTCAGTATCCTTACCCTGCTGATCATTGCACTGCCGATGGCCGGATGGATCAGTACGCGCAGGGCAGGTGGCGCCGAAGCCATCGGGCTGATCGGTCTTTCCGCCTCGCCCCTGATGATCGGTACCGGCTGGTTCATTCTGATCAATCCGATTGCCGATCCGGTACCTCTGGCCCTGCCGGTGACGGCGCTGATCAATGCGATGATGGCGCTGCCTTTTGCCCTGCGGATACTTGTGCCGCCGATGCGGGACACGCTGGTTACCTTCGACCGTCTGTCGCGCTCTTTGGGCCTGCGCGGTTGGTCCGCCTGGCGGTGGTTGGTGCTGCCGCGGTTGCGCGCCCAAATCGGTTTTGCTGCGGGTCTGACCGGCGCGTTATCGGTCGGGGATCTTGGCGTCATCGCCCTTTTCGCAGACCCGGACCGGGCAACACTGCCGTTGCAGATGTACCGCTTGATGGGCGCGTATCGTACCGAGGCCGCCGCCGGCGCGGCGTTGCTGCTGCTCGCGATGGCATTGGGGCTTTTCTGGCTCTGCGACAAGGGAGGCCGCTGGCGTGCTGAAGCTTGAAGATGTCGTGATGTCTCAGGGGAATTTTGCCCTGAAGGCCGATTTCAGCGTCGAGCCGGGACGTAAAACCGCCGTGATCGGACCTTCGGGTGCCGGAAAGTCCACCCTGCTTGGTGCGATTGGAGGGTTTTTGCCGCTACGCGGTGGCAAACTATGGTGGCAGAAGCGAAACATCACCCATGCTGCGCCGGGCGAACGTCCGATTGCGATGCTGTTTCAGGATAACAACCTGTTCCCGCATCTCAGCATCGCCAGAAACATCGGGCTTGGCATTCGGCCGGACCTGAAATTGTCGGCAAGCGATCAGGACCGCATCGGTAAGGCGCTGGAGAGAGTGGGCCTGCGCGAGATGGTAGACCGAAAACCGGGGGAACTTTCGGGCGGCCAGCAAAGCCGTGCCGCTTTGGCCCGCGTGCTGGTTCAAAATCGGCCAGTGATCCTGCTGGATGAGCCCTTTGCGGCCTTGGGGCCCGCCCTGCGGCATGAAATGCTCGATCTTGTGCATGATCTGAGCAATGAGACAGGTGCCACCCTGTTGATGGTAACCCATGACCCGCAGGATGTGCGGCGCATTGCCGATGACGTGATTTTTGTCGAAGGCGGGCGGGCTGAAGCGCCGCAACCGGCGGCGGCGCTGCTTGAGAACCCGCCGCCAGCCCTGCGCGCCTACCTCGGCTAGGCCGCCTTGGCGCGCAATGACGCGCGTGCTTTCAAAATCCCGAGTACCGCTGATGCGGCCTCTTTGCCCTTGGTCACAAAATGGGCGCGATAGATCGCGTTGTGGTGATTAGTTTCCTGATAATGATGCGGTGTCAGTGAAACGGATAAAACCGGCATGCCTGTATCCAGACCGACCCTCATCAACCCGTCCACGACGGACTGTGCCACAAAATCATGCCGGTAGATGCCGCCATCAACCACAAACGCGGCACAGATCACGGCGTCATAGTGACCGGTGGCGGCCAGATCGCGGGCCATCAAGGGCATCTCGAACGCCCCCGGTACGTCAAAAACCTCGACCTGTGAGGCAGGTATTTCCTGGGTAAATCCATCATAGGCGCGGTCCACGATATCCGCGTGCCACTGCGCTTTGACGAAGGCGAAACGGGTGTGTGTCATGATCATGATCTCCTTTTTGGTCCAGACACGTCCACCCAAGGCGATCACGATCACACAAGGCACACTGGCCCGGCGTTTTCGCATTCTCTTTCATCCGGACTATGACCGTCGGCTCTGGCATCTCACCAGATCTGCTTGTCACCTCGCAAGAGGCCGCTCGCGGGCTCGCAGCCTGTTGCTGCATACCGCCGGTGGGGAATTTCGCCCCGCCCTGAGAATGACCGTAACTTGCCAAGCCGCGCCAAAGCCTGCAAGAGAAAATGCAACACAAATCAAAGGCAGGTCGATGCACCCGAACTCCGTTTTCCACACTCATGACGATGCCGCCAACCTTGAATACGCGCGCGAACGCGCCTTTGGTGTGCTGGCGGTCAGCGGGGCAGAGGGGCCATGGCTGTCGCATATTCCGTTTCTGCTGGACGAGGATGGGGAGACGGTTTGGTTGCATTTGCTGCGCTCGAATCCGATTGCGCGGGCCTTGAAAGAGGCCGATTTGCCCGCGCGCATCGCGGTATCCGGGCCTGACAGCTACGTGTCACCCGATTGGTACGGCGTGATTGATCAGGTGCCGACGTGGAATTATGTGGCCGTGCATCTGACTGGAATGCTGGCGTTGCGCCCGCAGGACGAACTGCATAATCTGCTCGATCGCCAGACGGCTTTTTTCGAAGAACGTCTTTTGCCTAAAGCGCCATGGACCACATCGAAGATGTCAGACGGCGTCATGGACCGGATGATGCGGGCGATTGTGCCCTGCCGTATGAAGGTCACGGGTGTTGATGGCACCTGGAAACTCAACCAGAACAAGCCCGATGACGTCCGCGAACGTGCTGCCGATCATGTGGAAGCCTATGGTCAAGGTACCGACATTGCCGTTCTGGCAGCCCTGATGCGGGCCGCCAATGGACAGGGCCAATAGCTCTGCTAGGGTCGCCTGAAACCCGCGAAAGGAAATGCCGATGAAACTCTTCCACTCCCCTGCGTCGCCATTCGTGCGAAAAGTTGTCGTTTTGCTCCATGAGTTGGACAGGGCAGATGAGGTTGAAATCTCGGATGTGACTTCGACCGCTTTCGCAACGGATGAAGGGCTGGCGGCGAGCAATCCGCTGGCCCGTATCCCGGCGCTGGTGCGCGACAACGGCACGACACTTTATGACAGCCGGGTGATCACCGCTTTTCTCAACGATCTTTACGGCGGCAGGATGTATCCGACCGGCACATCGCGGTGGGAGACCCTCACGTTGGAGGCAACGGGAGACGGTATCATGGATTCCGCGGTTTCAATGGCCTATGAGGCGCGATTGCGTCCTGAAGAAATGCAATATGGCGACTGGATCGAGGCGCAGTGGACCAAGGTGTCGCGTGCGATCTCCGTTTTGAACGCACGCTGGATGAGCCACCTGTCGGGTCCTATAGACATGGGTCACATCTCGGTAGCCTGCGCGCTTTCGTACGTCGATTTTCGGCATGGCGCGCGGAACTGGCGGGCGGGCAACGACGCTCTGGCCAAATGGCACGAAAACTTCGATTCGCGGGCGTCGATGCAGGCGACATTGCCCCCTGTGGGATAGACTCGCGCGGCGAATGATGATTTCAACGCAACATACGCATGGAATTCGCGAATTCTGGGCATGCCTGCGACGGTTTGCGCGTGTTTGGTCACTGGACGGCGCGTCAGCACAACGCTACATACCCGCATGAGTAAGGCTGCGTTTTTCGCGGCCAGTTTGACTTTTGGCCGATCATTGGCCCTGGAAATGGAGTAAACCCGTGTCCCACGCAGAAGATCACGAAGGCACCCGGAGGGATTTCCTTTATTATGCGACCGCCGGAGCCGGTGCCGTCACCGCCGGAGCGGCCGTTTGGCCCTTGGTCCACCAAATGAACCCTTCCGCGGACGTGCGCGCCCTTGCCTCGATCCGTGTGGACGTTGGCGATGTCGAGCCCGGCACGCAGTTGACCGTGAAATGGCTGGGCAAGCCGGTGTTCATTCGCCGCCGCACCGAGGAAGAAATCTCTGCCGCGCGCGATGTCGAATTGAGTGATCTTCCCGACCAGAAAGCGGAAAACGCGAACCTGAGCGGTGACGCTGATGCGTCTGACGAAAACCGCGCTCTCGACGAGACCGGCGAATGGCTGGTGATGATGGGTGTTTGCACGCATCTGGGCTGCGTACCTTTGGGAGATGCAGGCGATTTTGGCGGCTGGTTCTGCCCGTGCCACGGATCGCATTACGACACATCCGGTCGTATTCGCAAAGGGCCTGCACCGACGAACCTGCCGGTGCCTGTCGCAGAATTCGTGGACGAAACCACGATCAAACTCGGTTAAGGGAGACATCAGATGGCTGGAATTCCTCACGACCATTATGAGCCGAAGTCAAACGGTGAAAAGTGGCTGGCCTCGCGCCTGCCCGTAGTTGGTCTTCTCTACGATACGTTGATGATCCCAACCCCCAAGAACCTCAACTGGATGTGGATTTGGGGCATTGTGCTAACCTTCTGTCTTGCGCTGCAGATCGTCACCGGCATCGTGCTGGTGATGCACTACACGCCGCACGTCGATCATGCGTTTTCGTCGGTCGAGCACATCATGCGCAACGTGAATGGCGGCTACATGCTGCGGTATATGCACGCAAACGGCGCTTCGCTGTTCTTTATCGCGGTTTATGCCCATATTTTCCGTGGTCTCTACTACGGGTCCTACAAGGCCCCGCGCGAGATCACATGGATCATCGGCATGCTGATTTACCTGATGATGATGGGCACTGCCTTCATGGGCTACGTGCTGCCATGGGGTCAGATGTCTTTCTGGGGCGCGACAGTTATCACCGGCCTCTTTGGCGCAATCCCCTTCATTGGTGAAGCATTGCAGACTTGGCTTCTGGGTGGACCAGCGGTGGATAACGCTACGCTGAACCGCTTCTTCTCGCTGCACTATCTTCTGCCCTTCGTGATTGCAGGTCTCGTGATCGTGCACATCTGGGCCTTCCACACTACGGGCAACAACAACCCGACCGGCGTCGAAGTGCGCCGCACATCGAAGGAAGAAGCGGAAAAAGACACGCTGCCCTTCTGGCCTTACTTCGTGATCAAGGATCTCTTTGCCCTGGCGGTTATTCTGGCCGTGTTCTTCGCCGTTGTCGGCTTCATGCCGAACTACCTGGGACACCCCGATAACTACATTGAGGCCAATGCGCTGGCGACACCTGCACACATTGTGCCTGAATGGTACTTCCTGCCATTTTACGCGATCCTGCGTGCCTTCACCGGCGAGGTCTGGGTGGTGCAGATCGCCTCCTTCTTCACCGGTGGTATCATCGACGCGAAGTTCTTTGGTGTTCTGGCGATGTTTGGTGCGATTGCCGTTATGGCGCTGGCACCCTGGCTTGACACCTCTTCCGTCCGCTCGGGTCGTTATCGCCCGATGTTCAAATGGTGGTTTGCGCTGCTGGTTATCGACTTCTTCGCCCTGATGTGGCTGGGTGCGATGCCGGCAGAAGAACCCTATGCGACCTTCTCTCTGATCGCATCGGCCTATTGGTTCGCCTACTTCCTCGTGATCCTGCCGTTGCTGGGTGTGATGGAAAAACCGCTCGCCCGTCCGGAAACCATCGAAGAAGACTTTGCGGCACACTATCCCAAGTCCTCTGACGCCACGCCTGCAGAATAAAGGAACACAAGATCATGTTCAGAACATTTACGCTTAGTGTCGTGGCGGCTTTCGGGCTGGCCACGTCCGGTCTGGCAGCGGGTGGTGAAGGTCACGTCGAGGACTTCGATTTTTCCTTTGAGGGGCCCTTTGGCACCTACGATCAGAACCAGTTGCAACGCGGGCTTCAGGTCTACACCGAAATCTGCTCCGCCTGCCACGGCCTCAAGTTCGTACCCATCCGCTCGTTGGCTGAAGAAGGTGGACCCCATCTGCCTGAAGATCAGGTGCGGGCCTATGCCGCGAATTTCGAGGTTTTCGATGCCGAACTTGACGATTTCCGTCCGGCGCTGCCAGCTGATCACTTTCCGGAATCAGGTCTTGAGAACGCTCCCGATCTGAGCCTGATGGCCAAGGCGCGGGCGGGTTTTCATGGCCCCTACGGTCTCGGCATCAATCAGTTCTTCAAGGGCATTGGTGGCGCGGAGTACATTGCCTCGCTGCTGACCGAATATACTGGTGAGGAAAAAGAAGAAGCGGGTGTGACGCTCTATGAGAACAAGGCTTTCCCCGGAGGCTGGATTTCCATGGCGCCCCCGCTTTATGGCGAGGACGTCGAGTTTGCCGATGGCCATGAGAACGACCTTCATCACATCGCCGAAGATGTCTCGGCCTTCCTGATGTGGACAGCAGAGCCGAAAATGATGGCGCGCAAGCAGGCCGGTTTTGTAGGTGTTTTGTTCCTGACGCTGCTCTCCGTTCTGCTTTACCTGACCAACAAGCGCATCTGGGCGCCTGTGAAGGGCAAAGAAACGTCCTGAACGCCTCGGAAATTCTGAATTAAAAAAACCCCCCGTGCATTTGCTGCGCGGGGGGTTTTCCGTCTGCACCTTCTCAAGGAAGGCTAATGACAGACCCTGGGGAGAGTCAGAATCGGGTGGTTGGAGGCTTCACGGTTAGTTGGCAGCTAAAAGCTCTTTCGCCGTGATCTCATCCCTGTCCCATACCGTTAAATTCGTTTTTCGTTACCAACTTGCTGGCCTTGATATTCAAGGCGAATACTCGTTACCGGTCACCGCTAATAAATTAACAATACCTTGACGGGCGATCCCTGTATGTGAACTGGATCACATTGTGGGAATTTCGTGCGATTTTTTCATGACGTGAAGCGGTGCAAATCGTGCCCAAATTGAACTGAGACACAACAGTTCCAATACGGATTGTGAGTTGAACAGCCACCTGCCAAATCCTTCTTTCAGAAACGTTTGTGGGTTTTGTCGACCATTGACTGAGCCACGCGAAATTCGCGGTCAGTCTCTACCAGCCACGCAATCATCGCCTTGACCGGAGACGGTTTTGGCGGTTTGCGGGTTGCGTCGATTGGTGTCTTGTTAGGCCGTTCCATTTTAATATCCCTTTTGTGCCTTTCCCGGAAATCGCCGGGGGTGTTGGATCAGAGCCCTATACCTCTGATGCTCCCAACATGGCGCAAAAACGAATCAACGTCTGTGAAACGGGTCACATGCCGCAATTAAATCTGGTGTAAATCTGCCATGACCTGCAGGGCGTCGCGGTCGAGCACCTGAACCCCGCCGCGCGTGGATTCAATGACCCCTGCGCGTTTCCAAAGTGACAGGGTCTTGGACACCGCCTCCCGCGTTGCGCCGACAAATTCCGCAAGCTCGGATTGTGACAGGGTCAGCGTCGAAAGATGGTCCGAGCCATCTACCGTGAGGTAGAGTATCTTGCGCGCCAATCGCGCAGGCATTGGCAGGAAGACCTGCTCATTCAACTGGCTGCTCATCCAGCGCATGCGCTCTCCGGCCAATTGGATCATGTCAATGCCCAGGTCCGGGGCTTCGCGGATGGCGCGCAGCATATCAGCGTTTTTGACGCCTCTGAGACGGGACTTCTCGATTGCCGTGACAGTTGCGGTGCGCGTCCCAGGATCGAAAAGCGCTATTTCCCCGAACAATGCACCAGGGCGCATCACGTCCAATGAAAGCTTGCGCCCTTCCCGAGACAGCACGCTGAACTCCAAAGAACCTGATACAATTGCGTAGAGCGTATCTCCAATGTCTCCCTGCTCGAAGAGCACTTCTCCTTCGTCCAGCGCGACCTCTGTGGCGACCGATGCGAGGAGTTCGGACAGATTCTTGGATGCGTGGGCAAGAAATCCCGTGTTCGGCAATGTAACTGTATCCATTTCGGACCTTTCCCAATTCCGGTCACCCGACTGTCAAGACGGGCAAGCGTAGCCTGCGCATGCGCCAGTTTCAATCATAACGGGCATCACCGTTAATTCTGATGGCGCATTTGTTGGAGGAGAGAAACCAGAAGGCATCGAAAAAAGGTCAGCGATGAAACCCGCTGATCCGCGCATCAAATGTGGCACCCAATCCGGCCAGAGCGGCGCGAACCTCATCATTTGAAGGTCCATAGACAGTGAACCGCACCGCCTCAAAGGTCGCAAAAAACCGATCTGCGAATTTTTCGCCGAAATTGCCCAGATGAACCATGACGGCCGCATTGTCAGCATAGCGCTCCAGCACGGTGCAGCGCGTTTTGTCGGCATTCACGTAGTACTCGTAAGTCAAAGCGCCCGGTTCAGTTTCACGAGTGGCCGCAACCATCTCTTCAACCAGGGGCTGGACTGCATCCCCTTTACCGTCCTGGATATTCATTTCCAGAACCCATTCTATGTGATCTTCCAAGTCACCTCTCCCACAAGGTGCTTTCAGAGTAACGATCAACGCCTTCGATTGTCACGTCATTTCTAGGGATCAGCTACACAAGACCGTGCGTTCATGCCAGAAGAACGTTGTCGCGACCGCCTGTGATCGTCAGATCAACGATCTGTCCTGTCGGCTGTGGCTCTGAAACACGGACTTCGCAAAACTGTTCTGTACGTCCCATATGGGGCGCTTCCATGAGGATTTTATGAGAGCGTCCCAACTGGGCCGTAACATGTTGCTCCACCTGCGTGGTACCTGCCGCTCGCAACCGGGCAGCACGCTCCTTGATCGCCTTGCCCTCTACGGCAGGCATTCGCGCTGCTGGAGTGCCGGGACGAGGCGAATAGGGGAACACATGCAGCCATGTGAGATCACATTCTTTCACCAGGGCCAGCGAGTTCTCAAACATCGCTTCAGTCTCGGTCGGGAAACCGGCGATTATATCTGCACCAAAGGTCATATCGGGGCGCAGCTTGCGCGCCTCTTGTGAAAATCTGATCGCATCGTCGCGAAGGTGACGCCGTTTCATGCGTTTGAGGATCAAGTCATCCCCGTGCTGCAGCGATAAATGCAAATGCGGCATTAGCCGGGGTTCCGTGGCGATGGCCTGCATCAGGTTTTCATCAACTTCGATGCTGTCAATGGAACTGATGCGCAACCTCTGAAGGTCTGGCACCAATCGCAGAATGCGCATCACCAGATCACCGAGTTTGGGTTCTGCCGGCAGGTCCGCTCCCCAGCTTGTCAAATCGACGCCGGTCAGGACAACCTCGTTATAGCCTTTGTCGACCAGCCGCTTGATCTGATCGACCACAACGCCAGCAGGAACTGATCGCGAATTTCCACGCCCGTAGGGAATGATACAGAAGGTGCACCTATGATCGCACCCATTTTGCACCTGTACATACGCGCGGCTGCGGGTGCCGAACCCATCGATAAGATGACCGGCTGTCTCGGTAACAGACATGATGTCATCCACCTGAACGGCCTCGGTTTGACCTATGAAATCGGTTGCCAGCCCTTGCCAGGTTGAATTCTGCATCTTCTCGGTGTTGCCGATCACCGCGTCTACTTCTTCCATTTGGGCAAAGGTTTCAGGCTCTGTCTGGGCGGCGCAGCCAGTGACGATCAGGCGTGCATCAGGATGCGTGCGGCGTAGTTTGCGAATATCCTGACGGGCTTTGCGCACGGCCTCGGCGGTCACGGCACAGGTATTCACGATCACCGCGTTCCTGAGGCCGGCAGCTTCGGCAAGCTCCTTCATCGCCTCGGTCTCATAGGCGTTCAGACGGCAGCCCATCGTTGAGAAAACGGGGGCGTTCATGAAATCTCATCCAGAAAGGCGGCGGTCAGAGTGCCGTCGAATACATGGGTCGTGGGTCCGGTCATCCAGACGCCGTCGTCTCTCCAGTCAATATGGATCGTGCCTCCATCCAGGTCGATCCTGACCTTGCGACCGGTAAGCCCTTTGCGCGCTGCCGCAACGCCCGTGGCACAGCTCGATGACCCGGACGCCAGGGTGATCCCGACGCCCCGTTCCCAAACACGCATTCGAATATGGTCGGGGCCTATGATCTGCGCGATCTGAACATTGGTGCGCTGGGGATAAAGCGGGTGGTGCTCGTGCGCTTTGCCAAAACTGGCCAGATCGACAGCTGCCACGTCATCCACAAAAAACGTGCAATGCGGGTTGCCCATACCCGTTGCGACAGGAGATCCCGTGATTGGAAGCGTCAGCGTATCCATTGCAGAGGCAAGTGGAATCTCAGACCAATCAAGCTGAGGTTGACCCATGTTCACGGCGGTCATCCCATCGCCCGCATCACATGCAGACAAAGGGCCGCGATCTGTACTGAGTTTGAGTGTCGATTGTCCCGTCTCGTGCATGACAAAACGTGCAATACATCGCGTTGCATTTCCACAGGTCGCAGAAAGCGATCCGTCTGCGTTATAGAACGTCAAATGCAGGTCTTCGGCACCGTTGGTAATGACGGCAAGCTGATCAAATCCAACGCCTCTGTGGCGATCGCCAAGCGCTTGTGCAAGCGCAGGTGTCACATCAATATTTTGGGCGCGCGCGTCCAGCACGACGAAGTCGTTTCCCAACCCATGCATCTTCATGAAGGGTAATCCGAGCTGATGATCACTACGCATTTCGGCCATATAAGCTGCCGCGGCAAAACTATCCAGTATGTCTGTTGAAAAACAACAATTAAGGGCTTGACCCTCCCCCTGCACCTTTCTAAGTAAGCCGCCTAGTGGGCCGTTAGCTCAGTTGGTAGAGCAACTGACTTTTAATCAGTGGGTCACAGGTTCGAATCCTGTACGGCTCACCACTGTTTCTCCAAAGAGATCAAGACGATGAAGGCCGCCCTACTGGGCGGCCATCCTCTTGCCTTTCCGGGTTCTGCAACAATTCTACAACAATAGGCAGTTTACACCTTCGCTGCGACAAGGCGGCTGCGTAAAATGTCGATCTGGTCGATGGTTTGGCAGAGCGCCCACGGTGACTGGCGCTCCTTGTCGATCAATTGCGCTGCAATCTGAGCAGCAAGACGTTGTGTCGGCTTGCCATAGAAGGCATCTCGGTCACTCAGCGTTGCTCTCAGGTGCTGTTGTAGCTTCGTCGTTGCACGTATCTGATCGCAGTTCATGCTGCCATCTCCTTCGCAACAACTTGAGCAAGGCCTTCATATCGCGCCTGCATTTCGCGCAACTTCTTTGCCATCTGCTCGATTGCTGTGACGGCAAAGCCAAACTCTTTGCTTGCCATTAGGATCGAAAGAACTTCCCGATCATCTTCGTTCTGAATGCACAGCTTGTGTCCTGCAACCAGCATTTCCCTTGCTTGGAAACCTATGTCGATTTCATCAGGGTGGGTTGAGAGTATCGCAAGAGTGCGGGTAAGGTTTTTATCGGTATTGTGGATCATGGCGTTTCCTTTCGTTTTGCCATTTGTTTCGCTAAGTCATCGTTGAACTTTAGCTTGCAGACAAATTCGCAAATCAGAATGGAGTTGAATATGGGCGGACAGGGGCGTGAACCTAACAAGCTGACGCCCCAAGAAAGCGTAGCTTTCCAAAAGGAACTCGAAGACTTCCAGCCAGAAAAGCCCATGGACAGTGACGATGCCACAGGCGCGCCGAGCGGCAAGCGATACTCACGGGAGGTCGCGTTTCGGGCATGGGAATACCTCGAAAGGCACGATCCGGCAAAGCCATTACCGACTTGGGTGTCGGCTTACCTACGCGATGTGGCTGGCAGGGTACTCACAGATCTTGGACCGCTGGGCAGCTTGTCACCCGCTTCTGCCCATGCAGCAATTGGCATGGTCGGTGAACAATGGCCATCGCATCACCCAGATTCGGTCTATTCGATCATCAGTGCATGGATCGACCCGGATCGACCGGGCGGCCCGTTGGTCAGCGGGCGTAAAGCTGGCGCTGTGCGCTATATCGAAAAATACATGAAGAACGATCCCAATGCCCGCGTTGACACCGTGATTGAATGGTATCGCAAGGGACAGAAGGCTGCAAAGAAGTTGGGTTGAATAACCTTAATTTTGCGTCACTCATCTAACAGAACAGCGGTGAAAGCCTGATTTCGCTTCTTGGCCATCTCGACGAGGGTGTCATATCCGAAGGCCTGAATGAAAATCGAACCGTCCCGGCGATAGCGTGTCCAAATCTTGGGATTGTAGTCATTTGAAAAGTCGTGTTTTCGCAGCACTTCAACTAAACTCGAAGTCAAATCTGCGATGATATAGGCTTGGCGTCGGGCCACATTACCAAATGACATGTGCTGCCCGTCTGTTCGCGTTATTCCACCCGCCGCAATTGCCTTTTCTAGCGTCTCGATCACTTGGGTAACCGGGTCGGTCTTGGCCGGTCCAAACCGATAATCATTTCGACTCGGTTTCTTAAACTCTACGATAGTCAGGCTGGTACCGTCTTCATCGCCGAGCACCATTGTGTCGTCATAGAACAGGAGGTCCGTTACCTTGTCACCTTTCTTGCGCCCGCCGCCATGCATCGTGCGATCACTAGAAACGTAGGGCAAGAAAGCCAATGCGTCGTCAATGAGCCAAAGGTTGTGCTGGAAGTATTCAACGTCGGTGCTATCGCTGAAGCGACGAAAAATCAGGGAGTGAACATCGTCTTCGGAGCCTCTGCGGTCGCTGTCGTCGAACCTCCGAGCAGCGTCGATCAATTCAATGATGCTTTTGCGATGCAAAACATACTCGGCCAAAGCCTCTTTCTTGCCTGCGTCAATCCGACTGGCCAGTTCCTGAATATTTTCTATGTAAGAGTCTGGGTTATTGGCGGCTTCTGTAATCTGCTTCAAGAGATCGCCAGTGTTTCTATATCGGAGCAAGGCAAGGTCTTTGACGAATTCCTCCGCCCCCCAATTATTGGGCTTGCGTTGGACGTATTCAGAGAGGGTTTGCCCGCCCAAACCCAGACGCAGTATTGGGTTCTCATGGAGCGCCAGGTTTAGCTCTGCGGCTTGACCCGTCTTGATCTTCTCGATCTGCTGTTGCTCACGATCTTGAATCTTCTCACAGACAGCGCCCACAATTTCTTCAACTGCCTTTGGCGGCAGGTCCAAGCTGGTGCGCGAGTCGTTCAGGCGGGTCTCAAAGGCATCGCCTCGCACGACAGCAACAATGATAAATTTGCTGTCGTCCTCATCCACGAAGTGCGTGGCACCTAACTTGTTTGACAGGTCGCGGGGGTGTCCAACAATCCGGTCCGCCGCAGCGAAAAGAAGGCAATGGCTTTTGAACTGTCGCGTCTTGGGTATCTTGGTCAGCGTGTAATTCAGGGCGCAGGTTGCGCCGTCGATGGAGGTGTCGATCTGGCCCGCGGCATGTTCAACGAATACTGCCTTGAAATAGCTGGTGATGTTCTCTGGTTCTTCATCGTCGAATTGCAGATGAATTTCAGGCAATCCACGATACAAGAAATACGGTAAAAAGTGCGATCCAATTTGATCCTTTACATCCTGCTTCGACAGTCCGCCGATAAGCTCGAACCAATCAGCCAGTGGCTCATCCAACTCGACACACAAACCGCAACCGGAAAAATCAGGCTCACCGTCGTGAAAAATGATTTCCTCGTCTTGCGAAATGTCAAAGCGGAAGGTCTTTGCCGCCTCGGCAGCAGATGTTTCAAACCTGCTGGAGTAGTGAATACGCGAAAACACCTTGAACGCTATGAAGCGACCAAATCCGCGTCCGCGTTTGCTGAGTTTGTATCCGCTGAAAGGAGTCCGAAACGACTTATAGTTTTCGTCATTCAAACCTACGCCATTATCAGTGACACTGATCAGCACTTTGTCCGGATCGTTTAGGTTTTCGAATTTAACGAGAATTTTCCCTTTCCGAGAGGCTTGGTCATCAAAACGCTGTTCGATGCCATCCATTGAGTTCGAAAGGGCCTCGAATACTGGTAGCAGAAAGCCTTGCACATTTACCGACAAATTGGTGCGCTCAAGAACTGCCAGCATGTCCGGCTTGATCAAGGCATCCGCCTCAGTCGCAATGTGATCAAAATCTTCCAAATTCTACACCTCACAATTGACCCCATTCTTCTGATTTTCGCATCCGTTAGTCCAGCCGAATCCTGCATCGCTTCGTTGGTTCTCAGCTTTTGCCTACCCTTATCCTGAGCGGAACCGACCTGCGCCCGCGACACAGGCAGTGCTGGCTCATTACCAACAGTCCTCACGAGGCACTTGCCCCAAGCCTTCGCAGTAGTGGAACACTTCATACAGGTGCGGCGGGTATTGGTCCGCGAAGCGGCGTAGCTCCCGGTCTGATGGTTCGTCTGTCCATTCGACGATCAGTGATGTCTTGTCTGACTGGTCGCCAGTGGTGCGGGACGGGTCATACTTGGGTGTTTCGGTTGTTACGATCTCATAGGATGCCATGCTGTTGCCCTTTCCGTGCTGACAAAATTACCAAAATCCACGCAGGGGGCTTTCGCCCACATACGCGCCAATCGTCCGATGATCTGACAGCCAGAGCGCGAGCGCGGCAGAAACGGCAAGGTCCGCGTGGCCGAACTTTGTGCCACCTTCGATCTTGACGCGCCCGCTTGCCCCTACATCCGCTTCGAAGCTTTCAAGCTCCTGCCTCATGAGGTCGCGGGCCTCGAAATTACCGATGGTCAGGTCGCCTGTGTGGATGGCTGAGTTCAACGCCGACAAAAGCCGGGTGCGCCCCACATTGTTGAAGGTGCGCCCGCGTTCGTTGGTCTCGGTCTCGTTCTCACCGGCCACCATCTGAACGCGGGTGTGCTGAACCGACTTCGCGTCGAGCAGATCGCAGAAGGCCCGCCCGACGCCGGAAGAATCCACGACGAGATAGGCTCGACCCGCGATGGAAGGATCAAGCATCAGGTTTCGGGTGACGATGGCGAGGTCCGCGTATGACATGGCGGGCAGATGGTCCGCCCGCACGATCTCGCGGCGGCGCTTGGTCAGTTCCTGCCGCCCGTTTGCATCGTAGTAAGGCACCCGCTCGTCGAGCAGGATGGAATAGGCGTTGCGGTCCTGCGCCTGCGCAATATCGAGGCCCACGAGGAACCTGCGATAGCCTTTGACGATCTCGACCGCCGGATCAGGGTTGGGCAGGATCAAGTCCTCGCCCTGTTCAACCAAGGCCTGCATAAAGGTCTCCTAGCTTGAGTTGTGGGGTGTCTGTGAAGGCAGCGGCAATCGCCGCCGAGTCGAAAAACTGCTGGCCCCGGCCCATCCAGTTCAAACCGTGTTCAACGTCGAATTCGAACTTGGACAGCACCTTTCGCTGACGCGCGACCAGCTTCGCCATGCGCGGTATATCGAGTGAGCAGGCGCGGATGCGTTCGACTTCGGGATACATCTCCCAGTCGCTCCACATCTCATAGGCCTTGCCCGATTTGCCGCCGGGGGTGGTGATCAAGATCGTCTTGGCGTTGTCCTCCGCGATGCTGAGTGTTGAGCCATAGACAGCATCCGGGATGAAGGCGGCTTCGTCGTAGATCAGAAGCCCATTCTTGACGCCATAACCACGGGCTTGCTCACCGTCTTGCCCTGCTGGGACACAGACCACAGACGATCCGTTCTTGAGGTGCAATTCAGTCATCGTGCGCCGCTTAGCTTCAATGGGCAGCGCCATGCGTTCCCAAGTGTAGGCGATCTTGGAAAACAGAAGTTGGGACTGCGCCAATGTCTTCGACAGGATGATCACCTGATGCTCGGGCTTGAACAATTCCTGCCCCGCCATCACGCCCACAGTCGTCGATTTGCCAATACGCCGCGACGCCAACACCATTATGATGTCTGATACGGAATTCATCAGCCTGCGCTGCCAGTCATCAGGCGGGCCACCGACAACCCTCTCAAGCAGAAGTTCCGGTTTTACTCGCTCATGCAGAGTGCGGAGGAAAAGGCCCAGATCATTCGACATCGAGCGGAATCCGCCGTTCTTGAACCACCTGCCGGAAAGTCTCGAATGCGTCGGGATGCGCTTGGAACACCACCCACAGCACATCCATCAGTTTTTGAACGTCCGGGTGTTCGTTCAGGCCCAGCACAATCGTCGTTTTGTCCCGAAGATTGGAATAGACCTTGAGCAGGTTTTCGTAGCTTTTGTTCTGGTCACGGAGCAACTGCATCATGGGGGCCAGCACATCCATCAGGTTGTCGCCTTCGACCATGTCGTTGAGGGTGCGATATAGCCGCCGCTGCTCTTTGAGGATGCCTTCAATGCCGCCTTCGATCTTGTCTTGGGCTGCGTTGACTTCATGGTCGAGCGCATCCGAGTCGAGCTTGTTCGCCTCCACCAGAACGATCTTCTCGACCTCTGGCGTGATGAACCGCTTGCGGAACCGGGTCAGGCTTTCCAGATCGACACAGCACCGTTGCGCGATCTCCTTGAACTGGCGGCGGCGCAGAACGCAATCAAGCACAACCTCGACCACATCCGAACGGGCGCGGATGGTGGAGCGTCGGCCCTTGCCCGTTTCCACAGGCAACGCCTCTTTGATGCGATCATAGTTGATCGTCATGCCGCTGCCCGCAATGTGCGCCCAGCCAGTTCAACCATATGCGGTGCCATCCGACCAATCACGCGGCGCGCGTCCGCTGCATAGATCGGATGGTCACCAACCCGGCGGATGAAGTCGGGTTCTTCCGCTGAGAAAAGGCAATCAAGAATGGCATTCCGCGCAAGGGTCACATCGAACTCGCGTACCGTGCGATAGACGCCCGCCAAAAAATCACGGGCTGTGGAATCAGCAGCTTCGTTGAGATCAGTCATTCGAAATGATCTCCAAAGTCGTGCCAGCTTTTTCGGCTTGGGTTTTGGCGCGGCGATATACGGATGTATCTCTGGCTTGCGCGCGGGTCAGCTGGATTGGTTCAGGCGCAAGGTTCGCCCGAATGTCGGCTGGGGAACCGCCGCGTTCCAACAGGGTTTTAAGCTGTGTGAATTCTTCCGCCTGTTGCTTTTCGCGGGCATCACGCTCGCGTTTTGCATCTTTGACTTCATCCAGCAGCTTTTCGGCGTTACTTTTCAGTCCGCCGATGGAGTCCTCGATTTGCTTCGTAAGGGACTCTTGCATCGCGTCCAACAGCTTTGGCGTGGCGCGTTCGATAAACTGCTCCATCAGCTTATCATTCTGGTCTTCTGACATTTCGTGCTCCTTTCACGTTCGCACAAAGAAAAAGAGCAGGCCCAGGGGAGGCCTGCCCTTCATCGAACGTGAAGAAAAGCGCGACTCCCGGCCATGCAGAAACACAATAAGTGCCTGTGAAAGCTCAACAAACCGGAGAAGAAGGTCTTGTTCCTATGCCGCGGCCAAAACATAGGTGTTGCGCTCGTTGTCGCGAATGACTTCGCCTTTCGCCACGGCATTCGAGAGAACCTTTCGGATCATATGATCGCTGCAATCGCCATCGGTCGCGACAATCAACTCCTTAAACTGGCGAGGCTCTTTGAGCAGGGGCAAGACAGTCTGGCGAACAGAGGAATAACTGGCTTTTACATTGCATGGTTTTGAGGGCTTGGCCTGCTTGTGGCGCATGGTTTGAACATGCGCTTCCGCCGTCCAAAGTTTCCGAGCATTTTCGACATGCGAGAACGGGTTGCGCCCGGTGAATGTCTCCGGGTCAAAGTCACGGCCTTCAAGCACATCTATGGTCAGTCTGCGGAGTTTATCGCCATCAAGCTCAACGAGGCCACACAGCTCATTGCGTCGCCGCGCCCAGCCACCTTTGGCATCCGTCAAAAATGCAAGTGCGTCCCGGCGGGTCACGTCTACATTGTCGCCGTTCGAGCAACTGAACGCTGGCCCAAAGAGGTCATACAAGGCGCGAAGAATGACAGCGCAGATCAGGGCGTGTTCCGGGGATGCGCCTGCATGACCTCCAAATTCAGGGTCGAGCAACACACTTATTCATCCCGCGTGCCGATGATGGCTGAAATATCCCCGCCATCTTCTTCGATCATATCCTTTTCATCTTCCCATGACCGATCTGCGCGGACAATCTCGCCCTTTTGCAGATTTTCATGCAGAGTGGCGCGGCTGATGATCCCAGACAGATAGAGCTTCATCTGCTGCTCGATCATCTTGGGTTCCATGCTGCTTTCGATGAAGTCCCGCGACAGCGTAACAGCGGCTTCGTCGGGATTATCCCCGACCCATTCAGCAGCAAGGCGCAGAAGGCGGTTCAATGCGGTCTCGACGGAAACAACCACGCCATGCAAGAGCGCCAGTTCTGACCGAGTACGCTGCGTCGCTGTGTCGATTGTCTCGTTCCGGTTCATCGTGACCGACAACATGCGCGCACCTAGCGTTGCCATCGTGTCGATTTTCTCGCCCATCAACTCTTTTTGGGCCGCGACACCTGCGCCTTGGAATTCGAGCATCCCGACTTCCGTGCCTTCGGGCAAGGTCCAGATAGCGCCAGCACCAATCTGCGTTGGAACCTTGTCGGCTGAGATTGACCCCGCAACCCAAGGCGTCGGGCTGGCTGTCAGGTAGATCGCGTGTTCCCGGTCACAGGAATTCTTGAAATGGCTCAAGGCGACTTGGCACAGCGACAAGAACGGCGGCGTCACATGCTCTGGTCGCAGCCCTTCGTGGCTGACCATTACAAACGGGATAAAATCGAGAGCGCGACCATTGACAGTGGGAATGATCTCGTCGCCTACATCAACCCGGTTCTTGTGCTGATCCCGGATAAACCGCCGGAACTTGTAGATCGTATCTTCAAGGATCAGTTCGTAGATGACGTCCGCGCCTTCAAAGTCTTGATCAGAAGCCAGATGCACCCGTGTCAGCATTTTCTTGCCATCGACAAATCCCGTGTCGAAGTCTTCGATGGTCTCGGCTTTGAAGGTCGAAAGATGCGGAACCGTATTGGCCGTGTTCCCCTCGGCGGGGAAGTCGAGCAGTATACCAAAGCGGCCCATAGACATAACTTCGCGCACCGCATCCTCGATCAGGATCGACATGGGCGCGGCTTCGTTGGTTGCGTTTAAACGCATCGGCTCAATTCGCGGCGGCAGCGACACAACGGGGTCTTTACGCAGAGCAAGACCGACAAGGGCGCGAAGGGTCATTTCCGGTGCACCGTAGAAGCAGCCGCGATCAAGATAATGGGCGTAGTTCTGCGCCGACATGCCCTCCGGCTTTGGCACATAAAGCTGCCCCTGATCCTTGATAGCGTCTTCGCCCTCAAGGCTGTCTCGGATCAAGTGATACTGGGATTGCAGGCGATCCCATCGCGTGCGCCGTGTCATTGCGTCAGGACCAACGAGAAGACGTGACGATATGGAATTGCAAATCGCCCGTTGCCCGAATGGACATACAAACCGTCCCCATAGCGGCTGATCATAACGTTCTCGACCGTGACATCGGATTTGTCGGGCGCGCGCAGCATTTCGCGCAAGCCAGTCTGCAAAGTGCTTTTGGGTGTTGGGATTGGGAAGCTGGCCGATGAGGAAATACTGGTTTCTGTCAGCACGCAGGCTTCGATCCCGTCGTCTTTCAATGTGATGCGCATTGTTCTTCTTTCGTTTGGGTGAACGGCCATCCCAAAAGGAATTACGCGCGTAGATGGCCGTTCGATGAGCCGAGACGCGCAGGTCGAACATAAGAAGAACATGGGTGCTGGTGTTACCGGAAAAGCAGGTGGAGTGAGGTTGTTTTGAGGATCAACCTCGTGCCATTCATGCACTCTTCCAGCGTTCGGGAAAATCACGATTTATTCACTTCACGCATGATATTGTCATTTCATGCGTAATAGCATAAATTCATGAAGTCCCAACCTGAGGAGAGCCCAATGGCCTTTCGTGCAGATGAAGCCGCATCCAGCGGATACGAACGTGTAAAGAAATACCTCATCCCCGTGACGTTTGAGCCGGAGGTGCGCAAGGAGAGTGAAGAAGCGTTGCTCGACTTAGTTGATGAACTAGGCCCAGTTGTCGAAGGTTACCCGTCTTGGCATCCTTTGGTGTCAAAGCATAGTGAGCGTCAGCCTGAGACAACGCCGAGTGAACGCACTGGGTATCAAGGGGTGGACCATACTCGCTATTTCGCTCATGGCTTTATCACTTGTCCCTATGGCGGCGTTGATAAGGTCATCGACTCGGCCTTTGCCATCAATCACCATTGTGCGGGCATCACAGCCGAAGAACTGGATGTTTCATTCTACACAGAAGGTGCAAAGCCCATTGTGGTTAAATGCGAGTGGCCGGAACCGCTGCTGCCCGGGAAGTTGATCCCTAAAAAACTCGCCGTTCCACTGATGCTGGAGCAGGAGTTACCCTGTTGGCGTTGGTCAAGCCGTGCCGAAAGATGGGAGACAATGCGGCCTTATCTTTTGGGCGAGCCGCATGGCAGCAGATCATCACTATTCGTAGACCAAGAAACAGCACTGGCAATGAAGCGCGCCTACATGGCCATGGTCGAAAGCGGAATGTTTGGGCCTTTGAAGATGGGCTGACCGGGGCGGTCACAGATTTTTGCTGAGACATTTCCGAGTGTGGGGGCGGGTTTCCGTATCAGCGGAAGGGGGTTCCAAAAGGTGCCGATCTGTATCTGCGACTTGGTCGCAACTGACTGTTGCAGCATTGTTGTAGAACCCATCCAACCACTTGATGTACAATGTAAATTCACCAGTGCGATTGATCGCCAATCAATTGGTCATACGCAAAGTATATCAGCATTGTTGACATATCACGGATAGACCGCCGCGAGTGACAGTTTCAGCACGTCCACATCGTGGCAATGCAATCAGCAGTTTATACCGTCACTGCCGTTAATAGAGATACATACTATTAAGAGGAGTGACGGTATGACTGCGACCAAGTCGCATCTGCGTTTCACCGATACTGCGCGCCATGCCACGGCCATGCTGCTGGCTGCGTTTCTGCCGCAAGAGCATCGGCGTCGATCTCCCAACCTTCTGCCGTCGTCACCGTTCCCGTGAACACCGCGCCGTCGTCATCCAGCCACGGCTCACGTTCGAACGATTCCTGCAACTCACGCACCTCTTGCATGTGCCGCGATGCTTCCTGCATGGCGTCAAACCTTGCTGCATTGTCGTCCTTCCTCAAAACAGGTTCTCGCCAATCGACGATCTCAAGTCGGTTACATAAGTAGCGCCAACCGCCATCACCGATCCAGACGCGCCGCCAGTGATTGTCACCACGCATCCTGACCTCAATGAACTCGGCTTGATGCTCCATAGCCCAGCCGAACAGGTCGCCGAGACTCTGTTTGATCCCGTTTGGTGACATATCCTCAAACTTGCGAAACAGCATCTGCGCCATCTTCGGCGTGGCGACACGAACCGGCGCACGGGCATATTCCATTTCCTCCGGCAGCAGATCGTCGAACCGCTGCACCTCGTCCACCTTCACGGGCAGCACCATGTTGGTGAACAACCTGATCTCGCATCCTTGCCGCACATGTCTCGCCCGCGCCGCTGCCTGCATCATCGCGCCTTCGCAGACGACCCAACGCACATCCTCAACGCGCGCATCGGTATGACGTTCACACCAAGCCATGCCAGCACCTCCGACCATCGCAATCGGACGTTTGGGATACCACTGAGTAACGGAAACAATTGGATCGCCGTCTTGATGGATAGCGCGCGCCATATCCTCAATATCCTGCGGCGCAGGCAATGGCCGGCCCACAATGTCGATCCTGCCACCGGCCCAATCGTTCAACCCCTCAACAGCGTTGAACCAGCCCGCAAGCATCATGTTTTCGTCATTAAGTGCCTTATAGGAAAAAAGATAGCGTCCTTCGGAGACGCGTGCAACATCTGCCCGGAACTGCTCAGCCCGCGCTGTTTCCTTCTTGTCCGTCTCATCCCACTCCTCGACTCGGTCGCCCGTGCCGTAAAGCAGTGATTTCTTCGACGCGTTGATCGGGATTTGCGTGACCTTTGCGTCTTGGTGTTTCTCAACCTCAATAGAAACCCATTCATCAACTGGAAGAACGGCTTCGATCATGGAGCGTTTGATAGTAGCCGAAAGGACTAAGACCGGTACGCGCGGGCGGTCTGTCTGGTTGTCCCAAGGGATGCCCGCAATCTTCTGCCGCCAGTTTAGGTAGACGCCTTTCTTGTTCGGTGTGACACGGAGCCGATTGAGCGATCCAGTTTCGAGAGCATCGCGCAGGCGACGCCAGAACGAAGCATAACGATGCCACAACCCGTCATAGTCCCCCGCTGCTTTCAAGGCCTCGGTTGCCGACATGTCGGGCGTGATTTCCACGTTCGGTGCAAGAGCGGTTTCGGTCTTGATCAACTCCTTACAGACTTCAACTGTGAAACCAGCCTCGCGCAGTCGGTCAAGTGTCATGCCCGCTTTGATGACCTGAGCCAACTTGAGCAGCCATTCGCCCATGTCGTGCCGCATCACGTCGCACAGGTCTTTGACCTCGACATACCCCTGCTTGATCAGCGCGCCGAGAAAGTTCTCGTCGATCACAACGAAATTCGGAACGCGGCTTCTCCCATGTTCTTTGGCAATCTGCAACGGAAGGTGGGCATGGGTGCGGATGCGCAGATCGTGGGTCAGCGACTTGTCCAGTTGATCCCACCATATGCAGCCAGGTCGATCCGAACACTGCGCCATTTCGTTCCCGCAAAAAGTCTGGCGTGTCTCTTTGACTATTCCTTGCACCTTCGAGATGGCTTCATGCTTGGTGCAGACCGGCCGACCGTTCAATTCTTGGCCGCGACCAAGCTCCGTATAGGCGGTCATACCGTGCGAGCGGGCGTCAGCTTCGATCTGCGACGATAGGTTGTGGTTGGGCACATATAGGTCGGTGAAGAACATGCCGTTGATGTCGGCCTCATACCGAGTTTCTACGCCAAGCCAGTGCAGCGCCCAGTGCGTCTTGCCAAGACCGGCCTCTGCCTCGATCACTTTCACACCCGGCTCGCGGGTCTGAACAAAAGCCTTGATCTCGTCACTGAGTGTCTGACTTGCCTGCGCGAGAGGTATCTCTTCTCTCGTCGTGGGAAACGCTTTCCGCTTTCGCCGCGCCCCGCGAATATTGTGGAAGCGGCTTTTGATGTATCGCTCACCAAACTCGTGCCTATCTGCCACTCGAACGCCAAGCCGCTCATATTCCTCTGACAAAGAGGCCCAGCACTCCGTGAAGACGCTTTCTGGGAATGCGGTGCGATAAGCGGTCATGAATTTCCGTACCGAGTCGTGGCGATTGCTCGCATCCCAGCGGAGCGTCGGCAACTGACCGAGTGCAACAGCAGGTGCTACTTCGATTTCGATCATGTCGGGCAGTTTCGGAACATCGACGGGACCAGCGATACCGTCAACAAAGAAAGCCCGAATGGGGTGTGGATCATCGAGACCGCGAAGATCAGGTCTTGCGGTGAAAACGAAGCCGTTGGGCTTATAGATACCATAGTCAATGAATTTGCGATCAACGCCCAGACGCTGGGAAAGTTCTGAGTTCCAATGTTCCGCGTGGATTTGTTGCTCGGTTAAGTCCATTGGTTCGACTTCAAACGCAACACGAAGGCGATGGCCGGATTTAAATCCCGATGATTGGGAAAACGCATAAACAAACTGACGGTCGTGAAGGAACGGCAGGGCAAATCGTATAGCTTCTTCTGCTGTTCCATCATATTCGAGCGAGTCGAGATCGACGATGCAAATCTCAGTTTTCACATCCGTAAAGTCTAGGCCGGTTCGACCGCCGCTTTCGATTAACGGCTCACCAAGAACAAGCGCTGCGTTAGGGATGTCCGCGAGCCGGTTAAGCAGGTCTCGCAGACTTTCGAGATCGTCAAATGAATGGCTCTTATAGACAAATTGCTTGGCACGCCGAAAGCCTTCGGCGTTTTCATCTTGCTCTGGGCCTTTAGAGCCTTTCCGCCAGACTTTTCGGAGTTCAGTCCCTGTGCATGTCGCTGTAAATACTTGCATCTGCTTCTTTCACACAGACGCTATTACCTTGTTTTCTGGTCGAATTCCATCAAAGCGTGACTTATAAGCGAGTTGTGGATGCGATAGTTTCGCTTGCTCGTGATGAAAACGACTGAGGGACGAGGTATTAGCGGCTTCGTCCCTCTTTTTCAGTTAACGCGATGAGAACGCGCCCAGGCGAGAACGTCCTCCCGATCATACAAAATGGTCCGGCTTGAAATGTGCAGGAATGGCGGGCCGCTGTCCTGTCCGGCGTTGCGTTCCTTGCGCCAAAGATAAAGCACTTCCTCGGAACGGTTCAGGTATTCGGCGCATTGGGCGGGCGTCATCAAGTCAGGCAAGGTCTGCTTGACCTGCAACGTCCGCAATTCGTCGCGCAAAGCGCGGATTTCTTCTGTGAGGTTTTCCATCGTCGGCTCCAATCTCACGTTCAAATAAGACACGGGCCTGTTGATGATGCTGGTGGGTGCCCTCATGCGATCCGGCACCAGCCCCTGATGAAACGCAATAAGGTCATGTCAGTAGGTTCTGCCGCACAGCGACACCGACACGGAACGACGTTATCGCCTGCTGCCGAGCTGAACAACATTCGAACAAGGTACTGCCCCGCAATCCATCTCAATTTGGTTCGCAATTGCGTTCGCATGTCGATGCGATGCAGAACCCTGATCGTAGATGCCCTGAACACCTTTCTCCACATCACCGCGCAATTGGTCGATGATGTAGGCGGGCAGATCAGCGCGGCGGGCAGCGGTTGTGAACAATCGGCGGCAATCGTGGGGTCTTAGAATGTCCTTGCCATTGGACAGGCGTTCCGGGTGGTAGATGTGCTTGGCCGGATCATGCTGCGGGAATACCCATTCGCTGTGCTGCGGCAGCGCCTTCAACAAGGCGATAGCGCGGTCAGCCAATGGGAACACACCTAAGCGCCCGTTCTTCAAACGTGCGACCCGGAGCTTGCCCGCTTCTAGGTCAATATCCTCCCAGCGGAGGGTTATCACATTGCCTGCACGGAGGCCGGTGAATAGCATCAGTTCGAAGGCTGCGGCGATGATTTGATTGTAGGTGCGCTTTGCTTCGATAAGGTCCAGCGCAGGCCATTTTTCATCCGGGTCAAACTTAACCGAGTTGTCGGGCTGGTAGGTCTTGGTATCGACTTTCAAATCATTCGCGACATTGAAGCAGCGGCGGACGGCAGCGGCCCGTTTAAAAGACGTTCGGATGATCTGGGCGAGGTGCTTTCGGGTTGCCGTGCCTTTGTGGCGCATCACGACTTCCTCAAGATGATCAAGGGTGATGTCTTCGATTTTCATCCTGAACAGGTCAGCCATGTTGTTGCGCACCTGCGCTCGATATTCACTTTTTGTTCTTTCGGAGGCGTTGGAGCGTTTGATGTGGGACTCCAGCGCATCCCCCAGCGTGTGGATGCCTGTCGATGCAGCATCCGTGCGGGTTGTCATTTCCGCCATCTTTTCCTTGGCCTTGTCACGTGCGGCGAACACGGTGGGCAGGTCGGGCCAATGGCCGAGAGTAATGGAGCGCACCTTGCCGTCGATGCGCTTCGACAGAATCCACGTCTTTGTGGTGGCCCCAACAGCGAGGCGGATGCCGCGAGCATCAGGGTCGGCTTTGATTGTGAAATCGGAATACATTGTTGTTTTGCCGGGTGTCGGTTTGATCTTTGCAACTTCCGGGCGGTTGGTTAGGTTATGGTTTGGCATTGCTCTACAACATCCTCTGCAACATTCGATAGCTGCATACTATGGCATACAACCATAAGTTGACCACTTGTTTTTTGTTGTAGAACAGTGCTTTACCTTGTTTTTATGGCATATTCCGGTGAAGCCCCGATGTAGCAAAGTTCCCTTTTAATCAGTGGGTCGCAGGTTCGAATCCTGCACGGCTCACCACTTACACAGCTGAAAGTGTGAATGAACCATAAGAGTGCAGATTTGCAGCATAAGCTTGCAGATCCGGTTCTTCACATTGACCGCCGAAAAAGACTTAAGTTCGAACCATGGCTCGTGGAGCGCTGATTTGCAGGCCGTTACTCGGCAGTTATGCCGAATCCCAAATAGACTGCTGGCACTTTGTCTGTGAGCCAAACACGGTTATCAGCCTGGAAGAATTGAAAGCCGTCTTCGAACATCCGCAGCGCATCGACACGCAAGACGACTGGTTTTCCGTGTCGTTGGCCAACTCGCTCTGCTGTGTCGGGGTTTAAAGAGAGGTGAACTTGGTGTCGACGCCCCGGATTCAATCCATTGGTGAATATTGAATCCAGACTTGCGCTGGCCGTGCCGTGGTACAGTTCGTCGGGCGGGCGTTGGGGTACCAAGCCCAAATCCACATCAATTGAGTGACCTTGAGCCGCCCGGATCCGCAGACCGTCATCGGAAAGGGTGAAGCGTTTTTTGTCGCTGCTTTCGACCAGTTGAAAGAGCTCTTCGCGGCTGAGTTTACGGTTGGCTTTTTTCAGCTTGCTCAGCAGGTCATCAACTCGAGCCCAGCCGTGCTTATCAAGCTGAAGACCGATCTCTTCAGGTTTATGCCGAAGTACCAGGCTCAAAAATTTGCTCTCTCTGCTCATGTGTGAACTTCTCACCTTTTGGGATTTGGAAAGCTCTTATCATGAAGCCTCTGAGCACGAAAACTTGGTGGAACCAAAAAAAGAACTTTGAGCCAATTGCCAGACGCTCTCGCCCAAATTGGATGACGTTCAAGCCCGCTACACTCTGACCTTGAAAATTGGCGGGAAGCCGTCATTCGCTGCAGCGCGGCAGAAATCTAAACAAGCCGCGAAAGCGGACCTTCTTCACTCAGATCTCGGAGGCCTCTCTGCTTTCTAGGGCGGCTTTGGATGGCCGAAACTCTTTTGTTCGACGGGCCTTCTACCTTTTTCGCCCCGGACGTTGCGTCAAGGCAGACCCTGCCGCTGACTTGGCCGCTTTAGATGCCTTTGGGTTTCGGAGTGTTTTTGAGGCCGCGCTGGCAGCCTTCTTACTGGTTACTTCCTTGCTTCGCACTTGTGTCAGGGCAGACCCCGCCGCCGACTTCGCGGCTTTGCTAGCGGTAGGGCTCCTCAGCGTCTTGCTTGCCGCCGATGCGGCGCGTTTGCCAGTGGATTCTGATCGCGTTCTTTTGGGCATTGCTCGAGTTCCTCGTGGTTGTTGGTAAGCTGGAGTTCCTTTGTTGGTCCGTTCCGATGTTGAATCTTCTATCTTCGGGACCAATTCTTCATTCGGTTATATAGGCGCAGCAGCCAATTACTTTGCGGGACTGATTGCGTCATGTGTTCCGGCGGCGACGGCAGCGCCTCCTCATGCCAAGAGGACTTTCGGCGCGCATCGCGCCGTCGACCTGCTGCGATCTGATGATCAGTCCAGTCACCAGCCCATTCGATGCGGTTGTCCGTGATCAGATAGTGAGACCGGCATGGGAAACCCCAGTTCCCCACGGACGGCCGTATTGTGATCGTCTTTCCATCGAACCGCAGCCTCCAATCCGTTGGATGGAGCGGAAGCACGACCTTCTCGCCGCATCCGCACGCGCAGCGATGCGCGGTCGTCGCGTATTCGCCTGAGATGTAGAGTACACCTTCTTCTAGGTCCTTTGGGATGAATTCCACAAACCTCGGCGTGATATCCTTCGCGACTGAAGTCATGCCGCACTTCTTATCATTTGACGCGTCTCGATCTGATAGTGCCAAATTGGTTCCGCGAAATTGGCGTAGAAACCCCGAAAACCCTTCCATAGTTGAACCGCCATGTCGGCATTCAGAGAGTTCAAATCCGAGATCTGGATGTTGTTCTCATAGATGTCTTCCCGGCCGCCGGGATCGAGTGGAATGTGGGGCCTCACCGAAGCCCTATTTTCCTTTGTGCTCAAGACGGCCCTAAGAGTTCCGCCGATGCCATTACTGCTGAGGTGCAAACCCATTCCGACATCGATGAAGGGCAGGCCTCTGCGTTCGAGCTCAGAAACGATCTCGGCCTTTTCTGGACACGCGTCGATTGCCAGGAAGGCGAATGTGACACCCTCGAGAAGTTCCAGGTTTGCAGCAGTAAGCTTCGTGGGATGTGACACGATGTTTCGCTTCATTCGTCCGTAACGTGCAGCGTGGTAGTGCACTTTGAATGGCGGCGGCTGCATCTCTTCAAGCGACGGCGTGCCGGGTGAACGATAGGCATTGTGAGGATACTGTCGGTCGCCATCGATCAGATGGTTCCTGAGCACAGGTGTCTTCGTCGCGTGGTCCAGGATGTATGCGCCGGTGCCACCCAAGCCGATGTGGGCAATGACCTCTCGCTTGAAAACGCTCGCCAACTTCGTTGTACCTGCTCGGGCTGATGCGCAGTCGGGGAAGACGAACGGGTCATCCTCCGAGGCAGTTGGCGGCATCGCCCCAACCCTTGCTGTCGCCGTCGGATTCTGTGCGTGGACCTCGCTGAGGATAATGTCCTCGTAAGTGCGCACTTTTTCGTAGAAGTCCGCATAGCCCCTGTGTCCTCCACTGGTATCACGTGGCTTGTTCGAGAAGCCTTGCTGGAACGTAATCGATCCGACCGTGGTGCATCTCGGACTCGTCCTTCCGAGCGCAGAAAGTGGGTTGCCGTTTCTGTCGTGCGGTTCGCCGCCCGAGAACGACATGACGTGATCCCTAGGTGCAACGGTACGTTCCGAAGTAGCATCGAGCGCACAACCGAACACGCCACGGCGAACGGCCCCATGTCGATCGAGGTAGGGGATCTCCTCGACCAACAAGTGACCGTCGGAAACGCTGACCGCATAGCCCTCAGAGACAAGGCGCTGAAGATCGGGGCTACGATTTATCAGTTGCTGAGACATTGAAGACCATCCCCTCGACGACGCGAACTTTGCCTCCTTCGAGGAGGACGCCTTCGCGACGTCGCTTCGGCCCCCTCGAAAATGAGACCGTGAAGCAGATCAGAGCCCCTCCGAAGAGTTTCGGAAATGCGAGTTTTGCCAGGTCCGAGAAGGAAAGGCGCCCTTTTTCAACCGTGATGACTTCGCCATTCAGGACCACATCGACGGTCTGATCCTTTGGATCACCCGACCGGAACCTCTCAACATTCTTCGGCTTCAATGAAAGGATCTCGTCATCCTCGATCACGCGATCACTTTTGGAGTCAAAATACAGATCCTCATCATCTGGGATGTCACCGATCAAGCGGAGTTCCAGTGCGGAAATCTGCCCTTCTCCCCAAACGATTTCCCTTTCGTTCAACATGGCGCGGAAGAGCCTGTCGCCTTCGAACAATCGGAAGCGCTGCGAAGCGGTTTCGCGCAAATCGACCTGTTCATCGAGGCCGATGGATTGTGTGCCTCGATCGATGATCGAGACTACAGTGTATCCCGATGCCGGGCTGCGAGACGCAATCGCGAGAATGTCGCGACCGGTGATGACTGGGTCGTATGTCCGAAAATTCTGATCGTCGATTGTCAAGTCATATTCGACTTCTTGAGCGGCTTCTGACATGCCGTAGCTCCTTGTTTTATTGCCCCTACGCCGCGTTTCAAAAAGCTTGACGGCAAGCATATTCAGTGATTCAAGTGTCTCATGAAAGAGACGCGTTACACAAAAGAGACGATTAACGTCTTACTAACGAAACACTTAGGAGCACAGACATGACCCGTCAAGAGGAATCTTGTGCGTTGCAAGCACTATGACTCTAAGCATCGAGAATCTCGGAAGAATGATCATCGAACACCGCGGAACACTTGGAGTACGAGCAGCGGCTAAAGAGATCGGGATCAGCCCCGCGACGCTCTCCCGTGTCGAGAACGGGAACGTTCCCGACCTGGCCACCTTCGCGAAAATCTGTGAATGGCTGGGTGAAGACCCTAATCGGTTCCTTGGGATGCAACCTACACGAAAGCCGACAGAAATCGCATCCGTACAATTCCGTAAGAAAGATGCCACGCACATCGATACCGCGACGGCGCTTGGCGGCATGATCCTGAAAGCGCAAGAAGCCCTTCGTGACAGAGAGAACCTCTAAGGATGCGGCGCGGGTTCAAGACTCAGGCTGAAAAACTCGCGCTGAAACATAGGGCAGCGGCTGGCCTCGGCTCACGTGACCGCCTGGACCCAAGAACTTTTTTGCAGAGGAATGGAATCATGGTGTGGGAACCTGCCGATGTCCCAGACATCGATTTGGGACATCTTCACCAGCTTACCGTTGTGGATCCTGACAGCTGGTCTGGCGTCACCATTAAAGTCGACGAGAAGACGCTGATAATCGTCAACTCTAGCCACCCAGTTGGGAGGCAGGCAAACACCTTGATGCACGAATGGTCACACATCGAGTTAAGGCATAAGCCCAACCGCGCAGACCGCTCTGACGGTGGACTGCTTCTCTTGAGTGACTACCCGAAGGAATTTGAAGAAGAGGCCGACTGGCTTGCGGGATGTATGCTCCTACCCCGCGATGGCTTGTTATATCACTGTGGCGCTGGCTTGGATGCTCAAGGTGTAGCTAATCATTACGGCGTGAGCCGACAGCTGGCCACATGGAGGATCGGTAAAACGGGCGTAAAGAGACAACTCGGAGCCCGCCAATACTAGGACCCAGCCAAGGTTTTGCGTCCTCGACGGGGTAGTCGACGTGGTCATGCGGTATAATCGACAGCTATGCTCAACGAGCCTTTTTGTGTCGCGGAGCCCGACCTACGCACTTTGTCAGGTCATGCATGCGCATCGAATGAAGATATTGGCGGGCCGCGCCGCAATACCGTAGAACGGATCAGACTTTGACCGTCCTGTCACGGGCCTTAGCTCGTGTGTCGGGTGAGACAAAAATGGTTTTTCCTTGTGAAAACAATACCACACGTCTTTCCAACGCGTGTCAGATTTGCTACTGTCAGAATGAGGAAAGTAGCGAAAAATGAATAATAACAGCGCAATAAGTGCATCGGCGGTCAGTAGGTTCTTCTCTCGATCAGTGATAAAAGAGCTGGCGAAGACGGGCCGGTCTCCAATGTTTGCCCGGTTGCTCGTGGAGTCTGGAATTGACCGTGAACTCGCTGAGAGCGTGACAATCGGCGAGGCTTTCGAGTGCGCGTATGGCTACCTTCGACAAACAGAATTCCGCCACGAGTATGCGTACAAAGCGGCCCTGACACACAAGGTCCTCTTGGGAACGCATTCCCTCAACACAGCATCGATGATGACAGAGTTTCGTGTTGGTCGATGCAAAGCCGATGTCGTCATTCTCAACGGCACCGGGACCGTCTATGAGATCAAGTCCGAGCGAGACAGCTTGAGCCGCTTGGAACGCCAGATCGACGAGTATCGAAGGGTTTTCGCGTCGGTCAACGTGATCGTTGGCGAGAACCATCTGGCTTCTGTTCTCAAAGCAGTGCCTTCGGATGTTGGTGTTCTCAGGTTGTCTGGGCGGTATCAGATCAGCGAGATCAGAGCGGCACAGAACGCACCAGACCGTACAGACGCCGGAAGCATCTTTGATGTTGTCAGTACGCGGGAAGCGGGCCTCATCTTGAAAGACCTTGGTTATGATCTTCCCGACGTTCCCAATACCCGCCGGTATCAGGCTTACTTGGAAGTTTTCAAGACTATTCCATCCGCGCAAGCGCATTGCGCTATGGTGAAAGTGCTCAAGAAAACCAGAACTCTCACCCACCTTGCGCCTTTCATTCAGGATTTGCCTGCCTCGCTGCAATCTGTTGCCCTGAGCACAAAAATATCAAACATTGAATTCAGTAATTTAATTCAGGTTCTCAGAGTGCCTTTGGCCGAGGCCAAAGGATGGGCAGTTAGTTGATCTATTTTCCTTATTTTAGGGGCAAGCAGTACGAGCTGATTACGATCAGAGAGAGTGCCCCCACGCTAAGCGCAAGCGGCTTTGTTCCCATTGTCGAGCCAGTTAAATCGCAGCTCAACGGTTTGAGTAAAACGATTGATGCCACCCTCGAAGAAGGGGCGGGCATTATCGTGATTGTGAATCCCCGGATAGGAGATTTCTCAGGCTCTAACGCTGAGCTAGTGAACCTGATCAACGAAAAGCATGGTGAGGATAAGCAAGTCACTGTTGGCGTCTTGCTGGATGAGTCTACGACGCTCGAACAGGCAAGCGCTATCATCGGCACCTTCGAAGGCCACAACATTGCATTGGTGCATAGCGGGTTTTCTCAGTCGAAAGCCCTAGCAGCCGAAATCGAAGGTAATGCGGAGATCGGCTGTAGCGTGTTTGAAGACGGAAAATCCGGTAAGCTTTACCAGAAGCATTTCGCATACCAACAGCACCGTGTGCTCTTGAGGAATGGGTTCGAGAAACGACGGAATGCAGATCATCCTGACAACGAGGTGTTTTCAGACCTGCATCTCACCTACGGTCTTGAAGGGATGACAGGGTTTGCTGACTTTCTGATGGTTGGCGATGACTACCAAGAAAGTGGTGGACCGGCCTACACAGTTGCCATCCATCTGACCTATATAAATGCTGCCGACGACGACATCATGTATATCCGCCACTTCAAGTCTGATAGGCAGGATACTCCAACTGACCCCGCCGGTAAGTTTGCTGAAGCTCTGGCGAAGCTAATTTCGTATTTGGGTTCGCCAGACAACCAGTATTACGAGACATCAGCGATTGCAGAGTTTAGAGAGCTTCATGCAAAGGGGCATTACCCTGGTTTGGGCTACGTGAAGAAGCTCGCCATGAAGCATCATATCGAGACCTTCGCACAATACTTCGAGGATAATCCGGCCCAGTGATGTTGTGTTGCCCAGAGTGTTTTGGGGACGCAGGCTTGCGAGATCAGATTATCCCCCAACGATCATCACAAACAGGAACGTGCCCGACGTGTGGTTCTGAGAGCCAACCGCTTCTGCCCGCCCGCGAGCTGGCGGATTATTTTGAACTTCTCCTGACAATCTACCCACAAGTTGACGATGGGAAGTCGTTGGTTGAGTGGCTCAGCGCAGACTGGTCGCTGTTCCATAGTCCCAATGTTTCTGAAGCGCAGGCGCAGATTCTTCTGGGCGAGATTTTTGATGATGGTGAGATCGTGCGTGGGCAGTTCGGTCTGTCAGAGAGTTGCCGCACCGACAGCTTGGAACGGTGGCGCGCGCTCACTGATGAACTCAAATACGCCAATCGCTACTTCCCAGATAGCGTGATAGACACAGAACGCTTGGAGGTTCATCTTTCAAACCTCATTCTGCGTGACGGCGAAAAGCCCGATATCTGGTATCGATCCAGGATCGAGAAAGACGAACAGCCAATCCCTATCGATAAGATGGGAGCACCACCGGCCAAGCTCGCCAGTTCAGGCCGTGCCAATCCCATTGGTATCCCGTATCTGTATCTCGGATCGACGGTTGAGACAGCGATCTGTGAGGTGCGCGCGCAGCCAGGCGAGATCGTCAGCGTTGCTGAGTTTGTTCTTGATAGTGGACTAAAGATCGTTGACCTACGCGCCCCAAGAACTCTCATTTCGCCGTTTTTGGAAGAGGACGAAGGCAGCATTGCGCTTCTGCGGGGAGACATCGACTTCTTAGAGATCCTCGGTAAAGAGCTAGCCACCCCGGTGGTTCCTGACGGCGCCGCAATCAACTACATACCGAGCCAGTTCCTATGCGAGTTCATCAAGAAGTGCGGGTTCGACGGCGTAGCCTACAGCAGTTCGCTCAGCAATGGCATGAATGTCGCGCTGTTCTTGCCTGAGAAGGCCACCGGTCAATTAGTCGCAGAGTATGAAGTTGCCGGCCTCTCGTTGGAGTATCGGCCTTTTGCACGCGGCGATGCGAACATCTCATGACCGCGAGAGCTGCATCCGCGGTGTCCTCGTCGTGGCTATTCACACTTTTTGAATGCCGAAGACATTGATCAAGGTCCGGTTTGGCGGACCTCAACGCACCAATATAAGCACCCGCTAAAAGCCCGCTTCGGGCCGCCTAGCGCTGAAGTTAGGATAAAATCATGACATACATCGCCTCTCTTACCGAGATAGCGATTGCTGCAGACAGAAAATTCGCCGCGCTTCGTAAGGACTTGGATAGCCCATTCGTCCACAGCTACCCTAGGGGATGCTGTGAGCTTGTTGCAGTCCATTTGGGTTCAGTTCTAGAGAATGAGAACCCCCACAAAGAGGTGCAGATTGTACGAGCTTACAACCGCAATTCCAACGATTGGCACTATTGGGTGGAAATGGGCAATATGGTGTTGGACTTGACTGCCCACCAGTTCGAGCAATATCGGGAGCCACTTATTTGCGCTAAACCAAGCCCACTGGAAGTTCGCTTCCCTGATATTGAACGTATTTCTGCAAGCGACGCTGTGTGTGTTGCTCAATTCGAGATAAACCCCCAAATAGAAACCATTTTTGCGGTGTTTAAGAGTTAGGCTGGAGAGCGGTGGAGGGTAAATGGCGGCTTTGGGGAAGCTGCGCCGCAGCGACGGCACGCGCAACGGATGGCCTGTGTGGATGGCTCCTGCATTGCAAGAGATTTCTGTGATTGCGATGGTCTGTCAGTACAGTCGTGTGTCCGGC
>NZ_CANLYL010000004.1 GCF_947495275.1 uncultured Roseobacter sp.
GCCCGCCGCCTCGCCCGCAGGCGCCTGCCGTGGATGGTCTTCGACTACATCGATGGTGCCGCGGGGGGGGAAGTCGGTGCCGAAAGAAACCGAAGAGAACTGGATAAGATGACCCTGAGCCCGCGCATCTTGCGGGACGTCAGCAACCGGTCGCTGGCCACCACGCTGTTTGGTGCGGATGCAGAGCGACCCTTTGGCATCGCCCCCATGGGGATGTGCAACCTCTCCGGGTCCGGTGCTGACCTGATGCTGGCGCGGCTGGCTGCGCGATACAAGGTGCCGCATGGGGTGTCGACCGTCGCGTCGACACCACTGGAAGAAATAATTGAAGTGGCACAGGGGCATGCGTGGTTTCAAATCTACTTCAGCGGGGACGGGACCGGAACATTCAAGCTGGTGGAACGGGCCAGGCAGGCCGGCTATCAGACTCTTGTGCTGACGGTTGATGTGCCAGAGGTCGGACGCCGACCGCGCGAATTGCGGCATGGGTTCAAAATGCCCTTCCGGATCGGGCCGCGACAGTTTGTGGATTTTGCCCTGCATCCGCGCTGGTCGCTGGCGGCGCTTTTTAAGGGCAAGCCACAAATGGCAAATTTTGACATGCCTGGCTATGAGTTCGATCGAACTGAAAGCCGTGCCCGAGCAGATTGGGAAACGCTGGCACGCATGCGAGACGTCTGGCCGGGCAAGCTGGTCGTCAAGGGCGTCCTCAATCTGGAAGATGCGGTGGCGTTGAAATCGAAAGGTGTAGACGGGATACAGGTTTCAAGCCACGGAGCCCGGCAACTGGAAAGTGCGCCATCGCCCTTTGCCCTGTTGCCGCAAATGCGTCAGGCTGTTGGCCCCGAATTCCCGCTGTTTTTCGACAGCGGATTGCGCAGCGGTGAAGATGCGCTGAAGGCCTTGCTTTCTGGCGCAGATTTTACCTTCTTCGGGCGGATACTCCAATTCGCCATCGCGGCAGGGGGCGAGGAAGGCCTGAACCGGCTCTGGGACATTCTGAGCGAAGAGATGAGCATTGCCATGGCCCAGATCGGCCTGTGCGATCTGCAAAACCTGCCTGATCCGAAAAGCTGAACCTGCGCCACAGGCGACGGGCTTTGTGAAAACGCGTCTTCCGTCAATCTGCCCGGTAATCCGGTGCCGAGGCCAGAAATTCTCCGTAAGCCGCCGCGTCGGGATACGAAAACTGCTCTGCCAGTGGATTGCTGCGCTTTGTTTTTCTGGCCCCCATGTCTGCGAGCAATTCATCGAAGTGCTTGAAATGAAAGGGCGCTGAACACAGGCCACCGTAGATTTTGGCCGCGGGCCGTTCATTTCGTTTCCAGTCCAACATCATGTCGATGTTGCTTTTCATCTCATCTGCGGTGGGCTGCCGGGCCAGCTTGCCATCTGCGTATCGGACCAACCAGTTGGCGATCAATTCAGCGGAGAGAACCGTGCAGAAGCTGGAATTGAAACCAACAAAACCCATGTCCGGTAAATCCGGGTTCACGGATAGGCGGTAAACCCGGTATTGCCCGTCAGCCTCGATCAGCTTGCCCTGACACTCTTTTGACAGATAGGGCACTCCGAGCTTCCAGCCCGTGGCCAGGATCGCCAGATCACAAGGGACCGTCTCGCCGGTGCTGAGCTTCAACCCCTCTTTCTGGTAGCTGTCAAACGTGCCGATCACCGGGATGATCGTGCCCGCATTCAGACACTCAAAAAGACCGGGCGTCACAATCGGAACGGAGCAGGAAACCTCTTTTTCAATTGGCGTTGTCGGCACCATATTGTGTTTCTTGAGGCCCAATTGGAACTTCAACAGCGTCTCAAGCCCGCGAAAATTGACCCATACCAGAGGTTTGAAAGCAGCAGCGATCACCCGCTGCAACGGGGTTTTGCCCCATTGATTGAACTGCTGCTCCTGCGCCCGCATGTAGAGCAGCCGTTTGAAATTTATCCCACCGACAAAATAAGGGATGCGCCAGACGTTTTTCAGATAGACCAGACGTACGGATTTCGCACCGGAATTGACCGCATTCACCGCGATATCTGTGGCGGATTTTGACCCACCCAGAACAACCACGTCCTTGTCCTTGACCATATTGGGGTCTGTGTAATCCGACGAATGCATCACCTGACCACCCTGCGCAATAAATTCATCCTGGCCGGGGTGGGAAAGCACGTTTTTATCCGAAAACTGCCCCGTGCAGACGGCAACAAAATCGAAATCTTCCGTCCATTCTCCACCGGTAGCCTCTAAGGTCAATGTCCAGCCCGGTTGGCCGTCAGTGCGGGGCTTCATCGCTGCGACGTTTGTGTTGAGCCGAAAGAGACGCGCCAATTTGTGTTTTGCGGCATAGGAATGAAGATAGGCGTGGACTTGCGGCCCTTTGGGCCATTCCGGATAGGTATCCGGCATTGGGTGGTCGGTGAAACAATAAAGATCCTTGGGAGATTGTGTCTGAACATCCGGGTAAGATCTGGACAACTCCCAAACCCCGCCAAAATCGTGGCTGCGTTCAAACCCGACCACGCGATGTCCTTTTTCATCAAAGGCTTTGGCGGCGGCAAGCCCGCTTACCCCGCCGCCGATGACTGCGACCTTTTTCCTTTTGGGCATGATTGTTCCCCTGAATTCAGTGTTGTTACGCGTCCGCAGGCGGCGGCAGGAAATCGACTTCGTGCAATGCAGAAAGGCGGACCAGTTCTTGCGGATCTGTAACGCCATCCAGTTCGATGAAAAGGTCAAAGAGTTTACGAGCGGGTGCCACGCCGAATATGCATTTTGCTTCCTTGCCGGAGCGGTTGAAAATGCCATGAGCTTCGCCTTTCGGCATCCGCACTGTATCGCCCGGTCCCGCTTTGTGAACATCACCTAGGAATTCCACTTCGAGAGCGCCTGATTGGACGATGATCCACTCATCCTGGGTCGGGTGAACATGTGGCGGGACGAAAGTATCGGGCGGCAATGTAGCTTCCCAGACGAACGCGTCATTGCTCAGTAATTTGGGCACGTAGGTCTGCCCGACCACATTCCACGACAACCCCTCAATTCCGTTGTTGGCCTTTGTGATGCCTTTTTCCATGAAATATCTCCCGTTGATTTGCCATAGTCTGCGACAGGTTGGTCAAACGACTTATCCAAAAAACGAACCTTTCCGAGGATTGCCGCGATCTTTCTTGCAAAAGACCTCTGTCTGATTAGGCTTCCGGATCAGCACGAAAGGATCAAATGACATTTGAGGCTTTGCAGACCAGCGAGGTATTTCTCGCCGACCATCCCCTGCTCAGAACGGGTGATCTCGACGAAGCGCGGTATTGTGTCGGCCAGAAATTCTGCGATCACCGGCTTGAAATCGCAGGTTGCGGTGCGCCGCTTGCGGTGCAACACAATCACGTTGCGGGTAAAAACATATCGGTGAACTACCTGCACTATGGGGCGGACGTGAATATTGATCCGGGACGTCTTGGCTCTTTTTACCTGCTGCAAATCCCGCTGTCCGGCCGTGCCCTCATTCAGCACCGAGGCACTGAGGTACAGGCCGGTGTTGACTGTGCATCGTTGCTTAATCCTGACCGGCGCACGCATATGCAATGGCAGGGCTCTTGCCGGAAGCTCTTGTTGCAAATCCGCAAATCACACCTCGATAACGTCGCCGAGGAGTTAACAGGTGTGCCCTTGCCGGGGCCCATAAGGTTTGATGCCGAGGTCGATATGACGACAAAAAGCGGGGCCGCTCTGAGGCAGATGGCGTTGTCATGTGCGAAGGCTATAGATGGCGGCCATTTGTTCCGGGGGCCGTTCAGCGGAAGAGACCTGCGGGTTGAATATGATCTGGCGCAAGCCCTGTTGATCCACCAAAGGAGCAACATTTCGCATGTCATCGACCGCGCGGACAGCGGTGTGTCGCCGCGTGGTATTCGTCTGGCAATTGAGTTCATCCACGTAAATCTGGGCGAGCCGATTTCCTTGCGAGATATTGCCGGGGCGGCGGATATGAATGTGCGTACACTGCAAAAAGGCTTCAAAAGGCGTTTTGGAGTGACGCCGATGCAGTTTGTGAGGAATGCACGCCTGGATGCGGCGCGCTACCACTTGAATGTGCGTCGGGATCCGCCGAGCGTGACCAGCGTCGCCTTTGCCAATGGCTTCTCGCATCTGGGCCGGTTCTCTCAGGAATATAAGCTCCGGTTCGGCCATCTGCCGAGCGCGCTGCATCGGTGAACGCCCGCGATTTTGGTCGCCGATCACAGCGGGGATGTGCATGTTGGTAATGGGCCTGTTGGCGGCCGATTGGCGGGAACAGCATTTGCAGCGTCGGATGGCAAATCAACTGTATAGCGAATCTTTCAGTGGCCAGTCTGTAGCTCAGGTCACGCGATAAGGGAGTTTTCTTGTGAAAAAAATCATCTGGTCGCCTGTGTTGTTTTCGACGCTTGTCTTTTTTGGTGTCTCCGCCGGGGCCCAGAATCTGGTTCTGACAAACGCCGCTGTATTCACAGTCAACGACACCAGAGACTGGGCGGAAGCGGTTGCGATCGATGCTGACGGTTTCATTGTTGCGGTGGGATCAGCGACCGAAGTGATCGCCCAGGCCGGGCCACAGGCGGATGTCGTTGATCTGGCGGGCAAGATGGTTCTACCGGGGTTCCAGGATATTCATGTGCATGCTGCCGAGGCCGGGATAAATGCCGTTTTATGCCCCTTCGAAGCATTTGATGATCTGGAAGGCCATATCGCGTCGGTCACGGAATGTACCAAAAACGGTGAAACCGGACCATGGGTGCTGGGCGCGAACGTGAATATGGTCAATCTGCTGGAGCTGCATGATAACCCCGTCGCCGTTTTGGACGTGGTTGTCCCGGACAGACCCGTCTTGATCCTGGATGACATCGGGCATGGAGCCTGGGCCAATTCGCGGGCATTGGAAGCGGTGGGATACGACCGGGCCGTGGATCAGAACAACGGCAACATCATTTTGCGGAATGCAGCGGGCACGCCCAATGGCATCGTTCTGGAAAATGCACCGCATAATCTGCGGTCGGCGGCCTTTCCGCCAACTCAGGGAAATCTGGATTTTGCTTACGACAGCCTGCTTGATGCAGCCGCAGAACTTAATCGCAACGGCATAACGTCCGTGAGTGACGCGGGTGGCTACTGGCCTCAGGGCCACCATCAGGTGTGGAACTGGGCGGAGGACGCAGGTGTGCTGACACTGCGTGCCTCCAACGCGTTCTATATCTATCCGGATCGCCCGTTGGATGATCAACTCTCTGAACTACGCGCGATTTTTCACAATGATCCTGACCGCAGGGTGCGGTTCAACGTGGCCAAAATCTATGTGGATGGCATTCTGAGCCAGGCAACAGGCGCCCTGCTGGAGCCTTATGAAAAAGCTTTGGCTCTGCCTACCGAGGAAGAACGCGGATTTCTGTATTTTGAAAAGCAAGCGCTCTTTCGAGCCGCGCGGGAGCTGAGTGCCGCTGGATTTCAGCTCCATTTTCACGTCACCGGAGATTATGGAACCCGCCTGGCGCTGGACGCGATTGAACAGGCCGACCCTCAATCCGGTCCACATCGGCTGACGCACATCTACCTTGCCCATCCCAGCGATTATCCACGCTTTGCCGAGTTAAACGTGATTGCTGATCTGCAACTTGCGCCAAGTGCGTTGAGTGCGGAATATCAAAACTTCATCGGCGCGTTTATCGGGGACCGTGTGGACCGCTTGCTGCCCGCCGGCGCTTTGCTTGACGCGGGTGCGACAGTCACCTTGAGCAGTGACTGGGACGCCGATGAGTTGAATCCCATGGTCAAAATCGCGGCGGCGGTCGGCCGGGAAAACAACGGGTTCCCGGATGTGGCCAGCGCCATTGAAGCGATGACAATCAATGCAGCCATTGCATTGCGGCACGCGGATCGCACCGGGTCTATTGAGGTCGGTAAATTTGCCGATCTTGTGGTGTTGAGCGGCAATATTCTTGACATGCCGATATCTGAGATCGCCACCGTCACGATAGAGGCAACACTCCTGCAAGGAGAGGTGGTGTTTGATCGGGTTGGTCAGTTCGAAAGGTAGAATGGCCGCGCCGTATGATCAGAATAATATTTTATTTTCAGTATATTAAATGCGTTATCTAATGTAACGCGTAGCGAATTTTTCTGATCCAAAATGCGCGCCGAGAGACAGGATTTGCGTGCGCGGCGTGTCGCATCTAAAGCTGGTGTTGTGCAGAACAGGAGAGGTGTAGGTCATGGTCAAAACTGAACGCCAGAAGATGGCGGCGGGTGAATGGTACACCTGCCTTGACGATGAACTTGAGGCACTTAGGGTGGCGGCCCGTGCAGCGGTCCATCAGCACAATTCTCTACCGCCTGAGGCGCGCGGTGCCATCGGGCCAAAGCTTGGCCAACTCATCGAGGCACAGGGTGCCATTATCGAAGCTCCTTTTCATTGCGCTTATGGGATCAATATCAAGCTTGGCCATCACGTCTTCTTGAATGCCGGCTGCACCATTCTTGATTGCGCTGAAGTGATCATCGGCGACCAATGCCAGCTTGGACCAAACGTTCAGATCTATTGCGCGGAACATCATAAGGATCCGGTCAAACGATGCGTGGACGGTCTTGAGATCGCGCATCCGGTGCATATCGGCCAACGCGTCTGGATTGGCGGGGGAGCGATCATTCTTGCGGGTGTTACGGTTGGAGATGGCGCGGTCATCGGCGCGGGTAGCGTTGTTACAAAGGATGTAGAGCCCGGACAGCTCGTCGCTGGAAATCCTGCGCGGAACTTACCGCCCCGGCATCGCTGAGCTTTCGCAATCATGGCGTTATGCGAAAAAGCTGCGTCACCCGACGCTGCCTGAAATCAGAGATTTCAACGCATTAGGTGCTGCGTGATGTCTCACGCATTTCGTCAAACGCTAAAATTGGGCAGATCGAGTTATTCTTGACCCGATCCGGGCAATCTGATCGCGCAGCAAAGGTCTGGCTTCAACTGCTACGGAGCGTTTGTGGCGGGAATACCCGGGGCTCAGATACAGGGCGATAAATCGGCCAACCACAGCTATCGGTTGTTTTTTTTCCGCTTACCGCGTTCAATGGGCCGAAGACTCAAAATGATACAGGAAGTTCAGCTCGTCATTTCGGTCAGTTGACATGCGTGGTTGTCGAACCTGTGCGGAACAAAGTCTTGAGTTACGCAGAACTGATCATGGCAGGTCAGGGAATGTGCCCGGTTTGCAGGGCGCATGGGTTGCTCAAACGTCACGGCCATAACGGGAGGACATTTCATGAAACGACATCGAACCAGGTTTTCTGGGGCATTCATTGCGCTTGTTGCGGCAGCGGCTTTTCTGAGCGCTGCCTCGGTGCATGCGCAGACGGCAGAAGGTTCATCTGCATCGTCGCAACCGGAAATCACCTTCACTTCCTGGACCGGTCCTTACATGCGCAGCCAGATGCTGGGGTTTGTCAGGCCGTACGAGGAAGAAAACGCGGTCCGCATCCATGTCGACCATTACAATGGCGGCATTGATGAAATCCGAAATCAGGTGGAAAGCGCGAACGTCATCTGGGATGTTGTTGATCTGACGCAGGCGGATTCTTTGCGGGCTTGCAAAGAAGGGCTTCTGGAAGACCTGTCTGGGATCGCTTTGCCGAATGGTGCGGATGGTGCTGCATCGGGTGACGATTTCGTCCCGGGCGCGCTGAATGATTGTGGCGTTGGGGTGATCGTCTGGGCGACCGCTTTTGCCTATAGCAATTCGGAATTTGCCGACAACCCACCAACTACCATCGCGGATTTCTTCGACACGGATGCCTACCCAGGCGCGCGCGCCATTCGGGATGACCCCTCGGTGATCATGGAGTGGGCGTTGATGGCAGATGGGGTGGCGCGCAAGGACGTCTACCCGATGCTTGAAACCGAAGAAGGTGTCGCGCAGGCCTTCGCCAAGATGGACGAGATCAGGTCCGGCCTGCAAGTCTGGCAAGCGGGCCGGGAACCGGTGCGGATGTTGAACTCGGGCGACGTGACCATGTCGATGATCTGGGCCACGACGGGTGTGACGGCCTCGCAGGAAGAGGGCGCGGATTTCACCGTGAACATGGACGGGCGCGTGATTGAGCTGGACCTGTTCGGCATTCCGAAAGGCAGCCGCTACAAATCGCAGGCAATTGAGTTCATTCGGTATGCGAGTAGCACCAAAGCCCTGGCTGACATGGTGTCTCATCTGCCCAACGGGCCGACGCGCAAATCATCCCTGGCGCTTTTGTCGGACGCGACTTTGAATCAGATCCCCAACGGTCCGGCCTATGAAGACAAACAGTTCATTCGGTCGGATGCAGAATGGTGGGCCGAAAATCATGCCCGTCTGGAGGAGCAATTTGACATCTGGATGTCTGCCGGAGCCCGACAGGGTGCCGCTGGCACAGTCCGCTAAGCCGGAAAACAGGACATAGAGGTACTAACAAGATGAGTGATCAAACAAGTAACAGACCGGAAAATCTGGTCGCCAGCTCGGGGCTCTTCAAGGGGATGAACCCATTGATGGGAATCCTGTCGATGCTGATGATACTCGGCTTCGTGCTCTACACGATCATGGATGTGGAACGGTCGAGCGAGGTCTTTTCCGCCGGTAAGAACTTCATCATTGGGACAATGGACTGGTTCTATGTACTGGTGGTGAACGCGGCTCTTTTCTTCGTTTTCTGGCTGATGATCAGCCGGTTCGGAGACGTCAAACTGGGCAAGGATGACGATGAGCCCGATTTCTCCACATTTTCATGGATCTGCATGTTGTTCAGTGCGGGTCTGGGCTCCGGCCTGATCTATTGGGGCGTCGCCGAGCCGATGTACCACATTCAGGGCAGCCCGTTTCTGGACCGGACCGGTGCGGAAGCCGGGAGTGTGGATGCCGCAATTGCCGCCGTGACCGTGACCAATTTTCACTGGGGTTTTCATGGCTGGGGGCTCTACGTGCTGGTTGGTCTGTCGCTTGCCTATTTCTCTTATCGGCGCGATCTGCCCCTGACCCTACGCACCGCTCTCTATCCCGTGCTGAAGGAACGTATTTACGGGCCTTGGGGGCATCTCGTTGACCTGATCGGTGTCTTTGGCACGATCTTCGGATTGGCCACATCCTTGGGTCTGGGAGTGACGCCGATTGCAGCGGGTCTGGAAAGCCTCGGCTGGATGAGCAACACGCAGACCAATCAATTGATTCTGGTTGCCATCATCACCTGTCTGGGTACGGCTTCGGCCGCATCAGGGGTGGGCAAAGGCGTGCGTATCCTGTCTGAGGCGAATGTGATGGCCAGCATCGGATTGCTGATCCTCTTCATTATTCTGGGGCCAACCGCGTTCGTGCTGGGGATCACGATTTCCGGATTTGGCGACTATCTGTGGAATGTCATCCCGATGGGGTTCTGGATCAATGGCGATCCGGAGAACCAGTGGCAAAGCTGGTGGACCATCTTCTACTGGGGCTGGTGGATTGCCTGGTGCCCATTTGTGGGGCTGTTCATTGCGCGGGTCTCCAAGGGGCGCACGATCCGGCAGTTCTGTTTCTGCGTGCTGCTGATCCCGACATCGGTTGTGATGCTCTGGATGGGCGTTTTCGGCGGGGCCGCGGCGGGTGTCGATCTGTTCTACAAGGCCGGCGTGATGGATGCCGTGAACAACGATTACGCGGCGGGCGTGTTTCAGACCGTGGCAGGGTTTGGTTATACGTGGCTGACCTATCCGATCACCGTCCTGATCACCGTTCTGCTGATCTCATGGTTCGTGACCTCCTCTGACTCCGGTACGTTGGTCATGTGCACCATGTTGTCGATGGGTGACGAACACCCACCGGTGAAGTTCCGTATCTTCTGGGGGCTCACGGCGGGTATCGTGGCTGGCGTGCTGATGCTTGCCGGGGGCCTGAGTGCCCTGCAGACCGCATCCATTGTGGCCGGCCTGCCCATTGCGGTGATCTTGCTGTTCATGATCTACGGCATCGTGAAATCGCTGCACGAGGATCATCCGGTCCCGGATGTGGAGGATAAATACGCGCTGGAGTTCCTTAATCGCTAAAGGGGCGCAAAGCGTTGGAAAGGGGCAGGGGCGGATTTCCGCCCCTTGCTACATGAGGCATTCACAACCGGAAATGGACCCGGTTATGCTGCCGGTCGCAGCCTCGGACGGCTTGGGTGTTCAATCCGCCTGATACAGTCTAGGGTTGTAGTGTCACGCAGAAAGGAAATTCAACTTGGCAAGTTCAGTCATCGAAGAAGACCTGACGATTGAAGGCAACATCAAATCGGATGAAGGCAGTGTTGACGTCAAAGGCAAAGTCGTTGGTGATGTCACGGCGCAATCCGTCATTGTGCAGACAGGTGGGGCCATAAATGGGGCGCTGTCGGCGAAATCCGTTTCGATTGAAGGTAAGCACAAAGGGAAATTGCAGTGTGATGACCTGAAATTGGCCTCTACATCGACAGTGCAGGCGGATGTGACAGCCAAAACAATGACTTCCGAAAGCGGTGCAAGAGTGGCGGGCAACGTTCAGATTACTGGTAACTGACATCCATTCTGCTGGACCGACGCGGCGGGTTTGGACCTGTGTCGTCTGCCCCTTGGTCGGGGCAGAGCAGGGCCGTCAGATCGGTGGCAAGGCGCATTAGGTCCGCAGAAAATCTTCGACCAGCATATTGAAAATCTGTGGTTTCTCCAGATGCACCGCATGGGCGCATCCGGGGACCACAGCAAGATGCGCGTTCGGAATATGCCGCCAAAGAAGTTCCGGCTGGCTCCATTGATAGGTGCGGTCGCTGTCTCCCCAGATTACCAGAGTTTCGGAAGCGACCGTCTTCAGGAATTCCATGCCCGACCAGTCCCGCATCGCATCTAGACCTGTGGCCAGCGCCTTGGCTGCTGACTGTTCGGCAATTGCCGCGCAGGCGGGGTACTCGGGTGCGATGGTGCTGTCGACAAACCAGGTGGCGGAAATTCGGCGCGCTGTTTTTCGCACGCCGTCCTGTTGCGCGCGGATTTTGCTCCGCTCGATGGTCTCAAATCGCCCCGGCAAAAGGCCGTTGGGCCCCGTGCCATAGAGGACAAGCTTTTCAATTCGGTCTGGTACCTGATGCGCGATCTGTTGCGCAATCATGCCGCCCATCGAATGGCCCATCAGGTTGAACGTGCCAATCCCCTTGGCGTCGAGTTCTGCGACCACCCAATCAGCGAACCCCTTGATCGTGTTGATCACAGGCAGGTCGCGGTTCTCTCCAAAGCCTGGCAGATCAACCGCAATCAGCTCTCTTGAGGCTGCAAGCCTGTCCTGTTGCAGCGCCCATTGAGCGCTGCCGCCCATGAACCCATGGACGAAGACCAGAGGTGTCACTTTCGCTGACCCTGAACAATGCGGTCAAGGATCATCGCGCAGAACAGGATCGCAAATCCGGCCAGAATACCCTGACCGACGTTGGCATATTGCAGCGCCTCCAGGACGTCCTCACCCAGCCCTTTGGCTCCGATCAGCGAGGCAACGACAACCATTGCCAGCGACAGCATGATGGTTTGGTTGATCCCGGCCCGGATGGACGGGCTGGCGAGAGGCAGATCAACCCGCGTCAGCAGGTACCATTTGTTCGCGCCAAAGGAGATTGCCGCTTCACGCACGCTTTCCGGCACACCTCGCAATCCCAGCACCGTCAGGCGCACCACAGGTGTGCCGCCGAAGATCATCGTTGTCACAACCGCTGCCGGTTTGCCGGTGCCGAAAAAGGCGATCACTGGGATCATGAAAACGAAAGCAGGCATGGTCTGCATGAAATCCATGATTGGCTGGATGAAGGCATAAAAGCGCGGACGCCGGGCGCAGAACATGCCCAGCGGTATGCCGATCAGGATCGACAGGCAGGCCGCTGTGCCAAGCAGGGCCAGCGTTGTCATCGCTTTCTCCCAGAACCCCAACAGCCCCATGTAGGACAGAAACGCCGCCGACCATATGGCGGTGCGAATGCCCGCAGTCAGCCATGTCAGCAGGATGATCAGGCTGGCAATCACGATCCAGGGGGTGCTGACGAAGATCAGTTCCAACGCGTCGAGAATCAACCTGATGCCATAGGTGATGAGATCGAAAAGCGCTTCACCGTTGGCGACGCAAAAGGCGAAGAAGGCTTCGACCCAGGCAATGCTGTTCAGCCGGTAATTGGGATTTGTCGGGAAGTCGCTCAGAAGCGTAAAGCGTCCCGGCAAACTGTAGTGAAGCATGGCGGCACAGACGATCAGCACCATGAAAATCGCGCTGAAAACAATATGCGAAACCGGCAGACCAGAGCGGACTGTCCGGTCAGACAGCCAATCGGAAAAGCGGGCTTCGAGCGCCCAGTTGGCAACCGTTGCCTGAAAGGCCTTGGCGACGATCAGAATGGCCAGGCCCGAAAGGGCAATCCAGACACCCTGGCTTGCAATCACTTCCGCTTCGGCGCGAATACCGCCGATGGCGGCTTCCAGAGAATCCACGGTGCGCTGATAGACGTCCACCTTGTCCGAGCCGCTTTCAATGGCGGCTGCAAGCTGCTGTTGTCGCAGTTCCAGCGTCCCCTCGATAGAGGCGATGCGGGCGCGCGCATCTGCCGCGAGATCGCCAAAAAGACCACGTGCAATCTGAACGAAGGCCATTGTTTCCAGGATCAGGAAGGGCAGGGCCCAGGACCACAAACCCCGCGCGCCAAACCAAATGGGGCCAAACAGCCCCGCCATGGCATTGAATGTTGCGGTAAACTTCGCACTGGCACCGATTTTGTCGAATTGGGTGATGTAGTATTCCGGATTGGTACGCACGAAGGTCCGGATGTTTTCGCGGCGCTCGGCGGCATAGGCGCGTGCCACATCCGTGTCTGTCGCTTCCAGCGGGTTTTGAGCTGCGTCAGTCATGACATTTCCGTTCCTTCAACCACAGTGCGCAGGATGTCTGCACGGGTAATGACACCGATATCTTGCCCCTGATCCTCAACCAGAATGGGACTGTCGTGATCGATTGCGAGATTGATAAGCGTGCTGAGCGTTTCGCTTTCGTTGACCCGTGGTGCCTCCGTAGCGATGGGTCCGGAGCTTTGCACGAAGGCCTCGAGTTTTTGCATGACCGCATGGGCTCTGACGACTTTCAGACGGGAAATACCGGCTACGAAATCTGCAACATAGTCATCTGCCGGGTTCATCACGATTTCTTCCGCCGTGCCGATCTGAACCAGTCGACCGTCGCGCATGATCGCAATGCGGTCCCCGATCCGAACAGCTTCGTCAAGGTCGTGGGTGATGAAAATCGTGGTCTTCTTGAGGATTTGCGAAAGGCGGATGAATTCATCCTGCAACTGACGGCGGATCAGCGGGTCAAGCGCGCTAAAGGGTTCGTCCATCAACAAGACATCGGGGTTGGCGGCAAGGGCTCGGGCAAGACCCACGCGCTGTTGCATGCCGCCAGAGAGTTCATGCGCAAACTTTGACCCCCAGGCACCCAGTTCCACGATGTCCAGAATGGCGGCCGCCTGCCGCATGCGGTCATTCTTGCTGACCTGACGGATCTCCAATGGCATGGCGACATTGTCGAGAACAGAGCGGTGCGGCATCAGCGCGAAGTTCTGAAAAACCATCCCGATCTTGCGGTTGCGGAACGTTTGTAGATCGCCGGGTTCAAGACCCATCACATCCGTTCCCTCGATCAGGATTTTCCCGGCGGTCGGCTCCAGAAGTCTGTTGAAATGGCGCACTAGGGTGGATTTTCCGCTGCCGGAAAGCCCCATGATGCAAAAAATTTCGCCGCGATTGACCGACAGGCTGACATCAGCAACACCGACGACGGCGTTGTGCTGGGCCAATACCTGGGCTTTATCGAGACCTTGCTCTCGAATGGCTTTCAGCGCGGCTTCGGGGTGGGCGCCGAAAATTTTCCAGACATTGGAAATCTCGACAACAGTGTCATCGCTCATAGCGTTCCATCCATTGGCTGGCGTTTGATGGGGAGGCGCATTCGGGGCGCAGCGACCGGGCTCAAAGCTGTCAAGCCCGGTCGATGTTCAGAGGATCAGAGGCCCAGCCAGGCATCCACACGCTCCGGGTTCGCATCGACCCATTCACGCGCGACCTCTGCGGCATCACGGCCTTTGCCGCTGATCTCATAGGCAAAGTTGCTGACGTCATCCGCGCTCAGAGAGAACCGTTCAAAGAACTCTGTAATGGCAGGGGAGCGGTCGGCCAGTGAATTGGACCAAGCGATCTGCACGGCCTTCAGCGCGTCCTTGGAGGCAACATTGGATTTCTCATACCAATCCGCGTCATCGGATGGTTGCACCATCACGTATTTGGCCGGATCAAAGGCAGGCTCGCTCAACATCTCGACATCGAACTGATACCAGATGGCGTGCGGCTTGTAGCAATAGAATGCGTAGCCCTCTCCCTTGGCGATGGAATCTTTCACACGTGCTGTCTTCACGCTTTCCTCTGCGCGGATCGGTTCTACGAAGTCGAGCAGACCGTAGTCGCGCACCTTCACCTCGTTGACATTCGCCGAGGCCCAGCCGGGTGCACCGATCCACATTTCACCCTTGCCATTGCCATCACTGTCCATCAGCGCGGCCACATCGGGACGGCCCAGATCGGCGATGTCGGTGATGCTGTTGGCCTTTGCGAAATCCTGGGAAACGCAGAAACCCTGATTGCCCTCATAGGGATTGGCGGACAGGGTGACCGTGCCAGCTTCATCCACATACTTCTTGGTGAAGCTTTCCTGATTGGGCAGCCAGACATCAGGGTGCACGTCAATGTCGCCTTTGCCCTGATCCATGGCCTGGAAGATTGTTGCGTTATTGCCAGGCACCATTTCCGCGGTCCCGCCAATACGCATTTCAACAACGGCTGCCAGCAGATGCGCGATAGCCTGTGCACCGGTCCAGGACGGCACGCCGATCTTGACTTCCTCGGCTGCAAAAGCCGGGGCGCTGAACAAGCCAATCGCCGTTGTTGCCGTGATGAACGTTTTTCTAAATGACATGAATGTCTCTCCTTGTTGGTTCTTTTTTCGTGTTTATTGTTATTCGGTGTAGCCGTGCAGATCGAAGGTTTCAGGATAGCCGAAAAGCGCGGCACTTCCTCCAGTATGCAAGAAAACGACGTTTTCCATATCTCCAAAATGACCGCCGCGAACGAGATTTATAAGGCCATCCAGCCCTTTGCCTGAATAAACTGGGTCAAAAAGCAGCCCTTCGGTGCGGGCCAGCAACTTGACGGCTTCCTTCATCCCATCGGTTGGCAACCCATATCCGGGACCCACGTAGTCGCAATTGGCTCTGACCATGGCGCGGTCAATATTGATGCCGGTTCCCAGATAATCCGCCGTACGCTGGGCCAGATCAAAAACCATCTGCTCCTGCTTTTCCTGCGGCGCGCGCACACCGATACCGAGCAGGTGAATGTCGCTGCGGATTGCGGCCAATCCCGTCACGAGACCCGCTTGGGTCCCCGAACTGCCTGTCGCGTGCACGAAGGCATCAATTTTCAGGCCGATGTTTGTTGCCTGCTCCGCGATTTCACGGGCACAGTTGACGTAACCGAGCGCCCCGATCGGATTGGAGCCACCACCGGGGATGACGTAGGGCGCACGCCCGTCTTGCAGGAGTTTTTCGGCAAGCGTCGCCATTTCCGCGTTCATGTCGGTGCCACCGCCACGTTTTGAAACGGTCGCGCCATGCAGACGGTCCATGAGCACGTTGCCACTCAGATTGTAGCTGTCGTCGTTGTAGCCCGTGCGATCCTCCAGCAGGATGTGGCAGGCCATGCCCAGTTTCGCTGCCGCTGCCGCGGTTTGACGCGCATGGTTTGATTGCGTCGCACCCTGCGTAATGATCGTATCTGCGCCCTGAGCCTGCGCGTCGGCCATCAGGTATTCCAGCTTGCGTGTCTTGTTGCCCCCAGACGAAAGCCCGGTGCAATCATCCCGTTTCACCCAAAGCCGGGGACCCCCCAGAATTTCGCTCAGCCGGTCCATCGGTTCCAGTGGTGTTGGCAGATGCCCCAGACGCACTTTTGGGAACTTCGCTAGCGCGATAGAGAGATCCTTGCACAGGCTGAGCGTCAACTCCGGCGACTGTTGGTCATTCCGCTCAGACAAGAGATTGTTTTCAGGCACGCATCCATATCCTTCAAAATGTGATCAGGCAAAGAATGCCAAAGACCATGGCTTAAAAATAATGCTTTTTCTTTGGGCCACCCATACATATTGTTTGCCTGGGGGTGCCAAATGGATTTGCAATGGCTTGATGACGTCCTTGTTCTTTTGGAAGAGGGCAACATGACCCGCGCCGCGGCGCGCCGCAATATTACACAACCTGCCTTTTCCCGGCGCATCAGAGGGTTTGAAAACTGGCTTGGTACGCAGGTCCTGACACGCGCAGCAAACTCGGTTGAGATCAGCCCGGCTTTGGGTGCAAACGAGGCGGAAATACGGGCTTTGATCGGGCGCATCAGGGATTTGCGTGGAAAGATCGCCCATTTCGATCCGGCTAGCTCGACGGTCTCGCTGGCGGCCCAACATGCCTCCGTGATTTCAACATATCCAGACATGGCATTGCACGCCAAACGGCATTTTCCGTCTCTGAAATTCCGGTTGCGCCCGGGAAATCTGGGTGATTGCGTCACCATGTTTTTGCGCGGTGACGCGCATATTCTACTCTGCTATGAGGCTGATAACGCGACGCCCCTGCCTTTCGCCGGCACAATCAGACGGGCATTTTGGGGACATGACTATCTCGTGCCGCTTGTCGGGGGTGGGCTGCGCTACGCGGTCCGGGATGATGGTTCGCTACCCGTTGATGCGCCAGCCATCGTCTATCCTGAAAGCAGCTATTTCGGGGAGGTTCTGAACGCTTCGGAACGCCCGTTTGGCACCCAAACCTTCAGCAATAACGCCGTATGCGAGACCGCTTTCTCCAGTGGTATCAAGGAATTGGTTCTCAATGGTATGGGGGTGGGGTGGTTGCCATTCAGCATGTCGCACAAGGAGATCGAGAGTGGCGAATTGATCTCTCTGGCCAATCACATGGGCCGCGAAAGGCTCAAAATCGTACTCTATGCCGATATGCAGGAGCAGATCGCCATGTCGCTTTTGGATATCTGGAGCGCCGACCGGCGATAGAGCTATACCTATTTTCTTGTCAGCGTATTGATGGCATGCAGCAGATCGAGCGTATCGATCGGTTTGGCAAGCGTAATGTCCGCGCCCAGATCCCTTGAAATCTTCAGAAGATTGGACATGCCGGGATTATGGATGGCCCCGGATACCGCAATGATCGGCATTTTTTTCATCCAGGGTTCAAGTTGATTGTTGAGCGGCCCGCGCAAGCGCGCAATCAGCGAGATGCCGCCATCGGGAATGGGGACCTTGTTTTTCTGGACAATGATATCCGTGATCAAAAGATCAAATTGGACTTTTTCCAGAGCTGCAAAGGCTTCGGTTGCGGATTCGCAAATGGTGACGGTATGACCTTCTTCACTCAAAACTTCCCGCAAAACCGACGCGAGATCCGCGTCATCTTCCATCAATAGTATGTCGAGCAAGAGCCACCCCATTAATTTTGCGACAACGGACCGTATTGCGAACCGATTGGGGTAAAAAACGCCGATGGTTGGTCGCCCGGAATCGATGATCCGATGATATTAATGCAATCTTAGATAGAAGATTTTGAATTGGCCAGCGCGTTACTCAGAACTTCTGCCAATTCCACCGGTGGGCAAGGTTTTTGTAACAACGGGGCCACGACATCGCCCATCTCCGCTGATGTGAACCCGGTATATCCCGACATGTAAACAATCGGCACATCCTCTCGGAGCAGTCGGATACGATTGGCAAGCTCAAACCCGCCAATGCCGCCGGGCATGACAATGTCGGTCAGGACGAGATCAACTTCGTCGCCGTTCTCTATGATCTTGAGCGCTTCCGCCCCCGATGCCGCGGGCACGAAATTGAAGCCCAGTTCCATCAGCAGATCTTCCATGACGGCTAAAAGGCTTGGCTCATCTTCGACCACAAGAATGCGTTGTCCCTGGCCCTGTCTGGCGGGCAAACGCACCATGGGGCCCTCGCGTTCATTTTCCGGCGTTCCACGCGGCAGGATCAGGCGAATTGTCGTGCCAAATCCCATTTCCGAATAAATGCGTAACTCGCCATCGGAATGCTGAATGAACCCGTAGACCATCGACAGGCCGAGACCGGTGCCAGAGTTGCTGTCTTTGGTGGTAAAAAACGGGTCTATGGCGCGGCTTTTGACTTCCTCCGACATGCCGGGGCCGTCATCCGTGACCGAGATTTCAACGTAGCGATAGGCCTTGGCGTCGTGCCGGGCCACATCCTCGGCGTGCTCTTCGCGCATGCCTTGAGTGATATAGGCGTGTGGATTTTCACGGCGCAGCAGGAGGTCGACATCAACCTCGTCAATAGCGCGGGCCTTGATCATGATCTTGCTGCCTTTGCCGCTGCGCATGATCGCGTCGCGGCTGTTCAGCACAAGGTTCAACAGAGCGTTGTCCAGCTGCCCATGATCGCAGTAGACAAGCAATTCCGGATTGGGCGCTGCCAGCGATATCTCTACCGTTTCCTCGATCGCAGGGCGGGCCAGCGCTTCGAATTCCGCAAATGTCTCGGAAAGGGGGCGTGATCGTTCAAGGCCGGGCTGGCGTTTGGCAAAGGCAAGCAGACGTCCGGTCAGGTCGCGACCGCGTTCAACCGCTTTCAGGGCTGTGGCAAGCACCCGGTCAGACCGCTCGGAAATATTGTCAGCCCGGGTCAGCTGCATCGCATAAAGAATGGTCGCGAGCAGGTTGTTGAAATCATGTGCAATACCGCCGGTCAGCTGACCCAGTGCATCCAGCCGCCCTTTACGTTCGATCTGCTGGCGGTTTTTCTCCAGCAGCGAGACGTCGTCCAGCACGATTACGGTCCTCAAGGGGCTTGTGGGGTCGCTGACAATGGCGCTGGAGATTCGAACATAGCGATTTTCGACCTGTCCAAGCCTTGTCATGAGATGGGTCTCGCCCTTCAGGATTTGCCCGGCCAGCGCGCGGTTGATCGGATCGGAAGACGCATCCAGCGGATGCATGTCCGCGATGTCGAGAAACTTGATTGGCGATGGCCAGCTAAAGGGGGTGCTTTCGGATTTTCCGGCCAGCATGTGACGGGCAGCGGGATTGATGACCTGAACCATCCCCTCAGAGTCCAGCCCGATAATGCCGTTCACCGTGGTATCCAGAACAACCCGAAGCTGGGCGGAGGCCGCACTCAGGTTCTTGTCATAATCGACCATGCGGGCGCGCGTTTCATTGACCGCCTGAGAAATCGCATCGAGGTCGTCTTCTCCGGAGATATTTTGGCGATCCAGTTTGAGTTCCGGTCCCTCCGTCAGCCACTTGGGTTGCGACACGTAAGATGCGATGTCGCGCAGGTGACGGCTGACAATGCGCTGAAAGATGACAAGAATGGCAATCGCCGCAAAACCTGTCTTTGCAAGATTTGACAGAAACACCACCAAAACGAGCGCGTAAAGGTTTGACCAGATGCGCGCGCGGCTCAGCCCCAGTTCCAATTGCCCCAGAACCGTCTCGCCCAGGACAGGGTCCGTGTAAGATAACTGGACTTCCTGCATTTGCAGCTGCTCGTCAGGATCAACCGGCCCGCGTTCCCAGACCAGATCATCTGATGACAGTTTCAGAGATGAAATATCGGCTTCGGCGAAAATACCGTCCAGCAGCAGATCGACTTGCTCTGTGTCGTAAGACCACAATGCCGAGCTGAGGCTCTGGGCAAAACCGTTCTTGATCTGTGCGGTGACGTCAAAGAGAGCTTCCTCCTGACGCTGGAAGTTCGCATATAGCTGAACTGTCGTCGCCAAGGCGGAAAGCAGGGCACTGCAGACCAGCACCCAGACCAGTAGCCGTTTTGCCAGGCGGTTGTTTAATGGATCCCCCACGTGCTGCGCCTAATCGATCTGGTGTTTTTTGAGAAGTCGCGCAAGCGAACCGTCTTCCCGCATTTCTTGCAGAGCTGCATTAAAATCAGACACGATACGGTTGTGATCGTCCCGAAAGCCTGAAACGGCCATGTGTATTTCCTGCCGCGCAAGGGCAGGGTCCAGAAATTCGATCTGATCAAGAATGTCCGGGTCTTGCAACCGGATCGAATGCCGGACAACCTCCATACTGTCCAGCGTCAGGTCAACCCGGCCGGCAGCGACCATTCGCAGGCCCTGAATGGGTGTTGTGACTTCTATCTTGTCGAGGAAATCGGCGGTATCGAATGCCTCCTCATAGACATAACCGGCAGCAACGGCGATGCGATATGCCTGCAGGGAATTCAGCCCTTCGAAGGTGATCGGCCCACCTTTGCGTTGAACGAAGCGAACGGTTGTCTCAAAGAAGGGCTCAGAATAGGTCATTACCTTTTGTATCTCAGGGTCGCGAAACAGGCTGGTAATAACATCATATTCGCCGGTCTGCGCGCCGCTCATGATCCGCGCCCAGGGTAGCACGGCAACTTCTACATCGTAACCTGCGCGCGTGAGAGCCGTACGCGTTATATCGAGCGAGAGACCCTTATCTGGCAGGTTTTGACCTGAGAAGGGCGGCCATTCATCGGCGACAATCAGGAGGCTGTCCTGCGCCATGCCGGGCGTGGTGGCGAGGGACATGAGCACCGCACAGCTCAGCAAAAGCCGTTTCAGACCAATCATTTCAGGAATTCCCATTTCCACCCCAGAGGCGCTAGAACTACGCAATTTTGCAGTATATTTCAAGTGATGGTTGTATTGTCGGCCATGAATACTCCCCAATTGAAATATTCTGCGCAACCAGCCTCATCCGTAGATTGATCTAGAGCAAAGTCACGTCACGGAGCAGGGGGTAGTGTTGTCACGCGCGAGGGATTTTTCAGACATGACTGAGCACCTCTACTGCCTGTGATGTGAGAAATGGTTTTCTCGCCCTTGTTTGAAGAGGAGGAAAGCATGACCACGATGATCGTTTATGCGACGATAGAGGGCCAGACCGGAAAAATCGCCCGGTTCGTAGAAGACCAGCTGCGCCGTCAGGATATTGCGGTTCAAGTTGTCGATGCAGGGGATAAGGCGGTCTCGGTTTCCTTTGAGGGGGTCGACAAGGTCATTCTCGCCGCGTCGGTGCATGAACGCCGTCACCCGAAACCTTTCGAAGTTTTCCTGACCGCGCATCGGCACGAGCTGGCCCCGATCGACACGCTTTTGCTGTCTGTCAGTCTGAGCGCTGCCTTCCCGGAAGGCCTTGAAGAGGCCAGGGAATATGTGATCGAGATGAACATGCGCACCGATATGAAAGCCGATAGGGACGTGCTTGTGGCGGGGGCCGTTCGCACCAATCAATATGATTTTTACGCCCGCCAGGTTCTGCGGCACGTCGTTCTGCGCGACAAGGACTTCGATCCCAATGTGGAAGAATACGAGTTTACCGATTGGGACGTGCTGGCCGTTGAGGTTTCAAAATTCATGGAACCGGCCACATCGGCCGCGTAATTCGGGGGCGCTTCCCCCACATGGGGATCAGTCGGAGCTTTCCAGATAGGCTTTGAGGGCAACCCGGTCGTCATCCGGTCGAAGTCTTGCACTGCCCATATCGGGCAATTCATGCGCAATGCCCTTGTGACAGGAAATGCAGGTCTTTTCGCCCGTCAGCAGGAACCGTTCATGCGCCTCCGAGGCGCGTTTACTCTGCAAGGTGATGTCCATACTCTCAGCGGAATGGCAATTGCGGCATTCCAGGCTGTCATTGGCCTCAAAGCGGGCCCATTCGTGCTGGGCCAGTTCCAAACGCTTTTCAAGAAACTTTTCCCGGGTGCTGATGGTGCCGAAAATCTTGCCATAAACCTCCTTGGAAGCGGCCATCTTGCGGGCAATTTTTGAGGTCCAGGCGTGCGGAACATGACAGTCGGGGCAGGTAGCACGGACGCCAGAGGCATTGGAGTAATGCACGGTGGGTTGCAGTTCGACAAAAACATTGTCCCGCATTTCATGGCAACTGACGCAGAATTCTTCGGTGTTGGTCAGTTCCAGGGCCGTATTGAAACCGCCCCAGAAAATCACGCCCATGACAAACCCGCCCATGGTCAGAAACCCAAGGGACAAATGGGTTGCGGGCCTGCGCATGATCCACCAGATGCGGGAAATCAGGCCACGCATCAGTTATTGCCCCCACCATGCGACTGTATGTAGTCGAGAACCTGATCCACATCGACAAATGTGTTGTCCAGTTTCGGTGCGGCTTCGGACTGTGGCACGTGACATTGGGTGCAAAAGAAACGACGTGGGGACACAGACGCGAGGAATTGCCCTTCGCGATCCATGAAATGGGTAATCGACACCATCGGCGCCTGGCTGACGTCGATTGCGGAGCGGGCATGACAGGTCAGGCATTGATTGTAATTGGTGTCGATCTGATAGCCGTCAATCTTATGAGGGATCACGGGGGGCTGTTCGGGGTAGTTGCGCACCTGACGAATATCCGAGTTGACGACCTTGGGAATGACCGGTGCGCGCTCGGTCTCATCCAGTGGCGCCGCGCCGCGCAGCGTGGCCACCTGGTTTTGCGCGGCAGCTGCGGTGACAGACAATGTAAAGAGCATCGGAATCAAGATAGTTTTCATGATCTTACCCCACCACCGGCTCAATTTTGACGGCACATTTCTTGAAATCCGTCTGTTTTGAGATTGGATCGGTCGCGTCCAGTGTGACCTTGTTGATCAACTGGCTGGCGTCGAACCATGGCACAAAGACCAACCCGCGTGGCGGCTTGTTGCGTCCCCGGGTTTCAACGCGCGTGATTATCTCGCCGCGCCGCGAGGCGACCCGCACTTCGGATCCACGCCTGAGACCCTGCGCCTTGGCGTCATCGGGGTGCATGTAGCACAGCGCATCCGGGACGGCCTTGTAGAGTTCCGGCACCCGTTGCGTCATGGAGCCGGAGTGCCAATGCTCCAGCACACGGCCCGTTGAGAGCCAGAAGGGATATTCGTCATCCGGGCTTTCGGCAGCAGGCTCAAAGGGCAGGGCAAAGATGACCGCCCGCCCGTCCGGCTTGCCGTAGAAATCGAAATCCGAGCCCGGTTTGGCGTAAGGATCAGAGCCTTCCTTGAACCGCCAGAGTGTTTCCTTGCCGTCCACAACCGGCCAGCGCAGCCCGCGCGTTTCGTGATAGGTCTCAAACGGGGCCAGATCGTGTCCATGACCGCGCCCGAAGCGCGCATATTCCTCAAAAAGGCCTTTCTGGATGTAGAAACCGAATTCGGCGGCTTCATGGTTTTCATAGTCTGTGCTGGTCTCTTCCAGCGGGAAGGCGTCAACCTGACCATTGGCGAAAAGCACGTCATAAAGCGTCTTGTCTTTGTATTCAGGGTTGGCATTCAGGATATCCGCCTCCCAAACCTCATCGGTCGTAAAGCGTTTGGAAAACTCGACCAGTTGCCACAGATCGGACCGGCTCTCACCCGGCGCGTCCACCAGTTGGTGCCAGAATTGCGTGCGCCGCTCTGCGTTGCCATAAGCGCCTTCCTTTTCCACCCACATCGCCGTGGGCAGGATCAGGTCGGCGGCCTCTGCAGTGACGGTGGGGTAGGCATCCGATACGACGATGAAATTGTCGGGATTGCGGTAGCCGGGATAGCCTTCTTCGAGCATGTTCGGGGCGGCTTGCATGTTGTTGTTGACCTGCACCCAGTAGCAATTGATCTTGCCGTCTTTCAGCAGCCGGTTCTGCAACACTGCATGCGCGCCCACTTTGCCCGGAATGGTGCCCTCGGGCAGTTTCCAGATGTCTTCGGCGAACTTGCGATGCGCCTCATTGGCGACCACCAGATCAGCCGGCAGGCGGTGGGAAAACGTTCCCACCTCCCGCGCGGTGCCACAGGCGGATGGTTGACCTGTGAGGGAGAAAGGGGAGTTGCCGGGGGTCGAGATTTTCCCGGTCAACAGATGGATATTGTAGATCATGTTGTTGACCCAGACACCGCGTGTGTGCTGGTTTACCCCCATGGTCCACAGCGACATCACCTTGGTGTCGGGGTCGGCATAGAGTTTTGCCATTTCCTCCAGACGATGAGCTGGCACGCCCGACATTTCGGCGGCATATTCCAGCGTGTAGGGTTTCACGAAGGCGGCAAAATCCTCGAAAGTCATCTCGGAGGAGCCGCCCACTTTGTCATTGTTCGTCGCGGCCTGTTCCAGGGGGTGTTCGGGGCGCAGCCCGTAGCCGATATCCGGATTTCCCAGGCGGAAATTGACATGTTTGCCGACGAAATCATGGTTCACCGCGTCATTTTCGATCAGGTAATTGGCAATGTAATTGAGGATCACCAGATCGGTCTGCGGCGTGAACACCATGGGGATGTCCGCCAGATCGAAACTGCGGTGCTTGAAGGTCGAAAGGACCGCGACTTTCACATGTGGGTGACTGAATTTGCGATCCGCGATCCGCGTCCAGAGGATCGGGTGCATCTCTGCCATGTTTGACCCCCAGAGCATGAAAGCATCCGCATTCTCGAAATCATCATAACAGCCCATCGGCTCGTCGATGCCGAAGGTGCGCATGAACCCCCCCACGGCCGAGGCCATGCAGTGCCGCGCATTCGGGTCGATGTTGTTCGACCGGAACCCTGCTTTCATCAGTTTTGACGCGGCATAGCCTTCCCAGACCGTCCACTGGCCGGAGCCGAACATGCCGATGCCCTTGGGGCCTTTGTCCTTCAGGGCCGCTTTCCATTTCTCGGCCATGATGTCGAAAGCTTCGTCCCATGAGACGGGCGTGAATTCCCCCTCCTTGTCGTAGACCCCATCGGTTTTGCGCAACAGCGGTTGGGTCAGGCGGTCCGCGCCATACATGATCTTGGACAGGAAATAGCCTTTGACGCAATTCAGGCCGCGATTGACAGGTGCTTTGCTGTCGCCATGGGTTGCCACGACACGTCCCGCTTTCGTGGCGACCATGATCGAACAGCCCGTACCGCAGAACCGGCAGGGTGCTTTGGACCATTTCAATTCCGTCAACTCCGCGTCGGTCACAAGGTTCTGCGCCGAGGCAGGTATCGCAACACCTGCTGCGGCGGCCGCAGCCGCGACGGCCTGGGCCTTGATGACGGCACGGCGGGTAAGATCGGTCATGCTGGGTTCCCTTCAGCTGGCTGTAACGGCGGGACTTTGGCGAGAGCCTCCGCGTGGTGATAAACCAGAGCAGCGCTGACAACGCCGTCCAGAAGTTGAATGTCTGTGAGTGCCTGAACGATCACGCTCTCGTCTGGCGTTTCCAGAACGACGATGATCTTGCCGACCGCATCCGCGTGGGCCACGTCAGCGATCGTCATAGCGGATAGTTTCGATACCACCTGGGGGACCAGTTCAGGCCGCGCCGTGACCAGCAGGCTCGAAATATGGACCTGTTCCGTCATGCCGCATCAGCCCTGATAAATGGCTTCAGAGAGATGGCCGATGTCGGGCAGGCCGCGACGCACATACCGCAGCTTGTACAGGTTTCCTGATCGATGCGAAGCGTGCCGACGGGTGGGTGGTTCATATCAAACCTCAGTGCCTCTACGTCGCAGAAATCCGTGCAGAGCTGGCATGAAACACCGCTTTGCAAAAGACAGCTGGCTGACACGATTACATCCGCATCCCAAGCGGGTCCGTCTGTGATCTCGAAAACTTCGTGAGTGCAGGCTTTCGCGCATTCTCCGCAGAATGTGCAGCCGGTTTCAGTAAAATCCACTGCAGGCTTCCGATCGGCGTCCAAGTGCAAAATATCTTCCGGGCAGGCCGTCACACAGTCGCCACAAGAGGTGCAGGATCGCAGGCTCAGCTGCGTTACCCAAGGCGGACGCAGGGGCAGTTCTGTCGGTCGCGGTGTCCCGCGCAGGAATTGCCGACGGTTGATCCCGGATGGTTTCATGCGCGCCTCAATGGCTCGGAGGCCCGAGCAAAAGCTGCGACATCCAGATTGTGAAGCCATAGCCGCCAACAAGGACGACGCTCAGAATTGGGGCCAGGAATACCGCCAGAAAAACGAATGTTCGGCGTTCTTCGGCTTTGCTTGCTACATACGCTTCCGTTGGAACCGTTTCGCTGTCTTGGGTCACGCGACTCTCCCGTGCTAAGCGTCCACGGTAGGTCAGCTGCGATGAGCTTGCCTTGACTTATGTCAAGTGATTTGGGTTTTTTGCGGTGAGGTCATTCGTTGTCGAGGAATCTTATCAGATTTCCGATGTCGTCGATGGTGACGCGGGTTGCGTCGACCCGGACACCGTGTTCTTTCAGCCTGTTGAACGAGCGGGAAAGCGTCTCCGGCGTCATTCCCAGCACACCGGCGATGACGACCTTGTCATAGGGCAACTGAACGGTGGCTGATCCGGTTGGCCCGTCGCACAGAGCGACCAGAAACCGTGCCACGCGCTTTCGCGCAGAACTTGCCTTGAGTTGCGCCACCTGATCGACCAGCTCATGCAGATGCTTGTAGGTGGCGGCCAATACAGCACCAATCGTTTCCTGCGAGTGCATCAGTGTGGCGCGAATTGTCTCGCAGCCAAAGGCCAGATAGCGGCTTTCGGTGAGGGCGGTGCAGGTGACCGGATATTCATTCGGGCTGAAGGCCAGCGCGGTTGCGATGCTGTCCCCCGGTCTTTGAATGGCAACCACCGCTTCATTGCCTTGTCCATCAATGCGGGACAGTTTCAGCTGTCCTGCCAGCACGACGTAAACATTGACGGCAGGGTCACCTTCACGGAACAGGACCTCTTGGGCATTCAGGCGCCCGGATTGCGCGATCTTGAGCAGCGTTCTTGCCGATGCTCCCGGCATGTTGCGCAGCAGCACGGAGCCCATTGCGACGGATTGATCAGTCATGCGCGGCCCACCGGAGTGTTCAAATTGATCCCCTCTTCATCTTTGCTGGTGACAAGGTATCAGCAGATTGACGTAAAAACAGGGGGCAAGCCACCGCTACAAGCTTAGCGATACAATTTAGGCTATGAATTCGGAGCGGGCAGTCCCACTGAGAAGGAACGCAGGAGGGGGCGCTTCCCCTCAATTTTCTGATCTCTCTTGCCAGGCGGTGTGCCACCGTCCTTGCATGCAACCGCGACGGCCGCTGGAAGGGTTGCCGCATCGCGCCGCCGACAGCCGCAATCTGTCTAAAAGTCCTACTTTCTTCGACGCGCACAATTAGCGGCTTGCAACACTATTTTAATCTTTGGTGTCTAGCCGAGATCTGCAAACCGAAAAGTGAGAGCTGGTCATGAATTCGCAGGTAACTACACGCCAGGCGTTCGCGCTTATGGCGCTCCGCATCAGTCTTGGGATGCTGCTGGTTTGGTGGGGCCTTTCTAAGATCGTTAAGCCAGGCATGGGCGTCAAGATTCAAGACAAGTTCTACTTTGGGTTCTTTCCCAGCGAAAACCTGCAATATATATTTGGGTATTTAGAACTGCTCATCGGATCGCTTGTCGTCCTGGGCCTCTTTCGAACATATGCTGTGCTGGCTCAACTTTTGGTCACCGGTTTTTCCGCGCTGACAATTTGGTCAGCCTTGCTTGATCCCTTCGCGCTCTGGTTGCCGGTCAGCAAGGTTTCAGGAATGCAGCATCTCTTTTACCCAAGCGTTATCGCCCTTTGCGGTGCAGCTGTGATGCTCGCATTTCGCAGTCAGGATCGCTTCAATCTTGATCAGTTTATCCAGCATCGTAGGCGCAACGCCATAAGCTCCACTGTCCCAGCAGAGTAACACCTTCGGATCATTGGTGCGAACGTTCGTTTTCCCTCACCTTTCCGGCATGGGAAGATCAAATACTAGGGCCCTTTAGCCGGCGGTCAGTATTTTCATGGGTTTGGCCAGCCGCCATTGCTTCAAAGGCGGTTCTCCAACCGTCCGCCAATTCCGCAACACGCGCGAGCTCCCTTGCGTTTTCCGCGGAGATTTTGCGTGACAAGCGGGCTCTGGTGACAAAAGCGACCGTCCAGGACGGGTTTGGGCGGTCCACCAGTTTGATTTCGTCCTCCACCGCGACCGATCCGGTTTCAAGCACGCGGTAATACCAGCCGGTACGCCCGGATTTCCGGAATTGATAGGCCATGGCGTCATTCGCCGTGTAGGCGTTCAGCTTCCAGCAAGGTTGCCGACCTTGACTGATCTGGATCAGTGCTGACCCAAAGTGGAAGATATCGCCGATGCAGATTTGGTCCTCCGTCAGGCCAAATGTGGAGATATTCTCGCCAAAGGCGGCGGGGGTCTGATCCTGAGGGATCATCCCTTCTTTCTGCCAGGCGGCGTAATGATCCGCCGCGTAGTGATGCAGTGCTTTGTCTGCGCCGCCATGAACACGCAGATCTGCCTGGGCGTCATTTTCGAATCCCAAGGACGTGATCACTTGTTTCCCGCTGACAGCAGTCTTGTGGATCGCGGAAGCGGGCTTGTCTCGCCAGGGGGTCTGGATTTTTCCGGTGAAGAGACCGGTGATGGCCGTTTTCAGGGCAGGGGACGTCATGTGCTGTCCTGTTCTATGCCGGCTGGGTCAGCGTTTTTTGACAGCCATCGGCTCGTTGAGACGATCTGGTATAGCGTGCTCCGACGGCGTTTAGATTTGCCCGGTGCGTTTGCAAGTTGCGGAAGATTTCAGTTGCTATGTCGTTGCCAGCATTGGTTTTGCAAATGGGAAAACGAATTGCAAATGGCAATTGGCAGGGAGCATCGACGTCGCTTGCGCAGGATGGCTTTGTGCGGTCATCCTTTGCGCGAAAACGGGTCGGGGGGTGTATTAAGCCGCAAATGGCGCATGAATGCTCGCGCAATTCGGGGGACGGGGCGCGTGTCCGAGGTCACAAAATAGCTCTGATACCGGATCGCTGACTGGAACGGCACAAAGGCCAGATCATCGGAGCGGTAGTGATAAAGCGGGAAGGGGTTGATGACGGTCAGCCCCAATCCTTCCTTCGCCAGATCCGCTGCCGCGAATGAGGTCGAAACCTCTGCAACGATGCGGGGTGCGCTTCTGCTCTGATGCAGCAGCCTTTCCAGTTGTCCACGCCGTGCATGACGGTGTGTGAGGGCGATCATGTTGTGCTCATGCAGGTCTTGCGGCTCAATCCCGGACCGCTCCGCCAGCGGGTGATCATGCGGCATCACACAGACCGCCTGCGACAGCCTGTAGGGAAGCAGTTTGACCCCGGCGCGGCTTTGCTCAACGCCGGTGACGCCCAGGTCGAACCGGTCATCCAGAATGCCGCGCGTGACTTCTTCGGAGGTATTCACCTCGAAGCTCACAAAGAAATTCGGGTTCATTGTCAAAAAGCTGTTGATCAGCGAGATCAGGAACCGATGCGCATAGGTCGGGGGTGCGATGAGCCTTAAGGTCTCCTGAACGGGTTCGGCCGGGCCATCAATCCGGTCGAGTGCTTCAAAGAGCGGATCAAGGCGCCGGTTCAGGCGCACCGCCTCCTGGGTGGGGCGTAGCCTGCCAGCCTCGCGTTCGAACAAGGCAGTGCCGAGACGGTCCTCAAGGTTGGCGATGGATCGGCTGACGGCTGATTGCGACAGGCCCAGATGATGAGCGGCCCCGGTTGTGGTGCCGGACTGCATCAGCGCGCGCAACGCGTTGTATTCCGGTATGGAATGCCAGGTTTTTGACTTGCTCACGCGGTATCCTTTAAAGCCACTAGCTCTATGAGTAAAACGCATAGCATTTCCTCTAACCAATGCAAAAAACTTTTGGTTACTGTGGCGATGTGGGAAAATCCGGGGGTTCTTCAGTGCCAGACACTGCACCGCTCATCTTTGACGGACATAATGACGTATTGCTGAAACTGTTCCGCGCAGGTGGGGTTGCACAGGCCGATCTTTTCGTGAACGGGCGCGACGGTGCTGTCGATTTGCCCAAAGCGGTCCAGGGTGGTTTTGGCGGTGGGTTTTTCGCCGTCTATGTGTCCTCGCCGACCGATCTTGATTTTAAGTTCCAGGAAATGACCAAGGACACCTACGACCTTCCTTTGCCGGAAGAGATTGAATGGGAAGACGCCATCCCGGTGGTTGCGTCGCAGGCGGCGATCCTCTTCGAGTTGGAACGCAAAGGCGCATTGAAGGTCTGCCGGAGCGTGAAAGATATCCGCAGCGCGTTCACCGATGAGAAGATTGCCGCAATATTTCATATCGAAGGGGCGGAAGGAATCGACGCCGATTTGCACATGCTGGATGTGCTCTATGCTGCCGGTCTGCGGTCTATTGGCCCGGTGTGGAGCCGCCCCACGATTTTCGGTCATGGCGTGCCATTTCGGTTTCCGTCGACGCCGGACATCGGAGATGGCCTGACCGATCACGGTATCCGGCTGGTCAAGCGTTGCAATGCGCTTGGCATCATGGTGGATTTGTCTCATCTGAACGAGGCGGGTTTTTGGGATGTGGCGCGGCATTCCGATGCACCGCTGGTGGCCACCCATTCCAATGCCCATACGATTTGCCAACATTCTCGCAATCTGACGGATGATCAATTGCGCGCGATTGCCGAGAGCGATGGTATGGTGGGGCTGAATTTCGCTGTTGCCTTCCTGCGTAAAGACGGCAAGATGTTGTCAGATGTCCCGCTCAGTCAGGTGCTGCGGCATCTGGATCATCTCATCAGTATATTGGGAGAAGACCGCGTCGGACTGGGGTCTGACTACGACGGAGCAGTCGTTCCGGAAGACTTGACGACAATCGCCGAGCTTCCGAAGCTTCGAGAAGTAATGGCAGAGCACGGATATGATGACACGCTCATCAGGAAACTGTGCCACGAAAACTGGCTGCGCGTCCTTGAAAAGACCTGGGGGTCTTGAGGGCGCGATTGGCCGGGAAATCAAATACCAACAGCAAAGAGGATAGATCATGAATGCTTTTAACAGACTGATGACCGGTGCCGCCCTTGGATTGGCGCTTGCGGTCACGTCAGCCCCGATGGGGATCGCTGAAACACCTGCGAACATGCTGGTGATTGCCAACCGGATTGACGACATTACGACGCTGGACCCGGCGGAAAGCTTTGAGTTCGCGGGCTCCGACGTCAGCCGCAATGTCTACCAGAAACTTGTCAATTTCGATCCGATGAACCTGGATGCAGGCTACCAGCCCGAGGTGGCGGAAAGCTGGACGGTTTCGGACGACGGCAAAACCATCACCTTTACCATTCGTGATGGTTTGACGTTCCATTCCGGCAATCCGGTGACGGCGGCGGACGTTGAATTCTCCCTGCGCCGCGCGGTGATCCTGAACAAGACACCTGCGTTCATTCTGACGCAGTTTGGCTTTACCGCAGACAACGTCGAACAGACCATTGTAGCAGATGGCAATACGGTGACCATCACGACAGACAAGCCCTATGCGACCTCTTTTGTGCTCAACTGCCTGACCTCGACCATCGGTGGTATCGTGGATATGAAAACCGTGATGGCCAATGAGGCTGACGGCGACATGGGCAACACCTGGCTGAAGACAAATTCAGCCGGATCAGGGGCCTACAAGCTGGTGAGCTGGAAGCCGAACGAGAGTGTCACGCTGCAATCGAACCCTGATTTCTATCTCGGTGCCCCGGCAATGGAACGCGTGATCGTGCGCCATGTGCAGGAAAGCGCCTCTCAACGCCTGCTGCTGGAACGCGGCGACATAGATATGGCCCGCAACCTCAACCCCGAAGACATCGCGGGTGCACGTGGCGCAGAGGGTGTTGTCATCACTGACGAACTGCGCGGACGTTTGATGTATGTTTCCATGAACCAGAAACATCCTGAGTTGTCTAAGCCCGAAGTGCGTCAAGCGCTGAAGTACCTGATTGACTACAAAGGCATGGAAGGAAGTTTCCTGAACGGCCAGTATGTGATTCACCAGAACTTCCTGCCGCGTACTTTCCTGGGGGCCGTGGATGAAAACCCGTTCTCGCTCAATGTGGAGAAAGCCAAGGAACTGCTGGCGGCTGCCGGAGTGGAAAGCATGGAGCTTGAGGTGGGCGTGCGTGAAGCGCAAGAGCGCATCGAGATTGCACAGACGCTGCAAAACACCTTTGCTCAAGCAGGCATCAAGCTGAACATTACGGTCGGCACCGCTAAACAGATCCTCGCACGCTACCGGGCGCGGGAACTGGATGTCTATCTGGGTGCATGGGGCCCGGATTATCCCGACCCGCACACAAATGCCGGCACTTTCGCCTATAATCCCGATAATTCGGACGAGGCTCAGGCCACAGGTCTGCTGGCCTGGCGCAACAGCTGGGACACGGGCGGGTTGACGGAGAAAACGGCCGCAGCCGTGGTGGAGAACGACCGCGATGTGCGCAGTGGCATGTACGCGGAAATTCAGGCCACTTTCCGCGAAACCGCCCCCTTCGCGGTGATGTTCCAGAAGATCGAGCAGACGGCGCAACGTGAAAACGTGGCAAACGTCAACCTTGGGGGTGCGACCACAGCGGTATCCTACTGGCCGATCACCAAGTAAATGGCCATTACAGACACCAATGGGGGGCGCCGCCGGGCGCCTCTCGCTTCGTGGATCAAGGGGACTTGTCTGACGCTCGGTTCGATTGCCGTGACCATGCTCGGGCTTCTCTTCATCACCTTTATCATCGGGCGCGTGATGCCCATCGACCCTGTTCTGGCGATCGTCGGTGAGCGCGCCTCGCAATCGACCTATGACGCGGTCTACCTGCAACTGGGGTTGGACAAACCCTTGCTGGTCCAGTTTCTGTATTATCTCTGGGACGTCGTGCGCGGCGATTTCGGTATGTCATTGCTGAATGCGCGGCCCGTGTCCGAGGACATTGCGCGGGTGTTTCCCGCCACGCTGGAGCTTGCCACACTGGGTGTCATTATCGGCATCGTTTTGGGGGTGCCTTTGGGTGTGATCGCCGCCGTGCGTCGCGGGTCGTGGATCGACCAGATCGCCCGCGTTGTCGCACTGGTGGGATATTCCATGCCGATCTTCTGGCTGGGCCTGATGGGTTTGCTGGTTTTCTACGGTATTCTCGGTTGGGTCGGGGGGCCCGGACGTCTGGATATCTTCTATCAGGACATCGTGCCCTCGCGCACGGGTATGATCCTGGTCGATAGCGCCATCGCCGGTGACTGGTCGGTGTTCCGAAACGCCTTTTCTCACATCGTGCTGCCAGCAGCGCTTCTGGGCTACTATTCGCTGGCCTATATCAGCCGAATGACCCGGTCTTTCATGCTCGAACAACTGTCGGCCGAATATGTCACTACCGCCCGCGTCAAAGGCATGTCGGAGCGCGCGGTGATCTGGCGTCATGCTTTTCGCAACATCCGGGTGCAACTGATCACCGTGATCGCGCTGAGCTACGCAAACCTGCTCGAAGGCTCGGTCCTGACGGAGATCATCTTCTCTTGGCCGGGCATCGGCAGCTACATCACCACGGCGCTGCTCAGTGCGGATATGAACGCCGTATTGGGTGGAACGGTTGTAGTAGGGCTGATCTTCATTTGCCTGAACATCCTGTCTGATCTGCTGTACCGCGTCTTTGATCCGAGGTCGAAATGAGTGACATGAGTGCCCCAAACCCAACCTGGCGCGAGTGGTTGCTGACCGATGCACCGACGTCGCGCCGCCATGCGCGGCTGGCCAATTTCTATCAGGGCTGGCTGTCGCTACGCTCCAACACGATGGCGATGTTCGGCCTTGGTATCCTGATTTTCCTGCTGTTGGTCGCGCTCTTTGCCCCGTTTCTCGCGCCCTATGATCCCTTCGTGCAAAGCCTCGGCAACAGGTTACAGCCGATGGGCGCGGAAGGGCATCTGCTGGGCACGGACAGCCTGGGACGGGACATCCTCAGCCGCCTGATCTACGGGTCGCGCATCACGTTATACATCGTCGCACTTGTGGCCTTGATCGCTCCGGTGGCCGGATTGCTGGTGGGGACGGTGGCAGGTTATGCGGGTGGGTGGACGGACACGATCCTGATGCGGATCACGGATATTTTCCTCGCCTTTCCCCGCCTTGTCCTGGCGCTGGCTTTTGTGGCGGCTTTGGGGGCGGGGATCGAAAACGCGGTGCTGGCAATATCGCTGACCGCCTGGCCGCCTTACGCGCGGATCGCGCGGGCGGAGACGCTGACCATCCGGTCTTCTGACTATATTTCCGCCATTCGGCTGCAAGGAGCAGGGGCGCTCAGGATCATCACGAAACACATATGGCCGCTGTGCATTTCTTCGCTGATCGTGCGGGTCACGCTGGATATGGCGGGCATCATTCTGGCCGCTGCCGGTCTTGGGTTTCTGGGGCTTGGCGCGCAACCGCCCAGTCCCGAATGGGGGGCGATGATTTCCGAAGGCCGCCGTTTCATCCTCGATCACTGGTGGGTCGCCACGGTGCCGGGGCTGGCAATTTTCACTGTCTCGCTGGCCTTCAATCTGCTCGGTGACGGGTTGCGTGATGTGCTTGACCCAAAGGATAGTGGCCAATGAGCTTGCTCGACGTTGAAAACCTCTGGGTCAAATTTCCCACCCGGCAGGGTGTCTTTGATGCGGTGCGCGGCGTGTCTTTTTCACTGGACCGTGAACGGCTGGGCATCGTCGGGGAAAGCGGATCCGGCAAATCCATGACCGGGCGGGCGATCCTGCGGCTTATTCGCAAACCGGGGATCGTGGAGGCCGATCACATCACCCTTGAAGGCCAGAACCTGCTTGCATTGAGCGAGCCGCAGATGCGCGAAGTACGCGGCCAGCGGATTTCCATGGTCATGCAGGACCCGAAATTTTCGCTCAACCCGGTGATGACGGTTGGCGACCAGATCATGGAAGCCTACCTGCTGCACAACAACACCTCCAAGGCACAGGCGCGGGCGAAATCCATCTCGATGCTGGAAGCCGTCTCCATTCGCGATCCGGAACGGGTGATGCGGGCCTATCCCCACGAGGTTTCGGGTGGCATGGGGCAGCGCATCATGATCGCCATGATGCTGATCCCCGATCCGCAGATCCTGATCGCGGATGAACCCACAAGCGCGCTGGACGTGTCGGTGCAGCGGCAGGTGCTCGACATCATGGACGGGTTGGTCAAGGAGCGCGGCATGGGGCTGATCTTCATCAGCCATGACCTCAACCTTATCTCGGAATTCTGCGACCGGGTGCTGATCATGTATGCGGGCCGCATCGTTGAGGTTTGCGATGCGGACAAATTGCATGAGGCGCAGCACCCCTACACGCGCGGACTGTTGAATTCACTGCCGCGGCTTGATCAGCCGCGTAAGCATCTCGAAGTCCTCAAGCGTGATGCGACATGGTCGGATGCACAAAGCGTGCGAGGTGGGAAATGACAGCACTCAGCATCGAAAATCTCAATGTCTGGTTTGGCGCTGACCATGATCGCGTTGATGCTGTGAAATCCGCAAGGTTCGACGTGGCAATTGGCGAGAGCTTTGGCCTTGTCGGAGAAAGCGGCTCCGGCAAATCCACCATCCTTCGGGCAATCACCGGGCTGGCACCCACATGGTCGGGCGAGATTACCGTGGAAGGCAAAACCCTTCTGGGGGCCAAACGGGATCGGGCGTTCTACAAGACCGTGCAGATGGTATTTCAGGATCCCTACGCCTCGCTGCACCCGCGCCACACCGTTGATCAGGTGCTCAGCGAGACCCTGCAATTGCATGGCATGCAGGACATCGACAGGCGGGTCGAAAAGCTGCTCGAAGATGTGGGCCTGGGCAAACGGTTTCGCTTTCGCTACCCGCATCAACTCTCGGGCGGACAACGGCAACGGGTGGCCATTGCGCGCGCGCTGGCCGGAGAGCCGGACATCCTGTTGCTGGACGAACCCACGTCAGCGCTGGATGTTTCCGTGCAGGCGGAAATTCTCAATCTGCTTACCGATCTGCGTGACGAACACAAGCTGACCTATCTGATGGTGTCGCATGATCTGCCAGTGATCGGCCATATGTGCGACCGGCTTGCGGTCATGAAGGACGGTGAAATCGTCGAAATCATGATGTCGGATGATTTGCGCAACAGCACCGCCAAACACGCCTATTCCCAATCGCTTCTTGCAGCTTCGGCGGCAATCTAGGCGGTTTTTCAGATTGTTCGGAGGCAGTATCCCGGGGGGCGGGGGACCGGTCCGAAAGGTCTAGGTCGTCCAGATGGACGCAGCGGCGTTTTTTTGGTTCAATAGGATCAGATCGACGTCCATCGGGGTACAGCCAGAGACGTTCGGACCAGGGGAGATCAGAAACATGTGCCAGGTATTTGCAGGACAAGATCCACATCGCTATGAACACACGACCCGGCGCTTGCGCCTGAACGGGCAAAGCACGAGCATCCGGCTTGAAAACAGCTTCTGGGACATCCTTGATGAGATCGCCGAAGCGAGCGACCAGTCCACGCCCGCTTTCATTTCCACTCTGCACAGCGAAGTTCTCGAACTGCACGGGGAGCCGTCCAATTTCTCATCGCTTCTGCGCTGCGCCTGTCTTGTGTTTCTGGACAAGAAGAAAGAGGACGCCGCGGTCAAATTCGCCGCTGAATAGCGCGACATCCCAAAAACAGGCTTGGTAGTACTCCGCTACTACCCCCGCCGATCTCCCCGTGTTCTGCTGGTCGCAAGCGAGGACGCTCAAAAAGGGAGAAAGGTTTTTGGCCAAAGCAATTCACAGCATGATCCGTGTGCTCGACGAGGAAAAGTCGGTCGCCTTTTACCGCGACGCCTTCGGGCTGGAGGTCGCCGACCGGTTGGACTTCACCGATTTCACGCTGGTTTACCTGTCCAACAGCGAAACCGCTTTCGAGTTGGAGCTGACTGTCAACAAGGGGCAGTCCGAGCCCTATGATCTGGGCAATGGCTACGGCCATCTTGCTGTCTCCGTGGACAATTTGGAAGCAGAACATGCGCGGTTTGAGGCCGCCGGGCTGGCCCCGCGCGCAATCGTGGAATTTGCGCCGGACGGCAAACTCGTCGGCAAGTTCTTTTTCGTGGCTGACCCTGATGGCTATCAGATCGAAGTTCTCGAACGCAGCGGACGCTTTCTCTGACGTTGCCAGCGGGACACAGAAATTCACCAAGATTGAGGGAGGAGACTCAATGACCAACCAACCTAGAGCGAAGGGAATAACCCGTCGCGAGTTGCTCAAAAGCAGCGTTGCGGCAGGCGGTACGTTCGTATTGGGAGCCAGCTTTGTAGCAGGCTCGGATGCGGCCTGGGCGATGGAGCTTCAGGCGCTGCAACCGCACACTATGGCCACGCTGATCCAGATGGCGCGCGATATTTATCCGCATGATCAGGTGCCGGACTTGCATTACGCGGCAGCCGTCAAGGGGTACGACACGGCAAAGGCTGCTCCCGGCATTGAAGCAGGCATTGCAGCACTTGATGCCGCAGCCCAAGGCAAGGGCCATGCGGATTACCTCTCCATCGGGTGGGAGCGCGACAGGGTCGATCTGTTGCGTGCGATGGAAGACAGCGCGTTTTTCCAGCAGATCCGTGGCGGGCTTGTGACCGGTCTTTACAACCAGAAAGACGTCTGGCCGATCTTCGGCTACGAGGGCGAGTCCTTTTCCAAGGGCGGCTACATCGAGCGCGGTTTTGACGACATCAACTGGCTTTGAGCCATAGCAGGGAGGATAAAAACTATGGCTGCACCTTTTGATCTGAACGACGCATCGGTCGTTGTGGTAATTGGCACTGGCGCGGGCGGCGGCGTGCTGGCAAATGAACTGGCCCAGAAGGGCGTAAGCGTTGTGGCGCTTGAGGCAGGCGGGCGCTATCTGCCCGAGGACTATGTCAACGACGAATGGGAAAGCTTTGGGCAATTGGCCTGGCTGGACCCGCGCACGACCTCGGGCGACTGGCGCGTGGCAAAGGATTTTTCCGGTCTGCCTGCCTGGATCGTGAAAGCCGTTGGCGGCACAACCACCCATTGGGCGGGCGCGTCGTTGCGTTTTCAGGACCACGAGTGGAAAGCAAAGACCAACTACGGTGACGTGCAGGGCGCGAACCTGCTGGACTGGCCGATCGACGGGGCCGAGATGGCGCCTTGGTATGATCTGGCCGAGAAAAAGCTCAACGTCACCCGAACCCATGGCAATGCGGGGCTACCCGGCAACAACAACTACAAGGTCTTCGAGGCAGGGGCCAAGGCATTGGGCTATGAAGAGGTCCACACCGGGCGCATGGCGATCAACAGTGCCGATACCGAAGACCGGCTGGCGTGCCAGCAAACGGGTTTCTGTTTTCAGGGATGCAAGTGGGGGGCCAAATGGTCGGCTGCCTATACGGATATTCCCGATGGCGAGGCCACCGGCAATCTGGAAGTGCGCGAGAAGGCGCATGTGTTGCGGATCGAGCACGGCGAGGACGGGCTGGTCAACGGTGTTGTCTACGCAGATGCGGACGGCAATGAGCACAAGCAGATGGCGCGTGTGGTCTGCGTTGCGGGGAACTCGTTCGAAAGCCCCCGGATGCTGCTGAATTCAGCGACCTCCATGTACCCTGACGGGTTGGCCAACAGTTCCGGGCAGGTCGGGCGCAACTACATGCGTCACATGACCGGGTCGGTCTACGGTGTCTTCGACAAGCCGGTGAAGATGTGGCGCGGCACGACCATGGCGGGCATCATTCAGGACGAGTCGCGACATGATCCGTCGCGCGGGTTCGTGGGCGGCTATGAGCTGGAAACGCTTGCCCTGGGTCTGCCGTTCATGGCGGCCTTCCTCGATCCGGGCGGATGGGGGCGTGAGTTCACCACCGCGCTCGACATGTATGAAAACATGGCCGGTATGTGGATCGTGGGCGAGGACATGCCGCAGGAAACCAACCGTGTGACGCTGAACCATGACGTCAAGGATCAGTTCGGCATGCCGGTGGTGAATGTCCATTTCGACGACCACCCCAATGACATCGCCATGCGCAACCACGCCTACAAACAGGGGGCTGCGGTTTATGATGCGGTGGGTGCCACTCGGACCTTCCCGACACCGCCCTATCCGTCCACCCATAACCTCGGCACCAACCGGATGTCGGAAAACGCGCGTGACGGGGTGGTGAACAAATGGGGCCAGACCCACGACATCAAGAACCTGTTCATCTCGGACGGCTCGCAGTTCACAACAGGGGCGGCGGAAAACCCGACGCTGACCATTGTGGCTCTGGCCATTCGACAGGCGGATCACCTGGCAGGAGAGCTTTCTGCTCAAAATCTCTGACCACCGACCTTCAACCAAAGGAAAAGCGGCGCATCCCTGTGCCGCTTTTTTTTTGGAATACGAGGCTCATGCGTCGGTAGCGGTCTTAAACGTGTCGAGGTCATTTTGCCGCGTCAAAAGGCACGTAGTCCAATTGGGCAATCCCCGCGATTCGACACGAAGTGTTCGTGTGGATAACTGTATTTTGTCATGTCGATTCCATGCGTGCGCGTTGCATTTATCAAGCACGAATGCAGCGCTCACCCAAAAAACTGATTGTTTTAATCAGGAAATTAATTTTTTTCCGACAAAAACACTCAGATAGCTTGATTTCGGTTTCGAAAAAGTATCTGAGTAATTTAGTAAATCAATTCCACAGGGGATATGCATGTCGCGTACCACTCAAATTCTGACCGCTACACTGACAACGGCAACCGTGGCTTTGGGCCCGATCGCCGCATCCGCAGAAGGCGAACTCAACCTTTACTCTTCGCGTCACTATGACACCGACGAGCGGCTCTATTCGGATTTCACCGAAGCAACGGGCATCACCATCAATCGTATCGAAGGCAAAGCGGACGAATTGATCGCTCGCATGGAAGCTGAAGGACCCAATAGCCCTGCAGACATCCTGCTGACCGTGGACACCTCCCGGCTGGAGCGGGCAAAGGACGCAGGGGTCCTGCAATCTATCGACAGCGCGGTTCTGGAAGCGCGCGTGCCGAGCAAACTACAGGATGATGACAACCAGTGGTTCGGGTTCTCGCAGCGCGCTCGGATCATTTTCTACGATAAGAATGATGTGACCGAGCCGCCGCTAACTTACGTTGATCTTGCTGATCCCAAGTATAAGGGCCAGATTTGCCACCGGTCTTCAACAAATGTCTATTCGCAGACATTGCTCGCCGCCGTGATCGAAAACCACGGTGCTGAGGCTGCCAAGAACTGGGCTCAGGGGGTTGTCGACAACTTCGCGCGCGATCCTCAGGGCGGTGACACGGACCAGCTGCGTGGCCTGGTATCGGGTGAATGTGATGTGTCGATCTCCAACACCTATTACTTCGCGCGGGCAATGCGCAAAGACGTGAGCGACCTGTCCGCAGAAATCGACATAATCGGATGGGTGTTCCCCTCTCAGGAAGCTGAAGGGGCGCATATGAACCTTTCGGGTGGCGGTGTTGCGAAACATGCTCCAAACCGGGACAACGCCATCGCCTTCATGGAATACCTCGCAAGCGATCAGGCGCAGGAATATTTCTCCGCTGGAAACGACGAGTTTCCTGCCGTGGCCGGTGTGGCGCTAAGCCCATCTGTGGCGAAGCTTGGTCTTTTCAAAGCGGATGATGTCGATCTTTCCAAAGTCGCCAAAAACGTTGCTGAAGCACAGAAAATCTTCAACGACGTTGGTTGGAAATAAAGCCATTTCACGTCGGGCGGGCGTTTGACAGCCCGCCCGATGTGCTCTCAGCAAGCCCCGGAGAGTTGCAGTTTCGAGGGGCGAAACCAGACTTCAGGTCGCCCGAGCCAGGAATGGCTCTGGCCGGAACCCGCCATCCCCGGAGGCATCCCGATGATCATCCTGACGCAAACGCCCCCCAAGCCGCTCGAGTCCACGCCGGAAGATCCACAACCCCCCGCGTATGACGCCCGCATGATGGTCGGGGATGGCACCCAGGCCAGGCTGGTGCTGGATGACCAAACCTATTTTTTGCGGATCACGCGCGCGGGGAAATTGATCCTCACCAAGTGAGGCAAGACACCATAATGACGCGCGCTAAGCGTCTGAAACGAAAACCAATACGACCACGAGGACATGAATTCATGACATTGAAACTTTCCGCCATTCTTGGAACCGCAGCACTGGTGGCCAGCCCCGCCTTGGCCGATAAGGCCGCTGTTCTTGATAACTACGCCGATATCGCTCAAGCGAAATACGCCGATAGTCTGACCACGGCGCAAGCGCTTCAGGAGGCGGTCAATGCCCTGATTGAAACCCCATCGGCAGACGCACTTGCCGCAGCCAAACAGGCCTGGATCAACGCACGTGTGCCTTATCAGCAAACGGAAGTGTACCGCTTTGGTAATGCCATCGTCGATGATTGGGAGGGGAAGGTGAACGCATGGCCTCTGGATGAAGGGTTGATCGACTACGTTGATCCTTCCTACGGCGGGGCGACCGACGAAAACGAATATGCCGTTCTGAATGTCATCGCCAACCCAAGCTTCAAATTGTCGGGTGAAACCATCGACGCCTCCGAGATCACACCCGCGTTGCTGGAAGGGCAATTGCACGAAGCGGATGAAGTGGAAAGCAACGTCGCTACCGGCTATCACGCGATTGAGTTCCTGCTGTGGGGGCAGGATCTCAACGGTCATGAAGCTGGTGCGGGTGCGCGTCCCTGGACAGATTATGCGATGGGGGAGGGCTGTACGGGCGGCAATTGCGACCGTCGCGGTGACTACCTGAAAGCGGCGACGGATTTGCTGGTTTCCGATCTGGAATGGATGGTTGCCCAATGGCAGGACGATGGTGCTGCCCGTGCCGAACTGGTGGCCGATGAAAAGGCGGGGATTTCAGCGATCCTGACCGGTATGGGCTCGCTAAGCTACGGTGAGCAGGCCGGTGAACGCATGAAGCTGGGCGTTTTGCTGAACGATCCCGAAGAGGAACATGATTGTTTCTCCGATAACACCTACAACAGCCATTTCTATGATGCTTTGGGCATTCGCAATGTCTACCTGGGCAGCTACACCTCTATCGACGGAACGGTCGTGTCGGGCGCGTCCCTGTCCTCGCTGGTTGCCGAGGCAAATGGGGATGTGGACGCGGAATTGCGCGGCAAGCTCGATGCAACGATGCTGGAGATGTCAGAAATGAAAACCGCTGCCGAGGCGGGTTTTGCCTATGACATGATGCTGGAACGCGGCAACGAAAAAGGCGAAGCGCTCATCATGGGGGCTGTCGATGCGTTGATCGACCAGACGCGCTCTATTGAACGCGCGGTCGCGGCTTTGGGCGTTGATGAGATTGCCTTTGAAGGTTCCGACAGTCTGGACGATCCCAACGCGGTTTTCCAATAAGGCTTTCGCTATCAGGTCGGCATGTTCCCCAATCGCCAACCTGTGCCCACCGCCTGATGGGGTGGTGGCGCGCGCGCCGGGCCGTTTTTGCGTTCGGCGCGTGTTGACGTTCGACGAAGCCGTCCCAAGTTCAATCGTGCGATTGCAAGGTTCACTTCATGCCTAAAACTCCAAGCCCCTGTATTGATGTCTGCAAATATAAACGGCAAGGCCATTGCATTGGCTGTTCGATGACCAAGGCACAGAAATCGCTGTATAAATCCTTGAAAAAGGACAGCCACCGGGCGGCATTCGTCAAGATGCTGACCTCTCAGCAACACCGGTTGGGAAAGTTCCAGCATTGGCATGAAGCCTATCGCAAGAAGCTCTCCAAACGGAAAATCGCGGTCGAGGAAATCCTCTGACCGCGTTTTTCAAGCTTATTTAGGGTTCAGCTCAGATGTGATCGCAGGAACCAAGCGAATTTTTCGTGAGTCTGGCCACGTGCGATGCACAAATCCTCGGTGAGCGTGTCACCGTGTGACGCTGCCAGTTCCCCCGCACCCGCCAGCGTGCTTGCAAGGGTCACCTGGGCCTCCATCATCAGGCGGATCATTTCCTGATCGCTGGCATGACCATCATGTTCGGTCACTTTTGAACGCGCCAACATACCGGCCAATGTGCCTTCTGCATGCGCGTCAATGGCTCTGACCCGTTCGGCCAGATCATCCTGGGCGATAAAATGGTCTTCGTAGATTTTCTGGAACAGATCGTGAAGCGGCCCGAATGCCATCCCTTTCACGTTCCAGTGAAAATTCTGTGCCAGCATTGTCGCGACGGCGGTTTCAGCAACAGATTGGTTCAACGCGTCGGCAATCTGGGTGCGTGCATCGGTGGTAAGCGCGGCGGCGGTCTGAGTCATTTGCAAACTCCCTCAATCGAATGAATTGTCGGCTGGCTTGCGGTTCGCTGGCTGGCTGTCTCCGAAACATAGTGTTTCAATAGCGCTTGCCAAGTCTTTTTTAGAACAATTCTAATCCAGACAGAATTGCTCGGAAATATGGGCGATCAGAAACCCGATATAGCGCCGGTCAGGGGGGGCGACCCGCGACCCTAGCAAAAATCGCAGCGAGCTTTGATCGTCTTGCCGGACCGCCTGGACGCATCGCAGAATCCAGGCTTCGTCAAAAGACAATTCCGCCACGCCGGGCCGATACCAGATCACCTGTTTGCTGACGGCTGTTGCAAGGCATTTGACCAGGGTTTCCGCAAAGGTACGCTTGGCTGTTTCGCCATCCAGATTGAGAAGGGCGCAGGCTTCAAAGAGATCAGCACGCGCCGCTGTGCGGCACTCAAGCGCGACGAGGCGTAGATGGGTAACAAGCTCTCGCAAGCCCGGATCAATTGCGGGCGCAGCCTCGTTGCGAGGTTGCCTGCGTGGCGGTGAAACTGAGAGTTTCGAGAGGGACACCATGTCGCGGTTCACCCGATAAAAATGGTCGGCGACAGACTCGCCATTCGTAATTCCTGAGTATACTTATAAAGTATTACGGAGAGATCAATGACCCATGAACAGATCGTGCGTAAACTGTGCCTCATAAGCGCGGTTTTTTTGACATCCCCCCTGCGGGCCGCCGATCTTCAGGACCTTCATTTGCCCGTGGTGCCGCGCACTGAAAGTGAGCGTGCGCGTATTGCTGCGATCGTGGCACCGACGCACGATTTTACAACGGCGGAAAAATTCGAAGCGAATTCGGGTGGGGCGGCGACCGTGCGCCCGACAAAGACCGCCGATGCCTTCAGCCAGCCTTCCGGCAATATCTCGTTTGAACGAGAGCTGGATTTCAAGGTCGGGAACGGGCTCTTTCGGAAACTCTGGGTGTCATCGCCGTCTTCCACGCTGGCCTCTGATGGGTTGGGCCCGCTCTATAACGCGCGTTCCTGCCAGCGTTGTCATCTGAAAGATGGGCGTGGCCATCCGCCGGAAGGGCCAGACGACACGGCGGTGTCGATGCTGGTGCGCTTGTCGGTCCCGGATGAAAGCCGGGCGATTGCCGAAATTGACGCTTATATCGCCACGGGGCCTGACCCAACCTATGGCGGGCAGGTCCAGGATTTTGGTGTGGCGGGCCATCCTGCCGAAGCACGCATTATCGTGTCCTATAGCGAGGCCTCCATCGCGTTGTCAGAGGGCGAATTCGCCTCACTGAGAACGCCGGCTTATGAGTTGGCCGATCTGGGCTACGGGCCTCTTGATCCGCAGGTGATGTTAAGCGCACGCGTGGCACCCCAGATGATCGGGCTGGGGTTGCTGGATGCGATACCTGCTTCGGATATCCTCGCCCTTGCGGACCCGGATGATCGCGATGGCGATGGAATCTCCGGGCGACCCAATATCGTTTGGTCGACGGTATATGATCAACCGATGCTGGGCCGTTTTGGTGTGAAGGCCGGGCAGCCCAGCGTGTGGGAACAATCGGCCGGTGCCTTTCATGGTGACATCGGGATTTCGTCATCGCTTCATCCGCAGGGCTATGGCGATTGTACCGAAGCGCAGGTGCTGTGCCGCGCAGCACCCGATGGGAATACGCCGGATCATGACAATTCAGAGATTTCCGATGTCGGGTTGGAACTGGTGTCGTTTTATTCCGCCAACCTTGGAGTGCCGGGTCGGCGGGATGTGGACGACAAGCAGGTGCTGCGGGGCAAACAGGTTTTCTATGAGACCGGCTGCACTGCGTGTCACACACCCAAACACGTCACACACCGTCTCGACGATCAGCCCGAACAGAGTTTTCAGTTGATCTGGCCTTATACCGACATGTTGCTGCACGACATGGGCCCCGGATTGGCGGACAACAGGCCAGAGGCACGGGCGACCGGACAGGAATGGCGGACCCCACCGCTTTGGGGGATCGGTTTGACGCAGCAGGTTTCCGGGCATAGCTACTTTCTGCATGACGGCCGCGCGCGCAGTTTGCTCGAAGCGATCCTGTGGCATGGGGGCGAGGCGGAAGCGGCCAAGACCCGCGTGATCGAGATGCCCAAAGCGGACCGTGCAGCGCTTGTTCGATTTCTGGAGAGCCTGTGATGCGTTGTTTGACCCTTGCCTGCGTTATTTGCGCGATCGGAATGCCTGCTTCGGCGGATCTCGAAGCCCTGCGTGACGATCACATCCTGCCCCGATACGCCGCTTTTGCAGAAGCGACGGATCACCTGAGGGCTGCGGCTACCGGCGATTGCATGCCAGGCTCGGTCCTGCCAGCTTATCACGATGCCTATGATACATGGGTCCGCATTGACCATGTGCGCTTCGGTCCCGTTGAAACGCAGGATGCAGCCCTGTCCATCGCCTTTTGGCCTGATCCAAAGGACCGGGTGGGTAAGGCGATGGCGCGACTGACATCCGCCCGGGATGAGGCGGTTACCGACGCGGCCGCATTTTCGCAAGTATCTGTTGCCGCCCAGGGGTTTACGGCATTGGAGCGGCTGCTGACAGAGCCACAGCCTGATCCCGACTACGCCTGCAGTTTCACACGGGCCATCGCGCGTCATCTTGCCCAAACGGCCTCTGATGTTTCAAAGGAGTGGCGCGACGAATACGGTGCGGTGCTGGTCTCCGCAGGGGCGGCTGGAAATACGGTTTTCCCGGGTGCAGAGGATGCAGAACGAGCGGCCTACACCTCCATTTCAACGGCGCTGGAGTTTCTGCACGACCAACGTCTGGGGCGCCCTTTGGGAACCTTTGACCGGCCCCGGCCCAACCGGGCTGAGGCGCGCCGGTCAGAGCGGAGTGCGCGACATGTCCTGCTCAATCTGAGTTCCCTCAAGGCGATGACAAATGCCTTTGCGGATGTTCCTCTGGAGCGCATCAACAAGGCCTTCGATGCCGCGATTGAGCGCGCCGAAGTGCTTGATGACCCGGCGTTCGCTGGCGTTTCAGACCCGGCGAAACGTTTGAAAATTGAGGTCCTGCAACGCGCGGTACGCGATTTGCAGGTCGTCATGGCCGAAGATGTGGGGCGTGCGCTGGGCATCAGCGCGGGGTTTAACTCTCTTGATGGAGATTAAGATGCCCTCACGACGCAAAGTGATCAGTGGGGCATTGGCTGCCGCGACCTTGTCAGGGCCTCTTTGGGCGGACGTCGGCAACCCCACGCATCTGAGCGCTGCGCGCACCCCAGAGGGGGCCTACATTTTGTGCGGGTTGCGCGCCGATGGGAGCCTGGCATTCTCGGTGCCATTGCCGGATCGTGGGCACGCCGCCGCAGCCCATCCCTCTCTCTCCCAAGCCGTCGCCTTCGCACGCAGACCCGGGGTTTTTGCGGTCGTGCTGGACTGCGCAACGGGAATTTCGCAACACAGGATTCAAGCGCCAGCGGGGCGGCATTTCTACGGGCACGGTGCGTTTTCGCGTGACGGCAAGACATTGTTCACCACCGAAAACGACATAGACACAGGGGCAGGGCGGATTGGTGTCTGGGATGCCGCTGACGGATATCGCCGCATTGCAGATCTGTCCTCTAACGGTATCGGCCCGCATGAGATCATTCGCTTGCCCAATTCGGACATTCTGGCGATTGCCAATGGCGGTATCCGAACCCATCCGGCATCCGGGCGCGACAAACTGAACGTCGATACTATGCAGCCAAACCTGACCCTCATGGATGCAGAGGGGCGCGTGCGCGACACTGCCGTGCTGCCCGCGGAATTGCATCAAAACTCGCTGCGCCACATTGCAGCTTTCCCTGATGGCCGCGTGGCTTGTGCCTTTCAATGGCAGGGCGATCCTTTTGCTGCGCCGTCAATAGCGGGTGTCTACGCCCCAGAAGACGGGCTGCAACTGGCCCCCATGTCGGATCAGACTCTGCGCGGGCTGGACGGCTATGCAGGCAGTGTCGCGGTGCTGGGAACGGAACATATGGCCGTGACCTTTCCACGCGGGGGGCTGATGCAACGCATCAACGTCAAAACCGACGAGACGCTGGATCTTTGGCGTGGCGATGTTTGCGGCGTTGCTCCGGCACGTTGGGGCGGGCTGGCGACGGATGGCTTGGGCGGGGTGCAACGTGTCGAGGCTCATGGGTTTACCAAAGTTGCTCAGTACAACCTGGCTTTCGACAACCACCTTGTGGCGGTGGGCGCATCGTCCTGAGCCAGAGCAGTCGGTTTCTTCTAGGCCGCCATTTGTGTACGTTTTTCCGCCTCGGTTCCCAAATTTGGCGTCACAATGATAACCGGCGCGCAATCAACATCGCGTTCGGTATCGTTTTTCGCGCGAGGATGACCACTCAAAAATGACAGAAAGCGCAGTCCAATCACTACAGCGTGTGCACGTTGAGTCCGCATCATATCTAGCATCGGTGGCCGATTGGCGAGGGAGCGAAGTAGATTAATAAACCTATATAAGTATCAGAATAATAATAAAATTCTTTGTTTCTGAGAGGCCACAATTGGCGCTAACGTTGATGGCATAATTTGTCCGGGTTCGCCAATTCATCGGCCATTTTTCGCCGACAAAAGCGTTGGAGGGTCGGTGCGACTCGGATTTTCAAGTATTAAGGGAATGCTTTTCTTAGGAATTTATCATGGTACGTCGCCCAACTCGTGGCGGCTCTGTCGGGGGTTTTCCACGATCCCGTCGGCGTGTTTCTGTCGGCCGGGATCTCTCGATAGGTCGGAATTTTCCAGATCGCGGTGTCTTTGTGCCGCGTCCGATCGATTTTGTGGGCAATCTTTTTGAGACACGACGCCGCGGAACGCCTGTCGTTCGCCCTACGGATCTTCTGGCTCTCAGAATTGAAATGCGCAATCTGCGCGTCAAATCGGGCAGTCCGCCGGTTTTGCGTAAAACCGGCAGCGGTGCTGCGCTACTGATCCTGCATTTTCCACCTCAGGCGATCACCGAAGAAACTTTTTTTGAGGCCAGTCGGCCCGGCATGGAAGAAACAATTGACGACCCCACGCTGGACCCGAAACCCGAGATTGATGCGCCCGGGGCACCAAGTGCCACCGTACCGCCCCCCTTTGGCCGCACGGCAAATGCGCGTATCGCCGACGAATCCAGGCTGGTCTTCAAGGTACCGGATGACGTGGTCATTCCCTATACGCTCGATGGTATCCTGACGGCAGTTCAGTCGCTTGAACCAAAGGTGGCGGCAAACGCCAGAGCCCGCCAAATACGCCGCCGTTTCCCGATTGTGGAAGCCTTATTGCAGGCCAATGTCGTGGCGTCTCTCAATCCAATTCGCCGTGCCGCCTTGTCCAACTTTGCTGCCGCCAGCATGCGTATCGCGGCCACCGATCCCGGTAATGCGACCCTTATGAGGCGCCAGATTGGCGGTGGCACCGGGTTTACCGACGTCTCGCGCCTAAAACCCGGGTTTCGCATCCCCGGGATTCTGCAAATACCGCCGAAACCTGCCAAACCCAATTCCACGACAACGGCCATAGAAATCCCCTGGCGGTTGATCCTGTCGCCGCACAAGGACACGCGCTGGCGTCATGCCACCCAGCCTGTCACGTCGACGGCGACCAATCACACCGAACTATGGCACTCGCGTCTGGTGGCACCGGACGAGGACGGAAAGGCGATTGAACCACCGGCGGCAGACAAGGCACGTACGGTGCGGGCAATCTGGGCCAAGACGGGGGAAGCCTCCAACGAGGCGATGACATCAAACGCGACCGAGATACCGGATTTGGAACCCAGTCTCGCGCCCTTCCGCATGCCCATGGACGATTTCGACCGGATTCAGATCGCCCATGAATCGTCGAATTTCTCGTTGGGAACACCAAACCCGATCGACACCAACCTGATGATGATGACCGCGCTTGGCGGCTGGCTGGATAGCAGGGGCACCTGGGATCCGCCCGGTGGATTTTCCGTTCAGGAGTGGGTGCATCGCGCCAGCATGGCCCGGGATCACTATGTGAAGGTGGTTTATAACGGGTGCCTTTGCCCGCTTAATTTTCACGTCTCATTGGTGAAAGTGACCGAGCGAAAGTTCCATAACGGCGCGCGGAACGACGAAAATGTGCCTCAGATCGAACAGATCGCGGGGAACACGGCCTATCTGCGCCAGCGCATGTTCATCGTGCCGCGCGAACGCGTGCGCTACTATGGAGAAGCGGATTTACGGAGCAACGATGGCAAGACCAACCTGCCGTTGAAATTTCCCTTCGCAAAGGTCGAGTTGCTGACAGAGCGAACGCCCAATCTTGATGATCCACAGGACTCTGACATAGACGGGAAATTGCAGCAGTTTTTCTGGCCGTCCGTTCTGGAGGAGCCCTACAAGTTCCAATGTGTCGGAACCGATCTGGACGGTCGCCGCGTAGCCTTTGAAATTCCAATGATTTTCATGGACAACACCTTCGCCACACCGTTCCATTTTGATGAAAACGGTAAACGCGGCCCGGATTACCACAGAGCTGAAATCAACGCGCACCGCGCCACCGAAGTCTTTCGCTTGGAGGGCGATCGCAAGACCGTTTCGATCAAGCGCCAGCGCGTCGCCCTGGCCAGTAGTCTGAAATCCGGGGACACCTCCGTAGAGGTCGAAGAGATGGATTTCGGCGGCTTTGCCGAGGAGTTCAATTCCGATCTGCGCAATGCGTCGAATGAGCTTGAACGCGCGCCATTTGTGCCGGTGATTACGGGAATGGACGTCCGCATCGGCGCTTTGTCGCATCTGACCGGGTCAAATGCCTCGAACAGGCTGACATATCATCCACATTACCTGGAACACGGGTTTAACCAGAAGGGCGAGGTCTTTGCCAAGGTTGAGAAAACCTTCAACATGGCCAAGCTGGATTTCTCTGCGCAGGCAGATCGGTCGGGTGGTTTCGTGCAGCCTAATCTGGAACCGCAGGCCCTGTCGCGTCTGGCAGGTCCCATCATGGGGGATGTCCAGAAATTTGCGGCCGACGGGATGGTCCCGCCGGGGGGCGGCTTTCCGGAGTCCATCAGCGATCTGCCACTACCTCTGATCTTTGGCTGCATACCCCTCAACAAGATCATCGAACTGGTCTCTGATCTGACCGACACGCCGGAACAGGTGCCAAAATTCGGCACCGAAGCCTCGACTCAGATCGAGAGCTTCATAAATGCGCTGGTGCGCCTGATCACACTGGCGACGGAAATCGCGTCGCAGCCCGCGAGCATCGCGAATGCCGCCCTGACCACATTCCTGTCAACACTGGAAGATCACATCCAGCAGACGCTTGGACTGGCCGCGGCGCAGGCGGCCGCCATCGAAACGGCAATAGATGATGCAAAAACGCAGGTCGAGGCCGTTGCGACCGAAATCGGGGCGTTGCTGGGCGCAACCCTTCAGACCGGGCAGCCAGCACCGGATTTCACAGATGTCCTGACCGCGGTATCGCAGGCCCGCAGCGCAATCGAAGACTTGCAGGATGCGGCAAATGCTCAGGTCGGCGGGGTTTCATTGCCAGCGGGGTTTCGGCAGCAACTACTATCGACCGCGCAGACCATTGATGCCTTCCTTCTGGACCTTCAGAAACTGCCTGCTTTGGTTGCAACGGGCAAAGACCTGTTCGATGCACTGGATGCCATCGTGGGCCAGCCGGAAGTTCTGGGCACGCTTTTTGAAGACCCAGGTGAGCTGGCCGCACGAGTTGGGACGGTTGAGACCGCAATCGGAGATTTCAAACCCGCCCTTGCAGACATCCAACTGCTGAACGGGGCACCGAAAACGGCTATTTTGGACGGGCTGCAACTGGTTCAGGAGGCTTTCGGTGTCGCCACCGATCTGCTTGAACTGGTTGAAATGCTGACCGGCGACGAGTTGACCATTCGCTTTGACTGGAACCCGAAAATCGGCAGTTTCCCGGCCAGTGACCCGATTTTCCGCGCCAATGATCCCAAGGGGTTTTCCGTGGCCGTCGAGGCCAAAGTCAAAAAAGACGGCAGTGCCTCGCCAAAAATTTCCGTCACCTGCGGGTTGAAGCACTTCGATCTGGTTCTGATCGCGCCCGCGAGCTTCATCGAGCTGATTTTTGAAAAGATCGAATTCCGCATCGACAGCGCGGCCAAGATGGATGTGGATGTACAATTCACGGACATCAAGTTCGTTGGCGTTCTGAGCTTCGTCGAAACGCTGCGCGACCTTATCCCGCTGGACGGTTTCAGCGATCCACCCTTCCTCGACATCACGCCGCAGGGAATTGATGCAGGTTTCTCCATCGCTTTACCGGGCATCACCTGCGGCATCCTGAATATCCAGAACCTGAGCCTCGGGGCCGGGTTCACGGTGCCCTTCATCGGTCAGCCACTTTCTGTGCGGTTCAATTTCTGTACGCGCGAACAACCCTTCCTGCTGACGGTCTATATGTTCGGTGGCGGTGGGTTCTTCGGGATCACCATTGATCCCAACGGCGTGCAGATATTGGAGGCGTCCTTCGAGTTTGGCGCGTCGATCTCTATTGATCTCGGCGTCGCCTCTGGTGGCGTGTCGGTCATGGCAGGCATCTATTTCCGGATGGAACAGGATGAAGCCTCTTTGACGGGGTATTTCCGTCTCGCAGGTCACGTGGACGTCTTGGGGCTGATTACCGCCTCGCTGGAGCTTTATCTGGAGCTTCGTTACGAATTCCAGTCTGGCAAATGCGTGGGCAAGGCCTCTTTGACCATCGAGATTTCCGTTTTCATCTTCTCCGGCAGCGTGACGGTTTCCTGCGAACGCAAGTTCGCCGGTTCCAATGGCGATCCGAACTTGCGCCAGATGCTGGGGCTGCAACCGGAACTGCCGCTGGCGCAGGAGTTGGACATCATTGACAGCGAAGATGTTGAATATGCCTGGCGCGACCACATCGAGGCATTTGCGTAAACGAAAGGAGTGAGACATGGCAAAACGAACGCTCCTTTGGACCGTCACACCGAACGGTCGGGTGCCCGAGGGTGAAGAGCATGAGGGCAAACTGCGTGTCTCCGCCATTCTCAGCCCGCGCCTGACCCCCGAAGCTGCTGATGAGCAGAGCCTGACCGCTTTCCCGGGATTTCTGGATTGGCCGGCGGAGCTGGCACAGGCCCGTTTTGGTCTGCGTATTGCGGCGGGCACATTGGAAATGCGTCGATTGTCGGAGCCGGATAGCGATCTTTGGAAAACGCTTTTTGGTCCGGAAACGCCGGTGGCGGGGTTCGAGTTCATGGATATGAGCGACAAGAATCTGCGCTCCTTCCCGGTGCGCAACATGTTGGGGTATCTGCGCAAGCACTACACCCGCCTGGCAGAGCAATCAGGGTCAAACCATCCGACCCTCCTGCCGTGGAAAAATGCGCACCCGAATCTCAAGGACATGTTGTCGGATGCGGGAACGCGCACCCGTCTTGTCCCGTTCAATGATCGCATGATCGAAGTTGCGCTGCCGGGCTTTTCGCGATTTTTCGGCGGCGAGGACAACCAGACCGAGGAACGCATAAACGGCCAAGTCTTTGGCATACGCAGCGTTTACAAGCTCGATGTGCCGCAGGTCGGTGCGGAAGAGGGGCAATTGCCATCAACCGGAAGCTCCGCGCCGCAGCGCGCCCTACCGCCTGACTGGTATGATCCGCGGCCTGGCGGCCCGTCGGGACCACTGGTTGCAAAGCCTGACGCTGCGCTGATGGACAATTTCAGCAGTCAGGCCGAGTACACCATGTATCAGGCCAACCGCTTTTACAGCCGTGAAATCGCCTCTGAAGAAGAGCGCAAAATGCGCTTTCCGAAATTCGAAAACCTGCCTGCACCGCCGGAGGTGCCGGAGTATGATTTCCACCGCATTGCCGCCTCTTATGGCAGCTATCCGCAACTGCAGCGGGCGCTTGGTCTGGTTGTTGATTTCGCCGTGGAGGATCCTGATGGTCTGCTGGTTTCGGGCGGATCTCCTGTTCTGGGGAACATGGCGCTTGCCGTGAATTGGGCGGATGGTCGCGACGACAGTGCGGATGGCTATCCGCGTACGGCTTTCTACCTTGATGACGAGCGGTTTGTGCCCCGGCCACGCAGTGATGATCTGGACCGTGGCCTGCTGCGGTTGGAGCACAGCGATGATGGCTGGGGGGTGGTGAACAAAGAGCATGACGGGCTCTTCGACATCTACCAGGTGGACCCGGATGGGGCGGCGCTGAAAACCGTCGACTTCACGCTTTCCACCCAGAACCTCGTTGCCAAACACCTCGATGTGCTGCGACCGGACGGTCAGGTGACATATACCACCGGCGACAGACAGCCCGTTGCCGCGCTCCGCACCGGAGGCCTGGGGGTTTCGCAACATGGGCGAGCGGAAAAAGTAGCGCTTGACGCTGCCGCCGCGGCCCAGAAAAATCAGGCCGTTGAGGCTGGCAACGCGCAGGATGTTGTCTTTTTTGCCGAAGACCTCATGCGGGGCTTCCGGGTCGATGTGGCGGCTGTTCCCAAGGAAGATGCTGCGGGTGACTGGTTCAGTCTGAATGCGCGGGTGGGGACCTATGAGGTCATTTCCTCCGGCCAGACCTTCGAGCTTGGCGCGGATGAGGGCCATGTTTCCGGAGCCTCCACGACCCGATCGGAATCGGATAGCGCAAACCCTGATGATCACTATCTGCACGAATCCCTCTTTCGCTGGACCGGCTGGAGCCTTTCGGCACCCCGTCCTGGCAGGACGATCAGATCCGGGACCGTCGAAGGCACGCAGCTACAGACGGAAACCCCCTCCGACGTTACGGACAAGGCCGAAAAAGGCAATAATCTTGCTGTCACCTACCGGGTGCAAAAGGGCAGTTTGCCAAAACTGCGCTTTGGCCAGCTCTACCGGCTACGCGCACGATATGTGGATGTGGCGGGCAACAGCCTTGCTCTGCACGACCCGACGCTGGACCCGCTGGAACAGGCGAGTGATGCTGTTGGTTATTGGCGGTTCGAACCGGTGGACCCGCCCGCCCTCATGGGGCGGGCGCATCTCTCGGAAGGCGAATCTCTGGAGCGCATGGTGATCCGGTCGAATTTTGACGCGACCCCGCAGCAATATCTGTCCACACCGGATTTCAGCACAGCCATCGCAGAAGATCCTTCGGCGGATTTCGAGTATACCGCGCAGAATGAACGCCATGTGGTTCCGCCGAAATCATCCCAGCAGCAATGCGAAACACATGGGCTTTTTGATCCGTTCTTCGGCGCATGGGATGACATCAAGAAAGGCTATGAAATCGCGGCACGCGAGGACGGCACGCTTTACGATTCAGGGCCGGGGGCGACCGTCGAACTGGTGACGCCGAAAAATCTGGAAGGCATCGCAAAGACCGAAGACGTGCCACCTGCATTACCCAGCCCGGATAATCCGGTCGGAGAGAGGATCGCGCCCGGTCAATACGTGATCCACCGCGAAGCGCAGATCATCCCGCCATATTTGCCGGATGGGGCCGCCGCGGGCGTAGCCCTGCGCGGGATGCCGGGAGAGAATATTCCCGGCGTTTCCGCGCCTGGGGCCATTGGGCCCGGCTGCGTTGTTCTCAAAGCGCCCAACGGCGAGCTGGTGATGATCATCAGCCATGCCAAGCCCTGGCCTGACAGCCTTGGGTTTCGCATCGTTCTGGCCGAACGTACAGCGGCGCTGACCGAATTGCCCTGCAAGGAAGAATTCCCTGATGACGGAGAACCGCAGTGGGATGATGAAAAACGGGTCCTGACGCTGTTTCTGCCCAAAGGCAGAATTGCGCGGTTGAGGTATTCCAGCTTTGCACATTCTGATCACATAGATTCATTTGGCATTGTGGAGTGGGCGCGCGACACGGTCGATCCCGATTTTGTGCGCGACATGGGGCTTCTTGGGTGCCACTGGATGCTGACGCCTTTCCGGGCGTTGACCCTTGTTCATGCAACGCAGCAGCCGATCTGCCTGCCGCAATTGATCAAACCTGGCATTCAGCGCGAAGTCGGCGCGCAATCCGCGCGGATCATTTGCCGCCAGATCAGGCTGCATGGTCCAACCACGGGCAAATTCGAGATACAGGCCGAATGGCATGAATGGGTTGACGATCTGAACAAGGAGGCGCCGGAACGTGTCTGGCGCAAAGGGCAGCTTTCGGAAATTCATCTCACTGAAAATCATGAAAATGTATTCCCTCTGGGGGCGGTTGTGTCGGCGCAGGATGTGGATCCTCAGCGACCCCGCGCCCGCGGCGATGTGCATGAGTTTGGCGATACGAAGTTCCGGCTGATCTCTTATCAGTTGCTTGCTTCAACCCGGTTCCGGGAGTATTTGCCGCCGTCGCTCTATGCGAAACCCGAGCTTGTGACGCGCCTCGGTCCTGTCCCGGTTGGCGATGCGGTGGTCACCGGTGCGCCGGATGATGCCGGTGCGCCCGTGCTCAGGCAATCTGGCGCTGACAGGAGTTTCAAGGTGGTGCCGGCCAGTGAGCCCCCTGACGACCCCCGGGTTCTTTACGTGGTGCCGACGTTCCGCTGGCGCAACCAGGAGACCCCCAAGGGTGCCGATATCACCCGGCTGGGCAACGGTTTGCGCATCTGGCTGGACAGGCCCTGGTTCTCGTCGGGTGATGGGGAGCTGCTGGGCGTTGTGTTGCACGCGGAAAACGGGCGTTTCACGGATATCCCTGACAAGATGCAGACCCACGTGACGCAATGGGGGCTCGACCCGATATGGGAGACGGCTGTGTCGAAATCCCGTGCTCGCAGCACCGATTTCAGCGCCCGTGTGCATAGTGAGCACGCGAGACTGCAGGAATTCCCCGATGATGCATCCGTCATGATTGTGGGACATCGGGTGCATTGGGATGCCGAGCGCAGGCTTTGGTATTGCGATGTCGAGCTGAACCCAGGGGCGTCCTACATGCCGTTTGTGCGGTTGGCCGTCGTCCGATATCAACCCAATGCGCTGCCGGGGCAGAAAATTTCCAAGGTCGTTACGGCGGAATTTGCGCAGGTCCTGCCGCGCAGGCGCGCGGTTTTCAGTCGCGACGGTGATACCGTGGGCATACGCGTATACGGGCCGGTGCCTGTTGGGGGCCCGATGAAGTTCAACGTGGAATCCCCGTTGGTCGGAATGTCCCCGGCGGACGGTCCTTTCGATACCGGGCGCAATCGCTTCGAGCTGGTATTGCAAACCCGTGATCCTGAGATCGACAGCGACATGGCATGGCGTGATGAAAAAACGCTGGAAAGCGCCGTTGTCAGCGGGTCAGGCGGTGGGTTTACTGTCACGCCGGGTTTCAACCCCGGCGGTATTTTTGGACGCCCTGCGGTGGCCGCACGCGCATCCCGCACGATTGCCACCCGCTCTAGCGGATCGGTCACGTTGAATGCGGAGCTTGCACGTAACATCGGCGCGCTGGGCACGCTGACCGACCTCATTGATCCACCGATCTGGAACCCTGAAGCGACGCTGCCAGATACCGGTCGTCGACCCGGCAGGCTGATGCTGCGGGAATTCGAGCGCTACTATACCGATCAGACGATTGGTGGCAGCCGTGGCATACGCGTCGGCCAGCGCCGGATTGTCGAAGAAAGGCTCGTTTACGCCACGATCTTTGAGTTATCGCCCTAGGTTATTCATCCAACGGAAAATCGACGTGAATGTGATTGCCGTCCGGATCCCAGATATTGAACTGCACGATATTGATCGAGGCCAGTTCATTGCGATGAAACTTCTCGCCATGCTCCTGAAGGCGCGCGACGAACTCCGCTGATCCTGTGGCTGAAAAGGCGAAGTGCTCAAGTTTCAGATCACTCTCGGAACCCACGCTTTCGTCTCCACCGGCAGCGACGAGATGAACAGCAGCCGTAGGTCCCGCATACATCCAGGCGCCCGGAAAGGGAAAGTCAGGGCGCGGGCCGTCCTTAAGCCCCAGAATTTCCCTGTACCACGTCACCATCTTGTCCAATTGATTGGTACGCAAATTCACATGATCCAGTTGCCCGATTTTCATTTTGAAGCCCCGCTTCTGATGGATGTTCGACCGATCATATCGCCGAGACCCTTCGGTGTCTCCTGTCGATCTTGCAGCCAAGATAAAGTACTATTTGCGATGCCATGGCATGAATGCATCAAAGAAGCCACCACCCGGCACCCTAGCCAGCTGTGGATGGATGCGCATTCTTTGGCAAGGGCAAGCACCCGGGCAAGCCTGCGGGCAGAACCACCCATGCGCCGCTGCCGTAGAGAGCACCGGCAAACTTCGGTTGGTCTGAAACCAGCGTCACGCTTACGCGCGACGACCCAATGATGCTCACGTCGGACGGCAGGTTCGCTAGAAATGACTGGCTGGGGAAAAGGACGACCGATGCAGGTGCGGCATCTGTCATCAACCCTACAAAGACCAGAACGGCGATCCAGCCCGCAAAAAGCGTCGGGAGGGCAATCAGGATGGTCCTAATAGTCATGGATATGTTCCAGCGTCAGACCAGATTGAGGCAACTGACGCAGCCTTTCCGCCAGATCGCTCACTTTGAGCAGGATCAGATGCCGATAATCGCCGTACCCTTGTCGGGCGAAACTGTGAATGGCTTCTGGATGCTCAGGTGCGTTGCCGATGGCAGTGAATAGAATGTCGTCATTCCCTGCGATCTCGATGAAATTCACGCCATCTGCAGCCATTGATTGCAACAGTTTTGTCAGTTTGCGGTATCGCGGCACCTCGATTTCAGTGCCCGTGACACCCGCTTTGATGATTTTGATGTCATCTGACGTGACCGTCCCGAGGCCGTCCACAACCATGCGCAGGGTCAGCTCATCCGTACCCGTTGATGCAACGGCGGCGGCGATGGCCTTGGCATAGACTGCTTTGCCTCCATATTCGATACCCAGCGCGCGTTTTCGTTCGCGGTCTCGGAAGACGGTCGTAGGCTGGGCGTCAAGGGCTTCGGCGGCTTTTGTGAAATCCCACTTGTACCAGGGCGTCTGCTGCAGGAACTGCGCGTAATCAGCCGCTTGCCGGGCAGAAAGATCATCCAGTGGCGCGCGGTCACTGCCCCGAAGGAGCGCGCTGGCCCGACCGATGGTTTCCTCATAGGCTGCCTTGAGAAGCAATTCGAGCGAGAAGCTGACGCCAATGACATAGACAAGCTGCTTGGTCTCGCCGTCAACGCCGCCGTGGCGGTTCGCGGTTTCGGTCAAAGCGCAGAGCGATTGCCAATAACCCACGATGCTACGCAGATAGCCAAAGTTGTGAGGATCACCGGTCGCGATCACCTGCGCATAGTCATCATAGGCATGCACGATGTGCCATTCGGGGTAGGTCATCAACGTGCGGGCTTCCGATCTGTGGTGTTCGGCAGGCAAAAGGGCCGTGTAGCCTTCGGCCTCCTCATCCCCGTGACACATGGTTTCCACGTAAAGGATTGGCGACAAGAGCAGCAGGACAAGCAGAAAACCTGCGATGATCAGTCTTTTAAGCCAGCGCCAAAAGAACCTCATGCGGAACGCTCAACCTTCAGCCCCGCCCATAATCCAAATCCGCCCAATGCCAGATGCGGCAGATTGGCCAGAATCCGGCCCAGCGAGAAATCGAGGCCCAGGGAGGCGTTGGTGAAAATTCCCAGATCGAGAAATCCGTAACCGGTGAAGAAACCGAAAACCCCGTCGCCCAGATAGGCCGCCCCAAAGAGGATCAGGAAGGTGCGCGAAGCTCTTTGCGATATCAGGCCAGAGACAAGTGCCCAGAGGGCGGACGCCACATGCAGCGCGTCATCGTAAAGGTCCAGAGCGAAAATGCCAAAGGCGAGGCCATCCTCATCGGTCAGACCGGGAATGTAGTTGATTGACGCCGCAATCATCAGGGCCACGAAATAACCAATGGCAATTTTTTGCAGAAGGGTCATAGGCTTTCCAGATAGGTGTCCCAAAAGTTGTTGCGCAGGAGCAGATCGGGATCGATCTCGCGCTTTGCGGCGGCAAAGGCAGGTGCCGCCGGGTAGGTTTTGACCAGCTGATCACGTGTCGGATGCGGTCGGTAAGGTAGGTAATAAGCCCCACCGATCTCTGCAACCCGGTCAATCAGTTCACGTGTCATACGTTGCATATCCGCTTCGCCGCGCGCCGTGAGCTCCTGGCTGAATGACATCACGGCGGCAATGCGGGGAACGGGCGCATAAGACAGCGTGCTTTGGGCATCGGTATTCACAAAACGCAGAGTGATGTTCAGGAACTCCTGATATGAGGCGGGGATCACCTCCTGACAGGCGATCAGGAATTCGTTGAAACGATCAAAACCGACGAAATATTCATGCAGAATGTCAACCCGGGCCGGGTCACCGTCGTCGAGGGTGACAACGGGTTCATTGATTAGGCTGTTGCGCGTCACCTCGCCCCCGCCAAGGGAGGGAAAGGCGACGGTCTCACTCCACCAGCGGAATTTCTTCATCCGCTCGTTGCCCAACTGCCCGCGATAAACACGGCTGGCGATCTGCGACATGGCCCCAGACCCGGAGGCGGCGGGCAGGTCGGATTGATCAGGTGTTTCGCGGTAGGTGATCAATAGGGCCTCATCGAAAAAAGCGCCGCGCTCGACATTCAGTCGGCCATAGGCCATCGTCACGGCCGGGTCTTGCACCGCTGTCTCGAAAGCAGAGGCGAAAGCGGTCGCAGGCATGACCTCAAAGCTTGGCGTCAGCCGGGTGTTTTTGGCCATTTCAACCTCAAGATCGACAAGCGCCCCGATCAATCCGTAACCGCCCATGGCGTGTGCGAAAAGCGCGCTGTTTTCGGTGGGGGAGCATGTGACAAGCTCGCCTGATGGCAACACCATTCGAATGGATCTGACCGTCGCGCCCATGGGACCAAAAGGCACCGGCCAACCGTGCGCATTCACACAAAATGTCGATGCGACACCAAAATCATTGTTTGATTGCATGACCTTGGGAGAGAAACCTAAAGGGTCCAATGTCGCGATGACCTGCGACCACCTGGCGCCCGCGTGAACCTTGAAAGTGCCATTGCCAGTGTCAGGATCGACGCTGCCGTTGTCAAAGGTGATGGCGTGCCCGTCCCGTGGAATGGCGTGCCCGCCCATAGAATGGCGCGCGGCCCCGATGTTGAAGGGGCGCCCGGCGGCACCGGCTTCTTTCATTTCTGCGCGCACCGCATCTACGAGTGCGTCGCCCGGGTCCTGGGTCAGGATAATGTGCTTGTGGACCGGTGTGGCTGACAGTTCGCTGGCATCATTGAGCACGTCGCCCGGCGGCGCTGATGCGACCCCTCGGGTGCCATCGTAAACGGGCAGATGCGCGCGAAACATGGCGGACGCCGTCCACCCGGCAACGCCACCCGCACCAAGCAAGAGAGTTCTTCGCGTGAGATTGTTCATACCTTGGTCTTTCTGTGCCCGCTCAATTCATCTTTTAACATGCTCCAGCGCATCCAACAGGGCATTCTGAAACTTGCCGGGGTTCTCCAGTTGCGGAATATGGCCGACGTCTGACAAGACGATCAGCTGCGATCCAGGCACCAGCTTTTGCAGCGCCTGAGCCTGCGAGAGTGGCGTGACCGTGTCGCGGTCGCCCCAAATGAATGCCAATGGTACGGCAAGAGCCTGCCAGTTTTCAGGACGGGTACTCGCGGCGTTCTGCGGGGGCACAAACAGTTGCGGCACCCAGGCCGCTACCGCTTCTGTATAGCCCAGACGCTTCATGGGCCGTTGCAAGGTTGCGACGACGTCCGGGGTCGCGACATCCTTCACAAACATGAAATTCTGCAGGAAACGCTTGGTCAGCATCGGGTTTGTCGCCGTTGCTGATACAAGCGCAGAGCGTATCGTTTTGGGGCGTAGAAAAACCGGGACCTCGTTGGGCGTGAGGTGTCCGTTCAGCGCCAATGCCCCGTCAACGATGATCAATCCGGAGACAAGATCGGGGCGCGCCATGACCGCCTCTGTAACCGGGCCCGCACCAACAGAATGCGCCACCATGATGGGCTTTGTATCCAGCGATTGCAAAAGCGCGATCACCCGTTCCGCTTGCCGAGGTCTGCTGTAGTCGAGGTCTGTGGCATGTTTGGAAAACCCGAAGGGGGGCATATCAAAGGCGATGGTGCGATAGCCCTGCAACCAAATGGCGCTCAGAGTTGGCATCCACAGACCTGACCAAGCTGCCGTCCCGTGGGCAAAAAGAACTGCCGGATCATCCGGCTTGCCCTTCTCAATAGTGAAAATCCTGCCCTCTCGCGTCTCGATCAGTTCTCCGAAGGGCGGCAGACTATCGGCCAGCCCTTCGGTTTCTCGCTGTGCCGCAGCAAGGCGAAAGCTGACCAAGAGCACGCCAACCAGCAAGGCTGTCGAAACCGCCAAGTATGAAGCAATTCTTGCGATGCGCTTTCCCATGAGACTTTCATATCGGCGCAGCAGGTTTTTGCAATTGTTGCAGCACTGTCTGTATCATTTTGTGAGCCGGTACCGTTTGGCTCAGCACCCGCAGTCCTAAACTCAACGCATGACAAAAGGGTCCGCCATCGGGGCCTCTGAAGTATTGATCCAGGTGGTCTTGACGCGGGTGTAATCAAGGATGGCTTCCTTGCCCGCCTCGCGCCCGTAACCGGATTGGTTGAAGCCACCAAACGGTGCGATGGGAGAGATCGCGCGATAGGTGTTCACCCAGGTGATGCCGGATCGGATGCGCCGGGAAACACGGTGCGCGCGGGCAAGGTTTGTTGTGAAAATCCCCGAGCCAAGGCCAAAATCACTGTCATTGGCCAGTGCAATGGCTTCTTCTTCGGTGTCAAAGGGCAGCAGGGACATCACCGGGCCAAACATCTCTGTTTTCAGTGTTTCAACCTGCGGCGAATTACACGCGACAAGCGTTGGCTGAAAGTAATGCGGGCTTGCTTGATCGGCTCTTGCGCCCCCAAAGATGATTTTTGCACCCTGATCGGTCGCCTTGCGCAACGTGTCTTCGATCCTTTCGACCTGAGCAACTGTACAAAGCGGGCCAAGATGCGTTGCCGGATCATGTGGGTCGCCCACAATAAGCTGGCTGCTTTTCTCCGTGATCGCCGCGATCAGGCGGTCCATAACAGGCCGGTGAACCAACCCGCGCGTTCCGGCCACGCAGGACTGTCCCGACGCGCCAAAATTACCCGCAATCAAACCGTTGGCGGCCGCATCAATCTCGGCGTCATCAAAGACAAGGATCGGCGATTTGCCCCCCAGTTCCAGCGTGGTCACGGCGAAGTTTTCAGCCGAATTACGGATCACATGTTTGGCGGTTTCCGGCCCGCCCGTAAAGGCGATCCGGTCCACATCCTTGTGCCGGGTCAGCGGCACGGCGCAGTTTTCGGCATCCCCCGTGATGACAGATACAACGCCGGGTGGAAAACCTGCCTGATCAATCAATCTGGCAAATTCGATCATCGGGGCTGGTGCGATCTCAGAGGCTTTGAGCACAACCGTGCATCCTGCGGCCAGGGCGGGGGCCAGTTTCGTCGCTGCCAGAAACATCTGCGCATTCCAGGGCACGATCCCGGCCACCACGCCGATGGGCATCCGCTGGGTGTAGACATGCATGTCGGGTTTATCGATGGGCAGGACCGCGCCTTCGATCTTGTCAGCAAGGCCCGCGTAATAGCGATAGTAATCAGCGACATAGCCCGTTTGTGCCATGGTCTCGGAGGCCAGTTTGCCACTGTCCGTCGTCTCGATACGGCCCAGGTGTTCAGCGTTCTGCGCGATCAGATCGGCAAGCCGGTAGAGCAATTTGCCGCGCGCGGTCTGGGTCATGTCGCGCCACTCCGGACCCTCTAAGGCAGATTTGGCAGCAGCAACAGCGCGGTCCACATCCTCTGGGGCAGCACAGTCGAAACTTGCCCAGGGTTGGCCATCGGCGGGGTTCACCGAGTGCATTACCTGACCGGTGGCACCGGCCCGCCACTGGCCGGCGATGTAGAGTTGGTAGTGGGGCAGATTGTTCATGTTGGTCGTCCTGTTATCAGGCAAAGGCGGGCATGACATCGTCGATAAAGCGGCTGAGCGAGGCGCGTTTTCGCTCCGCACTCATACCGCTGTCGATCCAGAATGAAAATTCATCATAGCCCAGATCTTCGTATCGCTTGAGCCGGTCAATGACTTCCTGCGCGGTTCCGATGGTCAGATCACGCCGCAGGGTATCCGCTGCCATCATGGCATTCCCGGCAATCTCCGCCTCGGTCAGCGTTTCGATGAGACCTTGTTTGACGGGCCGCTTGTTTTGAAACCAGGCCCCGAAGTAGTTGTAAAAACGGCTGAGTTCCTCTGCACCAACCTGCGCATCTTCTGCGTCCGAAGCCACATAGGTATGGTGCAGCAACATGATTTTGGGGCGCGCGCCGTCATAGGACGCACAGGCCGCGTCAAACCTCTCCATCAGCGATGTGATCTCCGCATCACCCTGCCAGAGCGGTGTGACCTGCACGTTGAACCCGTTGTGCACGGCAAATTCATGGCTGTTGGGATCACGGGCTGCGACCCAGACCGGTGGGCCGTCTTTCTGGACAGGTTTTGGTGCGGCGGTGGTTTCGGGGAAGGTGTAAAACGTGCCTTCATGGGCGCAATCGCCCGCCCAGAGTTTGGGTAGCAAAGGCAGTGTCTCGCGCATGCGTTGACCGGCATCCCAGGCGTCCATGCCCGGCATCAGGCGCTCGTACTCATAGGAATAAGCGCCGCGTGCAGCACCAATTTCCAACCGACCGCCGGTGATCAGATCGGTCATGGCCGCTTCACCCGCCAGCTTGATGGGATGCCAGAACGGCACGATGACTGTCCCGGTACCGAGCCGCACATTCTTGGTCTGATGCGCCAGATCAACGATCATGGTGAACGGGTTGGGGGATATGGTGAATTCCATGCCGTGGTGCTCGCCCGTCCATATGGCCCGCATGCCGCCCTCATCCGCCATTTTGCACAGCCCGATGAATTCATCGTAGATCTTGTCGTGTGGCTGGTCGGCACTCAGCCGTTCCATATGCGCAAAAAGGGAAAATTCCATTTCACTACCTTTCGTTGAGCGGCAAGACATCGCCGGTGCGTTCGTTGCCGATGTAAAAGCCGAAGTTCTGGGTTTTGTGTTCACTTGCAAAGCGTTGCAGCAAAGACTTGATCGCAGGGTCGGGGGTGGCAGAGGCGTCGGGGGCGTCTATCGGCACGAGTTTCAATGCAGATGGTCTCTGGCTGCAATGTCCGCGAAAGACGATGCGCCGTCCTGCCTTTCCTTCGTCGTAAGTGGCGTAAACAACGCTCAATTCGGCGTCGATGCCTGCCGTTGCGAGTGCTGATGCGAGTGTCCTCAGCGGGCTTTTGTCGGTGGGTACGGAGATGGTAAAAAGCCCGTCATCTTGCGTCAGGAAGAGATTTTCCCCGTCATCCAAAAGCACGCTGGCGCGTGTGTGTGGCGCGGGCGGTGCCTCGGCCTTGCGTTCCTTGTTCAGGGTGAAATACCCGTCGGGCCCGTAGCCAAGGCCGTCCTGATTGCTGCAATCGGCATGCAGGACACGTCCGATCAGCACAAGATGATCCCCGGCAGGGATTTGTTGAAACATGTCACAGACAAACCCGGCCGCGCGTCCGGTGATCAAGGGAATATCCGCCACCGGCTGGTCCCAGTCACATAGCGCAAACCGATCCGCTTTGCTGGATGCGAAGGTGTTTGAAATCTCCTGCTGTCCTTCCGACAAGATGCTGACGCCGAAACGGGTTGCCCGACGGAAGGCGTCAAAACTGGACAGGTGATTGCCCGGGCACACCAGCAGGAGGGGAGGGTCCAGTGAAACGGACGTAAAGGAATTCGCGGTAAAGCCTACGTTTTCGCCGGTCTCGGTGCGGGTCGTCACAACCGTGACGCCTGTCATGAAGCGGCCAAAGGCTTGCCGCAGGTCCTTGGGGTCCAGCATCACGGTGCCTCTCCGATCAGGTGCCGTATCATAGCTGCACTCACTTCCTGAGGGTGTGTCATCGGCATCATATGGGCGGCATCGTGACAAAGCAGACTGTGACCCTTTGCGGAATTTGCCGCCATCCGGCGGGACATTTCCGGCGTTGAATTGGGATCGTCCGCGCCGGTCATGAAAAGGGCTGGCATAGTGAGAGACTGCAGCAGCGTGTCAGAGGGACCATCTGATTGCGCAAAGACGTTATAGGCGCGGGCGTAGCCTTGCAAATCGGTTTCTGTCAGCCATCCTCGGCACGCCTCTGCTGCATGCAGCAACGCGCCTTCGGGGTCCGTTCCAAACCATCTTTGCAAGGTTGCCGAAGGATCGGCGCGGCCCGATGTCTTCAGTGCGGCGGCGCGCGCCCGCACGGCTTTTGCGGCGGCCTCCTCGCGCCGGTAGATGGCGTTTAACGCCGCGACACCCCTGATTTGTCCGGCACAGCCACCGGCAACTTGCAGCGCGATCATGGCCCCCATGGAATGCCCTGCGATGTGGCATGGTGCATCAAGGGCAGCTAAAAATGCGCGCACACGCGCAACATAGTCGGGAAGGGCACGCGCGTCGTTCAAGGGGGATGAGCCATGCCCGGGCATGTCCACCGCGTAGGTTTTGAAGTGTCGCGCCAGATAGGGGATCATCCCTTGCCAGGCCTCCGCGCGCAAACCGACACCATGGATGAGCACCAAAGGCGGCCCGTCGCCAGCACCGATGTAGTGCAGCGCGCCCGCACCTTCAGATCGCGGCTGGATTGTCCAGGTCATGGCCCAGATCCTTCAGGTCTTGATACCGGTCGCCAATGCGATGATGCGGGCGTCCGCCTGTTGCCGCACCCAATGCGATGACAACTTCGTCAGCGCGCGGCGCATCAACGATGGAGAATTGAATGGTCAGGTAGTGCGACCGGCGTCCGGCATCGTTCTTATCCATCAAGGGTATCTGGATAGAGGTGTTTGCAGCGCCGCGGATATTGGTGAAGGCCAGATAGGATTTCGCGCCAACGGCCTCTCTGAAATGATTGCCAAACCGCAGGGTGTGGATCAGGCCCGAGGCGTGTTCGATCTCACCATCAAGACCGACAATGCCTGCTTTTCCAAAGGCTTCTATCTTGTCGCCACCGCCTGTCAGGTCGGTGATCTTTTGCGTCAGTAACGCGCCCAGTTCAGGACCAAACGCCTGGATCACCGGTTTGAGGTCTTCGACGTAGCGGCCGGCCCAGGGGTTTGTGATGACGGCGGCAACGGCGAACAGACGCCAGGGTTCTGAGGCTGGCTTGAATCCCTCAATGAGGACGTCTTCAGTGTAGCTCACAATTTTTCGGATTTCTGGTGTCATCTCTTGCTCCGGTTTTCAGAAACCATATCGAGCAGAATTTCTCGTGACAAATGATAGAAAACAATGTGAGTTCATTAAGAAATCTAATGCGAAAGAAGAAAGATGTCCTTGCCACCTCTGACCTGGTTCCGAGCTTTCGATGCTGCCGCGCGTCATTTGAGTTTTACACTGGCGGCTGAAGAGCTTGGTTTCACCCAATCGGCCATCAGCCAGCATGTACGCGCGCTGGAGGAGCGATTGGGCACGCAGCTGTTCGTACGCGGTCACCGGTCCCTGATGTTGACGGATGCGGGGCGCTTGCTGGTGCCCGATGTCGCCGCCGCGATGGGGCGTCTGACGCAGGCAACGGAACGGTTTCAACCCCGCATTTCAAAACCCAAACTAACCGTTGCCACCAGTGCCAGTGTGGCCCAGTGGATACTTTCGCCGATGCTGCCCCGGTTTCGAGAGGCTCATCCGGATGTGGCTTTGCAGATCGTGACAACTGTCTGGCCGGATGATTTTTCGACCACCAATGCTGACATTGAAATCCGGTTCGGCTCGAAAGATGTCGTCGGGCAGGGCGCAGAATTGCTGGGCCCGTCAGAGCTGCACGTGGTGGCCGCCCCTGCCCTGGCCTCGGCCCACGAGGGGGCGCTGAATTGGACCAAATTGCAAGCGTGCACGCTGATCCAACCGATCGGGATATCTACCGGCTGGGCTGATATTGCACGCCGCGCCAAGTCACCTGATGCCATCGAGGCGTCGGTGTTTGTGGACACCCACGGTCTGGCCGTCGATCTTGCCGTATCGGGGGTCGGAGTGGCTTTGACCCACAGGTTGATCAGCCAGATGGCACTGAAGGACGGGCGGCTGCAATGTCTCAGGGTTGCGCCAATTGACGCGGAAGAGGGATATTATCTTGCGCGCAAGACCACTGGTTTCACACAAGAACAGGAGGCCTTCATTGCCTGGTTTTACGAGAGCCTTGACGCCCTTCAGGCTGCGTAGGAGAGGTTCCATTCCTGTGGCACAGCGCTGCCCTTGTAATCCGGACCGTTGCCAAAATCCAAATCCCCCCGGCGCAGGATTTGCCTGACGATTTCGGGGACCATGACGCCCGCGATATGCCGCCCCAGACAGGTATGCATGCCGTGACCAAAGGTATATGTATCGCTGAAATCACGGGTTGGATCGAATTTTTCGGGCTCAGGAAACGCGGAAGGGTCAAACATGGCGCTGTGGGTCACGGCCAGAGCCGTCGTGCCTTTGCGCACTGTTGCGGCCTGGGGTGTTCCGCCTGAAAGTTCGGTGTCGCGGTGGCATACACGGAAGAAATAGGGGAATGCAGGGTTAAAGCGCAGAGCCTCAAAAACAAATCCGTCGAAGTCTTCGGGTCTGCCACCCAAAGCCGCATCACGGGCATCTTTCAACAATGCAGGGTCTGATGTGAGATGTCGAAGCGCATTGCAGACACCATGTGAAGTGGTCTCAACCGCGCCAATGAGCAGGCCGCCGACGTTGAAGATCACATCGCGCAAATTGAAATCCACTCCGTCGCTGAATGACAGGCGCAACAGCCGGGAGACCGGATCGTCCCTGCGACTGCCCAGTTTTACAGCCGCACTTCGCCGTAAGACGAGCCGTCCGATGTAGATGCCCATCATCACGCCGGCACGCTTGCGGTTCTCGATGATCCCTGCCTGATCCAATCCCTCAACAACACTGTCAAAAGGTTGATTCCAGAAAGCATCCTGCTGATTCCAATAAGACCAGTCGATCAGTTTTTCCGGGTCAGAACGGGTAAAGCCGAACCAGTCCTGCACCAGCCTGACCGGCACACCGCGCGTGACATTGCGCACCAGTTCAATGGAGCCGTTTGCACCGTCCAGCGCTTCGTCAGCAGTATCACGCACGAAATCGCGGATTTTAGGCAGGTCTTCCACGTCGAGAATGGATTTCATGATCGACTTTTCGCGCCAATGTTGGGCGGTGTCATCCTGCGCCATGAAATAGCTGCCCTGCTTGGGCTTATAAAGATCGACGCCGAACGTCAGGGGACGTCTCAGGATCAGGTTGCAATCCGAAAACCGCGTCACAAGAGTGACCTCATCCATGGCGAAGACCGGACGGTTTTCACGCAATTCGGAGAAGAAGGGCAAGGGCTCTTCAAATAGAAAACCGCGGGCCATCTTCCAACGATCCGCCGGGGCGGCCGCATCCAGTTTTTGCAAATAGCTGGTCATGTCATCGCCTCACAAGGATTTCATGAATTCAACGAGGGCGCGGCGGTCTTCTTCGGAAAACCCTTCGGCACCATAGTCATGACCTGCATTGGAATCCGCCTCGACCACCCGGTTGCCCTGACGGGTTACCAGCTCAAAATCGCCACCAGTTGTCACATAGCCTACGTTGACGGGATCGTATTCGTGATTTCCGACCGTGAAACTTCTGGAGCGTTCTTCGGCGGGCAGGAGCAGCTCATACAAGTTCGGCACCGATCCATTGTGCAGGTAGGGGGCGGTGGCCCAGATGCCATCAAGAGGCCGCGCCTTGTAACCCAGAACCAGCACATCCTTTTCGGTCATACAGGTGGACCGCTCCCCGGCGCGTGGATCAAACGGGCCGGGCGCCAGGTCAACTTCCGGACGCAGGCGAATGCCAAAGAAGGTCGGGATCGCCTCCTTGACGAGGTCCCCCTTGGACCCCAGCAGCGCGCCCTTGACGGTGGCACCCAGCATATTGGCCACGGTTGCGGTCTCTCCCATGACGTTTCCTGCATTGTCTTTCGTGCCATTCATCGGACCGGTGGGCCCCTGATAGACATATGCGTTGCAAGCCATCCAGATGTCGGTGAGGTTCTTCTTCGAGGTCTTCTCGAAGGGGATCATCCGTTCGGTTGGTTTGCCTTCTTCCTGCATGTCCGGCAGCAGATGGCAACTGGCACATTTCTGGCGATAAAGGGTTTCGCCTTTGGCAGCGAGATCAGTGTCAATGGCAGGAAAGGCATCCGGCCATTTGGGCGCATCGAGTACCTGGATGATCTGTTCCAGACGCATCAGGTTGTTGACCTTCACCGAGGACGTATATCCGGTGATCGTGTCGATCGTGCCCTGGTTGGGGGTGATAAGCACCTCGCCAAAAACCCCCATGACCTCACCGGTGTTGCGGCCCAATGCGCCATATTCCAGCGTGTCGCCGGGCAGGTTCAGACGACTGTTGGCGGCAACACCGTTCCACTGGACCCGCTCCTGACGCCAGATGTCCCACAGAAACGGGTAACTGACCGGCGCATTGGCCGGGTTCCCGTTGTTGGCATTGGCGCCCGTGAACATCAGGATCTTGTTGAGAATATGGCCCACCGCGTCCAGCCGACCATAGCCGTAGCGCACGGGTGTTTCATTCATTTCATCGGTCAGACGTTGCCAGGCCAGCAGCTGATCGAAGGCTTTCGCCAGCATCTCGCGGTTTTCGGGCGTGTCCTTGCCGTCAAGAACCGTGGCATTGAAACGCTCCCACTTGTCCGCGTCGCTGCGGGTTTCCTCCAGAGCCGCATCCAGACCTTCGATGAAGGATTGGAAATCGAGAAGGCTGGGGCCGCCGTCAACGATCATCTCTGTGCCCTGATAGGTGATCTTGGCCGTATGACAGGCAGAACAGTTCAAGCCGATCCAGGTCTCGGCCGTCTTTTCGCCGCCTTTCTGGCCCTCGTACCAACGCAGGCCAGTGTTTATGAATTCCTCATCCGCCTGCGTGTCTTTGGCAAAGCCGATGGGGCGGGTCACGCCGGTGCTTTCGGGTGGCGCAATAAATCCGTAGCTGGTCAAATGATCCATATCGCTGAAAGGATTACTATTTCCCGCCTGTTCGAGAGCAGCAAACCATGTCTCGGGGATCAGCCGCGAGCCTTGCGTCGCCCAGTACCAGTCAGAGCGATTTTCCTTTGTCCATCCTTGCGACACGTTGGCGTTGCCGGGATCGTCATGTCGGCATCCCGAAGCAATCAGGGGAACACAAAGCGCCATGGCCAATAGAGCGGGTCTGCTAACTTGAGGTTTCATATACTGTCCTGATAATTTGTGTTTTTCTTCGAAAATCTTGTCCTGACGGGTTATTTGATCGCTTCCCTGAGTGTTTCGACGGTTTTGGCGATGTCACCTGTTGCGTCGAGCTTCACTCCGTATTTCTTTTCGGCAATCTGCACCGCGCGCAGGGTCTTGGCCCCAATGATCCCGTCAATTGAACCAACCGGTAATCCGGCTTCGGTGAGTGCGCGTTGCAGTGCGCGTACATCCGCATCCCCGATGATCCTTTTGGGGCCTCCGTCTTCCGCGGGCGTAGAGAAGCGCATGACGGTGCGGTTTTCTGCTGAAACCGCAATGGCGAAATCTCCCGCGGTAGAAACATCGATATCTACGGGGCGTGCGGGCAGCCGGATCGTGCCAACGCGTTCCAGCGATGACAGGAATTCGTTGCGTGCAAACTGGGCGACTTCGTTGCTTGTGCGGCTACCCAGAAAGATAACGGACTGGTCGCAGGATGAAGAGAGCAACCCCGCTGGCAGGCGCAAATCCGTGCCTGGCAAGGCAGGGCTCAGAGCGCGGGTCGGGGCAAGGTTGAACTCGACGATAGAGAGCGTATCGAGGCTTTGAAATGGCTCGTTGTAATCCACCAGTGTCAGCACATCGCGGTTCAGGTCAGCAATCAGAAAGCTGGTGGCACCATCGTTGCGGCAACCGCGGTTTCCCATCAGGGCTGACACCACGTAAGGATCGCCAAGACTACCACTGTCAGTCTGGACCCCGAACTCGCTCATAACGTAGGATTTGCCGGTCGACAGCGCCAACAGCCGCGAGTCCCAAGCGGCATTCAGAAACAGGGCACCCGAACGCGCATCGAACCAACTGCCCGCAACACCCCCCCATGCTTCACCGGCATAGATATCGCCGCGAATCTGAGGGTCTGACGGTTCGCGGATATCCAGAGCGCCCAGAAATCCGTCGGAGAAATCGGTGCGCAGGCCTGAAACGATCAGCAAGCCATCGGCCGTGGTGGAAAGCTTGGGATACCCCAGCCGGTTTTTCATGCTTTTCGTCGCAATGGGGGCAAGCTTGGCGTCCAGCACATTGAGCTGGCTAAGCTGCCCGTCGTGCCCGATCACGTATAGTGCATTGCCGCGCGGGTCGGCTGCAATATCGTCAACCTGCAACTCCTGGGGCGCGATAGAGAGGACATCCAAAGTCTTCGTATCGCGGATTTCGATGACATCCACGCCAGCTGCATTGGACCCCAGAATATACATCACATCGCCTTGCAGCGTGACTTTCTCGGGCTCATAGCTCAGCGCTTCACGGGTCTCGAGCACCAGCGTTTGCACCGGAGCGAATTCTTCGCCCGCCACGAGGGACTGTGGTGCCAGCATCGCAATGGTGACGGCGGCGGCAATCATGCGTGTGTAGTTTGCAAGGGTCATGTTCTTAATTCCATGCATAGGTTGGCACGACGGAAAGCCTTCGTGTCTCAAGCGTTTCGCCCCCCACAGTTGGAAGGATTGTTACTTCGATATTCCGGTAGGGCTCGTCGGGCGGAACGTCGGCAAAGACATCTTTTAGCGCGTCGAGCTTGCTTTGGACATCGGGGATCAGGAATTCGCCGATCCTTTCGCTTTCGTCAAGATTCCGACGTTCAAACAGGTTTTTCCCGTTGTCCGTCAGTTTCAGCGGTCGGGTGGCTTGGGTCTTGATTTCCCCGTCTTCCTTGAAGCGAATGTAGGGTTTGACCTGAATGGTGATGTCGCCGATTTGCGCCCCACCACCGATCAGTTTCTCGTAGCGAATCCGCAACGTACCGTCAGCCGCGGTAAAGGCTGTCCAGGTGAAGCGGCTGCTGAGCTGATGAATATTTTCCTCAATACCTTTCAGCCGCAGATGCAAAGGCGGATCTTCCGGTGTCAGCCCGTCGACCACCCCCATCAGCCATTCGACCTGTTCGTTCAGCCTGTCAATTTCAAGATGGCCGATCAGCGGCATTGCATAGTCGATTGGGACAATAAGTGTCAGCTCATCATCCTCCTTGGCGGTCGCTTTGACCACGCCCAAGACGCGACCGTCGCCATCATAAACCGGGCTGCCGCTCTGACCGCTGTTGGTTTTGACATTCACCGTCCAGGCGTAGGGAAAATCGTCGCTTTCCGATGCGTTGAATTCCACCTCTTTGCGCCGGTAGGTCTCGCCATGAAAGCCGGAGGTGAAAAGGGGTGTCGGATTTTCGCGGTTATATTGGCTGGGTCGGCCGATCTGCAGGGGTTTCGGGGCGGGTTTGTCAAAGGGCATGTTTGCCTTGAGCAGCAAAAGATCGACGCGTTTGAGCTCTGAGGCGATCAGGACAGGAATGTCGTCCGAACTGGCCCCGCCGATAGAGGCAGTGATGGTGACTTGCCGCGCTTCGGCGTCCTCCAGCGGATCAAGAAAGTGCCGCGTGGTCAGAATGAAGCCGTCTTTGCCGACAAAAAAACCGGTGCCCTGACTGATCACCCCGCCTTTGACGCCGCGCTTGGGATGGCCTTCCTTGCCAGCCGTCCCCGACGCCTTGAGATAAATCAGCCCGGGTTTCACGTCGTCGTGAGGGGTCGCCTGTGCCAACTGCGGTCCCGCCGCAAAACCAATAAGCAAAATAAATGAGAAAATAAACCTGAACACATTATCCCTTTCGGTAAATGACTTGTACCGCGGCAATGTCGAGCGGGCTCAACTTACCGTCGTTTCCGTAGATGGCATTGCAATAGTTCATCACTGAATGCGGGTCGTAGACCGTGAGCGAGGTATTGTCGCCGATGGTTCCCTGGGCCTTGTCGCAGGCTTCCGGCGTATCGGGTCTGTTTTGTTCATGGGCAAATCCGATGGCGTGGCCAAATTCGTGCACGGCAATGATCCGCGTGCAGTATTCCAGCATGTCCTGACACCCGGGGGACCAGAAATCATAGGTGAAATTCAGAACCATGCCTTCGGGCATCCCGTCGATGAATTTACCCAGCTGTTTGACGTGCGGCGCGGTGTCCTTGATGGCGATATGGATGCCGCCTGCGTCTTCAACACATTCCGACCAGCCGAAAAACTCAAGGTCCGATGCCGCTTGCCAGGTATCGGTGACGGCCTTTTGCACAAGGGCGCGCTGATCTTCGAACGCAGGGTCCATATCCTCCCAGCAGACAAAGATCTCGGGGAAATCCCAGATCGCGGCCTCCAGTGGAAACGCGCGGTCATTGATATAGGCCTCCTGTTCGTCCGTGAGCCGGTCGATGAAGGAGCCCTGTTGCGGTGTCTCGGTCTCTTCGACCTCGGTAAGGCCACCTTCGGGGGGACGAATCTCAATGAAGCTGCCGACGGGGGAGACGTCGGCGGTCGCATCGCCCTCTTCTGTACCAGCATCCTGCGCCCGTACCACATTGGACGCAGACAACGTGATCCAGAAAACCCCGATCACAATATGAGTAAATAGTTTCACCATCACACCCCCGCAGAGGCAGGCAAATCGCCTCAGGCCTTCGGTTTAAAAAAATAAATCTATGAGCAATCAATATCACCATCACCTTCAACCACAAAGAGAATTTTCCACAAATAGGCAAGATCTTGAGCTTGGAGCCTGTGAAATCGCCGTAGGTGCTATCCCGGCCAATGTCAGGGTTTCATGTCTGCACTTCTTGTTGCTCTGCTGGCAGCCGTTTTTGCCGGGGCTGATCAGCGTGCGCGAGGCGTGTCGACACTCGGTTAGGCGAGGAGTTTTCTATGGTCGGGTTCAGATAAACAGCTTGTTAGTTACAAAAGTAACCAATACATCCATTCCTGCCGCAATCGATGGAGGGCTCAATGAACGATCAGACGCAACCACGTGACATGGTGCAAGCGCCGTCGTTGCCCGGCCCACACGCTGGATACATGCCCGGGTTTGGCAATGACTTTGAAACTGAAGCCTTGCCCGGCGCATTGCCGCAGGGGATGAACAGTCCGCAAAAAGTGGACTACGGTCTTTATGGCGAACAGCTCTCCGGAACCGCTTTCACCGCACCCAGCCATCAGAATGAACGCACCTGGTGTTACCGCATCAGACCGTCGGTCAAACACTCGCACCGCTATGAAAAGATAGATGTGCCTTACTGGAAGTCCGCGCCCCATGTCGATCCTGATGTGGTCAGCCTTGGCCAGTATCGCTGGGATCCCGTCGCCCATGACGAACAGCCGCTTACCTGGTTGACGGGCATGCGTACAATGACGACCGCGGGGGATGTGAACACGCAGGTTGGCATGGCGAGCCACATCTATCTGGTGACCCAATCTATGCAGGATCAGTATTTCTATTCGGCCGACAGTGAATTGCTTGTCGTGCCGCAAGAGGGGCGTCTGCGGTTCTGCACCGAACTGGGGATCATCGATCTGGAGCCAAAGGAGATTGCGGTTCTGCCGCGAGGTCTGCTTTACCGCGTAGAGGTGCTGGAAGGCCCGGCGCGGGGCTTTGTCTGCGAAAACTACGGCCAGAAGTTCGATCTGCCGGGGCGAGGGCCGATCGGGGCCAACTGCATGGCCAACAGGCGCGATTTCAAGACGCCGGTAGCGGCTTTTGAGGATCGCGAAGAGCCCTCATCCGTTGTGATCAAATGGGCGGGCCAGTTCCATGAGACCAAAATCGGCCATTCGCCCCTGGACGTGGTGGCATGGCATGGCAACTATGCGCCGGTGAAATACGATCTGCGGACCTATTGCCCGGTGGGCGCGATCCTCTTTGATCACCCTGATCCGTCGATCTTCACGGTGCTGACCGCGCCAAGCGGGGTCGAAGGCACGGCCAACATTGATTTTGTCTTGTTCCGCGAGCGCTGGATGGTGGCCGAGGACACGTTCCGCCCGCCGTGGTATCACAAGAACATCATGTCTGAACTGATGGGCAATATTTACGGTCAGTATGATGCCAAACCGCAGGGTTTCGTGCCTGGCGGTATGAGCCTTCATAATATGATGCTGCCGCATGGGCCGGATAAAAACGCCTTCGAAGGGGCCAGCAACGCGGATTTGCAGGCGGAAAAGCTCGACAATACGATGTCGTTCATGTTCGAGACCCGCTTTCCGCAGCATCTGACGCGATTTGCCGCTCGGGAGGCCCCTTTGCAGGATGATTATATCGACTGCTGGGACAGCCTTGAGAAGAAATTCGACGGCACGCCGGGGAAGAAATGAAGCTCTATTCCTACTGGCGGTCCACAACATCCTACCGCGTGCGCGCGGCGCTGAACCTCAAGGGAGTGACCTATGAGACGGTGCCGGTTGATCTGGTGGCGGGCGCGCAACGGGACGCCGCCTACCGTGCGCTCAATCCCGGTGCCGGCGTGCCCACGCTGGTGTTGGAAGATGGCACAGCCCTGACGCAGTCCATGGCTATTCTGGATTTCATAGAGGCGACCTGGCCTGAGCCGCGACTGATCCCCCAGGATGCGCTGGAAAGAGCGCGGGTTCTGGCGGTGGCTCATACGGTGGCCCTCGACATTCACCCGGTCAACAACCTGCGTGTCATCGGGCAACTGAAGTCCCGCTTTGGGGCAAGTGCCGACCAATCGCAGGCATGGATGTGCCACTGGATGGCAGAAGGGTTCGCCGCGCTGGAGGCTCAACTGACCGATGATCATCCTTTTGCCTTTGGTACGACGCCCGATCTGGCGGATCTTTGCATCACAGCACAGGTTTACAATGCACGGCGGTGGGGGCTTGATCTGGCACCTTACCCGAAAACCGAACGCATAGAGACCCATGCGCTGAGTATTCCCGCAATCGCTGCTGCCCACCCGGACCGGCAGCCGGATGCGGATACCCCGGTGTAACGACAAATGTGCAGCTGCAAAAATCCACACTCTGCGGTGCCATCCGTGCCGCCCCTGAAACACCGGCTCAGAAACGGGCCAAAGGAGACAACCAGATGAGCAAAGCATTCGCATCCGCAGGCGATCTGACGGAGAAGGCCATTTCTTTCACCGAGGTTGGCGATGGCTTGTGGGCCTTTACCGCCGAAGGCGACCCGAACTCCGGCGTGATCATCGGCGATGACAGCGTGATGATCGTGGAGGCGCAGGCAACACCGCGGCTGGCGAACAAGGTCATTGAGAAGGTGCGAGAAGTCACCGACAAACCGATCAGCCATCTGGTGTTGACCCACTATCATGCGGTGCGCGTGCTGGGCGCATCTGCCTATGGCGCGGATCAGATCATCATGTCCGACAAGGCGCGCGCCATGGTGGTCGAGCGCGGTCAGGAAGACTGGGATAGCGAATTCCAGCGTTTCCCGCGTCTGTTCGAGGGGCATGAAGGTATCCCCGGTCTCACCTATCCGACCACAAGTTTTTCAGACAGCATGACCGTCTATCTGGGCAAGCGTCGGGTCGACATCAAACATCTCGGGCGGGCGCATACGGCGGGGGACGCGGTCATTCACGTGCCCGACCAGAACGTGATGTTTACCGGTGACATCGTGGAATACCACTCTGCCTGTTATTGCGGTGACGGACATTTCGGCGACTGGGGTGACACGCTTGATGCGATCAAGGCCTATGATGTGGACGCCATCGCGCCCGGTCGTGGCGATGCGCTGGTGGGCAAGGACATGGTGAGCGCGGCGATCGAGAACACACGTGATTTCGTGACCAGCACCTACCGCCCGGCGGCCCGGATAGCCGCGTCAGGTGGCACGCTGAAAGAGGCCTGGGACGCGGTGCGCGAAGCCTGTGATCCGAAATTCAAGGATTACGCAATTTACGAGCACTGCCTGCCTTTCAATGTGGCCCGTGCCTATGACGAAGCGCGCGGCATCGACACGCCGCGCATCTGGACGGACAAGCGTGATCTGGAGATGTGGGCAGCCCTTCAGGGGTGATTTGCCTTGCTTAAAGGCCACATAGGGTTCTGGGGAGGACACCGATGGTAGACGTCAGATATGATCTTGCGTTCAAGCTTTACCCGTACGCGCGGGTGGCGGCGCAGGACATGCCGATGCAGCGCCTGCCAGTGGTCGTAGTGGGCGGTGGTCCGATCGGTATGGCCACAGCGCTTGATCTGGGGCGCAAGGGCACGCCGGTTCTGGTGCTGGACGATCATGAAGGGGTCGGGCAGGGCAGCCGCGCGATTTGTTTTTCCAAGCGGACGCTGGAGATTGCCGACCGTCTGGGCGCAGGTCAGGCCATGCTCGACAAAGGCGTGGTCTGGAACGTTGGCAAAGTTTTTCATGGGCCAGACCGGGTTTTTGAATTCAACCTGCAACCGGAGGCGGGTCACAAGATGCCAGCCTTCATCAACCTGCAACAACCCCATTTCGAAAAATTCCTGGTGGATGAAATCCGGGTCGCGCAAGCGCAGGGCGCGCCCATCGAAATCCGGGGGCAGAACGCTGTTACAGGCGTTGCACCGCAGGATGACTGCGTTGTTCTGGATGTGAGTACCCCCGAGGGTCCCTATCAGATCGCGGCGGATTGGGTGGTGGCCTGTGATGGCGCGCGCTCGCCGCTGCGCAACATGCTGGGTCTCAGTTTTGACGGGCGGGTGTTCGAAGACAATTTCCTGATTGCAGACGTAAAGATGACGGCGGCGTTTCCTACCGAGCGTTGGTTCTGGTTTGAACCTCCTTTCAAGGGCAGCGGTCAGTCGGCACTGCTGCACAAGCAACCTGACGACATCTGGCGCATTGATTTTCAACTGGGCTGGAACATCGACCGACAAGTTGAACTCGATCCTACCAGGATCGGGGAGCGTGTGGATGCGATGCTTGGGGAAGGTGCCGAATATGAGCTGGCATGGACCTCCATTTACACCTTCCAATGCCGCCGGATGAAGGAGTTCCGCCACGGGCGCGTGATCTTTGCCGGCGATAGCGCGCATCAGGTCTCTCCCTTCGGCGCGCGGGGGGCGAATTCGGGCATTCAGGATGCGGATAATCTGGCGTGGAAGCTGGATTTCATTGTCAAAGGTCTTGCACCGGAAAGCCTGCTGGACAGTTATTCGGCAGAGCGCGCGCATGGGGCGGATGAGAATATCCTGAACTCCACCCGCGCGACGGATTTCCTGACGCCCAAATCCGATATGAGCAAAATATTCCGCAATGCCGTGCTCGATCTGGCGCGACAGCATGAATTTGCCCGGCCCATGGTGAATTCCGGTCGCCTGTCCGTGCCGTGCGTCTATGATGGTATGCCTCTCAATGGTCCGGATGAGTTGGACGGGCCGGATATCACCCGCGTTGGGGCGCCCTGCATCGACGCGCCGCTGGATCGGGGCTATCTCCTGGACAGGCTGCCGGGGCAATTTACGGTGCTGGCCTTCAATTGTGCGGTCCCGGAAATTGACGCGGTGGAGGGCGTGCCGTTGACTCATGTGGCGCTCAGAATGACCGAACATGATCCAACCGGGGCACTGGCGCAGCGCTATCTTGGCACCCAACCACGCGCCCTTTACCTGATCCGGCCTGACCAGCATGTGGCGGCGCGCTGGCCGGACACGGATATTGATGCGCTGGCCGCTGCCGTGAAAACAGCGATCGGCAAGGGAGCCTGATCATGACCCTCAACCTGACCCCCAATATCCCTGACCCTGACGGGTTTTATGACGCGCTTCTGGCCGCACATGAAGGGCTTGAAAAGGAACAGAGCGATGCTTTTAACGCGCGGCTGATCCTGGTCTTGTGTAACCACATCGGCGACCGCGATGTGCTGCGTCAGGCGCTGGAGGCGGCCAAGGCCCCATAAGTCCCGTCTCGCCGGTTATTTCTGAGGCACACCCGCAACATAGGTCTGCGCGATGGACCGGTCATCGCCCATGATCTGAAGCACAAACAATTCCTCCTCCAGTGTCTCTGCGCGCTCCATCCGCAACGACATGGCAGGCGTGGCAAAAGCGTCAAGCACAACGATATCCGCTTCACTTCCCGCTTTCAGCGTGCCGATTTTATCCGCAAGTCCCAAAACATCTGCATTGCCCCTTGTGATCCAGTCAAAGGCGCGCAGGGCGTGCAGTTTCTGATCCTGAAGCTGCAGGATCTTGTAGCCCTCATTGAGGGTTTGCAGCATGGAATAGCTGGTGCCTGCGCCAATGTCTGTGGCAATCGCGTTGCGCACACCGGCCGCGCGCAGGCGGGCGTCATCGAATAGCCCCGAGCCCAGAAAGAGATTGGACGTGGGGCAAAATACCGGATGCGCTTCGGTCTCAGCCAGTGTTGCCACTTCGCGTTCTGACAGATGTATGGCATGACCCAGAAGCATCTTGTCGCTCAGCAAGCCATAGGTTTCGTAGATGTGCAGATAGTCCTTGGCATCGGGATAAAGGGATGTCGCAAAAGCGATTTCATCCAGGTTTTCGGAGACATGTGTCTGCACGTGGCATCCGGGGTTTTCGGCGACCAAAGCGCCCGCCATCTCCATCTGAGCGGGTGTCGAGGTGATCGCGAAGCGGGGCGAGATGGCATATCCCGCACGCCCTTTTCCGTGCCATTTGTCGATCAGCGCCTTGCTGTCGTGATAGCTGGTTTCCGCCGTGTCACAAAGCGCATCCGGCGCGTTGCGATCCATCATCACCTTGCCCCCGATCATGCGCATGTTGCGCTGGGCGGCCTCGGTGAAATAGGCGTCCACGGATTGGGTGTGAACAGAGCAATAGGCCACAGCCGTCGTGGTGCCGTGTTGCGTCAGAACGTCAAAGAACCGCGTCGCGATGGCACCGGCATGCGCCGCGTCCTGAAAGCGGATTTCTTCGGGAAAAACATAGCCGTTCAGCCAGTCCAGAAGCTGGCTGCCCCAGGAGGCGACAACCTGCGCCTGCGGGAAGTGCAGATGCGTGTCAATGAACCCGGCCATCAGCAGATTGGGGCGGTGATCGGCAAGATCGGCGCTCCGGGCCTGTGGCGCGATCTCGTCGAATGAGCCTGAGGCCACGATCAGCCCGTCGCGCACCACCAAGGCACCATCCTCGATGTAAGTATAGGCGTCTGTGTCACTAGCGTCTTCCGGCGCGTGGTGAAAGGTCAGGAGGCGTCCGCGTAGCAGGGTATCGTTCATGTTTTCTGGGCCTTGAAGATAATGTGTGCGGGGCGGCAGAAAACCGCCCCGCCTGTGCTCAGGCGCGCTCGCCCGGCAGGTCAGTGTTCAGAAAATCCGGCTCATCCGGCACGATCACGCGGTGTTCGAGATCTTCCTTGGGGGCAATTGCGGGATAGATCAGCAGGAAGGCCCCGACGATCAGATAGCCGATGGTGATGCCGTCGAGCTGTGGCATTTGCAGGCTGGCGGCATGGATGATCCCGATGGATGACATGACCGCGGCTGCAATGGCGAAACCCCCGGCGTTCTTGAACTTGCCGTCGATGATTGATGCCACGATCGCGCCCCAGATCAGGCCGGTGATGATCGCGCCTTGCGACAAGGCCAGATGCCCTTCGTAATGTGCGCCTTCCATCAGCAGGGCTGCGGTCAGATCGGCATCCCCGAGGTTGGGCAAGCCTTCAACACCATTACTGCGCAGCGCATTCATCAAGGACCCCCATTTGGTCACGAGAAAGCTGGAGATATGCGGCAGGATCGCGAAGGAGACAGCCGCCATATGCTCGGTCTTGACCGAAAAAGCCGTGTTGGTGATCAGGCTGACCGAGACAAAGACCAGAACCGGTGCGGCGGCAGCAATCGGGATCAGCCCGTTGAGAAAAGCGAGGAACCCGAAGAAAGCGGAAAAGGCGATCACCGCGCCAACGCCGATGACGTAGCCTGCATGGGCGTCCATCCGTTTATAGGCGGGGTGTCCGATATAGACGGTTGTGGGGAAGGGTGAGCCGAAGATGGCACCGATCATTGTGCCCATACCATCGGTCACCTGACAGGCGGCAACGGGGTAGTGATCGCCTGCGGCCTCGGCGCTTTCCACGTTATTCATTGTCTCAATAAAGTTGTAGATTTGTACCGGCACCAGCACGAGGAAAAGCTCCGGATTGGCAAAGAGGTATTGCACGCCCGCGATCAGATCGCCGAAATAGGGCAGCGGCGGATAGAACCCCACACCCTCAAAGCTGAAGCGTGACTGGCCGAGCAGAATGGCGATGAGCGTGCCGACCCCGATGGCGATCAGACCTGCGGGAATGCCCATGGGCAGGCGAAACCGGCCAATCAGCCCCCAGAGGATGAAAACAAGCGAGGCAAAGCCGATGATCGGGTTTTCAAAGACTTGGGTCAGCGGCACCGAACCGATGAAGACAATGGCAATGCCGCAAAGCGTGCCGAGCATGCCCGCGCGCGGTGTGATGCGTTTGAGAAATGGCCCGACAATCGCCCCGAAGGCCGCCACAATGCCGCCCATGAAACCGGCACCTATGCCCACCTGCCAGGCCAGAACCGCGTCCTGCGTGCTCCAGTAGATCGGTCCAATCACACCAAAGAGATAGACAAACATCACCGGTGTGGAGATGCCATAGGGCAGGGCGGTGACATCCTTGCCGGTCTTGTTGGCCACGCGTTTGGCCATCAGCACATAGACCAGAACGCCTGCGAGAATGGCTACGGCGGCGCCCGGAACAATGCGGCCGTAAACGATGTCGGCGGGCATCTGGAAGACGAATTGACAGACCGCTGACAGCACCATGAGGTTTACAAGGTTGTCGGTAAAAAGCGCCCAGAAAGCGCTGTAATCGCTGCGCGCGAAAAGTTTGTAACTGTAGCTGGCCTGTGCCATTTGAGTGTCCTCCCTAAGACAAGTCTTTTGAGCGCACTGCCGGTACGGCGTGCGGGCGTTTGTGACTTTCGGTAACCGCGCTCAGGCGGAGATTTTGGTATTCAGTTGCGGCTCGGTGAGCCTGGCCATGACCTCGGCCACCACAAAAGAAGCGATCACATGGGGTCGCTTGTCGGTACTATGGCCCGCCCCGATGGGGCAGATCAGCGCGTTGGTTGATACCTCCGGTGTGCTGGTTCGGCAGTAGGTTTCGAATTTTGCGCGTTTGGTCGCGGACCCGATCAGACCGACATAGGCGGCATCCGGTCTTGCCAGAGCCTCGGATGTCAGCAGGAAATCAAGGGCGTGATCATGGGTCAGCACGATGAAGGCGCTGCCAGCGGCGGCCTGTCTGATCTCAGCCTCCGGCAGGGCGGTGCATCGTTTGTCCACGGCGGCATCGGACAGCGCCAACTCCTCGGCGCGGGTGTCGACAAGGCAGCAACGAACGGGCAAATGCTGGAAAAGCTGCGCCAAAGCCCGCCCCACATGACCGGCCCCCAGAATGTAGACGTGGCGATAGGCGCTGTGATCGGCTGTTTCTCTGGCACAGGCCGCGACGGTTTCCGCTGCGCTCAACTGCGAAAGGTGCAGCACCACGCGGCCCCCGCAGCATTGCCCGATTTCCGGCCCCAGCGGCACATTCATCTGCGTGCTGGCACGTCCTTGCCGCAGCATGGCGCGCGCCTGGTCGATGGCCATATATTCCAACTGCCCGCCGCCAATGGTGCCATAGGTTGCGGTCAGTGCCACGAACATCTCCGCCCCGGCTTCGCGAGGTGCCGAGCCGCGCACGTCGGTCTGGCGCACATGGATGACCTTACCATGTCTGTCAAAGAACGCTTCAAGAGACATCCGCGCGCGCCTTTCTGAGCCGTTCAACCGCCATCAGAACGCACTCCGGTGTGGCAGGCGCATCCAGACGCGGGCAGGTCTTGTAATCATCCACGCTGGCCACCGCCATGGACAGGGCCTCGAATACGGAAATGCCCAGCATGAAGGGTGGCTCACCCACGGCCTTGGAACGTTTGATCGTATTCTCGCGGTTTTCCGACCAATCCGGCAGCGTGACGTTGAAAATGCGCGGACGGTCCGACGCCAGCGGGATTTTATAGGTCGACGGCGCGTGCGTGCGCAACTGACCCTCATTGTCCCACCACAGCTCTTCGGTGGTCAGCCAGCCCATGCCCTGAATGAACGCCCCTTCGATTTGACCAATGTCCAGTTGCGCGTTCAGCGACCGGCCCACATCATGCAGAATATCCGTGCGCTCGACGATGTATTCACCGGTCAGCGTGTCGATCGTGACCTCGGAACAGGCTGCACCGTAAGCATAGTAATAAAACGGACGCCCCTTGCCGGAGGCGCGGTCCCAGTGGATCTTGGGCGTCTTGTAGAACCCCGCCGCAGATAGCTGAATGCGCGCCATATAGGCCTGTTTGATGAAATCGGAAAACGGCACCGATTCCGCGCCGATATGCACGTGATTGTTGGCAAAGCGGATGGTGTCGGGCTTGGCCTGCCATTTTTCGGCGGCAAACTCGACCAGCCGGGCCTTGATCTGTTCACAGCCGTCAAGGGCGGCCATGCCGTTCAGGTCAGAGCCTGAAGAGGCCGCAGTGGCGGATGTGTTGGGGACTTTCTCGGTTGTCGTTTTGGTGATTTTCACGCGAGCGAAATCAACGCCGAAAGCTTCCGCCGCGATCTGGGCGACCTTGGTGTTCAACCCCTGGCCCATTTCGGTCCCGCCGTGGTTCAGCGCAATCGACCCGTCATTGTAGATGTGCACCAGTGATCCGGCCTGATTATACCATGTCGCGGTAAAGGAAATCCCGAATTTGACCGGTGTCAGCGCGATGCCCTTGCGGGTGATGCCGCCCTTCGCGTTATGCGCAAGAATGGCCTTGCGCCGAGTTTGATACGCCGCACTGGCTTCCAGTTCATCCACGATGCGTGGCATGATGTTGTCTTCGACGGTCTGATGATAGGGCGTGACATTGCGGTCCTCGGTGCCGTAGAAATTGGCGCGCCGCACCTCCAGCGTGTCCTTGCCCAGAGCGTAGGCGATTTCTTCCATGATCCGTTCCGCCGCGATCACCCCCTGCGGGCCGCCAAACCCGCGAAAGGCGGTGTTGGAGACAGTGTTGGTCTTCATCGGATGCGAGCGCAGTCGAACATTGGGGTAGAAATAGGCGTTATCAGCGTGAAAGAGCGCGCGGTCCGTCACCGGCCCGGACAGATCGGAAGAAAACCCGCAGCGCGCCGCGAAATCACCAGCAACCGCGTGGACTTTCCCGTCAGCGTCAAAGCCCACATCATAATCAATCACGAAATCATGGCGCTTGCCGGTTGCGGACATGTCATCATCCCGGTCGGGGCGGATTTTCACGGCACGGTGCCATTTCTTGGCGGCCATGGCGGCGACAGCGCAAAAGAGGTTCATCTGCGTTTCCTTGCCGCCAAAGCCACCGCCCATACGCCGCACGTTGACGGTGACGGCGTTGGAATTCACGCCCAGAACCTTGGCCACCATATGTTGCGCTTCTGACGGGTGCTGGGTGGAAGAATGCACGATCACGTCCTCATCTTCGCCGGGTATGGCAAAGGCGATGTGACCTTCCAGATACATGTGATCCTGCCCGCCGACCCGCATCTGGCCCGACAGGCGATGCGGTGCCGCCTCCAATGCAGGCGCCACATCGCCGCGCTCCAGCTTCAGGGGCGGGGTGACATAGGGGTATTGCGCCGCGCGTGCCTCTGCGGCGTCGAGCACATGGGGCAGGTCTTCATAGGTGATGTCGGCCAGCTTGGCGGCCCGGCGTGCGGCATCGCGCGTCTCGGCCACAACGGCGAACATGGGTTGGCCCCAGAATTGCACGAGGGGCCCGGCAAAGATCGGCTCGTCCTTGAGGCCGGTCGGGCTGACGTCATTCTCGCCGGGGATATCCTCTTCGGTCAGAACGCCGACCACACCGGGGGCAGCGCGGACGGCCGCGAGGTCCATCGCCACCACCCGCGCATGCGCGCGCGTGGACAGCCCCAGACAGGCATGCAAAGTGCCAATTGGTTCGGGAATATCATCGGCATATTCCGCCTGGCCCGTCACATGTTTGATCGCTGAATCGTGCCGTGGGTCCAGTGTCATCGAATTGTCTTTCATCGCCATGCCCCCTCAGGCCCGAACCAGCTGAACATCGGATGTCGCACCGGAATGTTCGGCATAAAACCGGCGGAAAAGGTTTTTGGAGACCTGCATCCGGTAATCTGCGGAGGCCCGCCAGTCGGTCAACGGGCTGAAATCCTGCGCCAGTGCCTCGGCAGCGGTGGTCAGGCTTGCCTCCGCCCATGTTTGACCGACGAGCGCCTGTTCTGCGCTGGCGGCCCGTTTCGGTGTCGCCGCCATGCCGCCAAAGGCAATGCGCGCCGATTGGATCGTGCCGTTCTGCACGGTCACGTTGAAAGCGGCACAGACCGACGAGATATCTTCATCACGCCGCTTGGAAATCTTATACGCGCTGTGCCGTGCATCCGGGCCGGGTCGGGGCACGCGGATCGTTTCGAGAAATTCACCTGGCACCAGATCCTGTTTGCCATAGTCGATGAAGAACGCTTCGATGGGCAGGGTGCGGCGTGCATCGCCCCGCCGCAGCGTGATCTCCGCGCCAAGGGCAATCAGCACCGGGGGGGTGTCACCGATGGGCGAGCCATTGGCGATATTGCCGCCGATGGTGCCCATGTTCCTGATCTGCCAGCCAGCAATCCGGTCCCAGAACGCGCTCAGATGTGGGTAGTCATCACATAAAATGGCCTCGGCATCGGAATAGCTGACACCCGCACCGATGTGAATATGATCATCGCGCCGCTCGATTTTCCTGAGTTCTTCCAGATGGTTGAGGAAAACAACCGGGGAGATGTCCTTGAGAAACTTGGTCACCCAAAGCCCGACATCGGTGGCACCGGCCACCATGGTGGCATCGGGCGTTTCCAAAAGAACCTGCGCCAGATCATCCGTGTTGGCAGGCAGGATCGCGCGGCTGTTGTCTTTGCGCAGATCAACCCGCTTGCCATCCTGCAAAGCGCTCAGACGTGTGGTGATGTCGTCTCGTTCCATCGTGAGCGCATCCTCGGCGGGAGAGCCATGTTCTGTGATCGCCTTTGCGGCGCGAATGATCGGGGCGTAGCCGGTGCAGCGGCACAGATTGCCCTGCAAGGCGGTTTCAATCTCATCCTCGGAGGGATCGGGGTTTTGCATCCAGAGCGCATAGAGCGACATGACAAACCCCGGCGTGCAAAATCCGCATTGGCTGCCATGATGTTCGACCATCGCCTGCTGCACTGGGTGCAGCTTGCCATGCGGACCGGACAGATATTCGAGCGAAACGACGTGGCAACCGTCCAGTGAGGCCATCAGGCGGATGCAGGCATTCACCGCTTCGTAGCGCAACCTGCCGTCCTGCAAGCGTCCGACCAGCACGGTGCAGGCCCCGCAATCACCCTCGGCACAACCTTCCTTGGTGCCGGTCAGGCGACGTTCCAGTCGCAGATAGTCCAGCAAGGTATCGGAGGCCCCCACGTCGTCCAGGCTGATGTCACGCCCGTTCAGCAAAAAGCGGATGTTGGGTCTGGAGTGCATGGGTTGAATGTCCCCGATCTGTGGTTCCGTCATGTGGTTGTTCTCATCATGACCTATTTCGATCTTCGACAAAACGCCTGAGACTGGTAAGCTTTTTCAACGATTCATTGAAAATCGAGGCGGAAACATGCCGTATCTTGAAAGTCTGAAAGTATTCGTGCGTGTGGTGGAGCTTGGCAGCATCACCGCAGGGGGGCGCGATCTGCGTCTGACGCCCGCAGTGGCCAGCAACAGGATCAAGGAGTTGGAAAAACGGCTCGATGTGCGTCTGTTCAACCGCACAACCCGCAAACTGACGCCTACGGAAGCCGGGCAGAGTTTTTACGATCATGCGCGCACGATTGTGGAGAACGTTGAACACGCTGAAGCGGTGATCGCCGGGTTTGCAGGCAGTCCGCATGGGGTTATTCAGGTTGCAGCCCCGCTTGGGGTCGGCAAACGCATCGTTGCCCCGCTCGTGCCGCGGTTCGTAGAGAGCTATCCCGACATTTCGATCCGGTTGCGCCTGTCTGACCGCAAGGTCGATTTGCTGGATGACCGGCTGGATGTGGCTTTGATGGTTGGAACGCCGCCCGAGTCCACGCTGACGCTGCGCAAGATTGCGGATTGTCCTCGGGTGCTTTGCGCAACGCCGGAATATCTGGCAGCGAGAGGCGCGCCGCAGCGCTCTCAGGATCTTACCGAAAAGGCGCACAACTGTCTTTTGCTGCGTTATCCCCGCTCGCCCGAGTATTTCTGGACGTTACAGACGCCCGAAGGGCCAATTAAAATCGAACCCGCTGGCAGCTACGATTCCGATGATGGCGATGTGCTGACCGCTTGGGCGCTTGATCATCGGGGGATTGTGAACAAACCCGTCTTTGATGTGGCCGAACAACTGGAAAGCGGCCATCTGGTGGAAGTCTTGCCGCAAACGCCGCCTATGGACGCGATCTTTGGCTGTCTTTATCCCCACCGCCGGTTGCAGGACCCCAAAATCCGACTGTTCGTTGATTTCATGGTGGCGCAATGCCGGGTGCAGTTACGGGAGATGCAGTCCGGCTATTTCAGAGGGCGCTGAATGTTTGGGTGATTTTCAAAAATTGGCGAAAGCTCCTTAAGGGGGAAGCGGTCTTGCGGGGGAGGTTTGGCTGGGTGAGGGTCAGCCCATCCCAACGCAGGAACAACACAATGTCGAAAGCTCCTTATTACGCCCCGACCGGTGGGCACCCGGATCAGACCACCCTGTTGACGGATCGGGCGGTTTTCACAGATGCCTATGCGGTCATTCCCAAAGGAACGATGCGTGACATCGTGACAAGCTTCCTGCCGTTCTGGGACAAGACACGTCTGTGGGTTCTCTCGCGCCCGCTCAGCGGTTTTGCCGAGACGTTTTCACAATACATCATGGAAGTGGCACCGGGGGGCGGCAGCGACAGGCCGGAAACGGATGCCCGTGCGCAGGCGGTTTTGTTCGTCGTAGAAGGCGGGTTTGATCTGGTGATCAATGGCACGCAGCACGCGCTGGTCGAAGGCAGCTATGCCTATATTCCAGCGGGCAGCGACTGGGCTTTGCGCAACAACACGCAGGCCGTAACGCGGTTCCACTGGATCCGCAAAGCCTATGAGGCGGTCGAGGGGCTTGCGCATCCCGATCCGATTGTCACGCGGGATCAGGATGTGGCACCGACGGTCATGCCGGAGACGGATGGCAAATGGGCGACCACCCGTTTTGTTGACCCCTCGGATCTGCGCCACGACATGCATGTCACGATTGTCACCTTTCAGCCCGGTGCGGTGATCCCGTTTTGCGAAACCCATGTGATGGAACACGGGCTTTATGTTCTGGAAGGCAAGGCGGTCTATCGGCTCAACCAGGATTGGGTGGAGGTCGAGGCAGGCGATTACATGTGGCTTCGCGCCTTTTGCCCGCAGGCCTGTTACGCAGGTGGGCCGGGTGCTTTCCGCTATCTGCTCTACAAGGACGTCAACCGGCACATGAAACTGGGGCTGGGGTAGCGGGTTGTCAGCCGGGGGCATCCCCGGTGATCTGCCAGGGATCGTCAAACCAGTGTTCCTGCAAATTTGCACCATCACCGATGCGGTCGACCACGGCAAAGAGCCCGGGAGGTGCCAGTGGGCACAGCACCCCATGCCAGATGTTTCGGTGATAATTCACGCCCTGTCCCGGTTGGGCAATGAACGCAACAGGTTGGGAGGGTGCGCCGCCTGCATCTTCCGCCACCGCCACCAGATAGGGGTTCTGGTGCATGGGGATAAAGGCCTGTGAGCCGTCGGGGTGCCGTTCCATCATCTCCAGCACGAAAGGCAGGCTGCGCGGCTGCGCGTCAAAGAGGCTGATCCCCGCGCGGCCTGCGGAAAAATCCATCTGCGCACGGTCATGGTGACGTCCGCAAAGCCCCTGATTGATCAGCTTATCGGGATCGCCCTGAACCTCCAGTACGTCGCCAAACGCCGCGAAGTGCTGCGCCGTTAGCGGCCGAGCGATCACTGACCGGGTCATGGCAGAAGATCACGCAGGCGGAATTCCGCGATCCTCTCCACCTGACGGCAGGCCTCGGTGAATTCGGTGGGGCGGTCATTGTCGATACGTTCCCTGAAGCGCGCCAGAATGCCCGCCTTGTCGTGATCCCGCACGGCGATGATGAAGGGAAAGCCGTGTTTGGCGACATAGGCGTCGTTCAGGCTGGTGAATTCTGCGCGTTCCGCATCGGTCAGGGCGTCAAGTCCGGCTGTGGCTTGTTCCGATGTGCTCTCGGCGGTGAGCCGTTTTGCCTGCGCCAGTTTGCCCGCCAGATCCGGGTGCGCCGTCAGAACCCCCAGCTTTTGCTCCTCATCCGCGCTGCGAAACACGCGGGCCAGTGCATTATGCAGGCCGGCAGCCGTGTCATGGGCGGGGCCCAGTTCTGCCGCATGGGCCCCTTCGGCGATCCAGGGTGAATGTTCAAAAATGCCGCCAAAGCGGGCGACGAAAGCCTCGCGCCCGAGCGCGCTTGGCTTCTCGCGGCGCTGATGCGGATAGGTCTGGGCCCAATGATCAGCGATCTGTTCACGCGTTGCAAACCAGACGCCCTCATGCGCGCGAGCGTGATCCAAAAAACGTTTGAGCGATTGGACCCTGCCGGGACGACCGATCAGACGGCAATGCAGACCGACGGACATCATCTTTGGCGCACCCTCATCCCCTTCGGCATAAAGCGCATCGAAGGTGTCGCGCAGATAAGCAAAGAACTGGTCCCCAGAATTGAACCCCTGCGGCGTGGCAAAACGCATGTCATTGCAGTCCAGCGTGTAGGGCACGATCAACTGGTCCCTGTCGTCAAATTCCATCCAATAGGGCAGATCATCGGCATAGCTGTCCGCGACATAGGCAAACTGGCCGGTTTCAGCCGCCAGCCGCACCGTGTTGTCACTGCACCGCCCTGTGTACCAGCCGCGTGGCGCGCTGCCGGTCACTTCGGTGTGCAGGCGAATGGCTTCGGCCATATCGGCGGCCTCTGCCACGGGATCGGCATCCTTGTATTCGATCCATTTCAACCCGTGGCTGGCGATTTCCCAATTGGCCTGCTGCATCGCCGCGACTTGTTCGGGGGAGCGCGCCAATGCGCTGGCCACCCCGTAAACCGTGATGGGCACATCCTTGAGCAATCGGTGCAACCGCCAGAACCCGGCGCGCGCGCCAAATTCATAGATCGATTCCATGTTCCAATGGCGCTGCCCGGGCCAGGCGGCAGCCCCGACGATTTCCGACAGGAAGGCCTCTGATGCCGCATCGCCGTGCAGGATGTTGTTCTCGCCGCCTTCTTCGTAGTTCAAAACGATTTGGACGGCGATTTTTGCGCCACCTGGCCATTGCGCATCTGGCGGCGTGGCACCGTAGCCTATCATGTCACGGGGGTAGCGGGTCATAGATGTGCTCCTTTGCTCACCATCCGTATATTACAGGTAATGATTGGGGTTTATCAAAAAAAACCATAAACACTATTGCGAAATGACCGGTTTCACCCGGCGATAGACCGGACCAGAATGGGCCAGCAAAGGAGATCGAAATGGCGGGTTATCTGACCACACATGTACTGGACACAGCGCGCGGCTGTCCTGCGTCCGGTCTGGAGATTGAACTTTTCCGGATCGAAGGCGCGCAACGTACCAGCCTGCGGCGGCTTGTCACCAATGAGGACGGGCGCACGGATGTGCAGATTTTGCCGGAAGCCGAATTTGAAACGGGCACCTACGAGCTGGTGTTTTACTGCGGCGATTATCTGGACCGCAGCGGTGTGGCACCGGAAAGCCCGCGTTTTCTCGATGAAATCCCGCTGCGCTTTGGCATGTCGGAGGCCGCCCATTACCATGTGCCGCTGTTGCTGTCGCCGTTCGGATATGCGACCTATCGCGGCAGCTAGGCCGATTTTTCAGCCACCGCTGCGGCCATGCGTTCGATGACGAATTCCATGAACAATCGCGCCTTGGGGTCCTGATGACGCCGGTGGGTATATAGGCAGGCCATCAGAACGGGCAGGGGCGGCGTTTCCTCCACCACCCGCACCAGAGCGCCGCTTTCCAGATGATGCGCGACCTCAAACAGCGGTTTGAGCGCGATACCGGCCCCCGCGAGGGCCCAATCAGTCAGCACATCCCCGTCATCGCTTTCAAACCGGCCCCGCACGTCGAATTTGCGCGGGCCGTCTGCGGTGTTCAGTTCCCACTGAAATTCGCGCGCCCCGGGAAAGCGCAGGTTCAGGCAATTGTGCCGCCCGCGTTCAATCTCCGCGCCTGACCTGGGGCACCCGTGCTGCGCGACATAGGACGGGCTAGCACAAAGCACGCGCGTGCAATCGGCAATCTTGCGAATGCGCAGGCTGGAATCTTCGGGCCGGCCAAGAAAAAACGCCACATCAAGCCCTTCTGCCGTGAGGTCCAGTTTGCGGTCACTCAGCCGCAATCGCACATCAACCAGCGGATAGTTTTCTGCAAATTCAGGTAGATGCGGGGCAATCAAGCGTCTCCCGACACCCAGAGGGGCCGAAATATGCAAGGTGCCGCGCGGGTTTTCGGTAACATCGCCAATGCCCGCCTCGGCCTCTTCGACCGCTGCCAGCACACCGCAGGCCCCCTCGTAGAAAATCCGGCCCTGCTCCGTGGGCGTCAGACTGCGTGTGGTGCGTTGAAACAGGCGCACCCCCAAATGCGCCTCAAGCTGCGACATGCGCGCTGAGGCAACTGCCGGGGAAATGCGTTGGTCCCGCGCGGCGGCGGACATGGTGCCAAGCTCGTAGATGCGAACAAATGTGCGGATATTATCGAAGTAGGACATTATACGTTTTTTTTTGAGAGAGATTTAAGAATGCCAAATATAGCCAACAAATTCCGGCTTGGATAGACTGCGCAAAACGACGGAGATTTTGCCATGTATGATCTGGCCATCATTTGGGATTGGATTGCTTTTGCGGTGCGCTGGCTGCATGTCATCACGGCCATCGCCTGGATCGGATCCTCCTTTTACTTTGTGGCGCTGGATCTGGGTCTGAAAAAGGTGCCGCATCTGCCCGTGGGCGCGCATGGCGAAGAATGGCAGGTCCATGGCGGCGGGTTTTACCACATCCAGAAATACCTCGTGGCCCCTGAAAACATGCCCGACCATCTGGTGTGGTTCAAATGGGAGAGTTACGCGACCTGGCTGTCCGGGGCGGCCCTTTTGATGGTGGTTTACTGGGTCGGGGCGGAGCTTTATCTGATCGATCCGGCCAAGGCTGATCTGTCCGTCTGGCAAGCCGTACTAGTCTCTGCCGGATCGCTGACAATCGGCTGGATTTGTTACGATTTCCTGTGCAAGTCGAAGCTGGGCGATCACCCTACGTTCCTGATGCTGCTGCTGTTTGCGATCCTCGTGGCCATGTCCTGGGGCTATAACCAGATCTTCACCGGGCGCGCCGCATTGCTGCATCTGGGCGCATTCACAGCCACCATCATGACGGCCAATGTGTTTTTCATCATCATGCCCAACCAGCGCATTGTGGTGAAGGATTTGCAGGAAGGCCGGACGCCGGACCCCAAATATGGCAAGATTGCCAAGCTGCGCAGCACGCATAACAATTATCTGACGCTGCCGGTGGTATTTCTGATGCTGTCGAACCATTATCCACTGGCCTTCGGGACGGAATACAGCTGGATCATCGCCTCGCTGATTTTCCTGACAGGGGTGACGATCCGGCATTATTTCAACACCATGCATGCAACGGGCAGCGGTCCGCACTGGACCTGGGCGGTAACGGTGCTGATCTTCATCCTGATTGCCTGGCTGTCGACGGCGTCATCATGGGATGGCGATTATGACGCGCTCGAAGAACAGGCGCTGACCCCATACGAGCAGCGTTATGCACAGGCCGAGGGCTTTGACGACGTGCAGGACATCGTTTTGGGACGCTGTTCAATGTGCCATGCGCGCGAACCCGTCTGGGAAGGCATGCTTTGGGCACCCAAGGGCGTGCACCTTGAGACCACCGCCGATATCGCGCGTGCGGCACGGGAAATCTACATACAGGCCGGGGTCAGCCACGCCATGCCGCCGGCAAACATCACTGGACTGCCGTCCGAAGACCGCACAAAAATCGTCCAATGGTTCCGCAATGTGGGACGTGATCAGGCGGCATTGGATCAAAACTGAGCGTTGAAAGTAGCCAGTACTTTCAACGCCATGCCGCCCGTTCAACTGGCCTCAACGCACAGCGAGCCCGGCGGTGTCGAAAAAGCGGGTCAGTCCGGGCCCAAATGACAGGCCCGCTGCGTCCCCCGGGGAAAGATCGCTGTCGCCGGTTACCCGCACAGTGACTTGACCGGCTTCGCCACAATCCATGACAACAAATGTATCGGCGCCAAGATACTCCAGAACATCGACCTTGCCGCCCACGTGACCGTCGCCTTCAGCGACGAGCGTAATGTGCTCGGGGCGAATGCCCACGTGCGTAGCGGTTGCTGGTGCCTTGCTTACCGAAGTGGACCCAAGGGGCATCACGTTCATGCGGGGGGAGCCGATGAATTGCGCCACAAAGAGGTTTGACGGGTTTTCATAAAGTTCCCGTGGGGACCCCACCTGAACCACCCGACCGGCCTCCAGCACGACGATACGGTCGGCAAGCGTCATCGCTTCGACCTGATCGTGGGTGACATAGATCATCGTGGTGGCCAGTGTCTGGTGCAGCTTGGCGATTTCATAGCGCATCTCGACCCGCAGGGCGGCGTCGAGGTTCGACAAAGGCTCATCGAACAGAAAGGCCGTCGGATCGCGCACAATGGAGCGACCAATGGCCACGCGTTGCCGCTGACCACCTGATAAGTCCTTCGGGCGGCGGTCGAGATATTCACCCAGCTTGAGCGCCCGGGCGGCCTCATCGACTTTTTCGGCAATCTCGGTGGCCGGAAGACCCGCCGATTTCAACGGGAAGCCCACATTGTCGCGTACCGACATGTGCGGATAAAGCGCGTAAGACTGGAACACCATCGCCAGCCCCCGCTTTGATGGGGGCTCGGCTGTTGCATCCCGGTCCCCGATCATGATTTGTCCGCGGCTGGTCTCTTCAAGCCCTGCGATCATGCGGAGCAGGGTGGACTTGCCGCAACCGGAAGGGCCCACGAATATAACGAACTCGCCTTCTTCGATTTCCAGATCCACGCCTTTGATGACCTGGACCTCGCCATACCATTTCTCGACAGCTTTGAGAGAGATTGAGGGCATTATGCAGCTCCTTTCGCAGCGTTTTCCTGCGGTTCATGACGGGCCCAGGTCAGCCAGATGGCGGCTGTCCATGTGAAATCCTTGCCCCCACACGGGGTTGTATCAACAGGGTCGAAATATTCGTAAAAGCCGTGCTTTCGGATCAGGGCTGCAGTTTCCGAACGGAGCCTTTCGGCAAGATCAATATGACCATCTGCATTCAGACCTATTGCAATGAGGGCATTGACCACAGGCCAGGTTGGCCCGCGCCAGTATTTGCGCGGGTTGAAAAGATCAACTTCGGGATCGGCCGACGGCACACCATAATTCACCGCGTTCCAGGCGCGCAGAAGCTGAGCTTCCAATTGCGGATTTCCAGCCCCGGCGAGATAGGCAAGAAAGGCCCCGGAGCCGAGAATATTGGCGAAAGCCCCATCGCGCAGGTTGCGCGCATCAAAGGCATTCAGCGCATCGTTCCAGATCAACGGCAGGGCGGAGCGCAGGGTGGTTGCCCAGCTTTCGATTTCAGATACGTCTTCTCCCAGCGCGCGCCCGAGCACCGCGAGGTCATCATGCGCCCGTAGCAACATGAAAGTGATCCCGGGATCGGCCATCAAAAACGGTCCATCCTGAACAATTTTCGTGTCGTCCCAACCAACACTGCGACCAAATTCGACGATGGCAATATAGCGGTCGTAGTCTTCCTTGGTAGGGCGCATGTCGGCGTGAACATGGCCCAGATCGCGCCGTTCGTAGGGTCCGACAGCTGAGCCGTCGACACCGGCCATCCCGATGTCCCAGTCGGGGCAATTGTCACGCCCGCTTTCCCAGGGATGGATGATGGCCACGGGGCCGTGTGTACAGCGCATTTCCTGCCACCAGCGATGCCATTTGACCAACTTGGGGTAAAGCGCTTCAAGTCGCGCACGCCCGGTGCGCTCATCAATCTCGAAGATCAGGCGCGCCATGATGGCCGTTATCGGGGGTTGCGAAATTCCCGAGGTTTCGGGGGTCTGGCCTGTTTGCCAGACGTCCGGCCCCGGAAAATAACCCGGATCGGGCTGGTGGAAGATAATATGGGGGACCATGCCATTGTCCCATTGGCTGGCCATCAGCGTGTCCAGTTCGTCCCAGGCGCGTGCCACGTCGAATGTCGCAAATCCCCAGGCGGCAAAGGCGCTGTCCCAGTTCCACTGGTAGGGGTAAAGACCATGGGTGGGCAGCGTGTAACCGCCCTTGTCATTTTGCCGCAAAATCGCGCGGGCCTGTTCGTCGAGATGTGTCATTTTCCTATCCTTTGACGCTGCCGGCCGTAAGGCCTTTGGTCATGAACCGTTCCAGCCCGAGGAAAAGCGCCATGATCGGCACGGTGGCGATCACGGAGCCTGCCATCAGGTGTTGGCGGGGGATTTCTGATGAGTTGAGAGAGGCGATGCCCCGCGTCAGCGTGAACTTCGAGGGATCATCCAATAACATGAAGGCGAGCAGGAACTCGTTCCAGGCGATCATGAAAACATAAAGCGACACCGACGCCATCGCGGGCAGCGACAGGGGCAGGGTAATTTTCCAGATCACCATCAGTCGCGACAGGCCATCCATCAGCCCGGCCTCTTCGACCTCTGCCGGCAAGCCGCGGAAATATCCCTGCAACATGTAAAGCGCGACCGGGATCGTGGTGACCGGGTAGATCATGATGATCCCCCCCAGCGAGTTGCGCAGACCGGTCATCGAAAAGGCGATGTAGATGGGCAGTGCCAAAACGATCATCGGGACCATATAGATCAGCAGGATCGAGCGGGAGAAAGCGGCGCGCCCCCTGAACCGCAGCCGCGCCACCGCATAGGCCCCCGGCACTGCAAAGAGCAGCGTAATGGCAACAGTGAGGACCGAAATCAGGAAGGAGTTCAGCAGGTAAACGCCGAAATCGAACTGCGTGAAAAGCTCGTCGTAAGAGCGCAGAAGTTCGGTCCCCTTTGAGAAATCAATGGAAAAATCCAGCGGATTCTGAATGAGTTCCGCCTGATTCTTCAGACTGGTCAGCACCATGACATAGAAGGGGATCAACACGATTGCCGTGAAAAAGATATAGCCGAAACCGGTGCAGAACCTGATGACCGCGCCCTCGAAGATGTGCCGGTTGATCGGGCCTAGCTCGACCTCGTCCAGCATGATCCGCAATCCAAGGGCTGCAAATCCGGACGTCGCCACAGCTCCCAAAAGAGCGGAGAAAACCGAGACACCTGATCCAATCACGATGGGGCCGAAGCCTGCTAGGGTAACCCCTGCAATCAGGATCGCGGCAGACGCGGGTTTCCAAAAGGGGCCGGGCAGACAGGCAAAGCCCAGTAGAACCCCCCAAACCAGCGCCCCTACCCCAGAAGGGCGGAACGCAGCGCCGGTTGCGAAGCTCATTGCGACGGCGACCGTTGTGGCAACGACGAATACCCACAGGACGCCCAGTAACGGGGCCGTAATATATCCACGGCGCAATAGGTCCATCATCACAAACCCTCCTCTTGGCTGATGAAGCGGAAGAAAAAGAAGCTGAAGGCGAGCAGACATCCAAAGATGACTACTGCCACGGCTGCACCCGCACCAATGTTGGAAATTGCAAAGGCCTGCTCATAGACGTTCACGGTCAGCGTTCTTGTACCCGCGTTCCCACCCGTCAGCAGGAAAATGTCGTCGAATTTGTTGAACGTCCAGATGAAGCGCAGCAAGAACAGAACGGACAGGATGCCCAGAAGCTGCGGCACGCTGAGATACCAGAATTTCTGGAACGGGGAGGCACCATCCATATCTGCCGCTTCGTACATATCCGTGTCGATGGATTGCATCCGTGCGAGAATGAACAGGAAGGAAAGCGGGAAGTAGCGCCATATCTCGAAGATAGTGACCATGATCAGGGCCAGAGGGCGTTCGCCAAAGAAGTTGATGGCCTGTTCAGTGACGCCCATCTGGATCAGGAGCGCATTGGCACTACCTGAGAAAGGATCAAAAAGAAGGATCCAGGCGAAGGCTACGGCGATGATCGGCGAGACATAGGGAAAGAGATAGAGCCCTCTGAGAATGCCTTGCCCTTTGAAGGACTTGTTCAGCAGCAAGGCGGCAAAGAGACCAAAGAGTAATGCGCCAATAGTGCCGAAAACGGTATAAAACAGTGTGACCCAGAGAACTGACCAGAACTCGTCGCCGTCGAAGACACGGGCGAAGTTGTCCAACGTGAATGTTGCATTGGTCAGCACGTTGGAAGCTTTGCCTTGGGGTATGGCCGGGCTGTCTTTTGGCCCTTCGCCGTTGTCGAGATAGGCCTGCTCAATCGTGACGGGGATCATCAGGTTTTCGCGGTAGCCTGGCTCCCAATCACCCAGGTCGCAGGAAAGATCACGGCCTTCGAGGGTGCAGCGCGGGTCGAGTTCCGTAACGGTCAGTCCCGCGGGCACCCTGTCTGTGAAGGAGACGTCTAGAATGGGTTGTTCCTGTGAGGAGTTGCGCAAGCGATACCTGATGTTCGCCTGATCGCCGACGGCTTCGTCGTCGCCGCGGATGTCTTCGCGTAAAACAACCTCGGGTGGGCGCAGATCAGCAAGCGACACCGGCTTGAAACTGATCCAGAAGATTGCCAGCAGGGGCAGGACGACCACGAGGGCCACGGCGATGATCGTGGGCGCAAGCAGACCCCATGCCAGACGTGCTTCAATACGTGCCAGCGGGCCCGTGCCCTTTGGCGGGACGGCTTCGGTCATGGCTCTCATGCTCCGATGATGCGAATGAGGGGACGGGGCGACAGGGATCGCCCCGCAGGATCGTTATGGTTTAATTGACGCCAGCGATGGCCTTGTTGAGTTCCGCTACGGTCGCTGCAGCATCGCGTTCGCCGTCGATGAATTCACGCACAAAGCGATTGATCACCTGGCTGTTGATGATCTTGGAAGCCACCGCCAGTTGACCGTCGGAAACGCCCCAACGTTGCGCTACATCCAGACCTCCGACGATTTCATCAATCATCGCCTGCTCGTAGAGATCACCCAAGGGGGCTTTGCGATCGACGCCAACATCAAGTCCCGCCCACAAGGTGCTGAATTTCGAGGGATCTTCCTCGGTGCCGCGCCGTACGGGAAATTTACCTTCCGGTGCAATGGAAAGCGTCTGACCGTATCCTTCGTTCATCGAAAACTGGACAAACTCCATGGCCGCATCGGTTTCCGCATCCGAGGTAATGCCAAAGTAACGGACGTCGCCCCAGGCTGCGCCATCGGGATTGGACGGTCCGGCAAAGTTGGTCACGATCCCGGTGGCAGCGGCCAGATCACGCGACTGCGGATCGTCGTTGATCGTGGGGGGTGCGCTGTCACGCAGCCCAGCCAGTTCGTCCAGAATGAAAGGCGACCAGATGATCATTGCCGCGTTGCCCGAGAAATACAGCGTGCGGGATTGATCCCAATAGAGGTCTCCGGGCGGCGAGGCTTCGGAGATTGCTTTGTAGAACTCCAGAACCTCGACTGTTTTGGCCTCATCAAGAGGCTGCACGCCATCGGGCCCGACGGGAGAAACGCCGTTTGCCAAAAACACGTGCTCAAGCACCTGGCTCATGAAGTTCTCGTCAATCTTGGTGGCGGCGACAAATCCATACATTTCTGGCGGATTATGAAGCTTTTCGACTGCCGCCAGCACATTGGCATAGGTCGTGGGCGGTGCGAGGCCGTTTTCTTCAAACTTATCCGCGCGGTAAACAAGCATCTGGGTCCAGCCATCTACCGGTACGGAAGCAAATCCGTCACTGGTGGCCGCCATTGCAAGTGCGCCCGGAGCGAAGGTTTTTTCACCGAGATCTTCGATCACATCGGTTGCCGCATCGGTGTCGAGAATCCCGGCGTCCGCCCAGGGCAAAGCGTATTGCAATGGATGATAAATCACATCGGGCAAGTCACCCGCGGCAAAGGCCGCTGTGGCACGCGTTCCCAGGTCGCTTTCGGTGACCGGAATAACTTCCACCGTATGGCCGGATGCGGCTGCGAAATCGGCGGCCATCTGTTCTTGCCGCTCCAACCTTTCGGGCTGCTCCTCCGTGGTCCAGAACCGCAGGTTTTCGGCATTCGCGGCGAACGTGGACAAGATCAGGGCCATTGCAGCCCCCGATAAGATCTCCGCTTTTCTGTTCAGTTTCATGGTGTCCTCCCTTGGGTATTTCAGATCTTTGGATGTCAGCTTGCGCTGGAAACCCTTTGCGCAAGTTCGATGGAATTGAGACATGGCGGGCCGGATGAACCCCGATCCAGAAACGTTGCCTTGACCGTTTCACGCAGGACTTCGGGATCTTCTCCCTTGATGCGGCGTATCAGCAATGCGCTCAATCGCTGCCCGGATTCTGTGAAGTCGACGGCGTAGGTTGAAAGCGGCGGTGCCGCATGTGCGCCTTCCGGAATGCCGTCATAAGATATCACCGACAGATCTTTTCCGACCTCAAGCCCGCACTCTGAGGCCGCTGTGTAGACGCCCAGAGCGGCCTTATCGACCGCACAGACAATTGCGGTCGGTGGATTTGAGGTGCGCAGGATTTCCCTTGCGTGGGCTGCTCCGGTGGATTGCGTCACGGCACCTTCGCGCATGTGGGCGACCGCTGGTTTCAGACCCGCAGCCTGCATTCCGTTGAGGTAGCCGTCGCGGCGCAACGCACCGTAGGTGTACTGCATTCCGCCATTTATAAATCCGATGCGTCGATGTCCGAGTTTCGCCAGATGGGTGACAGCGTCGAACATGGCGTCTTCCCCAAGAACATCGAACCAGGCGCAATCGGCGGGGTTTGGACTGCGCCCAAAAAGCACAAAAGGAACACCCGCATTGCGCAGCAACGTCACGCGCGGATCGACAACCATCGTCCGCGGCAGGATGAAACCGTCCGCCTTGCGGTTGCGGATCATGTCGTTGAAGACCGCCTCGGTCGGGTTGGTTTCATTGGAAGCCGCGATGGTCAGTGTCCAGCCTTCGGCACTCGCTCCCTGGCTCAGACCGGCAAGAAATTCCGCAAGGAAAGGACGGTGCGCATCATGATCCGTCATCTGGATGATCAGGCCCAGAGATTTGGTCAAACCGGTGCGAATGGCCTGAGCATGGCTCAGCGGATGATAGCCCATTTTCTCCGCCATTCGTCGCACGCGCAAGCGCGTGCCTTCGGAAATGTCAGGGTAGTCATTCATCGCGCGTGAGACCGTAGACTTGGTCAAGCCGAGCGCCTCAGAGACGTCCGAAATCGTGACGCGCAGAGGTTGAGTATGACCTGCAGTGGATTTGATTTGAACCGTCACGCGATTCCTCCCTTGAGAATCAGCGTGATCTCCGAAACCGGTTTCGGCAAGGGATTTTCTGTAATCCGGATGCACCCGTGCCGGTTTCACCCGCAGTTTGGCGCATCGAATGTGGTTTTGCGCCATCACCCGGCATCCGAATTCGCATCTGATTGTCAGAGGTTTTCAGATTGCTATCAGCACTCGAAACGATCACGCAACTGCCCGAGCGCAACGGGGTTACGCTCGGATCTGAGGGCAGGCGGTTTTGTAGTCTCAGGGCATCAGGGAAATCTGATCAATGCTCAAGGTTTCCATACCATCTTCCTGCCATTTTGCCGTGATCGTGGCTTGTCCTGAAGGCGAGGAGGGGGGCGTGTAAATGACTTGCACGATCCCGTCCGGGCCGGAAATCGCTTCGCTCAGGTTTAGAGTCCCCGGCCCGTCAAGCTCAAAATGGACACGTGCGCCTGTTTTGTAGTGCCGGCCTCTGGCCAATTGATACTGCATGATCACATCCTCCCCATTGGCAGCGGAGGGGGAAAGCTCGAAGGTCGGCGTATCGGTTGCCGTGTTCCAGCCGCCCAGCGACAGCAACGTCAGCCCGCCTTTCACGATAACTTCGGTCGTGTCTGTGACCAATCCGCCACCCGCGAGGCTCGCGGAAACCGTCAGTACAAGATTGTTCAGATCGCCGGTTTGCCAGGCTGTTGCCTTGCCAACAAATGATCCGAATTCGATCTCGGCGGCAAAGGGCGTATTTTCGGTTGTCTGGCCCTTCAGCACCGTCGCGTTTGCCATCTCGAAGGACCTTATTTCAACGTCGAATGAATGGCCCCTTTCAAGCGTGCCATCGGCGCGCACCAACGCGGCACCGACTGAAACAGTGATTTTGTTCTGCGGGAAGATGCCATCCTGGGGGACAGGGATGGGGTCGATCTTCAGCGCGATGTTGAGATCCGAAATGTCAAACTCCGGGTCAAGGCCCAACTGGACCGCTTCGGCATAGTCTTTTGAGATGATTTCCATATCGGTAATGATCGTGGAGCTGTCTTTGAGCTTCTCGTTCAGCTCAGACAGGTTGCCATCGTAGGCTTTGGTCAGGCGCTGGCGCGCGAGGCTGTAACGCGATGACAGCTCATCATTGCCCTCAAGTCCAAGCTGGGACACGGTCCCGTACCATGTGACAAACTCGCGCGCCGCATCATTGGTCTTCGGTCCGGGGTCTTCGATGGCTTGCCCGATGCGCAACCCGACTGCCTGGTCAAACCATTTGCGCAGCTCAGCGATGACTTTTTCGCGATCGTAGCTGGCTCCGTTCTCGTCGAGCTCGTTGCCGATGGTTTCCAGAACCTTGCGCCCGAGGGGGCTGATGTCACCTGGCTCGAAATCCGGCGGGGTGTCTTCGTCGTCTTCGGAAGGATCAGACGGGTCGCCTTCGGGCGGGTTTGACCCGGAAGGCGGTGGGAATGGCTGAACCGGAGGAGGCGTACCCGAGCCCCCGCCCGTACCACCACCGGGCGGTGGTCCATCGGGGTTGTCATCGGATTCCGTCAGCGTCGGGCCACCGCTGTCCCCTGTGTCGCCCGAGATGGGAATACCCTCGCCGTCGCCTGTTGCATCAGCTGTCTTGGCGCCAACTTCCGGGTCTTCGTTCTTGGCGCCTTCTTTGATGGCGTCGACCACAGCCTTGGTCGAGGCGGCCTTCTCGGTCGGGTTCTTGGGGGGATCTGCCACTTGACGCATGGACTGGCTGTGCAATTGCTGCGCCAATTTTGCCGCCGCTTCCCCAATTTGCACCGAAGCCTTCAGCGCCTGTTCAGCCGCGTCGCCGGTGAGCTTCGCTGATGCTTTCCCCATTTCACCCGCAAGATCATTCAGACTGGACATGGTGGAGACCAGCTGATCCGATTTGGACATATCGCGGAACATGTTGCCATCGCGTACCGCACCAAGGATGTTCTGAAGCCCGGTTGCCGCCTGAAATGCTGGTGCGGTTGACTGTTGCAAATGGGGGGCCTGAACATTCGGATCAAGGCTGCCGGGGGTTTGGTAGGGGGCCTGCAGGGACAACGGGCTGATTTCCGGCGCATGATGTGGAATGGGGCTGTCCTGCCAGTTCCAATAGCGATCCGGCACGACATATTCGGCCCCATTCGCTCGACCCAGGATAGACTCGGCAAAGACACCGGACGAGGGCAGGTAGACCAATCCCGCCTTCCCGGATGCACCGCGATCATCGGCGAACTTCTTGGCCACTATGGCGTGATATTTTATCAGGGTGCCGAGGCTCACGAGCTTGTCCGCGCCGTATTTTGCGACAAGATCCTTGAAGCGGGCCAAAAGATCGCTTTCGCGACTGATGTCCTGTTTCAGCCAGAGCACAATAGCACCGTCGGTGAAACCCAGGGGCCGCGTGTCTGCAATCTCGTGCAGCGGTATTTTCGCGCCATCGCCAGCGTCCGACAGGATTTCAATGGCATCCAGCAAACGGGTGATGGCGGGACCGGCGGCCAGCGAGAATACCTGACGCGTAAAGGCATAACGATGCCGGTTCAGATGATCTATGATCTGGGCGCGCCATTCCTCGCGCAAGGCCACGGAATCTTCATAGGCTTGCCGGGCTGTGGCATTGTCAGTCTCGATCTGCGTGATTTCTGCCTGGGCTTCAGCAAAACTGTTCCACTGGTCGCGAAGATCGGAAACCGGATCGAATTCAAACTGCCCCGAAAAGAGGTTGTCCTTTCGTGCAAGAGCTTGTGTCGGCAAGGAAATATTGGCGTGAGTTTCGAGAAAGCTGGGCCCGCTGATCATCAGATTGTCGATCTTGACCTTGCCGTTCACCGTGACACCGGTTTCCAGCCCGGTCAGTTTTTCGAACATGTTGCCCGCCGCATCGGTCATTGAATCGCGATGCGTCAGCTGAACAAATATCCCCCGCAGGTCTCCGCTGATGTTTCCGTCCGGTATACCGAACGTCATATCGATACGGCGCCCGCTGAACACGAGGTTGGCAACCAGCTGAGCCAGATCGCTGATGTCTTTGAGCCCTTTGCGCTGACCGTCCTGTGTTTCCAGATAGACCTCGACCAGTGAGAACAGAGAGGCAAGCTGCGTGGGATCATTGATAAGAAGCTCCCCGAGCGTGAGGGGGAAATCCAGTGTCACCGTGATTTTTGCATTGCTGACTTTGAGGTCCGACAGTTTGGGTGCCGGGGCATTCGGCAGGTCGGGAACGGATGCGGGAACCGGTTCCTTAAGCGGGGGCGCGAGATAAAGCGCATCGCCCCAATCCAGCATATCGCCGTCGAAACTGACCCGCAGGGACGTCCAGTAGAGGTCTGTGGCGACATCGTCAAAAAGGATCGGCGCGAAAGGCAGCATCAGGAAGGGACGTGTCTCGAAAGGGCTGGTGTGGACCAGATAGCGCTGCAATACCTCAAAATAGGTCACGTTGAGCGCGTGCATGTGATTGTAGTTGGTCACATTGGAGGATGTCAGGTTCTGGCTTTCGGATTGCTCGTCGGTGACCACGACCGCAGAGCGCAATGACCGGACGAAACTGGCCTGCTGGGCCGTGCTTTGCTGGATGCGTTGGCTGGTCTCGCCCATCACGTCCCGCTCTCCAGCGCTTTCGGATTCGATCACGCCAAGGGCCGTGGCCCCGGAAAAAATCAAGCTACCTGCCGCAACACCGGCACCGGCACCAACTGCCGCGCCGATGGCAGTGCCACCGCCGGGCTCAACGGCGGTTCCGATCAGACCGCCGGCAATTCCGCCGACAGCCGCACCAGCCATCACAAACGAACCAGCGGTAACCATCGACCCCGCCATTGCCGAGGTTCTGCCGAATTGCTGTTCCTCAGCGACGGCTTGGGCGACTTCATCGAGCGCGCGGTGGTGCTGTTCGCGGTTGCGCAGTTTCTCGCCCGCTTGTGTCGCCTCATTGCGCGCGGCCTGACTGCGGCGGGTCCAATCGACCACCGCGACATTGCGGCTTTCTCCGGGCGCCATGCTTAAGGTGTGCAGAACCTCTCCCAGTGCGGTGCCAAGCGCGTGCCAGGATTGATCGTACCCCACCATGTACCCAAGCCGCAAAACAGGGCAGGGCAGCCTGTCAGAGGTGATCAGCGTATTGGCCAGGGGGCCGGGGCTCATTTTCCCGCGCGCGGAAGGCACAACAAGATCCGATGGCAGGCAATCAATATCGACCTTTAACCGCAGGTCTCGCAGGTCGCGGTCAACGACCCAACTGGTAAAGCGTTTGTTGACGTGACCCCCTCCGGCCATTTCCGGCAAAAGCTCCGCCGGTGCGGATGGAGGTTCGGAAAACCCGTTTGCCGGGAACGCGCTGTCGAGCAGATCGCTTAGGGCGTCTGGCAGTCCCGCAAGGTCAGCCAGAGTCAGAATGCCTGCATCTTTGAGCGTTTCGGCGTCGCGATCTGATATGCCGTGCAGAACCTCAATAGGAAAATCGGATGGGTGCCGGGCTGCTGCGGTAGCTGCCCGTTTGGCGTCAATGAAAGGTGATAGCGCTTCGGACGAACTGGCCCCCTCTCGGGACAGCCTTACGACAGACCGGGCGGCGACAATCGGTTGATAGTTCAGCAAACCCCGCGCCGAGCGCAGGCCGAGACGTTCAAGAAGGGATGCATAGGGCATCGAAATCGACATGATAAAATCCAATTCTAGAATTGCTTCAACCAATGGTTACGAGGACGTTAACATAAAAGTGAACATCGCGCATATATGTGGTGGCGCGGCCGGATAGCGTAGCGAATGTGCCCATTATTTCGCCCCTTTAACCGCAATTTCAGGGTAAATTGGTCGGGTTTTTTTGAGAGGAGTTGTGGCAGGGTCGGTCGAAATTTGCGGAACCACCAAAAAAAATATCTACTCTGCCCAAGGAATGGCTGACCCCGCGCGTCTAAAGGGAGACATGCGATTGGAAGTATCAGATGGGGACTTGGCGCGCCAAGCTGCCGCCGGTGATCGGGCGGCCTTTGCGGCGCTGCTCAATCGCCACTACGATCTGATATTTCGGGTTGCGTTTCGATTTTCCGGACATCGTCAGGATGCCGAAGATCTGACGCAGGAAATCTGCCTCCAATTGGCGCAAAAGATCAGCGGCTGGGAGGGGCAGGCCAAGTTGACGACGTGGCTTTACCGCGTGATCGTCAACGCCTGTCATGACCGACGGCGCCGTGATGCGACCTACTCCCGGGCGGCGGCCGGTTGGGGCGAAGTCGAACTCTCTGCGCGACAGGCCGCATCCGAGCAGGCGGAAGCGCAGGATTGGCTGGGCGCTGCGCTGGCCGAAATGCCTCCGACGTTGAGAGATACAGCGGCGCTGACCGTGGGCGAAGACCTGACACATGCGCAGGCAGGCGAGATACTGGGTGTCTCTGAAGGCACCATTTCCTGGCGTATGGCGGAAGTTAAAAAGCATCTGCGCGAGATGGCACAGAAAGAGATGACCGATGGATGACGACCTTAAACGCTTCCGGCAAGCCATGGATGAGACCACACCTGAACCTTCAGCGAAAAGGCGGGCAGAAAACCTCGATGCGGCGCTAAAAAAATTTGATCTTAGCCAAGGATTGGAAGATCCGGCGCGTCTTACTCAGGACCGTGCACCTCAGGCACGGGGATTTCTGAGAGGACTGAAGAAAATGATAACCGGTTTTAAAAACCCAATCTCACTGGCGGCCACATCATCACTGGCTGTGGCATCGGTCGCTGCTTTTGCGGTGTTGCCGAATGTAAACTGGAACCCTGCGCCTCCATTACCCGCTCCGGTTTCGGATTTTCAGGGTCGGGCCTTGGAGAGTGATGTCGCTGACCTGGCTGTGACGCAGGAGCTGGAGGCCGCTCCAGTGGCAACTCCGCTTCCAAGTCGGGAGGAGGCCGCCACGGCACGTATCAAAAGGGCACCTGTCGTACAGCAGAGCCAACCCCAGCACACCGAAAGCATAGGCGCGGGGGCTGCCTATCCTGAAGCAGATACCGAAGCCTATTCAAACGACGTTGCCAACCGCGTTGTCGCAACTTCTGAAAACAGCGTTTCGACCTTTTCGATTGATGTGGACACCGCATCCTACAGCCTCATTCGATCATCTTTGACAAATGGGCGTGTTCCCCCTGCTGATGCAGTCCGCGTTGAGGAGATGATCAACTATTTCCCCTATGATTATGCACCACCGGTTGGGGAAAATGTGCCCTTTTCGACATCGGTTGCGGTCTTTGCAACCCCCTGGAACAGCGGCACGCAACTCATGCGGATCGGATTGCAGGGGAAAATGCCGCTGACCGAGGATCGCCCGCCGCTGAACCTCGTATTCTTGATAGATACATCCGGCTCAATGGAGGCTGCCAATAAACTGCCCTTGCTGATCCAGGCCTTCGGGTTGATGTTGCGCTCACTGGACCCGCTTGATGAGGTTGCCATCGTGACCTATGCGGGATCAGCAGGTGAAGTTCTGGCACCAACGCCCGCGGGTGAGCGGGACAAGATCATGGCGGCGCTGCAGAATCTGTCCGCAGGCGGCAGTACTGCCGGTCAGGCCGGATTGCAGCAGGCCTATGCGGTCGCCGAGAAAATGACACAGGATGGAGAGGTAAATCGCGTGATCCTGGCTACGGATGGCGATTTCAACGTGGGCATCTCTGATCCTGAAGCGCTCAAGGAATTTATTGCTGAAAAAAGCAGGACGGAGACTTATTTGTCGGTGCTGGGGTTTGGGCGCGGCAATCTTGATGACCGGGTCATGCAGACGCTGGCGCAGAACGGCAACGGCCATGCCGCCTACATTGATACTCTTGCGGAAGCGCAGAAAGTTTTGAACGATCAACTGTCGGGCGCGCTGTTTCCCATCGCGAATGATGTCAAGGTTCAGGTCGAATTCAATCCAGCCATGATCTCTGAATACCGATTGATTGGGTATGAAACCCGGATTCTGGCCCGCGCTGACTTCAACAATGACGCTGTGGATGCAGGTGAGGTCGGGGCAGGTCATCAGGTGACCGCAGTTTACGAAATCACACCGGTAGGCTCGCCTGCCACGCTCAATGATCCGCTGCGTTACGGCGCTGAAACGCCAGTTGAAAACCCCAATCGGGATGAGATTGCCTTCGTCAAGTTGCGCTACAAGGTGCCGGGTGAGGCCGAAAGCCGTCTTCTGGAGATGCCTGTAGCGCCGAGCCTTGCCACGCCGGATCAGGACGGGCGTTTCGCCGCCGCGATTGCCGGATTTGGCCAATTGTTGAGAGGGTCTTCGCATATGGGTGACTGGGGCTATCAGGAGGCGATTGATCTCGCCAATGGTGCCAAAGGTAATGACCCCTTTGGGTACCGCGCCGAGGCGATCACGTTGATGCGGTTGGCGAAGACTCTGACTGAGAATTGAAAATCCAGATGGCGCTTGCCGGGCATTAACTGAAAGCGCCATCACTTTCCAACATCGGGTGCGGGGCCGGATCAGCCTGAAACTTGAAAAGGCCAGGTTCTTGGTTGAGCCCGGCCCACGCGCGTTTCTCAGTGAGGCCAGCCGCACCGGATGAGCGCTGCCTTAGACCCAATGAAATTGATTTTTGCTGGCTAAGCTGATCAGAACCATGAACCCAAATTCGCAATTGGGGTATCACTGCCTTGAGCCGCTCGCGCCACAATCCATCAGAATTCCTCGGTCTGATGAAGCAGTTTTCCGATTGGGTTGGGCTTTAGCAGGCCGGCTACCGCCGAATGGCCTGCGGCAAGGTTACGTTGAACATTGCGCCCGGTTGCGTCTTCGCAATCAGCTCAATTGTGCCGCCGTGCGCAGAAACCACACGGTGGCAAAAGGCCAGTCCGACGCCGGTTCCTTTGCCTACATCTTTCGTGGTGAAAAGCGGATCAAAGATGCGGGTGACGTTTTGTTCCTTTACACCCGGTCCGTTGTCGTCGGTGATCAGGGTTATGTTGCCGGTTGCGGTATCCGCACGCGCGGTCACGACAATCTTGTCCCCGATACCGCTGTCGCGAATGGCATGGAGCGCGTTTGCCAGCAAATTGATCATCACCTGCGAAATCTGCAATTCGTCCACCATGAGATCGGGCAGATCATCCGGCAGATCGACGCGGATATCGACGGGGCTTTCGAGCGTCAAGGTTCCGACGGCATCCAGCGCAGTCTGGATGATCACCTCAACCGCGGTTGGTTTGGGATGTAGCGGCTCTTGTCGCGCCATGGCCAGAAACGAACGCACAATCTTTACACAGCGATCTGCGGCGCCCCCCATCTTGTCGATACGCTTGGTATGCGGCGTTCCGTCAAGGTCCTCTTTCAACATCTCGGTATTGCCCACGATGATCGACAGGGGGTTGTTCAATTCATGCGCCACCCCCGCAAGCAACTCACCCAAAGCTGACATTTTCTCAGCCTGGAAGACTTGCGTGCGCTTTTGTGCCAGCTCCGCCTGAACCGCCAGTATACTTGTAAGGTCCTCCATGTTGGACACGATCACATCTTCGCCGCGATATTCGATCAGACGCGCGGAAATACTGGCGGGAAATTCCGACCCATCGCTGCGAATGCCGGTCACCCGCATGTCGTCCACACGCGCATCAGGCAGCAGTTCCGTGATGAAATCGGCACGTTCCGCGCGCTTTGCAAAATGTGAGAAACTGCTCTTGGCCGCCCCCAAAAGCGCTGTTGCCGCTGGGGATCGATAGATGATCTGACCATCACCGATCCGCGACATTGTCAGACAGGCAGGGCAGGCCTCCAACACTTTGCTGAGCAGGATCTCGACCTCGCTCTCGGTATCATCATGCCCCTTGTCTTCAACCCTCTCAGTCTGAACAAGAATGAACCCGTCGTTTGAACTCGCCTGCAACCGGATGACGAACGACAGGCCGGGCCCGGCAGGCGCGACAACCTGGTGACCATCATCGAGAGTTCCCAGCAGGTCGGCTTCGATAATGGCCAGGCGTTTGCAGACGTCTTTGGGAAAACAGCCCCTGTTCTCGGCCTCTCGCAAAAGTATGTCCCATGGCGTGCCGTCCTGCAGCAGATCACCCAGCTTTGGGTTCATCGCCCGGAAAGCCGCATTGGCGGTCAGCAAATATGCCTCTGCATCGAAAAGAGCGACACCATCATGCAGCCCTGCAAGGGTCTCGGCAAAAAGAGGTGTCAATTGCGTCGTCATCTGACGGTGATCAGCCCGTGGCCGGGGCGGCAGCGCTTTGCTCGCTTACGCAGACGGTCGCCACCCCGTTGATGTCTGGGCAGTTCGTTGTCTCGAACGTCTCGTCAAGAAGCGAGGAGATTGAGGCTTCACCAAGGATGGAGGCAGGTTGGGCGGCTTGCCGCAACGCCAGAGCACGTGACACGGCCGGGCCGAACACGTCATAGATATAGCGTTGCACCCCGACTACCGAGCCGATCACATTGCCAGTGGCAATGCCGATCCGTGGTTGCCATTTGATTGGATGGCTTTCATTGCGTTGCTTAAGATAGCGCAGAAAACGCACCGCCGCATTGGCCACCGCTGTGACATGTTCCGGTTCTGGGTCCGGTACACCCGAAACCGATATATAGCTGTCGCCATGGGTGCGGATGCGCTGGCAGCCGAATTGCTCGCCAATCCGGTCAAGGGCGCTGTAGATGTCATTCAATTCGCTGACAATGACACCCGGTTCGTGTTTGGCAATCAAGGGATCGAAACCGACGAAATCAAGAGCCAGAACCGAAACCGGTTCGAACACGCGCGGTGCCACGATGCCAAAGGATTTGTATTCTTCGTAGGCAGAGCGCGGCATCATATCGAGCAGCAGCTTCTCAACCTGATCTTTCTCCCGTTTGATCTCGCGGGTATTGCGTTCGACCATGACCGAATAACTGTCGATCATGGATTCAAGCTCTTTGATGCGCGTGATATTCTGGCAGACCAGCACGGCAATCGGCCCGCCAGTATCAACCGTGCGATTGAATTCCATTGCGACCGTCATGGTCCGTCTGCGCAGCTTGAAGGACGCTTCAGTGGTGTGCTGACCGGTCGATTTCAGACCTTCGTGCAGTGCTGTGATGTCGAGCGCTGGAAACAGGTCAACCAGTTGAGACGCGTTATCTTGTGGCCCAAACCACTCTGCAAACGTGTCATTACGAAACCCAAGTGTCATTTTTTCCAGATCGACGAGGGCGACGCCAACGCCAATGGCGCGCAGGAGCTGTTCGTTGATGGCTTCAATCGACATTTTCAACCCTTACCAGCAAGGGGCGGCGCTGCTCGAAAGCCTGCAAGACGCGGCCAATATCATCGGGCTCGATATTAAAATCGGCGAGTGTTTCGCTGACCAAGGCTTTCAACTGGTCAAAATGCGCGTCACTGATGACCATATGTCGATGGGCGCGCTGTATGTGATCGTCGGAAAATGATGCAGGGCCCCCAAGCAGGGATGAAATGAACTTGGTTTGGTGATCCATCAGTCTGGGCATGTCGACATCGTCGAAAAACGGGCCCACGGTGTCGTCGTCCAGCAACCGGTCATAGAGCGACATGACAATGCGGCTGATGGCTGAAAAACCACCGTATTTGTCGAAAAGGGATTGTTCCACAATGGTCACCTTGGTGTTTCTGCGCGGCCAATATCAGGCCGCGCGCTTATATTTCTGACATTCACAACTGGTTTTGGCAAGAAATGCACTAACCAGAGGGTTCACTGTTTCAGGGTGCGTGATTGGCACCATATGGCCCGCACCGGCTACAATCTCGTGCTGCGTCTGCGCGATGAGATCAGACAAAGCCGTGGTTACTTCATGAATTTCCGGTGGCGATTGATCCCCCGAGATGCACAAGATCGGGCAGGTCACACGGGCCGCTTCGGCGGCCAAAAACCGGTCAGATACCAGAGCCACGAAGTCGTTGTGAATCTTGGGCGCGCATTTGGTCATTGTCGCGCGACGATCCGGATCGGTCCTTTCCCAGAACCCCGGCCCGTTCCAGAAGTCCATGAAAACCTGCATGGCCCGCGCAGGATCACCCCCCTGGAGCGCATTGCGTGACACGCGGACCGCTTGATTGAAACCTTCGGTCTTCGGCGTTGAAATGCCCGACATGTTCCAGACCAGATTGAACGCAGCGGGTTCAATCAGGGTGAGGCTGAGCACCATTTCGGGAACGAGGCTTGCGATCTTCAACGCAACGGCACCTCCGAAAGAATGCCCAACCAGATGAACGGGCGTGTGGCACCGACCCAGACCGTCGATGACATCGTGCGCGATCTGTTCCAACGTCCGGGGTGAGTGGACTGGCAGGGTGTCGGCACCGTAACCGGGCAGAACGGGCGTCATGACCTCGAAATCTGCCTCCAGCTCTGCGACGAGGTGACGCCACTGTGATGGCGCACTTGCAGAGCCATGCAGCGCAATAACTGTCGCTCTTGCACCGGTGACAGGTGTCGGAACGGAAGCGGTTGGGGCAAACATGAGCGTCATCTCTTCATCCTTCTCGTCTCTTCGAATGATCCGGTTCTAATTGCCTCGTTTTTCAGCCGGATGTCTGTTGCGCGCTCTTCATGTTTCAAGTGTTTCAACTTCGTTTTGAAAAAACCTGGCTGCTGTATCTAATTGTTCGGAAATGAGAAATCCCGCCGAAAAGGGCGGGATCGAAAATTGCGGTGCTATGGGCAATCGAACCAGATTTATTCGACAGAATTCGAAACCGAAAATTACGCATCACCTCGTAGTCGTCGGATCATCCGGGTGGATTTTAAACGGCTTTGGTACAAGCGCGAAGCCGATCGGCAGGGTTACTCCTGCAAACCTCTGGTGGTGCCTGAGGCAAGGCACTTGATTCCTAACGCTCCCGCAACTTTCGTTGTGATCAAGGCAGAATGCCCTGATCTGAAACTCACTTACACGGTGGCACCGGCATCAAGCCGGGAACTCGCAGTAGACAACGCCAGGGTTTTTTCATCCTCTGTCATTTCCGTCGGCACGTCCTCAAAGAGCGCTGTGGAAAGATAGCGTTCGCCGGTATCGGGCAGCATTGCCAGAATCTTTGCGTCATGAGGGGCCGTTTTGGCTATTTCGATCGCCGCGGCAAGCGTCGCACCGCCGCTGATACCGCAAAATATTCCTTCTTCACGTGCCAGAGCCTTGGCCATGGCAATGGCCTCGTTGCCTTCGACGGGTTGAATGTGGTCGATATCCCCCGCCTCAAGGGCATCATTGGCAAGCTTGGAAATGAAATCAGGGGTCCAACCCTGCATCATGTGCGGATGAAACCCCGGGTGACTGGCAGCAGGTGTTCCGTCGGCGTTGAAAGGTTGAACCTCACCGCTCGCCAGCAGAGCCGCATTGTCAGGCTCAGCCACCACGATCTTTGTCTCCGGGCTGAGCCGTTTCAAGCCTCGTGCAACACCGTTGATGGTCCCGCCGGTGCCAAAGCCCGAGACCCAGTAGTCCAGCCCGATGTCACGAAAGTCGCGGGCAATTTCTTCGGCGGTTGTGGCCTCATGGTAGTCGGCATTGGCCGGGTTCTCGAATTGTCGGGACTGGAACCAACCGTGAGCCTCTGCCAGCTCTCGCGCCTTTTTCACCATGCCTGTTCCTTTTTCCGATGCTGGTGTCAGCACGACCCGAGCACCCAGAAACCGCATCAACTTGCGCCGTTCGACGCTGAAGCTTTCCGCCATGGTTACCACAAGCGGATAGCCCTTTTGAGCGCATACCATGGCCAGTCCGATGCCTGTGTTGCCGCTGGTGGCTTCCACAACGGTTTGACCCGGTTGCAACGTGCCGTCGCGTTCTGCGGCCTCGATCACGCCAATCGCCAGCCTGTCCTTGACCGAGCCCATCGGGTTGAAGGCTTCAAGTTTTACGAAGAGTTCCACGTTTGCAGGGCCAAGTTTGTTGATGCGCACCACCGGTGTGTTGCCGATGGTATCCAGTATCGAGGAATGTATGCGTGTCATGATCGTTCTTTCTTGGGTTGATTTGTGATTGCGACTGCCAAGCCTGGCAAAACCATACACGGATGCCGCCAAAGAGTGGCCTTGTTCAGACAAAGGGTCGTTGGGTGATGGCCCTGAGTGCGTCAGGTCCTGCGATGGTCACAACGTCATCTGGATTGAGCCCGATGTCTCTGAGCATCTGTGTGTCCAGACGCGTCACATCGTCGGGATCTGCTTGATCCATCATGAATTCGCAGACTTTCTTGAATGGCCTCATTGCAGAAATAAAGATCGCGTGGCGCCTGCCAAAAGAAGCGCGCTTTGGGAAAAGGGTTGTAACAAACATAGTATTTACTCCGGTAGACGATAATGCGTCGGTGTCGTGTCTTAATGTCGATGGGAGCGTTTTGCCGCCGCGATGTTGCAATCAGATTTCTATGCTTGGCTCTTTGTGTTTCATTTGCTCCAAGATGTCGGGATTTAAGATTTTGCAAAAAATGATGTCTTACAACGGATTAAGAGAACTTATTCACCTTGTGAGGCTCGAGGCGCAGAAACAATTGAAACATTTGAAGGCTGACAGGAAAACCAACTGAAACAAACCGACGTTAGGTTCACAGCATGACGACGGCCACCAATTCAATAGATACCGAAGCCTCCCAACCGCTTCGCGCCGCCCTTGAGGCCTTGACTGAAGGCGTCGCCGTCTTCGACCGCAACATGATCCTGGTCGCCTGCAATCAGCGTTATGTGGACATGTTTCCGAAAGTTGCCGATATGGTTGTTCCGGGCGTGCATTGGGATGATCTTCTGGCGGCCTGCCTCGAACGAAGCGAGTACCTCGATCAGTTTGATGACAAGCAGGCGTTTTTGAACCGCGCGTCGCACCATCGGATCAACTTTGATCGCGACATCATAGCAGAGCATTCAGACGGGCGGGCCTATCACGTCCGGTTTCAGCCAACGGATGATGGTGGCTGCGTGGTCATGCGGCGGGATGTGACCGAGCAGCATGCAGCCGAAATGATGGTACATGACCGCGAAACCCTGCTGGCAACTGTGCTCGACACAAGCCCGGTCGCGGTGGTGATGTCCCATCTTGAGGACGGCAAGATCACCTATCGGTCACAAGAAGCGCGCGCGCTCTTTGGAGAGACCAAATTTGCCTATGAGCATCACCCGACGCTGCAGGATTACAGAGATTACATCAATGCCGTGGTCGGCAACGACGATGGGCGCGCAAGCCATGTAACCTGCCAACGCGACGATGGCACGACATTCGAGGCCTCCTCGGTTGGGCGTATCGTGAGCTTTACCGGACAGGATTTTGTGGTGTCAGCCTTCACGGACCTGACCGATCAATTGGAACGTGATGCGCTCATTCGGCAGGTTCTGACGGCATGCCCGGCACCGATCCGCATGGTCAATGTGGAGACCGGGGAGACGATGTTCTGTAGCCCGGAAACAACCGCATTGTTTGGAGAGGCGAAATCGCTTGAGGACTATTATGTCGATGTGGCGGATCGCCAACGCTACCTGCAACAGATATACGCCCACGGCACGGTCAAGGAATTCAAGGCCCAGTTCTACAATCGCCAGGGAGAGCCATTCTGGTGCGCAGTTTCCGCGCGCCTGATCCGCTACAACGGTCAGGACGCGATTGTTTCACATGCGCGCGACCTGACGGATGAGTTGAAGATCGAATCCGAATTGAATTCGCAGCGCGAAACGATCTACCAAAATGAAAAAATGTCTGCTTTGGGCGAATTGCTGGCAGGCGTTGCCCATGAGTTAAACAACCCGCTTTCAGTGGTTGTAGGGCATTCGCTTATGTTGCGCGAAGACACAACCGATCCCGACGTTTTGCGGCAGGTCGACAAGATCGGCGGGGCGGCAGAACGGTGTGCCAAGATCGTAAAGACGTTTCTGTCGATGGCGCGGCAACAACCCTCCAGAACCGAAGAGGTCGATGTAAACGAGATTATCGGGATCGCCGTCGATGTGGCTCGCTATGGTGATCTGGGGAACGTGCTGGATATCGCCTGTGATCTTTCTCCTGAATTACCGGCATGTCTTGCTGATGCCGATCAGATTACGCAGGTGATTTTGAACCTCATTCTCAATGCCGCTCAGGCGATCCAGACCAGCGGTACCGGTGATCGCGTAGCGGTCAGTACACGGCGCAGCGACGATGAGGGTGCCATTGTGATTGCGGTCGAGGATAATGGACCGGGCATTCCTGACACGCAGCAATCAAGGGTGTTCGAGCCTTTCTTTACGACCAAGGATGTGGGCGAGGGAACCGGAATCGGATTGACGTTGTGCCACCGCATTGTCCTGTCCCACAATGGTCGCATCTGGATAGACAGAACGTTTGAGGGAGGAACACGATTTGTGATCGAACTGCCTGCCCATCAGCAAACGAAATCGGATGACGCGGCTGTCCCCCAATCCGGTGCGCATTCGCAAAAATCTGCGCGGGTGTTGATTGTGGATGATGAAATCGATGTGGCGGAACTCAACGCCGAGATATTGATCCGCGCCGGATATGAAGTTGATGTTGCAAGCAAAGCGCAGCACGGCATCGAGCTGCTGCAAGAGACATCCTACGATCTGGTGCTTAGTGATCTTAACATGCCCGAAATCGACGGGCGCGGATTTTTTGATGTCCTCAAAGCAGATTTCCCGCATCTTGTCGGTCGCATCGGCTTTGTTACCGGAGATACCATGGGATCGGCATCACAAACGTTTCTGAAAGAGGCGCAAAGCCCCTACCTTGAAAAACCGGCGTCCCCCAGTGAGCTGAGATCTTTCGTCGCCGGTATTCTGCAATCTGCCGGAGCACTCAAATGACAGATCAACGACCCACAATTCTGGTCTGCGACGATGAACAGGATGTGCGCGAGATGCTCGAAGAGTATCTAAAACGGCGCGGTTTCGACGTTATCCTCGCAGAGGACAGCATTGTGCTGCGCGCAAAGATTGCGGATCACGCGGTCGATTTGATCCTCCTCGACATCAATATGCCGGGTGAAGACGGGCTGTCGATCCTACGTAGCCTGCGCCCGGAAAGCGACGTTGCGGTTGTTATGCTGACAGCTGCGGGCGAGGTGATTGACCGTATTGTCGGTCTCGAGATGGGCGCGGATGACTATCTGGCAAAACCGGTGGATCTGCGCGAACTGGAGGCACGTATCAAGGCTGTGCTGCGTCGCAAGCAAGTGCCTGATGTGCAAAAGGCCGATGGGCAAAGCGGCGTGCGAACGGCCAAATTCGGAACCTTCACGCTTGATATCGAGGCGGCGAAACTCTTTTCGGAAAATGGCGAGGATGTGCCTTTAACGGCAATGGAGTTTAGCCTGCTCAAGGTGTTTGCTGACAACAAATCGCGTGTTCTGAATCGCGATCAATTGCTTGAGCAGGCCCATGACCGGTCCTGGGACCCATTTGATCGCAGCATTGATATTCGCATATCGCGCCTGCGCCGGAAGATTGAAGCCAACCCGCAGAAACCTGCCATTATTAGGACTGTGCGCGGCATTGGCTACATCTATGATGGCTGATCAGAACTCGCCTTGCCTGCTTCATGATTGGGTGACACGCCGTCTCTAACGGGTCTGCGGTATCCGCCTGTCCCTAAAGATCAAGTGGGAGCATCCTCGCGCATCAACCCTTTCGCTTTGAGATCCGACCATAAATCAGAGGGGATTTCCGCTGTTGCGGCCTTCAGGTTCCCCGCCATTTCGGTCACGCCTTGCCCCCCGGGAATGACAGCGACATGCGCGGGGTGCAGCAAGGGGAACTGGAACGCTGCATCTACCATACGTACGCCATGATCTTTGCAAACCGCTTCAATGGCGTTGACCCGGTCCATGACATCCTGCGTTGCGGGCTCGTAATTGTAGTAAGCGCCGGGTTTTGCCCCCGTAGCCAGAATGCCCGAGTTATAGGGCCCACCGGTCACGATGCCGATGCCGCGCGCTTCGCAGAGCGGCAGGAAGCTGTCGAGCGCTTTTTGCTCCAGAAGCGTGTATCGACCTGCCAATAGGAAGAGATCAAAGTCGCCACGTTCCGCGAGGGTCTGGCAAACCTCCCATTCGTTGATCCCGCCGCCGATGGCCTGGATCACCCCCTGATCCCGCAGAGAGATCATCGCATCATATCCGCGCCCGCCAAAGAATTCCTCGATGCGCATGTCCGAGATTTCCTTGGACCCATGGCTGAAAATGCACAGATCGTGAACATAGAGGATGTCGATCCGGTCGACGCCCAGCCGGGAGAAGGAGTGTTCGAAAGAGCGCATCACGCCATCGTAGGTGTAATCGTATTGCTCGCGCCGCTGCGGTACCTCGAACCATTTCCCCACGCCCGAGCGATGTTCCGGCGCGCAGGGCTGCATCAGACGCCCGACCTTGCTCGATAGCACGTATGCGTCGCGGGGTTTTCCGCGAAGGAAGGGGTTCAGTCGCGTCTCTGACAGTCCCAAACCGTAAAGGGGTGCCGTATCATAATATCGCACGCCCCCCTGCCAGGCCGCATCCAGGGTTGCCCATGCGTCCTCGTCGGAGATGGCCTTGTAGAGATTGCCCAAGGGGGCGGTGCCGAAACCAAGCTCCGTGAAGGTCACGCCACCGTTGTCAATTCGGTCCCAATGCCGCGTTTTCAATGCCATTTTCATTCTCCGTAAGTGCTTGTCGGTCACAGTGCCCGGTTTCTCTTTGCCTGAACACCGAAGAAAACCTAACGTCGAGAAGAAGTGAAGAGAGGAATATGCGGTGACATCAAGTGAAGCGGTTCCCGACCTGTGCGAAGATGATGGTTCAACACGCATGCCCGCACGTACCGTCTTGTGTTTCGGGGACAGCAACACGCATGGGACAAGAGCGATGCGGTTCATGGGGGACCGCCGGCGATTGCCTAAAAATGAACGCTGGCCCTGGGTTATGGCTGCCGCACTGGGCGCGGATTGGGAGGTGATCGCCGAAGGACATCCGGGTCGCACGGCGGTTTTTGATGACCCGATTGAAGGGGTCCACAAGAACGGTTTGCGTAGCCTGCACGCCCTTCTGGAAAGCCACCGGCCCATCGATCTGGTCGTTGTGATGCTGGGGACCAACGATCTGAAGGCGCGCTTTGGTGCCTCCGCCAACGACATTGCATCCGGTTTGGGACGTCTGGCCCGGGAGATATGCCGTTGCGACAGTGGTCCGGCAGATGGCGCACCGCAGGTGATCCTGGCGGCACCTGTCCCCGTGCGGGAAGTGGGTATTTTTGAACAGGATTTCGCCGGGGCGTCCGGGAAATCGCGCGATTTGGCGACGCATCTTGAACAACGGGCGCGTGATCTGAATGTAGGCTTCGTTGACTTGAGCAAGGTGGCGCAGGTTGATCTGCTGGATGGCATTCATCTGGACGCGGCCGGGCATGCCGCGATCGGCAAAGCCCTGAGCGAGGTCATCAAAGCCATGCAGATCAGACCGCCAGCAGTCAGTTAGCGCTATCTTGAGGTTTTATCTGACATCTGGCATAGCGCAGTTGCTTGCGCATCGGCCATGTGAAGGATCCGCCCAATGAACCGCTCAGACGTCAATGAAATCCTCAAGGCGGGTGATGCTTTCATTCGCAGTTTTGGCCATATTCTGCCGCCCTTTGCCTATTGGGACCCGCAGCGCATGCGTGGTTCTGACGCTGCGGGTTTACGCGCACGCGGACTGGGATGGGACATCACGGATTATGGCGAGGGCCGCTTTGAAGAGATGGGGCTCTTTCTGTTCACAACGCGCAACGGGACGGTCGAAGATCTGGGCGCCGGACGTGGCATGCTCTATGCCGAAAAAATCATGATCAGCCGCGACAAGCAGCTGTCGCCCATGCACCGGCACAACATAAAGGCCGAGGATATCATTAATCGCGGTGGCGGTGATCTGATCATCGAACTTTTCGCGCCGGATGCCGAGGGCAATATCGACCGTGCGGCGGATGTGACGGTGCCTTGTGATGGGATCGAGAAAACCTTTCAGGCAGGCGCTCACCTGCGTCTGCTGCCGGGCGAAAGCGTGACCCTGATGCCGGGCGTGTGGCATGCCTTCTGGGCGGAAAAGGGCGATTGCCTGATTGGCGAGGTCTCGACCGTGAACGATGATCGCACCGATAACGTCTTTGAAATGCCTATCGGCCGGTTTTCCAGCATTTCCGAGGATGAAGCGCCCGTGCATCTGCTGGTGTCGGATTACTGAATTCATCGCGGCGATGGGGCATCACCAATCGCATCTCTGGGCACGGAGACGGCCTTGATGACGGCATAGACCGTCTGGCCCGGTTCGAGGGCCAGAGCATCGGCTGACCGGCGGGTGATGCGCGCGAGCAGCAGGGATGCGCCAAAGCTCAGCTGCACCATGACGCCGGGTCCACTTCCCAGACGCAATTCTTTTATCTCAACCTCAAGGACATTGAGGGCGGAAATTCCATTTGGCCGGGACGTGGCCACCATGACATCCTGCGCACCGATCCACACGCGTAGCTTGGTGCCAATGGGGTGATCAACCCGGGGCACGAGCAATTGGGTACCTTCCGTCGCCAAGGCGCTCAATCCGTCCGAATGGTGCGATTTCACCACGGCCTCGATCATGGAGCCGGTGGCGCGGACCCCAAGCGGTGCCACGGATAAGTCGCTCAGAACATCGGCGGCTGGACCTTGCCGTGTGACACGACCCTTTTCGAGCGCCACCACTGAGGTGGCAATACGTGCAACTTCGGTTGCCGCATGGCTGACATAAAGGATGGGGATTTTGGTTTCGTCGCGCAACCGCTCGAAATAGGGCAGGATGTCTGATTTGCGTGCGTCATCAAGCGATGACAACGGCTCATCCGCGAGGATGAGCTTGGGGTTGGCCAGAAGCGCTCGACCAATGGCAACCCTTTGTTTTTCCCCGCCCGAAAGTGCTGCGGGTCGTCGTTTCAGCAAATCTTCAATACCCAACATCTCGATAATCTGGTCGAAGCTACCGCGCGGTTCGGTGCCGGGGGCAAACCACCGTCCATAAAGAAGGTTCTGGCGCACGGAGAGATGTGGAAACAGGCGCGCATCCTGAAACACATACCCCAGTCGCCGTTTATGCGGGGGGAGCCACAGGTCGTTTTCGATATCGAAAAGCACCAGATCATCGGCAGCAACACGACCGCCATCTGGCTTCAGGAGACCAGCGACGGCATTGACAATGGTGGTCTTGCCCGCGCCCGACCGTCCGAAAAGCACGGTGATGCCGGGTGGGGCTTCAAAGGTTACGTCAAGGTCGAACCCGCTGAGCTTATGTTGCACAGAGACGGCGAGCGTCATGCACCCAATCTCCTCTTTGCGCGTCGCGCCAGCCATTCGGAGAGTAACAAGGCGGACATGGCAATAATCACGCTGACGATCACGAGACGCCAGACAGAGGTTTCGCCGCCCGGTACCTGCAAAAAGGCGTAGATTGCGGAGGGGACGGTTTGGGTCTGGCCGGGGATGTTGGACACGAATGTGATGGTCGCGCCGAATTCACCCATGGCCTTGGCAAACGCAAGAATTGCGCCTGCAAGAATGCCGGGCAGGATCAAGGGCAGTGTCACGGTCAAAAACACCCAAACGCCTGAGGCGCCAAGCGTCGATGCGGCCTGTTCCAGCTTGGGGTCAACGGCTTCGATTGAGAGGCGTATGGCGCGGACCATCAAGGGAAAGGCCATGATGGCAGCGGCCAGAGCGGCCCCCGTCCAGCGAAAAGCAAAGACCACGCCCAGGGATTGAAGCATACCGCCAACGGGTGCTTGCGTTCCGAAGGTCGTCAACAGCAGGTATCCGGTGACCACCGGGGGCAGGATCAGCGGCAGGTGGACAATGCCGTTGAGCAACTGCTTTCCCATAAATTCTCGGCGCGCCAGAACATAGGCCACCCAAAGCCCCAGTGGCAGACTGCACAAGGTGGCCCAGAAGGACACTTTGAGCGACAAGGCGACGGCACGCCATTCGTCGGGGCCAAGCCAGTCTGTCATGATGCTTCGTCAATCAGGGAAAATCCCTGATGTTCAAAGACCCTATGCGCCACATCGCTGGTCAGATAATCCGCAAACGTCTGGGCCGCCCTGGTTATACGTCCTCTCAGCAAGGCCATTGGATAGACGATCTTTGGGTGACTTGCGGCGGGGAAGGTCGCAACAACCTGCACGCGCGGCTCCGCGATGGCATCGGAGCGATAGACGATGCCGAAGGGGGCCTCCCCCAAAGCCACAAGGGCCAGGGCGGCGCGCGCATTGTCGGTTTGAATGAGTTGCGGTTTGAGGGCCTCCCAAACCCCTAAATGGGTCAGGGCCGCCTTGGCATAGATACCGGCCGGAACCGCATCCGCCAGCGCAATCGCGATGCGCGCTTCTGCCAAACCCGCGCGCAGTGAAACCTTGTCCAGTTCGATTGCGGCATTTCCGTTGTGTCCGATCAACACAAGCGCGTTGCCCAGAAGGTCTTTGCGATTGCCCGGTTCAAGCGCACCTCGGTCTTCGACCCAATCCATCCAGTCACTGCTGGCAGACAAAAAGATATCGGCCGGTGCGCCTTGCGAAATCTGGCGCGCCAACACCGGGGTTCCCGCGAAGGCAAGGGTGACGTCATGGCCTGTTTCTGTTTCGAAATCTGCCGCGATTTCATCCAGCGCCGTTTTCAGACTGGCGGCAGCAAAGACGGTAATCTGATCCGCCCGAACCGTGCCAGTGACCGGGAACCACAGAACCAGTGCCAGCATAAATGCGGGGCGGACGTGCCGTGAAATGCCTTGCCACATGCAATCGAAATCCGTTTTTGGTCAGATTGTGCTTTAAACGTATCGCCTTGCCGGCGCGGTCATGCAAGCGCCTTTGGTTTCTCGCCGGTCCAGACCCGGGGTGCACTCCGCGGCGGCAATGCCATTATGCGTCCGATGGTTTGGATTTAGGGGGCGCAATTTTTGCACAAGTGGTTGTGAGCTATTGACCGTTTCGCATAGAAACCGGGCCGGATAGACTGTGATTTCGCAAGAAGGGAGGAAAACATGCGGAGCCTGGATGATATTTTGGCAATCAGCGTCAAGCGCAAAGGATCGGTAGAGGCCATTTTCGAGGGGTTCGAGCCGTCGAAATCAGGCGCGGCGCTTGCTGAAATTCCCGATGACCGGTGGCTTGCGGCGATGACCCGCGCCATTTTCAACGCCGGGTTCAACTGGAAAGTTGTCGAGAGCATGTGGCCCGGATTTGAAACGGCGTTCAAAGGCTTCGACCCCGGAGCCTGTTCGATGATGGACGACCTTTGGTTTGACGCGTTGATCGCGAACAAAGCCATTGTGCGACACGGTCCGAAAATACAGGCGGTTCAGGAAAACGCGGTTTTCGTGCGTGCTCAATCCGATGCTGCGGGCGGATTTGGAGCTTTCATTGCCGGGTGGGATGCGGACGCCTACGCTGATTTGCTGGCGCATCTGAAATCACATGGCACGCGCCTCGGCGGCGCAACGGGGCAGTATTTCCTACGCGCCATGGGTGTGGATGGCTATATACTGTCGCGCGATGTGGTCGCACGCCTGATTGCCGAAGGGGTAATTGACAAGGCACCGACGTCCAAAGGCGCCATGAAAGCGGTGCAGGCTGCGTTTTCAGACTGGCACGCGTCTTCCGGTCGGTCACTCAAGGAAATCAGCCGCATACTGGCGACAAGCACGGGTTAGGTGGTTTGCATCTGTGCGCCGCGCAGTCGGGCAACCCCAAATGCGCTTAACATCAAAAGTGCGGCTGCGGTGCCCAGACAAAGCGGCAGGCCGCCCAGCTGGTAACTCAGGCCCGATAGCACGGTCCCGAGCAAACGACCGGCGGCATTGGCCATGTAGTAGAACCCCACATCCATGGTGACACGTTTGCCTGTGCTGAAGGCCAAAATCAGGTACGAATGCAGCGCTGAATTGATCGCGAAGATGCCACCAAAAACCAGCAGGCCCACGACCAGACATATGGTGAGCCAGGGGGCAGGGCCATTGGTTGCAAAAACGATGGCCGCCAAAAGCGCGGGCACGAATACCAGCATGGTTGCCCAGCGTTGCGCGCTTGCGATCATGTCTTTCTCATCGCGCGATTTTGCATTCAGCAATCGGGGTGCGGAGGCTTGCACGCCGCCATAAAGGATGACCCACAAGGCCATGAAGCTGCCGATTATGAAAAATGCAGCGCGGTTACCCGCCTCTGATCCGTCCGATAAGACGGAATAGAAATAGATCGGAATGCCCACGACAAACCAGACATCGCGGGCGGCAAAAAGGAACACGCGGGCAAAGCTCAGCCAGTTGATGTCGCGGTTCTTGGAAAAAACGTCCTTGAATTTCGCGTCCTTGCGCCCGGTGGGCAGGCCGCGCGGCATCAGAGACATGACAAGAACAAGGATGACGGTCAGCACAGCCGCCATGCTCAGAACGGCGGCAGACAGCCCGATCCACCCCAGAAGCACAGCGCCCAGAAGAAAACCCAAACCCTTCACCGCATTCTTGGAGCCGGTCAGTACGGCGACCCAGCGAAACAGCCCGCCTTGCTCCGCCGGTGCGAGTAGTTTGACGGCGGATTTTGCGCTCATCTTGGCCAGATCCTTGGCGACGCCCGAAGCGCCCTGAACGGCCATGACAAAGATGACAGAGGCACCCACCGCCCAGCCTGGATCAAGCTGCGCCAGTGCCAGAAGGGCGGCGATTTGCAATGCCAGACCGGCATAGAGCGTTGAGGTCAGTCCAAAGCGGGCAGCGATCCATCCTGCCGTGAGGTTCGTCACAACGCCTGCTATCTCGTAGAGGACAAAGAGATAGGCCAGTTCAACGGGTGAAAATCCCAAGGTATGAAAATGCAACAAGACCAGCATGCGCAAAGCGCCATCGGTGAGCATAAACGCCCAATAGGCGGCCGTAACGGCAACATATGCCGATCCTGCCCGGTCCGGTGTCACAGGCTGTTGCCAACCATGAAGGCCACGTCAACCAGGCGGTTGGCATACCCCCATTCGTTGTCGTACCAGACGTAAACTTTGAGTTGTGTGCCGTTGACGACCATTGTTGAAGGCCCATCAACGATGCCGGAGCGCGGATCATTGGTGTAATCCGTGCTCACCAGCGGTCTGGTCTCATATCCAAGAATGCCTTTGAGCGGACCTTCGGCGGCGGCTTGGAAAAGAGAATTGACCTGTTCAACGGTCGTTGCGCATTCCAGTTCAAACACACAATCCGTCAGCGAGGCATTCAACAGCGGCACACGTACGGCGTGGCCATTCAATCGCCCCTTGAGGTCGGGGTAAATCAGAGTGATCGCCGTGGCACTGCCCGTGGTCGTGGGGATCAGGGAGTTCAAGGCCGACCGTGCCCGGCGCAAATCTTTTGCAGGCCGGTCAACGATGGTTTGCGTGTTGGTCACATCGTGGATCGTGGTGATCGAGCCGTGTTTGATGCCAAGGTTTTCATGCACGACCTTCACCACGGGGGCGATGCAATTGGTGGTGCAACTCGCGGCAGTGACAATGTCGTGCTGGTCTGGATCATAGGCGTGGTTGTTCACGCCATAGACGATATTGGCGGTGGGGCCATCCTTGACCGGTGCGGACACCACAACCTTTTTGACCCCGGCAGCGAAGTAAGGGGCCAGTGCCGCTTCGGTCTTGAAGACGCCGGTGCAGTCGATGACCACATCCACGCCATCAAGCGGGAGCCGGTTCAACTCGGTCTCGGCATGCGCAGGCAGCCGGGTGCCGTCGATGGTGAGGCTGTCTGCATCCGATGAAAACGCCGCTGGCCAGCGCCCGTGCACGGTGTCGAACTCCAGCAGATGGGCATGCATCGCCGGATCGCCCACCGCGTCATTGATCCAGGCAATTTTTGCACCACGTTCAAGCAGCGGACGCAGGGCAAGTTTGCCAATACGGCCCAGTCCATTGAGGGCGTAGACGGTCATCAAGCGGTTCCTTCCAGGTGATCTGCGCCGATGTCGTCAACGGCGGCTTGCAACGATATGCGATTGTGGGTTTGGAGCGGCAGGGCGGCAAAGGCTTTGATGCGGTTGTTCATGGCGCCATAGGTCTGTTGAAAAGCCAGCCTGCGTTCGGCAAGGCTGCCGGTCGCTTTTACGGGGTCGGGCAGACCCCAGTGCCCGCTGATGGGCTGGCCTTCCCAGGCAGGGCAGTCCTCATTGGCCGCGCGATTGCAGACCGTGAAGACGAAATCCATTTTCGGCGCTTCCGGGCTTTGAAATTCAGAAATGTGTTTGGCGCGTAAGTTGGAGGTGTCGTGCCCCTTGGAGATCAGCATCTCAATCGCGAGAGGGTTGAGTTCCGAGCCGGGTTTTGTGCCGGCGGAATAGGCCTTAAACCGCGATCCTTCCAGATCGCGCAGAATCGCTTCCGCGAAGATGGACCGTGCTGAGTTGCCCGTGCAGATGAACAGAACGTTATAGGTGGTGTCCGCCATGGTTTTCGCTCCTTTGAGGCCAGAGAAGAGGGAGGGGGGGCAAAGCTCCGGACGGCCGCGACAGCAATCCGTGAACAGGAAGCCAATCAATTCACCGGCAGCCTCAATGCGCGCGCGATAACGCAACGATGTGCCCACACGGTGCTGAACAATCAGCCCGGCATCGTTGAGCGCGGAGAGATAAACAGAGGTGGTGGAGGCTTTCAGCATCAGGGCATCGGCGATTTCCCCGGCTGGCACCTCATCCGGATAGCGACGCATCAGCAACCGAAAGACCGCCAGTCTCTGTGGGTGGCTCAACATCGACAGGCGATTCAGTGATTCTTTTTCCATATTTCATGAATATATGAAATAGAGATTTGCGCCAGTGATTTTTGACCCCTAAAACGAAAATCGGCGCGTCCTTTTCAGAGCGCGCCGAAGGGAGTTCAAAATGGTCGCGGGTTACCGAACCACGTGAACGCTGCACGAGGAGTGCCGCACCACGCGGGCGGCGTTTGGACCCAGCAAGTAGTCTTTGAAATCAGGCTTATGCGCGCCGATCACAATCAACCCGCACCCGGTTTCACCCGCGACCTTGAGGATTTCCTCATAGGCATTTCCGGTGGCCACGACATGGCGCACCATCGCGTCCGCGTCGGACCCAAGGCTTGCGGTGATTTCATCGCTTAGCAGCTGCCGCGCTTCGGCGACCACCTTCTCATGGTGATCGCTTTCAAAGTAGGTGCTGACGATGCTCTGGCCAAAATCCGGAACAACGGTGACCACGTCAAGCGAGGCACCATCCAGATCGGCCAGGCGCTTGGCGATTTTCAACACATCGGCATCGCGGCCTTTGTGGCTGACGTCAATGGCGCACAAAACGGGACGGCTCATGCGGTCACTCCTTCTTCTTCCTTACCTGCACGACCACGCTGTAACAGAACGACAAGGCCCAACAGCAACAGCGCCGGGATGAAGATCAACTCCTTGGGCATCTGATCGGCAGGAGCCTTGACCGCCTTGATGGTCACGAAGGTGTCTGCGTAGAAATCATAGCTCTGGAAGGTTTCCGCGAAAGGTGTCCCAAAGAGGGGTTCCTCCAGCGCAACTTCATCTCCCTCCGCGACGGTCAGGAGCCCGTAGGCATCCATGCGTGTGCCCTCGGCTTCCTCGCCAATCGGCACCAGCAATGTGGTTTCCTTGGTCTCGCCGGTGTCGAAATCAGGCCCGCTGACGACGACCCTGAACTCGCGTCCGACAGGTGCCGCCTCGACCCGTTCAGCAAAGGCCGCCGGTTCGATATCCTGGAATGGAGGCGACAGGCGATCCATGAAGAAATCCGGACGGAAGAGCATGAAGGCAATGAAGATCAACGCGATGCTTTCATAGATGCGGTTGCGCGTCAGGAAATAGCCCATGGTGCCTGCGGTGAAGACCAGAATGGCGATGGTGGCCGTGATGAACACCAAGATGCCCTGCGCCCATCCCACGTCGATCAACAACAGGTCGGTGTTGAAGATGAAGACGAAGGGCAGGGCCACGGTGCGCAAGCTGTAGAAGAAGGCCACGAAGCCTGTGCGGATGGCATCCCCGCCGGAAACCGCTGCGGCGGCGAAACTGGCCAGACCCACCGGCGGTGTCACATCCGCCATGATCCCGAAGTAGAACACAAAGAGGTGCACGGCGATCAGCGGCACAATCAGCCCTGATTGCGCGCCCAGTTCGACAACCACCCCTGCCATCAGCGAGGAGACCACGATGTAATTCGCCGTGGTCGGCAGACCCATGCCGAGGATGAGGCTGAGAAGCCCCACCATGATCAGCATCAGGATCAGATTGCCGCCCGACAGGAATTCCACCAGATCGGCCATGACCTGACCCACACCTGTCAGCGTCACCGTACCGACAATCACACCAGCGGTTGCCGTGGCAAGGCCAATGCCGATCATGTTGCGCGCGCCGTCGATGAGACCTTGCAGCAGGTCGGCAACGCCGTCCTTGAAGGCATTCGCCATTTCGCTTTCACCCCGGAACATCGCTTTGAGAGGTTTCTGTGTGAGCAGGATCACGAACAGAAGCGACGTGGCCCAGAAGGCCGAAAGACCTGGCGACTTCTGCTCGATCATCAGGAAGTAGACCAGCACGATGATCGGCAGCAGGTAGTAGAGACCCGCCTTGTAAATCTCGCCCACAACGGGCAATTCGATCTCCTCGGCATTGGGATCATCCGGTTGCAGATCGGGCACTTTTGCCGCGAAAAAGAGCAGGAACACATAGGCCAGAAAGACCAGCCCCGAGAGCAGCAGACCGGAATTCGGCAGCAGCGATGTGACCCATTTCACCGGGTATTGCACGCCGTAGCAAAGTGCCGCGAAACCCACGAAGAAGGCTGCCATACCGCCGATGGTCTTGCCCATCGACACTACGCGGTTGCCCAGCGTCGGCATATTATTCTTCACCGCTTCGAGGTGCACGATGTAGACCAAAGCGATGTAGGAAATCGTCGCGGGCAGGAAGGCGTGGGTAATGACTTCCACATAGGAGATGCCCACATATTCCACCATCAGGAAGGCCGCGGCCCCCATGACGGGTGGCATGATCTGCCCGTTCACCGAAGACGCCACCTCGACCGCGCCGCCTTTTTCAGCGGAAAAGCCTACGCGTTTCATCAACGGGATTGTGAAGGTGCCGGTGGTGACCACGTTGGCGATGGAAGAGCCGGAGATCAGGCCAGTTGCGGCGGAGCCCACGACGGCTGCCTTGGCCGGGCCGCCCTTGAGGTGGCCCAGTGCGCCAAAGGCCATCTTGATAAAATAGTTGCCCGCGCCCGCCTTATCGAGCAGGGCGCCAAAGAGCACGAAGAGGAAGACGAATTTCGTCGAAACACCCAATGCGATCCCGAAGACGCCTTCGGAGGTGATCCACATATGGCTCATGGCTTTTTGCAGGCTGGCACCTTTCCAGCGGATCACATCCGGAACCGCCTGTGACGAGCCAAAGAAGACGTAGAGCAGGAAGATCGTGGCAATGATCGCCATGGCCGGTCCCAATGCGCGGCGCGCGCCCTCAAAGAGGATGACCAGCCCGATCAGCGCGAACCATTTGTCCACATCATCGGCAAGCCCGCCGGAATTCACGATCTTGTCGTAGAAAATATAGCCGTACATCGCGATGAATGCGCCCGCGATGGCCAGTATCCAATCGTGTATGGGGATATAATGGCGGGGGCTGGATTTCAGCATCGGGTAGGCCATGAAGGCCAGGAATATCGAAAACGCCAGATGGATTTGCCGCGAATTGTTGATCACGGAGCCCGGCAGAAGCTGGTTGGACAGCGGCGAGGCCAGCATGACCTGAAACAGCGACCAGATGATGGCCGTTATGGCCAGGAATGTCCCCACGGCACCGGCCGGGGCTCGCGCTCCGGCATCAGAGGAGGATACAAGATCCTGTAGTTCTTCTTCGGATAGCGCGCGGCCACCGCTGGAGTTATCTGACATTCGACTGTCTCCCTGAGATGCCGCTGTTTACGGCTTTTGTTCTGAGAATTTGCCCTTTTTTGCGGGCGACAGAGGGCAGCGTGCTGCCCTCTGCGGTGTCAGGAGAGTGGATTACTCAATCCAGCCTTTTTCCTTGTAGTACTTTGCAGCACCGGGGTGCAGCGGTGCGGAAAGGCCCGCTGTGGCCATTTCCTCTGCCGTCAGGTTTGCAAAGGCAGGGTGCAGTTTTTTGAAATCGTCAAAGTTGTCAAAGACCGCAGCGACAACCGCATAGACCGCTTCTTCCGATACGCTGGCGGAGGTTACGAAGGTTGCACCCACACCAAATGTGGTGATGTCCTCATCCGACCCGCGATACATGCCACCGGGGATTTTCGCAGTCCGGTAGTAGGAGTTTTCGCCGATCAGCTTGTCGATTTCAGCCCCGGACACCTCGACCAGAACGGAATCGCAGGCTGTGGTGGCTTCCTGAATGGACCCTGAGGGGTGGCCTACCGTGTAGATCATCACGTCGATCTGGTTGTCACAAAGCGCTGCTGATTGCTCTGCGGCTTTCAACTCGGCTGCCAGAGCCAGATCGCCCGTTGTCCAGCCCATTGCGGCCAGAACAACCTCTGTGGTGCCACGGGCACCGGAACCGGGGTTGCCGATGTTCACACGTTTGCCCTTGATGTCGGCGAGGGTTTTCACACCGGCGTCAGCACGTGCCACAACGGTGAAGGGTTCAGGGTGGATGGAGAACACCGCGCGCAGGTCTTCAAACGCGCCCTGATCTTCGAATTTTGAAGTGCCATTATACGCATGGTACTGCCAGTCCGACTGGGCCACGCCGAATTCCAGCTCGCCTTCGCGGATTGTGTTGATGTTGTAGACCGAACCACCGGTTGATTCGACGGAGCAGCGGATGCCGTGCTCCTTGCGGCCCTTGTTGACCAGACGGCAGATGGCCCCGCCGGTTGGATAGTAAACCCCTGTGACGCCCCCGGTCCCGATGGTAATAAAATCCTCCGCCATTGCGGCGGGTGCCGCCAGCATTGCCAGTGCCGCACCTGCGGCCGTCATTTTTAATCCGTTGAACATTGTTGTCTCCCTTTTTTGGATTATTGGTCGTAGATTAGCCGTCTAGTATCTCTTGTAAACGGCGGTTGCTTGTTTCCACCTCCGCAATGCGATTTCTGGACGCTTCGCCTCCGATTTGGGCGAGCATCCCGATCAGGGTTTCCACAAAAAACAGCGTAGCGGTGTAGGATGAAAAGAAATGCGGAGATTTGGCGGGAATGATAAAGCGCGCCGAGGCGTGTTTAAGCGCCGGGCAGGCGTGGGTATCGGTGATGACGACGACATGCGCGCCGTTGGCACGTGCCAGCTCCGCAGCCCTGACCGGCCGGGGGGAGTATGGCGTCTGGGTGATCAGCACCAAAACGTCATTGGCGTCCAACCCTGCCAGACCCGCCCCCAGAGACGATCCCATCCGGCCAGCGAGGCTCCAATTGTCGAACAAGAGGCTGGCCATGTAATTGAGGTGTTCCGCAACACCGGTGGAACTTAACGCGCCGAATACCAGAACGTTTCGCGCTTTGTGCAATTTGCCGACGGTGTTCTTGAACTCGGTGCCCTCCAATCCATCCGCCAGGGTCTGAATGTTGCCGGTACAGGCGTTGGCAAAGCCCGCGACGAAATCCTCATTGCCCTCTCTTTGCAGATGGGTCAGTTGCCGGGTGCGCTGTGACGCGCCGTTCACGCGGCGGTCAATGGACGTGCGGATATCACCTCTGAGCGACCCAAAATCCGCATACCCAAGGGCGCGGGCGAGGCGGGAAAACGAGGCGGGCGCAATTTTGCTTTGCTCGGCGACGGAGCGCAGAGAGCGGGTAGCGACATCAATCTGGTTCTCGATAAGATAGTCGGCGGCCTGTTTCAGCCTGCCGCTTAAGTCTTCGTAGTTCGCAGATATTCTGATATCGAGTGGCTCAGCCACGCACGTTCCCCAACCGTTGCGATTCCTCCTTGGAGGATTCATTTGTTTCATAGTGTTGTCAACAATGACTCCGTATGTTTCATAAATGGCAGATGAAAGAGGGAGATTTCGAATGTCACATGTATTCGCCCGGCACTCTACGGCCAAAGTTCGACGAGCGTCTATAGGTAAAGGCGCGTACATCTATGATGCTGATGGTAAAGAATATTTTGATGGATCAGGGGGGGCGGCGGTGTCGTGCCTGGGGCATGGCGATCCTGACGTGATCGCTGCAATTCAGGAACAGGTCGCCCAGCTCGCATATGCTCACACCAGTTTCTTCACCTCTGATCCTGCGGAAGAGCTTGCCGACAGGTTGATCGCGAAAGCGCCGGGTGATCTGGAAAAGGTCTATTTTGTTTCAGGTGGGTCCGAAGCGGTTGAGGCTGCGCTGAAACTGGCGCGTCAGTATTTTGTTGAGATCGGCCAACCGGGTCGCCGCCATTTCATCGCGCGGCGTCAGAGCTATCATGGCAATACTCTGGGCGCTCTAGCCACGGGCGGCAATGTCTGGCGCAAGCAGGCATTTGCGCCGATCATGGTCGAGACGTCGCTGATCTCCCCTTGCTATGCCTACCGTGGTCAGCAGGACGGTGAGAGCGCCTTTGATTATGGCCAGCGGGTTGCCAATGAACTGGAAGCGGAACTGCTGCGCCTCGGCCCTGATACCGTGATCGGCTTTGTCGCGGAACCGGTCGTCGGGGCCACTCTGGGCGCGGTGCCGCCGGTTGAAGGATATTTCAAGCGCGTTCGCGAGATTTGCGACCAATACGGTATTCTGCTGATCCTTGATGAGGTCATGTGCGGCATGGGCAGAACGGGCAGTTTTTTTGCGCACGAGCAGGAGGGGATCACCGCAGATATTGTCACCATCGCAAAAGGTCTGGGGGCGGGATATCAACCTATTGGCGCGATGATATGCACTTCAAAAATCCATCAGGCTATCGCGGATGGGACCGGATTTTTTCAGCACGGGCATACCTATATCGGCCATCCGACGGCCTGTGCGGCAGGGAATGCAGTCGTCAAAAAACTGACCGGTGGTTTGGTGGATCAATGCGCCGCCATGGGCGTGAAATTGCAGGATGCTCTGCAGGCGGAATTCGGGCAGCACCCGAACATTGGTGACATTCGGGGCAGGGGCTTGTTTCTGGGGCTGGAAATCGTGGCCGACCGTGGCTCGAAGGCGCCCTTTGCGCCCAGCGACGGGGTGAACAAGAAGATCAAGCAAACGGCGATGTCGAACGGTTTGGCCTGCTACCCGATGGGTGGCACCGTGGATGGTCAGAACGGTGATCATGTGCTGCTCGCGCCGCCGTTCATTATGGAAGATAACCACGTTGACGAGATCGTTGGGAAGTTGAAAAAGACTTTTGATGAAGTGCTTTAGGAGGCTTCTTTAATCCAGATTGAAGCCGATTTTCTGCATGAACGCGGCAAAATCCTGCCGTTGCGGTTCCGCATACATTCTGGCCTTGGCACCTGACCAGCCCGGACCTTCGGAACCGGCCAGCCTACGCGCATCATAGGTCAGCACCTGTTCTTTCGATGTGTCGGCAAAGCTGTTGTGATGCACCGTCGCCTCCAACGGCAGGCGGGCGCTGATGCGGGGCTCATATCTGGGATAACCCACAGCCAGGCCCGCAACGGGAAAGACATGATCGGGCAAGTGCAGTAGCTCTTTTACGTCTGGGAGGTGGTTGCGGATCGTGCTGATCGGGCAGCAGCCCAAACCTGCGTTTTCCGCGGCGGCCATGAAAAAAGCCAGCGCGATACCGGCGTCGAGGCTCGCATTGAAAAAAGCGTCCAGATGGTCGTTGGGAAAGGGTTGATCATGCCACGTCTGAATTTGCCTTTGGCGTCTGTTATTGGCCAGAAACACCACCATTGCAGGCGCATCCGCGATCCACTCCTGCGCTTTCAGAAGCATTTTGAGTTCCGTCATCATGGTCTGATCGGAAACGATCAGCAGGTCGCGTTGCTGCAAATCGCTTTTTGAAGGCGCGCAAAGAGCTGCGGCGCAAAGGGTTTCCAGTATGTCCCGCGAAGGCACTTTCCCGTCGAACCAGCGACACGATCCTCGCGCAGCTATGCCTTTGAGTACACGGGCCTCTGCCATTTCTGAAGGCACATCCGGAGCCGAGCCAAACCGGTCCTGAAAAAGCGATTTGAGTGTGGGATCAGACATGAAAGGGCGCCATATTTATGTAAGTTGATCTTACAAGAACCATAAGAACATATTCCTTCTCGTTAGCAATTCTGGCGGATATATCATACGGGCACCACCGTAATGAACAAGTCAGGAACGCCGGGTGACCGCTCAGAACGACACGCTTGAAGTTTCCGTCTGGCGCGGGTCAGGCGTGGCCGGGCAGTTTGAAACTTTCGAAGTTCCGGCGCAGGACAATCAGACAATCCTCGATGTGGTTTCCTGGATACAGCACTATGCGGATGCGACGCTGACCTACCGGTTTGCCTGTCGCGTGGGCATGTGTGGCTCCTGTGCCATGATGGTCAACGGGCGGCCACGTTGGACCTGCCGGACCCATGTGAAAAAAGTGCTGAACGGTGGCAAGGTCGAGATCGGCCCGTTGCGAAACCTGCCGATTATCAAGGATTTAGCGGTTGATATGGACCCGTTTTTCGACAAATGGGTTGCTGCCGGGGGGGTTCACACGCCGAGTGCCAGCCGTGCGGATCCGATACCGGCCATTGATCCCGGTGACCACAGCAGACAAGTGGCGAGCGCGGGGATTGAATGCATCAATTGCTCGGTCTGCTATGCCGCCTGTGACACGGTGGCGGGCAATCCTGAATACCTCGGCCCTGCTGCGCTGCAACGGGCCTGGACCCTTTACAATGATGCCAAACATGAGGACCGGACGGATATCCTGGCGGCGGTGTCTGGCGCCGGCGGGTGCCATAATTGCCACTCCATGGGCAGTTGCACGGTTTATTGCCCCAATGATCTGGACCCAATGTCGGCAATTGCCGGGCTGAAACGCGAAACGGCCCGGGGTTTTCTGCGGAGGCGCAAGTAAACCGATGCTTGATCTGCGCCTTTATATGCTGCAACGGATCACCGCGTTGATCATGGCCCCGCTGACGCTGGGCCATATCGCTGTGATAATCTACGCCGTGCAGGGCGGCTTGTCGGCGGCGGAGATTTTGGGACGGACGCAGGGTTCGGTCTTTTGGTTTTTGTTTTACGGCAGTTTTGTTCTGGCGGTCGCCGTCCACGCTGCCATCGGATTGCGCGTCATCCTGCACGAATGGACCGGGATGACGGGCACCCGGCTTGCCGCGTTGACCTGGGGTGTCGGTTTGGGGCTTTTTGTCATGGGGTCAAAGGCCGTGATCGCCGTGACCTGGCCGGTGGGCCTGCCATGAGAGTGGCGCGCGTGCATCCTTTGTGGCTGGCCTATGTGCTGCACCGTGTGTCCGGGCTGGCGCTGGCGCTTTTCCTGCCGCTGCATTTCTGGGTCTTGTCGCTGGCCCTGACCCAGCCCGAACGTCTGGACGCCTTTCTGAATTTTGCCGATCAGCCATTGGTGAAACTGGCGGAGTTCGGGCTGATTTTCCTGCTGGCTGTGCACATATTTGGCGGCTTGCGGTTGATGGCGATGGAATGGCTGCCCTGGTCAGCGCCTCAGAAAACCCTTGCGGCCGGGGCCCTGGGGGTCGCATTTGTGATTTCGGGTACGTTTTTCCTACAGGTGGTATGAGCGATGACAGGAACCATCGAACGGCATGACACGGATATTCTGATCCTCGGCACCGGCGGCGCAGGGCTTTTTGCCGCCCTTCATGCACAGCAAGCCGCGCCCGAAGGCACTAAGATCACCATTGCCGTAAAAGGGTTGATTGGCAAATGCGGCTGTACCCGGATGGTGCAGGGCGGCTACAACGTCGCACTTGGTGGCGGCGATACAGTGGCGCGTCATTTCATGGACACGATTGAGGGCGGTAAATGGCTGCCCAATCAGGACATGGCCTGGCGGCTTTGTGAACAGGCTGTGGTGCGCATTCGCGAGTTGGAAAACGAGATCGGCTGCTTTTTTGACCGCAACCCCGATGGCAGTTTGCATCAAAAGGCCTTTGCCGGGCAGACGGCGGACCGCACCGTGCACAAGGGCGATCTGACGGGCATCGAGATCATCAACCGGTTGATGGAACAGGTGCTGAGCCGACCGGTGGAGAAACTGCAGGAACATCGCGCCATCGGTCTGATCCCGACAAAAGATGGTAGTGCGCTGGCCGGTGTTCTGATGATCGACATGCGCACCGGCGGGTTTCGGTTTGTGCGGGCCAAGACGGTGCTGATGGCCACGGGCGGTGGGCCGACCATGTACAAGTATCACACCCCCAGCGGCGACAAGACGATGGACGGGCTGGCCATGGCGCTGCGCGCGGGCCTGCCGCTGCGGGATATGGAGATGGTGCAGTTTCACCCGACGGGGCTGCTGGCGGGCGCGCACAGCCGTATGACCGGCACGGTGCTTGAAGAGGGGCTGCGCGGCGCGGGTGGGCAATTGCTGAATGCCGCCGGACAGCGCTTTATGTTCGATTATGACGTCAAAGGCGAGCGGGCCACGCGCGATGTGGTCAGCCGCGGCATCTACGCGGAGATGCGCAAAAGCAATGACCCGGGTCAGGTGGGGATGTTCATCTCCATGGCGCATCTGGGCCCGGACAATGTGCGCCGGAAATTCAAGGGCATGGTCAGGCGTTGTGAGGACAGCGGCTTTGATCTGGCCGGTGGGCTGGTCAAGGTGGTGCCGACGGCGCATTATTTCATGGGGGGCGTGGTTGTGGATGTGGATACGCGCACCGCACTTGAGGGCCTCTATGTGGCCGGCGAAGATGCGGGCGGTGCGCATGGGTCGAACCGGTTGGGCGGCAACGGCGTGGCCAATTCCACCGTCTATGGCGGGATCGCGGGCGACACGATGGGGCGGGATATTCGCACGATGGGCAACCTGCGAGATCCGGATGAGGCGGTTCTTGCGGCAGAATATGCCCGCGCTGTGCATCCGCTGAGCCGTAAACCCGATCTGGTGCAGCCTTTGCGGAACCGGTTGCAGGAGGCCATGTGGGAGGATGTCGGTGTCATGCGCACGGCCAGTGGCATGCAGCGCGGGCTGGAGCGGATTGCCACCATCGAGGATGATCTGATGCAGGTCGGCGTCGCTCCGGGCAATTTAGCCTTCAACCTGACCTGGCACGACTGGCTGAACATGGCGAGCCTGTGCGATATCTCCAAAGTGATCGCCAAGGCGGGGCTTGCCCGCGAAAACTCGCGCGGGGCACATTTCCGCGAGGATTTCCCCGAAACGGGCGACTTGGCTGCGTCCTATTTCACCATCGCCCGGCAAGACGGCGCGGATGTGGACGTGACCCGCGAACCTGTCGATTTTTCCATTGTTCGACCGGGCGAGACCATCCTGCCCGAAGGCGAACCCGAAACACTGGTGGCTGCGCAATGATCCCCATTCATCTGATACAACAAACCGCCGAAACCCTGATGGATAAGGCAGCCATCGAAATCCCGCAGGATTATCTGGACGGGCTGAAGGCGGCCGCAAAAACCGAAGATGGCGATCTGTCGTCCTTTGTTTTGCAAGCGATGCTGGAGAATTACGAGGCCGCCAAGGAGGATCGGCGCGCCATGTGCGGGGATACGGGCGTGCCGCGCTGGTATGTGAAAATGGGCAATGAGGCGCGGATCGAGGGCGGACCGGTGGCGCTGGAGGCCGCATTGCGCCGTGCCACGGCCAATGCAACCACGGGCGTGCCGCTCAGACCCAACCGGGTGCATCCGCTCTGGCGGACGGATCATAACAATAACGTCGGGATTGGTGCGCCTGAGATTGAATATGGGTTTGAACCCCAGGGGGAATGGATTGATCTGATCACCGTGCATAAGGGCGGGCTTTTCGGCACGGATTACCGGATGCTCTTCCCGTCGGACGGTATTCAGGGGATCAAACGGTTCTACCTCGACAGTCTGGTGGCTTTCGGCAAACGCGGGTTGGCGTGCCAGCCTGCGATCATCGGGATCGGGCTTGGCGGGTCGAAAGACACCTGCATGGTGCTGGGCAAACGCGCGTCAGTGCTGCGCACCGTGGGTAGCCGGAATTCCGACCCGAAGATTGCCGCGATGGAGGATGACTTCAAGGAGCTGGGGAACTCCATCGGCATGGGGGCCATGGGATTTGTCGGCAAAAACATGGTGATAGACTGCAATATTGAAGTAGGCTACTGCCATACGGGCGGCATGCAGATGTCCGTGCATGCGTTTTGTCTCTCGTCGCGTCGCGCGGTGGCGCGCATTTTTCCGGACGGTCGGGTGGAGCACCGCACGGATCCCGATTGGTTCACCGCTTATCAGCGCCGCGAGGGTATCGAATGGGAAATGGGTCTGGAGGCGGCGGAATGAAGATACGCGAAGTGACCCTGTCGACCACCCCCACAGCCGAGGCCATCGCCGATCTGCGTCTGGGCGATATCGTCTATCTGGACGGGCTGATCTACACGGCGCGCGAAGGGGTCTACATGCGGGCGCTGGAGGATCAGGCCAACATCCCCATGGAACTGCCCTCCCAAAGTGCCGCCAATTTCCATTGTTCGCCCGCAGCGGTGATCCGGGAGGATGGTTCGTTCGATCTGGGGGCGGTGACGGCCACGGCGAGTTTCCGCTTTGCCAAATGGTTGCCGGAATGGATGGCCAGAACCGGTGCGCGCCTGATCATCGGCAAAGGCGGCATGTCCTCAAAGGACTACAAAGAGTATTTTGTGCCGAACGGGGCCGTATACCTCTCTACCGTCGGCTATGGCACCGGCGCGCTACTGGGCCGGGGGGTTGAGACGGTTGAGGCCGTTCACTGGCACGAAGAGCTTGGCATCGCGCAGGCCATGTGGGTGATCCGCGCACGCCGGATGGGGCCGTTTATCGTCGCCTCCAATATGCAGGGCGAGTGTCTGTTTGAGCGCGAAAACGCCAAGATCGTCAAAAACCTCGACCGCGTTTACGAAGGCACAAAACCGGCTGTGCTCAAACGCTACGGTGAGACGGATGATCGTTCGGATGAGGTCATCGGCTAACGGCTTACAGCAGTTCGCGCGCCAGCAACACAGCGCCGGAGACAAAACAGATCGCGATCAGTAACCGCCTGAAAGCGCTGTCGCTCAGTTGCCGGAAGACGAAAATACCCAGTTGGGCGGAGATCATCGCGGTCGGGATCGCGATGCAGAGAAACCACAAGGTGCGGGGTTGATACGCGCCATTGAGCGCCAGCAGCACGGCCGTTAGCGACAAGACCGTGACGTTGAAAGGTTGCAGTACCGCGCGGGTTTCCACCTTTGGCCAGGCGCGCATCGCGCACCACATGGTGGGCAGCGCGCCGGACAGCGATGCGGCGCCACCAAGGATGCCCGCGAAGAACCCGACCACGCAATCAATGAGGGGCGTGGGATGGTCAATTTTCGGCAGGTTTCGTCTGAGCGTGAAAAATCCGCCGTAAAGGATCAGGAAAAACGCGATCAGAAGTTTCAGAACCGATGCGTCGATCTGTTTGAGCGAGGCGATGCCCAATGGAATGCCCAAAATGGCTGGCATGAGAAACCTGGCCAGCCGTCTGGGGTTGGCAGCAATGGATTTTCGCACGATCCACAATCCTTGTAGCCCGCTGGTGACGGAAATGACCACAATGATCGCGACCGCTTCCAGCGCGGGCATGACCGTCAGGAAAAAACCAAGCGCAAACAAGGAAGTGCCGAACGCAGCTAATCCATTGATAAAACCACCGGCAATGGAGCCAATCACCAGATAGAGGATCTGTTCAGACGTCATTGACTATTTTCGCATCACCAAAAGCGCCCTTGGCGACGGCGCGCAGGCAGACGCTGTGCAGCTCGGACAAAACGCGCCCGTGTGCGGTGTCGCGCGGGTAAAGCAGACCCAACCTGCGAATAGGCGCGTCATCCCCCAGCGACAGGCGTTTGAGCGGCAGCGGGTTATTGGGCAACACCGACCGTTTGGGGGCGATGGCCACGCCGAGATTGGCATAGACCATGCTGGAGATGGCCTCCAAACCGTCCAGTTCCATCGCTTCATTGACGCGGATGTTTTTGTTTTGCAGCCAGCTTTCGATCATGTGGCCGACCACCGCTTCGCGATTGAACCGGATGAATGGATGTGTGGCGATCAGTTCAAAGGGATCGTCACTTTTGGTGTCCATGGAGGCCAGCAATTGCAACGGTTCTTCGGCGACTTCAAGAAATTCGACGCCTGCGGGCAAAAGCTGCGGGCGCGAGACCAGCACCGCATCCAATGCGCCGCGCTCCAGTTGTGAGATCAATTGCAGAGTCAACCCCGGGAAAAGCCGTACATGCACCTGGGGGAAGGCCGCGACAAGCATGGAAATTGCCGAGGGAATGAGGGTCGTGAGTGTGGTCGGCAGTGCGCCGAGAGCGACCTCCCCGCTGACACCGGTTTCACCCAGAACGGAGGGCAGCATCTGGTCGTAAGCGCGCACCACTTCCCTGGCCTTGGCCACCAGCGCGCGTCCGAGCGGTGTGAGTTCCGGCGTGCGTCTGCTGCGATCAAAAAGCTGAATGCCCCAGTTTTCCTCCAGGGTGCGCATTTGTTGGCTGACCGCGGCGTGGGTGACAAAAACCGCATCCGCAGCGGCACTGAAGGTTTTATGGTCATGCACCGCAATAAGCGTGCGCAGGATGCGGATGGACATGGTTTTCGGCCTTTAATGTTAGCATTGCTAACGGAATTTGTAATATATTATTACTTCTTTAAAGCATGTCTTAACGATACCAATTGTGCAAGAGCGTCCACGGCAGGTTTCGTGCGGCGTCAACAGGTAAATCCAACGGGGAGAATATGATGTCAATGAAAACGATGAGCGCGGTTTGTGCGTTAAGCCTGGGGCTGGCGGGGGCAGCGTTCGCCGAATATCCGGAGCGGCCGATCAACATGGTCATTCCTTACGGTGCGGGCGGGGCGACGGATATCTCCGCACGCACGATTGCGGAACCGCTGGGAGCGGCTGTGGGCAAACCGCTGGTCATGGCGAATGTCACCGGTGCCGGCGGGGCGACCGGCTCCGTGGCTGTCCAGAACGCCAAGGAAGACGGCTACACCATGCTTTTCGCCCGCGTTGGCTCGCATTCCGTCAACCCGGCGATGAAAGCGACCTTGCCCTACGGTCTGGATGATTTCCGCTTCGTCACTGTCTATGAGATCAACCCGGTGGCCTGCGCTGTCAGCCCGTCCTCGGGCATTACCTCCATGGACGATCTGGTAGCAAAGGTGAATGAGGGCGGCGTGACCTATTCGTCCTCGGGTGTCGGCTCGCTGCTGCATCTGGCCGCTGTGATGGTGCTGAAGGAATTCGGCGTCGAAGAACCTTTGACGCAGACCACCCATATTCCGCAAAAGGGCGGCGGGGCGGCTGCCACGGCGGTTTTGAACGGCACCGCCACGTTCCTGTGCACAAATTCCTCGGCCATTTCCGGTTTTGTCGCGAACAAGCAGCTTGTGCCTTTGATGGTGACCACCGCGGAACCTGTCGCGGGGTTCGATGTGCCCACGGCGGCGGATCTGGGTAAACCCGCCTTGCATCAATTGGTTGGCTGGACCGGCATCGCGGGGCCAGACGGGTTGCCGGATGATGTTGCCGACAAATGGGGCGCCTGGATGGCCACGGCCACCAAGGACGAAGGGTTCCTTTCGAAAATGACCGAACGGGGGTCGGTGATCGAGTTGATGTCCCCCGAAGATGCCAATGCCTTTATCGAAAGACAGTACAACACGTTCCGGAAACTGGTTGACGAATTAGGCATGAGAATTGAAGGCTAGGGTCAACGCCCTGCTTTGAAATCACGAAAAACGCCGGGCCACTGGAGGTCCGGCGTTTTTTGCAAGACCCGGAAAAAGGGCGAGGGGGGAGTGCATGACTGAGCGACAGGTGCAGCTGCGATTGGGGACCGGCGCATTGATCGCGGCCCTGTTTCTGACCCTTTATGCCATTCCTGCATGGGTCTCATCGCCCAGCAATGTGGGCAATGTGATCCTGTCACCGCTTTTTTGGCCTTATGCGCTGGCGGGCTTCACCGGGCTGACGGGTCTGGGGCTGGTGTTTTCCGGAATGCGCATGGCACCCGATGGTGCGCCCCTGGACGGCCCCGATGAGGATGCAAAGGCTGCCTGGATGCGGCTGGCGGGCATGGCGGTCATCATGGGGGTCACCATGTTCCTGCTGCCGCGCCTGGGCATGGTGCTGACCTCCATGCTGGTCTTTGCCGCGTCGGCCTTTCTGGTGCGCACAAGACATCCGGTCACCGCCTTGATCTGCGCGGTGATCATTCCGCTGGTGCTCTATGCGTTTTTTGCCCATGTGGCCGGGGTGGCAATCCCGCAGGGCAATTATCTGAGGCTGCCATGAGCTTTCTCGACAGTCTCGCTGCAGGTCTCAGCCTTGTCGGCAACATCGAATCCTTTCTGGCGCTGTTTATCGGAGTGGCGGTTGGGGTTATTGGCGGTGCCATTCCGGGGATGTCGGCGACCATGGCCGTGGCGCTCACGCTGCCCTTCACCTTTGCGATGCAGCCCATTACCGGCATCCTGCTGCTCCTGGGTGTTTACAAGGGCGGGATATTCGGCGGCTCCATTCCCGCCATCCTGATCAAGACACCGGGCACGCCCGCGTCATCGGCAACCATTCTGGACGGCTACCCGATGGCCGAAAAAGGTGAGGCGGGCCGCGCATTGGGCATGGCGCTTTGGGCGTCCTGCACGGCGGATGTCATCTCCAACCTGTCGCTGATCCTCTTTGCTGGCTGGCTGGCCTCTTTTGCGCTGAGTTTCGGCCCACCGGAATTTTTCACGCTGATCCTGTTTTCACTCACGATCATCGCGGGTGTGTCGGGTGACAGCCTGTTGCGCGGCGCGCTCTCCGCGCTTCTGGGGCTCTTGCTGGCGACCATCGGGTTGGATCTGGTCTATGGCACCAACCGGTTTACCTTTGGCGATCCCAACATGATGGGCGGTCTCAATTTTATCGCTGTGCTGATCGGGCTTTTTGCGATCCCGGAAATTCTGGCGATGGTCTGGCATCCCACGGCACATGTCGGCAAGGCGCGCTCGCTGGGCAAGAACTGGGTCAGTTTCGCCGACTACCGGCGCAGTTTCAAATCCATCGTGCGGGGCAGTTTCATCGGCGTTTTTCTGGGCTCAATCCCCGGCATCGGTGCTGCCCCATCGGCCTTTCTGAGCTATTCCGAAGCGCGCCGTACGTCAAAAAACAAGGAGAATTTCGGCAAGGGAGAGATCGAGGGCGTCGCCGCTTCCGAGGCGGGCAACAATGGTGTGGCGGGCGCTACCCTGATCCCTTTGCTGGCGCTTGGTGTGCCGGGGGATGTGATCACAGCGATCATCATCGGGGCCTTCATGATCCACGGCCTGCAACCCGGGCCGATGATGTTCATCCTCAACGTGGACATCATTTACGGTCTGTTCATCGGTCTGATCGTCAGTTCCGCCTTTTTGTTCCTGATCGGCTCGGTTGCCATCCGGGGGTTCAAATATGTGGCGGATATTCCCAAACGCATCCTGATCCCGGCGGTCCTTGTGCTGTGCATCTACGGCGTCTTTGCGGTGAACAACAATATCTTTGACGTGGGCGTGATGTTTGTCATGGGCTGGGTCGGCTATCTGATGGTGCGCTACCATATTCCTGCGGCCCCCTTCCTGATCGCCTTTATTCTGGGGCCCTTGCTGGAGGACAACTTCCGCCAGTCGATGCTGATGTCGGGCAGCGATCCGCTGATCCTGGTGCGCGGGCCCATCACCTGGTTTTTCTGGTCGCTTACGGTGCTGACTGTGGTTGCCATCATTCGTGCCGGCGTCCGCGCGGTCAAAGGGGGTGCCTTGACGTCGGGAAACCTGGAAAACTGATGGTTGCCCCGGTGTTGCGGGGACCGGACAGGCCATCATCCAAGAAAACCAACGTGTTAATGGGCTCATCACCACTGACGTCAGAAAACAACAAATGCGGGAAATTCACCGTTTTCGCATGATCTGGGCAAATTGTGATTTGGCTTGCTAAGTTGATTTGTCGCACCTTGCGGTGACATAACTCGAAGAACGTCCAAAACGTCCCAGCAGTGCGGCGAATGCCAAAGCAAGGAAGAAGATCCCTATGACCCCAACACCCGTTGCGACCTTGAGCACTTTGCCTGACCGTGATCCACAATATGCAATTATAGGCGAAGTCGATCTGGTGGTCGTGCGGTTTGACGAGGAGGTGTCGGTTTTCTACGGACGATGTCTGCACCGAGGGGCGCTGATGGCGGACGGCCACGTGCGCGGCAAGGATCTGATCTGCGGGGTGCATGATTGGGACTACCGGCTCGACAGCGGTGTGTCGTCTTATGCCAACGACGAGGCATTGCCAAAGTTCAAATCCTGGATCGAAGATGGCGAGGTTATGGTTGATGCGGATGAGATCAACCAATGGGGGTATGACAATCCGCAACCCTATAACCGGGACGCCTATCTTGGTCTTTATGCCGACCCCAGCCATGGCGATACTGGTGAGCCCTATACCGGGTTGATCCAGCAATATGCGCGGGACGGTCTCAGCAAGACCGGCCATCACGGTGTGGTGGACGCCATGGGTGTGTTGCGCGCGGAACTGCCTGATTGGGATGACATCCAGCTTCTGACAGCGCAATTGGCCAAGGCACCGCTGCTGGATGATGAACCGGTGGGCACCGATGTGGTGATCGGGCCCAACGCACAAAAACCGCTACGCCTGAAAATCCCTCTCTTTGTCTCGGACATGTCTTTCGGGGCCTTGTCGGAACCGGCCAAGGTGGCGCTGGCGATGGGTGCTGAAATGGCCGGGACGGGCATCTGTTCCGGTGAGGGCGGCATGTTGCCCGAAGAGCAGGAAGCCAATTCGCGCTACTTCTACGAACTGGCCTCCGCGCGCTTCGGGTTCAGCTGGGACAAGCTGGACAAGGTGCAGGCGTTTCACTTCAAGGGCGGGCAGGGGGCCAAAACCGGCACCGGCGGCCATCTGCCGGGGGCCAAGGTCAAAGGCAAGATCGCCAAGGTGCGCAGCCTCGACGAAGGGCAGGACGCCATTTCGCCGCCGCGCTTTCCCGATTGGACCGACCCCGCACAGATCAAGGATTTTGCCGATGAGGTGCGCGACCGGACGGGGGGTATTCCCATAGGCTACAAGCTCAGCGCGCAACATATCGAAAAGGACATAGACGCCGCCCTTCAGGTGGGTGTCGATTACATCATCCTTGACGGGCGCGGGGGCGGCACCGGGGCGGCACCGGTGATTTTCCGCGACAATATCTCCGTCCCGACGATCCCGGCGCTGGCCCGCGCGCGGGCGCATCTCGACAGGCTGGAGCGCAACGACGTCTCGCTGGTCATCACCGGGGGCTTGCGCAAACCGGCGGATTTCATCAAGGCGATGGCATTGGGGGCGGATGCGATTGCACTCTCCAATTCTGCGATGCAGGCTATTGGCTGTCTGGCCATGCGCGCGTGCCATACCAATAACTGCCCGGTGGGGATCGCGACGCAGAAACCGCATCTGGTCAGCCGGATCATCGTGGATAAATCAGCGCGGCAACTGGCCAATTTCTTTGACGCTTCGGTGGAACTGATGCAAGTGATGGCGCGCGCCTGCGGGCACACCCATCTGTCGCAATTCACCCACAGCGATCTGACCACCTGGAAGAAGGACATGGCCGAAATCTCCGGGGTTGCCTTTGGAGGTGCCGCATGAACCAGGCGGAAATCATCCTGATGGGTCTGCGCATTTGGGGGACCATCGGGGCGCTGGTCGCGGCGGTCTTTCTGACCTTCGGCATGGACCGCATCGACGAGGATGCACAGGACGCCTATATTTTCCGGCCGCTGTTGATCCCCGGCATTCTGGCCATCTGGCCGCTGGTGCTCTGGCGCTGGTATCTCTACGAGACCGGCCGCGAGGTCTGGGCGCGCCGCTATGACCCGCCGCGCAAGGCGCATTTTGCCGTCGGGTGGATATTGCCCATCGGCATCTGCGCGATCATCGTCACCGGGCTCAGCATCCGCCAGCAATGGCCTGCAGAGATCGCCCCCGAACGCCTGTCGGCCCCGACGGAGGTCAGCCAATGAGCGTCAAATACACCCCCGTTCAATGGAACAACAACAAATACATCTACGACGCGGTGATGCTGCTGGGCGTGGCGCTGTTTCTCTATGTTTTCCTCTATGCCTCGCCGGGCATTCTAAGCCATGAGCGCCCGATCAACCCGCAGGTTCACAACGCGCGCGCCTTTGGGGCCTGTGCTTTCACCATGCTCACAGTGATCCTGTGCATCGGCCCGCTTGCGCGGCTGGACAAACGGTTTTTGCCGCTGCTCTACAACCGTCGCCATTTCGGGGTGATGACGGTCTTTGTGGCGATCACCCATGCGGGGTATATTCTGGACTGGTATTTCGCCTTTTCGATGTCGGATAAATACGAAGCCCTGCTTTTTGCCAACACCAGCTATGGCCAGCTTTCGGGTTTCCCCTTTGAAGTTTTTGGCATTTTTGCGCTGATCGTGCTGATCGTGCTGGCGGCCACAAGTCATGATTTCTGGATGAAATTCCTCAGCCCGCCGGTGTGGAAGCGCATTCATTACCTCATCTATCCGGCCTATCTGTCGGTTGTCGCCCATGTGTCGCTGGGGATATTGCAGGACCAGCAGAACCACGTCTTTACGGTGATTTTCATTGGTGGGGCGGCGGCGGTCGGCATTCTGCACTTGCTGGCAGCGCTGCATGAACGCCGGGCAGACCAGATGCTGGCGGCTGATGCCGGGGCCTGGGTGCCGGTTTGCGAAGTCACCGAGATGACCGAAGGCTTCGCCAAGATCAAGCTTTTGGCAAATGGCGAGCGTGTGGCGGTCTATCTCAACGACGGGACCCTCAGCGCCATCTCCAACGCCTGTGCGCATCAAAACGGCCCGCTCGGCGAAGGCAAAATTATTGATTGTCTGGTGACCTGCCCATGGCACGGGTTTCAATACGAGGTGTCCTCTGGCCGGTCGCCTGCGCCTTTCACCGAGATGGTGCCGACCTACAACCTCAAACTCGAAGGAACCAAGGTCTTGGTTGATCCTAAGGCAAATCCGCCCGGCACCTATGTCGAACCGCTGGTGGCCCCCAAGCAGGAGGCGGTGGCATGAGTGACAAACACGCACCGTTTTTTGTGGGATACCTGCCTGTGCCGGGTCCGTTGCGCGGTATCTTGCTGGCTGTCTGCGTGTTGTTCATCTCCGGGCTGGCGGGTTTCGGTCTGGCGCTTGGGGTGGCGCAGGACGATCCGGGCGATGGCGCGTTCCGGTTCGACTACGGTCGTCAGACGGTAACCGGCGTTGTGGAATTGACGCCCTATCCGCTGCTGCGCGTGACCGAAGGCAACGACCGGATCAAAGCAGGCCATACGCTGATGCTGGCTGGGCAGGGCAAGAATAGCGTCGAAAACCGCGCGATTCCGCTGGAGGGGAAACTGGCCAAGGTGTCCGGTGTCATTCTGCAACGCGGTGATCTCGACATGTTGCAGTTGCGCGGCGGGCGCAACGGGCTGGGCCCGGTGGAGGGTGCGGCCCCTGAACTGGTGACCGAACCTCTGGGCCGCTGGAAGCTGGCAGGAGAGATTTGCGATGGCAAATGCCTTGCGGGCGCCATGCGTCCCGGGCGTGGGCTGGCGCATAAAGCCTGCGCCAACCTCTGCCTGATTGGCGGCGTGCCGCCGGTTTTTGTCTCGACGCAGCCGGTGGAAGGGTCGGAGTTTCTGCTGATCACTGGCCCTGACGGCGGCCCGCTGCCCCAAGGCGCCTATGACTATGTGGCGCAGTTTGTCTCTCTGGAGGGGGACGTGGAGCGGCGCGGCGATTTGCTGGTGCTGCGCCTGGACCCCGAGACGCTGGAGGTACTGGAATAATGCGCCGTGCTTTCATGATTGTCATCGTCGCACTCCTCGCCCTGATCATGTTTTACCTGTCGCGTTTCTGGATTCTGTCGCTTTGGTCGCGGGACGGGTTGTTCGGGCAACAGGCACTGCGGCCACAGGGGGATCTGCTCAGCGTCTGGCTGCGCGGCACCGACGCGGCTCCGTTTGAGCTGCTGATCTGGGCGCTGGGGTGTTTCGCCGTGCTGACCCTTGCCCAGAAACTCTATGACTATTTCACGACGCCAACCGATGCAGGAGAACCCAATGACGGATGAAACCCTTGACTGGATCAGTGTTGGCCATATCGACGATCTCCCCGAAGGGCGGGTAAAAACCGTCACAGCGCGCACAACATCGGTCTGTCTGGTGCATTTCGACGGCCAATGGGCAGCGATGAACAACCATTGCCCGCACCAGCGCGGCCCTCTGGGCGAAGGCTCCATCGAAAAAGGCATTGACGACAAATGCTGGATTCGCTGCCCCTGGCATGGGTGGGATTTTGACCCTTTGACCGGCAAACCGCCGGGAGGACATGAAGACACCGGTCAGCAGATGTATCCGGTGGACATCCGCGATGGCGAGATTTTTGTGGGCATCGTGCCAGAGCCGCCGCACGAACGCACAGTCACGGATGTGATGGTGGAAACCCTGTCGAACTGGGGTGTGCAATCGGTTTTCGGCATGGTGGGGCATTCCAATCTGGGTCTGTCCGATGCGATCCGGCTGGCGGTGGGTGACGGGCGGATGAAATATTTCGGCATCCGTCACGAAGGGGCGGCGGCCTTTGCCGCATCCGCCTATGGCAAGCTGACCGGAACGCCTGCGGCCTGTCTGACCATTGCAGGACCGGGGGCCACCAACCTGCTCACCGGTCTGTGGGATGCCAAGGTGGACCGCGCGCCGGTGCTGGCGCTGACCGGTCAGGTGCAGACCCAGGTAATGGGGCCGGGGGCGTTTCAGGACATTGATCTTTTGTCCGCGTTTCAGGCTGTGACCAGTTTCTCGCAGCCGGTTCTGGGCAGCTCCAACCACGCGGAACTGGCCGCCCTTGCCTGCAAGACCGCAATTGTTGAACAGAATGTGGCCCATCTGATTTTCCCTGACGATGTGCAAACCAACCCCTCTGACCAACCGGCGAGCGCTCCGGAGGGCCGTGTGACAGCCGCGCCGGTGATCCCGGCCCAAAGTGAGATCGACAAGGCCGCCGCGAAAATCAAAAGTGCGAAACGTCCGATCATTGTTGTGGGTCACGGGGCCTATCCGGTGCGCGATGAGATCGCGGCGCTGGCCGAAAACCTTGGCACACCCGTGCTGACGACCTTCAAGGCAAAGGGGCTTCTGCCCGATGATCACAAATGTGCGGGCGGGGTGCTGGGGCGGTCCGGGACGCCGATTGCAAGCTGGTTCATGAACGAAGCGGACCTGATCATCGCTCTGGGCACCAGCTTCTCCAACCACACGGGTATCGAGCGCAGCAAGGAGATCATTCAGGTCGATCACGAACGCATGCAGCTGGGCAAGTTCCACCCCGTCGCCCTGCCGATCTGGGGCGATGTGGGCGCGTTTTGTGACGCCATCGGGCGCACCGATTGTCATAATTCTCAGGCGGATGATCAGATCACCGAACTGGCCGACCGCTGGGACATCTGGCGGCGCGAAAAACAGCAGCGCCTGCAAGAGGATCTGGGCCGTGGTATCCATTCCTTTGCCATCTTCGAAACCCTCGGGCGGCTGGTGCCTGACAACACGATCTTTGCGGTGGATGTGGGCAACAACACCTATTCCTTTGGCCGCTATCTGGAGACCAAGGGGAGCCAGCGGGTGCTGATGTCGGGCTATCTCGGCTCCATCGGGTTCGGGCTACCTGCTGCGATGGGGGCTTGGGCCGCCACACAGGACAAAGAGGGTCTCAAAGGCTGCAAGGTTGTGTCGATCTCCGGCGATGGTGGTTTTGGCCAATACCCGATGGAATTCACCACGGCGGTCAAATACGGCATGGATATCACCCATATCCTTCTCCATAACGGCGAGCTCGGCAAAATCTCCAAGGAACAGCGCTCCGGTGAATGGCCGGTCTGGGAGACCGATCTGCAAAATCCCGGCTTTGCCGCTTTTGCCCGGCTTTGCGGCGGCCACGGCGTCAAAGTGACCGAGGCGGGCGATATCGAGGCCGCCATCCGCGATGCGCTGGATCACAAGGGCCCGGCACTTGTGGAAATCATGACAGATGCGGAATTGGTCTGACCCGATTGCGCAAGGCACAGGCATGTCCTAGGACGGTGCAACTGAGATTTGAACGCGTGGCACATGCACCGGCCTGACATATGAATGATATCTACGAAGGGCTGGTTTCCGCGTTCTGGCTGGTTGTCACGTTTGATGCAGACCTGATGGAGATCAGTCTGCGCTCGCTGCAGGTCAGCCTGACGGCGCTGGTCATTGCCTCGGCCATTGCCTTGCCGCTGGGGACGTTTCTGGCGATCCGGCGGTTCCGCTACAGACGGCTGGTGATTTCGCTCTTGAATGCGCTGATGGGCCTGCCCCCGGTGGTCGTGGGGCTGATCGTCTATATTCTGCTGTCACGCTCGGGACCTTTTGGCGTGTTCGGTCTGCTTTTTACGCCGACGGCCATGATCATTGCGCAGGTGGTGATCATCACGCCGCTGATTGCCTCGATCACCCATCAGGCGATGCGGGAGCTTTGGGCGGAATATCACGACCTGCTGATTTCGCTCAACACCAGTGCCTGGCAACGGATAAAGACCCTCATCTGGGACGGGCGTCGCAACCTGCTGACTGCCTCGCTGGCAGGCTTTGGTCGGGCCATTGGTGAGGTCGGTGCGATCATGATCGTGGGCGGCAATATCGACAACGCCACCCGCGTGCTGACCACCGCGATTGCGCTGGAGACCGGCAAGGGTGATTTTGCGCTGGCACTGGCGCTGGGGTTCGTATTGATCGCCTTGGCCATTGGCATCAACATTTGCATCCACTGGCTCTCGCGCACGGAACGGGAGGGCCGCTGGTGAGCACCATCCTGCCCCTGACCCTGACCGATGTGGCCGTGCGGAGGCGTGGCAAGCGCCTGCTGGGGCCGGTCAATCTGACGCTGGGTGAGGCCGGTCTGACCATGATCATCGGCCCGAACGGCAGCGGCAAGACGACGCTTTTGCGGGTGATGCACGGGGTGGAGCGTCTCAGCAAGGGTCATGTTGAATGGTCCGTCACCGAAGACGCGGCGCGCCATCGGCAGGCCTATGTTTTCCAAACACCGATCATGCTGCGCCGGTCGGTTGCGGATAATCTGCGGTATCCGTTGCACTTGCTGGGCCTGCCTAAAGCTGAAGTGGAAACCCGTGTGGGCCGCTGGATCGCGCGGATCGGGTTGGAAGAACGCACCGGCCTTCAGGCCACGCGCCTCTCCGGTGGCGAAAAACAGAAACTGGCGATCGCGCGCGCTCTGATCCGCAAACCGGACGTGCTGTTTCTGGATGAACCCTGCGCCAATCTCGATGGGGCCTCCACCCGTGAAATCGAAACCCTGCTGCAAAACGCGCTCGCCGAAAAAACACGCATTATCATGACCACACATGATCTGGGTCAAGCCAGACGCCTTGCAGATAGTGCACTCTTCATGTTGCATGGCGTGGTGCATGAGAAAGGTTCGGCGGAGGATTTTTTCAACGCACCAAAGACAGACGAGCTTCAGGCTTTTTTCAGAGGAGATATCATCGCATGATCGCACGGGTTTTTGCCCTCGTGAGCACCGTTTTTCTGGGCACCGCAACATTGGCGGATGAAATCCGGCTGGCGGTAACAACCTCCTTTGAAAATTCCGGTCTCGCGGATGTCCTGTTGCCTGCGATCAAGGAAGATATTGATCTGGATGTGCAGCTGCTGGTTGTCGGCACCGGGCAAGCGCTGCGTTTGGGCCGGGCGGGTGATGTTGACGCAATCCTGGTGCATTCGCGCGCCGCAGAAGAGGCATTTGTGGCAGAGAAGCATGGCACCTACCGGCGCGAGATCATGTACAATGATTTCGTGCTCATCGGTCCCAAGGATGACCCTGCGGGGGTTGGTAAGGCCCGGTCGGTAGCCGAGGCGCTAAAGCGCGTCGGCGTGACAAAACCCGCCTTTGTCAGCCGTGGCGATGACAGCGGAACACACAAGAAGGAAATCGCCCTTTGGCGGGCCGCAGATTTCGACCCCGCGACATTTGCCGCGTGGTACCGCGAAGTGGGCGCAGGCATGGGCGCGAGCCTGAACACAGCCGCTGGCCTTGACGCCTATATTCTGGCGGACCGTGCAAGCTGGCTGAATTTTGGTAACAAGGCTAATCTGACGCTGCTTTATGCCGGTGATGCAGCGCTTTTCAACCAATACGCGTTTTTGGCGGTGAACCCGGAAAAGCACCCGCATGTGCAAAACGATCTGGCCGTCAAATTAGAGGCGTGGCTGACCAGCCCCCGCGCCGCAGAGCTTATCAACGGCTACACCATCAACGGCGAGACGCTCTTTACCTTCAACGCCAAACCGGAATGATCCTAATGCTGGTGTGGCTCGTCATCCAGTGACCCGTGGATCGCGAATTGTTCGATCCCGGCGTCTTGTGGCTCGATCATGCGGTAGCTCTCTTTCACACCTGCCTCTGTGAGTTCGCGCGTTACCGTCAGCAGCGTGTTGAACTCCTGATCTTCGCAAAGCGCGGCCATCTGGGTGATCTCTTCCATGGCCACGCCCATGGCGGCCTCGACGGAGGGTGCGCCATAGATGTCCACGAAATGCTGGGCGAGGGCGGTGGCCAGCGCGTCGCGTTCGATCTCTTCGATCTGCGTGACCGCCACAAAGCTCGCGCGGCCAAAGGTCTCGACCCCCATCCAGCCATTCGTGAAGGCCTGTTTGGCCTTGCCGGTCAGATCTCCTTCCGACCAGTTCGAGAACTCAAACCCACCGGATATGCACCATTCACCGGTGCGCGCCGGGCTGTGAAACACGCGGGTGTCGCTGTCGTCGAAATGAATGGCGCGCGCCAGTTTCATGGAGCCTCCGTCAAGGTATCGGTGATCGGTATGATCATTGTCTGATCGTTCTGCTGCAACAACAATCCGAAATTTTCGTCAATGCCGAGGAATTTGCCGGTTCTGCCGCCCTGCGAAACGGTTTCGCCCATGCCGTGGGCCAGACCCGTCCATTCACTGTGCACCGGTTTGACGCCTTCTTCGTCCCAGCGGTTGATCCAGACCAATGTGTGACGTACCCAAGCCTCCAGCAAATCGGTTGGGTCAACCTCGCTGCATCCCTCATCGGCAAGCGTGGTCCTGTCGGGCGTCTCTCCCGTCTCCGCTCCGTCGGACCAAAGCGGCAGCGTCAGGCCAACCACCAGCCAGTCCGGCTCCGCGTCGGCATCGACGGGTGATGCGGCGATGGTCAGGGCGCCGCAACTGGCGCCGTTGACGCGGATGTCCCCCTGCCATTCCAGATGTACTGAAACTTCGGGAGGGGCCAGCGCACCCAGTGCATTCTGAAACCCAATACCGCAGTTCGGCAGCATGATCATGGCCTTGCGCAGAGGGACCTCGGGGGCAAAGACAATGGCCGCGCGCAGACTGTCCAGCCCGATGTCATAGGTCACAAGGCCCGCATCGCAGCCCCGGCGTGCCTCGGTACATGCGATGGCGACCGGATCGGCACCCGCCGTTGCAAGCCCCTGAAAGAGCGGCGGAAACCCCGGTCCGCTCATGCTTTTCCGTCAGCAATCAGGGCGCGGGCCACGTGGCGGAACGCCTCCGCCTGCGGACTGTCGGGTTTGGAGACGACAATGGGTGCGCCGCCGTCTGCGGCCAGTCGAATGTCCAGATGTAACGGGATTTCTGCCAGCAGCGGCACGCCCAGCTTTTCGGCTTCAGTGGCCACGCCACCATGTCCGAAGACATGTTCTTCGTGACCGCAGTTCGAACAGATATGCGTCGACATGTTTTCGATCATGCCCAGAATGGGCGTGCCAAGCTGGTTGAACATGTCAATGCCCTTGCGCGCATCCATCAGGGCGACGTCCTGTGGCGTGGAGACCACGATGGCCCCGTCGACCTGCGCCTTTTGCGCGAGCGTCATCTGCACATCACCTGTGCCGGGTGGCAGGTCAACGATCAGCACGTCCAGTGCACCCCATTGCACCTGTGTCATCATCTGCTGCAGCGCCCCCATCAGCATCGGGCCGCGCCAGACAACCGCCTGATCGTCGTTGGTCATCAGTCCGATTGACATCATGGTCACGCCAAAGTTGCGCATGGGCAAAATCGTTTTGCCGTCGGGGGAGGCCGGACGCCCGGAAACCCCCAGCATGCGCGGCTGCGACGGCCCGTAGACATCCGCATCCAGGAGCCCGACACGCCGCCCTTCGGCCACCAACGCGCAGGCTATGTTGGAGGCTACGGTGGATTTGCCAACGCCACCCTTGCCCGACGCAATGGCGATGATCCTGTCGATGCCCGGGATCTGTTGCGGACCGGTCGGCGCGGATTTCTGAGGTTTGAGATCGGGCGGGGCGGACGGCGTGCTGTGGGCCGTCATCACCACAGAAACCTTGCCGACACCCGGTATTGCAGTCACAGCATTTTCCGCTACCGCCTGCACCTCGCTATAAAGCTTGGCCTGCGACGGCGGGATTTCGATCACGAAACGCACGTCGCCGGTGTCGCTCACCGTCAGCGCCTTGACCAGCCCTGCGGCCATGATGTCGGTCTCGGTCACAGGGTCAGTGACCGTTTTCAGGACGCTTAAAACGTCATCGCGTGTCAGGCTCATGCGTGATTATCCGTCCGCACGGCCGGTGATCTGGCCCGTCACCACATGTTCCAGATCAAGACCGTCCACTGTGAGGACCACCTTGGCGGTGTAGGTCTGGCCGGTGGTATCACCGGCGTCGCGCATGGCCTCTTCGATGGCTTGCTGCGAGGTCACACCGACCTGTTTGAGAAATTTGCGCATGGACATGTTGAAATCGTCGCTCATGCTGGGCTCCTTCTGGCTGCTTTGGCTGGGGAATGTTATGAAAACTTGACGGTTCGGGAGGACTGGTTCTAGGCTGAAATCCTCACCGGCGATATTTGGGAGGGTGCGTGCGGGTCTTCTTGGCGATGTTGCTGGTGATTTGTGCCCTGCGGCCCGTGTCTGCGCAAGAGGACTTGCGACTGGCGGTGCCTGAGGCGCTTGAAACATCCGGATTTGCCCAGTTTCTCGTACCGCGCTTCGTTCTGAAAACCGGTGTGCGCATCACGCGGGTCGGCGCAGGCGATCCGGCCCAGATGCGGTTTAGCGCGCAAGGCCGTGCCCTTTTTGAAGGCCTGGGCGAACGGTGGGCATTCGAACATGACGGCAGCAACGGGGCGGAGCGTTTTGCAACCTGGCTGCGGTCGGACATCGGACTCCGCACAATCGAGAGTTTTGTGGCCCCCGATGGCAGCAGCTTTTCGACGGCAGTCAAAGCCGCCGCCGTAACGCCGGTGCTGAGCTATGATGGCGATCCTGTGGAAGGTGAGGCGTTGTCCCTGCGCATGTGCGGGCGCTGTCATGTGATTAACGAGAAAAACCGCATGAACGGTATGGGCGCGACCCCGTCTTTTTCGGTGTTGCGGTCGATGCGCGATTGGGATGACCGCTTTGCCACCTTCCATTTGCGCAACCCGCATCCCAGTTTCACGCAGATCGAGGATGTCACCGATCCTTTTGACCCCACCTTGCCGCCGCCGATTGTGCCGATGGAGATGACCTTTGAAGACCTCGAAGCGATCCTCGCCTATGTTGCGGGCATTCCACCTGCCGATCTGGGCGCGCCGCTGCAACTTCAATGATCCTTGCGTTTGCTCAGGTAGTCATCGGTGGTCCGCACAGCCGGGCGATCGCCCCCGGAAAACGGGTTGTTTTCCGAATGATATTGCGCCTGAATGCGACAGTTCTCGCACATCTGGATCATCCGCGCACTTGCCGGATTTGAGAACATCGCGTGATTGCCCGCGAGTTTTTCCATGATGCGCTCAACGGTGGATTTCGACCCAAATAGCGCGCCGCATTCGACGCAGGCAAAGGGGTCTTCTTCATTGAGCACTTTTTGCGTGAAGGCCTCATCGGTCAGGTTCAGTTGCGGGATCAGGGTGATCGCATCCTCGGGGCAGATATTGCTGCACAGACCGCATTGCAGGCAGGCATCTTCCTGAAATCTCAACTGGGGTTTGTCGGGATTATCCCCCAGCGCGCCGGAGGGGCACAGCGACACACAGGACAGGCACAGCGTGCAGGCGTCCTGATCGACGAGAATGGCACCGTAGGGCGCTGCTGTGGGTAAAGGGATTGTCTCAGTATCCGGTTGCAAGGTTTTGGCGGCAAGCCGTGTGACCTGTCGGCGCGATCCCAATGGCAGCACGGGGGCCTTAACCCCCATGGCTTTGCTGTCCGTGTAAAGCGCGTCGCTCAAAGCGTCCGGATCGGCAATGTCCAGCAATGTGATGGTGTCCGGACCCGCAATCGCCGAGGCAAGTTCGGCTTCGCTTTCGAGAGCCGCGCGTTCGGTCCTGGGGGCCAACAGGATGGAAACCGAACTGAAGCCACTTGCCAGTGCGGCCAGCATCTCTGCATGGCCAAAACCGGCAAGCGCTGACACTGACAAGGGAATGACATCCGCCGGCAGCCCACGATCGAAGCGCGCGCTGAGAGAGATCATCTCCGCGCCGAAATCGTCGTGCACTAGTAGGCGTGGGGCATCGCCACCGGCCTTGCGATACGTACTGGCAAGCGTGTGAATGCGCGAGAAAATTGTTGCAACCGGTGGCGCGTCATAGGTGATCGCATTTGACGGGCAGAGCGCGGAACAGGCACCGCACCCGGCGCAGATCATCGGGTCTATCGCCACATGCTCGCCCGCAGACGTAATGGCACCTGTCGGGCAGATGTCGAGGCATTTGGAACAGGCCGCTTGTTCAGCGCGAGAATGCGCACACAGAGTTTCCTCAAAGCGCAGATAAAGCGGTTTTTCAAAGGTGCCGATCAGTTGCGATGCTTCCAGTACCGCCTTGGCCACCGCCGATTGGCTGCCCGGATCGGCACGCAGATAGCCGTCGCGTTTTTCCGGGGCAGGGAACAGAGGGGGCTGGGCACGCAGATCGAGAATGATATCGCATTCCGTCAGCGCCCCGTTTTTCGCGTCAGTCCAGGTGGTGGAACCACGTCCGCCCGCGATCGTCTGTTGAAAGTGATCAATACGCAGGTTGAAGGCGCCAAATGTGCCGCTGGCACGTGTCAACTGGCCACTTACGACGTCAAATTGCGCGCCGGGGAGGGCATCTATGGGATGATCTACCAGAACGGTCACTGCCAGAATATCCGACAGATCGGCCGCTGCCTTCAATGCCACGTCACCTTCGCCCAGGATCAGACAGGCACCGGTCGATACCACATCCACGGATTTTTCAGAGGGTTGAGGCAGCAGAGCTTCGGCCACGAGTGCGGCCATCTTGGGACCGGCCGCATCCGCCTCATCTGACCACCCGCCGCGATCTCTGATATCAATAAAGCCTGGGGTATCTACCTGAATTTCGTCCGCTAACTCTCTGAAAAGCGGGGCTTCCTGCTGGCATGCGATCAAGGTACCCGCTTCGGTCAGCAAGGCAGCAGTCTCTTTGATCTGCTTGCCGCATGCCTCTGTCAAAACCTTGCTGCAGGTGACATCAGCCGCGTTTTCGAGCGTTTGCGTGTTGATCGGTTGGCTGCCGAGGCAATCACACAGAATGAGTTTCTTGGTCATTTCTCTCCCAGCAGACCGATGTCTTGAAGCATTGTCGCCGACGGCCATCGGCGCATAGCTAGGCAGGAATGTGAGCCCTCGTAAACCAGATTCGAGCAATTCAACTGGAGAGGGTTGGGTATTGATACATCAAATGGCCGTTCAACCCGAGGGTCAGATGAAATGCAAAACCCCCAAAGGTAAGTGTTTTCAGGTGCTTGATAAAATGCAAAATAATTTATGCGCAGAAGGGCACACAATTGTGTGCGATTGCAGGCAAATTTTCCTAGGATAACGGGGATGATTTGGTAAAGTGATCTTACCAACCGTGCGCTTGAGAGGTTCCCTTGGGAGTCGTCTATCCAAATTCAAAGTCACTAAAGCTGGGTGTTGTCCTGCGCAGAACGCGTGGCGCGACCGTTTGGAGCAAGTGGGCCTGGAAGGCAACATCCGTTCTGCCCGGGGCACCGGATGCCTCCTGGAAATTGATGCGTGAAGAGGGCGATGTGGCCGAGTTTCACGCGACCACGCTTGATGCGTGGCTTTATGTCTCCGACGCAGAGGCCTATGCGCATGAGCTTCAGGCGCAGCAGCCGTCGGTTTATGTCATCATGCGAGAACCCGAAGCGGATGACGACACCGATGTGCCGTTGAACGTCTTGCAGGTGACCTTCTCGCCTTATGAGGCGCAGGATTATTCCGACAGCGGCGAAGAAATTGTCGAGCGCGTGCCGATGCCGCCAGCGCTGCACGCATGGGTCGCCGAATTCGTCGCGGAGCACTACGTCGAAGAGGCATTCGTGAAACGCCGTCGCGACAAGTTGCGCATGGACCGCAAGCAGGACGGCATCGGGGACGCGCGTATTTCACAGGCCACGGATGTTTACCGTGCGCCGCGTTCACTAAGAGAAGCGGCAGAATGAGCACACAGGGCACTTTCTGGGCGCGCCGACGCGCCGCCGTTCAGGCCGAAGCAGAAGCGGAGGCCCGCGCCGAAATAGCAGCGGAGCAGGAAGCGGCGTTCGCTGAAAAGGACGATGCAGAGGTGCTCGAAGAGCTTGGCCTACCAGCGCCGGAGACGCTTGCGGCGGGAGATGATTTTGCCGCCTTCATGGCGCGTGATGTGCCCAAACACCTGCAAAACAGGGCGTTGCGCTCGTTGTGGCGCAGCAATCCTGTATTGGCCTGTGTGGATGGGCTGAACGAATATGATGATGACTACCGCGCCGCCATGCTGGCCATGGAGCCGATAAAGACCGCGTATCAGGTGGGCAAGGGCATGATGTCCCATCTTGAAGAGGTGGCGCGTCAGGAAGAAGCCGCCAAGCAAGTCGCAGAAGTGGAAGCAGAAGGGCCGTGTGAGCCGGAGGAAGAGATCGAGACGCCTGAAGCGGTTTCCGCTGCCGAAGAGGTCACGTCGGAGCCCGCCCCCTTGCCATCGGTTGAAACAGAGGTATCCGACCCCGCGCCGCGCCGCATGCGCTTCAGATTCGAGGAGGCTGCCGTATGAGTGCCGCCGCCGATATGATGGATGTCGCCCCGGAAGACCGTCTGCGGGCGGATTTGTATAATTTCCTGGGGCTGGCGCTGGCGCGTCCCGCGGATCAGATTTTGCTTGATCAGATGTCGGAACTTTCAGGGGATGACAGTGATTTGGGGCAGGCGGTTGCGGGTCTTGCGCGCGTCGCCAGGGCCAGCAAGCTCAAGGCGGTCGAGCGCGAATTCAATGCGCTTTTCATTGGTCTCGGGCGCGGGGAGCTATTGCCCTACGCCAGTTATTACCTGACCGGTTTCCTGAACGAAAAACCGCTGGCGCGGCTGCGCAGCGACATGGCGGCGCATCAGATTACCCGCGCGGAAAATGTCTTCGAGCCCGAGGACAGCATGGCATCGCTGATGGAAATCATGGGCGGCCTGATCGTGGGCCGTTTTGGCCAGCCTGCGTCGCTGGAAGCGCAGCGGATGTTTTTCAACAATCACATCGCACCCTGGGCCACGCATTTCTATTCGGATCTGGAGGCCGCGAAAACATCCGTCCTGTACGGATCCGTCGGGGCCGTTGGGCGTGAATTCATGGTGATCGAGAAAGAAGCATTCAGAATGACGGCAGTTTGATCTGCCACAAGGGGCGGGACGCCGCTCAGAGTAAGACGAAAGGGAGGAAGACACATGGCAACGAAATCGGAAGGCGGCACAAACCGCCGGGATTTCCTGAAACTCGCGGGCACGGCTGCCCCGGCAGCGGCGGTCGCCGTGGCCGCAGGGTCGGGATCGGCTGAGGCCTCGCCGGTCGATCCGACCTCGGACAAGATGCAGGACACCGCACATACGCGCGCGTATCTGGACAGCACACGGTTCTGAGACTTCCGGGCCCGTCGGATGACGCGCCCTGACCGTCTTTGAACCCCCAAAACACCTAGCCACCTGATCGGGGCAGCAAGGGAGGAAAACATGTTAAGAAAAAAGACCAATAGGGTCACACAACGCGCCGGACGGACGAACATCCTGACGGAAGTGGCGGAAAAACCAGTGGATCGCCGTGCGTTTCTACGCGGATCGGGCCTTGCGATTGGCGGGTTGGCGGCGATTTCCGCAACCGGCGGATCGGTCACGCAAGCCTCGGCGCAGTCGGCGGTCGATGGCGCGGTTCAGACGATCAAATCGGTTTGCACACACTGTTCGGTCGGTTGCACGGTCATTGCAGAGGTCGCCAATGGCGTCTGGACGGGGCAGGAGCCCGGCTGGGACAGCCCGTTCAATCTGGGCGCGCATTGTGCCAAGGGGGCGGCTGTGCGCGAACACGCCCATGGCGAACGGCGTCTCAAGTACCCGATGAAGAAAGAGAACGGCGAGTGGGTGCGCATCTCTTGGGAGCAGGCGATCAACGAGATCGGCGACGGCATGAACAAAATCCGCGAAGAAAGCGGACCGGATTCCGTCTACTGGCTCGGCTCGGCCAAACACAATAACGAACAGGCCTATCTCTTCCGCAAGTTCGCCGCCTATTGGGGCACGAACAACGTTGATCACCAGGCGCGGATTTGCCACTCGACCACGGTGGCCGGTGTGGCCAACACATGGGGCTACGGCGCCATGACCAACAGCTACAACGACATCCACAATTCCAAGGCGATTTTCCTGATTGGCGGCAACCCTGCCGAAGCGCACCCGGTTTCCCTGCTGCATATCCTGCGCGCCAAGGAACAGAACAACGCGCCGATGATCGTTTGCGACCCGCGCTTTACGCGCACAGCGGCGCATGCGGATGAATATGTGCGCTTCCGTCCCGGTACGGACGTTGCATTGGTCTGGGGTATCCTGTGGCATATCTTCGACAACGAGTGGGAGGACAAGGAGTTCATCCGCACCCGTGTCTGGGGCATGGACCAGATCAAGGAAGAAGTGGCCCGCTGGACGCCTGAAGAGGTTGAGCGCGTCACCGGCACACCCGGCAGTCAGCTCAAACGCGTGGCCCGGACGCTGGCCAACAACCGCCCCGGCACGGTGATCTGGTGCATGGGCGGCACGCAGCACACCAACGGCAATAACAATACGCGCGCGTATTGCGTGTTGCAGTTGGCCCTAGGCAACATGGGCACGTCGGGTGGCGGCACCAATATTTTCCGCGGTCACGACAATGTTCAGGGGGCCACCGACCTCGGCGTTCTGGCCAATACATTGCCGGGGTACTACGGCCTCAAGCCCGGATCATGGGCGCATTGGGCGCGTGTTTGGGAAGAAGACCTGGACTGGCTCAAGGGCCGTTTCGCGGTCATGGAAGGGGCCGGAAAAGACGGCGCCGACCGGATGATGATGAACGAGACCGGCATCCCGGTGTCGCGCTGGATCGATGGTGTTCTGGAGGATGCAGAAAACATCGACCAGCCCGACAATACCCGCGCCATGGTTCTCTGGGGCCATGCGCCAAACTCGCAGACCCGTCAGAAAGAAATGAAGACGGCGATGGAGAAACTGGACCTGATGGTCGTGGTTGACCCCTATCCGACGGTTTCCGCCGTGTTGCAGGACCGTCAGGATGGTGTGTATCTGCTGCCCGCCTGTACGCAGTTTGAGACACGCGGCTCGGTCACGGCCTCCAACCGGTCGTTGCAATGGCGGGACAAGGTTGTCGATCCGATCTTTGAATCTTTGCCGGATCACACGATCATCTCGATGTTTGCCAAGAAGTTCGGCTTCCACGACAAGCTTTTCCGCAACATCGCGATGGATGGGGAGGAGCCCAACGTCGAGGATATCACCCGCGAGTTCAATCGCGGCATGTGGACAATCGGCTATACCGGCCAGTCGCCCGAGCGCCTGAAAAAGCACATGGCGAACCAGCATACGTTCGACCGCACGACACTGCGGGCTGTGGGTGGACCGGCGGATGGCGATTACTACGGTCTGCCATGGCCAAGCTGGGGCACGGCAGAAATGAACCACCCCGGCACACCGAACCTCTATGACATGAGCAAACCGGTGGCCGAAGGGGGGCTGACGTTCCGCGCCCGCTTTGGCGTCGAGCGTGATGGCGATAACCTGCTGGCCGAAGGGGTTGCATCGGTGGGTTCGGAAATTCAGGATGGTTATCCTGAGTTCACGATGCAGATGCTGATGGACCTTGGATGGGACGGCGATCTGACAGCGGATGAACGCGCTGCCATTGACGCGGTCGCCGGGCCCAAGACCAACTGGAAAACCGACCTGTCGGGCGGTATCCAGCGGGTTGCGATTGCCCATGGCTGTGCGCCTTTCGGCAATGCCAAGGCCCGCGCCGTGGTCTGGACCTTCCCGGATCCGGTGCCGGTGCACCGCGAACCGCTCTACACCAACCGTCGCGATCTGGTCGCCGATTATCCGACCTACGAGGACAAGAAGTTCTGGCGTCTGCCGACCATGTACAAGTCGATCCAGGATCAGGATTTCTCTCAAGAGTATCCGATGATCCTGACCTCGGGTCGTCTGGTCGAATATGAGGGCGGCGGGGACGAATCCCGCTCGAACCCATGGTTGGCGGAGCTTCAACAGGACATGTTTGTCGAAGTGAACACTCGCGATGCCAATAACCTTGGCATTCGCGATGGCGAACAGGTCTGGGTCGAAGGTCCCGAGGGCGGCAAGGTCAAAGTGATGGCCATGGTCACCGAGCGTGTTGCCGCCGGTGTGGCCTTCATGCCTTTCCACTTCGGCGGGCATCTCGAAGGGGTCGATCTGAGGGATAAATATCCCGAAGGGGCCGATCCTTACGTTCTGGGGGAGGCGTCGAACACGGCGCAGACCTATGGCTATGACAGCGTGACACAGATGCAAGAGACGAAATCGACGCTCTGCAAAATCTGGGCAGCATAAGGGGAGTATGAAAAATGGCCGCTAGAGCAAAATTTCTCGTCGACGCTGAACGCTGCATCGAATGCAACGCCTGCGTTACAGCCTGCAAAAACGAACATGAAGTGCCATGGGGCATCAACCGCCGGAAGGTCGTCACCATCAATGACGGCTCGCCGGGGGAACGGTCGATCTCCGTCGCCTGCATGCATTGTTCGGACGCGCCCTGTATGGCCGTCTGTCCGGTGGATTGCTTCTATCAGAACGAAGAAGGCGTCGTTCTGCATTCCAAGGACCTCTGCATCGGATGCGGGTACTGTTTCTACGCATGCCCCTTCGGCGCGCCGCAGTTCCCGCAGGCGGGCAACTTCGGATCGCGTGGCAAGATGGACAAATGTACCTTCTGTGCCGGGGGTCCGGAAGAAAACAACTCCACCGCCGAGTTCGCCAAATACGGCCGCAACCGCATCGCCGAAGGCAAGCTGCCGATCTGTGCGGAGATGTGCGCGACCAAGGCACTGCTGGCCGGTGACGGCGACGTCGTTTCCAGCATCTACCGCGAACGTGTGGTGGCGCGCGGGTTTGGGTCCGGTGCCTGGGGGTGGGGAACCGCCTATGACCAGAAAGGGGGCTAACCGCCTCTGGTCACTTTGAAAAATACCTCAGGGGCGGCTCAAACGGGCCGCCCTGAGTGTCTTAGCCAAACAGGATATGCCCATGCTTCGTCTTCTTTGTCTTTTGGTGGTCTCAGTGGTCCTGTCGATCCCCGTGCACGCACAGGAGGCAGAACAACCCGTCGATCGGAGCGCCACAGGCGGCGCGCAGACGCTTGAAGACATCATGAAGCGTCAGGAGGGGTTGAAGGTTGACGACAGTTTCCGAAGTGATGTGACAGGCAGCCCGGAAAGCGCGGCTCCGATCAGCGGGCAATTGGGCACCTTGGGTGGCGCGTCCGATCCTGATCTGTGGCGTGCCTACCGCTACAATTCGGCGGCCATTACCACACAGGCGCGGGGACCTGCGGCCGATGTGCTGATCCAGGATGGCGGTATGTGGTGGCTGGAATTCCGTCAGGGGCCGCTGCTCAAATACGGTGGCTGGCTGCTCGGTGGTATGGTGATCCTGCTCGCTGTATTTTTTCTGATCCGCGGGCGCATCCGCATTGACGGTGAAAAGACCGGTCAGACCATTTTGCGATTCAATTCGGTGGAACGGTTTGCGCATTGGTTATTGGCCGGATCGTTCATCCTGCTGGGCATCACCGGGCTGATCACGCTGGCAGGACGCAAACTGCTGATCCCGGCCTTTGGGCATGAGGCTTTCGCGACGCTGGCGGTTGGATCAAAATGGATACATAACAATGTCTCCTGGGCCTTCATGCTGGCGCTGATCCTCGTCTTTGTCTTCTGGGTGATCCATAATCTGCCCGACCGGACGGACATCAACTGGATTCTCAAAGGCGGCGGCATATTGGGCGGGGGGCATCCGCCGGCCAAGAAGTTCAATGCGGGTCAGAAGCTGATCTTCTGGTCGGTCATCCTGTTGGGCGGCTCCATTTCAGTCTCCGGTCTGTCACTTCTGTTTCCCTTTGAGTTGCCGATGTTTGCCATCACCTTTGAAAAGCTGAACGCGCTCGGCTTGCCGCAACTGCTTGGCTTGGGGGAATTGGCCACATCACTCGCCCCGCACGAAGAGATGCAATATGCCCAATTGTGGCACGCCATTGTGAGCTTTGTCCTGATGGCCATCATCATCGCGCATATCTACATCGGCTCCGTGGGCATGGAAGGTGCCTATGGCGCGATGGGCAAAGGCGAGGTCGAACTGCAATGGGCGCGTGAACACCACAGCATCTGGACGGCGGAAGTCGAGAAAAAGAAATCGCAGGCGGGATCCACATGAGAGAGATACTTCTTGCAGCCATCGCGATGGTCGTGATCGCCTTTGGGGCCAACTATGTTCTGAACGACGCCGGATTCTCAGCAGCCGATCAGACATCCGGTCAGGCGGTGCGTCTGGGCGAGTGAGCTATTGCGCGGCGGTGCGCAGCTCTGTCATGAGGTGGCGGAATTTCTCGCCCTGAATGCCGACATGTTTGCGCAGCACTTTGGCCGCGCGCTCATCGGCTCCCGCTTTGAGGGCTGAGACGATCTCTTCGTGCTCGGCCATGGATTGCGCCATCCGCCCGCGCAGGCGCAGTTGCAGGCGGCGAAACGGTTTTAGCCGTCGGTGCAACCGCACCGCTTGTCCGGCCAGATAGCTGTTGCCGGATTCCGTATAGATGGTGTGATGAAACCGCTCGTTTTCGCGGTAATAGCCATCTGTGTCACCCGAGGCGACCGCTTCACGACACAATGCGTTTGCATGTTCCAGATCGGCTAATGCCGCGTCGGTGATCCTGCGTGCGGCCAGCCTTCCGCAGACCGCTTCGATTTCGGCCATGGTTTCGAACATTTCCATCAACTCAACCGGCCCGGGTTGGCGCACAAAAACCCCCCGGCGCGGCAGCTGCTCGGCGATGCCCGACGCCACAAGACGTTGCAGTGCCTCGCGAATGGGTGTGCGCGAGACGCCAAACTGTTTTGCCAGGCGTATTTCATCCAGCCGGTCGCCGTCATTGAATTGACCGGTGAAAACCAGCTCTTCTAAAGCATCTGCAATTCTGTCGGCGTGACGCATATCCATGGTATCACTTTAGTAGGAAACGAAGTGCTCAACAATCACAATATTGTATACAAGAATATTGACTTTGAATGCGAAGAGCGAAATGCTGAAAACATTCCCGGGCGCAAAAAGCCCGGCATTCTGGGAGGAAACAATGAAATCGAAAATGCTGTCCGCGGCGCTTGGCGCTGCTCTTGCTACTTTTGCCATGTCCGCACAAGCAACCGAACTGCGTCTGTCGCATCAATGGTCGAACAAGGATATTCGTCATCAGGTTGCCCAGATCATCGCCGATGAGGTGGCTGCCGCAGATGTCGATCTGGACATCAAGATTTTCGGCTCGAAATCGCTTTTCAAACCGCGTGAGCAATATAAACCCCTCAGCCGTGGTCAGCTCGACATGACCGTTCTGCCTCTCAGCTATGCGGGTGGACAGCAACCGGCCTATAATCTGACGCTGATGCCGGGGCTGGTGAAGAACCACGATCATGCCGCACGACTGAGTGACAGCCCTTTCATGGAAGCGCTGGAGGCCAAGATGGCCGACGATGATGTCATGGTGCTTGTGCACGGCTATCTGGCGGGCGGTTTTGTGGGCAAGGACAAATGCATCACCAAGCCCGATGACGTGGTAGGTCAGCAGACACGTGCGGCGGGCAAGGCGTTTGAACAGATGTTGGCGGGTGCAGGCGCGTCCATCGCCTCCATGGCGTCTTCGGAGATCTACAACGCCATGCAGACAGGCGTTTTGACGGCGGCAAACACATCGTCGTCATCTTTTGTTTCCTACCGGATTTATGAGCAGGTTACATGTTACACACCGGCGTCAGACGTGGCACTCTGGTTCATGTACCAACCGGTTCTGATGAATAAATCCACCTTCGATGGCCTGTCGGAAGCCCAGCAAACAGCGCTTCTGGACGCTTCCGAGAAAGCGGAGGCTTTCTATCTGGAGGAAGCCAAGAAGCAGGATGCCGCATCGGTCAAGGTGTTTGAGGACGCAGGGGTCGAGATCGCACAGATGACGGCAGAGGATTTCGCCGCCTGGCAGGCGATCGCCAAGGAAACATCCTACAAGGCTTTCGTGGCGGATGTTCCGGACGGGCAGGCGTTGCTCGACATGGCACTGGCGGTCGACTAACCCGCCCGGGCGGCACCTACCTGCCGCCCCTCCATTTCTTCCAGCAGTCAGGACAATTTCATGGCCGGTCAAAACACCGCTGTCAGCGCGCAAGTTGGCAATCATCCGTTCTTGCGGCTCGTCGCGGCGTTGTCCACTGTCGCGGGGTGGTGCTCTGCTGCGATGATCGTGCTGGCTGTGGGCATTACCTGTCAGATGATTTTTGTGCGGTTTGTCCTGAACGGCTCCACGGTCTGGCAGACAGAGATGGTGATCTACTTGGTGGTTGCGGCAACTCTGGTTGGATTGCCCTATGTTCAGCGCCTGCGGGGTCATGTGAATGTCGACCTGATCCCGCTGGCCTTGCCGCCGCGGGGCAGGCGGGTTCTGGCTGTGATCACGCTGTCGCTGTCCATCGCGATCATTGGCGTGATGCTCTGGTATGGCTATGAATACTGGCACTTCGCCTGGGATCGCGGCTGGCGGTCCGACACCGTCTGGGGTGTTCGGTTGTGGATACCCTACCTCGCCCTGCCCATCGGATTTGGACTGCTGCTGTTGCAACTGGTGGCGGACTTGGTGGGTGTACTGACCGGAACGGAAGCCCCGTTCGGTCTGGAGGAAAGCTGATGGATCCGCTTTTGCTGGGCGCGCTTGTGGCGCTTTGCACCATCATCGTGTTGTTTTCCGGTGTCTCTGTCGCGGTGGGGTTGCTGATCGTCTCGGCAGGTTTTCTGATGATCTTCGACGGCATGCGCTCGCTGGAACTCATGCCTGAAATCCTCTTTGGGAAACTCGACAATTTCGCGCTGCTGTCGATTCCGATGTTCATCATCATGGGGGCCTCCATCGCATCGACACGTGCGGGCGCGGACCTCTATGAAGCCCTCGAACGCTGGCTGACACGGGTGCCAGGCGGCCTTGTCATCTCCAACCTTGGGGCCTGCGCGCTTTTCGCGGCCATGTCGGGATCAAGCCCCGCGACCTGTGCCGCCATCGGCAAAATGGGCATTCCGGAGATGCGCAAACGCGGCTACCCCGATGGGGTCGCAGCTGGCTCCATCGCCGCCGGGGGCACCCTGGGCATTCTGATCCCGCCATCGGTGACCATGATTGTTTACGGCATCGCGACGGAGACGTCGATTGGCAGGCTTTTTCTGGCCGGTGTCATTCCGGGGCTGCTTCTGGTGGCGCTTTTTATGGCATGGTCTCTCTATTCCACATGGAAATCGGGCAATGCACAGCTGCTGACCGCGGGCAGCTACACGTGGCGCGAAAGGTTCGAAATCCTGCCGCGTGTCCTGCCGTTTCTTGGCATCATTCTCGGGGTGCTCTATGCGATGTACGGCGGCATCGCGACCCCGTCGGAAACCGCGGCCGTGGGTGCGCTCCTTTGTCTGCTCATCGCTATGGTGATCTACAAACTCTGGGCACCCGCTGCCTTATGGACGGTTTTGCGTGACAGCACCAAGGAGAGCGTGATGATCCTGTTCATCATCGCCGCTGCCGGTGTCTTCTCCTACATGCTGTCGAGCCTTTTCATCACCCAGTCCATCGCGGAATGGATCGGCACGCTGGATGTCAATCGTTGGGTGTTGATGGGCACGGTGAATGTGTTTTTGCTGATCGCGGGGTTTTTCCTGCCCCCGGTTGCCGTGATTCTGATGGCGGCACCCATCCTTCTGCCTATCATCACGACGGCGGGGTTTGATCCCATCTGGTTTGCGGTTGTACTGACCATCAATATGGAAATCGGTCTGATCAGCCCGCCGGTCGGCCTGAACCTTTATGTCATCAACGGCATCGCGCCCGATATTTCGCTCAAGACCATTCTGACCGGGTCATTGCCCTTCGTCGCCTGTATGGTCATTGCCATCGTCTTGCTGTGCGTTTTCCCCGGTCTCGCCACATGGCTGCCGGATGCTGTCATGGGACCTGCGTTTTGAGCCTTTTTGCCGATCTTCTCTCTTCTGTTTTCGAGCGCCGCTACCGCAGTGCGCTGGAACCGGAGCTGAGCGGACGCAGCATTCAGGAGCTATGTTTTGACCTGCTGGGAAGCGCTGGCGAAGTATCAGGCTCAGTGACGGCACGGTACATTCTAGACCGCTATAACCAAATGAGCGTCGTAGAGAAAACGGCGTTTTTCTGGTTTCTGACCAATGACCTGGGATTAATGCCAGACGCGGTTCACACAGCGTTGGCGGAATACGAATCCACCCCGAACAAATCCACATACCGGGCCTTCATGCAGGCGGTCGAGCCCCGGCGACAGGAGTTGGCGCGCAGATTGAACCGGGTGCCCGGTGCCACGGCGCAATTGGTGAAGCTGCGCGCGGATTTACGCGAACTTTTACCGGAAAACCCCGCTTTCGATTTGGTGGATCAGGATTTCAAACATCTCTTTTCGTCCTGGTTCAATAGGGGATTTCTGGTTCTGCGCCCGATCAACTGGGAAAGCGCCGCCGAAATCCTTGAAAAGATAATTGCCTATGAGGCGGTGCACGCCATTGGCAGTTGGGAAGATCTGCGCAGACGGGTCCAGCCCAGCGACCGGCGCTGCTATGCATTTTTCCATCCGGCGATGCCAAACGAACCGTTGATATTTGTCGAGGTGGCGTTGACCAAAGGGGTTCCCGGGGCCATTCAGACAGTATTGTCAGAGGAACGCGATACCCTGGACGCAATCGAAGCAGATACGGCTGTCTTTTATTCCATTTCCAATTGTCAGGCCGGCCTTGCGGGTATTTCGTTCGGCAACTCCCTGATCAAACAAGTGGCTGCAGATTTGTCACGCGATCTGCCGGGTATTGAGACGTTTGTCACACTGTCGCCGATTCCGGGGCTGAACGATTGGATGCCTCAGCGTGATGAGCAGGATGTCGCGAAAGGAGAAGCGTTGCGTCAGGCGGCGGCCTATTATCTTTTGCAAGTCAAACGGCCCGATGGCCGTCCGCGCGACTCTGTTGCACGTTTTCATCTGGGTAACGGGGCTTTGGTTCACGATGTGCATGCTGCCGCTGACCTTTCGGCGAATGGCATGACGCAATCGTCGGGAGCAATGGTCAACTACCTTTATGACCTGCCAAGGGTCGCGGAGTATCATGAAGGATACGCAACCGAACACAGTATTGCGGCCTCTGTCGAGGTTCAGGCCCTTGCTGCTGCATATCAGAAATCCCTGCAATGAGGGCAAGGTGATGGCAAATCCGCTTTATGATACGCTCTTTGGCCGCCACGCGGAGAGAGAGACGCCCTTCCTCTTTCTGCCCGATGGAGAGGCCCTGACACATGCCGCGTTTCTGGACATGACGGCGCGTTTTGCCCATTCATTTGCTGCCCTCGGTGTGTCCGCCGGTGACAGGCTGGCGGTGCAGATCGAAAAGTCCCTGCAGGCGTTGGCGGTCTATGCGGCCTGCGTTCAGTCCGGCATCGTTTTCCTGCCACTCAACACTGGCTACACCGCCAGCGAATTCAGTTATTTTGTCGAGAACAGCGGAGCGGCCCTGGTGCTGTGTGACCCGGCCCGGAAAGAGAGCCTGACCGCAATTGCTGAAACCAACGGTGCCTTGCTTGAAACGCTGGGTGCGGATGGGCGGGGCAGCCTGTCGGAGCTTGCGGCCCGCTTGCCCGACCGCTTTGAAACCGTGGCGCGCGGCCCGGATGATCTGGCCGCTCTTCTTTATACTTCCGGCACCACGGGACGCTCGAAAGGCGCGATGCTGACACAGGGCAATCTGCTGTCCAATGCGGAAACCCTCACGCGGGTGTGGCGTTTCGACAAAGAAGACGTGCTGCTGCATGCGCTGCCGATCTTTCACACCCATGGGCTTTTTGTTGCGACCAACATCACCCTGTTGGCAGGTGGTGCGATGATTTTCCTGCCGAAATTTGACCTTGACGCCATCATCGACCGCCTGCCTCAGGCCACGTCAATGATGGGTGTGCCGACCTTTTACACGCGTCTTCTGGAAGATCCGCGTTTCACGCGGGATCTGGCGGCACATATGCGGCTTTTCATTTCCGGAAGCGCGCCGCTGCTGTCGGAAACCCATACGCGCTTTGAAGAGCGCACGGGCCACCGCATTCTGGAACGCTATGGCATGACCGAAACCAATATGAATACCTCCAACCCCTATGACGGCGACCGCAGGCCCGGAACGGTCGGATTTGCCTTGCCGGATGTGGAGCTGAAGGTGACCGATCCGGCAACGGGTGCGACATTGCCGGACGGCAAAATTGGCCAGATCGAAGTGCGCGGCCCGAATGTGTTCAAAGGCTATTGGCAGATGCCTGAAAAAACCCGTGAAGAACTGCGAGAGGATGGGTTTTTCATCACCGGTGATCTCGGCGTGATCGACGATCAGGGGTATCTTCAGATTGTGGGCCGCAACAAGGATTTGATCATTTCAGGCGGTTACAACGTCTACCCCAAGGAGATAGAGGCCGTGCTGGATGCGCAACCCGGCGTTCTGGAAAGCGCTGTGGTGGGCGTGCCGCATCCTGATTTTGGGGAAACCGTGATCGGCATTGTGGTTCCGGAGAAAGGGGTTACGCCGGATACGGCGCGCATCAACGCGTCGGTGCAGGATCAATTGGCGCGTTTCAAACATCCGCAAAAGCTGATCGTGCGGGATGCGTTGCCGCGAAACACCATGGGCAAGGTGCAAAAGAACCTGTTGCGCGAGGAATATGCGACGCTGTTTGCCGACTAGAGCTTGTCCCTGGGGGTTTGACCCGCAAAGAACGCATCCAGATTGTCCAGCGCGCGAAATCCCATGGCATCGCGTGTGCGTGTGGTCGCGGAGCCGATGTGCGGCAGCATGAAGATATTCTCATGTGCGGCAAATGCCGGGTTGCCGCCGGGCTCCACCTGAAAACAGTCAAGGCCCGCTGCCGCAATTTGACCGCTGGCAAGCGCCTCCAGCAAGGCGGCCTCATCGACCAGAGCGCCCCGGGCCGAATTCACCATGACAGCGCCCTTGGGCAACAGGGCGAAGCGTTCCGCATTCATCAGATTGGTTGTCTGCGGTGTGGCGGGGCAGTGCAGGGATAGAAAATCTGCCACGCTCAGCAGGCTCTCGACGGTATCATGGTAGGTGGCGCCAGCGGCGATACCCTCGGGTAGCGGGCTCCGGTTATAATAGTGGATTTTCATATCGAACCCGCGCGCCTTGGCGGCAAATGCGCGCCCGACGCGCCCCATGCCGATGATCCCCAGCCGTGATCCCGTCACCTGTTTGCCGACCATGAAAGAGGGTGACCAGAAGTCCCACGCGCCAGTGCGCACGATCCGGTCACCTGCCACCGCGTGACGCGCGGCACCGAGCATCAACAGCATCGCCAGTTCCGCTGTGGCATCCGACAGCACGTCTGGCGTGTTGGTCACCGTAATGCCCCGCGCGGCCAGTGCGGGCAGATCGCAATGGTCAACGCCCACCGAGTGATTGGCGATGATTTTCAGCCTGGTATCCAACTGTGCCGCGACGTCGGCGCTGAAGTGTTCCGAATGGCAGGGAATGATCGCGTCAAATTCCGCGCTGGCGGCAATAAGCGCGTCGGCGCTGCCCGGCGTGTCTTCGTGATTGATAACCGTGTCATAGTCGCGCGCGGCGCGTTCAAGCGTGGCATCAGAGAGGCGGCGGGTGATCCACAAACGGGGCTTTGTCATGGGTTATTTCTTCCGGATGCATTCATCCCAATAATCATAGATCGCCATGCCGCAAACGATGATCGCGATCACCATGAAAGGAAAACCGCCCCAAAAACCGGCGAAGCCCGACGAGATGCTGTGAGACAGCCCGCTGATGAAGGTCACCAGCAAGGCGGTGCCAATCAGACCCATGATCAGTTTGGTGATATATGACATTGATCAGACCTCTTTTTCAGGCGGCCTCTGCCGCGATGTGTTGTTGCAGCCAGCGTGCGGTGCGCATCAGCCGGTCGTCCTTTTTGGCCGGTCCGATCAGTTGTACACCAATGGGCAGGCCGGCCTCTCCCACAAGCAAGGGCAAAGTAACACAAGGCAGGCCCGCAAGCGTCCATAAAGTGCAGAAGATCGGATCGCCGGTGCCGGACCCGAACCGCGGGGCCTCTCCCGCAGCAGCAGGGGCCAGGATCGCGTCATATTCGGTGAAAAAGTCCTCAAAGAAGGCTTCGGCGGATGCTTTGACGGCCAATGCATCGTCATATTCTGTCTGGCTGATCTGGCGTGCACGCGTGATGATCGGTTTCAACGTGTCGCTGATCTGATCCCAGTGAGCATCAAAGACCTGCGCCTGATGGTGTGCAATTTCAAACTCGTGGATGCGTGCCTGCACGGCTACAAGTTCAGACAGTTGATCGGCTGGATCCATGCGTCTGACACGCTCTCCCAATATCTCCATCACCCCGTCGAGACCTTCGCGGGTGTCCTCCGCCAGACGGTCGTTGAAGGGCAGATTGAACCAGACGATATCCGGCTCCATCGCGGGGTCTTCGACAGCTGCCTTTGCCATACGCGGGCGGGCGTGGCCAAAGCTCTCGCGGTCCCGTTGGTCGTAGGCGCTGATGGCGTCGGCCAGAAAAGCCGCGTCTTCCAGCGTCCGGGCGAATGTCCCGATCTGATCAAGCGACACAGAGGTTTGCAGGACACCAGTGCGCGGGATCGTTCCACGTGTGGGTTTAAACCCGAATGTCCCGCAGAAGGAGGCGGGCCGGATAACGGACCCGTTGGTCTGTGTGCCGATGGCCAGTGGGACATGACCGGCAGCGACGGCAGCCGCCGATCCGCTCGAAGACCCGCCGGGCGAATGCTCAGTGTTGTGCGGGTTGCGGGTTTCATTGGCATGCACAAAGGCCAGTTCGGTCGTCACGGTTTTCCCCATGATCACCGCCCCGGCTTCGCGCAGCAATTCGACGATCCGCGCATCATCTTCGTTTTGACGGCCCGCAAAGATGGGGGTGCCACGCTGAGTGGGCATGTCGCGCGTGTCGATGATGTCTTTCAACGCCACCGGCAATCCGTGAAGCGGCCCTGTTGCCAGGCCCTTTTGCCGCAAGGTGTCACAGGCTTCGGCCTGTGCCAGTGCGGCACCGGGATCAAGAAAGGCCCAGGCGCGGATCGCGTCATCGGTTTGCGCGATATGATCGAGACAGGACTGCACCAGCTGAACGGATTTAAGCTGGCCGGAGGCGATAAATCGCGCCGCCTCCGTTGCCGAGAGCGTATGCGGTTTGATCTTCACGGAATATATTCACCGAAGAGATAATCGGGGAACCACAGCGCAATGCCCGGGAACTGATACATCAGCACCATCGTCAGGATCACGATGCCGAGATAGGGCATGATGCCACGGAAGATTTCCATCAGTTCGATCTGCTTTTTGAGCACCCCCTTTAAGTAATAGGCCGACATGGCCATGGGCGGGGTCAAGAACGAGGTCTGAAGGTTCAGCGCCACCAGCATCGCAAAGAAATAGGGGTTCACGCCGAAGACTTCGAGCAATGGCAGGAAGATTGGCACGAAGATGATCAGGATTTCCGACCATTCCAGCGGCCAGCCCAGCAGGAAGATGATGATCTGCGCAAGCACCAGGAACTGCCAGGGCTCCAGGTCCATGCCGCCGACCCAATCGGCGATGATGTCATGCCCCCCGAGGTAGGAGAAGACGGAAGCAAAGGTCCAGGAGCCGACAAAGAGCCAGCAGACCATGGCGGTCGCCTTGGCGGTGAGGAACACGCTTTCCTTGAGCTTGGTCCAGGTCATCGACCGGTAGAGCACGGCGAGAACCATTCCGCCCAAAGCCCCCATGGCCGCCGCTTCCGCCGGTGTCGCCAGACCGCCAAGGATCGAGCCCAGAACCAGCGCAATGAGCACCGTCAGGGGCACAAAACTGACCAACAGATTCCAGTAAATTTCGCGCGGCGGCGGGATGTCATCCATCTGCGGCTTGGGGGCCAAAGCAGGGTTAAACCAGACCCGGACGATCACATAGACGATATATAGGCCCGCCAGGAGCAACCCGGGGAAGACGGCCGCCGCGTAGAGGCGCAGCGGGGATAGATCCGCGATCGCCGAATAAACGATCAGCATGATGGACGGTGGGATCAAGATGCCCAGTGTCCCGCCCGCGCAGATAACGCCAGAGGCGAAACTTTTGTTATAGTTGGCGTTGGCCATGGCGGGAAAAGCCAGGAGCCCCATCAGGGTCACAACAGCGCCGACGATGCCTGAGGCGGTGGAGAAGACCGCGCAGGTCAGCAGGGCGGCGATGGCCAACGAGCCGGGCAGGTTGCGCGCCGCCTGATAGAGCGAGAAGAAGAGCTTGTCGACGATATTGGCGCGTTCGACCACGTAGCCCATGAACAAAAACAGCGGGATCGCCACCAGCGTGGGGTTTTCCATCACCGAATAGGTGTTCTGGTTGAGCAGGTAGAAAATATTGTTGTTGAAGATATCGCTGAAGGTCTCGATCGGATGACCTTGGTGATAGGCGTAATAGCCAAAGGCCACGCCCATCGCCAAAAGCGTGAAGGCAATCGGAAACCCAAGCAAAACCAGCAAAATAAACAGGCCCAGCATCAACAGGGCGACTTCGGGATTTGTCATTTTTGTATCTTTCTTCCTGCTGGCGCGTCGTTATTGCTTGCCGGGATGGATGGCTTGGATTTCAGCGATATCTGCGTCCGAGAGCAGATCTTCGGTCTCTTTCACATCGGCCAGCCGCTCGGGCCATTCCCCGCTTCGGATGGCGATGACACAACGCACCAGCTCGGCGACGCCCTGGATCATCAAAAGCGCACCGGCAACCGGGATCAGCGATTTGAAAAAGTAGATCTGAATGCTGGCGGGGCTGTTGAAGCTCACTTCCTTATAGCGCCAGCTGTCTGAGGCGATCTCGTAGCCGAACCAGACAAGGGCGGTGACGCCCGGAAAGAAAAACAGGAAGTAGAGGAGGAAATCGAGGCTCGCCTGCACCTTGACCGGGAAGAGACGGTAGATGACGTCGGCGCGTACGTGGGTGTCTTGCGCCAGTGCATAGGCGCCACACATCAGGAACAATGCACCATACATCTGGATCATCATGTCAAAGGCCCAGACGGTGGGCGCATTGAGCACATAGCGCACGAAGACCTCATATGACACGGACAGCGTGAGGATCAGGATGCACCAGCCGAATGCGCGACCGACCCAAAGGCTCAATCCTTCGATGGCATGTACGAATTTCATGGTAGTTGATTTCCCTGTCGCGGCTGCGCGAACGCTTTTCTGGTGGCCCGGTCAGCATCATGTAAACCCGGACATCTTGCGAGATGCCCGGGGTCACTTTTTTGTGCTTTGTCAGATCAACCGAAGTAGTGGTTGTAGGCCAGCTTATAGTCAGGCTGGTTCAGGTTCAGATAGTTCATCACATTTTTGGCGTAGGCCTTTTGCGAGTCCATCACCTTGGCAAAGAAGGGATCATCACTTGCAATGCGCTCCGTGACCTTGTCCCAGGCTGCCAGCTGGGCTTCCATGACTGAATCCGGTGTGCGGTACACGTTCACGCCATCGGCTTCCTGCAGTTTCAGCAGGTCATCGGAATAGCGCTTGGTGTTGCCCCAATAGAAACCGGAGTTTTCCGCCATCGACGCGTTCTTGATGATCGCCTTATGGTCATCGGAAAGCGCGTTGAACTTGTCCTTGTTGATCGTAACCTCAAAGAACTCCTGGCTCTGGTGGAAGGACGCGAGGTGGTAGTGCTTGGACACGTCCTGCATCCCGAAGTCACGGTCGGACGTCGGGTTGTTGAACTCCGCCGCGTCGATCAGGCCGGATTTCATCGCCGGCTGAATCTCACCACCGGGCAGCTGAACAACCGACATGCCCATCTCCAGCAGAACGTCTGCGGCCAGACCAACGGTCCGGTACTTGAGACCTTCCATCTGCGAGGCGTCGGTGATCTGCTCCTTGAACCAACCCATCGGCTGTGCGGGCATCGGCGAATTGAAGAAGGACACCACGTTCAGGCGCAGTTCAGACATCAGCTCGTCAAAGAGTTCCTGACCGCCGCCAGCATAAACCCAGCCCAGCACCTCCTGGCTCGACCAGCCAAAGCAGGGGCCGGTGCCAAAGAGCGAGGCCGCCTTGGATTTGCCGTACCAATAAGCGGGCACGTAGTGAGCCGCGTCCAGAACGCCGCGGTGAACCGCATCCTGCATCTGGCTGGTTTTAACAACAGCGTCGACCGACAATACTTCGATGGTCAGTGAGCCGCCGCTCATTTCATTGACGCGAGCCGCAAAGGACTGCGCGTTTTCGAGAAAGATACCGCCGCCCCAGGCTGCCTGCATTTTTAGTGTAACGCCGTGGCCGTCAGCAATGGCCGGCGTGGCAAGGGCTGCTGCACCTGCGACCGCGGAGCCACGCAGGAATTTTCTGCGATTAAGGTTTTCTGTCATATTTCCTCCCTAGGAATGGACTGTTTCAGCCCAAGTCAGCTGCGAGCGAGAACGCTCAAGTGTCTTATGAAATTTCAAGAATTGACGACCGTGCGGGCCCTGTTCGTCACGCCGCATCCAAAATGGAACAACGCTCAAACAATTCCTCCCCGAATTTCCATGATGTAAACTTAGCGGCCCAATACGATCCGGCAAGAAAAAGAAACCGCAAAACAACACTTTAGTACAACCTTCGGGTGTAAATTGGCGATTTCTCACAGTTTTTTGTGTTTTTCTCCTTTCGCATGAGAAACTGGGCCGTCCGGTTCAGGTGGTGTTGGTCGAATGATCTGGCTCTTTGACAGGCACGCGACCACCGATCAGATGGGTGATTTGCTGCGCTGCGTCCAGGACAGTGGCACCAAGTTCCGGCACCCGCAGGTCGTCAAACCGGGTGCTGGGTCCGGAAATGGAAACCCCCGCGAAAGGTTCCTTGTGCTCGTCATAGATAACGCTGCCGATGCAGGACATGCCAATATGGCGCTCCTCACGATCAAAGGACCAGCCGCGTGCACGGGTTATATCAAGGTCCGTGAATAGCGCGTCCGGTGTGACAAGCGTATTATCTGTGAAGCTCGAAAGACCGGACGTCATCAGTAGTTTTCTGGCGCGATCTTGGGGCAGGGCAGAAAGGATTGCCTTGCCTGTGCCGGAGGCGTGCATCGATGTTCGGGTGCCGCGCGCAAAGAATGCGCGGATCGGATTGACGGTCTCGACCTGCCCCACAAAGACAACTTCTGATCCGTCCGCAATGGCGAGATTTGCCGTCTCGCCGGTCTTTTCCATCAATTGCCGCATGATGGGGCGGCTGACGGCGCTCAGATTTGTGCGGTTCATGAAGGATACGCCGGTGCGGTAGGCTTCGATGCCGATCACCCAATCCTGCCGCTCCTCGTCGAATGCGACAAACCCATGCTTTTGCAGCGTGGTCAAAATCCGGTGCGTGGTCGCTGTGGGGACGCCCAGCGATAGCGACAGGTCGGTCAATGATGCCCGTTCGGCGCGAGAGACCGCTTTGAGAATGCCCAAGGCACGATCCAGCGATTGCAAGGTGCCTGCGGAGCTTTCCTTGAACTGTGACTTTGGCCTGCCACGTTGCCGTTTCTGGGTATTCACGGGCGTCTCCAAATACTAGATTACCCTAGTATCTATAAGTGAAAAATGTTTTCAATAACAAAATACGAAAGCATATGAAAAAATAAAAATATATTAATATCAGAAAGTTGAGTATTATATTTTGATAATGAAAAATATTTTCGAGAAAATTGATTGCGCCACCCTATTTGGTATGATGTCGCCGTGAATTAGGAGGACGACGCCATGTCAGATCAAAATCCAGTGTTTATCCCGGGGCCAACAAACATTCCGGATCGGCTGCGTGCTGCGATGCACGTCCAGACCCGTGATCATCGCGCGCCCGACTTCGTGGAGACATTCGCGCCCGTTCTGGAAGATACCAAAAAGGTTTTTGGCACCACTGAAGGCTCCGTGATTACCTTCCCCGCCAGTGGCACGGGTGGATGGGAGGCGGCGATATGCAACACGCTGAGCCCCGGCGATAAGGTTCTGGTGGCACGCTATGGCATGTTCAGCCATCGCTGGATCGATCTTTGTCAGAGACATCAGTTGGATGTTCAGATCATTGAATGCCCATGGGGTTCAGGCGCACCGGCGGATAAATTTGAAGCCGTACTCAGTGCGGATAAGGACCACACCATCAAAGCCGTTCTTGTGACGCATAATGAAACTGCAACGGGCGTGAAATCCGATATTGCAGCCGTCCGCGCCGCCATGAATGCCGCCAGCCATCCGGCGATGATGTTTGTCGATTGCGTCAGTTCGCTGGCGTCGATGGATTTCCGTATGGATGAGTGGGGGGTCGATATCGCCGTGTCCGGATCGCAAAAAGGGTTCATGCTGGCGACCGGTATGGCCATCCTCGGGGTGAGCCCCAAGGCTTTGGCTGCCATGGAAACGGCGAAACTATCGCGCACCTTCTTCGATTTCCGCGACATGATGGGCGCGAACGCCTCCGGTGGTTTTCCCTATACGCCGCCATTGCAACTAATCTATGGCATGCGTGAAAGCCTCAAAATGCTCTTTGAAGAAGGGCTGGAAAACGTCTACGCGCGGCATTTTCGTCTGGCGGAAGGCGTGCGCAAAGCCGTGGGTGCCTGGGGGCTGAACCTGGTTGCCGAAAGCCCGGAACTTTATTCCGACACTGTCAGTGCGATCTACGTTCCCAAAGGTTTTGACAGCAACGCCCTGACAGATCAGGCGTTCAATGCCTACGGTGTCTCCTTTGGGATCGGGCTTGGTGAGATGAACGGCAAGGCGTTTCGGATTGGCCATTTGGGCAGCCTGACGGATGTGATGGTGCTATCCGGGCTTGCGACGATTGAAATGGCGATGGCTGATCTGGACTATCCGATTGAGTTGGGCAGTGGTGTCGCAGCGGCGCAGGATTACTTTCGCACGCATCGGTCAGCCATGATCAAATCTGCAGCATAATGGGGAAACGACAAATGTTGGACACAATGACGGGACCTGATCTGACACTTGATCACGTGCGTGACGCCCATGCGCGGATCAAGCCCTATATCCATCGCACGCCTGTGCTGACGTCGTCCTATTTCAACGATCTGACGGGCGCGGAGCTGTTCTTCAAATGTGAGAATTTTCAGAAAGCCGGTGCTTTCAAGGTGCGTGGTGCGTCCAACGCCGTCTTTGGCCTCAACGATGCGATGGCTGAGAAGGGCGTTGCGACCCATTCGTCGGGCAATCATGCGCTGTCGCTCAGCTACGCGGCCGGCAGGCGCGGCATCCCCTGTCACGTGGTGATGCCGCGCACAGCACCCGAGGCCAAAAAGGCAGCCGTGCGCGGCTACGGTGGGATCATCACGGAATGCGAGCCGTCGACCACCAGCCGCGAGGCCGTTTTTGCCGAAGTACAACAGGCCACGGGCGCGGAATTTGTGCACCCTTACAATGATCCGCGCGTTATTGCCGGGCAGGCGACCTGTTCTTTTGAATTGCTTGAGCAGACGGAAAACCTTGATGCGGTGATCGCGCCGATTGGTGGCGGTGGAATGATTTCAGGCACCTGCCTGACTTTGTCGAACCTTGCACCCAAAATGGAGATTTATGCGGCAGAGCCCGATCAGGCGGATGATGCGGCGCGTTCCTTCCGGGCGGGGCATATCATTGCCGATGATGCGCCTGTAACAATTGCCGATGGTCTGAAAGTACCATTGAAGGAAAACACTTGGCACTTTGTGTCGAATTTCGTGACCGACGTGCTGACAGCATCGGAACAGGAAATCATTGATGCGATGAAACTGACATGGCAACGCATGAAGATTGTGATGGAGCCAAGCTGTGCTGTGCCAATGGCGGCCATCCTGCGCAACCCGGACGTGTTCCGCGGCAAGCGCGTGGGTGTGATCATCACCGGCGGCAATGTGGATATGGATAAACTGCCCTGGACATTGGGCTAAGGAGATACGGACATGAACAAACAAGTAAATATCGAAGAATACGAAGTTGGCTACGACATCCCGGCAGCAATCGGCATGGATGAGGCCAAGATCGCAACGCCCTGTCTGGTGCTCGATCTGGATGCGCTTGAACGCAACATCAAGAAGATGGGCGATTGGGCACGCGATCACGGCATGCGGCACCGTGTGCACGGAAAGATGCACAAATCTGTCGACGTTGCCCTGCTTCAGGAAAAACTGGGCGGAAGCTGTGGTGTCTGTTGCCAGAAAGTGTCCGAAGCGGAAGTTTTTGCCCGTGGTGGTATCAAGGATGTGCTGGTCTCCAACCAGGTGCGTCAACCAGAGAAAATTGATCGCTTGGCCCGTCTGCCCAAACTTGGCGCGCGCACCATCTGCTGCGTGGACGATGTGGAAAACGTCGCGGACCTGTCGGAGGCGGCCACCCGTCATGGCACCGAAATCGAATGTCTGGTAGAGATTGACTGTGGCGCGGGGCGTTGTGGCGTCACAACAACGCCAGCCGTTGTGGAAATCGCCAAAGCCATCGATGCGGCACCGGGACTGAAATTTTCCGGCATCCAGGCCTATCAGGGCGCGATGCAGCACATGGACAGCTATGACGACCGCAAGGCGAAAATCGACATCGCCGTGGCGCAGGTGAAAGACGCTGTGGACACGCTCAAGGCGGATGGTCTGGAGTGCGATATCGTCGGCGGCGGCGGCACGGGGTCCTATTATTTTGAAGGCAACTCGGGCGTATATAACGAATTGCAGTGTGGCTCCTACGCTTTCATGGACGCAGATTATGGCCGCATTCTGGACAAGGACGGCAACCGGATTGATCAGGGCGAGTGGGAAAACGCGCTCTTTATCCTGACCTCCGTGATGAGCCACGCCAAAGCCGACAAGGCAATCGTCGATGCGGGTCTGAAGGCGCAATCGGTGGATTCAGGGCTGCCCACCATCTTTGGCCGCACGGATGTGGAATATGTCAAATGTTCGGACGAACATGGCGTAGTTGCTGATCCCGACGGCGTGCTCAAGGTCAATGACAAGCTTAAACTGGTGCCGGGCCACTGCGATCCGACCTGCAACGTGCATGACTGGTACGTCGGTGTGCGGGGCGGCAAGGTGGAGACAATCTGGCCCGTCTCCGCGCGCGGTAAAGCCTACTGATCCCCTTACAAAAACACAGCAGCGCGTCCGGTCCGTCCGGTCGCGCGGAAATTCAAAGTAAAAGACAGGAAATCCCAAATGTCCGAAGGATTGTTGATCGTGGGCGAAGACGTCTGCGCCGAAGTTGTGAACAGCAAGGATGCCTTTGATGCGGTTGAGGCCGTATTTGGTGCCATGGCAAAGGGTGATGCCTACAACTTTCCGGTGATCCGCGAAGCGATCGGATATGCGGATGCGCTTTATGGTTTCAAATCGGGATTTGACAAGGCCGGTAAAACACTGGGCGTGAAGTCGGGCGGATATTGGCCCGGCAATATGGACAAAGGCCTGACCAACCACCAGTCGACCATATTCCTCTTTGATCCCGACACCGGCATGTTGCAGGCGCTGGTGGGCGGCAATTACCTGACTGCGGTGCGCACGGCGGCTTCGTCGTCGGTGTCGATTGCGCATCTGGCGCGCAAGGACGCCAAGGTTCTGGGTATGGTTGGGGCAGGGCATCAATCGACCTTCCAGTTGCGCGCCGCCGTGAAGCAGCGCGATTTCGAGAAGGTTGTGGCGTGGAACCCGCATCCCGATATGCTGCCACGCCTCGGGGCGGTGGCTGAGGAGTTGGGGCTGGCATTTGAAGCGGTCACCCAGGAAGAACTGGGCGCGCAGGCGGATGTCATCATCACGATCACCAGCGCCTTTGAACCGCTGATGATGAAAGACTGGATCAAGCCGGGCACACATATCGCCTGCATGGGCACCGATACCAAAGGCAAGCAGGAGGTCGATCCGGCCATTCTGGCAAATGCCACGGTATTTGCCGATGAGATTGCCCAATCAACCACCATTGGCGAGGCCCAGCATGCCATCGCATCGGGTCTGATATCACAAAGCGATATCACCCCGATTGGTGCCGTCATCAACGGCGATCATCCCGGTCGCAGCAATGACGGGGAAATTACCCTTTTTGATGGTACCGGTGTCGGCCTGCAAGATCTGGCCGTAGCCTCGGTCGCCGCTGCGGAGGCTGAAAAACAGGGAAAGGCTACGCGCGTAGCACTCTGATTTTCCTTTTTTCCAAATGATTTGACGCATATCCGCGGTCTGTCGGGCCGCGGATATTGTCTTTTGATCTAGCTGGTTTGTCGGTTGAGAACGACCGCATTCTCCTAAACTTGTCTTTTCATGGCACGTCTCTTCCCTTCTCAAGCCATGTTTTGGACACAGCCTTTCGACCATTTTTGCCACAGGCCCGCGTGCGTTTTCAAAGCGCGACAGGCGGGTAGTGATCACCAATGGACGATAGAAAACGCGATGAATACGCAAGAAGGGACAATAGCGGACGACGACGCCAACAGCGAAGCGTTGGCACCCGGCAGCCAGTTGCTGAGCGGACAGTATGAGATCATTCGGTATCTCAGCAGCGGTGGTTTCGGGATCACTTATCTTGCCAAAGACAGTCTGAACCGCACCGTGGTAATCAAGGAGTGTTTCCCGGAAGCGTTTTGCAGCCGCGTCAACAAAACGGTGCGCGCCAGAACCCGCAACTACGTGGACGATTTCCGGTCTATCGTTGCGCTCTTTATCAGGGAAGCCCATGCGCTTTCGCGTTTGGACCATTCCAGCGTCGTCGGAGTGCATCAGGTCTTTGAGTACAATGAGACGGCCTATATGGCGCTCGATCTGATTGATGGTAAAGATCTGCTGGAGATCATTGAAAGCGGCGAGCCGAAACTGAGCCCCGCGCAGGTCCGGTCGCTGACGCTGCAATTGCTTGAAGCCATCGGTCATGTGCACAGTCAGGATTTGTTGCACAGGGATATCTCTCCGGACAACATTCTCGTCGACAAGACAGGGCGCCCGGTGCTGATTGATTTCGGTGCTGCACGCGAAGAAGCCAGCCGCAAAAGCCGCGTGCTGTCTGCGGTTCTGGTGGTGAAAGATGGCTATTCTCCCCAGGAATTTTACGTGGCTGGCAGCCAGCAATATCCTTGCAGCGATCTCTATGCCCTGGCGGCATCGCTCAGTCACCTAATCACCGGGCAAGCTCCGCCGAATAGCCAGGCGCGGCTTGCAGCGCTCGCGTCAAATCAGCCAGACCTTTATGAGCCGCTTCAGGGCCGTTTTCCCGAATACGACGATGCCTTCCTGGGTGCCATCGACATGGCGATGAACATCGTGCCTGCCGAAAGGATTCAGTCCGCGGAGGACTGGATATTGATGATCGACCATTCAAAGCGGGTCGAAATTGCGCGCGCCAAAGCTCAGGATGATGCGAACATCGACCTGACGGTCAGCAATCTGATCAAGACGGTTTCGGCGGATTTTGAGGGCACTGGCGAGAAACCCGCTGCCGCTCAGAAGAAAGAGATCGTGCAGGAGGCCGCCACGCCACCGGTCAAATCGAAAACAGTTGATCCCAAATACGACGAGGCGTTTCTCAGAGATCTTTACGATCTCGATGAAAACGAAACCCCGGCAGAGGCCACCGAAAGCGACGATCAGTCAATTCTGGCCGGTCAGCAAGGCGAAGTCGCAGCGGCGTCGCAGGCGGATGACCAGATAATTGACAGGCTTAACGCCGCAATCGACCAGACAAGCACCGATCTGAGTGCGTCTTCGGATACCGCGCCATCGTCATCAAAGCCTGAAAAAATCTCCATAACCCCGGCATCCGTTGTTAAAACCAAGAGCCGTCTCATCAAAGAAGAGGAACGTCTTTACGACGGACCCGATCACAGCCCACGCCCGGCTTCAAGACCTCGCGGAAAGGCCCGTTTGCCCAAAGTCATTTCCCAGAGTGATTTTGACGCGTTGATTGCGGCGGAAAAGACAATTGAAAGAAGCACCAACTGGCGGCGTCTGACAACGATACCGGTGATCCTCTTTGCCTATTTCTTTCTGGGGCACACGGCGCTGCAATTCGATGACATTCACGCAGTCACGGTCGGGCAGATCATCTCGATGGGTGAAAACTACGGCTATTGGACGATCAACCGGTCTGTTGTGGTGGGCGGTTAGAGCCCTTCCGAAAGAAATCAGATCAAAACAAATTACACCGTTCCGGATGATCCGGGGCAGCAGGTTAACAGGCGAAACTGGAAAGGCATAAAATGACACTCTTCCGCAAGGTTTTTCAAAACCAATCGAGGCCTGCTACAGGCGATGAAGCATTGGACGAGGAGGCAATTCGTGACGCGTTCATGATCGACTCCGAGGATCGGGTTTTGCCCCTGGATCCGTTTGCGGTGGCGGAAGAGCGCGCAGAAGAGCTATCCGAAGAGACGGCCGAAGAGCACAGTGAGCTGACGGACGTTTCGGTCATGCCCGAGGATGTCGACGCCGAGCTTGAGATTGCAGACGATGTCCTTGCCGAAGAGGGCGTCGAAGAGATCGAAGCCGCCGATCAGGACGAAGAAGAAACGCAGACCGCAGATATTGCCGCCGTGCTCGCGCAAACGCGCATGATGGAGGAACCCGCTGCCCCAACCGCAAATGAGGCCCCGGAGGTTACACCATCCGTGGCTTCTGATGACGCGCCTGCGGCGGCGGCAGAAGAAGTGGAACCACATGAGGCGCATGAGGCCCAAGACGAGGCGTCGTCAGATGAACCCGCGCAAGAAAAAGCGCCGGATCTGGTTGCCTACGCAAAGCAACAGATGAGCGCCTTGGGGGAAGATCAGGCGGGGCCCGCCGAGGTGGAATCTCCTCCGGTCGATCTGTCGAATACCGATCCGATGTCGGGTGTGCCCGCTCCGGTTGCCGGACGGGCGGGACGCCGCGCCGGTCGGGTAAAGACACGATTGCTTGGTTTCAATCGCGCTGAAGCTGACGCCAATGATCCGTTCGGCGATTCTGAGAATGCAACCGCCAAGCCCCAGCACGAGAAGTTTCCCGTTGGTTGGCTGGTGGTCGTGGAGGGCCCCGGGATCGGGCATTCCTTCAGCATATTCACCGGCGCATCCATGATCGGACGCGGCGATGATCAGGTCATCAAGCTGGATTTTGGCGACAATAGCATTTCACGCCATAACCATGCGGCGATCGCTTATGACGAAGAAGAAAACAAGTTCTATATTGGTCATGGTGGCAAATCCAACATCATCCGTCGCAATGCCCGCCCTGTTCTGAGCACGGAGGAATTGCTTCACGCCGACCTTCTGCGCATTGGCGAAACCACATTGCGTTTCGTGGCGTTGTGCGGATCGGATTTCAAGTGGGATATGGCAAATGGCAGCGATGACACCGTCCTTTGATTTTGATGCCTCCTCTGCGCTGAGCATGGGGCAACGCAGCTATCAGGAAGATGCCCTCATCTGCGATTTTTCGCGCGGAGCGGAGATCGGGTTGACGGTGTTGGCGGATGGCATGGGCGGGCACGCCGCGGGCGATGTGGCCAGCAAGATCGTCGTGACCGAGGTTTTCAGTGAGCTGACATTCCAACGCGGCAACGAGGCGTTCGAAGAGACGGTCAGAACAAATCTCTTTGACGCGGCAATGGCGGCAAATGCCTGTCTGCGCGATCACATGGAAACGCACCCCGAGACACGGGGCATGGGGGCCACACTGGTTGCGACGGTCATCATCAACAAGCGCCTGTACTGGATATCAATCGGGGATTCCCCCCTGTTTCTCTACCGGAATGGAAGCTTGAAACAGCTTAACGAAGACCACTCCATGGCACCTCAGATTGATTTCATGGTCAAATCCGGCTTGATAGATCATGAAGAGGGGCGCTGCCACCCGGACCGAAACACCCTGACATCGGTGCTTTTCGGCGAGAAGGTGCCGCTTGTGGACTGCCCGCAGGAGCCAACCGATTTACAGGTGGGCGACATGCTGATCGTTGCCAGTGACGGGCTGCAATTCCTGACGGATGCGGAGATCGAAGAGGTGCTGCGCTTGCATGAAGATGATCATAGCGCCAAGATCGCAGATCGACTGTTGGACCGGCTTGCGAAACTGAACGATCCGGATCTGGACAACGTGTCCTTTTCAGTTGTGAAACTCAAGGAAGCACAGAACCAAAACGTGACCGATGCCAAGCCAGCGGTACGGGAAGGCATTCGCCGTGTCGGATGAGGTCGAGCGCGTTCAGGTGATGTCAAGGTTGGAGGCTGTGTTGGCGTCCGAGACCTTGAGCGATGCCGCGAAAGCACAGGCGAAAAACCTGCTGGACCGTTTGGGGTCAGGCGTGAATGTCGTCGTTCTTGGCCCTAAGGGCGCTGGGAAATCAAGGCTTTGCGATGTGATGCTGGAGCATGCATTGCCAGAACCCGGGCAAAAAGCCTCGGTCTACAGTTTTGACGATGTTCAGACCGATCCGGATGAGAGCGTCGCGTCGCTTTGCCTGCAATGTGATTTTCTCAAGCTGACCACGGTGACGGATGTCACGGCACCACAGGACATGGATGATTTTGCGGCAACGGCCGCTTGGGCGATGTCACGAGCGGATATCGTTTTGTGGTGTACCTCGGAATTTGGCCCCACCGAGGCGAAAATCTGGGCGGATGCCTCGGATCACCTGAAAGACCACAGCTTCCTGGTGCTCACCAAAGCCGACAGATTGGCCGGTCAAGGACAACTAAACCACGTGATTTCAGCGCTGCAATATATTGCAGCGGAAGAATTTCACAGCTTCTTTCCGACCTCTACATTGCAGGCACATGCGACATTGACGCAAACGGGCGGCATCCCTGATGACCAGATGGCCGCAAGTGGGATCAAAGCTCTTAAAGATACGTTGTTGCGACTGGCCATGTCTGGTCGGCGTGCGGATCTGGACAGCGCACTTTTGTTTTTGGAACGTTACGGGGCCGATACGTCTGCTCCTGAGACCGCGAAGGATGAGGCCTCTTCACCGCAAAGACAGACCTATCAGAAGGCACTGGACCTGTTACGGTCCCGCACAGCCGACATCAGTCAGGATGCGGCACCTGATACGGTCCTGAACTGCTGTGGTGCACTGGCCGAAGACCTCGCCGAACTTGCTTCAGCCGAAACACAAAGCGCGCCTGATTTTGACGCTTGGCGCAATGATCTTTACGAGGCCAGCGACAAGGTCATGCTGATGACGTTGGAAAACGATCTGCGGTCCGCCGCGGATGCCGCCACCATTATTTTGCAATTGAGCCGGGATCTGCAATCTCGCGTAAGTCATTAAAAGCTTAAAGATACTCAGTATTTGAGCCCGCCGACGGCCACAATCACTGCACATTTGCCCCGCACATTCGGATGAGAATACATCCGGGGCTCAAAACCTATGCCATTTTTTCTGATACCCATAGAGACCGCCCAATCAGGCAGGCAGACGGCTTGCACAGGAGGGCAGCGATGAACGTCCTCAATTCGGCGAGCACCCAGGCGTTCCAGGAAGCGACAAGGGCCGATCTGCTAAAGGTAGGTCTTGAGCCCCTCGAAGCGTTTGGGAAGACCGCAGCCGCGGTGCGTAAGGCGCTGAAATCCTTGCAATCTCTGGGAGACGACAATACCGCAAAGCGTGCTGATCGTTTGCTGCGCCAACTTGATAGCTTCGAGCCAAGCGTCACAATGATCGGCCAGATCAAATCCGGCAAAACCTCTCTGGTCAACGCCGTGGTCGGTCGGACAGATTTATTGCCAGCGGATGTAAATCCCTGGACGTCGGTCGTGACCTCTTTGCACCTTCATCCGCAAGCTGCGGGCTTCAAGGACAGCGCGTCGTTTCAGTTTTTCGACGAAGATGAATGGGATCGCCTGATTTCCGGCGGGGGGCGCATTGGTGAGCTGGCCAGTCGCGCAGGGGCCGATGATGAACTGGAAAAGATCAAGGCGCAGGCCGCCGAAATGCGCGAGAAATCACGTGTTCGTCTGGGCCGGAAATTTGAGATGTTGCTTGGCCAGCAGCGTGACTATGGCTATTTCGATAAGGACCTGATTGAACGATATGTCTGCCTCGGCGAAGAGCCTGACGCGGAAGATCCTGACATCTCCGAAGAACAGGGGCGTTTCGCGGATATCACCAAGTCGGCAGATTTGAACATGCAGCGCGCGTCACTGCCGATCCGTTTGTGTCTTCGCGACACGCCGGGTGTGAACGATACCTTCATGATGCGCGAGCAAATCACCATTCGTTCGATCCGTGACAGCCGCATCTGTGTCGTCGTTCTGTCTGCGCACCAGGCGCTCTCTTCAACAGACCTCGCCCTTATTCGTCTGATATCAAACGTCAAATCCCGCGATGTCGTGATCTTCGTCAATCGGGTGGACGAGTTGTCTGATCCCAAGAACCAGATCCCGCAGATATCCCAGAGTATCGCTGAGACGCTTGCGCGCCACAAAGGACCGGAGGATGCCGAGATTCTCTTCGGCAGTGCGATGTGGGCGGCTTGTGCTCTGGAAGGAAAACTGGACGCGCTGCCTGCGTCAAGCGCCCAGGCGTTGCTTGAGTGGTCTGAGGCCGCGGACGTCAGCGATGTCATTGACGAGGTGGAGAGCCGCGATCCGACCAAGATGGCATGGGCCTTATCCGGCGTCCCATCGCTGCAGAGAGCTCTCGCCACACGCATCGCGGAGGGCATTGGGCAAGTCACATTGCAGCGCGTCGCATCCAGCGGGTTAAATCTGGCCAATGCTATATCCGCAGCAGAGCGGATCACGCAAACAAGCGCGAGAACCGCAGATGGCCAGCGCCTTGAACGCGGTGACGCGATCAATCGGATGGCCGAAATTACAACCTCGCAACTCGATAAGCTTGATGACACCTATGCGGCCATCGTGGCGGAATTTTCGGAGCGGATGGATCGCGTACAAGCCAGCTTCCTGGAACGGGCGACCGCCTCACTGATCGTGCATCTTGAGAAATTCGGCGATCATGAACCATGGACCTATGATCCGGCCGGGTTGCGGATGCTTCTTGGGTCGTCTCACAAGGTTCTGGCGCGCAAAAGCAAGGCAGCCTTCGAGGCGACGACACAAGAAACCGCGTTGGAATTGAGTCAGCTTTACCAACAGGCTTTTGGTTTGCCGCCTGAACTTACGCGGATTTCACTGCCACAGGCGCCACAGGTTCCGCCACCCGTTTCGCTGGGCCGAACCATCGCGCTCGATCTCAATGGCAGCTGGTGGAAACGCTGGTGGCTGCATCGGCGCGGCTACAAAGCCTATGCATCTAACTTCTATGAGTTGATCAAGACCGAGACCAATCCCTTTGTCGACGAACTCCGCGATGATCTTGCACAGGAAGTCCGCAAGACGGCCGCAGAAGCGTTGGACACGTTTCTGGCCGAACAAAAATCGGTGTTTGATGTGTTTGACAAGCTGGCGCAATCGAGCCCGCAGGAACTTCAGGCTTACGTGGCCAAGAATGCGCCACCTGATCGTCAGGGAATGCTGACAAAAGCTATAGAAACACTGAGTGAGTATGCATCATGACGCTCGACACCCCCCCTCAAGATGAGCCTGCTTTTCTGAAAGGCGTGAAGGGGCCGCGCCGCCCGCGGATCGCCCTGATGGGAGAATTCAGCGCCGGAAAGAGTACCCTTGCCAACCTGATGATTGGGTCAGACCCCTTGCCGGTGCAGGTCATTGCCACCCAACTGCCGCCGGTGTGGATCAGCTATGGTTCGGGTCCGGCGGCCATCGTGGATCTGGAGGGAAACGAGACCCCGTGCGAGCTTGAAGCGTTGCAGGAAATATCAACCGAAGAAACGGCGTTCATCCGGGTGCAGTGTAAGGAAGAGATACTGCGGATGTGCGATATTATCGACATGCCGGGTATTTCTGATCCGAATATGGCGTCCGCCGTTTGGGAACGCATTTTGCCTTTGGCTGATGGGGTTATCTGGTGCAGCCCGGCCACCCAGGCCTGGCGTCAGAGCGAGGCGTCAGTTTGGGAAAACGTGCCAAAACATATCCAGGAGCACTCCCTTTTATTGCTGACGCGCGGAGACATGTTGGTGTCGGAAAAAGATCGCCGCAAAGTGCTCAAACGCGTGCGCTCAGAAACCGACGCGTTGTTTGCTGCATCAATGATGATCTCGTTGACCCAGGCACGCGATGCCGAAGATGATCCCGCGATTTGGGAAGAAAGTGGCGCAGAGCCATTCGTCACCGAGTTTCTGAACACAATCAACAGGATAGCAGATCAGATTGAAGATGGCAGCCCGCTGGAACCTTTCAAGACCTTGAACTGTGAACCGCAAGCTCTGGTGGAAAATGAAGCTTCCTCTGCTTCGGTGGCCCATGAGGAAACGGGCGACAGGATTGTGCCGCGCCGCCCCATTGCCAAATCGCGCAGGGAGCGGCCGACGCCGCGACCTCAGCCTGAGGAAGATCTGGACCTGAGCCCCAAATTCTCCTGATTTCGTTAACCGGAATCACATTTTCTGCGGTTATGCCAAACACACTCTGAAAAGGCAGAATGCGTGTGTGTGACCGGCAAAGATGAATAGTTTGTCAGTGAAAGATCGGCTGGACAGTTTCCGCAACCGGTTTGCGGGGTGCAGTGTTGTGGTCTTTGCCGATGTCTCCACCGGTATGGTGCTGTCCGCCAGTAGCCGCGAACGAACCACACAGGAAAAGCTGGATGATCTGTGTCGCCGCGCGGCCTCCCGTCTTGCCGCAGGGGCTCATGCGGGCGTGTCCAACAGGTTTTTCGGTGCTAACGGTCTTACCCCCAGCTTAATCGAATTTGACGCGGCGCAAAGGTTTTGCATCGTCAGGTCCAATCATGCGGACGAAGAGGCCTTGTGCTTTCTTCACGACGGTCCAGAACCGGTTTCCGAGATGTTGGCGGTCGCATCTGAGCTGCTTTCAGACATCGGGGCGGAGGGCTGAACCATGCCCGATGGTCGAACGGAGGACGCGGAACGTCTTTGCAAAGTGTTGTCCAGTCTGCGCAATATCGAACATGGTTTTTCTGCGCGCGGCAGACCTCTTGCCAAGGAGGATGCTGCGCAAAGGTTAAGAGCAATCTTGCAGGAAATTGATGAAACGGTGTTGCGCCGCCACTTACGCTTCACAAATGATCGCGTCGGAGACCTGGTTCTTGATGTAGCGGAAAGACGGCTCTTTGGGGTGTCGGTTGGGAAAGATGTCCGTTTGGAGAAGGGTGACGGGATAGCAGAAACACAAATCTCCATTGACGATCCCGCGAGTGTCGCCGGGGTTCTACAAGGCTTCTGCGCTGAGGCTGATAGCGTTTACGTTCAAACAGAAATCGCGCAGAGCGCCTTGCCGGAAGGGGTGATGGGGCTGTCGGCAGCCGATTTGTCCGCCCAGCTTTTTGAAGGATCAGGCAAGGCGATGCCATCGGTGACCCTTGAGACCGCCATCGCGGACTGTCGGATTTTTGCCCTGGCGATTTTCGACAGTGACGCTGCCGAGGGCGCGGCAATAATTGGGCAGACCGCCCTTGGGATGGAACTACAGGCACTGGATACTGAGCATGGGTCTGGCAAGGTCATCGATGAACAATCGAGCCCGGACCATTGTGTCATTTGGGCGCGCGCGGACGCGCAAATGCCGGCCATCCTGAAAGTTCACCACAACGGGCGCCATCTATGGGTTGCTTTTGAGGCTGACCAACTGGATGCCTGCATTGAATGTTGGTCGGCAATCTTCGCTTAGACTGCGACCGGATCGCGCCGCATAAAAATTCAGCTTATCCGACCGGCCCATTCCTTTTTTGGCCGCGCGCTTTCGTCTGTTCTGACAAAATCGTGGAAATGAGTCACTTTTTGGGTGAACATGGCGTTCAATCTGTCCCGAACGCCGCAGAAAAATCCCTGCCTCTTCGTTCTCGCCGGATTGAGAAAAGTTCAGAAACCGGAGGCTGCCATGACCGTAACCCATTCCCCTTTTCTTGCCTGCGCGCTCTCACTTTGCGCGACTGCCGGGCTCGCTGATGGGCATCTGACCCCTGTTGTGTTTGGGACCAACTGGCTGGCGCAAGCCGAACACGGCGGTTTTTACCAGTCGGTTGCGGATGGAACCTACGCCGAATGCGGTCTTGATGTAGAAATCATTACTGGCGGGCCACAGGTCAACAATCGCGCGTTGATGCTCGCAGGAAAGGTTGATTTTCACATGGGCGGTGACATGTTGCAGGCATTCAATGCCGTCAAGGAAGGTATCCCCGTCGTCTCTGTGGCCGCCATCTTCCAGAAACACCCACAGGTCATTCTGGCCCATCCGGGTGAGGCTGAAAGCTGGGAGGAACTCAAAGACCTGACACTGCTTATCGGGGACAATGGCTTTGCGTCATTTTATCAGTGGATGATTGCCGAACATGGATTTACGGTCGCGCAGCGTCAGCCCTATACCTATAACCCGGCCCCGTTCATTGCCGATAAGAAAAAAGGTATGCAGGGTTTCCTGAGCTCTGAACCCTATGCGGTTCGTAAGGAAGCCGGTATTGAACCCAACGTGTTTCTGATCGCTGACGCAGGCTATTCGTCTTATGCCACGACCATCGAAACCATGGCCGCCACCATTGAAAACACACCCGAGCAAGTTCAATGCTTTGTCGATGGATCTCTGACCGGATGGTACAACTACCTCTATGGCGATAGTACTGCGGCTGACCAGATGATCATTGCAGCCAACCCCGATATGTCTCAGGACAAGATCGATTTCGCCAAGAAAATGATGCTGGAACAGGGTATCGTGGACAGTGGCGCGGCCTTGGAGATGGGGATAGGCGCCATGACCGACGAAGTTGTCAGCGACTTTTATCAGAAAATGGTTGCCGCTGGTGTGCTGGAAGATGGTTTGGATTGGGAAGCGTCCTACACGCTTGAATTTACGAACAAATCTGTTGGAAAAAGCATCAAGCCCTGAGCGGTTGGAGCTCTTTGGTGAAGCGCAGCAGAACAGGTCATCTGGCTTCGGGGGGGAAATGGGAGAACGCGATGAAGTGTCCTCGCAGCAGATAGAATTGCTGCGCATGGAGCAGGTGGACAAGGTTTTCAATGGGAACATCACCGCGCTGAAAGGCATGTCCTTGCAGGTCAGACAGGGCGACTTCCTCTCCTTATTGGGGCCGTCCGGCTGCGGCAAGTCCACCGCCTTGCGGTTGATCAGTGATTTGGTGCATCCAACAGCGGGACGGATCGTTTGGAGCGGCGAGCACAGCGCCGATGATCTTGGCGTTGTGTTTCAGGAGGCGACCTTGATGCCTTGGGCAACAGTCGCGCAAAACGTGTGGCTGCCATTTCGACTGCGTGGCAAAGTCTATGGTGAAGTCGCAAAGGAGATTGACGACGCATTAAATCTCGTCGGGTTGGACGGGTTTCAAGACAGTTATCCGAGGGAGTTGTCAGGTGGCATGAAAATGCGTGTTTCGATCGCGCGCGCCATGGTCACCCGACCCCGTTTGATCCTGATGGATGAACCTTTTGCCGCGCTGGATGAAATCACAAGGTTCAAGTTGAACAATGACTTGTTGAAGCTGAAAGACGCGTTCGAGTGCACGGTGGTATTCGTGACGCATTCGGTTTTCGAATCCGTATTCTTATCCAACAGGATCGTCATCATGGCGGCCAGACCGGGGCGCGTTGTCACTGAACTGTCCGTGGATGCACCATACCCACGCAATGAGGATTTTCGGACGTCCACGGAATACGCCGGTTACACGCGGCAGGCTGCTGACGCCTTGCGCCTTGCCATGGGCGAGGCGGCATGAGCGTGGTCGATCACGGTCAGATGGCGACGGACAAGGAGGAGTTGGCGCGCCTTCGACGTCAGCGACTTGAAGCAGGTGGAAAGTGGATTCTACCCGTCCTTGTGCTCCTGATCGTGTTGGGCCTTTGGGACCGTGTTGTCGTTTGGAACGAAATTCCTCATTATATCCTGCCGAGACCCAAGCTGGTTCTGGAGACCTTGATAGAGGATTGGGCAATCCTCTTTGAAGCACTTCTTGTAACGGTTCAGATCACTTTGATGGCCCTTGCCGTTGCGGTCATCGGCGGGGTGGGGCTGGCGGTGATCTTTACGCAATCACGCCTGGTTGAGATGAGTTTTTACCCCTACGCGGTTATTCTTCAGGTCACACCGATCGTTGCGATTGCACCGCTGATTTTCATCTACGTTGACAGCCGGATCGCTGGATTGCTCATGTGCGCATGGCTGGTGGCGTTTTTTCCGGTGCTCAGCAATACGACGTTGGGCCTTAATTCGGCGGACCACAACCTGCGGGACCTTTTTCGCATCTATGGGGCCACGCGCTGGCAAACCTTGCGCTACCTGCAACTGCCCTCGGCGCTACCCTATTTTCTGGGGGGTCTGCGGATCGCCGGGGGGCTGTCGCTGATCGGTGCAGTGGTGGCGGAATATGTCGCGGGCACTGGTGGGCTGAAATCCGGTTTGGCATTCCGCATTCTGGAGGCCGGGTATCGTCTGAACATACCGCGCATGTTTGCAGCACTCTTTCTTATCGCATTGACCGGCGTGATCATCTTTGCTGGTCTCAGTTTTCTCAGCCATATGCTGCTGCGCAAATGGCATGAGAGCGCCCTGAAGCGAGATATCTGATGGACTTTATGACGCTGCCCGACGGTCCGTTGACGCTTCAAAATCTCACAGTACCTGCCTGTCTGATCGGGATGCCGGGGGACCTTGTACCCATCGACCTCCACCTCCGGGAAGGCAAGATCAATGACCAACCGGGGCGGCCTGTTGATCTGAAAGGCGCGATGGTTTTCCCGGCCTTCACTGACATGCATACTCATCTGGACAAGGGTCACATCTGGCCCCGGGCCGCCAACCCCGACGGCAGTTTTGAGGGCGCATTGCGAACTGCGGCCAGTGATCGTCAAACCCATTGGGACGCCGATGACGTCGCTGCCCGGATGGATTTTGCATTGCGATGTGCCTACGCGCATGGCACGCGGGCCATGCGCACACATATTGACAGCATTCCGCCGCAGGACCAGATTTCCTGGCCGGTGCTTCAGGAGGTCCGTGCGTCCTGGAAAGGGCGCATTGATCTGCAAGCCGCCTGCCTGGTGGGATGTGAGGCGGTCGAACGGGATGGTTCCTTTGTGCAGACAGCCGATCTTGTGGCGCGGGCCGGGGGTATTCTGGGGATGGTCGCCTATCCCGTTTCCGACCTGTCAGATCGGATCAGGACCCTTCTTGATCTCGCCGGGGATCGTGGCCTGGATGTAGATTTTCATGTGGATGAAACGCTCGATCCGACCTCGGAGGCGCTGCGCATGGTGGCACAGGCCGTACTCGAGACCGGATTTGAGAACCGCGTCGTTGTGGGCCATTTGTGCTCGTTGTCGATGCAAACTGAAGACCGCGCGGCCGAGACGATGGACCTTGTCGCAAGCGCGGGCGTGCATGTTGTGTCATTACCCATGTGCAACCTTTATCTTCAGGATCGTCAGCACGGCACGCCGCGCATGCGGGGTATTGCGCCGGTTCATGAACTGAAGGCGCGGGGCGTGAATGTTTCATTTGCATCAGACAATACGCGTGATCCTTTCTATGCCTACGGTGACCTCGACATGATCGAAGTTATGCGCGAGGCCACGCGCATCGGCCATTTGGATCACTCTGCCGAGGATTGGGTGGAAGCTTTCACCACCAATCCCGCGCGGGCTTGCGGGTTTGAGCTTCCGAGCCTGAAACCTGGCGCGCCTGCTGACCTTGTCATTTGCCGGGCGCGGTCCTGGACCGAGCTTTTTGCCCGCCCGCAATCTGACCGTATCGTGCTGCGTGACGCCGTTCAGATCGAACGCACCTTGCCGGATTATGCGGAGCTTGACCATTTGATGAGGACACCATGACAGCGAACATTGCTGCAGCCATGGCCGCGCTGGAACATCTCGAAATTGAGACCAACGCGGCCGCGCGAAAGGCGAAAAGCCGGGATTTCTTCTGGTATTCCCCTGTCTTGAAGGCCGCTCTTGATGGTGTGATGGCTGATTTCGTCGTCAGCCCCCGATCCGAGGCCGAGGTCATCGAAATTCTCAAAGCCTGCTATGAGCATGACGTCCCGGTTACGGTCAGAGGTGCGGGAACGGGCAACTATGGTCAGGCGATGCCGCTGGCTGGTGGGTGCGTCATGCATCTGCGGCACATGACGCAGGTCAAGAGCATTCAGCCCGGTCGTGTGGTGGTTGAGCCTGGGTGTTTGCTCAAAGATCTCGACGCCGCCTGCAAGGCCCATTCTGCTCAGGAAATCCGCATGTTTTCGTCCACCTGGGCCACCGCAACCATTGGCGGGTTCATCGCGGGCGGGTCCGGCGGCGTCGGTTCGTGCACGTGGGGTGGCCTGCGTGATCTGGGAAACATTATCCGGTTGCGTGTCATAACGATGGAGCAGCAACCGCGTGTTTTGGAGTTTCAGGGGGAGGATTTAGCCCGCGTCAGCCATGCCTATGGCACCAACGGTATCATCACCGAAATCCAAATGCCTTTGGCGCCTGCCTATGAATGGGTCGAGATGTTCGTGGCCACCGACGGTTTTGCAGAGGCAGTGCAATTTGCCAACGACCTTGCCCACGAAGACGGTATCCTGCTGAAGTTGGCGACAATATTTGAAGCGCCCATTGCCAAGAACTACTTCCAGCGCGTCGCCCCGCATGTCACTGAAGCAACCCATCTGATCGCTTTGATGGTCGCGCCGCAGTCGATGGATGGGTTTGAGACTTTCCTGGAGCGCCACATCGCCACGCGCCTGATTTACCGCAGCGATGCCTCCGATTGGGAGCGCGCGCCCGGCATGATTTTTGAATACGGTTGGAACCACACGACATTGCGCGCGATGAAGGTTGACCCGTCTATCACCTATCTGCAGGTTCGTTATGGCTTTCCTGAACACATGGAACAGATTGCGCAGTTGAGAGAGGCCCTGAGCCCGGAAGTCCTGCAACATCTTGAGGTGATGAGAGAAAACGGCAAGGTGATGTTTGCGGGTCTCAGTCTTGTGAAATTCACCACGGTGGAACGGCTTGAGGAGATCATAAAACTGCATGAGGATGCGGGTGCCATGGTATTCAACCCGCATCGGTATACTTTGGAGGAAGGCGGGCGGCAGACGGTGGACGAGCGGCAGTTGGCGTTCAAGCGAGAGGCCGATCCCAAAGGGCTGCTGAACCCGGGCAAGATGATCGCCTGGGAGGATGCGCAGTGGGATTTTCGTCAAATGTACAGCTACCCTGGTCTGAAGCGAGACAATGTCACATGACCCGGGCGCTCGTGATTTACTGCCACCCCAGGGAAGGCAGCTACACATCTGCTGTGCGTGATGTCGTGCTGGAGCGGCTCGCGTTCTCCGGCGCTGAGGTGCGGTTGCGGGATCTCTATGGTGCAGATTTTGCGCCTGTGTTGACCGCAGGTGAATTTGAGACCTATGCCGATGCCGCCACAAATCGTGCGCCCGTCGAAAGAGACGTGGACGATGTCTTGTGGTGCGATACGTTGATCTTTGTCTACCCGACCTGGTGGTATGGCATGCCGGCGATGCTGAAAGGCTGGCTGGACCGCGTATTGTTGCCGGACGTCGCGTTCAAACTGCCGAATTCGCAAAGCCAGAAAATTCGACCCGGGTTGACCCATATCACCCGGCTAGGGGTCTTTACGACATGTGGCGCAAGCTGGTGGGTGACCCATCTCATCGGGTCACCGGGCCGGCGGACGCTGTTACGCGGTGTCCGGGCCATTTGCGCGCGCCGCTGCAAGACGACATTTGCCGCGCATTACCGGATGGACGCTTCGACCAATGCAACGCGCAGCACTCATTTGAGAGAGGTGGCCCGGAAGATGGATAGATTTATGGGCACAGGCCAGTCTGAGCCCAGAGAGGCAGAGATATGACGGCAACTTGGGATTGGGGCGATTTTCGGGCCCCGGCATTCGAAAGCATCGACCCAATGAAGACCATTGCCGTCCTGCCCACGGCGGCAATTGAACAGCATGGTCCGCACCTTCCGGTTGGAACCGATGCGATAATCGCGCGCGGCATGCTGGAAGAGGTGCGCTGTCAGTTGCCGGACCATATGGATGTGCGCATCCTGCCTCTTCAATCCGTTGGTAAATCGAACGAACACCAGTGGGCGGCGGGCACGTTGACCCTGACTGCGGCGACAGCCTTGAACGCCTGGACAGACATCGGCCTTTCCGTGGCCCGCGCCGGGGTTCGCAAGCTTGCAGTGATCAATTCGCACGGCGGCAATCTTGATCTGATCTCCATTCTCTCACGTGAGTTGCGGGTTCAGGCGAATATGCTTGCCGTGAAATGTCAATGGGGGTCCTTTGGGGTGCCCGATGGCGTTTTTTCGGATCGAGAGAACCGCTTTGGTATTCATGGTGGGGATCTGGAGACGTCATTGATGCTGCATTTCCGGCCAGATACCGTGGATATGGATGCCGCCCGGGATTTCGGTTCCTCCGCAGAGCACGGCGTGTTGCAACCCATTGGTCCGATTTCGTACGGGTGGATTGCGCGCGATCTGAACCCCGCGGGCGTGGTGGGAGAGGCCCATCTAGCCACCGCCGAAAAAGGATCTGCAACGGCGCGGCATCAGGCGGCGGGGTTTGTTGATCTGCTGAAATCAATCGAGCAGGCCGCGCTGCCAGAAACATGAACCTGTCACGGAACCGGCGCGGTGGTTCACTGACGATCAGGATGTGACGAAAACGCTGGTGTTCCAGTCCCGGCATCGGATCGCCAGATCGCCGGGCAGGGGGCGGTCGGTGAAAACAGACGACAGGGCCCGCATGGACGCAATGCGCGCCGGAGCTGAGCGTCCGAATTTGGAATGATCGGCGACCAGGAAGCACTTGCGCGATTGTGCAATGATCGTTTGGCTGACGCCCACTTCCTGAACGTCGAAATCCAGTAAATCCCCGTCTTCGTCCATCGCGGAGCAGCCGATGACAGCAATGTCGAATTTGAATTGTCGAATTGTATCAATGGTAATGTTGCCGACGAGGCCCCCGTCGGCCCGTCGCAACGCGCCACCCGTGACGATGATCTGGCAATCCGGATTGTCGACCAGGATGTTGGCGATGTTCATGTTGTTCGTGACGACCATGAGGTCGCGATGATGCAGCAATTCGCGCGCAACGGCTTCGGTACTGGTGCCGATGTTGAGAAAAACAGAGCACCCCTCGGGGATGTGCTGCGCACAGGTCCGCGCCATCTCAAGTTTGGCCGCTTCATTCAGGTTGCGCCGTTCTTCGTATTCAATGTTTATGGTGCCGGAGGGGAGTATTGCCCCGCCGTGCACACGTTCAAGTTTGTTCGCTTCGGCAAGTTCGGTCAGATCGCGGCGTATGGTTTGCAGGGTCACACCGAAATGCTCGGCCAGGCCTTCGACCGTCACCTTGCCTTCTTTTTGGGCGATTTTTAGAATGTCAGGATGGCGAAAAGTCTGCGACATGGCTGTCCTCCTGATCCTGACTATGGGAAAACATCTTGAAATTGCAACGTATTTTGCGAACGTCGGTGCTGGTCCACAGAGCAGCTACAATCTCAGGTCTCTTATAGTTCTTCGCGAAATGCGGGAAATGATGTTTAACTTCAACCTGTTGGTGAGTTACAGTCTTTGGGTTGGAGAGGTTCGTTTTATTGATTTCGATCAAAAACGAACATAAACGAAAAATATCGCTTGATCGCCGGTAACGGCTGCGTTACCTCTTTGATCGGAATTCGCACGCGATGATTGGGAGGGTCTTGTGTCGAAGCAAAAGTCGCATCAGCAGACCTATGATCTCCTTGTTATTGGTGGTGGCATCAACGGATGCGGTATCGCACGGGATGCGGCGGGGCGTGGCATGAGCGTGGCGCTTGCCGAGATGAATGATCTCGCTTCTGCGACCTCATCGGCCTCGACAAAGCTGTTTCATGGTGGCCTGCGTTATCTGGAGTATTTCGAGATCAACCTCGTGCGTCATGCCCTGGCTGAACGGGAGATCCTGCTGAAAGCCATGCCGCATATCAGTTGGCCGATGCGATTTATCCTGCCCTACCATCGGGATATGCGGTTCGAGGGCACAACACCTACTTCGCGGATTCTCAACATTGTCATGCCGTGGATGAAAGGGCGCCGTCCGGCGTGGCTGATCCGGTTCGGTTTGATGCTTTACGACAATCTGGGGGGGCGGAAAATTCTGCCCGCAACCAAGACACTGGACCTGAGAAGCAGTGTTGAAGGGAAGCCGTTAGAGGACCGTTTCGAGAAGGCATTCGAATACTCGGATTGCTGGATCGAGGATTCGCGCCTGGTGGTGCTCAATGCCCGCGACGCAGAGGCGCGCGGGGCCGATATCTTGGTGCGCACCAAAGTGATCAGCGCGGCCCGCGTTGACGATCATTGGGAGGTGACCGTCGAAGAGGGTGCCACCGCCAAGCAAAAAGTGCTGAAAGCGCGGATGCTGGTGAATGCCGGAGGGCCCTGGGTTGGGGATATCATCCAGCAAAAAGTACGAATCAATTCCACGGAAGGGGTGCGTCTGGTCCGCGGCAGCCACATCATTACGCGCAGGCTTTACGATCACGAGAAATGCTACTTCTTTCAGGGCACCGATGGCCGGATCATATTTGCGATTCCTTACGAGACAGATTTTACCTTGATCGGCACGACCGACGCGGAACACGAAAATCCTGATCAGAAGCCTGAATGTACCCCTGACGAACGCGATTATCTTTTGACTTTCGTCAACCAGTATCTGAAAGCCGATATCACGGCCGAGGATGTTGTCTGGAGCTACTCAGGAGTCCGGCCGCTTTATGATGATGGGGCCAGCAGTGCCACAGCGGCAACGCGGGACTACACGCTTAACGTTGATAGCTCCGGTGGCGCGCCCATTTTGAATGTCTTTGGTGGCAAGATCACAACCTACCGGAAACTTGCCGAAGACGCGATGGACAAGATCAAACCATTTTTCCCGGGCACATCTGATCACTGGACAGCGGGTGTTGCCCTGCCGGGCGGGGATTTCGCGGTTGATGGCTTCGATGCTTTGGTCGCGCGCCTGTCTGGGGACTACCCGTTTCTGTCGGAATTCTGGGTAAGGCGTTTGGTGCGAGCTTACGGAACGGAGAGCTGGGACGTTCTAGGCAGCGCAGACAAAGAAGCGGATTTAGGTCAGAACTTCGGAGCGAGCCTGACCGAGCGGGAAATCAACTGGCTGATGACGCGAGAATATGCACGATCAGCCGAAGACGTGGTCTGGCGTCGCAACAAGCTGGGATTGCGGCTCGAGAATGAAGAAATTGCTGTCTTGGACAAATTCATGCGGGCAAAGCTGGCCGCGGGACAGTCCAATGCGGCGGAATAAACTGGGGGGCGGACATGACCTTGATCCTTGAAGGGGTGTCTAAGACCGTTGGCGGGGCGACCCACATTCATCCAACGGATATCGAACTGCAAAAAGGCACGATGAATGTGCTTTTGGGACCAACCTTGTCGGGCAAGACGTCGCTGATGCGCTTGATGGCGGGACTGGATGTGCCAGCGACCGGTCGCGTGATCTGGAACGGTGAGGATGTGACAGGCATGCGGGTGCAGGATCGCAAGGTTGCGATGGTGTATCAGCAGTTCATCAATTACCCGTCGATGACCGTCTATGATAACATTGCCTCACCGATGCGGTTGCTGGGTCAGTCGCGCGCGGAGATCGACAAGCAGGTGCGTGAGACCGCCGAATTGATGAAGCTGGAAGGGATGCTGGACCGCAAGCCGCTGGAGCTTTCGGGCGGGCAGCAGCAACGCTGTGCGCTGGCGCGGGCGCTGGTGAAAAACGCCGGTCTGGTGCTGCTGGACGAACCGCTTGCCAACCTCGACTACAAGCTCCGCGAAGAACTTCGGGCTGAAATTCCGAAGATATTCGAAAAATCAGGCTCGATTTTTGTCTATGCCACGACTGAGCCGGAAGAGGCGCTTTTGCTTGGCGGCAACACCGCAGCACTTTGGGAAGGTAAAGTCACGCAATTCGGCCTGACGCCGTCAGTTTATCGCAAGCCGGTCAACGCGACCACGGCGCGTGTATTTTCCGACCCGCCAATGAATTTCCTCAAGATTTCCAAGAAGGGCAACATGCTGTCCTTTGGAGATCAGCAGAGCATTCCTGCAGTGGCCGCAGCCGCGCAACTGGCCGACGGCACATACACAGCGGGTTTCCGACCGAACCATCTGGAGCTTTCGCCACATGTGGCGGGGACGATGGCATTCAACACGACGCTTTCGGTCACTGAAATCACCGGGTCGGAGACGTTCGTACATTTGGAACACCACGGGGAACGGTGGGTCGGACTTGTCCATGGCGTGCAAAGCCTCACGCCGGGGCAGGCATTGCAGGTCTATCTCGATCCCGCGCATGTCTACATTTTTGCGCAGGACGGCGAACTTGTCGTCCCGGCACCCTATGCGGAGGCGGCGTAATGGCCAAGATCACTCTGGACAATCTTGCGCATTCCTATTTGCCCAAACCGGGTGGCGAAGATGACTATGCGCTCAAAGAGTTGAACCACGACTGGGTTGATGGCGAGGCCTACGCGCTTTTGGGGGCGTCTGGTTGCGGTAAATCCACCTTGCTGAACATCATATCCGGGCTGCTGCACCCCAGCCAGGGTCGCATTCTGTTTAACGATCAAGATGTGACGCAAGCGCCTACGGCAGAGCGCAACATCGCGCAGGTGTTCCAGTTTCCTGTGGTCTACGACACCATGACGGTACGGGACAATCTCGCGTTTCCGCTGCGCAACCGTGGGGCGGAACCTGCTTATGTGGCTGAACGCGTCAATCAGATCGCCAAGATGATCGGCATGGAAGCAGAGCTCAACCGCAAGGCACGCGGGTTGACGGCGGACGCCAAGCAGAAGATTTCCCTGGGGCGGGGCATGGTGCGCGAGGACGTGAATGCGCTGCTCTTTGACGAACCGTTGACGGTTATCGACCCGCATATGAAATGGGAACTCAGAACACAGCTGAAATCCCTGCATCACGAGTTTGGCCACACGATGATTTACGTCACGCACGACCAGACCGAGGCGCTGACTTTCGCGGATAAGGTTGTGGTCATGTACGATGGGCGGGTGGTACAGATCGGCACCCCGCAGGAATTGTTCGAGCGGCCCGCGCATACGTTTGTCGGCTATTTTATCGGCTCACCCGGTATGAACCTCTTTGATGCGGAAATTGACGGCGCCGTTGCCCGGATCGCTGGGGTCAAGGTGCCGCTGGGGGCGGGCTACGCACCCCAGGACGGCAAGCTCCAGCTTGGCGTGCGACCGGAATTTGTCAATCTTTCAAAGGGCGAGGCCGGTGTGCCCGCGCGCATCACGCGGGTTGAAGATGTGGGACGACACAAGATCGTCAGGCTCGACGTTGCCGGCCGCGAGATCAGCGCCATTGCCGGGGAAAACGACATTATCTCGACCGATGCTCAGAAAATCACCTTCGATCCGCAAGGCATCAATGTTTACGCTGATGACTGGCGCATTTCACCGACAGGGGAGGCCGCCTGATGAACAAGACAGTCAACCAAAAAGCATGGTTTCTGGTGCTGCCGGTTTTGGTTCTGGTCGCGTTTTCCGCGGTCGTGCCGCTGATGACCGTCGTCAACTATTCGGTGCAGGATACCTTCGGGAACAACCAGTTCTTCTGGGCCGGTTTGGAGTGGTTCAAGGAGATGCTCGAAGAGGAGCGCATGTGGGATGCGCTTTGGCGGCAGATGACATTTTCCGCGATCATTCTGGCCATTGAAGTCCCCTTGGGCATCTATGTGGCGCTGAACATGCCCAAACGCGGATTCTGGGCGTCGTTCTGCCTTGTGCTCATGTCCCTGCCGCTGCTGATCCCTTGGAACGTCGTCGGCACGATCTGGCAAATCTTTGGCCGCGTGGACATTGGCCTGCTTGGCTACACGCTTGATAAGATGGGAATTTCCTACAATTACACCCAGGACATTCTGGCCGCCTGGATCACCGTGATCGTCATGGATGTCTGGCACTGGACGTCGCTGGTGGCGCTTCTGGCCTACGCGGGTCTGCAATCCATTCCGGACGCCTATTATCAGGCCGCCAAGATCGATCAGGCGAGTCGCTGGGCTGTTTTCCGCTATATCGAATTGCCGAAGATGGCGGGCGTGCTGATGATCGCGATCCTGCTTCGGTTCATGGACAGTTTCATGATCTACACCGAGCCTTTCGTGGTCACTGGCGGCGGGCCGGGCAATGCCACGACCTTCCTCTCCATCGACCTTGTGAAAATGGCGCTGGGGCAGTTTGACCTTGGACCGGCGGCGGCATTCTCGATCATGTATTTCCTCGTCATCCTTTTGATCTCATGGGTCTTTTACACAGTGATGACGAACCTCGACAAAAGGGACGGTGTGTGATGTCTGATACCACCATTCAAGCACCCGGTGCCGGAACGCTTTCCGGCAAAGCGGCCCAAAGCGAGGTCAAACTTGGCCGTCGCAAGAGCCCCCGTGTAAACCGATCGGCCATTGTCATGGGGCTCTATCTTCTGTTCCTGCTCCTGCCGATTTACTGGCTGATCAACATGAGCCTCAAGACGAACACGGAGATTTTGGGCGAATTCACACTGTTCCCCCGAAACCTGACGCTGGCGAACTACGTGAAAATCCTGACCGATGAGAGCTGGTATATCGGCTATATTAACTCGCTGATCTACGTGGTCATGAACACGGCGATCAGCCTTGTTGTAGCACTGCCTGCGGCCTATGCGTTCAGCCGCTATTCCTTCATGGGCGACAAACACCTGTTCTTCTGGCTGCTGACCAACCGAATGGCGCCACCTGCGGTCTTTGCCCTGCCGTTCTTTCAGCTTTATTCGTCGGTGGGTCTCTTCGACACGCATATCGCGGTGGCATTGGCGCATTGCCTCTTCAACGTGCCGTTGGCGGTCTGGATCCTCGAAGGCTTCATGCGCGGCGTGCCCAAGGAAATTGATGAAACCGCCTATCTCGACGGCTACTCCTTCCCGCGTTTTTTCATCCGCATCTTTACGCCGCTTATTGCGAGCGGGATTGGTGTGGCGGCGTTCTTCTGCTTCATGTTCTCATGGGTGGAACTGCTGCTGAGCCGGACCCTGACCACCGTGGATGCCAAACCCATCGCCGCGATCATGACCCGGACCCAAGGCGCGGCAGGCATCGACTGGGGCGTGCTGGCGGCAGCGGGCGTGCTGACCATCGTGCCGGGGGCTTTGGTGATCTATTTTGTACGCAACTACATCGCCAAGGGCTTCGCCCTGGGGAGGGTGTGATGAGCGCTGAAGCGACAGCCACGATTCAGCCATATATCCCGTTGATCTCTGCGATCAGTGGCGGCGTTGTTGGTGGAGTGGTGACCGTATTTGGTCAGATTTTCGTACACAAATACAAAGAGCGTGAACGAAAGAAGTTGGAAAGCGTGCAAAAGAAAATGCTCGACAAAATGCTTCGTGATCCGACTTACGAATGGCGAAGTTTAAGCACGCTCAGAGGCACGGTAGGCGCAGATTTGGAAACGGCGAAGCGCTTGCTCATAGACATTGGTGCCAGAGGTCGAATGGGAAATCCAAAGCAATGGGCACTTATGGAATTAAAACCTCTGCCGAAAGATGGAGACAATGAATAATGGCCTGGATGGCATGGACCGTACCGACGGCAATTTTCTTCGGGGTGATCGCGTGCCTGCTGATCACCTTCACGATACTTGCAATCAAATACCCGGAGACACCCCGCGTGGGCATTCTTCGGATCGAAACCACGCGCGGTGATCGTTTGTTCATCACGCTGTTGGGCTCAGCCTTCATCAATCTGATCTGGCTGGGTCTTGAGGTCGCACCACAGCCATATGCGCTGTTGGCGTGTCTGGTCTATGCCGTGGCGGTGTTCCGCTGGGTTTAGACCAGAAAGAACGGCACGTCCGGAAACGTCCGGGCGGTCTGATAAAAACAGTTCAATAACGTCTTGGGAGGACAATCATGAACTTATCTTTGAAATCAACCACAGCTGTGGGCGCGATGGTCGCGTGCATGGCCCTGCCGGCCTGGGCCGACATGGAAGCAGCAAAGGCGTTTCTCGACAACGAGATTGCCGGGCTCTCCGTGCTCGACCGCGCCGCTCAGGAAGCGGAGATGCAATTCTTCGTGGATGCGGCCAAGCCGTTCGAGGGCATGGAAATCAAGGTCGTCTCCGAGACGATCACAACGCATGAGTACGAATCTCAGGTGCTGGCCCCGGCTTTCACCGCGATCACCGGCATCAAGGTCACCCATGACCTGATTGGCGAAGGTGATGTGGTCGAAAAGCTGCAAACACAGATGCAGTCGGGTGAGAACATCTATGACGCCTATGTCAACGACAGCGACCTGATCGGTACGCACTGGCGCTACCAGCAGGTGCGTAACCTGACCGACTGGATGGCGGGCGAGGGCGCAGACGTGACCCTGTCCACACTAGACGTCGATGACTTCATCGGCACATCCTTTACCACCGGCCCGGATGGCAAGCTCTACCAGCTGCCCACACAGCAGTTCGCGAACCTCTATTGGTTCCGCTATGACTGGTTCAACGACGACAAGAACAAGGCTGATTTCAAAGAGAAATATGGCTATGATCTGGGCGTTCCGGTGAATTGGTCGGCCTATGAGGACATTGCCGAATTCTTCACCGGCCGTGACCTGAGCCACATGGGTGTCGATGGCGAAGTCTTTGGCAACATGGACTACGGTAAGAAAGATCCCTCATTGGGCTGGCGCTACACCGACGCGTGGATGTCCATGGCGGGCATGGGCGACGTTGGCGAGCCAAACGGTCTGCCAGTCGATGAATGGGGTATCCGTGTGAACGAGAACTCCCAGCCCACAGGGTCCTGTGTGGCACGTGGTGGTGCGACGAACTCGCCTGCGGCTGTCTACGCGGTGACCAAGGCGATCGAATGGCTGCAGAAGTATTCACCGCCTGCGGCTGCTGGCATGACCTTCGGCGAAGCCGGACCAATCCCGGCGCAGGGCAACGTGGCCCAGCAGATGTTCTGGTATACGGCCTTTACCGCCGCAACCGTTCTGCCGGATTTGCCTGTGATGAACGAAGATGGCACGCCCAAGTGGCGCATGGCCCCTTCGCCCCATGGCGCATACTGGAAAGAGGGTCAGAAGATCGGCTATCAGGACGCAGGCAGCTGGACGCTGATGGAATCAACGCCTGTGGACCGCGCCAAGGCCGCGTGGCTCTATGCGCAGTTCGTGGTGTCCAAGACGGTGGACCTGAAGAAATCTGACGTTGGTCTGACCTTCATTCGCGAATCCACAATTGACGCGGATCACTTCACGCAACGTGCCGACAAGTTGGGCGGTCTGGTGGAATTCTACCGCTCGCCTGCGCGGGTGGCATGGTCCCCAACCGGCACCAACGTTCCGGATTATCCGAAGCTGGCGCAGCTGTGGTGGCAGAACATCGGCGACGCAATGTCCGGTGCGAAAACACCTCAGGAAGCGCTGGATGCACTTTGCGCCGATCAGGAAAAAGTACTTGAGCGTCTGGAACGCGCAGGTGTTCAGGGTGATCTGGGTCCCGTGATGAACGAGGAAATGAGTGCGGATCACTGGTTCGGCCAGCCCGGTGCGCCTTATGCCAAGCTCGAGAACGAAGACGAAGAGCCACAGACCGTCAGCTACGACGAGCTGATCAAGTCCTGGCAGTAACTCTTTGACTTTTGGCCGGGGCGCTCGCTTGCGCCCCGGCTTTTTCATGGGCAAAATCGCCCAGCAGAATTCAGTGATATCCGGGGGGAACCATGACCCATATTCTTGCGATTGATCAGGGAACCACATCTTCGCGCGCGATCGTTTTCGACGCCAATATGAAGATCAAATCCAGCGCGCAGGAAGAATTTCCGCAGCACTTTCCAGACAGCGGTTGGGTCGAGCATGATCCAGATGATTTGTGGTCAACCACGGCTGGAACATGTCGGGCTGCCGTCGAAAAGGCAGGGCTTGGACCGGATGATATCGCGGCAATCGGCATCACCAACCAGCGTGAAACCGTGGTCGTTTGGGAAAAGGAAACGGGCAAACCGATCCACAACGCGATTGTCTGGCAGGATCGCCGCACGGCGGATTATTGTCGTGAATTGCGCGAGGCCGGGCATGACAAGATGATCACGGCAAAAACGGGGCTTCTGGCGGACCCGTATTTCTCCGGCACAAAGCTGAAATGGATTTTAGACCATGTGGACGGCGCGCGCGACCGGGCGCGGGCGGGGGAGCTGCTCTTTGGCACCGTTGACAGTTTCCTGATCTGGAAGCTCACGGGGGGTGCTGCGCATGTGACCGATGCCACCAATGCCGCGCGCACGCTACTTTATGACATTCACAAGGGGCGCTGGAGCACGTCGATCTGTGATCTTTTTGATATCCCTATGCAGATGCTGCCCGAGGTCAAGGATTGTGCCGCGGATTTCGGCACGACGCGGCCTGATCTCTTTGGCCGTCCGATCCCCATTCTGGGCGTTGCCGGAGATCAGCAGGCCGCCACCATCGGGCAGGCGTGTTTCGAGCCCGGCATGTTGAAATCCACCTATGGCACCGGCTGTTTTGCCTTGTTGAACACGGGCGAAACGGCCGTGGCGTCCAAGAACCGTTTGCTGACAACCATTGCGTATCAATTCGATGGCAAACCGACCTATGCGCTCGAAGGGTCGATTTTTGTTGCCGGGGCAGTTGTGCAATGGCTGCGCGACGGTTTGAAAATCATCCGTGACGCCGCCGAAACCCAACCTCTGGCTGAAAAGGCGGACCCCAATCAGAATGTTGTGCTGGTGCCTGCTTTCGTGGGCCTCGGTGCGCCCTATTGGAACGCAGAATGTCGAGGTGCTGTCTTTGGCCTGACACGCAATTCGGGGCCGGAAGAATACGCAAAAGCCGCGTTGGAAAGCGTCGGCTACCAAACCCGCGACTTGCTGGAGGCGATGCAAGCCGACTGGCAAGGCGAAGGGGCAGGGGCCACGTTACGGGTCGATGGGGGGATGTCAGCCTCTGATTGGGCGATGCAATTTCTGTCCGACATCATTGGCGCGCCGGTGGATCGCCCGGAAGTGCTGGAAACAACGGCGCTTGGCGCTGCATGGCTGGCCGGTCAACGTGCGGGCCTCTATCCGGATATGGAAGGATTCGCGAAGAACTGGGCATTGGAACGTCAGTTTGCGCCTCAAATGGGCGAAGCGGTGCGTGCCGAAAAATACGGTGCCTGGAAACGCGCGGTCGACGCGACCATGCGTTTTTGAAACTCCCGGCCTTCAGCTTTCTGACCGCGGGTCGCGTCATTTTTGGCCGGAGCACCTGTGATCAGGTCACCAGCGAACTGCGTGCATGTGGCAGGCGGATCATGCTGGTGCGGGGGCGATCTGTCGCTTGGGCCGATCAGTTGGAGGCCGATCTGAACGGATCGGGTGCGCTCTGCGCGACGGCGATCAGCGCAGGTGAGCCGACAATTGACGACGTGCAACAGGCTTTGGTGATGGGCCGCGCGGCAAAGGTTGACGCAGTGGTTGCCGTCGGAGGCGGCGCGGTTATCGATCTTGGCAAGGCGATTGCTGCGCTTTTGCCAGCTAGCGGAACAATTTTGGACCATCTCGAAGGGGTCGGAGGGGCCAAACCGCTTGAGCATGATCCGCTGCCCTTCGTGGCGATGCCAACCACATCCGGCACGGGCGCGGAAGTCACCAAGAACGCCGTTATCACCGTGCCGGATGCCGGTCGCAAGGTGAGCCTGCGCGATGATCGCATGCTTCCGGATGTCGCCATCATTGACCCGGCGCTGACGGATAATCTGCCTCGTGCGCAGACATTAGCATCGGGGCTGGACGCGCTGACACAGGTGATAGAACCCTATCTTTCCACACGTGCAAACCCGCTGACAGATGCGCTTTGCCGGGACGCCATTCCACGCGGTGCCTACGCCCTTGCGCGGTTGGCGGCCGGGGACGACGCCCAGGCCCGCGACGAGATGGCATTCGTGAGCCTCGCCGGTGGTCTGGCGCTTGCAAACGCTGGTCTTGGCGCTGTGCACGGTCTGGCCGGGGTGTTGGGCGGGCGTCTCGGCGCGCCTCATGGTCTGGTTTGCGGTCGCCTCCTGGGGCCGGTGCTGTCAGCCAATGCTGAGCATCTGGTGCAGGAGGGCAAGGAAACCACACGGTTTGACGAGGTCGCAGATTGGCTTGGTTCCGCATTTGGGATTGATCGTTCGGATGTGTTCCATGGATTGCCGGATTTGCTGGACCAATGGCGGGTCCCCCGGCTTGACCAATGGATCGCCGGAGACGTTGATTTGGATGCCATAGCCGAGGAGGCCGCCAAAGCCTCTTCGATGAAATCCAACCCCTGCGCGCTGTCCTCAAGCCATCTGGTGGGTGCCATGCGGCAGACCCTCTGAAGCCTACACAGAAGACAGACCTGCATTGGTATTCAGAAAATATTGCGAAAAGATCGGGCCGCTTGCCGCACCGATCGCCCGCGCGTTAAACCCGATATCGCCAGCTTCGATACGCGGCGTCAGCAGGCCCCGCGTGTCTTGCGTGACCAGATAACGCCGGACCCTTTCGACAAGCTCCGCCCGCACCGAATCCGGAAAGGCCCCATCTATCAGGATGGCCTCGAAATCAATGACCGAACATATCGACAAGGCGGCTTTGGCCAGTTCCTGTGCCGTCTCGCCGATCCAGGGGTCCACATACCGCGTCAGATCGTTCCAGTCCTGCGGCATCTGCCATAGCCGCTTGGGGTCCAACCCAACCTCGACCAGACGCCCTTCGAGCAAATGCAGGGAGGCCACATCGATCAGCTGGCGGCTTTCGCCGAGCGGCCCAGTGCTGCGCAAAGACCCCAGAGCGCCCGCATTGCCCTGATTGCCTTCGAAAACCGTGTGATTCAAAACCACGCCACCACCGATGAAAGAGCCGATGTAGAAATACGCATAGTCGCGATACTCCTTGCCGAGCCCGTAAAGGTGTTCGGCGCGGCAGGCGGCGGTTGCGTCGTTGCAGACAAAAATCGGCAGGGTACTGAATTTGGCCACCTCCTCAGCGAACCGAGTGTCCTTCCAGGAACTGAAGTCTTCTACAGCCGGACCAGAGAGATCATGCCATTTCCAGAGCTCAAAAGGGGAAGCAACGCCAATGCCGCAAATGCGGGACTGTTGCGCGGCACTCATTTCCTCCATCAATTGATCGATCCCGTCTTCGAGAAATCCAAAAACGGTTTCCGGTAGCGGATAAGGGTAGGAGAGATGCACCTGTTTGATCACGTCTCCCTTGAAATTCAGGAGGAGCAATTCAGCACTGCGCCGTCCGATTTTCAGCCCAAAGGCAAACACACCCTCCGGTGACAAATCCATTGGAATGGAGGGTTTCCCCACCTTGCCACGCTGAGGTGCGCCGCGTGCCAGCAGGCCGTCTTTTTCCAGTTTTCGCAGAATTACAGAAACCGTTTGAGGAGACAGCCCGGCCATTCGCGCAAGGTCACTTCCGGGCATCGGACCATGCCGCATGAACATGGAAAGAAGCAGGCGCTCGTTGTAGTTGCGCACCCCGCGCTGATTCACGCCGCTGCTTAATCCTTTGACCTTGTTGCCGTCCATAAGGTCGTCCACGCCTTTATTTCCTTAGGTAATATCAACTTTTCGAATTAATAAATCAAGTTTATTTATTTATTGACACTTGATCTGAAATGATGTGTCTTAACCAGAACCTGTTGGGGAGGATTCCGCAGGGGAGGCGCGCTGCCTGCGTCTTGAACAAAGCAATTGAAATTTTCCTTGGGAGGGAAACATGAAAAAACTACTCGCCAGCACGATCCTTGGTCTGAGCGCATTGGGCGCGACAAGTGGCGTGGCGCTCGCGGATGGTCACAGTATCACTGCCTGCCTGATTACCAAGACAGATACCAACCCGTTCTTTGTTAAGATGAAGGAAGGTGCGGAGGCCAAGGCGGCCGAGCTTGGCATGACGCTGAAGGCATTCGCCGGTAAGGTCGATGGTGACCATGAAACCCAGGTTCAGGCGATCGAAACCTGCATTCTGGATGGCGCCAAAGGTATTCTGATCACGGCGTCAGACACTTCCTCGATCGTTTCCGCTGTCACGCAAGCGCGCGATGCGGGCCTGCTGGTGATTGCTCTTGATACACCGCTGGAACCGATTGATGCGGCAGATGCGACTTTTGCGACCGACAACTACAAAGCAGGTGTGCTGATCGGCGAATGGGCCCGTTCGCAATTGGGCGATGCTGCGGATAGCGCAAAGATCGCCACGCTGGATCTGAACGTGAGCCAGCCCACAGTTGATGTGCTGCGCAACCAGGGCTTTCTGGACGGATTTGGTATTGATCTCGCGGATCCCAACGTGATCGGTGACGAGGATGACGCCCGTATCGTCGGGAGCGATGTGACCGATGGTAACGAAGAAGGTGGGCGTCGCGCGATGGAGAATCTGCTCGCCAAGGATCCGACAATCAACGTCGTTCACACGATCAACGAACCGGCCGCAGCGGGTGCCTATGAGGCGCTGAAGGCGATTGGCCGCGAAAAGGAAGTGCTGATCGTTTCTGTCGACGGCGGCTGCCCCGGTGTCCAGAATGTGGCTGATGGGGTGATCGGTGCGACATCGCAACAATATCCGCTGCTGATGGCGTCGCTGGGGGTCGAGGCGATCAAGAAATGGGCGGACGAGGGCGTGAAGCCTGAGCCAACACCGGGCAAAGCGTTCTTTGACACGGGCGTTGCCCTTGTAACGGATGCACCGGCGGAGGGCGTCGAGTCGATTTCCGTCTCCGAAGGCAAAGATCTCTGCTGGGGTTAATCCTTGTAGACCGCAGCGCGCAGCACTGCGCGCTGCAACTGACCGAGACATTTTTGTCTCGGTCTGCCAAACTGCAAAAAACGAGTTGATGGATATCACCCGTTGAACGGGAGGGGGATTTCGTGTCTGACGCATCCGGAAAAGCACAAGAATTTGAGACCGAACTGAAAAAGCAGCCAGAGGCCGTAGCAGAGTTCGAGGATACACATCGTGGTGTCGTCGGAACCATCCAGCATTTGCTGCATGTCAACCCGTCGCTGGTGCCCCTGATCGTGCTTGTGGCCTCGATCGTTATTTTCGGGCTGCTGCTGGGCACTAAATTCTTTTCGCCCTTCGCGCTCACGCTGATTTTGCAGCAAGTACAGATTGTCGGGATCGTTGCCGCCGCGCAAAGCCTCGTAATTCTCACTGCAGGTATCGACCTCAGCGTCGGGGCGATCATGGTGATGTCTTCCGTGGTTATGGGTCAGTTCACCTTTCGCTACGGTATTCCGGTGGAAATTTCGGTGGCCTGCGGGCTGCTTTGCGGTACTCTCATCGGCTTTATCAACGGTTGGCTGGTGGCCCGGGTCAAGCTGCCGCCTTTCATCGTGACGCTGGGTATGTGGCAGATCGTTCTGGCGACGAATTTCCTCTATTCCGCCAATGAAACCATCCGCTCGCAGGATATCGAGGCGCAGGCTCCGCTGCTGCAATTCTTCGGCAATACCATCCAATTGGGCGGGGCGCGGCTGACCTTTGGCGTGGTCTTCATGCTGCTGTTGGTTTTTGTGCTGGCCTATGCCCTCAAACACACCGCTTGGGGGCGGCATGTCTATGCCGTGGGTGACGATCCCGAGGCGGCGGAACTGTCGGGCGTGGATGTCAAGAAAACGCTGATCTCCGTCTATATGCTGGCAGGTCTCATCTGTGCTTTCGCGGGCTGGGCGCTGGTGGGCCGCATTGGCTCGGTTTCTCCGACCTCCGGCCAGCTTGCCAATATCGAGAGCATCACAGCGGTGGTGATCGGTGGTATTTCCCTGTTTGGCGGGCGCGGTTCAATCATGGGCACGCTCTTTGGGGCGTTGATTGTCGGGGTGTTCACCTTGGGTCTGCGCCTGATGGGCGCGGATGCGCAATGGACGTATCTGCTGATCGGCGCGCTGATTATCGGTGCTGTCGGTGTGGATCAATGGATCAGAAAGGTATCGGTCTGATGGAACCTATTCTCAAAGGACGCAACCTCGTAAAACGTTACGGCAAGGTTACTGCGCTGGATCATTGCGATTTCGACCTGATGCCCGGCGAAATTCTTGCGGTGATCGGGGACAATGGTGCCGGAAAATCTTCCCTGATCAAGGCCGTCTCGGGTGCCGTGATCCCGGATGAGGGAGAGGTCTGGTTGGAGGGCAGGCAGGTTAACTTTACCTCCCCCATTGATGCGCGTAACGAGGGGATAGAAACCGTTTATCAGACACTGGCCATGTCGCCCGCCTTGTCGATTGCCGACAACATGTTCATGGGCCGCGAAATCCGCAAATCGGGGTTTCGGGGCAAGTGGTTGCGTCAACTGGATCGGGCCGAGATGGAGCGCATCGCCCGCGACAAGCTCACCGAGCTTGGTCTGATGACCATTCAGAACATCAATCAGGCGGTGGAGACCCTCTCGGGCGGGCAGCGTCAGGGTGTGGCCGTCGCAAGGGCTGCCGCCTTCGGTTCCAAAGTGATCATCCTGGACGAGCCGACAGCGGCCTTGGGTGTCAAGGAATCCCGCCGTGTGCTGGAACTCATACTGGATGTGAAATCACGTGGCATTCCGATCATTCTGATCAGCCACAACATGCCGCATGTTTTCGAGGTGGCCGACCGCATTCATGTGCACCGGTTGGGCAAGCGCCTTTGCGTGATCGATCCCAAAGATTATACCATGTCTGACGCTGTTGCCTTCATGACGGGGGCCAAGGAGCCACCAATGGAAAACGTAGCTGCATGACGCGCACTTTGACTTCGATTGCGGCGTTGTCGGAGGAGATTGTCGCGGCACCGCGTAAATCGACGCGGCGATTGGTGGCGTTGGCGGGAGCACCGGGCAGCGGTAAATCCACGCTGGCCGAGCGCCTCGCGCAAGACCTGACCGCACGAGGGTCCGCAGCCCAGGTGGTGCCAATGGACGGTTTTCACCTCGACAACCGCCTTCTGACACCGATGGGACTGCTAGACCGCAAAGGTGCGCCGGAGACTTTTGATGCGGGTGGGCTGGCGCGTCTGGTTGCAGCACTTGGGGGTCAATCATCGGTCTACTACCCGCTGTTTGACCGCGCGCGCGATATTGCGATTGCAGGCGCGGGAACGCTGCAAGAAGACTGCGACACGGTGATCGTCGAAGGCAACTACCTTTTGTTTGATGCCCCTGGCTGGCGGAGTTTGTCCGATTACTGGGATGTCCGGGTTCAACTGTCTGTGCCAATGCATGTCTTGCGCGCACGCCTCATTGATCGATGGCTGGTAGAGGGTTTGCCAAAGCCCGAAGCGACCAAGCGTGCCGAAGGAAATGATCTGAAGAACGCCGGGCGCCTTGAGGATAATTCGCTGCCCAGCGACTTGGTCTTTCTGAATGACGGCGATTTGACCTGACCTCGAAAGGGCTTGGCGCGACCGGTGAAAGCGTGCTTGTCTGGTGACACAATCCGCCAGGACCACAAGTTGAGTTAAATCGAAAAATGATGAAGCCGATGCGCGGATTGTAGGCTGCGGCGAAATCTACCATTGCAGTTTCCGTTCAAATGTGGTCGTTAGCGCTAACAAGTCCCGGATTGCGGGAAACTGCGCAGAATGAATGTTTTCAGGAGGACGAATATGTCTCACTCAGTGGCGATAAATGGATTTGGACGTATCGGCAGAGGTGTGCTGCGCGCGCTGGTCGAAAACCGGGTTTCGGATATGGAAGTTGTTGCGATCAATGATCTCTCCACCCCCGAAACTCTTGCGCATCTGCTGAAGTATGACAGTGTTCATGGGCGCTTGCAGGCCGATGTGGAAGTCAAGGGCGACGCCCTCGTGGTGAACGGCCATTCGATCAAGGTTACCGCGATCCGCAGCCCGGCTGAACTGCCGTGGGACGGCGTTGACGTGGCGATGGAATGCACAGGGCTTTTTACAGCCCGTGAGAAGGCCGCTCAGCATATTGAAAACGGATCGAAACGCGTGCTGATTTCGGCACCCGGGGCAGGGGCCGACCGGACGGTGGTTTACGGCGTGAACCACAAGGACATGACCAAGGATGACATCGTCATTTCCAATGCCTCCTGCACGACAAACTGCCTGGCGCCGGTGGCCTACGTGCTGGACAAGGAATTCGGCATCAAGACCGGTTACATGACGACCATTCACGCTTATACGGGCGATCAACCTTCTCACGATGCGCCGCATAAAGATCTTTACCGGGGACGGGCGGCCGCTCTTTCGATGGTGCCGACATCGACAGGTGCCGCCAAGGCGATTTCGCTGGTGCTGCCGCATCTTGAGGGGCGTCTTGAAGGCTCTGCGGTGCGGGTGCCGACGCCGAATGTCTCGCTCGTTGATCTGGCTTTTGTGCCCGAAAAGCCTGCGACCAAGGAGGCGATCAATGCGGCCATGAAAGCTGCCGCAGAGGGCGAGCTAAAGGGCGTTTTGTCTTACGAGACTGACCCGACCGTGTCGATTGACTATAACCATGACCCGCATTCCTCCAGCTTTGCCGCGCCTCAGACAAGTGTGACCCAGGACGGTCTGGTTCGGGTCGTCAGCTGGTATGACAACGAATGGGGGTTTGCAAACCGCATGGTCGATACCGGTCGCCGTCTGGCCGAGCTTTCGAAAACCTGACGTTCCCATCTGGCACCAGCAACTGAGCTTTCAGGCTCGGAAGGAACCAAGATGACTTTGAATGACACCATTGCCCGCGTCACTGATCGCATTATCAAGCGCAGCGAAGGGCCGAGGAACGACTACCTCGGTCGCATGGCGGCGGCGCGGTCAAAAGGGCCGGCGCGGGCTCATTTGAGCTGTAGCGGGCAGGCGCATGCTTACGCTGGCGCCGGACCGGATCAATCCGCCATGGTCAACGAGAGCGCTGGCAATCTGGGCATCGTGACGACATACAACGACATGCTGTCGGCGCATCAGCCATTTGAACGCTACCCGGAACTGATCCGCACCGCGGCGCGGGAGGCCGGTGCCACAGCCCAGGTGGCGGGCGGTGTTCCGGCAATGTGTGACGGCGTCACACAAGGCGAGCCGGGCATGGAGCTTAGCCTTTTTTCCCGTGACCTGATCGCCATGGCCACGGGTATTGCCATGAGCCACAATACCTTTGATGCAGCGGTCTATCTGGGTGTTTGCGACAAGATCGTGCCCGGGTTGGTGATTGCGGCACAGACCTTCGGGCATATCCCAACTGTTTTCCTGCCTGCGGGGCCGATGACATCGGGCCTTTCCAACGATGAAAAGTCGCTTGTGCGCCAGAAATTCGCCGCCGGAGAGGTTGGGCGCGACGCCTTGATGCAGGCCGAAATGGCCGCCTACCATGGGCCCGGCACCTGCACGTTTTACGGCACGGCGAATACCAATCAGATGCTGATGGAATTCATGGGGCTGCATCTGCCAGGCACCAGTTTCGTGACCCCCAACACCGAATTGCGCGATGCGCTGACCAAAGCCGGTGCCTTGCGCGCCTTGTCTTACTCCGACCTTGGCGAGACCTATTTGCCGGTTTGCGATGTGTTGGATGAGAAGGCTTTTGTGAACGGAATCGTGGGCCTGAACGCCACGGGCGGTTCCACCAATCTGCTGATCCATCTGGTGGCGATGGCGCGTGCCGGTGGCATCATTCTGGACTGGCAGGATTTCTCGGACATCTCCGAGGTGACGCCACTGCTTGCGCGCATTTATCCAAACGGTCTGGCTGATGTGAACCATTTCCACGCAGCGGGCGGCCTGGGTTATCTGATCGGGCAGCTGCTTGGGGCGGGTCTTTTGCATCCCGATACCAAAACCGTCGGCGGCGGCGGTCTGGAGGTCTATACACGCGAACCCAAGCTGAAAGATGGCGCGGTGGTTTGGGAGCCGGGTACACAAGAAAGCCTGAACCTCAAGATCGTACGCCCGGCAACGGATCCGTTTCAGGCAACCGGTGGGCTCAAGCGGCTCAGCGGGTCGTTGGGCAATGCGGTGATGAAGGTGTCGGCGGTGAAACCCGAACACCAGATTGTCGAGGCGCCGGTGCGTGTTTTCCATGATCAGGAAGAGGTCAAAGCCGCCTGCAAGGCGCGCGAAATCAACGAAGACACGGTTGTAGTGGTCCGCTTTCAGGGCCCGAAAGCCAACGGCATGCCGGAACTGCACAGCCTCACGCCGCTGCTGAAAAACCTGCAGGCGCGCGGCATCAATGTCGCGCTGGTCACCGACGGCAGAATGTCCGGGGCTTCCGGTTCTGTTCCCGCAGCGATCCATGTCAGCCCCGAAGCTCTCGACGGTGGCGCGATTTCGAAATTGCAGGATGGCGATATTCTGCGTGTCGATGCGGTGACCGGAGATCTGGAAATTGTCACACCGGGCGTGCTTAATCGCGAACCGGTGCGCGCCAACCTTGGCGCAAATGAATTCGGGCTGGGGCGGGAGCTTTTTGCGCAATTCAGACGGACTGTCAGCACAGCAGACACAGGTGCTACCGTATTTTTCCAGGAAGGAATATTCCAATGACACCGCAGGATGCCAGCAGACGTGCCAGAGAGATATGCGGGCTTGCCCCGATCGTTCCGGTGCTGGTCGTCAATGATGTCACCCATGCCCGACCTCTGGCCGAAGCGCTGGTGGCAGGCGGGTTGCCCGCGCTTGAGGTAACGTTGCGCACGCCAGTCGCGCTGGACGTCATCGCGGAAATGGCCAAGGTGACAGGTGGCGTCGTTGGTGCAGGCACGCTCGTGACGGTACAGGATGTGAAAAACGCCAAGGCGGCTGGCGCGACGTTTGGCGTCTCACCCGGTGCCACGGATGCTTTGATCGACGCATGCGAGGCAGAGGAGTTGCCTTTGCTGGCGGGCGCTGCCACGGCATCTGAAGCGATGCGACTTTATGAGCGCGGCTACGACATGTTGAAATTTTTCCCCGCAGAGGCATCGGGCGGCGCTCCAGCGCTCAAGGCGATTGGCGGACCCTTGCCACAGATTTCGTTCTGCCCGACAGGGGGAGTGAGCCCGCAAAACGCGGCGAGCTACCTGTCCTTGCCAAACGTGATTTGTGCGGGCGGCAGCTGGGTGGCACCTTCGGCCATGGTCGCTTCGGGCGATTGGTCCGGCATCGAAAAACTGGCGCGGGCGGCGAGCGTTCTGGAGAGGTAGGGCGGCCTTCGGGCAAATTGTCTTTGGTGTTGAAATCCAGAACGTATCTGGCGAAGGTCCGCAAAACGGCGGAGGCTGGCTACGTGCAGGACGACATCGGCAAGATCACACTGGAAAGACCTGACCTGCTGGTCCTGGATTGTGACGGCGTCGTCATTGACAGCGAAGTCATCAGCGCGCGTACGCTGATTGGTCTGCTGTCGCAATGGGATATCCGGATTGATATGGAATTTGTGCGCCAGCACTTTTTGGGACGGTCTTTCCCGACAGTTGCAGGCTGTGTTTATGATCTTTTTCAGGTTCGTTTGCCAAATGATTTTGAAGCGGATTATCGCCAGCGCCTGTTCGAAGCTTTTGAAACCGAACTACAGCTTGTGGATGGTATTGAAGACCTGCTCGACGCGCTCGCAATTCCCTATTGCGTTGCAACCTCGAGCAGTCCGCTCAGGGTCACCCGGTCATTGGACCTGACGGGTGTGTTGCATCGATTTGAAGGGCGCATTTTCACGGCGTCTCAAGTGGCGAATGGCAAGCCTGCGCCGGATATCTTCCTTCACGTGGCCAAAACCCTGAATGTTCAACCGGGCAAATGCCTGGTGATCGAAGATAGCGGTGTTGGTTTGCAGGCTGCTTTGTCGGCAGGCATGCAAGCCGTGTGGTTTACAGGCGGCTCTCATATGCGCAAAATGGACGTTACTGAGATCGAGGTGGCAGGATTTCCGCAAGGGCCGCACCTCACGATAGATCACTTCGAAGCTTTGTTCGAGCATGTGCCGAGCATGAGGCGCGGGCCGGACGGAGAAAACCATGGCTGCTAAATCAGGTTCAGATGAACTGGCGATTGATCTCGCGGCGCGTGCCGGCTGGATGTATTATCTGGGGGGCATGACGCAGGATCATATTGCGCGCGAGTTGGGCATTTCGCGTCAGCGCGCCCAGCGTCTGGTGGCGCGGGCCGTGGCCGACGGGCTGATTGGCGTGCGCCTCAACCATCCGATTTCCGCCTGTCTGGAACTGGAACGCGCGCTCAAATCGCGTTTCGGGCTGACACTCGCGCGGGTCGCCCCTTCTTTGCCGGAAGGAATGGACCCGGTGAAATCCGTGGCACCGATTGCCGCCAAGGAGATAGAACGGGTTCTAAGTAACAGCGATGAACTCGTCGTTTCGCTCGGGACCGGGCGCACCTTGCGCCAGGTGGTTGACGAAATGCCCGTGCTTGACTTCCCAAAGCACAAGCTCGTTTCGTTGATTGGAAATGCCGCGCAGGATGGCTCCGCCACCGTCTACCAGGTCATCATGCGCTTGGCTGATCGGGTGGGTGCACGCCATTTCCCGCTTGCCTTGCCACTGCACGCGCGAGACGAGGCGGACCGCGATTTCCATCTGGGATTGCGCCACGTACAGACGGCACTGAAATTGGCACGGGAATGCGACATAGCCTTTGTGGGCATCGGCGATGTGTCGGAAACAGCGCCGATGATCATTGATGGTTTTGTCGACAAACCTGGCATAGACGCGCTGCTGGCACGCGGTGCTGTTGGTGAAATCGTTGGATGGGCCTTTGACGGCGACGGCAAGTATTTGCAGGGCGGCTCAAATGCGCTGATCAACGGCGTGAGGGCGGGGACGGCCGGAACACCGGTGGTGTGCATCGCCGCCGGAGAGAGCAAATTCAAAGCGCTTGGTGCTGCGCTGAAGGGGCAGCTTATTTCCGGTCTGATTACCGACGAAACCTGCGCGCGCTATCTACTGGCATAATTCAACCGAAAATAGGTGTCGCGTGAAGAATTTGGTTGACTTCTGCGCACATAAATATGAATAATTGTCACTACATTGAGCAAAAGCTCATTTGACGTTTTGGGAGGAACTAATGATCTACACAGTAAGTCGCCTTATGGGCGCTTGCGCTGTCGCAGCGCTGTCCACTGCGGCCGCCGCAGAGACGCTCACAATCGCCACAGTTAACAACGGCGACATGATCCGGATGCAAGGGTACACGGATGATTTCACCGAAAAGACCGGCCACACGGTCGAATGGGTGACACTCGAAGAAAACGTTCTGCGTCAACGGGTAACAACCGATATTTCAACCAAAGGCGGCGCCTTCGACATCATGACGATCGGGATGTATGAGACACCGATCTGGGGCGCGAACGGCTGGCTGGTGCCACTGGATGGCCTTTCCGCAGAATACAACGTTGATGACATTCTGCCCGCCATGCGCGGTGGCCTGTCTCACGATGGTACGCTTTACGCGGCACCGTTCTACGGCGAATCATCCATGGTCATGTATCGCACCGACCTGATGGAAGCGGCCGGTATGGAAATGCCAAAAGCACCAACATGGGACTTCATCCGCGAAGCTGCGGCTGCGATGACGGACCGTGACAACGAGATCAACGGCATCTGCCTGCGTGGTAAGGCCGGTTGGGGCGAAGGCGGTGCCTTCATCACCGTGACAGCAAACTCCTTTGGTGCACGTTGGTTCGACGAAGACTGGAACGCGCAGTTCGATCAGCCGGAATGGGCCAATGCGCTGAAGTTCTTCGTGGGCATGATGGAAGAATCCGGCCCTCCCGGATATGCGACCAACGGTTTCAATGAAAACCTGTCGCTCTTCCAGCAAGGCAAATGCGGCATGTGGATCGACGCAACCGTGGCTGCGTCCTTCGTGACAAACCCCGACGATTCGACCGTGGCCGACAAAGTGGGCTTTGCTCTCGCACCCGATACCGGACTGGGCAAGCGTTCGAACTGGCTGTGGGCATGGGCTCTTGCCATTCCTGCCGGCACGCAGAAAGCTGATGCCGCGAAGGAATTCATCGAATGGGCAACGTCCACTGGCTACATTGAGCTGGTCGCTGCAAACGAAGGTTGGGCCAATGTGCCTCCGGGTGCCCGGCAATCCCTGTATGACAACCCGGAATACCAGAAAGTGCCCTTCGCGCAGATGACTTTGGATTCCATCAATGCAGCGAACCCGAATGAACCTACTGTCAAACCAGTGCCATACGTCGGTGTCCAGTTTGTCGCAATTCCCGAGTTCGCCGGCATTGCAACTGAAGTCAGCCAGGAGTTTTCCGCAGTCTATGCAGGCCAGCAGTCTGTAGAGGAAGCGCTGGAAAAAGCGCAGGCTCTGACTAACGACGCTATGGAAGCTGCTGGCTACCGGTAAGGCCCGCTTCTAACGAATTCGGAGGGCGGTGCGCCGCCCTCCGGACGCTTACCACCCGTTCCCTTCGACTGATTGTTTCCAGGCGACCATCGCGGCCGTCAACAGAGGAGATGTGTTATGGCGACCCAACAATCCCGATCAGCAGCCAGATTGATGATGGCACCGGCGGTGATCCTTCTCTTGGGCTGGATGCTTGTGCCACTGACGATGACGCTTTGGTTCTCGTTCCGTAAATATTTGCCCCTGCGCGGTGGCGATTTGGGCTGGGCCGGTTTCGATAACTACACACGGTTCATTGGGTCCAGTTCTTTCTGGCCAAGTGTGCAGGCTACTCTGGTGATCGTGGGCGGCGTGCTCATCATCACGGTTGTCCTCGGGATCATACTGGCGTTGCTGCTTGACCAGCCCATGTGGGGCCAGGGCATCGTCAGAATTCTTGTGATTGCCCCCTTCTTTGTTATGCCAACCGTGTCGGCGCTGGTCTGGAAAAACATGTTCATGGATCCGGTGAACGGGCTCTTTGCCTATGTCTGGAAATTCTTCGGAGCGGCTCCGGTTGAATGGCTGAGCCAGGCGTCGATGCAGTCGATCATCATGATTGTCAGCTGGCAGTGGTTGCCTTTCGCCACCCTGATCCTGCTGACCGCCGTTCAATCCCTCGACAGTGAGCAGCTGGAAGCCGCCGAAATGGACGGCGCATCGTTCCTGAGCCGGTTCTGGTATCTCATCCTGCCGCATCTGGCGCGCGCGATCACCATTGTCGTGTTGATCCAGACGATCTTCCTTCTGTCGATCTTCGCGGAAATCTTTGTCACCACCGGCGGTGCATTCGGCACCAAGACACTCTCCTATCTGATCTTCCAGCGCGTGTTGGAAAGCCAGAATGTCGGGTTAGGGTCTGCGGGCGGTGTCTACGCCATCATTCTTGCCAATATCGTTGCCATCTTCCTGATGCGCATCGTCGGCAAAAACCTGGACGCGTGAGGAGCAAATCATGGCACGTGCTGTTACAAACAATCGCAAAGCTCTGAACACTGCAATCGCCTGGTCCATCGGTCTGCTGATCTTCTTTCCGATCCTGTGGACAATCCTGACCAGCTTCAAAACCGAAGCCCAGGCCATCAGCAACCCGCCGGTCTTCCTGTTCTTTGACTGGACGCTTGAGAATTACGCCGTGGTGCAGGAACGCTCAAACTACATGCGCTTCTTGTGGAATTCGGTCTTCATCGCGGGGGGCTCAACGGTGCTCGGTCTGATCATCGCTGTTCCGGCGGCCTGGTCGATGGCCTTTGTACCCTCCAAACGGACCAAGGACATCCTGCTCTGGATGCTCTCCACCAAGATGTTGCCGGCGGTCGGTGTGCTTTATCCGATCTACCTGCTCTTCATCAAACTTGGTCTTCTGGACACACGCATTGGTCTGACCATTGTATTGATGCTGATCAACCTGCCGATCATCGTCTGGATGCTTTACACCTATTTCAAGGAAATCCCTGGTGAAATCCTCGAAGCGGCCCGGATGGATGGCGCGTCTTTGTCCAAAGAGATCATTTATGTTCTGACGCCGATGGCGATCCCGGGCATTGCATCAACCTTGCTGCTGAACTTCATCCTTGCCTGGAACGAAGCCTTCTGGACGCTCAACCTGACGGCTGCAAAAGCAGCTCCGCTGACGGCCTTCATTGCGAGCTATTCGAGCCCGGAGGGCCTGTTTTACGCGAAACTCTCGGCGGCCTCGACAATGGCCATCGCACCTATCCTCATCATGGGCTGGTTCAGCCAGAAACAACTCGTCCGCGGCCTGACGTTCGGCGCGGTGAAGTAAAGGAACAAGATCATGGGAAGCATTAAACTTAGCAAAGTCTCCAAAAGCTTCGGTGATGTGGAAGTCATTCCGCCGCTGGATCTTGAAATCAACGATGGTGAGTTCGTGGTTTTTGTCGGCCCCTCGGGCTGCGGGAAATCCACATTGCTGCGGCTGATCGCAGGGCTGGAAGACCTCACCTCCGGCGCCATCGAAATCGACGGCACAGATGCCACCAACGCCACGCCTGCCAAACGCGGGTTGGCGATGGTGTTCCAGTCCTATGCGCTTTACCCGCATATGTCGGTACGCAAGAACATCAACTTCCCGCTGAAGATGGCCGGGATGGATCAGGCAGAAGCCGACAAGCGCATCAATGCCGCGGCCAAGGTCCTCAACCTGACGGATTATCTCGACCGGCGTCCGGGTCAGTTGTCGGGCGGGCAGAGGCAGCGGGTGGCCATTGGCCGTGCGATTGTGCGTGAACCTTCGGCATTCCTCTTTGACGAACCGCTGTCGAACCTTGATGCGGCTTTGCGGGTCAACATGCGGCTGGAAATCTGTGACCTTCACAAGACCCTGACGACGACCATGATCTACGTGACCCACGACCAGGTTGAAGCCATGACAATGGCCGACAAGATCGTGGTGCTGCATGATGGCTACATCGAACAGGTGGGCAGCCCGCTGGAGCTTTATGAGCGACCCGTCAACAAGTTCGTCGCGGGTTTCATTGGCAGCCCGAAGATGAATTTCGTCAGCGGTGCATCGGCGCAAAAACGCAATGCGGACAGCATCGGCATCCGGCCCGAACATCTTGATGTTTCGGCCGAGAGTGGCGAATGGAGCGGGACCGTCGGCGTGTCCGAACATCTTGGCTCTGACACGTTTCTGCATGTCAAGCTGGACGACGGCAGCATGATCAACGTGCGCGCCAGCGGCGACCTGAAAGTGGAATACGGCGAGAAAATCTTCCTCAATCCGCAGGAAGACCGTGTGCACAAGTTTGACGCGCAGGGCCTGTCAATTTGAAACGCCTTGCCGACAAGGTTGCATTGATCACAGGCGCTGGTCGGGGGATAGGGGCGGCTTTTGCCCGTGCCTATACCCTCGAAGGCGCGAATGTGGCAGTGGCGGATATCGACCTTCTGTCGGCTCAAACGATTGCGGATGGCTTGGGCAATGACGCCTTTGCCTGCCATGTCGATGTAACGGATCAGACGTCAATCGATGCCTGCGTCCAGGCGGTGATAGATCACTTTGGCCGTATCGACATTCTGATAAACAATGCGGCGGTGTTCGATCTGGCACCTATCGTCGACATCAGCCGTGACAGCTACGATCGTGTGTTTGGTATCAACGTCTCTGGTTGTCTTTTCATGATGCAGGCGGTTGCTCATCGGATGATCGACCAAGGCAAGGGCGGCAAGATCATCAACATGGCCAGTCAGGCGGGCCGACGTGGAGAACCTCTCGTGGCTGTTTATTGCGCCAGCAAAGCGGCGGTCATCAGCCTGACGCAGTCGGCCGGATTGAACCTGATCAAACACGGCATCAACGTGAATGCGATTTCCCCGGGCGTGGTTGATGGTGCCCATTGGGATGAAGTCGATGCGAAGTTTGCGGCTTATGAAAATCTTCAACCGGGGCAAAAGAAACGCCTGGTGGCGGGGGATGTCCCTTTCGGACGCATGGGAAAGGCCGACGATCTGACGGGTATGGCGGTTTTTCTGGCCTCAGATGAGGCCGAATACATCGTTGCACAAACCTACAACGTAGATGGCGGGAACTGGATGAGCTGACATGATCAAGCTGAACGAAAACGCGCTGACCTCTCTTGGCCCGACTGTTGCGGTGCCCCGATACGACCGATCGCTTCTGAAGCCCGGCATCCTCCATATCGGTGTTGGCAACTTCCACCGCGCGCATCAGGCGTTCTATCTGGATGCCCTGCACAACACCGGCGCCGACCCCAGCTGGGGCATATGCGGCGCAGGCGTACGTGCTCCGGATGCCCGCATGCGCGCCGATCTTGCAGAGCAGGACTGGCTTTACACTGTCGTCGAAGTTGAGAGCGAAGATCTTCAGGCGCAAATTGTGGGCAGCATGATCGATTTTGTGGAGGTCGAACCCACAGCCAATTTGCCACTTTTGAGCCAGATGGCAGATCCCGTAACCCGCATTGTCTCTCTGACCGTCACCGAAGGGGGATATTTCGTTGACAGCGCAACCGGGGAATTCGACCTTACCCACCCGCTTGTCGCGGCAGACATTGCCACGCCGGGATCGGCGAATACCGTCTTCGGCGCTCTTGTTACCGCTCTGGCAGCCCGGAAATCTGCCAGTGACGCGCCGTTTACCGTGATGTCATGTGACAATCTGCCCGGGAATGGCGATGCCGCCCGCGCTGCTGTCATGGGAATGGCAGGGGCGATGGATGGTGACTTGGCGGCATGGATCTCCGATCATGTGAGTTTCCCCAACGCGATGGTTGACCGGATTACACCTGCCACGGGTGACAGGGAGCGGGCATCCTTGGCTGAGAACTTCGGGATCACCGATAACTTCCCCGTTTTTTGTGAGCCCTTTCGGCAATGGGTTCTGGAAGATGATTTTGTAAATGGCCGCCCGGAGCTGGAAGCTGTTGGCGTGACCTTCACCAAAGACATCCACGATTTCGAGAAGATGAAGATACGCATTCTGAACGGGGGGCATGCAATTCTGGCCTATCCGGCGGCTCTGATGGGTGTGGAATTTGCCCATGATGCGTTGAGAAATACCATCATACGGGCCTTTCTACGCAAAGTGCTGACGGAGGATGTCTTGCATCTCGTGGCGGATGTGCCTGGATTTACTGCACATGAATACCTTGACCTCATTTGCAAGCGCGTGGAAAACACTGGTGTCGCAGATCAGATCTCACGCTTGTGTCTGGATGGATCAAACCGGCAACCCAAGTTCACCATTCCTTCCATCCGCGATGATCTGGCGCAGGGGCACATGCCCATCGGGTTGGCGTTAAGTGCTGCCCTTTGGTGCCGTTACTGCGCCGGTCGCACGGACGCCGGTCAGGAAATTCCACCAAATGACCCGAGCTGGGACAATCTGCATAGTGTGGCGGTTGCCGCACAGACCGACCCTCATCTTTGGTTGCAACAAAGCGAAATCTATGGGGATGTGGGGGCAAACGCCGATTTCGCCGAATTGTTTGCCTCTTGCCTGAAATCTCTCCAGACGAACGGAACCGAAGACACGTTGCGTATGTATCTGAACGGAGACACATTCTCCGCCGTTGCAACATTGCCGTCGCGCCTGAGCAGTTAGGTCCCGATCGTCGCAGATCGACATAGCCATTGACTCAATGGCTATGTTAGCGGTAACGGGCGAGCCGAGAGCTTACGATAGGCGCAGCAAGAAAGACAGGAGACAGTAAATGATACTGTGTTGTGGCGAGGCCTTGATTGATATGATCCCGAGCCTTTCCGGGGAAGGTCATAACAGTTTTGTGCCGCATTCGGGGGGCGCTGTGTTCAATACGGCAATCGCGCTGGGACGTCTGGGCGCGAAGACCGGATTTGTGACCGGGCTGTCGCGTGATCTATTTGGTGTACAACTGTCGCAATCCCTCGTTGACAGCAAAGTTGACTGCAGTCTGGTGGTAAAGTCGGATTTGCCGACGACGCTTGCATTTGTTCAGTTGCAGGACGGTCACGCCACCTACACCTTTTATGATGAAAATACCGCCGGTCGCAGTTTGACGCCTGATCAATTGCCGGAGCTGCCTGACACGGTTTCGGCCCTTTACTTCGGGGGCATCAGCCTGATCAGCGAGCCTTGCGCGGATTTTTATGCGGCTCTTGCGCTGCGTGAAGCGGGGCTCCGTCTGATCATGATTGATCCAAACATCAGAGCCGCATTTATCAAGGACGAAGCGCGGTATCGGGCAAGATTGGATCAGATGATTGCTGTCGCCGATATCGTCAAGGTATCCGATGAGGACCTCGACTGGATTGTCCCGGGAAGCCAGAGCATGACGGAAAAAGCCACCGGGATTTGCAGCAAGGGTGTGCACGCCGTCATTATCACCAAAGGCGGGGATGGTGCCACCGCGCTGTTCGCGGATGGTCGGCAGATTGATGTCGCGGCACAACCTGTCGAAATTGTCGATACCGTGGGGGCAGGGGATACCTTTAATGCCGGTGTGCTGGCAAATCTGGCCGATAACGGGCTACTGAAAAAGTCCGAATTATCCCGGATTGGCGCACCTGAAATGCATAGTGCCTTGAGTTTTGGCGCAAAAGTCGCGGCGGTAACGGTCGCGCGTGCAGGGGCCAACCCTCCATGGTCGCATGAACTTTGAGGATGCGGTGTATCTTTGGCTCAAAAACGGTTAGTGCCGCTGTAAAGCATCCTTCAAAATGGGCTTTGCCGGTCCGCAACAAGTAAAGAGAACGATTGTCCGCTATGAGTAACCTTTCTGTTTCCTCGCAAGAATTTCGCGCTGAAATTCTACGCCACCTCAAACATTCTTTGGGCAAGGACGAAAGCCACGCGTCCTTGTATGACTGGCGCATGTCCTTGTCGCTGGCGCTGCGCGACCTTGTGGTTGATCCGTGGTTTGAAAGCACGCGCAAAACCTATGAGGCCCGCGGTAAACGGGTTTATTACCTGTCGATGGAATTCCTGATTGGGCGTCTGATCGAGGATGTCGCGGTCAATCTGGGCATGGAAAAGGTTGCCGAAGAGGCGTTGACGGCCTTGGGCCAGGACTACAGCGCCGTTGTCGCCAATGAGCCGGATGCGGCTTTAGGCAATGGGGGGCTTGGGCGTCTGGCGGCCTGTTTCATGGATTCACTGTCAACGTTGGGCATCCCCGCCTATGGCTACGGTATCCGCTATGAACACGGGCTTTTCGAGCAGCATTTTGAGGATGGCGCTCAGATGGAAACCGCGGAAACCTGGCTGGCCCAACGCCACGCCTGGGAATTCGAGCGTCCGGAAGTCAGCTATCCGATTGATTTCGGGGGACATGTGGCCGACGAGGACGGCAAATCCGTCTGGCACCCGGCAGAGACTGTCATGGCCTCTGCCTATGATACGCCCGTCGTTGGCTGGCAGGCACAATGGGCCAATACCCTGCGACTTTGGGCGGCAAAGCCCACCACCGCCTTCGATCTGGAGAGCTTCAATCGCGGTGATTATATGGCCGCTAGCGCGCCAGAGGCTTTGGCACGCACGATCAGCCGGGTGCTTTATCCGGATGACACGACCGATATTGGCAAGGAACTGCGCCTCAAACAGGAGTATTTCTTTACCTCGGCCTCCATTCAGGACCTGCTGCGCCGGTTCCTGAGCGAAGACGGTGACCTGCGCCAGCTTCCCGAACATGTGGCCATCCAGTTGAACGACACACATCCGGCCATTGCGGGACCGGAACTGGTGCGTTTGCTCATGGATGAGCACGGGTTTGAAGTGGGGCAGGCGATCACCACGGCGCGGGGCTGTCTGGCCTATACCAATCACACGCTTTTGCCCGAAGCGCTGGAACGCTGGCCTGAAGATCTCTTTATTCGGGTTTTGCCCCGTCACCACCGCATCATCCAACTGATTGAAGCGGCCCACCTTGCGGCCACCGGCAGCGACGTGCGGATCATCGAGCATGGTGAGGTCAAAATGGGCGAGCTGGCCTTCATCATGGCTCATCACGTCAATGGGGTCTCGGCGCTGCATTCCGAATTGGTCAAGCAGACGGTTTTCGCCGATCTTCATGGCGACTACCCCGGCCGGATCATCAATCAGACTAATGGGATCACACCGCGGCGCTGGCTTTATACCTGCAACCCGCCACTGCGCAATCTGATCAACGAGACCATTGGCACCGGTTGGCCGGACGACCTGCAACAACTTGAAGGCTTGAGCGCACATGCCAATGACGCGGGCTTTCTGGATCGGTTCCAGAGCGCCAAGGATGCCAATAAAGCCCGCCTTTCCAACTGGTTGAAGGTGCGCGACGGGGTGAATCTGGACCCTGCGGCGATGTTTGACGTGCAGATCAAGCGCATTCACGAATACAAACGCCAGTTGATGAACCTGCTCGAAACCGTGGCGCTGTGGAACGACATTCGCGACAATCCGAATGCCGACTGGACGCCGCGCGTCAAGATTTTTGGCGGCAAGGCGGCGCCGGGCTATGTGGTTGCCAAAGAAATCATTCACCTGATCAACGATGCGGCAAAAGTCATCAACGCGGACCCTGCCACCAAAGATTATCTGCAGATTGTCTATCCGGAAAATTACAACGTCTCGATGGCGGAAATCCTGATCCCGGCGACGGACCTGTCGGAACAAATTTCAACCGCTGGCAAGGAAGCCTCCGGCACCGGCAACATGAAATTCGCACTGAACGGCGCGCCCACCATCGGCACTCTGGACGGCGCGAATGTTGAGATTCGTGAGTGTGTGGGAGCGGAAAATTTCTTTCTCTTTGGCCTGACAGCGGCAGAGGTCGCGGCGCGACGAGCAGTGCCTGAATACGCCCGCCGCGCCGTTGAGGCGAGCCCGCGACTGGCGCGTGTTCTGACCCAGATCGAAACCGGTGTGTTTTCACCCTCCGACAAAGGGCGATACGCAGGATTGGTGCAAGGGCTTGTAAATCATGACTATTTCCTCGTGACCTGCGATTTTGACAGCTATTTCGAAGCGCAGCGTACCGTGGACATGGCATTTGCCGACAAAACGGCATGGACGCGGATGGCCGCTCTGAACACTGCGCGTGTGGGCTGGTTTTCCTCGGACCGGACCATCAGCGGCTATGCCCGCGACATCTGGAAAGCCCCCAGCCTGATCGCGCCGCGCGGGTCGCGCCAGGACGTGGCCTAGAAAGGAAACTGACGTGTCACTCGCCCCACAAGATGCCAAGGATATCGTTGAAGGCTGCCACGGTGATCCGTTCTCCGTTCTCGGGCTGCATGAGGTTGCGGGCAAGCTGACGGTACGGGCTTTTGTTCCCGGTGCGCAGAGCATTGATGCGGTTGATCCCAAAACCGGCCGCAAAATTGCGGCGCTGAAACCGGTTGCCGGCGCGGATGGTCTGTTTGAAGGGGTGGCTGCGCGGCGCAAGAAACGCTTTGACTATCACCTGCGTGTCTCGCGGGACGGGCATGAGTGGGTGGCGGATGATCCCTATCGTTTCGGCCCGGTCATGGGCGCCTGGGACGAGTATCTGATCGGCGAAGGCACCCATCAGCAGCTTTGGCATGTTCTGGGCGCACATGTCATGAAGCACGAAGGCGTGCAAGGGACACATTTCGCGGTCTGGGCGCCCAATGCGGCGCGTGTCTCAATCGTGGGTGATTTCAACACCTGGGACGGTCGGCGGCATCTTTTGCGCAGACGCGGTCAGACCGGCGTCTGGGAAACTTTCGTGCCTGCGATTGGTGAAGGGGATGTTTACAAATTCGAGGTGCTGGACGGCAATCGCCACCTTTTGCCGCAAAAAGCCGACCCGGTTGGTTTTGGCGCGGAACACCCGCCGCGTACAGGGTCGGTTGTGCGCGACATCTCAGACCCTAAATGGCAGGACAAAGGGTGGATGTCGAAACGCGTTGCCGCGCAGCGTTTTGACCAACCGATATCCATCTATGAGGTGCATCTGGGGTCGTGGCGTCGGGTGCCTGAAGAGGGCAACCGCCCGCTGAGCTATGCCGAACACGCGGAACAGCTTGTGTCTTACGCCAAGGACATGGGTTTCACGCACATCGAACTGATGCCGATTTCCGAGTTTCCTTTTGACGGCTCCTGGGGGTATCAGCCGGTCGGGCTTTTTGCACCCACGATCCGGCATGGCACCCCCGAAGAATTCCGCGCTTTCGTTGAAGCGGCCCATAAGGCGGATATCGGTATCCTGCTGGACTGGGTGCCGGGGCACTTCCCGGAAGACGCACATGGTCTGGCCAAATTCGACGGCACAGCGCTGTACGAACATGCCGACCCGAAGGAGGGGTTTCACCCGGACTGGAACACGATGGTGTTCAACTACGGGCGGGCAGAGGTCTCCAACTATCTGATCGCAAACGCTCTTTACTGGTTACAGGAACATCACATTGACGGGCTGCGTGTCGATGCCGTGGCCTCGATGCTTTATCGCGATTACAGCCGCAAGGACGGCGAATGGATCCCCAACAAGGACGGCGGTCGCGAAAATCTGGAAGCGATTGCCTTCCTCCAGAACATGAACACAACGGCCTATGGCGCGGTTGAGGGCATCATGACGGTGGCGGAGGAATCCACCGCATTCCCGGGTGTCAGCGCGCCCACCGATGCGGGCGGGCTGGGGTTCGGTTTCAAGTGGAACATGGGCTGGATGAACGACACTCTCAGCTACATGGCCGAGGATCCGGTACACCGCAAATACCATCACTCCAAGATGACCTTTGGACTGCACTACGCGTTTTCGGAAAACTTTATCCTGCCGCTTAGCCACGACGAAGTGGTGCATGGCAAAGGCTCGATGCTGGACAAGATGCCCGGGCAGGGCGCGGATAAATTCGCCAATCTGCGCGCCTACTACGGTTTCATGTGGGGGCATCCGGGCAAGAAGTTGCTCTTTATGGGCTGTGAATTTGCGCAAGGTCTGGAATGGAACCACGACAGCAGCCTCGACTGGCACCTGCTCGACATTGACCTGCACAGTGGCATGCAGGCGCTGGTACGCGATCTCAACAAGCTTTATCGAGACCAGCCGGCGCTCTATCAACTGGACACAAAACCGGAGGGTTTTGAATGGGTTGAAGAGAACAATGGCGATGAAAGTATCCTCGTTTGGGTGCGCCGCGGGGTCGAGGGAACCAACCCGGTTCTGGTGGTGTCGAACTTCACCCCCGTCGAGCGGTCAAAGCGTCGCATCGGTGTCCCGGAACAAGGACGCTGGGTTGAGCGTTTAAACACAAATTCTGAATTCTACGGTGGGGATGGCCGGGGAAACATGGGGGGCGTTCACAGCGAACACATCGCTGCGTCTGGGAGGGCGCATTCGATTGAGATCACGCTGCCCCCTTTGACAACACTGTTTTTCGAGTTGGAGCGTGACTGACGGACCGATTTGAGAACAAGAAGATTTAGGGAGGAAGACCGATGGACAGAGAAACGCAGAGGCTGGCACAGCAAACCATGGCGTTCGTATTGGCCGGGGGCCGCGGCAGCAGGCTTTATGACCTGACCGATAGACGCGCGAAACCGGCGATGTATTTTGGTGGCAAAAGCAGGATCATCGACTTTCCCCTCTCCAACGCGGTCAATTCGGGTATCCGGCGCATTGGGGTTGCGACGCAATACAAAGCACACTCCCTGATCCGGCATTTGCAACGCGGGTGGAGCTTTTTTCGCGCGGAACGTAACGAGTCGCTCGATATTCTTCCGGCCTCACAGCAATTGGACAATGAGAACTGGTACAAGGGAACGGCAGACGCGGTTGCCCAAAACAGGGATATCATTGAAGGATACGGGCCCAAATATATCGTGATCCTGGCCGGTGATCACATCTACAAACAGGATTATTCGTTGATGATCCGCCACCATGTGGAAAGCGGCGCGGACGTAACGGTGGGCTGTATCGAGGTGCCGCGCATGGAGGCCACCGGCTTTGGCGTGATGAAAGTCGATACCGAAGATCGCATTCTGGATTTCGTTGAAAAGCCCGCCGACCCGCCCGCCATGCCGGGCCATCCGGATCAAGCGCTGGCCAGCATGGGTATCTATGTGTTTGCCACGGATTACCTGTTCAAGCTGCTGGATGAATGCGCGCAAAACGAAGGATACAATCACGATTTTGGAGGGGATGTCATCCCGCAGATCGTTCGGGACGGCAAGGCCATCGCGCATCCGTTCAGCCGCTCCTGTGTGCGCTCCGGGATTGAAGAGAAAGCCTATTGGCGTGATGTGGGGACGGTCGATGCTTTCTGGCAGGCCAACATCGACCTGACCGACTTCAAACCCGAGCTTGATCTTTACGACAACGAGTGGCCGATCTGGACATACTCGGAACTCACGGCGCCTGCGAAGTTCATCCATAACGAAGAGGGGCGCCGGGGTCACGCGGTCTCCTCTATGGTATCGGGGGGGTGCATCATTTCTGGCTCCAGCCTTGAGCGTTGCCTGCTTTTCACAGGTGTGCGCACACATTCCTTCTCGCAACTGACGGGTGTTGTCGCCCTGCCGTATGTGGAAATCAATAGGAACGCGCGGTTGACCAATGTCGTGATTGATCGCGGCGTTACGATCCCGCAAGGGTTGGTCGTGGGCGAGGATCCAGAGGAAGATGCCCGCCGTTTCCGGCGCTCCGAAAATGGCGTCTGCCTCATCACCAAACCCATGATCGACAAACTGGACCTCTGACGTGAAAATACTCTTTGTGGCTTCTGAATGCGCCCCCTTCGTCAAGACGGGTGGGTTGGCGGATGTGATCGGTGCCGTGCCGAAATCACTGTCAGAACTGGGTGCGGATGCTCGGGTCATGCTGCCTGCCTATCCAGCGCTGAGCGCATTGGCGCGCAACGGCAAAGAGGTTTGGAACAGCGGTGATCTGCACGGGGGGCCCGCGCGTCTGGTGGCCGTCTCGTCAGAAGGTATCGACCTGTTTCTGCTGGATGCGCCGCACTTATTCGAGCGGTCGGGCAATATTTATCTGGGCGCAGATGGTCGGGACTGGCCGGACAATGCGCAGCGTTTCGGCGCACTTTCTTACGTGGCCGCAGAGGTTGCGACCCTGGGCGTGGATGGCTGGCGTCCGGACATCGTGCATGCGCATGACTGGCAGGCCGGGCTGGTGCCAGCCTATCTGCGGCAACGGCCCGAAAAGACACCGCCCTGCGTGCTGACCATTCACAACATCGCCTTTCAGGGGCTCTTTGATCCGTCTTTGATGACGACACTGGGGCTTTCCTCTGACCTCTACACCTCTGAAGGCATGGAATATTTCGGCCGGTTGGGATTTCTAAAAGCCGGGATCGCCTTTTGCGACAAGATCACCACCGTCAGTCCTACCTATGCACGTGAACTGATGTTGCCGGAATTCGGCATGGGGCTTGAAGGATTGTTGCGCGCACGCAGCGCCGACCTGTCCGGCATCCTCAACGGCATCGATCTGGACGTGTGGAACCCGGAAGACGACCCGCATCTTGTGTCGGCCTATTCTGTGCGTCGTCTGAAAGGCAAATCCGCCAACCGGGCGGAAGTTGTCCGACGGTTTGGCCTTGACGAAGACGCAGGTGGCCCGCTTTTCTGTGTGATCAGCCGTCTGACCACGCAAAAGGGGCTAGACCTGCTTCTCGAAGCGCTGCCAACGCTTGTGGCGCGCGGGGGAAAACTTGCCGTTCTGGGTAGTGGCGACAAAGATTTGGAAGCCGGTTTCGTCGCCGCCGCCCATACCCATGGCGGGTCTGTCGGCGTCATCATCGGGTATGATGAACCGCTGTCCCATCTCATGCAGGCGGGCAGTGACGCCATTCTGATCCCATCGAGGTTCGAGCCTTGTGGACTCACGCAGCTTTACGGGTTGCGCTACGGCACTCTGCCCGTCGTTGCCCGTACGGGCGGGCTGGCGGATACGGTGATCGATGCGAACGAAGCCGCTCTGACGGCCAATTGCGCCACAGGTGTACAGTTCGCGCCCGTGACCAAAGCAGCGCTGGACCAGGCAATCCTGCGCACCTGCGATCTCTATGATGACCCAAAAACCTGGGCCGGGATGATGCGCCGTGCCATGCGCCATCCGGTGGGCTGGGATGTCTCCGCACAAACCTACCACGACGTCTACAGCGACCTTCTGGACACGCACGCATTGCAGGGATGACAGGGATGGTGCCGCAGATCACTTCCGGCAGCCCGGTCAGGTTGGGTGCGCAGCTCACTGAAGGTGGCGCCAATTTCGCCGTTTTTTCTGCCAATGCGACCAGGATTGAGCTCTGTCTCTTTTCGCCAGATGGCGCGACAGAGACGGCGCGCCTGACCCTGCCCGAACGCACAGGTGACATCTGGCATGGGCATGTGCAGGGGCTTTCGGCTGGCACGCTTTATGGCTACCGCGCACATGGCACCTATGCGCCGGAGCAGGGGCACCGTTTCAATCCGCACAAGCTGCTTTTGGACCCCTACACGCGCGAGATGCGAGGCAACTGGATCAGCCATGCGGCAACACTCGGCTATGATGTGACATCCAGCGCTGCCGACCTGTCCTTCGACAGACGGGACTCGGCCAGATATGTCCCGAAATCCGTCGTTTCTGACCCGCAGGATTTCCAAAAGATCACCGAACAACTTGCGCTCAAGTGGGAAGATACGCTGATCTATGAGGCCCACGTCAAAGGGCTGACGCAACAGCATCCGGACGTGACGGCAGCGCTGCGCGGTACCTACGATGGGTTGGCCTCCGATGCGGTGATCGATCATTTGCACAGGCTGGGTATAACCGCCATCGAATTGCTGCCCGTACACGCCTTTATCAATGATGGGTTTTTACTTAAAAAAGGCCTCGTAAACTACTGGGGTTACAATACAACCGGGTTTTTCGCGCCTGAGCCGCGATACTTCGGCCCTGAGGGCCTGCTGGGCTTTCGCAAGATGGTTCAACGCTTCCACGACGCCGGGATCGAGGTCATTCTGGATGTGGTGTATAACCATACCGCCGAAGGCGACCATCGCGGGCCAACGCTGAGTTTTCGCGGCCTGGATAATGCCTCTTATTACCGGCTGCTGAGTGGGCAGGCTCGTTACTACGTCAACGATACCGGCACCGGCAATACTGTGAACCTCTCCAACCCTCACGTGCTGCGTCTGGTCATGGACTCGCTGCGTTTCTGGGTGGACTGCATGGGTATCGACGGGTTTCGCTTCGATCTGGCCACGACCTTGGGACGTGAAGATCACGGATTTGACCCGCATGGCGGCTTTTTCGACGCGTTGCGACAGGATCCTGTTCTGGCAGGTGTGAAACTGATTGCAGAGCCGTGGGATATCGGTCCTGGCGGTTACCGGCTGGGGCAGTTCACACCGGAATTTGGCGAATGGAATGACGCCTATCGCGACACGGTGCGGCGCTTCTGGAAGGGGGATGCCCATAGCGCGCAGGAATTGGGCGCGCGATTGCTGGGGTCTGCTGGCGAATTTGACCGCGGCGGGCGAAGGGCTTGGTCGTCGGTCAATTTTCTGGCGGCCCATGACGGGTTTACGCTGGCCGACATCACGCAATACACGCGGCGCCACAATGAGGCCAATCAGGAAAACAACCAGGACGGCCACAATGCCAATCACTCTGATAATTTCGGCGTAGAGGGCCCATCGTCTGATCCGGAAATCGAAGCTTCGCGCAAAAGACGGCGTCGCAATATGCTGGCAACGCTTTTCCTGTCGCAGGGCACGCCAATGCTGTTGGCTGGCGATGAAATGGGCAACTCGCAGAACGGCAACAATAACGCCTATTGTCAGGACAACGAAATTGCCTGGCTTGACTGGGCTGCCGCCGACCCGGAGATGACGGCATTCGTGACGAAACTTTCTGCATTTCGCAAAAAACATCCCGCCTTACGACAGTCGCGGTTCTTGCATAGCGGATTGCGCCCATCGGATGGGTTGCCGGATGTGGAATGGACGGGGTTCGACGGCCATCCGCTCAACTGGCGGGATCCGGGTTTGTCGAACCTGTGCATGATGTTGCGCTGCTCAGCCGAGGCAGCACTTCATGCTGACGCCGACGATCCGGTTTTTGTCATTTTCAATCGTGATGGAAAGCCTGCGGATGTCTGCATTCCATACCCGCCGACTGGACGGCATTGGGTCTTTGGTCTGGACACAAGCGGTAAAGCTGCCCCGGAACAGCCTGTCCGGTCTGGGACGGTTACGGTTGACGGTCCGGCCGTCGTCGCGCTGGTCCTGATGGGGCCGGGGTGATGGGAGCGGATCACGTCCTGTCCGAACTGGCGACCCTTGCGGGGATCTTTCCGCAGTTCAAATCCCTCGAAGGGGCGATTTGCCCGATCTCGCCCGATACGCAACGCGCGCTTTTGCGGGCGAATGGCCTGCTGGCTGAGACGCCTGCGCAGGCGGCAGACACATTGGCGGCGTTAAAGGCCGAAGCAGAGAAAGCCTTCATAACCGACGACGTGGTGGTTCCTTGTGGTAAACCGGTGAAAGTGCGCATCGCGCATGACGCCTCCTGGCAGCTCATCCGTGAAGATACCGGCGATGTGGAAGCGCATGGCGGTGCCACAAAGGTAATTGAACTGCCTGGTCTGCCCATCGGTGTGCACGATTTGCATCTTCGAAGCAGTGGGCGCGCGCAGCAGGTTGCCGTCATCGCAACGCCCGACCGCGCACCATCCGTGATCGACAGGGCGGGGGCGGAAAAGACTTGGGGCGTGGTGGCAGCCCTTTATGGCCTGTCGTCTGACCGCGACAACGGGCTTGGAGATTTTGAAGACCTGGCCTGTCTCGCGGAAGGGCTTGGAAAGAAAGGCGCGGATTTTCTGGGCATCAATCCGGTACATGCGCTGGGGTGGAGCGCCGACGAGACCATCAGCCCGTATTCCCCTTGCCACAGGGGATTTCTGAACACCGCCCACATTGCTCTGGATCACATCCCGAACCTGCGACCGGCCGGTGATAAAATAGGTTTCACGGGGGAGTTGATTGACTATGCCGCACACCGAGAGGCCCATCAAAAGGCGTTGCGCGCAGCATTCTCGGATTTTCAGATGCCCATGTCAGCGCCATCACAGCAGGCCTTCGACGCATTTTCCCAATCAGGCGGTGACGGCCTGGCGGAGTTTGCGGTATTCGAAGCGTTCAGCGAAAAATTCGGGTCGGATTGGCGGAAATGGCCCGCACATCTGCACAGCCGAAAGACTGCCGAAGCCGAAGCTGACCCACAGGCGGTCCGGTTTCACATGTGGCTGCAATGGCTGGCGGCATCACAATTGGACGCAGCACAGGTGCGGGCCAAAAACAGCGGTATGGCACTTGGTCTCTATCTCGATCTGGCGGTGGGCGCACGCAGAGACGGTGCGGAGGCATGGGCTGCTCCCAATACTCTGGCAGAGGGCGTTTCATTGGGAGCGCCGCCGGATCAACTGAGCCCGGCGGGGCAGAACTGGCAGTTGGCGGCTTACGCGCCCCGGAAGCTGCGACAAAACAGATATGCCCTCCTTCGCAACGTTTTAGCGCAGGCAATGCGCCATTGCGGGGTCTTGCGGATCGACCATGCGCTTGGATTGAACCGCAGCTACTGGATACCCGACGATGGCAGTCCGGGCGGATACATCCGTCAGCCTTTCAAAGCCCTCTCGGCGATCATTGCGATTGAAGCAGAGCGCGCGGGAACCGTGGTCATTGGCGAAGATCTTGGTCTTGTGCCGGATGGGTTTCGCGATGCGATGGCCGCGAAGGGCCTCTATGGCTACACGGTACTGCAATATGAAAAATCGGCCAAAGGCCGGTTTCGCAAACCCAAGGATTTGCGTGCACAGTCACTTGCCTGCTTTGGGACCCACGACACGCCGACGCTCAGTGGTTTCTGGCAAGGGCAGGACATCGCGTGGTGGCACAAGCTTGGGTGGATTGATGACGCGGAAAAATCGAAGTCCACTGACCGGCGTCAGCAGGAAAAATCCGATCTTCTGGGCCTGCCGCCGGCCAAGGCGTCCGTCTGTAATGTATCTGATTTCAGAACATGCGTTCACGAAAACCTTGCGCAGAGCCCGGCAGCGCTTGTGGCCGTTCAACTCGATGATCTTCTGGACGTCCCGGACGCGCAAAACCTGCCCGGCACCATTGATGAACATCCCAACTGGCGGCGCAGAACAACGGTATCCGTAGAGGACATCGCAAATCATCCAAATTTGACACAGACAGCAGAATTGATGACCAAGGCCGGGCGGGGCACACTGTGCGGCGAGAGTCGAAAGGAGTTCGAATGAGCATTCAGACCATTTCCAAGGGGCCTTTTGAGGGTCAGAAACCTGGCACCTCCGGCCTGCGCAAGAAAACCCGGGTATTCATGGAAGCCGGCTATCTGGAATGTTTCGTTCAGGCGACTTTCAACGCCATCGGCGGGGCCAAGGGCAAAACCTTTGTGATGGGGGGGGACGGTCGGTATTTCAATCGCGAAGCAATTCAGACAATGCTTCGAATGGCCGCTGCAAATGGCGCAAAAAAAGTGATCGTGGGCCAGAACGGTCTGGTGTCGACACCCGCCGTTTCCAATCTGATCCGTCAACGGGATACAGATGGGGGCTTCGTGCTTTCCGCGAGCCATAACCCAGGGGGGATCGATGCCGATTTTGGCATCAAATACAATGTCTGCAATGGCGGGCCTGCGCCGGAGCACATCACGCAATCGATGTTCGAGCAGACCCGGTCGATCAGTGAATACCACACTTTGGACACGCCCGATGTTGATCTTGCGACGCTTGCTATGTTGACCTTGGGAGACATGCAGATCGAGGTCGTTGACCCGGTTCAGGACTACCGCGACCTGATGGCCGGGTTGTTCGACTTCGCCAAGATCAAAGCGCTTTTCGAAGGTGGGTTCCGGATGCGCTTTGACGCCATGCACGCGGTGACCGGTCCCTATGCCAAGGCCATTCTTGAGGGAGATTTGGGTGCCGCGGCGGGGACCGTGATCAATGCCCACCCCAGTGAGGATTTTGGCGGTGGTCATCCCGATCCAAATCCGGTCTGGGCGAAGGTTCTGATGGATGAAATGATGTCAGATAAGGCGCCTGATTTCGGGGCCGCGTCTGATGGCGATGGTGATCGGAATATGATCGTCGGGCGCGGTGCTTATGTGACACCCTCTGACAGCCTCGCGGTTCTGGCGGCCAACGCCCATTTGGCGCCCGGCTACAAGGACGGCCTGGCGGGGGTTGCCCGGTCGATGCCGACCAGCGGTGCCAGCGACAAGGTGGCAGAGCGCTTGGGCATCGCTAGCTATGAAACCCCCACCGGGTGGAAGTTCTTCGGCAACCTTCTCGATGCGGGCAAGGTCACGCTTTGCGGTGAGGAAAGTGCCGGGACAGGCTCCGATCATGTGCGCGAAAAAGACGGGCTTTGGGCGGTTCTGCTGTGGTTGAATATCCTGGCCGAGCGCAAGCAATCCGTGGCCGAGATCATGAGCGATCACTGGGCAACCTATGGGCGGAACTACTATTCGCGGCACGATTACGAGGCGGTTCCGACAGAGGCTGCCAATGCCTTGATGAACTGCGTGAGGGATAAATTGAGCGATTTTGCCGGGCGCGAAGTCGCGGGCACCAAGATCGTGATGGCGGATGAATTTTCCTACCACGATCCAGTCGATGGCTCGGTCAGCCATAATCAGGGGCTGCGCATCGTTTTCGACGGAGGAGGCCGTGCGGTTCTGCGCTTGTCGGGCACCGGAACGGAAGGCGCTACCCTTCGCATCTACCTGGAGCAATATGCGTCCAGCACGGAGCCCCATGATTTGACCCCGGAGGCTGCGCTCGACAAAATTCGCAAAGCCGTGATTGAAATTACCGACATGCAAACACTGATTGGGCGCACCGAACCGGATGTCAAAACCTGACCGTTGAAAGGGCTTTGATCGCGTGCTGAAAGAGGGTTTGGAGGGTATGAACGTGATGCGGAGGCTTGGGGTATTCGGGGCGATAACCTTTGCGTCTGTTGCCCTCGCTGATGGGATCGAACCCGTGTCTGATGCGGATTATGCGCCTTTGGACATGGCGCAACTGCGGTTGGGGCAGATGCTGTTTTACGATCCGATCCTGTCGGGGAACCGCAATATTTCCTGTGCCACCTGTCATCATCCCAAGTTTGCCACTGCCGATGGTGTCGCGCTGTCCTTGGGGGAAGGGGCGATTGGTCTTGGGCCAGACCGGCATGTGACCGGCGAAAATACACCTGAACAACGCATTCCGCGCAATGCACCCGCGCTTTTCAACTTAGGAGCACATGAGTTCACCCGTCTGTTTCACGATGGCCGGATCGAAGTAGATCCTGCCAAAACAGGTGGGTTGCGCACGCCGATGGGGGCAGAAATGACCCAGGGGTTCGCCAATCTGCTGTCGGCTCAAACCATGTTCCCGGTGCTCAGTGCCGATGAAATGGCCGGGCATTATAGCGAGAACGAGGTAAGCCAGGCCGTGCGGCAGGGACGTATCACCGGACCTGATGGCGCCTGGGCGAAGCTCAGTGCCCGCGTTGCCGAAACTGCCGGGTACGCGCCCCTGATCGCAGAGGCCTTTCCGCAAGGCAACACGCTGAGCTTCACAGACATCTCGGATGCGATTGCGACCTTCGTCGCCTTTGAATGGCGATCAGATTCCAGCCCCTATGATGCGTATTTGCGTGGCACCGCCACCTTACCGGAGACCGCTCTTGAAGGCATGGGCCTTTTCAACGGCTCCGCGGGATGCAGCGAATGCCATGCAGGTAAGTTTCAAACAGATCACGGTTATCATGCGATGGGTGTGCCGCAATTTGGTCCCGGAAAAGCGGCACGTTTCGAAGATCATGCGCGGGACGTGGGTCGTATGCGGGTGACGGGTCGTACTGAGGATGCCTATGCGTTCCGGACACCATCCTTGCGCAACGTGGCCGAGACTGGTCCTTACGGGCACACCGGCAGCCATGCCGATCTGGCGGCCTTCATCGCAGATCATGCACGCCCGCGTGAGGCGTTTGACGCCTTTGATCGTCGTTCGGTGTTTCTTCCGCCGCTTGAGGGTACGGACGATTGGCGCCATCTGGATGACCCGGCTGAGCAGGCATCTCTCAGGGCATCGATATCTGGTCCCGATGTGACTTTGGATGCAACCGAGATCGCCGCTATTATGGCGTTTCTCGAAACGCTCAGCGATCCCGTTGCCTTGAAAGGGCGGCTTGGGGTGCCGGATAGCGTTCCCAGCGGATTGCCGGTGGATCGCTAAGGTTTCAGCTGGATGCGCCTGTTGGCTGGCTGCCCAGGGTGACGTGTCACTTGACCGTTCGGCCATGTAATCCGTATATCGGCGACCGTCGCAGAGCCGAGGCCAAAGTGCATGGGCCCCGCTTGTCCGCCTGCATGCCCGCCGCCCACGGTGATTTCCTGGGTCTGGGTTGTGCCGTTTGCGGTGACTTCGACAAGGGCACCCACCGCACGTGTGTTGACGCCCGGCATCCTGAGCTCAACCGACAGGTAGTTGCCGACGTTTTCCGTGACATTTCGGTAAAGTTCAACGGGTGCGCGGCGGTTCATCACCACAAGATCGAGCCGCCCGTCCAGATCCAGATCTGCAAGGGCGGCCCCCCGGGAGCGGTCCACGGTCGCCACGCCGCCGGCAATCGAGCCTTCTGTAAAAGTACCGTCGGCTTGCTGGATCAGTAGGGAATTCGGGTCCTCCATGGCAAGTCCCGGCATCTGATCGACGTTGCCTTTTGCGATAAAGAGGTCGGGTCGTCCATCGTTGTTGACGTCTGCAAATTCGGCGTGCCATCCGGTCGAGGGGCGGCCATCGTCACCCAGATGCGGCCGTTGGGCATAGGTTCCCAATCCGAAAGGTGCCCGCGTATAATGGCCGTCTTCGCCTGCGATCTGCATGAGTTGATCCCCCATGGAGGTCAGCATGACCTCCGCCCGTCCATCTCCGGTGATGTCCCGGCTGGCAATTCCCATGCCCCAGAGCCTGATGGTTTCCCAACCGTCGTCCGGGCCCAGAAAACGATTGCGCCCGATGTCATACATCTGTTCGGAACCCGCTCGAACGTAATAGTGGCGGTCATTGGAAATGCGCAGACGTTTCTGGCCGCTTGCGTCCCGGGCAAAGAGCATCGATAGCGCACAATATCCCGGTGTCAGGGTCGTTTTGACGAATTCCGTTCCGCGCCACCTGTGCAGGCTGTTGTCGTCACAGGCCTCAAATGGACCGTCGGGGTCGGCACGATCGACGTAATTCCCGATGGCCAATACCGGTCCTGTGTCTTCCCATGTGGCCGAAAACGCCGTTGACCATGCGTCACCGCCGTCGAACCCCCAAAGAATGTTGGCATTGTCGAAACCACATGACCCATTGCCCAAAAGCAATTGGTTTTCACCAACGCGCAGCACCATCAAATCAAGGTGGCCGTCGTCATTGATATCCAGAGGGTATGCACCTGTTGCGCCGGTGATCTTTGGAAAAGGGGCGGCGCTGAAGGCCATATCCCCACGGTTGACCATCAAGCTCGCGGGTGATGTGCCACCTGCCGCCAGCAGATCGGGCAGAGTGTCGCCATTGCAATCGAAAACGGCGACGCCGCCGCCCACGAAATGCTCCCAGCCCCCGGTGTAACTATGCGGTGGCAGATTGCCGGAGAGGTCTTCGAAAACCACCTCTGCGCTGGCGGTTTGAGCCATCAGACAAAAAAGGAATGCCCTCATCCTCTGCGCTCCGCCATGGCGTCTGCGATCTCTGACAGGGCAAGGGCGGCCGCACCATGTGCCCACATCAAATCCCCCCAGGCATGGGTTTCCACCTTCTGGGGGGCGGCATCGCGGTTCAGCGAGAGGGCATGCATTTCGCGCAGCACATCGTCCGCATAGAGATAGTCGTATTGCATGCGCTCGCCCGAAAGGATGATAAGCGGAGGATCAAAGAGGTTGACCACATTGGCCAGCCCAAGGGCCAAAAATCGGCCCGCGCGTCGAAAGATGACACGGGCCGCCTCGTTTCCCGCTTTGGCCTGTTCATAAAGCTGTTGCAGCATCACCTCTGGCGTGGCGGTATCAAAGTGACTTGAATCCAGCGCTGTCGAGGCCTCTCTGACCAGGGCATAGTCGGCGATATAGGCCTCAAGGCACCCGCGCTGCCCGCATTGGCACAACGCGCCATCCATCTGTACTTTGGTATGGCCCAACTCCATCCCCAGTGATCCGGCGCCACGGTAAAGCCGGTGGTTGATGACCAGCCCCATGCCGACACCCTGTTCGATGGTAACTACCGCGAAATCGGCCATGGCGCGCCCCTTGCCAAACCAAAGTTCCGCCAGCGTGACAAGGTTGGCATCATTGTCGACGGCCACAGGCACACCAAAGGCATCCTCGGCAAAACGCCTGAGCGGCAGGTCAACCTCTGTCAGGATCGGAGACCACACCATATGACCGGCGGCATGATCGATCATGCCGGGCATGCCAAGCCCGATACAGGCAATGTCCGATCGCTCAAGGTTTGCCTGCTTCAACAAGGCGTCGAGAACCTGACCGGTTTCCAGAAGCATCTGCGACACGGACCGTCTGCGCGGGGTGCAGGTCAGGCTGGCTTGGGCAAGCGGCTGACCGGCTGCATCAACCAGAAGTGCCGTATGGTTCGCGCGTGACAGTTTGATCCCGACGACATATCCTGCATCGGGCTGGACGGAAAGGGCGACGGGCGGGCGTCCGCGCGAGGTCGTGCGGGTTGTATCGCTTTGCTCCTGAAGCATGCCAAGGTCCAGAAGCTCTCCGACCAGCGCGGTGATCGACGCAGGGCTGACGCTCAACCGTTTTGCCAGATCAATCCGTGATATCCGCCCTGCAGAACGCACCGTTTCGAAGACGCGTGACCTCAGGCTACTGCCGGTGTTTTCCGTCTCGGGGCGAATCGGTCCACAGCCTGTTGGGTTCTCAGGCAGGGGGGATTGGGATATTTCCACATTCATTTATTCAGGTCTCAAAATATTAATAGGGTGTTTTTTGATGATATTGACAGAAATTCATCAAAAAACACCCATCAGGTCGATATTTTTGCGTCTCATCCATAAATTTATTTTGACAGCTGAATTAAAACAGTCAATCCTTTTAAACATGCCAATCTGGAATCGGCATCAACAGTCAACAGAACTGTCCCATTGGGAGGATACAATGAAGAAGATCACTTTTTTGGGCGTCGCTATGTCGGCGGCCCTTTCGACAGCTGCATATGCCGACGGTCATGCCCTGAAGGTGGGGGTCAGCTGGTCCAACTTTCAGGAAGAACGCTGGAAAACAGATGAAGCGGCGATCAAAGCTGCCCTGAGTGCTGCGGGCGCGACCTATATGTCCGCAGATGCGCAGGCTTCAGCAGCCAAGCAGCTTACAGATGTGGAAGCGTTGATCGCACAGGGTGCTGACGCGCTGATTATTCTGTCAGTGGACAAGGATGCCGTCGGTCCCGCGGTCGATAAAGCGGATGCCGAAGGTATTCCGGTTGTCGGCTATGACCGTCTGATCGAAGACCCACGCGCGTTCTACCTGACATTCGACAACAAGGGTGTTGGCCGGATCATCGCCGAGACCGTCGTTGCAAAACAGCCCAGCGGAAACTTTGCGATCATCAAGGGTGACAAAGGCGATCCCAATGCTGGCTTCCTGCTCGAAGGGATGATGGAAGTGATCGGCGACAAGGTCGAATCCGGTGAAATCAAGATCGTCGGCGAGGCCTTCACAGACGGCTGGAAGCCTGACAATGCTCAGAAGAACATGGAACAGATTCTGACCGCGAACGACAACCAGGTTGATGCGGTTCTGTCCCAGAACGACGGCATGGCAGGTGGCGCGATTGCAGCTCTCACAGCCCAGGGTCTCAGCATTCCGGTTGGCGGCCAGGACGGTGACCACGCCGCGCTGAACCGCGTAGCCCGTGGCGAGCAAACTGTATCGGTCTGGAAGAACTCCCGTGCCTTGGGGGCGGCGGCTGCGAACATCGCGCTTGAGCTTGCCGATGGAACGGCGCTGGCGGACGTGAAGGATGCTGTCAAATGGTCTGGCGGTGAAAAAGGCGTAGAGATGAATGCCATCTTCCTGTCGCCGACACCGATCACCAAAGACAACCTGAGCAAGGCCATTGATGCAGGCCACATTGATCAGGAAAAAGCCTGTGCGGGCGCCATCGACGGCGTTGCCGGCTGCTGATCTGCATTGAACTGACCGGGCGCGTTTGACTGCGCGCCCGGCACCAGAATTTCTGTAACAGCATGACATCCGATCACTGCGCCGACGCCGGCGCGGCAGGGATACGTGCATTCCGCGAGGGGGCTCAGCCACATGACTGATCAAACAACCCAACCACCTGCTTCATCGCCCGCAAGGGAAAGCGCCGTTGCCCGGTTCTTTCGTGAGACGGAACTGGACACGCGCCTTCTGGGCATGTTGGGAGCGCTGGCCCTGATCTGGATCGGCTTCCACCTTTACGGTCAGATGTTTCGCGGCGGCGGTTTCTTTCTGACACCCCGCAACCTGTGGAACCTCTCGGTGCAGACAGCCTCCATCGGGATCATGGCAACGGGCATGGTGCTGGTGATCATCACGCGCCACATTGATCTCTCGGTTGGCTCCGTCCTTGGCTTTTGCGCAATCATCATGGGCGTTGTGCAGGTCAATATCCTGCCGCAATATCTGGGCCTCGGGCATCCGCTGATCTGGGTCATCGCCATTTTGGTCGGTATTACTTGCGGTACTTTTATCGGTGCGTTTCACGGTGCGCTGATCGCTTATGGAAAAATTCCAGCCTTCATCGTGACCCTTGGCGGCTTGCTGGTCTGGCGTGGGGCGGCATTCCTGGTGGCGCGTGGTGAGACCATCTCGCCTGTCGATCCGACATTTGCCTTGCTGGGCGGTGGGCCCTACGGCGCAATCGGCGCAACCGGAAGCTGGGTGGTTGGATTGCTGGGCTGCGCGGCCGTCCTGGCGCTGGTCATTCTGGGCCGTCGCAAACGCCGCGTCTTTCACATCGCGCAACGTCCGGTCTGGGCCGAGAGCTTCATTGCCATTGTGGGCTGTGGCGCGGTGATTGCGGCGGTGCTGCTGGTCAATGCCTACCCCTGGCCGCGCGGTATCGTGCGCCGTTACGCTGAGGCCGAAGGGATCGAAATTCCTGACGGCGGCCTTTTCATCTCGCACGGCTTTGCCATACCGGTTCTGATCCTCGTGGCGGTAGCGATCTTCATGACGATCCTGATGTCACGCTCCCGCTTTGGCCGCTACGTCTATGCCATCGGCGGCAACCCCGAAGCAGCGGAACTGGCCGGTATCAACACACGCTGGATGACCGTCAAGATCTTTGCCCTGATGGGCGGTCTGGCGGGGCTCTCCGCAGTTGTGGCCTCTGCGCGTCTGGGCTCGGCCACCAACGCGCTTGGCACATTGGACGAACTCTATGTCATCGCGGCAGCCGTGATCGGCGGCACATCTCTCGCAGGAGGGGTCGGCACGATTTATGGTGCCATCCTGGGCGCGCTGGTGATGCAATCGCTACAAACCGGCATGGTGCTGATCGGCTTTGACGCCGCAATGCAGCAGATCGTCGTGGGATCGGTCCTTGTTCTGGCCGTCTACCTCGACATTCTTTATCGCCGTAAATCAAAGTAAGGGGACAGATCATGACACAACAACGTACAGACACCCCGCTTGTCCAGCTCAAGGATATCTCTATTTCATTCGGGGGTATCCGCGCCGTGGACCACGTGAGCCTCGATCTCTATCCCGGCGAAGTTGTGGGCCTTCTGGGGCACAATGGGGCGGGCAAATCGACGCTGATCAAGATTCTCGCCGGGGCTTATCAAAAGGACGGTGGCGAGATCTGGATCAACGGCGAAAAGGCCGAGATCAACAGCCCGCGCGACGCCCGTGACTATAACATCGAGACGATCTACCAGACACTGGCGCTGGCGGATAATCTTGATGCCGCATCCAACCTCTTTCTGGGACGCGAACTGACCACGGGCGCGGGTTTCGTCGATGACGCCAAGATGGAGAGCGAGACCGCCAAGATCATGGCGCGGCTCAATCCCAACTTCAAAAAGCTCAAGGAGCCGGTCAGCGCCTTGTCGGGCGGTCAGCGTCAGTCTGTCGCGATTGCCCGCGCGGTCTATTTCAACGCCAAGATCCTGATTATGGACGAACCCACCGCCGCGTTGGGCGTGCATGAAACCCAGATGGTTGCGGAGCTGATTCAGGAGTTGAAAAAGCAGGGGTTGGGGATTTTCCTGATCTCTCACGATACCCGCGAAATGCTCGAACTCTGTGACCGTGTTTCGGTGATGAAAAACGGTCAGATGATCGGGACCGAGCGTGTGGAGGATGTGACCGAAGATGACATCCTGAGCATGATCATCATGGGCAAGAAGCCGGATCAGGCGGCGTAACCCATGTATCTTGGGCTGGATCTGGGCACATCAAGTCTGAAGGGCGTTCTGATTGATGACGATCAGCGCTTTTTGGCGGAGGCCAGCGCGCCGCTGACGGTGGCGCGTTTGCACAGCGGCTGGTCAGAGCAGAACCCGGCGGACTGGCTGGCGGCCACGGAAACGGTCATGACGGCCCTTGCCGCGCAGCAGAATTTGGGCGCTGTGCGGGGCATTGGGCTGAGTGGTCACATGCATGGCGCAACCCCGCTGGACTCGTCCGATGATGTGTTGCGTCCTTGCATGCTGTGGAATGACACGCGAAGCCATGTGGAGGCCGCAGGTTTCGATGGTGATCCGCAGTGGCGGGCGATCACCGGGAACATCGTTTTCCCCGGCTTCACCGCTCCTAAAGTCGAATGGGTACGCACCCATGAACCTGAGGTGTTCGAAAAGATACGCAAGGTGTTGCTGCCAAAGGATTACCTGCGGCTCTGGCTGACCGGGGAGGCCGTGTCAGAGATGTCCGACGCGGCAGGCACCAGTTGGCTGGATACCGGCAATCGGGACTGGTCGGATGCGCTGCTGTCGGCCTCCGGGCTCAAACGCGATCACATGCCTAGGCTTGTCGAAGGCTCCGCCGTATCGGGCCAGTTGCGCGACACGCTTGCAGACCGGTGGGGCGTGCCGCGCGGCGTAGTGGTTGCGGGTGGCGCCGGTGACAATGCCGCCGCCGCCGTTGGCATGGGCGTCGTCAATCCCGGGCAGGCGTTTTTGTCGCTGGGGACATCGGGCGTGCTTTTTGCCGCCAGTGCCGCCTATCAGCCGGATGCGCCTACGGCGGTGCATACCTTTTGCCACGCCTTGCCCGACACATGGCATCAGATGGGCGTGATCCTGGCCTGTACGGATGCGCTGAACTGGTACGCGGGGCTCGTCGGGGCGGATGCCAGCAGCCTGACCGGCGATCTGGGTGCCTTGCAGCCACCGTCTGAGACCCTGTTTCTGCCCTATCTTGGCGGCGAACGCACGCCCCACAATGATGCGTCTGCGCGCGGTGCCTTTCTGGGGCTGGGGCATGCGACAGACCGCGCGGCGGGTGCGCGCGCTGTGCTGGAGGGGGTCAGCTTTGCCTTCCGGGACAGTTTTGATGCGCTCCGCAGGTCCGGCACGCAGATTGATCACATCGTGGCGGTGGGCGGTGGCAGCCGTTCTGAGTATTGGCTCAATATTCTTGCCACGGTTCTGGATATGCCAATCGACGTGCCGCAATCGGGTGATTTCGGCGGAGCCTTCGGGGCGGCACGCCTGGGCCAGATGGCCGCCCTTGGCGCGGGTGTCGAGCTTGCCAACCCCCCCGCGACAGACCGGACAATCACGCCACAAACCGCATTCAAAGACGCATTTGCCGCGCGCCACGCGCAGTACCGTGCCGCATATTCCGCCCTTAAGGAGGCTCTATGACCGACTTCTTCGCAGGCATCGCGCCTGTCACATTCAACCCCGACGCCCCGGCGGACGAACTGGCCTACCGCCACTACAACGCCGATGAAATAATCGCCGGAAAACGCATGGAGGATCATTTGCGCTTTGCGGTGGCCTGGTGGCACAGTTTCGCCTGGCCGGGGGGGGATCCTTTTGGCGGGCAGACCTTTGAGCGCCCGTGGTTCGGCGAGACGATGGAGCTTGCCCGTCTGAAAGCGGATGTGGCATTCGAGATGTTCGCCATTCTGGGGCAGCCGTATTATTGCTGGCATGACGCGGATATCCGGCCAGAAGGTGCAACTTTCGCAGAAAGCAAACGCAATTTCGAAGAGATCATCGACTATCTGGGCACCAAAATGGAAGCGCAGGGCACGAAATTGCTGTGGGGCACCGCGAACCTCTTTTCGCATCGACGCTTCATGTCGGGGGCGGCGACGAACCCGGACCCGGATGTATTCGCCTGGTCTGCCGCAACGGTCAGGAACTGCCTCGACGCCACGCATAAGCTGGGGGGCGAAAATTACGTGCTGTGGGGGGGGCGCGAAGGCTACGAGACGCTGCTGAACACGGACCTTGCGCAAGAGCGTGCACAGGCCGGGCGGTTCCTTCAGATGGTGGTCGAGTATAAACACAAGATCGGCTTCAAAGGGGCCATTCTGATCGAACCCAAACCGCAGGAACCAACCAAACACCAATACGACTACGACGTGGCCACAGTGTACAGTTTTCTCAAGGAGTTCGGCCTTGAGACGGAAGTTCAGATGAATATCGAGCAGGGTCACGCGATACTGGCCGGTCACAGTTTTGAGCACGAACTGGCGATGGCCTCGGCCCTGGGGATTTTTGGCTCCATCGACATGAACCGCAACGACTATCAATCCGGCTGGGACACGGATCAGTTTCCGAATAACGTGCCTGAGGCGGCGCTGGCCTATTATGAAGTGCTCAAGGCGGGCGGGTTCACCACCGGAGGCACCAATTTCGATGCCAAACTGCGGCGACAAAGCCTTGATCCCAAGGACCTGATTGCCGCTCATGTGGGCGCGATGGATATCTGCGCGCGCGGTCTCAAGGCGGCGGCTGCGATGCTGGAGGATGGCGGACTGGAAGCCGCCCGCAAGGCACGCTACGTTGGCTGGCAGCGGCCGGAGGCGCAGGGCTGGTTGCGGTCCGCGACGCTGGAAGAGGTAGCCGCCCCCGTGGAAGCAGGCCGGATCGATCCACAACCACGGTCGGGCGGGCAGGAAATACTGGAAAATTACGTCAACCGATTTGTCTAGGGGCGGAAACTGATGGCACTCATTCTGGCAGATGTCGGCGGCACCAACGTCAGGTTCGCCTGCGCACGGGACGGCGTGATCGACACCTCGCTGACGCGACGATACCAGAATGACGACTACGATTGCTTTGACGCGGCCTTGCGCGCGTATCTCAGTCATGCCGGGGTGCGCAGGCTGGAGGCTCTGACTGTTGCCGTCGCGGGGCCGGTTACCGGCAATATCGCCCGGCTGACCAATCGCGGCTGGGATTTCGATACCGAAAAGATGCGTGTCGCCTTTGGGGCAGGGCGTGTTGATCTATTGAATGATCTCAGCGCGCTGGGATACGCCTTGGACAGTCTGGACGATCAGGGGACCGAAACCGTTCTGGAAGGCGAGGTATCGCAGAATGATCAGCGTCTGGTGATTGGGGCCGGGACAGGGTTTAACGTCAGCCCGGTTTTGCGCATCGGTGATCGAACGGTCTGCCTGCGGGCGGAGGCCGGGTTGGGCAGTTTGCCCTCGCGCGTGGCCACGCTGCTGGAAGCCTATATCGGCCAGTCGCCTGCCTGGGTGCGATGTGCCGAAGATGCGGTGCGTGGTCCGGGCCTGTCGGAATTGCATGCAGCCGCAACCGGGGCGGATAAGCTCGACGCGCGGGATGTCATTGCTGCCGCCAATGCGGGGGAGGCGGCGGCGGTCGCTTCCGTGGAAACCTATGCTCGCATGCTGGGCGCGTTCATCCACGATCTGCGGCTGCTCTACATGCCGTCGGGCGGAATTTTTCTGGCCGGATCGGTGGTGCGCGGTCTTCTGAGCAGCCCGGCGCGGGACGTCTTTGTCGGAACATTGCGCGAGCCGCCCACGGTCAAACAATCCATGCCGCCGCTGCCGGTTTCGGTCATCACCCAGGATGAAGCTGCATTGCTGGGCTGTCTGGCCTATTCAAAGGCCGTCGCCTAAATTGCCCACCACTCCACACCCGCAGGTGGCAGCATCCGGTCCTGGAATGTGACCGCTTCGGCGCTGTAGTTGAAGGCAAAGCGATGGGTGGCCGTGTCGCGCAGGCGCAGCCCTTCGGGAAGATCATGAACTGGCAAGCCCGCCATGTCGGCGAGATGCCGGATGATGCGACCCCACAGGGTTTCATCCGGCCAGGCCCCAAGGTAATTCATCGTGCCGTTGCTTGTGACAATCTTCTGACCGCAGGTCGTCTCAAAAATCGTCTCGGATGTGCCTTCCAGCGTCTCGACCCAATGGTGGATGGCACCTCCGCCCACAGCGTCGCGATGCGCGGCAGGGGGCAGGCTTTCAACACGCGTCGCGGTCACATCGATACCCGGCAGGTCTGGTCCCATGGGGGTCGGTATGGACAACTCTTGCGTCACCGCATTGCTGCGCGGGCCGACCAGCGCCACCGTCTCCTGAAGCACTGCAATCAGGGCCGGGGGCATCTGCGCCAACCCTGGGGCCAGCACCAGTTTGTAGCCTGAAAGATCCGTTGTTGTTGACGGCACGATGTCGATTGAGAGGCCGCATTTGCGCAAGGCCCGGTAGGTATCGAGCATCAGGCGAAAATAGCTAAAACCCGCGCCCTGCGGCAACGTGGCCCAGGCCCATTCGGAAGGGTAGTCAAAAATCAGGGCAACGGGTGCTTGAGTTTGCGCCACCTCCGGCAGTTCCGCAATCTCGCGCCCAACCTGCGCGGCCTCGTCCAGTCCGGGGGCTGCGGCGTCATCGGGGCGCAAGAGGCCTGCGTGCATCTGCTCTTGCGCAAAGGGGGCTTGTCGCCAGCGGAAATAGCTGACCACTTCGGCCCCATGGGCAAAGGCCTCCCAACTCCAGAGCCGGACCATACCGGGCAGGGGCGCGGGATTATGCGGCGCCCAGTTCACCGGACCAGGCTGTTGTTCCATCACCCACCAGCGGCCCTCTTTGCCCACGGCTCGGTAAAGGTCATGGTGAAAGGCCTGCATGTCAGGATCACCCTGTTGCAGATAGCGCTGTTTGTGATCGTCACTGGCCTCCAACCGGTCCGACAGAAAGCCGATGGGATAGCTGTCCCAACTGGCGATATCCAGCGAGGCTCCGACCTCAAAGTGATCGAAATCCAGCACCCGGCCCATGTAGTTGTGAACAAGCGGTGCGTCGCTGCGCGCCCGCAGGGCTGCTACCTGCACCGCGTTGTAGCGGGCGACCTGATCGGAACTGAACCGCCGAAATGCCAGCTCATGTGCCGGTGCGGCTTGAGTCACGGTCAGGTGAGGCAGATCGATCTCGTCGAAACTGCGGTATTCCATCGACCAGAAAACAGTGCCCCAGGCCGTATTCAGCGCGTCGATGTCGCGGTATTGCGTGGCCAGCCAGCCCCGAAACGCGTCGCGCGCGGCATCCGAATAAGACAGGACCGTGTCATGGCAGCCATATTCATTGTCGATCTGCCAGGCATGGATGCGCGGGTCGCGCCCGTAGCGATCCCCCAGGATTTCGGCAATTTTACCGCTGGCCGCGCGGTAGCCGGCGTGGCTGAAACAGTAATGTCGTCGCGATCCGAATTTGCGCGGATGTCCGAGCGCATCGACGGCCAGCATGTCGGGATAACGGTGCAGCATCCAGCGGGGCGGGGTGCAGGTGGGTGTGCCCAGAATGATCTTTAGCCCGGCAGCGCTCAGGGTGTCGATGGCGCGGTCCAGCCATTCGAAGGTGAAATTGCCGGGCGTGGGTTCCATCCGGCTCCAGGCAAATTCACCGATCCGCACCCAGGTGATGCCTGCCGCGACCATGCGCGCCGCATCGCGCGGCCACGTCTCTTCGGGCCAATGTTCCGGATAGTAGCAGACGCCGAGCGCGCGTTTCACAGGATCACCCTTGGTTCCGGGACACCCTGCGCGATTTTTTCAACGATAAATGTCCGGCCGTCTTTTGCCTGCTCGGTCAACTGTGCATCCGGGATGCCCTGCCGGGCGCTCGTAATCAAAAGATCACCCAAATCCTTACCGCCGAAAGCCGGGCAGGTTGTATGCGCGGCGGGTACATCAATGGCCTGAGTGAACTGGCCGCTGGGCGCATAGGCGGCGACGCGACCCGCACCCCATTGCGCGATCCAAAGCGTGCCGCTTTTGTCCACAACCGCGCCGTCGGGGTTCAGCCCGCCTGCGGTCAGATCAAGGAATACCTCCGGCGCGGCGTCGGGCCAGCCGGAGCGATCAAGGGCGACGCGCATCACCTTGCCCGTGGCGGTGTCAGAAAAATAAGCGGTGCTGCGGTTTGGCGCAAAGCAGATGGTATTCGAGATTGTAATTTCGCCAAAAAGTTTGCGCAGCTGGCCCTGATACAACCGGTAAATAGCGCCCGCGCCCTTTTCGGCATTGTAGCCCATAGTGCCGATCCAGAAGCCGCCCCAAGGGTCCGCGCGCCCGTCATTTGACCGCGTCACCGCATTGTCACGCTCCAGCGGGCTGATGATGCTGCGGCTGCCGTCGCGCAGATCAAAGCGCCAAAGCCCGGTCGCAGAGGCGATCAGCAGCGTGGCCTCATCAATCCATCCCGCGGCCGAGACCTCTTCGTCAAAATCCCAGTCTTTTGAATCGCTTGCATCTCTGGTCAGCAGCTTGCGACCGAGAATGTCGAACCAGAAAAGCTGTTGCCGCTCCGGGTGCCAAAGCGGCCCTTCGCCCAGTTGGCACTTGCGGGCATCGTAAACCTGCGTCGTCACGCCGCCGCCGATTTGTAGGCCGCAACGATCTCGTTTGCGCGGGCTGCGACATCGCTGGCGGACATGCCGGGTTTGTAGATGGCCGACCCGATGCCGAATCCGTCCGCACTGGCCGCGATCCACGCGCCGAAATTTCCCGGCCCGGCACCGCCAACGGCAAAGACCTGCGTTCCCTTGGGCAGAATAGGGCGCATGGCCGCAAGCCCTGCGACACCGGCCATGGCTCCGGGGAAGAGCTTTAGCCCGTCCGCCCCGGCCTGCAGGGCCGCGAAGGCTTCCGAGGGGGTGAAAATCCCCGGCCAGCTTTGCATTCCTGCAGCTTTCGTTGCGGCAATCACATCCCTATCGCAGTTGGGAGAGACGATCAGTTTGCCGCCCGCTTTTGACACGGCAACGACTTCGGAGACCGTCAGGACAGTCCCGGCACCGATGAGTACCTGATCGCCAAAGTCACGCGCAAGGGCCGCGATGCTGTCGAGCGGGTCCGGCGAATTCAACGGTACCTCGATCTGGGTGATCCCGGCAGCGATGAGCGTTTCTGTGATGGCGGGGGCCTCGGTCGGGGTGATGCCACGCAGAATGGCAATGATGGGAAGTGTCATGAGGGAGCCTTTGAGTGTCGGTGGGCGGCAGTCAGACCTGCCAGAGTCGCGCGTTCGGTATCGACAAGCATCGCCGAAATACCTTGTGGACGCAGGGCCGCGCAGTATGCATTGGCCTGCGTGCCGGTGCCAAGGATCGCCACGTTCTGACCCAGCCAATAAGGCTTGGAGGCCGCAAGCTCCGAGCCGATGAGCAGACCTGAAAGGGCGGCGCGGGTAATTGGTGCCTGCGTGCCATGCAACAGGTGGCCCGCGCGCAGGCTGAAGAGACGGGCGGCAAGCCGTTCCGGTTTTGACATGGCATCACCAACCGCAGCCTCAAAAGCGCTATCGTCCCATCCTTCCGCCTCAAGAGAATGCCGCAGCACCGAGTTGCCGCTCAGCAATGCAAAGAGCTCACCCGACATAAAGGTTTGAAAACTAACAACTTCACCTGCGCTTAGATGTACCCATTTCGTGTGGGTGCCGGGCATGCACAACACGCCGTCCCAACGGGGGTTCAGTTGCAAAAAGCCTGCCACCTGGGTTTCCTCACCACGCATGACATCTGCCGGTGCGGCTTGGGATAGCCCGGACACGACCCGCACATCCAGCCCCTTTGATGTGGGCGCAGGTGTCAACTCCTCGGCCAAAGGAGTGCAAGGCACCGACCGGTAGGGCGCTTCGACCCAGCCTTGTCGCGAGCCCACCATACCGCAGGCGATCACGGGCAGCTGTCGCCGCGCAACCCAGTCGCCAATCAGCGCCAGAAGGGCCGGTTCAAACTGATCTGCGGCCAGCTTTCCCATGCCATCCTCGGACTGCGCCCGCGCCAGAACGGTTGCCCCCTGCATGGCAAAGGCGCGCAGATTGGTTGTTCCCCAATCCACGGCAATCCAGTCTGGTGCGATCTGAGTGTTCATGCTGCCCTTATCCTGTTGTCACCACGCCGCCATCGACCACCATACATTGTCCTGTCATCATCTTGCTGGTCCCGGAGGCCAGAAAAAGCACCGCATCTACAATGTCTTGCGGCTCCAGATGGGTTTTCAAGCACTGCCGATCCAGATGCGCGGCCAGCCCCTCCGGCGTCGCCCATTTGTCGCGCTGTTTCTGGGTCAGAACCCAGCCGGGCGCAAGGGCGTTTACGCGAATGCCGTCGGGTCCCAACTCGCGCGCAAGGCTGCGGGTCATGGCCGTGATGCCGCCGTTGGCAGACGTATAGGCGGGGTAACCTGCATTGCCCATCATGTAGCTGATGGAGCTGAAATTGATGATCGATCCAGCGCCGCGTCTGATCATTCCGGGAGCCACCGCCTGCGCCGCGAAGAAATAGGCTTTCAAGTTGACAGATAACAGAAAATCCCAATCCTCCGGCGTCAGTTCCAGCCAGTTGTGGCGCCGGTCGTTGGCGGCATTGGAGACCAGCGTGTCGATGGGGCCATGGGTTTCTTCGGCGGCGGCAATGGTCTTGCGCAGCCCGTCCGTGTTGGTGATGTCGCCCTGAAAGAACAGGGGCGCGCGACCGTGTTTTTCGGCCATTTCGGCGACGAAATCACGGGCGTCCGAACGCCCGATGAAGGCGACATTTGCGCCCTGCGCCAGAAAGCCATCCGTGAGGTCGGCACCGATGCCCGACCCACCGCCAGTGATGTAGACCGAGGCCCCCTTGAGATCGTGAAAAGTTGCGTTCTGGGTCATGTGAGAGGCTCCGAAAGGGGGTGTGATTGACGTGCACAACCTGTGCACAGCCTGTGCACCGGTCGGGCATACGGAAGGCAAACCGCTGTCACAGGCGCCTGCCTTCCAGAACCCACATGGATTCCGGGAAGCTCCACGGCAGGGTCAGGCCGTTGTTCATCAGCGCGGCGCCGGTCAGCACCACCTGCCCATCCTTCAGCGCCAGCCTGCCGCGCGACAGTGCCGAGGCGGAGGCCCGGTTGCGCAGGCTGACCTCATAGCGCGCCGCCGGGTCCAGACGTGTGAGGCGCAGCGGGCGGGGGGCGATCTGCGGCGAGGTGGCGGATTTGCCGGCAAAGACAACGAAGCGGCTGCCGTCACGCGCCTGCTGCTGCTCTGCAATCACCGACGGGTCGGAGGCATCAAGCCGCAGGATATCGGCGGCATACATCCAGTCACGGTTGGCTTTCCACCAGGCGGTCACATCCCTTAGGACCTCTGCCTCGCGGTCGGTCAATTCGCGCGGGTCCATCTCGAACCCCATGTGCCGTTGCGCGGCGACCCAGGCGCGAAACTCGATGTCGAGCGTGCGCCCCGAGGTATGGCATCGGCGCGGCCCCACATGGCTGCCGGTCACAGCCGAGGGGATGAAAAGTGCCGCGTTGTGCTGCATCGCCAGCCGTTCCAGCGCGTCATTGCTGTCAGACAGCCATACCCGTTGGGTGCGGCTGAGAATGCCGAAATCAATCCGCCCGCCGCCCGAGGCACAGCTTTCAATTTCCACATCCGGGAAATCGGTACGCAGCCGGTCGATGAGCGCATAGGACCCGCGGGTCTGGGCGGCATCGGGCATGGGCAGCACCCGGTTATGATCCCATTTGATATAGTCGATGGGGTGCGTGGAGAGCAGGGCGGCGATGCGGTCATAGAGAAAATCGCGCACTTCCGGCAGCGCCATGTTCAGCGCCTTTTGCTGCCGTCCGAGGATCTGGTCTTCGGCCCCCAGCGCCCAGTCGGGATGCGCGCGGTGGATATTGCTGTCGGGGTTGATCATCTCCGGCTCGAACCAGATGCCGAAACTCATGCCCTGCCCCTGCACATAGTTGATGAGCGGGCCCAGCCCGTCGGGGTATTTGCGCGGGTCTACTTCCCAGTCGCTTAAAGAGGAGGTGTCATCGTCACGCTGCCCGAACCAGCCGTCATCGAGCACGAAACGTTCCGCGCCAAGCGCTGCGGCCCGGGTCGCGATGTCTTTGAGCACCGGCAGGTCATGGGCGAAATAGACTGCCTCCCAGCAGTTGTAATGCACCGGGCGGGGACGCCCCGGCTTGGTCCATGTGACGATGCGGTCGCGCATGTGGCGCTGGAACGACACGGCGCAACCGTTCAGCCCGTCAGAGGAATAGACCGCATAAAGTGGCGCGGTGCGGAACTCGGTTGAGGGCGTCGTTTCCATACGCGCGGCATGGCCGAACTGAATCTGCCGCCGCCCATCGGGCAGTTCCTCGGCAATCATCCGGTGCCCGCCGGACCAGCCGTAATGAAAGGCATATGCCTCGCCGCTGGCGTTGGTCGCACCGCGCGCCGGGATCAGCAGCCCCGGAAAATGTTCGTGGCCGGTGCGCCCGGTGCGGTTTTCGCGGTAGCGGATGCCGGGCGACCAGGCGGTGCGGTTGAGCTGAAACTCGCCGCACCAGCGGCCCGCCAGGTCAATCATCTCGTCCGAATGCTGCGGGCCGGGCAGGACAGGGGCCGCCAGCCAGTGCAGATGCAATGGGCGGTCTGCTTTCAGCGATGCGGCCATCACGATCACATGGGTTTCGGGATCAAGCTCGAAGGTGGCCACATAGCTCAGGCGATTGTCTGCATCGCGGCAAGTCACGGTGAGGCCATGGTCGCTTTGTGCCACATCGACCAACTTGAATTTGGGCAAAAGCGGCGTGCCATTTGAATCGCGCACAACCATGCCGGGCTGGCCGGGAAAGCTGCGCGCGGCTTCGGGGCAGAGCGAAAGGTCAGGGTTTTCGTCCAGCATGCCCCCCGTCACATCCAGCGCGGAGGTGCGCGCCAGTTGCACCAGATCTTCGTCTATCGGCAGGGGCGCACCCCAGTAGATGACCTGCGGACAGCGGCCACCCGAGGAGGCGAGCGCCAGTGTCTGACGCTCGTCATCCAACCGCCAGGCTGTTGTCACTTTACGGCCCCCAGGGTCAGACCTGCGATGAAGTGCTTTTGCATCAGGAAGAACATCAGCACCGGCGGCAGGGCCGCCACAATCGAGCCTGCGCTCATCAGGTGATAGGCGGCGCGGAATTGAGCGTTGAAGCTGGTGATCCCGGCGGTCACGGGCTGGCTTTCCGGGCCCTGGGTCAGGACCACGGCCCAGAAATAATCGTTCCAGATGAAGGTGAAGATCAGCACTGAAAGGGCGGCGATCGCGGGTTTCATCAGCGGGATGACCACGTACCAGAAAATCTTCCACTCCGCGATGCCCTCGACGCGGGCCGCTTCGACCAGCTCATAGGGCAGGGCGCGGATGAAATTGCGCATGAAAAGCGTGCAGAAGCCGGTCTGGAAGGCCACGTGAAAGAGCACCAGCCCGGTTTTGGTGTTGTAGAGCCCCATGTCGAGTGTGAGGTCACGTACCGGCACCATCAAGATCTGGAAGGGCACAAAATTGCCCGCCACAAACATGAAGAAGACCCAGATGTTGGCCTTGAACTTGTAGATGCCCAGAGCAAAGCCCGCCAGGCACGATAGCGTCACCGCACCAATGACCGTGGGTACGGTGATCAGCACTGAATTGAGCATGTAGCGGGGCATGTCGGAGTTGAAGAACACCTGTCCGTAGTTGGCGAACATCTCGAAAGATGACGGGAGGCCCCAGTAGTTACCTTGGGTGAAATCCACCGCCGGTTTGATCGAGAAGACAGCGACGGCAATGAGCGGCAGCAGCCACATGATCAGAGCGAGCGGCAGCAGCGACTGATAGGTCAGCTGCCAGGAACGGGGGGTTTTTTCGATCGGTGTCGGGAACATGTCAGGCCTCCTCGCGGGCGGGCAGCGCTGCTTGCGCTTTCTTTGTCAGACCGGCGCGCACGATGTCATAGGACGTGCAAATCCGGTGAGATAACTCGGGCGTCTCGGTGCTTTCGGGCAGGTTGATCCAGCTGCGGTGAAAGTAGGGGGCTTTGATCCCCACACCGGCGTCGATCAGCATTGATGCGGTTTCCACATCCGCCGTCTTGACGGACACGCCGGGCAGGGTGGCCCCGATGCAAGCGAACATCTTGCCGCCGACTTTCCAGGCGTCGTGCCCACCGCCCCAGGGGTCGGACTTCTCCGCCCCCGGCAGCGGTTTGCAGATCGCATGCACGCGTGCCCGAAAGCTCATCGCGCTTTCTCCTCTTTCCACATGGACCAGAGGAAATACGTGATGAAGACCAGCATGATCAGGAAGAGCACCACGGCGATGGCGGCGCCATACCCCATGCGGAACCCGTATTCAGAAAGCGCTTTTTCGAACATGTAGAACGACAGCACGCGGGTCTGACCGAAGGGGCCGCCGTTGGTCATGATCGAGATGAGGTCAAAGCTGCGCAGCGCGCCGATGATGGTCACCACGAAGGCGATGAAGGTCGCGGGTTTGAGCTGCGGGATGATGATGTACCACAGCATCTTCCAGCCCTTGGCGTTGTCGAGACGCCCCGCTTCGATCTGTTCGGGGTCCACGGCGTTGAGACCCGTGAGATAAAGGATCATGCAATAGGCCGTCTGGGGCCAGAGACCGGCGGCGATGATGCCGTAGGTCGCAAGGGTTGGATCCCCCAGAACATTGACGGGCCCGAGGCCCACCAGGCCCAGCACCCCGTTCAACAGACCTTCGTTCGGCAGATAGAACCAGGAGAACACCAGGCCCACAACCACCTGGGAGAGAACGAAGGGGAAGAAGAACAGGGATTTATAGATACGGATGCCGGTGACGGTCTGATTGAGAAAGAGCGCGATGAAAAGCCCACCCGGAATGGCCAGAAGGTAGAAGAGCAGCCATTTGAGGTTGTTCCACAGCGACACCTCAAAGGCGCCGTCGTCCATGAGTTCGACGTAATTGTCCATGCCGATGAAGCGGGCTTCGCCCAGGCCGTCCCAGTCGTAAAAGGAGATCATGATGGACTGGTAGATCGGCCAGATCACGTAAAACGCAAAGAACAGGATGGCCGGTGCCAGAAACAGCCAGGGTGTGACAGCGATTTCGTTGCGCTTGTACCAGCCGCGCGGGGCGGCGCTTTGCTCTGCCGGGGTGTCGGTCATGGTGGGTCTCCTCCCAGTGAGATGCGGGGCAGGCGGCAGGGCGGGGTGGGCCCGCGCTGGCGGCTGCGCCGGTCAGCGGTGGGCCCGGGCGCGGCAGGGCGCCCGGACCGCGGGGTGTTATTTGTAGACGCGCTCCTGCACCTTATCGAGGCGCTTGAGGATATCATCCAGATTGTCCGGGAAGACCATGAATTCCTGCAATCCCTGCATGGCCTCGGCAGCCATTTCCGCCGGGAAATCGCGGTCGAAGAACTGCGCGACACCGCCCGGAGAATTTTCCGACAGCATGGTGAAGCCTTCGTTCAGGAACTTGTCATTATCCACTGCCGAGCCTGCGTTTACAGGCAATTGCCCGAGGTTCGCACCGTTGTTGATTTCGGTCTGAACATTGGCGGAGACCACGAAGCGCAGGAATTCGCGCGCGGCTTCCTTGTTGGAGGCATTGGCCGGGATGTGGAAGGTATCTGTTGGCGCGTCTTCGGCCAGAGCGATCCCGGGTGTGATTTCGGGGAATTGGTAGAAGTCGAGCTTGCTGTCATCGAGACCCGCTTCGCGCAGCGGTGCTACGGCGAAGTTGCCCTTGAGAATCGCAGCGGCTTCGCCGTTCACGATGAAGGGCAGCGATTCCTGCCAGGAGTAGTTCTGGTGGTTATCAACAAAAGCGCCCATGTCGATCAACTCACGCCAGTTGGCGAAAGTCTGTTTCACACGGTCATCGGTCCATTTGACGCCGCCATTGGCCAGTTCCATGTGGAAATCGAAGCCGTGCGTACGCATGTTGAGGTAGTCGAACCAACCACCAGCCGTCCAGAGGAACTTGGTGCCGATGGTGTAGCACTTGCGGCCTGAATCGAGGATCGCCTGACAGTTGCTTTTCATCTCGTCGAAGTTCGCAGGCTCGTTCAGGCCCAGTTCTTCGTAGATGTCCTTGCGATAGTAGATGCCCCATTGGTAGTAGGTATAGGGCACGCCCCATTGCTTGCCGTCGATGGTCATCGCACCCTTTGTGGAGGCGAGATTGTCCGCAATCGCAGGCTCGGCCCAGAGGTCGGAGACATCTTCGAACAGACCCGCGTTCACATATGGGCCCATCCGGTTGGCCGCGTACCAGGTGGCGACATCGGGGCTATCGGCTGTGAGGAAGTTGCGGATTTGTGTCTTATAGGCTTCGCGGTCGATCACCGTGGTTTCGATGTTCAGGCCCGGGTGCTCGGCACCGAAATCCGCAATCATCTTTTCCATCGTCGCGCGGGGCGCCGGGTTGGACGTGTCGAGGAAGATTTTCAGGTCGCCCGAAAGCTCGGCTGTCGCAGAGCTTGCAAGCATTGTGGAACCTGCCAATGCCATAAGCATTGATTTGGTGGTGAAACGCATGGTGTCCTCCCTAAGGTACGTGCGATTATTTTAATCTCGTAAGGTTCCATTATTTGAAACCAAGTTTTATATATTGAAAACTACACTGCAATCTGCCTAGACTGTCAACCATGTTCTTCGCGAATGAGTAGAACAAGCATTCTTTTCGGGAGGGAACGGGCGCATCGCGCGACCGTTTGAAAAGGGCGCTGAGACGTATGGGAGGCGCTTTGAAATGTCCGGCGACGGCACTGTAGGAAAAGCACTGGATGTGTTGGATCAGGTGGCAGGCCACCGGCACCCGGTGCGATTCGGCACGTTGCTGAGCGAAAGTGATTTTCCAAAAGCGACGCTCTACCGGTTTCTGCAAACGCTGACCTCGCAGGGCATGCTGCAATATGATCCCGACCGGCAGACCTATTCTTTGGGGGTGCGGCTGGTGCGTCTGGCCCATGCCGCCTGGACGCAAAGTTCGCTGGCACCGATTGCCCGCCCGTTTCTGGATCAGTTGAGCTCAGACGTCGGGCATACGGTACATCTGGCGCAGCTCGACAATGCGCAGGTGCTTTACGTTGATAAGAGGAATGCCGCGCAACCCATTGAAATGTATAGTGATGCGGGCAAGGTGGGGCCGGCCTACTGCACCGGCGTTGGCAAGGCGATGATGGCCTTTCTGCCAGAGGACGATCTGTCACGTACCATCAAGCAACAATCGTTTCACCGCTTTACCGACCATACGTATACCAACCCCGAAGCGCTCTGCGCGGAGCTGCAGGCCATTCGCACCCGAGGCTATGCCTTTGACCGCGAAGAGCATGAACCGGGGATTATCTGCATTGCTCAAGCCATCCTGTCCGATCACGGGCGGGTTCTGGGCGGGCTGTCGATCACCGGATCGACCCAATCTATCACTCTCTCCCAGCTTGAGGCACTCACGCCCCGGCTGGCGCATACTGCACAATCGATTGCCACCGTGGCGCAGGCCTGGCGGTTTCCCGATTCAAACCTTCAAAAAACAGGGACATAGAGAAAATGACAGGTGTCACGCTCCAAAAGGCGGTCAAACGCTACGGTGATGTACAGGTGATTCACGGTATTGATCTGGAAGTCAAAGACGGCGAGTTCTGCGTTTTTGTCGGCCCCTCGGGCTGCGGCAAATCTACCTTGCTGCGCATGATTGCGGGGCTGGAGGAAACCACCGAAGGTGTGATGCATATCGGTGAGCGGGATGTCACCCATATGGACCCCTCCGAGCGCGGCGTGGCCATGGTGTTCCAGACCTATGCGCTTTATCCGCATATGACCGTCAAGGAAAACATGGGGTTCGGCCTGAAGATGAATGGCGTGCCCAAGACGGAGATTGATGCCAAGGTCAAGGCGGCATCGGACGTGCTCAAGCTCGACGTCTATCTCGATCGCAAGCCTGCCGCATTGTCGGGTGGGCAGCGCCAGAGGGTGGCTATCGGGCGCGCGATTGTGCGCGGACCGGAAGTGTTCCTGTTCGATGAACCACTGTCGAACCTTGACGCGGAGTTGCGGGTCGAGATGCGGGTGGAAATCGCCCGTCTGCACAAGGAAATTGGCGCGACGATGATCTACGTGACCCATGATCAGGTCGAAGCGATGACGCTGGCCGACAAGATCGTGGTGCTGCGCGCAGGGTATATCGAGCAAGTGGGCGCGCCGTTGGAGCTATACCGCAACCCGGACAATAAGTTCGTGGCGGGCTTCATCGGATCGCCCGCGATGAATTTTCTTGATGGCGTTGTGGTTGAGGGCGGTGTCGAGGTGCCCGGCCTGGGGCGCACGGTCCCGGTCGAGGTAAATCTGCCCGCCGCGGGTACGGGTGTGACGCTGGGCGTGCGGCCTGAACATCTGGAAGTGCAGATGGGGCAGGGCGCGCTGAAGGCCGAGCTTTCCGAAGCTTTGGGCGGGGTCAGCTATCTTCACCTCGATACGCCCACCGGCGAGCGCATCATCGTTGAGGAACGTGGCGACGAGCGGGCCAGCGAAGGCGACACGGTAGACGTTCAGTTCGAGCCACGCCGCGCCATGGTTTTCGAGAAGGACAGCGAGCTGCGCATCCGCTAGCCCAGCGTCAGGGAAAATATGTTTTAGGTTTAAAATATTTTTCCTTGAAGCAAATTGCGACTCACCCTACCATTTGAGGTAGGCGCAGGGTTTCTGCGCCTTTATCCGGGGGGTGTTCGCAATCAATGAACGCGATGGGCAGGCAGCAAATCGGACAAAGGGGGTTCTTGCCGGGCGTGACCGGGCGCGGCCTTGGGCCGCGAACTTCGCATTTTTTGCGCCTCACGGTGTCTGAGTGATGTTTCCCTCCGCCCATACCGATAGTTTCGCCCGGGACAACCTGCCGCCCCAGACAAGCTGGCCCGATCTGCTGATCGAAGGATTTGACTACCCAGAACGCCTCAACGCGGCGGTGGAACTGACCGATCAGATGGTGGCGCAGGGGTTCGGCGACAATACGGCGCTGATCGGCAATGGCCGCAGGCGCACCTACAAGGAACTCAGCGACTGGACCAACCGGCTGGCCCATGCGCTGGTGGATAATCTGGGTGTCAAACCGGGCAATCGCGTATTGATCCGATCGGCCAATAACCCCGCGATGGTCGCCTGCTGGCTGGCCGCCACCAAGGCGGGCGCTGTGGTGGTAAACACCATGCCGATGCTGCGCGCCGGAGAGCTTTCTGCGATTGTCGACAAGGCCGAGATCAGCCACGCGCTCTGCGACACGCGGTTGATGGATGAGATGACGGCCTGCGCCAAATCGAGCACGTTCCTGAAGTCGGTGGCGGGTTTTGACGGCACCTCGAACCATGATGCGGAGCTGGACCGTCTGGCGCTGGAAAAGCCGGTTCAGTTCGACGCGGTGGCGACCGCGCAGGATGATGTGGCGCTTCTGGGGTTCACCTCCGGCACCACGGGCAGCCCCAAGGCAACCATGCATTTTCATCGTGACCTGCTGATCATTGCCGATGGCTATGCTCGCGAGGTTCTGGGCGTGACCCCTGAGGATGTGTTTGTCGGATCGCCGCCGCTGGCCTTTACCTTTGGTCTGGGTGGGTTGGCGATCTTTCCCTTGCGGTTTGGCGCCGCGGCCACGTTGCTGGAAACCGCGTCCCCGCCCAATATGATTGAAATCATTGAGAAATACCGCGCCACGGTCTGTTTCACCGCGCCCACGGCCTATCGGGCGATGCTTGCGGCGATGGAGGAGGGCGCGGACCTCAGCAGCCTGCGCGCCGCCGTTTCTGCGGGGGAGACGCTGCCCGCACCGGTCTATCACGACTGGCAGGAGAAAACCGGCAAGCCGATGCTGGATGGCATCGGGGCGACGGAATTGCTGCATATTTTCATTTCCAACCGATTTGACGATCACAGGGCCGCCTGTACCGGCAAACCGGTGCGCGGATATCAGGCGAAAATCGTGGATGATCAGGGGCGTGACGTGCCGCATGGTACCGTGGGGCGGCTGGCCGTGCGCGGCCCGACCGGGTGCCGCTATCTCGCCGATGACCGGCAGATGGCCTATGTGAAGGACGGCTGGAACATCACCGGCGACAGTTTCATGATGGACGCAGAGGGGTATCTGCATTTTGCGGCGCGCAACGACGATATGATCGTCTCGTCAGGCTACAATATCGCGGGGCCGGAGGTTGAGGCGGCGCTGCTGTCGCACCGGGCGGTCGCAGAATGTGGCGTGGTGGCGGCCCCTGACGCCGCGCGCGGCAATATTGTACAGGCGCATGTTGTTCTGGTGGAGGGGTTCGCGGGCGATGAGGCCTTGGTGAAAGACCTGCAAGATCATGTCAAAGAGCGGATCGCCCCCTACAAATACCCCCGGGACATCCGGTTCATTCCCGCCTTGCCAAAAACGGCGACCGGTAAAATACAGCGTTTCGCGTTGAGAGAAGATAAATGACCGACACCCCGTCGCATGGCGCGAAAATGGATTTTGCCAAGGACATGTCCTATGGCGATTATCTGCACCTCGATCCGATCCTGAACGCGCAACACCCCAGGTCTGAGGCCCATGACGAGATGCTGTTCATCGTACAGCACCAGACGTCGGAGCTGTGGATGCGTCTGGCCATTCACGAGCTTGCAGCGGCGCGCGGGTCCATCGCCGGGGGGCAATTGCAACCGGCGTTCAAGATGCTGTCCCGCGTGGCGCGGATTTTTGAACAACTCAACAGTGCCTGGGATGTGCTGCGAACCATGACGCCCAGCGAATACACCGCCTTTCGGCCGTCTTTGGGCAATTCTTCGGGGTTCCAGTCCCATCAATACCGGCTGATCGAATTCATTCTGGGCAATCGAAATGCGGGGTTGCTGAAGCTTCACGCCCACAAGGAAGACGCCACGGCGGCGCTGGCGGCGGAATTGGCGCGTCCGAGCCTTTATCAGGTGGCATTGCACCTGCTGTCCGAACGGCTGGGCCATGCGGATGTGGCAGGGCCTGCGGCGCAGACTGCCTGGCAGTCGCAAGACCAGATACAGGCGCTTTGGCAAGAGGTTTACGAAGACCCCGCAGAGCATTGGGAAATCTATGAACTGGCGGAAAAGCTGGTCGATCTCGAAGACTACTTCCGGCGCTGGCGTTTTAACCATGTCACCACCGTAGAGCGCATCATCGGGTTCAAACGGGGCACAGGGGGCACATCAGGTGTTGGCTATTTGCGAAAAATGCTGGAAGTTGAGCTGTTTCCAGAGCTCTGGCACGTGAGAGGGGCCTTGTAGGTGGCTGAAATACTTAGGAAAGAGGTCTTCTGCTTGCCAGAGGGTCTGATCTATCTGGACGGCAATTCGCTGGGGCCGATGCCGCAGGATATTCCCGATACATTGAACGGGATGTTGACCCGCGAATGGGGGCAATTGCTGATCAAGGGCTGGAATGCCGCCGGGTGGATGGATCAGCCCGCGCGTGTGGGGGACATGGTCGGGCGGCTCATCGGGGCACCGCACGGCAGCGTCGTGATGGGTGATACGCTCTCGATCAAGGTCTATCAGGCGGTTGCCGCGGGGCTGAAGATGAACCCGGATCGCCGCGTGATCCTGTCGGATACCGGTAATTTCCCCACAGATCTCTATATGGTCGAAGGGCTGATCAAGACGCTGGATCAGGGGTTTGAGCTGCGTACGGTGGCCCCTGAAGATGTATCGGATGCGATCACCGAAGAGGTTGCCGTCGTGCTGTTGACGCAGGTGGATTACCGTACGGGTCGGGTGCATGACATGGATGCGATCACGCGCGCGGCGCAGGCGCGCGGCGCGGTGATGATCTGGGATTTGGCGCATTCCGCCGGCGCGATTCCGGTCGATCTGGCCGCTTCAAAGGCGGAAATGGCGGTGGGCTGCACCTATAAGTATCTCAATGGCGGGCCGGGGGCCCCTGCCTTCATCTATGTGCGGCCCGATCTGGCGGAGACGATCCAGCCTGCGCTGAGTGGCTGGCTTGGCCATGCGGCGCCCTTTGATTTCACGCTGAACTATCACCCCGGGGCAGGGATTGAACGCATGCGCGTCGGCACGCCGCCGGTGATGCAGATGACAGCGCTGGAGGCCGCAATGCGCGTCTGGGACGATGTGGACATGCAGGAGTTGCGCGCCGCGTCCATCGCCCTTCAGGAGCAATTCATCGCCGATGTCGAGGCGCGGGTGCCAAGCCTGACGCTGGCCAGCCCGCGTGACGCTGAGCGGCGCGGCAGTCAGGTGTCGTTCCGTTTTGAGCAGGGCTATGCCGCGATGCAGGCGCTGATCCATATGGATGTGATTGGCGATTTCCGCGCGCCGGATATCATGCGTTTTGGTTTCACGCCGCTTTATGTCGATGCGGGTGATGTCACCACGGCGGTGGACCGGATCGCCAAAGTGATGGACGAAAAGCTCTGGGATGATCCAAAGTACAGGGCACGCAACAGGGTGACATGAGCGCCACCCGGCACCAAAGTCTGAAATAATAGAACGGACGCAAAGACGCCTCAACAACATGGGAGATACGAGATGAAATTACGATCCTTGATGCTGGCCGCAGGTCTTGCGGCGCTTGCCTCCGTCGGCCTGGCCGATGGACACGCGGGTAAGGTCAAAGTGGGCATGATCACCACGCTGTCAGGCGGCGGTGCCGGACTGGGCATTGATGTGCGCGACGGGTTTCTGCTGGCCACGAAAATGGCCGGAAACGAGAACCTCGAAGTGGTGGTCGAGGACGATCAGCGCAAACCCGAGATCGCCGTGCAACTGGCCGACAAGATGATTCAGTCCGAAAAAGTCGACATCATGACCGGGATTATCTGGTCCAACCTTGCGATGGCCGTGGTGCCTGCCGCAACTGCGCAGGGCAAATTCTACATCTCGCCCAACGCGGGGCCTTCGGCCCTGGCGGGCAAGGGGTGTCATCCGCTTTACTTCAACGTGGCCTGGCAGAATGACAACCTGCATGAGGCCGCCGGGGCCTATGCCAATGACGCAGGGTATGAGAACAGCTTTATCCTTGCGCCGAATTATCCGGCCGGGCAGGACGCGCTCACAGGCTACAAACGCATGTATGGCGGCGCGCTTGCAGGTGAAATCTACACCAAACTGGGCCAGACCGATTATGCCGCAGAAATTGCGCAGATCCGGGCGTCGGGGGCGGATTCGGTTTTCTTCTTCCTGCCCGGCGGCATGGGGATTTCGTTCTTGAAGCAGTATGCGGGTTCCGGTGTTGACCTGCCGGTTGTAGGTCCCGCCTTCAGCTTTGATCAGGGCATTCTGCAGGCCGTAGGTGACGCCGCATTGGGCGTGAAAAACACCAGCCAGTGGAACAAGGACATCGACAATGCCGCCAACAAGGCCTTTGTCGAAGGGTTTCAGGCGGAATACGGGCGTTTGCCGTCGCTTTATGCAAGTCAGGGCTATGACGCGGCCAATCTGATCCTGAGTGCGATGGCTGAGGCGGATGTCAGTGATGCCGATGCCTTCCGCGCGGCACTGGCGGCAGCGAAATTCGATTCCGTCCGCGGCGATTTCAAATTCGGCAGCAACCAGCACCCGGTACAGGATTTCTACGTGCGCGAGGTGATCAAGGAAGGTGATGTCTTCACCAACAAGATCATCTCCGCCAGCCTGACCGACCACGCGGATGCCTATGCCGCCGAGTGCAGCTACTAAGAGCGCCGCACTTTCGGGCCGCACCGCCAAGGGATCATGCCGATGGAAATTCTGCCCCTTCTACCGCCAATCCTCTTGGCGGCACTGATTGCCTCGGCTTCGCCGGGCCCTGCCACGCTGGCCATCGCGGCCACCTCCATGTCGCGGGGTGCCGGCGCAGGGCTGCGGCTTGCGGCGGGCGTGTTGACCGGATCGTTGATCTGGTCGAGCGCTGCTGCGGCGGGGCTGGCGGCGCTGATGCTGCGGCACGGCTGGGCGGTGGAGGTCATTCGCTATGCGGGCGCCGCCTATCTCTTCTGGCTGGCCTTCAAATCCCTGCGCGCGGCCTGGCGGGGCGGTTTGAGTGAGGGGGTCGCGCCCGCGCGTCACGCCTTTCGGCGCGGGTTGTTGCTACATCTCACGAACCCCAAGGCGATCTTCTTTTTCGGCGCGCTCTACGCGGTGATCCTCTCTCCCGGGCAGAGCCCGGCGGCGCTCGGCCTCATCGTCGGCGCTGTCGGCCTGCAAAGCGCTGTGGTCTTTCTGGGTTACGCGCTGCTCTTTTCGCGCCCCGGCCCGATGCGCCTGTACCGGCGCGGCGCGCGCGGCATAAATGCGCTTGCAGGCATGGCCTTCGCCGGGCTTGGCCTGCGCTTGCTGACCAGCCGCCTAGCATGAGCCTGCTGCTGCTGATCGAACAGGTCCTGAACGGCCTGCAATTCGGCGTGATGCTATTCTTGATGGCTGCCGGTCTGACGCTGATCTTTGGCGTCATGGGGCTGATCAATCTGGCGCATGGCTCGCTCTATATGGTCGGCGCTTTTGCGGCGGCGGCTGTGGCGGGGGCGACGGGGTCATTCCTGCTGGCGCTGATGGCCAGTCTGACGGCGGCGGCCGTTGCCGGAGCGCTCATTGAGCTTCTGGTGATCCGCCGCCTCTATGACCGTGATCACCTCGATCAGGTGCTCGCCACCTTCGCGCTGATCCTGATCTTTTCCGAAGGTACGCGCTGGGTCTTCGGCTCCTTCCCGCTGTTTCTGGACATTCCTGCGGCACTTTCGGGTCCGGTCACCTTGCCCGGCGGCATCCAGTATCCGGCATACCGGTTGCTGATCATCGCCGTGGGGCTGGTGATCGCCTTCGGCCTTTTTCAGCTGATCGCGCGCACCCGTATCGGCATCCGGATCAGGGCAGGTGAAAGCGACCGGGAGATGATTGCGGCCCTTGGGGTCGATATCTCCAGGCTCTACACCATCGTCTTTGCGCTGGGTGCTGCCCTGGCTGGTCTGGCGGGGGCGCTGGTCGGGGCCATTCAATCGGTGCAGGTGGGCATGGGAGAGCCGGTGCTGATCCTCGCCTTCGTGGTGATCGTCATCGGTGGCATCGGATCGATCAAGGGAGCCTTTGTGGGTGCTTTGCTGGTGGGGCTGACCGACACGCTGGGCGGGGTACTGCTGCCGGGGGTCTTCGGCACCTTCATGGAGGCCTCGGCAGCCACCGCGATAGGCTCGTCACTGGCGTCGATGTCGATCTATATCCTGATGGCCGGGGTCTTGCTCTTCCGGCCCACCGGGCTTTACGGGACCGCCTGAGATGATCCGCGAGCCCCATATCAACACAGCGCTTTTCCTGCTGCTGCCGGTCACGGCAGGGGTGGCATGGCTGCTGGACGAACCTTTCATCATCACGCTTACAACCAAAGTGGCCATTCTGGCACTGGCGGGCGTCGGGCTGAACATCGCGCTGGGGCTTGGCGGGCTGGTCAGTCTCGGTCATGCGGCGTTTTTCGGCATCGGGGGCTATGCCATGGGCATTCTGGCATCCCACGCACAATCCTACGTACCGCTGATGGAGGTGCCGTTCCTCATCGAAGGCACCAAATCCATGCCTGTGATCTGGCTGGTTGCGGTGATCGCCGGGGGGCTGGCGGCGCTGGCCATCGGCGCGCTTTCCTTGCGAACCTCGGGTGTCTATTTCATCATGATCACGCTCGCTTTTGGGCAGATGCTCTATTATTTCGCGATCAGCTGGCCCGCCTATGGTGGCGAAGACGGTCTGTCTATCTACGTGCGCAACGGCTTTCCGGGGCTCAATACGCTGGACCCGGTGCAGTTTTTCGGCCTCGCCTTTGCGGCGCTGGCCTTCGTGCTGTTCCTTGCCGGTCGGCTGGCCGCCGCGCCTTTCGGGCTGGCGCTTTGTGCTGCGCGCCAGAACGCCGAAAGGGTCGAGACCGTGGGTCTGTCGCCCTACCGGCTGCGGCTGCTGGCCTTTGTCATCTCCGGGGCGATCACGGCACTCGCGGGCGCGCTTTTTGCCGATCTCAATCGCTTTGTCAGCCCCACCATGCTGAGCTGGCAGATGTCGGGCGAGATCATGATCTTTGTGATCCTTGGCGGGGTGGGGCGTCTTTATGGCCCGGTTGCAGGGGCTGCGCTCTTCATCCTGCTGGAACATATCCTTGGGGGTCTGTCGGATTTCTGGCACATCTATCTGGGCCTGCTGTTGCTGTTGGTCGTGCTCTTTGCGCGCGGCGGCATGATCGGGTCCCTCGTCCGCCGGGAGCTTGCCCATGACTGAGGCGCTTTTGCAGATCAAAGGATTGCGCAAGGCCTTCGGGGCCTTGGTGGCGACGGATGACGTATCACTGACCCTCAGGCGTGGCGAAATCCACGCGCTGATCGGCCCCAACGGGGCGGGCAAATCGACCCTGATCAAGCAGATTGCAGGCGGATTAAAACCTGATGCCGGTGAAATTTGGTGGGGCGGTCAGGAGATCACAGCACTCAGCACCGTGGCGCGCGCCCGCGCCGGGCTGGGGCGCACGTTCCAGATATCGGCGCTGGCCATGGACTATACGGTTTTGCAAAATGCCGTGCTGGGTGCACTGGGGCGACAGGGCGGGGTCTGGCGGTTTTTCGCCCCGGTCATGAAGGACCCCGATTTGCGGGAGGCTGCGATGGCCGCGTTGACCCGCGTCGGGCTGGCGGATCAGGCGCATAGGCGCACCGCCGAGCTCAGCCATGGTCAGCGTCGCCTGCTGGAAGTGGCGGTTGCCCTGACCCTCGCGCCGCGCGCCTTCCTGATGGATGAACCCATGGCGGGTCTGGGGGCCAGCGGGTCCAAACGCCTCACCGGGTTTCTCGACGATCTGCGCCATGAAGCGCCGATCCTGCTGGTGGAGCACGATATGGACGCGGTCTTTGCCCTGGCCGACCGCATTTCTGTTCTGGTCTACGGCAAGATCATTGCCACGGGCACCGCAGATGAGATCAAGGCCCACCCGGAGGTGCGCGAAGCCTATCTGGGCGAAGAGGTGCCGGGATGAGCTTTCTGACACTTGAAGGGATCGAAGCCTATTACGGACCCAGCCAGGCGCTTTTCGGCGTCGATCTTGCCCTTGGCGAAGGCGAGGTCTGTGCGCTGATGGGGCGCAACGGGATGGGCAAATCTTCCACCATCAAGGTCATTTGCCGCCTGCTGGATCATGCGCGCGGCAGCCTGCGGTTTGACGGGCAGGACCTTGCGTCTTTGCCACCCCACAAAGCGGCCCGCGCGGGGCTGGGGCTGGTGCCGGAGGGCCGACGCTGTTTTCCCAACCTGAGCGTTTATGAAAACCTGATTGCCGCCGCCCGCCCGGGCCCTTGGGATTTCGCGCGGGTGTCGGACCTGTTTCCGCGGCTGGCAGAGCGGCGCGATCAGTCTGCCGCGTCGCTGTCGGGGGGCGAGCAACAGATGCTCAGCCTCGGGCGGGCGCTGATGACGAACCCGCGGCTTTTGCTGCTGGATGAGGCCACCGAAGGTCTGGCCCCGGTGGTGCGGCAGGAAATCTGGGCGGCGGTTCGCAGGCTCAAATCAGAGACAGGCATGGCGCTGCTGGTGGTTGACAAATCACTGGCCGAGCTGCGTCAGGTGGCGGATCAATGCGTTATTCTCGAACGGGGAACGACCGTCTGGTCAGGTCCCATGGCGGAGGTCACATCAACCGTCGCAGATCAATATCTGGGCGTCTGAAACGCGCCGGAGGAAAGGACACCCATGTCTCATCAGATCATTCATCCCGAAGGCTGGAAACCCGCGAAGGGCTATGCCAATGGCGTGCTGTGTGACAACGGTACGCTCTATGTGGGGGGGCAGATCGGCTGGACGGCGGATCAGGTTTTTGAAGCGCATGACTTCATCGGGCAAATGCGCCAGGCGCTGATCAACATCCGCGCCGTGGTCGAGGCCGCTGGCGGGCAGGCGGGGGATATCACGCGCCTGACCTGGTATGTGACAGACAAGGCCGAGTATCTCGCGCATCAGGCCGAGGTGGGCGCGGCCTACCGCGAGGTGCTGGGCCGGAATTTTCCGGCGATGACCATGGTGGTTGTCGCGGGGCTGGTGGAAGATGCCGCCCGGGTGGAAATCGAGGCGACGGCTGTCATTTCCGCTCAGGCGCGCCCGGCCTGAACCACCCGCGTCAGGGCAAAGATCACCGCCGCAATGCAGACGATTGTGGGGCCGGTGGGTGTATCGAGCGCAAAGGACACCAGCAATCCGCCCAGAGCGGATGCCGCCCCGATGATCATCGCCGCAGCGGCCATGGTTTCAGGCGCGCGCGACAGCGGGCGTGCGGCTGCCGCCGGAATGATCAACAGCGCGGCAATCAGCAGCGCGCCCACAACCTTGATGGCCACGGCGACAGTGATCGCCAGCGCAAGCGTCAGGATGAACTGTTCTTTTTGCGGATCGACCCCGGCAGCGCGGGCCATGTCCGGGCTCAGCGTGGCGGACAACAGCGCCGACCAGCGTGCCGCGACCAGCCCCAGAACCGCCAGCGCCCCGGCCCATATAACGGCCAGATCGGGTTTCGAGACGGCCAGAATGTCGCCCACGAGGTACCCCATCAGGTCAACCCGCACACCGGGCAGGAAAGAGACGGCGACCAGCCCGAAGGCAAGGGCCGCATGGGCCAGAACGCCCAGAATGGAATCACCGCTCACCCCCTTGCCGGTGAGAAGTGTAAGCAGCAGCGCCATAGCCAGGGCGATCACCAGAACACCACCAAATATCGGCAGATCAAAGGCCAGCGCCAGCGCCACCCCAAGCAGGGCCGCATGAGAGGTTGCATCGCCGAAATAGGCCATGCGGCGCCAGACCACGAAACAGCCCAGCGGGGCCACCGCAACCGCAACCCCGAGCCCGGCAAGGGCCGCACGCACCAGAAAATCGTCCAGCATTACTCGGCAGCCTCATGGGTGTGGTCACATTCGGGCCCGTGGCTGTGCGTGTGCTGGTGGCGGTAGAGCGCCAGCGCACCCTGCGTGCCGGTGCCAAAGAGCGCGCGGTAGGCCGGGGCGCTGGCGACGATCTCGGGCGTGCCTTCGCAGCAGACGTGACCGTTAAGGCACAGCACCCGGTCTGAGGCCGCCATGACCACGTGCAGGTCATGGCTGACCATCAGCACGGCACAGCCCTTTTGCCGCTTGACGGTTTCGATCTGCTGGTAGAATTGCGCGGTTCCCGGCTGATCCAGCCCCTGCGTGGCTTCGTCCAGTATCAGGATGTCGGGATCACCAAGCAGCGCGCGTGCCAGCAAAACCCGCTGGAACTGTCCGCCGGACAAGGCGGTCATCTGGTGGCGCGCGAGATCGGGCACACCGGCCTGACGCAGCGTCTCGGCCACCTGCGCGGAACCGATGCGCCGCGGCAGGTTCAAAAACCGTGCGACGGTCATGGGCAAGGAGGGATCAATGGCCAGCGATTGCGGCACATAGCCGATCCTGAGACCCGGTTTGCGGGTCACATGCCCTTTCGCCGGGGAGAGCGCGCCGATCAGGGCTCGGATCAGGCTGGATTTCCCCGACCCGTTCGGCCCGACGATGGTGACGATTTCACCGGGCGCCAGCGTCAGATTCACATCGCTCAGCACCGTGCGGCCGTGATAGGCCAGCGTCAGATCGGAGGTTTCAAGCAGCGCGGTCATGTGGCGGTTTCCTGACAGGAGGGGCAGAGGCCCTGTGCTTCGATGACCGTGTGTTCGATTTCGAAGCCCGCTGCCGCTGCGGCCACGTCCAGACGCCCGGGTGACAGGGCGGTATCAGCCTCCGCCACGACGTTGCATCCACGACAGATCAGAAAGGCAGGCGTGTGATCGGTGCCGGAATGGGTGCAGGCGACATAGGCGTTCAGTGCTTCGATCTTATGGGCCAGGCCCGCCTTGACCAGAAAATCCAGCGCGCGGTAGGCGACGGGCGGTTGCGAGCCCAGGTTTTCCCGGGACAATTGCGCCAGCAGATCATAGGCTCCCAGCGCGCGGTGCTCCTGCAGGAGGATTTCCAGGGAGCGCGCGCGCACAGGAGTGAATTTCAGCCCCTCACGGGCACAGTGCTCGCGGGCATGACGCATGCGGTCGGCCACGCAGGCTGCATGATCATGGGCGCAAAAGCTGAGAGCTGTCATTTTCAATATTCCGCAGATGATCATATTGATATGTTATAACATACTTGATACCAGAGGTCCGATACCAAGACAAGTCTGATTCAGGATCGAAACATGCGTTTACTCATTCCCTTGCTTCTCACCTTCTCCATCCTGCGACCGGCGCAGGCCGACGTGCCCCGGGTCGTGACCGATATCGCACCCGTGCATGGGCTGGTTGAGCGTGTCATGGCGGGCCTCGGAGCACCGGAAGTGATCCTGCCGCCCGGGGCGTCGCCGCATAGCTATGCCATGCGCCCATCGGAAGCGCGCGCCTTGTCGGGTGCCGATCTGGTGTTCTGGGTGGGGCCTGCGCTAACCCCTTGGCTGGCAGGCCCGATAGAAACCCTGGCACCAGATGCGCAGCACATTGCCTTCATGGAGCTTGAATCGGTGGCATTGCTGCCGTTCCGGGAAGGTGCGATGTTCGAGGCCCATGACGATCATGACCATGGCGAGCACGCGCATGATGCGCATGACGCGCATGACGGGCCGGTGGACCCGCATGTTTGGCTGGACCCTCACAATGCCAGGGTTTTTATGGCCGAGGTTGCGCGTCAACTGGGGGCTGCGGATCCGGAGAATGCAGAGCACTACGCGGAAAATGCCCGTGCCGGAGCGGCGGAGATTGAGGCGCTGGAGACACGCATCACTGCGGAGTTGAGCACAGTCAGCGGACGCCCGTTTCTGGTTCTGCATGACGCATATCACTATTTCGAAGCGCATTTCGGGTTTGAGGCCATGGGGGCGATTTCGCTGGCGGACGGCGGCGGGGCGAGTGCGGCGCGCCTGAGCGAGCTGCATGACAAGGTCAGCGAGATGGGGGTCAGCTGCGTGCTCACCGAACCCAATGCACAAAGAGGGTTGATAGATGCGGTGGCCGCTCAAGGCGATATCACCGTGCAGGAGGTTGATCCCCTTGGGGTGGCGCTCCCCCTCGGACCGGATTTTTACTCGGCGCTACTGAGCGAGATTGCGACCGGCCTTGGCATCTGCCTGAGGGATAAGAGCTCCTGAAAAATAAGACCCTGCGGGGGGGGTGCAGGGTCTTATTCGTTGCTAAAATGTCTTTAACAATGGATCGACCGGTGCAAGCGAGGAACAGGCAGGCCAATCGATCGCGCCACAAAGTGATGCGTCTCTTCTGTGCCCTTTGCCTATGACACCCATATGACAGGTTGGCGAAGTTTCAGATCCAAAAACAAACGAGTCGCGGTTTTCGCCGTCAGATGATCTGTGACAGCACATTCGGGATCGATTTTCGGAAACTGAAGAAACCTTTTGTCGCTAGCGGCCAGGTGAGCGCGTCATAAGGTCTGCGCACAGCGCAGAGCCGGGGCGCTTGGGGGTGGTTGGCGAAGTCCTGCAAAAGCGTGGCGATGGGGCCGACCGGGGCCTCAGCCATAATAATTTGCTGAAGGTTTTCCCGCGCAGACCAGTCCAGCAGGTCTTCAACGCTGCCTGCTATCGCTGTGGTTTCAAACCGATGCGCAAACCGGGTTGCAGTTTCGTTTGTCGCTGCATGCCGGAATTCTGTGACAAGAGGTGAGGGCGTTAGAGGGCTGAACCCATTGTCGTGCCGCAACTGGCACAGGCTAACGGGTCGGAGTGTCTCAAGGAGAAAGCCGGGGCTCAGATCGTCATGATGCAAAAGCAAACCGGTCTTGAGATCGCGCTGCACGGTGAGGGGCGGTCGCAATGGCGTGGGCGGCGGGTGCGGCGGTCCGGTCAGGGGCGGTGCGGCATCCGCCAATTGCCGCTCCGCGCGAAAACGACCGTCGCTATATTTTGCAATGTTCGAGGCGCGCGCCAGATAGGTTTTTCCGGGCGTTTGCAGACCAGCGACCCATCGCCAGCTCAACGTATTGCTTGCCGGATCGCCATCCAGCAAGTGACGCAGGAAGAAATCCGCGCCCAACTCCCACGGCAGACGCAGGGTAAATATCCAGATCGACGCGAACCACATGCGCGCATGATTATGGAGATACCCGGTAGAAACAAGCTCATGCGCCCAGGAGTTAAAGCACTCCAGGTCTGTATCTCCCCGGCAGGCCGCACCCCAGCGATCCCGCAGACCGTCTTGTGTCTGGACGTTGTTCCAGGCTGTGGCGAGGCCGGTCTGGTAGTGGCGCCAGGTGGATGGTCGCAATTCCAACCAGCCCTTCCAATAGGTGCGCCAGAAGACTTCCTGGATAAACTTTTCCGCCGCTTTTTCGGAGTGGCGGTTGAGAACCGCGCGCAGTACCTCCCGCTCGGTGATCAACCGACAACGCAGGTAGGGTGACAGTTTGGAGACCTCATGATGCCGACCCGCACCGAAATCATAATTGCGACGCGCGGCATAATTGCGTCCCGCCTTTGGCAGGAAATCGGACAGGTTTTTCAGAGCCTCGGTTCGGCTGGGAATGAATTCTGTCTGTCCCGTCATGGGGGCAAAGCTAGACCCGCACCAGGTCGGGTCAACGGTTGGGGCGAAGTTTCGTTCGGCCCCCCTTGCAGCCCCCCGACGGCGATACTAAGCTTTGAGTAACGGTTCAGCAGGTATGGTCCTGTTGAACACCAACGAACAGGCTTCCCACATGAATGATCCGATCGACACCTACATGAATACCCTTGTCCCCATGGTGGTGGAACAAACCAGCCGGGGCGAAAGGGCCTACGATATTTTTTCGCGCCTTTTGAAGGAGCGGATCATCTTTTTGTCGGGGCCGGTGCACGACGGCATGTCATCGCTGATCGTCGCGCAATTGCTGCATCTTGAGGCGGAAAACCCGTCCAAGGAAATTTCGATGTATATCAACAGCCCCGGTGGCGTGGTGACCTCTGGCCTGTCGATCTACGACACCATGCAATACATCAAGCCGAAGGTCTCCACGCTGGTGATCGGGCAGGCGGCAAGCATGGGCTCACTGCTGCTGACGGCGGGTGAGGCGGGCATGCGCTTTTCGCTGCCCAACAGCCGTGTGATGGTGCACCAGCCCTCGGGCGGGTATCAGGGGCAGGCGACGGACATCATGATCCACGCCCAGGAAACCCAGAAACTCAAAACCCGCTTGAACGAAATTTACGTCAAGCACACCGGGCAAACTCTTAAGAAGGTTGAAGAAGCTCTGGAGCGTGACAACTTCATGTCGCCAGATGAGGCGAAGAAATGGGGCTTGATTGACGAGATTGTCGAGAGCCGCGGCAAGGCAGACGACGAGGGCTAAAGGACACGAATGGCGCACAGTCAATTTACCATTTTGCGATTGTGGACCTTACAGTGGTGGCCTAAGTTGGCATAAGTTTACATCGCGCCCCGATTTGCGGGGCGTAGCAGACGACATCCAAGACCTGAAAGGGTTGACATGGCAACGAATTCAACAGGCGACAGCAAGAATACCCTTTATTGCAGCTTTTGCGGCAAGAGCCAGCACGAGGTGCGCAAGCTGATCGCCGGGCCGACGGTCTTCATCTGTGATGAATGCGTCGAGCTTTGCATGGATATCATCCGGGAAGAGACCAAGGCCTCCGGTCTGAAAGCGACGGACGGGGTGCCGACGCCCAAGGATATCTGCGACGTGCTGGACGATTACGTGATTGGTCAGGCAACCGCTAAGCGGGTGCTGTCGGTCGCTGTGCACAATCACTACAAGCGGCTCAACCACGCGCAAAAGGGTGGCGATATCGAGCTGGCGAAATCCAACATTCTGCTGATTGGTCCGACTGGGTGCGGTAAGACACTGCTGGCGCAGACGCTGGCGCGTATTCTGGATGTGCCCTTTACCATGGCCGATGCGACCACGCTGACCGAAGCGGGTTATGTGGGCGAAGACGTCGAGAATATCATTCTGAAACTGCTGCAATCGTCGGAATACAATGTCGAGCGGGCGCAGCGCGGCATCGTTTATATTGACGAGGTCGATAAGATCACCCGCAAGTCGGAAAACCCCTCGATCACCCGTGATGTGTCGGGCGAGGGCGTTCAACAGGCTTTGCTGAAGCTGATGGAAGGCACCGTGGCAAGCGTGCCGCCGCAGGGCGGGCGCAAACATCCGCAGCAGGAGTTCCTGCAGGTGGACACCACGAATATCCTGTTCATCTGTGGCGGCGCTTTTGCCGGGCTGGACAAGATCATCGCGTCACGCGGCAAGGGGTCGGCCATGGGCTTTGGCGCGGATGTGCGTGACAATGACGAGCGCGGCGTCGGCGAGATTTTCACCGATCTGGAACCTGAAGACCTGCTCAAATTCGGTTTGATCCCGGAATTTGTGGGCCGTTTGCCGGTTCTGGCGACGCTGGAAGATCTGGATGAAGACGCGCTGGTCACCATTCTGACGCAGCCTAAAAACGCGCTGGTCAAACAATACCAACGCCTCTTCGAGTTGGAAGACACCTCGCTGACCTTCACCGATGACGCGCTGTCGGCCATTGCCAAACGGGCGATTGAGCGGAAAACCGGCGCGCGTGGTCTGCGCTCCATTCTGGAAGACATCCTGCTCGACACGATGTTCGACCTGCCGGGGCTGGAGAGCGTGACAGAAGTGGTGGTGAACGAAGAGGCGGTTGTCTCCGAAGCGGCGCCGCTGATGATTCACGCCGACACAGAAAAAGAGCCTGCCAGCGCTGGCTGAGCTAGGATCATTGCAAAAGAAATCAGGGCAGGTCGCGCGACCTGCCTTTTTTCGTGTCAAGCAACGTGAAAAAGGAGGGATCAGATGGGCATCAGACGCATCAAATCCGGTGGCGAATTTGAGGAGAAGGTGGGCTATTGCCGCGCGGTCGTCGCGGGCGGCTGGGTGCATGTGGCAGGCACGGTCGGACAGGGCGACACGGTGGAGGCGCAATGCCAATCGGCGCTGGCGGTGATTGGCAGGGCACTGCAGGACGCAGGCTGCGGCTTTGAGGATGTGGTGCGCGTTAACTATTTCCTGCCGGATCGCCATGAATTCGAACCCTGCTGGCCGCATCTGAGGCAAGCTTTTGGGCCCAACCCGCCCGCCGCGACGATGGTCGAATGCGCCCTCATTGACCCCAAATACCGCATCGAGATCGAAGTGACCGCGCTGCTGCCGGAATAACGCTCGGAAAAACGCAGGAGGCCGCGCATCCATCTGGACGTTTGCCCCCTGATCGGCCATATGTACATAGCAATGCGACCGGAGGCATTTCATGGGACTTCTGACTTCTATCCTGCGCGCGGTGACCTGGTGGAACGGCCAGACGCTGAACACGCAGCTTTGGACCTGGCGCAAGGGCGTCAAGGTGGGCGAGGACAGTCAGGGCAATGTTTTCTATGAAAACAAGGACAAGACCCGCCGCTGGGTGATTTACAATGGCGAGGCTGAGGCGAGCCGGGTCGATCCCGACTGGCACGGCTGGCTGCACCACACCTGGGACGCGGCCCCGACGGACGCACCGCTGCCGCATAAACCGTGGGAAAAACCGCATCAGGAAAATCTGACCGGGACCGCGCTGGCCTATGCGCCCAAAGGGTCCCTGCGCCGTGCCGATCCCGCACCACGTAGCGACTACGAGGCCTGGTCGCCGGAGTAATTTGCCAAATGTCTGAAAACACTACCGAAGTCATCGTCGGTGCCGGCGTTTTAGCCGCCGCTGTGGCCTTTGTTGTCTATGCCGGGCAGGTATCTGATTTTTCGGGGGCTGCGTCGAGCTACCCACTGGAGGCGAGTTTTCGCAGCCTTGAAGGCGTAAGCGTGGGCACCGATGTGCGTCTGGCCGGGGTCAAGGTGGGCTCGGTTGCGGCGGTCACGCTGAATCCGGAAACCTACCGGGCGGACACAACGGTGTCTGTCGCGCAGGAAATCGAAATCCCCGATGACAGCGCCATCGTGATTTCGTCCGAAGGGCTGTTGGGGGGTAATTTCGTCGAAATCATCCCCGGAGGATCGCCGTTTTTCTTTGAGGCGGGCGACACGATCACCGATACGCAGGGCGCGGTGAGCCTTGTATCTCTGCTGCTCAAATTTGTGAGCGGTTCCTCGGAATGATACGCCGGTTGGCCATGGCGCTGGCGTGTCTGGCCACAGGTGCTACCGCTCAGCAAGTCAGCGAGGCGCAGGGTGTTGTCTTGCGCGGGCTCGATAAGATCAGCGGACAAGTCTATGATATTGAGATGAAATCCGGACAGACGGCAACGTTTGAACGTCTGCGGATCACGCTCAATTCCTGCCGCTATCCAGTGGGCAACCCGTCAGGCGATGCCTATGCGGCGCTCAAGGTTTCGGATGCCACGGACGGGACAGAGCTTTTCTCGGGCTGGATGATCGCCTCCGCCCCGGCACTTTCAGCGATGGATCACGCGCGCTATGACCTCTGGGTCATGCGCTGCACGACCTCCTGAGGGCTTCGCAGCGGTGGAGCAGTGAAATCACCTGGTAGGCTACGTGCTTTTTCCAAGGCGGTCCGGTAGGCTGCGCGGCTTATCTCGATCCCGCCCAATGAGGCCAGATGTTCGGTCAGAAACTGCGTGTCAAAGAGCCGGAAACCGCCGTCCAGCAACCGATCCACCAGACAGGCCAGCGCGATTTTCGAAGCATTGGTGCGGCGCGAAAACATGCTTTCGCCAAAAAACGCGGCCCCCAGCGTGACCCCATAGACACCGCCGACGAGGGTGGCACCCTCCCAGATTTCCAGGGAATGCGCCTGCCCGCGGTCGCGCAGCGCAAGGTAGAGCCCGCGAATTTCCGTGCTGATCCAGGTGTCCGCGCGATCGGCGCAGCCGTCAACCACACCCGCGAAATCCTGATTTATGCTAACCTCGAACAAGGTGTTGCGCATGGCGCGCCGCAGCGAGCGCGAGATGTGAAAGCCGTTCAGGGGCATCACTCCGCGCCGTTTAGGATCGACCCAGAAAACTTCCGGGTCGTCGCGATGTTCTGCCATCGGGAAAATGCCGGTGGCATAGCCCTGCATCAGCAAATCCGGGGTCAGATACATGACGCTCCCGCGTCAACTGCCGCCGAGATTGGTTTCCAGCCAATGCTCCAGCCAGTGGATATTGTAGCCGCCCGACAACACATCCTCTTCTTCCAGAAGCGCGTGAAAAAGCGGCACCGTGGTGTCGACACCATCCACGATCAATTCGCCCAGAGCCCGTTTCAGCCGGGCCAGCGCTTCGGGCCTGTCGCGCCCGTGCACGATCAGTTTGCCGATAAGGCTGTCGTAGTAGGGCGGGATGGAATAGCCGTCATAAAGCGCCGAATCCATGCGTACACCAAGCCCCCCGGGCGCGTGATACTGGGTGATCCGGCCCGGACAGGGCGAAAAGTTGGGCAGTTTTTCGGCGTTGATGCGCACTTCGATGGAATGGCCGTTGATGGTCAGGTCTTCCTGCTGGAACGACATCTCCATGCCGGAGGCGACGCGGATCTGTTCACGGACCAGATCGACGCCGAAAATGGCTTCGGTCACGGGGTGTTCGACCTGCAAACGGGTGTTCATTTCGATGAAGTAGAACTCGCCGTTCTCATAGAGGAACTCGATGGTGCCCGCACCGGTGTAATTAATGCGCGCGACCGCATCGGCGCAGACCTTGCCGATGGTGGCACGTTCTTCGGCGGAAATTGCGGGGCCGGGGGCCTCTTCGAATACCTTCTGGTGACGGCGTTGCAGCGAACAATCGCGCTCGCCCAGATGCACCGCACGGCCCTTGCCATCGCCGAACACCTGAATTTCGATGTGGCGCGGCGTGGTGAGATATTTCTCGATATAGACTTCATCATTGCCGAAATTGGATTTGCCCTCAGCACGTGCAGTGTGGAAGGCTTTTTCCATTTCCTGGGCGTTCTGCGCGACTTTCATGCCGCGCCCGCCGCCACCCGCCGTGGCCTTGATGATCACCGGATAGCCGAATTCCTCGCCGATGCGCTTGGCCTCTTCGAGCGTGTCAACACCGCCATCGGAACCGGGCACGCACGGCACACCCAGCTTTTTCATCGTGTCCTTGGCGGTGATCTTGTCGCCCATGATGCGGATGTGTTCTGCGGTGGGGCCAATGAAGGTCAGGTCGTGATCTTCGACCACCTGCACGAACCCGGCGTTTTCGCTCAGAAACCCGTATCCCGGATGGATCGCCTCGGCCCCGGTGATTTCGCAGGCGGAAATGATTGCAGGCACAGACAGATAGCTTTGCGTGCCCGAGGGCGGGCCGATACAGACGCTTTCATCGGCCATGCGCACATGCATCGCGTCGCTGTCGGCGGTGGAATGCACGGCCACGGTGGCAATGCCCATTTCGCGCGCGGCGCGCACCACGCGCAGGGCGATCTCGCCACGGTTGGCGATCAGGATTTTGTTGAACATCGCGCAGCCCTCCTATTCGAGGATCACAAGCGGTGTGCCAAATTCGACCGCGGCCCCATCCTCGACGACGATGCGCTTGATGGTGCCGGAGCGCGGGGCGGGGATGTGGTTCATGGTCTTCATCGCTTCGACGATCAGCAGCGTGTCGCCTTCGGAAACCGAAGCGCCGACGGAAATGAATGGGTCCGCACCGGGTTCGGCCTGCATGTAGACGGTGCCCACCATGGGCGAAGTCACGGCGCCGGGATGATCGGCGGGATCATCGGGGCTGCTGGCAGCCGGGGCTGCGGCGGCGGGGCCTGCAACTGGCGCGGCAGCGGGTGCGGCAGTCGGGGCGGCAACCTGCACGGCGGCTTGCTGCTGGATGTGACGGCTGACGCGCACGTTCAGACTGTCATCGGCACCATAATCCCGTTTGACCTGCAATTCCGTCAGATCATTTTCCCGCAGCAATTCGGCCAGGGCCTGAATGAAGGCCACATCAGCGTCATGGTTCTTTTTTGTCATGTAAGTCCTCGTCGACCGTTCCGGGGAGCCTTGTTCACGTCGGCCCTTGTTCCTGCTCTTTCGTTATAGGCCAAGGGTCAGCCCATGGAAACCCGCGACTTGCGGGCGCGTGCCAGAGCGATATTGTCGGGCAGGTAACGAGGGGGATCACATGAATCTTGCGCATTGGCTGGAACGCACAGGGATGGCCGCACCTGAGCGTCCGGCGCTGTTTCTCGGCGAGGCCTGCGTGGCCGATTACGGCACGTTTCTGGCGCGCGCGCGGTCTGTTGCTGGGTGGTTGAGAGCGCAGGGCGTGGTTCCGGGCGACCTAGTGGCGATTTTCATGAAAAACCAGCCCGATTATCTGGTGGTCTTTTACGGCATCTGGATTGCGGGTGGTGTGGTTGTGCCGATCAACGCCAAGCTGCACGGGCGCGAAGCGGCGTTTATTTTAGAAAATGCGAGCGTGTCTTTCGTTTTTGCCTCGCCTGACCTGGCCGAGGCCTTGCGGGATGCGGCCACCGAAGTCGCGCCCGTGATCGTGCCAAGTGCGCGTTATGACGGCATTCTGGCGCATGTTCCGGCCCCGGAAATTGTGCCACGTGCGCCGGAGGATGTGGCCTGGCTCTTTTACACATCCGGGACCACGGGCAAGCCCAAGGGCGTGATGATGACCTTCCGCATGCTCACCACCATGAGTCTGTGTTACGGTCATGATGCGGATGCGGTCCGGCCTGAGGATGCAACGCTTTACGCCGCCCCCATGAGCCACGGGGCCGGTATCTACAATATGTTGCATATGCATGCGGGCGCACGCCACGTCTGTCCGGCCTCCGCCGGGTTTGATCCGGATGAGATTTTCGATCTGGCCGGGCATTTTGGGTCGGTCCAGATGTTCGCGGCCCCCACGATGGTCAAACGCCTGACGGAACGCGCTATTGCAACCGGGCAGAGCGGTGCCGGGTTGCGCACCATCGTCTATGCGGGTGGGCCGATGTATAATGCCGATATCATCGCGGCAGTGGATCACTTCGGGCCGATCTTTGTGCAGATTTACGGGCAGGGAGAATGTCCGATGGGGATCACGGCGCTGAGCCGGGCGGATGTGGCCGACCGCAGCCATCCGCGCTGGCGGCAACGTCTGCAATCTGTGGGCAAGGCGCAATCCGCGGTCGAAGTTGCCATCGGGGATGCGCAGGGCCGGCCTTTGCCCACCGGCACCCATGGGGAGATCATGGTGCGCGGTGACACGGTGATGCTCGGCTATTGGCAGAATGCCGAGGCGACCGCCAAAACGCTGGTCAATGGCTGGCTGATGACCGGTGACATGGGGTTCATGGATGCGGATGGTTATGTCACGTTGCAGGATCGCTCCAAGGACATGATCATAACCGGTGGCTCCAACGTCTATCCGCGCGAAGTCGAGGAGGTTCTGCTGATGGACCCCGAGGTGTCGGAGGTGTCGGTTGTGGGCCGTCCGCATCCCGAATGGGGCGAAGAGGTCGTGGCGTTTGTTGTGGGCTCTGCCCCGCCTGCGCGTCTTGATGCGCTCTGTCTGGAGCATATCGCTCGGTTCAAGCGACCCAAGGATTACATCCCCATCGACGCCCTGCCCAAGAACAACTACGGCAAGGTGCTGAAAACGGATTTGCGTGCGCGGTTTGAAAGCACCTGAAGGGCGCCAGCAGCCTTTGTGACGCGGATCACAGCACCGGCGCATGACGCCGTGTTAACCTGTTCGGGCAAACCGCCAGATTGAACAGGAAGACCGCATCATGCCCACGCCAAAGACCCAGCTCGCCGCCCTCAATACGGATGCCAAGGCGATTTACGCCGACATCCAGTATTTCGTCACGCCGCTTGACGAGGTGCATGGCCTTTTGTCGCAGGTGCAGGACCTGCTGAAAAAGCCCGAGGACTTTGACAAGAAACTGGGCGACATATTCCAAGTTTTGCGCGGTCTGGAGAAGGCCTGCAAATCCGGATCGTGGATACCCGAGGTGGGCACGCTTGCCAAAGGCGCAGGTGAGTTCATCGCTGGGATCAACGGGTTCATCAAACCCACGCGCGATATCCTCAGCCAGATCGAACGCGACATCAAACCTTTGCAGGACTGGATCAGGAAGCTGCAAAAACCGGTGGACCGGGCCTGGGGGGCCGTGGGCAATGTGGAAGGCAAGATTGAAGCGCTCGCCAATGTAACAGACAGCCTGCGCAAGCACTATAAAGATGCCCCGCCCAAGGGTCTGGAAAACTGTGCCGCTGTGCTGAACCGACCGCTGCATCCGGTGACACAAACGCTCAATGACGCCAAGGACGAGGCCAACGCCGGGCTGAACACGGTCGAACAACCGCTGCGGCAGGCGTGGAATGCGCTGGGGCGGCTTCTGGATTATGCCAATGTGATCGACAAGGCCTATAACGCCCTGGGGGGATTGCGCAGTTTCATCAACACGATCACCGCAGCAGTCACCAAAGCGGCCAACTATGGCAAGAAGGCCATTGAAGACGCCATTTCATGGGTGGGGCGACATACCTTTCCAAAGACCTACAAAAAGGTCAAAGCAATGATGGATGAGGTCGACCGCCAGATTGCGAAAATGCGCAAATCCTTGACTGATTTCCTGTTCAAGCCGGTGCAAGATATGGTTGCGCGCGTGGCCCGGGACATCGAGAACCGTTTCAAAGCGCTGCCCGCCGTCAAGGCGCTCAAAGCCGCGGTCGGTCAGGTGGAGGCAGCGCTGGAAACGGTCCTGCATGCCATCGAAAATCAGGCGGACCCGTGTCGTGACATGCTTAGCGGCAAGCAAAGCCCGGGTGGCTAGCGGCACCACCGGGAATTTGGCGGTGGGCGTCAGATGGCGAGGTATTCCTCGCGCAACTCCTTGTTCTCCAGCACTTCCGCTGCGGTGCCGTCAAAGACGATGCCACCGGTGTCGAGGATCACCGCCCGGTCGGCCAGTTGTAAGGCGCGCACGGCGTTCTGTTCGACCAAAATGGTGGTGATGCCCTGCTCCTTGATGATGCGCAGCGTCTTTTCGATCTCATCCACGATCACCGGGGCCAGACCTTCGTAGGGTTCATCCAGCAGCAGCACCTTGATGTCACGACAGAGCGCGCGGGCAATGGCCAGCATCTGCTGTTCGCCGCCTGACAGGGTCACGCCTTCTTGCGCGCGCCGCTCACGCAGCCGTGGGAAAAGGTCATAAACCCGGTCCAGCGACCAACCGACGGGCGGGGCGATCTGCGCGAGCTTGAGGTTTTCCTCGACCGTCAGCCCGGCAATGATCCGGCGGTCTTCGGGCACAAGACCCAGTCCTGCCTGTGACGCCTGATGGCTGGCCATCTTGTGCAAGGGTTGGTGATCAAGCCAGATCTCGCCTTTGCGTACTTCCGGGTCACCCAGCCGCGCAATGGCGCGCAGCGTCGAGGTTTTGCCCGCCCCGTTGCGGCCCAGCAGGGCCAGAATTTCGCCTTCATGCACGTTGAAGGTCACGCCCTGCACAATGTAGCTCTCGCCGTAATAGGCATGCATGTCCCAGACAGAGAGGAAGGCAGGCGCGGTCGCTGCCTGATTGGCGTGTTTGGAAAAATCCGGTTTGACGTTCATATCCATGTCCTCGCATGTTGCGGGTAAGGTGGGCTTCAGACCACCGTTGTCAGAAAATTACGCGGCGGTCTGGGTCTCTCCCAGATAGGCTTCGCGCACTTTCGGATGGCCTTTGATGTTGTCTGGCGTGTCTTCGACCAGCGGCGTGCCCTGCGCCAGCACGGTGATGCGTTCGGCAAGCGAAAACACCACATGCATGTCGTGTTCGATGATCGCGATGGTGATGTCACGCTCGTCGCTGATCTGTTTCAACAGGTCGATGGTATTGTTCGTATCGGCGCGCGCCATACCCGCCGTGGGTTCGTCCAGCAGCAGCAACCGCGGCTCCTGACTGAGACACATGCCGATCTCAAGGCGCCGCTTGTCGCCGCGTGACATCGCCGCCGCATGCATATGCCGCTTGTCGGACATATTCATGTCGTCCAGCATGTGTTCAGCGCGTTCGACGATATCACGCTGCGAGGTCACGCTGGCAATGGCATTCATCTCGAAGGCCCCGTCGCGTTTGGCAAAACAGGGGATCATCATGTTTTCCATCACCGTCAGATCGCCGAAGATTTCCGGCGTCTGAAAGACCCGCGAAATCCCCATCTGGTTGATCTCATAGGGTTTGCGCCCCAGTACTGATTGCCCGTCAAACATCACCGATCCGGTATCCGGGATCAGCTTGCCCACCAGACAATTCAGCAGGGTCGATTTGCCCGCGCCATTGGGTCCGATGATCGCATGCACCGAATTTTCCGCAATGCTCAGGTTTACGTCTCCCAGCGCCTGAAGACCCCCAAACCGCTTACCTACGTTTTTAACCTCAAGAATACCCATGTCAGTTTCCTTATTCCGCAGGTGTTGTTTTGCCATCAGCGGCATCATCGGAGGGTTTTTTGCGTTTGAACAGGCGCCCAATACGCTGTCCACCCTCGACCAGACCGCCGGGCAGGAAGATCACCACGAGCATGAAGAGAATGCCCAAGGTGAGGTGCCAGCCCTTGCCGATGAACGGGTAAACGATCGCGATCAGGAAATCCTCGATCCCGTCGGGCATGAAAGCAAACCATTGCTCCAGCACGGATTTGTTGATCTTGGAGATGATGTTTTCCATGTATTTGATGAAACCCGCCCCCAGGACAGGACCGATGAGCGTACCGGCACCGCCAAGGATCGCCATCAGCACAACTTCACCCGATGCGGTCCAGAACATGCGTTCGGCACCCACCTGCGTGTCCATGGCCACCAGCAGACCGCCCGCCAGACCGGCATACATGCCGGAGATGACGAAGGCCGCCAGCGTATAGGGTTTGGAATTGAGGCCGGTATAATTGACGCGCTGCTGGTTCGATTTGACCGCCCGCAACATCATGCCGAAAGGAGAGCGGAAAATGCGGATCGACAGGTAGAACGCCAGGATCATCACGACCGCCGCGATGTAGTAGCCGGCGTTGAAGGTGAAAACCCAATTGCCCAAGGAGAGCTCGTAGCTTGCTCCCATTTCCAGCCCGAAGAAGTTCGCGCGGGGTGTCTGGCCAGCGACAAGCGCGCCGTCCAGAATGCGTGGATCATCCACCTTGGGCTGAAGCCCGGTTTCGCCGCCGGTGATCGGTGTCAGCACCGAATAGGCCAGCGAATAGGACATCTGGGCGAAGGCCAGCGTCAGGATGGAGAAGTAGATGCCCGAGCGGCGCAGGGAAATCCAGCCCACCAGCAGGGAGAAGAGCCCCGCGACAACCACCGAGATGATGATTGCGGGCACCACATTCATGGTCAGCAGTTTCATCATCCAGATCGCCGCGTAGGAGCCGACACCTAGGAACGCCGCGTGACCGAAGCTGAGGTATCCTGTGAGCCCGAAGAGGATGTTGAAGCCGATGGCAAAGATGCCAAAGATCACCAGCCGCTGCATCAGATCCGGATAGCCCGCGTTGAACTGCGCCATGGCGGAGCCTTCGGGGAAAGGGTTGAGGATGAAGGGTGCAAAGATCGACAGACAGATCACAATGATCAGCAGGGTGGAGTCGCGTTTTGTCAGACCAAACATGATCCTATTCCTCCATGACGCCCTTGCGGCCCATCAGGCCACGCGGACGAGTCAGCAAGATGATGATGGCGACCAGATAGATGATGATCTGGTTGATGCCGGGCAGGATTTCGAGAACCGCCGACATGGAGGCGAAGCTTTCAAGAATACCCAGGAGGAAGCCCGCAAGCACGGCACCGGGCAGCGAGCCCATGCCGCCCACGACGACGACCACGAAGCTCAGGACCAGAAAATCCATGCCCATGTGGTAGTTGGGCGAGTTGATCGGCGCGTACATCACGCCGGCCAGGCCTGCTACGGCGGCGGCAATGCCGAACATGATGGTAAAGCGCTTGTCGATGTTGATGCCCAAAAGGCCCACGGTTTCGCGGTCTGCCATGCCTGCGCGCACGACCATGCCAAAGGTGGTGAATTGCAGAAAGGCAAAGACCGCACCGATGATCAGGGCAGAGAAGGCGAAATAGACCAGACGCCAGTAGGGGTAGATGATTGTGTTAGGGTCAAAGCCGAGCATCGCGCCGAAATCGAACGATCCGCGGAACGCGTCCGGTGCCGGGGTGGGGATCGGGTTGGCACCGTAGAAATACTTGATGATCTCCTGCAGCACGATGGCGAGACCGAAGGTTACGAGGATCTGGTCGGCGTGGGGACGCTTGTAGAAATGCTTGATCAGCCCGCGTTCCATGATGAAGCCAATGGCGACCATGACCGGGATGGCAAAGAGGATCGAGATGGGAACCGCCCAGTCGATGATGGCATCCCCCGTAGCCTGTCCGAAGATGTCGTAGATATAGGGCACTTCGACTTTCAGCGGATTGCCAAGAAAATCCTTCTGCGTCTCGTCAATGACGATGTGGCTCAGCGTCAGGATACGGCTGAGCGTCACGGCACAGAAAGCGCCGATCATGAACAGGGCGCCGTGGGCGAAGTTCACGACACCCAATGTGCCGAAAATCAGTGTAAGGCCCAGAGCGATCAGCGCATAGGCCGATCCCTTGTCGAGGCCGTTGAGGATTTGCAGGATGATTGCGTCCATGGTCCCACCTTCATGAAGCGATTATCGCCCGGAGCCCGGGCAAAGCGGATGGCAGGGGCTGCCGCCCGCAGTTGTTGAGAGGTGCGGGTGGCGCGCTCACGCCACCCGGCCGGGATTTATGCGCCCGGGTTACAGGTGCCCAGATTACCGCCAGCGAACTGCGGGTGATCGGGGGCATAGGTAACCTGCTCAACCGGTGTGACTTCGACGACTTCCAGCAGGTCGAACTCGGACTGCGGGTTCTCTTTGCCTTTCACGACCAGAACGTCCTTGAAGCACTGGTGGTCGGAACCGCGATAAAGCGTTTTGCCGTTGCCCAGACCGTCGAACTCGTAGTCTTCGAGCGCTTCGACAACCGCGCATGGGTTGAACGAACCGGCCCGCTCGACCGCATCCGCATAAAGCAGCGTTTGCACGTAGCAAGTATGCGCCGCCTGGCTGGGTGGGAAGCCGTATTTGGTGCCGAAGGACTGAACGAATGCCTTGGAGCCTTCGTCCTGCAGCGACCAGTGCCAGTTTGTGGAACCGAAGATGCCTTTCACGTTGGCACCCGCGCCCTTCGCCATCAGGCGCGAATAAAGCGGCACGATGATCTCGAAGTTCTTGCCGTTCACCTGCTTGTCGCGCAGGCCGAACTGAACCGCGTTGGTCAGCGAGTTCACCATGTTGCCGCCGTAGTGGTTCAGCACCAGCACGTCCGCACCCGATTGCAGAACCGGCGCGATATAGGAGGAGAAGTCGGTCTGGGTCAGCGGCGTTTTCACGGCGTTGACGGTTTCCCATCCCAGCGCTTCGGTGGAGGATTTCACCGCTTCTTCGGTGGTGTAGCCCCAGTTGTAATCGGCTGTAAGGTGATAGGCCTTGCGGTCCTTGCCGTAGTTCGCAGCAAGCACAGGCGCGAGCGCGGCACCGGACATGTAGGAGTTAAAGAAGTGACGGAAACCATTGGCCTTGCGGTCTTTGCCGGTGGTGTCATTGGAATGCGTGAGGCCGGCCATGAAGATGACGCCTGCTTCCTGACAAAGCGCCTGAACCGCCACGGCGACGCCCGATGACGACCCGCCGGTGATCATCACGGCACCATCTTTTTCGATCATCGAGCGGGCAGAGGCGCGCGCCGCGTCCGATTTGGTTTGCGTGTCGCCGGTGACATATTCGACCTTCTTACCCATGATGCCGTTACCCTGCAGCACCTTGGACGAGAACGTGTTCATCATGCCGCCGTCGCCGCCGCCATTGAGGTGTTCGACAGCAAGCTCATAGGCGCGCAATTCGTCGGCACCTTCGTCCGCATAAGGACCGGATTGGGGCACATTGAAGCCCAGCGTCACGGTGTCGCCCGTAGGTGCATTGGTAAAGCCCGAGTGCCCGTCAGCACGCAGATACGTCGGCAGCGCCAGTCCGGCGGCACCGGCAAAAGCACCGGTCTTGATCAGACCGCGACGTGTAAGTTTCGAATTGGACATGAAATCCTCCCAGTTGTTAAAACGGCGCAGTCGGTCAATTCCTCAATTACGCGACGCGTCCGGCACATTAGTGCAAATAACTTATCGCTGATGATCTGAAAACTCCGCAACAAGTGCCTTGAAATGAACAACTATTTTGTAAATTAATGAACAGGTGTTTGTGAGTGTTTGTAAATTACGTAATATTGCAGCGCAGAAACCGGTGGAAAAAGCCAAGGATTGTAGGGAGTTTTCATGGCACGCGAGGGATTGACGGGCAGCCGTATCAGGGAGCGCAGATCTGTTGTGGGCATGCGGCAGGCCGATCTGGCGCGCGCCTTGGGAATATCGGCGTCCTATCTCAACCTCATCGAACATAACCGGCGCAGAATCGGCGGCAAGCTGCTGCTGGATATTGCCCGCATCCTTGGGGTTGAACCCTCTACGCTGACCGAAGGCGCCGAAGCTGCGCTGATCGCCACATTGCGCGAAGCGGCCACGGGGGCCAATCTGCCAAGCTCGGAAATCGCCCGCGCAGACGAATTGGCCGGGCGGTTTCCCGGCTGGGCGGAAGTGCTTGCCAACGGTCATCGGCGCATCGCAAGTCTGGAGCGTCGCGTGGAATCCCTCTCTGATCGCTTGACACATGATCCTCATCTGGCCGCTTCCGTGCATGAATTGCTGACCACAGCCGCAGCCATCCGGTCAACAGCGGCTATTTTGGCCGACGAAAAGGAGTTGGAGGCAGAGTGGCGCGACCGCTTTCATGCAAACATCAACCAGGACAGCCGCCGTCTTGCAGAGAGTTCGAAATCTCTGGTGGACTATCTGGATGCCGGTCAGGGCAGCGAAGATGCCGCCGCCAGTCCCCACGATGAATTGGAGGTCTTTTTGACCGAAAACGCCTTTGAATTCGCCGAATTGGAAACGGGTCAGACGTCGGTGGAGGTATTGATTGCCGAAGCGCAGATGCTGAAATCCAATGCTTCACGGCAAATGGCGAAATCCATACTGGACCGTATTGCAGAAGATGCAGAACAGGTTCCGCTTGAGATTTTTCGGGCGGCCCTGGCCGAGGTCGGCAACGACCCGGTAAAGCTGGCGCGCCACTTGGACGTGCCCGTGGGCGTCGTGTTGCGGCGGCTTGCAAGCCTGCCGGAGCTTGAGGCGGGGTTGGTGGTCTGCGACCGTGCTGGCAGCCTGCTGTTTCGCAAGCCAGCGCAGGGTTTCGTCATTCCCAGATTTGGTGCGGCGTGTGCATTGTGGCCTCTTTTTGCGGCATTGGGGCAGCCCGGTCAGGTTTTACGCATGCCGCTGGTGCAACTGGGGCGGGGGCGTTCGGTTTTCAACTGTGTGGCCGTCGCCGAAGTTGTTGGCGGACCGACCTATAATCAGGCACCTCTGGTGCAGGCCAGCATGTTGATCCTGCCCAACGCGAGCCAGGAGCCTGATGGGGCAATTGAGGTCGGGGCTACATGCGGCGTGTGCCCGCGCAACGGATGCCCCGGGCGCCGGGAGCCGTCGATTTTGAGCGGTGGAATATGAATTCTGATGTCGCAACCCTACGCGGCTCAAACCAATGGTTGTATTTCTTTGTCGGTGGCGCGAGACTTTTGACAGTGCGGATAAAACCGACAATAGTTCACCCTCACCCCTGAGGGAGACAGACCATGGGTCTGGCAGGGCGGAGACCTTTGGGAGGAGGGCGCAATGGGCAAGCATGTGCTTTTGGTCGAAGATGAGCTGAACATCATTGAAGCCATTCGATTTCTGCTCAGCCGTGAGGGCTGGGAGGTGGACACCCATTCAAACGGGACTGACGCCGCACAGGTCATTCGGGAGCGCAAACCCGATCTCGTGGTGCTTGACGTGATGCTGCCGGGCAAGAGCGGGTTCGACATTCTCGAAGAGTTGCGCAGCCATGAGCAGACGGCGGATTTGCCGGTCCTGATGCTGACGGCCCGGGGGCAAAGCCGGGATCGCGAGATGGCCGAGAAAGCGGGCGTGAGCCGGTTCATGACCAAGCCGTTCTCGAATACCGAAGTGCTGACAGCGGTGCGCGATCTGCTTTACGTTCACGGGCAAAGGACCTGATCCATGGCCAAACCCGGCACGCCGCTCTTTCTGGAACGTGACGGATACCGCAGGCGTCGGATGATGGATGCGATACGGTTGCTTGTGATCCTAGGGGCAGGGCTTTGGATGATCCCTTTGTTATGGCCTACCCAAGGCGTCGCCGACGGGCAGGCCGTACCTACGTCAAAAGCGCTGCTCTATGTCTTTGGTGTCTGGTGGGCCCTGATTGCAATTTCGGCCTATCTTGCACGCCGTCTGGGACGCATCCCGGCACAAACGGATGATACCGGAGCCTTGTGATGGCGTCTTTGAACGCACTCATTGCCGTCTGTCTGGCTTACGTGTTTTTGCTTTTCTGCGTGGCGTTTCTCGCGGAGCGCGCCGGCATGAAGGGGCAGATGGGCTGGCTGTTGCGCTCGCCGCTGGTCTACACCCTGTCACTTTCGATCTATTGCACCGGCTGGACGTTTTACGGGGCGGTTGGGTATGCCGCACGCTCCGGGTTGGAATATGTGACGATCTATCTGGGTCCGAGCCTTGTGATCGTCGGCTGGTGGTGGGTCCTGCGTCGTCTGGTGCGGATCGGTCGTAGCCATAAGGTGACGTCGATTGCCGACCTGATTTCGTCGCGCTACGGAAAATCCAATGCCCTGGCCATTGTCGTCACGATCATGGCCGTCATCGGCGTGACACCTTATATTGCGCTTCAGTTGCAATCGGTTACCTCGTCACTGGCGATCTTTGCCGCGGCCGACGACGGCACTTTCTCGCAATCTACCGATGCGTCTGCCGCAGGCTTTTGGATCGCGGTGGGGTTGGCGCTTTTCACGGTGCTTTTCGGAACGCGCAACCTCAATGTGAATGAGCGGCATCATGGTGTGGTCATTGCTGTCGCCGTCGAGGCGGTGGTCAAGCTGATCGCGCTGATGGCGGTGGGTGCTTTCGTAGTTTGGGGGATCGCCGGGGGCGTGTCTGATACGCTTGAGCGGATAGACGCGTCGGCTCTGGGCACCTGGCAGATTGATGGCAGCCGCTGGGCAGGGTTGACCTTCCTGTCGGCTGCTGCCTTCTTGTGCCTGCCTCGCATGTTTCAGGTCATGGTCGTTGAAAATGACGATGAGCGCCATCTGCAGATCGCCAGTTGGGCCTTTCCGCTTTACCTGATGTTGATGAGCCTTTTCGTGGTGCCCATAGCCGTCATCGGCCTTGATCTGCTGCCGGCGGGGTCCAACCCGGATTTCTTTGTTTTAAGCCTGCCGCTTAGCCAGGGGCGCGAAGGGCTTGCCACATTGAGCTTTCTGGGGGGGTTTTCCTCTGCCACGTCCATGGTGATCGTCGCGACACTTGCCCTGTCGACCATGGTGTCCAATCACGTGGTGATGCCGATCTTCCTCTATCTGCGGCAGGGGGGTGCCACACAATCGGGCGATGTGCGCAACGTGGTTTTGCTGTCGCGGCGTTTGTCCATTCTGGGCATCATCGGGTTGGGCTATGTCTATTATCAGGCCTCCGGCGGCTCCAGCGCCTTGGCGGCGATCGGGTTGATTTCTTTTGCCGGGGTCGCCCAGTTTCTGCCCGCCATGTTGGGGGGGATTTTCTGGCGGGGGGCCACCCGCGTCGGGGCTTTGGTGGGCCTGGGCGTTGGCTTTTCACTCTGGGTTTTCACGATGCTTCTGCCCAGCTTCGGACCGGGTGTGGTGCTGAGTGTAGATACCTTTCAGAACGGATTTCTGGGTATCGGCTGGCTGCGGCCACAGGCGCTTTTCGGCATTCCCGGCATCGATCCTACGGTTCATGCGGTCTTTTGGAGCCTTCTGCTGAATGCAGCGAGTTTTGCCTGTGTCTCGCTGGTGACCTTTCCGCATCCGCTCGAAAGGCTTCAGGGGGCGCAATTCGTCAATGTTTTTCAGCATTCAGCCCAGACGCGCGGATGGCAGGTGTCGGTGGCTGAAAGCGAGGATTTGATGATCATGACTCAGCGAATCTTGGGAGCCCGGGAGGCCCAGCTGCTGTTTCAGCGCGAAGCGACGATGCAGGGGCGTCGGGGGTATCTGCCTGAACCTACCCCGGATTTTCTGCAACGGCTCGAAAGAGAACTGGCGGGTTCTGTTGGTGCTGCTACCGCGCATGCGATGATTGGCCAGATCGTTGGGGGGACATCCGTTTCCGTGCAGGACCTGTTGGCGGTCGCGGACGAATCCGCGCAGATGCTGGAATATTCCAGCCAGCTTGAGGCCAAATCCCGCGAACTCAGCCAGACAGCGGCCCAGTTGCGTCAGGCCAATGACAAGCTGACCCGGCTCAGCCATCAGAAAGACGCCTTTCTCAGCCAGATCAGTCACGAATTGCGGACGCCCATGACGTCCATCCGGGCCTTTTCGGAAATCATGCGCGATACCGAGGGGCTGGAGGATCGCGAAAAGGCAAAATATGCGAATATCATTCATGTGGAGGCCATTCGCTTGACGCGCTTGCTGGATGATCTGCTGGATCTGAGCGTTCTGGAAAACGGTCAGGTGACCCTAAATGTCCAGTCAGGGGAACTCTCGGATCTGCTCGACCGGGCTGTGGCGACGGCGCAGGCCAGCGAATCTCGCGAAATAGAGGTGCAACGTGAAGCTCTGCGGGAAAATGTGCAGCTTCATACGGATCTGGACCGTCTTGGTCAGGTTTTCATCAACCTGATCACCAATGCTCAGAAATACTGCCGGGCCGAGAAACCCGTTCTGCGCATCGAGGTGTCGCAGCTTGGCAAGGCCGTCGCGGTGGATTTTATTGATAATGGGTTTGGGGTGCCCCACGCTTCCCGCGATGTGATGTTCGAAAAATTCAGCCGTGTCGGCGCAGAAGATGGCAAAGGCGCAGGTCTTGGCCTGGCCATTTGTCGCGAAATCATGACCCGTTTGGGCGGTGACGTGACGTACCTCGACGGGACTGGCGGCACCGGCTTTCGGGTGCTGCTGCCGCAATCGCAGGCCCTTGCTGCTCAATAGTTTTTATCCAGAAACACCATAGATTCTGGGATCATAAAGGCAATGGTAACCATTCCCCCTTATTTCCGGGCAGAACAAAGCCACGCGTCGCGGGATCAGTGCGGGCTATTCTAACAAGGGCCAAAGATGTCAGTTTTGCAGCGCAAGGCGCAGGCAGGTAAACAGGAACATCAGGCGCGGGCCATGACCGTGCCCAAAGCGCTGCGCGTCAGCGTGGCCAAAATTGCCGACGAACTTTTCGAAATGGCGCTGGTGGTGATCGGCGTGACGCAGGAACGTTGCGACGGCGACCACATTGCCGAGAAGTTTGATGACACCTCCTTGTTGATGTTGCTGGACGGACCAACGGATAGTTCAGGTGGGGCCATGATCGGTCCTGAGCTGGTTGGTGCCATGATCCAGCAGCAAACCACCGGAAAGGTGTCGAAAAACCCCGCCACCGAACGGGTTATGACATCCACCGATGCCGCTCTCTGTGCGCCTCTGGTTGATGCATTGTTCCGTCGTGCGCATGGTCTTCTGGAAGCAGATGCAGATCGTGACACGCTGGCGGTCCTCAGGTTTGGTGCGCGGGTGGAAAACGCCCGCCTCTTTGGCCTGGCTCTGGACGCAACCGAATACAACATCTTTCGCCTGACCATTGACGTGGAAGGTGGTGCTTTCCAGTCAGTCCTGACGCTATTTTTGCCGATTGTTGAAAAGCGGCCTGAACTGGCGGCGCATGATCATGAAGAGGATGCGGCCCCGACCCCGCCAGTGACGCTGGAGAAGACGGTGATGGGTCTCAAGGCTGACCTGACTGCGGTTATGGGGCGATTGAAGTTGCCGTTGGCGGAATTAGGGCGATTAGCGCCCGGTGATGTTCTGACTTTGCGCCCGGATGCATTCGATGCTGTCGAGGTTATCACACGGGACGGGCGGGTGGTCAGCCGCGGGGCACTGGGGCAGGTGGATGGTCAGCGCGCCGTGCAACTGGAAACCAACGTCGCCACCACCGGCAATCCGAAGCGTCGCGCCGCAGATCGGGACGAGTTGGATCTACCTCAGGTGCAACCCGCTAAGCCCGCCGCCGGTGAGATGTTTGCCGATCCGGCGGCGACAATCGACATGCTTGAAGAACCCGGCGCGCTTCCGGATTTACCGGACTTGCCGGAGCTGCCCGATTTGCCTGATTTGGATGCCGCCCCGGCGCTTCCGGATTTGCCGGACATCGATATCGATGAGGCCGCGGCATTGCCTGATCTGCCCGACCTGCCGGATTTACCTGATCTGCCGGATTTTGACGGTGCAGAGGAACTCCCGGCGCTTGAAGACTTGCAGGACATCAAAACCGCCTGATCAGCGTTACTCTGTTTGACGCCTGATGGCGTCAAAGGTCGCCCGCAGATTTTCTAGATCATATCCCCAGTCCCGCGCCGCGCTAATGATGTCATCCGCCGGCATTTCCCGCGCTGCTGAGAGCGCCCAAGCTATGGTGGAGCGGGTCCCGGACGCGCAATAAGCCAGCACCGGGCCATCGACACTGTCCATCAATGCCCGGTTCGCCGCGATAATATCCGGCGTCATGGTTTGATGCGTCAACGGCTGGACCGCAAATTTCAACCCTGCCGAGATTGCCGCGGCTTCGATGGCGGCGCACTGGTGGCTGGGGGGGACCTCGACGTCAGGGCGATTGCAAATTACCAAACGAATACCAAGCGCTGCGATTTCGCGCAGGTCATCGACGCAGATTTGAGGGGCAGCAAAAAAGTCGGGTGTGATTTGACGGATATCCATGGTCAAAGACCTATGGCCAGAGAAATGCGGTGTCCAGTCTGCAACTTTTCCCAGACCGCCGGTTTTCGCAAAATTGCGCTACACATTCTGTTGACTTCGACCCGAAGTGTTGCGCGCGTCCCTGAACACGCCATCAGAGCTTGTTGATCGGCAATTTTAACATCACGTCGCCATTCTGATCGGGTTCGGGCATGTTGCCCGCCCGCATGTTAACCTGCAAAGACGGCAGGATCAGCTTTGGCATTCCAAGCGTTGCATCACGCGCTTGCCGCATTTCGACAAAACTGTCCTCGTCCTGCCCTTGGCCGATGTGGACATTTCGGGTTTTCTGCGCACCAACAGTGGTCTCCCAGGCGAATTCTTCGCGACCGGGCGCTTTGTAGTCATGGCCAACAAAAATGCGGGTGTCATCCGGCAGGCTGAGAATGCGTTGGATCGAGCGATAAAGATCATGTGCCGAGCCCCCGGGGAAGTCACACCGGGCGGTTCCGAAATCCGGCATGAACAACGTGTCACCGACAAAGGCTGCATCGCCCAGGACGTAGGTCATGCATGCCGGCGTATGCCCGGGGGTATGCATGACGTCCGCCCGCATCTGTCCGATGTGAAAGCTGTCTCCGTCGCCGAAAAGCCGGTCAAACTGGCTGCCGTCCCGTTGAAATTCAGTGCCTTCGTTGAAGACTTTGCCAAAGGTATTCTGCACCTCTGTGATCTGATCGCCGATACCGATTTTGCCCCCCAGCTTGTCCTGCAGGTAAGGCGCTGCTGACAGATGATCGGCATGCACATGGGTTTCCAAAATCCACTGTACCTGCAACCCGTTGGTTTCGACAAAGCTGATTACGTTGTCTGCGGATGTCGTGTTTGTACGGCCCGAGGCATGGTCAAAATCCAGAACGGAATCAACGATCGCGCAGGATGAGCCCTGGGGATCTTGCACGACGTAGCTGACGGTGTTTGTTGCTGGGTCGAAAAATGCGTTTACATGTGGGGACATTGTGCTGGCTCCCTTGTTTTGACCAGATTAGGCCGGAGCACTTCCTTCTGGCAAGGGTGCCCGCTATGCCAAGAAGATACCGAGGATCACCAGCATAAGTCCAATCACAGAAAGAAATAGCGCCGCGAGGTTCATCGGCAGCGCCTTTTTCAGCTTGGCACGCATTTCCTCATCCTCAAGCTGCGCTTTCCGGGCGCGCGCGATATAGATGACACACCAGATCAGGCCCAAAAAACCCGCAAGGGTCAGCAGCGCGCCGCCCCAAATGAGCAGATCAAAAACCGAAGTGGTGCCAGCGTTTTCCATGTGTGCAGCGCTACCCAATCCCTTTGAGCGGCGCAAGTAAAAGCTGGTGTAAAACTTAGGCCCGGAGATGGCGTTGGAAAGAACCTGCCGCCGCAGGGGCTGATGTCATGCCATTTTTCTCTTTCTTACGCCTCGGGTCATGAATGCCGCTTGCAGCGATGAGATCGGAGCGCTAGGCAAGGCCCGTCCGTCAAACTGGAAATGCAAGGAACCATCCATGAGTGATACTGCAACCGACCCTGCCGTTGTCGAAGCCCCGGGGGATGCGACCTACCGCGTGACCGCCAATGAGCTGCGTCAGTTTGTTGAGCGGATCGAACGGTTGGATGCAGAAAAGAAGGACCTCGCTGAGCAGCAAAAAGAGGTCATGGCCGAGGCCAAGGCACGCGGCTATGACACGAAGGTGATGCGCAAAGTCATCGCGCTTCGCAAGCGCGATGCGGACGATATCGCCGAAGAAGAAGCGGTGCTGGAAATGTACAAAGAAGCACTCGGAATGTAGTGCCTCCGGGAGCTCGATCAGGGTTAACGTAAGGCCAAACGGTTTTCGGATTGACGCGGCCACGAATGCTGGCGCCTCCCGTTTCAGCCGCGGGTCGGGCGCATTCTTTCAGCCGCCCGAATAAGATTTTTCTGGCGCGTCTGAAAATCGCGCCTGTACCAGATCACGAAGTGCTGGGTGGGGAAATTTTCGGGGGAGCGTCACCGCGAAAAAGGGTTCCATGATTTCCAGATCAAAAGGCGCGGTCATGACCGTTCCGCTTGCAATTTCATCTGCCAGAACCACGGCCGGCGCTATGGCAAGACCAGCGCCCTCACGCGCCAGCAACCGCACCATGGCCATGTCGTCGACGTTGGCTGCAATGCGCGGTTGTATGTCCAGGTTCGCGATCAGGTTCTCAAAGCCTGCTCGAATGACGCTTTCGGTCGGCAGGATCAGTGGTTCATTGGAAAGAAGGGATGTGAGCGAGCCGTAGTTGAGGCACTCGGGACGCCCATGAATGCCGACCGGTTGCTCGCTGAGCTTTTGCGCGGCAAAGGTCGAAGCGGACCCGCTCTGAGGCATTTCTGTCGTAAGCACCACGTCGAGCGCCAGGGTTTCCAGATCGGCCAGCAGTGTTTTCGTATTGCCCGATTTCAGGACAATGTTGCATTCCGCCGTTTCAAGCAACGGGCGCAGGAACTGGAGTTGAAAGTTACGTGATAGCGTTGAGAGCGCCCCGACCCGCAAGGGCGGGCTGGTTGTGCTGCTCTGCCGAAGTGTCGCCAGCAGGTCGTCGCCAGCGGTAAAAATCCGATACGCGTGATCAAGCGCGATCCTGCCTGCTTCGGTCAACACCAGGCTCCGGCCAACACGGTCAAAGAGATCATGCCCGAGGCGGGCCTCCAACTGTCGAATTTGAATAGAAAGGGCGGATTGGGAGACGTTCAACCGGGCCGCCGCACGCCCCAGGTGCCCTTCGATGGCAACCTCCCGAAAATAGCGCAGATGATGATAGTTCAATTGACCCATTGTTCTATTAAATAGAATGATTTCTTCAAAAAGATATATTTTTTTATTCTTTTGAGGCGCGGTATCAGCATCCCAATCACGAAAGGAACCGCCGATGGATACCCTCTTCACCATTCTCAGCACGTTGGTTGACCAGTTTCAGAAACCCACGCTCGCCTTCCTGATTGCAGGCATGTTGCTTGCAGCTTTGGGCAGCAAATTTGAAGTTCCTGATCCGGTTTACAAGTTCATCGTCATCCTTCTGCTGCTCAAAGTGGGTATGGGCGCGGGAATCTCTGTCAGAGAAGCCAATTTTGTCGAGCTTTTTGTGCCTGCCGTCGGCGCGGCGATTGTCGGCATCACAATCGTTTTCCTGGGCAGTTGGACTCTGGCGCGCTGGCGCGGCGTGTCGCAGATTGACGGTTTGGCGACCGCCGGCCTCTTTGGGGCGGTATCGGCGTCAACATTGGCGGCGGGCATGGCAATCCTTGATGACGGGGGCATTCCGTACGAAGGGTTCATCGGTGCGCTATATCCTTTCATGGACATCGCGGCACTTGTGACGGCAATTGTCATGGCAAAGCTGAGTGCTGCGCGGCGGACGGCGCCCGACGTATCCGTCAACACGGATGGTACACTGGCCAGGTTTGGGGCGGCCGGGCGGTCATCGGCACCCGCGGGTACGATCGAGCCCGGTCTGTTGCGTGGCATCCTTGTCGACACGTTCCGAAGCCCGGCGATTTCGGCTCTGCTTGTCGGATTGGCTCTTGGCATCCTTGCTGAACCGGACTCTGTCTATCGGAGTTTCTACGAACCCCTGTTCCGGGGCCTTCTGTCGATCCTGATGCTGATCATGGGGATGGAGGCCTGGCTGCGGATCGCAGAGCTACGCAAAGTTGCGCATGCCTATATTCTTTATGGTATTGCGGCACCTATCCTTCACGGTTTGCTTGGCTTTGGCGTGGGATATATTGCGCATGAGCTGACTGGGTTTTCTGCGGGCGGCGTGGTCTTGTTGTCGGTAATGGCGGCGTCAAGCTCCGACATTTCAGGTCCGCCAACGTTGCGCGGCGCGTTGCCTGAAGCCAATTCATCGGCCTATGTCGGGACGTCCACCGGCATCGGAACGCCGGTCGCCATTCTGAGCATTCCGATGTTCATCGCCTTGGCGGAGGTTTTCATCGGCTTGTAAGAAGGGCCAGCCCGAGAGTCGGCCGCGTTTTACCCGCTGGCCAGATTGCGGACCTTCTGCCAAAGGGCGCGAAGGTCCGCTTGGCACTTGCGGCAAATGAGTTCTCATCCATGACGCAAAACGGCCGTTCAGGGGTGAGGGAAGGCATTTTCCAATGACGATTGGTAGGCAAAGAGGGAAGCCAGGCCCCCGGTATGCACGAACAACACCCGGCTCCCTTCGGGTATTTCGCCGTTGTCAACCAACGCCGGGATCGCAGCAAAGACCTTGGCCGTATAAACCGGGTCCAGAACGATGCCTTCTGATTGTGCCATCATGGCCATGGCTTGCGCGGCGCTTGGCCCCAGCTGACCATAGCCGGGCGAGAATGCTCCATCCCAGATGACGACGTCAGCGTCGGTGACCGGAACCTTGCTGCCCAACAATTCCGAGAGGGCTTCAAGAACGGTGCTGATCCGCTGCGTCTGTTGCGTTGCATCGCGTCGCACGCAGCTGCCGATGACCCGTGCGGGGTGACCTATGGACCGCAATCCCGCGAGCATTCCCGCATGCGTCAATCCGCTACCGGAGCCGATGACAACAACGTCGAAATCGGCGTCCTGACTGACGACTTCCTCGGCGGCGCGCATGTAGCCCAAAGCGCCCAGTGGGGGATTGCCCAGAGCAAGCGGAATGACGTAGGGCACGCGACCTGCCTTGCGCTCAATCTCGGCGCGTTCACGCAGAGCGGCATCTGCCCCGGCTTCATCTTCGCCTGCAGCGTAACGCATGACCTCCGCGCCCAAAAGGCGCGCCAGCAGCACATTTCCATTTGATCCATAAAGTGCGTCCACATCCGGGACGCGATCCTCCAGTTGCACGATGGTTCGCATTCCGAGTTTCGCTGCCGAGGCCGCGGCCGTGCGGACAAAATTGGACTGAACGGCCCCGGTGATCAGGACGGTCTGCGCGTTCTTTTGCTGCGCCGCGCCGAGGTAGTATTCCAATTGCCGGGATTTATTCCCGCCCATCGTCGTTCCGGCCAGATCGTCGCGTTTGATGTGCAAATCGATGCCCAGACGGGCCGACAGATTAGGCAAATGTTCAATGGGTGTAATGGCGCTGACCAGCTCTGCTCGGGCGAAAGGCATAGACACTCCCTTTTTTGGTGATTGCAGTCACACGATTGCGAAGGCGAATGAGACATCCCATGGGAGCGTATCAGGTTGGTGCTCGGAGGTCCAAAAATCTGAACAGCTTGGTGAAATTGAGGGGTGCCACTGTGACGTCGGTCGGGATGCGCTTTGGGGTTTAAGCCAAACTTGCCCGCAAATTGATCCACAAAGGGGTGTTTCGAAACATGTGCTTATGGCCATCCACGTGATGGAGCCCGCAAAGGGGGATTGACTGGAAATTCTGAATGTATACAAAAAGTATACATTATGATGTGATCGATGTGAACCTCGCTATGCGCAAGATGACCAAGGATGAATGTCTGGACGATCTGAAGCATCGCATCCTGTCGACAGATTTGGCACCCGGGAGCGATCTGGATGAAACGGCCTTGGCCGAACACTACGGGATTTCGCGAACCCCAATGCGCGAAGTGCTGCATCGGCTTGCGGGGGCCGGGTATATTTCCAGCACGGAAAACCGCGGCTCAAAGGTCGCCTCGATGGACATCGGAACCATGCGGACGTTCTTTCAGACGGCCCCGATGATCTATGCAAACATCGCAAGTCTGGCCGCAGAGGCCCGGACGGGCCCGCAGCTCGAGGACCTCAAGGCGGCACAGCGGGCCTTTACCAATGCGACAGCTGCCAATGATGCGCAAGCTGCGGCGTTAGCCAATCATCACTTCCATGCCGTGATCGGACAGATGGCCCACAATCCTTATCTGGTGGCTTCGCTGGGCCGGCTGCTGATTGATCACACGCGTCTCAGCCAGCGGTTTTACAGGCCCGCGTCCGAAGAAGAAGAGCGCCGCATTGAAAAGGCCGGAGAGCAGCATGATGCGATGATTTCTGCAATCGAGGCCTATGAGGCACCCCTGGCTCTGGATTTATCTTTGCAGCATTGGGATTTGTCCCGGGATCGGATGGAGCGCTACGTGCGTCCTGATCCTTTGCCTGTCGATGTTGTTTCACTCAAGGATCACCGAAATGCAGTTTGAAGGTATCTACACGCCGCTGATCACGCCTTACAACGATGATTTTTCGCTCAATGAGACCGCGCTGGCCGAGACCGTGGAGCATCTGATCGGCGCAGGCGTACAGGGCCTTATCGTGGCAGGAACGACCGGCGAATATTATGCCCAATCCATGGACGAACGGGTTGAGATGATGCGCCGTTGCAAGGATCTCATCAGGGACCGTGTCCCGATGATCGTCGGCACCGGAGCCATTCGCACCGAAGACAGCATTGCCTATGCGCAGGCGGCCAAGGACGTGGGTGCCGACGCTTTGCTGGTGGCCACGCCGCCCTATGCCTATCCGACGGGGCGCGAGATTGCGCTGCATGCTCTGGCGATTGACCGCGCCGTCAACCTGCCGGTGATGCTTTACAACTACCCCGGGCGGATGAGTGTGAACATGGACGCGGAATGCCTCGACCGTTTGGGCCGCAGTCCGAATTTCTGCGCCATCAAGGAAAGTTCCGGCGATCCCGACCGCTTGCACATGCTGGCGCGGGACTATCCGCATATCGCGCTGAGCTGCGGGATGGACGATCAGGCGCTGGAGTTTTTTGCCTGGGGCGCGCGGTCCTGGGTCTGTGCGGGGTCAAACTTTGCGCCCGAAGCGCATATCGCGATGTATCGCGCCTGTGCGGTGGATGGCGATTTTACCCGCGGTCGGGCGATCATGTCGGCGATGCTGCCGCTCATGCGTGTGCTGGAACAGGGCGGCAAGTTCATTCAATGCATCAAACATGGTGTGACGATGCGCGGCATCGCGGCAGGCCCGCCACGCAAACCCCTGCAACCGCTGAATAAAGACGACAAACGCGCCTTGGAAGAGGTCATCCGCACGATGAACACCACCATTGCCGCCATTCCGGGAGCCTTTTGATGACCGACCTTCTGACCCGCGCGGAATATGCCGCCATTGCCGCCGAGCTTGATTTCCCCGCAACGCCCTTCATAGACGGGAAGTTCCGCAAAGGAACGGGGCCGATGATGCCCACACTGAACCCCGCGACCGGAGAGGAGATCACCCAAATCTCCAACGCCGGGCCAGAGGACGTGGCGCTTGCAGTGACAAAGGCGCGCGAGGCGTTTGAGCAGGGGCATTGGGCGCGCATGCATCCGTCGGCGCGCAAGGATGTGCTGATCAAACTGTGCAAATACATCACGCGGCGCAAACGGGAACTGGCGGTGCTGGAAAGCCTTGAGTCCGGCAAACCCATCCGTGACTGCGAAGAGATCGACATTCCCGAAACCATTCACTGCATCAAGTGGCACGCCGAAGCCACCGACAAGATTTATGATCAGACGGCCCCTGTGGGCGATGATGCGCTCTCTGTCATTGTTCGCGAACCCATCGGGGTGGTCGCGGCGATTTTGCCGTGGAATTTCCCGCTGCTGATGCTGGCCTGGAAGATCGGCCCGGCGCTGGCGGCGGGGTGTTCGGTGATCGTGAAACCGGCCGAACAGACCTCCATGACCGCGCTCAGGATTGCGGAGCTGGCCCATATGGCGGGCGTGCCGCGGGGTGTTTTGCAGGTGTTGCCGGGGGATGGTCCGTCGGTGGGTGAGCCGTTGGGCCGGCACATGGATGTGGATATGGTCTCCTTCACCGGATCGACCGAAACCGGCCGGCGGTTTTTGCACTATGCAGCCGACAGCAACCTCAAAAAGGTTGTGCTGGAATGCGGTGGCAAGAACCCGGCGGTGGTGCTGGCGGATGCGGAAAACCTCGATCACGTGGCCGCCCATGTGGTCAATGCCGCCTTCTGGAACATGGGGGAGAACTGCTCCGCCGCTTCCCGTCTGATCGTGCACCGCGATGTCAAGGCACCGTTGATGGCGCGTATCCAGGCCCGCCTGAGGGAGTGGAAAACCGGCGATCCACTGGATCCGGCCAATCATCTGGGCGCGCTTGTTGATGCAGGTCACGTGGCCAAGGTTGGTGCGTATCTGAAAGGCGAGGCGCTTGCAGGCGGGCAAGCCGACGGGCCGTTTGTGCCCCCAACGATCTATGAGGTGAGCCGGGAGGACCCGCGCGCGCGGGAGGAGATTTTTGGCCCCGTTCTGAGCGTCATTGAGGTCACGTCGACCGAAGAGGCCATCGCGGTCGCAAATGACACCGATTACGGGCTGGCGGCCTCGGTCTTTACTGCCAATACACGTCAGGCGATCCGCGGGGCCCGTGACATTCGCGCCGGGACCGTCACGGTGAACTGCTACGGCGAAGGCGACATGAGCACGCCTTTTGGCGGCTACCGGCAATCGGGGTTCGGCGGGCGCGACAATGGTTTGCACGCCCATGATCAGTATACCGAGATCAAGACGATCTGGATTGACCTGACCGATCCGGCAGACGGAGACGCAATCTCATGAGCCGCATCGGGTTCATCGGCACCGGGCATATCGCGGCCCCCATGGTGCGGTTTCTGGCCGGCAAAGGGCATCGCCTGACGGTCTCCGACCGCAATGCCGCGGTCGCGCATGCGCTGGCGCAGGGCCATGGCGTCACCGTTGCGCCCAATCAGGCGGTTCTGGACAGCAGCGATGTGATTTTTCTGTGCCTGCGCCCGCAGATCGCCGAGGCGGTGCTGGAGACGCTGGTGTTTCGCGAAAACCAGCAGATCGTTACCGTCATGGCGGGAGTGTCTCTGTCGCGGTTACGCACGCTTTGCGCTCCTGCCTCTAAGATCGTGGCGACGATCCCGCTGGGCTATCTCGAACAGGGCGGATGCCCCTTGCCAGCCTGTCCCGATGCGCAGCTGTTGGGCGCGCTTTTTGCCCCGGGAAACCCTGTGTTTGCCGTCGCCGATGAACGCGCGCTGAACATGCATTTTGCGGTCTGCGCAATGCTGCCGGGGGTGCTTGACCTGATGGCTACAGGCGCGCAGTGGCTGGCAGAGGACACGGGTGACGCGGCTCAATCAGATTTCTATGCCGCGCAGTTGATCGGCGGCTATCTGGGCGCCATGACCAAAGAGGCCGGGGCGCTGGCGCGGGAACGCGATGCGCTGGCAACAAAAGGCACGATCAGCCTGCAAATGACCCAAAGCTTGCGGGCAGCAGGCACGCATGCTGCGCTGCGTGACACCATGGCGGCGATTGGCAACAGGCTGGGGGGCGAGACATGAGTGTGGCCGCCGTCGGCACCACGCGGCGCGGGCGCGGCGCACGCAAGGCGCAGCGCCAGACCCGCGATGTGACCATGCTGCCCGCGTTGAAGCGGAACTTGCCCTTGACCGAGCCGATGACGGAAGAGCAGGTGGCGCGCATCGACGCGGCCTCAATGGATATTCTGGAAAACGTCGGCGTGGTTTTCCGCGACGAGATTGCCCTGGCGGATTGGAAGCGTACCGGGGCCGATGTTCGGGGCGAGCGCGTGCATCTCGACCGCGCGCTCGTGCGCGATTTGATCGCCACGATCCCCGAAACCTTCACCTATCACGCGCGCAATCCGGCCAATAACCTGCCTTTCGGCAAGGACCATGCGATTTTTGTGCCCATGACCGGCGCGCCCTACCTGCGCGATCTGGACGACGTGCGGCGCAATCCGACGCTGGCGGATCTGGCAAATTTCCACAAGCTCAGCCATATGCTGCCCGGCATGCACTCCTCGGCGCATCACATCGTGGAGCCTTATGATCACCCGATCAGTCAGCGGCATCTGCGCATCACCTATTCCTCGATGAAGCATTCCGACAAGACCTTCATGGGCATGACGACCAGCCCGAAGAACGCCGAAGATGTGCTTGATATGGCGGCTATTCTCTTTGGTGACGACTTCATTGATGCCCACCCGGTTGTGACCGGCAATTGCAACGGTAACTCGCCACTGGTCTGGGATGAAACCATGTTGGGCGCGATGCGGGCGTTTTGTCGGCGCAATCAGCCGGTGCTGTGCTCGCCTTTCGTGCTGGGCGGGGCAAATACGCCTGCTTCCGTCGCACCGACCGTTGCGCAACTGAATGCCGAAGCGCTCAGCGCGTTGGCCTATACACAGGTGATCCGCAAGGGCGCACCGGCGATCTACGGTCATTACCTCAGCACCGTATCGATGAAATCCGGCGCACCCATGGCGGGGACCCCGGAAATCAGCCTGATGAATTTCATGATCGGGCAGATGGCGCGGTTTTACAAAGTGCCGTGGCGCACATCGAACACGCTTGGCGGGGCCAAGATCTTCGATGCGCAGGCCGGGTATGAGAGTGCGATGACTCTGAATGCGGTGCTGATGGCGGGGGCCAATTACATCTGGCATTCGGCGGGCTGGAATGAGGCCGGCATGCATTGCTCCATGGCCAAATTCGTCGTCGATGCGGAGATGTGCGCCATGGGGTATCGCATGGCGCAGGGCATCAACTGGGACGACTTTGACGAAGCGCTGAGGGCGGTGGGCGATGTCGGGCCCGGCGGGCATTACCTGGGTCACCCCCACACATTGGAGAATTTCCAGCGCGCGTTCTTCATGCCGGAGATGTTTGACAACAACTCCATTGAGCAATGGCAGGCCGAAGGCAGCGTTGAAATCACCCAGCGTGCATTGCAACGCGCGCGCGAACTTCTGGACACCTATGAGGAGCCGAAACTCGACGTGGCGACGGATGAGGCCCTGCGGGACTACATTGCGCGGCGCGAACGCGAGATCCCCGCTGCCGATGCGCTCAACCAGACCGATTGAGGGGCCGATGCAGGTTACCCGTCTCCCACGTGATCCCGGCCCGGCGGGCTGGAACTGCCTTTTGCCTCCAGCCGCACCGGCACTGCCGCTGGAGGCAGATACCACCGCCGACTGGCTGGTCATCGGGGCAGGCTTTGCCGGGTTGTCCGCCGCAAGACGCCTGTCACAGCTTTGCCCGGGCGCGCGCATCGTCATTCTGGAAGCCGGTCGCGTCGGTGAAGGACCCGCCGGGCGCAATTCCGGCTTTATGATCGACCTGCCGCATGATCTTGCGTCCGAAAACTACGGCGGCGCGCTGGAGGCGGATGCGGCGCAAACGGCGGACAACCGGCGCGGCATAGATTTCGCCGCCGAAATGGCCGTAGATTTCGACCTGAGTGACGAAGCTTTTGCGCGTTCCGGCAAAATCAACGCCGCAGCCACGCCAAAGGGCCATCAGCACAATGAAGATTATGCCCGGCATCTGACCGCCATGGGCGAGAAACACACACTTCTGGATGCCACGGAAATGCAGGCGCTGACTGGCACGGACTATTATCAAAGCGGTCTTTTCACGCCGGGGGCGGCGATGATCCAGCCCGCATTATACGTGCGTTCCGTTGCCAGAGCGTTGGTGTCAAATTCAGTTGTCTTGCATGAATTGAGCCCGGTTACCGGTTTGACGCGCAAGGGTGACTGGACGGCCCAAACACCCAAAGGCAAGGTCACGGCCCCCAATGTGATCTTGGCGGTGAATGGTCATCTGGAAAGCTTTGGCCATATGACTAGCCGGTTGATGCATGTCTTTACCTATGCCTCGATGACGCAGGCGCTTTCTGCGGAGGCGTGTCAGGCACTGGGGGGCGCATCTACTTGGGGCGTGACGCCCGCCGACCCGCTGGGGACAACGGTGCGGCGCATTTCGGGCAACGGCGGTGACCGTATCGTCGTGCGCAACCGGTTTACCTTTGATCCGGGCATGGAGGTGGATGACAGGCGCATAGCACGGGTGGCGCAGGATCACGACCGTGCCTTTGCTGCGCGCTTCCCGATGCTGGCAGGCGCGCGCATGGCCTATCGCTGGGGTGGGCGGTTGTGTCTGAGCCGCAACAACGTGCAGGTGATCGGTGAGTTGGAACCGGGGCTCTGGTCGGCGTGTTGTCAAAACGGTCTGGGTACGGCCAAGGGCACTTTGGCGGGTGTTCTGGCGGCAGAGGGTGCGAACGGGGTCGGCTCTCCCGCGCTGGACCGGGCCTTGTCAGCAGCCGCACCAAAGCGCTTGCCCCCGCTACCTCTTGCGAAAATCGGTGCCTTTGCGCGGCTGCGCTGGGGCGAGGCGCGGGCGGGTCGCGAGTTATAAGCCGTCAGCTTGCATAGCGGGTGGCGCCGCGCCTTTTTTCATCCACCGGGTCTGACAGAACCACCGCATGATGCGCGCGCTGGTCACATGTGACCCGAGGGCAGATGCGGCAGTTGATCCCGATAGGCGTCATCCGAACAGCACTCAGGCTGCGCCCTTCGGCATAGCCGATGGCGTCGACATGTTCGGTGCTGCACCCCATCGCAACCGCCAGACGCACATCCTGCGCAAACCGCGTCACGCTGGGCCGGTCTACCGTACGGGCAAAGACAAAGAACTGGCTGCCATCGGGCATTTCGACAAATTGCGGCACGATGCGCCCCGGTGTGCGAAAGGAAGTGTGGACATCCAGCCGGGGACAGGCCCCGCCATATTCGGCCAGTTGGAAATCCGTGGAATTGAACCGCTTGGACACGTTGCCAGCCTTGTCGATCCTGAGAAAGAAAAAGGGAACGCCTTTGGCACCACGGCGTTGCAAGGTCGTCGCCCGGTGGCAGGCCTGCTCAAAGCTGACCCCGAACCGCGTCGCCACATGGTCGAAATCATATTCGCTGGCCAGTGCTTCTGCCAGAAAGGGGCCGTAGGGCATCAGCACCGCCGCCGCGAAATAGTTGGCCAGCTCAACCCGGCATCGCGCCCGCCCCAAAGCATCGCTGATACCGGATTTGGTGAGCAGGTCATCCAACGTGTCCTGTTGTTCGATGAGGCCGGTAACATGCACAAGCTGGAAGACGCGATTGGGGTGGTCGAGCGCTTCGGAAAGTAGAATCTCGCGCCGCTCCTCACTATATTCCCGCAGCGTATCGGGCAATTCGGCCACCGGGACAACGCGGACCTTCAAGCCCAGTGTTTCATACAATCGGGTTTTGAGCGCGGCGTAGATGTCATCGGTCGCAATTTTCTGACCGACCCAGAAAGCCTCAGCCGCCAGTTCCAGGCTGTGAAAATAATTATCGTTCTTGCGAAAGAAATTGTGGACGGAGGACTCAGTGGATTTGGGCAGCGATGTCTGCGCAGTGTCACCGGCTTGTGCAACGCTCATCAACTGGTCGGTTGCCGCCAGATAGGCCTGATGCAACCGCAAAAAACAGGTGGCCAGATCCGGGCTATGGGTCAACGCACCGCGCAGCTGTGTCAGATCCGGGCGATCCGCTTCGAAAAGAGGATCCTGCAAGACACCGCGCAAATCCGCCAGTTTGGATGTGTCATCGTCTTCGACCAGATCGCGCCAGTCGACACCGTAAACTTCGAGCAACCGTAACAGAACCGGCACGGATACACTGCGCTCGTTCTTTTCCAGAAGATTCACATAAGACGTGCTGATGCCCAGAGCCTTGCCCATTTGACCCTGGGTTTGCCCGTTATCCGTGCGCAGCCGTCGCAATTTGGGTCCAATAAAAGTCTTCATGACCATTCAATACTGAAAAGTTTACAAATTTACAAATGTTATTGTTTGTAAATTTTTGCATCCACAGCAGGACCCGGTTCCGTTTTACCTGCACCCTTGATGGTTGCATGGTTGACGAAATCTTAAAGGAGAGCCTCATGCGTACCGGTCACACCCATCTGTTCATCCCCGGCCCCACAAATGTGCCGGAAGACGTGCGTCAGGCCATGAACGTCCCAATGCAGGACATGCGCGCGCCAGATTTCGGGGATGTCACCTTAAGTCTCTTTAGCGACCTCAAAGGGATTTTTCGGACGGAAAAAGGTCAGGTGATGATGTTTCCCGGTTCCGGAACCTCCGCCTGGGAAGCGGCCATCACCAACACGCTCAACCCCGGTGACAAGGTTCTGATGGCACGCCACGGCCAATTTTCGACCCTCTGGGCAGAGATGGCTGAACGTCTTGGCCTTGATGTGCACCTTGTCGATGTTCCCTGGGGGGCAGGCGCGCCGGTGAAGGAATTTGAACGGCAGCTGGCGGCAGACACGGATGATGAAATCAAGGCCGTTTTTGTTACGCATAATGAAACTGCAACCGGCGTGACGTCGAACGTGGCCGGGGTGCGCAGGGCGCTCGATGAAAACTTCCATGACGCGCTTTTGTTTGTGGATGGTGTGTCCTCCATCGGATCGCTCGATTTCCGGATGGACGACTGGGGCGTCGATCTGGCCATCACTGGCAGCCAGAAGGGGCTGATGATGCCCGCAGGTCTGGGCATTCTAGCCGCCAGCGAGCGGGCGATGGAGATGTCGCAAACTTCGACAATGCGCCGGGCCTACTATGATTTCGCCGACATGGTGAAGATGAATGCTGATGGCTATTTCCCTTACACGCCGCCCACGCAACTGCTGCACGGGCTGCGCAAATCGCTCGACCGGATCGCCACGGAAGGGTTGGACAACGTCATCGCGCGCCACACGCGGTTGGCCGAGGGCGTGCGCCGCGGTGTTGCCGCTTGGGGTCTTGATCTGGTCGCCGAGCATCCATCGCTTTATTCCAACACGGTTTCTGCGATCCGCACGCCGCAGGACGTGGATGCGCGCGACGTGATCCGCATCGCCTATGAAGATTACAACACGTCGCTCGGCAGCGGGTTGGCGCGGCTGGCGGGCAAAGTGTTCCGGATCGGACATATTGGTGACCTGAACGAAGGTATGTGCCTGACCGCCTTGTCGGTCGCCGAAATGGCCCTGATCCGCGCAGGTGTGCGATTGGAAATGGGCTCTGGCGTTGCGGCAGCTCAAAGCTGGTTCGTCTCCGACGTGCAGACAGAGCAGCATTTCCATGTTGCCGCAGAATAACAGTCATCTTCTCTACCAAAGGACGAAAATCTAGTGTCTCACACGTTATATCCATTGAAAAAACAACGTCTTCAACGCTCCGAACTGGCTGTGCCTGCGTCGAACCCCACAATGATCGACAAGGCGGCCAGCGGGGATGCGGATTACGTTTTTCTTGATCTTGAAGACGCAGTGGCCCCGCCGGAAAAAGAGCAGGCGCGCCGCAATGCCATTCAGGCGCTCAACGATATCGACTGGACCGCCCGGGGCAAAACCGTCTCCGTGCGCATCAACGGGTTGGACACACACTACATGTACCGCGATGTGGTCGATGTGATGGAACAGGCGGGTGACCGGGTGCACACGTTGCTGGTGCCCAAAGTTGGGGTGGCTGCTGATCTCTATATGGTCGATGCGATGGTCAACCAGATCGAACAGGCGCGCGGGTTGCGAACCCGTGTTGGTCTTGAGGCCCTGATTGAAACGGCGCTTGGCATGGCCAATGTGGAGGCGGTTGCGCAATTTGGCGGACGCCTTGAAGCGCTGCATTTCGGTGTGGCTGATTATGCCGCCTCGATGCGCGCGCGCACGGTGAATATCGGCGGGCTCAACCCGGATTACCCCGGCGATCAATGGCATGCGTCGATCACACGTATGGTCATTGCCTGCCGGGCCTATGGGTTACGGGCGATTGACGGGCCGTTTGGTGATTTCTCCGATCCCGAAGGCTACAAGGCCGGTGCACGCCGCGCGGCAGCGCTTGGGTGTGAAGGCAAATGGGCCATCCACCCCAGCCAGGTCGCTATGGCAAATGAGGTTTTCAGCCCACCGGAGACGGAGGTTTCCAAAGCCGAGCGGATCATAGAAGAGCTCAAAAAGGCCGAGACTGAAGGCAGAGGTGCTGCGTCACTCGACGGCAAGATGATCGACGCGGCGTCGGAAAAAATGGCGCGCAACGTCATTGAAGTGGCCAAGGCGATTGCAGAAAAAGTCTGATCGGGAGGACGACAGTATGGACATTCACGAACATCAGGCCAAGGAAATTCTCGCGGGCTTCGGCGTGCCGGTGCCGCGCGGTGGTGTGGCCTATTCGCCCGAACAGGCAGGCTACCGCGCCCGTGAACTGGGTGGCGACGCCTGGGTCGTCAAGGCGCAGATCCATTCGGGCGGGCGCGGCGAAGCAGGTGGCGTCAAATTCTGCAATACCGAAAACGAGGTGCGCAAATGCGCCGCGGAGCTTTTTGGCAAACAGCTTGTCACCAAACAAACCGGCCCTGCGGGCAAAGGTGTTTTTCGTCTCTGGGTGGAGGAAGCCTCTGATATCCAGCAGGAACTCTATCTTGGCTTTGTGCTCGACCGGAAAACCGAACGGATCATGATCGTGGCCTCGGCCCATGGTGGTATGGAGATCGAGGATTTGGCTGAAAAAGACCCCGATAGCCTGCGGCGTATGATCGTTGATCCGGCTGTTGGATTGGCAGAATTTCAGGCGCGTGAGCTGGCGTTCTCCCTCGGGCTCTCAGGCGGGCAGGTGGCGCAGATGGTGAACGTTCTGCGCGCCTGCTACCGCGCCTATCGCGATCTGGACGCAATGATGGTGGAGATCAATCCACTGGTGATCCGCGGCGCGGGTGAACTGGTGGCGCTGGACGCCAAGATGAGCTTTGACACCAACGCGCTTTATCGTCGTCCTGAAGTCTCCGCGTTGCGCGATCCCAGTCAGGAGGACCCGCGCGAAGCCATGGCGGCAGATAATGGGCTGGCCTACGTGGGGCTTGACGGTGATATCGGCTGCATCATCAACGGTGCCGGGCTGGCGATGGCAACGATGGACATGATCAAGCTGGCCGGTGGAGAGCCCGCCAATTTTCTGGACATCGGCGGCGGCGCGGGGCCGGACCGCGTTTGCAAGGCGTTCCGTACGGTCCTGTCTGATCCGAATGTCAGTGTGATACTTGTCAACATTTTTGCCGGAATCAACCGCTGCGACTGGATCGCCGAAGGCGTCGTTCAGGCATATCGCGAGATTGGCCTGAACTTGCCGGTCGTTGTCCGGCTTGCCGGAACCAATGTGGCGGAAGGGCAGGAAATCCTGAGGGCGTCCGGTTTACCCATCACGGCATCAGACACATTGGCCGAAGCTGCGGATGCGGCTGTGGCGATGCGTGCGCAGCCCGCAGCAGCATAGGGAGGAAGACGAGATGGCGATTTTGATTGACGAGACGACAAAGGTTGTTGTGCAGGGCATGTCGGGCCGGATTGGCAAGTTCCATGCAGCGGAAATGATTGAAAACGATACTAATGTCGTCGCCGGCGTCACGCCGGGCAAAGGCGGCACCACCGTGCTTGACCGTCCGGTCTTCAACACTGTGCGCGAAGCCGTCGAGGCAACGGGCGCCAGCGCCAGCCTGATGTTTGTTCCACCCCCTTTTGCCGCCGATGCGATGATGGAGGCGGCGGACGCTGGTATCCGAACGGCCGTTTGCGTCGCTGACGGTATTCCAGCGCAGGATATGATGCGCGTGAAACGGTTTCTTCGGCGCTATCCTCGTGACAGAAAAATGCGACTTATTGGCCCCAATTGCGCGGGCGTCATTTCACCGGGTAAGGGCTTCATGGGTATCATGCCACCCCACATCTACGCGCCTGGACGGGTTGGCATCGTCGGGCGGTCGGGAACCCTGGGATATGAAGCTGCGAGCCAGTTGCAAGCCCTTGGTATCGGGGTGTCAACATCGGTCGGTATCGGCGGCGACCCGATCAACGGCTCGTCTTTCCGTGACATTCTGGAGCTTTTCGAACACGACCCTGACACTGATGCCGTGATGATGATCGGCGAGATTGGCGGACCGCAGGAAGCCGAAGCTGCGGCCTATGTCCGAGATCACATGACGAAACCGGTCATTGCTTATGTTGCCGGGCTTTCCGCGCCGAAAGGGCGGCAAATGGGTCATGCAGGAGCGATTATTTCAGCTTTTGGCGAAAGTGCTCAAGAGAAGGTCGAAATGTTGAACGCAGTCGGCATTTCTGTCGCGCCAAACCCGTCGGCAATGGGGGCCACGGTCGCGGATGTGCTGGCGCGGCAGCAAGCGGCGTGACGGTCTCGACCACTTTATAATAAGAACCCGGAAAACAGAAAGACCCGCAGTGATATGATCACTACGGGCCTCCCATAAATATCTTGGTGCTACAAATTTCAAATCCAGCGTGCAAGCGCGTCGCAACCTGCAATGTGACCCAGGTCGCAACGCCAGTCCGGACTGCCCCAGCATTAACTGCTCGAAATCATCGTCCGGATGCGAAAAATATCATCGAGTTGCACTTCTATCGAAACTCGCTCACTCACTAACGGCTTGCACAGAACTGTGCTCACGTTTCCCTACATTCAACACTCACATCGTTAGACTTTTATGCAATGTGAGTGCGAAATCGTAAATTGGTGTGGTTACCTAGGTAGTTTTACCTATGCGCGGTCAGGGCTTCTCGAAAAGCTTCGTACTAATGCACAAATCGACCAATTCCGCGACCGAATTGACGCGCAGCTTTTCGAGAATGCGCGCCCGATGATGGTCGACCGTGCGGGGGCTGATATCGAGATGCCGTGCCACGTCCTTGCTCGACGCGCTGGACGGGTTTGACACAAGGATTTCCGCGATTTCCTTTTCCCGGTCGGTCAGCTTTTCGAAACGCTCTTTCGCATTTCGGGCCCGGTCGCGACCCCGTCGCCCCTGAGCGTCGAGTTCCAGGGCGGCGTCAATCTGTTTGATCAACACTTCCTGGCGGAAGGGCTTTTCGAGAAAATCAATCGCGCCCAACTTCATGGCCCGCACAGATTCAGGGACCCCACCGTGGCCGGTGATGAAGATTACAGGGAGCGAATAGCCACGGGTGACAAGCAATTCCTGCAATTCCAACCCCGACATTCCGGGCATGCCATAGTCGAGGATCAAACAGCCTGATTGATCAGGTCCACAGGCGTCCAGAAAATCCGTTGCAGACGAGAAGGTTTCCGTCAGGTAGCCGCGGGTACGCAGCGCCCGGGACAGCGAGGTTCGGATGTCGTCATCATCGTCGACAATAAATACGCAAGGTTCAGGCACTGAATTCATCTAGTTTCTCTTGTGCCCGTTTCGGTACCAGCGCTGGAATGGTGAAGCAAAAACGGGAGTGGCCGTTCTCGTCCGTTTGATACCAGAGCTTGCCTCCGTGCGACTCAACAATTGTGCGGCAAATCGATAATCCCAATCCCATTCCGTCCTCTTTCGTCGTCTCAAACTGCTCAAACAAATCATTGGTTGGGTCAAATCCGGGCCCTGTGTCCACCACGTCGATCATGACGCCGTTGTCTATGTTGCTCGCCGACAGCGTTATTTGTCGTGCGTCGCCGCCACCTTCCGCGATGGCTTCAATCGCGTTCCGCAGAAGGTTCACCAGAACTTGTGCGATCTGCACACGTGATCCGTAGACAGGGTCCACGCCGGACGCTGCCGTCGTGATGTGAACGCCGTGCTCCTTGGCTTCCGAACGCATCAACTGCAGGGTTTGTTCCAGAAGTTCTTCAAAATCAAATTCGGCCTTTTCAGCCCCGTCTTTCTTGACAAACCCCCGCAGCGCCTTGATAATGTCGCCCGCGCGGTGGGCCTGATTGTCGGTTTCCTGAAGAATGGTTTCGAGATCCGCGATGTCGCCCGCGTTCTCCTTCAGAAGGAAAAGCGCGCTATCCATGTTCTGGGTGATCGCGAGGAGCGGCTGATTCAGCTCATGAGCCAGACTTGTTGCCATCTGACCCATGGCATTAACACGCGACGAATGGGAGAGATCCCAATTGAGCTGCTGTATTTTGCGCTCAGATGCCTTGCGTTCGGTGATGTCATCTACGGTTACAACCGCGTGCAAAGGCGTGCCAGCATCATCACGGATCACGATGACGTTTTCACTGACCCAGATAACACCGCCGTCTTTGCGCAAAAGACGCTTTTCATGGAGGTACTCGGACCTCGTGTTGCCGCGATCTTCGAAGAAAAATGCAGCAACCGGATCATCAGGATGAGAGATATCATGGGCCGTCAGTTTCAGGATTTCAGCATCGGTATAGCCCAACATATCTGCAAACCGCGCGTTCACCCGTGTGATCTGACCGGTCTTGGCCTGCATCTGAGCCATGCCCCTGGACGCCAAATCGAAAGTGCGGCCGAATTCTGCTTCGGATTTCTTGCGCTCGGCAATTGCCTGCACAAGCGTCTTATTTGCCCGTTCCAATTCGCGGTAGGTATTGGGAAGTGGTTCAGAGGCGGAAACCTCACCTTGAGACACCAATGACGATCTTACCGCAAAGGCGCGTACGGGTTTGTGGATGTAGTTCGCCAAAACCAATCCGAAAATTCCGGAAATGAGGGCAATCGTCGCAGCGATCCACACGTTTTGCGTCCGGTTCGCTTTGATCTGACCGGTGAAATCCGCCTCAGGCGCATAGACGGCAATGGTCCAGGGCAATTCTTCGCTGATGACAGGCATGACCGTCGACACGTAGGTCGACCCGCCATAGTCAAATCTGGACGAAATCTCGCGGTCTACGGACAGATCAGTAGCGTTTTTCAGATGCCCGAAAGCGGCCCGGGCGACCGGGTCTCCGATCTCGGAGATATTGACGAAACGGAAGGTGCCATCAGCGTTCCTGGTGCGGATCAGTTCTTGATTTGGGTGCGCAATCACATCGCCGTTTCTGTTCAGAATCAACGCGCTACCGCTTTTGCCTACATTCAGCCTTGAGAGGAATTCAGAGATCGCGTCAATTTCGATATCCACCCCGACGACGCCGCGCAGATTGCCAAGAGTGTCAAAGACCGGCGATGCGGCGGTGATGCCCGGGGTTTGTGAGGTGAAGAAGATGTAGGGGTCGGTCCAGATGCTTCCCTGCTGATCGCTGGCTGTCTGATACCAGGGCCTGCTCCGGGGATCGTAGGTATCACTGGGATCGTTGCGCTGCTCCACGATAGAATATGAATTGTCGCGCCAAATCAGATCGGTGAAACGATCACCTTCCTTCCACATGATCATTTTGGAGCGGAAAGGCCCCGGGCCGCCACTGCGCATCACATAGACAAAATTGCCCGTCTGATCCCCATAAAAGACACCGGCAAACTGCGGAGATATCTGAAGCTGCTGAAACAGCAGCTTTTCCAGCTGCTCAAAGTTGTCGCTGGAAATGACCTCGCTTTCGGCAAGTCGCGTTGCAAGTTCCGCAGCACCCCTCGCCGGTTTCAGGAACCCCTTAGAGTGTTCAATGGTGTTCGTGCCCACGTCGCTCAGCAGATCGCGCGCGTGCGTCAGCAAAACCTTTTCCGAGGTGAGAAAGGAGGAGAAGACCACAATCGTGACCGCGATGAACTGCAGACCGGCAAGGCAAAGAGCCAAGACCATTCCAAGTGAAATTCTCATGCAGACGACAGCCCCTCAATTCCATCGACGTAGTGAATGCCAATGGTGCCGGGGAACTGGATTATGATCAATAGTGTTCCGACCGTCGAGAAACAGGGTTGGAGAAAAGGCCGCAGGCTCATGAGCATTATCAGAAACAAGGTTTTTTATAATCAACTACCTTGTGCCACATATTTTCGACAGCCACACGGGGCAGCTTTCGATTTGAGCGACAATTCGCTCTAAGCGACTGATGTCGCAACTATTCCATTTCCGTGCCTTGGCGTCGATGGCACAGACAACCGCCAGAACCTGTGCTGTTTCGCAGCGGACCGGAGCGCCGATAAAAGCCGTCATACAGTGGCCCGACAGAATTTCCTGACGACGCACCAATGGATGCGCATAAAGATCATCAATGGCCAGTAATCGCCCAATTTCACGAACGTGGCATGCCAATGAAAAGGCCTGATCACGCATAATCTGGTCATGTTTTTGGGCGGGTGTTGGTGCAGGAGCGGTATTTTCAACCTCATTTCGATGAAACAGGAAGATAAAGGCACCGGTGGTAGTCAGCGTTTTTGAGATTGTGTGAGTGTTTATCAGATGTAAGGGCGCTGCTTTTTTTCGACGCTGCAAGAGCCGTCGCTGCAATGCAACGAGGCCGCCAAGCGCTTCGGATGAAGCAGGCAATCTGCCGGGTTTCTTTTTATCGTGGACAGGCAACACCGGGCTCCGAATGAAAGCGAAGGACATCGGATTATGCCTTGATACGGACTTGTTGAGTATTGGGGCTTTTACCTAGGCAATTCTACGCAATCGCGTGGAAAAAGCCTGTTTTTGTATATTTTGACGTCAGGGCGCTGGTCGGTTTTCTGTTCAGATAAAAATTTTGCGAAAAAGGGGCCGTGCCACACCGATCTTCGTGGCGCGGCCCATGGTTATCAATTCAGAAGCTGGCGGAGAAAGGGGAGCCGAGAAAGCACCAGCGCATCAACTGCGAGTGCTGCAAACAGCGCGACCCCGGCCATAGGAAAAGCCAAGGAAACACCCAGTCCTACCAGCACCGCGCCCTGCCAGAGGGGCATGTCGCGGGGTAAGGGAGGCGCTGCCAGCCGCGAGCTGCCGATCGGTCTGCGTTTCCACCACAGAACAACCGAGCTGACACAGAGAAACAGCACGCAAAGGCACATAAGGGTGTTGGCGAGCACGCTCCACAAACCCAGGGTGCCCATATGCAGGGCGATGCCAACCGCCATGGCTTTGCCCGCCCATGAGTAATCCGTGTACTTGACGTCAGCCAGGATATTCCCGGTGTATTGATCAACATGAACCGTGCGATCAGACATCGGATCGGTACTGTCCGTGCTCATGGAATCGCGACTCAGGGTCCAGACACCGGACGCTGATTGCGGCAGGTTAAGCTGGTATCTTGCGTCAAAACCGATCGTGCGGGCCAAGGTATCAATGCTGTCAATTGTGACAGGGGCTTCTGCGACGCCGGCCACGCCTTGGTCGCTTCCGGATACGGGCATCGGTGTCAGTTCTAAAGCCCAGGGGACCTCGCGGCGCGCGTGATTCATATTTGCGTGAGTTTCGTCTGAAAGGGGTACGTTGTCCCATTTTTCAGCGGGGAACTGGCTCCAGGCCTGTACCATCTTGCCGCCCCAGATACCTGCCCATGCAAGGCCTGAGATCAGGAAAAACACCAGAAAGACAGACAACCATATACCGGTCACACCATGCAATGACTTCCATAAGCCGCGACCCCTGGAGAGTGTCGGAATCAGTGCAACCCGCCATCCGGCCTTGCGGGGCCACCACATGTAGAGACCTGTGGCAACCAGAACGAGCGTGAGCGACGCTGCCGTTTCCAACAGACGGTCGCCAGTGACGCCCAGCATCAGGCTGCTGTGAATGCTGTCAGCAAAGTCATACCAACCGCTGCGCCGTGGAAAAGTTTCCAACACCTGGGCCGTGTAGGGGTCGACGGCGATCATGATGGCATCGTCAGCCCTATCGACACGGAAGAGCGCTGCAACATCGGTGGTTCTGGGCGCCACATACTGTTTCAGCGTCCCGTCTGGGATGGCCGCAAGTGCCGCTTCTGCCTGAACGGAGACCGGCAGGGTGATCTCTTGCGGAAAGACGGGGGTGCGTTCCCCATCCCGACCGTCAATCCAGGCGATCCAGAGCATGGCCATGCCGGTAACGGCCAGAATTGCGAGGAAAGGGATGACGCAGAGGCCTGCATAGAAATGCCATCGCCAGGCAGCAAAGTAGAGTTTGTTAACGCCGTCATCCTGCGGCGCATTGGTGTCGATAGTTGTCATTGGAAGCTCCAAGCCATAAAGGGCCCGCGTTCTGCGGGCGTGTTTTAATCTGAATTTTGAATCGAGTTCAGGCTTGGGGCGGCGCGCGGGTTTGTTGCGCCGGATCCAATGGTTTGGCGTGATGTCGAAGCTGTGCGCGGAGGCGCATGCGTTGGATATGGGCCGTGACCTTGAGACGGAATTCGGACATGTTGCGTGCCGCAAGTGCGCTATCCATCAGCCTGCAAGCGTCGCAGTCCCGCGTTGTTCGATGAGGATCGCCTTCGAGATCGCCACAGATATCCGATAAAGAACCGCCAGCCTGCAGATAAGCGGTGAAAGACGGGTCCAAATCCGTTGGAGCGCTTTCGTGGACGATTCCAAGTGATGCCGTCGCAAGTATCAGCACTGTAGCGAGAAGAAAATTGGAGAAGGTGCAGAAGGCCGGATGCATGCGCTATCGGATATTGCGATTCTTCACCCCCTTTCCAGAGCGAAGTTTGGCCCTGCATTGGTATGACGAATTGCGTTGTCTCAGTTTCGTGGAAACGGTACCAGTACGAAGTTAACTATGACTTCTAGTTATATGATTAAGAACATTTTTATGAGACATAGCGAGATTTTTCATGGGGCACAGATGAGCGCAGTCACTTTTTCGATTAGGCAGCCACCGGCTTAAATTCGCTTACCCGGGCCCGCTGTGACATTCAACGCAACGCGCAGGGCTTTCACGGCATTGGCGATGATCGCCGTAGTTCTCGCGTTTTTGCTGAGAGATGTCCGCATTGTGTGACGTAAGCCATGTTGCCAGAGTTCTCTGGGTTAAGATGATTGTGCTGTCTCTTGACGACGTGGCTTAATGAGAAAACCTTGCCAGGTGATGCACCGACATAGATCAGGATGGGTGGGCTGGGAAAGCTGACGCAGGACTCGGCCCTTGATCGTGGCCGAAATTTCAGCGGTTTCCATGTGCCAATTTTTTGAGGGTCAAGTTGGAAGTATCAGTAGCGCTGCAACTCCCAAATGTGATCGGGTTGTTGTTGAGGCGTTCCGTGGTCGCCTCAAAAGCCTCCAGAGGCACTGGTTCGGTGAAATAGTAACCCTGAACCTGCTCGCATCCCGAGGCGGTGAGCTGTTCGATTTGTTCTGCGGTTTCAACGCCTTCCGCCACGGTGGAAACACCGATCTGTGCGGCCATCGTCAGGATTAGCTGAATGATGGGGATCGTATCCGGCAACTGATCGACAAAGGATTTGTCGATCTTGAGGCAGTTCAAAGGGAAACGAGTGATATAAGACAGGTTCGAGTAACCTGTACCAAAATCGTCGATGGCAATTCGGAAACCCAAATCCGTTATGGTTCGGAGCTTTTGAGCGATCATTTCGAGATCACCAATCAAGGCGGTTTCAGTAATTTCCAGCTCAATGTAGCCATGGGGAAAATCTGGCCGCTGGGCGAAGGAGCGCAGCGTTTCCATTAGCTGATCGCCCGAGAATTGGCGGGGCGACACATTGATCGACAATCCAATATCCAGTCCGGTCCGATGCCATTCAATCGCCTGATGGCAACCTTCCTCCAGAACGAACTGCCCCAAAGTTTCAATGATCCCGGTTTCTTCGCAGATTGGAATGAATTTACCCGGCAAGATCAGCCCGCGTTCGGGATGGTTCCACCGAACCAGCGCTTCCGCAGAAACGACCCGGTTGCTGCGCAGATCGAACCTGGGTTGAAAGTAAAGGACGAACTCTCGATTTTCCAGGGCACGCATGAGCTCAATTTCGAGCTGATTGCGTTCAGATGCCTCGGTTCCCATTTTCTCATCAAAAAACAAGAACTTGTTCCTGCCGCCCTGTTTGGAGGCATAGAGCGCGACATCAGCCCGCTGAACGGCATCCATGATGTTTTGATCGTCGGGTTTGATCATGGCGACACCGATGCTGATGGAGACATTCAGCAGGGTCGCTTCATATACCATGGGCTTGTTAATGGCGCGCCTCAGATGGTCAATTCTCTCGACCAACTGGTCGTCCTGCGCCACGTTCTTCAACAAAATGACAAATTCATCGCCACCCATACGCGCCAGAATATCCTGGTCACTTAGCTCCTCGTTGAATCTGGAGACCAGTTCTTTCAAGACCGCATCACCCATTTCGTGTCCAAAGCGATCATTGATCTGCTTGAAACGATCCACATCGAGATAAAGTAGAGCATAGGTCGTTGTCTTGTTCTTCTCCTCCAGCTCTTCCAATCGGGTCTGAATGAAAGATCGGTTGAAACAGCCTGTCAATTGGTCGCGTTCTGCAAGGTAGTGTGCTTGGTCACGTGCGTTTTTCAATTCGCTTACATCTATCGCGGTCACCAGAATGGCCGGGCTGCCTGTGACAGCATCAGAGCACCGTTTGGCTGAAATATCATACCAACGTGGATCCGTCGCCGTTTGAACCAACGCAACCCGCCGGTTTTCCCCATTTTCGTCCAATGTCGCATCTAAGGAATCGTAGTCCACAGGGTCGGTGAACATATCCGAAAATCTGGCCATAGACCGTGGTATTGCGTTGCGCGCGGCGGGGTTCATGTAAAGCGCTGGCCCATCAACATCAAACAACATGATCATCACATCGGTATGAAGCAGGGCTTCCGCGCTTCTGAGGTTTTCGGGCAGGTCTTCGACGCTGCCGGTTGCCTCGCATTGCATCGCCATACGACCATCGGCCAACCGGAAACCGGAAAAAACCACCATGACGGTCTCTGGCTTCCCGTTTGGATAGAGGGTCCAGAGCTCGTTGAAGCTCGCGTTATGTTCTTCGAAATCAATCTGATACTGCTTGAGGCGCGCGGAAACAGCTGACGACATGCCTTTCGACATGTCGCGTGCGCACAAGGCCTCCTCGCTGTCAGCCTGCCAGAGTTCATAAGCAGGCGTGTTGGCGTGAACGACACGTGCATTGTCAATGTCATAGATCCAGACAGCAGTGCGCAGATTACGTGCGGCCTGAAACTGATCTATGGCGTTGTCAGTGGGGGGAGGGTCGTCGGCCGCACACTCCAGGTCCGCGGGCATGCGAACGCGGGGCGCCTTGTTACCTTCTCCCATTTTGCCCACTCCGGACTGTTTCGGTTAAGCAGCCGCCGAAGCCGAATGGCCCAGTGCGACCAGCGGGCGATAGTTATCAGTGGCGGCGACATCATCGATCCAGCGTGCAATGGCGGGATAATCTTCCAAGGTTAGACCGGCCTCTTCAAGCACGTGGGTATATCCGTAAATCGCGATATCAGCGATGGAGTACCCCGAGGACAATACAAACTTGCGCTCAGACAGATGCGCCTCAAGGCGCATCAGGCCGTTCAATGCGTTGTCCTGCCAAACCGCAATATCGGATGCGCGTTCTTCGCGTTGCTGCGGCAGAATAGTGGTAAAAAACCGCGCGGGAGAGATGAAAGGCTCCAGTTTGGATTGCTCGAAAAACATCCATTGCAACGCCTCGGCACGTTCATCGCGCGATTGCGGCATGAGGTGGGTGTCTTCGGCAATGTGCCACAACATGGCATTGCTTTCACCGATCCCAAATCCTGTTTCTGTCACAAGGTAGGGAACGACACCCAGCGGGTTGACCTTCAGATATGAAGGCGATTTCTGCTCGCCCGCCAGCACATCGATAATTTTCAGTTCAAAGGCGCGATCCAACTGATGAAACGCGAGCCAAGGCTTGAAACAGTTTCCTGATCCCAGGCAGGCATAGAGTTCCGGTGTCATAAATGGTCTCCAACGGCAGTTTTGAACTCCCGATATGGAAAACCAACCCTAACATTTCTTAAATGACCGTCTGAAACGGGGAGGGATGGTTAATGATTTCAGAAGGGGAAATTTGCAGTTTGTATAAAATCTGGCGTTGTCTATTAGCCATGATCCGAAGCGGTAATCCCGGTGGACGCGCCCGTGCTGCAAACCCTTCAGGATACCCGTTCTTCGTCCAGAATCTCCGCAAAATTCTTGAACAACTTGGCTGCGAGCTTCTTGGCTGTGCTCTGAACCAGGCGACTGCCAAGCTGCGCCAGCTTACCGCCTATTTGAGCAGAAGCATCATAGCGCAGAAGCGTGTCTTCTCCGTCTTCTTCCAAGGTGACATCGGCACCGCCCTTTGCAAACCCGGCAACGCCACCATCGCCCTGACCCAAAAGGGAAAAATGATCCGGTGCCCGGGATTTATCGAGCGCGACTTCGCCAGAAAACTTGGCTTTTACAGGCCCCACTTTGAGTACCACCCGCGCTCTGAGTTCCGTGTCAGAATGCTGTGTCAGCTCTTCGCAACCTGGAATGCACTGTTGCAGGATATCCGGGTCGTTGAGCGCGGCATAGACACGCGCTTTGGGGGCTTTGATGACAATTTCGTCGGTCAGTTTCATGAGTTTTCCTTAGTTAACCGATGTGTTCAGCCGTCTCGGCGGACGCGTGCGCTTGCCGGGTTGGACATTAGAGAAGTTAATGGGTGCCATGATCTCAACCACTCACCGGATCGCCCGTTAAGGTTTGACGTCTGATCTGCGTGAGGTCGGCCAGAATAGCCAAGGCAATCTCTTCGGGTGTTACGGCACCGATGTTAAGCCCTGCCGGTGCTTGCACCTTGTCGATGCGATGGCGTGGTATATCATCAGTATCAAGCTTCTCTGTCAGCGAGGCATATTTCATCCGGCTGCCAACAAATGCCAGGTGCTCAACCTCTTGGGTGAGTGCCCTTCGCAGGGCGGCCAGATCTCCTTGACCTTGTGTGGCAATTACGATCACGCGTCGTCGACCTGGCACTGCCTTGGGCAGCGTGTCCTCTGAAGACAAAGCGTTGACGTCCCAATCAAACTGCGTCGCAAGTTGATTGAGAGCCGTTGCCACGGGTGACGCACCAAAAATCACCAGCTCGGGACGGGGCAGGCACGGTTCGACGAAGATATCGATCGTGCCCCTGGAAGGGCAGCCATTGCGTGCAAATTTCACGCCCTCCACTTCATCGCCTGCGGTCAGTCCTTTTTCGGAGAGAACATCGTCGGGAGCGATGGAAATCAATTGCGGCGCGTTCTCTGAAAAGGCCTTGAGCGTGGCTTTCGTTACGGCACCGCGCGTGCAGCCGCCGCCAAGCCATCCGTGCAGAATGGTGCCATCGCGGCGCAAAAGCGCCTTTGCGCCCGGTTTGGCAGCGGTGGCACCGGCTGTCCGCACGATCGTGGCCACGGCAAAGGGCTCTTCGCGCAGGCGCAGGTCTTCAAGTGCATCGGACATTTGCGGATCAAGGAGCTCTTTTGGCATCATATGCGTACCAGCTCCGGCTCCAGCGCCGCCAGATCGTCCAGCGTATTGGCTGCTTTGAACAGATCAAGATGGGGCAGGGCGGCGGCCATCCCGCGCGCTGTCGCTTCGTATTCCTGCCATCCTTTCAGAGGGTTAAGCCAGATGACTTTGCATCCGCGCTTTTTCAGCCGCGCGAGGGCTGCGGACAAAACTTCCGGCGCGTCGGTGTCATAGCCGTCCGACAAGATCAGAACGACAGTGCGCCCATCGACGAACCGTTTTGCATAGCTGTCGGCAAATTGGCCAAGGCTACCGCCGATCTTCGAGCCCCCGGCAAAACCATCCGCCATCAGCGACATGCGTGCCAGCGCCCGCAGTGCGTCCTTGTCGCGCAGCGCATCGGTGATGCGCACAAGGCGGGTATGAAAAAGATAGGCGTCGGCGGTCGGATCCGCCCGCATCAACCCGGCCAGAAAGGCCAGAAACACCTGTGCATAGACCGACATGGAGCCTGAGACATCACAGATCGCCGCTATTTTTCGACTGCGGTCGGGGCGATGTTTCAGGGGCAGCTGAAAGGGCTCACCCCCCGAGGCGAGGCTTTGGCGGATCACCTTGCGAAAATGCAATCGGTCGCCTTTGCGCGCGGCCCTGCGCCGACGCGAGCGCCGGTCCCGCAAGGCCGCGCCCAGCCGTCGGGCGACCTGTTCCGCTGCCTTGATGTCGGCAGGCTGCACCAGATCACGCAGGTCCTTTTTCATCAGATTGGTAACCTCGGTGGCAATCAGCTTGCCTTGTCCGCCCGCCTCCGACCTGCCTGATCCGGCGTCGGGTGACGTTGCTTCCCCGCCGCCCGACCGGGCTTCGCCTTGCGCGCTGCGCGACGAATGAACATGGTTTTTGGCGCTAATGCCCGAGGTGGGCGCGATCTTGCGTTTGACCCTGCCGCCGTTCAGCCAGAAGCTGTCGAAAAGCGCGTCGAAACGGTCCACATCCTCCTTGCAGCCGGTGCAAATTGCCCGTAGCGCCAGCCTGCTCTGCTCCGGCCGTGTTGCCTTGATCTGACAGAGGGCGCTCAGGGCCAGATCGGTCTCTGCCACACCCAGACGCAGGCCGTTTTCGCGCAGATGCGCCAGAAATCCGCTGATACGTGCCGCCGGTCCGGGATCACGGGCGGAAAACCTTGTGACCCGGCTCATGCGGCGCGCCCGGCGATGCGTTGGGCCACTTCGGTGGTGATATTGGCCTGATCGCTTTGAGTTTTCAGCAGGGTGGTCAGGCTGGCCTGCAACACTGCCGGATCCGCCGTCAGATCAGCGACACCAAGGCCCATCAGAGCCGCCGCGAAATCCAGTGTTTCCGCAATGCCGGGTGTCTTTTCCAACTCTTCTTTGCGAATATTTTGAACGAAACCAATGACCTGCGCGGCGAGTTCCATCTCAATTTCCGGGCAGCGCGCCGCGAGAATGGCCAGTTCCGTGGGTCGATCCGGATAGTCCACATAGGTATAAAGACAGCGCCTGCGCAGCGCATCCGACAGATCGCGCGTGCCGTTGGAGGTCAGCACCACAATGGGCTGCGTCACCGCCTTGATGGTTCCAAGTTCGGGGATGGTGATCTGATAATCGGCCAGTATTTCCAGCAGATAGGCCTCAAATTCCTCATCGGCGCGGTCAATTTCGTCGATCAGCAGAACCGGTGGTTTTTCCTGTCGGATGGCGGCCAGAAGCGGGCGCTCCAGCAGGAAATCTTCGGAAAAAATGCGCGCTTCGACGCTGGATCCGGTTTCACCATGTTCCGCAGCGGCCCGGATGCTGAGAAGCTGGCGCTGATAGTTCCATTCGTAAATTGCCTGTGCTGCATCCAGCCCTTCGTAGCATTGCAGACGCAGCAACCGCGTGTCCTGAACGGCGGCCAGCACGCGCGCGACTTCGGTCTTGCCAACCCCGGCGGCCCCTTCCAGCAACATGGGCCGGCCCAGTGTCAGTGCCAGATGAAGGGCGACTGCGAGGTCATCTGAGGCGACATACCCTTGTGTCGCCATGTCGGATTGCAGGTCAGTCCAGGCCATGATCACGTCTCTTGAAAAGGGGGGCGGATAGCGTGACCCGCCCTGACAGCTTAATCGTGCAGCCCAAGATCATTGGCGATCTTCCAGATGCGCCAGTGATCATGCGGCATATGTGCCTGACGCAGCCCGAAAGCGCGGAAGGCATCATGCACCGCATTGGAGAACGCCGGAACACCACCCACATTGGGGCTCTCCCCAACGCCTTTTGCGCCAATCGGATGATGCGGCGAGGGCGTTTCGGTGTGATCGGTGACATAGTTGGGCGTCTCCCAGGCGGTGGGGATGAAGAAATCCATCAACGTGCCGGTCTTGCAATTGCCCAGATCATCATAGGCAATCTCCTGACCCATCGCGATGGCCAGCGCTTCGGTCAGCCCGCCATGTACCTGTCCTTCGATCACCATCGGGTTGATCCGGGTGCCGCAATCGTCCAGCGCATAGAATTGCCGGATGTCGGTAGTGCCGGTGTCCACATCTACATCCATCACGCAGACATAGGCGCCAAAGGGATAGGTCATATTGGGCGGGTCGTAATAGCTGACCGCCTCCAGCCCCGGCTCTATCCCTGGGATCGCCTGATTGTAGGCGGCGTAGGCTATTTCCTTCATGGTCTTGAAGCGTTCCGGCGCGCCTTTCAGCACAAAGCGGTCCACATCGAATTCCACGTCATCGTCATGCACCTCCAGCAGATAGGCCGCGATCATCTGGGCCTTGGCGCGGATTTTGCGCCCTGCCAGCGCCGTGGCGGCCCCCGCAACCGGGGTAGAGCGCGACCCGTAGGTGCCCAAGCCATAAGGTGCGGTATCTGTGTCGCCTTCCTCGATGGTGATCGAATCCGCCGGAATACCGGTTTCGGTGGCCAGAATTTGCGCAAATGTCGTGGCGTGACCCTGCCCCTGACTGATGGTGCCGAGCCGCGCGATGGCGGAACCTGTCGGGTGAATTCTGATCTCGCAACTGTCGAACATGCCCATGCCCAGAATATCGCAATTCTTGACCGGTCCGGCCCCGACGATCTCCGTAAAGAAACTGAGGCCGACACCCATAAGCTTGCGCGTCTCGCCACGTTTGAACGCTTCGACCCGTTCGGCCTGTTCGCGGCGCAGATCGTCATAGCCAACCGACGAGAGCGCCTTGTCCCAGGCGGTGTGGTAGTCGCCTGAATCGTATTCCCAGCCCAGAGCGGACTGATAGGGGAACTGATCCTTGCGGATAAAATTGATCCGGCGCAGTTCCGCCGCATCCATGTTCAGCTCCATCGCCAGCACTTCGATCATGCGTTCGATGAAATAGGCGGCTTCCGTCACCCGGAAGGAACAGCGATATGCGACGCCGCCCGGAGCCTTGTTGGTATAGACGCCATCGACGCCCACATAGGCCACCGGAATGTCGTAAGACCCCGTGCAGATGTGGAAGAACCCGGCGGGGTATTTGGTGGGATCGGCACAGGCGTCAAAGGCTCCGTGATCGGCTGTCACATGGCAGTGCAACCCGGTGATCTTGCCCCCCTTGGTGGCGCTGATCTTGCCCTTCATCCAATAGTCGCGGGCAAAGGCTGTGGCCATCAGGTTTTCCATCCGGTCTTCCACCCATTTGACCGGCTGGCCCGTCACGATGGAGGCGACGATGGAGCAGACATAGCCGGGGTAGACGCCGACCTTGTTGCCGAAACCGCCCCCGATATCGGGGCTGACCACGCGGATATTGTGTTCCTCAATGCCCGAGAGCAGTGAGGCGACCGTGCGCACTACATGCGGGGCCTGAAACGTGCCATAAAGCGTCAGCTTGCCGTTGACCTTATCCATGGAGGCCACCGCGCCGCAGGTTTCCAGCGGGCAGGGGTGGGTGCGGTGGTAATAGACCATCTCTTCGGCCACGACCTCGGCGCTGTCGATCACCTCCTCCGTCGCCGCCTTGTCGCCTTCTTCCCACAGGAAGATGTGGTTGTGATGGCGGCGCGGACCATGGGCGCCATCGGCCCCGTCCTCAAGGTCCTCGCGCAGCACCGTGTCCGATTTTATTGCTTCGAACGGGTCGATCAGAACGGGCAGTTCTTCGTAGTCAACCTCGACCAGCTCCACGGCATCAGCGGCGACATAGCGGTCGCGCGCCACCACAAAGGCCACTTCCTGCCCTTGAAACAGCACCTTGCCGTCGGCCAGCACCATCTGTTTGTCGCCTGCCAGCGTCGGCATCCAGTGCAGCGACAAAGGCTCCAGATCCTTAGCGGTCAGAACGGCCACAACACCGTCCAGTGCCATCGCCGCATCTATGTTGATCGATTTGACGCGCGCATGCGCATAGGGCGAGCGCACGAAATCGCCGTGCAGCATGCCGGGCAATTTGATGTCGTCAACGTAGTTGCCCTTGCCTTGGGTGAAACGCACGTCCTCGACGCGTTTGCGGGCGCAGCCCATGCCCTTGAGGTTGGCGACGCGCTCTTCGCGGTTGTCCACTTCGTCCTTCATTCTGCGGCCTCCTTTGAAGCATTCATCTGCGCCGCAGCGGCCAGAATGGATTTCACGATGTTCTGATAGCCTGTACAGCGGCAAAGGTTGCCCGCCATGCCAAACCGCACCTCTTCTTCCGTCGGGTTCGGGTTTTCCTCCAGCAACTTGTGCGCCCGGGTGATCATTCCCGGCGTACAGAACCCGCATTGCAACCCGTGGTGTTCGCGGAAGGTTTCTTGCAGGACATGCAGCGCATCAGGGCTGCCCAACCCTTCGATGGTGGTTACCTCCGTGCCATTGGCCTGACCCACAAACATGGTGCAGGATTTCACGGATTTGCCGTTCACGATCACCGTGCAGGCACCGCAATGGGAGGTTTCGCAGCCCACATGCGGGCCGGTCAGGTTCAACCGCTCGCGCAGCGCGTAGATGAGCAGTTCGCGCGGCTCGGCGAGGAATTCCGCGTCCTGCCCATTCACGGTGAGTTTCACATGCATCTTGTCTGGCATTTCGCTTCCTTTCTATGCGCGCGCCCAGGCGCTCTGGATCGCGCGGGTCAGGATCACGCCAGCCACATGGCGCTTGAAGGCGACGGGGCCGCGGTTGTCTTCGGTGGGGTCGATGTCGGCAAGCGCGGCCTCAACGGCGGCCTTGATGGCCGTTTCGTCGACGGAGGTGCCCTGCAAAGCAGCACCTGCCGCTTGCGACCAGACCGGAACGTCGCTGAGATTGGTCATGGCAATGGAGGCGGCAGTACATTGCGCGCCCTCCTTGCCTAGCTGGACGGCGGCGGCGGCGGTCGCATAATCGCCGATTTTACGTTTTTGCTTTTCATAGGCGTACCCGCCCGCGGGCGCGGCAAAGGAGACGGAGGTCAGAACCTCTTCATCCGCGCGCTCGGTCATATAGGCGGCCTCGTAAAAATCGCGCGCCGCAACGCTGCGTTCACCGTCAGGACCGACAAGAGTGAATTGCGCATCAAGGCACTGCATCAGCCCGGGCATGTCATTGCCGGGATCGCCATTGGCGACATTGCCACCGAGCGTCCCCATATAACGCACCTGCGGATCAGCGATCTGCAAGGCCGCCTCGCGCAGAATGGGCGCGGCCTCGGCCAGCCCCGCGTGATCAATCAGATCGGCCTGCGTCGCCATGGCCCCGATGCGGATGGTGCCGCCTTCTATCGATATGCCGTCAAGACCGGCCACGTCTTGCAAATCAATCAGGTGCGGCACCTCTGCCATGCGCAGTTTCATCATCGGGATCAGGCTGTGCCCACCCGCCATCACGCGCGCATCGTCTCCATGTTCTTCGAGCAGGGCGATCACGCCCGCGATGTCCGTGGGCCGGTAATAATCGAACGGCGCTGGAATCATTGCTACACCTCCCTCGTATGCAATTTGTCTGGCTGAGGAGCAGGCTGCATCGTCGCGCCGCCACCTGCCTGTGCAATTCAATGAGCAGGGCTCAATTTTTCACGAAATGCGCCTCAGGCTGCATGAAATGCGATTGGATCAGGCGCCCAATGCGTCGCGCACGGCCTTGAGGTTGGAGCGGCTCACCGGGACCGGTGGCAGGTTCGCGCCGGCAAAACGGCACAGACCGTTGTCTTTTTGGCGTTCAAAGTTTTCCACATGTGCGGGATTGATCAGGTAACTGCGATGGGCTTTCAGAAACCCCTGTGGCAGCAACCGTTTTGTGGCTTCGGTGATCGGCCAGACACAGAAATGCTGTGCGCCATCCGTATAGATGTTGGTGTAATGCCCTTCGGCTCGCACGAAGGCGACTTTTGCGGGGTCGATGAAAAGCGTCGTGCCGTCCTTTTCGCAGGGAATGCGTGTTGGCTGCGGAGGCATTTGTGCAGGCTCGGAGGCAGGTTCCCGATCTGCCGGGGCTGGCGTGCGCTTTGAGTGGCGTATCGTGGGGTGCGGCACCAGAAAGGTGACGCCCATCCACAGGAATGCGCCGAAGATCACGAAGCTTGAGACCAGCACGCCAAGCGCCAGCACCTCGTTACTCATGATCGGGCCCAATTCGTTGAAGGATGGAACCTGCACAAAACGCGTGCCGGAAATCGCCACGAAGTGCACGGCAAAAACGGCGATGCCAAAGCACAGGGTTCCCAACAGGATGTTCTTTTTCGTGCGATGACCGTAAGCGATCCAGAAGGCGGTGGTACACAAGCCGAATGCGGCAATCACCGCAAGGGCCACACCCAGCGGCGTGTAAACGGCACGGCAGAGTTGCAGGCCGGCCATGCCCAGATAGTGCATGCCCAGAATACCGATCGCGACGAGGCTGCCTGCAAGTGATACCGTCTTCGTGGTCCGTTCTACGAAATGCAACAGGATCAGGGCGGCCCCTACGATCAGGATGGCCAGCAGGGCTGAGGCCAGCGTTATGGCAGAATCGTAGTAAAACAGGATCGGCATTTGCAGACCGAGCATGGCCACGAAATGCATCGACCAGATGCCGCCGCCCAGAGCGACCGAGGCCAGTGCAATGGCAACCTTGCGTTGACCGAAGGACTTGCGAGACAGGTCTTTGGTCAGGGTCAACCCGGTAAAACCAGCGACGAGGGCAACAACGAGTGAGGCCGCGACCAAACCGGCATGATGACTTACGGCCAGAAAATCCATGGCCAAATCATGTCGCCAAATCCTGCCCAATGCAACGCGTCATCGACCTGTAATCAACGTGTCAGGATCACATTTCCCGGCGCTCGGTATTGCGGGTAGAGCGGGTCAACCTTCTGTTGCTTCGCGAATCGTTTCGGTGACTTTTTACGCTCTGACGCGCGTATAATCTGGGTCATATGGTCCAGGCGCGATGATCTGGGCACTGATGCGGCTGCCCAACACGTCAATCTCAACGCGCTGGTCAATCTGCGCAAACTCAGCGTCCACAAATCCCAAAGCAAGGTTGGCATTGACGCGGTGTCCCCAGTCGCCTGACGTGACGGTCCCCACGACGGTGTCCGCTATCATGATCGAGGCCCCGCCATGGGCGGGCGCATCGGTGTTGTCCAATATTAATGAGACCAGCTTTTTGCGCGGCCCCGCGGCCCCGCGGTTTTCCAGCGCGGATTTGCCGATGAAATCAGGTTTGTCCATTTTGACAAACCGCGCCAGCCCGGTCTCGAAAGGGTCGAATTCTGTCAGGATGTCAGATTTCCAGTGCAGATAACCTTTTTCAAGGCGCATGGACTCGACTGCGCGGCTGCCGAACAGTTTCATCCCCTGCGCTTCACCCGCCCGTCGCAGCGCCAGGTAGCCCGCGTAGAGCTGGTTGTTGGGCAGGTGGATTTCATAGGCAAGCTCTCCGGAAAAACTCACCGACATCACCACGGCGGGGGCGATGCCGATGAAACAGCTACGCACGCTGAGCCAGGGAAAGGCGGCGCGCGACCAGTTTTCGCGGCTGACGGCCTGTAGGACATCACGCGATTTTGGCCCGGCCAGAACCAGAATGGTGTGATCATTGGTCAGCGATCTGATCTGCACGTCTTCATCCTTGCGCAGATGCCCTTGCAGCCAATCCATATCGTGGCACTCAGACGCGGCGGCAGACCCGTACCAGACGCGTCCATCCGGCAGATTGGCGATTGTTGCTTCGGATTTCAGCATTCCCTGTTCGTTGAGCAGATAGCCCAGCCCAACCTTGCCCGCCCGGCGTGGCACAGAACCGCAGATCATCCGGTCCAGAAAATCATGCACCCCGCTGCCGGTCATTTCAAACCGGTTGAAACCGTTGACTTCGGTCAGACCCACCGCGTTCCGGACGGTCGCGACTTCACCTGCGACAATGTCAAAGACGTTGTTGAACCTGAAACCATAATCCTCGTGGAAATCGGCAGCAGGTTTGATGTATTCCATCCGCTCCCAGCCGTTCACGACCCCAAAGGCAGCGCCTTCCGCGGCCAGAATGGGCGTCAGTGGTGTGGTCTTGACCGGACGCCCGGCAGGACGGTGTTCATGCGGGAAATGAAAGCGGAATTCGTTCTGATAGTCCTCGATGGCCTTAAGTGCGGTCAATTCGACATTGGTGTGTCCGGTGAAGCGGCGCGGGTCGATGACCCAGGTGTCATAACAGGCCTCGCCATGCACGATCTGCTGGGCCAGCAACCAACCATGCCCGCCGCCTTCACCCAGACCCGCGCGCAATCCGATGATGCAGAACGCATTGCGCTTGCCCGGGATCGGCCCGACCAGCGGTGCGCCGTCGATGGTGTAGGTGATCGGTCCGTTGACCACCGTGTGAATGCCGGTTTCCATCAGCGCGGGCATGCGGGCAAAAGCGCCTTCGAGCACATCCGTGACCCTGTCCAGATCATCCGGGCAGAGCGCATTGACGAAATTCGGATCAATCCCGTCCAGGCCCCAGGTCTTACAATCCTGTTCGTAAAAGCCGACCAGCAGGCCGTTTTTCTCCTGACGGCAATAGTAATCGCTGATCGGGCAGCGCAGCAGCGGCATGCGGTGGCCTGCTTCCCTGATGGCGGGGATTTCCTCGGTCAGGAAATACTGATGCTCCATTGAGGCCACGGGGTGGTGCACACCCATCATCGCGCCCACTTCATTGACCCGGTAGCCCCCGGCGTTGACGACGATTTCCGCATGGATGTCGCCCTTGTCGGTGCTGACGATCCAACTGTCATCGGGCAGTTGGCGCAGACCGGTCACGGGCGTGTTGCGGTGCACTTCGGCCCCGGCCTTGCGCGCACGTCGTGCCAGCGCCTGACAGAGCTGCGCAGGGTCAATATCGCCGTCCAGCGGGTCCCAAAGCCCGCCCAGCAGATTATCCGTTGAAATCAGCGGATGCCGCCGGGCGCATTCTGCCGCGTCGATGACCTCGAAATGCACATCCATGCCGCGCGCCATCGAGGCAAAATGCCGATACCCGTCCATCTGGCTTTCGGTATTGGCCAGCCTGATCCCGCCATCCGCATGATGGTAATTGATCGGATAATCCGGATCTTCGGCCAGTTCCTTGTAAAGCTGAATGGAATGGGTTTTCAGGCCGACCATGGTCTGGTTCATGCCGAAATTCGTCACCTGCGCTGCAGAATGCCAGGTGGTGCCAGAGGTCAATTCATTGCGTTCCAGCAACATGACATCCGACCATCCCTCCTGCGTCAGGTGATAGAGTGTCGAGCATCCCGCGATACCACCGCCAATAACGACGACTCGTGTTGAAGTTCTCATGCGATTGCCTCGGTTTGACGTTCAAAACTGGTGCCAGAAGCGCCAAATGATTGGGTCGGGTCAAGATTGTGGCCAGTTTCACCGAGAAATCAAAACTAAGTTTTCATTTTCTCGATGGGATAACGCAGTGCTTGTCGGCGAGGGGTTTCTATCGTCACCATATTGATCAACTTCGGGAGGATCGACGAGGTGACGCAGAAACAATCGCCACCGCGACGGTCAGGGCGGTCCGCACGCATTGCGCTCCGCTCTGCGGAACCCCTCGTCAATCCTGCGGCCCCCGGGGGGCAAGGCGGCGGCTACCGACCGCTCTCCGAGGCGGACCTTCGCGCCATTTTTGATACCGCGGTAAGGCTTCTGGCAGAACTGGGCATGGGCGACGTGCCAGACCGGCTCCGAGCCGATTTGCTTGGGGCCGGTGCCGGGGAGCGTTCCGATGGGCGTGTCATCTTCCCTAAAACCCTGGTTGAGGACGCCATTGGGCGTGCTGCCAAGAAATTCACCCTTCACGGGCGTGATGAGGCGCGATCCATTGACGTGGGTGGTGATGCCGTGTTTTTCGGCACCGGCGGCGCCGCTGTGCAGACGCTGGATCTCGAAACATCCATATATCGCCCATCCACCTTGAAAGACCTACATGACTTTACCCGTCTTCAGGACGTGCTGACCAATGTGAGTTGGTTCACACGGTGTTGCATCGCCACCGATGTCCCGGACCCGCTCGATCTTGATGTGAATACGGCCTATGCACTGATGAAAAACACCACCAAGCCGGTGGCCACAGCTTTCACGCTGGCGGAACATGTGGCCCCCATTGTGCAGCTTTTTGACATCGCGGCCGGCGGAGAGGGGCGGTTTTCGGCAAGACCTTTCGTCAAGGCCCATATCAGCCCGGTCATTTCGCCCATGCGCTACGGCGAAGATGCGGTGGATGTCACCTACGCCTGTCTGGCCCATAACATTCCGGTATCCTGCATCACCGCGGCACAATCCGGTGCCACGGCTCCCGCGACGCTTGCCGGATTTCTGGCGCAATCCCTGGCGGAGACGTTGGGGTCGCTGATGATGATAGATGCGGTCAAACCCGGCCACCCGATGGTCTTTTCCAACTGGCCCTTGGTGGTCGATCTGCGCACAGGCGCTTTTGCCGGAGGCGGCGGCGAGATCACCCTATTGAACGCGGCCTCCGCACAGTTGAGCAACTGGCTGGGATTGCCCTCAGGCGTGGCCGCCTCGATGACCGATGCAAAGGCCATCGACGCGCAATATGGTGCGGAAAAAGGCATGACCTCTCTGGCCGCGGCGCTGGCAGGCGGCAATCTGATATACGAAAGCTCCGGCATGACGGCCTCACTGCTCGGGGCCAGTTTCGAGGCTTTCGTTCTGGATGACGAAATGCACTCGGCCACCTACCGGGCCTTGCGCGGTGTTGAGGTGACGGAAGACAACCTCGGGTTTGACGCCATCTGCGAGGCGGTTCTAGGCGAGGGGCATTTTCTGGGCGGGCAACATACCTTTGCCGCGATGGAGCGCGATTATTTCTATCCCTCGCTTGCGGACCGCGACCCGCCGCGCACCTGGCAGGAGAAGGGGGCGCAAGACGCATGGACGCGTGCCCGCACCAGGGCCCGGCAAATCCTGAAAGACCATCAACCTGACTATCTTGAAAAAGATCAGGAAGCGGCGATCCGGCGCGACTTCAAAATTCTGGGCTGATGTCTTCGATATCCAGCAGGGCGAACTTGCCTGCCAGCCACGGCAGGTTTTCGACCGCCGGGTCCACCATGTGCTGACCAATCAGTTGCCGCATGCTGTCCCCGATCAACGCGCAGGTTTCCTGAGCAAAATCTGATTGCGAAAATAAGGCAATATGCCGCGCGAATGCCTTTCCGGGAAATGGAACAAGGTCGATCCTGTCCCGGAACCTGGCTGCACGGATGTAGTTTGTCGGCGTGGTGATCGCCCACCCCATACCATCGGCAATCATGCCCATAAGAGACTGATTGCTCTCGAACTGAAATCTCTTTGGCAGATCAATCCGCAGGCGCCGTAGATGGGCGCTTATTTGGGCGCCGATGATCTGTTCGTCGCTGTATCGCAGAAACGGCAGGGTATTCTGACCGCTCAGACAGGCGCGCGCATCCAGAGCAACATCTGCTGGCAGCGCCAGAACAAAGGGGTCACGCAACAAGGGTCGTGCTACAAGGCCTTCGGGCTCCGCCAACGGGACTGTCGCAATGCCGATGTCCACCGAGCGGCTGTGCAGGAGTGACAGGATTTCGTGGCTGGGTCGGGTCAGGTGAGAAAATGCACAAGCGGGCATGACTTTGGCGAGCAAAGCCGCCAGTTCCGGCGCGATCTGACTGTCAAAATCTTCGATCAACGCCAGTCTCAGGCTTCGCACATCGGAAAGGCGCCCTGACAGCGCCTCGGATTCCGCTTTGCGCAAAAGGGCAAGCGCTTCGTCGACATACCCCAGAAACGCCACCCCTTCGGCCGTCAGGACCATCGGGCGCCGCCCATGATCCAGCAAACGCACGCCCAGGGTTTCCTCAAGCCTTTTCAGGTGATGCGAGACTGTTCCAATGGATAACCCGCTGTCTTTTGCCACCGTCTGAATGTGACCTGCTCGTGCGGTTTCGCGAAAAATCTCCAGCGATTTGATGTTGAGATTGGAACGGTGCATGAAACCTCGGAATTCGCGTGTGAATACGTTCTGCAAGAAGCTCCGGCCGATTTCAACGCCGCCGTTGCATCGGGTCCGCGCCAGCTTATCCTTGTTTTTTGTCGAGCGCTCTGGCGACGCTATTCGATTTCGAGACACTCAATGCTGGTCAACTCCGGCGCGCCACCACGTGCACCACTTCCAGCGGCGATCCAGAGCTTGCCATCATGGACGCAGCAATTGGTGCCGTGCCGCGCACGATTAAGGGCTGGCCCGATTGTCCATTTGTCCGTCGCTGCATCGAAAACCTGCATCTCGGTGAAGGCTTCCATCCGGCCCGCTTCGCCGCCGACATAGTGTATCTTTTCGTTGATGACGCCGGCACCGCCGGCGGCTGTTTCAATCGGCAAGGCTGCATCGTGAACCGACCATTGCCCGGAGCTGAAATCATAAACGTCCACATCGCCTATGGTTGCTGAAAAAAGCGCGTTGTAATCCGCGCCGTTGTGTCGCCCTGTTTCCCGGCCACCAAAGAAATAAAGCTTGTCGCCCAAAATAGCGCAGGGCGCATGATCGCGTTTGTTTGGAGCATCCGGCAAGATCTGCCATTCGCCTGTGGCCGGATGCAACCGGTCAAACCAGGCTTGTGTGCCGGAATGGTGGCCATCGACGATGCCCCCGACAATGTAAATCCACCCATCACTATGGTGCACACAGCCTGCTGCACCGCGTCTGCGGGCTTCGGGAATGGGTGGTCCCTCGCGCCAGGTATCGGTTTCCGGTTCATAGACAAAGACGGTTTCAAGTGGCGTCTCACGCGGAAATTCCCCCGTCATCGTCCCAAGCAGCCAAATCTCGGTACCAATCACCACTGGCTGAAAATGGTGGATTTCCATCGGCGGTGCCGAGGCTGACGTCCAGCGGTTGGTTTTAGGGTCGAAGATGTCGACAGGTTGAATGCGCCGGCCACCGAAGAGGTAGAGTTTGCCCTTGTATGCGGCAAAGCCATTTTCGTGCCGGCAATGTGGGGTTCCCGTACAATCAATCGTGGTCCAGCGTGACATGATCGGTTTTCTCCCTCTAACCCGTTGACCTACTTGGCCCTATCGGGCGCTGTAGGGCAAGCGACACCTCGCAGTGCGCGCGGTTGGATGTTTGAACAGAAATGCTAGGGGGTTGCGGGAACAAGACTGGAAAGAGCCGCAAAGCTTTCTGATTGCCGATGACAGAATGAAAACTTCGGTTCTGTACATCCCGGACCGACCGCAAAAACGCAAATACCGGCAGAGGCAGCAGATTGCGCACCGGGCAGTGAATCCTCAAAGGCGCAGACGTCAGTTGCGTCCAGGGTGAGGGCGCGCAGCGTCTCTTGATAGGGCAGAGGATCCGGTTTGCCCTTTGGCAGTTCTGCGGCGGAGACAATCGTGTCAACAAGATTGCCAATGTTCAGCATGTCGAGGGCACCCTTGATGTGCCGCCGCGGCGATGAGGAGCAAATGGCGATCCTGAGCCCGCTCAGATGCAAGCTTTGCAGGCAATCAGCAGCACCGGCAATCGGCTCACGCATGCGGGGCAGCAGATCATCAGCAATTGCGCCGATTTCATGTGCGATGGCTGCGCGTTTGTCCGGCAACAGGGTTTCTTCAAAAGCCTCGTCAAGGAAACCATTCAACCCCCGACCGACATGGGCGTCCAGCAAGGCTTGGCTTGGTCTGCGACCATGATGGGCCAAGACCGAAATTTTTGCCGCTTCCCAAGCGTGTTCAGAATGAACCAGCGTCCCGTCGAGATCGAAAATCGCGGCACGAAACGGCCTGAATTCCCTGTCGTCAAAAACCTGTTTCATTTTCTTGAAGCTCCTCGGACATTTGGGGTTGGATTCTTCTCTTTTGCAGTGTTATGCATTTTTTTGCAAGAAAGTGCAGGAATTAAATGGATCTGAACGTCCCGGATACCCGCCAGCAAATACTGGAACGCCGTTTGGCGGATGGTGTTCACATTGTTGCGGCGGAAATCGCTGTAGAATTCGACGTGTCGATAGACACCGCGCGCCGCGATCTGATTTCGCTGGAACGGTCGGGCAAAGCGCACAGGGTTCGCGGCGGCGCAATCCCGGTCATGCCACCGGCAGCACCCATGCAGGAAAAAATCGCGCACGGCAAAAGACCTCCTGCGGCGATGATCGCTGCCGCCGTGGACAGTTTGGCGGATTGCAAGACTGTAATTTTGGACGGGGGCTCAACGGTTTGGGCGCTCGCCAAAGCATTGAAGCCCAGAGCAGGGTTGCTGATTGTAACGCCCTCTCCCTGGGTGGCGATCGCGTGTATGGAAAACGGTATCGAGGTGGTCTTGCTCGGGGGGCGTCTGAGCGGCCACGGGGGGGTAAGCGTCGGATTGGATTGCGAAGAACAACTGGGTCAGCTGGCAGCCGAGACGGCGGTGCTGGGGGCCTGTGCCATGGACGCTGATTTCGGGCTGAGTTCTGACAATATGGATGAGTCCCGGGTAAAAAAAATGATGGCGAATGCCGCAGTGAAGACGGTTGCACTGGCTGATCGTACAAAATTGGGATCGCGGGCCCGTCACCGAACGTTGCTCCCGACCGCGCTTGACGGCTTGATCACGGACGGCACGCCCTCGGAGTGTGCCGCGTTCCAAGCCAAGGGAATCATGGTTAAAAATGTCTGACTGGCGCACCCCCTGGCGCGCGGTCGCAGCCATGTTCATCCTGAATGGTGCGCTATTCGGCATTTGGGCGTCGCGCGTGCCGGCGGTGGCTGAAAAGTTTGGTTTGTCGCACGCAGCACTTGGATTCTTATTGCTGACGCTTGCGGCGGGCGCTGTCTGTTCATTTCCCATCGCAGGCAAGGCAGTTGATCGCCTGGGCGCAGTGCGGGTGACCCGCCTGATTGCCTTCACATATCCCGTGACACTCGTCGCATTGTCGCTTGCGCCAACGCAAATTACCCTGGGGGCCGCGCTTTTCTTTTTTGGCGCTGCGCATGGCGCGATGGATGTGGCGATGAACGGGTGGGGGGCCGAAACCGAACGCCGCCTTGACCGGCGCATGATGTCTTCATTTCATGCGATGTGGAGCTTTGGGGCAGGGCTGGGCGCTCTGAGCGGATACCTGGCGGTTTATCTGGGCATGGGTCTTTTTGTGCATTTCCTGATCTCTTCGGCAGCCGTATTTGCAGCAACATACTACGCCGCCAATATTCCCTGGGAGTCCGACAGAGCCGCTCACCGTGATGGCTCAATCTTTGCCTTTCCAACGGGAACATTGGTGTTGGTCGGTATCGTCGCCTTTTGTGCAGCTCTTGGGGAAGGTGCGGTCGCGGATTGGAGCGCCGTTTACCTGAAGAATATCGTGCAAACATCTGAAAGTGCTGCAACTTTAGGGTACACCGTTTTCTCTGTTGCGATGGTGATTGTCCGGCTGTTGGGCGACAGGCTGGTGACGGTTACGGGACCTGTGCGTGCCGCGCGGATCAGCGGTATCTGTGCCGCAGTCGGGGTGTTGATTACGGTCTTGCTGCCCTCGCTCACCGCCGCGCTGCTGGGGTTTGCGCTGATGGGGATCGGATACGCCGTGATCATGCCGCTGGCGTTCAGCCGCGCGGCCAATGACCCGGATTTGCCGGCAGGTCAGGCCATTTCCAGCGTCGCCACGCTCGGTTACGGAGGCATGTTGATCGGTCCCGCGTTCGTTGGTTTTGTTGCCGAAAGCACCGATCTGCAAATCGCATTTGGGCTCCTTGCGGTTTTGGCCATCTTGATCGTTTTCGCATCCTCGTCGCTGAAACACACGCCTTGAATGCGTCCTCAGGGATGCATTTGTACCTCTGGTTGAGACCGGTCGTTTGTGATTGCAAAACCGGCGGTCAACCTGCGAAAGACCAAATTCAACCTAGGCTATCTATCGCAATTGCCTGTGCCGGATCGGAGGCCGCGCACAACGGGAACAGATAAGATCGGGCGATCATATACTTAGCAGATCACGACCTGAATTGTCGAACGCGTTGTGGCCCGCCGCCAGCATCAATTTCAGGTTGAAATTTCGGCAGGTTTCCGCTAGGTTAACACATCATTAATTTAATCATTGAGAACAATTATGCTGTCCAAACTAGCCACCGTTGCGTTTCTGGCCGTGTTCATCGGGTCCTCCCCCTATTTTCCGGGGCCGGATCAGAACCCGCAAGCCGGTCCGTGTGATCCTTCCGTCAGCAACTGCTTGTAAAGCTGGTGTAAAACCTTGCTGAGCCAATGAACTCCCTCATTTACTTTGGGGTGGTTGTTGCCGGGGCTGTCACGCTACTCATCGAAGCCTACCGCAATTATAACTCCTCGCTGACCTCAATTCCGTTTCGGGAACACCCGATCCTGCGGAACGTCGAGGTTGCCAAGCTTTGTACGCCTCGCGAAAAGAACATCGGCTTCATGTTCTATTCGCTGCTGTATCTGGGCACCTACATTGTGGTGCTCAGCTCAACCGAAATCTATGAATTGGTCACGCAGACGCTGGCGTCGAATTCGGAGGTTGGTCCGACGGATGACCTGACCGGCACCGCCACGGACCCGATTGGCCTGATCGATTCACAATACGGACGCCCGATCTTCATCTCGGCTGCGATTATTTCCATCTTTTCCATTGGGGCCTTGCGACCGGTAGAGAACACCATGCGGTCGCTGTCTCACCGTTTGGCCGGCGTGCCACGCGGGGTTTACGCCGTTATAGAAGAACTGCACGCAATCGCTTTCCAGAACTTCAAGGTTGAGTGCCAGAAGCCCTTGTCCGACATGTTTACCCAAAATGTCGAGGAAGATTTCAAAAACAGCTATGACAGCAGCCAGATACCAGCCATTCACGGCTCATTGCGGACCATTGACTACCTCGCCCCGGCCATCACGGGAAAGCAGCGGGTCAAACATTTTCCATTTACGCAACTTGAGAAAATGGGCGAGCTGTCCGAGACCCTCGAAGGGCAGGTGGAAGACCTGAAGAACCAGCTCAAGAACGAGGTCAAAGGTGACGAAGCCGCCCGCAAGAAGATATTCGACATGGCGAATGCAGTGGCCAATGACACGATTGCGCTCTTTGCTGTTCATTTCCTGCGCAACAATCGGGCGATCAAAAATTACAACAGCGATAGCGCCATTGCGCGGATCAATGAGCGGATCAAGAGAAGCTACCAGGTCGAATTGAACTCCTTTGCGATGGGGATGATGTTTTCGACGCTGGCGATTCCGGCTGCGTTCTACACACTGCTGGCATGGAATTCCGCAGAATACCCCATCACTGCATCGCGGCTGCAACCAATTGTCGTCGAGACCATGGAGAACCAGCAGTTTGATGCCGAGCTGATCGAAACCTGTAAATCCAGACCGCCCGCGCCTGATGAGTTCGACGAGGAGGACGATCCCTGGGACAAGATTGACCCGGCGGTCGGCTCCCTTGACCCTCCCAAAGCCGAAAAGTGCCGTGCGGTTTGGAAATCGACCCTGAAAACGAAATATGCAGAACGCCGTCATACCATTCTGACGGTTTCGTTCTGGGAAGTCTTTGGCGTGTTCATGAGTACCTTGTTGGCGGCGATCACGGCCTTATTCGGTCGTGAGGTGCGCAAGGAAGACAATTCCTGGCCGGGATGGCACATCCGGCGCATACCGTTCCTGCGGCTGTTTTCGATGGCAGTCATCCCGTCGATAGCGGCCATTTTTGGTGTTATTGCGGGTACGTTTCTGGAACTGTGGATCAATGCGGGTTTTGCACTCACCGAGAACCAGATCGCCTTTTTCTTCCAGTCAAAATGGTCCTTCTTTGCGATGCATGCGGGCGTTGGGTTCATCGTCGCCATTGGCGTTCTGGTCCTGATTGACCAACACGACGAGCTAAGGGCCTTTGTCACGATACCCATGGGCGTGCTCTTCGCCTTCATGAGCTTGGGCTGGTATTACCTGATCGTGATTGCCAGCTATGGCCCTGGTTTCATCCGCGATACGCCGCCCGGATTTGACTACAGTTTTGAGGTCCGCGAGATGCTGATCTACGGCGCTCATCCATTCCTGTTCCTGATTTTCTTCGCCATCTTCCTGGAGATCACCGAGGACAGCCCGGCGCAAAAGACCAAGAAGCGCAGGTTGTTCAACCTCAAGAAAGCGAGCGCGGAATGACACGTATGTGGGTTATGTTCTTGATGTTGTTTGGTTGGGCAATGACACCAGCCACCGCACAGGTGACGAATGACACCGCGACAGAAACGGTTGCAGAGGCCGATGCACCTGGGCTGGAACTGCGCATCGGAGTACGCGGTGCTGCGCGTCCTTTCAGTTATGAAACTTTCAAGGTGCCCCGGAACGTGTCTACCGGTTCCGGTCCGATCCGGGCGGCTGGTTATGATGGATACATGGTCTACATTTGTGATGTCGTGCTCAAGCAGATGCTCATCCGGCAAGATGATACGCCCGACATCAAGGCCAGCCAGATCACGGTTCATGATATTGATGAATTGTCAAAGACCCGCCGGGATGAATTGAAAAAACTGGCTGAGGCTGCCAACGAAGAACCCGTCCCTTTTGATCGCTTTGACTTGCTTGGCGACAAGATTGACATCATGTGTGACCCGGCGACGATCAACACCGCGCGGGTCAAACGATTTGCCGTCTCGCCGCCGCTTTTTATCACCGGGGTCGGATATCTGACGCGTAAAGGGTCCGTAGCACCCGCATCTGCCTGCCGAAAAGACAAGGCTCTGATCGGGTTTGTCGGCACAACCAACGCGGCAAGCCATAGCATTCAGATTATCCTGCAGTCCGGCGAATGGCGCACCTATCGCGACTACATCATTGCCGCGTTGCGCAGCCCAAAAGACAGCAAGAACCACTGTAACAACACCAATGGGCTGGAAGAGCAGGGGGGCGTGTTCTGGGCCGGTGATACGCATGATGATGTGGCCAAGAAATTCTGTGACGGGTCCATTACATATTATGTCGGCGATCTGGAGATCATCGCTGAGCATGCCAGCCGTCACGCAGGATGTGCCTGGCTGCGTGGCCCGCGCAGTTTCACGACCGACCGATATGCGATATTTGCCAATGTGGATTACAATGAGATTCATAAATCGCTGTTGATCGGGCGCTTTTTCGAAGTTCTCAATCGAGAGATTGCGACCTCTGCTTCGCTGCTGGATCGTGCCTATATCGCGACATTCGGGGAAACGACCCGAAGCAAGAAGCTGGAAGCCTTCTTCTGGTCCCTGCGCGGCTCTCCCGGAGGGGCACTACCGTAGAGCCAGACGATCAATCCGGCATACACGCAACCCCGAACATGACCGTGTTGCCCTGGCTGCACCCCGACTCATTTGAGTTAAATCGTAATTTCATTTTCCTTGAGGCGCTATTTTAAGGGCGTTAGCGTAAATGCGGGGGCGTCTCGAGGGTAGAATGGTCAGTGAAAGCGCTCTTGCTATCTACATAGGTCTGGGGATGGTAACGGTTGCTGCCATCGGATTCACCTTCCAGCCACTGACAACACGCGGCGCCGCGGTCGCCTCGGATTCGGAAAGTCAGACGATATTCAGAAACGAGATGGCCTATTGTCGGTCTGCGCAATCCGGGATGGATTGTGCCTGTTTTGCTAGAACCGCCGGTCAGGTCATGGCCTATGAAAGCCCGGCGGTGCAGGGCTTTGTCTATGTGGACAAACGGGAACTGGCCCGCAGCCAGGCGGGCGTCGATTGCTAGCCCGGGAACGAAATTTGGTCCCGCGCAGATAGTGCTGAGCGCGGGACATGGGTAAAAGCTGATTTCTTTACCGGGAAGCTGGTTGCCCATTGTCACAGGGGCGCCGACAACTTCAACACACCCTCCTGCGAGGAAACTCTAGATAATCAACTCGTCATATTTGTCGATGAGATTGCGCGCAACAGACTCGCAATCTCCGGGGCTGTCCAGCACACAGGTTCTGGCCAGACCTCTGTAAACCACACGGGTCTGCGTGAAGGAACCGTTCGGCCCGGCCATCTCGCGCGTCCTGAGTTCGTAACGTTGGCCGTCGTTCAAGCCGCCCTCAAGGACCTTCTGCGTGCGCGTTTCGTTGTCTATCGTGGTGCAGGCACTCAAGGCCAGGGCCACGCCAACTGCTGCATATTTCAGTACCATCAAAATTACTCCATACCGTTTACTATGATTGCAGATGTAAGGCGCCATCGTCTGAGAGACAGCCCGTAAGTCCAGAATAACGCATATTTGAACCGACGTCAGGCCGCTTGCGTCCCGCTGGCAGGCGGGCTTTGGCTGACCAGATCGCCAACCATCACCTGTCGGACTTGGGATCAGTCCGTGCATCGGTGTCGGCAACACGCCTCAATTTCTGAAAGCGTCTGGGATGTTCCGGTTTGGGACTTTCACGCATGACTGCGTGCCAGTCCGCATCAACCACATCGCCGACATAGAGGTCGCCGGAGCTGTCATATGCGATACTATGGGGAGACAGGAACTGGCCGGCGCCCAATCCCGGACCTTTGCTTGCGTTAAGGCGTGAGATGACCCTGCTTTGCTGATCCATAAAAGTGACGAACGGGCCAAGGTTCGGGAAATCCCGATTGACGTGGAGATAAGGCGCCAACTCGCCTACAATGCACGCAGGGCAGGTCCTCGGTGTGATCGCCAACCCGCTCGGGCGGTGCATATTATTGATCTGCGTCTCAAATCGCCCGTTCTGATCGAAGACCTGCACGCGGGAGTTTTCCCGATCCGCAACATACACCCAGCCATCGACGTCACAGCAGATATTGTGGGGCAGGTTGAATTCGCCGGGTCCCGATCCGGGCGTTCCCCAGCTTTTCAGAAGATTTCCCCTTGGGTCGAACTTGTGAATGCAGGCGTTCTGATACCCGTCGGACACGAAGATGTCGCCGGATGCGGAGATTGCCGCATGGGTGCATTTGCAGAACGGTCGCCCGCTCATGAACCCGGAACTGACGCCAGCTGTGCCGATCTCAAGAAGCAATTTACCGTCCAGCGTGAATTTGCGGACGGTGTGGTCAAAATTATCGGTCAGGTAAAGGCATTGGTCCGGTCCAATCGACGCCCCATGAGGGTTCGTAAAGATGCCCTGTCCCCAGGCGGCCAGAAGGTCTCCGCTCTGGCTGAGCACAACGACCGGTGTGTCGCCCCGATTGAACAGATACACCCTGTCATTGTCGTCCACGGCAATGCCCGCAACGTCCCCCAAAATCACATCGGATGGCAGGTTGCCCCATTCCGGCAGCGGTTCATATCGATGCTGACCGTGACCCAAAATCTGTGACATCTTCGCTATCCGTCCTGTCTCATCGCCGCGGCTTCACTTGCTTGGCGTATCAATGCCATCGCGGCGTTGCGCGCGTGTCGTGCCTCCAGCGCCTGGATGTCATCGAATTGCGCCTGCGGCAGGCGGCATTGGTCCGTTTCAAACAGCCCTTCCGCTTTGCGCAATTCCTTGAAGAACCTGATGCTGATACCGATGTTCTGGTTGGAGAAATTGAGGATCGGCAAGACCCTTTCGAACAAGGCACGCGCGGCGGTGACTTCTCCGGTCTCATAGAGGCGTTGGATCGAGACATAAACGCGCTCCATGCCGGTCGGAATGAACGCATGAACGCCGCGCGCCAATGCGTCCATCAACTGCGTCACAGCCCAGCCACCGCAGACATTCAGCTTGCCGTCAGTAGCGCGCAGAACAGCCGAATACTTGGGACCTGCCTGCTGTGTCTCTATCTTCAGCCAGGAAAACCTATCTACCTTGTCAAAGAGATAGGTGATGTCATCAAGAGACAGACCACCCCCATCCCAATCCAGATCCTGCACCATCAGAATATCTGGTCCGGCATTCGCGATGTCGCGCAGGAATTCATGCATGCCTTGACGGTTCAGGTTTTCGGGGATTTGCACGCAGACGCCGGCAGCCCCAGCTTGAGTGGCGGTCCTTGAAAGCGCCAGGCTCTCATTTGGGTCCTGCGCGGTCACGCTGATGATAACAGGCACACGTCCGGCATTTGCGTCGGTCAGGGTCTGGATATAGCTGAGTTTTTCACCTTCTGTCAGTGTCGTGTGCTCCCCTGCGACCGCCAGCCCAAGCATACCGCCGCAGCCTGCGCCAATTGTATGCTCAACCAATCGCCTGAGGCATGACAGATCAAGGTGACCCGCGGGGTCAAACGGTGTATTCAGACTGGGAATAATTCCTTTCACATCGACGTCTTTCTTCCGTTTTCAGCGCAGTTTTCCGGTTTCCGTCATCGGCAGCGCCGCCGACAGGCAGCCGTATCCCAGCCCGTTGTGAGCTGTCGGGGATGATCCTGAAAAGCGGTGGTCCATCGGGTCTGCCGCGGGCTGGAACCGGGTATCGCAGGATAGGCGGATGCGACCTGTTTGGGAGGCGTTGTCAAAGGACCCATGCGCGGTGAACATGCCGAAAACAAGACAGTCACCCGGCTTGAACTCCGTGGTCAAGAACCGGCTGTTCTTGCGCTGCGCAAGGGCGATGGCGCTCTCCTCAATATGTCCCGGTCGCGTGGTATCCTGATCCACATCGTGGCCCTCGAATTGCCGGCGAATGTCGTCCCAGCGGTGTGATCCCTCAAGGATGTAAAGTGGCCCATCAGCAAGACTGATATCACAAAGCGGCGTCCAGCAGGTCACCAACCGCTTGGAACCCCGGTTCATGTAGGGGTGATCCACGTGTAGCGGTGATGCCCGGCCCGCCGTCATCGCGCGTAACCACGCAAACGAGAAATGCTGTGATTTCTCACCAAAGAGCCGGTCCATGATCTTGGCGATGCGCGGGCCGTTGATGACCGCACGAAGGGCCGGGCCTTCGCTGACGGATTGCCAGAAGGCACCAAGTTCAACGGTGTTCGGATAAATGTCGCGCCGATGCGACCGGCCCGATGCGATACCATCTTCGGTGGGCTCAGCAACCTCACCGACTTCTGCCAACCGGTAAAGAGCTTCCAGCCTCGCCGTGTCGACCTCGGTGGCGTCATGCGCCCCCCGCAGAAGAAGGTAGCCGTCGCGTGCGAGCTGTGCAAAGAGATCTCCCGACGCATCGGCCTCCGTCAAGGAACCGATCCTTTCATCCGGGAGGGGCTGCCCATTCAAGGTGAGCTTTCGTGTGTCCGTGAAGGTCATGTCAGATGCTCCAACGCGGGTTTGTCGGATTGCAGGAGGCTCTCGACTTCTGCGGTTGTTGGCAGATCCTCCATCTGAAGGGGCCGTGCGACCTTCAGGGCGGCCGCCGCGTTGGCCCAGTTAACGGCCTCGATTTCCGAGCGGCCCCGGGTAAGGGCCAGGGTGAATGCGCCATGCCAGACGTCGCCTGCGCCGAGCGTGTTCCGAGCATGTGTCTTCAAGGTGGGGATTTCGGTATTGTGCGCACCATCACTGCAAAGAACGGGGTTTGCGCCGCGTGTCACGGCGCACCATCCGCCAAGCTGACGGGCTGCATGTGCCAGGGTTGCGGCGCTCGCCTCTCCGCAAAAATCGGCCAATCCCTGTTCGGAGAAGATGACATGGGTTGCATCCTCAAGTACCTCTGTGGCGATGGAAACGGGCGCTTCAGCGTCAACAACGCAGGGCTTTCCCGCCTGCCGGGCTGCCGCAGTGACGTTTCTTGCCAGCGCTGGAAATCTTGTGTCCACCAACACGGCATCAAAAAGGAGATCTGGATGTAAAGCTTCCGACTCGCCAGGCGGTTCTGCGTCGCGATGGTTTATGATCGTGCGCTCCCCGTCAGCTGTGATGACAATCGCGGATCGTGGTGTCGAAGCGCCTGCAACCTTCTGAACCAAATGATCGTCAATGCCGTGCGCTTTCATCCTGTCTCTGACAAATTCGCCCAGCGGATCATCCCCGATAGCGCCCGCCAGTATCGCCTCGCCCCCCAAACTGGTGATGGCCGAGGCCGCGTTCATGGCCCCGCCGCCTGCGATCATCCGAGCGCCTTGCGCCCTGATTTTCGTACCGCTTGCAGGAAACTCCCCGACCTCGAACACAAGGTCTGTGGCAATCAACCCCGCGCAGAGAATTCTTGGCATCTCAGGTCGTTCACCCCGCACGTTCCAATGCATTAATCTGGTGAACAATCTAACATGTTACGTTGACAGTCAACTTGTAACGATTACCCTGAAAACTCGAATCATACGTGCGGCAAACGATGAAAAGGGGGGCATGAGTATCGCGCACTTCGGGATATCCACAGCCCTTTTGACTCCATTTCATGCGGACGGCAGTTTGAACCTCGGGCTGCTGTGTCAGCATGCACAGGATATGCTCGGCAGTGGGCTTCAGGGCGTCACGCTCTTTGGAACCACCGGAGAGGGCGCGTCCATCGGGCTTCAGGAACGGCAGGACGCGCTCGTGGCGATGACCGGTAGCGGCATCAATCCAAAACAGATCACACTCGGTCTGTGTGGTTCAGCCCTTTCGGACGTGCATACGCAGCTGCGGCAAGGTCTGGAGGCAGGCGTCACCCAGTTTCTGCTGATGCCCCCTTTCTATTTCAAGGGGGTGGATGATACTGGCCTCTTCGATTGGCATGCAGGTCTTTTCGAGATGGCCGATTCAGCGGCGCAGTTCATTCTCTATCATATCCCGCAAATTACCCAGATACCGCTGTCCCTTGATCTGATCATGCGTCTCAAAAAGGCATTCCCGGATCATGTGCTTGCGGTTAAAGACAGTGCCGGGAACTGGGATAACACGCGCGCGCTTCTCGAAAGCGGCAAGATCGCCACGCTGGTCGGGGACGAACGGCTGCTGCACAAGGCTGCCGCCCTGGGGGCCGCAGGGTCGATCTGCGGCATGGCGAATCTGTACCCTGCGCGTCTGAAAACCCTGTTTGAGACACATCTGGAAGATAGCGCGCTCTGTGCGGATGTGGATTTGATTGTCTCCGGTCCGGTTATTCCGGCATTGAAATTGGCCATGGTCGCCAAAACCGGCAACGCCCAGTGGGCGCACCTGCGTGCGCCCTTGCGACCGCTGGAAGGCACGGCGTGTGATCTGATTGCCGCAAGGTTTTCGTCAACGAAGGCGACAGCATGAGCGCTCAGGCATCTCTCCGGCTACGTGATCACGCCTATTCCAACTTTACCGCAAAATTGCTGTCGCGCGACATTCAGCCCGGACAGATCGTTTCGCAGCGCGAGCTTGTGGAGTTGACGGGCATGCCCTTGGGGGCGATCCGAGAGATGATCCCGCGCCTTGAGGCGGATGGGCTGATCAAGACGGTGCCCAAGCGCGGGTTGCAGATATTGTCCATTGATCTTGAGCTTGTTCGTAATGCCTTCCAGCTTCGCAGCATCATTGAGGGGGAGGCGGTCATGGCATTTTGCAAGACCGCCACATCGGACGACATTGACCGTCTGATCAGGCAGCACCAGGATGTGCGTGATGCGGCTACCTCAGCAGTTTCGCCCGACATTTTGCAGAAAGCCCAACAGATTGACTGGGATTTTCATGACCTGATCATTGACGCCATGGGGAATGCGATCATTTCGGACATTCACCGGGTCAATGCGATAAAAATCAGACTTATTCGGAACCAGGATACGCGGATGCTGCCGGAGCTTGTCGTTTCGGTCCTTGACGAGCATCTTGTCATATTGGCGGCGCTGAAAGAGCGTGATGTTGAAGGAGCCGTGCGGGCCCTTCAAGCGCATATCGACAGCGCGAAACGGCGCGCTCTTGGCATGTGAAGGAATTTCGATGGGCGACAGCCTGACGGATAATATGCGGAAAAGCCGCAAGTTAAACACGGAGGAACTAATATGATCATGAATTTCATCAGGCGTGCACCCATCGCGGTGATGGCGACCGCACTGGCTGTTCCGGTCTATGCAGCCGACATTACCTTGCGGATGTCCACACCTGCGTCCGAGACCGACCAACGGTCGGTGGCGCTGGCCGAGGTCTTTGCCCCGGCTGTGGCAGAGTTCGCCACGTACGAGCCGCATTACAATGGCTCCTTGATTGCCCAGGGGTCTGAGCTGGAAACGATCGCGTCGGGTGATCTTGAAATGTCGATCACCTCGGCACAGGAGCTGGCGCAGTTCTTCCCTGAATTCTCGATCTTTGCGACAGGCTACGTTCATCAGGACGCGGCCCATCAGGTTGCCGTTTTCAATGACCCTTTGATGGAACCGTTCCGTCAAAAGGTAGAGGATGAATTGGGCGTGAAGCTGCTTGCGGTCATGTACCTCGGCCAGCGCCATGTGAACTTGCGCCAGACCAAAGATGAGCTGACCGTCACCTCCCCGGCGGACCTCGCCGGTGTCAACCTCAGAATGCCCGGCACAGACGCCTGGCAGTTTCTGGGCAAGGCACTGGGTGCAAACCCCACGCCGATGGCCTTCACCGAAGTCTACACCGCCTTGCAGACCGGATCGGTTGATGGTCAGGACAATCCGCTCCCCACGGTCGTGGACGCCAAATTCTATGAGGTAACCAAACAGATCGCCCTGACGTCGCATCTGGTTGATCTGAACTATGTTGCCTTCTCGAAAGCAGTCTGGGACGGGTTGACCGCTGACCAACAGGCCACCGTTCAGGCCGCAGCAGAAGCGGCGGCAGAGAGCGGGCGGCAAAAGCAGCTGGAAAAAGAGGCCAATCTCGTGTCCTTCCTGCAAGAGCAGGGGCTAGAGGTTTACGAGCCTGATCTCAAGGCTTTCCGTGACCATGTTCAGGCGCAATACGCAGGCTCCGAACTTGCGGCAAGCTGGCCCGATGGCGTGCTGGACAAAATCAACGCGCTCGGCAACTGATCTGTTGTGATATGACGTTTGGAAGGACGGGCAAACCGTCCTTCCCATGATTTAGGCCGGCAAAGACTGGCCATCGCGGGGGCCACAGATGAAATCAATTCAGGCGGGTGCAGGCCACTTTGCGCGCAGTGTTGCCGCGGCGATGATGGCGATCATGTTTCTGACCTTCGTTCTGCAGATTGTGGTGCGCTACTCTGCGCGTCTCGAATGGCTGCCTGACCGGTTTCCTTTTCTTGATCCCTCGCTTTATGGCTGGACCCTCGAATTTTGCCTGTTTCTATGGGTCTGGATCGTTTTTTGGGGCAATGCTTTTGTGGTCAGAGACAGCGATCATGTGACCTTTGACATCCTCTTCCACGCTGTGCGACCGGCGGTGCGCCGTTGGTTCATCATCATCTCAGGCGTCACCATCGCGGTCGTGCTGATCTTGTCCGTTGAACCCACATGGTCGAAATTCTATATCCTGCGGCTCAAGAAAACGGCGACATTATCCGCTGTTTTCGGAGACTGGATTCGCATGAGGGATATCTACGCGATATACATCTTCTTTCTGATTGCCGTCGCACTGCGTTATGCCTGGGCTGCCTACAGCGCAGTGCGTTACGGTGTGGACGCGCCAACACATGGCAGTGACGAGATACGATGAGTATCGAATTTTTTATCTGCATCGCGACGCTGTTCTTTCTGGCTGGCATTGGCACGCCCATTGCCTACGCCATTCTGGTGGCGTCGGTGGCTTATGTGACACTTGCGGGGCAGGGGGTCGGCATTGTTGGCAAGGTCCTGATGGATGGCCTCTATCAGAGCTTCATCCTGCTTGCGGTGCCGCTCTTTATCGTGGCGGCCAATATCATGAATGCAGGGACCATCAGTGACCGTCTGCTTGGGTTTTGCGTAGCACTTGTCGGGCGGTTTCGCGGCGGGCTGGGACACGTCAACGTTGTCGCATCGCTGATCTTTTCGGGCATGTCGGGTTCTGCTGTGGCCGATGCTGCGGGCATTGGCAAAATCATCATTCAGATGATGACGAAAAGCGGCCATTACACACGTGGCTACGCGGCCGCGATCACTGCCGCCTCTGCGACGATTGGTCCGATCATTCCGCCATCGATTCCCATGGTCCTTTACGCTTTGGTTTCCAATACCTCCATCGGATACCTCTTTCTGGGCGGGATCATACCCGGGTTACTGATGGGGGCGGTGTTGATGGCGATGAACCTTGTGCTGTCCCACAAACGCGGGTTCGCTCTCGAAGAGCCGGTGCCGCTATCAGAGCTGCCGCGCCGTACGGCCAATGCATTTCCGGCCCTGCTGATGCCTGCGATCCTGCTCTACGGGATTTACGGGGGCGTCACCACGCCGACGGAGGCTGCCGCGGTCGCCGCATTTTATGCGCTGCTGCTCGCCTCGATCTTCTATCGCGCACTCAGCCTCCGCGCGCTCTACGAGATATTGGTTGAAAGTGCACGCTCTTCTGCCGCCGTTGGTCTTGTGATCGGAGGGGCCCTGATCCTCAACTACGTTGTGGCCTCCGAGAACATCCCGAGCCTGCTGGCCGAACGCCTCGTCGGGCTGGACGTAAAACCGATTGCCTTTCTGCTGGGTGTGAACCTGTTGCTGCTGCTTTTGGGCTGCGTGCTGGATGCCACAACGATCATTCTGGTGATCATACCGCTGTTTCTGCCCACCTGTCGCGAGCTTGGCATCGACCTTGTGCATTTTGGCGTCGTGGCCGTCGTCAATTGCATGATCGGGCTGATCACGCCGCCTTACGGGATTCTGCTTTTTGTGCTCAATGCAGTCACACGCATTCCGCTCGCAGAAATCATCCGTGAAATCTGGCCCTTCCTTATCGCGCTGCTGATTGCCCTGTTGAGCTTGGTTTTGTGGCCAGGGTTGGTCCTGTGGCTGCCGCGTCTGTTTGGCTATGCCGGGTGAGTTTTGACGCGAAATCGTGTTTATTGCGCGGCCAGCGAGGTCGTCTTTGATAGCGTTATCGCCTGCCTGCCGGGCTAGCCAAGAATAGGCGATTCAATCATAGTTGGTATCAAGGTAGAATTAGTCTCCTTTTGCGGGATAATAATCTTTGACCAATTCTCAGACCCCCGAGACCGCTGCTCGTATTCGGGCGCAGCAGGTCCATGCGTTGGTGCGACTGATGCCTGCGTTGATGATTGTGAACATGGTCAACGCGGGCACCCTCGTAGGAGCGCTCTATGTGACCGGTGAATTTACACCGGTGATCGCACTTTGGGCGGCAGTGATCGGATATGTGTCCGTACCCGCCTTGTGGAGGGCACGACGTCATCGGCTGCGCGAGGCTCCTGAAAAAGTCAGCAAGCGCTCGGTCAAAAGGGTCGTGCGGCGCTCAACCGTATTCGGTTTGATCTGGGCCTATCCAAGCATGTTTGTGCTTCCGGTTGTCGATGGTTGGGTCCAGATGTTTTTGGCCGCCCTTGTCACCGGCATGATTTGTGGCGGCGCAATCGCGCTTTATCCTGTTCCCATGGCGGCGGTTGTCTACTCTGGGCTCGTGACCATTGGGGCCCTTGCAGGTCTGTTGTCCGCAGGGCACCCCGCAACCTTGGGGGGGGCTATCATCGCGGTGAGCTTCTTCTTCATCTTCTTCCAGGTCATCAAACGGCATGCGCAGCTATTCGTGTCGGAATTCGTCGCGAGGCTGGAACTTGAGGAAAGCCACCGATCGATAGAGCGTTTGTTGCTGGAGACGAAATCCGAAGCCAGCGAGGAAAAACGCCGATCCGAAAAACGTTTGGCCGAGGCGCAAAAGATGGAGGCGATTGGCCAGCTGACCGGGGGAATTGCGCATGATTTCAACAATCTGCTTGCCGTTGTTCAAGGGAATGCAGAGCTGTTGGAGCAGTTGGATAAGAGCACGCAATCTCAACCGATGATTTCCGCGATCATTCATGCAACCGGGCGCGGTGCCGAGTTGACGCAACGGCTTCTTGCCTATTCCCGCAAACAGCCGTTGAGGCCTGAGCCGATCAATGTGCAGGAACTCATCGCGAATATGTCGGAGCTCCTGCAACGTATGTTGGGTGAAACCATCGCGGTGACCACGCGTGCGCAGCACAGTTCCTGGAGTGCATTTGCGGATCCGGGTCAGGTGGAAGCGGCCCTGCTGAACCTTGGCATCAACGCCCGGGATGCGATGCCACAAGGTGGCACGCTGACCATTGAATGCGCGAATGTCACTTTGGATGAAGACAGCTCTTTAAATGGTGCCGAGATCGCTGCGGGACATTACGTTGTACTCTCCGTGACCGATCAGGGGGAGGGTATGACGGAAGACGTTCGCAATCGTGCCTTTGAACCTTTCTTTACCACCAAGGAGGTGGGGCAGGGCAGTGGGCTTGGTCTATCAATGGTCTACGGTTTCGCCCAGCAATCGGGTGGGCAGGCAACGATCCGCAGCGGGGTCGGACAGGGCACCACTGTCAGGATTTATCTGCCTCGGGCCGATGTCGAGGTTGATTGGTCGGAAACGCCACGCGCTGAAGCGGTTCCCTGCGGCAGGGGTGAAACCATTCTGGTGATTGAAGACGATGCAGAGGTCAGAAAGCTCGCCGAGACGATGCTGAAGAACCTGAACTACAAAGTGATCTTGGCAAGCGGCACCGCAGCCGCAAGGGACATTGTGGCTACGGGGACAAAAATTGACCTAGTGCTCTCCGATGTCGTCTTGCCGGGTGGCGAAAGTGGTCCGGAATTTGCCGAGGAAATCAAAGCGGTTCGCCCAAAAATCAAGATCATCTACATGTCCGGCTACCCGGCGACTACCGCAAAACGCGCAGGTTTTCCGGGATCAGATACGGTGCTGTTGAACAAACCGTTCAAGGTGGCTCAATTGGCGCGCGTCGTCAAAAATGCGCTTACCGGTTGAGCCAACCGCTTTGACGAATGCGCACTACCTAGCGTTCGGCGTTCCGGGCGGGTGCACCCAGATTTCAGCGTCAGGTTCATGTGGCGCGCGCGTTCCATCTGTCGTTGCTCCCAGACGTTTCGCAACGGCCTGTGAGGCTTGGTTTTCGTGGTGAATGTAGCTGAACAGCTGCTCGATGTTTTTTTGAAGATAGGCCCATTGGCGCACGGTGCGGGCTGCTTCGGTTGCATATCCAGACCCCTCGGATCCTTCAAAGAGATGCCAGGCCAATTCAACCTCTGGCCAATTGGAATGCTTGAGCAATCCGACACGGCCCAGGGGCGCATCGTCATCGTGCAACCTGAGCGTGAAAAAGCCGAAACCATGCCATTGCCAATGCCCGATACCGGTCAGGAAACCGTACCAAGCCTCTTCTTTGCTAACGGTTTCGCCTTGCGACACCATGCTTGGAGCGCTGGTCATGAAACGGGTGAATTCTGGCAGGTCACCCCGTTGCGGGCCGCGCAAAATCAAACGTTCCGTTTTGAGGGTTGGTGCAGAGGTCAGCGGGGTGTTCATATCCGGGCTCGGCTTTTCAAGAAGGTCGCGTGATCTGAACCCAGTTGCATGGATATGGAAAGCTGAATCTCGATCATCCTGTTGGCAGTGAAGGCTGTGTGACGGGCCGATATCGAAACTTCCATTCATCCAATTGGTTGACTGACAACGTATGCCTTGTTATTCATCCATATGGTTGAACGACTCGATTCAGAGCTTCTGAACGACCTGCTCAAGGCTGCCAGCGATCCCACACGACGGGAAATTCTGACGCTTCTTGCTCAGAACGGACCGATGCGCGTGACCGATATATCCAAGCGGTTTGAAATGAGCCTGAACTCGGTTTCCAAGCATATCAAAGTGTTGGAACGCGCGGGGTTGGTCATCAGGCGAACGGAGTGGCGGGAACATCTGATCGAAGTGCAGATGTCGCCCCTGTCTGAAATCGACCGGTGGTTCGCTGATCTGCGGTCCATTTGGGAACTCAGACTAAAGGCTCTGGATGCGTTGATAACGAAGGGAGACAAGAATGAATGAACTGAACCTGATGTTGGAGCGCACCATCAATGCGCCGCAAATCGATGTGTTCAATGCTTGGTTGGACCCGGAAATGCTGAAGAAATTCATGATGCCGGCGGCGGGAATGAGTGTCCCGCACGCCTCCAGCGAGCCCGAGGAGGGAGGTCGGTTTGAAATCGTCATGCAGGCTGGCGACAATGAAATTCCACATGCCGGAACCTATCGCGAAATCAACAGATACGAGCGGCTTGTGTTCACCTGGGAAAGCCCCTTTTCGGTGGAGAACAGTACGGTAACGCTTACGTTCAAGCCGGTGGCGGCAGGCACACATGTGACACTCGAACATGTGCGCTTCATTGATGCTGAGACGCGCGACAACCACAAGGGCGGCTGGATGGGCATCCTTGAAACACTCGACGCCAAGCTCAATGCACTTCAGGAGACCGGGTGATGGATGTCACGCTAATGAACTGGCTTGCGGTCGGCGTTGGTACAGTCGCGGCTTTCGGATTGGGGATGTTGTGGTTCGGGCCCTTGATGTTCGGCAAGGCATGGGCGACTGGCAGTCACGATATTTCTCCGCCTGCATCGCCTCCGATGGCCGCGATGGTTGTTCAGTTCTTTGGAATCTTACTGCTCGCCCTTGTCGTGGGCATGACCGAGACAAACGAGGCCATTATGACCGCAGTTGGCGCCATTCTCGCTGTTGCCTTCGTGGTTGCCGGGATGGATTTGTTCAGCCAGAAATCGGGCCGCGCGACGCTTGTCGATGCGGGGTACATCGTGGCTGCCGGTGCGGTGATGATCCTTGCGCAAGGGGTGCTTTGACGCAGAGCCATTTCTAGAGCATGGGGCGGCGAATAAGCTTGAGCGATATTGCAAGACCTGTCAGGTCAGGCTGATATAGACGTCATTGCCCTGCAGTTTGACCTGATAGATCTTGAGTTTGACGCAGGCGGGTGCACCTGTGGGGTCGCCCGTGCGGTAGTCGAAAGTACCGAAATGCAATGGGCATTCGATATCGTGATTGTCGACCACACCCTCCGCAAGATGGGCCTTTTCATGGGTGCAAAGGCCGTCTGTTGCATAGAATTCGCCTTCGGGGCTGCGAATAATCGCAAATGTCCGATCTCCATGATCAAAGCGCAGAACGTCTTCTTCCTCAATGTCGTTGACGCTACATGCGCGAATTAGGGTCTCCATAAGGCACCTTTCAATTTGTGAAACCAGTCTTGCGGGTGGCTCGGGCCGCGCAGTCTGCGAAATTCAGACTACGGCTGTTGGATCAATGAGCGTCAGTGCGGAACTCGATTGGGACGTGAATATTTTGAATTCCGCTCATGCTCAACCGCGCCCGATGAACGGCATCGCGGTGGCCATCACGGTCATGAATTGCACATTTGCCGACAACGGCAGGTTGGACATGTGCAAAACAGCGTCTGCAACATGTTGCACATCCATAACCGGTTCTGGCTTGATGGACAGGTCAGCCTGTGGCACGCCACCGCTCATTTTGGCGGTCATTTCGGAAGCCGCGTTGCCAATGTCGATTTGGCCGCAGGCAATGTTATAGGGGCGACCGTCCAGTGAAATCGTCCGCGTCAAACCGGTGATCGCATGTTTCGACGCGGTATAGGGGGCCGAGCCGGGGCGTGGCACCGCAGCAGAGATCGACCCGTTGTTGATGATCCGCCCGCCCTGCGGGTCTTGCGCCCGCATCAGGTTGAATGCGCCGCGCGCCGCCAGAAAGGCGCCAAAGAGGTTTACATTGATGACGTGCAGAAAATCCTCTGGCGGGATGTCACCGATCGGTGCTGCTGCCACGTTGTTTCCGGCGTTGTTGAAGAGCACATCCAATCGCCCGTGATCTGCCTTGATCCGGGCGTAGAGCGCGTCAACTTCCTTGGGGTCGGTAATATCCGCAGCGATTGCGGTGCCGCCACCCGCAAGGTCAAGGGTTTCGTTCAGTTGTGCGCTGCGGCGGCCGGTTACGATAATTTCGAATCCGGCCTGCGCCAGTGTGACGGCGCAAGCGCGACCAATTCCTGATCCTCCGCCGGTGATCAATGCGATCTGTGTCATAAGTTCCTCCCGTTCAGTGTTTCGGTTTTCTATTCCGGCGGCAATTTCGACGATAAGGCGGCGCCGCTGCGTCGACCTTCCTGGTAAAGTGTCAGGTGACGTTCAATTGCAGCCAGGCAGCCAGGCACGTCACGCGCAATGGTGGCTTCGTAGATGTCGAGATGTTCTTTTGCAGTGATCTCGGCACCAAAACCAAAATGCGCGTAGGTCGAGACCGCATACATGCGGAACGTGTCAAAGGCAGAGCGGTAGGCGTTCATCAGCAAATCAGAACCGCATGCCGACATGAGTGTTGCGTGAAACTCCCAATCCTGAATCGACCAGTGCCGGACATATTTCTGGACGTCTTGTGTTTCGATCATTTGCTTTTCGACATAGGCCAGTTTCTGATAGGCCGCTGTCACTGCCATTTCCCAATTGAAATCACCTTTTTGTAGCGAAAGCGTCGCCGCTTCACGCTCCAGGATCAGGCGCAGATGCGCGGCCTCGCAAAAGGTTTCCTCACTATGTGTAACGGTTCGAAAACCCTGGTTCTTTTCCGAAACAATAAAGCCTTCGCCAGCGAGCCGCAGCATGGCTTCGCGCAAAACCGAACTGGTACAGCCGAATTCAGCTTTCAGATGTTGCGGGATCAACCTTTCACCGGATTTCCAACGCCCCCAGATCAGGCCGGTCCGCAAGGCATCGTAGGGATTGATGACATCTTTCGACATGGTGCCCGCGCGATCATTTCCTTTTGAGATTTGGTGCAGGATAACGGGTCATGCGTGGAGTTCAATATCAATCGAATGATGAGTATATAATCGTATATTTGATGATCTTTCGAAAGTTATTGACGGGGTCAGAGGCCAAGAATACTCTTGGGGTGCAACCGCGGCGAGGGGGAATTCGTCATGGCCAAGTCGAAGGCAACGATTGACGAACATGGACAGATGCGGGACCGGCGCGGCGAATGGCGCTCCGGACGGCCGGTTTTTCTTGAACCTCTCCTGGATCGGCCTTCGGATATCCGGGGGCTGCTGCGCTGGATGTTCGGATTTCCGGGCATGCTGTACCCGTGGTTTGCGCTCTACATGGGCATCATCGGTGTTTCCTATGCGTTTTTCACGCCTGAATTCGCGGTAATGCGGTCATGGTCCATTGGCTGGGTGCTCGAAATCGTCCTGCGCAATGCGGTTATTCTGACCCTGTGGAATGGCGTATTCCATCTGTGGTTCATCAGGTTCCGGATGCAAGGGCGCAAGAAGAAATACAACGCCAACTGGATGTCGACGAACAACCCGACGTTTCTGTTCAACAATCAGGTTTATGACAACGTCTTCTGGTCATATTCGGGCGTGCTATTCTGGAGCGGATATGAATGTCTGATGTGGTGGGCTTATGCCAACGACATACTGCCCTTTGTCAGTTTTGACACCAACCCCGTGTACTTTTGCCTGCTGATGCTGGCGGTGCCCTTCTGGCGCAATTTCCACTTCTACTGGATACATCGTCTGATCCACTGGAAACCGCTTTACGATTGGGTACATTACCTGCACCACAAGAACGTCAATGTGGGGCCGTGGTCGGGCATGGCCATGCATCCGGTCGAGCACCTTTTGTACTTCAGCTGCATTCTAATTCATTTCGTCGTGCCCAGTCACCCGCTGCATATGATGTTCAACGCCTTTCAGACCAGCCTTGGCCCTGCGGTCAGCCATTCGGGCTTTGACGAGATCGTTTTTGGGGACGAGATGGCTTTGCGCAATGATCGCTACATGCATTATCTGCACCATCGTTTTCACAACGTGAACTTCGGAGAAAGCAATGTGCCCTTGGACAAATGGTTCGGCTCCCTACACGATGGCTCACCTGAGGCGGATGCTCACTTTCGTCAAGTGCACATGGAACGGATCAAGGCGCGACAGACTTGAAAAGCAACCCTTTTGATTGCGGGTCAGAATCTGTGTTCAGGCCGCGAGACCTTTATCAGATCGCGGATTTCCTGCCTGAAATAGCGATGATGCCGACAATGATCGCGCCGGTGACGATCAACCTGTATCCGGCTGACAAACCCAGGGTGTTGAGCATCGAAACCAGAAGGAATATGAAAAGCGATGCCCCCCACAAGCCTGTCAGATTGGCATCGCCACCAGCCACGGAGGTTCCTCCAATGACGACCACTGCGATGGACATGAGCAGGTATTGCTCGCCCATATTCAGGGCGGCGCCACCCGAAAACCCGGCCAGAAAAAAGCCGCAGATGGCGGCCAGCACCGCATACATCAGATAGGTCAGAAACCGCACGCGTTCGACGCGGATGCCTGCCAGTTTGGCGGCTTTCTGGTTTTGCCCCACGGCCAGCACGGACAAACCAAACCGTGTGCGGTGCAAGGTAAAGGCCATTGCGACGCTCAGGATCAGAACCACAATCGTCAGGATCGGGACACCCAGAATTTTACTGACCGCGAAATCGCCCAGAACTTCGGGGGGTTTAACCCTGAGACCGCGGTTCGACCAGATCGCAGTGGATTGGTAGAGGAACGAAGCGGACAGCGTCGCGATGATGGGGGGGATGCGCAAAAGCAGGATCAGCAGGAAATTCAGTGTACCGATCACCAGCCCGACACTCAGCGAGATCAGAAAACCCGGCAGCAGCAGGTTTGGATCGCCGTTCATGAATTTCATTGCCAGCGTGGCCGACAGCGTGATGCAGGCGGGGATCGACAGATCGACATTTCCCGGCCCCAGCGTGATGACAAACATCTGCCCGATGGCGACGATAACGAAGAACGTCCCGAAGGAGGCAGCGGCGGACATCACCTGACCGCCCGCGACAATGCCGGAGACACTCATGATGATCAGCCACATCAAGATTGCGCCGATCCATGCCCAGATCCAGGGCTTTTGGGGCAGGGAGGTCAATGGGCTCATCTGCGCACCTCCCGGGCGCTGATCAGCAGCCGCAAGGCCAGAACGAGGATCAGGATGGCGCCTTGCGCGCCGATCTGCCAATCCGGGTTGAGCCTGAGGAAGCTCAGGAAAGACCCGGCGAGCGCCAGTGTTATGGCCCCGATGACCGCCCCGATCGGTGAAACACGCCCGCCCACGAACTCGCCGCCGCCCAAAATGCCGCCCGCAATGGACAACAGCGTATAGCGCAGCGCAATATTGGCGTCAGCGGAAGTGGTCAACCCCACCAGCGCCATGCCCGACAGTACGCCAAAGAGCCCTGCGAGCGAAAACATCGTGACCTTGACCCGCAACAGCGACCAGCCCGCCCGCGCCACCGATTTGGCGTTGCCACCCGCCCCGCGCAGCACCACACCCGCGGCAGAGCGCATCAGACCCACGTGCACGACAAGCCCGATGACCACCAATGCGATGATCGGGAAGGGTACCAGCGCCGGTTTCAACGTCATCAGCGTGCGGATCCAGCCCGGTGCGGCCCCTCCGGGGGTCGGCAGCACCAGAACCGCGATTCCGGTCCAGACAAAGGACATGCCCAGCGTGACGACGATGGACGGCAGGTTGCGCAGATGGATAAGCGCCCCCAGCGCCCCATAGGCGACGATACAGGCCAGTAGCGCCAGAACGCCCAGCAGTGGGGTCGTGTTCAGCCAGGTTGCGGTGATACAGGCCGTCAAGGAAATGAAAGCCCCCAGTGACAGATCGAGGTCATTCACACAAAGGATGAACATCTGCGCAATTGTCGCCAGTGCGATGGGCACGGCGAGGTTGAGCAGAAGGTTCAGGCCAAAATAGCTCATCGTGCGGGGTTGCAGGTAGAAGATCGCGAGCAACAGGGCCGCAAGCGACAGGCCGGGCAGAAGCGTGCGCAGAAGATTTGGGCTCAGCAGCCGGGTCATGTCAGGCGGTATCCTTTTCAAAGGAATGGCTGAGGATATTTTCCTCCGACAGCATCTCGCCGGAAAGCTCCGCCACGATCCGGCCTTCACGGAATACATAGACGCGGTCGCAATGTTTCAGCTCATCGGTCTCGGTGGTGTACCAGATCAACGCGCGCCCGTTTGCGGCCTCTTGGGTCAGGATTTCGTAAACCTCCTGTTTGGTGCCCACATCGACGCCGCGCATGGGATCATCCATCAAAACGATACGGGCATCCGCACCCAGTGCACGGGCAAAAAGCGCTTTTTGTTGATTGCCACCTGACAGGGACAGAATGTTGTTGGCCATGTCCGGCGTGCGTACCGAAAGGCGTTTTTGCCAGTCCTGTGCTTCCTCTTCGGCCTGACCGAAATCCAGCGAGAGGCCTTTGGTCAGGCGCGTGAGTGAGCCGACAAAGATATTCTGCGTGATCGACCACAGCGGGAACACCCCGTCAGTTTGCCGATCTCCGGCGACGAAGACCGCCTTTTCAGTGGCCGTGATTTTGCCGCGCGCGCCTTGTGACGCTTCGAAGATACGCACCAGCATATCGGTTTGACCATGTCCGCTCAGCCCTGCAAATCCGATGATTTCACCGGGATAGAGTTGTAGATACTGGTCATTCTCTTCGGGCCCGCTCACCAGCGCAGGGCCGTCGCGCCGAGTGCTCTTGCGCCCCCCGAAAGCGTTGTTTTCCGCAAGTACATCGCCCATTTCGCGCACCAGGCGTGGCCGGTCGAAATGGCGCGTTGCATCAACGGCGGCGGTGGCACCGTCCTTCATCACGACAATCTGGTCGGTGGCATCCAGAATTTCACCCAGCAGATGCGAAATCAGGATCACGGTGCCGCCCTTGGCCACAAAACCGCGCACAAAGGCCACCAGTTGTGCGGCGGAGTTCTGGTCCAGCGAGGAGGTCGGCTCATCCAGGATCACAAGTTCGATGCGGGAATTGACGTTTGAAAAGGCGCGCGCAATCTCCACCATTTGGCGCCGCGCGATCGAGAGCGTGCCCACTTCGGCGTCCGGTGAAATGCCATGGCCGGGAAAGATGCGGTCAAGTTCTGCCAGAATGACCTGCCGCGCGGTCTTGCGCCAGCCGATCCCTTTGATTGAGGGGTGAAAAATCCGCAGGTTTTCCGCAACGGTCAGATTGGGACACAACGACAGTTCCTGAAAAACGACCCTGACACCCTGTTCTGCTGCGCGCGCCGGATCATACGTGGCATCAAGCAACGCACCGTTGATCAAGATTTCCCCCTGATCGGGGGATACCACACCCGCGAGCACATTCATCAGCGTCGATTTTCCGGCTCCGTTGTGGCCTACCAGACCCACGCAACACCCACGCGCGGCATCAAAATCCACGCCCGTGAGCGCACGCGCGGCGCCGAAACTCTTTTCGACACCGCGCATTCTGACAAGGGGGAGATGGCCTTGCCGGTCTGGGTCACTCATCTGATCGGTCTGCAAGTTTCGGATTAGTTTCCGGTGATCACCGCAATCGAGTCGTCCAGCGTATATTCGACATTCGCCACACCACCCGCTTGCGTATTGGCGAGGCTTTCTTCGAGCGTGTCCTGCGTGATTTCGAGGAAAGGCACGGTCAGATCCTGCGGGACGGAATTGCCATCAAGAACCTGTTGCGCCACCCAGAACGCCAGTGTGGAGACACCCGGTGCGATGGACACGGACATGGTTTCGTAACCGCTGGCGTCCTTTTGCTCCTTCCACCATGTCAGCTCATCGTGACGATTGCCCATGACGATGATCGGGGTTGGGCGTCCGGCGGCTTTGAACGCCTGTGCCGCACCATAACCGTCACCGCCCTGGGTCACGACGGCCTTGATCTCCGGCAGGCTCGGCAGAATTCCAGCGACCGCCTTTTGCGCGACATCCTGCGCCCAGTCACCATGTACCGAACCCTGAATTTCAAACTGCGCATTCTCTTCGACGCCCGCGTGAATCCCGGCAGAGATTTCATCGTCGACAAAGACACCGGCCAGACCGCGAATTTCCAGCAGGTTGCCGCCATCAGACAGCCGGTCGGCCAGATATTCAACCTGCACCTTGCCCATCTGCTTGAAATCGACAGCGATGCGGTAGGCGCAGGGTTCCGTCACGATACCGTCAAAGGAGACGACCACAACGCCCGCATCGCAGGCCTCCTTGACTGCGCCGTTCAGCCCTTCGGGCGAGGCGGCATTGATCACGATGGCATCATAGCCTTGCAGGATCAGGTTCTGGATTTGCGCGGCCTGCTCCGTCACCTGATTTTCGGCCGTTGTGAAAGCATCCGCCGCTGCAACCACCCCATCGGCAACAGCAGCGCTGCCAACCTTGTCCCAGCTTGTCAGCATCGCCTGCCGCCAGGAATTGCCCGCATAATTGTTGGACAGCGCGATCCGTTTGCCGGAGGTGTCGGCAATCGCGGATGTTGTCGCCATGCTACCCACCGTTGCCAGAATGCACAGTTTTCCAATGGTATTGATCTTCATGTCTTCCTCCCGTCGACATCCATTCGGTGCAAGACATCCCCCGGACGCCCGCGAATGGTTTTTGGTTTGCATTTTCTAATGACGTTATGAAAATGCATGTTTTGCGAAACCCGTGTCTGCGTCGGAACGGTTGCGCATCTCTACAAGCGTGGCTGCGGATACCCGCAAATTCAGCTGTCATAGCGGTTTTTACTGTCCAGCCAGATGCTCAACTGGTCTTCGGCAACGGACATACCTTCGAGGTTCAGCAGCCCGCGTGACAGCGCGATGGCAACGGCGCGTGTCCGGGAATTGAAGGTGGGGCCAATGTCCTCATCCACAATAGTCGGATCAATTCCAAGCTTCTCATAGAGCTGTTTCAGCCGACTCTGCACCGAGCGGGTCGAAATCCCGCGCCGCGCTGCGATGGATTTGTCCGTCATGCCAAGCGCGATATCCAGCAAGACCTCGAATTCGGTATTCGACAGCCCCTCATGAATGTCCTGGGTGCGCTGCTGCACGCCCCTGATTTCGCGGTCGATAATGCATTGATCTTCCTGGAAAACTCCCAAAACGGCGAGGCCAAGGCGATGCTCTGACGCGGTTTTGAGCAGATAGCCGTAGACCGCTTCCTTGGGCACAATCCGCGATATGCCACGTACGTAAGCTTCATCCGAATAATTCGACCAGAAAAGGATGCGCATTTCAGGGTATTTCGCCCAGATCGACGAGGCCGCCGCGATCCCGCTGGCGTTAGGCATCTGCAAATCCATCACAACCCCATGCACATCGTTTTGCATGACCAGATCGACGGCTTCGGTGCCATCCACGGCTTCCAGCAGGGTGTCGCAATCGGGCAGGGCGCTGCGCACGGTATTGGACAGAAACGTGCGGTGAAACGGGTCGTCTTCGGCAATGAGAATGTTCATCCGGTGTCCTCCAGCCGTGACGGGTTTTCGTCGGCGCCCGCAAGATGACGCATCCGGGCCGAAAGATCACCTTCCGGGTCTTCGGCATTCTGATCGTCAAAAACCGACAAGGGGATGGTCAGAATGGTCTGGCTGCCGACGTTTTGCGGAGTGCGTTCAAAAGCGATATCCGCCCCGATCAATGCCGCACGCACCCTGACATTGTTCACACCCCGGTTCGAGCGGCGCCAGCCCTCGGGAGGTTCAATGCCGTCATTGGTGACGGTGATGCGGATCGCCGCGTCCTGCCGGGATAGCGCCACGCTAATCCGGTGGCATTCGGAGTGTTTGACCGCATTTGTGACCGCCTCCTGCACGATGCGAAAGACCGCCAGCCGGATGCGGTACGCCCCCTGATCGAGAAAATCCGCCGTCGTGTCGGTCACATCCGTCGCAATCTCGCGGTCGAGGCCTTGGGTGGAGCGTTTGAGCTGTGCCTCGATGGCTTGCGTCAGGCCAAACAGGTCCAGAACACCCGGTTTGGCGTTCTCGATGATCCCGCGCAATTCGCGCGTGCACCGTGAAATGGCCGCGGACACCTGTCGCAGCTCCTGCGCTTTGGGATGACTATCATCGCTGAGCTTCTCCACCCGGTGATAGATCGCGGAGAGATCGGCCAATGTCTGATCGTGCAATTCCATGCCAAGGCGCTGGCGTTCGGCCTCCATGGCTTCGGTCAGTTTCTGGGCCCCGACGCGCAGCGACTGTTCACGCCCGCGCGCGGCTCCTTCGGCGAGTGCCGCCAGACGGGCCTGTTCGCTCATGTTGAGCGCGTAGATGTAAGGCGAAATCAGATCCGCAATGTTGCGGGCGGTGTCCACATCCTGCGCAGTATAGGCATTTTTCGAATGCGAGGAGATGTTGAGCGCACCCAGCAATTCGCCATGCACGTTCAGAGACACATGGATACGGCTGCGCAGGTTGGCCTCGAATATCGGGGCATCGAAGGACCCGTCGAAATGAAAACGCGAATCCTCCCAGGCATCGCCGGTCGTCAGCACATCCACCTCGCCATTCAGCATCTGGCGGATCGGGGAGAGGGCGTTTTGCTGGTGTTTCCCATTCTGACCCCAGAAGGTTTTTACCCCGGTTTCAATGGCAATATGCATGGATTTGTCGTTCGGCAGGATCACCGCCACATCCATGTGATCATAGTCCAGCAGTTTGGATTTCACCGCACCTGCAATACGGTTGAGTACCTTCTGGAAATCAAGCTCGCCGCCAATTGCCCGCGAAATGGCCAGGTAGTGCTCAAGTCTGATGGCTTCCGGTGCGCGCATGGGGTGGTCCTTTGCGCAAAGGCTAGGGCATTGCCCTTGCTGCGCCAAGCTCGACTTTGAGCCAGCACTTGCACATTTGGGCAGATTTTTCTGCGGATGTCCGCAAGGCAGCATTCGCCGATGCGAACAGGATGCACGGGCACACCCGGTATCTGGCGGTCCTGATCTGCTGGCAGACTGGCGGGCAAAAGCCCTGCGGACACCTTATGACAAACAACGTGCTCGTTCACGACCCGAGATTTCGCGACCTGATCCTGCCCAATGCGGAATTGAAAAAACTGGCGGGCGGCATGCTCTGGACGGAAGGGCCTGCGTATTTTGCGCAAGGCGACTATCTGCTGTGGTCCGACATTCCCAACAACAAGGTCTGGCAATTGGCAGAAGGGCTGGGGAGCCGCGTTTTTGATCACGACGCCAATAACTGCAATGGGCATACCATTGATGCGCAGGGACGTCTGATTTCCTGTGAACATCTGACGCGCTGTGTGACCCGGCGCGAGCATTCCGGCGCGGTGACCGTCCTGGCCAGCGCGCACGCCGGAAAACGGCTGAATTCGCCCAATGATGTTGTGGTGAAATCCGACGGCTCAATCTGGTTCACCGATCCGCCCTACGGCATTCTGAGCGACTATGAAGGCAAAAGGGCCGATCAGGAACAGGACGGATGCTACGTTTACCGTGTGGAGGTCGGCGGCACGCCAACGCCTGTGGCGCTGGATTTCGACAAGCCCAATGGGTTGGCCTTTTCACGCGACGAAAGCCGTCTTTATGTATCGGACACCGGGCTGAGCCACGCAGAGGATGGCCCGCATCACATCCGCGTTTTTGATCTGGATGGTGACCGGTTGACAGGTGGTGAGGTTTTTGCCGAGATTGAGCATGGCGTGTCGGACGGGTTTCGCGTGGATGTTCATGACAACCTCTGGACAAGTACCGGGCGCGGGGTGAGTTGCTATGACCCTCAGGGAGTGCTGCTGGGCGAAATTCTTGTGCCGGAAGTTGTCGCCAATCTGTGTTTCGGCGGGCCGAAGCGAAATCGTCTGTTTATCACGGCAACCACATCTCTCTATGCAATCTACGTGGCGGTGAGCGGCTAAAGCGCTCCTCGACCCGTTTCGCTGGAACAAGTACGCCGACTGCTGCTAAGCACAGGATTAGCGGTGTCGAATTTTCCGGGTTCAAGCCCTTTCAAATCTGATCTGTTTCAGCGATTTTCATATTCTGCGGAACATACGGCGTTGGAGGGAGGTGGTGCCAAAACACGTGCTGGGACCTCTGAAATTCTTATCGTTTCTTGACGGAATTCTAGACATGCGTCCGTCGCCGCATTGACTTTGGACAACCTGAAGTTGCACTATATTGATCACGAGATCAGAATTGACGTCTCCGTAGCATCAGGACCGGCTTTGAGAGGGAGACAGGCCATTGAATATTAACTCAGAATCCTTCGACTCCCAATTTCTGAACGAGGCGCTTGATCCAAACGGCCCCGTGCCGACATGGGTCTTTGATATCGATCAGCACCGTATTATCTGGGCAAATGAAGCCAGTTTGCCCATTTGGCGCGCGACGTCTGTCAGAGATATTCTGGATCGCGATTTTTCGACGGACAGCCAAGTGATCCGCACAAGGCTGGCTGAAATCTATGAAAATGGCAGGGCCGAAGGCACGCAGGAAACCTGGACGCTTCACCCTAATGATATGCCGATCACCGTGGTGTTGAACTTGCGCCCTTTTGCTGTGAAAGGCGGCATCAGGGCATTGAAGATCACCGCGCTCAGGGAGCTGGATTTATCATCGGAACCGGGAACGCTCAGATTGCTGGAGGCGTCGCGGTATACGACCTCACTGGTCAGTCTTTATTCGCTGAACGGGGCCATTCTGGCACAAAACCCCGCATCCGTTGCTTATTGCCGCAAACATGAATTGAACCGCGCACAGGGAAAATCCCTGTCCGAGTATTTTGCTGACAAGACTGTCGCGTCCCGGATCGTCGCGGCTATTGAGAAAGACCTCAGCTTTGAAGCGGACCTTGAGGTGGTCTGTAACGGCTCGGTGCGCGTTCATGCGGTGCTGGCGCGACGCGGGCGCGATCCCGTTGGCGGGGAGCCCGTCATTTCAGTTACCGAACAGGATATTACCGAACGCGCCATGAAGTGGCGTGAATTGTCGGATCGGGCCACTCGGCTTGAGACCGGCATGGCCGAACGTGCCTCCGCGCTGGAGCATGCAAACGCTGAATTGCAGCGCGAAGTGGAGGAGCGCAAGCGGGCAGAGGTTGCCCTGCGGGATCAGATCGTGGTCTTGCAATCCTTCCTGCAGGCCATTCCGGCGCCCGTTTTCTACAAGGACAATCGCGGGCGGTATCTGGATGCAAATGATGCTTTCGCAAAATTCATCGGGGTGGAGAAAACACGCCTCGCTGGACATCGTATTGACGACTTCGTGCCGGCAGAAGTCGCTGAAATCTGCAACAACACCGACGCCAGGGCACGCGAAACGGATCGCGTTTATGAATATGAGCTGTCGCTGACTGACCCAGAGGGCAACCCGCTGGAGTATGTCGTGCACAAGGCGCCCTTCAAGAATAGTCAGAGCAGTGGCATGGGCGTCGTCGGCGTGATGATGGACATCAGCCAACAAAAGCAAAGTGAGGCGGCAATCAAGGACCGCGATCAGCGGTTGTCGGATATTGCCAAGATCACCACGGATCTGTTTTGGGAATTGGATGCCGACCAAAGGTTCTGCTTTATTTCTGACAGATGTGAACAGATTACGGGCGCCCCTCAGGAGGCGTTTCTTGGAAAGCGTCCGGACGAGGTATTCCGCGCATCTTTAGAGCAGAATCCGGCGTTGTGGCAGACCTACTACAAGGCCACTCAAGCGCATGAAGAGCTTGTGGATTTTGTGCATAACCATGAATGCCCGCGATTGGGAACTTGTTATCTGTCTTGCACAGCCCATCCGGTCTTTGACGAAAAGGGCAATTTCGCGGGTTACCGCGGCGCATCAAAGGACGTGACGCAAATCATAAACGCCATGGAAACGCTCAAGGCCAATCAGGCGCATCTCAGCCATGCGCAGCGCATGATGGATCTGGGTGTTCTGGTGTGGCGGGCCAATCAGCAGTCGGCGACCTACCAATCCGATAACATCTCGAAAATCTATGGCATAGCCGATGGCGAAACCTCGGGCTGGGTCATGACCCGCGCGCAGGCAATTGATTTTGTGGCAGAGGATGACAGGACGCGGTACATCAACGCGATAACGCGCGCCGAAGAAGAGCAGTTGGCATATGATATCGAGTTCTCGATCCAGCGCGCTGATGGCCAGATGCGCACGTTGCGCGAGATCGGTGAACCTTCGGGCAATGTGCGGGGGGTCAACGGGCAGATCGTCTCAACGCTTCAGGATGTGACCAATATCAAGATGGCGGAACGGCATCTGCGGCAGGCTCAGAAAATGGAAGCTCTGGGCAAATTGACGGGCGGCATCGCGCATGATTTCAACAACCTTCTGGCGATCGTACAGGGATCAACGGAATTCATGAAAATGAACGGAAATTTCGAAGATGACCTCGCAGATGACATCTTGCATGCCACCTCCCGGGGGGCTGATCTGACCGCGAGTTTGCTGGCCTATGCGCGTAAGCAACCCCTGCATGCGCAGCCAGTGCACTTGGGTGATTTGGCCCGAGGTCTGCGAGACATGTTGCAACGCGCATTAGGGGCTGCCATTGCCGTGGATATCCAGGTCCCGGAAGACCTTTGGCCCGCCTTTGCTGACCCGGGCCGCGTTGAAGATGCCATTCTGAACCTTGCCATCAATGCGCGCGATGCGATGCCAAAAGGCGGGCGTCTGGTGATCACCTGCGAAAACAGACGGATTGACACGTATGATGTTGCGCAAAACCCAGGTGCCATCACCGGCGAATACGCAACGGTGTCGGTCACAGACACAGGGTTTGGCATGAGCGAAGATGTCCAGACCCACGCGATGGAGCCGTTTTATACCACCAAGGCAACGGGTGAGGGCAGTGGGCTGGGCCTCTCGACCATCTATGGATTTGCGCGTCAATCCGGCGGTTTTCTGTCTCTGAGATCGCGCTCTGGTCATGGGACAAGTGTGCGGCTGTTTTTACCCCGTCACATGAGGCCGCTTGAAAGGCAGGCTGCGACGCCTGCGCCATCGGGTGTTTCCTCGAAGCGCACCGGGCAGAATGTCCTGCTGGTAGAGGACAATGATATTGTGCGGCGTGTGACGACGCGGATTCTCATGTCGCTGGGGTACAATGTGGATGGCGTTGCGGATGCCGACGAATTCCATCGCTTTCTGAAATCGGGCAAGCACTTTGATGTTGTTGTCTGTGATGTGATTCTGCCCGGTGGAACAAGTGGGCCGCAACTTATCAATTCGCTACGCAGCACGCAGCCCGATATCCCGGTTATTTTCGTCTCCGGTTATGCGCCAGAGGTGTCGGCAGGCCATGGGTTGGACATCTCCCGGGAGGTGTTGATTGCAAAGCCCTTTACCCGCGAGGCGCTGGGAACAGCGATACGCGAAGCTCTTGAGCAGGCAGAAATCTCGGAAGAGGCTATTTGAGGCTGACCTGAGGTGTCGGCGCGCGATGAATCCACGCGGATCATATGCAGCCAGAAGCGGTTGAAGCCTGCAAATGCGATGTTGTGGCGCCAACTGTTATCTTTGCCGGAGCGTTGGGTCAGGGTGGCATAATGATGGTTGCCACTGAGGATGCCTGACCGTTCAAAGGTGCTAACCGCTGAGAGCGAGGGCCTCCCAGTAGCGGACGCCTGTATCAATGGCACCATCATTAAAGTCATAGCCAGGATTGTGCAGCGGCATCGCATGGGCTCCTTCGGTGCCATTGCCCATCAACATGAAAGCGCCAGGCCGATGCGACAGAAACTCAGCGAAGTCTTCCGAGAAACCGACGCGTCCATAGCTGGCATCAATCTGGCCCGTTGAGGCTGCGGCCATTGCAGCGGTCTGCGTCTCTGCCGGGGAGTTGACAAGCGGGCGAAAAGAGGTCCCGTAATCAATCTCTGCCGTCGCTCCCTGTGCGGCGCAGATGCCGTTGGTGATCTGCGACATTCGGGCTTTGATCAATTGCGAAACCGATGCATCAAACCCGCGGCAGTCGCCGGTCAGCACAACGTTGCTGGCTAGAATGTTGCGCGCACCATCTGTTTCAAACCCGGTGACAGAAACCACGCAGTGCTCCGTGGCGGCGACTGACCTCGCAACGATGGTTTGCAATTGCCCGACGATGGCGGCACCGACCACAATCGGATCGACACCGACCTCTGGCATGGATGCATGACCGCCCTTGCCGGCGATGCGGATTTCGAAATTATCCTCGAAGGCGCAGAACGGGCCGGGTTGCGTCGCAAAATGCCCAACTGGCATGCCGGGCATGTTGTGAAGACCGTAGATCGCAGACATGGGAAAACGTTCGAACAGCCCATCGTCGATCATTGCCATGGCGCCCCTGCCGTTTTCCTCGTCGGGTTGGAAGACGAAATGGACGGTTCGCGTCAGCGCGCTGGACTGGGCCAGCTTCAATGCAGCCCCCAGCAACATCGTGCTGTGCCCGTCGTGCCCGCATCCATGGAATTTACCCTCTTGGGTCGAGCGATGGGCAAATTCGTTCGCTTCGGTGATCGGCAACGCATCCATATCTGCCCGCAGCCCGATCGCCGTCTCCTCGGGACCGCGCCGAAGACTGGCCACGATGCCAATACCGCCCACACCCTGGCTGACCTCAAGCCCCGCGTCTTTCAGCCGATTAGCGATCTTGTCGGATGTCCTTTTGAGGTCAAAACCGGTTTCCGGGTGCGCGTGCAAATCCCGCCGAAAGGACTGCAATTCCGCATCAGACATGATCAACCGCACCTTCGGACAGAATGATCAGCGGATTTTCTGGCGGGTCTTTTTCAAGAAGCAGTGCGCCCAGACCAGCAGCACCAGATGGCGTGCTTTCATAACCCAGCTTGCGCGCAGCTTCCACGCCCGCCATGGCCTGCGCATCCGTTACGATCTCGAAACGGTCTGCGACCTTTGCCAGAATATTTAGTGCCAGCATCGAAGGCGCCTTGCAGTCCAGCCGACCCATGGTGGAGACCGGCCCCTCCACGGTCACCACTTTGCCGGCTTGCGCGCTGCGCTTGAGGCACGGGGCTGCATCGGGTTCGACCACGACGATTTGAGGTTGCTGATCCCATGTTTCGCGGATCATGTAGGCTACGGCTGCCGCAAGCCCTCCGACACCTGCCTGCAAATAGACATGTGAGGGCCATGCGCCGGTCGACTGGAACTCAGTGCGCATCTCTTCGGCCAGCACCGTGTAGCCCTCCATCACCAGCCGGGGCGGTTCGGTGTATCCCGGCCAGGAGCCATCGGCCAGATGAATGGCACCGGAGCGCTCGGCGTCCTCGATAGCGGCTGCCACACTTTCCTCATAGGTCGCGCCGGAGCGTACAACCTCTGCCCCTTTGTCTCGTAGCCTCCCGGCGAAACCTTCCGGAACCGTCGCTGCCAGATGAATGCGGCACCCCGCGCCGAATATCCTGGAGCCGGCCGCGACCGCCAAACCGTGATTACCTGCGCTGGCGCAGACGAAAGTGAGCGCTGCGGCCTTGTCGCGGACCTGATCGGATATGTAATCTGCGGGCGCAATTTTGTGCCCGATGTGATGCTCTATGAGCCGTGCAACAGCGTAAACGCCGCCCAGGGCTTTGAATGCGCCAAGGCCCATGCGCCCTGTTTCATCTTTGATCCAGAGGTTGCGCCCCTCCAGCTGATGATGCGTCAGAGGCGACGCCGCATAGGCGGGGCAGGCAGCAAGAAGTTCGCGAGGGTGCGCAGCGTGAAGCGGCTGTATTTCTGTTATCATGCGTCATACATATCTCCATTTGTTGACTCTGCATCGGCAAAAAAACCAGTATAATGAAAATATTTTGCAAATGAGGGCTTCTGGTGAGAGAAACTATAGACGCCGCCGATGCGACGCTTTTGAATCTGTTGCAGCGCAACGCGCGGCAATCGCTGGATGCACTTGCGGGCCAGACCGGGTTGTCGCCAGCAACTGTGCAGCGCCGGATCAAATCATTGCGGGACCGGAAAATTCTGACGGGTGACATTGCTTTGATTGATCCTGCCAAGGTCGGAACCGGAATGACCTTTGTTGTTATGGTGGAGCTGGAGCGCGAACGCCTCGATCAAATAGATGCGTTTTGCAAGCGCGCGCGGGATGAGCCGATGGTTCAGCAATGCTACTATCTGACCGGCGAGGCTGATTTCTGCTTGATCTGCACGGCATCTGATATGGCCGATTTTGAAGAGCTTACAAAACGGTTGTTTTTCGAGGATTCGAATGTGCGTCGTTTCCGGACATCTGTGGTGATGGGGCGGAAAAAGGTGGGGCTACAGGTCCTGGTCGAGCAGTTCGACTAACTGATTGCTTGCCATGATTTTCGATGCCGAATGCTGTGCCAACAGCGGGAAATCGCCATCGTGATGTTTAATTTTAAGGAATATATATTGAATTTAAGGAAAATATCTCGCAGGGTATGCGCGGGAAATCTGTGGTGGGGTCAACCTGTGTGCGGGAAGTGGGACTAAAGGCAATGAAAGATTCAGCAAGGGCACACGGCGATCTGGTCGGGCAAGAGATTGCTGCGAAGATACTTGATGAATGCGTTGCCTACCGGACGCAGCAGTCCGGCATTGGGAAACTTGTATCGGTCTCGATTGGGCATAATCCGTCTGTCGCCATCTACGTCCGAAACCAGGCGCGCGCAGCCGCACTGGCCGGATTGCCTTTTGACCAACAGGTCTGGAATGGCGAAATCGGGCAGGATGAGGCCAAGCAGCTCATTCAAAGCATGAATGATGACCCGTCAGTGCTTGGGATCATATTGCAAAGACCCGTGCCAGAGCATCTCAATATCAGATCGCTGCAATCGGCCATTCACCCGCTGAAGGATGTGGAGGGTATGAATCCCGCATCAATTGGCAACATTGTCTATTCCGATGTCGCACTGGCCCCGTGTACGGCTGCTGCCAGTGTCGAGTTGATCAAATCCACCGGTCTTGACCTGCAGGGGCTTGAAATTGTGGTGATCGGACATTCGGAAATTGTCGGTAAACCGGCCGCGATGATGTTGATGGCCGAAGGCGCGACGGTGACGGTTTGCCATCACATGACGCGGTCTGTCGCGCTGCATTCAAGGCGGGCGGATGTAGTGGTTGTAGCTGTTGGCATCCCGCATTTTCTGGGGCCGGATATGATCAAACCGGGTGCCGTGGTCATTGACATCGGCATCAACCAGATTGAAGGCTCAGATGGCACGCGGCGTATCGTCGGAGATGTGGATACGGATGCGGTGCGCGAGATTGCCGGCTGGATCACACCGGTACCGGGTGGCGTTGGCCCGGTGACAGTCGCCATATTGATGCGCAATGCGACGGTGGCGCACCAACGGCAGATTGCGGCAGGATGGATGGAGTAGCTCATGGCACGTTTTGAAACAGATTTCCAACCGACCCGTGCCATCCGGCAACCGCTGTCGAAGGGCAATGGGCAGGTCAGCTTCGAGATTTTCATCTCTGCAGGATTTTGCGCGCATGAAGCGACCAGCGTCACCCATACGCTAGCGATCGCAAATGAGGTTGTGGGGCGGGAGATGTTCACCTGGCGCTGCACCTCGGATGTGCCAGGGCTTGTGAATGGGTCGGGCGGCTTCATGCTGCGCGCCGCTCCGGCCATTGATAACCATGGGTTTTCCGATGTGATGATTGTGCTGGGAGGGGCGTGCCGGTCGGCGAAACCATGGCTGGGCCGAGCCCGTCAGATGCAGCGAAAAGCCTTGACCATTGTGGCGCTTTCCGATGCGGCGACGGCCTATATTCAGGCGACAAATGCGCCTTCCGGCAAGGTAACCACCCATTGGCGTGATGCGGCCAGCCTGCGCGAAACCGGATACCATCCTTCGCTGACGGATAATCTGGCGGAGAGTTCCGACGGGATCATTACGGCGGCGGGATCAGGGTCGACGTCTGAGCTGTTGATCGGATTGATTTCGTCGTCATTCGAAACCCGGCAGATCGCGGAGCTGTCCAGCCGGTTGTTATTACCCTCCATTCGCAAAAGCAATGCCGCGCAGCCCAAGAGTATCTCGGGCAATAATAGTATGTTCAACAGTCGGATAGCGGGGATCATTGAACTGATGGAGGAGACAATTTCCGAACCTTTGTGCATGGTTTCCTTGACACAGAAGGTCGGCCTCTCGACCCGTCAGGTCGAACGCCTCTTCCGCGACACGTTCAACCAATCGCCCGCGCGGTTTTATAAACAGCTCCGCACCCGGCAGGCCTGGGCCCTTGTAGAGGAAACTCTGCTGCCGCTTGCAGAGATTGCCGTGGTCACCGGTTTCGGATCGACCAACACGATGTCGCGCGCCGTCAAGGCGGAATTCGGCACGTCGCCATCACAGGCGCGGGCGCGAAAAGATCCCGCGTTGATGAAGTTCGCCTGACCTCAGAGGGCCAGATAACCAATCCCCGCAAAGGCTACGGCGCAGCCAATCCACTGGGCGGATGTCAGGCGTTCGCGTAGCAGCGCCCAGGCTAAAATGACCGTGACCATGCCAAAAACCGAAGACGCAACAGCCGCGTATTGAGGCGAAGGCAGGCTACCGGCTGAGAGAACGCACAGCAGGGCAATGCCATCCAGAATACCCATGACGGCGATGAATGGTACCGCGCTGCGCCCCGGCCAGAATGGTAGCGACAGGATTGGAAAGACCGGTAGCAACAGCAAAATGCTGGTGACACGCGTGATCAGGATGGAGGGTAAATCATCCGCGATCCGTGCCGCTTCGTGGCCGAGAGCAAATGTCGAAAAGAAGCCGAATGCGGCTGCAATTGACAGCAGAATCGTTGGGAGCTTTGGCGGATATTGGGTTTCTGTATCATCGGAGAACACCGACACGATGGCGATCCCGGCCACAACCGCGAAAACAGCCAGCCATTGGAAGAGGGTTACCGTCGCTCCGCCAAGTGCGGCCCAGCCGACCGAGAGAATCGGGTAGCTGCCGATAACGGGGGCGACGATGCGTACCGGGCCGCGATGAAAAGCACCGTAAAGAGAGGTGCTGGCGATCAGGAAGGCAACACCCGCCGCGATTGACAGATAGATGGCTTGTGAGGGCAGGGCGGTGAACCCATCGGTCACCAACATGACCCCTATCTGAAATACCGCGCCGGTGAGCAGCACCCCCAGCAAAGTTGCCATCAATGGTGCGGTTTGGCTGATCTTGCGGATGGTCACGTCGTGGATGCCCCAGCTGAGGGCAGCGATCAATCCAAGGCTCAAAGCGGTCATGTGAAATTCCTAAATGGTGTCATGCCTTTACCAGCGGCGATTGTCGGCGTCACGCCCAGAGTGCCGGGTGTTTGTCGATCCCAGGGAAGTGAGGGTTGTTATGCGCACGGCTGGCAGAGCAAAATGTGCTTATGTCGCCCACAAAATCAGATCGGTTGCGTTATCCTTGCGAGAATTGGAGACCTTGGTTATTCTTATGGTTAAATAATTATTCCACAGATGCAACGTGCTGAGTCGCGGGAGAGAGAGACGGATGCTGGATGACATGTACCCCAAAGTGGTGCCGGGCCCGCCCAAGCCAAGCCGCATCATTCGACCGCGTGTCTTCAGCCTGCCGCCGGGCACAGAACGCTACGTCGTCGAGGGTGGCGGTGCCGTTCTGGTGCGGGTCGAAGCCGGTGACAGGATTTGCGTTGAAAATACCGAAGGCGGGCAGCCTTGCGAGATCGTTTGTGCCGGTCCTCAAGGCAAAGCAGATACCGGATTGTTGAACGCGCCAGCAAATGGCAAGCCTGTTGGCCTGATGGCCCTGTTGTCAGGGTCCGACCAATCCTTGCGCGGTTTGCGAATGGGCGTGGAAGCGCGCGGTATTGATCTGGTAAAGAGCACCGCTCTGAATGTCTTTGACAGTGGCACGCCTGCGGGCACCAAGCAGGAATTTACCGCCACCCGGGAGGGCTTGATCATTGTCGCGGCACCTCATCTGAACCCGACCGGGATGATGAACGCGCAGAGCCAGGACACGGTGACACCCCTGACGCTCTGGTTGACCCGTGCGGTGATCAAATCGACCGCGCGATTTGAACTGCCCGACCCGCTGGCTGATCCCGTCAGTGACATCCGCATCCACACCCAGACTGCCGAGGCCTATTTTGTAAAAGCCGGTGATTACATCCAGATCATTGACGTGGATGGGCGACAATGTACTGATTTTGAATGTTTTTCCGCGCGCAAGCTCGACAAGGGGGTCGAGCATGCATTAGACGTCACCACCACGCGGACCTTGATGGGGCATGCCTATCCCATGCCCGGCCTTCACGCAAAGTACTACGATCAGGAGATGGTGCCGCTGGTTGAGGTCGTGCAGGATACCTGCGGGCGTCATGATGCTTTCGCGCTGGCGTGCTCTGCCAAATACTACGATGACATCGGCTATCCGGGGCATGTGAATTGCTCGGAAAACTTCAACGCGGCGCTGGCCAAGTTTAACGTGTCGGGACGACCGGGCTGGATGGCGATCAATTTCTTTTTCAACACCTTTCTGGATGAACACGGGGTGATGTATTCAGACGAGCCCTGGTCGCGTCCGGGGGATTACGTTTTGCTGCGGGCGCTGACGGATATCGTCTGCGTCTCCTCCGCCTGTCCCGACGATACAACGGCGGCCAATGGCTGGAATCCCACCGATATCCACGTGCGCACCTATTCTGGTGAAGAGAAATTCCAACGGTCGGTTGCCTATCGGCCCACTCCTGATGCGGAACCAAAAATGACAAAACAAACCGGTTTTCATGACAGCTTTGCCCAGCACACGCGCAATTTCGTTGAATACAACGGATATTGGCTGGCCAATTGTTTCGCCGAGGCAGGGCCGATCGAGGAATATTGGGCATGCCGAAAACAAGCGGTTATCATGGATTTGTCGCCGCTGCGTAAATTCGAAATCACCGGCCCCGACGCGGAAGCGCTCTGCCAGTACATTTTCACGCGCAATATGAAGACGTTGGCCGTGGGTGGCGTTGTCTACACGGCCATGTGTTACGAACACGGCGGCATGATCGACGACGGCACGGTTTTCCGTCTGGGCAAGGATAATTTCCGTTGGATCGGTGGCAACGACTACGGCGGTGAATGGATCAGGGAGCAGGCGCAGAAGTTGGGTTTGAGCGTTCTGGTGCGCTCGTCCAGCGATCAGTTGCACAATGTGGCCGTGCAGGGCCCGGAAAGCCGCGATCTGCTGCGCAAGATCGTCTGGACCGCGCCGCATAATCCCGAATTTGACCAGTTGGGATGGTTCCGCTTTACGCCAGCGCGCCTGAACGATGAAAGCGGCACACCCTTTGTGGTCTCGCGTACAGGCTATACCGGCGAGCTGGGCTACGAGGTGATGTGTCATCCCAAGCATGCCGATGAAATCTTTGATGCGATCTGGGAGGCTGGCCGGAACCATGGTCTCAGACCCATGGGCCTCGAAGCGCTCGACATGGTGCGGATCGAGGCCGGGCTGATCTTTGCGGGTTATGATTTCTCAGATCAGACCGACCCTTTCGAGGCCGGGATTGGTTTCACCGTACCGCTTAAATCCAAGGAGGATGATTTCATCGGCCGGGAGGCCCTGATCCGGCGCAAGCAACATCCGGCGCGCAAACTGGTCGGTCTTGATATCGACAGCAATGTGACCGTCGGTCACGGTGATTGTCTGCATGTGGGACGGGCCCAGATCGGCGAGGTGACATCCTCCATGCGCTCGCCGCTATTGGGCAAGAACATTGCCCTTGCGCGCGTGGATGTGGCCCATGCGGATATCGGTACCGAACTTGAGGTGGGCAAACTGGACGGTCACCAGAAACGGCTGCCCGCGCGCATAGTGCCCTTCGCGCATTACGACCCCAAGAAAGAACGACCGCGATCATGACCGGCTCTGTTTTGGAACAAATTGGCGGCGAGCCCGCGTTGCATGAATTGGTGGAGCGATTTTATGATCTCGTGGAGAGCTTGCCGGAAGGCGCGCAGTTGCGGTTCCTGCATATGGAAGGGCACGGGCTAGCGCATACGCGCGTTGAGCAGTTCAATTTCATGTCCGGCTTCATGGGGGGGCGGCAATACTACATGGAAAAACACCGCCACATGAACGTGAAGCAGATTCATGAACATGTGCCCATTCGCCTGGAAGATGCGGAGAACTGGCTCGCTATCATGGATAAGACACTTGCGGGGCTCGGTCATGCAGGCCCCCATATTGACCGGTTGCGGGCAACATTGCGCCGTGTAGCGATGCTCTTGGTCAATGACGGTCAGGTTGCGGGGGCATGAGGCGGCGGTATCTACTGGGCGCAATCTCTTGTCTGACGCTTCTGCCGGCAATCGCCGTTGCACAGGCTGTGAAGCTCAAACCCCATGAAATATCGGCTCTTTTGACCGGCAATACGGCTGTCGGAAAGTGGCAAGGCGTTCGATACCGTCAGTATTTTGCCGCAGATGGCGTGACTCTGTTTGCCCAGCAGGGCATCAGGACGGTACGCGGCAAGTGGCGCGTCGACAGCGGGCGCGAGCAATACCAAAGCCTCTGGCCCAGCGATGCGGCGTGGGAAGGGTGGTTCGTGATGGAATGGGACGGTGATTTCTATTGGGTCAGCAAATCGACGCCACCGACGCCCTTTCGGGTCGAACAGGGGCAAAGGCTCAACTGGCCTGATCAATAGCGACGGCACGTTTTTCCGATACCAGCCATGGGTTGGCCTGCTCTTGCCAGACATCCATCTGGCCGCCCATCACCAAAAGCGCATCGCAGGCGCGCAGATCAGGGATGGTATCGTCGTCAAATAACCGAACCACCGGCCGCTTCGATATGTTTTGAAAATGCGGCCGGCGGTTTCGCAGCGACGTGTTGGAACACCAGCAGATGCATCAGTTTTTCAGGTAGACTTCCAGACTGTCATCCAGCGCATCTTTCCAGGGCGTATGGTGCAGCGGTGCTTTGGTACCGGTAATCACAGAGGTATAGGCATTGTCACGAAACGTCATGATGTTTTGTTTCTTATGACCTTTCCATTCCTTGAAGGCCTGGCAAGCACCTTCGATGTCAAAGCTTGGATAATCGGTCTCCGCGATCAGTTCCTGTGTGTAATCACCCTGATACCAGATGCAGGCATAGTCGTCTTCCAATGCGTCTTCGCGTCGAATTCTGTCGGCAACATCTGCATCCATGGTCGCGGTATCTGGCAGGGCGATCCGGTCTAGCATCACGTCGCGTGCCCACCAGGCCTGTGCGTCAAACATGTTGAAGGTGAACCATTGATCCTGCATGCCGAGATAGAATAGCCGGGGGTTCGGCACATAGGCGACGCCCTTGTAAAGGTCGGCCGTTGCCAACCTGTTGGCCGTCTTGAGACGCAGATCATCGGCCATGAACGGGAAATGGTGTTGGTAGCCGGTACACAGAATGATCGCGTCCACATCCCGGCTGCTGCCATCTTTGAAATGTGCGGTTCGTCCATCCAGATGCGTCAGCAGGGGCAATTCCTGCCAGTTTTCCGGCCAGTCATAGCCCATGGCGGCGGTGCGATGGCTGACGGTGATGCTCCTGCAGCCGTATTTCCAACATTGCGATCCGATGTCTTCTGCCGAGTAGGAGGTGCCAATGATCAGAATATCCTGCCCGTTGAACTCCACCGCATCACGGAAATCATGCGCATGCAGCACGCGGCCGGGGAATTTGTCGAACCCATCGAAGGAAGGCACGTTTGGCGTGCTGAAATGGCCCGTGGCGCAGACGACGAAGTCGAACGCTTCGCAATAAAGCCGGTCGCCCGGCAGGTCCCTGACCGTCACCTGAAACTTATGACCGTCAAACCTCACGTCCTTCACGGCGGTTTCAAAGCGTATCCAGTCACGAACACGCGCTTTATTCACGCGGCCTTCGATATAATCAAGCAGAACGGCCCGGGGCGGATAGCTGGCGATCTGTTTGCCAAAATGTTCCTCAAAGGAATAATCCGCGAATTCCAATCCTTCTTTTGGACCGTTGGACCAAAGATAGCGGTACATTGAGCCATGTACCGGCTCGCCGTATTGATCCAGGCCCGTGCGCCATGTGTAATTCCAAAGCCCGCCCCAGTCGGATTGTTTTTCGAAACAGACGATTTCCGGGATCTCTGCGCCTTTTTCGCGGGCCGACTGAAAAGCCCGCAATTGTGCCAATCCGGAAGGACCGGCCCCTAAAACAGCAACGCGTTTTGTCATATTCATACCCCTCTAAAAGGAAATGCCAGCGCGATGATCGCAGCACTGGCATTGCAACGTTTCAGGTCTCGTCTGGCATCAGATATCCAGCGTGTTGTCACGTTCCCACTGACTGAAGTGAGAAACATAGGAATTCCATTCCTGCATCTTCATTTTCAGATATGCCGCGCTGAATTCCGCGCCCATAGCCGCCTTGAGACCCTTGTCCTTGTCATATTCCCGCAGGGCATCGAGCAGGTTCAAAGGCAGCTTCGGCGCGCCGCGCACCTTGTGGCCTTCGGCATACATATCAATGTCATAGCGCTTGCCCGGATCCGCTTTGGCGCGAATGCCCGAGAGACCTGCCGCGATGATCACGGCCTGCAGCAGATAGGGGTTGGCCGCGCCATCGGGCAGGCGCAACTCGAACCGACCGGGGCCGGGGACGCGCACCATATGGGTGCGGTTGTTGCCGGTCCAGGTCACGGTATTGGGGGCCCAGGTCGCCCCGGACATGGTGCGCGGCGCGTTGATGCGCTTGTAGCTGTTGACGGTCGGGTTGGTGATCGCCGCCAACGCACTGGCGTGCTTCATGATACCGCCAAGGAAATGTTTGCCCCGCTCGGACAGGCCCAATTCGCCGGTCTGGCCTTCGCCTTCGCCCGCAAAGATGTTGGCTTTGGCCTTGTCGCCCGGCGCGTCCCAGACCGAGATATGCGCGTGGCAGCCATTACCGGTCAGCCCTTCGATCGGCTTGGGCATGAAAGTGGCGCGGAACCCGTGCTTTTCCGCCACGGATTTGGTCATGAACTTGAAAAAGCTGTGTTTGTCGGCCGTGCGCAATGCGTCATCAAATTCCCAGTTCATCTCGAACTGGCCATTCGCATCCTCATGGTCGTTCTGATAGGGGCCCCAGCCCAGATCGAGCATGTAATCGCAAATCTCGCGCACCACATCGTAGCGCCGCATCACGGCCTGTTGGTCATAGCAGGGCTTCTCTGCGGTATCGAATGGATCGCTGATCTGGTCGCCCTCGGGGGTCAGCAGAAAATACTCCGCCTCGATCCCGGTCTTGACGTGCAGCCCTTCGTCGGCGGCCTCGTCAATCAGGCGGCGTAGCACGTTCCGCGGGGCTTGCGCCACGTCCTCGTCTTCCATCACGCAATTGCCCGCGACCCAGGCAACTTCTGGCTTCCATGGCAGCTGGATAACGGAACCTGGGTCCGGTACGGCCAGCATATCGGGATGTGCGGGCGTCATGTCCAGCCATGTGGCGAAACCGGCAAAACCTGCGCCATCTTCCTGCATATCTGCAATCGCCTGCGCCGGGACCAGTTTGGCGCGCTGCCCGCCAAAGAGATCGGTGAAGGAGATCATGAAGTATTTCACGCCGTTGTCTTTGGCGAATTTTGCGAGGTCAGTCGTCATTGGTGTTTCCCTGTTCGTCAAAAAGTGAGGGCGCGTGCCATGACGACCGCGCCCTTCGTGTTAGTAGGATGTTCCGGGCTTACCGGGGTACCAGTCAGTGCCCGCCAAGGGGATTTTGGCCATGGCTGCCGCCTCCATCGTCAGCGCGCAGAGATCTTCGGGCTCCAGATTATGCAAGTGGTTCTTTCCGCAGGCACGCGCAATGGTCTGGGCCTCCAGCGTCATCACCTTGAGATAGTTGTTGAGGCGCCGACCCCCTTCGATCGGATCGAAACGGGCCATCAGGTCAGGATCCTGCGTGGTGATGCCAGCGGGGTCGCGCCCTTCGTGCCAGTCATCGTAGGCCCCGGCAGTGGTGCCAAGTTCATTGTACTCAGCCTCCCAGCGCGGGTCGTTGTCCCCCAGCGCAATCAGGGCTGCGGTGCCAATGGCCACGGCATCCGCCCCCAGAGCCATGCATTTGGCAACATCCGCGCCGTGCCGGATACCACCGGAGACAACAAGCTGCACTTCGCGGTGCATGCCCATGTCCTGCAACGCCCGAACCGCCTCGCGGATGCAGGCCAGGATGGGTTGGCCGACATGTTCGATAAACACGTCCTGCGTTGCCGCCGTGCCGCCCTGCATCCCGTCAAGAACAACCACATCAGCACCCGCCTTGATCGCCAGCGTGGTATCGAAATAGGGGCGCGCGCCGCCAACCTTGATGTAGATGGGCTTTTCCCAATTGGTGATTTCGCGCAACTCAAGGATCTTGATTTCCAGATCATCGGGCCCGGTCCAGTCAGGGTGGCGGCAGGCCGAACGTTGGTCGATGCCCTTTGGCAGATTGCGCATTTCGGCCACTCGGTCGGAGATTTTTTGACCAAGCAGCATGCCGCCACCGCCCGGTTTCGCCCCCTGACCGACGACGATTTCAATTGCATCACAGCGGCGCAGGTCATCGGGGTTCATACCATAGCGCGACGGCAGATACTGGTAGACCAGCTTGTTGGAATGGCCGCGTTCCTCTTCGGTCATGCCGCCGTCGCCGGTCGTCGTCGATGTGCCTGCAAGCGTCGCACCCCGCCCCAGAGCCTCCTTGGCGGGCCCTGATAACGCCCCGAATGACATGCCTGCGATAGTGACGGGAATATCGAGCTGAATAGGGTTTTTTGCAAAACGCGTGCCCAGTGTCACCGATGTTTCGCATTTCTCGCGGTAGCCTTCGAGCGGATAGCGCGAAATGGATGCACCGAGAAACAGCAGGTCGTCAAAATGCGGGACCTTGCGTTTCGCACCGCCGCCGCGAATGTCATAGATGCCGGTGGCCGCGGCACGCCGAATTTCCGCATTTACCGGGTTCGAGAAGGTTGCGGATTGAACGGGAACCGTGCGCGGTACACCATTGTGGTCGTCTTTCATCACGTGTCCCTTTAGTATGCGTTGTCGATGTTGAAATTGTAGAGTTTGCGCGCCGATCCATAGCGTTTGAACTCTTCGGGTTTGGCGTCACACCCCCCCCGTTCAAGCAGGTCCGCCAACAGAGTGAGGTGTTCAGGGCGCATCTCCTTTTCAACGCAATCAGCGCCGAGGGATTTGACCGAACCGCGTACAAAAAGCCGCGCCTCATAGAGGGAATCTCCCAATGCGTCGCCCGCGTTCCCGCAAACCACAAGATTGCCCGATTGCGCCATGAACGCCGACATGTGACCGATGTTGCCATGCACAATGATGTCGATGCCTTTCATCGAAATGCCACAGCGTGACGAGGCATTCCCCTTGATCACCAGCGTGCCACCATTTCCGGTGGCCCCGGCATATTGTGACGCATCACCTTCGATCACCACGGTGCCCGACATCATGTTTTCCGCAACACCCGGACCGGCAGAGCCATGCACATGCACGGTCGCCTGTTTGTTCATGCCCGCGCAATAATATCCGGTGGACCCTTTGACGTTCACTTCAATGGGCGCGTCCAATCCGACAGCAATTGCGTGGCTGCCTTTGGGGTTGACGATTTCCCAAGCGGTCTGGTTGGTGTCCGTGGATTGTGCGTGCAGAGTGGCATTCAATTCGCGCAGGCCTTGCGCTTCTAGGTCAAAAACTTGCATCAGGCGGCTTTCTCGTGAGCGGTTGGCGCAGTGGTGTGAGACCAGAAATAAACCGTCGCCGGTTCAGGTTCCCAGACGCGGGCATCGTCGATCCCGGGCAGGCTGACCAGGGCGCGATACTCGGACCCGAAAGCCACATATTGATCGGTTTCTGCCATCACCGCAGGTTTGCAGGCGATCGGATCACGCACTACGCCAAAGCCATCCTTGGTGCCGACCACAAAGGTGAAGAATCCGTCAAGATCATCCAGGCTGGATTCCAGCGCCTGCCCAAGTGTTGCACCCTCCCTCATTTTCCAGGTCAGGTAGGCCGCGCCGACTTCCGTGTCGTTCTCGGTCTCGATGTGAACCCCTTCGCGGCGCAGCTTGCGGCGCAGGGAGTTATGATTGGACAGCGATCCGTTGTGGACAAGGCACTGGTCGAGTCCAGTGTTGAAAGGGTGCGCGCCCATTGTCGTCACAGCTGATTCCGTGGCCATCCGTGTGTGCCCAATGCCATGTGATCCAGACATGCCGCGCAGATCGAACCGGTCTGCGACATCTTTTGGCAGACCCACTTCCTTATAGATTTCAAGGGATTCGCCCCGGCTCATGATCCGAATCTTTGGTCGCTTTTCCGCCAGAACGGCACGTGCCGCATCCAGCTGAGCGCCCTGGATTTCCAGGACCGCATGGGTGTCCTTGATCGTCATTGCCGTGGTTGTGCTAAGGGCTTCGTTCAGGATCGCGTCCAACCCGGCGAAATCCACCTCTGGCGTGTCTGACTGAACCGTCAGCTTTGCGTTCCCATTCGCGCCGCCGGCATAAATTGCGATGCCTGCACTGTCTGGTCCGCGGTCCGTCATGGTGATCAGCATGTCGGTCATCAGATCGCCCAGACGCGGTTCCAGCGATTTGTCCTTGAGAAATAGTCCAACGATCCCACACATCAGAGCGGTCCTTTCAATCGAGGTCGGTTCAGTTGAGTCGCAGGCTAGCAGTTATTAATTTCAGGCTCAACTATCAGGAAAGTTTTTTTCCTGTGGGTGTTTGTGCGGGGCGGTCAGAAACCGCCCCGATTTGCGTCATCAATATCGTTCGAGGGCCGATTTGACCTTCTCCGGATCGCCCATTTTCCGGGCTTTTTCCAGATGCTCGTTCTCGCGCACGAACTGGATGCGATGCCAGCCGAGCCAGAAGAGAACACCAACAACGGTCATGGCAACTTCCCATCCCTGGAAGGGATAGATTGCTCCGACCTCAGCAAGGTCAACGGCCCAGTCTTTATATCCGATTGTGGACATGATTTTCTCCCAATTCAGGTCGATTTCGCTTGAAGTGCGGCTTTGTCTGCCGCGATGATATCCGCCTTGGCATCCTCATAGGCATGGTGCTCGGCATAATCGAGACCTTGCAGTTCCACTTCTTCAGGAATGCGCAGAACACCTGCGGCGGACTGCATGCGGGCCACGGTGTAGCCGGGCAGGAACCCCAAGACGAAGAACATGATGATCGCCCCGATGAACTGTCCGACAGGATTGATTGCCGCGTAGCCTTCGTAAGGTGACGAGGGTGCGCCCCACAGAACAAACCCTGAGATGACCAGACCGATGAAGCCCGCGTAGCCGTGGACTGCAACCGCACCCACCGCATCATCAAGCTTGAACTTGCGCTCGACCCAATAGTGCAGCTTGTAGACAAGCACCACGCCGATCGCCGCGATGATCATCGCCTGGATCGGGTGATAAAGGTCATTGCCCGCCGAGGCGGTGATGACGCCTGCCAGGCCGCCCGAGAACGTCCAGAAAGCATCGCCTTTTGAGACCACGTAAGCCGCCATCAGGCCACCGGAGAGCGACATCAGGAAGTTGAACGTGATTGCCGAAAGCGATGTAGGCGCAAGGTAGATATTGGTGGCTGTCCACGTCTCGCCGGTGATTTGCCCGCCGATTGCCTCGGGGGAAATTGCGGGAACATTGCATGCAGCGTAAAAACCCCAGAATCCCGTGTAGATCAGGAAAATTCCGATGGTCAGAAGCCAGGGGTTATGCGGAGGAATGTCGCGCGGCGTCCCGTCTTCGGCGAATTTGCCAATGCGCGGACCCAGCACCATGATGACACCCAAAGCATATCCCCCTGCAATGGCGTGGATCACACCGGAAGCATAGGCGTCATGATAGCCCAGATATTGCACCATCCAGCCGCCGTAGTGCCAACCCCAGGCCGCGTCGATGATCCAGAAAACCGATCCGATCAGGACAGCGTGTACCCAAAGGGCGGATGATCTGATCCGCTCGATAACCGATCCCGATACGATGGAGGCCGCCGTCCAGGAGAACAGCAGGAAGGCTGCCCAGAAGACACCGGTGATGCGGTCCCCAAGGTTCGTGGCCATGTTTTCTGACCAGGGCAGGTTGGCGCTGGCCGCTTCATGATCCAGTCCGCCAAAGAACGGGAACATGGGGAACGCCCAATAGATCCACCAGCCAAAGAAGAAGAATGTGACCGTGACCAACGGGATGATCATGATGTTTTTCATCAGGGTGTGCATGTGATTCCGTCGCCTGCTGGCGCCCACTTCGTACATGCAAAACCCGACATGGATCAGAAACATGAATACCACCGTGACCCAGTAGTAAAACTCTGTAAAAACTGTGGTTAACGCATTTAGATTGCCATCCACTTTGTAGCTCCCTTGGTTGGTTCTCAGGCGCGAATTTGCCTGTGAGTAAACAATTTTTCCTTTACTTAATCTCGGTTAGAGTGATTTTGTCAACAATCCTGTGAGGGCAAATCGGTTTCTTTGTTTTTTCAGATGTGGCGGGAAGGGGCGCAAAAAGCCTCCCAGAAAATGTGAATTAATTGCCTGACAGGAAAAAAAGTTGCACGCCAATGTTGCTTTTTGACCGACACTGAGGCTCAATACCCAAAACAAAGACTCAAAATGACAGGGAAAATCTAATGGCCATTATTTGGAGAACGTCCGCGCTGGCGCAGCGTCATGCTGAAATCGGTGGCGCGTTGGAAGACTGGAACGGCATGGGAACCGCCTGGTTCTATGACCATACACCCGAACGCGCGAAAGCCGACTATGAAGCCGTTCGGACCAAGGCGGGCCTGATGGATGTGTCTGGCCTGAAGAAAGTGCATTTGACTGGACCTCACGCCGCTGCGGTCATTGACCGGGTCACAACGCGCAATGTCGACAAGATCATGCCGGGACGCTCCGTCTACGCCTGCATGCTGAACCCCGAAGGCAAGTTCATCGACGATTGCGTCATCTACCGGATTTCGGTCAACCACTGGATGGTTGTGCATGGCACCGGCACCGGCATGGAGCAGCTGACGGCGGCAGCAGGTGCCAAAAACGTCGCTGTCATTTTCGACGATGATCTGCACGATATGTCATTGCAGGGCCCGGTTGCGGTCGATTTCCTTGCCAAACATGTCGATGGCATCCGGGATCTGGCGTATTTTGGCATCATGCAGACCAAGCTTTTCGGCTGTCCGGTGATGATCTCGCGCACGGGCTACACAGGGGAACGCGGCTACGAGATTTTCTGTGAAGGGCGCCACGCCGTGCATCTGTGGGATTCCATTCTGTCGGATGGCGCCGATATGGGGATCGTGCCGGTGCAGTTTTCAACGCTCGATCTGCTGCGCACGGAAAGCTACTTGTTGTTTTATCCCGGCGATAATTCGGAAACCTATCCGTTTGAAGATGGCAGCCCTTGCGGCGATACCCTCTGGGAGCTTGGTCTCGATTTCACAGTCTCTCCGGGCAAGGTGGGCTTTGTCGGCGCCGAAAACCACTACGCGCTTGAGGGCAAGGAGCGGTTCAAGATCTACGGGGTCAAGCTCGAAGGCACGGCGCCCGCCGATGAAGGGGCGGCCTTGCTGCAAAACGGCGAACAGGTGGGCCATGTGACCTACGGGATGTATTCAGAACTCAACGGCCACAATGTCGGAATTGCACGGATGCCGGTTGCTGCTGCTACGCCCGGTACGGCGCTGACGGTGCGCAATGGCGATGGCACAGAAATCGCCTGTACTGCAGAAGAAATGCCCTTCTACGACGTTGAAAAGAAAATCCGAACGGCCAAGGGCTGATCAGTAGTTGAGGGCGCGGCGATGACGGCGCGCCCTTTCGCGATCCAAGAGGACAGCCATGTCAACATTCGATTTCCCACCTTCGATCAAGAGCCGTCCGGTTTGGGGCAGGCTTGAGGCGCGCGCAGGCAAGCATCACCTGATGATTGCAGACGCGGAAGGGGCCGAGGCCATTATCGCCATTGCGACGCCGGACCTGATGGCCCGCACGCACATCATTTTCATCGCCAAGGGGACGTCTCATGGGGACGCTCTGCGCGCGCTCAACCCGGCACAATTCTATGAGGGCCCGACCTATGCGGCCTCGGTTCAGCGCATTCGCCGGGTGTTTCAGGATGCCCACATGGGGCTGCAAGTCTATCTGGCGGGCACCGAAGGGGTGATGGGGCAAGCGATGCGCGAAGCCATCGAGGCAGGCATCCCCCACACCGCCATTCAGACCGAGCACCGCGGATCGGTCGCGCGACGGATGCAATGTGTCCATTGCAAGGGGATCACCGAAGACGTGGAAACTGATCCCTTTGTCTGCGCTCACTGTGGTCTGAATCTCTTTGTGCGTGACCACTATTCGCGGCGTCTTGCGGCCTATCAGGGCGTGCGCGTCGATGCCGAAGATCATGGTAACGTACCGGAACCAAGGGGGATTTACGAATGAGCGCCGCCCCGCAGAAAGCCAAGCCGGGCGCTGAGAAGATCGACGTGGTCGTCAGCGCTGTGGTTCCTGTCAATGATCTTGTCACGCGATTTGAATTCAGCCGCAGAGATGGCAATCCGTTTCCTCCGTTCTCGGGGGGGGCCCATACGGTTGTCGAAATGCGGGATGGCGATCGTGTGCGTCTCAATCCCTATTCCCTGATGTCAGACCCCGGTGATTTGAGCATCTATGCGATTTCGGTGCGCCGTGATGATGAGGGCCGGGGCGGGTCGCTGTTCATGCACCGCAATGTTCAGGTTGGCGATGAAATGGTCATCACCTTTCCGGTGAATCTGTTTTCGCTTGATCTCAGGGCGCGCAAACATGTGTTTCTGGCCGGCGGCATCGGGATCACGCCCTTCATGTCAATGATTGCGCAGCTTCAACGGATGAATGGGAACTGGGAGTTGCATTATTCGGCCCGCAGCGAAGCGCTTGGCAGCTATGTCGACGTGCTGTCTTACAAACACGCGGGCAGGGTGCATGTGTATTATGATGACCAGAACCAGGCGATCCCGCTGGAGAACCTGCTGGACGGGCAACCTTTGGGCACACATGTCTACGTTTGTGGGCCGTCGGGCATGATTGACTGGGTGCACGCCACGGCCGCAAAGGCAGGATGGCCTGACCCGCATGTTCACTCAGAGGAATTTCTGGCACCACAACCGGGTAAGCCGTTCGAGGTGCGCCTGTGCAAATCCGACAAGACGATCCTCGTGGGTGAAAACGAAAGCTTGCTTGAAGCGATCGAACGGGCGGGGGTCGAGGCCCCGTTCCTGTGCCGGGGTGGGTCATGCGGCCAATGCGAAACCGATGTGGTTGAGGCTGATGGCACTTTTGTTCACCGTGATCACTGGTTGGACGATGGTGAAAAGACCGGTGGCAGGAAGATCATGCCCTGTGTCAGCCGATTTATCGGAAAATCCCTGGTTCTGGACCGCTAAAGCGTCGCGAGGAGAAAACCATGACGATCCAATTCAACGATGAAACCTTCCGTGACGATTATTCCTTCTACAATTCAGAATGGGCAATCAACCGGTTCCCCTTTCCCTTCGACAAAGACAGCTACATGTATGCGGTCAATATGGAGCAGCACCGCGGCGGTCCGGACGGGTCCGTCTACGAAAAGCGGTTCGATGTTGATGAACATTACGTCAGCGAAATGCGCGACCGGGCGATGGTATTGGCGGATGACCCTTTGCGCTGCCAATCCTTGCCGCATATGACGTTGGCGGGTTGGGATCTTCTGGAACTGATCATGGTGTCGAAATCCGAGGATTATCCGGATCTTTTCGAGTTGCACCGCGATGGTGACCAATGGCGCTGGATCAACAAGCCGTTAGGCATTGATGACAGTTTCACCTTTCTGGATGAAACCACGCTGCCCTATGGTCCGATGGAATATATCACCCGGCAGGCGCAGGGTGATTATTGCATTCTGGATCAGCGTGATGACAACCTCTGGATGGATGCGGGAATGGTTACCACGCAGGCGGACTGGTCGCTTGATTTCGACATCGGGATGAATTTTTTCGAATGGCATGCGCCCGTCCCGTTGGCACATGAAAAAGGGATATTTGTCAGGGCCTTGAAGTTCCTTCTTAACATTCAGCAAGGCGCACCTGCTCGACGATTGAACTGGACGATGACCGTCAACCCGTTGCTCGACACCAGTCCGGAAAACTATCACAAATGGGGCATTCAAAAGACCACGCTGACGCCAGAGAACATCGGCGCCAAGCAGCATCTGCGCGTGGAGTTGCAGACCTTCTTCCGCCTGCCGCGATCAAATGCGCTGGTGTTTCCGATCCGTTGTTATCTGTGCAGTTTTCAGGATTTGATGACGGTTCCGAAATGGGGGCGCCGCCTGCACCGGGTTATCCGGGACCTGCCGGACGAGCTGGCAACCTACAAGGGTTTCATCGACAATCGCCCCATGATGCTGGACTATCTTTCCGCCTTTGATGACGGGCTTCCGACAAGCCTCGGCGTCTGGCCGGAAGTCGATACGGAACCCCCCCTGCAAAAGTAGGCCGGCGCTTCAGTTTTAAGCAAATTGTAAGGAAAGCTGTGGCATATCCGCTTTCAGTTTTTGGAGTTTGCCGGATGCTGGATATTTACGAGAGCATTTTCGCGACGATTGACGCGTTTGCGTACCGCTGTCGCAATGACGACGCCTATACTATGGAGTTCATGCAAGGGGCTGTCCAGAACCTCACGGGGTATGCCCCTGACGATATTCTGGGCAACAAGAGGGTTTCTTATGTGGGCCTGACCCATGAGGCGGATGTCGATCGGGTGTTCAAGGAGGTCGACAGATGCATTGAAGCTGGCCAACCCTGGGATGTCGCGTATCAATTGACCCATGCGGACGGCCATCTGGTGAACGTGCGTGAAAGAGGTTGCGCAATTTATGAAAACGGCGAATTGGCCTTCTTGCAAGGTTTGGTCACAGGGGCAGCAGCCGAAATCGAGCTGCGCGAGACATTGCAGGAAACGCTGGACAGCAGCCAGTCACAAACGCTGGAAATCACTGAGCTGACTTCCAAAATCACTGAATCTCTCAAACAACTCAATATGTTGTCAATAAACGCGCGGATCGAAGCCGCACGTAGCGGCGATGCAGGCAGAGGGTTTGCTGTGGTGGCCGAAGAGATCAAGTCACTGGCTGACCAAAATACCAAATGGGCGCAGGTCATCCATTCGGTGCTGGCCAACGAGGGCGTTTCGGAAGCGGCGCGATCTACTGCGTCTGCGGATAGCTGATGATGGAAAGATATCGCGCTGGTAGTTTTACCAATCGTTCAGGCCCATGGGGCGCATCGGCGTCGAAAAACAACGTGTCACCGGGTTTCAGAGCATGCACATTTTCACCGTGGCGGTAGTCCACTTCGCCTTCCAGCATGTAGATCGTTTCAATCCCGCCGTGTTGAAAGGTGGGAAAGACGTCCGATTCCTCGGACAATGTGATCAGGTAGGGTTCGACCATCACGCCTGAGGCATTTGCACCGATATGGCCCAGGAGATTGTATTGGTGATTGGCCCGCGTGCCCCCGCGTTCCAGTTCCACGCCTTTGCCGGATTTCGTGTGCACCGCCTCGCGTTGTTCCTCGAAACGGCGGAAAAAGCTTGTCAAAGGGACCGATAGGGCGTTGGCCAGCGTTTGCAGGGTGGTCAGGGACGGCGAGGTGTTACCGTTTTCGATCTTGGAGAGCATCCCAATGGACAAACCGGTGAGGCCCGCCAGCTCTGCCACTGTGATCTCTTGTTGCTTGCGGTAGCTCCGCACTTCACGTCCAATTGCGACCTCAAGGACTTTTTCGCGGTCGCCTGATCGAACGCTGTGGGGGTCCTGCGTCAGTGGGGAGGCCATATCCTGTGAGGGCTTTTCAACGTTCATTTTCGATCCTTGCCCAGCCATCGGAGGACAAATCCGGCCCCGATGAGCGATGCGTTTCATTTAGAGTATCCTATCGCATTATTTTCCTGATAGGAAAATAAATATGGACCATGAAAGCCGTATTCATATTGGATTTCTGATCTTCGAGGGCTTTCCGATGGCTTGCCTTACGTCAATGATCGAACCGTTGCGCGCGGCAAATGAAATCGCCAACCAGCCCGCCTTTGCCTGGACGTTGATAGGTGAGAAAAAGGGCCGCGTGATGTCGAGCGCTCAGGTAGCGTTTGAAGCGACGCAAAGCCTTGCAGAAGCCAATGACCTGGACAGCCTCTTCTTGCTGAGCAGTCCCACGGAGCGGTTTGCGGATGCGCAAAAGAGCCCCGCCACCTTGCGCAGTCTTGCGCGTCACGGGGTCACCTTGGGCAGCATCAGCGGTGGTGTATTTCCTCTGGTGCGCGCGGGCATCGTGCACCGGCAACCGGTCTCCGTTCACTGGTGTTACGAGGCGGCATTCCGAGCTGAGTTTCCCGATGTCGATGCCCGAAGCGACGTGATTGTCGCAAGTGCGCGGTTGCAGACAGTGTCCGGGGCGGCGGCGGCATTTGATCTTGCGCTACGTCTGGTCGAAGGGCAACTGGGCCGTGAGACGGCCCATGAGGTGGCCTGCTGGTTCCAGCACCCCTCGATGCGGGGCGAGGGGGTCCGCCAAAAGGTTCCTGTCGCACAGGCGCCACACACCGGGGACGACCTGCCCGATCTGGTGCTTCGGGCCGTGGATATTTTTGCCTCCCGGATTTCCGACGCGGTGACTGTTGCTGAGGTCGCCCGCAAAACCGGAGTGACACCGCGGCAAGTCGAGCGGGCCTTCAAGGCGGCCACCGGCCAAAGTCCCACTCATTACTATCGCGCGATGCGGATGAAGGCTGCGCGCCAGTTGGTCATCTATTCCGGAGATGCCATCGCCGATATCGCTGCCGCTGTTGGCTACGGTTCAAGCGTGCCCCTGGTGTCGCATTACAAGGCGGCCTTTGGGGTGACACCCCAGCAAGACAGGCGGCGCGCAAATCAGTTTCGTGTGGACGCCAATAAACCGGTGCCGTCAATCTGACCCGTCTGACCCGTCTGACCCGTCTGACCTTAGAGCGCAGCTTTCATCGCTGTATGGATGGCATGTTGCAAGGAACCCGCTGAGGCGCGCGGGCCGTAGATGCTGAATGTCTCTTCGGCGCGGCACAAGACAAAACATCCAAGGTGATGGATAGAGGTGCGTTGCGCCGAGCCCGGTTGGCTGTCGCGGATGTTGAGCGCACAAAGCAGCTCAAATACATCCCGCACACCAGCCCCTGTCAGGTCGAACCGCGTCCAGCCGTCAGTCTGTTCGGTGACAGAGGCATTGACTTTGGTCAGCGACTTGATGTGAGCGGCAATGTCTTCATGCGTCTCGAACGGGGCCTCAATCATATATTGGTCAGGACCGGTCCAGAAGGCGCAGAGCGATGCTTCCGCAAAACGCGCGATATCTGGTGCATCTGCACCAATGGCTTTCTTGACCGCCGCACGGGTCGGGCTTTCCTTGCCCATCCGCGCGGCGACCGCCGCCAGCGCCACCTCCGGCACCTCGCGACAGGTCACACCAGCGACGGAGAAGGTTTCAGCGTCGGATCCGCCCAAGGCGGTGATCTGCGTCAGGTCATGCACGTAAACGCTCCCCATCTGGATCTACGAAATGAGCCGAAACAATTTCGACGTCGACGGTCAGGTCGGTCACGGGAGAGACCAGCCGCATCTTTTCACCCTGCCGGTCCGCGCCGCGCTTTAAAAATCCAAGGCCGATCATCGACCCCATCGTCGGAGAGAACGCCGCCGAGGTCACATATCCCTGATCATGCGCGGCATCGATAGGGCCCGTCGCTGCCATCAGATGGCCTCCCGCGGTAATTTTATCATTCGGGTTCAGGGGTTTGATCCCGACCTGCAACAGCGCGTCCTCTTCATTCAGCCCTTCGCGCTCAGACAGCACCGATCCGATGGAATCCTTGGCCTTGGAGACCATGCGCCCCATGCCGAGGTTCAGCGCGGTGGTTGTGCCGTTGAGTTCATTGCCCGCCGCATGGCCTTTTTCGATGCGCATGACACCAAGCGCTTCGGTGCCATAGGGCGTTACGTCAAACTCTTCTCCCGCCGCCATCAGGCGTCGCATGAGCGCATCGCCGTAGCGGGCAGGCACGGCGATTTCGAATGCCAGCTCCCCGGAAAAGGAGATGCGGAAAAGCCGTGCCCGCAGGCCACCGCATACGGTGATGTTGCCGCAGGCCATGAAGGGGAAGCCTTCGTTCGAGATGTCGAAGGCCGGGTCGACAACTTTCTGCAAGAGCCTGCGGGAGTTAGGTCCGGCCACGGCGTATTGTGCCCAGGCTTCCGTCGTGGAAATCAGCTGTACGTCCAGACCCGGGAACAGACATTGGCGCACAAATTCCATGTGCTGATAGACCTTTGCAGCGTTGGCGGTAGTGGTTGTGACCACGAAATGATCTTCAGCTAGCCGTGCGGCAGTGCCGTCATCCATCGCCATGCCATCTTCGCGCAGCATCAGACCGTAGCGCGTCTTTCCCACCGCCAGCTTGGCAAACCCATTGCAGTAAACCTTGTTGAGAAAAGTCGCGGCATCCGTGCCCTGCACATCAATCTTGCCCAAGGTCGTGCAGTCACAGACCCCGACGGACGCACGTGTCTGGCGGACTTCGCGGTCCACCGATTGCCGCCAATGGGTTTCACCGGGGAGCGGGAACCATTGCGCGCGCAGCCAGTTGCCGACTTCGACAAAGACCGCGCCGCGCTCCTTCGCCCAGTAATGGGAAGGGGTCAGACGGGTAGGGTGGAACTCCATCCCGCGCATGCGCCCGCCAAATGCTCCGATGGCGACGGGCGTGTAAGGGGGCCGGAAGATGGTGGTGCCAACCTCGGGGATAGATTTCCCGGCCAGTTCGGCCATGATGGCCAGCCCGCCAAAGTTTGACGTTTTTCCCTGATCGGTTGCCATGCCAAGGGTTGTATACCGTTTGAGATGTTCGACGGAGCGGAAACCTTCCTGATGGGACAGCTTCACATCCTTCACGGTCACATCGTTTTGCTGATCCAGCCAGGCGCGCGCGCAGCCTTCTACGTACCAGAAGGCGGTTTGCGATACCGGCGCGTCACAGGCTTTGGGCAATTTTGGCAGGCGGCCCTTCAACCCAAGCACGGTTTTTGCACCCGCCGCACCGGATTTCAAAGCGCCATGGGTGGAAAATTCACCCAATGCAGCCCCGGCGACGGCCATGCCGGGCGGCAAATCTCTTCCAGGCACAAAAGCCGCGAGGTCGTCATTCCAGACCGGTCGGCCTCGCTGATGGCAGGTCAGATGCACATTGGGGTTCCACCCGCCCGATACGCCCAAGGCGCCACATTCCAGAATACGGGTTGATCCGTCAGCCTGTTTGACCTCCGCAAAGGTCAGCCCCAGACGGCCCCGCGTGTTGACGATCTGCGCGCCCTTCAGAACTTCGAAGTCATAGCTTGACGGGGCATCCGGCCTGACGTCCACCACGGCCGCGATCTTGACGCCCTTGGCATGCAGATCGACTGCGGTCCGATGACCATCGTCATTGTTGGTGAAAATCGCGATGCGTTGGGCCGGTGTGGCTGCCCAGCGATTTGCATAGCTGCGCAAGGCCCCGGCCAGCATGATGCCGGGCCGGTCGTTGTTTTCAAAGGCTATCGGGCGTTCAATTGCCCCCGCGCAGAGCAGCGTCTTTTGGGCGTAGATGCGCCAAAGGATTTGCCGGGGCTTGCCCTCATCGGGTGTGTGCATATGATCGCTGATGCGTTCAACGGCACCGTAGATGCCATGATCAAAAGCGCCAATCACGGTGGTACGGGCCATCAACCGGACGTTGGGCAGACTGGACAGCTCGGCCAGCGCGGCACTCACCCAGTCCAGTGCAGGGGCATCGTCAACAGGCGCGGTTTCGGACAGCAACCGCCCACCCATGGCAAAATCCTCATCCGCCAATATGACCTGCGCACCTGCGCGCCCGGCGGTCAAAGCGGCCATCAAACCGGAGGGACCCGCCCCGATGATCAACAAATCGCAGTGACGAAACCCTTTGTCGTATGCATCGGGATCCTGTTTCATCGACAGTGACCCCAGACCGGCGGCTTTGCGGATAATCGGCTCGTAGAGCTTTTCCCAGAATGCGGCGGGCCACATGAACGTCTTGTAATAGAACCCGGCGGTCAGGAAGTTCGAAAACCGGTCGTTGATCGCCAACGCATCGAAAGCAAGGCTGGGCCAGCGGTTTTGCGATTTTGCGAATAGACCATTGAAAAGTTCAATTGTGGTGGCGCGGGTATTGGGTTCCTGCCGCGCGCCACCGCGCAACTCGACCAATGCGTTGGGTTCCTCTGATCCGGCGGACAGGACACCCCGCGGACGGTGATACTTGAAGGAACGCCCCATCAGGCGCACCCCGTTGGCTAAAAGCGCAGATGCCAAGGTATCGCCCGGATGGCCGGTGTAATCCTTGCCGTCAAAGCTGAAACGCAAGGTGGTGGCGCGGTCGATTTGCCCGCCGCCGAGCCGGTTGATCTGGGTCATGTCGAACGCCCCCGGGTGCGGGCCACATCGCGCGCCATTTCAACTTCCGTGATCTCGTGGGTCACGGTATTGCGGGTGACCACCAGCCAGGACCGGTCGCCGCCTTCGTGAAACCACAACTCGCGATGCTCACCTGCGGGATTATCGCGCAGATAAGCATATTCATAAAATGCCTGATCGCGGTTTTCCGCCTCGGGGTCCGGGCGGTCAATCAGCGATGCGTCGCCAAGGTAGATGAACTCAGCGCTGTCGCGCGGGCCAAGTAGCGGGTGATTGATGATCATCAGTGCAAATTGGGCTGATTGCCCACCCCTTTTTCGTCGATCATGCGACCTTTTTGAAAACGGTCCAGACGGAACGCGGTTGCTGTCGGATGTGGTGCGTCCTTGGCCAGCAAATGCGCAAAAACGTAACCCGATGCTGGCGTGGCCTTGAAGCCGCCGTAGCACCATCCGCCATTGAAATAGAGCCCCTCTATGGGGGTGCGGTCGATGATGGGCGAGCCATCCATGCTCATGTCCATGATGCCTCCCCACATCCTGAGCAGACGCGCGCGTCCGATCATGGGCATCACGGCCATGCCGCCTTCGCAGACATCTTCCACGACCGGCAGGTTACCGCGTTGAGCATAGGAGTTGTAGCCATCAAGGTCGCCGCCAAAAACCAATCCGCCCTTGTCGGACTGGCTGACGTAGAAGTGACCGGCCCCGAAGGTGATCACGCCCGGCAGCACCGGCTTCAATCCCTCGGACACAAAGGCCTGAAGCACCTGGGATTCGATCGGCAGACGCATGCCCACCATTGACATCAAACGCCCGGAATTACCGGCCACGGCGCAGCCCACCCGACCCGCGCCAATGAAACCTTTGGACGTCTCCACGCCGAGGCATTTGCCGTTCTCAATCCGAAATCCGGTGACCTCGCAATTCTGAATGATATCCACGCCAAAGCTGTCGGCACTGCGCGCATACCCCCAGGCGACCGCATCGTGGCGCACGGTGCCGCCCCGTCGCTGCGCCAGCCCGCCCTTGATCGGGAAACGGGCGTCATTGAAGTTCAAAAAGGGGTATTCCGCCCGGATTTGCTGTTCGCTCAGAAGTTCGGCATCTGCACCATGCAACATCATGGCGTTACCGCGTCGAATGAAGGCGTCACGCTGCGCATCGGTGTGGATGAGGTTCATGATCCCGCGTTGGCTGACCATCGCATTGTAGTTCAGGTCTTGCTCCAGCCCTTCCCACAGCTTCAAAGAGAACTCGTAGAAAGGTACATTGCCGTCGAGCAAGTAATTTGAACGCACAATCGTGGTGTTGCGCCCGACATTGCCACCGCCGATCCAGCCTTTTTCGATGACCGCAACTTTTCGCTGTCCGTAAATCTTTGCAAGATAATGCGCCGTGGCCAGCCCGTGACCACCGCCGCCGATGATGATGATATCGTAATGCGCCTGCGGCTCGGGATCACGCCAGGCAGGTTTCCACCCCTTGTGGCCCGTGAGCGCCTGTTTGATGACGTTAAAGCCGGAATATCGCATGAATCGGACCCCTTTGCCTTTTTATCCCAATTTCTCCGGCAAAAGACATGCCTCAAATGCGACATTCATTGAAGCTGATCGGACAATTCCCTGATCTTGCAGGCGTCAGAGCTATGATCAGAAATACCCGGCAAAAGAAAAAAACTTGATTGTGAGGAAAATCCTGCGAGACTGTGCGGCGGATGTTCAACGATCATAAAAAGAATCGAAAACAGGCCAAACTTCGCGAAAAGCGCCCCAAAAAACGGCGCTCACAGCAGGGCGACCGATAGGTCGCATGATAGGGAGAATACTCATGAGAAATGCCACGACGGCTCTGTTCGCCGGTGCTTTGGCAGTGATGCCAGCCATTGGTTTTGCTGCCGATAGCGACGATCCGATTGTCATTCCGATCCACAATTGGTCATCGCAGATCGTGATGTCGAATGTTGTCGGCCAGATTTTCGAATCCATGGGCAACAATGTCGAATACGTAACCACCGACAGTCAGGCGGTGTACGAATCCGTTCGTCTCGGTGATGTGACGCTTGAACTGGAAGTTTGGGAAGGCGCCTTTGGCGCATCTTTCCGCGCGGCTCAGGAAAAGGGCGGAATCGTCGATGTGGGCGACCACAATGCGGTTACCCGCGAGGACTGGTGGTACCCGATGTGGACCAAGGAAGCCTGCCCGGGTCTGCCGGACTGGAAGGCCCTGAACGATTGTGCTGCCGTTTTCGCAACGGCAGAAACCGGTGACAAGGGCCGGTATCTGGACGGTCCGGTTGACTGGCTGAAGCACGGTCAGGAACGGGTTGCGGCCCTGGGCATGGATTTTGTCGTGGTGAATGCGGGTTCTGCCGCAGCACTCTGGGCAGAAATTGGTGCGGCGGAGGCGGATAAACGCCCCGTAGTTGTCTTTAACTGGACGCCAAACTTCGCTGAAGCGGTCTGGCCCGGAGAGTTCGTGGAGTTCCCGGCCTGGGAAGATGGGTGTGACAAGGATCCGGCCGTGGGTCCGAACCCTGATGCCCTTTACGACTGCGGCAATCCGGCGAAGGGCTACCTCAAAAAGGCGGCCTGGGATGGTATGGAAAGCAAATGGCCTGCGGCCTACGGCGTGCTGAGCAAAATTTCCTTCACCAACGCCCAAATCGCGGAAATGGCCAAACTGGTCGATGTGGATGAACTGGAACCGGAAGAAGCGGCCGAGGAATGGCTGGATGCCAATGAAGATATCTGGAAGCCCTGGATAGACGCCGGTAGCTGACCCTTCACTTTGCTGAACGACAACCCTGTCCGGTGGCGTGCACCGGGCAGGGTTTTTTGAAAAGAGCTTCCAATGATAGACCCGACCCCTGTTATCTCTGCCCGAAATGTGTGGAAATTGTTTGGACCGAACCCGAAGGCATATCTGGCAGGTCTGCCGGAAGGGCACAGTTACGATACCATCCGCGAAGACGGCTATATTGCCGGCGTCAAGGACGTGTCCATTGAAGTGGGTCGTGGTGAGATGCTGGTTATCATGGGGCTTTCGGGATCAGGCAAATCGACACTGGTCCGCTGTTTTTCCAGACTGCATGACATAACCGGGGGCTTTATCGAGGTCGAGGGGCAGGACATCATGTCTCTCTCCGAAAAGGAACTGATCGAGCTGCGCCGCAACAAGATGGGCATGGTGTTTCAGAGTTTCGGTCTTTTGCCCCACCGAACCGTCCTGCAAAACGTGGCCTTCCCGCTGGAGATGCGGGGGCAGGACCGCCACGAACGCCGCGAAAGGGCGCTTGAGGTGGTCAAACTGGTGGGGCTTGAAGGCCGGGAAGAGTATTTCCCGCGCGAATTGTCAGGCGGTCAACAGCAACGCGTCGGAATTGCGCGATCGCTGGCGATTGAGCCGGACATCTGGTTCCTGGACGAGCCATTTTCTGCTCTTGACCCTCTGATCCGTCGTGAAATGCAGGATGAATTTCTGCGACTTCAGGAGATGTTGGGCAAGACTATCGTCTTCATCACCCACGATTTTGACGAGGCTTTGCGCCTCGCGGACCGTATCGCAATTATGAAAGACGGCGCGGTTGAGCAATGCGACACCCCTGATCGGATCGTGCTGAACCCAGCCACGGAATATGTGCGCAAATTTACCGAAGATATCGACAAGGCGCGGGTGGTTCATGCGGGCGTTCTTGCCAGAGCCGATGTAAGCGGCGAGGGTGACCCGGTGATGGCCTCCGCATCAGTGCATGATCTTGCCAAGCTGCTGATCGAGGACAGGCGCGCAGAGATACCTGTCGCCGGAAATGGGCAGATACTCGGTGCGCTCAACCGGCAGGAAGCGCTGAACATACTGGTGGGGTCCGGCTGATGACCGATGCGGTGGCATCCTTGGCAGAGGCTGCGCCACGGGGGCTCAGCAGGGGCCGTTGGGCGTTGATCTTTGTGGCTTTCGCCGTTCTGGTGACCTTGCTGCAATACGCAGGGCTGCTGCCAGCAGCATTGCACCGGTTACCAGAAAACGTGATCCCGCCCTTTGCGATCTGGCTCGATGCGATCTTCAACTTTGTTAAGGACGACCTGGGATTATTGACCCTGACCCGCACTCTGACCGAAGGTCTGCAATGGGTTCTGGATGTGACGGCAAATCTGCTTTTCGGGAAACGTCGCTGGCCCAATATCGGACCAATCCCCTGGACCGCCATTGCCGCAGTGACGGGTGTCATCGGCTACTCTCTGGGGGGATGGCGCATGGCGCTTCTCGGGGCGGGCACCTTTACCTGGACCGCGCTGATCGGCCAGTGGGACATCGCCATGCAAACCATGTCCGTTCTGGTCGTTGCCGCGCCCCTTGCCTTTATGATCGGCCTGTCGCTGGGCATTGCCGCGTGGAAATACGCCTGGGTCAACACCGCCATCAAGCCGATCCTCTCGGTCTTGCAGACGCTTCCGTTCTTTACCTACCTGCTGCCTGCGGTGATCTTTTTCAAGGTCGGGCCCACCGCAGGAGCGGTTGCCACCACGATTTACGCCATTCCGCCGATGATCCTGATGACCACTTTGGGCCTGCAAAAGGTTTCGCCCGAGGTGGTTGAGGCCGGTCATATGTCCGGCTGTACCCGGCTGCAGTTGCTGCGCCATGTCTATATTCCTTCGGCACGCACCGAGATATTGGTCGGGGTCAACCAGGTGATTATGCTGTGTCTGGCCATGGTGGTATTGACGGCCTTTATCGGCATGCCGGGCCTTGGCGCAAAATTGCTGGCAATGATGGGCAGTTTCAAACTTGGCCGCTCTTTCGAAATCGGGGTCACGATTGTCTTGATCGCGGTCATGCTGGACCGGATGTCCAAAGCCTGGGTCGTCAAGCAACCCGAACACTTTCCACGCGGCACGCCGTGGTGGCGCAAACACATCATGTCCCTGCTGGCGGTTGCGGCCTTCGTGTTCTTTTGCATTGTGGCGCAATTTTTTGAACTTGCCTCTGAAATTGGCCGTCGCCAGAGCTTGTCGATGGGTAAGGAAATAGACACTTTGATCAAGGATTTCCTTGCTGTCGAATGGGTAAAGGCGACAACCGGATTCCTGCGTGCGTTCCTGAACGTAAAGGTTCTAATCCCCTTCCGGAATTTTCTGCTGTCGATCCCGACATTTGCGCTCATCTTGTTGATCGTCGCGTTTGCCTTGCGACTGGGCGGGCATCGGCAGGCGACATATGCTGCCATCTTTTTCTCTCTCGTGGCACTGTCCGGGTGGTGGGACCGTGCCGTCATCACGCTTTACTCCGTCATCTCAGCGGTCACGCTGGCGATGCTGATCGGACTGCCAATTGGCATTCTGGCGGCGCGTTCTGAGAAGTGGTCGCGGCGAGTTCTGTTGGCCTGTGATACGGCGCAGACTTTCCCGAGCTTTGTCTATCTTATACCGGCCATCATGCTCTTTGGGATCACCGACATCGCGGTAATCTTCTCGATTCTGATTTTTGCCATGGTGCCGCTGATCCGCTACACGATCGAAGGGTTGCGAACCGTTCCGGCGGAGATGACCGAAGCCGCCGATATGTCTGGTGCAACACGCCTGCAAAAACTGTGGAAGGTGCAGCTGCCTTTGGCGTTGCCAACGATGGCCGTGGGGTTCAATCAGGCCATCATGTTTGCGTTTTTCATGGTGATCATCGCAGCTTTCATCGGCACGCAGGACCTTGGGCAGGAATTGCAAAGAACACTCGCAGGTACTGATCTGGGCAAAAACTTCGTGCTGGGCATATGCGTAGCACTTATGGCCCTGACCTTTGATCTGACCATCCTTAAATGGGCGTCGGATCAGAAAAAACTATTGGGCCTGGATCGGTAGTCTACCGCCATTCTTGGTCTCAGGTGAAATCCGGTTATCTTGATCGAGACGTCTGTTCTTCGCTACCGAGCCGACAGCGAACGAGTGGATTTCAGCACTGAGAGCAAAAGAAAAAGGGCTTGACGATTTCTCGCTAAGCCCTTGAATTCTTTGGCTCCGGCGGTAGGGATCGAACCTACGACCAATTGATTAACAGTCAGATTTATAGGTACAACACTGCTGTACATTGCGACACATATAATATATAAAAACAACGAGTTAACTGCACAAATGTGAACATAGTTGATCACTGCATACCACCATTATGCAAGTGATTCATGAGACTAAAAAGAGACTAAAATGCAAATGCGGCTGACAGACTTGGGTGTCAAGAAGCTGTCCCTTGCGGCGAAGGGGCAAGTCACGCATTGGGACACGACCACACCTGGCTTCGGTGTTCGCTGTTCGAGCAAGCGCAAATCATTTGTCGTCATGTATGGCAAAGAACGACGCCTTAAGACCCTTGGCCGCTACCCTGAGCTTAGCTTGGTCGACGCGCGCAAAGACGCGCGGCTCTTTATAGCGATGCAAAACCTCTCCGGTGATCCGCAGGCCAAGCACGAGTATCAAACTGTGGTGGAAGCATATCTCAACGACTGTCGGGATCGTCTCCGAACCAGCACACTCAAAGGGTATGTCCTGTACCTTTCCAATATCCCGTTTTCCGGCAACATCGGTGACATAACACAAGCGGATATTATCAAAGGCATTGAGACATACACAAAGAGCCCTTCAAGCCAGAACTACGCCTTCACGACGTTCAAGGTGTTCTTCAACTGGGCCGTGCGCAGGCAGTTTGTTGCAAGCAATCCACTAAATGCACTGAAGCGTCCCAACCGGAACATCGCGCGTGACAGGGTGTTGTCTGACGAAGAGCTAAAGACGCTGTTGCAATTCACGCTGCACAGGCGCGGTCGTTTCCACGACATCGTGACTCTGCTGGCGCTCACTGGGCAGCGCAAATCCGAGATCGCCGGCCTGCAGTGGTCTGAGGTCGATGGTGATACATTGGTCTTTCCACCTGATCGCACGAAGAACAAGCGCGAGCATCGGGTGCCGTTATGTCCGCAGGCGTTGGAGCTACTGCACAGCGTTGAAGGTGGGCAGTTGCATGTTTTTGGAACATCATCTGATGATCAGCCATACAACGGATGGTCAAAAGCGCAGCGGCGAATTGTCAAAGAAACAGAGCTGGATCACTTCACCCTTCATGACCTGAGACGGACTTTTTCGACGATCCACGCCAAGATTGGCACACCAATTCACGTGACGGAAAAGCTGCTGAACCACGTTTCGGGTTCAATCAGTGGCGTGGCTGCAGTCTACAACCGGCACTCGTATATCGATGAAATGCGCGCTGCTGTTGCCGCGTATGACGAATATCTCGCCAAGCTGCTGTCCGACTGATACCCTCGATGCACCTCGGGGTATTGTCGTAACCCTTGGGCATCGCGATGCTCTTCAATCATGGAGACATCGTGATGCGGATACTATCGAAAACTCAACTCAAGGAGCTGGTCTTGTACTCACCTCAACACATTGCACGGCTGGAAAAGGCTGGAGCGTTCCCCAAGCGGGTACAGCTCGGCTCGAACAGAGTGGGATGGGTGGAAGATGAAGTGCTGGACTGGCTACAAACGCGGTTGGACGACCGATAACCCAAACGACGCTCCTTCTGGGAGCATAGGGTGGTCAGATGTGCACTATCTGGCCACCCGACTAAACCGACGGCTGTCGGCATTCAGTGCCGTTAAGGTTCATTTCACTCACTAGCGGCATCAGGACGTTGATAGCTCAAGTCATTTATATCCACCGAACAGAAGGTAGTATCCTAGGGGTGGCGGGAGCGGTGTAACTAGGAGAAACTCGAGCACAAACATAGGTTGAAACGTTGGGGAGTTTATTCCCGTCGTCTTCTGTGATTTACGAGAGACGAAAACGTGAGGACAACAACGATGAAATTCGATCTAAAAACCTTGACGCGAAAACAACTCGAAAAGCTCCGTTCCGACGTCGACACCGCCCTCGAAAAAATGATCGAAAGAGAACGAAAAGCGGCGCTTGTTGCAGTCGAAAAAGCGGCGAAGGCGCATGGCTTCACCCTCGCGGAGATCGCCGCAGACGCAAAGCCTGTCAAAGCCAAGCGTAAGGTTCCCGCGAAAGCCAAGGTGGCGCTCGCTCCGAAGTATGCGAATCCTGAAGACAAGTCTCAGACTTGGAGCGGCAAGGGACGCCAGCCAGATTGGTTCAAAACGGCACTGGCATCAGGAAGCAAAGCTGAGGAACTGTTGATCTGAGGATCACGACCCTGAGCCGCCGTTGCCGCAACACACGTCGAAAGACAGCGCCAACCCAAAGCATCCCTTTGTTTTTTGGGAGGGCGCTAGTGAAACCTTACGGCCCTTAGTGATTGAGCCCGGAATCAAAAACGCCCAAGTCTTTACGACCGGGCGCATATGGCTCACACGATCAATGCAAGGTAGTTAATTCGGGATAGCAAGCAATCGCGTAGAAGAGTTTAGATATTCACTCGTTCCCGATTGTAATTTGGGAGTCGCTCCAGCAAAGCAACTCTCTCAGTGTCGCTCAGTTCGGCCTCTATTGAATATTCCTGAAGGACATGCTGAAGTCCTTCGATTAGTCCCGGTACTTTTTGATCTTCTGCATAGGCGCTCAAATCACAAACTACTGATAGTAACCAATTATGTTCTCGCATTTGTCTCCCCAGACAACTTTAAATTTTATCTAGGGAGATTTTTTGCGCTCCAAGGGTTAATAAACTGATAATTTTCTTAACGCAAAATTGCTTTGTCGATAAATCTGCATTCTGAGGGCTCCTCTGCAGTCTGAGATCCCTTGCTAAATAGAAACTGGTCTATCACATTCTTCATAGCTTTGGCTGTATTTTCAAAGCCCATAGCCTCTGCTTCACCTGCAACCATGCGAGCATTAAGCAGCAATTCTTGTCTCATTACGTAGCACTTCCATTCAATTTTATATTCACGAGTCACTAATCGGAAATTTTGATTAATAGATGGTAAACATTGCCTTCCCGTGAGCAAAATATTGCTCACGTTATGGTGAATTTCACCACATCTTGTGTGAGGTTAGTTAACTGTGGCGAAATAATCTTCATTCAAGATCTCAAATGTTCGCGTCATGGTCGATCACAAATTCAAACTTTGCCGACCACCTTATGCGAACCGTTGAAATAGCTGTCATCGGTGCGTTTGTAGCCTTCTTAGTCGGCGATTTCGGGAGATTTGTAAGTAGTAACTTTGGGCTCCGAGCCGTCATCCGACAGTTTTGGTCGGTTGACGGGTGCAGCCCGGAGGAGGCATTCAATCCAAGGACTGCTCTAACGGGTGTGCGGGACTTTGTTGCCGTTACAAAATGGATCAAATTGCTAAGCAAGTCTCGACAGGCGCTCAGACTATATAGCCGTGGTGGAGATCAAAGTATGTGGCCATTCAACTATCGAAAAGTGACTGAACGGCTAAACACTGTTGATCTTGGAGATGATCTAGATGACGTCGAATTGCTTATGGCTGTGGAAGAAATTTTCCAGATCAACTTAGAGGATAGTGAGGCAGAAGACCTTGTTAGCGTTGGTGAGCTTTACGAACTAGTGAAGAGCAAGATGCCCCGCGATGGAAGTGTTGATCCTTTGTGGGAGTTGATCGTACTCATCGTCAGAAGTCATTCTGGCTCCAACAGCCCTATCGATACCGAAACTACGTTCTTTCCGAAATTTGCCAAGCCTCGCCAAAAATAGCGGGTCGCACAATTGGCTAGGGCGCTGGTTTCCGTTACCTACCTATGAATTTGGTAACTATGGGCTCGGAGGCGACACCTGACGGTTTTGGTCAGATGACCTCAGCCAGCCCTAAGCGGACATGGACGTTCAACAGGTCGGGCGGAATGCGGAAGTTCGCTGCATGCCCATGCGTCAATGTTGTCAGAGCGAAGAGCCGACCTTCATTTTGTTCAATGTCCGCAAACGGGTTGGACTTCTTGGAAGACAGTTTCAGTGATCTCCGCGACTTTCAAAGCGAACTATCGGGCATTACTGAAACGCTGTCTTCCGGCGTCATTGAACTCTCCGAAAAGGACGGTTCCGCGGCAAGTAGCTTCAGCGATTTCGCGGCGTCCTAGTCCAGACCAGAATTGTCAGCGCCCTTAAGGTATGTTGGTGCGCTACAGAATACCCACACATTGTGATTGAGCTTGAAATCACTTGTTTGTAAGCAGGCACAAACAGGAGGTCGGCTTGACGGTATTCGCGGAAGTAAAGGTCTTTGACCCTCAAACCGATGATGGTACTTGGGCCGCCTTCACAGACGGTGCAATCACAACCAATGAAATTGAGCATTTTCCCGCTTCATCTGTTCCAACTCTATTTGGTCTGGAAGAAAGCGAGTTTAGGTCCAGAGTGCGTCGCGTGATGAGCAAATGCGTTGTGTGCAACGATACATGTGTGTTTTGGGCGGGTGAAGTAACGTCGGCCAAACTTGTATGTAGAGGTTTGTTGTCTCGAAACCCTCGGACCTATGAAGACTTCATAACAACCATGATGAGTTTCCCGGAAACAATCTCTACTAGAGTTGAAATAATGTGGGTCTGTTCAAACCATGGTCTAGTAGAAACATTTGGATGGCGGACAAGCGCAATTTCCGTTTCGAAATCTGTGGAGTTTATGGGCGGCGGGTCCGGCTGGGATGATTTATTTGAAATAGATGAAAACAGTAATTTTGGCATAGATATTCAACGCCTACTCTCAGGCAAAAATCTAACTGCAATCGAATCGGCAACTATCGCAGCGGCGAGCATGCTGGACATTGAAAGACACTCACCTGAACGAGGCATTTTGGACTATGGTGGCTCTGTGGATTTAATTTCATACGGGCCGAATGGTTTTGCACGTAGTAATTTTTATGTTCTTGAGGCTGTTACTTCGAAGTCTTCTCCCATCAAAAGTTTGCAGCCAACACGTATATTTGCTTCATATGGACTAGATGGCAGGTCCGTTCTGTTATCCGGAAATCTAATTGGTATTGAAGAAAAAAACCATTCAAGATTTCGTTCTGTGATGAAATCTTGGCAGAACCAGCAAATAGTCTAGTGATTGAGGATTTAGGCACCTCACTACCCAACTCGATAATCAGAGTTCAATACGAAGACGGCCGTTACACATACGTTGTGATCAGCCCCACCTGAGTGGTCCGTTTTGAATGTTAGTGCATGATTGGCCTTGTTGCCATCGTGATGATGGTTTCG
>NZ_CANLYL010000005.1 GCF_947495275.1 uncultured Roseobacter sp.
TGGGTCTCTTAATGGCCATCTCTGGTCCTCCACTTTCCTAACTATAGGGGCGGACCACTTCAAAGGGGGAGGCTCAGAATTGCTGCGTAAGCAATAGCTGCAACTGCGTAAGACCGCTTTGTCCCGCTGACCCGTCATAGGACGCCAAAATCCAAGGTCTGCTTAGGGCTGAGCTGTGGTCATCTGACCAAAACCTTCAGATGTCGGCTGCGAGCCCACTTTGACTAATGCTGCGCGATCAATAGGCGGCAGCTATGTGCAGAGTGCGGTCATTGCCTAGCTATGCGAAAGGGTATTCAGGACCTTTGCCAAAGTGTTCCCATGCTGTCAGGAAAAGCAGCCGTTGAGTCTCGACACAAGGGCGCTCACTTTTACATCAGAACAGCTTCGGAGGCCTCGTTCTGCTCGGTTGGTTGGTTCCAATCGAATGATCGCATAGGTCGTTACATTCTAGGCATTCTATCGGGTCAATACGCCTACATGAAAACCTTGCCCGCCCTTGTCTGCGCAGTTTCAGGAATAGTTGCAGTTATTGGACTACAACCTTTCCCCATTTGCGTGAAAGATGTGGAAATCGTCATGATTGCACACCAATCCAATGGATTCGCCGAGCTGGGGCGATTGGCTCGCTGGGATTTGCAATGCAACTGCAGTGTTTAACCCGATATCAACAATCACAGTTCGTGAACCACCGTGAAATTCGTTTAGCGTTACACGCCCGGACAGCTGGCCCATTTCCGGCTCAACCAGCGACATACATTCGGGTCGGATGCCCAATTGGATTGCCTGCGGGTTTGCCATTTGCGGCATTGGAATCTCTTTGTGTCCGGGCAGCTTTATGCCTGTCCCAGTCAGGTCTGCCTGCATGATATTCATCTTTGGAGAGCCCAGGAATTGAGCCACAAAGACATTTGCCGGATGATTATACAGCTCGGTCGGCAATCCGGTCTGCATGATCCGGCCGTCCTTCAGCACAACGATACGGTCTGCCAGTGTCATGGCCTCGATCTGGTCATGGGTGACGTAGATGGTCGTGGCATTCAGCGAACGGTGCAGGGCGGCGATTTCGACCCGGGTTTCGCCGCGTAGGGCCGCATCGAGATTTGAGAGTGGTTCATCAAACAAAAACGCAAGCGGTTCGCGGACAATGGCACGCCCGATGGCGACCCGCTGACGCTGTCCGCCGGACAATGCGGAAGGCTTGCGGTCAAGATAATCGCCCAGCTGAAGAATGCGCGCAGCATCGGCTATTTTTTCGGCGATCCGTTCTTCGGGCATCTTCGCTGTGCGCAATGCAAAGGCGATGTTGTCGCGCACGTTCATATGCGGGTAAAGCGCGTAGCTTTGAAACACCATCGCCAGTTGACGATCATAGGGTTCCAGGTTTGTGACGTCCCGTCCACCGATCATGATCCGCCCGGATGTCGCATCTTCAAGCCCGGCGATCAGGCGCAGAAGCGTTGATTTTCCGCACCCGGACGGCCCGACGAAAATACAGAATTCCTGTTCCGCAATCGTCAGCGAGACGTCATGAATGACCTGAACGTCGCCAAAGGATTTGCTTAGATTCCTGATCTGGATTTCAGACATGATTCACCCTTTTACAGCTCCTGCCACCATCGAGCCGGTAATCCGTCGATACATGATCAAACCCAGAAGAAGCGGCGGCAGCGCGGCGATGACCATTACAGCCGCCGCGACCCCCCATTGAACACCGCCGCCGGAGGTTGCGAAAAAGAAGGATGCGCCGACGGTCATTGGCACCGCATCGCTGGTGGTCAGCATCAATCCAAACAGAAATTCATTCCAGGCAGTGATGAAGCCAAATACGAATGTGGTGATCAGTGCAGGCCGGCACAGGGGCAGAACGACACGGAGCAGCAGCCGTCCGGTGCGTGCGCCATCCATGCGCGCGGCCTCCTCCAGTTCAAGCGGCAAATCGGCGATCGCATTGACCAGCAACATCAGGGTCAATGGCAGATTCACGATGGCAAGAATCAGCCCCAGGCCCAATCGCGTATCAAGCAGGCCGACGGTTGCATACATCAGATAAATCGGGATCGCGAATATGATTAGGGGCAGCGCACGCAGGTTGACGATGGCCGGGAACAGTATGCTGCGGCCATAACCGCGCCGGACCATCGGCCAGGCCAGCGGAAATGCAACGATCATCGGCAGAATCGCCCCGATCAACGCTGCCACCAGCGAATTCCACAGATAGTCGTAAACGTTCAAGCGATCACTGATGGTCAACACCGTCGCAAAGTTTTCCAGCGTCGGCGCCTCGATCCAAAGCGATGGGTTGAGATTAACCTCTCTGGGGCCTTTGAAGGCCGTTGCGAAGGTGGCAATCACCGGAAAGTTCATGACGAAAGCGGCAATTATGAAAACGATCCATCGCGGACCGATGCGGCGTTTCATCGTGACGCTCTCCGCAGCAGCCACTGGGCGACTGACAGAACGACAAAGGCAGAAACAAACAACAGGATTGCCGCGGCCATTGATTTGCCAATCTCTCCGCGGCGCAAAAACGTCTCGAATATATAAATCGACATCGATGTCGTGGACCCGCCCGGCCCGGAACCAACCAAGGTGTAGATATTGTCAAATACCCGGAACCCGTCGATAAAGCGGATGAATACTGCCACGAATAACGTCGGCAACATCAGCGGGAATTCGATCTTCCAGAACAACCGCCACGGCCGTGTGCCATCAACGGTCGCGGCCTCACGAATTTCCTGGGGAATGGATTGATAGGCGGTCAGAAACAGCAAGAAGGCGAAGGGTGTCCATTGCAGGGTTTCTGCAAGGATCACGGTGGTGAACACATTCTTCGGGCTCAGAAAAGCGGGGGAGGACCCAATCCAGCTGTAAAGGTAATAGGGTATAGGCCCTGCAAACTCGTTCAGGATCAGCCGATACATCAGCCCCATCATCGCAGGGGCGACAATCATCGGAATGATAAGGATCGCAACAACCCACGAATGTTTCTGGATCAGCGGCGCAAGATAGACGGCCAGCGCCAGCCCAAGCGCGCATTCCAGAACTGCCGTTATCGTGCCGAAGCGTAACGAAAACCAGGCCGCCTGCCAAAAGGTCTTGTCGGCGGTCACGTCGCGAAAATTCTGCAATCCCGAAAACTCGGGCGATCTGAGCGTTTCGAAGCTGGTTTCGGAAAAGCCGTAAGTCAGGCTCAGGATGACCGGAAAACCAAGGATCGCCAAAAGAAACAGGCTCGTCGGGCTGGCCAGCACGGCGTTTTCTAGCTTGTATTTTTTTACCATGCCCGCGTGCCCTAATCAGAATGGAACGCGGCAACGCTATCAGCCGCCGCGTTCCGGATAGTGTTTACTTCAGAAGCTCGGTCATCGCGGCGGTTGTGTTACCCAGCGCCGTGTCGAGGTCTTGCGTTCCGGCCCAGAAGCCCGTGAACTCTTTGGCCTGTGCTTCATAGACGGACAGCGCATTGGCCGAGGTTCCGCCGTTCATCACAAACCCATAGGTCGAGGCGTAATCGCCCGATTGCACCAGATCGGGCCGATCATCGGCAAGTTTTGCCGCAGTGGCGCTTGCCAATCCCGGCGCACCACCAGCCTTGGCATAGGCGATGGCGGCCTCTTCGGTTGACAACCACTGCAGGAACGCGATTGCGCCGTCTTTGTTGGTCGCGGCCGCGTTCAGACCCAGGCCCAGCCCGTGAATATGAGTGAACCGACCTTCGGGGCCGGATGGCGGCGCAAAAGTTCCCGTGTCCGGCTGCGCGCCGGTCAGATCATTTGCGGCGGCGTTCCATTGCACCATCGCAGCGACCTGGCCCGAAGAATAGGCCGCGTTGGCTTCTGCGTATTCATACGAAGTGGAATCAGGGGGTGTTGCGCCCAGTTCGAACAGTTTGTTGGCCATCGACAGTGCGGTTCTGTAAGCCTCGCTATCCACGGTGATGTTGCCGTCGGCATCCATCCAGTCGGCACCATAGCTGCGCGGCCATGAATGAAAGACCATCATGTTGAACAACAGGTTCTTGGCCTGAATCACCGTCCCGTAACGCGTCGGGCTGTCGGGGTTCACCGATTGCGAGAAATACAGCGCGTTGGCGACAAAGTCCAGCCAGCTCCAGTCTTCCGGTGACTTTGGCGCCAGCGCCTCGCCCAGATGCTCTTGCGCGATCTCGGTATATTTTGCCTTGGCCGCATCGTCGGCCATCAGGGCGTCGATCAGGTCGGTGCGATAATAGAGGAAGTGGAGCGACAGATCTGTTGGCACGCCGTATTGAGCCCCCTCAAACTGCATGGTTTTCAGCACGGTATCGCCAAAGACCGCGCCCGCCTCATCCGAAAGGGGAATTGGCTCCAGAAACGGCGCGTATTTCCCAATCGAATAGGTCGCCAGCAAATTGGCGTCAAAAGCGGTGCTGCCTGCGGCCAGATCCACCTGCAATTTGTCAAAGAACCCATCGCGAGAGGTGAACAGCAACTCAACCTTGTCATCGTCGGCAACCTCTGCCCTGGCGTTGTACATTTCCGCTGCTGCCCGCAGTGCGGTTTCTTCCGGGCCGCCGGGCCAGCCCAGAACGGTGACTTCGGCATGTACCGCCCCGGTAAGAAGCGATGACAGCGCGGTGACGCCCAGTAGTTTTGCAGTCAATTTCATGGTGATAGCTCCCTAAGTAGTTTTTGCATTGTGCAGTGCCGCAATGCCCAAAACACCCGCGTTGGCACCAAGCGCGGCAGGACGAAGTTCAGGTTGCAAGTCCAACCTCAACCTTCTGAGATGTGATTTCACGCGATTCAGATAGTTCGGCACCAAACCGATGCCCCCACCGATCACGATGTGCGCAGGATCAAGGGTAAGCTTGATATCAGCGCAAAGCGCGGCGACCCCCTGGGCCGAAGAATCAAAGATACCCTCGGCCCAGGGCACACCGGTTTCGGCCTGTTCGAAGATCTCCGGTACGACCAGATTGTGACCAAGCGCGCGCGCCTGCCGTTCCATCGCTTTGCCCGATACCCTGTCTTCCAGACGTTCGCCGGTGATGCGACGTGTTTGCCCGAAATGTCCCGCCAGCCCGTTTGCGCCTGTTAACAGTCGACCATCCGCGACGATACCTCCGCCGACACCAGTTGAGATTGTGAGGAACACCATGTCCGACCCCATATCGGCCGCGAACACGAATTCGCCATATGCTGCGGCCTGGGCATCGTTTGCCAAAACAGGCACATGCCCGAACATACCCGCCACCCGATCCGACAACGGATACTTGCCCTCAATGTTCAGGATCTTGTCGTTCAGTGCCGACCAAAACCCATCTGCTATGCGACCGGTCACCGCCAAGGCGACGCCATTATATAGCCCGTCCCAATCGCTAACATGGTCGCGAATGTTTTCGAGCAATTGATCGGGCGTCGCAGCCCTGCTGGTGGAAAAGGCGCGTGTGTCGCGCAAATGCCCACCATCTGCCAGCGCTACCAGAGTTTTAGTGCCTCCAAGGTCGACTGCAAGAACCGTCATTGCTTGCCATCCCTGCGCGCGATTGCAGCATGGATATCGCGCGCAAACCAGGACGTTATGTGTTCCGGACGCGTAATGGCCGAGCCGACGACCACAGCATCGGCACCCGCAGCCACGGCCTGCGCGGCCAGATCGGGCCGGTTGTAACGCCCTTCGGCCACGACAAACTTGCCAAGCTTTGCGGCGGATCGAACCAACGCAATATCTGGTTCTGACGGAACCGAGGCGTCAACATAGCCTGCCATCGTCGTCCCAAGAAGCGCGCATCCTAGCCGTGCTGCTTCGTGCATTTCATCACAGTTCGAACAATCCGCCATGGCCAGTTTCCCGTGCCCGTGGATGGCATTTGCCAGAGCCTCGCATGATACGGGTCGCACCCTATCCGTTGCGTCAAAGGCAATAATGTCAGCGCCCGCACGGGCCATCGCATTGACGTCCTCGATCGTCGAGGTGATGCGAACCGCCGTATCGGGACGGTCGCTTTTAATCAGCCCGATAATCGGCACATCAGCGACGTCGCGAACGGCACGCAGATTGTCAGCCCCTTCAATGCGAAGCCCGCAAGCACCACCCGCCAAAGCGGCAAGTGCAAAACGCGCAGCGATGTCCGGCTGATCAAGCGGGCCGTTTGAGACCGGCTGGCATGAAACGACGAGGCCTTGGCTGAGCTGTTTCAAAATCTGATGCACGTGGCGTCCCCCATGCCTATCAGACAACACCACTTACATACCAGCAGTCAATGATCGCAAAGCTGGTATGGACCAAAGTGATCGCGTGGCCCTAGCGGTATTGAGCTAACAGCCAATTCCGGCGACGGTCAGACATGGCAAAGCCTACATCAGCTGACCACTACTGAGGTCCGAGACGAAGTCATATCGTTCGCCGTGATACCGCGTTTCAGTGAATTCGACAGTGCGCCCATCTGCCAGAAAGCAGCGTCTTTCGATGATAAGCAATGGCTGTCCAACATCGCTGTCTAGGGCGTCAGCTTCGGCGCGGGTCATCACCCCGGCCCGGATCCGCTGAACCCCTCGCGAGGGCGCATAGCCCGCATTTCTAAGTGCTTCATAAAGCGAGTCCCGGACCAGTTCGTGGCTGTGAAGAAAAGCCTGCGGGACCGTTGCACGTTCGAAGGCAATGGGTAGATTGTCGGCAAAGCGAATGCGGACCAGTCGAACAATCTGATCGGTCGTTGAAACCCCCAGCGCCATAGACTCGCTGGGGGTCGGTAATGCCACCTGACGCAGAAGCCATTTTTGCCCCGGTTTGGCCCCTCGGGCGCGAAGTTCCTCAGAAAACCCTGTTATTGTCGACAGGGTTTTTTCGACCCGGGGCGTTATGGAGCTGCGTGCGCCCTGACGTCGCTTCAACAACCCGCTTGCCGCCAGATCATCAAGTGCGCGCCGCACTGTGACACGGCTGACGTTCAAATGGCTGGCCAGTCTCCGTTCACTCGGGAGGACACCTTTGGCACCCAGAACGCCGACGTTCACAGCCTCGGCCAAAGCGCCAGACACCCTTTGGTACAAAGGCGATGTGCTGTCTTTGCGATCAAGATACTCGATCAGAAAATCGATTGTTGGATCGGTCCTCGCCATACGCACCCCCGTTTTCTCGGGTATGCTTCAAGAGCCAGCTGGTATGCAAGAAGTTTGGTTTGCAAAGAGATCAAACGCTACCAGCGTCGTATTGGGCGCAATTTGGCGATGCCGTGCATCGCTCTAAGAGCTCTCAATAAACGTCCGCTTTCTTGAATGGACGGCCTCTTTTTGTCGGCTCAGAAATGGGCTAACTATCCGCCCATGGTGTCCGAAGTTTACGACCGATTTGGGCAGGGAGCGGTCAACCGCAAATTAGATTGCAACGGCAGTTTAGTCCGCACACCCGTTAGAGCAGTCCGTGGATTGAATGTCTCCTCCGGGCTGGTGGCGGTCGTTCTCTGAGCGAGGCATGAATGTCGGTTGAGGGCCGAAGTGAGAACTTGATGCATCTCCATACCAAACCAACTTCAAGACAGTACAGACTTCGCGATTGCCGTTAAAACTAGTCAAAAAATCCCGACGGATTTTTCCAAGGCCCTATCTAATGACCTAAGCGTGCCAGCTTCCCCCATAGGCCCTCTCTTCGCTGCGCCTCCGCTGCACTTAGGTCGGTTTTCTTAAGCATTGCAAACATATCAATGTCGTTGAAGTCACGATGAAGAGTTGCAAGAGTGCCGGTTATGTGCGACCTACAAAGTACTGACAACACTAGACATCTGATGCTTTGGGTGGATGTGACGTCGGTGGATGTCTGTGCATTGATACGCACGCAGTCTATGGCAAGGCGCTTCGTTTACGCCGAAGATGTCGGGAGTTCGAGCCTCTCACGACCCACCATCTCCCTCTGCTTTGTATCTATTTTATGCAACCGGCATAATTTCGCCGATGCAGCAATTTGATACAAAAGAGTATTTCACTCTTTGATTAGCACATGCGACCTGTGCCTCTTCTTGAAAGGGCGGGATATAAGTCCTTACGATGAGTAATGAGGGGACGCCAGATGGACAACTTCAAGGGATCTGTGGCGGAGCTGCAAGAGATCGACGCGAGCGCGCCGGAAACTGGCGACGTGCCATTTGCGGATCATTTGGAGAAGTTTCCTGAGCCGGAGCGCGCTGGTCAGGCCCTTCGCCTTGCTGCGCAGCTGGTTGAATTCTCTGCCTATGAGATCGCCGGGAAACACACCGCATCCTACGTTGCCGAGCTGATCAATTGCGCGGCCAAAATCGAGCGGTCGTCGTCAGAGGTTCTGGAGATATTCAGCGGACCTGAAAATCTTCCCTTGCGCCGGGTGCAATAGTCTAAACTGGATCATTTTTACCGCTATGCGTGTTAAAATGTCTCAGGTGAACTACCATAAGTTGACAATTGTCACATTATTGAGAAAAAGTTAATTTGCATAAATATCTATGCAAAAGACGTCTTCTGCTCGAAGTCGAATAAGTAAACAATGGGTTTATAGCAGCGTGGCATGTGCATGCTTTCCGGTCGAAAGATCAGAAAGCGATTGTAGAACCGTCCAGGGCTTGAAGGCTGGTAATTGACCGGTCAAAGACGGACGCATTTGGGTTAAGGCGGACACGGTATGACCGCTCCGACGGACGATGACTTCATCGAGGTTGTGGACCTTTCATCGGCCTTGGCCGCGCTTGACGTGTTGCCTAATGGGGAGCGTGTGCGCAAAGCCATGCAGCTTGCAGCGCAATTCCTTGAATATGCCGCCTACGAGATGGCGCTTGAGCAATCCGCAGGCGATGTGTCGGAGATCATCCATATGGCGGCACGATTGGATCAGGCGGCCCGACGCATAGACGATACCACGGTGCCCAACCGACCGGGTCGCGGGCAGCGCAAAATCTAGTCTTTGCCGATTTGACCGGTGTCCGGGTTGCGCTACGCTCTCTGTGGACAACAGTGGAGGTGCCGCAAGATGAGTTGGAACCCGTCCCTTGATCCCGATTGCCCGGTGGGCGACGCGGTGGACGCAATTGAAACCGTGATTGTGCCCCGCGCTCGCGATCTGGGTGGTTTTGAAGTGCGCCGTGCTTTGCCTGCGCCCAAGCGGCAGATGGTGGGCCCGTTTATATTCTTTGACCAGATGGGTCCTGCGGAATTTCTTACCGGCAAGGGCATCGATGTCCGCCCGCATCCGCATATTGGTCTGGCGACGGTAACCTATCTGTACAAGGGCAAGATCCATCATCGCGACAGCCTCGGAACGGACCAATGGATTGAACCGGGGGCGGTAAACTGGATGGTTGCCGGGCATGGCATCACCCATTCAGAGCGAACGGATGGAGAGATCCGTAAAAAACCACATAATCTGTTTGGATTGCAGACATGGGTTGCCCTGCCGGAAGAGGCAGAGGACGATACGGCGGCCTTTGAGCACGCGCCCAAGGACACGCTGCCGATGTTGGAGGGAGAGGGTAAGCAGCTGCGCCTGATCCTCGGTACGGCCTACGGTGAGACGGCGCCCGTAAAGACGTACTCCGAAACCTTCTATGCCGACGCTCTTTTGGAGGCACATGCACGGTTGCCCTTGCCCGATGACCATGAGGATCGCGGCGTCTATCTGATCTCGGGGTCGATTACTGTCGCGGGCGATGTTTTCGATGCGGGGCAAATGCTGGTCTTCCGACCCGGTGATCAGATATCGGTGCAGGCGGGCGAGGAAGGTGCGCGTCTGATGCTGCTGGGCGGCGCGACGCTGAATAGCCCCAGACATATCTGGTGGAACTTTGTTGCGTCGTCCAAGGATCGCATTGACGCCGCCAAGGAGGCGTGGCGGGCCGGTGATTGGGCGCATGGACGGTTCCAGCTACCTCCCGGTGATGATGCGGAATACATTCCCCTGCCAGACCGTTGAACGCGTTTTGGGGAACCTCCAGCAGGGCGCTGGTTCCGGTGCTGATCGGGCAAGCCATTTATGTTATTTTGCGGACGCCCAGGCTTCCGGAACCACCGGGCGAACGTCAGGGGGTTGCGGGAAGGGGTCCGGCGCTGCGCGTGCTGATTGTCGGGGATTCCTCGGCCGCAGGTGTCGGCGTGGACCGGCAGGAAGACGCCCTGTCAGGGCACCTCGTCGGAAGCTTGGCTCGGAACTACACTGTGACATGGCGACTGATTGCGCAAACCGGTCTGACGACGCGTAAATTGACGAAAATTCTGGAAACTGCACCCGCAGATGCATTTGATATTGCGGTGACGGCATTGGGCGTCAACGATGTGACCCGATTGCGCCCTGCCGAGAAATGGGTCGATGAAACCACGGCGTTGCATGCGATTCTTACCAAGCGATTTTCCGTGCGCCGGATCTATGCCACGTCGGTGCCGCCTCTGGGATCCTTCCCGGCGTTACCCGGCTCTCTGGCCCGCTTTCTGGGACACAAAGCTGAGGTTTTGGCGCGCGCGCTGGAGCAGACAACGCGCACTGGAAGTACGGTTCAGATCGTTCAACCGGATTGGGGGCTCGACCCCGAAACGATGGCGTCTGATGGATTCCATCCCGGTGCGGCGCTATATGCGCGCTGGGGTGCAGAATTGGCGGGTCATATTCGCGCAGATTTGACCGATCAGACAGATAAGGACGGCACCCTCTAGCGAGAATTTGCGCGTGAAGGTGATGTGACGTCAAAAAAATCCCTGACAAATGCGCAACCCGCTTGACGTGCTCCGAGCCGCGCCATAAGACGTCCCAACGCGCAACATGGTTTGCACGTGCAGTGGGCGGTTGTAGCTCAGATGGTTAGAGTACCGGCCTGTCACGCCGGGGGTCGCGGGTTCGAGCCCCGTCAACCGCGCCACCGCTGCTTGAAAAGGGACCTTCCGGTCCCTTTTTGCTTTTTCGGGGTTCTCTCAGTTGCGCCAGTTGGCCAGCAGGTCATACCCTTTTGCCGTTGGTGGAGCCACAAGGTGGTCTTGGAAGTTGGCCCAGAGTGCCGCAACAGCGCTGGCGTTGCTGTCTTAAATCTCCTGATTTTCAACGATGGCGATCACACATCCGCTGCCATCTTCATTGATTGTGTTGATGAACTGCTGCAATCTTGGTAGCGCCATAACCTGCTCTTTGAGATCGTTCAGTATTCCGGTCATTGCGGAAACTGATTCAGGTTTCATCTGGTAATGCGTCACACGTACAAATATCTTCTTTCCCCTTCAGGACGTGGCGTCGTAATTGCGCCTTTGAAAGGTTAACACGATTTAACGGGTGAAGTGGTGAACTATGATCCGCCGGGTTTCGGAGAGAATATGAACGCAATCTGGCCGCCAGCCTATTGACGCCTGAAACCTCTTGGCCTATTCCGCCGGTCATCGCGCGGTTGTAGCTCAGATGGTTAGAGTACCGGCCTGTCACGCCGGGGGTCGCGGGTTCGAGCCCCGTCAACCGCGCCACTTCCTTCAGCTTGAACGGCTGGACAGTTTTGATCCATCAGTGGTTTGAAGCAGATACGCGTCTGAGGAAACCGGAGAGAACCTGAAAACTCGGTTCCGGTGATTGGTCGATGAAGAAATGCCCGCCCGGAACAGCCGCCTGCGCCATATTGTCGAGGCGATCCCGCCAGGTTTGTGGCACATCGAAAGCCCGTGCCATCGCGCCTTCAGCACCATAGAGGACCAACGAAGGGCAGGTGACCCTGCGGTGGAGATCAGCCGCATCGAGGTCGAAATCTATGTGCAGGGCAGCGCGGTAATCGGCACACATCCCGCGGATCGCATCGGGATCGCGCCAGGCATTTCTGTAAGCTTCCAAGGCGTCGGGCGCAAAATCGGATAGTTTGGCCGCCCCCCAGCCCAACAGACAGCTCTCAAAATAGGTGTCCGGGTCTTTTGCGATCATGTTTTCAGGAAACGGCGCGGGTTGGGCCAGAAAAAACCAATGGTAATAGGCGGTTGCGACCTGTCTTGTGAGTTGATCAAGAAGCAGGTGGGTCGGGACGATATCCATGACAGTCAGGCTGAGGGTCCGCTCCGGCGCGTCAAGCGCCAGCCGATGGGCCACACGGCCCCCCCGGTCATGCCCGGCAATATGGAAGGCAGAATGCCCCAGATGATCCATCAGGGCCAGCTGATCCTGCGCCATGTGCCGAAAGGAATAGTTGTCTGTGCCTTCCGGTTTCGAGCTGGCTCCGTATCCACGCAGGTCAGGGGCAATCACCGTGAAATTCTCGCTCAGGCGCGGTGCGATCTGCTGCCACATCGCATGGGTCTGGGGGAAACCATGCAACAACAAGAGCGCAGGCCCCGATCCACATCTGGCGAAATGGATATGTTGCCCATTGACCTCAGCGGTGTTCTTTTCAAAGCCTTGCATATCAGGGACCCTCCGCTGCCGGTCTCACTCAGGGTTTCGAGCCGACATAAGCCAGCCCTCAGGTGAGTGCTTCCAGAATGCGGGCCCAGCTGCGGATGCCTTTGTGAAAGCTTTCCACATCGTATTTTTCGTTCGGAGAGTGAATGGCGTCATCATCTTTGCCAAACCCGACGAGCATAGGCGTCGTTCCCAGAATATTCTGGAAAAATCCGGCGATGGGGATCGACCCGCCACAGCCCACATAGGCGGCAGGCACCTGCCATTCATCGCTGAGCGCTTTGCGGGCTGCGTCAAATGCAGGGTTTTCCGTCTCGGTCATGGAAGCCTTGCTGGCACCGTGACCGCCAAAACTGACCTCGCAGTCTTCCGGCAACATATCCCGTATCATTTTGCGGAAGTTTTCGCGGATGACGAGCGGATCCTGATCACCGACAAGCCTGAAACTGACCTTGGCCTGCGCTTTTGAAGGCAAAACGGTCTTGAAGCCATCGCCGGTATACCCGCCCCAGATACCATTGATCTCGCAGGTTGGGCGCGACCAGATCATTTCAAGCGGTGTGCGGTCCTGCTCTCCAGCGGGCCGCGACAGGCCGACATCCCCCAGAAACGTGTTGTGGTCGAAGGCCAGCCCCTGCCATTGCGCCTCCAGTTCATCGGAAAGCTCCGGCACGCCGTCATAAAACGCCGGGATGGTGATCCGTCCCTCATCGTCATGCAGCGATGCCAGGATGCGCGACATGACCCGAATGGGATTGATGGCGACACCCCCATACATGCCGGAATGCAAATCCATGTCCGGGCCGGTGATGGTGATTTCCTCGCCCAGCAATCCCCGCAACATGGTGACAATGGCCGGGGTTTTGCTTTCAAAGAGCCCGGTGTCACAGATCAGGGCGATGTCAGATTTCAACTCCTCGGCGTTTTCTTCCATAAATGGCACAAGCGAAGGCGAGCCACTTTCCTCTTCGCCTTCGAGGAAAAACGTCAATTTGCAGGGCAGGCTGCCATGCACGGCTTTCCAGGCGCGGCAGGCTTCGATGAACGTCATCAATTGGCCTTTGTCGTCCGATGATCCGCGCCCACGGATGACCTGACCTTTGGCCGTTTGTTCGATCTGCGGATCAAAAGGATCACGGTCCCACAATTCCAGCGGGTCCACTGGCTGCACATCGTAATGCCCGTAGAAAAGAAGATGCGGCCCGTCGCCGTCCAGATGACCGACGACCATCGGGTGCCCCGGGGTGGTGCGCTTCTGCGTTTTGACGCCAAGACCGTTGAGATCGGCGACCAGCCAATCCGCCGCCCTGTCGCAATCCTGCTTGAAGGCCGGATCGGTTGAGATCGATGGAATGCGCAGCAAATCCAAAAGGCGATCCATGGCTTCGGGCAGATCGGAATCAATGCGGGACAGAACGGCATCTAGCGACATCAGGGGGCTCCTTCTTGTTGCGCCAGACCGTAGCAGCGGTTGCGACGGTGTCCAGAGGTGGAACGGGCGCGCAGGGAGTGTTGCTGCCGAGAAAAGTTGCGGATGCCTGACTTGATTCATGTCAAGGCTGCGACATGGTGCGCAGGCTAAGCATATTGAACATAAACGATTGGGCATATATTCAATTTGTTAGAAAGATTCCAAAGGTGCTCTGTACCGGGAACGAATGAGGAGACACCGGGTGACTTACAACGACCAGCTTGATCAGGCGATTGCGCGCCTGCACGAAGAAGGCCGCTATCGAACCTTCATCGACATTGAGCGCCACAACGGTCAGTTTCCTCACGCCACACGGACGCGCGCGGATGGCACGACACAGGATATTACAGTGTGGTGTGGCAATGATTACTTGGGTATGGGCCAGCATCCAGTGGTTTTGGAGGCCATGCATGAAGCCATAGACGCCACAGGCGCGGGCTCTGGTGGTACGCGAAATATTTCCGGAACAACGGTCTATCACAAGCGACTGGAAGCGGAGCTGGCGGATTTACATGGCAAGGAATCGGCACTGCTCTTTACCTCCGCTTATATCGCCAATGATGCGACGCTTTCGACACTGCCAAAGCTTTTCCCGGGGCTGATCATTTATTCTGACGCGCTGAATCATGCGTCAATGATCGAGGGTGTGCGTCGAAATGGCGGTGCGAAACGCATTTTTCGCCATAACGATCTCGCACATTTGCGTGAGCTTTTGGAGGCAGATGACCCGGCTGCGCCCAAGCTGATTGCCTTTGAATCGATCTATTCGATGGATGGTGATTTTGGTCCGATCGAAGCGATTTGTGATCTGGCGGATGAGTTCGGCGCGCTGACCTATATCGACGAGGTGCACGCCGTTGGCATGTATGGTCCACGCGGTGCCGGTGTGGCCGAGCAGCAGCGCCTGATGCACCGTCTGGATATTATCAATGGCACCCTCGCCAAAGCCTTTGGCGTCATGGGCGGATATATCGCCGCATCAGACAAAATGTGCGACGCCATAAGGTCTTATGCGCCGGGTTTCATCTTCACCACTTCCCTGCCACCTGCAGTCGCCGCCGGGGCCGCCGCATCTGTGGCTTTTCTAAAGCGTGCTCCTGAACTGCGCGAAGCCCACCAGACCCAGGCCAGGATTTTGAAACTGCGACTCAAAGGTCTTGGATTGCCGATCATCGACCATGGCAGCCACATTGTTCCTGTAATGGTCGGCAACCCGGTACATACCAAGCTCCTTAGCGATATGCTGCTGGATGAGCATGGAATTTATGTACAGCCCATCAATTTTCCGACCGTGCCACGCGGCACCGAGCGCTTGCGCTTCACGCCTTCGCCTGTACACGGCCCGGATGAAATGAATGCCCTTGTGCACGCAATGGACGGATTATGGTCACATTGTGCGCTAAATCGTGCCGAAGATGTAGGTTAGTATACACCTAGATGAAATTAGAGTTGTCTTGTGTTAACCTAACATAAACAAGAGGTCAGCTACGAATCGTGGGGACGATTCTAAGGCCTGACCACGACGCTAGGCAGGCACGGGAAGACGGGGCAGAGGCATTATGATCGGTCGTAAACACTCACAGAGTGTTGAGGAGAAAGTCGAACGCAAGGCGTTCGATGATTTCGAATTGCGACTTGGTGATGTGATGCGCGGCGAACGCGCAACGATGGGTAAATCTCTTCTCGATGTTCAGCGCGAATTGCGCATCAAAGCTGCCTATATTGCTGCCATTGAAAATTGTGATCCCGACGCATTTGACACGCCCGGTTTTATCGCCGGCTACGTGCGATCTTATGCGCGCTACCTCGGTATGGATCCTGACGAAGCTTTCGAGGCTTTTTGCGAAGAGAGCGGCTTTGCTGTTGCCCATGGAATGTCTGCAAAGGCGTCCGTCGTTAAAAAATCAGGTCGGCCAGAGCGTGTTGGACTGCCGGGTGACGGCGACTTGTTCAAACGTCCCAATACGCCATTCATCCCGGCGCGAGATGGCTTTTTCTCAGGTATCGAACCCTCGGCGATCGGATCCTCTTTGGTGCTGATCGCGCTGATCTCCGCGATCGGTTTTGGTGGCTATTCGGTGTTGCAGGAAGTCCAGCGCGTGCAGGTGGCACCGGTTGAACAGACGCCGATTGTGCTCTCTGACCTTGATCCGCTGGATGGGGTGCTGGCAGCAGCGCCGGATACAACATCATCCGAACCGGGCGTTGCAGATGCACCTCGCGCGGCCGCCCTTGAGCGCCTCTACCGGCCCCAAGCGCTGGATGTACCCGTGCTTGTCGCACGCGATGCACCTATCTCCACAATTGACCCCAGCACCATCGGCAATTTTGCAAGTGCTGTTGACGCACCGTTGACGGCGCCGGTTTCTTTTGCCGGTGCAATTGACTCGACGGTTACCGCCGGTCTGGCGGCAACGCCGCAGGTTCCTCAGGTCGTGGTTGCGCCGGGCCCTGCGTTGAGGATGGTCGCGGTGCGCCCCTCCTGGGTGCGCGTCAGCGCAGCCGATGGCACCGTTATCTACGAGACGATCATGGAGCCGGGTGAAACTTGGGATGCCCCGGCCAGTGAAGAACCCCCTGTCTTGCGGACGGGCGAAAGCGGCGCAATATATTTTGCGCTGAATGGGGAATATTACGGGCCCGTCGGAAAGACCGGCGTCGTGACGTCAAATCTGCCGCTTGAGGTTGAAGCTCTGAAGTCGCGTTATACCGTAGCCGATCTGTCAGCGGATGAAGCCCTGGCGACCACGGTTGTGGAATTGCAGCTCCCGCTTGTTCCGGCGACCGAATAGTTCTTTTTCGAATTTCAATGCGGCCATTGCAGGCTGGGGCATGACGCTCTATTTTGACAGGTAACTTTCCTGTGCAAAGGACAGCAGATGTCGCTGAACCACGTACGTCCCTGGCGGAATATTTATCGGCGAACGTCACGTCAGATCATGGTTGGCAACGTACCGGTTGGCGGCGATGCCCCGATCACGGTCCAGACAATGACAAACACGCTCACGACGGACATCAAGGCAACCATTGCCCAGGTTCAGGCTGCGACCGATGCCGGTGCCGATATCGTCAGGATTTCGGTGCCTGATGAGGCGTCCTCAAAAGCGCTGCGTCACATCGTGCCCGAAGTTTCAGTGCCCATCGTTGCGGACATTCATTTTCACTACAAACGCGGCATTGAAGCGGCCGAGGCGGGGGCTGCCTGCCTGCGGATCAACCCCGGCAACATTGGCAATGAATCCAGGGTCAAAGATGTCATCAAGGCGGCGCGGGATCATAATTGTTCGATCAGGATCGGCGTCAATGCCGGGAGCCTAGAGAAACATCTGCTCGACAAATACGGAGAGCCTTGCCCCGATGCGATGGTGGAATCCGGCCTCGATCATATCAAAATTCTGCAAGACAATGACTTTCATGAATTCAAGATCAGCTGCAAAGCCTCCGATGTCTTCATGGCGGCGGCGGCGTATCAGCAGTTGGCCGAAGCCACTGATGCGCCGATCCATCTCGGCATCACGGAAGCAGGTGGCCTGACTTCCGGGACCATTAAATCGGCGATTGGCCTTGGCAACCTGCTTTGGATGGGCATCGGTGATACGATCCGGGTCAGTTTATCCGCTGATCCGGTTGAAGAGGTTAAAGTTGGCTACGAAATTCTCAAATCACTGGGGTTGCGCCACCGCGGGGTGAATATCATCAGCTGCCCCAGTTGTGCACGCCAGGGCTTTGACGTGATCAAGACAGTGGAGAAGCTGGAAAAACGGCTTGAACATATCAAAACGCCGATGAGCCTCAGCATCATTGGTTGTGTGGTGAACGGCCCCGGCGAGGCGCTGATGACGGATGTGGGCTTCACCGGCGGTGGCGCGGGTTCGGGAATGGTCTATCTGGCGGGCAAACAAAGCCACAAGATGGACAATGAAAAGATGATCGACCACATCGTTGAGCAGGTTGAGGCGCGCGCGGCGATACTGGATGCGGAAAACAGCGTGCCTAATGCCGCTGAATAGGAAGCCACCCCATAGCCAACGTCAGAGGTCGCGTTTTTCCTCAAGGATTGCCCGCATCTGATCAAAGGGCAGGTAGCCGCGTAACATCTCATCGTGCATGACGAACGTGGGCGTTCCGGTGATCTGGAGTTTCTGGGCGAGGGCGCGCGTCGCGGCGATTTCCTCCGTGATGGCGTCGTCATTCATGCGGTCTTCAATTGCTGCTGAATCGAGCCCATAGGTTGCGGCAAGCCGATGCAATGCGGGAAGTGTAATATCGCCGTTGAACGCCATCAGAGCGTCATGAAGTGATTTGTAAGCCTCGTCCCCGGCGAGCTGCTTGGCGGCGATGACATAGCGCGATGCCAGGACGGATTGCTCTCCGAGGATCGGGAATTCTTTGACCACAAACCTGATATTTCCGTCTGCTTCCAGCAGCTTTTCAACCTCACCATAAGCGCGTTTGCAGTAGCCGCAGCGATAATCCATGAATTCCACCAAGGTAATATCGCCATCGGGGTTGCCGCCCACGAAAGAGAACCCGTCGTCAAAAAGCGCATCGGCATTGTCAGAAACCAAAGCCAGATCTGCTTCTTCCTGCGCTTCGGCCTGACGCTGTTCCAATGACCTTACCGCCTCCATGATCACTTCGGGATTTTCCAGAAGATAGGATCGGACCTCTGCTCGAAAAAGGGCGCGTTCCTCGGCTGACATGGTTTCCAGATCAAGCGCTGCAGAAGGGCCGGCAAATGCAGTGGCCATCACGATTGCGGCCGGGGCCAGACGTTTGAGCATTGGATTATCTCCTTTTTTCAGCGCGTTCAGATGCAATCAACACATCCTGCGCTCTTTGCCAAGGGCCGGAGCCAGTGGGCAATAAATCTACGGCCCGTTTGGCGTGAATGCCCGCATCTTTCAGACGGCCCGAAAGCGCATAGCGCTCTGCGGTCACCAATGCCGCCATGCCGGTTTGTCCGGACTTTGCGTAGGCCACGGACAAATCCCGCAACATGGACCCATCCCTGAAATCAATTGAACGCGCTTTTTCAAGCGTTTGCTTGGCTTTCTTGATGTTTCCACTGGCCAGCAGGGCACGGCCATAGCCCGATAGCAACAAGGCGTCATTGGGTGCCAGTTGAACGCCGCGGCCATAGGCGGCTGCGGCTGCGCTAAAATTCCGGGTTTCGATCAGAATTTGCCCGCGCTGGTCGTGGTAAAACGGGTCACTTGGCCGCGCGGCGATGGCGGCGTCAATCGCGCGCAGGGCCTGTTTTGTGCGGGACTGTCGATGCTCCGCAACGGCTTCGCGTAGCAGACGGACATCCTTGTAGGGGCTCTCTTTCAATCGTCGCAAGGTCCATTTGGGATTGCGGGTATAGGCGCTGAGCTTTCCTTTGACCCGTTCAAACCAATAGCTGGCTGTGGGATCTTCCGCGCCGGTATTGCCATATGCGGCCACAAACCCTTCTACGGCACGCAGACGATCCCGTGAAAGCGGATGGCTGCGCAAATAGGGGTCCTGACGTGATTCAGCCAGAATTTCCTGACCCCGGAACAGGTTCAAAATGTCGGACATGCCCTTGGGGTCAATGCCGGCAGATTTGAGAAACCGAATACCCGCCTGATCGGCAGAGGCTTCTTCAGCGCGGGTATGCTTGAAAAACCGCGCTTGAGCGGAACTTTGAGTGCCGATGGCCAAACCGCCCGCAGCGTGTCCGTTGCCAGTGGCCGCTGCGACCGCCGATAAAGCCAGACCGAGGCCCGCAGCCGTGCGCGCTGCTTTCAAGTTGGTTAATCGGCGGGTGAGGTGACCGTTCACGATATGTGCGGCCTCATGCGCCAACACAGCCTGAAGCATGTCGGCCGACTCCATGCGATTGATCAGCCCGTAATGTACGAAAATCGCATCGTTGCTAACGACAAAGGCATTCAAAGAGCTATCATTCACAACCAGTATCTTTACCCGGGAGGGGCTGAGGCCAGCCGCGCTGAGGACGGGGGCCGCAATTTGTTTGAGCCCATATTCGATATCGGCGTCGCGCAACAGGCTCTGGGCCTGCAGCGGTGTGACCACCAACCACAGCATCATCACCGGGATTGACGTCAACCGAAAGAAGAGGTGAAAGAGCATGACCCTGAGAGTGGAATGAATTCATGCGCAGTTCAAGAAGATCGTCTGTTGATCCCTTCATTGTGATGGATGTGATGGAGGCGGCGCGACGTCTGGAAGACACCGGGCGCAGGGTTATTCACATGGAAGTTGGTCAACCCGGGACGGGCGCGCCGCAGGGGGCGTCAAGAGCGCTCAGTCAGGCCATGAAGGCCGCCCCACTTGGCTATACCGTGGCATTGGGCTTGCCCGCGCTGCGTGCCAGGATCGCCAGAATGTACGGTGAATGGTACGACGTTGATCTTAATCCTGAGAGGGTGGTGATTACGCCGGGATCGTCGGGCGGATTTTTGCTGGCCTTTACCGCGCTTTTCGATACCGGCGATCGGGTTGGCATAGGCGCACCCGGTTATCCCAGCTATCGGCAGATTCTCAGCGCCCTCGACCTCGTTCCCGTTGATTTGCCCACCGCGCTTGAAAACCGTTATCAGCCGGTATCCGATGACTTTGCCCATCTGGATCTGGCGGGCCTTATGGTGGCTTCGCCTGCAAACCCGACCGGAACGATGCTGGATGAACCCGCAATGCAGGCATTGATCGACGCGGCACAGGGGCAGGGTGCTTCGTTCATCTCGGATGAGATTTACCACGGCATTGAGTATGAAGCGAAAGCGGTGACTGCGTTACAGATCACCGATGAAACCTATGTCATCAATTCGTTTTCGAAGTTTTTTTCGATGACAGGATGGCGTGTCGGTTGGATGGTCGTGCCCGAGGATCACGTCCGCGTGGTTGAGCGCATTGCGCAAAACATGTTCATTTGTGCGCCGCATGCCAGTCAGATTGCGGCACTCGCGGCGATGGACGAAGAGGGCGAGTTGCAAGCCAATCTCGACGTTTACCGCGCCAACCGCGCCTTGATGCTGGAGGGGCTTGCCGACGCCGGGTTTACCCGCATTGCGCCGCCTGACGGTGCGTTCTACGTCTATGCCGACGTGTCGGATCTGACACAGGACAGCCGGGCATTTGCCGCAGAAATTTTGCAGGAGGCTGGCGTTGCCGTGACCCCGGGACTGGATTTCGATCCCCTGCGAGGGCACAGCACGTTGCGGTTCTCATACGCCCGCAGCACGGCGGACATCATCGAAGGTCTGGCTCGCCTCAAGGAATTCATGCATCGGCGTTGATCGGGGATTCCCTCCGGGCCGCGGCTGAGGTACGGTGCGCAAAACAACCGGCAGAGCAGTTGATGACCCGGACAAGAACCTTTCTCGCATGTCTTGCGCTGATTTTGACGCCCCCTGTGGCGTCTCAGGATTTAACCGCGATCGCGCGCGTCGACGTGGATGCAAGCGGCATCGAAGAGGGATGGTTCGGCGGTGCAAAGTTCACATTGCAGCTCAGTCAGGGCGTTCCCTACCGTGTTTTTACGCTGAGTGATCCGCCGCGCCTGGTCATTGATTTCAGAGAGGTCGACTGGACGGGCGTCCGGTCAGGCGATTTCCTGCAGGACGACGGCATGATCAGTGATCTGCGTTTCGGCAGTTTCCAGCCCGGGTGGTCGCGACTGGTGGCGGATATGACTGATCCGCTGCTGCCTGAAAGTATTGGCATGATGATTGATCCTGCCACCGGGCGCGCGACGTTGGAGATTGCGCTGGGTCAGACCTCGCCAGAGGAGTTTTCCGCAAAGTCAGGCGCTCCTCAGGATGCGCTTTGGCCTGCTCCCCCACGTGCGGACATTGTGGCACCGGTCGCGGATGAGCGCTTTGTGGTGGCCATTGATCCGGGGCACGGCGGCGTTGATCCGGGTGCGGAGCGCGAAGAGGTCGCCGAGAAAGACCTGATGCTGAAGATCGCATTTGAATTGCGCGAAGAATTGCTGCGGTCCGGTCAGGCAGACGTCGTTCTGACCCGGGAAGCAGACACATTTGTCTCGCTGGAGGGGCGCGTGGCGATCGCACATCGGGCGGGTGCAGATGTGTTTTTGTCGCTCCACGCCGATGCGCTCAGTCAGGGCGGTGCGCAGGGGGCTACGGTCTACACATTGTCCGATGAGGCGAGTGACACCGCTACAGCACATCTGGCGGCGCGACATAACCGAGCGGATATCATCGCAGGGACCGATCTGACCGGGTCAGATGATCAGATTGCCAGTGTTCTGCTTGATCTGGCGCGTCAGGAAACCGAACCCCGCTCAGCCGCTTTGGCGCACCAACTGGCACAGGGCATGGCGGATGCCGGGGGGCCGATGAATCGCAGACCCCTGCGTAAGGCAGGGTTTTCGGTTCTGAAATCTGCGGATATTCCATCCGTTCTGGTGGAGGTCGGATTTCTGTCCAGCGAGCGGGATCTGACCAATTTGCTTGATCCGGTTTGGCGCGCGGGGATTGTTGATGGCATGGTTCAGGCGATTTTGACGTGGCGTGACGCAGATGCGGCAAAACGACCGCTGGTTCGACAATAGCATCAAAGCGCCTGAAACAGGCAGTTTCCAGCCATTTGTGTCAGCTATCGTGTTTTGACCATTGGACCGGCAATCCCTATATGAAGAGGGTATCACAAGCACAAAGCGAGTATCCTCTTGTTGCGATTCATCCTGTCCTTTTTTGGCGGCATCTTTACGACGATCACCATGGCCATCGGGATGGTCGCGCTCACCGTGGGCGCGATCTTCTGGATGTATGGCCGGGATTTGCCCAGTCACGAATCGTTGGCGCAATATTCGCCCCCCACGATCAGCAGAATCTATTCCGGTCAGGGGCAGATCATTGATGAATTTGCCAAGGAGCGTCGTCTTTTTGCGCCAGCGGACACGATCCCCGATCTGGTCAAACAGGCGTTCATCTCCGCTGAGGACAAGAACTTCTATACTCATGATGGCTATGATCTGCGCGGCATTGGCGCCGCAGCCGTGGATGCGGTGCGGTCGCGGGGCAAAGACGTGCGCGGGGCCTCCACGATCACTCAGCAGGTCATGAAAAACTTCCTGCTGTCGGGGGACAGGCAGGCAGAACGCAAGATCAAAGAGATCATTCTGGCCGCCCGACTGGAGGAAACGCTGAGCAAAGAGCAAATTCTTGAACTTTACCTCAACGAAATTTTCCTCGGACAGAACTCCTACGGTGTTGCCGCAGCGTCGCAGACCTATTTTAATAAGCCCTTGAGCGATCTTGAGCCGCATGAAGCGGCATTTCTGGCCTCTCTGCCCAAGGCGCCCAGTGATTACCACCCGGTACGCCAGAAGGATCGGCTGGAGGCGCGGCGCAATTTCGTGCTCAAGGAAATGATGGAGAACGGCTATATCGACACCGCGACCTATGAGGTCGAAGTGGCGAGCCCGGTCAGATCCGTCCAGAACGGCGATTTCGACAGTTTCAAAGCCGAGCTACCGCCGCGTGATTACTTTACCGATGAAATCCGTCGCCAGTTGACCGAAGATTTTGGCGAAGGCGAGTTTTTCACTGGCGGTCTGACGGTGCGCGCCACGATTGACCAGGAACTGCAGCCGGTCGCGGCCATGTCCTTGCGGCGGGCGCTGGAAGATTACGACCGGTCGCAGGGCATTTGGCGGGAAGCCCGGATCAAGATTGATCCTGAGCGTTTGCAGGATGAGGAAAGCTGGCGCACAGCGCTGTCCGAGACCAAGATCGCCCGAGATATCGAGCTTGACGGCCCCTGGTATCCGGCAGTGGTTTTATCGCTAGGTGACAACGATGCCCGTATCGGCATCGAAGGCGTGACCGAGGACGAAGACGGCCATTTCATCACGGCCAAAGATGTGGGTTGGGCGCGCAAGAAGCCCATTGAGGGCAAGCTGCGATCCAAAGCGAAGGTTGCAGGGGACTTGCTGGAGGTCGGTGATGTGGTGCATGTGCGCGCCATCACCAAGGACGAGGACGGCACCTTCGTGCGCTGGTCGCTGCGGCAGGTGCCGCGCGTTCAGGGCGGCTTTGTCGCTATGGACGTCAATACCGGCCGTGTTCTGGCGATGCAGGGCGGGTTTTCCTACCAGTCCAGCGTGTTCAATCGCGCAACGCAAGCCAAGCGCCAGCCGGGTTCCAGCTTCAAACCCTTTGTCTATGCCTCGGCGCTGGACAGCGGTTATTCACCGGCCACGATCGTGGTGGACGCGCCGATCGAGATCAACACGCCGCAAGGGCTCTGGCGGCCACGCAATGCGTCCAATGAATTTTACGGCCCCACGCCCCTGCGCACCGGGATCGAACGCTCACGGAACCTGATGACCATTCGTCTGGCGCAAGAGGTCGGCATGGATGTGGTTGCCGATTATGCGGAGCGTTTTGGCGTTTATGACAACATGGGCACGTTTCTCGCCAACGCGCTTGGCTCGGAAGAAACCACGCTTTACCGGATGGTGGCGGCCTATGCGATGTTTGCCAATGGCGGGGAGCGTGTGCAGCCCACACTTGTTGACCGGGTTCAGGACCGCTACGGCAAGACGATCTACCGACATGACGACCGGCTATGCTATGACTGCGAATTGGCAAGTCTCGATGCGGGCATTCCGCCCAATATCATCTCCAATCGCGAACAGGTGATGGACCCGGTGACGGCCTATCAGTTGACCTCGATGATGCGCGGTGTGGTGGAACGCGGCACCGCAAGCCGGACCGTCAACCTGCCGGTACCGACAGCGGGCAAGACAGGCACCACCAATGAGGCCAAGGATGTCTGGTTCGTGGGCTTCACCAGCAATATCGTTGCAGGCTGTTACATTGGTTATGACCAGCCCCGCGGTCTCGGGCGCGGCGCGTCAGGGGGCGGCATGTGCGGCCCGGTGTTCCAGCGCTTCATGGAGGAGGCCACACAGAAATATGGTGGTGGCCCGTTCGAAGTGCCGCCCGGGGGGCATTTCATCAAGATCGACCGCTATACTGGTGCGCGTCTGCCCGATGACGCCAGCGGTGAGACCGTTGTGGCAGAATATTTCCGGGATGGCGAACAGCCGATCTTCGGACTGCTCTATGATGGCGGATTTGCCATGGGGGCAGATCTGCCGCTGTTCAAAGAGGTGGGCAGTGGCCAGACAACCCAAGTGACCACGTCTACCGGTGAAAAGACAACCGTGGGTCCAAAGGCGAATTTCGGCACCTTGAGCTCGGGGGGGCTTTATTAGCGCAGCGGACCCATTGCCTCCCTTGCCGCTGGCTGGGCGCTGGTCTATCACGGCCTTCAGACGTAACGCCCGAGGCACATTCCATGCGTGCAGACGCTCAAAACACCGCTGATCAGATCGAAAAATCCCTGGAACTTCTGGGGCAGCGGCTGGACGTCGAAACCGCGCCGTTTCGACTTGAGGAATTCAATGCGCGGGTGGAGGATCCGAACCTCTGGGACAACCCGGACGCCGCGCAAAAGCTGATGCGCGACCGTCAGAACCTCGTTGATGCGATGGCGACCTACGACAGTATCAAGCAGGACCTCACCGACAATATCGAGCTTATCGAGCTGGGTGAGATGGAAGAAGATGCGGAGGTCATCGCCGACGCTGAGGCGGCATTGAAAGCTCTGGCCGAAAAAGCGGCGCAAAAAGAGCTTGAAGCGCTGCTTGATGGCGAAGCGGATGGCAATGACACCTTTCTGGAGGTCAATGCAGGGGCCGGGGGCACGGAAAGCTGCGACTGGGCCTCGATGCTGGCGCGCATGTACGTCCGTTGGGCGGAAAAGAAGGGCTACAAGGTTGAGTTGCAATCCGAGAGCGCCGGAGAAGAGGCGGGGATCAAATCGGCAACCTACAAGATCAGCGGGCAAAACGCCTACGGCTGGTTGAAATCAGAATCCGGTGTGCACCGTCTGGTGCGGATCTCCCCCTTTGATTCCGCCGCCAAACGCCACACGTCTTTCACGTCCGTTTGGGTCTACCCGGTGGTGGATGACAATATCGACATAGACGTGAATCCGTCAGATATTCGAATTGATACCTATCGGTCCTCCGGGGCGGGTGGGCAGCACGTCAACACCACGGATTCTGCTGTGCGCATCACGCACCATCCGACCGGTATTGTCGTGACCAGCTCGGAAAAATCGCAGCACCAGAACCGTGACATCGCCATGAAAGCGCTGAAGTCACGCCTTTACCAGCTGGAACTCGACCGCCGCAACGCGGCAATCAACGAAGCGCATGAAAACAAGGGCGATGCGGGATGGGGCAATCAGATTCGCTCGTATGTTCTGCAGCCCTATCAGATGGTCAAAGATCTGCGAACGAACTATGAAACCTCCGATACCAAGGGCGTCCTGGATGGCGATCTTGATGGGTTGATGGCCGCGACTCTCGCGCTTGACGTCTCTGGCAAAAGCCGCGCCGAAGCGCAGGGCGGGTAGGCGCTGATCCGGAGTTGACTTCCGTTTTATGGCGTTCATTCTCCGCATAAGGGGTTGCCATGAAACTGTCGAATTCCACTGCCTTGGACATATCCACTGCCTTGTCTGAACGACAACTCAGCGCCGTTGAGCTAATGCAGGCGACGTTGCAACGCATTGATGCGGTCAATGGTGCCGTGAATGCGATTGTCTCCTTGAGGGAGCGGGACACGCTGCTCGCAGAGGCCGCCCAAGCCGACAATCAACCGCGCAAGGGCTGGCTGCATGGCATCCCGATTGCCATTAAGGATCTGGCAAATGCCGCCGGGTTGCCCACCTCGCATGGTTCACCCATTTTTGCCGGCCAAATCGCTGCCGAAGATGATCTGCTAGTTGCGCGCATCCGGGCCGCCGGGGCCATTATCATCGGCAAGACCAATACACCGGAATTTGGTTTGGGCAGCCATACATTCAACCCCGTTCATGGGCCAACACGAAACCCCTATGATACGACCCGGTCAGCGGGAGGATCATCCGGTGGTGCAGCGGTCGCTCTGGCCACGGGCATGCTGAGCATCGCCGACGGGTCTGACATGATGGGCTCCCTGCGCAATCCTGCCGGCTGGAACAACGTGTACGGCATGCGCCCGACCTGGGGCGTTGTGCCCGGTCATCCCGCAGGCGAAGGGTTCTTTGAACAATTTGCAACCGAAGGGCCGATGGCGCGCACCCCGCGTGATCTGGCCGCACTATTGGATACCATGGCGGGGCCCGAGACGTCGGTCCCTCTGGCACGGCCTGTCGATCCTGCGTTGCCGGGTATCGCGACGCTGCCCTTCGTTCCGCGAATCGGTTGGCTGCGAGATTGGGACGGTGCGCTGCCAATGGCGTCCGGGGTTCTGGAACTGTGCGAGAAGGGGCTGGCTGAAATGCAGGCCCTGGGATGGGCGGTTGAGATTGCTTCAGCACCGTTTTCCGCCGATGCGATGTGGCGCAGTTGGGTCGATCTGCGATCCTATTCCATCGCCATGAGGCGCCGTTCAGAATACGAAGACCCTGACAAATGCCCGTTGCTCAAACCGGCGATGATCTGGGAAATCGAACGTGGCAGGAAGCTGTCGGGGCGTGGTCTCTATGACGCGTTGGAGATCAGAAGCGATTGGTACCGCGCCGCGGCAGCTCTTTTCAGCAATATCGATGTTCTGGCTTTGCCCTCCGCCCAGCTCTGGCCCTTTGACGGGAAGCTCGAACATCCCAAGGAGATTTCCGCTGTGGCGATGGATACATATCATCGGTGGATGCAAGTGGTCGTGCCTGCAAGCCTGATTGGTCTGCCCGTGGTGAACGTGCCGCTGGGTTTCAGCGACGCCGGGCTGCCGATGGGTCTGCAATTGATCGGGAAACCCGGCAGCGATGCTTACTTGTTGCAAGTTGCACAAAAGTGGCATGAAGCGACGCAATGGCCGCAAGAAGCACCGGCTTTGGTGTAGTTTGATCGTGTAAACGGAAGGGGGAGCACCATGACGACGTCTGCAACTGGGGAAATTGTAATGGGCGCACCAGAACTGCGCGCTGCGGAATTCGCTGATTTGCGTCAGGCCCTTGTGCGCGGGGCCGCTGATTTCAAGGCAAGGCCGTTCTACGGGCTGACTTTTGCGCTGTTCTACGTGCTGGCGGGTTGGTTCATGGCCGGCGTTACCTTTGTCACCGGGCATAGTTTCTGGCTGATCCTTGCCGCCATTGGCTTCCCCCTTCTCGGACCTTTTGCTGCGGTTGGTCTCTACGAGGTTTCCCGCAGGCTTGACGCCAATCTGGATATATCGGCTGGTGACGTGTTCGGGGTGATCTGGCACCAGAGGCTGCGGCAACTGCCATCGCTTTGCACGATGATGGTGGTCATCTTCCTTTTCTGGTTTTTCCTGGGCCACATGATATTTGCCTTGTTCCTTGGTCTGTCGACAATGACCAATATATCAAGCTCCTATGAGGTGTTCCTCACCTTGAATGGCGTGACGATGCTGGCCTTTGGCACGCTTGTGGGCGGCGCATTTGCCATGTTGATCTACGGCATGTCCGTCATTGGGCTGCCGATGCTGCTGGACCGAGAGGTTGATTTCATCACGGCGATGATCACCAGCATTGGCGCAGTTCGTAAATCACCCGTCGTCTTGTTGACCTGGGCCCTGATCATCGCGGCACTGAGTTTTGCTGCATTATTGCCCGTTTTTTTGGGTTTATTGATTGTTCTGCCGTGGTTGGGTCATGCGTCCTGGCATCTTTACAAGCTTCTGTTGAGTGATACCTAATCCGGCGTTTCCCGATTTAATTCAACAAGCTGCTCGCGCAACGTAAGTGCCGAAGATGCCCCCGCTTCTAACGCAAAGACATAAGCTTGTGTCAGGTAAAAACCCTTGGCGTCGATGTCTGCGGCAAGGGCGGCAGCTTCGGAGTAAAGAGCGATCAATGCCTGCCGGTCATCTGCGGCATGTGCCGCGAGCAGGCGGTCGTCGAGTGTGTTCATTCAGCCGCTTGCGCGGTCGCGCGCCGGGCGTTCAGCCGTTCAGCGACCCAATCATGGAACAGATGGGTCGGCCCGTCCATCGCCGGAGAAAAGCGCCCGCCATCAAATGAGACCGCGTGGCGACCACGTTGCATGCCTTCGACCACAAAGATGTCCTCGACGAAGACCTCTTTCCACTGGGTCGCATTTAGTTGGCGCAGGGTGTCATCGGTATCCGCCACCGGATAGAACAGATGTACGTGTTCGCGGGTCTTTTCGGGTCCGAGCGGCTCCAGAATGATGGCGAACGCATGATCGCGGTGCACGCCCAAGAGCACGTTGGGGAAGGCGGTGATATACTCTGCGGCAGTATCCCACTTGTCGCAAAGCCCGTCGAAATCCGGGAAGACCTGACCTTTGGGGCCGGTGATCTGGCGATAGACAAGCGTACCCTGGCCTGAAAACAACCCTTTTTCTTCAATGTGATAATGATCTTCAAGACGGGAGTAGCTGTTAAGGCCGGGATGCACCCAGGGCAAATGGTAGCTCTCGCAATAGTTTTCGACCGCGAGTTTCCAGTTGCACGCTACGTCCAGCGTGAACGTACTGTCGCCGCCGCCATGGAACAGCGGTTTGTCAAATTCCGCCCAACGTTCCAGCAGTTTGGCATTGGCATCTTCGAACCTGGGCGCATCGCCTGACACATTGATCCAGACAACGCCCATCCAGATATGACTGCGGACCTCGACTAACCCCAGCAATGCGCGGTCAATACCATCATGTTTGTTCTGGCCTGGCCCCCCCACATGCGGCGTGCTGACAAGCTTGCCATCCGTCGCGTAACACCAGCTGTGGTAGGGGCAGCGTATGGCGCCTTCGATCTTGCGTGGCTGATCCACAAGGATCATCCCACGATGTCGGCAAATATTCTGGAAGACGCGCACGGTGTTTTGACGGTCCCGGATCAGCAACAGGGGCATGCCGAGAAAACTCAGGGGGATGGCGTCACCGATCTCCGCAACATCCGCAGTCACTGCAAGCCCGGCCCAGCCATCAAAGAGCAATGCGTGTTTTTCTTCTTCAAAGACGGCAGGATCGGTGTAATGCGCGTTCGGCAGGCCGCGTGCCTCTGTGATCGGGCGACGGACATTTGACAGATCTGTAGGTGCGCTGACCATGGCAACTCTCCTGCGGTGCTATGCACAAATCATAAGAGGAGCGGGCAAAGCTGCATTTCTCAAAGCGACCCGAGTTTGCTTGGGGCGACACGGCATCAATTGTTGTGCGTTCAGCGAAAAGGATCGTTTGGTTGCAACAATCTTTGATGGAATGGCATCAGATCGGCGAATTCACAGAACCCCGCCTGACGTGCAAAGGGTAGAACCTTTGAAATTGCTGGCCCGAGAAATTCGTAAACCATTCTGGTCATGCGTGTACTGGATGAGGTTTCCCTGACCGTCCGGGCAACGTACCCGACCCAGAAATTGTTCTGAAACGATGTCACGCGGCTGAGATAGTTAAAAGACGCGGTCATGCCGTTGCGCCGGGCGACAGTTGCTGCCACGCCATCTTCGATCCGCATGACGAAACCGCGGTATTCGCGCGCGGGACCGCCGGTTGGAATTCCTTGCATGGCCATAGCGGTTTTCGGCTCGAAGCCCCGCAAATAGGTATTTTCGCCCTCGCGTTTGATCATTACGACACCGCGGACAAACTGGTCATCCCGCACGAAGCTGCGACGTGCGAACTGGTAGAAACCGCTGGGTAGATTTTCTTCCGGGACTGTTTGTATTGCGGTGCCCATGAAATCACGAAGATAGGCACTCGATATGGGTCCTGATTCGCGACTGACCTGTCCCACGGGTTCCAGCAGTATCCGGGCGTCGACGCCGAAAAAGTCACATATGCGGGCAAGCACGTCGGGGCGCGGGAAGCTTTCGCCGCTCAAATAACGATTGAACTGAGTGCGATTGATCCGCAGGTCCCGTGACAGCGCGGAAATTGAGGGGTGATCGGCAGCTAGCGTACGCAGGTTCGATCCAAACATATTGCGCAGCTGCGCAGGTGTTCTTGCGGAGAAAGGCATGTTGATCCTCGTGCCTAGTCGCTGCCATACAGCATTACGTGCTATGCTGCTTTTGCGCCAATGGTTTAACCTTCAATCACCTATTTGATGCTAAATAGCGTCAACTGTAGATCGTATTTGTGTCAACATTAGAGGAGGGCGACACAAATTCCAAGCGTACGGTGCTGATTTTATCATGTGCCGTTCTGTTAACTTCTTGGTACCTTCAGGTTGCAGGCTAAAGATTGGATTGAACTATGATTGGCGTTGTTCTTTGGAGCGACGCATCGGATCGCAAAGCGGTCATTTGGTGCGAAGATCAAGGTGATTTGGCGTTTTTGAACTCGGCGGGGGAGACACTGCACTCGGGGGCGTTTTTTGACGCTGGAGATGTGGTTCAGTTTGACATGGAAGTGCGCGCTTCGATGCGCCGGGCCCATAACCCGAGGCTGGTTCTGGAGCGTGCAGGCGCGGAATTGCCAGACGCACTGCTTCGGGGGGCGAGCGAGGAAAGCGCGCATCCACAGACCGCACAGATCATCCAGTTTTGCCCTCGGGAAAGAAGCGGCGGCCCCGAATTCCCGAGAGTTCACGAAGCGTAACGGTTATTCGCCGCGTGACAACGCCGCGACTCCCGTACGCGCGACATCTGTCAGACCAAGCGGTCGCATCAGTTCGGCAAAGGCGTCGATCTTGTCAGGCGCACCGGTAATTTCAAAAATGAAACTTTCCAGCGTACTGTCGACCACACTGGCGCGAAAGATATCTGCAAGCCTCAAGGCTTCGACCCGCTTTTCGCCTGTGCCAGAGACCTTGAACATGGCCAATTCCCGCTCGACGCTTGCACCTTCAACAGTCAGGTCGTGCACATCGTGAACGGAGACGATCCGGCCAAGCTGCGCCTTGATCTGCTCAATGACCTGAGGTGTGCCGGATGTCACGATGGTGATGCGGCTGAGATGTCCGGTGTGATCCACTTCCGCGACGGTCAGGCTGTCGATGTTGTACCCGCGCCCGGAAAAGAGCCCGATGACACGGGCCAGAACGCCCGGCTCATTCTCGACCAGTACCGCCAAGGTATGGCGTTCCACCACATCCGAAAAAGTGGGCCGCAGATTATATGCGGAATGGCTGGTGGCGCCTTTTTTGATTTTTAGGGGGGACATCTCACCGCTCCTGAAGTGAAGGTTGGTTTTCTACTGATAAACACCGAAAAGTTCGCATTCGAAATAGCCTTTTCTTTCAAGGAAATACGCAACAGATATGTTTTCTGCTTGATATTCCCTTACGTTGTTTTCGCATTGGACAATCGCATCCTTTACGGCATCTTGAATATTGTCGTAATTGAAAGAAGTCCCAACCCGGCCTGAGACGTTGGTGGAAATAGCTATAAAGTTGCCTGACTGAGTTTTCTCGACTGCATCTTTCACGATGCCCGTGACGGCTTGAGGCAGAGAATGGCGATTGGCAACCTCTTCAGGGACCAGCGTTGCGTATAGAACACATCTCTTGCCATGCATTCCGTCGCAAAACGCACTGGTTGTTTTTTTTGCATCGTCTTCGGAGATCATTCCAAAATTGGAGGTCCAGCCGCTGCCTCCCGGCGTCACATAAAATGCGGCAAAACCATCATCCAGTCTAGAACGAAACTCTTCAAATCCCTTTCTTTGAGGCGCGGCCAGTTTTTTGTTGGAGTGAACGACGAGCTTTGATCGACCGACAATGTTAAGTTGCGACTTATCAAAAATCTCGTTTGGCACCTCTGTAGAAAATGTAGCGATGTCATTCACAGAGCTTTCATTACACCCAACGGCGGCGGACATTAGAAGCAAGAGCCCTATTCTAGCACACATCACACCAACACACTCCCCTTGCTGTCGATCACACCCTGAGTGCTGGCTTCGCCCAGCAGCATTTCGTTGTGTGCTTTACCCGACGGGATCATCGGGAAGCAGTTTTCGTGTTTCTCGACTAGACAGTCGAAGATGACCGGGCCGTCGTGGGTGATCATCTCCATGATTGCGTCATCGAGATCGTCCGGGTCGGAACACAAAATCCCCTTGGCCCCAAAGGCATCCGCCAGTTTCACGAAATCGGGCAGGGCTTCGGACCAGCTTTGTGAATAGCGCTCGCCATGCAGCAGTTCCTGCCACTGACGCACCATGCCGAGACGTTCGTTGTTGAGGATGAACTGTTTCACGGGAAGCCGATATTGAACGGCCGTGCCCATCTCCTGCATGTTCATCAGCCAGCTGGCCTCACCCGCCACATTGATGACCAAGGCGTCGGGATGCGCCATCTGCACGCCGATCGAGGCCGGAAAACCATAACCCATTGTGCCCAGGCCCCCGGAGGTCATCCAGCGATTGGGGTCTTCAAACCCGAGATATTGCGCGGCCCACATCTGGTGCTGACCCACTTCGGTACAGATGTAGCGGTCGTATTTCTTGGTCAATTCTTCAAGGCGCACCAATGCGTGCTGCGGCTTGATGATCTTGCCCTTCTGCGTGAACTTCAGGCAATCGACCTTTTTCCATTCCTCGATCTGCGCCCACCATTTGGTCAGCGCTTCGGAATTGGTCTGGCGCCCGCGTGATTTCCAGACTTTGAGAATGTCTTCAAGCACATGGCCAACGTCGCCCACAATCGGGATGTCCGTCTTGATGACCTTGTTGATCGAGGAGGGGTCAATGTCGATATGCGCCTTGGTCGATTTCGGGCTGAAGGCGTCGATGCGCCCGGTGATCCGGTCATCAAACCGCGCGCCGATGTTGATCAGCAGGTCGCAATCATGCATCGCCATATTTGCCTGATAAAGCCCGTGCATGCCCAGCATGCCCAGCCAGTTTTCACCCGACGCAGGATAACAGCCCAGCCCCATCAGCGTGGAGGTGATCGGAAATCCGGTGGATTTAACAAGCTCGCGCAGCAACTGGCTGGCCGCCGGGCCGGAATTGATGACACCGCCGCCCGTATAGAAAACCGGTTTCTTGGCCTTTTCGATCGCGGCAACAAGTTCGGTGATCTCCTCCATGTCGCCTTTGACCTTCGGCTGGTAATGCGACACGGAAGGTTTCGGCGGCGTATAGGTGCCGGTGGCAAACTGAACGTCCTTGGGAATGTCGACCAGCACCGGACCGGGACGGCCATGCGTGGCGACATGGAACGCCTCGTGCAGAACGCCGGAAAGCGCGTCGGTTTCTTTCACCAACCAATTGTGTTTCGTGCAAGGCCGGGTAATGCCGACCGTATCTGCCTCCTGAAAGGCATCCGAGCCGATCATGAAGGTCGGCACCTGACCGGTCAGAACGATAATCGGGATCGAATCCATCAACGCGTCCGTCAGGCCGGTAACCGCATTTGTCGCGCCTGGGCCGGATGTAACGAGAACGACGCCGGGTTTGCCGGTTGCACGGGCGTAACCTTCGGCGGCATGCACAGCACCCTGTTCATGACGCACCAGAATATGCCGGATGGCATTCTGTTGAAAAACCTCGTCGTAAATCGGTAGTACGGCGCCACCGGGGTAGCCAAAGACGGTGTCCACACCCTGATCAATCAAGGCTTGGACAATCATTTTTGCACCGGACATTTGCCGTGTCATATCGTTTTACTCCGTATCGGCCGTGTGTTGGCCTGTTCCAACGTTAGCGCATAAAAAAGCCCCCGTTCTTGGCGGGGGCGCATGGGTCAGACTATGGTCTACCGTTACCGGCCCATGCGCGTATTTCCTACGATGACGACTAGAGATGTCATTGCCGTGAGGCTCCTTGATGCTGGCGGGACATTATGACTGTGACTCTGGGGCGTCAAGCACCAAAGACGCAAAATTTATGTCGCTGAATGAAGTTTTTTGGTTCTTTCATTGCGCGACGTGGGTGATTTGCGACATTTTGCGAAACCGCGTGATGATTTCTATGCCGATTCCGGGTTTAATGGGCGTCGAGTTTCTCAATATCTTCGCGGGCAGACAGCGTGAGTTGCTGAACTTCTTCGGCAAGGACCTTGAATTCCTGCGCGATGATGGCCAATCCCTTGCCGGCCTCTCCGGCTCTGGAGGCCTCTACAGAGGCATTGATGGACATGGCGCGAACGTATCTGCCAATGCGCTCCAGTCTGTTGAGACTTTGGTCCAGCCGTGCGGCCGACTGCATTGCGCGTTCCAACTGTTCAGCGCGGCCGCTTTCAATGCCCGTCCAGAAACCCTCGACCAGCGCGCTCACGGCTTCAAAAAATTCCTTTTGGCCAAAGGCAATATAATCAAGAAGTTGTTTTTCCGGGATGCCGGTTTCCGTCGCGCTATCCTCAACCAGTTTTTCGGTGAGGTCAGCCATGCGGGTGATCACCTTCATTTCTGTTTTGTGATTCACGGAGATGGCAGCAAGCCAGACGCTCAACACATCCGGTAGGGTTTCAAATACGGCGACCCCTTCGACAACGCGCAGCGTATGACGGATGGTGCGTGCATGGGCCGCGAGTTCTTTCCCAAGAGCGTCACGTTCCTCCGCCGTCTTTTCGCCCGACAGCAGACTGACCGTCAAAGCCACACGCACAACCCGCGCCCGCAGTGTCGCCACGCGGTCAATCGCGTCACGATAGGGCAGGGTGTCGAGCAGTGCTGCGTCTGGCACCGCGATTTGGCTTTGAACATTCATGCAAATGTCTTAGGGCGCGGTATTTAAGAAACCTTCAACAGCGCAGGCCCCGATGCTGAAACTGCGCCCCACAGCTCAATTCTTTTGATGCCTGGAAACACGCGCCGCCACAGCTGTTCACGTTTCAGAAGCTGACGCCGGTACCTTGTAAAACCCCATGCTCTAAGGCGTATCGCGTCAGGCCCGCCGTGCTTGAAATTCCGAGTTTGCGTTTGATGTTCTTGCGGTGGGTTTCGACCGTCCTGACGGATATATCCAGGGCCATTGCCACCTCCTTGTTGGATTTTCCCTGGGCCAGTTGCAGCAGGATGGTTTGTTCGCGCCCGGTCAGCGCCTCGCGTGCGTCCCCGTCCTTGGGCTCCAGCGATCCCTTCGCCCCGGTGCAAAGATACCGTTGACCGGCCATCACGGCGTCAATTGCGTGTTTGATTTCATCTGTCGGGACGTCCTTGAGCACGTATCCCATCGCGCCATGGCTGAGGGCGGACGAAATGTATTCAGGGCTATCGTGCATCGACAGCACCAGAATGCGGGTGCTTGGGCGTTTTTCCAGCAGGATCTCGGTGGCGGTAAGCCCGCCCATCTCCGGCATGTTGAGATCCATCAGGATGACATCGGGGTTGAACGCCTCGACCCGGTCGATGGCCTCGCGGGCAGTGTTACAGGTCCCGACGACAGAGATATCGTCATAGCTTTCAAGGATGGATTGAATACCCTCCGCAACCATCGGGTGGTCATCCACGATCAGTACTCTGATGGGTTTTGGGGTCATGCTGGCACCTTCTGCGTAGAGGCCTTTTCGGATTCAGGGGACAGGAGATGGGACAAGGGGACGCTGACTTCAATGATCGTGCCAGTCCCTGCTCTGGGAGAATCGACGCGAAACTCACCCTCGAGCTGCTCAACGCGTTCCTGCATGTTGCGCAGGCCCAATCCCATCATCGGCCCGGAATGGCTATCCGGCAACCCCCGGCCATTGTCTTCTATGCGCAAGGTGGCCCCTTTTTTATGCCCGCGCAGATCGATTTTGACATGGCTCGCATTGGCGTGCCTCTCGATATTGGTCAGCGCTTCCTGCGCAATTCTGTAAAGCGCGATCTTGGCCTCGCCATCCAGGCGGTTGCGAAACACGACGGTCTGGAAATCGGTGGTCATGCCGGTACGCAGGCGAAAATCCTCTGTCAGCGCTTTCAGGGCAGGGCCGAGGCCAAGGTCGTCCAGAACCCCGGGGCGCAGGTCGCGGCTGATCCTGCGGACTTCCGAGATTGCCTCGCCCAGCGTTTCGATGCCCTTGCCAAGCGGATCGGCGGCGGTGGGGTCTTGCCGATCAAGTTTGCGGCGGGCCGTATCAAGTGCGTAACGCACACCGACCAGCAATTGACTGATCCCGTCGTGAAGTTCGCGGGCCACGCGGCCGCGTTCCTCTTCCTGGGCGTCGAGGACCCGCTGCGTCAGTTTCTTGAGTTTGGCATCCGCAAGACGTCTTTCACGGATGTTCAGCGCCATTCCGGTTGTGAAAACGATCAGGAGGGCGGCAAAAGTGATGAGCCCGATATAGAGGAACGTTTGCTGTACGCGGGCTTCGACATCGGCACGGGCAGATGCGACCGTGGCCAACACGTCGTCAATAAAAACCCCGGTCCCGACCGCCCATCGCCAACTGGGAAAGCTGGTCACATAGGTGATCATCCGCGCCTCTTCCCCGGTCGAGGGCTTGGGCCAGAGATAGCTGTGATATCCGGCCCCTGATCGGGCAATGCGGATAATCTCGTCGACAATTGGCGTTCCTTCGCTATCCTTGAGGCCCGTCCAATTCTGGTTGATCCGATCTGTCTGACGCGGGCTGACAAGGTTGGTGCCGTCATAATCATAGACAAAGAAGAACCCTTCGGAGCCGTAGATCATCGCCGACAGAATCTGGGCAACCTGATCGCGCGCTTCCTGATCATCCGGTGCCGCATTGCCATAGATAAAGTAGAACCCGTTGCGCGCCTGGGTCACGTAGTTGCGCAACTCGGCCTTCTTGGCTTCGATCAATTGCGTCTCAAGCGCCTTGATCTCCCGCTCAGCCAGAGCGCGCGATTGAATGGCCACCAGAACCGCAATGGCGGCAACCGCCGCGACAAGCGGCACGGTCGCCACCAGCGACAGTTTCTGGGCATAGCTGGGCCGGAACAAAGCGCCAAGTCGTCTCATGGCACACTGGTTACGTCGAAATTGAGTCGAATCAAAGCGATCGGATTGCCGATTTCGCATCAAAATCACCGGTCAAGCTTGGGAACCAGCTCAAAACTGGCCAAAAAAAATGACCAAAGTGGTCATTTCACCGCCGATCTACGCAGTAGTAGGTATTTTAATTGGCGACGGCCTCGCTAGTGTGGCGACACTCGAAACGACCTGCGCGCGAGATCGGCTGCGTGGGCGTCATAATTGGGAGGAGTATCTAAATGGATCGTCGTTCATTTCTGAAGACATCTGCACTTGGCGGCACCGCTGCCGCAGCCGGCACTCTGGCCGCACCCGCTTACGCTCAAGGTAACCGCTCGCTGACCATGGTTACATCCTGGCCCCGTGGTTTCGCGGTGCTGGACGACGCCGCCACCTATTTCGAAAACATGGTTGGTGCCATGTCAGACGGAACGCTGACCATCGACAAGAAAGCCCCCGGTGAACTGGTTGGCGCATTCGAGGTGTTCGATGCGGTCTCTTCCGGTCAGGCGGATATGTACCACTCGGCGGATTACTATTTCATCGGCCAACACCCGGGGTATGCCTACTTCACCGCCGTGCCCTTCGGCGGCACAGCGCAGGAACTGACAAATTGGTATCACCACGGTGGCGGACATGATCTGCACAGCGAACTGGGCGAAATCTTCAACCTGAAATCCTTCCTGGCAGGCAACTCCGGATCACAATCCGGTGGCTGGTTCCGCAACGAGATCAACTCGGCGGGCGATTTCAACGGTCTGAAGTTCCGTATGCCCGGTCTGGGCGGCAAGGTGCTGGGCAAGCTGGGCGCCTCCGTGCAGAACATCCCCGGGGGCGAGCTTTATCAGGCGCTGTCTTCCGGTGCTCTGGACGGCCTGGAATGGGTTGGTCCCTTCGCGGACGAACGCGCTGGCTTCCAGGAAGTTGCGAAGGTTTACTACACTGCCGGTTTCCACGAGCCGGGTTCCGGTCTTGCCTGTGGCGTCAACCTCGATGTCTACAATGACCTCAGCCCCGCGCATCAGGCGATCATCGCCAATGCGGCGATGGCAACGACGCACATCCAGCTGGCCGAAACACTGGCCAACAATGGCGCGGCCCTTGCGCGTCTTCAGGCGCAGGGCGTGAAAACGCTGCAATTCCCCGATGATGTCTGGGATGCCTTTGGTGCTGCGTCCAAGGAAGTCATGGACGAGAACATGAACGACGAGCTCTTTGCGAAAATCCGCACAAGCTTCGAGGAATCAGTGGCCACAAGCTCTGACTGGCTATTGAAGTCCGATGGCTTCTATGTCGAGCAGCGTAACCGCGTTCTGGCAAACGGCTGATACCGGCCAATCACCGGCGAGGGGCCATTGGTTGTGGCCCCTCGTTGACCTAAGATCCGATCAAACCAGGATCACGCGACACCTTGAGCCGCATATGCGCGGGCATCAAGGGAGGGGGAACTATGGAAAATGAAGTAGACGCAGCAGGCGGGTCGCTCTCTGTCATCTTTGACGGTGTGTTGTGGTTTTTCACCAACATCGGCCTCGCCGTTTACAACTTTTTCTATGCGATCTCTCATCCGTCGCTCTGGCTGGACTGGACCGACAAACAGGCGATCATGCGGTTTGTCTACTACGGCGGATCGGTCGAGTTTTTCTTTGTTGTCCTGACCGCTTTCCTGATCATGTTCGCCATCGGTTTGTGGCGCAATGACATCATGTGGGGCTATGTCCGGGTGCTGGAAGGGTTCGCCAATACAGTCGGACGCTTCTTTGCCTGGGCGGGGCTGTTGATGGTCCTGCAACAGATTATCATCGTTTTCATGCAGCGGATTTTCACACGGCCGGATATCTCCGTCGGCTTCGGTATCCCATTGCAGTTTGACATCAGCTGGTTCGCTGAAGAGCTGAAACTTTACAACGCCTTGGTCGTTTGTCTTTGCATGGCCTACACCTTTGTGCAGGGCGGGCACGTGCGGGTCGATCTGGTTTATTCGGCGGTCAAATTCCGCACCAAGAAGGTCATCGACATGTTTGGTGCCATCTTCTTTATGATGCCGGTCGCCGTCCTGATCTGGATGTATGGCTGGTACTTCATGTGGCGTCATCTGATCGTGCCGAAACCGTCCGCCTCCGACACGCTTGACCGGCTGATCAACAAATCGCGCGCGCTGCGCTGGAACGTTGAAACCATCGGCTTCAGCCCCAATGGGTTCAACGGCTATTTCCTCTTCAAGGTGCTGCTCTGTGCTTTCACCGCCATGCTTTTCCTCCAGGCGATGGCGATGTTCTACCGCTCCTATCTGGAGTGGAAAGAAGGCCCGGAGAGCGAAGGCAAGTACCTCGACCGTGACACCCTGGGTGACGGTGAAGAAGCCTACGAAGGCACACACTAAAAAAGATGCTGCGGCACATTAAGGGACACTGACACATGTTTTTCGGTCTAGACGGCGTCGAAGTTGGCCTCATCATCGTTTTCATCTGCCTGTTCGGAGGTATCCTGTCCGGGTTCCCGGTGGCTTTCGCCATTGCCGGGGCAGGGATCATCTCCTTCGGGATCATCGCCGCGCTGGACAGCGCGGGACTGCTGATCCATCAGGCGATTGACACCAGTTCCCAGGTCTACCGCGATCTGGTCAATTCCGGCGTCAAGGCGGATACGATATCGGTTTTCCGATACCCCGAATTGCCGCGGATTGAAGAGGCCGTTTTCCCGAAAGGCTGGGAGGTTGCGCTGGACCGTAACGTCTCCTTCGTCGTCAACCGGATGAACGAGCGGGTGCTTGCCGGGCAATCCATCGAAACCCTGCTGGCCGTTTTGATGTTCGTCCTGATGGGCATCACGCTGGAGCGTTCCAAGATCGCGAATGACCTGCTGACCACCATGGCGCGCGTCTTTGGCCCGCTGCCCGGCGGTCTGGCCGTTTCCATCGTGGTTGTGGGCGCGTTTCTGGCGGCTTCCACCGGTATCGTTGGCGCGACGGTGGTGACCATGGGGCTCTTGGCGCTGCCCACGATGTTGCGCAATGGGTATTCGCCGGAGCTTTCCACCGGCGTCATCGCTGCTTCCGGCACCCTGGGGCAGATCATCCCGCCCTCCATCGTGATTGTTCTGCTGGGCACCCTTGCGGGAGATCTCTATTCCGCAGCGCAGGAAAAGCGCGCTGTTGTTGCGGGATGTACGGACGCTTTGACCTATCTGGGTCAACCTGCTGTGCTGTCGGTGGGAACCTTGTTCCAGGCGGCCTTGCTGCCGGGCATCATGCTGGCGCTTCTTTATGCGCTCTATGCCTTTGGCTATGCGCTCTTGAACCCTGACAAGGCACCTGCCGTGCCGATGGGTAGCACCAATGCGGAACCGGTGACACGCTCGGAAGCCTTCACGTGGTTCCTGGGCGCGCCTGTTGCGCTGATCGTTGGTGTGGTGCTTCTGGGCAACCTCGGCATTGTCGGTGATCAATCCACCGATGTATCGCGGTATTCGGACATTGGCGAAGGCGCGTCCTTGCGCACCAATGTCGGCCCCGACTGTCAGGCGTCGATGATCGAACTGCATGGGCAGGAGGCCTGGGATGCCGCCGTTGCGCAACAGACGGCAATCAACGATGCGGGCGGTGTTCAGCAATCCGAAAGACTGTCCGAAGAAGCGCTTGCGGAGGCTCGTGCGAATAAAATCGCCAATGCAGCCCCCATTGGCACCGGTGTGGCGATCATCGTTCTGATGCTGTCGCTGTTTCTGACCACGGCGCGCGGCGTATCGCCGTCCAGCCCGGTGCAACCGCTGTTGATCGGGGCCGTCGGCGCTGTAGTGATGATCCTTGCGGATATTCTGCTGATCTCGCCATCGACCTCGCCCGGCGGGCTGGTTGTGATGTTGGCTATACCCTTCGCGGCGCTGATGTATGGGGTCGTTCATGCGACAAAGATATGTGCTCAAAACGAGCTGATCCGCGTGGTTTTCCCGCCGCTGGTTCTTATCGTGGCGGTTCTGGGGTCGATCCTTGGTGGCATTACCAATCCGACGCCGGCTGCGGCCTTGGGTGCCGGTGGTGCGATCATGCTGGCGGCTTACCGGAAACTGAAGGATCAGGACCGGTCGCCCAAACTGATTATCTGGTCAACGCTGGCCATCATCGCCTGTATCCTTGTCGGCATCAATTTCGATCTGCGGATCAACCAGGATGAGGTTGGTTTCCAGAGCTGGTTTGCGTTCTTCGTGGCCTATGTCGCCTATCTCTATGCGCTGTTCGGGCTGCTGTTCTCCTGCTGGATCCTCTACACCTCCGGCGTTCTGAGCCCGGTGGTGCGCGAGACCGCCAAGGTCACCAGCATGGTTTTCACCATTCTGATCGGGTCGCAGCTTCTGAATCTCGTGGTAATCTCCTTTGGCGGAGAGCACTATATTCAGCAGTTCCTGAAATCCTTCGACAATGAGTTCACGGTCTTTCTGATCGTCATGCTGGTCCTGTTCGTTCTGGGCTTTGTGCTGGATTTCCTCGAAATCATCTACATCGTGATCCCGATCGTCGGGCCTGTTATCTATGGCGGTACGTTTGACCCCAAATGGGTAACGATCATGATCGCGGTGAACCTGCAAACCTCCTTCCTGACGCCGCCTTTCGGGTTTGCGCTGTTCTATCTGCGCGGCGTGGCGCCGAAGGAAGTCACCACGGGCCACATTTATCGTGGGATCATCCCGTTTGTGCTCATTCAGGTGGCTGGACTTGCCCTGCTCTGGACCTTCCCAAGCATCGTCACGATCGTGCCTGATCTGATCCCGAATTGATCGTCACGTCAGCGAGATCCAAAGGAGAGGGGGCCACCGGCCCCCTCATGACATTTTTTGATTGGGATGCGGAACTGCACGGGCAGGGATATGCCCGGGCCATTGCACTGTTGGTAGCGTCAGGTCGTGGGGCGGGTGTCCGGAAGATGGATATTGGCTACCTGTTCCGCAATCGGATCCGTTGAAAGCGGATGTGTATCGGCGCTGAAGGTGGACGGATCTTTCATCTTCTGCCACTTGCCGCCGATATAGACCTCAAGCCCTGAAAACTTGGATTTATACCCCATCTTTTGGCTGCCCGGCACCCAATATCCGAGGTAGACATAAGGCAAATCCGCTTCTTGCGCGATCTTGATATGGTCAAGGATCATGTAGGTTCCCATGGACCGCTTGGGGCAATCGGGCGCGTAAAATGAATAGACCATGCTCAAACCATCGGCGAGTACATCCGTCAGGCTCACGCCGACCAGCGCATTGCTGTCACGATTGGTGTATTCGACGACGCGACTGCGGATCGGGGTTTCCTCGATCATCGCCGCAAATTCGAAGACATCCATATCCGCCATACCTCCTTCGGCGTGGCGGCTGTCCAGATAGGTGCGGAACAACTCATATTGTTCCTCTGATGCCCAAGGCGAGGTGGCACGGCGTTCAAGGTCTTCATTGCGGTTCATGGTCCGGCGTTGGCTGCGAGAGGCTGTAAACGCACTGACGTCGATCCGAGCGCTCAGGCAGGCTGAGCATTCTGCACAGGAGGGGCGGTAGAGCACGTTCTGGGACCGGCGAAACCCCTGTTGCGACAGGCTATCATTGAGCTTGTCAGCATTGTCGCCCTGCAACGCCGTGAACAGCTTACGTTCCATCCGGCCCTCAAGGTAGGGGCACGGCTGCGGCGCAGTCACATAGAACTGAGGAGCAATGGGCAGTGTGTGGCGCATAAGTTCCCGACGGTTAACTCGCCTTAAGATAGCAAGCCAAGTGCCCGTCGCCAAGGCGAAGTTTCAGGCCATCAGCGGCGTGTTGCGCGTCGGTTGATCATCACCGTGCCCAGGGCGTGGTCGGAAAGGCCCTGTCCGCGTGCCGTGGTCGCCATCAGAACCATCGAAATCAGCTGAAGCGGGGCAATGGCCCAGCTGATCGTATAGCCCAATGTATGTGCAAAGGCGGCTCCCAGATCAAACCTTGATCCATCCGCGCGGCGCAATTCGATTGCGAAGAGACGCATGCCCCAGGTGGCCGATCCATTGGCAAGCGTGATTGTTCTGTAGATGAAACCTACCAGCAGGAACAGAAGCGGGAAAAAGAACAGGCCGGTGAATGCGGTAAATGGCAGGATCACGAGGCAGCCAACAAAGGTCAGAACCGCATCCACCGCCCATGCAAGAAGGCGTTTGAGGGGCACGTCCTTGTAAAAATCTGATTGGGCATATGGATCAGGTGTGGCGGTCATGGGGTTTCTCTAGATGAAGGTGGGGTGCCGGCGCAATGCCCCGGCACATTTTGATATCAGGCCTGGTCAGTGCCGTCGCCGGCCTTGTCCGCGCGTTCGTCCATAAACTGGTCGAATTCAGCCTTGTCCTTTGCATCACGCAGGCGGTCGAGGAAGGCTTCGAACTGCTGCTGCTCGTCTTCGAGCCGGCGCAGGGTGTCAGCTTTGTAGGCATCAAAGGCGCTGTTGCCGCTGGGGCGCATGGCGTGCATGCCACGGCGCATGGAAGAGGATTTTCGGCTGCAGGATGTGAACATGCGTTTGCTCCAGATCATGTAAAAGAGAAGGGCGAGGCCGATTGGCCAGAAGAAGACAAACCCAAGGACCATCGCGGCGATCCACGCGCCCTTGCCCTTGGAATCAAGCCAGCTTTCAGCGCGGGAGAACCATCCGGGTTGGCTGGTTAACGGGGGAGTTTGGGTCACGGATGTCATCGGGGTGCCTTTCGTTGCGGGTTATGGGTGTTTCGGAGAATTCCGGGATGTGAATGTCTTTCACATTACCAAGATGGGGTTTCGCACTCGGGTTGCAAGGTTTTATGTGAATGTTTTTTACATTAATGTGATTAATGACGTAAAATCAGATAGTAACGATGCGAAAATACTCGAAGCATCTGATTCTCGGGTACTATAATCCCCTCTGTAAACGCCGAATTGCCGCCATAAATTCGGCCATTGACGCGCTCGTGCTCTCGCGCGAATGCTGGCATCATGAGTTTTACCAGCCAGATGACCCGGTGCCCGCGCGCCCATGATGCCCAACGCGGTCAGGATGCGGTGCAGCATGTACCGGAACTGGATGCGGCGTTGGCCAGCCTCGTCGAAGGGGCCGCCGGATCAAGCCCTTATCTGGCTGGGCTGGTCGCGAAAGAAGCCGCATGGTTGCCGGCGGCGCTGGACGATCCCCTGAAAGCGGTTCAAATGGAAATCCAGGGTGCATCCGAGGCACCGTCAGAAGGGCTGAACACCGCCCTTCGACAAGGAAAGCGGCGCATTGCGCTTCTGACTGCGCTGGCGGATTTGTCCGGTGCCTGGCCCCTGGCGCAGGTGACCGCCGCTTTGACCGGATTTGCCGATGCGTCGTGCCAGGCGGCTTTGAGGGCGGGTGTTGCACAACAAATCAAGCGCGGGAAGCTGCCGGGAAAGACCGAAGAGGACATCCCGGATGCCGCGGGCATGTGCGTTTTGGCCATGGGCAAGATGGGGGCGGGCGAACTCAACTATTCATCCGACATCGACCTGATCTGTCTGTTTGATGAAACCCGGTTTGATTCGAGCGATTTTCACGATGCGCGGGCTGGCTTTGTTCGGGCCACGCGAAGCATGACGGGAACTCTCAGCGAGATGACCGGGCAGGGATATGTTTTCCGTACCGACCTGCGCTTGCGCCCCGATCCTGCGGTGACGCCGGTTTGTATCGCTATGGAAGCGGCGGAGCGCTACTACGAGAGCCTTGGCCGAACCTGGGAACGTGCGGCCTACATCAAAGCGCGTGTCGCTGCGGGCGATTTCGCAGCCGGTCAGCGATTTCTGAAAGACCTCAGCCCCTTTGTCTGGCGCAGGCATCTGGATTTTGCCGCCATTCAGGATGCCCACGACATGCGTTTGGCCATTCGTGAACACAAGGGGTTGGGAGGCGCCATCACATTGCCCGGGCACAACATGAAACTGGGCCGCGGCGGGATTCGGGAGATCGAGTTCTTCACGCAAACCCAGCAGTTGATTGCGGGCGGGCGTGATCCCGACCTGCGCACGCGCGGTACCGTCGAAAGCCTGCGGGGGTTGGCGGAAAAAGGCTGGGTGCCCGATCACATGGCAACCGCGCTCATCGAGCATTATACGGCGCATCGAACCGTTGAGCACCGCTTGCAGATGGTGCAGGACGCTCAGACCCACAGTTTGCCGCAAAGTGACGAAGGTTTTGACCGGCTGGCCTGTCTGATGGATGTCGACCGGGCGGAGCTGGAGCAGGAACTACACCACCGCCTGAGCATTGTGCATGAAATGACGGAGGGCTTTTTTGCGCCCTCGCAGCGCGCGGAAGAAAAACAGACCCTGCTGGATAGTGAGATGCTGACGCGGTGGCTGACCTACCCGGCTTTGCGCAGTGAACGCAGTCGGGAGCTTTTTCGCCGGGTCCGGCCCGATTTGCTGTCACGGCTGGCACAATCATCGAAACCGCAGGAAGCGCTGCTGGCGTTTGACGGATTTCTGGCGCGGCTGCCTGCGGGCGTGCAGCTTTTTTCGCTGCTGGACGCCAATCCCCAGCTGACGGATCTGCTGATCGACATCACCGGCACGTCAACCGAACTGGCGCAATATCTGTCACGCAACGCGGGTGTCTTTGATGCGGTGATCGGCGGTGACTTTTTCACCGATTGGCCGGGGCAGGAAGGGCTTGCGGCGCTATTGATGCAACGTCTGAAGGTGGAGACCGACTACGAGACCCAGCTCGACGCGACCCGACGGTGGACAAAGGAATGGCATTTCCGCATCGGCGTCCACCATTTGCGCGGGTTGATCACTGCACAGGACGCCGCTGTGCAATATGCCGATCTGGCGCGCGCCGTGCTCAACGTGATCTGGCCCCTGGTGATCGCGCAATTCTCCAAGCGCCATGGACCGCCTCCCGGCCGGGGGGCGGTTGTATTGGGTATGGGGTCCTTGGGTGCGGGGCGGCTGAATGCTGGCTCGGACCTCGACCTGATCGTTGTCTACGATCCGCTGGATGCAGAGGCGTCTGAAGGGGAAAAGCCCCTGTCGACCCGTCCTTACTACGCCCGTTTGACACAGGCTTTGATCACGGCATTGACCGCGCCTATGGCTCAGGGACGGCTCTACGAAGTGGATATGCGTCTCAGACCGTCGGGCAACCAGGGTCCGGTGGCGACCAGTTGGGCGTCATTTCAAAGCTATCAGAAACAGGAAGCCTGGGTCTGGGAGCATTTGGCATTGACGCGGGCGCAAGTGATCACCGGTCCAAAAGCTCTGAAAGCGGATGTCTCGGCCTTTGTCGCGGAACTATTGGGGCAAGAGCGTGCCTTAGCCGAAATTGCCGCGGAAGTTGGACAGATGCGAGAACGTATCCGCGCGGCAAAAGCACCGACGAGCCTGTGGGAGGCTAAAATCGGGCCGGGACGTTTACAAGAGATCGAATTGATGGCGCAGGCAGGTAGCCTGTTGGGCGGAAAACAGGAACCGCATGCCGATGATGGCCTGCGGGCCGCCGTCGCAATTGGACTTCTGGACGCCGCATCGGGAAATGAACTGGCTGGATTCCATGCGTTTTACTCAAAACTGCATCTCGCGGCGCGGCTCTTGTCCGATAAACCGCTTGATGCATCCAGTCTGGGGCCTGCCGGGCGGTCGTTTCTGCTGCGCGCAATGGAGGAGAGCTCTATGGAGGCTCTACAAGAACGGTTAACATCCAGCTACACCCGGTCGGACGCCCTCATCAGTGATGCCCTGGCGGGATACGAGAAGGCGGCCTCATGATCAAAGGTGACGAAAACGACCCCAAGGGACTTATCTTTGAGGCTTACCGCATTGATGGCATTACCAAAAGTGAATGCCGGACGATCTTTCTGGATTGGGCGTTGAGCATACCTGTCGAACGCGAAACCGGGCAGGCGCTGACTGCATTATTGAAAACTTATGGCAAGGATCATCCCGATCACCCGATGACCGAGGTCATCACCGAAGGGCTGGCCGGCATGTCTGCGCCGCGCAGGCGCGGCGGATGGCGCTCGCGACCAAGAAACTGAGATTTTTTGCAGCATTGATAAAAGTTTTATCTAAAATTCGTCACAATTCAGCCCCAGTTGCTCAGTAGGTATCCTCGCAAATGATTTGAGGCGTGCAGAAGTCGCCCCCTATGCGGAGAGCAACATGAGACCTTACAAACTAATCGCCGTCCTGACCCTTTCGATATTTGCTGCCGGGTGCAGCACAACCGATATCGCCAGCCGAAACGCACCGTTTTCAAACCCCGCCCTTGAGGGTGCCGTGGGTCAGAAAAACCTTCTGGAAACAACGTTCGAGGCAGCGGTACCAATCTACGACGTTACCGACGTTGTGGTGAATGTGCCCGAAAACCTGATCGTATCGGAGGCAAACAGCTATTATCCCTCAGGCGATATTGTCTGGCGCGGAGACCCCGCGGGCAATCGTCATGAGCAGGTCAGGGCCATCTTTGAGACAGCGATGGCGCGTGGCACGGCAGGTATGACTGAAGGGACACCGGTTATCCTCGATATCGAGGTAAAACGGTTCCATGCGTTGACCGAAAAGACCCGCTATACAATCGGCGGCATTCACGCCATCACTTTCAAGATGTCGGTACGCAGCGCCGAGACCGGGCTTATGCTGAGCGAACCACGTGTCATCAAAGCCAACCTGAAGGGATTTGGTGGCGAACGGGCTATTGCCGCTGAACGTCAGGGACAAACTCAAAAAGTGCGCATTACCGACCATCTGGCTGGTGTGATTTTCACCGAACTGGGCCAACCGGACGGATATAGCGGTCAACGTGTCAGCGTGCTGGCACCGCAAGACAACATCTAGTCTTTCACCCACCATCAGAACAGACTAGAGGAGGGCGCTATGACAGCGCCCTTTTCCAATTCCGCCCCTGCGACCGGTGATATGCCGGTTGTGCGCCTGAAACCCAAAGCAAACGCCCGTGCTGTCCGGCACGGATTTCCCTGGGTTTATGCCAATGAGCTGGTTACCGACCGTCGCACCAAGGCCATCGTGCCGGGCACCTTGGCGCAATTGCTGGATGACGCGCGCAATCCTATGGGGCTGGTGGCGGTGAACCCCAAATCAAAGATCATTGCGCGGATGATTGATCCCAACCCTGACGCCGTGATTGATGAGGCGTGGTTTGAGGGGCGGCTGACCAAGGCCCTGGCGCTTCGGTCGCGTCTCTTTCCCGATCCTTTCTACCGCCTTGTGCATGCGGAAGCAGATGGCTTGCCCGGCGTGGTGATTGATCGTTTTGACGACATCTTTGTCATTCAGCCCAATGCCGCCTGGGCCGAACACCTGCTGGAGCCCCTGAGTGCAGCACTTCGATCGGTCACCGGGGCCAGGACAATTCTCAAGAACGCCACCGGACGGACCCGCGCGCTTGAAGGGCTCGACGATACCTCCGATGTGTTGCACGGCGCTCTGCCTGATGCGCCGGTTGTCGTTCCGATGAATGGGGCCAGATATCTGGCGGATCTGACCGGGGGGCAGAAAACCGGCCTTTTTTACGATCAACGCCCCAACCACGCTTTTGCCGCCAACCTGGCGCGTGATGCGCGGGTGCTGGATGTTTTCTGTCATGTTGGCGGGTTTTCTTTGGCCTGTCTTGCCCATGGCGCGACATCAGCCGTCGGCGTTGACGGATCAGCGCCAGCCTTGGCGCTGGCAGAACAGGGCGCTGCCGCGATGGGGGTTGAAGACCGGTTTGCCACGCGAAAGGGCGACGCCTTCGAGGTTCTGGCGGATTTGCGCGCCGAAGGGGCAGAGTTTGACCTTGTGATCTGTGATCCGCCCGCCTTCGCACCGGGTAAACCTGCTTTGGAGGCGGGTCTTCGGGCCTATGAACGCGTTGCCCGGATGGCAGCACCGCTGGTTGCTGAAAACGGGATTCTGGGCCTGTGTTCGTGCTCTCACGCGGCGGATCTTTCCGCCTTCCGCACCGCGTCGGTCCGGGGGATCGGCAGGGCCGGTCGGCGGGCATCGCTCATTTACATGGGCTTTGCCGGGCCCGATCATCCGCAGCTGCCGCAACTGGCCGAAAGCGGGTACCTGAAATCCATCTTTTTTCAGCTGTGATCCATGCGGATTGTCGTTGATACCTGCGTTCTTTACCCAACAGTCATGCGGGAAATGGTGCTGGGGGTTGCAGCCCAAGGAGCGTTTGAGCCTGTATGGTCGGCGCGCATTCTGGAAGAATGGGCGCGGGCTGCAATCAAACTGGGCGCTGCCGGCGAAGCGCAAGCACGTGCGGAGATTGCCTTGCTGCGCGCCAAATGGCCCAAAGCCGAAGCTAAACCCACGCCGCATCTCGACATGTCGCTGTGGCTGCCGGATGCCGATGACATTCATGTTCTGGCGACAGCGGTTTCAACGTCAAGTGATGCCATCATGACCTTGAATAATAAAGACTTTCCAAAAGGGGTGTTGGCCGAGGAAGGGCTGCAAAGGGTGAACCCCGACGGGTTTCTATATCTGGACTGGCAGACCAACCCCGCGCGGGTTGAGACGGTTGCACAGGCGGTGCTGCGCGAAGCGCGGCGACTTTCCGGACATCCATGGGACATGCGGCCTCTGTTGAAAAAGGCAAGGTTACCCCGGCTCGCCAAAGCGCTGCAATAGAACGAAAATTCGACCCTACCGTGGCGCGATCCATTTCGCTTCGAGCGCTTTGAGGGCGGCGATACGATCTTGCGTTTTGGGGTGGCTCAGCAGCCAGGCGGGTGCTGTTCCGGCATTTTGCTGGGTCAGTCGTTCAAGCTTCTCAAAGAGGCTGATTTGCGGCTCAACACCGATGCCAGCCTTGGTCAGCAATGCGGCCGCATAGGCATCGGCCTCATATTCATCTGAACGGGACAGGCGGGCGGCCAGCAGCGTCGTCAGCATCCCGGCAAGCCATACGCCGACCCCCGGAATGAACCGGCCAAGCACCATCGCCAGCGCAGTGCGCAGCGCATTCTGACCCGAGAAATCAATCATCCTGCGGCGCGAATGGCCCAGGGCGACATGCCCCATCTCATGCGCGATGACACTGGCCATCTCCGTGTCCGTTACCTCGCCTGCGCGGAACTTATTGTAGAACCCGCGGGTAATGAAAATGCGCCCGTCCGGGGCGGCCAACCCGTTCACCGGGTCGACCTCGTAGATATAGACGCGAATGCGCGGCAGCTCCAAGGCCGCAGCCATCTGGTCCATCAAGATCTTCAGCTTGCCATCTGCGAGTTCCGTCGATTTGGCATCCAGCTCCTTTGCTGTACGCCAGGCGGAAAATCGGTACATCGCCAGCCCGTAGAGAATGGCGAGAAGAATGGGCATGAACTTGATCATGCCCATGATATGGGCGGGCAGGGCGCTTCGGACAAGCGCCAAAGGGCCAGTTTGCAAGGATTTGAGGGTGTCTTAATGCTCGCTCCTGCTAGCGAGTGAGGGTTTTCATACCCTTGGAAAGACCTTCAAGGGTCATGGGCACCATCGCGTCAGGGCCGATGATCTCCTGAATCATTGAAATGGATTGTGTGTAGCCCCAGTATTTTTCGGGCACCGGATTGATCCAGAGCGTCGCTGCCCATTGATCGCGCGCGCGCGTCAACCATGTCGCGCCACTTTCCTCGTTCCAATGCTCGGAGGCGCCACCGGGGTAGGCGACCTCATAGGGAGACATCGACGCGTCTCCTACGAAGATGCATTTGTAGTCAGGCCCATAGGTGCGCAGAACTTCATGGGTGGGAATTTGTGCGTTCCACCGACGCCGGTTGTCGCGCCAGACCCCTTCGTAAAGGCAATTGTGGAAGTAATAGTATTCCATGTGTTTGAATTCCGCCCGGGCGGCAGAGAAGAGCTCTTCGACCACTTTTACATGCGGGTCCATGGAGCCGCCAACATCGAGAAACAGCAGAACCTTGACCGCATTGCGGCGCTCGGGGCGGGTCTTGACGTCGAGATACCCATGTTCAGCCGTGGCGCGGATGGTCCCATTGAGGTCCAGCTCGTCATCCGCACCATCACGCGCCCATCGCCGCAGACGTTTCAACGCAACCTTGATGTTGCGGGTGCCAAGCTCGACCGTATCGTCGAGATTCCTGAACTCGCGTTTGTCCCAGACCTTGATGGCGCGCTGATGGCGCGAGCTATCCTGACCGATGCGGATGCCTTCGGGGTTGTATCCATAGGCTCCAAAAGGCGAGGTGCCCGCGGTGCCGATCCATTTGTTGCCGCCCTGATGCCGGCCCTTTTGCTCTTCAAGACGTTTTTTGAGCGTTTCCATCAGCTTGTCGAAGCCTCCCAGGGCCTCGATCTCTGCTTTCTCCTCGGGCGTCAGGTGCTTTTCAGCCATCTTTTCCAGCCAATCACCGGGGATTTCAACGGCTTCCATCACATCCTGCACAGAGATGTTTTCCAAACCTGAAAAGGCGGTTGCAAAAGCCCGGTCAAACTTGTCGATGTTGCGCTCGTCTTTGACCAGCGTCACCCGGGCCAGATAGTAAAACGCCTCGACATCGTAGGTGACCAACCCGGCTTGCAGGCCTTCCAGAAAAGCAAGGAATTCGCGCAGGGAGACCGGGACGGCATTTTTGCGCAGGGCGTCAAAGAATGGCAGAAACATCGCTCAGCCCTAGACGATCATCCGGTGCACGATCACCGTCACAATCATGCCAACCACAACAAAAGCCATCGCATAGCCTGCCGCATATTGGGCGATATCCTTGCGGTTTCCGTTACGGCGCGCTGCGGTCACGCCGCCGAAGATTGCGCCAAGAATGGCAGCGATAATGACGATCATCTGATCCCTCTTAAGTCGTCGGGCCGGTCTTTGCCCTCGTGGGAAAGTGACGCTAGACCGGTGAGTTTCCAGGGGTCAGAGCGGAGATTTCACGTATCTTTGCCCGTACTGCCCAGTCAGCGCCAAAGCCGTAACGTGCCCATCCCAGACTGTCCAGCCTGACAGCGCTTGCCTCGGTGGTGCGCCCGGTCAAATCCAGCGCTTCGGCCCGCAAGAGCTGAAGGGTTGCCAAAAGGGCCGCGTTTTGCGCAGTTCGGGCGGTTTCGATGTTGGGCTCGATGATCCGCAAGGCGCGCACGGCATTGCCATTGGCAATCTCATAGGCGGCCAGTTGCGTGGCGACATAGGCACGGTGTAGCTGGGTTTGCGTCGATTTGGCATAGAACCGGTCGGCAATGACGTATTGCTGACGGGCCGCCACTGGGTCGGACCCTTGCAGCAAGCGCGCCTTCGCGTAATGGGCAAAAGCCCGGCGGTTGTCGGTCCAGTTGCGTTCAGTGGCGATGCGTACGGCTGTCTCGGTTGCAGCACGCCGGGCGGTGCGTCCCGCGCCGGGGCCAAGTGCCGTCTGGATGGCTTCTTTCCATGTCTGTGGGGTTGGGTCCGCAGGTGTTCTTGCGCCGGACTGGCCGCGCGGATTGATCCTTGCGAAGATCGCCGGCAAGCGTCGGGCAACCGCTTCGCGGCTCATGCCGGATTGCAGTTCAGGTGCATAGGTCGCCCGCAGGATCAGCATGTCGAAACTGGTCAGAACGGTGTGCACATTGTCGTCGTTGAAAACCGAATTCGGCAGGCGGTAAAGATCGTTGAGCGGCCCCAGAGCTTGTGCGAGCTCCTCATGCAGGCAATCGCGAACCTCCTGAGGGCTGACATCATTGGGAACAAAGATCGCCAGTCTTTCGCGTGTCTTGAGCAGGGTCCAGTTGGTCTGGGCTTTGCGCCGCGCCGCGCGGTATTCGCGGATTGACGAGACATTTGGTGCGACAAAACAGGCGGCCTGTGGCAGAACCTTGCGGATTTCTGACCTGGAAACGGACTGCACCGTGATGTTCGCAGTAGCGGAGGTGGTAGTTGTGATCCGGATACCGGCTTCGTTGCGCAACCGGCCCAGCAAGTTGCGCAGATCGCCTGTCAGGGTGGGCGGCGGAGCGCCGGTTAGCCGCAGCGTGATCGGCCCCTCGAAACGTGTCAGCACCGGTAACTTGCGCCCGCTTTCCATCTGGAAAGACAAATCCACAAAATCCTGCACCAGATTGGCGTTGGAAACGGCAGGGCGGCTGATCGCGGCCCGTCCGAAGGTCTTCATCGGTGGCAACGTGCTTTCGGCAATCACCGCGCGCGAGGGGGTTCCACCCTGCGTGACCGGGACGCAGGCGTTCAGCACCATGATGACAGGTAGGATCAGCCGCCGTCTCATGCGCGTGCATACTTGATGAAGGGAGTTTTGACGCCAATCCGATCATAGAGCCTGCGCGCCTCGGCATTGAAATCCTGCGTCAGCCAATAGACAGTGGCGATCCCGGCGGCGTCGGACGCCTCATAGACCGCTTCAATCAGCGCGCGCCCGATGCCTTTCCCCCGAACATCCGGGTTTGCATAGAGATCCTGTAAATAGCAGGTGTTCGCCTCTGACCAGCCATGCCGGTGGAACAGATAATGGGTGAGCCCGACAAGCTCCCCATTAACTTCAGCGACCAACCCATTGAAATCCTGTGGATCATCGCCCAGCAACCTTTCGAAATAGAGGTCGAAGATTTCCCTCGGGCGCGACGTTTCGTAGAATGCGAGATATGCTGTCCAGAGGGCAACCCATTGCTCTTTGTCTGTCCTGCGCAGGGGGCGCACGACGACAGATGCCGTATTTGTCATTTATTAGCCTGCCTTCAGCCTCTGTCCGCAGTCTTGTCGCCGCAGATCGCTTTCAGTTTAGTCGCGAAAAACGCATCAAGGCAAGCTTTTGATATCTGTCGTGTTTTTCCTGTGACTCAACGACCACTACGGGCCAGAAAAGCCAACCGTTCAAACAGATGCACATCCTGCTCGTTCTTCAGCAGCGCCCCGTGCAGTTTCGGCAGGGAATTGGCGCCGGAAGACTTGAGGTCTTCGGCACTCATGTCCTCTGCCAGCAGCAGTTTCAGCCAATCAAGAACTTCTGACGTAGACGGCTTCTTCTTCAGACCAGCCTGATCCCTGATCTCATAAAACTGGGTAAGCGCGGTGGTGAGCAGGGCGTCCTTGATGCCCGGAAAATGAACCTCGACGATCTCACGCAGCGTCTCGATTTCGGGAAACCGGATGTAGTGGAAAAAACAGCGGCGCAGAAAGGCATCGGGCAGTTCTTTTTCGTTGTTGGAAGTGATGATGACCACCGGGCGGTGGCGGGCACGTATGGTTTCGCCGGTCTCATAGACGAAGAACTCCATCTTATCGAGTTCCTGCAGCAGGTCGTTGGGAAATTCGATGTCGGCCTTGTCGATCTCGTCGATCAGCAACACGACCTTTTGATCGGCCTCGAAGGCTTCCCAAAGCTTGCCTTTGCGGATGTAGTGCTTCACGTCGTGAACGCGCGCCTCCCCCAATTGGCTATCGCGCAACCGGCTCACGGCATCGTATTCATAAAGACCCTGCTGAGCGCGGGTTGTCGATTTGATGTTCCATTCAATCAGCGAAAGACCCAAGGAAGCAGAGACCTGCCGGGCCAGTTCGGTCTTGCCTGTGCCGGGTTCGCCTTTAACGAGCAGGGGCCTTTCCAGTGTGACGGCCGCGTTCACGGCAATGGTCAGGTCGTCTGTGGCGATGTATTCGGCCGTTCCCTGGAATTTCATTCTTCTGTCAACCCTTTGCACGATGAATTCTTGTTTCGCTTTTAGCCAGAATTCTTCTGCATTGTGTAGTGACAATTGTCAGGGCGTGGGATAGATCGTGCCGCATGGGGGCACTTGCCTGAGGACAAGTCGTGTATGAATGACGTAAGCCACGTTAAGGGGAAGCAAATGAAACAGGAAGTGTTTCTGCCGGATGATTATCGCCCGGCTGAAGACGAACCGTTCATGAACGAACGACAGGTGGAATATTTTCGGCGCAAATTGCTGAACTGGCGATCAGAGCTGCTTGCAGGCAGCCGGGACACAATCGAGGGATTGCAGGACGGGACACGCAACATACCGGACGTTGCGGACCGCGCCTCGGAGGAGACGGATCGCGCGCTTGAGCTGCGGACCCGGGATCGTCAGCGCAAGCTGGTCAGCAAGATTGACGGGGCGCTGCGCCGTATCGACGAAGGTGAATTTGGCTATTGCTCGGTGACAGGCGAGCCGATCTCTCTGAAGCGGTTGGATGCTCGCCCGATCGCAACCATGAGCCTCGAAGCTCAGGAGCGCCATGAGCGCCGCGAGAAAGTGCACCGCGACGATTGATCAGGCTCCCACCGAGCCGGAAAAAGTTTAGAAGCGTCGGAGCATTTTGCTTCGGCGTTTTTTGTTTGAGGGTCCCATGATCAAAAATGCGATTGTTGTCGGAGGTGGTATCGGAGGGTTGGCCTGCGCGACGGCTATGGCCCGCAATGGCGTTGCGGTGACGCTCCTTGAGCAAGCCCCTGAGATCGCGGAAGTTGGCGCGGGCTTGCAGATTAGCCCCAACGGGCTTGCGGTGTTGCGCGCCCTGGGGTTGGAGGATGCGCTGCTGCGCGCAGGGGCGGTAGAGGCGCAAGCCGTGGTGCTGGCTGATTACAAACGTGGCTCGGAAGTGGCGCGGCTGGACCTTCGCCGCCTGAAAGACCAGCGATATCTCTTTGTGCACCGTGCTGATCTGATCAGCCTGCTGATACGTGCGGCGCGACAGGCGAATGTGACCCTCCAGCTTGGCACGCAGATTGAAGATGTCATCCCCGGCGATTTGCCGGAGGTGCGATGTATCGACGGGTCTTCGGCAAGGGCGGAGGTCGTGGTCTGCGCCGATGGCATCCATTCGGTGGCGCGCGCGCGGGTATCGCCCGGTGAGAAAGCGCAGTTCACCGGTCAGGTTGCTTGGCGCGCTCTGGTTCCCGCCACCGGCGCTGCGCCCGAAGCTAGGGTGACCATGGGGCCGGGACGGCATCTGGTGAGTTACCCCATCCGCGGTGGCGCCTTTACCAATATCGTTGCTGTTCAGGAAAGGGACACCTGGGCCGATGAGGGCTGGCATCACGAGGATGATCCGAAAAATCTGCGGGCAGCTTTTGCGGATTTTGGAGGGATCGCGGCGCAGGCGCTGGCAGATGTCCGGGATGTTCGGCTCTGGGGATTGTTCCGACATCCCGTCGCCGAGACATGGATGCGCGGGAATGTTGCCCTTTTGGGCGATGCGGCGCATCCTACTTTGCCGTTTCTGGCCCAGGGTGCCAACCTTGCGTTGGAAGATGCATGGGTTCTGGCGCGATGTCTAAAGGAGGGTACGGCCCAAACAGCCTATCAGAGCTTGCGAAAAGCGCGGGTCAGCCGCGTCATCGAAGCGGCCAGCGGAAATGCGTGGAAATATCACCTGAGCGAAGGTATCACGCGCCGTTTTGCGCATCTTGGATTACGGCTGGGCAGTCAGCTGGCTCCGGGCGCGATGATCCGGCAGTTCGACTGGATCTACGGACATGATGTGACCAAGGGATAATTCCTGTTGCCAAGCGGAGCGCGGGCTGTGCCCGCGCGCGCCATTATCGAGTTTTGGGCGTGCCCAAAACCGCGCCTTTCATGCGTCAGCCCTGTGTCGACCTTTGCAACATGCCAAAGAGGTCCCGCGGGTCATCAGGATCGGCCAGCAAATCGAGCGGATGGAAAAGCCGGGTTGTTTCGATCTGGTCGCGCACATAGCGCAAGGCGCTGAAATCCTCGATGGCGAAACCCACCGAATCGAAAAGCGTTATCTGTTTATCCGAAACGCGACCGGCGGCTTGACCGGTCAACACCTGCCAGATTTCGGTCACAGAGTGATCGTCATCCAGTTGCTGAATCTCGCCTTCAATGCGGGTTTGTTCGGGGTATTCGACGAAAATATCTGAGCGATGCAGAATCGCTGGCGCCAATTCGGTCTTGCCCGGGCAATCCCCACCGATTGCGTTGATGTGAACGCCGGCCCCGACCATGTTATCTGTCAGAATGGTTGCATATTGCTTGTCGGCGGTGCAGGTCGTGATGATCTGAGCGCCCATCATCGCGTCTTCGGCGGTGGTGCAGGGTGTCACAGTCAAACCAAGACCAGACAGGTTCGCCGCGCATTTTTCGGTGGCCTGCGCATCAATGTCATAGAGCCGTATCTCCTGAACGCCACAAATGGCCTTCATCGCGAGGCTCTGAAATTCCGACTGCGCGCCATTGCCGATCATCGCCATTGTGGTGGCACCTTTAGGGGCGAGCAGGCGGGCGACGAGGGCAGACGTGGCGGCGGTGCGCATCGCCGTCAGCATTGTCATTTCCGACAAAAGCACCGGATAGCCGCTGGCCACATCGGCAAGCAGGCCGAATGCGGTGACCGTCTGCAACCCCTCCGCCGTGTTCTTGGGATGCCCGTTGACGTATTTGAATCCGTAGACTTCGCCGTCGGAGGTCGGCATCAATTCGATCACACCCTCAGCGGAATGGCTGGCGACGCGCGGTGTCTTGTCGAACAGCTGCCAGCGCTTGAAGTCGGTTTCGATGTAGTTCGCTAGGCCGCGCAGCATTTCCTCTATGCCAATGTGATGAATCAACTGCATCATGTGATCCACGGAAACGAAGGGGACAAGTGCTTTGTCGGATGGGGTCAGTGTTGTCATGTCAGTACGCTCGCGTTGGTCGGTCAAAGACACGGCGGCCAAGTGCAGATGCCGCAAGATCGACCATAACCTGCGCAGTTCGGCCGCGTTCGTCCAGAAAGGGATTGAGTTCTACAAGATCAAGTGAGGTCATCAATCCGCTATCGTGCAGCATTTCCATGACCAGATGCCCTTCGCGAATGGTCGCGCCGCCGGGGACAGTTGTGCCAACGGCGGGAGCGACCGCGGGGTCGAGAAAATCCACGTCCAAAGAGACATGCAACATGCCGTTCACCGCTGCGACACGCTCAAGGAAGGCCGAGAGCGGTTTGCCGATGCCACTTTCGTCGATTTCGCGCATGTCGACGTGCTGTATCGACGTTTGCTGAAGGGCGGCGCGTTCGGCGGAATCGACTGATCGCAGGCCGATGATCGCAATGTTGTCCTGTGGCAGCGGGTTTGCAATTTCGGGAAACCCGTCGAAATCGGACCGGCCTGTCACAAAGCCAAGCGGTGTGCCATGCAGATTGCCGCTGTCCGTGGTTGCGGGCGTATGAAAATCGCTATGGGCATCGAGCCAGAGTACAAAGAGTGGGCGGTTGATGTCATCGGCATGACGCATGGCCCCCAAAACCGTTCCGAGAGACAGCGAGTGATCGCCCCCCAGAAAGATCGGCAGCCCATCCTTCAAGCTCGCCTGTGCGGCGTCGGCGAGCGCTTTGGTCCATCCGATGGTTTCTTCGAGCGCGTGAATTTTGGCATGTCGTTGAGGTGTGAACGGGGTAGGTGCGACGTTGCCGCGATCTTCAACCTGATGCCCAAGATCTGCCAAGGCCTCTGCCAGACCCGCCGTGCGGTAGGCGTCCGGACCCATTAAACAGCCACGCCGACGTTTGCCGCTGTCGACGGGGGCACCAACAAGTATACAGGTGTGATGGGTCATCGGTCTCTCCAGAATATCAGATTTGGGTAAAAGATATCGACCGTTCCGGGATATCGACAAGCGTCCATATTGAGCGTAATGTTGATACATTTATCAATATGGACGCTAAATATGGACGAAATGGACAAAAAGCTGGTGGGCGCGCTCAGACATAATGCCCGGGCATCACTGTCAGAGCTCGCTGCAGTCCTTGGGCTGACCCGTGCGACCGTGCGAACCCGGATGGCCAGGTTGCAGGAACGGGGTGATATCCTGGGCTTCTCCGTCGTGATGAAAGAAGATGGACAGACCGATGCCGTCCGCGGATTGATGATGATTGCGATCGAGGGGCGCGGGACTGACCGGATCATTCGGCACCTTGGCGGTTTGCCGGAAATACGGAAGGTCTATTCCACAAATGGACGCTGGGACGTGATCGTTGAGATCGGTGCGGAGACCCTTGAAAAATTCGACAACGTGTTGACTTACATCCGACGGCTCGAAGGGGTGACGGCGAGCGAGACGAGCCTGCTGCTCAGCACCCGAAAATCTTCTTAGGCGCGGCGCGGCGCAGCGCCATCAGCCAGAGGATCACGAGCGCAAAGGAGATCAGCGCATTCCATCCGGCCATGCTGATCCCCAGTATCTCCCAGGCGATCTCATCGCAGCGCACAAGCGGCGCGGTGAGAATCTGATCCAGCAGTTCGTCGGCTGTTTTGCCGCCAATTGGCCCGGAACTGCAGGTCGTCGGGCCCTGCCACCATCCTTGTTCCACGCCGACGTGAAAGACACCAACGGCACCGGTGGCAAAGACCGATAGAGCCCCGAGCAGGATCAGAAGGCGGCTCTGCAATTTCAGCGCCACCAGCCCGATCAGCAGCGCGATCACATGCGGATACCGCTGCCAGATGCACATCTTGCAGGGCGCCATGCCGCCGATGTGCTGAAACGCAAAAGCGCCCAGAAGAAGGGCTGCGGAACCGGCGGTCGCCAGCATGACGAGGTGCAGTCGGGTCATAGGAACTTCAGGAGCGAGACGCCCCCAACCAGCAAGACAACAAAGAGGGTGAACATCAGGCCAAGGCGCTTTTCGATGAATTCACGGATCGGTGCGCCGAATTTCCACAACAGGAAAGCGACAATGAAAAACCGCAAACCACGCGCCAGAATCGAGGTGGCGACGAAGGTGGTCAGGTTCATGCCTGTAGCCCCGGACATGATGGTGATGACCTTGTAGGGGAACGGGGTCATGCCCGCGATCAGAACAGCCCAGAAGCCTTTGTCATTGAACCGCTCGTCAAAAATTACCTTTGCTTCGGTCTTGCCAAGAGAGGCCAGAATCGGGTCGCCGATGGTGTCCATCGCAAAAGCACCAATGGCATATCCCAGCAAACCGCCCAGCACCGAGGCAACAAGTGCCACAGCGGCGATGCGCCACGCGCGGGAGGGGCGCGCAATGATCATCGGGATCATCAGAACGTCGGGCGGGATGGGGAAAACCGAGCTTTCGATGAAACTGACAAAAGCCAGCACCCACAGCGCCTGCGGGTGATCAGCCTTGCTGAGCGTCCAATCGTAGATCTTGCGAAGCATCTGCTGTCGCTCCTGCGCTATTTCGGCTGTGGAAAACATGGCAAAGACGCAGGGTCAAGGCGGCGGATGATGATTTGGTGCAAAATCCTCTTGCCGGACGGGCAGTGACGCGGTAGATCGCTCTCGTTGCCCAAGTGGCGGAATGGTAGACGCAGGGGATTCAAAATCCCCCGCCGCGAGGCGTGCCGGTTCGAGTCCGGCCTTGGGTACCACACTGTTCTGAACAGTTCTCCGCATGTGGATCGTCCGGCGTCAAACAGGTGCTGCGGATCGCCATTTTGCCCATTCTTCGGGCGTATCTAGATCCATTCTGGCGCGGCTTCCCGGCAACGTGACGAGTTCAACCTGATCCTCAAATTCTGACACAACAGCGCGTGCGCCGTCATCTCCGGTCAAGGTGGCGATTTCGGGGAAGAGCTTTGCGGAAAAAACGATGGGGTGGCCGGGTTTTCCATCTTCGGTAGCGCCACGCCAGATCAGATTATCACTATTTAAATCAACGGCCTGAAGAACGGTATTCAAGTCATCTGGTGTCAGCTCGGGAAGGTCGGCCAGAACGAGCATCGCTGCATCGGTTTTTTCAGGAAGCGCGGCAAAGGCGGTTCTGAGACTGGCGTTCATACCTTCCGCTGCGTCCCGTACGGCGACGCGGTTGACGCCTAATCCATCCAAACATTGGTAGCGCGGATGCGGTGGTGGTGGCAAGGCAACCAGAATCGGGCCGCAAGTGACCATACAAGCCATATTCGCCTGCCGTCGCAGCAGCGGCATACCATCGACGTCTTCCAGAAGCTTGTCGGCACCACGCATACGGCGCGATTGCCCGGCTGCGAGCAGAATTATTGGTAAATCGCTGAGGGCCTGCTCGGTCATGATCTGACGTTACTCTAAACAGCCGTTCAGCAAAAGTGGGGCATTGTCGTGCTTAACTGTCTGCACCTGCCGAGCCTGGTTCGAAAAGGGGTCTCGTGATCACCTTTGCGGGGCGCATTTGGCCCAGAATCTCGATCATGACATCCGGCGCCTTCTCGACCTGATCTGCCGGAAGAAATCCGAAGGCGATAGATTTTTCGGCGTGGTGCGAATAGCCGCCGGATGTGCAGAAACCGACGACTGAACCATCGAGCCAAATGGGTTCGTACCCCTGGACGTCCGCATCTTCGGCGTCAACTTCGAAACTGACCAATCGGCGCGCGGGGCCTTCAGATTTTTCTTTTTCAGCGGCGGCGCGACCAATGAAATTTTCATTTTTGCGGAAGCTGATGAACCGGTCCAATCCGGTCTCCGCCGCCGTGTAGTCCGGCGAGAATTCCGCCATCCAGCTGCCAAAGAACCGATCCAGGCGCAGGGACATCATCGCGCGCATGCCAAAAGGCGTGATGCCATGTGGCTGCCCGACCTGCCAAAGCGTGTTCCAGAGGGCGCGCTGATCCATGGGATCGCAATAAATCTCGTATCCCAGATCGCCTGTGTAGCTGACCTGTTGCACGATACAGTTAGTCATGCCCACGACCAACTGCCTTACGTCGAGAAACCGCATGTCACCGATGTCCGCGCGGGTGGACGCCGCCAGAACGTCGCCTGCGCGTGGCCCAGCAATCTGGAACCCGGTGCGTTTGTCGGAGATATTGTCGATATGCACGCCGTCATCGAGATTTTGCAGGAACCATCGCCAGTGATAGGCTTGAGCCCCGTAAGAGGCCGTAAGTTGGAATTCCGTATCGTGGATGCAGGAAATGGTGAAATCGCCGATGAGTTTGCCTTTGTGTGACAGCATAGGCGTCAGGCTGAGACGCCCGGGGGATGGCACGCGCCCGGCCATGATGCGGTTCAGCCAGTTGCGGGCCTTTGTGCCAGTAACGCGGTATTTGCCGAAATTCTGCACTTCATTGATGCCGATACCTGACCGAACGGCTTTGACTTCGCGCGCGGTGGCTGCAAAGGCGTCTGAGCGGCGGAAAGAGGGTGTTTCATAGCGGGGCTCATCTGCTTGTGCAAAATAATTGGCCACTTCCAGTCCGTATTGCTGCCCCCAGACGGCCCCAAGCCCGGTGAAGATATCATACATTGGTGTCGTCCGGTTGGGCCGCGCGGCAGGCAATTCTTCATTGGGATAAGAGACCGAAAACCGTTTTTGGTAATTCTCGATCACTTTCGGCAATGTATAGCCCGGTGTTATCCAGTCGCCGAAACGCGCCACATCCATGGCCATGGTGTCGCGTTCGGTCTCACCTTCGATCATCCATTGCGCCAGCATCAGGCCAACCCCGCCGCCCTGGCTGAAGCCCGCCATGACGCCGCAGGCCGACCAGTAATTGCGCATGCCCGGCACCGGACCCACCAGCGGATTGCCATCCGGTGCAAAGGTGAAGGGGCCGTGGATCACGTTCTTGACGCCCGCGCGTTCCAGATCGGGGAAGCGTTTGTAGGCAAAATCAATACTGTCCTCGATCTTGTCGAAATCATTGGGCAAAAGGTCCTGACCAAATTCCCAGCTTGTGCCGCCTACGGCCCAGGGGCGGCAGGGCTGCTCATAAAATCCGATGCAAAGGCCGCGGCCTTCCTGACGCAGATAGCTTTCACCAGCCGGGTCCATCACATGGGGGTGCTCGTGACCATCTGCCATCATCTCAACGATGAGCGGGACATCCTCGGTCACCAGATACTGATGCTCCATCGGATGCAGGGGAAAGTAAATCCCGGCCATGGCGCCCACTTCGCGCGCCCAGAGACCCGCCGCATTGACCACATGTTCGGCATGGATGGTGCCCTTGTCGGTGACCACATCCCAACTGCCATCGCGGCGCTGGTTCGTTTCGCGCACCATGCAATGGGTTTCGATTGTAGCCCCGCCCATACGCGCGGCCTTGGCATAGGCATGTGTCGTCCCGGACGGATCAAGATGCCCGTCCAGCGGGTCGTAAAGCGCCCCGATGATGCCGTCGACATTTGTGACCGGCGCGATCTTTTTGATTTCCCCGGGCCCGACAATCTCCGTTTCCAGCCCCATGAAGCGATGTTTGGCGCGTTCGGCCAGCAACATATCAAACCGGTCGCGATTATCCGCGAGGGTCACGCCGCCCACGTGGTGCAGCCCGCAGGACATGCCCGTGATCTCCTCCAGCTCTTTGTAGAGCCGGATGGTATAGCCCTGAAGGGCGGCCATATTGGTGTCGCCATTGAGCGTGTGAAACCCGCCCGCTGCGTGCCAGGTGGAGCCAGAGGTCAGTTCCGAACGTTCCAACAGCATCACATCCGACCACCCCAGCTTTGTGAGGTGATAGAGAACGGAAGCGCCGACAACGCCCCCGCCAATAATGGCAACACGGGTGGTAGTTTGCATATCTGACAGCCTTATCTTGGGTGTTCTGGCCGCAGGTTAGAGCGTCTTTGCCCGTGAGATATCGTGAAACCGACATTTATTGTCGCTGGCTGTTGCCGCCGCCCGGCCCGACCAAGCGGGCGCCACCACGCGCAATTTCAGAACAGATTTGTACCCGCGCGACCGGATATGTCGTGAAAATGCAATCAACAACGATTTGCAGGGCGCAAGTTCGCCCAAGACACAACACATCTCAAGGACCGCATACATGCGCACCCATGCTCAGGCCGTTGTCATCGGAGGTGGCGTCATCGGCTGCTCCATTCTTTACCATCTGACCAAATTGGGGTGGCGCGACGTGGTGTTGCTGGAGCGCGATGAACTGACGTCCGGCTCCACATGGCATGCGGCGGCGAATATTCACGGGCTGCACGACAGCACCAACATCAGCCGCATCCAGCATTACACCATGAACCTCTACAATGGGCTGGAGGCAGAGACCGGGCAAAGCTGCGGTGTGTTTCAACCGGGGTCGCTCTATCTGGCGCAAACGGTTGAACGCGAGCATCAGTTACGTCTGCAGGCCGCCAAGGCCAAGCTATACAATATGAATTTCCATGAGGTCAGCCGGGATGAAGCCGAACGGCTGCATCCGCTGGTCAACTTCGACGGCATCCGCTGCATCATGTGGGAGCCCGATGGCGGAAACGTCGATCCCTCTGGCGTGACCAATGCCTATGCTACCGGCGCACGGCAAAACGGGGCCGAAATCATCCGCTTTTGCCCCGTGATCGGTACGGAACAACAGCCTGATGGCAGTTGGGTCGTGCGCACGCCCAAAGGCGATATCGCAACGGAATGGGTGGTCAATGCGGCGGGTCTCTGGGGGCGGGAAGTTGCGGCACTTGCGGGGATTGAACTGCCCCTGCAACCGACAGAACACCAGTATTTTGTGACCGAAACGATTGCGGAAATTGACGCATTGGACCGGCGTTTGCCCTCTGTGGCTGACAGGGACGGCGAATATTATCTGCGACAGGAAGGCAAGGGCCTGCTGGTCGGCGCTTATGAAAAGGACCTGCGGTTCTGGGCCGAGGACGGTACGCCGCAGGGCTTTGGCCACGAGCTTTTCGCCGATGATCTGGAGCGTATCGAAGACAATATGATGCGTGCGATAGACCGCGTGCCGGTCGTCGGCGAGGCCGGGATCAAGCGGGTCATCAACGGGCCGATGATCTGGTCGCCTGACAGCAATGTGCTTTTTGGTCCGGTGCCGGAGCTGTCCAATTACTTCTGCTGCAATGGCATCATTCCGGGGTTTTCCCAATCGGGGGGCATGGGGCTGCTGGCCGCTGACTGGATTGTCACGGGTGAAACCCGTTATGACATGTTTGCCTGGGATATGGCGCGTTTTGGGGACTGGGCCGACAAGGCTTTCACCAAGGCCCGCGTCGGCGACCAATACGCCAACCGCTTCAAGATACATTTCCCGAATGAAGAGCGTGATGCTGGCCGTCCGATGCGCAAGCGCCCCGCTTATGAGCCTCAGCAAAAACTGGGGGCTGTTTTTGGCCTGAACTATGGCTGGGAGCATCCCTTGTGGTATGCGGACACACCCGGCATGCGCGACACTGACGGATTTACCCGCCAGAACTGGTGGGAACCGGTCGGGCGCGAATGTCGGATGCTGCGCGACAAGGCAGGCATCATCGACATTTCGAACTTTGCCAAATACCGCTGCAAAGGTCCGGGGGCCGAAGACTGGTTGAATGCGGTCTTCGCCAACAGAATGCCTCGCTCGGTCGGACGTTCATGTCTGACGCCTCTTATTGGGAAACGCGGCGGCATTGCCGGCGATTTCACAGTGACCCGCCTGGATGAAGATGATTTCTGGGTCATCGGATCGGGCATGGCGGAGCGCTATCACAAGCGGTTTTTCAAGGCGGTGCCGCTGCCGGAGGGCACCACATTTGAAAGCCACACAGATGTCATGTGCGGGTTTAACGTCGCCGGCCCGAAGTCGCGTGACATGCTGCAACGCCTGACCAACACCTCGCTTGCGACCGAGGATTTCCCCTTCATGACCAGCCGCTGGATTGACCTCTCTGGTGTTCGCGTGCTGGCCTTACGCGTATCCTTCACCGGCGATCTTGGCTGGGAGTTGCATTGCGCGGTAGAAGATCAGGCGCGGCTTTTTGATCTGTTGATTGAAGAAGGCAGGCGCTTTGGTGCCGGTCCGGTTGGCTCACGTGCGCTGATGAGCCTGCGTGTGGAAAAAGGCTACGGCTCCTGGAGCCGTGAGTATTCTCCGGAATACTGGCCGCAGGAAGTGGGGCTCGACCGGTTGTGCAAGCTGGATAAGGATTTCCTGAACAAGCAGGCCGTTCTGGAAACCCTGGCCAAACCTGTCCGCGAAAACCTGGTGTTGTTGGCGCTCGACGCGGCGGAGACGAAGGCGTCCAACGCAGACGCCACGGGCGGTGAGCCGATCTTCAAGGACGGGCAGGGGATCGGGCGGGTAACGTCCGGTGCCTATGGTTTCAGCGTCGGCATGAGCCTTGCGCTGGCATATGTGAAGGGCGCACACCCCGGCGATGTCGTGGACGTCATGGTGCTGGGTCGGCCCCACAAGGCCACCATTCTGCATGAACCACCCTTTGATCCCAAAGGCGCGCGGTTACGTGCCTGAACCGGCCTGTGCATCAATCAACTTGATCATCTTTCCCACCGCGTTTGTCAGCGTTTTGGTGTCGACGGGTTTAACCAACTGTACGTCATTCTGGTTCACACCATTGCCGTGAATGGCCGCCTCGTTGGGGTAGCCGGACACGTAGATCACCCGCAGACCGTCGATGACAGCGCGTGCCTCTGCGGCCAGTGCGGGGCCCTGTAGGGTGCCGGGCATGACAATATCGGTCAGCAGAATGTCAGGCCGATGTCCGTTTTCGATCATCTTGAAAGCGTCGTCGCCCGATTCCGCCTGCGAAATCCGCAGCCCCATGCCGCGCAACTGGCGCACCAGCACCTTGCGGACATCCGGCTCGTCTTCGACCACCAGAATCTTGATGTCATTGCCGTCATCTTCGAAATCAAAATACTCTGGTTTATCTGCCGGGGGTGTGTCAGGCGCTCCAACGGCGGGAAAATACATCTTTACCGTGGTTCCATGCCCAGGCTCGCTATAGATGCGGATGGCACCGGAGGATTGCTTGATGAACCCGAATACCATCGACAGGCCAAGACCAGATCCCTTGCCAACCGGTTTCGTCGTGAAGAAAGGTTCAAAAACCTGTTCCGCGACATCGCGTGTCATGCCGCTGCCGTTGTCAGAAATGGCCAGCATCACATAGCGCCCTGGCTGAATATCCTCGTGGCGGGCCGAGATATATTCATCCGAAATTCGGACATTGCAGGTCTCAACGGTCAGCGTGGCCCCGTTTTCGGGCATGGAATATTGCGCGTTGTTGACGATGTTGATGATCGCGGTGTCGAGCAGGTGACGGTCGATCTCCACCAGCCAAAGGCCCGCGGCCACAACGGTTTCAATGCTTGTGGTCGAAGGCAGAACGCGCCTGAGCATTGAATCCATCTCGCGGATGGCGCGATTGATATTGGTCAGTTTCGGGTTGAGGTTCGCCTTGCGCCCGTAGGTCAGAAGCTGTTGCGTCAGGGCGGCGCCGCGTTCCACCGCGTTCATGGCGTCAGTGAGAAAAATCTCGCGTTCCTCTGAATCGAAATCCAGCTTAATGAATTCGAGGTTTCCCTGCACGACTGTCAGCAGATTGTTGAAATCATGTGCAACGCCTCCCACAAGGCGACCGATGGCATCTGTGCGCTGACTTTGAACCAGTTCTGCCTGCGCGCGCTTGGCTTCGGTGTTGTCGAACATGACGGCAAGGGACCGTTCGAAATTCCCTTCAGCATCGTATTCTGCGATCGCGGATAGAAGCACCGGCAACGGAGAGCCGTCTTTTCGCACAAAGACATATTCGACATTGGCCATACTGCCTTTGCGATAGAATTCGGGCAACACCGTTTGCAGCGCGTATTTTCTGGACTTTTCTGTCAGAAAGTCAGTCGATGGCCTGCCCACCATTTCCTCTGTCTTATAGCCAAGTTTACTGCTCCAGAAGCGGCTCACTTTCAGGAGGATGCCCTTGTCGTCTATAGAGTGCATCAGGATCGGTGCTGCTTCAAAAAGCGGCTCAAATGGATCGTCCCCGGCGTTTTGCCAGAACTGTAAAATATTGTTTGTCATAGCCCCCCGCCGGACGCGACATTGAGCAAATGCTCAAATTGCAGGCAATTAATACCCCAAAAACAGGCTGTTGGCGACAATTTTGCGCATCAGCATTCAAACTGCTGCTGTGCCATGCGGTTTTCCGCAGATCAGAGGGGGCGAATTTTCAACTCGGTGATCCGGTTGCCATCTCTTGCAACCACTTCAAATCGAAATCCGTGGAAAGAGAACACCTGTCCCGATGTCGGGATCATCTGAGCCTCATGAATAACCAAGCCGGCAACCGTATTCGCCTCGTCATCGGGCAGGTTCCAGTCGGTGGCGCGGTTGAGGTCGCGAATGGTCATCGCACCATCAACGGCAAATTGCCCGTCATCCCCGCTGGTCACCGATTGCTCCGCATCAGGGTCGAATTCATCGGTAATTTCCCCAACGATTTCTTCGAGGATGTCTTCAAGAGTGATCAACCCCTGAAGGGAGCCATATTCATCAACCACCAGGGCAAAATGTGTCCGACGGCGCAGGAACTGGCGCATCTGTTCGTCCAGTGTCGAGGTTTCGGGCACAAAATAGGGCTTCATCGCCACATCGGTGATTTTGAAGCTCTTGAGCTTGGCGGCATCCCCGTCAGGACCGCCAATGAGTTTATACATTGCGCGCAGCAGGTCCTTGGCATGGATGACCCCGATCAGGTTTTCGGGATCGTCCCGAAAAACCGGCAAACGCGTATAGTTGGATTTCAAACACTGATCGAGGATATCCTGCGGGCTGTCATCGGCATTGATCATCTCAATGCCCGAGCGGTGCAGCATGATTTCTTCTACAGTTCGGTCGTTGAGATCCAGCGCACCAAGAATACGGTCACGATCTTCCTTTTCAACCACCCCTTCGGAGTGGCCAAGTTGCAGGGCACCTGCAATTTCCTCGCGTACGGCGAGGATATTGCTGTCGGGATCAGTTGTAATGCCGAAAATCCGCAGGACACCGCGCACCAGCAGGCGCACGGCGGCCACGACCGGCGAAAACACCGTCACCACAAGCGAAATAGGGCGGGAGACCAGAGCGGCGGCTGTTTCTGAGTTGGTAATTGCATATGTCTTGGGCAGGACCTCGGCAAAGATCAAGACCAGCAGGGTCATGACAAGCGTCGCCAATGCCACGCCGCTTTCACCAAAAGCGCGGGTGAATATGGCGGTGGCAAGGGATGCCGCCAGAATGTTTACAAGGTTGTTTCCCAAAAGCACGGAGCCAATCAGCCGCTCATTGTCCTCGGTAATCTTCAACGCCCGTTCCGCGCCGCGCGACCCTTTGTCGGCCTGCGCTCTCAACTTGCCACGCGATGCGGCGGTCAGTGCTGTTTCGGACCCTGAGAAAAACCCCGACAGCACCAGCAGAAACAGGATCACGCCACAGGTGAGCCAGAAAGATTGATCAAGCGTTGCAGTCGCCGTTTCCATTTGGAATGATACCTTTGAAAGAGTTTGCCTATGTATGGGCATCGGACCTGCGTCAATCAAGGGAGGAGCGGCAGATGCACCGTGATCTGGGCATAATCAATGGTCCGGTGTTGCTGTTTGGCGGGCCCTATTCCAATCTGCACGCCTTGCAGGCGCTCATCGCGGATGCTGATCGCTTTCAGATCAGGGGCCATCACATGATCTGTACCGGGGATGTGGTAGCCTATTGCGGCGCGCCTGCGCAAACCGTGGATACCATTCGGCAGATGGGGGCTTCGGTTGTTGCGGGAAACTGCGAAAAACAGCTGGCAGAGAACGCACCTGACTGCGGTTGCGGTTTCGACGCGGACAGCGCTTGTGATCTATTGAGCCAAGGGTGGTATCCGTTTGCGAATGCACGCGTGGACCCCAAGGCGCGGCGTTGGATGGGGCATTGCCCGGATATTCTGAGTTTTCGGCATCAGGGCGCGCGGTATGCGGTGATCCATGGCGGTTGGACGGAGATCGCCCGTTTTATCTGGCCGAATAGTTCAAATGCCGTATTCGAAATGGAATGGTGCGCCATCGAAAGCAGCATAGGCGCTGTTGACCACGTGATTGCGGGCCATTGTGGGCTGGCCTTCGTGAAAGAGACACCGCAAGGGCGTTGGATCAACCCCGGTGTGATCGGAATGCCGCCCAATGACGGGCGCCAACAAACCCGATATGGCATTCTTGACGGCGGCGAGGTGCAAATCCATCGCCTCAGCTACGATGCCGAAGCCGCCGCTGCCGCGATGCGCGCGGCGGGGCTTACAGGTGGCTATGAGGCGGCGCTGCTCAGCGGTTACTGGCCGTCCGAGGATATCCTGCCGGTCTCTTTGCGGGGACCGTCCTTGGCCAATGGATGATGGTTGAGGACCAGATCGCTCAGCCGTGCTTCCAGCACATGTGTGTAGATTTCAGTCGTGGCAACATCTGCATGCCCCAAAAGGGTCTGGATCGATCGTAAATCAGCGCCATTGGCCAACAGATGTGTGGCGAAGGCATGGCGCAGCGTATGCGGTGTCACCTTCTCCGGCGAGACACCGGCGGAAACGGCGATCTCCTTGATCAGCAGATAGAACCTGTGACGGGTCAGATGGCCCGCCGCGCTGTGGGACACAAAGAGGTATTTGGAGGCTGGTTTGTTGTCGGAGCGCCGCTCGTCCTCCATCTCGTCCCGGATGCGCAGCCAGTCCCCCAGCGCTTCGCGGGCAGGCGGGGAGAGCGGCACCATGCGTTCTTTGCCCCCCTTGCCGAGGATCAGCAGCATGCGTGGATCGCCGCGCGCAGCACTGGCGGGCAGGCTGACAAGCTCGGAAACGCGCATCCCGGTTGCATATAAAACTTCCATCAAGCAGGTGTTGCGCGCCCGGTCACGCGGCGAGCGGCCATAGCTGCGTGACGCCTCCAGCAAACGGTCCACTTCAGCCTCAGAGAGGGTTTTGGGCAACCGCTTGTCGCGCCCCGGTCCCGATATCTGGATGGCCGGATTGTCTTTGCGCCACCCTTCTTCAAAGGCAAAGCGATAGAGCTGTTTAATGGCTGACAAGCGACGCGCCCGCGTCGCCCGGGACAGACCCTGCGCATCGCAATCCACCAGATAGTTTTCAACGTCGGCCTTTTCGACACCGTCAAAACCCTGCTCGCGCCGGGTGAGCCACGCGTCAAAGTCCTGCAGATCACGCCCGTAAGCCAGAAGCGTGTTCCTTGCGGCCCCCAATTCTGCGGCCTGGGCTTCCAGAAACGCGGATATCCAGTGATCCTGTGCCATTATCCAAACCGATCCAGCAGAAATATTTGCAATGCCGCTCTGCGCATGGTGTCCTCCAGACCAAGCGCGCGCAGCGTACCGAGAGCTTCGGTGAGCGCGAGAGGATCGCCTGACGCGCCGTCCTCCAACAGCACCAAGGACCGCAAGATCGCTTCACCCAGCCGGTCCGTGCGGGCCATCTCAACAAGATCGGAGCGGGCGGCACCAACCGCAAACCCGTCGATGACGGCCTGATGCAGGGGATTGCTGGCCTCAAGCCCGGCTGGATCACCAGTCGCCACGTCGCGCAGAAGTTTCGACGGGGATCGATCGGCCAGATCACCATAGTTTGGGGACAGCAACATGAGGGTTGTCGCGATGTCTGCACTGCGTCCCGTCAACGGCACCTGTGAAAGCGCCTCGGCAAACAATCCTGCAAAGGCCACTTCAAGTTCCGCCTCCTGCATGGCAGCCCATGCGCGGGGCAGCGTTTTGTTGACAGCGCCAGCTGACCGCGTGCGCAGGGCTGTGTCAAATTGCTGTACGGCTTCGACGCGGTCCCAGATGCCGCCCGATGCGGCTGGATCCCGGTCGGAATAAAGGCCAAGCAATCGGTTATCGGGTAGGGCGCCGGTTTTGGCGAGCCGTTCGGCCGCTTCCAGCTGCGCCTTCCATCCGGCAAGATCGCGCAGGTCCGCAACCGCAAAGGCGCGGGGCAGCAGGCGGGTTGGCAGGGGTTCGCCAATCGCTTCGTGCAAGCGAAATAACAGGGGTGTTATCTTGCGTGGGGGCTGCAACGGGGGAAGCCCGTCGAAGAACTCAGGATGCAGAAAGCGATCCAGCGCGGCAACTTCTGGTTTGCTCATGAAGGACAGGGCCTTGCCGGTGTCATACAGCAGCGTTGCCGTCGTCCAGTCACCCTGCCGGGCGCTGCAAAAAATCTGATAGCTCATACCGGGAGAAAGATGTGGTTGGGCGTCCAACGTTCCGCAAGCTGGGCCTTCCTGACCTGAAAGCAGAGCAAGGTCCATATAGGCGGCAAAATGGGCTGCGTCCCGCGTGACGTCGGCCTGCTCGATCAGGGCCAGTGCCGGATCAAGCGCCCCGAACCTTTGCAATGCGGACACCCGGGCCAATGTGAAGACATCTTCCTGTGCGGCGTCCTGACCGGGACCTTGGGCCTCGGTCAGCAAGGCCGTGAACAGCAGGGCCTGTGCTGCTGGCAGCCGAAGCTCGGGCAAGCTGTTCAATTGACGGCTCAGCGCCTGGGGATCGCTTCGCCGCCACAGCGTCTGCGGCAACCCGGTCACGCTCGCAGGGACCAGCCCGATGATCCTGACTGCTTCTTCGTCAAGCGGCATCACCGCCACATCCGGCGCCAGCCCGGACCGGGCAATGGGCGCGATACCCCCATCCGGCATCGCAACCGAGGTAAGTGCGGGCTGATCCGGGTTTTGCTGCACCCAGTCAATGACCGAAAGTGGTTGATCCTGCGCCGCGGCTTGCGTGATCCCAAAGCCGCAGAACACCACCGCGCCCCAATATGCACCGCGTTTAATTGGCATCAAGCGTCACAGGTACGCGGACTTCTGTTTGCGGCGCGGAAAAATCAGCGCCAAAAAAGGGTCCGACATAGGCATATCCCACCAGGCCAATACCACCCAGAATAATGAGAAAGAACAGAAGCTTAAAGATGCGCGACATGGGATTTACTGCCTTGATTGCCTGTCGATTTTTTCCAAACTTATATATGGCCTTTTCAGCAATATCACGTCATTCAGGGAAATATGAGCGAAATTCAGCAATCCGTGGCCGAAGACTCACACAAACAGCGTTACGCCTTGCGAAAAACCGTTGTGATGGTGGGGATGATGGGGGCTGGCAAGACCGCTGTGGGTCGGGCTCTGGCGCAATTGCTGGGAGCGCCCTTTCTCGATTCGGATCAGGAAATCGAGGCGGCTGCCAATATGAGCATCCCCGAGATTTTCGCACGCGATGGCGAGGCGTTCTTCCGGGCCCGCGAAAGTCAGGTTATTTCGAGGTTGATGCGGGGCAAACCGGGTGTTTTATCGACCGGCGGTGGCGCGTTTCTGTCTGATGTCAATCGCGACACGATCTCCAGGCGGGGGGTGGCGGTCTGGCTCGATGCTGATCTGGAACTCTTGTGGTCACGGGTGGCGCACCGTGACACGCGACCGCTTCTGCGTACGGCTGACCCCAAGGCCACGCTGGCAGAACTTTTTGCAAAACGTGTACCGGAATACAGCAAGGCGGATCTGCGGGTGCCCTGCGCGCCGCCGGTCTCTATCGAACTGATGTCAAAACGGGTGGCGGACGTGTTGCTTACCAGACCCGATGTGCTGGAGCGGGTTGATGCGTGAAACCGTCACCGTTGATCTGCCGGGGCGCGCCTATGAGGTGCGGATCGGGACCGGATTGCTGGCGCAGGCCGGTGTGGAGATTGAACCGCTGCTGTCACGGCCAAAAGTGGCCATTCTGACAGATGAGACGGTCGCGGCCCTGCATCTGGCCACGCTGGAGGCCGGACTGGCGCTTCAGGGGATCGAGGCGGATGCCCTTGCGTTACCGGCAGGCGAGGCGACCAAATCCTGGGGCCCGCTGGAGCGAAGCGTTGGCTGGCTACTGGAACAGAAAGTCGAGCGCGGCGATATCGTTGTGGCCTTGGGCGGCGGTGTGATTGGTGATCTGGCCGGATTTGCCGCCGCGATCCTGCGGCGTGGTGTGCGTTTTGTGCAGATACCCACATCTCTTCTGGCGCAGGTTGACAGTTCCGTTGGCGGCAAGACCGGCATCAACGCGGCACAGGGTAAAAACCTGATCGGCGCCTTTCATCAACCCTCGCTGGTTCTTGCGGATACCGATGTTCTGGACACGCTCGCGCCGCGCGATTTCCTCGCTGGATATGGCGAAGTTGTGAAATATGGCCTTCTGGGGGACGCTAGTTTTTTTGAGTGGCTGGAAACACAGGGACCCGCGCTTGCGGCAGGTGACGTGCGTGCGCGGATTGAAGCCGTGCGTCGATCGGTCCAGATGAAAGCCGATATTGTCATGCGGGACGAGACGGAGCAGGGGGATAGGGCGCTTCTGAACCTCGGTCACACCTTCGGCCATGCGCTGGAAGCCGCTACCGGGTATTCGGACCGCCTTTTGCACGGGGAGGGTGTTGCCATCGGTTGCGCGCTTGCTTTCGAGCTTTCGTCGCGAATGGGTCTGTGCTCTCAGGAAGAACCCAGTCGGGTCCGCGCGCATCTAAAGGCCATGGGCATGAAAACGGATATGGCTGACATCCCGGGCGATCTGCCTGATGCGGATGGGCTGCTGGGGCTGATGTCTCAGGACAAAAAGGTCGTACAAGGCACTTTAAGGTTCATTCTTGCGCGCGGGATCGGGCGATCATTCATCACCTCGGATGTGCCGCGCGAGGCGGTGCGGGGTGTCCTGCGGGATGCGCTCGCGAACCGGCTTTAAGAACGGCGCATCACCATGCCGAATTTGTCCTCGCAGCTGAAACCAAGGCTTTCGTAAAACCCGCGCGCGCCGCGTTTTCGTCCGGTCAGCAGCATGATCTTGTAAGCATCCTGCCGCCAGGCCTCATCCACAGCGGCCTGCATCACCCCGCGTCCGAAGCCGCGCATGCGGTAGTCTTGTGTTGTCGCAACGTTTTCGATCAAAGCATAGGGCCGCGCGTCGAAGGTCACATTTGGCAAGATGTGCAAAGTGGCCATGCTGACAATCGCGGCGTTTTCCTCGGCCCCGAAAATGGTGGTCCCGGGATGGGCCATGACCGCCGCAATCCGGTCTGCCCGGGCCGTTTTCGGCCCGGAAGTCAGCTCATTGTACAAAGCCACCAGCGCAGAAGCGTCTTTTGGCGTCAGGGCACGTATCGTGAGCTCAGAACGGGATTTCATCATCCAGATCACGCGATGGCGCCGGGCTGGAACTGCCGCTGCTGCCGCCATAGCTGTCGCCGCCACGGTCATCATAGCCCGCAGACCCGCCACCGCCGCCTCCGAAATTGCCACCGCCGCCGCCATCGCGGCCGTCAAGCATGGTCAGTTCCGAACGGTAGGGGCGCAGAACAACTTCGGTGGAATAGCGGTCCTGTCCGGATTGATCTTGCCACTTGCGCGTTTCCAGCTGGCCTTCGATGTAGACTTTGGAACCCTTGCGCAGATATTGCTCGGCGACACGGGCGAGCGGCTCGGAGAAAATCGCAACGGAATGCCACTCGGTCCGTTCTTTGCGCTCACCGGTGTTGCGGTCTTTCCAGGTCTCGGACGTCGCGATACGCAAGTTGCAGACTTTGCCGCCGTTCTGGAACGAGCGCACTTCGGGATCACGCCCCAGATTGCCGATGAGAATTACCTTGTTTACTGAGCCGGCCATCGCGTCCCCCCGTTGATTTTTTCCAATTGCTCCGATTCTGCCGTTGCCGAATCCAATTGAGCGCAATTTGACTAAACCTATACCGATAGTAGGCGGGTTATAAAATCGTTAAGCGCTCAAAATTGTCATTTGCCCGGGGGCGCTAAAGGCTGGAAAGCAGGTTCAAAATCGGTATAGTCCGCCTCAGATGGGTACGAGAGTTATTATAATGGCCCGGCTGTTGAGCCGAGGCTGTGCATTGGCGGCCATGGTGGCTGTCAGTGCACCTGCCATTGGGCAGACTGTTTCCAGCAAGAGCCGTACCAAGCTTTTTGCCTCGCAGACCCGCATTCTGGATTCGCGCGCAGCGGGCCAATACAACAACTCGGTGCGCTTGAAACCGCCAACCGTGGTCACGCCCAGCAAATGGGCGACGCCCGGTTATACAGGTAAATACAAAGGGAAATTCCTCGATCTCGCACGTGATGCCGCACGCAAACACGGGGTGCCTGAGAACCTGTTTTTGCGTCTGGTGCAGCAGGAATCCAATTGGAACCCTGTTGCAAAGTCTCACAAAGGCGCGCTTGGTCTGGCCCAATTGATGCCGGCGACCGCGCGCAAGCTGCGGGTTGATCCCTTGAATCCGGCCGAGAACCTTGAAGGTGGCGCACGTTACCTCAAAGAGCAGTATCGGACATTCGGGTCCTGGCGTCTGGCACTGGCGGCCTATAACGCGGGGCCGGGGGCCGTTAAAAAATACGGTGGGGTGCCGCCGTACCGCGAGACGCAGAACTACGTGAAGATCATTGGTGGCCAGTAACATCGCTGCCAAAAATCGCTGCCCTGACCGATGCCCAAAGCGCATGACCCTCTAACGAGTTTCACAAACCCTCCCAATGATGGCCATAGTGCCGCCTGATTTGGATAGGATTTTGGTCACACCAGTAAAGATGGGGATGTTTTGATGGCCACTGCAAATTTTCAAGCGCGTCTTGACCGTATTAACAAAGCACACCGCGGGTTCGCGCCCGCGCGCGACAAACTTCCCATTCGCTCCCTGCGATCCCAGCCGATTCCGCGCTCCGTCAAAACGGCGGGCCGCAAGCGCTTTGCGCTTTTCGACCACAGTTTGGCGATGGCGATGGGATCCATGCTGGGCTGTCTGGCGGCGGTTCTGCTGACCGGGTTAACTTCTGAGAATTCACCCTGGGGGCCGGGAACGGAATGGAACGAACTGGTATTTCTGCCAGCCCTTGGTGGTTTGGCGCTGGCACCGGTGCTGATGCTGGCCTCATTGTTTTTGGCCAGCCGCAAGCCGGGTCTGGCGCTCTTTTCGTTGAGTTACCTTACCGGTTTGGTCGTCGCCTTCTCGCTGTGATCCTCATTTCATCTGACAGGGTAGCATGGCACTCGGCGGGAATGCGCCGGGCGTGTAGTTGAGCTGTGAACGCTCATAAGCTCTTGTGTTTAAATAATTAAACTAAAACCTGTAAGTGACGATACTCTGCTTGCCGCTGGGTTGGGCGCGCGAAACCTCAAAAAAAGTCGGAACCGAAAGCGCGCTGCCTCTGTTGGGGCGGCAATGGTGATGCGCAATCTGCACATCGCCGGGTTAGTAAACGAAAGGAGCATGTCACATGTTCAACTCAGTTCGAAAAACCGCCCTTGTTGCTTCCGTCAGCCTGGCCGCCCTTATAGGTGCCCCGGCATATGCCAAAGAAGCTGTGAGCGAAATTGATGTACAGGCCGAGATCGAGGCCCCACAGGACAGCAATGCGCTTGAGCTATATCCGACAATTGCCGACGATTTGGCGCGTGAAATCCTCGAGAGAGTTAAGACCGACACCGACCCTGCCGGGCCGCTACTGACCGTGAAAATCAAACGCGTGAGCCTTGACGGCGATACCATCCTGCCTGACAGCGCTGAATTCAATGAGCTGGAAGGGTTTGTCAGCTATCAGCGGGGCAGCAAGGAAATCACCGAGGTGATCAAGCTCTCCGCATACTCGGATGAGGCCAGCGTCCCAGAGGGTTTCATTGCCGTCGCGCCAAGCGATGAAGATTTTTACAATGTCCTCATCACATCCTTCGCGGATAAAGTTGTGGACCTGCTGCCGGAATAAATTACCGGTATGTCGAAAGGCGTTCATCGCGACGCCCTTTGACCTGTTAACAAGTGACACAGGCCCCCCGGGGGCCTGTGTTTACATTGTGAAACCTATTCTGCCGCGACGCCGATTTCGATCACCGGTTCCATTTCCGCCAGTTTGTCATCGCTCAGATGACATTTGATCTGGTGATTGCCGCCTAAGGAGCGGACAGGCGGTACTTCGGTTTCGCATAAGCCACCGGGCACCTGTGACTTCCACCTGCACCGGGTCTGGAATGGACATCCGGATGGTGGGTTCATCGCTGAGGGAATGTCGCCTTCGAGGACGATATGTTTCTTTTTCACGGATGTATCGGCAATCGGAACCGCCGAGAGCAGCGCTTCGGTATAGGGGTGATAGGGCGGTGAAAATACCTGATCGGTTGTCCCCAGTTCGACCACATGACCGAGATACATCACCATCACCCGGTCGCTGAGGTAGCGCACAATTGACAGATCATGACTGATGAAAAGCAGGGTCGTCTTGTGCTCGCGCTGGATTTCCATCAGCAGATCGGTCACAGCCGCCTGCACAGAGACATCGAGTGCCGAGACCGGTTCATCCGCCACAACGATCCGCGCGTCGCCTGCAAAGGCACGCGCAATCCCGACCCGCTGTTTTTGACCACCGGATAGCTGGCGCGGCATGCGATCCGCAAATTCACGTGGCAGTTTCACCAGATCCAGCAGCCTCAGCATCCGTTGCGTGCGGTCGCGGTCAGAGTCCCCGATCCCGAATATCTCCAGCGCCCGGACAATTTGGCGCCCGACGGTCATTGACGGGTTGAGCGTGTCAAAGGGGTTCTGGAAGACCATTTGCACTTCGGAGACGGTTTTTGTGTCCCGTTCTTCGATGGGCACGTCCTGAATTTCCTTGTTGCCCAGAATGATCTTGCCTTCGGTCGCGGTCTCAAGCCCCATCAAAACCTTGGCAAAAGTGGATTTGCCGCATCCGGATTCGCCGACGATGGCGAGGGTCTCGGATTCTCGCGCCTCAAAACTGAGCGTCTCATTGGCCTTGACGACCTTCTTGTTGCCGCCGCCGAAAATCGCGTTTGCTGCAACCTCATAGTATTTCTTGAGGTTATCCATCTTCAAGACAACGTCGCCGACCTCTCCCTTGGTCTTTGTGTCCGCCAGTTCCAGCGGCGCATCCCAGTCGATCTCCTGAAATTTCACACAACGGCTTTCATGGCGCGCACCTTCGTCGACCTGATGCATCGGGATAAAACCTTGATCACAACGGCCCTCTTCGAAATAGTCGCATCTGGGGCCGAAGTTGCACCCTTTGGGTCGCTCATGGGGCAGAGGAAAATTACCCGGAATGGCCACCAGCGGGCGGGCGTTCTTATCCGCGCCTGGCAGGGGGATCGATCGGAAGAGCGCCTGCGTATAGGGGTGCTGCATCTTGTCGAACACGTCTTCGATGGAGCCGCGCTCAACCGCCTCACCGGAATACATCACGCAGATGCGGTCACAGGTTTCCAGCACCAGCCCGAGGTTGTGGGAAATGAACAGCATCGACGTGCCATATTTCTTGCCCAGGTCCTTCACCAGTTCGACAACGGCTGCCTCGACGGTTACATCGAGCGCGGTTGTGGGCTCATCAAGGATCAGCAGCGAAGGTTCCGACATCAGCGCCATGGCGATCACGATGCGCTGCTGCTGGCCGCCGGAGAGCTGGTGTGGATAGGCGCTGAGGATGCGCTTGGGATCGGGCAGCTTCACATCCGTGACAACCTGTAGCGCACGGTCGTATGCGTCTTTCTCGCTCATGCCCTGATGGATCATCGGAACTTCCATCAATTGCTTGCCGATCTTCATGGCGGGGTTCAGGGAGGCCATCGGCTCCTGATAGATCATCGCGATCTCGGAGCCGCGAATGTCGCGCAGCTCTTCGGCGCTCATTTCTCCCAGATCGCGGCCTTTGAACTTGATCGACCCGCCGACGACGCGACCGTTCTTGCCCAAATCCTGCATCACGCCCAATGCGACCGTGGACTTGCCGCAACCGGATTCGCCCACAAGCCCCACGGCCTCTCCGGGTTTCACATGAACCGAGAAGTCCATGACGGCAGGTATTTCGCGCAGGCGGGTGAAGAACGAAATCGAGAGCTTGTCGATTTCAAGGATTGGACCATCGTAATCCGTCTTAGGCATTCTGTTCTCCTTCAGGAGGGCCGATCAGTCGCGGAAGCTTCTTTTGGCCAAAAATTCGAAGGAAAGCCCGGAGCAGCGCCCCGGGCTTCCCTGTCATCAGTCGCGCAGTGATTCCTCGCGCAGCCCGTCTGCCAGAAGGTTCAGTCCCAGAACCATTGTCAAAAGAGCGACAGCAGGGACAACAGCCGGATGGACAAAGGCCCGCAAAAGCTGCCTGCCTGAGTTGATCGTTGTTCCCCAATCCGGACTTTCCGACGCCAGCCCCAATCCAAAGAAACCCAAGGTCCCCAGAAGGATGGTCGTATAGCCGATGCGCAGGCAAAAATCGACGATCAGTGGGCCGCGCGCGTTGGGCAGGATTTCCCACAGCATGATGTACCATGGTCCTTCGCCGCGGGTTTGCGCGGCGGCCACATAGTCCCGTGTCTTGATGTCCAATGCCAACCCGCGCACGATCCGGAACACGGTGGGCGAGTTCACGAAAACCACCGAGACAAAGACCACAAGAATGCCGGGATCAATGTCAAAGAGATCGACAAATCCGGGCAGCCCGTAGATCTTGTAGGTCGGCGTTGCAACAACGGCCCCGTTGGTCGACACCAGTGACAGGTAGAGCCATCCCAATCCGCCCACGACCCCGATCAGCAGCGGTGTGCGCATCTTTGGCTGGGTATGGTAACGCGAATTCAGCAGGATCGTCGCAAAGACCAGCGGGAAGACAAAGAGAAACAGCGCCATGTAGTTGGGAATGCCGGTCAGGACGATTTCCGGTGTGACGAGCAGATAGAACAGCAAGATCACCGGGAAAGCCAAAATGAGGTTTGCCAGGAACGACAGAAGCGTGTCCAGGCGGCCTCCATAATATCCGGCGGGCAGGCCCAAAGTGATGCCAACCATGAAGGCAAAGAGGGTGGCCAGTGGCGCGATCTGCACGACGATCCATGCGCCTTTTATCACACGGCTGAAGACATCGCGCGCCAGGTTATCCCCGCCCAGCAGGAAATAGGCATATTGGCCTTCATCGGGGCTGCGCAGCGCGGTTCCGGGAGGTTTGTTCTTCATCCCGGAAATCTGGCTGAGCGGATCATGGGTGACGATCATGTCAAGCGGCCCGCCCAGCACCCCGGCAAAGACCCAGAACATGACGAGCCCAAAGCCGATCATGCCGATGGTGCTGTCAAAGAGCTTGCCGTAAAGCCCCAGTTTGCGTTTGAAGGTGATCGACAGGGTGAAGACGACGATCAATGCGATCCAGACGGGCATCAACTGCATAAAGATGCGGAAGAAGATGGCGCCCCAGGTAAGTGGTTCCATGGTCTTGCTCCTTTACGCGATGCGAATGCGTGGGTTGAGGTAAACGTAGCCGATGTCGGATATCAGCTGTGTCACCAGCACCACGATGACCGAGACTACCGAGACCGCCAGCAGCAGCTCGATGTCATTGTTCCCGGCGGCCTGAACCAGCACCCACCCGAAACCCTTGTAGTTGAAGAGCGTCTCCACGATCACGACGCCGTTCAGCAACCAGGGGAATTGCAGCATGATCACCGTGAAAGGCGCGATCAGCGCATTTCGGAGCGCATGTTTCAAGACAATGTTGCTGAAGGAAACGCCTTTCAGTCTGGCCGTCCTGATGTACTGCGCGGTCATCACCTCGGTCATGGAGGCCCGCGTCATGCGCGCGATATAGCCCATGCCATAGAGCGCGATGGTCACTACGGGCAGTGTAAAATTCGCGAAAGTTGCGTCGTCCATGGCGGAGGTGGCGGAGCCATTGAATATTTTCCAACCGGCCGAGGACGCAAAGACCGCGATGAAGATAACGCCAGAGACATATTCCGGTGTTGCCGTCGAGGCGATGGAAAAGGTCGAAAGCGACCTGTCGAGCTTTGAGCCTTCGCGCATGCCCGCCAGAACACCGATCAGCAGCGCCATGGGCACCATCAGCAACATCACAAAGAACATGAGCTTGCCGGTCAGCCCCAATCGTTCGGCGACAATGCCGCCCACTTCGTTCTTGAAGACCGTCGAGAACCCCCAGTCGCCTTGCAGCACGCCGCAAAAGCTCGGACGTTCTTCCTGAGGGGTATCAATGGCAAAGCATTTGCCAGTCACAACCCCGTCTTCTTCGAACGTCCAGCCGGGCAAAACTCCCAGCCATTGTCCGAATTTCACCGGCATCGGCTGCAGATACCCGTTTTTGCCCAGATAGCTTTCCACAGCCTCGTCAGACATGCGAAAATTTCCCTGGGTCTTGGCGAGTTTTTCCAGGTTTGGATAGAGGTTCGTCAGCCAGAAGACGACGAACGTCAGGCAAAGCGCCGTCAATATCATGACGCCCAGACGTCTGAGTATGAATAGTCCCATTGGTGCCCCTGTTGTCAGGCTATGGCGCGTTTTTCGCACCGTTTTCGACGCCCGCTAAGGCGTTCAGGTTATTTTGTGGTCCCATGAGGCATGACTTTGGGGGCCGCGTCAATGTAATCCAGCGCCTAAAAATTGCACGTTTGCGACATCGTGTTGGTCGCAAAACGACCTATGGGTGAAGATGTGGGGATGTCGGCAGAATTGGTCAGGCGACTTGGGATAAACTTGCCGAGGCTTTGCGCAAGGCCGTCGGTGTGGCGTTTGTGTGATGTTGCATGAAACGGGTGAAATAGGCTGCACTGCCAAAGCCGAGGTGGCGGGCGATGTCCTGAGCGGGCACCTTGGTTGTCACCAGCAAACTGCGTGCTTCGTAAAGAATGCGCTCGGTCAAGAGATCCGCTGCCGTCTTGCCGGTTGCGGCTTTGCAAGCGCGGGTAAGATGTGTGGCGGTCACTCCCAGAGCCTGGGCATGATCCGCCATGGTCAGTGTATCTGCGAAATGCGCCGTGACACGGGCGCAATAGGCGGCGCTTAATCTGGCCGCGGCGTTGCGACGGGCGGGCGCGTGTTCTTCGCGCCCCAACTGCCGCTGCACCCAGACAGAAATCAACGTGCCGTAGGCATCCATGGATCGCGCCACCAGAGCGCGCGCGGCCGATTGTTCGCGACCCGCCGCCTCCAGCAGGGTTGTCAGTTCGTTCATCGCCGCGGCATCACGTATTCTCAAAAGCCGCGGCATCTCCGGCATGGTCACATCCGTTCCATCAGGAATGACTAGGGCTTGCCCGATCCCTTGTTTGCCCAGATCCAGCGCGAAAAGCTCCCGAGCCGGCACAATAATCGCGTTATGCGTGCCGATCCCGTGGCGTTTGCCATGCAGCAGCAGGCGTCCCTGGCCTCTGGTGATCCAGATGATCAAATGTTCCGGCCGGTCGTGTGCGAGCGTCAAACGCCATTCCTGACCTTGCGATAACTGTGCCAGAGTCAGAATTTTCAGAGTGTTTTGCACCATGTAACTTCTCCGCGAAGTATCATCGTCAAGCTCGCCTCAGGGTATTTTATTGGGATTTCAGCAAGATGTCAGGGCGCATTAAAGGGTGTCAGCGTGCTTTCGCCGAGGAGAGTTTCTGCCAGTCACCCATCTTGGACCGAAACCAGGTGCGTTGTCTTTTAGCGAATTGGCGGGTGGCAATCACCGCGCGGTCACGGGCTTCTTCCAGCGTGGTCCGGCCTGCCAGATGGTCGATCAATTCAGGCACGCCGATGGCCCGGTGCGCAGGGCGCGAAGGATCATAGGTGGGCAGCACTTTACTCACTTCTTCCAATGCACCTTCCGCCATCATGAGATCAAAGCGTTTCTCAATACGCGCATTCAACCAGTCTTTTGATACATCAAAAACAATTGCCTGGGCCTGATCCAGCGGCAGGGCGGGCGGTTTTGTCGTTGCCTGCCAATCTGCCAGACCCCGACCGGTCGCGCGCAGAACCTCCCAGGCTCTTTGAACCCGTGCGCGATTGGCTGTGTCGATGGTGCCCTTCGTGGCGGCATCGAGATCGGCCAACAGATGTGGGAGGGGGAGGGCATCCGCCTCAGTGCGCACGTGATGCGGAGTTGCGGGAATATCCGCCAACCCGCGCGTCAGCGCAGAGAAATAAAGACCGGTGCCGCCCACGACTATGGGTCGGGTATCGCCTTTGAGCAGCGGTATGACCTCGCGCAGCCAATGCCCGGTGGAATATGACTGTTCCGCATCAATGTGCCCGTAAAGCGCATGCGGGGCCAGGGCCTCTTCGGCGGCGGAAGGCCGGGCAGAGATTACACGCCAGCAGCGATAGACCTGGCTGGCATCGGCGTTCACGATCACGCCACCCTGTTGCGCGGCGATTTCCAAGGCCAGCGCCGATTTCCCCGATGCAGTAGGCCCGGCGATCAGTACCGGGCGTTCCGGTGACAGCCCTGCGATCAGCGATTTTGAGGAGGTGATGACAGCTTGCGCCATTTTCTGAATGATCGCCTCTGGGGTGCATTGAACTTTGGATGCTTTTCCGACATTTTGCGCGCAAACAAAACCCGCAAACAAACCCCCGGGTCTCAGGAGCATTCGCCATGACATCAATCGAGCCTCAGGCCACCTTCAAACGGGTCATGCTGAAAATCTCCGGCGAGGCGCTGATGGGCGATCAGGGATTTGGCCTTAACCCGCCCACGGTGGAGCGGATTGCCCGCGAGGTCCAATCGGTTCATGAGCTTGGGGTGGAGATTTGCATGGTGATCGGCGGTGGCAATATTTTCCGCGGATTGCAGGGCTCCGCACAGGGGATGGAACGCACGACGGCGGACTACATGGGGATGCTCGCTACGGTCATGAACGCGCTGGCGATGCAATCCGCGCTGGAAGGGTTGGGCATTCACACCAGGGTTATATCCGCGATCACCATGAACGAAGTGGCTGAACCCTACATCCGCCGCCGCGCCGTGCGCCACCTTGAAAAGAAACGGGTCTGCATTTTTGCCGCCGGTACGGGAAATCCATATTTCACGACCGATACCGCGGCGACCCTGCGTGCCAATGAAATGTCGTGTGAGGCGATCTTCAAGGGCACCAAGGTTGATGGGGTTTATGACAAGGATCCTGCAAAACACGCGGATGCAAAGCGGTACGAAACAGTCAGCTATGACGATGTGCTGGCCAAGCGGCTGGGGGTGATGGATGCCTCCGCCATCGCGCTGGCGCGCGACAATAACCTGCCGATCATTGTCTTCTCGCTGGATGAGCCCGGTGGTTTTCGCGGCATTCTGGCGGGCGAGGGCACCTATACGCGGGTGCAGGGGTAGCACCAAAACGGTTGTTTCGTTGCAAATGCAACTCCTTCTGGCCTTTCGCCGCAAACCTGATTTATACACGACATCAACAACAACGCGCAGAACTCTGCGCCCGTAAACTTGTGGCAGGACGATACTATGTCTGATGATTTTATGCTCGATACCGATGACCTTGAGCGGCGAATGGATGGGGCAATGGCCAATCTGCGGACCGAATTCGCGTCCTTGCGGACGGGCCGGGCGTCGGCGTCGATGCTGGAGCCGGTGATGGTTGATGCCTATGGATCGATGACACCGATTAATCAGGTCGGCACCGTGAACGTTCCGGAATCGCGGATGGTCACGATCAACGTGTGGGACAAAGGTCTGGTCAGTAAAGTTGAAAAGGCCATTCGAGAAAGTGGGCTGGGGATCAATCCTCAACTCAACGGCACCATTATCATGTTGCCTATTCCTGAATTGAACGAGGAGCGTCGGCGGGAATTGACCAAGGTGGCCGGGCAATACGCCGAGCACGCCCGTGTTTCCATCCGTAATGTGCGCCGCGATGGTATGGATCAGATCAAGAAAGCCAAGGCTGACGGGATGTCCGAGGACGACCAGAAGCTTTGGGAGAGCGAGGTTCAGGATATTACGGACCGTCATATCAAGTCGATCGACGATTTGCTCGAAACGAAACAAGGCGAGATCATGCAGGTTTGACCCTGTGGATGACCGGATTGCCAGAGATTTGGGCGCTTTGGTCACCCTATGGTAACGGCTCTGCCAATATTGATTGATTGCCCAAGGCGTCAGGACCGGCGCAGGAATTGACCTTTGAAAGCCCGAAATGGCAGAGGCCCGGGCCCGTCATCGGTATAAGGAGAACGATATGGCGGGAGCGCCGCAGCCCCAAATGAACATGGTGCCGGGATGCCCTCGCCACGTGGCCATCATCATGGATGGGAACGGCCGTTGGGCAACGCAAAGAGGCCGACCTCGGCTTTTTGGTCACCATGCCGGGGCGCGGCGCGTGCGCGAAATCGTCGAAAGCTGCCCTGAAATCGGCGTCGATTACCTGACGATTTTTGCATTTTCGACGGAAAACTGGAAACGCACGCAGGTAGAAGTTGCAGGGCTGATGAACCTCTTTCGCAGGTACATCATCAAGGAAACCAAAGTGTTGCGGGAATCAGGTGTGCGGGTGCGCTTCATCGGGGACCGGGTGCGTCTTGATGACAAACTGATCCATCTGATGAACGAGTTGGAAGCGGCCACCGAGCACAACAACCAGGTACACCTGACCATTGCGCTGAATTACGGCGGGCGCGATGAAGTGGCGCGCGCCACCAAGCGATTGGCTGCAGATGTCGCAGCGGGACGGTTGCGTCCCGAAGATGTCGATGAAGAAACGCTGCCGCGATATCTCGATACACATGTTTTGCCGGATCCCGATCTGGTGATCCGCACCAGCGGAGAGGCACGTATTTCGAACTTCCTTTTGTGGCAGTCGGCCTATTCGGAATATGAATTCATCGATACGCTCTGGCCCGATTTTACCCGCGAGGAATTCACCCGGCTTTGCACGGCCTACGGTGGGCGCGAACGTCGGTTTGGCGGCGTTTTGCGGTGACGCGCTCATGAGCATCAACAGCGAAAAATGGTCTGATCTCGCGACCCGCATGGGGTCGGGGGCGGCTATGGTCGTTTTGGGTCTGTGGGGTGTTTGGGTCGGAGGTCATGTTTTCCACGTCATGGTGGCCGCGATTTGCGGGCTGATGGTTTGGGAACTTGCGGCGATGATCCGTGCGCCACGAAATGTTGCGTTGCAACTGGGCGGGCTGGCTGGCGCAGCGGCACTTTTGGCGATCTATCTGCCACCCGGCTTTGCTTTGCCTATTCTGCTGGCGTCAGCCTTGGTGGGTTTCGGCCAGCTCAAGGCGTTTCGCACGATCTACATGGTATTCACCGTGATGGTGCTGCTGGCAGGCTACGGCATGATGTCGGTTCGCGATGATATGGGTTTCAACTGGATGCTCTGGCTGGTGTTGGTTGTCGTCGCGACCGACGTGGTTGGATATTTCGCCGGACGTCTGATCGGGGGCCCCAAGTTCTGGCCCCGTGTCAGCCCAAAGAAGACCTGGGCCGGGACGGGATTTGGCTGGATTGGCGCCGCAGCGGTGGGCGCTGCTTTCATGGCCAACACCGGCACCGGCGCGCAGCTGATCGGGGTTTCCATTGCCGTCTCCATGGCCAGCCAGATGGGCGATATCGCCGAAAGCGCGATCAAAAGGCGGGTCGGGGTCAAGGACAGCTCCAACCTCATTCCCGGTCACGGCGGATTGCTGGACCGATTTGATGGCATGCTGGGCGCGTCGGTGTTCCTGCTGATCATTGGCGGGCCGATTTTCGGGTCGCCTCTGGCGCTGAGGTAAAGGATGCGCCGGGTCAACATCTTCGGGGCCACGGGGTCGGTCGGCCAGAACACCATTGATCTGATTTCACGCGCTCCTGAGGATTATGATGTGGTGGCGCTGACCGGTGCCAGCAACATCCGTCAGCTTGCAGCGGATGCCAAACACCTCCGGGCCGATATCGCCATCACAGCGCTTGACCATTTATTGCCCGACCTGCGGGAAGCTTTGCAGGGATCAGACGTGGTCGCGGCTGCGGGTGCGAATGCCATTCAGGAGGCAGCAACACGACCTGTTGATTGGACGATGTCCGCAATCGTTGGTGCCGCGGGGTTGGCACCCGGTCTTGCCGCGCTGCAACAGGGCGGTACCCTGGCGCTTGCCAACAAGGAATCGCTGGTTTGTGCAGGTGCGCTGATGTTGGAAACCGCGAAGGCGCATCAAGCCCGGTTGCTGCCGGTCGACAGTGAGCATTCGGCGGTTTTTCAGGCGCTTGTGGGCGAAGATATTGCGACTGTCGAGCGCATCATCATTACCGCCAGCGGCGGGGCTTTTCGGGACTGGCCCATTGAAGATTTGCCCATGGCGACGTTGGATCAGGCGTCCAGCCATCCCAATTGGGATATGGGTCAGCGGATCACGATTGATTCGGCGTCTATGTTTAACAAAGCGATGGAACTCATTGAAACAAAGGAATACTTTGGCACCTCATCTGAGCAAATCGAGGTTCTGATCCATCCGGAATCGCTGATCCATGCGATGGTGGGATTCACCGACGGTGCCTTGATGGCCCATGTCGGGCCACCCGATATGCGTCACGCGATCGGCTACGCGTTGCATTGGCCGGAACGGCGTCATCTTCCCGTGGACCGGCTGAATCTTGCCAGAATAGCGCAGCTGAGCTTTCGCGCCCCTTGTGAGACGCGCTGGCCCGCCCTGCGCCTGGCCCGGGAGGTCATGGAAACCGGTAAATTGGCAGGTGCGGTGTTCAATGCGGCCAAAGAGACAGCGCTCGACGCCTTCATTGCAGGGCAGATCGGATTTACGCAGATGGCCGAGGTCGTCGAGGACGTTCTGGACACGATGACGACGGCCTCTGGTCATATTGATGCCACCATGACCCTTGATAACGTCGCAGAAGTGGACCATGTGGCACGTCAGACGGCCACACGGGCCCTTCAGAAAAGAGCAGGTTGACCTTTGGATATATTCGCGTTGATCCCGCAGTTTGGCGGGCTGATCTGGACAATCGCCGCTTTTGTGCTGGCGCTTTCCGTGATTGTCGCGATCCATGAATATGGCCATTACATTGTCGGGCGTTGGTCCGGGATCCATGCGGATGTGTTTTCTTTGGGGTTTGGCCCGGTTTTGTGGTCGCGCATGGACAAGCGCGGCACACTCTGGCAGGTGGCGGCTTTGCCCTTCGGCGGCTTTGTGAAGTTTGCCGGTGACGCGAACGCGGCGTCTGGCAAAGACGAGGCTGCGATGGCCGAAGCCGAGGCCGATCCGGAGAGATTGCGCGCAACGATGCATGGCGCACCGCTTTGGGCCCGTGCGGCCACCGTTGCTGCGGGACCGGTGTTCAATTTTGTTCTGTCCATCATTGTGTTCGCCCTCGTTTTGATGTCGAGCGGCGTGTCACGCGATCCACTGACGGTCGGTGAACTGCGGCCTTTGCCGGTCACCGACCGTGGATTGCAGATCGGCGATGAACTGTTGGCTATTGAAGGCGCGCGCATTCCCAGCACCGAAGATTCGGTGGCCTATGCAGATTTCATCGACGCGGTTCCTGAAAAAGCCCGGCTTGATTACACCGTGCGCCGGAATGGCGATGAAAGAACTGTCTCCGGGGTCTATTTGTTGCCGCCCTATGTTTCAGCCGTCAGCCCGCAGAGTGCGGCCATGGGGGCCGGGTTGGAAGCAGGCGATGTGATTGTCGCCGTCGACGGCGCGCCGATATTTGCTTTTAATCAGCTAAAAACCGCTGTTGAAGGCGGCGAGGGTGCGACACTGGCTTTGCGTGTCTGGCGGGATGGGGAAGAGTTGGACGTTTCGCTGACGCCCAAACGCGTGGATGAACCCAGGCCGGAAGGCGGCTTCGCGACACAATGGCGTATCGGCATTGCCGGTGGGCTTGCTTTTGACGCAGCGACCGAGACTCCGGGCTTCGGAGAGGCGGTTTGGGGAGGCGTGCGCCAGACGGGGCGGATCATTGAAGGGTCGCTGTCCGGACTGGGTCACATGATCACTGGCGCGATCAGCACCTGTAATCTGAGCGGGCCCATCGGGATTGCGCAAACTTCGGGGGCCATGGCAAGTCAGGGGGCGCAATCCTTTATCTGGTTCATCGCTGTTCTGAGCACCGCTGTCGGGCTGCTTAATCTTTTTCCGGTGCCCGCTTTGGATGGGGGCCATCTGGTTTTCTACGCATATGAGGCCGTATCCGGTAAACCGCCGAGCGACAGGGCCTTGCGCGTATTGATGACCGCGGGGTTGGCAATGGTGTTGACCCTGATGGTTTTCGCCCTGGGCAATGATCTCTTTTGCCCCTGAAGCAGGCACACTGCTTCCGTGTGAATTGCCCTGATTGTGACACAATTGGACAAATTGGTGCCTCATTCCCTTTGTAAACGTATTTCTGTAAAGACGGAGAAACGCAATGCAAGCGATACATAACGGATACCGTGGCCTTAGCCTGCTGATGGATCTCAACTGGGATCGCGGGCTCTATTTTGCGACAATTGCTCTGGCGCTTGGTGCTGGCGCTTGGATTGGCACCGTTTACGGCTGATCGGGGCCCCTGATGGCCGGTTTCCCAAACCCCGGCAAAACCCTGGCGTTTGCGCTCATATAGTTGTCTTGCAGATTTGGCACACATGGTTTTGACAACACCTGCCAATATCGGTACTCAGTTAAGCATAATTTTCTGAGGATCGGGGCAGGTGATGAATCGGGGCATTTCGGGCGTTCGCTCGTCAAAGCGCGAGCTTTCCACAATAATCAAGACAGGTCTGCGGGCAGCTGGATTTTGTCTGGTTTTATCAGCGGCTTGGGTCGCGCCGACACATCCGGTCATGGCGCAGCAGTTTACGCTTTCCACGATCAATATCGAGGGCAATGCGCGGGTTGGGGATGCCGCCATTCTGACCCGTGCAGGAATCGCGCGGGGTCAGACCCTCAGCGCGGGCGAGTTGAACGCAGCGTTCCAGCGATTGATTGATTCCGGTTTGTTCGAGACCGTGAATTTCGATCCACAGGGAAATACGTTGCGGATCACGGTTGTCGAATTTCCGACGATCAACCGGATCAGTTTTGAAGGCAACCAACGGCTAGATGATGATGCACTTGCCGCTGCGATCAATTCCAATGAACGCCGTGTCTTCAACCCTGCCGAAGCCGAGCGGGATGCGGGTGCGATTGCCGATGCCTATGCCAACGAAGGTCGTCTGGCGGCCAAGGTCACTCCAACGATCATTCGGCGTTCTGACAACCGTGTCGATCTGGTTTTCGAGATTTTCGAAGGCGACAATATCGAGATCGAACGCATCAGCTTTGTTGGCAACCGGGCGTATTCTGACCGCCGTCTGCGCCGGGTGCTGGAGAGCAAGCAAGCCGGGCTGTTCCGTGCGCTGGTGCGCAGGGACACGCTGGTGGCCGACCGCGTTGAATTCGACAAACAGGTTCTGCGGGATTTCTACCTCTCGCGGGGCTATATCGATTTTCGCACCAATTCGACCAACGCGCAGCTGACCGAAGAACGCGATGGTTATTTTCTGGTTTTCAATGTCCAGGAAGGGCAGCGGTTCAAATTTGGTGAAATCACGGTTTCCAGCGACGTGCCGGGTGTTGAGGCCGAGCGCTATCAGGAAATTGCGAAGATCAGACCGGGTGTGGTCTATTCGCCGACACTGGTTGAAAACGATATTGCACGGATGGAACGCCAGGCGCTGCGCGATGGCGTCGACTTTCTGCGCGTGGAGCCCCGGGTTACGCGGGACGACCGCAACCTGGCTTTGAACATCGAATACGTGCTGTCTCGGGGGCCGCGGGTTTTCGTGGAACGCATCGATATCGAGGGCAACACAACCACGCTGGATCAGGTGATCCGCAGGCAGTTCACAAGCGTCGAGGGCGATCCGTTCAACCCACGCGAAATCCGGGAATCGGCGGAGCGTATCCGGGCTTTGGGGTATTTTGAAACGGCCGAGGTCAATGCGCGTGAAGGCTCCTCGCCCGATCAGGTGGTGATTGACGTGGATGTCGAAGAGGCCCCAACCGGGTCGTTCAGTTTCGGCGCATCTTTCTCGAACAATGATGGTATCGGTTTTGCGATCCGTTTTGCCGAGGAGAATTTCCTTGGACGGGGGCAACAGCTGGCCCTGAGCGTGCAAACGGCGGAAGAATCGCGTCGCTACGGCATCAATTTCGTGGAACCGGCTTTCCTGGGGCGCGATCTGGCTTTCGGTTTGCGTCTTGATATCGCGCAGACAGATAGTTCCTTCACAACCTACGACACGGATCGCTTCCTGTTGCAGCCCTCGTTGACCTTCCCGGTCGGCGATAATTCCCGGCTGCAAATCCGCTACACGGCTGAGAATTCGGAAATGCAGGCGCGTGAAACGCCCGCCAATGGTGTTGTGATCGGCAATGAGATCGCGGTGGGTGAACAGTTCAGCAGCGCCATCGGATATGAATTCACCTATGACACCCGGTTCAGCGGATTGGACCCCAATTCCGGCATTCTGTTCCAGTTTTCTCAGGATCTCGCGGGGCTGGGCGGGGACAGCGAATATCTCAAGACAACCGCAAGGCTGGCTGGTGAGACAAAGGTCTTCGGCGAAGAAATCACCCTGCGCGCCTCGCTGGAAGGCGGGGCACTGGCCTGGCAGGGCGGTACCAACCGTGCGGTCGACCGGTTCCTTCTGGATACCAATATCATCCGCGGGTTTGAGCCGGGTGGGATCGGGCCGCGTGATCTGTCGGTCAGCAATGAGGACCCGCTTGGGGGTAACCTCTATGTAGCCGCGCGGTTCGAAGCGGAGTTCCCACTGGGATTGCCGGAAGAATACGGCATCACCGGGGGCATCTTCTATGATGTCGGTAACCTCTGGGATCTCAGCGACGTAAATACCGCCGGCGGCACGATTGTCGGCGAAGGCGGGTCATTCCGTCATGTCATCGGATTTGCCATCCTCTGGAACACGCCGGTTGGCCCCTTGCGCTTCAACTTCACCGACGCGATCAAGAAAGAGGAGTTTGACCGCGATCAGACCTTTGAATTGACGCTGAGCACGACGTTCTGAAGCTCATGCAGCGCCTTGCCTCTTTCCTGATGGTCCTGGCAAGTGCCTGGATGATACTGGGAGCAGGCGATGCGCAGGCCCAACGAATGGGGCCGATACAAAGCCCGATCCTCACCATTGATTCTGATCGTTTGTTTACAGAAAGCGACTACGGCAAGAACACGGTGCGGGATTTCGAGGCGCGTGGCGCCGAACTGGCCGCCGAGAACCGACGTATTGAAGAAGAACTATCCACCGAAGAAAAGGCCCTGACCGATCAGCGCCCGGCCATGGCACCAGCGGATTTCCGCAAGCTTGCGGATGCCTTTGATGAAAAGGTGCAGACAACCCGGCGGGCGCAGGACAGCAAGAACCGCGATCTCAATCAGGCGCTAGAAGAGCGCCGCGTGGTGTTTCTGAATGCCGCAGCTCCGGTGCTTGAACAGTTGATGAGAGAAGCCGGTGCGGCTGTGGTGATGGAGCGTCGGTCCGTTTTTCTCAGTTCGAATGCAATTGATATCACTCAGGAAGCCATTGAGCGGCTCAATGAGGTTCTGGGGAATGGCGCGGATGCCCCGCGCGAGTGAATTTGCGGCGCTTGCCCCTGAGAGGGTGAATTGCTAGGCATGAGGTCAAGCCCTTGAGGACAAAAGGACACCTGACATGACCAGCCCGCAAACCAGCGCCGATATCCAGCTTATCCAACGTATTCTGCCGCACAGGTATCCGTTTCTGCTGGTGGATAAGGTCGTGGATATTGAAGGCACCGCCTCGGCCAGAGGCATCAAGAATGTCACAATGAATGAGCCGCATTTTCAGGGGCATTTCCCGGGTTTGCCGATCATGCCGGGTGTGACGATCATCGAAGCTATGGCGCAGACAGCAGCGGTTATGGTTGGCGTGACCATGGACATGGCTGACAAGGATATGAAGGTCTATTTCATGGCCATCGACAAAGCCAAGTTTCGTCGCAAGGTCGGCCCGGGCGATGTGCTCGAAATGAATATCAGCACCCTGCGCGGCAAACCGGGTGCCAAGGTCTGGCGTTTTGGCGGCGTGGCGTCGGTTGAAGGCGAGATGGCGGCAGAGTGCGAATTCACTGCCATGATGGATCTGGAATAGCCCCGCATGAGCAATGTTCACCCAAGTGCCGTTATAGAGGACGGGGCGCAGATTGATCCCGCTGCAAAGGTTGGTCCGTTCTGCGTCGTGGGACCGCAGGTCTCTTTGGCTGCTGGCGTTCATCTCAAGAGCCATGTTGTTGTGACCGGGCGCACGCAGGTTGGCCAAGACACGGTGATTTTTCCCTTCTCGGTGATCGGGGAAATTCCGCAGGATTTGAAATTCAAGGGCGAAGCGACGCAGCTTGTTATCGGCAAGCGGAACCGCATTCGTGAGCATGTGACGATGAATTCCGGCACCGAAGGGGGTGGCGGTGTGACGCGCATCGGCGATGACGGTCTGTTCATGGCCGGATGCCATATCGCCCATGACGCTGTTATTGGCGACCGTTGCATCATTGTAAATTCGGTCGCCATTGCCGGGCATTGCATTCTGGAGGACGACGTGATCGTCGGGGGCCTTTCGGGCGTGCACCAATTTGTGCGTATTGGCCGGGGCGCGATTATTGGTGCCGTCACCATGGTCACGAATGATGTCATTCCCTACGGGCTGGTGCAGGCGCCGCGGGGCGAATTGGACGGGCTCAATCTGGTGGGCCTGAAGCGGCGCGGTGTTTCGCGCAGTGATATTACGGCCCTCAGGGCAGCCTTTCAGATGCTCGCGCAGGGTGAAGGTACTTTTCATGATCGCGCCCGTCGGTTGCGTGATGAAACCTCCAGCGACTATGTCCGGGAGATTGTCGATTTCATCGTCGCCGACAGCGACCGCCATTTCCTGACGCCGCGCTGATGTTGGCCTTGATCACAGGGCGCGGCGGTTTGCCTGCGCGTGTTGCTGCCTCGCAAGAGACACCACCTTTGGTGTGCGTGATGGATGGGTTTGATCCCGACGATCTGGCAGCGGATTTGCGATTTCGCCTGGAGCAACTGGGGACATTGCTGGCGCAACTCTCCGAACGTGGTGTGAGCGAGGTCTGCTTTTGCGGGGCAATTGAGCGACCGCATTTTGACCCGGCTGCATTGGATGCTGCCACAGCACCTTTGGTGCCTGCGTTGGTCGGGGCGATATCCTCTGGCGATGACGGCGCTTTGCGTGCGGTCATGGGGATATTCGAAACCAGCGGTTTCCAGGTTCGGGCGGCCCATGAGCTGGCACCGGATATCCTGATAGATGAAGGTCTGCACAGTGCTGCCGCGCCAGATGAACAGATGCAGTCCGATGCTGATCGGGGGACCAGTGTTCTGGCCGCACTGGCGCCGCTTGATGTGGGGCAAAGTTGCGTCGTGGGTGCTGGGCAGGTTTGGGGAATCGAAACAATCGGTGGCACTGATCACATGCTGCGCGGCCTGCCTGAAAAGGCAGCGCACGCGCAGGCGATCATGATCAAGACGCGCAAAGCGGGTCAGGATCAGCGTGTAGACATGCCTACTGTCGGCCCCACGACGATAACCGCCCTGGCCGAAGCCGGGCTGGCTGGCCTCGTGGTAGAAGCGGGGGGTGTCATCTTGTTGGAACCCGAAGCCACACGGGCCGCGGCAGATGCCGCTGGCTTGGTGTTTTGGGCCCGCCCGGCGGTCTGATGCGGATTTTCATCATTGCCGGAGAACCCTCTGGCGACAAGTTGGGCGGCGCTTTGATGGCGGGCCTGAAATCGCTTCGGGACGACATTACCTTTGACGGAATTGGCGGGCCGGACATGCAGGCCGAGGGGCTGATCAGCCGTTTTCCCATGTCAGAGTTGAGCGTCATGGGGATTGCCGAGATCTTGCCCAAGTATCGCGCTTTGATGGCGCGGATCAACGAGACCGCCGCCGCCGTGGTCGAGACGCAACCCGATCTTCTTATTACAATTGATAGCCCGGATTTCTCGCTACGTGTCGCGCGCCGCGTCAAGGCATCAAGTTCCGTGCGCACCGTGCATTATGTCGCCCCCACCGTCTGGGCCTGGCGACCCCGGCGCGCGGAGAAAATGGCGAAAGTCATTGATCACGTGCTGGCGCTTTTTCCGTTTGAGCCGCCGTTGATGACCGTCGGTGGCATGACCTGTGACTTCGTGGGTCACCCGGTGGTCGCCGAACCGCTGGCCACAGCAGAGCAAGCGCAGGGTTTTCGAGCGTCGCATGGCATTGGGACTGCCCCGGTTTTACTGGTGTTACCCGGCTCACGGCGCGGCGAAGTGGCACGGCTTGCGGAAATTTTTGGTCAATCCATTGCGCCTGTGCTGGCCGAGGTCCCGGAGCTCAAGGTGGTTGTGCCGGCAGCGGCCCCTGTGGCGGATTTGGTGCTGGAACAGGTCGCAGGCTGGCCTGTTGCGCCGATCGTGCTTGACCCGCGCGGCATGACCCTTGAGGCTGCCGCGGAGCTGAAGCGCGCCGCGTTCAAAGCTGCAGATGTGGCGCTGGCCGCCTCCGGTACGGTGTCTCTGGAGCTTGCTGCGGCGCGGACGCCGATGGTCATCGCCTATAATATGAACTGGCTGACCTTCCGGTTGATCCGGGCGATGGCGCTTGTCGATACGGTGACTCTGGTTAATCTGGTGTCAGAGACCCGCGTTGTTCCGGAGTTTCTGGGCCCGGATTGCCAACCGCACGCCATTGGTCAGGCGCTGCTGGATGTATTGGTAGCGCCTGCAGCACAGCAGGAGGCGATGGCTTTGACAATGGAACGCCTGGGTGAAGGCGAGGAGGCGCCGGGATTGCGCGCGGCGCGTTCGGTTCTGGCGCGCGTTTAGCGGCACTGTTGTCAAAAGGACAGGCTGCGCCTGACACGATATTTGAGACCCTTTCGGGTCGATCCCCGCGGGAATTTACGCGCCTGGCTATCCCTTGTGGATCCAGCCGCCGCCGAAAATACGGCTGCTTTGCGGGTCATAAAAGACGCAGGCCTGTCCGGGAGAGACGCCTTCCTCGGGTGTGATCAGTTCCACCGTGGCTTCGGTATCGTTCAGAGGTCGTATGATCGCATCGGTTGGCGGACGGGTTGAGCGCACCTTGACCGCGACATGCCATTCGGGTTGGGACATCAGGGGCTCGTGGCCCAGCCAGTTGATCTCGCGCACCGGAACTGTCCGTGTGGCAAGCATTTCTTTCGGACCGACCATCACAGATTTGCTTTCCGGGTTCAGCCTGACCACGTAAAGAGGATCGGCCAGCCCGCCAATACCGAGACCCCGCCGCTGACCGATGGTGTAGTTGATGACCCCGTCATGACGCCCCAGCACTCGGCCATCTGCGTGGACAATGTCGCCGGGGTCTGCAGCTTCCGGGCGCAGTTTGCGGATCACAGACGCGTAGTCCCCATTCGGGACAAAGCAGATATCCTGGCTATCGGGTTTGTCCGCGACACTTAGCCCGTATTTCGAAGCAAGCGCGCGCGTATCTGCCTTGGAGGCAAGATGGCCAAGCGGAAAGCGCAGGAAATCAAGCTGTTCTTGAGTTGTGGAAAACAGAAAATAGCTTTGATCACGCGCCGCATCCGCCGCCGAATGCAATTCCGGACCGTGTTGCCCGACCATTCGTTGAATATAGTGGCCCGTAGCCATGCAATCTGCTTCAAGATCCTTGGCGGTTTCGAGGAGGTCCTTGAATTTCACACGTTCGTTGCAGCGGATACAGGGAACCGGCGTTGCGCCGCCCAGATAACTGTCTGCGAATTCGTCGATCACCGCGTCTTTGAAGATGTTCTCATAGTCCAGCACGTAATGCGGAAATCCCATCTTTTCCGCGACGCGGCGCGCATCATGGATGTCCAGACCGGCGCAGCATGCGCCTTTTTTCGCCAATGCAGCCCCGTGATCGTAAAGTTGAAGTGTCACCCCCACGACATCGTAACCTTCTTCGGCTAACATTGCCGCAACAACGGAACTATCCACGCCGCCGGACATGGCAACAACAACCCGTGTTTCGCACGGCGGCTTGGTAAATCCAAGCGAGTTCAGCGGGTGTGTTTGATCAAGTGGCATGGGGCTTCTCCGGGCGTTCTGAGAAAATATAGGAAAATCCTAATTACTCTCAAGAGCGGGCTTCATGGGTCTTTAATGCGATGACGTCAAGATGCCTCCAACTGAGTAAAAACGGGTATGAGTGATGTATCTAAAGAAAGTTGATGGGCCCCGATCGGTGACGTTAGCCGATGGCAGCGTGATGACGCAAGCCGATCTTCCGCCTGCGAATACAAGGCGTTGGGTGGCCTCACGCAAAGCTTCGGTGGTGCGGGGCGTGGCTTATGGGCTTATTTCGCAAAGCGATGCCCTGAAAAGATACCAGATCAGCGAAGATGAATTTCATGAATGGGTCAAGGCGGTGTCTGAGCATGGGGAAGATGCTCTGAAAGCCACAGCACTACAAAAATATAGACAACCTTAAGTTGTTACGCTAAGTTTCTTGCAGACGGTAACGTGTGGTTAACCTTTTTTGTTCACGGTTAATTCCGAGATAAACGTTCACCCGATGCGGAGAAAATCATGCGCGTACTGCTAGTGGAAGACGACCCCACGACCTCAAAAAGCATCGAACTGATGCTGACCCATGCAAATCTGAATGTCTATGCGACTGATCTGGGCGAGGAAGGTATCGATCTTGCCAAGCTGTACGATTACGATCTCATTCTTCTGGATCTCGATTTACCGGATATGAATGGGCATGAAGTGCTACGGCAGCTGCGGTTGTCGCGGATCGAGACACCTATTCTGATCCTTTCCGGGGCGGACGATACCGAGAACAAGATCAAGGGCTTCGGCTTTGGCGCAGACGATTATCTGACAAAGCCTTTCCACCGCGAAGAACTGGTCGCGCGCATCCATGCAATTATCCGCAGATCAAAAGGGCATTCGCAATCGGTCATTGATACAGGTCTGATTTCGGTCAACCTGGATGCCAAGACGGTGAGTGCCGACAATAAAGCCGTTCATTTGACGGGCAAAGAATATCAGATGCTCGAACTTCTTTCACTACGCAAAGGCACCACTCTGACCAAGGAGATGTTCCTGAACCACCTCTATGGCGGCATGGACGAGCCTGAGTTGAAGATTATCGACGTATTCATCTGCAAGCTGCGGAAAAAGCTGAGCAATGCAACCGGTGGCGAAAATTATATCGAGACAGTATGGGGCCGGGGCTACGTGTTGCGTGATCCGGAGCCCAATCAAGTGGACGATCCGCAGCGTCTCGCTGTCGGAGCCTGATAGTCACTCGTGGGTCTGGCGCAGGGGGCTGCGCCGGACCGCTTCCGCTTGACATCTTTATCATCTGGACCTGGCCTTTCGCTAAGCATATCTAAATGATGTGTGGCATTGAAAGGTCGGGTTTTGACAGTTCTCACAGATGTTGACGGTTTGGATGAGGCGGCGGCCGCGGCAGAATTGGCCGATCTGGCAGCTGCATTGGGGCAAGCAAATCACGCGTATCACACAAACGACAGCCCCGACATCACCGATGCTGAATATGACGCCCTCAAGAGGCGCAATGCCGCCATCGAGGCCCGGTTCCCGCATCTAAAGAGAGAAGACAGCCCGTCTGAAAAAGTTGGCGCCCCTGTTGCCGAGGGGTTCGGCAAGGTCACCCATGCGGTGGCTATGCTCTCTCTGTCAAACGCCTTTGACGATACAGATATCAACGAATTTGACGGACGTGTCCGAAAGTACCTGGGGTTGGGATCGGATGTGGCCGTTAACTATACGGCAGAGCCGAAAATTGATGGATTGTCGTTGTCGCTACGTTACGAAAAAGGGAGCCTGGTACAGGCCGCCACACGCGGCGATGGGGCTGTGGGCGAGAATGTCACGGCGAATGCGCTTACCATCGCGGATGTACCTGCCAAATTGGAGCAAGCACCGGAGCTTTTGGAGGTGCGCGGCGAAGTCTATATGTCTCACGCCGATTTTGAAGCATTGAACCGCCGCCAACTTGAAGCTGGTGCAAAAACATTTGCAAATCCACGCAACGCAGCAGCGGGATCGTTGCGGCAGTTGGATTCAGACATCACAAAATCTCGCCCGCTGCGCTTTTTTGCCTATGCATGGGGAGCTTTATCCGACCCTCTGGCGGATACTCAGATGGGCGCGATCGAACGGCTGCGCGCTCTTGGATTCTCGACCAACCCCCTGACCAGCCTTTGCGCAGGCCCCGCGGAACTTGTCGCGCATTATCGCACCATAGAAGAACAGCGCGCTACTTTGGGTTACGACATTGATGGCGTGGTCTACAAGGTGGACGATCTGGCATTGCAGGAACGGCTCGGGTTTCGTTCCACGACACCGAGGTGGGCCATTGCCCATAAGTTCCCGGCAGAACTGGCCTGGACACGACTGGAATCCATCGACATTCAGGTGGGCCGGACCGGCGCACTGTCACCGGTCGCGCGCCTGATGCCCGTGACAGTTGGCGGCGTCACGGTTTCCAACGCCACGCTGCACAATGAAGACTACATTGCGGGCAGGGACAGCAAGGGCCAGACCATTCGGGACGGCAAGGACATTCGCGTAGGCGACTGGGTGCAGGTTTATCGCGCCGGCGATGTCATCCCCAAGGTTGCGGATGTTGATCTCAAAAAAAGGCCATCCGATGCGGCGCCCTACGTGTTCCCTGAAACTTGCCCTGAATGCGACAGTCTGGCCGTTCGCGAGCCAGGTGATGCTGTTAGAAGGTGTACGGGCGGGCTTATTTGCCCTGCGCAGGCCGTTGAGAAATTGAAACATTTCGTCTCACGCGCGGCCTTTGATATCGAGGGGTTGGGGGCCAAGCAAGTTGAACAATTCTATGCGGACACGTGGATAAAGGAACCTGCCGATATTTTCTTCCTGCGCCAGCGGTTCGGTTCTGGTCTCCAGCAACTTAAAAACCGGGAAGGCTGGGGGGAGAAATCGGCCAACAATCTGTTTGATGCCATTGATGAAAAGCGGACGATTTCGCTGTCGCGCCTGATCTTTTCGTTGGGGATTCGGCATGTGGGTGAAGCTGCCTCCAACATGATCGCGCGGCACTATGGTTCTTGGGAGCGTTTTGATGCTGCCATGCAATCGGTTGGCGAAAGCGGCAGCTCCGCATGGGAGGATCTCATCGGTATTGACGGTGTCGGTGACGTCATGGCGCAGTCTCTTACGCAAACATTTACGCAGCAGGCGGAACGCGCGTCAATTGATCGCCTGGTCGCCGAGCTTTCCATTCAACCCGTTGAAAGACCGACAACGGCGGGTAGTCCGGTGGCTGGCAAAACTGTTGTCTTCACGGGGACGCTCGAAAAAATGACGCGGGCTGAGGCCAAGGCGCGCGCCGAACGTCTGGGCGCAAAGGTATCTGGATCAGTTTCGTCCAAAACTGACCTCGTGATCGCCGGGCCGGGTGCTGGATCGAAGGCAAAAAAAGCCGCAGAGCTAGGTATTGACGTGATAGATGAGGATAGCTGGCTTGCCTTGATAGCGCCAAAATGAGCGGGCGGCCGGAAATTCTCTTTCCCTTGTTTGCCGGTTTGCAGACGCTCGAAGGGATCGGTCCAAAGACCGCGCAAAATATGCGGGCTCTGGGTGTTGAAGCGCCGCGCGACCTGCTTTTTACGCTTCCTCAATCCGGCATTGACCGGCGTCGGCGCGACAGTATCGAGGGCGCCATTCTGCCGGGTGTAATAACCGTGTTGGTTACCATTGGCCATCATCACCCTCCCAGAACCAAGGGTGGCGCCTACCGGATTCAGGTCGCCGATCAGCAGGCAACGTTCCAACTGGTTTTTTTCCATGCACGCGGCGATTATTGGCAAAGAACATTGCCGGAAGGCAGTCGCCGTCTGGTTTCGGGAAAGATCGAAGTGTTTGATGGGATCGCACAGATGGTGCACCCCGATCACATCGCGACCGAAGAAGACGCTGCATCGATACCCGATTTTGAGCCAGTATATCCGCTGACCGCAGGGGTGACGCAAAAGGTGATGTACAAGGCGACCGAGAAGTCACTTGCCTTGGTGCCCGCTTTTCCGGAGTGGATTGATCCCGCGCAATTGTCTCGGGCCGGATGGCCGGATTTTACACGCGCAGTAGCTGCCGCGCACAGACCCGCGCGCCAGGATGATTTGCTGATAACGGCGCCAGCCCGCGAAAGATTGGCCTATGATGAACTCATGGCCCATCAACTGACGCTCGCGCTGGCGCGGGCAAGGGCCCGTCGCAAACCGGGACGTGAGACAAGGGGTGATGCTCACTTGCAATCGCGCGTCCTCGCGGCGTTGCCGTATCGTCCAACGAGCGCTCAAGAGCGGGTTATTTCGGAGATCAACGACGATATGGCCTCTGAGGCGCGTATGAATCGTCTGCTGCAGGGGGATGTTGGCGCGGGCAAAACCCTGGTCGCCTTCATGGCCATGTTGCGCGCGGTTGAGGCCGGCGGGCAGGGGGTGTTGATGGCGCCCACCGAAATACTGGCCCGACAACATCATGAAAGCCTGCAACCGCTGGCAGAACAGGCAGGTATTGTTCTGGAGGTCCTAACGGGGCGAGATAAGGGCAAGGAGCGAGAGGTCAAGCTCAAGGCCCTGGCGCAGGGGGATGTGCAAATCCTTGTCGGCACCCATGCGGTTTTTCAGGCCGATGTTGCGTTTTGTGACCTTAGACTGGCAATCGTGGATGAACAGCACCGCTTCGGCGTACGCCAACGGTTGGAGCTGGGCCGCAAGGGACAGGCGGTGGATGTTTTGGTGATGACGGCCACCCCCATCCCACGGTCTTTGTCGCTTGCCCAATACGGCGATATGGATGTCTCGATTCTCGACGAGAAACCGCCCGGTCGGAAACCGATCCAAACCGCGCTCATCAGCACCGAACGTATGGACGAAATTGTTGAAAGGCTCCGTGCCGCAATCTCGTCCGGGCGGCAATGTTATTGGGTTTGTCCTCTGGTCGAAGAGAGCGAGGTCGTGGATCTGACAGCGGCTGAAGCCCGTTTCAAACACCTTCGCGCGACTTTGGGAGAGGATATCGTCAGTCTCGTGCATGGGCAGATGCCCGTTGCGGAGAAAGACGCAGCGATGGCGCGTTTTCAAGCGGGCGAGAGCAAGGTCCTTGTCGCAACGACGGTCATCGAGGTCGGTGTCAACGTCCCCAATGCCACCATCATGGTCATTGAGCGCGCGGAAACATTCGGGTTGGCGCAGCTTCACCAGTTACGTGGGCGGGTGGGGCGCGGCGACGCGGCGTCTACCTGCCTTTTGGTCTATCAGCAGCCACTGTCTGAAAATGGACGACGACGTTTGGAGGTATTGCGTGAAACGGAAGATGGTTTTGCCATCTCTGAAACGGATTTGCGCATGCGCGGCGCCGGTGACTTGATCGGGACGGCGCAGTCGGGTGTGCCGCGTTTCAAGGTGGCCGATCTGGAACGTCAGGCTGGCCTCATGGCCATTGCCCAAAGTGATGCGCGCCTTTTACTGAACGAGGATCCGACGCTAGAGACGGAACGGGGTAGGGCTGCACGCTTGCTCCTGTGGTTGATGCGACAAGAAGAAGCGATCCGTTTGATTTCAGTTGGTTAGCTCCGTAATCCAATTTTGTTCGCAAATGTTCTAATTAAGTTCTTTACAGAGGGTTAAAAAAATGAGAACAAAGGGGCAACAAACGCGGAGGATCACATGTCATTGTTTCTGCAGATCAAAGCGATCGCATCTCGGTCACAACAGACGTTGCTTCAGGATGTTGCTGGTGCAATGGCCCTGTTCGTGATGCTGGTCGTCGGGCTGCATCTTCCGTCGTTTGTCTGATTTCTGCCTGCGATCTCGCGCCGGCGCTTTGCACCAGTATTCTCCCCAATCTGGTCGTTAAGACGAACTCTGCCTGTTCTGGTCTTTTCAGGGTTCAGCCCTGCCGCAAAGCCTCGGGTCCCACGTGAGAGACGCTATACCTGACGCCGCCGTTCTTTCCAGAACGTGCGGCGTTTTTTTTCACGATACCAACGGTGGCTTGTGCAAAGGGTCAGAAAGTATACGCAAGCCGCAGCCCGCCCCAGTGTTTGCCTTGAACAAAGATGGGTGCCGAGAGGTCCTTCATCATTTTGAAATCACCACCGCCCATATCCCGGCGATAGACCTGCAATAGGAAAGGTTCGGTACTGCGCCCCGCCTTCAAGCCGACGCGGTCGTCGAAAATGCGCCTGTTTCGACAATTGGCCATGTTCCAGGTCGGATCGTCGCTCTGTGGATGGGAAAATTTGCGGTTGTGCGTGGGCAGATATCCATTCGTATCAACAGCGGCGCAGAACACCACCTTGGGATCCATTTCCAGAACCGATTCCTGAAGCGGTGGCAATATCTTGTCAAAAACTCTGGTGGATTCGGTCAGAAACTGTTCGGGATTGCTGCCGGGAATGGGTTGGTAAGTTTGATCAAACAGCCGCGATAGCGTGATCTCTCCCGTCTCTACGGCAACTTCAAGCTGCCGCGTCAATTCACGTGCCGCGCCCTGAACGCGCTGGATGAACGGGGTGTCGACAGAGCTGCCACCCAATAATGCGGTCGACTGGACAATGGTTTCGGAGGTGTCGATGAGACACAGGATGCGTTGATGCGTCGTCTCGATCCCGGTTGTGGTGCTTTTGACGGCACGTTCGATCCCGGCAAGCGCCGGTGTAAAATCGTCCATTGCGATCTGTACGCGTTCGGCTTGCTCGGAAATTCGCTTTGCCTGTTTATCGGCCGATGTGATCGACGCCTCCATCCGGGTCAAGGCCGTATCGGTCCCCCCGGCGTTCTCTAGAACATCCGCAGCCTGGGTCGCGATATCTGTTGCCTCTTTGCCCAAATCGGTGATCCAGGCGGTCAGTCGCTCGATGTTGTTGGAAATCTCCACCGCGGCGTCGCGCGTTTTCTGCGACAACTCATTGATGGCATCAGCCACGATCGCAAAACCGCGTCCGGCGTCTCCCGCGCGAGCGGCCTCTATTTTTGCGTTGATCGCCAGTGTGTTAACTTGCGTAGCGATACCCGCAATTTGCTGATTGTTGGATTTTACGTCGCGCAACGTATCACTTACCGTTTCGGTTCGATCTGACAGATTCTGAACCCATCCGGCAACGTTGCGCGTCTTTTCTCCGGTCGTGCGCATCAATGCCGCGGAGGCTTCCACATCACGCGCCGTTTCACCGGTGTTCTGCGCCATGGTCTCCACGGCATTTCTGACGTCGGAGTTTGCCTGACCCATTTCGCTGGCGCGTTCGTCCAGAACCTTCAGGCTCTTGCGCTGCTCCCTTGCATGCTCTTCCACCAGATCAAGGAATCCTGCGATGTCCACGATCTCATACCCAAGGGCGGCCGCAGCTTTGGTTAGTCGGTCCGTGTGAACATCTTCCGTCAACTGTGGCTGAACAGTCATAACGCCCCGCGATAACAATCACCCCGACAATTGCCACGAATTTACTTAAAAATAGCTAATCTTTGGGGAATCAGGCGCAGTCCGCCTGAAGCGCCTGGGTCATGGCTTCGCAGGTCGCTTCGATGCTCAGCATGATGGAGGCGTGGCGGTTCTTGTAATCGCGCGCAGGCTCCAGAACCTCAAACCCTTCGAACGGGGCGGCGGGCAGGGGGCCGTTCTCCTTGAGCATGGCGCGCAATGCTTCCCGCGCAGTCTCCAGCTCTGACAGGTCGCGCCCGATAACCGCACCACCGGTGACGGCGGCGGCTGCCTGACCCAGGGCGCAGGCTTTCACATCCTGGGCAAACGCGCTGACTTTTCCGTTTTCGATGCTCAAATCGATCGTAACAGCCGACCCACAGAGCGGTGAGCGTTTCTTGACCGTCGCCATGGGCGTATCCAAACGGCCCAAATGCGGAATCTCCGCAGCCAACGCCAGAATACGGCCGGAGTAGAGTTTGATGAGGTCGTTGTCACCGGACATGAGGGGCCTTATGGGTTAGGCAAAAGTGTTAACACCTACATAATTGTTGACGCGAAATATGCAAAAGGGTTTTCGCAATGGCTCACGAGACTGTTTCCTTTGATCCGGGCACTTTGACCTACAATGAGGCGGGGCTTGTCCCGGCCATTGCGCAGGATGTGGCAAGTGGCGAGGTGCTGATGTTGGCCTGGATGAACGCCGAGAGCCTTGCGCGCACCCTGGAGACGCGTCGCGTGACCTATTGGAGCCGGTCACGGCAAGCGTTTTGGGTCAAGGGCGAAACCAGCGGCAATGTGCAGGAACTTGTCTCGCTACGGGTTGATTGTGATCGCGATTGCGTTTTGATGCAGGTGAAACAATCGGGGCCTGCCTGCCATACCGGTCGCCGAAGCTGTTTTTACACCGGCGTGGAAACCGGTGATGAAGTGGAACTTATGCGCCCCATGTAATGCAGGCGGGGTCAGGCAGCTGTGATCAGAGGTAAATTCACCATGCGCCTGATATCCTGCGGCGTGGCTCCTTCAGCGCGATATTTAGTCAGCGCGCGGGCGTCATCGCGTTTGGCCAGGCGTTTGCCTGCGTCATCGCGGATCAGTTCGTGATGATGGTAGCGCGGTGTCGGAAGCTTAAGAAGGCTCTGTAAAACCACGTGAATTTCTGTGGCCTCAAACAGATCCCGCCCGCGCACCACATCCGTTATGCCCTGTGCGGTATCGTCCAGAACGACCGACAGATGGTAAGACGTGCCCATATCGCGGCGCGCCAGCACGATGTCACCGATATTCCGGGCGATTTCAGCCGCGAAAAGAGCGATTTCGCCGCGTTGCCCGGTCGGACCTGTGCCGGTTTCCGCGAAACCGAGCCGCATCTGGCCGTCAGGTTGTGACGCTGCCAACGATGACACAGCCCCATCGACTGCCAAGCGCAATGTCCGGTCGCGCGGACGCTCTGTTGACGCGGAATACCGGAAACGGTTTTTCGAACGGCATGTTCCGGGGTAGATCAGCCCATCCGGTCCGGTCGGCAAGGCCCCTTCCTGCGGCGCGCTCAACGCTTCGGTGATGTCACGCCGACTGCAATCGCAGGGATAGAGCAGCCCGCGCGCCCACAACGCGTCCAGCGCATCGGCGTAGACGTCCATCCGGTCCGACTGGCGCATCACCGGTTGCGGCCAGTGCAGCCCCAGCCAGGTCAGATCGTCATGGATTTGCGCCTCCCACTCGGGGCGGGCGCGTGTGCGGTCAATATCTTCGATGCGCAGTAGGAATGTGCCGCCTTCGCGCTGCGCCATATCCCAGGCCAGCATCGCCGAATAAGCGTGACCAAGGTGCAGTGGCCCCGTTGGCGATGGGGCAAACCGGGTCGTGAATGTCACGCCTTTTCAAGCACGTAGACGTTTGAGCCAAGGTCAATGCCGGGCAGGTGAGGACCATGTTCGCGCAGCAAAAGCCGCGCCGCACCGCAATCCAACCATTCGTTGATGCGCGCTTCATTGGTCTTGTCTTCGAGCGCATGATCATTGAGCGACAGCACCAACAGGCCATCTCGTTTCAGCGCATGCAACAGGGTATCCAGCACCGATATCGGGGCGGCACCCGCACCAATAACGCCAATGGCAGCGATTGCGGCATAGGTGCCGGGTTTGAAGGCGAGAGGCGCGTCCGCATCAATCACCGTGAGATCGCGGTAGAGACGTTTTGCTTCCGCCTGCGCCAACATCTCTTCGGAAAGGTCCATGCCGTCGATTGTCTCAAACCCGGCCAGTTTCAATGCAAGCCCGGACAGGCCGGTACCGCAGCCGAAATCCAAAATTGGCGCAGTCTGATCCTTGGCGAATTTTGCCAGGGCTTCTGCGCATCGGGACGGGGTGATATAGCCGTTTTCGGCCACTTCAGCGTCGTAGCTGTCTGACCAGTCATCATAAAGGGCGCGTGTTTGTGCCGCATCGCGGGCGTCGTAAACTTTGTTCAGATATCCTTGGGTCATGCTGCAAGGATACCCTGATCCGTCAGGCGGCGTCCAGTGCAGCATTCCCCAGCCAGTTTTGCCAATCCAACTTGGCCCGGTCGGTATAGGCCTTGTAGCGGTCCTTGCGGCCCCGACGGCCCCCTTTGAGCCCCTCGACCGGTGGAAACAGTCCGAAATTGACATTCATGGGCTGGAAGGTCTTGGCCTCCGCCCCGCCGGCAATATGGGTGATCAGCGCGCCCGTGGCGGTGGTGTCGGGCGGGGTATCAAGATGTGTTCCCAACATCTCATGCGCGGCCAGCCTCCCGGCCAATAGCCCCATGGCAGCGGATTCAACATATCCTTCGACCCCGGTGATCTGACCGGCAAACCGGATGTTGGGCCGCGACCGCAACCGCATCTGCCCGTCCAGCAGCGTCGGTGAATTGAGAAACGTGTTGCGGTGGATGCCGCCCAAACGGGCGAAACTGGCTTGTTCCAGCCCGGGAATGCGTTTGAAAACATCCGTTTGCGCGCCGTATTTCATCTTGGTCTGAAAGCCCACCATATTGTAGAGCGTGCCCAGTTTGTTATCCCGGCGCAATTGCACGACCGCATAGGGCTTCTCGTCAGGGGTATGCGGGTTTGTCAGCCCCACGGGTTTCATCGGGCCAAACCGCAGCGTTTCGCGACCGCGCTCCGCCATCACTTCAATGGGCAGACAGCCATCAAAATAACCTGCGGTTTCGCCTTCGTGGAACTCCGTCTTGTCGGCGGCCAGCAGCGCGTCGATGAAAGCCTCGTACTGGTCTTTGTCCATCGGGCAGTTGAGGTATGCGGTGCGTTCTTCTTCGGTGTCACCCTTGTCATAACGCGACTGCATCCAGGCCTTGGACATGTCGATGCTGTCAAAATAGACGATGGGGGCAATGGCGTCGAAAAACGCCAGCGCTTCGGCCCCGGTCTCCTGCGCAATGGCCTGTCCCAGCGCACCGGAGGTCAGCGGGCCTGTGGCAATGATCCACTGTCCGTCGCCCGGTAATGCAGTGATTTCGCCATAATCCACGCGGATGTTCGGATGCGCCAGCAAGGCATCCGTGACCGATTGCGCGAAAGGGTCGCGGTCCACCGCCAGCGCCCCACCTGCGGGCAGACGGTGCCGGTCCGCCGTTTGCATGATCAACCCGTTGGCCTGACGCATTTCCCAATGCAGCAACCCCACGGCGTTTTGCTCACTGTCGTCCGAGCGGAAGGAATTGGAACAGACCATTTCCCCCAAAAGCCCGGTCTGATGCGCGAAGGTGCCAACCTGCGGGCGCATTTCGTGCAGAACGACGTTGATGCCCATATGTGCGGCCTGCCAGGCAGCTTCCGATCCGGCCATGCCGCCGCCAACGATATGAAGTTCTTGTGTCATGGGCTGTCATCTATGCCAGCGCGCGGGGTCGCACAACCAAAAGCCATGAAATTCGCGGGCAAACTGATTTTTTGGAAGAGGCGTTTTTGGGGTCGCCGCTGCGGGAATGTCGGACCAGCGAGAGACTGGCTTGGAGGGACCTTCCGCTGGCAGCGACCCAAAAATCATCAAGGCGTTTCACCCGTGCCCCGTCTTTGCCATGTTCCTGCCCAAATTGAAATACCGCAGGTAGAAACTCTTCATACCAGAATTGGAAACAATCCAGTGATGCGCATAGAAATGTTCGAACAGCGCGCGCGGTCGCTTGCTCTTGACCAGTAAATCGCCCAACTCTGTGAAAACGCAGCAAGAAGGGGCAGGGAATGGGCATCAAAATGACCGCGGCGGAGCTCAACGCCTTTCTCGATCAGGTTTTTGAGCAGGTGGCCGATGATTTCCTGGTGGAACATGTGGCCCCGGATGAACTGACCGTGCGGTTGCTGGTCAGTGACAAGCACATTCGCCCCGGCGGCACCATTTCGGGCCCGTCGATGTTTTCGCTCGCCGATGTCGGGGCCTATCTGATGACGCTGGCGGTGATCGGCCCGCAGGAACTGGCCGTAACCACCAATTGTTCCATTGATTTCATGCGCAAACCGGCCGCAGGCGTTGATCTGATTGCTCGCGTCCGGTTGCTGAAACTGGGCAGGCAGCTTTCGGTCAGCGATGTGCTGATCTATTCCGAAGGCCAGGGCAAACCCGTGGCCCGTGCCAGCCTGACCTATGCGATCCCGCCGCGTTCCGCATAGAACGCGGCGGCTTGCAGGGTGTCAGGCGCGGCCCAGCCGTTCCCGAACGTCTGCGGCGAAATCCTCGTAGCGGCGCAGGGATTTGACATCAACCTGTACGTGATGCCCCATCCTTTGCATGATCGGCAGATCAAACAGGATGCGGTCGAGGTCATCGGGACTGGCCACATCGACAATGGCCAGCACCTTGCGCTCCCCCACCACTTTCCACAGGTCTTTCACAACCCCGGCGGATTTGGCCCCCAAAGCGGCCTCCGCCTCTTCGGCCCAGACCCCAAGCAGGCCCTGCTGTTGCATGCTGGCGTCATATTCAACGGTGAAATCCAGACGGTAGAGCATCTGTCACCTCCCGCTGATGGCCGACCCGAGGGCGGGAAAACGCATGATGCTAAACTCGCCCTTGGTCGCATCCGCGCCGCCGTTCAGTACCGGAGAGCGGTGCAATTCGTTGATGGTGACATAAACATAGCCGTCCACGCCCATGGCGAACCCGTCCGGCCAGGACATGTTGTCCTGTTGGTAGAGGATCTTGTAGCTGCCGTCGGCCTGCGTGACCCCCACGGCGTCATCGGTGATCGAGGTGATGTAGACATTGCCCGCCGCATCCACGGTCGAGCCGTCAGAGATCGGCTTGTCACCATAGCGCTCGACCCGCGCGGCCAGGTCCGCATCCGACAAGGAGGTATCGAGCAGATCGGTGGTGCGCACCCGGTACATCGCGCTGGCCGTCATCGGGGCGAAATAGACCCATGTGTTGGTCGGATCAATCGTGATCGGATTTGCGCCGATCTTTGCGGGCGCGCCGCCAAGGGTCACCACATTGCCGTCAATCACCATCTCGGTGTCTTCCGGCACGGTGAAGGCGGAGGCCTCCAGTACCCGGCGGGCGCGACCCGTTTCCAGATCCAGAACGATCAGCGCCGTGGTTTCGGCATTGGCCGTGTCGGTGATGTAGATCGCGCCATGTTCGCGGTCCACGGCCAGATCGTTGAGAAAGCTTGTCTCACGCGTTGCCGGTTGACCCAGATAGTAGATACGGTGGAGCTTTTCGGTCCGCGTGTTCCAGCCGATAATGCGCCCGGTCTGACCGGCACCCTGTCCGTCCAGCATCCACAATATGCCATCGCGGTCCGCGCGCAGCCCCAGAACGCCGTTCAGCCCCGGGCCGTCCTCGACAGGTCTGTTCGCCCAATCGGCATTTGGATAGGGCGCGGTGCTGCCATCCGGCAGGACTTCGACAACGCGCAAATCATGGCCGTAAAATTCATGCACGCTCATGAACATGCGCCCATCCGGTCCAATGGCCAGATTGCCCGGCGGGGTGCCTGCGTCAAATGTGGCAAAGGTTTCAATTTCGGCAACGGCTGTGGTGCCGAGCGCTGTGCAGAGCAGGGCTGCGGCGAAAAGTGACTTGGACATATATACCTCCCTCAAGTCGTCAAAACGGTGTGAGCCCCCTTTATCATTCGGGATTTATGCGGATAATCCGGTCAATCCTGAAACCATCGTTAGAAAAATTCGAATGTACGCCATTGAAGACCTGCAAACCTTTATTCAGATCGCCGGGCGCGGCGGCATCACCGCTGCGGCGCGCGCGCAGGGCATTTCGCCCGCCACAGTCAGTCACCGGCTGGCCAAGCTGGAAAAACATCTGGGCGTGACCCTGTTTCATCGCAGCAGCCGCACGGTGTCGCTGAGCGTTGAGGGGCGGGCCTTTCATGACCGGGTGGAACGTATTCTGGATGATCTGGCCAATGCCGAAATGGACATCGGCAGCCATGGCGGCGCGCTCAGAGGGCATCTGCGCGTGACCATGGCCCCGTGGATTCTGGCGCGTTTCATATTGCCCCATCTGCACAGCCTGCGCGCGCGGCACCCAGAACTCTCCTTCGAATTCCTCGCCGTGGACCGCTATGTCAACCTTGTGGAGGAACGGCAGGATTGTGCGATCAGGGTTGGTGTGTTGTCTGACAGCAGTTTCATTTCCAAAAAGCTCACCGACAACCATCGGATCTTATGTGCGGCACCATCTTATCTTGAACGCCACAGCGAGCCCACATCGGTCCATGCGCTTGTCGATCATCACTGCATTTGTTTGCCCTGGCAGACCGATTGGGGGTTGGGAGGGCACATGCCGCGCAATCAGGTGATGGTTTCCAATTCTGACAGCTTGACAGATGCCGCCGCCCACGGCCTGGGCATTGTTGTGAAATCACGTCTGGCTGTCATGCGGGAGCTGGAAGCGGGAGAACTTGTTGAAATTCTGCCTGGCAGCCTGCCTGCGGCCCACGCGCCGATTTCGTCGCTGCGCGCCCCCAACCTGAAGGATTCTCGAAAGGTGGATGCGTTTGTGACCTTTGTATCGCGGTGCTTTGGCCGCTAGGGAGGCGTTCGCAGAGGTTTGGGAGTAAAAAAACGGCCGGGATTAACCCGGCCGTGAGGAAGAGGTCTGGAGCGTACCGGGGAACGTTACGCGCGCCAGAACACCTTGGCAGCCTCAATGCGAGCCTGCCGCGGTGTCACACCCACGTCATCCAGCTGCCAAAGCGTCAGCTGTTGCAGCGCACGTCTCGTGCGGCGCCGTGTGGCCCATTTGGACACGCAGACAGCAAACTCAACCGCGACGATGGCCAGGGTTGGCATCGACTTGACCTCATTCAGATAGGCCATTGTTTCGGGCGAAGGTGTCAGAGCGTGTGCCATGGGAATCTCCTAAATTGTATTGACACAATATAGCATGATAGCTATGCTTTATTGATACGATTAGTAGTACAAAGATGCTAGGAAAATATTGTAATGGGTACAATTTGGCACCCCGAACTGAATTCCGGTGATGGGCCTAAGTACAAAGCGGTCGTCGCTTCCATTCGTAATGGCATTGAGACCGGTACATTGAAGGTGGGAGACAAGCTGCCACCGGTCCGCGAATTGGCCTGGCAGCTCAATATCACGCCCGGAACCGTGGCGCGGGCCTATACAATTCTTACGGATGAGGGGGCGCTTCAGGCTGAGGTTGGACGGGGTACTTTTGTTGCGCGTCCATCCAAGACAGAGATTTCTGACGCGCCGCTCGAAGTCGACGTGATCCCGCATAATGCCGAGGAAGACGGCGATGTCTATAATATCAACCTGTTCTCTCCACATCTTCCTTGCGTTGGTCAGGATAAGCTGGTGCGTCATCTCATGACCAAGGTGGCGCAGGACCCGCCTTCCGGCGTGATGCATTACCCCAGCCGCGATAGCGCCCGTGCGACCCGGCAAGCGGTTGTGAGGTGGTTGGAAGGCACGCCACTTGGTCCATTACGGGAAAAGGACGTTGTTTTATGTCACGGCGGGCAGAACGGGATATCGCTGATCCTGCAGTCCATTCTTGAAGGCCGCAAACCCACGGTGCTGATCGAGGAACTGGCCTATCCGGGCTTTCGCCGCGCCGCGGAGATGTTGCGTGCCGATGTCGTGCCGGTGGCGATGGACGAAGACGGTATCCTGCCCGACGCGCTTGAAGCCGCGGCCAAGGCGCATGACGTTCAGGTCCTGTGCACTTCGCCCGAAGTTCATAACCCGACCGGGGGTTTCACGCCCGTTGCGCGACGCGAGGAGATCGCGCGGGTGGCGCGCCGACATGATTTCCAGATCGTTGAGGATGATTGCTACCGGATGGGGGTCAACCGGGCACCGTCCTACCGGATGCTGGCACCGGGGCGGGGCTGGTATGTTTCTTCTATCGCCAAGACCATCACACCGTCGCTGCGCTTTGGCTTTGCGATCGCGCCGGAAGGGAAATCCACGGTTTTACGGCGCACTGCTGAGCACGGGTTCTTTGGTCTGGCGACGCCCCTCAGTGACATCTGTGCGGACCTATTGGTGCACCCACAGATTGACGACCTCACCGAAGAGACGCGCAAGGCCTTCAACCGCTACGTTCAAAGCGCCGTCAATATCCTTGGAGGGTACGATCTGAGGTGGCGACCGGATGTTCCGTTCTTATGGTTGCGTTTGCCTCTGGGGTGGCGGGCAGGGGCTTTTTGTCAGGCGGCGGAGGCTGAGGGGGTCAAGATCCGCTCTTCGGAGGAATTTGTATGCCGCGAGGCCCGCGCGCCCCATGCGGTGCGCATGGCCGTGAATGCAGGTGTGTCTCTGAAGAGCTTTGAAGCGGCGATGATGCGGCTGCGCGGGCTTCTCGACAGCGCGCCTGAGCAGATCAACGTTTAAGCTGCAGGTGGTCGACCTGACATGATGCAGAGCGATATGGGGGTGTGGATTCCCACCGAAGTCATTGGGGTATTATTATACCTATATTATAATGCGCTGTTTTTCAACAATTATAAGGCGCACATTCGCCTTGACGTGCCCTTTGCGTGCTTTATAACGCCCCAATCGAATTCGGGTGCGCGTGATGTTATCCGCACCCTTCACCTCAAACGGGGAACCGTCCATGAAAACCTTTTCTGCAACACCCGCAGATATCGACAAGAAATGGATCCTGATCGACGCCGAGGGCGTTGTTCTGGGCCGTCTTGCCTCGATCATCGCGCAACGTCTGCGCGGCAAACACAAAGCTTCCTTCACGCCGCACATGGATATGGGCGACAACGTCATTGTCATCAACGCGGATAAGATCCAGCTCACCGGCAAGAAGCGTGAAGAGCATCACTACTGGCACACAGGCCATCCCGGTGGCATCAAATCCCGCACCAAAGAGCAGATCCTGACAGGTGCGCATCCGGAGCGTATTGTGACACTTGCCGTCAAGCGCATGCTGCCCGGCAACCGCCTGAGCCGTCAGATCATGACCAACCTGCGGGTCTATGCAGGCGGCGATCACCCACATGAGGCGCAAAGCCCCGAAGTTCTGGATGTCAAATCCATGAACAGCAAAAATACCCGGAGTGCATGAGCATGGCTGAAGAAATCAACACACTTGAAGATCTGGCCGAAGTTGCTGGCATCGAAGCCACTCCCGAAGTCGTCGAAACGCCGCGTGAGCCGGTACGCGACGATCTGGGGCGGTCTTATGCAACCGGCAAGCGCAAAGACGCGATTGCCCGCGTCTGGATCAAACCCGGTTCTGGCAAAGTGACCGTTAATGGCAAAGAGCAGAACATCTACTTCGCACGCCCTGTGTTGCAGATGATCCTGGCCCAGCCTTTCTCGGTTTCCGGAACAGAAGGTCAGTTTGATGTGGTTGCCACGGTCAAGGGCGGTGGATTGTCCGGTCAGGCCGGTGCGGTCAAGCACGGCATCTCCAAGGCGCTGCAACTTTACGACCCGTCCCTGCGTGGTGCGCTGAAGGCTGCTGGTTTCCTGACCCGCGACAGCCGCGTCGTTGAGCGCAAGAAATACGGTAAAGCCAAAGCGCGTAAGAGCTTCCAGTTCTCCAAGCGCTAAGCTATCACCTTACGTTTTCAAAAGGCCGTTCCTTGGGAGCGGCCTTTTTCGTGCAACAGATAGAGATAAGTTGCGGCGCGTTAACCCCTCACCTGTCTCAGAGGGGTATGCCTGCGTAAAAGGCGTGAATTTCAGCGGGAATCCGCATATCATTCGCCAAAGGGACGTAATCGGGGTCTTTTTCCCCTTTATTTTGGTACGGTTGGCAGGAATTACTCGGTAGTTATATGGTCCTCAGAACATTCATAGCCTTTGACAATGCAAGTCTGATCGTCACTTCGAGCGCCAATGGTGGGCTCGTGGGTAACGGCATAATCAACAATTCCGACACGCCCAATGGCACCGTGTTTGAGTATTCGAGCACATTCGGCACAGAAATCGAACTGGACGATACAGGTGGCGGGGCGGGCAGGTTCAATGACGACCAGCCCAACAATCACATTATTACGGACGGTGGCGGGATCGTTGCCAATGGCACCCCGGTTGAATCAGAGAGCCTGATTATCCTGAGGGCGCTGGATGGCAACGGGAATCCGACCGGTCCGAACATCCAGCTCAATGTTTTCTCTCAAAACGGGGACTTCAGCGATATCTGGGGTTTTGCGACCACCGATCTGCTCCAGGATGGCACATCTTATGTAAAAATCGGCGGCTCGAATTTCGGGACGTCCAATTACAATAATTTTGTAACCTGTTTCGCAGCCGGAACGATGATTGGCACGTCGCAAGGCGAGGTGCGCGTTGAAGACATTGTGCCGGGGCAACTGATCTGGACCCGAGACAACGGTGAAATTCCGGTGCAATGGGTCGGCAGCACCGAGGTGGCCGGGCAGGACGCTTTTGCGCCGGTGGTGTTCGAAGCGGGCGCGATCGGCAATGACCGTCCGCTGACGGTTTCACAACAGCACCGCATCTGGGTCGAAAACCCGATGGCGGAGTTGCTATTCGGCAAGTCCGAGGTCCTTGTCGCGGCAAAGCATCTATGTGGTTTGCCCGGAGTTGCCGTTCAGCCCCAGGACCAGGTGAGCTACACGCATTTCATGTTCGACAGCCATCAGATTGTTCGATCAAACGGGGCGCTGACCGAGAGCTTTTTCCTTGCTGAGAATGCGGTTCGGACATTGGAAGCGGGACCACAGGCAGAACTCCGCGCCCTGTTCGCCGCCGCCGATACCGGAGGATTTGATCGATTTGGGGATACGGCTACAATCACCCTGACGGCACGTGAGGTGGAGGCTTTGAAACCTTACCTGTCTGCCTGACGGATCCCGGTCATTCGTCTGCCGATATCAAGCCCAACCCTCGCAGGTAAATCCCGATCCCGGTTTCTAGTAAATCATCTGCCGGGAACGGAGAGGCACGGCCAGGAGAATTCCGGGCAAAAAGCTCTACAACACCGTGGCTCAGCGCCCAGATATGGGCGGAAAACATCGAGGCAGGAGGGCGCTTGTCTTCGGGAATATGCTGGCTGAGGTCAGTTGCCGCCCGCTCCAAAACACCACTGGCGCGGTTCGCTGCTGCCGCCAGTTCGGGCGTCCGGTTCACTGAGATACCGCTTTCAAACATCGCGATATAATGGCCGGGATATTTGCGCGCGAAGGCCAGATAGGCCCGTCCTGTTGCGGAAAATGCCGCCAAAGCAGAGGGTTGGCCTTTTTCATAGGCGTATTCCATAAGATCGGCAAAAATCTCGTAGCCTTGCAACGCCGCTTCGGCAATCAGATCTTCGCGACCTTCAAAATGTCGATAGACGGCAGCCGGGGTAACTCCGGCTTGTTTGGCCGCCTCTGACAAGGTGAACCCCATCGGACCTTTGGCTTCGATCAATTGCAAAGCCGCTTCGATCAGCGCCTGCCGCAGATTGCCATGGTGATAGCCGCGTTTAGGCATGCCAGATGTCCGGTCCGCCACAAATTGACGGGTCGATCGGACCAATCGCCTTGGCATCCTTGCGCGCGTAATCGAGACCATGCAGCACCGTTCGGATCGCGTTCAGGCGCGCGCGCCGCTTGTCGTCCGACCGCACGACTGTCCAGGGGGCCACGTCACTTTGGCTGCGGGTCAAGGTTTCGCCGATGGCGTCCGAATAGCGATCCCAGCGGTTGAGCCCTTCAACATCAATCCAGCTCAGCTTCCATTGTTTGAGGGGGTCACTTTCGCGTTTCAGCATCCGCCGCAGCTGTTCAGCGCGTCCGACATTGAGCCAGAACTTGAAGAGATGAATACCTTCGTCGGCGATCATGCGTTCAAAGGGGAGCACCTGGGAGAAAAACTGCTCCCGCTGCTCTGGCGTGCAGAACTCGAACACGGATTCAACGACACCCCGATTGTACCAACTGCGATCAAAGAAGACCATCTCGCCAGCGGCGGGCAGATGCGACACATAGCGCTGAAAATACCATTGTGTGGCTTCGGTTTCGGTTGGTTTGGAAAGGGCAACGATGCGGGCACCTCTTGGATTAAGATTGGTGCGGAACCGACTGATTGTGCCCCCTTTTCCGGCACCATCGCGACCTTCGAACACAATCGCGATACGGGCGCCGCTCTCCTTGGACCAGGCTTGCAGTTTAACCAGTTCGATTTGCAGCGCATCGAGCTCTTTTTCGTAGAGCTTTCGCGACATCCGCGTCTCATGGGGATAGTCGCCCGTCAGGATGTCATCCTTATCCGCCTTTTCAATGGCTTGCCGAACGTCCGCTGGCGCGCCGGATTTGAAAAAAGTGCTAATGGCGCCGTCGAATGGCAGGTCCATGAAGGCCTCCGGGTAAGTGCTGTTGCAGTCAATATGGGATGTTAAGGGGCTTAACGCAAACCGGCTTTGACGGCGGCCCGGTCGATCGCATCCGTCACTTCCCCGGGGGCGGCATGATGCGGCATGTGCCCAACGCCTTCCAATCTGATCAGGTTTGCGTCCGGCAGTAAGGCCGCCAATGGTTCGGAATGAATGTGCAGGGGCACGATGGTGTCATCTGTCCCGTGAAGGATTTCAACCGGCAGGTTAAGACCCGAATAACGTTGAGACATATCAACCACATAGGGGCGCAGACTGTTGACCTGCTGGGCATTTGCGCGCTGGGTGCTGCGGCGCAGTGTCATTTCAGGTCCGAAATGGTCCAGATACCCGTCAGGGATGGGTTGGGGTTGGAAGATGGCTTTGACAGCTGTTTCCACCGCCGCTCTGGGCGCGAAGGCGGTGATCAGCGGAATGGCCAACGCGCCTCCGGGCTTTGAGGCATTGACCTGATAGAAAAGCCCCAGATCCCCGGGCCATGGATTTGAGGCTGCCCCCAGCAAGACAAGGGCTGCGGTTTCATCCGGACGCTCCAGCGCCCAGGCGAGTGCTACCGCACCGCCGTAGGAATGCCCAACGACAACGGGCTTTGAGACCCCGACCTGATCAGCGGCAGCCTGCATTAGTTTTGCCTGCAAAGAGGGCGGCTCTGCATAGTTATTCCAGGCCCCGCCATGCTCCGGCGCGGGCCTTTCGCTCCATCCCAATCCTGGACGGTCAAAGGATATGACGCGGTAGCGATCGCTCAAGCGTCCGACCAGATCAAAGGTGAAGTCGCGCAGCGAACCGCTGGCACCATGGATCAATACCACATCCGGCCCGCTGCCTTCGATCCGCACATGTATCGACGTCCCGTCGACATCGACAACCTGGCCGGATGGCGGATAGGCAGCTTCCGCCGCTGTTTCACGCGTTGTCGCCCGCCATTGAACAAGCGCCACCACTCCCAAAATCAGCGCAAGGCTCAGGACCATTCGCTTACGTCCCAATGCGATTCATCTCGAAGGGGGTGCATTGGTAAATCTCGTTGATCCAGTTGCCGTAAAGCAGATGGGCGTGGCTGCGCCACCGATTGAGCGGGGTCTGCGCTGGATCGTCACCCGGATAGTAATTCATCGGTACGTTGATCGGCGTGCCTGCATCCACATCGCGATCATATTCCTGTTTCAGCGTATCGCGATCATATTCAAAGTGATTGAAGATATAAAGCGCACGGTGGCTTGCATCTTCCACCAGACAAGGGCCGACCTGATCGCTACCCAGAAGCGTTTTCAGGCTCCCAGCCTTGTCGATTTCGTCCTGGCGCATCTCTGTCCAGCGCGAAACAGGGATCACGCAATCGTCTGAAAAACCACGCAAATAGGGAGATGCGGGCGCCAGATTACGATGCCGGAAACAGCCAAAGGCCTTGGCCTCCAGCATATGTTTATCGACGCCGTGAAAATGGTTGATCATGGCCATGCCACCCCAGCACACGCCAAAAGTGGATTGCACATTGGTCTGGGTCCAATCCATGATCTGGCGGAGTTCGTCCCAATAGGTGACCTGCTCGAAGGGCAGGTGTTCGATGGGCGCACCGGTGATGATCAGCCCGTCGAATTTCTCGTCTTTGACCTCCTGAAAGGTCCTGTAGAAGCTGGCCATATGGGCGGCTGCGGTATTTTTTGTCCGGTGCTCGGACATCCGGATCAGGCTCAACTCGATCTGCAAAGGTGTCGCGCCGATCAGACGGGCAAACTGATTTTCGGTCTGTATCTTTTTCGGCATCAGGTTCAGTAACCCGATGCGCAGCGGTCGAATATCCTGACGGGCCGCCTGAACCTCGTCAACCACCATCACCCCTTCGCGCGTCAGCACGTCGTAGGCCGGTAGGTCGGAAGGTATCTTGATAGGCATCAGTCTTCTTTCGATAAGGTGTCAAATGAGGGAGATAGCCTCTCGCAACGGGTGCCTCAAGGGGGACGACCTCACAGGTCAGTGTACGGGTTACAGGCAACCGGCAATGAGGTCTTCGAAATCCTGCGGCGATTTGAGGGCGGCGACCTGATCTGCAGTGACTGTTACACCCCAGCGCGACATGGCCTCGTAGCGGGGTTGTCGATGAGCGAGCGCTCGGGCATAGGTGAAACGAATGAAATCATCCGGATCAACATCACCTTCCAGGCATTTGTTTTCCTGTAGGTATTCATCCCATACCTTGGCCAGAAACGCAGGTTGATACGCCATCGGTTTGGGCGCGCGGTCAAATCGGCGGATAAGTTCCTGCGTATGGGCCTCGTCGCCTTTGATCCAGATCAGCAGGCAGTTGCGGGCCAGATCCTGCATCAAGGCGTCCTGATCATCAGCGGCCTCAACCCATTCGCATATGGAACCGCCTGAATCACAGATGAAATGCGGATATCCGTACAGCGCTTCGGCGCGTTCCGAGAAATGCGCGGTATCGTAGAGTGCCGAAATCTCTGCCTGCCGGAATTGCGCCTGCCTGCGTATGTATTCCTGCATGGGCAGGCCGCCGCGATCTTTGGCACCGGGTTTGCCGAGATAGGTGGCGACCGGCGCCAGATTGTCGAAGGTGATGTTGGACCCGATGTAGATACTGTCACTCATCAGCAAATCGCGCAGAAACGGGACTTTCATCGCCTCTGCCTTGGCGTTGTCGGCGATGAATTCGCCCATGTAGCGGGTGCCGATCCGGTAGTCGATGGAATAGTGAAACCAATCGCCGGAGGCGCGAAGCAGGTTTGACATATGTGTCTTGCCCAGACCCGACATACCGTAGACCAGGACGGATTTGCGGGGGGCTGCCCGCCAGTCGGCCGCAGAAGAATATAACATGGGGTCGCGTCCCTGTGAATCGAATGGCGTTCCCCTTGTCCTAGCCGTGGCCAAAGGGGGGGTCAATCAATCCGCAGCAACGGCTTTGCGTTTGCGGAACCTCTGCCACAGGCGTCCATCCAGAATGATCAGGCCGGCGGCCAGCAGCGCAAAGCCCGCGTAGGCATTCGGATTTAGCTGCTCATCAAGGACCAACGCCCCAAGGATGATCGCGACCGGCGCAATTAGGAGCGTTACCAGCATCAGATTGCCGCTGCCCGCAAGGCCCAGAATGTAATAATAAAGCAGATAGGCCCCCGCTGTCGCGATCAGGGCATAATAGGCGACCGCAAGAATAGTGACGGGTTGCAGGTCAAACGAGATGGGGCCATCGACGATCAGGGCCAAAGGCACGGTGAAAATCGAAGAGCCGGTCAGCATGCCAGCCGCCGCAACCTGCGGCGCAAGCCCTGCGAGGGTTTTGCGCGCCCAGACACCGGCCAACGCATAAGAGACTGTGCCCCCCAGAATGGCCAGTTGCGCAATCGACCGCAGATCGAAGTTACGTAGATTTTCCAGACCGATCGCGGTCATCACACCCAAGAAACCCAACCCCACACCGATCATTTTGCGCGGCGAGAGCTTTTCGTCGGCAAAAAACAGGGCCGCAACCAAAACGCCGAAGACCGCGGTTGCGGCGTTCAAAATGGATGTCAGCCCGGTTTCGATATGGAGCTGTCCCCAGGCCATCAGGCTGAAGGGCACGGCGTTGTTCAGCAGACCCATGATCACAAATGCGCCCCAGACATGAAGACCTCTGGGCAGCGGCAGTCGCAAGCTCAAGACCACGGCCCACAGAGCGATCATGGCCCAGAAAGTACGATGGGCAACGGAGGTCAAAGGCGCGATCTCATTCAACGCTACCCGGATGGACAGGAATGAAGCGCCCCAGATCAAAGCCAGCAGAACCAGTGCGGCCCATGCTTTGCCGGTCAGTGTTTTTTGCGGTGTCATGCGGGGAGCCTAGTAGGCGGTTCTCGGGTGAACCACCCGAAACATGCGCAAAGAAAAAGCGCCCGCAAAAATGCGGGCGCCAACTAAACAGGTTCAGACATCAGAACCGGTAACCAACCTTGACGCCAATGGCGATCGCGTCGTTGTCATTGAAGTTCGCAGCTGGCGTGCCGCTGACACCGGTTGTTGTATCACCGATCCGGATATAACGGATACCGGTTGTGATCTCGTAATTGCCCTGCGAATAGATCGCGGCCAGCGAGATGCTCTCCTGTCCGTCAGCAGGTCCGAGGTTGGTAAAGAGATTGCGGGTGTTTTCCTCGTATCCGATAGACGCCGCCACGGACCAGTTGTCGTTCAGGCGCCGCCCGATCCCCAGCGTATAGGTGATCACATCTTCCTGGTAGCTGAGCAGCGACGATCCACCGGTCACGGTTTGATAGAGCGAAGGATCGAGCGCAAAATCGGACCAGTCCACCCAACGCACGCCGCCGAAAAGCAACGTATCGGCTGCCACACCGGTCTGGAATTCCAGATTGAGAGATTGCGGCGTTTCGAATTCCGTCGATGTGGAAAGCGATCCGACACCTACGACATTTTCGACCGTATCAACACTATGTGAGATTTCTGAACTATAGGTCAGCGAGACACGCAGCGCGATTTCCGGTCTTTCATAGGCGACACCGGCGACATAGCCGAGGCCATAATGTACATCCGCTTCGGCAGTATAGAGCAGTGGTGGGCCGACCGGTCGGATGAAGTTCACGGTCGCGTTGGCTTCGACAGATTGCAGACGCAGCCCGCCAAAGACCGAAAAACCTGAATCGTCTTTATAGCGCAGCAACCCCGTAAGAGCCCGGCTGGTAAACTCTGCGTCTGATGTGGAGGCGAAGTATCCGGTTCCCGCTGGGTAATCGACATCCGCTCCGAAAGGCTCGTCTAGGATCAGCGCGTAGGAAAATCTGTCATTGATATCAGCTTTATACGCCGCGCCAAATCGGAAGTAGCTCGGTGCGATATCGCCCGATCCCGTGCCATTTGCAAAGGGCGCACGCGCTTCACCGCTCAGATCCGGTGTCACACTGACGGCGCTGAACTCCAGATAGCGGCCTTCTTCGAAAAGCACATCAATCGACTGGCCCGACCGGTCGATACCACCTGCATGTGCGGCACCGGCCGCCAGACAAAGAGTTGTTACACTTGTTATATACGACTTCATGAAGCTCCTCCCCGGAACGTAAGCCTTGTATGGATTTGCATTTTTGCTTTGAAAGGCTGGGGCAATTAATCACGCAAAACCCCTGCGTCAATCAATGACGCTAGGGAAGATTGCGTTGTGACCTCACGTAAAATCAAGTTTTTGTTTGGGTCTCGGACCAAATATTCAAATAGTTGCCGGTAAAAATCACCAGGGCCCCCACAAAAACCCAAAGATCCAGTGGCTCTGCGTAAAGCAGCATGCCGACAACAGCGATCACCGGCAGGCGGACAAAATCGATGGGCACGACGACAGTTGCAGGCGCAATGGCCAGTGCATTGGTCAGGCAAAAGTGAGCGACAAGACCCGCTGCACCGACAAGAATGACCAAAGGCAAGGCCGCGGCGGATGGGATCGCGATGTCACCGTCATATCCGGCTGCAATGACACCAAAAACCAGTTGCAAGGTTGTGAGGTAGAATAAGATACAGGTGATGCCCTGGGTGCGGGTCAAACGTTTGGTGAGCATGATGGTGAGGGCAAAGAATATTGCGCATGACGCGGCGGTGATAATGCCTGAATTGAGCCCGGCCATGTCGGGCCGCGCCACGATCAGGATGCCGATAAACCCCATGATCCCCGCAAGGGCGCGCATCAGTGTCAGGCGCTCGCCCAAAATGAGAGGTGACAGCAGGATGACCCAAAGCGGCGTGGTGAATTCCAGGGCGATCACCTGTGCCAGCGGGATGACGGTGACCGCATAAAACCAAAGATTCTGTCCGGTGAAATGGGCAAGGTTACGGATGATCTGAACCCGCATATTGCGTATGTTGATCTCGCGCCAAGTGCCAAAGGCGCCGGCCAGCGAGACCACGATCAGCACGCCAAACAGGCTGCGGTACATCATGATCTCGAATGTATCGAGTTCAGAGGACAGCTCCCGCCCGCCCACCGCCATGGAAGAGAAGGACACGATGGCCCCGATCATCCACAAGGCGGCTTTCAGCGTCGGGCTCATAGGGGTCTTCAATTCAGATCTGAGGCATCGCGCGCGCCGGGAAAGCTCACTCCCACTCGATTGTGCCCGGTGGTTTGGAGGTAATGTCGTAGGTGACCCGGTTGATCCCCGGCACTTCATTGATGATGCGGGTGGCCGTTTCGCCGAGGAACTCATGGCTGAACGGGTAGTAATCCGCCGTCATCCCATCGACGGAGGTCACGGCACGCAGGGCGCAGGCAAAATCATAGGTGCGCCCGTCGCCCATGACCCCGACCGTGCGTACCGGCAGGATCGCAACGAAGGCCTGCCAGATGTCATCATAAAGCCCGTGTTTGCGTATCTGGTCGATGTAGACCGCGTCGGCCTCGCGCAGGATGTCGAGTTTTTCGCGGGTGATCTCGCCGGGGCAGCGAATCGCAAGTCCGGGGCCGGGGAAGGGGTGACGCCCGATAAAGCTGTCCGGCAGGCCCAATTCGCGCCCCAGCGCACGGACCTCATCCTTGAAAAGTTCGCGCAGCGGTTCGACCAGTTGCATGTTCATGCGTTCCGGCAGGCCGCCGACGTTGTGGTGTGATTTGATGGTGACCGACGGCCCCCCAGAAAAACTGACCGATTCGATGACATCGGGATAAAGCGTGCCCTGCGCCAGAAAATCCGCGCCGCCGATTTCCTTGGCGTGTTTCTCGAACACCTCGATGAACAGACCACCGATGATCTTGCGTTTGGTTTCGGGATCGCTGACGCCGTCGAGCTTGCCCAGGAACAGATCGGATTCGTCGGCGTGGATCAGGGGCAGGTTGTAATGCTCGCGGAACATGCCCACCACCTGCGCGCTTTCATCTTTGCGCATCAGCCCGTGATCGACGTAGACACAGGTCAACTGATCGCCGATGGCTTCGTGGATCAGCACGGCGGCAACGGAAGAATCCACACCGCCGGAAAGCGCGCAGATCACGCGGCCCGTTCCCACCTGATCACGGATGCGCTGGATCGCCTCTTCGCGGTAGGCGCCCATGGTCCAATCGCCTTTGAACCCAGCAAGTCGTACGAAGTTCTCGTAGAGTTTTGAGCCATTTGGCGTGTGGTGGACTTCGGGGTGGAACTGTACCGCATAAAAATCGCGCGCCGTGTCGCCGGTGATCGCAAAGGGCGCGTTGGGCGAGGTGCCGTAGACTTCGAAACCGGGCGCGATTTCGCTGACGTGATCGCCGTGGCTCATCCAGACCTGTTCGCGCTCCGCCTCGAACCAACCTTCCAGCAAGGCGAGCTTGCGCGCTTCTGGCGTGACATAAGCGCGGCCGAATTCGGCGGTGCCGTGGCCGCGTTCCACCTTGCCACCAAGACACTGCATCATGACCTGTTGGCCGTAACAGATGCCCAGAATCGGAACGCCCAGATCAAAGACACCTTTGGGCGGCATCGGAGCACCTTCGGCAAAAACCGATGATGGCCCCCCCGAGAAGATCACGGCCTTTGGTTTGAATTCCTCCAAAAACGCATCGGATACGGAGTTGAACGGATGGATTTCGCAATAGACATTCAGCTCCCGCAGGCGGCGCGCGATCAACTGCGTTACCTGGCTGCCGAAGTCGATGATGAGAAGGCGGTCATGATCTTGAGTGCTCATGGGTGCTGATTAGGCTTGGGAAGGCAAAGTGGCAAGAGCCGTGGAGAGATTCCAACCAACTAAGCGAGAGCAGGGGCAGGACTTTGCGGTCATGTCGCTTTTTTCCCTGCAAGGCCGCTCTGGGCCAGAGAAGCGTGGGCCGAGTAAGGTAGCACAAACGCAAGCTTTTCACTTCGGAGACAAAAATGGCGGTAGCAGAGCGTAGACGCGGGCGTGGTGGTGGCGGGGCCGCCAGACGTGCGGAGAGAAGTGCAGTCTCTTTCGAGACCGCGCGTTTCATCGAACGCAATATTCCGAATTTCGAAGTTCTGACAGAAGAAGCGTTGGAAATCATCGAAACCAATGCCGAAACGGTGCTGGAAGAGATCGGTGTCAATTTCATCGAGAATCCCGCGGCCTTGGCGCGCTGGCGTGAGGCCGGTGCGGATGTGGATGGCGAACGTGTGCGCATCCCGCGCGGGCTGGCCCGCCAGCTTTGCAAGACCGCGCCGTCAAGCTTCACCCAACATGCGCGCAACCCGGAACGCAGTGTGGTCATTGGCGGCAAGAATCTGGTGCTGGCCCCGGTTTACGGCCCACCTTTCGTGCGCGACGCCATGGGCGGACGCCGGTATGCCACGATGGAGGATTTCCGCAAATTCGTGAAGCTGGGATATATGTCGCGCTGGCTGCACCATTCGGGCGGGACCGTGTGCGAGCCCACAGATGTGCCGGTCAACAAGCGTCATCTGGACATGTTGCATGCCCACATGACGCTGAGTGACAAGCCGTTCATGGGGTCGGTGACCGAGCCGAGCCGCGCTCAGGATTCCGTGGAGATGTGCGAGGTTCTATTCGGCAAGGACTTCGTGCAGGAAAATACCGTGATGACATCGCTCATCAACATCAACTCGCCGATGACTTTCGACGATGTGATGATGGGTGCGCTTGAGGTTTACGCCAAGAACAATCAGGCCTGCATCATTTCGCCCTTTATCGTTGGCGGGGCAATGGCGCCGGTGTCGGTGGCGGGTACGCTGACACAAGTGATGGCCGAGGTTCTGGCCGGCATCGCTTACAGCCAGTTGATCCGGCCCGGTGCCCCGGTAATCATGGGCGCCTTTGTGACGTCCATCGACATGAATTCCGGCGCACCCACATTCGGGACACCCGAAGCGGCCCATATCACCTATGGGGCCGGGCAATTGGCGCGCCGTCTTGGGCTGCCTTACCGGTCGGCGGGGTCTTTCTGCGGCTCCAAACTGCCTGACGCGCAAGCGGCCTATGAGACGTCGAACAGCTTGAACATGGGCCTGCTCGCGGGCGTCAATTTCATGCTGCATTCATGTGGATGGCTCGAAGGGGGTCTTGTGTCTTCTTTCGAAAAATTCGTCATGGATGCCGATCAACTCGGGACTTTGCATCACCTGGCACAGGGTGTGTCAGTGGACTATAACGCCCAGGCCATGGATGCCATTCGCGAGGTTGGACCCGGCGGGCATTATCTGGGATGTGATCACACCCAGAAAAACTTCAAATCGGCATTCTGGAAGTCCGATTTGCTTGACTACAAGCCTTACGAGACCTGGGAAGATGAGGGCGCGCGGGATACGCAGGCCCTGGCATCGCTCAGGGTCGAGAAACTGCTCAGCGATTATCAACAGCCAGGCCTGGACCCGGCCATCGCAACCGCACTGGCAGAGTTCGTCGCGCGTAAGAAATCCGAAGCGCCCGATAGCTTCATGTAGGCTTCGGCTCAGGCCGCTTGTGAGGCGCGCAAGACGCGGGCCTCACCCACCATCGCGATCAGGATATCCACATGGCGGATTAGGCTGTAGCTTGCGTTTCCGCTGGTGCGCTGAACGTTCAGCTCGGCTTCAATCTCCATCAATCGCAACAACGCGGCACCGTGTTTCGGTAAGACACCGTAGCCCAACAGGCGCGGCAAATGAACAGACCGTCGGTAATCTTCCGCGCCGATGCGCGCTGCGCGCATCAGAAGTGGTGGCCGGCGCAGTGCGTGCAGCATTGATAGCAGATCTTGCATATAACGTTCCTTTTGTACGTCTTCCCCAGAGGGCACTTGGCCCCGCCGCTTGAGATATTACACAATCACAGGTGGTGTTGCGTTGGGGCCGCATTCCGCGCGCATGAGGTTTAGGGACTTATTAACACTTTGATGTCGGGGCATAATTTGGCAAGCTGCGAGACAACTCAAAAGGGGAGCCAGTGTTGCGTCAGGCGGTTTGCTGGCGCGCGGTGCCGTAAACACTGTTTATGTTTTGGAGACAATAATTGCCAAATCAAATACTGTTAACGAACGGGTAACCAATACCTCTTTAGGTTGTATTCACTTCTATTGAGACAACCCTAACAGCAATGGACATCGGTACCGACGTTATGAAAGAGCTGGAGATGCTGCCACATCGCTCCCACAACCCTTCGGAAGCCGGTTTGCCTGATTGGGTCCCGGCTGCTGCGCAGGTTTACCTGGCCCATACGGAGGCAGGATTGCCTATTCGGGCTTTGGCCCGGGCGGCAGGCTGCCATGCCTCGACGATATTGCGCCAGATTCGGCGTGTCGAGACCCGTCGGGATGATCCGCTCGTGGATGCGGCTCTTCGTACATTGGGTGCGGCGCATTTTGTTCCCCGTTCAGTAACAGGTAAAACGAACGAAAAGGACTTATCTCCAATGAGTTTCCAAGACCGCATACCTGCGCCATCGGATGATGACGAAACCACCCCGGACGAAGCAACATTGATGGCTGAAGGCACACGTGTCCTGCGCCGTTTGTGTGAAAAGGGCGCTGTTCTGGCCGTTGCGACGGAAATGGAAAAGGCCGTGATCGTTCGGGACGGGGTGAGTGGGCAAGCGACGCGCACCGGCGTCGTGCCGCGCAAGATAGCCGAAGCTCTGGCACTCAAGGAGTGGATTGCGGGCACGCCGAACGGCCGCATTACCAGATATTCGATCACACCGGCAGGCCGGGCCGCGCTGGAGGACATGCTGGACAGTTCCGGCAATGTCGCGGTCAGCGGTTTTGCCGACGCTCAGGCTGATTTTGCAGGCCAAAGGCGTGATTGGGGGGAAAAGACCCTTCCCGATGTGGATACCGGCCGCCCGCGCCGCATGCGCTACAATCTTGCGGAAAGCCCATTGACCGCGCTGGCGCGCCGTCGTGACAAGAATGGCGAGCCTTTCTTAAGCGATGACCTGGTGACAGTTGGCGAGCGTTTGCGGGAAGATTTCGAGCTGGCTCAGATGGGCCCGCGTGTCACCCAGAACTGGGACCAGTTTTTGACAGCCGGTGGACAGACGAATTTCGTGCCTGATAGCGGTGTCAGCGACGGTCCGTCAAATGCGCGCAAGCGCGTGGCGGATGCACTGCAAGATCTGGGGCCGGGGCTTTCAGATGTTGTGCTGCGGTGCTGCTGTTATCTTGAGGGTCTTGAGACTGCCGAGAAGAAACTGGGCTGGTCCGCGCGTTCGGGAAAAATCGTCTTGCGGATCGCGTTGATGCGGCTCAAGCGGCATTATGATGAGACCATTGGGCCGGGTGGTCCTTTGATCGGGTAGGATCGCCGCGCGAATTCCGAAACCAAGATCAGGGAGGGTGCCGATGTGCACCCTCTTTTTTTCCTGCGGCCTTCAATGAGGCGCGTGCCAATTGCAAGGCAGCTATGCAATCGCCGCGAACGGGTACTGTTGAACCTCCCCCAACTCATCGTCTAAACTGATCTGGATAGGGCGTGATGCGCCAAACGGATAAGGAAGACGCTTCATGGCCCCGCGCGACCTGAAAATTCCCGAGCAACGGCATCCGGAAAAAGCGCGTCGCCCTGACAATCCCCAGCCCAAGAAACCGGATTGGATTCGCGTAAAGGCCCCGGGGGGTCAGGGCTATGCTGAAACCGCCCGAATCATGCGGGAAAACAATCTGGTAACGGTTTGCGAAGAGGCAGGGTGCCCCAATGTCGGCGAGTGCTGGTCGCAGGGCCATGCCACGATGATGATCATGGGTGAAGTTTGCACCCGCGCCTGCACCTTCTGCAACATCGCCACCGGCAAACCGCCCGAAGCGCTGGATGCGTTTGAGCCCGGCCGCGTGGCCCATGCCGTTGAAAAACTGGGGCTGAACCACGTGGTGGTGACTTCGGTGGACCGGGATGACGTATCAGACGGGGGTGCTGATCATTTCGCCCAGACGATTCGGGCCATTCGGCACCGCAGCCCGGACACCACAATTGAAATTCTGACGCCGGATTTCATAAAATGTGCACCTGAAGCGCTTGAAGTGGTTGTCGAGGCGCGCCCGGATGTCTTCAATCATAATCTCGAAACGGTGCCGGGCCTCTATCCTGAAGTGCGTCCCGGTGCGCGGTATTTCCATTCCTTGCGCCTGTTGCAGCGGGTCAAGGAACTCGACCCTTCGATGTTTACAAAGTCCGGCATCATGGTCGGGCTGGGGGAAGATCGGCAATCGGTGATTCAGGTCATGGAAGACATGCGTGCAGCCGACATCGATTTCCTGACCATCGGACAGTATCTGCAACCCACACCAAAACATCACAGGGTGGATCGATTCGTGCATCCCGATGAGTTTGCTGCCTATGAAAAAGCGGCTTACGGAAAGGGGTTCCTGATGGTCTCGGCCACCCCCCTGACACGGTCGTCTTATCATGCCGGCGATGACTTCGCGCGATTGCGCGCAGCCCGAAACCGGAAACTTGGGATCGCCTGATCCCTCGTGACGTCACGTAAGGCGGGGAAAGCAAACTTGCCATTCCCATAATTTTTTCGAAAAGAAGCGTGTAATCACACTCTCACTTCCCCTTTTCGAAAGATTTTCCCATGACGGATGTTCATTGGGCTGTTTTTGCCCTTCGCGATTTAAATCAAGCTCTGGATCAGCGTCGCTACGACGTTGCCTCGCACCATATCAATGATGCAATTTACGCAATCATTGCGCGGGATGCGCAAGACAGCCCGGTCAAGCATGGTCTCAGAGAACTTCAGGCCGACGCGCTGAAGGGCTGATCCGGGCCGCGTTGGCTCAGGGTACAGGTGTCACGCGTTTGAGATAGGCGGCGAGGGCGGCACGGTCGGCTTCGGGCAATTGCGCCAGGTTCTCGATCACCTCCACCATCTCGCCGCCAGCGCTGTCGTAATCCGGTGTGAACCCTGTCGTCAGATAGGCAGCAATATCGGTTTCCGACCAGTCCAGAGCAGCCGGCGTGATGTTGGGTATCTTGCCTTTGCCCGAAGGGTTGGGCGCACCGGCCAGCCAGCGGGATCGGTCCAGACCTCCCAGCGCGTTTCGCGGGGTGTGGCATTCGGTGCAATGTCCGAGCCCTTCTGCAAGATACCGTCCGCGTTCTTCGGCTTCTGTCAACGCGCCGACAACCTGATACTCCCTGAGGAAAAACAGAATTTTCCAACCGCCAACCGCGCGTCTGATCGAAAAGGGAAAGCCTACATTATGGGCCAAGCTGGGTGTCGCGTCGGCAGGCAGCGTCTGCATGTAGGCAAAAAGATCTGCAATGTCCTGAGCGGTCATCTTGGCATAAGCGGTGTAGGGGAATGCGGGGAAGTAGTGCTTGCCCTCAGGGGAGACGCCTCGCGTCAAAGCCTGTGCAAATTGCTGCCGGGTCCAGTCGCCGATGCCCGCCGAGCTGTCCGTAGAGATGTTTGGTGCGTAAAACGTGCCAAAATCACTGGGAAAACTGCGCCCGCCCGACAAGGTCAGTTTTGCATCCCCCGTTGCGTCCGGAGCAGCGTGGCAGGACGCACATCCCCCGGCAGCAAAGACCAGGGCACCGGCCTGCGTATCGGTGATGGTGACAGCATCAAAAGCCACTTCTGAGCGGTCGGGCCGGGTCACCAATAGACCGACCAGAACGCCCAATACGGCACAGAAGATCGCGAAACGCAGAAGTGCTTTCATCCAGGCTGCTTAGTTTTTGGGGCCGCGATACGCCTTGTGGCAGGTCCCGCAATTGTCGCCAATGGCCTTCATGGATGCTTGCAAAGAGGCAAGATCGGTACCGGCTGCGGAAACCATTGCCGCCGCTGCTGTTTCCAGCCCCTGTGCCGCCTTGTCAAAGCCTGCGGCATCCGTCCAGATGTCAGGTTTTGCCCGTGTCCCATCGACGGTTCCCTGCACCGAGCCTTCCAGCCAAAGAATGCTGCGGTCGAGCTTTGCAACCGCTGCAAGGTTGGATGCTGCCGCACTGGCCGTCGCACTGTCATATGGCACAGCCCCCTTGGCCATATCTCCCAGAAGGGCGGTGTTAAAGCTGATCAATTTCATTTGAGCCTGCCGAGCGCTGATGGCGGCCTGTAGCGCTTTGTCAGCATGTCCGTCGCCTATCGCCGATCCGGCAATCGCTGTTATTGCAAGGCTGGCTGCAAGAGGCAAAACAAACAACTTCTTCATGTCAATCTCCTGTTGTGGCTGGGATCACGCTAGCACGGGTCCTGGCCGCAACGGTATCACGAATTCGGGAACTTTGCCCGCGGGTCAATTTCCCGGTCCAAGTCATCGCTCAGATGCCGCCCTCAGCAAGTCGGGATGAACCCGTCATGCTTCCGGTCTATTCAGCTTCCGTAAAGCGCACCTTGCCGATGAAGGGCAGGTTGCGGTTACGTTGCGCGAAATCAATGCCATACCCCACGACAAATTCATCGGGTATCTCGAACCCGGTCCAGCTTGCCTTGAAATCGACCTCACGGCGGCTGGGTTTATCCAGAAGGGCGATGGATTTGAGGCGCGCCGGCAGGCGGCTTTCAAGCAGATGTGTGACATGGTTCAACGTGTGGCCGGTATCCACGATATCTTCGACCACCAGAACATCGCGGCCTTCAATGGCACCCCGTAAATCCTTGAGAATACGCACTTCTCTGGAGCTTTCCATACCATCGCCATAGCTTGAAGCCTCCAGAAAGTCGACCTCGATGGGCAGGTCCAACTCGCGCACCAGATCGGCGATAAAAACAAAGCTGCCACGCAACAGCCCCACGACGATCAGCTTGTCGGTACCCTCATATTCCTTCTGAATCTCGCGACAAAGGTCTTCGATCCGGGCGGCGATCGACTTGGCGGAGATCATTTCATCTATGACATAAGGACGCGTGGACATGGGTTAGACCTTGATATTGCAGGGCGGACATAGGACATGGATGGCTAACCTTCACAAGCCGACAAATCAATGCCAACCCACTCTGAAACTCGAACGCTCCCCTATACAGCCCAGCAAATGTACGATCTGGTTGCCGATGTGGGCAGCTACCCGGAATTTTTGCCATGGTGTTCGGCAGCACGTATCAAGTCCGTGACACCGAACGCTGATACGGAGGTCATGGAGGCCGATCTGGTGATCAGTTTCAAAGTCTTCCGCGAACGCTTCACCAGTCGCGTGGTCCTGATGCCCGCCGACCGCAAAATTGACACCGAATATCTCGATGGCCCGTTCAAATACATGAAGTCAAACTGGACCTTCAGGGATGTGGAAGGCGGAAGTGAGGTTAGCTTTTTCGTCGATTTCGCTTTCCGGAACATGATCTTGCAGCGGCTCATTGGTGTTGTTTTCAACGAAGCGATGCAGCGTGTTGTGCGTGCTTTCGAGGCCCGTGCAAAAGATCTCTACGGCGACGACAAGGCATGAAGCCCGGGGGCGAGAGGCAGGGTCTGACATGAACATCACCGACGCACTTGTGGCCTTTTCAACAATTGATGCGGACCCCGAAGCGCGAGACATGATGCGCCTGTCGCTTTTCGATTGGGCGGCATGCGGCATGGCCGGGGCGGCAGAAACTGATTTTGCAGGCTTTTCCCGGCTTGTCCTGCAACAGGGCGGGACGGCGGAAGCGATGACGCTGCTTGGGTCCACGATCCCGGCAGCCGCTGCGGCATTGGTAAACGGCACATTGAGCCATGCGTTGGATTTCGATGACACGCATTTCGCCCATATTGGCCATCCTTCTGTTGTCGTTGTGCCCGCAGCTTTGGCTGTTGCGCAAAAAGAAGGGTTGGGTTTTGAAGCAATGCTGGATGCGGCACTGATCGGTGTCGAGGCGTCGATCCATGTTGGTCTTTGGCTGGGACGGGATCACTATCAGATCGGCTTTCACCAAACCGCAACAGCAGGAGCCTTTGGCGCCACACTCGCCACCGCCCGTCTGCTGGGATTGACCAACTGCGAAACGCGCCATGCGCTGGGTCTTTGCGCCTCGATGGCATCGGGGGTGAAAGCGCAATTCGGCACGGCTGGAAAACCGCTCAATGCAGGTCTTGCGGCGCGCAATGGCGTCGAGGCAGCACTTTGGGCGCATCAGGGCATGACCGCTGCATGGGATGGGCTGGACGGGCCGTCGGGGTTTGGGGACACACATCACGGATCCGCTCAGACAGAGCATCTGGCCACTCTCGGCAACGCGCCCTGGCATATCCTGTCGATCAGCCACAAATTTCACGCCTGCTGTCATGGATTGCATGCGATGCTTGAGGCGATCGCGGGTACCGCGATCTCTCGTGACGACGTAAAGGCCGTTGCGATCACGACGCATCCGCGCTGGATGTCGGTCTGCAACAAGGCGGACCCCACAACAGGCTTGGAGGCGAAATTCAGCTACCGCCATACGGCAGCGATGGCGCTCAGCGGCATTTCCACGTCTCGCCGTGAAATGTTCAGCGATGCAATGGCCAACGACCCGGCGCTTGGGGCACTGCGGCAAAAAATTCTGGTGCATGAGGATGCCGGGCTGTCGGAAATGCAGGCGAAGGTTCAGATCACGCGCCAAAACGGCGAGGTTGCAGAGTTTTCTCACGATCTTGCCGCGCCGATGCGCTTGGCAACGCGCCGGGAAAAACTGCAGATCAAGGCCCGCGATCTGGTGGGTGCAGAGATGGCGGATCAGATATGGGCGGCCATCGCTTCTGATGATTTTGCAGGGCTGTGCCTGATTCTGGGTGGGTCAAAGCGCTGATAACAGCAGGCGCAGCGCGTGATCTCTGGCCGCAAGTCGCACGTTTTTGCGCCCCAATGGGCCAAAGTCCACGGTTTCGGCACGGATGCCTCCGTCTTTGGCCACGGCGAAACAGACCCGGCCTTCGGGTTTGTGTTCCGAGCCCCCGGGCCCGGCGATACCTGTGACCGAGACGCTGATGTCCGCATGGGATTCGGACCGCGCACCGCGTGCCATCTCAATGGCGGTTTGTTCTGATACCGCGCCGAATTCACCAAGCGTTTCCGGGGTGACACCCAGCATTTCGATCTTGGCGCAATTGGCGTAGGTCACAAAACCACGCTCAACCACGGCGGAGGATCCGGGCACATCGGTCAGAGCCGCCGCGACCAGACCACCGGTACAGCTTTCCGCCGTGGCGATCATTTTTTTGGACGCGGCCGCTTTTTCAATGATCTGGGCGGTAAGTGTCACTGCAAGACCCCGTGATAAACCCCGCCGAGCACAAGGACGCCCAGCGCGGCAAAAACGCCGGCAATGACGTCATCTAGCATGACCCCCAGCGCGTCGCCGCGGCGATCGGCCCACCCCACAGGACCGGGTTTGAGAATGTCAAAAAAACGAAAGAGACCAAAGGCTGCGATCCACCCCGGCCAAAAAGCAAGGATGTTGAGGCCCATGGACCAGGCCATATAGGAGAGCGGTAAAATGGCGATCCATTGCCCCACGAGTTCGTCGACAACGATTTCCGATGGGTCGTGGTCATCGCCGCCGCGGGTCATTTGAGCCGTCGCCCACCAGCCTTTCAAAAAAGCGATGATGATGCCAAGGATCAGTAACGGAAACCCGCCCAGAACGTGGAGCAACCAGCCCCATGGCAGGGCTACCAGCGATCCCCAAGTGCCGGGTGCCGGGCGGATGTAGCCAACCCCCAGAACTGTTCCGATCAACGGTGCGAAACGCTTCATGCGGTCACCAATGCCGCAGTTGCAAGGCAGGCGATGCCTTCGCCGCGTCCCGTGAAGCCCAGCTTTTCGGAGGTCGTTGCCTTGACCGAAATGCGTTCGATAGCGACGCCCGTCATTTCAGCCAGAGCCTCCCGCATTGTCTGCGCATGAGGGCCGATTTTCGGCTGCTCGCAAATCAACGTGCAATCAATGTTGGAGATGGCAAACCCGAGGTCGGCAGCCAGTTTCACGGCGTGGCGCAAAAAGATGTCGCTGGCGGCACCTTTCCATTGTGGATCACTTGGCGGGAAGTGCTGCCCGATATCTCCGCGCGCCAAAGCGCCGTAGATGGCGTCAGTGACCGCATGCAGGGCAACATCCGCGTCAGAGTGCCCCTGAAGGCCCCGCTCGTGCGGGATGTTGATGCCGCAGAGGATCACATGATCCCCCGGCCCAAAGGCGTGCACGTCAAATCCGTTACCCAGTCTGATGTCCATGACGCTCTCTCAAAATGCGTTCTGCCCGCCCGAAATCCTCCGGTACGGTGATTTTCAGGTTGTCTTCGCTACCATCGGTGATCACGATCTTCAATCCGGCCTGCCGCGCCAAGGCAACATCGTCTGAACCGCCCTTGGGAAACGCCCGATGCGCGGCAAGGATCGCATCGACATGAAATCCTTGCGGGGTCTGGGCACGATAGAGCGCTTTCCGGTCAACGATATCTGAAACCTGGCCCGCGTCACCGCGCCACAAGGTATCGACAACAGGCACAGCAGGTGCTGCGGCGGGCGCTGTTTTCAAGGCTGCCAGCACGCCGTCGATGATCTTCGCGGTCACGCAAGGTCGCGCGGCATCATGGATCAGGACCTGATCGCAGGCCCCTTCAAGAACTTCCAGACCGGCGCGAACGGATGCGCTGCGGGTAGCGCCTCCGGTAACGACATCTGCGGCGGGCGTTCCGGGCCAGACGTCCTGTTGGACGTCATCGGGATGCAGAACGAGGATGAGCCGGTGAATGCCCGGATGATCGGCAAAAACCTGTAGCGCGTGCTGCGCGCTTGTGCGCCCTGCCAAGGGGCGCCATTGCTTGGGCAGACCGCCGCCCGCGCGGTGACCCCGACCCGCAGCAACGATAATAGCCGCGACCTTCATATGCTTGAATGCCCTGTCATAGAGATGTGTCTATGGCTTTGTCCGCGCGGTGGCAAATGGCGATTGATATGCCTAATAATTAGGCAACATGAATTCAATGCCGTCACGGAAGGGCTGGAAACATTGAGGTAATGCACGGCAATAGATAGCCTACCCCCAGTGCACAAGGATTAAGCAAGTGACAACCGCTGCTCTGCCGTTTGATTTGAAACCGCCCGTTTTGCTGGCGCCCATGGCTGGAATCACCGATCTGCCGTTTCGGTCATTGGTCGCCGGCTTTGGCGCGGGGCTGGTGGTCTCGGAGATGGTCGCCAGTCACGATATGCTGAATGCCCGCCCGGGCAGCCGGGAAAAGGCGGAGCTGGGTTTGGGAGAGGTTGGCACGGCCGTTCAGCTGGCCGGGCGCGAAGCGGCACCGATGGCCGAGGCTGCCCGCATGGTCGAAGGGCAGGGCGCGCAGGTGATCGACATCAACATGGGCTGTCCTGCCAAGAAGGTGACGCAGGGCTATTCCGGCTCGGCGCTGATGCGCACGCCGGATCACGCGCTGACATTGATCGAGGCTGTGGTCAGGGCAGTGAACATTCCGGTCACACTTAAGACGCGATTGGGCTGGGATGACAGCTTGCTGAATGCGCCGGATATCGCGCGCCGGGCCGAGGCCGCCGGTATCCGGATGATCACCATCCACGGGCGTACGCGGTGCCAGTTCTACAAGGGTCAGGCCGATTGGGCCGCCATTCGCAATGTCAAAAACGCCGTGGAAATTCCGGTGATCGCAAATGGGGATATTGTCGATGCCGCATCGGCTGCGCGCGCTCTGGAGCGTTCGGGGGCGGATGGCGTCATGGTCGGGCGCGGCGCGCGGGGCAAACCCTGGTTGCTGGCACAAATCGCCCACGACCTCTTTGGCCACCGAGCGCCGGTGATCCCCAAAGGTCGCGATTTCGCGGATCTTGTGCTGGGGCACTACGAGGCGATGATCCGCTTCTACGGGGAAACCCTTGGTCTGCGGGTCGCCCGAAAACACCTTGGCTGGTACATGGATACCTGTGGCACGCCTGCTGATCAGCGGCGCGCGGTACTGACGGCACCGGACGTGCGATCAACCTCTGCGCTGATTGCTGACGCTTGCACCGCGCCTGACGTGGTGGCTGCATGAATTCGGACAGCTCAATCTGGGCCAGCCTGCCGGTCCCGACCCTGATCATTGGGCCGGACAATCAAATTGTCGACATCAACTCCGCCGCCGAAGGCTTTCTCAACGTTTCCGCGAAATCCGTGCGCGATGTGCCGGTATGGGACCAGGTTGCGGTAAACGATCCGCTGGAGACCGCCTTCGAACGTGCGCGATCCAGCGGCACACCGCTCTTTGTGAATGACGTCGATGTCGGCAGCGGGCAGCGCGCGCCCATGCAATCCGATTTGCAGATTGCACCTTTGAACGGCACCCCGGGGCATATGATCCTGATGATCTCACCGCGAGAACTCGCCGGACGCATGACGCAGAATCATTCGGTGAAATCGGCGGCCAAGTCGGCGATCGGCATGGCTGAAATGCTGGCGCATGAGATAAAGAACCCGCTGGCCGGGATCACCGGGGCGGCGCAACTGCTGAGCATGAACCTTGGCGCGGAGGATCTCGAACTCACCGATCTGATCGTCGAGGAGAGCCGCCGGATCGTCAAACTTCTGGGGCAGGTCGAGCAATTCGGCAACTTGTCCGTGCCGGATTTCCAACCGGTCAACATACACGATGTTCTGGACCGGGCGCGGCGTTCCGCGCTGCTGGGGTTCGGCGCGCACATGAAGATCATCGAGGATTACGATCCCTCTTTGCCGCTGGCCTTCGGCGATCCTGACCAGCTGTTGCAGGTGGTGCTGAACCTGTTGAAAAACGCCTCCGAAGCGTCGGGCGGGGCGGCGGGCACCATCCGCCTGCACAGTTATTTCGAGCATTCTTTCCGTCTGCGCAGGTCGGATGGGTCAGGCAAATCACTGCCCCTGCAAATTGAGATCATCGACGACGGTCCTGGACTGCCTGAAAACATCAAGGGTGATGTTTTTGATCCCTTTGTCTCGGGCCGGGAGAATGGCACCGGCCTTGGGCTGGCGCTTGTCAGCAAGATCATTTCCGATCACGACGGGTGGATTTCTGTCACCTCTGTGCCCGGCAAAACGGTTTTTCGAATTTCACTCTCACGCGCACCGGAAACTGCCGCGTGACGGATACTCAGGAGACGTAAGATATGGATGGCACGGTACTTGTCGCCGATGACGACAGAACGATCCGCACTGTTCTGACCCAGGCCCTGACGCGAGCAGGGTGCAAAGTGCATGCGACATCCAGCCTGACCACCCTGATGCGATGGGTCGGTGAGGGCAAAGGCGATGTGGTGATTTCCGATGTGATGATGCCGGACGGTAATGGACTGGAAATGCTGCCAAAAATCGCCGAGGATCGCCCGGGGCTGCCGGTGATCGTGATCTCTGCGCAAAACACCATCATGACGGCGATTCAAGCTGCGGAGGCGGAAGCCTATGACTACCTGCCCAAGCCCTTTGACCTGCCCGATCTGATGAAACGAACCGCGCGTGCACTGGAGGCGCGACCCCAAAGCCCTGCGGCAAGCTCAAGCTCGGACGGGCGTCCGGATGAGCTGCCTCTGGTCGGGCGCACCGCTGTCATGCAATCGCTCTACAGGGTTGTGGCCCGGGTCATGAACACAGATCTCCCCGTGCTGATCTGGGGCGAGTCTGGCACAGGGAAATCTTTGATTGCCAGGGCCATTCATGATTTCTCTGATCGCCGCAATCTGCCGTTTATCACCGCTGCGGCCGCAGACCTTCTCGACCTCGAAGGTCCGGCCCGTTTGTTGGCGCGGGTCAAAGGGGGCACGCTTTTGATCGAGGAAATCGCTGATTTGCCCGCTGAGTTGCAAGCCAGGCTGGTCCATATGATGGACACACCGGGAGACTATCAGCCGCGTTTTCTCGCAACCAGCCAGACCGATCTGAACGATGCGATGGAGGCGGGGCAGGTCCGCAAGGATCTCTATTACCGGCTCAGTGGCGCGACACTTACCGTACCTGCCCTGCGCGAACGGGTTGATGACATCCCGGTTCTGGCGGAGCATTTCCTCGTGAAAGCCGAGGCTGCAGGCAGCGCTGCGCGACAGCTGTCAGCACAGGCCAGCGAGATTTTTCGCAATTACAGCTGGCCGGGAAACGTGCGGCAGCTTGAAAATGCCGTCCGACGGCTGGGGCTGACCAGCCGCGCCCCGGAAATTTCGGCAAGCGAGGTCGAACAGGTTTTGGGTGCCCAGCCCGACCTCGAACCGATGCGCACGGCTGGCAACACGGAGAAACTCGGCGCGTCGGTTGAGCGTCACCTGAGGCGGTATTTCGACCTTCACGGGAACATGTTGCCGCCCGCCGGGCTCTACACGCGCATCTTGCGGGAAGTCGAAGCGCCGCTGATCGGGATTGCACTTGAGGCGACAGGCGGAAATCAGGCAAAATGCGCCGATTTGCTTGGGATTAACCGAAATACCCTGCGAAAGAAGATCACAAATCTCGATATAGAGGTGACACGCCGCCGCAAATTGATGTAAAACGGCCACACAAAGCGTGGCCATTGGGGGACACCCCTGATCAGGACCACAAAATAGAGCGGTCAGGCGTGAAAGCGCCACATCATTTGTGAGGGCATCGGGTGACTCCCCGTGTAGAAAGGACACTATGGCTGCGGCTCGGGCGTTTGCGCCGGATCAGGCGCGTGCGCAATGCCGCGACATTGGGCCTTGTTCTGCTGGGGCCTTTGCTGACGCTGTCGACATATCTGGTATTGGGGCCGTTGGGTCAGGCGGGAAACACCCCAAGCTTGCGACTGATCCTGCTGGCCGATCTGGTCTACATTCTGGTGGTCGCGGCATTGGTACTGGCGCAGGTCGGTCGGCTGGTGGCTGCCCGTCGGGCCAAGTCCGCCGGATCGCGGCTGCACCTTCGGCTGACCGGGGTTTTTGCGCTGCTTGCGCTGATCCCAACGGTGACGGTTGCTATTTTTGCAGGGCTGACCATCAATGTCGGGCTCGAAGGCTGGTTTTCTGACCGTGTGCGTGAGGTGGTCGGCAATTCGCTGGCCGCGGCTCAGGCCTATGAGGCGGAACAGCGTCTTGATCTTTCCGAAGACGCGCGGGTTCTGGCCAGCAGCATCGATCAGGCCCGCCGTTCCGGTGTTCTGATATCCGACAGCGAACTGCTGAGCGAAGGTCAGCGGCAAATCCAACGTGGGCTTCGTGAGGCCTACCTTATTGATGGGACAAGAGAAATCCGGGCGCGGGGGGATCGCTCCTACCTCTTTGACTATGAGCCACCAACAGAAGCACAGATGCGCGATGCCGATAGCCAGGACGTCGTGATCATCGAGGATTGGGGCAATAATGAGTTCCGTGCGTTGGTGCGATTGTCGGCATTCGTGGACCGTTTTCTTTTCGTTAGCCGGGATGTCGATGGCGAGATTCTGTCGCTGCTTGATGAAACACAGGAAACCGTACGTCTCTACCAGCAACTGGAAAGCGAACGCGGGCGACTGCTCTTTGAGTTCGGTCTGTTGTATCTTGCTTTCGCTCTCATCCTGATCCTCGCGGCAATCTGGTTGGGTCTGTGGTTCGCCGAGCGGCTCTCGGGGCCGGTGGGGCGTCTGACCGGTGCGGCGCAGCAGGTTGGGGCCGGGGATCTGAACGTTCAGGTGCGCGAAGGCGAGGGCGACGATGAAATCGCCATGCTAGGGCGCTATTTCAACCAAATGACACGCCAGCTTAAAGCCCAACGGGACACGCTGGTGGAAAATACCCAGCAGATCGAACGCCGCCGCCGGTTGTTTGATTCGGTTCTGAGTTCCGTCACCTCCGGCGTCGTGGGGCTGGATCCGCAGGGCAGGGTGACATTTGTCAATAAGTCCGCCGAGAGATTGCTGGACTGGCAAGGCGGGCAGGAATCACTGGCCATCAAGGTCGCTGTTCCTGAATTTGGACCGCTTTTCGAAGAAATCGTGCGATCACGCAACGAGGTCGCGCAGGGTGAGGTCAAGGTGTCCAGGCAACGTCGCCTGGAAAATCTGCTGGTGCGCATGGCGACGCGGCGATCTCAGGACGGCACATTGGAGGGCTATGTTGTCGCCTTTGATGATGTGACGGATCTGGTCAGCGCACAGCGCATGGCCGCTTGGGGGGACGTCGCCCGCCGCATCGCCCATGAGATCAAGAACCCGCTCACGCCGATCCAGCTTTCGGCCGAGCGCATCAAACGCAAGTTCTCTCCCAAAGTCGGCGATGAGAGTGAAACACTTGAGCAGATGACTGATGTCATCGTGCGCCAGACCGGAGATTTACGCCGTATCGTGGATGAATTCTCAAAATTTGCCCGCATGCCGGAACCCGAACGTACGGCGCTGAATCTGACTGACCTGGTGCGGGATGCGGTCCTGTTGCAGCAGACCGGTCAGCCGGATGTGTCCATCAGAGCCGATTTGCCGGACAGCGAGATTACCGCGGATCTGGATGCCACGATGATCAGCCAGGCCCTGACAAATCTGATCAAGAACGCCGGGGAAGCCATTGAGTCGCTAAAGGAAAAAGGTGCGCCAGAAGATCATTCACCTCAAATCGACGTGCAGCTTACGGTCGCTGGATCGCGTGCACGGATCTCGATTGCGGACAATGGTATCGGGTTGCCGGAAGACCGGGCGCGCTTGTTTGAACCCTATGTGACAACGCGCAGCGAAGGCACCGGTTTGGGCCTGCCCATCGTCAAGAAGATCATTGAAGAGCACGGCGGCAGCCTCTCTCTCGAAGACGCACCGGTCTTTGAAGGCCAAACCCATTCAGGGGCCATGGCGGTGATTTCGCTGCCCTGTAGCCCTGTCACCACAGACCCGTCCCTCGCCCAGGAAGGAACTTGAGCTATGAGCGATATTCTCATTGTAGATGATGAACGTGACATCCGGGAGTTGATCTCGGACATTCTGAAGGATGAAGGCTACGCCACGCGGCTTGCCGGTAATTCGGACGATGCCATGGCGGCGATTAACGCCGAAGCCCCCGCTCTGATCATTCTCGACATCTGGCTGAAGGACAGCCGCATGGACGGGATCGATATTCTCAAGACCGTGAAACAGGACAATCCGGATGTCCCGGTGGTGATCATTTCCGGCCACGGCAATATCGAAATCGCTGTCGCAGCGATCAAGCAGGGCGCTTATGATTTCATCGAAAAGCCCTTCAATATTGACCAATTGCTTGTGGTCATCCGACGGGCCATGGAAACTTCGCGACTGCGGCGCGAGAACCAAAGCCTGCGGCGGCGCGATGTCACGAAATCGGAAATGATCGGGACATCCGCCTCTTTCCGCACGGTTGTCGGTCAGCTCGACAAGGTGACGAAATCCAACGGTCGGGTGATGCTGACGGGCCCTGCGGGCTGTGGCAAGGAAGTCGCGGCGCGCTACATCCATGCCAATTCAAACCGGGCCTCTGCGCCCTTTGTCACTGTAAATTGTGCTGGTGTGGAACCGGAACGCATGGAAGAAGTGCTGTTTGGCAAGGAGACTCCGGAGCGGGGGGTAGAGCCGGGCCTTCTGGAGGAGGCGCATGGCGGCGTCATCTATTTCGATGAAGTGGCCGATATGCCGATCGGGTCACAATCCAAGATACTCAGGGTGCTGGTAGACCAGCAATTCCAGCGCGTTGGCGGCAATGACAAGGTGCGCGTGGATTTGCGTGTCATTTCCTCGACCAACCGCGATCTGGAGCAGGCGATTGCCGCAGGCACCTTCCGCGAAGAGCTTTATCACCGGCTCAACGTGGTACCGATTGCCGTCCCGTCGCTGGAGGAGCGTCGCGAGGATATCCCGGCGCTGGCAGAACACTTCATTTCCGAGATGAACACGGTTCAGGGCCTGCCGCTGCGCACGCTCAGCGATGACGCCATTGCCTTGATGCAGACAATGGTCTGGCCGGGGAATGTGCGTCAGCTCAAGAACCTGATTGAGCGGGTATTGATCCTCGGGGATGGTACCGGACCCATTGAGGCGCGCGAACTTCCGGGTGTCGATGAAGGCAATAATGACGACAGCCGTGTCGTGCTTTCCGGGGCGCTCGCCACGCTCGCCCTGCGCGAAGCCCGCGAAGCTTTCGAGCGGGAATATCTGCTGACACAGATCAACCGGTTTGGCGGCAATATTTCACGAACGGCGAATTTCGTGGGGATGGAACGGTCGGCCCTGCACCGCAAACTGAAGTCGCTGGGGGTCGTGACATCGGCCAAATCCGGAACGCGCGTTGCCCATGTGGACGAAGAGGCCGATGCGGCGGAATAGCCGGTTACGGCGCAATTTCCGCTAGAATATCAACACCTTGCATCTTCAGGAAATGCAGCATGTCGATGAAAATCCAGTTTTCCGCCAGTTTGTCCCCTGAGCGGCGATAGACATCCACGACGCGCATATCGGCGCGAACATCATTCGCTGGGATGCCCATGAAACCGTTGGTGTTGGTCAGTGTCAGATTGGGCCAGCCGAAGAAACCGCCATAGTGCCCCTCGCTCATGCGGCACAAATGGCCATTGAAAGCCCGCCCCGACAGACCGTTGCGAAACGGCCCCTGATGCTGATCAATGTAGCGATCAATTGTGTAGGTGGCGCCGATTCCGGCGGGCCCCCACCAGATCATGTCATCGGTCCAGTCACTCGCCAGCTCATCATGCGGGGTGGGAGGTTTTTCCGCCGCATTGGCGTGATCAATCGAGCCGATCAATTGATTGATCAGGGCAAGCGTCTTGTCGGTTTCCGTTTGTGGTTGACCGGATGCCACGATCCCGTCGTGGGTCATCGGCCCCGGTTGCACCACATGGACGCCGGTCTGAGCGGCCCGAAGCGGGTTGAGACCCGCCTGCAGCATCAAATGCAACAGATCAACGAACAGCGCCGATCTGGTAATGCGCCCGTTCTCGACCTTGTTGAACTCAGCGTACCGCAGGAATGCCATTTTCCCCGTTGCGGGGATGTTGAGAAAGGGCCTGTCAAAAAGCCCCATGAGATGGCCCATGGAGCAGGTCCAGTGACCCTGGAAACCGTCGATTTCATTCAACCCGGCAAAAAAGATGTCTTCACGCCGTTGCACACGCGAAAAAGCGCTGAGGAAAGGCGCCCAGAACGCCTCTGCAATAGCCGCGGGTCCGCATTGTTCGTGAAAAGGGTGCATCCCGTACCAATGACAGTTTGCAGCATGCGATTGGCCCAGAATGTCAGCGACATTCCCGGCGGTCGCTTGTGTCATCGCGGCATAATGGGATTGCACCACGGATTTTACGGATTGCACTGTGTCTGCGGGGGGATTCGAAATATTCATATGGCGAAGGATTAGAAAGCTCGCGTAGGGGTTTCCAGCCCAAAAGCGACCAACCTATCGTGCTTGGGTCACAATCTGCCAGGTTTTGTCGTTGTTGCGGATCGCACAGCTGCGCGACGACAGTCGCGGCAATACTGCCGTGGCACCCTGAGGGGCGGCGTTCGAGATATTGGCAGGGCAATTGGGCACGGTCACGCGGGCAAATCCCTTTTCAGCCATGCATTGTTGCTCCGCGCGACCCCGCAGGCTGGCATTGACATCGACCGTGTAGACGTCACCGGGAACATAGTAACCGCCCCGGTTGTAGCAATGTCCTTCGGCATTGCAGTACCGTCGCCCGGGAATATATCTGGGCGGATCACGCCGGATCTGATTTGCTACGGGAACGTCCTTCAGAGATTTGATTTCACAAGATAAAAGATCAGACTGCATTCGTGTGACCGCAACACCTTCGCGATGATAGATCGTCAGGGGCGCGCAGCTGACAAGCACAAGCAGGCCCAGCAAAAGGGCAGATCGGATATGGAATTTCCTCATGGGACCAATCTGCCCTGATTTTGCGCGCAGGACAATTGAATTGACCCCCCATGGACCATCTGCCATTCAGAAGACCGCGAAAAGGTCGAAGGACGCAAAGCGCATGAAAGTGATCATCTGTGGCGCCGGGCAGGTTGGGTGGCAAATCGCGCGCCATCTTTCGGGCGAACGCAATGATGTCACGGTTGTAGACAATAATCCCGACCTGGTACGCCGTGCGACAGATACGCTGGACGTGCAGGGGATTGCGGGTTTTGCAAGCTACCCGGACGTGCTGGACAGGGCCGGGGCGCGGGACGCTGAGATGATTATCGCCGCGACCCATTCCGATGAGGTCAATATGGTCACCTGTCAGGTGGCGCATTCGGTCTTCGGGATCAATCGAAAGATCGCCCGCCTGCGCAGTCAATCCTACCTCAACGCGATTTATTCCGATCTTTACCGCCGCAACCACATGCCGATCGACGTGGTGATCAGCCCTGAAAAGGAAGTGGCCGCTGCCGCCCTGCAACGTCTGTCGGCACCTGCTGCATTCGACACGGAAACCTTCATGAACGGCCAGGCGCATCTGATGGGTATTTCCATCGAAGAGGAATGCCCGGTCGTCAACACGCCCCTGCGTCAACTGACCGATCTCTTTTCAACATTGCGGGCCACGGTTGTCGCGGTCCGGCGGGACGGCTCGCTGTTTGCGCCCGACGCCAATGACCAGATTTTCGTCGGCGACGAATGCTACGTCTTCTCTCATGCCAACGATATTCCGCGCACGCTGGAAATTTTTGGCAAGAAAGTCGCAAAGCAGGACCGGGTCGTTCTGGTGGGTGGTGGCAATGTCGGGCTGGCTGTGGCCCAGACGCTCGAAGCGCGCGCCAAGCGCGTCCGGGCCAAGGTGATCGAGAAAAACCGCATCTGCGCAGAAAAGGCCGCCGAAGCGCTGGAACGCACGATTGTACTGAACGGCGATGGTCTGGATGCGGCGCTGCTGGCTGAAGCCGGAATTTCGCGCGCCGACGCGATGCTGGCGATCACTGACGATGACAAAACCAACATGCTGGCCTGCGTGCGCGCCAAAGCCGAAGGCTGCCCCTATACCATCGCATTGATCAATGATCCGACGCTTGTGCCGCTGATGATCCCGCTGGGCATCGACGCCTACATCAACCCGCGCGCCACAACGGTGAGCTCGATCCTGCGGCATATTCGTCACGGACGGGTCCGCGCGGTTTATTCCATTGGCGATGCGGAAGCTGAGGTGATCGAGGCAGAGGTGCTCTCGACCTCTCCTCTGGCGGGCAAACGGATCTCCGAGATCGATTTTCCCGAAGGCGTGCTTGTCGGTGCGGTGCGCAAGGGGGAAGAGGTTATCCGCCCCATGGGCAGCACGCGGATCGACGAAGGTGATGTGATTGCGATCTTTGCGCTGGCGGAGGATGTCCCGGAGGTGGAGCGGCTGATGCAGGTCTCCATCGATTTCTTCTGATCCATGGGACGCGCACTGAACTCCCGCAAACGGCAGGGCGCTTTTCGCCAGCTTCTGGATTTACCACTTTTCCTGCTGATTTTTGGTGTGGCCTCCGTGGCGATGCTGGTCCCTGCGATCCATGGCGGCGCCTCCCGTAATCTTGAAACCGCCCGCATGTTTTTCTATTGCGGATTGCTTGGGATCACGTTTTTCGTCTTTGTGGCCATTGCCCAGGCGGGGCGCAGATCACGGTATGGCGTGCTGGGGTCGCTGTTGTCGCTTTTTGCGACATTTGTTTTTCTCCCGGCGTTTCTGGCAATTCCCTTTTTTGAAAGCCTGAAGACCACGACTTTTCTGAATGCCTATGTGGAGATGGTCAGCGCGTTGACAACCACGGGCGCCACCATGTTCGACGACCCTGAACGGCTCGATAGCACGCTGCATTTGTGGCGGGCACAGGTTGGTTGGATGGGTGGCGCGATCATGTGGATCGCAGCCTCCGCCATTCTGGCGCCGCTCAATCTGGGTGGGTTCGAAGTGACGGCTCAGGCGGAGCCCGGGCAACGCGAAGCGCTGTCCAGCCTGATCGACCGTGCGGACCCGCGCGAACGGCTTCTGCGTGTCGCAACCGCGCTGATGCCGATCTACGTTGGCCTCACGCTGCTTTTGTGGATCTTGCTGATGATCAGTGGCGATACATCGCTGGTGGGCCTGAGCCACGCCATGTCGATCATGGCCACGTCGGGCATTTCACCTGTGGGCGGCGTGGAATTCAGCACATCTGGCATCACCGGCGAGGCCCTGATGCTGCTCTTCATGTTTTTCGCGCTTTCGCGACTGACGTTTTCATCCGACACGGTGACCGCAACGCAAGGTGGCTTGCGCACGGACCCGGAGTTTCGGCTTGGCATCGTGCTCGTTCTTGGCGTGCCCCTGATCCTCTTTATACGCCATTGGCTGGGGGCACTTGATGTTTCAGCCGAGAGCCAGGTGGGGCAGGCAGCCAATGCGCTCTGGGGTTCGGTGTTTACGGTGATGTCATTTCTGACCACAACCGGCTTTGTGAGTTCTGACTGGGCGCAAACCCAGGCATGGTCTGGCCTTGAGACGCCGGGCCTTATTCTGATGGGGTTGGCCTTGATCGGCGGCGGCGTGGCAACAACCGCCGGAGGGGTCAAGCTTTTGCGTGTTTTTGCGCTTTACCTCAACGGGTTGCGCGAAATGGAGCGGCTGGTGCATCCCTCGTCCGTCAGTAGCGCCGGCGGACAAAGCCGCAGGTTGCAGAAGAACGGCGCATTCATTGCGTGGATTTTTTTCATGCTCTTTGCCCTCACTCTGGCTGTCATCACCGTCACACTGGCCTTGCAGGGCGTCTCATTCGAGGACGCGTTGGTTCTGAGCATCGCCGGATTATCCACCACCGGACCTTTGATCACCTTTGCGGCCGATACGCCGATCCAGCTGGTTCAACTGGACCCCTTTGCCAAGGCGGTTTTCTGCGCTGCGATGGTTTTAGGGCGTTTGGAAACGCTTGCGATAATCGCCCTGTTGACGCCGGATTTGTGGCGCGCATAATCATCTGAGATTTTTAGGTCCGTAACGGACTGTTTTTTGGGGTGGAATCTCTCGTGCGCGCGCTTCATAATCGGTGCGAGGGGTGGGCTCGGTCCGCGGGCTCCAGCAAGAAAAAAGGCGAGTGCTAGAATGGCGTCGGACAGACAGAACCTTCAGGATGCGTTCCTGAATCATGTGCGCAAGACAAAAGTTCCTGTGACAATTTTCCTGATCAATGGGGTGAAACTGCAAGGGGTCATCACGTGGTTCGACAATTTCTGTGTGCTGCTGCGTCGCGACGGGCAGTCCCAGCTTGTCTATAAACATGCCATTTCGACCATCATGCCCAGCCAGCCGATCAGCCTTTATGAGGGCGAAGACGCTTCTTGAGCAAAGCGCCATTTCAAATCGAGAATGACGACGCCTCGCGGGTGACCCGCGCGTGGGTCCTGCATCCCGACATCAAATCCGACCCCGAACGTCGCCTCGCTGATCACGCCCTGGCCGAGGCTATGGCTCTTGCGCGCGCCTTGCCCGAGCTGGAGGTTGTCGGTGGCGAGATTGTTCCGCTCAAGACGGTCCGGGCGGGTATGCTCTTTGGGTCCGGCAAGATTGCTCAGATCAAACAGGCGCTCGAAGACCGCGAGATCGAACTGGTTCTGGTTGATGGTCCGGTCAGCCCGGTACAACAGCGCAACCTTGAAAAGGCCTGGGGCGTCAAATTGCTCGACCGCACCGGACTCATTCTGGAGATTTTCAGTGACCGGGCTGCTACCCGTGAGGGTGTGTTACAGGTGGAAATGGCCGCGCTCAGCTATCAGCGCACACGTCTGGTGCGCGCCTGGACCCATCTGGAACGGCAACGGGGTGGCTTGGGATTTGTTGGCGGTCCCGGCGAGACACAGATCGAGGCGGACCGGCGCGCCATTGACGATCAGCTGACCCGGCTGCGTCGGCAGCTTGAAAAGGTTGTGAAAACGCGCGCGTTGCACCGGGCGGCCCGTGCCAAGGTGCCTTACCCGATCGTGGCGCTTGTGGGTTATACCAACGCGGGGAAATCGACCCTGTTCAATCGGCTCACCGGGGCGGAAGTGATGGCCAAGGATATGCTTTTTGCCACGCTCGATCCGACCATGCGCCGGGTGCAATTGCCCGACGGGCCGGAAGTGATCCTGTCCGATACGGTTGGTTTCATTTCCGATCTGCCCACCGAACTGGTCGCGGCTTTCCGGGCCACGCTGGAAGAGGTGCTGGCGGCTGATGTGATCTGCCACGTGCGGGATATCTCGCACCCCGAAACCGAAGAACAGGCGCAGGACGTTGAGCACATCATGACCTCTCTTGGGGTCGAAGAAGATCGCCCGAGTTTCGAGGTCTGGAACAAGCTGGACCTGATGCCGACCGATGCCGCCGACGCGATGCGGGCACGGGCTGACCGCGATGATCGGGTGTTTGCCATCTCGGCTTTGACGGGCGAGGGCATTGATGCGCTGCTGGCTGCGGTGACCGATCAGGTGCAGGGGGCAAAACGTGCGGTCGATCTGTCATTGAGCTTTGCGGAAGGCAAAAAACGGGCATGGCTGTTCGCGCAGGAGCTTGTCGAGAATGAGCGGCAGACCGACGAAGGGTTTGAAATTACCGTGCGCTGGACGGCTCAGCAGGAAGCGCAATACCAGCGGCTTTGAGGGTCACAGGCCGTCGGAACTGGCGTAGCGCCAGGTCCCGGGTGCCAGGTCGTTCAATCGCCATTGGCCGATCTGCACTCTGATCAGGCGCAGGCAGGGCAATCCCACATGAGCCGTCATGCGTCGTACCTGACGGTTGCGACCTTCCCGTATGGTGATCCTTAACCAGGCATCGGGCACTGTCTTGCGAAACCGCACCGGCGGGACGCGCGGCCACAGCGGATCAGGGGTGTCGATCTGCGCGATCTCAGCTGGCTTCGTGGGCCCGTCCTTCAAGATCACCCCGCGCTGCAATTGTGTCAGCGCAAAGGCGTCCGGGGTCCCCTCGACCTGAACCAGATAGGTCTTGGGCATCTTATGTATGGGGTCGGTAATACGCGCCTGCAACCAGCCATTATCAGTCAACAGCATCAGCCCCTCGCTGTCTTTGTCCAGCCGCCCGGCGGGGTAGAAGCCCGGCGCATCGATGAAACCAGACAGCGTCGGGCGCGGTGAGCCTTCTGTCCCTTTGTCGGTGAATTGCGACAGTACGCCGAAAGGTTTGTGAAAGAGAATGACCCGCGTCATGGGTTGGCTACTGCACCGGTTTCAGAACGGTCACGCCAACCGCGGCGGCGCGCGCCAGATCTTCATCCAGCGACATCGGAATATATTCTCCGCGCCGCCAGAGTTGCGCCATGTCATCATAATGCCGCGACAGGAAATGCCCCGACTGCCCGGTTGACGTTATAAAAACCGAACTGTCGGGGTCGGCAAAGTCATAAACCCCGCGGTAAGCCGCGCCGTGCACATTGTGGAAAGGGTCCGGGCCGGAACCTGCCGTCAGACCCCGTTGCAAGGTATTGTCCCCCCCGTTGGTGGATTGCCGGATATTCACGAAATACCGCAAGAGCGGAACCTCCCCTAGAACCGGGTGATCATGTGTGGCCTGATGCGCGTCCCCCCATCGCAGGGATTCCAGTGCCGGTCCCCATGTTTCCTCGACCCAGATCAGCGCGTCATCCAGCGCCAATCGCGCCATGTCGGAACAGGTCTCTACCGGGGCGGATTGGATGACATCGCACCAGATCGACGCGCCATCCACGTCCCGAAACGCGCGTTCAATGAAAAGCGGCTCGACATGGGTCAGCTCGCTGGCCAGCGGGCCAAGCTCATCCTGGATCATCCGCGCCTGAAGACTGCGCAACCAGGCCGCGTAAATCAGCGGTTCGGGCATGTGTTCGTTCATCTCGCCGGACCAGCCGGCCAGAAGTGTCAGCGCGCGTTGCCTCTGGCGCAGGGGCGTGCCCTCTGGGGCCGCCTCGCCGGTGAACCACAATTCCGCCCCGATCAACGGCAGGAGGGACCGGGCGGTAAAGCTGACGGTATCAAGCTGCGCCTCAATGAAACTGTCGCGGGTATGAACCTCACGGGCCTGCATCAGGCGCTGCCAGCGTTGAATGCGCTGCGTATCGCTCCAGTCGAAAGACACATGGTTCGGAAACGGGCGATCCACGGTCTTGTTGTTGGTGTTGCCAAGGATACCGCCGTTCGGCGCGATGAACTCCGGATTTGAGGCGTAGGGCAGGCGCCCCTGCCAGCGGTTGGCCTCGATCCATCCGGGGCTGGGCAAGCGTCCCTGGCTTTGATGGCGCGCGTCCCGGCGGGGCATCGCGCCAATCATCTTCATCGCAATTTCGTCATTGTCCACAAGCATCAGGTTCTGTGCAGGGGCCACAAAGCCTTCGATCGCCTGCAAGCCGTCACGGACCGACTTTGATTTCATCAGCCTGAGGGCCGCCATCATCGTGGTGTCTTTCGGGCTCAGAACCGTCCAGGCCAGAGACGCCACATGACCCTTGGGTGTGATGCTTGCGAGGTTGTAATGGGTTCCCGGCAGAACCGGCCCGTTGTCCGTCCAGCGCAGGGTGATAGTGATGGGCGTGGCATCCTTGATGTTGATGATCGAGCCGCGTGTCTCAAAGCGTTTGAACCCATCCGGTGTGCGGTATTCTTCCGGATTGTCGGGGTTGACCTCTTCGATATAAACATCCTGATCGTCCATACCTGCCGAGGTCAGCCCCCAGCCGAGATCGGCGCTGCGCCCGCTCAGAACCAGGGGCATGCCGGGAATGGTAGCGCCGATGATGCCGCCTGACTGCAATTCAAGTCGCGCCAGATACCAGATGGCCGGGGCTGTGAACCCAAGATGCGGATCATTGGCGAGCAAAGTGCCCCCGGAGGCGGAGCGTGACGGGGCCGCAGCCCAGACGTTTGATGCGCCCGCAAAAGGCTTGCGCTTGAAAGGAGAGAGTGGGTGCGCATCGTGGGGCTGGGTTGCGGCAAATCGGGGCACACCGGGCACCAGTTGCGCATATTCGGGCAGGGCCGCCACACCGCTTCCCGGCGTATCAGGCAGAATGTCCTTGAGACGGTTGGCATTTGGCAGGGCCAGCGAAATACGCGCGCGCAACACCTCGGCGTCCAGATGGCTGGAGAGTTGCAGCCCCATCAGCTTGATGATGGCCAGTGAATCGGCGGGCCGCCACGCCGATACCGGCGCGTTGAAAACGAACATCTCCGGTGCACCGCGCCCCAGTGCGGAAGTATTGATTTCATCCAGCCGCGCGTTCACACCGGTGGCATAGGCGCGCAGGATTTGCAGGGTCTCTTCGTCCTGCACCTCAACCGAGGCGACGGCGCGCGCATAGATATCCAGCCTGCGCAGCAGTTTATCAATGTTGACGGTCGCCGCCCCGAAGACTTCCGACAGCCGACCCTGGGCTGTGCGCCGCAGCATGGTCATCTGCCACAGCCGGTCCTGTGCGTGCGCGTACCCCAGCGCATAGAAGACATCCAGATCCGCCTCGCCGAAGATGTGCGGCACATTGGCATTGTCGCGCACGATCTCGACGGGGGCCGTCAGATAGGGCAGTTCCAGCACCTTGTCATAATCAGGCAGGGACCGCGACGCGAGGTAGTAAACCATCCCGACACCCAGCACGACCAGGGTCACCAGTGCCCCGGCAATTCGCATCAGCCATATGAAGACCCGACCCATCTGCGCCTCGTGATTGTTTCGGGTCGTTTGGTTGACCCTTGGGATTTGACTGTTAGGTAGGACAGAAGCGTAAATCAACACGTAATAGGGAAGGTTAATTTTATGGCCAAGCTGGCATTTTTAGGACTCGGCGTCATGGGAGGCCCGATGGCCGGGCATTTGCAAAAGGCAGGCCACGACGTGACGGTTTACAATCGCACCCAGAGGAAATCCGAAGATTGGGTTGCCGCCCATGGCGGGGCCATGGCCAAAACGCCCCGGGACGCGGCGGAGGGCGCTGAATTCGTCATGGCCTGTGTGGGCAATGACGATGATCTGAGGTCGGTTTGTCTGGGTGAAGATGGTGCCTTTGCCGGGATGGCGTCAGGGGCGGTTTTTGTGGATCACACCACGGTTTCGGCAGCGGTGACGCGGGAGCTTTACGCCGCGACCAATGAAAAACAGGTGAGTTTTGTCGATGCGCCGATCTCGGGTGGGCAGGCCGGTGCTGAGAACGCAGCGCTTTCCATCATGTGTGGCGGCGATGAGGGCGCGTACGACCGCGCATTGCCGGTCATGGAAATCTACTCAAAGATCTGCCGTCGTATCGGCGAGAGCGGCGCAGGTCAGATGACCAAGATGTGCAACCAGATCGCGATTGCGGGCCTGGTACAGGGGCTCAGCGAAGCGTTGCATTTCGCCGAAAAAGCCGGTCTCGATGGGCGCGCGGTGGTTGAGGTGATCAGTCAGGGGGCGGCAGGCAGCTGGCAGATGTCCAACCGCTATGAAACCATGCTGGACGACCATTTCGACCACGGGTTTGCTACCGACTGGATGCGCAAGGATTTGGGGATTTGCCTGTCTACGGCTGATGAAACAGGTGCTAGCCTGCCGGTTACCGCCCTTGTGGATCAGTTCTACAAGGACGTCCAGAAAATGGGCGGCGGGCGCTGGGATACGTCCAGCCTGTTCAAAAGGCTGCAGGCGCTGGGTTAAGCGCCACCTTGAAGAACCTGACGCCCCGACCGCAATCGGGGCGTTTTCCGTTCAGGGAATGATACGCGAATACTTCGTTCCCTGAAGCGTGGCGCCAACCAGCAGGCCCGCGCGGCCAAAAACGGCGGCCAGTACCGGCGACAGGGTTGTGGTCGAATCCGCTTTCAAACCATCCCCCTGATCAGAGATGACATATTCGACATCCCCTCCCACGGCCCAGCCGGGAGAGCGGCGGAAATTTGTCAGCGCCTCTTCGGTCATGAAGAACAGAACGTGGGAATACTGCTGCCCGCCAATCTGAAACCCACCCGAAAGCTGCGTGGTCGAGTAGTAATCCACCGTCACGTCATTGACCCGCAACGCCCCACGCCCGTAAGCGCCGCCAAAGCCGAAACCGGCTTCGGTGACAAGCGGCATGACCAGCATGCCATTGGCCTTGTCAGCGAGGTTCCGTGTGTTGGGGAAACTGCGATACATTTCCTGGAGTGTGGAGTCGACGCGCGCGTCAATGGTTGCGGCCCCCTGGGACCCGATACCGTTGCCGCAGGCTGCTGTAACAGACACGCCTGCCAACGCGCCAAAAGTGAACACTCTGCGTGAGAGTCCTGAAGTTTTCATGCTATCCGCCTGTAATTTGTTGCTCGAATGCCGGTTGATCCGACTTATGCGCGAACATACGCCGATTGCGGGGCGGTGTCACTCAAAAGGTGGCGATTGCGCGGCTTATTGCTGGGCATTCAGCAGGCGCGCGGCGGCCGGGGCGAAGTATGTCAGAATGCCGTCACAGCCTGCGCGCTTGAACGCCATCAGGCTTTCCATCATCACTTTTTCGCCATCGACCCAACCATGTTCCGCTGCGGCCTGGATCATGCTGAACTCGCCGGAGACCTGATAGGCATAGGTCGGCGCGCCAAAGGTGTCTTTCACCCGGCGACAGATATCGAGATAGGGCATCCCGGGTTTGACCATCACCATATCGGCCCCTTCGCGCAGATCCCGCTCGATCAGGCGCAGCGCTTCATCTGAATTGCCCGGATCCATCTGGTAGGTCTTCTTGTCACCGGTCAGTGCGCCCGAGGCGCCCACCGCATCGCGGAACGGACCATAGAAAGCCGAGGCATATTTGGCCGCATAACTCAGGATCATCACGTTTTGATGGCCGGCAGTTTCAAGAGCGGCGCGCATCGCGCCGATGCGCCCATCCATCATGTCGGAGGGGCCAATGATGTCCGCACCTGCCTCCGCCTGCGACAAGGTCATCTTGACCAAGGCCTCAATTGTACGATCGTTGACGATCTCGCCGTTCTCCACAAAGCCGTCATGGCCGTTGATGTTATAGGTATCGAGCGCCACATCCGTCATCACCGCGATCTGGGGCACGGCCGCCTTGATGGCACGGATGGCGCGGTTGGCGTGGTTCTCCGGGTCCCAGGCACCGGCGCAATCCTCGGTACGTTCCTCGATGCTGGTGTAGGGAAAGATGCAGATGGCCGGAATACCCAGGTCCGCCGCCTCTCTGGCGGCCTCGACGATCTTGTCGACCGACCGGCGGAATACCCCGGGCATCGACGGGATCGGTTCTTCGATGCCGTCACCGGCACGCACAAACACCGGCCAGATAAAATCGCTGACACTCAGGCTGTTTTCGCGGGTCAGGGCACGGATTGCGGGGCTTTGACGGGCACGGCGCAAACGGGTGGCAGGAAAGGGGGCTTGGGTCGGGCGCATGGGTGAATTGTCCAGTTTGAGAGACAGATCATGCTTGGCACGGATTTTTCTGCAAGCCAAGGGTAGGAATTGCCGCAAAGCAAGGCTAAGAGGATCAAAACACGTAGCAAAAGCCCTTACCCCTTGAGTTTCTATCAAAGCGTCTTCGAACTGATCGACATGCGATCCTTCTCGAACCTGTGGTTCTGGATCGCACTGGCGGTGCTGTGGTCCACGGCCAGTCACTGGGTGCTCGGCGTGCCCTATGACATGGTGCTGCGCGCGCGGAGGAATGGGGGTCAGGCAGAACAGGATCTCGAAGATCTGGTGCGGATCAACTCCAACCGGTTACTCTATATCGCCAATGTCTCCGGCCTTTGGTTGCTGGGGCTTGGGTGTTTTTTGCTGACGGGTCTGTGCGTTCTGGGATTTTTCTATCGTGTCGAAATTGCGCAGGCGCTCTTTCTGCTGGGCTTCCCGATGTCCATCGTGGGCCTTTTGTCTTTGTCCACCGCGCGCCTGATCTATCAGGAAGAGGCGCGCGGCGAGCTTTTGCGCCAACGTCTCACACGCCATCGCCTTTACGTGCAGATGACTGGCATGGTTTCGATTTTCGTCACGGCGCTTTGGGGGATGTATCAAAATATGAACATCGGACCTCTGGGTGGTTGACACTCGGGCAATCTCCCCCAATTGACAAAAGCCCATGACTGACGTGTCCCATATTACCGTTTCAGGCGTCCCCGAAGGTTTTGATGCACGCTTCCTGTTGTCTGAACTGCAACGGCAGGATGGTCCGATCTTGCACGTCGCCCGGGATGACAAACGCCTTGCAGCACTACGGGCCGCCTTGCGGTTCTTCGCGCCCGATATGCCGGTTGTGGTGTTTCCGGGGTGGGATTGCCTACCCTATGACCGCGTTTCCCCCAATGCCGATATTTCCGCGCGCCGCATGGCCACACTGGCAGCGCTCGCGCACGGGATGCCGGCACAGTTTATCCTTCTGACAACGCTCAATGCCGCAACCCAGCGGGTCCCGGCGCGCGAGACCCTGAAAGGGGCCGCCTTTGCTGCGCGCGTCGGCGATCGCATTGATGAGGCCGCTCTGCGCAATTTTCTTGTGCGCATGGGGTTTGTGCAAAGCCCCACGGTGACGGAGCCCGGAGATTACGCCATTCGCGGTGGCATCATCGACATCTTCCCCCCCGGTGATCTGGGGCCCGTGCGGCTCGATCTCTTTGGCGATGTGCTGGACGGTGCGCGCCGCTTTGACGCGGCAACCCAACGCACCACCGAAAAGCTCGACGTCGTGGAACTGGCGCCGGTGTCAGAAGTGATCCTGGACGAGGCGGCGATCACACGGTTTCGCCAGAACTACCGCATCGAATTTGGCGCGGCGGGCACGGATGATCCGCTCTACGAGGCGATCAGTGCCGGGCGCAAACATCAGGGCGCGGAACACTGGCTGCCCTTCTTTCATGAAACCCTGGAAACCCTCTTTGACTATGTGCCGGGCGCGACCGTTACGTTGGACGATCAGGTGACGCCGACCCGGCTGGCCCGTTGGGACAGCATCGCCGACCAATACGAAACCCGCCGGTTGGCGATGACCAACCGGTCAAAGATGGACAGCGTCTACAAACCGTGCCCGCCGGGAGTGCTTTATCTGGACGACGCCGCCTGGGAAATGACCACCAAAGACCGGCGCGTCCTGCAATTGGCTGCCTTGCCGCAACCGACCGGGTTGGGCGTGATTGATGCGGGCGCGCGCATCGGGCGCAATTTCGCCCCGGAACGCCAGCAGGAATCTTTGAGCCTTTTCGGAGCTTTGGCAGCCCATGTTAAAGCGAAGATGGAAAGCGGCCCGGTCCTGATCGCCAGCTATTCCGAAGGCGCGCGCGAACGCCTGACAGGGTTGATCGAAGATGAAGGGCTGGCCGAGGCGATCCCGGTGCCAAACGCCACGCGCATTGGTAAACGCGGGTTGCATCTGGCCGTCTGGGCGCTTGAACATGGGTTCGAAGCTCCCGGTTTGACGGTGATTTCCGAACAGGACGTGTTGGGGGATCGTTTGATCCGACGGCCCGCGAAAAAGCGCCGCGCAGAGAATTTCCTGACCGAAACTCAATCACTGAGCCCCGGTGATCTGATTGTTCATGTGGATCACGGCATCGGGCGCTACAAGGGGCTGGAGGTGATCACCGCCGCTGGAGCCGCCCATGAGTGCATCTTGCTGGAATATGCCGAAGGGTCAAAGCTTTACCTGCCGGTCGAGAACATCGAGCTGCTGTCAAAATATGGTCATGAAGAAGGGCTGCTCGACCGCCTAGGCGGCGGCGCGTGGCAGGCCAAGAAGGCCCGCCTGAAAGAGCGTATCCGCGAGATTGCTGACAAACTCATTCGTGTGGCCGCAGAACGCGCGTTGCGCAAAGCCCCCGTGCTGGAGCCACCTCCGGGCATGTGGGATGCGTTTTCGGCGCGTTTTCCCTATCAGGAAACCGACGATCAACTCCGCGCCATTGGCGATGTCATAGACGATCTGACCTCCGGCAATCCCATGGACCGTCTGGTCTGCGGTGATGTGGGGTTCGGCAAAACCGAAGTGGCGATGCGTGCCGCGTTTGTGGCGGCCATGTCGGGCGTGCAGGTGGCTGTGATTGCCCCCACGACACTGTTGGCGCGCCAACACTACAAAAGCTTTGCCGAACGCTTCCGCGGTTTTCCGATCAATGTGCGCCAACTCAGCCGCTTTGTCTCGACCAAGGAGGCCAATGCCACCCGCGACGGCATGGCGCGTGGCACCGTCGATATCGTGATCGGCACCCATGCGCTGCTGGCCAAGGGCATCCGGTTCCAGAACCTCGGCCTGCTGGTCATCGACGAAGAACAGCACTTCGGCGTGACCCATAAGGAGCGGCTTAAACAGTTACGCACCGATATCCATGTGCTGACCCTGACCGCCACGCCGATCCCGCGCACCTTGCAGCTTAGCCTGACAGGGGTGCGCGATCTGTCGATCATCGGCACGCCGCCGGTGGACCGCCTGGCCATCCGCACCTATGTCAGCGAGTTTGACACCGTGACGCTGCGCGAGGCGCTGTTGCGCGAGCATTATCGCGGCGGGCAGTCCTTTTACGTGGTCCCGCGCATCTCCGACCTGCCGGAGATCGAGGATTTCCTCGAGGCGCAGCTTCCCGAACTGACCTATGTGGTGGCCCATGGCCAGATGGCGGCAGGCGAGCTTGATGACCGCATGAACGCATTTTACGATGGCAAGTTCGACGTTCTGCTGGCCACCACGATTGTGGAATCCGGGCTCGATATTCCCACCGCCAACACCATGGTGGTGCACCGGGCGGATATGTTCGGTTTGGCGCAGCTTTACCAGATCCGGGGCCGCGTCGGGCGCTCCAAAACCCGTGCTTATGCGTATCTCACCACAAAACCCCGCGCGCGTCTGACGGCCACGGCGGAAAAACGTCTGCGGGTGCTGTCCAGCCTTGATACGCTGGGGGCGGGCTTCACGCTGGCCAGCCAGGATCTGGACATTCGCGGCGCGGGCAATCTGCTGGGCGAAGAGCAATCCGGCCAGATGCGCGACGTGGGCTTCGAGCTTTATCAATCCATGCTGGAAGAGGCGATCGCCAAGATCCGCGCGGGCGAGATGGAAGGTCTGAGCGAGGCTGATGACCAATGGGCGCCGCAGATCAACCTCGGCGTGCCGGTGCTGATCCCGGAAGCCTATGTGCCCGATCTGGACGTGCGTCTGGGGCTTTATCGCCGTCTCAGCAGCCTGACCACAAAGGTTGAGCTTGAAGGTTTTGCCGCCGAACTGATTGACCGCTTTGGCAAATTGCCACGCGAGGTCAACACGCTGATGCTGGTGGTGCGCATCAAGGCCATGTGCAAACGGGCCGGAATTGCCAAGCTCGACGGGGGGCCAAAAGGCGCGACCATCCAGTTTCACAATGACAAGTTTGCCTCGCCAAAAGGGCTGGTGGAATTCATTCAGGACCAGCGCGGCATGGCCAAAGTCAAGGACAACAAGATCGTTGTGCGTCGCGACTGGAAGGCGGATGCCGACAAGATCAAAGGGGCCTTTGCCATCGCGCGTGATCTGGCGGAAAAGGTCGTGGCCGAGAAGAAAGCCAAAAAGGCAAAGGCCAGTTGACTATTCGGCGGGCAACCGCGCCTCGATGCGCCCCATGTAGCGCATCAGCGCAAATGCCAGCAGCGCGAGGGCGAAAATCGCACCGATGAGCGGGCGGACGGTGCCGTCAAAGAGCAAACCGATGGGAGAGGCGATGGCCGCTGCCAGAACCGTCGAGACCGAGCCGATCACACTGGCCGCCATGCCTGCGATATGCCCCATGGGTTCCAGCGCAATCGCGTTGAGATTGCCGATGGTCAAGCCGGCCTGAAAGAACACATAGGCCTGCCAGATGGCAAATATGGCGAAAGTACTGGTGCCATAGGTTTCATTGTGGATCAGCACGGTAGCCGACAGCACGATCTGAACTGCAAGCGCCATGGTAATCAGGCGCCGCATCCCCAGACGCCCGACCAGCATCGCATTGAGAAAACTCGCGATAGCCGACACCAGCGCGATGCCGCCAAACCAGAAATGAAAAGTGTCCTGTTTGTCATAGACATGCTCATAGATGGGCTGGATCAGCATCAGGACGGTGAACAGCATGGCCATGCAAAGGGTTTGAACAAAGATCGACAGGCGGACCACGGGATGGGCAAACATCTCGCGCACCGCCGCCATCAGCAGCCGCGGTTTCAGCGGGCGACGGTTTTCGCGAGCCAGGGTTTCAGGCAGGCGCAATCCCAGCCAAAGCACCGACAGAACGGAGAAAACGATGAAGGCCAGAAAGATGCCGCGCCAACCGTTTGTCATGATGATCACATAGCCGAGCGTCGGGGCAAACCCGGGGACCAGCGTGAAGATCATCATCACGATGGAGACGATCTTGGCCATTTCCCGGCCCGAGAAAAGATCGCGGATCACCGCAATGGAGACGACACGCGGACCCGCGGCGCCGAGGCCCTGAAGGATGCGGGCGGCAAGCACGATTTCAAATGTAGAACTGGCCCAGGCGATGGCAGAAGCGGTGATGTAAAGCGCCGCCCCGCAGACCATCACACGCTTGCGTCCGAAAGCATCCGACAGCGGACCGGTGAAAAACGTGCCAATTCCCATGCCCAGCACAAAAGCCGTCATGATCAGAGGGGCGCGTGTCGGATCTTGCGGTGTGAGTTCATCGGCAATTTCGGGAAGGGCGGGTAGCATCGCATCAATTGAAAACGCAATGGTGGCAAACATCATCGCCATCAGGGCAATAAATTCAACCCGCCCCATGGCGGGCTGTGAAACTGGTTGCGACACAAAAATACTCCCGAGCGAGCATCGCGTAATAATCGACGTTCGGCCCATCCGGTGTAACCCAGAGTTGTAGAGGGGGCAACGCCACATTTTCACACATCCGTGCGTGCGATGCCGCAGAGGTCACGCGGTGGCGGTAAGTTCCGCGATGACTTTATCCCAAAGCTCGGGCGGCTGTGCGCCCGGCACCGCGTGCTTGCCGGCAACGATGAAGGTTGGCACGGAATTCACGCCCATGGATCGGCTGTGCGCGTCGCGCTCTGAGATGTCCTTTTCGTCTGAATCCGATTGCAACAGCTTGCGCACAACGGCGGCATCCATTTCGATGCCATCGGCAATATCGGCCAGAACGTCGTGATCCCCAATATCGCGGGCCTGGACGAAATAGGCCTCAAAGAGGGCTGCAACCGCTGCGGTCTGGCGTCCCTCAATCCCCGCCCAATGGATCAATCGGTGGGCGTCGAGTGTGTTGGGCGTGCGCTTCATGCCTTCGAAATCTATCTTGAGACCGGCGGCCTCGGCATGCTCAACCACGGGCGCATAGGCGCGCACGGCCCCTTCCTTGCCGCCGAATTTGCCTTCGAGATAGGCCCGCCGGTCCATGCCAGCGCGGGGCATGTCGGGATTGAGCTGAAACGGATGCCATTCGATCTGGAACGGATGGCCGGGGTGGCCGGCCAGTGCCTTGTCCAGATGGGTCTTGCCGATGTAGCACCAGGGGCAGATCGGGTCTGACATAATGTCGAGCTTGATAGGATCAGTCATTTTGGGCCTCAAAACCGGCCCGCAATGCACGCCGCAGTATTTTGCCGTTTGGCCCCATGGGCAACTCGGGCAGGTGGATATAGAGACGCGGCTGTTTGTACCGCGCCAGCTTGTCAGACACATAGGTGTGCAAGCGCTGATCGTCCAGTGCATGCGGCGCGGTATAAAACGCGGCGATCACGCGGGTGTCCTGTTTGATCTGCACATCGGTCACCGCAACCGCCCGGATGCCGGGGCAGGTTCCAAGGATTGTTTCCACTTCGATGGGGGAGACCCGGTAGCCGCCCGCATTCATCATATCGTCATTGCGCCCCAGGTAGGTGATCTGCCCCTCCGGTGACATGACACCTTGATCGCCGGTCAGAAACCACTCTCCCTGCATCCTGGCCGCTGTTTCCTCGGGTGCATTGAGGTAGCCCAGCATCAATCCGGGATCCGAACGGTGAATGGCAATGGTGCCTTCCCGACCAACCGCGACTGGTCCCTCGCTGCCTATCAGGGCGACCCGGCGACCCGGTTGCGGGCGTCCCAGTGCGCCGGGGGCTGCGGAACGCCCCGGCGCGCCGGAAATGAAAGTCGAGCATTCGGACATGCCGTAGGCTTCAAAGAGCGGCGCTCCCGAAAGGGCTGTCCAGCGCGCCGCCAGATGGGAGGACAGTTTTTCACCGGCGCTCAGCCCGTGTCGAAGATCAGGGGATTGGATTGGCGTGTCATCCTTGAGCATCTGGCGGTAGACCCCCGGGGCCGCGGCAAAGATCGTGGCGGCATGACGGCGCATCAGGTCCGGTAGCTCCGTGACCGGTGTTCCGGCGGCGGGGATGAGGGCGGTGGCACCAACTGTCCAAGGGTCCATCAAGCCGGTGCCCAATGTATAGGTCCAGTTGAAGGCCCCCGCATGCATCACCCGGTCCTGCGTGGTCAGACCGTACCAGCCGTCAAACATCATGCGTCTTGCCCAGATCGCCCGATGCGCGTGCGCCACAGCACGGGGCTGCCCGGAAGTGCCCGATGTATAGATGATATACCCCAGCCTGTCCGGATCGCCCATGTCCCAAGGCGCAGGCGGCAGGGTGCGGAAGGATCGCAACCGGTCGAGGTCAATTAGCTTTGGATGCTCCGGGCAAGCAATGGCGTCCTCCCGAAGAATTGCGGCGGGGCGCATCTGCGCAACGATGCCAACCACTTCGCTTTCAGTCAGGGCCGCAGAGGTCGGGATCGGCACCAAGCCGACGGCCAGAGCCGCCAGATAGGCGATGGGAAAATCAACCGAGTTTCCGAGCCGCATCAGCAGCCTGTCGCCGGGGGTCAGCCCCTGATCCAGCAAACCTGTGGCCGTTCCCAGAACCGCCGCCAGCAATTGCGCATAGCGCCACCTCTGCGTGCTGTCCTTGCCGACCAGAAGCAGCGCGTCTTTATCAGGGAGGTGCTCGGCGCGCGCCAATACATAGGCTGCCATATTGAAAGGCGCAGGGCAGGGCGGCGCCGCCCCTTCTTCAAAGAGTGATAACATATCAGGGTGCTAGCTTGGCCTCCGCCGCGTTGCAAGCGCTGTCGCGAGGCCTTATAGCTGCGCCATGAGTGCTGACCCCAAAACCCTGATCCAGATCGCCCGACAGGGCGGAAATGACGAAAACGGCGCGCCGGTGGACCTTGGTCAACGCGTGCGCGAGTTGCGAAAGGCCCGGGACTGGACGCTTGAGCAGGCCGCAGGTCAGGCCGGTCTTGCGCGCTCCACCTTGAGCAAGATCGAAAACGGACAGATGTCGCCCACATATGACGCGCTGAAAAAGCTGGCTGTGGGCCTTGAGATTTCCATTCCACAGCTTTTCACGCCGCCTCGGGCCGGGCAGGTCAACGGCCGCCTTGCCGTCACCAAATCCGGGCAGGGGACGGCCCAGGCAACGGTGACTTATGAACACGAGCTTCTGGCTGAAACCCTGACCAAGAAACAAATGCTGCCGTACCGCGCCCGTGTGCGCGCCCGTCGCATGGAAGAATTCGACGGCTGGGTGCGTCACGACGGCGAAGAATTTCTCTACGTACTGACCGGTGTCATTCGCCTTTTCACGGAATTCTACGAACCCATCGAAATGCGCCGTGGCGACAGCGCCTATTACGACGGAACAATGGGCCACAATATCGTGTCGGTCAGCGAAGAGGATGCCAATATTCTCTGGGTGACCTCGCTGACCTGACACACCGCAGGCGGGTCACGACGGATCGTACCACCAGACCTCAGGCATGTAGCTCGGCCCGTCTCCGTAAATGGGCAGGGTGTCGGAGAATTTCATTTCCTTGACGTGGGCAATCCGGCCTTCGGTGAATTGCCAGAACGGAATGACATAGCGCCCGGCGGTCAGCAGCCGGTCAAGAGCGCGCACGGCTGCCACGAATTCATCCTGACCGCGGGCAGAGAGCATCCGGTTGATCATCGCATCAACGGCTGGTGAGGCCACGCCCATCCAGTTGCGCGACCCAGGCTGGTCTGCCGCTTCCGAACCCCAGTAAAACCGTTGCTCATTGCCCGGTGACAGCGACAGCGCGCGCCGATAGGTGGTCATGTCAAAATCAAACGCATTGGTGCGGGCGGTATATTGGGCACTGTCGGTCGTTTCGATTGCGACATTCATTCCCAACCTTTTCAGGGCAGAGACATAAAGATCAGCAATAGCGATATTCTCGCTGCTGTTCTGTGCCAGCAGGATGGTGAAGGACAATATCTCGCCGGAGTCGTTGCGCATCTGACCGTCCTGTGCCGTCCATCCGGCTTCTTCCAGCAGGGACATCGCCCGCCGGATGCCCTTGCGGTTACGGGCGGAGCCGTCGGAGACCGGCAATGCATATCCCTCAAGGGTGCCGGGCGGGATCGTGTCGGCAAAATCCGCCAGCAGATCGGCCACCTGACCCTGTGCTGCACCGGGCATCATCGCGAGGCTGGAATTGGAGAAATATGAGGTGATGCGCGGTTGCGCCCCGCCGGTCAGCGTATCGTTGATGAATTCGAAATTGAACGCCTGAATCATGGCCTCGCGCACGCGCCAGTCATCAAATGGTGGTTTGCGGGTATTCATGACAAAGCCGGTCATACCAGAGGGTTTTTGATGCGGGATTTCCGATTTCACGATCTCACCACGCGAAATTGCCGGAAAATCATACTGGGTGGCCCATTTTTCCGCATTGAACTCGCGCAGCGCTGAAATATCCCCGCCCTTGAAAGCTTCGAAGAGCACGGAAGCATCGCCATAAAAATCCAGCTTGATGCTGTCAAAATTGTGGGTGCCTTTGCGAAACGGCACATCCATCCCCCAATACTCCGGGTTGCGCGTCAATTCTACGAAGCGACCGGCTTCATAGCCGGAAATCACGTAAGGCCCGGTACCCATCGGAAAATCTGCCAACGGTGCATTGGCGAAATCCCTGCCTTCCCATTGCGCGCGGCTGAGAATGGGGCGCATGCCCGCCAGCAGGGCCAATTCCCGATTGTCGGTATTGAAGGTGATGCGCAGGGATCTTGGGCCGGTTTGCTGGATGGCGTCGATCTGGGCCGCGAGGCTGTGGTAGCGTGGGTGGCCCTCGGTGCCAAGAAGTTCATAAGAGAACAGAACATCCTCCATGGTGACCGGCGAGCCGTCCGAGAACATGGCGTTTTCCCGCAGGGTGAATTCCACCCAGGACCGGTCATCGGGGACCTCGACCGATTCGGCCAAAAGACCATAAAGCGTGAAGGGTTCGTCCCAGGACCTGCCCATCAGACTCTCGTGGGTGAAGAAGCGCAATTGCCATGGAACTGTACCTTTGCGCACAAACGGATTGAGGCTGTCGAACCCACCTGTGTTCCCCAAGGTAATGCGACCGCCCTTGGGTGCATCGGCGCGCGCATATGGCAGAGACACAAAATCGGGTGGCAAGGCTGGCGTGCCATACATAGATATCCCGTGCGTTGGCTCGGCACTGGCCTCAGACAGCCAGAGAATCGCTGCGCACACGGCGAAAATCCGCTTGGTGGCGCGGAAATAAACAGTGTTCATTTTGGAGACAATCTCCTGCTGCCCTTGTTTTCTTGGACCTCAGCCTACCGAGGTATTTCCGTCTTATCAAACTTTTAGCTTGGCCTGTGGCGCTAGATTGCTTATAACAAGGTCACTGCTCGATAGGTTTCTTGCCTGTATGAAACCTGCCTCAATAACTTAACGCCTGCCTTGTGCAGGCGTTTTTTTTGTGCCCGTGGAATTTGATGAATTGATCTGCGTGAGGTGGAGTACCTCCGCTTTGTGATCAACCATGGGTTAATTGGGCGTTTTCTTTGCAGTCGCAGCACGTCATTATGCATGCAACGCAGCATGGCTGGCACCGGGAAAAGGAAACACAGATGGCATTTGAAATTTCACTGGCGGGCAAAACCGCCATCATTACGGGGTCGAACTCGGGTATTGGTCTCGGCATTGCCTGGGAACTCGCACGTGCTGGTGCCGATATCGTCCTGAACTCTTTTACCGATAATACAGACGATCACGCGCTGGCGGCGGAGATGGCCAAATCCGCCGGGGTCAAGGTCCAGTACATTCAGGCCGATATGTCCAAAGGCGATCAGTGTCGGCATCTGATCGCGCAGGCGGGGCGTTGTGACATTCTGATCAATAACGCGGGCATTCAGCATGTGGCCCCGATCCCCGATTTTCCGGTCGAAAAATGGGATGCCATCATTGCGATCAATATGTCTTCGGCCTTTCACACCACCGCTGCCGCTTTGCCGATGATGCGCGCGGCTGGCTGGGGGCGTGTGATCAACATCGCTTCGGCCCATGGGCTGACGGCCTCGCCCTTCAAATCCGCCTATATTGCCGCCAAACACGGAGTGGTCGGGTTGACCAAGACAACGGCGCTGGAAACCGCGCAGGAACCTATTACCGCCAATGCTATCTGTCCGGGTTATGTGCTGACACCCATCGTGGAAAAGCAGATCCCCGACACGATGAAGGAATACAACATGTCGCGCGAAGAGGTGATCGAGAAGGTCATGCTCACCCGGCAGCCGTCCAAGCAGTTTGCAACCGTCGAGCAGATGGGTGGCACGGCAACCTTCCTGTGCTCGGATGCGGCGGCCCAGATCACCGGCACCACGATCAGTGTCGATGGTGGCTGGACAGCGCTTTGATCTTTCGGGAACAGGCAACGACATCCACAGTCCGGTAACGGGGAAGGCTGCTATCATGGCACGCAAAAAGCGGATCAATCTGGCCCTGCAGGGTGGCGGCGCGCATGGGGCCTTCACCTGGGGGGTGCTCGACCGGCTGCTGCAGGAGGAAGACATCGAGATTGCCGCAATCTCCGGCACCTCGGCGGGTGCGCTGAACGGGGCGGCCCTCAAGGCGGGGATGATCGAAGGCGGGCGCGACGGCGCGCGCGCGCGGCTCGACTGGCTCTGGCAGGAAGTGGGCGCGCGCCCTGATCTGAATATCCCCGCCTGGATGGTGCCGTTTTCGCTATCGGATTTCAGTCAGGCGCTGGAATATTCCTGGCCGGTGATGACCGCCGATGCGGTCTCGCGGCTGGTTTCTCCTTACGCATACGGCCCGTTTTACAGCAATCCGCTGCGCGCTATCGTCAAACAGTTCAATTTTGATGCTGTCTGTGAAGAAAGCGGCGAGGGGCCTTGCCTTTTCATCTGTGCCACGCGTGTGCGCAACGGCAAGGTGCGCGTCTTCAAGGATAGCGAGATCAGCACCGACGCCATTCTCGGCTCTGCCTGTCTGCCCACAGTATTTCAGGCGGTCGAGGTCGAAGACGCCGAAACCGGTATGAAGGAAGCCTTCTGGGATGGCGGTTACACCGGCAACCCCGCGCTTTTCCCGCTGTTTCACCCGAATTTGCCTGACGACATCCTGATCATCAACATCAACCCGCTGGAACGCACCGAACTGCCACGCTCGGCACAGGCCATTCAGAACCGGATCAACGAGATCAGTTTTAATTCCTCGCTGCTACGCGAATTGCGGGCCATCGAATTTGTGCAGCGGCTGCTGGATCGCGGGACGCTGTCCACGGATCAGAAAAGCCGGGTGCTGGTGCATATGATTGCCGATGACGCGCTGATGAACGAACTATCCGTCGCCACCAAACTGGTGCCCACACCCTTCACGCTGTCGCGTCTGAAAGAGGCGGGTCAGAAGGCCGCCGATGACTTCATCGCGCAGCATAAGAAGGATCTTAACAAGCGCAGTTCGGTCGATCTGGTGGAAATGTTCCAGTAAGCTCAGATCTGCCCGTTTTCAGGCGGCGTGTTCGGGTCTTTGCCGTTGGGATAGACAAGCCCGGCGGAGATCACCAGTTTGGCGGCTTCTTCCACGGTCATGTCCAGCTCGATGATGTCATCGGCAGGAAAAAACAGCAAAAACCCGGAGGTCGGGTTCGGTGTTGTTGGCACAAAAACACTGACCATCGGGCGCGCATCATTGGCACGCGCGGCGATCTCGCCCTTGGTGGTGGTCGAGATGAACCCGATGGCCCAGATGCCACGTCGCGGGTATTCGATCAGACAGGCTTTTTCGAAGGAGCGTTCCGATTGCGCAAAAACCGTCTCCGAAATCTGTTTGATGCCGGAATAGATTGTGCGGACAACGGGGGTGCGTTCCACAAGGCTTTCGCCGTATCTGATCAGTGATCGCCCGATCAGCCCCTTGGCCATCCACCCCACAACGATGGTGAAGACCAGGAAAATGACCACGCCAATGCCGCGCACGTTGATCTGCACGGAAGGATCGAGCCCCAGGTAATCCTGAAGCACCTTGTCGGGCTGGTAGCTGTCGGGCACCAGTGGCAGCACAAAGCCGTCAATCCAACCCACCACCGACCAGATCAGCCAGATGGTCAGACCCACAGGTGCGATCACCACAAGCCCGGTCAGAAACGACGCCCGTAGCCGGGCAAAAAGGCTTCTGCGTGTCAGGGGTGGTTCAGGGTCAAACGGCGTATTCATAAACGTTTCTCAAACTGGTTAACCGTAGTTAGGCGCTTTATTGCCACTTCACAATGGCGTCCGGTTGGTTTCCCTTCAACTTCCCGCACCACGCGAAATACTGGTCAATTCCGTGGCAATTGATGCGGCCAGACGGGCGTTGTTGCGTACCAGCGCGATGTTTGCCGTCAGCGAACGCCCCTCGGTCAGCTCGAATATTCGTTGCAGCAGGTAGGGTGTGACGGCCTTGCCTCTGATCCCATGAGCATCCGCGTCCGATTGCGCCTGTGCAATGATCGGCGCGAGGGTTTCGGCGGCGATCTCGTCAGCCTGTGGAATGGGGTTGGCGACAAGCTGCCCGCCGGGCAATCCCAGCATGCCGCGCATGTGGTGCGCCCGGGCAATCTCACCGGCCTGATCCATGCGCAGCGGAGCTTTCAACGCAGAGGAGGCACTCCAGAACGCCGGGAAATTGTCCTGACCCACGGCGATCACCGGCACCCCTTGGGTTTCCAGCACTTCCAGCGTCTTGTCCACGTCCAGAATAGCCTTCGCGCCCGCGGCCACAACGGTCACTGGGGTTTGCGCCAGTTCCATCAGGTCAGCGGAGATGTCAAAGCTGTCTTCAGCGCCCCGGTGCACGCCGCCGATCCCGCCCGTGGCGAAAACCGCGATGCCAGCGGTATGGGCGGCGATCATGGTGGCTGCGACCGTGGTCGCACCAGTGCCGCCTGTGGCCATGCAGGCGGCAATATCGGCACGCGACAGCTTGGCAACCCCTTTGGCCTGCGCCAGTTCTTCCAACTGCATATCGTCGAGCCCGATGTGCAACGTGCCATCCATCACGGCGATGGTCGCCGGTGTCACCCCTTCAGCGCGGATGTCGTTTTCCACCTGGCGGGCAACCTCAAGATTCTGCGGATAGGGCATGCCATGGGTGATGATGGTGCTTTCCAGCGCGACAACGGGTCTGCCAGCGGCTTTTGCGGCGGCAACCTCGGCAGAGAGGATCAGGGGCAGGGCGGTCATAGGGCGGTTTCTCCGGAAACATAGGTGGCGGCGGCGTGCAGGGCGCGTCTCAGCGCGTCTTCGGGGCTGGACCCTTCGGCATCTGCGGCGATATGGGCGGCCATGAAGGTATCACCGGCCCCGGTGACGCGGGTCACCAGAACCTGCGGCGGGGTCTGAGTGATCAGCCCCTCTGCGCGGCCTTCGGTCGCATCCGATCCACCATCGGTGACCAGAACGCGCGCCGCGCCGCGTTTCAGCAGCCCTTCGGCCGCGTCACGCGAATTGGCGAATTTCTTCTGGCAGAGCAGCCCGGCCTCTTCGAGATTGACATAAAGCGTGCCGCGCCCGGTCTGCACAAAGGGGGCCAGCCTTTCGGCCTTGCCCGGCGAGGCAGGCGCCACGCGCAAATCCGCCTGCGCCAGCAGCGGGCTGCGGGCAATATCGCTCAGCAGTTTCAGGGTCAGATTGCCGTCAAGCGCCACCAGCCCTTCATAGGGTGTTTCCGGTGTCGCCAGCCGCCCATCCGACAGAGGTGCCAGTATCTTGGCACCCGCCGCCTCAAGCGAATGCGCATCGGCAATGGCCGCAATCAGGCCGTTGGCGCCTTCGACGGCCATGTAGATGTCGGTTGGCAGGTCGTCTGAGCGGTAAACCGTGTCGGTGATCATGCCGCGCGCGGCACAGGCACTGATCAACTCATCGCCTTCCGCATCCCGGCCAATGGCGGTCAAAAGCGCCGGGGTGAGGTCAAAGCGCGCAAGTGTCATGGCGATGTTCATGGCCACGCCACCGGGCAGGCGGGTGATCCGCCCGGGCACATCGGATCCCTGCCGCATGGCGCTGGCAGACCGGCCGATGATGTCCCACAGAACCGAGCCGATACACAAAATGTCAGGCGTAGATTTCATAGCCGTCTTGTGACGGGGAAGCGGCGGGGGTTCAAGAGCGGGCCGCGATTATTCCGGCACAGCAAATGTCAGCGCTGCCCAGAGGGTTTCCCACACCGGCGCGTTTTCAGCCGTACCCGCAGCAGCACTGGGACGCAACACCACCGCATCAAGCAGATAGTCATGCCCATCGGCAACTGGCAGTGTCGCAATCCCGGCCTCATCCGTGCGGGTAAGCGACACCGTCACGCTGCCATCTGCGGCCCGGTCAAAAATTTCGACCTGCGCATCCGCGCGCGGCACGCCCTGATAAAACACCTGCACACGCATCTGCCCGTCAAACGCGGGATCATAGGGGTTTGTCAGGGCGACAAATTCCGTGGCCAGCCCAAAGGCGCGGTCCGCTCCGGCCCCAGCACCCACCGCGACCAGTGCCTTGGCATGGCGCGTATAGGTCTCGCGAAACCGTTCTTTCGACCAGCCAGCGGCCTCGTGATCCGCCGCAGCATCCGGAAAATCCTTGTGATCGGCAAATTTCAGAAACTTTTCCCATTCCTTATACGTCAGGTTGGAAGAGGTCGTTTCATGCAGGATCACCAGCAACCCCGCCCCTGGCGCTGTGACCTCCAGCGCAGGTGTGTCGCCGATGCGCCCCTCAACGGGGATCAGCTCATCGCCCGAAACCATGTCAAATCGGGTGAACCGATTGTCAAACCAGGCCAGCGAGGAGCCCTTGAAATTCTGACCATTGCGCAAATGGGCAACAAGTTCCGCACCGGGGGCAACCTGAAACTGCTCCGGTTCAATCCAAAACTCATGGCCAACCGCGGGCTGACCGGTTAGCAGTAGGGCCACGATGAAAAGACGAGAGATCACGATGTTATCCACGTTAAAAACCTTCCTGTTCAAGCTGTTGTTTTTGGCAGTTTTGTCAACCGCTGCTCTATGGCTCGACGCGCCCGCAAGCCGCGCCCATGAATTGCAACCCACGATCGCTGACCTTTCCCTGTCCCCGGACGATCAGATCACGCTGGATTTTCGCATCAATATCGAGGCTTTCCTCTCCGGTGTTGATCTTGATCTTGTGGATAACACCGATGATGACGCGGCCAGCGACGCTTATACACGCTTGCGTGATCTGCCTGCGGATGCGCTCTCCGAGCTTGTGCCGCAACTGATCACACTGTGGAACGCGTCCCCGTTGGCCGAAGCGGATGTGCCCCTGAGTTTCAGCATCGCGCAACTGGAAATTCCCGAAGACGTGGATATCGAACTGTCCCGCATTTCGCTTCTGACCCTGACGGCCCCTCTGCCTGAAGGTGCGCGCGCGGTCACGCTGCATTGGCCCGCCGGGTCAGGGGCGCTGGTGCTGCGCCAGCAGGGGGTCGAGGAACCTTACACCGGCTATCTGGCAGGCGGCGACAGCAGCCCGTCCATCGCCTTTGCCGGGGGCGGGGCGCAAACACTGACGCAGGCGTTTCTGGGCTATATCCCGGTGGGGTTTGACCACATCCTTCCCAAAGGGCTCGATCATATCCTCTTTGTGCTGGGCCTGTTTTTCCTGAGCACGAAGCTGCGCCCGCTGGTCTGGCAGGTCAGCGCCTTCACGCTGGCGCACACGGTTACGCTGGCGCTGGGGGCCCTGGGGTTGGTGACCATCAACGCGTCGGTGGTGGAGCCGCTGATTGCCGCCTCCATCGTCTTTGTCGCTGTCGAAAACATTTTTACTTCCGGCCTCAACCCGTGGCGGCCTGTCATCATCTTTGGCTTCGGACTACTCCATGGGCTGGGGTTTGCATCCGTGCTGGGAGAGTTTGGCCTGCCGGAAGGCCAGTTCATCCCGGCCCTCATCGGGTTCAACATCGGGGTCGAGCTGGGCCAGCTGACCGTGATCGCACTGGCCTTCGCCTGTGTGGGTTGGTTTGCCAAACGGCCCTGGTATCGGGCCCGCATCGCCGTTCCCGCCTCCTGTGTGATCGCGGCGGTTGGGGCCTATTGGTTTGTGGAGCGTGTCTTTTTGTAACGGCTCACGCCATTGCGCTGGTCAGGGCACCCAAGGCTTTGACCGGCGCGTCCGCATCCCAGATTTCCGAGCCGATGCCAAAGAAATCCGTGTGCGGCGCAAGCTGTGCCACCATGTCGGCGGTCAGATCGCCTTCGGCCACCACCGGCACCTCGATCACCTCTGACCACCATTGAAACAGATCCAACGGGGCGAAACTCCCGTCTCCCAGTGCGGAGGCGCGTAAGGGTCCGAAACTCACGTAATCCGCGCCCGCTTCGCCAGCCGTCATGCCATCATGGCGCGAGGTCGCACAATAACTGCCCACAATGGCCTCCGCACCAAGCGCCTTGCGCGTTTCGCGGACCGAACGGGCCGCGTCGGTCAGATGCACGCCGTCCAAGCCCAACCGGTCCGCCAGCACCGAGTGATCGCTGAGCACAAGGGCGATGTCACGGGCATGGGTGACTTCCCGCAAGGCATCTGCTGCGCGTGACAGCCGGTCTTCGTCCTTGGTGGACAGGCTCAGGCGCACACAAGCCACCTCATGTGCATCCAGAACAGAGGCCAGAACGTCGGGAAAGCTGCTCAGTTCGAATTCCGGCGGGGTAATCAAATATAGCTGCGGCTGCTCGGGCATGTCCATGAACGGGATCCTTCCGTGGTCTTTGGCAGAGCAGTAGCGCACCTGCAAACGAATGGAAATGAATATGCCCATGCCGCGGAAAAATTCGCATGGAGGGCGGGCTGCATGTTGCGGGCGCGCAGCACGCAGCTTATGAGGCGGGCATGACAAAACCTGTTGAGCAACCTGATACTCCCGCCTTTGTGCTGGTGCGTCCCCAGATGGGCGAAAACATTGGTGCGGCCGCGCGCGCGATGTGGAATTTCGGCCTCGACCGGATGCGTCTGGTGGCCCCCCGTGACGGCTGGCCGAACCCCGCGGCGACAGCGATGGCGAGCGGGGCGGGGCGGTTGCTGGACGGCGCGCAGCTCAGCCCCGATCTGCCGGATGCGGTGGCCGATTGCTCTTATGTCTTTGCCACCACCGCGCGGGCGCGGGATTTGACCAAGCCGGTCTTCAGCCCCGAAGCAGCCATGCAGATGGCGGCGGAAAAGATCGCGTCCGGGCAGCGGGTCGCCGTCCTTTTTGGCCCGGAGCGGGCCGGGCTTGAAAACGACGATATCGCCCGGGCCAATGCCATCATTTCGGTGCCGGTGAACCCCGAATTTGCCTCGCTCAATCTGGCGCAATGTGTGCTGTTGGTGGGTTATGAGTGGATGCGCGCCGTGGGCGAGGTGATGGATCACACCACCGAAATGGCAGGCACGGACTGGGCCGAAGGGGTGGGGGTGGAACATCTGGCGCAACACTATCAGGACCGGCTGGAAGAGGCCGGGTTTTTCTTTCCCGAACACAAAGCCAACTCCATGCGGACCAATCTGCGCAACATGTGGAGCCGCATGCCGCTGACCCGTGCGGACGTGCAGATGCTGCACGGGGTGATGCGGCAGATGGTCCGCTGGAAAACGCGCGACGACTAGCAACTGGACGCGCCCGGTCAAGCGGCTTAGGTATGCGGCTGAAGTTAAGACAAGGACGATGGAATGAGCCGCAAACGCAAGCTCTTCGAAGAGGTCGGCACCGAGCAGCAAACGCGGCCCGTGGCGCAAACAGGGGTCATTGATCAGGGTCGTGGCGGCGCGCGTGGGGCAATCCGTATCTGGCTGATGATCCTCTTTGCTCTGGTCTTTTTGATGATCGCCGTGGGCGGGCTGACACGGTTGACCGACAGCGGACTCAGCATCACCGAATGGCGCCCGATCACCGGGGCGCTGCCGCCGATGAATGCGGCTGACTGGGAAATGGAATTCGCGAAATATCAGGCGATTGACGAATTTCGGATTCAGAACCAGTGGATGCAACTCGATGATTTCAAAGTGATTTACTGGTGGGAATGGGGTCACCGTCAGCTGGGTCGCGTGGTCGGACTGGTCTGGGCTCTTGGCTTTGCGTGGTTCGCGCTGCGGCGGCAAATTCCGACCGGCTGGCCGCCCAAACTGCTGCTTCTGGGCGCGCTTGGCGGCGCGCAAGGAGCCATCGGCTGGTGGATGGTCGCCTCCGGCGTGACCCAGGGCGAGGGCGTGACAGATGTGGCCAGCTACCGTCTGGCCACCCATCTTGGCTTGGCTTTCGTCATTCTGGGTTTCATCACCTGGTATATTCTGCAACTCGGGCGATCAGGCCGTGATCTGATGCAGGCCCGGCGTGCCAAGGAGGCCAGACAATGGGGGCTGGCTACCGGATTGATGCATTTCGCCTTCCTGCAAATCCTGTTGGGCGCGCTGGTCGCGGGCATCGACGCCGGGCGCAGCTATACCGACTGGCCGCTGATGGGCGGGCAGGTCTTTCCAGCCAGTGCTTTTGTGCTTGACCCGCTGTGGCGCAACTTCTTTGAAAGCCCCGGATTGGTGCAGTTCATCCACCGGGTCAGCGGTTATCTACTGGCGGGTTTTGCCATGGTGGTCTGGCTGCGGGGCCGCAAATCCGCCCATGCCACAACGCGCTTTGCCTTCAATGCCATGATCGCCGCCGTGGCCTTGCAGATCGTGATCGGTATCGCCACGGTGCTCTATGGTGCGCCGGTGCATATCGCACTGCTCCACCAGCTTCTGGCCGTGGTCCTCTGGGTGCTGATCCTACGCGCCCGGTTCCTGAGCGGCTATCCCATTGCCACGTCTTTGAGAGGAAACACCCCATGACTGCATTTGACGCCCTCATGGCGCATGCCCGTGAAACGCAGGCTCTGGTGCAAGTCGCCGGACGTCTGGGCTGGGATCAGGAGACCATGATGCCGCGCGGGGCGGCCCGGCAACGGGGTGAAGAAATGGCCGCGATGGAAAGCGTGCTGCACGCCCGCCGCGTCGATGCGCGGGTGGCGGGCTGGCTGGCGGAACTGGACGGCGCCGATCTGGATGCGCAGGCGCAGGCGCAGCTTCGCCACATCCGGCGCAGCCATGACCGCGCCAGTAAGGTGCCCGCCGATCTGGCCGCCCGCATCGCGCGAGTGACATCCGAAGCGCAGGGCACCTGGGCCGAGGCCCGCGGTGCGGATGATTTTGCTGCCTTTGCCCCCACGCTCGAAGAGGTGATCACCCTGAAACGCGAGGAAGGGCAGGCCCTTGCGAATGGCGGTGACGTCTATGACGCCATGCTGGCCGACTATGAACCCGGCACCACCGGGGCGGAGCTTGAGGCGATGTTTGGCGCGCTGCGTCCTGAGCTTGCCGCGCTGCGGGCGGCCGTGCGCGCGGCCGATGCGCCGCCGAAACTCAGCGGCACCTTTGATGAGGCAGCCCAGATGAAACTGACCCGCAAGCTGGCCAGGACCTTCGGCTATGACATGACCCACGGGCGCGTCGACAAGGCGGTGCATCCTTTCAGTTCCGGCTCCGGGCTCGATGTGCGCATCACCACCCGCACCAGCGCAGAGGATCCGTTCAACTGTTTCTATTCCACAATCCACGAGGTCGGTCACGCCGCCTATGAGCAGAATATCAACCGCGACTATCTGCTGACCCCGCTGGGCGAAGGCGTGTCCATGGGCGTGCATGAAAGCCAGAGCCGCATCTATGAAAACCAGATCGGGCGCAGCCGCGCCTTTACCGGCTGGCTCTATGGCCAGATGCGCGACATGTTCGGTGATTTCGGCATTGCCGATGAAGACGCCTTTTACGCCTGTGTGAATCGTGTGTCGGATGGCTATATCCGGACCGAGGCGGATGAATTGCAGTATAATTTGCACGTGCTGATGCGCTTTGATCTCGAACGCGCGTTGATGGCCGGTGATTTGCAGGTTGCCGATCTCGAAGCCGCCTGGAATGACCGTTTCGAGGCTGATTTCGGCTTTGTCGTGGATAAACCTTCGAACGGCGTATTGCAGGATGTGCACTGGTCGGTCGGTCTTTTCGGCTATTTCCCGACCTACAGCCTGGGCAATGTCTACGCAGGCTGCCTGCACGAAGCCCTGCGCAGCGCCGTGCCGGACCTCGACAGCCATCTGGCGCAGGGTGACACCTCACCGGCCACCGATTGGCTGCGCGAGAACGTGCAAAGCCACGGTGGTCTCTATGAGCCCCGCGACGTCATCGCCCGCGCCCGCGGTGCTGACCCTTCAGAAGCCCCGCTGCTGGCCTATCTGAGAGAAAAATTCACCACCATCTATGGCCTGTAAGCCCACCCTCGGCATTCTCTGCGCGCTCCCGCGATAAAAGGGCCGGGGGCCGCGTATCTTTTGTTCTGTCTTTGAACACAAATTCTGTTTTGAGCCCAGATTACCTGATGCAGCGGCTTCGACGGACGATCACTTTGCGGTAGCTGACCGGCGTCTCGCGCGGTAGAGGTTTTCTTGCGGTGATGGTGATGGAGCGCTTGTGACCCGACTGAAGTGGCTAAAACTCATCTTCCTGCGTTACTATCGGAGTATGGGGTTGCGCGTGCTTCTATACGCGCTTTTGTCTGTTGCAGCGACGCTGGTAAGCCCTTTCGCAAATGCGATTGTCGGCTACGACTTGAATGCTGACATCACCTTCGCATCAGTGACCCCGGTTCTCACTATTCTTGCGAGTTCGATGTTGGCCGTCTCGACGTTCTCGCTCAGCATCATGGTTTCGGCCCACCGGGCGGCAGCAAATACCGCTACGCCGCGAATGCATCGCATTCTACTTGAAGACACGACCACCCAATCAGTTTTGTCGGTCTTCATTGGTGCGTTTGTATACTCTCTTGGCTCGCTCGTCCTGTATCGGCTGGGATTCTATCCTGAAGATGCTGCACTCGTTGTCATGGGAATTACCACGCTTGTCGTGGTTGCCGTGATCTTGTCGCTGTTGCGTTGGATCAACCATCTGACAACGCTGGGCAGTCTTGAAGATAGCCTAAGATCGGCACAGGTTCGTGCGGAAGAAGCGCTACTCGCACACGCGCGCCACCCAAGGTTCGGAGCATCGGAGTTGACCGAGGACACGGTCATGCCCCACGCTACAACGCCATTGTGTGCTCCGCAGTCAGGGTATCTACAGCTAATCGATATGGCCATGCTGCAAAACTGTCTTTCTGACCAAACCACGCTTTATCTGGATGCAAGCCCGGGTCAGCATGTCCTTGTCGGAGACGTCATCGGCCAGGTCGCTGGCACTGTTGATGAAGCTATCTGTCATGAGCTATTGAAAGCCTTCACCTTTGGTAGTTTCAGAACACATGAACAGGACGCGGAGTTCGGTTTGGTCATCATTTCCGAGATCGGGTTGAAGGCCCTCTCACCCGGCCTCAACGACCCCGGTACTGCGATTGAGGCACTTATGATGCTGAAAACGCTGCTGTGGCGATACGCGCTTGAAAAGCCGGAAAGCGACGCACCCACTGCAACGAACGTGATTGCGCGTTTCCCAGGACCGTCCGAATTTGTTGAAGCCTCGTTTGCGCAGATTTCACGTGACTGCGTCGGAAGCTTCGACGTTTTGCTGCGCCTGTTAGAATGCCTCGCGGCTCTCTCCGCCTCGGACAACAATGATCTCGCCAGAGCCGCGCGCGCTCTCGCAGATCGGGCCATTTCGAGGGCAGTGAAAGCCGGGGTGTCGGGGGAGGATCTGGAGCGACTGCGATCTGCCGCACCGAAAACCACTGCTTAGATACATGGGCTATCGAATGTCGTGATTGCCACCATCGGAGCAGGGGCGGCGAATTGCAGCAAAATCCGCACAACAGCCCTTAATGTTTTCTGAGCAATTGGGATCGGGCGCAGAGTTAACCACGCACCTTGTGGCAATCCGGTGCACAGGGTGTGTACGGGGTGTGCATAGGTCGTGCAGGCCGGAAAGGCTTGAATTCAAGGCGTTAACCCGCGATTTGCGGCGCTATGCGGTGCCGGGTCACCGGGCGTTGCGGCAAGCGGTCGTTCAGCCTTCGGTGTCGCCCGCCTCTGGCTCCCCCTGATCGGCGATCCAGGCGACGCTGACGACTTCTTCGCCCTTGCCGGTATCGAAGACCTTGACCCCACCCGCCGAGCGGGAGCGGAAGGAAATGCCTTCGACCGGCACGCGGATCGACTGACCCTTGGAGGTGGCCAGCATGATCTGGTCGTCCATCTCCACCGGGAAGGAAGCGACCAGCGCCCCGCCGCGCATGCCCTTGTCCATGGCCTGCACACCCATACCGCCGCGCCCGCGCACCGGGTAATCGTGGCTGGAACTCAGCTTGCCTGTGCCCTTGGAGGTGAGCGTCAGGATCAGATTTTCCGCAGCCGACATCTCCGCATATCGCTGTTGGCTGATGGTGGCGTTTGCATCGGTGCTTTCGTCATCGGTCATATCGGCGTCATCCGCCAAACCGGCCATCGCGCGGCGCATCTTGAGGTAAGCGGCCCGTTCGTCCGGGCTGGCGTTGAAATGGCGGATCACCGACATCGACACCACCTTGTCGTGACCTGTCAATCTCACACCCCGCACCCCGACGGAACTGCGCGAGTTGAACACACGCACGTCGGAGGAGGGGAAGCGGATCGCGCGGCCCGACGCGGTGACCAGCATCACATCATCGTCGGGTGAGGCGATGCGCGCGTTGATCAGCGTTGTCTGCGCATGCTCGTCCTCGAACTTCATCGCAATCTTGCCGTTGGATTTCACATTTGTGAAGTCTGACAAGGCGTTACGGCGCACGGTTCCGGCAGAGGTTGCAAAGACGATCTGCAATTCCGACCAGTCTTTTTCATCCCGATCGATGGGCAGGATCGCAGCCACAGAGACCCCAGGCGGGATCGGCAGGATGTTGACGATTGCCTTGCCCTTGGACGTGCGTCCGCCCTGCGGCAAGCGCCAGGTCTTGAGCTTGTAGGCCATGCCGTCGGTGGTGAAGAACAACAGCTGCGTGTGCGTATTGGCGACAAAGAGGGTGGTGACCACGTCCTCTTCCTTGGTCTGCATACCCGCCAGGCCCTTGCCGCCGCGGCGCTGACTGCGGAAATCGGCGAGCGGCGTGCGTTTGATATAGCCGCCGGAGGTGACCGTCACGACCATATCTTCGCGCGCGATAAGGTCCTCGTCTTCCATGTCGCCCGACCAGTCGACAATCTCGGTCCGGCGCGGCACCGCAAAAAGGTCGCGCACTTCGCGCAGCTCGTCAGCGATGATGCCCATGATCCTGTCGCGCGATCCCAGAATTTCAAGGTATTCCTTGATCTTACCGGCCAGTTCTTCCAGCTCGTCCGTAACCTCCTTGACGCCAATCTGGGTCAGGCGTTGCAGGCGCAATTCCAGAATGGCGCGGGCCTGGGCCTCGGAGAGGTTATAGGTGCCATCGTCATTCGCGGTATGGGTCGGATCGTCAATCAGCGCGATATAGGGCAGGATGTCCTGCGCCGGCCAGCGCCGTGTCATCAGCTTTTGCCGCGCTTCCGCCGCATCCGCAGAGGCACGGATCGAGGCGACGACCTCGTCGATGTTGGTCACCGCCACGGCCAGACCGCACAGGATATGGCTGCGCTCGCGCGCCTTGCGCAGCAGATACGCGGTGCGGCGCGCGACAACATCTTCGCGGAAGTCTATGAAATACGTCAGGAATTTCCGCAGTGTCAGCTGTTCGGGCCGACCACCATTCAGCGCCAGCATATTGCAGCCGAAATAGGTCTGCATCGGCGTGAACCGGTACAGCTGGTTCATCACCACCTCAGCGGTGGCATCCCGTTTCAGCTCCACAACAACCCGCACCCCGTTCCGGTCGGATTCGTCCTGAACATGGGAGATGCCTTCGATTTTCTTCTCGCGCACCTGCTCAGCGATCTTTTCGATCATGGTGGCCTTGTTCACCTGATAGGGGATCTCGTCCACGATGATCGCCCAACGGTCCTTGCGGACTTCTTCCACGCGCGTTTTGGCGCGGATGATCACGCTACCACGTCCATCAAGATAGGCTTTGCGCGCGCCGGAACGGCCCAGCATGATGCCACCCGTAGGGAAATCCGGCCCCGGCACATATTCGATGAGTTGCTCGGAGGTCAGATCTGGTTCCTCGATCAGCGCGAGCGTGGCGTTAACCACTTCGCCAAGGTTATGTGGTGGAATATTCGTGGCCATCCCAACGGCAATACCGCCCGCGCCATTGACCAGCATGTTGGGAAAACGGGCAGGGAGCACGGTTGGCTCCTGCTGCTTGCCGTCGTAGTTGTCCTGAAAATCGACGGTATCCTTGTCGATATCGGCCAGCAGATAGGCGGCAGGTTTGTCCATGCGCACTTCGGTGTAACGCATAGCCGCCGGGTTATCCCCGTCCATGGAGCCAAAATTGCCTTGCCCGTCCAGCAGCGGCAGCGACATGGAGAAATCCTGCGCCATGCGCACGAGGGCATCATAAATCGCGCTGTCACCATGGGGGTGATACTGGCCCATCACGTCGCCGACGGGACGCGCGGATTTGCGGTAGGATTTGTCATGCGTATTGCCGGTTTCATGCATCGCAAAGAGAATCCGGCGGTGTACGGGCTTCAGGCCGTCGCGCAGGTCGGGAATGGCCCGACTGACAATGACAGACATCGCATAATCGAGGTACGACGTGCGCATCTCATGCTCGATGCTGACCGAAGGCCCGTCATACTCCGGGCGCTCAGGTGTCATTTCATCATCGTTTTCAGGGGGTTGTGGTGTGTCGCTCACGTGGTTTGCCCGATCTTCCCGCTGGCTCTATATCTTGTGGAAGGACACTATCAGAGGGGACATATAAGGTGCAATGCCTGTTCGTTAACAGGATTAGCAGCCGACTGGTTCAAGTGATAACACATTGTTTTCATTGAAAAGTAATTTTGTCATGGCATTCTGGTGCTGTGAAACAGTGAAAAGGTTAAAAAATGCCCGAATCTGAAACAGAACTTATGCTCAAAGGCTATGGGCTGACCACGGCCGAATTCTTTTACCACATTCCGGATTACACCCACGTGCTGAATACTTTCATCTGGCAGGAATATGATCTGGCACCCGACCATCCGAAGCTGTTCGAATTTGTCGAATTCTGGCAGTCAGAGATTGAAGGCCCACTTCATTCCGTGCGGTTTACCCATCGCAAGATGATCAGCCCGGGGGAATGGCGCAACGTGACGGGTGAATTCACCATACATTGAACCGATCGCTCAGGCAGAGCAACTGGCGCCCCCCAGAACGCAGAATTTCGCACAATGAGGATGGTTGAGCGCCACGTCTTTTTCGGCCTCTTCCAGTGTAGCGCCGAGTTCGAATTCCGCGGAATAGGGCAGCAACGTGCAGGCGAGCACAACCGGAGAGGCGTCGCCCTTGCGTTTGACGACCATGCGGGATGAGGAACACATCAATGCATCCGGAGATTTGTTCAGGATGTCCCAACAGCTCGTAGTGATTTCCGGGACTTCGACCGTTTCGTCCATTTCAGGAAAGAGCACGGTCATGGTGGGGTCATGCGCATCAATGTCAAAGCCGTGTTTTTCGAAAAACGCCGCATAACCAGCGCGGCTTTCCACATCGCTTTCGGCCATGATAGAGCGCCCGGCGACCGCCATGCGGATACTGTTGTCCCTAAGCCATTCCATACCCGCCAGTGTTTTCCCGAAGGCTCCGGTACCACGTTCGCAGTCGTGCAAAAGCGGATCATGATGGTCCACGGAGATGCGTAAAGTAAGCTTGCCCGGATGCGCCTCATTCAACGCGACCAGCCCATCGCGCATCTTTGCGCGCATCATCGGTCGCATGGCATTGGTGAGGATCAAAACCTCATATCCACACGCCAGTGCACGCCGCGCCATATCGATCATTTGCGGGTTCATGAAAGGCTCGCCGCCTGTGAAGGCGATTTCTGTAATCGGCCACTTCCTGTCCTCGATCTGGTCCAGGTAGGCCGAGACCTCATCCGCCGTAATATAGACCAGCCGATCATTTGTTGGGCTGCTCTCAATGTAGCAGTTCAGGCAAGTGATATTACACAGGGTCCCGGTGTTGAACCAAAGCGTTTTGGGGGCGGTCAGACCAACGGTCGCGCGCTCTTCACCTTTGGCGGTAATAGCAGGATCTAGAAATTTTCCTGCATTGGCCTGTGAGAGATCTTTCATGGGCGCGTGTGTCCTTCCTGTCAGCTTTCGGTGAATGTGTGCTAGGAGATAGACAAAGGCAAGAAAACATCTTTTGTTCTCTTTGCACGGGTTTGTGAACGGGTTTCAATCTGTTTCTGTTTGCGCTAACAGGAGCGCAAGACGCTCAGACATCTGGATTCAGGATAGACAATATGGTTTCGCGCGTAATTCCCGTCAGCCCCTTTGATCTCGTGATATTCGGCGGCACCGGCGACTTGGCCCGTCGCAAAATTCTGCCGGGGCTTTTCCGGCGCTACTGCGCAGGCCAAATGCCCAAGGACGCACGCATCGTGGGTGCCGCGCGCCGCGATATGGCGGCATCCGACTACGCGGAACTCGCCGCGGAAGCAATTCGCGAATTCGGCGGTGGCAAAGCCTGCGAAGACGGCACGCTGGAGGAATTCCTGACCTGTCTTGACTACGTGACAATTGACGCGCGTGGGGAGAGAGGCTGGAAAGAGCTTCAGGAACGTATGGCCGGCAAGGGCCGTGTGGAGGCGTATTATTTCTCAGTAGCCCCGTCGCTTTTTGGCGATCTGGCCGAGCGCCTGCAGAGCCACGGCATGGCTGATGCGGAGGCGCGGATCGTCGTTGAAAAACCATTTGGGCGCGATCTGGCTTCGGCACAGTCCCTGAACGCAACGCTGGCAAAATATTTCGACGAAAAACAGATATATCGGATTGATCACTACCTGGGCAAAGAAACCGTTCAGAACCTCATGGCGGTGCGCTTTGGCAACATGCTGTTTGAGCCCTTGTGGAACAGTCAGTTTGTTGACCACATTCAGATCACTGTTGCCGAAACCGTGGGTGTGGGCGGACGCGGTGAATATTACGACAAATCCGGTGCTATGCGGGACATGGTGCAGAACCACCTGATGCAACTGCTCTGTCTGATCGCCATGGAACCTCCGGCGCGTTTCTCGCCGGATGCGGTACGTGATGAAAAGCTCAAGGTTATCAGAGCATTGGAACCGGTGGAGCCACACCACATTGTGCGGGGCCAATATGAAGCGGACCCTGACGACCCTGACGAACTCCCTGACTATCGCACGGCGGTGGGCGATCCGCGCTCTCGGACCGAGAGTTTTCTGGCCTTGAAAACCCATATCGCCAACTGGCGGTGGGCGGGCACGCCGTTTTATCTGCGCACCGGCAAACGGCTTTGCGCGCGTTCGTCCGAAATTTCCATTGTTTTCAAGGACACGCCGCATTCGATTTTTGGCGAGGAAGCCGGGCGTCATCGCAATGTCCTGTCGATCCGGTTGCAACCCAATGAGGGCATCACGCTGGGGGTGACAATCAAGGAGCCGGGCCCGGGCGGCATGCGACTGATTGATGTGCCGCTGGACATGACGTTTGCCGATGCTCTGGGTCCGGATGGCGCCGAAAACGTGGATGCCTATGAGCGTTTGATCATGGATGTGATCCGGGGCAATCAGACGCTCTTTATGCGGGGCGACGAGGTGGAAGCCGCCTGGTCTTGGACGGATCCGATCATCGAGGGGTGGACAAATCGGGGCGATGTGCCCAAGCCTTACGACAGCCACGGCGCGGGGCCGGATGCTTCTGCACAGCTGATGCGCCGGGATGACCGGGAATGGCGGGAGATCACACCATGAAATTTGTCGAAAACTCGGATCGTGATATGGCGATCATGAACGTTGCACATGCGCTCACCAGCGATTTGCGCAAATGTCTGTTGCAGCACGAGTTTGCCAGCTTTGCAGTGCCGGGCGGGACAACGCCGGGGCCGGTTTTTGATGCCATGAGTTCGGTGGAAATCGACTGGTCGCGTGTGCATGTCATGCTGACGGATGAGCGCTGGGTGCCAGAGGATCATGCGCGCTCCAACGCCGGTTTGGTGAAGGCCAGATTGCTGACCGGGCACGCCGCAAAAGCGCAGTTCGTCTCTTTCTATCGTGACGGAATGACCGCACAGGAAGCTGCCCCCGAGATTTCCGCGATGCTGACGGATCAAGTCCCGATTTCGGTTTTGCTGCTGGGCATGGGCGCGGATATGCACACGGCATCACTCTTTCCCGGCGCACCGGAACTGGAGGGCGCGATGCACAGGGATGCACCGCTTGTCTGTGCGGTGACACCACACGATCAGCCCGAAGCCCGCATCTCGCTGAGCGGGCCCGCGTTGAATGGTGCGATGGATAAACATCTGCTGATTTTCGGCGATGACAAGCGCGCGGCTTTTGATCGTGCAATGACATTGCCGGCGCTCGAAGCACCAATTGGTGCGGTCATCAAAGGAGGAACGGTTCATTGGGCAGCTTGAAGACACATTGGGACACGCTCCAAACCCGTTTTGATGCCACGCGCGCGAGGTCAATCCTGTCGCTTTTTGACGACAGGCAGCGCGCGGCGTCTTTCAGCGCTCAGCTTGGTGATATGCTCTTTGATTATTCGAAAACCAATATCGATGACGACACGCGCGCAGCTCTCTTTGACCTCGTTGACGCAGCTGACGTTGCCACAAAGCGGGATGCCATGTTTGCGGGTGAGCCCATAAACGACACCGAAGGGCGCGCTGTTTTGCATACGGCTTTGCGTAATCTTGATGGCGGTCCGGTCTTGGTTGATGGTGCGGATGTCATGCCCGGGGTGCGCGATACACTGGCTCGGATGCGGGCCTATGCCGAAGACGTCCGCAGCAGTGACATCACCGATGTTGTCAACATCGGCATAGGCGGCTCTGATCTGGGACCGGCGATGGCCGTGCAGGCGCTGTCGCCCTATCACGATGGCCCGCGCTGTCATTTTGTTTCCAACGTGGATGGCGCGCATATCGCGGATACGCTGCGCGGGCTGGATGCGAAAACCACGCTGGTGATTGTCGCGTCAAAGACCTTTACAACCATCGAAACCATGACAAATGCGCGCACGGCCAAGGCCTGGATGCAAGACCATGGGGGTGATCCCACCGCGCAATTTGCCGCCCTCAGCACGGCGGAAGATAAAACGCGGGATTTCGGCATTCCATCCGAGCGCGTCTTCGGGTTCGAGGACTGGGTCGGCGGGCGGTATTCCATGTGGGGGCCCATAGGCCTGTCGCTCATGATCGCTATCGGTGCCAAGGGGTTTGACGCCTTCTTGCGCGGAGGGCAGGCCATGGACAGCCATTTCCGCCAAGCGGAGTGGTCAGAAAACCTGCCTGTGTTGCTGTCGCTCGTTGGTATTTGGCATGCACAGGTCTGCGGCTATGCCAGCCGCGCCGTTTTGCCCTATGATCAGAGGCTTGCGCGCCTGCCGGACTATTTCCAGCAATTGGAAATGGAATCGAACGGCAAGGGGGTGCAGATGGATGGCGCCCCCGTCGAGGTCGATAGTGGCCCCATTGTCTGGGGTGCTGCGGGGACCAACGGGCAGCACGCATTCTATCAGTTGATCCATCAGGGCACACGGGTGATCCCCTGCGAGTTCATGATTGCAGCCGAAGGTCATGAGCCGGAATTGAAACATCATCATCAACTGCTGATTGCCAATTGCCTGGCGCAATCCGAAGCCCTGATGCGCGGGCGATCCCTTGAAGAGGCCCGCGCGAAAATGCAGGCGGCGGGGTTCGAAGGAAAAGAGCTTGAACGACAAGCCCGCCACAGGGTTTTCAAGGGTAACAGGCCGTCTGTCACCCTGGCCTATCCGACGCTTGATCCGTTTACGCTGGGCCAGATCATCGCGCTCTATGAGCACCGCGTGTTTGTCGAAGGCGTCATTCTGGGCATCAACTCTTTTGATCAATGGGGCGTTGAACTGGGCAAGGAACTGGCGACCTCTTTGCAACCGGTTGTGGAAGGGGAAAAAGAGGCGTCGGGCAAGGACGGTTCAACCGTTGCTCTGGTTGATTTTATTCACAAGCATCAGGCATAGGCGCTGAGAATCGCCGTCTGACCCGATGATCAACGCGCACCTTACTTTTCCTGTGTTGCCCCATCGACGGAGACGAACCTGTCTTTGACAGCATCCGGGATCGGAAACCGGGCGGATGCGTCATGCGTCAGTAAGACGAGTACACAGTTAAAGCTCGCCCGCAGCGTACCTCCCGACCAAAGCGTCTGTGCCAGCGTGAAGGATGTATTGCGAAAGGCGGTACAGCCACATGTCACAACGTAGTCTTCATCCATGCGCATTTCCTGACGGTAATGGATTTCGCCGGACCTGATGACAATCCTGGGGTCAGTGCCGCGGCCCATGTATCGCGAAATGCCCCATTCCTGCGTGTAGCGGATGCGCAGGCGCTCGAACCAATGCATATAAACGGCGTTATTGACGTGATTGAGCACATCGAGTTCGGAGAACCGCACCTGATCGGCCATTGCCAGCGGGGCGGGCGGGGTGATGCCAAGGGCGCGCTGTGCGTCGGCGGACAAGGGTGTGTGGTACTGGAGGCTCATGTCGTGGCCATACGTGTTGCGACCTGCTTTGCCAAGGCTTGCCAGAGCCGGTTTCCCTTGGCACCTTGGCATGACGTATATTTTCTCGAGAATTCTTGCACCTGACCGGTGGATCGGAGACGCCCATGCTTGGCCAGATGATGACAGCGCCCTTGTTGATTTCTTCGCTTGTCGACCACGCCGCACGCTATCACGGCCAAACGGAAATCGTCTCGGTGAACACAGGGGGCGGCACGGAAACGGTCAGTTGGGGCAGCGTCGCCCGGAACGCCAAAGCACTCGCCTCCGCGCTGACCGGTCTGGGGCTCTCGAAGCAAGCCCGGTGCGCCACCATCGCCTGGAACAATCGACGCCACCTTGAGATCTATTTCGGGGTCTCGGGCGGTGGCTTTGTCTGCCACACGATCAACCCACGCCTGTTCCCCGAACAATTGGTCTACATCATCAATCACGCAGAGGATGAGGTGCTGTTCATAGACGCAACTTTCGTGCCTCTGGTGGCGGCAATCCGCGATCAGCTTACCTCGCTGAAACACATCGTTCTGCTGGAGGCGCGCGCAGATGAAGCCGCCAAGACATTGCCTGACATCATCGCCTATGATGATCTGATTGCCAGCGGTGATGACAGATTTGAATGGCCACAATTTGATGAGCTGACAGCGTCCAGCCTGTGCTACACCTCCGGCACTACCGGCAACCCCAAGGGCGTGCTCTTTTCACACCGCTCCACAGTGCTGCATAGTTTCGCCTGTAATCTTGCCGACAGCATCGGGTTTTCGGCGATGGATGTTGTATTGCCGGTGGTGCCGATGTTTCACGTCAATGCCTGGGGCTCCCCTTACGCCTGCGCCATGGTGGGGGCGCGCATGGTTTTACCGGGTCCGGGGCTTGATGGCCCCTCTCTTGTGGCCCTGATTGATCGGCACAAAGTCAACATCGCGCTGGGGGTTCCAACGATCTGGATGGGGCTTCTGGGTGAAGCTGAGAAGGCCGGTAGCTCGCTGGAAAGCCTTAGGAAAACGGTTGTCGGCGGATCCGCTTGTCCACCCTCGATGATCAAAGCGTTTCGAGACCGTTACGGCGTGGAAACCCTTCATGCCTGGGGCATGACGGAGATGTCCCCGATTGGCAGTGTAAACCAACCGCTGGCCAAGCATCTGGACCTGGAACTCGACGCACTGCATCGGCTGCGGGAAAATCAGGGCAGGCCGCCCTGGGGCGTAGAGCTTGCGATTGTCGATGATCAGGGAAACCCATTGCCACATGATGGCAAAACGCAGGGCGAGCTGTTGGTTCGCGGTCATTTCATCCTTGATGCTTATTTCCGCACGTCCAGCGAGGAGACTTTGCAGAATGGTTGGTTCAACACCGGTGACGTGGCCACGTTGGACCCCGACGGCTATCTGACGATCTGTGACCGCTCCAAGGACATCATCAAATCGGGCGGCGAATGGATTAGTTCGGTGGAACTGGAGAACATCGCCATTGCGCATCCGGATTTATCCGATGCTGCTGTCATCGGCGCACGTCATCCCAAATGGGACGAGCGACCCGTGCTGGTCGCCGTGAAAGCCGAAGGTCGAAATCCAACATCCGACGAGCTTCTGACTATTTTTGACGGCAAAATCGCCAAATGGCAGACGCCGGATGCAGTGGTCTTTGTCGATGCCTTGCCTCGCAACGCCACGGGCAAGGTTCTCAAGCGTGACTTGCGGGACACGTTCGCGAACATCTTGATGCAATAAGCCTCTGTTAACGCTTATCCCGCAGACTTGAGCAAGAAAGTGTGCAACCTAAAGGTAACTGATGCGTCTCAGTGCTCTTGTTGCGTGCAGAGCCTCTAACCCTTGCCGGAGTTCCGCCATGAAACTGTCTGCGATGATCCTCGCTGCTCTTCTTCCCACCACAGCACTCGCCGGACCTGATCGCCTGTCGATCTTGCTGGGGTCCGAACATGTAAATTCCACCGAGGATTTTCAGGAATTCAATCCCGGTGTTTTTCTAACCTGGGAGCAGGAGACCTTCGACTATAGCGTGGGTGCGTTTTACAACAGCTACGAAGATGTCTCGGTGATTGCCTCTATCGGGTATGATGTAGAGATTGCGCGGGAATTTGAGGTTGGCGTTTTTGCCGGTGTGGCACTGTACCCGGGCGAAGGAGATCGGTTCAGCCATGCGATTGGTGACCTTGTCCCGCTTGCCGGTTTGCAGGCGCGGTACAGAAACTTTTTCACTCAGCTGATTCCGACCAACGCCGATTCTGTCGATGCCGTGATCACCTTCGGGCTGACGTTCGAGCTGAACTGACGAACCGGGACAGAAGTTGGAGCGGGTAGCGGGAATCGAACCCGCAATGTAAGCTTGGGAAGCTCGCGTGATACCTTTTCACCATACCCGCGCTCGCGTTTTGGATATTGATTTCGCGTCATAGCGTCAAGGACGATCACGCTGCCTTGCAATGCGCCTGGAAAAAATTGATCTCGGCTGGAATGCGCACGCCTTGAGACGACGCAAATGGTTCGAAAGCGGTTTCAAGACGTGCTGCAACGGCCGCGAAATCTCCATCTGTTCCGTTAAAATGCGACAGGGTGCGCGCGGCCGGACCAATGCTAATCGCCAGGGCGGCCACTTCTGCGGGTGTGCCGTGTGGCGTCAGGTACATGTCAACCGTTTCCGCTGCGATCCGCTCAAAACCGGCGTTAGCAAGAATTCGGACCACGACATCCACATTGCGCATGCTGAAAGGCCCTGGAGCGTCAGGATCCACCGGCGGGGGTGATCCGAGGTGAGCCTTTGCTGCCTGTGCTGCGCATGTGAACCACGGGTTGTTCGGAATTTGGCCCCAAGTCGCAAAAGTCACCTTGCCGTTATGTTTTAAGGCATTGTGTATGTTCGCAAAAGCGGCAGTGGGATCAGCAAAGAACATCACGCCGAAACGGGAAACCATCTGATCGAACTTTCCTTGCTCAAAAGGGTGTTCAGCAACATCGGCCATCAGAAAATCGACATTGGCGGCACCGGCGGAACGATCCCGCGCCCGTTCCAGCATCGTTGGGGAAATATCTGCCCCAAGCACGAATCCAGACGGTCCGACCCCTTTTGCGGCATGCAAGGTGCTGGCGCCGGTGCCGCATCCAACATCCAGAACCTTGTCGCCCGGGTGCAGGTCTGCGCGGTCCAGCGTTCCATCCAGAACCGACTGGAAAAGCGCGTCGAGGGCTGCTTGTTGCGCAACCCATTTCAGACCCGCATCCGTTGTCCAGAATTCCGCCTGATCGGAGTTGCCGGCGTTCACGCGCGACGTCTCCTGCGCCGTCCACCGCCCGAGCCATCATTGGCACCGCCGCCTCCGGTGTTGAAAGTGGCCGTCGGCAGGGTGACGATGGAATTGAGGATGGGGAAGGGCTCGACCGCGTTTGGAATGGCGGAGGCGTTGACAAAATGCTCCTGAAACCGCGGCTCGATGGCGGTCTCGACCTTGTGGATTGCCCGCACCGTAGCCTCGATTTCAGCGCGCGCAGCAGTGTTGAGCAAGGCAATGCGCGCGCCTGTCCCGGCGGCATTCCCGGCGGAGGTCACCTTGTTGAGCGGCGCATCCGGGATCATCCCCAGAACCATGGCATGTTTGGGGGAGATATGTGCGCCGAACGCGCCAGCCAGCACGACACGGTCCACATTGTCGACGCCGAATTTATCCATCAGAAGACGTGCACCGGAGTATAGCGCGGCTTTTGCCATCTGGATTTCGCGGATGTCGCGGTTGGTGATGGTGATCAGGGGGCCACCTTGGGCGGTGCCGTCGTAGACGAGGTAGGAGTTTGTGCGCCCGTCCTGAAAGCAACGATCAGAACCCGTCTGCTCCGCTGAGCCAATCAGGCCAGGTGCATCCACGATCCCGTTCAGACGCATCTCGGCCACCATTTCGATGATGCCGGAGCCACAGATACCGGTGACGCCGGTGACAGCGATCATCTCTTCAAAACCCTCTTCATCCGACCACAGATCCGATCCGATGACCTTGAAACGCGGGGCCTTGGTTGCGGGGTCAATCTCTACCCGTTCAATGGCACCGGGGGCAGCCCGTTGGCCGGAGCTGATCTGCGCGCCCTCAAAGGCGGGCCCGGTGGGTGAGGAACAGGCCAGAACCCTATCCTTGTTGCCCAGCAGGATTTCCGCATTGGTGCCCACATCGACCACCAGAACGAGATCGTCGGATTTATCGGGGGCTTCGGACAGGGCCACCGCTGCCGCATCGGCACCCACGTGGCCCGCAATGCAAGGCAGCAGGTAAATGCGGGCGGAGGGGTGAATGTTCAGTTCCAGATCATCCGCCCGCAGACGCAGGGCGTTGTTTGTCGCCAGCGCAAAGGGGGCTTGACCCAGTTCAAAGGGATCGATGCCCAAAAGCAGGTGATGCATGACCGGATTACAGACAAAAACCGCATCGACAATCAGGGTTTTGTCGATGCCTGCTTCGGTTGCGATCTGGGTGAACAATGCGTTCATGCCCTCCCGCACGGCGCGCGTCATTTCCTCGGCACCCTTGGGGTTCATCATGGAATAGGACACGCGGCTCATCAGGTCTTCGCCAAAGCGGATTTGCGGGTTCATCACGCCAGAGGAGGCCAGAACCGTGCCGGTTTGCAGATCACAAAGGTGCGCTGCAATGGTGGTGGAACCGAGATCGACCGCGAGACCGTAAACCGTCCCGTCATAGTACCCGGGCCAGATGTTCATGATGCGGGGTTTGTTCTCCTGATCGCCCAGATGCACGGCAACCGTGACCTTCCAATCGCCCTTGCGCAGGATGGGTTGCATCATTTGCAGAATGTGCAGATCGGCGGTGACGCCGTGAAGGTCCCATTGGTCCTGCAAGGCATCGCGCAACCGCTCCAGATCACCTGAGGGGTCGTGCATGTCCGGCTCGGCCACTTCGATGTAATAGAGCTTGGTGGAGGGATCGAGGATGATTTCACGCGCTTCGGCACGTTTGCGCACCACCTGTTTATGCACCTGGCTTTCGGGGGGCACATCAATGACCACATCGCCCTGCACGGTTGCCTGACAGCCGAGACGGCGGCCCTCTTTCAGCCCGCGTTTGTCCTGATAGCGCTGCTCGACCTTGTTCCAGTCCGACAGAGCATCTTTGGCAACCGTTACGCCGTGTTTGGAGAATTCGCCGTAGCTGGGGGTAATCTGGCATTTCGAACAAATGCCGCGCCCGCCACAGACCGAATCGAGATCGACCCCCAATTGCCGCGCGGCGGTCAGGATCGGCGTGCCCACGGGAAAACGGCCGCGTTTGCCGGAGGGCGTAAACACCACCAAAGGATCAGTCGTCATGGATGAGGTACCTGTATCACTGCGTTACCCGTAGCATAGCGATGATGGCTCGGAGCGAAAGCCAATCCACGTCACATCATGCCGCAGGGGCGGCATGGATGGCGTGCTATCCGCGATATCCGGCATGGAAAATGAACCCAAGTGTGTTCAGCAGAATTTGTGCGGCCAGAATGGATGTGGAGCCAGTCGGATCATAGTCGGGTGCCACCTCGACCAGATCGATACCCACGATCTTATGAGCATTGGCGACCCCCTGAAGCAGTTCCAGCACTTCGTAGTAGAGAAACCCGCCGTGGCTGGGCGTGCCGGTGCCAGGTGCGATCGACGGACAAAACGCATCAATGTCGATGGTGATGTAAATATCCGCGTCCTCGGGCAGGGTGCGCAACAGCCCCTCAATACCCATGTTGCGCGCCTGACGGACGGAGATGATCTGCGAGCCCATCTTGCGGGCATCGGCGTAGCCTTCGCGCGCGGTTGAACTGACATTGCGGATGCCTACTTGCGTCAGACCGGACACATAGCTCTGTTCGGCGGCACGGCGCATCGGGTTGCCGTGCCCGTGGCGCACGCCGTGGCGTTCATCGACGAAATCCAGATGTGCGTCGATTTGCAGAACGTGAATATCGCGCCCCTGATACTCCGGCCCCGAAAAGGCGCAAATGCAGGGAATGTTGATTGAATGATCGCCGCCAATGACAACCGGAAGGGCCCCCGCGGACAGGATCGCGCGCACGCCGCTTTCGATATTGGCATGGCTTTTTTCCGTGTCGGTATGGACGATGTCCGCATCACCGATATCCACGATGCGCACGGTTTCGGGCAGGTAGGTTGCGTCATCTTCGTGATCATAAGCGCCTGCATGTCCGAAGCTGAAAAGTGTCGAGGCTTCGCGCACACCGCGGGGTCCAAACCGCGCCCCGGCCCGCCATTGGGTGCCCGCATCGAAGGGCGCCCCCAGGACAGCGACATCCGCCTTGATGGCGGTCCAGTCCGGCTCATAGGGTCTCTTGCCAAAGGTCGAAATTCCTACAAAAGGCAGATCAAGCCTGCCAGCCTCATACCCGTGTCCGCTCATTGGTCTCTCCGCAAAATCGTGTCGCGGCAGCATTACGCCAGCCGACGGCTTTGGCAACGGTGATCGGGAGGGCTATGCGCCCATTTTGCCCCTTTCCATTTTGGGTGGGCCATGAAATAGGAAACTGCCAAATGAGACACTCCGAAAGCGAGGTTGCTATGGAGATTCGTGAGGCCCTGACCTTTGATGATGTGTTGCTTGTGCCGGGGGCGTCTTCGGTGCTGCCTTCCACAGCGGATACCAGAACGCGTGTCACGCGCGCCATTTCCATGAACATTCCGCTGCTCAGTTCGGCGATGGATACGGTGACCGAAGGGCGGATGGCCATTGCCATGGCGCAAGCGGGTGGTATCGGCGTCGTACACCGAAACCTTAGCATTGATGAACAGGCGCGCGAAATCCGCCGCGTGAAACGTTTTGAGAGCGGCATCGTCTACAACCCGATCACCCTGCGCGCGAACCAGACCTTGGCCGATGCAAAGGCCCTGCAAGATCGCTACAGGGTCACAGGTTTCCCGGTTGTGGATGATCAGGGCCGGGTTGTGGGGATTGTCACCAACCGCGACATGCGCTTTGCCAGCGACGACAAGACGCCGGTTTCGGTGATGATGAGCTCAGACAACCTTGCCATTCTGCACGAACCCGCCGACCGTGAAGAAGCCATCAGCCTGATGAAGGCGCGCCGCATCGAAAAGCTGCTGATCACCGACAAGGATGGCAAGCTCACCGGTTTGCTGACGCTGAAAGACACCGAACAGGCGGTGCTCAATCCGACGGCGTGCAAGGATGCGTTGGGCCGTTTGCGGGTGGCTGCGGCCACAACCGTCGGGGATGCGGGTTTCGAGCGCTCCGAGGCTCTGGTGGACGCAGGGGCCGACATGATCGTGATCGACACGGCACATGGTCATTCCGAAGGGGTGGCCGCCGCCGTGCGCCGCGCCAAAAGCCTGAGCAATGAGGTGCAGATCGTGGCAGGTAATGTCGCCACCGGTGAAGCGACCCGCGCCCTGATCGACGCAGGTGCAGATGCGGTCAAGGTCGGGATCGGGCCGGGCTCGATTTGCACCACGCGCATGGTTGCAGGTGTCGGGGTGCCGCAGCTGACCGCGATCATGGATTGCGCAGCCGCCGCGGGGGAAACGCCGGTCATCGCGGATGGGGGTATCAAGTTTTCCGGTGATTTTGCCAAGGCCATTGCCGCAGGGGCCTCTTGTGCCATGGTGGGCAGCATGATCGCAGGCACGGACGAAAGCCCCGGAGAAGTCATTCTCTATCAGGGCCGCAGTTTCAAAAGCTATCGCGGCATGGGCAGTCTTGGGGCCATGGCCAGCGGGTCAGCGGATCGCTATTTCCAGAAAGATGCCGCCTCCGACAAGCTGGTGCCCGAAGGGATTGAGGGGCAGGTTGCCTACAAGGGAAGTGCGGGCGCGGTCCTGCATCAACTGGTCGGTGGCTTGCGTGCCGCGATGGGCTATACCGGCTGTGCGACCGTGGAGGAGATGCGCACGAACTGTAATTTCGTGAAAATCACCGGGGCGGGTCTCAAGGAAAGCCACGTGCATGATGTGCAGATTACCCGCGAGAGCCCGAATTATCGGGCGGGGTGATAGCGAATTCGCGGGGCGCAGCCCGCATTTTGCGAATATCCGGCCTTGAAATCGGATGTGGGTATTGCTGACTGAGCGGGAAAAGCTTTGCAGAAAATTGGTAAAGCTCAGAGCAGGGCTTGAATTGATGCGTCGAAAAAGCAACGTCGTTGATGGCGGCTCTATGACACGAAACGGATGATGGCGGCACAAGCGTTATGACACCGGCGGCCCGCATAAGCGCGGCAATTCACTTGATGGATCGTATTCAGGCGGGCGAACTGGCGGACCGTGCCTTGGCAGACTGGGGACGCAAGAACCGTTACGCCGGTTCAAAGGACCGGGCTGCGATTGGAGACATTGTCTTTGAGGTACTGCGGAGAAAACAAAGCCTTGCCGCACTTGGTGCAGGCGAGACGGGACAGGCACTCTTGCTCGGCTACGTGCGTGCAAATGGCCAAGATCCTGAAACCGTCTTCGGCGTGGATCGGTACGCACCACCAGAGTTGACGGACGTTGAGCGCGCCTCGGCAGGGTCCGTTGAAGCCCATGACGGCGAAGGTGCCGACTTTCCCGACTGGCTTTGGCCCGATCTGGCGCGTTCTCATGGGGAGCAAGCGCAGGCGATTGCGCAGGCCATGCGAAACCGGGCGCCTGTCCACCTTCGGGTAAACCTTGCAAAATTGAGCCGCGAGAAGGCAATCGCCTCACTTGCCCAAGAGGGAATAGTCGGCGAGCCCCATGCGTTGTCTTTATCGGCCGTAGAGGTCTTGGAAGGATCGCGAAAAATTCGAAACTCAAAGCCCTACCTGAACGGAGAAGTCGAATTGCAGGACGCGTCCTCGCAGGCGGTCGCCGACCTGGTCCCGCTCAAGCAGGGCGAGAGATTACTCGATTTTTGTGCAGGCGCGGGTGGCAAGGTGCTGGCGGTGGCCGGACGCATTGCGGGAGATTTTCTCGCCCATGATGTCGACCCGCGCAGAATGAAAGACCTGCCCGTCAGGGCTTCCCGGGCCGGCGTGTCCGTCAAACAAGTTTCGCTCAAGGATGCGCAACAGGGACCGCAATTCGATACGGTTCTGGTCGACGCCCCCTGCTCGGGCAGCGGTTCGTGGCGTCGCGACCCCCAAGGGAAATGGTTGCTGACACCCGAGAAGCTCGGTCACGTTGTGGACCTGCAAAAGGAAATCCTTGATCAGGCGGCCAAACTAGTCCAGCCACAGGGTCATCTTGTGTATGCGACATGCTCGTTGCTGGAGTGCGAGAACGCATTTCAAATAAAAGAGTTCCTGAGCCGTAGCACCACATTTTCGGTTACGGTCGAGCGACATTTTACGCCTCTGTCGGGTGGTGATGGATTTTACTGTGCTGTCTTGCGCAGAGATTGAAGGCCGATGGCAAACCGATCATTCACCGACACTTTCTGACGGGCAATTACATGTTTTCAAGCGAAGCAGATTGTGGTTCCCGGCTATAGAATGGGCCAATGGATCGTATAGTTTTCAGCGTCGTGGCATTTGACCTTTGATTTTAAGCAGTAGAACGTTTTACGCGTCCACGTATTGCAGCCGAAGCGGCTGGCCTCATCTAATGGTTGGTTTGCGCAACTTGTTGGCTTTTCAAATCGGAAAACGAACACCACATCGCGGGCTTTTTTGAGCGGCTGCCAGTCAGATTTGTAAGTTGCAACACAGGTTTGCGGTAACATTGGCGATGACGGGTGCCATAGAGTACACTTGACGCGAGTTTAATGCTCGGCATACTCAACTTGAACGGGCATTGCCTGACGTGGTTAAGCCAAGATTAACTCATCAGGCGTGTTAATGCTGAAGCGATTCGAAACTTCTGGGAGCTAGATTTTGTCGCGCCACGCGTTGTCTCCATCCAAATTGACCCGTTTTGCAATAGATGCACAGAAGCGTCTGGGCACACTCGTTTTGATGGCCGTTCTGTTGGGTGTGCTGGCATTGGCGTCGCCGGATATCCTGGCGCGCAAGGTGCTTTTTTCGGCATGTTTGTCGCTTCTTGTCTTGAGCTGCATCCTGATGTCGCTTGCGCAGCGTTATAAAAAGAGCAATTCCGCGACTGTTTCATTGCTTGCGGATTTCATTGGAAACGATTCCTCCCCAAGTTTTCTGACAGATCAGGAGGGCGAAATTCTCTCTGCGAATGTCGCCGCCCGAAAACGATTTACAAAAGATATCGAAGATACGATCAGCGGCACTCTGAAAAACACCCTGGCAAACCCCAGCGGGATCGTCTTTCGCCTGCAGACCCGCGCAGAACTCGAAGGATCAGCACGAGAAGATTTGGTGACCCGGAAGGGTCATATTCGCCTTGTCGTCCATCAGGCCGGTTCGGAAAAATTCCTGTGGCGGCTGGATGATGTGCCGCTTGCGGCGCAACAGGCCGAGGGGCCGACGTTGCCGATGATCCTGATCGGGCGGACAGATGCCGTCCTTTACATGAACGAAGCTGCCCGGAAATTGGCCGGTGGCCGGATCAAGACATTGGACCGCCTGTTCAAGCACCTCCCTGTCGTGCCGGGCACGGTATGCGACATCGCCGGCGTCGAGGGGCCGACCCGCGCGCTGGTGAGTGAAGTTGATGCCGGCGCTGGCAGACGCGCGCTCTATTTGTTGCCGCCCGGGTCCGAGCCGATGGTCAAGGACGGTTGGAATGTCTTTCAGGACTTGCCGGTCCCGCTCCTCAAAGTTTGCCCTGATGGACGGGTGCAGTCTTATAACCGTCAGGCGGCTGGACTTATTGGGGTAGCACTCAAGGACGAAGTGCAGCTTTCCGACCTGATGGAGGGTCTGGGCCGCTCCATAACCGATTGGCTGACCGAAACGCTTGCCGGACGGACTGCGCAGAATTCGGAGTTCCTGAGGCTGAAGCGCACTGACAAGGAAGTCTTCGTTCAGGTAACCCTCAATCGTGTGACCGAAGAGGGCAAACCTGCGCTGATCGCGGTGCTCAACGATGCCACCGAGCTGAAGTCGCTGGAAGCCCAGTTCGTGCAAAGTCAGAAGATGCAGGCGATCGGGCAGCTCGCAGGCGGTGTGGCGCATGATTTCAATAATCTGCTCACGGCGATCTCCGGCCATTGCGACTTGCTGTTGCTGCGACATGACCAGGGAGATCCTGATTTCAGCGATCTGGTTCAGATCAACCAGAACGCCAACCGTGCCGCTGCTCTGGTTGGGCAACTCCTCGCATTCTCGCGCAAACAAACACTGCGTCCCGAAACGCTCGACATGCGGGACACACTTTCGGACCTCACGCATCTTCTAAATCGTCTCGTGGGCGAAAAGATCACGCTGACACTCAGCCACGACCCGGTTCTGGATCCGATCCGCGCCGATAAACGTCAGCTTGAGCAGGTCCTGATGAACCTTGTGGTCAATGCCAGAGATGCAATGCCCCAAGGCGGGCAGATCAGAATCGTGACGGAATGCACCGATCTGGAAAAGCCTCTCGAACGGGATCGTGTGAGCGTTCCGCCAGGTCGATACGTTACCGTGCAGGTTTCCGACGACGGTGTGGGAATTCCATCGGACAAGCTGCAAAAGGTGTTTGAGCCGTTCTTCACCACCAAGAGGACCGGCGAGGGAACCGGGCTTGGTCTTTCCACGGCCTATGGCATTATCAAGCAGACTGGCGGCTATATCTTCGTCGACAGCACGGTCGGGACGGGCACTTGTTTCACGCTCTACTTCCCGGTTCTTGAACACCCGGAAACCGCAGCCCCGGCCGAGCGACAGATTGCTGCAAAACCTACCGGAAAACATGGCGACGGCGTGATCCTGTTGGTGGAGGACGAAGCGCCCGTGCGCGCCTTCGCCAGCCGCGCATTGCGCTTGCGGGGATATACAGTACTGGAGGCAGATTCCGCTGAAGCCGCCCTCAAAACCCTTGAAGACGCTTCGCTGAATGTCGATGTCTTTGTGACGGATGTGGTGATGCCCGGTATGGATGGGCCAAGTTGGGTGCGCGAAGCGCTGAAAGAACGGCCCGGCGTGCGGGTGGTGTTTGTCTCGGGTTATGCCGAGGACAGCTTCGGCGAAACACAGATCAAGATTCCCAATTCGGTCTTTCTGCCCAAACCATTTTCCCTCAATGATCTGACGGACACAGTGCATCAGCAACTACACTGACAACCCCTCTGGGCGAACGCTGTCATAGAGTTCAAATTCCGCGGCGCACTTGCGTCTGAGCCTGTCTTCAACCTCCTTGGATAACGACAATGCCATCTCCGGGGAGATATTTTCGCGTCCGATATCCGGCAAAACACCGACGCGATCTTTCAGGAACGCCTGTATGAGAGCTTGGTTTTCATAAGCAAAAAGATATGTCACGAGGGTGCCATTCGCTTGTGGTGCCAGAAAACGGGCCTGGCTGCCCACATCTGCAAAGGGCGGCGGTTTGCCTTTGCTGTACGCCACCACGAATTCGTCAAAACTCACATCGAATGTGGCTTTTGGGTCGCCAAGCATCGAAGGCCGCTGACGATAGCGATACCAGCTTCCCAGCCAGCTGATCGGTTCGCGCACGACGGCCATGACCTGGAGTTCGGTGCCGCAAACTTTTTCATACATTGGTCGAATGAAGCGATTGTAGCGATAGAGAGGTGCGTGTTTGAGCGCGGGTGGGTTGCTGATGACATGATCTGCGATCCCCGAATAAGCTTTTTCATAGGCGGTCGTGCCGGTTTTCGGAACGGACAGAAATACCAGACGCGGTTTGTAAAAGACGAGCACCTGAACCGCTCCCGAAAACAAGTTGATGTATTTAAACTACTCTTTAACGAGTTTCGGAAAGAAATGAATTAGTGAAATTTTGATTGAAATGTTCTCCTTTTGGTCTCATAAGGAACGTAATGAGAACATTACAGGATCCGACACCGGCGCGCATTGCCGAGTTTCGTGAAGTATGACACTAAGGGGAAATAGAATGGCAACGGCAGATTTATTGAGCATGAACAGCAAAAAAACCGCAGACAAACAGAAAGCGCTGGATTCCGCGCTGGCTCAGATTGAACGTCAGTTTGGTAAAGGTTCCATCATGAAGTTGGGGCAGGAAGGGGCTGTTCAGGATATCAAGGCCAGTTCCACCGGTTCTCTGGGGTTGGATATTGCGCTTGGGATCGGCGGGTTGCCCATGGGGCGGATCGTGGAAATCTACGGGCCTGAAAGTTCGGGCAAAACCACTCTGACGCTGCACTGTGTTGCGGAGCAGCAGAAGGCCGGTGGTGTTTGTGCCTTTGTGGATGCCGAGCATGCGCTTGACCCGACCTATGCCAAGAAACTCGGCGTCGATCTTGACGAGCTTCTGATCAGCCAACCCGATACCGGTGAGCAAGCGCTGGAGATTACCGATACGCTGGTCCGATCCGGTGCGGTGAACATGGTGATTGTCGATTCGGTGGCTGCCCTTACACCCAAATCCGAACTTGAAGGCGATATGGGCGACAGCTCCGTCGGAGTTCAGGCCCGCCTGATGAGCCAGGCAATGCGCAAGCTGACAGGCTCCATAAGCCGTTCGAACTGCATGGTGATCTTCATCAACCAGATCCGCATGAAAATCGGCGTCATGTTTGGCTCACCGGAAACCACCACCGGTGGCAATGCGCTCAAGTTCTACTCCTCTGTGCGTCTGGACATTCGCCGCATTGGTGCGCTGAAAGACCGCGATGAGGTGGTGGGCAACCACACCCGCGTGAAGGTTGTCAAAAACAAAGTCGCGGCCCCCTTCAAGCAGGTCGAATTTGATATCATGTATGGCGAAGGCATCTCCAAGATGGGCGAATTGCTCGATCTCGGTGTTGCCGCTGGCGTCGTCGATAAATCCGGGTCCTGGTTCAGCTATGGTGACGAGCGCATCGGGCAGGGCCGCGAGAATGCCAAAGGCTTCCTGCGCGAAAATGTGCAGATGGCGTTGGAGATCGAAGACAAGATACGCGCAGCCCATGGTCTGGACTTCGATATGCCAGCACATGAACGCAAGGAAGATGACGACATTCTCGAAGCGTAACACGCGTTACATAGTCTTCAAAAGCAGGGCGCACCGAAAGGGCTGCGCCCTCTTTGCTTTTTAACGTCTTTGAGACGTGGACAGCCGGGAACGGGGCGGCTATTTGATCAAGACCACAATTCCACGCTCAAAGGCCCCGGTTTATGCAAACCCTGAACGATATCCGCTCCACCTTCCTGTCCTATTTTGACACGCAGGGCCATGCGGTTGTGCCATCGAGCCCGCTGGTGCCGCGCAACGATCCGACCTTGATGTTCGTGAACTCCGGCATGGTGCAGTTCAAAAACCTCTTCACAGGTGTCGAAACCCGCGACTACAAGCGCGCCACGACGGCGCAAAAATGCGTGCGGGCGGGTGGCAAACACAACGATCTGGACAACGTTGGCTATACCGCGCGCCACCATACTTTCTTTGAAATGCTGGGGAATTTCAGCTTCGGCGATTATTTCAAGGATGATGCCATCCCGTTTGCCTGGAACCTGATCACCGGCGAATTCGGCATCCCCAAAGAACGGCTCTATGTCACTGTCTATCACACGGATGACGAAGCGTTTGAGATATGGAAAAAAGTCGGTGTGCCGGAAGAGCGGATCATCCGCATCGCCACGTCCGACAATTTCTGGCAGATGGGCCCCACCGGCCCCTGCGGTCCGTGCACCGAAATCTTCTACGATCACGGCGATCACATCTGGGGCGGTCCTCCGGGCAGTCCGGAAGAAGACGGCGACCGTTTTATCGAAATCTGGAACATCGTTTTCATGCAAAACGAGCAGTTCGAAGATGGCTCGATGATCGATCTGGAAATGCAGTCGATTGACACTGGCATGGGATTGGAACGCATTGGTGCGCTTCTGCAGGGAAGCCATGACAACTATGACACGGATCTCTTCAAATCGCTGATCGAAGCCTCGGCCCATGCTACCGGCGTCGATCCCTACGGCGATCAGAACGTGCATCACCGCGTGATCGCCGATCACTTGCGATCCACGTCCTTCCTGATGGCCGATGGGGTCATGCCATCGAATGACGGGCGCGGCTATGTGCTGCGGCGCATCATGCGGCGGGCCATGCGCCATGCGCATCTTTTGGGTGCAAAAGACCCGTTGATGCATCGCCTGGTGCCGGCGCTGGTTCAGAAAATGGGCGCGGCCTATCCCGAACTTGGTCAGGCGCAATCCATGATCGAACAGACGTTGTTGCAGGAAGAAACCCGGTTCCGTCAGACGCTGGATCGCGGTTTGAAATTGCTCGACGAAGAATTGGCGCGTCTGCCCGAGGAAGCAGATTTGCCGGGTGATGCCGCCTTCAAGCTCTATGATACCTACGGGTTCCCGCTTGATCTCACACAGGATGCGCTGCGCGAGAAGGGGCGGTCGGTCGACACCGACGGTTTCGACGCGGCCATGGCAGAGCAGAAAGCCAAGGCACGTGCCGCGTGGTCGGGCTCCGGCGAAGCCGCGGATGCGACGATCTGGTTTGATGTGGCAGATAAACACGGCACGACCGATTTCCTTGGCTACGACACCGAAGTGGCGGAAGGTCAGATTGTGGCGCTAGTGCAGGACGGCGCGGAAATCGCCAGTGCAGACCCCGGTCAAAACGTGCAGATCGCGCTGAACCAGACGCCTTTTTACGCCGAGAGCGGTGGTCAGGTTGGGGATACAGGTGTCATTCGCACAACCAGTGGCGTGGCCGAGATTTCTGACACGCGAAAATCGGCCGGTGTTTTCATTCATATCGCGATGGTCACCGAAGGGTCAATCACCACCGGTGACGCCGCCGTTCTCGACGTTGATCATTCCAGACGTACCGCCATCCGCGCGAACCATTCGGCCACGCACCTGCTGCACGAAGCCTTGCGCGAAGCTCTGGGCGATCACGTAGCACAGCGCGGATCGCTCAATGCGGAAGACCGGTTGCGGTTTGATTTCAGCCATACACAGGCCTTGAGCTTCGACGAACTGGCCAAAGTGGAAGCGGATGTAAACAGCTATATTCGCCAGAATGCTGCCGTTGAGACCCGGATCATGACGCCCGATGACGCGCGCGCCTTGGGCGCTCAGGCGCTCTTTGGTGAAAAATATGGCGATGAGGTGCGCGTCGTTTCCATGGGGCGCAAGGAGGGTTCCGGCAAAGGGTCTGATGGCAACACCTATTCGCTGGAGCTTTGCGGCGGCACCCATGTGCGCCAGACCGGTGATATCGGCGCATTTGTGACCCTGGGCGACAGCGCCAGCAGTGCAGGCGTACGCCGGATCGAAGCACTGACCGGGGCCGCGGCCCTGTCATATTTACGCGCGCAGGATCATCGACTGGCCGAGGTCGCACTGGATCTCAAAGCGCAGGCGGCGGACGTGCCCGAAAGGGTCCGCAGTCTGATGGAAGAGCGCCGAAACCTGAGCAATGAGGTCGCTCAATTGCGCCGCGAACTGGCAATGGCGGGTGGCGGTGGCACAGATGCACCCGCAGCACAGGACGTCGGCGGGATCGCTTTCATTGCGCAGGTTCTGACGGGCGTGACGGGCAAGGACCTGCCGGCGCTTGTGGATCAGTTCAAGGAAAAACTGGGCAGCGGCGCTGTGCTGTTGATCGCTGATTCCGATGGGAAAGCGGCCGTCGCTGCTGGTGTGACCACGGATTTGACCGAACGCGCCTCAGCAGTTGATATCGTCAAGGCCGCAGTGGCGGAATTGGGCGGCAAGGGCGGCGGCGGACGACCCGATATGGCGCAAGGCGGCGCAAAAGATGCTCAGAACGCCAAAGCCGCCATTGCCGCAGCAGAAAAAGTTTTGAAAGGGTAGGACCATGGGAGCCCTTTGGATCGCACATGTCACGGTGACAGATGACGACGCCTACAGCAAATACGCAGCCCTTGCCACGGAGGCGATTGCAGCGCATGGCGGGACTTTTATCGCACGCGGTGGACGGTTTGTTCAACTCGAAGGGCGCGCGCGCCCTCGCAATGTCGTCGCGCGTTTCCCCGACGTAGAAACAGCTGAAAAATGTTATCGTTCAGATGTTTATCAAGAGGCACTGAGCCACGCGCGCAATGCCAGCGAACGTGAATTGATGATTATCGAAACCAACGAATGAAGGTTCGACCGCTCTAAGAGGGCGGACGATCACCTTGCGTCTTAGCTGGCTCTGGCCATCCGTTTGCGTTCATGCGGGTCAAGGTAGCGCTTGCGCAGACGAATGGCGTTTGGCGTCACTTCGACCAGTTCATCATCGTCGATATAGGCAATCGCCTCCTCCAACGAGAGGTTCATCGGCGTGGTCAGACGCACGGCTTCATCCGTCCCGGAGGCGCGCACATTGGTCAGTTTCTTGCCCTTGAGTGGGTTCACTTCGAGATCGTTTTCGCGGCTGTGCTCCCCGATGATCATGCCAGTGTAGACATTCGCCTGCGCGCCGATCATCATTCTACCGCGCTCTTCGAGGTTCCAGAGCGCATAGGCCACAGATGTCCCATTCTCCATGGAAATCAGCACACCTGCGCGTCGTCCGGGGATCGGCCCTTTGTGCGGCGCCCAGGTATGAAACACCCTGTTCAGAACACCCGTGCCACGGGTATCGGTCAGGAATTCGCCGTGATAGCCAATGAGACCACGTGAAGGAACGTGGGCTACAATCCGCGTTTTGCCAGCACCAGCTGGCTTCATTTCTACCAACTCGCCGCGTCGCGTCCCGGTGATTTTTTCAATGACCGCCCCAGAATATTCATCATCGACGTCGATTGTCGCTTCTTCGATGGGTTCATGCCGTACGCCATCGATCTCCTGAAACAGGACCTGTGGGCGCGAAATGCTCAGTTCAAACCCTTCCCGGCGCATGTTTTCGATCAGAACGCCCATTTGCAATTCGCCACGACCCGCGACTTCGAACGCCTCGCCGCCGGGGGTGTCGCTGATCTTGATTGCAACATTGGATTCCGCTTCCTTCATCAGCCTTTCGCGGATCACACGCGATTGCACCTTCTTGCCATCGCGCCCGGCCAACGGGCTGTCATTAATGCCAAAGGTCACAGTGATGGTGGGCGGATCGATGGGTTGGGCGGGCAGCGCCTCAGTGACTGATGATGCGACGATGCTGTCGGCCACGGTGGCCTTGGACATGCCCGCAAGGCTGACGATATCGCCCGCTTCAGCCAGATCAATCGGTTGCTGCGTCAGTCCGCGGAAGGCCAGAATTTTGGTGACACGGAAATTTTCTATCAGCCCGCCGTCGCGCGACAGGGCCTTGACGGTCTCACCTGCCTTCAAGGTGCCGGATTCGACGCGACCGGTGAGGATACGACCGATGAACGGATCGGCCCCAAGCGTCGTGGCCAGCATGCGAAAAGGCTCATCCCGTTGCGCAATCTGCGCCGGGCTGGGTACGTGGTCTACAATAAGGTCAAAGAGGGCGGAGAGATCAGCGCGCGGGCCGTCCAGTTCCATATCTGCCCAACCGCTGCGCCCGGACGCATACATCGCCGGGAAATCAAGCTGATCATCATCCGCCCCGAGATTGGCGAAAAGATCAAAGCACTCGTCCAACGCGCGATCCGGTTCTGCGTCGGGTTTGTCGACCTTGTTGAGCACCACGATCGGACGCAGGCCAAGCGCCAGCGCTTTTGATGTCACGAATTTGGTTTGCGGCATCGGGCCTTCTGCGGCGTCCACCAGAAGAACGACGCCATCGACCATGGAGAGAATCCGCTCTACTTCGCCGCCGAAATCCGCGTGGCCGGGCGTGTCGACAATGTTGATGCGCGTGCCTTTCCATTCGACCGATGTCGCCTTGGCCAGAATGGTGATGCCGCGCTCCCGCTCCAGATCATTGCTGTCCATGGCGCGTTCAGCGGTGGCCTGATTTTCACGAAAGGTGCCGGATTGTTTGAGCAATTCATCCACGAGCGTCGTTTTACCGTGATCGACGTGAGCAATGATTGCGATGTTACGCAGGTCCATGACGAGAGCCTTTATTGGGAGATCGCGCGCCTGAAGGCGCATGTGTTGGGGGGCGCATACCGCGCCTCCTGTCGGAAAGCTAGGGGAAATCGGACAAGCCGCTGCGGCTTAATGCGTCGCCGTTTTGGAAAAGAGGTGAATGATGAGGATCCCGACGATGATCAATGAAAGCCCCAGGGTTGCAGGCAGGTCCAACCGTTGACCGAAAACAACGAACCCGATGATTGCGATCAAAACAATGCCAAGCCCGGACCAGATCGCGTAGACGATGCCGACAGGCATGAATTTCAGTGCGAGTGCCAGAAGGTAGAACGAAATAGCATAGGCCACGACCACGAGGACCGATGGCCAGAATTTGCTGAACTGCTGGCTGGCTTGCAGGGCGGTTGTGCCGATGGTTTCCGCCGCAATGGCGAGGACGAGGTAGATGTAATGCAACGGCATTGGGGGGCCTTTCGCTCAGAGCGGCAATTGATGCGTGTCTTTGATCTGCTCCATCACGAAACTGGCCGAAACATCCGACAGAGGAACGCGCCGGATCAGCGCCTGATAGAGCCTGTCGTAATCGGCCATATCTGCGACACGGGCGCGGATCAAGTAGTCGAGATCGCCGGTCATTCTGTAAACGCCCAGAATCTCCGGCATGGATTGGGTCGCTTTCTTGAAAGCCTCCAACCAGTCCGGCGCATGGGCGTTGGTGCGGATCATCATGAAGACCATCAAACCAAGCCCCAGTGCGTTTGGATCCAGCAAGGTCACGCGCGCGGAGATCACACCAGCCGCCTCAAGCGCCTTGATCCGGCGCCAGCAGGCATTGCGGCTCAGGTTGACCGCATCACTCAATGCGTCAAGCGACTGGCTTGCGTCCCGTTGCAGAAAGGAGAGGATTCGTCGATCTGTTTCATCAATTTTCAACATATTCGCCAAATTAGAAGGAAAATATCCCCTATACAAACAAAACTTTAAAACGTTTGGGATAACTTCTCATGAGTATCGCGCTAAAACTGCTCAACAAACAGGAGATTCAAATGTTCCAGCGCATCTTTCTTGAACACCCCGCCACGGTTGATGAGACCTTTTTCCAGCACATGCGGTTTGCGATGACATTTGCACTGGCGCTTTTTGCTGCCGCCGGGGCGGCACTCGTGCACGCTTTCATCCCGTGTCTTTTTGAAAAAACCGCCAGCCGGATCATCACCCGGCTCTATGGTCGCATTCACAACCGGGGGCACTGATGTGCAGATGGGCCGCCTATCTGGGCGCGCCGATTTTTCTCTCGGAGATTCTGACAGCACCGGCGCACTCGCTGATCAAGCAGTCCAAGGCAGCTACGGAATGTAAGACCGCCATAAACGCGGATGGTTTTGGCCTGGCCTGGTACGATCAGCGCCCGGAACCCGGTCTCTACCGTGACGTCTATCCCGCCTGGTCCGACCCGAACCTTGCCGCATTGGCTGATCAGGTGAAATCGCCGCTGTTTCTGGCCCATGTCCGCGCCTCCACCGGAACGGCCACGAGCCGGAACAACTGTCACCCTTTCGTGCAGGGGCGCTGGTCCTTCATGCACAACGGGCAGGTCGGCGGTTTCGAAGGATTTCGCAAATCCGCAGACATGCTGATTGCCGACAGGTTTTACTCCGATCGCCGGGGTGCCACTGACAGCGAAGCCATATTCCTGACCGCCTGTGGTCTGGGTCTCGAAGAAAACCCGCGGCTGGCGCTCGAAAAGGCTGTTGGCATGTTGCAGGATCTGGCGGCTCAAAGCGAATTTGACGGCGCATTGATCCGCTGCACAGCAGCCCTGTCGGATGGCGAAACGCTTTACGCGATCCGCTATGCCTCCGATCATCTGGCGCCATCACTCTACTATCAATGGCATGAGGCCCGGCGCGGTTGGGCGGTGGTCTCAGAGCCCTACGAAGAAGATGCCAACGAGTGGCACGCGGTGCCGGCGGGAAGCTTTTGCCGTTTCACAAGGGACACGGTTGAGATATCCAGCTTTGAGCCAAATGTGACGGCGCAGGCCGCCTGAAAACAAAGGGTCGCAATTTGCAGCCCTTTGAATTCGCTGGATTCCGAAAACTCAGCCCACCAAGGCTTTGTTCAGGTTCTCGTCGACCTTCTCCAGAAAACCCATTGTCGTTAACCAGCTCTGATCCGGACCAACAAGCAGGGCCAGATCCTTGGTCATATGCCCGCTTTCCACCGTGTCCACGATGACTTTTTCCAGCGTCTCCGCAAAATTCAGCAGGGGCGCATTGTCATCAAGCTTTGCGCGGTGCTTGAGCCCCCCCGTCCAGGCGTAGATGGATGCGATCGAATTGGTCGAGGTCTGTTCGCCTTTCTGGTGCTGGCGATAGTGGCGGGTCACCGTGCCGTGCGCGGCCTCGGATTCCACGACCTTGCCATCAGGTGTCATCAAAACGGAGGCCATCAGCCCCAGCGAGCCGAACCCCTGTGCGACCGTATCGGACTGCACGTCACCATCGTAGTTCTTGCAGGCCCAGACATATCCCCCCGACCACTTCATTGCCGAGGCCACCATGTCGTCGATCAACCGATGCTCGTACCAGATTCCGGCCTCTTTGAATTTCTCGGCGAATTCCTCGTCAAAAATCTGCTGAAAGAGTTCCAGAAAACGCCCGTCATATTGTTTCAGGATCGTATTCTTGGTGGACAGATATACGGGCCATCCAAGCGTCAGCCCATAATTGAACGAGGCACGGGCAAAATCGATGATGGATTTATCTAGGTTATACATGGCCATGACGACACCGCTGTCGGGGGCATCAAAGACCTCGCGTTCGATCTCGGTGCCGTCGTCACCCACGAATTTCAGGGTCAACTTCCCTTTGCCGGGGAACTTGAAATCGGTGGCACGGTATTGATCGCCGTAAGCATGGCGCCCGACAACAATAGGCTTTGTCCAGCCCGGCACCAGCCGCGGGACGTTTTTGCAGATGATCGGTTGGCGGAAAATGACACCGCCCAGAATATTGCGGATCGTGCCATTGGGCGAGCGCCACATCTGCTTGAGGCCAAATTCTTCCACCCGCGCTTCATCCGGCGTGATGGTCGCGCATTTGACACCAACGCCGTGCTCCTTGATGGCATGGGCGGCATCGATGGTAATCTGATCGTCGGTCTCATCCCGGGATTCGATGCCGAGATCGTAGTATTTCAGGTCCACATCCAGATAGGGCAGGATCAGCTTTTTCTTGATGAAATCCCAGATGATCCGGGTCATTTCGTCGCCATCGAGTTCGACGATGGGGTTGTCCACCTTGATCTTGGTCACGGAGCACTCCTGTTGAGAAAATCGAGTCGGTCTGCGCGCGGTGTAGCGCAGTTTATTCAGATTTTAAAGTCGGCATACAAATGCATACCGTTTGGTATTCAGTTTTCACAGATCAGCTTTTGAAGAACAACCGCAGCTTCGGCAAAAGCCACTCCCAAAGCCCCGGCGCGCCGCGTTTCACAGGGGTTCCGACACGTGTCTCCAGTTGATCAAAACTCACGTTGTAGTCTGTCCATGATCCACCGCCATTCGACAGGTTGCCGATGGGTGTCTGGACGCGGTCAATGGACTTGGCGAAAATCGCATCCGGCGTCTCGGCCGCTTCGAATTCGTCCCAGAGTGCCCGGAAGGACAGCGCCTGATCTTCGGGCAATAAGCCAAATATACGGTCGGCTGCCGCCGCCTCCTTTGCAGCCATGGCAGCGGCGTCGACATCACCGTGAATGGGGTTGTCACCGGCGTCGATCTCAACCAGATCATGCAACAGCAACATCTTGATCACCCGATCGATCTGCACATTTGTGTCGGCCTGATCCGCCAGCACGTAGGCATAGAGCATCACGTGCCAGGAATGTTCTGCAGAGTTTTCAAAGCGGCTGGCGTCGTGAAGGCGCGACGCCCTGAGGATCGATTTCAGTTTGTCTGCCTCTGACAGAAACGCAATCTGACGGTCCAGCCGGTCGCTCATTCTTTCGGAGGTTCCAGGCTGCGCGCCATGTCATCCTTGAGTGTTTTGAGTAACTCGCGGGCCCGTTGCTCTGCGCGCCGCACACGCACCGCGGTCAGATAGGCCTCTTCCATGGTCTGTGAAGAGCCGCCAATTGTATCGGCGACGCGCTGCACAAAGGCATCATCGCCTGTGGCATTGATGATTTTCAGGCTTTCCAAGGCCAATTCGTCGGCGACGTCTTCGACAATTCCCATCAGCTTACCGGGTTGTTTCCGTGAGGCGGCGTTTCACATATGTGGTCGTGCTGTCGATCAGCGTATCGAGATGCGGCTCTTCAAAGAAGTGACCCGCGCCCTCAACCTGTTCATGGGTGATCGTGATGCCTTTTTGCTCGTGCAGCTTTGATACGAGCCCTTCGGTATCATGCGGCGGTGCAACGCGGTCGGCAGTCCCATTGATGATCAGGCCAGATGCGGGGCAGGGGGCCAGAAAAGAAAAGTCATACATGTTGGCGGGTGGTGCTACCGAAATGAACCCGGTGATTTCCGGGCGGCGCATCAGCAGTTGCATCCCAATCCAGGCGCCAAATGAAAACCCGGCGACCCAACAATGCTTGGAGTTGTTGTTCATGGACTGGAGGTAATCGAGAGCAGATGCCGCGTCTGACAGCTCGCCAATGCCTTGATCGTATTCACCCTGAGAGCGCCCGACACCGCGGAAATTGAACCGCAGAACCGTGAAACCCATATTGTAGAACGCGTAATGCATGCGGTGCACGATCACGTGGTTCATGGTGCCCCCGAACTGCGGATGGGGGTGCAATATGATTGCAATCGGTGCGTCCCGCTCTTTTTGCGGGTGATAGCGGCCTTCTAGGCGACCTTCGGGGCCGGGGAAAATGACCTCAGGCATGAGCGTCCCTGTAACAATGTCGGCCAGCGCTGGGTGAACAGAAGTTCGTTCCACGAAGCGCCTTAGAACGGTTCTAATTTACTTGCGCATCTTTATATAGAGTGCGAAAACCGGACTTAGGCATTTAAACGCCCCGCGTCAATCAATTGCGGGCTCTGACATGGATCACGGGGAGCACTACGTGAAGTTATCGACCAAAGGCCGCTACGCCATGGTGGCGCTTTCCGACATTGCCCTGCAACCCGAAGGGCAGCTGGTCACCCTTGGCGATATCGCTGATCGGCAGGCGATTTCGTTGCCCTATCTTGAGCAGCTTTTTGTAAAACTTAGGCGGGCGAATTTGGTGTCGTCGGTGCGCGGACCTGGTGGGGGGTACCGTCTGGCGCAACCCGCTTCCGCCATCCGGGTCGTAGATGTGTTATCCGCCGTTGATGAGACGGTTGACGCCATGCACAAAGGCGCAGGCGCATCGGGTGGCGCGTCTGGCAGCCGGGCGCAATCGCTCACCAATCGCCTCTGGGAAGGGCTCAGCGCCCATGTTTACGTGTTCCTGCACCAGACACGCTTGTCTGACGTGATCGCCAATGAACTCGCGCCTTGTCCGGCGGTTCCGCACCTCTTTGACGTTGTTGACGACCCGAGCCCCGTCTCCTGATCCTCGCCAAACCCATTTATGCAAGTGAACACCTGACCGATGAAACGCGTCTATCTGGACCATAATGCAACAGCACCTTTGCGGCCCGAAGCACGGCAGGCGATGTTGGCCGCAATGGATTTGATCGGCAATCCCTCTTCGGTCCACGCAGAGGGGCGCGCTGCCAAGGGCCTTGTGGAGCAAGCACGCCAGCAGGTTGCCGGTCTTGTGGGCTGCGCGCCTGGCGAGGTCATTTTCACCTCCGGCGCAACCGAGGCCGCTGCTCTGGCAATTCCTGACGGTGCCACGGTGTCCAGTGCTGGTATTGAGCATGACGCGGTTCTGTCCTGGGTTCAGAAAGAGGGTGTTGATCTGAGCCAACTTCTGGATGTCGACGGCAATGGTGTTTTGACCGGACAGGCCAACGGACAGAGCTTTGAGGACGGCATCTGGGATGATGTCGTGGCACTTCAGGCCGCCAACAGCGAAACTGGCGTTCTGCAGGACACATTGAAGCACGCGCAGGCGCTTTGGGCCTTGAAGCGCTCTGTTCTGATCCTGGTGGATGCCGTGCAGGCGCTGGGAAAGACAGATTTCTCCTTTGCGAGATCCGGCGCGGATTTTGTCATGGTATCCGCGCATAAACTTGGGGGGCCGAAAGGCGTCGGCGCCTTGATCGTCAAACACGGGATCGATGTGAAGCCGCGCATCCCGGGAGGCGGTCAGGAAATGGGCCGAAGATCCGGCACCGAAAATATCATCGGAATCGCTGGATTCGGGGCCGCGGCGGCCGCTGCGGCACATGATGTCGCGTCCGGGCGGTGGGAAGAAATCAAAGAACTTAGAAAGATTCTAGAAAACACTCTTGCAGCCAGCGCCAAGACGACTATTTTTGTCGGGAAAGACGCCGATCGTTTGCCGAACACCTCTTGTTTTGCCACGCCGGGCTGGAAAGGCGAAAGCCAGGTGATCCAGATGGATCTCGCGGGTTTTGCCATCAGCGCAGGCTCTGCCTGCTCCAGCGGCAAGGTGCGTGCAAGCAAAGTCTTGCAGGCGATGGGATATGATGACGAGATCGCCAGCAGCGCCATTCGCGTGTCGCTGGGATTGGAAACAACAGCCGAAGATGTTCAGCGCTTTGCTGAAACATGGTTGGCCAAGGAACAGAAATTCCGCGCCCGCATGGCGTGAGACCTGGAGGAAAACATGGCGGCACTGGATCAGACCAGAGCGGATGACGTACAAGTCAAGGACGGCGTCGATCAGGAAACCGTTGATGCTGTCCGTGAGGTCGGTGGCAAGTATAAATATGGCTGGTCCACCGACATTGAAATGGAATATGCGCCCAAGGGCCTATCCGCCGATATCGTCAAGCTGATCTCGGAAAAGAACGAAGAGCCGGAATGGATGCTGGAATGGCGTCTCGCGGCCTACGAACGTTGGCTGGAAAAGAAAGAACCCAAATGGGCGATGGTCGACTACCCGGAGATCGATTTTCAGGACCAGTATTACTACGCGCGCCCGAAATCCATGGAAGTGAAGCCCAAATCGCTGGATGAGGTCGATCCCAAGCTTTTGGAAACCTACAAGAAACTGGGCATTCCGCTCAAGGAGCAGATGATCCTCGCAGGTGTTGAAGGGGCCGAAGACCTGACGGATGCGCCGCGCAAGGTTGCCGTGGATGCGGTCTTTGATTCCGTATCCGTGGGCACAACCTTCCAGGATGAGCTGAAAAAAGCGGGTGTGATCTTCTGCTCGATTTCCGAGGCGATCAAGGACCATCCGGAGTTGGTGAAGAAATATCTCGGGTCGGTCGTGCCGGTTTCTGACAACTATTACGCGACGCTGAATTCGGCGGTCTTCTCGGATGGATCGTTCGTCTACGTCCCGCCGGGCGTGCGCTGCCCGATGGAGCTTTCCACCTATTTCCGCATCAATGCGGAGAACACCGGCCAGTTTGAACGCACGCTGATCATCGCCGACAAGGGCTCTTATGTGTCCTACCTCGAAGGCTGCACCGCGCCGCAGCGTGACATCGCGCAATTGCATGCCGCCGTGGTCGAAATCATCGTCGAGGAAGACGCGGAGGTAAAATATTCCACTGTGCAGAACTGGTATCCCGGCGATGAGAACGGCAAGGGCGGTATTTACAACTTCGTGACCAAACGCGCGGACTGCCGGGGCGACCGGGCCAAGGTGATGTGGACGCAGGTGGAAACCGGCTCTGCCGTGACCTGGAAATACCCCTCCTGCATCCTGCGCGGGGATGACACGCAGGGTGAGTTCTATTCAATCGCCATCGCTAACAACATGCAGCAGGCCGATACCGGCACCAAGATGATCCATCTGGGCAAGCGCACGAAGTCGCGGATCGTGTCCAAGGGCATCTCTGCCGGCAAGGCGCAGAACACCTATCGCGGGCTGGTGTCGATGCACCCCAAGGCCAAGGAATCGCGCAATTATACGCAATGCGACAGCCTGCTGATCGGCGGCGACTGCGGCGCGCATACGGTGCCTTACATAGAGGTCAAGAACAACTCCAGCCGCGTCGAACACGAGGCCACGACCTCCAAGGTGGATGACGATCAACTGTTCTACTGCCGCTCGCGCGGGATGGACGAGGAAGAAGCCGTGGCGCTGGTGGTCAACGGCTTCTGCAAGGACGTGCTGCAGGCCCTGCCGATGGAGTTCGCCATGGAAGCGCAGCAGTTGGTTGCGATTTCGCTGGAAGGCTCGGTGGGCTGATGCCGACCTACGCAGACATTGATAACTGGGTGCGTGAACATCATTGCTTTGCGGCACAACCCTGTTGGATATCAGAGTGCAAGGCGGAGGCCCTTGGGCTGGAGAATCCTCATCTGAACAGGGATGGCTCACCGCGAAAGAAACAAATGAAACAACCACTTTCCAAGGCAAAACGGGACGCAATTCTTAAAGCGTTTTCGGCAATTGGAATTCCGAATGGTAAATCAGACTGAATTGTCATCTCATGATCCTCACCACCACAAACACCGTCGAAGGCCACCCCATCACCGCCTACAAGGGCATTGTCGTGCGCGAGGCGATCATGGGCGCGAATATTGTGCGGGATTTCTTTGCCTCTGTCACGGATGTGATTGGCGGGCGCTCGGGGGCTTATGAGACCAAGCTCAAAGACGCCCGTGACGAGGCGATGGCCGAACTCGAAGACCGCGCGCGGGCCAAAGGGGCCAATGCGGTTGTGGGCATTGATCTGGATTACGAGGTGATCGGGGACAGCATGCTGATGGTTTCTGTCTCTGGCACCGCCGTCACGGTCACCTGAAGAACACAATTTAACATGTTGAAAAAGAACACATCCGCCAAAGCGGAGCCGACAAAAGGACAACCGATATGCTGAGCATCAAGAACCTGCACGTGAAACTTGAAGAAGAGGATAAACAGATCCTCAAAGGCGTCGATCTGGAGGTGGACGCAGGCAAGGTGCACGCCATCATGGGGCCAAACGGCTCGGGTAAATCTACGCTGTCCTATGTGCTTTCGGGCAAGGACGGCTATGAGGTCACCGACGGTGCCGCAATGCTGGAAGGCGAGGATTTGCTCGACATGGACCCCGAAGAACGTGCCGCAGCGGGTCTTTTTCTGGCGTTTCAATACCCTGTGGAAATTCCCGGCGTTGGCAATATGACCTTCCTGCGCACTGCCGTGAATGCACAGCGCAAGGCGCGCGGCGAAGAGGAAATGTCCGCATCCGATTTTCTCAAGGCGGTGCGCGCGCGTGCCAAGGAGCTGAAAATCGACGCAGATATGCTGAAACGCCCGGTCAATGTGGGCTTTTCAGGTGGTGAGAAAAAGCGCAATGAAATCCTGCAGATGGCCATGCTGGAACCCAAAATGTGCATTCTGGATGAAACCGATTCCGGTCTGGATGTGGATGCGATGAAACTGGTGGCCGAAGGCGTGAATGCGCTGCGGTCTGCGGGCCGCGGGTTTCTGGTGATCACGCACTATCAACGGTTGCTCGATCACATCAAGCCCGATGTGGTGCACATCATGGCTGACGGGCGGATCGTGAAATCCGGCGGGCCGGAGCTGGCGCTCGAAGTCGAGAACAATGGCTATGCCGGTATTCTCGAAGAGGTGGCGTAATGGCCCAGGCAGCGCAGAAACTCACCACGCTTGACGCGCGGCTGGCGTCCTTGTCCCAACCTGCGGGCGGATGGCCGGATGGCGCGCGTGCTGATGCACTCAGCCGGTTGCACGCGATGGGCCTGCCGGAGCGGCGCGATGAGTACTGGAAATACACCCGCCCTGACACATTGACCCAGCCCGCAGCGGTCCCGGCGGCCCTTTTCGACAATGATGAAGGGCCGATTTTCGGGCATATGGACCGGATTCAGATCGTTTTTGTCGATGGAGTATTCGATGCGGATGCCTCCAGCGATCTTGTCGCCGAAGGGTTGAGCATTGATCGTCTGGCCGAGGCGCGAGCAGATATTCATTGGGCGCGCGACCTTTACGGCACGCTTGAAGCAAAAGGCCAGTCGCCCGTTGCCCGCCCTCTGGCCGCGTTGAACACCGCCTTTGCGCCAGATGGGGTTTTGATCCATGTGACCGGTCAGGTCTCCAAACCTGTCAGCCTGCAATATCACCACCGGTCCGAGACCTCTGATGCGATGTTGCATCACGTGATCCGTGTCGATGCGGGGGCGGCAATTACGGTATTGGAAAACGGACCGGCCGCGGCGCGGTTTAACAAGGTGATGGAAGTCGACGTTGCGGATGGCGCAGAGTTTCATCATGTGCGCGCTCAGGGGCGCGATCACGAACGTCGCGCCGCAACTCATATGTTTGCACGTCTGGGGGCGGAAAGCGTTTTTAAATCCTTCACGCTGACGGCAAACGGTGTCATGACACGCAACGAATGCGTCATTGAGCTGACGGGTGACGACGCGGTGGCCCATGTTGCCGGTGCCTGTGTCGGTGACGGGGATTTCCACCACGACGACACAGTGTTTGTCACCCATGATGCGGTGGGCTGCGAAAGCCGTCAGGTCTTCAAGAAGGTTTTGCGCAATGGCGCGACCGGGGTTTTTCAGGGTAAAATTCTGGTCAAGAAAGACGCCCAAAAAACAGACGGTTATCAGATCAGCCAGTCTCTTTTACTGGATGATGACAGTCAGTTTCTGGCAAAACCAGAGCTTGAGATATACGCCGATGACGTAGCTTGTTCGCATGGGTCTACATCGGGCGCGATTGATGAGGACGCATTGTTCTATCTCAGATCGCGTGGTGTTCCAGAAGCGACAGCAACGGATTTGCTGACGCTGGCATTCTTGGCCGAAGCGGTGGAGGAAATCGAGAACGAAGCCCTGCGCGATGAGATCAATGATCGCTTGGCTGCCTGGTTGGAACGGCACCGCGGCTAATGGCGGTGACGCGCAATATTTCGGCCACCTACCGCAATCCGGGCCAGGTTTTGCGCGGTCTTTTGGCGATGGGGCAGCGTGAAGATCGCGCGTTGGCCTATCTGATGGCGGGCTGCGTCATCGTTTTTGTCGCTCAGATGCCCAAACTTGCACGCCAGGCGCACCTCGAAGGTCAGGAGCTGAACATGCTGTTGGGGGCGTCGTTGATGGCGTGGGTTTTTATCGCCCCTCTGTTGCTATATTGCCTTGCAGCTCTGTCGCACCTGGTGGCGAAACTCTTCCGCGGCAGGGGCAGCCATTATGGCGCGCGGCTTGCCTTGTTCTGGGCTCTGCTGGCGTCGTCGCCCCTGATGTTGCTGAATGGTTTGGTCGCAGGGTTTATAGGCCCGGGCCTTGAGTTACAGATTGTCGGGCTGGTTTGGTTCGTCATATTCGGCTGGTTTTGGATCGGCGGACTGGTTGCTGCCGAAGGCACGCCAAGATGATCAGCGCGGTCAACTGGCCACAATTGGGCGTGCTCACATTGCGCGATCCAAAAGCGGCCGCCGCTGAGATCATGAGTTGGCAGCTACCACGCCCTGAATTGTGGATGGCGGCCGGGGTCATTGCGATCATCAGCACGATCTTCTCAACTCTTTCCAACATGATCCTGCCACTGCCGGCCCCTTACACCGACCTCTTCCCAAGCCCGTTTACGCTCTTCACGTTCATTGCGGGAGGCTTCGTGTTGACCGTGAACGTGCTGTTTTGGACCGGAAGAGCCTTGGGCGGCACCGGCGAAATGGGCGATCTGCTGGCGTTACTTGTATGGTTGCAGGCCTTGCGCGCTGCGGCACAGTTCTTGCTGTTGATTTGTGTCTTGTTGATACCGGCTCTGTCCGGCTTCCTTCTTCTCTTTATCGGCATTGCGACGCTTTGGGTGTTTCTGAACTTTCTGAGCGTTGGCTTGCAACTAAACTCGCTTGCCAAGGCCGTGCTGGTTCTGCTGGTAAGCATTGTGGCCTTGTCGATGGGCGTTTCACTTCTCTTTTCATTGATCGGCATCAGCGCGATCGGAGTACCTGCAAATGTATGACGTCGAAAAAATTCGCGCGGATTTCCCGATTTTGAGCCGCGAAGTGAACGGCAAGCCACTGGTTTATCTCGACAATGGTGCATCCGCCCAAAAACCCCAGGTAGTGATTGATGCGATCACCAATGCCTATGCCCATGAATATGCGAACGTCCACCGCGGCCTGCATTTTCTATCCAATCTGGCCACGGATAAATACGAAAATGTTCGGGGCATCATTGCGCGGTTTCTCAACGCTTCTTCAGAAGATGAAATCGTGCTGAACTCCGGCACGACCGAAGGCATCAACATGGTGGCTTATGGCTGGGCCATGCCGCGTCTCAAAGCCGGCGACGAGATTGTGCTTAGTGTGATGGAGCACCACGCGAATATCGTCCCTTGGCACTTTTTGCGGGAACGACAAGGCGTTGTATTGAAGTGGGTTGATGTCGACAGCACCGGATATCTGGACCCCCAGGCGGTCATTGATGCCATCGGTCCGAAGACAAAGCTCGTCGCGATCTCCCATCTTTCCAACCTGTTGGGCACTAGAGTCGATGTAAAATCGATCACGCTCGCGGCACATGCGCAAGGTGTTCCCGTTCTTGTCGACGGCTCTCAAGCGGCGGTGCATCAGCCTGTTGATGTGGCCGATATTGGCTGTGATTTCTACGCCATCACCGGGCATAAGCTCTATGGTCCGTCCGGCTCCGGGGCGATTTTCGTCAGATCGGAACGGATGGCGGAAATGCGTCCCTTTATCGGTGGCGGTGATATGATCCGGGAGGTGAGCAAGGACGGCGTGACGTACAATGACGCGCCGATGAAGTTTGAAGCAGGAACCCCGGGCATCGTGCAAACCATCGGGCTTGGCGTCGCGCTGGAATACATGATGGCGCTGGGGATGGAGAGCATCGCAGCTCACGAGGATCAGTTGCGGGACTACACGGTTGAACGACTGGGCGGGCTAAACTGGCTGCAGGTTCAGGGAACGACCGCTGACAAGGCTGCGATATTCAGCTTCACAATGGATGGGGCAGGGCATGCACATGACATCTCCACCATTCTGGACAAAAAAGGCGTCGCCGTTCGGGCAGGTCAACACTGCGTCGGACCCCTGATGGCACATATGGGTATCCCGGCCAGTTGCCGCGCGTCCTTTGGCCTCTACAATACAAAAGCGGAAGTTGACGTGCTCGTGGATGCGCTGGAACTGGCTCACGATCTTTTTGCCTAACTGCCGCACAAGCATTAACCTTCATCCATGAAACTTCGATTCCTCATTTATCTGGGCGCATCTTTTTGTGTGCCTCAGGTTGCCTTTGCAGATGTTCAACCACAGTCCGGCACCTGGGCAGGGCAGGTTGTTTTTGACGGACAAACAGGTTGCCCGGCCCAGGTTGCTGACCAAATGAAGGGCGCGCAACCGGGCTATGCGGGCCAGCAAATTGAATTTCCAGCGCCTTTTGATCCCGTCGCACTGAAAGGTAACGACCCGAAGTTCACGTGGCGCAAGATTTCAACTGATGTCTGGGAAGGCATTTTCAGCGACGTCCAGCAGACCAGCTTTGGCACACTGACCGTGGTCTCAAAGTCGATCATCGTTGTCTTGGCACCGGATAAGATCAATCAGATTGCTGATCTGACGGTTGATTTCCCGCAGAACCTTGCGCAGACCATGGGTATGTCAGGCACGACATGTGTCGTGCGCAGCAACGTCTATCACAAACGTACCGGTCCTTAAGCGACCGGTAAAGCGCTTGAATTGAGGCTGAAAAGCGACAATGGCGCACCCATCAGGATTCGAACCTGAGACCTCCGCCTTCGGAGGGCGGCGCTCTATCCAGCTGAGCTATGGGTGCGTACCGACGTGTCGATCGCGTCTCAGCGCGGTATAACTTGGCTGTCTCGCCCTCGCAACGTCAAAACGGCCAGCTGTGCCATGAAGTTTCAATTGCGGCGCAAGCGGCACATCAGAGGTGCCTTACCAAACCGCGGCCCATTGAATTTTCGGCACCTTGGCAAACAGGACGCAAACCTAGCCAATTCTGGCTTTGGTTGTCAGAATATCAGCAACACATGCACAGGAGGCTTTGGTGCACTGGATGGCTTGATCAGGTAGTGCGACAGCGCTGCCGAGGTGACCTATGCGACCACCGACACCGCAAACCGCGCGCAAAACCTCTCCAGAGCCCTTAATGCGCAGAGATTCCAGACCGATATTGCATTGAAACCCCCGCCAGTTGTTGATGCCCCGCAGAATGAAATCATTTGCGCGCAGGGTATCCTGACCGCCCTCAGGTGTTGATGCCTGCATCGTAGAGCGCGGGGTGATAGAGGTCGAACGGATACTGGTTGGCACCCCCTTGCTAAGCCTGTTGCGCTGATCGGGGGTGTATTCATATAGCTCCGATTCAAAACCAACTCGCAAGGGTTTCAATGTGATCGTTGCCGTCGGTAACGCGGCCCGCAAGGCTTTTGCTTCTTCATAGGTCCGATCAAAGCGGTCAGGGTGCATGGTCACATTGATGTGCACGTTCATCTGATCAACGAGCAGATTTCCCACTTCGACGAAATGGTCCAGAGTTGCAAATTCATTGTGGTAGGTCAAAATGACGCTATCGAGGTTGTCACGAATTTTGTGCCAGAAACGAACGGTTCGAGAAGCATTGCTAATCAGGCTTACCCGGAAGCCCATTGCGGAAGCGGCGCGAAGAAGATCAATGATACGTGGATGCATCGTGGGCTCGCCACCGGTGAATTGCAGCCAGACGTATTTATCCAACCGATCCACATAGTGACCCTTCATTTGGCGATAGAGGTCGAGCACATCATCGGTTTTTTGCCAGCGTATCGACCCATCGTGCAAGTTTTTGGGGCAATAGCTGCAGGCATAGCTGCACGCGTTGCCCAACATCCAATCCACCAGAACCGTGCGCGCATGTTGCGGATTGGAATGGTCAATCCGCACATATGGAGTTGTATTTTGCCGCGTGCCATCCATTCCAGTTTCCCCGATCAGGGTTGCCTGGTGACGGCGACTGTTGACAGTCTAAACCTCACCATGACCTCCAACCTACATCGGGCTGATGATGCAGCCAAAGACTAAATGGATTGCACGCGATCCGCCACACAGGCATGTCGCGCTCCCGTGCGTCTGGGACTTTGCAAAAATGTTCGATTTTGTATAAAATTATAACATATTTCTAAGGATTCGTTTGATCACTAGTTTAATGCAGTCCGGGGGGGGCTGTGAGTATGTCGGATTTTACCGAGCGAGAGGCATTCGAGAATTCGCAGAAATCTGCCTCAAGTGCGGTGCGTGCCGACACTGCGCAAATTCCGTCAGACCTCGAAGAACGGCTTGCCGAAGCGCGCTTGAAACGCCAGAAAATTCTGGCGGCAAAGGGGAAGTCTGATAGCCGGCCCAAGGTGAAGCGCCCGGCATTTCTCGAACCAGAGAAAAGTTCGGAGAGAGCATCGGCCCCGATTACCAAACCCGATCCCAGACGCATGGCAAAAACGCCGGAAGACGTCGCCAGGGCAGATGCCCGGGCAGCAAAGGCCGCAAGATTTGCCCTATTGGAACCTCAGGAGCCTTTAGCGGCCAAACCTCCAGAACCACGGCAATCCTCACGTTTGTCGCTTTCTCGGATCGCTGCTGTCGGCTTTGCCTGCTTTTTTGGACTGGGCTTCGGAATGGTCCTGAGCCTTGGGGCCGTGGTTGGATTGGGGTGGGTATCGGTGACAGATGTCGCGACCCGCCTAGGTGCGACCGATCCGGTCGATACCCGAGCACCTGTTGTTTATGATCAGTCTTATCAGGCACTTAACACGCCGCTTGTGAATGTGTCGGCTTCTCCACCAACGAGATTTATCGAGCTGGCGATCAAGGCTCCAGTTCAAAAAATGTCAGCGCTGGCGGGAATATCGCACCCGGATTTGGCACCCAGAGGCATGCTCTCTCCGGGGCCACGCGTGACGACGTTCGATCAAGCGGCCCCTTTGACCACCAAGCTCGATGCGACACCCGCATTCATTTTGACGTCATTTGAAACACCAACCCGCGCTGGCGTTTCACCCCTGCAAAGCCTGAACCAGCAAGCCAATGTCGACGGCTTGCCCGTCTTGTTTGAAGTGAGCCCGATCAAAGTGCTAAGCGATTTTTCGGACATGATCACACCTTCGCTGAGTGTTTTGCCGGTCGTCGCGCCCGCATCGCAAGGCAGCATACCGGTGGTGCGTTCAGTGCCCAGTTTATTGAGAACCGAACCGGATCAAAACAGCTGGGCTGAACCCGGGCCGATCGCCAAACCTGTCTACTCATTGGCCATTGAGAATTGGACACCAACTGACGGATCGGACACGTCTTCCAGCCTGAAGTTTGCGGGCTTGAACCCTGCGCCCGATCCCGGACCTGCGATCACCGCATTGGCCGCACCCGCGTTCGCCCGCTCATTGCCACTTGTGGAAGGCCCTTTCACCCGCGAGCCGAGTCTGGCGCTGACGTTGGCGGAACAGGGTGCCGACATTCGCAGGGTCGCTCTGGTCACCTATGCGCCAAGAAGCGTCTCTGAACCGGAGTTGAGCCGAAGTCTTGCTGTTTTGGCGGCAACGGGGTTTCCAATTGAAGCGTCCAATCGGGTGAAATTCAAAGTGTCCAAGTCGCATGTCCGTTTTTACAAACGCGCAGACGAGAAAGTTGCGCGCGCCATCGCGCAGGAGATCGGAGGCGAAGCACGGGATTTCTCGCGCAGCAAGACCTCGGCACCATCCGGGCACATTGAAATCTGGTTTGCCGGCACAAGATCCGCCGCGGCAAAACCCAAAACGAAAACGACTTACGCGCAGCGCCAGGCATTTCTCAAAGCACGTTTGAAAGACAGATTGGTGAACAGCCTCAGAAGGGGTGAACATCTCGGCTCGACACGTCCTTGATGACCTGGATGTTTAACGTGGGCCAGGAGCAGGTGCGGTGAGATTGAATTTGCAGATTTGGATTATTGATTTTCGGTCGGAACAAGGATGTGGCGAATAACAGGTTATTAGCGGTCGTGACGGTGCTTCTTCTTGTGGGGTCGACCGGCGATGCTCAAGACAATGTAACCCTGCAAGAATTACAAGCGATTGAGAGTTTGATCGCGGGTAAGGACTGGCGGGCTCTCTATACTTATGTTGTCGCCAACCCCAAGCTGACGGCTGGAAATGATCCTTTGGCCGTGGAACTGAGATCGTTTGTTGACGACGCCAAAAGAGGGTTGCTGAACACTTTCAACGCCGCGCCAAACCCGTCCGCGCCGCCAACCGCGACCCTCAGCATCTATTGAAGCGGAAAGATATTCAGAACCGATGATCACGCGCCCTAAAATCGCATATGTCCTCGACCCAAGGTTTCCCGGGGGAACATCATCCGCGGTTGCAGCGGAGCTGGAATGCGTAAGCCAGACTGCGCGCGTCGAAGTGCATGCTATCTCAACAGCGATGTTTCCCGGTCAGCCGGTCGCGCCTCAACTGGCGTCCGTTCTGAGACGTCTGAACATCCCGCTGATCTGGGATGCCGCGGAAATCAGCGGGGACGCCGTCATTCTGCACAACCCGTCCTGTTTGAAATTTCAGGAAACGCTCGATACGACCATAATCGCAAAGCGACTGGTCGTCGTCGCGCATGAAAATTTCTTGCGCCCCGGAGGCGCTGAGGCCTTCGATGTCGCCAGATGTCTTGATCTGATTGCCCGCTGTTCGGTTACTCTGGAACGCAGCATCGCCCCAATATCGCCCTGGAATCGCAAAACCGTCGAACAGTGGCTCTTGGCCAATCCAAACCACGATATCTGGTCTGTTCTGGACTGGGACTGGTTCAATATCTGCGCATTTGATCGGCATCCACCGACCGCTTTTCCAACGGACCGGCGGGGCCGCCATTCCCGCGCCGGTTTCGAAAAGTTCCCACAACGTGACGTGATGAATTTGTGTTTCCCGCAAACGGCCAAGCAGAATACCATTCTGGGCGCAGATAATTTTCTGGGTGAACCCAATACACCGACATATTGGACGCTCTATCCATTCGGTGGCGTGTCGCTCGCGCATTTTTTCGAACAGATCGATTTCTTTGTCTATTTTACTGCTGCCACCTGGCGGGAAAGTTTCGGGAGGGTTTTGGCCGAGGCTGTTGCTGCGGGCAAGATTGCGATTTCAGACGTCGATACCGCTGCCTCCTTTGACGGGGCGGTCATCGGGGCCAGCCCAGCAGATGTAACGGCAATTGTGAAAGGTTACCTCACTGATCCGGATCGCTATCAAGATGATGTGCTTGCGGGACAAAAAAAGCTTGAGCAGTTTTCGTCGCAAGCGTTTCGGCGTGCCTTTGACGCGTTCCTGATGCCGCAAACAGAGGTTTCAACATGATCCTGCTATGCAGCGGGGAGGTTTCCGCCAAGCACTTTGACGCGCTGCTGATGTTTGCGGCTCTGCTGGAGAGCTGTGGGCATAATGTGACCATTGATGCCCGATACATGCCCGAAGACGTGCTAAAGCCGCAAAAATATGAGGCGGTGCCTTTTCTTGTTGATCCCGAAGACATCGGCGCTGACACGATCCTTGTGATCGGAGCGGAGGCGATCTCGCGGGAAAGCCAAGTGATTTTGCGCAGCCTCAATCTTGGCCCCGATGCCTCGATCCGGGCGATCGGTTGTTTCGCGGATTATCAGGGCGAAATCAATGCTCGCAACAAGATTGCCGACGCCACCGGCCGCGATCCGACGTTGCATAATTTGAATGGATCACGAACACCGGCGTTATTGGAAGGGGCGTGTACGCCATTGGTCACGCGCATTGCTGCGGAACCCGAACAAAGCGCCGGGAAACTTTCAAGGGTTCTGGTCTATGTTCCCTGCGATGATTTGGAGGATCAAAACGCGCTTAACGCACTTGCCGCAACAAGCTTTAGCCCGACACTTGAACTGCATGTGCTGACCAACGCCAAGGGCAAAGATTTGATCAGACGATCCCGACATGCCGAACTTTCGGTTTTCGGATATAGTGAACTTCCGCCCGCAGACATCGTGAACTTTGTAGATGTCATCGCCTTTTTTGGGACAAATGTGCCGGGTGAACGCATGGCCGCGCTGACCATGGCCGCAATGGGTGCTGGCAAAGTCGTCATTGATTGCACAACGTCTTCAGGTTTCGCGAATACCGGGGCACCCGTTATCAAAGGGCCGGAGGACATATCTGTGTTCTCCTCATATCTTCATGAAGTGGTGACCCGGAACAGATTGGAAATTGGTCACCGGACCCTGCAAAGCACTTGGCTGAAGCAATTTGATTTGACCGTTTTGGAACGTGATCTTGAGATCACGGCGACATCGGAAGTGTCCACGCCAAGGCCCTCCCAGATCATCTTTTTCCCGACAAACGGCAACGGCTTGGGTCATGCGCAGCGATGTGCGCTCATTGCTGAGGCGATGCCAAACGAACTGAACCGTCGTTTTGCGGCATTTCCAAGCTGTATAGACATGTTGGAAAATCGTGGCTTTGAATGTGTCCCGATGATCTCGCGCAGTGCGCATCACACCGATGAATATGCCGCTGACCTGGTGAACTCCCTGAGGCTGCGCAATCTGCTTCGAGCGGGTGATCGTCTTGTTTTCGATGGCGGCTATGTATTTGATTCTGTGTACCGAACCATCCTGTCCCGCCAATTGTCAGCGGTCTGGATACGTCGTGGGCTCTGGCGCCCCGGACAGATCAATCCGACTGCTTTAGAACGCGAACGCGCCTTTTCACAAATCATCGTCCCGCAAGAGGCTTTTGCGGAATTGAACGCTGATTACTCGACCTGCCCACGGGTGGAGAAGGTTGGGCCAATCGTTCGTCAGACGACCATGACCAATGAGGACCGACAAAATCTGCGCGATCGGCTAAGCGTGGAATTCGATCAGACGGTTGATACCTTGGCGGTGACCATGTTGGGCGGAGGCGTGGCATCGGATCGAACGTCACAAACACAGTTGTTATGCAGCCTGTTCGAACAGCGACCGAACTGTTTGCATTTGATCGTGGCATGGCCAAACGCAAGAATTTCGAGCGGATTATACGGCTGGAAAAACAGTCACGTTGTCCAGACGTCTCAGACGCTCGCACTTTGTCAGGCAGCAGATCTCACCGTTTCCGCCGTTGGGTACAATTCGTTTCACGAGTTGCTCTATGCCCAGGTGCCCGCCATCCTGATCCCACAGTCAGCGCCCTATCTGGATGATCAGGAACGACGCGCGCGCGCTGCCGCTGACAGAGGATTGGCGGCATTGGTCGCGGAAACAGATTTGTTGACATTGGAACGGGAGGTTTTTGCATTTCTGGAGGGGGATAAAGCAGAAAATCTGCGCAAGGCGCTTGGCGACGAGGTGCTCCCAGCACTCGGTAACCAGGCAGCCGCAAAATTGATCGCGCAGGGAGGTGGCCAATGACTCTATGCGAAGAATATCAAGCGCTTCTGACCAATCTGTCGCCGCAAGCGCCTTTGGCTTTGGATCCTTTGATTTTTGATCCCACCGATCGCGCAGAACCCGCCGCCAACGGCGATCCGGGATTTCCGGCCAGCTACAAGCTGTGGAGTTTGTTGGAGGAACGGCATTCGTGTATCGGTATTCGGCTTCGCGAACAGCTGGCAAATCCGCATGTCGTTGCGGCACGGCTGGCGGCGATGGCCGTAGAACGTCAGATCATCCCGATCTTCTTGACCTACATCAGCACGTCTGAATTTCAGCGGTTTGGATTTCGGATCGAGCATGTCGCTGGATGCAACGATATTCAGCGCGAAGCGAGCGAAGAGCAGATCTGGCGGTTCTGGAATCTGGCAATGGTCATCGAGGCAAAGGATATCGAGAAGCTGGGATGATGATTTGGGTCAGATTTCGTGACGGGTGGCATAAAGCCGCTGAATACGAACGTAAAAGTTACGAAACGATTACAGAAGGTAGGAATTGCGAGTTGTCACACCACAGTTGAGACATGGATCAATCCGTAAGCGAAAAACCCAATCGGCGCTGCGGCGATGAAATCCAGACAATTCGACAAAAAAAAATGCGGCTCCAATGCCGCATCTTTGCCCGTCAATGATCGATAGATCTCTGATTAACGACCCCAGGTTCGCACCACACCACAGTCCATATGGACGAAATTCGACCTCGAGTATTTACCAACACCGCCACCCCGGCAGGCTTGAGCTGCACGAGCAATTTGTCCAACCGATCTGGTAGACAGGCGCAGGTCTGCGGCTTGGCCCTTCATGTGCAGCGAATTCTTGGCAACAGAGCGACTGCGCGACCGCAGCATCGCGTTGGTTTGCGGGCTGCGATAGCCCGACAGCAACATGTAGGGTTCATTGACATCAAGAAGGTTGTGAGCCGCCGACATAATGTCAATCGTCCGCAAATCCATGGACTTCACACCATCGGTGCGCCAATCCCTCATGAAGTGGTTGATTTCTTTTATGGATTCCTTGATGTACTTGCCTTCGACCCAGTAGATCATGTCGATGCGCTCGCCTGTTCGCCCGGAGTACATTCGTATGCGCCTGATGTCGCCACCACCGCGCAGAAATCCTGCTGCATTTGCAAATGTTGGTGCTGCCGTAATTGTCGTTGCTGCGAATGCACCCAGTAGCGCACGCCGGGTCATACCCGTTGAGCTGTCGATCGTCATGTGGTCATTGCCCCGTATTCTGCCTTTACCCGTGATGTTACACGAGGGTGTCATCTCTTCCCCAGATGCAACATTGGTATGTCATAGCGCCGATTGTTAACCAAGTCCTGAAAGTCAGAACGCCTATTTTGGTCCAATTTTAGGCAAAATCCCGCCAATTCTGTGCATGCCCCGAAAAACGGACTTGCTGCGATGCATGCATGCATCACGTTCAGTTTTCCTTGACCGATTTACCAATTGTTATTGGACATCGCGCGGCTGGACCGGCAAAAAACCAAGACTTTTTGTTTATTTGCTGAGTGGGGATCCATATGCCGTCTTTGGTACTGCGCCATCGCACCCTTGCCATATTTCTAGCAAGCCTTCTACTTGTCGTCTCATCATTGTCGATACCAACGCCCGTCCGGGCACAGGTCACCGCTTTCAAACAGGCCGTTGCCGAGGCTGCCGCGCGGGACAAAGACATTGCCGCATTCTATCAATCCAATGGCTATGAGGGTATTTGGACCGGCAAGGGCCGTGACCGTAATCGCCGCTCCGCGCTCATACAGGCGCTGAAATCCGCGGGCAACCACGGGCTGCCAGCTGCAAAGTACGACGTTGAAGGTCTTCAGGCGAAGATGAAGGCGGCGCGCACGCCCCGTGATCTGGGATTGCTGGAAGTGGAAATCAGCAGAGTGTTTTTGCAATACGCGCGGGACATCCAAACCGGCGTGCTGATCCCCAGCCGTATCGACAAAGCAATTGTACGCAAAGTGCCCTACAGGGATCGCACCTCATATCTCGTCAACTTCAAGAAGTCCTCACCAAAGGGTTTCTTTCGTGCGCTGGCGCCGAAAACCACGGAATATACCGCGCTGATGAAAGAAAAGCTGCGTCTTGAACGATTGCTTGCAAAGGGAGGCTGGGGCCCTCAGGTGCCTTCCAAGACCTTGAAACCCGGCGCCTCCGGAAATGCTGTGATCGCCCTGCGTGATCGCCTGGTACGGATGGGATATCTCAAGCGCAACGCGGGCAAGACCTACGATGCCAATATGACCAAGGCCGTACAGCAATTTCAGCGGGCTCACGGACTGGCACAGGACGGCGTCGCAGGGCCCGGCACGATGACAGAGATCAATACCTCGGTACAAACCCGCCTACAGTCCGTGATCGTTGCCATGGAGCGTGAACGCTGGCTCAATCAGGACCGCGGGCGTCGTCACGTCGAAGTCAACTTGACGGATTTCACGGCAAAGATCATCGACAACGGGAAGGTCACCTTCGAAACCCGCTCGGTCATTGGTGCGCGGAAGTCTGATCGTCAATCGCCCGAGTTTTCTGATGTCATGGAATTTATGGTCATCAATCCCAGCTGGTATGTGCCTCGATCCATCGTGACCAAAGAATATCTGCCTGAGTTGCAGAAAGACCCGAATGCGGTGAACCATATTGAAATTACCGACAGCAAGGGGCGTCGGGTTGACCGCTCGGCTGTAGATTTCACTCAGTTCACGGAGCGGACTTTCCCCTTTGCCATGCGTCAGCCGCCAAGCCGGGGCAACGCTTTGGGACTTGTGAAATTCATGTTCCCAAATCCGCATAACATCTATCTGCACGACACGCCTGCGAAAAACCTCTTTGGCCGCGAAACCCGCGCTTACAGCCACGGCTGTATTCGACTGGCCGATCCGTTTGACTTTGCCTACGCGCTGCTGTCCAAGCAGACAAATGATCCCAAGGGCTTGTTTCAGGCGAAATTGGCCACAGGCACGGAACAACAGGTGAACCTCAAGCAACCTGTGCCCGTTCACATCATCTATCGCACCGCCTTTGTGGACAACAAGGGCCGCACGCAATTCCGTCGGGACATCTATGGTCGTGACGCCAGGATTTGGAAAGCCTTGGCCAAAGCGGGGGTAGCAATGCGGGCCGTTCAAGGTTAAATCATGCCCCTGATGATAGAGGGCAAAAGACATGAAAACCGTCGGTCATAGCGTCAAAGACATCGCTGCTGCAATTGGTGCTGATGCCCACGGGGACACGTCTTTGCGTGTTGAACACGCGGCGGAACCCGGATCGGCTGGTCCCAATGACATCGCAATGGCGACAAATGCGTCCTATGCGGAAACACTCGCTGATGGCGATGCCAAGGTAGCACTGCTCTGGGATGGCGCTGACTGGCAAGCCCTAGGCCTGAAGGCTGCGATTATTCCCAGACGGCCGCGCTACGCCATGTCTGGCCTTACGAGGTTGCTGGATCGCGGGCAGGGCTACGGGGCCGGAATTCACCCAAGTGCGGTGGTCGATCCTTCGGCAGAGCTGGGTGAAGGGGTGAGCGTTGGGCCGCTCGCAGTAATCTCGGCTGGTGCGAAGATCGGAGCTGGCAGCATTATCGGTCCACAATGTTTTATCGGCTGGGACGTCGAGATGGGCGCGGACGCTTTTCTGCGCGAACATGTGTCAATCGGCGCGCGCGTGAAAATCGGGGATCGCTTTATGGCGCAGCCTGGTGCGCGTATCGGCGGCGATGGGTTTTCCTATACTACGCCAGAGCCTTCGTCAGTAGAAACCGCCCGCGCTACCCTGGGTGATCAGCGCGACTCCAAAGGGCAGGCCTGGGCACGCATCCACAGTCTGGGGGCGGTCACGCTTGGTGATGATGTGGAAGTTGGCTCCAACTGCACCATCGATTGTGGCACCATTCGCGACACGAAGATCGGCAACCGCACCAAGATCGACAACCTCGTTCAGGTTGGCCACAACTGCGTCATTGGCGACGATTGCCTCTTGTGCGGGCATGTCGGGTTGGCAGGGTCGGTAAAGGTCGGCAATAATGTCGTTCTGGGCGGACAGGTAGGGGTCAGCGACAATATCTTTATCGGTGATGGCGTGATCGCAGGCGGCGGTAGTAAACTGCTGTCCAATGTCCCGGCGGGACGCACAGTGCTGGGGTATCCGGCGGTGAAGATGGACACTCACATTGAAACCTACAAGATTCAGAGGCGACTGCCCCGGCTCGTCCGTGATATTGCTGCCTTGCAGAAAGCGGTTTTCAAATCGGATGCAAAGGACTAAATCCTAGGCGAGCAGCGTGAAAGGAATAGGCACGTGAGCACCAAGGACAAAGTCATCGCCATCATTGCGGAACAGGCTGTGCTTGATCCCGCCGAGGTCACGCCGAGCAGCACTTTGGAAGATCTTGGAATAGACAGTCTGGGTCTGGTCGAAAGTATTTTCTCCATTGAGGAAGAATTCGACATCAGCGTGCCCTTTAACGCGAATGACCCGCAATCGTCCGATTTTGACATATCAACCGTGGCCTCCATCATCGCGGGTATCGAGCGTCTCCAAAAAGAACAGGGTTAGTCGCCCATGAAACGTGTGGTCATTACCGGTGCTGGCACGATCAACGCGCTTGGTCACGATGTGAAATCAACCATGGCGGCCATGCAGGCGGGGACCTGCGGCATCGGTGCATTGGAGCTGCGTGACGTCGAACGCCTGTCGATCCAGATCGGCGGGCAGGTGCGGGGTTTTGAAGCAGAAGGGCGCTACAACCGCCAGCAGATGTCCCTTTACGACCGGTTTACGCAATTCACCCTGGCGGCCGCGAAAGAGGCCATTGATCAATCCGGTCTCAGCTTCAGCGGCGATCTTGCCGCCAAATCCGGCGTGGTTCTGGGCACCGCCGGGGGAGGGGTCAGCACCTGGGACGACAACTATCGCTCGGTTTACGAGGATGGCAAAAACCGGGTGCATCCGTTTGTCGTACCCAAATTAATGAACAACGCCGCCGCCTCGCATGTCAGCATGGAGCACAATCTGAAAGGGCCGTCCTTCACCGTCTCAACCGCTTGCGCGTCGTCAAATCACGCCATGGCGCAGGCTTTCAGCATGGTCCGTTCTGGCATGTCACCTGCGATGATCACGGGAGGGTCGGAAAGCATGTTGTGCTTTGGCGGCGTCAAAGCCTGGGAAGGTTTGCGCGTCATGAGCCGTGATGCCTGCAGGCCCTTTTCGGCCAATCGCAACGGTATGGTGCAGGGCGAAGGCGCGGGCGTTTTTGTTTTTGAAGAATATGAACACGCCCGTGCGCGCGGCGCCGACATGCTATGTGAAGTCTCGGGCTTTGCCATGTCATCTGACGCCAGCGATATCGTCATGCCTTCAAAAAGCGGGGCAGCCCGGGCAATGGCCGGGGCCCTTGCAGATGCCGGGATCAACCGCGACGAGGTCGGCTACATCAACGCGCATGGCACGGGCACCGCTGCCAACGATAAGACTGAATGCGCGGCCGTCGCCGATGTTTTCGGACCGCATGCGGACAAGCTGATGATCAGTTCAACGAAATCCATGCATGGCCATCTGATCGGCGGCACCGGTGCTGTGGAACTTCTCGCCTGTATCATGGCGCTGCGTAACGGTGTGATTGCACCCACAATCGGTTACGAAGAACCTGATCCTGAATGCGCGCTTGATGTGGTGCCAAATGAAGCCCGTAAAGCAAAGGTCAAAGTGGCCCTGTCCAATGCCTTTGCGTTTGGTGGCATGAACGCTGTGCTGGCCCTGCGCGCCATTTGACAAAAAACCGCGCCCCGAAAGGCGCGGCTGCGTTCACGATCAGGGTTTTCCGTTATTGCTGGATCACCGAAACCTTTTCAAAGCCCGCCGTAAACCCCTTGAGGGAGAGGACGATATCGACCTTCTGATCGGGTGCCACGATCGGAACAATCGTCAAGGTTGCCTCAACGCCTTTTTTGAAGCTCTCGACATCCTCTTCGGTCAATCCGATCCGCGCGTAGCAACCGATGTTGTTGCAAAAGGCGAAAGGATATCTTTTTGTCGGTTTTTCATCAATCTTGATCGCCAGTTGCTGACCAAGGGAGGTTTCAAGCGGCACGATCACGGTTGCACCCGCCTTGGCCTGACCGCCTTCCGGCAACCGGAAAAGGGTGAATTCGGAAATGGGTGCCCCTTCACCATCCGCCAGCAATTGATACATCTGGCAAGGGTCGTCGCCACTCTCAACCTTTACGCAGCGCAGGCTCCAGTCGTCGAATTTTTCGGTCACATAGGTCTCGCCAACCTTCGGACCTTCCGGTTCCACTTCGCCCAGGCTCAATTCATTTTCGATGCCTGGGGCTTCAGCCGGTTGCTCTTCTGTCTCGTCGGATTGGGCAAAGGCAAAAGATGACGCCGCGACCAAGGGCAAAGCCACCACAAAACTGTGCGTCAATATAGAAGTATACTTGGGCATGTTCGCTCCGATTTTATTGCTTTTTCAGGGTGTACCATGCCCGTAAATGGGTGTCAGTCCCGAGATCGGCAAAACCGCTCCAGAACGTTAAAATATTTGGCATATTCTCAAAAAGAAAAAGGGATGCTCACCGCATCCCCTTCCCAATTAGTCTTCTCCCCGTCGGACTGGCCGACTTATTGCAGGGAAGCTACGAAACGACGCAGTTGACGTCAACCTAAAACACCGAAGATTTATCCACTTGCTGATCAAATTTATGTTGAGAGTAAAAAAAGGCCGTACCGAAAACGGCACGGCCAGTCTGACAGGGAGGATGCCCAGACCGGAAAGGACAAATCCGGCGGCTGAGCGATTTGACTATGACGTGCAAAGGTTAACATCGTATGCTCGGCAAATGAGTTTGTGATTAAAGGAAGACTTGCGTGACATCAGACATCTTTATTGGCGGCGGCGGGCCGGATTATGGCGTGAAACAGCACCTGAGTTTGGGTTACGCAAACCGCCATGGGCTGGTCGCCGGGGCCACCGGAACCGGCAAGACCGTGACCCTGCAAATCCTTGCGGAAGGATTTTCCAAGGCAGGCGTGCCGGTGTTTTTGTCCGATGTGAAGGGCGATCTGTCGGGCCTTGCCAAGGCGGGCACCGAGACACACAAGCTGCATGGACCTTTTACCGAACGTGCCACACAGATCGGGTTCACCGATTACATCTACGAGGCCTTTCCGGTCACTTTCTGGGACCTTCTTGGGGAACAGGGTCATCCCGTGCGCACCACCGTTTCCGAAATGGGCCCGCTGTTGCTGGCACGACTGTTGGAACTGACTGAAGCGCAGGAAGGTATTCTCAACATCGCTTTTCGACTGGCCGATGAAGAAGGGCTGCCGCTGCTTGATCTGAAGGATCTGCAATCCCTGCTGGTCTGGATCGGGGAAAATGCCAAGGCGCTTTCCCTGCGTTATGGTAATGTCTCCTCAGCCTCCATCGGGGCCATTCAGCGGCGGTTGCTGGTTCTGGAAAACCAGGGGGGCACCGGCCTTTTTGGCGAACCGGCGCTGGCATTGTCGGACCTGATGCGACAGGACGCGCAAGGGCGCGGCGAGATCAATATTCTGGCGGCGGATAAATTGATGGCCTCACCTGGGCTTTATGCGACGTTTCTGCTGTGGCTGCTGTCGGAGCTATTCGAGGAACTGCCCGAAGTGGGGGACCCCGACAAACCCAAGCTGGTCTTCTTTTTCGATGAGGCCCATCTGCTCTTTGACGATGCCCCCAAGGCACTGGTGGACAAGGTAGAACAGGTGGCGCGGTTGATCCGTTCCAAGGGCGTGGGGGTCTATTTCATCACGCAAAATCCCGCAGATGTGCCGGATGATATTCTGGGTCAGCTGGGCAATCGTATTCAGCACGCCCTGCGCGCTTTTACGGCCAAGGATCGCAAGGAGTTGCGCATGGCGGCCGAAACCTACCGTGAAAACCCGGCATTCAACACCGAAGAAGCCATTCGCGAGGTGGGTGTGGGCGAAGCGGTCACTTCGATGCTGCAACGCAAGGGCGTGCCGGGCATTGTCGAACGGACCTTGATCCGCCCGCCCTCGTCGCAACTGGGCCCGATCAGCAAGAAGGAGCGGGCAGAGGTGATGGCGGCCTCTGATATGTCCGGGAAATACGACGCGCCCGTGGACCGCAGCTCGGCTTACGAAATCCTGAAAAAACGCGCGGAGGATGCTGCAGCAGAGGCGGCAAAGGCCGAAGAAGAAGCCGAGGAAGGATCGCCGCAATTGCGCGAATTCAACGCCGCACGCCGCTACACGGGCGGGCGCGTGGCGCGCTCTACGTCCCGGCGTGGTAAGACACGGCAATCCCAGAGCCTTGGCGGCGCGGTGGCCGCAGCCGTCATCAAGGAGTTGCAAGGCACAACAGGGCGTCGCATCGTGCGGGGCATTCTGGGCGGATTGTTCAAGGGTCGGTAAGGGCGCCCGACAGGATCAGGGTCATTTCTCCGGGATTAGCCCGCGCGGACTGAACCGCAGGACCAGCAGCAGCAGCACCCCGATGGTTAGCAGGCGCATATGTGCCGCTGAGGCGATCAGATGTGCCTTCAGGGCGCTGCCATCTGCCAGACCGGCGGTGATCCATTCCATCACTTCCAGCCCGATAGATTCGCCCTTGTCCCACATCAGGTAGATCAGCATGCCGCCCAAAACGGCGCCAAGGTTGTTGCCGGAGCCGCCGACAATCACCATGACCCAGATCAGAAAGGTAAACCGCAGCGGTTGATAGGTGCCGGGCGTGAGTTGACCGTCGAGCGTGGTCAGCATGGCCCCTGCGATACCGCAAATCGCCGATCCCAGCACAAAGACCTGAAGATGGCGCGCCGTCACGTCCTTGCCCATGGCCTCGGCGGCTACCTCATTGTCGCGGATCGCCCGCATCATCCGGCCCCAGGGGCTATTGAGCGCCATCTGCGCCATCCACAACAGCAACACCAGCACAAAGGCGAACAGCCCACAATAGAGCAGTTTTACATAGATGGTGGAGGCCGTCACCGCGTCAAAGCCGAAACCGGCGGCACGTTCGACAAAGCCAGTATTGTTCTGCAAGTCGATCTCATAAGGAACCGGACGGGGCACACCCACCACGTTTTTCACGCCGCGCGACAGCCAGTCTTCGTTCTTGAGAATGGCGATGATGATCTCTGCAATGCCCAAAGTGGCAATGGCCAGATAGTCAGAGCGCAGCCCCAATGCGGTTTTCCCGATAATCCAGGCGGCACCTGCGGCGAGCAGCCCGCCCACCGGCCAGGCGATGATCACCGGCAGGCCCAGACCACCTAGATATCCGGTCAGTGCGGGCTCAATCGCCTCAACCGCTTCGACCGACGGGTCGAAAAGACCCCGGTAGATCATGAACCCCGCGACGAGGATCGCCAGAACCACAAGGCTGCGCATCCACCCCTTTGCCATACGTCCGGCGACGACAATCGCGATGACAATGGTGGCCGCACCCATCAGCAAGGCGCCGATAATGCCAAAGCCACCCGCCTGCCAGGCGCCCGGTGTCGCGGGCATGCCGACCAACACCGCAGCCAGACCGCCCAGGGCAACAAACCCCATGATGCCGACGTTAAAGAGGCCCGCAAACCCCCATTGCAGGTTCACGCCAAGCGCCATGATCGCGGAAATCAGCCCCATGTTCAGCACGAAAAGTGCAGCATTCCAGCCCTGGAAATGGGCGATCACCGGGATCATCGCGAAGACGGCTGCGAAAAGGAGAGTGTTTTTCATGGCCGAGGTCATACTGCTTTCCCCGCAAAAAGGCCGGTGGGTTTGACCAGCAGGACAATCAGTAGAATGACGAAGCTCACTGCCAGTTTGTAATCTGTCGACATCAGTTGCACCAGCGTGTCAGGCGCCATGCTTTCGGGCAGCACATAGGTTGCGACTTTCTTCCAGGCATAGGTCACCGTGACTTCAGAAAACGCGATGACGAAGCCGCCCGCAATGGCCCCCAGCGGATTGCCAAGCCCGCCCACGATGGCGCTGGCAAAGATCGGCAGCAGCAGCTGGAAATAGGTGAAGGGTTTGAAGCTCTTGTCGAGCCCGTAAAGCACGCCCGCGATGGTCGCCAGACCCGCCACGATCAACCAGGTGATCATCACAACCCGTTCGGGGTTGATGCCCGACAGTAGCGCCAGATCCTCATTGTCGGAATAGGCCCGCATGGATTTGCCGGTGCGCGTGCGGTTGAGAAACCAGAAGAGCAGGGCCACCACGATCACGGCTGTGATGATGGTGATCCCTTGGGTGGTTTTGAAGGCCAGACCTTCACGCAAACCGGTCATCTCCTTGAAGGTGCGCGCGGATATGATGAAACGTTCGCCGTCCAGAAACCGCTGATCATCCGGCCCAATGATGAACCGCACCAACCCGTTGAGGATGAAGGTCACGCCGAGTGATACGATCACGAAAATCACCGGTTTGGCCTTTTGCGCCCGGTAGAACCGATAGACGATCCGGTCCGTGGTGAGCACCAGCGCCATACAACCCAGGATTCCGAAGGGCAGGGCAAGCAGGGCCGTTGGAAGCGGGCCGAGCGATAGGCCCCAGCTTTGGAAAAGCCAGGTCACCAGAACCGTGACCATGGCACCAAAGGCCATGGTGTCGCCATGGGCAAAGTTCGAAAACCTTAAGATGCCGTAGATCAGCGTCACCCCTAACGCGCCAAGCGCCAGCTGCGCGCCATAGGACATCGCCGGGATGATCACGAAATTCGAGAGCGCCACGATGGCGTTGAGGAGGTCCATCATCCGATCTCCAAAGAAACGCATGGTCCCGTTAGAACGACCAATGATGGCTCAGACAACCCTCTTTCGGCTTGGGTCGTCGGGACCATCATGGTGAACCATCCGTTGTCGTACAAAATGAAACTATTCAGCGGAGCGTATGGGCGGCTTCCAACGGCGACACCTCGGACCCTAGAAAGCCCCGCTTGCGGCAGAGCGTTAAATGTTTTTACTTCCAAGCGTAACATCTCTTTGAAGGTGAACCTCGAACCGTCTTCGCTCCACGAAAGATGCCACTTTTCCTCTATATGCCTGCAATTCGCGGCGGTCCCAACCACTGCACAGTAATTCACAGCTTCGCAGGTAAAACCATTCTCTTCACCGGCTTCCGCAGCCGAGACTAAAAAGCTGACGGAAAACAATACTGAGATACCCCGCATCCTCACCCCCCCAAAAACGACTTGCGCACTTCGGGGTCGTTCAGCAATTCCTTGCCCGTCCCCGTATACGCATTCCGCCCCTGCACCAGAACATAACCCTTGTCGGCGATCTCCAGTGCCTGCCGCGCGTTTTGCTCCACCATCAGGATGGGGATACCGGTGCGCGCCACCTCGATGATGCGGTCGAAAAGCTCGTCCATGACGATGGGCGACACCCCGGCGGTCGGTTCGTCCAGCATCAGCACTTTGGGTTGCGTCATCAGCGCCCGGCCCACGGCGACCTGCTGGCGTTGCCCGCCTGACAACTCACCCGCTGCCTGCAACCGCTTTTCCTTCAAAATCGGGAACAGGTCGTAAATCTGTGCCATGGTACCGGAGATATCATCGGTGCGAATGAACGCACCCATCTCAAGGTTTTCCTCGACGGTCATCGAGGTGAAGATGTTCGAGGTCTGCGGCACGAAGCCCATGCCCCTGGCCACCCGGTCCTGCGGCGACAGTTGGGTGATGTCCTCGCCATCGAGCTTCACATGGCCCTCGCGCAGGTTCAGCATGCCAAAGACCGCCTTCATGCCGGTGGATTTACCCGCCCCGTTGGGTCCGACGATCACGGCGATTTCACCGCGATCCACCGCGATGGTGCAGTCGTGCAGAATATCCGGCCCGGCCCCATAGCCGCCAGTCATGTTTTCACCGATCAAAAAAGGACCGCCCACCGCCGGGTAGGCCTTGCCGCCCGGTTTTACAGGTGTGGCCGTACCCATACCTTTGGGATTGCCCAGAGACAGGTCCTTGTTGCCGCGGTCGCTATAGGGATCGCTGCTCATGCGCCGACTTTCTCTTTATTCTTCAAGCCGGTGCCCAGATAGGCTTCGATCACCTGCTCGTTGGCTTTGATCTCATCCAGCGTTCCCTGCGCCAGCACCTTGCCTTCGGCCATGCAGATCACCGGATCACACAAGCGTCCAATGAAATCCATGTCATGTTCGATCACCACGAAAGTATAGCCGCGTTCCTGATTAAGCCGGATGATCGCGTCACCGATGGTGTTGAGAAGGGTCCGGTTCACGCCCGCGCCGACCTCGTCAAGGAAGACGATCTTGGCGTCCACCATCATAGTACGGCCCAATTCGAGCAGCTTTTTCTGACCGCCGGAGATCTGGCCCGCCTTGTGATCGGCCAGATGTTCCACGGTCAGGAACTCCAGCACTTCGTCCGCTTTGGCGCGCAGGGCGCGTTCTTCATCCGCGATGCGTTTGCGCCCGAACCATGTGTTCCAGAGTGTTTCTCCCGACTGCGCACCGGGCACCATCATCAGGTTTTCGCGGCATGTCATGGAGGCAAATTCATGAGCGATCTGGAAAGTTCGCAGCAGCCCCTTGTGAAAGAGCGTATGCGGGGGCAGCCCCGTGATATCTTCACCCGCCATGGTCACTTTGCCCGATGTGGGTTGAAGTACGCCCGCTATCACATTGAAAAGGGTTGTTTTTCCAGCGCCATTGGGGCCGATCAAACCGGTAATAGATCCCTGTTCGATTTCCAGAGAGGCGCCATCAACAGCGTGAAAGCCGCCGAAGTGTTTGTGAAGGTCGTCCACGACGATCATGTGTTTTCCCCGTCAGCGCGTCTTTGCGGCGCTTTAGATGTTGGAACAGCCCGGAACACGAGGCTCCGGGCTGCTCAGTGGTCAATTGGGCAAATTACTTGAACCCAATGGTCTCGTTTTTACCCTCTTTCACTTCGATCATGCGGTATGTGCCGGCAGATTCGCCGGGGCCGATCAGTTCAACCGCTGATGCGCCGACATAGTCCACATCACCACCGCTGCGGATAATGTCGAAGGCTTTGCCCAATTCGCCGGGGTAGATTTTCTCTCCCGGTGCGTTGGCCACTTCGAGGATTTTGGAGCCGTAATCCGCAGGATCAGTGCTGTCGGCCGCTTGCATGGCCAGCATGAAGAGCGCCGCTGCATCATAGCTTTCAGGCGTGTAGGGCGACGTTGCATCAAAAGCGTCACCCGCAAGTGCCACCAGCTTTTCGATCCCTTCACCACCGGAGCCCGCGATTTGCCCATATGAGCCGTTCAGCGCCGGACCCACGTTCTCGGGCAGGCTGTCACCGATCATGCCGCCGGGCAGACCGAATGTATCCCACGCGCCGGTGTCCAATGCCGCATTGATGATGCCCAGGCCACCCTGATCGAGGTAGCCCGCAACCACCAGCAAATCGCCACCGGCAGAGGCCAGCGCGCCAATTTCAGCAGAATAGTCGGCCTTGCCGTCTTCATGTGCCGCGACGATGGTCACTTCACCACCAGCCGCCTTGAAGTTGCTTTCAATCGCATCCGCGAGACCTTTGCCGTAATCGTTGTTGGTGTAGGTCAAGGCGATGGATTTCACGCCACGCTCTTGCAGGATTTCCGCCATCACCTGACCTTCACGCGCGTCAGACGGTGCGGTGCGGAAGAACAGATCATTGTCTTCAACCGTGCTGAGCCCGGGTGACGTGGCGGAGGGCGAAATCATCACCATACCGTTCGGAATGGCCACGTTTTGCAGGATCGCGCCGGTCACGCCGGAACAGTCGCCACCGATCAGGCCGTTGATCCCTTCGGCAACCAGACGTTCGCCGTTTGAAGTGCTCAGACCGTTGTCGATGCACCCGGTATCGGCACGGATCGGCGTAACTTTGGCCGCATCCAGCAGTTTGCCGCTTTCGGTGGCTTCGGTCATCGCCAGCTCGGCGCCAGCAGCCATCGGGCCGGTCAGTGATTCAATCGGTCCCGTGAAACCGATGAGAATGCCCAGTTTTACTTCCTTTGCATGACCACCCGCCAGCGCGGAGGTCGCCACAAGTGCTGCGGCCGTGGTGGCCAAAAGCATCTTTTTCATTGTTATCTCCCATATTGGAACTTGACGTTCGGGGGGCAGATTAGGCGTCAGCTCTTCAAATGAAAAGCACTTTTGAACCGCGCCGCTGTGCTCACGGCTCTGTCACACAAAAATGAGCGTGAAATACCCGTTATCCGATCTATTTTACCTTCAGGAGAGAGGTGAAACGATGCGTTTAGCGATAACATTCTTTTTTCTTATCATAACGATACGAATGATCACGCCTGCGGCAGCTGAGGTGCAGATCACGCGCATGATCTCCGGACTGGATCAACCCTGGGGGATCGCTTTGCTGCCGGATGCATCGGTGCTGATCACTGAAAAAGAGGGCCGGCTGCTGCATGTGCGTGGTGGAAAGGTTCATGAAATCGGCGGTCTCCCCAAGGTCACAGACCGGGGCCAGGGGGGATTGCTGGACATCACTTTGCCGCGCGATTTCGAGACCAGTCGCGAGGTTTTCCTCACCTACTCCAAGCCTCAACGTAGCGGGTCGGGGACAGCGCTTGCCATCGCGCGCTTGCCAGAAAACGCCAGCCAGCTGGTGGACTTACGCGATATTTTTGTCATGGCCCCGGGCTCTTCGGGCGGTCGGCATTTTGGCAGCCGGGTTGTCGAGGCAAATGATGGAACGTTGTATCTGACCATTGGCGATCGCGGCAACCGTCCTGCCGCGCAGGATCGATCGGTTCACAACGGCTCCATCGTGCGGGTCAACAGAGATGGATCGGTGCCCTCGGACAATCCATTCGTCGGACAGCCCAGTGTTTTGCCGGAAATCTGGTCTTTCGGACACCGCAATCCGCAAGGGGCAGGCCTTGATGCGCAAGGTCGGCTCTGGACGTCGGAACATGGGGCAAGAGGAGGTGATGAAGTGAACTTCATCCGGAAAGGGGCCAATTTCGGATGGCCAGTCATCTCCTACGGGCGGCACTATTCGGGGGCGAAAATCGGTGAAGGGACGCGCAAGCCGGGTCTGGAGCAGCCCGCCCATTACTGGGATCCGTCAATCGCACCGTCCGGGCTGCTTGTCTATCAGGGCGCGATGTTTCCCGAGTGGCGTAGCGACATTTTCGTGGGGTCGCTCAAGTTCGACTACATTGCCAGATTAGAAGTCAACGGCACGCAGGCGGCGGAAGTGGCGCAGATCAAAACACAGGCAACGGACCGAGTGCGCGACGTGATTGAAGCCCCTGATGGCAGCATATGGTTTGTTTCTGTCGGAAACGGCGCGGTTTATCGCATGTCCAGAGGCTAAGGGTCAGATCGACAGGCGCGCGGCATGGCTGCCGCGTTCGCGATAGGGCGTCGTGTCATAATGCGAACGGTAGCATTTTGAAAAATGGCTGGGCGACGCGAACCCGCAGGCCAGTGCCACATTGATCACGCTCATATCGGTCTGCATCAACAGGTTGCGCGCCTTTTGCAGACGCAGCTCCATATAGTAGCGCTTGGGCGAGCGGTTGAGATAGCGCCGAAAGAGGCGCTCCAGCTGACGCGTGCTCATGCCCACATTCTTGGCCAGAATAGAGGGGCTTATGGGTTCTTCGATGTTGCCTTCCATCATCTGGATGACCTTGCTGAGCTTGGGATGACGCACACCGATGCGCGTGGGCACGCTGAGACGCTGGGTATCCTGATCGGTGCGTATGGAGGCATAGATCAACTGATCCGCGACCATATTGGCAAGCTCTTCGCCTTGTTGGTCCGCAATCAGTTTCAGCATCAGGTCGATGGAGGATGTCCCGCCCGCAGTTGTCAGCCGATTGCCATCCACGACAAATACCGATTTCGTCAGATCCACTTCGGGAAATTCCTCCGCGAAGCTGTCCTGATTTTCCCAGTGAATGGTGGCGCGCTTGCCATCGAGCAATCCGGCCTTGGCCAATGTATGTGCCGCCGTGCAAAGCCCCCCCACCAGCAACCCCTTTCGGGCTTCACGACGTATCCAGCCCAGGACCTTCTTGGTGGTCGCGGCCTGAACATCAATGCCGCCGCAAATCATCACGGTGTCATCACGGTTCAAATCGACAAGATCGCTGTCGAGCTTGAACCCGCTGCCAGCCGAACAATGCACGATATCGCCGCCTTCGCCGACGATACGCCATTCGTAGAGGGTCTTGTTCGCCATGCGATTGGCAATTCTGAGGCTTTCAACGGCAGCCGAAAAACATAGCAGCGTAAAGTTATCGAGCAGCACGAAAACGAAGCGCTTGGGCTTATCTGCGGGCGGGTCATTCCGCGTGGCTGATTGCATCTGGGACATGGCCGACTCTTGATCTTATATTTCGATGCGCGACCGGTCAGGGCATGGCGCGAATAAAGTCACTTGGTCACGGTCGGAATGCGACGTCAAGAGGACGAATTTGTGATATGGTCTCTCCCCGCAGGCTTTTGTATAGAGAGCGCTGTGATGTGAGCGCTCGCAGGACTGCGAGCCCAACCCGGAGTTGAAAAGATGAGCGAATGGACAAAATCAAGCTGGCGCGCCAAACCGCGGATCCAGATGCCGGATTATCCGGATCAGGCCGCATTGGAAGCAGTTGAGGCCCAGCTTGCCCGTTTTCCGCTTCTGGTTTTTGCCGGGGAGGCCCGGCGTCTGAAAGAGCGTCTTGGCGCTGCTGGCCGGGGCGAGGCCTTTTTGCTGCAGGGCGGTGATTGCGCCGAGAGCTTTGACCAGTTCAGTTCCGACGCGATCCGCGACACGTTCAAAGTGATGTTGCAGATGGCGATTGTGCTGACCCATGGAGCCAAGGTGCCGGTGATCAAGGTTGGTCGCATGGCGGGTCAATTCGCCAAACCACGCTCCGCGCCAACCGAGACAGTGGATGGTGTTGAACTGCCGAGCTACCGTGGCGACATCATCAACGAGCTGGATTTCACCGCGAAAGCCCGCATCCCTGATCCTGAAAAGATGCTGCGCGCCTATACGCAGGCCGCCGCGACGCTGAACCTGATCCGCGCATTTTCGACGGGTGGTTATGCCGATGTGCATCAGGTGCATGCCTGGACGCTTGGCTTTACCGAAAGCGAAAAGGTCGAACGCTACCGCGAGATCGCCAACCGCATTTCCGACACGCTGGATTTCATGTCGGCAGCGGGCGTCACGCCGGATACTGCGCATACCTTGCAGACGGTTGAATTCTACACCAGCCACGAATCGCTGTTGCTGGAGTACGAAGAAGCGCTGACCCGCGTGGACAGCACCACCGGCAAATGGCTGGCGGGATCGGGCCACATGATCTGGATCGGCGATCGCACACGTCAACCGGATGGCGCACATGTGGAATTCGCAAGTGGTGTTCAGAACCCGATTGGCCTGAAGGCAGGGCCGTCCATGACGTCGGACGACCTCAAGGCGCTGATGGCGAAACTGAACCCGAACAACGAGGAAGGGCGTTTGACACTGATCGCGCGCTTCGGTGCGGGTTCAGTTGGAGAACACCTGCCACGCCTGATCAAGGCTGTGGGCGAAGAGGGGGCCAAGGTGACCTGGGTTTGTGATGCGATGCATGGCAATACGATCAAGTCATCAACCGGCTACAAAACCCGCCCATTTGATTCCGTGCTGCGTGAAGTGCGCGAATTCTTTGGTGTGCATGCCGCGGAAGGCACCGTGCCGGGCGGTGTGCATTTCGAGATGACCGGGCAAGACGTGACCGAATGCACCGGTGGTGTACGCGCCGTCAGCGATGAAGACCTGTCAGATCGCTATCACACAGCCTGCGACCCGCGTCTGAATGCAAGCCAGTCTCTGGAACTTGCTTTCCTCGTGGCGGATGAATTGTCAAACCGGCGCGGCACGCATCGCGATAAAGCGGCCGGTTGACCGTCAGGATTGCAGGCAAAGCCCGTCTCCGCTGAGAGATGGGCTTTTTCTGTTTAGGCTTGCAAAAATAAACCGCCCGCACTTTCTGTGCGGACGGCTTTCCTGATCAAAGGAAATCGTTTTAAATTTTAGTCATCGGACTTTACAAGGCGCAGGTATGGCGCGTCCTTGCGCGGTGTCTCGCTCCGGAATGGCACCGATTGTTCGTTGAACCCGGCTTGCAGTTTTTGCGCCTCAGGCGAGAGCGTTGGTTTCTTGCCCGGCTCAACCGCGGGCTGAGACCGTTTGATGACCGGCGCTTCGGTGCCGCTTACGATCGGCCGAAGCGCCGATTGCGTGACATCAAAACGTCGCGGGCTCCGTCCCATTTCCCCCACAGACACCAGGGCGCCCAAAATACGGCTGACATCCCCAAGGTCGCTCTTGAGCGGCATCAAAATCATCCGCGCGTCGAGAGGGGGAAGACCGGCACCTTTTGCGGAATGAAGCTGCAAAGAGCAGGTCGCTGGCGTTTCGAAAACCTCTTCAAGAATATCGCTTATCTGGCGACGTGATCCCGGCGTAATAAAGGACGTCAGTGGCATGCCGCGCACCTCCATCCCCATCAAATCGCTCAGGTGGCTGCCAGCAATGCGCAGCCGGGCAATACCTGGTGCAATTCTTTCGACAATAAAAGAATACTCCAGCGCCTGTTCGATACCACGTGGATCAATTTCCGCGCGATTTGGCATCAGACGGCTGCCGCGAAGCGCCTCCCAATAAGCTTCAACCTGAGCGAGAGGTGCAAATCCGGTATTAGAAATATGTTGCGTCATTGAAAGTACATTGTGCGTTTTTTGCCCACCGTTGTCCATCGTCCGCCCTCTTTCCTCGCTGGAGCGCCAAAGCGCCCTTCAAATTCATTACTAAGACACTGATCGCCGTATTTCGATCCGGTGCCAACTGGTTACTGAAACTTTAATAGCAACAATTTTCTAAAAACGGTGGCATATCTTTACATTTGGTTAATTGAACGGCGGTGAGATGTCATTCTGGCGGTTCACTGCCGAGGGGTTGCCCTGCCACAGGAAAACGCCATAAGGCTGGTGTCGAAATCTGCTCCAAGGGGATGCGCAACCCATGATCCGATCCATGACTGGTTTTGCCTCAGCCACTGGCGGTATCCCGCCACATTCCTGGGCTTGGGAGCTGCGCGCTGTCAACGGCAAGGGCCTGGATCTGCGACTGAGAGTTCCGGACTGGATCGATGGTTTGGAGGCGGGCTTGCGCCGCTTGTTGTCAGCGGCCGTCGCGCGCGGCAATGTCACCTTGTCATTGAGGTTGTCGCGGGACGAACAAGCAGGCCTGATGCAAATCAATGACGCCCAGCTCACGACCGTTCTGGACGCCATGGCCGTTATCGAGAACCGCGCCATGGAAGCTGGCGTCTCTCTTGCCCCATCGACATCGGCTGACATCGTCGCCTTGCGCGGCGTGTTGGAGCAGAGCACCAGCGAAGATGATGCTGAACCATTGGCCCGGGCCCTGCTGGCCGAAGCTGAGGGGCTGATACAGAATTTTAATGCGATGCGCGACAGCGAGGGCGCCGCGTTGCAAGCGGTGCTGCAAAGTCAATTGGAAGAAGTGGCCCGTCTTACCAAAGAGGCCGCAACGCTTGCGGATGCGCGCGGCGCAACCATGGCAGAGACCTTGAAACGCAATTTGTCCAGAGTGCTGGAAAACACCGAAGGTGTCGATGCAGACCGGGTGGCGCAGGAGCTTGCCCTGATCGCGGTAAAGACGGATGTCACGGAAGAAATCGACAGGCTGAGCGCCCATGTCGATGCGGCACGAGACCTGATCGGGCAGGACGGGCCTGTGGGACGCAAGCTGGATTTCCTGATGCAGGAGTTCAACCGTGAAGCCAACACCCTTTGCGCCAAGGCACAAAGCACCGAATTGACGCGGTGTGGTCTGGCATTGAAAGCTGTCATCGACCAGATGCGCGAACAGGTGCAAAATGTGGAGTAACTCATGATCGCGACACGCAGGGGCCTCCTGATCATTCTCAGCTCGCCCTCGGGTGCTGGCAAATCGACGCTGGCCCGCCGGTTGCGCGATTGGGATCCGGAAATCGAGTTTTCAGTCTCTGCGACCACGCGCAAGCCACGCCCGGGTGAAGAAGACGGGCGCGAATATTATTTCGTCGACGAGGCGCGTTTCAAGTCGCAGGTCGCCAATGAGGGCATGCTGGAGCACGCGCATGTTTTCGGTAATTTCTATGGCTCGCCCCGCGCGCCGGTTCAGGCCGCGATTTCCGAAGGGCGTGATGTGCTCTTTGACATTGACTGGCAGGGCGCGCAGCAAATTACCAATTCCGCGCTCGGCGCGCATACTTTATCTATTTTCCTGCTGCCGCCGTCGATCAAGGAATTGCGACACCGCCTGGAAAAACGCGGTCAGGACGATGCGGCCACCATCGCGCGGCGGATGGAGAAAAGCTGGGACGAGATCAGCCATTGGGGGGCTTATGACTTTGTGTTGGTCAACGACGATCTCGATGCGACCGAAGCCCAGTTGAAAACCATCATCTCCGCAACCCGGCTACGCCGCAGCCAGATTCCTGGGCTGACGGACCATGTACGCCACCTGCAATCTGAGTTCGAGGATCTGCCATGACCATCTACGCCCTAGGCGCGCACACGCCGCAATTGCACGCAGACACATGGGTTGCCCCGGATGCCAATCTGATCGGCAAGGTGGTGCTGGAAGAAGGCGCGTCCGTGTGGTTCGGCACGACCATTCGTGCCGATCACGAGGAAATTCGTGTGGGCCGTGGATCAAATGTACAGGAAAACTGCGTCTTTCACATTGACGCAGGCTATCCGCTGACAATTGGGCAGGACTGCACCATCGGGCACAAAGTGATGCTGCACGGCTGCACGATTGGCAATAACAGCCTGATTGGCATGGGAGCCACTGTGCTGAACGGCGCAAAGATCGGAAATAACTGTCTGATTGGCGCGGGCGCGCTGATCACTGAAGGTAAGGACATTCCCGACGGCAGTCTGGTTATGGGTGTGCCGGGGCGGGTCGTTCGCGAATTGGATGCCGACGCCATTGCCGGGCTTGCGGCCTCTGCTGCGCATTACCGCGAGAACATGCGGCACTTTCGAAATGAACTGCGTTTGGTAAAGACTTAATATGAAAAATGAAAAAGGCTCTTTGGTGCGCCCTGACGGGCTGCCGGAAAGCGCCAGCCGCCCGGTTGTCACCCCGCTCAGCGCCTCCGTGGTCTACGCCTCGGACACGCCCGATATGCTGGACCAGCAATATGAGGGCGCTTTGCACGGCTACACCTACGCGCGCGAAGGGCACCCAAATGCCGATGTCGTGGGCCTGCGGCTCGACCGGATGGAAAAGGCCCCGCATCCCGGCGTTGTCACCGCTTCCGGCATGGCGGCTGTTTCCGCGGTGCTGCTGGGACTGACCAAATCCGGCGATCATGTCATTGGCGGCAACCAGCTATACGGGCGCTCCCTGCGGATGATGAGTGAGGATTTGCCGCGGCTGGGCATTGCCACCTCAATGGTCGATCCCGGGGACATTGCCGCGATGCGTGCCGCTCTGCGCCCTGAAACCCGTCTTATCCTGATCGAGGCGGTCTCCAACCCCACCTTGCGGGTCGCCGATCTTGAAGGGCTCGCAGCGCTGGCGAAGGAAACCGGCGTGTTGCTGGTCGTTGACAATACCTTCACCACACCGCGCGCAATTAAACCTTTTGAGTGGGGTGCGGATATCGTGATCCATTCGATCACCAAACTTCTCGCCGGTCACTCGGACGTCATGTTGGGCTATGTCGCGGCACGCGACCTGGCGCTCAACGACAGATTGCGGGTGTTCACCGTCACAGCGGGTATGAACCCAAGCCCCTTCGACTGCTGGCTTGCGGAGCGGGGCCTGCTGTCCTTTGATCTGCGGTTTGATCGGGCGCAATCAACGGCATCAAAACTGGCCGATCATCTGGCCGGTTTGCCGGGCGTCAAACGGGTGATTTATCCCGGACGCAAGGATCACCCCGACCACGCGCTTGCTAATGCCCTGCTGGCCGGTCAATTCTGCAACATGGTGAGTTTTGAGCTTGATGGCGACAGATCAACGGCCAATGCTTTTACCCGTGCGGCTGACGGCCTGAGCTTCGCGCCCACATTGGGGGACGTGGGCACCACCATCTCTCATCCGGCCTCCTCATCGCACCGCGCGCTGACAGCGGAAAAACGCGCCGAACTGGGCATGTCGGAAGGGTTTTTCCGCGTCTCTGTCGGGCTGGAGGCGCCCGACGTGCTCTGCCGCGTCTTCGAAGAGGCCATTGCCGCCGCTCTGGGAGCCTGACAGGAGATCGACCGGGCATGAACCGCATTCTCGAAGACCTCCTGATGGCGATGCCGCTGCCCGCGCTGGTCATCGATGAAGCGGAACGGATTGTGGCGGCCAACTCGGAAGCCTGCACCCTGATCGGGCAGGGTATTGTCGGGCGCAACTATGTGACCATGCTCCGACAGCCCGCGCTGCTTGACACGATTGAAACCGTCCTGCGTGACAACCGTCCTCGTGTCTCCCAATACCTGGCAAATGATGGCGTTCAGGACACAACCTTCAAAGTGACGCTGCGGGTGATGCCGGAACTGCGCGCGATGATGCTTTGCTTCATTGATGTGACCCATCTGGAACAGGCCGGTCAAATGCGCCGCGATTTTGTCGCCAATGTCAGTCATGAGCTGCGCACACCGCTGACTGCGTTGATGGGGTTTATCGAGACCCTGCGCGGCCCCGCGCGTGATGATCCTGAAGCCCGCGACCGGTTCCTGAGCATCATGGAAGACGAAGCGGGGCGTATGAACCGTCTTGTGGGCGATCTGCTTTCGCTCAGTCGGGTTGAGGGTGACGAACGCGTACGCCCGCGTGATCAGGTCAACCTGACCGATATCATTTCCTCGGTCCTGCGCACGTTGAAACCCTTGGCGGACGAAGCGGAGGTTTCGCTGGAAGCCGATCTGGGGGAGCGTGCAATTGAATTGACCGGCGATGCGGATCAGCTCATGCAGGTTTTCACCAACCTGATTGAAAATGCGATAAAATACGGCGCATCCGGCAAGCGCATTATTGTCCGTATATCTCAAGCTGACCGGGATTCTGCGCTGCGCGCGCCCGGGGTGCGTATTCAGGTCATCGATTTTGGCCCCGGTATTGATGCCATTCACCTGCCAAGGTTGACCGAGCGTTTCTACCGCGCGGACAGCCATCGCAGCCGGGCCTTGGGTGGCACCGGGTTGGGTCTGGCCATCGTCAAACACATAATCAACCGTCACCGAGGGCGACTGCGTGTGGAAAGCACATTGGGGCAGGGGGCTCAATTCACGGTCGTACTGCCTTTGCCAGGTGGCCCATCACCGGTGAACAACATCGACTGAAATCCGAATCTGCAAAGAAATCCGGGCATTTGACTTGCGCAGAGCTGGCGAAATTATCCAAATTTTTCTTTACGTTATGGGGTTTTCTCAAAAACCTGACCCGCTGTCATAAAAGCGTTACGAAACTGTCACAAAAGCATTGTGTGAGCGCCGTACCACTCGGCTCAAGATCGCCACGGGGGTGATCAGATTCGAAATGAAAATGACAGGAGATATCATGTCGTTCGTAAAACTCACCACATCCGCGTTGGCCATCGCGGCCCTTTCCGCATCCGCTGCTGCCGCGCGGGATCAGGTGCAGGTTGCCGGCTCGTCCACCGTGCTGCCCTACGCCTCCATTGTTGCTGAAGCTTTTGGTGAAAATTTTGACTTCCCGACGCCGGTTGTTGAATCTGGTGGGTCTTCTGCCGGCCTCAAACGGTTCTGCGAAGGTGTTGGCGAGAACACGATCGACGTCGCCAACGCATCACGTAAAATCAAGGAAAGTGAAGTTGCCGTCTGCGCCGAAAACGGTGTGACAGAGATCATCGAAGTGCGCATTGGCTATGACGGCATCGTTTTTGCCTCCGATATTGCGGGCAATACCTTCGAATTCACGCCAACGGACTGGTTCCTCGCATTGTCCGATACCGTGCTCGTGGATGGCGAAATGGTTGCGAACCCGCACACGACCTGGGATCAGGTGAACGCAGCCTTCCCGAACCAGCCCATCCAGGCGTTCGTGCCGGGAACCAAACACGGGACGCGTGAAGTTTTCGAAGACAAGGTGATCCTCGCGGGTTGCGAAGCGACCGGTGCCTTTGACGTGCTCAAGGAGGCCAATGGCGATGACAAGAAAGCCGCCGAAAAAGCCTGCATTGCGCTGCGTACAGATGGCAAATCGGTTGATATCGACGGTGACTACACAGAGACGCTCGCGCGGATTGAAAGCAACAAGGACGGCATCGGCGTCTTTGGTCTGGCGTTTTACGAGAACAACACCGACAAGCTGCAGGTGGCAACAATGGGTGGCGTGGTACCATCCACCGAGAGCATCGCAACCGGCGATTATCCGGTCTCGCGTCCGCTGTTTTTCTACATCAAGAAAGCCCATATCGGTGTCATCCCGGGCCTGAAGGATTACGCTGAATTTTTCGTGGCGGACGAGATCGCCGGTCCAGACGGTCCGTTGTCCGAATACGGCCTTGTTGCGGATCCCAAGCTGGAAGAGACGCAATCTGCTGTGGCCGACGAAGCCGTCCTGGGCGGTAACTCCTAAGACGTAAGACAATCCCCGGGGATGGCGCGCGCTGTCCCCGGGGTTCTGCTGAAGACTGATCACTTGGGGTAGGCCAGATGGCGCTAGGTTTGACCGGATATGTTGTGTTTGCCGTGCTGCTGCTGACGGTCGGGGTGTTCTTCATGGCCCGTGGCAAAGCAAGATCATCAGTTGGCGGGGATGTCAGGGTGCTGCACTCGCTGCCGAGCTATTACGGCTACAATGCGGCGATGTTTACCGCCGTGCCGGCTTTGGGTGTCATGCTGATCTGGATGCTGGCGCAACCGATGATGATCGAAAATGCCGTCTTCAAGCTTATTCCTGACCGGATCATCGAAGAGGGCTCATCCCGCGGGCTGGTCATGAGTGACGTGCGCCGGGTGGCTGAAGGCCTCGATGTGGCCGTCGCTCAAGGTGCATTGACCTCGGATGAGGCCGCGTCCATTCGCTCCGACTCTACCGACATTCGCAGCTTGCTGGGCGAAGTCGGCGTCGCGTTGGGGTCAACCGTTGATTCAGAAGTTCTTTTTGCTGCGCAAGAATACAGAAATCAATCGGCAGGCGGGCTTTTCTGGATGTCCGTTATCGTCATGGGTCTTGCCATTGTCGGTGGCTCCATTTCCATATCCGTTACCCGGGCAGAGTTCAGAGCGCGCAATGTGGTTGAGCGCGGTGCACTGGTGCTGCTCATTCTTGCGGCCTCCCTCGCCATCCTGACAACGGTCGGTATCGTTCTGTCGATGCTCTTTGAGAGCATAAACTTCTTTCGGCTGCATTCCTGGACCGATTTCTTTTTTGGCAGCAGCTGGGCACCGAACTTTCGGGGGGATAGCGATCTGTCGATCCTGCCGCTGCTCTGGGGCACGCTCTACATTTCGCTGATCGCTTTGCTGGTTGCCGTCCCCATCGGTCTTTTTGCGGCGATCTACCTGTCGGAATATGCCAGCCCCAAGGTGCGCGCGGCGGCCAAACCGCTGCTGGAAATCCTCGCAGGCATCCCGACCATCGTCTACGGTCTCTTTGCGCTCCTGACGGTTGGACCCGCCCTGGTTCGTATTTTCGGGCGCGGAGATGACGGTCTTTTGGGTGTTGAATGGATGAGCGGGGCGACAGCCGTTCTGACCGCAGGTCTGGTCATGGGGATCATGTTGATCCCCTTTGTCTCCTCTTTGAGTGATGACATCATCAACGCTGTCCCTCAGTCCCTCCGGGATGGCTCCTTTGGTCTCGGCGCTACACACTCCGAAACGATCCGTCAGGTTGTACTGCCCGCTGCCCTGCCGGGGATCGTCGGGGCGGTACTGCTGGCTGCCAGCCGCGCGATTGGCGAGACAATGATCGTTGTTCTGGGTGCCGGGGCCATTGCGAAATTTTCACTCAACCCGCTTGAAGCCATGACCACGATCACAACCCGGATCGTCAGCCAATTGACAGGGGATACCGATTTTGCGAGCCCCGAAACACTTGTTGCCTTCGCTCTTGGCCTCACGCTTTTCGTGCTGACGCTGGGGCTGAATGTGCTGGCCCTCTACATCGTGCGTAAATACCGGGAGCAATACGAATGACTGATGCAACAACGCCATCCGCCCCCGGCATAACACCCGTGTCAGGCAAGGGATCTTTGCTGGTGCAGGACGCCCGGACCCGCAAGCGCAATGCTGCAGAGGCGCGGTTCAAAGCCTATGGCATCGCCGCGATCACCGTTGGTATGCTGATGCTGCTGATCCTGGTCTTTAACATCCTCACGCGCGGCGTCGGGGCGTTTCAACAGACCTTCGTGACCCTTGAAGTCCAATTGCTTGAAGAAAAGCTCGACAAAAAAGGCAACCGCAATATCGAAGATCTCAAGAAGGTCTCGACCTTTGGCTATGCGCCATTGTTGCGCGGAGCCTTTGAAACCGAGATCGCCCGGATGGGCATCGAAACCGACCTGAAACCCAAGGCCATGGCTGGCCTCCTGTCGGCGGGTGCACCAGCGCAACTGCGAAACCTGGTGCTTTCTGATCCAGATGTGATCGGGACCGTCCAGCAGTTTGAATTCCTCGCCTCCAGTCGCGTGGACGGCTACCTCAAGGGGCGTGTCAGCCGCGACAGCATCGCTAACGACAAGAATATCAGTGCTGAGCAGCTTGATCTTGTTGATCATCTGGTCACAGCCGGTGCCATAAAGAAGCGGTTCAATCTCGATTTCATCACCGGCGCGGACAGTTCTGACGCGCGGCCCGAAGCGGCGGGCATGGGCGTGTCCATGCTGGGCTCTTTCTTCATGATGCTGGTTGTTTTGGTGCTGGCCTTGCCCATCGGCGTTGCGGCATCCATCTATCTGGAAGAATTCGCGCCCAAGAACTGGCTGACCGACATCATCGAGGTCAATATCTCCAACCTCGCGGCGGTACCTTCCATCGTTTTCGGTATTCTCGGGCTCGCGGTCTTCATCAATTACATGCATCTGCCCACATCGGCCCCGCTCGTGGGCGGGCTGGTGCTGACCCTGATGACACTGCCGACCATCATCATTTCCACGCGGGCCTCACTGAAAGCGGTGCCACCGTCAATTCGTGACGCGGCACTTGGGGTAGGGGCTTCGAAAATGCAATCGGTATTCCATCATGTGCTGCCGCTCGCCGCCCCCGGCATCCTGACCGGCACGATCATCGGTCTGGCGCAGGCTCTGGGCGAAACAGCACCCCTGTTGTTGATCGGCATGGTTGGCTTCATCGCCTCCAATCCGCCCGACAGCATCGCAAGTGGTCTGTTGGACCCAAACTCGGCCATGCCCGCCCAAATTTATGAATGGGCCAAACGCGCCGATCCGGCCTTTTATGAACGCGCCTGGGGCGGCATTATCATCCTGTTGCTGTTCCTGATCACCATGAACACCATTGCCGTGATCCTGCGCCGCCGCTTTGAGCGTCGCTGGTAGGGAGATGCCGATATGAACGATATGAGAATACTGGAGAGAGATGTGGAGACCAACGCCATTAAGATTGCCGCCAAGGGCGTTCAGGTCTTTTACGGTGACACCCATGCCATCAAGGATGTGGATGTCGATATTCAGGACAAGACGGTCACGGCATTTATCGGGCCGTCCGGTTGCGGGAAGTCCACTTTTCTGCGCTGTATCAACAGGATGAACGATACAATTGATGTGGCGCGTGTGCAGGGCGACATCCGCATCGACGGTGAGGACATCTATGACCGCAAAGTGGACCCGGTGCAGTTGCGCGCCAAGGTTGGCATGGTGTTTCAAAAACCGAACCCGTTTCCGAAATCCATTTATGATAATGTGGCCTATGGTCCGCGCATCCACGGGCTGGCACGCAACAAATCCGAACTCGATGACATTGTGGAACGCGCTTTGCGCAATGCCGCCATCTGGAATGAGGTCAAGGACCGGTTGAATGCGCCGGGCACCGGTCTTTCAGGGGGGCAACAACAACGCCTGTGCATCGCGCGGGCCGTAGCGACGGAGCCTGAGGTTCTGTTGATGGATGAGCCTTGCTCCGCACTTGATCCCATTGCCACGGCGCAGGTCGAGGAATTGATTGACGAGCTGCGCCAGAATTATTCGGTCGTGATCGTCACGCACTCGATGCAGCAAGCCGCCCGCGTCAGCCAGAAGACAGCCTTCTTTCACCTGGGCAGCCTTGTGGAATACGGCGAGACAGGGCAAATATTCACCAACCCCGAAGACCCGCGTACTGAGAGCTACATCACCGGACGGATTGGATAATATCATGCAAGATCAACATATTGCCTCCGCCTTTGACCGTGATCTGGAAGCGATCCAGGCGCAGATCATGAAAATGGGTGGACTGGTGGAAGCCGCCATCCGGGAGGGCTCGCTGTCGCTGGACACCCGCGATGAGGAACTTGCAGAAAAGGTCCGCAAGGCTGATCGTGTCATTGATAATCTCGAAGAGATGATCAACGAAGAGGCTGCCCGTGTCATTGCCCTGCGCGCGCCGACGGCCCGTGATCTGCGGCTGATCCTCAGCGTGATCAAGATCAGCGCCAACCTCGAACGCATTGGGGATTATGCGAAAAACATGGCCAAGCGCACCGGGGTGCTGTCGCAGATGGCACCTGTGGACGACAGTACCGGTGCCTTGCGCCGGATGGCCCGGGAAGTGGAAAAAATGCTGAAAGATGCGCTTGATGCCTATGTGCAGCGCGATGCGGAGTTGGCCATGGATGTGATCAACCACGACCGCGATGTCGACCAGATGTATAACGCTCTTTTCCGCGAATTCCTGACCTTCATGATGGAAGACCCGCGCAACATAACCGCCTGTATGCATTTGCATTTCATCGCAAAAAACATTGAACGTATGGGCGATCATGTCACCTCTATTGCCGAGCAGGTTGTCTATCTCGTGACCGGTGAACATCCCGAGGACGACCGCCCGAAAGCCGATAAAACATCTTTGGTTGCTGAAGGATAAGCCCATGTCTGCCGATCAGCCCCGTGTTCTGGTTGTCGAAGATGAACCTGCCCAACGTGAAGTTCTGGCCTATAATCTGGAGGCCGAAGGCTTTGCGGTGAGCCGTGCTGAAAATGGCGAAGAAGCCCTGATGCTGGTCGATGAAACCGCGCCGGACGTTATCGTGCTGGACTGGATGATGCCGAATCTGTCGGGCATCGAAGTATGCCGCCGCCTCAAGATCAGATCCGAAACCCGCGGCATCCCGATCATTATGCTGTCCGCCCGATCCGAAGAGGTTGATCGCGTGCGTGGGTTGGAAACGGGTGCCGATGATTATGTCATCAAACCCTATTCCGTCATTGAATTGATGGCGCGTGTGCGCAGTCAGTTGCGGCGGGTGCGCCCGGCGGCCACAGGCGAAAGATTGGAATATGAAGACATCGTGTTGGATTCCACCAGCCACCGCGTCAACCGCGGCGATAGTGAGTTGAAACTGGGGCCGACGGAATTTCGCCTGCTGTCGACATTCATGGAAAAGCCGGGGCGCGTGTTTTCGCGCGAACAGCTTCTGGACAGGGTCTGGGGGCGTGACATTTACGTGGATACCCGCACTGTTGACGTCCATATCGGGCGCCTGCGCAAGGCGCTCACGCAACACGGCGGCTCTGACCCGTTGCGGACAGTCAGGGGCGCGGGATACGCATTGGGGTAGGGGCCTCTGTCAGGCAGCAGGGCGCAGGTGCAAAATCTCGCGCGCCTGCGCACTGGTGGCCACCGGGCGCTCGTATTTCTCGCAAAGCTCTGCCGCCCGTCGGATGAGTGCAGCATTCGAAGGGGCCAGTCTGTCCCGGTCGAGCCTGACGTTATCTTCAAGCCCGGCGCGCGTATGCCCACCAGCGGCAATTGCCCATTCGTTGACCTCAATCTGTGCAGGACCGATCCCGGCAGCACACCAGGCCGCATCGGGCGCGCGCGCCTTCATTGTCTCGACATAGAAATCAAAAACGGTCTTGTCGGCGGGCATCGCGTTTTTGACGCCCATCACGAATTGAACATAGAGCCGACCATAGAGCTTCCCCGCGTCATGTAGCCTAATCGCATGCAGAATATGGGACAGATCGAAGGCTTCGATTTCCGGGGTCACCTCATAGGTGCGCATTTCGCCGGACAACCATGCCACCAGGTCGGGCGGGTTTTCATAAACCCGCGTGGGAAAGTTGTTGGAGCCGACCGAGAGAGACGCCATGTCCGGACGCAAGGGTAGCATCCCCCCGCGCTCCTGACCTGCGCCAGACCGCCCCCCGGTCGAGAACTGAATGATCATTCCGGGGCAATGTTTCTCGACACCTTCTTTCAGCGCCGCAAATTTCTCCGGGTCAGATGAGGGCGTCTCATCCACGTTGCGCACATGCGCATGGCAGATCGCGGCACCGGCCTCAAAGGCTTCATGCGTACTCTCGATCTGCTCGCTGACGCTGATCGGCACCGCCGGATTTGCTGACTTGGTCGGTACGCTGCCGGTGATGGCAACACAGAGGATACAAGGATCAGACATTTGCAATCGCCATCTTCTTTGGCCTTTTGATCAAAGCTGCAACAGGTTTTTCATCAAAGGCCAAACAGAAATCCGTGAAGCCTTGAGAGGGTTGTACATCCAAGTGGGGAGGTTGTCACACTCTCTTGGCCAAACGTCAAAAGAAGCACGGTGATCCCAGCCACCCAAGAATTGGCTGTCCAAAGTACCGCGACTGCTTGGTTGCCCATGGGCGGGTGCCGAATACGATCCGAAGACCCCATCCAAGGAAATCTCCAGGACCGGGGTGATCCCCCTGAGGGGTGCAAAGACAAATGCGACTATCGCAGCGGTGGACAATCCGGCACCGAACACGACAAGATAAGAGGATTGCCATGGGGAACCCGCAACCGCGCGCTTTTCCCCAAGGCCAGAGGCCCATGGAGGAAAAGGACCAACGTGCCGTGACCAGCCCCATTGCGAATAGGACGTTCCGCTGGCTGTTTGCCGCCCAAATCTGGTCGCTCATTGGGGTCGGCCTGCTCACGGTCGCGTTGTCGCTCGCAGCCTACCGGATCGGTGGCGCGGAGGCAGGTGGTCAGGTGCTTGGGATGCTGTTGGCGCTCAAGATGGTCGCCTATGTCCTGCTGGCGCCTCTGGCGGAGGCACTGCTTTCACGGCAGCCCAGAAAACGCGCCTTGGTTTTGCTTGATCTGGGGAGGATGCTGTTGCTGGTGCCCATGATCTATGTCACCGAAACCTGGCAGATCGCAGGGTTGGCGTTTGCGTTTTTCGTTCTGGCGGCAGGTTTCACACCGCTGTTTCAGTCAATCATTCCCGATGTTCTTCCCGAGGAAGAAACCTATACCAAGGCGCTGGCCTGGTCTCGCGTTGCCTATACGCTGGAGGCAGTACTGAGCCCGGTCATCGCGGCGGCGTTGCTGAACCTGGCCAGTGGCGAGATGCTTTTCCTCGCGGCGGCAGTATCATTTCTTGGGTCTGTCGTGGCCCTGTTGATCACCAATCTCCCAGGCCGGAAAACCACCGATCGTAAAGGACCGTTCCTGCAAAGGGCCAGCCTGGGTTTGCAAATCTACCGCCGGACGCCGCGTTTGCGGGGTTTGTTCCTCGTCAATCTGGCGCTTTCGCTGGCGATGGCCTGGGTTCTGGTCAATTCGGTCGTTTATGCTGGCGCAAGGCTGGGGGACGCCGAACACTACTTCCCGATCCTGATGGCATTTTACGGGCTTGGTGCAGGTATCGGGGCTGTCCTTGTTCCGCGGTTGCTGAAACGGGGTAGCGAACGGTCGGTCATGTTGGCAGGGGCCTACGGCTTTGCCCTCGCCGGTGCCGGTTTTGCATTCTTGCCACCTATGCCGTTGCCGGGACTGGCCTTGGTCTGGCTCATCTTTGGTGCCACGTCGTCGCTGGTCCTGACCCCCGGCGGGTTGGTCATCACGCGATCCGCTGTCAGCGAAGACCGGGCCGCTGTATTTGCCGCCCAGTTTTCATTGAGCCACGCAGGCTGGTTACTGGCCTATCCGCTGGCAGGCTGGTTGGGTGGTCTGGTCTCGCTGGAGATGTCACTGCTGATCTTATGCGGGGCCGGTGCCGTTGTCGCGACGGTTGGCATGTCAATCTGGCCTGCGAATGATCCGCTGTCGCGCGGCCACTCCCATCCCGATCTGCCCCGCGACCATCCACATCTGATGCGTATCCCCGCAAACGGCTCGCAGCAGCGCCATGTTCATGACTTCTACATTGACGAATTGCATCCCAGGTGGACGCAAGAGACCGTGTGATGTCAGCAAGAAATGCAACTTTCAGAGGACCAGGATATGAGTAACGACGATCTTTCGCCCATAGATGCCACGGGCCTGCCCGTGCTGGAGGCGCGGCTGAAAGAGGATCTCGCGTTTCTGTGCTATCCGGGAAAGGACTGGGTGCCGCCACGTGATGGGGTTTCAGATGTGGTGATTATTGGGGGCGGCATGTGCGGCACGCTCGCCTGGTTTGCACTGGCCACCGGTGGCATGAAGAATGTGCGTGTGCTGGATCGGGCGCCAAAGGGTCGGGAAGGACCCTGGCTCAGCTATGCGCGCATGGAGACCCTAAGATCGCCCAAGGCTTTGACCGGCCCCGCCTTCGGCCATGGCGCTTTGACGTTCCAGGCCTGGTATCGCGCCCAGTTCGGAGCAAAGAGCTGGCAGGACCTCGACAAGATTCCGCGGACCATGTGGATGGAGTATCTGAGCTGGTATCGCGATGTCCTGGATGTGCCGGTAGAGAACAGCGTTTCGGTTGATCATGTCGAACCTCAGGGTGATCTTTTGCGGTTGAGCGTTTCGGGGGTCACACATGAAACCATTCTCACCCGCAAGCTGGTCTTCGCCACCGGGCGCGATGGCACCGGCGGCCCGAATATTCCCGCCTTCATCGACGACCTGCCAAGACACCTCTGGGCCCATAGTGCTGACGACATCGACTTTTCAGACCTGAGAGGCAAGCGTGTTGCGGTCATTGGCGTTGGGGCTTCGGCTGTGGACAACGCCGCAGAAGCGCTGGAACATGGGGCCGCGGAGGTGCGCCATCTGATACGGCGAAAGGACATGCCGACAATCAACAAGATGATGGGCATTGGCAGTTTCGGTTTCACGGCGGGGTTCGCCGAGATGGACGACGCATGGCGCTGGCGGTTCATGCAATACAGCTTTGCCACGCAGACGCCATCGCCGCGTGGCTCCACGCTGCGGGTCAGCCGCCACCCCAACGCGTTTTTCCACTTTGGCAAAGAAACCACGCGCATTACCCAAAAGCAGGATAGCGCGGTCATATCCTTTGCAGATGGCACGTCTTACGACGCTGATTTCGTGATCCTTGGCACCGGGTTTGTGATCGACCCCATGGCGCGGACCGAATTTGGCGACACGGCGGGCGAAATCCAGCTTTGGCAAGATGTCTACACCCCACCCGCAGGCGAGGAATCTACCGATCTCGGGCGCTTTCCCTATCTGAATTCCGACTTCACGTTCCGTGAAAAGACACCTGGCACCGCCCCCTGGCTAAAGCACGTCTATTGCTTCAACTACGGTGCCTCGGCCAGCCTTGGCAAAGTCAGTGGCGATATTCCCGGCATCAGCGATGGAGCGGCATGGCTGTCACGCGCCATCGCCGCATCGCTTTATTCGGAAGACATCGAAATGCACTGGAAGGGCATGCAGGACTACGACAAACCCGAACTTCTGGGCGACGAATGGGAAGCCACCGAGCTTGAGACCGGCGCGCAAAAGCGGGAAGGTCAAGTGGCATGACACAATTTGAGACGACAGTTCTGAGCAAAGTGGGCCTACTGCCGCAAGGCAGTCTGGCCGACGCCGTGGCGGGCAGGCGGAATATCTTCGGGATGAGCCAGTCTGCGGAAGAGGCGGTGTTGCGGCCGAAAGACTATGGCGCTTTTGCACACGACCTGCGGGCGGCGTTTGCAGCACGCGCCGCGCGTCAGGCCGGGCAGGGCGCTTTGGCGGATCACTATGCCGCCGACGCAGGAGACAAGGTGCCACTTGCTGATCCGGACAATAGCGAGGCAGATCTGGAACACATCCTGAGCTTCGTCGACAAGGTTGCCAACAGGACGCGCGACATCGTGGCAGAAGACGTTGAGGAATTGCAGGCGGCAGGGGTTTCGGACGCCGATATCGTCCGCTTGTGTGAACTTGTCGCTTTTCTGGCCTATCAGTGCCGCGTGATTGCGGGCATTCGCCTGATGCAAGGCACGACGCCATGAGTCATGTCATCCATAAATTCACCCGCAACGTGCCCGACTGGCAACCCCGTGTGACACCGGTCAAACTGGAGGAGGCGACACCCGAGCAGCGCGCGGCATTGCAGGTCACGCCCTCAAACACCAAAGTGTCCGACTATGTCCTGACCCTTGCTCATGATGTGGAAAGCCTTGCGGTCCGCTCGCCGCTTTTTAACGCAATCATGTATGATCCGGGTGGTCTGTCCCGCGCGGAGCGTGAGCTTGGCGCGCTTGGCGCATCCATGGTCAATCGCTGCATTTATTGCGCGGCGGTCCATGCGGATCGTCATGCCAAACTGGAAAAGGGTACAACCGTCACCGACGAGCTGTTTGCAAAGGGCGAAAACGCTGACCTGAATGACAGAGACCGCGCGATCTTTGAGTTTGCCCGCAAATCTGCGGAAGCACCGGCTGCGGCCGGACCCAAGGAGATGGCAGCGTTGCGCAATGCGGGCCTTTCAGATGCGGAAATCCTCGATCTGATCCTTTCTTCAGCTCTCTTTGGTTGGGCCAACCGGTTGATGCATGTTTTGGGGGACCCTGTCCGAAAGGCACCCGCGTGAGCACCCCCTTACGCATAGGGATCGCGGGCGCGGGCGCTGTCGCCCTTGGCACTGCGGCGTTGCTGCACAAGCAAGGTCACCAGCCGATGCTATGGTCACCCTCAGGCGCGGGAACTGCCGCGCTGGAAACCGCGCCACTTTGCGCCACCGGGGCCATTGAAGCGGAGTTCTCCCCGTCCATCGCACGATCTGTCCGGCAACTGGCCGAAGAAAACGAGGTATTGGTGATCGCCCTGCCGGCTTACGGGCACAAATCGGTGATGGACGCATTGACCCCTCATATCCGGGAGGGGCAGCAGATCGTCATCTCGTCTCATGCATCACTTGGGGCGATCTACCTGATGCAGCAGCTTGCGGCGCGTGGCGTGCAGGCCCCCATCACGGCCTGGGGTACCACAGTTGTGACGGGGCGGCGGCAAAGCGGAACAGATGTGCAGGTCAACACCGTGCGCGCGCGCGTCGATATGTGCACCGTTCCCGACAGCGATACGGACCATGCGCTCAGCCTTTGTCAGGCGGTTTTTGGCGACCGCTTCCAACAGCGCGACGGCCTGCTGGCAATCTCGCTTTCCAACCTCAACCCGCAGAACCACCTCGGGATCGCCCTGGGCAACATTACCCGAATGGAACGCGGTGAGGTCTGGAGCCAGGGTCAGAATGTGACGCCAAAGATTGGGCGTTTGCTGGAACAGCTTGATCTGGAACGGCTGAGCATCGCCAAGGCGCTCGGCCTCGATGTAAAGACGATTTTTGATCACTTCCATCTGAGTTTTCATGTGCCCGTGGCGTCGATCTCGGAAATGAACCAGACCATGCATGCGCGGGGTAACGGCGGCACCGGCCCGGCTACCGCCGACAGCCGCTATGTTACCGAAGACGTGCCTTACGGCCTGCAACTGACGGCCGTGCTGGGGCGGTTGACCGGCCAGCCTGCCAGGTTGCACGAAGCCGGGATCGAGATATTCTCGGCCATGTATGGTCGTGATTTTACTACAGAGAATGAAATCCTGAATGCGCTGGAGCTGGATCGCTTCAGCCTTGACGACCTGCAGCAGGCCGCCCGTACCGGTCTGTTGCACAGGGTATCCTGAGTGATGCCCAAATCAAAATGATACGGAAAAGGACTTTAAACCAACGAGGAGACACCCGATATGACCAAACTTATTCTCAACCGACGCCGCTTCCTGGGGACCGCCGCCGTGACCGGTGCAGCACTTGCAAGCCCGGTTTACCTGCGCCAAGCCAGGGCCGCTGGTGGCGAAGTGAACATCTGGACCTACAACGACTTTGTCCCGCAGGCCTTCAAGGAGCAGTTTGAGGCCGAGACCGGGATCAAGGTCAATGTGCGGCTTGTCGATGATCAGGGCAAACAGTTCAATTTGCTGGCCGCCGAAGCACCAAATCCAACGGTGGATATCATGACCGTCGCCGGCCACCGTTTTTTGCAGTTCATCGACAGCGATCTGCTGGCACCGCTGGACACCAGCCGCCTGAGCAACTGGGGGAACATCAACCCGACTTTCTCGGAAAGCGACTGGTCGACCATCAATGGCAATAAGTGGGGCGCGCCCATTCTGTCGGGTATGGAGGTTCTGTCTTATAACACCGACATGGTCAGCGCCGAAGAGGCCGAAAGCTGGGACGTTCTGTTCTCGGAAAAATACAAGGGCCAAACCGCTTATATCATTCAGGATATGATGTCGATTGTCATGCTGAAGCTGGGCTATGACGGCAATATGGTCGCCTATATGGACGACCCCGAAAAAGCGGCTGCCATCGTCGAAGAGGCCAAGCAGTTTCTCATCGATCATAAACCACTGGTGCGCAAGTACTATGACAGCGGTGCTGAAGTGCAGCAAATGTTCGTCAATCAGGACATTGCCCTCGGTCACAGCTGGAACGGACCGGCGGCGGCATTGATCAATGACGGCTTCCCGCTGGCGATGTCGATCCCGAAAGAGGGCTCTTACGGTTTCGTTTATACCTACAACATCGCCAACAACGCGCCCAACGTCGACAATGCCTATACCTTCCTTGATGCCATTCTGGCCTCGCCGGAAATTGGCGCGTCGATGACCAAGGCGTCTGGCTTCATCTCGACCTACAAGGATGCGTCGAACTATCTGACGGATCTCGAAAAGGCCTCGACCTCTTTCCCAGAAGAACAACTGGCCAACCTCCAGTTCTTCCGCGCCGAGGCAAATGAGATGAAATACAGTCTTGTCGATCCCGCCGTGGAAGCGGTCAAGGCGGCCTGATCAAGGTTTTGACACGGAACATGTCCTTGCCCGCCCAAATGGCGGGCAAGGACGCAATGCCCGGCTGATTTTAGGAAATCTCGCATGAGTAATGATGCTACGACACGCCGCGAAGGCGCTGGCGTTGCCCCGGAACACTCGGACCGCACCTTTTGGGGGTGGTTGTGTGTCTGGGCGCCCTATACCGCGCTGATGAAGCTGGTCACAGCGTCGCCCCGGCGACAGTTCATCATTCTTGCCGCTTTTCCCATTCTCTGGGTTTTGACCCAACACCTTGGGCCGATGCTGCAAATGCTGCGCGTCAGCCTGACCGATGCCTACCCTGTGGCACCCGGCGTCGAACAGCATTTCACCTTTGACAACTATGCGCGGTTCTTTGGCGAGCAAATATTCTGGCAACCATTTTTCCGCACCCTGATCTTTGCGGGTGTCCTCACGTTCTGCACCCTGATCCTGACCTTCCCCGTGGCCTATTTTCTCGCGCGCCATGTCAGCCGCAAGAACCAGATGCTGATGCTCTTGCTGCTGTTGATCCCGTTTTGGGTAGGCGAGATCGTCCGCACCTATGCCATCATGATCCTTCTGGGCAATACCGGGGCCGTGAACCTTGTGCTCAAATGGTTTGGGCTGATCGACCGCCCAATTCCGTTCATGTACACAAGCTTTTCGATGGGCGTGGGTATCGTCTATCTGACCGCTCTCTATATGCTCCTGCCACTTTACTCTGCGCTCGAAAAACTGCCCAAAAGCTATGGCGAAGCCGCCGCAGATCTCGGGGCAGGGGCATGGACCCGGTTCCGCCGGATCACACTGCCCCTGACGCTGGAGGGAATTTCCTCCGGCTGCACGTTGGTCTTCCTGATTTCGACAGGGTTTTATGCCACACCGGTTCTTCTCGGAGGGCCCTCCACCACGGTCTTTGCAGAAACCATCGCTGGCTTCTTTCATGTCGCGGGCGACGAGTGGCCCACGGGTGCAGCCTTCGCCACGATCATGTTTGTCACCGCGATGTTGCTGACCGGCGCGTTCCAGAAACTGATGCACACCTTGCGCAAGGGGGACACCAAATGACACGCGGTAACCGCATTCTGCTGTCCTGCATCTATTGGGCCTTCGTCCTCTATGTCTTCGTGCCTTTGCTGCTGATGATCCTGATGGGTTTCAAAGACAGCAAGTTCATCGGGTTCCCGATCAAGTCGTGGACACTGGATTGGTATCTAGGCGTTTTTTCTGACGCAGAAGTTGTATCGACCCTGACTTATTCCGTCGTGATCGCGGTCCTCTCGACCCTGATATCTGTGGTTGTCGGCACCTGGATTGCGGTGCTGCTTGAGGGGCGCAAGTTTCTTGGGCGCGCGGCCATCTTCGGATTGACCATCCTGCCAGCACTTGTGCCGGGTATTATTTCAGCCATCGCCTTTCGAATCTATGCCCGCCTCTTGGGGATTGAACCGGGCATGGGTGCCATCATCTGGGCGCATGCGGTGCACAACGTCCCCTTTGTCGCCCTTGTCGTCATGGCCCGTCTGTCGACGCTGCCCAAAAGCCAGATCGAAGCAGCACGCGATCTGGGTGCCGATCCGATCATTGCCTTTTTACGGATTACCTTGCCCTATCTGATCCCCGCCGTTCTGGGGGCCAGCATCTTCTGCCTGCTTTTGAGCTTTGATGATTTTGTCCGGTCATTCTTCCTGGGCGGGTACGAACCAACGCTGCCTGTTCTGATCTTCGCAAAGCTGCGGTCGGGAATGTCCCCGGAAATCAATGCAATTGCGACCGTGGCGCTGGTGCTGACAGCCGCCATCGGTATCTGGGCTGAACGTTTCACCCGCCGTACCAACAAGGATGCAAAGCCATGACCGACACCAATTCACTCGTTCGTATCGAGGGTGTTTCCAAACATTTCGGCGACACGGTGGCGCTCGACGATCTGACATTGGATATCGCCCGCGGAGAGTTCGTGACCTTCCTCGGCCCATCGGGGTGCGGCAAATCCACGACGTTGCGTATCCTGGGGGGGTTTGAGCGTCCAACCACAGGTCGGGTTCTTCTGGATGGCGAGGATGTGACCCTCCAGCCGCCCGAAAAACGACATGTGAATATGGTGTTTCAGGATTATGCCCTGTTCCCACATATGACGGTCCGCCAGAATATATCCTTCGGTCTGGAATTGCAGGGTATGGGAAAATCCGCGATCCGCAAACGCTCCGACGAGATCATGGAATTTCTCGAACTCGAAGCTTTTGGTGGTCGCTACCCAGGACAGTTATCGGGAGGCCAGCGCCAACGGGTGGCGCTGGCCCGGGCACTGGCCCCGGATCCCGCTCTTTTGTTGCTGGATGAACCCTTGGGCGCGCTCGATGCAAAGTTGCGCGGGCAGGTCCAGCTGGAACTGAAATCCATCCAGCGCCGCACCAACAAGACCTTCTTTTTCGTGACCCACGATCAGGAAGAAGCGCTAACGATGTCTGACCGTATCGTCGTAATGAACCACGGGCGGGTTGAACAGGACGGCACGCCTGAAGAGCTGTATTTCCACCCGGCGTCCCGTTTCGTGGCCGAATTTGTCGGTGAGACCAACCTTTTGTCTGGCAAAATGCGGGGCAGGGACGGTGACCGGATCGTGATGGATTGGTTTGGGCAGAACCTGACTGGGCTCGCTCCGGGACATGGCGCGGTTGGTGGGGATGATATTACGGCCTCCATAAGACTTGAGAAACTTGCGCTTTCCAGCGAACGCCCCGCCGCTGAGAACACGGTGCAGGGCAGGGTGGTGGGCAAGACTTTTCTGGGAAGCCGTATGGCCGTGGATTTGGCGTTGGGTGAGACCGAGGGTGCAATCCTGCGCGCGTTTGTCGATGCCGAGACTGGCGGCGCTTTCGGATCAGACCTTATTTGGATTGGTTGGAACAGCAAGGACATGGCTGTCTTACGGGACTGATGTGCAGAAAGCTTCCGAATATCAGTGGCCAAGAATTGGGCTGTCCGGCAACTCGCGCTCTCAACCAGCGATCGTCGCCCAGGGAATATCAAATTTGGTACCGATCAAAAGTAACAACAGCCAACGGCCTATTCCGCTCAGGGTGCCAAAACCATGACAAACCTTGCCACTCAAGCTTGTCGCTTGTGGCGTTGGCAGGTTCCTTCACCCGGCGCGTGTTAAAACGCACCGGCTTCATATGCAAACAGTTAACCAGGTCGTCGTGTCGGGACAGGCGGACGCGATTTACAGAATCTAGGCAGAACTTTTGGCAAGCAAGAAGCGAAAGGGCGTTCATCTAAGGAATCAACTGTTGCAACCAAGTAGAAAAGCCTTGCGGAGACTATTCGTCTGAACTGTCGTAGATGTCGAAATCGATTGTTAGGCCTCGCTCAGCAAGCCTTTGCAACGTCTCGTTCGATAGGCTGATACCTTCATTGCCTTCTCTTTTGCGTGTGAGCGATACCAGAACCGCGACTCCTGTTCTTTCTGAGGTTAGGGGGATCGTCGCATCTCTTCCATCATCTTT
>NZ_CANLYL010000006.1 GCF_947495275.1 uncultured Roseobacter sp.
GACCAGACTGACCAGACTGACCAGACTGACCAGACTGACCAGACTGACCAGACTGACCAGACTGACCAGACTGACCAGACTGACCATGTCAATCTTCCAATGAATCCGCCTGTTTGGATTTCACGGCGCAAAATTGCGTCTGGACCTGGTCAGTTGAAAGAAAGAGGGGGCGAACAGGATGTTGCGGCACCTCCTGAGTGGAATAGATCGGAGGAAACGGGCCTGGCAGATCAGGCTTTTGATGCGGCAAGCAAAGAGGGTCAGAGGCGCAACGACGCTGGTGCGAACCGAGACACGCAGCCTTCGCAGAGGGATGAGCCGGGAAACTCGGATATCGTTTCAGGAGAAGATAGCGGCGCTGGGACGCGTGCTGGCGTGTCAGACGTTTCCGGGGAGGCGCAGAAGATAGCCAAGCGGGTGAGCACAGATCACTCATCTGCGAGACCTGACAATGTTGAGGATGCTGACCACGCGCGGCCTGACGCTTTCGACCGATCATCCAACGCCGACCAATCGAAGAACCAGCAAGAACGCGATGCGGTTGAAAGTGATCATTATCGGGGTCCGACGCTTGACGGGTCTAACCGGCGGTTAAAAGGGTCAGTTACGCCAGGGTCGCCTGAACGTGATTTCCGATCTGAAAGGAGAGCTTCCAGGGATGATCCGGAACGGGGCCAGAAACCGGATTTGCAAGATGTAACGGATTTGGAACCCGGGCAGCTGGATGGCGCGACACCGGAAGCTTCGGCGCCAAACCCGGGACGCATAAAACCCGGGACTGAAGTCGAGAAAGACGTCAACTTGGACTCCGCGGCGTCGGACGATGGGCACCTGCCGGGTGGTGATCTTCCATCAGTTGAAGGTCAGGAAACGCCTCTTGCGTCGACATCATCAGAGGAGTTTTTCGCTGAGTCGAAACTCACCTTCACCTCTGAGAGACGGAAGGCAGAGGAGTTGCTGAAAGAGTCGCAAGCGAAGAGCGATGCAAAGGATCAGCGCGTTGCTTCTGATGTCGGGCAAGGCGGAGAGGGGGCTCTTTCTGAACGATCTGTTAATACCAACCGTAGGTACGCTGAAAACGCCACACCCGCCGATGATCAGCGTCGCAACGACGCCCCGCTGTCGGTAACCGAGGAGGAAGGCACGATTGGTTCAACACCTGCGCGTTCCGCCAGTCACGCTGGTCCGCCAAGGGCAGACCAGACAACAAGGCCGCTTGCACCGAATGATGACGGATCAGACGCGACACCGATATTCCGCACTTCCCAACCTGAGAATTCTTCTCAAACCAGGCCCGATGCGACGGATACGCTGCCTCCAGATTTTCCGTCGTCCGGGGATGTCGTCGATGCGCTTGTTGAGGCAGCATTTGGAGCGCACGCACAGGATTTTCGCGCGACCGTCGCCGCAATATGGTCGGCTTTGCCGCAAGCGGCAAAAGACGGCTATGGAAAGTTATCCATCGAGCATGAAGCCGCGCAGGTTCTGAGCGCTGCCGAACTTGAATGGGAAAAACTGGGCATCGAAGACCGTCTGCTGCTCGACATGGTCGCGCAAAACGGGGTGGTGGACAGGGATCTTCCACATTTTGTCAAAGATCTGCTGCAACTGATCGCACCAGAACAGATGGCGCGGAACGCCTTGTTGCGGTTGTTGGTTGTACGGGTTGGGTACGCTTCTGGTCAGGTGCCGCCGGCGTTGCGGTATCGGTTGAAATCCATTCTCCAGCAGCTTCTGGAGGCCGCAACACCAGATGTTTCCAGCGATCAAGCGACTCCGAGAATACCGCCCAATCAGGCTTCGCAACATCAATTGCTAACGGCCCATGCCGGGCTGATCCTGTTCCACCCTTACTATAAGATGCTCTTTTCGAGGATGGATTTGCTGACCTCCAAGGATGATTTGTTGCCTGATCAAATTAATCGGGCCGCAGCTGTCCTCAATGCCCTTGCGGGGGTGAATGACTTGCCCGGTCCCATGGACCCGTTGCACCGGGTTTTGTTGGGGATGCCCGATGGCATGGAGGCGCCCGTTCCTGACGAATTGTCAGCTGTCGAACTTGATCTGGTCGACAGTTTGATCCGTGCTGTGATCGATCAATGGGCAAGGCTGGGCCAAACCTCCCCAGCCGGTTTACAGGAAGCGTTTGTGCGGCGCGGCGGTTCCCTTCACTTTGATGACACTGGCGCTCATCTTCGGGTCGATCCCGGGCCCTTTGATGTGCTGCTTGACGGGTTACCCTGGTCGTTGGGCCCGACAGTTGCACTCCCATGGATGTCGATGCCCTGCCATATTCGCTGGAGGGACACCGATGCCTAGCGCCCCTAATCTTGTTGAGCTGAAAGGGAATGCGACGCCCCATGCTGTGGCTGTCGAAGCGGAACTGGCGTGGTTGTCGCAGGTCATCGAGACGCGGCTTTCCCATTTCTTTGATGCGACGGGGGCTGCATTCGTTATGCCCTCACCTCCGCCGCTTCGGCCCGGCTCGGCTTTGCAGGAGCTTGTTACTGAAAACCACTTGAGCGTCGGCGAGCGGCTGGTGATCGCTCTGGCGATTGCACCGCATGTGAATTCCGCGATCCTCGATCCGTTCTTTGTAAAAAACGCGGCGATCGACAGGGCCTTTTCACAGTTTGGCGGGCAACATAGCGGGGCAGGTGGGTTCCAACCAACCGCAGAGACTGCGCTGTTCCTGCTTGCTGGCGCGGAGACTTCGGACCGCATTGCGGCCATGGCGATTTTTGAGGCGGATCGCCCTTTACGAAAACGAGCAGGGATACTGTTGGGAACGGCGGGTCCGGAGACCAAGGCGTTTGGGAACCTTCTGGATATCTCGGTGCACCGGCTGGTGGCGTTGTGTGAAGGCTCCCCGCCGCGCCCGGACTTTTCGCCGAGTTTCCCTGCGCAACGCTTGCAGACGAGCCTGGAATGGTCGGATCTCGTCTTGCCCAGAGATTTGCACTACGCCTTGGGCCACGTCATCGCGTGGCTGGAAAACCGGGAAAAAATCCTGTCGGACTGGGGTCTGCACAAGCAATTTGGCAAGGGTTTCAAGGCACTTTTTTATGGCCCGCCAGGGACGGGAAAGACGCTGACCGCCTCCCTTTTGGGAAAGCGGACGGGCATGGATGTCTACCGCGTGGACCTGTCGATGGTTGTGTCCAAATACATTGGCGAGACCGAAAAAAACCTTGGTCTTGTGTTTGACATGGCGGCTGAACGGGAATGGATATTGTTCTTTGACGAGGCGGATGCCCTCTTTGGTGCGCGCAGTGCGACATCTTCGTCAAATGACCGATACGCCAATCAGGAAGTGGCCTATTTGTTGCAGCGGATCGAAGATTGCGAGAGCCTTGTGATCCTTGCCACAAACCTGCGCAGTAACATTGATGATGCGTTTTTCCGCAGATTCCAGATGTCCGTTGGCTTTGTTAAACCGGATACCGGGCAGAGGCTTCAAATCTGGCAGAACGTGCTGGCAAAGGTTCCGTTGGCGGATGATGTCGATGTCCAGAAAATGGCCCGTGATTATGCTCTGGTAGGCGGATCGATTTCCAATGTTGCCCGTACCGCTGCAATCACCGCTTTGCGTCGCGAAAGCGCAACCGTTGCGGCCGAAGATTTCAAACATGCCATCACGACCGAGATGCGCAAAGAAGGACGTACGTCATGACGATTATCAGACGTTTTCTGACCCGTTTTTGGGTTGTTGCTGCCCTTGCGATTGGAACACCGGTGGCAGCCTTGGCCAATTGTACTGACTTCCAGACCCTCGGGAATGAGGCATTTGAGGGATATGACGTCGGCACCGTCCAAACTGGTCTGCGCGCCGCGCTTGAAGACAGTAACGCACGTCTGAAAGACGGGTTTATGGGCAGCGTGACCCGCGCTGCCCTTGTGAAGCTCTGTGAGGATGTGCCGCGAAGGGGGAATGGCCCGGATATCACTCAGACTCTTGATTTAGCAACAGATTACGGCGTTCTATCCGGGCTCGTTTCCGAATGGCGCAGCCTCGTATTGTCGAACGATGTGATTTCCGGCCTGGCGCAGTCGAATGCGACGTCGCGGCTGGCGCTTAGATTAGCGGCAGGGCCGCACGTCGCATCGGCAGCTCTGACGGGAACGACATCCGTCGCGGATTGCAATGCACTGAGCGCAACCGAGGCTCTTTCAGCCGAGGTTCAGGCAGCGCTCGATCTTCTGTCCGGTCCGGATCTTGGCTATGCGCTGGTCGATATCTGCACCGCCTTCCCGATTGCGGGCACAGGCGAGGATTTCCTGTCGGCAATGGCGCGCATAGGCCAGATCGACCTTACCATGCCCGGCGGCGTAGATGATCTGATGTCGGACGCATTCGGAACCTGGCTCGGGCAATCGGCGGGAGACAGGCTGCCGCGCTTGCTGGGATCTGTTCCAGCCGTGCTGGCGTTGCTCAAGGAGTATGACGATAGCAAACTGACCGCCCCCGTCGTGGTCGATACGCCCGTACCAGTCGCCAAACCGGCATCCTGCACGGTTCATGCCGTCGACAGTTCGACACGTTACTTCGCGTTTTCGGAGGATAATCTGAAGGCGCTTACGGAAAACGTTGATGTGCAGACAGCATTTGAAGCTGTCAAGGACATGCAGTTTGCAAGCGCGCAGCAGTTATGGGCAGCATTGCAGGTCAATTTGCAGGGTGTGCTTGATCAATGCACCATGGACCAGATCAAGGAACTGGTCATCGGCCCAGAATTCCTGCCCAGAGCGTTCCTGATAGATGAAAACGCCACCAAATCTCTCAGCTTTATCGACCAACTGCAGGACGTTATGCCCGTGGTCGAACCCTTCATCGGGCGCATCGCCCCGGATGAAGAGACATTGATCTCCGGGCTCACCGCCGCTGTGACAGGACAGGTGACGCTGACGATAAACGAAGAAGTCGAAGTGGCCGCAACTACACTTGCTGCGGCTGCGGAGCCGGTTCCTCCGGTGTTGGACACCTTGCCCGAAGGTGTCCCGGAGTATGAATTGCCCGAACCACCGGCGACGATTGGAGTTACGGATGCCACGGATTTGGCCATCGCCAGCACGGTTCTGAACGACGCCTTTCGGGAAGCGCTCGCAACCAGCAACTACCTGCCTGCGACCCAGCCTGAAATCCTGAAAGGAGATGTGCGCCGCATTCTACGCCCGGTCGCCCAGGAACAGATTGCCGCAGAAGTCGCCGATAAGATGGCACAGATCGAACCGGTGATCATGTCTACATGGTCCCTCACACCCAGTCTCAAGTCCAGAATTCTTGACTTGCCGGATGTCAGCGATCTGGTGGATGACCCCACCAGCGACGACCTTGCGACACGGCTTAGATCATTGGTGGGTGTCGAGTATCCGTCAGCAAGGCTGTTTCAATCCGCATTAAACGCCGTGCCCCCTGCGGAAGGCGCGGACCCCTCGGAGCCGCCCTTGTCGGAACAACTGGTCGCCGCTGCTGCCGCATTGGCGCAACGCGAGGTCCCTGACAAATTCAAGGAACGTGCATTTGGTCCTTTGGCGGCGCCCGATTGCGGATGCGTTCCGAAAAGAGACGACACCGCAGAAGTCTATGGGTTCTACCCTTTCTGGTTCGCGCCCCTCAAAGATGCACCGCCCCCGGACGACAGTGAAGACGCCCCGCCTGCGCCGACATTGCAACTTGTCGATTTCGAATTGATCAGTCGTCTCGCGTTCTATGGAATGGAGATGACCTATGCCAACCCCGAAGGCGATGAAACGACGCGAAACCTGTCCCTGATCCATCGAGATCGTTGGATTGAGGCCCGGCGGAGTTTTGTGAATTCGGCGCACCGGCATCGTGCCAAAGTGGATGTGGCGTTTGATCTGCGTGACTGGTCCAACTGGACGGCAAGTGAAATTGATAATGCCACCACCGAAATCACCAAACAGTTGCAAGCCTTTGAGCGTATTCCAACTGAAACGGTGGCAGACCTTCGCGCCGCGCTGCCGACGCTCTTTGATGCGACCTATCCCGACGGTGTGACGCTGGTTTTTGAAAACTATGCAAACAAGACGATGGCTGATCTGAATGCCCAGAACCTGATCGATATCGTTCGCGCAGTGCACGCCAAGTTACCGCAGCCTGAAAACCAACATGTGAATATTGCACTTGATTTCGCCCTGATCGACATCCCCGGCCAAGAACCGGTGTTGAGCAACCTCAGCGATCTGCTTTTGACCGGCCGGTCCTTGGCGCAGAAACGTGTGGAGGGTCAGGAAGAAGGACAGTTTTCCCGCAAGGAGCAGGAAGAGGCAAAGATCGTGGACAAGATCCTGATCTTTCTGGAGCGCCCAACGACGGAAACGAAAAAGCGTCTGCGCGCCCGCATGGATCGCAGTGATTTCCGCGGTAAGGAGCGGTCGGAAATCCTGCGCAGCATCATTCCGATTGTCCCCCCCAGCGGGCACGAGTTCGTATTTCAGCGCCATCAGGAAAGCGACGTTACTGACGAAGAGGCGCTGAAATATTCGCAATTCGTTGATGACGTAATCTATTTTGAAGACAACTTTTCGGGTATTGGGTTCTGGCCGGTCCCGCGGTTGGAAGATACGGATATCGCCACGATCAAGGCAACAATCGCCGGGGACTGGAACCTGCACAGCCTTCCCAAGGAGCTCAGCACCATTCGGGTTCCGCTGGAACAGGTCTGCACATGGGCTTGTCCGAACCGTGCCTATATTTCGCTGATCGCGGCGGCCCTCTTTGTTTTTGTGCTCATTCTGACGCTGCGGTCGTTCTATAGCGGCGCCATCAATCAGTTGGCCTTCCGGCTTGGTGTTGTCTGGATCGGCATGGCTGCTGTGATCGCGATGTTGCTGATCCTGGACATTTGCGACTACCGATCGTTCTGGCCACGCATCTTCGTGATCTGGTTAATCGCCGTTCTGGGGCTCATCATCGGATACAATTTTGTGCAGCGGGTGAAAAACGGGCCGAAACCGTGACCGGGTTCAAAACTGTTGAAGCCGCTTGCAGGTCTCGCGGGTGTTCAGGGTAATAGCGCAGTTGATGCGCACGGTTTGATTCAGGTTGCCAACAATGGAGCCCGCCAGCTGTTGCCCGGCGAGGTGGCCGATTTCACGTGCTGGCAGACGGACCGTGGTCAAGGCGGGTGTCATTTCTTCGGACCCTTTGAAATCGCCAATGCCGATGATCGAAAGGTGATCAGGGACCTTCAGCCCGATACTTTGTGCGCCATACAATGCGCCGACCGCCAGCACATCATTGCCGCATAGCAAGGCGGTGGGCTTGTGCTCTTGATTGAGAATCCCCGTCACCGCTTGTTTGGCTTCAGACAGGCTATAAAGACTTTCGGTCATCCATCGTTCCTGCAGATCCACACCCGCTGCCGCCAGGGTCTTGCATGCCCCATCAAATCGCCCTCGGGCACGGTCATTGTCGGGAAGGGGCGGAAACAAAAGCCCGATATCCCGGTGACCGTGATCCAGCAAACATTGCGCCGCCAGTTGGCCGGCCAGAGCATTGTCAGCCCCCACACAGGACAGCCGCGATTCCGCGTCGTAATTCCAGATCGATATGGCGGGTGTCTTGTTACTTTCCAGCAATTGGTAGGTCTCTTCGGAATGGTCCTGCCCGATGAGCGCCACGCCATCCACGCGATGTTCAAGGAATTTGCGAACTGCCGCATATTCGCGTTCCAGGTCGTATCCATGGGATGCCACCAGAATTACGAAACCATGCGCTTCCACCGACTGTGAAAACGCCTGAATGAGTTCCGCGAAGATCGTGTGATCAATTGTCGGGACCACAAGGCCAATCGTTCCGCTCCGGATACCATGCATCGTCTGGGCGGCACGGTTTCGGATGTAGCCCAGGTCGCGCACCGCTTTGTCAATCTTTTTGCGAGTCGCAGGTTTTACCTGATCGGGGTGATTGAACGTCCGCGAAACCGTCGAAATAGAAACTTTGGCGCGCTTTGCAACGGCAAATATATCCACTTTATCTATCATTTATCAGTGCCTTATAGGAAAATATGAGCTCAAAAATGAAAACATTTGCAAAACTATTTTCATTGCCTACCCTGTTTTGTCAAGGAAGTTTGGCTGGGGAGCCTTTAAATGGAATTCATCTTCTATTTCGGCGATGTCTTTACACCCATCAACTTTGGGCTGCTCTTGCTGGGCACCATTGGCGGGCTCATCCTGGGGGCGACGCCCGGGTTATCACCCACCATGGCCGTGGCCTTGCTCATTCCATTTACGTTTCAACTTGAGGCGGCGCAGGGCCTCATTCTGCTGGGTGCGGCCTATACATCCACAGTGGCGGGCGGTGCAGTCTCGGCCATATTGCTGAAAATTCCCGGTGCTCCGGCGAACATCGCCACAACGCTCGACGGCCACACAATGGCGCAAAAAGGCGAGGGGGCCAAAGCGCTGCAATTGTCATTTCTGTCCTCGGCTGTCGGGGGGATATTCGGTGTTCTCTTGCTGATCTTTCTGACGCCTGTGCTGGCGAAATGGGCTCTGGCCTTTGGTCCCAGTCATCTCTTCTGGCTGGCGATCCTCGGGGTAACTGTCATCGGGTCTCTGGATTCGCGTTCGGTGGTGAAGGGGTTGCTTTCGGGGTGTATCGGCTTGTGGCTGGCCACAATCGGTTTTGATGACATCATGGGCGCGCAGCGGTTCATCTTCCACCCGGCCCTTGGAGGCGGCATCAATATCATTGCGGCATTGATCGGGCTTTTTGCCATCCCGCAGGTGATCACCATGTTCGCCAAAGGCCGCCGGAACGATGGTGCGGAAGTCATTCAGGTTCAAAAACACCCGATTTCCGGCGCGATAACGGAATTGATGCGCAACAAGCGCGCCATGAGCATCGGGACCCTGACAGGCTCCGTCATCGGCCTGATCCCGGGTGTCGGCGGGCAGATCGCCGGGCTTGTTGCCTACGACCAATCCAAGAAGTTCAGCCCTGATCGTGACAAATTCGGCACCGGCCATCCCGAAGGTCTTGTCGCGGCGGAATCGGCAAACAACGCGATGGTTGGCCCGTCGCTGGTGCCGTTGCTGACCCTTTCGATCCCCGGCTCGCCCACGGCGGCAGTGCTGTTGGGCGGGCTGCTGATCCATGGCATTTTCCCAGGCACCGACCTTTTCGACAATCACCCGGATGTGGCCTGGACATTCATCAATTCGATGCTGATCGGCCAGATACTGATGTGTATTTTTGGTCTCTATGTGGCCGGCATGGCAGCGCGCGTGGCTCAGGTGCCGCAAAGCGTGATGGCTGCGGTGGTTCTGGGTCTTGCGGTCTTTGGCAGCTACTCGGTGCAGTCCAGCATGGGAGATGTCTACGTCATGGCCGGGCTTGGCGTGATGATGTACTTCCTCGAACGCTTTGGCTTTTCCGCCGCCCCACTGGTGCTGGGTCTGATCCTCGGACCCATTGCTGAGGCGAATTTCATCCAGGGCAGCATGATCGCCACTGCAACAGATGGAATGGGTCCCTATTTCCTCGGCGGCGCGCTCAACCTCTTCCTGATCGCGGTGGTCATCGCCTCGATTTTCTACTCCGCTTACATGGAGTTACGCAGCCGTCGCTACACCTCCAAAGAGGAGATCATGGCATGAGTGATATCAGCTTGCCGCGTGTTCAGCACATCATAGGGTCGGGGATCGTGGCCGCCGTCGGCATCTGGGTCGCCTATGTCAGCTACACCCAGCAACCGTCCGAAGCCTTTTTGTTTCCGCGCCTGATCGCGACTGTCTTTGTCGTTCTGGCCCTCTGGACATTTGCCAAAGCCTGTCTCGGCTGGACCAAGGTTGGCAACGGCATTTCCGCCAGGCAGCTCCGAAATCTGGCACCGGGTTTGATCATCGCCCTGATCTACATCTTCTGGGCGGCCAAGGGATTGGGGTTTTATACCGCAACCTCCATCGCCTTTTTTATTCTGTTGAGCCTTTACGATCCGGCACCACACGGCGTGCTCAAATCCTGGCTCAAACGCATCATCATCACGGCCTGCTTTATGGCTGTCATGTACGGTCTCTTCGCCTTGCTGCTGAAAGTCTACACACCGCGAGAGATATATTTCTGAACCGCAAACAGCGGCAGATCATTTTGGGAGGAACTACCATGAAGAAACTACTCGCAGGGGCCGCCATTGCCCTAATGGGACTGACCACGACCGCGACGGCGGATGGTCACGCAAACTACCCAGACCGACCGATCATGATGATGGTCAGCTACGGAGCCGGGGGGGCCACGGATTTTCAAGCGCGCATCGTGACGATGACCGCCGGGAACGAGGATGCGCTCGGCATGCCGATCGCGATCCTCAACAAACCGGGCGCAGGGGGCCGTGTCGGCTGGAACTGGCTTGCCGGTCAGGCCGAAGCGGATGGTTATACGCTTGGTGCATATAACGTTCCGCATTTCATCGCACAGTCGATCAAGGGCGGTGTCGAGTATTCGGCGGACAGTTTCGAGCCCATCGCCAATTGGGGCGCGGATCCCGCCGTGCTGGTTGTCGGCGCGGACAGCGAATTCAACACGCTTCAGGATGTGGTCGATTTTGCCAAGGGCAATCCAGGTAAGCTGACCACCTCGGGCGCGGGGCTTTTCGTCGGTCACCACATTGCCGCACTGCAAATGGAAAAAGCGGGCGATATGAAAATGGCCTATATCCCGACAAAAGGCGGTGGTGCTGCGGCCATGAAAGCGGTGATTGCAGGCGAAGTCATGGCTGGTATCAATAACCTTAGCGATGCTTTCCGTGCGCGTGAGGCGGGCAATGTCAAAATCCTCGCGGTCGCCGATCTGGAGCGGAACGACTTTTTGCCGGATGTTCCCACGATGATGGAAGGTGGTCTGGATGTCGACAATGCCTCTGTAAACTTTCGCGGCGTGATGGTGCCCAAGGGTACGCCGCAGGGGATCATCGACAAGCTTGCAGAAACGGTTCCGACCATGTTCGAGAACAGCCGCGTCGCGGGCAAGATGAAAGCGGGCGGATCGCCCATGCACATCATGACCCGCGACGAGGTTCTGGCCATGTGGGCCGCGCGCGAAGAAACGCTGAAAGAACTGCTGGCCGGTTTGTAATCTACGCCGTCCCCATCCGGTCAGCCGGGTGGGGACCCCCTTCAGAGGAACATGCAAATGAACGTCCATGATGATCTTGCCGAGGTTGATGCCATTGTTGCAAGGGCGCGCCACGCGCAAAAAGCTTATGAGGTCGGTGGATCGCAGGCCCGTTACGACCGAGCTGCACAGGCCGCTGCCTGGGCCATCATGGAACCCACCCGTAACCGCCATCTTGCGGAGCTTGCGGTCGAGACAACCGGCCTCGGCAACGTGCCGGACAAGATCACCAAGAACCATCGCAAAACCTTGGGTCTGATGCGCGATATTGCGCCGGCCAAGACATACGGCGTGATCGCCGATGACCCGGAAACAGGTATCACCGAAATCGCCCGCCCGATGGGTGTGATCGGCGCCGTCGTGCCCTCCACAAATCCCGCGGCGACGCCGGCCAACAACATCATCAACGCTTTGAAATGTGGCAATGCCATTGTCCTGTCGCCGTCACCCAAGGGCGTGCCCGCCTGCGAGACCCTGCTGAAATACGTTCACGCGGAATTCGACAAGATTGGCGAAGACCATGATCTGGTGCAGATGGTGCCGGGCAAGGGCAGTAAGGAGAAGACTCAGCGTCTGTTGGAAACCACCGATCTGATCGTCGTGACGGGGTCGCAGAATAACGTCAAACGGGCCTATACCTCTGGCACGCCCGCGCTTGCCGTTGGTGCAGGCAATGTCACCGTGATCGTTGACGAAACCTGCGATCTGAAAGCAGCGGCAGAGAAGATCACGGCGTCCAAGACCTTCGACAACGCCACATCCTGTTCGTCGGAAAACGCGATTGTGGTCGTTGATGAAATCTACGACGCATTTGTTGCGGAACTGGCGAAAGCTGGGGGGGCTTTGGTAAAGAACGAAGGTCGTATCGTTGCCGCGCTTTGGCCCGACGGGCATCTCAATCGCGCGGTAATCGCGCAGGATGCCGACAAGATGCTGCAAGCACTGGGATTGACGCAGGAGGTCCCGGCAGAAACCAAATTCCTCGCGGTTGAGACCTCGGGCATCGGCCATGAACACCCGTTATCTGGAGAGAAGCTGTCACGTGTGGCAGCACTCTATCGTGCGGCAGATTTTTCCGATGCCGTGACCGTTGCCGGGAAAATTCTCGCCCATCAGGGAGCAGGACATTCCATTGGTCTGCACTCGCGAAAGGATGATCGGGCTTTGCAACTGGGTAGGGCCATTCCGACCTGTCGCGTGATCGTCAATCAGGCGCATTGTTTCGCGACCGGCGGGGCTTTTAACAATGGAATGCCCTTTTCGCTCTCCATGGGCTGCGGATCATGGGGCGGAAACTCTATTGATGACAACCTGCATTGGCGGCATTTCTTGCAAACGACAAAAGTCATTCGCGAAATTCCGCCGCGCGAGCCAGAAGTTGCAGACATCTTCGGCGACTACTGGGAAGTCGCTGGTCAATGATCTTCGCGCCGGATACGCCCCCAAAGGGGACGCTGCGCGACTGGATTGATCATCGCGCCGCGAACGGTGGGACAGCGTTTGTCTTCTGGGATGACTCTGAAGGATTGGATTGGAAGTCTCTTCAGGCTGAAGCCAGAAAGATAGCCATGGCCCTCACGGCCCAAGGCCTTGAGAAGGGTGAAAGTGTCGCGATCCTCCAACCTAACGGCCGCGAAGGCGTGCTGGCTTTTTATGGTGCGGTCTACGGCGGGTTCCGCGCCACCATGATCAACCTTGCGGCTGGTCAGGATGCGATTTCCTATGCACTGGAGCATAGTGAAGCGAAGGTCGCGATCGTCCATGACAGCGTCCGGTCGCTTTTTGACGCCACACGGCCTGGAGCGATGGCAACGATGGATGTATCTGTCGCGGTGATTGACGCGAAATTACACGACGTGGCGCCATCGGATCATGCGCTGTTGATGTACACATCCGGTACGACAGGTCGGCCAAAAGGGGTTGTGCATACACAGTCAAGCCTGCTTGCCGGCGGGTGGACCACGGCAATTGCCCATGACCTTTCGCCTCGGGACCGTGCACTCTGCGTTCTGCCCATTTGCCATATCAACGGATTATGTGTGACTGTCATTGGGGCTCTCGTTTCGGGCGGTTCGGTTGCGATGTGCCCAAAATTCTCGGTCAGCGGATTCTGGACACAGGTCAGTGAAATGGGTGCCACCTGGTTCTCCGTGGTTCCGACGATCATCTCCCATCTGCTCCATGCAAAGGGCGCACCGGGCGCAGAAACCATGGATCGGCTGCGGTTTGGCCGTTCGGCTTCTTCTGCTTTGGCGCCGGATGTCCAAAGCGCCTTTGAAAAGAGGTTCAATGTTCCCATCATTGAGACCATGGGATTGACTGAAACTGCAGCCCAGATCCTGTCCAACCCGCTGCCCCCGGGCATACGCAAAATCGGGTCTCCGGGAATTGCATATGGCAATGAGGTTGCAATTCTTGCGCCCGATCTGACCGAATGTCCTTGTGATACAGAGGGCGAAATTGCGGTTCGTGGGCCCAATGTGATGCTCGAATATCTCAAGAACCCCGATGCCACCAATGGGACCTTCGCGGACGGTTGGCTGCGTACCGGTGATCTGGGGAAAAAAGACGCGGATGGATATCTGTTCGTCACCGGGCGGCTCAAGGAGTTGATCATCAAGGGGGGGGAGAACATCGCCCCGCGCGAGATTGATGAGGCGCTTTATTCGCATGGTGATGTCATTGAAGCGGCTGCATTTGCGCGCCCCTGCAAGACATATGGTGAGCGGGTGGAGGCTGCTGTTCGGGTCCGGGAGGGGTCGTGCCTGACAAACGATGACCTCGTGGACATCTGCGTGCAGAAACTTGGCAGATTCAAAGCCCCTGACCGCATTCATTTCTTGCCGGAACTGCCCAAAGGCCCGTCAGGGAAAATTCAGCGACTGAAGTTGCTTGCGGTCACCTGATCGACGACATCGTCAGATGGTTCTGAAAGTGAAGACAATCGTCATTGCCACTCCGACACAGATCACGATTGACCTGATGACCCGCGCGGATAGCCTGCGGGCCAGCAATGCGCCACAATACCCTCCGACGGTCGCTGATACCATCATCAGCAGAGCCTGTGGCCAGTAAATTATTCCCGCCAGGGCGAAAGTGACCACTGAGGCTGCGGAAAGAATGAATGACATCGCGTTTTTGAGACCGTTCATAACGTTGAGATCCCGGACACCCAGCGTCGAAAACAGCGCCAGCAGAATGATACCGAGGCCACCGTTGAAATAGCCGCCATAGATACAGACGATCAGGGTGCTGAGCGTACCTAGGTTTCCAGTCGTTTGCGAACGCCGTTCAGCCCAGTTTGAGATGCGTTTGCCCAATGCAAAGACCAGTGTTGCGAAACCTAGCAGCCATGGGACCACTGCAGAAAACACAGTCGCGGGCGTCACCAGCAACAACAGCGAACCCAGAACGCCGCCAAGTACGGACAAGCCCAGAAGCGCGCTCAAATGTCTGCGCGGGTAAAGGCGTAGTTCATCCAGATATCCCAACGCACCGCTTAGATAACCCGGAAAGACGGCCACGGCGCTTGTCGCGTTGGCGGGGATGGTTGGCACACCTGCAAACACGAGTGCAGGGAAAGTCAGAAAACTGCCGCCTCCGGCAATTGCATTGATGACGCCCGCGAGAAATCCGGCAGATGTCAGAAGGCATATTTCAAAGATTGTCAAAGAGAGGTCTCAGATTGTGTGTTGATTTGGGAAGCGTTGCCGCAGATGCCAGTGAGTTTTGAAATCGCCGTTGACCTCGGGTTTTGCAACTCCAAATCGACTTGGACTTAAAAACCGAGGCCTGTCTATTGCGGATGACCAGCGCGCACCTGTCTGGCAATGACAACACGTTGAACGTCTGAGGCGCCTTCATAGATGCGCAACGCTCTGATGTCGCGATAGAGACGTTCCACCGTTTCCCCCGATTTTACACCGTCGCCACCGTGAAGCTGTACCGCTTTGTCGATCACGCTCTGCGCCCGATCTGTTGCAAAGAGTTTGGCCATCGCGGCCTCACGGGTCACGCGTGGCGCGCCGCTATCCTTGGTCCAGGCCGCGCGGTAGACCAACAGCGCCGCGGCATCTATGTCCAGCGCCATGTCGGCGATATGGCCTTGGACCATTTGCAAATTAAACAATGGGGCCCCCTGAATCTGCCGGGTTTCGACACGTGTCAATGTTTCGTCCAAGGCCCGCCGGGCGAACCCCAAAGCGGCAGCAGCGACGGTTGATCGGAAAACATCCAGGACCGACATGGCGATGGTGAAACCCCGTCCGCGCTCTCCGATCAAGGCCGCTGCCGGAACGCGGCAGTCGCTGAAGCGCAGGGTGGCGAGCGGGTGGGGGGCAATGGTTTCCAAACGTTCCGTTACTTCGAAGCCGGGCAAATCTGGCGTGACAATAAAGGCAGATAGCCCCTTGGCACCCGGTGCTTCACCGGTACGGGCAAAGACGGTGTAGACATCCGCAATGCCGCCGTTGGAAATCCAGGTTTTTTCGCCGTTCAATACATAGTGAGCGCCGTCGCGTTCTGCTGTCATCGTAGAATTGGCGACGTCCGATCCGGAGCCCGGCTCGGTGAGGGCAAAGGCGGCGATGGCCTCTCCGGAGCGGGTTTTCGGCAACCATTCCGCCCGTTGATCGGGTGAGCCAAAAAGGGAAATCGCACCCGAACCCAACCCCTGCATTGCAAAGGCGAAATCCGCCAAACTGTCATGACGCGCCAGCGTTTCGCGGATCAGGCAGAGACTGCGCACATCCAGCACGCCTCGTTCCGAGCCCGAATGGGTGAGAAACCCGCCTTCTCCGAGACGTGTCACCAAAACCCGACAAGCAGCGTCGGTATCCCCGTGATCGACATCTCCCAAGGCGGATTGCGACCAATCCTCCAGCTTCGCGGCCAGGGCGCGATGCCGGTCTTCCAGAAAAGGCCATTGAAGAAAGGATTTATCTGCCATCAATCGCCCTCAAAGACAGGTTTTTCTTTGGCCACAAAGGCATGGTAGGCCCGGTGAAAATCCTGCCCCTGCATGCAGATGGCCTGCGCCTGCGCCTCAGCCTCGATGGCCTGCTCGATGGACATCGACCACTCCTGCGCCAGCATGGTCTTGGTCATCATATTTGCAAAACCCGGACCGTCCGCGATGCGACGCGCAAGCGCATTGGCTTCCTGGGTCAGCTGGTCTGTCGCTACGATCTTGTTGAAAAATCCCCAGGCATGACCCTCCTCGGCAGTCATGGAGCGCCCCAGATATAGAAGTTCCGCAGCCCGCCCCTGACCAATGATCCGTGGCAGAATGGCACAAGCCCCCATGTCACATCCTGCCAACCCGACACGGTTGAAGAGAAAAGCGGTTTTGGAGTCCGGGGTTGTTATGCGCAGATCGCTGGCCATCGCGATTATCGCGCCTGCACCTGCGCAGACACCATCTACCGCGGCGATGACCGGTTTGCCGCAATTGACCATCGCCTTGACCAGATCGCCGGTCATCCGCGTAAAGGTCAAAAGCTCTTTCATACTCATCTTTGTCAATGGACCGATAATATCATGAACGTCCCCGCCCGAGCTGAAATTGCCGCCATTAGGCGCAAAAACGACGGCGTTCACATCCTCTGCGTAATGCAGGTCCCGAAACCAGTCTCGCAATTCTGCGTAGCTCTCCAGTGTCAGCGGGTTTTTCCGTTCAGGCCGGTCCAGAGAGATCCTGGCGATACCCTCCGATACGGTGCAATTGAAGTGAGAGACGTCGCTGCGCATGTCAATTCTGATCCTCAAGTGATTGGCTGAGGTGATCCAGCCGCTGGATCATTCCCTCAATGTCGTTCTCATCCAGATCGCACAAAATGCCGCTGATCCAACTTTCATGTGCCTCAGCGTGTTCAGCAAAGACTTCACGTCCCTTGGGTGTCAATTGAACGAGATTGGCGCGACGGTCACCCGGTATCGATCGGCGCGATGCAAGGCCCTCTTCGGTCAGCTTGTCCACGATGCCAGTGATGTTTCCGTTGGAGACCCGCAGCCGCTTCGAAATTTCGCTCATTTTCAAACCGTCAGACGTGCGTGCCAACGCAGACATGACATCGAACCTTGGCAGGGTTGATCCGAATTCGCTGCGCAGTCTGCGTCGTATTTCGCCCTCGATCTGATTGCTGGTCTTCAGCAATTTCAGCCATAAGCGCAGACGTTCCTTGGAGAGGCTTTCACCGATGTCATGCGTGTCGCGGGCAGATGTCATATCTCGCCTCCCGAGAGTGACAGGGCGTGACCATTGACCGAGCGGGCGGCGTCCGAACAGAGCCAAAGCACCGCCTCCGAGACCTCGTCGGTTGAGATCAAGCGCTTCTGCGGGTTCCCGGCGACCAACGACGCGCGTGCCTTTTGCTCGGACATGCCGGTGTTGTCGGCAATTGTCGCGATGGAACGATCCAGCATTGGTGTGTCGATGAACCCGGGGCAGATAGCATTTACGGTAATGCCGGAGGCCGCCAGTTCGATGGCGAGCGCCCGCGTCAACCCGACAACCCCATGCTTTGATGCGCAATAGGCCGCTACATAGGGGTACCCTTTCAGACCCGCAGTGGAGGCAATGGCGATCATGCGTCCCCAGCCTGCGGCCTTCATGTCCGGCAAAGCGGCTTGCCAGACATTTGCAACCCCGATCAGATTAACCGACAGCATGGCCTGCATCTGCTCATTGGTCATTTTAGCGAAAGGCGCGCTTTGCGCGGCTCCGGCATTTGCAACAACTGCCGCAATCGGCCCGTGATCTTTTCGCGCGGCGCTGAAGGCATCTGCAACAGCCGCCGGATCGGTCACGTCGCAAATCTGATAGGGGAATTTCTGAGATTTCAAAGGCGCCTCACTGCGCCCCATGATTGTGACTTTGGCTCCGGCTTCGAAGAGGGTTTTGGCGGTTTCCGCCCCAACGCCCGTGCCGCCGCCAGTCACAATGACATGTTTGCCTGAAATGCTCATACCCTGATCATCTCCGCTTCCCGGTCGGCCAGTCGCCATGTCTGATCTCTGCCCGCCTGATAGGGGAGCGCCCAATCGGCTTGGCGATCCCCGATTTTCGCAGCCTCGTGCAACGTCCAATAGGGATCCGCCAAATGCGGGCGTCCCACCGCGACAAGATCCGCACGCCCCGCCATGAGGATCGAATTTGCGTGATCGGCCTCATAGATGTTTCCAACAGCCATGGTCCTGATACCGGCATCATTGCGGATGCGATCTGAAAACGGCGTTTGAAACATCCGACCGTAGACCGGTTTGGCATCAGGCGTTGTCTGCCCGGCGGAAACATCAATGATATCAGCGCCGAGGGCGCTAAAGGAGCGTGCGATTTCGACCGCATCGTCCGGGGTGACGCCTTCGTTCTCCATCCAGTCAGTGGCCGAAATGCGGACGGACATTGGCTTGTGTTCCGGCCAGACCTCGCGCATCGCCGCAAAGACTTCCAATGGATATCGTAGCCGATTTGCCAAAGCGCCCCCATATGCGTCTTGGCGCTGATTGGAGACCGGCGAGATGAAGGAAGAAATCAGATATCCGTGGGCTGCGTGCAATTCGATCATGTCGAAACCGGCGCGCTCTGCCATTTCTGCGGCGGCGACAAACTGTGCTTTGATATCGTCCATATCGGCGCGTGTTGCTTCACGGGGGGTTGCGTTATCCGGGGACCACGGGATTGCGGAGGCCGAGACCAATTCCCAGTTCCCCTCCGCCAGGGGCCGGTCCATCCCTTCCCAACCGATGTTTGTTGATCCCTTGCGACCGGAATGGCCGATCTGGCAACATATGCGCGCCGTCGTCTCGTTGTGGACGAAATCTGTCAGGCGTCTCCAGGCTGTTTCATGCTCAGGCGCGTAAAGTCCGGGACAACCCGGTGTGATCCGACCCGTCTCAGAGACACAGGTCATTTCCGTGAATACCAGCCCGGCACCCCCCTTGGCACGCTCACCATAATGAATCAGATGCCAATCGTTGGGCGTACCATCCACCGCTTTGTACTGCGCCATCGGCGATACCACGATGCGGTTTTCAAGCTGCATTTCGCGAAGCCTGAAGGGTGCGAACATTGGCGCACGAACCGGCACATCATCCGCCACGCCAGCCTGATCAAAGAACCAGCGCTCCGCGCTTTCCATCCATTCCGGGTCACGCAATCGCAGGTTTTCGTGGCTGATCCTTTGCGACCGCGTCAGCATTGAGTAGTTCAGCTGCACAGGGTCAAGGCCCAGGTACCGCTCCACAGATTCAAACCACTCAAGAGAATTCCGCGCGGCTGATTGCAGTCGCAGAACTTCCAGGCGCCGCTCTTCCTGGTAGCGGGTGAAGGCCAATTCAAGAGTTTGTTCCGTATGGATAAATTCAGCCAGAGCGATCGCGCTCTCAAAGGCTAGCTTGGTACCCGAGCCGATTGAAAAATGCGCCGTTGCCGAGGCGTCCCCGAGCAGAACCACATTTTCATGGTGCCAGGTTTCGCAAAGGACTCGCGGAAAACGTATCCAGGCGGAGCCGCGAATATGGTTCGCGTTCGACATCAATTCATGGCCACCCAGGTGGTCTTTGAATATCGCCTCGCAGGTCCGGATGCTTTCCTGCTGGCTCATGTCGGCAAAGCCGAACTTGTCGAATGTTTCCTGAGCGCATTCGACGATAAAAGTCGCGGTTTCGTCATCGAACTGGTAGGCATGCACCCAAACCCATCCATGCTCTGTTTCTTCAAAGATGAAGGTGAAGGCATCGGAAAACTTTTGATGTGTCCCGAGCCAGACAAACTGGCATAGCCGCTGATCAACCTCGGTTTTGAAGCTTTCCGCGTATAGATTGCGCGTGGCCGAGTTCAACCCGTCAGAAGCGACGACGACATCATAGTCCGACCGGTAGGTATCGGCGCTTTTTATCTCGGTTTCAAAGCGCAGTTCGACGCCCAGTTCCTTGGCGCGGGCCTGCAAGAGCAACAGGAGTTTCTTGCGTCCGATCCCGCAAAACCCATGACCTGAGGAAATATGTGTTTCGCCCCGATAATGCAGGGCGATGTCGTCCCAATAGGCAAAACTGTCGCCGATCGCTTCGGCGCTTACGGGGTCGTTGCGGGACAGGTTTTCCAATGTTTCATCTGAGAGCACCACACCCCAGCCGAAAGTGTCATCGAACTTGTTGCGTTCGAATACCGTGATGTCGCTGGAAGGGTCGCGCAGCTTCATAGAGATCGCAAAATAGAGACCCGCCGGCCCGCCCCCCAAGCACGCTATTCGCATTAAGCCCTCCCAAAATCGCCTTTGAACAGCACAGGTACCGCTTGCTGTTGTGGCAGAAGTCTACGACCAGAGGCGATAATCTTCAAGTTTGAAATATTAAAACCTAAATAAAATACCATAGGAACTGCTTGCGCCGATTGACGTCACCGGACTGTCAGTCCTAAATGAAAACTTGCACCATGCCGTCAACTTCGCGCGACAGGATCATCCGCAACTTAACCCGGGCGGGTGCTGCGACGGCCACTCCTGTGCGCGCGTCAAACAGGCCTTGATGCAAAGGGCACTCAATATGGGTACCGTCGAAGTAGCCGTCACATAAATTGGCAGCGCCATGTGTGCATCGGGCCAGCGCCACCGTGATCCCCTGATCGGTGTCAAATACAGCAAACTCTCTGGACCCAAGGGAAACCGGTGTCGCATCGCCGCGATAGATTTGGGCAACCGGGATTAAATCTCGCCAGGCCCTTTCCCGAGGCATGTCAGTTGCCCTTCGTTGCATCACAACGATGCTTGCGTCCGAACAGCTGCGCCAGAATGTCGATGTGGGCCCCGATATAGCCTCTGGACTCGACCGCCACATGGCCTTTGAGTTTTTCGTGCAAAGCAGGCAGCGCGTGGAAAGGCACAGAGGCCGCATAGTGGTGCTCGGCATGATAGTTCATGTTCCACGCGAGAAACCGCATGGGCCGGGTGACATAGTTAGTGCGGGTATTTTCGGTCATATCGCGCACGTTCGGTTTGCCCACGTGTTCGGTCATGCGAATGAACCGCATCACAGGTTCGCCCAATAATACCGGTCCCCACCAATAGATCACAGGTCCCCACCAATGGGTCGCAATACAAAAACCCCCGATTGCCACATAGGCCACCAGCATCAGACGCGCCTCCCAGAAAATGGTCTGACGCTCCTCCTTTGGGATGAATCGTTCTTCTTCCTTGCTGAGGTGTCCGAAGGTATGTCGACCCAGTTCGGTGAATTTGCTGCGCCAGTAGGGGAGGGAAGACAGATACCAAAGATACCCGCCAAGGCTGCGCGGCAGTTCGATGAGCTCAGGGTCATCCCCCTTGAGCTGGGTGTAGGTATGGTGATCGCAGTGCTCATAACGAAAATGCCGGTTTGGTAGCATGATGATGATGGCGCAGATGTTCCCGACCAGGTCGTTCAACCATCGGGTCCTGAATACGGTATAATGGCAACACTCGTGTTGCAGTGAGAAATGGTGAACCAGAACCACGCCGTGCAGGAACATGGCAGCCCACATCCAGACCGATCCATACGTCAGATGGATGAGTGATCCGGTCGAAAGCACCAGCATGATCCAGAGAGCCAGGTGTTTCAGCGCGGGAACGTCCGACCGTACCATCAACGCCTTCAGTTCCTGGCGCGTGAGCACGCCAGCGTTAAGGGCCTGGGTGATCGGTGTCAGAACGGGTGCCGTCATCGGGTGCTTCCAGCTGAAACGATGCTGATTCTACTATCAGTAAAATTAGTTCTTTTGAAGAAAATTTCCTATGGGGTGACGATGATGGTAAAGAATTCAACAGATTGCGTGTTCAGCGTGACCGGCCCATGGGGCATCTCGCTGTCGAATGTCAGGCAATCCCCTTTTTCCAGCAGGTAACTGTCGCCGCCGACGCGGTAGGTCATTTGACCGGTTATCATGCGTATGAACTCTATCCCGGGATGCTGGAACAGAGGTTGTCCTGCTGCGGTGTCCCTGATGGTTATAACGTAGCACTCCAGATGTTGGCCGTTTGCCTCGGATCGTCCGACCAGAGTGTAGCTGTGGCCATAGGTGCTGCCGACACGGCGAACCTCGATGCCGGCGCCTGCTTTTACAAAAGAGACTTCCTTGCGCTCGACTGTGTCCGCGAAAAGGTTTGCGATGGGCACTCCAATACTTTGCGCCAAGGCGTCGAGCGTGGACAGAGACGCCGAGACCTGACCGCGTTCGATCTTTGAAATCATGGCGGAGGAAACCCCCGAAATTTTTGAAAGTTCGACGATTGTAAGGTCTCTCGCATTGCGGTGCTTCTTGACGGAATGACCGACGCAGCTTTCAAGCCTGTTGGAGGGATCCTTGGGTTCCATGCGCGCAGCTTACGTTTGGCCTGTCCAATTGCAATGTTGGAAATTCCCGACCTCACCCACAAGATCAAACGCGACGCGCCGTTCAAACCCGAGCTTTGACGGGTCAAAAATATGCATGCACACAGCATTCAATTCTGTAGGCTGCACCGAATAACCTGCCCCAAAGAGCGAGACATCCAATGCCGAAAAGTACCGTTGCACCGACGATTGACCTTGCGGCCGAGGGAAAACAAGTTGGGGATTTGCGTGTCCGCTGGTCCGATAACTCGGTGCCTTTGGGGTATCACCCGGTGCCAATCATCAGCCTCAAAAACGGTGCTGGACCCGTTATATTGATCATAGGCGGCACCCATGGTGACGAGTTCGAGGGACCATCGGCGATAATGCGTCTTGCTGGTGACCTGTCGATCGAGGATGTTACCGGACAGATCATTATTGTACCCAGTCTGAACAGGCCCGCTGTCGCGGCATCTACCCGCGTTTCTCCGCTTGATCAGGTAAATCTGAACCGTGCATTCCCCGGTGATCCGATGGGGGCGCTCACCGAGCAGATTGCCTACTATGTAGAGACCGAACTGCTCCCGCTTGCCGATGCGGCTTTGGATTTGCACTCGGGAGGTAAGGCGGCCTATTTTGCGCCTTGCACCTTGCCAACACGGACAGCTGATCCGGGGCTATATGCGCGAAATCTCACCTTGGCGGAGGTTTTCGGCCTGCCGCTTGTATGGGTTTTGGGCGGATTTAACGAGCCGCGTTCTCTCAATTCTGCGGCTGAGCGGGCAGGGGTGCCAATGATTGCGACAGAACTGGGCGGTGGCGGTGGCGTCGACCCTGACATTGCCAACCTGGCGGAACAGGGCCTTTACAGGGTGCTGCGTCACATGGGCGTTCTCGCCGGGGAGGTCTCTGAAATTCGAACACCCCGGCGGGTAGAGATCGCAGACCCTGATCACAGTATCTATGCGCCGGGGGAGGGTATCTTTGATCGCAAAGTGTCAGCCGGGCATGGGGTCAGAAAAGGGCAGGTCGCAGGCTACCTGCATTATGTTTGTGAACCGCGACGGGCCTCCGAAACTATTACCTTCTCCCATGACGGATTTGTACTGGCGCATACCAATCGTGGCTACGTCGCGCGGGGTGATCTTCTGATGCTGGTTGTTCAGGATACAGAATAGTTACTTGTTTTCCAGACGCCGGAACAGCAGTGACAATCCGAAGCAAATCACAAAGTAGAATGCTGCTGCCGTCAGCCAGCCTTCAAAGATCAGCCGGGTTGAGGCGACCAACTCGACCGTCTTGAACGTCAGATCGGGTACGGAAATGAGGGACACCAATGAGCTGTCCTTGACCAGGCTTATGAATTGGTTGGCTAGCGGCGGCAAAACCTTGCGAAGCGCCTGGGGGAGCACGATGAAACGCATCTCCTGAAACCAACTCATGCCGATGGACCGCGCTGCTTCCCGCTGCCCCCTGTCGATAGACTGGATGCCCGCGCGGACAATCTCACCGACAAATGCGCTTTCGAACAGGGCCAGCACAATCACCCCTGAAATGAGCGCGGGAAAGCGTCGCATGTCACCAAACAGAAAGGTCCAGATCGCGTTGTTTTCCTGCCGGGCGATGCTGCGGGCCCAACTTTCCATGTTGAGTGCCACGATCAACTGCTCGGAGAGGAAAAAGAAGAAGATGAAGATCACCACAACGGGAGGAACATTGCGCAGAAACTCAAGATAGGTCCGCGCAAGCATCCTTATTGTCAGGTTTGCCGAGCAGCGTGCGACACCCAATATCACCCCAAGAATGAGGGCCAGAATACTGGCGTAGATACTGATCCGGACCGTCGCAACAAGGCCTTGCACAAGCAGGTTGGCGACCCAGCGCTCCTCGCTTTCCTTGTAGCGGAAAATATAGTTCGGGATTTTCTCCCAGCGCCAATCGTAGTTCAGAACGCCACCAACGCGCACGACGATTGCAGCAGTTGCTGCAACGAGGACGAACAGGATAAGGTAGTCTATCCAATGGAGGCGTTTAATCAGATTTCGCATGCAATCCGCTTTCAACCGGGAAAATCCCAGAGGGGCGAAGAACGCCCATCTGGATGCTGATCCTCAAGCTTATTCAGCGACGCTGTCTTTCCACTCATCTCCACGGAACCAGTAATCATTCCGCTCTTTCAGCCAGCCGGTGCGGGTCTTCACGCCGATCCAGTTGTTGAAATAGTTTTCCGCATCCGGATCCCCTTTGCGAAAAGCGAAGGCCTCGCCGCCAGCCTGAAAGGTCTCGTTAAATGGCACATAAAGCGTATCAGAATAGCGTCTCGCTTCTTCTGACGGTGTGGGCTCGGAGGCCATGGTCGCATGCGCATTTCCGTTGAGAACTTCCTGAGTGGAGGCCCCATCTTCGTCGAACATCAGAAGCTGCGCCTGCGGGAACATAGATTGGATGACCGCAACCGGCGTGGCTCCGCGACGGGCAGCAAATGTAACATCCGGGTTGTTGTAATCTTCCAGCGAAAAGCCTTCGGTCATGGCCCTGTTGGCAAGGATCGTCATGCCGGAATAGGCGTAGGGATCAGAGAAGCTGACCGTCAGGTTGCGCTGAGGTGTGATCGACATACCGGAGATAATGACGTCAAACTTGCCTGAAACCAGCGCCGGAATGATCCCGTCCCATGAGGTCGGCACGAATTCGGCTTCAACGCCCATGTCTTTGGCAAGCTCACGCCCGACATCCAACTCAAACCCGACGAGTTCACCGTCCAGATCGCGCATCGACCAGGGCCGGAACAGCGACAGGCCGATCTTGATCACGCCGCGTTCCTTGATGGTCTCGATAACGCTGTCGCTGGATAGACCTTGCCGCGTCTGCTGCGCTGCGGCTGGCAATGCCAGAGACATCGCGGCAGCGGAGGCGAGGGCCATCCCCACCAGTCGTCTTGTGATTTTCATGTCCTATCTCCTTGTTGATCGTTTCTGTTTTGGGTTTATGTCCGGACCGCGTATTTGGTTTCCAATCTTGAGACGCCGATTGACAGCGCAAGCGTGATCACCATGTAGACGGCTGCAATCGTGAACCAGATTTCAAAGCTCATGTAAGTGTCGGAAATGAGATTGCGCCCGATCGTCGTGAGTTCGGCGACCGCAATGACACTGACGATTGCGGAACTTTTGACAAGATGAACAACCTCGCCGGTCATGGGCGGCAGCATGAATTTTATGGACTGGGGCAGAATAATGTAGCGATATGCCTGCGCCTTTGACATCCCGATAGAGGTGGCGCCTTCCCACTGACCTTTTGGGACGGCATTGATGCCCGCGCGAAAAATTTCGGAAATAAGGGCGGCGTGAAACACCGCAAGACACAAGACGCTTGCCGTGTACCGATCCAGCGAAAAGACGGGGCCGAGCACGTAATAAAAGAGATAGAGCAACACCAGAATTGGCATGTTGCGAACAAACTCCAGAAAAGCGATGGCAATCGCCCCGCCAACGACCAGCCCAGAAAGCCGCAACAGCGCAATCAGCAGACCCAGAAGTGTCGCGAAAATGAAGGAAGTGACCGAAAGCTGGATCGTTTTGACCAGCCCGATCATGATTTCACCCCACTGAAATCCGTCGTCGGTAAGTGTATAAAAATACTGTGGAATGCGATACCACTGCCAATTGTATCCCATCGCCTGCGCCCCTGAATAGGCAAGCCAGATGATGCCCAGAATAACAGTGAAGTAGAGCGCGAGAGAGATCGGAACCGAATTCACAATCTTTGAGAATTGAAGCCGGGATTTGCGCTTGGTGCCGGGTCGAGTGGTCATCCTAATGCTCCAGAATCTGGCTCAGGAACAGCTTGCAGCGCGGGCTGTCGGGGTTGGTAAAGAACTTGTCGGGCTCTGAAATTTCCAGGATGCGGCCTGCCTCCATAAACACCATTTTGTCGGCGACCTTGCGCGCAAAGCCCATCTCGTGGGTCACGCAGACCATGGTGATGCCAGTATCGGCCAGTTCCACCATGACATCCAACACTTCGTTGATCATCTCGGGATCGAGCGCTGAGGTCGGCTCGTCAAAAAGCATGATGCGCGTTTCCATGCACAAAGATCGGGCGATGGCGACGCGCTGCTGTTGGCCGCCCGAGAGCTGGGCGGGAAACTTGTCCGCCTGTTCGGGGATATGAACCCGCTCCAGATATTTTCGCGCTCGTTCCTCCGCTTCCGCTTTCTGGATTTTCTGGACCCGGATCGGTCCGATGGTCAGGTTCTCAAGAATGGTCAGGTGCGGAAAGAGATTGAACTGCTGGAACACCATTCCGACTTCTTGCCGAAGGGTCTTGAGTGCCTTTGATCCTTCCTCAACCTCAATTCCATCGACTGTGATGCTGCCTGAATCGTGAAATTCCAAGCCATTGAAGCACCGGATCAATGTTGATTTTCCAGAGCCGGACGGGCCGCAAATCACAACCCTTTCACCCTTTTCCACCGTGAGATTGATATCGGTAAGAGCCTGAAAGGAACCGTAGAATTTATCGACGTTTGAAACGGATATCATCTCGCCAGAGTTCATCGGCTATCGGCCTCGAATAAACCTATATCAAACGGATTATGTCTGCGTTTAATGATGATTGGCAACAGCTTTCTCAAATGTGACTTGTCTTGGCAGGCGGCCGCGGTGGACCTTGATCAGAATTTAAGCAGGTGCCAATCCCCCGATGCGCTGCCGGGCAACAGTGGCGGCGACAGCCAGTGACAGCATCAGTCCGGTGACGACGGCAAGTGCAATTCCGATCCTAACGCCCGAAAGACCGAAGTCAAAGACAGCCGTAAGTAGCCATATGAAAAAGGCAATGCCGATGCCTTGCCGATAAATGCCGATCCACATGGTCCATACGGCCTTTTTCAGGGCCTGCAGCAATGAGTTCACCGAAAACAGAACAACATAGAGCGGCAGCACAATCGCTTCGATCTTCAGAAAAAGTGCCCCGATCCGGATGACTTCGGGATCGGATGAAAAGAGGCTCGTGGCAAAACCACCGAAAAACCACAGGAATGGAAAGGCACAGCAGGTGGCAATCACGCCCAACGTCCAGCACCGTTTGAAAGCCAGGCGAACCCGGTCATGGTTTCCCGCACCATAGTTTTGAGCTGCGATGGGAACCAGCGCGATGGTGATGCCGACCGCCGGGAGCAAAAAGAGCTGCTCTACACGCAGAGATATTCCATAGGCGGCAAGGGCCGTCGCGCCGTAAGCCTTCAGCGCGAACTGAACAACGAAACCGCTGGCAAAGTTGATGAGCAGAGCAAAACTCGCCGGGAATGCCTGATTGGCAATCTCGGAATATTTCGAGGGTATTGGGACAAATTCACGCCATGCGAGATCTTGCATCATGGCGCGCCCGAAGATTTTGGTAAGCAAGTAGATCGCGACGCCCGTTTGGCTAAGCGCGGTCGCCAGTGCGATGCCGTTGAACCCCATGCCGGGAACCACCTCGGGAATGCCGTACATCAACAGCGGATTAAGCCCGATATTGGCGAAAAAGGCGACGATAAGCGCGCGTTGCATGGATACCGTGTCACCCCGTGCCTGCAAGATGCCGTTGCCGCCATAGGCCACGATAAATCCCGGTAACGAAAGAACCAGCCAGTTGAAATAGGATTGCCCGGCATCGCGATATGCTCCGGGTTCGGAAACCACATTGATGAGCGCGGGCCCTGCCAATAGTGACAAGAAAATCAGCACCACCGTGGCAAAAAGGGCAAAGCTGATGCCCTGGGCGGCGAGGTGGCGCGCATCAGCCACATCCTTGCGGCCTTTTGCATTCCCAACCAGTGCGCTCATCGCCGCTCCCAGTCCAAAACCTACGGAGACCAGAACGAAGAACGCCTGGAAGCCAACTGCAAGCCCGGCCTGTGCCTGGGTACCAAAGAGGCCCGCGTAGAAGGTATCCACCACGTTGTAGAGCGTGCTGAACAGCATCCCTATCGCGGCAGGAAGCGCCAATCGGCGAAAGTGGCCTTTGATGGATCCGGTCGTCAGATCGTCGTCAATCATCGCCGATCCGCTTCTTGATATCGAAGGTGGTTGCGGGAGCAAAAATCTTTGGGTGCTGTCGGGTGGGTCGCCGGGGGGTCTCGGACTTCAAAAGTGCAAGCGTGGGGATCAGCGAGGTTGGCATCCAGGTCAAAGTTGCGTCGTCATTTTATAGTCCCGCGCGAAATAGAGTCGCGCATAGGTGACGCTGATGTCTTCCAGCCAGGTTGTCCGCTCGACCGTGAAAATGGCGTCGCCCTCCGCAATGTTCAGAAAATCGGCAATTTCAAGTGTTGCGTTTGTGGCCGAGAAAACCAGCTCGCCATTGGTGAAGGGTACTTTGCGCACCAGCCAGTCGTTTGGCCCCATGTCCTTGAAGTCAAAGCCTTCCGCGTCCGGAACCGCGCCAAGGTTGATCCAGCGTTCCTCGAACTGGTAGGGGCGATTGCCTGCGTAATGCATGCATCTGAGATGCAAGACTTTCTGGCCTTTCGGGATTTCGATCTGAGCACGCAACCAACCCGGGGCGGCAATAATGTTTCGATCGACAAGCACGTATCGATAGGTCGCACCGGTATTGGTGATTTCTTCGCGAATGAGCGGGATGGAGAATTTGGCTTTCCGGCTGGGCGATGATTTGACACGTGTTCCCGCCTTGCGCTTGCGCTCCAGAATGCCTTCGCTAACAAGTTCACGCATCGCACGGTTCACAGTTGCACGTGCACACCCGAATTCTTCAGCCAGTTCAATTTCGCCTGGAAGATTTGCACCGGGGGGCCAGATGTTTTTGCGAATGCGATCTAGAACATCGGCTTTGATGTCGTGGTAACTCGTCCGCATTTGGAGGCCGCTCACTTCATTATGTATATCTTTAATAGCGATAATGACTAACTATCGGCAAGGCAAAAGCTCTTATATTAGAATTGCTAATGATGGGGTTAATGAACGCCAAATGGTTTGAACGCTCGCCACTTGCTACGGTGTGCTCGGGGAACGGACATGCGAGAAATCGGGGACATCACTTGCACACACATCTGCAACAGCGCCTGGAAAAAGGTACGCGGAACCTCCTGATCAATTGTGCGGAATGCACACCGGGTCAGAAGGTCCTGCTGGTCTATGAAACTGAAAACGACGGTTACTACGATCCGGCCCTGTTGGATGAGGTCCGTAAGACTGCGGAGCATTTGGGGCTGATCACGGAAAGCTACGGCGTTCCGCTGGCGCGCGATGTCACGGACCCTGACGACAATCTGGTCGCAAAGATGCTGGAGGCCGATTGCACGGTTTTTCTTGCCCGGTTGGGTGATCAGATCAGGTTCAGAACGAAAGATGCATCGAAAAAGCAGATCATCAGTTATGCTCTTGACCGTGAAATGCTGGCGTCACCGTTCGGGACCATCGATTACAGCGCCTTTGAAGACCTCAAACAGCATATCAACGCTGCAATTGCCTCTGCGAACGAAATTCACGTGACTTGTCCTGCGGGGACCGATTTCAAAGGCAGGGTGGGTCAGAACACGCTGCAGGTCGGTGACGTGACCAGAAAGCGGTTTCCTGTTTCCGTCTTTGCTCCTGTCCCAGCATCCGATTTCAGAGGTTGTGTGGCGCAGCGTGGGTTCCTGACGGGAACGGGCTCACACTACTATTCGCCCTGGTCTTGCGAGATAGAAGATACGTTATTGGTGAATTTTGACGGATCGCGCATCACCGGTTTCGAAGGGTCTGCCAAAGATGTAGCGGCGGCGCGTGCACATTATGAGTTTGTCGGCAACAAGTACGGGATCGACACCTACTACGTGCATTCCTGGCATGCGGGTATTCACCCGGGGTGTGAATATAAAACGGCAGCAGGGCGTCACTTTGAGCGCTGGAGTGGCAGCGCCTTCGGTAATCCACGTTTGTTGCATTTCCATACTTGCGGGGCTTATCCGCCCGGCGAGATTTCACTCAATGTGCTTGACCCGAGCATCCGCTTGGATGGTTTGACACTGTGGGAGAATGGTATCCTTCGAATTGACCGCCTCCCTGAAAGTGCCGCTTTGCTGGAGGCTTCCCCGGATTTTGCAAAGGTCTTCCAGAGTCCGGCGGCAATGGTAGGGCAAGCCGCCTGCGGAAACTTGAGATATCGCTGAGCGGTTGGGCTTCGCAAGTGAGACGCTCAGATCTGCTGCGAAGGCACCCACGGGCAAGCGCTGCGCCTGCACCGAAAAGTGGTCCTAATCCACATTGCCTGATTGTCTAAAAGGTTTGGCTTCTTCATGAAGCCATTTCCGGAAAGCGTTTACGTTATCCGATTTGAGCGCTTCGTGTCGGCAGACAAACCAGTAAGAAAACTGCGACGGCGCTGTGGCTTCGAACGGGCGAACCAACGTCCCATCCTTGATGGCATCCGCAACCAGCGGCCCTCTTCCCATCGCGATCCCAAGCCCCTGAACTGCGGCCTGAACCACAAGATTTGCCTGACCGTATGTCTTTGTGCGGTTGAAATGAGGCAATCCGATCCCGCACTCTTTTGCCCAGAATTCCCAGGGCGATAGGGCTTCGTCGGATTCCAGATTGTCCCTCAGGATGGTGTGATTGGACAGGTCGCCAATGGCGTTGACGGTTCGCGCCAAGTTCGGTGCGCAAACCGGTGACATCCTCTCGTCCATCAATTGTTCGGCGTGCAAACCCGGGAAACCCCCGGCGCTATATGAAATGAAAACATCCGCCTCTCCGGTGCTAGGCTCACGTGAATGAGGATCGGTTGACAATGAGATTGAGATGTCCGGATTCATATGGTCAAACCTCAAAAGCCGGGGCAGCAGCCAGACAAAGGCAAAACCGGGCGGCGCGCCAACCAGTATGCCTTGCCCACGAGTTCTTTTTGACCCACGCAACTCGTCGCAGATCATCTCGATGCCGCCAAAGCCTTCGCGTGTGGCTTGTGCCAGGCGTTCGCCCGCCTCGGTGGGCACGGTCTTGCGGCTGCGGCGGATCAGCAACCTGTGACCCAACCAATCCTCCAGCAGTTTGATATGCTGACTGACCGCGCTTTGCGTGACATTCAACTCTTCCGCCGCACGCCCGAAACCGCGCAGCCGTACGACCGATTCCAAGGTGCGCAAGGCGTTGAAGGGCAAGGTCTTGAGCATGTCACCTATTCTTTGAGATCATATCATTTGTTCAATGTCGCCATCAGCTTGCGCATGGCCTCGCGATATTGCGACAGGATTTCTTCCTGGGCAACATGCTGCCCACCGTGAACCTGATGGCGCCCGCCTGACCAAACATCCGTGACGACCTTGTCTTTGGCCGCGAAAACGAGACCATCAAGCAACTGGTCGTCCCGAAGCATGCAGAGAGCCGGAGCCGTACTGTCGATGGCGACCATATCGGCCAACTTCCCTTCACCCAGAATGCCCGCGTTACGTGACAGGGCCTGCGCACCCCCCAATGCGGTGTTTGTATAGAGCGTTTCACCCGTGGACCCGGGGCCTGCCGCCAGAACATTGCGTTGCTGGTGTTTCAGGCGCTGCGAATACTCCAGTGTTCTGAGCTCTTCGCAAAGCGAAATGTTGATGTTGGAATCTGTCCCAATCCCGAATTTTCCACCATACTCCACATAGGCGGGACCGTTAAAGATACCGTCACCCAGATTGGCTTCTGTCACAGGGCAGAGGCCGGCAATCGCTCCGCTCTGAGCGATGCCCAGCGTTTCTTCGTCTGTCATATGGGTTGCGTGGATCAGGCACCATCGCGCGTCGACCTTGGCATTATGTAGCAGCCACTCTACCGGTCGCGCCCCGAGCGCCGCTTTGACGCTTTCGACTTCTTTCACCTGTTCAGCAATATGGATGTGGATCGGGCCCTGCGCCTGAAGGCCCGATACCCGGGCGAGATCGGAAGGCGAAGTCGCGCGCAGGGAATGGGGTGCAATCCCGAGGCGTGTATCCGCGTTGAGTTGCTTTACCATGTCCTGACAACGGTCGATCAATTCAATGTATTGATCGACCTTATGGCCAAAACGCAATTGGCCGCCTGTCAGTGGTTTTTGACCAACATCGCCATAAGAATAAAGGACAGGCAGATGCGTCAGCCCGATGCCGGTATCCGACGCGGCCTGCAATATCTGGCGCGAAAGCTCGGCCGGATTGTCATAGAGCTGCCCGCCGGGTGCATGATGGATGTAGTGGAATTCGCCCACCGCCGCAAAGCCTGCTTCTTGCATTTCCATGAAAGCGAGACGCGCGATTGCCCCAATCTGCTCCGGCGTCAGATGATCCAGAAACCGGTACATCAGGTCACGCCACGTCCAGAAACTTTCTCTGCCCGCTGTGCGAAATTCTGTCATCCCAGCCATGGCACGTTGAAAACTATGGCTATGAAGGTTCGACAATGCAGGCAGCAACGTATCGACACGAATGTCTTCTGGTTTCGGTGCTGTCTGGGTCTGGATGTGCGCGATTTCTTCTGCGCGCAGGGTTATCCGAACGTCCTTGGCCCAGCCATCTTGGAGGTAGGCACGTTGCGCAAAAATGGTCATTCATGATCCTTATTATGAATGGACATAATAAACTTAAGGCCATACAATCTGGCTGACAAGATGAATTTCGAATTTGGTGTTCCCGTGACGCGCAGAGTTCTGAAAAATTGCCAAGTTGCGACCATGGTACCCGGCAGCGTGGCCTATGGTTTGGATGGCAGCGATACAATTGCCTTACAGGATGAAAAGATCATTTGGGTTGGCGTGCAGGCCGAACTGCCGCAAGAATATTCCAAGGCATCCGCTCTCGATCTGGAGGGCAGATTGGTGACCCCGGGTCTCATCGATTGCCATACGCATCTGGTGTTCGGAGGCCACCGGGCGCGGGAATTTGAGATGCGCCTGAATGGCGCGTCTTATGAGGAGATTGCGCGCGCTGGCGGCGGCATTGTGTCAACGGTCACGGCGACGCGCGCCGCCAGCCAGAACGAGCTGGTAGGTCAGGCGCTACCCAGACTGGATGCCTTGATCGCCGAGGGCATCACTACCGTCGAGATAAAGTCGGGCTATGGCCTTGATGCGGAGGTGGAGCTGCACATGTTGCGGGCCGCGCGTCACCTTGGTGATCTGCGGGGCGTGACAGTTCAGACCACCTTTCTGGGCGCGCATGCGGAACCACCAGAATTTTCCGGGCGGGGGGATGCGTATATTGACGAGGTTTGTATTCCCGCTCTTCGTGCAGCGCATGCCGAAGGTCTTGTGGATGCGGTAGATGCATTTTGCGAAGGCATTGCTTTTTCGCCGGAGCAGGTAGCGCGCGTGTTTGAGGTGGCCAGCGAGCTCGGGTTGCCGGTGAAAATCCATGCCGAACAGCTTTCAAATCTGGGGGGCGCAAAACTGGCTGCGGGATACGGCGCCCTGTCCGCTGATCATATTGAATACATCGATGCGCCGGGTGTGGCCGCCATGGCTGCGGCAGGCACCGTTGCGGTCATTTTGCCTGGTGCATTTTATACGTTGCGTGAAACGCAGAGGCCGCCAATTGATCTGTTGCGTGAACACGCCGTGCCGATGGCGGTCGCGACTGATGCCAATCCCGGCTCTTCGCCAATGACCTCCCTGTTGTTGGCAATGAATATGGCCTCGACCCTGTTTCGCATGACGCCGGAAGAGGCATTGGCCGGGGCTACGCGCAATGCGGCGCTTGCTCTGGGGCTTACAGATCGCGGTATGATCGCCCCGGGAATGCGCGGGGACCTTGCCGTTTGGGATGTCGAGACGCCCGCTGAACTGGTTTACAGAATTGGGTTCAATCCGCTGCATTCACGGATTTTTGGAGGTCAGCCGTGACCGTTCTGACACTGACGCCTGGCGCTGTTTCATTGAGTGATCTCGCGCAGGTTTTTCATCATGAAACCTCTGTGGTCCTGGACCCTGATTGCCGCAGTGCTGTCGAGGCTGCGGCTGCACGCATTGCGGAGGCGGCTCGCGGCGAAGACCCGGTCTACGGTGTGAATACGGGCTTTGGAAAACTGGCCAGCCTGAAGATCGCACCCGAAGATACAGAGACGCTGCAACGTAATCTGATCCTGTCACATTGTTGCGGTGTGGGTGACCCAATATCGCGTGCTCACGCCCGGTTGATCATGACGCTGAAGATGCTGTCATTGGGGCGCGGAGCGTCCGGGGTGCGCTGGTCGCTCATAGAATTGCTGCAAGAGATGTTGGCGCGAGGTGTGACGCCTATGATTCCAGCGCAGGGCTCAGTGGGCGCTTCGGGCGATCTGGCGCCCCTTGCTCATATGGCGGCTGTCCTGATCGGCGCGGGGCAGGCGGAGTTTGAGGGTGATGTCATGCCGGGCCATGACGCCTTGAGCAAGGCTGGCCTGCACCCCATCCAGCTCGGGCCAAAAGAGGGCTTGGCTTTCATCAATGGCACCCAGTTCTCTACCGCCTTTGCCTTGTCCGGCCTCTTTGGCGCGTGGCAGGCGACCGGTTCAGCGCTTGTTACGTCAGCACTTTCCACAGATGCGATCATGGGCTCGACCGCCCCTTTGCAGCCTGAAATCCACACGCTGCGGGGGCATCGCGGGCAAATTGAAGCCGCTGCGGCGATGCGGGCGTTGCTGGACGGATCCGAAATCCGCGAAAGCCACCGCGAAGGCGATAGCCGTGTTCAGGATCCATATTGCATCAGATGCCAACCGCAGGTTACCGGCGCGGCAATGGATGTGCTGCGACAGGCGGCCATGACGCTGCGGATTGAAGCCAATGCCGCCACGGACAATCCTCTGGTTTTGACGGGCGCGGATATGATTGTCTCTGGTGGCAATTTTCACGCGGAACCGGTTGGTTTTGCCGCCGATATGATCGCGCTTGCACTGTCGGAAATAGGAGCCATCGCGCAAAGACGCGTGGCATTGATGGTCGACCCGACCCTGTCCTTTGATTTGCCACCTTTTCTGACGCCAAATCCGGGCCTGAACTCGGGCTACATGATCGCAGAGGTTACCACGGCGGCGTTGATGTCAGAAAACAAACATCTGGCAAACCCCTGCGTGACAGATTCGACGCCCACCTCCGCCAATCAGGAGGACCATGTTTCCATGGCGGCGCATGGGGCGTTTCGGTTGCATCGGATGTTGTCGAACCTACACAATATTCTGGGTGTTGAACTGCTCTGTGCCGCACAGGGTGTCGAATTCCGCGCGCCGCTGGAAACCAGTGCTGCCCTGTCGCGCTGTATCCGCTTGCTGCGCAAGGATGTGCCTGCGCTGGAGGAAGATCGTTATCTCGCGCCCGATATCAAACGCGCAGCCGATCTGATCGCCTCGGCAAAGGTGCAAAATGTCGCGCAAATCCCCATGCCGGAACTGAAAGCATGAAGGTTTTTGAGGTGATCCCGGGGCACAGCCCGGTTGTTCTCGCGCAGCCCCACGGTGGGGTTTTCGTGCCGGAGGGCATCTTTTCCAGACTGAATGCCCGCGGTCAGGGGTTGTCAGATACCGATTGGCACATCACCCGGCTTTATGGTGGATTGCTCGACGGCGCGACGGTAGTCAGGTCAAATGTGCACCGATATGTCGTGGATGCAAACCGCGATCCGGGCGGTATGTCATTGTACCCAAACCAGAATACGACCACGCTTTGCCCACAGACGGACTTCGATGGGCTTGATATCTGGCTTAAAGGGCAAGCCCCCGGAGACGATGAGATCGCGGCGCGCCGCGAAGCCTTTCATCTCCCCTACCATGAAGCGTTGCGGGCGGAACTGGATCGCGTGAAGGCCCGTCACGGGGTCGCTATTCTCTATGATTGCCACTCCATTCGCTCGACCATTCCCTTTCTCTTCGAAGGGGTATTGCCTGTCTTTAGCATCGGCACCAACGATGGCCTCACCTGTGACCAGCTGGTGGAGGAAACGGTCCACCTAGAGTGCCTGTCGGAAATCGAATACAGCACTGTTCTGAATGGGCGTTTCAAAGGTGGCTGGACGACCCGCCATTACGGGAAGCCCGCCGAAGGAACCCACGCGATCCAGATGGAATTGGCCCAGCGTGCCTACATGGAAGAGAAAACCCCCTGGGCTTACCGCGAAGATCGCGCATCAGGCCTGCGCGCGGTCTTGCAGAAAATCCTCAAAAATCTGGATCGCCTCGCCCGCAGTGGTGAATTCAACACATAAGGAGTCGGAAATGCGCGACCGCAAGAATACACGTGACGTTTATCCGCCAACAGGTCCGGAATTGAATGCCAAAAGCTGGCTGACCGAGGCGCCATTGCGCATGTTGATGAATAATCTGCATCCGGATGTCGCAGAAAACCCGCATGAACTTGTGGTCTATGGCGGTATCGGACGCGCCGCGCGGACATGGTCGGATTTTGACGCGATGGTGGCGACGCTCAAGGACCTCGCAGAAGACGAAACGATGATCGTGCAATCCGGGCGCCCGGTCGCTGTGATCAAGACCCATGCAGATGCACCGCGCGTTCTGATCGCAAATTCCAACCTCGTTCCGCATTGGGCGACGTGGGATCATTTCAACGAACTCGATAAAAAAGGTCTGGCAATGTATGGCCAGATGACCGCCGGGTCGTGGATCTACATCGGATCTCAGGGGATCGTGCAAGGCACATTCGAGACATTTGTCGAGGCCGGGCGACAGCATTATCAGGGGGACCTGACCGGCAAATGGATCCTAACCGGCGGATTGGGTGGCATGGGGGGCGCGCAGCCGCTCGCGGCGGTCATGGCGGGCGCTTGCTGTCTTGCGGTCGAGTGCAACCCTGACAGTATCGATTTCCGCCTGCGTACCCGATACGTCGATGAAAGAGCCGATACGCTTGACGAGGCCTTGGAGATGATCACCCGTTGGACGGCTGCGGGTGAGGCCAAATCCGTCGGACTGCTCGGTAATGCTGCGGATATTTTTGCGGAGCTCGTAGCACGTGGGGTCAGGCCGGATATCGTCACCGATCAGACCTCTGCCCATGATCCGATCAACGGGTATCTGCCTCAGGGCTGGAGCATGGCAGAATGGCGTGAGAACCGCGAGAGCGATCCGAAGGCCGTAGAGAGAGCTGCGCGCGCCTCGATGAAAATCCACGTCAAGGCGATGGTGGATTTCTGGAACATGGGGGTGCCGACGCTGGATTATGGGAACAACATCCGGCAGGTCGCTTTGGAGGAGGGGTTGGAGAACGCTTTTGCTTTCCCGGGTTTTGTGCCCGCCTATATCCGACCGCTCTTTTGCCGGGGCATCGGCCCCTTCCGCTGGGCAGCGCTGTCGGGTGATCCGGAAGATATTTACAAGACCGATGCCAAGGTGAAGGAACTCGTCGATGATCCACACCTGCACAAGTGGCTGGACATGGCGCGGGAGCGGATCAGCTTCCAGGGATTGCCCGCGCGGATTTGCTGGGTGGGTCTGGGCGTCAGGCATAAACTCGGCCTCGCGTTCAACGAAATGGTCAAAAGCGGCGAGCTATCCGCGCCAGTTGTGATTGGGCGTGACCACCTCGACAGCGGATCGGTTGCCTCACCCAATCGGGAAACGGAGGCGATGAAGGATGGCTCCGATGCGGTCTCGGACTGGCCGCTGCTGAACGCGATGATCAACACGGCCTCCGGGGCCACGTGGGTTTCGTTGCATCATGGTGGCGGTGTCGGCATGGGGTTCAGCCAGCACGCCGGAATGGTCATTTGCGCAGATGGCACAGATGAGGCGGCAGCGAGGCTCGCGCGCGTGCTGTGGAATGATCCCGCATCGGGCGTGTGGCGTCACGCCGATGCCGGCTACGCCGATGCGGTTGCTTGCGCGCGCGAACAGGGTTTGCGTCTGCCAACCATTCTGGGCAATTAAAACATCCTCTCATGCGTCTTTCAGGGGTCGAATAAGCCCAGCTAATAAGGTGCATTAACAGACAGTCATGGAGCAATCCTGTCCAAGCGCATATGCTGCTCAGGTGAAGAAGTCAGAGGAGAAGACAGATGTTTTTGCGCAATTGCTGGTATGTCGCAGGTTGGAGCAAGGACTATGATCAGACCCTTACGGCGCAAAAGCTGCTGGGCGAAAACATTGTTCTTTACCGGAAGTCCGATGGCACGCCAGCAGCGCTCGAAGACGCCTGTCCGCATCGAAAATTGCCACTTTCAATGGGGAAACTGGAAAATGATAATGTCGTTTGCGGCTATCACGGCTTGACCTTCGATTGTTCTGGGGCCTGCGTTGATGCGCCGACACAGAGGGGCAGCATCCCGAAACGGGCGGTCGTGCGATCCTATCCGGTCGTGGATCGATACCGCCTGCTGTGGATTTGGATGGGTGACCCGAAAAAGGCTGATCCTGACGAGATTTTTAAAATTGAAAACTTTGACAATCCGGAATGGGGCTACACCGATGGCGGCACCCTCCCGATTGCCTGCAACTATCTCTGGATCGTCGATAATCTGCTGGACCCCAGCCATGTCGCCTGGGTGCATGTTACGTCTTTTGCCGGGGGTGGGACCGATGATCAGCCGTTGGACATGGAAAAGACCGACCGCGGCGTGATCGTGTCGCGCTGGATTTACGATCAACCGCCGTCACCCTACTACAAGGACTTGATCAGGTTCGGTGGTAACTGTGATCGCAAACAGCACTATGAGATGTGCTTTCCCGCCATTGCGCTCAACAAATCTGTCTACACGCCCGTAGGGACCGGTGGCCCAGGTAAACCCGCAGTTGATCAGACCTATGTGAACATCTCATACAACTTCATGACGCCCGTTGACGCGCATAACGCGCAGTATATCTGGTTCCAGCATCGCAACACCGACCCCGATGACAAGGCCATTTCGAAAAAGATGAATGACGGGGCGATCATGGCCTTCAACGAGGACAAGGATATTCTGGAAGCGGTTCACAAGGGTATGGAAGCGCCGGTCACACCGCATCTGGACCTGGGGCTCGATCTGGGGGCCAAGACATTTCGGCTCCAGCTACAAAGGTTGATCGACGCTGAGCAAGCCGCGTCTGGATCAACCTAGGGCTTTTGCCGCAGGTCTTCGAGCCGTGTTAAAAGACGATGGGCAGTCTTCCACGTCACCTGCTCTTTCTCTGCTTCCGTCAGTTTGGCGGGCGCAACGGCATGGGCATAAGGATCGTCCTTGAAGATCGGATAATCCGATCCCAACATGATCCGATCCGCGCCAAGAACCCTTACTGCGGCCTCCAAAGCGCGCGGACCAAGCGACGCGCAATCATACCACAGGTGCCGTAGCTTTTCCGTGGGAAATGGCAGGTCCGGATTGCGATGCCGGGCAATGCTCTCCAGGCGTTCAAAAATGAAAGGCAGGGTGCCCCCCAGATTGACGATCTGGAAGCTGATGTTGGGATAGGTTTCGATTATGTCAGAAAGGATCAGGGTCAGGGCCACCTGCGAGGCGCTTGATTGCAGATCCACGGCGGAGAGCCGGTATTGTACAAAATCTGCGGGCAGGGGAGGCGGCTCCTGCCCGACCTTTAGGCCCGGATGCAACATGATATGGCAGCCATGGTCATTTGCTGCTTCAAGCAATGGCACAAGGGTGGCGGCTTCCTGCAAGGAGTTGAAGTAGTTGGACGGCAAGATGATCCCGGGTAAGCCAAGGTCTCGACGAATACGCCGGACCTCCGCACAGGCAAGCTCAAGATCGTCCAGAGGCACCCCCGCCAGCCCGATCAAGGCCCCGGCACTTTGCGTGCCCAGTTCTGCAAGGAAATCGTTGTAATCCGAGATTGCCGTCGCAATTTCATTTGCGGGCAATAAGTCCACACCCAGAGCACCGGGGAAAGTCAGCATACGGTGGGTCAGCCCTGCAGATTTCATCTCTGCCAAACCTACGAGCGGGTCATGATAATGATCCGTAAACGGAAATTCGCCATTCATCGCGACCATGACGGTCACGCCGTCCTCTCGTTTTCGCAGGTACGGTCGTTCCCTGCGCGATTGCAGTGTCTCCACCAGCCCGCCACCATAAAAATGGGCGTGCATATCGATGCGACGGTTCTCTTCTGCCATGCGCATGTCCTGATCGCCGCCGGTTCCGAGTGAGAAAATCGCACTGCACTCAGGCTTTCAAATCCGGCGTGTTAACTTCTGAGTGTTTGAAGATGTGCCGCGCGGCCTGAAACGCTGCGCGGCATATATTCTCACGGCTACTTATTGTTCTGGCGGCTCAAAGCCCCCATTTCTCGGCGGTTGTTTCAAAGAAGCCCTGCTTTTTCTTCAGTTCGATCCAGCTGTTGACGTAGTTGATCCAAACCTGATCGGTCTGCGGCAGTAGCATTGCAATCGGGGTCGGCGCGCGCGAGTTGGACACGCCGATTTGGCGCAAATTTGGGAACTTTGTCAGCAGCGTCGACCCTTCAATGTTAGATGTGATGAAGACATCGGCGCGACCCGACAGAACTTCCTGAAAGCCTCGTGCGGGAGCTTCAACCACAACGATTTCGGCGTCGGGGAACCAGCTCCGGACGCTCTTTTCAAAGGTGGTGCCAAGGGTTGTGGCAACCTTGACGTCGCCTTTGTTGATGGTCTCCCAGTCGCCGAAGCGCTCAGCCTTGTCTTCTGTGGTGAAAGGCAGGATTTCCACGTCAATATAGCTGTCTGAATAGCCCGCGGCTTTCAGACGTGCCGGGCTGATCGAAGCGGAGCCGGTCATGTGGTAGTTGCCTGCGACCACACCATTGACGAGGGTTTTCCAGTCGGTGGGAACCATTTCAAGCTCCACGCCGAGGTCCGCCGCCAGCTGTGTCATCACGTCAATGTCGTATCCGACATAGGAGTTGGTCGCCGGATCCCGCACCGACATCGGGTTCCAGTCACCCGTCGTGCCGACTTTCAAAACGCCACCGTTCAGAATTTCATTCAAGGCGGATTGCGCGCTTGCTGGTGCTGCCAGCAGTGACACTGCAAATGCCGTCGCCAGGCCTACCGTTTTCATTAGTTTCATTATGTCGTCCCTGTTGGTTGCTTTCTGTCTGTATTATGTCTGTGCATTAAAATTTTTGTATAGTTCTATCGGAATATCAAGTAACAAAGACGATAACAAACATACCGGGGAGGGGTCTATGTCCGAAAAAGGTCCGGCCATCAAAATCAGCGCATTGAACAAGTGGTATGGCGACTATCATGCGCTCAAGGATATTGATCTGCAAGTTGATCATGGCGAACGGATTGTTGTCTGCGGGCCGTCGGGATCCGGGAAGTCCACGTTGATTCGCTGTGTGAATTCACTTGAACAGCACAATTCAGGCCAGATCGTTGTCGATGGCATCTTGATGAAGGATGAAGCATCCATCAACGAAATCCGCTCTGAAGTTGGCATGGTCTTTCAGCAATTTAACCTATTTCCACATTTGACGATTTTGCAGAACCTAACGCTGGGGCCGATGAAGGCCCGCAACATGTCCAAGGCAGATGCCGAGGAGCGGGCCATGCGCTATCTGGAACGTGTCCGCATTCCCGATCAGGCGCAAAAGAAACCCAGCGAGTTGTCCGGTGGCCAACAGCAGCGGGTTGCGATTGCGCGATCGCTCTGCATGGAGCCGAAAATCATGCTTTTTGATGAACCAACTTCCGCGCTGGACCCGGAAATGATCTCGGAGGTTCTGGATGTCATTGTTGATCTTGCCGAAGAGGGGATGACGATGATCTGCGTCACCCATGAGATGGGATTTGCCCGGCGTGCTGCTGACCGCATGATCTTCATGGATCATGGCGAGATTATTGAAACCGGCCCACCGGATGCGTTTTTCAATGCGCCAAAATCCCAGCGTTGCCAGTTGTTCCTCAGCCAAATCTTGCAGCACTAGGGGGCGCACCCATGAGACCACGTATATTCTTGTCATTCGGTGCCTTGGTGCTTCTGGCCGGGTGTAGCTCCGGCTCCGGAACCTGGGGTTGGTATGTGATTGATCCCAGTACACCAAAGGGTATGTCCAATATCAGCTTCTTGCTTAGCGGCTTCGGTGCAACCATCCTGCTGTCACTCATAGCAGCGGGGCTTTCGATGATGTTGGGGTTGCTGGTGGCCTTGCCCGGCATGTCGGGCAATCGCTGGATACGACTGCCATCGCGCATCTACATCGAATTCATAAGGGCCATTCCCTTGCTTCCGATGCTGTTTTGGGTGTTCTACGGGCTCCCGGTTGTGCTGAAATCCATCGGGATCAACGTAAGCATTGATGCTTTCTGGGGCGCGGTTCTGACGCTTGCAATCTCTGATAGCGCCTTTACCGCAGAGATTTACCGGTCGGGCATTCAGTCGATCAGTAAAGGGCAAACCGAAGCCGCAAAAACCGTTGGTCTGAACTATCGACAAACGATGCGCTACGTAATTTTGCCTCAGGCGATCAAACGCATCCTGCCACCCCTGGCGAACCAATTCATCTATATTGTCAAAATGTCCGCTTTTGCCTCTGTCATCGGCATGCAGGAGTTGACGCGCCGCGCCAATGAATTGGTGGTGACAGAGTATCGCCCCCTCGAAATCTACACTTTGCTGATATTTGAGTATCTCGTGCTGGTGCTGATCATCAGCTTCTTTGTCCGCTGGCTTGAACGAAAAATGGGCGCGGATGAAAGCAAGTGATCACCCGGTGAAAGACAGAAAATCCGCAGCGACTGCGGCGGCTGCCGTCTCTAGCAGCACCTTACCGTGGTCGGCCCGGGCCAATGCAGAATGAGACCCGACCCGGCCGTCTGGAAAATCGCGGCGGTGGTCCTCTGGTGGTCCATGTTTGTCTCCCGCATGCGCCTTGATGTAATCGGGCGTGAGTTTGCGTGGGACAGGGAGGTTTTTGTCTTCGATGGTGCGATGGGTGTGCTGCGTGACCGACACTTCGGACGGCGTGGCATGCATACCTTCCCAATCCCCATACCACGCTTCCCGCAGCACATTGACCTCTTCGAAGTCCCACCAGCTGCGGATGTGCGTGTCTGCGTCGACCTTCATGCTGGCCTCAGTCAATGGCTCAAGGTTGGCACCATGTCCGTTCAAAATGTAGATTTCACGAAACCCATGATGCGCCAGAGATTGCATGACCTGCAGCGCAAGATCCTCAAAAAGGGCAGGGCTTACCGAGACCGTGCCTGCAAAGCTCATGTTGAATGGCGCAGGAGCATAGGCCAGTTCCGGTGCAACGATGGCCTGGCATTGGTCTGCCGCCGCCCAGGCAATTTCGCGCGCGCAAATTGCATCTGTCCCGATCAGACCGAGCGGTCCGTGTTGTTCAATCGATCCCGTCGGCAGGATCACCCCTTGGCAGGTCGCAAGATAGGTATCGACCTCTTGCCAGGTCATTTCTTCAAGTTTCATACCATCTGCTAACGCGCAGTCATATCGAAAGGAAAGCTCAATCATGAACTGGACGACGTTTTTAGGGGAGACCATCGGTCGTATCGGCAAATTGCAGAAAGAAACGCCGGATATGTTCGCGGGCTTCAACGCCATGTCGCAGGCGGCCAAGAAATCTGGTGCACTGGATGAAAAGACAAAAGAGCTGATTGCACTTGGAATTGCGGTGTCCACCCGCTGCGATAGTTGCATTGGCTTTCATGTCAAATCTCTGGTCCGGCTGAAGACCACGCGAGAGGAGCTTTGTGAAGCGCTTGAAATGATTGGCTATATGGGCGGCGGCCCGTCCATTGCTTACGGTGCGAAAGCGCTGGAGGCTTTTGACGAGTTCTCCGCCTAGAAACGTTGAACTCTGCCAATGCGGCTGTCGATGGAGCACCTTTTGACAGGTCTGCGATGGTGCCTAGTGATCGGTTAATAGCAAGCGGAGCTAGGCGTATGGCGATGCAGAATATCTTTGGGAGCTAGCGAGAGATGAGTAAAACAGTCAGGCCAGCAATCCGATTCAACACGCCCGATGTCTGGGGGATAGAAAACTATCCTTATTGCCAGGCAGCTGTAGAACCGGCTGGCCACAGGGTGCATGTGGCAGGTCAAGTGGCCTGGACAATCGAGAGGGAACTGGTCGGGCCTGACGACCCCACGGCACAGACCGAGAAAACGATCGATAACATCGAGACGATTCTGAGCGCCATGGGCGGATCGATACATGATGTGATCTCTGTCACGATGTATTATGTGCGAGACGAGGACCTTGCGGCCATTCGAGATGTGCGCGGACGGCGGTTTGGCCTCGAACACGGTCCCGCCTCTACCGGCGTCAAGGTTGCCGGTCTGGTGCGGCCCGAGCTTCTTGTCGAAATGTCGGCGATAGCGGTCATTCCCGAAGCCCGGTTCAAACTATGATGTTCTGGCGCGAGCGCGTTCAACTATTTCCATGACGTGTGTCACGGTTAAACGGACCGCTCCCAACCCGGGCGACCGGATTGGGAGCGGGTCGTACGGCTGATCAGGCAGTCACAGCGTTGTGGCCGAAGTACATGAATTCGCGATCCATGCCCGCGACCTCGCTGGCGTTAAGCGACACGCTGGCGCCATCAAGCATCTTGTAGCTGGATTGCGCTTTCACCCACTCATCCGCGTTTTGAAGGGTGGTCAGCGTGTAACTTGTGGTCTCGTTCAGATAGTGGGTCGGGATCACGACTTTGGGCTTGAGGCGTTCGACGATGTTGTTCCCCATCTCGTAACTCAGAATATGCTGGGATCCATCGACCGGCAGGGTCAGCACATCGACCTGGCCAATCGCGTCCCAGAATTCCTGCGGCGGATTGTGCCGGTTGTCGCCCCAGATCAGCGTCCGAATGCCGCCTGTCTCCACCAGGTAAACGACCATATCCATATGGCCGACATTATCGGGCGGGCAGGCGTTAACGCCGAATTCTGCGAGCGCATCGGTCCAGCTGTACCACCCGGGGGCCACGCAGGCATGTTTGTCGGCAAAGCCGGTGATTTTGATATCGGCAAATTCAAAATTTCCGACCATTCGATCCAGAACCATGGTCGATACCGGACGGTGGATAGCGTCGTGATCAAAATGCGTGTGGGTCGACATGCAGATGTCGACGGGCGTTTCCGGGAACTCATTCTTGAACCATAGCCCCCACGCCCCGGACGGGTCATCGCGCCAGGGATCGAACAGCACTGTTGCGCCTCCGGGAGAGGTGATCTTGATAGCGCAATGCCCATAGAAATCGACGCCGACTGCCCCGTCGACCGCCGATCCGGTTGTGCTTTGCAAATCTATGACGTGATTGTTGTTGCCCGGCTGGGTCCAGTCAGTGGATTGCGCCTTGGCTGAGGTGCCGCCCAAGAGCGCCGCAGTCGTTCCTACGCCGGCGGCCCCCGCTGCTGCGAAAAATGAGCGGCGTGACAGGCCGGGGGACAAGGTGTCTCTGGCACCGTTCAGCACAGTTGGTTTGAGATTCAGATCGTCTCTTTCCATTTCGGTTCTCCATGTTGGCTAAGGTCGGGCGTCGCCCGGTAGCGGGAGAGTAACGGAGGACATCAGCATTTCATGATGTTGGAAAAACCATGGTAAAACATGGGGAAATACCCCTTGGTTTACTGAATGGACAAAAGAAGGCTGCGCAGGTTCTTGCCACTCCGTTTGAGCCCGAGTTTCTTGCGAATGTTGTTGCGGTGAAACTCGACCGTGCTGGGTTCGCGCGACAGAGTACGCGCGATATCCTTGGTTGTCTGCCCATGCATGATCATTTGCGCGACTTCTTGTTCTGAAGGGGTCAGAACTTCGAAGACTTCGGAAAACTGGTCGGACATAGAGGCAGTGATCGACCGAAGGTTCTCATCAATCATTTCGAGGTAGGCGCTGGCCGCGCTATCGCCTTCCAGACGGCTGCGGAGCTTGCCAAGATGGGGTAAAACCAACCCTTTGATCTGACGCAGCACCTTGGCATCATATTCATTGCGGGATTGTTCGACGTTCGCCAGCAGCACGCGCAACGCGGTGTTGGCTTCTTCCAGTTCGGAAGTACGCTTGGCCACATTTCTTTCCAGTTGATCCAAGGTCGCCTGCAATTTGGCTTCCAGCCTTGCGCGCTGGTCGATTTCCGTCAGTAGCCGCAAATCAGCCTCGATCACGCGGGCAAATTCCTGCAACCCTTCACGAAACATCAACGCCCGGCGATTGCGGTGCTTGTCCAGCACGCAAATGGTTCCGAAAATGACCCCATCAGGCCATTTAAGTGGAAATCCAACATAAAAACTCATGCCGTGTTCCATGTCTTCATTGTCCACCCACGCAGGTTCACAGGTGGCGTCTTCCACCACCAGCTCTCCGTCATTCTTTAGGACACCGAAACAGTAAAGTTTGTCATTGAGCGTGAAACGGCGCCCGACATCGTAGGGGTTGCCGGGGCTGTGACTTGTCACCAGAACAGAATGATCAGGCGCATGGGTTTGCATGACAAGACTTGCCGGAACATCCGCCAGCCGCGCGATCAGGTCGACGATCCGCTGCCAGTTGGACATGGTCTGTGGTGGTATCTTTGGTTTTGGAACGGCCATGCACACCCTCCCGGCACTTTGGTGCAGCTAGACAAGCAAACGCGAGCCGTCAGGGCTCACGTTTGATGTTGTGGTTTCGCAGGGCTGCGGTCAATCAGGTAAGATGCGGGACAACCATGGTTGGAATGGAGGATCGCCGCAGCACCCGTTTTACAACGGTCCCGATGAACGTATGTCCTGTGCCTTGCTCGTGGGTTCCCATGACGATCAAACCACAATTGAGCTCCTTTGCGCGATTAAGGATCATCTCTGCTGGATGACCATCGACCAACTCAACCGATCCGACCGCTGAATAAGCGTCTTTCTCAGCGTCCGAGAGCGACTGCACAAACTTCTTCTGATTGAGCTTGAGCATATCCTTAACCGACGCATGCCTTTCCTTGATGGCTTTGTCGCGCGCTGTTTCGTCCTGCAAGAACATGCGCAGCGTCACCACCGCATCTTGCGAGAGTGGCTCGGCGACATGAAGGATGTGCACCTTTGCGCCAAGTGACTGCGCCAAACCCAAGGCATGGCGCAGCGCATTGTCAGAATTCGGCGAGAGATCTGTCGCGAACAGAATGTCTTTTACGTGGGGTATCATTTTGTGATCCTTTTCTGTTCGCGGCTCAATATCCGAAGGCTCTCGGCAACCAAAGCGATATCTCCGGGAAGAAGGCTATGATGAAGATCGCGATGGTATTGATGAAGGCGAAGGGCAGGGCCGCCACTGAAATCCGTTCAATCGAGATGTTCGATATCCCGGAGGCAATGAACAGATTCTCGCCAAGGGGTGGCGTCTGGAACCCAATGCCAAGTGTACACACCATGACAACGCCGAAGTGGATCGGGTCGATCCCCATGCTGTAAGCCACCGGCAACATCACGGGAACGAGGATCAGGATTGTCGCCAGCGTTTCCATGAACATCCCGACAAAGAGCAGGAAGAAGATCACAAGCGTCCAGATCACGTAGATATTGTCCGTCACGGACAACATGCCTTCGGCGATGACGGCTGGAATCTGGTTTTCTACCAGCAGACGTCCAAACACCGTAGCCGTGAACATGATCAGCAAGACCCGCCCGGTGAGCCAGGTTGTGGTCTCCAGAGAGGTGAAGAGATTTGCCCATGTCAGCTCACGGTAAATGAACGCTCCGACAACCAAAGTGTAGAAGATCGCGACAATGGCGGCTTCCGTTGGGGTGAAGAAGCCCGAGTAGATACCGCCCAGGATCACCACAGGTGCCATCAGCGCCCAGAAACCACGGTAGAGCTCGCACCAGATCTGACGTGCAGACCATCCTTCGGCGGAGCCTTTGTATCCGTTCTTTTTGGCAAGGATGTAGTTCATGATCAGAAGGCTGCCCGCAATCAGGAAGGCTGGCATGAAACCCGCAATGAAGAGTTTGGGGATGGAGACGGTCTGGAATGTGCCGTGTGCGGCAACGGCTTCTGGCGGGGCCGGCATGCCGAGGGCCGCGATGCCGTAGATGATCAACGGGATGGAGGGCGGTATAACGATGCCCAGCCCCCCTGAGGAAGCGGTAATCGCGGATGAGAATGGTTTTCCGTATCCGCGTTCAATCATCGCCGGGATCATCAACATGCCCACAGCGGCCGTAGTGGCCGGACCGGAGCCCGAAATGGCGCCAAAAAACAGGCATGCAAAAACGGTCGCGGCCGACATGCCGCCCGTGAAGGGGCCCGCGAAACTCTCAGCCACGTTGATCAGCCTTCGCGACAGTCCGGAGGCTTCCATCAACGCGCCAGCTAGGATGAATGCAGGCAACGCCATCAAGGGAAAGGACCCCACGGAGGTGAAGGCGATCTGAACGAACTTGATGGGGTTCTCATCGAGATACAAAAACGAAATCAGGGTCGAGACACCCAGTGCGACGGTGATCGGCGCGCCAATGAAGAGAAGGAAGAGAAATCCTCCGAAGAGGATGAAAATGATTTCGGTGCCCATTAGGTGTTCCCCCGGTCGTTTTGGCCTGCCGCGCTTCCGGCTTCTTCTGCGCGCAATTCTTCGAGATCAATCGCGTCAGGATCGCGGAGATCTTCGTTCAGGATAATTTTCTTGTAGTTCACTTGCAGGATGCGGATCGTCATCAACGTGAAAGCGATGGGCAGCACGATGTAGACCCAGCTCAGATGAAAACCCAAGGTCTGTGAGGACTGAAAGCGGTTCATTTTGTTGAAGATGAAATCAATCGACAGATAGACAAAGTAGACATTGAAAAACAGCCAGAAGAGGTCAGCAAATGCCTCAATGTACTTAATCGCTCTGGGTGGTAAAAATTTGAATTGGAAAGTCACGCGGTTATGCGCGTTCATTTTGGCTGCGTAGCTGGCACCAAAGAAGACAAACCACACAAACATGTAAACAGAGAGTTCTTCCACCCAGGAGAACGAGAAATTAAATACGGTTCGTACGACAACCTGCAGGAACAGAAGGCACACAAATATCGCCAACAGGGTGCGGCATATGTAGCTTTCTATATTGTTCAGAATACCCCAGAATCTAGTCATGTGTCCCTCACTGTCTATGTGAAGGGAGCGCCCAAAGGCGCTCCTCATTATTTCTTTTGCGATGTTACTCGGCGACCGGGTCTCGCCCGATGGCTGCCAGCACTTCGTTCATTTTTTCGATACCACCGATGCTGTCATAGAACTTTGGCCAGACAGCTGCTGTCGCAAGGTCGATAAACTCCTGCTCGTTGTTTTCCGGATCAGAGATTTCCATACCCTTGTCGAGCAGGATTTGTTTGATCTCGGCTTCCTTGTCGCGCAGGAACTGAGCAGAGGCTTGTGTCGCGGCCTTACCGGCTTCCAACACAGTGTTCTGATCTTCGGCAGAAAGGTCCTGGAATACGCTTTCAGAAATGATCAGAGGTTCAATCGAGAAGATGTAGCGAATATTGGTCACATACTTCTGAACTTCGTAGAACTTCATCGCGTTGATGGTCGTGTAGGGGTTGTCCTGACCGTCCACAACCTTGGTTTGAAGACCCGCAAAAGTTTCTGACCAGGCCATCGGTGTCGGGCTGATGCCCCAGGATTTATACGTGTCAATCATGATCTCGTTTTTGGGAACACGGATCACCAGACCTTCAAGGTCCGCCACGGATTTAACTGGCTTTTTGGAATTTGTCAGAACACGGAAGCCTGTGTAGGTCCACGCGATGATGCGCACACCGGCGTCATTGATGGTGTTTTCGGTCAGCTCCTGTCCGATGGGGCCTTGGGTCAGTGTTTCCGCATCTTCGAGGCTGAGAATGACGTAAGGCAGGGTGAAGACGCCCACAGTTGGCGAGAATGGTGTGATGTTGTTGATCGCCAGCAAGGACATATCCAATGTCCCGATTGCCGCATCATTCACTGTATCCTGTTCCGAGCCCAGCTGACCATTCAGAAACAATGTAGCAGTGTGCTTGCCGCCAGAAAGTTCTTCAAGCGCTTTGACAAAACCCAGACCTGTCGCTTCCTGGCTGCTGCCGCCGCTATCGCCAACGGCGATTTTGAAGTTCTTGGCATGGGCTGGGGCAACCAGCGTCAGTGCCGCAACCGACGCAACGGCCGCAAACGTGGTAAAAGATTTGATGGGATTCATGTAGAGTTCTCCTTGCTGTTGAATCAAAGTTCCATGAGCCGGCTGTCCGGCCTTCTTGTCGCGCCATAAAAGACGCTTGTCCTTATTGATGGCCTGTGGATGGACCGCGAACCGGCACGAGCCGCTTGCGGAATGGGAATTTCGGCGGCGCTGTCAGAATTGCGTTTAGCCGTAGTGTAGCAAGACATGACGATCATTGGGCTGAAAGCGTAGGCGCGCCTGCCAATCGAACAGAATCCAATCTGCGAGGCCGCGTAAGCCAGCGTACCGCTCAAAGCCGTGATTTTCGAATTGAGCCATCCTGCGTCCATCGCTCTGCCGCAGGAATATTCAGTGCTATTCGAACCCTGACGGGAACACATCCGAGGCTCTCGCCACATGCCCTTCCCGAAGGAGGTTATGCCAAAACGCGTCTTGGTGTCTCTTGCTTGGATAAGGCGGTTTCGAATTGCGATTATTGCCTCCCGTGCCCAGTTGCCAAGCAACTTGGTATGGTGCGGAGTCACTTTCCCCTGGGTCACGATGGCATTTCGAGTTCTTAACGTCCAGCTAATTCCAAAAGCCGCAATTGTGGTGTCGTCACTTCCGTTGGAAGACACCTGACGCGCAAGAAAAACACGGAACTTCGTCATTAAATCAGATAGATATTCACCTGATAACATCATCGAAATTCCGTGAACATTTAGCATGTCATGCCTGATCTTTTGAGGAGTTGCAGCGGTTGGCCATTGGTCATTTTGCAGAGTAATCGCGAATTACGAAGTGTTTGGTTGTGGTTTCAATCACGTTCCAAAATCCTGAAAACCCATTTGGGATGAGGAATGAATCTCCTGCGCGAAAGGTCTGTGTTTCGCCGTCTTCAGATATCAATTGAACATGACCCGAGATGATGTAGCAAAACTCATCCCGATCAGAGAAGGCGTGCCACTTGCCTGGCGTACTTGTCCAGGTTCCGGCCAGAAACGTGCCATCCGGGCTAGTGAAATGTGATCGCGTCTCGTGATGCGGATCGCCTTCGACCACCCTGTCCGGCAGATCCGCCAAACGGCGCTTGCCAAGGGTCCCTTCATGCTTCGAAAAATCGATAACCGACTGCGTCATAGGATTTCGTCTTTCACGTAGTAGTACGGATACATTATGCGCTGACCGAGGCGTCTGAATGGTGTCAGAATCCCGTGGCTTGGCAGCGGCGAATTGAAGATTGGCAGATCAACCTCGATTTTCTTGCCGGCAACAATCTGGGCCAGACGCTTGCCTGCCTGGGCGGAATACATCACGCCGTTTCCACCGTAACCCATGGCGTAGTATACCGTCCGGTCAGGGTCAGGCTGGTAGACGCGCGGCATCATGTCGTGGCTGACATCGACCCAACCCCACCACGAGTAGTCGAGGTCCACGTCTGTCAACGCGGGGAATTTTCGGTGTAGGCCCTTACGCAAGAGCGCAAGGTGTTTGGGGTTTTCCGCATCGCGCCCGGTGATCGCGCTGCGGCTACCGATCTGGACGCGGTCGTCGGGCAGGAAGCGATAGTAATGGCGCAATGTGCGCGTGTCCGTCAGCGGCGATTTGGTCTGGAAACCACATTCGGCCTTTTCGTCATCGGTCAAAGGCCGGGTGACGATCGAATTCGACAGGATCGGCATGAGGCGATGCTTGGTACGATTGTCAAGGCCAGGGGGCGTGTAGCCAGCCGTGGCCAAAGCCACCGCACCGGCGCGAACGGTCCCGCCAGGGGTGGTCAAGTGGTGCACGCCGTTTTTGACCTTCCATCCCATAACCGGGCTTGCCGTGTGCACTTTTGCGCCAAGTTTGCGCGCTAGCCTGACATAGCTGAACGCCAGTTTCGCCGCGTGAATGCCGGTCCCGTCGGGTTCCCACATTGCGCCACAGGCTTCCTGGTCGCGCACATAACGTTCATGCAGTTCGTCACGTCCGATCATGCGACTGCCATACCCAAATGTTTCATTGAGTAGTTGGCATTCCTTTTCCAGATTTGGCATGACTTTTTCGCGGTGCGCCAGATAGAAATGCCCACCCGTCTGCGGGTCGCAGTCGATATCTTCTGAGCCAATCAGATCGTTGAAGAGTTCAAATGCCTCGCAGACTTCTGCATGCATCTTCTTGGCCATGTCAACGCCCCAGCGTTGAATCCACTGCGAGCGTTTGAGACGGCCGGACGATATCTGGGCTTGTCCGCCATTACGTGTGGAACAGCCCCAGGCAACGGTATTTGCCTCAAGCACAGTTGCCTTGATGCCGTGCTCTTTTGCCAGGTGGATTGCCGTGGAAAGACCCGTGTAGCCAGAACCGATGACAACAACATCGACGTCCATGTCTTCGGAGACCGGTCCGTCATCCTCGGGAGGTGCGCCCGCGGTCCCAATCCAGTAGGTCGGCGCATGATCTCGGTTATGGCCGGGGCCTGCGTCGACCATCGGGTCGTATTTTGGATCGTAGCTGGCCTTTGGCCAATGGCGGGGCCGCATTCTGTCCGGCATTTTCTCATTCCTTCAGTCTGAGAAGAGACGCATCCTTACGCTTTGAACGGAGGACGCGATTTACGTAATGCTTGTTTCACGATGATCTGCCCGTCGCGGAGTGTGAAGAGATCAGCGCCTTGTGCCTCGACACGCATGCCGTCAGCGTCAGTGCCGGAGAACGTCCATTCTGAAACGGCGCGGTCGCCATGGACGAAATGGCTGTGATGATCCCAATGAGCGTCTTTCATACCAGCCCAGACCGCCGAAAATGCCTCTGCAATGGCCTTGGCACCTTCGATTTTAGCACCAAAAACTTCCGGGCCACCCACAGTGAAAAATACGCAATCCTCTGCAAAACACTTCATGACGCCGTCCACATCGTGCCTGTTGAAAGCATCGAAAGTATCAGCCAGGTCTTGAGCGGTCAGGGTGTTGGACATTTATTGTCTCCAGGAATTGTAAGTGGTTCTGGCCACGACATCTCTCGTGAAACCAGGCTGCAGTGATCAAGCGGATAGCGTCCTCGTGGGCGATTCCATAAATAGTTGGATGCGCCAGTGAGCCTGCGTTTACAGGAAAAGCCACTTATTCAAATAGGGCCAGTTATTGACTTAGCTTAATGCCAAGCGCTGGCCTCAAATTTAAGAGCGTTTGCAAACGCGTCTCGCGCCGCGGTCTCGTCAAATGTATTTGGCCAGTAAGCAACGCAACTATTATGTTCCCCGTGATGGCGTGCAAGGCTTCAAAAGGCTGTCGTTTGAAACCCTTGCGGCATTTAGAACGCAGACCTTCCAGGAAGTGACGACTCGTGTATCAAATATATTTAATCAGATTACATAACATGTCTTATTAAATCTTAGACTCGTCTAAAGCGCAATAAAATAAGCTACCTTGGCTGCGGATACCGAGCTTTTATCCGGATTGCGTAACTGTTTGGGATACCCAACTGGCTGGGCATAGGTTCTCAAGGCTCGTTTAAAATATCCTGAGTTCAATTGTTTGATGCCTTACAAACCTGCATTTGGTGAAAGTTTACGTTGCTGATTATCGTGTTCTGTTCTTGACGATTCAGCGATTTCGTAGATGCCGCGAGGGATGTGGTCAACGGTCATGGCGTTGAGCCAGGGCTTCGATTTTCATACCAGCGAGTCGAGATCAATTTCCGGTGTACTGCCATGTATGGCATGGTGCGCTGTCCGCCACGTTCGCTATCTGGATCGATTGCTGTCTTCAGCAAGCGCGACGCATCGTTTATCAAGTTAGAAGTTCATCAATCGTTTGATGTGCTTTGCGAACAACCAGGTAGCGGGAAATCCAAGCGGCAGGCCCAGAAGAACTGCGATGCCAGGTGTAATGACTGGCGCACCAAACCATGAAACAATCAGCGATCCGAAATAGATATTCAGCGCCATGGCCCCTGCCCCGAAGGGATACAGCGCCAAAGTAATTTGCCAGACACTCCATCCCTGGGTGCTCATCTGCGGGAGACCAACCGGTGCACGCCCCAGAGTGCGCCGATCAATGCCAGGGATGCGGCCAGAAACCAGAATTCTGCTGTGGCGGATTGCGGCTGAGGAATGGGTCGGATGTATCCATCAGCGGTCACAGCTGACGGCGCAGACAGCAAGATCACGAAAAAGATGCGCATCATGTTCAAATCTCCTGGATGAGGGCGCGGTAAATATCCGGCAAGGCTTTAGTCAAGCGTTGAGGTTGCGGCAGAAGGGTAAACCCATGCTTTCCGAAAAGACGTGCGAACCAGTTCTGACCGTCTTCGTCTATGACGATTCCATGGACCGCCTGACCCCGGTTGCGGGCTTCGCGAATTGCCATGTGGCTGTCCTCGATACCGTGCTGGCCTTCGTAGTGATCGAGATCATTGGGCTTGCCGTCAGTCAGTACCAGTAACAATTTGCAGCGTGCTGTTTCAGTGTCCAGCTGGGTGCTTACATGGCGAATTGCCGCGCCAAGACGGGTGTAGTGCCCGGGCTTAAGGCTGCAAATCCGATCCAGGACATCCGGAGAGAGAGCGGTGTCAAAGGTTTTGCATCTGTGCAGGAAGACCCTGTCGCGTCGCAACGATGAAAATCCCCAGATCGCAAAACGATCACCGGTGGCATCAATCCCTCCGGCCAGAGCAGCCAGAGCGTCACGCGCCACGTCGATCACGTTGGTTTCCCCCACCGCGGCGTCGGTTGACCGCGAAGTATCCAAAAGGATAGCGACAGAGAGATCGCGCTCTGTCCGGCGGTGGCTCAGGTAGATGCGATCGCTGCAATACCCGTTTGTCTGCAGATCGACCCGGGCCGCTATCAATGCGTCCAGATCAAGATCGTCACCATCAAGTTGCCGGGGACTGTGAATGATCCGCGGATGAAGCGTTTCAAACTGCCGCCTGACATCGCGCATGCGTTTGGGATCGGGGGTCAAAGCGACGTCCGCTGCGGGCTCTACATCTGCCTCCAGCACCCGACAGTGATCCGTCATGTAGCTGCGGCTGCGATGATTCCACTCAGGATAGATGAATTCCCCGGCCAAACGTTCATGCTCCGCATCCCCTGGAGACAGATCAAGATGCAGACGCAATCTCGTAGCCGCGCGTCGGTCATGCCTTGAGAGCGTGATGTTGTCCTGATCTTCCGCCGCTTTCTGCGCGTTCTCGTCATCATCGTCATCAACGCTGCGGTTCAGGTTCATGCTTTCGACCCAGCTTAGGATGGCCTCAAATCGATGGATGATAAAGCTGTCTTTGCGCATGGCTTCAGAAGTATCCGACCGCAGGCCAAGCTTGCGCGTGGTCGTTGCGGCTGCCGCCGGAGTTGCTGCGATCTGATCCGGGGACGCTTCGGAAAGCCCGCCTCCCCCGGGCTTGCCAAAGGACAACCAGAAGGGGACCGGCGCAAAACGGCAATATCCCTTGGGGGCTTGTCCCGTGGGCGGGTCATTGGGTTCCCGACCCGAGAGCGTTTCGAGGATTGCATTTTCGATCATGGCTTCGGCCTTGGGGAGCCTATGAGAGGGGCGCGCTGCAATTGCGGCCTGTCGCATAAGGTGATGGCTCTGTCTCAACCCCGGGCATTGGTCGCGCACCATTTTTGAGAGTTGATGGTTCTGATGCAGCTGCATCCAATCAGCCACCGCCGGATCTGTCGGAAGCTCCGGCACCTCGGCCAGCGCGGCCATCGCTGTCAGCCAGAAATATGTGGTGCGGTTCAACTTCGCTTGTGAAAAACAAGCGATGCAAGGGGGCAATAACAACCGCTCACCATCGAAATATGCCTGATGCTGGGCGACATGTGCATTGCCCAGCTTACGCAACTTGTCCAATCGATGTTCCGATCGGGTGGCGGGTGCCGGGGCGATTTCAACCGAGCGAGCCCCGCCTAACGCCCGAAACAGGCAAGAGAGGCTGGGACGCAATTCTTCCAAACTGGCCGAGGCGTCCAGATGAGCGGTTTCTTCGCCCAACGTGGCCGCGATCCCATGCCATATATTGCCGACCGTTTCCTCGGGCTCCATAAGATCAAGCGGGCGTATCGACATCGGATCAGCCGTAAACCACTGTTATCAGGTCACGCAGCGCGGTTTTGACATCATCATCATCAGTTAACGGCTCGATGACGGCCACTTCAAGAACGTGGTCAAGGTTCATTCCGGCCTTCACAAGTTTTGCGGCATAGATCAGCAACCGCGTTGAAACGCCTTCTTCCAGATCCATGCCGGATAACTTGCGAATATGCCCAGCCAGCCGCACAAGGGAGGTGACCCGCGTGTGATCAAGACCCGATTCCCGAGCGATAACCCTGGTTTCAACGTCAGCTTCCGGGAAATCGAAAGTCAGCGACAAGAAGCGCTGCCGGGTGGAAGGTTTCATGCGTTTGAGAACACTTTGATAACCCGGGTTGAAGCTGGCCACCAACATGAAACCGGGTGGCGCTTGCAGTGCTTCGCCAGTGCGGTCGATCATCAGCGTGCGCCGGTCGTCTGTTAGCGGATGCAGGACAACGGTGACGTCTTTGCGGGCCTCGACGACTTCGTCAAGATAGCAAATAGCACCCTCGCGCACGGCCCGTGTCAGGGGACCGTCGATCCATTCCGTTTCGCCGCCCCGCAACAGATAGCGACCGATCAGGTCGGGGGCAGAGAGATCGTCGTGGCAAGCAACGGTATAAAGTGTCCGCCCCATGCGCGCGGCCATATGCTCTACAAACCGGGTTTTGCCGCAACCGGTGGGCCCCTTCAAAAGCAGGGGGAGCCCATTTTCATGCGCGGTCTCAAAAAGGACACATTCCTGCGCTGTGGGTTCGTAAAATGGGGTGTGCAATTCTGGTGAGGGAGCATTCATGATCATTCACCCGCGACCTGAGTGGCATCCCCTGGGGAGATGATCTCGGCTTTGCGCACCACCAGCATGGCGTAGATGAAAAGCAGGGCTCCGATGACAACTGCTATACCCGCGCCAAATCGCATCAGGTAGAAAAGAGACAGCGCATCCTGCACGTCCATGTAGTAATCACCGATGACGCGTTGCAGATGTGTCTGGATGGTGCCCGCGAAGGTCAACACGAAGGTCATGAAAGCCATGCCTCCGGTCATCAGCCAGAAAGATCCCATGTTGAGAACCTGATTGTAGGGCTCCCTTCCGCGCAACATGGGCATGGCGTAGGTGAACATCGCGAGATTGAGCGCCACGTAGGCACCGTAAAAGGACAGATGCCCGTGCGCTGCCGTGATTTGGGTCCCGTGGCTGTAAAAGTTCACGCCATGCAGCGTATGCAGGAAACCCCAGACCCCTGCCCCGAAAAATGCCACGGTTGACGAACCCAAAGACCACAACAGCGCGGCCTTGTTGGGGTGGTTCCGGCGCCCTTTCCAGACCATGACAAAAGCAAAACTCATCATCAGAAAGAACGGAACAACTTCGAATGTCGAGAAGATGGACCCGATCCATTGCCAGTAGCCGGGCAGACCGATCCAGTAGAAATGGTGGCCCGTTCCCAAGATGCCGGAAAAAAGCGCCGTGGCGACGATGACATAGAGCCATTTCTCGACCACCTCACGGTCTACGCCGGTCAGTTTCAGCAGCAGGAAGGCGAGGATGGATGCCATCACCAGCTCCCATGTCGCTTCCACCCAAAGGTGCACCACGAACCACCAGTACATTTTATCCAGTGACAAATTGTCAGGGTTGATGAAGGCGAAAATCCACAACAGGCTGAGCAGCCACAAACCCATGAGCAAAACATTGGTGATGGCTGTTTTGCGACCCGCCAGAACGGTCATCGAGACATTGAACAGGAAAATCAAAGCCGCGACCAGAATGCCAAACTTGACCCAGAGAGGCTGTTCGAGAAATTCGCGGCCGCCGTGTATTCCCATAAGATAACTGCCGACCGCCCCAAGCGTGCCCACCATCAACAGGACCAACTGTATGTAGGCCAGTTTGACCGAGTAGATTTCGCACTCGCTTTCTTCGGGGATCAGGAAATAAGCCGCTCCGAAAAAGCCCAGCAACAGCCAGACGATCAAGGCGTTGGTGTGAATCATCCGGATGATGTTGAAGGGCAGTATCTCGGAAAGGAAGTTCGGCGAGACATAGATCCAGCCGGCCAACAGCCCGCCCAACACCTGAACTCCGAAAAGCGCAATGGCACAGAGGAAATATGCGTAGGCGACTTTTTGGGAAGCGTATTTCATTGGTTTTCTCCTTAACCTGCGTCGTTGGGGGGCCAACCCTGGGTGTCTGTCTGATCCGCCCAACGCAGGAACTCGGCCAGCGCGCGCATCTCTTCATCGGTGATCTCAAATCGCGGCATCTGGCGGCGACCTTCTACCCCGCTTGGTTGGGCTTCCATCCAACCCTTGAGCACCTCAAAGGCCCCTTCAGGATCATCGGCCACGCCCCAGCGGGTCATCACGTTGCCGACTTCCGGCGCAAAATAAGCGCCCTCTCCGTGCAGGGTATGGCAGTTGATGCAGCTATGGCGTTCCCAGACATGCTTGCCTAACGCCACCTCTTCGGTCAGCGGCATGCCGGCTGTTGATGTCTTGACCACGTAGCGATGGCTGTGTGCGGTCAACCCCACAAAAACCACCACAAAAAACAGCGAGCCCCCGTAAAAAATGTTACGCGCTCGCGATTTGGTTAGGAATTCTGACATTTCCTGCATCCCCTGTTCGCTCATGTTTCCCAGCCATACCCTGATGGCCGCGCGCGCAGGTTGTGCCAGCGCAAAGAACGCTGTGAATCTCATCTTAAATTTGTTGTGGAAGGAGGAGGCCTTGGCGCAGACCGCAGCAATAGACGACCCGGACATGCTCCTGTGTGATATCTTGCGCCGGTGGCCTCAAACCATTCCGGTTTTCATCCATTATAAGATGCTATGCGTCGGTTGCGCCATTACACCTTATCACACGCTGCGGGACGCCTGTATTGAACATGACGTATCCGAGGTGATGTTTCGCCGCGCTTTGAACCGGGCGATCAGACAGCATTAGGTACTATGTCGAACAAGTTTGTGTGGATCGGTGACCACGATCTTCTTGCGCGTGCTTTTGATAGTCCCTTCCCGCTCCCATGCGCTCAGCAAACGACTGACGGTATGCAATGTGCTGCCGGTCATCTCCGAGATGTCCTGACGTGTAATCGGAAACCCGATTTCAATTCCCTCATCGGTCTTATGCCCGGTTTGCTGAACAAGACGTAGCAGTGCATTTGCCACACGTTGTTCCACCTGTTGGGTAGCAAGCTCAAGGATGCGATTGTTCATGTCTTCGACGCGTTGACCGACCGCGCCATAAACGCCCGTGGATAGCCCTTCATAGGTGGTCAGAAACTCCTGCAAGAGCTTCATTGGCCAACTCAGGCAAACACATTCTGCGGCGGCGACGGAGGTGGCAGGATACGTCGTGTGGCCCAGAGCCGCTGCGATCCCAAACAAGTGACCGCTGGGGATGTGCAGCGCGATCACCTGGTCGCCTTCCGGTGTCAATCGGACCACCCGCACATACCCATCAAGTAGAAGATAGAAGAATTCCGCTTCCTGACCTTCTTCGAAAACCGTTGCACCCAAATCGAACCGACAAGGTGTTGCGAGGTCCAGTATCGTTCGGATTTGGGCACGGTCGAGCTTTGAGAAAAGCGCAAGAGGTGTCAGGAGGCTTTCATCGAGATTGTTCACATTACGCCCCGCAGTTTGTCTTGGCGCAAAGAGGCGTGTGCCTGCTTCGGTCAGATTGCCGCCAATTCAAGCACATCGAACCCCAGAAAGGAAACCGTGATGATGATACGATCGCTGGCATGCGCCGCTTCACTGCTCTTCGGCACCGCCGTGACTGCCGAGACCATCGAGGTCAAAATGCTCAACAAGGGCGCGGAGGGGACCATGGTGTTTGAGCCGGCCTATGTGGCCGCGCAGCCCGGAGATATCATTCATTTTATCTCTACAGACAAAGGGCATAATGCGGAATCCATTGACGGCATGCTGCCTGACGGCGTGGAGGCATTCAAAAGTAAACTGGGCGCAGATTTTGAGCTGACGGTCGAAGCCGAAGGCCTCTACGGCATCAAATGCACGCCCCACTACGCTCTGGGCATGGTTGCGTTGATCCAGGTCGGCGAGGCTGTGAACCTTGAGGCCGCGAAAGGCGTCAAGCAACGGGGCAAGGCGGCCAAACGTTTTGACCCCTTGTTTGAGAGCGTCCAGTAGCGTTCGCCAGTTTCAAGCGGCACGATGCTCTTTCTGGCGTATCGTGCCGTTAACGAGGGCTCATTTGCGATGATCCGTCCACGCATTTCGGTCATCTTTGGCATGGGGTTTCGCCCCTTTTTTACGCTGGCAACAGGCTTTGCCGTGATCGCCATCGTTTTGTGGATGGCAATGCTGTCCGGGCATTGGCAGCATTCAGGACCGCTTTCCCAGGTCGACTGGCATGTCCATGAGATGCTCTTTGGCTACACCTCTGCCGTTCTGACCGGTTTTTTGCTTACCGCTGTTCCGAACTGGACCGGGTTGCCTCCGATCAAAGGGTGGCCTTTGGGATTGGGTGCCGCGCATTGGATCGCCGGCCGCTTGGTCATGCTTGGCCTCTGGGAACTGCCGGACCTGATTGTCATGGTCATCGACACGAGCTTCTTGGCAGTGGTCAGTGTCAGCGTCGCAATTCAGCTTATCGTCAGCGGGAACTGGCGCAATCTGGTCGTGATCGGCTTGGTAGGCTTGTTATTGATCGCAGATGTTGCCTTTCACATCGAAGTTATGAGCTTCGGAATTGCGGATTACAGCCGCCGTGCCGGTTTTGCCGTGATCCTCATGCTGATCATCCTGATTGGTGGGCGCATCATTCCGAGCTTCACGAGAAATTGGCTGGTAAAGCAAAAGGCCACGTCTTTACCGGCCCCATTTGGTCGCATTGATATCCTGGCTCTTGCCGTCAGTTTTGTGGCTTTGGCGATGTGGGTGGCGCAATCGAACCCGCGTGCCACTGCTGTGGCCTTGGGTCTCGCGGCGATGTGTCACCTGATACGGCTGCTTGGCTGGAAGCCCTTAAGGGTTCGCCGATCTGCCATTCTGCTGATGTTACACGCAGCTTATTTATGCCTGCCCGTCGGACTCATCCTCCTTGCATTGGCGACCCGGGATCCCGGTCTCAGCCCGGCCTCAGGGCTACACATCCTCGGAATGGGCGCGATCGGCGGCATGACAGCCGCCGTCATGATGCGAGCCAGCCTTGGGCACACCGGACGCCGGTTGGTGGCGGGCCCTATCCTGACGGTCGCAATCACATTAATTTTTGGTGCTGCACTTATCCGTGCCGTGCTGCCGTTCGCGACCTTGGCGGGGCTCACCGGTGTTCAGTTCGCCTCCTGTCTCTGGATCGTCGGCTTTGGTTTGATCTGCATGCGCATGTGGCCCTGGTTGCTTGGTTTGGCGCCCGCTAGCTTTCCCGGATCAGCCGAATGACCAGATGATCCGGAGGTAATCCGACAGCACAGCCGCCAACGCTTGCATCGCGTACGAAATCAATGATGAACGCGCGGTGAATGCCCTGAGCTAGCCTGACACCGCAATAGTCATCGCTCTCGCGGATGTACTCGCCTTCTGCGGTCAGTTCCGCTTTTTTGAAGCATGTGGTTGTCCATTCCCAGACATTGCCACCGATGTAGCCGATGCCAAGTGCATTTTCGCCGTAAGCGCCAATGGCACGCAAGGAGGGATCCGCGTTTTCGCGCTGCTTTGTATTTGTGCGATATTCGTCAAGCCAACGTTGGGCCATGTCACCCGTAGGGGCTTCATCAAGGGCATCATCGACGTAGCGTTCGGCCGCTGCATGAGCCCACTCGGCGCCTGTTGGCAGCCGCCATTTCTGACCCGTTCGCTTTGATTGCCACTCGGCGAAGTCCAGAGCGTCGCGAAAATTGACCTGTGTTTGCGGCAGATCCGGAGCGTCCGATGAATGCGTCGATTTGCAAGCGCCATCCCGAACACAAGCCATATAGGCTTGCTGAGTCACAGGATACCGCATCATCTCCAGATTTCCGGGAATTTCCACCTTTTCAAGAGGTGCCGTCCGGACGCGGCCATCGGTGCGAAATTCCCCGGTGGGGCGGTATTCGACTGTCCCGGCTGGCAGTGAGAGCATTTCAGGCAAATCATCCGGTAATGATTGCCGCATCATTTGTGAGAAAACAACGTAAGCGCCTGCAAAGGCTACCAGCGCTACGCCAAGACCGAACCCTTTCATGAGAAACCTGCCCTCCCTGACGCGAAATTGGGCGCAGGAGTGCGCCCAATGATGAGATTTGAGATACGAAACCCTATGGCAGCGCGGTTCGGCCTTCGTGCAGCACATCGTATTCAACGGGCGCGACCACCTGCGCCATCAGGTCATTGTTCCAGTTGCCCTCAACCACTACGTGCGCTGTTGCGCCTAGGTTCACGGCTTCGATCAGGTTGTGGTTCACGTAGGCATAGACGCCAGGTTGAAGGAACTCATAAAGTGCTGCACCAGCGGATCCGCCACGGATGAACCATGTTTCCAGATCGCGGTCGGGGATATTGTTGAATTTCCCCGCCTCCCAGACGAGGTCGCCATGGCCACCGATGAGGTGAGGCCTGCTGTCGCGGTTGGCTTGTGAATGTACGAAAAGCACCTTCTCTCCCTGCGCCGCGGTGAGTGCATTGTCGCCTGTCAATGCGCCCACGCGCCCGTTGAAAGTGACATGGGTCGGGATCAGCCCGTTCATGACCTCCAACGTATCAGGGTAGCTTTCACCAACATCCTCGAAGCGCTTGTAGTTCCCATCTTCATCCTTGGGGATGTAGAAGTCGTTTTCGCCGATGTAGAAAATGCGGTCATAGCTGACCGGCGCACCATTGTGATCACTCAACCCATTTCGGGGCAGCACCATGATGGCTCCCGACATCCCCGAAACCACATGCCAGGGGATCATCGGACCACCGGGTGCACAGTGATAAACAAAGGTGCCAGGCCGCGTTGCCTTGAACCTCAGCACGGTTTTCTCACCTGGGTTTACAAGCGTTAACGACCCACCTCCCAAAGCTCCGGTTGCCGAGTGGAAGTCAATGTTGTGCTGCATCAGGTTTTCGGGCGGATTGAAGAGCGTCAATTCGACGTAGTCACCTTCATGAACCACCATCAACGGTCCGGGTACGGAGCCATTGAAAGTCATCGCTTGCAGATAGGCATCATCATCGACCTGAATCTCTTTTTCGATGATCTTCATCTCGAATTCGCGGATCACCGGCGGCTCCGAAGTGGTTTGCTCATGGGCATGAACAAATGGCGGGGTGACCAGCTTGTGTTTCACACGCTTGAGGCCGGACAGATCAACAGGTTCGGCGCCTGAAGTGTCCATAATTTCCTCGGCACTCGCGGTTTTGATCAACCCCGGGGTCGAAGCAAGAAAGGCGGTCCCCAGAAGGGCGGTTCTTCGAGTCATCATCTGTGCAATCCTCCGTACTTCAGAATGTTGCGGAGGTTGTAATTCAGCCCTCATCGAGCAACGTTGCGTTAAAACAACGTTTGTGCGTCGAACCGACGTCGGGATTTGTTGAGATTACGCTGTCAGGCGCAATGCCATGACCGCCAATCGTCACAAAAAGGCGTCGGGCGCAATGGCGGCAAGCTTGGTCCGTAAGTCGGCCCGAAGCTTTCTAGCGGAACTGGGGGTCGCGTTTTTCGCGGAAGGCTGCCATGCCCTCCTTCTGCGCATACGACCCATAAAGCGCATGATACATCTGTCGTTCAAACCGCAGACCAGCTTCGAGCGTGGCCTCCTGGGAGTGACGAACACAGGCGCGGGCCATCATGGTGATGTCCTTTGGATATCCCGCAATCTGCCCGGCAATCTGCGTGGCCTCAGCCAAAAGATCTTCTGCTGGAAAAATGCGACTTACCAGCCCGTAGTGCAGTGCTTCTTCGGCAGTGATCATGCGCCCTGTAAGGATCATGTCCATCGCTCGGGCCACGCCGATCAATCGCGTAAGCCGCTGCGTGCCACCGATGCCTGGAATACAGCCGATCTTGACTTCAGGCTGCCCAAAGCGCGCAGTGTCAGAGGCGATGATCAGGTCACACATCATGGCCAGTTCGCAGCCGCCGCCAAGTGCATATCCTGAAACCGCAGCCAGTTTTGGCGTTCGCAGGGCGGCGAAACGATCCCACCCGGAAAAGAAATCGCTTTCATACATGCTGGCGTAATCCTGAACTTCAAGCTCAGCGATATCTGCCCCAGCCGCAAACGCCCGTTCGTTGCCTGTAACGAGGATGCAGCCGATGTCGGGGTCACGGTCATGTTCCGTCGCGCAGGCCAGCAGTTCCGACATAACCTGACTGTTGAGCGCATTCAGTGATTTGGGCCGATCAATCGTGATTGTCAGGACGCGGTCGGCCGTGCTTGTTTGAATGGTGTCATACATCGGTCAGCTGTCCCAGATTGCGCCAAAGGCAGGGATGCCTTCGCTCTCCATATCGTAGATCACCCGTTGCGTGAGTTTTTGGTTCGAGATGACGATCACCGCCTCCGCTCCAGTTTTTCTGACCGCTTCAAGAGCCAGTTGCGACAAATCCGGTTTCCCGCGTGTGTCGGTATCCCAGATCAGCGGATCGTCGGTGTTTGCCTCGATCTCATCGACCAGCGCGTCTCCGTAGGTTGCGCGTGGTGATCTTGTGGACCAGATCAGATAGTTGGGTACATCATGGGCCAGCAGATGCGGCAAGATGGGACCAATCCCGCTGCCGGTCCCGACGTAGACGACTTTCCTGAACAAGACTTCAACACGCGCAACGCCCGAGGTCGTAATCCCTTTGACCCAGACATGAGAGGGGGGATTGTCGATGAAGCGTCCTGTCCAATCTCCGGCACGGCTGACCACAAGACGGTATCCACTTTCTCCTGGTGTCGGAATGTTTGCAAAAGAATGCCACTCCCGCAGGGGGTTGACGCTGATCGCATTGGACGAGCCGGGAAAAGGCGTGTCACCGTAGTCGAACCGGATCGACACCGCGTGGTTGCTGGGTTTGACGACCTCGATCGGCACTTTCTTGAGCGTGAGCCAGGGTGAGAGGATGGAAAGGGTCAGAAGACTGAGCATCCAGAACGAAAAGGAACCGACAAACGGATTGCCTGCGTCCAGATGAAGGGCTGCACTTTGCCCCCAGAACAGCGCCAGAAGTGTCCAGCCCGCAAACCTGTGCACCAGCTCGAACCGGTTGTGAAATCTGGCGCGTAGCGGTCCGATGGCGGTGAGGGTCATGGCGACCATCAAAGCGACCATCGCGCCGCTCAGGCCTATGGTTGTCAGCGAAGTATGGGGGTCACTCGCCCGCCAATTCGAGAGCATGGCGAAGACCAGAAAGATGAACCAGATCGATCCCGCAACCGTTCCGCCGGAATGTAATCCGCCAAAGTGAAAAACCTTGCCCGCCAGCCAGCGCAGCTGCAAAGGCCAAGTGACCGGAACGCGCGTCGCTGCCCAAAAAAGCAAATTCACCACCCTTTGCTGACGGATCAGGATGCCAAGCGAAAAGTTCAGCAGCGCAATCTTCGCGATGGCAGCCAGATCGAAAGCTGCAAAACTCCCCCACCATCCCTCGGCCACGCCTTGCACAAAAAGCCACAGGTTCGCAATCGCAACAATTGCGGCCAGACGCCTGTACTCAATCAACGCGGGATGTCGTGTGAATCTGCGCAGGTTAAATCCCTGTCGAAATTCCCGGGTACTGATCTGGTCACTCATTGCGCTGCTTCCGCCTTTGATGCCGCCAATTCGGTGCGCGCCATCTCAAGCAACAGGCGTTTATCCAGTTTGCCACGCGCAGTTTTTGGAAGATCGTCCAGCGGGATGACAAGCGCCGGCACGCAATAGTAGGGCAACATGGTTGCCACGACCTCTGCGGCTTCATGCGGATTGGTGCAGATTGGGCTGACAAATGACACAAGCGTGCGGTCATCATATTTAAGCGTCACCGCTTGGGCGCAGTCAGGCGTCGCCTCCAACGCGCGGCTCACCCCGTCCAGTTCAACCCGGAAACCGCGGATTTTCACCAAATCATCAACCCGCCCGCAATGGCGTAATTCGCCTGTTTCTGTCCATCGCCCCAGATCACGGGTGCGAAACATTTTGTGGCCAGGGCGAAAAGGATCCGGGCGGTAGCGATCGGCGTTGAGTTCGGGATTGGCAATATAGCCCGCCGTGACACAATCACCCCCGGCCCACATCTCCCCCTTCTCGCCGAACGGTAGCGCCTTCAGCGCGTCATCGAGAATATAAACGGTGTTGTTGGGAGTTGGCTTGCCGATTGTCAGGTCGTGCTTTTCGGGACGGTGCCGGATGGCGGTGTTTATGATCGTTGTCTCGGTCGGACCGCAAGAATTGTAAAAGTGGCAGAATGATCCCCAGGTATCTGCCAGAGGGCGAGGGCATGGTTCTCCTGCAACGGCCACCCTCTTCACCTGTTGACAGCGTGAGGCGTCGATAGTTGCAAGGATGGAGGGCGTAGCAATCAGCACATCCACTTGCTCTGCGGTCGCCTGGATATCGCTGCCACGGATCACCAGTGTACCGCCGTTGGCAAGGCATCCGAGAATCTCCCAGGCAGCCATATCGAAGGCGATGGAAAGGATTTGCCCAACGCTCTGGCCGGGCCCAATTCCCATGTCTCCGGGGCTGGTCAAAAGGATATTCGCCAGATTTCGATGGGTGATCTGCACGCCATTGGGCGTACCGGTTGTGCCAGAGGTGAACAGAACCATGCAGTTATCATCTGGCGTTACCGGACTGATGACGGGTGCCTTAACCAGCCCGTTGTCTTCCATGGTCTCATCAATCGCGATCAAAATTTGACCGGCGGAGACAGGAACCTGATCCCGTAGTTCGCTCAGCGTCAAAATGACCGTGATGTTGGTGACTTTTGCAATATGCCGCAAGGCACTGTCGGTAGCGACCCCGATATGTTGCGGTGCGTAGGCCGCGCCAAGCTTCATCGCAGCAAGAATGCCGACCACCATCGGGATGGAACGTTTGAGGAAAATCCCAACCACATCGCCCCGCACCACCCCGTGGGAATGCAAATGGTGTGCCAGCTGGTCCGCAGCACGACCCAGCTGCGCATAAGTCAATTGCGCCCCGTTGGCTCTGACTGCGATCTGGTTCGGATAGAGACGGATCATTCGTTCAATCGCGACCGCAATCGTGCTGTGCCGCGGTGGGGTATCTGGTCCCCAGCCAAATTCCGTAAACCAGTTTTCCGGAACGCCTCTGGGCAGAGAATTTTCGGGGCGAAAAGGGTCACAATCGGTCGTGTCGCGGGGGGCAATTCTCTGTGTCAGCATTGGGTACTCGTGTCCTGTTTTACGGCTGTAATAATTTGTGGGAAAAATTCCCATTGCAAATCACACTGTGGTGAAAAACCTTAAAACGGGCTAGTTTTCGCCTATGTGTGGAGCTTGTTAGAGGATGATAATTTGTCGGAAGAACCGGCCAGACTTTTAAAGAAAACGCTGTCTGTACTGCTTCGCCCTGTCGCCAAGCTCATGATAAGTCATGGGTTTTCGATACAAGACGCAGTCGAGCTGATGAAAGCCGCGATGGTTCAGGACGTTCTGAGTAATGGGGCGGCTACCGACAGCCATATTGCGCTCAAAACTGGGGTTCATCGGAAAGACGTACGCCGGTTGCGCGCCTCAAATCCCGAATCCGCAGGTAACATCGCCAGGGTCAGCCCTATTGCGATCGTACAAACACATTGGGCGTTTACCCCACCGTTTGGCAGCGATACCGGTGTGCCTGGGCTGCTGACCCGACAGGGAGAGCAGGGGTTCGATGCATTGGTACGATCAAGCAAGGTTGACCTGCCCCCGGCAACTGTTTTGGCGGAAATGAAAACCCAACGTTTGGTGGAGGAAAAGCCCGACAGGAAGCTTGAGCTTTTGACCACCACATACGTTCCAAAATTCCAGACGCAGACCCTCGCAGCGCTGGAGGCGACACTCTCTGACCACCTCCGTGTGGCGGTGGAGAATGCAACCGATCGCCTGGAAAGCCGGCGACATTTCGACCAGGTACTGCGGTATTCTCACCTCTCCGATAAGTCGATAAACATCCTAGAAGACGCCGCCAGAAAGCGCGCACGCGAGTTTCTGGACGAACTCAATTCTCTTGCCCACGAGCTGCAGCAACAGGATGACAGAGCGGAAGAGCCCGCAAGAGGGCGATTTGTCACCGGAATATTCATCGCGCCCACCGCCGATCCGCCAAAAGAAGATTAACCAATATGACGTTTCAAACTCCCTCTATCATCCTGATCCTGACGGTTGCGATCAACCTCTTTGGAAGCTTGTCAAATGCCGAGGAGCCACGAGAAGGAGGCCTGACCGGCACCGGCCTTATTGGCGTTCTGAACGTGGCGCAGGAAATCGATGTTGCGGGACAGAACCTGACATTCCCACAAGATCTCGTCGTGCGCTCTCCATTGGGTCCGCTCCGCGCAACGGAGCTCTCTTCCGGCGATATCGTTGCCGTAGGTCTCGCAACGCGTGATACGGGCGTTCAGGTCGAAGATGCGCGACAGCTCTTTGCCATCATCGGGCCGGTGGCGACGGTCTCGGATAATAACCTCTCGATCATGGGAACTTCGATCAATGTCGCGGAACTCCCTCAGCTTGATCTGACATCCGGAGATTGGGTCGCTGTAAGTGGTTTCTGGCGAAAAGACGAGGTCTTCGCCACGGGTCTCAAAGCCATTCCGCCCCAGGCAGAGGCGCAGATTTTCGGTACGTTGGCCAACAAAACAGCCGACCGGATTGGCGGAACAAGTATTTCAAGCGTAGGCACCCAAACGTATTTGCAGTTCGATGCTGTTCAGGTTTTTGGGCAGCCTGTAGGAGAGCAATTGGTCGCCACCCGGATCGTTTCAGGTCTCTTTGATCGCCCGGTTCGGCGTATCTTGGCGCAAGGCTTTTTATCGTCGCCAAATGATCTGGGCGACTACACGGTTCTTGGCACTGGGTTCAGGGCGCGAACGGACAGGCCCGAAATGATCGACAGTCATCAACTTCAACTGCATTGCTCGGAGAACGGCGCGTTGCTGGCCAAAGAAGCGATTGGCCTGACGGTTGATCAAGCTGTTTCCTTGCAGAATTGCTTGCATCGAAACCCACACAATTGAACTTGTGAAACGCTGAAATTTGACACTTGCCACGGCGGTCACGTCTCGTGAATGCGCCGAGCGCTCGGGCGTTCCAGGATTCGACCTTCGCAGAATCCATAATTTCTGTTAACCTATACGCGAACAATCGGCCCACTCTGACGAAGGAGAATGATATGGGCGTAGACGTTCCCGACGACTATACAATTGATCTGACCTTGCGCGGTGGCACATCCATCGACGGCGATCTGTCGATGGATACTGATCTGAGAATTCGTGAAATACCGGAAATTTCGCTGCGGGTTCGCGAGTTGCCAGAAATCAAGCTTGGTATCACTGAATTGCCGAAAGTGCAGCTTGGCGTCGATCCGATCGACTTTTCGCTGCGGGTGAAAGAGATACCGGCGATCCGGGCGCATCTCCCGGCGAATTTCAAAGTGGGTCTGTCTCTTCTCGGTAATGAATTGCTGTCAATCAACCTTTGTGGCGAAGCGCAAGTCATAACGGAGGATTACAAGGCCAATCCCTGTGAGTTGTGCGGTCCTCAGAACAGTTTCAGCACCAACGATTCCATCCGGGGGAACATCAACCGCATTGAACTCGTAGAAGAAGATGGCTGATCTCAAAGAGAGCATCCACCTCGATCAAGGGCAAGGCATTGCTTCTTTCTCGGTCGAGCGAGCACAATCCGCTGTGTTGAAACTCAGTGGCGATATGAAGAAAGCGGTGGGCGCGGAGGTGAAAGCACGCTTACTGCCGCGAAAAGGAAAAACGCGCATTTCGACCCGGATCGGGCTCGATGCCCCGCCGGGAACTCATAAGGCGGTGCTTGCAACGGAAGGCGGGGACATTCCGGTATCCATCGTGGTGGCACCCAAAAAGCGTCTGCGGTTGTTGCCCTCCTCGGTTGAGATCACCGGCCGTCCGGGTGACAAGATCCGCGTTGATCTGAAAGTTGCGAACCTCGGAAATACGGATATGGCATTGCCAGCTGGGGGCATCGCCGGACTATTTGCTTCTGACGGGTTGGCAGGGGCGTTCTCAGCGGCCTATGGCTCGGCCACCGAAGCGCCGCTTGAGGTATTTGGCGAATTCATAGACGGGTTGCGCCGATCACATCTTGGGCTTGTACGTTTGCGCCTGATCGACAAGGTGAAATCACCCCTGAAACCTGGTGATAAGCGCGATCTGATCGGGGAGTTTTCCCTGCCAGAACCACAAAATGAGAAAACCCAAATCGGTGCAGGACGCCGGTTTCATGCAACCTTTGTTATGGACCGCCTGCGGCTCGTGATGCGCCTGACGCTCAGCGCTCCGATCAAGAAAGGGGAACAGCGATGACAAAACGCAAATCGGCTGCGACTGATGTGCGGCAAACTATGGACGCCATGTCAGACGTCCTGTCACGACAACTGGATTTGAGCGGTGATATTGTAGACAGTCTTGCCGACAGTGCGCGCAGGTTTTTGTCTGGACTGTCACAAAATGTTGGTCCGGGCAGTTGCGAGATACCGGAACCTTGCTGGATGCCTCATGATCTGGGTGAATATCATTGTGATCTCTGCAAAGGCAGTTCGGGCACGATGGAAATTCGGATCACCAACACCGATTACCGGGCGCGGAACTTCACGATCGTCGCTGCTGGCCCGGATGCTGGAAGAGTATCACTTACGCCCAACAGCTTCTCCCTGGGCCCTAAAGAACGCCGCACTGTGACTGCACGTTTTGATGCCGCGCTTGATGATACGGTTCATTGCGCCGAGCTCGAAGCTCTGATCTGGGTGATGGGATGTAACAGCCATTTCCTGCGTTGGACAATTGACGTGGGCAAATCGGAACGCGCTTGCTGTCATCATGTCGATGTATTTGACCAACCTGACTATGTGCATCACTGGTACGATCATTTTTACTGTGTAAGGCCCTGTTTCGGTAAAACAGCCCGACCGGTTCCCGGCGCGAAGGATACGGTTGGATAGGAAATGCTGAATTCACAATTCAAAGGATTAGCGCGTCAGGCCCTGCGCCTGAATATGCAGTATTATGGCGGATTGTTCGATGTGACGCGCGACTACCTCGTTGCCTTGCGCAAGCTGGCGGATGAGGGCTCAGCCCCGGACGTACCCGTCAACAAACCCGCGCCCAAGGCCGCAGCCCCGGCTATTCCCCCTTTGGTTCTGGCCGCTCCTGCTGGTAAGCAGGCCTCCGCAAGCTTTGCTGTGACCAATACCACGGGTCAGGAGGTTGCAGCCGACCCTGAGGTATCTGAAAACCTGAAAAAGGCAGGCGTGATCGCAGAACCCGCCGGACGCATGGTGGCAGCGGGTCAAGATGCAATCTTTACGCTTAAGGCTAAACCGTCTGGCAAGATGCCGGTGGAAACCGATTTGCACGGAACAGTCAGCGTGCCGCACTTCGGCGATCGTGAGATACCCGTTGTGCTGCGCCGCCTGCCCCCGGACCCGGCCGTTTCCAAACCCAAGCGCAAATCAGCCGCCCGGAAAAACCCGTGAGCGCGCCCGGCGGCATCATGGCCGAAGGTGTTCTGGTGCAAGCCATGCACCTTTACTCTGCCTTTGTAATGAAACCTTATGAGCAAGGGCGTCAGGCGGGGCTGATTGAGCGCACGACCGAAGGAACCCTCCCGACCCCTCTCGAGCGCAATGGATTGGGTCAGCATTTTTGCAAGACATATCCACGCCCCGTGCTTTTGGGGCGTGCGACAGAAAATGACGCATTGGTTTCTGAATTTGATCGCATGGGGGAGATTTACGACGCCTATGTGCGGCCGTTTTCGACGCCGATCATGAACGCAGCGGTGCAGGAACTATCGGCCTATATCCGGCCGGATTTCCGTTTGCTGGACGCGGGATGCGGGGCGGGTCGCGAGCTTTGTCGACTGTCGCAACTGGTGCCGGATGGCGAGGTGGTCGGAATTGACCTGGCGGCTGGCATGGTCAACGCCGGTCACAAATCGGCGCGCGCCAAGGCTTTCGATAATACGGCCTTTTTCCAATCCGATGTGGGGGATTTGCCAGAGGTTTTCACCGATCAGTTTGATTTGGTCTATTCCTGTCTGGCACATCATCACTATCCCGATCCCCCGGCGGCAACGCGGGAGATTTTTCGGTCCTTGCGGCCCGGTGGCTATTACACGGTAATCGATGCAGGGCCCGAATGGTTTGTGAAACGGTCCTCTTCGCTCGCGCTATGGGCCGACCCCGGCTGGATCGGGTTTCACACACCAGAACAATTTATGGCGCTTTTTGAGGCTGCGGGTTTTACGAATACCGGCTGGATAGATTTGGTACCCGGGTTCGGCATTGCCTGTGCACAGAAGCCACTTTGAACGGGTCTGATTACGACCGCAGCCTGATCGAAGAGGCATTGAAAACCGCCCGTAACAGGACCGAAGCCTCGATGACGCGATTTTTCAACGCTCGACGCGAAACGGGGATGGATGTGCTTTACGATCAGATTAGTGATTATCCATTCCGGGTCGGCAAGGGACTGCGCCCTGCCCTTGTTTATGCGGCTTGTCAGGGGATGGGCGGTACCGAAACGCAGGCTGAAAACACGGCGACCGCAATCGAATTGTTTCACAACGGTGCGCTTGTCCACGATGACATTGAGGATAATTCGGACTTCCGACGCGGTGACGAGACCTTGTTTCGCCGCCACGGCGTTCCGATCGCCATCAATACCGGTGATGCCACATTTGTATTTTGTCTGTCTTTGCTGTTGGACAATGTCGAACGATTGGGTGTCCGCAAGGCGATGCGGATTCTCAAGGATTTTGAGCGGCTAAGCCGGGAATCCGTCGAGGGTCAGGCCATCGAGCTTGACTGGATACATAACGCACGTTTTGACCTCGACACCGACGACTACCTGCGCATGGCTTACAAAAAGACCTGCTGGTACACAATGATCGCGCCTCTGCGGCTGGGTGTTGTGGCCGGGTCAGGGCCTTCGATGGTCGCACAGCTTGAAGAGGCGCTGATTGATGTGATGGAACTTGGATATCTGGCAGGTATCGGGTTTCAGGTGCAGGACGATCTGCTGAACCTGACTGCGGACGAAGTCCTCTATGGCAAAGAGATCAGCGGCGATCTTTTCGAAGGCAAGCGCACCGTGATGTTGCTGCATTTCCTGCGCACCGCCCCGAAACGGCAACGCGCCCGCGCCATCAAGCTTCTGACCTTACCACGCGCCGAAAAAGAACCGGATGAAGTGCGTTGGTTATTGCAGGCCATGCACGAAGCAGGATCGATTGATCATGGGCGCACCATCGCGCAGAGCTTCATTTCCCGTGCGCTGGCATTCGAAGCGGAAGGCTTGAGCTTCATGCCCGAAACCCGTCACCGCCGCTTCCTGCGCGAGGTGCTCAAATACGTCATTGCAAGATTGAAATGAGGGGGAGATCAGATGCCACATGACCATGACCACGGGAACATCCCGTCCAGTCCGTTTGAGGAGCTTGTCAAACTTCAAAGCTCTTTTCAGCAAAGCCTGAGTCAGGCGACGATGAACTATCTGCGGCAGTTGCAGGGTATCGTTGGTCCCGTGACGCCCGGCACTGTTGTGCAGCAGGTGGATGGCCACACTGTTGAACTCTCCATGGCACCGGGAGGCAAATCTTCTGCCAAAATCAATGTCGAAAACCGACAGCGCGTACACTCGATGATCACCCCGATGATCACGCCGCTTGTATCTGATGTGGGCGCAACCTGGTTTGCCCAAACGGCATTCTCCCCGCCGACGGCGTTGCTTGCAACGGATGAAACACTCGATTTCACGTTGTCACTTTCAGCGCCAAAAGAGATGCCGCTTGGTGTATATCGCGGTGCTGTGCTGATCTACGGTTGTTCCGAGGGTGTCGTTCCTTTGGAAGTAACGGTCGCGGCACCGGCCGCACGCCGGACCAAGGTGAAAGCCACGGCCGCCAAAGCCTCTGCCCGAAAACAAACACGCCGCAAAACCGGTAAAACCCCCGCTGCATCCTGAGGAAAAGATCATGCCAGATACCGCAAGCATTCGATTAATCGATCCTCCCGAAGACGCCGGACGTACGACTGCCAGCCTGTTTGCCTCCCTCGCAAGCCGCTTGATTACCTTGCATTATACTTCGGGTGTGAGTGTTATAGGCTCCACGCTTGCGGGGCTCGCCGAGGCGGGTCGCGAGATATCCAAGACCGCCGAAGGCGCCCGCATAAGACGCGCGCTGGAAGCAAGTGCCATCAAGGAAAACGGCGACCTGCTTTGGAATGCTTTGCGTGTCACGGGCTGGACCGAAGGCATGCCCGCAGCACCGGTTCTTGACCACATTCGCAACGATCTGGCGTTGCTGTTGGCGGATGACCTGGCTGAAACCATTGAGAACGTCCCTGCCCCGCTCGAAAACAAGGTGCGCCAATCGGGCAATGTGCCTGCAAACATCAACTTCATCGATACTCTGATGGGCCTTTGGATACACTCTCGCGAGATTGTCCAATCGGTTGAGGCGATGGCGCGCTTGGCACCGGATATCGACGCAGTCGAACCCGGTGACGCGGTTCACAGCGGACCCATTTTGCGGTGACAGCTTTCGATGCGCTGCGCCCACCTGTGACCAGCGACCCCACAGCAGAAGCCTACAAAGACTGGTTCCATCTGAACATTTTTGTGCCCGAGAGCGGTCATGTCGTTCTTATCAACCTATCGCTGCATGGCCCGCCCTGGGACAGGCGGACACGTGTCGTCGGCACGGCGCTGGCCTGTGATGTTCAGGGAGTTTGGACAGGCGGAATTGAAATCACTTCGATGTCCGATAGCAGCGTCAGTCTTCAATCGGTTTTTTTGAAATCTATTTCCTTGGCGGTCTCCCGAGACGGCACCGCATTGCATACCCGGGTGCAGCGTCCCGATGATGGGTTCGAGGTCGAGATTGTTGCGCAGCCGTTGTTGCCCGCCGGAGCGCTTGATCTTACCGCCAAGTTCGGCAGCGGATGGATCGGCTGGAGCGCTGTTCCGGTGATGTCTGTCTCCGGTTACCTGCGTATCGACGGGCAAGAGCTGTCTTTGGACGGTGCGCGCGCCTACCATGATCACAACTGGGGGCGCTGGTTTTGGGGTGAAGATGTTGCCTGGGAATGGGGCGCATTTGCACTTGATCAGGACATCACGGTGGTTGTGGCGCGCGGTACCGACAAACAGCATTTCGTCAAACAACCCCCCCAAGTCTTTCTGGTATATGGCAAGCGGGTTATTGGATTTACTCCCGATCAGATCGAAATATCTCTGGAGATGGAACCAATTGTTGCAAGTCGCAGATTGCCGGGTGTGCTTGCAGCGATCCATCCGGATCGGCGACTGTCCGATCTTCCACGACAGCTGGTTTTAAGGGGAGATAATCCAAATGCGCGCTTTGAATTGGTGTTTGAGACGGATGGTGCGGCGCAGCTACTCCTGGCGGAGCCGATGCGCCCTGGCATGGGCTTCATCAACGAGGTTGCCGGTCGTTGCAAACTCTCCTGTGTGATCGACCAGAAATCGATTAAGACGACGGGTCTGGGGGTTTTCGAATATGTCACCTGAGCCGCGCCATCTTCGCGATTGGATCGCGGCCCTATTTGCCGGGCTTGAGCGGGCGGAGCCGCATTCTGCATTGGGTGTTCAGAATCTGGCCGGTTCGGAAGTTTCCCGAATTATGTTGGATAATGAACGTGTCACTGTCCTATTTGGCCAAAAAGGCCTGCGTGTGACACGCCTCAAAACAGGCGCGAGGCTGACGCCGCCATATGGGGTAACTGATCGGAAGACTGTGGGCGCATTGCTGCTTGGTCACATGGAAATCTCGGAAGCAATCGCGCATAACCATATTCGCCTGCGCGGCACGGCGGATCAGGTCATGGCGATCTGCGCGATCATCGAAGTACTGGTCGACGCCAGTACCCGCATTCCGGCCCTTCAGGAACTGGCGGGTGATTTTCTTGCCTCAACAGAACTGACAGATCTGAGGGCGGAGCAGGCGCAAAGACACAGGCAGTCGGATGTATTGCGCTTGAAGGAATTGGCTCTTTTGCAGCGTGAAGGGCTTCTGAACGGCACGTGATGACGAACTTGTTTCGGGCGATGGAAATTGCCTTCTTGTAAAAATTGGAACGATCCAATATTAATTTGGAACGGTCTAATATCGGGGTTTGATTCGTGAACTGGATATTCGTTGGTGCCAGCACAATCGCTGCGCAATACATGTTATCGGCGGTCAGATCCCAAGCCGGTCACAAGGTTTCGTGGGTTGTGAGTGGGTCGATGGACCGTGGGGCGGCCTGGGCCAGAGATCATGGCGTTCCATCTGTCACGACCGATCTCGCTGAGGCCCTTACGGATTCGGACGCCACAATCGCCTACATTTCCACGACCAACGAAAAGCATTTTGGCCAGGCCATGGCGTGCATTGCGGCGGGCAAACATGTGCTGTGCGAAAAACCGCTCGCGATCAATCTGGGCGAAGCTTGCAGGATGGTTGCGGCTGCGCGTGATGCCGGTGTTGTCTTCGGCACCAATCATCATCTTCGGTGTTCCGGTGCTCACCGGGCGATAAAGGAAGTGATAGCAACAGGCCAAATTGGCAAAGTTCTGTCGTTGCGCATTCATCACGCGGTTTACCTGCCAAAAAACTTGCAGGGCTGGCGGATAAATGATGCTGCGGCTGGTGGCGGCGTGGTGCCAGATATAACGGTGCACGATGCAGACGTTGCGCGGTTCCTGCTGAAAGAGGACCCTCAATCTGTTGTGGCACAGGTGACATCCTCTGGCATGGGCGAGGGTGTCGAGGATTCGGCCATGTCGGTCTGGATGATGCCATCTGGCACTATGGTGATGTCCCATGAGAGCTTCACGCATGAATTTGCCGGCAATGGGCTGGAGGTTCACGGCGAAAGCGGGTCGGTTTTTGCAAACAACGTCATGACACAGGAACCAATTGGCACCGTAAAACTGGTCACGGGGTCAGGAAGGCAACAAATCCCCTATCCACAACATTCGCTATACGAGCGGGGTGTTTCAGATTTCGTCACCGCCATCGAGGGGCGGGGTCGGGCTGCGGCTGATGGTGTGGATGGTGTCAAATCGCTGGCCGTTGCTTTGGCGGTTCGCGAAGCTGCTCAGAGCGGAAAGCGTATAACGGTCAATTACGGAGAGGTATCGTGAGCAAGGTCGTATCTCCCGCCGAAGCGGCGAAGCGTGTCCCCGATGGGGCCGTTGTCACGGTGTCGTCGTCCTCGTCGTTGGGGTGCCCTGATCTCATGCTCAAAGCCATTGGTGAGCGGTTCGAGGCAGAAGGCCATCCGCGTGATATCACTTCCCTTCATCCAATTGCAGCAGGTGACATGTATGGCGTCAAGGGGATGGACCATCTCGCCAAGGATGGTCTGCTGACACGCGTTCTGGCGGGGTCATACCCTTCAGGCCCGTCCAATCTGGAAATGCCTGAAATCTGGAAAATGATCGTCGAGGATCGCGTCGCTGCATATAATGTGCCCTCTGGCATCATGTTCGATATGCACCGCGAAGCAGCGGCTCACCGCCCTGGTGTCCTTACCCAGATCGGGCTGGAGACTTTCGTTGACCCTGTCCGCGAAGGCTGTGCGATGAATGCCCGGGGTGCCGCACGCCCGATCGTATCACGTGTTGAATTCGCCGGAGACACGTGGCTGCATTTTCCAAATGTCGTTCCCGATGTCTGCATTTTACGGGCGACCACAGCGGATTCGCACGGCAATCTCACCTACGAACATGAAGGCGCGTATCTGGGTGGCCTGGAGCAGGCGATTTGTGTTCGCAACAACGGCGGGCTGGTGATCGCACAGGTAGAACGGATCACCGCATTGGGCAGCTTGCGCCCTCATGATGTTCGCGTGCCGGGCCATTTGGTCGACCTTGTGATCATCGACCCGGATCAGAAACAGACCTGTGAGACGGCTTATGACCCTGCTATTTCCGGACAGGTCATGCGCCCCTGGGAGAGTTTTGCCCACGCCGAACACGGAGTTGAAAAAGTCATTGCCCGTCGGGCCGCGCAGCAACTTCGCGCCGGAATGACGGCGAACCTCGGTTTTGGCATCAGCGCCATGGTGCCTCGCATTCTGCTGGAAGAAGGTCATCCGCAAGCGGTGACCTGGGCCATCGAACAGGGGGCCGTCGGAGGGGTGCCGCTGACAGGTTTCGCCTTTGGTTGTGCCTCAAACGCAGATGCGTTTGTGCCATCGCCGCAGCAGTTCATTTATTTTCAGGGAGGTGGGTTCGATATGTCCTTTCTCTCCTTCATGGAGGTGGACACGCATGGCAATGTCAATGTTTCGAAATTGGAGAAAAAACCTTACCTGACAGCGGGTTGTGGCGGGTTTGTGGACATTACGGCACGAGCGCGCAGCATTGTCTTCTCGGGATGGTTTGAAGCTGGCGCACAGATAGACCTCAGCGATGAAGGCATCAATGTCGCCAAGCCGGGCCGTTTTACCAAGATGGTGGAGAATGTCGAGCACGTCACTTTCTCGGGGGATCGCGCAAAATCGCTTGGGCAAGACGTGATTTACATTACCGAGCGGTGTGTCATTCGATTGACCGAAGACGGGTTGGTCGCGACCGAAATCATGCCGGGTATTGATCCGCAAACAGACATCGTTCGCGCCTCCGAACATCGGGTGAAGGTCGCTGAAAACGCCAAGTTGATGCCCAGATCACTCCTTGCAAAGACACCGATGGGATTGGTCCTATGAGCGACGTTATTCTGGAGATCAAGGGAGATATCGCCGTTCTGACATTGAAGAACCCCAGCAAGTTGAACGCGCTGACAATCCCGATGATCGAAGCGCTGGAATCCCATTTGATGCGGATTGACTCCGACAGCACAATCCGTTGCGTTATTCTGACGGGTTCCGGCGACAAGGCGTTTTGTTGCGGAGCGGACATTGCGGGTTGGGGGCATCTTACGCCGGCCGAATTTGCACGCCACTGGGTGCGCAACGGGCACCGCGTTTTCGACCGTTTCGCGCGTCTGCCCCAACCAACGATTGCGGCATTAAACGGTCACGCTTTTGGCGGCGGGCTGGAGTTGGCCAGCGCCTGTGACATCCGTGTGATTTCTCCCCGCGCCACGCTCGCCTTGCCCGAAGCCCGTGTTGGCATTGTACAGGGTTGGTCCGGCACCCAACGTATTCTTCGGCTGTTGCCCGAACCGGTGATCAAGGAAATGGCTTTGTTCGGACGTCGCATTTCTGCTGAGCGCGCAATGGCATTGGGCTTTGCTGCTGAACTGGCCGAGGACGCTCTTGTTACGGCAATGGAAATCGCAAACACGCTAAGCCAGATGTCGTCTCGCGCTACGGAAGTGTCAAAGAACATGATCCATGCGGCGGCGGGCGAAGACAGGGGGGCCATGGTCGAGGCATTGGGGAGTGCCGCGGTGGCTGCCAGCGAAGACCGTGAGGAAGGTGTTGCGGCATTCCTTGAAAAGCGGCCACCAGCGTTCTCCGGGACATGATGCGATGAATGAACTCAACATCACCCCGTCAATTCCCTGCATCCTGCCAGAACCTTTCGAGGGAAGGCATCTCATTAACGGTGTCTGGCAAAGCAGCGCTGACGGGGCAACATTCGAACGCAGTTCCCCATCACACGGGGTGGCTGTCAGCAAATCTGCCAAGGGTGGGCACTCTGAAACGGAAGCTGCCATCAACGCCGCACGCGCTGCATTTGATTCGGGCATCTGGAGCCGTATTTCGGGCCGCGAACGGGCTGCTTACTTGCTAAAGGCTGCGGGTTTGATCGAAGCGAATGTCGATCGCATTGCAGTGCAAGAGACATTGGAAAGCGGCAAGCCGATCACTCAATCCAGGGCGGAGGTTTCAGGTGCTGCGGATTTATGGCGTTACGCAGCCTCTCTGGCCCGGTCACTGCACGGCGATAGTCATAACTCTCTGGGTCCCGACATGTTGGGTGTCGTGTTGAAAGAGCCCATCGGTGTCGTCTCCATCATCACGCCCTGGAACTTCCCGTTCTGGATATTGAGCCAGAAGTTACCGTTTGCTCTGGCCGCAGGATGCACCGTCGTCGTGAAACCCTCGGAGGTCACGCCCTCAACGACGGTGATGATGGGCGAGTTGCTGGTAGAGGCCGGGCTTCCTGCCGGGGTCTGCAATATCGTGCTGGGTTACGGCGAACCGGTTGGGCGCCTGATGTCTACCCATAACAAAGTGGATATGGTGACATTTACTGGCTCTACTGCCGTCGGGAAAAAGATAACCGAAGCCGCAGGCGGCACATTGAAAAAAGTGGCGCTCGAACTGGGCGGAAAAAACGCCCAGATCGTCCTTCCGGACGCAAATCTGGACGACGCGGCGGACGCGGTCGTTTTTGGCGCTTACTTCAATGTGGGTCAGTGCTGTAACGCCTCCAGCCGATTGATCGTCCACGAGAATATCGCCGCCTCTTTCGTGGCCAAAGTCGTCGCGCTTTCGCGAGATGTGGCCTTTGGTGATCCTCTTGATCCGCGCACACAGGTTGGCGCCATCGTGACAGCCGAACACAACGGCAATATCGGCGCCTATGTGGAAAACGCCGTCGCGGAGGGAGCAACACTCGAATTGGGCGGCGGCTTTCTCGATGTGCCGGGGCTGGGTCAGCAGTTTTTCCAACCGACCATTATCAGTGGCGTGTCGGCCGAAATGGGAATTGCACGAGAGGAAGTTTTTGGCCCAGTGCTGAGTGTGCTGACTTTCAAGATCCTTGAAGAGGCAATTTCTCTGACCAATGACACATCTTACGGATTGTCAGCCGGTATCTGGAGCGAGAATATCCACCATTGCCTTGAGTTTGCTCGGCGTGCTCAGGTTGGTACGGTATGGACCAACACGTGGATGGATGGCTATCCTGAACTGGCCTTTGGCGGGATGAAGCAATCCGGCCAGGGTCGGGAAATCGGCCACTATGGCTTTGAAGAATTCCTTGAGGTGAAATCTGTCGTGATGCGCGTTGGCCGCACACGCACCTCTTGGGTGAAAACGCGCGATCAAAAGCGTGAAGACCCGATTACGCAATAAGGGAGGAAACCAAATGCGTGCAATTTTGAAATCCAAAGCCACAGTTGTGGCGGCGGTGATGGCGTCGACAACCATGGTTGCGGCTGAGGACGTTGAGGTTCTGCACTGGTGGACGTCAGGCGGCGAAGCCGCTGCTCTGAATGTCCTCAAGCAGGATCTTGAAGGACAGGGTATCGGCTGGACCGATATGCCGGTCGCTGGTGGCGGTGGGGAACAGGCGATGACTGTTCTGCGCGCGCGCGTGACGGGAGGTAATGCACCGACAGCTGTTCAGGGTCTGGGATTTGATATTCTGGATTGGGGCAATCAAGGCTCGCTGGCAAATCTAAACGACGTGGCTGCCAAGGAAGGCTGGGACGATGTCGTTCCGGACGCGCTCAAGGCGTTTGCGAAGGTGGACGGCAAATGGGTTTCGGCACCCGTGAACGTCCATTCGACCAATTGGGTCTGGGCCAACAAAGCGGTTCTGGATGCCAACGGGATCGCCGTGCCCACCACGTGGGACGAATTCACCGCAGCTCTGGACACGCTCAAGTCCGCTGGGGTGACACCCATCGCCCACGGGGGGCAGGCCTGGCAGGACGCGACCGTTTTCGATGCGGTTGCCATGTCGGTGCTGGGCCCGGACGGCTATAAGGCCGCTTTCATTGACCTGGATGAGGGCACACTTGGCTCCGAGGGCATGAAAGAAGCCTTTGACCGCATGGCAGTGATCCGCGCCAATGTTGATGACAATTTCTCGGGCCGCGACTGGAACCTTGCAACGGCGATGGTGATCAATGGCGAAGCGGGTTTTCAGATGATGGGTGACTGGGCCAAGGGGGAATTCCTGAACGCCGATAAGGTCCCGGGCGAGGATTTCCTCTGCTTCCGGTTCCCCGGCACGGCAGAGCAGGTCACCTTCAATGCAGACCAGTTCATGATGTTCGATCAAGGCGGCGCGGTATCGGCTGAACAGGCGGCTCTGGCCTCGGCGATCCTGTCACCATCGTTCCAATCCGCATTCAACGTCGTCAAAGGATCGGTGCCAGCACGCACGGATGTCAGCGATGCCGATTTTGATGACTGCGGCAAGCAAGGCATGAAGGACCTCGCAGCGGCAGCGGCCTCTGGCAACCTCTTTGGGTCCATGGCCCATGGTCACGCGGCGCCAGCATCGGTCAAGAACGCGATCTATGACGTTGTTACAGCGCATTTCAACGGCGAATACGATAGCGAAACAGCGGTGGCGGAATTGGTAGACGCGGTCTCGATCGCCAAGTGATCCTGCCGGTAGGGCGGCGGGATATGCCGCCCTACCCTCTCTTGCGCCCATCGCGCAAAACGTCAAAGACATACGCGGAGGGCGCATAGTGGCTCACACGGCCAACAGCGATTTCAAGACACGTCTTCAGAACTGGATCCCCAAGCTGGTGCTGTCGCCGTCGGTGGCGATGATGCTGGTCTTTGTCTACGGGTTCATTCTGTTTTCTGTCTACCTGTCCTTCACCGACAGCCGTTTGCTGCCGAGTTATGGCTGGGTTGGACTGGAGAATTATTCGAAACTCTGGCGTCTCAGCCATTGGGAAATCTCCCTGAAAAACATGGGAATTTTTGCAGCGCTTTACATCGCGATCTGCACCAGTATCGGGTTGGGGCTTGCCATTTTTCTGGATCAGAAAATCCGCGGAGAAGGGCTGTTGCGGCCCATATATCTTTACCCGATGGCGCTCAGTTTCATTGTTACCGGTACTGCTTGGAAGTGGTTTCTCGATCCCGGCATCGGCCTGGAAAACGTCATGCATACATGGGGATGGGAAAGCTTCGAGTTTCGCTGGATCAAGGATAGGAACTTCGCGATCTACACGGTCGTTCTCGCCGCAGTCTGGCAAACCAGCGGTTTTGTCATGGCCATGTTTCTTGCGGGCCTACGCGGGATCGACAATGAAATCCTCAAAGCCGCACAGATGGATGGTGCCAGCAACTGGAACCTCTATCGCCGGATCATCATCCCACAACTGCGCCCCGCTTTCCTGTCGGCTTTCGTGATCCTGTCGCATCTGGCAATCAAGACCTTCGATCTGGTGATCGCGTTGACGGGCGGCGGGCCGGGGCGGGCCACTGAATTACCTGCCACCTTCATGTATTCCTACACGTTCACCCGGAACCAGATGGGTATTGGTGCTGCCTCTGCCACGATTATGCTGATGACCATCGCGGCGATCATGATCCCTTACCTCTATTCCGAACTGCGGGAGAAGCGCTGATGTCTGTCGCCTCTCAAGATACCGCAATCCGCACCGGTCGGATCACGCGCACGCTGATCTATGTGGTGCTCATTCTCTTCGCGCTTTTCTACATGCTACCGCTCTACGTGATGGTGGTGAATTCGGTGAAACCGCTCTCCGAGATCACCGGCGGCGGCATGATGAACCTGCCCCGGGAATTCACGCTGGACCCGTGGTTCAAGGCCTGGTCGTCAGCCCAGATCGGTGTAGAGCCAACAGGGCTGGCCCCCTATTTCTGGAACTCGATCAAGATGGTCGTGCCCGCCGTGGCAATCTCCACCGTGCTGGGCGCGCTGAACGGCTATGTTTTGACCAAGTGGCGTTTCAAATACGACACGATCCTTTTTGGCCTGATGCTGTTTGCCTGTTTCATTCCGTTTCAGATCGTCTTGATCCCAATGGCGCGCATGTTGGGCCTGATGGGACTGGCCGGAACCACCTGGGGCCTTGCTTTGGTTCATGTCGTTTACGGGATCGGATTCACCACACTCTACTTCCGTAACTATTACGCGGTCTTCCCGACAGAACTGATCCGTGCTGCCCAAATCGACGGCGCTGGTTTCTTCCAGATTTTCTGGCGCATCCTCTTGCCCTCCTCGGGGCCGATCGCCGTGGTATCGATCATCTGGCAATTCACCAACATCTGGAACGACTTCCTCTTTGGCGCGTCATTTGCCGGAGCTGACAGCCAGCCGATGACGGTGGCACTTAACAATCTCGTGCAGGCGTCGCACGGCGTAAAAGAATATAACGTCCACTTCGCCGGTGCCATCCTCGCCGCAATGCCAACTCTGCTCGTCTACATCGTTGCGGGCCGCTACTTTGTCCGCGGCCTGATGGCGGGCTCCGTGAAAGGATAGACCCATGGGCTTTCTTGATATTGACAATACAACAAAATCCTATGGGTCCGTCGAAGTCTTGCACAACGTCGATATATCCGTCGAGGAAGGCGAGTTTCTGGTGCTTGTAGGGCCGTCTGGTTGCGGCAAATCCACCCTGCTGAACATGATTGCGGGACTTGAGGAAATCACCAGTGGGGAAATCCGCATCAAGGATAGCGTGATGAACGGGGTTCACCCGTCCAAGCGAAACATCGCCATGGTTTTCCAAAGCTACGCGCTTTACCCGAATATGACGGTCGGTCAGAACATCACTTTCGGGCTGGAAATGCATGGCACACCCAAGGCTGACCGCGAAATTGCCATGCGTGATGTGGCAAAGCTCCTGCAGATTGAACCGCTGCTCGACCGCAAACCCGGTCAGCTTTCCGGGGGGCAACGGCAGCGGGTCGCAATGGGGCGGGCGCTGGTACGCAACCCGGATGTGTTTTTGTTCGATGAACCGCTGTCCAATCTTGATGCAAAACTGCGTGTGGACATGCGCACAGAGATCAAGAAGCTGCATCAGAAACTCGGTACGACCATTGTTTATGTCACCCATGATCAGATCGAAGCGATGACCCTTTCGACACGGATTGCGGTGATGAACGGAGGCTATGTCCAGCAATTAGGCACACCGCAGGAAATCTATGACAGTCCGGCCAATATCTTTGTAGCCACCTTTATGGGATCGCCAGCGATGAACGTATTGCCCGCAAAAGTCCGCGTTGAAGACGGCCTGCCACATGCGGAGATCATTCTTCATGATGGAAGCGCCACGCTACTGCCCTTCAGCCAGGAAAATCTCGCCGCGTGGGAAGGAAAAGAAATCCTGCTCGGCATCCGGCCCGAAACCATTACCGACAGCGATGGCGCGGACCGAAAATCAAAAAACATCGCACAGATGATCAATCGGATCGTGGTCACCGAACCCGCCGGGTCCGATACGTTCGTGTCGATGCAGTTGAGTGGCAAGGACGTGATCGCCCGGATGCGCTCCGATGCCGAGGTGCGCCCGGGGCAGGATTTCAACTTTGCCGTCAACATGGAGAAAGCCGTCGCGTTCGATCCGCAAACCGAAGCCCGTATTCAACCCTGATGCAGCCGGATGTCGTCATCATCGGATCCGGTATGGGGGGCGCGACACTGGCCGCCGCTCTGGCACCCAGTGGCCGCCGCATATTGATCCTTGAGCGCGGCGAAGCTCTCAAACCGTCCCCTGCGGATCGTGATGCGAGGGCGATCTTTGCTGATGGGGTTTTCCGCCCGGACGAAATGTGGCTGGACGGCTCCGACCAAGCCTTCAACCCCGGTAATTTCTATAATGTTGGTGGGAACTCCAAGTTTTATGGTGCCGTTCTGATCCGTTACCGGGAAGCGGATTTTTCACCGATAGAACATCGCGGCGGGTCTACACCCGGTTGGCCAATTGCCTATGAAGAACTCGAGCCTGACTACCTCGCTGCCGAACACCTCTACGAGGTCCGTGGCACAACGGGCGAAGATCCAACCGATCCGGCCCGTTCCGGCGCGTATCTGCATGCTCCGGTACGGGATGAGCCCGATATCGCGCAATTGAGACAGCGGCTAAAAGCCTCTGGTCTGAACCCCGCATCGCTTCCTCTGGGCGTCGATATTGACCGTTGGCTCGCGGCAGGCAGGCATCCTTGGGACGGGCATCCCGACACCTGCGGCGGCAAGATGGATGCGGAAACCATCGGCCTCAAGACCGCGCTGGAGCACCCAAATGTTGACCTCTGGACCGGATGTCAGGTTTCATCGCTGCAGGCAAATGTTGACGGGCGGATTACTGGCGTGTCTTGCACCTTAGAGGGTGAAGAGCGCACCATTGATGCGGGCACCGTGGTTCTGTCGGCCGGGGCCGTTCAATCCGCGGCCCTGCTCCTAGCGTCGGCGAGTGAGCTTTATCCAAAGGGTCTGGCGAACCGGTCAGATCAAGTCGGGCGAAACTTCATGAACCATAACTGTTCCGCTGTTTTGGCCCTGCACCCGCTGAGGAAGAACCGGGCGATCTACCAGAAAACACTGATGATCAATGATTTTTACCTCTCGGACGGCAAAGGTGGCGCACCATTGGGCAACATTCAGTTGCTCGGCAAGATATCGGCTCCGATTCTGGATGGCACAACGCCGCTGCCGCGCTGGCTGGCTGTGATGCTGGCTGCGCGCTCTTTCGATTTCTACGCCATGTCAGAAGATCTGCCGAACCCTGAAAGCCGCGTGACCCTCAAAAACGGCCAGATCAAACTGGACTGGCAAAGGTCCAACTGGGCCACCCATGAAGCGCTGGTTCAGCAGCTCAAAACCTGTTTGCGCAAGGCTGGATTCCCGATTGTGCTGTCCCGTGCGTTTGACCGCAGGACGCCATCCCATCAGTGCGGAACAGCCCGGATGGGCCGTGACCCCGCTTTGAGTGTCGTCGATACCTACTGTCGCAGCCATGACCACCCCAATCTCTTCATTGTTGATGCGTCCGTGTTGCCCACATCGGCGGCGGTCAATCCGGCGCTGACGATTGCAGCTCTGGCCCTGCGCGCGGGACGCCACATCACAGATACGGAGTTCGCGGCATGAGCAGAACGGCATTGGTGACCGGCGGGCAACAGGGCATTGGTTTTGCCGCCGCCAAAGAATTGATCGGCGCGGGATTTCAGGTGGCTGTTGTTTCGCTGCCCCCGGACGATGATCCCAAAGTCCTCAGTGCCCTGAGCGCATTGGGTCCCAAAGCGCATTACTTTCAGCACGACATCGCGGATGTTGATCGCATTCCCGCGCTACTGGATCGGGTGGAGAAGGCATTGGGTCCGCTTACGACATTGGTGAGCAACGCCGGTGTCGGTGCGCCGGTGCGCGGCGACATGCTTGATCTTGTGCCGGAGAATTGGGACCATGTTCTGGGTGTCAATCTGCGTGGTGCCTTTTTTCTGGCTCAGGCAGTGGCTAAACGCATGGTGAAAAGCCCATCCGAACACTACCGCTCGATCGCCTTCATCACTTCCGTCAGCGCAAAGATGGCCTCAACGACGCGCGCAGAGTACTGCATTTCAAAAGCTGGTGCGGGCATGATGTCAGACCTCTTTGCCCTGCGTCTTGCCCCCCATGGGATCGGCGTTTTTGAATTGCGTCCAGGGATCATTGCCACCGATATGACAGCGGCCGTGCGTGACGAATATACACCGCGCATTGAAAATGGCCTCGTGCCTGCCGAGCGGTGGGGGGAACCGCAGGACATCGCCGAAATCGTTTTGGCCATTGCCAATGGGCAGATGCGATTTGCCAATGGCGCTTGCATCCCGGTGGACGGCGGCCTGTCCATCCCGCGATTGTAGAGGCTACCGATGACCAAGGGATTTGATTTCATCGTCGTCGGTGGGGGCTCGGCTGGGTCGGTGGTCGCGGCCCGCCTGAGTGAGGACCCGAAGGTGAGGGTTTTGCTGCTCGAAGCCGGAGGGTCTGATCGCCATCCGTTTTTCCATTTGCCAGCCGGTTTCGCCAAAATGACCAAGGGCATTGGCAGTTGGGGGTGGTCGACGATTCCGCAGAAACACATGAAAAACCGGGTCTTTAACTATACGCAGGCCAAAGTCATTGGTGGTGGGTCTGCGATCAATGCCCAGATATACACGCGAGGCGCAGCGCGGGACTATGACGAATGGAGCCAGCTCGGTTGCGAAGGCTGGAGCTTTGCGGATGTCCTGCCCTACTTCAAGAAATCCGAAGACAACGACACGCACGATGACGCATTTCACGGGCAGGGAGGCCCTTTGGGCGTCAGCCAGCCCGCCGCCCCGTTACCCATTTGTGACGCCTACATCGAGGCGGCCGGTCAATTGGGTATCCCCCGGAACACGGATGTAAACGGGCAGAAACAGGACGGAGCGGCCTATTATCAGCTGACCCAAAGGAAGGCACGCAGATCCTCAGCCGCAATGGCCTTTTTGGCCCCGAACAAGGGCCGTCAAAATCTGACCGTGAAAACAAACGCCCAGGTTCGCCGCATCATGGTCAAAGCCGGGCGAGCGACCGGTATCGAGATGGCCGACGGTACCGAGATCACAGCCCGCAACGAGGTTATTCTGTCATCGGGTGCGATTGGCTCGCCACGTCTGCTGCAGCTATCCGGGATTGGCCCTGCAGCCGCGCTGAGACAAATCGGTATCGACGTTGTACTGGATCAACCGAACGTAGGTGCCAACTTGCAGGATCATCTTGATCTCTATGCGATTTGCGAAGTCACCGGCCCCCACACCTACGACCGATATGCCAAGCTGCATTTATCTGCCTTGGCCGGCTTGCAATACCTGCTCACCCGCAAAGGTCCGGTCGCTTCCAGCCTCTTTGAAACAGGCGGTTTCTGGTATGCGGATCCCGACGCCCGATCGCCGGACATCCAGATGCATCTGGGCTTGGGCACCGGCATTGAGGCGGGTGTCGAGGCGATGCCTAACGGGGGTGTTACGCTCAATGCCTGTTTCCTGCGGCCACGGTCTCGCGGGAGTGTGCGTCTGCGTTCCGACAACCCTGCGGACATGCCCTGCATAGACCCCAACTATCTGGCCGATCCTTACGACCGCGAAATGTCGATCAGAGGTCTCAAGCTGGTTCAGTCCATTCTGGCTCAGGATGCTCTGAAACCTTACATCATGGCTGAACGGTTGCCCGGACCGGGCGTTCGGACCGATACAGAGTATTTCGACTTCATCTGCACCCATTCAAAAACCTCACACCATTGTGCCGGAACCTGCCGCATGGGCGTGGACGACGGCGCTGTTGTTGACCCACGCCTCCGCTTCAATGGCATTGAAGGCCTGCGCGTGGTCGATGCCTCGATCATGCCACGTGTCAATTCTTCCAATACCAATGCCCCCACCATCATGATCGGTGAAAAGGCCGCCGATATGATCAAAGAAGACCAAGGAATTGCCCTATGATCCGCCACATGGTTTTGACCAAGTTCACCTCTGAGACACCCGAGAGCACGATCCTTGATATCTATGCCGGTTTGCGGCGCTTGACAGAGATGATGCCGGGTGCGCGCAATTTCGGCGGTGGCAGATCGCAAAGTCCGGAAAAGATTGAGCGTGGCTACATGCACGGGTTTTCAATTGATTTCGACAGTTGGAGTGATCTGCAGGCGTATTCAGAGAACGAGGATCACAAGGCTCTGGGCGGCCAGATTGTTGCAAATGCCGAAGGCGGGCTGGAAGGTGTGCTCGTCCTGGACATCGAAGTGTGAGGACAGGAGATGTTGACGCTGCCCACTCCGGATGGAAATCTTGAAACCTACGATCTTGTAGGCGATCCGCTCAACCCGCGCGCGCCGCGCGTACCTTTTACCCGGACGGCATTTGCCGCCGCGCACGTCATCTCCGATCCCTTGCGTGAACGAAACCCCTGGGACACCCGGCCCGCCGTGGATTGGGACGCGACATTGCGATTTCGCCACAGTCTTTGGGATCAGGGATTGGGTTTGGCTGAAGCCATGGATACTGCCCAACGCGGTATGGGCGTTGACTGGCAGACGGCGCGCACGCTGATCGAGCGCACGATGATCGAAGCCAAGGTGCACCCGCTCAAACCACGCGTGGCTTGTGGTGCAGGGACCGACCATATCCCGTTTGAAGACCTCACGACCAGCGCGAAGATACAGGCCGCTTACACCGAACAGGCCGAGGTTATCGAGGCGGCAGGCGGGCAGTTGATCCTGATGGCCTCGCGCGCCTTTACCGCCATGAACGCAGACTGTGGCGCCTATCGACGGGTTTATCGGGCCCTGATTGATGGTGCTGCGCAACCGGTCATTCTTCATTGGTTGGGTGACATGTTTGACCCGGCTTTAGTCGGCTACTGGGGGTATGGCGATGTCGGTTTGGCCAGCGATTTCGTACTGAGCTTGATCGCCGAGAACCCGGCCAAGGTGGATGGCATCAAGATTTCCCTGTTGGATCAGTCGCACGAGGAGAGCTTTCGCGCGCGTTTGCCGGAGGGCGTGCGCCTATATACCGGAGATGATTTCAACTATGCGGATCTCATCGCCGGGGACGGCACCCGGTACTCGCACGCGCTGCTGGGTATTTTTGCAGCTATCGCCCCCGCGGCGGCGCAGGCTCTGGAGGCGCTGGCCGAAGAGGATTTGAGCAGATTTCACGATCTGCTCGCCCCAACCGTTCCCCTCAGCCACGAGATTTTCAAATCCCCCACCCGTTTCTACAAGGCAGGCATTGCGTTTTTGTCCTGGCTCAACGGGCAACAGGAGCACTTCATCATGCCGGCCGGGTTCCAGTCCAGCCGTGACATAACCCACTATGCATGTGTTTTCCGTCTTGCCGATCAGGCCCGGCTTCTGGCCCAACCGGAACTCGCAGAGCGTCGAATGAAAACCCTGCTATCCCTGCACGGCATCTGATACCAACAACGGTATGGAGCGTAGACCCACAATCAAAGATGTTGCCCGGGAAGCAGGCGTCTCAAAGTCCACTGTCAGCCTTGTCTTGCAAAAGAGCCCCCTGGTCAAAGAGGACACACGTATCCATGTGCGCGAAACCATGGCCCGCATCGGTTATGTCTATAACCGCTCCGCCGCCAATCTGCGTTCTTCGTCCACCGGGCTGATCGGACTGGTGATCAACGATCTGCGTAACCCCTTTTTCACCGAATTTGCGGCGTCGCTCCAACAGGCATTGTCCGAGCAGGGCTATGCCGTAGTCCTTGCGAACGTCAGCGAAGATGCTGAACTACAGGCGAAGATGATTGACGCGCTGATCGAACACGGCGTCTCGGCGTTCATCGTGTCGCCCGCCTACGGGGTAAATGACAGACCCCTTGAGGCGATTGCACGCGCCGGGTTGCCAGCGATACAGGTCTTTCGAAAGGTCGACGAACGCGAAGGGCTGTTTCCCTTCCTTGCTCCGGATTACCAAGCGGGTGGCCGGCTGGCGACTTTGCACCTTTGCGACCGCGGGTGCCGACGTGTTGCCTTTGTCGGCGGTCTGGCAGGGCGTGCGGTGACACAGGAGAGAATGTCAGGATACCTCGAAGTCGTGGCGCAACGAGGCCAAGAACCCGTTGTCGTTACCGGCGCTGCAAGCCACGATTTCGGAGTGTCGGGGGTCAAACAACTGATGAACGAACATCCGGATGTAGACGGCGTCTTGTGTTTCAATGATTTGGTCGCCCTGGGTTTATTGTCCGGCGGTCAAAGTCTCGGGCGCAAGATCGGCGAGGATTTGCGGATTGTCGGCTTCGACAACATAGAGGGTTGCGAGCAGAGCCAGCCGCAACTTACATCGGTGAGCTGTGGCATCCCACAATTTGCACAAGAGGTTTCCCGGCGCATACTGGTTTGGTTGAATGAGGGATCTGCACCTGAAACCGGCAGTCGAATGTCCGTTGAACTTGTCGTCCGAAAGTCGAGCTAAGGGGTGACGCCCAGCCAATTTGAATGCTGGCACCCCTTGATCTCTGAAGGTGCCAGTCGCCCATGGGTGGTTGCGCAGGTCAGACTTCGAGTGAAACCCACAAAACAACCGCATCTTCCTTACTTGTCGAGATGCATCCATGCCCCATGCCGCTGTCATAATAAAGTGAATCCCCGGCCTTGAGGTCCAAGGGGCGGTAATGTTCCGAAATGAAAGTCAGTTCTCCACTTATGACATACATGAATTCTTCTCCGGCGTGCCGGATCCAGGTTTCATAAGCCGATACATCGCGCGCCTTTATTGTCGCGATATAGGGCACCATATGCTTGCTCGTGAGCTCATTGCAGAGCAGCTCGTGGGTGTAGGTCGCCGTTTCGCGCATCTCTCCCTGACCACGCAAGGTATAGTCGCGGCGCCCTGAAATGCCGTTATGCCCACTTTGCATAAAGAGTTGCGGCGGGTTCATGTCGAGCACATGGGTCAGCCGCCGCACAATTTCAAAGCTGGGGCGCGTCTGGTTATTTTCGATCTTCGACAAGGTTGACCGGCCGATTCCAGCGACCTTCCCGGTTTCCTCCAACGTCCAACCCTTAGCTTGACGCGCATCGCGGATGGATTTGGCCAGCTCTCGGCCATCTTCCGCCTCCGGGCGATTTTCAGCCGGAATTTCAGTGTCTTCTGTCATTCTTCCTCGCTGTTTCCGTCAATGTAGAGTGTTCACGATGATCTCACAATTAGGAATATTCGAGAATTTATATTGATTAAGAGAATTTCTCCACTATAGGAAACAAATGTTTCGAATGAGAGATTCGTTCAGGAGGGGCCAATGTTCAAGACATCGCTAGATACAGCGGATACCGTGATCGCCGCAGCCATTGCACGAGAAGCAAAGAGACAGGCAAACCAAATCGAGCTGATTGCTTCGGAGAACATCACCTCCAAAGCAGTCATCGACGCGCAAGGGTCGGTTCTGACCAACAAATACGCCGAAGGATATCCGGGCCGCCGCTACTATGGCGGATGCGAATTTGTGGACGAAGTGGAAGCTGTTGCCATCGACCGGCTGAAATCCCTCTTCGGGGCCGAATATGCCAACGTTCAATCACACTCCGGTGCACAGGCCAATGGTGCTGTCAAACTGGCGCTGCTCAAACCGGGCGACAAGATTCTAGGCATGTCTCTGGATGCCGGCGGGCACCTGACCCACGGCGCCAAGCCCGCCCTTTCGGGCAAATGGTTTCAGCCAATTCAATACGGGCTGACCGAGGCCGGAACCATTGACTACGACCAGCTCGCTGATCTTGCGCGCAAGGAAAAACCACAACTGATCATCGCGGGCGCATCCGCCTATTCACGCACGATAGACTTTGCGAAGTTTCGCAAAATCGCCGACGAAGTGGGCGCTTGGCTGCTCGTGGATATGGCGCATATTGCCGGACTCGTTGCCACCGGACTGCACCCGTCGCCGATGCCGCATGCGCATGTTGTGACCTCGACGACCCACAAAACACTGCGGGGGCCACGTGGTGGCATCATCCTGACCAACGACGAGGCTGTCGCCAAAAAGATCAATTCGGCGGTCTTCCCCGGTTTGCAGGGCGGTCCGTTGATGCACGTGATCGCGGCGAAGGCCGTGGCCTTCGGCGAAGCTCTGAAGCCAGAGTTCAAGACCTACATGCAGTCTGTTGTCGATAGCGCCAAGGCCCTGTCGGACGTGATGATGGAAAGAGGCTGCGATATCGTTTCCGGCGGGACCGACAATCATTTGATGCTGGTCGATCTGCGCCCAAAAGGCGTCAAGGGCAACGCCGCAGAAGCCGCGCTCGAACGCGCAGGCATGACCTGCAATAAAAATGGCGTGCCCGGGGACCCGGAGAAACCAACCATTACAAGCGGCATCCGCCTCGGCACCGCCGCTGGCTGTAGCCGTGGTTTCGGTCCTGAGGAGTTCCGGCAGATCGGCCATCTGATCAGTGATGTGCTGGATGCGCTCGCCGCATCTCCGGACGGCAGCCCGGAAATTGAGAGCCGCACGCGGGAAGCGGTCAGCCATCTCTGCGCGTCCCATCCAATTTACTGAACCTGAAGGCGGACCCAGGAAATGACCTACGATCTGATTGTCATTGGCGCAGGCCCGGGCGGATATGTCGCCGCCATCCGTGCAGCACAGCTTGGGCTGTCCGTCGCCTGTGTCGAAGGTCGCGGCAGCCTTGGCGGCACCTGTCTGAATGTCGGGTGCATTCCTTCCAAGGCCTTGCTGACCTCCTCGGGTAAGTTTGCCGAGCTATCGGGCCTTGCTGCGCATGGAATCGCGGTTGAAGGGGCCGCGCTTGACCTCGGCGCGATGATGGCGCGCAAAGATAAGATCGTTGGCGATCTAACCAAAGGCATTGCGTTTCTTTTGAAGAAGAATGGGGTTGAACAGATCAACGGCTGGGCCTCGATTCCGACCCCCGGACGCGTCGATATCCGCCAGGGCCAGGACACGGTCAGTCTCAAGGCAAAAAACATATTAATTGCAACCGGCTCCGAACCTACACCGCTTGACGGGATCGAGATTGACGAAATCAACGTGCTGAGCTCCACCGGCGCTCTGACACTGGACGCGGTACCTGATCATCTCGTGGTGGTCGGTGCCGGTGTCATTGGCGTGGAATTGGGACAGGTCTGGTCCAGACTGGGCGCGAAGGTGACGATTGTGGAATATCTTGACCGGATTTTGCCCGGGATTGACGGAGAGACCGCCAAGCTGGCGCAGCGCGCTCTTTCCAAGCGTGGCCTCAAATTCCAACTGGGCAGGGCGTTGACCGGGATCACCCAAACAGATGACGGCCTGCGCCTGACCCTGGACCGCGTGGGACGGGACACGCAGGAAACGCTGGATGCCGACAAAGTGCTTATCGCGATTGGCCGTCGCCCGGTCACACGCGGGTTGGGTCTGGAAGCGCTCGGCGTTACCTGCGAACGCGGCTTCATTGTCGTGGATGATCACTTTCAGACGTCAGTCCCTGGCATCTATGCCATTGGTGACTGCGTTCCCGGCCCGATGCTGGCCCACAAGGCTGAAGAGGATGGCGTCGCATGCGTGGAAACGCTGGCGGGACTTAATGGCTATGTCGATTATGCAACCGTACCCGGAGTCGTCTACACCGACCCCGAAGTGGCATCCGTTGGCCTCACCGAAGAGGCCCTGAAAGAGGCGGGCACCGACTACAGCGTTGGAAAATTCTCCCTGATGGCGAACTCGCGCGCGCGCGCATCAGGACAAACCGATGGCGCGGTGAAAGTGCTCTGCGACCCCGATGGCAATATTCTCGGTGCCCATATCTGTAGCGCACATGCCGGTGATTTGATTGCCGAACTGGTTTTGGCAATGGCAAACGGGGCAACCGTCGGCGATGTTGCCCGAACCTGCCATGCCCATCCGGCGCTGGGTGAAGCCGTCAAGGAAGCCTGTCTTGATGCGCTCGGCCGCGCGGTCCACGCATAGGGGATGGTGAAAATGACGGTTCAAATACGTCACCGCCATCCGGAGAAGGCGCACAAGACCAGCACAAGCATCCCTCGCAAGCCCAAGTGGATCAGAAAGAAGCCTGCAAACTCAAAGGCCTATTTCGAGACCCGAAAGCTTATGCGGGACCACGCGCTGACAACGGTCTGCGAAGAGGCTGCCTGTCCCAATATCGGTGAGTGCTGGTCTCAGAAACATGCCACCATGATGATCATGGGCGAGGTTTGCACGCGCGGATGCTCCTTTTGCAATGTCTCTACCGGGCGTCCCGAGGTGTTGGATGCGTTTGAACCCGCGCGCGTTGCAGCGGCGGTCAAAAAACTCGGTCTGAAGCACGTGGTGATTACCAGCGTGGATCGCGACGACCTCCCAGATGGAGGTGCCGCGCATATCGCCCAAACCATCCGCGCCGTTCGGCATCATGCCCCCACCACGAGCATCGAGGTTTTAACACCTGACTTTTTAGCTAAAGGCAATGCGGAGCAGGCGATTTTTGACGCGGCACCGGATGTCTTTAACCACAATCTCGAAACTGTTCCACGGCTTTATCCGACCGTCCGACCCGGGGCGCGATATTACCGATCGCTACGGCTTTTGGATGACGCCAAACGGGCCAATCGCGAGGTTTTCACGAAGTCGGGATTGATGGTCGGATTGGGTGAAGGCTTTGACGAAATCCGACAGGTCATGGACGACCTGCGAGCGGCCAATGTGGATTTCCTGACGATCGGGCAATACCTGCAACCGACCCCGAAACACCACGCGATAGACAGGTTCTGGACCCCGGATGAGTTTCAGAAACTGGAACGTATGGCCCGCGCCAAGGGGTTCCTTGGGGTGTCGGCAACACCACTCACACGATCTTCGTTTCATGCAGACGCAGATTTCGCAACTCTTCAGCAAGCGCGCAAAGCTGCTCTCTTGGCTGAAGGCACTCACTAAACGCAAAAGGGAGGGAATTTCATGGAAGCGTTAAATTCAATCGTAGGAGCCATCAATGGCGTTGTCTGGGGGCCGCTGATGCTGGTTCTCATTCTGGGCGTTGGTTTCTTTCTGCAGGTCGGGCTGAAATTCATGCCGATCCTGAAACTGGGCACGGGTTTTGGCCTGCTGTTCAAGGGTCGGGAAGGTCAGGGTGAAGGACAGATCAGCCCCTTCAACGCTCTGATGACATCGCTGTCAGCGACCATCGGCACCGGTAATATCGCCGGTGTGGCCACTGCTGTCTTCTTGGGCGGTCCGGGCGCACTTTTCTGGATGTGGATGACCGCTCTGGTCGGTATGGCCACTAAATATGCCGAGGCCGTCCTTGCGGTGAAATACCGCGAAAAAGACGAGTTGGGCAATTTTGTCGGCGGCCCGATGTACTACATCAAGAACGGTCTGGGCGCGAAATGGGCCTGGCTCGGGTTTGCCTTTGCCCTCTTCGGTGCGATCGCGGCATTTGGCATCGGTAACGGCGTTCAGGCCAATGGTGTTGCACAGGTTCTTGAGGCCAACTTTGGACTGAACACATCCGTCACGGGCGTGGTTCTTATGATCCTCACGGCGGCTGTCATTCTGGGTGGGATCACACGCATCGGTGCCGTTGCCGGTAAGCTCGTGCCTTTCATGGCCGTCAGCTACATCGTCGCTGGCCTGCTGGTTCTGCTGATCAACATCGGCGGCATCGGTGATGCGCTCTCCCTTGTCTTCACACATGCCTTCACGCCATCTGCGGCCGAAGGTGGCTTTGCGGGTGCGGCGGTTTGGGCGGCGATCCGGTTTGGGGTGGCGCGGGGCGTCTTCTCCAACGAAGCAGGTCTTGGCTCAGCCCCTATCGCCCACGCGGCGGCCTCCACCAAAGGACCGGTCAACCAGGGGCTGGTCGCAATGCTGGGGACTTTCATCGACACCATTATCGTTTGCTCGATCACTGGCCTCGCAATCATTGCTTCGGGTGCATGGACAAGCGGCGAAAGCGGTGCGGCCCTCACTTCTCTGGCATTCGAGACCAGCTTGCCGGGCCTCGGTGGCTACCTGATCGCCATTGCCTTGTCGATCTTTGCCTTCACCACCATTCTGGGATGGTCCTTTTATGGCGAGAAGTGCGTTGGCTATCTGCTGGGTCATAAAGTTCTGATCGTCTACCGCATTGCGTGGATCGTGATGATTTACTTCGGTGCGACCGCGGATCTGGGCTTCATCTGGCTCTTGGCGGACACGCTGAACGCGATGATGGCAATCCCCAACCTGATCGCTCTGGCTCTGCTTAGCCCGATCGTCTTCAAGCTGACGAAAGAGTTCTTCGCCTCAGGGGGTGCCAGCGAAGAAGGCGGCACCACACCAGCCGAGTAACACCCTATGGAGGAGGGCCGAAACCGGCCCTCCTCATTCGAGAAACACATTTTCGAGGAGATGGCACATGGCCACTAAAATTCTTCTGCCCATCGACCACACCGATAGCCGCTCCTGGAAAGCGGCGCTGCCTTTTGCTCTGGAACAGGCAAAATTCTATGGTGCCGAGCTACAGGCGGTAACGGTCATTCCGGATATTATCCAATTGCCAAACCTGCCGGCCAACTACGGTGCCGGTGCCAAAGATCACGTGAGCGGCAAACTCCGGGCCATCCTGACCGAAGGCGGTGCCCAAGACATCCCGGTGCATGTGGCCCAAGGCAGCGTGTACCGTGAAATTCTCAGATTGGCCCATCTAGAGGGCTTTGACTTGATTGTCATGGCATCCGCGCGGGGCGATTTCCCCAATTATGAAATTGGACCAAACCTTGCCCGCGTGGTGAGAAACGCACATTGTAGCGTTGTTGTCGTCCGCGATTGACCCTGAACCAACGAATTGGAGGACTTTGCCATGAGTGATGCACCTAAACGGACCCCGCTTTATGATCTGCACGTCGAACTTGGCGGCAAGATGGTTGATTTTGCGGGCTGGGAAATGCCGGTCCAGTTCCCTCTGGGCATAATGGGTGAACACAAACACTGCCGCGAAAAAGCGGCTTTGTTCGACGTAAGCCATATGGGTCAGGTCATCTTGCGGGGCGAGAATGTCGGGGGAAAACTCGAAAGCATTTGCCCGCAGGCCTATGCAAGTCTGAAAGAAGGCAAGGCGCGTTATGGCTTCTTCACCAATTCAGACGGCGGGATCATGGATGACCTGATCGTCTCCAACGCAGGCGATCATTTCTTTGTGGTCGTGAACGCATCGATGCGACATCAGGACATCCCGCATATGGCGGCGCATCTTGAGGGCGTTGAAGTGACCGAAATTTTTGACCGCGCACTGGTGGCGGTTCAGGGACCCAAAGCAGAAGACGTCGTGGGGGCACTTTGCCCTGCGGTCCGAGAGCTCACCTTCATGGAAACCACGCTGGCTCAGATCGAAGGGTTCGAATGCCGTATTTCCCGGCTTGGGTACACGGGCGAAGACGGTTACGAAATCTCGATCCCGGAAGACGGTGCTTTGAAGGTCGCCCGCGCATTTCTCGCCCATGACGATTGCGAGGCGGCGGGTCTTGGCGCGCGCGACAGTCTGCGCCTTGAAGCCGGTCTTTGTCTCTACGGCAATGATATCGACCAGACGACCTCCCCGATTGAGGCGAGCCTCGCTTGGGCCATTCAGAAACGGCGCAAGGAGGAAGGTGGCTTTCCCGGTGCAGAGCGCGTTCAGAGGGAATTAGCCGAAGGCGCAGACAAAAAGCTGGTAGGCATCAAACCAGAAGGGCGTGCGCCTGCGCGTCAGGGTGTTGAAATCCAATCGGCGGCAGGCAATACAATTGGTCAGATTACCTCGGGCGGTTTCGGCCCTACGGTGGGTGGACCCGTTGCCATGGGATATGTTTCAAAGGGGCATGGCACAGCCGGGGAAAAGATCAACCTGATCATTCGTGGCAAGGCGCAGCCTGCCGAAATCGTTTCACTGCCATTCGTGCAACAAAACTATAAACGCTAAAACCAGGGAGCACTCTCACATGTCCACATATTACTCAGAAGAACACGAATGGGTCCTCGTCGAGGGCGATACAGCCACCTTCGGGATCACAAAACACGCCGCCGACCAGCTTGGCGAGATTGTCTTTGTCGAACAAAAAGAAGTCGGTGACAGTTTCGAGAAAGGGGATGAGATCGGCGTGATTGAATCCGTAAAAGCCGCCTCCGAAATCTATGCGCCGGTCGATGGTGAAGTGGTTGAGGTCAATGGCGATCTGGAAGATAGCCCGGCCAATCTGAATGAAAGCCCTGAGGGCGACGCATGGATCTACAAGATCAAGCTGTCGGATGCCGGTCAGCTCGAAGACCTGATGGATCTTGACGGCTACAAGGCCTTTATCAGCTAACCCCATTCATCCTACATCCAGCCGCCGAAGCCTTTTGTGCTTTCGGCGGTGTAATCCACGCTCAGGAGCATTGAGATGGCATTTGAACTGACCACTTACCAAGCTTATGACTTTGCAAATCGTCGCCATATAGGCCCCTCGCCTACGGAGATGGACGAGATGCTTAAGGCGATTGGTTTCGACAGCCTTGATGGGTTGATCGACGCCACGGTTCCTCCTGCCATCCGCCAAAAAGAACCCCTTGATTGGGGCCCGGCGATGAGCGAACGCGACGCGCTCTTCCATATGAAAAACATCGCGGGCAAGAATACAGTTCTCACGTCGTTGATAGGCCAGGGGTACTATGGCACAACGACGCCCGCCCCTATCCTGCGTAATATTCTTGAAAACCCGGCCTGGTACACGGCCTACACGCCCTACCAGCCCGAGATTTCTCAAGGACGCCTTGAAGCCTTGCTGAATTTCCAGACCATGGTTTCCGATCTCACCGGGCTGGATGTGGCGAACGCATCGCTTCTGGATGAGGCAACCGCCGCCGCCGAAGCCATGACCATGGCCCATCGGGGTTCGCGTACCAAAGCGAACAACGCGGCCTTCTTTGTGGACAAGAACTGCCACCCGCAGACGGTTGCCGTCATCAAGACGCGTGCCGAACCCCTTGGGATCGATGTCGTCGTGGCGGACCCGAACGAACTAGATGCAGGCGCGGTCTTCGGAGCGATTTTTCAGTACCCGGGCACCTACGGGCATGTGCGCGATTTCACTGATCAGATCGCCGCATTGCATGAAAACAAGGGGGTAGCAGTTGTTGCCGCAGATATTCTTGCGCTGGCCCTGCTAAAATCGCCCGGTGAGATGGGCGCGGATATTGCCGTGGGCTCCACTCAGCGCTTCGGCGTCCCAATGGGATACGGCGGGCCGCACGCGGCCTATATGGCCACCACCGACAAACTCAAACGCGCCATGCCGGGCCGCATCATCGGGGTTTCCATCGATGCGCGCGGCAACAAGGCCTACCGGCTGTCGCTACAGACGCGCGAACAGCACATCCGCCGTGAAAAGGCCAATTCGAATGTTTGTACTGCCCAGGCCCTGCTTGCGGTCATCGCGTCAATGTACGCGGTCTATCACGGCCCCGACGGGATCAAGGCCATTGCGCAATCGGTGCACCGCAAGACATCGCGTATGGCGGATGTGTTGGAGGAACATGGCTTCAAGGTGCAGCCCGATGTCTTCTTTGACACGATCACTGTCGAAGTAGGCCCACTGCAGAAAACCGTTATGGAGGCTGCCGTAGCACGCGGCATCAACCTGCGCAAAGTGGGTGAAGCCCATGTTGGTATCTCGTTGGACGAGCAAACGCGGCCCGAAACCATTGAAGCCGTGTGGGGTGCATTTGGGATCGATCAGGCGGATGACAGCTCGAAAAAGCACTACCGTTTGCCGGATTACGCCCTGCGCGACAGCCCCTATCTGACCCACCCGATTTTCCACAAGAACCGGGCGGAAGCGGAAGTGACCCGCTATATGCGCCGGTTGGCCGACCGTGATCTGGCGCTCGACCGGGCGATGATCCCCTTGGGCTCCTGCACAATGAAACTGAATGCCACGATCGAAATGATACCGGTTACCTGGCCGGAGTTTGGCAATCTGCACCCATTCGTGCCAGCGGATCAGGCCGCAGGGTATTACGAGATGATCGACGATCTGAATGACAAGCTCTGCCAGATCACCGGCTATGATGCGATTTCCCAGCAACCGAACTCCGGTGCGCAGGGTGAATACGCCGGGTTGCTGACAATCCGGAACTATCACGCGGCAAACGGTCAGCAGCAGCGCAACGTCTGTCTGATCCCCACGTCTGCCCACGGTACAAACCCGGCATCCGCCCAGATGGTCGGATGGAAGGTTGTTCCGATCAAAGCGGACGACAAAGGCAATATCGACCTGAACGATTTCCGCGAGAAGGCCGAAATCCATTCAGATCACCTTGCCGCCTGCATGATTACCTACCCCTCGACCCACGGCGTGTTCGAGACGACCGTGCAGGAGGTTTGCCAGATCACCCATGACCACGGCGGGCAGGTCTATATCGATGGTGCGAATATGAATGCAATGGTCGGCCTGTCGCGCCCCGGTGACATTGGAGGCGATGTCAGCCACCTGAACCTGCACAAAACGTTCTGCATTCCACATGGCGGCGGCGGCCCGGGTATGGGTCCGATTGGCGTCAAAGCGCATCTTGAGGAGCATCTGCCGGGGCACCCTGAATATGGCACCGCGGTCGGCCCGGTATCGGCAGCGCCCTTTGGGTCTCCTTCGATCCTGCCGGTCAGTTGGGCCTATGTGCTTTTGATGGGTGGCGCCGGTTTGACGCAGGCGACCAAGGTTGCGATCCTGAATGCCAACTACATCGCCGCACGGCTCAAGGATGCCTACAAGATCCTCTACACGTCGGAAACAGGACGCGTCGCGCATGAATGTATCCTTGATACACGCCCTCTGAACGATGATGGGGGCGTTACCGTGGATGATGTCGCCAAGCGTTTGATCGACAGCGGCTTTCACGCGCCAACCATGTCGTGGCCGGTGGCAGGAACCTTGATGGTGGAACCAACGGAATCCGAGCCCAAGGACGAGCTTGACCGTTTCGTCGACGCGATGCTGTCCATCCGGGCGGAAGCTCAGGAGATCATTGACGGCAAGATCGACCCTGAAAACAACCCGCTGAAACACGCGCCCCACACGGTGCGTGACCTCGTGGGAGACTGGGATCGACCCTATAGCCGCGAACAGGCATGTTTCCCGCCCGGCAATCTGGGCGTTGATAAGTATTGGCCGGCGGTCAACCGGGTCGACAACGCCTACGGCGACAGAAACCTGATCTGCACATGTCCGCCGATGGAAGACTACGCCGAAGCGGCCGAATAATTCCAAGGCACAATGCGGTGCCCGTTGTGGGCACCGCTTCTCAGGGCAATTGCGCCAAGGCTACATGTCCGGTGATCAGTTTGTCAAAAGCCCGTAGCGCCGAATTTCATCTTCGGTCATGATGTGGATGTCCTCTGCGGATGCTGCGTAAATGGTGAACCAATAGAAGGTATCATCGCCAAGCATCCGTTCGATATAACGACGGTTCTGTTGGTGCTCTGGCGCGCTTTTTGGATAGTCCTGCGCATCTTTGATCCCGTCTGACCAGGAGTGAACCCCAAGCGTTGCCCCTGGCTCCATCGTTCGCTTAACGCCAGCCAGAAACAAATCCACCCCACCTGAATAGACTTCACTACGCGCTGTCAGATGCGTGTTCAGACCCAGTTCCCGAACCCGGTAACCGAATGCAACCAAAACATCATCGTCAATGGAGCCGGGCACATCCAGTTGAACCAGGGTGTCGATATCAGGGTTTTCTGCATAGACCTCTTCGAATTGCCCAAGCGATCTGGAGTTGATTTCGCCGCGCATCAGGAGCTTTGTGCCCACGACCTGAAATTCTGTTGTCACCATCTGGTTCATGGTGAGAACCGCGACCTGTTGACAGCCCACCAGCAGCAGCGACGCAACTACTATGATCGCGACTGCGACCAAACCCTGCGCCTCTTTCAACGGATTGATCACCGTTCTAACCAACGACATTATGCCCCCTACTGCGCATGCAATTAAAAACGATACGGTCTCTGGCGTCCTCGACTTTTGCACCTTCTTCCGCCGATCCGATCAGACCGCCGACAACCGCCCCGGCGACCATTCCGCCCAATTCGTCACCATCATCTGCTTCTACGCCACCGATCAATCCCCCGACAATGGCGCCGCCGGTAGCCCCGTCATTTGTCTTGTCCTGCTGTAGTGAGAGTTGACGGCAAGCGGTCAGGTCATTTTCATAAGACGCATTCTTTTGGCCATCGACAATGGGATCGTAAGGCGCGTCCGAGCATGCAGCCAGAAGCAATCCGAAGGCGGTCAAGCCCGCAATCTTTAAAATTTCATTCATATGTCACCCTTGATTCTTAGGTTTGGTCATCGTTATGGCGGCGATTTAGAAGGGTAGCGACAGTAATTCAACAACTATTTTATGTTTTACATAAATTATATGATGTAATACATTTAGTTATTGCCGTTTAACTATATGCCCGTTCTCAAGTAAGGAGACCCGAAAATGACGTATTTTGCCAAAACCGCAATGATATTAAGCATCTGTTACTATTGCATAATACTTGGAATATTGTGGATCGGCCAAATTCTGGGGGTTCATAACGGCATCTGGGAAGCATTCGATTTTCCACAGCAAGACACCTCACCGCCTGTTTGGACGCTGATCATCGGCCTGATCATGACCGGAACGGCACTTTGTTATCTCGCAAGCGCCTATCGCGCGGCCTGGACGATTCTCGGAGGTGGGCCAAAGCAAGACTTCAGAGACCTTGGACAAAACCTCAAACGTATGGCTTGGGGGCTTATCGGGTTCTGGGTCGGCTACAATCTTGTTTCAGGCGTGATGCAGTATCTGATCATCATCGGGTTGCCATCGACGGATGGGTTTGAATTTGGATGGGACCCTCTGGACCTCGACATTATATTCGCGATTGTCGGCGTCGTGCTGCTGGCGATATCACAGACGCTCGAACGCGCGTGGCTTGCCGAAGACGAAAACAGCCAATTTCTTTGAGGAACACATCATGGCCATCCAAGTGAACCTCGACCTCATGTTGGTAAGACGCAAGACATCCTCACGCGAACTTGCAGCCGCGATCGGATTGTCGGAAACCAACCTGTCGCTGATCAAGTCAGGTAAAATCAAAGGCGTTCGGTTTTCCACCTTGAATGCGATCTGCGCCTATCTCGAATGCCAACCGGGGGATATCCTGACCTTCGAACCGGACTGATCCGGCCAAAGTTACCACGCGACACGCAGGGTTCCGCACCCAAGCGCACCTGCCGGTTCAAAGGTCTCACAAGCGGCCTTGTCAGCTGGAATCCCCTATTGGCTGCACCTGAAGCTTGGGGCGTTTGAGCCGCTTTGCCTGAGCCTTAGCGAAACGTGTTTGGGTGAGGACGGACTGCAACATCGGCACACCATCCTTTCCGACACGCCCAACAACCGACGTGGGTGGATGAAAGGAATCCACGGCGGCTTCAAGCGCAAACGTCACGGCATCCGTTTCTTGCGTACCGATCCCCGAAAGCATCAACCTGCCAGAAGGGCGGATCACGGAAATACGAATTCTACCGCGTCCAACCGGGTCCGTAAGGATATAATACATCGGCTCATAAAGACCGGTTTCGATATTCTCCTCGGTCACGACAACAGGTATCGCTTGCTGGTGCGTCAACTCAGTCTGCAAATTGACCCCCTTGACCGAAAAGAGCGCATAGCGATGAGATCCGCAGATCAATTCTGTCGGAGCCTGCGCTGCCAGTTTGAGCCCCGGCACCCGGACCAATTTGAACAGCCTTGCCGCAACCTCAGAGCTGGCGGGCCGTATGGTGGCAAGCTGGGTTGTCGCGCTAGACGCTGGCAATGTGCTGGTCTGGGCATCAAGCCGAAACGCCCCAAGCCCGTGCTTATAGGACAAGAACACCTGGGCGGATCGAATGGTTTTACGTGTTGCGGGATCATCGCTCTTCAACGATTTCAAGAGCTTGAGATCCGCAGCTGTGCCCACCTTGCCGATCCGCTCAATGGCGCGCCTTTTCAGCATTGGATGTTTCAGTTTCAGCGAGGACCGTAAAACCTCGAGGGCCGCAGGCGTGGCGCGCTCACCGATGGCACCGATGGCCTTGCTTCGCAACCCAATGTCGGTCTCTTTGTCCAATGCAATGTTCTTGAGAAATCCCGTCAGGTTACGGGGTGCAGCTTCCACGAGCTCGGCAAAGGCCAAGGCACGTCCGGCTGTCCCGGCGGGCGATCGCGCCAGAGACATCAGTTTTTTGGTATCGGCGCTTACAGGTTTGGTTCCGGCCATCTCAACATCCCTCCCTTACAGCACAGTGTTCACGCATGTCGCTACCCTGATCACTATCGAGATTGACGGCTGTGCGGGTGTCGCGGGTCGAAGTACCGGCGATAAAGGGCACGCAGCCGGTCTGAGCCATCAGGTTAAACCGGTCATTCCCGGTCGGACAGGGCCCATCTGGCAAAGCATCATGATTATGTGGCAGACCGAGGAAATGCCCGATTTCATGGGCGAATGTTCGGGACAAACCCTCATCGTTGCTGTCGATACCTCCGGCAAGACACCCATCATCCTTGGACCCCTTGTCGCAATCGCCCGGCCTCGGTGAGAGGCCAAGCAAGGTGCCAGAAATATTGCGAACCACAAAGGCATCGATCCCATTGTTCTGAACCGAGAAGGATTCCCAGAGATCACGGGCTTCCCCCGTGCCACCGATGTCATCCATACCGTCTGCATCTGCGCTGTCGACAAACCAGTGCAATACGCGCCCGACGCCCAGATTGCGCGGACGGTAGATATTGCGGATGCGGTAAACCGAGTAGTCAAGTTCGATCAGCGCATCGGCCAATGCCGTTGTCCCAAGCGCGTCAAACCCAACGCGGATGACATTGATGTTGATGTGTTGCCCGCCGATATCGTTGGCAAGCTGGCGGAGCGACACGCTTGCAACAACCCCGGCCGGATCAGGTGGAACCCTGCTGCGTATAAACCCAAAGAGCCTGAATAATACAGATTGATCTTGATTGAGGTCGGCATCGACGCAATCGAGCATCTCTCGGACACTGATATCCATGGTAACCTCCTATTGCAGGGTGATCAGCATGTCGATCATGCCGCAACCGTCTTCAAGAGAGGTCAGCGCTTTCCCGAGGATCGCACCCGCAGCGTCATTGCCTGCGCATTCAGCGTGACCGGTTCGGTCAGAGGTCGTGAGCAGGTCGCCAGCCCTGATCGGCATTTTGGTGGCATCCGCCAGAACCGAAACCTTCCCCATAATTGACACTGGTGCTACGGGGTGGTCCCGCTCAGGATTGCGATCAAGGACAATACCGGGTCGGTAATTCCCCGCGCCCGCCACAACGCCCACCACCCGGCGATCGGCAACCCGGGAACAGGGCCTGAGCGCGCCGTCCTCGCCGATCACCATCACGGAGCCCGGTATCGCATCCGAAGCACAGGCGACTTTGAAATCTTCCGCGGCATCACCGTTGCGCAGAATGATATCCCCGGTTCGACCGTTCATGTGGATGGTTTCGTTCCCTGCATCGTTGCGGATCCGTACATCGCCTTCATTGTCTTGTGCGCCGATGAAAAGCTCGGCTGTCGCGCCGTTGAAATGCATGGCTTCACGACCATTGTTATCAAAAACCCGCAGATCGCCTTCGTTGTCCTGGGTACCCACAAACACCTCTGCGGTGCCCCCGTTCAGATGAATCGCCTGTCGCCCTTCGTTGTCGTATACGCGCACATCACCTTCATTGTTGTCCGTGCCCACGAAAATCTCGGCGTGCTCGCCATTCATTCGGATGGCATCGTTCCCGCGATTGTCGCGAATAAAGATATCGCCTTCATTCTCTTCCGCGCCCAGAAAAAGCGCTGCCGTATCGCCATTCATGTGCATGACCCGGCGACCACGGCCATCCTGTACTTCGATATCGCCTTCATTCCCGCTTGCGCCGACGCGCAGCCAGGCATTGTTGCCATCCATATGGAAAACCTCGCGGTTCGATCCATCGTGAACTGCAATGTCGCCTTCATTACCCGAGGCCCCCACCCGCAGGAAAGCGGTTGCGCCATTCATGTGCATGACACGACGCCCGGCCCCATCCTGAACTTCAATGTCACCTTCGTTCCCGTTTGTGCCCACACGCAGCCACGCGGTGTTTCCATCGATATGGAAAACTTCGCGGTTCGACCCATCACGGACGGCGATATCGCCCTCATTTCCGGAAGCACCTACGCGCAGGAAAGCAGTTGCACCATCGAAATGCAGAACACGCCGGTCACTGCCATCCTGAATAGCGAGGTCCCCCTCATTGCCAGAACCGCCGATTTCCAACCAGGCAGTTGATCCGTTGAAATCAAACACCGTGGTCCCGCTGTTATCGCGAATTCTCAGATCCCCCTCGTTACCAGCGCGGCCCAGGATAAGCTGCGCGGTCTCACCATCGAGAAATGCAGACTGCTCACCGGAGGCATCCCGAGCGGCGAGCGCGCCCGCATTGCCCTCGGACCCCAGGACGATGGTGCCTGCAGAACCGTTGATGTGGCAGGTGTCACGGCCCTGGCCGTCTCGTACCAGAACATCGCCTTCATTCCCTTCGGTCCCAAAAAAACCCGCCGCCGTGTCCCCTTCGAGATGGATGGCAAGCCGCGCTTGGGCATCACGTATCTGGACCTCTCCCTCATTGCCCTGCCCTCCAACGATCAACTCGCCGGTCGCCGCAAGATAACTGAGTGTTGTGGTCCCGCTGGTGTCTCTGATTGCCAAGTCACCATGCGACCCCACGTTGCCCAGTGTCAGCCCGCCGCTGGCACCGGTCAGAGAAACGGTGGTGGTCCCTGAACTATCCCGAAGCGCAATTGCACCCGATGACGCATCGCCCCCGATGCGAAGCAGCCGATTTGAAGGATCGAAATGAAGAATATCCTCCGCCGGACCGCCTGTAACACTTCGAACTGTGATTGAGCCGTCTTGAGCGACCTGAACGATATGTTCATCGCGCGTTTGAAGAATGAGATCGGATTCAATGATGATCACGTCGCTGTCGAAATTTGGCATGGAGAAATCCTTTGATCTAAAAAACAAGAACAGGCAGACATACTGCTGATGCAGTTTCGCGCTCTGCTAACGCGGATGAATTCACTGTGGGCGGCCAGAGGGCCGATAGAAAAATGTCTTGATAAAATGGTAAATAGCAGTTTCAGGCTAACATATTTGGGCTTACGGCACAATCACGGCGTGTATCGCCCTGATCAACACCCAATCAATTGGTCTCGCGAAGAGAGCGCCAGGTGAAAGGCGCTCGCAACCCGTCAAACTGCGGTCGGCTGTAAGTAACCCCTTCGGCCTCTGCAAATTCAACCAGCCTGTTTGATCGGTGAAGCGTCGATATCGCGGTATCGAGAACCTGTTTGAGATCGTTGTCCGCTTCCAAAACAGCGATTCCAATATCCATGCCCACCCGGTGGCGCCATTTGGCAAGTCGCAACCGTGATACGCTGTTGTGATGTCTATGAGCATCAAAGGCCGCCACATCGACAATCGCCACATCCGCAGCCCCGCTCTCCAATTGCCACAAGAAGCGGGGCCCTGGATTGAACGATTTTGCATTGCTTGCCTGCGTCGGCGCGTCGAGTTCCAATAATGCGCCCGACAACGTGCCCTGTTGATACGCCAGTCGACGCGGCAACACATCTGCCAGGTCTTTGGGTTCCGTCGTGGTTTCAACGTAGGCGAGGCCAATCTCGGCCCGCATATAAGGTTTGGTGACGGCAATTGGTTCGAGATCGACATAGGGTGGAGGTGCGTTGATGCGTCGCTGAGTTTCAGCGTCTATCACCTCAGGCATCCCCAACCACCGGGGAAGAGCGGCCTTGTCAGTCGGCGGCACCCCAACCGCACGCGAATAGAGTGGATGGGACGGCACCATATCGCACAGACCATAGGCCAGCATGGCATAGGTTTCATGGACCGGATCGCTCTCCTCGCCAGGCTCACTTTCAACCCAGACAACATCCAGATCTAACCCCAGAGACTGCGCCAAGGCTTCGCCGACACGGAAGTCAAAGCCAGATCCCCCCGCCGCGCGTCGACCAGACAACACGCCCGCATTGCGCGACAGACATGCGGTAAGGTATCCTGCCCTGACAAGTGAGACTGGATTTGCGGGCTTGGCGGAGTGTTCCTCATCGGGGAAGGGTTCGGTCCCCCCGCGCGTTGCCACATAGACCCAAAGCGCATCAAGCTCCTCGGGGTAAATTACATCTCCCCAGGCGGGCATGTCGCCCTTACCTTTCCGAACGGAACTGTAAAAACGATCCTTCTGGTCGCGTGGAAATTTCCGCAGGTCATAGGAGGACACGCCAGGGTTCACCATGTCCTTGCCGTGACATTTCGAGCAGAAGAACTCATAGGCTTCAAGACCGGCTGCAAACTGCGGGTGCGAGTCCTGAGCGGCAACCGGCCCTCCGAAGAGGGCCAGCACCAAAAACACAAAGAGTTTGCGCATCGTTTCGGACACCCTATGGCAATGCGAAGGTCCAGACCGACCCGCCGGGCGGTGTCTCAGCCAGCCGTTCGTCACCGGAGAAAAGCGCGTAGACGCCACCCGACCCGTTCAGGACGGTGACATACTGTTTGCCCGCCATCTCCCAGGTGACCGGTTGGCCGATGACACCCGAGCCGGTGTTGAATGACCAGAGTTTATCGCCTGTTTCCGCATGGAAAGCTTCAAACTCACCAGTTTGCGCGCCGGTGAAGACCAGATTGCCAGCTGTTGAAAGCACGCCTCCCAAACGGGGAATATCCGCAGGCTGCGACCACTTCACATCGCCCGTCATCGGATCGATAGCGCGTAACTCTCCGCGATGTCCTTCCGGCCAGTCCCATGAGAATTCAGCCCCGAAGTAGAAAACACCTGCGCGGTATTTTGGCTCAACCGCTTTGTAGTTCATACCGATCCGCAGAGTGTTCACAAAGACAGTACCGCTGTCGGGATTGTAGGACATGGGCGACCAGTTCTTGCCGCCAAAAGCCGAAGGCCAATAGGTTACGGGCTCGCCCGCGACAGCTTTTTCATACACATCCGTGTGTTCCGGCCGACCCGTCGTCAGATCAACACCGTCTGCCCAGGTCACATCATCCACGAATGTGTTGGCCGCAACCAATGCACCGTTTGTGCGGTCAATAACGTAGAGAAATCCGTTACGGTTCGCCTGCATCAACACCTTGCGCCCATCAATCTCGGCCAGCACCAATTCGTTGGTCCCATCGTAATCAAAGGGGTCATTCGGAGAAAACTGATAGTGCCACTGGATTGCACCTGTCTTGGGATCGAGGGCCAATGCGGAACTGGTGTAGAGATTGTCCCCGGGCCGCGATCCCGCGTTCCAGGAGGCCGCGTTGCCCACGCCCCAATAGACCAGATTGAGCTCCGGATCATAGGTCCCGGTCAGCCAGCCGGGCCCGCCGCCCCGCTTCCAGGCATCCCCCTCAGGCCAGGTCTCGCTGCCGGGCTCGCCAGGCGCAGGAATTGTATAGGTACGCCAGAGCCTTTCGCCGTTCGCTGGATCATAGCCCTCGATATAGCCGCGAATGCCGTATTCACCGCCTGAAATCCCCACGATTACAACGCCATCGGCAATGAGAGGGGTTACGGTGAAGGAATATCCCTGTTTGTAGTCGATCGACTGCGTGCGCCACTTCTCTTCACCGGTGGCCGCGTCAATGGCGATGACATGTGCATCCAGCGTTGTGCGGTAGAGGGTGCCGTCCAGGATCGCCACACCTCGGTTCACGATACCGCAACATGCGACGCGCGGCGTCTCGGCGGGATATTCAACCGAGGATTTCCACAACTGTTTGCCGCTCGCGAGATCAAGCGCGATCGTCGCGGAATGTGTCGTGACGTACATCTTGCCATCGTGAATGATCGGGAAGCTTTCCTGCCCGCGTGTATCGGCAAGTGAATAGGCCCAGACCGGTGTAAGGCTTGATACATTATCTGTTGAAATCTGATCGAGAGAAGAAAACCGTTTTTGGTCGTACCCCATGCCGTAAACCAGAACGTCCTGCGGTGTCTGAGCATCTGCCTGCAAATCTGCTGCGGATTGAGCAAAGCTGCCCGTTGCCATCCCGAGTGACATGGCAAGCGATAAAGCGACTGTTTTCATGAAATCCTCCCATATGCGTCCTACACGCATAACACGATTCGAGAGGGCGGGTTCAAAAAGTAACAGCTAAGGTGTGATCCCCGACGTAGTCTTAAGAGACGGCGCGAGGAAGAAATCAGGCTCAAGACAAGGTTTATGGATCGACGCGCAATTCCCTTCCTACTGGCTTCGCTTTTCAGCAACCCGGTCTTTGACCCCGGCCTATTCTGATTGCTTCATCGAAAACTGCGTGGCAGTCTTCAATCCATCACTTGGTCTTTTGTGAAAATGATAGCGGTAGCTGTCGAAACTCGCCTCGCTAAGGGCCGCTCCTTCGATTTTTGACGTCATAACCAGCCGTTCCCTCGACCGATGCGACAGGTACCTGAAATGTTGAGATCAACTTCGCCGCAAACCAGCGACCGGACCTCTGCCAAGGGCGACACTCCGCAGAAGGTCAATCGCGGATCGTCAAAAACACTGGGCGCGTCTTCCATACCGCAGCTGCAAAGAGCGGCCGATGGCAGCAATGTTGTCCGGCAACTGCAAGCGGTGGGAGCAACGCAGAATGCACCACAACCTGTGCCTTCGGGCGCTGCCGCATCGGAAACCATCCAGATGGCTGGCGGTGACAATATGGGCCATGACCGGGGGCTTGGGGGTGATCTGTTATACCGATACAACATGCGCTTGCCTCCAGGTGATATCGCTTTGCTGCAAACGTTTGGACTTACGAGTTCGCAAGCGGGCGCGTTGATGGCTTATGGTTTTTCCATCAGCGATCTTTTGGGATATGCGCGCGCTGGTCAGCCGACAGATATTGCCGATCTCTACCGTTACCGCGTCCCTCAAGCACCGACGGCAAGTGATGTCAAATTGCTGATCGGCCTCAATCGGAGCGGTACTGACATTGCCACGCTGGCGAACCTTGGCACCGCCGGGTTGGCCGCGCCACCAAGTTTTGCAATGCTGCAGGTCCTCGCCCGATTGCCCAAAACCGTGCCAGAGATTGTCGCCCTCGCAGGAGAACAGAACGTCACATCTGCCGCGCAGCTGATCAACCTGTCAAATTCCGTGACCGATGAGGCCTCCATGGGGTCGGAGTGGGAGCTTGTCGAGGACGATTTTCAAATGTTGATCAGAGAATGGCCCCACTGGTCCATCAGTGCGTTGACCGACAAGATCCAGCTCGACTGGGCCGCCCAATCGCAGGTCGTGCGAACATCGCACCGGGCAGGCCAGGCGACACCCGCCGATATTCAGACCTTTACGATCGACAAGAACAGGATGACGCTCAAGACCGCCGCGATCCGCGCTCTGATCCCAGCTCTTACAGATGGACAACGGGTTCTGGATCAGGCGGGCACGCTCAAGACGCAGGTGGCCGCAACCGAAGCCAATATCGCGAAATTGCTGATCTATCATAATGCCGCGTCGACCGACCGAACGACGATTACAACCGAACAAGCCAAACTGGCGACCGAGAAGCTGCGCATTACCTCGGCGTCGGATGACACCACTGCTGACAAGACAACATTCAGCACAATGCAGGCCCTGACCCCTGCCCAGGCGCAAGTCTATGCGCAATCCGCCGACACCCGTAAAACAACCGCAGCGGACGTCGCGAGCAAACTTGATGCCATTGATCTCGCTCTTGATCCGTTGAGCACAGATGCAGCGTTTGTCGCCGCTTCAAGGCATGGCAATCTGAAACTGACACGAACAGCTGCCGCCCACGCTTTCTGGGCGTCGCTGACCGTGCCACAGCAGCGGAACCTTAACACCAAACTCGCCGGATACACACCCTCGGCCTGGACAGTCGCAGGCTATCCCGGCACGCGTGCCAAGCAGAACGGCTACGCCGGTGCACAGATATTGATCCCGACGATAGCAGGTTTTCCCCTCACCATTGGCGGCGAGATCGTACATGACTGGATTTTCAATACCCCCGATCACGGGCATCCAGCCAGCAAGCTGCTCAGAGACGCGGATTGGGCTATCAACCGTCAGAAATACAAAGCAGGACCACATTTTGCATTCGATCCAGATCCGCCCAATAATGGTTTATATACCTGGAGCAACATGAGGATAAACATAATTATCAGGGGCGGCACTCTGATCACCTACTACAATCCGAACTAAGTGTTTTTGTGCGGTTGTTGCCAGACGCCGTTCCCCTGTCATCGTAGGTTGGATTTTCTGACGATGACCACTTGCGACATCGAATATTCCTCAAAATGAAACACTGCATGCGCGGAAGACCGCGCCCCAAATGTGCAAGATGTTGCGCAATGTGTTATGATTCAACTTTAGGTTAAAAAATTTGTCAGGGGGGTCCAATGTCTTGGGATCAAGTTCTCGAGTCCGAAATCGTGGCGATTCATGCGGCTCTTGTGCCGGGACGCCCTGAGGGCGAAATCATTTATTTCGAAGGGTTTTTCGGCAACGAAGCAGGGCGGTCTTACCTCTACGATTGCGGCAACCCGGGCGTCACGGAGCAGAGCTTTCAATCCACTGATAATCTGCCCGTTGGTGACCGAAACCTGTTTTGTGCAGGGCATGCACAGCTACATGACGGACGGGTTCTGGTGGCCGGGGGCTGGGCAGTCCCGACCAGCGACATTGTTGCGGAACATGACCACAACCACGGTGGGACCGGTATTCGCGATAGTTTCACCTATATGCCGCGCGCGGGTGAATGGCGGCGAGCAGCCTTTATGCATCCGCAACCCGGCAGCGACCTGCGCGGTGGCGGGCGCTGGTATCCGACGCTGGTCACACTGGGCAATGGCGAAGTTCTGGCCGTGGGGGGCCACCCGCTGGCGGGACCTGCCGATTTGGCGGACAACTATCCGACCCCGGGTGACCGGCGTCATAGCAACAACATTCCGGAACGCTATTCACCGGGGGGCGACAACTGGACTGAACTCCTCGCAGAGCGGACGGCACCTGACCAGGTTCTAGACGAATACGACAGGTTACATCTGGCCCCGACAGGTCATGTCTTTTTCAGCACCCTGGCGAAGGCGCATGGCGACACGCGACTGTTTGATCCCTACAGCGGAGAGTTTGCCAGTTCCGGCTACGGCAGCCACCTGGACAACGCCTACGACGACGCCAATTGCTCCGCCCGCACAACCTCAATCATTCTGCCGATCCTGCATGGCGACGCCAACAATTTCTGGATCATGGTCTGCGGTGATGTGCAGCCTGAAAGGCTTAATCTGCGCGCTTCCGATGGCCCCGAGTGGCTGACGGCGGGTGCCCGGCAGGCTTTCAACTCCGACCCGACACCACCAATTCGCGAACACTTGCTGGGCATCCTGCTGCCGACAGGTCAGGTCTTTGTCAGCAACGGCATGCGGCCCGACAACACCGGTGTGCAGTCTCCGGAAATCTACACGCCCGCGATTGACTGGAATACCGGGCAATACACGGATGGCGAGGGCACTTGGCAAACCCTGAATGGCAATGCCGATCAGGCCACTGTGCCAAGGGGCTATCATTCAACGGCGCTGTTGCAGCCGGATGGCAGTGTCTGGACAGCCGGTTCCACCCATACCGGTGCTGATTTGACCGATCCGGACGGTGCCACGCGCGAAACCCGGATCGAGGTTTTTCGTCCCAGCTATGGGGGCAACCGACCAACGATTGATGCAGCCCCAGACACCATCACCTATAATGAGCAATTCACCATTCGCATGGCAACCGGCGCCAACATGCAACGTGTGGTGTTGATGCGCTGTGGCAGCTTTACGCATGCTTTCGATGGCGATCAGCGGTACCTGACCTTAAGCTTCGTGCAAAATGGCGACACGCTGACCGCGCGCGCCCCGAGTTCCTCCAATCTGGCCCCTCCGGGGAACTACATGCTCTTCGTTCTGCGCAACGGCAATACGCCCTGTCGGCAGGCTCAGTTCATTCGCCTGTCGCATCAGGAAGCCTATGCGGTCTTGCAGATCAGTACCTATTCGCAATTGGCGGTCAAAGCCCTGCGCCCGCCCTACTCTGACACCGACGAGGCGGTTTTCGCTGAAGGAATTGATTTCATCTATCAGGGTTTCCTGCCCCATGAACTGAATGTGCCCGCCGAAGAGCCTGATGTCAGTTGGCAGTTTTCCGGCGGAGGAAATGTGCCCGGCATGCGCATTGAACTGAATCGTGCCGAATTCGAGATTGATCCCCTATCCAACCCTGACTTCGCGCAACGATATCGCTACGTCTATGACGTCATTTTTGACAACGAAAATGCCTATGACACCTTTGGGGACGACGAAACTCGCAACGTGCAGGTCACCGCACGGCTGAATGGACGGCGGATTGATGTTCAACTCACGCTGATGAAACGGGCCAATCCTTTCATGAAGGATGGGGACCCGGCATGGCTGAGCACGGATTTGCGTATCCACAAGGCCAGGGTCGGTGATGTGAATGGTGCGGGCGGTCCTGAAGCCTACGTCCAGGGCTTGCTGCAAGCTTTTGAAGACTCGGGGCAATCCGATGATACCGACAATCATCCCTTTGATCAGTTGGATCCTTCCCAAGACGCAAATCCTGTTGTGATGACTGTGCCGCAGAATGAGGACGGCACCTACAATTTCGCAATCGCCCGCGTGCGGTTCCTATCCATTCCCGGCGAGGATGCGGATGATGTGAAGGTGTTCTTTCGGTTGTTCAATACCGTCGGTACAGCCCTTGAGTACAATACCAGCGGCACCTATCGCACCTTGCAGGGACCCGCAGGTCGCATTCCCGGTCTGGGCAAGCAGGGCTTGCCAATCACATCCATTCCCTTCTTTGCAGCGCCCCGCGTCACGCCCGGCGAAGAGATGTCCGAGCAGGACGACAATGCGGTGAACCGCCAGACGCTGCCGGGTGAAGGGCCTAACATGGTGTTTCGCTATTATGGCTGTTGGCTGGATGTGAACACGGTCAATGCGCATTTCCCGCGGTACCCCAAGGACGACGGCCCGTTTGACGACTTCAACATTTTCGACATGGTCCTCGAAGGCGGCCCTGCGCGGCCGATGATCCAGCATATTGCCGGGTACCATCAATGCCTGGTCGCTGAAATCCAATATGGTGATGACCCAATTCAACCGGGGCAGTCGCCCTTTACGAGCGATAACCTGGCACAACGCAATCTGGCGACTGTGCCTGCCGCCAATCCGGGGCTCGATGAAATCACCCGAACCGCCCAAACCAGCATTGACGTCAAACCTTCAGACGTGCCGACGGAACTGGCGCTTGATCCACAGCCGCAGGTTGCGTCGTCAGCCTATGTCAGGCGCCGCCCGGACGAACTGGTGTTCTCACGCAACAATTTGCCCATAGGCAGCAAGGCAGAACTTTACCTGCCGGATGTGGATATTGATGACGTGATCGCTTTGACGGCACGCAGACAGGGGCCAGCACAGCTGGAACGCGTTGATGATCACACAATCCGCTTTGAACTTGGTGAGGCCAGCTACGTCGCCTTACCCGGTGGGCGAGACCTGAACATTGCAGGTCTTTTAAGCGTGACGCTGCCCCTCGGGATCACTGACGGTGATCTCTATCGGCTGTCGGTAAAGCAGTATTCTGGCCGAACACTGAGATGGGTTGGCGCTTTCGATCTGACCATCCCGGTGGGCAAAGGACCGGACTTGCTGGACGGAGAGGCCGAAAAACTGTCGGTCCTCAAATATGTCTTTGACGGGATGCCGGAAAAGGACCGCTGGTACCCGGTGTTCAAGCGCTATCTCTTCGAGATCGGGGAACGGGTCCGTGGCTTTGGGGGCGATCCAGAAAGCGTGCATCCATCTCCGCACGGCACCGGCGACCCCTATGACCCGGATGGTAACCCGCATGAAGATGATGACGAGAAAGGGATTGATATGGAGTGTGCCTGCGGAAAGATCTGTAAGGTCGAATACGATTGTTTTGGCGATTTCGAAGCTTTCGTCGTGATCGATTGCCAAGGCAAACACTGTCGTATCTGTGCGAAAAAGGATGCCGAAAACATGGTGCGGGAAGCCTGGCGGGACCGGACGACCGTTACCGCGCATTACAGGGTATCAAAAGACCACAAAGCCTGTGTAAATGAAACCTGTCCCTGGTCGGGAAAACCCGTTTCCGACGCGGCTACCACAACGTTCGAAGGTCATAAGGTCGGGTTTTGCTCCACCCGGCATCGCGACAAGTTCACGAAGGCCGTTGCAGCGGCCCGGGATCGCGGATCATCTGCCCAAGTTCAACTTAACACCGAATGTCCGATTTCAGGCCAGCGCGTCCAGCGCGACGCTGTTGTGTCCCTGTCAAAGGGTTCGGTGGGGTTCTGTTCGCGTGCACATGCAGAAAAGATGCAGCGTGCTGTAGATTACTTCAAGGAGGTGGCCCGCTATCTCGGAACCGATACTGGGGAACGGCCGGTACAAAGCGGTGCAGGCCATGGACAACATGGCGAGACGGATGGAGACGGGCATGACCATGGTGCCGCGCCACACCGTCAGACGGCAAGCAAGCAAAAAGAACCACCGAGTATCAATCGTGCGGATCCATGGAGCGGCAAACCCGTCTCCATTGATGCGTTAACCCGCTTTGAAGGGCATATTGTTGGATTTGAACGCGCCGAGGACCGTGATCTCTTTGATCGCGTAGTGACCCTTGCCGCGCGCAACGCCGAAGCGCGGCGCAACCCCAATGCCAAGTGTCCATGGTCGGACCACCCCGCCTCCACGGCGCACAGCGCGCAGCTGCAAAATGGCACCGTGGCCTTCTGCAGCGACGCCCACCGAGCCGAATTTCAATCCGCCGTGGACAGTTTGCGACACGCTGGCAAGAACCAGTCCAAGGCTCACAAATACCTTGTCCGTTTAGCGCTGCACTGCTGACCGCTGTCAGCGGGCAACAAAGGGGCCGCCCCCAAGGAACGGCCCCATTCGCCCGTAAGATTTGCCTAGATCATCCGGCGACGTCGGCGCGCGAATGCAGCGCCACCAATCAGCGCAGACCCAAGCAGCAACACACTGGAAGGCACCGGCACAGGCGCGACGGTGGGCTCACCAAAGATGAAGTCATCCATGGCGACGACGTGAGCTCCTTTTGCGGCCTCGTCAAAGGGGATCAGACCTGCCTGAACCGTGGCGCCTGCGAGGATCGGATCATCAAAGAGCACCCCAAGAAAGGACAGTCCACCCGGGCCACTTGCCTCCGCATTCAGCGAAAACGCGGGGTGATCGGATGTAACATCTTGATCGTTAAGAAAGAAATCCACCTTTGCATTGGTGGTTTTCTTCTGCGTTTCGTAATCCAAAATTTCGTTCACATTGGTGAAAACGATGCCCAACCCGCGGGTAGCACCCGGTGTGGTCTGATCCGCAGGATCAAAGAACAGAACGTCAAAAATGGTTCCGCCTGTGGGCGCAAACAGGCGTTCAGGGCTAAAGACACTCAGATCGTCCTCAAAGCCAAACCGAACCGGCTCGCCCGAGGCTTCGGTGCTGCTGAGTTGGAAACCCTTGGCAATTTGATCCGGCGATCCTGCTTTTGGGTTTTCACTGGGTCGGAACTCGATGCCACGGGCACGGGGCGCGGCGTTGAAGTTGAAAAAGTCACCCGGGAACGGGTTCGGATCTGAAACGGCATCAGGAGCCGCATCCCAATTGATCTGCCTCCGGCCGCCTTCAAAGTTGACGGGCTCATTCTGATTGAGGCTTCCCAGGGCGTTGCGAAAGGCGTCTACTTCAGCCTGAATGCTGGCCTTATCGGGACCGGCAGCCGAAAAAACCACCGGAGCGGCGGTGGCGGTAAGGGGCGCTAAAATGAGCGCGCCCAGAAGGGCAGAAATGCGAATTGAAAACATGATATCTCCTAAACATTAACCATTGCGTCAGTTGGGCTGCGCCAAGGCGCCCAGCGGGCGGGCAATGTCGAAAACAGGCAGAAGCACTGGTCTCAATTTATCTGAAACAAACAATTAAACAGGTCTTGCGACCTACCCGTGTCCTAAAAAAACAATGGGGACATGCAGATAATCAATGTTGAGACCAGGCTCCTACCAATTTTGAAAAGCAGACAGTTTTCCGCTCGCATAAGTGTTACGCGCGAGCGCTGCGGATTATTCTCGGTATCCGGGAAAAATTTTTGCAGTTATAAATTACAGGGCTCTTGAACCATCAAACCTGAGAGGCCGCCGTGCGTGCGATATCGACCAGATCACCTCGATCATCATCGCCGACAACCACAAAATTCGACGTTTCGCCACCCCAGGAAACCAGGTCAAAATCACCTATGGTCTGGTCGGCGAAACCGTCACGTGGCGATGCCGATTGTATCTGGCAAAGGGCTATGACACGTTGATCCGCATCGAGGTACATCAATTGCGCGACAGGTTTTCCAGCGGCCACAAGCAGGCGGGCACCCTGAAATTCCAATCCATTCTCCGACAAGTCAGGCACACGCACGTCCGTTCCCAAGGTCGTCGACAGCCAAACCTGAATGTGGTCTCGCTCTGACGCAGCGACTTCAACCAAATGGCGTTTTTGGTCCGCGTAAACCTCATGGTAGTCAGCGATGTCCTGCAACCATCCGGGAGCCGCAACCTGTTGCTCAGTCTGAGAGCTTCCGGTCAGAAATCCGCCCACGCCGCCGATGGCAAGAGCGACCGAAGCCGCCATTGCCGTGAGCCAATTGGCGCGCCGGGTTGGCGCTGCCGGGCTGTTCGCCACCGGATTTTCGGGCGCGTTTTGAATGGATTTCACCAGATCACGCGGCAAAGGCTCATCAACAAGGGCCGCAAATTCCTCCTTTGCAAGTTGATCCGCCTCGATCAAAGAGGCCAACTCGGCTTGCAGCCGGGTGTCAGTTTCCAGTGCGCTTTCGATCTTTCGCGTATCAGTTTCCGACAGCTCTCCATCCAGAAAGGCGCTCAGATTTTCCTGGTACTGCATTACAGGACACCTCCCTCTGGTTCGGCGATCTTCTGGGCAAGCGTTTTGCGCGCTCGGTGAATGCGGCTCATGACGGTGCCTATTGGAATATCCAAAAGTTCAGCGGCTTCTGCGTAGCTGTAACCTTCCACGGAAACGACCAACAAAACCGTTGTAAGTTCACTTGGCAATGTCGCGATACGGCCTTGAAGCTGCGAAAAGGCCACACGGGATTCACCCGTTTCCATGGTAACCAACTCCGCGCTTTCCTCTGCCGGAATATGGCCTTCCCCAAGCCTAACCTTATTTTTACGAAGCTCGCTGATCCACAGGTTTCGGGTGATCCGGAACAACCAGCGATCAAAAGGTTGGCCCTGATCCCAAAGATGCGCCCGGCTCAGCGCCCGCAAACAGGCTTCCTGCACCAGATCGTCGGCTTCGGGAACGGACCGCGTCAATGTCTGCGCAAAACGTCGCAGACGCGGCAGGACGGCAATCATATCGCTCTTGAAGTCAGTCAACATGCACTCCCCGCATGTAACATCGTTGATGGTCAGGGCACCCAAGTGGATTATTGGCGTGATCTTCAGCAATGCGCAACGTAGTTTCGGATTTATCTCGTCCTTCAGATTTCGAGGACGAAAAACCTGACCATTGGGAGCCCATGCCAAGGCCCTGAACGCATGAAGAGCTTTGTCTAGTCAGATTGCGTTTGTTCCTTACCAAAACCCGCATCATCCAATTGCTCTTTGTCTGGCAGATCTCGCAGGCTTTCCAATCCAAAAGCAGCGAGGAACTGATCCGTGGTTACGAAGGTATAGGGCGCCCCTCTGCGGGGGCTACGCGGACCTGTGGTTATCAGATTGCGCGCGTGTAGCCGCCCGATCAAGTCCCGGCTGATTTCTTTGCCGAATATGTTTTTAAGCCCTTCTCGCGTGATCGGCTGCTGGTAGGCGATGGCGGCTAGCACGGCTACGTCAAACTCTCGCAGATCGAGGATCTGATCCGCGACATCCGCCGCTGCCCGGATCACCGCCGAATAGGCAGAGCGCGTGCGTAGCATCCACCCACCTGCCACTTGAGCGATCTCAAACGGATGGTCGGACAATTCAACGGCAAGGTCAGCGATCAGCAAGTCCACCGACGCAGACGGTCCTATTACCCGGGTCAAGGCCTCCGACGAAACCGGAGAGGCGGAGGCAAACAACACCGCTTCGATCCGGCGCATCCATTCGCGCCAACGCAATTCCGGTGGAAGATCTTCCAGAGCGCGGTCAAGTTCCTGCTCGGCCATGTCAGACCCCATAGATTCTGAAAGTGTCGCGTCCGGTCAGTTCTCGCACAACGCCCAGATCAACAAGCCGTTGACAAAAGCGCCGCGCGGCTCGGCCAGACATCGCATCATTGAGCGCCATCGGGGCGAGAGCGTCGCGACTGAGAAACAAGGCCACCGCTTTTTCTGCTCCCTTCGCGCGCAGCTTCGCGCGGGCGGCCTCAAGTCGTGCGGACCGCTGAGCAAGATCACGCGCCATGGTCACCGCTTCAGTCGCGGCCTCGATTGTTGCTTTGCCAATGGCGGTATGCAGATCACTTCCCGTGCACCGCAGATCGCGGGACCGCAGGCCAAGTGCCAGCAAAGGGACCAGATGTTTCCATCCGCAAGCGCGCGAAAGCGCTGCGTCAGCAAGTATCAACGCAACCGTTTCGTCAGATTTGTTCTCCGCCAAAACCGTCGCAAAAACTGCTGTTGCCTGTCTGATGGGTGATCCTCGCGCCATATCGAGCCAAGTCGCCATATCCTGCGCGGGCAGGTCCGGCAGCGCCTTCGATAGCGCGCCCAAGGAGATCTGCCGCGAGATGACCCTGCGCCATTGCATGTAAATCGCGCCGGCAGGTCCGGGCGTATCCCCCGGCCGCAATAGATGCACTTCATCCCGCAGTTCGCCGATCCTCTCAAAACGCCCTGACATCCGCACGTTGGCCTCAGCCGCGCGCAAGGCGAGGCGTTCGCGCAACAAAGCCTGCGGAACCTCTGCGCAGGCAAGAACGGTGTGGAGCAAAGCCAGCGCAGCCCCAGACTGGAAGGCAATCTCGTCCTCTGATTTGGCACGGGTGCTGGTTGCCCATGATGGGATCCGGGGCAAGGCACCCAACGTATCAGACGGGCTTATGTTGACTTGGCTCATGTCGGGACGCTAGTCGATTGCGGCGCTTTTGACCATGATATATCGTGCAAACCGCCGCATCTGGTAAGACACTGATTTAGCTCTTGAATAGCCCAAGTCGCTGCCTTGCCAGACGGGCCAGTGCCGGCCATCAAATTCAAACCATACCTGACCAAAACCGGACTGGGGTGACGCATTTATCATACGCCCGATACCAAATGTGCGCATTACGTGTGTTGCGCGTTTTCGAAAAGCCAAATTGATGTTAGGTCAGGGATTAGCAAATCAGGAATTAGCCATGCAAATTCGGTTCTTACCCGCATTTTTCGCGTTTTTGATCACCCTTACTCTTCCGGTAATTTTGACCGCACAGGTATCGGGTGTGTCGAACCCCTCCGAGACGACGCAAATTGCAGCGCCGGAGCTTCCTGATCCGATATCACCCGAAGCCGTCCGCGAAATGGTCGCTCGCATGTCCGACGATCAGGTGCGCGCCATGCTGCTGGACAGGTTGGACGCGGTTGCGCAGGCAGAGGCCAGCGTCACTCAATCGTCGGCATCCTTGACGGATGTGATCACTCAGACCTGGACGGCATTCTACACGCCCATCGTCGAAGCATTTCTCCGGCTGCCAATCCTTTTTTCAAAACAGATTGAAGCCTTCTCCATTTTCGGCGCAACCTTCGGAGCCAGCGGTCTTCTTGTTTTGTCCGGATTGCTGATTGTCGTGCTTGGGATCGGTTACGCCGCAGAGGTGCTCGTTACCAAAACTCTCGAACGCCGCAGCAAATCTGCACCTAACGCGGAAGGGAGTAATCTGGCCGAAACCTTAGGGTTTCTCGCACGTCGATTGGGTCGTGAACTTCTTGGACTTGTTGTATTTTATGTGGTTATACGGATCGTTGGCGCGTCGTTTCTTGATGCCGAACAAGTTGCTGTCCTCGCCCCCGCGGTCCGGTTGCTGATCCTGATCCCGCGGCTGATCGCGGCCTTGTCACGCTTTGCGCTTGCGCCGCACCGGCCCGAGCTGCGACTGCTCAGCGTAAGTGATCACTGGGCAAATTACCTTCACCGCAACATGATCGGCCTGGGCCTGTTGGGTGGTTTCACCCTCTTTATCGTGGAGTTCAATGCGCGCTTCGGCGTGCCGGTCGGGGAAACAAGATTGGGCTTCTGGCTCAATCTCGCGCTTCACGCCTACATCGTCATCATTGCATGGACAGCCCGCGAAGGCTTGACCGATATGATGCGTGGCAAGGATCCGGATCGCACCCGTTACGACGAGCAAGTGGCGCGTTTCTATCCCTACTTCGGAATGATGGTTTCCGTGCTGACCTGGGCATTGGTGACCATCGTATCCGGTTACGGGAATTTTGCCCTGCTTTTCAAAGCCCCCCACTATACCACCATGTTCTGGTTGCTGATGGCCCCGCTCATTGACACCGCAATCCGCGGTCTTGTCAGGCATCTTCAACCACCAATGATCGGCGAAGGACCTGTTGCCGAGCAGGCCTACAGATCGAACAAGCGCAGCCTCATTCGCATTGGCCGGGTTCTGGCTTTCGGACTGATCGTATTGATCATCGCCGGTGCCTGGGACATTGATCTCGCCAACGTCGCTTCGGCGGGTGCGGGAGAACAATTTGCCGGTAACCTGATCGAATTCCTGGTGATCTGTGCAATCGGATACATCGTTTACGAGCTGGTATCGCTCTGGATCAACCGACGGCTTGCGCAGGAACGCTCGGCCAGCATGACAACCGATCAGGAAGCAGGCGAAGGCGGCGGGGCCGGAGGATCGCGACTTGCGACGGTGTTACCTCTTGTCCTGATGACCGCCCAGATCACCATCGGCACGATCTTTGGCTTGCTGGCCATCGGGTCGCTCGGCGTCGATATCACGCCGCTATTGGCAGGCGCTGGTATACTTGGTCTGGCCATCGGGTTCGGGGCCCAGAAACTTGTCACAGACATCGTGTCGGGCGTGTTCTTCCTGATCGATGATGCATTTCGCGTCGGTGAATATGTGGACGTCGGGGGCACCATGGGGACCGTTGAAAAAATCTCGATCCGGTCCATGCAGCTGCGTCATCATCGCGGCAATGTGCACACCATTCCCTACGGGGGTGTCGAAAAGGTCACCAACTTCAGCCGTGATTGGGTGATCATGAAGCTGATGTTCACGGTGCCCTTCGACACAGATCCCAACAAGGTGAAGAAGATATTCAAGAAGATCGGCGCGGAAATGTTGGAGGATCCTCTTTTCAAGGACGATTTCCTTGAACCCTTCAAAAGCCAAGGCGTGTTCCAGTTTGACGATGTGGGCATTGTCATGCGCGGCAAATTCATGGCCAAGCCAGGCACGCAATTCACCATTCGCAAGGAAATCTACAATCGTGTGCGCAATGCATTCAAGGAAAACGACATTGAGTTCGCCCGGCGCGAGGTCCGTGTTGCCATACCTGGTATGGAAGATCACGACGACCTGAATGTCGAGCAGCAAACCGCCATAGGCGCGGCTGCAGGTGGTGCCGTCCAGGCGCAGGTCGAACAGGAAGCCGCTGCCGACGCGAAGAAGAAGTAAGGCCTATGACCCAATAGCGCGGGTTGGGTTAGTTCCCGGCGTCGAAGATCGTCAGGGTGGCTTGCAGCGGGGCCTGATCATTGAGCAGGAACCCGTGTCGAGGATCGTCCAGATCTGCGATGAGGGTCATCACTGCGGCAAAGGCGAATGTGAGCGCAGGCAACATATCTGATCGTTTGTTCGCGCTCTGCGAAATACGGTATGCCGCAGAGGCAATCCCGACACAGGATACCGCATAGAGACCCAGCCAGATGGCCATTGGAATGCGGTTATGAACACCGTGTGTGATACGCTTGCTATGCAGGTCGATGACATCATTTACGGCAGAGACCAAAAGGGCGCTCACTGGCGTCGGGTCGGCAGCCGCATTGCTGACAACCAAACGCCAAAGCTTTCCATGGATTTCCTCTGAACGTCTTACAACTTCGTCGTATTCCTGCCTGTTGACCCGCGCCAGCGCCGCGCTCAGGCGCAGCTGAGTGTAGTCCCTCAAAAGCGCTGCGGCCTCGGCCTTTTGAGCTTCGGGCAGGAAATCCGCTCTGAGATGGGCTGTCCCAATGGCGTTGGCCTCTTCGAGGACGGTCGCCTTGCGCGCGTCATAATGTGATGCTGCTATACCGAAGGTGAATGCCAACAGAAAACTCACCAGACCAAGAATGGCCCCGGTCGCAACACCGATCGGTGCATTCTGATCGGTAGTGACTGCTTTTTTGCGCCACCGGGCCAATCGGTACCCGAATTCCAACGCTCCCAATATGACAACACACGTGAGCAGGAAGACCGCCCACGAAGGTATGGCATCAAATATATCCCTCGACATCATGGCTCCACGAGCTTCTGATTTTTTGAAAAGATAGCTGCATCAAGGCGATGGCGCTAACATTTTTTGAAGATGGTTGGGTCGCGGGAACTTTGGCGCGCCATCCGGGAGGTCGTCGCGACCGCTTGCAGAGGCGATAATTCACATGTCCCATGTTTTGCATCAACCGCTGGGAACCGTTGGTATGGTCGTCACCCCGCCCCGGTGTCCGCACGAGCTGTATCGTAAAATATCGCTTCCCGGCCCGCCCGTCGCGGAATTTCCGCAAGCGCGCTCAGCAACAACCATTCAGGCAACTGCGCCCGATGCTCAGCGGGCCCTTCAAGGCGAATATTGCCGGAGGCGATCTCTGCACGTAAATCCCGAAAACCGCGCCACGCCTCAATAAACAGTCTGATTTCGGATGAGATAACCAGATCTGATGCGTACCCGGGATATTTCAGACACATGTCCGCCTGCCCGTTTTCAACCACCAGCCAAAACCGGAAAATCCCCTTGCCCGCGCCGGTAAAGGCGAATTCAAGTACGGTACGGCCGGGCGGCATCGCGGCAACATTAAGCCGCGTATGCATGCTCCATGCGAGAAACGCCGGGTCAAGATCCTCCCGCTCCATGTCCCGCGACCATTTCTGACCCCAGCCCGCCAGTTGCATGATGATGGGGTCAAGATCACGACCTGCGTCGGTCAACTCGTAGGAGTATCCCCGACCTTTCGGCAGCGGCGAACGCACGATCAGCCCCGCATGTTCCAGTGACGCAAGGCGTTGGCTGAGCAATGTTGCGGAAATCTTGGGGACACCGCGGTGGATTTCATTGAACCGATGACACCCGTCAATCACACGGCTGATGACAAGCAATGTCCATCTTTCACAAAGAATTTCAGCAGCAAGCGCGAGCGGGCAATATTGTCCGTAACCTTTCTGAGACATCAGCAATCTCCTGACATTCTGTAATGCACCACCGATTATCGACCCTTCAGCCCACAAGGCAACTCCAAAATCTGGAGTACTTCATTTTACTTAGTTTTTTGATCTCTCACGACATGGCATCATGCTGACCCATAGATTTCAGAATTTCGAAAGCATTTGTCATGCCCGGTAACACCTCCAACAACTCTGGACCCCAGAGCACCGCACAACTGGATTTGATCACGAAAGAGCACCCTGACTATGATCAGCTGAGGCAAGTGTGGAACGCCACGGCTGATCGGTATCCCTCGGCCATTGCGCGATGCCGCCGGTCCGAAGACGTCTCAAACGCTGTATTGCAAGCGGCCGCCACCGGGCTTCCCGTTTCGGTCCGGGGCGGAGGTCACAACATTGCGGGCACCGCAGTCGCTGATGATGCCCTGATGATTGACCTCACTGAAATGCACGCTGTGGAGATAGATGTCAGTTCAAAAAAAGCCCGTGTGCAAGGCGGTGCAACCTGGGCAAATCTGGATACCGCCACGCAAGCTCACGGGCTGGTTACGCCAGGTGGCGTTGTGTCCGAAACCGGTGTAGGCGGCTTGACGCTCGGCGGGGGCATCGGCTGGTTGGCCCGACGTTTTGGCCTGACCATTGACAATCTGCTGAGCGCGGAAATTGTTCTGGCGGATGGAAGAATTATCACCGCTTCCAAAGAGAAACACGCTGATCTCTTCTGGGCAATTCGGGGAGGCAGCGGAAACTTCGGGGTGGTGACAAGTTTCACTTTTCAACTTCATCACCTGTCCGATCAGGCGCTCTTTGGTCCGACTTTCTTTGCATTGGAGGATGCGGCCCGAGTTCTCAATGCCTATGCGACGCATGCCCCCAACCTACCGCGAGAAGCTTGCGTATGGGCCAACATCATGACGGCCCCTGCCCTGCCGATTTTGCCGGAATCCCATCATGGTGACAAAGTTCTGAACCTGATGCAGTGTCACACCGGTGATCCGCAAAACGCCCGAACCGACCTCGTCAAATTGTATGGCGGGGCCACTCCGCTTGGCTCCGCGCTCGAAGCCCGCCCCTTTATTGAAGCCCAATCCTTTTTGGACCCGGTTTACGAGTTCGGTGCCCGGAACTACTGGCGCGCGCATAATCATCAACACCTTGGGCCCGCATTGATTGACCTGTTGGTTGAGTTGGCACCCTCTTTACCAACGCCTGAATCCGAAATTCTGATTTGCCAGTTGGGAGGTGCGGTAGCGGACGTTCCCGACACTGAAACCGCGTTCCCTCATCGGAAAACGCAATTCCTTTCCACACCCGGGGTGCGCTGGCGAAACCCGGGTGACGATGTGCAGGTAATCGGATGGCTCAAGGACGCCTCCAGCCGTATCGCCAAACACGCAACCCCCGGCGGGTACGTCAATTTCATCACTGAGACAGCCGACACTTCCGCAAGGGCCTACGGTCAAAACCTCGAACGTCTGTCCCGGATCAAGCGGCGATATGATCCAAACAACCTCTTCCGTGTAAACCAGAATATCGTACCCGCCCCGATATCTGACACTCAACGGGATGCGGCCCCCGGAATCTGAGACCGCACGAACCAATATCAGGAGATAACCATGACTTTGACTGCTTTTCCCGCCAGGGGGTTCCTGGCGGCCACGGGATTGCTGTGCCTTCTTGCGCCACCTTTACATGGCAATGGGTTTCCACCTACGGCAACCAGAACGGCCTATGTCGAGCATATGGCAAGCGAGACCGCCGAGGCGCGGCCCATCAAGGAAGCGATGGCGACGCTTGTCACTGACAAACACGGCGCCGTCATGCGTCTGCGCACCTCAGAGCTTGAACCGGGTCATGTTACCACCGCGTGGTGGGTCATTATCAATGCCCCATGGGCGTGCACATCCTCGCCCTGCTCAGCGGAGGATGTCATTGGCCGCGCAGAGCAAGTGAGAACGCAGATCGTCTATGCCGACGGTACCGTCAACAAGAGTGATGGGACGGCCGAATTCTCAGCGAACCTGCTGAGCGGGCTAATCCCACAGGGCTGGTTTGATCAGGATTTCGACAGCCCGGAGACGGCAGAAATACACCTCGTCCTCAATGACCACGGGCCTCTTATTCCTGAGATCGCCGCTTCGATGCTGACCAGTTATCGCGGGGGCTGCAGCGATGAAAGCCTGCCACCGCCCTTTCCGGCTCGTGCAAAGACCGATGGCATTGCCGGTCCCAACACATGCGTCCTGATCCAAGATGCGATTTTCAAACCCGCTCGAAAAGTGCGGAACTGACCCGCTACAAGGCCGCCGGTTCAACTTCTCTGGCGTACTCCGGAAATCTTCTGTCAAAGGGTCCGTTATTTTAGCGCGAAAACCGCGCGGCCGGGTCGTATCTGGGCAATGTAGAATTCGGGGAACTGACCCTTTGCAGAGGTATTTTGCTGATGCCTCGCGGATGCGCTGGCGCGGGTATCGTCAGCGCAGACAATCGCCAAACGTGTACTATTTGCCCAAATTAAGGTAGTATTGGCCCACTTCGGACGCTTTGCCGGACTTTCCCCGGTATCTACTGCGACAAACCACGAAGGGGTCATGACATGGGAGAAAAAGGAAATCTGGTCACGGACAACGCGGAATTTATTCCCGGTGAACGTGGCCTGGAAAACGAGTTGAGCGCGGCGGAAGCTGCAGAAGTTGCTGTAAACCTTGCCAAAGCCGAGGCCGAGAAACTGAGCACTTCCGGAACTGCGAAAGCTGTGAAGCCTCGCGCCAGGAAGTCAGCCACCACCCGCAAGAAAACCGGAACAAAGAAGCGTTAGGCGCGTAAATCGGAGGAATACACCGATGGGCAAGCCGGGCTTTTTCGATTCCGAAGCGGCACATAATGATTGTGTTTTTGGGCTACCCTATCCGGGGCGCATCTTTGGATTCGAGCAGGAATACGAAGTTTTCTCGGGCGACCGACAGGTAGATTTTCGGCAGATCATCAAACCGCTTGCTGATGCATCGAACCGGACGGCCTGTCCGGCGGGCGACGTCGGATTTTACCTCGATAGCGGTGCCCTGCTGATTTGTGACGGCTGGGAGGCCGAAATGGCAGCGACGCCTGAGCTTGTCGGCCCTGCCCTTTTCCGGGATCTGCCAGATAACGCCCGCCACTTGCGAGATGACCTGCTGAGCATTGTCCGCCAAAGGGTTCCAGGACAATCCGCCGATCTTTCCCTTAAAGGGTACTCGACCCATTTCAGCGCATCTTGCATGTCGGTCGATATAAGTGCGCTCAGCCGACTTTACGCCCGCACCATGGCGCCAGCCATGATGTTGATGATGGATGTCACCACCTCGCCTGGGTTGCTGGTGCGCGCACGGCAGAACCGTTTCGAGATCGGTGGAGACTTCATTCCGCCCGGCGACAGGCTCTCCGCCGCGGCATTGTTTTTCGCGGCAAGCTATCTTGCGGCCCTCGACAGCCTGGTACGGGGCGATGACAAGGCGCTGCCTTTTCAATTTGACGACACAGGGCTTGAACCCACGGTTCAACGACGTGGCACTTTTGCAGGTCGTGCCGCGTTTGGTGATGATCTTTATACGCGGGGGCGCGAGGCATTACTGCGCTTAGCCGATGGTTCACAGGTAAATGCCCAGCAAATGCTCTCGACGCTCTGGGCTCATCTGGAACCTATCGCCGCAGAGTTGGCACATGGGGAGCAAGTTGCGCTTGTGTCGCGCATGATTTCCGGTGCGTCCCCACTTCCTTTGGAGACACAGGAACCAACTCACGCGAGATTGCAGCCTGGCGCTGATCCAGCCCAGAGCCCCCGTCGCCCCCATTTGTTTGCCGAATGCCTCAAGCCGCGCAGCATAGGAACACGCAGGATCACGCCCTTCATCGCCACCTGGGACTATGTGACCTACAGAGTAGAAGAGCGCTCAAGGAACTATTTTCTGAACGTGCCCTTCGCGGATGCCCGATCCTGGCTTGAGGCCCTTTCCACGGGCAACATCGACGCATGGATGGAGGCTCAAACCGGTGACGGGGACAGTATCAGAACGCTTTCCGATGCAGGAGACGCCCAACGGCCCGGCGTGTTTGATGAGGTCGATGAGGCTGCGCTGTCAGAGCGGTTCAATCACCTGGATCCGAAGAAAAAGAAAAAGAAGGAAGGTGGTTGCGGCTGCGAGGTTCTCGTGGATCGCAATGGTGACATCCGGATATGCATGCCACAGGTCGCAGATACGCAGACTGTGCTTGTGGAACAGGAGCCCCCGCAGAACGAACTTCGCATCGCCGAAGGTGTCTGGGTCAACAACGGCAGTTTCGGCCATGACCACATAGATCATCGCGTCCTGAGCCGTGGAGCAGACTTTGCGTTTGCGCGTCACTACCGATCCGGGATCGACTATCTGGGCCCGATCGGGCGGAATTGGGATCACGGGTATAACATTCGAGTTGTTGTCCAGCCTCCCCCCACGGCGGAGTACTGCCCGGGCGGGTGGTGCGAACGCTTCAATGCCGCCGAAACAGGCGGCCCGCTCACATTTTATCACGGTACCGGGCGTGTCACCGAACATGCTTTTGCGTCTTGGGCCATTCGCTGGGTGAAATGGTGTGACGCCGATTTCTTTGCGGTTGTCACGACCTACCGGCAAAATGACGGCGAAGATTTCGAAATCGAACGCTACGCCGTTCTGTCGGGCAAAACTCCCAAAGGGATCAAGGATGAAATCTTCTTTCGCATTCGCTACCGGGGTGGGACCCAGGACTTTCTGGATTGCGAAGGTCGATGTGTTCGCAGTGAAGACAAAAATCGCAATACCACATGGTTCACCTACGGGCTGCCGTTTGACCCCGGAACAAAAACCTTCGTTCTAAGGGAAATCACCGACAGCATTGGTCGAAAGTACAAGATTGACTACCAATTCATCGGTGGCGGCCCAAGGATCAGTACTGTCACGGACCCCTGGCAACGGACATTCAGATACGTCTATGACGCCAATATCCAGCTTACCGACGTCGTTCTGGTTGCCGGGGCCGCTGGCACCCCGCGCATCCGTTATCGCTATGCCGCGGGTGCGCGGGCCGGTCTGCTCTCCGAGATCGTCAATCCGCAGGAGGCCGCGGGAAGCAATGCCTCCTGGCTGAAAAACAAATACGACAGCAATGAGCGGGTAGTCAGTCAGCGGGTTGGCTCTCCCACCACCGCGGCGTCGGTTGCCGGGGGGACCTATGGGATCAACTACGCATCGGCCACGCAGGTCATTGTCACGGATCGCATGCAGGTCAAATGGACATATCAGCTCCGGCAAATGGGGGCGAGCAAGGTCGTCCGCGCAATCTCGGTCCGAGATCAGGTTGGCACCGGTGGCACAAGACGTGGGAAAACCCTGCGCACATCAATCGAGTACGACCAGCATTATCATATCGACAGGATGGTTCACCCCAGCGGCCGGGAACAACTTGCGACTTACCGCAATGTGAACCGATCAGTCACGCTGGGGGACGAACGGGACGATGTCTTTCTTGATGTCACACATTACAACGACCTTGGCCGCGACGCGCGACTGACCATGACCCGGGTCGGGATCGGTGGGACGACCAGATTCCAGACCACGTATAAATATGAATGGCTTTTCGGCGCCTTGACGGAAATGCGTAGCCCCATGGGGTTGACCACCCTTGAGTATGATCAGGGCCGTTGCGCCACGCCGCAATACAACGGCAATCCCCTGAAAGTCACCTATCCCGCGCAGGCCTTGCCGACGGGCGGCAGCGTTCCCGTGGTGTCGGAGTATGACTATGCGCCGGGTGGCATTCCGAAATACTACAAGGACCCGGATGGCATCGAGCAGGAATGGACCATCGATGGCGCGGGGCGCATCAGGCGCAATATGATTGGCGGCGAGTTGGTAGAGGCGTTCTCCTTTTCGGATCGCGGCACGATTGATACGCGCACCGATGCGCGCAACCGGGTCTGGCGGTATACATACGATGACCGCGATCTCGTCACCGCCGAGGTCGATCCGCTTTTCCATGTGCGCTTCCACAACTACAACCTGAACGACTGGCCGGTTCTCACGATCCGACAGCGTGTTGATGACCCCGCATCGTTTACAGGCATCGCGGCGCAGGGTCCGGTGCGCCTGTTCGATGTGACGGCCTATGATATTCTCGGCCAGCGCACCGCGATAACCGAAGTTGCCTCTGGGCCTGTAGGATCGCAGGCGCGCAGCTGGCAATGGGAATATGACGCAGAGCAACGGGAAACCCTGCAGATCAGCCCGCGCGCGACTTCCCGTGAACGGTCGGATGCAAGGATACAGACGCTTTACACGGCACGCGGACAAATCACGTCGCACACATCCGGCTTTGGTGGCACGAACGAGGGCACCGTGCTCACCTATTATGACGAGGATGGGAATGTCTCGCTGGTCATCGATCCCATCGGCCAACGCACCGTTACCAATTATGACGACATCGGCAGGCCGCTCACCGAGGAACGGCCAAACGGTGCGATCAGACATCTTGAATATCGTGGGCCGGTGCTCTTGCGTGAATGGGTGGAGGGGCCCCTGACCGCACGCCCGACGCAGCTTGGCGGATCCACCGTCACGCGCGTCCTGCGAGAGATCGTCTTTACCGTCGATGCCAACCACCAGCCGATCGTGCGCAAGCACAAGATATTTGATCCACGCCAACGACCCGCCATCACGGCGGGCGGAGGTACCGACTGGGTTGAGCAAACCTGGTTCACGCCAGGTGGCAGATTGCAACGTCAGCGCGACCCGGCTGGCAATGATGTGGATTTCAAATGGAACCCCCAGAGCAGGCTTGAAAAGGTCACGCTGCCCGGCGGACATTCACTGGCCTACAGCTACGATGGCGATCTTGTTCTTACGGCTACCGCGACAATGCTGCCGGACGCGGGCATCACCGGCCCCCTGCCGCCGGCAAACCTGGTTTTGCAAGAGGTCAACAGCTATGACGATCTCGGGCGCCGCCTGACCCATCGGGATTCAAACGGCACACTTGTCAGTTACGCCTATGACAGTGACGGCAATTTGCGGGGCCAGCGTTCAGCCCTGCAACAGGGCAGCTTTACCGTGACAGAATTCAGACATGATGGGTTCGGACGCCTTCTGACACAAATCACGGATGCCGTGGCCAGTAGCTCAAACCCTGATGGCCAAATGCGTCTGGCCTTCGAATATGATTTGAACGACAACCGTATCGGCCTGACAGATGACTTGGGACGCGTCACCAAGGTGACCTTCGATGGCCGGGATCAGGCCCTGACCATCCAGCAACCCGAGCAACGCGATTTGACGTTCACACGCAGGCAGGATGGACGGATCAAAAAGGCTGTGCGCACGGGTGGCCGCACCTCGGACTTCACCTATTCCCGCACCGGCAAACTGACGGAGGTTCTTCACCGGAACGGTGCGGAGTCAATTCGACAAACATTCGGTTTGGATGGGCTTGACCGCATGTGGTGGGCGGCGGATTCGAACGGAGGGGCACAATTTAGGGTGCAGACCTATCGTGCCATCGACTCAATGGGGCGCACAACAAGCGAACGCACCAGCATTCCGGAATTCACCTTTGACGAAACGGTCATTTACAAATACGGCATCGGTCGGCTGGATATCGGCTATCCTGATCCAATCGGGCGCGCGACCTATCAGTTCAGCGGAGACGGCAACGCCAAATCCATCAGTTTTTCACGGGTCGGGACATTGGTTGCCGCCAAACATCAGGGACCTGGCCGCCTGCTTCAGACTGAACGCCCGATCACCCTCAACGTGCGACAGCCTGCGCAAACCCTTAATCTCAAGGTGCGCACCAGCCAGCGGCTTGATACGAAGGGGCGCCCGAATTTCCGCGTCCTGCATATCACGGATGAGATCAACCGTCCCGGCCAACCGAACTATCTCGCGCTCAGCACCAGTGCGGAGAAAACAAGTTACGAGGTTAACGGGCTTCCGTTCCGGCGCGACTTCGGTGTCATCGGACAGCCGGGTACGTCGGTCGATTCCACGTTTGTCTATGATGGTTTGAGCCGTGCCAAAACGATCACCGAAGGCGAGGGCAACGACTTCGCGAACTTTGACTATGACTGGGATGGCGCCGGCCGTCTGCGTTCTTTTGAAACGAATGGGCGCAAGGGTGGGCAAATCGTCGATGAAGCCACAAGCATCACGTATTCGGCCGGGCAACGTGTTGATCAGCTGACCAGCGCGGGAAATCCCGTCGGGACCACAACCTGGAAATTCGATGATGATGGCCGCCTGATCAATGCGGCTGAAACGCAGCCACCCGGAAGCCGAGCGTTCGGCTACGATGCGCTGGACCGGCTTTCAAAACTCGATGTTTTTACACCCGGTACATTCACTACCTCCCAGGACACATCGACATTCCTTTACGATGCGCTCGGGCGCATCATCGTTCGCACAAGAGACGGCACGTCTGAATTCTACATTCACGATCGTGACAAGATCATCGCCGAGTTTGACAACCAGCAACGGGCTGTCCGGCGCTATATCTATGACGAAAGACGCAGCTTGATACATTACGGCCTGCGTGAAGGGGCACGGTGGCGCAATTTCCATCCCATCGTCATGCAAGACGGCGCACCCTGGTTGCTATTGGAAGGCAACCCCACGATTGCGACGCTTCCCCCACCGCCAGGTGCCATGGCCGCCGCCGTGACCCGTAGCGCTTATTTCCGCACGCAGCTTCCCATCATTCGTGAAGAAAACCGGTGGCGTCCGTTCGAAAAAGGCGTGGTTATCCGCTATGATTATACTTCGGGAACGGGACAAGGCGCCGTAGTCGACGCATCTCTGCTGCCGCTTGACACCGGGGGCCGTCGGTATTTCGCCGAGGAACGCCTCTTTGCCAATGGGCCGAGGTTTTATGATCCGGCATTGCGCAGCTTTATCCAGCCCGATCCCTTGGGGGCCTGGGGTCATTCGATGGCCTACGGCAATCCCTATGCTTATGCCGGGAACAACCCCGTGGCCTTTGGAGATGACGGGTTCCATCCCGCCGTGGTGGGTCTGCTGATCATCGCAGGTATCGGCGCACTGATCGGCGGTGCCATAAGTGCGTCACGTCAGGGCGTGCAGCTTCTGGAAGGATCGCGCCGCAGCTTCAGCTTTGGCGAGGTGGGCCTGTCCATGGTGTTCGGGTTTGTTGCTGCCCCTGTGCTTGTGCTCGCCCCGGAATTGGCCATTCCGCTGGTCGGCCTTGGGCTTGCCAATACCTATTCTCAATACAGATCCGGACAGATCGGCGGCGCGACAGTGGCCTTTGATGCGGTCACTCTACTGGTTCCATTCGCCTTCAAAGGTGTACGCTCAGCCACGTTCGGCAGAGATACCTACATCGGTCAGTTGTCCGGACTGGGACCCGCGGCCTCCGCCGGTGCGCGTGCTGCCCGATTTGAAGCTTTCGCGCTGAGTGTTGGACAGGCTGCGGCCCGCCGGGGCTTGATCCGCTCACGAGCCCTGTCGCAGGAAGCGGCGGCCGTGGAAAATGCCCGTTTCACACCCGAAACGCTTCAACAGCTTGACGAGCTTGGCGGATTTGCCATCGAAGGCGAGCTCACCGAGAGCTTCATCGCCCGGATCGTGACCGAGGAACGCGTTGGCAGCGGTCAACAGGGTACGGTGTTTGAATCGGCGGATAACCCTGCACTCATCATCAAGATCTTCAACAATGAACGCGGGGCGGCAAACGAGATTGCCGGTCTGCATGAGTTTCGCGCCGCGGTAGAAGGGCGAACCTTTGCACCGGGAGCAACGCCTGTGAGGGTTGTGCGTGTTTATGCTGCCGGGCGCACGAGCACCGGCAGATCATTCATCGTCAAACAATTTGCCGAAGGTGATATTATCCCTGCCCATATCTGGCTCGAAGAAGGAGGGCACGCGTCACTTCTTGCAGCGATGCAGGCGACGCATCCCTCCTACAACACGGTGCCATTTCTGAGCCTGCGAAATAACTTGGTGCAAACACCAGAGCGGTCGATAATCATCTTCGACCCCATGTAAACGGACCGGCGCAACCTATCGGCACCGGCAATTAAAATGTCTATCCAGTGGGCAAAACTGCCGGACACGGCGTGCGCAGTCCCTCATTCAGTATTATTTTCCGCAGCCTCGTAGATAGCAAACTTCGCCCCAGAATTTAGGCGAATTTGTTCTTTTTTTCTTGTCGGGCCAGCCAGCCCCAAACCAATGATTAACGGCCCTTTTGTATCTTCGAGTGGCACTACCTACCTTCCGAGGAGACCACTCATGCGTTCAACGTTTTATGCTGCAGCAGCGGCGCTTTTGATGCTCAGCCAGACAGCGCTGGCGGGCAAACCCGTTCCAGCCGAACTCGGCCCGATCAACCACGCCCAGGCGACGCTTGTTATTGTCGACGGTGATGGAAACGAGATCAGCTATTCACCTGCGGAACTCGAAAAGTTTGCAACCTACAGCCTGACAACCAAAACCCCCTGGCGTGAAAAACCTGCTGAGTTCGAGGGTGTTATGTTGTCCGAAATTCTAGCCGCGCATGGATTGGATAGCGCTGCGTCTATCCTTGTGACGGCAGAAAACGATTACAGTACGACGATGTCGCAGGAGCTCCTGAAATCCGTCGATATTCTTGTAGCGACCCGCGTAGATGGCCGCGCCCACAGCCGTCGAGCACGCGGCCCTATACAATTCATCATTGATGCGGAGACGTTCGCTGCATCCGCACTGACATCCGAATCCAATTATGTCTGGATGGCTGCTCGTATCGAAGCGAGCGAATAAGCCCTCGATGCCGGGCCTTGCCAAGAAAAAACACAGCCGGCACCGCCCAATCCTCGACGCGCTGTCCTCGCGCGTCGGGTTTTTCATGTCCATTGGCTTCCTTATGGTCCTCGGCGTCGGTGCGGGGCTCTACACCCAATCCGTCGTTACGCAGCTCGGCAAGACACACGCGATCTTTGAGGATCGGCAAATCCGAAACGGATACGTTGCAATTAGCGACATCCAACGCTTGCTGCTCGTCACCCAAAGGGCGATTAACGCAAGCGAGATGACGCCAGAGCTTGATTTGGCGTTTCGCGATGCAACCGACATTGTCTATGTCCGCACGGATCACCTGCGGCACATTCTGAACAAAGACCGAGCTTTTGAAACCGGCACTGCATCGGTCGAATCTCTGGAGAAGATTGTGGCGCTCGCCGATGATGCCATCGCAAGCAACTATGCCAACCTTGACGGGTTCTTTGACGAACTGCTTATCGCCTCCGAAGACGCTCGTAGGATACTCGTGCTAATGCTCGACGACATGCGGCGTCATGGAGATGAGGTAATGTCTACGCAGAACAGGGTGGTAAAAAAACAGCAAGTGATCGTGCTGGGATCCCTCATCGGATTGACCATCGTCGGCGGCATTGCGCTTTTGTTTCTACATCTTGAAGTTTCAGGACGACGGGCGCGCGAAAAAGCGGAAAAGCGGGTTGAATTTCTCGCGTTTTTCGATCCGTTGACGGAACTTCCAAACCGAGTCCAATTTCAAGAACGCCTGCAACGCCTGCTGGAAAACGAACACTCGCCAGTCGCCCTCCTTTACATTGATCTGGACGAATTCAAGACGGTCAATGATACATTTGGCCATGCGGCGGGCGATGCGGTTCTGAAACGCCTCGGGCAGGTTCTGACCGAGGCGGCAGGCGAGTACGGTGGTTTTGCCGCGCGGCTTGGGGGCGACGAATTTGCCATGGTGGCACTAACCGACGACATGAAAGCTCTCGACACCCTTTGTGAGCACTTAATCTTGCGGGCCGCTGCGCCACTGACATTCGAAGGCGAAACTCTTGAAGTCAGCGTCAGCATCGGGCTTGCGACAACGACTCAGGTCAAAGGGAGCATGTCGGCCTCCATTGACGGCATGTCGCGCGTGACTGATTTTGCTCTTTATGCGTCGAAGGCCAATGGACGAAATTGCTACACTGTTTACGATCTGGAATTGGAAAAACGTTTCCTTGACCGGCGCGCCATGCTGGAAGAACTGCCCAAGGCGATTTCAGCCGGAGATCTTGAGGTACACCTGCAACCCAAAGTGTCATTGCCGAAAGGAACGACCTACGGTTTCGAAGCACTGGTTCGTTGGCGTCGCAACAGCAGATTGGTCAGCCCTGCGGAATTCATTCTTCTGGCCGAAGAAAGTGGGCTGGTTATTGGGATCGACAACTTCGTGCTGAACCACGCGGCAAAGCTGATCGCGGATTGGAATGATCAACATGGCACGGAATTGGCCGTGAGTGTCAATCTGTCTGCCCTTCACTTCAATTCTCAAAAGATAATCCAGAGCGTCGAACACGCTTTGTGGAAATCCGACCTTCGCCCCGACCTTTTGACGCTTGAGATCACGGAGAGCACTGAAATGCGCGATTGGGAGCAGGCAAAATCCATCATTCTTGGGCTCAAGAAGTTGGGTTGCAAAATCGCAATCGACGACTTCGGAACGGGCTTTTCATCTTTGGCATATCTTCGTGCAATGGTCGCTGATGAGCTAAAGGTGGACCGCTCTCTTGTCGAAGAGCTGGAAACATCCCAAAAAGCACGGCTTATGTTGGCGTCCGTGTTTGAAATCGCGAAAAATCTGGAACTTGAAATCGTCGTGGAAGGCATTGAAAACCAGGCTCAGGCGCAAATCGTCTTCGGCCTTGGGGCCCGACGCGCTCAGGGCTTCTTTTACGGTCGGCCCGATTTGCCAGAACGCGCGTTGACGCATGCCTTGTCTGTCCCGGCAGAAGCCGAGCCGAAAGCCGCCAGTTAGTCGAACAGCGAAACCCAAATTACTCACCGACCCGTTGCTCCAACGAATTTCCAGCGACGCTATTGGCCACGGAAACAGAGGGCAGCCTTTGGACTGCCCCGCCCGCGCCGACTATCAAGTTTTTCCCCGCGTGCCAGCGTCAAGGTGAAAGCCGTTTTCGCACCCACTATTCGCCCGACAGGTTTTGACCTGCGCCAAAGTAAAATCTATCAAATACGCATAGCAGCCAAAAAATCCGGAGCCCGCCATGCGATCCACGAAACTCATCCATATCGTCAGCGCGCATGCGGCGGGCGAGGTGGGGGATGTTATTGTCAGCGGATGCGACCCGCCGCCCGGAGATACACTTTGGGACCAGCGAAGCTGGATTGCGGAAGATCAGACGCTTCGCAATTTCGTGCTCAATGAGCCTCGTGGCGGTGTCTTCAGGCACGTCAATTTGCTGGTACCTCCCAAATCAAAAACGGCCGATGCTGCATGGATCATCATGGAACCAGAGGACACGCCGCCGATGTCGGGGTCAAACGCCATGTGCGTCGCAACGGTGTTGCTAGAAACCGGCATTCTGCCGATGCAGGAACCACTGACCCATATAACGCTCGAAGCGCCGGGTGGCGAGATACGCGTCGAAGCGACTTGCCAGAACGGCAAGGTTACAAAAGTTTCCATCACGAACGTCGCATCATTTGCGGACCAGATTGATGTGAGTTTGACTGTCCCCGGCCTGGGACAGATCAAGGTTGATACAGCGTTTGGCGGCGACAGTTTCGTGCTCGTTGATGCGCGCCAGATTGGTATGGAACTGGAACCCGGGAATGCACGTCATCTCGCCAAACTCGGCGCCGAACTTACCGATGCTGCAAACAACCAGATAGGCTTCACACACCCGGAGATTCCGGATTGGGATCATATTTCGTTTTGTCAATTCACCTGGCCAGTTGAAACCGCATCTGGAAAATCGACAGGCGCCAATGCGGTGTCAATCAAACCCGGAAAGCTGGACCGATCCCCGTGTGGCACCGGAACTTGCGCCCGAATGGCCTTGCTGCATGCCAAAGGGAAAATGACCGTGGGCGCGAAGCTTCATTCCAAATCCATCATCGGGTCAGAATTCATCGGCGAGATCGTGGCTCAAACGACGGTCGGAAGCCGACCCGCAATCATCCCAAAAATCGCGGGAACAGCCTGGATTACCGGCACACATCAATTGATGCTGGACCCCACCGATCCATGGCCTGGCGGGTATCGGCTAAGTGATACCTGGCCCGCCTGACCAAAACATCGCACCCTGTTTGGACCATCCTTGATAAATTAGCGCCAGCGCGCCACCACCCGAGGGCAAGAAACGGTGCAGCCAAGGTCGCAGCAAATCAAGAGATCCGCACGTCACTTTCCTCCAGTGCTATGATCGCCGCGGGAGTTCTGGGCCGAGGTCGCCGCAGTTTGTCTACCCCCTCGGCTTGGGAAAGCCACTCGCCCTTCGTGTGCGTGTTCTGCCGAGCAAGGGTCACGAGAGTTCCAATATCAGCCTCGGCGTCAACATCGCCAAAGAGATAGGCGGCTGTTCGCGTTCCATGATAGGCAAGCGTACAGGGACGCCCGCAGCCCGCGACAAAGGCAACGCCCGAGATTTCAAAATCGTCCTTGATCGTGTCACCCGCTGCATCAATAGCAGCACGCAACCGTGCAATCAGCTCATAGCCAGGGGCGCAGCTGCGACCCTTATGCGGGCAGGATTTACAGATTGTAATCCGGTGTCTTGATGTTCCCATGTCGCCCTCCGCGATATCGCGAGGAACCGACCGGGGTATGCATATCTCGACGGGTTGAACCGTAGAACCACCATATCCTCCTGTCCGGACACCCCGCCCGGGTTGAAGTTGCGTTGACGATGGCAGGTCTCCTGACTTGCGGGTCTGGGCTTGCCCGATCCTTCCCGAATGCCATGGCATTCAGTGGTGATCATCGGGGTCACTCGCCGCTTACAGTTGCGGGGGCAGTCACGGAATCAGCACGTTCTGGCGCTTCACCGTATTCCCTTTTCATCCCGGAATCGTTTCGCTCCTCCGGGAACCATCAGGTCTTTTGTCGGGGACAAACGGCAAGGCGTCAAGGCGTGAAATCAGCTCAGGTACTCTCTTGTCGTTTTCGGTAGTTTTGCCAGACTAGCCTCTAGCCGACTGGTCCATTTTGGCCCACGTGCGAGGGCCGTTTCATAGGCTTCCTTGAGCTCATCAGGTCGCAATTCTGCAAGTGCGCGGATCAGAAATTCCGCTTGTGCGCGATCTTTCATCGATTTTTGAGCGTCAGGCCCCCCAGCCCTGCGATCTGCCACAATCAATTTGTGGATCGCATATTTTTCAGGCCGCGGGATCTGTATCAACACACCGGATCGATAGAGTGACGCTGCTGGTATTGGGTCGTCCAGGAGGTAATCGAGGTGTCGCAAGGCAATTGCGCTGACCCCGAGAGCCGGCAGGTCCCGCACACCCTCGTCGCGTTGCGCCGGCATCAGAAACTCCACCAGGGTTTCACCGCCACCTTGGGACCAGCGCCATGTGCGCGTGTGATCTATGGATGGCATCGGCTGGAATTTCAGATCACTGAAAACTTCTGCCAGCGGCGTTTCCACCGCATCACCAACTGCAAAGGATAATCGCTCAAAACTGCCAATGTCGATGTCACCAGTCTGCGCCAACTGATCAAATCCCAACCGAACCCCAAGTTCGCCTTCGTAATGTCTGAAAGCCACCGTTCCCACCAACGTCCCGCCGAGCCGAAATACCCCGGTGCGTGCAAAAGCACTGAGCAAGCTGCCCGTGCGTTGGTCGGCAGAGGCGTACCCTTCAGCTCTCAACACTCTGACCAAACGCGTTTGTTCGCGCTTCCGTTCTGCCTCCGCTGCCTTCAGGTCTTTGGCCTGCTCAAGCCGCCCACGCAATTCCGAGCTATCCGGACCGATGTATTTCTGGGCCATAGTATTGCCGACCCTATATTTATCGTACCAAAAAACACGCCCTTTGACGGTCACGGCAACGGCCGTTCCCTTTAGGTTTGAGACCAGATCATCGCGCAGGAGCCGTAGAAGGTCGTGGTAGGCCGACATCCCGATCTGAGAGTGGAACTTCATTTGTTATCCAGCAAAAATATATTTTGTTGTATAATGTCGCATTTCTAACTATACAGCAATAATATATTTAGCTGTATAACTACTCTTTGCCAGCTCAAAGCTTACCGCCGTTGTCGGCCGCCCGCGCTTTTGTACCGTCAGCTTTGTGCAAAGGCGATCCAAAAACCGGTTTCATTTTTGGTGACCATAACGGTGTTTTTGGATCGGTGCGAAGCACAGATTCGGATAGATTTCCAACACTTGCCAACAAGAAGTCATGCAGAGCGCCGCAACGTACGATCTTTGACCGCTGCCTCAAAAAACGCTTCCAATTCGCGATTGAAGACCTCTGGTTGATTGAAGAAAGGCGCATGCCTGCCGCCGGGAATATCGGTTGGATGCCCTTTCCAGACGTTTCCGAAAGGCAGATCAGCAATGTAGCGATGGTTCAGAAACGGGTCGTCATCACCGTTCATGATGGCAACCGGGATGTCCCCTTCGCGCAGCATGCGCATCTGGCGCGGCCAGTCGACCACGGTCAGTTTGGTGATCATGTAATAGCGCGCGCGACCATCCGTGCGGCGCACGTTTCTGTGCAGAAAGGCGCTCTTGTCCGATTTTGGCACGGTGGCATGACTGGCCAGAGTTACCGTTTCGCGTCCCGTCAGGTATTGCTTTCCCGCCAGAATGATATGCGATTTGGCGTTATGCCCACGGGCAAAATCATCCGGCGCAACGGTCAGCGGCGATGTTCCCGTGGTCACGACACCGCTGTAGGCCGCCGGATTGCGTGAGGTCAGCTCCAGCGCGTTATATCCCCCCAAAGACCATCCAACGACAAAAGGGCGCTCGACACCCAGTTTTTGCAGGATTTCTTCGGCAATATCCGCATAAGCGATCACGTTATAGGTCTGCTCGGGCGATCCGTTGTCGGACACGCCATGCCCGGGCAGATCAAAAGCAATCAGGCGGTGCCGGTCACGGAAATGGGCGAACTGGTTCTGAAAGGCTTCCTTGCAGGCGGAATTGCCGTGCAAAAACAGGATCGGCGGGCCCGCATGTTGAGCCGACGGGCCGATATCGACGACAGCAATGCGGCCATGGGCCGTGTCGATCATCTGCTCCGGAATGCCGGTGATTTTCTGACGTACAGCGCGCTCGGCACCTCTGCGGTAGCGGGCCATCATACTGCTGCGCATGTTCTGGGCAAGCTCCCGCAGCTCCTGAACGACGCCCCAGAGCCCGCCGGGGTAGAAAATCATCACCGCCACAATCAGAATGGCGATGAGAATGTCACGCCAGGGGCCCAGCGATGCCATGCTTTCAGACAGCAGAATGATGATGAAAGCGGCGATGACAGGCCCCCAAATCGTGCCAAGCCCACCGACCAGCAGAATGGACAAAACCAGCGTCAGGCTACCAATGCCAAAGATATCCGGGGAGGCCACACGCACATAGGAGCCATAAAACCCCCCCGCGATCCCCACAAAAAACGCACTGACCGCGAGCGTGGCCAGACGGGTTTTCCACTCGGACACACCGCGCGCCTGTGCGTAATACTTGTTGTCTCTCAACGCGACAATGCTGCGACCCAGGGCGCTGCGCGTGATCAGAAACAGCGCACCCACCGACCCCACCATGAGCACAAACGCGGTGTAGTAATAGCCGATCTTGCCGTCCTTGACGAAACGGTATCCGTCGATTTGCAGCATCGGCAGGGTGACCATGCCCGAGGTGCCCCCGGTGATCTGGCTTTGACTGATGACAATCTGGTAGAGGATCTGGCTGAAGGCGATGGTGACAAGGATCACATACATCCCGTCAAGGCGCAGCACGGGCAGCACCATGAAGGACGCCACCAGCGCCACAATCGGGCCGGACAGCAGGATCGCCAGCCAGGGGTTTACCCCGTAGGTTTTGGCCAGAATGCCATATGCGTAGATGCCAACGGCGAAGAGCGCCACATGGGCGAAATTCAGCAAGCCGCCATAGCCGAAACTGAGATCCCAACTGGCTGCAACAATGGCAAAAACCATCGCCAGGATCAGCAGGTGCCGCAGGTAGGATGCATCAAAGACAAATGGGAAAACCGCCAGCAGGACCACGGTCACGACAGTCGGGATCAGGCCGTTGGTGAGGTGAAATGGGGGATCGTAGCGCATGTCAGAGTGTTCTCTGATGGTGGCCGAACAGGCCCGAGGGTTTGATGGTGAGCACAACCGTCATCATGGCAAAGAGCATCGCTGGCGCCCAATAGAGCCCCAGGTAGAAAATGGTGAAACTTTCGACAAGACCAACGATCAGAGCCGCATATATGGGGCTGGTGAACCGCGCAATCCCGCCGAAAATCACAACGATCAGCGCTTTCATGAGCGGGTCGGCGCCAAACGTGGGGTTGATGAAGCGGATGGAGCCGACGAAGTATCCCGCCATCCCGGCCATGGCGGCGGAAAGGCCGAAGGCCAGCGCATAGAGCAGCGGTACGTTCAGCCCCATCAGCTCAGCCGCCTGCCGGTTTTGCGCAACAGCGCGCATTGATCGGCCCGTTCTGGTGCGTGCCAGCAACCAGCCTGCAAACCCCAGGATGAGCGCGACCATGACAATCAGCGCGATGTCATTGCCCGAAAAGGCGACGGGCCCGATAGAAATTGTGCCCTCTGCAATCGCGACGATCTGTTTGGCGCGCGGCCCCCAGATCAGCAGCATGGCGTTTTGCAGGATCGTCGCACCCGCAAGGGTCGTGATCACCGTGGCCGCGATGATATTGTCTTTTCGCTCAAACGGCCGGATGAAGATTTGCTGGAAAAGGATGCCCGCCGCGAACATGACCACCAGCGTCGCACTGAGCCCTGCCACATGTCCCAGCCCCAGCGCCTCAGCATTGGACACCTGCCAACCGATGTAAGCCCCGAGCGCGATGAAAGCACCATGTGAAAAATTGAAGATACCCAATGTCGACCAAACCACGGCCAGCCCGGAGGCCATGAGCGCGTAGAGTGCGCCCAGCACGATCCCCCCTGACAGGACGAAGAGAAAGCTTTCGACACTCATGCGGCATGATCTCCGAACAGCATGGCCATAAGATCGTCATGCGAGGGAATTTCGGATTTCTCCAACTTGCGAGAGATCCGACCGTGATCAAAGAGGTAAAGCCGGTCAATCAACTCGGTCAGAAAGGTTACATCCTGATCAATCAGGATGAGCGGCACGCCGGAGGCTTTGATCTGGCCAACCGCCTGACAAAGCTCCTGCCGCAGTTTCGGTGACAGGCCCAACGTCGGTTCATCCAGGATCATCAGTTTGGGATTGCCCATCAGCCCTACGGAAATCGCCACCATCTGCCGCTCGCCTCCCGACAGGAAGCGGATCTTGCTTTTCAGGCGCTCCCGCAGCCTTGGGAAAAGCGCATGCACCAGTTCGAGCTGGTGGGCCTCATCGCCGCGCCCCCGGCCCGCAATCGGCGCAATGGCAAGCGTTTCCGCCACCGTCATTTCCGGAAAAAGCAGATTGCCCTCCGGCACATGGATCAGCCCTGCGCGCGCCACCGTCTTTGGGTCCATCCGGCGGCGGGTGACCACGTCGTAGTTGAAATTGCGCCATCTGCGCGACCCGCGATCCCCCACCCGGTTCATGCGTTGACCGTCAAAAATGACATCCCCCGTCCAGGGTGCCAGAACACCGCTGATGGTTTTCATCAGCGTGGATTTGCCATGCCCGTTTGGGCCGAAAAACCCGATGCTTTCACCCGCCTCGATGGTCAGGTCGATATGGCTGAAAATCTGGATCGGGTCGTATCCGCCCGACAGATTGCGCAATTCCAACAGGCTCATGCGGGTGTGCCCAGATAGGCTTCGATCACGGTGGGATTGGCGACAACTGTAGCCGGATCACCCAGGGCGATCACCCGGCCCTGATCCAGCACCATTAGCCTGTCTGAAACCTCCATCAGCAATGACAGCACATGCTCAACCAGCAGGATGGTCATGCCCAGCTCATTCAGATGCGTGATCAGCGCGCGCATTTTGTCTATTTCGCTGACCGTCAGACCGGACGCCGGCTCATCAAGCAGCAATACGGCCGGGTCCAGCGCCACGGCCCCCGCGATCATCACCAGTTTGCGCAGATAGACCGGTAATCGCCCGGCCTGCCAGTTGTGCAGTGTCGCAGGAAAGCCCACCAGATCCAGCGCCTGTTCGGCAAGGGCAATCTTCTGCGCAAATGCAGAGGCCCGGTTCGTCTGCTCGATGGTCACAAGGACATTGTCGATGCTCGACAGGTTGCCAAAGACGCTTTCGCGCTGGAAGGTCCGCGCGATTCCGCGCTTGGCGATTTCGTTGTTCGCAAGGTTGGAAATCTGTGCGCCCTTGAACAGGACGATACCACTGGTTTGAGCGAACGGCACCCGCGTGATTGCGTTGAAAAGCGTGGATTTGCCGGATCCATTGGGCCCGGCAATCCCCAATATCTCCCCCGGCCGAACTTCAAAGCTGACACCATCAACCGCCGTCAACGCGCCGAATTTCTTGGTCAGATCAGAAACTACGAGAACGGGTTCAGACATTGCGCGCGTCCCAAGGCTCAGTTGGACATCCAGGGCGGCAGCATGAACGACCCGTTGGCATAGGCGTCGGGTTCAAACAGCACGCGTTCACCATCCTGAATCTGCCAGAAAGAGACCGGAACGTGGTCATTGCTTTGCAGGGCGACATGGGTGTCGGGATCGAATTCAAGATTGCCTGCGGCGGTCGGGCGTTTGATCTGCCCGATGGCTGCGGCGATGGCTTTGCGGTCTGTGGGATCACCCACCGCCTGCAAGGCCTCGAAATAGAAATTGGTCATCTCATAAAGGCCAACACCGTAAGCACCGGACGCCACGCCAAAACGGGCCTCATATTCCGCCATCAAAGCCTTGCCGCGAGGCCATTTGTCGCTGTTCAGGGGCGCATTGATCAGGTTGTAAAGAACGCCCGTAGAGTTCTCGCCCGTCAGGGACACAAACTCCGGCACCGACGGCGCATATTGCAAAAAGACCAGCGAATTTGTCGGGCTGTCCAGAAACTGGTTGAGAAACAGCGCCGAATTGCCTGGCAGATAATCCGTGTTGATGATCAGATCAGGGTTCGTGTCACGCACTTTGGCCAGAACGGCCCGCCAATCTCCGACTTCGCCAAAAGGCACCAGTTCGTCGACAACAATGCGCCAGCCGCCTTCTTCAAAGGAGACCTTCATGCCTTCCGAAATGGTTCTGGAATAGGCGTTGTCCGATGAAATGATAGCCACCGATTTGTCACGCAGGGTGATCTCGCCCCGGTCCGCCAAAGCTTCGATCGCTGGTCTGACATCCGTTTCATACCCTTTGAACGACGCCGTGTACGACCAGCAACACCAGTAATAATCGATGTCCTGAGTGGTGATGGCGGCAAAGGACGGTGAGGGGCCGGCGGCAATGTAGGGCATATCCGCTTCCGCCATCAGATCGACCTCGAATAGCGACAGGGATGCGTAACCCGTCAGCATGAACTCAATGCCATCCGTGCCCAAAAGCCGTTCCGCCGCTGAGGAGACATTTGCCGCCGAGCCGTCTTTGACATCGGCAACCACAACTTCGAAAGTGTACCCAGCGATCCCGCCTTTTTCATTTATCTCGTCGACGGCCCAGTTAACGCCATTGACGAATTCCTGTCCGTCAGCTGCGGAGGGCCCTGTCAGCGGTGCAAGCAGGCCGATTTTCGTCACTTCCGCCCAGACGGCTGGAGCAGCCAGAACCAGCCCGCCAGCGGCACAGATCGACACGATGTGTTGTTTCATTTAGACTACCCCCAATGTGAATTTTCACGAATGAGGCAATCTGCACACGCAGGGCATTCTCATGTCCACTATCAGATTTGATAGTTTGAAGGGGAAGGATATGCAGGTTTCAGAGTTTGCTGATTGCGAAAACTTCAATGACCTTGAGGCCAGGATCGAAGACTACTGCGCCCGTTTTGGTCTGACCTTCTTTTCTTATCTGATGCTTCGGGGCAGTCACAATCAGCCTACGCGCTTTCTGTCCAACTACGAAACCGAATGGAGCAGCCGCTACGTCAGTAAATCTTATCAACATTACGATCCCGTGGCGGTGAAATCCAAAGGGTCCCGGCTTCCATTCTTCTGGAACCAGGGCAGATTCTTGAAACCATTTGTAAAGTTGCAAAAACGGGTTTTTCACGAAGCTCGCGCATTCAGAATATCAGCCGGATATTCCATACCCGTTGCGGGGCCGGATGGTGATCTGGCGGTTTTGACCATGGCCGATCCAGATGAGAGGCATCTGGTGGACGTTATCCGCTCGGAGGGTTCCGGACTACTCATGTCCGCGCTGCAAGTGCATGATCAGGCAATGGTCCTTTCGGCATCGCCGCGCAGTAGCCAACTGGCCGAACTCACCGATCGTGAACTCGATTGTCTGAAATGGACTGCAGATGGCAAAACCAGTGATGAAATTGCTGAGATCGTTTTGATCTCGGCACCTACGGTGAACTACCATCTGAACAAGGCGGTAACCAAACTGCACGCCGCCAACCGACTTCATGCCGCGATTATCGCGGTGCGAAACGGGATCATTTGACCAAAGGCGAAACAGCGTTGCATCAATTGCCGATAGCTGTCCGATTTTGGCACCGGCGCGCAGCAAGCAATCGGTCGCTATGTGATCAAAGAAAATACAACCGTATTCGAAAACTTTATCGGTTCGGATGGCAAATCGGCTTGTTGGTACCACGAAAACACCGCTAGGTTTGTGCGGAACAACACCGAGGCCCAAGATGGAACTGATTGCAAAAGCCACCGCCCTTGTGGGCGGTACAGTGGCATTCATGCGCAAGATGGGGGCCCCTTCCCATCAAGCGGTAGGCGCTGCACCTGATATCCCGGACGCCAAGAAGCAGGGGATCATGACCCTGAAAATGCCAGTCGCCCAAGGATGGCAAGAAGGCCATCTGCCCTCCTGCGCGCCGGGTCTGAAGGTGAATGCCTTCGCTTCGGGGCTTGATCACCCGCGCTGGATCGAGGTTCTCCCCAACGGTGATGTGCTTGTGGCAGAATCGAAAGAGGAGGTCGGCCATCCCAAGACGCTGATGGACCATGCAGCGCAAGCGACCATGCGACGCGTCAAAGCGATTGGAAAAAGTGCCAATCGCGTAAGTTTGTGGCGCGACACCGATGGCGATGGGGTCGCCGAAACCCGGGAGGTTTTTGTTGAAAATGAAAACCAGCCCTTTGGTATGGCTCTGGTCGGAAACGATTTCTATCTGGGCAATACGGATGGGATCAAGGTTTTCGGCTATGTGCCGGGGTCCACATCCCTCAGCGGACCCGGTAAAAAGCTGGTCGATTTCAAACCACACGGGCATTGGACACGCAGTCTTCTTGTCTCGGCGGATGAGAAGAAAATTTACGCCGGCGTCGGTTCGCTCACCAATATTGCCGACCATGGAATGGAGGTCGAGGAGGGGCGCGCTGCGATCTGGGAGCTTGATGTTGCAAGCAAGGAGGCGCGTGTATTTGCGTCTGGCCTACGCAACGCCGTTGGTATGGCATGGGAGCCGCAAACCAATGTGCTTTGGACCGTTGTGAACGAGCGTGACGGTCTGGGAGACGAAACCCCGCCCGACTACCTGACGTCTGTTCAGGACGGTGGTTTTTACGGATGGCCTTTCTCTTACTGGGGCGACACCGTTGATGACCGGGTACCTCAAGATGCAGAGCTCGTCGCTCAGGCAATCACACCGGAATATGCATTAGGCGGTCACACAGCGTCACTTGGCCTGTGCTGGATGCCCGAAGGTACCTTGCCCGGTTTCGGAGAGGGCATGGTCATCGGACAACATGGTTCTTGGAACAGATCAAAGCTGAGCGGCTATAAACTGATTTTTGTGCCCTTTGAAAACGGCAAACCAAACGGTGCGCCGCAGGACATCCTTTGGGGGTTTCTGTCGGATGACGAAAAGGTCGCCTATGGTCGCCCCGTAGGAGTTGTGATCGGCGCAGATGGCAAATCGTTGTTGATGGCGGATGATGTCGGAGACATCATTTGGCGCGTGACCGCAGCATAGTCCGACAGAGCCCGGACGACCCTCGTATTGCCGTCCAAAAGGATCGTGAAGCTCGACCCTTCGCGATGAGGTCCGTTTCAAAGCCTGGTGGAATTCAAGATCATCGCGCAGGAAAAAAGGAAATGGTCGCGTGCTTACCAACTCAGATTTGATCGAGCTTACGGCGTTTCGCCGTCAATTGCACCGGCACCCGGAGGTCTCCGGGGAAGAAGCGGAAACAGCACGGGCCATTGCAGCCGCTCTCGATACACTCGCGCCAACGAAAGTTCTAACCGGATTGGGTGGGCACGGAGTGGCCGCAATCTTCGACAGCGGCATCGAAGGCCCAACCGTTCTGTTTCGTGCCGAACTTGACGCTTTACCAATTCAGGAGTTGAACGACATCCCCTGGAAATCGGAAGTTGCCGGAAAATCGCATATGTGCGGGCATGATGGTCATATGACCCAACTGCTGGCCCTTGGTCGCATGATCTCAAGGGAACCGGTCGGCAAGGGTCGCGTTGTACTGATGTTTCAACCCGCAGAAGAAGACGGCAGCGGCGCCCGCGCGGTGGTCGCCGACCCAGAGTATGCGCAGATCCAAGCTGACTGGGCCTTCGCCATTCACGTTGAACCAGGCCGCCCCTTTGGCCATGTATCGACGCGCGCTGGCTTGATGAACTGCGCGTCTCGCGGGTTAAAGATCCAGTTACAGGGAAAGACAGCGCACGCCGCTGATCCCGAAGCTGGAATTTCGCCCGCCCGTGCCGTAGCCCAGTTGATCCCGGTTCTGGATGACCTGGGGCAAGGTGGCCCTCTTGATGATGAATTCCGTCTTGTGACGGTGACCCATGTCCAAATCGGCGAACCAACCTTTGGTATCGCGCCCGGTGCTGCGGTGATTTTTGTCACATTGCGCACATCAGCGGACCCGGCAATGGAAGCGCTTGACCAAGCCGCGCGCAAATTTGCCAAAACAATTGCCAATGAAACTGGTCTGGAGGTTGGGTTTACGGTGCATGACGACTTCGCCGCATCGATCAACGACAAAGATGCGACAGATGTTGCGATCGCGGCAATGAATGCGATTGGTGTCGCAAATAACGACACCGATCTGCCAATGCGGGCGTCCGAGGATTTTGGCGTGTTCGGGTGGCATGCCAAAGCCGCCATGCTGTGCTTGGGGCCGGGCGAAGACTACGCCGCTTTGCACAACCCGGACTATGATTTCCCGGATGATCTTATCCCCGTAGGCTCTGCCATATTCGAGCGCATCGCCCGTGATCTATTGGGGCGCGCCTGACCATACCAGAAGCTCACAGCGCAAACAGATTTCTCCGCGGCGAATGGGCCAAGAGGCTCGCCGCGTTCATCACTCCAACTGGTAAGGCCGCTCAATCGACAACCGTTCCTTGAGCACATTCCATGTCGCGGCCTCAAATCTCTCCGGCCAGTCGATCCCCAGATCAACGGCCCTTTTCCGAGCGCGGGGAATATAAGCCTCTGCGTAGGCCAAATGTGTCTCGATCATGCTATGGCGATTGGGCTTTGGTGGCGGGAGCGACGTCAGCAACTCCTTTTGAGCGTCGGAAATCAGCCGGTTCAGGTGTAAGATGCCGCCGCGATTTGGCGCCGCAGTTTCTTCGATCAGAAGCTCCACGAGAAGGTTTCTGAGATGAAAAACACCCAAAACACCGTTGATGTATTCTTCGCGGCCCGCCGCGACATGAAGCAATCCCAGAATCCGGATAAATTCCTCGACCTGATAGAGGAATTTTCGAGCATCCGGTTTTCGGTCCGGCAGGGTTTTTGGCAAGCCGTCAAATATCCCGGCGTGATCGAACAGCACTTTGAGTGTGTCTTGAGAATGCGCACCCATCTGGTCAGGTTTTAGGATGATCAGATCGATGCGAATCCAGTCGTCAGTGATTGCGTTGATCAGCACCGGGATGTTGGTGCGATCCCACCATAGAACGATCTCGCCGGTTCTTGAAACAGCGCGACGCCAAACTTCCGCGAGAGCGTCTGTCGCCCCTTCGTCGGTCACCATGACAAGATCAATATCGCTATGGGCATCGGCCATCCCGTTCCCGTAGCTGCCGCTAAGAAACAGCGCCCTGATACCTTCGACCTTTTCAGTTGCCTCGACAATCGTCTGGATCGCTTCCGCGGGGGTCATAAGTCACACCTTTGCTGGTATCGTTTGCGCAAACCTACCACCGATCGGGGAGCGGTCAATTTGGGTCATAGAAAACAGAACCGGGATGAATGCTACCTTTCCGCCGCAATTACTGACCTTCGCTCCCTTCTCGTGCATAAGCAGTCCTCGGTCTTGCCAAAGAGGCTGACCGATCTCAATGCCGATTACCCCAGACATTCAAATCTATTGCTTGACTAAAGAACCGCTTCGGCGAGACAACATCGTCAGACCGACCCGTTTCGGGCGGAAAGTTTCAGGGAGATTAGGATGAATCGCCCCGATCGCGATCTGCTTACATCCAGTCATTGGGGGACCTACAGCGTTGACGTCGTCGATGGGCAGGTCACCGGTCTTCGGAATTTTGAACATGATCCTGATCCCTCGCCAATCGGTCACGGTATTGTCGATGTCTTGGAAGGTCCGACCCGTATCACCGCGCCAATGGTGCGGAAAAGCTGGCTTGAGGGCGGCCCTGGCACGGCGGGACAAAAACGCGGGCTGGAAGAATTCGTTGAAGTCAGTTGGCAGGACGTTAACAAGCTTGTCGCTGCGGAACTTAATCGCGTGCGTCAGCAGCACGGCAACAACGCGATTTATGCGGGCTCCTATGGCTGGGCAAGTGCCGGGCGGTTCCACCACGCGCAAAGTCAACTAAAGCGATTTCTCAACTGCATAGGCGGGTTCACCAGCTCAAAAAACACGTACTCCTTTGCCGCCGCAGAAGTCGTGGTGCCGCATGTGCTGGGTACCTTCCGAGGATTTCTGGACACAACAACAAGCTGGGAAAGCATCGCCACTGACTGCGAATTGCTCGTTGCCTTCGGTGGCATCCCTCTGAAAAACGGCCAGATCAGTCAGGGAGGTTTGGGCGCGCATGTACAGATGGCCGGTCTGCACGCGGCAAAGATGGCAAAAGTTCAGTTCGTCAATATCTCGCCACTAAAATCAGACCTGATAGATGACGCGGATGCTCAGTGGTTGGCGCTGCGACCTTCGACCGATGCCGCACTAATGCTGAGCCTGGCATATGAAATACTTGATCAGAACCTGCACGATCAATCCTTCCTCGATCATTACACTGTAGGTTTTGATCGCTTCGCCGCGTATCTGACCGGCGAAACAGATGGTATCCCGAAGTCTGCGGAATGGGCGGCCCGCATCTGCGATTTGCCAGCTTCCGAAATTCAAACCCTTGCACGGCGTATGGCGACCCACCGTACCATGATTTCCGTCGCCTGGGCCCTCACCCGGCAGGACCACGGCGAACAGCCGTTTTGGGCTGCGATCAATCTGGCCGCGATGCTGGGTCAGATGGGCCTGCCGGGCACCGGTATCAGCTTCGGATACTCGGCGATGAACAACGTCGGCCTGAACCGATACGAAATTGACTATGCGTCTTTTCCACAAGGGCAAAACCCGGTGGAGGATTTCATACCAGTGGCGCGACTAACCGACATGTTGGAGAACCCTGGCGGCACATTTACCTACGACGGCGTTTCCTACACCTACCCCGACATCCGTTTGGTCTGGTGGGCAGGGGGTAACCCGTTCCACCATCATCAGGATTTGAACAGATTGCGCCGCGCCTGGGCGCGGCCTGAAACCATTATCGCCAACGAATGGTGCTGGAATGCATTGGCGAAACACGCGGATATTGTGCTGCCCTGCACGACCACATTGGAACGACCGGACATCGCCATGTCTCCCAAGGATCCCTACATCGTGTCGATGGATGCAGCGATTGAACCTGTGGGACAGGCCCGCGACGATTACGACATCTTCTCGGGGATCGCGGCTGAGATGGGCGTGGATCGCGCCTTTACGGAAGGACGCAGTACAGAATCCTGGCTGCGCTGGCTATGGGATGTCTCCCGTCAGCAGGCGGCAAAAGCCGATGTTTCACTCCCCGATTGGGAAACGTTTCAGCGTCAGGGTTGGGTGAAACTCCCAACCCCCGAGGAACCCACAATCATGATGGAGGCCTTCCGGGCCGATCCACAAGCAAACCCATTGCGCACGCCGAGCGGCAAAATCGAGCTTTTTTCGCAGACGGTACATGATTTTGCCTATGATGATTGTCCGGGGCACCCGGTGTGGCTTGAACCGGCTGAATGGCTCGGCGGCGCCAGCACCGACGAATTTCACCTGATCTCGAACCAACCGCGCAATAAATTGCACAGCCAGCTGGATCATGGCCCCGTCAGTTGCGCGGATCGACCAAAGGGTGTTGAGCCGGTCACCATGCACCCAGCGGACGCCGCCATGCTTAACCTCGCTGAGGGTGAGGTCCTGCGCCTCTCCAATGAACGGGGGACCTGCGTTGCAGAATTGCGTACCAGCAAGGACATTCGTCGGGGTGTTATCCAGATTGCCACCGGGGCATGGTTCAAACCGGTCGGTGAGGCCTGCCAAAACGGGAACCCAAACGTTTTGACCCTGGACAAAGGAACCTCGCAACTCGCCCAAGGCCCTGTTGCGCATTCCTGCCTTGTGAGAATTGCCCGCCAGTAAGCTTATCGGCAAGCGGATGCCCATGCCCTTTCACCCTCTACACGTTCCGATTCTGGCAACACAAAAGCAATCGCCACTCAGCTATCTGAACCCTCCAATATCCGGCCGGTTTCGTTTACGCTGTTGCGACCAGCCAGGTTCGCGGGGCAGGCGTTGAGGTCGCCAGTCATCGCGTGGAAACTGCCTATCAATTCTGCGGTTTTGAAAGGTCACAATCATAAGCACTCGCCCTATGCATCTTAGTGGGCCTGAAATTCGCCGCATCACTCTGATCTCACTCTTCTTGTTGTGTAAGGAAACATTCCCCGCAAAAGCTATCCAGCGGAACAGATGTGAAACGCGCGCCCGGCCAAACCCGTAAGTGACCCGTAAGGCTCTTGTCAGCAGATTTGACCAGATGTCATGATCAGGGTTCGAACCGGAAACCGATTGTAGGATTTTCATGCGGAGTGACGCGTCCCAATTCGCTCGAAAGTTAAGAGAATATCGCGCATCCAACGGGCGGCACGGTCGTATGACACAAGAAGAGCTAGCGACATTGCTGGGCGTCAGTATCGATGCGATTGGGAAGTATGAGCGTTCTGTTTCTTTCATCCGGGGAGATTTGGAACACCGCCTCTCTGAACGCCTTGACTGGACCCGCGAGGAGATATTGGCCTGTCGCGGCGAATGGGAGAGCAGATCCCTACAACCAAACCAAGCAAGATACCGTTTGTTGGACAATGCGATGGTCGACCAGATATTTGACGGATCGTGGCGCAACGCAAGCCTTGCCTCCATTGCCATGGCGGAAGCAGAGTTAAGCTCGCTGCCTGATGAAATGGCACCAAATGTCGATGTGTTCTCGCCAATCTACGAGTCATTTCGGGAACATTGGGGCGCCATCATGGCCGACGGCGAGATGGTCGCCAAGTGGACCCTCCCATTTTTGCTTCCTGAAGATGAAGCGCTTTTCCGCGCAGGCAGGTTGATCGAAGCAGATCTTTCCGTTGACACCCTTCGCCGCCCCATTTTGCCAGGTTCGTATTTCGGCTATTGCCCGGCACTGATTGTCAGACCTGGCCATGAAGCAGCGGCCAGCCTTTTGCTGACGTCATTCGTTGATTTTCTGGAAAGTCTGGCCAACCGGGATGTCTATCTCCACGGGCTTGGTACAATATCGGTAACGTCGAGCGGTGCACAGATATGCAAGGACCTGGGCATGATTCGTTTGGGCAGCCATTGTCTCGACGACAGTTTCGGCGTCTGGGAGTTGCCCGGTTCTGCAATCCCCAAATCAGTCTTCGGTCGGCGCAGCGCATTGTTGCGCAGGGCCTATTCTGAAATCCACAAACCTTAGAGATAGGCAGTTGGTTGCCTTTTGATCTGTCGAAAACCATCGCCGAAATTCTGTTGTTTGGTCGGCAGCACCGAACGGCTGGCATCGCCGCTGTCGGATGAATGGCCGCACGGCATCTTTGCAAATGCAACAACCGCGCGCCCACCACGTTGCCTTTGCAAGGGAGCGTTCTTCACGTTCGAAGCCTCTGATTTTCGTCACGCTTGTCACTTGGTTGTCGCATTGCTTGATTATTGACGAATTAGCGAATATCAATATGGAAACGTTTCCATAAGGGGGTAATGTGCGCCAACCGGCCACTATAAAGGACGTAGCTCAACATGCAGGTTGCGGTGTGGCCTCTGTAAGCCGGGTTTTGAATGGCTCCGGGCCAGCCAGTGCCGCGCTGCGAAAAAGGGTACTGGCGGCCGCTGATGAGCTCGGATTTGAATTCAGCGAAATCGGACGGTCGCTACAAAGCAGTACGACACGTACCATCGGCTGCGTAGTCCCTTCGCTGGCAAATCCAGTCTATGCTGACGCGGTGCAAGGCGCACAAGAGACCTTTCAAGCGCAGGGCTACCAGACCTTGCTTGTCTGCACGAGCTACAACGCGGAACTTGAGCTGAACGCCATTCGAACCCTGATGGCAAAACAAGTTGACGGATTTGTTTTGACTGTCAGCGATGCGCTTTCAAGCGAGGGATTGAAATCAATTCAGCGTCGCGAAATCCCTCATTGTCTCTTGTTCAATATGCCGCCAGGAAACGAAGAAAGCTGGTCGGTCGACGACCGCTCTGCCGCCAAATCAGTCGCAGACGCCTTTCATAACGCGGGCCATAAACATGTCGGCTTTCTCGCCCTGAAATTCAAAACATCAGACCGGGCGCGACAAAGATACGAGGGCTTCGTCGAGGGGTGTGCAATTTGCAAAATGCAAAAACCGGCACTGTTAGAAATCAACGAAGACAGCCAGAACCTGACGGAGCTTTTGCAAGGGTTTTTGACAGAAAACCCAACCCTCACCGGGATTTTTGTATCCAATGATTTTCTGGCTCTGGCAACGATCAGAAGTGCGCGGAAACTAGGGCTGAAGGTCCCTTCAGATTTGTCGATCGTCGGTTTTGACGGAATCGACGTTGGCACCATGGTGGAACCAAGCCTTGCGACCATTGTGACCGATCCGAAAATGATGGGTAGCGGCGCGGCAGGAACCGTTCTTTCGATCATCAACGGCACATCGAAGCCCGCCCAACCAGACCCAGAACAATCCTTTAGTTTCCGCGGCGGAGGCAGTCTTGCGCCTCCGGGCGCAGAAAGAACTGACGGCGAAAAGGCTGCAACCTCTTCGCCGTCAAACAATCCAACCCAGAAGAACGCTGAAATCCAACCGGAGAGATCAACATGAGATATAAACTCGCTGCCGCCTTTATGACAATGACGATAGCGTCACCGGCGCTCGCCGCTGATGCGGTCTGCTATAATTGCCCGCCACAATGGGCCGATTGGGCGTCGATGCTGGAAGCAATCGACAAAGAAATCGACGTGCAGATGCCCCATGACAACAAAAATTCAGGTCAGACACTCAGTCAGCTTCTGGCCGAAAAGAACAACCCGGTTGCGGATGTCGCTTACTATGGCGTGACCACCGGGATCAAAGCGGGCAACGAAGCTGTTGCAACGGCCTACAAACCTGCTGGCTTTGACGAAATACCCGAAGGTCTGAAGGATCCCGACGGGAAATGGTTCGCCATTCATTACGGGACATTGGGGTTTTTCGTGAATGTCGATGCATTAGGCGGCGCGGAGGTGCCGCAGTGTTTTGGCGATCTGACGAAACCCGAGTATCGCGGTATGGTCGGATATCTTGATCCCTCCTCGGCCTTTGTTGGTTATGCCGGGGCCGTAGCTGTCAATATGGCTTTTGGCGGTGATCTCGATAACTTTGATCCAGCCATCAGGTACTTCAACGAATTGGCAGAAAACGCACCCATCGTGCCAAAACAAACTTCCTATGCCCGGGTTGTCTCCGGCGAAATTCCAATCCTCTTTGACTATGACTTCAACGCTTATCGCGGAAAATACGAAGAAGACGGCAATTTCGAATTCGTGCTGCCGTGCGAAGGATCGGTGCGCGTGCCCTATGTAATGAGCCTGGTCAACAATGGCCCGAACCCGGAACTTGGAAAACGTGTTCTGGATTTCATCTTGTCGGACAAGGGCCAATCCATCTGGACCAATGCTTATCTTCAACCTGCACGTCCGGTAGAGTTGCCCGCTGAAGTTGCCGAGAAATTCCTGCCCGCCAGCGACTATGAACGCGCTGTGGCGGTGGATTATGCAAAGATGGAAAAGGCCCAAGCCGGATTTGGCGAACGGTATCTGTCTGAAGTCAAGTAATCACCTCTCAGAAGGAAGGGTCGGGCAATATCCCGGCCCTTGCACATACCGATGACAAACCGACATTTTGTTCTGGCGTGCCTGACGCCATTGCTGATCTTTTCACTGGCGTTTCTGGCGCTGCCGCTTGTGCGCCTGTTCCTGGCGTCGGGCGAAGGCGAAGCGGGTTGGGCCATCTACTTGGACATCCTGCGCAAACCACGCTACCTGGAAACGCTGGTTTTGACCGTGCTTGTGTCCCTTGCGACAACATTTACGGCGCTTGCGATCTCCACAACGGCGGGGATGTTTTTGTCGCGCAACCAGTTTCGGGGTCGTGGGATGTTGCTGTCGATCATGACGCTGCCGCTTGCCTTCCCCGGCGTTGTGATCGGATTTCTGATCATTCTTCTGGGCGGGCGGCAGGGGCTCATCAATCAAATCACACCCGGCCATGTGGTCTTTGCTTATTCGGTGGTCGGCCTCTTCCTGGGGTACCTGTATTTCTCAATTCCAAGGGTTCTGCTGACTGTGATGGCCGCCGCAGAGAAGCTCGACCCGGCACTCGAGGAGGCGGCGCGCACGTTGGGAGCCTCGCCGTACAGGGTTGTGATTGATGTGATCATGCCGGGCCTTATGCCGTCACTGATTGCCGCAGGAGCAATTGCCTTCGCCACCGCAATGGGCGCTTTTGGCACCGCCTTTACGCTCGCCACAAACATCGATGTCTTGCCAATGGTAATCTACACGGAATTCACCCTTTCCGCCAATATTGCCATGGCCGCGGCCCTGTCGATCGTGTTGGGGATTGTCACCTGGATCTTGTTGCTGATCGCCCGCAGCCTTTCCGGCACAACCGTCGCCGCAGGAGGCTGATATGTTCCGTTCAAAGACAAAATTGCTGCAATTATCCGTCACGCTGACGGCCTGTGCATTCCTGTTGATCCCCACAATCATGTCCGTCCTCGCGGGCGTTACCGCAAACTATTTTCAAGGCATCTCCTCCGGGCTCACCTTCAAATGGGTTTACCAGGTCTGGGAGCTATACGCAGACAGCATTTTCCTATCGCTCTGGATTGCCTTTGCCTGCCTGATCTCTACTCTGATCATCGGGTTGCCCGCAGCCTATGGTCTCGCCCGCCATCCCGGTTGGCTGTCGCGCGTGCTGGAAGAGTTCATTTCCCTGCCGCTCGCGGTCCCGGGTCTGGCGCTGGCCCTCGCACTGTTACAGCTCTATGGCTCCATGAAGGGATTTCGTGCTTCGTGGACGTTTATTCTGGTTGGGCACGTGCTGTACACGCTTCCCTTTATGGTACGGTCAATTCTCGCCGTGCTCGCAGCCATTGATCTCAAAACGCTGGAAGAAGGCGCGGCCTCCCTTGGGGCCTCTCCCTGGCAGCGCTTTCGCGATATCGTGGTTCCCAATGCCATGCCCGGCATTCTGGCTGGTGCCCTGACAGTGGTCACGCTGTCGATCGGCGAATTCAACCTCACATGGATGCTTCACACACCTTACCTCAAAACCCTGCCTGTGGGTTTGGCCGATAGCTATGCCTCCATGCGCCTGGAAGTTGCCTCCGCCTATACGCTTGTTTTCTTCGTGCTGATTGTGCCACTGCTGATGGCCATGCAATGGGCGTCTGCACGTGCTCAAAGGATCGCTCAATGACCCTTCGCCTGACAAACACCGCCAAAACCTACCCGGATGGCACCAGGGCGCTCCTGCCCACGGAACTGGAAGTCGCCTCCGGGGAGGTGGTGTCGCTGCTGGGGCCATCGGGGTGTGGGAAAACCACGTTGCTGCGGATTATCGCAGGGCTGGAAACACCCGATCCAGGAGGAGAAATCTGGTTCGACACCGACAATGTTACTGCCCTGCCGGTTGAGCGGCGCAATGTTGGCATGGTGTTTCAATCCTATGCGCTTTTTCCGAACATGTCCGTGCGCGCCAACATCGGCTACGGGCTGAAAATGCAGAAACTTTCCAGACCCGAGATCGACGCGCGGGTGAGTGAAGTGCTGGAAATGTGCCAGTTGGAAGACTTTGCCCACCGCGCCATAACCGCGCTTTCCGGCGGTCAGAGACAGCGGGTCGCGCTGGCCCGCGCAATTGCGCCACGCCCGAGACTCCTTTTGCTCGATGAACCCTTGTCTGCGCTTGATGCCGCCTTGCGCGAGGCGCTGCGCGATGAGCTGGCAATCCTGCTGCGAAAATTTGAGATCACCGCGATCTTTGTCACGCACGATCAGGATGAAGCCATGGCAATCGCCGATCGCGTGGCAGTCATGTCGCAAGGACGCATCGCCCAGAGCGGTACGCCAGAAGAGCTTTATCGTAATCCCAAAACGTCATTCGTCGCGGGGTTCGTCGGTAACGCGATGCACTTGGAAGGCCAAGTCGATAAAAGTACGATGAAATTGCAAGGCGGCACCTTGAGCCTTGAGCGCGATGGCACCGGACATGATGTCTACGTTCGTGCCGAAGACGTGTTGATCAATTCGTCAGGCCCGTTGCGTGGGCAGGTTGAGAGTGTCACGTTTCTCGGCACCCACTACCGGGTCGCAATCAAGGGAATTGTTCCGGGGCTGTTGACCTCAATCTTTCCCGGCCAGAAGGCACCAAAGGTCGGAGAAGCGGTTCACGTTTCGATCAAGCCCAACACGTTGTTGTTGCTACCCCGATCCGGAGCGCACCCATGACAAAGATCATCCAGATTTCCGATCCACATATCGTGCCCCATGGTCAGCTAGCGTATGACCGTGTGGATACAGCCCCTCCCCTCGCGGAATGTGTCGAGACCATCAATCGCATGCTGCCACGGATTGGCCTCGTTGATATGGCGATTGTCACCGGTGATCTAACCGATTTCGGGTCTGCAGAGGAGTACCAGAGATTTCGCGACCTGATGGCGCCGCTTGAAGTCCCTTACCGTGTGATCCCCGGCAACCATGACAATATCGACGTGATGCGGACGTCCTTTGGCGATCAAACCTGGATGCCAAGATCGGGTCCGATAAACTGGGTGCAGGAATTTTCCAACCTCGCGCTCATTGGTCTCGATAGCTCCGTTGCAGGTCAATCGCACGGGCATTTGAGCACCCAGACGCTGGCGTTTTTGAAGGAATCGCTCGACGGCATGGCCCTGAAAACCGTGCTTGTCGCGATGCACCACCCGCCGTTTCTGACTGGCAAACATAAGATGGACACTCAAAACCTTCGAGATAGCTCAGATTTGGGTGAAATTCTCTCTGCCTACCGCGGAGAGCTTCGCCTCATCTGCGGCCATGTTCATCGCAACATCGTCTCACTTTTCGGGAACGTTGTCTGTCAGATTGCCCCTGGCACATCTCATGCCGTCACCATGGATCTGCGACCGGATGCCCCCAACTGTCTGACCAGGGAGCCGGGTGCGTTTCTGTTGCATGAGACCCGCAACGGGTTGATCAGCCACAATATTCCCATAGGCCAATTTGACGGCCCCTGGCTCTTCTACCCTGATCGAGGCTGACGTGGATTTATAGAGCCTATGACGAATATGCGCATCACCGCCCAAATCGGCATGATCTGCCAATACCTGTCGTTGCACACCGGGATCAGTTGGGACGATCGGAAATCGTTTGATGATGGCGGGTAGCCTTTCCAAGCGCCCTTCGACCTACTCAAAGTATTCTGCATGCTTTGCGTGAATGTCGGCGATCGTGTCATCGAGACGGGCCAGATGGCGACGCACTATCGCCGCCGCCTCATCCGCATTGCGCCGGTTGAGGGCCTGTGCCAAATCCATGTGATCTTCCAGCAACGTCCTGGCTTCGCTTTGTCTACCAAGGCTTAGAACACACAGCCTGTCGATGCGTTGTTTGCACTCCTGGATCGTATTGAAGGCTAAGGGATGCCCTCCTAGTTCACAGATCATCTTGTGAAACGCATAGTCCAAGGCGTGAAAGCCTTCTGGTTGCCCACGATCGAGTACGTCTTGTTGTTCAACAATATTTTTCTCAAGAACGTTCGATTTTTCGGGTGTCCAACCCGCACATGCGCTGCGAACAACCTCCAGCTCAACGGCGAGCCGGACAAATCGCGCGTGTGCGATGCGTTCAAGTGAGAACCCGCGCACCTTGGTGGCCTTTTGTGGCCGGATCAGCAATAAATCCTGAGCTTCGAGCCTGTTGAACGCGTCCCGGATCGGTTGCCGCGAGACCCCGAAACGCTTCGCGATTTCTGCTTCTGACAACTTTGCACCAGGCAACACCCGCAAGGACACGATCTCCTCAAGCAATTGATCGAAAACCAAATCCGTCGTGGTCCGTCGTTCGAATACATCTGTGATGTTTTGCATTTCCTGCCTTTAGTTATCTGCCGCAGCGCGCCTTACCCAAAAAGATCGTCAAATCCAAACGCCCACTGCGTTTGGTAGAACCCGCGGGATCGAGCCGAATAAAGTGGTTGACAATACTAGTATACTAGTCGTCTAAATGACGCAATCGCGATCTACTAACAGCTAGCCTTCTGCGCGGCAAAAACTGAACCGATCCGAGCATTGGAGACCACCGGCAATGAGCAACACGGATGATGCAACGAATGGAGCGCGACTCCCGCTTGCCGACAAGGTAGCGGTTGTCACGGGCGGTGGCCGAGACATTGGTCGCGCCTGCGCATTGAAACTGGCCACTGAAGGCGCATCCGTCGTCATCAATTATCACGCGTCATCAGATGGGGCCGAAAGTGCTGTTGCGACCATCACCGCAAATGGCGGCAATGCCATCGCTTTCCGGGGCGATATGACTTCCGCTGACGATGTGACAGGGCTGATCAGCCAGACAACGCAAACCTTTGGCAAACAGATCGACGTGTTGGTCCATGTGACCGGAGGGCTGGTGGCACGAAAGACCATTGCTGAAATGGACGTTGCGCATTGGAACAAAGTGATGGATTTGAACGCAACATCGTTCATGCGCGTTATCAAAGAAGTTCTGCCCCATATGTCGCGGGGAGGCACCATTGTCGGGCTCGCGAGCCAGGCAGGTCGCGATGGCGGTGGCCCGGGCGCTGTGGCCTACGCGGCCTCAAAGGGCGCGGTGATGACCATGACCCGGGGCTTGGCGAAAGAGCTCGGACCGACGATCAGGGTCAATTCGGTTTGCCCCGGCATGATCGATACCGATTTCCACAACACCTTCACCAAAGACGAAGTGCGTAGTCATGTGGCGAACATAACGCCGCTCAAACGCGAAGGATCGTCAGAGGACGTGGCCAATCTGGTTGCGTATCTCGCATCAGACGAGGCTGCATTCATCACAGGCACCAACATCGACATCAACGGAGGTCTGCTCTTTTCGTAATCGGCTGCGGCCGGACCTCACACAACAGTTCATTATTCCAGGGAGGAAGACATGTACCAGAAACTTTCGAAAACATTTTTGGGGGCCATAGCGGCTGCATCGATGATTGGCGGCGCGGCTGCGGCCGCCGACTGGCGTGGATGGAACATCCACACAGACGGATACCCCAACACCATTGCGATGGATAAATTCGCAGAATTGCTGGCCGAAAAAACCGACGGTGAAATCACACTTCAGATGTTTCATGGCGGCACCTTGGGAAGCCAGCCAGACGCCATCGAGCAGGTACGTCTCGGCGGATTGGAGATCGGTAATTTCAACCTCGGGCCAATTGGTCCCATTGCTCCCGAGGCAAATGTTGTCTCTCTGCCGTTCATCTTCAAAGACGTACCGCACATGTTCCGGGTCCTCGAAGGTGAGGGCGGCAAGGCAATTGCAGCCGGCATGGCCGCGAAAGGTCTCGTGCCTCTGGCCTGGTATGACGCCGGCGCGCGCTCGTTTTATAACGGCGCAAAGCCCATCAACGCACCGGCGGATGTCGCTGGCATGAAAGTGCGTGTGATGAACAACGACCTCTACTCCGGGATGATCTCTGAGCTTGGGGGGAATCCGTCACCCATGGCTTTTGCCGAAGTTTATCAGGCGCTCAAAACAGGCGTTGTAGATGGCGCGGAAAACAACTGGCCCTCCTACGAATCCACCGGTCACTTCGAGGTCGCGGGCTACTACTCTCTGAGCCAGCATCTGATCATTCCGGAATGCATCTGTATTAATGCAGATGTCTACAATGGGCTTTCTGACGAAATTAAAACCGCCGTAACGGAGGCCGCCCTGGAATCCGCGGAGACCCAGCGTCAGCTTTGGGCAGAACGCGAAGCCACCAGCCGCAAGATGGTGGAAGACGGCGGTGTTGCCGTCAATGTGATCGCGGACAAGGGCCCGTTTCAGTCAGCCATGGCACCCGTCTACGAGACATATCTGTCAAGCAATCCTGACCTGCGGCCGCTCGTCGAGTTGATCCAGGCCACTGACTAAGCCTGACAAAACCCCACGCGCCCGCCGATGTAGGTCGGGCGCGTGGCATGCGGGGAGTTTTCAGATGTTTCGAACCCAACCACAAAGAGATACGTCGCGGCTCCTATCGCTTTTCGAAACAGTTTTAGATGCGATTGCATATGGTTGCCGCATTATCACCGGCGTTTCATTGGTTGTCTTGACGGTGATTTTCGGGTGGCTGGTCTTCGGTCGATACGTGCTCAACGCCACGCCGACCTGGGTTGAGCAAGCCGCACTATTGCTGGTCATGATCATCGCCTTTCTAGGTGCTGCGGTTGGCATACATGAAAACACACATCTCTCCGTGACCGCGTTTCGAAATCCACTCCCAGATCGCCTGCGACAGGCGTTGATTGTGCTGAGCGATCTGCTCCTCGCGGGCTTCGGAATTCTGATGCTTTGGCAGGGCGCCAAACTCACACTGTTCAAATGGGGGTCCCAAATACCGTTGATCCAACTACCCGAAGGTCTGCGCTCACTGCCGCTGACTGTTGGCGGAGCACTGATCCTGCTTTTCACTCTGGGGCATTTGATGCGCCTGATGCTCGGTCGCGACACCCGCAGCGCTAAAATTCAGTAGGAAATAGGAATGGGGCTTTTCGTTCTCCTCGGCATGTTCGCGGTTTGTGTCGTCATTGGTGTGCCTGTTGCCTTCGCTCTTGGCATCTCCGCGATCGCGGCCTTTTGGTATGAAGGCCTCCCGCTGATGATCGGGTTCCAACGGATCATCTCGGGCATCAATGTCTTTTCGCTGATGGCTATCCCTTTCTTTATCTTCGCCGGAGAGCTGATGTTTCATGGCGGCATAGCAGCGCGGCTCGTTCGTTTTGCCTCTGCTGCCGTTGGGGCCGTTCGCGGGGGTCTTGGCATCGTCAATGTGTTCTCTTCGATGCTCTTTGGCGGCATCTCGGGTTCGGCAGTAGCCGATATCTCGGCACTAGGGTCCATTTTGATCCCGGTCATGAAGGAAAAAGGCTACGACGCCGATTATGCCGTCAACGTAACGGTCACCTCTTCGATTGCCGGGATCGTCATCCCCCCAAGTCACAACATGATCATTTTTGCCATCGCTGCGGGGGGTGGTATCTCGATCTCCAAGCTGTTCCTTGCCGGCGTTCTGCCGGGCATCCTGATGTGCCTCTGTCTTGCGGTCGCGGCCTACATCGTCGCTGTCCGCAGAGGTTACCGGGCGGAGACTTTTCCAGGATGGCAGGCGCTGGCCATCAGCTTCGTCGCCGCGATTCCGGGCCTCTTCACAGCGGTGATAATTGTGGGCGGCGTACTCTCCGGGATCTTCACAGTCACTGAATCAGGTGCCTTTGGTGCAATCTACGCATTTGTCGTCACGCTGCTTATCTACCGAAGCATTACGTGGCGTACATTCTGCGTGGCAGTATCTCAATCCGTACGAACGACCGGCATGGTGATGATCCTGATCGCCTGTGCTGGCGCTTTTGCCTATATGCTCACCTTTTACAGGGTGCCTGATCAAATGGTGTCCTTGCTGACGGGGATGACCGAAAATCCCATTCTCATTCTCCTGATGATCAATGTCGTGTTGCTGGTTCTTGGCATGATCATGGACATGGCCGCCCTCATCCTGATTTGCACGCCAATTTTCCTGCCGGTCGCAAACAGCCTTGGCATAGACCCGTTGCAATTCGGAATGATTATGATGGTCAACCTCGGACTGGGCCTGTGCACACCACCTGTTGGAGCTTGCCTGTTTGTCGGATGTGCGGTCGGCAAACTGCCAATGGAAAAAGCTGTCAGAACCATTTGGCCATTTTATCTGGCCATCTTCAGCGCCCTCATGATGATCACCTTCATCCCGGCGATCTCGCTTACCCTGCCCCGATTGCTCGAGTGACGCGCATGGGTCGCATCAGCGTGACCGGGTTCTCAATTCATATGATGTCTGGTCAACTTCATCGGCTGGAATACTGCCAATCCAGCTGGCCTCGCAATTTTACAAGCCGCTGATAATCCCCAAAACGAACAAACCAACGAAGAATAACCCGATATAGCTGCAAACACGCATGAACTTGCTCCAGCCATCCAGCGCACCCCAAGGCCGTTTTTCCGGCTTGGCGCCACTTTGCGCATGATGTGAGGTCTTTTCATCTCCGCTTTGGCGCTGGGTCGCGGTTTTCTTCGCGGTCTTCATGGTCGAGGAAATTGTCTCACTCGTGCCAGCCTTGATATGAGCAAACTTGCGTCCAAGCTTCATGGCCGGAGACTCGTCTGACGTAGAATGCTTTTTTTGCGCGTCATCCTGAGGCCGCTTGGTTGTGACCAGTCGATCCCATTCATCAAAGAAAAGGCCCGGCTTGAAGTCACCTTCAAGATGGGTTTGCAGCAACTGGAAACACCGACGCTGCACCGAATTCATCTGATCTAGATTGAGCTTCAAAAGCCCGTTCAAGCTGTCTGACTGACCTTCGGAAAGGGTTCCATCGTGTTGCAGGTCATTGACCTGTTTGCGCATGCGCCGTGCCAGATCACGATGCGGATGCAGCCCGGTTTTGCGCAGGGAAACGGCACCGATGCCCGAGAAATTGAACTTTTGTGGCTTTTGCAGATGCTCGGCCTGCATCTGTTCCTCCAGATAGTCAAACAGTTCGCGGGTATCGACCGATCCATCGCCATTGCGGTCGGCAGCACCCTTGAGCCCGTCAAGCAGATGCTTTGTGAAGACGCCGTGCCGGTACCCTTGCTCCTCGCGAGCCACCTGGGTGCTTGTGGCCGAGGTCATCACAAGCGTGCGACTGCTTGCCCCCAGTTCCATCTTGAGTTGCTCTCCGAGGGCCGAACGCGGGGCTTCCTCTCCAGCAGCACCGGCATAGCAACAATCAAGGATGACCAGTCGCGCACGTGCCGGCGCCTGCTCGATCACATCCAGCAGATTTCCATATTTCATCGCTGTGGAATGGACGAGACCGGCGCGCGTATCAGCAAAAGCAAGATGGAGCTTTTGATTACGCACCAACCCATGGCCCGCATAGTAGACCAGCACGAGGTCATCACGACGGGTCCCAGCCGTTATCTCTTCGATACGGGTCAAAGCCGCCATATGATTGCCCTTGGTAATCAGCTCAACGTGATCGAACTGCTCCCCGGTTTCTCCCTGTAGCAGATTGTGCAGGGCTGTTGCGTCGTTCCGGGCGTAACTCAGGTCCTCAAGCTCCGGGTCCTTGAAACGATCCATTCCGATAACAATTGCGGTTTTTTGTCCGCTCCGCCGTGCTTGAGATGTCTTTCGCCCCGGTTCGAATGGCCGAACAGGTTCTACCTCTGGCTTTGTTGCCTCATCAAAGGACGTTGGCGCTTCGGCAAAACCGGGCGTCAATCGCGACAAAATATCAAAAACACGCTTTTCGCTGAAATTCTTGGCGTTAAATATGACTTCCGCACCATCTTCTGCGCGCAGCTGGAATGACACGCTCCTTTCCCGCAGCACATAGGCTTTGAGAACGCCGACAAGAGCGGATACCGCTGCTGACTGCCCGACTTCGATCCAAAGCTGCGGATCCAACAGCAGTTCAAGCGCCCGCTCCCCGGTCGCAGGTAACCGCGTCGCGCGCGTAGAGCTCACACCAGCTGTTTCGTTCAAATCACTGTTGAGCCGTTCCAAGAATTTGGACAAGGCTTCATCATCAAGTGCTGAAGACTGAACATCAAGTTTGAGTGTCATAACAAAACCACCCGGGACAATAAATAAACATAATAATGGGGTAAATAGTGCAGCAGTAGGACTGTCTGCGTCAATAGCTGTGTTCCCGTACTCCGTGTGGCGACAGGTTGATACATGTTTTGATGTAACCAGCGCATGCAGATACCGCACGTCGCTTACGCTTGGCTTCGCCTAAGCTGCCGCCAATTTCCGCACCTCGGCATCTTCGCGGGAGGTCACTTGCTCCGCAATGGCACGGGTGCCGTGTGCGCAATTCTACCATATGGTAGTCAGATCAGAACCACGGGCCGCAATCGGCTTTGGAGGTCAAAAAGCGACGCGATCTCCACCCTTAAGACCAAGAATTTCGCGGGCCTCATCCGGTGTCGCAACTTCGCAACCCAAATCCTCCACGATGCGCCGTATTTTTGCGACCTGCTCCGCGTTGCTGTCGGCCAGCTTCCCGCGCGAAATGAACAGGCTGTCTTCCAGTCCGACACGTACGTTGCCCCCCATCTGGCTGGCCGTTGCACCAAGTGTCATCTGCGCACCCCCTGCCCCAAGCACAGACCAGCGGTAATCATCACCAAAGAGCCTGTCAGCCGTGCGCTTCATGAACACCAGATTGTCGACCTCGGGGCCGATCCCGCCCAGGATGCCAAAGATGAACTGGATAAATACGGGCGCTTTGAAAAGCCCAATGTCCATGCAGAACCTCAGATTGTAGAGATGTCCAACGTCGTAACACTCATGTTCAAATTTGACATCATGGGGCGCAAGCGTGTCGGCCGCTTCCTTGATGTCCCGGAACGTATTGCGAAAAATATTCCCGTCTGAATTCTTGACGTAGTCTTTTTCCCAATCGAACTTCCAATCCTCATCCTTGTAGCGCCCCGCGAGAGGGTGAAACGAGAAGTTCATCGACCCCATGTTCAGGGAACACATTTCGGGCGAAAAGGTCTTTGCTGGCGTGACCCGGTCTTGGATGGAAAGGCTCAGCGATCCACCGGTCGAAATATTCACGACGGCATCCGTCGCCTGTTTGATCCGCGGCAGAAACGGCTTGAAGTCGTTGACGTCGACAGATGGGGCACCGGTCTCATTGTCACGCGCGTGCAAGTGAAGGATTGACGCCCCCGCCTCTGCCGCATCCAGAGCTTGCAGGGCAATATCGTCATGGGTGAAGGGCAAAGCGTCCGACATGGTGGGCGTGTGAATAGCGCCCGTTACGGCGCAGGTGATGATCGTCTTGCGTTTCTGTTTGACCATGGGTTAGCCTTTCTTCGAAGGATGGGTTGTCTTGACACGGAAACTCAAGGGAAAGAGCTCGATGTCAAAGCGGCCGCGGATCAGGCCCCAGATACCGTTTGGTGCTTTCAGCATGATCACAATTGCGACGACGCCTAGGACAAGGAGGTAGATCGTGCCGAGATCCGCAAGTGTTTCGCGCAGAACAAAGAAGATCAAAGTCCCAATGATGGGCCCTTCAATTGTGCCGATCCCGCCGATCACAACGATAAAGATCACGAAGGCCGTCCAGTCATTGACCGAAAACGCAGCATCCGGCGAGATACGAAGTTTTTGCAGGAAGATCAGCGCGCCGATCATGGTCGTCAGCGCAGCGGTCACGACATAAACAACGAACTTCGTGCGCCAGATGTCGATGCCAAGCGATCCCGCCGCCAACTCATTGTCACGAATGGCGGTCAGGGCCAGCCCGTTGCGTGATCGCAAAAGCAGATATACGGCCGCGATGACAATGACCGTTGACCCAAGGGCCAGCCAATAGCTCAGATGTTCGCGACCCGACCGCGAGGCCGCCAGTGATTTCACGATGCCCACCGGCAGCGATGATCCGGACCCGCCCCCCAGTGCGGAGACCTGGGCAAAGGACAAGCGGAAAACCTCGGCGATGACCCAAGTACCAATGGCGAAATAGGCACCCCTCAGTCGGAATATCAAAAGCGCAACCGGCACGGCCACGAGCGCGCCAAGAACCCCCGCGAGGGCGATCGCCCCAAGCGGATAGATGCCGCCGAAGATGGTCAGCGCAAAAAGCATGTAGCCGCCAAAACCGACATAGGCCTGCTGCCCGACCGAGACGAGGCCCGCGTATCCGGCCATCAGGTTCCAGAGGCTGGCGAGGGCGAGGTAGAGAAACAACTCCCCCATCAGGCGCATGTCTGCCCGTCCCGCCCACCACGGGGCAGCGATTAGAACGATCAGGATCAGGGCGCCAACTACGGCAGCAGCCTTTGCGGCCCGAGATGTGCGGGTGACGTGGAGATTTGACAAGTTCATCCGTTGATCCTCGGGAACAGCCCATTGGGACGCAGGGCAAGGATCACCAAAAAGGCGATATGACCCGCCAGAAGTTGCCAACCCGGGTCGATCTTTGCGCCGATGGCCTGCGCAACGCCGAGGATCACGCCGCCCACAAGGGTTCCCCAAAGATTACCAAGCCCACCAATGATGACGGCCTCGAACCCGAAGATCAGGCGACCGCCACCTATCGAAGGGTCAAAGCTGGTACGAATCCCCAGCATGATGCCGGCGATGGCCGTCACACTCAGGGCAAGCGCCATGGCAAGGCCAAAGATGTGGCGCCGGTTCAGGCCCATGAGTTGCGCGATTTCCTGATTGTCAGACGTTGCCCGGAAAGCGCGACCAAGGGCTGTGCGATAGAAGGTCCATTGCAACGCGGCAATCACGGCGATGGCGATTCCGAAGGTCAACAGCGGCAGCAAACCCATTGACAGACTTCCGACGGCAACGCTGGCCGTTTCCAACGCACCCGCATTCAGCTTTTGTGGATCGGCGGAGTAGCTTTCCAGAAGCGCGTTCTGAATAATCACCGATAGCCCAAAGGTCACCAGCAAGGGCGGCAGGATATCTTTGCCCAATGTCTGGTTCAGGATACCGCGTTGGAGCACGTAGCCAAAAGCAGCCATGATCGGCACAACAACGATCAGGGCAAGCAGGGGATTTAGCCCAAGAACAGTCGTGACCGAGAGGCCCAGATAGGCGCCCAGTACAATCAAATCACCATGGGCGATATTGACCAGACGCATGACCCCGAAAATCAGCGACAGGCCAGCCGCAAACAGAGCGTAAAGACCGCCCAGTAATGTGCCTTGTACGATGGCATTGACCCACTCCATGTTACGCAACCCCAAAGTAGGCGCGCGAGATGTCCTCGCGGGCAATGGTGGCAGATGTCCCTTCCAGTGAGACGCGCCCCTCTTGCAGGCAATAGAAACGCGATGAAACGGCAAGCGCCTTGGTAATATCCTGCTCCACGATGAGTGCGCTCATGCCTTCCCCGATGATGCCAGGCAGGGCGGCATAGATGTCCTTGATGATGATCGGCGCCAGCCCGAGGCTGATCTCGTCGAAGAGGATCAGGTCCGGGTTGGCCATGAGGGCGCGGCCAATGGCCACCATCTGCTGTTGACCGCCTGACAGCGACGTCGACTGTTGGTGGCGACGTTCCTCCAGAATGGGAAAGAGCTTGTAGATGGCAGGCAAGGACCAAGCGCCCTTACGGCCAATCTGGCCACCGATGATCAGGTTCTCCTCGACCGACAGCGACGGGAAGAGTTGTCGCCCCTCCGGCACGAGGGCAATGCCCCTTGCTGCGACTTCATCTGCCCTGAGCGCACCGATGTCCTCACCCCGGTAGCGCACCATCTCTGGCCTGTTTTGCGTCAGGCTCGAGATCGACCGCATCAGGGTGGTCTTGCCCGCGCCATTGGCCCCGATGATCGCAAGGACTTCGCCCTCTGCAACCTCCAGATCAATGCCGTAAAGAGCCTGAAAATCGCCGTAGAACGCATTCAGGCCTTGGAGCGTCAGAATTGGGTCAGGCATCGGCTTCGATCCCCAGATATATTTCCTGAACCTCGGGGCTTTCCATGATGGCCTTGGGTGCGCCTTCCGCGATCTTCCTGCCAAAATCGATCACGATCAGCCTGTCGACGACGGCGAGCAAAGCATGCACAACATGCTCGATCCAGATGATCGTCACGCCACGCGCATGGATGTCCCGGATGGTCTGTATGAGCGCGCCGCATTCCGCTTCTGTCAAACCACCCGCGATCTCATCCAGCATCAGAAGCTTAGGTCTGGCGCAAAGTGCGCGCGTCAGTTCCAACCGCTTCCGCCCCAATAGTGTGAGGCCCCCCGCGAGTGTGTTGGCACGGTCTAGTAACTCGGTTTGATGCAGCACGTCGAGGCAGAGCTGTTCCGCCGCTCTCCCCTGCATCCCACCTGCCTGCGTGGCCGCGATCATCGCGTTTTCAAACACCGTCATGCCCGAAAAGGGCTGCGGCACCTGAAAGCTGCGGGCCATTCCCGCACGGCAGCGCTTGGCAGCGCTGCTTCTCGTCACGTCACGGCCATCAAAGAGGATCCTGCCAGAGTTCGGCGACAATGTTCCGGTGATCAGGTTGAACATTGATGTTTTCCCGGCGCCATTGGGACCGATCACACCAAGCGCCTCACCCGACTGAACATCGAAACTGAGCGCGTCAGCCACGGTCACGGCACCAAACGCCTTGGAAACCTGATCGAGTTGTAAAAATGCTGCCATGATTCCTCGGCTTTACGTACGCGCGGCATCCGAAATCACAGCCGCTGCACGGATCGTTAGGACAGAAGTTTCAGATCCCCAGTGATCGGAATGGTGGCCGCTGCCGCATTGGCTACGATCTTCAGATCGAGCACATCGCCTTCCCGCTGCCATTGACCGGCAACCAGGGGGGTCTTGGTCACGTTGTTGATCGGCCCGTTTGCCCAATTCACATTTCCGGTGATCGTATCCAGATCCGTGGACGCAATCGCCGAAACGATTGCGGCAGGATCATCCAAATCCTCGGCCCGTTTGATCACATCGGCAACCACCTCGAAGAGCGCATGTTTGAACCCGATGGGTTGGGTCCAGGGCCGCCCGGAGGCAGCGGTGTAACCATCCGCCAGATCTTTGGAAGTTGCCCCGGTAAGCGATGAGCTGAAGGGATGGTTGGGTGACCACCAGACCTCGGAGGTCAGCCCGTCGCCACGCGTGCCAAGAGCCTCGATAACAGATGGGAAAAGCAGCGCTTTGCCTATGGTCACGACCTTCGGTGTGAACCCTTGCTGAGCTGATTGTGCCCAGAAGGTCGCGAAATCTGGCGGGATCATATTGCCGGTAACAATCTCGCATCCGGCAGATTTGAACGCCGCGATCTGATTGCTGAAGTCATCTGAAAGCGGCTGGAAACGTCCGGGATCGACCAGATTGTAACCTGCCGCAGCAAGCGGTTTGGGCAGGCCAAGTTCGGCATCTCCCCAGGCATTCCCGTCCGCATCATTGGGGAAAAGGCCGCCAATGTTCTTGGCGACGCCGCTCTTGCCCCACATGTCAAGAAACGCGCCGATTACGTCCTCCAGCCCCCAGAAGAAGTGGTAGGTGTTCTCAAACCCTTCGCCCGGCACGCCATTGCGCCCGAAGAAATAGGGTTGCCACGGGCAGTCCGTGGTGATGCAGGGGACTTCGTTGATTTCCGCCTGATCCGACACCGGGTTAACGGTGTCGGGCGTCGAAGCCGCCACAATCAGATCAACCTCGTCGCCAAGGATCAGATCAGCGGCCACCTCAGCGGCACGGTTCGGGTTCGACTGACTGTCCTTTGAAATGATCTCGACAGTATAGGTCTTGCCATTGTTTTCCAGACCCGCAGCGAAGGCTTGATTGATGGCTTCGAGCACGTAGTCATCGGCTTCCGCAAACCCCGCCAGAGGCCCGGTGCGCGGACTGACGTGACCGACCTTGATGACCGGATTGGCGGCATAGGCGCGGGTGCTGGTCAGAGCAGCGGGGGCCGCAAGTGTCAGAGCACTGCCCGCCAGGAACCGCCGGCGCGACCATGGTGTGATCTTCGTTGTCATATCTTCCTCCCTTATCCGGTAGTTTAACCGGTTTATTGCGGCGTCAGTCGAGAAGAATCCCTTCCAGACGCTTGAGATGCCGGGCCACGCGCTGGCGCACCGCTTCGGCTTCATCCTCTGTCCAATTGCGAAATCCCTGCCCCGACTTCATGCCAAGCCGCCCCTGTGCGACAAGCTTGGCAAGATAGGGTGAAGGAGCCCGTCGGCTCTCCAAATCACACAGAACGTTTTCGTGGATATCCAGCGTCAGATCAGTGCCCACAAGATCTGCATTCTCCAAAGGGCCCAGTATCGCAAGTCTGCGCCCGAAACTTGATTTGATGACAGTATCAACAGCCTCCGCGTCGCATATGCCATTTTCTACGAGGCTGACCGCCTCGCGCCAAAGCGCGTGCTGCAACCGGTTACCGATGAAACCGGGCACATCCTTCTGGACGCGTACAGGCGTCTTTCCAGCATCATCCAGTAGAGCGATCATCTCTTTCGCAGCTTCATCATCGGTCCATTCGGTACAGACGACTTCCACCAGCGGGATCATATGGGGCGGGTTCCACCAATGAGTGCCAAGTGCGCGGGTCTTGAGACGTAACCCGCTCATGATCCGGGTGATGGGCATCACCGAGGTATTGGACGCCAGAATGCAGGTTTCAGGCGCATGTTCTTCAATCTCTGCAAAGGCCCTTTGCTTCAATGCCAGCTTTTCCGGCGCGGCTTCAAATACGAACTCCGCGTCCCGAACTGCCGCCGCAATCGAGTTCGACACTTCGATCTTCTTGAGGATTTTCGCGATACAGTCGTCTGGTTCGCCAAGCACCCGCAGGCTTTCTGAGATTCGACGAGAGACACTTTCCCGGGCATCTTCATTCGGATCGGTGAGGCAGACGTATTGTCCGGCGCGCGCGAGTGTCAGCGCAATGCCGTGGCCCATAAGACCCGCACCAATCACAGCAGTTTGACAGTTCTTCCTCATCGATCAGCCCGCCGTATATCCGCCATCGGCATAAAGAATATGCCCGGTGTAGAAATCAGACGCCTTTGACGCGAGAAACAAAAGAGGTCCAGCAAGATCCTCCGGTTCTCCCAGGCGACCTTTGGGCACGCGTGCCAGAAAGCCATCCCGCAATGCCGTTGCCTCGGGCGTGTCTTCGAACATCCACGCGGTGAGTGGCGAGCGGAACACCGTGGGCGCAATAGCGTTCACCGTGATCCCGGTGGGACCGAGCTCGCAGCCAAGCGCCTTGGTCATACCGTCCACCGCCGCCTTTGACGCGCAATAGGCTGTGTAGCCTGCCGGATGGCCCAAGAGGCCGCGAGCGGAGGATACAAAAACGATTTTGCCGCCTGTGCCCTGCGCTTTCATCTGACGGGTCGCCGCCCGCGCAATCAGCCAGGATTGCGTGACATTGGCGTCCATGACGTTGTCGAACGTCTCAGGTTCCATGTCGTCGATCTTGGCAACTTTGTTCATGCCCGACGCCACCACCAGAATGTCGAGGCGGCCAAAGGTCCTGACGGTTTCATCCACCATCTCTGCACAGGCTTTCTCGTTCTCGGGGCGGGCGTTTACTTGGTGGACTTCACCGGCGCATAATTTAGCGACATCAGCCAGCGCATTGGCGGTGCCCGCCGCGAGCACCACCTTACAGCCCGCACTCGACAGGCATTGCGCTGCGACCGCGCCAAAAGCCCCCGAGGCCCCGGTGATCAGCGCCACCTTGCCTTTCACGTCGAACATCGAAAGTGGATTATCGAGCGCCATGGATTTACTCCGGTCGTTTGCCATCGGGATACGGGATCACGACCAGCATTTTGCAAATATGGTTGGACTTGTTCTCGATGCGACGAAGCTCGCCCGGGGGTATGGTGCAACTGTCCATCGCGCTCAGAACCGTCTCGACACCATCGGCCTCCACGGTCATCTCCCCTTCGAGAACGATATAGACTTTTTCGAAGGGTGTGCTGTCCGGGCCCGCACCGCCGCCGGGCAGGAATTGCGAGAGCCCGACCCATTGGTTTTCCGGCCCGCCCTCTTCGAACCCCTGCAGGCGCAAGCCCGCGACCCCCCAATGGTTGGGGGCCTCATAGGGCTCAGCCTCGGAGAAGCGCTTGAGATGCATCAGAAGGCCTCTCCGGCTTCGATGCGGTAAGCTTGCGCCGTGTCGGTGATCGCAACCAGGCGGATGATGCACCCGTCGCCGCGGTCCCAGTTCCAGGGGAAAAAGGCAAAGGTCACCCGTTTGCCGGTCACCGCATCGAGATCGCCGCCGACGTTTTCGATACCCAGAATACCGTTCGAGAACAGCGTGTTGTGGACGGGTTCCCATTCGGGGAAGTCATCTTTCCAGTCGTTGCCACCGGACCATTCCTTATACTCTGCCTGCAGATGCGGCAGGATCGGGCCGTTGCGTTGTGGGCCAATTGCAGTGGCCAGCGGATGATCGTTGGCCTGAGTATCGTGACCAACCACCTTGACGCCTTTTTCCACCATCCAATCTGCGGCGGATTGAACCAGACCGGGGCAATAGGCAAAGTAATCACCGTCTTCGTATTGTTTGTGCCAGCCGGTGTTGATGATCAGCACGTCGCCCTTGCGGATCGCATGACCACAGGCCTCCTCCAGATCATCACCGGTGATCGATTCCCATTTCTTCTTCGGGATCGACACAACAAGGCCGGACCCAAAAAAGTGCGGCAGCGGCACCTCGTCGATAAAAGGTGTGCCCTGCACCACATGCGCGGGGGCGTCGATATGGGTGGTCACATGCATCGTCGTCGTAATGGTCTGGCTCAGCACTCCCGATTTCGCCATGTAGTGCTTGCGCTCGATGGCGACGTCTTTGAAATAGGGCCAGTTCGGGCATTGATAGCCGAACCGGTGGCTCAGGTTCACAAACTCCAGACCCATTTCGTTGTTGTCATTTGCCTGAAACTCAATACCGCGGATTTCCACCATGGATACATGTCCTCTGTTCACCGCCGGGGCAGTGTTAGTTGGTTTTAAAGGTTCGATTGGGCCTCCCAGCCTAATTGACTATTTTGATACACATGCATCGCATTACGGTCAATATATAATTACAATGTGGCCTTACTGTATCACAATGCGGTTATTTGCTTGACACCAGACGCAACAGAAGTAAGACCAAGAAAACGACAAACCTCACGGAGACCCTATGAAAACTGAAGAAATCGAAAGCGGTCGGAGTGGCATTCAGGTAATTTCACGTGCAGCGACAATACTGCGCAGCCTCAAGGAACACCCGGAAGGCCTGAGCCTCGGGCAAATCGCTTCTGAAGTGGGGTTGCCCCGCTCAACGGTTCAGAGAATCGCCGGCGCGCTTCAGACGGAGCGGTTGTTGATTTCGAATGCATCAGGCGGCGGCGTCAGATTGGGACCGGAACTTGGCGCGCTGGCGCAGGCCGCTCGCCATGACACCGCAGAGCGTTGCAGAGCATTGCTTAGCGATTTGACGCAAGCGACCGGTGAAACGTCAGATCTATCTGTTCTTCGCGGTGATAAGATGATTTTCATTGATCAGGTGCCGGGCACGCACCGTTTGCGCACCGTGTCCTCAGTCGGCGAAGTCTTCCCGATCACCACAACCGCAAACGGTCGCGCCTGTCTTGCAAAATTGCCCCGTGACGTCGCACTGAAGCGTGCCAGCGCCGAAGCCGGCCGCAATGGCATTGACCTCGATCTGAACGAATTTGGCAGGTTACTTGATCATGTTGCGCAAACCGGTCTTGCCTATGACAACAATGAGCACTCAGACGGTATTTCGGCAGTAGGGTTCGCGTTTGAAGACTGGACCGGCGAATTGCACGCCATATCCGTACCGGTCCCCACGACACGTTTCCTGAGACAACAACCAGAGATCGAAGCCGCTGTACGGCGATCGGCAAGCGCCGTCGAGAAGGTCATGCAAGGCGGGCGCGGGAGATAGACCGGCACCCGACCTCCAGACGCAAAGTCGAAAAGGAATAGATGTGCGACGCTTGTAGTATCCTGCAAAAGCCCGACTAGGCATCAAGATCGAGAACATTTTCGGATCAGATATTGCGATTAACTTTAGCTCCGTGACGGGCTTCGGAAGAAGAGCCCGGACCCCGAGACAGTAAAATGTCCTTGACACAAAGTCGTCAATTTTATTAGTTCGGAAGGTAGACGAACTAATCTGTGAGCTAAACCTTGAGCGATATTTCGGCGATTTCGAGACGCGTGACGACCAGCACTATCGTGCAGGCAATCACAAGCTATGGGCCTATTTCCCGTGCCAGCGTTGCCAAGATGACCGGGCTTTCCAAACAGACAGTTTCAGAAGTTGTCTCTCGGCTGGAAAGCGATGGCTGGGTGCAAACCGTCGGCCGAACCGAAGGCAACATCGGGCGTCGTGCGGTTGTCTACGAAATCGTCCCTGACGCTGCATTCGTGGCAAGTGTTGATCTTGGAGGAACAAAGGTACGTGTCGCGCTGTGTAATTTGTCCGGTACAGTGGTCGTGGAGACATCCGAACCAACCGACGTCAAAGGTGGTGAGGCAGTCGTGGATCAGATTGCAAGGCTGATCATCAACGTCGCCGATACAAAAAAGCTACCAACAGAAAAAATCCGCATCGCTGTTATTGGCGTACCCGGGGTCCTGGAAGCAAAAACCGGCCATATCAGGATGGCTCCAAACATCGCAGACATGGACACGCTGAATTTTCCCGACCTGCTCGAGAAACGACTGGGCGTTGAAGTTGTTGTGGAAAATGACGTCAATCTGGCCGCTTTGGGCGAGCACTGGATGACACAGCGCACCGACCGCGACGATCTTGCCTTTGTCTCGGTGGGCACCGGGATCGGTGCGGGCCTAGTGGTTGGCGGCGAGCTGGTCAGGGGTGCAACAGGCGCTGCGGGAGAAATCGGATTTCTTCCCTTCGGCGCTGATCCGCAGGAAGATGAAAGCCTCAGCATCGGCGCACTGGAGCGTGTCACTGCAACCTCGGCGATCACTACTTTTTACCAACAGCAAACGGGCCGCTCTCTGACAGTGCCAGAAATTTTTGAGGCCGCTTCAGAGGGGGATACAATCGCCAAAGAAGCATTGGGGCACGCTGCGCGACACATCGCACGCGCCGTTGTTGCGATCTGTTCGATTGTCGACCCCTCCTGTGTGGTGCTCGGGGGATCCATCGGCGCACGCTCTGAACTAATGGAATTGATTGAACCCGAGATCATGAAGTGTTTCCCAAGACCGATCACCCTGGAGCCTTCCGCTTTGGGCAGCCACGCGGCACTTGCGGGTGCAACCGCCGTCGGATTGTCACGCTTACACATTGCCGTTTTTGCGAAGGGCTTGCCCGGCACCAAGATCGACGTCCCCTCCCCCGAACTAAAGACGTTTCAGCAAGGTGCTGCATGACCCTGCCAGAGATGGAACAAAAGCTGGTCCAAATTCAGGACGCTGAAGCTGATCTGGCACTTTTGCGAGACGCGATAGGGCATGAAAGCGTCACGGGAAATGAGGCTGCATTCGCGTCTTTTTTGATGAACCAACTAAGTGATTTGGACATGTCAACTGGTATGGAGGCTTTCCTCCCTGGACGGCCCAATACCTGGGGGGTGCGAGAAGGTCTTGGCGACGGGCCACATTTGATGTTTGTCGGCCATACCGACACCGTGCATGTCCGTGGATGGTCTGAACACTGGAAAGGACAGCCCCAGGAAAATCCTTGGGCAGCATACCAAAGTGACGACGAGATATGGGGACGTGGCGCCTGTGATCTCAAGGGGGGCATATGTGCTGCAATCGCAGCACTACGCTTGCTTGATCGAGCCGACGTCAAACTGTCCGGTACAGTCAGCTTTGCCTTCGTCGGAGACGAAGAAAGCGGGGAGCCCGGAACCGGGGTCAGCGCCGGCGCCAAGGACCTCGTCGCGCGGGTCAACGCCGGGCAGGTCAAGAAACCTGATTTTGCGGTCTATGTCGAACCAACGACGCTGGACGTCTATACGGCCCAAATTGGGTTCCTAATTGCCGAAATCACAGTGACTGGCCGCTCGGCCTACTTCGGAACCCCCGAAGACGGCGTCGATGCGCTGAAGGCAACAGGTGAAATCCTCGCGTCGCTCTGGCAACTAGACGCCGCCCTCGCCAGCGGCACGAAACATGACCTCGTTGGATCCTCGGGGCTTTTGGTCACCGAAGTTGTTGGCGGGGGATACATCGCTGTTCCGGGGGAGTGCAAAATCTCGCTGATCCGCAAGCTGCGCCCCGAAGAAGATCTCGACCACGCGGTGACAGAGTTGGAAACCGTGCTTGCGGAAACCACACTGGACGAAGAAATCTCGATCAGTATCAACTATCCTGCAGGAAGAGATCACCCCTGCGGCGGCTCACCTGTTGAAATTGACCCGGACCATCCATCGGCGCTGCTGCTCGCGGATTGTATCGGAAGCACTCATAGCAGCGGCGGCGCGATCGGCGGCGCGCCCTATTGGTCCGAGACGCCATTTCTGGTGAATACGCTTGGATGCCCGGCAGTTTACTGCGCGCCCGGCGACATCAGCGTCGCCCATACTTTCGAGGAACGCATCAGCGTCGAAGAATATCTGGCGGCAGTTCGCGCCTTTGCCCTGTTTATCGCGCACTATTGCGGCACCTGTAACTGAAAACCAACCGGGAGGATAAAATGAGAAGAGAGCTATTGAACCTAGTGATTGGCCTGACGTTGACGCTGGCAGGCGGGCCACTCTTTGCGCAGACCATTGGTCCTGGCGGTGAAACCGCCACGCCCACGGCCGAAATTACGGTCCCCGAAAACAGCATGGAAAAGCTGAAAGCCGAAGGTCACACCGCCGCGCTGCTTTGGCATGATCAATCGGATTTCGTGAACGCCGTGACCGCCGGTGCCACCGATGAATTTGCCCGTTTCGGGATCGAAGTTGTCGCGACAACAAGTGCCGGGTTCGATGCGGCAAAACAACGAAGCGATATCGAAACCGCCTTGATCAAAGACCCCAGTATCATCCTGTCGCTGCCCCTCGATCCGGTAACATCCGCAGCGGCGTTCAAGGAAGCAAAAGAGAGTGGGGTAAAGCTGGTCTTCTTGTCCAACCTGCCAGCCGACTATCAGCACCCGGGCGATTATGCTGCAATCGTGACGGATGATCTTTTCCAGATGGGCAAGCAAGCAGCCGATGCGCTGGCTGCCTCAATGGGTGAGACCGGAACCGTTGGTTGGATTTACCACGACGCGGCTTACTATGTGACCAACCAGCGGGATAACGCTTTCAAGACTACGATCGAAAACGATTACCCCAACATGTCCATCGTCGCCGAACAGGGCATCAGCGATCCCGCCCGCGCAGAGGAGATCGCCAATGCGATGTTACTGCGAAACCCCGATCTGGGCGGCATCTATGTCACCTGGGCCGGACCAGCTGAAGGCGTTCTGGCGGCGCTGCGCGCAAATGGAAATACAACAACAAAGATTGTGACCCTTGATCTCTCCGAACCAGTTGCTCTGGATATGGTCAACGGCGGAAACGTCGCCGCGATTGTGGCCGACGAGGCTTACGAGCTTGGCCGCGCGATGGCTGCGGCAGGCATCCTTGATCTGTTGGGGCAAGAGGTGCCGCCGTTCATTGTGGCGCCCGCCGTGACGGTGACCGCAGACAATGTTGTGGATGGTTGGAAACAGTCGCTCAACATCGAAGCGCCCGAGAGCGTCAGATAGCAATTTTCTCCCTGCGGAGAGGAGACCGGGCGGTATCGGTCTTCTCCACCCCATCTCAATTGGACATCGGATCATGGAACGTCTCAGATCGCGGTCAATCGGCACGGACATTCAACAGTGGATCGTCTATATCGGGTTTTTGGCGATCTTCCTGTTTTTCGCGCTGACCCTACATGACGATGGGTTTCTGACACAACGCAACCTGACCAACATCATCTTGCAGACTGCGCCTGCGACGATCATGGCAGTCGGCCTCGTCTTCGCTCTTTCGGCCGGAGAGATCGATCTTAGTTTTGGATCAATTGTTGCCGTGGCCGCATTGTCGGCGGCCGTCGCAATGCAACACTATTCAATGCCGATCGGCGTAATCGCCGGCCTTGCTGCGGGCGTTTTCATCGGAGCCTTCAACGGTGTCCTTGTTGCCTATCTCAAGCTACCGTCCTTTCTGGTGACCCTTGCAACAATGGGGCTTTTTGCAGGAATCGCGCGGACCATGACAGACCTGCGGTCCATTCCAGTGGTCAACGAAACATTTACCGGGATATTCGGATCCGGAAAGCTGTTTTCCATACCTTCTCTGGTGATCTGGACCGCCATCGCCGTCATCATTGGTCATCTGGTTTATCGACATACAAAATTTGGCGCGCATGTTCTTGCAACCGGCGACAACGCTCGCGCAGCCCAGGTGTCCGGGATCAAGGTGCCGCGTGTGCGCTTTTATGTTCTGACCATTTGCGGGGCCTGCGCGGGTCTTGCCGGACTGCTTTATGCAGGACGGCTTCAAGCCGCCAAATATACCTTGGGCGAAAGTGATCTGATGACCGTCATCGCAGCGGTGATCGTCGGTGGCACGGCGCTCAATGGCGGCAAGGGGTCGGTCATGGGCGCGCTTGTCGGATCTGTGTTGATGGGGATGCTCAACAACGGCCTCATCCTGATGAACCTGAAGGTATCTGACCAGATGATCGTGCGCGGGCTGATCATTTTGCTCGCCGTTGCAATTTCGCTGCGCGACACCAAACGCTGAACAAAGGACCACGCCACATGTTTCTAGATGTCCTCATGCGTCGAAATCCTCGCTTCATCGAGGCTGCAATGGCGCTTCACCAGTCCGGCGAGCTGCCGCCGAATTCCTATGTTCTGGATCTGGACGCGGTGGAACGTAACGCCCGGCATTTCTCCGACAAGGCCAAGTCGCTGGGAATGAAAACATTTGCCATGACCAAACAGGTTGGGCGGCATTCCGGGTTTTGCGCAGCGGTCAAGCGCGGCGGTATCGACAGATCGGTGGCGGTGGATATGGATTGCGCTATTTCCTGTCATCGTGCTGGTCTTAGAACCGGTCATTTGGGGCATCTTGTGCAGGTACCTCGAGGAGATGCCGGGTTTGCGGCGGCGCAGCTAAAACCGGACTACTGGACTGTCTTCAGTGATCAAAAAGCGACAGAAGCGGCCGCTGCAGCAGCGAAATGTGAGCGCACTCAAAACCTGCTGGCCCGTATCCAGACCGAAGGCGATACGTTCTACCGGGGCCATGAGGGCGGTTTCGCAGCAGAGGATGTGGCGAAAGTCGCAGATTTTATCGACACCCTGGATGGTGCCGCCTTCGCCGGCATCACGACTTTTCCAGCGCTTTTGTTTGATCAGGACAGCCGCAAGGTTGTTCCCACTCAAAACCTCGCAACACTGTCGCGTGCCGCAGAAGCGCTGGCCGCAACCGGGCGTGACCAAATTGAGATCAACGCGCCCGGAACAAATTCCTCCGTGATCCTGCCGGCACTGGCAGACGCAGGCGCCACCCAATGCGAACCGGGAAATGCACTACACGGAACCACGCCACTCCATGCAATTGAGGATCTGCCGGAGGATCCCGCCGTCTTGTATCTGAGCGAAGTCTCCCATCATCATGGCGGCAACGCCTTCTGTTTTGGCGGCGGGCTCTATATTGATCCGGTCTTCCCGAAATATGATCTCAAAGCACTGATCAGTTCCACACCAACCAGCACGGCCTCGGCACTCACCAGCGTCGAAGTTCCCGACTATGCCGCCATTGACTACTACGGAATGATTGATGCCACCGGTCCGATAAAACCAAAAGCAGGTGATACCGTCGTTTTCGGATTTCGCGGCCAGGCATTTGTGACGCGAGCCAATATTGTCGGCGTTTCCGGAGTAAGTACTGGATCGCCCCGGGTCACCACCATCGAAGACATCTTCGGACGGCCCACCGGATGGCCGGAGAGGGCTTTGACATGACAGATGCAGAACCCGTGCTAAGCCTTCAGAACGTCCACAAGGCATTTGGCGGCGTTGTCGCGATAGAGGAATTCTCGCTTGATCTGCGCGCAGGGCAAATCGTGGCGCTCGTCGGCGACAATGGCGCTGGTAAATCGACGCTGATCAAGATTATTTCAGGGGTTCATACGCCGACATCTGGAGGCATTCGGCTGGATGGCGAACCCACAGCGTTTGCGGATGCAAGCTCTGCCAGAAGTAACGGGATAGAAGTTGTGTATCAAGATCTGGCACTGGCAGATCAGCAACCGGTTTACATGAACATGTTTTTGGGCCGGGAACTGACCAAACAACCCTTTGGCCTGTTGGACAAGTCACGGATGCGCCAGCAAACTCAGACGCTGGTGGATGAGTTGGATATCCGCATCCCTTCTGTAAATTCCACAATCAGCGATCTTAGTGGTGGGCAGCGTCAGGGCGTCGCGATCGCGCGCGCAACCCACTGGGCGAGCAAACTGATCTTGCTCGATGAGCCCACCGCCGCTCTCGGCGTGGCAGAAACCGCCCGGGTCGAAGAGTTGATCATCAGCCTCAAAACCAAAAATCTCGCGATACTCATGGTCAGCCACAGCCTTGATCAGGTGTTCCGACTGTCGGATCGCATTTGCGTATTGCGCCGCGGCGTGCAGATCGGCATTCGCGAAACAGCCAAAACCGACAAGAACGAGATCGTTTCAATGATTACGGGCGTATCGTAAAAGCATAACCTTGAGGTCAGCGTTTTTTCAAGTCCGCGACCGCGATCATTCTCATTGGCAAATAACGTCAAAAACGAGCCTTCGGAATGGAAATTGAGGCAGATTGAGCGAGCATTGGATCATGGCGGTCATGCGGTGACCGGCGTTGCAAAAGTGCGGGCCGGAAATCCTCAACGCAGCACCTACACCGGGTCAACCTTTTCGGCCTCTTCGCTTTCCGCATTCTCTTTCAGAAGCTCCTCGCGGAATTCGGCGAGGCGCATCTTTTGATGGTCTGTCAGTTCCCCCTCCGACGCATCCCTGCCCGATGCTTCAAGCGTACCCAGGGACTCTGGCTGTATTTCAGCCACCGCGGTGAAGCCATTCGCAATTGCATCGACCAGCGCCGCGGCATCAGATTGTCCTTCTGAATGGCGCAGTATCGCGACCCGCATGCGCCAATAGGCATCATAAAAGACGCTCGCCATGCGGCCGGGTTGCACAAACGATACGACGCCGACAATCAAAGTCGACAGCACACCCAGAAATTGCGGGTTCAGGACCAGCATATCTGACTCGAAATCCGCTGCGATCAGAGCGCCGACCAGGATTCCCATGATCCCGAGCGAGAAGTGCACGTAGAGCAAAAAATGATAATAACGGTTCCACCATCTCATGGAGTGTTTGGCGGCATCCAACGCAGATTCGTCTTCCATCATCCCACCTCTCAATTGAGCAATACAATGGTCACAGGTTGGGAGCGCACAGGCTTTTTGTCAAATTCACCATGGAATCCTGATCGGTGCCATCACCAGGCATTGGAATTCGGGGGCAAATAGGGTCGGATGAACCGAACCTGATCACGCAAAGCACCGGACCGACAATCACATCAAGGCTGATACGAATGTTCAGTTCTCGGAACTGCCTCTATCACCAGCCAGAGCGCTGCTGCTTGATCCGGTATTTCGATAATCCGTAGGCGACTGGCCATAGACCCGCTGAAATTCCCTGTAGAAATTCGACCGCGTCATGAAACCCGAAGCCTCTGCGATGTCCTTCACACTTTGCTCACCATTGACCAGAAGGTTTGCGGCGTGGGCGAGGCGAAGTTCGTTGATGTACTGCGAGACGTTCTTTCGCTTCATCCGGTTTATCGCGGCAGAAACATTGCGCGCAGGCAAATGCAGACGTCTTGCAAGGCGCTGAACCGTCAACTCGGGATCAAGGAAAAGCTGATGATCCCTCATGACGGCATCCAGACGTCTTTCGATTTCCGGATCCTGTGGCTCGGTCGTCTGAGGAAGGTGTCGCGCGCCTTCCAGGCGCCCCCCAAGCAACCGCGGCAACGCCAAAATCATCGCCAGAAGTACAACAATCAATGCGGCTGCCCCATAAGAGATCAGCGTAGTGACATTGGCCCCCCGGTTCATGGCGAAATCCAGCGCTATGATCGTATCAAGGAGCAGAATGAAGGCCAGAAAACCAATGCAGCGCAAAATCCAATTCGAGAGGCTCGAAGTGAGCTCCACACGGGCGTGGATCAAGGCATCCGCACCGCGCCGCCAAAGCAGGAAAAGTGAACCGATGTAAAAAACGTAGCTCGTACTGATGACGATATCGAGTGCGCGCAAGTCATCAACGAATATCCAAAAAAGCGCCATGAGGAGGATAGGCGCGCCTATATGAACCGCGACAGCGCCCCGGAACGGCTGCCTGCTCAACTTCATGGCCGAGAACCCCAGATACATCAGCGGCCCAAGAAACATCGGTAATGCGCGTTGCAGAGGGATGAAAGTCGTTTGACCGTAGCCAAACCGCACAGCGACCAGAACGGCCTCAAGAGCACATAGGGCAAAAAGTACCGAAAACGTCGCGCTCGCCCGCCTGACCCCGAGGTTGAGCCGCCAGGTCAGCACAGAGATGACGCCACACAATAGTGCCGTTAGCAGTGGCAGCGGAAAACTGAAGAGCCCGGGCGTGTCCATCTGTCCTCCTTTTGCCGGGAGCGTCCGGGATCATGATCAAGGACAGGTATAGGCAGGGTAACAGGTTGTTTCAATTGAACTGTCAACTCAGATGTCAGGGCATTAGTATCCAGATACGGAGTTTTCCATGAGACACCTGTTTTTCTTTCTCGCCACTGTTCTGATAACATTCGCGACCTCCCTTTCAGCCCAAAGCTATCAGGCGGCGCTGGCCGACCTTGAAATACCTGACCCGATGGGAAACCGTAATCTAAAAGGCCTGATCTGGTATCCGACCGAGGCAACTGAACCTGCAAGCCCAGATTTCGAAAGCGAAGTTTGGGTGAGTACCAACGTCGTAAGAAATGCACAACCTGCCGGGGGTACCTTCCCTTTGGTCGTTTTATCCCATGGCATGTTTGGCAATTCCCTAAATCAGGCCTGGCTCGCGGGGGCCATGGCCAAACAGGGATATGTCATCGCGGCAATCGATCATCCCGGAACCTCGACCTGGTCGCGCGATCCGGATCAACGTCGTGAGCTTTGGGAACGCCCGAAGGATATCAGCCGGCTAATTGACTTCGCACTCACGGGCGGCAGCTTGCCCGCCGAAGTCAATCCAGATCGGATATTCATGGCGGGCCATTCACTGGGCGGATTTACTGCTGCGGCCCTTGCCGGTGCCCGCTTCGACCCCGCGCGCATAGATCGCTTTTGTCGCGAGACACCGGGGGAACTGGTGTGCGGTATCTTCTCAGACTGGCAGATCGCCAGGACGCCTGAGGACAGATCGAAAATGCAGGCCGATCTCTCCGATCCGCGCATCCGCGCCTTTGCGATTTTTGACCTTGGTGGAACTCAGAGCTTCTCGCCAGATAGTTTGCACAAAATCAGCCGGCCCATGCTGATCTTCGGAGCCCCAATCATGAATTCCGGCCTGACGCTCGATATCGAATCCCGCGCCTTGGTGCAGACGCTGCCTGCAACGAATACGGCCTATGTTGAGCCGGATACGCTCTCTCATTTCGACTTTCTGGGACAATGCAAACCCGGCGGTTTCGAATTGCTGGCAAAAGAGGCGCCCGGAGATGAAATCATCTGCAGCAATGGTGGCGCGCAGCGCGCCGCACAGCATCGTATGATCATCGATGAGGTGATAAATTTCTTTGCCAAATCCTGAGATTGTAGCCACCTGCCCCGGTTCGAGAGCAAGAAAGCTCCGTACTTGGGCAGTCCTCAATCAAATCACCTCAAAAGCTGAATGATCAGACCCATGGGACCAGACGGCATTGAAGCGGAAGGCTTGTTTTGTTCACTACTAACGCGCAACGCATTGTTTCAGCGCGACGGTGATCGCAACCTAGACCCCCGTCCGTCCACCAGTGCTTTTGCCATTGCAACAAGCACCAACACGCAGAGCGTCCACTTGGTCACCATTTCCATCGTTCCCTCGATCAGCAATGCATGCACCACGCTGCACAGGACCGTCACTGAGGCAAGAGCGGTATGCCCCAGGCGCCAGCTACGCCATGGCAATCCTAGCCGCCTGCGTAGAACGGCCAGAAGGGCCGCGGCAAAAACCGCCCACATCGCGATGACACCCCAGGCCGAGAATGGCGTCGGAGAAGCGAATAAAAGGGCGTCGAGCACATCCGGCGGGCTAGTGATCCAGAGACCTGCGACATGGGCAAGAACCGATACGATCAGCAGAACGCCGACGACACGATGGACCCGTCGGCTGCGATGCAGGGGCAGTCCCGGCAGGTATCCACGGGCCAGCATGGGCTGGATGAGCAGTAGCGCCATCCCCACGACACCCGCAAACCCGGACGCAACGTAGACCGGGTCCCGCCATGCAAGCAGCGGGCTCGTTGCTGCGCCAGCGATCGGCAGACCCACCACCACTGCAAGCAGCCCCCAGATCAAAATGCGCCGCATGCTTGGCACCTTTGCGGAATTCACTTTGCTCAGACCGGTTGAAGAACGAAGTCCGCGCGGAGACTGGTGTCTTTTGCACTCGACATCACGGGACGCAGGAACACAGTTTCGAACTCGCCGCTGTCATATGCAAGATGCCCGTGAGGTTGGCCAAAAGCGGGAACGATTTGCGGCATCTCCAGTCGGAATACCCCGTCAGCATCAGTCAATGTGGCACCATGGCTTTGCGGATCACGTTCGTGCCCCTCCGTAGTATGTGCCCAGATTTGGATACGCTGACCGGCAAGCGGGGCACCATCTCCTGCGCGCCGCACCGTTCCGGTCATCCAAAAACCGCCGCCACCGATCCGATCCACGATCGGCGCGCCCGGGAGGTAGTTATTTGATCCGCCGCGCATCGAAGATGTTGGTGTGAGCGCTTGCGCACCGGTTGGCAGCAGGACGCCGGGCGCCGCAGTCATGACGGCGGCGCTGCCAGTGGCAAGAAAGGCACGACGCGTTGGTAAGACGTTTGTCATTTGGATTTCTCCTCTTGGACTTACGTTTTTCAATTCCATCTTATCACATCAAAACTGGCGTTGGGCACCAGAGCGATCAACAACCAGTTATTTGATATTTAGAGCGTGCCAAAACGTGTCCACAAATTCCTGTTGACCAAGCATTTGTCCTCGCACGCGATGACGCAAATCAGGCTTCGCTAAGGGTTCCCAGCTTCAAAAGGCTGACGGGGCAAGGATCACTCAACCTGACCGGACGACCTGAGATACCGCACCATTCCGTCGATGTTCTGCTCACGCCATGCATCATACTGACCCCAACCCTTATAGGCATCCATGGTGGCTTCGGCCTTTAGTTGCTCTGTGGAGCTTCCGGCCTTTAAACCGTCAAGGACCGCTGCCTGCAGTTCGACCATATAAGTATAAGCATCATCGAGATCAGCCTTCGTTCCCACGTTGCCGTGACCGGGGGCGAAAATCTCGAAATCCAGTGATTGGGCGGTTTCAAGTTGTTTAAACCATCCGCCGATATCGGAACGCGGAAAGTCACGGAACGGCAGGCGCTTGGGGGCAGCGACATCCACAATGAACGCCACGTTTTCGGGACGAACGATCGTGACCAACATGTGATTGTCATGGCCTGCACCGAGGTTGTGGAGTTCGATCGTTTTCCCACCAACCTCAAGGACATGGGTGTCGCCAACGCGCAGATCTGGCGCGACACCATCAATTGTTTCCGGCGCATCCTCATGAGCGATCACAAGAGCACCGTCATGTACTCCGCCACCGGACCCATGGTCACCATGGCTATGCGAGTAGATCAAGTGGCTCACCTTTTCCTGGCCGAACTGATCAAGATTAGCATTGAGCCAGGATCCCGCCTCAGCATTTATCGGGTCAACCCTGACGACACCCTCTGTCGTCGCCACAAGAAGCGAATTGTGGAAGTTGTTTCTCATCAAGAAGACGTCGCCAGCAACCGGCTCGATGCTGCGTTTTGCTTCCTGTGCAAAAACCGGAGCTGCCAGAATGGCAATCAACAGGCCTATATATACTCTCATCGAATCCTCCCATGGTTGAAACATGTGCTGGTTTGAGTATGCGGTGCGCCAACTATTCTGGCGCGTCACATTCATGTGAGCGGGTGGACTGGCGGACAGATGCCAATCAATCCACACCATGGAACACGGTATCCGTCGCCATTTGCAAACCGAAACTCCTGGAACGGGGTAGGAAACCCTTGCATTGAATGGTACCGGAAATTGCACATTTCGAACCAACAACACTGGGTATGAAGATGCACGTTCTGACGGTCCTTGATCATCCGAACCCGGAAGCGTTCTGCGCAGCCGTGGCGCGCCGCTTCAATGCCGGGGCAGAAGCGGCAGGGCATACCACGGAAATGGCTGATCTTCATTCAGAAGGTTTTGACCCGCGCTGGTCCATGGCCGATGTCGAAGCAGATGACGCAAGTCCTGCGCCGCCCGATGTGCTCAGAGAGCAGGAGCGGATCACCCAAGCGGATGCAGTCTGTTTTGTGTTTCCTCTGTTTTGGTGGGGCATGCCAGCCATGACCAAAGGGTGGGTAGATCGTGTCTGGTCGTGGGGCTGGGCATATGACCAATTGGCCGATCCGGAGGTATCTCTCCAGAGGCCCAGGACCGGCATTTTTCTGATCCCGGCAGGGGCGCGTTCAGATGAAATGTCAGAAATGGGCTACCGAACAGCTTTGGAGACAACCTTGATCAAAGGCACCTTCGGCTACTTTGGATTTACCAATAGGAAGCTGGAAATCCTGAACGGCTCAAAGGGATCGACATCACGCCGCAGCGCCTTGCTGGACAAAGCCTATCAATCGGGATTTTTGCTGGAGCTGCCCTTGCCGGCTTATTCATGAAACCCCCCTCGTCAACTTGACCCAGCGCCACTTTTGCAAATGGTGCATCACGTCAACACACGCCTGCCATTTGGCGTTTCTACGTGTGCTGTGTACCGAACTTGCGGCCCTTTAACGATTTTCGGTGGCCGGTCGATGCCCAGCTTGGCGTAAAGGGCCTTGATGGTTTCCGGGGTCGGATGTTCCAGCGTCAGGCTATCCAGCCGCGCACCCATCTGGGGAATTTCGTCCATGCGGGTCGGCACGCCCCGATGATCAATCAGGCTTGGCGCGGCTCCGTCAAGAGGAAGGGAACCGTCCTTTGGAATGGCGAAGGCGAACTCCGGAGCATCCGGTGGAAGAAGAGCAGGGATACCAAAGGTTTGCTGGTGGTCTGACAAAATACGATCCATCTCGACCGTATTTGCGACCCATCCTCGAAGCCTGCGTCCTGCATCCCAGTCGGCTCTCACCTTTTGCTGGTTATCGAGCCCGAACCATCTGGCCTGCGCGGGATCGACACCATCAGGATCAAGCGCCACAATTTCCAGATAGACGCCACGGCCGAGCTGAAGCCGATGATTGTGGGTCCCCATGTAGATGTGCCGCGTGCCAAAGGGCACATCCAAATCGAGGCATGCGCTCACATGTCCCGCGCCTTCGGCCAGGCTTGGCGCAATAACCGTGATATGATCAAGTTTCAGCATGCAAAGAGAACTCCTATTCCCGTTTAGCCGGCTAATCTTTGAGGTGAAATGATACGCCTGTGCCGCATTTGAAAATCCGTCAAATTCAGCTACCGCTATTGCATGACGTCAACTCAGTTGCGGGGTTCAAGTGTGGGAACACTGACAGGGAAAACAGCGATTGTCACCGGTGCTTCCGCGCTAAGAGGGATCGGGCGAGCGACAGCAGTTCGGTTGGCCAAGGATGGTGCCGACATTGTTGTCACGGACATCGACGGGACGTCTGCGAGTTCGGACGGATTACCTGCAAAAATGTCTCTGCTCGACGAACTTGCCGCCGAGATCAGTCAGGGGCCAAGTCGCGCCATCGCGGTCAGGCTAGATGTAACGCGACAAGCCGATGTTCAGGATTGCGTGGCGAAAACCGTTTCTGAGTTCGGTGGCGTCGACATTCTGGTCAACAATGCAGGTTCCTTGGCGGGATCTCAAAATTTCCTATCGACAACGCCTGAGCAGTGGAAATGCAGCTTTGATGTCAACCTATTGGGACCGATGATGATGGCCCAAGCGGTGATCCCCGAAATGCGTAAAGCAGGCGGTGGCCGGATCATCAATATTGGCTCAACCGGAGGCCTTGGTGCGGAACCAGGATTTGGCGCCTACACCGCCATGAAACACGGTCTGGCAGGTCTCTCAAAGACGATAGCGGCTGAATTTGGTGTCGACGGCATTCTTTGCAACACGGTCTGCCCCGGCTATATCGCAACCGACATGCATTTGGCTGCAAATCAGCGCCTCGCGGCCGAACACAACTTGCCACTGGATGAAATCAAGGCCCAACGATACGCCGCTGTTGCACTGCGCGATGCGGGCTTACCAATGGATGTGGCCAATGCAGTTGCCTACCTGGCAGGGCCTCAGGCCAATTACGTCACGGGCATCAACTTTCCGGTCGCAGGTGGGGTCCCGTTCGGCATATGACCTCAACGCGGATTGTCTTGGCTTGGCGTCTATGAGACGCAATCCCTTCCCTTGGATAGATCGTGTGAATCCTCCACAGCGGCGGAAAATCTCAAAAAACTCTTATGACCAAGTCAGGTTGGTTAGCCAGGACTTTGCCGCCCTGATAGCTTGACGAGAGTCCAAATCCGCATGGGACAGTAGCCATACCTCCCTTGTCATCTTTTGGCGTCTGAACTGCGCCGTTGCGGGGCGGATTCTGCTGTCCCGTTTACAGGCAGCTTTTGGCAACACCGCCCTGCCAAGCCCGTGGGCAACCGCCTCCAGAGCCGTATCAATGTCTTCCACTTTTAGCACGCTGGACCTACCTGAAGATTGTCTTCTCAGCGCGTCAGTCCAACGCGCCTGAGGCAGCGTGATATTTGCATCGTCATAACCGATCCAACCAAGATCATCTTCCGCGCCGGCGGAAGTCTTTGCCGCGCAGAAAACGTCAAATTCCAGTTCACTGAGTTTCTTGGCCTTCGTCATGAGCCCGCCCTGTGCAGGGCGCGAAAACCGAACTGCTAAATCTGCCTCTCGCTTCGTCAGATCGACGTTTCGCGGCTCCGGCACCAGTTCCAGGGTCACGTTGGGATGATCGGCCCACAGCGCCTCCAGATTGGGCACCAGAATGTGACGAATGATCATCGGCACCGAACTCAGTCGAACGGTCCCCTCTATTCTACCGGCCAGTTGACCAAGTTTTTCACGAAGGGCTGCATTTTCGAATTCCACCGCTTCGGCATGGTCGAGGATGGCACGGGCGGGATCGGTCGGTTCAAAATTTCCGCGCTCGTTCCTGGCAAACAGTTCCACATTGAGCGCACGCTCGAGGCGTTTCAAACGACGCGCCACTGTTGTCTCGCTTACCCCGCACCTTCGACCTGCTTCGGACAGGGTTCCCTTCCGTTGCAATGCCAACAAGCACTTCAAGTCATCCTAATTATGATCCTGCATTTTTGCAGAATAGATAGTCCATTATCTCCATTCAATCAGCTTTTTCGCCATGCAATGATCCCCAAGAACAATACGAGAGAGCCCAATGAAATACATTATTCTATTTGAAGATACTGCAGACGCCGATCCGAATCTCCGAAACACTCACATGCAGGAACATCTCGCTTTCCTCGAACGCCATGCGGATGTCATTGAGGCGGCAGGTCCGCTTACCGACCCGGCAGGAAAGGGTCGGGATGGGCTCTGGATCGTGGAGGCAAAAGAGGAAAGTCGCGTCGAAGAGCTGATCAGAATGGACCCCTTTTGGCCGACCGGTTTGAGAGCGTCCTTCTCGATCCTCCCTTGGACGCAGGTTTTTCGTGACGGAAAGCGGCTGATCAATCCATGATCCGCGTCCTACAGTATCGCTGCCTATGATATCCACCGGTTGGCCTTCGCGTCGTTTAGTCCGCTAGTTCGCCAGTTTGACCTGCTTTCCCCGCCATAGAATGAAAAGACCTGAAACCACAATCAGACTTGATCCAATCAGCATGGAAGCGCTTAACCGCTCTCCAAAAAACGCAACGCCAAATGCCACTCCAAATATCAGCCGTGTGTACCTGAACGGCGTTACAGCGGAAACTTCGCCAGTACGCATTGCTTTCATCAAACACGAATACGCAGAAACGCCTGTCAAAACTGCTCCCGACAAAACCAACCAGGTTTTGACATCGGGTTGCACAAATGGCGCCGCTTGCCACACGGAAAACAGCGCGCCAGCGACAACGATGGACAAGAACCCGTACAATCCGAGGATAGCGGTACCGAGAGAGGCAGGTGCCGCACGACTGGCAAGATCGCGTCCGGCAAAGCCAATCATGCCAATAACCGCAAGGATTGACAGCGTGGAAAAACCATCGGTGCCGGGCTGAACGATGATCAAAACACCGATCAACCCCAAGAAGATCGCTGCCCATCTACGCCACCCTACCCTTTCGCCAAAGACCAGCGCGGCACCTGCTACCACGACCAATGGTGTTGCCTGCAGGATCACGGTTGCGGCCGACAAGGGGATCAACGAAATCGCGAGTATATAGAACAGCCGGCCGATGACTTCAAAAAACACGCGCAGGCGCATTGTGCGCGAGACGACATCGGCCGTGAACAGAGCCTCTCTGTTGACAAGGGCCACACCAGCGAACACCAACGCGCCACCAAATCCGAACAGGATGAGTATCTGACCGATCGGTAGAGTTGCGGACGCCGCTTTGACAAATGCGTCTTCGATCGCGAAAGCTCCCATCGACGCGATCATCCAGAGGCTACCAAACAGGTTGGCACGGCGGTCGGTCGCAATGGTCGGTGTCACAGGTTTTCCTAAATCGGCTTGAACGTCTGGGTCCTGAGCAGGCTGCCCATCAACTCTCACCCGATCCCGATGCCTGAACCGAAGTGGGCCGTCAACGTGCAAGCTGTCAGCTGTTCTTGCGGTCTCGCCAATTGGCAGGCAGTGTGACGATAGCGGAACAAGCCAGAGGACAATTTCTCATGACAGTTCTTACAGGTGGCTGCCTTTGCGGGAAGGTGCGGATGACAACGTCCAGCGCGCCCTGCCGGGTCGGCATCTGTCACTGCATGGATTGTCGCAAACATCACGGAGCTCTCTTCCATGCTTCAGCCGTGTTTGAGCAAGGATCGGTGGAGATCACTGGTGAAACACAGGGCTACGCCGGACGTCATTTTTGCCCGGTCTGTGGTTCTTCGGTCTTTTCGCTGAGCGATGGCGAAATCGAAATTCATCTTGGTTCGCTGGATGCTCCTGACCAGCTGAAACCAACCTACGAGCTTTGGACCGTTCGTCGCGAAAATTGGCTACCGACCTTTGCAACGACCAATCAATACCACCGGAACCGTGTCGCAAAAGACCATTCTGAGGAACATGCAGGCTGCGGCTGATCGCTGGTTATTTTTCAAGACTTGCGATGACATTCCGGGCATTCCACAAGCGCTCCAGCAGCCAGCCGTGCAATTGTGCCGGAACCAGTCACCAATGCAGAAAAAGGGAAAACACCCGATTTGACGCCGCCGGAATTGCGAAGGATGGGCGTGTTTCAAACGCAGGCCAAAGCACCTGAATTTCATGTGAGCGCGCTTGAGGATAGCGAGGCTACCTCTCTATTATTGCGCGAGATTTCCATGCGCAGCCTTGAGACATTCGAGAAACTCGAGCGTCTTGCGATCCGGCAACGGCTTTTTCCTTACGATCGCAGCGAACGTGCTGGCATAGCTCGTTTCCGCAGCGGCGACCGGCCTCAGACGACCGCGGCGCAACAATGGCCGGGCCACATGATCAGCGAGATAGCCCAGGTAACACCCTGATTGAATGAGGAGAAAGAGCGCTTCTTCTTCCTGCACACGCGCCGCACGCTTCAAGCCGAGGTTTTGACCGGCTTTCATATTGGGCGAGTTGAATGCATACCCGGCATACTTGTGCCCTGAGAGGTCGAGATCAGCCGCCGACGCGTCTGGATCGGCATCAAACAGAAGGTGACCCTCTCCACAGTAAAGCGTCATATGTTCAGTGTAGAGCGGTGTGTAGGCAAGCAAAGTCGACTTCCTGTGAACAGGAACAATCGCGACATCCATCGTCCCATCAGCAATGCGCGCCTCCAATGTGCTGGGGGGATCCAGGGCAATTTCCAGCGCCACATCAGGGGCAACGTGATCAAAACTTCGGATCGCCTTGTGGATGTGCGCATTGGGGTTGGTGGTCGATTGATCGAAGAGACCAATCCGCAATGTACCCGTCAAATTGGTGTGGATGTTGTCAATCTCTGACTGAAAGCCATCAATGGAAGAAAGCAATTTTCGCGCGGCAGCAAGGACTTGCTCGCCCTCCGGGGTCAAGGAAAAGCCAGAAGGCCCGCGATTACATAACTTTAGTCCGACCCGCGCTTCCAGGTCCGATATATGCTTGGAAATTGTCGAGCGCCCGATATTGAGCTCCAACTCAGAGGCAGCAAATCCACCGCACTCCGTCACCACGATGAATATTCTGACCAGCCTGATATCGATGTCACTCAGGCTGCGGATGAGCGCGAGTTTGGCCATATAAGTTTCCCCGGACTGAAACTATAGGGAGTTACGTTGCAGGTTGTCAAACCATGGTCAAGCTGTACAGTTTCCAAAGTGAAGAGCGCGCGAAGCGCGCGGTGACAACGGGAGAAAGCAAGAATGTCAATGAAACCTCCACTATCTGATCTACCGATCAAGACCGCGGAGAACGGTTTTTATCGGGGGTTCAGCGTGAACGTGACGGTGGTCAGCAAGATCATCATCAGTTTGCTCGTCGTCTGGTGTATCGTCTGGCCAACGCAGGCCGGAACAATCCTCGGCAATTGGAACACCGCTATCCTGGCGCAGTTTGCCGCTTGGTACATCTGGGTCGTGACAGCATTTGTTCTGGTCTGCATAGGTTTGGCCATTTGGCCAGCCGCCGGGCGGTTGAATCTTGGGACAGTTGGTGAAAAGCCCGAGTTCTCAAATTTCTCTTGGTTTTCCATGATGTTCGGTGCCGGGATTGGCGTCGGCATGCTGACCTGGGCTGTGGCTGAACCGGTCGCGCACTTCAAAAACAACCCTTCGGTCATCCAGGGTGTAACAACAGCACTTGATGTCGACAATGTTCGGACGGCCTATGTGTGGTCCTATCTGCATTGGGGTTTGGGAGCCTGGGCATGTTACGCGATTGCGGGCCTCGCGCTGGCGTTTTTCAGCTACCGTCGCGGATTGCCTTTGACGATCAGATCGTCGCTGACCCCGCTGTTTGGCAAATCCCTGTCTGGCACAGTCGGTCACGTCATTGATATTGTCGCGGTTGTTGCGACCATTCTTGGTGTTGCTCAGACGCTTGGTTTCGGTGTCGAACAATTCGTTGCCGGTCTGACCCGGATCGGTATTGGCGGTCTGGCGCTGGAAGATGGCTCTGCCACCACGTTGGGAATTGTGGTCGCCTTGCTCGTCATTATGGGGGCCTCAACCATGTCAGCCCTTTCCGGCGTCGGGAAAGGCATCAAATGGCTTTCGAACATCAACATGGTGTTGTCGATATTCCTGCTGGGCTTCTTCATCATCTTCGGCGCTACCTGGTTTGGCGCATCTGCGTTCTTCATAGGCATCTGGGACTATCTGGTCGCGTTGCCCTGGTTGAGCTTCAACGTCTACAGTTCTGATGGTGTCGAAGGGTCCGAAGCCTTCCTGCTAACGCAATGGCAGGGCTGGTGGCCTGTGTTCTACTGGGCCTGGTGGATCGCATTCGCACCTTTCGTGGGCTTGTTCCTGGCGCGTATTTCGCGCGGTCGGAGCATCCGCGAATTCGTGCTGGGCGCAATGATCGTACCATCGCTGATGTGCTTCGTCTGGTTCGCCTGGGCTGGCGGCACGGCCATCGATCTGGAGCTGAACGGAGGCGCAAACGGACTTATCCTTGATGCTGCCAACGGCGACAAGATCTTTGCGATGACCGAATTCATGCTGGCACCTATTGCTCAGGCATTGGCGTGGGCCATGGCCGTCTTGATCGTGGTGCTGCTGATGACGTTCCTGGTCACCTCGGCTGACTCCGCGGTGCTGATCGTGAACACGATCAACGCGGCTGGCGACGAAGGACCAAAAGCGCGTCCCCACATCCTCTTCTGGGGTGCAGCACTGGCCTTTGTGGTTGGCGGATTGCTGATCTCAGGCGGTACAGGTGCGATCCAAACCGCGATGGTGATTGGGGCCCTGCCCTTCTCGCTCGTGATGGCCCTCATGTGCATTGCCTTGATCAAAGCGATCTGGAATGACAGCCGCCGCGAGGCTGCGGGCGTTGCGACGACCATTGACCCTGAGACGATGGTCATGCCAGCGGAGTAAATCTGGCAAAACAAAAAAACGGCCTCGGGTTAGTCCGGGGCCGTTTCTATTTTCCAGGTTTGGCTTTCACCTGCGTGCCGAGACCATTTTCGAATGGGTCGGACAATACAACATCCCGCATGCGCGCGGGACTGTGCGATCAAATGCAGCCAATACGTTAAAACTATACTGGTCGATAGAGGATATAGTGATCAGATCGACAAGTTCAGGCGCGCGTGCCTTCGGACGTAAAAAGGTCTGTCGAAAGATACTTCAGACCTGAATCGCAAATGATAACCGCGATGGTCTGGCCCTGATGGGCGGTTCTCAGCAATTCAACCGCCCCCGCTACATTTGCACCTGCCGAAAATCCCGCGAATATCCCCTCCAGGCGCGCCAGATCGCGAGATGTTTGTCGCGCGGTGTTGCCATCAACCCGAAGAAACCCATCCCAAGACATCCCGTGCAAGAAGTCCAGGTCGGACATGGCATAGCCACCCCCTTGGATGGGATGATCGGGGTTCCTTGCCTCTCTTCCTGCAAGAACTGCGGCACCTTCCGGTTCGATTGGATAGCACTTCACTTGCGGGTTTTGCCTGCGCAGATAGCGAGAGGTGCCCACCAGAGTGCCGCCCGACCCCACAAAATCGCAAAAAGCATCTATCTTTCCATCGGACTGTTTCCAAATCTCGGGGCCGGTGGTCTGCTCATGTGCATCCGGATTGCCCGTTCGGCGAAATTGGTCCGCTCTGAAGGCCCCACGCTCTTGAGTTAGCCGGGCCGCAACCCGATCGACCTCCGCCAAATCGGCGCCCGACACTTCACCCGGCCTGCTTTCTGGTAGCTGATCCACCAACTCCACCTCGGCGCCAAGCGCCGCCATCATCCGCGCGCGCTCTGGCGAGTTCCCTTTCGACATCACTGCCACAAAAGGGTAGCCCTTAACGCCACAAACAATGGCAAGACCCGTCCCCATGTTCCCGCTCGTCAATTCAACCACAGTTTGACCAGGTTTGAGAGTACCGTCGTGCTCCGCAGCTTCGATCACCCCGAGGGCGGCGCGATCCTTTTTTGAAAACCCGGGATTGAGGTGATCCAGTTTTGCGAGGATTGTCCCCTCGCAGCCATAGTGTTTCGTCAACCGGTCCAAACGCACCAACGGTGTCTTGCCGATCGCTCCGAGAATGGAATCGAACGTCTCCTGCATGCTGCGCCCCTATGTATGTAGATTTGCGCTCCATTGACCATGAGAAGGCGGGTTTCTCAACCTGCAAAACTTTTTGATATTCCAGCGACCGTCGTTGCCATGATTGCCCATGTGAGGGACAGGCGAGGCACTATTTCCTGCTCCAACCCTCTAAACCTTCGGCCTATGCCGCCCGAACTCCCCCGGAAGTTCAATTTCAATCGCCCCTGGAACGGCCCAATTCATGATCACCGCAAAATCGCGGCAATTGGTATCATGAAAAGGAATAAAAAATGATCAAAAATGGTAAAATGGTTCTGTTGGCTGGCCTGCTTCTACCCGGCATGGCTCTGGCCAATATCAGTGTCGGCGATGCATTGGGAAAATCGGATGCCGCCGTTCGAGCCGCGCTGGAGGCGAAGGGCTACGCGATTTCCGAGATAGAGCTCGACAAGGATGAAATTGAAGTCGAAGCGATGCTCGACGGCAAAACATACGAAATTGAAGTCTCGCCTGAAACGGGCTTGATCCTTGAGATTGAACTGGACGATGAAGACGGTGCCGAAGACAGCTAACAATTTGACGGTGCGCTCGCTAGAAAGAGCGCACCGTTTCGCATTCTAAGGATCACTCCATGTCACGTGCTGCTGTTTTATGGTCGCTGTTCACGCTGCAAGCCATATGCTGCGCCTATTTCCTGATGGATATCGCATGGGATTTGCTCTGGCCCACGTCGGTCAATCAGCTGGCAGAGAGCGACGCCATCGAAGCTTTGGTGACCGTTGCATTGTTCTTTGGCCTGACATTCACCGCGAACGAATTGCGGCAGGTCCTCAAACGCCAGGACCAGTTGGAAGACCAAATCAAAGTCGCATCAGGTGCGTTCAGCGAGGTTTTGGAGGCGCGTTTTCATGCTTGGTCTTTGACAGCAGCCGAACGAGAGGTCGCCATCCTGGCGATCAAAGGGTTTTCAATCGCTGAAATGGCAGATCTTCGGGACACAAAACAGGGCACCATCAAAGCACAATGTGCCTCTGTATACCGCAAAGCCGATGTTGCCGGGCGATTGCAGCTTCTCAGTATTTTCCTGGACGACCTGCTCGCCGACGATCTCGTCAAAACTGCCCATCAAACACTGACATAAGGACCACATATGAACCCTTCGGGACTTTTCTTGATCGTTGCGACAGCCCTTTTCCCCGCCTATCAGCTCATCACACTCCCGGACGTGACAGATCAGGTCGCGCTCTTCTCCCAATATCTGGGCCTGGCAGCGCTCGTACTGATGGCTTGGGGGCAAATCCTGTCGACACGGTTGCCAGGTATTGAGCTTATTTTTGGCGGCCTGGATCGCATCTATGTCCTGCACAAATGGGCTGGCATTGTCGCGATGACGGCCATCCTCCTGCATGACACCATCGACGCTGAAATGCGAGGGTTGGGTCGGGAAACAGCCCTAAACGAACTGGCTGAGACCCTTGGAGAGATCAGCCTCTACGGCCTGCTGATACTGGTTGTGATTTCTGTTGCGACCTTCATCCCCTATCATCTTTGGAAGTGGACCCACAAAGCAATGGGTGCCCTGTTTGTCGCAGGAACCTTCCACTTCTTCTTCATCATGAAGCCTTTCCAGATGGGTGACCCGGCTGGTCTCTACACAAGCGCATTCTGCCTTGCCGGCATCACGGCCTACATCTGGATGATGTTGCCCGAACGGATGCGCCCGTCACACAGCTACAAAATCCTGAATCTTGAAAGAACCGGCGGCGCGCTCGCGATTTCCCTAAAGCCTGATCGCAAGGGAGTCGTGCCTGATCCGGGGCAATTCGGTATTTTGCGTTTCACAGGTGCGGGCAAGAGCGAGCCGCATCCTTTCAGCTTCTCCAAAATCGGTGCAGACGGAACACTACGGGTGACCGTGAAAGCGCTGGGTGACTTCACATCCAATTTGCGTAATGAACTCGATGTCGGGCAAGAGGTTCGCGTACAGGGACCATTTGGGCGTTTCAGACTTTCAAACAGGGGCCCGGAAATCTGGATCGCTGGCGGCATCGGAGTAACCCCCTTTCTGGCCTGGTGCGACGCGCTGGATACGCATACCGATCCGGTCCACCTCTTTTATTGCGTCCGCTCCCCACAAGATGCTCCACATCTGACAGAAGTTCAGGCGCTCGCGGAAGAAAAACCAAACCTTACTCTGCACGTGATCTTTTCATGTGAGGGCAAGCGCCTGTCAGCAGACCTGATCGCGGAAATGGTCGGAACCGACCTTTCGCAGATGAAGGTCTCTTTCTGCGGCCCGGTTGCGTTGCGGCGGTCGCTTCAAACAGGCTTGCTGCGATACGGCGTCACCGCGCGCCGCTTTCACTTCGAAGAATTCGAATTTCGCACCGGCGTGGGCCTGCAACGACTGGCACTTCGAGTGTTGCGGCAAAAACAGGTATCACTACATGGTTGACCGCGAGCACGGCCAGTCACCTCCATATTTTGCGGTTTAGAGAAAAAGCTTCCTTTGGAGTGGCGACCTATCCAAACGCCCGGAACAATCATGATCCCTCGTTCGCAGGAATGCTGTTCGTATCTCGCTGGGCGGTTGCTTTTGATAACTCTCCCTCTGCGGCTATGACGCGTTGCGGGTATCTGGTTCAGCATCGTTCTTTCAGGCGTTTCTCTGCAATCGCTGCAAGGCGCAAGATTTGCGCCGAATTGTCAGAGGTGAAACCCTGCTTTAAGTAGTTTGCGGGTAGGCTGGCCGCGTGAACCACGAGGTGTGGTCCGGTCTGAGGAGAAAATGCTATGCGATCTGGGTTTTTGACTGTCGTTATGCTGAGTCTTGCAGCCTGTTCGCCATCCGGCGGGACCTCAGCGCAAGGGTTCATTGGCAACCTGCCTGAAGGCGTCGTGGCCATCGCAGCCCCAAACCAGGATCTGAGCGCGGTGAAAATCCGGGAAGAAGACGGATGTTACTGGTACCGTCACAAAGGGCCGGTTGAGACCACGCTGTTGCCTCTGCGCAACAAGGAGGGTCGGCCCATTTGTACACGCCCGCAGATCTGACGCGGAATAAGCCCCTCTAGCTGGCTGCCGTCAAATAGCTCTCCGCAGGGTAGAGATAAGCTGTCGCACCCGTTGAAACCTCCTCGTAGAGGTCATTGATATGCGGCATTACCATCCTCACACATCCAGAACTTGCGCGGCCACCAATCGACCGCGGATAAGGGGTGCCATGAATACGCAGGTAAGTGTCACGATTCCCCACAAAGAGATAAAGCGCGCGCGACCCTAGTGGATTGGCCGGCCCCCCCGGAACCCCATCTGCAAATTCGGAATAAAGGCCAGGATCTCGCCGGATCATATCTGCGGTGGGCGTCCATTTCGGCCATCGTGCTTTGCGTCTGATGTCATAAGTTCCCGGCTCATAGAGATTGCCCCGGGCTATGGCCACGCCATAACGCATGGCCGTGCCACCTTCTTCAATATGGTAAAGATAACGGGCAACTGCATCCACATGAATGTCTCCAGGGCGCAGACCTGAATTCGCTTCAACCCGTACCGGCAGGAACCGAGAATGGAGCCCCCATGGATTGGTCGTTGCAGGATCATAACCCGCAGGCGTCACGCGCGCGTCCCAAGCGGACCACTGGCTTTGCGCGGCGCCTGAACGGGGTAAGGCCGTCATGGCAACAGGTGCCGAGAACATGGCTACTGACGTTTGAATAAAGTGCCGTCTTGTCAACATTTGCAATCGCTTCCCACGGATTCGTCAGTTTCTTTCTACCGCCGATATGGTTTCGATATACTTTATCCCGGTGTTGTCAGGCGGCAACTGCGCTCACGGTTTTGTGCATCGAAGGGAATTCAGAAAGACAAGCCTGGCTCGCCTGCGAAACCGTGGCCTCAAGCTAGAGATTTCGCGGCATTACCACGCAATCTAAGGTCCTCAAACTCGATGAGGTTTCACATGAAGACGGGACGCGTCTCCTCGTGGATCTCAGCGGAACAGATTGTCCGTGCGGCTTCGAACATCCGGCGCGCCATGGCTGTCAGCTGTGAACGCGCGCGCGCATCGGTGTCAGTGGTCTCGCCATGCTGCATCGGCAGGTTCACAGCACTCTTACTATTTGTTTCGCTAGAAGCAGTTTCAAAGACCGAACTGGCACTGGATTGCGTTTCCGATCCCGATGCCGCTGTCTTGCGTTGCGCTTCTTCGCGCAAACGCTCTTTTTGTGCAGCTTGATAAGCCGCTTGCGCTTGTTGGCGGCGCAATTCCAATTCCCTCTGACGGCGCTCTTCGGCCAGACGTCTTTGAGCCATCATCAATTTCAGACGGCGAACGTCAGCATCCGTTCGCGCACTGACCAGATCCCAAGCTGCATTTATTTCTGCAAGGCGTCGGTTCGCCCCCTTCGGATCCGCTTTTGCCATATCCGGATGGTACGTTCTGACGAGTGCGCGCCACGCCCTTCGAATTGTCTCATCGTCACTTCCGGGTGCGACACCCAGAATTTCGAAAGCATTCAAGAGTTCATTCATGATCAAACATCCGGTTGCCCAACGCCTTCACGCCAAAGAGCGGAAACACACGTTTTAATACAATTATTTATAAATGGGAGAATATCGGATCGCTACTTTCTTGTTAGGGGATGGTTAACGCTCTTCGGCCAGAGGATTGTGGAAAAATAGCCCCTTTGCAGGCTAGTCTACCGCCCGCTTTCCCAGCCGACGCAAAAGATCACAGATGGCTACAAGCGGTGCCAGACGCGTGGTTCAGCGCTGCGAAGAAGGTTCGAAATATCGACACGACGGCTTTGCTGGAGCTGGTTTTCAAGATGTTCCCGGCAAAATACCGAGGCCGGGATTGTTGCCTCAAACCTCGTCAGAACCTGATCGTACCGCGCTGAGAGATAGCCAAAATTTCCCATCGATCCGGCGATTCGACCCGCAAGTGTATGAGGTAGCCCATCGGACTAGCGAAAACGACTGTCCGCAATACTCATGCGCGTCCTGCTAAAAATCACAACGAAACAATGGGTTCGCTCACGTATCCGAATTGAGTGTTCACCGTCGACATTCCAATCGTGAACATTTTAATGATGATATTTGACATGTCAGAAGTGCTGTATGAACATGTCCATATGTTAAGGATAAAATTTCATGTATGATCCCAGCTCTCCGCTCATACGATCTCCCCAGCAGGGCGGCATAGTTCCAGCGCCCGAAGCAAAGTCTCGTTTTGCCGAGGATCGGCTGCTTGATGCCGTCATATGGTGCGAGATTCGCCCGGGCGAAATTGTCACCGAAGCGGATGTTATGGAACATTTTGGCCTCACCCGTGCGGCGGCACGCGCAGGGCTGACAAGACTGGGCTATGACAATTGGGCGTCACCGCAGCCACGCACCGGGTGGCTTGTTCTGCCCGTGACCGGCGCATTGATCGGGCAGGTGCTCGAAGCGCGGCGGATTGCCGAACCGCTCCTGTCGAAGGCGCGACCGGACGCGGAACTTTGCACCGAATTGGGACATATTGGCGAGGTGGTCAGAGCGCTGCGCCCGCGGAGTGAAACGGCCGCCGTCGCTTCGTTCCGTCACTATGTCGACCGTGTGGACGGGTTGCTGCTGGGTGCGATCAACCCTTTCACGGCGCGGCACCTGCGCAAACTCTGGCACCATACCGCGCGGATCACGCGGTATCTGGAAGACGAGACCGAAAGCCATATTTTTCTGCGCGACGACATCAACGATCTGATCAGCGCAGTCCTCTCACAAGACGCCGATGGCGTAATCGCCGCCCGGTTATCCCTGATTGATGCCCAGGAAGCCTTTTTCATGCGTCAGCTCCTCAAGAGCGACGCCCCTCTCACGCCCGGCAGCGGCGTGATTGCGCGGACCCGACAAAACGCTGCCAGCAACAGGAGAAACTCATGACTTCCACATTCAAGGGCCTGCTGGCGGGCGTCGCGATGGCGATCTTCGCCCTGCCCGCCTATTCCCGGGATATCACCATCGATTTGGCCGGTGAGCCATCTTCGCTCGATCCGCATGTACAATGGAACCCGGACAGCTACTACGTGTATCGCAACGTTTTCGACAATCTGGTGACGCGCAACAATAGCGGCGAGATCGTTCCGCAGATTGCCACCGCCTGGGATCAGATCAGCGAAACCGAGCTTGTCCTGACAATTCGTGAGGGTGTGAGCTTTCACGACGGAGAAGCGCTGGAGCCTTCGGACGTGGTCTATTCGGTCAAACGCATCACCAACCCGGATTTTGCCTCGCCGCAGCTCGGGCAATTTAACCAGATCATCGGCGCCGAGGTTCTGGAAGGAAACAAAGTCAAACTCACGACCAACGGCCCCTACCCTGCGCTCATGGCGCAACTTGTGAAGCTCTCTATTGTACCGGAACACGTGGTCGAAGCCTTGGGCAAAGAGGCCTTCAACGCCGCACCACTAGGGTCAGGGCCCTACAAGTTCGAGGAATGGAACCGGGGTATTTCGGTCACCTTGGCGCGCAATGGCGCCTACTGGGGCGACAGCGGGGTTTTTGAACGCGCAATCTTCCGCGCCGTACCTGACGCTGCCACCCGCCTGGCCGATCTACAAGCGGGCACGGCGGACCTGGTCGTAAGCATTGATGCGGATGCTGCGGCACAATTGGAGGGCAATCCGGAAGTCAAAGCACTTTCTGCGCCAACCGAACGGGTAGGATATGTCGGTCTGAACCTCGACAAACCGCCCTTCAACGACGTCAACATGCGTAAAGCGGCGAGCCTCGCCATTGACCGTCTCGGCATCACCGAGGGCCTGTTGCAGGCCGGAGAAGTGCCGATGGCACAGATGGCCAGCCCTGCCCACTTCGGGTACAACCCTGATCTGCCACTTTTCGACTATGATCCAGAAACTGCCCGGAAAATCACCGGTGAGAATCCTGATTTGGCACAGACACCCGCCACCTTGGCAACCGCCCCGGTCTTTGACCAGCGGATCGTCCAGGCAGTTCAGCAGATGCTGAATGACGCGGGTTTCAACATCTCGATCTCGATGACGGATATGCCCACCTACCTGAACATCGTTCGCTCTGATCCGGCCGACAACAGTGAGCTCAGTTTTGGTCGTTGGTCCTGTGCCTGTCAGGACGCGGACGGAATCTCATATCCGACGCTGCATTCCGACAGCCTGTGGAGCCGGGTGAATGTGCCGGAACTCGATGCTTTGCTCGAAAAAGCGCGGGTTTCCCTCGACCCGGAGGTACGGCAGGCAGCTTACAATGAAGTCTCTGAAATCGTGCGGGAAAACTACTATCTATTGCCGATGTATCAGGCTGCTGTACTTTATGGCGCAGCGGCTGAATTGCAGTTCGAACCAACGGCGAATGAAAGCATGTTCCTCAACCGTATGAGTATTGCCGAGTAATGCTACGGTTCGCTCTGCAACGCGGCGGGCAGGCGCTGATCGCGGCTTTCGGGGTGGTGACGCTGGTCTTTTTCATCCAGCGCCTCACCGGCGATCCGATTGCATTGCTCTTGCCCGAGACCGCCACGCAGGCAGATATCGACCTCATGCGCGCCGCCCTTGGGCTCGACCGCCCGATCTGGGTGCAGTACTTTGGCTTTCTGGCCGACATGGCGCGCTTTGACCTTGGCAGCTCATTTATCCAGAACGCGCCCGTTTGGGACATTCTGCTCAGCCGGATTCCCCAAACGCTGCAACTGGCCGGCGGGGCGCTGGTCGTGGCGCTGGCGGTGGGTCTGCCCCTTGGGTTGGTGATGGCCCTCACGCGGGGGCGGGCAATCTCGCGCTGGATTATGGGGCTGGTTCTGGCGTGTCAGTCTCTGCCCACCTTCTGGTCGGGCATCATGCTGATCCTCATCTTTGGCGTGCACTTGCGATGGCTGCCTTCATCCGGCACCGGCACCTTCGCGCATCTCATCATGCCTTCCATCGCGCTTGGACTTTTGTCTCTGGCAACCTTCGCCCGGATCGCACGAGCCTCCATCGTGGATGAACTTGGCAAAGACTATGTCCGCTCAGCGCGCGCGCGAGGCGTCGGAACCGGCAGGCTGGTCCGCAAACATCTGATCCGAAACGCTATGATTCCCGTCATCTCGATCACCGCACTTGAAGTGTCGCAATTGCTGGCAGGTGCCGTGATCGTTGAGACGGTCTTTGCCTGGCCCGGCCTAGGTCAGCTCACGGTGCAATCCATCGCCGCGCGTGACTTCATCGTGGTGCAGGCGGTGGTGCTTCTGGGTGCATTCGTCACGATCGGCGCCAATCTGGCTGCCGACATCCTCTATTCCATCGTTGATCCGCGCGTTAAGCTGAGCGGATCGACATGACGGCCCGGGTTGATATCTTGCGGCCCAGTCTTCGCCCCTTGCTGGTCTGGTGGCCAGCTTTCTTGCTGGGCCTACTGGTTCTTGTGGCCATCTTTGCGCCCTGGCTTGCCCCCCTTGATCCGGATCGTCAGGATCTGCTGGGTCGCCTGAAACCACCCGGCTACGAAGGCCGGAGCGGCGCAACATTTCTGCTAGGCACCGACGAGCTTGGCCGTGATATTCTCAGCCGTGTGATCCACGGCGCGCGAGTTTCAATCTCGGTCGCAGTGCTCTCGGTTTTGCTTTCTGGGGTTGTCGGCATTGCCGTTGGAATGGCCGCTGGCTATCTGCGCGGATGGACGGAAATGGTGCTCATGCGCCTAGTGGATATCTTCCTGTCGATCCCGGCCATTCTGCTCGCCATCATCACCGTCGCAGTCCTGGGCCCTGGATTTATCAACGTAATCCTCGTGCTCGCCCTGACCCGCTGGCCGCGATATGCGCGCGTAGCCTACGGACAGACCCTCGCAGTGGCAGAGCGTCCTTTCGTACGTCTGGCCCGCGCCATGGGGGCCACGCCATCACGGGTTCTGGCTTTGCACATTCTGCCCAACATCGTCGGCCCGCTGCTGGTCGTCGCTACGCTTGAATTCGGGCTGATGGTGCTTTTTGAGGCCGGATTGTCCTTTCTGGGGCTCGGCGTACAACCCCCCACCGCCAGTTGGGGCGCAATGCTATCGACAGGGCGCAACTATCTGGCGACCGCATGGTGGATCGCGACCTTTCCGGGGCTCGGGCTGTTTCTGCTGGTGCTAAGCGCCAATCTGATAGGCGACCGGTTGAGCGATCGTATTGGGGAGGGTCGATAAGGTGGATTTTGGAACGGAATTTCAAGGGCGCAAAGTAGTGATTACCGGGGCCGCTGGTATCATGGGCCGTGCACTGGCAGAGCATTTCGTGCAAGCGGGGGCCGAGGTCTGTTCCGCCGACCTTTCAACCCAAGGCCTCTCAGGCTTTGCCGTTGCCGCAGATTTGACGACCGACGCGGGCAATGATGCGTTGCTGAATGCTGTAGCCTTCCGCTGGGGGGCACCGGACGTGGTCGTCAATAACGCGGCCATCTACCCTTCTTCCTTCCTCCTCGACATGCACGTATCGGACTGGGACCAGATCATGGCGCTGAACCTGCGAGCACCGTTCGTGCTGATGCGCGGTTTTGCGCATCAGATGATCCGTGCCGGAAAGCGAGGTGCATTCATCAACATTTCTTCCGGGGCGGCGCGCAAGATGCGGCGAACTGCCGTGACCTACTGCATGTCAAAAACCGCGCTGGACCGCATGACCAAGGGCTTTGCGCTGGAATTGGCGGAATACGGCATCCGGGTGAATTGCCTAGAGCCGGGATTCGCTGCGGGCTCTTCGGTTTCGGCACTGAGCCAGGAACACATTGACCGGGTGATGGCCGCAATTCCGCTGGGGATTGAAACCGCGCCGGAAGATATCGGGCAGGCCGCTCTCTTTCTCGCGTCCTCCGCCGCCAAGAATATCACCGGCACCTCCCTGGCAGTGGACGGTGGCAATTCTGCAGGCACGATGGACGTCTATCAGCCAAAAAAGAGCGCGCTATGAACTGGAATCCCGCCCCATACCCCTGGCCTGACGGTCATCGCGCCGGGGCCTGTTTCACGGTCGATGTCGATGCCACAGCGCCTTGGCTCTGGCAGCACCGGACTGGATTGCCCAGGGGCATCGCCGCCTTGGAGCATCGTCAATATGGCCTGCGCAGAGGTCTCCCGCATCTGATTGAGATGCTGGGTCGGCTGGACCTGCAAGCTACATTTTTTGTGCCGGGCGTCGTTGCCGAAGAGCACCCCGACTTGCTGCCCGGCCTTGTGGAGCGTGGCCATGAGGTCGCGCTGCACGGCTATTATCATGAGCTTGTCTCGGAGACGACAGACGCGCAGTTTACCGAAAGCCTGGAAGCTTCGGTTGCGCTCTTCGAAACGCAGATTGGCGCGCGCCCGGCTGGCTTCCGCTCGCCCGCCTGGGAAATGACGCCCCATATGCTGGCAGAGCTGCGCCGCTTCGCGCTGTGGGATTCCAGCCTGATGGGTCATGATCACCCCTATCGGCTCGACGGCGTCACCGAGGTGCCCGTCCGCTGGGAAAACGATGATGCCATCTTCTTCAAGTTCCTCGGTCCCGGCGATAACCCACCGCACTCAGAGGCGGAAGTTGGTGAGAGATGGACCCGTGAAGCCGCCGCGCAGGTGCGGGACGGCGGGCTTTTCATGTTGACTGTGCACGACTGGATTTCAGGGCGCGCGGCCCGGGTGGACATGCTTGAGGACCTGCTGGTGCCTCTCTGCCAGGACGAGAGCATCTGGACCGCAACATGCGGTGAGATCGCAGCACACCATCAGAGTGTTACCGGATTTGAAGATCACGCCCGACCGGTCATTCCCGTCAATGAAAGGACAGGTCATGGATAGGCAAGGCGCGGATACATCCGGCCAGGGATGGGCGCTCAGAAAACCCGGTGTCAAAGGTCACGGTGGCATTGTCGCGGCGCAACATTTCGAGGCCGCAAGAGCCGGTGCCGACGTGCTTGCCGCGGGTGGGAACGCGATGGATGCCGCGGTCGTCACGGCGCTTGTTCTATCCGTGGCAGAACCCTGGCTTTCCGGCCTTGGGGGCGGAGGATTTCTGCTGCACGCGACCGCGCAAGGTCAGATCGACGCCCTCGACTTCAACCTTCGCGCACCCGGCGGGATTTCGGGCGGGGACTATCCGCTCGCAGGCGGAGACGGTGGCGACTGGTTCAACTGGCCTTCGGTCAAGGATGACCGCAATCTCATCGGTCCGCTTTCAATCTGCGTGCCGGGTGCAGTTGCGGGTCTTGCCGAGGCATTGGCAAGACATGGCACGCTGAACTGGCAACTGGCGCTGGCCCCGGCGATTGAATATGCGGAAAGGGGCATGCGGGTTGACTGGTTTGCCGAGCTGGCACTTGCCATTGACACACCGGGGCTGTCCCGAAATGACGCCGCCCGGAACCTCTTTCTGAATGCATCCCGAAGATGTCAGGACCCCCACGATCCAACCGCAAGTCTGCTGCCGATGCCGGGCAAGGCCGCCATGCTGCGCCGATTGGCTGAGGCGGGTGCGGAGGATTTCTACAAGGGAGAGACCGCCGCCACGCTGTTGTCAGACCTCTCCGCCGTCGGGGCCAAACTTACAGCTGTGGATCTTGCGCGATATGCCCCGGTGTGGACCACACCAGCCACCCTGCCCTACCGGGACCGAATGATACATACGATGCCGGGTCTGTCGGGGGGGCCGACGTTGCTTTCAGCATTCGCCACGCTTTCCTCCCATGCGCTTTCCGGGATTGGCGACGCCGATCTTGCGACACATCACGCCAATGCCATTCGCAGCGCCTACGAGGATCGGCTTACACAAATGGGCCATGCAGGCAAGCACGGCGATTGCACCAGCCATGTCTCTGTGGTGGATGCCGAGGGCAACATGGTTGCGCTGACCAACACGCTGTTGTCACGTTTCGGATCCAAAGTTGTTGCGCCATCACTCGATTTGACCATGAACAACGGCATGATGTGGTTCGATCCCCGACCCGGCCAACCAAATTCCATTGCTCCCGGAGCAACCCCGCTGGCCAATATGGCACCGGTGATCACCACCCGGGACGGCCGTCCCGAAATCGCTATCGGCGCCGCCGGTGGGCGTCAGATTTTTCCCGCAATCCTGCAAATTCTGTCGCAACTCATTGACCGGGGTGTTTCACCCGAAGAAGCGTTGCACCTGCCCCGGATCGACGCCAGCACACCCACCGTCTTGATCAACCGGCGCGCGCCCACCGATACAGCAACCGCGATTTCTGCCTATCACCCCGTCCAGATCACCGAAGACTCCTTGTACCCGGTGCAATTCGCCATACCCTCGCTGGTGAGACGGGGTGCAGATGGCGCGCCGAACGAAGGGGCCGTCCACCCCACATCTCCCTGGACAGCTGCCGTGGCCGCTTCATGAGCTTGCTCGCAATCCATGATCTGGCGGTCGACGCCGGCCCGCTGTCGCTTGTGGACGGCGTGACGCTCGATGTGAACGCCGGCGAAGTAGTCGCACTCGTCGGCGAAAGCGGGTCCGGCAAATCGCTTACGGCGCTCTCAATCATGGGGCTGCTGGCCGAGGGCCTGTCCTGCAGCCGTGGCCAGATCCTGTTTGATGGCCGCGATCTGACCGAGCTTTCCAGCAGCGCGTTACAGCACCTGCGCGGCGCTGATCTGGCGATGATTTTTCAGGAGCCTGTCACATCCCTCAATCCTTTGTTGCCTGTCGGCGAACAGGTTGCCGAAAGCCTGATCGTGCACGGTCGCGCGCGGCGCGAGGCCGCCAAGGAGGCCGTGGATATGCTACAGCGCGTCGGTATTCCGGAGCCGGAACGGCGCGCCCGGCAACTGCCAACCGAGCTTTCAGGGGGAATGTGTCAGCGGGTCATGATTGCGGCAGCGCTCATATCGCGCCCACGCTTGCTCATTGCAGATGAACCCACCACCGCACTTGACGTCACCATCCAGGCCCAGATTCTTGCGCTGATGGGGAAATTGGCGGCCGAAGAGGGAACCGCGATATTGTTGATCACTCATGACATGGGGGTCGTCGCAGAACTGGCCGACCGGGTCTGTGTGATGTACGGGGGCCGGGTGGTGGAGCAGGGAGAAGTGGCACGGCTGTTCGATGCACCAGCGCACCCTTACACACAAATGCTGTTGCGCACGATCCCGCGGCTTGAAGACCCACCCAAGCAAGACCTCTTTGCCATTCGCGGCAATGTGCCAAGCCCGCTGGAGTGGCCCGAAGGATGCCGCTTTCGCAACCGTTGCGACCGCGCGGGGGGCGCTTGTCACGCGCGCCCCCCACTTCAGGGCCAGAAGCACCGCGTCGCGTGTTTTCATCCGGTGGAGGCACCGGTATGACCTTGCTGCGGATCGAAGACCTGCATGTGCATTTTCCTGTCCGTACAGGACGCTTCGGCGGCACCCCGGCACTGGTGCGCGCGGTTGATGGGGTCTCGCTGAGTGTAGCAGAAAACGAGACACTTGCGGTGGTGGGCGAGTCCGGTTGCGGCAAGTCCACTACCGGCAATGCCGTGCTTGGTCTGGCGCCGGTGACGGCGGGGCGGATTCTGTTCGAGGGGCAAGATCTCGCCGGGCTCGATGCCAGGGCAAGACAAAAGGCCTGGCGCGAAATGCAGGTCGTATTTCAGGATCCGGTAAGTGCGCTCAACCCTCGCCGAACCATCGCGCAATCCATTGCCGAACCAATGATCATTCACAAATGGGCAGCGGCAAAGATCACAGCGCGCGTGAATGAGCTGATGTCACTGGTTGGTCTCAACCCCGACCAACGCGACCGCCGTCCCGGCGCGCTATCAGGCGGACAACGTCAGCGGGTGGTGATCGCCCGGGCGCTGGCCCTGAACCCCAAGCTTGTCATCTGCGACGAGCCGGTCAGCGCGCTCGATGTGTCGATCCAAAGTCAAATTCTGAACCTGCTGATGCGGTTACAGAGAGAATTGGGTTTGAGTTATCTTTTCATCGCACATGATCTCAGCGTCGTGCGGCATATCGCGGATCGCGTTGCGGTGATGTACCTTGGCGTCGTCGTGGAGGAAGGCCCCGCGCTGGAGCTCTTTGCCACCCCGATACATCCCTATACCGAAGCGCTCCTGTCTGCCATTCCGCTGCCTGATCCGCATATGCGTGATCGCCGTGATCGTATTGTTCTGGAGGGAGATCTACCCTCTCCTCTCGAACCGCCCGCTGGCTGCCCGTTTGTGACGCGCTGCCCCTTGGCGGAAGACCGGTGTTCTCAAGAACGCCCTAAGCTGTTGGCGGTCAATCCGAGCCACAAAGCGCGCTGCCATGTGCGTGTGACAAACTCGAACTGAGGGCGAGGGTATACGAACTAGCGGTCGGGTTTGGATACAGCGCGCTTGATTTGAGGCCTCGAAAACCACTGTGCACCGTCATGAGGGCAATACCGCTTCCTGAACCCGCAAACCAAAAGCTTTCTTCGCCTTGTGTCATCCCGAATACCTGGCACCTTTGTGAGACCCAAAACCAATGCTGCACGGGAGGCAGATCAACCGCTTTTCAGAGGCGTGATTCGGTGTTTCTACAGGCGCGTGGGCGAGTTTTGACAAATTGTCGCAGGCATCTGACGCACCGATCACAAGAGGTCATGTATACAAATGCATGCCGTTAGCGCTGCCACCCGCATAAGCTGAAAATTTACATAGCGGAAATCATTGACAAAACCGCCATTGGTAAATGAATTTACATATTTTTGAGAATTTTGGCGCCGTTTTTTACAAGAAATATTCGAAAACTCATAGGCTTATTAATAAAGTCACAAGACTGTGTATTTTCCTACGAAAGCGCGGACCCGCTCACTTTTTTGGGTTTTGGGGTCACGCAGCACAAGGAGGATACCCGTGCCAATTGAGGACCTGATCACCCCCACGACACCGTCAGTAACGCCAGAACCCCACCCAGAACCGCATGTCTCTGCACGTGATTACGAGCGGATGTATGACGCGTCGGTGAACGATCCGGAAGCATTCTGGGCTGAACATGGCAAGCGCATCGACTGGATCAAACCATTCCACAAAGTCAAAAACACGTCATTTGAGCCCGGCAATATTAAGATCCGCTGGTTCGAAGATGGTACGCTCAATATTTCAGCCAATTGCATTGACCGTCATCTGGAAACACGCGGCGACCAGACCGCCATCATTTGGGAACCCGACGATCCGGCGAAAGACGCAGCGCAGCACATAACGTATCGCGACCTGCACACATCCGTCTGCAAAATGGCAAATGTCCTGCGGTCTCTGGGCGTTGAAAAAGGCGATCGCGTTGTCATTTATCTGCCCATGATCCCGGAGGCGGCTTATGCCATGTTGGCCTGCGCACGGATCGGCGCCATTCATTCCATTGTTTTTGCCGGTTTCTCGCCGGACGCCTTGGCCGCGCGGATTAATGGCTGTGATGCCAAGGTGGTGATCACTGCCGATTTCGCCCCCAGGGGTGGACGGGAAACCGCGCTGAAAGCCAATACCGATAAGGCACTTCTGCACACCAAGGAAGGTGTGAAATGTCTGGTTGTCAAACGTACCGGCGGCCAGACCACCTGGACCGAGCGTGACTATGATTGCAACGCCATGATGGCAGTGGCCTCTGCAACATGTCCGGTCGAGGAAATGAATGCCGAAGACCCGCTTTTCATCCTCTATACCTCTGGTTCAACGGGCCAGCCCAAGGGCGTTGTACACAGCTCCGGTGGATATCTGGTCTATGCCGCGATGACCCATGAACTCACTTTTGACTACCACGACGGCGATGTCTTCTGGTGCACGGCGGATGTGGGGTGGGTCACCGGTCACAGCTATATCGTCTATGGTCCGCTCGCCAATGGGGCCACCACGATCATGTTCGAAGGTGTGCCAACCTATCCGGATGCGGGTCGTTTCTGGGAAGTTTGCGCCAAGCACAAAGTGAACCAGTTCTACACCGCGCCCACCGCGATCCGGGCACTGATGGGCGCGGGCAAGGAGTGGGTTGAAAAGCACGATCTGTCCGATCTGCGCCTGCTGGGCTCGGTCGGTGAGCCGATCAACCCTGAGGCCTGGAACTGGTATAATGAGGTTGTCGGAAAGGGCAAATGTCCCATCGTCGATACCTTCTGGCAAACCGAGACCGGCGGACACATGTTGACGCCGCTGCCCGGCGCGACGGCCCTGAAACCCGGGGCGGCGCAAATTCCTTTCTTTGGCGTGCAACCGGTGGTTCTGGAGCCAACCAGCGGGGAGGTTGTCGAGGGTAACGGCGTAGAAGGCGTGCTGTGCATCAAGGACAGCTGGCCCGGTCAGATGCGCACCGTATGGGGCGACCATGAACGCTTCGAGAAGACCTACTTCGGTGACTACAAGGGCCACTACTTCTCGGGTGACGGTTGTCGTCGTGATGAAGACGGCGACTACTGGATCACCGGACGCGTTGATGACGTCATCAACGTTTCCGGCCACCGGATGGGCACGGCGGAAGTTGAAAGTGCCCTGGTTGCGCATGCATCGGTCGCAGAGAGCGCGGTGGTTGGCTATCCCCATGACGTCAAGGGACAGGGCATCTATGCCTATGTGACCCTTATGAACGGAGAGGAACCTTCGGAGGCTCTTCGCAAGGAGCTGGAGACCTGGGTGCGTACGGAAATCGGCCCGATTGCCAAACCTGACCTCATTCAATGGGCACCCGGCCTGCCAAAGACGCGCTCCGGCAAGATCATGCGCCGTATCCTGCGCAAGATTGCCGAGGACGATTATGGCTCTTTGGGAGACACCTCGACGCTCGCCGATCCTTCAGTTGTTGATGATCTCATTCAAAACAGAATGAACAGAGGTTGAGCCATGCCTGATTATAGCAAAGTACCGGTTCTGATCCTGCTTGGCCCTCCGGGTGCTGGCAAAGGAACGCAAGCCAAGATTCTGGAAGATCGTTTTGGTCTGGTCCAGCTTTCGACCGGCGACCTACTGCGTGCAGCAGTTGCGGGCGGAACCGAGGCCGGCAAACGTGCCAAAGCCGTGATGGATGCGGGCGAGCTGGTATCCGATGAGATCGTCGTCAACATCCTGAAGGAACGGCTGCGTGACCCCGATTGTGCGGCCGGCATCATCCTTGATGGTTTCCCGCGCACGATAGCTCAGGCCGAGGCCCTTTCAGAGCTCTTGGGATCCCTTGGCACGCGCGTTCATGCCGCGATCAGCCTTGAGGTCGAAGACGACGCGATGGTCGCGCGTATTTCCGGCCGCTACACCTGCGATGACTGCGGCGAAGGGTATCACGAGACCTTCAAACGCCCCACGGTCGAGGGAACCTGCGAAAAATGCGGGTGCCAACGTTTCCGCAGACGCGCAGATGACAATGCCGACACGGTGCGCCGCAGACTGGTGGCCTACCACGCGGAAACCGCGCCACTGATCACATTCTACAAAGGTGAAAAGTGCCTTTGGACAATAGACGCCATGGGTGAGATCGACGCGATCACAGACGCTTTGCACCGGATTCTTAGGCCGGTCGTGACAGAGGTTCGCGGCGCAAAGCAGGCGAACAAGAACTTGCGAACAACTCAAATGGAGGAAGCACAATGAGTGCAGACAGAGACCCCAGCGCATATTGGCAAGCCAATGTGCGTCTCATCCTGATCAGCCTTGGTATCTGGGCACTGGTCTCATTCGGGTTCGGGATCATCCTGCGCCCTCTACTGTCAGGCATCGCCGTCGGTGGCACTGACCTTGGCTTCTGGTTCGCCCAGCAGGGGTCGATCATCATCTTTCTGCTTCTGATCTTCTTTTATGCCTGGCGCATGAACAAGCTCGATCAGGAACATGGCGTGGACGAGGAATAAGATCATGGATCAGTTTACACTCAACCTGCTGTTTGTCGGGGCGTCCTTTGCGCTCTACATCGGCATCGCGATCTGGGCCCGTGCGGGTTCTACATCGGAATTCTACGCCGCCGGTCGGGGCGTGCACCCGGTCACCAACGGGATGGCGACTGCTGCCGACTGGATGTCTGCGGCCTCTTTCATCTCCATGGCGGGACTTATTGCCTTTACGGGCTATGACAACTCCTCCTTCCTGATGGGCTGGACCGGTGGTTATGTTCTGCTGGCGCTGTTGCTGGCACCCTACCTGCGTAAGTTCGGCAAGTTCACCGTCTCCGAGTTTATCGGTGACCGTTTCTATTCCAAAACCGCGCGCATGGTAGCTGTGATCTGCCTGCTTGTGGCCTCAATTACCTACGTGATCGGTCAGATGCAGGGTGTGGGCATCGCCTTCGGGCGCTTTCTTGAAATCGACGCCTTCTGGGGCCTGCTGATCGGGTCCTGTGTGGTTTTTGCCTATGCCGTTTTCGGCGGCATGAAGGGCGTGACCTACACGCAGGTGGCGCAATACTGCGTGCTGATCACCGCCTATACGATCCCGGCCGTGTTCATCTCGCTACAACTGACCGGTAATCCCATCCCCGCGCTTGGTCTGTTTGGGACCACCGAAAGCGGCGAGCCGCTTCTGGTCAAACTGAATCAGATCGTGACCGATCTGGGTTTTGCCGAATACACGGCGGCGCATGGATCGACCATCAATATGGTGCTTTTCACCCTGTCGCTGATGATCGGCACCGCGGGGTTGCCCCATGTGATCATGCGCTTCTTTACGGTGCCACGTGTATCTGATGCTCGTTGGTCCGCCGGTTGGACGCTGGTCTTCATCGCGTTGCTATATCTGACGGCCCCTGCGGTTGGCGCAATGGCGCGGCTCAACATCTCCGAGCTGATGTGGCCAAATGGAACAGATGCCGCAGCGGTCAGCGTTGAGCAGATCGAAAGTGATCCCGAGTATGCCTGGATGGCGACGTGGCAGAAGACTGGCCTCCTCGGATGGGAAGACAAGAACGGCGACGGTATGATCCAGTACTACAACGACAAGAACGCCGATCTGCAAGCCAAGGCCGCAGAGAACGGTTGGGAAGGCAATGAGTTGACCAACTTCAACCGCGATATTCTTGTGCTCGCCAATCCAGAGATTGCAAGCCTTCCGGGCTGGGTGATCGGATTGGTGGCAGCAGGCGGCCTTGCGGCGGCACTGTCCACAGCGGCGGGTCTGCTCCTGGCCATCTCCTCGGCAGTCAGCCATGATCTGCTCAAGGGCCAACTCACGCCGAACATGTCGGAGAAGTCGGAACTATTGGCCGCGCGCATTTCCATGGCGGCGGCGATTGTGGTGGCAGTCTTGCTGGGTCTCAATCCGCCAGGATTTGCGGCGCAAACCGTGGCGCTGGCCTTCGGTCTTGCGGCAGCCTCAATCTTCCCGGCACTGATGATGGGTATCTTCTCGACCCGCATCAACAACGTGGGCGCAGTTGCCGGCATGCTCGCCGGTCTGGTGGTCACGCTGCTCTACATCTTCCTGCACAAAGGCTGGTTCTTCATCCCGGACACCAACACGTTCACGGATGCCGACCCGCTGCTGGGCCCGATCAAGTCGACCTCCTTCGGCGCCATTGGTGCTGCGGTCAACTTCGCGGTGGCCTACGTGGTCTCCGGTATGACCAAGGAAACCCCGCAGGAGATCAAGGATCTTGTCGAAAGCGTCCGTATCCCCCGTGGGTCCGGTGTCGCTGTCGACGGCCATTGATCCGACCGGATACTGCCGCTTTCAGTGCGGCAGGTCCAATCTATCAAGCCTGTCCTGCCCGCAATCAAAGCGGGCAGGACATCCCAATTAGAAGGCCCGCCTCATGCCCCTTCCGCCCCCTTTGATCCAATTCCTTGCCTCGGTGCACCCTTACGACACACTGTCATCAGCCGATCTTGAAGCGCTTGCTGACCTATGCGAAGCAAAGAGCTACGCGCCGGGTGAGACGGTTTTTGCGCTCGGCGACAAGGTGACCGATCTCATCATCATCAACGAGGGTGAAATTGAGATCACCGATGAGGTGGACGTTCAACTCTCCATCCTGGGGCCTCGGAATTCCTTTGGTGAACGCGCGCTCCTGCGTGGTGAACTTGCCAGCCGCACGGCCACTGTCACGGCACAGGCAACCTTGATCCTGATGCCCGCAGCAACCCTCTTTGCGCTCATAGAAAAACAACCCGCCGTCTCAAAATTCTTCGACCGCCGCCGCCCGGCGGGTCGCCAAAAAAAGGATCTGACCACGCTATCGGTCGGTCAGTTGATGACCCACGATCCGGTGACATGCACGCCCGACACCACCATCCGCGATGCAGCGGCCATGATGCACGAAGCGCAGATCTCATCCATCTGCATCACCGACGTCGAAGGGTTCAAAGGTATCGTGACGGTCCGCGATATGACAGGCCGGGTGGTCGCCCGGGGAGCCGATATCAGCGGTCCGGTCTCTGAGGTGATGACCACAGAATGCCTGACCCTTGGCCCCAAGGCGCTTGTGACGGACGTGCTGCACCTGATGGTGGAACCCGGCATCGGGCATATTCCCGTTGTCGAGGGCACCGACATTCTCGGCATCGTCACACAGACCGACCTTACGCGCGCGCAAGCGATGTCATCCGCCGACCTGGTGAGACGTGTGGCCAGGTCGAAAGATGCGGGCACCATGGCCCGCGCAACGGCAGAAATCCCTCAGCTTCTGGTGCAACTGGTTGATACGGGAAACCGGCACGAGGTGATCACCAGACTGATCACGGATATTGCTGACACCGCCACGCGCCGATTGCTGACACTGGCCGAAGCGCAGCTTGGCAGCGCACCGGTGCCTTATCTCTGGCTGGCTTGCGGATCACAGGGACGGCAGGAACAGGCAGGCGTCTCAGATCAGGACAATTGCCTGATCCTGTCCGACGCAGTGACAGATGCCGATTTACCCTACTTCGAAGCACTGGCAAAATACGTATGCGATGGGCTGGACGCCTGCGGATATTTCCATTGCCCGGGCGACATGATGGCGAGTAACCCACGGTGGCGTCAACCGCTCAAAGTCTGGCGCGGCTATTTCGAAGGCTGGATCAAAAAACCTAACCCCGAAGCGCAGATGCTGGCCTCAGTCATGTTCGACTTGCGCCCGATCGGGGGCGACGAAAGCCTGTGGGCCAAATTGCACGAAGACACGCTGAAGGCCGCGTCGGCGAATTCCATTTTCACCGCACATATGATCGCGAATGCGCTCAAACACCAACCGCCTCTGGGATTGTTGCGTGGCCTGGCGACGATCCGTTCAGGCGAGCATCGCAACCACCTTGACCTCAAGCACAACGGTGTTGTGCCTGTCGTGGACCTCGGGCGCATCTACACCCTGCAGGGCCAACTGCGCCCCGCAAACACCCGTGCGCGGTTAGAGGCAGCAATAAAGGCGGGTTTTCTGTCGCGATCCGGTGGGGCAGATCTCTTGGACGCCTATGACCTCATTGCCACCACACGACTGGAACATCAGGCAAGCCAGATCAAGGCAGGCGAGAAACCGGGCAATCACCTTGATCCATCATCGCTATCCGACTTTGAGCGGAGCCATCTGAGGGACGCCTTTGTCGTGGTCAAAACAATGCAATCCGCTGTGGGATCAGGAAAAGGCGCGTTAGGATAGAGACATGTTTGTAGAACTCATTGCCACCGTCTTTGCCGGGATCGCCTGCGCCGGCATTATCATGCTGCTGAACATCCTCGCGGGTCGACGCCTGCCAAAATGGATCATGCCGGTTGCCGCCGGGCTTGGCATGATCGGCATGACGATTTCGAACGAGTACACCTGGTTCGACCGCACTGCGGATCGCATCCCGGACGGCGTGATCATCGCCATGAAGGTTGATGAACAAGGCTGGTTACGTCCTTGGACCAAGATCTGGCCCTATACCAAACGCTTTGTCGCCGTGGATACCGCGACCGTGCGCAAGAACGCAAACTTGCCCGATCAGCGGCTCGCCGATCTTTACTTCTTCGGTCGCTGGTCGCCGGTCAATCAGGCCCCAATGCTGTTTGACTGCGCTGGCGCGCGTTCTGCGCTGTTGATTGACGGGGCCGATTTTGCCGAGGATGGCACTGTGGCTGATGCCGATTGGCAAAGCGTGCCTAACGGCGACCCGATCCTGAAACTGGTGTGCGAGACCTGACATGTTCACCCGCCTCGGCCTGCGCTTTCGCGTTTTCCTGTTCTTCTGCTTTCTCGCAGTGGCAGGCACAGCGCTGGCGGCTGCAACGCTGACTTACGGCTGGTCACGCACTGAAGGCAGCATATCAACAACCCCCTTCGTCACCGCATTCATCCTGTTCGCTTTTTTGAACACAGGCCTCGTGGTCGCAATCTGGCTCCTGTTCGACGAGCACGTCGCCAAACCTATCAACATGCTCTCGACCAGCCTGCGCTTGCGCGCGCATTCCGGCGTCGACACGACCCTCGAGCCTGACGCAGCTCAGTACCTGGGCGATCTTGCCCCCGCAGCCAGCGCATTGACCCAGATGATGAGTACATCCGTTTTGGATCACGCCGCGCAGATCGCAGAGGAGACACAGCGCCTGCGCGCCGAAAGCGAGCGACTGACGGCGCTTTTGACAGAAATTCCCATTGCCACGATCCTGCTGAACTCTGCGCAAGAAATCGTGCTGTACGACGGGCAAGCCGCGAGCGTTCTGTCCCGAATAGCGTCGCCCCGCCTCAAAGCCCCCTTTTCCGACTACTTCGATACCGCAGAGTTGTCAGAGGCAATGGCGCGTTTGTCCGGCGATACCGTCGAAGTGTCGTTCGCCCTCCGCAACACAGAGCGACAGGCCCGCTTTGACGCCAAGTTAAGGGCGCTTGGCAATGACTGTCACATGATCCTCATCGACGCGGAAGAAGATCAAGCCCGTCGGATCGAACAGCGCCCGCTGGTCTTCGATTTTGATCTGATGAATGCGTCTGAGATAACAGACATCGCACAAACTCCCCTCCCTGAACTCTGTTTCGTGTCCTTTGACACGGAAACGACAGGTCTTTCCGTGGAAAAAGACGCCATTGTACAGCTGGGCGCAGTGCGCGTGCTGAATGGCCGGATCGTGGAAGGTGAAGTGCTGGACACATACGTGAACCCGGGCCGGACGATCCCGCCCGCCTCCAGCGAAATCCACCGTGTGACCGATGCCGATGTGGCAAATGCCCCCGATATTGGCGAGGTCGGTCGCAGCTTTCATCAGTTTGCAAAGGGTGCCGTTCTGGTTGCCCACAATGCCCCCTTTGACATCGGCCTTCTTCGGGCATCGCAGGCGCAGATGGGTGTCGAGTGGACACACCCCGTTCTCGATACGGTACTTCTATCCGCTGTCGTTTTTGGGACGACCGAGGAACATTCCTTGGATGTCTTATGCGATCGCCTGGCGATCACGATACCAATCCAAATGCGTCACACGGCTTTAGGAGATGCGAAGGCAACTGCCGAGGCTCTGATTAAGCTCCTTCCGTTGCTGGAGGCAAAGGGAATTCTCACCTTTGGCGAGCTCATCCAAGAGACCCGGCGACACAGTCGTTTGCTGCATGATCTCAACGAATAGATAATTGCCCTACCGCTTGAAGCGCTGGCTGAAGTCGCCCGTTCATGGTGCTTTTGATCACCACGACTTAATGTACTACTTGTAGTGTGTTGGCCTCTTTAAGGGGTGGTGATCGCCCCGCCAGTCCGCGCGATCGCGGATGCAGGCCGACCCTGAGGATCAAGCAGTCATTCGGGAACAACTTTTGCGGGTTTTTCAGGGCAAACCATTCAGTCAGACACAAAGATTATGCGGAGCTTAAGGGGATATTTTTGCGGCAGGTTCCGTTGCCAAACTCTTCAAAGAGCTGGCCACCTGGGGGAATTGACCGAAAGCCCAGAATTTGGCAATCAGCTGCGCCTGCAATTCGCGGATGGTGAAGGCTTGTGCAATGGCATTTTTGCTCTTGATCCACCCGGCAGCTTAATTGGGGCGTTGATCACAATCGAAAAAGACCAAGCTCCCGCCCACTGTCTTCGCAGACAGATTATGGTGGCTTTTGGGTTATTTGGAGATTTGCCTGAAGAGAGAGTGTCGATTCTATCTGTAGATCAAGGCGTTTTGCAATTCTCCGAAATAGACAAAGGCCTCCCGCAGCAGCTCTATAGCCTTAACTTGCCGGAAACTCAGTAGGCCGGGACATGTATTCTGATGCAGACCGTATAACTGGGCGTACAATTCGGACTGTTGGCGCTGGCTTTGGGATACATCTTTCGCGGAACGGAGCAAGCCTCGCTCATGCCCGTCCGAGGATGTGATGGGTCACACCATTCTCCAGCGCTTCTGACCTCTTCAGCACATAGTGGCGCGGGGTGACATTGCTCTCAAAGAGCCGTTTTCCCGCTCCGACCACCACCGGAAAAGTCCAAACCCGAAACTCATCGATCAGATCATTGGCCTGTAGCGCCTGGATCAGCCTCGCGCTGCCATGGACCTGCAGCAGCGGTCCATTTTGGGCTTTCAGTTCCTTCACCGCCTCAGCAATATCGCCGGTCAGCGCATAGGAATTCTCCCACTTCAGCGGCCCGGGTTGCGAGGTGACCACGTATTTTCGCGCCGCATTCAGCCGGTCGCTCTGAATGGATTTCGGTGCGTTTGGCCAGTGGTCTGCGAAAATATCGTAGGTCCTGCGTCCAAACAGCATGTCATAGGGCTGAGACATTGCTATACGCGCAACATGGGGCATCACGATGTCCCAATAGGGCGTGGCCCACCCGCCTTCGCTGAAGCCGCCCGAGGAATCTTCCTCGGGCATGCTTGGAGATTGCATGACCCCGTCCAGGGTCACAAAGGACAGGACCGCCAGCTCTCGCATCTCAGTGCCGGGCATCTGCCAATGACTGCGCGCACGCAGCCAGCTTGTCGAATGCCTGGTTCCAGCCACCCGCGCCTGCGGTGCCTTCAGCGACGCCCACATGGGTCATGACCATCCGGGTTTTGCCATCGACCTCGCGGAGATCAACGATCACCTCGGTAATGTCCGGAAAGCTGTCCGGCATCCCCAATGTCTGCGGAGGTATGATGCTGCCATCCGCGTCGCAAAGGCTCTCTGTGTAGACGAGGCGGTCGGGCGCGCTCACCTCCTTATAGACGCCGGTGAACCACATTTCCATCGCCCGTTCGGGCGATTGCATCACCATGCAGACTTTGCGGATTCCGCCGATTTTCACGTCCATCTCGGCCGTAGGGACCGACATACCATTCGGGCCGTACCATTGTTTGAATAAGTCCGGATCGGTCCACAATTTCCACACGAGATCGATCGGCGCATCAAATTCGCGCTCGATCCGAACCCACTTATGTTCATCGTTCATTGGTCACTTTCCTTCATGTCGGTCAGCAGGGTGTCCATCATGTCGAAGCGGGCGTCCCAGATATGCCGATACTGTTCCGTCCAACTTGAGATCTTCTGGATCGGTTTTGTTTCCAGCTTGCACAGCCGGAACTGCGCGTCCCTTTCGCGGGTGATGAGACCCGCGCTTTCCAGTACCCGAATGTGTTTGGACACAGCCGGCAAGGACATCTCAAACGGCTGCGCCAAGGCTTTCACGCTGGCCGTTCCCTGCGCCAATCGTGCCAAGATTGCCCGCCGGGCCGGATGCGCAAGAGCGGAAAACGCCGCGTCTAGCTGGTCATCTTCATTCATACACCCTTAATATACCAATTGGTTAATTAAACAAGTGGTTTATTAAGGGGCGATCATGATCTTTGGCAAATGCTTCCTCCCAGCTGGTGTCCGTCTCGGAACCGCCGACGCCTGAATATTCGAGGCTATCGCAGCCTCAATCGTCAGTGATCTTTGTCCCCTTCTGGATAAATCCAGTCTTTTGCAGGGCGCGGCTCATAGAACCGCGATTGTTCCACGTCCCGTTTTACCGCCGATTGCACGCGTTCTTTCTTTCACCATTAAACTTTGGATTCGCAAGTCAGGCCTTGTCATCCTCCTCTTGGCCCTTGCACAGCAGGTTTTCATGCTACAAGCGCAAGCGGCAGTATTTAGCGCTTCTGCTGTGGGCTCACAGCAGCCATCTGAGCTAACTCAGCATCTGACGGCCCACTGCGGACGTTGACCAAAGAATACCAACGCTGCGGTGCAGCCCTTCATTGCGGACCTTTACTGCGGCAGCGACGCTAAGTGGCGGTCGACATCAAGCCAGAGGAGCGCCTCGCTCTGTCCCCTGCACAAAAACCCGGTTTCAGACAGTCAACGTCCACCGTTCGCGATAACGTTTCTGAGCGCGGCAATCGTGGGCGAGGAAACACCTTTTCGCCAAATCAAAAGAGTGCGCAGCTTATCGCTGCCTTTGGGTAAACGGGTAAGGCGCAGCCTGCCTGCCTCTGAGAACGTGCTCAGCACACTTTTCGGCACCAGGGCCGCTCCCATGCTGGCAAGGACACACCCCAGCATAGCATGGTAGGAACCCATTTCGATGGTTCGCTCTGGTGTATCCTTTTGCTGTGCGTACCAATGTTCCAACAGCTTGCGATGCGGGCAGCCATGTTCAAATACCAACACGGTTCGGGGGCATCCATGATCGCCGCCGATGGGAGGATGCGCCTCCGAGGTCACGATGACAGGTGACTCCTCGAAGGCTGAAATGTAGTCAAAGCGCTTCTCTGCGATGGGTTCTGCGACAAAGGCCGCATCGATATCTCCGCGCAGTAACGCATCGGCCAGCATCGCCGGATTGCCGGTCTGCATTTCCAGCACCACCTCCGGATAGCGTTCGGAGAACTCAGCCAGCGGCGCCGGCAGGCGCACGGCTGCCGTGCTTTCCATAGACCCGATGCGCAGAACACCGCGCGGCGTTTCTGAACTCAGGGCCGCCTCTGCCTCATCTGCCAACGCCAGTAATTTCTCCGAGTAGTCAAGCAATGTGCGGCCTGCAGGCGTAAGCACCATCTTGCGGCCCTGACGGGAAAACAGCGGCTGCTCCAGACGGTCTTCAAGCTGTCGAATGCGCGACGTGACCGCTGATTGCACCCGCCCCAGATGGTTCGCCGCGCGAGTGACGCCACCTTCGCGGACGACGGCACGAAACACACGCAAATCGGAAAGCTCCATCCCACATCTCCATAATCGATGAATATAATCGATATTTCTCATTTTTTATGATGTCACATTTGTCATAGAGCAGCAGTGCAAACAAGAAGCAGACGCAAGGATATTTGAAATGACGGAAGATGACGTAGCACTTGTCCAGGAAAGCTGGGCACAGGTTGTACCCGTCGCGGACGCCGCGATGCAGCAGTTCTATTGTCGGCTTTTTGATGCCGATGCTAATTTGGCAAAGCCGTTCGCGGACACAGACATGGCATCGCAAAGATCGCATCTTGCAAGCGCAATCAATCTGGTTGTCAGCAATTTGCACCAACCTGAAACACTGGTACGCCCCCTGCAAGATTTGGGCGTACGCCATGCAAGTTACCGGGTCGCCGAACGCGACTTTGATCTGGTTGGTGAAGCCTTGCTGGCAACGCTGGCAAGTGGATCGGCCGATCATTGGACCGATGCGCACCTGAAAGCCTGGACGGCTGCTTGGAAGATGATTTTGTCCCATGTCCTGGTTGGGTTCCAGGCCCAACGCGCCGCCTGATTTTAGAGACATATGGAGAGAAAGAATGTCAAAGGGATATTGGGTGGTGCGCGTATCGGTTCACGATATCGAAGCGTATCCTGACTATCTGGAAGCGGCCCGGCCTGCGTTTGAGAGATACAACGCGCGATTTCACGTGCGTGGCGGACGCTACATTGCGCCGGAAGGCGTGGCGCGAGATCGCAACGTGGTTGTTGAGTTCAAGGACTTCGACACAGCGGTGGCCTGTTACGAGTCGCCCGAGTACAGCGCGGCTCGCGTCATCCGGCAAGCGAATGCCGACGCGGATTTTCTGATCGTTGAAGGGGCTTGAGCGCTTCCTGCTGGCACGGAGGAAAGGGGGGCCTTCCGGACATGCTGCCAGCATTTATCGCGAGCAAACACACGACTAGTGTTGTTCGGAGGGTCGTCAGGCGATGATCCCATGATCAAAACGTCGGAAATCTTGTTCAATTGACGCTGCGCGCCTGTCAAGATCGCGACCCTGCCGCGGACGACAAACGAATGACCTTCACCGGCTAATGTCCGCGCTTCCTTGCTGAGGCCGCCTTTAATGGCTCCAAGATACTCGCGTCAGATCAAGGAGGCTTCGAATTCGTACTCCGCCTTTAGCGCATCCAGATCGCGTCGCAAGGCGGGCTTGAGATCAAGGCCTTGATCCTTGCGTGCTTTGGCCGTTGCCGTCTTACCATCTCCGGGCAGGCGCACAAGGGCGTGACCAGGCAGAGGTTCTGACGCGCGCATCTCGTCAAACACACGTTCAGCGCGCGGTCCAAAATCTGCAATGCCGAAGGCCACAGGATTGAGAGCCATTACAAACTGTCCTGTGTTTGTCGAAGAGGCAGTGTCGTTGGTGAAATCAACCACGTCTGAGCCGAAGGCCGCTCCATTGAGAACACCAGCCATAAGCCCAATCGCAACCGACAATCCAAAACCTTTGGGGCCGCCAATAGGCAGCAAAAAGCCTTCGGATTTGCGGGCCGGGTCGGTCAGCGGGCGGCCATCGCGACCAACCATCCACCCCTCGGGCATGGGATCACCTTGCTGCAGAAGTGTCTTGATCTTGCCCATCGCCGCTACGGTCGTTGCCATGTCAAAGACGAAGGGATCGGTGCCATCACCCGGGGCCGAAAAGGCGATCGGGTTGGTCCCCAGAAGCAAGTCCGAGCCGCCATAGGGCGGCACGTGGTTGGCACTGCCCACAGACGCGGCCATGCCCAGCAAACCCGCTTCTGCTTGCGGGCGCACATAGAGCGCCAACGGGCCCGCGTGGTTGCCGCGCCGCACACCGACCCAGCCTATCCCGGCCTCGCGCGCCTTTTTCATGGCAAGGTCGCGGGCTGCAGCCATGGCCAGATGTCCCAGACCATCATCCCCGTCGATCACAGCCGTAGCAACCGTTTCATGCGCCACTTTGACGGCGGGTGTCGGGTTGCAGCCACCGCCGGCAAGACGGGCCAGATATTGCCGTAAGCGGAACACGCCATGTGTTGCGTAGCCATAGACATCGGCCTCAACCATCAAAGAGGCGACCTTTGCCGCGTCGCCTGACGGCACGCCCTGGGATGCAAGAGCCTGTGCAACAAAATTGCGCAAAGCCTCGGGCTTGATCGGCGCGGTCTCAGCCATCGTAGGATCCTACGCGTTCCTTGTGCCAGAACACGACCTTGCGCTGAGCGAACTGAACCAGAAGGTAAAGCGCCAGGCCCACAAGGCTGAGATACAGGATCAACGAGAAGACCCGCGGTGTGTTCAGCTGCGAGGCCGCGACACGGATCAACTCCCCGAACCCTTTCCCGCCACCCAGGAATTCACCGGTGATGGCCCCGGCCATCACGCCCACTGCGCCAATTTTCAAACCTGTAAAGATCTGCGGTAGACCGGTGGGCAGTTTCATCTTGATCAGAGTCTGCATGCGGCTGGCGCCCATTGTCTTGAACAGCATCCTGGCGTTTTCGTCGGCGGCGTGAAGGCCTGCGGCGGTGCCCACCACAATCGGGAAGGTTGCGATGAAGGCTGCAAGAGCAACCTTGGATTCGATCCCGAAACCCAACCACGCCACAAACAGGGGTGCAAAGGCCACTTTGGGCATTGTATCAATGGCCACGAGATAGGGCATGACAGCCTTCTCCCCAAAGGCGGTTTCGCCGACCAGCACGCCCAGTGTGAAACCGATGGCAATAGCCAGGGCGAAACCGTAGATCACCTCCAGAATGGTGATCCAAAGCGCGGTCAGCATGTAGCCGCCGGAGGCGAGGTTCTTGCCGACGAAGATCATGTCTTTGAGTGTTTCCGCCGGGGTGGGCAGGATGATGGGGGAGACGAAGCCAAAGGCGGTCACGACCCACCACGTGCCGATAAAGACAAAGGCCACGAAGCTCATCGCGATCCAACGCGGCACAGAGTCGATAAACGCGATTTCTTGCGTCCAGACGGTGTCTTCGAGCATGTCCGTGTTGGTGGTGGAAGATGAGTTGTTCGACAGATCGGTCACATGTCTTCTCCCTTGTCCAATTGTCCGCGGATGTATTCGACGATCTCGCCAAACTCCGGGGTCGTCATCATCTCGAGCGTGCGGGGCCGCGGCAGGTCAACCTTGACGACCTCCGCCACACGACCCGGGCGCGGCTTCATCACGACAATTTCGTCCGACAGGATCACCGCCTCCTGGATCGAGTGGGTCACGAGAAAGGCGGTGGCCTCCTGCTCGCGGCAAATCCGCTGCAATTCCATGTTCATCATATCACGGGAAAGCTCATCCAGCGCGCTGAACGGCTCATCCAATAGCAATACGGCCGGCTCGGTGATCAGCATCCGGCAAATCGAGGCGCGTTGCGCCATGCCGCCCGAAAGCTCGTTGGGGTAGACGTTTTCAAATCCCTTGAGCCCGACAATATCCAAAAGCTCATGGGCCTTCTCCAAAGCCGCTTTGGCGGCGGCTTTACCGTCGCGGATTTCGATGGGCAGCACGATGTTCTCGACCGCCGTCTTCCAGGGAAAAAGCGTTGCTTGCTGGAACATCATGCCGATGTCGCGGCGCGGGCCGGTCACGGGTTCGCCTTGCAGGACGACACGGCCCTGAGAAGGAGGAATGAGTCCGGCCATGATCTTGAGTAGTGTGGACTTCCCGCAACCGCTCGATCCGATCACAGAGGTAAAGCTGCCTTTGCGCAACGTCAAATCGACCCCCTCGAGGGCCACAACGAGATTGCGCGCATAGGTCTTGCTCACACGGCTCAACTCGTAAACCGGCGCACCAAAAGGGGCGCCGGTTTGCGTTTCTGCCAACTCGGTGTTCATTCGCCGACGGCCGCGTTTCCTATGGCTGCGAACTCATTGGTCCAGGCGGCGCTCAGATCGTCAAGCGGGGCAGAGATTTCGCCACCGGTGACCAAGGCATCCTGCCATTCGGCCCAGACTTCGGCGGGGTACCAACCCAGACCGTTTTCCGGGCTTGTCGAAATGGTCTTGGAGCGGACCGCGTCAAACAATGCCGATTGGAACTCCTTGTCTTCGCCTTCCTGCGGGTTGCCATCGGCCAAGTGCTCCAGAACCGCTTCGCGGTTGGCATCATCCAGCGCAAAGGCGTGGCCTTTGGCGAAAGCACGGCTCCAGGCTTCAACCAGTTCACGATCATTGGCGATGGTGTCGGCCATTGTTGCGATGCCATTGCCGAAAAAGCGACCGAACTCAGCGGGCGTGATGTCCCGCACAGCCATGCCACGTTGATTGAGAATGGCGGTGTCGGCGGTAGAGGCGGAATAGGCGACGATCTCGTCATTGAGGAAGGCCGCCGTTGCAGGACCGCCATCGCCCACCGTCAGGAATTCATAATCCGTGCCTTCTGTCATTCCCGCGCCCGACATCACATTGCGGGCAAATCCAACTTCCGCGCCATCGGCAGTCCCGGTGCCAATGATTTTGCCGCGCAGATCTTCGATGCTCTGGATGTCAGAGCCTTCCTGCACGGCGATCCCAAAGTTGCTGCGCGCGGCTACGTTGTAGATGTGAACGACTTCAACACCACGCGAGCGTGCCGCAAGGATCGGGCCCGGTCCGGGGCGGCCAAACTGAGCCTGACCGGCCGACAATGCCTGAATGACGGCACCCGAGCCATTGATGGCCTCGACGGTAACGTTGAGGCCCTCGTCCGCGAAAAAACCCTCGCCAATGGCCACAAAGACCGGGAACGAGTTGATGGCCGATGGGCTGGGCTGCACAAAGGTGATGTCACGCATATCCTGCGCGACTGCGCCGGTGCTTAAAAGGCCGGCTAATGGAACTGCTGCAAGAAGCTTTGCAAAGGTTCTTCTGGTTGTCATTTCGGGTCTCCTCCCTAGATTGATTTCGTTCCGAGGTCTCTGCTTATGAGCACGGCCTGGATCAGGCGATGCGGACGGAGTTACTCAGCTCACCGATTTCTGAGATGGTGCACACGACGGTATCGCCTGCTGCCAGAAAGCGGGGTGGGTCCATCGCGTATCCCACACCAGAAGGCGTGCCGGTTGCGATGATGTCACCGGGTTCCAGCGTCATACCCTCCGACAAGGAGGCAATAAGCGTTGGGACATCAAAGATCATATCCGCTGTGCTGCCATCCTGACGCTGCGCGCCATTGACGGTCAGGCCAATCGACAGCTTATGTGGATCGCTGATCGCGTCGGCGGTCACAATCCACGGGCCAAGCGGGCAAGAACCATCAAATCCCTTGCCCTTGAAGTACTGCCCGCCATGACGCCGCTGTACATCGCGCACAGAGATGTCGTTCACAATCGTGTAGCCAAAGATATGATCGAAGGCATTTTCCTTGGCGATGTTGCGCCCGGACTTGCCGATGACGATGGCAAGCTCGACTTCGTAATCGACACAGGTTGAGACCTGTGGAAACAGCAAGATGTCGCCACCAGGCGGCACAATCGATGTGGGCGGCTTGGTGAAATATACCGGGTGCTCGGTGACCCCGACATTTTGCTTCTGCGCTCTGTCTCCCTCGGCGATGTGTTCGGCGTAGTTTCGTCCGACGCAAAAGACATTCTTGCGTGGCTGGGGAATGGGGGCCAACAGGTCAGGATCAGAAACCACGGCATCCGCATGTTGGCCAGCCTCGGCCTGCGACACCAATGCGCGCAGCGCGGCAATGGCATCAGCGCCCCCCTCGATGGTGGCCAGAAGGCTGTCCCAGCCAGCGCCCGCCTTTGCAAGATGGAGCCAGTTTCCATTCCCAAGCTCGACCGCTGCGCAGGGTTTGCCGTCAATTGAAAGTGTCGCCAATTTCATGTCGCCTCTCCCTTCGGCCCCCTCGCATACTGCTGCTTAGGGTGGTCTTTCGCGCGCCTGAGCATCCATTCTTCAACGCAGCAGGCTCACTACAGACACGTCCCCATGTATTGACAAAGCGCGCTCGGCACCGTGAAATCAACTGACCAATTCACCAATTGGGTGGGTCTCAATGGCGAAAACAGAGCTTCTTGTACAGCGCATCAGGCAGATCATCGCGTCTGACGGCTATGTTCACAACGACCGACTGCCTCCGGAGCGGGAGATGTGTTCGATGCTGGGGGTCACGCGCAATCAATTGCGGTCCGCACTGACCAAGCTTGAATCCAGGGGCCTGATATGGCGCCATGTGGGCCGTGGCACATTTGTCGGCGAGCGTCCTGTTCTGAACCTTGAGGACGTTACGTACCTTCGGGACCAGGTGACACCTCCGCAGGTTGCTACCGTTAGGCTGGCCATTGAACCGGAACTGGCGCGTCTTGCAGCATTGCATAGCGCGCCCGCTGATCGAGAAGAGCTTCGCACCTGTGCCGAGCGTTGCCGCGAAGTTCCCGACTGGCGCAGCTATGAGGCGTGGGACAACAAGTTTCATTTCGCGGTTGCTCGCAGCGCAAAGAACAAACTCTTCTTGTATTACTTCGAAACACTGAATGTGGTCAGGCGTTCCATGGTCTGGAGCCAGCCACGCACGACACCCAAACCTGCGAAAAACTACTCAAGCTTTCTGGAACATGATTTGATCGTTCAGGCGATTGAAAAAAATGACGGAAACGGTGCTGCGCAACTCATGAGGGAGCATCTACATTCGGTCTACGGGCGCATTCTACCTTCACTGGGCAAAACTGCGGCGCCAAGAACCGATTGACGCGCTGTACCTCAAGCAGCGAGACCCCCGGCAGGATAGGAGCCCCTGTGACGGCCCCATCGCTGCGGATGTGCGGATTGATAAACTAGGTCACAGTGACGGACAGCTTGCCAAGTGCCGGGATTTCCACTTCCATCACATCGCCCTTGACCACAGGGCCAACGCCGGAGGGTGTTCCGGTCATGATCACGTCGCCCGCTGCCAGTTCAAAATACTCCGACAGGTAAGAAATCATCTCGGGCGTTTTCCAGATCAACTGATTGAGATCGCCTTCCTGACGCAGGTCACCGTTCACTTTCAGTGTGATCGCACCCTCATCCAGGTGACCAATCTCTTCGACGGTGTGGATCGGGCCGATGGGCGCCGAGCGCTCGAAGGCTTTACCGATTTCCCAGGGACGGCCCGCCTTTTTCATCTCGCCCTGAAGATCCCGGCGGGTCATGTCCAAGGACAGTGCGTAGCCGTAGACGTGATCCATTGCGCGCTCGACCGGGATGTTCTTACCACCGGATTTCAGCACAACGGTCAATTCAGCTTCGTGATGAACATCAGAGGTGTGGGGTGGATAGGGAAAGTCCCCCGTTGTGTCGAGATTGTTGGGGTTCTTCTGAAAGAAGAAGGGAGGCTCCCGGTCCGGATCATGTCCCATCTCAATGGCGTGCGCTGCATAGTTGCGGCCGATGCAATATACCCGACGCACCGGGAATGCGCCGCCCGATGCGACGGGGATCGACGTAACGGGTGGCGTGGGAATAACGTAGTCAGACATTGAGCCGCTCCATGCTTTGGGTCCCGTTTGGCATAGAGGCAGACATCTGAGAGATCAATCTGACCAATGGGCGGATTGGTTTGTCAATGCCCGCTCTGGCCGCCGAGTGACGAGGGGCTCGGCAAGCAGGTCCTGTTGCTAAATGGCGTCCGTGGTCTCTTGCGATTGTAGCCACTTCACCACAGATGCGCGCTTTGCATCCATGTGATGGAGCAGCGTAGCCGCGAGATTTGGGCCATCCCTTGCGACAAGACATTGCAGGATTTTCTCATGCTCCTGCACAGCGTCATACCACCGGCCCTCGGACATATTGGCCAGATAGCGCGCGCGTTGCATACGCAGAGACAGCGCCTGGCAGGACGTGGTCAATGTCGCGTTGCGCGCCGCCAACAGGATGGCGCGGTGAATCTTTTGGTTGACGCTGAAATAAGCGTCCAGATCCCGGTTTTCATAGCTCCGGATCATCTGCGCGTGCAGCGCGCGCACCTCCTCGATCTCAGCGTCGGTGATATGCTTGCAGGCCAATTCGCCGGACAGTGCTTCAAGTGCGCCCAGTACAGGGAAGACCTCGTCGACTTCCTCCTGCGTGACTTGCGTCACCCATGCGCCACGGTTCGGTTCCAACCGAACCAACCCGTCGGATGCCAGCACCTTCAGCGCTTCTCGCAAAGGGGTGCGGGATACCCCAAACCGTTCGCAGAGCTGCTTTTCCGGGATCTTGGTGCCTGGTTTCAATTCCGAATTAATGATCAGGGGTTGCAGGCGGTCGACCAGTTCATGATGCAGGGACTTGCGCATGATTGTCTGGGATGTGTGCAATGTCATCGCGTCACCTCATTGCGTCAGGGCACGTTCGAGCAAGCGTGCAATATGTATGGGTTTTCGGTCCGTCAGATCTGCCACTTGATGACGGCAAGAGGTGCCATCCGCAACAATTATTGTGTCTTGCGCCGCGTCCTGTATGGCAGGCACAAGATCAAGTTCCGCCATTTTGCGCGATATGTCGTGTGTTTCGACGCCATAGCCAAAGGCGCCTGCCATGCCGCAACAGCTCGTCTCGACCACCTCGATCGCTGTGTCGGGCAGTCGCGCCAGTGTCTTTTCGATGGAGGACATCACCCCCATCGCCTTTTGGTGGCAATGGCCGTGCAGCAGCACTTTTGGTGCAGGCGAAGACAGGGGCAGTTTGAAATCCGGGTTGTCGTCCTGATTCGCGATGAACTCCTCCAGCATACGGGCATGCTGGGCCAATACCTCGGTCTCTTTGCCGGGCAAAAGCGCAGGGATTTCATCGCGTAGGGTCAGCAGGCAGCTGGGCTCAAGACCAATGATCGGAATGCCTTGCTGGGCAAAGGGCAGCAGCGCATCAACAAGACGTTGCGCCTCTCGCTTTGCTTCTTCCACCAGACCTGCAGACAGGAAAGTGCGGCCACAACACAAAGGGCGTTCCCCTTTGGAGGCGGTCGCCACATGCACTGGGACATCTGCGGCCTTGAGCACCTTTGCGGCTGCGCGCAGGTTCTCTGGTTCAAAATACCGGTTGAAAGTATCCGCAAAAAGAACCGCTTTCGGCGTTTGCGGTGCGACGATTTCGCCATCCTTAAAAGGTCGTGCATGCCATCTGGGCAAATCTCGGGTGGCGGTGAAACCCGTCAGTTTTTCAGTCAGCCGGGCAAGACCGGGCACGCTGTTACGCAGGTTCATCACGAAGGGCAGCCGCGCCGCCCAGCGGGCATAGCGTGGCAGATAGGCGACCAGACGGTCATGCAGGCTGAGCCCGTGTTTTTTGAGGCGTGCGGATTGGACCTCGATCTTCATCCGGGCCATATCAACGCCTGTTGGACACTCCCGTTTGCATCCCTTGCAGGACACACAAAGCTTCATTGTTTCAGCCATCTGATCCGAGGTCAGCGCATCCGGCCCCAACTGCCCCGAGATCGCGAGACGCAACGTGTTGGCACGCCCCCGTGTCAGGTCCTTTTCCTTACGGGTCACCCTGAAGGAGGGGCACATCACGCCGCCCTTTAATTTGCGACAGGCCCCGTTGTTGTTGCACATCTCGACGGCGCCCTGAAATCCGCCGCCGCTGCCGGTCCATTCGGACCAGTCGAGCCCGGTCTGAAACTCTGGCACCTTATAGTCAGGGCTATAGCGAAAGAGCGACCGGTCATCCATCTTGGGCGCGTCCACGATCTTGCCGGGATTGAACAGACCATCAGGATCAAACCGCTGCTTGACCTCAGCGAAACCGGCCACCATCCGAGGGCCAAACATCTTCTCATGAAACTCCGACCGGACCAGCCCATCGCCGTGCTCGCCCGAGTGCGAGCCCTTGTAGCGCGCAACCAGATCAAAGCACTCTTCGGCGATCGCGCGCATCTTCTTGACGTCCTGATCCAGCTTGAGGTTCAAGACCGGACGCACGTGCAGGCACCCAACCGAGGCATGCGCATACCAAGTGCCGCGCGTGCCGTGTTTCTCAAAAATCTCGGTCAGACCAGCCGTATAATCGGCAAGATCAGGCAATTCGACGGCACAATCCTCGACAAAGGACACCGGTTTGCCATCTGCTTTCATCGACATCATGATGTTCAGGCCGGAGCTGCGCAGCTCCGCGATCCGCGCCTGCATCTTGGGGTCGGGCACAGCCGTGACACCGCCCCATTTCTTCCCGCTTTTGCCCCAGGAGAATCCAAGATCGCCCATCATTTCCTCAAGCTCTTTCAGCTTTTGGGGATGCTTGCTAGTGTCTTCTTCAGCGAATTCCACCAGCAGCAGGGCCTCTGGCTTGCCGGTCACAAATTCTTCGATGGTGTCGCGGAAGATCGGGATGTCACGGGCCAGCGCGATCATCGTGGCGTCCACCAGCTCAACCCCTTGCGGGTTCAGTGTGACCAGATGCTGTGCCGCATCCATCGCCTGATGGAAGGTGGGGAAGTGGCAAACGCCCAGCACCTTTTCCGACAGGATCGGCCAAAGCTTCAACTCAATCGCCGTGGAATAGGCCAGCGTTCCTTCGGAGCCGACCAGCAGATGGGCAAGGTTGTTGGCCGTGTCCTTGGGTACCAGTGCATCAATGTTGTAGCCGCCCACCCGGCGCATCACGTTGGGGAATCGCGCATCAATCTCGGCGGCCTCGCGCGCGCCCAGTCTCAACAGGTCGTCTTGCAGTGCGGTGAAATCCGCCGTGCTGCCCGTGCCAACAGGACCAAAGCGGTGCTTGCTGCCATCCGCCAGAAACCCCTCGATGGACAGGACATTGTCACGCATCATGCCATAGCGCAGTGATTTGCCACCGCAGGAGTTGTTGCCGGTCATCCCGCCAATGGTCGCGCGGGACGCAGTCGAGACATCCACCGGAAACCACAGGCCGTGGGGTTTCAACGCGCGGTTCAATTCGTCAAGCACAATACCGGGCCGCACAACGCAGCGCATGCCCTCCACATCCAGTTCGAGAATATCATTGAAATACTGCGTGTTATCGAGAACCAGGGCATTGTTCACCGTCTGGCCGCATTGCGATGTCCCGCCACCACGTGCCAGCAGGGGCACGCCCTGGTCACGCCCGATGTCGATGGCTGCACGAATGTCGTCTTCGGATTTCGGGGACAGCACGCCTAGCGGCATCATCTGATAGAGCGAGGCATCCGTCGCATAGCGCCCGCGCGAAAAGCTGTCGAACAGGACGTCGCCCTCGATGCGGTTTTGCAGGGCGTCGGCGAGGTGCTGCATGGATTTGTCCAATGTCATGGGTCGTCTTTTCGTTTGACTTAATTATGAATTCAAAATTACGCTGGTACAACAAAAATCAAATTTCCTGGACGTGACACTGTGTGATGTCCGTTCAGACACCTGATTGTGAGACATGCCGTTATGAGAAAAGCTGGCCGCCATTTTCTGCAAATACCCGGGCCAAGCGCTGTGCCGGACCGGATTCTCAGCGCGATTGGCCAACAGACCATCGACCACCGAGGCCCCGATTTCGCCAAGGTTGGCCTGCGCGCGCTGGAGGGAATGAAGTCGATCTTCAAAACCGAAGAACACGTCTTTATCTACCCTGCCTCCGGCACCGGAGCTTGGGAGGCGGCCTTGGTCAACACCTTGTCTCCCGGCGATCGCGTCCTCATGTTCGAGACCGGCCACTTTGCGACCATGTGGAAAAAACTGGCTGAGAAGCTGAGCCTGAAAGCCGAATTCATCGAAGGCGATTGGCGCGGCGGTGCCGATCCCGATCAGATCGAGGCTTACCTTGCCGAAGACAAGGCACATGAGATCAAGGCGGTCTGTGTGGTTCACAACGAGACGTCCACCGGTTCGGTGTCGCCGATTGCCGAAGTGCGCAAGGCGATTGACCGGGCGGGGCACCCCGCCTTGTTCCTGGTCGACACAATCTCTGGTTTGGCGTCATTGGAGTATCGCCATGATGAATGGGGGGTGGACGTTACGGTATCGGGCTCCCAGAAGGGTCTTATGTTGCCGCCCGGCCTTTCGTTCAACGCGGCAAGTGCCAAGGCGATGGCGGCCAACACGACAGCAAAACTGCAGCGGTCCTACTGGGACTGGGCCGATATGGTCGGGCCGAACAAGACCGGATATTTCCCCTACACGCCGGGCACGAACCTGCTCTATGGGCTCAATGAGGCCATAGATATGTTGCACGAAGAAGGGCTCGACAATGTCTTTGCCCGTCATGCGCGCCACGGTGCTGCAGCGCGGGCGGCTGTGCGCAAATGGGGGCTCGAGGTGCTGTGTGCCACCCAAGGTCAGGAAAGCGGCGTGCTGACGGCCGTGAAAGTGCCGGACGGTCACAGCGCGGATGCGTTCCGTGCCACCACGCTGGAGCATTATGACGTCTCGCTGGGCAATGGGCTGTCCAAGGTGGCGGACAAAGTGTTCCGCATCGGGCACCTGGGCGATTTCAACGATCTGATGCTGATTGCGACCCTTGCGGGGGTCGAGATGGGGCTGAAACAGGCCAATGTTCCGCATGAGACAGGCGGTGTGCAGGAGGCGATGGCGCACCTGAACTGAATGAACTGCCCGCAAGACGGGCCAAGACCAATAAGAACCAAGAAAACTGAAATTCTCTGGGAGGAGAACATTATGAAAGTAGTCTCAAGAATACTTGCAGCCACCACAGCGATTGGCATGGCGACGGGCGCCTTTGCGGCGGACGTAACCATGAAATTTGGCCACGTTGGCGCGCCGGGCTCGCTGTTTGAAGCGACGGTCGACAACTTTGCGGCCTGCGTGAACGGCGCGATGGGCGACAAGGTCGAGGTGCAGACCTTCGGATCATCGCAATTGGGGAAGGACAAGGAACTTCTGCAAAAGCTCAAGTTGGGTCAGGTCGATTTCTCACTGCCGTCCTCCGTCATGTCTTCGGTGGATGATGCCTTTGGCATTTTCGAGATGCCCTACATCATCTCGGATCGCGACCATATGCGCCGCGTGCAGGGCGAGATGATGGATGTCTTCCAAGGTGCGGCCAACAAGAATGGCTATCACATCGTGGGTCTGGCCGAGAACGGCTTTCGCAACATCACCAACAACACGCGCCCGATCAACGTTCCTGCGGATCTTGAGGGCATCAAGCTGCGCACGCCAAATGGTGTCTGGCGTCTGAAGATGTTCCAGGAATATGGCGCGAACCCGACACCAATGGCGTTTTCTGACGTGTTCACCGCCTTGCAAACCGGCGTGATTGACGGGCAGGAAAACCCATACGCTCAAATCGCGTCGGCCAAATTTCAGGAAGTGCAGAAATACCTGTCGGTGACAGGCCACGTCTACACGCCTGCCTACATTCTGATGTCCAAGAAAAAATACGACAAGCTGGACGCCGAGATGCAGGCCGGTCTGACGGATTGCGCGAACCAGACACAGGATTTCACCTATGGAAAAGCGGCTGAGTTGGAAGCCAGCCTGCTGAAGGTGATCGAAGATGCGGGCGTTGAGGTGAACACCGCGGATAAAGCCGCATTCATTGAAGCATCTGCACCGATCTACAAACAGTTCGCGGATGAGGTCGAAGGCGGTCAGGACATGATCGACAAAGTTCTGGGTCTCGGCAACTCCGGTTGATCAAAATGAGGTGCGGCGGCACCGTTTCGCCGCGCGTCATTCTCGTAAATCCAATACAGTCCTTCCGCCCGTGGTTCGCGGGCGGAGGCGGCCAATAGAGTTCCAACAGGTCTGCCAGAATGGAAAACGACGCCTACCCGACCTTGTCGCGGATAAATCAAGGATTTAGCAAAATCCTCGAATGGGTCACGATCAGCCTGATGATCCTGCTCACACTTGTGGTCACCGCAGCAGTTCTCGCACGCCTGATGGGGCAGAGTTTCTCATGGTACGACGAAGTAGCCGCCATCATGTTGGCATGGATCACCTACTACGGATCGGCGCTTGCGGCCCTGCACCGACGCCACATCGGTTTTGATACGGTTCTTTTGAAACTTCCGCCCAACCTGCGGATCGCGGCAGTGCTCTTTGGCGAAGCGATTGTGCTGATCTTCTTCTTCCTGATGGCGCGCGCCGGACTTCAGGTGCTCGAAGTGCTGGCGGGCGACACGTTGATCTCGCTCACCTGGGTGCCGATCCAGGTCACCCAGTCCATCATTCCGATTGGGGCCATTCTCTTTATCCTGTGTCAGCTACTCAGCTTGCCGGGTTACCTCAAGATCACGGCCGCGGGCGTCTCGCTGGAGCATGCGGAGATCGAAGAAGAGGTCGAAACCGAGCTTGAAAAGAACAAGGATCGCGTCTGATGCTGATGGCCGGTATTTTCATCGCGATGCTAATCATGATCTGCATCAACATCCCGATCGCCGTGGCCTTGGCGATGAGCGGCGTGCTTGGCCTGCTGCTCACCGAAGGGACCGACAGCCTCGTGACCATCGCGCTGGACATGTACGACGGGTCCACCAAGTTTTCGCTGATCGCGATCCCGATGTTCGTACTGGCCGGGGCCATCATGAACGCGGGCGGGATTACCGACCGGCTGATCAACTTCGTCGGCGCCATCATTGGCTTCATTCGCGGCGGCCTCGCCATGGTCAACATTGGTGTGTCGCTGTTCTTTGCCGAAATCTCCGGCTCAGCCGTGGCGGACGTGGCCGCTATGGGCTCCATCCTGATCCCGCAGATGAAAAAGCGCGGCTACAGCAAGGAATTTTCGGCGGCGGTCACATCGTCGTCCGCTTCGCTTGCCATCATCATTCCGCCCTCGATCCCGATGATCCTCTATGCGGCCTCGGCCAACACCTCGGTGGAGCAATTGTTCGTGGCGGGCATTGTACCGGGCCTCCTCGGGGCGGGCGGGTTGATGACCGTCGCCTATCTCTTTGCCAAACGCTACAACTTCCCGACCGAAGACGCCTTTCGCCTTGCCCGCCTGCGCGAGACCTTTGTGGATGCGCTGCCTGCCTTCACGCTGCCGGTGATCATTCTGGGCGGTATCTTTGGCGGCTATGTCACGGCAACCGAGGCCGCAGGTCTTGCGGTTCTGGCCTCGCTAGCGGTGTCGGCATGGTACGGCAATCTTGATTTCAGCCATCTGCGCCGCGCGATGCTGGATGGGGGCATTCAGACAGCCGTGGTCATGCTGTTGGTTGCCGCCTCCGTACTCATGGGCGGTTTTTTGACCCGCGCACAGATTCCGCAGCAACTGGCCGAAGGCATCTTGTCGATCACCAACCAGCAATGGGTGATCCTGCTGATCCTGAATTTCTTTTTTCTGATTGTCGGGTTTTTCCTGCATTCCGCTGCCGCCATCATCCTGGTGATCCCAATTGTGATCCCGCTGATCACAGCCGCTGGCATTGACCCGGTGCACTTTGGGCTGGTGGTCACGCTGAACCTTGCCATCGGTCAGCAGACCCCGCCCGTGGCGTCAGTGTTGATCACGGCCTGCTCGGTTGCACGCGCCAATATCTGGGAGGTGTCCAAGGTCAACATCTGGTTCGTGGGCGTGCTTTTGGCCGTGCTGATGCTCTGCACTTATGCGCCCTCCGTGCCGATGTTCCTCGTGGAGTATTTCTATCGATGACCAACCAGCCTGCAGAAATTACCGATGTGCTGCGCGACGGAATCCTGTGGATTACATTCAACAGGCCCGAAGCGCGGAACGCGCTGACCTTTGGTATGTATGACCGGCTTGCCGAAATCTGCACCCGGATGCCAACGGACGGGTCGGTGCGGGCCGTAGTGATCTCGGGCGCGGGGGGCAAGGCCTTTGCCGCCGGAACGGATATGACCCAGTTCCGTGCCTTTGAAGCGCCACAGGATGCGTTGGATTATGAGCAGCAGATTGATGCGGTGCTGGACGCGGTTGAGCGCTGCCCGGTGCCCACCATCGCCGCGATCAACGGGGCCTGTACAGGGGGCGGTGGTTCCATCGCCGCAGCCTGTGACATCCGGATCGCTTCCGCCAGCCTGAAGTACGGATTTCCCATCGCCCGCACCCTTGGCAATTGCCTGGCGGCGGGTAATCTTGCGCGATTGTCCGAGCTTATCGGCGCCGGACGGGTGCGTGAGATCATCTTTACCGCGCGTCTGATCGAAGCTGATGAAGCACTCGCGACAGGACTGGTGAGTGAAGTTCTACCCGATGAGGACGCCCTGATGGCGCGCGCGGCCGAGCTGGCCGACAAGATCGGGTCAATGGCCCCGCTGACCCTACGCGCCACGAAAGAAGCCCTGCGCCGCAACCGGTCAGCGTTGCAGGTAGACGATTCCGATCTGATCGTGTCGTGCTACATGAGCAATGATTTCCGCATTGGCATGGAGGCGTTCCTAGCTAAGAGAAAACCCGTGTGGACAGGCAAATGAGCACCAAAACGGGTCCGCTCAGCGGTATGCGCGTCATCGAACTGGCCCATATCATGGCGGGCCCGGTCTGCGGGCTGATGCTGGCGGACATGGGCGCCGACGTCATCAAGGTCGAAAAGCCCACCGGAGATGACAGTCGCCGGTTTGTACCGCCGGACATTGGCGGCGAGGCAGCAGCCTATATGATGATGAATCGCAACAAGCGCGGCATATCGCTCAACCTCAAAGATCCCGCTGGTGTCGCAGTGCTACGCAAACTGCTGGCCGACGCGGATGTGGTGGTCGAGAACTACCGTATGGGCACGATGGAGAAACTGGGTCTGTCTTACGAAGATCTTGCGGTGGTAAACCCGCGTCTGATCTATTGCGAAATATCCGGATTTGGTCGTACGGGTCCCTACGCAGAGCGCGGCGGATTTGATCTGATCGCGCAGGGCATGTCCGGGCTGATGTCGATCACGGGCGAAGGGCCGGGCCGCCCACCGGTTAAAGTCGCCGCACCGATTTCGGACATCAATGCGGGTATTCTGGGCGCAATGGGCGTCTCTGCGGCCTATGCGAACATGCTGCAAACGGGCCTCGGTCAAAAGGTGGATACATCCCTCTTTGAAGCGGCCATCGTGCAAACCTATTGGCAATCAGCAATTGCCTTTGCGACCGGGGACGCGCCCCAACCGCTCGGCTCTGCTCACCCCCTCAATGCGCCATATCAGGCTTTCCGAACAAGCGATGGCTGGATCAATGTTGGCGCCGCGAACCAGAGCAATTGGCTGCGGTTTCTGGATGTCATCGCCGCACCAGAGCTGGATCAGGATCCGCGATTCAATTCAAACGCGGCGCGTATTCAGAACCTGCCCGCGTTGATCGACATTCTGAGCGGCTATCTTGCGCGCGACACAACCGAGAATTGGTTGGCACGTATGGACGAGGCAAAACTTCCGGCCGGACCCGTCAACGACATCCTGCAAATGCACGCAGACCCTCAAGCCAATGCGCGCGATATGATCGTTGAGGTTGATCATGCCACAGCGGGCTCGGTTAAAACCATTGGTCATCCGGTCAAATACAGCCGAACGCCAGCTCAGGTGGATCAGGCATCCCCGGCTCTGGGCCAACACAGCCGCGAAGTGCTGGCCGAAATCGGGTATGACAGCTCTGACATTGAAGCGTTAGTCCAATCAAAAGCGGTAATTGCGTCATAGCTTACGAGCGCCCCAAATCACTTTTTACATCAGGTACTTTTTTTTGAGAGAAACGGAGCTGCGTGAAAGGAACCATTGAGGAATCTGACACTCAAACACGCCTAGAGCATCATTGACGATTCGCTGGAATGACGCCAAGCGCGTGGGATTGGCCCATGTCCTGACACCAACACAAGACCAGAACGATCACAATTCGCAAAGGGGAAATGGCGACGAACTTGCGTTAAGAACATCCGCTTCTTATGCCGCTGGTACACTTGCTCCACAAATGCAGCGAATGGCCGCTTCCTGCCCTCCCCGCCAACGATGCAATAGTCAACCGGCCCCTCCCGAAACATCCGCTCTACCACCTTGGCCTGCCGTTCGTTAAATTGGTTTCGATGTCAGTCATAGAAACGTGCCTTGGCAATGAAGAAGCCTACGCGATCCAAAGTGATCTGCTGCGCTGCAAGCACCAGTTTAGAAAATCAGGTAAGCCAAGATGGGACGTCCAGTGTCTTCTGGTGCCGCTCAAGCTGATCGTAATAGTCTTTTCGCTTTCGTTCGATGGTGAAGGCGAGCGCAAGAGACTTGGCTGGCCGATATTCTGAGCCAGGGACTTTTCGGCCAGGGCTCGACTCAAGCAGCCATTCCCGTCATCGAATGGATGAATACTACTCAAAGTAGAGGTAACTCAGGCCCGCGCGCGTCAATGCCCGACCGATTGGAAGCGGGACGCCTCGGACTTGATCCGTTCGGTGCTCTTCACGGCCATCGCTACTAGCCAACTCGAGTTCCGGCAGGTATCTCAGGGTTTGCAGATCGAACGTCGTCAGAAACGTCTTCGTTGTCTCGAAGGTATGCGGTGCTCCGGGTCTTGGCGCCCGCGTTCTGCCTGCGATCAGCCTCTTGTACGGCAACCGCGCCTGCAGATCGCGGCTGATCTCCTTGTCGAAGGTGTCCTTGAGCCCCGCCCGGTCGATGGGCTGGTGATCGGCACACGGCTTCGCACCAAAATGTCGGAAGATCGCCATCGGGGCCCCGCGACGTGCCTAGCGCCATCAAATGATAGGAGTCCCCGATATCGGCTTCCCGCGTCAACCGCCCCTCCAGTTTTGAGGTTGCCGTCGCAGCATTCAGCGTTAGTCGGTTGGCGAGTAGTTCCACAAGCCCGCCATGGCGCGCATCAAAGACCATTTGGTCCAGAACCATGAAGGCCGCGTTTGACAAAAACGCCACATCTTCAGGGTTTTCTGAGCGTGCCAAGGTGACCCGACCCAGCAGTTGCGGTAAGATCATTAAGCATGACTGAGAGGATGCGTAGCTGGTATGTCATACCACAACACTATCGTGTCGCGGCGCTTTTTGACATAATGACTTACCCAAACCGCCCCGCCCTGCCTTTTTCTATTATGTCCAATAATCTTGCCTTATCAGTCATAAACAAGCTAGGTATACACCTATGTCAAATAATCCCGAAAACCCATCTCGAGCAATCAAAGTTCCGCATCCCCACGATAATGACGAGGCAATTGCGCTTCCTTCAGATGTTGCTGGATCTGGTACGCTCGACCTGCTTGTCAAAACTGCGCAGGATTATTCCAAACACGCTACCTCCGAAAATACGCGGAAGGCATACGCTAGGGACTGGGCCCATTTCAGCCGCTGGTGTCGTCGTCACGGTGCCGATCCAGTTGGTCCAGCCCCCTGCCCTGATCTGCAATTGATTGGGCTCTACCTCACTGCACTCGCAGGGTCTGCTGACAATACTGCCTTTGGGGTAAGTTCCTTTTCTGTCAGTACCATTGAACGGCGATTGTCCGGTCTTTCTTGGAACTATGCGCAACGCGGCTTCACGCTTGACCGCAGGGACCGCCATATCGCAACTGTTCTGGCGGGGATCAAGCGTAAACATGCGCGCCCACCCGTGCAGAAAGAAGCGATCTTGCCAGAGGAGATCATCGCAATGGTGACCACCCTGCCCTTCGATCTTCGGGGGTTGCGAGATCGTTCTATTTTGCTTTTGGGCTTTGCAGGAGGATTGCGACGCTCCGAGATTGTCAGCCTTGATGCGGGTAAAGATGACACGCCTGACAGTAGAGGATGGGTGGAGATTCTGGAATATGGAGCTTTGCTTACACTCAACACAAAAACCGGCTGGCGCGAGGTTGAGATTGGCCGAGGATCCAGCGAACAGACCTGTCCCGTGCATGCGCTTGAACAATGGCTTCACTTCTCTAGGATCGATTTTGGCCCTATTTTCGTGCGTATTTCGCGCAGTGGGAAACGGGTGATGGAAAGCCGTCTCAATGACCGGCATGTGGCCCGCCTCGTCAAAAAAACTATTCTTGATGCAAATATTCGCCCTGAATTGCCGGAGAAGGACAGGCTGGCGCTTTTTTCGGGCCACTCGCTTCGTGCTGGGTTGGCCTCCAGCGCTGAAGTCGATGAACGTTATGTTCAAAAGCAACTTGGTCATGCCTCTGCCGAGATGACCCGTCGCTATCAACGGCGTCGCGACAGGTTTCGGGTGAATTTGACTAAGGCGGCTGGGTTGTAGTGAGATCACGAAATTTCCCTGTGGAGACGCCCGACAAAACTCCGCTCTAGGTTTAGGGTTCCATCGCTAGCTTTTTTCATCATTCCACGAAGATACCCGGCAGGTGAAAAAAGCTCTCCAGTGCAGAATTTCTCAAAGACGAGAACCACAGCGGCGGTTGCTGACCGTTGCCCCATTTGTTCATGTGCGAGATGCCTGAGTTTCTCCGATATTCCTATCATGGGGCAAATCGTGGCGGTTGTTCGTTGTAAATCAGGCCAGTGTTTTAGATAGCCTCCAAGATCATGGGCCCAAGTCTGAAATTCGGGACAAGCCTGGATTATCGTAGCGAGGTCTAGCCTCTTATTTGTCTCACATCTGTTTTTCAGATCAGGCTTTGTGTTCTCACTACTATTTATGGATTTAAGTTCATTTGTAGTTTGTATGTGGGGTTCATTATTGGTCTCCCTGGGGTCCGAGTTCCCTGTGTCGCTGAGGCTTTGTTTGCGGAGAGTTGAGTTTCCTTGGATGTCATTGTCGGTCTGGCTTCCTAAAAGCACTTCGTCTACGAGCTCACTTAAATCATTGAATCCATTTAATTTTATGGTGATCTGATTTGAATCAGAGTTGTGATTGGGCAGGAGATGAACAAGGTCTCGATACTTGGCCCTCAATTCTTCCAACAGTTTTGGTGATATGGAGCAGGGAGCTTCGAGACGTGCACGAATGGTGCGTCTGACCACGGTGATTTGGCGTTTGAGTTGCTGGCAGAGCATCCGTTCTGCTTTCAGTTGCTCATATACACATTCAAATTCTTCGGCGCGTGCGGCCAAAGGTGACAGGTCAAACCCGTAGGCTTCAACGATATATCCGTTGCCATCCCTGTGGCCCCAACGTTTACCATTTGAACTGTCATTAAATGCGATGATACAAGCTTCTGCCAGTCGCCTTATGTGTCGCTTTAATGCTGAGAGCGAAAAGCCCGTGTGTTGCATCAAAAGCGTATTGGAGGGCCAGACAATTGGTCGTTTGTCCTCTTCCCAGTCTTGTGGTTGCGTGAATGCACAAAGCGTATCCAACAGCAAAAGATCTGCCGCCTTTAAGCCAATGTGCGCGCCAACTTTCTTTACTGCAACGATCGATCTGGCTTTGCTGACGGTCTGTCTTTCTCCTTCTTCTGCTAGTTTTTCAGTGATGAGAAGGGCTTGAGACTGCTTGCGCCATCCATTCGATGGCTGGCTGTCTTTGAGAATACCTTTCCCGATCCGAGGCGCTTCACGCTCGGTTGCTCCTTGTGGAGCTGAGTACAAATGTTCCATGGCCTGTCAGCACACATAGAAAACCTGTTCGTCCAAAGACGTTTTTCGTTGTTTCACGAATCAGAGGCTGCTAGGGTCATGGTGTCTAAGCAAAACCGCGCTTCTCAGCGCTGCAGCCCTCGGGACTTCGGTTTCGAGGGTTTTTCTTTAGGTGCCTTCCTCCTTTCTGCTCGTTGCCTGTATTCGGGTGCTAACAGGTGTTAACACCCCCTACCCTTTGGGGCTTTCTGACTGAAACCGCTCAAAGGATTCCTTGATAAGACCTTCAAGATGAAGGTCCAACCAATCCGCAAATTTCTCTGTACTGCCTTTCCTGGCGATTGAGAGCTGCAGAGAGCTCTTGCCGCTTCTTATGCTCACGCCAGGAATTGGTTGCTGCTCGCGTGAAATTCTATCTTGCGGACCGCGGCGAGACTGGGCAGCGATCAGCGCGTCGAGCCGGTTGTCCGACGATGGTTCGGTACCTGACTTCGCCAAAAACTTAAGGGCTGCCTGTTCCGTGAGTTGATCTGTGTCGAATAGCGTCGCGAGGGCCATCCATTTTGGTCGCCCCGCCTCAGGCGCCGCGCCAATCGCGTCGCCGACATTCATCGGAACAAGACGCACAATCCGTTCGAGTTGGGACAATGTATTCTTGCTGATGGCTAATGCTTCGATGGTTTCCGAGCGGGAAAAGCCCTGTTCTAGAATCGCATGCGCAAACCGAGCCCGTTCGTAGTAGCTGAGTTCGGTACGGCTTGCGTTTTCTAGACCTTTTGCCTTGAGCGCGTCGGTATCATCCAGTGTCCGGATGAGCGCTTTCACAGGAATATCCAAGTGTTTGCAGGCGAGGATTCTCCGCCGGCCATAGATGACTTCAAAGTAGCCGTCGCGATCTTTAGAAGGTCTCAGCAGCACCGGTATTTGTTGACCGGCCGAAGCGATGCTGTCTGCTAAATCTTGAATACCGGGCTGTAGATTGCCGCTGTTAACAGCTGTTAACTCGACCTCAAGCCGGTCTTTTGGCCCCCAAGGCAGGATTAGTCCGGGATCAATCTCCTGTATGCCTCCAAGCCCGGCCCGTACGGAGCCAATAGTGCCCTTTGGCAAGGTGCGCTGCGCACGCTCGCGTGTCTCGGCCGCGTCCGCTGTCGACCCGGCAGCTGCTGTTATGGCGGCCATGATTCCAGTTTTGTTTTTTCCCATTGCCATGATTACCGCCCCCAAGCCTGTTGGATCATTTGCGCCACCTCGGCCCCCACTGCATCCATGCTGCTGCGAGCCCGGTCATACGTCGAACGTGTCATTTCGGCCCGTATGACTTCATAGATTGACATTTTAAGCATTGCCGCATCGGCGATCGCGGTGCTGCGCAAGCCGGTCGCCGCAACAACGCGATCCTGGAAAAGAGCGCGCATCAGGCTGACGATTTGCTGACTTGGAATGTCACTTGGATCGTCTCGCGTGATCAGGAAAGAGAAGAAATCATGATCAAGCTGAACCCCTGTGTCTTCGATGACCCCAAGATACGCGGACGTCATCTCGACAAACTGTTGTGTCGAAGCCAGATCTAACATGCTGGGTGTCATCGGAACAATCACGGAAGTGGCTGCATAAAGCCCGGTGAGGGTCAGAAATCCGAGAGCAGGGGGGCTATCAATGATCACGACATCGTAGTCATGCTGAACGGTCTCTATTGCGCGGCTTAGTCTCTCAAAAAATGCGACACCCCGCCCTGCGTTCACCGCGGTTTCCGTTTCAAACTCACTCAGGACAAGACGTGCTGGCGAGAGATGTAAACCTGGAAAGTAAGTGCGTACGATCGCATCGGACATGGGCAGCGGGTCATCGTAGCGCAGCGCATCGTAAATTGATGCCCCGTCGAACTCGAGCTCTGTTTGTATGCCACAAAATCCGGTCAGACTGCCCTGCGGGTCGAGGTCGATCGCGAGTGTGCGGTATCCGTTCAGCGCGAGGTAATGACATAGGTGGATTGCCGATGTGGACTTGGCTGAGCCGCCTTTGAAATTCATCAGTTGAATAACTTGCAGCTTGTCGTCTCCACGGCGACCAGGAAGGTATTTGCCCGCCGAACGCGAGCCCTCCTCGAGCGTTTGCCGGGCCCGCAGGATTTCATCACCGGAGTAGAACCGACGGCCATTCCTGATGATGGTAGGCTCGGGGAGAGATCCATCGGAGTGGCACTTCCGCAGGAATTGGCCCGTAACGCCCAGCAGGTCGGCGACTTCGGTCGCGCTGAAATTTCGCAGGTGTTTGCGTTGGTCCGGCGCGTATGCCTGCTGAAGGTGGGTGGTCAAAGCCGTGTGTAGACGCGTCGCCATCTCACGCGTAAGGTCAGATTGAGTGGCCGCCTCAATGGGTGACGTTTGGAACATGGTTGTCTTTTCTTTGCTCGAATTGGCTTATTTGCGCAACTTGACTCTTAAAGGCCGCGATTCACCCTGCTAAGTCAAGGATTTTATCCACAGATTGTGCCTGTACCTTCTCGGGCCACAAGGGGCATGGCATAGCGCGCTACTGTTAACAGCTGTTAACTGCGCCGAGTATGGCGATGGTGATGGGAATCTTCTAACCCTCCAGTCTCAAGTTTGACACTGAAAGCTGCCTCAAATCCATTGCGTGCTTCATCGAGATTTCGCCGAAAATGAGTGCTAGCAAAACTGGCGCGGCTGATTTCAGCTTGCCGCGATATATTGGTGAAAACTGCTGCCGGTGGGTGGTAATTGTGGACGCAACGGAACTCAGGAGCTAGGTTCCTCCGTCAAAGGAGAAGGCAGTGCGGGTTCTTTGGTTTTTGTCTCTGGTAATTGCGTTGGTATCCTCGCCTCTGGCTGCGGATCGGGCAGCCTACGTGGATTTGGCGCGGCGGGGATGGAGTTACGAGCTGAGGACGACAATGGTGGGGCGGGATTTGTCGATCCCCGTCCATATTCATGGGAAGGACCTTGCAGGCGCGAGCCTATGTCTCGTCGGCGAAAGACCTCATGAAGCGTCGATCACAATCATCAATGCTTTCCGAAGCCTTGCTTTGCACGCCTTCGGAAAGCGCATGCCGATGCGCTATGCGGGGCGCAGCGCGGCGAATTGCGGTTCTGGTAGAACGGTGGTGCTGCGGCTTTATTCCGGCCATCCCCCAAACCGGGATCTTTCCGCCGATCTGCGCTGGATGAACAAGGTTTACCAATTGGGTTTGCCGGCGAGAGGGGATTTCGCGGCGTCATCTCCCGCCATGGCGCAAACGTTTTTTGGCCGACGCGGGCAGGGAACACATATCATGGTCAAGCAACCCGCCTTGAATGAGCTTGGGTCGCTTGAGACAGCATTTTATAAATCCATCCTCATTGAGGAGCTGTTTCAGTCCTTTACCTTCGGAATGGACATCTTGCTGTTCGATCGCACAGCCGCGTTTCAGTCAAAACTGCAGGAGACGCCACTCAATCTGCACCGCCTTCCCTGGAGTTCCCGAGCGTTCATGCGGGCCTTGGTCAGTTCCAACCCGACAGGGCTTTGCACGTTCGACGTCTTTATGCTGCATGCCGTGGCCGAAGCGCCGGTGGACCAGACCACCGAACCGGGCTTTATTGATTATGTCGACCAGAACTACGATCAGTTGTTTGCACGTGCCCTCGCTACCATGGCTGATCCTCAGCTGGCTGCACTCTTTGACCCGACGTGTCGCTTGTGATTTGAGGGACAGGGTTAATACCTAAATGGGTATTTGCGGTTCTGGTAAGTCCCGTTAGCTTCGGTGCAGATGGTCATCCACATATGTGGTCAGGGGGACCAATGGACACCAGATCAGACACGACACCATCGGGCGTTGCAACGCTTGTTTCACATTTGTCCTCTGGTCTTGTCGGACATGAGTATCTGATCGAAAGACTGCTGGTCTCTCTTTTGGCAGGCGGCCACATGCTTGTCGAAGGCGCGCCGGGCCTGGCAAAGACGCGGGCGGTCAAGTGGTTGTCGGATGCGGTTGAGGGAAGTTTCGCGCGGATACAGTGCACGCCTGATCTTATGCCATCCGATCTGACCGGAACCTTGGTTTACCGACCACAGAACGCGGGGTTCGAGTTTGTTCAGGGACCGGTGTTCAATAATCTCGTACTGGTTGACGAGATCAACCGCGCACCGCCCAAGGTACAATCAGCGCTGCTTGAGGCGATGGCCGAGCATCAGGTAACGGTGGGGAATGACACCCACAAGTTGTCGGATCCCTTCCTTGTCGTCGCCACTCAGAATCCGATTGAGCACGATGGTACCTTTCCGCTGCCCGAAGCCCAACTCGACCGGTTCATGCTGCATGTGGTTCTGCAACTACCTGATATCGATACGGAAAGGCGTATCCTTGATCTTGTGGAGTCTGAGGGGCAGGAGGGCGTTGTTCCATTTGAGCCGATGTCGCTCGACAAGCTGTCTGAGGCACGTGAAGCCGTGCGTGGCGTTCATCTGGCGCCGGAGTTGCGCGACTATATCGTGCGTCTGGTTGATGCCACACGGCAGGGGTCCCTGTCAGAAGATGTTGAACATGCTGTTTCCCCCCGCGGAACTTTGGCCCTTGCAGCTTCGGCGCGTGCGCGTGCGTATCTGAAGGGACGTGACTACGCTATGCCGGAAGATGTCGCGGCTCTGGCAGCAGATACGCTGGCGCATCGGCTGGTGCTGAGTTGGCGCGCGGTTGCGGATGGTCGCCGACCGAGAGACTTGATCGCCGACATCGTCTCCGCCGTGGAACCCCTGTGACGGCGGCGCTTGATGCTCCCGGTATCGCTTTGCGCTCAGATGCGCTGATTGCGCTGCGCCGGGTGATCATGAATGCTGAAACGGCACCGGTTCTGGCTAATCTACCCGGCGGCTACGCGACGCGGCGCAAGGGGCATGGGTTGGAAGTGGCTGACATGCGCGAATACGTGGCGGGGGATGATGTTCGTCATTTGGATCGCAATTCAACTGCCCGAACCGGTCGTTTGCACATTCGCCAATTTCAGGAGGAACGCGACAGGGTCAGTTTGCTGATTGCTGATTTCCGGCCCGCCATGTTCTGGGGGTTACGACGGGCATTTCGATCCGTCGCTGCTGCTGAGGCCCTCAGTCTGATTGGTTGGAGCATCGTGGAAAGCGGTGGACGCGTAGGACTGTTAGCGATAACATATAAGGGATCAGTGATCGTGCCGCCGCGTGGGCGGGCAAGAGGTATGCTCGATGTCATTGGTGGTATGGTCGAGGCCCATGCCAACAGCCTTGCTGCGATGGCTGGAAATGGAGCCCAGACGCAGGCGTTGGATATCGGGCTTTCCCGGGCGGAAAAACTGGCCCCTTCAGGGGCCGAACTGATCATCGCCTCTGGCTTCGATACGCCAGGGCCCGGTCTCGCGGACCGACTGAATGCCCTCGCACGACGGCGCACCCCCCGTTTGGTTCTGATCACGGATCAAAGCACCAGCCACATGCCACGTGGGCGCTATCCGGTGCGATTGGTGGACGGGCGTCGATTGCGATTATCACTTGGCGGGGCAGGGGGGGCTGAATTTCCGCCCGTCCAGTCGATTGCAGGCTACCCGGCACTCACGCTGGACGCGGGAGAGCCGGTGGAGCAAACAGCGCGTCGAATTCGGACGGTCTTCCAAAGGGAGCAGGCGGCATGACCGACCGGGCGCTGAGCGAAGCTGCGATGCTGAGCAGTTTGCGAGACATCCGCCTGCCCGCAGATGCAGCGGGCGGCGTCGTTGCAGAGCTGGCGCTGATCGTAGGATTGTCTGCCCTGGCGGCGCTGCTGGTGGCCGGGATGCTGCGATTGGTGAGCCAACGCGCGCGCGCGCCTGTGCCGCAGACAATGACCGACAGGCTTGCCGAATTGCGCGGATTGAGAGAGGGGGATCGGCGAGTAGCACTGCTCCATCTTTTGCGCAGCCACGCACCAGATCGGTATGTAGAAGTTGCATCCAATCTCTACGTTCCGGGAAACGAGCTGGAGAACGATGCCTTGGAGGCGGAGGTAGCACGCCTTGCTTGATCTCGCCGATCCATGGGTTTTGCTGCTGTTGCCCTTGCCGTTGTTGGCCGCACGAATTTTGCGCGTGGGTCAGGTTTCTGGCGGCGCGCTGCGTGTGCCTGATCGTGTTGGCGCGGGGTTGGTGGCAGCGGGGCAGGGGCGCGCTGACGCTTTCCGGATAAGTTCACGACAGGGGTTGCCTTGGTTGATCTGGGCATTGCTGGTCATTGCGCTCTCCGGCCCTCGCGATCTTGCCCCGGTCTCTGCGCTAAAGGTGTCGGGGCGCGATCTGGCGATTGTACTGGATTTATCCGGCTCCATGGTACGCGACGATTTCGATCTCGACGGTCGGCAGGTCACGCGGTTGGAAGCTGTGACAACGGTTGGGGCGGATTTCGCGCGTCGCAGAGCAGGGGACCGGTTGGCGCTGGTTGTTTTTGGCTCAGAAGCCTATTTCGCCGCCCCGTTTTCATTTGATACCGAAGCCGTGGCGCGACGGATCGAAGAGGCGGCGATCGGCATTTCCGGACGTGCAACGAATATTTCAGACGGCTTAGGTCTGGCACTCAAACGCCTGTCCACCAGCGATGCGGTCTCTCGGGTGGTCATCCTGCTGTCAGATGGCGTCAACAATGCAGGCGCCACAAATCCGCGCGGCGTGGCGGAACTGGCCGCACAGATGGGTGTCCGCGTGCATACCATTGCCCTGGGTCCCAAAGATCTGACGACTGCGGAGGCCGGTGAACGTGGGGTGGTTGATGCGGCCACCTTACGCGCGATTTCCGACATCTCGGGGGGCGAAAGTTTCCGGGTGCGCACAACGGATGATTTAATTTCCGTCATGCAAGCGCTCGATGCGCTGGAAGCAACGGATGGTGACGGTCTGGCGGCGGAAGTCTATCGGGATTACTGGATTTGGCCGGCGGGTGCGTCGATCATCCTCTCGCTCTTGCTTGCATGGCGGGATTTGACGTGACCGCGCTCGATTTCACATTGCTCAGGCCAATGTGGCTTCTGACACTGCCGGTTTTGGGGATCGCGGCGTGGTGGCTGGCAACACGCCGCGGCGGATTGGGCGATTGGCAGCGCGCTGCGGATACCGCGCTGCTACAGGCCATGACCGCGCTGGGACGGGTAGACAATCAGGCAAGCCGTGGACCGCTTTGGGCTATCCTTACCGTTGTGCTGATCAGCGTCGTTGCTTTGGCCGGACCAGCTTTGGAACGGCGCGATACGCTCTCGTTTCGCAATCTGGATGGTGTGGTTTTTGTGGTCGATGTATCTGGCAGCGTGACCGAACATTCCAACTGGCCGCAATTGCAAACGATGGGTCGCTTCGGGCTTGCATCCTTGGGAACACGCCCGGGTGCTCTGATCGTCTTCGCGGGTGACGCATATGTGGCTACCGATATGACGCTGGATCATTTGCAGCTGGGCCAGACGTTCTCGCTTCTTGATGCGGCATTGGTGCCTGACCGGGGATCGCGCCCCGAGCGCGCGCTGGCGTTGGCGGTGCAATTGCTGTTAGACGCACAGGTCATCGCCGGAGACGTCATTCTTTTGACCGATGGGGCTGGTCTGGGCCCCGCCTCGTTGCGCGAAACTGCCGCGATTTCAGAACTGGGTGCTCGTGTGTCACTTATCTCAATTGATACGCCGACCGCTGCCTTTGACACGCACGCGCGTGCGGGTGGTGGAGAAGTATTTGCCCTTGATCAATCCGAGACGCTCTTACGTTGGCTACAGGCCGATGCCCGCACGCGGTTGGAAGCGCAGGACTATCCATTGCTGTTCTGGAAAGATATGGGTCGCTATCTGCTGGCGCTGGCGCTTCTGCCGCTGCTCTTGTTGTTCAGGCGGCAGCCATCATGAGAGGGTTGGCGATCGTGGTTGTTGTTGCCCTGAGTGCCTCGTTTTTTCTTGGCGGCACGGCGCCTCTGGCCCGCGTGCTTCTTGCCGCAGGGTTTCCTTCATTGGCCGCGCCGCTCTTTTCGACTGCGGATTGGCGCGGTGTCGCCCAGTTTCGAGCGGGTGCTTATAAATCGGCTGCGCGGTCATTCGAAGAGGCTGATGAATTCAATAACCTCGGCATTGCCGAAGCTTTCCTTGGCAATCACGCGGCGGGTCTGGAGGCGTTTGATCAGGCAATCGCCCGGGGTCACCCGGATGCTCAGGCCAATTTCGATGTATTGGCGGCATTCTATGCCGGGCTTGGCATAGATGCTGAGACCCTGAGCCTTTTTGCGGAACGCAAGGACGGCCCCACCGCAGAAAGTTTCATCGCGCGAGGTGACGCCCGCGCAGCGGGCACGGGCAGCGAGGTGACGAACAACAATACCATGTTGGGTCTGGCGCAATTGGACAGTCGCGGCCGTTTGGGCGTCAGGCAGGTCTTCGATGACAAATTCATCGTGGCCGATGATCGGTGGTTGAGGCTTCTGTCGGATGTTCCCGGAGAGTTTCTGGCGGCCCGGATAGCTCAAGAGCATAAGCGGCGGATCAAGTTGGGACTGTCTCCTCCGGCGGCGGAGACCCCGGAATGAGAGTAGCGTGGACCTTAATCTTCTTGCTCTGGCCGTTTGCGGTTTCCGCACAGACCAAAGCCGTTCTGCCCAATGAACTGAGCCTAGCGGTGACTGTCGAACAGACAGATCATACCCCCTTTGTGCGCGAAATGGTTCTGATCACCATTCGGGGTATCTACCGGCGGCACATCACACGAGAAATGCTAACCCAACCTGATTTAGACGGGTTCAGTTGGACCCAATTGGGGCCGGACACCTGGCGTGATGAAAGGTTGAACGGTGAAAAGGTTAAAACCCTGACGCGCCGCATGGCGATCTATCCTGACCGGGCCGGTGATCTGACCATCGGGGCTTTTACCCATAACCTGACTCTGACAGATGAACGCGACGATTGGTTTGAGCATCCAATCTATTCAGAACCGGTGACCATCACGGTCGCTCCTGCACCGGCCATTGAGGGTTGGTGGTTTCCCGTTAAATCCCTGAAGATATCGGACCAATGGTCGAATGCACCCGACCAGCTTGAACCGGGCGAAGGTGTGTTGCGGGTTATCAGGATCGAAGCGCTGGGGGTCACGCCGGAAATGATACCGCCGATGCCTGATTTGAATTCACCATCGGGCATGATTTTTCCCCATCCGGACAAACGGTTGGCGGAGCTCTCTCCCGCCGGGCCGATTTCCTATTCCTTTTGGCGATGGACGGTGCGACCCGGCAACGACAATTCCGCCATCGTTGAGCCGATAAGTTTTCAGTACTTCGATACTGTGACACGACAAATGCAGACGGTATCGATCTCGGCGCAACGTGTGGCCTATGGAAAGGCTGTCCCGCAGGGCAGGCAACAGACTGCGCCTGTCTTGGAGCCCGCCCGCCTTCCTGACTGGCCAGCGGCGGCGTTGGCGGTGCTGGTGTTCGTGACTGGATTTGCGATCGCCCATTCAGGCTGGCGGCTGGTTGGGGCTTCAGCGCTCAGCCGGTTTAAGCTATTTGACCCTTTGCGCCGCCGCCTGCGCCAGGCAGCGAGGAAAGGAGAGCTGATTGAGGTGCGTCGGCATGCAGCAGCGCTTATGACGCGGGATGGGGGGCATGCAGTGCGTGCGCAACTCTTGTCTGATCTGGATGCGTCGATCTGCGATCCGAACGCCGCGCCACCGGTCCTTGCGGAATTTGTTCGCCGCTTTCTGGCCATCCCCACGGAACATGCCCGATGAATGCCGGGCGAGCACAGAAAATTTATTTCCCAATACTGTTCTGAATAGTGGGCGTTTTTTGGCGTTAGTCGCGCATTGCGTCTTTTAAGTTGTTGAAAACTTGAATTTTCCCGATAGTTTCTTTGGTGGGAGGATTGCCAAGATGAAACATGCGACATCGCCGGTCGCACAGGAAGCTGTGTCCAGAATACTGATTGTGGACGACCATCCGCTATATAGCGATGCGCTCGAAGCTGCTTTGGACTTGATCTACGCAGATTGCGATATCCACAAAGCCAGCAGCCTCGGGGCGGCATTGGACATCATTGCAAACGGATTTTCGCCGGAATTGGTGATGTTTGATCTCAAACTGCCCGATGTGTCGGGAATATCTGGTTTTGACAAACTACGCGCCCAGATCCCGGGGGCCCATATTCTGGTCATTTCTTCCCTGGCTTCCGTGGATCTCGTGCAATCGCTGATCCGGCAGGGCGCATCAGGTTTCCTGCCCAAAGACGCATCAGCAACCAAACTCAAAGCTGTTCTTGCCGAAATTACCGCAGGGCACATCTATGTGCCGGAAGATTACCGGATTCAGGGCGATAGGGAAGGGTGCGCGCCCGCTGAAAAGGTACACCCGATCTTGCAGGAGTTAACCCCGCAGCAGCAAAAAATCATGAAGCTGATATGCCGGGGCAAACCGAACAAGCAAATTGCATATGAACTCTCGCTGGCCGAGGCCACCGTAAAGGCGCATATCACGGCACTTTTGCGTCGGTTGGGTGCGCGTAACCGGACCCAGGCGGTCGTCATGGTGGAGGGGGCGATCGCTGCGCAACCCGGACTGGAGCCTGAAGCCCGCGCGTTCCTCAACAATTGAGGGTTTGAACAATGATCGGACACGCGCCGGACCCTTCTTTTGTAAAGGCGATAACCTCTGACGCCACCGAACCTGCGGAAGCGGTCGCCGAGCTTGTGGAGATGGTTGACCCGTCAGAGACGTGCTTTGTTCTTGCTTTCGCACCCGGCGGGCGAAACGTTCAGCCATTGGCGCAAGCGCTGAATGCAGGTTTGGGCGGCATTCCGGTGTTCGGATGTTCCTCCGCCGGGCAAATCACGGGGCAGGGGTATGAAACCGACGTTCTCTTGCTGCTGGTCTTCCCCAGAAAGCACTTTCGCTGCGCGTCCATGCTGATGACGCCGCTGTCCTCGCAATCCACAACGGACATTGCTGCAGAAGCTCAACGCCAGATGCGCAAGTTTCGCCATACGGCAGGATGGAACCGGCTGGGTCTGATATTCACCGACGGTTTGTCGGCCCAGGAGGATGTCCTGGTCTCAACACTGGAGACCGTCTTGGACGACCTTCCTATTTTTGGCGGATCTGCCGCGGATCATTTGCAGTTTGAAGAAACATACGTATTGCACAATGGGCAGGCGCATCGTGACGCGGCGGTGCTGTTGTTGTTGGAGACCAACTTGCCATTCTCCGGCATCGAGTTTGATCACTTTTTGCCCGCCGAGACGCAGATCGTGATCACCCAAGCCGATCCCGAAGCTCGGAAAGTTTTTGAGATCAACGGTGCATTGGCCGCACCGGAGTATGCACGGCTTGTTGGATGCGAGGTCTCCGAGCTATGTCCGCAGGTTTTTGCGGAAAACCCTTTGCTGGTCGAGTTCAACAACAAGCACTACGTTCGCGCGATTTCAGATGCGGATGATGCGGGTGGATTGTCCTTTCTGGCCGCCATCGATGATGGGCTGGTCATGAAACTGGGGCAGGGACAGGAAATCATAGAAACTCTGCAAACGGGTCTCGATGTTGCGGACGCCCGGGGGGGCAAACCCGATTTTATTCTCGGCTTTGATTGCGTTCTGCGGAAGCTGGAGATTGAACAAAAGCAGCTTGGTCAGCGTGTCTCAGCGATTTTGAGCAGCAATAGAGTGCTGGGGTTCAACACCTACGGCGAACAACACTGCGGCGTACATATGAACCAGACCTTTGTTGGTGTTGCTTTCTTCTCGCCGGAGGAAAGGGATCTCAATTGAGCATGATAGATCCCCAGGACCCATTGGAGCTTCAGCTTTCCAAGCAGGCAAAAATCATTGATGCGCTGATGCGCCGCGCTGGCCGTCAGAGAGAGCTTTCCGGTTCGGCCTATCAAGCCTTTCAATCCGCGATCGAACTCCAGCAGAAGGTCGCGGCGCAGAGCCGTGAGCTGGAAACGGTTCGCCATGAAACCGAAAGGACCCGGCACAGCTTGGCTCAGGCGTTGTCCGCCATGGAGGAGGGCTTCGCGCTGTTCTACGATGGCCGTCTGGACGTCTGTAACGACCTTTTCCTGAACCTTCTGCCTGATGTTGCCGGCGAGGTCTTGCCGGGTCTGGAGCTCGACCGATACTTTGGCCTGATCCAGCAAAGCAGGCACCTGGTGTCGACGGATCTCAGCCTGGATCATGCGGCGAATGTTCTGGCGCGCGGCTATCAGGCCAGCCCAGTCGTTTCTCTGGTGATCGAGCTGACACAGGATCGTTGGTACCAGATGAGCGCGCAGGTGACGTCCGAAGAGAATACAGTGCTTCTTTTTACAGAGATCACGGCTTTGGCGCGCCGCAATCGTATCGAAAAAGAACATCTGATTGACCAGCAGGCGGATTATCTCAGCGCGGTGTTCCAGAACATGGGATCGGGGGTCTGCACCTTCTCTGCGCAGGATGAGTTGATGATGCAGAACGCCCGGTTCCGCGAAATCCTCGATCTGCCGGTGACGGCTGTGCGACCGGGCGTGACATTGAAACAATTGCTGGATTTCATGGGCAGTCGCGCCCAGATTGCCGACAATGCCCTGTTGCAGGTGGACGGTTGGCGCAGCGAATTGCGCAAACGCGGATTCCTGCGCCGCCGGGTGGATCATGGCGCAGACAGGGTCATCGACCTGCACGCGAATGTGCTGCCCGACGGTGGCTTTCTGGTGGAAGTCAAAGACGTCACCTTGGAGACCCGCTCGACGGAGCTGCTCGAAAACCGGGTGATGGAGCGAACGGCCGAACTGACCCGGGCAAACGCAAATCTGACGGTCCAGTATCAGCAACTTGCCCGTATCGAAGAAGAACTGCGTTTGGCCAAGGAGCGGGCCGAAGCTGCGGTCTCGTCCAAGACAAGATTTCTCGCCGCGGCAAGCCATGATCTGTTGCAACCGATCAACGCCGCAAAGCTGTTGATCTCGACGTTGCAGGAAACCACGCGGGAAACCTCGTTTTTGCCCATGGTCGACCGGCTACAGGGCGCGTTCAGTTCTGCCGAGCAACTCTTGCATTCGCTGCTGGATATTTCCAGGCTGGAAAGTGCCGACCCCGATACGGTCGACCCGGCAGAGGTCAACATTGGGACGTTGATCGAGGGTGTGCGCGCGGATCAGGAATTGGTGGCTGCTCAAAAAGCGGTGCGTCTTGATGTTGTCCCCTGCTCGCTGACGGTTCGTTCCGATCCGGTTTATTTGCTCCGGTCCATTCAAAACCTTGTTGTGAATGCCGTGCAATACACCAAACCGGGTGGCCGGGTTCTGGTGGGCTGCAGGCGCAAAGGCAATAAAGTGGCCTTGCAGGTCTGGGACACCGGCATCGGCATATCCCGCCGGGATCAGACCCGCATTTTTGATGAATTCACGCGTGCGGAAAACGTGCCGTTGGAATCGGGAGTGGGTCTGGGGCTATCAGTGGTGGACCGCGCGTGCAGATTACTGGATCACCAGCTTTCAGTGCGCTCTAAACCGGGCGTTGGGTCGGTGTTTTGCATTGAAATCGACGTGGTCAAGAATGTGCAGCCAGTCGTCGAAGCCCCTAAACTGCTGAATAATACCGAAGACGTACCGCTCAACTATATTGTCATGGTGATCGAGAACGACCCGGATGTGCTTTATGGTACGGTTCAATGGTTGGAAAACTGGGGCGCGAGCGTTCTGGCCGCTGCCGGTGTCGCTGAGGCGATGAGCATGTTGGACGATCTCGGGATGGCGCCTGACATCATATTGGCAGACTACCAGCTCGATGATGGCGAAACCGGCGTGGAGGGCATTCGCGCGGTCAGGGAGGCCACCGGTGTAACTGTACCGGCAATTGTGATCACCGCGGATCGCAGTGTTGCGCTGCGTCGGGAAGGATTGCCAAAGGATGTATCGGTCCTGTCCAAACCGGTGAAGCTCTCGCGCCTGCGTCCTTTGATCGACTGGAAGGTTCGCTGGCATGTGCAGTCGCGCAAACAAGCAGCTTTTTCCGAACCCGGAGCACAGACCAAGGTCGACGATGACAGCCGCACCGAGGGGCATAAAACTAACCTTCAGGGAGGACATTGATATGCTGAAGTTTCTGACGGGGGGGCTGTTCACTTTGTTCATGGCGGGCGCGGTGCTTGCCACGCCTCTTGAGGGTGAAGCGACCTATGACATGTTGTTCCGCAATGGAACCCTTGACCAGATCGACCGCGGCGCTCAACTCGTCTACGCGCGAAAGGTAACAAACTCCCTGAAACCCGAAGCCGCTGACCGGGATACCGGAGATATTGCGTTGAGTTTTCGCGGCGAGAAATCTGAAATGGCGCTGTTGGAGTTCCGGCAGGACGGGAAATACCGCAAACTCGGGACCTTTCCGGCAAGTGTCGGAAACCCGATGATCATGTATTTCTACGAAACCATTGTGCGCGATATGGCAGAAGCCGCTGGGGGGTCGCCGTTCTATATTCGCAATCGGGTCAAGGAAGCGTTGATCCAGGAATCGGATGTTGTTGTGGGCGAGGCTATGGTCAATGGTCGCATGGTGGCCACGCAGACCGTGCGTCTTTACCCGTTTGATGGTGATCCCAATATCGACCGCATGAAGGGCTTTGGTGATCTGGAACTTCGCGTCACCATGTCCGATGAGGTGCCGGGTTGGTATATGAGCCTGATCGCTGAAGCGTCCGGCGGCGAGGTTTATCGCTCAGAGCTGCGGTTTGATCGGTTGGACGCGCCGCAATGAGGTGGGGCGTCAGACAGCTTGTTTTGGCTGTGGTTTTCTCGGGCATGGCGCAGGCGCAATCTGTTTCGGAAAAACTCAACGACTATCCAACGGCGGCACGCGCCGACTATGTCTTTGCCTGTATGGTGACAAATGGCCAAACGCGCGAGATGCTCGACCGTTGCGCCTGCTCCATTGATGAAATAGCCGCGATACTGCCTTACGAGCAATATCTTGAGGCCGAAACGGTGCTCTCTATGCGTCGGGTTGGTGGCGAACGCATGGCATTCTTCCAAAGCGCCGCGATGGCAGAGAATCTGGTCGCAGATTTACGGCGTGCCCAAGCGGAGGCAGAAATCGTCTGTTTTTGATCCCTTGCGAACAGAATTGACCGCAGGGTCCCCGCTCCCTGCGATCAATGCGACCAGCCAGTGGGCGCCCTAGCTGCTGGCCGCTTTTGGCAATACGTTTTCCCAACTGTTGCCTTCGGTGTCAGTGGCTTTCACCGTCAGTGCCGTAGATCCATTGTCGTTATAGGAAAACCGGAAGACCGGGTTTTCAGAGATCGAGATGCCGCCGTCCATGGTGAACAGCAGATCATCTCCCTGCCAGACCTCCAGATGGTCGATGAAATGCGCCGGAATGAATAGCTGGGTAATCTGATCACGTTGCAGACCCGAATAATTCGGATGGCGCACCATAATCTGTGCCTCGCGGCGTGGGGTCGATACCAGGGCGCCGGATTCGAAACTGCGCAGTTTCATCTGCCCCATGGAATTGAGAGCCACAGCCGGGTCTTTTGTTGCAGGCGCAGAGCAACCTCCCGAAGCCTTCACATAGCGGCCGGTCATTTTCAGACCGTCAGGGGTTTCGGCAATAACGCGGACGTTGGAGTATTGATTGACCCTGACGCGCAATTCGAAATCCAGCGCGCCCATGCCTTCGGCAAAGGCAAAGACCGCCGCAACAGGCGCGGGGTTTTCATCAACCACAACCGTTGCAGCCGTGATCCGTGTCTCCGGGTCCGCTTGCGTCAGCACAATGGGGACAGTCGCAGCATCATGCGCTCTGTAAGGGGCGTCAATTTCGAGAACACCATCCGCAGAGGCCAAGGCCGCATCGCCAACGACATCGCCTCGCAGATCTTCCCACGTGATGCTGTCAGTAAGTGGGTTTTTGACCGTTTCACCGGCCCAGCCGGGGCCGCACGCCAAAGCTATAAAGGCGGCTGTGACCAACAGTTTTGACATTATGCGCGCTCCTTCAGCAGCGAAATCGCGTCTCAGTATCACAAATTGAGCTAAAAAAACATACCGACCAAAGGCGGCTTTGGTTCGCTCCCAAAGATGTGAAACGATCCGCCGCGGAGGTATTGGATGTTCGAAGCGGTCATAGCCCTATGCGTCGCCCTCACGGATGGACCCTGCAGGGACCACCTGCTGCCGGGATATGAGGCGCAGGACCTCGCATCTTGCGAGGCTGCCTTGATTACCAAGCCGCCTGATCTTTCAGCAGAGGCTCCGCTTGTAGCAAAAGGGGCCGCCCGATGTCAGCAGACGGGTGACGCGTTGAGTTTCAGTGAGGTTGCGGATGGTGTGTTTGTACACGTTGGCGCCATTGAGGAGCCTGACAAAAGCAATCGAGGCGATACATCAAATCTTGGATTCGTGATCGGGGAAAGCAGTGTTGCGGTCATTGATACCGGCACTGCGCGCTGGATGGGGGAGGCGGTTTGGCGGGCGATCCGGCAACGTACGAACCTGCCCGTCAGCCATGTCATTTTGACCCATGTTCATCCTGATCACGTGTTGGGAACCGCAGCCTTTTCGACCACGGAAGCGCAGGTGATCGGGCATGCTAATTTGTCCCGCGCGCTGGCGGACCGTGCGAGCAACTATATCGAAAGCCTTGATCGTCTGATAGGGACGGCTGATTTCCTCGGCACCCGTGCGGTGGCCGTAGATACGGTGGTCGAGGATGATATGATGGTTGATCTGGGCGGGCGGACACTGCGATTGCAGGCTTGGCCCACGGCGCATACGGGCACCGATATCACCATATTCGACGTGGCAACGGGCACGCTTTTTGCTGGTGATCTGGTTTTTGACCGGCATACCCCGGCGCTGGACGGCAGTTTGCGTGGCTGGCGAGCTGTGATGGCAGAGCTGCAAGCGTTTAAGCTTAATCTCATTGTGCCCGGGCACGGGGGCCCGACCCTGCGCTGGCCCGAGGGCGCCGCTGCCATGACGCGATACCTGGGCGTGCTCGAAGCGGACACACGCGAAGCAATAGATACAGGCATGAGATTGGGTGCTGCCGTGGAAACGATCGCGCAGAGCGAGGCCGACCGCTGGCAGCTTTTTGACGCCTATAATCCGCGCAACGCCACCGTGGCGTTCACCGAGCTGGAGTGGGAGTGATGGGATCTCAGCCCTGGTCCTGAACCAGCTGCTGCAGGAGCTGTGCGATGCTGAAAAGGCGCCGCTCGATGATCACGGGTGTTTCGCACAGATATTGGATCGAGCGCTGTCGATCCGTGTAGATCACTTGATCCCAATCTATCTGTTCTTCAAGGGCGTCCACCTTGTCAAAATCGGGGGCCTCTTTGTCCATCTGGGCCGACATCTCGATCCGCGCGCCTTCGATCTGTTCGGCCAGGGCGATTTGGCTCAGCGAGAAATCACCGATCCCATTGATGATTCGGGAGCGTCGCTTGTTGAGACCTTCGAAGACATTTGCAAATATCTGCCCAAGGATATCCGCGTTGCCACCGTGACGTCCCGCGAAATCCTCGACTTGTGGGCGCAAGTCATCAAGGGAGACTCTGCGCAAGGACAGCGCCCCTGATAAATCGGCCATTTCCTGTGCAAGGTCTTCGTCTTCCGGGATCGCGGCTGGATCAATAGGAAGCGCCCACATCAGACCAAGCGACAGGTTTTCAACCTTCCGCTGAATGCAGGGCCAGGTCGGATCTGCGAAATCTGCGGCCTGTACAGGGAGGGTGGCCCCAACGAGCACATATGCCAGAGCAATGGATCTGAACATCGCGGTCCTTTCCGATGTATCGCAAGGTACTATGTCCGACCTTTGCCCAGCTGTCCATCTGACCCAATACCCACCATTGTCTTAGTTGTTTTGGCCCCTCTGCGGCGCTCATACTCTGGCGGGAATATGAGCGTGTGAAAACGCCAAAAAAAGATGAGGGATCATTTTGATGCTGAGGACGCGAGCTGCGGTTGCGGTTGCTGCTGGGAAGCCATTGGAGGTTATGGAGGTTAACCTTGAGGGGCCTCGTGC
>NZ_CANLYL010000007.1 GCF_947495275.1 uncultured Roseobacter sp.
CGCAACCACCCACAAAACAAAGAAAAAGGTCGTCAAAGACGACCTGATCAAATTCGAGGAAATGTGGTAGTGGCGGACCGAGGAGGATTCGAACCCCCGACCCCTTGATTCGTAGTCAAGTACTCTATCCAGCTGAGCTATCGGTCCACTAACGCCGGGGTTTAGTTGTGTGTGCTTTTTTATGCAAGCACAATCGGTGGATTTTTTTCAAACTTGGCGCAGACAGCCAAATCCACTTATTTTCGTCCGCCCGTTGCATCAACAACCGAACCGCGTTTCAATCCGCCGCCTGGAATTGCGTCGGGATCGCCTGTCGGGTTGACAAGGTCCCGTCTCCCTTCGGCAGGCATATGCTGAACCGCGTACCTTCGGGACCGGTTTGTGACAGCTCAAGCGTGCCGCCATGGCCGCGCACCAATTCTTCGGAAATGGCGAGACCCAGCCCTGAACCACCTTTGCGGGCACCACCCTGGAAGGGCGTGAACAGATGCTCCTGCGCCTTTGGCGGCAAACCCGGCCCCGTATCCGTGACATCAATCCACCAGGCCTCGGCGTCCTCATATGCCTCAACACAGATTTCACCGGATTGTCCTCCAGTCACCAGCGCTTGCCGGGCGTTTCGGATCAGATTGGCCAGAACCCGGTACAATTGTTCGGGATCTGCGCGGACGGTCATATTTGCCGCGACGTTGCACGAAAAGCTGACATCGGACGACCCTACGGCGAGCCGCTCACTATCGATGACCTCATCCACAAGTTCTGCCAAGGGGAGCATTGTCAGCGTTGGGCTTGGCTCTTCCGCTTTCCCAAAGGCCAGGGTGCTTTCACACAGGTGAACCGCCCGCGTGATCGATCCGACAAGCTTGGGCGCCATGCGCTTGACCGTCGGATCTTCGCTCATCTCGATGCGGTCGGTAAAGAGCTGCGCCGAGGTCAGAATGTTTCTCAGATCGTGACTGATCTTGCTGACGGCACTGCCCAGTTGCGCAAGCCGGTCCTTTTGACGCAAAGCCTGCGTCAGGTCGGTTTCAAGCTTTTGCAGCGCTTCCTCAGCCTCGCGCAATTCAGTGACCCCGGCCGACGGCGTGATGATGCGACGGGCATCCTCCGGAGCGGCGGCGTAGTTCTGCATGTGCCCCACGACACCCTTGATCGGTTTGAGCAAAAGCGCGCGCATGGCAAAAAAGAGCAGCAACGCGGTAACGACGGAAATAACCGCCGAGAGGATCAGAATGCGAATACCGTAGTCGATCATCGCTTCCCGCAGCGGCATGGTCTCCATCGTCACTTCGATCAACAAGCCTGCGTCTCTCACAGGGGCTCCGATCACGCGGATCACTTCGTTTTCAGGCGCGATAAGCCGAACCAATGCATCCCGGATCAACACCACAGCGCTGTTGTCGCGCATGTCGAAGGTTTGCGATATCGGCTGCGGCAATTCCGACGCCAGCATCAACTGCCGCACCTGATCCCGCCGCAGCACCACATTGAACACACCTGCGTTTTCGAGAAGTTCGGCTTCAAGCTCGCGGTCGATCATGTCATCCGCCAGCAGCGCCAGCGAGGCAATCTGCGCCCTCTCAAGACGGTTCATCAGATAGTCTTCGCGGAAACGTGCAATGGACGGTACAAAAATCAGAACTTCTGCCAGCATCACGAAGATGGTGGTCAAAACAAGCAGCCGTCCTGAAAGCGAGTTTATCATATCACGCCAAGTTTTCACGGCACGAAGCGTTGAACAAGCCCTACGATCTTTTTGACCATGAGGCTGTCAAAAAGTCGCGGACTGAAATAGGCCCCGGCGGCACGTTTGTTGACCTCGCCAATCGTGGGGTAAGGGGCAACCATGGCCGCAACCTGGCTCATCTTCATCCTGTTCGCCAAAGCCAGCGCCCATAGATTGATCAGCTCACCTGCCTGATACCCGACAATTGACGCACCCACTGGGCGGCCTTTGACCACCATGACCTTGATAAACCCCTTGGTTTTGCGTTCTGCGATGGCGCGGTCGTTGTGTTCATAAGGAAAGCGTACCACTTCCAGGGCGATCCCATGGTCCTTTTTGGCCTGCGCTTCGGTCAATCCCACCTGCGCCAGTTCGGGATCGGTAAAAGTGACCCAGGGAATATGCGTGGTTTTCGCCTTGGACGGCAGACCGAAAAGCATCGACCTTATGATGACCCCGGCATGGTAGCCCGCCACATGAGTAAATTGCAGCCCACCCGCGACATCACCGATGGCATAGACACGCCGATTCGTCGTGCGCAGACCTGCATCTACCTTGATACCGGACTTTGTCGTCTCTACCCCTGCGGCGTCGAGGCTGAGCTTGCTCGTATTCGTTTTGCGCCCCACTGCCATCAGCAGATGTGTGCCTTTGATCGTGCGCCCATCTTCAGTGATCACTTCGATAGCGCCCGCTTTACCCTTCACCTCAGAGGCAACGGTGTCTTCTTCGATAACCACGCCTTCCTCGCGCAAGCTGTCGAGAACGACCTGCGCCAGTTCCGGGTCATCTTTGCCCAAAGCTTTCTCACCTTCGATGACGGTAACCTTGCTGCCAAGACGAATGTGAGCCTGCGCCATTTCCAAACCGATCGGTCCGCCGCCCACGATCAGCAGATGCTTTGGTTTTTCCCGGAGATCGAACAAAGTCTCATTCGTTTGATAGGGAACTGTCTCCAGACCCGGGATTTGTGGAACGAGGGGTGAGGACCCGGTCGCAATGACAATACGGCGCGCAGTGATAACCGTATCCCCAGCCTGCACTTGCGTGGGCGAGATGAAATGCCCGAAGGCCCGGATCACCCTGACACCAAGCCCTTCAAACCGTTCCTGACTATCAACCGGTTCAATCTGCGCTATAACACCGGCCACGTGATCCTTGGCCGCGGCGTAATCAACCTTGCCAGCGGCGCTTGCAACCCCAAATGGCTCTGTCTGGCGCTGATTATAGGCGGCCTTTCCGCTGGCAATCAAAGCCTTGGATGGAACACAGCCATAGTTCAGGCAGTCGCCGCCCATCTTGTGCCCTTCGAGCAGCACCACATCGGCGCCCATCTGCGCGGCACCCGCGGCAACCGACAACCCACCGGACCCGGCACCGATGATCAGAATATCGGTTTTGATTTCGTTCACTTGGTCAGATCTTTCTTGCCGGACACAGCTTTGACGAGCACGGGAAGCAATGACAAGGCGCTCAGGCCAAGAATTGGCACGAGGATATGGGGTTCAAAGATCACGCCAAGATCTGGTGTCTCTCCGCGCGCGAAAACCTCGCCCAATCCCGCGCCCACCGAGGAATAGACCAACGATCCAGGAATGATCCCGAGAAAGGTGGAAATCACGAAGCGATGCAAAGGCACAGCCAGAAAGGCCGGGATCAGGTTGGCGACAAAAAAGGGCACCGCGGGCACCAGCCGAATGAAAAACAACATGGACCACTGGTTTTCATCCAGCCCGCGCTTGATCTTGTTGATGGCCCCCTGGGACGCATCCATGCGGGCTTTCAAGCGATCTCCCAGACCGTGGCGCGCGGCCAGAAAGATGATCGCAGCCCCCAGCGTGGCGCCGGTCACGCTAAAGAGCGACCCGGCAAAGGTGCCAAACAGAAATCCGCCCGTCAGCGTCGCGATCAGCGCCCCAGGCAATGAAAACCCGACAATGACAACATAGGCCAGCACAAACCCCAATACGGTCAGCACAAAGTTGGCGTCGCGAAAGGCAATCAGAGCTTCGCGGTTATCGCGCAGCGCGTCAAAGCTGAGATATTCCCTCAGGGTAAATGCCCCGACAGCGGCCGCAGCCAGAATGACCAGCAAAGGCAGGTTGCGCATCAGGCCGGGTTTTGGGTTTTCAGTCATATCTGACATTACTGTTGCCTTTCAGGCGGTGCGTTTCAATTCCCTTGCTAGATGACGCTTTAACGCACGTTGTGATAGAGTTATCACGGGCGCTTGATCAGACGTGACGGATACGGCATCTGCAAGGCAGCATTCTGCGTTTAAATGAAACATGTTGACGAAATACCCGCGACCGGTCCGGAAAATGTTGCAAACTGCCAAAATATGCGCCCGTGGGGTTTGACTTGCCGCGCAGAGGGCATTAGAGCACGGGCTTCGAATGATACCGGACGAGCTGCGATTCCGCGCCTCCGGATAGTGATATTGGAGACGGAGCGATGAAACGCACCTATCAACCCTCGAATCTCGTGCGCAAACGGCGCCACGGTTTCCGCGCGCGCATGGCCACAAAAGCCGGTCGCAAGATCATCAACGCGCGCCGCGCCCAAGGCCGGAAGTCGCTGAGCGCCTAAGCGCCCTTGACAGGTCCACACGACATGACACCGCCGCAAGCTCCCCCGTCAGGCACAGATGCCGAAGGGGGTATGCTTTCGGCGGTTTCTTTGCGTCTGAACACTCTCAAAAAACGGGCGGATTTCCAACGTGCCTCGCGCAGTCTGAGGGCTGTAACGCCGGGATTTGTCTTGCAGATGCGCAAAAGGCGCGCGAACGACGCCCTTGGCCTGCGTGTGGGCTACACCTGCTCAAAGAAAGTAGGCAATGCCGTGGCGCGCAATCGCGCCAAGAGGCGGCTGCGCGCGGCGGCACAGTGCATCCTGTCGCAACAGGGTCAGAACGGTGTGGATTATGTGCTGGTCGGTCGGCGCGATATCACCGCCACGCTGCCCTTTGATCAACTCTGCACCGACCTGTCTGCTGCGGTCGCTAAGCTGAACCGCAAGGCAACATGAGCCCTTTCGCCCGGATATTGTCCTGGCCGGTACACGGATACCGTCTGATCTTCAGCCCCTGGGTCGGCCATAACTGCCGCTATCAACCGACGTGCAGCGCCTATGCATTGGAAGCACTGGATAAACACGGGGCGGCAAAGGGCGGATGGATGGCCCTCAGGCGAATATTGCGCTGTCATCCGTGGGGTCGTGACGGATACGACCCTGTGCCAGACAAAGACCTTTAAAAGCCTTCACTGCTTTTCAAAGGTGATGATGACTTCCCCTATATCGACGCCGTATTTCTTCACATAGGCGCGGTTGAGGACACGCGTATCACTCAGCTTCCACATCCAGTCGTCAAATCTCAGGCGCACTGTGCCATCGGGGACCGGAAGATCAATAAGATAGCGCCAATTGAAGGTGTCACCGCTTTCCTCGCCGAACGCTTCTCCAATCACACCTGGCGCGGTTCCACGCCAACTATCCGGGCCGGTCTTTCTAAGCGTCCAGACACGCTGTTCCGTGCTTTGGTCTTCGTAAAGGAAGTCTTCGACCAATGTCAGGGTTTTGCCGTCCCAGGTGCCGTTGATTTCGACCTCAAACCGCCGCCGGACGGTTCCAAAGCGGTCCTGAAACTGGCCGAAAGCCACAACGCGGCCGTCAAAGAACGCCTCAAGGTCCAGTTTGCCCTGTGAGAGCTTCGCGTCCTCGATCGACGGTTTGCCCACGCAGCCCGTCAGAAAGGCGGCAAGCACCAGCATCACAAAGGTGCGGATCATCGGGCATCTCCTCATTTATGAAGAGCTACGCACGGCGGTGGCTTTTGGTTCACCATCCCTGCGGACATCTTCAAAACGCTTGTGGTCGCCAGATGGTCTTACCTCACCCTAAGGCGCGAGGATCAGGCTTCAGAGACAGCATTGTCTTTGCTGAAATCCGGCACGGCACCGCGCGCCATGAGGGTCTCGTCGTTCAATGAAAGCCCCGCGAAGTCCCAGAGCTTCGGGTCGAGCAAGTGCGAAGGCCGCGCGTTCATCAAAGCCCGGAACATTACCTGCCGACGTCCGGGACTGTTCTTCTCCCATCCGTCGAGGATTTGTTTGACCTGCTGGCGCTGCAGCCCATCCTGACTTCCACAAAGATCACAAGGAATGATTGGGTAGTTCATCGCTTTCGCAAATCGCTCGCAATCCTTTTCGGCAACATGCGCGAGTGGACGGAACACAAACAAATCGCCTTCTTCATTTACGAGCTTCGGAGGCATTGTCGCGAGCCGACCGCCGTGAAAGAGATTCATCAGAAAGGTTTCCAGGATATCGTCGCGATGATGGCCCAACACCACCGCAGAGCACCCTTCCTCACGCGCGATCCGATAGAGATTGCCGCGCCGCAGACGTGAGCAAAGCGCGCAGAAGGTCCGTCCTTCAGGTACTTTGTCCATGACGATAGAATATGTGTCCTGATACTCGATCCGGTGCGGCACGCCCATGTTCTGGAGAAACTCCGGCAAGACCGTCGCGGGGAAACCCGGCTGGCCTTGGTCGAGATTGCAGGCCAGAATATCCACCGGCAACAGGCCACGCCATTTCAGCTCGTATAGCGCCGCGAGCAGGGTATAACTGTCCTTGCCACCAGAAAGACAGACAAGCCAGCGCGCGCCACTCTTTTGTACCATACCGTACTGCTCGACCGCTTCACGGACATAGCGCACAATCCGCTTGCGCAGTTTCCGAAACTCGGTTGTCTGCGGCGCGTTGTTAAAAAGTGGATGTATATCGGTAAGATCATGGGGCATGAACCTGTCAATAGGGCAAAGCTTTCTCCTCGAAAAGAGGGCTTGCTGCCCCGGCTGGCAGTTCTTGGCAGGCGGGCCCCTGAACAGAGCAGATTTTCATGGCGCGATGTTGATCGGCGCAGATTTGACCGATGCAAAGCGCGAAGGTGCGACCTTGATTAACCCTGATTTGTAGCGCGCGATACTCACCAACACCGTGCTGTGCGGCGCAGATGTTATCGATGCAAGTCTTGTCCCAGCAGATCTTACCAATACTCAACCGCTTGGACAGCCCTTTGACGGGCAGTGAATCCGCGGGACGACACTGGCTGTTGCCAGTCGTCCAATTTAGCGCGCCAGGCCTGAAACGGGTAAACTTTTAGGCAAACACACTGACTTTTTTGAAGCGACGTTAACCGAAGCCTCACCGCTCGATGCCTAATCTGTGTCGGAATCTATCTCGTACGCCGGTGTGAAGAAGGAATGGATATGGCAGGGGTTTTGCCGAATGGCTGGGAACGCGCCCGTTCAAAGGTGGCAGGGTTTCTGTCGCGCCCCGCTGCATTTGCCTGCTTGCCGGCCACATGTCTGGGCATCTATTGGCTCGGGGGCGATCTGGCGTTGGTCGGCATCGCGATACTCATGCCGCTGGTATATGTTCTGATCAGCGGCGCAAATCCAGGCGGGGCATTTGCGGCCAACGAACGCGACGGGGCGGGCCTGATCAATCGGCAGGCGTTCAATACCTTTGCTGATCGGACCTTTGAAAGTGCGCGGGACAAATCCCAGAAATCCGCAATTTTTAAGGTCGAAATCGACGATTACAACGATCTTGCGGACAGGTTTGGCCAGACCGCCGCAGATAATGTCGTCGCCCGCACCGGCGAGAGATTGGTGGCCACGATGCGTGACAATGATGCCGTCGCACATTCCGGCGATTACAAGTTCTCAGTTTGTCTGGCGCCTGTGCGTCAGCTTGATCTTGAACTTTGCATTCAAATGGCGGGGCGAATTCAAACCGCGTTGGAGGAACCTGTATCAATTGACGGCACCGCCGTCTACGTCACGACATCGCTAGGTTTTTGCCAGCTCAATCAAGTGATTACCAAGTCTTCAAAAGACTGGGGCGAAGCAGCGGAAACGGCGCTGCGAGAAGCACATAATCATGGTCCCAGCGCAATCCGTGCTTACTCGGACGAAATGAAGCGGAAGACCGAGATTCGCGCTGAGCTGCGCGAAGAAGTTTCGAACGCTCTTGAAAAGGGTCATATCCGCCCCTGGTTCCAACCCCAGATATCGACGGATACGGGACGCGTTACAGGTTTCGAAGCACTGGCGCGCTGGCATCACCCAGACCGCGGGATGATTTCCCCGGCAGATTTCTTACCTGCGATCGAGCAAGCAGACATGCTTGAGCGGTTGGCAGAAGTCATGATGTTTCAAGCCCTCACCGCGGTAAAAGCGTGGGACTCGGCTGGCGTTAACGTTCCTCAGGTAGGCGTGAATTTCGCGGGTCCCGAGCTCAAAAATCCAAAGCTTGTGGAAAAAGTTCAATGGGAACTGGATCGCTTTGAACTGACGCCGGCACGACTGGCGGTTGAGGTTCTTGAAACGGTCGTTGCAAGTGCTCCTGATGATGTCATCAGCCGCAACATCAATGGTCTGGGTCAGCTAGGCTGTCGAGTGGACCTTGATGACTTTGGCACGGGCCATGCGTCCATTGCGTCTATACGCCGCTTCTCTGTCAGCCGCATCAAAATTGACAGATCCTTCGTTATGAAAGCGGACCGCGATCCGGAACAGCAACGGATGATCAGCGCCATACTCACCATGGCTGAACGGTTGGGTATAGAGACCTTGGCCGAAGGCGTGGAAAGTGCCGGAGAGCACGCTCTCCTTGCTCAGTTGGGATGTGACCACGTGCAAGGCTTCGGCATCGGAAAACCCATGCCATTTGAAGACACCATTGAATGGATCAAAAAACATAATTCCAAATTGCAGGATATGCCCAGTATTTTTGACAATAGGACAGGTTGAACTCGGCGGTTGGCGAGGCGTTCCATGCGGGTTTTTCCAACATCAGGCTTACGACTGACCTGAAAACCATCAAAAGCCGCGAATCCGCTTGACCTTTTGGCCTGCACTCTGTTGAACCCACGCTGATATCAAATAGATCAGGTGGCTGTCCCGATGGACGATCAGAACAAGAACCTCATTCTTGCAACAGCGCTCAGTTTCCTTGTGATCCTTGTGTGGTTTGTTCTTTTTCCACCGCCTGAACCTGAGGTGCCACTGGACGCACCAGCCCCTGAACAGACGACAGGCTCCGGCGGCGAGACTATACCGGCGGCACCCACGGAAGCCGCGTCCGCGCCCCTTAGCACGGAACCTCAAACCACAGCTGTTCCGCTCGAAAATGCTCCGCGTATCGCGATCGAAACCCCCCGGTTGACCGGATCGGTCTCTCTGATTGGCGGACGGATTGATGATCTGAAACTGAAGGACTATCGAACGACGCTTGAAGAGGGCGCACCCATCGTCACAATGCTATCGCCCCAGGGGAACAACGACGCCTATTACGCTCTGCAGGGCTGGGCGCCCGGTGCTGGTATCGACCCTGCCGCCGTGCCCGGACCCGACACCGAATGGACGCTCAAGAACGGCGAAACACTTTCTGTTGACAGCCCGATCACCCTCTCTTGGGACAATGGTGCCGGACAGATCTTTGAACGCACGATTGCCGTCGATCAAAACTACATGTTTTCGTTGACGCAGTCGGTGGCCAACAATGGCAATGCGCCTATCAGCGTCGCCCCCTACGGCATGATCGTGCAGCACACGACACCAGATGATCTGGAGAATTTCTTCATTCTTCACGAAGGCGCCGTCGCAATGGCGGACGAAGAACTCGCCGAAACCGACTGGGATGAAGTTTCCGAAGCCGAACTGAACCCGAAATGGGGCCGTCAGGCCATCGTCAAGGAGGATGTCACATCCGGCTGGATAGGATTTACCGATCACTTCTGGCAGGCGATCCTCATCCCGCTGGCCGGTCAAACCTTTGATCAAGCCCTCACCTACGATGCACGCACCGACATTTACCGCGCGGTCACACGTATGCCGACCCAAACCGTTGCTGCAGGAGCCTCGGTGAGCATAACAACGCAACTTTTTGCCGGTGCAAAAGAATGGGCAATGTTGCGGGAATACGAATCTCAAGGGGTGCCAAAGTTCATCGACAGCATTGACTGGGGTTGGTTTTTCTTCCTGACGAAGCCCATTTTCTGGCTATTGCACGAGTTGAACAAACTCATTGGTAACATGGGTTGGGCAATCATCGGGCTGACGTTGATCATCAAGGCGATCCTCTTTCCGCTGGCCTATAAATCCTATGTCTCCATGGCGAAGATGAAAGAGCTTCAGCCGCAGATGGAAAAGCTCAAGGAACAGGCCGGCGACGACCGCCAGAAAATGCAACAAGGCATGATGGAGCTCTACAAGAAAGAAAAAGTGAACCCAGCTGCCGGTTGTTTGCCCATTCTCTTGCAAATCCCCATCTTCTTTTCGCTCTATAAAGTGATCTTTGTCACCATCGAATTGCGCCATGCCGCATTCTTTGGCCCCTTTCAGGACTTGAGTGCGCCCGACCCCACATCGCTGTTGAATTTCTTCGGCCTGCTGCCCTTCCAGGGGCCCGAAGCGGGGTCCATTATGGCCCTCATCTTCATCGGCATCTTGCCTTTGCTGCTTGGCATTTCCATGTGGTTGCAGCAGAAACTCAATCCCGCCCCCACCGATCCCACGCAACAGATGATCTTTGCTTGGATGCCATGGGTTTTCATGTTCATGCTGGGCAGTTTTGCCAGCGGCCTCGTGGTCTACTGGATCGCCAACAACACGATCACCTTCACCCAGCAGTATCTGATCATGCGCAGCCAAGGCTACACGCCGGATGTGTTTGGCAACATCAAGAGTGGATTCAGCCGGAAATCAAAATCGGACACTGAGTGATGCAGATAGCCCATATCCTGCGCCACCCGCTGAAGAGCCACGGCCGGGAAGCGCTGACATCCGTGGCCTTGCGCAGCGGTGAGGCGATGCCTTGGGACAGGGTCTGGGCCGTGGCGCACGAAGCGTCCAAAGCCGACGGCAGCTCATGGGCGCATTGCGCCAATTTCAGCCGCGGGTCCAAAGCGCCCGGTTTGCTCGCCATTTCCTCCAAGCTGGATGAAGCCAATGAGCAGTTGCATCTGACCCATCCAAACCGTCCCAATCTGAGTTTTCACCCTGACACCGAGGCTGACAAGCTGATCGAATGGGTGCAACCTCTGGTGCCGCAGGACCGCGCCTTGCCTGCCCGCATTGTGCGTCTTGACGGACGGGGCTTTACCGACAGTGACTTCCCGTCTGTCACGCTATGCAATCTGGCATCACACAGGGCGGTGGAACAACAGTTGGGTCACGCATTGTCCATTCACCGCTGGCGGGGCAACCTTTGGTTTGACAGCGATGAACCCTGGATCGAATTTGACTGGATGGGACGTGACATCCGTATCGGAGGCGCAACCATTCGGCTGCGCGAACGTACCGACCGATGCCTTGCAACCACAGCCAACCCCGAAACCGGTGAACGCGACGCAGATATTCTCGGCACTCTTAAGCACTGGGACCATCAGGATTTCAGCGTACGCGCCGAAGTGGTCGAAGGTGGTCCGATCACGATCGGCGACACCGTGAAGGTGCTGTGATGCAACTGCCCTTTCCCATTGTCGAAGAACCCGATGCACAAACTCTTGAGGACGGTCGCTTGCTCTTTGCGGGAGAAACGGAGTTTGTCAAAGGTGTCGTGGCCATGTCGGGCCTGCCTGTGCCGGATCGTCTGGAGGTCTGTTTCGCGGGCCGCTCCAACGTCGGCAAATCTTCCCTAATCAATGCGCTCACCGGGCGCAAAGGGCTCGCGCGCGCGTCAAACACCCCCGGCCGCACGCAGGAGATCAACTTTTTTACAGCGGGTTATGCCCATTATCTGGTCGATTTGCCCGGCTACGGCTTTGCCAATGCGCCGGTAGCCGTGGTGGAAAAATGGCAACGGTTGCTTAAGCAGTATCTGTCTGGCCGCCAGACCCTGCGCCGTGCCTTTGTGTTGGTCGACGCACGCCACGGTATCAAGAAAGTTGATGACGAAATCCTCAGCCTGCTGGATAGCGCGGCAGTGACGTTTCAGGTTGTCCTGACCAAGGCCGACAAGGTCAAGGAGGCCGAGCGCGCAAAGGTACTTGACCAGGTGCGACAAGCGCTCTCCAGGCATCCCGCCGCCTACCCGGAGCTTCTTGTCACGTCGAGCGAGAAAGGCTGGGGCATTCCGACCCTGCGCAGCGTTATCGCAACACTGGAATAAGTGGGCCTCTTGCACCAAAGTGGTCGCAGCATCATAACCACCGAACACACGGCCCCAAAATGAAGACCCAGGATATGAATCGCGACTGGATCGCCACAGCAAGCACCCTCAACAAGGCCCTGCCCTATTTGCAGCGCTATGCCGATGCTACCGTCGTGATCAAATTGGGCGGTCACGCCATGGGCAGCGACGACGCGATGGATGAATTCGCCCGCGATGTGGTGCTGATGCGGCAGGTCGGCGTCAACCCGGTGATCGTCCATGGCGGCGGGCCGATGATCAACGCGATGCTCGACCGTCTTGAGATCAAATCCGACTTTGTGAACGGCAAGCGGGTCACTGATGCGGCCACGATGGACGTGGTTGAAATGGTGCTGAGCGGCCTGGTCAACAAACGCATCGTTCAGGCGATCAATGGTCAGGGCGGGCGGGCTGTCGGGCTGTCGGGCAAGGACGGGCGGCTGATCACCTGCTCGCAAACCGATCCCGATCTGGGGTTTGTCGGCACGCCCGAGACCATAAATCCCAGATTGTTGCGTGATTTGACGGACAAGGAATACATCCCCGTCATCGCGCCGCTGGGCACCGGACAAAGCGGCGAGACCTTCAACATCAATGGCGATACCGCAGCCGGGGCCGTTGCGGCGGCGCTCAAGGCTGACCGGCTCTTGCTCTTGACGGATGTGGCCGGGGTGAAAAACGCTGCGGGCGAGGTCGTTACGGAATTGAGTGCAGCACAGATCCGGCAGATGACGGCGGAGGGTACAATCGCCGGTGGCATGATCCCGAAAACAGAGACAGCGCTCGATGCGCTTGAGGGAGGTGTTCGTGCAGCGGTTATTCTCGACGGGCGCGCGCCAAATGCCTGCTTGCTGGAGCTTTTTACCGAACATGGCGCAGGTTCCATCATCCGGGCAGACTGACGCAGTTGTGTCTATCCGCCGCTTGGAGCCTTTGCCTGCGTGCACTAGATGTGGGTCATGGAGAACGAAGCGATCATCCGCCTGAGCATTTTCATCGGCCTTTTTGCCCTTCTTGCAACGCTTGAGGCCATCGCGCCGCGTCGCGAACGCCGTCAGCCCCGCAGCCGTCGCTGGGTAACGAACTGGGGTATCACGCTGCTCAATACCCTTGCCTTACGGGCGCTTGCCATTGCCTTGCCCTTTCTCGCCGTCGGTGCCGCAATAGACGCGCAAGCGCAAGGTTGGGGCCTGCTGAACGCGCTGACCTGGCCCGCTTGGATAGAAGTCGTCGCCGCCATTCTGGTGCTCGATTTCGCCATCTGGCTGCAACATCTCATCACCCATAAAGTCCCGCTTTTGTGGCGCCTGCACCGGGTGCATCATGCGGACAGGGACATGGATGTCACAACCGCCATTCGCTTTCATCCCGTGGAAATCGCCCTGTCCATGCTGCTGAAGATTGGCCTTGTCTATCTGCTCGGACCCGCAGCCATTGCCGTTATTCTTTTCGAGATCATGCTCAACGGCACAGCCATGTTCAACCATGCCAACCTGCGCCTGCCGCTGTGGCTCGACGCTGTGGTGCGGCGTGTTCTGGTCACGCCTGACATGCACCGCGTGCACCATTCCGTGCACCGCGAAGAACACGACAGTAACTACGGGTTTGCCCTGTCGATCTGGGATCAGATGTTCGGCACCTATATTCCACAACCAAAAGCCGGACATGACGATATGCTGGTCGGCCTTGAATGGCAGGATGATCGCCCAAGCCGGTTTGGCTGGTCGATTGCTCTGCCCTTTACCAAAAAATGATCTTGGAGCTGATCGAAAAGCTCACGGCCCCCTCGGGGCTTTTTGTGATGGGATCATTCCATCCTCGGCGCGTATATCAATCTCAGGACGCCGCCGGCACGCTTGTTCTGCTGGGAGCGGGCAAGGAATGCTGGCCGCGCTTCACGTCCTCCGATGAGTTCACGGACGGGCAGCTCGATCCTCTGGACCGCTGGTCCAAGCGCATGATCGGCTGGATTGCCGGCGAGATCGGCGCAAAAGATATCTACCCGTCTGACGGCCCGCCCTATGCGCCCTTCATCGGTTGGGCGCTCAACACGGGTCGGTTTTTTCAGAGCCCTACTGGCATGATGGTGCATGACACCGCTGGCCTGATGATTTCGATCCGGGGTGCCTTGCGGTTTGAAGCGGAACTGGACTTGCCTGATGTGACCCTGGGCACCCCCTGCGAAACCTGCGTTGCACAACCTTGTATTAGCGCATGCCCAGTGGGCGCATTGTCGACCGATCACGCTTATGATGTCCCCGCGTGCAAATCATTTCTGGACACGGATGCCGGTCAGGACTGTATGCAGCATGGGTGCAAGGTCCGCCGCGCCTGCCCGGTGTCGCAAAGCTTTGAGCGTGACCCCGAACAATCCGCTTTTCACATGATCTCATTCAAAGGATGAATTGATGCTGCGACTGATCCTGATGCGTCATGCCAAATCGGATTGGGGTCATAAAGGGCTGTCTGACCACGACCGCCCATTGAACGCCCGTGGCACGACATCCGCTAAATTACTCGGGGAGTGGCTGCGCTCCAAAGGATATCTGCCCGATCAGGTTCTCAGTTCCTCGGCAGAACGCACGGGCCAGACCTTGTTGGGTCTGGGCTTTGATCAACCGATGCAAACAACTTTCACCCGCGCGCTCTATCTTGCGGATGCCGACGGGATGTTGCGTATTCTGCAAGGTGCGACCGGGACATGCGTTTTGATGATTGGTCATAATCCCGGCATATCCGAACTGGCAGAGAACCTGCTGGGCCATTCGGTCAGCCATGATCGGTTCTTCGACTACCCCACCGGCGCCACACTGGTCGCCGATTTCGATGCGCAAGGCTGGAACGACATCGGCTGGCACCAGGGCCAGCCGATTGATTTTATCATCCCGCGCGAGCTGCCGTAAGCCGCGCATCAGCCTGACGGATGTCAGTGCCCGAGGATCTGGCTGAGGAACAGCTGCGTCCGTGGCGATTGCGGGTTGTTGAAGAACTCTTCCGGTTCGTTTTGTTCCACGATTTGCCCCGCATCCATAAAGATCACGCGGTTCGCCACCTGACGGGCAAATCCCATCTCGTGGGTCACGCAGAGCATGGTCATGCCCTCTTCGGCCAGTTCGATCATGGTGTCGAGCACCTCCTTGATCATCTCCGGGTCCAGCGCCGACGTCGGTTCATCAAACAGCATGATACGCGGACGCATGCACAAGGACCGCGCAATCGCCACCCGTTGCTGCTGACCGCCTGAAAGCTGACCGGGGAACTTGTTGGCCTGATCGGGGATTTTCACTTTCTCCAGGAAATGCATCGCCGTTTCTTCGGCTTCTTTCTTGGGTGTCTTGCGCACCCAGATCGGCGCCAGCGTGCAGTTTTCCAGGATCGTCAGATGCGGGAAGAGGTTGAAATGCTGAAAGCACATGCCAACCTCTGACCGGATCTTGTCGATGTTTTTGAGATCGGACGACAGCAAGGTGCCATCCACCTCAATCGAGCCCTGCTGGTGCTCTTCCAGTGCGTTAATGCAGCGAATGAGCGTGGATTTACCGGACCCCGACGGCCCGCAGATCACGATCCGCTCGCCACGATTGACCGTCAGGTCAATGTCGCGCAGCACGTGGAAGGTGCCATACCACTTGTTCATCTTGTTGATGGTGATCGCGATCTCGTCAGAGACCTGCATTTGTGTTGCGTGTTCAGCCATTGTTCAGGCCTCCTTATCGGTGGTCGGTCGCGAGGCGACGTTCCAGCCATTGTGAGTATTGCGAAATGCCGTAGCAGACGACGAAGAAGAGGAGGGCCGCAAAGCCAAAGAGCTCCCAGTAGACGCCGTTCCATTCGGTAGACGCGAGGATCGGTCCGCGGATCATCCCAATCATATCGAACATCGAAATGACCGACACCAGCGTGGTATCCTTGAAAAGACCCACGGCCACGTTCACGATCCCCGGGATGGAGATTTTGAGCGCTTGCGGCAAGATGATCAGACGCATCGCCTGCGCATAATCCAGACCCAGACTGTCCGCAGCTTCATATTGTCCCTTCGGCAGGGCGGCGAGGCCACCCCGGATCACCTCGGCGATATAGGCTGCCGAGAACATGGTGATCATGATCACCACGCGCAGGAACAGGTCCACACCGGACCCGGGCGGGAAGAAATAGGCCAGCATGACGTTCGCCACGAACAGCAGGGTAATCAGCGGCACGCCTCGGATGAATTCGATGAAGATCACGCAAATCCACTTGATCAGCGGCATGCTCGACTGACGCCCCAGCGCCAGCGCAATACCAATCGGTACCGACAACGACACGCAAGTCACACCCAGCATCATGTTGAGCATGAAGCCCCCCATGTAGCGGCTGGGAACGGCTGAGAGGGCTGCGTTCTCTGATGCATTATCCGGGATCAGCAGGCCGCCGATATACCAGATAGCGAAGGCTGCCGCGATCCCGCCAAAGAAGCCAGCAGCAAAGCTGCCCGCAACCAGGCGTTGGTAAACCATGAAGCCCCCCGCAACGCCGACCAATGCAAGGATCGGCACAAAAATCGTCCCCCCCCAGAGCAGATAGTAGGCAATGAACGGGTAGAGCGCTGTGAAGGCCAGCAGCTTGCGCGGAAGGTCGAAAAACAGGACCGGTGCAGCTGCGATGAACAGCAGGATGAAGGCCAGACCCGGGCGCCAGTACTGGTCGTCGGGGTACTGGAAGCCGAAAAGCAACTGATTCCAGCGCTCTGTCAGCACCGCGAAACAGGCCGCCGAGGCCCCGTCGAGGATGTCGCGACAGGCCGAAAGGCTGGGCGCGTTCCAGATGCCGCCCAATATCCAGGGCAGCGCCGAGGACAGGATGGCGTAGATGAAATAAAGTGCCACCAGCGTCAGCAGTCCGTTGAGCGGTGTCGCAAAGAGGTTGTCCTTGATCCACTTGGCCGGTCCGGCGGCATTGCTGGGTGGTGGTGCTGTTGGCACTTCCTCCGTGCGGACGAAGGCAACGGAATTCGCATGTATATCTGACATGTCCTAGCGCTCCTTCAGGGCAACGGATTTGTTGTAGACGTTCATCACCGCCGAGATCAGCAGCGAGATCGTTAGGTAGAACAACATCATCAGCACCACGCATTCGATGGCGCGGCCCGTCTGGTTCAGGGTGATCCCGCCCAGCGTCGCGGTGACGTCGGCGTATCCCACCAGAATGGCCAGAGAGGAGTTCTTGGTGATGTTAAGATATTGCGAGATCAGCGGTGGGATGATGACGCGCAGGGCCTGCGGCAGAACCACAAGGCTCATCACGCGGCCCGACCGCAGCCCCAGAGCGGAGGCCGCCTCGGTCTGGCCACGCGACACTGCCTGAATGCCTGCACGCACGTTTTCCGCGATGAATGCACCGGTGTAGATGGACAAGGCGAACCAGATCGCAATCAGGGGTGCACCGATCTTGATACCACCCTGAAAGTTGAAACCCTTCAACGCCGGAACATCGAGGCCGATGGGCATTCCCATGAGAAAGAACATCAGGAGGGTCGGCACGAAGAAGATCGCCAGACTGGGCCATCCCATTGGCAGCAGGCGGCCCGTATCATAGAGCAGCTTCGTAGCATAACGCCGATAGCCGATCACCCCGATGACAGAGGCAATGAACGTGGCGACAACCACCATGGACCCCGGTCCCCAGACTGGGGCGGGGATATAGACACCACGATTGGTGAAAGCGAAGAGATCCAGCAGCATGGTTGACGTTGGGTTGTCGCCGCGGAACTCACGTGGGCCGGGCAAAACAACGGTCATGATGCCGTAAATGATCAGGATCCAGATCAGCACGGGGATATTGCGGAAAATCTCGACGTAGAAGGCCATGATCTTCGAGACCAGCCAGTTCTTGGACAGGCGCAGAACACCCGCCAGAACGCCAAAGATAGTCGCCATGAGGCAGGCCAGAAAGGCCACAAGCAGCGTATTGAGAATGCCAACGATGGCGGCGCGGGCATTTGTCGACTGGCTGGTATATTCGATCAGGCGCTGGTTGATGTCATAACCGGCAGGTGCGCCAAGAAACGAAAAATCGATCCTCAACCCCTGCGCCTGAAGATTGGCCGCGAGATTGCTATAAAGATAGCCAACCGAAAGCGACAGAAGGATGAAAGCCAACACCTGAAACGTCGTCGAGCGATACCGCGTATCGTTGATCAACATAGACAGGTTGAAGGACTCCCTGGGCGGGTCCGTCAGTGTCGTCATTGAATTTTCCCCGTGGTTCCGACCTTGATTTTAACGGACACTTTGCGCGCCTCGGTGGTCGGGTTATGGTTTTATGGGTCGTGATATGCGAAGGGCGCAGGATTTCCTGCGCCCTTGGCCGTTTGGTTCTTAGCGGAACGGAGGCGAGTAGATCAGGCCACCGTTTGTCCACTGCGCGTTGAGGCCGCGCGCCAGACCGATCGGTGTTTCTTCACCGATGTTCTTGGCGAAGACTTCACCGTAGTTGCCGCCTGCGGCAATCGCGCGCTTGGCCCAGTCGGCATCCAGACCGAGCATTTCGCCCAATGTGCCTTCGGTTCCAAGCAGACGCGCCACTTCAGGGTTCTCTGTGCTCGCCGCCATCTCGTTGATGTTGGTCGATGTCACACCCAGCTCTTCAGCTGTGACCAGCGCATTCAGCGTCCAGCGCACAACATCACCCCATTCGTCGTCGCCATGACGCACAAGCGGGCCCAGAGGCTCCTTGGAGATGATTTCCGGCAGCAGAACGTGATCGCCCGGGTTCTCGAAGGTCGCACGTGTCGATGCCAGACCGGATGCGTCCGTTGTGTAAGTGTCGCAAGCGCCGGCAAGGTATTGTTGCTGACCTTCCGCGTTTGTCTCGATTGGCACCGGCTCGTAGCTGATGTTGTTGGCGCGGAAGAAGTCAGCAAGGTTCAACTCGGTTGTTGTACCTGTCTGAATGCAGACGGTTGCGCCATCAAGATCCTTCGCTGAGGACACGCCCAGCGCTTTGGGGACCATGAAGCCCTGACCATCATAGTAGTTCACACCAGTGAAGGTGAACTTGAGGTCAACGTCGCGGCTGAAGGTCCACGTGGTGTTACGTGCCAGCATGTCGATTTCGCCGGAGGCCAGAGCGGTGAAGCGCGTCTTGCCGGTTGTCGGCACGAATTCAACGGCATTCGGGTCATTCAGAACAGCAGCGGCGACAGCGCGGCATACAGCAACGTCAAAGCCCTTCCACTCGCCGTTTGCGTCGGGAGCCGCAAAGCCCACCAGACCTGTGGTGACGCCACAGTTCAGTTTGCCGCGTGCTTTGACGTCGTCCAACGTACCAGCAGCCGCTGCACCGGCCGAAAGACCAGCAATGGTCAGCGCGCCAAGGATTACAGATTTTTTCATTTTTACCTCTTCCTGATTTTCCGCCATTTTTGACGGGTCGACCGGCAACTTGAGCGCCGGAGGCGATGTTGGAAGTTATTGCCTTCCAAGTGGGCGACATACTGCTCGGATTCAGGCGAAAACGTCAAGGGCGGGGGCCTGAAAATCACGCCCGCCCATACGTAACTTATCGTGTGAGTTGCCGTTATCGCTAACTTTCCGGCTGACAGAGGTCAAAAACCACTTTGGCGTGTTCAAATGCGTCCTGTTTTATCGCAGCCGCCGCCTCGGCGTCCTCATCCGCGCCCCATTGTTCCGCCTGCCAGAGTTCATCGAGACGTGAAATGTCCCAAATCGCTTTGGATGTTTTCACATCTTGCGCGGCCGCGAAGGCGAGAATCAGCGACCCAGAGAGACTGACAAGGTCGTGAAACGCGGCAAGCTCAAAATCAGTCAGCGCATGCACCTGTGCTCTGAGGCGCGCGAGGGCCGCGCTGTCCTGGGGCTGATGCATGACGCCTGATCGTGGCTCAAGCGTCACACCTAACACTGTGCTTGCCCAGGCCAGCATGGGATCCCATTGCTCGGCCTGACGGGCCACAAGCTCTGCCGGTTGATCGGCGCGGTAGCACAACAGATCGCTGTCCCCATAATCCGCCAGCATATCGGCCACTTCCGCGTGCTGGAGCGCCACCTTGTCCAACGCCGCATTGGCGGTGCGGGTGAAGGGCATGGTTGTCGGATCAACGTATTCTTGCTGCGCGTCCCACTCCGCAGCAATGGCCGCAGCCAACCTGCGGGTCGGCACCACCAGCGCCTTCTTTGCCGGCGTCTTGACCGGCTTTGTGTCCAGGGTGATCGCATATCCGCCCTCGCCCTCCACAGCCTCCGCTGATGTCCAGAACCGTTTTGCTTTCCACTCGCTCATGGAAAGGCCCTCCAATGATCGTCGAGCGCCGCCTCCAGGTCGTCAAAATCTGTGACAACTTTTCTGGCCGCGCGCAGGGCGGATATCGGATGATACCCCCAGCTGACGCCAAAGCCGTGCACGCCAGCGGCAGCCGCCATTTCCATGTCGAAACTTGTATCGCCAATCATCACCGTTCCGGCGGGCTCGGTGCCTGCATCCGTCATCGCTTGCAGGATCATCGAAGGATGCGGCTTTGAAGGATGAAAATCCGCCACTTGCTGTGTCACAAACAGCCCTTCCAGATCATGGGCTTCGATCAGCTTGTCGAGGCCGCGTTTCGATTTACCCGTCGCTACCCCCAATAGCGTGTCCGGCTGGGCATGCAGCCGGGCCAGCGTCTCTCTGGCCCCAGGGTAAAGCGGCGAAGACTGGGCAGCGCCGGTTTGTGCCCGCAACGCAATATAGGCGTCCTTATAGGCCGCCACCATGCGCAGATGATCCGCATCCGGTGCCAGCCGCGCCATCGCGACATCCAGCGAAAGGCCGACAATGCCAAGGATCGCGTTGCGTTCGGGAACCGGTAGGCCCACCGCCTCGAAGGCCAGCGTCATCGCGGCGATGATATCGCCCTGACTGTCCACAAGTGTGCCATCCACATCGAAGATCACCAGCCGCAGCTCTGCGCTCATTCCAACGCCTCGAACGGGTCATCGGCGGCGAGATCTTCCGTCCAGCCAAAGGTCTCCCAGCTTTGCGCCATGTGATCCGGCATCGGTGCCGTCACGGTGATGATCTGGCGGGTTTCTGGATGCTCAAACCGCATCATCCGCGCGTGCAGATGCAGTTTTTTGGAAATGATCCCCCCGAGCTGAGCGCCCCACCCGTCGCCGAGGTTTTCCTGGCCGGAGCCGCCGTATTTGCCGTCCCCGATGATCGGGTGACCAATCTCTGCCATATGCGCGCGCAACTGGTGGGTCCGGCCCGTGACCGGTTCCATCGCCACCCACGCCGCCCGCGAAGCAACGCGGTAAAGCGTGGCGTAAAGCGTATGCGCACGTTTTGCGCCGGGCGTGTCCTCAACGTCGCGTGGATGGACGGCGATCATTTTTTCACCTTCACCGCCTTTGCCGTGACCCGGGGCTTTGACAAGCCCGTAGCGCACCTCTCCCAGATAGGGGCTCGGCACGCCGGCAACCAGCGCCCAATAGATCTTGCGGGTGTCGCGATGTCGCATGGCTGCGGTCAGGGATTTTGCGGCAAGCCGCGTGCGCGCCAGCAGCAGAACGCCGGAAGTATCCTTGTCCAGCCGGTGCACCAAGCGCGGTTTTTCATCAAAGCCGAATTTCAGCGCTTCCGACAGCCCGTCCACATGGCGGGTTTGCTTTGACCCGCCCTGCGTCGGCAGCCCGGCCGGTTTGTTGAGGGCAATGACATGCTCATCCCGGTAGATGACGCAGGACTGGATCAGTTTGGCGTCCGCGTCCGACACACGGCGCTTTTCAGGAAGGGGTGCTGCCTGATCCGGCAGCGGCGGGATACGCACCTGCTGGCCCGCCTCTATCCGCGTGGCGGCCTTGACGCGGCCCCCATCAACCCTGATCTCGCCCTTGCGGCACATCTTTTCGATGCGCCCCTGACTGATTTGCGGAAACTGCTGGCGAAACCAGCGATCAAGGCGCTGATCGCCATCGTCGGTAGCCACGGTGAGTGTCTGCACCCTGCTCATAGCAACACCATCCGCATCAGCCAGAGCCCCGCTATTAGTCCCATGATCGACAAGCCCACGGAGAGCGCCATATAAACCCCTGCCAGCCCAAGGTTGCCACGTTCGATCAAGGTGACGGATTCAAGCGAAAAAGCCGAGAAGGTCGTGAACCCACCCAAAATCCCGGTCATCACAAAAGGCGCAAGATGTGTCAGGCCCCGATGCGCGGCCAGTACGACAAATGCGCCCATCAGAAACGACCCCACGATGTTCGCAGCCATGATTGCCAGCGGCAGCTCTGTGGGGCCGGTCAGGCGCAGCACAGAGACCCCCCAGAGAAAGCGCAGGGACGCCCCGATTGAACCACCAAGGGCCACCATGATCAGAGTTTTCATCATGGGCGGTCTGTCACGCACGCCCGCTCGATTGTCAAGTTTTGTACGGCCCGGGAAAGATCTATTTCCAAATTGCCCGCTTAAAGTTGCGTGCATCGGCAAATTGGCCATCGGTCGCGCCCTGCAAAGCCAGCAATCGGGTCGAGGTAATATCTGCCTTGTCAAAGACAGCGCCCGCCACCGACGCGCCGGTCAGATCGGCGCCGCCAAGGGTCGCCATCGACAAATCGGCATCTGTCAGGTTGGCGTCGCGCAGCTTGGCGAATTCCAGGTCAGCCCGGGACATCAAGGCCCCCGTCAGATCAGCACCATCCAGCAGCGCCTTGCGCAGAACACCCCGCATCAGACCCATGGACTGGTTGCGCATATCCGCAGAGAAATCCGCACCACGCAGATTTGCACCGGTCAGATCAGCACGGGTGAAATCTGCGGCGGCACGCGAATTCTCCAGATCTGCGCCGGTGAAATCCGCATTGTGGAATTGCGTTTGAAACAGGGAGGCACCGCGCAGGCTGGCACCTGAGAAATCAGACTTCAAAGCCCAGGCCTGATCGAGAACGGCGTCGTCAAACCTCGCCCCGGAAAAATCAGTGCCGTTGAACGCAGCGGCACGCAAAATCGCACCGGAAAAATCCAGACCAGAAAGATCGAGCCCGTTGAGCCGCATACGGGTGAAATCCGCCGGGTTTGTCTCAGTGGATTTCGCCAAGCGGTCTGCGACTTCTTCGCGGGTCAATTCCGCTTCGACCATCCGCGGCAGGGTCAGATCGACACCGTCCATTGCAGATTGTGTCAATCCGGCGGAGCCCTGAAAGCACAGAAACAGGGCGAGTATCGCAAAGATGGCTCTGGTCATCATGGGCCCTTTCGGCGCGCGGAGCAGACAGCTGGCAGCATGCCCCGCCCCTCCCTCTGGACAAAGCGCCGACCGGGGAAGATCACGAAATCGTTATATGGCACCGCTTGCCCACGCGACGTGACAAAGCCCAGCGCCTAGTTTTCCTCACGCCGCGCCCGCAGCTTGGCAAAATACTCCACGCGCTTTTTCATTTCACGCTCATAGCCGCGCTCCGGGGGCGCATAAAACGCCGGGCGCTCCATGCCATCGGGAAAGTAGTGTTGCCCGGAAAAACCGTCTTCGGCGTCATGATCATAGGCATAACCATCGCCGTATCCCTCATCCTTCATCAGCGTCGTTGGCGCATTCAGGATGTGCTTGGGTGGTGGTTCTGATCCGGTTTCTTTGGCCAGACGCATCGCCTGCTTGAATGCCACGTAAGCGGCATTGGATTTCGGTGCCAGCGCCAGGTAGATCACCGCCTGCCCAAGGGCCAATTCGCCCTCCGGAGAGCCAAGGCGCTCGTAGGTGGCCCAGGCATCCAGACACAGACGCGTGGCCTGAGGGTCCGCCAGACCGATGTCTTCGGTTGCCATCCGGGTGATCCGGCGCGCCAGAAAACGCGGGTCTTCTCCCGCCGTCAGCATCCGCGCCAGCCAGTACATCGCGGCATCCGGGTCCGACCCGCGCACGGATTTGTGCAGCGCCGATATGAGATTGTAGTGCCCATCGCCGGATTTATCGTATTGCGCGGCCCGTCGTTGCAGTCGGGCGGCCAGTTCCTTCGGGTCCATCGGCGCGTCAGGTGCCATGGACGCTAGCTGTTCGATGAGATTCAGCAGCGCACGCCCATCGCCATCGGCCATTTCCAGCAGGGCCGTACGCGCCGTGGTAGTCAGCGGCAATTTCTTGTCCAGCATTTGCTCCGCGCGCGCGGCCAACTCCTCAAGCGCCTGCGGATCAAGCCTTCGCAGCACAAGGACCTGCGACCGCGACAGCAGGGCGGAATTCAGCTCAAACGAAGGGTTTTCCGTGGTCGCCCCGACCAGCACGATGGTGCCGTCTTCCATATGCGGCAAGAAACCATCCTGCTGCGCCTTGTTGAAACGGTGGATTTCATCGACGAACAGCAGCGTGCCCTGCCCTATCCGTTGTCTTGTCTTTGCGGCCTCAAAGACTTTACGCAACTCGGATACACCCGAAAAAATAGCGCTTATCTGCACAAACGCTCGGTCTGACGCGTCCGCCAGTAACCGCGCTATTGTGGTCTTGCCCACACCCGGCGGCCCCCAGAAGATCAACGAGGAAAGCGCATTTGCCGCCAGCATCGCGCCAAGGGGCGCATCCTCACCCAGAAGGTGATCCTGACCGATCACCTCGCTCAATCGTGCAGGCCGCAAACGGTCCGCCAGAGGACGGTCACGGGGTTCAGGTGCTTGTTCGCGCGCGGTGTCCGGCAGGTCGCCAAAGAGATCGGTCATAACCGGCTTTTACCCCACGCCGGGGTGATTTGAAATCGTCATGATGACCTCTCGGGCACGCTGGCGCATGGGTCAGGTCTCGGCCCGTTCTTAACGCGCCGCCGCCATCCAACCAAGTGTCTGCGCTGTGGGACCGCCGGGTTTGTATTCAGCGCCCAGCGGTGCGCCATACCCCAGATCAGACAGCACCCGGAAGATATGCGCATAGTTGACCTCGCCATGATCGGGCGCACCCCGATCCGGAACCGATGCAATCTGGATATGTCCGATCACGGGCATCAGATCGGCCAGCCGGTGGCTGAGATCGCCCTCCATCAGTTGCACATGATAGCAATCGAACATCAGCGCCAGATTGGGCGCGTCCACCTCCGCAATGATCGCCTGGGCCTGATCGGTCGAGGTCAGAAAATACCCGGGCGCGTCGTAGCGGTTCAGGGGTTCGATCAGGATTGTGACCCCGTTTTCGCGCGCGCCATCACAAGCGTAGCGCAGATTGGCGATGAAAGTGTCATGCGCCTCAGATCCGGTTGCATAACCCGCCATGACATGAATACGGCGCGCGTCAATCGCACCGGCATAGGCCAGCGCCTCGTCTATTGCGGCACGGGCTTGTGCAACCCGGTCCGGCAACGCGGCCAACCCGTTTTCCCCCGCCTCAAGGTCGCCACGTCTGGTGTTGAGCCCCAGCATCGTCAGCCCGGTCTCCTCCAGCGCTGCCTTTACCAGACGTGCAGGCACATCATAGGGCCAATGGCATTCCACCGCGTCAAACCCCGCGACCTTGGCCGCATGAATGGCATCAGGCAAGGGCAGTTCCGCCCAGAGAAAACCAAGATTCGCCGAGAATTGGGTCATGCGTCCCACTCCACATCGAAATGGGTCACCAGATCGCCGATCTGCGCGGGTGTGAGCTGGCGGCTCTCAATCCCCCGCATCATCATCGCCAGCCGCGCGGTGTCTTCCAGCTCTTCGATAGCATTGCAGGCCGCCTCCACGTCTTTGCCAGCCACGACCGGGCCATGATTGGCCAGCATCACAGCACTCCGCTTGCCCGCAAGCCCGCGCACCGCCTGCCCCATGGCCGGATCGCCCGGTCTGAAGAAGGGCAACAGCGCCACTTTTCCCAGTTTCATGATCGCATAGGGCGTGAGCGGCGGTAGAAAATCATCCGCATCCGCATCAGGCATCAACGACAGGGCCACCGCGTGGCAGGAATGCAAATGCACCACAGCGCCCGCCGTGCTACGCGTGTCATAGAAAGCCGCGTGCAGCGGCATTTCCTTGGTGGGTGGGTCGCCTTCGATGAGCCGTCCTGACGCATCGAACCGCGACAGACGCGCCGGATCAAGTCGCCCGAAACTGGTGCCTGTGGGCGAGACCAGCAGCCCGCCATCCTCCGTACGCGCCGATATGTTGCCGGTAGACCCGCCCGTCAGTCCCCGGTTAAACATTGACTTGGCCAAAAGGCAGATCAACTCGCGCAGCGCCGCTTCTGTCATGTGCCTGCCCCCAGCACGGCCGCCGCCTTTGCAAAATAATCCTCGGCCCCGAAGTTTCCCGATTTGAGGGCAACAACCAAGCCGTTACCTGCCCGCAGTGCTGGCACGCCGGGGTCAATCTCCGGTCCGATTTCCAACGTCGTCAGGCGCAGCCCCTCGACCACCGCACCAGAGGTTTCGCCCCCTGCGGTCAGGATTTTCGGAACGCCGGCAGCCACCAGCAGGCGCGCCACGTCTGCGAAAAAGGCCTCCAGCGCCTGTGCGGCGTTCTCGCGCCCGAACTGCCGTTGCACTTCTGCGATGCTTTCGGGGTCAGCGGAACTGTAGACCAAAGGGATGCCCTCCGATGTCAGCGCCCAGTTGGTCACGGTTTCCGGCGACAGTTGCTGCGTGATCACCTCTGCGGCGCTGATCTCAAACGACGGGTGCGATGTGCGATGTGCGGCAACCTGGGCCCGTGTCGCCCTCGAGCAGGACCCGGACAAGGCCACGCATTTTCCAGCCTCGCCCCGCCAGGTCGTGGCGCGCGGAACCATCATGCCGCGCCGGGCAAAATTCTGCGGCAGCCCCAATGCCACACCTGATCCGCCGGTGATCAGCGGCAAACCGTCAGCCGCCGCGCCAATTTCCATCAGGTCCGCATCGCGCAGAGCATCCACAACGATGAGGCGTTTGCCCGCCATATGTTCCGCCTGCAAGGCATCTTTGATCGATGCCGCCCCGGCCAGAACGGCCCCCGCCCCCACATGGCCCACCGCATGGCGGGTTTGCGGGGCCAGCCAACGGCGGATGTCGGGGTCTGTCATCGGGGTCAGCGGGTGGTTCTGCATGCCGCTTTCATTCAGCAATCTGTCAGCCACAAACAGGTGGCCTTGATAGATTGACCGACCGGTGCCCGGAAATGCGGGGCAGACGATCACCTTTTCGGCCCCCAGCGCTTCGATCAACGCATCCGCAACCGGACCGATGTTCCCTTCGGGTGTGGAATCGAAGGTCGAGCAATATTTAAAAAATATCTGCACACAGCCCTGCGCGCGCAGCCATTCCAAAGCAGCCAGAGAGTGACGGACCGCCTCGGCAGGGTCGATCGAGCGTGATTTCAGGGCGACGACCCCGGCGTCGACATCCTCCGCGGCAGGGGATTCAGGAACGCCGGTGTATTGTACCACGCGCATCCCCTGTTTCGACAGCGTATTGGCCAGATCAGACGAGCCCGTGAAATCATCTCCGATACACCCCAACAGCATCAGGCGTCTCCGGGAAGGGTTAGGCCCGCATTGCGGGCGTAGACCTTGGCTACTGCGGCATCATCTTCGCGACCCAGCCCCGAGCCCGATGCCGCCAGAAACTGCTGCAAGGCCGCTGCCGTCAGGGGAGCACCAAATTTGGCCGACTTCGCGATATCCAGCACGATCCCCAGATCTTTGGGCCAGATGTCGACCGATGAATGCGGCGTGTAATCACCGGCCACGATGTGCGGAGCCCGGTTTTCCAGCATCCAGGACGTGCCCGCACATTTGCTGATGACCTCAACGAATTTATCCGGCGTCACCCCTTGGGTCATCCCGAAGGTCAGCGCCTCCGCCATCGCGGCAATATGAACCCCGGCGAGCAATTGATTGACGGCCTTCATCGCCGAGCCAGCACCGGGTTGGTCACCGAGTTCAAAAACCGTGGCTGCGGTGGCCTCCAGAACCGGGCGCGCCGCATCGAAAGCCGCCGCACTTCCCGATGCCATGACGCTCAACGCACCTTGCGCCGCTTTTGCCGCACCGCCCGAAATGGGCGCATCAAGATAATGCAGGCCCGCTGCCGCGCAGCGTCCGGCCATATCGCGGGCAAACTCAGGTGCCACCGTGGCGCAGGCCATCACGACAGCACCCGGTTTGAGGTGTCCCGCGACCCCTTCTGCGCCAAAGAGGACCTCTTCGGTCTGCACGGCATTCAACACCACGATCACAACCGCATCCAACGCTCCGGCAACGGCGTGCAACTCACCCGCCGCGCCGCCCTCCGCCTGTAGTCTTGCCTGCGTGTCTGGCGCAATATCATAGCCATAGGTGGTGTGACCTGCGCGCAGCAGCGACTGCGCGATACCATATCCCATGGACCCCAGACCGATCACCGCGGTTTTTCTGGTCATCACCTTGTCCTTTGCTCTGTTTGGCGTCCAGCCAGTCTCTTTCGAGGATCAGAATAGAATATGTTTACGTAAACATATCGGTTATATATGTATGTTTACGTAAACATAAGTCAAGCGATTCGTATCAGGAGCGACACGGGTGAGTGACGGCAAACCAGCACGCCCAACAATGGAAGATGTGGCCCGGCACGCCGGTGTCAGTCAGATGACCGTATCCCGCGTGATGAGCAGCAAGGGTTACATCTCTGAGAAAGTGCGCGACAAGGTCCTCGCCGCCGCCCGCGACATCGGATATGTGCAGAACCGGCTGGCGCGCGGGTTGCGTTCCGAGCAGACCCCGCTAATCGCCGTGGTCCTCCCGACCCTGGGCAATACCGTCTTCACCGATGTGCTCAGCGGCATCACCGACGCTTTGACCCAAAACGGGTATCGCCCGGTCTTCGGGCTGACCGAGTATTCTGAAACTCGCGAAGAAACCCTGGTCCGCGATCTGCTGTCCTGGCGGCCCTCGGGCATCGTTCTGACCGGGCTTGAACATTCTGAGACGACACGACAGGCAATCCGGGCGTCCGGCGTGCGGGTCGCCGAAATCATGGATGTGGACGGCCCCGCAATGGAATGCGCCTTTGGCCTGTCGCAAAAGGCCGCCGGCCAGCACACCGCGCGGCATTTGCTGGGCAAGGGCCATCGCCGGTTCGCCTATGCCGGCAGCCAGAACGGTCAGGACCTGCGGGCCGTCAAGCGACTTGAAGGGTTTCGGCAAACCCTGCGCGACGCAGGGGCCGTGATGATCTCCGAAGACGTCAGCACCGCCCCGTCCTCAATGGTCGAGGGGCGGCGTCTCACCGCCGACATCCTGTCGCGCGCCGACCAGCCTGACGCGATTTATTACGCGAGTGACGATCTTGCGGCGGGCGGCCTCATGCATTGTCTCAGTAACGGCATCGACGTTCCCGGAACGCTCGCTCTTGCCGGGTTCAACGGCCTTCCGTTTCTGAACGCTCTGCCGCTGCAACTCACAACGGTAGAGACACCCCGTTATGAGATCGGGCTGCAGGCCGGGCGGTTTCTGGTCTCTGATCAGGCGCAGGAGGCCCTACCCGATGGATGCGTCGATCTGGGCTTTACGCTGATACCCGGGCAGACCTGCTGACCGAAGGCACAAAAAAACCCTCATCCCGTGAGGGACGAGGGTCAAACGCAAGCGCTCTATGCGCAAGCTTTATTCTTCTGCGGCTTCTTCCGCTGCAAGGCGCGCCTTGTCCGACGCCCCTTTGGCATCGCGGTCCCGGTCCACGAATTCGATGATCGCCATGGGTGCCATGTCGCCATAGCGGAATCCGGCTTTCAGAACCCGCACATAACCACCCTGACGGTCCTTATAGCGGGGGCCCAGCACGTCAAACAGTTTGGCAACATACTGGTCCTGCTTCAGCTTGGCGGCGGCCTGACGGCGCGCGTGCAAATCGCCGCGTTTCGCCAGTGTGATCATTTTTTCGATGATCGGGCGCAGTTCCTTGGCTTTTGGCAAGGTTGTCTTGATCTGCTCATGTTCGATGAGCGAGCCGGCCATGTTTGCCCAGAGCGCCTTGCGGTGCTCATGTGTGCGGTTCAGGCGGCGGTATCCACGTGCGTGACGCATTTTCTATCTCCTAACATGCCCTCTACGGGCGGTTTTGCTTTGTCTGGCCGGGTGATGCGTGTCACCCGACTCTCCTTGGGGCCATCTGGCCCTGATTGTCCCCGCCAGACGCGGGCATGATTGAAGACCCCTTAGAAGGAGTCCTCGAATTTCTTGGCCAGATCTTCGATGTTGTCTGGCGGCCAGTCTTCGACATCCATGCCGAGGTGCAGGCCCATGCCCGAAAGCACTTCCTTGATCTCGTTCAGGGATTTCCGACCAAAGTTCGGCGTGCGCAGCATTTCCGCTTCGGTCTTCTGGATCAGATCACCGATGTAGACGATGTTGTCGTTCTTCAGGCAGTTCGCGGAACGCACCGAAAGCTCCAACTCGTCCACTTTCTTCAGAAGCAGCGGGTTGAATTCCAGGCCGTCGTCCTCATCCGCGCGAGATGCGGATTCAGGCTCTTCGAAGTTGACGAAGATGCCCAGTTGATCCTGCAGGATACGCGCAGCAAAGGCCACCGCGTCATCCGGCGTGATCGAGCCGTCGGTTTCCACCTTCATGGTCAGCTTGTCATAGTCAAGCACCTGACCTTCACGGGTCGGTTGCACGTCATAAGACACTTTTTTGACCGGCGAGTAGATCGCATCAATCGGGATCAGACCGATGGGGGCGTCTTCGGGCTTGTTTTTCTCTGCCGAGACGTAGCCTTTGCCCTGATTGACGGTCAGCTCCATGTAGAGGTCCGCGCCATCGTCGAGGTGGCAGATCACATGCTCGCGGTTCAGCACTTCGATGCCCGCGGATTCGGAAATATCGCCCGCTGTCACGACGCCCGGACCCTTGGCGGAGATCGACAGACGCTTCGGCCCTTCGACTTCCATGCGCAGGGACACACCCTTGAGGTTCAGGATGATGTCGGTCACGTCTTCACGCACACCGGCAACGGAGGAAAACTCGTGCAGCACGTTGTCGATCTGCACGGATGTGATCGCCGCCCCTTGCAGCGAGCTCATCAGCACGCGGCGCAGCGCGTTGCCCATGGTCAGACCAAAGCCGCGCTCCAGCGGTTCTGCCATGACGACGGCCTGACGTGCCGGATCGTTACCCGGTTTAACGTCCAGTTGTTGCGGCTTGATCAGTTCAGCCCAATTCTTGTGGATCATGCGTCCCTCCATTCCTGTCTAAGCCCCATGTCCGAAAGGCCAAGACTCTCGAGGTTTCAAAAAAGCGGATGGGGGCCGCGAGAATTCCCGCAGCCCCGATAGTCAAAGTCAGCTTAGACGCGGCGGCGCTTCGGCGGACGGCAGCCGTTGTGCGCCATCGGCGTCACATCACGGATCGACGTGATGTTGAAGCCCGCAGCGGCCAACGCGCGCAGGGCGCTTTCACGACCGGAACCCGGACCCTGCACTTCAACTTCCAGCGTTTTCACGCCGTGTTCTTGTGCTTTGCGTCCCGCATCCTCGGCAGCCATCTGGGCCGCGTAAGGTGTGGATTTCCGCGAGCCCTTGAACCCCATGGTGCCCGCAGACGACCAGCTGATCGCATTGCCCTGCACATCGGAGATCAGGATCTTGGTGTTGTTGAAGGAGCTGTTCACATGCGCCACACCTGCGGCGATGTTCTTGCTGGCCTTTTTCTTAACGCGTACTCTGTCACGTGCCATTGGTCAGACCCTCCCTTATTTCTTCTTGCCGGCAATGGCCTTTGCGGGGCCTTTGCGGGTACGAGCGTTGGTATGGGTGCGCTGACCGCGGACCGGCAGGTTACGACGGTGGCGCAGGCCACGGTAGCAACCAAGGTCCATCAGGCGCTTGATGTTCATCTGCGTGTCGCGCCGCAGGTCACCTTCGACGGTGTAGTTGGCGTCGATGTGCTCGCGCACCGAAAGAACTTCGGCGTCGGAAAGCTCATTGACCCGGCGGGATGCGTCGATACCAACCGCTTCGCAAATGGCTTTTGCGGAGGCGTTGCCGATACCGGTGATATATGTGAGGGCGATGGGAACCCGCTTTGCAGTCGGGATGTTTACGCCGGCAATACGTGCCACGTGTCATATTCCTTTTCGTTGCGGGTCCGTAGTTCCAGACCCTTTTTTCACAACGTAAGCCCGAGGCGTATTACGGCATCGGGCGTCAGCTGATCAGGTGATCTCGCGCCGCAGGAGCGACCTGCCTTGCGATTTGATTCTCATTAGAGATATCGCGTGTTATGGGCTTTTTAAGATGGCGTCAACCCGTCAGGGCGGGCAGGTGGAAAGAGAGCGAAACCCAGACTGCCGCGCCGCAGCGCTGGACGAGAAATACCACCCAAGGTAGTGTGATCCGAAGCACTCTTGAAATCGGAATTTCCGGCATGAAAACCGCCCGTCCCCGCCAGCCTGCTATCGCCTCGGACCACGCAGCGCAACCCAGTCAGGCGCACGGCCGCACCCCGGCTTCAGGCACATTGGCCGCGCTTCAGCTCACGGCAGACCAAAGTCCTGCCGTCAGCGCCTTGCAAACCCTGCAACGGCGCGCCAGCGCGGTCATTCAGCGGGAAGGAGAAGACCCGCCGGCCCCCGTCCCCGCTATTCTCAGCATGGACGGCGACAAGATCGGCAGCGTCTATTTCGATGATGGGCGCATTCGCACCACTCACGTTGCTGGCCCCGAAGACGAACGGGGCGGGCATGGTATGATCGAACGTTACAACATCGATATTGCGCTTGCTGAAGCAACGCACGCAGCAGAGGTCAAGGCGGGTACACATGACGGGCTCGATGATTTTAACGAATGGGCGTCAGTCAGGCTATGGAACAGCGACACGCACCCTTGGGTCATCGCAAAATTGCCGAATGCCGAGGACATGGTCGCCGGTCCCGCCCCTGCGGGCACCATCCTGTTCGAAAACTTTGGCAGCGCTGATGGCGCTTATGAAGGCTACCACCCATCCCGTGGGGCGGCAGTGAAGGAGATGATGGCACCCTCGGACATTGCGGCACTGGAAGTGGCAATCGCGGCAGTGGGGGCTGGGAACGCATCGAAAAAGAACCGGGACTTCTTTAAAAAACTGTTGGAAGAGTCGCCTGAGCTCGCCGCGCGGATGCGTCTGCCCGAAGAGATTGACGCGCAGGAGGCAGAATGGTGCCACGAGGACGCGCAGGAAGGCGTTAGAGTGTTGGAAATTGTTCTCGGCATTGATGCTACGACGATCTCGCCGGATGAGGATGCTGACAACGTGGGCTACGCGCGCCGCGCCTCGCAGGCGGTTGTCAATGCTGGCGTCGAAGCAACCGTGGCTGTGACCCACGCGCGCGACAAATCATACCGGAGCGATATTCAGGCTGCCGCAGGCATCGAAATCCGTGCCGCAAACGCTGCGGCACGGGCCGCGAAATCAGAAGAGAACGCCAAGGCCCTTATTCCGACTGCGCGGGAAAAGCTCGCGGCAATTCTTGAAGCACGCCGCCCCGCGGTGACAACGGTCTGACACGTGTAGGTTACCGCTGTGTGCCTGTGTATCTCAGGCGTCAAGAACGGCCTTGATCTCACCCTGCACCGCCTCAATCGCGCCCAACCCGTCCACGCGGGCCAGCAGCCCCTTGGCGTAGTAATAGCCGATCAGCGGCGAAGTCTGTTTGTAGTATTCCATCAGACGGGTCTTGAGGCTTTCCTCATTGTCATCCGCACGGCGCTTGAATTCGGTGCCGCCGCAGTTGGTGCATTTGCCATCCGCCGGGATCGGCTTGGTGTTGTCGTTGTAGACTTCACCGCACATGCCGCAGGTTGACCGGGCAACAATGCGCGCCACCAGCGCTTCGTCGTCCACGCGCATCTCGATGACAGCGTCCAACGTTTCGCCTTCCGCCTCCAGCAACTCTCCCAGCGCGTCGGCCTGTGCCAGCGTGCGTGGGAAGCCGTCAAAGATGAAACCGTTGGCTTTGACCGTCTCCAGCTTTTCGCGAATGAGGCCGATCACAATCTCATCGGTGACCAGCGCGCCGCGCGCCATCACGTCGGCGACCACCTTACCCATTTCCGTGCCTGAATCCTTGGCCTCGCGCAGCATATCGCCTGTGCTCAACTGCACCATGCCGCGCGTCTCAACGAGGTGACGCGCCTGCGTCCCTTTACCGGCCCCCGGAGGCCCAAGCAGAATAATGTTCATCGGCGGACAGGACTCCGTTTCTTGCGTGGTTTACCGCCGGTTTTACCGCGCAGCTGGGATTTCTCAAGCAGACCTTCGTATTGGTGCGCCAGAAGGTGGCTTTGCACCTGCTGGATCGTGTCCATGGTCACAGAGACCACGATCAGCACGGAGGTGCCGCCAAAATAGAACGGGATCGCAAACTGGCCGCGCAGGATTTCCGGCAAGAGGCAGACAGCCGCCAGATAGCCAGAGCCCAGAACCAACACGCGATTGACCACATATTCCAGATATTCGGAAGTCTTCTTGCCGGGACGAATACCGGGGACAAAGCCGTTCTGGTTTTTCAGATTGTCTGCCACGTCATCGGGTTTGAACGATACGTTGAACGTATAGAAATAGGCAAAGAACACGATCATCGCGACAAAGAACAGCAGATACATCGGCTGACCAGGGCCAAAGTTGGCCAGCAGCCAGGACATCACCGGATTGGTGGAATTGCCCGAAAACGTGCTGATCGTGACCGGCAGCAGCAGCAGCGAGGAAGCAAAGATCGCCGGGATCACGCCCGCGGGGTTGACCTTGACTGGCAGGTGGCTGGAACCGCCGTCATAGACCTTCATGCCGACCTGGCGGCGCGGATACTGGATGTGGATCTTGCGCAGCGCACGTTCCATGAAGACCACGAACATGATTGTGCCGATCACCATCAGCAGCACGCCGATGATCACGGCGGGGCTGATCGCGCCGGAACGGCCCTGGCTGAAGAACTGCGCAATGGCGGCCGGAACCTCGGCAATAATGCCCACAAAGATGATCAGGGAAATCCCGTTGCCGATGCCGCGCGCTGTGATCTGTTCGCCCAGCCACATCAGGAACATGGTGCCGCCGACCAGCGTGATCAGGCAGGACATGCGGAAAAAGAGGCCCGGATCGGTCACGATATCGCCCGCTTCAAGCGATACCGCCAACCCGTAGGCCTGCAACGTCGCCAGCGCCACGGTGCCGAAACGCGTATATTGGTTGATCTTCTTGCGCCCCTGCTCGCCCTCTTTCTTCAACTGTTCCAGTTGCGGCACCATCGAGGTCAGAAGCTGCACGATGATCGAGGCCGAGATATAGGGCATGATGCCCAGGGCAAAGATGCCCATCCGCCCCAGCGCGCCGCCGGTAAACATGCTGACCATGCCACCGATGCCCTGCCCCGCCTGCTCCATGAACTCGCGCAGGGCGACGCCGTCGATGCCCGGCACCGGGATAAAGGTGCCCAGCCGGTAGACGATCAGCAGACCAAGGGTGAAAAGGATGCGATTGCGCAGGTCCGTCGCTTTACCCAGCGCGGACCAGCTGGTGTTGGCGGCCATGTTCTCAACGGCAGATACCATGAAGGGCTCTCTTTCGATACGGACACGCCGCCCGGGCCGTTTTCCGGCGGGCGGCGTGAAGGAAAACTCGAAGACTTATGTAAGCGGCGCGGACGCCGCCCACAAGTCCAATCCTAGTGCTTAAGCTTCCGCTTCTGCCGCCGCCGGTGCTGCCACGGTCAGCGAACCGCCCGCTTTGGCCACCGCATCAATGGCAGATTTGGACGCGCCGGTGACTTCAATGGTCAGCTTGCCGGTCACGTCGCCCTTTGCCAGGACGCGAATACCGTCCAGTTTACGGCGCACAAGGCCGCTTTCGATCAGCACATCCTCGGTGATCGCTTTCTTGGCGTCGATCTTCTTGGCGTCGATGAATTTCTGGATCAGGCCCAGGTTCACAACTGCGTATGATTTGCGGTTTGGCTTGTTGAAGCCACGTTTTGGCAGGCGTTGGTAGAGCGGCATCTGCCCGCCTTCGTACCCGTTGATCGCCACGCCCGAGCGGGATTTCTGACCTTTGATACCCCGGCCACCCATTTTACCGGTGCCGGAACCCGGGCCACGACCGACGCGCTTGCGTTTCTTGGTGGCGCCTGCGTTGTCAGACAGTTCATTCAGTTTCATTGTCGCTTCTCCTTTGGCCGGATGTACCCCCCAGCGACGGGAGCGGGCAAACACGGCGTTTCGATTCTATGATCACCCTTGGGGTGATCGTGGGCGTATAGACGCCCTTTGAGCATGGATCAAGGGTCAGTTTGCTCCCAACGGAAGGGCAGCGCCCGACCGCGGGGCGAAGGCCGTCTTGCAATCGCTCCGGTGGAGCGATTGAGGCCGCAGCGGGGTTCACCCCCGGGTGCGAAGCGCCCGCCCATGGGGGCGGTCGGGCGCTGCCCGTGATCGGGGATCACGGACTGGTTGCGGAAGGATAAACTTGGTAGTGAAATGTGCGCACGCGCTTTATGGTTTTGTTCGATGACAGATGAACCAATAAACCCGATAGGTTTTGCCAACTTTGCAAAGTCGTACGCAGACAGCGCCGAGTATCTCATTGACGGTATCAATACCAAGGAGCTGAATGTTCGTTTTCATGCGCCAGTCGATTTTCTTTTGGCTCATGCGCTGGAGTTAAATCTCAAGGCTCTCTACTTGAAATGCGGTAAAAGTGATGAAGATGTTCGAAACTTTGGTCACGATATAGCTAAGCTATATCAAGATGCGAAGCGAGGATCTTGTTCTGCGCCAGTTATAAAGCATTTGGAGCACCACGTTCGGATCTTTTGGAAAACAACTTTGCGTCGGGCAAGAGATGTGCATCGCGAAAAAGTTGAAGGGTACTTGCACTCAATTGACAAAAACAATGAGGAAGAATTCGGCATCTATGACAACGAAACCATAGGTCGCGAATTGCCAGAACTTTGGCCATCGATACATTGGTTCAGTGAACTGCATTTAAGCGATGGGAGCGAGTTTAGATACTTAAAGACTGGTCTAAAACAAAGGTTAGAAATAAGAGTGTTCGGCTTGGAAGTAGACGTACACAACGTAACCGCGTTGCAGGTTTGCAAGATTTTCCACTCACACTTTAGAAACTCAAAATGAAAAAGCGCCCCGCAGTTTCCTGCGAGGCGCTTTCAATATCAATTCTCCGAAAAGCTTAGTCGCGCTCTTCCACGATCTCGACCATGTGGCTGATCGAGTTGATCATGCCGCGTACGCTGGGCGTGTCTTCCAGCTCGCGGGTTTTGTGCATTTTGTTCAGGCCCAGGCCGATCAGCGTGGCGCGCTGTTTGGCGGGGCGGCGGATCGGGGAACCGATCTGTTTCACAACGATTGTCTTGGCCATGCTCATGCCTCCTCAGCCACTTGCGCGGATGTGTCCACGGCGTCTTCACGCTTGGGCAGAATGTCAGCCACTTTCTTGCCGCGACGCTGCGCGACCGACCGTGGCGAGCTTTCTTTCCGCAATCCGTCCATGGTGGCGCGGATCATGTTGTAGGGGTTCTGCGAGCCGATGGATTTGGACACAACGTCCTTGACGCCCAGCATTTCGAACACAGCACGCATCGGACCACCGGCAATAATACCCGTACCCTCAGGGGCGGTGCGCATGACCACTTTACCGGCGCCGTGACGGCCTTCCATGTCGTGGTGCAGCGTCCGACCTTCGCGCAGCTGCACGCGGATCATCTGGCGCTTGGCCTGCTCTGTGGCTTTGCGGATGGCCTCGGGGACCTCTTTCGCTTTCCCTTTGCCAAAGCCCACACGGCCCTTCTGGTCACCCACAACCACGAGGGCTGCGAAGCCAAAGCGCTTACCACCTTTTACGGTTTTGGACACGCGGTTGATCGCGACCAGACGGTCGGCGAATTCCGGTGCTTCGTCACGATCACGGCCTCTGCCGCGACGGTTTTCACGTTCTGCCATTGAGAACATCCTTTTATCTGGGCCCGGTTTAAAGCGGAGCGCCCGTTTGTCTCAATCCAGGTGGGCAAAAGCCCCCGGATCATCGAGGTCGCCCGCAGGGGGCGACCTTCAGCTCTTAGATCTTCAGACCACCTTCGCGGGCGGCGTCGGCAACGGCCTTGACCTTGCCGTGAAAGAGGAACCCGCCACGATCGAAATAGGCTTCTTCAACACCGGCTTTTTTCGCACGTTTCGCGATTTCAGCCCCGACCTTGGTGGCCGCTTCGATGTTGTTTTTGCCCACAACACCCAAATCCTTTTCAAGCGTCGAGGCGGCGGCGAGTGTTTTGCCAGCCACATCGTCGATCAATTGAACGGAGATGTTCTTGTTCGAGCGGTGAACCGAAAGGCGCACGCGACCTGCGTTGACCTTGCGGAGTTTGTTCCGAACGCGCAGGCGGCGCTTCAAGAACAGTTGTCTTTTGCTGTTTGCCATGTCTTGCGTCCTTACTTCTTCTTGCCTTCTTTGCGGAAGATGAACTCGCCCTTGTAGCGGATGCCTTTGCCTTTGTAGGGCTCGGGCTTACGCCACGCGCGGATGTTCGCGGCAACCTGACCAACAAGCTGTTCGTCAATGCCTTCCACCACAATCTCGGTTTGTTTCGGAGCGGTTACTGTCACACCCTCGGGTGCTGTGTAATCCACGTCGTGGCTGAGGCCGAGGTTCAGCTTCAGGGTGTTGCCCTGCATCTGCGCCCGGTAACCCACACCCTGGATCTCCAGCTCTTTCTTGAACCCTTCGGTGACGCCGGTCACACAGTTCTGGACCTGCGTCCGGGACATGCCCCACTGCTGACGGGCGCGCTTGGACTTGCCACGCGGCACAACAGTGATGACGTTGTCTTCGACCTTCAGATCCACATCGTCTGTTGCACTGAACGAACGCGTGCCCTTGGGGCCTTTCACTTCGATGGTCTGACCGCTGACGGAGGCGGAAACACCGCTGGGCAGGTCGACCGGTTTTTTACCAATACGAGACATGAGCCCCTCCTTAGAAGACGGTGCAGAGCACTTCGCCACCAACGTTGGCGCTGCGTGCTGCTTGGTCAGACATCACACCCTTGGGGGTGGAGACAATCGACACGCCCAGGCCCTGACGGACAACGGGGATGTCATTGACGCCCATGTAGACGCGGCGACCGGGTTTGGAGACCCGCTTCAATTCGCGAATGACAGGTTCGCCTTCGTAGTATTTGAGGCTGATCTCGATGGCCGGGTGGCCGTCGGCACCGGTGGTTTTTTCATAACCACGGATGTAGCCCTCGTCCGCCAGCACATCCAGCACCCAGGCACGCAGCTTGGAAGCAGGCGTGTGGACGGTGGATTTGCCGCGCATCGAAGAGTTCCGGATGCGTGTCAACATATCTGCGATAGGATCGTTCATCTGATGCGCTCCTTACCAGCTCGACTTGACCATGCCGGGGATCTGGCCGTTCGAGCCAAGGTCCCGCAGCGCGATCCGCGAAATTTTCAGTTTGCGATAGTAGGCGTGAGGACGGCCCGTCAGCTGGCAGCGGTTGTGCAGACGCACAGCGCTGGAGTTGCGCGGCAGTTTCGCCAGCTTCAGGGAGGCGCGGAAACGCTCTTCCATCGGCTTGCTTTCGTCATTCACGATCTCTTTCAAAGCGGCACGTTTCTCGGCGTATTTCGCCACCAGACGTTCGCGCTTCTTCTCGCGTTCGATCATAGATTTTTTAGCCATGTCTATTCCCTCCCGATCAGCTGTTGAAAGGCATGTTGAAAGCTTTCAACAGGCTCTTTGCTTCAGCGTCGGTTTCCGCCGTTGTGGCGATCACGATGTCCATTCCCCAATTCTCGTCGATCTTGTCGAAATTGATCTCCGGGAACACAAGGTGCTCTTTGAGGCCCATGGCGTAGTTGCCACGTCCATCGAAAGATTTGCCCGATACGCCGCGGAAGTCGCGGACGCGGGGCAGAGCAATCGTGACCAGACGATCGAGGAATTCATACATGCGGTCGCCGCGCAGGGTCACTTTCGCGCCCATCGGCATATCTTCACGCACCCGGAAACCCGCGATGGATTTCTTGGCCGTTGTGGTCAGCGCCTTCTGGCCTGCAATCAGCGTCAGATCTTCCTGCGCCGATTTGGCTTTCTTGCTGTCACGCACGGCCTCGGCACCGCAGCCAATGTTCAGGACAATCTTGTCCAGACGCGGGATCTGCATGTCGTTCTTGTAGCCGAACTCTTCTTTCATCGCCGGGCGGATGGTCTCCGCATAGGCGGCCTTCAGGCGGGGTGTGTATGTTGCACTATCAAGCATCGATCACGTCCCCCGTGGTTTTGGCAAAGCGTACTTTCTTGTCGCCGTCCATCTTGAAGCCCACGCGTGTGGCTTTGCCGTTGGCATCCACGATTGCGAGGTTGGACAAATCCAGCGGCATCGCCTTGGGGATACGGCCCCCCTGGCTTTCCTGCGACTGGCGTGTGGCGCGAATGGAGATGTTCACGCCGTCGACGATGGCCTTGTTCGACTTCGGATCCACAGACGAAATGGTGCCTGTCTTGCCCTTGTCCTTGCCGGCCAGCACGATGACCTTGTCACCTTTTTTCAGCTTAGCAGCCATGATTACAGCACCTCCGGAGCGAGCGAGATGATTTTCATGAAGTTTTTCGCGCGCAACTCACGCACAACCGGGCCAAAGATACGTGTACCGATCGGCTCGTTGTTGTTGTTGAGAATGACAGCGGCGTTGCGATCAAAGCGGATCGCGGTGCCGTCTTCGCGGCGAACTTCTTTGGCGGTGCGAACGACAACGGCCTTGCGGACGTCACCCTTCTTTACACGACCGCGGGGGATGGCTTCCTTCACCGAGACGACAATGATGTCGCCGACGGAGGCGTATTTACGCTTGGAACCACCCAGAACCTTGATGCACTGAACACGGCGCGCGCCGCTGTTGTCAGCAACATCCAGGTTGGTCTGCATCTGGATCATTTGGTTTCTCCCGACCTTTGGGGGGCCGATGCGTGGCCTTTATCCCCAGGGTTTCGATTAAGCGGTTGGTGCTCAGGCCTCAGCGGCTTCGAGCACTTCCCAACGTTTGGTTTTCGACTTTGGTGCACATTCGATGATGCGGACGCTGTCGCCCACCTTGAACGTGTTCTTCTCATCGTGCGCCCGGTATTTCTTGGACTTACGGATGGTTTTTTTCAGAACCGGGTGCGTAAAGCGGCGCTCGACGGACACGGTAACGGTTTGTGCGTTGGCATCAGAAGTGACGACGCCCTGCAGGATACGCTTTGGCATGAGGGCTCTCCTTATTCAGATGCTGCAGCGGCTGCTGCTTTTTGGTTCAACACAGTCTTCACACGTGCCGCGTCACGGCGGGCCTTGCGGATTTGTGCAGGGTTCTCCAACTGGCCTGTTGCTTGCTGGAAGCGCAGGTTGAAGGAGGCTTTCTTCAGATTGGCCAGCTCTTCACGCAGCTGGTCAGGCGTTTTGTCATGCAATTCTTTGGCGTCCATCGCCCTTTTTCCTTTCAACATCACGAGTAGGCCGCCATGAGGCGTCACCGATGATTCCCGTGGAGTTCATGATGAAGGGGCCGTATAGGCCCATGTCGCGATGATCGCAACCCTTTATTCCCGGCCCAGATGATCGGGTCCGACGAACCTTGCAGGGAACGGATGCCGTAGGGTGCAAACGCCTCTGCAATCCAGTCGGTTGTCCGAGTCTTCTGCCGAGCCCGTGGTTGTTTTGTCGGTGGGTTTGGGCAATGGTGGAAGTGACGCGCTACAGAGAAAGATTTGTCGTGATGCATGTTGCCAAGATACTGCCGCTATTTGGTCTGTTGATCACCCTATCGGCCTGTGCGGGAGGCACCTTGCCCTCCGGCTCTCCCGAGCAAACCTGGCTCAGCCCGTCCGAGAAGGCGTTTCTGAATATACAGCGGCCCTACCCGAACGACGATGACGTCTGCGTCCTGCTGGGCGAGAGCGAAAACACCGTAGCTCTCAAAGCGCAGGACCAAGAGTTGATCGCCTGTCCGAAACACGAGACCGGTGCGACAGAGGACCGGCGGCGGACCGGCGGGAAGATCGTGGGCCAGTCCACCTACTGGGTCATTCTCAGTATCTCTTCGGACCTGGTTAAAGAGTAGTTGCAGACATACTGAAGCTCACCAGTCTGTTCGAACGCCCGTCCTGATCCGTGGTACTGCCTGTCTCGGTCGCTTTGGGAGCTATAGAAGAACGATTCAAAACACGACCGTTTCCAGTGAAACCCAGTGACCAAACCCTCGTCAGGGACGCGCACAAGGATACGGGACGGGAAGGTGACAAAAGATCGTCCATCGGAGAAGACCGGACGCCATTTCCTGGAGCTCCCTGCGCATTTTACCGTCTGACACAGAAAATGCCTTGGATCAGCGGTTACATCATACGATCTGGCAAGCTTTTTGCGTGCATCCACCGGCAACGGCTTTGACAAATCGGTACGCATCCGTCGAATTGCGTGCTGTTCGTTTGTTGATAAATCTATCGACAAACGCGTCAGCCCCTTTTTGATCTGAGTGCCATCAGAAGCAATCACAGCGGCGCGCTGAATGAACTTCCTCCAATGCGTCGATAGAATGGGGAAATTGTATATCCCACCGCAGATGAACGTTTTACCGTTCACATTTACAACCTTATGTAACGCAAGCGTGCCGTAGGTCTGCTTTCCATTGACGACGTTACGCGGCCCAAACGGCGTGACCACGAAGCTCTCATCAATCTGCATGGACTTTAGTCTTTGCGCCAGTGCGGGATTAACCGCCAAACAAAGCAAAAATAACACCGATAAACGCAACAGACGCGTGCGCATAAACAGCCTATAACCTATTGTTTCAACGACACTAAAGCTCGCATTCGCGTCTACAGATTGCAAGCGCAAAGCGCAATCTGCGGCATATCTCTTTTGCAGGGTTCATGAGATTGACGCGTCGATTGATCCATCGGGGCGCGACTTGGCACCGAATAACCTCGTTCCGTGTTTTGCGGCGCAAAATCCTCACGCCGACAACGCAGATCAGAGCCGGGCTTTCTGCCTCAGGATGCAATTCCTGATCCGCGCGGCCACGGCCTCCGCCTGCATCACAAGCGCCTGACGCGCCTTGGCCTCTTGATCTCGAAGCTTCATGCACATCTGCGCGGCGTTCTCAAATTGGCTGTAATAGCTGCGCTCGATTTGGCGGCGCCGCAGCCCGAAGTTGAATTCGTTCTGGCACCCCATCAGCAAACACCGGTCAGGAAAAAACCAGATCGGCCGGATCGCCAGCAGATTTTGGAACCGCATGCCATTTGCCTTGTAGTTGACGATGATCGCCTCGGTCGCCCGGCATCTTTCGACAGCGTTCCGTATCTTTGCAATCTCATCTCGGTCGGTGTCTTCACCTTGCAGAAATCTGCAATTGCTTCCCATCAGCATGGATGACCGGAATCCCGTCAGGTATTCAAAAGCACTGTTGGCAAACACGAGGGGGCAGTCGGGCAACGTCGGGTCAGAAAATGTGATTGGAACCTTCATCCCACTGGCGACGTTGAAAATCCGCGTCTCGCCTTCAGAATACGCCGCCTGACGGTTCTGATCAAAGGCAGTCAGCGTTTCGAGATGGGTGTCTCTCTGGATGATGTTCGCTACTGGTTGGTATGCTTTCTTCCGCTTGTCGTTGATCGGGGCCGTTTGGACGTTCATGATTTCCTCAAGAGTACTTTTCGCAGATATTTTTTTAGGAATGGTTAACGTCGTGTTAATGACGATCCGGGAACACAGGTTGACGTAGGGTTAACCGGCGATTTTTCCGACAGCTGTTGCAAAGCACCGCTTCGTCAGCTGCAAGCGTGCCTCCCGACGCCATTCAACTCAGACATGGCACCCTCGCCGGCCACTCAAGCACCGAAATCGGCACAACAGATGGCGATGTATGTGTGACACCTGCTGCCACATCGAATTTGCCGCCCCCTTCAGAGCAGGGCCAAAGTCTCTACCCGGGGGCCCCACGCCACCACCCCCTATGCGCAGTAACGGACAATTAATCCTTCTATACCGTCCGGCCTATTAACCCCACCCTCCGCGGATTTTCGGTGCACGGCCTGTGCACGTTCTGTGCACGGATGGAACATCATTCAAAACCTCTGTTTTTCAGGCATTAACTGGCGTTCCGGACCCGCCGCTCGCGACTCCGAATTTGCGTGCATCGGAGTGTTGCGCGGTCGCGCCCTTAACCCCTCTCGCCAGCGCTGCGTCGCTCGGCTAAGACAGGGCCATGTCCACAATCGAATCCCTCTTCGTCACCCGCCTCTACCGTGCCGCTCTCTCGGAGCACGGCAAACCCATTGATACAGCAGAGCTCGAAGCCTCCTGCTGGTCCATCGCCGAAGATGACGAGGCGGGGCAGAACTGGTGTGATGACAACGGCTATCCCGGCTACACCAGCTACGCCTCGCTGACCGACCTGCCCTACCGCTTCCCGATCTTCAAAGATCTGGTCAAGTGTCTCGACAAACACGTGAAATCTTTCGCCAAGGACCTCGCTTTCGATCTTGGCGACAGACCCCTGAAACTCGAAGACATCTGGATCAACATCCTGCCCCCCGGCGGCATCCACACCAGCCACATCCACCCGCATTCGGTGATCAGCGGCACCACCTACGTCGCCGTCCCTCCCGGTGCCAGTGCCCTGAAGCTCGAAGACCCGCGCCTGGGCCTAATGATGGCCGCCCCCCCGCGCCGGAAAGGCGCCCCCGCCGAGTTGCAGACCTTCTCCTATGTCACCCCCGAACCCGGAGACGTTCTCCTCTGGGAAAGCTGGCTCCGCCACGAAGTCCCGCTCAACATGGCGGAAGAAGAACGGATTTCGGTGAGCTTCAATTATGGCTGGGCCGGTTGAATATCCCATGTTCATTCATCATCTGGCACCTCAAGGCCACCGACAGGCAATCCAGCCAAACGAGATAGGCCGCGCACATCTAACCAGCGGCCTACAGCCTGAAACGCCCTGCATTCAGTCGTATTCCAACTGTGTTGGCAGGATGGAAGATCCCCGTTTTTCAATTTAGCTATGCCGCGCTCATATCTCATTTTTTTAAAGCCAGTCAGGGATGTATAGGATGTCAAAAGAGGAAGACGCTCTTCAATTTCCGCCTCAAGATGCGCCGCCAATTCTGACATGCAAACGTAGCGTTCCTGCTCTAATCGTCCGATTTCGCAATAGTCAAAAGCGCGTGAAGCACAGTGCAGCTCCATTTCAGGCTTCATTGTATCGCTTTCAGAGGAGGCCAACGAAAGGCAGCCATTCAGCCACTTCGGCACGTCTCTCACCGCAGTGTCTGAAGACTGAGATATGTTGGGAAACGTAACGAACAACCAGAGCATTGAAAGCACAAGATAGCTGGATTTTTGAGACATTCTTTTCAACAAGTAAACCATTGTGCCAAATGCTAACCGCTGACGCTCAAAAAACAAACCCCCGCTGATTTCTCAACGGGGGCTTCTAACTTTGCCGGGGGAGGAACGCGCATTTACACGTAAATACGCTGCCTCCGCTAGCGTCGTTCCCGCAGTGCGGAAACGACGGAGTTACCAGTCCTCGCGGACCACGACCCGTGTCTTGATCGGCAATTTCATTGCCGCCAGACGCAGGGCCTCGCGGGCGATGTCGTCATTCACACCGTCGATTTCGAACATCACGCGGCCCGGTTTGACCTTGGCCGCCCAACGGTCGACCGAGCCTTTACCCTTACCCATACGAACTTCGATGGGTTTGGCCGTGACAGGTACATCCGGGAAAATCCGGATCCAGACCCGGCCCTGACGTTTCATGTGACGTGTCATCGCGCGGCGGGCCGCTTCGATCTGACGTGCTGTGACCCGCTCGGGTTCAATCGCCTTGAGACCATAGGTGCCGAAGTTCAGGTCAGACCCACCCTTCGCCAGACCCTTGATCGAGCCCTTGAACTGTTTGCGGAATTTCGTGCGTTTTGGCTGTAGCATCTGTCATTCCCCCTTAGCGACGACCGCCTGCACCGCGAGGTGCTGGGCCATCCTGGAGTTCCTGTGCTTTACGGTCACGCGCCGCCGGGTCATGTTCCATGATCTCGCCTTTGAAGATCCAGGTCTTGATCCCGATGATGCCGTAGGCGGTTGTTGCCTCGACATGTGCGTAATCGATGTCAGCACGCAAAGTGTGCAAAGGCACGCGACCTTCACGGTACCATTCGGTCCGCGCGATTTCCGCACCGCCTAGACGGCCCGCAACATTCACACGGATGCCCAGGGCCCCCATGCGCATCGCGTTCTGCACCGCACGCTTCATGGCGCGGCGGAAAGAAACCCGGCGCTCCAGCTGCTGTGCAATACTCTCACCAACGAGTTGTGCATCCAGTTCCGGCTTGCGCACTTCAACGATGTTGAGATGCAGCTCGCTGTCGGTCATCTTGGCGATTTTCTGACGCAGACCTTCGATGTCCGCCCCTTTCTTGCCGATGATGACACCGGGGCGGGCTGTGTGGATCGTCACGCGGCATTTTTTATGCGGACGCTCAATGATCACACGGGCCACACCGGCCTGTTTGCATTCTTCTTTGATGAAATCACGGATCGCGATGTCTTCCAGCAGAAGGTCACCGTAATCTTTGGTGTCGGCATACCAGCGGCTGTCCCAGGTGCGGTTCACCTGCAGGCGCATGCCAATCGGATTGACTTTGTTACCCATTAGGCTTGCTCCTCTACCTGACGCACTTTGATCGTGATTTCCGAGAACGGCTTGATGATCTTGCCGAACCGGCCACGCGCGCGCGGACGCCCACGCTTCATGGTAAGGTTTTTGCCCACATAGGCCTCTGCGACGACCAGTTCGTCCACGTCGAGGTTGTGGTTGTTCTCCGCGTTCGCGATGGCGGACTGAAGACATTTCTTCACATCCAGTGCGATCCGTTTCTTGGAGAAAGTCAGGTCCGTCAGGGCCTTGTCGACTTTCTTGCCCCGGATCATCGCGGCGACGAGGTTCAGTTTCTGCGGGCTTGTACGAAGCATGCGCAGTTTTGCCATGGCTTCGTTGTCAGCCACGCGGCGGGGATTTTTATCCTTGCTCATGGCTTACTTCCGCTTCGCTTTTTTGTCCGCAGCATGACCGTAATAGGTCCGCGTTGGCGAATATTCACCAAACTTCTGACCGATCATTTCTTCGGATACGTTAACTGGGATGTGCTTGTGGCCATTGTAGACACCGAAAGTCAAACCCACGAACTGAGGCAGGATTGTCGAACGGCGCGACCAGATTTTGATCACTTCATTGCGACCGCTCTCGCGGGACGCTTCGGCCTTTTTCAACACATATGAGTCGACAAAAGGACCTTTCCATACTGAACGAGACATGAATTAACGTCCCTTCTTCTTGGCGTGCCGCGAGCGCAGAATGAGCTTGCTGGACGCTTTGTTCTTGTTCCGGGTCTTTGCACCCTTTGTCGGCTTGCCCCATGGGGTTACCGGGTGACGACCACCAGAGGTCCGACCTTCACCACCACCATGCGGGTGATCGATCGGGTTCATGACAACACCACGCACAGACGGGCGGACGCCCTTGTGACGCATGCGGCCCGCTTTACCGTAGTTCTGGTTGGAGTTGTCTGGATTGCTGACCGCACCAACGGTGGCCATGCATTCCTGACGCACCAGACGCAGCTCACCCGAGCTCAGACGGATCTGAGCGTAACCACCATCACGGCCCACGAACTGGGCGTAGGTACCGGCGGCACGGGCGATCTGACCACCCTTGCCGGGCTTCATCTCGATGTTGTGCACGATTGTCCCGATGGGCATGCCCGAGAAGGGCATCGCGTTGCCGGGTTTGATGTCTGCTTTTGCGCTTGCGACCACGCTGTCACCCACGGCCAGACGCTGCGGTGCCAGGATGTAGGCCTGTTCGCCGTCTTCGTATTTCACGAGGGCGATGAAAGCTGTCCGGTTAGGGTCATATTCGATGCGCTCGACCGTGGCCGCTACATCCATTTTGTTCCGTTTGAAGTCAACGATCCGGTAGAGGCGTTTTGCCCCGCCGCCTTTGCGGCGCATCGTGATCCGTCCGGTGTTGTTCCGTCCGCCGTTCTTGGTCAAGCCTTCGGTGAGGGCTTTGACCGGGCGGCCTTTCCAGAGCTCCGAACGGTCGATCAGTACCAGCCCACGCTGGCCCGGCGTCGTCGGTTTATACGACTTGAGTGCCATGTTGTCTGTCTTCCGTTTTGCTGTACGGCGGGTCGCCCCACCTATGGTATGAAGGCCCCCGTAGGTGCCCGATTTAGATGCCCTTTCGGACAACAACGAAGCCCCGGACGAATCCGGGGCCTTGCCGATGGGCTCTCTTAGGGGATTGGGTCTGTAGGGTCAAGCGAGGCAAAGCCACGCTTTATGCTTTTTGCTGAATTTTATCGTCGCCGGGACCGGCCTCCTTGTCAGCTTTTGCTTAAAAGGCCGAATGGCTCACCGGAATGCGCGGCTTTGCTGATCAATGAGGCGAACTAGTCGATCTCGCTGAGCGCCTCCGCATCAACCTTCTGACTGTTGAAGAGCCGGGCAAAGAAACCTACCTGAGGCTCTTCGATTTCTTCTACAGCTTTGGGTCGGCCCGCCAACCAGACCTCAATTCTCTCTGTGTTGGTCGAATTTTGGGAGAAGTCGCGGGCCTCAACGCCAAGATTACTTGCCACATTTTGAGCGACGCTTGCGTTTTGTGGGCTGTAATAACGCAAATGCGTGGCTGAGACGCGAAAGTTCTCGCGCCCGATTGCTGCGACGGCTATACCCGCGTCTTCCAGATTGGAGACATAGGCCTGCAACCTGCCGTTGGAAATGCCGTCAGGTGCGTGGATAAAGAACCGCAAGCGATCCGTTGTGAACGCATCGTAGATCATTTCGTCGGTGTCGGTTGCGGATAGATCAGGCAGCGAGCGCAGGTTGAGCGCGGCGGCAGGTTCCGTATCTGCGCGCATGTATTGCACGGCTGAGATCGCGGGTAGACTGATGTTTTCGACCCGCAGGGGGGATGGTTCCACCACGGTCAGCGGCATGTCCAGAACGTCGGGAATGTTGCCGGCGTCCGCAAGGACCGCATCTATCACCACAGGCTTTGCGGGCGGCGGGCTTTCCTCAAGAGGCGGCGTCACGGTTGCGACCTTTTGTGTCTGCACGGTCAGTACGGGATCGGGCACCGGGTCAACGGTCACAACCCGCGACGCACCAACACCCGTCAGGGCACCAATGCCAAGCGTAACGCCAAGACCCAAGCCTGCCGCGCCGAAAAACACCAACATCAGAACGCGCGCATTGGCATGTATAACGCCGAGCCAGAAACTTGTCCGCTCGTGGTTTCCAGGCTCCGGCTCTTCACCAGACACATCGCCTTTGGGTATCGATGGATCTGATGTCGTGTCCTCAGGGCCGCTACGGCGTCGCGATGAAAGGAGCCTGTTGCGTTTGGCCCGTGCCTCACTCAGGCGATCTTTCCAACCCGCTTCAAATACCGGATGCTCCGTCGCCCCGGGTTCACCTTCAGGTATCGGTTCGGTACCGCCGCTTGCTTCCATATTCGACACAACATCGACCTCTCGAAGAGATGAAATTTTTGAACTTACTGGACATTCAAAAACGTTCCGCTGCGCGGCACTGAGAACAGACTCTTCACAAGCGATTAGAATAGCACGGAAAAAACGCTGGTTGGTGGCCGGTTTGCTACACAATCCTCGAAAAGTGAAACCGCGCTACAACCTGTGAGTGCATGACAACTGTGGCCGTTTTGTTGTCGACTGACACCGGGGGCCCGTGGATCAGAGTCAATTCAACCGGACCTCACAACGCCTTGGCTAATTTGAAACGCTCAAACAAAAAAACCCCAGCCTCTAATGAGGCCGGGGTTTCGCATAGATATTGCAAGCGGCTTAAAGGCCGGTAGACACGTCAATCGTGTTGCCGGCTTCCAGCGTCACATAGGCTTTCTTGACGTCTTTCCGCTTGCCGAGTTGGCCGCGGAAACGCTTCACCTTGCCTTTGGTGATCGTGGTGTTGACCGCTTTGACCTTCACACCAAAGAGCGCTTCAACAGCCTCCTTGATCTGCGGTTTGTTGCTGTCCATAGCCACTTCGAAGACAACCGCGCCATTTTCGGATGACATGGTGGCTTTCTCGGTAATGATCGGCTTGCGGATCACATCGTAATGTTCTGCCTTGGCACTCATTTCAAGCGAGCCTCCAGTGCTTCGACACCCGCCTTCGTGATCACCAGCGTATCACGCTTGAGGATATCATATACGTTTGCGCCCATTGTCGGCAGGATATCCAGACCGTCAATGTTGCGCGCGGCTTGGGCGAAGTCTTCGTTCACAGATGCACCGTCGATGACCAACGCGCGTTTCCAGCCCAGGTTTGCGACCTGTTTGGCCAGAGCGGCAGTTTTGCCTTCGGAGGAGGCCTCGTCGATGATCACGAGCTCGCCTGCTTTCATTTTGGCAGAAAGCGCGTGACATAGACCCAGCTTGCGGAACTTCTTGGTCAACTCGTGACCGTGGCTGCGCGGGGTCGGGCCCTTGTAGATACCACCACCGCGGAAGATCGGCGCGTTGCGGGAGCCGTGGCGTGCGCCGCCGGTGCCCTTCTGACGATAGATCTTCTTGGTCGAATAGCTGGTTTCCGAACGGGTCTTGACCTTGTGCGTACCAGCCTGCGCGTTGTTACGCTGCCAGCGCACGACGCGGTGCAAGATGTCCGCGCGCGGCTCCAGACCGAAAAGCGCCTCGTCCAGCTCTACCGAACCGGCTTTCTTGCCGTCGAGTTTGATGACATCGAGTTTCATGCGTCACCTTCTTTCTTGTCTTCGCCAGCTTCGGGTGCATCATCCGCCTTGTCCGCTGCGATTTCCGCTTCTGCAGCTTTCAGCGCTTCGGCTTCCGCGGCGGCTTGTTCTTCAGCCAGACGCTTGGCTTCTGCTTCGGCCTCGGCGGCAGCAGCAGCAGCAGCTTCTTCAGCGGCTTTTGCTGCTTCCTCGGCAGCAGATTTCAAAGCAGCAGGCAGAATCGCATTCTCAGGGAATGGTTTCTTGACCGCATCCTTGACTGTAACCCAGCCCCCTTTGGAGCCCGGCACAGCGCCTTTGACCATGATCAGGCCACGGTCTGTGTCTGTGCGAACGACCTGCAGGTTCTGCGTGGTGACACGGGCAGCGCCCATGTGACCGGCCATCTTCTTGCCTTTGAAAACCTTGCCCGGATCCTGACATTGGCCCGTGGAGCCGTGCGACCGGTGAGAGATCGATACACCGTGCGACGCGCGCAGACCGCCGAAGTTGTGGCGCTTCATCGCACCGGCAAACCCTTTACCGATGGAGGTGCCCGCCACGTCAACGAACTGACCCTCAAAGTAGTGATCCGCGATGATTTCTTCGCCAACACCGATCAGGTTCTCTTCGTCTACGCGGAACTCAGCCACTTTACGCTTGGGTTCCACTTTCGCAGAAGCGAAGTGGCCCCGCATGGCCTGGCTTGTCCGCTTGGCTTTGGCCACACCGGCACCGAGTTGAACAGCTGTGTAGCCATCCTTTTCAACGGTCCGCTGGGCAACGACCTGCAGCTTATCGAGTTGAAGAACGGTCACAGGGATCTGTTTGCCGTCTTCCATGAACAGCCGGGTCATCCCGACTTTTTTTGCAATAACGCCTGAGCGCAACATGAAATTACCCTCCTACGTTTACGATTGCAGCTTGATCTCGACGTCCACGCCAGCCGCAAGATCGAGCTTCATCAGCGCGTCTACGGTCTGGGGCGTCGGATCAACGATATCCAGCAGGCGCTTGTGCGTGCGGATTTCGAACTGGTCACGAGATTTCTTGTCGACGTGGGGACCACGCAGAACAGTGAATTTTTCGATCTTGTTCGGCAGCGGGATCGGGCCGCGAACAGATGCGCCGGTTCGCTTGGCGGTGTTGACGATTTCCTGCGTGGACGCATCCAGCACACGATAGTCAAACGCCTTCAGCCGAATGCGAATGTTTTGGCTTTGAATTGCCATTTTCTATTTCCCTAACGATGGGTCTGTAAACGGAGAGGAAGAGCAGCCTTATTGCCACCCTTCGTCGCGCCTTTGTGCGTCTCGAGACCTGGGTCCCGAAATGGCTGGGGTGCCGAATATGACCCGGCACCCCGAATGTCCAGAGCGAGTTGGAAACTACTCCGTAATTTTGCTGACGACGCCGGCGCCGACGGTGCGGCCGCCTTCGCGGATGGCGAAGCGCAGGCCGTTTTCCATGGCAATGGGTGCGATCAGTTCAACGCCGAAAGACACGTTGTCGCCCGGCATCACCATCTCGGTGCCTTCGTTCAGCTGAACCGTGCCGGTCACATCCGTGGTGCGGAAGTAGAACTGCGGACGATAGTTCGCGAAGAACGGCGTGTGACGGCCACCCTCATCCTTGGTCAGGATGTAGGCTTCGGCTTCGAACTTGGTGTGCGGCGTCACAGAACCCGGCTTGCAGAGCACCTGGCCGCGTTCCACGCCTTCACGGTCGATACCGCGCAGCAGGGCGCCGATGTTGTCACCCGCTTCACCGCGATCCAGCAGTTTGCGGAACATTTCAACACCTGTGCAGGTGGTTTTCTTGGTGTCGCGGATGCCCACGATTTCGATCTCGTCGCCCACGTTGATCACGCCACGCTCAACACGCCCCGTCACAACGGTACCGCGACCGGAGATCGAGAACACGTCTTCCACAGGCATCAGGAACGGCTGGTCAACCGCGCGCGCCGGTGTCGGGATGTATTCGTCAACCGCTGCCATCAATTCGCGAATCTTCGCTTCGCCAATCTCCGGATTGTTGCCTTCCATCGCCGCCAGGGCCGAGCCCGCGATGATCGGAATATCGTCGCCGGGGTACTCGTAAGAGCTCAGCAGCTCGCGGATTTCCATTTCCACCAGTTCCAGCAGCTCTTCGTCGTCCACCTGGTCAACTTTGTTCATGAAGACAACCATGTAAGGAATGCCCACCTGGCGGCCGAGCAGGATGTGCTCGCGGGTCTGGGGCATCGGGCCGTCAGCCGCGTTCACAACCAGGATCGCGCCGTCCATCTGCGCCGCACCGGTGATCATGTTTTTCACATAGTCCGCGTGGCCAGGGCAGTCGACGTGGGCATAGTGACGCGCGTCGGTTTCATATTCCACGTGCGCGGTCGAAATGGTGATCCCGCGGGCTTTCTCTTCCGGCGCGCCATCAATCTGGTCATAGGCCTGAAAATCGCCAAAATACTTCGTGATCGCAGCCGTCAGCGTCGTCTTGCCGTGGTCAACGTGACCAATCGTGCCGATGTTTACGTGCGGTTTCGTACGTTCAAACTTTGCCTTTGCCATGGTGGCCTCTCCTTAGTGTTCTGGTGAGCGGCAATCCCGCTCGAAGTTGGATCGAGGCGCCCGAAGGCGCCCCGGTGTTATGCGAATTTCGCTTGAATCTCGTCAGAGATGTTCTGTGGTACCGGCTCGTAGTGGTCGAACTGCATTGTGAAGTTCGCACGACCCGACGACATCGACCGCAGCGTGTTGATGTAACCGAACATATTGGCCAGCGGTACGAAGGCATCGATGGCAATCGCGTTACCGCGTGTGTCCTGACCCTGCACCTGACCGCGACGGGATGTGAGGTCACCAATGATGCCACCGGTGTATTCCTCAGGCGTCACAACCTCGACCTTCATGATCGGCTCGAGCAGTTTCGCGCCGGCTTTCTTCATGCCTTCGCGCATGCCCATACGGGCGGCGATTTCAAAGGCCAGAACCGAAGAGTCCACATCGTGGAATTTACCGTCGATCAGGGCCACCTTGAAATCGATCACCGGGAAGCCGGCCAGGGGGCCGCTGTCCATGACCGACTGGATGCCTTTTTCAACACCAGGAATGTACTCTTTCGGAACAGCACCACCCACGATGCGGCTCTCGAAGGAATAGCCTTCGCCCGGCTCTGTCGGAGAGATGATCATTTTCACCTCGGCGAACTGACCCGAACCGCCCGACTGTTTCTTGTGCGTGTAGGTGTGCTCGACCTCGTGACCAATGGTCTCGCGGTAGGCAACCTGCGGCGCACCGATGTTGGCCTCAACCTTGAATTCACGCTTCAGACGGTCCACCAGGATGTCGAGGTGCAATTCACCCATGCCCTTCATGATGGTCTGACCGGATTCCAGATCCGTTTCCACGCGGAAAGACGGGTCTTCGGCAGCAAGACGTTGCAGACCTGTGGACATCTTCTCTTGGTCAGCCTTGGTTTTTGGCTCAACCGCAATCTCGATCACCGGATCAGGGAAGGTCATGGTTTCCAGAACGACCGGATCATTGACAGCGCAGAGCGTGTCCCCGGTTGTAGTGTCCTTCAGACCTGCCAGCGCGATAATGTCGCCCGCGAAGGCTTCCGTGATCTCTTCGCGATCGTTGGAGTGCATCATCATCATCCGACCCACGCGCTCTTTACGCTCTTTGGTCGAGTTCAGCAGCGTGTCACCCTTGTTCAGCACACCGGAATAGACGCGTGTGAAGGTCAGCGTGCCGACGAAGGGGTCATTCATGATCTTGAACGCCAGCGCAGAGAACGCCATGTTGTCGTCCGCGCGGCGAGCGATGTCACGGGTTTCTGTCTCGTCACCGGGTTTGAAGCCCATGTAGTCAACCACATCCATCGGCGACGGCAGGTAATCGATCACAGCGTTGAGCAGCGGCTGAACGCCTTTGTTCTTGAACGCGGACCCGCAAAGCACGGGAATGAATTTGATGGCCAGCGTTCCGGCGCGGATCAGACTGCGCAGCGTCGGTACATCAGGCTCTTCGCCTTCGAGATACATCATCATCGCATCGTCGTCCATTTCGACGGCGGTTTCGATCATCTTGCCACGCCATTCTTCGGCTTGCGCCTTCAGGCTGTCGCGGATTGGCTTTTTCACCCAGGAAGCACCCAGATCTTCGCCTTCCCAGACCCACTCTTCCATGGTGACCAGATCGATCATGCCTTCGAGCTCGTTCTCGGCCCCAATCGGGATCTGGATCGGGCACGGCGTCGCACCGGTACGGTCCTGGATCATGTGAACGCAGTTAAAGAAGTCTGCGCCGATCTTGTCCATCTTGTTGACGAACACGATGCGCGGAACTTTGTAGCGATCCGCCTGGCGCCAGACCGTTTCTGTCTGTGGCTCGACACCGGCGTTGGCATCCAGAACGGCAACTGCGCCGTCGAGAACCGCCAGCGAACGCTCAACCTCAATGGTGAAGTCAACGTGGCCAGGCGTGTCAATGATGTTCATACGGTGCTTGGGCGTGTCCGCGGTCGCACCGTCCTCGGTGCGCTCCCAGAAGGTTGTTGTCGCCGCAGATGTGATGGTGATGCCGCGTTCCTGCTCCTGCTCCATCCAGTCCATGGTGGCCGCACCATCGTGCACCTCACCGATGTTGTGGGACTTGCCTGTGTAATACAGGATGCGTTCCGAACAGGTTGTTTTACCGGCATCAATATGCGCCATGATGCCAAAGTTGCGGTAGCGGTCGAGCGGATAGTCGCGTGCCATGGGGCTGCTTCCTTGAGGTATCTAAAACGGATCATCGCGCCCCAATAGGGCGCGACTGTAATTACCAGCGGTAGTGGCTGAACGCTTTGTTGGCGTCGGCCATCTTGTGGGTGTCTTCGCGCTTCTTCACGGCAGTGCCGCGGGATTGAACAGCGTCCAGAAGCTCACCGGCAAGGCGCTCTTCCATCGTGTTCTCGTTGCGCGAACGGGCGGCTTTGATCAACCAGCGGATCGCCAGCGCCTGACGACGCTCGGGGCGCACTTCGACAGGCACCTGATAGGTGGCACCACCAACACGGCGCGAACGCACTTCGACGGAGGGTTGAATGTTTTCCAACGCTTCGTGGAAAACCTCGATGGGTGCGCGTTTGATCTTGTCTTCAACGCGAGTCATCGCGCTGTAAACGATACGTTCTGCGACCGACTTCTTGCCGTCGATCATCAGGTTGTTCATGAATTTTGTCAGAACCAGATCACCATATTTGGCGTCGGGCAGGACTTCGCGTTTTTCGGCTGCGTGGCGACGGGACATGCTTTATTCCTCTTACTTCGGACGCTTCGCGCCGTATTTCGAACGACGTTGCTTACGGTCTTTGACGCCTTGGGTATCCAGAACACCACGCAGGATGTGGTAACGGACACCGGGAAGGTCTTTGACACGGCCGCCACGGATCAGAACCACGGAGTGTTCCTGAAGGTTGTGGGACTCACCCGGGATGTAGCTGATGACTTCAAAGCCATTGGTCAGGCGAACCTTGGCCACTTTCCGCATTGCCGAGTTCGGCTTCTTCGGAGTGGTCGTGTAGACACGCGTACAAACGCCACGCTTCTGCGGGCATTCCTGCAGGTGCATGGACTTTGAACGTTTAATTTTAGGCTGCCGCGGCTTGCGGATCAGCTGTTGGATCGTTGGCATTCCGGTTCTTTCCCCGTGTTGCTCACATATGTGTGCACGAGGACGACCCCCATGCGGTTAATACTGTCTCGCGGGCGCGTCCGCCTGCGATGTTCATGCGCCTATGGCGCAAACCGAAAAGACCGCCACGTTTCCGTACCGAGGAAACGACGCGGTGGGTTTACAGAGGATCGGGCCGATAGGAGGCCGGATCGTGACCACTTCAATTCAGATTTCGGCGTACAGGAGATTTTCCTGCCGTCGAGATAGCGGGCGTATAAAAGGAGTCGCACCCGGTGTCAACAGCCCCGCCTGTCTTGTCATACACTCATCACACTGCAATGCTGCAAGGGGATTTACCGCGCTAGAACCAAGGGGCACCATGTTATGCAAGTGATTGGCATTTGCCGATTTTCTTATCCCGCGATTGGTGGTTTTCAGGTTCGCAGTGCCTCGCTGGCCGAAAGACGGGCCTATCTCTATGACCCTGACAGAATGGCCACGAGGTTCGCCCTGTTTGAAGCCTTCACTCTACCCTCAATCCGGGCGCAAACTGACGCTGACTTTGTCTTTCTGATCGTGGTTGGCGACAGCCTGCCACGCCGGTATTCAGAACGTCTGCGCGATCTGGTCAAAGATATCCCCCAAATCGTTGTTCAACGCCACGCGCCCGGCCCGCACCGCGAGGTGATGAACGACGCCCTCAATGCTTTGCGAAGCAACAAGAAGGCGCCCTGCATCCAGTTTCGACTTGATGACGATGACGCGGTCGCACGGGGATTTGTGGCAGAACTGCGCAGACGTGCAGTACCTGCCCTCCAAATTCTCGAAGACAGTCAATCGGTCGCGATTGATTTCAACCAAGGCTACATCGCCCGCCCAAATGCGGAAGGCATTGAGGCGGCCGCCGTAAAAGAGAGCTATTGGGCCGCCGGAATGGCCATTGTGACGCGTCCCAAGTCCCAGCAAACGATCATGAGTTTCAGCCACAACAAGATCTGGCAACATATGCCGACACTCACCTTTACGGGTACCGATATGATGTTGCGCGGCATACACCCCTACAACGATTCACGTCAGAAGACCGAACCCAGGCCAGTCCAACTCCAACCGCTGGACGCCGCAGGTGAGGTCCATTTCAAAATGACCTACAATATAGATGCTGATAACGTGCGTCGCCTTTTCTCAGCTCCGCATTAGGTTGCGCTCGCGGTAGAGGGTGAACAGCCCCATTGCGACAATGATGAAGGCCCCCAACAAGGTTACGAAGGCGGGCCACTCGCCGAAAACCAACCATCCCAGGATCAGCGCCCAAATGAGCCCGGTGTAGCGAAAGGGAGCTATGAAGGAAATGTCCCCCGCGCGCATCACCTGTACACTGAAGAAGTAGCCTCCGACGATAAAGAGCGAAGAGGAGGCAATCAAAAGCCCCATGTCATTTGAAACAGGCGACCATGTGATCGTCAGTGACGCGCCGCCAGCTGCGATGAGAACAGCCAGTGAAGCGGAAAATGTCACGAGCAGCGACGGCACGCCCTTTGACAGCCGGCGCGTGGACAGATCACGTGCGGTGACGCACAACACCGCGATCAGTGCGTATAAAGACCATAGAGTAAATCCATCCGGACCCGGCCTGACAATCAGAAGCATGCCGCAAAATCCTATCAGGATGGCCGTCATTCGACGCCAACCGACAGCTTCGCGAAAGAAGAGCGCCGATCCCAGCGTTACCGTCAGCGGTAAAATCTGCAGGATTGCCGTGATGTTTGCCAGGGGCATGTTGAGCAGTGCGGTGACAAAGAAATAGGCGGCGCCCACCTCGGAAAGGGATCGCAATGCGATCAGCGCCCAGTCGCTTGGCGTGATATCGAACCTGAAAGCCCCGCGAGACCATGCCAAGGCAGCGATGAGCACTGTGGCCAGACACCCCCGCAAAAACAACAACTGAAACAGCGGCACAGCACCGCCCGTTGCCTTGAGCAGCGCGTCATTGAATGTGAAACAGGCCATCGAGGCCATCATCAACAACGCACCTGCCAGATTTGGCGATAACACACCCGAATGGCGTTGTTCTATGGTCACTTAGCTTTGGTTTCCTTGTCTGGCAGCGCGTGGGTAGACAATTCAATGGCCGGTGAAGACCAGAGTTTGCAGTGGCAGCAGCAGCGACCGAATGCGCAGCCCCGCCGCATGAACGACACCCACCGTATCTACGACGTGCAAAAACACCCGGCGACCAAAGCCCAAGGAGGGATCCTCAAGCAATTCATGGTTGTAGGTATACGCATTGGCAAGGCATCTGCTGCCAGGTGGAATGTCATCTGTCTGACCGGGAAATATGGGTTCCATGAACGCCAGAATTGTCCCGGGCGCGCCCTGCAATTGCACATCAAGCAGACGGTCCGAAGGGCGTAGCTGTCCCGAGGCAATCACATCCTGTACTTCAGTGATCACCATCGGGATCACCGTAAAGGGCTTGGAGGCACACATGATCTCGGCGACGCCGCCTTTCTTGATGACCTGAGCAGAGATTTGTGAGAACCCTGCCTGAAATCTGTTGCGGCCAGCATCCGCCGGAACCAGAATCCCGGCAGGTCTCAGGATCGGATTGACGATATCACCTTTGCGCAGGGTCAGTTGTTCGATCGTCCCATCCACACCGGCATAGACGGTGAGTTTTTCAATCTCGGTCTCGGCTTGTTCCAACGCCGCCTTTGCACTAGCCCGTTGCGCAGGCAACTGCACATCCAGTTGAACCTGCAAGGCGTCCAGCCCGGCTTTTGCTGCATCCACTTCGCCTTGTCGGACGGCAAGCTCGTTCTGCAATACCGTCACATCCCGTTCGCTTACGGCGGTCGAACCACGGTCACGTAAGGCCGTTTGCCGTTGAAAATCCTCCAGCGTTTGCTGATAGCCTGCCTGTGCCTGAGCCAGCACGGCATTTGCGGTTCCCCGCTGCGCTTCGGCAACTGCCAGAGCGGCATCAACCTCTTCGATCTTACGGCGCGCGGTTTCAGCGGAAGCCTCCTGGCTGCTGCCGTCAAGTTTGAAAATCGGATCGCCCGCTTTCACATCCTGATTGATCTCAACAAATACCTCTTCGACGCGCCCACCGCCCTCTGACAGGATGGTCAGCGTCCTAAAGAAAGACGCCACATTTGACGTCGACGGATGATAGTAGAAGACGATGGTGATCAGCATCGTGGTGAGCATCGCACACATGGTGATGCCCCAGCGCAATTCGTACCAGACGGTAAAAAAGTCGATCTCCACGCCCCATCGCTTGCCCTGAAAGCGGCGGCGCAAGAGGTAATCGGGAAGAACCGTCAACAAAGAACAGAAAATAAGCTCGAACATATCTTACTTTTCCTTGCTGACCATGGCTTGAAGGGACTGCGCGATGGACGACAAGGGGGTGACGATATCGGGTGGCCTGAATGCGGCAAGGACCAACGCGGCGACCCAGAATATGTTGTTGTGGGTGAAGAGCGCCAACATCGCCAGAATGCTTATCAATTGCAATTGGGTTGCATTGCCCTTGTGTGCCATCTGTTCGGGCAAGGCATGCAGCGTGAAGTAAGCCACCCCGACCAGCAAGATCACACCCAGCAAAAAGAAAACCATCACTGTGAAGAGGTAATCGCTGCCATCCGCCGTGGCAAAATAGTGCGGCAAATGGTGGGGGGCCAAGGGGTGCATTGTGTCAGACATGAAATGACTTCCAGGGTTTTACGAATGAAATCTGCAATTGTGTGGTGTCTCTGAGACGCTAGCCCTGAACGCGAATTTTGACCACATCTTTTTATCGGCAAAATCCGCCTCTCATTAATGGCCCCCAATTCGGGCTAATTTTGGGGACGGCAAAGAAAAACCCCCGCTGCTCAGGGCAACGGGGGTTTCAAAAAGCATCTGATGTGATCAGTCGCGGCTGTCTGGATCAGGCGTTATCACCTGATCGAAAACATCGCCGCCCACCATATCGTCATCCATGATCGGAGCGGCAAGCGCTGCGGCCGCTTCAGCTTCTTCACGGCGCGCTTCGATCACAACATTGTCGCGGTCCTGGGCCACGCGGCGCACCTTCATGGTAGCACCCCCTGTACCAGCCGGGATCAGACGACCCACGATCACGTTCTCCTTCAGACCAACCAGCTTGTCTTTCTTACCCTGCACGGAGGCTTCGGTAAGAACGCGCGTGGTCTCCTGGAAGGAGGCCGCAGAGATGAAGCTGCGTGTTTGCAGCGACGCCTTGGTGATCCCCAGAAGGATCGGTTCACCCTGTGCCGGACGACCACCCTTGGACACCGCCTTCTCATTGGCCGTATCGAACTCCTGCTTGTCTACATGTTCGCCTTTCAGCAGCGTGGTGTCGCCAGAATCCTGGATCTCCCACTTCTGCAACATCTGACGCACGATGACTTCGATGTGCTTGTCGTTGATCTTCACACCTTGCAGGCGATAGACGTCCTGAACCTCGTCGATCATGTAGTCCGCCAGCGCTTCGACACCCATGATGGCAAGGATATCGTGCGGAGCCGGGTTACCGTCCATGATGTAATCACCCTTCTGAACAAAATCACCTTCCGCAACCGGGATGTGCTTGCCCTTGGGCACCATGTACTCGACTTTGTGATCCGGATCCTCGGCAGACTCGATGGCGATACGGCGCTTGTTTTTGTAGTCCTTGCCGTAGCGCACATAGCCGTCGATTTCCGCGATGATGGCGTGATCCTTCGGGCGACGTGCCTCGAAGAGTTCGGCCACACGCGGCAGACCCCCGGTGATGTCCTTGGTCTTGGCACCTTCGCGTGGAATACGTGCCACCACATCACCGGCCTTGATCTCGGAGCCGTCCTCGATGGACAGAACCGCATCCACGGACATCGGATAGGTCACCGGGTTGCCCGCGTCATTGCGGACCGGTTCGCCATCGGCACCCACCAGGATGATTTCAGGCTTGAGCTCATTGCCCTTGGCCGCCGAACGCCAGTCGATCACGATCTTCTGGGTCATGCCGGTGGCATCGTCGGTTTCGTCCTTGACGGCGATCCCCGACACCAGGTCTACAAACTTCGCCGTCCCGGATTTCTCCGCGATGATCGGCAGGGTGTAGGGGTCCCATTCGAACAGTTTGTCGCCGCGAACCACATTCTGACCATCGGTGACAAAGAGTTTGGTACCGTATCCGACTTTGTGGCTGGCCCGTTCCTCGCCGTTCTCATCCTGAATAAGCAGCTTCATGTTCCGGCCCATCACCATGGTCTCGCCAGAGGCATTCTCAAGGGTCTGAGCGTTCTCGAAGACGACCTTGCCGGTGTGGCTGGCCTCCAGGAAGGATTGCTGACCACCCTGAGCAACGCCGCCAATGTGGAAGGTCCGCATTGTCAGCTGAGTACCAGGCTCCCCGATGGACTGAGCGGCGATGATGCCGACCGCTTCACCGGTGTTGACCATCGTGCCGCGTGCAAGGTCACGACCATAGCAGGTCGCACAAACACCCTCTTCGGCTTCACAGGTCAGGGGGCTGCGAATCCGCGCCGAAGCTACACCGGCCTCATCAACCGCATCTGCCATCCGTTCATCGACCAAGGTGCCATGCGCGATCATCACCTCATCGGTGCCGGGGCGCATGATGTCCTCCGCCACAACGCGACCCAGAATGCGCTCGGCCAGAGAAGATACAACCTCGCCATCGTTCACCGCCGCTACTGCCGTGATGGATGTCTCCGTGCCGCAATCGAGCATACGCACGATGCAGTCTTGCGCCACATCCACCAGACGGCGTGTCAGGTACCCGGAGTTCGCCGTTTTCAAAGCGGTGTCCGACAGACCTTTGCGCGCGCCGTGCGTGGAGTTGAAGTACTCAAGAACGGTCAGACCTTCCTTGAAGTTCGAGATGATCGGCGTTTCGATGATGTCGCCATTCGGCTTCGCCATCAGGCCGCGCATTCCGCCCAGCTGCTTCATCTGCGTGACCGAACCACGGGCACCGGAGTGCGCCATCATGTAGACCGAGTTCGGTTCTTTCTCGGCACCTGCGTCATCGCGTTGACTGGCCGAAATCGAGCCCATCATCGCGTCGGTCACCTTGTCGTTACACTTCGACCAGGCATCGACCACTTTGTTGTACTTTTCACCCTGAGTGATCAGACCGTCCATATACTGCTGTTCGAAATCCTTCACCAGCTCACGTGTTTCCTGCACGATGGGCCATTTGGTGTCGGGGATCAGCATGTCGTCCTTGCCGAAGGAAATCCCGGCCTTGAACGCTTCGCGGAAGCCCATGGTCATGATCTGGTCACAGAAGATGACGGACTCCTTCTGACCGCAGTAGCGATAGACGGTGTCGATGACCTGCTGCACTTCTTTCTTGCGCAGCAGACGGTTGACCAGTTCAAACGGCGCTTTGGCGTTCAGCGGCAGCAGCGCGCCCAGACGGACCCGGCCCGGCGTGGTCTCGAACCGCTGCATGACTTCCATGCCATTCTCATCAATCTGCGCAATCCGCGCTGTGATCTTGGAATGCAGGTGCACCATGCCAGCGTCCAGCGCGTGCTGGACCTCTTCCACTGAGCCGAAAACCATGCCTTCACCCGGCATGCCCTCACGCTCCAGCGTGGTATAGTAGAGACCCAGGATCATGTCCTGCGACGGCACGATGATCGGCGCGCCGTTTGCTGGCGACAGAACGTTGTTCGTCGACATCATCAGAACCCGGGCTTCCAGCTGGGCTTCAAGGCTCAGAGGCACGTGCACAGCCATCTGGTCACCGTCGAAGTCCGCGTTAAAGGCGGAACAAACCAGCGGATGCAGCTGAATGGCCTTGCCTTCGATCAGCACAGGTTCAAACGCCTGAATGCCCAAACGGTGCAGCGTCGGTGCACGGTTCAGCATCACAGGGTGTTCGCGGATCACCTCATCGAGGATATCCCAAACCTCAGGGCGCTCTTTTTCGACCAGTTTCTTCGCCTGTTTCACGGTGGAGGAGAGACCTTTGGCCTCAAGCCGCGAGTAGATGAACGGCTTGAAAAGTTCGAGCGCCATCTTCTTCGGCAGACCGCACTGGTGCAGCTTCAGTTCCGGCCCGGTCACAATCACCGAACGGCCCGAGAAGTCGACGCGTTTGCCCAAAAGGTTCTGGCGGAAACGACCCTGCTTGCCTTTCAGCATGTCGCTGAGCGATTTCAGCGGGCGCTTGTTGGCACCGGTGATCACACGACCGCGACGTCCATTGTCAAACAGCGCATCAACGGATTCCTGCAGCATCCGCTTTTCGTTACGGACGATGATATCGGGTGCGCGCAGCTCGATGAGACGCTTCAGACGGTTGTTCCGGTTGATCACACGACGGTAAAGGTCGTTGAGGTCGGACGTCGCAAAACGGCCACCATCGAGCGGCACCAGCGGGCGCAGTTCCGGCGGGATCACGGGGATCACGGTCAGGACCATCCATTCCGGACGGTTGCCGGATTCGAGGAAGCTTTCTACAACTTTCAGACGCTTGATGATCTTCTTGGGCTTCAGCTCGCCCGTCGCCTCTTTCAGATCAGCGCGCAGCTGCTCCGCTTCGGCTTCCAGATCGATCGCCGCCAGCATTTCGCGGATCGCTTCGGCGCCGATGTTGGCGGTGAATGCGTCCATGCCGTAGGCGTCCTGCGCGTCCATATACTCTTCTTCGGTCATCATTTGACCGTATTGAAGGTCTGTGAGGCCCGGTTCGATCACCACGTAGTTCTCAAAGTAGAGCACCCGCTCCAGATCGCGCAGCGTCATGTCCAGCATCAGACCGATGCGCGACGGCAGCGATTTCAGGAACCAGATATGCGCGACCGGCGACGCCAGCTCAATGTGGCCCATGCGCTCGCGGCGGACCTTTTGCAGCGTGACTTCTACACCGCATTTCTCGCAGACAACGCCGCGATATTTCATGCGCTTGTATTTACCGCAGAGACATTCGTAGTCCTTAATCGGGCCAAAAATACGCGCGCAGAAAAGGCCATCACGCTCAGGCTTGAACGTCCGGTAGTTGATGGTTTCGGGTTTCTTGATTTCGCCGAAAGACCAGCTCAGAATGCGTTCTGGCGAGGCCAGAGACACTTTGATCTCATCAAACACCTTTTGCGGTGCAAGCGGGTTAAACGGGTTGTTTGTCAGTTCCTGGTTCATTGGGAAACCTCTGCCAATTCGGGGCAAACATAAAAATTTGCGCGATTGTATTTTTGTTCGGACATCGGGCCTTGGATCGCGATTCCTTGCAGCACTTCAATAGGGGGAGCTGCAATAGGTGAACGATCTGCGCCGCAATCCGTAAAGAAGTCGGTGCCTTGAGAATTCCACACAACTAAAACCTTGGACTGGTCTCGCGTGTCCAGATAGTCGGCTCCGCCGACTATCTGGCAAGCTGCGAGCGGCGTCGCTGCCAATCCAAGGATTGCCATGTTTCTCACTCATCTTCCTCCGCATCGAGAAGTTCCATATTGAGGCCGAGGCCGCGGACTTCTTTCACCAGAACGTTGAAGCTTTCGGGCACGCCCGCTTCAAAGTTGTCCTCGCCCTTGACGATGGACTCATAGACTTTCGTCCGTCCGGCCACGTCATCCGACTTCACGGTCAGCATTTCTTGCAGGGTGTAGGCGGCACCATAAGCTTCCAGAGCCCAGACCTCCATTTCCCCAAACCGCTGGCCACCGAACTGCGCCTTACCGCCCAACGGCTGCTGGGTGACGAGGCTGTAAGGCCCGGTCGAACGCGCGTGGATTTTGTCATCCACAAGGTGGTGCAGTTTCAGCAGATATTTGACGCCGACGGTCACGGGGCGGGCAAATTGCTCACCGGTACGCCCATCGAACAGAACCGACTGGCCCGAGCTGTCAAAGCCCGCACGCATCAGCGCGTCGTTCACGTCAGCCTCCTTGGCACCGTCGAAGACTGGTGTCGCAATCGGCACACCGCGGGTGACGTTGCCAGCGGCCTCGATCAACGTGTCCTCATCCATGCCCGCGATGCCTTCGTCATAGACGTTCTCACCGTAGGCATGGCTCAGCGCGTCACGCACAGGGGTCAGATCGCCGGAGCGACGGTATTCCTGCAACGCCTCGTCCACATTGAGGCCCAGACCACGCGCGGCCCAGCCCATATGTGTCTCAAGGATTTGCCCGACGTTCATACGCGACGGCACGCCCAGTGGGTTCAGACAGAAATCGACAGGTGTGCCATCGGCAAGAAACGGCATGTCCTCCATGGGAACCACTTTGGAGATAACCCCTTTGTTCCCGTGACGACCGGCCATCTTGTCGCCCGGCTGCAGCTTGCGCTTCACCGCGACGAAAACCTTGACCATCTTCATCACGCCCGGGGGCAGGTCGTCACCTCGGCGGACCTTCTCGACCTTATCCTCAAAGCGCGCGTCGAGCGCCCGTTTCTGGATCTCGTACTGCTCGTTCAGCGCCTCAACTACCTGGGCGTCGGCTTCATCCTTGAGAGCAAGCTGCCACCACTGACCACGGGTCAGCATCTGCAACAAATCCTCGGTGATTTCAGCGTTGGCAGGCACGCCTTTTGGGCCCTTTACGGCGGTTTTGCCAAGGATCATGTCCTTGAGACGCGCATAGATGTTGCGATCCAGGATCGCCATCTCGTCGTCCCGGTCGCGGGCCAGACGTTCGACTTCCTCGCGCTCGATCTGCAATGCACGTTCGTCTTTTTCCACACCGTGGCGGTTAAAGACGCGCACCTCGACGACCGTACCAAAGTCACCCGGCTTGACGCGCAGCGAGGTGTCGCGCACGTCAGAGGCTTTCTCACCAAAGATGGCGCGCAGAAGTTTTTCCTCCGGCGTCATCGGGCTTTCGCCTTTCGGTGTGATCTTGCCTACCAGGATATCGCCCGGTTCCACGTCCGCCCCGATGTAGACGATGCCCGCCTCATCAAGGTTGCGCAGGGCTTCCTCGCCGACGTTGGGGATGTCCCGGGTGATCTCTTCCGGCCCAAGCTTGGTGTCACGCGCGGCAACCTCGAATTCCTCGATGTGGATCGAGGTGAAGACGTCGTCACGGGCAATCCGCTCGGAGATCAGGATGGAATCCTCGTAGTTGTAGCCATTCCAGGGCATGAAGGCGACGACGACGTTCTTGCCGAGCGCCAGTTCCCCCATGTCGGTCGACGGACCATCGGCCACAACCTGCCCCTTGCGCACCGTGTCACCCACCTTCACCAGCGGACGCTGGTTGATGCAGGTGTTCTGGTTGGAGCGCTGGAACTTGCGCATGCGGTAGATGTCTACGCCTGCGTCCCCAAGTTCGAGATCCTCGGTGGCGCGGATCACAATCCGCTGCGCATCAACCTGATCGATGATGCCGGCGCGTTTGGCCATGATCGCAGCCCCGGAATCCCGTGCCACGACCTCTTCGATACCGGTCCCGACAAGCGGCGCCTCGGCCTGCAAAAGCGGGACCGCCTGACGTTGCATGTTAGATCCCATCAGAGCGCGGTTGGCGTCGTCATTTTCTAGGAAGGGAATGAGCGAGGCCGCAACGGAGACCAACTGTTTGGGCGAGACGTCAATCAGATCAACGCTTTCCGATGGCGACAGCGTGTAATCACCGGATTTACGCGTGGACACCAGATCATTCACGAACTTCATATTGTCATCGAGGTTGGCGTTGGCCTGCGCCACGGTGTGACGCATTTCCTCGGTGGCGGACATATAATGCACTTCATCCGTCACCTTGCCGCCTTCAACCTTGCGGTATGGCGTTTCGATGAAACCGTATTTGTTCACGCGGGCAAAGGTCGCCAGCGAGTTGATCAGACCGATGTTCGGCCCTTCCGGCGTTTCAATCGGGCACATCCGACCATAGTGGGTCGGGTGCACGTCGCGGACCTCGAAGCCGGCACGCTCACGGGTCAGACCGCCCGGTCCAAGCGCCGACAGACGACGCTTGTGCGTCACTTCCGACAATGGGTTCGTCTGGTCCATGAACTGCGACAGCTGCGAGGAGCCAAAGAATTCACGTACCGCAGCAGCAGCCGGTTTTGCGTTGATCAGATCTTGCGGCATCACCGTGTCGATCTCGACCGACGACATACGCTCCTTGATCGCACGTTCCATGCGCAGCAGGCCCACACGGTACTGGTTTTCCATCAACTCGCCGACAGACCGCACGCGGCGGTTACCAAGGTGGTCGATATCGTCAATGTCACCACGTCCGTCACGCAGATCGACCAGCGCCTTGATACAGGCCACGATGTCCTCACGGCGGAGTGTACGCTGAGTGTCTTCGGCGTCCAGTGCCAGACGCATGTTCATCTTCACCCGACCAACGGCTGAGAGATCATAGCGTTCGGAATCGAAGAACAACGTGTCGAAAAGAGCCGAAGCGGCCTCAACGGTGGGCGGTTCACCCGGACGCATCACGCGGTAGATATCCATGAGCGCAGTATCGCGGTTCATGTTCTTGTCCTGCGCCATTGTGTTGCGCATGTAGGGACCAACGTTGACGTTATCGATGTCCAGAAGAGGAATCTCGGTGATCCCGGCATCAATGAGCTCTTTGGCCGTTCCGCCAATGAGTGTGCCATCCTTGTCGTATTCCAGCGTCATTTCATCACCAGCTTCGACGTAGATCGCGCCGTTTTCTTCGTTGATGATGTCTTTAGCCGCAAACTTGCCCGCGATGTGTTCATAAGGCAGCAGCAATTCTGTCACCTTGCCTTCGTCGATCAATTGCTTGACCGCGCGCGGGGTGACTTTCTTGCCTTGCTCAAACAGCACTTCGCCGGTCTTAGCATCCACCAGATCATAGGTGGGACGGGTGCCGCGCACGCGATCCGGGAAGAACGGGGCGACCCAGCCCTTGTTCTTCTTCAGCTTGTAGGTAACGGTGTTGTAATAGGCGTCCATGATCGCTTCCTGGTCGAGACCAAGGGCGTAAAGGAGCGTTGTGACAGGCAGTTTCCGACGACGGTCGATACGCGCAAAAACGATGTCTTTAGCGTCGAATTCAAAATCCAACCAAGAGCCGCGGTAGGGGATGATACGGCAGGCAAACAGCAGTTTGCCGGAAGAGTGGGTTTTGCCTTTGTCGTGATCAAAGAAAACACCAGGCGAGCGGTGCATCTGGGAGACGATCACACGCTCGGTGCCGTTGACCACAAAGGTACCATTCGGCGTCATCAGAGGCATATCGCCCATGAAGACATCCTGTTCCTTGATGTCCTTGACGGATTTCGCGCCGGTGTCCTCGTCCACATCGAACACGATCAGACGCAGCGTCACCTTAAGCGGCGCAGAGTAGGTCATGTCACGTTGCTGACATTCCTCCACATCGTACTTGGGTTTTTCCAACTCGTACTTCACGTACTCCAGCACGGAAGTTTCGTTGAAGTCCTTGATCGGGAAGACCGACTGGAAAACACCCGCGATACCTTCGCCGTCCAGGGGGACGTCGGCGTCGCCGGAATTCAGGAAGAGATCATACGAGGATTTCTGAACCTCAATGAGGTTTGGCATATCCAGAACTTCGCGGATTTTGCCATAATATTTACGTAGACGTTTCTGGCCAAGGAACGATTGAGCCATATCAGGTGTCACCTTTCAGAGTTCTCACCGGACAAGGACACCGTCGGGCCACGGCACCTCGCCCATACGAGACGATACGTTTCGGTCTATTCACAAGCGCCGTCCCACCGGCGCCTTCCCGACCATTGAACCGCATCTTGGAAAAGGCCTTTGGTCAAAAGACCCTTGCCAAGACAGGTTAAGCCGGACCCGAAAACCATCGGGTCCAGCTCAATTTTCATTCGGAAGCCAATTGGTACGACTTCCGGAGTTGGCGACTTATGCCAGCTCGACCTCTGCGCCTGCTGCTTCCAGCTTGGCTTTGACGTCTTCGGCTTCCGCTTTGTCGACGCCTTCTTTGATCTTGCCGCCCGCTTCCACGAGGTCCTTGGCTTCTTTCAGACCAAGACCTGTGAGACCGCGAACTTCTTTGATCACGTTGATTTTCGAGGCACCTGCGTTTTTCAGGACAACATCGAATTCTGTTTTTTCCTCTTCAGCAGCACCGCCGCCGTCAGCAGGACCAGCCATCATCACTGCGCCGCCTGCTGCGGGCTCGATGCCGTACTCGTCTTTGAGGATGGTTTTCAGTTCTTGTGCTTCAAGCAGGGTCAGACCAACGATCTCTTCTGCCAGTTTTTTCAGATCAGCCATGTTTTAGCTCTTTCCGTTTACGATATGTGTGTTCCAACGTCGCGATTTCAACCCGACGCCAGTTTGACGATGCCTTATGCTGCCGCCTTGTCCTCGATTGTGGACAAGATGGAGGCGATATTGCTTGCAGGTGCGCCAATGGCCCCGGCGATGTTCGATGCTGGTGCGCCCAACATGCCCGCGATTGTGGAGATAAGCTCCTCGCGCGATGGCATTTTGGACACGGCTTCGACACCGGCGACGTCCAACGCGTTCTCACCCATGGCGCCGCCGAGGATCTCAAATTTCGAGTTCTCTTTGGCATAATCCTGAGCAACCTTGGCCGCAGCCACGGGATCCTCAGAAAAGGTCAGAACGGTCATACCCGACAGAAGGTCAGCGATGCTTGCGCATGGCTTGCCCTCAAGGGCGATCTTGGCGAGCCTGTTTTTGGCAACACGCACAGACCCACCCGCTTCGCGTGCACGCGCGCGCAGGTCCTGCATTTCAGCAACTGTCAGACCGGCGTAATGGCTAACCACAACGACGCCAGAGCTTTCAAAGATCTGGCCGAGTTCCTCGACCAGCTGTTCTTTCTGGGCTCTATCCACAGTTTCACTCCAATAACGGGGGTCCAAAAGGACACCCCAGCTCAGTTTAGGAACGCGATCTTCTGCGTCCCGTTTCGGGTCCAATTCAGGGTCCCGAGCCAAAACCACCCGAAGGCAGGAATTCTCTCGTTTCCCATCTCAGGAAGGAATTATGTGAGTTGCCCCACACCCTCCGTCTCGGACAGAAGCAAGGCCAATTTCTCAGCCTCGCCCATCTGACGGGTTACCCCGCCAAATCTCTTATTCAGTGACCGCGTTATCCACGGCAACTGATACGCCAGGGCCCATTGTCGAGCTCAGCGCGATTTTCTTCATATACGTCCCTTTGGAACCTGTTGGTTTCGCTTTGGACACGGCCCCAACAAAGGCGCGGATGTTTTCCACCAGCTTGGCTTCGTCGAATGACAGTTTGCCAACACCGGCGTGCACAACACCGCCTTTTTCCGCCTTGAACTGAACTTCGCCGCCTTTTGCCGCTTTCACGGCGGCTTCGACGTCCATGGTCACGGTACCCACTTTCGGGTTCGGCATGAGGTTACGCGGGCCCAGCACTTTACCCAGACGACCGACAATCGGCATCATGTCTGGCGTTGCGATGCAGCGATCAAACTCGATCTTGCCGCTTTGAACGGTTTCCATCAGGTCTTCTGCGCCTACGATATCGGCACCTGCCGCCGTGGCTTCATCTGCCTTTGGACCACGTGCAAAAACCGCAACGCGTACCGTTTTACCTGTGCCGTTCGGCAGGCCCACAACACCGCGGACCATCTGATCAGCGTGACGCGGGTCAACACCAAGGTTCATGGCAATCTCAACGGTCTCGTCGAACTTCACCTTCGAGTTGGCTTTGATCAGAGAAACCGCTTCTTCAACGGTCACATCGTCCTTGCCAGCAAATGCTTCGCGCGCGGCGCGGGTTCTTTTTCCAAGCTTTGCCATCTTACTTCACCTCGATGCCCATGGAGCGGGCGGAGCCCAGGATGATCTGCATTGCCGCTTCAACGGAATTGGCATTGAGATCCTTCATCTTCGCTTCGGCAATCTCGCGCACCTGCTTGGAGGTCACGTGACCCACGACTTCGCGCGACGGCGTCTTCGCACCGGACTTCAACTTGGCAGCTTTCTTCAGATAGTAGGACGCAGGCGGCGTCTTGATATCCATGGTGAAAGACTTGTCCTGATAGTATGTGATCACGGTCGGGCAAGGTGCACCTGGCTCCATCTCTGCGGTCTTGGCGTTGAACGCCTTGCAGAATTCCATGATATTGATGCCGCGCTGACCCAGCGCCGGACCAACCGGCGGGGACGGGTTTGCTTGACCGGCGGGAACCTGAAGCTTCATGGTCCCGGCAAGTTTCTTGGCCATTAGCCTTCTCCTTTTCCAACCCCACCCCGGCGCGCCGGTTCGGGTTCATGTTGTCGTGGTCCGGTTTGGATGCCGCGGCACCTTCGCCTCCCACGCTTTGAGCGTCACGCACCGAAAGCTGCGCGACGGATACCTCAGGTCTGCTTGCTGACCTGCGTATATTCCAGTTCGACCGGCGTTTCCCGGCCAAAAATCGAGACCGTCACCTTCAGGCGCTGGTTCTCGTCATCCACTTCTTCGACCATGCCGTCGAAGTCCTCGAACGGGCCATCGGCCACTTTAACTTTCTCGCCGACTTCGAAGTGAATAAGCGTACGTGGTGCTTCTTCACCTTCCTGAACCCGATTCAGAATCGCATTCACTTCGGCATCGCGCATCGGCATCGGGCGACCCTGCGGACCCAGAAAGCCGGTGACACGGTTGATCGAGTTGATCAGATGATACCCGCCATCGGACATTTCCATGTGCACCAATACGTAGCCCGGCATGAAACGGCGCTCGGTAGTTACCTTCTTGCCGCGCCGCACTTCGATCACTTCTTCGGTCGGAACCAGGACCTCATCGATCTGGTCTTCCAGGCCTTGTTCGGCCACAGACGTACGGATCTGTTCAGCGATCTTCTTTTCGAAGTTCGACAGGACACTGACCGAATACCACCGTTTTGCCATCTGATCTTTGGTTCCTGTCTTACCAAGCGCCACTGCAAGCGCTAAAATTCCACTGCATTTCAGACGTTTAGCCTGTCGACCTTAAACAAAAAGCGGCGCGCAACACGAATCGCCGCACGCCCTGTTTCTAGTCAGGTGTGCGGGATACTCCGCACGGCCAAATGTTTCAAGGGCTTTAAGGCTTTTTTTAAGCGGGCAGCGGTCGCTTCAACCGAACATGTTCAGAACAGCCTGAAGGCCACCCCGAATAATGATGTCTACCGTCGCGAAGAACACAGCAGTAAGCGCCGCAAGGATAAACACCATGACAGTCGTTAGCATCACTTCGCGCCGCGTTGGCCAGACAACCTTGGCCACTTCGGCGCGGACTTGCTGAATAAACTGAAGCGGATTGGTGGTGGCCATGGAATGTCTTCCCGAGATTGAGTTGGTCGCGACATAACGAGCCGGGGATCAGAATTCAAGAGCGCTCCTGCTCGCAACTTGGAAAGCTCTCAGAATGCGCGCTCTTCCCGCAAACGGCGGAGACGGTCCTCCAAGACAATTGCGTGCCGTTGATCCGCTTTAGCAATTGCACGTAAATCTGGGAAACTCAAACTGTCCGACCACTTCGATGGAAGGTGAGACAGGAACTTGTGCCATCGGCGAACGCTTTGCAAACCCAGAACGCGGATATACCGGGCAGATGCCGGGAACCAGCGTTTGTAGGCGCGGAAAATCATGATTGCACGTAGCCAAAACGCATCCGGACCGGCAATCACGAGCGCTCCCAAGAAGATAACCGCAAAGAACAACAGCATTCCAAGAAGGAGAGCCGGTTTCAACAACAGCAACAGCGCGGCACAGGACCAGAGAACTACGCGGACATTAGGTCGCCAAGACGCAAGACGTCCGCCAGGTGCTTGCCTGAAGCCAAGCTTTGACTGATGACATGGCGCTCCGCCGTCTTTGGCCGCTTCGTCAACGTATTGGTGAGCCCGATTTTCGCATGTCTCGACGGCTTTCCCGCCATTTTCCACCACCAAGGCCCGTATTGCGGCAACGTCCGTATCCAAAATCTGTGAGCCATCCATGTTATCAATCCCCCGATTGCCATTCCACAACAAGGCATTTCTAAGGGATGAATTGGGCTGCTAAGAGGCAGAATGATGGCGGAGATGTGGCGATAAAGCTGGCAGGGGCTGAGGGACTCGAACCCACGACCCTCGGTTTTGGAGACCGATGCTCTACCAACTGAGCTAAACCCCTATGCCGGGCTTCGGCGTAGTCGGAAATGCAACCGGGTTCAAGAGCATATTGCGCTCGGCCTCAGTAATTGCGGATCATTTGATGAAAAACTTGGTTGCAGAACTGGAGGAGGTAAATGGAATTACCGCTTCGATTCAGATCGTCAGTCTCAATATCAGACCAGCATTCCACTGCTCGCCAGTTCAGGACCTTGTTGACGGCCTCAGTTTTGGACCGCCACATGATTTCGCAGACCCCTGCAGTGGCTGGTGATCAAAATTTCAAAAAAGTTCGGCGAATGTAATCTGGATCACGGACGGGCGTCTTTACCTATGAGAAAGTACAGGTGTTCCAAGGCGATATATGCCAAGGAGCAACATTTTAAGAAGCACTGCAAGAATTTACCGATGTTATGTTTGACCAGTTTCCCAACGTGCCCTCAGTTAGAGATAGACCCATGAACACCAAAAACATTTTATCGATTTTCGCCGCCTCCGTAATTTTAATGGGCTGCGCTGAGACCGGGCAATATCCGGTGACAGGTCACGCCGTAGGCGAAACGGATCAGGTGAAGTTCATGAGTGTGACGCACGTACCAGCTTTTTAGACCAGAATTTGTTCCACCTTTGGGCCTGCACCCAGGGACATTAGTAGAGTAACGAGTACCTCATATTATAAAAAAGGCCGCTGATCGACGATCGGCGGCCTTTCTGCATGGCGGTAAAATATCGCGACGCGATTTATTCCGTAATTTTGCTGACGACGCCGGCGCCGACGGTGCGGCCGCCTTCGCGGATGGCGAAGCGCAGGCCGTTTTCCATGGCAATGGGTGCGATCAGTTCAACGCCGAAAGACACGTTGTCGCCCGGCATCACCATCTCGGTGCCTTCGTTCAGCTGAACCGTGCCGGTCACATCCGTGGTGCGGAAGTAGAACTGCGGACGATAGTTCGCGAAGAACGGCGTGTGACGGCCACCCTCATCCTTGGTCAGGATGTAGGCTTCGGCTTCGAACTTGGTGTGCGGCGTCACAGAACCCGGCTTGCAGAGCACCTGGCCGCGTTCCACGCCTTCACGGTCGATACCGCGCAGCAGGGCGCCGATGTTGTCACCCGCTTCACCGCGATCCAGCAGTTTGCGGAACATTTCAACACCTGTGCAGGTGGTTTTCTTGGTGTCGCGGATGCCCACGATTTCGATCTCGTCGCCCACGTTGATCACGCCACGCTCAACACGCCCCGTCACAACGGTACCGCGACCGGAGATCGAGAACACGTCTTCCACAGGCATCAGGAACGGCTGGTCAACCGCGCGCGCCGGTGTCGGGATGTATTCGTCAACCGCTGCCATCAATTCGCGAATCTTCGCTTCGCCAATCTCCGGATTGTTGCCTTCCATCGCCGCCAGGGCCGAGCCCGCGATGATCGGAATATCGTCGCCGGGGTACTCGTAAGAGCTCAGCAGCTCGCGGATTTCCATTTCCACCAGTTCCAGCAGCTCTTCGTCGTCCACCTGGTCAACTTTGTTCATGAAGACAACCATGTAAGGAATGCCCACCTGGCGGCCGAGCAGGATGTGCTCGCGGGTCTGGGGCATCGGGCCGTCAGCCGCGTTCACAACCAGGATCGCGCCGTCCATCTGCGCCGCACCGGTGATCATGTTTTTCACATAGTCCGCGTGGCCAGGGCAGTCGACGTGGGCATAGTGACGCGCGTCGGTTTCATATTCCACGTGCGCGGTCGAAATGGTGATCCCGCGGGCTTTCTCTTCCGGCGCGCCATCAATCTGGTCATAGGCCTGAAAATCGCCAAAATACTTCGTGATCGCAGCCGTCAGCGTCGTCTTGCCGTGGTCAACGTGACCAATCGTGCCGATGTTTACGTGCGGTTTCGTACGTTCAAACTTTGCCTTTGCCATGGTGGAGGCGCCCTTTTGCTTGCATTGGGGTCAACGGTGACCCGGTCCTTCTCTGGCGCGCGATGTATTGCGATCAGCAAAGAAAATCAAGCGCGACGTTCAGCAGCGTGTCATTGAGTGGCCGATGCAGCATCCGGCTCATCGGGCAGGTCAACCGCTTCGGCAGAAAGCGTGGGATCGCCGTCGAACCAGCCCAGCTCTGCATTCTGCTTTACCAGGTAGTCTTCGATGGCCTGGGCGGCATTGCGCGACAGGTTTTCCAGCTGGGTTTCCTTGGTCTGGGTCCAGCCAGTTCCAACGATGCTGGCACCGTCCAGTTTCTCCAGAACGGTCAGTTGGACCGGCTCCTCATTCAATTTCTTACCCTGCGAATCGTCCCAGACCGTCAGCCGAATGATCATTCCGGATTTCGGAGCCAGAACCACCGGAACACCCGCCTTGGCCAGAACATAACCTTCGACGCTGACACCGAAATGATAGCTTTTCGCGCCCTCGTAACGATCAAACCGTTCGGCGATGGCGTTGGTGAGCGCTTCGGTGAGCTGTTCCTTGGAAACCTCGCGGCCGATGGTCGCCGTGGTTTCTGCCTTTGTGGCGACAACCACATTGTGTCCAAGACTGAAATTGCCCAGTGGCACAGGGGGCGTATCCAAATCTTTCGCCCCGGTACATGCCGTTACCGCCATGGCACCGATCAACAGCGCTGCTTGCCTCTTCATTTCCCACCTATCGGCTTTTTTATATTGGTTGCCTGCCTATCCGATGTACCGCTTGCACACAATCCATGGTGAATTGCGGCGCTTATCTGTCGCTCTTTCTGCCTGTCACGTAAATTTATTGTCCCGCGGGAAACCCCTTGGCGCCATACGCCCGGCGCTTGCGCGTTTGCCTGTCCACTCCGCCAATTCCGTTTCAGTACGCGTACGTCCCGCCGGGTCAAGCCAACTTAACCCCTCGCGCCCGCTGAAAGTTGTCGCATCAGAAAGACCACCGTCTTTGTATTTCTGAAGACGAACACCCTTGCCACGCCCCATCTCGGGCAGCTCATCAAGACTGAACACCAGAACTTTGCGGTTTTCACCAACCACGGCCACACTGTCGCCTTGCGTTGGTTTGCAGACGAGCGCACGGGTCTCGCCACGGACGTTCAACACCTGTTTGCCGCTGCGGGTTTGCGCCACAACGTCATCTTCCGGCACGATAAATCCGTCGCCCGCACTGGAGGCCACCAAGAGTTTGCGCCCCGCTTCATGGGTCAGGATCGTGACGATTTCCGCTTCATTGGGCAGGTCAACCATAAGTCTGAGGGGTTCACCCATGCCGCGCCCACCGGGCAGGTTGGTGGCAGAAACGGTGTAGAAACGCCCGTTCGAGCCGAACACCAAAAGCCTGTCGGTCGTCTCAGCGTGGAAGATGAAACGCGGGCCGTCGCCATCCTTGAATTTCAACTCGCGGTTCAGATCAATATGTCCGGTCATCGCCCGCACCCATCCCATTTGCGAGCACACAACGGTGATGGGTTCACGGTCGATCATAGCCTCGATCGGCACATCCTCTATGACCGCCCCTTCGGCAAAACTGGTTCGACGCGCGCCACCTTCATAGTCTTTGCCGAACTGCTTTTTCGTCTCGCGCAACTGGGTCGTGATGCTGTCCCACTGCAACTGCGGGTTTTCGAGCAAATCCTCAAGTTGGGCGCGCTCTTCCATCAAGTGAGATTGTTCGCGCAGAAGTTCCATCTCTTCGAGGCGGCGCAAAGACCGCAGGCGCATGTTGAGAATGGCTTCGGCCTGAACTTCACTCAACTCACCTTCGCCCGGGGCCGGGGAGACATAGTCTTTCTCATCCGATGCGCGCGCATGCGGCTTTCCCCAATCTTCGCGCATCAAGGCAGCTTTGGGGTCATCATCATAGCGGATGATGTCGATCACGCGATCAAGGTTGAGAAACGCTACGATGAAGCCTTCCAACACTTCCAGCCGATGGTCGATTTTCTCCATTCGGTGCGTGGACCGACGGATCAAGACTTCCTGCCGGTGATCTAGAAAGGCGCGCAGCACTTCCTTCATCGAACAGACTTTTGGTGTCAGCCCATCAATCAACACATTCATGTTGAGCGAAAAACGCACTTCCAGATCACAATTCCGGAACAACATCCCCATCAGCACCTCCGGATCGACGGTTCGGGATCGTGGTTCGATGATCATCCGCACGTCTTCGGCAGATTCGTCACGCACATCCCCCAGGATCGGAATTTTTTTGGTCTGAATCAGCTCAGCGATCTTTTCGATCAGCTTGGATTTCTGAACCTGATAGGGAATCTCGGTGACAACAATCTGCCATTGCCCCCGGCCAAGGTCCTCAACCTCCCAGCGGCAACGCAAACGGAAGGATCCACGCCCCGTCCGATAGGCCGTTGCAATATTTTCGGGGGGCTCGACGATCACGCCGCCTGTCGGAAAATCCGGCCCCGGCACGTAGTTCAGAAGCGTGTCATCCCGCGCGTCAGGCGTCTTGATCAGATGAATACAGGCATCACAAAGCTCAGCGATATTGTGCGGCGGGATATTGGTCGCCATGCCCACAGCGATCCCGCTGGACCCATTGGCCAAAAGGTTCGGGAACTGCGCGGGCAGAACCACCGGCTCGGTCAAGGTCCCGTCGTAGTTTTCGCGAAAATCGACAGCGTTTTCGTTAAGCCCCTCGAGCAGCGCCTCGGCCACGGCGGTCATGCGCGCCTCGGTGTAGCGGCTGGCGGCGGGATTATCACCGTCGATATTGCCGAAATTGCCCTGGCCATCGACCAGCGGGTAACGGACGTTGAAATCTTGCGCCAGCCGCGCCATAGCATCGTAAATGGCGGCATCACCGTGCGGGTGATAATTGCCCATCACATCGCCGGAAATCTTTGCGGATTTGCGAAACCCCCCGGTGGAATTGAGCCGCAACTCCCGCATGGCGTAAAGAATGCGCCGGTGGACGGGCTTCAATCCGTCACGTGCATCAGGCAGGGCGCGGTGCATGATCGTGCTGAGCGCATAGGTCAGGTAACGCTCCCCCAGCGCACGGCGCAGAGGTTCGGAAACGTCAGACGAGGGCATGTCGGGGGTATCGATATCGTCAACCATTGATGCTGTTTAACCGCGTGTTTCGCCTCGAACAAGCACGATAACGTCCAGCGGAGAGCCAGCGCTTGTGGCCGAGCCACATCATTGGGGGAATTGGAGCTTCGTTCGAAATTTTCCCCTCCCGGAAACCAAGAGAGGGAGTTATGCGTTCATCGCATATCAAACTGTGCTATGGTTTGTGCATGTAACGAGGGTTTTTTACGATGAAGCGATTCATTTTGTTATCTTTTGGCTTTCTGGGACTCGCATTTTACGAGCTGAGCGGAGGGTCGGACTTCGATGCGGGTGCCGCGAGGGATGCGGCAATACTGGCAAGATCTGGAACGATCGAAACTGCTGAATTACCTCGCATCACAACAGCCCAGGCAACCGTTCCATCTGACGAAGCAGGTGAACCTTCTGTAACGCGCGTGGCGTTGAATCTGACGTCACTGGAAGAGGTGCTCACCGACGAACCGGCGGGAGCTACCGAAGCTGAACCAGAGCCTACGCCGCAACCATTTGCACCCTCTGTGGAGCAATTCGACATCACCCCTGTGGGCTTTGGTGAGGACGCAGAAGTGGCCACCGTTTTGCCCAGTATTATTTTCTCCGGCTCTTCTTCCCAGGCCTCATCATCGGCGGTGATCACACCGCAAGATATCCGTCTGGTAAATGCGACCGCCGTGAATATGCGCGGCGGGCCCGGCACCAACTACGGGGTCGTTACCCGCCTGGATCGGGATACCCAGGTCGAGGTACTGCGGGACGACGGCACCGGATGGGTGAAACTGCGCCCTGTGGCAGGGGGTCCCGAAGGCTGGGTTGCCGACTTTCTGCTGAGCAAAGGATAAGGTTGCGCTTCGCCAAGTGTGACGCCAATGATCTGGCAACACTTGCGGAGAGGCAGATGCACAAAAAATCAATCCTCATTACTGGTTGCTCTTCGGGGATCGGTTATGCTGCGGCAATTGGCCTGAGAGCCAATGGCTGGCAGGTCTTTGCAGCCTGCAAAAAGCAACACGATTGCGATCGCCTGACCGGCGAGGGCTTTGACAGTCCACTCTTGGACTACACGGATCGGGCGAGCATTGAGGCCGCGCTCGACCAGGTTTTGAGTCAAACGGGTGGGACACTCGACGCGCTCTTCAATAATGGGGCGCATGGCACCCCGGGCGCAGTCGAGGATTTGCCAACTGAGGCGCTTCGCGAGATATTTGAGGCAAATTTCTTTGGATGGCACCATCTGACGCGCGCCGTGATCCCCATCATGCGCAAACAGGGACACGGCCGCATTGTCCAATGCTCATCCGTGCTCGGTTTTATCACATTGCCCTGGCGCGGCGCTTACAACGCGACCAAATACGCGCTGGAAGGCCTCACGGATACGCTACGGATCGAAATGCGTGATACGGGCATTCACATCATATTGATCGAGCCCGGCCCCGTGACCTCCAAGATTAGGAAAAACGCCATTCCCCATTTCGAACGCTGGATTGACTGGAAAAATTCCACGCGACGCTCGGACTATGAAACCGGACTCAACAAGCGCCTTTACGAGAACAGGGGGCCGGACAGGTTCGAACTGCCGCCAGAGGCCGTAGTGAAAAAGCTCATCCACGCACTTGAGGCAACCAAGCCCCGTCCGCGATATTTTGTCACGACCCCCACATATATCATGGCGGCTTTGCGTCGGATTTTACCAACCCGTGCGTTGGATTGGGTGCTCGCCAAAAGCTGATCTGCCTGTTGAGGGCAGAAAAGCGGTTCGCTTTTTGCCGCTGCCCCTCTACATGTGCGACGGAGAAACAAAAGGATGAATACCGTGGGTGATCCCCTATTTGTACTGATCGTGCTGGCCTGTATTGCGGTCGTCATCGTCTTGATGCTGGGTCTTGGCGGCTTTGCCGGTGGTGGTGCCTTCAACAAGAAGAACTCCAACAAATTGATGCGGTATCGCATTGCGGCCCAGTTTGTGGCCGTGTGCCTGATCGTACTTTACGTTTTTCTCCGTCAAAAAGGAGGCTGATGCTCAATGGTAGTCCTGAACAAGATTTACACAAAAACCGGCGACGCAGGCGAGACGGCCCTGGGAAATGGCACCCGCGTAGCAAAACACGCCTTGCGCGTCACAGCCTACGGCACATCGGACGAGCTGAATTCGTTTGTCGGCGTCGCCCGGCTCGAAACATCCGGTGAAATTGACGCCGCATTGAGCCGCATCCAGAATGATCTCTTCGATCTCGGCGCGGACCTGTGCCGACCGGACATGGAGCAGGATGCAGAAGCTGAGTATCCGCCACTGCGGATGATCGAAGCACAGGTTCTGCGCCTCGAAACCGAGATCGATGCGATGAACGCAGAACTTGATCCGCTGCGCAGCTTTATCCTGCCGGGTGGTTCCGCTCTTTCTGCACATCTGCACGTCTGTCGGACCGTTTCGCGAAGGGCTGAACGGTTGTGCGTTGAGTTGGCGACGATGGAGGCAATCAATGCGCAAGCGGTCAAATATCTGAACAGGCTCAGTGACTGGTTTTTCGTTGCCGCCCGCATGGCAAACAATGGTGGAAAGGATGACGTGCTCTGGGTGCCTGGTGCCAACAGATGAATGCAAGCCCGATGATCACGCGGTCCCGAAGGCCAATCTAATTCATGCATCCTATCGGAAATTTTCGCCTCAAACTGTGGAAATAGTTAAAAACGCGGCGTTCCTGCGACCGGGCGTGACGATTTTACACTGTTTCATGCCCACGAGCTTGGTTAAACCACACCTCAGAAAACAAGAGGCTTGCACGTGGTGTGAGTCGCCAATCCAAGGAGAGAGACGCAAATGAAGGTTCTGGTACCTGTCAAACGCGTGATCGACTACAACGTGAAAGTGCGTGTTAAAGCGGACGGATCGGGTGTTGATCTTGCCAATGTGAAAATGTCGATGAACCCGTTCGATGAGATTTCCGTCGAGCAGGCCATCCGCCTCAAAGAGGCAGGTCAGGCAGATGAAGTTGTGGTTGTATCCATTGGCGTCAAGCAAAGCCAGGAAACATTGCGCACAGCTCTCGCGATGGGTGCCGACCGCGCCATTCTGGTTGTCGCGGCAGACGACGTCCATCAAGACATCGAGCCGCTGAGCGTCGCGAAAATCCTCAAGGCTATCGTCGACGAAGAACAGCCCGGCCTCGTTCTCTGCGGCAAGCAGGCGATCGACAACGACATGAACGCGACCGGCCAGATGCTCAGCGCGCTTATGGGCTGGAGCCAGGCAACCTTTGCCTCCGAAGTGGCCATTGAAGGCGATCATGCGGTGGTCAGCCGCGAAGTAGATGGCGGCATGCAGACCATCAAAGTAACCATGCCAACGGTTGTTACAGTGGACCTGCGTCTGAACGAGCCCCGCTATGCATCCCTGCCCAACATCATGAAAGCCAAGAAAAAGCCGCTGGACGAGAAAACAGCCGCAGACTACGGCGTCGATGTAAGCCCGCGTCTGGAGATCGTAAATACCGTCGAACCCGAAGCCCGCGCGGCCGGCATCAAGGTCGGCTCCGTTGACGAGCTGGTATCGAAACTCAAAGAAGCGGGGGCTGTATAATGGCTGTTTTACTCCTTGCAGAAGTAACCGATGGCGAATTGGCGATGGATGCCACGGCGAAAGCTGTGACTGCCGCGAAGATGCTGGGCGATGTGACCGTTTTGGCCGCTGGCGGATCCGCCGCTGCCGCAGGTGATGCCGCTGCCAAGATCGACGGGGTCAGCAAAGTACTGGTCGCTGAGGATGCATCCCTTGGTCACCGTCTCGCGGAATCAACCGCGGCGCTGATCGTATCTTTGTCAGGCGACTACGAACATATCGTTGCGCCGGCCACGACAGATGCGAAGAACGTCATGCCTCGCGTGGCCGCCCTGCTCGATGTGATGGTAATCTCCGATGCCTCCGGCGTGGTTGATGGCGATACCTTCGAGCGTCCGATCTACGCAGGAAACGCTGTCCAAACCGTCAAATCAACTGACGCAAAAAAGGTTGTGACCTTCCGGACGTCCACGTTCGACGCGGCAGGTGAAGGCGGCTTGGCTGCGGTTGAGAGCATTTCCGCTGCCGATAACCCCGGCCTGAGCGAGTGGGTCGAAGACAAGGTTGCCGCCTCGGATCGCCCTGAACTGACATCGGCCGGTGTCGTTGTTTCAGGTGGTCGTGGTGTTGGGTCCGAAGATGACTTCGCATTGATCGAGAAGCTGGCCGACAAGCTCGGAGCCGCTGTCGGCGCGTCACGCGCGGCGGTCGATTCCGGCTATGCACCGAATGACTGGCAAGTGGGGCAAACCGGCAAAGTGGTCGCCCCTGACCTCTATGTCGCAGTGGGTATCTCAGGTGCGATCCAGCACCTTGCAGGCATGAAGGATTCCAAGATCATCGTTGCGATCAACAAAGACGAAGAAGCACCAATTTTCCAGGTCGCCGACTATGGTTTGGTTGCTGATCTCTTCTCTGCTGTGCCTGAGTTGATCGAAAAGCTCGACTGATACTATCTTGAAAACCAAAAGAAGCCGCGCCCCTGCAGCGCGGCTTTTTTTATACCAATTGATGCAATGATTTACTTAGCTTCATCGCAACCTCACCATGGGCCTTGGGGCCAAGCATCTCGGCGGCGGCCATTGCCTCCATCTGGCTGAAAACCATGCCGTCTGTGCCTGCGGCCATAGCTTCAGGCGTGGCAACAACTTCGATGACATCCGATGCCGTCAAGGCAAGCTCGTCCATCATCTGCCGCGTAACAAAAAGCGGTGACCGAGCTTTCGCCGGATTCAATCCAATAGGCTCACTATTCAGCGGCGCGTGATCTGCAAACCAGACAAGAACCACCTTACCTTGAATGCGTTTGATCAACAGTTTCATGCGTGCGATCCAGGCATTTTGAAGCTCGTCACGCACGGTGGCAAAGCGTTCCGTTGAAACCTCATAAAGACAGCTCAACATGTGTTTGTTGAAATGAAATTCCGCGAAATCAACTTCCGGATAAATCGATTTCAACAACCTCGATGCGGTGACAAATCGGTCATTGCGCCGAGGATGCACCGTATAAAAACGGTTTGACAGGTTTTGCGCGCCGACGATCTGCACGACCGTCGCTGCGGCCCCATTGCAAGTGTCGGTAATGAAACCGTCGTTCAACAAGACATCGACCCCGGCATTGCAAATTCCAAAGTTGACGCAATTTACGCCAAGATCGCTTTCCACAAGCGCCGGGTATGGCGTCTTGATGAACTTTCCATATGTCGATGTTCCTCCGAGGAAAGCAACATACGGCGCGTCCAAGCGCCGCTCCGGCCCACGGAACAATAATTTTGAATTGCCATATCTGCATGGCGCGTAATCGAGAGCCCCCGCTCCCAGTACGTCATAGGTCATAAAACCCACCTTTCCTGAATCACCCGCCAAACACCATGCACACCGCTTCCTTACATTCCCTTAAACGCCGAATTTGAACCATATTTTAACGGGCACTTGGCCTTGCGGCGCCCCCTTGTGACACCGTAGAGTGCAGCGAATTCGCAAAGGGGCAGCGCATGGAAATCAAGAAAATCGGGATTGTAGGCGCCGGGCAGATGGGCAATGGGATTGCCCATGTGATGTCTCTTGCGGGATACGATGTCCTGTTGAATGACATAAGCCAGGACGCGCTCAATACGGCAATGGACCAGATGAAAAGCAACATGGCGCGTCAGGTCAGCCGGGGCAAAATTACCGACGACGATCTGACCAATGCGCTCGAACGCGTGACGACAACGCAGGTTTTGACAGAATTGGGGCAAACGGATCTGATCATTGAAGCGGCGACCGAACGGGAGACCGTAAAACAGGCCATCTTCGAGGATCTCGTTCCCCATCTGCAACCACATACGATCCTGACATCCAACACCTCTTCGATCTCAATCACCCGCCTTGCCAGCCGTACCGATCGCCCCGAAAAATTCATGGGCTTCCACTTTATGAACCCCGTGCCGGTCATGCAGCTGGTTGAACTGATCCGTGGCATCGCTACGGACGAGGAAACCTATTCGGCCTGCAAGGTCGTTGTGGATCGCCTCGGCAAAACCGCCGCGTCCGCTGAAGATTTTCCCGCCTTTATCGTGAACCGCATCCTGATGCCCATGATCAATGAGGCCGTCTATACGCTCTACGAGGGCGTCGGCAGCGTGCAATCGATCGACAGCTCCATGAAGCTCGGTGCCAATCACCCGATGGGGCCGCTGGAACTCGCGGATTTCATTGGATTGGATACGTGTCTGGCCATCATGAACGTGCTGCACGACGGCCTAGCCGATACCAAGTACCGCCCCTGCCCTCTTTTGACAAAATACGTCGAAGCGGGATGGTTGGGGCGCAAAACACAACGGGGATTCTACGACTATCGCGGAGAGGTCCCCGTCCCAACCCGCTGATCGCGGCGCTAGTCCTTTAGCGACAGTGTATGATCCCGCAGCCAGGCCATGAAGCCACGCGGATCATCATCCCATTTGCGCAACTCCTCTTGGGTCAACGGATGCCCCACGATAGGTGCCTGCGGCTTGTTCAGTGAGTGAACGATCTCGTGGAGCAGCAATCCTTGTCGCAGCATCGGCGACAATTTGTTGGCAATCTGGTAGGCTCTGGAATTCTGGCCGGGGAACTTGATTGGCAGCACGGTGGCCCCGGATCGTCGGATCAGCTTTGCGGTAAAGACATTCCACTCGCCTTCAACCGCGGGCCCGAAGTATGTTTCAGACGCCGCAACGCCGCCCGATGGAAACAAGGCAACGACACCGCCGTTCTTGAGATGCTCCATGGCCTTGGCCCGCATCTCGACGCCTTTGCGCTGCGCATCTGGATCATGCGGGAACGGCACTGCAATCATGTATGATCCTGCAACCTCATCGATCACGGTCAACAGGGAGCGGGTCAATATTCGGTAATCAGGGCGCACCCGCCCGATAAGATCCGCAAAAATCATTCCGTCGACCATGCCATGAGGATGGTTCGACACGACGATCAACGGCCCTTCCTTTGGAATGCGGTCCAGCTGGTTCTGCGGGGTTTGCAGATCAATCCCCATGACATCCAAAGCAGCCCGCCAAAACGCCTGTCCCTGAGGGGCGCCGCGTTTTTCAAATTTGCGCACAAGGCGCAGGATGGTCAGCTTGCCGGTAAAGGCTTCAATGACGCGGATGATCGCCGCTTTTTTGGGATCGCCAAAGGTCGAAGCATAGGACAGGCTGCGCCGGTCGTATTTCTCGAAATCGACCGTCTCCATGACCGGTGTGGCCGCCTTGATGTCTTGCGTACTATCTGCCAAGACCTGCAATCCTGTTGGGCGCTTTTGAAAACGCGCGGTTGTTACTGACCTTCGCCAAACATATCCGCCACAAGAGTCGTCAGGGCTTCTGCCAATGCGTCGGCATCATTGCCGGAGGTCCGTATGTCAATATAACTTCCCTTGGACGCTGCCAACATTAAAAGTCCCATAATGCTGTCGCCAGATGCGGACTGGCCATCTTTGGACACCTCCGCCGTTGCATCAAATGCTTCGACAACCTCAACCAGCTTCGCCGAGGCGCGGGCGTGAAGCCCTTTTTCATTTACGATCTTGAGTGTGCATTCCGTCATGGTCTGGCTTGGCTTTCCTGCTCTCGACTCACATTCTGGCTGTCGATGTATTTTTTTCCCGCCTCAAGCGCCAGTCGTACAGCTTCTGGTACGGGTTTGTGCCGACATTTCGCCAGCTTAATAAGCATCGGCAAGTTTGCACCATATAGAATTCGTCTATTCCCGGGTTGGCATGCTAAAAGGCTGAGGTTGGATGGGGAACCACCATATAAATCGGTGACAAGCACGACGCCTTTGCCGTTGTCCACGTCATTCGCCGCTGTACAGATTTCCTGCTCCTTGGCAGCCCTATTGTGGTCGGCATCGATTGAAATAGCCCGGATACCGGTTTGCTTGCCGACGACATGCTCAACGGCGGCCAAATACTCCTTGGCCAACCCGCCATGTGCGACAATAACGATACCGATCACCGCTTAAGCCTCTTCTCTTTTGCGTAGGTCCAACTCGCGATGCCTAATTGACACCTGCCATCCGCTCTCCGCAAGGCGCAAAGCATGCCTTTGAGCCATTACCACCGACCGATGTTGACCACCCGTACACCCAAAGGCGATCGACAGGTGTGATTTTCCCTCATCGCGATAAGCAGGCAGCAGCAAAAGGCTCAAATCCAATACCTTTTCTTCGAACTGACTGAATTTGGGATCTGCCAGCACATGAGATTCGACTGCCTTGTTGGTTCCGTTCAATCCACGCAGTTCCGGAACCCAATAGGGGTTCGTTAGAAAGCGACAGTCAAATACCATATCCACGCTTCGAGGCAGACCACGTTTGTAAGAAAAAGACTGAACTGATACCGTCAAACGCCGGTAACCGCCCGGTGCAAACCATTGCTCCAATTCTGACCTAAGTTGATGAACATTCAGTTCACTTGTATCAATCAGCACGTCCGCGCGTGCACGCAGCGGGCCAAGCATCTCCAACTCACGCACAATCCCATCCGAGGGACGATCATCCGGCGCCAGGGGATGTCTACGGCGCGTCTCAGAGTACCGTCGCAACAATACTTCGGTGCTGCAGTCCAAAAACAAAAGCTCGGGGGCCAGACCCGATATGCCCGACACCTGACCTAACAGATCCAACACGCGCGTTGTCGCAAAATGACGGTTCCGTGGATCAATACCCAGCGCAAGCGGTCGGTCCTGTGCCTCGTCCTCAAGCAGGGCAGGCAAGAGACGCAACGGCAAGTTATCAACAGTTTCGAACCCCGCATCTTCAAGAACATTGAGCGCGCTGGAGCGTCCCGCTCCCGAGGGGCCGGTAACAAACACAATACGGCGTGCTGCAGGTTCGTGATCAATCATTGCGGGCCTCTTCTGCCTACCCTTAGGTATTGCAAAATTGCCGCCGGAAAATAGCGCGTATCAACTTTGTGAAAAACAGGTACTCTGACACCCGCAATTGTTTTCTCGTTTGGGTGCGGTAAACGCCTTTGTTCTTCGGCATCCATATCAACAGCCAAGACGACTTCGGCTGAACCGCAGCTTTTTGCAGTCAGGATACCGACGCCACGCGCCTCTATCAGCCCCTTTATCGATGCTGGCGCAGTGGCCCAAAGCGCACCGTCAAGCTCCAACAGTACCGTCTGATCATCTGAAACCAATTCTGCGCCATAGGCCATCAGCTCAAGTGCAAGACCGGATTTACCTGAACCAGATTCACCTTGGATCAGAACCGCGCGGCCCCGAAGAGCCACACAACTGGCGTGCAACAAAGTCTGTTCCAGGGGATCAAAGGGAGGCGTTGGGCCCTGGGTCACGGATCAAATTGGCAAGCCAACGACAAATCGTGCACCCAGAGGATCCGATGTTATGTCTGCCTCCGTAGGGCGGATATTCTCTGCCCAGATAACGCCACCATGTGCCTCTACGATTTGCTTGGAGATCGCCAATCCAAGCCCCGAGTTGTTGCCAAAATGCTCGTCAGGGCGTTGCGAATAGAAGCGCTTGAATATTTTGGCCAACGCCTGATCCGGGATACCTGGGCCCGTGTCCTCAACTACGATCAGCACCCTGTTCGCCTTGGTGCGTGCCCATATGCGGATAGCATCGCCATCCTCGCAAAAGGAGATCGCATTCGTGATCAAATTGACAAATACCTGAGCAAGCCGCGCTTCAAGCCCATGAACGACAATCGCAGATTCTGGTAAATCTGTAATGAACTCAATACCCTTAGATCTAGCGTCTTCGCCAAGATACTGACCGAGGTTCGATAGTGTCGTCAGCACATCAAATGGCTCTTCTTCTTCCTTGACCAATTCGCTGTCCAACCTGGATGCATTGGATATATCGCTCACGAGACGGTCCAGACGGCGCACATCGTGATCAATGACATCCAGAAGCTTTTCGCGCTGATCATCCCGTTTAACCATCCTCAACGTTCCAACGGCTGATCGAAGAGATGCCAAGGGATTTTTAATCTCATGAGCCACGTCTGCGGCAAACTGTTCATTTCCATCGATGCGGTTGTAGAGCGCCGAGATCATTCCGCGAAGCGCCCCGCTCAATCGCCCGATTTCGTCCGGCCGTGCTGTCAGATCGGGGATACGGATGCGCCCTGGATTCATTTTCCGTGCGTTTTTGTCGCGCCCGAGTTCCGCAGCCGCCGAAAGATCCGCCAAGGGGTTGGCGATCGTGGAAGCCAGAACCAGACTCAAACCAACGGACACCAAGGCACCAATGACAAAGATTTGCAGAACCCGTTCTCGTTGGGCTCGTACAAAGTTGTCGATTTCGCCAGCAGCAGTCGCCACAGCGACCGCACCAATCGCCTGACCGTTCTGCAAGATCGGCGTCACCACGGTCAAAAGCGCAGCACCGGCATCATCCAACTCAGAACGGATTTGCGTGCCTTCTGTCAGACTACTATTGACCAACGGTTTGATCTTCTCGCTCAGCGGTGTCTTGTCATTAGGTTTGGGATCGGCAAAAGGTGCCGAAATTGTTGCCCAGAGCCAGCTCAAGCCATCTGTCAGATAGGTTTTTCCGGCAAGCCCGCCGACCGTTTCATTCAGTGCCAACTGCCCTTCGACGTTGGCAACCAAAACTTCTGACCGATCGTAGACGAATACTTCAACGCCGTTTCGCAAATCCAAGCCGTCCAGAGCCGCATTGACATCAAGGCCGTCCCCTGTCGCCATATTGACCGGCGCTCCGGCAGGCAATTGCACCTCGATGACATCGGCAATGAGTTCCGCTTCTGCGAACAGCGACGCAGCGCGCTGAAGAGCTAAACTGTCGCGCGACGAATTCAATTGCAAGATGCCCGCGACGAGAACGCAAATCGCAATCAAGTTGAACGTGATGATCTTGCGCGTCAGCGGAGAGCGACGCAGCGCCATCAATCCGCGCCTCTCCCGGGAGGCGCGCATTTCGCTACCGGCGGTGCTTTCTGGCGCCACCCAGTCTTCGCCCAGGACAACATCGCCGTCCTGGGATGGAGGAGGGGTCATGTCCCGCACAAAGTTCCTCTCGGCCAAAGCCATCTCTTCGGTTATTCTTCGTTATATCTGTAACCGATACCGTAGAGGGTCTCAATCGCGGAGAACTCATCATCCGCAGTGCGCATCTTCTTGCGAAGGCGTTTTATGTGGCTGTCAATTGTCCGGTCATCCACATAAACCTGATCATCGTAGGCGACATCCATCAGCTGGTCTCTAGACTTCACAAAACCGGGTCGTTGGGCCAGTGCCTGCAGCAAAAGAAACTCGGTAACGGTTAGCGAGACATCTTTGCCCTTCCAACTCACTGCATGGCGCAATGGGTCCATACGCAGATCACCGCGTTCCATCACCTTGGTCTCTTCGCTATCGGCAACCACATCACCGGCGACGGCGTCCTGTCTGCGCAGCAATGCCCGGATACGCTCGACCAGCAGCCGCTGCGAAAACGGTTTCTTGACATAGTCGTCGGCCCCCATGCGAAGACCCAGAACTTCGTCAATCTCATCATCTTTGGAGGTTAGAAATATTACCGGCATCGCGGTTTTCTGGCGCAGACGCTGAAGTAAATCCATCCCATCCATGCGAGGCATCTTGATATCAAGAACTGCCATGTCAGGGAGCTTCTTGTTGAACGCGTCAAGCGCTGCCTGCCCGTCGTTGTAAGTTTCGACCTCAAAGCCCTCAGCCTCAAGCGTCATGGATACGGACGTCAGGATATTCCTGTCGTCGTCCACCAGTGCTATCTTAGACATTACCCGTTTCCTTGTACTGCTCGTTTCTTTGATTTTTTGGGCAATTGACCATTTTTTGACCCTCCGAATCAATCCTTAAGTGCGAATCAGCACGGCACTCCGCTACATTTGGGTCATAATTTGATTACCAATGGCTAAATTGCCGCACATTGATGCCGAAGCGAGAACAAGCCTGCTCAGGACTTCGGCACCTTCAAAGGCCTCTGGAAATAAAGTTTGCTATGGTGGCGCTAACTGCGGGGCTCCCTCCTGTTCAACAATAAAAACGTCATGTTAAGAGGCCCATGCGTCTGTTTCGGATGCGCACAACAGGAGACATGCGGATGACACATGGACGGGTGAACCCACATTTCAAACTCGAAGATCAGGGGATCAGGGGTTTGGGCACTGTCCATTATAATCTTATTGAGCCCGACCTCATTCAAATGGCCCTGAACCGAGGAGAAGGCAACTTGGGCAAGGGTGGCGCTTTCCTGGTCACAACCGGAAAATTTACCGGGCGTTCCCCAAAGGACAAGCATGTGGTCAAAACCGCCACTGTCGCAGACACTATCTGGTGGGAAAACAATGCCTCTATGAGTGCCAAGGGGTTCGATGCCCTTCATGCTGACATGTTGGAACACATGAAGGAACGCGACTACTTCGTGCAGGATTTGATCGGCGGTGCCGATGCCAAACATGCAATTAATGTGCGCATGGTCACAGAAATGGCATGGCATGGCCTATTCATCAGGCACATGCTACGCCGTCCGGATCGCGAAGATCTCGACGAATTCGTTGCCGACTTCACAGTCATCAACTGCCCCAGCTTCAAGGCTGATCCAAAGAAGCACGATTGCCGTTCCGATACGGTGATCGCGATGAATTTCGACAAGAAACTCATTCTGATTGGCGGTACAGAATATGCAGGCGAGAACAAGAAATCCGTATTCACGCTTCTGAACTATCTTTTGCCGGAAAAAGGCGTGATGCCAATGCACTGTTCGGCAAACCACGCGACTGGAAACCCCGTCGACACAGCGGTATTTTTCGGATTATCAGGCACCGGGAAAACCACGCTGTCTGCTGATCCCGCGCGCACATTGATTGGTGATGACGAACACGGCTGGTCAGACACCGGCACCTTCAACTTCGAAGGCGGGTGCTATGCAAAGACGATCAACCTGAGCGCCGATGCGGAGCCAGAAATCTATGCGACAACGGAGAAATTCGGCACTGTCATCGAAAATATGGTCTATGATGAAGAGACCAAGGCGCTTGATTTCAAAGACGACAGTCTGACCGCGAACATGCGCTGCGCCTACCCGTTGCACTACATTTCCAACGCATCCAACACGGCGATTGGCGGGCATCCCAAGAACATCATCATGCTGACATGTGATGCCTTTGGGGTTTTACCGCCGATCTCCCGGTTGACGCCCGCGCAGGCCATGTATCACTTCTTGTCAGGTTTCACGTCAAAGGTTGCGGGAACGGAACGGGGTGTGACCGAGCCTGAACCCACCTTTTCGACCTGTTTCGGCGCTCCCTTCATGCCGCGACGGCCGGAAGTGTATGGGAACCTATTGCGCGAAAAGATTGCAACCCACGGCGCGACCTGCTGGCTGGTGAATACCGGCTGGACCGGCGGCGCTTATGGAACCGGCAGTCGCATGCCCATCATGGCAACGCGCGGACTACTTACGGCCGCACTCGACGGTTCGCTGGCGGATGCTACTTTTCGCAAAGACCCCAATTTCGGATTTGATGTGCCTGTCGATGTGAAAGGTGTGCCCAGTATTCTTCTTGACCCGCGCCGGACCTGGGACAAACCAGATAGCTATGACCGTCAAGCTGCAAAGTTGGTCAAAATGTTCTCCGACAACTTTGAACAGTATCTGCCTTTCATCGATGAAGACGTACGCGCGGCGGCAATTAGCTAATCGCCGCCGTCAAGTGTTGGCAATCGACGTTTCAGGCAGCCTTCTGATGGGGTCGCGGTACATCTACGACGTCAACGACCGGCATTTCGAGAAGATAACGGGTATCTTCGTTGCTCAAATAGCTGACAAAGCCCTCTAAAGGCGTGTCCTGACCCTTTCGGTACCACCGCAAAGCGCCGGGCTCGTTGTGCATATATCCCATTCGCTCGGCGAAGCCCTTGTAAGCCACTGTGCGCGCCATGAAGCCAAAAATGTAATCGGGGTCCCATCTGCGCATCGCTTCATGAAGCCCATAACGCGCGAGCACCGTCGACAAACCACTGCCGCGGTATTGACCTGGCGATCCCCCCATCCAGACTTCTCCATGATAAACCACATGGCCGGTGATCCGATTTGCGCCAGGGCTGGCGCGGTATCTCGAACGTTTCAGATCAAGGTCAGGGATCGCCGGTGGGAACTCCCTGAATTTTTTGAGCATGTAGCCGCTGAGGGTTTTCTGCTTGAGGTCAATCAGCCGGGACGCTTGCGTGTGCATGAGCAGGCCATCGACATCGTGGGCGACCAACCAGAACGCATTTCCTGCGTTCATATCGTGTACTTCAGGATCGAATGGCGCTCCTAAAACCTGCTGTGGGCGCTCTTCTTCCAGGAGGTCTCGGTACTCAAAAAAGTTTGTTCCAATTGTGACCGTAATTTGATTTTGAAGCAGAATATCACGACTGGTGGCAACGAATTGTGCCCCCTCATTCATGCTTTGAAATGTCATGCCAAAACTCCTTTGCCGAGCATCCTCAGACAAAGGCTAGCCTAAATAAGTGCTTAACGCTCGAATTTTGCGTTAGCAGGATCGAAATTTAACATAATATCGGCAGAAGGTTGCACAATTTTGCCCTGATCCAGCCCGAATATCTCAATATCTTCGGATGGCTCAACCAGGGAATAAAGCGCCAGACTGCCGTCCGGGAATCGTCCTCCTAGCATCAAACGGTGGTAGTTCACGGGCTTCAGAGACCCGTCAGATTCGCTCGGAACAAGTGTAAATACATGATCCAAGCGCATACTTTGCGTTGTCTGGACTTCATGAAACGGCTGATCCAGCATGCGTTTGAAGTCATCACCACCCGGCATCCCACCGAGTGATCGCCCCACGCTGCTACGGGCTTTCGCCCAACCAAACCATTTTACGAAAAAAGACTGCTCGCCGAACTCCACGCATATCCATCCAGCGATCGTGTGACGATAAACAATCAGATACGGGCGTACATGTTCCATGTGAGGTGATTCGATATCACCGCCCGCCATGGCCCAACTTCGAAGCGTTTCACGCATCAGGCACGAGGGCGCATTCCAGATGCGGCTGAGGGAGTGCTGCTGCTGCCAAAAACACCAGCCGTTTGGCAGGGTTGTGCTGAAAAGCTGGAGCCCATGCACATGGCTGACATTCCTGTTCAGCCAGGCATTCCCCCTTGCGAGAATATCCAAAGCTTCGGGGAGAGCACGCTCCCCATCTTCCGTCAACCGGTACTGGCGGTCCTCTACCGAGAACAGCGCAACACCCTTCGCTTCTTCCAACTGGCTTATGTGGCGGCGCACGGTTTGGCGTGTGCTTCCGAGCTCCTTCACCGCGTGACTGAGGTTGAGGGTTCGGGCCAGCGTCGTGAACGAGCGTATCATCTCATGAAGCAAGCCATGAGAGTCGACGGGTTTCCCCACCGCTTCAGATGTAACTGACGGGTCCACGATCCGGTTCATAGAATCTGATGGTAAATAAATCACCCACTAATGCAACATTTTTCACCCATCATCTGAACATTTTTAATCAAAAAAAAGAAAAAGGTACTCAGTTGAACGATTCGGCGATTCCCGTGAAGAGTGAAGACAGTCACAACCAGAGGTGTTAAATAGTTATGTCCCATCCTGTCGATGTTCACGTTGGTCGCAAATTAAAACAGATCCGCACGATGCGTCGTTTGTCTCAGACAGACGTTGCCCGTGAATTGGATTTGTCGTTTCAACAGATTCAAAAATATGAAATTGGATCCAATCGAATTGCCGCCAGCCGTCTTTACGAGTTATCGCGAATCCTTGACGTTCCGACGTCTTATTTCTTCGAAGGCCTTGATACTTCAGCGGAAAAATCCGTCAGACGTGATCCGGGTCTCGAAATTGTCACGGCCTTGGCTGCCATCCGTGACGATACAATCAAGACACGCATTGTGACGTTCATTGAGGACGTCTCAGGCGTAACTGTCGCCCGTCAAGGCTGAGTCCCTGGCTGACTGCGCGTTGGGTGGCAGCTCCATTCGTCACCCAACGCAAACCAAATCTAGTATAAATTGTATGAGTAACTGTGACTGATCAGACGCCGCGAAAGCGGCGTTTTTTCGTTTCGTAAAGGTAAATTTCTAATCTATCCACCGTTGCCAACCTGCCATGAAACTTGAGAAGTCTGTATAGCAGAAGCTGGTCGCGAAATTTATTTCCAAATTGACGCACTCTTACGTATTTTTGTTGCGCTGCACCTGCGAAGTAACTACATCAGCTTCGACCGTAAAAGGAGGCGACTCATGGCCCACGATGGACAATCACCGATGCGCGCAGCTGTGATACTGGAGAACCTTGTCGAATTGACATCAGCGGCACTGCCTTCGGTGGACGCGATACTTGAGACGGCAAAAGATCGGGTAAGGACATTGGTTTCGCAAGAGGGACGTGTCTCCGGTGCGCTGGTTGAGCAACATCAAACTGCAGCTCACGGTCTGGCATGGCTTGCCACCTACGCCCAGGCGCTCAGGCAAATGCAGAAATGGGCTGTTTCGCTGCAAGAGCAGGGCCGATTTGGTGAGACGGAACAATTACTGCATCAAATTGCCTTCGGTGAGTACCTTTGGCAGATCTATGGTGGCATCCAGATGAACCAGGGTGAAATCCTGAGATTGCAAGATCTGGGCCTGGATCAATCGGATATGCGCGCTTTGATGGAACCCGCTATCATGACGCTGACGCAAGGGGCCAACACGCAGGCCGCGCGCACCCGTCTTGTCGAGCTCATGCAAGAGCACTCCGCTGACGTGACTGTTGGCGCCTCAGGTCTAGACGAAGAGCTGGAAATGATCCGCGCTCAGTTTCGCCGCTATGCGGTGGAAAAGGTTGAGCCCTTCGCACATGACTGGCACCTCAATGATGAGTTGATCCCAATGGAAGTCGTCGAAGAACTAGCCGAAATGGGTGTGTTCGGGCTCACGATTCCCGAGGAATACGGCGGCTTTGGGCTCTCCAAAGCGTCGATGTGTGTCGTTTCCGAAGAGCTTTCGCGCGGATATATCGGCGTCGGCAGCCTAGGCACCAGATCTGAAATTGCCGCGGAGTTGATTATCGCGGGCGGCACTGACGCTCAAAAAGAGAAGTGGTTGCCACGGCTGGCATCCGCTGAAACGCTTCCCACCGCGGTATTTACAGAGCCGAACACCGGGTCGGATCTTGGCAGCCTTCGGACACGCGCGGTCAAAGACGGGGAAGATTATCGCGTTACCGGCAACAAGACCTGGATCACCCATGCAGCGCGCACGCATGTCATGACCCTGCTGGCGAGAACCGATCCGAACACGACCGATTACAAAGGTCTTTCGATGTTTCTGGCCGAAAAAACGCCCGGTGACGACAAGATTCCTTTTCCAACCGAAGGCATGACAGGCGGCGAAATCGAAGTGCTCGGATATCGCGGTATGAAGGAGTATGAACTGGGCTTCGATAACTTCCACGTCAAGGGTGAGAACCTATTGGGTGGCGAGGAAGGCAAGGGCTTCAAACAGTTGATGGAGACTTTTGAGAGCGCCCGCATCCAAACCGCCGCACGCGCCATCGGGGTTGCGCAATCCGCACTCGATCTCTCCATGCAATACGCGCAGGACCGCAAACAGTTTGGCAAATCGCTGATCCAGTTCCCGCGCGTTTCCGGCAAACTGGCAATGATGGCGGTTGAGTTGATGATTGCCCGCCAGTTGACCTACTTTTCAGCCTTTGAAAAAGATCAGGGACGTCGCTGCGATGTCGAGGCTGGCATGGCAAAACTGCTGGGTGCCCGCGTCGCGTGGGCCGCCGCCGACAACGGGCTGCAAATACACGGCGGCAATGGTTTTGCGCTTGAGTACAAGATCAGCCGCGTTCTGTGCGACGCGCGCATCCTGAACATCTTCGAAGGTGCCGCAGAGATTCAGGCTCAGGTGATCGCTCGGCGCTTGCTGGGATAAGCACCTGCAGAGACAATAGGCCGCTGACACATCGGGCAATACCGCCTGAATAACCCGCTGCACCGGTGACTCTTTGCCCGTTTCACCCACGCAATCCTTTCGCACTTGCAGCATGCCGGGTCGCTGCGTATGGCTGGCGCATGAAACACCAGCGCCTCACCCGTCAATCCTGGATCGATGCCGGTTTAGAAGCCTTGGTCGCCAGTGGCCCCGTGGCACTTGCGGCGGAACCTTTGGCCCGCGCGCTGGGGGCGACCAAGGGGTCGTTCTACTGGCACTTCAAGGATGTCCCCGAGTTCCAGTACGCCCTTCTCAAGGACTGGCAATCCCGGGCGTTGATGCAGGTGGCCGATGCGCTGGCAAAGGATGGAAACGCGGAGGAACGCTTGCGCGATTTCGGGGCGCGCATTCTCGGCGATGTCCAGGATCCGGCCCTTCGGGCTTGGGCGCGGACATCCACAGAAGTCGCCGAAGCGGTCACGCAGGTGGATGCGGAGCGATTGAGATATATCACCAGCCTTTTGCAACATTTAGGCGTGAAAAACCCGGGTTTTGCACTGTGCTGCCTCGGAGCCTTGGCAGGTTTGCCGCAGGTCGGAGAGAGCTCCGATCCGGCGGCTGCATATGAAACCCTGGTCGATCTGGTGTTGGCATTGAAATGATCCACCCGAAAATGATCTTTCCCGCGCTAATCGGTCTGATCGCCCTGGCAGGTTGCCGACCCGACGAAACCGTTTCTGCCTACGGCGCGGCAGGAAAAACCTGGCAGTTGGTCGAGTTAAACGGACAAACAGTTGATCAGATCGCAACCCTGACCTTTCCGGAAGAAGGCCGGATCGCCGGTGAAGGCCCCTGCAACAGCTATTCAGCCGCGATGACGGTGCCTTACCCGTGGTTCGAAGCAGGACCCATAGCGTCAACCCGACGGGCCTGCCCCGATCTGGATTTTGAAGTGGATTATTTTACGGCATTATCGGAAATGACACTGTCGGAGGTCCTTGGCGATACACTCATTCTCTCGACACCGGAGGGCGCGCAGATGGTCTTCAAATCTGGCGCTTGAACGCAGCGACAAACCGGTCGCGGGCTTCGGGAAGAGGCTTGTTCCCCAACCCCTTGGCCAGATGCTCCTTGAGAAAGTAGCCCGTGGTTATCAGCCCGTTTGCAATCTCGGTATCATCGGCGTCCCCCAACCCACGCAACACATCCGGTAACGGCAACAGGCGCGTGGCCCATTCTCCTGCAGCATCCCGTGACACCGCACGTCCGGTCTTTGGCGATACATAGCTCAGATCTTCGGTACGGCCTGTGACGGCGCATCTGTCCAGAGCCAGCGCATACCCCATGTCTTCCAGAAGCGATACCTCCCAGCGCAGGTACGCCAACGGCCACAGAGACCTCTGCTCCAACAAATCAAGCAGTTGCTCCGACTGATGATACAAGCGGCGATGCGGTTCTCTTTCCGGCAGTGAAAAGGCCAGTAATGCCGTCACCGAGTTCAGACCCGCAAGGGTCAGCCTGTCGTTCATCGCAATCGCTGCGCGGCTGCGGACGGGCTCTACCTGAAAACTGCCTATGTGATCTTCCAGACGCGCCCTCCAGGTGAGGTCCAGTTGCGCGCCCGCTTGCAGGATTGGCGCAATTTTTCGACTGGTGCCACCGCGTACGACGCCCGCATGACGGCCATGCTCTGGCGTGAAAACCTCGATAATTGCAGAAGTTTCGCCGTGACGCCGGGAACTCAGCAAAATCCCCTGGTCACGCCATTCCATTACGCCAGGCCCGGTTGGTCCAGCAAATGCCGCCCTTGCCGGTCCTCCACTTCAATCACCCAGATATCGGGATCAAAGCCACGCTGGCGATTGACGCTCGCATCAACTTCAACATCATCACCCTGCTCCAGAATGGACCATTCCCGGCTGTCTTCCATCAGATTGTAGCTTCGATGATAGACGGTCGCTTGCCCGTCAAGCTTGTTGACCTTGACAAGGATACTTCCCGCTGTGTCATCACCGTGGGCAACAATGAACGCCGGAATGTCATGCACCCGCAACCGCGCGAGATAGGCATCAATCCAGAACCGGGCTGTCAGCCGCGCCATGTCGCAGCCTCGTGCCGCCATGGATCATAGATGGCTCTTTGCTGCCTCGGTACAGCAACGTCAGGCGTTCCCATCTTTGAACTCCAGTCCCATTTCCGAATAGCGCTCGGCTTCATCAAGCCAGTTTGGCCGGACCTTGACCTGCAAAAACAGATGAACCTTACGCCCCAGAAACTCCTGCAATTCCTCGCGCGCCGCTTTCGAGACCGCTTTGATCGTCTCGCCCTTGTGGCCCAGAACGATCCCCTTGTGGCCATCCCGCACGACATAGATCAGCTGATCAATCTTTGCCGAGCCGTCTTTGCGCTCTTCCCAGCCTTCAGTTTCGACCGTCAATTGATAGGGCAGTTCCTGATGGAGCCGGAGCGTCAGCTTTTCACGCGTCATTTCTGCGGCAATCATCCGCATCGGCAAATCAGCGATCTGATCTTCCGGATAAAGCCATGGGCTCTCCGGCAGCTCGGCGGCCAACCAATTGCGCAAAGCTTCAACACCGTGGCCGCGCTCGGCGGAGATCATGAACGTTTCAACAAAGGGATAGCGGTCATTGAGGTCTTTGCTCAGCCCTAGCAGGACCTCTGATTGCACCCGGTCGATCTTGTTGATCGCCAGCGCCACCTGCCGCCCCTGCCCGATGTCCTGCAAGCCTTCGAGTATGCGCTCCACGCCTTCGGTAACGCCGCGTTGCGCCTCCACCAGCAGCACCACGACATCGGCATCGGCAGCACCCCCCCAGGCGGCTGCAACCATGGCCCGGTCCAACCGGCGCCGCGGTTGAAAGAGGCCGGGTGTGTCCACAAAAACGATCTGGCTCTCGCCTTCCATCGCAACACCCCGAATGCGCGCCCGGGTAGTCTGAACCTTATGCGTCACGATTGAGACTTTAGCGCCGACCATACGGTTCAGCAGCGTGGATTTCCCTGCATTGGGTTCTCCGATCAGGGCGACGAAACCGGCGCGCGTGCTCATGAGGGTTTCTCCAGTTCCGCCAATAGGTTTCCGGCCGCAGCCTGCTCGGCTTGCCGTTTTGACCCAGCTGTCGCCTGTTGGCTTTCTCCGGTCTGCAGCTTTGCCGCGATCGTAAAGACAGGTGCGTGATCGGGGCCTGCACGCGCGACCTCAAGATAGGTTGGTGGTGCCAGTCCGCGCGCCTGCGCCCATTCCTGCAACGCCGTTTTGGGATCGCGCGCGTCCTTGTCGACTTCATGAACGCGCTTGCCCCAGAGCTTTAGGATCAAATCACGAGCAGCCTCAAACCCTGCGTCGAGATAGACCGCTGCGATGACCGCTTCGATGCCATCCCCTAAAAGCGCCTGTTTGCGCCGCCCCCCCGAGAGCATCTCCGACCGGCCCAGACGCAGTACCGCACCCAGATCAATCTGGCGCGCCACATCTGCACAGGTCTCCTTACGGACCAATGCGTTGAAGCGCGGCGCCAATTGTCCTTCGGTAGCGCTTTTGTCGAGTGTCAAAAGCGCCTCCGCCATAACAAGCCCCAAGACCCGGTCGCCCAAGAATTCCAGCCGCTGATTGTCATCCCGGTTGGCACTGGACATGGAAGCATGGGTCACCGCTTGTGAAAGCAGTTCCGGCCTTTTGAAAATATGGCCCAACCGGTCCTGAAAGGACCTGAGTTCCGCTGAAAGTTTCACTCAACGGCCCTGAAGAAACGATCACCACGCCAGGTCCAGAAGAACAACATGGACCTGCCCGCAGAGGAAAACATGATCCGGTCGGCACGGCCGATCAGGTTCTCAAAAGGCACAAACCCAACGCCTTGAACTTGCTGCGCCAGGCGGCTGTCGGCGGAATTGTCGCGGTTGTCGCCCATGAAAAAGTAATGACCTTCAGGCACTTGATAGACACCCGTCCGATCAGACGCCTGCAGCCCAATGTCCAGAACCAGATGCTTGCTGCCTCCGGGCAGGGTCTCTATGGCCCGGGCCTTTTCACAAGTACCGCCATCACCCACAGGACCATTCGAGCAACGCGGACGCCGACCTTCGGGCCCTTGCGGCTCCATCAACTCTTCAAAGACACCCGCAGGCTCCTGCGGGGCAGGTTCCCCGTTGATCAGAACGATGCTGTCCTGCATCTGGATGCTGTCGCCCGGCATGCCGATCAGCCGCTTGATGTAGTCGCGACCGGATACCGGATGGCGAAAGACAACCACGTCCCCACGTTCAGGCGACCTTGCAAAGAGGCGCGTGTTGTCCTTGTCAAATACGCCGCAGATATCCTTGGCATCAATATTCACACCGAAGCGCGGCATGATCAGGCTGGGGCAGGACGCATAGGAATAGCCGTAGGCCATCTTGTTGACGAAGAGAAAGTCACCCACCAACAGGGTCTCCTTCATCGAGCCCGACGGTATCCAGAACGGCTGGAAAAACAGCGTGCGGAACACCCCGGCAATAAGCAGCGCGTAGACGACGGTTTTGATCGTCTCAACGACGGCATTCTGCTGCTTCTTTTCTTTAGCGGCCATTGGGCGCTCCCATGATTTGGTTTGCGCCTAAATGCGCAGGCCAGCGGGGCGAGTCAAGGCAGGCTCGCGCAACGTTCGGTGACCGCGTTGCACTAACAACTCTCAACCGGGCTTAACAGCCTTGTTTTACGGCATCTGCGCTGATCACAACCCGTGCACAACCTGTGCACAGACCGTATGACACCGGTAAGCAGATGGGTGGGTTAACAGAGCGGGCGGCCCAAAAGATTTGCAAATCGTTACCCGGCGATTGGCCGCGCCTCGATCACCACGAAGGCCTGTGCCCAGGGATGGTCGTCCGTCAAGGTGACATGGATCACGGCCTCATGACCCGGCGGCGTCATTTCATCGAGCCGTTCGCGCGCCCAGCCGGTGACATGCATCACGGGTTGCCCGGTTCTGAGATTGCTCACCGACATGTCTTTCCATGCAATCCCCATGGCCAACCCGGTGCCCAGCGCTTTTGAGCAGGCTTCCTTGGCGGCCCAGCGTTTCGCATAGGTGCCGGCAACGTCCTTACGACGCTCCGCCTTGCGCTGTTCGGTTTCGGTAAACACACGATTGCGGAACCGATCCCCGAACCGGTTGAGCGTCCCCTCGATGCGCTCGATGTTTGCAAGGTCCGTGCCAATGCCCAGGATCATAGTCTGTCAGCCTCACTCATCAGGCGATTGTTTGACAGATGCCGGACAACATCAATGCAAATCAACCGCGAACACCAGCATGAGCCCCAAGCTGCGATAAATTGACCTGTCTGTCCGATCGCGCACCGAGGCATGTGGGCGAGAACATACCGTTGGCCCGCCCACCTTGGTGAAGGTCAACGCCATGGTGTGTAACGCGGCCGCACAAAAAAGGGGGCGCAACAGCACCCCCATTTCTTCTACTCAATAGCCACAGCTTCTGCGAGCTGTTGTCAGGCAATCTGGCTCATACCAGAACGCAAACCCATGCCGTAACCCAAACGCAGTATCACCCATGAAAACAACACGGCGAAAACCAGTATCAGCATTGTCATGGCCGGACTGATGGCGGCAAAAACACTCAATACACCCGATGAAACAAGGGCCAACAACCCCATAAGCAGAACCGACAACACCATGACGATTCCCGCCATTTTCAACGACGCACGCCAGATTGTTGCCTTGGCGGGCGGACCCTCACAATGACGACCGAAGTACTGACCCTCGATCATTGCTGCTGCCAGCAACGGGATAACCGACGTCCCAACTGAACTGAGATCAAACGCAACAAACGACTGAATAATCATGGTCAGTACGATTGTGGCAATGGTAATCATTATATAGTTGAGACAAAACCGAAGTGGACGAAAAATCATCTGCTCCCTCCTCATATTAATTTAATTCAATAATCCCAACTATATACCAAACATCACCAACCGCAACCTTAGGGTGATTCAAAAATGGCTATTTTTCAACTTTGGGATGAGCAAATTGTCAAACATCAACCTCTGGCGAGGTTTTCAGGCCCGTGCGGCATCCATCAGGCGCCGCATCTGTGCGATCGCGGGGGCCAGACCCAGAAAAATGCTCTCGCCGATCAGGAAATGCCCGATGTTCAATTCCATCACTTCCGGAAAGGCTGCAACCGGTGTGACAGTATCATATGTCAGCCCGTGACCGGCATGAACCTCCAGCCCCAATGAATGGGCGAAACCGGACATCTCGCGCAACGCTTGCAGTTCCTGATCCCGTTTGTCGGTGTCGCCTTCCGCATGCGCATCGCAATAAGCGCCCGTATGCAATTCGATGACCTGCGCGCCAATCCTATGGGCCGCTTCGATCTGTCGTTTGTCCGCGGCAATGAAAATGGAGACCCGGCAACCAGCATCCCGCAACGGGGCGATGAAATGCGCCAGCTTGTTTTCTTCGCGGGCCACTTCGAGCCCGCCTTCTGTGGTGCGTTCCTCGCGCTTTTCCGGCACAATGCAGACGGCATGCGGTTTGTGACGCAACGCAATCTGCTGCATTTCATCCGTCGCTGCCATCTCGAAGTTCAACGGCACGCTGAGAACGTCCATCAGCCCCTCGATGTCCGCGTCCGAGATGTGCCGGCGGTCTTCGCGCAAATGCGCAGTGATGCCGTCGGCCCCCGCCTCCTGCGCAATTTTTGCGGCCCGCAAAGGGTCCGGGTAGGCACCGCCACGCGCATTGCGCACGGTTGCCACATGGTCGATGTTTACGCCGAGGCGCAGTTTTCCGTGATTGGCCATCAGATAGCCCCCCAATTTTAGTCCCCGGTAGAATGTTCCGCTTTACGTTTGGCATCTGCTTTTGCTGCAGCTTTTGCTTTCAGAGCTTCAAATTTTGCCTTGATCATGCCCTTACGCCGTTTCTGATACACCCGGATCAACGGCACCGCCAGATAGTAACAGACGGTCGCCGAAATTATGCCCGGCAAGATACCCCCGACCATATAGGGAAAGAAAATCTCGTCATAAAAAACCGACAGACGGGACCAGTCGGCGGTTGTGTCGTTGAATATTGCCAGGAAATTGTCTTTGAGATCGGCACCCGCATCAACGAATTTGCCACCGAAAGAGCGCGGGATGCGCTCGTCCATATCATCGCCGAGCAACCAGTGCCCCGTGGACAGAGCCGCAACACCGATGGGCACATAGGTCAGGGGGTTCCCGAAAAACGTTGCCATCAGGGAGGCGATGACATTTCCCCGCATGACCGTGGCAAGCCCTGCCGCGATGAAAAAATGAATGCCGTAAAACGGTGTGAACGAAGCAAAGACCCCGGCCCAGATCCCCCGGGCGATCCGTTCGGGACTGTCCGGCAAGCGCCGCATCCGGTGCTTGACGTAATGAAACGCACGCGCCCAGCCCCCACGCGGCCAGAGAAACTCTGCCAGAGCGCGGGGCCAGCTTTTGGGATCGCGGCGTTTGAAAACCAAAGAACGGGGTTCCTTTTTTAACTCTTGTGAGGGGTCAGCCCATGCAGGACACCTCGAAATTATGACCTCTAAATGACCAGGTCGCGGCATCAGGCAGGTGTTTCGACGACCCCTTGTGACATATTGCGATAGCGGGAAATTTCCGCCACATCGCTTTCGGCTTCAAGTGTCAGCATCAGCGAATGCAGATGCGAGACATCTCTCAGTTCGACATAGATCAGAAGACGGTAAAAGTCTGGTTTCCGATCCACGAACTGTAGGTCAGAAATATTGGCCTTGGTCTCTCCTATCAAGGTGCAGATGCGCCCCAAGGTGCCTGAATCGTTGTTGAGCGTCACGTCAAGCGTGGCACCATAGACCGCGGGGTGGCTGCCTTCGTGCCATCTGAGGTCAAGCCATCGGTCCAGTTGGTCCTCATAGGCGCTGAGGCGGTCGCAGTCGATCGCGTGCACCACAACACCGCGGCCCTTGAAGGTGATCCCGACAATCCGCTCCCCCGGCAGCGGCTGACAGCAAAAGGCCCGGTCAAACGATTGCCCCTGCGACAGACCGATGACCGCACGCTGCGCGTCCACCTTTTCGCCGGCCTTTGGCGTCAGGTCGGGATAGACCGCCTGCACTACTTCGCGACCAGTGATCTCGGCACTGCCCAGACGGGAAAGGAGATCTTCGCGGTTTTCATACCGCAGATGGCGTGCAGCGGTGGACAGCGCCTTGTCGGTGGCCTTGCGACCGACGTGCTCAAAGGCCGAGCGTGCCAGTTCACGCCCGAGCTTGACGAAGCGCGCCCGATCCTCCTCGCGTAGCGCCCGCCGGATGGCGGCGCGCGCCTTGCCGGTTGTGGCAATGTCGAGCCAAGTCGCCTGCGGGCTCTGACCTTCGGCGGTGATGATTTCCACGTTCTGGCCGTTTTTCAGCCGGGTCCAGAGCGGCACACGCATGTGATCCACCTTGGCGCCGACACAGGCGATGCCGATGCGCGTATGGATCGCAAAGGCGAAATCAATCGGTGTGGCCCCACGCGGCAGCTTCACCACTTCCCCTTTTGGCGTGAAGCAAAAGACCTGATCCGAGTACATCTCCAGCTTGACGGCTTCGAGAAAGTCCTCGTGGTCCTCTTCCGCATCGAATTGCTCGGAGAGCTGCGTGATCCATTTGGCCGGATCGACGGCAAAAGGGTTCTGGCTGCGCACACCGTCACGGTAGGACCAATGCGCGGCCACGCCGGTTTCGGCCACATCATGCATCTGGCCGGTCCTGATCTGAACTTCGACGCGCTTGCCGTCCCGCCCCGACACGGTTGTATGAATGGAGCGATAGCCGTTTGACTTGGGCTGGCTGATGTAATCCTTGAACCGGCCCGGCACCGCGCGCCAGCGTTGGTGGATCGCCCCAAGCGCGCGGTAGCAATCCTCCTCTGTCGCGGTGAGAATGCGAAACCCGTAGATGTCGGACAGGCGCGAGAAAGTCTGCTCCTTCTCCTGCATCTTGCGCCAGATCGAATAGGGTTTCTTGGCGCGGCCAAAGACATCCGCCTCGACGCCTGCCTTGTCCAGTTCCAGCCGCATGTCACCGGTGATCCGCTGGATCACGTCGCCGGTTTCACGTTGCAGATTGATGTAGCGGCGGATGATCGACGCCCGGCCTTCGGGATTCAGCACGCGGAAAGCGAGATCTTCAAGCTCCTCGCGCATCCACTGCATCCCCATCCGGCCGGCAAGCGGCGCGAATATATCCATTGTCTCGCGCGCCTTTTGCGCCTGCTTGTCGATATGCATCGCCTTGATGGTCCGCATATTGTGCAAACGGTCCGACAGCTTGACCAGAATAACGCGCAAATCCTTCGACATCGCCATGAAGAGCTTGCGAAAATTCTCCGCCTGCTTGGTCTCCGTCGAATTCAGCTGGAGGTTTGTCAGCTTGGTGACCCCATCCACCAGCATGGCCACTTCGTTGCCAAAGCGGTCCGCCACTTCCGCGTAGGATGCCTTGGTGTCTTCAATGGTGTCATGCAGCAGCGCAGTGATGATGGTGGCATCGTCGAGCTGCTGCTCGGTGAGAATGGCCGCCACGGCAACAGGATGGTTGAAATAGGGCTCGCCCGAATGGCGCTTTTGCCCTTCGTGCATGTCGCGGCCATAATCGTAGGCCGCGCGGATCAACGCTTCATTCGTCTTAGGGTTGTATTTGGTAACGAGGCTAACCAGATCGTCGGCGGTAATGTCCATCTGGTCTGCTGTCGTCATGTGTCAGCCCCTCGGGCCGGGGTTAAGCTGCGGTCAGCTTTGCCCTTGTGCTGCCATCAATTGCCGCAAGAGCATTTCTTCGGACATGCTGTCCTCTTCGGGCTTGTCCTGCTCGGCCCCCATCAGAAGCGCCATGGCGTCCTCTTCCGGCTCGTCCACCTCGATCTGATTCTGGTTGCTCTCGATCAGGCGCTCGCGCAGATCGTCGGCACTTTGCGCCTCGTCGGCGATTTCCCGCAGGGACACGACCGGATTCTTGTCGTTGTCGCGATTTACCGTGATCGCCGCACCGGCAGAGATTTCGCGGGCACGATGTGCCGCAAGCATCACCAGTTCAAACCGGTTGGGAACTTTGTCGACGCAATCTTCAACGGTGACGCGGGCCATGGAACACTCCATAAATCGAGGGTTTGTCAGAAGTGCGGTACTTAGGCCCCTTTTGAGAGATTTACAAGCGCCTATTCCAGCGCAACAACCTCTTGTTTCGCAGCGTCGGGAAGCGCTGCAAGCATCTCTTTGACACTCCGTCCGGTGGCCGGATGTACCCACCCCGGCGCGACATCCGCCAGCGGCACCAGAACAAAGGCCCGCTCCTGAACCCGCGGATGCGGCAGGATCAGCAACTCGGGCGCACGCTCCATTTGTTGGTCGAGCGGCAAGTCACGCCAAATCCTGTGGGTGTCCGCATCCGGCAACACATGATTTCCCAGCGCAATGAGATCAAGGTCGAGCGTGCGGGGCGCCCATCTGGTTTTGCGGGACCGACCCATCTCTGCCTCGATCTCATGCAATCTGCTGATCACATCTTCGGGAGGCAGATCGGTTTCAAGACAGACCACCGCATTCACAAAGTCCGGACCGTTTCCAGCCGGGAAAGCCGGTGTGCGGTAATACTTGCTCACACGCCGAATCACCCCTAAACTTTCAACCAGTGCTAGAACGCCCTTTCTGACAGTTTCCGTTGGGTCACCTAGCGGAGAGGAGGTGTTTGACCCAAGGGCAATCAAGGCAATTGACCGGATTTGTGGCAGCTTTTCGCCAGTTTTGTAGGTCTCAGTCCCTTGCGACACTTGGAAATTTCCCTATTTTGCACCGGGTCAGCATGACGGTCATTTTATTCAAGTCACTCCTTGAACACCAGCAGCTGACGCATCGGAAGGACACTTTATGTTTTATAAAGACGAACGGCTGGCGCTGTTCATTGACGGCTCGAATCTATATGCCGCTGCCAAGTCGCTCGGATTTGATATCGACTATAAGCTGCTGCGCCAGGAGTTCATGCGTCGAGGAAAGCTCCTGCGAGCCTTCTACTACACAGCGCTTTTGGAGAACGATGAATACTCTCCCATTCGCCCTCTGGTTGATTGGCTGAATTACAACGGCTTCACCATGGTGACCAAGCCTGCCAAGGAATATACCGACAGCATGGGCCGCCGGAAGGTCAAGGGAAACATGGATATCGAACTGGCGGTGGATGCGATGGAACTCGCGCCGCGGGTGGATCATATTGTTCTGTTTTCCGGCGACGGTGATTTTCGCCCGCTGGTCGAAAGCCTGCAACGATCCGGGGTCCGGGTCTCTGTGGTGTCCACCATCCGCAGTCAGCCCCCCATGATATCGGACGAGCTGCGCCGTCAGGCTGATAACTTCATCGAGCTGGACGAGTTGAAGGACGTGATCGGGCGCCCACCGCGTGAATTCCCGGACGCGGCCAACGGTTAACACGGCGCGTCCAGAGGTCGCTCTGGACGCTGCTTGCGCAAAGCCTTACCTCTGGTGAGAGAACTCCGGAGCTAAGACCATGACCAAACCGCCCCTGACCCTGTTGCTGGCAGCGCCGCGCGGCTTTTGCGCGGGCGTGGATCGCGCGATCAAGATCGTTGAGATGGCGCTGGAAAAATGGGGGCCACCGATATACGTGCGCCACGAGATCGTTCACAACAAATTCGTGGTGGACGGGCTGCGCGCAAAAGGTGCGGTCTTTGTTGAGGAACTTTCCGATTGTCCCGATGATCGTCCGGTCATCTTTTCCGCCCATGGGGTACCCAAGGCCGTGCCCGCCGCCGCCGCCAAGCGCGAAATGGTCTATGTTGACGCCACCTGCCCGCTTGTCAGCAAGGTTCACATCGAAGCACAACGTCACGCCGACAATGGTCTGCAAATGATCATGATCGGCCACGCAGGTCACCCTGAAACCGTCGGCACCATGGGCCAGTTGCCCTCCGGAGAGGTTCTGCTGGTCGAAACCCCGCAGGATGTCCCCGGCCTTGAGGTGCGCGATCCAGAACGGCTGGCCTATGTCACGCAGACCACGCTCAGCGTGGACGATACCGCAGATGTGGTCGCGGCTCTGAAAGCCCGTTTTCCCGCTATCGTCGGGCCGCACAAGGAAGACATCTGCTATGCCACCACCAACCGTCAGGAGGCGGTCAAGGCGATGGCCCCCAGATGCGACGCGATGCTGGTCGTCGGCGCCCCCAATTCCAGCAATTCCAAACGGCTGGTCGAAGTGGGCGCGCGCGCGGGCTGCAATTACGCGCAGCTGGTGCAGCGGGCAACCGACATCGACTGGCGCGCGCTGGAAGGCATCCGCAGTATCGGGATCACCGCCGGGGCCTCAGCACCCGAAGTGCTGATCAACGAGGTCATCGACGCCTTCGTCCAGCGGTATGACGTGACCCGCGAACTCGTGGAGACCGCCGTGGAGAACGTTGAATTCAAGGTCCCCCGCGTTCTGAGAGAGCCCGCGTGATCTCCTTTCAGTTCCTGCTCACCGCCTTCGTCGTGGTTCTGGCCCCCGGCACCGGGGTCATCTACACAATTGCCTTGGGATTGGGTCAGGGTAGGCTTGCCGCTTTCTGGGCATCCCTGGGCTGCACCATCGGGATCCTACCGCATCTCGCCGCCGCGACCCTGGGCTTGGCCGCCGTGCTGCACACAAGTGCTGTGCTGTTCACAATCGTCAAATTCGCGGGTGTGGCTTATCTGCTCTATCTTGCCTGGCAATCTCTGCGCGCGCATGGCGCGCTGTCGATTGGCGCGCAAAAATCAACTGAACCGGGATGGATCATTGCCCGGCGCGCCACGCTGATCAATCTTCTGAACCCCAAACTCTCGATCTTCTTTCTGGCCTTGCTCCCTCCGTTCCTGTCCGGCCAAGCGGACACGGCGACTTTGGAAATGGTGGTGCTGGGCGCGGTCTTCATGATCATGACCTTCGGGGTTTTCCTGTTCTACGGCGTTTTCGCGGCAATGACGCGCCGATGGCTGCTGGGATCAGAGCGCGTGATGCGGTGGCTGAACCGAAGCTTTGCGGGCATCTTTGTAGCCCTTGCTGGCCGTCTGGCGCTGGAAAAAGCATGAGCCGCATCCCGGCGGCCCCGCTTGCCCTTGGCCTTGCGGGCGTCATCCCGTTCGTCTGGGGGGCCGTGACCCTGCTGTGGCCCGCGCTGGCCGATTGGGGGGCCAGCACCTTCGGCTCGCGTTTTGTGGGCCCCTACATCCAGCTTTTTTATGGCACGGTGATCCTGTCTTTTATGTCAGGCGTGCTTTGGGGATTTGCCACCCGGGCCAGCGGCACAAGGGCCGCGACCTGCTACACCCTGTCGGTGATCCCCGCTCTCTGGACTTTTTTCATGGTCGGCGGCGGACCGGTATCCTCCGCGACAAACCTGTTTTTCGGGTTTGCCGGCGTGCTCTTGCTCGACATCGCTTTCTGGCAATGGGGGCTCACGCCGCGCTGGTGGCTGTCCTTACGGGTCTTGCTGAGCGGCATCGTGTTGATCTGTCTGGGTGTCGGGATATTTCTATGAGCGATGACGAGACCCTTAAAGTCTATGGTGAAAAAGCCCGCGAATACGTGGAACTGACCGAAGGGTTCAATGAGACCGATCCGCGGCTGGAGGCCTTTATCAGCGATGTGCCAAAAGGCGGGCATGTGCTTGATCTGGGATGTGGGCCCGGCACCTCTTCGGCCGCGATGGCCGAACGCGGGTTGACGGTGACCGCTGTGGACCCGGTGCCCGAAATGATCGCCCTTGCGCAACGCCATCCGGGCGTGGAGGCTCGGCTTGCTGGGTTTGACGATATCTCCGGCACCGATGTCTACGATGGCATCTGGGCCAATTTCTCTTTGCTGCACGCCAGCCGTGAAGACATGCCGCGCCATCTTGCCGCGCTGGCGCGGGCCCTCAAACCCGGAGGGCGCTTTCACATCGGCATGAAGACCGGAACCGGCAGCAAACGCGACCCGATCGGGCGGTACTACACCTATTACACCGACGCCGAACTGACCGGTCTGCTGGAAGAGGCGGGCCTGACGGTCACGGCGCGCGAAACCGGCAGTGCGAAAGGGCTTGACGGGGTCGAGGCCGCCTATATATGCCTCGCCGCTCATGGCTGAATTATTCGCATATACAGATGGGGCCTGTTCCGGCAATCCCGGGCCGGGCGGCTGGGGTGCGTTGATGCGGGCGATGGACGGAGAGACCGTCATCAAGGAGCGCGAATTGAAAGGCGGTGAGCCGGAGACGACCAACAACCGCATGGAACTGCTCGCCGCGATCAACGCCCTTGAATCTCTGAGCCGCAGCAGCACGATCACCATCGTGACGGATAGCAATTACGTCAAAAACGGGATCACCAGCTGGATTTTTGGCTGGAAGAAAAACGGCTGGAAAAACGCAGCCAAGAAACCGGTGGCCAACGCCGAACTGTGGCAACGGCTGGACGCGGCTAATGCAAAACATGATGTGACCTGGAAATGGGTCAAAGGTCACGCGGGCCATCCGGAAAACGAACGCGCGGATGCGCTTGCCCGTGCCGGCATGGCGCCGTTCAAACCCAAATGACCCTGATTGCCTTTCTCGATTACGCCTCCGTTGTCATCTTTGCGCTGACCGGTGCTCTGGTGGCCAGCCGCCAGCAGCTTGATATCGTGGGCTTTGCTTTTGTGGCCTGCCTGACGGCGGTGGGCGGCGGCACCCTGCGCGATGTGCTGCTGGACCGGAACCCGATTTTCTGGATCGCGCAACCCGCCTACATCGGGCTTGCCTGCGCCGCTGCGCTGGTCGTCTTCTTCACCGCCCACCGGTTCGAGAGCCGGTTGAAAACGCTGATCTGGCTGGACAGTTTCGCGCTGGCAGTGGCGGTACCGGCAGGCACCGGCGTGGCCCTTTCGATGGGTCAGCCTGCGCTGGTTGTCGTCTTGATGGGCACCATCACCGGCTGCATGGGAGGATTGCTGCGCGACGTGGTTCTGGACGATCTGCCGGTTGTGCTGAAACAGGGCGAGCTTTATGTGACGGCGGCATTTGCCGGTGCAACGGTCGCAGCCCTGACCCGGCCCTATTTCGCCGACGCGCTGTTCCCGTTGGCCCTCTGCGCCTTCGTCACATGGGCGCTGCGTGCAGGCTCACTGGCCTTTGGCTGGCAACTGCCGGTCTACAAAAGCAGACCGCCGAGGATATGAAGGGACGCGAACCGAGCTTCGCTGCAGTTGCGCCAGTTTCGGCTTTTGAGATTTAACGAACGCCCTTTTGTTCAATCGAGTTGTGTGTAGGCTTACCGCCATGCAGTGGCCGCGTTGCAATGACTAAAGCGTTTCACCTTACCTTGATCGCTTTTCGCGTGTCACCGAAGCGAGAGGCCGCGAACAAGCGATCCAACGTTAAGTCGAAACGCTATAAATTCCGGAGGGAGCACACGCCATGATTGCTTATGTCACCGTTGGGGCAGATGACATCGCGCGCGCGGAGCGATTTTACTCTGCGTTCCTGACAGCCCTTGGTTACAGACTGGAGGAGTATCATGGGGACTTGAGCTACATACCGCCCGTACAACCGGGTCAATCTCAGGTTTCGCCAGATTTCTATGTCAAATCACCCTTCAATGGCGGCCCGGCGACGGCTGGCAACGGAGCTATGGTCGCATTTGAGGCGCGCAGCCAAAGCCAGGTACGTGATCTACACGCCGCAGCCCTCGCTGCCGGAGGTTCTGACGAAGGTCAGCCCGGCTTTCGCGCCTCCTATGGATCTCACTTCTACGTTGGCTACCTTCGCGACCCTCACGGCAACAAGATCGCGTTGTTCTGCAGCAATCCGGACGAACCTGGACGCGACGGATAAAGTGTAACATTGCAGCCATCCGCCCTAGCCGCAGCGTCGGTGCAACCGGGTTCTTTCCCGATCTCCGCTATTCCTGCTCGATCGAACTGGTCCAGCTGCGCAGGAATGTCTCTCTGCGCATGGTGTCGAGAAAGACCAACAGGCCGGGACCGAGCCGGATCGGACGGATGACACTTTCATCTTCTTTGGTACTTGGTGCGACGGGCGGCAACCCGGTTTCTTCTGCAAGCGCAGGGCGTGTGTTCATCCCGGCCAGAAAATCAATCATCAACCCGGCCTCTCCGGGCGCTTTTGCTGTCTTGGGGATGAGTGCCGAACGCAGCATGACGGAAACGAAATCATCCATTTCCACCACCAGCAGCCCCGGCGTGTCAGCGAGCCTTGAACGCGCGTAGCTGCCCAGAACATTGTAGGCCAGCACAAGTTCACCCCGTGCCACATCCGTGATCATGTCACCCGAACAGCAATAAAGCCGGGTGTTCAGACGTCCCATCACTTCGGTCAGGCGCCAGAAGCTTTCCGTGTTGCGGGAATCCTGTGTGGCGAAGAGATATCCCAGCCCTGACACACGCACATCATAGGTGCCGATACGCCCGTCGAAGACATCTGCATGATCGCGCAGCAGCGCAATCAGGTCTTCGCGATTTTTCGGCGGGGCCAGACCCGTGAAAGCCTGCGCGTTCAGGACCAGAACCGCCGGTTCCTGCGTGAAGGCGAATATCTGATCACGCCATTTGGCCCAGCCCGGCAGCAAGCCCGTGGCATCAGACACATAGGTCTGCGCAAGACCGTCATTGGCCAGCTTGGTCTGCAAATCCATGGCGGAAGAAATCGCCAGATCATATTGCGCGCCCTCCTCATAAAGCGCGGTCATCACCTGCGCGGAACTGGCCACGTCGTAGGTGATCGCAATGGCCGGGTTCTGATCCTGAAAGGCTTCGATGATCGGCTCGAACACATCCGCGTCCGCCGTGGAGAGAATGCGCAGCGTCACAGAGCCATTGGCCGGATACTGGCGGCTTTCCTCAATCTCGAAGGCCCCGGCCAGGGGTGCGCAAAAGCTCAGTAGGACGGCAAGACAAGCGAGACGCATGCGCCCTCTCCTTTCGGGTTTTGGGCAATTTCCAGCGTGCCGCCATGGGCGCGGGCCACATCCTGCACAATCGTCAACCCCAGACCGGAGCCCACCACATCCTCCACGTTGGACCCCCGCGAAAAACGGTCCGGCAGGCGCGCGATGTCCTGCGCCTCAAAACCGCGGCCCTGATCGCAGAAATGCAACCGGCAGGGCGACCCGGGCGTCAGACGCACGGTGATGTCCGTATCGGCGGGCGAATATTTGATCGCATTGTCGAGAATATTGCGCACCGCATTCTGCAACAGGATCGGATCGCCCTGCACCCGCAGGGGCGTGTCGGGCAGATGCAGGTTGATCGCGATGTCCTTCAGTTCCGCGGTGGGCGACAGGCGATGAATGGCATCGCGCAACAGTTCCGCAGGGTCGATCTCTTCGGTTTCCAACTGGTCGGAGCGCAGGGTGACCATCGCGTGGTCCAGAAGCTGCCCAGCAGAGCGCGAGCTTTCATCCACCGCCCGGATCATTTGCCGCAGGGCCGCACGGTTTTCCGGTTTCTCCATTTGCAGATGCACCACTTCGGCCTGGGTGCGTACGGTGGCCAGCGGGGTGCGCACGCGGTGCGCAGCCTCGACAATCAGATCTTCGGAGCGGGTCAGCGCCGAGCCGAGCCGCGCGATAAAGCCGTTGAGCCCGCCCACAAGGGGCGCAAGTTCAGTGGGGGTTTCGGCCGTGACCGGGCGCAGATCCTTGGGGCCACGCCGGGCCACGGCTTCGGCCAAACGGTTGAGCGGGGAGAGCGCGTTTTGCGCGGCAAAGGCGCTGAGTGCTGTGGCCACCAGAAAGAACGCCACGCCGATGGCCGTGGCAATGGTGGTGATACGCGAGGAAATCGCGGCCAGTCCCAGACGGGTCTGGGCGACCACAACCTGCACGCGGCGCGCCTGATTGGCAGCACTGAGCGCGCGGGTGACCACCACGGCGCGGAACGTATCATCGCGGTAACCATAGGTCGCAAAAGCAGGCCCACGCGCGCGCGCGCGCCCTTCGGGCACGGGCAGATCATCATAACCTGTGAGCGTGCGCCCATCGACAATCACCCGATAAAATACCCGGTCTTCGGAGACCGTGCCCAGCATCGACAGCGCCGAATAAGGGATTTCCACACGAATTTCGCCCGCGTCCGAATAGACCGCATCGGCAATAGAGGTGGCGGAGGCAGCCAGAATATTGTCTTGCGTGGCCTCCGTCGCGCGCTCCGCCACAACCCGGAGCGAAAAGAAAAACGCCACCGACAGGAGGGCTGCGACAAGCGCCAGCTGACCCACCAGCCGCCGCCTGATTGAGCCCGGAGAGCCCGCAGCGCTCATCCGCGTTTCACCATCCGGTAGCCCAGACCCCGCACCGTCTCGATGTGGGCTTCAGACGCGCCCAACTTGCGGCGCAACCGGCCCACATAAACCTCGATCGCGTTTTCCGAGACGTCCTCGGAAAAGGAAAACAGACGGTCCATGAGGTGAGATTTGGAAAAAATCTGCCCCGGGGCGGCAAAGAAAACTTCGAGCAGGCGCATTTCGCGATTACGCAACTGCTCGGTCCAGTTGTCTGCCGAAATCGTGCCGGTGGTCGAATCAAATACCAGTCCCGCGAACTCACGCGTGTTGCCCGCTGCCCCGCCAAGACGGCGCATCACAGCCCGCGTCCGGGCTTCCAGCTCGGCAAAATCGAAGGGTTTGGTGATGTAATCATCCGCCCCCAGATCAAGCAGACCAACCCGGTCGGAGACCTCCGAACGCGCTGTCAGAACGATCACGGGCGTTGGATCATCCTGCGCGCGGTGTCGGCGCAGAAATTCACGCCCGTCCCCGTCGGGCAGCATAATATCGAGCAAAATCAAATCGTAAGACACGGTCTTCATGGAAAGCTCCGCATCCGCCAGACAGGCGGCGTGATCCACCACATGCCCGTCCAGCGCAAAGCGCCCCGTTAGCGCGCGGGCCAGATCAGCGTTGTCTTCTACCAGCAGAAATCTCATGGGCGGTTTGGTCTTTGCATGCGTGACAGGTTGGTGTCAGGTTCCTAAGGTCATGTCACCACATGAAACGGGTGGAGACCCGTCAAGTCAAATGGGAGGAACCAATGACAAAACGCTTTTTCAAGGCGCTCGCAACGAGTGCCGTGCTCTCTGTGGGTATTGCAGGGGGTGCCACGGCGGCGGAATGCATCGCACCGGCCAACCCCGGCGGCGGCTGGGATTTCACCTGCCGTCAGATCGGCAAGATCCTTTTCGACATCGGCGCGGTCGATAAGCCGGTTCAGGTCACCAACATGCCGGGCGCGGGTGGCGGTCTGGCTTACGGCAATGTCGTCAACGAACGCGGCTCTGACGAAGACCTGATCGTGGCGGCCTCTTCCGCCACAACCACCCGTCTGGCGCAAAACGCCTATGCGGGCATGACAGCGGATCAGGTGCGTTTCGTTGGCGCGATCGGGGCTGATCCGGGCGTGATCGTGGTGGCCGCAGACAGCGACTATCAGACGCTGGGCGATCTGGTGGAAGCCATCAAGGCAGACCCCGGTTCCGTGGCCTTTGCAGGCGGGTCGGCTGTGGGCGGCTTTGACCACCTCAAACCGCTGATGATCCTGAAAGAAGGCGGGTTCACCGACATCACGAAAGTCAAATACATCGGTGTTGACGGGGGCGCGGATGCGATCACCCAGACGGTCGGTGGATTCACGCAAGCCATGACGGGCGACATGTCCGAAGTTGTGAGCTTCCTGTCCAACGGCGACATCCGCGTCATCGCGGTGCTGACCGACGAACGCGTGCCCGGCTTTGACGACATCCCCACGGCCAAGGAGCAGGGATATGACGTGGTCGCGGTGAACTGGCGTGGCCTTTACGTGCCCAAGGACATCTCGGACGCCAAGTTCGACGAATGGGCCGGCAAGCTGCAACAGGTCGCGGACAGCCCCGAATGGGCGCAGGCCATGAAAGACAACGGTTTGGCCCCCTTCACCAAGGTTGGCGGCGACTTCCAGGCTTACGTTGACGGGCTTGTCGCAGACATCGCCACCATGTCCAAAGAGCTGGGAGTGACCCAGTAATGCCATCAGACCGCATTTTTGGTCTGATCTGTTTGATCACGGCAGTCGCGTATATCGCGGCTGCCACCCAGATTCAGACGAACCTGTTTTCCGGCGAGTTTCTTCCGAAACTCTTCCCGCTGATGATCGGGGGGGTGGCCGCCATCTGTTCGCTGTCGATCATGTTCAAGCCTGATCCTGATCCCGCCTGGCCTGCGGGCGGCACCTGGGGGGCCATGGCCATCGCGGTCTTTGTGCTGGCGCTTTATGCGGTCTTTCTGACGCCGCTGGGCTTTTTGCTGCCCACCGCCATCGCCGCCGGTATCCTGAGCTATCAGATTTCGCCCAATCCGCGACCGGCCATTCTGTCCGGTCTGGGCCTGTCACTGGGTCTGTTCGTGCTGTTCAAATACGCCCTCGGCCTGGGCAATATCGTGGCCTACCGCATTCCAACGGGCGAAAAGCTCTGGGACGCATTCACCATTCTCATTCCATTTGTGGGGCACTGACATGGACATCCTCGCAAATCTGGCCATCGGCTTTGGCGTCGCCCTGTCGCCTTACACCCTTTTTCTGGCCATCTGCGGCTGCTTTCTGGGCACCATCATCGGCGCGCTGCCGGGTCTCGGCCCCTCGAACGGCGTGGCGATCCTGATCCCGATCACATTTACGCTCGGCCTGGATGCCACCTCAGCGCTGGTGCTGATGACCTCTGTCTATTACGGCGCGATGTATGGCGGGCGCATCTCGTCAATCCTGCTGAATATTCCGGGCGACGAGCCTGCGCTGATGACGACGCTCGATGGTTATCCGATGGCCAAACAGGGCCGCGCGGGAGATGCGCTGGTGCTCTCCGGTGTGGCGTCTTTCGTGGGCGCGCTGCTGGCCACCATCGGATTGATGCTGCTGGCCCCCACGCTGGCCCGCGTGGCCTTTTATTTCGGTCCGGCGGAGTATTTCGCGCTTTACCTGCTGGCCTTCTGTACGCTGGGGGGCATGGCCTCGAACAATCAGGCCAAGGCAGCGCTGGCGGCCTGTATCGGCCTTGGCATCGCGATGATCGGCGTGGACAGCTCCTCTGGCCTGCCGCGACTGACGGGCGGCAATCTGCACCTTTTCGACGGCATTGATTTCCTTGTTGCCATTGTCGGGCTTTTCGCCATCGCGGAGGTCTTCTTTTTCATCGAAAGCCACGGCAAAGGCTCCTCCATCGGAGTGAAACTGGAAAAGGTCACGATCCCGTGGAAGGACATCATGGCCACCAAATGGACCATGCTGCGCGCCTCTGGCGTGGGTTTTATCGCCGGTATTCTGCCCGGTGCGGGTGCTTCACTGGGATCGTTTTTGGCCTATATGACCGAAAAATCCGTGGCAGGCCCCAATGGCGGTTTTGGCACCGGCGCACCCAAGGGGATTGCCGCACCCGAGGCTGGCAACAACGCCGCCGCCGGTGGCGCGCTGGTGCCGATGCTGACGCTGGGCGTTCCGGGCTCGGGCACAACCGCCGTGTTGCTGGCGCTGCTGATGACGCTGAACATCACCCCGGGGCCTACGCTTTTCACCGAGCGTGCCGATGTGGTCTGGGGTCTCATCGCCTCACTGCTGATCGCCAATGTGGTGCTGCTGCTGATGAACGTACCGATGGTCAAGATTTTCGTGAAGATCCTGATGGTGCCCGCATGGGTGCTGTTGCCGGGCGTCACGATGATATCTTTCGTGGGCATCTATTCCCTCTCGGGCAGCTATTTCGATCTGCTGCTGATGATCGGCTTCGGCATTCTGGGCTATTTCCTGCGCAAGCTGGATGTGCCAACCGTGCCTGTCATTCTGGGTATTCTGCTGGGGGGCAACATGGAGGACGCGCTGCGCCGTGCCATGACCCTGTCGGACGGCGATCCGATGTATCTTTTCTCTTCACCCATCGCTATTGGTTTCTGGGTCGCGGCCATTGCGGGTTTTGTCGCCCCGATGTTCCTGCGCGGCATTCTGAAAAAACCGGAGGCGCATGAGGACTGATGGTACGGGTACTTGTCCCTTCCGGCGCGCTGGGGCTGAATTACGACAAGCAGGCTTTGCAGCGCGGGATCGCGGCGAAGCCTGACATCATCGCCATCGACGGCGGCTCAACCGACAGCGGGCCGTCTTATCTGGGGCGGGGCGTGTCAAAATACGCGCGCGCCTCAACCAAGCTGGAATGGGCGGGTTTGATGGCAGCGCGGGCAGAGGCCAATGTGCCGCTGGTCATCGGCACCGCTGGCACCTGCGGGGCCGACAGCGCAGTCGACTGGATGCTCGACATCACCCGCGAAATTACCGCCGAACAGGCGCGGCCTCTCAAAATTGCCGTGCTGCGCAGTTCCCAGAACCCGGACGACATTGCGCAGGCGTTCGAGGCAGGCCAGATCATGCCGCTGGCCAATGCACCGGAGGTGACATCAGAAGACATCCGCGCCTGTTCAAACATCGTGGCGCTGGCAGGGGCCGAGCAGATCGCCGCAGCCCTGGAGACCGGCGCGGACATCATCATAGCAGGCCGCACCACCGACACGGCCATCATCGCCGCCCTGCCCCTGATGCGGGAGTGCCACGCGGGCGGGGCCTGGCATGGTGCCAAGATTGGCGAATGCGGTGCGCTTTGCGCGACCAACCCGCAATCGGGCGTGATCATGATCGACTTTGACGCCACCGGCTTTACCGTCACACCGCTGGCGGATGGGGCGCATGCCAGCCCCCACACGGTGTCCGCACATATGCTTTATGAGAATTCCGACCCTTTCATCCTCTATGAACCGGGCGGGCATCTGGATGTGACGGCGGCAAAATACAGCGCGGTCGATGGGACGTCGGTGCGCGTTGAAGGCTCCGAATGGGTGGCTTCGGACCGCTACACGGTCAAGCTGGAAGGCGCGCGCCCCGCCGGGTTCCGAACGGTGGTCATGGCGCTGCTGCGCGATCCGCATTACGTGGCCAATGCCGCCCTTTGGGCAAAGGACATCGAAGGCAAATGCCGCGCAAAGGTGATCGAGCGCATGGCGCTTGATGCCGAAGACTTCACGCTGGAGTTGCGCCTGATCGGGCATTCCGCCAGTTTCGGCGCGCTGGAGACGCAAACGGCCACGCCCTTTGAAATCGGTGTGATCGGGATCATCACCGCACCGTCGGAGGCGCAGGCCGCTGAGATCGGCAAATTGCTGAACCCCTACCTGCTGCACCACCCGCTGACACAGGAAGAAGAACAGCCCACCTTTGCCTTTCTGTTCTCTCCGCCCGAAATGCATCAGGGGCAGGTGTACGAATTTGCCCTGAACCACGTGTTGCACCTGAATGATCCCATGGAGGCCTTCGGGCTTGAGGTGATTGACATTGACTGACCTGCGCAGCCTTGTGAGCAAAATCCGCAGCAAGAACGCTGGCCCTTTCTGGCTGACCATCGACATTTTCTGCGGCACGGCCGAAGCTTTTGATCAGGTCTCTGGCGGCCTGAGCACCAGCCGCGTGGCAGCGGTTTTCGGCGCGGAAGAACAGTCCCTCAAACGTTTTGACATCCCCGATTTGAACGTCGTCAAATTCTCCCTGCCCCGCCCCACGGTGCAGGGCGCCATCGACGACAGGGATATGCACGGAGCCTCCTGGGCCGCGCTGATTGGCGAGATTGCATTGTAGAAATTGCGAGTGGGCCTCGCTTGAACTCAAAACAATCCGGCCGCGAATGGACAGGCGGTCTTGGTGGCGGGCCCTGAAGGATTCGAACCCTCGACCTGCCGATTAGAAGTCGGCTGCTCTATCCAGCTGAGCTAAGGGCCCTCCATTGCGCGACGTCTAAACGATCAACAGCAGGTGGGCAAGACGCAGCAATCAAGCCGTCTCGATCTCGCGGGTACGCTTGCCCATGGCGAGAGATTAGAACACGCCCAGCGACAAGTTTGATTGGAAAAGACGCAGGAAAGTGGCCAAAGAGTTTACCGAGGCATTGTGCGCTTAGGGCAACGAAAGCCTGTTTCCAGTGAATACCGTTGGGCCATGGGACGATCGGCGGGGCACCCGCATGCTACCGCGCGCAAATCTCAGATCGTGCGCTGCATGAAAACGCTCAGCGGGTCCTCTGTGTAGTCCCCGAATGGCGGGCATTCGGCAAAACCCGCGCTGAGGTATAGTGCCCGGGCCGCGGCGTGCTCAGGGCCCGACCCGGTTTCAAGCTTCAGCTGATGCAGGCCCAAGCCCGTTGCTGCGTCGATCAAAGCGGCGAGCATGGTCCGCCCGGCACCGCGACCGCGCGCCTCTGAGGCGGTATGCATGGACTTCAACTCACCCCAATCTCCCATGGTGCGAATTGCGCCAATGGCAAGTGCCTGGCCGTTCTCCCGCAGGACAAAAAGGTGGATATCATCTGCCGACAGGGCCTCCGAGGGGAGCACGTGACAGCTCTCGGGAGGCGATTGTGATCGCATCAGCTCGAAATGTCGATCCAACAGATGGGCAACATCCGCTTGCGTGGCCAAAGTGGGCCCGACGTCAAAGGCCATCAGTGCGTCCAGGCACCTCGCCTGCCGGTCGCGAAGTTTTCGCCATACCCGCCGGGACGGATATTGGGTTTGCGCTTTTTGGGTTCCAGCACGTCGGCGTCGATGCCATTTTCGCTGGCATATTCCAAAGCGGCTTCTTTCGTGGCGAAGCGCAGTTTGACCTGGGATTGCGTGTCTGTTGATGACGTCCACCCCATCAACGGGTCCACTTCACGCGAAGACGCAGGCGCAAAATCCAGGACCCAACTATGGGTCTTTGCAGTCCCAGACTGCATCGCCGTCCTGGCTGGCTGGTAGATGCGTGCGCGCATAGCTCTTCTCCCGATGATCCGGCTTTTAGTATATCCGGGATTTTCACGACTGGAGCAAGATATGAAATCCCGCGTGCTTAATCGTGGGGTCTTTGCAACCGGATGGAGAAATTTTCACACCAACCGCAGATAATCGTCATTGTCAGGGTCGTTGTTAAACATTCGCTAACCTAGATTTTCCAACATTCGACTCACTGGCTTCAAACGAGGTTGATGCGTGTGATCATGAGAAATGGATTTTCGGAGGCTGCCCTTCGCGGTCTGGAAGAACTGGAACGTCGGATTCCAAGCGGTGTCGTGACCAAACCGCTTGAAGCCGGGGAATTTGCAAGTGCCGGCGGCGCTCCGACACCCCATTACATTGGGCACAGGCAACGGCTGCGCACGCGCTTTCTGGCCGGCGGACATGCCCCGATGCCAGAGTACGAATTGCTGGAGCTGCTTTTGTTCAATGCCATCGAGCGCATTGACGTCAAACCCCTGGCCAAAAGGCTGCTCTCAACTTTCGGGGATCTGAACGGCGTGGTCGCCGCGTCAAAGCACCGTTTGTTGCAGGTTCGGGGCACCACCGAGAAAGTCTATCTGCAATTGAAACTGGCGGAATCTTTCGCGCAACGCATGGCACAGGCCAAGGTTCTGCAACGCTGCGCCCTGTCCTGCTGGGACGACCTCATTGAATATTGCCGGACGGCAATGGCGCACCGGGATACAGAACAGTTCCGTATTCTTTACCTCGACACCAAGAACGTCGTGATAGCGGATGAGGAGCAGGCCCGCGGCACTGTGAATCACGTGCCGGTCTATCCGCGCGAAGTGGTCAAACGTGCGCTGGAACTCAATGCATCCGCGCTCATCCTGGTGCATAACCACCCGTCCGGCGATCCTTCGCCCAGCCAGGCGGATGTTTCCATGACCGATGCCATCGTGCGTGCCTGCGAAGCCATTGACGCCCGGGTCCATGATCATGTGATCATCGGGAAAAACAGTGAAAGTTCATTCCGGAGTCTGGGCCTGCTCACCTAGAGGCGATCCCGGGCCTTACTGACAGTATTTGTCAGCAGCCGCGAGACTGCCCTTGATCCTGCGTCAAAACATGGCACCTATGGGGGAACCCCCAAGGATTGCACATGCCCTACGCCCAGACTGATTCCTCTGACGTCCCACAAGTGATGGCCAACCCCGCCCCGAATGTCCGCGACCGCCTCAAACTGGAGGGCGGCAAGAAATTTGTCCTCAGCACGGAATTCGATCCCGCAGGCGATCAGCCGACCGCCATCAAGGAACTGACCGAAGGTGTCAATTCAGGCGAACGCGATCAAGTGCTTTTGGGCGCGACCGGCACCGGCAAAACCTTCACTATGGCCAAGGTCATCGAAGAAACCCAGCGCCCGGCGATCATCCTTGCGCCCAACAAAACGCTCGCGGCACAGCTTTACGGCGAGTTCAAAGGCTTCTTCCCGGAGAACGCCGTAGAGTATTTCGTCAGCTACTACGACTACTACCAGCCCGAGGCCTATGTGGCGCGGTCGGATACCTACATCGAGAAAGAAAGCCAGATCAACGAACAGATCGACAGGATGCGCCACTCCGCCACCCGTGCGCTGCTCGAACGCGACGACGTGATCATCGTGGCCTCGGTTTCCTGCATCTATGGGATCGGCTCGGTTGAAACCTACGGGGCGATGACGCAGGACCTGAAGGTCGGGAAAATGTATGACCAGCGGCACGTCATGGCCGATCTCGTAGCCCAGCAATACCGTCGCAACGATCAGGCGTTCCAGCGCGGATCTTTCCGGGTACGCGGCGATTCCTTGGAAATCTTTCCCGCCCACCTTGAAGACCGTGCCTGGAGGTTGTCTTTTTTCGGCGAAGAACTGGAATCCATCACCGAGTTTGACCCGCTGACCGGTGAAAAAACCGACAATTTTGATCAAATCCGCGTTTATGCCAACAGCCACTACGTGACGCCGAAGCCGACGATGCAACAGGCGATCATCGGCATCAAGAAAGAGCTGAAGATCAGGCTCGACCAGCTCGTCAACGACGGTAAATTGCTCGAGGCCCAGCGGCTGGAGCAGCGCACAAACTTCGATCTGGAGATGCTGGAGGCCACGGGCGTCTGCAACGGTATCGAGAACTATTCACGCTATCTCACAGGTCGTGCCCCGGGCGAACCGCCCCCTACGCTTTTTGAATTCATTCCCGACCACGCGATTGTCTTTGCCGATGAATCCCACGTTTCCGTCCCGCAGATCGGCGGCATGTACAAGGGCGACTACCGCCGCAAGTTCACCCTGGCCGAACACGGCTTCCGCCTGCCGTCGTGCATGGATAACAGGCCGCTCAAGTTCGAGGAATGGGACGCGATGCGCCCGCAATCGGTCTTTGTTTCAGCCACGCCCGCAAATTGGGAGATCGAGCAGACGGGCGGGGTTTTCACCGAACAGGTGATCCGCCCGACCGGCCTTCTGGACCCTGAGGTGGAAATCCGCCCGGTCGAGATGCAGGTGGATGATCTGCTCGACGAGGTGCGCAAGGTGGCTGCCGATGGTTACCGCACGCTCTGCACCACGCTCACCAAACGCATGGCGGAGGATTTGACCGAATACATGCACGAGCAGGGCATCCGCGTGCGTTACATGCACTCCGACATCGACACCATCGAGCGTATCGAGATTCTGCGAGATTTGCGGCTGGGCGCCTTTGACGTGCTGATCGGCATCAACCTGTTGCGCGAAGGTCTCGACATCCCCGAATGCGGGCTGGTGGCGATCCTCGACGCGGATAAGGAGGGTTTTTTGCGCTCCGAAACCTCGCTGATCCAGACCATTGGGCGCGCCGCGCGCAACGCCGATGGCCGCGTGATCATGTATGCAGATCGCATCACCGGCTCGATGGAACGCGCGCTGGCCGAGACCAACCGCCGCCGCGCCAAGCAGGTCGCCTATAACGAAGCCAATGGTATTACGCCTGCGACGGTGAAAAAGAACGTCGAAGACATTCTTGCCGGGCTCTACAAAGGTGACACCGACCAGTCCCGCGTGACCGCCAAGATCGACAACCCGCTTGCCGGCGGCAACCTGCAAGCGGTGCTGGACGGGCTGCGAACCGACATGCGCAAAGCCGCAGAGAACCTCGAATTCGAAGAAGCCGCGCGCCTGCGCGATGAGGTCAAACGGTTGGAGGCTGTCGATCTGGCCATCGCCGACGACCCGATGGCCCGGCAATACGCGGTGGAGAAAGCGGTGGACGACGCCCAGAAAGCCTCGGGCCGCAGCACCATGGGCCGCGGCGGGATGCGTGGTGGTGTGAAGCAGAAGCGGAAGGGGCGGTGATGACCTTTCGGGCCGTTAGAGCATTCTGAGAGTTAAAGAACCGCTCTCGGCTTCGGAGCCGTTAATATCTCCAACTCTTTGCGGAAAACCTCTGACTGACAAATTCGCAGAGATTTTTTTACGTATCCCACGTCCGTATAGGCGCGATTTGCCAACGATATTGGATCGGCGTCCGGATCCAGAAGTGCAACTCCGCACTGGAAAAAAGTCGCACCAAAATTTGCTTCCAACTCCTCATCAGTTGGAGGAATGTTCGCTTGACCTTGTTCAGTGGAAAACAACTGAAAGTTCTTTACGATTTTTTGATCTTCGTGGTGGCCCAGTTCGACATGCGCAAATTCGTGAGCAAGCGTAAAATTCGCTAGTTTGCAGCCTTTTCTTGCTTTCTCCAGCAATTGGTTCGAGACTATAAAAATCACCTTGCCAAACAATGCCAAGCTGCCCGCTTTGACCTCCTGAGCATGTGTTTTCGCGTCGAAGGTTTTAATTCGGGTATCCGCATTGTCGTCTGTAAGAATATCGAGATATTCTGTGAGCTTGGCGTATCTTTCATCTTCCAGAAACATCCTGCGAAGAGTAAGGAGTTCGTAAAAGGCTTCCGCTGCTCTTTTAGGCGTAATCGTAGGGTATTGTTTTCGCTTCGGCACTTTGTGCTCCGACTGCTGCTCAATTTTCATGAACATAACACAATGCGGCATTCGGCCATACCCGAATAAATATGGGGACACACAAAAGGTTGCTGAAATTACCATACCTATCCACAATTTGTGGTATTGTTCTGTGGATACTGCGTGATTTGGCCCTATCGTTGCGAATTTGATCCGTTTTTGCGGACACAGAGACGTCAAATCGAATCAGCGCCCCAAGCCCTTTGTGACCTGCTTCACAGCCACCGGGCACGGTCCGTGCCATACTCAGCCGCACGGGTACTTTCCCCGCTGCATGAAAAGGGCACCCCCATGACCCATATGGCTTTCGGATATTTCTTCGCTTTCTTCACCGCCTTCATGGTGATCATCGGGGACTTCGCGATCAAATGGGCGGCGGATGGCGGCCATGGGGTTGCCTCGCACTACGTGCTCTTGGGCGTCGTCATCTACGGGGCCTCGGCGATCTTTTGGTTCTACGCGATGCAGCACGTCACGCTGGCGCAGGCGGGTGTGGCTTATTCGATGCTGACGCTGATCGCTCTTGCGATCATCGGCGCTGTCTATTTTGGTGAAACGCTGAAGTTCCGCGAATACGCCGGATTGGGATGTGCCGTGCTCTCCATGATATTGATGAGCCGCATCGCCTAGAAATCGAAAATATCCTCAAGAAAGCTGCCGCGCTTTTTCTTCTTGTAACCTCCGCGGTCATCGTAGCCACGTTGCGGCTGGGGCGCAGGGGGAGGCGTCGTCACGCTGCGGTCAATGATCTTGTCCAACTCTCCCCGGTCAAGCCAAACACCCCTGCATTGTGGACAATAGTCGATCTCGACACCGCTCCGATCGGTGATGACCAATGTCGTTCCATCTACGGGGCATTTCATAAAGCTTTCTCCTCACAGGTTGAATTCACCCTGTGATATAGGAAGGCGCAGGCCGGATTTCATCCTCTGAGCCGGCAAAATCCAAAGCTGTACGCCGCAAAACCATGTCTTTCTGGCAACGGCGTATTGACGCACTAGATGGAGAGCATGCGCGCTTTTCTGACCTTTCTTTGCTTTGCAACACCGACATCGGCCTGGGAATTCACGCCGGGTCTGCCCTGCCTTTTGACCCACACCGAACCCGGGGTTTTTCTTGAGCTGACGTTTGATCCGAGCAAACCTCTGTATACGATCACGATCAAAACGCCTGATCCCTGGCCAGACGCAGATGTCTTTGGCTTAAGGTTTTCCGGCCCTGCCGAATTGGCAATTGCAACCGATCAACACGAGCTGGGTCATGACAATAGATCCGTCACCGTCGCCGACACAGGTTTCGGAAACGTTCTAAATGGGTTACAATTCAATAGAATAGCGACCGCAACCCTCGGGGATCGGGCCGTTTCGGTATCTTTGCAGGGAGCTGCGGAACCGGTCGCAGCCTTCCGCCAATGTGAAATATCCGCCGGCGCCTGACAGGAAACCTTGGACACGGGCCACCCCGGCGTAACCAATTGTTAACTTTCGTTAACCATGATGTGGCACAGGAGAGCTGCTATGACGCGGATGATTGCGCTGGCCACGTTATTAATTCTGGCCAGTGTGCAGATCGCTCTGGCTGGCCCGTGGTTGCGCGAGAAAGGCAAAGGGTTCGCGTCAGGGTCATTCAACATCACACAAGAAAAGGACACTGCCGGAAGCGCCTATCTGGAATATGGTCTGCGCGATAATGTCACGCTTGGTGCGGATCTGTTTTACGGCATTGACCGAACGTTGCAGCAATCCGGCTCGGGCATCGTTTTCCTGCGCTTTCCCCTCAGCGCCCCGGACGCAACCCATAAATGGGCATGGCATTTCGGGCTGGGCGCGCGGTCCCAAAATCAGGTCATCGAGCCGGCAATTGAGGCCGGTTTGTCCTGGGGACGCGGGATCAAGATTGGCGAACGATACGGCTGGGCCGTGGTGGACAGCAGCATCAACGTACCCGGCTCGACGCTTGAAACCCGGGTCAAACTGGATGGGACGGTTGGACTAGGCCTGAGCGATCACTGGAAGGTCATGATGCAGGTGTTCAATACCTATCAGGACAGCGATCTATTCACGAAAGTCGCGCCATCCATCCTCATCGTTCCCGGCACCGGCAACTATACCCTGCAAATTGGGACAGAGGTTCCGGCGATCGGCGGTGGCGATACCGAATTCAAGATCGGTGTCTGGCTGGAGTTCTAGGCGGGCACCACGATGTTTTGGGGACATGCGCGGACCAACGGCCGGCGGGTCTTCAAATCGGCGTATCGGGCTCTTCAGGTTGCCGGAAAACCCATGCCGATCCATTTTCTGAGGTCTTCAGTGTCTGGTTCCCCATCAGGATGTTATGTGCCCCACCCAGCACCCCGAAATGTCGAACCCCGCTGGCGTAGGACGTGAAAACCCGCACGCCACCAGCATTGGCATTCAAACCCACAACTTGCGCATCGCTGTCTGCGGTGATCTCGCATCGGTCCACCAGCAACTGCGAACAACCCTCTCCTGTAGAGGTCACACCTCGGTCACCAGGACGCGAGAAAGCGCAGTCCTTGAGTTGAAAGGCCTGCCCGGAGGCCGACAGCATGATGCCACTGGCCACGTTGTTGCAGATCAGTTCGATGTCCTGAAGAGCGAGGCCACTGAGTTTCTCAATACCGCTGAAATCCAGCAGATATTTGAACCGGGTAAATGAAAATTCCCGGGGTGTGTCCGACGCTTCCAAAGGTGCGCTGAGCGCTATCCTATGCCGCGCTGGATCGACTGCACGGACATAGATTTCCGGGCCAACACCCTGCGCCTGAACCAACGCACCGACCGGCACGTCAATAATCTCGCCTGCGGCCTCCAGGATATGTTGATCTTTCTTGGAAACGGTTGCCGTGCAGCTGACACTCTTACTGGCCCACGCCTGTGAGCCCAGGGCTTCGATACGGCCGTTTCGCAAGACGCGCCGCCGCACCGGGCGATTGCAATCCGACTGTGCAGCCCGCAATACCATTGGCTCAGCAAGGCTGACCAAATGACCACACAGGTCGAAGCTTTTTTGATCATCTGAATTCAGAAGCGCCTGAAACCCTTTGCGAAACGCAATATCGGCACGGCCAAACGCATCAATATAGCTAGGCAGGTCAAAGTTCCTGCGCAGCGTCAAGACAGCCTCCTCAGGCATCGACACCACGCCTTCAAAGCGGACGTCGGACGCCAGCGTCAGATTTTTGGAAAGGAGATATGTGCCTTGGCTGACAAGCAGCTGTCGACCTCGTGCCGCGGCATCAGCCGCCCTGAAAGCTGCGGTGTCATCGGTGACGCCATCTCCACGGGCGCCGTAGTCGCGAACGTCAACCATGGCAATGAGATCACGCAAAAAGAAACTCGTTACATCTTCGATGATCAGATCATCAACACGAACACGCCCGCCAACCGGACCGGTAAGGTCTATGCCGAAATGACCATATAAAGCGTCGGCACCCCAAACCATGTCCACGCCGGGCCGCGCCCCTGCGCCAACGATGGCGGAAACTTCCACCACGGTGCCCGGTTTCATGACGGTCACTGCGGGTCCTGTTGTGACAACACCGGCAATCGGTGCGCCCCCGGCGCCACCGGCGAAGCCGGCGATACGTACCGATGGCAGCGGCCCGTCCATAACCTTGATGCGCGCGGTGATGCGCAAGTAGCAGCCCGGCAACAAGGGGATTTCCCCCATATACCTGATCTTCTGTGTTTTTTCGACTTTGCGAAGCTCAAGACATACGCCAAATTCTGCATCACTGACCAGTTGTGCGATGTCCGCTGCGTCAGCGTATGTGGCCGTCCCGGGCGTGCCATCTTCGCTGGAATAGACATCCAGCGCCCGCGCGAAGGCGATCGGCATCAGATGCACGCCGTCAGTAATCACCTTGTTCATGGTTCAAATGCCCCTTCGCATTGGTCCTCACGCCAAGGATTATCTGCGAAGGGTTAAAGCCGGATCACACCACCGTTCCCGGCGTTTGCATCACGCGCTGAAATCAGAACTGTCGAGGATCTGAACCCCGTTGATGCGCCAGCCGTTTTCGGTTTCGAGCATCCGGTAATCCAGTACATGCACGCGGCCCTCCCGGTCGGTGATCATCACCCGCTGCCAAAGCGTGGCACCTTGCTCGCGCAACTCAAGATAGCGGACGTTGCCGGGACGCCAGACCATAGGATAGCCTTGGGTCACCATGTTGCGGAAATTCTCCGGGGTGCCGAACAACCGCTGCAGGGTCGGGCTCGCAAAGCCAAAGGCCGTTTCAAAATCATCGGCCAGAAAGGCTTCGATCTGGCTGTCGATGGTTGCCTGTATGTCGGCCTCTTGCGCGGGCAGCGTGGTCGCACACCCCAGCCAGATAAACAGACCAAAAATCATGTTGCGCATAGCGCGCCTCCCTATTGCCTGATCATAGGGTAAGGCGCTTGCGCCCCGCGACAAGAGCGTCAGGTCTCGGAGGCCAGTTCGCCAGCCAGCGCCTGATCAATGAGTGCGACAGTCTCAGCGACTCCATATAACGCAATGAAACCACCGAAACGGGGGCCCTGACTGGCACCAAGCAGCACCTCATAAAGGGCCGTGAACCATGCACGCAGCGGATCGAACCTCTCACGCCCACAGGCGTAGACGATAGACTGCAACGCTTCATCATCGACCGCGCCGTCATAGGCCTCAAGCTGATCCCTGAGATCAAGCAGCGCCTCACGTTCGAGATCATTCGCCAGCCGGTAGGTTTTCTTGGGCTTCACGAAATCATTGTAGTACCGCACAGCAAAGCCAGCCGCCTTGTCCATGTCAGGGTTATTTTCTGCTGATGTTTCAGGCGCATAGCGCTGAATGAATCCCCAAAGCTGTGATTTGTCTTCTGCCGCGGAAACACTGGCGAGATTGAGCAACATGGAGAAGGGCACAAGCATGTTCGACTTCGGAACATCCCCTGAATGAATGTGCCAAACCGGATTATTCAATCGTTGAACTACATCCTGCGTCTCGTAGGCACGCAGTTGTTGATGATACTCGTCCACCGCCTTTGGAATGACATCGAAATACATCCGCTTGGCCGTTTTTGGCTTGAGGTACATGAAATAGGACAGGCTTTCAGTGCTGGCATAGGTCAGCCATTGATCAATAGAAATCCCGTTGCCGGACGACTTGGAAATTTTCTGACCGTGCTCGTCCAGGAACAGCTCATAGCTGAAATGCTCCGGTTTTTTGCCGCCAAGTATCTCACAGATCCGGTCATAGATGGCCGTATTGGTCGCATGTTCTTTGCCGTACATCTCGAAATCCACGTCGAGCGCAGCCCAGCGTGCCCCAAAATCCGGTTTCCACTGCAGTTTGACGTTGCCACCCGTCACGGGCAGCGTCCATTCACGGCCTGTCTCATCATCGAAGGTGACCGTATGGTGCTGAGCATCCACATTTTTCATCGGTACATACAGAACCCGCCCCGTTTCCGGGTGGATGGGTAGAAAGATGGAATAGGTCTGCTGGCGCTCTTCACGCAGGGATTTCAGCATCACTTTCATGACATCGTCATAACGCTCAACCGCCCGACGCAGAATGTCGTCAAACTGCCCGGTCTGGTAAAACTCGCGGGCGGAGTAGAATTCATAATCGAACCCGAAGGTGTCGAGGAACCGGCGCAGAATGGCATTATTGTGATGGCCAAAACTCTCATGCGTGCCGAAGGGATCGGGCACCGAGGTCAACGGTTTGTGCATATGTTCTGCCAGCATGTCCCGCTGCGGCACATTGCCCGGCACTTTGCGCATACCGTCCAGATCGTCAGAGAAACAGATCAGCCGCGTGGGAATATCCGAGATTTGCTCAAAGGCACGGCGCACCATTGTGGTGCGCAGAACCTCGCCAAATGTCCCGATGTGTGGCAGTCCCGAAGGCCCATAGCCTGTCTCGAACAGCACATACCCCTTTTCAGGGGGCGCTTTTTGGTAGCGTTTGAGGATACGGCGCGCTTCTTCAAAGGGCCAAGCCTTGCTGGTCATTGCAGCGTCGCGTATCTGAGACATATCTCACCCGAGTGTTGTGCCCGGCGCCCCATACGCCGGGTTTCGCTCGTCCCTATTGCGTTGCAGCATTGGCGTCAATAATCTGACCCAATTGACCCTCATGAAAGTACATGCCCGTGCCTGATGATCCCGCCCACGCTTTTTCCGCACAAGACAGCCTCGTTGCTTTGATGATCGCCGTCTCTGCCTCCGACGAGGACATCCGGACCGCCGAACTCGTCAAGATTCAGGCAGCTGTCCAGATGTTGCCGATCTTTTCGAGGTATGATGAGGATCGTCTGGGCACCATCAGTCAAACCGTTTTTGATCTCTTTGAACAGGAAGACGGGCTCGACGCTTTGTTCGGGCTGATCCGGGAGAGCCTGCCTGAAAGGCTTTTTGAAACAGCCTATGCGTTGGCCTGTGATGTCGCTGCGGCAGATGGCACGCTGGATGAGGCGGAGCTTCGCCTTCTGGAAGAGATACGGTATGAGTTGAACCTCGACCGCCTGCATGCCGCTGCAATCGAACGCGGCGCGCGCGCGCGGCATCTGAGCTGAGAGCATCGCGAAGGCAGCGCCCAAAAGCTGATCTCAACTGATGTCGGACTCTTGGCAAGACATCTGTGGGGAAAAAATCCGGCGGTCTCTGTGGACCTTCGCGGCCCGGTTGATTAGTGCTTGATCAAACTTCTGAAAGGCCAATGCATCATGACGCAACGCGACAATCCCGATATCGTCTACACCAAAGTTGATGAAGCGCCGGAATTGGCTTCGGCCTCTTTCCTGCCGATCATCCAGCGTTTTGCCTCTGCGGCGGGCGTGTCGGTTGGGACTCGTGATATTTCCTTGGCCGGCCGCATAATCGCCGCCTTTCCCGAGGCTCTGTCAGAAACGCAGCGCCAGTCGGACGATCTGGCAGCTCTTGGCGCCCTGGTGAAAACGCCCGATGCGAATGTCATCAAACTGCCGAACATCTCCGCTTCCGTGCCGCAACTTGTCGCGGCGGTAACAGAGTTGCAGTCGCAAGGGTACGATCTGCCCGACTACCCCGAGGCCCCCGGCACAGATACAGAACGCGCCATCCGGGCGCGGTACGACGCGATTAAAGGGTCCGCTGTGAACCCGGTTCTGCGCGAGGGTAACTCCGATCGCCGTGCCGCGGCAGCGGTCAAGAATTACGCCCAGGCCAACCCGCACCGGATGGGGCATTGGGCGGCGGATAGCAAAACCAGCGTGGCAACGATGTCTTCGGGTGATTTCCGGTCGAATGAAAAATCCGCCACATTGTCGGAAGCTGCGACAGCTCGGATCGAGCTGGTTGATGCCGATGGGTCCGTGAAAGTTCTCAAAGATGCGATCGACTATCCCGCCGGAACCGTCGTGGACGCGACCTTCATGTCCGCAAAGGCGCTGGATGCCTTTTTGAGCGATCAGGTGGCCGCAACGAAAGATGCAGGTGTCCTGTTCTCCATCCACCTCAAAGCCACGATGATGAAAGTATCCGACCCGATCCTGTTCGGCCATGCGGTCAAAGCCTTTCTGAAGCCGGTATTTGAAACCTATAGCGATGACCTGAAAGCGGTCGGAGCCAACCCAAACTCCGGGTTGGGCTCTTTGCTGGAAAGCGTCGCGACATCGCCCAAAGCTGCGGAGATACGCGCGGCCATCGATGTCGCGATGGCCGAAAACCCGCCGCTCTACATGGTGAATTCCGACAAGGGCATCACCAACCTGCATGTGCCCTCAGATGTGATCATTGATGCCTCCATCCCGGCATTGATCCGCGCTGGCGGCAAGGGCTGGGGGCCGGACGGCAAAGAGGCGGACACCAATTGCGTGATCCCCGACAGTTCATATGCAGCCGTCTATGACGAGGCGATCAACGACTGCAAAAAGAACGGTGCGCTCGACCCATCCACGGCAGGCACGGTGCAGAACGTGGGCCTGATGGCGCAGAAAGCCGAAGAATATGGCTCCCACCCCACAACCTTCGAAATCCCAAGCGATGGCACGGTGCGCATGGTGCTGGACAACGGCGAGGTGCTGCATGAGCATCAGGTAGAAGCTGGTGATATCTGGCGCTCAGCCTCGACGCGCCAAGCGCCGATCGAAGATTGGGTGCAACTGGCGATCGACCGTCAGGCCCTGGAAAACTGCCAGGCCATATTCTGGCTCGACGAGACCCGTGCCCATGATGCGGAACTGTTGAAATACGTGCGGCCCCTGCTGGCCAAGGCGGGCGTTGAAGACAAGTTCCAGATCCTCGCGCCGCGCGATGCCACACGCGCCTCTTTTGACACCATACGCAAAGGTGGCACCTCTATTGCAGTGACCGGCAACGTGCTGCGGGACTACCTGACCGACCTTTTCCCGATCCTTGAACTGGGCACCTCAGCCAAAATGCTGTCGATCGTCAAACTGATGAATGGCGGCGGCCTCTTTGAAACCGGCGCAGGCGGTTCCGCCCCGAAACACGTGCAGCAACTGGTCGAAGAGAACCATCTGCGGTGGGATTCCTTGGGTGAATTCTGTGCGTTGGGGGAGAGCCTCAAATACCTGGCCCAAGTCAAGGGCAATGCAAAGGCCAAGGTGCTGGGCGATGCGGTCGATCTGGCGACACAGGGCATTCTGGATCACAACAAATCCCCCAGCCGGAAGGTTGGCGAGCCCGACAACCGCGACAGCCACTATTATTTCGCACTCTACTGGGCCCAGGCGTTGGCGGCTCAGACAGCGGACGTTGATTTGGCGTCACATTTCGCGCCGGTCGCCAAAGCCCTTTCGGAGAATGAAGCAACCATCGTCGCCGAGCTTGCCGCCGCACAGGGAAGCCCCGCAGACATCGGCGGCTACTACCATGCGGACGATGCGAAAACGGCAGGTATCATGCGGCCCTCGGCAACATTGAACGCAATCATCGGCTGAGGCGTTTTCCAATAGGGTCGTCGCCCGCTCTTGTGGGCGACGGCTCTACGCATTTTCAACTGCTGTAGATCGTTCCCCAGCGTTCCAGAAGCTGTCGTTGCAGGCGCCGGGCGCGATTGGCCCAAGGCCGCGCGCCGTGCGGACGCTCTCGGTGGGCACGGGGAATTGTGGCCCGGATACTTTCATCTGCGCAGAAAATCGCAAAGACCATCTCCCGACCATCCGGTGCGGTGATGTAACCGGCTAGGCCGGAAACAAAATTCAGCGTCCCTGTTTTGGCCGCCACCTTGACGGGATGTTTCTTGTCAGGCCGACCACTCTTGTCTCTCAGCGTGACCGGCTTCAGGATCGGACGCAGCAACGCGCGGTCGTGTGCGGCGGCAAGGGCGCGCACCATATCCACGGCACTGACACGGCTGGCACCGCCGAGCCCGGAATGATCTGCAAAGGCCGGCTTTTGCATCCCCAATGCCTCTTTGGCCCAGAGGTTCATCTGTCGGGCGGAAGCGGCAAGAGTATGGGCGCGCCCTGAACGCATACGTGTCGCGGCAAGACCCACCATCTCAGCCGTGAGATTGTTGGAATACTTCAACATGCCTTGCAAAATCTCACGCAGCTCGGGGCTTTTGACGGTGGATAAAACGGTCCCCGCGGGCAATTCCTCGACCAGTTCCGGAGCTTTCAAAACGATGCCGTTCGACCGCGCCAACGTGGCAAAGACATCGCCTGCGTAAAGCCCGGGCCGCCGCACGGGCAGCCAACGCGCACCTTCCTTGCCAAGCGCTTTTTTGGCCACGGTCCACTGATCATGGTCTCCCGCGTCGCGGTAGCTGAATATGGGCGCGGACCGGTCAACGATCTGCATACGTGCCATCTGAACATCGGGCCGGTAGGGCGCAGCGCGCGCATCCATGGTCACTGTGTAGTCGCCCGAGCCACGCTTCCATTGAAAATGCACCCGGTTGTAGTTCAATGCGATGCCTGAAACAGCGGGACTGTAACCCAGATGATCCGGTTGTTCCGGATCAATGGTCCGAAGCGGGCGCAGCGCATTTTCAAAGACGAGGAACCGTCCGCGCACCTCGCGTAGCCCGGCCTCTTTCAACCCCAGTGCGAGTTTGGCAAGAGCTTTTGTATCAAGGGTCGGATCGCAGCCGCCGACAAGAACCAAATCTCCGTCCAGTACGCCATTCGTGATTTCGCCCGCGGCAACAACCTGCGTGACAAACCGATGCGACGGACCCAGAATATCCTGTGCATACAGCGCCGTGATCGATTTGGCGACACTCGCCGGGGCGATGCCCGATGTTTCGTTTCGCGCTTCAAGGATGTTACCGGTTTCGGCGTCGGCCACCGCAAAAACGATGTCACCCGTCACCCGGGACCCGCGCAGCAAGGAAGCAAGTTCCGATACCTGCGCCCGCGCGTCATCGCGCATGCGGGGTCGCAGGGAAACCTTGGGGGCCTCTGCAAGCGCCGGAACGCCGGTGCTGGCCATCAAGCCCGCTAAAAAGGCGCGCCGCGAGAAGAAGGAATTTGATTTACCCGTCATAGGGCGGAGTTAACCTCAGCATGCAGGCGGTGACAACAACAAGGCGCAGGTGCAGCAGATGAAAAAACTGTGACCTGTCAGGAGGGCGCCTGCCACCCTCCTGCAGCCCGGATCGCGGTTGACGATTGAGATACCATCGGAACGTTAACAAAACACCATGCCGGTGCCTCGGCCCGTCCCAACAGGGCAGAAGCGCGCCAGGAAATGCGGGCGGGCCCAAAAATACGGGCGGCGGGGCTCATGCGCGCGGAAATGCGATCACCTGGACGTGCCAGAACACCGATAGGAACCGTTTGCATGATCTGCCGCCAATCCTGCCACAGATGCAATTGCGCCAGATTATCGGCACCCATCAGCCAGACAAAGCGCACGCCCGGATAGATATGCCGCAACGCCTCCAGGGATTTCGCTGTATAACGCGTTCCCAAATGCGCCTCGATGTCTGTCACCTCGACCTTCGGGTGCTGCATCATGACCCGCGCACGGGCCATGCGTTTTTCCAGCGGAGCCGGTCCGCGTGCCTTGATCGGATTGCCGGGGCTGACCAGCCACCAGACGCGGGAAAGGCCAAACCGTTTGAGCGCCTCACGCGTCACATGGACGTGCCCGGCATGTGCCGGGTCAAACGACCCGCCCAACAAGCCGATGACCTCGCCGGGTCTCGCAATGGGGAACCCCCGCCTCACACTGGTCTCCGCTTTACACAATTCACCCGCGCTTTGAACGGTGATTGCCCTGTGGTGTCAATGGATTGCCTCACAGTGGCGTCACCAACATGTCGAGCGCCATGCCGCCCGGCGTCACCACGCGCGCGCACCAGCCACCATGTCCACGCACGGCTGAATAACCGCCAAAACCCAGAATTTCCTCCATCCGGCTACAGGGCGCACAAATGCCGGTCACTTCAAGAACTGCGTTGCCGATTTGCAGTTGCCGCCCCTTCAATGCGGCAAGGTTCAGCCCTTCTATCACGAGATTTCGACGCAGATCCTGCGCCAGGACCGGGCCCCGTCCCAGCATCGCGCCGATAGTTGTCAGGTGTTCCTGTTGGATCAGCGTTACGCCGCGTTTGACAGATCCCCCGTGATCGCCTCTCAGACCCCGTTCAGTCACCTCGACCTCGTCAACCGATAGCACTTCCGCCCGACGCGCCGGGCGCAACCCTATCCACCGCAGGCGGCCATCCTGCGCGTGACGGGATATCAAATCCTTCAAGTTCTGCATCAGATGCCCTCAGCGATCACTGCCCTCGACAACCAGATCGGGCAATCGTTCCAGCGGATAGTTTGGATGCAATTGCCAAAAACCGTCCTCCCCGTCCTCAAGGGGCCGCAGCGTACCGCCGGGAAAAGCGCGGGTTCTCAACGCGAGAACGATGTCAGAGAGAACCGCCGGATTACTGCGAAAATAGGAATGTCCGCGCCCCTTGACGTTTTCAACGCGTATGAAATGAACCAGACCTTCCTTGCGCAGTTTCTGCAATTCTTCCAGCTTCAGGCTTTCGGAGGTTGCCGAGCCCAATCGCGGCGCATTGGTCAGCAATGACGCAGCCCTCAGCGCCCCGTCATTCGGGTTGATGTAGATATTGATCTGCTCGAAAGCCTCCGAGAAGCGCTCCGCCTCCAGCCGCTGACGGACCACACCGGTATCAAGATCAGCCGCAGCGAGGATCAGGGTTCCGGTTTTCATCGCGATCTTTGGCGGTACCCCGCGTCCCCGGTGATAGATCACCAGTTCGCGCAGAGCTTTGGTCATGACATCGGTGCCGCGGGAATGGGCAACAATATCGATGTCTTCGACTTCCGGAATCTCGGCCAGCAGCCGCAGCAGCTCTTTCGCATGAAAAACACTGAAATCGCCTGCCTCCCGGTCCCGGAAGTACCCCAGAGGTCCGGAATTTCCTGCGGGCCAGGTAAAAGCGACAGGAATGCTGTTGCGCCCCGCATAGTGCCACAGGTTGGCCAAGGTACTGAGAGCACGATCAAAATCATTGCGAACGCCGTGGGTGAAAATCAAAATGCGACCGTTCCCGGTGCGGGCAATCTCCGCGCGGATCGCCTCCTGAAAGGCCTGAGCGCCAGCATTATAGGAAGTGAGCGCGTCGGGTTCAAAGATCAGAGCCCCTTTTTCGCGGCGGTTTGGCAGTGGCACATCCGCAAATCGGACAAGCTCCGTGGCACTTTGCACGTCAAGGCGCGAAATCCGGCGACCACCATCGGTGGAGGTCCGCGCCACAAGGTCATCCCAGTCTTCCGCGCCAAAGCGTACCTGTGCGCTGCCAAGTGCCATAGAGTTCGAGCGGCTGGAGTTATAGGAGATTTCGCCATCCGGGCTCAGCTCGATCGCCCGGTCGGTGACGTAGAACATGCGCGGAGAGACATTGCGCAAAACCGGCGGCACGGCAGCGCTGGGATAGTTTCGCCCTTCCAGGTAAAGATTGGGGGGTGGCGCGAGGGCGACGTTCTGCGGAGCACAAGCCATAAGGATGAGGCAACTGCACGCCAGAAATATACGTCTCATAGTGGCTCCGCCCTGGGTTTCACCCTCTCACGGCTAACATGGAGCCAACATATGTCAAATCACACCCGCCCTCAGGGGAGGAAAAGCGACAGACCATAGCAAAAGGGCTACGCATTTGCGCAGCCCTTCGCCTGTCTTGTTAGTGTTGATCAGGAAGAAGCGCGTCTTTTGCGGCGCGCCACAAATCCCAGACCGCCAAGACCGACAAGCAACAGCGGCATCGTCGCAGGGATCGGCACCGGTGCCACAGCCGTCACGACGCGAATCCAGTCCCCCGGTTCAGTGACCTCCATTGAAACCCGGATGCTGTTGGGCGCGAAGACCAGATAGCCATCATTCGGCGATGCGCCTGTTCCGTTGTTGGATTCCAACCCACGCGCGCCAAGAGGCGCCGTTTGGTAAGTGGTTCCCGCAGCGCCAAGAATTGATGTTGATGCAAATTCCAGCGAACCGCTGCTGTTGGACATGACACCCAGAATGGCGCCGTCGAAGGTCCACTCGACACCAAAATGCTCGCCCCTTGCCCCACCATCGGTGTTGAGGAAGATCATGTGGCTGTTGACCAGCTGTCCCGCGGCAATTGCATCAATGCCTGCGTCCGCGTCCAATGCTGCGTTGAGGAATACGCCCTGCGCTTCATCGAAGCCTTGCATATGCGTATTGGTTACATTGTCATCCAAGGCAAACTCTGGAGCCGCGATGATTTCAGCGGCCCCGCTGCCGCCCGCACCGAAAGCGTCGCCCGCTGTTTGGACCACATCTATGATGGCGGCCTGGGAGGTTGTTGCCAGAAGCATTGTGGCTGCAGATGTTAATAGTAAGCTCTTCATTACTTTCCCTCTCGAATAGTTAACTTTATGGATTCATTTAATAAAAATAAATTTAACATAATCTCGCAAGCATTGCCAGAATTTAACTGGCTCCCCTGCTCTGGCCAGATTTGACCGATCCATTCGCAACACGACCCGCATTCGATCAAAACGCGTTTGCTCTTGTCGGCTTTGCTGCCTAGAAAAGCGAAATCATTTCCGACAGGAGCATTCTCATGGCCGCCTACCAATACGTCTACCATATGTCCGGTGTCTCCAAGACCTATCCGGGTGGCAAGAAATGCTTTGAGAACATTCATCTCAATTTCCTGCCCGGCGTGAAAATTGGCGTCGTCGGCGTCAATGGTGCAGGTAAGTCCACCCTGATGAAGATCATGGCCGGGCTGGACACGGAATTTCAGGGTGAGGCCTGGCATGCCGAAGGGGCCACCGTCGGCTACCTGCCGCAGGAACCCAAGCTCGACGAAAATCTCACGGTGCGCGAGAACGTCATGCTCGCCGTGGCCGGTAAAAAAGCCATTCTCGACCGCTATAACGAACTCGCCATGAATTATTCAGACGAGACCGCTGACGAGATGGCGCAGTTGCAAGACCAGATTGATGCCGAAAACCTCTGGGATCTGGACAGCCAGATTGACGTGTCGATGGAGGCCCTGCGTTGCCCCCCCGATGACGCTGACATCAAGACCCTGTCGGGCGGGGAGGCCCGGCGCGTTGCCTTGTGCAAACTGCTGCTCGAAGCGCCCGATATGTTGCTGCTCGATGAGCCAACCAACCACCTTGACGCGGAAACCATCGCTTGGCTGCAACAGCACCTGATCGACTACAAGGGCACCATTCTGATCGTCACCCACGACCGCTATTTCCTCGATGACATCACCGGCTGGATTCTGGAACTCGACCGCGGCAAAGGTATCCCTTACGAGGGCAACTACTCCGCCTGGCTCGAACAGAAGGCCAAACGCCTCGCTCAGGAAGCCCGCGAGGATAAATCGCGCCAGAAGACCCTCGAACGGGAGTTGGAGTGGATGCGGCAGGGTGCAAAGGCGCGGCAAGCGAAATCCAAGGCTCGTATCAACGCCTATAACGAGATGGCCGAGACCTCGGAGCGGGAAAAACTCTCCCGCGCCCAGATCGTCATCCCCAACGGCCCACGTCTCGGCTCCAAGGTGATCGAGGTCACGGGGCTGGCAAAACACATGGGCGACAAGCAGTTGGTTGAGGGCTTGGACTTCTCCCTGCCCCCCGGCGGCATCGTCGGCGTGATCGGCCCCAATGGGGCGGGTAAATCGACACTCTTCAAAATGCTCACCGGTCAATTGGAACCAGACGCGGGCAGCATCGAATACGGTGACACGGTCGATCTGTCCTATGTTGACCAGAGCCGCGATGATCTGGCCGCGAATGACAACGTCTGGGAGGCGATTTCCGGTGGGGCCGAACTGATCCAACTGGGTGACGCCGAGGTCAACTCCCGCGCCTATTGCTCATCGTTCAACTTCAAGGGCGGCGACCAGCAGAAGAAGGTTGGCCTGCTCTCAGGCGGTGAACGCAACCGCGTGCACATGGCGCGCCTGCTGAAATCAGGCGGCAACGTGCTGCTGCTCGATGAGCCGACCAACGATCTGGACGTCGAAACCCTGCGCGCTCTGGAAGACGCGCTGGTCGATTTCGCTGGCTGCGCTGTGGTCATCAGCCACGACCGCTTCTTTCTGGATAGAATCTGCACCCACATCCTCGCCTTCGAGGGCGAAGCCCATGTGGAATGGTTCGAAGGCAACTTCGAGGACTACGAAGAGGACAAGAAGCGGCGGCTGGGGGCCGACGCTCTCGAACCCAAACGGCTGAAACATAAGAAATTCGTTCGATAAGCCGTCTGATTCGCCCTGATTGAAAATTGCTAGCTGTCGCGCGTGGGGTCTCCGCCTCAGGCGGTTTGTGATATGGTTTGTTTCACGACCCGTGTTCAAAACCCATATTTTGCAGCTATTTCATTTTCGAATAGGAAACGCCAATGGAACCCATTTCCGCGTTGTTACCTCTTATCAACATGCTTCGGCCAACCAAGTCGCCGCATCTTCTGATCTTTTTGTCAGGTATTGTTTGCATCGAGTTATTTGCGGTTGTGGGAGCTGGTGAGTTGGCCAATCAGCTCTTTCACTTTCCGATCTATGCAATCCTGACCATCGCTTTGATACTATCGTTCTACTACCGGCCCCCGGAAATTTCTGGCCTCCACCGTAACCCGGCGCGCGATAGCGGTGCTGAGGCCGAAGAGCAGCCGCAAGATTTATCCGTTGAAGTTGAACATCAGTTCAAATTTGCGCGCGCATTCTGCCTGGTTGCGGGAATTGTGTCGCTCTATTTCTTTGCAGGGCAATTGAACGAGGATCTTTTCGTATATACAGCAATAAGTTACGCAATCATCATCGCACATCTGATGGTGTTTGTATTCTACATGATTTTCAGAACCCTCAAAGAAGAGGGCATGCACCGGTATTCGATTTATCAGATCGGGTTCATCACCGGAATCGTCCTGATTGCACTCAGCCTGTCCTACACAAAAATGAGCACCTCAGCGACTGAGGTCTTTTTTGTTGAAACCGACGTCAATGGAAATGAGATTGTATCAGAATCCGATCAGAGTGCAGATGTGAAAGTCGATGTATGGGCCAGAAACAATTGGGCGTTCTATTGCACCGTCTGGCTGGTCTATTTTTCATTTTGGGTGGGAAGATTACGGCATTTTGTCAGAATAAACATCGTTGATCCGGCGCGGTAAGAGCCAATGGCGCAGCCGATCCCTACCCTTTCGCAGCAGTTGTTTCGGTCTGGCCGAAGGGTGCGGATTTGATTCCTCGGCAGAGCTTCGGCTAACATCTCCCATGCCCATCATCGATATCCTCGTAAACTGCCCCTCTATCCAGATCGCCGACACGATCAGTGCTGCGCTCATTGAGCAACGCCTTGTCGCCTGTTCCAACCGCTATGCGCCTGTGCAAAGCGCCTATTTCTGGAAGGGCAAGGTAGAGCAGGAGGAAGAACATCCGCTCCTTCTGAAAACAAGGCTTGAACTCGCGCAACCGGTCGAAGACGCCATCCGAGCGCTGCATCCCTACGAGGTGCCGCCGATCATTCGCATAAATGTCGATGGGGCCAATCAGGACTACGTCGATTGGGTCCACGCCGTCACCCGCAGCCCGTGAGCAGTTCTGCGGTCACTTGGTCGAGCTGTCACAATGTGCGGGGAAGCGGCTAGACTTCCGCAACCACGCTCCCTCTCATCTCGCCGGTCATGCGGGCGAAATCTTCGCTATGGACCTTGTCGCGAACCTCTTCGATGGCGCGTTCGGCGGCATCACGGGTCGCGCTGTCCGGCCATTCGGTAATCGCGGCACTGGTCCGATCACTCGTACGCACGACCGTGACGCGACTGGCCCCCAATGCTCTTAGCGCCGGCAGACGCTTTTCCGAGATCGCCCGCAAAGAGACATCGTAATCCGTGCCGTCCGCGATCTCCCATGTAGTGATGGTGACATAGCGCATGGTTCCCCTCCACTCTGATGTCAACGGATGCAAGCATAGCATTTTTCGCAGAGAAATGACAGCGGCGGCGCATTTCCTATCTGGCAAATATGATCAGAACCATGCGGTCAACGGGCAGCTAGAGCAGCGCACCCAGCCATAGACCAAAGCCAAAGACCGTATGTGCGGCAAGGCCCAGCCCACGTGCTTTCCAGGGTTTTGGCGTTTTTGAAGCAGCCCACCCCAACCCCATTCCCGGGTGCAGGAGGAACCAGCCAAAGCCCACGGTCAGGACCGCGAATATCCAGGCGGGCAGGAACGTCGGTGCGGAAAGCCAATCGGCGCCCATGATCAAAGCCAAAGCCACCCCGTAAGCGGCACCAACCGCGTAGTGAAACACCCAGCCGATGGCCAATTCGCCCGCGACTGGCGTCGCCTCGCCGATATCGTCGTGAAACAGCCGACCTCTGGGCATATGCCCAACCCAGCGCCCCACCATAGCCCAATTGGGTGTCGGTTGACCCGCCACCCGGCGCAGAAAGAGCGCCCAAACGTCCATCGCGACAGTGGCGATGAGCCCCATGAAAACCCCGGTCATTACAATGGTATCTGCCAAGTGACATTCCCGCCTTTGTGCAATTCAGGGGTGTTCTGACATGTCCGCTGCGGGTTGACCAGCCCGCCCAAAGACGATGCAAGCCTTAGCGTTCGGACAAAAAACGGGCCGGTACAAGACCGGCCCGAGAGGGGAAGAAGACAACGCAGGGGGAGAAACTGCGTGGCCTGAATTAAATGGCAGCCCAGTCAGTGAAACGCCATTTTGAAGGGCATTTCGGACCGGGACGACGGTGAACCGGGCTGCCACCCGTTGCACGCCAGGAAGAGGTGCGCGGAACCGGGGAGATATCCGGGGTAATATCCCCGGGGGCGTCATGAAAATCAGTCACTCGTGTCATAATCGTTACTCCACTTCCGAGGAGGAATATATCACCCCGGCTCACAACCTCATTCAACATCAAGTTGACGCTGCGGTATGTGAAGCGGATCACACAACGGCAAAAAATTTGAAATTTTTTAACTTTTTTGTGCTGTCAATCGAACGAACCGCGCCAGCAAGGATCATTCTAACACTTGATTGGGATTGCATTGCCTTTCAGACTCGCCCCATGTTGACCCGCCGCGACGCCCTCTGCCTTTTTGCGCTTGCCCCACTGAGCGCCTGCGTGATGTCCGGCATTCCGGGCAGCGCCCGCACAACGATCATATTGTTGAGGCACGCTGATCGCACTGGCGACAATCTCAACAGTTTTGGCGTGGCGCGCTCAGAGAACCTGCCCAATGCACTCGCCGGATACCAGCTCTCCGCAATCTTCAGCCCGGACATTCCGCGTAATCTGGAAACAGCCAAACCACTGTCACAGGCAACCGGTTTGCCGATCACGGTGATCCCCAAGGAATTCGCAGGCAGCACAATGAGCCGGGCCTACCCCAACGGAACGGTGGTCTGGATCGGAAACAAGGGCAACCTGCGCACGATCTGGGAAGAATTGGGCGTACCGGGCACCGCTCCCCAGGAATACGGGGAGATTGGGATCGTGACGCTGCTCCCTGATGGGGGCAGGCAGGTAGAGCGTTTGGTGGTCAACGCCTGAGGCAAAGCTAATTTACTGCAATCTGAGATTCTGAATTTTCCGCCAATTTTATGGAAAATCGCCTCGAACCCGCACAGAATCCACACCAAGATGCCCCATTTTCGCCCCAGCTTAACCTTTGGTTAGGGGTTAGATGGTTGTCTGTTCTGAGGAGGATTTGAAATGGCTATCATTTCGGCCCTGATCGGTGGCTTAGGCGGCTTTTTTTCATTCGCAGGCGCCTTGCTTGTCTTCAAGACATCTTTCCTGACCGCCATATCTCTTTACGTCATTGTCGGTTTGGGGATTTCTGCAAGCCTCATTGCCATTGGTTTAGCCTGGCGTGGCTTGTCAGGTCTTTCAGCCCAACCTGCAGAGATCGTTGCGCAATCCGCGCACGTCCCTGCCACCTCCAAATCTCTTCTACACTGACGACAAGTATCTGAAAAATCAGAAAGCTGATGGCGGGCCCTGGAATGGCCCGGCCCCGTATTTTTCTTGCCAGACGGGAAGTCATCTGTCATACGCCGCATCGCAAACGTTATTCTTTTTCGACCTGCTGTCTCCTGAAGGCGGTCAGTCTTCGATCCAGACCGACCACGCCAGGCTATCGCAAGACCGCGGATAGCACGATCATAGGAGACCACGGATATGGCCACAGGCACCGTGAAATGGTTCAACACTACAAAAGGCTTCGGCTTTATCGCACCTGACGGTGGCAGCAAAGACGTGTTTGTGCACATCTCTGCCGTTGAGCGCGCAGGCCTTACAGGTCTGGCCGACAACCAGAAAGTGACATTCGACATCGAAGCAGGCCGTGACGGCCGCGAAAGCGCGACAAACATCGCCCTCGCCTAAGTGTCGATACCGACCTGAACAAGAAAACCGGCCTTTCTATTGGCCGGTTTTTTTATGCCTGTCATGCGCAACTGCCCCTGAAACGGAATTTTTCCGCCGACAGTAGCGGCTACTTCAGCAAGACCTGCCAAATCAACAGACTGGGCGCAAGCATTGCGAAACCGATGCAAAACAGCTTGGCGATATGCGACACTTTTCCAAAAGAACCATTGCCCAATGCACCTTCGCCGTAGCCCAGAACGCTGGCCATGACGGCATAGCCGCGGGCCTCTTTCTGGCGTTTCTCGGCTTCGATCCCCGCTAGAGCCCGTCCGTTAACGCGCATTTGGCGCTCTTTTTCGGACAGCTGGCTTTCAAGACTTTCCATATTGCTCATGTCACTCGTTGCTCCCGTTGCTTGCCAAGAGAGATGGGGTGCAATTGGCCCTTGTCCAGTCAGCAACACATAAAAAAGGCCAGCTCAACGCTGGCCTTTCTCGAAATGCGCAACCCAATCAGTTAAGCGCCTTATCCGTGATGGCATGAGTCCAGGCCCCTTCGGGCGCTTTGGAGATCACCGGATCCGATCCGCCCGACAACAGCGAGGCAACCGTGCGTTCATAATCCGCCGGATCAAGCGCACCGTTGCTGCCTGCAGTCAGCTTGGCAATCTCGCCCATCATACGTTTCTGGTGTTTCTCGGTCTGAGCGCCGCTGGCATCGTTGTCGAGCACGATCTCAGCCGCTTCATCCGGGTTCGCCTCGGCGTATTTCCAGCCCTTCATGGAGGCGCGCACAAAGCGCACCATTTTGTCTTCAAACGCCGGGTCCGCGAGCTTGTCTTCCAGCACGTAAAGCCCGTCTTCCAGCGTCGCAACGCCCTGGTCCTCATACTTGAAAACGGTCAGATCATCCGGCGTGAGGCCCGCGTCAATAACCTGCCAGTATTCATTGTAGGTCATGGTCGACACGCAGGCCGCCTGGCTTTGCAGCAATGGGTCCACGTTGAAGCCCTGCTTGAGCACAGTCACACCATTGTCGGACCCGTCGGTCGGAATATCCAGTTTACTCATCCAGCTCAGGAAGGGGAATTCATTGCCGAAAAACCAGACCCCCAGGGTCTTGCCCGCGAAATCATCCGTACTGGTCACGCCTGCGTCCTTGCGGCAGGTCAGCATCATGCCCGAGGATTTGAAGGGTTGCGCGATATTGACCATGCCCAGGCCCTTTTCGCGGGCGGCCAGAGCGGCGGGCATCCATTCCACGGTGACATCTGCACCACCCCCGGCAAGCACTTGCGTGGGCGCAATATCCGGCCCACCGGGTTTGATGGTCACGTTCAGGTCTTCTTCCTCGTAAAACCCTTTGTCGAGCGCCACATAGTAGCCTGCGAATTGCGCCTGCGTGACCCATTTCAACTGCAGGGTCACATCATCTGCGGCCTGGGCAGCAGCGCCCCAGAGCCCCAGAGCGGCCCCGGCGGCCAGCGTTGTCAGTTTTTTCATCATACTCTCCTTTGTTGGTCGTCTTCTTTTTAATGACGTTGCGACGGGTGCCAGAATGTCACTGCGCGCTCAATCAAGGCAACCCCTCCGTAAAATGCGGACCCTACGATCGCGGCCACCACGATTTCCGCCCAGACCAAATCAAGCGCCAACTGGCCGACGGATGTGGAAATGCGAAACCCCATGCCACGGATGGGCGAGCCAAAGAACTCCGCGACAATGGCCCCGATCAGCGCCAGCGTGCTCGCAATTTTCAGCCCGTTGAAGATGAACGGCATCGCCGCAGGCAGGCGCAGTTTGCGCAAGGTCGTCCAGTATCCGGCCCCGTAGGTGCGCATCAGGTCGCGCTGCATGGCCGAACTGTCCGAAAGCCCCTGCACGGTGTTCGCCAGCATCGGGAAAAACACCATAACCACCACCACAGCCGCCTTGGATTGCCAATCAAAACCGAACCACATGACCAGAATGGGGGCCATGCCGATCACAGGCAACGCCGCGACGAAATTGCCCACCGGCAGCAGCCCGCGCCGCAGGAAATCGAACCGGTCCACCAGAATGGCCACCAGAAACGCCGACCCGCAACCCAGCACATAGCCGCTCAGCGCGCCCTTGATCACGGTCTGGACGAAATCTTCCCATAAGATGTCGGTGGAGGCAGCAAACCGCGTGGCAATCATCGATGGTGCCGGTAGCAGCACTGGGCTGATTTCGAACCCGCGCACGACGCCTTCCCAGATGACAATCAGGGTCAGGCCAAAAACGATTGGTACCGCCAGACCGGTAAACCGGGTTCTGGGGCGCGCGGACAGCCGGGCATTGATCCACCAGCCCAGGGCCCAGACGGTAATGGCAAAAGCGATCCAAATCATGCCATGCCCATGCGTCTGAGGGTCAGGCGTTGCACGACCCCAATGATCCCGACAAGCGTCGCGGCAAGGGCCGCAGCCATGATCAGAGCCGACCAGATCTGAATCGTCTGCCCGTAATAGCTGCCCGCCAGCAGGCGCGCGCCCAGCCCCGCCACGGCACCGGTTGGCAGCTCACCCACAATCGCCCCCACCAGCGATGCCGCCATCCCGATTTTCAGCGAGGTAAACAGATAGGGCATCGAGGAGGGCAGGCGCAGCCGCCAGAAGGTCTGATGCGGGCTCGCGTTCCATGTGCGCATCTGATCAAGCTGCATCGTGTCCGGGCTGCGCAGCCCCTTGACCATGCCCACAACCACCGGAAAGAACGACAGATACATGGAGATCATCGCCTTGGGCAGCAACCCCGAAACGCCCACCGCATTCAGTACCACGATGATCATCGGCGCGATGGCCAGAATGGGGATGGTCTGGCTGGCGATGACCCAGGGCATCACTGACATGTCCATCGTCCGGTTGTAGACGATCCCCACCGCCAGCGCGATGCCGAGCCCGGTGCCCAGAGCAAAGCCCAGCAAAGTGGCGCTCAGCGTGATCCAGCTGTGATAGATCAGCGAACGTTTGGAGGTGATCTTTTTCTGGGCGGTCGTCTTCCAGATCTCAGCCCCAACCTGATGCGGCGCGGGCAGTTTCGGTTTCTCCTGGCTCCAGGTATCCGCGATCAGCGTCTGCGTTGTCAGTTCCGCACCCGACCGCGTGGCCTTGTCATACGCCCAGGGCGCATTGAGCCAGATCGCAGCCACATACCAGATCAGAAAGATCGTACTCACGACCGTCAGAACCGGAAGAAAGCTTTGCCTCATCCAATGTCTCCCAGCAGGTCGATGCACTTGAACGAATGGAACAGGGGCGAGTTGCGATCAGTCATCCACATGCCCCGCCCGCAGCCCTTCACGCACCCGGTGCGCCACCTCCAGAAACGCCGGCGTGTCGCGGATATCCAGCGGGCGGTCTTTCGGCAGCGGGCTCTCGATCACATCGGTGATCCGGCCCGGGCGCGGCGACATCACAACGATCTTGGTGCTCAGATAGACCGCTTCGGGGATCGAATGGGTGACAAAGGCGATGGTCTTCTCCGTGCGCGCCCAGAGCTTCAGAAGCTGTTCATTCAAATGGTCCCGCACAATCTCATCCAGCGCGCCAAAGGGTTCATCCATCAGCAGGATATCCGCATCAAAAGCCAGCGCCCGCGCAATCGAGGCGCGCTGCTGCATGCCGCCCGACAATTGCCAGGGAAATTTGCGTTCAAACCCCGCCAGTTCGACCAGTTCCAGCACCCGCGCCACGCGCGCGTCCATGTCCGCCTTGTCATACCCCATGATCTCCAGCGGCAGCCGGATATTGCCGCCAATGGTCCGCCATGGATAGAGCCCCGCCGCCTGAAACACGTAGCCATAAGCCCGCGCCTTACGGGCCTCCGCAGCACTCACCCCGTTGACGGTGATCTGCCCACCCGTGGGGTGCTCCAGATCGGCCATGCAGCGTAGGAATGTCGTTTTACCACAGCCCGACGGCCCGATGAAACTGACAAACTCGCCCGCGTTGATGTCCAGCGAAACGTCCTTAAGCGCGTGTACGGGGCCGTCGTTGGTTTGAAAGGTGAGGTCCAAGTTTTGAGCGGAGATAACACTCTGGTTCATGGTTCGCTCCCCACACCACAAAAGAATAAAGATACAAGCGCTGCAACGATCGCAGCAAAGCCAGCCAAAGTGGTTGAGAAATCTGTCGAAATAGGTGTGTTAACCACAGAAACAAATGGATGATTAAAGCTGAAGTCGAGGTGACATGAAATAAAAACGCTGACAAAAGCGGCCAGCGCGCAACCAACGATGAACGCCAACCAGGCAGACACCAATCGTTTTAAGAATCGCTGCGAAAGGTACATCGTGGCAGCCGCAATTAAAGTCACCGGAACGAAAATGCTCGCTAGAAGCGGCAGTCCGAAAAACAATGTAAGGCCGAACAGGCCTGCAGCCTCTGGACCTCCGATCAGCAGCGGGAAACAAACGAACGTCACAATCATTGATACGAGAAAGACGAGGCCAAATCTTTCGCCTAGCTCTCTTTCCTTTATTTGTTCCTCAGTTGGACGTCGAAACATCAAATCCCCGCCGGGATATTCAATGGGTCGCGCTGGATCATCTTCGGCGCGGTCAGCGCTTTCCACTTGCTCAGCGCTTCAGAGGCCGAGGAGAACGCCGGGCGCGGGATGAACCGACCGCGTCCCGGGTTAGGCTGTGAATTCTGCCCCCAGGCCCAGATGACCTCGCCCCGGTTCAGCGTGTACCGGCTCTGCGCCTTGACCTCGAAACCCTCGAAAACGTTGTAATCCAACACGGAATGATGGTTCGACGGCGAGATTGTCTTGGTGATTTTTGGGTCCCACACAACGATATCCGCATCTGCCCCCTCAACGATGGCTCCCTTGCGCGGGTAGATGTTGAGAATTTTCGCCACATTGGTCGAGGTCGCCGCGACGAACTCATTGGGGGTCAATCGCCCCGTCTCCACGCCTTCAGTCCAAAGCACGGCCAGACGTTCCTCCAGCCCGTTCGATCCGTTGGGAATGATCCGGAAATCGTCTCTCCCTGCGCGTTTTTGCTCCGTATTGAAGGCCGCATGATCGGTCGCCACAACCTGCAACGACCCGGCCTGCAAGCCCGCCCAGAGGCTGTCCTGATGATCTTTTGAACGGAAGGGCGGTGACATCACCCGACGCGCGGCGTGATCCCAGTCCTTGTTGAAATACTCAGATTCGTCCAGCGTCAGGAACTGGATGAGCGGCTCGCCGTAAACCCGCATGCCCTTTTGTCGCGCGCGCCGGATCGCCTCATGCGCCTGCTCGCAGGACACATGCACAATGTACAGTGGCACGCCCGCCGCATCGGCAATGGTGATCGCCCGGTTGGCCGCCTCGCCCTCGAACTCCGGCGGGCGCGAATAGGCATGACCTTCGGGCCCGGTGATCCCCTGATCGAAATATTTCTGCTGCATCTCGGCCACCAGATCGCCGTTCTCCGCATGCACCATGGGCAGCGCGCCAAGCTCCGCACAGCGCTTGAAGGAGGCGAACATCTCGTCGTCCTCGATCATCAGCGCGCCCTTGTAGGCCATGAAGTGTTTGAACGAATTCACGCCCATTTCGACGGCGTCTTTCATTTCGTTAAAGACGTTTTCATCCCAGCCGGTGATCGCCATGTGATAGCCCACATCGGAACAGATCTGCGGCGCGGATTTACGGTGCCACTCATTGATCGCGTTCTTGATCGACCCGTCGGCCCCCGGCAGACAGAAATCGACCACCATCGTGGTGCCGCCCGCCGCTGCGGCCCAGGTGCCGCTCTCGAAGGTTTCGGCCGCCGTCGTCCCCATGAAGGGCATCTCCAGATGCGTATGCGGGTCAATCCCACCCGGGATCACATAGGCCCCTTCCGCGTCGATATAATCATCGCCCTTGAGGTCCTCGCCGATCTGCTTGATCACTTCGCCTTCGATCAGAACATCGGCTTTCCACGTCCGGTCCGCCGTGCAGACCATGCCGCCTTTGATCACTTTGGTCATTTCATTTCTCCTCTTTTTCAGGGCAATCAAATGCCACTTTGACCTGACTCGGGCCGACATCCGGCACCGCCGCCTCATAGATCAGCGAGCATCCAGGGTAGCGGCCGTCCTCCGCTAAAAACGGCGTCCCAGGGTAGTCCGTTGTGCGGTTTTGGCCAATCGTGAATGTAGCGTAGTCAGGGTAGGTACTTTGAAAAAATCCAGCGAAAAGAGCGCGCATTCCGGTTTCGCAGTTCATGACCGACGCCCCTTTTTCCAGGAGAACCGAGTTGCCGCTAGGCACACACTGCATCTCTTCGAATAGGGTCGCGCCCTGCGACAACAAATCAGCGGCCTTTTTGGCATCGCCAGCTTCCAACTGTGAAATTACTTCACTTTTCGTGCCTTCGGGCAATGTCTGTCGTAACGCCGATCCCAATTCCTTGGCGATCAATTGATTGCCCCTGTCTGCAATAATGAAACCCAAGCCGTAACCTGCCGCAGCAATCCCGAGTGCCGCGGCGACGCCACCAAAGATCATTCCGAAGGACTTTCCTTGCGGCATATCTCTACCCCACAATCTCCGCCGTCTCGACCACCGCGTGCAGTAACACATCTGCACCCGCTGCGGCCCAGTCCTTGGAAATCTCTTCCGCTTCATTGTGGCTCAACCCGTCCACACAGGGGCACATCACCATGGCCGTGGGGGCGACGCGGTTGATCCAGCAGGCGTCATGACCTGCACCCGAGATGAGATCCCTGTGGGAATATCCCAACCGTTCCGCCGCCGCGCGCACCGCGCCGACGCAGCCCTCATCGAAGGCCACCGGATCGAACCCGCCGACCTTCTCAAAGGCAATCTCCAGCCCCATGTCGTCGGCAATCTTCTGACCTTCGACCCGCAGACGCGCCTCCATATCCTCGATCACGCTCAGATCGGGCGAGCGGAAATCGACTGTGAAGACCACCTTGCCCGGGATCACGTTGCGTGAATTGGGATAGACGTCGATATGCCCCGCAGCGCCCACCGCATGGGGCGCATGGCTCCAGGCGATCTCGTCCACTTTCTCCAGCACGCGCGCCATGCCCAGCCCGGCATTCTTGCGCATCGGCATCGGGGTCGAGCCGGTGTGGCTTTCCTTGCCGGTGATCGTCACCTGCGTCCACGAAAGCCCCTGCCCATGGGTCACCACGCCGATATCCTTGCCCTCAGCTTCCAGAATGGGTCCCTGTTCAATGTGCAACTCAAAAAAGGCATGCATCTTGCGCGCGCCAACTTCCTCCTCGCCGCGCCAGCCGATGCGTTTGAGCTCATCGCCGAATTTCTTGCCCTCCGCGTCCACCCGGTCATAGGCCCAATCCTGCGTATGAATGCCGGCGAAAACGCCCGACGACAGCATCGCAGGCGCGTAACGCGTGCCTTCCTCATTGGTGAAATTGGTCACGACAATGGGGTGTTTTGTCTTCACCCCCAGATCGTTCAGCGTGCGGATGATCTCCAGCCCGCCCAGAACACCCAGAACACCGTCATATTTGCCACCCGTCGGCTGCGTGTCGAGGTGGCTGCCCACATAGACCGGCAGAGCATCGGGGTCCGTCCCTGCGCGATGCGCAAACATATTGCCCATCTGGTCGAGCCCCATGTCGCAGCCCGCCGCCTCGCACCAGCTTTGAAACAGCGCCCGGCCTTCGCCATCTTCATCCGTAACTGTCTGCCGGTTATTGCCGCCTGCCACGCCGGGTCCGATCTTGGCCATTTCCATCAACTTGTCCCAAAGACGGTCTGGGTTGATTTTCAGGTTCTGTCCGGGCGCGGGCATGGCTGGGGTCCTTCCTGGCGGTAGTTTTCATTGACCAGCGGCAAATTTTACCATTTGGTAAAGACACGATTGCGATTAGGCCGGATCAAGTCAAGACTTCCTTTCAACGATATGTGATTGGAATCCGGCAACAGCATTTCGGGCGCCCAATTATGTGGCGGTCATCAATGGGGTGGAAACGCGTTTGCCAGACGGGACCGACAAGAAACCAAGCCGCATCCAACAGCGAAACCGCGGCCGTATTCTGGATGCAGCATTGGAGGTTTTTTCCCAACATGGCTATCGTGGCGCGACGCTTGATCAAATCGCCGAAACAGCAGGTTTAAGCAAACCGAACATCCTCTACTACTTTGATGGCAAAGCAGAAATTCACGTCACTTTGCTCAACCAGCTTATGGAAACATGGCTGGACCCGTTGGTGACACTGGATCCGAAGGGGGACCCGCTGGAGGAGATTCTCAGCTACGTCCAGCGAAAACTGGACATGGCCCGCGATCTGCCGCGCGAAAGCAGATTGTTCGCTGGAGAGATCCTTCAGGGCGCGCCGCGTATGGGGCCACATCTGCAATCCGATCTGCGACCCCTATTCGAAGAAAAATGCGCGGTTATTCAAAACTGGATGGATCAGGGGCATTTGACCCAACTTGACCCGCGCCACCTGATTTTTTCCATTTGGGCCACGACCCAGCATTACGCCGATTTTGCAACTCAAGTGCAGGTTTTATTGCAGGATGATCCCGCCGGTCACGAGGGCGCAGCCACCTATCTGACCACGCTGTTCACCCGCCTTCTCACGCCGTAAGAAATTGTTAACCCTGGTGAAAAATAGACTTTCGGCTTAACGGGCTGTTAACATTTACCTTGCCTTAATGGTTACGGGTGGCGGCTTCAGATTGATGTCAAGATCGGAGCTTACCATGAGTGCAATATCCTTTATCGCCCCATACGCGCCGCAGCCGGTCGCACCCTCGCAGGGTGACCCGCAAGTTGCCGGCGTGCAACCTGGCCAGCCTATGGCCAACACGTCCACGAACAACAATGCCAACACCGCCTCGGATCATTCCGGACAAGGCGCTGGTGACGGCACGGGTACGGGCGGGGCCCAGCTTGCAACGCTTCTCAAAAGGGGACGCGTCGCAATGCTGCCTGTCGATGCAACTTCAAAGTCAGTGGTGGAGGCGCAGACCGGCCCGACCACCGACTATCTGGCCCAACAGGCGCAATTGCGCGCGGAATCCGCAGCACTTCAGGAGGCTCAGGACGCAGAGCGGGCGAAGGCGCGCGCGGAGGCAACGGCGCAAGCCGCCGCCGAGGCGGCAGAGCCGGAGTTTGAGCTGCCCAATCCTTTGCCAACGGCGCCCATTCTGGCCAGCGATGCAAAAAACTGAGGCTACTCCGCCGCTTTTGCGCCGGGATTGTTCGGATGCGTGGTCCAGTTGGCGTAGTCCCGCTCCACCACCTTGCCGGTGCGAGGATCAACCATTCCCGGGGTCATCGCCTCCATGGTGATGCACGCCTCCACCGGGCACACGTTGACGCAGAGGTTGCAGGCCACGCATTCCTCGTCGATGACCGTAAAGGTGCGGTCATCCGACATGGCGATGGCCTGATGCGATGTATCTTCGCAGGCTGCAAAACAGCGTCCGCATGAGATGCACAGGTCCTGATTGATCTTGGCCTTGGCCACGTAATTCAGGTTGAGGTGCTGCCAGTCGGTCACATTCGGTACGGCGCGTCGGACGATCTGGTCGACCGAGGTCAGCCCCTTGCTGTCCATGTAGTCGCTCAGGCCCGAAATCATTTCCTGCACGATCTTGAACCCGTAGGTCATGGCCGCCGTGCAGACCTGCACATTGCCCGCCCCCAGCGCCATGAATTCCGCCGCATCGCGCCAGGTGGTGATGCCACCAATGCCCGAGATCGGGATTTGCGACAGCTCCGGGTCACGCGCAATTTCCGCAACCATGTTCAGCGCAATGGGTTTCACTGCCGGACCGCAATAACCGCCATGCGCGCCCTTGCCATCAATGGTGGGTTCCGGCGCGAAAAGATCCAGATCGACGGAGGTGATCGAATTGATCGTGTTGATCAGGCTGACCGCATCCGCGCCGCCCTTCATGGCCGCCTCAGCCGGTTTGCGGATGTCGGTGATGTTCGGCGTCAGCTTCACGATCACCGGCATGCGGGTGTTGGCCTTGACCCAGCGGGTCACCATTTCGATGTATTCCGGCACCTGCCCCACGGCAGAACCCATGCCGCGTTCCGACATGCCATGCGGGCAGCCGAAGTTCAGCTCGACCCCATCCGCACCAGTGTCCTCGACCTGCGGCAGGATGAATTTCCACGGCTCCTCCTCGCAAGGTACCATCAGCGACACAATCATCGCCCGGTCCGGGTAGTCGCGCTTGACCACCTTGATCTCATCAAGATTGGTCTGCAACGGACGGTCAGTGATCAGCTCGATATTGTTGAGCCCCAGCAGCCGCCGGTCTGCGCCGTAGATCGCGCCATAGCGCGGCCCATTGACATTGACCACATGCGGGTCGAGCCCCAGCGTTTTCCACACGACCCCGCCCCAACCCGCATCAAAGGCGCGGCGCACGTTGTATTCCTTGTCCGTCGGCGGCGCCGAGGCCAGCCAGAACGGGTTCGGGCTCTTGATGCCCACAAATTCGCTTGTCAGATTTGCCATTTCAGTTCCTCCGTGGGGGTGGGTCAGACCGCCGCCCCTGTCAAAGCCGCATGAATATCCATCGCCGCATCGCGCCCTTCGGCCACAGCCGTCACCGTCAGATCATCGCCACCACTGGCGCAATCGCCGCCCGCCCAAACGCCTTTGACTGACGTCCGGCCCGTATCCGAGACCTTGATCTTGCGACCTTCCAGCTCCGGCAGCCCGTCGCCTTCTAGGGTCTGGCCAATGGCCTTGAACACCTGATCTGCACTCAGCCGCAGCTTATCACCGGTTTCCGCCATGTCATCGTCCACATAGCTGAATTCGATCTCGCGCACGGCACCATTGCCGATCACTGATTTCGGCACCGCGTGGGTGACAATCCGCACGCCTTTGGAAGCCGCCAAATCCTGTTCGAACACGCTGGCGTTCATTCGGTCACGACCGCGCCGATAGACCAATGTGACATTCAGAGCGCCCAGCAGTTTCGCCTGAACCGCCGCATCAATGGCCGTCATCCCGCCGCCGATCACGACGACGTCGCGCCCAACCGGCACCTGCGCCAGATCGCTGGCCTGCCGCAGATCAGCGATGAAATCTATCGCGTCCAGAACGCCGTCCTTGTCGGCCCCCTCGGCCTGCAGAGCGTTCACGCCACCCAGCCCCAGCCCTAGGAAAACCGCGTCATGATCAGCGCGGAGTTGCTCCAGTCTCACTGCTTCCCCCAAAGCCATGCCGGTTTTGATCTCGATGCCACCAATTTGCAGCAGCCAATCCACCTCCGCCTGGGCAAACCCGTCAACGGTTTTGTAGGTGGCAATGCCAAATTCGTTCAGCCCGCCGGGCTTGGGGCGCGCATCATAGACGGTCACATCATGGCCCAGCATTGCCAGACGGTGCGCACAGGCCAGCCCCGCAGGCCCCGCCCCCACCACGGCCACAGTTTTACCCGTGGCCGCAGCTCGGGAGAAAGGATGTATCCCCTGTTCCTGCAAATGATCCGTTGCATAGCGCTGCAACTGGCCAATCAGCACCGGTTTGCCTTCGGCCGCCTCGCGCACGCAGGCCTCTTCGCAAAGCTGCTCTGTCGGGCACACGCGCGCGCACATACCGCCCATGATATTCTGGCTGAGAATCGTTTTTGCCGCCGCATCCGGGGTACCCGTGGCGATCTGCCGGATAAAAAGCGGGATATCGATATCCGTCGGACAAGCCGTGATGCAGGGGGCGTCGTGGCAAAAGTAACAGCGGTCCGCCGCCACCAGCGCTTCGTGCGGATCAAGGCGCGGATGCAGATCAGAGAACTGCTCGGCGTAGTCTTCGCCGCCCAATCGTGCAGGAACAATACCCGGTGTAAATGCATTGCTGGACATGGTTTTCCCCATTCTGGCGTGATCATTCGGAAAAAAGTTCTCATGAATTGATTTTTTTATCAACTGGTAAAATTTTTTTCTGCACAGCTAAACCACGCGGTGTTCAAAAACCATGCGACACACGGCTGGCGGGAATTTGCCGATGCAATCGTGTTCATTGCTGTCATCAGAATTTGGCTTGCTTTTGCAGGAAGCTGCTCCAATATCGGAGGCGCGACGCGACAAACTATCGACCACTGCTCCTTACGGCCCAGTCATTCGATCTGCTTTCGACCGAGCCAAGCTGCCGCATTCCGCGGGCAGGACATTCTAAGGAGAACACGGAGATGGCCTCAGGCACCGTGAAATGGTTTAACACGACAAAAGGCTACGGCTTTATCGCTCCCGATGGTGGCGGAAAAGATATTTTTGTACATATTTCTGCAGTAGAACGTGCAGGTCTCACCGGTCTGGCGGACAACCAGAAAGTCACATTTGACGTTGAAGCGGGCCGCGATGGCCGCGAAAGCGCCGGCAACCTCGCGCTGGCCTGACGAAGATATCTCGCACTGATGAAACGGGCGCTATGGTGCCCGTTTTTTGTTGTTCAAGCCTGTTTCAAAGCGTTCGCGAATGTGTCTGGCGGGAAGCATATCAAGGCCCGTCCCAATCGACGTTCGTTGCCGGGCTGACCTGCAAGCGCCCGTCCGGCCAGGGTTTCAGTAGCGGCAAGACTTCTTCTTCGGAGCCGTTGAACCACTTTGAAACATCGCCCGGCTCCAAAATCACACCCATACGGTGATGGACATCCGCCACATCCGCAGAAGGCGCGCAGGTCAGAGTCGCCACTTGATCCACCTGCACGCCGCCCGGCCCCGACCAACGGTCCGTGATCGCGGCGAAGAGCAGAAATCCACCTGATTTCGGGGTGATCGACCAGGCGGTTTTGCGGCGTTTTTCACCGGTCCATTCGTACCAGCCGTTCATCGGGACCACAGCGCGCCCGGTGCCAAGATAGGCAGATTTGTCGAACACGGTTTCGCTACGCGCATTGACCAGCGTCTCCATCACCGGACGGCCACGGGCATTGACCCGCCCGACCGGGATGATCCCCCAGCGCATGCGGCTCAGCCCCTTTTCGGTCAGAACCACAATTTCCTGCCCGGGTGCCACGTTCTGGCGTGGCGCTTCATCCGCAACCACACAGGGATCACATCCCAGCGCCGCCCCCAATTCGGCCATCGGCGTGGTCAGGAAAAACCGGCCCGGCACCGCGTTACTCCTGCGCCCGGTCGATCAGTTCCAGCACGTAAGGTCCCAGAGCCGCGACGATCTGTACGACACCTTCCGCATTGGGGTGGATGCCATCGGGCTGCATGAAGGCGCGCACCGATGCGGGATCACCCCCCGCCACGTCCAGCCCTTCGAAAAAACTCGGCGCGTGCAAGGCGCTGAATTCCTCGGCCAGCGCGGGATACATCCCGTCGAACGCCGCCTTGTATTCCGGGCCGTAGTTGCCCGGCGCCTGCATGCCAACCAGCAAAACCTCTACATCTGCCGCCGCAGCCGCCTGCATGATCCCTTCGAGGTTGGCGCGGCTGACGTCCGGTGCGATGCCACGCAAAAGATCGTTGCCCCCCAGCGTCACGATCATCGCATCCACTTCCGGTGTCAGCGTCCAGGCCGCGCGGCTCAACCCGCCCGCCGTGGTATCCCCCGACACACCCGCATTGATCAGCCGCACCTGCGCGCCCTTTGCGCCCAGCCAATCCTGCAACTGCGGCACGAATCCCTGCTCCGCCACCAGCCCGTAGCCCTGCGTCAGACTGTCCCCGAGGGCGGCAATCACAACCTCATCGGCTGCCGCCGCCCAGGGCCAAATGCCTGCAATGCAAACCAAAACCTTGTGCATCTTGATCCAGCCTCCATATGCCACAGGTATAGCAAAAAAGGTGCTAACACTTATGACCAACCTCGTGTTCTCTCTCAAAGATGCGGTTTTGTCGCTGGATGGCAATGCCGGACGTGTGGATATCCTGCACGGCATCACGCTGGAGGTTCACAAGGGCGAGAGCCTTGGGCTCATCGGTCCGTCCGGGTCCGGCAAGTCCTCGCTGCTGATGTTGATGGGCGGGCTGGAGCGCGCCACCGGCGGTCAGGTCGCGGCCCTTGGGCAGGATCTGACGCATATGTCCGAAGATGCACTGGCCCGGTTTCGCCGCAATCATATGGGCGTGGTTTTCCAATCTTTTCACCTGATCCCCACGATGACCGCGCTGGAAAACGTGGCCACCCCGCTGGAACTGGCCGGGGACCGGGACGCCTTTGACAAGGCAGCGGCGGAACTGGCCGAGGTGGGCCTTGCGCATCGTGCCGATCACTATCCCTCGCAGATGTCTGGCGGCGAACAGCAGCGCGTGGCCCTCGCCCGCGCGTCCGCGCCGCGCCCCGATATTCTGCTGGCGGATGAGCCCACCGGCAATCTCGACGGGGCCAATGGCGCGGCCATCATTGACCTGCTCTTTGGCTTGCGCGACCGGCATGGCGCGACGTTGGTGCTGGTCACCCATTCGCGCTCGCTTGCGGCGCGCTGCGACCGGGTGGTGCGTCTGGGCGACGGGCGGATCGTGCCCGAGGCGCGCGCCGCCGAATGAGCCTGCGCCTCGCCTCCAGATTTGCCCGGCGCGAATTGCGCGGCGGTCTGCGCGGCTTTCGCATTTTCCTCGCCTGTCTGGCCCTTGGCGTCGCGGCCATCGCCGCTGTGGGGTCTGTACGTTCCGGCATCGAAGCAGGCCTCGCCCGCGAAGGGGCGGCCCTGCTCGGTGGCGACGCGGAAATGGACTTCACCTACCGTTTCGCGACACCGGAGGAGCGCGCGTGGATGGACAGCGTTGCCGTCAATGTCTCCGAGATTGTGGATTTTCGGTCCATGGCCGTTGTGGGCACCGGCGAAGAAACGCAGCGCGGTCTTACCCAGATCAAGGCGATTGATACGGCTTACCCGCTGGTCGGACATGTGGAACTGGCCCCAAACATGCCCCTCGCGGATGCCTTGGGCGATCACGGCGGCCTGCCCGGTGCGGTCATGGAACGGGTTCTGGCGGATAGGCTCGGCCTTGACGTTGGCGGCCGCTTCCGGCTCGGCACCCAGGAGTTTCACCTTGCCGCCATTCTGGCCCGTGAACCGGACAGCGCTGCGGGCGGTTTCGCGCTCGGGCCGCGCACGATTGTGCGCACCCCCGACCTTGAAAACTCCTCCCTGCTCGCCCCCGGCACGCTGTTTTCAACCAAATACCGCCTCGATCTACGGCCCGGCACTGATCTGGCAGTCCTTGAGACTGACGCGCGCACCCAATTCGAAACCTCGGGCCTGCGCTGGACCGATGCCCGCAACGGTGCGCCCGGCGTTTCGGAATTTGTGGATCGGCTGGGCGCTTTCCTGATCCTTGTCGGGCTGTCGGGTCTCGCGGTCGGTGGGGTTGGCGTTGCTTCAGCGGTCCGCGCCTATCTGGCGGGAAAGACCAATGTGATCGCCACCCTGCGCACGCTTGGCGCGGATCGGGCCACGATTTTCCAGACCTATTTTCTGCAGATCGGCGTTCTGGCGATTGTCGGGGTCGGGATCGGCGTGACCTTGGGGGGTCTCGCCCCCATGATCCTCGCCCCGGTCATCGAATCGCGCCTGCCGATACCGGCGATCTTTGCCCTCTACCCGGCACCGCTCCTGGAGGCCGCCATCTACGGTTTGCTGACGGCATTTCTCTTCACGCTCTGGCCCTTGGCGCGGGCCGAAGAGATTCGCGCCGCAACCCTTTTTCGCGATGCGCTGACCACCGGCAGGGCGCTGCCTGCGCCGCGTTACGTCGTGGGTGCCATCCTCACCCTTGCCCTGCTGCTGACGCTGGCAGGTTGGTTTTCGGGGACATGGCGGCTGACGCTCTGGACCGCGGGGGGGATTGCCGCAGCTTTGGCCCTTCTGACTGTCACGGCCATTTTGATCCGCGCCCTGTCACGTCGCTGCACCGGTATTGTGCGTGGACGGCCCCGGCTCAGATGGGCGCTCTCAGCAATCTCCGGCCCGCGTGAAGGTGCTGTATCTGTGGTGCTGTCACTTGGCCTGGGGCTTTCCGTGCTCGCTGCCGTCGGCCAGATTGATGGTAATCTGCGCAATGCCATCACCGGCAACCTGCCGGATGTGGCACCCTCCTACTTCTTTGTGGACATCCAGAAAGACCAGATCGACGGCTACACCGAACGGCTGAAAACCGACCCGGCGGTCAAACGCATCCAGTCAGCTCCTATGCTGCGGGGCATCATCACGCGCATCAACGACAAACCCGCACGCGAGGTGGCAGGCGATCATTGGGTGCTGCAAGGGGATCGCGGCGTCACCTATACAAATACCATGCCCGAAAACACACGATTGACTGCAGGCGATTGGTGGACAGAAGGCTACACCGGTCCCCCCCTGATCAGTTTTGCCGCCGAAGAGGCCGAGGAAATGGGCCTCAAGATCGGCGACACCCTGACCGTCAACATCCTTGGCCGCGACATCACAGGCACCATCGTCAATTTCCGCGAGGTTGATTTCTCCACCGCCGGTATCGGCTTTATTCTCTCGATGAACCCTGCTGCGCTGGCCGGGGCACCCCATAGCTTCATCTCCACCGTTTACGCCGAAGAAGCCGCCGAAGCGCAGATCCTGCGTGACCTTGCCAGCCGTTACCCCAATATCACCGCGATCCGGGTGCGCGATGCCATCGACCGCGTCGCAGATGTTCTGAGCGGATTGGCAACGGCCACCTCCTATGGCGCTGCCGCAACCCTGATCACCGGCTTTCTGGTGCTGATCGGAGCTGCCGCCGCCGGTACCGAGGCGCGGGTCTATGAGGCCGCGATCCTGAAAACCCTCGGCGCCTCCCGTCGCAACATTCTGCTCAGCTTCGCCCTCAGATCGGTGCTTCTGGGGCTCTGTGCCGGGATCGTCGCCTTCTTTGCGGGAATCCTCGGCGGATGGGCAGTCAGCACCTACATCATGGATACCGACTTCACCGTCATCTGGTCGTCTGCACTGATGATCATCGCAGGCGGTACGGCGGCCACCTTGCTGGCGGGCCTGGCCTTTGCCTGGGGCCCGATCAACGCCCAGCCCGCACGTATTCTGCGCTCTGCCGAATAGCGCGCCGGCGCCTCAGGCGATGAACTTCTGGTATCCCGCCTCATCCATGAAGTCATCCATCTGACCGGGATCACTGACGGTCATCTTGAAGAACCACGCCTCGCCCTGCGGGTCCTCGTTGATGCGACCGGGGATCTCGGCCAGGGCAGTGTTGACCTCGACAATCTCACCATCAACCGGCGCCAGAATATCGCTCGCCGCCTTGACAGATTCGATCACAACCACCTCGTCATCCTTGCTGACCGTTGTGCCTTCCTCGGGCAGTTCCACAAACACCACGTCGCCCAGCTGTTCGGCAGCATGGGCCGTGATACCCACCAGCATCACGCCATCTTCTTCCTCGCGCAGCCATTCATGCTCTTCTGTGAACTTCATCCTGTCTTCTCCTGTTCTTCCTGTCTCGATATCAACTGATAAGCCGGCATGGGCGGCACCATCAACGCCCCCGGCAACAAGGTGACGCTAGTGCGTGCTCGGCAGATCGGTCAAGGCACCTTGCCCCCCCGCCCCCGGAATGATTGACTGCGTCCAATTCTGCATGAGGCGACCATGAACGATCCCTATTTCTTTGGCTATGGCAGCCTTGTGAACACCAAAAGCCATGACTACCCGGACCCACGGCCCGCAACCCTGCACGGCTGGCGCAGGGCCTGGGTTGCCACGCCGCGCTTTGGTGTGGTCCTGCTGACCGGCGTGCGCGCGCCCGGCCACAGCATTCAGGGGCTGATCGCTGCTGTTCCCGGTGCCGACTGGGCGGCCCTTGATGCACGCGAAGGCGGGTACAATCGCCTGCTCGCCAACGGATCGGTCACCCATGACCACCCCGCCACGCCAGAGATCGCCGTCTATGCGGTCGCGCCGGAAAACCGGCTGGAACGGGCCGAACATATGATCCTGCTCAGCTATCTCGACGTGGTAGTACAGGGATTTCACGAGGTCTTTGGCGAGACCGGTGTGCAGGGGTTTTTCGACACCACCGACGGCTGGGACACGCCGATCCTGAACGATCGCGCCGATCCGGTCTACCCGCGCCACCAAAAGCTGACGAAGGATCAGACGGCCCTTGTGGACCATCATCTTGCGCGGCTATCGGCGCAGGTGAAGCAGCGACATGAGGCGCCCCTGCCGCCCGAATTCTGAAACCGGCGCACCCGCCGCCCCGGCGGGGGCAACCATCACCCGCCGCGCCAGCGCCCAGGCCAGCAGACCAAAGATCACGCCTGTCAGCGCCTGCCCGATCAGCACGCCCTGCGCCCCGAATATCCCCGCCCCCAGCAGCACCAGCGGCAGCATACCAATCGTATTGCGCCCCCAGTTCAGGAAGGTGGAATAAAACGGGTGGCCAAGGTTGTTGAACGCCGCATTGGCCACAAAGAGCACCCCGTTGAAGAAAAAGAGCAGCGCCAGCGGACCGCAGAAAAGATAGACCAGATCGCGCGTGACACCCGTGGCGGTGAAGAGATCCGCAATCGGCGCGCGCAGCAGATACAGCAGGCAGGAAACGCTCAGGATCACGATACCGTTGAACAGGATCGCCGCGCGAAACCCGGCGCGCACCCGGTCATGATCGCCCGCCCCGTGGTTCTGGCCAAGGATCGGCCCCACCGCGCCCGAAAGCGCGAAAATAACGCCAAAGGCCACCATACCCAGCCGCCCGACAATCGCCATCCCGGCGATGGCTTCTTCTCCGAAACCGGCCATGGCGCGGGTGACGATGGCCTGCCCCACGGGCGTGGCAAGCTGGGTCAGAATGGCCGGAAAGGCGATGGTTGCAATGGGGATCAGATCGCGCAGCATGCCGCCCGGGCGCGGGCGTCCGACGCCGCCGTAAAACCGGATCAGTGGCAGCAGGGCGGCATAGGCGATCACCAGCCGTGCCGCGACTGAGGCCAGCGCCGCTCCGGTCAGTTCCAGGTTCAGCCCGAAGATCAGGATAGGGTCCAGAACCGCATTGACCGCACCGCCGTAGATCGTAGCCATCATCGCCCGGCGCGCATCGCCGTGGGCGCGCAGGATCGCCCCGCCCATCATCCCAATCATCAGAAACGGCAGGCTGGGCACGATGATTTGCAGATAGGACACCGCCAGCGCCGCGATCTCTCCCGTGGCCCCCAGCAGCGCGACCAGCAGCGGCAGATTGGCCCAGACCACGGCCGCAAAAACGACGCCAAAGCCGAACCCGTAGAGCAGTGAATGGGTTTTGCGTTCTTCCGCCAGTTGCACGTCCCCGGCCCCCAATGCCCGGGCGACAAGTGCCCCGGCGGCAATCGACATGCCGATGCCGAAGGAGGTGGTGAAAAACAGGATCGTCGCGGCATAGCCCACGGCGGCGGCCAGTTCCGCCTTGCCCAACATGGCGATGAAGATCATGTCGACGAAATCGACCAGAAACAGCGCCATCAGCCCGACTGAGGCGGTCAGCGACATCACCGACACATGCCGAAAGAGGTTGCCCGTCAGGAATTTGGCCTGCGCGTCAGCCATGGCCCGCCGCCTTTTGTGCGGGCCGCCCGGTCATCCGCGCGCCTTGACCACCTGCAAAAGCGGCATCAGCGCGGACATATCCGGCCCATGCGCCTGCCCCGTGAGCGCCTTTCGCAGCGGCATGAAAAGCCCGCGCCCCTTGCGCCCCGTGGCCTCCTTGACCGCCGCGGTCCAGGTGCCCCAGGTCTCCGCGTCAAAGGGGGCTTCCGGCAGCAGCGCCATGGCCTCAGCCACAAATGCCGCGTCTTCCGCGTCGATCTGCGGCTCCGCGCCGTCGCGCATCATCTCCCACCAGGGGGCAAGATCGCTGAGCGTGGTGATGTTTTCGCGGGTGACCTCCCAGAATTGCGCGGCCTTGTCATTGGGCACGCCCGCCGCCGTGATGCTGTCCTGCACCGCCGCCAGCGGCTGGCCTGCCAGATGGCGCGCGGTCAGCGGAAGGAGGTCATCCACATCGAATTTGGTCGGCGCGGAGCCAAAGCGGCCAATATCAAAACCCTCGATCAGTTCGGCCATATCGGCGCGCAGTTCCACAGGGTCAGACGAGCCCAGCCGCGCCATCAGGCTCAAAAGCGCCATGGGCTGGATGCCTTGCGCGCGCAGATCCCGCAGGCTGAGGGTGCCGAGGCGTTTGGACAGCGCCTCCCCCTGCGGCCCGGTCAGCAGCGAGTGGTGTGCGAAAGCGGGCACCGAGCCGCCCAGCGCTTCGATGATCTGGATTTGCGTGGCAGTATTGGTCACATGGTCCGAGCCGCGCACCACATGGGTCACGCCCATTTCCGTGTCATCGACCACCGAGGCCAGCGTATAGAGCACCTGCCCATCGCCACGAATAAGCACCGGGTCGGAGACGCTGGCCGCATCAATGGAGATATCGCCCAGAATGCCGTCTTGCCATTCGATGCGTTGCTGATCGAGCTTGAAGCGCCACACCCCATTGCCCCGCTCGGCGCGCAGGGCGTCTTTTTCGGCTTCCGATAGTGCCAGCGCCGCGCGGTCATAAACCGGCGGTTTGCCCATGTTGAGCTGCTTTTTGCGTTTCAGATCGAGTTCCGTCGGCGTCTCGAAAGCCTCGTAAAACCGCGCCTTGTCGCGCAGGGCATCTGCCGCCGCGTGATAGCGATCCAGCCGCGCCGATTGCCGCTCCACCCGGTCCCAATGCAGGCCCAGCCACTCCAGATCACGCTTGATCCCATCGACATATTCTTCCTTGGAGCGCTCCGGATCGGTGTCATCGATGCGCAGGATAAACGTTCCGCCCGCTTTGCGCGCGATCAGGTAGTTCATCAGGGCAGTGCGCAGGTTGCCAATGTGGATATAACCGGTGGGCGATGGGGCAAAACGGGTGGTGGTCATGACTGTCTCCTGTTGCAGCGCGTGGTGTCACAGGGGCGCGCAATTGTCCAGCAATCCGGCTTATGTGGGCTGCACCGGCCAACGGGTGGCCAGATCTTGCAGACCGGCGTGGATTAACCTCTTCAGCACGTCCAGATCCACGTCCTCCAGTTTGTTGATGTAAAGACAGGATTTGCCGATCTTGTGCTTGCCCAGATCGGCCAGAATATGCCCGAAATCGGCGTATCCGGGCATGATATAGACCGACAGTTTAACCTTGCGCGGCGCAAAGCCCGTCGCGAACCATGTGCCTGTGCGCCCGGATTTATAGGTATAGTCATAGGTGCCATAGCCCAGCATGCCTCCGCGCCAGAACTGCGGCTGCCAGCCGGTTGTCTCCTGAAACAACCTGTCCAAGTGAGCGGCTTCGCGAAACCGGCGCTCTGGGGTGACCGATTCCAGAAAGGCCGCAACCTCTGCATTTGCACTCATGGGGTCCTCCTCGCAGAAATATGATCGGTTTGTGGCGATTTGGCATTGGCGTCAGCCACCAGAACACTACCCTTGGTAGCGTCCAACACAAAAGGAAAATGATCATGTCTCATCAGATCACCCTGTCCCGTCGCGCCGCGCTGACCGGTGCGGCGGCTCTGCCTCTGGCCGCAGCAACCGCTGGCGTTGCGCGCGCCGGTGCGGAAATGAAAGGCGTCGCAATGAGCCCTTTCAACCGCGTCAAGGTCGGCAGTTTCGAGGTCACGACACTGCTTGCAGGCACCCGTGCCGTTGAGGGGCCGCATAACATTTTTGGTCTGAACGTCGATGCCGATACCTTTGCCTCGGTCTCTGCGGCGGCTAATCTGCCCACCGATATCTCGCAATTCTTCTTCACGCCCACGGTGGTCAATACCGGCTCGGAGCTGGTGCTTTTCGACACCGGGCTATCGGCGGCTGGCACCACCGCCGCACTGGAGGCCGCCGGTTACACCGCCGATCAGGTCGATGCCGTGGTGATCACCCACATGCACGGGGATCATATTGGCGGCATGACAAAAGAGGACGGGTCGGCCACCTATGGCAATGCGCGCTTTGTCACGGGCCGGGCCGAATTCGACGCCTGGGCCAAGGCGGATAACGATAATTTCAAAGCCAAAATTCAACCCTTTGCGGAGAATTTCACCTTCCTTGAGGATGGCGGCGACGTGGCCTCCGGGCTGACGGCAATGGCGGCCTTTGGTCATACGCCCGGGCATATGACCTACATGGTGGAATCAGACGGCACGCAGCTCATTCTGGGGGCGGATTTTGCCAACCACTATGTCTGGTCGCTGGCACATCCTGATTGGGAAGTGAAGTTCGACATGGACAAAGCGGCGGCGGCGGCCACGCGGCGGCGCATTCTGGATATGATGGCCGCCGACAAGACGGCCTTTGTCGGCTATCACATGCCCTGGCCCGGTGTGGGCTATGTTGAAAAGCGCGGCGATGGCTACGCTTACGTGCCGCACAGCTACCAATTGATGCTGTAACAACCCGCGGGGCGGCGGTCTGGCCTTGAGGTCAGATCAAAGCCGCCCTGCCTGCCGGAACCGTTCCCAGGCGAAACGCACATATTCGGTGCGAAACGAATGCCCTCCTTCAAAGAGGCAGAAATCCAGAATATCCTCTGCGTCGTTGCGCCGTTCTTCGCAACGCAGCGCGTCATGGGTGCTGGGGTGGGACGGACCAAAACCACCGTATTGCCCGTACATGTCCAGCGCCTCGCGAACTTCCCCCTGTTTGGTTTGCAAAATACGCCGCCCTGTCAGTGGCACCGTGCGGTCGGCATCCCCGTGGATGTGAATGACATTGGCCACCGGCCCTGCGCAGGTTTCCGGCGGCGTCAGCCAGAAGGTGCCCGAGATTGGCGCGAAGGCAGCAAAGCGGTCGCTGCGCGCGCAGGCAAGGTTCCATGTCATCATACCGCCCGCGCTGAAGCCTGTCGCCATGACGCGGGTGTCATCCACCGCGAATCGCCGGGTCGCATCCGCAAGCACCGCATCGAAATAGGCGAACTCCTCCGCCCCGTCGCTGTCCATGTGGCGCGGCGCATTCGGGATTACCCAGTCGTCGTCCTTCGATTTCACCGCGATCAGCGCAGCCCCCAGCTCCGACGCCATGCGCCGCAGCGACCCATTGCGCATCACCCCCTGGGCCGAGCCGCGATAGCCATGCGAGAAGACAATTGCAGGCACGCGCGTGGTGCCATCGTGCCCTTCGGGCATGGCAATGCGGTAGTGCCGGTCGCCCAGCACGCAGTCCGTGTCAGGCCCGCAGGCATAGGCCGGCAGGGCGGCGGCAAGGCACAGGAAAAGGGCAGTGGACAGCAGACGCATGACGTTTCCTCACAACTTTTGCCGGGACATTGGCGTGTCGCCTGCGGGCACTCAAGTCACAAGATCGTAAGGTTGGCGGCTTCAGGAAGGATCGCGCCAGCGGTTCACAATCGGATAGCGCCGGTCCAGCCAGAACGCCCCCTTGGTCAAACGCGCGCCCGGGGCGGACTGAAAGCGCTTGTACTCGGAAATGTAGATCAGATGCTCGACCTTTTTCGCCACCGCACGCTCAAAACCGGCAGCCACGCAATCCTCTATGGACCCCGCCTGATCCACGAGGATTTCCAGCATCGCATCCAGATCAGGATAATCGGGCAGGCTGTCGCTGTCTTTCTGATCTTCACGCAACTCGGCAGAGGGTGGTTTGTCGATCACCCGCGGCGTGATCACCTCGCCTGCCGGGCCCATCATCCAGTCCCGGTGATTGGTATTGCGCCAGCGGCAGGTCTCGAACACGCGCGTCTTGTAGAGATCCTTGATCGGGTTATAGCCGCCCGCCATATCGCCATAAATCGTCGCATAGCCCACGGCCACTTCGGATTTATTGCCCGTTGTCAGCAGCATCTCGCCAAACTTGTTGGACATCGCCATCAACAGCAGCCCGCGCAGGCGCGACTGGATGTTTTCCTCCGCCAGACCCGGCGCATGCCCTTCAAACAGCGGGGCCAGCGTGCCGGTGATCGCCGCGCGCCCCTCGGATATGGGCACGTAATCATATCGGCAGCCCAGCGCCTTGGCGACAGCTTCCGCGTCTTCCAGCGATGCCTTGGATGTGTATTCGGACGGCAACATCACGCAGCGCACATTCTCCGCGCCCAGCGCATCCACGGCAACGGTCGCGACAATGGCTGAATCCACACCGCCCGACAGACCCAGCAACACCTTGCCAAATCCAGTCTTGCGGCAGTAATCGCGTAAGGATTGCACCATGACGCGGTAGTCCTGCTCCCAGGCGTCGGGGTGCAGCGCCTTTTCGCCCTCCACGATACGCCAGCCCTCAGGCGTTCGCTCCAGATCCACATGGGCCACGGTCGCCTCCAGCACCGGCAATTGCACCGCCAGATGCCCGCCGGGGTTCAATCCGAAGGAGGCGCCATCAAACACCTGATCGTCCTGCCCACCGACCATATTGAGGTAAATGAGCGGCAGTTCCGTCTCGACAACGCGGGCCACCATGTGATTGAGCCGGGTCTCGAACTTGTCGCGATAATAGGGTGATCCATTGGGCACCAGCAGGAACTCCGCGCCCGTCTCGGCCAGGGTTTCGGTCACATCCTCATGCCAGGCGTCCTCGCAGATCGGGCTGCCCACACGCGAATTGCCCACCGAATAGGGCCCGCCCAAAGGCCCCGCATCAAAAATGCGCACCTCATCGAACACGGTCTCATTCGGCAGATGATGCTTGAGCACCTGACTGGCGATGCGCCCGCCCTTGAGAATCAGATAGGCGTTGTAAAGCTTCGTGCCTTCAACCCAGGGCGCGCCAATGGCCAGCGCAGGCCCGTCGGCACAATCGGCGGCCAATTGTTCGATATGGGCGGCCACATCCAGCTGGAAGGCGCGGCGCATCACCAGATCCTGCGCATTATACCCGGTGATGAACATCTCCGGCAGCGCCACGAGGTCCGCACCCGCGTCGCGGCCCGCTTCCCAGGTATGCCGCGCAAGGGCGGCATTGCCCTTCAGATCCCCAACCGTCGGGTTCAGCTGACCCAAAGTGATACGAAAACCATCCGCCATAGATACAGGCCTCTTTGCTCGATTTGTCGTGATGTAGCAGATTGCGCCCGCGTGAAAAGCCCATCGCCGCCCAATCTGCAAAAGAAGATTGCCCCCCGGACGGGCTTTGCTTAAGTTCTGGCTGGGGTCCTACGGGGGGTCGGGCTTCGCATCACGCCGTAAAAGAATTGCAAGGTTTGTTATGTTTCTTCGACGATTGATCTTCTGTCTCGCGGTTTTGCCTGCGCCTTTGATGGCGCAGGAGGGTCAGGTTCTGACCAAACAATATGATGACGGCGGGGTCTATGAAGGCACCTTCCGCGGCGGGGTTCAGCATGGGTCGGGCACCTACAAGCTGCCCAACGGCTATGAATATTCCGGCCAGTGGGTCGATGGCGAGATCAAGGGCGAAGGTGTTGCGCGTTTTCCCAACGGCTCCGTCTACGAGGGGCTCTTTGCCAAGGGCAAACCCGATGGCGTCGGCAAGATCATCTTTGCCGATGGCGGCACCTATGAGGGCGAGTGGCAGGGGGGTGCCATCATGGGCACCGGCATTGCGCTTTATGCCAATGGCGTTCGCTATGAGGGCCAGTTCCGCAATGCCAAGCACCATGGCAAAGGCACGATGCAAAGCCCGGGCGGCTATGAGTACAAGGGCGATTGGATCGACGGCGCCAAGGAAGGCTTCGGCACCATCACCTACCCTGACGGGGCCGTTTACGAAGGTGAAATCCGCGGCGGCAAACGCGCCGGTCAGGGCACCCTCACCATGCCCGACGGTCTGGTCTATGTCGGCCTCTGGCGCGACGGCCAGATTGACGGCACCGGCAAGCTGACACAGGCCAACGGTGACATCTACGAAGGCCAGCTTTCCGGAGGACGCCGCGAAGGTCAGGGCAAGGTGATCTATGCCAATGGCGATGTCTACGAAGGCTCCTTTGCCAATGACCTGCGCGATGGCCAGGGGACGTTCACGGCTCAGGACGGCTACACCTACACCGGGTCCTGGGTTGCGGGCGAGATCGAGGGCAAAGGGCGCGTGACCTATCCTGACGGGTCGGTCTACGTGGGTGATTTTTCAGGTGGGCTTGCGGATGGCACCGGTCTGATCACCTATCCTGATGGCTCCACCTATGACGGCGCGTGGAAAACCGGGGTGATCGACGGCGAAGGCAAGGCGACCTATACCAACGGTGTGGTTTACGAGGGTGGATTCAAAAATGCCCGCAACCACGGTCAGGGCACCATGACCTATGCGGATGGCTACAAATACGACGGGAATTGGGTTGACGGGCAACGTCAGGGGCTGGGCACGGCGACCTATCCTGATGGCACCATCTATTCGGGCACCTTCGAGGATGGTCAGCGGCATGGGGCCGGCAAGATCACCATGCCAAGCGGGTTTACCTATGAAGGGTCCTGGGTCGAAGGCGAGATTGAAGGCGAAGGCGTGGCCACCTATGCCAACGGCGACGTCTATGAAGGTACGTTCAAGGCTGGCAAACGACAGGGCACCGGCACCATGCGCTATGCGACCGGTGAAGAGGCCAGTGGTGATTGGGAAAACGGGGCTCTGACCGACGGCGGCTGAAAAGCACGTTCAAATTTCGACCCCGCAGCTCGGCGATATGGCCCTGTTTTGCAAACCGCTCCTGTCGGAGACGCGCCCGAAATCCGCGCCTTCATAGTGACGCCATCAGGCCGCGTTTGCCTGCGTCTTTGCCAGACAGGCTGCGTCTTCGATAATGCCGACGGCCCCCCGGAACCCCGAGCTTCAGGCCAGCGAACCGGCACCATCCATTGATTTGCAAAACAAAACCGGCTCTTTCGCGTTTTTCTTTTTCGACCAATACATCGCTGCATCAGATTGCGACAGGAGCGTCTCCCATTGCGTGCCGGGATTGGCGACCGATACCCCAACCGAGGCTTCCACAACGTGATCATGATCGGCAAAGCTGATCGGTTTCCTGCCCAGTGCGGAAAACCGGTCGGCAACGGCAATCGAACGCTCCTCCGGGTTGCGATCCAGAACCACGCACAGGAACTCGTCCCCGCCGAGCCGGGCGACGTAATCTGACGGACCTGCGGCCTCCACCAGCCGCTCCGCCGTGACCTTGAGCGCTATATCGCCGGCACTGTGCCCATGCGTGTCGTTCAACTCTTTGAATTTGTTCAAGTCTATGTAAACCGTTGCCAGTTGCCCGTTCTCCAGCATCGCCGCCACATCCCGGCGCTGCAACAGCGCTTCCAGACCGGCACGGTTGAGCAATCCGGTCAGCTGATCCGTGGTGGCAATCTGTTTTGCCCGTTCAAGCGATTTGTGCTGATTGTGAAAATACCGGGTCGCCGATCCGCAGATACCCAGCAGACCAAGGCAAAAAAGGATCAGGCTGGGCATCATCTCGCGTCTCAGCTTTGTGCCGGTATGTTCCGCCACCCAGTTCAGCGCCACCAACGGTTGACCCATGGCGTCTGCCAAAAACGGCGTATTGTTACCCGCATCACCCGTCTCGTGTTCAAAAGACAGGCTATTCACACGTGCTCGTTTGGCGAGGGTTGACAGCCAGTTCCGGTCCAGCTTGGTAATGCCGATCATCATCGGGTAGGGCGCGCGCGGGACTTCTGCAACATCATCAGGCGTGATCCAGGCCGCCGCGGCAAGATAGAACTGCTGGTCAATCTCGACGACGCCGGAGACAGATTGATAGTCTTCTGCTGCATTCATTCTCAACTGCGAAACCAGACCCCTGTAGGCAGCGGCGTCAAACATGCCATGCGCCCGCGCACCCAAGCTTTCATCATAGGCATGTCGCAACTGACCGCTCTCATCCAGAATAAAAAGCTGGTCGAACAGCGCGCTCTCGGTCGCGCCGGAGCCAATGTTTTCGTAAATCTCCGCAGCATCGTCAGCTTGCACAACCTCATAGGCAAGCGTCCAATACGCATAATCCTCGACCGACAGGACAAGCTTTTTGGTATGTTCCTCAATCGACAGGTTCAGCACATCCTGTGTCCGTTCCCGTTCGGTCTGATCAATGCGCCCGGTCATCCAGAACAGCATGCCCAGCACCGATGCCGTTGCAAATACCCCCAAAAGGCCATGCATCCAGAAGATATACCGCCACGAGATTTGTTGCATCGGCCTCTGCCCTTTGTCAAAGGACGTCACTCTAGGCCGAACCCCTTAAGACAGGGTGAATTCTGGTAAAGAGCGCAGTTTGCCGGGTGCGGATTCAGGTGCCAGCGGCCACAAGGCGTTACGCGCCATCTGGACCGGGTTGCAGAAGTAACCGATGATGATCCAGCCCCGTTTCAGCGGGGAGGTATCTCATTTAACGGAGCCCGCCATGCCCCCGGATATCATCATCCACAACGGTGTCCTGATGACCTTTGATGACGCGCGGCCATCGGCACAGGCGCTGGCAATATCGGATGGCCAGATCACCGCCCTTGGCCGGGATGCCGATGTGCTCGCCCTGGCGGGTGACGCGACGATACGTATCAACGCGCATGGCGGCACGGTGCTGCCCGGGTTCATCGACAGTCATGTGCATTTATTCGGCGGCTCGGTCGAACTGGATTGTCTTGATCTCTACGGTGTCGAAGGGCTTGACGCGATGTGCGCCGCCATCCGACCCTATGCCGATGCCAACCCGGATGACGCCCTGGTGTTCTGCGTCATGGCCGATTACGGCATTCTGGGCACCGGCAAGACCCCGACCCGTCAGGACCTCGATCAAATCCTCAGTGACCGGCCGCTGGCGATGTTCGCGCCTGACCATCACACCATCTGGGCCAATACTGCTGCGCTTGAGACCACGGGTCTTTTGCAGGGCGGCACGGTTGATGCGGGGTCTGAAATCGTGATGGGCGATGACGGACTGGCCAGTGGTGAGTTGCTGGAACCTGGGGCCTACAGCCCCATTCTGGCGCTCACCCGCCACGGCGGGCGCGAGATGCTGGGGTTGACGACGGGCAAGGACCCCGAGCCCCCCGCCACGCTGGCTCAACGCACGATGGACAAGGATGTCCTTGCAGGGGGTCTTGCCCATTGCGCGGCGCAGGGCATCACCGGGCTGCATCTGATGGACGGCAATACCTATCAGCTTGAACTGCTGTCCGAACTGGAGGTCGAAGGGCGGTTGCTGTGCCGCTGCCACGTGCCGTTCCACATGAAGGGGACCGACCCGCTTGAACGGCTCACAACCGAGGCGCCGGTGATGCGGGACCGATTTCAGGGCGACATGGTGCGGTGCAGCCATGTGAAGATGTTCATCGACGGCGTGATGGAAAGCGGCACCGCCCTGATGCTGGAACCCTATCCGGGCGGGTTGGGGGCGAATGGCAATACCGGCGATGAGGTCTTCACCCAGGATCATTTCGTGGCTTGCTGTGTGGAAGCCGACCGTCTTGGCTTCCAGATCGCCGTCCACGCTGTTGGGGATGCAGGCGTGCGGCGCACGATCGACGCTTTCGAGGCGGCACAACACCACAATGGTCGTCGCGACAGCCGCCACCGGATCGAACACATCGAGGTCATTCATCCTGATGACATTCCGCGGCTGGTGGATCTGGGGATCGTGGCCTCGTTACAGCCCGGTCACGCGCCCACCGGGCATTTCTTTCCGCCCGGCAGCGAAGATCAGTACTTGCATCCCCATCAGATCGCGGGTGCCTTTGCCTGGCAAACCATTCGCAAGGCAGGCGCCCGGGTGATATTCTCGACAGACTGGCCGGTGATCCCCGTCGATGTGATGCCCAACATCAGGGCGGCCATTGCGCCGCTCGATCTGGGCCCCGAATGGGTCGATCAGAGCCAATCGCTGGAAGAGACCCTTGCCAGCTACACGCGCGACAATGCATGGGTGGAATTCAACGAAAGGAACAAAGGTAAGCTGAAAGTGGGGATGCTGGCCGATGTGGTGGTCATGAGCCACGATCTGACCACCCTCGCCGCAGAGGAGATCACCACCGCCTGCGCCTGCGTCACCATCTGCGATGGCCAGATCACCTATCAGCGGGATCGGTGAGCAGGTTGGAAAACTGGATCGGAGCGATGCCCAAAAGCAGAATGGCCGCCGGAGAGAACAGCGGCCATCCGGTTTTGTACTTAGGTTTCCTTGTCTGACCGCGTGGCAAGCACGACATCCAGCGCGATCCTCTCCCCACCCCGAAAGACCTCCACTTCGGTTTCCGTGCCAGCACTCTCGGAGGCAACATTGCGGGTCAGGTCCCGCATATCCGCGATATCATGCGACCCGAACCGCAGGATCACGTCGCCCGCCTGCAGACCGGCCTTCTCTGCGGGGCTGCCTGCCACCACATCTTCGATCATCACACCCTGATCCGCGGTCAGACCCAGCACATGGGCCACCTCCGCGGTCACCGGCTTGATCTGCACGCCCAGCCAGCTGCGCTCGATTTCGCCATCGTCCTGAAGGTCCGCCACGATGTCCGTGACCAGATCGGACGGCACCGAGAACCCGATGCCGACGGACCCGCCGCCGGGCGAATAAATCGCCGTATTCACGCCGACAACCTCGCCCTCCATGTTAAAGAGCGGCCCGCCGGAATTGCCCCGGTTGATCGCGGCATCGGTCTGCAGGAAGTCATCGAACGGGCCGGAATTGATGTTGCGCGACTTGGCCGAAATGATGCCGGAGGTCACGGTGCCCCCCAACCCAAAGGGGCTGCCCACGGCAAGCACCTCTTCACCCACGCGCAACTCCTCTGATGAACCGAAGGCCACGGTCGGGAAATCCTGACCCTCGATGTCCAAAAGGGCGATATCGGTCAGCGGGTCCGACCCGATCACGGTGGCGTCGTGGCGCGTACCATCCGCCAGTTTGATGGTGACCGTCTCGGCCCCTTCGATGACGTGATGGTTTGTCACGATCAGCCCGTCATCGGAAATGATGAAACCCGACCCCTGGCCCTGTCGCGGTCCGGGTTCCGCCTGCGGCACCATGCCCTGGCCAAACCGCTTCATGAACTCCTCGAACCGTGGATCGTTCAGGGGCGATGACTGGCTGTTGGCGTTTTGAACCTTCGCCGTGACTTCGACGAAAACCACTGCCGGGCTTACCTCTTCGACCAGATCAATGTAGCCGTTGCCGCCGTTGGCAGCCGCCATGGCCGGGCTCATGGACAAGGTGCCCAAAACTACGGCCGCGCCGGACAGACCTGCGGACCCCATCAGGGTTCTGATTGTGCTCATCTCAAATCTCCATCTGTGTTTGTGATGGTGATCTAAGGGGTCACTCTCACCCGCCCCTGTCGCGAAGTTTAAATATTCTTGAACCTGCCCGCCCCTCCGGCATCCCTCAAAGCACCGGACCGATGGTGGCGATCACGTTGTTCCAGATACGCAGGTGACGCGGCCAGCCCAGAACCTCGCCCAACGCCACCACATCGGAGCGCGCAACATAGCTGGCCTGACGCTCCGCGATCGCGCGGGTCACGGCCTCATCCTGCAACAGGATATTATTCTCATAATTCAGATCGAAACTGCGCAGGTCCAGATTGGACGAACCGATAAGCGAAATCCGACCGTCAAGTGTCAGGGTCTTGGCATGCAACAGGCCGCCCTTGAATTCATGGATCTCGCAACCCGCTGACAGAAGCTTGCGATAGTAACTGCGGCTGACGGCGGCCACGATCCAGCTATCATTGACCTTGGGAAAGATCAACGTCACCCGCACGCCGCGATGCGCCGCAGCGCACAGCGCTTCCAGCACCGTCGCGTCAGGCACAAAATAGGGCGTCGAAAGGGTCACCTCTCGCTGCGCGCAGGCGATCAGGGTTGCAAATAACTGCGGCGTCGCCCCCCGGCGCTCGGTGGGCCCGTCCCCCATCACTTGCGCCGGGAATCCGCCCTCAACCGGTTGCGCAGTCAACGCGAAGCTCTCAAAGCCTTCCCCCGTGGCCTGCATCCAGTCGCTCAGAAACAGCAACTCGTTCTGGGTCACAACCGGCCCGGTAAACCGCAGCATGATATCGACCCAGGGCGCGTATTTCGCCTTCACCAGAAACTCCGGGTCCGCTGAATTGCGGCTGCCGCAATAGGTGATCTGGCCATCAATAACCGTAATCTTGCGGTGGTTGCGCAGATCGATGCGGCTGGTCAGCAGGGTTCGGACCGGGTTGTCGAGTGGCAGGGCCACCGCCAGTTGCACACCGGCCTCCTTCATCCGCGACCAGAGTGCGGAGCGGATCAGGGCGCGCGAGCCCAGCCCATCCGCCATCGCGCGGCAGACCACACCCCGCTCTGCCGCCCGGATCAGCGCTTCGGCCACCTGCGTGCCGGTCTTGTCACCGAGCCAGATATAGTAAAGCACGTGAACGTGTTGGCGCGCATTGTCGATATCGGCAACCAGCCGCGCATTGGTCTCCGCCGCATCCGCCATCAGCTCGGCGCGGTTGCCGCCAACGGTATGAAACCCGTTGATCGACCCCGCGTAGCGAAAGGCTGGCCGGTAAAGCGGGTCAATCAGGCGATCGGTGTCCTGCCGGTCGCCCATCAGCGCTGCCGCCTTGGTGCGAATATCGCCAAAAATCTCTTTGTGACGCTTGTTGGCGCGGTTTCCGAGGTCGGTTTCGCCAAAGAGGAAATAGATACAGCCGCCAAAATAAGGCAGGATATTCAGGATGATGAACCAGGCCAGCCGGGCGGGGGGCGACAGGTTATCACGCAGCAGGATACGCGCGGTGAAGGCAGTAACGATGACCAGGTGAACAAAGAGCAGAAAGGTCATCAGGCGGGTTCCGTCACGTCAAAGTCAATCACCACCGGCAAATGATCAGACGCGCGCGCCGCCAGTTCCGAGTGGTGAACATAGGCCGCAGTGGCATGCAGCCCCCCCGACAGCACAAACCTGTCCAGCGCCGCCGAGGGCCGTGCCGTGTGAAAACTTGGCCCCGGGGAGATCACTTTCAAAGGCGCGGGAAACCGCAGACGCGCTGCATTCCATTCATTGAAATCACCGGCCAGGATCACCGGATGGTCACGCGCCGCCACGACCTGTTGCAGCGCCTCCAGCTGTTTACGCCGCATTCCCGGTGTCAGCCCCAGATGCACGCCCACAACTTCTATCCGCGGGCTTTCAAGGCAGACGGCCACCGCACCCCGGGGTTCAACAGATGGAAGGGCGATGCGCGCGGGCGGGTGACAGTCGACATCATGGCGCACCAGAATGGCGTTGCCATGCCACCCATGGCTCAGCGGGCGCATGGAGACCTCCGTCAGACTATAGCCAAGATCGTCTTCGAGCCGCTCCAGCGGCAACACCCCACCGCGCGTCCCAACCCGGCGATCCGCCTCCTGCAAAACCACGATATCCGCGTCGATTTCCGCCAATACGTCCACAATCCGGTCCGGGTCGCGCCGCCAGTCCAGCCCAACCGCCTTGCGGATGTTGTAACTGGTCAGGCGCATGGTTCAGCCCTTGGTAATATCGTCATAATCCCCCAATCGCAGGTAGCCCAACTCCCGGTACAGCCGGATGGTGGGGCGCATGCCGAACAAGATCGACCCCACCAGAAACAACCATGTGCCCAGAGCCGTGGTCTGCGCGCTGAAAAAGAGAATGCTGCCGATGACAAACAGGGCCGCCGCCAGAAAATCGACGGCCGTATAAGCCAGTTCGCAATAGGCATAAAGCCTCTTGTGCCGGTCGGATTTCACATGGTTTTCGGGGTTGAACAATCGCATTTTGCGCCCTTTCGCGTTTTGGCTCATGCAAGCCCCGGCAAAACCGCCTTGGCCCCCGCAACAATCATTTCTACCGCGATGGCCAGCAGGATCATCCCCATCAGGCGCGTCATGATAACGCGCATGGTATCGCTGAGAACCTTGCCGAAAAAGGAGGCAAAGAAAAGCACCGCAAAGAGCATGGCCAGAATGGCACCGACAACCCCGCCCACAGCCAGAAGACCGCCCAGCCCCTTGGCGTGACCTGCGTAGATGATCAGGGTTGCGATGGTCCCCGGACCGACGATCATCGGAAAGGTGATGGGATAAAAGGCCAGCCCGGACAGGTCCTGCATGTGGTCTTTTTCCTGATCGGTGCCGTGGTGCGAGACGATGCTGCTGCCGTTCAGCATCGACCAGGCGATATGCGCCAGCACAATGCCACCCGCGATGCGGAACTGATCCACCGTGATGCCGAAAAACCCGATGATCTTTTGCCCTGCAAACAGGATGACGCCACACATGATGGCCGAGAAAAACGTGACCTTTATGGCCAGTGTGCGCTGCTCGGCGACGGTAAAACCAACGGTCAAGGCCAGAAAGATCGGCAAATTCACGAAAGGGTTCATGATCGCAAAGAAAGCGCCAAAGGCGCGGGTCAGTTCGGCAAAATCCATGCTGGGTTCTTGATCTTCGTTGTTGCCCCGATCCTAGGGCCGGATTTCCGGTTCCGATAGGGCGTAGATAATTGCAACTGCGCCCTGCCTGACCTCCCCGAACAGGCAGAGCGCGTCCTCCAGGAGGGGGCCGTATTGACCTGGAGGAAGCCAAAGAGCCAACATCGGGATGACCGCGTCAGGCACCCCGGGCATCACCAGCCTGACACGCTAGTCTGGGATCAGCTTTGCGCGAAGTTCAGGAATTCTTGAAGTTTGGGAAAACCAGGGTGGCCTCAAAGCCGGGCGTGGTATTGACCAACAGCAGCTTTGCGTCATGCAGCTCAGCAATGGCTTCAACCAGCGCCAGCCCCAACCCGTGCCCGGGGGCCGAGCGATCAGCAGCCGCCCGGGCGAAAGGCGCGCGCACGGTGTCCAGCGATTGGGGTGGAATGCCCGGACCATCATCCCTGACACGAAAGAATGCACCGGCGCTGTCTGCCCCGATGCCGATCTCGATTTGCGCCCCCGGGCCAGCGTGAACGCAGGCGTTTTGCACAAGGTTCACCGCTGCCTGCTGGATCATCGCGTGATCAGCGTTAATTGTCACCTCTCCCCCCGTGATCGTCAGCACCTGATCCTGCTCTTCCGCGGCAGGGTGCAGAAATTCGACGGCCTTTTCGGCGATCTCCTGCAAGGCCACCGGCGCAAACTGGCTGCGATCTTTCGTCGCCTGAATACGCGACAGTCGCAGCACCGTTTCAAAGATGCTGTTCAGCTTGTCGGTCTCGGCCAGCGCGTCGTCGATCCTGTCCAGCGCATCCTCGCCTTTCTCAACCGCATCCGCCGCCTGCTGCATGGCAATCTGTGCATGTGACAGCGGGGTTTTGAGATCATGCGCGATGGCCGATGCGGTCGATTTCACGCTGGCCACGAGGCGTTCCAGACGCGCCAGATTCTCATTCATGCGGCTGGCCACCCGGTCAAACTGATCCTGCCGGGCACCGACCCTCAGGCGCGCGGCCAGATCACCTCTGGAGATCCGTCGCAGAGTGGTCTCCATCTCATCGAGCCGCCGTTGCGACCGATAGGCAGCCCATAGACCCAGACCAATCGTCACCAGCGCCAAAACCCCGCCAAAAGCGCCCAGACCAAGGGTCAGCCGCGCCTTTGCCTTTTCCACCATCCCACTGTCGCGACCGACCACCAGCGTCAGCGCGTCAAGCTTGTCGACCCACAGAACATAGCGCCCCGCAATGCGGCCCCCGCTCAATACACTGACCTCGCGCGTGTCGATGCCGATAAAATCCGGCCGGACCGACAGCGGCCCCGTCAGGCTCAGGTTACGCCCGTCAAAAAGACCGTAGGCGCGGTCGGTCAACTGCCCCTGCCCGCTCAGCGCCGCAATCGCTGCCGTCAGCCCGGCACGCCCCTGTTTTTGGTAGATGCTGGTCAACAGCTCGCTTTCGATCCGCGTCAGGGTGGCGAGGTCCTCGCGCAGCGTGGTCTCCACCGACCGCACCAGCGCCCAAGAGGCCGCGCCATAGAGCACCAGAAAGACGCATGCTACGCGCAAAGCCGCCTTGAAAGGCTCGCTGCGGATCAGGCTAGCGAGGGGCACGAAGCGTGTATCCCATCCCGCGCAGGGTGTGCAGCAGCGGCACGTCAAACGGCTTGTCGACTTTTTGGCGCAGCTTGCTGATGTGGGTTTCAACGACCGTGGTGCCCGGGTCAAAATTGAAATCCCAGACCCGCTCAAGGATCAGGGTGCGGCTGATCACACGGCCCGCGTTTTCCATCAGCAGATGAAGCAGCGCGAATTCCTTGTTCAGCAACTCGATGGTCTGGCCCTGCCGATGGGCGGTGCGTTGCAACAGGTCCAGCGTCAGGTCATGCACCTCCAGCGACGTGCGCTCCGAAGCGGTCTTCGGTCTGCGCGACAGGGCGGTGATCCGCGCCAGAAGCTCGGAGAAGTGGAACGGCTTGACCATGTAGTCATCACCCCCCGCCATCAGCCCGTCGACCCGGTCATCGACATCCGACAGAGCCGTGAGGAAGATCACCGGCAGGTCACGTTTTGCCGCGCGCAGGGCTTTGACAAGCGACAGCCCGTCCATGCCCGGCATCATCCGGTCCGCGATCAGCAGATCTACCTCGTTGTAAAGACAGTGCGACAGAGCCTCGCGCCCGTCGGTGACCCAATCGACCACGAACCCCTGCTCAACAAGTCCCCGTTGAACAAACTCCGCAGACTTTACGTCATCTTCTGCCAGCAGGATTTTCATGAGACCGGAATATGACCGCATCGTCGGGGCTGCACAATATACCGGTCTGAATACTGACCCGAACACGGCCTGAATACTGGCCGGATGCGGGTGTTAACACCGGGGTCATATATCTTACCGCACGGTCTGTTAAGCGCGGCGGGCCCTGCACAATCGGTGCACAGGTTGTGCACGCCCTGTGTACGGGTGGTGCCTCCTCCTTCAGCCCGGATTTGCAGGCGTTAACTGTGATTCGCCCATCTGGTCCAAAAATTCGGGCGTGCGGCGCACTTACACCTGCGCGCCCGTGTCAAGGCGGCGCAGAAAATCCTCCGCCTCTGCAATCACCGTCTCGCGTTTCTCTGCGTCCATCCGGTCCCAGGTGCGATACATGTTGCCCATCCGCGCATTGCCCGAAAACCGGTCGCGGTGACGGTCCAGAAAGTGCCAGTACAGCAGGTTGAACGGGCAGGCCCCCTCGCCCGTTTTCTTGCTGACCGAATAGGCGCAGCCCTCGCAGTAATCCGACATCCGGTTGATGTAGGCCCCGCTCGACACATAAGGCTTCGACGCGATGATCCCGCCATCGGCAAACTGGCTCATGCCCACCGTATTGGGGGCTTCAACCCATTCAAAAGCATCCATGTAAACGGCCAGATACCATTCGTGCACCTGCCCCGGGTCGATCCCCGCCAGCAGCGCGAAATTCCCTGTGATCATAAGACGTTGGATGTGGTGGGCATAGGCCTCATCGCGGGTCTGCCCGACGGTTTTGTCTAGGCAGCGCATCTGCGTTTCAGCCCCCCAGAACAGCGCCGGCAGGTCACGTTTATGGCCCAGCGCATTGCGCGTCGGATACTCCGGGCCTTCCAGAAAATAGATGCCGCGCATGTATTCGCGCCAGCCGATGATCTGCCGGATGAACCCTTCGGCTGCGTTGATCGGCACGGCACCTTTTTCATAAGCGTTTTCAACCTTCTGGCAGACCTCCAGCGGGTCCAAAAGGCCGATGTTGATATAGGCCGAGATCACCGAATGATAGAGGAAGCGGTTGTCCGCCAGCATCGCATCCTGATAGTCGCCGAAGAGCGGCAAGGCGTTGGAAACAAAGTGATCCAGCGCCGCCAGCGCCTGCGCCCGCGTAGTGGCAAACCAGAAGGGGTGCAGCGTGCCGAAATGCGGGGCAAACCGCCTCTCCACAAGCGCCAGCACCGCCGCAACCACCGCGTCCGGCGCAAAGCGTTTCGGCCCGTCAAAAGCAACCGCATCAGGGGCGGGCTTACGGTTCTCGTGATCGAAATTCCACTTGCCACCGACGGGCGCATCACCGTCCATCAGCAGGCCCGTCTTGCGCCGCATCTCGCGGTAGAAATACTCCATCCGAAGCTGCTTGCGCCCCTTGGCCCAGGCTTCAAACTCCTGATGTGACGCGATAAATCGATCATCCGGCAGAATATGCGTCTTGATCGGGGCGTGTCTGAGGTGGGTGATCAACCGCCACTCACCGGGCTCTGTGACCAGCACCTCGGACGCGCCGGTTTCCTCGGCCCGGCGCAGCAACTCGCCCACGATGGAGCCTGCGTTATGCGTGTCATCCAACTGGCTGTACCGGACGTCCCAACCGGCTTCTCTCAGCGCGTCGGCGAACTGACGCATCGATGCCAGAACCAGCGCGATTTTCTTGGGGTGGTGGTGCACATAGGTGGTCTCATCCGCCACTTCGGCCATGACCACAATGTCGCGGGTGGGGTCAGCGTGGCGCAGGGCACTCAGGGACAGGCTCAACTGATCCCCCAGCACCAGAACCAACCGGCTCACCAGACGACCTCCTTGCCCGCCCAATCGTAAAATCCGCCCGTCTGGTCGGGTGACAGATTATCCATCACACGCAACAGGTTACGTGCGGCCTCCTGGGGCGCTACAGCGGGATGACGGCCCAGGTATTTCTCCGTGAACCGGGTGGCCACGGTGCCGGGGTGCAGGGCGACGCAGACCGCCTGTTTGTGGGTTCTGGCCAGTTCGATGGCCGTGGTATGCACGATCTGGTTCACCGCCGCCTTGGCGCTGCGGTAGCTGACCCAGCCGCCAATCCGGTTGTCACCGATAGAGCCCACGCGCGCCGACAGCACCGCGATGCAGGCCTGCCTGTCGCGCGGCAGCAAACGCGCCGCATGGCGCAGGATCAGCGCAGGCCCGACAGCATTGACAGCAAACTGATCCATCATGGCGCGGGCCGTCACACCCTTGATGGATTTCTCCGGTGCTGCACCCGCTATCTCCAGTGCGCCCGTGGCCACCAGAACCAGATCGTAGCTGCCCTGCAAGGCGCTCAGGTGCCGGTCCACAATGGCGTCATCGGTCACGTCAAATCCATCGTCCCGTCGCGACAATGTGGTCACCGTGTCACCCCGCGCCCGGCAATTGTCGGCCACCGCACTGCCAACGCCCCCCGACGCCCCTATGATCAAAACTCTTTTCATTCTCCGCGACTTAGCGGCATGGGCGGGGCCTTCAAGCCCCCGGCGCGCGGGAAGGATCGCATTTGGCGCAAAAACCACCTTCCCATTTGCTTCAGGCCGGGTATAAACAGGCGCATGGCACCGGTAAGACATATCCCCACCTGCCCGCGCACCGCTTTGCGCCCTGCCGCCGCTCTGCTGCTGCTAACCCGCCTCTGAGCGTGCCTGTCGGCGCGTCCGCTCAGAGGATCGTGCAGCGCGCCATAGGGAAAACAGCAGAAAACCGAAAGAACCAGACATGACAGATAAAGCCAAACAGGATCGCGTCCTGATATTTGACACCACGTTGCGTGACGGCGAGCAATCTCCCGGCGCGACCATGACCCACGCCGAAAAGCTCGAAATCGCCGGGCTGCTGGACGAGATGGGCGTCGACATCATCGAGGCCGGTTTCCCGATCGCCTCGGAGGGAGATTTCGCCGCCGTCAGTGAGATCGCCAAAAACGCCCGGAATTCAGTGATTTGCGGGCTGGCCCGGGCACAGTTTGGCGATATTGATCGCTGCTGGGAAGCGGTCAAACATGCGCGCCGTCCGCGTATCCACACCTTCATCGGCACCTCGCCGCTGCACCGGGCGATCCCCAATCTCGACATGGACCAGATGGCCGACCGCATCCATGACACCGTCACCCATGCGCGCAACCTCTGCGACAATGTGCAGTGGTCGCCGATGGATGCGACCCGCACCGAAGAGGATTACCTCTGCCGTGTTGTGGAAATTGCCATCAAGGCAGGGGCCACGACGATCAATATTCCCGATACCGTTGGCTATACCGCACCGCGCGAATCTGCCGAGCTGATCGCGATGCTGTTGCGGCGCGTGCCGGGTGCGGATGAGATCACCTTTGCCACCCATTGCCACAACGATCTGGGCATGGCGACGGCAAACAGCCTCGCAGCCGTTGAAGCCGGTGCGCGCCAGATTGAGTGCACAATCAATGGCTTGGGCGAACGCGCGGGTAACACCGCCCTCGAAGAGGTGGTGATGGCCCTGAAGGTCCGCAACGACATCATGCCGTTCCAGACGGGCGTGGACAGCACCAAGATCATGAATATCTCGCGCCGTGTGGCAACCGTTTCCGGCTTTCCGGTGCAGTTCAACAAGGCCATCGTGGGCAAGAACGCCTTTGCCCATGAAAGCGGCATCCATCAGGACGGTATGCTGAAAAACGCGGAAACCTTCGAGATCATGCGCCCCGAAGATGTGGGCCTGTCTGAGACCAATCTGGTGATGGGCAAGCATTCCGGCCGCGCCGCCCTGCGCTCCAAGCTTGAAGACCTGGGGTTCGAACTGGGCGACAATCAGCTCAAGGACGTCTTCGTGCGGTTCAAGGAACTGGCCGACCGCAAGAAGGAAATCTACGACGACGACCTGATCGCCCTTATGCGCACGTCTTCGGATGCTGAAAACGACCGTCTGAAACTGAAGTCGCTCAAGGTGGTGTGCGGCACGGATGGCCCGCAACAGGCCGATCTGGTGATGGAAGTGGATGGCAAAGACCACGCGACAACCCAGACAGGCGATGGGCCCGTGGATGCGTCTTTCAATGCCATCAAGGCGCTGGTGCCGCATGAGGCACGGTTGCAACTGTATCAGGTGCACGCGGTCACCGAAGGAACGGATGCTCAAGCCACCGTTTCTGTCCGCATGGAAGAGGCGGGGCGCATCGTCACCGGGCAATCGGCCAATACCGATACGGTGGTAGCCTCGGCACTGGCCTACATCCACGCGCTGAACCGCCTGTTGGTCCGTCGTGAAAAAGGCGGCAAGGACAAACCCGAAATCAGCTACAAAGACGTGAGCTAGCTGGATTTGAGCGGGTCGCGGTTTTCGCGTCCCGCTCACTTTGACAGACGTGCGCAGGCTTTTGCCTAATGAAATCCGGCAAGATTGAGATTTACCCTGAAGTGCGGGCCATGTGACCAGGGTAACGAACGTCGAGCAGCGTTGATTTCATGCAACTAAAGTGATCGACAGTCCGCTCAATCTCGCTCGACCGCAAAATTAGCACGTTTGCAACAGGATATTGGCGTCATCGTTAACGCCTCTTTCACCTTAACCCGCCTAAGCCTATAAGGGGTTAAAAGCCCGCCTCTTCGGAGTCGCGGGCCAAGGCAAATTCGAGCAAGGTAAATCGCAATGTTTGACAAAATCCGCGGGCTGTTTTCATCCGATATGGCCATCGATCTCGGAACCGCGAATACGCTGGTCTACGTAAAAGGGCGCGGCGTGATTCTGTCGGAGCCTTCGGTGGTCGCCTATCACGTGAAGGACGGCGTCAAGAAGGTGCTGGCCGTTGGTGAAGACGCCAAGCTGATGCTCGGGCGAACCCCAGGTAGCATCGAGGCGATCCGGCCCATGCGCGAAGGTGTTATCGCCGATTTCGACACCGCCGAAGAAATGATCAAGCACTTTATCCGCAAGGTCCACAAACGTTCGACCTTCTCCAAACCCAAGATCATCGTCTGTGTGCCGCATGGGGCGACGCCCGTTGAAAAGCGCGCCATCCGGCAATCGGTTCTCAGTGCTGGCGCACGGCGTGCCGGTCTGATCGCGGAACCGATTGCGGCGGCCATCGGGGCTGGCATGCCCATCACCGACCCTACTGGTAATATGGTCGTGGACATTGGCGGCGGCACCACCGAGGTCGCGGTTCTCAGCCTTGGTGATATCGTCTACGCGCGCTCCGTTCGTGTCGGTGGCGACAGGATGGATGAGGCAATCATCAGCTACCTGCGTCGACAGCAGAACCTTCTTGTTGGCGAAACCACCGCTGAGCGGGTAAAAACATCCATCGGCACGGCACGTATGCCTGATGACGGACGCGGCACTTCCATGCAAATTCGCGGTCGCGACCTTCTCAATGGCGTACCGAAAGAAATAGAAGTGACACAGGCCCAGATTGCGGAAGCGTTGGCGGAGCCTGTGCAACAGATTTGCGAGGCGGTCATGACCGCGCTGGAAACCACTCCGCCCGATCTGGCGGCCGACATTGTTGATCGCGGGGTCATGCTCACGGGCGGCGGTGCGCTGTTGGGAGATCTCGATCTTGCGTTGCGCGAACAGACCGGTTTGGCCGTTTCGATTGCCGATGAATCCCTGAACTGCGTGGCGCTGGGTACCGGCAAAGCACTGGAATACGAGAAGCAATTACGCCACGCTATCGACTATGACAGCTGAGACCTGAAGGTAATTTGCCCGAAATCTGCGGCAGGGTTTGCCCAGGCTGACGAAGGGGCAGGAGACGCCAAGAAATGGCAACGGACCGATCGAATAGCAGCGAATTTACCGGCCCGGTACGTCGGCTGCTGCTGAGCGTCCTGGTTTTGTGTCTTTTGGGCATTTTTCTGGTCTGGCGCATCGACAGCCCGCGTGTGGAGCGGTTCCGTGCGCAGGTCGCCGACCGCTTTGTCCCCAACCTTGAATGGGCCATGGCTCCGGTTACCGGTGTCGTCAACCTGCTACAGGATTTTCAAAGCTACCAGCGGCTGGCTGAGCAAAACAGCGAGCTGCGATCTGAACTGCGCCGGATGCAAGCCTGGAAAGAGGCCGCATTGCAGCTGGAGCAGGAGAACGCCCGCCTGCTGGATTTGAACAAGGTTCGGCTGGATCCCCGGTTGACGTATATTACCGGCGTTGTTCTGGCAGATAGCGGATCGCCTTTTCGTCAATCGGTGCTGCTAAACGTCGGTGCCCGCGATGGGGTCGTTGACGGGTGGGCCACGATGGATGGCATTGGGGTCGTTGGGCGCATCTCGGGAGTTGCGCAGAACACCGCGCGCGTGATTTTGCTGACCGATGCCTCCAGTCGTATTCCGGCGATCATCCAACCCTCCGGGCAGAGGGTGATCGTGTCGGGCGACAATACCTCCGCACCTCCCATCGACTTTCTCGAAGATAGTGATCTGGTACGACCGGGACACCGTGTCATCAGCTCAGGCGATGGCGGTGTTTTCCCCGCCGGGCTTCTGATCGGTCAGGTCGCCTCCGATCCGGCCGGTAAACTGCGCGTGCGGCTGGCCGCCGATTACCAACGGCTGGAGTTTCTTCGGGTGCTGCGCCACCACGGCACCGATCCGGTCACTGACACGGCCCGTATCATCGGCCCTCAATTGCCCACCCCCGCTCAGATAGCACAAGAGGAGGTCAGCCAATGAGCGAGCTTCCTCAAACCAGACTTTGGACAATGCGTCTCGGCTTCACCTTGCTGGTGTGTGTCATCCTGTTTTTCCACCTTTTGCCACTCGACACGACGCCGCGCCGGTGGGTTGGGCCGGATCTACTTTTGGCCTTCGCTTGTGCGTGGTCAATTCGGCGTCCCGAATACGTTCCAGCGATTGCCCTCGCATTGCTTTTTTTGTTGGCCGATCTCCTATTGCAACGCCCCCCCGGACTTTGGGCGCTTCTGGCACTTGTGGCATGCGAAAGGCTGAAAAACCGCGCGCGGGGACTGCGTGACACAGGGTTTGCCCGCGAATGGCTTACGGTTTGCATTGTGGTGGCAGGCGTCGCTTTGGCATATCGCGCGCTTTTGATAATCACCTTGGTGGAATTGCCTGCCTTTGGCTTGACCCTGTTCGAGACGATCATGACAATGCTCTTCTATCCGCTTGTCGTCGCGGTCACCCATGGGTTGATGCGCGTGCGCAAGGCCATGCCCGGCGACATGGATGGGTCAGGAGGCCGAATATGAAACACTCCGCCTTTCGATCAGGGGTTCTAGGATGAAAAAAACCCGCGCGGAAACAGACTTCAGCCATCGCCGCATCACGCGGCGTGCGGCCTTGCTGGGCGGCGCACAGCTGTTGTTTATTGGCGGGCTCGCGGCACGCATGCGGTTCCTGCAGGTTGATCAGGCGGATCAGTTTCGGCTTTTGGCCGAGGAAAACCGGATCAATGTTCGTCTTATCCCGCCATCGCGCGGCGAAGTTTTCGACCGCAATGGCCTCAGGCTTGCACAGAATGCGCCATCCTACCGCATCGTGATTGTGCGCGAGGATGCAGGGGATACCGATCTCGTCCTTGAAAGGCTTTCCAGGATCATTGCATTGGACGAAGAGACGTTAGAGCGTACAAGGCTGGAATTAAAAAGATCGCCCTCCTTCCTGCCCGTCACGATTGCGGAAGATGTCAGTTGGGATGACATCAGCCGTGTCTCTGTGAATGCACCGGCACTGCCTGGCGTCACGCCGGAGGTCGGGTTGAGCCGAGTTTACCCGCAAGGGTCTGATTTTGCGCATGTATTGGGTTATGTCGGCCCGGTATCAGATTATGATCTGGAAAAAATCACCGATCCCGAGCCCGTATTGCGCATCCCCCGCTTTCAGATTGGCAAGGTCGGCGTGGAAACGAAACTGGAACCGATGCTGCGCGGGAAAGCCGGCGCGAAAAGGGTCGAGGTCAATGCTGCCGGACGGGTCATGCGCGAGATTGATCGGCGCGAAGGCACCCCGGGGTCTGATCTGCAACTGACCATCGATGCGAAACTGCAGGGCTATGTTCAGGCCCGTTTGAGCGAGGAAAGCGCAAGTGCCGTTGTCATCGACTGCGACAACGGAGATCTTGTTGCCTGCGCATCAGCACCCACGTTTGATCCCAATCTCTTCGTCCGAGGTATCTCTGTCAAAGACTACAAATCCCTGACGGAAAACAAGTATCGGCCGCTCGCAAGCAAGACTGTGCAGGGTCTCTACCCTCCCGGGTCGACCTTCAAAATGATGACGGCTATGGCGGCTCTGGAAGCTGGCCTGATAGGGCCCGACGAAACAGTATACTGCCCCGGGCATCTGACGGTTTCAGGTCGCCGTTTCCACTGCTGGAAACGAGCTGGGCACGGCTGGGTCGATCTGCAAACCTCTCTCAAACGCTCTTGCGACGTCTACTATTATGATCTGGCCATCAAGATTGGGATCGAAAAAATCTCTGCCATGGCAAAGCGTTTCGGCCTCGGCATCCGGCATGACGTCCCGATGTCTGCCGTTGCACAAGGGATCGCGCCAACGATGGATTGGAAGGCAACCAATTACGGTCAAGACTGGCGCGTTGGTGACACGGTAAATGTCTCGATTGGCCAAGGATTTATGCTGGCCTCACCGATGCAGCTGGCGGTGATGAGCGCCCGTATCGCCACTGGTCGCGCGGTAGAGCCGCGCCTGATCAAGTCAATCGATGGGGTTGAAACGCCCTCTCGCGGTGGCGAAGATCTCGGTTTGAATGAAAATAATCTGCGAAAAATGCGCCGCGCCATGAACGCTGTCGTCAATGATCGTCGCGGCACTGCCTATGGCTCCCGGATCATCGAGGACACCATGCGCATGGCGGGGAAAACCGGCACCAGTCAAGTGCGCAACATCACAGCAGCCGAACGGCGTGCGGGCGTCATTCGTAATGAAGATTTGCCTTGGGAACGGCGCGATCACGCTTTGTTTGTAAGCTTCGCCCCGATTGATAAACCAAAATACGCCGCTGCTGTTGTGGTCGAGCATGGTGGTGGGGGCTCGAAAGCAGCAGCCCCCATTGCACGCGACATCATGCTGCAAGCGCTTTACGGCGCTGCCCCGCCGCTTGAGGCCTACCCCGCCAAAGATCGCGAACGCATTGATTTACAGCAGGAAAAACTCCGCGATATGCAACCTCAGGCTTCCTTCATCGGGCGGGATCAGGCATGAGCTATCTTGAATATGCGGTCAAAACAGCGCCGACCGGCTTTCGCAAGATCCTCCATCTGAACTGGCCCGTCGCCATCCTGCTCGCATCGGTCTCCGGCGCGGGTTTCTTGATGCTTTATTCCGTAGCGGGCGGGTCGTTCAGCCCCTGGGCCGAACCTCAGATGAAGCGGTTTTTGATGGGGTTCGTCCTGATGCTCGGCGTCGCCATGGTGCCGATCTGGTTTTGGCGCAGTTTGGCGGGAATTGCCTATCTGGTCACCATCGGGTTGCTCGTCGCGGTGGAGCTTTTCGGCACGGTGGGTATGGGCGCTCAGCGCTGGATTGACTTGGGGTTCATGCGCCTTCAACCCTCAGAGTTGATGAAGATCACGCTGGTGATGTTTCTGGCCGCTTATTACGATTGGTTGCCCGCCAAACGCACGTCCCACCCATTCTGGGTCATTTTGCCTGTCATCGTCATTATTATCCCGACGTTTTTGGTACTGCGTCAGCCAGATCTTGGCACATCCATTTTGCTGCTGGCCGCCGGGGGCGGTTTGATGTTTCTGGCCGGTGTTCACTGGGCATATTTTGCCGCCGTTCTGGCCAGCGCGATCGGCCTCGTCACGACCGTGTTCAAATCGCGCGGGACGTCCTGGCAACTGATCAAAGACTATCAGTTCCGCCGTATTGATACATTTCTCGATCCCAGCTCTGATCCGCTGGGTGCAGGATATCACATTACGCAATCCAAGATCGCACTGGGGTCAGGGGGGTGGACCGGGCGCGGCTTTATGCAAGGAACCCAAAGCCGCCTGAATTTCCTGCCTGAAAAACATACCGATTTCATCTTCACCACCCTGGCGGAGGAATTCGGATTTCTGGGTGGTTTTTCCTTGCTGGGCCTCTACGCGCTGATCATCGTTTTTTGCGTCTGGTCCGCCCTGATGAACAAGGATCGATTTTCATCCCTTCTCATTCTGGGCATCGCGCTCAACTTCTTTTTGTTCTTTGCCGTGAACATGTCGATGGTCATGGGGCTGGCACCGGTTGTCGGGGTACCTTTGCCTCTCGTCAGCTACGGTGGTTCGGCCATGCTCGTGTTGATGCTGGCGTTCGGACTGATGCAGAGCGCCCATGTCCATCGCCTCAGGTAGTTTTCTGGAATGACCATCAACGTATTGTTCGCCGCCCATATTGATCGTTGGGAGACTTACCGGAGCCCGTTGAAATCCGCGTTTTCGACGCTTGGCCTCAGCGTACACCTATCGCCGGAGATTGCGGCCGCAGAGGTCGATTACATCGTCTACGCGCCCAATTCTCCGCTTCAGGATTTCACCCCTTTCAAACGCGCCAAAGCCGTGCTGAATCTATGGGCCGGGGTCGAAGCTGTGGTGGACAACGAAACCCTGAACATCCCGCTCGCCCGCATGGTTGATCCCGGGATGACACAGTCGATGACGGAATGGGTTGTTGGTCATGTCATGCGATACCATCTTGGGATGGATCGCCACATCAACAATCCTGATCACACCTGGGAACCGCATACGCCGGCCTTGGCGGCGGAGCGTCGCGTTTGCATCCTGGGCCTGGGCGCGCTTGGCAGTTCAGTGGCCCAAACACTCAAAAGTCTTGATTTTGATGTGAGCGGATGGAGCCGCCGACCCAAATCAATAAGCGAATTGACCCTGTATCACGGAGCCAACGGCTTGGCAGATGCGCTTTCCAATGCCGAGATTCTGATCTTATTGATGCCCGATACGCCGGAGACAGAAAACACGCTCAACGCAAAAACCCTCGCCCAGTTGCCTGACGGGGCATTTATCATCAATCCCGGGCGGGGACCGCTGATCGACGACGCCGCTCTTCTGACAGCTTTGGACAGTGGCAAAATCGCGCATGCAACGCTCGATGTGTTTCGAACCGAGCCCTTGCCGCAAGATCACCCATTCTGGACCCATCCGCATGTCACGGTGACCCCTCATGTTGCGGCAGAAACGCGGCCAATCACGGCCTCTCAGGTCATTGCCGAAAACGTGCGGCGCGGCGAGGCAGGTGAACCCTTCATGCACCTTGTTGACCGCGCCAACGGCTACTGAGCTTACTCCGCCGCCAGGCCACGCCCTTTCAGTAAGGCTTCGACCCCCGGCAAACGCCCCCGGAACGCGGTGTAGAGTTCCGCCGCATCGCGACTGCCGCCGGTTGACAGAATATGTTCTTCGAGCGCCTGCGCCCGTTCGGGATCAAATGCGCCGCCAGCCTCCTCGAAGGCTTCAAAGGCGTCCGCATCCATCACCTCCGACCACATGTAACTGTAGTACCCGCTGGAATACCCGTCGCCCGCAAAGACATGCGCAAAATGCGGCGTTGCATGGCGCATCGTGATCGCACCAGGCATACCCAATGCGGCAAGCACTTCCGTCTGTTTCTTCATCGGATCTTTGGGAGCATCGCCATCGTGGAAGGACAGATCAACAAGCGCTGAAGCGACATATTCAACTGTTTGAAACCCCATGTCATAGGTCGCTGCTGCCAACACGCGTTCCAGCATATCTTCGGGCATAGGCGCGCCGGTTTGGGCGTGGGTTGCAAACTCTGCCAGAACGGCCGGCACATCGAGCCAATGTTCATAAAGCTGGCTTGGCAGTTCGACAAAATCCCGTGCAACGGAAGTTCCGGAAACGGTCTCGTAGGTCACGTTGGAAAGCATCTGATGCAACGCGTGACCAAATTCATGGAAAAGCGTGCGCGCATCGTCATAGGAGAGCAAAGCCGGATCACCCTTGGCGAAATTGCACACATTCAACACTACGGGCGTTTGCACTTTCGGGAATTTCGCCTGCGACCGTATGGCAGAGCACCATGCGCCAGAGCGTTTTGATCCGCGCGCAAAGTAGTCCCCGACGAACACCGCCACATGGTGCCCGTCCCGTGTGACCTCCCAGGCCCTGCAGTCAGGATGATAAAGTGCCACCTCCAGCGGCTTGAATTCCAGCCGGAAAAGCCGCGTTGCACAGGAAAAAGCCGCGTCAATCATACGGTCGAGCTGGAAGTAGGGTTTCAGGGCAGCCTCATCCAGATCATGCTCGATCACCCGGCGTTTTTCGGAATAATAGCGCCAGTCCCAGGGTGCCAATGGCCCGTTCACACCGTCTTCCTGCATCATGCGGGTCAAGATTTCGGCATCCGCCTCGGCCCGCTGTCGCGCAGGCGCCCATACCGCCATCAGCAGGTCCCGCACGGCCTCAGGGGACTTGGCCATTTCTGTTTCCAGCTTGTAGGCGGCGAAATTCTCATAGCCGAGGAGTTTTGCACGTTCCTCGCGCAAACTCAGTATCTCTGCCGCGATGTCGCGATTATCCGTATCACCGCCGTTGGCCCCGCGTGCTGTCCAGGCGGCGAAGGCCTTTTCGCGCAAATCTCTTCGCTCGGAAAACTGCAAAAACGGCACAATCAACGACCGCGACAAGGTGACAACCGGACCGCCCGCCTGCTTTTCTTCCCCGGCGGCACGGGCGGCGTCAACTACGAAATCAGGTAATCCTTTCATGTCGCTTTCTGAGAGGGGCATGAACCAATCCCGCTCATCGGCCAGCAGGTTTTGGGTAAACTTGGTGCCAAGTGTAGCCAGCCGTCCCTTGATCTGCTTCATGCGCTCTTTTTGATCTGCGGACAAAGCGGCACCGGATCGCACAAATCCGCGGTGGGTCAACAAAAGAACCCGTGATTGTTCTGGCGCCAACGCCAATGTATCGCGTTGGCTCCAGACCTCGGCGACCCGCGCGAACAAGGCCTCATTGCTCGAAATTTCCGAAAAATGAGCTGCAAGCAGGGGGGAGAACTGCCGCTGCAAATCCTCTCTTGTCGGGTTGCTATCTGCTCCGGCAACGTTGAAGAAAACCCCCAGAACCGTGTCCAGCATCTTGCCCGCTGCCTCCAGCGCCTCAATCGTATTGGCAAAAGTCGCTGGTGCGTCCGTCGTTGCTATGGCATCAATTTCAGCCGCATGTTGCGCCAACGCCCCCTCGACAGCCGGGGCGAAATCTTCGTCCGTGATCTGATCAAAAGGGGGAATCTGAAAAGGTGTCTTCCAGTCTTGTAGCAACGGATTTTTCATGGATATCTCCTTTGAGGCACAAGCTAGGCCGCACCTACTGGATGCACAACCACCCCCCTTGTTCTTTTCCAGCGTCAGCCCGTTCCTGCTTGCGCGATCCCGCAGGTCGGGCAGTCTTCCCGGCGCGCGACTGAAATGGTCCGGCTTTCACCGTAAAGCGCGTCGTATATGACCATCTGTCCGCGCAGGGCCGCACCCGCGCCAGTGATAATCTTGAGAGCTTCAGCGGCCATCATCGCCCCAATGACGCCGGGCAAGGGGCTCAGAACACCCGCCTCCGCGCAGGATGGTGCCAAATGGGGGGCCGGTGCTTGCGGGAAAATACAACGATAGCAAGGCGCGCCATTTGCCGGATCGAGCACACTGAGCTGTCCTTCCCACTGGCTGAGCGCGCCGGAGATAAGTGGGATTTTGCGCGCCACCGCGACGCTGTTGGTCAGATATCGCGTCTCAAAATTATCGGTTCCATCCAAGACAAGATCATAATCTGCAAAGAGCTCGGCCGCGATGTCTTTGGTCAAACGCCGGTGATAGGGACGTATGGTCACGTGAGGATTTTGCGCGATCATCTCTGATTGGGCGGAGAACACTTTGGGCGTCCCGATCGCCGCATCTTTGTGGATGACCTGACGTTGCAGGTTCGCGTTCTCAACCACATCGTCATCAATCACGCCAATTGTACCTACCCCGGCAGCTGCCAGATATTGCAAGGCGGGCGCGCCCAGACCCCCTGCGCCGACCACCAGAACGCGAGCCTCTTTGATCTTTTTTTGCCCCGGGCCGCCGATTTCACGCAGGACGAAATGGCGGGCGTAACGATTGAGTTCCGTATCGCTGAAAGCAGGCTTGGGGCCGTCGGTCTGGGGCGGTACCTGGGCCGCATCCGCCTTTGTGCGGAGAGCTTTTAGAACCCGCCGATAAACCAGCACTATGACTGCAAAGCCTCCAATAAGAAGCCAGGGTGCGGCGCTGCCACCTGTCGCGAGACGCAGCGCGTTACCGGTGGGTAACGTGAGTTGAATGATCAAAACTCCTACGTAAAGAACCGCGAGCATCATCAACCGTGTTGAACGGGGGGCGCCCATGAGCGCGCCGAGCCCCCAAAGCGTTGCCGCCATGATCAGGACTAACAGCATCAATCGCCTCCGGTTGAGCCAAATCCACCGACCCCGCGCGCCGTCTCGCTAAGCTGTTGAGATATTTCAAATCGACCGCGAACAACCGGAGCAACAACCAGTTGCGCAATACGCATGCCATGGGTCACAACAAATGCACCCTCACCCGCGTTCAACAGGATCACGCCAACGGGTCCACGATAATCGCTGTCAATTGTGCCCGGGCTATTGACCAACATGATGCCATGCTTCAACGCAAGCCCGGAACGAGGGCGCACCTGAACCTCATACCCCTCCGGAATTTCAATCTGGAAACCCGTAGGAACCAACGCCCGCGCACCCGGCTGTAATGTCACCGCACCATGGAGCAGATTTGCGCGTACATCTGCGCCAGCAGCTCCCGCCGTCTGATAGGTGGGTAGCGGCACCTCGCGGTCCGCCCCGTCGACCCAGGTCACTTTGATCTGAACCAAAATATCACCCTCTGCCACAGGTAAAAATCACGCCAATGCCTGTGCGATGCGTTCTGCCAACCGCCTGGCGACATCGGTCTTTGGCATGGTAGGCCAGTTCTCGACACCATTTTCATCAATCAGCATTACCGTATTTTCAGAGCCCCCCATGACCCCACTGCCGGTCGAGACATCATTGGCCACGATCCAGTCACAGCCTTTACGCTTCCACTTCGCGACGGCGTTATCAGCAACATCGTTGGTCTCTGCGGCAAATCCAATCACCAGCTTCGGGCGGTTCTCTTCAAGATGCGACACCTCTTTGAGAATGTCCGGGTTCTCTGCAAACTCAAGGCGCGGCACACCATCCTTGGATTTCTTGAGCTTTCGCTCGCTTGCACCCGCCACGCGCCAATCCGCCACCGCGGCGGCGAAAATACCAGCTTCCACAGGTAAAGCGGCGTGTACCGCCGTGAGCATTTCCTGGGCAGTCTGTACGGAAACGACTTGTGCACCTTCCGGCGGAGAGACTTCAGCCGGCCCAGTCACGAAAATCACCTCTGCGCCGAGTGCAATCAACCCACGAGCAATTGCGGTTCCCTGCGCGCCCGATGATCTGTTCGCGATATAGCGAACCGGGTCGATGGGCTCATGGGTTGGACCGGAGGTTACGAGAATGCGCTTGCCTGAAAGGGGTCCATCGGTCAGATGCGCCTCAATCGACGCGATGATTTCCATGGGCTCGGCCATCCGCCCCGGACCGAATTCACCGCAAGCCATGTCCCCCTCATTGGGTCCAACCACCTGTGCGCCATCACGCCGCAAGGTCTCTAGGTTGCGTTGCGTTGCGGCGTGCTGCCACATGCGCACATTCATCGCGGGCGCGATCATGACCGGCGTGTCGGTTGCCAGAAGCAACGTGCTTGCCAGATCGTTCGCTACGCCGCTTGTCATCTTCGCCATCAAATCCGCCGTGGCGGGCGCAACAACGATCAGATCAGCAACGCGGCTGAGTTGGATATGACCCATTTCCGCTTCGTCCGTCAGGTCAAAGAGATCACGGAAGACTTTGCGCCCTGCCAAAGCCGATACAGACAGTGGCGTGACAAACGCTTCTCCGGCGTTGGTAAGCACCGGTGTGACAACTGCCCCCCGTTCGCGCAGCCGACGGATCAGGTCGAGCGATTTGAAGGCGGCGATACCGCCACCGATGATCAATAAAATATGTTTTCCGGTCAGCATTTTGCGCCCTTGTCCGGGGTGAACTTTTCCAGACCATAAGCCGCCAACAAACCGATCACCAGCCCCAGAAGCTCAGTTGAAGGCATCACATGGATTGCCCCGATCCACCGAAGGTCCGTCCACGATCATGTCAAAAACACCATCCGGATCAGTCTCTGCCTCACCCTGCCCCAGCGAAAAAATCTCTATGTCCGGGTCAGAAAACGCCAGCAAAAAAGGCGCACCCCAATCGGTTCGGGCATGACCATTGCCCGTTATCACCACAACGGGTCCGCCCGTCTGTGATAGCGCCTTGCTAGACGCGCGCGCCAAAACAGCATCTCGCAGGCGTTGGATGGATACCATGGTTGGAAGAAACTCCTCCGGCAACGCCTCGCAATGGGCAATGCGCTGTATCTGTTCGCGTTGCATTTGCTCAACCTCAGACAAAGCCTTGTCTATTCCGAACCGGATCGCGTCTTCCGCCCCGAATGCCACGTCCAATGGCGCAGTCATCAGATTGCGCACTTCGTCACGAGGCACACCTGCCCCGTAGATTCTGGCCAGAGGTGCCGCCTCGAAAATCGGATAGTACATCGCAAAATCCGGCCAGCCCGAAGTCTCCCATGCCAGCGCGGATTTCAGGGCAGCCTCATCCTGGCGATTGTCCTCCGTGACGGCCTCAGCTTGCAAAGGTGTGAGCATCTCGAAGACCAGAGCTCTGGGCTCCAGCGCTTCGACCCAGCGGGCTTGCAGTTGGTGATGACTGGGATTGTCGTGCTGTTCGCCGATAAAAACCACATCGGCATCACGCGCAGCCTGCGGCGGCGGCGGAATAATGTCTTCTGACCAAACAGAAGATGCAGTCAAAACGACTGATCCGGCAATAATCAGAAGCGGAATAATGGACGTGTTCACATCAGGAAGTGATGCACTTCGCGCGATTGCGTTTCAAGTGATTTGCGCATTTTCCCAAAGGCTGCCGCCTCAAGCTGCCGGACGCGTTCCTTGCTGAGAGACAACTCCTGCCCCAGGCTTTCCAGCGTGCGCGGTTGATCCCGAAGCTTGCGCTCCCGCACGATGAACCGCTCCCGCTCGTTCAGATCGTTCATTGCTTTCAGCAACCAGGCGCGCAGTTGTTCGGTGTCGTGCTGGTGTTCGACGGTTTCTGCCGCCTGGACACTGTCATCTTCCAAGGCATCAATCCACTCGCGACCCTCATCTTCTGTCGATTGCGTCGCGTTCAGTGAGTAATCCGAACCGGACAAGCGCCCCTCCATCATCTCGACATCGTGCAGGGGAACACCGATCTCTGATGAAATCATCTGGCGCAGCTGATGGCGGTCCAGCGTCTCGCCCACCGCAGCACTCTCACGTTCGAGGCGGGCCTGTACGCGACGCATGTTGAAGAAGAGAGATTTCTGTGAAGACGTCGAACCGGTCCGAACCATCGACCAATTGCGCATCACGTAGTCCTGGATAGAGGCTTTGATCCACCATACGGCATAGGTAGAGAAACGAACGCCGCGGTCCGGATCGAATTTATCGGCCGCTTTCATCAGACCCAGACCTGCTTCCTGGATCAGATCGTTCATGGGCGCACCGTACCGCTTGAACTTTGAGGCCATTGAGATCGCGAGCCGCATGTAGGCCGTGATCAGTCGGTGAAGGGATTTTTCACATCGATCGTCGCGCCAGGCATAGGCCAGTCGCAACTCTGTTTCCGCGTCCAACAATTCAGCCTTCATCGCTTTCCGCGAGAGCGACATATCTCTTACTGTATCCAAAGCCATAGCGACATCTCCCAGTCAGATGAAGCACACCTTGCCGTGTACAATTGATATAGATACGCACAATGCAGACGATTGGTTCACCGCAAAGGTTTATAAAATGTTGCCAAAATTGAGCTTCGTACTAGGGGGTGCGGCCTCGGGTAAATCGGTTTGGGCCGAAAACCTTTTGTTAAGCAGTCGTTTAGCTCCCGTTTACATTGCGACATCAAGAATATTTGATGACGAAGTAAAAATGCGGGTCGAGGTGCATAAATCGCGCAGAAGTGACAATTGGCTCAATTTTGAGGCAGATTTGAATCTTTCTCCCACCTTGTCCCTATTGGAATCAGATCAAGCCGTTTTGGTGGATTGTGCAACCATGTGGTTAACCAATCAAATGATCGATGAACGCGATTTGGATGCCGCACAATCCGATCTTTTGACTGCACTCGCCGGGTCGCCTGCGCCTGTTGTTATCGTCTCAAATGAAGTTGGTCATGGGATTGTACCAGACAACACGTTGGCCCGAAAATTTCGAGAGGCGCAAGGAAGGCTCAACATCGCCCTGGCCGCTCAGGCAGACACCGCTGTCATGATCACGGCGGGATTACCGAGCGTATTGAAGGGACGTCTGCCATGACAACCTGGCATTGGGTTCGACATGGTCCGACCCATGAGAAAGCCTTTGTCGGCTGGCGTGATGTTCCAGCGGATTTGTCGGATGCCGATCAGATCGCCCGGTTACGCGCCTATCTGCCGCAGAACGCCCTGCTGATCTCCTCGGACCTGATACGTGCCGTACAGACCGCGGACGCCATTGCCGGCAGCCGTCACACGCGCCTGTCGCACGACCGCGGATTGAGGGAGATGAACTTTGGTGTCTGGGACGGAATGCACTTCAAGGACGTCGCCGAGCGGGACCCTGACCTCAGCCGCGCCTTTTGGGAAATGCCCGGTGATGTGCGACCGCCCGAAGGCGAAAGCTGGAACATGACGGCAGAGCGCGTTGCGTCAACTGTGCTGCGGCTCACGGATGCCCACACCGCACAGCATATTGTTGCCGTTGCGCATATTGGTGTCATCCTCACCCAGATCCAGCGCGCGCTGAAAATCACACCGGAAAAGGCAATTGCACAGAAGATCGATAATCTTTCCGTCACCCGTATCACGTTGACGACAGAGGGCGCGCGCGTCTTCGAGATCAATCACCTTCCGTGATCGGGCAGCGCACAGATCACAATTTGTCTAACTTGGTGCTGCACGACTAGGGTGCACCCATGACTTATGATCTGTATATCGGTGATCGTACTTTCTCGAGTTGGTCCTTGCGTGGCTGGCTGATGCTGGAGAAATTCGGCCTCTCATTTCGCTCTCACATGGTCGGGCTTTACAGCGGCACCATGACATCTGATCTGGCGAACTTGGCACCAGCGCGCCTTGTTCCCGTTCTGAAAACAGCTGACGGCCTTGTGGTGGGAGAAACCATGGCAATGGCAGAAACGCTGGCAGAGCGGCATCCTGACAAGGCGATGTGGCCAACCGACCCGACCCAACGCGCACGCGCCCGATGGCTCTGCGCGGAGATGGCGTCAGGCTTCTTTGCACTGCGGGAGGCCTGCCCTATGCAGCTGCAGCATGTGAACGAGGGTTTTGAGGCATCAGAGGCAGTTCTTGCTGATCTTGATCGTATTGAAGAGCTGTGGGCCGGAGCGCGCAGCTTGTCAGATGCGGAAGCTGGCTGGATATTCGGCGACTACTCGCTGGCTGATGTTTTTTATGCCCCTGTCGCGGCCCGGATCATCGGGTACGATCTACCCGTTTCGGATCAGGCGCGCGACTACTGCATGCAAGTCATCCGCGATCAGGTATTTCAAAGATGGCGCGCTGAGGGTCTAAAAAAGACTTACGATCCTTTCCCCTATCCCAAAACGGCACAAACGCGCGCCTGGCCAGTCTGATCCAGAACACGGGTCAGAGTTAACCTTTCATCAACCCCCGTAAAGTACCGATTAACCATATCGATCCAAAGGGGGGTATCGTGGTATCTTTGGCCCATTCGGTTGCTTTTCGGGGGGTGGAAGCCTGCCTTGTCGAAGTGCAATGTTCATTGTCTCCGGGTTTACCCGGCTTCAGTATCGTTGGCCTGCCCGACAAGGCCGTATCCGAAGCAAAAGAACGGGTACGCGCAGCGCTGGCTTGCATGGCCATCGCTTTCCCGTCCAAGAAAGTCACCATCAATCTCAGCCCCGCGGACCTGCCCAAGGAAGGCAGCCACTTTGACCTTCCCATTGCCGTCTCCCTTCTGGCCGCTCTGGAGATAATCCCAAAAGACGTCACCCAATCCGTGATCGCTCTGGGAGAGCTTTCTCTTGATGGCAAAATCGTACCTGTCACCGGCGCGCTGCCTGCCGCGATGACGGCAGCGAGCGAAGGGTTTAACTTGCTATGTCCCGAGGAATGCGGGCGCGAAGCCGCTTGGGTAAGTGATGCACGTGTTACCGCCGCCAAATCGCTGGGCGATGTCGTGCGTCATTTCACCGGCCAGGTACCGATCGCACAGGCGCGTCCCGGTGAAATTGCCCCCACGCCCCAGACCATGGATTTGTCAGAAGTTAAAGGACAGGAGCGTGCTAAAAGAGCGCTGGAGATTGCCGCGGCTGGCCGTCATCATCTGATTTTTGTGGGCACACCAGGTTCCGGAAAATCCATGCTGGCCCAACGATTGCCAGGAATATTACCGCCCATGACCGCGATGGAAGCGCTTGAGACCTCCATGATCCATTCGATCGCCGGCCTGCTGGATGAAGGCGGCATTACCCGCGACCGGCCCTTCCGTGATCCGCATCACACCTCATCCATGGCAGCGATCATCGGCGGCGGCAGGCTGGCAAAACCTGGTGAAGTTTCCCTGGCCCATAATGGCGTTCTCTTCATGGACGAATTTCCCGAATATCAGCGCAACGTTCTGGAAACCCTGCGCCAACCGCTGGAGACCGCGGAAGTCATGATCTCGCGGGCAAATGCGCATGTGAAATATCCCTGCCGCTTCATGTTGGTTGCCGCCGCAAACCCGTGCAAATGTGGATATCTCTCCGATCCAGAAAGAGCCTGTGCGCGGGTGCCGATCTGCGGAGAAGACTACCTCGGACGCATTTCAGGCCCGCTTATGGACCGCTTCGATCTGCGGATCGACGTGCCACCCGTGGCCTATACGGATCTCGATTTACCTTCGAACGGAGAAAAATCCGCGACCATCGCCGCGCGCGTAGCCGCAGCCCAGGCGGTGCAGCACAACCGCTTCGCACATCACGCAGACATGCGCACAAATGCCGATGCCGCAGGCGAGGCTCTTGAAGAAATAGCAAGGCCAGACGCCGGAGGGCGCGCGCTACTCTTGCGAGCGGCAGAGCGTTTCAAGCTTTCCGCGCGCGGCTACCACCGGGTGATGCGCGTTGCGCGCACTATTGCCGATCTGGATCAATCCGAACACGTGCGCAGCCCGCACGTCGCAGAAGCCGTCAGCTTTCGTCTTGCCAGTCCGGCAGAGGCTTAACCTCTGCGGAGCTCGATCGCCTCCCAGATTTTCGCGGCAATATTCACGCCATCAAAACGTTCCAGTTCCTGAATGCCGGTGGGCGACGTGACGTTGATTTCTGTCAGGTAGTCACCGATAACATCAATACCCACAAAAACCTGTCCCTTTTCCTTCAGCAACGGGCCAATAGCGGCACAAATCTCCAGATCGCGTTCCGTCATGCCAATTTTTTCTGGCCGACCGCCAACATGCATGTTCGAGCGGGTCTCGCCCGCTGCTGGCACCCGGTTGATTGCGCCCACCGCTTCACCGTCCACAAGAATGATGCGTTTGTCGCCTTTCGACACATCGGGAAGGAACTTCTGCACGATCAAAGGCTCGCGCGAAAAACCGGTGAAGAGCTCATGCAATGAACTCAGATTGCGATCATTCGCGTCCAGACGGAAAACCCCGGCACCGCCGTTGCCATAAAGTGGTTTGAGAATAATATCTCCGTGCTTTTCCTTGAAGGCCTTTATGGTGGAGAGATCGCGCGCAATGCTGGTGGGTGGCGTCAGATCCGGATAATCGAGGACCAGCAGCTTTTCCGGATAGTTTCTTACCCAAAACGGGTCGTTCACCACCAGCGTTCCCGGTGTCAGACGATCTAGAAGATGGGTTGAGGTGATGTAGTGCATGTCAAACGGTGGATCCTGACGCAACCAGATGACATCGAAATCCGCGAGATCGACTTCGCGGGCATGGCCCAGTTGAGCATGCTCGCCCTGGACGCGTTGCACGCGCAAATCGTGCCCGCGCGCAGTAATCCGTCCTTCCTGATAGGCCAGGTGATCCGGCGTATAGTAGAAAAGATCATGCCCCCTCGCCTGCGCTTCCTCCGCAAGGCGGAACGAGCTGTCCGCATTGATGTCTACGTTGGTGATCGGGTCCATCTGAAAGGCAATTTTCATAGCCACTCCTGCGTTGCTGCCCCTTACATGGCGCAGCATCCCCTAAGGTGCAATGCCCTCACAATCTCATGATGCATCAAATGCGTTCGGGATGATCTGAACTGACCCCACGCTGTCAACCAATGCCGCGTCAAAGCGAGCTTCGGTCAGTAGTCCTGCGGGCTGAGTACTCAGATATTGCTCTGCCGAGACCGTGATACGCTTAATTTGAGAGGCCACGATATGGGATGCCGCGGCTGCGAAACTCTTGCTTTTCTTGACCTCAATGAACACCACCACGCCGTCTTTGCGCGCAATGAGATCGATTTCGCCGCCTTCTCCCCGCCACCGCTTTTCCAGAATGGCAAATCCCCGGTGCTCATAGGCTGCTGCCGCAATCTCCTCAGCGGCACTACCTGCATGAAAAGCCATTTGACCCATTGCAACGCGCGCATTTCTTGCCGCCATGCTTCATCCTTTTGATAGCTCCAAAGCCAGTTGATAGACTTGGCGACGGGGCAATTTGTGCGCTTTAGAGACCATATCGACGGCATCCCGCATCGACATCCCTTCCAACGCGCCTTCCAGATCACCCCTTAAGTTATCTTCGCTAATGGTTTCCGAACGGTTACGGTCAATCAGGACCACAACCTCGCCCTTTGGGGCGTTACCCGCATAAGCTTCGGCTAGTTCCCGGAGTGTTCCACGCCTGATCTCTTCGAATTTCTTGGTCAGTTCACGGCACACGGCGGCGGAACGCGTAGCGCCGAGCGTAGCTTGCGCATCCTCCAGCATCGCTGCCAGCCGCTTTGGGCTCTCATAGAATACTAACGTGCCGGGAACGTCTCGCAGGGTTTCCAGCGCGCTACGACGAGCGGCTTTGGCATTTGGCAAAAAACCAGCGAAGTGAAAGGCATCTGTTGGCAAGCCAGCCAGAACAAGCGCAGTCAAAATCGCAGAGGGGCCCGGTGCACAGGTCAGCATATGCCCTGCCTGACCAACCGCCCGGCTCAATTCGAAACCCGGGTCGGCAATCAGGGGCATTCCGGCCTCCGAGGCATAGGCAACAGAACGTCCCTCTTCAATGGCTCGGATCAGGCGCTCAGTGACCCCCGCCCCACTGTGATCGTGCAACGCAACCAAGGGACGACCGGCCAGCGGCACCCCGTGAATATCCATCAATCGCCGCAAACTGCGTGTATCCTCGGCGGCCAGCACATCGGCAGAGGCCAAGACATCAAGGGCGCGCAGCGTAATGTCCCGCGCGGTACCGATAGGGACGCCAATAAAGTAGAGACCTGCGCTCAAAGCCACCTTTTGGAAATTCAAAGCTGGACCCGCCTTTCGTGACGTTTATGATTGCTCCAAATCCGCGCATCCGCGCGAACACCCTGACTGCTGGAGTACCCGCATATGTTTGCCGTTTTCCCATTCGCCCGCAAGGTCTTGCGCGCCGCCCTGTTACCCCTTGTTGCGCTGGCCGTTGCAGCGTGCGATCAGGTTCCCGGTGGCTTCGGGATCGGGCCCAGCATCAACACGGGCGAAGCTGTGCCAGTGGCTTTGCTTGTACCTAGCGGATCCGGACAGACCGGCGATGCGATTTTGGCACAAAGCCTTGAAAATGCGGCAAGACTGGCAATGCGGGATCTAAATGGCGCGACCATTGACTTGCGTGTTTATCAAACGGCGGGCGATGCCGGAACGGCCGCTGCACGCGCCGAACAGGCCATTGATGAAGGCGCAAAGATCATCCTCGGGCCGGTTTATGCTGCTTCCGCAAATGCGGTTGGCAACGCCGTATCCGGGAAAGGTGTCAGCGTTCTGTCATTTTCCAACAACGCCGCGATTGCTGGCGGGAATGTTTTCATCCTTGGCCAGACCTTTCAAAACACGGCAAATCGAATGGTGGGCCACGCACGCGCTCAGGGAAAAGAGCGGTTTGTGGTGGTTTATGGGCAGGATGATGCCGGCGCCCAGGGTCGCGACGCAATCGCCAATGCGGTCAATGCGCAAGGTGCCTCGGTTGTAGGCTCCGTTGGCTACGCGCTATCGCAGCAAGACGTGATCGCAGCCATCCCGCAAATCAAGTCTGCCGTGCAAAGCAATGCCGCAGACGCTGTTTTCATGACAACCGACACGGCGACAGCGCTTCCGCTTCTGTCACAATTGCTGCCCGAAGCCGGGGTTACAACCGCGACATCACAATTCATCGGCCTCACGCGCTGGGATATTCCACCCCAGACACTCAGCCTGCCGGGCGTGCAGGGCGGATGGTTCGCGGTCCCCGACCCTTCTGCAACCGCCAATTTCAGCGCGCAGTACCAAGGCGCCTATGGCAGCCTGCCTCACCCCATCGGGGGCCTCGCCTTTGATGGCATTGCAGCGATCGGCGCGCTGGTCAGCCAAGGGCAGTCGGATGCCCTGACTGGAGGGGCACTGACACAAGGCGCCGGGTTCCGGGGTGCCAGCGGCATTTTCCGTTTGCGTCCTGACGGCACGAACGAGCGCGGACTTGCGGTGGCTACCATTTCGGACGCTCAGGTCGTCATACTCAGCCCGGCACCGCAATCGTTTGGCGGCGCGGGTTTCTAAGGCTTCAGAAATGGCCCTTTCAGTTCAGCAGATTGATGTGCCCACGGTGGGCGATTTGATCTGTGCGTCCGAACAGATTTTTGACACGCAGGCATTCAACCGCGACCTCACGGCGGCCTTGCAGAAAGCGTCCACGCCTGCCGACATTCGTTCGCAGGCCGTGAAAATTCTGAAAGCTCAGCAAAAAAAGGGGCGTGCTGAGATCGCAGAGGCTTTTCAGAACCATCCCTTCGAAGCGCGACCGATGACGCGTGCCTATACCTATCTGACCGATTGTTTGGTGAAATCTGCGCTGCATGTGGCGCAAGAGGTGTTGCATCCGAAACCCAACCCGACGGCCAGCGAGCATCTCGCCGTGATCGCTGTGGGCGGCTATGGCCGCGGAGAGATGGCCCCATTTTCAGATGTCGATCTGTTGTTTCTGACGCCTTACAAGATCACCGCCTGGGCCGAGAGCGTGATCGAATCCATGCTCTACATCCTGTGGGACCTGAAACTCAAGGTCGGACATGCCAGCCGAACCGTTGCAGAATGCCTGCGTTTGGGAGCCGAAGATTTCACCATCCGCACGGCCATGCTGGAACACCGCTATCTGGCGGGCGATGAAGCGCTGACCCAGGATCTCGCCGACCGTCTGCGCACGGAGCTGTTTTCAGGATCCGGGCGGGAATTTGTCGAAGCGAAACTGAACGAGCGTGAAGCCCGGCACATCAAGCACGGTCAGCGCTATGTGGTTGAGCCGAATGTCAAGGAAGGCAAGGGCGGATTGCGTGACCTGCAATCGCTCTACTGGATCGCCAAGTACATTCACAGCGTCAAAGATGCTGCTGATCTGGTGGGTCTGGATGTCTTCACCGCCGATGAATACCGTGGGTTTGTCGCCGCAGAAAATTTTCTGTGGGCGGTGCGTGGACATCTTCACCTGATCAATAACCGCGCGTCGGAGCAGCTGACATTCGACATGCAGGTCATGGTGGCCGAGGCCATGGGCTATGAAGACGCGCGGGGCCGTCGCGGCGTGGAAATCTTCATGCAGCACTTCTTCCTGCATGCAACCGAGGTGGGTGATCTGACCCGCATCTTCCTGACGAAACTGGAAGCTGATCACGTCAAGGCGGAACCCATTCTGGAACGGATATTCCGGCGGCGTCCAAAGGTTCGGGATGGGTTTAAAGTCATGCGTAACCGCATTGCGCTGAAAGATGACCAATCCTTCCTTTCCGACAAACTAAATCTCCTGCGGCTCTTCGAGGAAGCGTTGCGCACGGGCATGCTGATCCACCCCGATGCGATGCGGTTGGTCAAATCCAATCTACACCTGATCGACGACGATGTCCGAGCGGCCCCCGAAGCACGGCGCATATTCTTCGATCTTCTGCTCAAACACGGCAACCCGGAACGGGCGTTGCGCCGGATGAATGAGCTGGGCGTGCTGTCTGCCTTTTTGCCGGAGTTCGAGCATATTGTCGCGATGATGCAATTCAACATGTATCACAGCTACACGGTGGATGAGCACATCATCCAGTGTATCGCGAACCTGGCCCAGATCGAACGGGGAGAGCTGGAAGAAGACCTGCCCGTTGCCTCCTCGATCCTGAAGCGCGGCGTGGATCGCAAGGTTCTCTACACCGCTCTGCTCATTCACGACATCGGAAAAGGACGCCCGGAAGATCACTCCATTCTGGGCGCGCAGATGGCACGGAAAATTGCGCCACGACTCGGGCTGTCGAAAACGGATACGGATACCGTCGAATGGCTGGTGCGCTACCATCTGCTGATGTCCGACATGGCGCAGAAACGTGATATCGCCGACCCGCGCACAGTGCGCGATTTTGCCAAGGCGGTGCAAACCGTGAAACGGCTCGATTTGCTCTGTGTGCTGACGGTCTGCGATATTCGCGGTGTGGGACCGAATACTTGGAACAACTGGAAAGCCGTCCTGATCCGCGCGTTATACCGTCAGACCCGGCGCGCGCTTGAAACCGGTCTGGAAGACCTCAACCGCGAAAACCGCGGCGCGGAGGCCAAACGCGCGCTGCGCGAGGCCCTCAGCGACTGGCCCCGCAAGGACCTGCAAAAAGAAACCTCACGACACTATGACCCGTATTGGCAGGCGCTGCACGTAACGGCGCATGTGGTCTTTGCGCAGATGCTAAGGGATGTGAAAGACGATGAAATCCTGATTGACCTGCATCCCGATGACGACCGGGATGCCACCCGTGTGTGCTTTGTGATGGCCGATCACCCGGGGATTTTTGCGCGGCTTGCCGGGGCGCTGGCGCTGGTCGGGGCGAACGTTGTGGACGCGCGCAGTTACACGACCAAGGACGGCATGGTAACCGACGCCTATTGGATACAAGACAGCGACGGCAACCCCTATGATGCCGCACGCCTGCCACGACTGCGCCAGATGATCGAAAAGACGCTTGGCGGTGAAGTTGTCGCGCGCGAAGCCTTCAAATCCCGCGACAAGATCAAGAAACGCGAACGCGCCTTCAAGGTGCCGACCCACATCACTTTCGACAATGACGGCTCCGAAATCTATACGATCATCGAAGTGGATACCCGCGACCGTCCGGGCCTGCTGTATGATCTTGCCCGCACATTGGCCGCGGCGAACGTTTATATCGCAAATGCAGTCATTGCGACCTACGGCGAACAGGTGGTCGACACCTTCTACGTGAAGGACATGTTCGGCCTCAAATACTATTCTCAGAGCAAACAGCGCACGTTGGAGAAAAAACTCCGCCAGGCCATTGACGAAGGCGTTGAAAGGGCCAGCGCGTGAAGCCCATCCGCCTGATGTCCGGCTTTTTCACCGTTGGCGGCTGGACCCTGATGAGTCGTATTCTGGGCTTTGTGCGGGACGCCATGATCCTGGCGTATCTGGGCACAGGGCCGCTGTATCAGGCCTATGTCGTGGCCTTCAGATTGCCCAACATGTTTCGCCGTTTCTTTGCCGAGGGCGCTTTCAACATGGCCTTTGTGCCGATGTTCTCCAAGCGCTTGGAAAGCGGCGACAACCCCGATGGTTTCGCCTCTGACGCTTTTGCAGGGCTGGCCAGCATCCTGATTGTATTGACGCTGATTGCCATGGCCGCCATGCCATGGCTGATCTACGCGCTGGCCTCTGGTTTTGCCGGACAGGAGCAATTTGGTCTTTCCGTCGAATTCGGGCGCGTCGCCTTTCCCTATGTTCTGTTCATCTCGCTGGCGGCTTTGCTGTCGGGCATGTTGAATGCCGCTGGCAGGTTCGCAGCGGCGGCAGCGGCACCCGTTCTGCTCAACATCCTGCTGATCTCCGCCATGGCGACTGCCGCCTATCTTGGCGGGGATATCGCGCGCGCACTTATCTGGGCCATTCCCGTTGCTGGTGTCCTGCAATTGGCGCTGCTCTGGCATGCAGCCAAACGCGCAGGGTTTTCGATCATGCCGAGGCGGCCCCGTCTGACACCGGACATGCGACGGTTGATCAAGGTCGCCATTCCGGCGGCTCTGGCAGGTGGGGTCGTACAGATCAACCTGCTGGTCGGACAACAGGTGGCCAGCTATTTCGACAAGGCCGTCGGATGGCTCTTTGCAGCGGATCGGCTTTATCAACTTCCCTTGGGCGTTGTGGGCATCGCAGTTGGCGTCGTGCTGCTGCCCGATCTTTCGCGCCGCCTTCAGGCTAAGGACGATACAGGGGCCAAACTGGCCTTGAGCCGGGCTGCCGAAATATCCCTCGCGCTGACGATCCCGGCCGCCGTGGCGCTGGTCGTGGTGCCTTTCCCGCTGGTGTCCGTATTGTTCGAACGCGGGGCCGCAACAGTTGATGACACGGCGGCCATCGCCACCGCCGTTGCCATTTACGGGCTGGGGCTTCCTGCATTCGTGTTGCAAAAGATACTGCAGCCCCTGTTTTTTGCACGCGAGGATACGCGCCGACCCTTTCACTACGCGGTTGTGTCCATGGTGGTGAACGCAGCGGTCGCCATCGGGCTTGCACCTTTCATTGGCTGGATTGCGCCTGCCATCGCAACGACCCTGGCCGCCTGGCTGATGGTTGCTCTGCTGCGCACAGGTGCCGCCGTATACGGCGATGTAGCGCGCTTCGACACGCGATTTCGCCAACGCATATGGCGTCTGGTCCTGGCTTCCGGCCTAATGGGCATTGCTCTTTGGTTCAGCAATGTTGCCTTGAGCCCGTTTCTAGGCCTGCCCTGGTGGCGGGCTCTGGCGCTGACCGCCCTCATTGCGATCGGCATGATCAGCTATTTCGGAATTGCGCATATAATCGGGGCGATCAAACTCTCCGAAATCAAGGGGGCGTTTCGGCGCTCTGCCTGATGTCTCCTAGTTGCGCCGCAAGACTGCCAGGACACGCGCAATGCCACCGGGCACCAAAACCGCTGAGGCCGCGAAACCGAATACAAAGCCGAAAAGATCGGCCAGCCATCCGTTGCCCACATCAAAAAACACACCCCAGATCAATTGCAGACCCATCAGCATCGCAATGAGGCTGAATGCGCGCAATTGCTCCTCACCGCGCGCCGCGAGGCTTTGCCACATCACAAAGGAATACCCGCCGATCAGGCCGTAGGCAGAGGGAAACCCACCGACGAGCCATTCCGGATCATTCAGTAAAAGCGCGTAGACCAAGGCACCGAAAACTCCGCTCCCGAAGAAGAGGATAAGGACCGCGATTTGCCCCATGATTTCGCCAACCAGTTTGCCCAATGCCAGCAGAAAGACAGCCGCAAACAGCGTGCCGGTAAAACTGGTGTGCACAAATGGGTAGGTGAGGAAACGTATCATGTGTTCGGGCAACCAGCGCCCATTGCTCACCATCCAGTCGAAAATATCGCCGGAAAATCCGTAGGTTTGAATGGCGGCCAGACGCCATCCCACCGCTTCGGGCCCGCCGATCAGACCTTGTGCGCCCAGACTGAATGCCGCTTCCGGCAGGGCCACGGCCAGAAAGAGGACAACAACGACAGGCGGCAGTGGATTGACCGGAGGCGCTTCTTTGTGGTCGTGCATGGGCTCATTCCTTGACGATACTCCGGCCCATGGGTAAGCCAGCGCAAATTGCATTTCCAGCCCGAATGGAGCCTGACATGACCACTTCGACTTTTACGCCACGTGTCTTTTCCGGCATTCAGCCGTCGGGCGGGCTGACACTTGGCAACTATCTGGGCGCAATCAAACGATTTGTCAAAATGCAGGATGAGGGCATGCCGACCGTCTACTGCATGGTGGATCTGCATGCTGTGACGGTCTGGCAAGACCCGACCGACCTGCTTCGGAACACGCGCGAACTGGCCGCAGGTTTCATAGCCAGCGGCATCAGCCCGGAAAAGTCGATCCTCATCAACCAGAGCCAGGTGCCCGAGCATGCGCAACTGGGATGGATATTCTCCTGCGTGGCACGCATGGGCTGGATGCAGCGGATGACCCAGTTCAAGGACAAGGCGGGCAAGAACACGCAGAATGTCTCGCTTGGTCTTTTTGGCTACCCTGCGCTGATGGCCGCGGATATTCTGATCTATCATGCCACCCATGTGCCTGTAGGCGACGATCAGAAACAGCATCTGGAGTTGACGCGCGATATCGCGGCCAAGTTCAACCACGACTACGGCGTTAACTTCTTTCCGCTGACCGAACCGGTCATTGAGGGCGCCGCGACGCGGGTAATGTCCTTGCGCGACGGATCCAAGAAGATGTCAAAATCCGACCCATCGGATGCATCTCGGATCAATATGACAGATGACGCGGACACAATTGCCAAGAAAATTCGCAAGGCAAAAACCGACCCCGATGCCTTGCCGTCTGAAGTTGACGGTCTCGCGGAACGACCTGAAGCCCGCAACCTGGTGAACATCTTCGCAGCGCTGAACGATCAGACAGTCGAGCAGGTTTTAAGCGAGGTCGGCGGCCAGCAATTCGGTACTTTCAAGCCGCTATTGGCCGAACTGGCGGTCTCAAAGCTTTCTCCTATTTCGACGGAAATGGCCCGATTGATGTCCGAGCCTGACGAGATCGATCGCATCCTGGGACGCGGGGCCGCCCAGGCGCGCGAGATCACGGTGCCAATTCTGGAAAAAACCTATGAAATCATGGGGATGGTGCGCTAGGCTTTGTGAAAAAGGTCGGACAGTATGCCAATACTGCTGCTCGCCTCGATTTCTTGTTGCCAGGTGCGCGCTTGCGCGACCGTTGCTGCGGAAAGACGCTCCTTTGCGTCCGATATCGCGATACTTCCCGCCGTGAAATATGCAATGCTGAACGAAAAACAGCCATTTGCGAAGGTCAGGTAGAGCACCGAAATGAAGTGGTTTTCTTCAGGAGCGAACAAACCGCTGAGAAAAAAGGTGATCGAGAGAACCATAAAGAAGAGGCTGATCAGACCAATTGTCCACTTTCTTGAAACGCCAAACGTCGGCCTCAAAATCTGAACAGGGTTTTCGGCATATTGCCCATAATGCCGCCAAAAACCCACTGCGGCGCCGATGATGCCGGCACCCACGATGAAGAAAAATTTTGGCCACAACACCGCCAGAGACAGCACCAAAGCCAGACAAAGTGACAAGTATCCCGTGTGAGTGGAATGCGTGACTTTTGTTACCAGATCAGCCAATCTGGGGAATTTTCCGAAGCGTGACATGGTGTTACCTCCCCGTAACAATAAAAATCATATCACGAGCAGCGAAAATTCTCTTAGATTCTTCCCGCAAAGGGCGAGTTTTCGCCGATCGTGATTTTTTAGTGACGCACAGGGGATGCGCGGTTTCGTAGCTGGCGACACGGCCCGTCGACCCCTATGTGGGGACAAATGCAGAAACTCGAGGGGATCAAAAATGGATAATGCCATACAGGCTTCGGTTGGTCACATTCATCTGAAAGTGGCCGATCTGGATCGCGCAATCCAGTTTTACCGGGATGTTTTGGGGTTTGATCTGACCCAGAGATATGGCGACGCCGCAGCGTTTCTGGGAGCTGGCGGCTATCACCATCACATCGGGCTAAACACCTGGGACAGCGCGGGCGCGACGCCTCCGCCCAAGGGTCACACCGGACTTTATCACGCGGCTTTTCTTTATCCCGATCGCAAGAGCCTCGCGAGCGTTTTAAAACGGGTCCTGGACGCCGGCCTCTCCTTGGATGGCGCTGCAGACCATGGCGTGAGTGAGGCTGTGTATCTCAAGGACCCTGACGGAAACGGTATTGAACTCTACCGCGATCGCGCTCCGAATGCCTGGCCTCGCGACAGCGATGGAGAACTTGCAATGGTAAACGAGCCATTGGATGTGGCGGCCTTGCTCAAGGAGGCCGACTAACCGCTTTGGCGCACAGGGTTGGATGCATGGACAATTCCAATCCATTGGGTCAGATTCCGATCAACTGAATACAGAGAGAAAACGATGGCGACAGGCTTTTTCTGGGATGAGAAGTGCTTTTGGCATGCCGGGGGCAACTACGCCTACACGCTCCCTCTTGGCGGCCATGTTCAGCCTTTGGCCGCGGGCGGTCTACCTGAAAACCCCGAGACAAAGAGACGTCTCAAGAACCTGATGGATGTAACGGGGCTTTCGTCCGATCTCGACATGCGCTCCGCAACCATGGCCAGCCGTGAAGATTTGTTGCGGGTGCATCCGGAAGGCTATCTGGATGAGTTCAAGCGCTTGTCTGACGCGGGAGGCGGGGAACTGGGGCGTCGCACGCCCTTTGCTGCCGGAGGATATGAAATTGCCGCTCTCTCCGCAGGGCTTGCCGTGGCTGCCGTTGATGCGGTGATGACAGGCGCGCTCGACAATGCCTATGCGCTGTCACGTCCCCCCGGCCACCATTGTCTGCCGGATTTCCCAAACGGCTTTTGTCTTCTGGCGAATATCGCCATCGCCATTGAGCACGCGCAATCAAAAGGCATGGCGCAACGTGTTGCCGTTCTGGATTGGGATGTGCATCACGGCAATGGCACAGAAGCGATCTACTATGATCGTGAAGACGTATTGACCATTTCGCTGCACCAGGAAGGAAACTATCCACTCGATACCGGTGCAATCGCCGACAAGGGGCGTGGCGCAGGCGAAGGGTTCAACATCAACCTGCCCTTGCCTGCGGGAGCTGGTCACACCGCCTATCTGCATGCGATGGACACAATCGTACTGCCCCGGATCGCTGCGTTCCAACCCGACATTATTATTGTTGCCTGCGGCTTTGACGCCAGCGCTATTGACCCCCTGGCACGGATGTTGGCCACGGCGGACACGTTTCGCCAGATGACATTGCGCATCAAGCAAATCGCGGAGGAGAATTGCGGTGGCCGTCTGGTGCTTGTTCACGAGGGCGGTTACTCTGAGGTCTATGTGCCGTTTTGCGGCCACGCGACGCTAGAGGCTCTCTCTGGCAGCGAAATCACCGCCCCTGACCCTCTCGGCCCAGCCCTCGACGTTCGACAGCCAGGTCCACGGTTTGACGCCTTTCTCAAAGGTGAAATCGACTACCTCGCTCAACAACTCTAACCGCTGGATTCCCTTAATGCCCAAACCAAACCCCGACGCCCTTGACTTCTTGTTGACCAGACGATCACGCCCGGCCAAGACATTAAAAGGCCCGGTGCCAACAGCAGACGCATTGAAACCTCTGCTGTTGGCCGCGGCGCGCACCCCTGATCATGGCAAACTGGAACCCTGGCGCTTTATCGTCGTGGAAAAACCCGCAATGGCCAGACTGGCCGGGATCGCGGAAACCCGTGGAAAAGCGCTGGGGTTGGACGCCGATCAGATCACTAAGGGCCGCACACAATTCGATCAGGGCCACCTAGCTATTGCCGTCATCGAAGTTCAGAAACCCTCCGAGAAAATTCCAGCGCTTGAGCAGACCTATTCCGCGGGTGCCGTTTGCCTGGCGCTGCTGAACGCAGCCCTTGCGTCCGGTTGGGGGGCCAATTGGCTCAGCGGCTGGCCAAGCCATGACCGCCCCTTTATGCAACAAGCGCTCGGTCTGGAACCTCATGAACGTATCGCAGGCTTCATCCATATTGGCACGGAAACAACCGCCCCACCTGAACGGCCCCGCCCGGATCTCGACAGCATCACCACCTGGATAAGCGTATGATCTTGAAAGCCTTTTTCGCTGCCTTGGGCCAATTGCCAGACCCGCGTTTCAGGCGGGTACTACTGCTTGGGGTCGCACTGACCCTTGCCTTGCTTATTGCTGTTTCCGCTGGCTTTGTCTGGCTTTTGTCGGGGCTGGTAGGTGACCAAACGACACTGCCGTTCATTGGTGACGTGCGCTGGCTCAATGACCTGGTGGGCTGGGGGTCAGCATTTGTGCTGGCAATACTCTCGGTCTTTTTGATGGTTCCGGTGGCCTCTGCGATCACCTCCATGTTCCTCGACACCGTGGCCCAGGCGGTCGAGGACGAGCATTACCCCCATCTGCCAAAAGCGAGCGCTGTCCCCATTGGCGATGCCATTCGTGATACGGTGAATTTCCTGGGGGTATTGATTGGTGCCAACCTGCTGGCCTTGATCCTGTATTTGATCTTTGCACCCGCCGCGCCGTTGATTTTCTGGGGCCTGAACGGATTTCTGCTCGGTCGTGAATACTTCATGCTTGCTGCCATGCGCCGCGTTGGTCGCACCGAAGCCAAAGCCCTGCGATCCCGTCACATGGCGACAATCTGGACTGCTGGCGTGTTGATGGCCATTCCCTTGTCAGTGCCGCTTCTGAATCTGGTGATCCCGATATTGGGTGCGGCAACCTTTACCCACCTGTTCCACTTGACTCAACTGAAGGAGCGCCGCGGTTAAACCAGTCCAGATCGCGCACGGTGATCACCTCAAAAACGATGATCGAGGCGATGATCGCCCATAGTATCAGGCTGATCGCGGTAGTGATCCATGCCTTTTTGCGCAGGTTATGAACTTCTGGCGCCCCTGCGTGGGTACCGGGCACGACCTCACCTAGATCACCCTGCGTTTGCACCCGAATGGGCAAGACAACCAGAAACGTCATTGCCCAGATGACCGCGAATAAGACAAGTGCGGATGTTATCCCCATTGGGGCATCTCCTTTTCAAAGGTCAAACCTGTTCCAATTCGACGAGGCATCCGTTGAAATCCTTGGGGTGCAGAAAGAGGACGGGCTTGCCATGCGCGCCAATCTTCGGCTCACCAGACCCCAGTACCCGCGCGCCGGTTGCCAACAAGTGATCACGGGCAGCCAGGATATCATCGACCTCGTAGCAGATATGGTGGATACCACCAGCGGGGTTCTTGTCCAGAAACCCCTGAATGGGACTTGCATCACCCAGCGGATAAAGAAGTTCGACCTTTGTGTTTGGCAGCTCAATAAATATGACCGTCACGCCGTGATCGGGCTCATCCTGCGGCGCGCCAACCTGGGCGCCAAGGGCGGACCGGTATTGTTCGGCTGCGGCGTCAAGATCAGGCACCGCAATGGCAACATGGTTCAAACGGCCGATCATGGGGCGTGCTCCAACGCTATTTTTACTGAGCGAGTTTATGCGGTGATGCCACAGCTTATGCAAGTGACGGACCGCCGCAGGCAGGCCTGCTTGGCCATTAACGCGCTGTTAGCCATATATGCGCCATGCTGAGTCGAAACCCGAGTCACCCTGGAGGCGATTATGGACAAGAACGACCCTTTTGCTGCGACAATACCCGCGCCCACGGCCACACGCCCGTTGCTTGGATTGACGGTACTTGTGATCGAAGACAGCCGTTTTGCCTGCGAAGCGATGAGGCTGTTGTGCTTGCGCAGCGGCGCGCGGATCAGACGCGCAGATTGTCTGCGATCGGCCCGTCGCCACCTGCAGGTCTACCGCCCTTCCGTTGTTATTGTCGATCTCGGTCTCCCTGACGGGAACGGCGTGGATTTGATCACCGAGTTGACCCAATCCGAACCACGCGTTGACGTGGTTTTGGGCACTTCCGGTGATACAACCGGGCAAGAGCTGGCCCTACAGGCTGGCGCTGACGGGTTTCTTGAAAAGCCGATCACATCCCTTGCAGCGTTCCAGCAGGCCGTTTTGTCCAATCTTCCAGCAGATCGCCAGCCTGTCGGGTTGCGGGAACTTTCTGACGAAGTGATACACCCTGACCGCATGGCCTTTCAGGATGACATGGCACATATCGCCGATGTTCTGGAAGACCCACCTGATGATCGTGCACTTGATTATGTGGCTCAATTCCTCGGGGGCGTTGCAAGATCCGCACAAGATCACGGATTAGAGAAGGCCGCTGCCGCCTTGGCGAAAAAGCGCGCGGCAGGTGAACCGGCCGGCTCCGAAACGGCAGCCATAGCGGGTCTCATTCAAGAGCGGCTGACACAGAAGCTAGCCATCTGACACCGGCAAAAGTGCCGGGTCACTTGCAACGCGCACCAGCTGCGTCAAGTCACCCAGGCGCTCCCGCTGCCGACCATCAGTGTCAAAGTTTGATGGGGCGAGCCAGGCTTCGAACGCGGATTTCAGGGCTGGCCATTCGGCATCAATGATCGCAAACCATGCAGTGTCGCGATTGCGGCCTTTGACAACTGTGGCTTGACGAAAAACGCCTTCAAAACTGAACCCATATCTCTGTGCGGCCCGGCGTGAACCCAGATTGAGTGCGTTGCATTTCCATTCGTAGCGCCGATACCCGTTTGCGAACGCCCACTCCATCATCAGGTACATCGCCTCTGTCGCAGCGCGTGTGCGCTGCAGCGAAGGGCTGTAATTGATGTGGCCCACCTCGATCGAGCCATTTTGCGGATCAATCCTGAGATAGCTCGCAACCCCCTCCCAGTTTCCGCTTTCCAGATTGCGAACGGCGTAAAACAGCGTCGAAGGATACCCTCCCGCTTCCCTGACCCAGCGGTGGTACAGCGCTGAGGATGAAAACGGGCCATAGGGCAGATAGTCCCATACCTGATCCTCACCCTCGTAGGCCCGGTACAGCAAGGCGGCATGTGCGTCCGCATCCAGACGCTCAAGCTCTGCGTATGAACCCTTCAGGGGAGCGCCTTCCGGGGCGGGTGGCACAGACCAATTGGGTACGGGAAAACCCAAAGCGGGTTTCATATCGTCAGAACCTTGCATGTCGAGAGGTTAGACTGCAGTTGGCACGACGCCAACCACAATTCACAGCGTCATTCCTGCGGGATCACACGCAGGCCAAGCTCCATAAGCTGATCGCTTGTTGGATCGGAGGGTGCCGCCATCATCAGGTCTTCGGCACGTTGGTTCATCGGGAAGAGAATGACTTCGCGAATATTACTCTCCTCAGCCAGCAACATCACGATCCGGTCGATCCCGGCAGCGCAGCCCCCGTGAGGAGGTGCGCCATATTGGAACGCATTGACCATACCCCCGAACCGCTTGCGAACTTCGTCTTCGCCGTAGCCTGCGATTTCGAAGGCCTTGAACATGATTTCAGGCCGGTGGTTCCGGATCGCACCCGATACAAGCTCATAACCGTTGCAGGCAAGATCGTACTGGTAGCCGAGAACATCCAGAGGGTCGCCTTCCAAGGCCGCCATGCCCCCCTGCGGCATCGAAAACGGATTGTGTTCGAAATCGACTTTTCCAGTTTCCGGGTCTTTTTCGTAGATCGGGAAGTCCACAATCCACGCAAAAGCAAAACGATTTTCATCAGTCAGACCAAGCTCTGCGCCGATGACATTGCGCGCCTTGCCAGCGATCGCCTCGAAGGTCTTTGGTTTTCCGCCCAGAAAGAATGCGGCGTCGCCTACTTCAAGGCCCAATTGTTGGCGGATCGCCTCGGTGCGCTCCGGGCCGATGTTCTTGGCCAATGGGCCTGCGGCTTCCATTCCACTACCCTGATCGCGCCAGAAAATGTAGCCCATGCCTGGCAGACCCTCTTTCTGCGCGAAGGCATTCATACGGTCACAGAATTTCCGGCTGCCCCCGGTCGGCGCCGGAATTGCACGAATTTGGGTACCTTCCTGCTCCAGAAGTTTGGCGAAGATCGCGAAGCCGGAGCCTGCAAAATGCTCCGACACGACCTGCATCTTAATCGGGTTGCGTAAGTCAGGTTTGTCAGATCCATACCAGAGTGCTGCGTCTTTATACGAAATCTGCGGCCATTTCTGATCAACCGTTTTGCCACCGCCAAACTCTTCGAATATGCCGGACAAAACAGGCTGGATGGTGTCAAAAACATCCTGCTGTTCGACGAAGCTCATTTCCAGATCAAGCTGATAGAAATCAGTGGGCGAGCGGTCCGCCCGCGGATCCTCGTCACGAAAACATGGCGCGATCTGGAAATACTTGTCGAACCCGGACACCATCAACAGTTGTTTGAATTGCTGTGGCGCTTGTGGCAGCGCGTAGAATTTCCCCGGATGCAGACGCGACGGCACAAGAAAATCGCGCGCGCCCTCTGGGCTCGAAGCTGTGATGATCGGCGTCTGATACTCTCGAAACCCGCCGTCCCACATCCGGCGGCGGATCGACGAAACAACATCTGAGCGTAGCGCCATATTGGCTTGCATTTTTTCGCGGCGAAGATCGAGATAGCGATAGCGCAGACGGGTTTCTTCGGGGTACTCCTGCTCCCCGAATACCTGCAACGGTAACTCCGCCGCTGCCCCCAGAACCTCAATGTCGCGCACAAAAACCTCAATCGCCCCTGTCGGAATCTTGGGGTTCACCAGCGAAGCATCGCGCGCTTTGACTTCGCCATCGATGCGAATGCACCATTCCGCGCGCACTTTTTCGACATCGGAAAAAACCTTGCTGTCCGGATCGCAAAGCACCTGTGTGACGCCATAGTGATCGCGCAGATCAATGAACAAGACGCCACCGTGATCTCGCACCCGATGCACCCAGCCAGACAGGCGGACATTTTCGCCCACATTTTCAGCGGTAAGGTCGGCGCAGGAGTGGCTGCGATAGGCGTGCATGGACATATCCCTTCAGGGTCAGAATTCGCGCCAGATACACCTTTTGGACACGGGGAAGTCAAGGCGTCGGCGGGCAAAATACCCAACCGTGAGGGCATGCAGATCATCAAAGCCGCCAAAACCCTTGCAAATTGAATGTCCACGCAAACGCAGTGGCACCGGATTCATCCCAAAGGCTGCCATTTTGCAGGCTCCTCTTTCGAAATGCTCGGACCGCGGAATTTCGGTTTTGTCTTGCGCCAATCCGAAATCGTTGACCTAAGGCAGGTAATCCCCGTTCTGATACCGCACCATATCGAACCGCCAGGTACCCTTAAGGTAGGCGATGGCCTGGGCTCTTTTCCGCGCAGACAGAAGATTTATGGGCGACGCGATCTTGACCAACGCCCTGACCGCAGCCCGCAGGCCGGGCGTAGAAATACCATGGCGTTGCTCAACATACATACGGGATTGCGCGATGAAATACGCCTTGAGCGCAGCACCTTGGATCGAGCTGCCGGACGATTTGCCCCCCAGATGAGAAACGGTCGCCTGATGCTCGATGCGAAGGGTCCAGCCGGCTTGCCGCATGCGGTAAACAAGGTCGTCATCCTCATGGTAGAGGAAGATGTTTTCGTCAAAGCCGCCAACCTCGTCAAAAGCTTGCTGCCGGCAAAACAATGCCGCACCGGTAAGAATGTTCACCTGCACGCTGTCTTTGTTGCCGGGTGCCGCATAGCGACGGTCTGTATATTCTGACTTTGAAATCAGAGCGGAACGCCGGTCAAGTCGCAGGGCACCACGTGCATTCAGGATAGCAGGATTGGTGGCACCCGCTTCGGGATGCATTTCCGCCGCTTCCACCAACAACCGACAGCAATTAGGCGTCAACGTAGAATCCGGGTTGCAGAAAAATATGAACTCCTTGGTGTTGCCTTCCGCACCGCGATTGCACGCTGTCCCGAAGCCGCAATTTTCATCGAGCGCAATGACCTTCGCCCCCATCGCTGCAGCAATTTCACGCGATTCATCTTGACTGTTGTTGTCGACAACCACGACCTCAATGCCCTTGGGCACTGATGCGAGAAAATCGCCTATAACTTCCGCGCTGTTGTAGGTGACGGAGACTATCCGAATGCGTTCGTGCATGAATTTCAGACCTGAAGATTCTTATTGTGCGACCTCGGTAGCCGGGTTCGCCGGATCGTGCCAGCCCTGTCCTGATATATGGAGAGGGGCAACCGAATCTCGGCCGCCCATCCCCGGAGCTTATCTGCCGTTGTGATAGCTTTCCTGAAGCTTGTAGACGGGCGTGTCGATCCCCTCCATCCGAGCTTTGAGCTGAAGCGACAGGAACTGCGAATAATGACGCGACTGATGCAGGTTGCCTCCGTGCAACCAGAGCGCTTCCTGCTGCGTGGGTTTCCAAATATTGCGCTGTTCGCCTTCCCAAGGACCGGGGTCTTTTGGTGTGTCTGAACCCAGACCCCAGACCTTCCCGACTTTGTCCGCTGTCTCCTGATCGATGAGATCGGCGATCCATCCATTCATTGAGCCGTACCCTGTCGCATAGACAATTAGGTCTGCTTCCAGTTTTGAGCCGTCTTCGAAAAGCATACCATCCTCAACCACTTCACTGACCTGTCCCGCCTTCAGCTTGATGGCACCGTCGATGACCAGTTGGCTGGCACCTACATCAATGTAATAGCCCGAACCGCGGCGCAGATATTTCATGAAGAGGCCAGACCCGTCCGCACCCCAGTCAAGCTGGAATCCCGCCTTTTCAAGACCTGCATAGAAATCGGCGTCTACCTCCTTGATTTTCTCGTAAACCGGGATCTGGAATTCGTGCAAAATCTTGTATGGCAGCGAGGCGAAGATCAGATCCGCCTTTTGCGTGGTCATGCCCGCCTCGACAGCGCGTTCGGAATACAAATCACCCAAACCGATCTCCATCAGGGGATCGGAGCGGACGATATGCGTCGAAGAGCGTTGAACCATGGTCACATCCACACCGGCCTCCCAAAGCGCGGCCGAGATATCATGTGCGGAGTTGTTGGACCCGATGACAACGGCCTTTTTGCCTTTGTAGGCATCGGGACCCGGATGTTTGGAGGAGTGATGTTGATCCCCTTTGAACTTATCCATGCCCGGGAAGTTGGGCACATTTGCCTTGCCGGACATACCCGTGGCAAAGACCAGTTGTTTGGGTTTGAGCGTGACCTTTTCGCCGTCGCGATCAACGGTGACGGTCCATTCCTTGGTGCTTTCGTCAAATTCGGCGTGTTCGACAGTTGAGCGGGTCCAGTAGTTCAGCTCCATGATCTTGGTGTACATTTCCAGCCAGTCACCGATCTTGTCTTTCGGCGCAAAAACGGGCCAGTTCGGCGGGAAGGGCAGGTAGGGCAAATGGTCGTACCAGACCGGATCATGCAGGCAGAGCGACTTGTAGCGATTGCGCCAGCTGTCCCCGGCTCTTTCGTTCTTTTCTACTATGATTGTGGGCACACCAAGTTGCCGCAGCCGCGCACCAAGCGCAATTCCGCCCTGACCACCACCGATGATCACAGTGTAGGGCTGCGTTTTATAGCCAAGCTCTTCTTGTTCTTTTGCACGCTCCTCGGCCCACGTCAGCCGGCCTTTGCCCGCCCCATGTTTGGCACCCAACGGACGCTCATAACCCAAGGGTTCTTCGTGACCCTTCAGTTCGGTCATGGTGGTGAGCAGCGTCCAGATCAATCCGCCCTGCAATCGGATCAATCCGTAGCCACGCGCAACATTTGTCTCAAAGGAAATCCAGGCCGTTGTGACGCCGCCATCTTCGGTTGCAACCTCACCCTCTGCAATGCGCCATCCTGTCGGCTTGGTCACATCCAGCTGAGATTGCAGCATATCCCTGACCTGATCCTGCCCCTCCATGGTCCGAATATTCCAGGTGAAACTCACCAGATCGCGCCAATAGCAATCTGACTGGAACATCGCGACGGCCGCCTCGATGTCCCCTGCCTCAAGCGCCGCCCCAAACGCATCCAGCACCTGCGTCACCTGTTCGTTCGTTGTCGTGTCCAGCATTTATTCCTCCTCCGCTGTGTCGCCACATCTGATTGAGAAAACCCCAGGCCTTTTTTCGACGTAAATCGCCGTGGCTTTACTGTTTGAGGAGCCCCCAATCCGCTCCACCTTAACGAGAGGTTCGGATTCCACCAAAGATTGTTTTATTGCTCAAAAACAAGATATCAGAGGGATCGTAGTCTGTGGCGCTCCAATAATCCCACCAGCATCTCCTTTGACTGCTGACGGTGAGCCCGGTGGGTTGCCCGCGCGACATCTGCATTGCCATTCCGGATGGACTGACAGACCAATCGGTGGTCTTCGTTTGACTGCACCGGCATCGGGCGCATGAAAAGCGTGATCGCGCGCGCGCGGCGCACCTGATCCTGCATCATGCCCACAATAGACGCCACACGCTGGTTTCCGCCCAATCGCACAAGCTCTGCATGAAAGCGATCATCAGCCGCCGCCCATGCTTCGCGATCCTCTGCATCGATTGCGGCGTCCATATCATCTATCGCAGCGGTCAGTTGAGCCAGGTCACCATCGTCGTAGCTGGCCTCGGCAGCGTGTTCTGCCGCAAGGCTTTCGAGTTCGGTCAATACGTCATAGATTTCGCGCATGTCATCGGGTGAGACCGGTGAAATACGCACGCCTTTGCGCTGTCTTAATTCCAGCAATCCCTGCCCTTCGAGGGTCAATACCGCCTCGCGTACCGGGGTTCGGGACATCTCCAGCCTTGCAGCCAGTTCTGATTCCAGATGGTCTGAACCAGCCGCAAGCTCACCTGAAAAGATCATCGCGCGCAGCTCATGCAAAGCCCGCTGCGCATTTGAGACCGTCTTACCAGAACGCGAGGTCACCCTTGCCTCCCCAATCAATCAGAACACTCTGCTCACAACTGTGCAGAAGGCCTGAAAGCAGGGGGTTTTGCAAGATTTTACGCAGCAATCAATGCCTGGGCCTTGGCTGTGGCGCGATCCGCCTGACCACGATCACCCAAGCCCCTGAAAGCGCGCGCGACCGCCCGCCAGTTTTGAGCCGATGTGGGTTTGATACCGGTCCGCTCATTTGCGAGCGCAAGTGCCAGGTCAAACTGTTTCGCTCGCAATGCTGCTTCAAGCAGCGTCCAGCCAATAATATCACGCTGTGCGTAGCTCCCTCCAAGCCGATGCGTCATATACCGGATCGGAAGAAGGCGTTCGACACATGCAGTGTAGTTTTCTCGTTTGAAATCCTGCATGGCCAGACAAAAAGGCAAGCCAATTTCCCGGGTCATCGCAACATTGGCGTCGGAGGCGTTCTCCAGATACCGCTCGTTGGCAGAAAGGAGCGCCTTTTGTGCCTCTTCCCGATCATCGCTGACAAAGGTGAGCATCGCATGCACATCATTGAAAGCATAAAGCGTATCTTGCGCGGCAGGCTCCCATTTGTCGGCCAGATGGCTCCACCTGTCGCCGGCATCCTGCCCGACCAGGTTCATCCGCCAAAGCAAAGCTGCCGCGTCAAGCTCTTCGTATTTGTGACCATCCTTGTTGCGGGAATCGAGATGCGTATCGAAAATCTTGTAAACGTCGTCGTATTGTTCCAAATCTAGATGGTAGAGGCCGGTGTGCCACCACAAATGGTTGGCAAAATTCGAGGTGCCCCAGGTCGCGGCATAGTCGCGCATAAACCGGATACCGCCGGCCTGCCGACCGCGCATTTCCATCACATGGCTCACGGTATGCACCGCGTAGGGGTTGTCCGGTCGAATGGAAAGCGCCTGGCGGGCCAATTCCTCAGCGCGCGCAAAATCACGGTTTTCCTCAAGCCCAAAGGAATAGAATCCAAGCACGAATTCATACCCGGGAATGCTCTCGTCCCACAGGTTGAAAACCCGCGCGACGACATCGCGCTGACCCGGAACATCGCCCAGCAGCACCATCGTGTAGTGGATCAGCTCCAAAGCCAGCAAATCCATTGGGTACCGGGTCAGGACCGCCTCCCATTTCTGCACTGCCCCGAAGAAGTCACCCTCTATCCAGGCTTTGACGGCCTCGAAATGCCCCTGCTCGCGTTCGTTCCCTTTGGAGATCAACCGCTCGGCTTCTGACAGGCTGTCGAGCATCATCTGATACACCCGAGTTTCCATCGCCTGCGTCAACCAGCCCGCTTTGAACAACCATCCCATGATGAAATCCGGATGTTCCTGCAGCACTTTGTCGATCTCTCCAATCGCATCTCCGCGAAAAGACAACGACATCAAGATGGCGCTTTCCAATCCATCTATCGCCGCGCGATCCGGATAGGAAACCGGAACGCCCCGGATATCTTTAAACGCCACAGGCGCGGCAGAACTCTTTGTTTGCATCTATGATGCTCCCCTCAAAACACAGGTGAGGGCACCCTAATTCCATATGGAAGAAAATTGCACTGCCTTCTCGCCACCTCACGCAGATTCTATTTTGCGATGTTCGATTCACCCGCGCTTTTTCGACTACTGGCCAAACCCATTGCGGGTCTGGGGCGTTTTCATATCGAGCACCCGCCCGGCCACGAGGTTGCGCAGCATTTGAGCTGTGCCGCCGCCAATCGTGAACATGCGGGCGTCTCTCACCATGCGCTCAACCGGTGAATTTCGCGAGTATCCTTTCGCCCCATGCATCTGCAACGCATCATTCGTGACTTTCACGGCCATTTCTGAGGCAAAAACTTTCGCCTGCGCCGCCAACATCGGATCAGGAAATCCCGAAGGATCGGTTTGCGCGCTCAGCGCCGCACGCCAGATCATCATGCGTGCCGCATCAATCTGGATCGACATATCCGCCAGCATCCATTGCAGTCCCTGAAACTCGGCAATTGGGCGGCCAAACTGCTGGCGTTTTTTTGCAAAATCACGGGCGGCCTCAAACGCGCCGCGGGCAATCCCCAGAGCCACGGTCGCAGCGCCAACGCGCTGCGCGTTATAGGCATTCATCAACCCCGCGAAACCGCGCTCGATACCTTCCGGCGGTGTCAGCAACCGGTCAAGCGGCAAACGCAAATCGCGCAATGCGACCACGGTTTCGGGAATACCGCGCAACCCCATTGTCGGTTCACGCGGTCCGATCTCAAGGCCATCTTCGCCCAGAAATGCGATGAAACCGCCAATACCCTTGAAGACGCCATCTTCGACAACACGCGCGAAAATCAGGTGAAATCGCGAGACACCGCCGCCTGTGATCCAGTGTTTCGTACCGTTCAGCACCCAGGAATTGCCATCACGTAGGGCTGTTGTCGCCATATCCGTCGCCGCACTTCCCGCGTCAGGTTCAGTGATGCAGATCGCTGGCTTGTCTCCGGACAAAACGTGCTGTGCCGCAATCTCGCGCTGCTTTTGCGTCCCGTACTGCATGACGGCACCAATCGCGCCCATGTTGCCTTCAACGACGATGCGACCGGATACACCACAACCTCGCGCGATCTCTTCAACGACCAGCGCGATTTCAAAACATGTCAAGCCCGGGCCGCCGAGGGTTTCCGGGACCGACATCCCCATGAAACCGGCCTGCGTCAAATTATCGACAATCTCGGTAGGGTAAGCTTCGCTCTTGTCGGTTTTGGCAGCTTGTGGGCGGACGACCGTCTCCGCGAGGTCCTGCGCGCGCGCCTGCAGTGCCAGTTGCTCGGCACTGAGCGAAAGAGACGGCGAGATATGCATCTGTCTGTCAAACATCGGTGCTTTCCCTAATGCGGTATCGACAAGATACTTCATCAGAAAATAGAATGATAACGATATTATCTTGCATTTTTCATGAGAAAAACTTGCGTTATAGCGCCGCCAAAAAAGTCCCTATCAAGGGATCGGATGCAGCACCGCCAGACAGCAGCGCGCCAACATTGCGCGCGTAGGGAGGTTTCCCGAATGGAACAGAACGCAATCCGGGCCAGACGCCGGTGCTTCCTCGACAAGACGGAACGATGGAAACACCCAATCCCTCTCTTACCATCGCCGCAATGGCATCCAGTGAATCAATCTCCATTGTTGCCTGCACATGGATGTCGCGCGCTTTGAGCTCAGCCTCGATGCCAGCGCCTGCCCAGGTTTGCCGATTGAACCAGATGAACGGATGTGTGGCCAGCAGCGTTTCCTCGTCACCCTGCACTTCTTTTGGCGCGATAACGACCATGGGCTCATGCCCGATCAGGTGCCATTCGAGCCCCGGTATGGGCTGGGGCGGCATGGTGCAGATTACGATGTCCAGGTCGCCTTGAACCAACAGATCGGCCAATGCATTTGAGCTGCCGCTGCGCACGTCAAAGGACAAATCGGGATGCAAAGTTTTCAACTCTGCCAGCGCCTTGGGAAGAAAACTGCTCAAAACTGTGGGCACCGCACCGACAGTCAGCCTGCCATGCACCAGTTGATCATGAACAACACCTTCGGAGGCATCAAATAACGCAATCACCTTACGCGCATGATCCGCAAGCGCCCGCCCCTTCGCGGTAGGCATTGGGGGTCTGACGACACGGTCAAACAGCACAACACCCAACTCATCTTCCAGGCCCTTGATTTGCAGGCTGATGGCAGAATGCGATCGCCCCACAGCATCACCGGCCGCCGCGAATGAGCCGCTGTCAACAACCGCCACGAGGCTCCGCATTTGTTGAATATTCATAAGTGCTGTTTTCTGCCCACTAGCGCGTCGAAACGCAATCCATCACCTCAAGCGACAAGATCGTCGGCAAGTGCCGGGCGACCTCTTCCCAACGATCACCTTCGTCGGCGCTCAGAAAGACAGACCCGCTATTGGTGCCAAGATAGATGCCCGCCGGATCGCGCACATCCCCTCCCATGGCTTGCCGCAACACAGTGAAAAAGCAGTTTTCCTGGGGCAGCCCCTGCCTCAGCGCCTGCCAACTCTCGCCGCCATTTCGCGACCGCCAAACCGCGGCGGACGCGTCGGGCGGGTATCGGCCAATGCTGTCGCCATTCAGCGGAAGCGTCCAGATCGTGTCTGGATCACGCGGATGTACGCGGATTGGAAAGCCAAAGGTAGAGGGCAATCCTTCGGTGATGTCTTCCCAGCTGCGTCCACCGTTGCGCGACTTCCATACACCGTGGTGGTTCTGTTGATAGAGGATGTCGTTGCCACCGGGAGCATGCACAATGTTGTGCACGCAATGTCCGGTCTCTCCGTCTTTGGGCGCGGCCGGATGCGAATGACCGGTGCAGTTTTCTTCGTTGGACAAGCGATTGCGCCGCGCCCAGGTGTTGCCACCGTCTTCGGTCTCAAAAACGCCGGCCGCCGATATACCAATCCACAGCCGATTTGAATCACTCCGGTCCGAAACGATGGTGTGCAGCACAAGGCCGGCACCTCCGGGCTCCCAGCTTTCACGCGACGGGTGATTTGTTAGGCCCTCCAATCGGGACCACGACTTGCCATGGTCATGGCTGGCCAGCAATTCGGCGGGTTTGGTTCCCGCGTATAAAACGCCATGCGCGTAGGCCAGCGACCAGATCTGGGAGAACTCATCGTCAAATTCGACCGAAGGCTTGGACCAATTGATCATTTTCGCAAAATCAGGATCCTGCTCAGCCCATGTATCCATCGACCCGGTGGTCAGCTTGGTAAGATCCCAGGTCTTTCCCAGATCCTTGGAGCACCAGACGCCGGCTCCATGCCAATCACTGCCACCACCTGCCCAGATCATCCCGGTTTCCGGGTCCCCGACAACGTGGTTGATGGGCCAGCCCTCACAACACGGACCTGTAACCGACCAATTGGACCGATCTTCATCTCCCGAAAGGAAAAATGCCCCCTTCGTTGTGCCCAACAATATCAAGATAGAGCCAGCTTCCATCGGACCACTCCCAGCTATGCCAGATGATTGTAACGCAATTATTCAATTTCAGATAGCGCTGGACCAGACACGCTAGCGCGATCCTCGAGCTTCATGACCTGTGACACCCGTCGCGCGGCCAGTCAGAACGCGAGACGGGTTCCAGCATTATTTGCTGGGCGCCCGCGCCAGAATATCCGTCAGCCTGTTGGCAGAAACATCGGCGGCGAGCCCATAGACCAATGCCACGACGCAGGCCAGATACCCGGCAGTGACTTGCTCCAGAGCCACCGCCCCGAAAATCGTGATCAGAATCCCATTTACGAGGGTACGGGCCCAGACGGTTTTTGTGATGCGTTTATTGAGTGCGGATACATCCGGAGGCATTTCGGATTTCAACGGCAGCGCGCGCATCTCCAGCTTCTGTGTCGCTCCGGCGGCATCCACTGTTGCGATTACGGTTTCCGGTTTTTCGAGCGTCAGGTAAACGCAATTACCCGCGGCAAGGTCTTTGGGTCCGGAAGCGAGGGCCCATGTCACGGTTTCAGGCAACACTTCCTGCGAAAGGCCTTCGACGCGCCACATCTGTGCTTCTCCGCCATACACCACACGCGGAGGCACAATCCGGAACCCGGTTGACGTGAGCTCACCGGCGATCTGCATGTCAGATTGAGGCAGCACAGTCGGGATCACGGCCAGATTCCCGGCGCGCCAGAACCCATAGGCACGCTCAAGGGCAACACCCGGCGCAACCGGCTCTTTATCATCGCCAAGATGTCCCAGCACAACCAATCCTCGCGCAACTTCGGTAACGTAGCGATGCAGTGATTTGGCGTGGGTTACATAGGACATAACCGGCCAATCGGCTTCCGCGCTTTGCGCTGCTTGTTTCAACGCACTGAGGCTGGCCATCATCGCGACATGCGGCATCTCGGGGGCAGCTTCAGGTGGATTGGCACTTGCCGCAGCCTCAATCGCTGATCGCGCGGCATCATCCAGCGCGATCACAAAAGGGTCCAATTCGTTTGCCAACCGGTGCCGCAACACGACCGCATATCCTGACAAGAAGTTCTTGAGTGCCACTTGCACTTCATGAAGCTTCTCAGGGTCTATGTCTGCGGTAGCCAGTTTACTCAACGCGTCTTCAACCAGATCAATTTCATCTTCGTAACGGCCCAGATCACCACTTTCTGCGCGCACAGTGGCCCAGAGCCGTATGACATCGCGGAGTTCGGAGCTATGCAGGTTCACCCAGGCTTGCGTCTCGGCAAGCGCCTTTTTGATGATTTCAGGGGTTTTGGGCAGCCCCGCACGTTCGCGAACCTGCGTGACATCCTCTTCATTGAGGAACTGGCGCAGTTCGCGCAGATGTTCGCGTGCTGGCGTGAACGCCCGGGTGATCTGAATCGGCTCAAACGGAAAACTCGGCAAGGCAAGCTGCCATGCTTCAAGTTCACCCGATGCCAATTGAACGGCTTCGCTCAAGCCCTCTTCGGCGGCTGCCAAAGTAGCGAGCGCGCTTACATGGGCATTTTTCACGCTGTCGGCTGTGGCTTCAACATCCCGCATTGCAACGCGTAACTGACCAATGGCAGTATCCACTGTCGCGATAAACTCCGCATCGCGGGCGGCGCGTTGTTTGCGCATCAGTTTGTCCAGCGCATGGCGCGCCTGAATCAATTCGCGGTCACGCTCAAGCCCGCTTTCAAAGTATGTCCGGTAAACAAATCCAATGATGATTCCAGCCACGATCAAAATGACCAGCGACCACATTGGGACGCCCAGTATGACCTTGATGGTGATCTCTCTCTCGGGCGCCGTGGCGTTGACGGTATCGATGGTAAATGTACCGCTGTAGCTTCCGTAGCCGGTTGGCAACTCGAAACTCACAGGCACAAGGTCCATTCCCCGACCCGGGCCAAGAATGCCAAGATCATCACCAGGGTTATTGGCGACGCCGAAAGTCACCGACGCTATATCCGTTTCGCCCCCTGCCCCCTTTAACCGGACCGCGCGCCGCGTTGTCGACAGATCCATCGCACCCAGGAAACCGGTTTCCCGCACCCGCAGAGGGTCCGATATCGGTTCTGAGTCGACCCAGTTAATGTTGTTATCGCTGGTTTTTGCCGGGATAATCTCCAAGATCGGCACGCGGGTTATGTTGATTACGACCTCATTTGGCGTATCCAAAATGGCCGCTTTTCGTTCTACCTGAAGCTCCAGAATTTGACAGGTCAGTTCCGTACCGGTTTCCGCGGCAGATTTACACTTTGAAGCGGTTGGTCTTGGCGGTGCAGTGCCCGGATCGGCGCAGGTACGCCCGGTCTGCGCGCTGAACACGGCATGGAGGCCAACCGAATAGGTCGCGCTGCGATAAGCGGTTCTTTCGGAGTTCAGTATGATCTTTGGCACAGCACCCGCATCGACATCCTGCAGCGAAATACACGCTTTAAAACCATCTGGCTCTGCTCGCCCGTCTGAGGCCGACTGCGCCGCGTCAAAGAGCCATATGTTACCGGCCTCGATACCCTCACCGGGAACAAATTCGAAGACAGCCGCTTCGGGTTTGCCTTCCTCATCAAACGTCATCAGGCGCTTTGCACCGCCAAGAAGCGTCAGCAATTCCCCTTTGCGTATCGCCGACTTTGGAACGGTCACAGAAAAATTGTAGATTTTGCAGGATTTGCTCGCACAGCCAGAGATGGCAGGAAGCGTTGTTCCATCGTCATTCGTTATAGTCGCTTGGGTTGCCTCCGCGGGAAAATTACCAAGACAATCGGCCTGCGCCGGTCTTGGGTCACCATCCGTCCAGATCATCACTGCGAGGTCATGCTTACCCTCTGCAAACTCCGCGGCAGCCGTACTGAGCCGCAGATTCCAGATGCCAGTGTTGTCGATTGGGGCTACGATACAGGCGCCATAAGCGTTCCGCTGGGCGGGTTTGCCATCATGTTTCACGAAAACTGTCTGCGCAAAAACCACGCTGGCACCTTCCGCCTGAAGCAACATCGGAATGTCGACCTGTCGTCTTTCTTCGGCATCCTCGGTAAGCACGATTTCGCCCGGAGACTGCCCCACGAGCGTCACCGGATCAGCGGCCAGCGCCGGGCCTGCGCTCAGCAGTAGTACGACTGACAGTAAGGCGGAAAGTCTTCGAAACCACGTCATAAGGGCAACCCGATACGGTCGCGAGGGGTCAGACGTACCGTGAGAAATACCTGCCGAGTGTCAATGCGCATCGAAACGCTCATGGCTGCGTTCAGGGCATCGGATATCCTTTTGGTGATGATCGGACCGCCTTCCTCCGACGCCTTTAGGAATTTCAACCCATCGACCAGCAACCGGAAACTGGCGGTGTAGACGGGCAATCCGCCCTCGGCGGCATTCAACAAAAGGTCTCGCACCATCTTGCGATGTTTTTTTGTGAGCTTTGGCGTGGTTGACAGCAGAATGTGCCATGCCAGCAATATTTTTGCGTCAGGCAGCCAGGGGAACCAGTTCGCCAAATTTTCCAGCCATTGATCCCACGGCCCATCCATGCCCGCCCCCCGCACGCTGGACCCCTTTGGTTGACGCTCCTCACGGATACCACCGCCCCATCTTAACTCATTGATCAACACGCAACCGCCCGCCGCGGCCGCAAAAGGGTTGGCGACTTTTTCAAACAGAAGCGACCTGGCGGAATCGAGAATTGCCCGGCTTGCTCGAACGTCCCCCTCGCGCATGAACCCCAGCAGCGACGCCGACCGGGCGTGGCGGGGCACGATACTGACACCAGACTCTTCGGGAATACTGCGGTCAAAGTTGACATCAATGCCAACCGGCTGCCCGTTCATCAAGCCAGGCCAGGGCGTCGGAACGCAAAATAGCCACTGCACCATGCCGTCATCGGCTACAACGTACATGCGATTAATGCCCTCGCGGCGCCTGATAATCCGAGGTTCCTGCCTTTGGGTGTTCATCAGCCCCCACACACGCAGTGTTTCATCGCCCCCCTCCTGCACACGCAGCTTGAGATCTTCGGGAGGGGCGACACTGTTGCCTGCTTCATCAGCCAGAGCATCCGCGTTCACAAAGACATCTGTTCTTGTTTGCGCATTTTCCGACAATCGACGCGCAAGGACACGCAGGAAATCAGACTGCGAGTTCTCACCTTCGGTTCTGAAAAAATAGCGCGCCTGCGGTTGGGGCAATGCGGGTAACGGCGGGCTGAAATTATCCTCGGCTTCGGGGGCTTCCTCGCGCTCTTTTAGCAGGTTTTCGGCCTGCTCCAGCCACCCGGATGTGTCTATTCGTTTGAGATAGGATTGCGACAGCATGCCCAGTACCGGCGATGCCAGTCGGGCAAGCTGGCCGACCTGTTCAATGCCAATCCGGTTGAGCGCCGATTCAACAGCCGGTCCAATGCCCTTGATCAGCTGAAGATCTTCATGGGATTGAACCGGGGCACGCTCCTGGGGGTTTTGCCGCGCCTGAAGTTCGCGCCTCAACCTGCGTTCTATCTGCTGCGCGATGCCCCCCGCGAAGGCCTGCCATGAAAGGGTCTCGAATGGCGAGCTTTCTGCTTCAAAAGCAATTTCCGCCTCCTCGCCCTCCTCGATAGCGATTACCTGATCCATTTCAGTACCAGACGGCATCCGCACCCGAACCTGATATCTGCCCGCCGGTAAATCGGAGACAAGGCGCGGCTGCACCTTCCCGGGCGGCCCAACCGGGATCAGTATGTCGCTGACCTCCACACCGGCGGGCAGTTTGACCTTTGACAACGGAATGATGTTCGCAATGACCTCACCGCCTTCGCTTTCGGCAGACTGGCCATCCAAATACTGAACAACGTGCATCTTCAGTGACCCGGTCATGACAGACGCAGTCTTTCAGACACATTTTGCGGCGACACGAATTTTCTTAGGGTCACAACCTTTTGCTGACCGGCCGCATTCTGGAACTTGGCGGAGAACTCGTAATCTCCCTCCGTGAGATCAATCAGCCAGACTTCGTCGTTATTAACCTCCTTGATGACCTGAGCGTTGGTCCCATCGGGTTCATAAGCCAGTTCGAGAAGGTTGTGATCCGTATCGGGCCGCCCCCCCAAATCGACCGGCACAACGGGTTCGCCTTCGGGGCGCTTGATGGTGATTGTGGCATCGGCATAACCGCCTACTTCAAAGTTGAAATTCGGGAAAGCGCGCATCACACGGCGCGTCTGTCGTTCCAGCGCCCGCCGCAACATAGACGTGCACACAACCCACTCTCCGTCCACCTTATCCCAGGCCCCGCCTTTGAAAGCCAATGGCAAGGCCTGCGCAAATGCAGAAGGTTCTCTGGGAAGGCCCATGGCCTTTTCACCGGGCTGAGCGGACAGAAAGACCGGTGCCGTTTTCTGAACAATCGGCGTGACGCCCGGGATCAGGGAATCCCCGAAACTCGCACTTTGCTCAATCAGATTCTTCGAGATCGACCGGCAGGCATCAACAAAGTAAACCTGTGATTGCGCCTTGCAGCGGCCCATCCCCAAATGAAAATCCGTGAAGTTTACCGCATTTTCAAATGGCGCAAGCGTATCTTCACCAAAGTCAGTGCTCAACAAAGTGTGCTGCATGCCTGCGGAGATTCCATGACCACAGAAGTAGAACAGTAGCAGGTTCTGTGCGTTTTCGTCGCTACGCCTGAACCAGTCTCTCGCAGCCTTCTTGATATTGCCTAATGTGGCTGACGCAATTTCGCTTTCGGGGCAGTGCTTATGGTGAAACTTCTGCGCAGCTCCCTTTTTCGACACCAGCATATGCATGCTGCGCAAAGGCATCGATTGGTCATCATGATACGTGTCCAGCAACCATTTGGCGATGTGCTCTGCGGATCTCGGGGGCGAGCTGAGTTGCACCATGCCCTCGTGATCGGCGAAGCGATGGCTGTTTCCGCCGGGAAGATGTGCGTAGTGCCCGACACCAATAACCACCGCATGCACGCCGACCGCATCGGCCGGGCGATTGTCCTTGAATATCAGGGAAGCGGGGTCAGACATTGTCGCGCTTTTCGAACTCCTCCGCATAGGCCTGCTCGATCGCGGCCACATCGCCGCTGCTGAGGCTTAGCCTCTGGCCAATTTCCACCCCATCAGGTGCCACGAGTGTGGGTTTCAATGGGTCCTTGGCGAAAGCATTTGGAGGGTAGTGCATAATCGAGCCGTAATCATAGGGTCCACGATCCACGCCGTCATAGATATGCCGGTTGAAATTGTGCAGCGCGCTGTTGTGGATGTTGTCATATTGCACCTCCACATGCTCATCCCTGTCAGAACGGCTCTGTTCGTGCCAAAGACCTAACGCATGGCCAATTTCGTGTATCGTATTTCCCAAAGTGCAACCGGGGCCGAGATTGACAAATTGCTCGCCGCCCACGCAGCCGACATTCGCAGAGCATCCCGAGCCGGGTCGAAAGGTGACGAAATCGGCCTGATCGACATAGGGCACAAATCGGATTTTCGTCTTGGTTTCCCAGTGGGCAATCGCATCGATCACCCGGTTGGCATCCGGTAAATTTTCGTCGATCTGATAGGGGACAGTACCCTCGGGCCATAGGTACCGCGACAACACGGTGAGGCCGAAACCTTCGGTTGCATTGACAAGATCGACACCGCCATCGCGCGTAACTTGCTCGCTTAGCGCCGCCATTTCGTCAGCGGTCCCCAGCACGATACAGCCTTCGAAAACGGCCAATCCGTCAACCACAGAGTATTCGATTTCACGCACAGAGAACTTGTCACTGCCATAAACGCCCCGGACATAGCCGGTCTTGACCGTATTGCTCAATAGCAATCCATCGGGGGCGGTGTCCGGATCATAATCTGACATTGGAACCCGTAATTTATTTTTTAATAATGGTTAAAGGGTACACGACAAACGAGAACATTCAAAGAATTTTTAGGTCGAGCGCAACAGTCTGCAATTCATTTTCGGGCAAAGGTTGCGAGTCTATGGTCAAGGCATCACCAGTGGTCAGAGCGTTGCGGCCTCCGCAATAAACGCGCGCGCTTAGCACCAGTCTGCGGTAGCTGGTTCGGTCATCAGGAACCTCAATCTCAAACTCAAAGGAATGCCCCGCGTCAGAAATTTGCCAATCCCCCTGACTGATCAGGGTGCTGAACTCTGTCAGCACCTGTGCCTCCGCATCCGCAAAGGACACGTCTTCTACAGCAACGACCAGCTCACCGGAAATCGTCGCACTGCCTCTTGGCAATCGAACAAATCCTTGGACGCTCAAATGACCCTCCTGTGCTTTTCGCACCTGATGTCGTTGGTGATGCACCAAGTTTATCATCCATAGCACAATTTTCCGACCTGACGTTGCAGTCACGGGAGCAGGAAAAGCCAGATTAATGTCTTCTCCATCACCAGGCAAACCGTCACAGAACTTTCGCCGGTCTGATACAAATCTGAGAACTACGCCTGTCAGACCCGCATCAAATCGCGAGGATCGGCATGCTCGAAGTTTCAGACCTGACAAAGACATTCGGCCGGAACACTGCCGTAAACTCGGTATCCCTGACGGTGGCAAAGCCTGCCATGATCGGCATCATCGGGCGCTCGGGTGCCGGAAAATCCACCCTTCTGAGAATGCTCAACCGGCTGTCAGATGCGACGTCAGGTCAAATCAGCTTTGAAGGAAAAGACATCACAACCCTGAAAGGTGCGTCGGTACGGCATTGGCAGTCACAATGCGCGATGATCTTTCAGCAATTCAATCTGGTGCCCCGGATGGATGTTGTCTCGAATGTCTTGCATGGCACATTGAACCGCCGTTCCACGCTCGCGACTTTGTTCAACATGTATCCGGCATCAGACGTTCAAAGAGCCATTGGTATTCTGGATCGCCTGGGGATCGCGCAACACAGCCCAAAACGGGCTGAAGCCTTGTCCGGGGGGCAACAACAACGCGTCGCCATCGCGCGCGCGCTGATGCAGGACCCCAGGATCATCCTTGCCGACGAGCCAATTGCCAGTCTTGACCCGATGAATGCGCAACTGGTGATGCAAAGCCTGCGGCGTATCCACGAAGAAGACGGTCGCATGATCATCGCAAACCTGCACACGCTCGATACGGCTCGGCGCTACTGTGACAGGATTCTGGGCATGCGGGACGGCAGGATCGTATTTGACGGCACACCTGCGCAACTGACGGCCGGAGTGGCGCGAGACATTTACGGCGCGGACGCGTCGTTTTCCGAAGCAGCAACATCCACCGAAATCGAAACCCTCGAAAGAGAATATGCCTGAACCGTCCGCCACCGGCGGCATTGCTATTTGTTGGAGACCACGAATGAAGAAGATTTTCACAACAGTGCTGACGATTACAGTCACCGCTTCGACCGCCATGGCAGATGGAGATGAAATATCCGAATTTCGCATCGGCATTCTTGGCGGCGAAAACGCGCAGGACCGGTTGAACAGCTACCAATGCCTGGCGGATTATACCAAGGACGCGCTGGGGGTTGAGACCAAGCTCTTTGCGCCCGCCGACTACAATGGCGTCATTCAGGGTCTGTTGGGCGGCACGCTGGACATGGCCTGGCTGGGCGCGTCATCTTATGCTGCAGTTCACATCCAAGATCCTGATGCCGTTGAACCGGTTCTGGTCAAGATCAATCTGGATGGGTCCTATGGATACCATTCGATCGGATTTGCCCGCAAGGACAGTGGTATTACCTCGCTGAGTGACCTCAAAGGCAAGACATTCGGATTTGGTGACCCAAATTCCACGTCCGGTTACCTGATCCCCTCCATCGAAATCCCGCAAAAGACGGGCGCAACCATGACGTCAGGTGATTACTTCGGCGAAGTGAAATTTACAGGCGGTCACGAACAGACCATCGTTGCGGTGAATGGCGGCGACGTGAGCGGTGGCGTCACTTGGGCGGACGGTCAGGGCGACTGGGAAGATGGCTACAACTCGGGTGCTTTGCGCAAGGCAGTGGATGCCGGGCTGATTGATATGAACGATCTTGTCGAAATCTGGCGGTCCAAGCCGATCCCGGAAGGTCCGGTTGTCCTGCGCAAGGCCTTGCCCACTGATGTAAAAGCCACAATGACTGAGCTTGTCGATGGTTTGTATGAGGCCGATGCAGATTGCGCCTACGGCGTCGCGGCGGGTGACAGCCTGGGCTTCGATCCGATTACGCACGAGGCATATGTCTCCATCGTCGAAGCGCGCAAAGCGAAATCCAACTGACATCTCTGTTTCAGAACGACCCGCAGATCCCCTCCATGCAAGAGCGGGATCTGCCTTCTTTGAAGGCCGCGCCAAATGACTGACACCCGGATCGAGATCCAAGCGAACTACCTCGCGGCGATGCGACAGAAACGCCTTTTGAGCGGCATTCTCTTGATTGTTTTCGTGTCATTGCTTCTTGCCGGTTTTCAGACCGCCAATGCGCGAAATGCAGGCGGCTTCTGGCAGGGTCTTCCCAACATCCTCGATTTTCCAGCCGACGTTGTCGGTGAAGCGTGGGATCGAAAGCACCTGCTTCCCGGTTACTTTGCAAAATACGCGCGCTCCTTGATCGAAACCGTGAATATTGCTGCTGCGGCTACATTGGTGGGTGCCCTGATGGCCCTGGGGCTGTCTTTGCTGGCCACGCGAAGGCTTGCACCGGCGGTGCGCCTGATCGGCCCGATACGGCGCCTGCTGGACATTCTCCGCGCCATTCCGGAAATCGTCGTGGCTCTGGTGCTGATTTTTCTGCTCGGCGGCGGCCCGGTACCTGCGATGATCGCCATTGCACTGCACACCATTGGCGCTTTGGGTAAACTGTTTTCGGAAGTCAACGAAAACGCCTCCCTGAAACCCGTCGAAGGGCTGGCCTCAGTGGGGGCAAACTGGATGCAGCGCATGTGTCTGGGGGTCATTCCCCAGGTGGCGCCCAACTATCTGAGTTACGCTTTGCTGCGATTCGAAATCAACATTCGCGCGTCGGCCATTCTGGGGTTTGTTGGGGCCGGCGGTATCGGCTACGACCTGCGCAACACCATGTCTTGGGGACAGGGCAAGTTCGATGAGGCTGCGGCGATCTTCCTGCTGCTGTTCGCAACGATCATTGTAGTGGATCAGATTTCGAGCGTTGTGCGCAACCACCTGGCATTTGGCAGACAGGAACGGGCCCTGACATCATGAAATCCGACATGCTTGAATATCAGGTTGCTTCCTATCTGCTGCGCAAACGCATCAAGGCGATGATGGTCCCGGCGGCGATCATCGGCTATCTGGTCTATGTCTTTTTCACCTTTGACATCGCTGGACTGAGAGAAAGGGTCAGCATCCCGAACGTGAAAGTCCTGCTCTCGGATGTTTACAGCTACAAGACACATGTCGCGCGGAACAATCGTTCGGGCGACATAGAAATCGCCATCGAAGGCGAGCGCAAGGGCCGCTATCCGGCTGGCAAAAGCCCCGAATGGGTTGTCTTGGGCGACGAGACGGTGATCGATCTGGGCAACGGACACGTTGTGGTTTTTGGACAGCAGATCACTTATGACATCCCCAATTTTGGCCGCATCGCTGCCCGGCCAGATAAAGACGGGATCAATGCCGTTTTCCCGACAGACAATCTGCCCGGCTGGATCAACGTTTCAAAAAACCGCCTTGCCATCAAAACTGATGCCGGTCGCCTGACGGTAACCCGCAACCGCGCCGAAGTGTTTCGTTACTTCGCGGGCTGGGAGTTGTTCTTTTTCACCTTGGACAGCCCCTATCATGGCATGAGCCCGAAACAACTTGTCGCGACCGGAGACTACGGCGATATCTTGCGCGCTTTCTGGGATAACAAGATGTGGCGTCACGGCGACGTGGCCTGGGCGCTATTGGAAACTGTATTGATGGCGTTTCTGGGGACCTTCGGCGCCGCCATAATCGCGCTGCCTCTGGGGTTTCTGGCGGCAAAGAACTTTACACCACTTGGTGCGCTGCGGTTCGCGGCACGACGGGTGTTCGACTTCCTACGGGGCGTCGACGGGCTGATCTGGACCATTGTTTTAAGTCGCGCATTCGGGCCCGGCCCCTTGACCGGATCGTTGGCCATCTTGCTCACCGATACCGGCACTTTCGGGAAGATATTTTCAGAAGCACTGGAAAACGTGGAGGCAAAGCAAATCGAGGGCGTAACCTCCACCGGCGCCAAGCCCTTGCAGCGGTACCGGTTTGGCGTGATCCCCCAGATCACCCCGGTTCTTCTCAGTCAGATCCTTTACTATCTGGAGAGCAATACGCGGTCAGCCACGATCATTGGAGCGATTACCGGTGGTGGCATCGGGTTATTGCTGACACAGGCCATCATCACACAAAAAGACTGGGAGGAAGTGTCCTACTACATCGTCCTGATCATCCTGATGGTCATGGCGATGGATACGTTTTCCGGCTGGCTGCGCGCCAAGCTGATAAAAGGCGATAGCGCTGACTATTGAGCCACAAAAGCCTGCCAGGATGGTGGCGACCTCTTACACATCCGAAACAGTCAAGGTCACGCGGTCTCCCGCAAACCAGGTATGCCCATACTCAACCGGTCGGCCTGAAAGATCGGCATTTATGCCAACCGTCCGAAGGATGGGCGCGCCTTCGCTGATCCGCAAATGCAAGGCTTGCGTGGCATTGGCCTGCTTGGCCGTCAGGCGTGTGGAGATGCGGATATAATCCTCAATACCGACGCGCTCCAGCGCCGCAGTCACCGATTTGGTTTCATTGAGATCTTTCAACAAGTCCGGGAATGGGGTACGGGGGAAAACACTTCTGAACAGCGCAATCGGCTGACCATCTGCGAGTGAAAGCCCTTCGTAGACGTGAACCTCATCCCCTGCAGAAAGGTTCAACGCCTCACATTCGCGCGGACCAGCAGAGCGAGATAGCAGTGTCAGCACCTCCTTTGCGGGAACCCGCCCCGCCGCCGCCAAATTTTGGTGGAACCTGACACGGCGACCGATAGGGTAATCTGTTGGTCTTTGTGCGACAAAGGCACCGGCCCCGCGGCGGGTGTGGACCAGTCCTTCGGAAACCAGTGAGCCCAGCGCATGACGTACTGTATGACGGTTCACGCCAAATCTTGCTGCGAGGTTCGCCTCGGTGGGGAGCTTTTCACCGGGTGCATAATGCCCCTGCGCAATCTCGGCCGTCAGCGTCGTTGCAATTGATTTCCAGATCGGGGTTCGAACCATCAGTGTCACTGAACTTTCATGAAGTTGGGATTGCAGAGTTCGTCGTCTTCGGATAAAAGTTGTCTAGTTGTATATATAAATAGACAAATCTGCAAGGTGTCTAGATGGTCAATTCCACGCCCCCGCATTCAGATCGCAAAGTCTGGATCAGCCTGTTGGCGAAAGCCTCATCAAGCCACCTGTCAGAGCTTTGGGCAACATATGACGAGCCCCCCGAGCACAGTGTTTTGCGGGCACCAGAAGTGGGGAGCGTCATGGTCCGTGGCCGCACAGGAGCGACCGGCGCTGCTTTCAATTTGGGCGAAATGACCGTCACGCGGTGCTCTGTGCAACTGGCTTCGGGCGAAACCGGGCATGGGTATATTCAGGGCCGTGACAAGAAGAAAGCACTTCAGGCAGCGATGATAGATGCCTTGTTGCAGACGGCCGCAGCGCCACAGGTGCAGCGGAAGATCGTCGACCCCCTGCAAGCGCGACATGAAGAAAAGCGCGCTCGCCGATCCGCAAAAGCCGCGGCGACCAAGGTAGATTTTTTCACTATGGTCCGGGGAGAAGATACATGAACGGTCTGGCATTGTCCGGCGGCTTCGTGGATGGCCCCATTCAAAGCGCGCAGGCCTTTCGCCAGATCATGACCGCGATGGCACGCCCCGGCGAAATCCTCGACGTATCAGGCGCTGCACCTCCTGCGCCACTTTCCATAGCGGCAGGAACCATTTTGCTGACGCTCTGCGACCCTGAGACACCCCTGTTCCTGGCACCCGGCTTTGACATTGATCCGGTGCGTGACTGGATCACGTTTCATACCGGTGCGCCATTTGTCAGCGCTGGTGATGCGCAATTCGCGGTTGGTGTCTGGAAAGACCTGCCGATTGCGTCCTTCCCCATCGGCACCGCGGAATATCCCGACCGCTCAACCACCTTGATCGTTGAAGTCGAAGACCTGTGCACGCAAGGCTTTGTCCTGCGTGGCCCGGGGATCAAGAATAGCCGAACGTTGTCCTTGCCGGAGACGGAGGTGTTCGCGACGAATGCTCAACTTTTTCCGCTCGGTCTTGATTTCTATTTCACGCACCGCAGCCGCCTTGCGGCCCTGCCACGCACGACAAAGGTGTCCTGATGTATGTCGCAGTCAAAGGTGGTGAACGGGCCATCGACAATGCCCATGCCTGGCTGGCCGAAGAGCGGCGCGGGGACACCGCGATTGCTGAAATATCGGTCGCACAAATCCGCGAGCAACTGACCCTCGCCGTCAATCGCGTCATGGCCGAAGGGTCCCTTTTTGATCCTGACCTTGCCGCCCTGGCAATCAAACAGGCGCGCGGCGACCTCATCGAGGCAATCTTCCTGATCCGCGCCTATCGGACAACCTTGCCGCGCTTTGGCGGGGCGGTTCCCATCGCCACCGATAACATGACCTGCGATCGCCGCGTCTCTGCAACCTTCAAGGATGCCCCCGGCGGACAGATCTTGGGGCCGACGTTCGACTACACTCATCGACTGCTCGATTTTAAACTGGCCGCCGAGGGTGAAGTGCCCGATGCCACCGAAGTCCTAACCCGGCAAGATGCGACACCCCACATCATGGATTTTCTCAACCGTGAAGACCTGGTTCAGACTGAACCCTTTGACGACACGCACCCGCCTGACCTGACGCGCGCGCCGCTGGAGCTTCCCGCCACCCGGGCGCTGCGTCTGCAATCGCTGGCCCGTGGCGACGAAGGGTTCATCCTTGGCATGGCCTATTCCACCCAGCGCGGCTATGCGCGCAATCATGCTTTTGTGGCGGAATTGCGGATCGGCATCGTCCCCGTGGAACTGGAAATCCCCGAACTTGGGTTCGCCGTTGAGATTGGCGAAATCCAAATCACCGAATGCGAAACGGTCAATCAATTCAAGGGATCAAAGACCGAACCGCCGCAGTTTACCCGCGGCTATGGGCTGGTCTTCGGAATGTCGGAGCGCAAGGCAATTTCGATGGCCCTGGTGGATCGGGCTTTGCGGTGGAAGGAACTTGGCGAAGACTTTGTCGGCGCGCCTGCGCAAGACGAGGAATTTGTGCTCTATCACGCAGACAATATTCAGGCGACCGGATTTCTGGAACATATCAAATTACCGCATTATGTGGATTTTCAGTCCGAGCTGGAATTGATCCGCAAGCTGCGCCGCGAAGCCGCCGCCGAGACACAGGAGGCTGCACAATGAGCGAGTACAACTTCGCCTATCTGGACGAGCAAACCAAACGCATGATCCGCCGTGCCATCCTCAAGGGATTGGCCACTCCGGGGTATCAGGTGCCCTTTGCCAGCCGTGAAATGCCCATGCCCTATGGATGGGGCACGGGTGGCGTTCAGGTATCCGCAGCGATACTGACGCCCGCCGATACGCTCAAAGTAATTGACCAGGGTGCGGACGACACAACAAACGCTGTTTCCATTCGACGTTTTTTCGAGAAAACCGCCGCTGTCTCCGTCACCGAAGCCACCGGTGACGCAAGTGTCATTCAGACCAGACACCGCATACCGGAAGAGCGGCTGCGGGAAGACCAGATCATCGTCTATCAGGTCCCGATCCCGGAACCTCTCAGGTTTCTGGAACCTTCCGAAGTTGAGACCCGCAAGATGCACGGGCTTGAAGAATACGGGCTGATGCATGTCAAACTCTATGAAGACATATCGCAACACGGTGCAATCGCGACAGCCTATGCCTACCCGGTCAAGGTCGAGGGGCGCTATGTCATGGACCCCTCGCCCATCCCGAAATTCGACAACCCGAAACTGGAAATGGCCGCAATTCAACTGTTTGGCGCGGGTCGCGAACAGCGTATCTACGCCATTCCTCCCTACACGAAAGTTGTCTCTCTGGACTTTGAGGATCATCCGTTTGAACCAACGAAGGCCGATCATGCCTGCGATCTCTGCGCGGCTGAAAACAGCTATCTCGACGAGTTGATCACGGATGATCAGGGGAGCCGGATGTTCATGTGTTCCGACACGGATTATTGCGCCTCCCGGCGCAGACAAGGCCATGTTGGCGTCAAAGGAACCGTGTTTGAAGGGTCCGCGACATGACACCGTTACTGAAAGTTGAAGACCTCGCGAAGTTCTACGGGAAACGCGTAGGTTGTGCAGGCGTATCCTTCGATCTCTACCCCGGTGAAGTCATGGGCATCGTAGGTGAATCCGGTTCAGGAAAATCCACCCTTCTCAACTGCCTTGCAGGGCATCTCGCCCCAGACACCGGGGCGGTTTGGTTCGACACCCGGGCAGAGGGCTTGCGTGACACAATCACGATGAACGAGCCGGAGCGCCGCATGCTGGGCCGGACGGATTGGGCCTTTGTGCACCAACATGCCCGTGACGGATTGCGAATGAATGTCAGTGCAGGCGGGAACGTCGGGGAACGATTGATGGCCGTGGGTGCCCGCCACTACGGCGACATTCGGATGGCAGCAGCAGATTGGTTGGGGCGCGTGGAAATCCACGAGGACCGCATTGACGATCGGCCCACAGCGTTTTCAGGCGGAATGCAGCAGCGGCTGCAGATTGCCCGAAATCTGGTCACCGGCCCCCGCTTGGTGTTCATGGACGAACCTACCGGTGGATTGGATGTGAGCGTGCAGGCGCGGTTGCTCGATCTCTTGCGGGGTCTGGTAAGAGAGATGAACCTCAGCGCCATCATCGTGACCCATGATCTCGCCGTCGTTCGATTGCTGGCGGATCGCCTGATGGTCATGAAGGATGGTCATGTCGTCGAAACCGGTCTGACCGATCAGGTGCTGGATGACCCGCAACACCCTTACTCCCAACTCCTCGTTTCTTCAGTATTGCAGGTGTGACCCAAATGATCTCCGTTGAAAATGTCTCGAAATCATTCACGTTGCACCATCAAGGCAGTGCGGTCATTCCGGTGATGGAGAACGCCCGACTAAAGGTCGAGCCAGGCGAATGCATCGGACTTACAGGATCATCCGGGGCAGGCAAGTCGACCCTGATGCGGATGCTTTATGGCAATTATCTTGCGGCCTCCGGAACCATTCTGATCGGGGACACGGATGTGGCTCAAGCCAATCCGCGCCAGATACTGGAACTGCGGCGCAACACCCTGGGGTACGTCAGTCAGTTTTTGCGGGTGGTTCCGCGCGTACCGACCATTGACGTCGTGGCCGAGCCGTTGCTGCGGACCGGAACGCCCCCGGAGGCTGCGCGGCATCAGGTCGAAATGCTCCTGACGAAACTGCGCATCTCACGAACGCTGTGGCATCTGAGCCCCACAACATTTTCAGGCGGCGAACAGCAGCGTATCAACATTGCCCGTGGTTTCGCCTATGCATTCCCCGCCCTGCTACTGGACGAACCCACGGCCAGCCTCGATGCCAGCAATCGCGAAACCGTATTGGAACTGATCGAAGACGCCAAAGATCGCGGGGCTGCAATCGTTGGTATTTTCCACGATGAGGCGGCTCGGGAAAGGGTTTGTGATCGCCAAATCGATGTCGCAGAATTCGCGCCGGTATCAGCATCATGACGGGCCGCTTCATTGCTGTGGTCGGTCCCTCGGGTGTTGGCAAGGACAGTTTCATGCAAGCTTTTGCAAGGGTTGAACCACGTCTCCGGCTGGCGCGGCGGGTGATCACGCGACCCGGCGATTCAGGAGGCGAAGTCTTCGATGGCGTGGTCCCGGACGAGTTTCACAGACGTCAGGCCGCCGGAGCATTCGCGCTGTCATGGCAAGCCCATGGTTTGGCTTACGGCATTCCCGTCAGCGTCGATATCGATTTGAAAAATGGCTTCGATGTTCTGGCCAACCTTTCCCGAGGCGCCTTGGTACAGGCATCGCGCCGCTTCGAGAGTTTCAGCACCCTTGCGTTGGTGGCCCGCTCGGACATTCTTGAGAAACGGCTTAAAAAGCGAGGCCGCGAAATTCCAACGGAAATTTCGCGTCGCCTGGCAAGAGCCGATAAGCCAATACCTCCCGGTATCGAAGTCACCGTTCTGGACAATTCCGGCGCCTTGGCGGAAACGGTCAGCCGCGCACGCGATCTGCTCTACGCGAGTGCCACAACCCCTCATCAGACAGGCGAAATGCAACATGACCAGTAACCAGATTTTCGCAAATGCAAGGTTGATCCTGCCCGATGACGTGATCCGCGGGTCGCTTATCGTCCGAGATGGGGCAATCGTCGATATGGATCAGGGTAGTTCAATACCAAAAGGCGCGATTGACTGTCAGGATCAATTTCTGGCACCGGGCCTTATCGAACTCCATACTGACAACCTGGAGCGTCATATGCAGCCGCGCCCAAAGGTCGATTGGCCCCATAAGGCTGCAATCGTCGCGCATGATCGCGAGCTTGCGGGCACGGGAATTACAACGGTCTTTGACGCCATCCGGGCGGGGTCGATTATCTCCGAAAACAGCAAGCGTCGGTTTGGCAAATACGCCCGCTCCATGGCAGACGAGATTCTGGAGATGCGCGACGCGGGGGTTCTGAAAATCAGTCATCATATTCATCTGAGAGCAGAAATATGTTCTGAAACGCTTGAGGAAGAGCTGAACGAATTTGGCCCCGCCGACAAGATTGGCATCGTATCTTTGATGGACCATACGCCCGGACAACGCCAATTCAGGGATTTGCAGAAATTCGAGGATTACGTCTGCGGCAAAAATGGTCTGTCACGCGATGGTTTTGGCGACTACGTAGAATTCCTTTACGGACTGCAGGAGCAGTTTGGCGCTAAACATGAAGCAGCTGCGGTCGCTGCGGCAAATCGATACGGCGCGACCCTAGCAAGCCATGACGATACAACTGCACTGCAAGTTGATCACAGCCGGGACCGGGGGGTATCGATTGCGGAATTCCCAACCACGCTCGAAGCAGCAGACGCCTGCTACGCCGCTGGCATTGCAACGATTATGGGCGCGCCAAATCTGGTGCGCGGAGGATCACATTCAGGCAATGTGGCAGCCGGGGACCTGGCTCAGCGAAATCGCCTCGACATCCTTTCCTCAGACTACGTGCCAGCCGCGTTGCTTCAGGGTGCCCTCCGCTTGGCCACAATCTGGGACGATATGCCCGCTGGCATTGCGACAGTCACACGCAACCCCGCCAAAAGCGTCGGCCTCTCTGACAGAGGATCGCTGGAAATTGGGAACCGCGCCGATTTGATACTCTTTGGCAAGATCGAAGACACACCCATATTGAGCGCCGTGTGGAGCCAAGGCAAACGGGTCGCGTAGAAACCCGACAAAGGCCGAAAGAATGGTGAAACCTAGCCCGTGCGCTCCTGGGCGGCGTCACGTTGTGCGATCCAGTCGTGGGCGGGATCGTTTTGAAAACGCCATTTTCGCAGCGGACCCGCCATCACGTTGAGATAATATAGCTCGTACCCGTAGCCCGCGGCACAGGGATGATGTCCTCTGGGCACCAGAACGACATCACCATTCCTGACCGTCATGGTTTCATCCAAATCCCCATCTTCAGTGTAGACGCGCTGAATGCCAAATCCCTTAGGCGGATTGAGGCGGTGATAGTAGGTTTCTTCCAGATAAGTCATCTGCGGGAAGTTATCTTCGTCATGGCGATGGCTTGGATAGCTGGACCAGTTTCCGCTCGGCGTGAACACTTCCGTCACCAGAAGGCTGTCCGCAACATCGCGGTCTTCCATCGCGATATTGTTGATAAATCGTGTGTTTTGATCAATGCCGCGTTGCGTCAGAGCGATCCCGTCAGGGCCCAGACGTTGCGCTTTGTGCCCGCCCAGACCCGGTGCGGAACAAACTGCCAGGGTGAGCCTGGTTGTGGCGGTGACCTGCCACTGGCTATGGCCGGGAACATAGAGGCAATGCGGCGGCGTCTTTTCGAAGACCTCCATCCGATCCCCCATTTCACCGAAATCAACATCCTCTGCTGTCAATTCTGCCTTACCCTCCACCAGAACCAATATGACCTCTCGGTCATTCGTGTGTTCTGACAGGATGTCGCCTGCCGAAAGCTGGTGAAGTGCAAAGCCGACATACCGCCAACCAGCTGCTTGCGGCGTGATATTATGGACTTGACCAGAAGCTCCAATCGGTTTTCGCAGCAGATCCGGCATATTTCTCCCCAAAATAATCTGGTCGTAACGCTCAATGTCGCGCGCTTTTGTGCGTGAATGGTGTCCGGTGAAATCCTACAGCGTGCTCAAGTCACCGATAAGCCCGTTCCCCCAAACGACCATGGTTTGGTCTATAGATGATACCTTCGCTGATTTGACAGGCATCATCTGGTATCTGACACCAACCTAGCCCTATTGGACCCCTTCAAGGTCAGCTTGAAAAACCTCCGCCCTGATCTGTGGCCAAGTTGGTGCTTGCCGGTAGAGACCCGGCTGCAAAGGCAAAGCCAGGATCGAATTGCGTTCCTTCAAAAGCACGCCATCTTCAAGAAGTTTCCCAATCGTGGCCTCCACCTGCGATGCCGAAAACCTTTGCGCCAGCTTGTCCGCAACCCGGTCCCTGGCAATGATACAGGCACTCAGGCGGACGATTTCCGTCTCCAGGACACTCAATCGCCACCGCTTCTCTTCCTTGCCTATGCGGCTGTCCACCAAGGTCATCTGAGTGGCATTATCATCGTCAATGTAGAACCGGGCATCCGAATGACACGACATCCATTTTTTTACAGCTTCTTTCGCAGGTTCGGTATACTCGGCCGCATCGTCAATATCGCCACCAAACATCTGATGATGATAGCTGAACTTGCTCAGCTCATCGCCGACGCCTGCATAAATGTACTTATATGGCTTGGCCGGAGCCAGCTGAATGCCATGATCTGAAGGGCGGGTGAAGTAAGGGCTGAACCGATCTGCACGCACCGGCCCAAAGGCAGTTGGTGGTTGCAGGTGATGCAAGTAAGGTATGAACTCGGCCATTTGCTCATAGCTTTTCGGGTCTTCGCCTGGAAAACCGAAGATAAAACCCCAATCCACAAAAATCCCAGCCTGCGCACAAAGCTTTAGTGTTTGAACGTTTTGCTGAGCGGTCACGCCCTTCTTCATCAATCGCAAAATCTGACTATCGAGAGTTTCTATACCCGGCTGAATCTTGCGAACACCCGCTTCAGCCATCGCCTTGATATGTTTCGGAAAAAGATTCGATTTCACTTCATAGTGCATCAGAAATGGGGTCGGAGCGTCCCGCAGCATCGGCAAAAGACTATCAAAATAGGCGTAGTCCAGAATATTATCCACGACGACAAAATTCGGACCATATTTTTCCGCCTGGGTCTGGAATTCCGCAAACGCGCGGTCAGGAGACTTACTTCGGTAGGCCATGGAATTTCCGTTGAGGCCGCAGAATGTGCAGTGATGTTTGGCGCCCCACCAACAGCCCCGCGACGTTTCGATTGTCGGCGCTGGTTGCAAAAGCTCATCGAGCCCAGGCGTTTTGTCAAACCGGGCATAGAATTCAGAAAAATCCGGCGTGGGAAGGTCATCGAGTGCTTGGACAAGCCCACCTTGTTGCCGCGACGAGCTGCCGTTTCTGGTGGTGATACCCGGCACCTCGGGGAGCGGTTTTTCGAGAGAGAAACGCTCGACAAATGTTGGGAATGAAACATCCCCGTCACCGTTGCAAACCGCATCTATAAAGTCGAAGCGGTCCAGCAGATGCCGACCCAGCTCGGCCTCGCAATTTGCTCCGCCAAATACAATTGTCGTATCCGGGGCCCGTTGTTTGAGCGCCTTTGCGAATGCAATAGATGCCATATTCTGTTGGAACGAAGTGGTCACGCCAACGATTTCAGGCGCGTTTTCCGCGATCTGATCTGCGCAGTTTTCAATGAACCCTCTCACCGCTTTTCTTGCGGCCAAAGCGGAGTTCGTCAAAAGCAAGGCTTCAAGTGGATCGGCGAAATCCGGCAAGACATCCGTCAGGTATTCCATGTCAAGCGATTCAGGACGCTCGAAAACCAGGGGCGAAAACACCCATTCGCCCAAAAACGCCTGATAGAACTTCTCATGCGAAAGAAAAAGATAAGCATCGATACCTATCGCTTCTGCGAAGTCGAAGGCGAAATAGTCGATCGTGCAATCGACCCCGCGTTCCTTAAGCGCCGTCCCCAAAAGGCTGGCCCCAAGGTTTGGGTACTGCAATGATGTGAATGGTAATGAGACCAGGTGGACCCTCGCCGGGTCCGACCGGTTCCGCATTCGTTCAACCTGGTCTCACGACGATCAGCCGCAACGGGGGCGGATAACCCCATCGGTTGATTGAAGGTAGGAGTTCCTAATGTTTTCAAGTGCTTCCTGAAGTGTTGCACCCGAACATTTGTCGCTGAATGCTTCCGCGAGAGCATTGATCAACTTCATTGTCTTTTCGTCTTCCTTGCCGCCTACTGTCGCGCTGATGTGCAGCTTTTTCAAAGTTTCTTTGGGTGCGCGCGTGAATTCGGAACGAAAGCTTTCATCCACCATTGCCCGTCCGATAATCAGTTGAACATCCTCGAGCGTCAGATGCTTGTCACCGTGTGTGTGCTCATTGTCGGCCATAAATTATCCCCTGGAGAAATGAAGTCTAAGTGCTCTGCCAAAACAGTTAACATTGTTAACCTCTTCATCGTCAATAGGGGTTCCACCCATAGTTCAAACCCATTACTTCCTAGTAGTTAAGGAATGTTAACGATCGGGTTTGCGAGTGAGACGGCCAAACTGCTATGATCGTGTTCGGGTTTTTTGCCGGGCAATTAAAGAGTAACGCGCTGTTTTTGACCCATACCGCTAGTGCCGACCCGGAGGGAAATCGTGTCGCAACGCCCGAAATCGTCAGGACCGCGAAAGCGCAATATGCAGATCGAGGCGCGCGAGCGGAAAATCTGCACAATTGCTTTCATCGACATCGTCCAGTCGACGGCGCTTATCGAGAACCTTGATCCGGAAGAGGCACTGGACCGGCTGGGGCCAGCGGTTGAGATGATCATGGATACCTGTGAAGAATTTGGTGCCTCCATGCGGTTTGTCGGCGATGGCGCGCTGGCTGTGTTCGGTTTCCCTGCCGCGGATGAAAACCACTGTATCCGGGCGGTCGAAGCCGGGCTGGCGGTCATCGAACGGGTGTCGGCAATGAAGTCTGATCGCGTGGACATCCGGGTAGGCATTCACAGTGGTCCTGTGCTGTTTGGCAGTTTGTCCCATACAAATTTCGATGAGCTGACGCTGACCGGTCCGGTCGTTCATTTAGCCGACAAGATACAATCTGCTGCGCGCACGAATACCGTCACCGTTTCCCGAACCGTTGTCGATACCGTAGGAGAGATGTTTCACAGCCGGCCAGCGGGAAACGCCGTTATCAGTGGCGTCGATCAACCACTACCGCTCTTTGAGATTATTGACCGCGATCAAGCGATCTCAAGATGGAAGATCCGGATTGGCCAGGGCTTGTCGCCTTTCATGGGTCGAGAGGCAGACCTGGAAAAACTGGGGCAAGCCTGGAGCGCAAGTCTGGCGGGGTCGGGATCTTCCGTTGCGGTCATTGGCGAAGCCGGGATCGGGAAATCGCGCCTTGTCCACGAATTCACGGATTCGGTAAATTTCACGACCGCCCAAGTGCTTGGTGTGAGCGCGACAGCGCTTGACAAACAAGTCGCTTACGCCCCGGTGACGCGCGCGATCAAACTCTTCCTCGGTCTTTCATCTTCGGATAATCCCGAGGAAATCAAAAAGGCGGTAAGCAGCTACCTTGATGGCGCATCAGCCCTATATCGCAGGCACTCAAACGCATTGCAGTCCATTCTCCATGCCGCAAGCGATGATCCTGCCTGGACGGCACTGGGGCCCAAAGCCCGTCAAGACGCCATCGTGGAGGCATTGGTTGCGGTCATCACCGGGATGGCAGCAAAGAAGCCGCTTGTCATCATTTTCGAGGACATGCACTGGGCTGACCAATACACGTTGTCCTTGTGCCTCGAACTGATCCGTACGGCACCGGAGTATCAGCTGATGCTGGTTCTAACCTCGCGAACGCTCGATGGCATCCCACAGGAAATGGACCAGGTCATTCAGCACCTTTTTCTTGGACCTTTGGATGACCAGTCCAGTCGCAATCTCATCAATAACCTTCTCAGCCATGACAGCGGCAAGGCTGATCTCAGCACATTCGTCGAAGAAATTTGCGGTCGTACACCGCTGTTCATCGAAGAGGTCGTTCGCAATCTCAAAGCGACGGGCATTTCGGCGGACGGATCGGCCGGGCAGAATTTCAAGGTCCCGGACACGGTCCAGCCACTCATCGCTCAACGTATTGATGAGTTGAGCCCAGCAGACCGGCAGACGCTTCAGATCGCTGCGGTTATCGGGACCGAATTTTCAGTAGACCTGCTGAAGAAACTGCTGCGCAGAGAGGGGCTGGAGGATACCAGATCGCTCTTGTCGCTCGCTCGGCTGGATCTTTTGGAGAACGTCAGCGCGCCGACAGCAAAATTCCGTCATGCGCTTATTCAGCAAGTCGCCTACTCTACCTTGCCAAAGCGGCGACTGCGCCATCTGCATGGCTTGTTCGTCGACATCATTGAGAGCATGAACCGGGTCACCAACCTTGCGACCATGACTTCGCTAGCCTTTCATTCCGAGCAATCCCAACGCTGGACCGAAGCGGCCGAAGCCTACATTGTTTGCGGGCATCTTGCGTTGGAGCGCGCAGCACTCGATGATGGGATAAAGCACTTCAAGAGATCGATTTTCTGTGCCGGTCGCCTCGACACCAATCCTCGAAAGATCGCCACGTTGAACATGCAGGCGCGCCAGGGTCTGCGGATTGCCTATCTGCCAAAGGCGGATTTTTCGCATATTCTGGAGATTACCGGGGAAGTTGAAATCCTCGCGCGCCGGATCGGCGATGACGCATCTGCCCTTGGCGCCGGTATTGACCGCGTGATCATGATGACAATCCTGTCGGATGTCGCTGCAGTCATACCCATTGGCCAGGAGAAGCTTGATGCGGCGATCAAAAGCGGTGCGCCGGGCTTCATCGCAACGGCTGCATTTGCGCTGAGTCAAGCCTATTGGTTCACGGGCGAGTTTGAAAAATCTGCGCAAATCGCTGACAAGTTTGGATACCTCTTCGTACCCGAAAATGATCGCCTGACCACCGGAACCAATGGGACAGTCTCGGTTCTGGGATCAGGCACTCATGCGAATGCTTTAAGCCTCATGGGGAAATTCGATGACGCTGCCGCGGTGTGCGACAGGATGGAAAAGCTCGTGCAGGGCACCGGGAAACCCTATGATATGGCGTATCATGCCATATCTGTCGGCATCCTCGCCTTGCAGGAAAACGACTTCGAAAAGAGTCGCGCCAGTCTGGAATTCGCCAAAGAAACCAGTGAAGTGGCCAAGATCGACGTGCTGCGGGCCTTCCTGTCAGCCCCGTTGGCCAAGGTATATGCCGGGCTGCACCAGATCGATGCTGCCAAGAAAACGCTGGCCATGGGTCAGGAGATTGCCGGCCCAATGGGGATGGCGGCCTTTGTTGCCCAGCTCCTTGCGGCCGAATTGGAAATTTCGAGTGAAATTGACCCACTGGATGAAAATCGTGAGATCAAAGATCGCTTGATCGAGATGTGCCGGAAGAATGGATATAACGGATTGATTAAACAGTATGTTAGCGAAATCTGATTGTTGGCTGCAATACTCAGACTTACCGTTTTACCTCCGCCCCTTCTTTGTATTCCGACTTAAGTGAACGACCCCCTCAACTGGGCGAAAACCATTTTAAAACAGCCTGTTAAAAACCTTCGAACGCGACCACGCAGATACGCCAGCATCCATAAACTCGATGCCAACACCTGACCTCGCCGTTTCGATGAGACTGGAGAAGCAAACTATCGCAACGTCAAGATATGGCCTTTTGACTCTCCAGCATTCATGCACTTTAGTGGGGTATCACTTCAAAAAATTCAACTAGGGAGAACTCCATGAAACGCCGCGCTCTTTGCCTTGCCGCCCTAATGTCCAGCACGCTGATGGTCCCGGTTTTTGCAGCCGATGTGCCCGAAGGAACCAAGTTGGCTCAGGACCAGACCTTTACCTACCGCGTTCTGGATGAATTCTCATCATTTGACCCACAAGTCGTCGAGGATACCTACGGATCCGAGATTGTTCGGGATCTCTTTGAGGGCCTCTACAATCAGGATGCCAACGGCAACAATGTCCCCGGCGTCGCGTTGAGCCATGAGGTCAGCGATGACAACATGACCTATACCTTCAAACTGCGCAAAGACGCCAAATGGTCGGACGGTAAACCGGTGACAGCGGGCGACTTTGTTTACGCCTGGCAGCGCGCCGTCGACCCGGAACTCGCCTCCCCTTACGCCTGGTACATGGAGCTGATGTCCATTGCCAATGGGGCCGAGATCATCGCTGGCGAAAAACCGATCACCGATCTCGGTGTATCCGCGACCGACGATCACACCCTGGTCGTCAACCTCAGCCAACCTCTGCCTTACTTTGACAAGATGGTAAGTCACGCAACAACCTTCCCCTCGCCGAAATGGGCCATTGACGCTCATGGTGCGGAATGGACACGCCCCGGCAATCTGGTGTCGAACGGCGCTTATGTGCTGACCGAACATGTCCCCAAGGAACGGTCTGTTCGGGAGATTAACACCAACTACTGGAACGCCGATGACACGGTGCTTGAAAAGGTCGTCACGCTGGTGATTGGCGACGACGCACAGGGGCTGACGCGATTTCGCGCCGGTGAAGTGGATAAGACCGACATCCCCGCAGGTCAGTATCCTGCACTGAAAGATGAGTTCCCCCAGGAAGCTTACGCACTGCCGCGACTGTGCAACTATTACTTCACGTTCAATCTGGACAGCGGGCCGGAGGCTTTTAAAGACGTCCGTGTCCGACAGGCATTGGCCTACGCAATTGACCGCAACGTGATTGTGGATCAGGTGCTGCAGGGCGGTCAGTTCCCGGCATACACCTTTACGCCCGCTGCGACGGCCAACTTTGAAGTGCCCAGTGTGGATTATGCCGGCATGACGCAGGCAGAGCGGGATGAGAAGGCCAAGGCGCTTCTGGAAGAAGCGGGCTATGGCGAAGGTGGCAAGGAATTGTCGTTCAGCTACCTCTACAACACCAATGAGGCGCACCAGCAGGTTGCCATCGTGGCAACGCAGATGTGGAAACAAAAACTGGGCATCAACGTGACACTGGAAAATCAGGAATGGAAAGTGTTCCTGGAAAACCGTGGCGCTCAGAACTTTGAGATGGCGCGCGGCGCCTGGTGTGGCGATTACAACGAAGCCTCGACGTTCCTTGATCTGCTGACCACCCCCTCCGGCTATAACGACGGCAAATTCACCAACGCCCGCCTGGATGAGTTGATGGTGGAGGCCAAATCTTCGCAGGATACCCAACCGCTTTACACCGAAGTGGAACAGATTCTTGCGGACGAAATGCCGGTCATCCCGATCTACCACTACTCGACCAACATGATGCTGAACGCTTCCATCCAGGGTTGGCCGGTCGATAACGTTGAACAGACCTGGTACTCCAAAGACCTCTTCAAGGTCGCCGCCGAGTAGTCCGCAAGTTCACACGACACTAACAACCCTTGCCTGCCTCGCGGGCAAGGGTTCCGGGGGCATCCATGCTGAACTATACGCTGCGCAGGCTTTTCACGGTCATACCAATCCTGTTGGTTCTGATCATCTTTTCCTTCTATCTGATGCGCCTGGCACCGGGGGGGCCTTTCACCTCTGAGCGCCCGCTGCCCGCAGCGGTCATGGCCAATGTGTTGGAGCGCTATGGTCTGGACGAACCCCTTCACGTTCAACTGTGGACCTACATCAAGAACATCGTCTTTCATTTCGATTTCGGGCCAAGCTTTTCACAGAAAGATCGTACTGTGAACGACGTCATCGCCCAGGGGTTTCCGGTCACCCTGACATATGGGTTCTGGTCCGCCGTGTTCGTGCTGGTCTGCGGCGTACCTCTTGGTGTGATTGCCGCGCTGCGTCACAATAGCTTCTGGGATTACACGATGACCGGGTTGGCCATCTTCAGCCAGATTTTCCCGAATTTCGTTCTTGCGCCGCTGATGGTCCTGCTTTTCACGCTTTCCTGGGGGCTACTGCCCGGCGGCGGCTGGAATGGTGGGCAATGGCAATACGTCATCATGCCCGCCGTGGCTCTGGGCACCTCATATATGGCCGGCGTTGCACGGCTGACGCGCGGGTCCATGCTGGAAGTTCTCGGCTCACCCTTCATCCGCACAGCACGTGCCAAAGGATTGCCTGAACGCACCATCATCATCCGCCACGCGCTCAAACCGGCACTACTGCCAACGCTTACCTACATGGGCCCCGTTTTCGTCTACATGATCACCGGATCGGTGTTCATTGATGTTTTCTTCTCCACCGGCGGGATCGGTCAGGACTTCATTGATGGGGCCTATAGCCGCGATTACTCGATCCTGCTGGGTCTCGCTATTCTCTACAGCGTGCTGACCTTCACCCTGACCCTTCTGCTTGATCTGCTCTACGCCTGGATCGACCCAAAGGTACGGAGCAACATGTGATGGAAGCCCGCAAACGCCTCAACTCCCGTGCCTTCGCCGATGACGCAGCGGAGGAAATGGTCACAAGCCGCTCTTTTTGGGCCGACGCCCGTCTGCGGTTTTTCCGCAACCGCATGGCGGTCTTCTCGCTCTTCATGCTGTTTTGTCTCTTCCTCTTTGCCCTCTTTGGTCATCTCCTTGCGCAGTGGAACTATGAAGAAATCGACTGGTCGGTTCTGGGCAAGGTCAAAACCGAAGGTGGTCCCTCGCTCTCAAACGGTCACTACTTCGGTGTCGATGAACTGGGTCGCGACCTCTATGCCCGCGTCGTGCAGGGCACACGCACCTCACTTCTCGTAGGTTTTGTGGCCGGGCCTGCCGCGGTTATCCTCGGCGCGATCCTGGGCGCGCTTTCAGGGTATTTTGGCGGCCGACTGGACCAGACGGTCTTGGGTTTCTACACCATCTGGATTTCCATTCCCTACATCATCTTCTTCGTTGTCTGGCAGGCCTTCTTTGGTCGGTCTCTTGGCCAGATGATCCTGGTGATCATCCTCGTGAACTGGACGGCAGGGCTGTTGATCGTCAGGGGTCAGGTGATGATGCTCAAGAACCGGGAATTTGTTGACGCCGCGCGTCTTCTGGGCATGAGCGACATGGCAATCATTTTCAAACACCTGATGCCGAATATCCTGTGGGTGATCGTGATCTATACATCGCTGGTGATCCCGGAGGTCATCATGGCCGAAAGCCTCGTGTCCTTCCTCGGCGTCGGCATTCAGGAACCCAACACATCCTGGGGCGCGCTGATCTCTGAAGGTGCCCGAACGATGACATTCGGAACCACCTGGCAGCTGATGTTCCCTGCGATGTTTTTCGTCATCGCGCAGGTATCCCTGTTCTACATCGGTGACGGCTTGCGCGACGCGCTCGACCCCAAGGAGCGCTAAGATGACACCTCATCCCAAACCTCCACTCCTGTCCGTCCGGAACCTCTCCATCCGCTTCCGGACCGGCGACGGCATGGTTCACGCGGTTAACGATGTCAGTTTCGACATCACGCGCGGTCAGAAACTGGCAGTGGTCGGCGAAAGCGGTTCGGGCAAATCCCAGATCGCTTTGTCCATCATGGGGCTTTTGGCCCGCAATGCCCAAGCCGAAGGCGAAATACTGTTTGACGGGTCCAACCTTCTGAAGCTGCCCACGTCAGAGCTGAACAATATCCGCGCCCGGGAAATCGGTATCATTTTTCAGGACCCGATGAGCTCCCTGAATCCCTACATGACCATCGAGCGCCAGCTGGGCGAAATTGTCGAGCTGCACGAGGGGGCATCCCGCAGTACCGCACGCAAGCGCGCGCTGGAGGTCATGGACGCCGTGCGCATTCCGGACGCCAGGAACCGGCTGAAGTCTTACGCGCATGAGTTTTCGGGGGGCATGCGGCAACGGGTGGTGATCGCCATGGCGCTGATGTGCCAGCCAAAGCTGATCCTTGCCGATGAGCCGACAACAGCACTTGATGTGACGGTTCAGGCGCAGATCATGCAGTTGCTGGACGATATTCAAAGGGATCTGGGCACCTCTATCGTTCTGATCACCCATGACCTCGGTCTTGTCGCGGGTTTTTGCGAGGACACGCTTGTGCTTTATGGCGGGCGGATCATGGAGCAGGCTCCCACGCTCGAGATTTTCGAAAAGCCGGGGCACCCCTATACCCGCGGGTTGCTGCGCGCCGTTCCCAACATCGGAGACCCGGCTGCCAAACTGCTTGCAATCCCCGGCAGCCCCCCCAACCAGCGCCGGGCGATTGCGTCCTGCCCATTTCATCCGCGCTGCGTTGATGCGGTAACCGATTGCGCTGAAAAGCTGCCCCAACTTGATGGCGGCAACTCCAAACGCGCTTGCCTGCGACCGGTGGAGGAACTGACATGAATCCGTCGATCCTCTCCGTCAAGGACGTGCATGTTGAGTTTCGGGTCAATCAGACAAAGGCCTGGCCGTGGTCTGCGCCGGGTATCGTGCGCGCGGTAAATGGCGTCAGTTTCGATCTGCAACCCGGCAAAACGCTCGGCATTGTCGGCGAAAGCGGTTGCGGCAAATCCACCCTCATCCGCGCCATCGCCGGCCTTGCGCCGATGACTGGCGGGACTGTTCACCTGGATGGTCAACCAATTGATTATGGCAGCAAATCCAGGCTGCAAGATTTGCGCCGCCAGTTGCAGATGATCTTTCAGGACCCTATTGCATCGCTGAACCCGCGCATGACGATCCGCGAAATTGTTGCTGAACCGCTGATCTACTTCCGCCCTGATCTGTCCTCGATCGACCGCACCAACGCCGCTCGTGACATGCTGGACCGCGTCGGGATTGCCGACCATCAATTCAACCGCTTCCCGCATGAGTTTTCGGGCGGACAATGTCAGCGCATTGGCATCGCCCGCGCACTTGTCGCCAAGCCCCGTGTTCTGCTCTGTGATGAACCTGTGTCGGCACTTGACGTGTCTATCCAGGCGCAAGTGATCAATCTGCTCAAAGACCTTCAATCCGAGCTCTCGCTGTCGCTCATCTTCGTCGCCCACGATCTCGGCGTGGTCCGTCATATTTCGGATGATATCCTGGTGATGTATCTGGGGGGGATGATGGAAACCGCACCAGCGGGCCGGTTGATCGAAGCACCTCATCACCCCTACAGTCAGGCGTTGCTTTCCGCTGTGCCGGTCCCGGACCCCCGGGCAAAATCCACCCCGCAGGTGCTGGAAGGTGATTTACCCAGCCCCCTCGAACAACAGCAGGGGTGCCTCTTTCAATCCCGGTGCCCCAAGCGCTTCGATGCCTGCAAAACAACACGTCCGTCCCTTGAAGCAACGCCAGATGGGAAATCGGCCTGTTTGCTCGCAGGGAGTTGACGGGCATTTGCGTAGCAATTTGCAGCGCGGTCAGGATGACCCCTGAGGGAGCAGGCCGTTTTGCCGAACTCTTTTTGCAAAACAAATCGGCGCGAAGACAGCGGCAAGCAGGTATCTTGAACCTGCTCAGGCTTTGACCATGCGCGCTGAGCGTTATGAGCCACGCGAGATTTTCTCCCACACCTCTTCGATGACATGTCGGGCAAGCATGACGTCTTCGCGTATCGTATCGAACTGGCCCACCTGAAATCGGATGATCTTTCGACCACTGAACGCGCCTTGCGTGAGATAAATCCGGCCATCTTCATTGAGCGCATCGACCAGGCGTTGTTGATCATCGTCACTTCCCGGACATCGAAACGAAAACAGGCTCAGGATCGGCTCTGTCACGATCTCGAAACCGGGAAGCTCGCGCAGGGCATTGCAGAGCTCACGGCTCCATTGAATATGGTTGCGAATGCGACTGCGCAGACCCTCAAGCCCATAGGACCGGATCAGGAACCAGATTTTGAGCGCTCGGAAGCGCCGTCCCAGCGGTATTGTCCACTCAGAGTAATTCGTGACCTTGGCCCCGGTCGTCTTCAGATACTCAGGTTCAATCTTGAGCGTGTTGAGTTGGGGATTAGGGTCTTTGAGAAACTGAACCGAACAATCGAACTGGGCACCCAACCATTTGTGCGGGTTGAAGACGATGCTGTCAAAACCATCAACATCTGCCCAAAAATCTTGCCGTATTTCGGGGCATATCATTGCCGCACCGGCCCAGGCAGCATCCAGATGTGTGTAAAGGTCTTCCTCTTTGGCGACGGCCAGAATGGCCCCCAGCACATCGCTGGCGCCGACACCCGTGCCACCGGTAATCGCGATGATGCCCGCAGGTATGTGTCCTGCCGCCCGGTCCACAGCAATTGCCTCTTTCAAAGCCGCTGTATCCATTGCATGGCGCGCGCCACGCGTGCCGATCTTCACAAGGTTTGCCTGACCGATACCAGCCACCCAACATGCACGGTCAATGGAAGAATGAACCTGATCTGAACAATATATCCGAAGCTGGCCGGTACCAGAAAGCCCATCTCGATTGCCACAATACCCGGTGGCCCGTTCACGCATGGTCAGAACCGCCGATAATGTCGCCGAGGACGCGCTGTCCTGAATAACCCCGGTAAATCCTTCGGGAAGCCCCAGTGCCTGGCCCAACCAATCGACCATGACGGTCTCGACCTCGGTCGCCGCAGGCGAGGTTTGCCAGAGCATGCATTGCGCCGCGATTGTCGTGACAAGCATCTCTGCAAGCATGGACGGAGGCGCCGCATTGGCTGGAAAATATGCGAAAAAGCGCGGATGCTGCCAATGTGTCATGCCCGGCATCACGATGTCTTCAAAATCAGCCAGGATGGTGTCCATGGCCTCTGCATCTTCGGGAGGTGTTTTGGGCAATTGTGCCGCGATCTCGCCGGGGGAAGTCTGCGCACGGACCGGCCGATCCCGCAGGGTTTTGTGATAGTCAGCACTCCAATCGGAAATGCGGCTGCCCCATTGAGCGAATTCATCCCAGTTCAATAACTATCTCCTTGTCGATCTATTCTGAGCCATCGCGTTCCGCTCTTTTGCTGCCACTCGAAGCATGGTCTTAGCCAATGCTTCGAGTGGCAATGCCTGTTTTTCACAGCTTCCGCCAAAGAGAGCGTTTCCGGGATGTCCGGTTGTCATCCCCCGTGCATTGTAGACCGAGAGTATTGCAGTAGAAGTTTTTTGAGGCGGTGAGGTTGGTGACGTTCAGGCACAG
>NZ_CANLYL010000008.1 GCF_947495275.1 uncultured Roseobacter sp.
TACAAGGGCCGCTTAGGGATGTCTCCAATGGCAGATACACTTCAAGGTGTCCTCATGCAGGACACGTCATTCGACGGGTTTAGCCGTACGCAGGTTTCAATGGTGGTGACCGATCCGCGCCTCCAGGACAATCCGATCGTATATGTCAATCACGCTTTCACGCGCCAGACAGGTTATGCGCGCAGCGCTGTAATCGGGCGTAATTGCCGGTTTCTGCAGGGCGAAGACACAAAGAAATCTGCTGTTGATCGCTTACGGGCCGGCGTTGAAGCGCGCGAAACCGTATCCGTCGATATCCTCAACTACCGCGCAAGCGGTGAGCCGTTCATGAACCGGCTTCTCGTCGCTCCCTTGAGTGATGAGAACGGCAATCCACAGTACTTCGTCGGTATCCAGAAAGAACTTGAAACCGGCCGTCCGGGTGAAGACCCGCAAACGATCAGCCAGCATCTTGCCGAAATTCAGGACCGTGTCGAAACCGATATGTCGATGATCATTGGCATGGTTCGGCAGCAATCGACGCAAACCGCCCAACCTTCCGAATATGCCGCCCTCACCCGTCGGATCGAAACCCTGCAATTGCTCTATGAAGAGATGAAACTTGCGGATCAGCAGTCGAATCGGGACACAATCCACATCGGCAGCTATATTTCCAGACTGGCCTGCGCCATTGGCCATGTCTACGGACGCTCCGGTATTCGACTTAACCTGCAACTGGAACCTCTGGACGTGCCGATAGAAGTCGCTTCGCGGGTCGGCCTTGTGGTCTCCGAGCTTTTGACCAATGCGTTTCAACATGCGTTCGACCGCATAGATACCGGCTTGATCGAAGTGCGTATGTCGCGGCTCAGTGGCGGCGGGCTGCGGCTGACCGTCTCTGATGACGGCGTCGGCATACCGGGTTTCATGACCTGGCCGAACCCTGAGACCGTTGGCGGCAGAATGGTGAATGGCCTGATCGAAGGCCTTGAGGGCACGCTGCAATTGGGCCGCGGTGCAGCGGGCAGTTTCATCACCATCGACGTGCCAGCGGGCGCGTCGTTGACGGAATAACAGATGCCATCCAACCAGTATCGCATCTTTGCACCAATTGCCCTGAGACCGTTTTCTCAGGCTAAAGCGCTGGGGCGGGCTACAGCGATTGTCTGAACAGGACATCAGCCGCTCTGTCCAGGGCTCCAAGGGGCAATATGTTTTGCGCGCAAATGGGCATGAGGCCGATCTGACCTATTCGATCCTCTCACCACAAACCGTTATCGCCGATCATACGGAGGTTCCCGAATCCCTTCGTGGGACAGGCGCGGGGCTTGCCCTTGTCACGCAACTGGTAAGGGATGCCAGAAAAGAAGGTTTCAAGATTGTGCCACTCTGTCCCTTTGTGAACGCGCAACGTCGGCGTCATCCAGAATGGGCAGATGCATTTAATGTCTAGTTCAATCCGACGAATACGCATCCATCCGTGATCAGCTCCGGCGGCGTCAGACAAAGGCCGCGGGCGACTTGAAATGCGGCAAGGACCTTCGGCACATAGTCTCGGGTTTCGGCAAAGGGCGGAACGCCGGCATGTGTACGAACCGAGCCCTCGCCTGCGTTGTAGCCCGCCAGCACCAAAATCGGATCGCCTGCGAATTCACCCATCAACCAATCCAGATACTTAACACCGCCTGCAATATTTTCGGATGCTGCAAGGCTGTTTTCGACACCAAAGCGATCCGCCGTATCTGGCATGAGTTGCATAAGCCCCTCTGCACCGGCTCCGCTTACAGCGTCGGCCTTACCGGCAGATTCGACGGTAATCACCGCAAGAACCAATGCTGGCGATACTTGTGTTCCAATGGTGGATTTCAGGATATCGACGCCATTTTCCTGCGCGATGGTCTGCATATGCTGCAAGCGTGGCACCGGAACATCATCCGTGCCCAGGATGATATCCATCACGTCCTGCAATCGACCGGGGCCAGAATCAAAGATGGAGGGCGAAACCTTATCCCAGAACCATGCATGGCGCCCGATGGGATTATCCGGCGCAGCATCGGGGGTCTGCGGCGTGTTGACCGAGGGTTTTGGCAATGCGGCCAGCGCCGCCTGTTGCGCCTCTGGGTCAATCTGGACACGGATTCGCTTTTGGCCCGCCTGCGGGACCGACACCCGCTTGGCCTCAAAGGTGGGATAGGGATCGGGCTCTTGCGCACCCGCGTGCTGCATCGCCAATCCCGAGGCCAATAGCCCGATCAATAGAATAGAACGCATATGGACTGCTCTTTTGTTTTGTTTGCTGCGCTATCTGCTCGCAACATCGCAGAGAAATCCCTCACAAGCCAGAAAATCCGGGACCTGATCGCGGCGATACTGCCACATTCTTCGGCCACTTTAATGAAATGTAAACAGCCGTGATTTTTTTTTCATATCAAAAACAGAAGGTTACTAATTTTCTTCGGAAATTCTCGCCCAAAACGTCAAATGTCACATTTGCCGCCAAAATCATGCCCCAATCCCTTGGCTATATAGCTCCATACCAAGTCGGACGGACCCGAACGAGAGAAACGGTTTCTGAGGACGGCAAGGTTAGTAAGTGAAAATCTAAGTGATCCTTTGGAGGGACATACAATGATGAAATTTATCAAGAACTTTCGTAAAGACGAAGATGGTGCCGTAACAGTTGACTGGGTTGTGCTGACAGCCGCCGTTGTAGGCTTGGCAATCGCCGCATACCAATCCATCGAAGACGGTGCCACCGATCTGACCGAAGCAACAGAGACGTTCCTTGGTGAGCAAGAAGTTGGCAGCATCGGCGAAGCCGCAGCACCAGCTGCGCCATAATCTCTATCCTCATCCGAACCGCAAACCTGACACCAAGACGTCCTGAGTTTGCAAGGAACTGTGAAATACCGGGGCCGCCTTCACTCGCATGAAAGCGGCCCTTTTTTTCCCGGACCGATAGAGGTTCCTCAATTGAAAGCTAAACATATGTTGCGTGCTTTTAAAAAATTTAAAGACGACGAGGCCGGGGCTGTTACTGTTGACTGGGTAGTCTTGACGGCAGCGGTTGTGGGTTTGTCCACAGCGCTTGTCATCGAATTGCGGGGGGGGTCATCCGATCTGACAGACCGGACCGAGACCTTCCTCAATACACAGGTGGTCGGCGAAATCGGAGACGATTAACGCCAGATCCTTCAGATATTGGAGCTGCTCTTATCTGATAAGAGCGGCTCCTTTCTCTGATCAATAGCTTCTGGACGCCTGCTTTGGATTATTCGGTCACCTGCCGAAGGAGCCTCCAGGCATTTTCGCAGCCCCATTGTTTCGAAAATTGGAAAAAACGCGCGAAAGCCATCCGTTGATCCTGAAATTGCCACAATCAACCGGGATATTCGTTCGAAGCGGTCCGCCATCACGTCGGATTTTGGAATAACGAGGTAACATTATGCGAATGGTATTCGGATTGGTGCTTCTGGCAGGTTTAGGTCTGGCTGGCGGTGCCGTATACATGGCAAAGAACTACATCGGCGAGTATCAGGCGCAACTCGCGCGCGCGAAAGCCAACGAGCGTGCGATTGTTCCGACGGAAACGGTCTACGTAGCGACCCGTGCGCTCAAGTACGGTGAGACGTTGCAACAAGCCGATGTCCGGGCCGTCAAGTGGCCCAAAGATGCGATTCCAGCGGGCACATTCAACGACCTCGCGGTTCTTTTCCCGGAAGGAAATGAAGAAGAACGCCTGATCGTCCGTGCCATGGAAAAGGATGAAGCGCTTCTGGAAGTGAAAATCACCGAACCTGGTGAAGACATCGGCCTGACCACGCGGCTGGAAAAAGGCATGCGCGCTTTCGCAATTCGCGTCGACGTTGCCTCCGGCGTGTCGGGCTTCCTGCGCCCCGGTGACCGCGTTGACGTCTATTGGACCGGTGCCGTAGACATCGGCGAAGGCCGTGGCGATGTCACCAAGCTGATCGAATCTGCGGTGAGTTTGATTGCCGTTGACCAAAACGACAACTCCATGAACGGCACGCGCATTGCCCGTACGGTTACCGTGGCGGTCAAGCCAGAGCAGGTGGCCGCCCTCGCCCAGGCCCAATCGACAGGCAGCCTGTCGCTGTCCTTGGTTGGCGCGGGAGACGATACGGTTCTGTCTGAAATCGAAGTTGATCAGGTCTCCTTACTGGGATTGGAACAGGCCGCACCGAGTCCGGTCGCCAAGAAAGCCCCGGTTTGCACCATCCGCACGCGCCGTGGCGCAGAGATCGTAGCGGTGCCAATTCCCTGCACAAACTAAAGCGAAACCAACGCATTACGAAGGCGTCGCGTCACTCGCGGCGCCTTTTTCTATTTTGGCGTGTTGCCATTTATCCACATAAGGTCAACAGCAGAACCCATTGATTCTTGCAAAAAAAACAAAAACAACGCAGACTGCGGGCATGCGGGCAATAAGACCCGAAACCGAGGCGTGATCAAAAAGGGCAGGTCACATGAAAATTGATGGAATGTTGAAGGCGGCCCTCTTGGGGCTGACATTAAGCGCGTCGCCGTTGGCCTTGTTGGCGCCAGCGCCGGTGCAGGCTGACACCCTGCGGGTGGTTACCAAAGGCACGAACAAGACACTGGCGGTCCCGATGAATCGCGCGGTTGTCGTTGAAAGTGAAATTCCTTTCGCAGAGTTGAGCATCGCCAATCCCGGCATCGCAGATATCTCTTCGTTGTCTGATCGCAGCATCTATGTGCTCGGTAAGACACCAGGTATGACCACGCTGACTTTGCTGGACGCAACCGGACAGCTGATCACGAATGTCGAGGTTCGGGTCGCGCCGGACGTGACTGAATTCAAAGAGCGTTTGGGGCAAATCCTGCCCGGCGAGAAAATCGAAGTGCGCACGGCAAACGACGGCATCGTCCTGTCGGGTATCGTGTCCAGCACCCAAAAGCTGCAGAAAGCTCTGGATCTGGCCCAACGGTACGCGCCTGATCGTGTCTCCAACCTCATGAGCGTCGGCGGTATCCAGCAGGTCATGCTGAAAGTGCGCTTTGCAGAGATGAACCGGACGGTTTCCAAATCCCTGAGCAGTTCTCTGGCCATTGGCGGGACCGATGCCGCAATCGGCACTGGAACAGCGGCAGCTGCGGGTTTTGCCAACCAGATTCTGGCCGGTCCGACTTTCCCAACGCTTACCGAGAACGCAGGCTCCGCAGCTGTCAGCTTCGGGCTAGGTTCCGTGCAGATTGGCCTGTTGCTGGAGGCTCTTGAGAGTAAGGGCGCCGTTCGCACGCTTGCCGAGCCAAATCTCGTTGCCCTTTCCGGACAAGAGGCCAGCTTCCTTGCCGGGGGTGAGTACCCGGTGCCGGTAGCGCAAGACAACGACTCGATCAGTGTTGAGTTCAAGCCCTTTGGTGTGGAGTTGAATTTCGTGCCGCGCGTTGTTGGCGACGATATCATCAACCTGCAGCTGTCCGCAGCCGTTTCGGACATTGACCCTTCTAACGGGGTCAGCCTGGGCGGCGGTTTCGTATTGGATGCGTTTTCCCGCCGGGAAACATCCACAACCGTTGAAATGCGGGATGGTGAGAGTTTCGCAATCGCCGGTCTGCTTGAGGACAACTTCACCGATCAGGCGACACAGTTGCCTTGGATTGGCGATGTTCCTGTGCTTGGTGCTCTCTTCCGAAGCGCCGAGTATCAACGAAGCCAGACAGAGCTTGTGATTATCATCACCGCCCATCTTGTAACGCCGACACGCGGCGAGGCGCTGGCCTTGCCGACTGACCGGATCAGGCCACCAACAGAGCAAGGCCTGTTCCTCTTTGGTCGTACCGCAAGAAATGCCAACACGCCCAGAAAGGGCGCGGCCGGGGAAGTCGCCAAGCAAGACTTCAGCGGCTCCTATGGCTATGTGATGGAGTGACAAGATGCACAGCCTAACAACACGGACTTCACGCGCAATGGCTTTATCGGTCGGATTGACGTCTTTGGTCGCCTGCGGTGAACAGGGCAGCGGCGGACAGTGGTTTCGCGAAGCAGGCGCGCAAATCGATACCGGCGAATTCGGCAACGCCACGATGATCAACATGATGGCACAGATTTGCAATCAAAGCGGTGTCGCAGGCAGCGGTCGTGGCAAGATTGGTGGGACAGCGACGGATCCACTGGTCGTCCTCGATCCCGCCAGTACCGTTGCGCAGCCTATTTTCCGGGTTCATTGTGACGGCCGCCTCGACGGCAAATATGCGCGGGTGATCTATCGCGAATATGTGGAAAGTGCGACCGAGAAGCCTGTCGTCGAAGAAGCAACTGGAGAGTAGAGCCGCCCGGCTCTGCTTTACAAATCCGCCCTCAAACACGGTTATTGTGTCTAGATACCCAACAATTGGGCGGATTAAGCCCTAATCTCGCCCAAGTTCACTGCGACTTTCCTCTCAAAGGGACACTTGTGTCCGGCCAAAAGTGCCGGGCATGGGCGGTCGCAGGGGAAGTTGGGGCACTAAAATAAATAACCCAAGCTAGCTCTGCTTCGCCCTTAAACAAAAAGGAAGACGAGGCAATGAGCACCATGCCGCAACCAGATACATCTCTTATTGTCGCCTGCACAGTCAGTCGCGACGTACAAAACTTCGATCTGCTGATCGAAGACATGGAGCTCGCACTTGGCGAAAGTTGGGGAGATCTGGGGTTTGCGGAGGCCCTCGCTTTCTTCGAACAACCCGAGTCTCAAGCCCTTGAATTCATTGCACTAGCCATTGACGAATCTGATGAAGATAACCTCGCGTTGATGGGGGAAATCATCACGCAGGCGAAAGCCCGCAACATCAAGGTCATCCTGATCGCCGAAGACGTGACACCCGCGTCGCTCCACTCCTTGCTCCGGCAGGGAGCAGATGAGTTCGTACCCTACCCCCTCCCCGAGAATGAACTGGGTGAAGCCATCGAACGCGTGCGTGCAGCTGATGAAGCCGTTCCAGCCTCTGCTGCGGCGCCAACGTTACAGTCTGATAGTCAAAAAGAAGGGGCTGTCATTGTTGTGCACGGTCTTGCGGGTGGCACGGGTGCGACGACTCTTGGCGTGAACCTCGCCTGGGAACTGGCGACCGCCGACAAGGAAAACAGCCCGAGCGTCTGTATTCTGGACCTCGATTTCCAATATGGTGCCGTGGCAACCTATCTCGACCTGCCCCGTCGCGAAGTGGTCTACGACATGCTGTCCGACACCGAAGGCATGGACGATGAAATATTCGGGCAATGTCTGCTGACCTTTCAGGACAAGCTTCAGGTGCTTACCGCACCGATGGAGATGCTGCCCCTCGACATTATCGCCGCCGACGACGTAAACCGAATTCTCGCCATGGCGCGTCGGCACTTCGACTATGTCGTCATTGACATGCCCTCAACTCTGGTCAGCTGGTCCGAAGCGGTTCTGAACGCTGCGCATGTCTATTTCGCCAATGTCGAGCTTGATATGCGATCAGCCCAGAACACCCTTCGCTTCAAACGCGCCCTTCAATCCGAAGAACTGCCTGTCGAGAAACTGCGCTACGTCATCAATCGGGCCCCTAAATTCACGGATTTGAGCGGCAAGAGCCGGGTGAAACGCATGGCCGAAAGTCTTGGCATCTCCATTGATGTTCACATGCCCGACGGCGGCAAACCGATCACACAAGGTGCCGATCATGGTCTGCCGCTGGCAATTTCGGCTCCGAAAAATCCCTTGCGACGCGAGATCGCGAAACTGGCGGCATCTATTCACGAGTTAAATACCAACGACGTTAAAGCGGCCTGATCCGGCCAAAGGAAAAGCGCATGTTCTCCAAGTATAAGAAAACCTCGGCAACGCCCCCGGCAGCCGCACCAGAAAAGGCCCCGGCAGCTGATGTTGCCGCGGTCACGCCTGCCGCGGCACCGGGGGTTACACGCAAGGCACCGCAAAAAGCGGCAGCTCAAGTGACGCCGATGGACAAGGAACGCAAGCGCAAGGAACGCATGGGAGAGATCAAGCTTGATCTGCACCGGGTGTTGCTCGACAACCTCAACCTGTCCGCCCTGGAACATGCCACCGAACAAGACCTGCGCCAGGAAATCAGCGCTATTTCCAGCGAGTTTCTCGAAGAACGCAGTATCGTTCTGAACCGTGAGGATCGCCAGAACCTTACCTCCGAACTCTATGATGAGGTCACCGGGTTGGGACCGCTGGAAACCCTCCTGAAAGACGAAACCGTCAACGATATTCTTGTTAACGGGCCGCAGCAGATTTTCGTGGAACGCGCCGGTAAACTGGAACTGACCGACGTTACTTTCAAAGACGAACGCCACCTGTTGCGTATCATCGACAAAATCGTCTCTGCCGTGGGTCGGCGCGTCGACGAATCCAACCCCTATGTGGACGCCCGCCTCAAGGATGGCTCGCGTTTCAACGCGATGGTGCCGCCCGTTGCGGTCGACGGATCATTGGTTTCGATCCGAAAATTCAAAAAAGACAAGCTGGGTATTGATGATCTGGTGCAGTTCGGCGCTTTCACCGAGGAAATGGCGGCCTACCTGCAGGCGGCGGTGGCGACGCGGCTGAATATCATCGTCTCCGGCGGTACCGGTTCGGGCAAAACAACAACGCTGAACGCCCTGTCGTCCTTTATCGACAACGCCGAACGCATCCTGACAATCGAGGATACCGCGGAACTCCAGCTCCAGCAGACCCATGTGGGCCGCATGGAAAGCCGCCCACCCAACGTCGAAGGCAAAGGCGAGGTTTCTCCACGCGACTGCCTGAAGAACGCGCTTCGGATGCGACCTGACCGGATCATCGTTGGTGAGACGCGGGGCGAGGAAGTCATCGACATGTTGCAGGCGATGAACACCGGCCACGACGGTTCCATGACCACGATCCACGCCAACTCAGCACGCGATGGTGTGTCACGCCTCGAAAACATGATCGCCATGGCGGGCATCGAAATGCCTCTCAAAGCGGTACGGTCGCAAATCTCCAGCGCTGTGAACCTGATCGTGCAAGCGTCGCGCCTGCAGGATGGCTCGCGGCGCATGACTTCCATCACAGAGATCACCGGCATGGAAGGTGAGGTTATCTCGATGCAGGAAATTTTCAGATATCAGCGTGTGGGCCTGACCCCGGACAACAAGATCATCGGGCACTTCACTGCAACAGGTGTGCGCTCGAACTATGCCGAACGCTTCCGCATGTGGGGGTACGACCTGCCGCCATCCATCTACGAGCCCATCGCGGCTGAATAAGGATCAAGATTATGAGTGCAGAACCAATCATCTACGGCTTGATCTTCATCGGCGTGCTGGTGCTGGTCGAGGGCCTATACCTCGTAACCTTTGGCAAATCAATCAGCCTCAACAGCCGGGTCAACCGTCGGCTTGAAATGCTCGACAAGGGCAATGGCCGCGAAGAAGTGCTCGAAAAGCTGCGCAAGGAAATGCAGCAGCACATGAAGAGCAGATCGATACCGCTTTACTCTCTTCTCGGGGAGAAAGCTCAAAAAGCCGCGATTGCCTTTACCCCCCGCCAATTGATCATGATCATGGCGCTCCTGGCCGGTGTCGCCTTTATGGGGCTGACCGTCGGAACTCAAACCGAGGTCGGGGTCCGGGCGCTGCTTTCCGTCGGTATCGGCGTTGGCGCCGTCTATTTTTGGGTGTCGTCCAAAGCCAACAAGCGCATGAGCATGATCGAAGAACAACTGCCCGACGCGGTTGAACTGATGGTGCGCAGCCTGCGCGTCGGGCACCCGTTTTCGTCGGCCGTACAGATTGTCGCCAAGGAAGTTCAGGACCCGCTCGCATCCGAATTCGGGATGATTGCAGATGAGGCGGCGTACGGGCGCGACGTGGGTGATGCGCTCAAGGAAATGGCCGAACGTCTGGACATGCAGGATTTGCGATTCCTGGCGGTCGCGGTGACCATCCAGCAGACCTCCGGGGGTAACCTTGCAGAAATCCTGGCCGGTCTGGCCAAGGTGATCCGCGCGCGCTTCCGTCTTTTCCGGCGTGTCAAGGCGATCACGGCCGAGGCGAAATGGTCGGGCAAATTCCTGTCAGCTTTCCCCATTGTCGCCCTGATCGTCATCAATGTCTCCGACCCGCATTACTACGATGAGGTGCGCGACCACGCGCTCTTTATCCCGGCCTGTTTCACTGTCGGCATTCTGCTGGCGCTGAACCTTCTGGTCATGCGCATTTTAACCGACATCAAGGTGTAAGGACCGATTCTCATGGAATTTTTGAACTCTCTGAACGCCGCGGTTATTGATATGCTTGGCCCGTTGGGGCCGATCATCATTCTGGGGTCGATTGGTGTTATCATGATCGCCATCACGGTCACTCTGATCCTGCACCAGCCCGAAGATCCAATGGCGAAGCTGAAAAAATCTGTTCAGTCGCCCTCTTCTGCCAAGGAACCTCAACAGCGGTTGCGGCAGGGTGAACGCAACGAACAACTGCAGAAATTTGCGAGTTTTCTGGAACCAAAAGACGTCGCAACGCTTAGCAAGAAGCAGCTGCAACTGACGCAGGCCGGATACCAAAGTAAGGATGCGGTGCGCATTTTCCATTTCGCGCAATTCGCCCTTGGTATTCTTGGCCTGATTGGTGCGTTCATCTACCTCATTCTGATGGGCGGCGGCGAAGGTTTCAGCAGCAACAAGATGATGATCTACTTCATCGTCCCCGGCGCGGTGGGGTACTATCTGCCAACTTACTGGGTTACGCGACGCGTCGAGATGCGCAAGGAAGAGATCACCCGTGGTTTTCCAGACAGTCTCGATATGATGCTTGTCTGTGTTGAAGCCGGCCAATCGCTTGACCAGTCCATTGTGCGCGTCGCGCGTGAACTGCATGCCTCCTACCCCGCACTGGCGCAGGAATTCGACATGGTCGCCTATGAGATGAAGGCCGGTAAGGACAAGGTGACCGTTCTCAACGATATGGGCGAACGCTGTGGCGTGCAGGATGTGTCATCCTTCGTCACCGTTCTGGTGCAATCGGCAACCTTTGGTACATCGATTGCTGAAGCCCTTCGCGTCTATGCATCTGAAATGCGCGACAAACGCGTGATGCGCGCAGAAGAAGCCGCAAACAAGTTGCCAACGAAGATGACGCTTGCCACAATGATGCTGACCGTTCCGCCACTGCTGATCATTCTGGTTGGCCCATCGGTACACGGCATTACGAAACTGGGAGATATGGGCGCAAACTGATGATCCAAAGGGTATGGCGCGCAGGAACGCGCGCCACTTTCCTCATTGCAACGTTCGGATTGGCCGCCTGTACTGCAGGCGGCAATTCCGTTTCTGAAGGGCAGTTGGATGCTCCGGGTGTCGATCTTAATGCGGACGCTGTTGATGGGGTGGCAGTCGGGCACCGTCTGGTGGCTGCGGGCGAGTATGAACTTGCCCTCAAAGCCTTCAACCGTGCGGCTCTGGACCGGGGAAAGGTCGACGCGGAAATCCTGTCCGGCCTGGGTAGCGCAAGCCTTGGGCTGGGGCGTCTGGGTCAGGCTGAAAACTATCTGCGGCGCGCAATAAAGTCTGAAGATGCCCGGCCAGAAGACTGGAATAACCTCGGCGTCGTACTCATGGAAGCTGGCAAGACCGTGGAGGCAGGCCAGGTTTTCCGCCGTGCCTTCGCGCTCGACAATGGCGAAAGTGTCGCAATTCGGGATAACTTGCGCTTAGCACTCGCAAAATCCGAAATTTCTGCTACACAGAGTGTAGAAACCGACGACTACAAGTTGGTTCGGCGCGGCAGCAGTACTTTCGTGATACGTCCGACGCCATAATTGAGGTAAGAGCAGCAAAAGGACGCACAACATGCGCCACCCTATCCTTCTGTCCGCCTGTCTGGCGGGTGTAGTTCTCGTTGCAGGCTGCGCCGAGCAAGACGAAGATGCCGTCGAACGCGCGTTTCAGGAAGTCAACGTTGTAGACGAATCGAACCTGAATGACGTGATGTTGACGGTCGCGGATCCAAATGAGGCCGTCAATCACTTTACCCGCACGGCAAATGCACATCCCGAACGCATTGATCTCCAACGTGGGTTGGCCTTCTCACTGGTGCGTGCCAAGCGGTTCGCCGAAGCCGCCCCAGCCTGGGAAAAAGTGACCAAAATGGAAGGTGCGAGTGCCGAAGACAGTGTCGCGCTGGCGGACGCATTGATCCGTACCGGTGACTGGGCCAAAGCCGAAGCCACACTCGATGCGCTTCCACCGACGCATGAGACCTTCAATCGCTACCGGTTGGAAGCCATGCTCGCTGACAGCAACGAGGAATGGACGAAATCCGACAGCTTCTATGAAATCGCCACCGGGCTGACCACCAGACCATCAGGTGTGCTGAACAACTGGGGCTATTCCAAGCTGACGCGCGGCGATTACAAAGAGGCTGAACGTCTCTTTGGCGAGGCCATTCGCCAGGACCCTTCTCTCTTCACCGCCAAGAACAATCTTATTCTGGCCCGCGGTGCACAAGGCGACTACACGCTACCGGTCATCCCCATGGATCAGACCGAGCGGGCGCAATTGCTCCACACCATGGCGCTGTCAGCGATCAAACAGGGAGACGTGAGTGTCGGAAAGAGCCTGTTGCGGGACGCCATCGAGACGCATCCCCAGCATTTTGAACCGGCTGTTCGGGCTCTGGACGCGCTAAACACCAAGACCTAAAGGCAGGTCAGCCATGGCGATCACAGCCTATTCCGCGTGGTGGTTCTTGCCCTTTGCTTTGCCACTTTGTCTGTATGTCGCGTATACAGATCTTTCACGCATGAAAATCACCAACAAGGCTGTTCTGGCCTTGGCTGGTGTCTTCGCGGTGATCGGGCTGATCGCCATGCCCAGCCTTGATGTATACCTCTGGCGATTGGCCCAATTGGCAATCATGCTTGTTCTGGGCATCATCCTCAACGCGCTTGGCACCATGGGGGCGGGTGATGCAAAGTTCATCGCCGCAGCGGCCCCTTTTGTGGCCTTGGGCGATCTGCGCCTTGTTATGGCCCTCCTGGCAGCATCGCTTCTCGCGGCGTATGTGACCCATCGCATCGCGCGCCACACCCCCCTTCGAAATCTTGCACCGGATTGGCAAAGCTGGGAGCAGGGCAAGAAATTCCCCATGGGCCTTGCCCTTGGCATGACGCTTGCTCTCTATCTGATCCTCGGTGCCCTTAATGGTGCCTGATTTACGCCATTTTCACCCCTTAACGTTACGCTAAACGGGTGCTTTGCGCCCGATGAAGCACGGCGTTATTGAGGGCCCTCTTATGAATATGCAAACCGCCAACGTTATGGTGCCACCGCCACCGCGCACGCTGGACGACATGAAGCTGTCAACCGTTATGATGCGCGACATTATCCTCAAAACCATGTTCCGCAAGAATGTGGACATGGTCAGTGAACTCAGCAAGGCGGTCTGCTTGCCCATCCCGGTCACGCAGGAACTGGTGGATATGGCGCGTGAACAGCGTTTGCTGGAAGCGACGGGTACGCTTAATGCCAACAATGGCAACGAGATGGGTTATCAGCTGACTGAGCAGGGCAAGGCACGTGCGCTTGATGCCCTGGCGCAGTCTGAATATTTCGGCGCGATGCCAGTACCGCTTGACGTATACCGCGAACAGGTCAAACGCCAATCGGTTCGCAACATGCAGATCACACGCGATCAGCTGACCGGCGCGATGGGGCATCTTGTTCTGCCCGATACCTTGCTTGATCAACTCGGGCCCGCCGTTTCTGCAGGTCGTTCAATCCTCATGTACGGCCCTCCCGGCAATGGTAAATCGTCCATTTCGAACGGTATCCGCGACGCTCTCGGCGACAATGTCTTCGTGCCCCGCGCGATTGAATATGCCGGGCAGGTGATTACGGTCTATGACCCTATTGTGCACGCGGCCGTCCCGATTGAAGAGGACGACCCCAATTCGCTGCGTCGGGCGACGAAGTTCGATATGCGCTACGTCAAATGTGAACGGCCAACGGTGATCACAGGGGGCGAACTCTCCCTCGACATGCTGGACCTCGTCTACAACCCAACGGCGCGAACGTATCAAGCCCCGCTACAGCTGAAATCAACCGGCGGCATCTTTATCGTGGATGACCTTGGGCGTCAGGCCGAGCCGCCGCAAAGCCTTGTGAACCGATGGATCGTACCCCTCGAAGAAAGCAAAGACATCCTTGCATTGCAGTCCGGGGAAAAGTTCGAAGTTCCTTTCGACACACTGGTCATCTTCTCCACTAACTTCCATCCTAATGAAATCTTTGACCAAGCGGCTTTGCGCCGGATCTTCTTCAAGATCAAGATTGACGGACCCAATCAGGAAAACTTCCTGAAGATTTTCGCAATGGTTGCCAAAAAGCGGAAAATGCCGCTTGATGAGGCCACCCTGGTGCATCTGCTCAAAGTGAAATATCCGGAGATCGACAACATTTACGCGAACTATCAACCCATCTTTCTGATCGACCAGATGATTTCCATCTGTGATTTTGAGGGCATTCCTTACCAGATGTCCCCCGATCTGATTGACCGCGCTTGGGCCAATATGTTCGTCAAGGATGAGCATATCGTGAAATGATCGGCGTCGCCGGATGTGGACGGATGGGCGGCCCTATGTTGGTCGCCCTTCAGGCAGCCGGATTTAATGCTCAAGGTTATGACGTCAGGCAGGTCCCCTACCCCCGCTGCACAACCGATATCCCAACGATCAGAAGCAAGCTAGAAACGCTGATCACAGTTGTCCGTGACATTGCGCAAACCGAAGAGGTGCTGTTTGGCGCACAGAATTTTTCGCAGGCCCCCAACCTGCGCCGGATCATCATTTGCTCAACCCTGAGCCCAAGATACGTCAAATCCTTATCGGCGCGTGTTTCCCCCGCCGTTTGCCTGATCGACGCGCCGATGTCGGGCGCACAAATCGCCGCCGAACAGGCCAGCCTCAGCTTCATGCTTGGAGGGGACGCTTCGGACCTCGACGCCGCCCAGCCTCTTTTCGACGCGATGGGCAAACACTTTCACCGCATGGGTTCTTTTGGGATGGGCATGCAGGCCAAAGTTCTGAACAACCTGCTCGCAGCCTCCAACACCGCGATGACCCGGCTTGTCCTCGATTGGGCTGAAACGGCAGGGCTGGATGAAGGGAAGCTGCTTGGTTTGATTGAAACCTCGTCGGGTCAAAACTGGTTTGCCTCGGGTTTTGAGACAATCGAATTTTCGCGCGATGGCATGGACGCAGAAAACACCATTGGCATATTGGTCAAGGATGTTGATAGCGCACTGGATGCAGCGCCATCTGATGCGGACCTTAGCCTTCCGAAATCTGTTCAGGCCGCGATCAGGGCGCTGAAACCCAAGATATGAAACGCCTCGTTCATGGCGCGCAGGCGACCCGCTGCCTATGATCGACCGCGCTGTTTGGCAAGACCAATCCAAGAACGCTAGAAATACCGCGATTGAACCACTGACCAAATGGCTACTGCAATTAGGGCTGTCGCTTGTTTCATGTTGCGATAGGCTGCCGCCATGCAACAGCTCCCCGCAATTTTTGAAGATTGGTTCCACGCCAGAGGATGGTCAATCCATCCGCACCAGCAACAGATGCTCGCACGCGCGAATGACCCCGCGCTTTTGCTGATAGCACCGACGGGTGGTGGCAAAACACTGGCCGGGTTCTTGCCCACTCTGGTCGATCTGGCGCAGGAACCCAGGGCGGGGCTTCACACCCTCTATATCTCTCCGCTCAAAGCTCTGGCCGCCGACATCAGACGCAACCTCACCACACCGGTCACCGAAATGGGCTTGCCCATTCGCATCGAAGACCGCACTGGGGATACCCCCGCAAGTCGCAAGAAGCGCCAACGGGCTGATCCGCCACATATCCTGCTGACCACGCCGGAAAGCCTTGCCCTGCTTACCTCCTATGAGGACGCGCCGCGGATGTTCGACGGCCTCAAACGGGTGGTTGTCGATGAAATTCATGCATTGGCCAACTCCAAACGCGGCGATCAGTTGATGCTGGCGCTAGGCAGGCTGCAAAGACTTTGCCCCGATCTGCGCCGGGTCGGATTGTCTGCGACAGTCGAGGACCCTCAAGCCATTGCGCATCTGCTTGCGCGCCACCCGGACCCTTGCGAAATCCTGTTCGCCGATCCCGGACCGGCCCCCGACATTTCCATGCTCACAACAAAAGAGGCCCCTCCCTGGGCAGGTGGCAACGCGGCCTACGCGATACCGGCAGTTCTTGAACAGTTACGCCAGCACAAAACCACACTGATCTTTCATAATACTCGCGCGCAGGCTGAGATTTTCTTTCATAATCTGTGGCTTGCAAACGACGATGGTTTGCCTATCGGGATACATCATGGGTCGCTTGATCGAGAGCAGCGCGCACGTGTCGAGGCCGCGATGGTGCGGGGTGATCTGCGCGCCATTGTCTGCACGGGCAGTCTTGATCTTGGCATCGACTGGGGGGATGTCGATCTGGTGATCCAGATCGGCGCGCCAAAGAATGTCAAACGTCTGGTTCAACGGATCGGGCGCGCAAATCACCGCTATAACGCGCCGTCCAAAGCCTTGCTGGTACCGGCGAACCGTTTTGAAGTTGTGGAATGCGTCGCCGCGCTGGAGGCCGCCAAAGAGGGCGAACTGGACGGCGATCCGCGGGGCGAAGGCCCGCGAGACGTGCTTTGCCAGCATATTTTGATTGTTGCCGCTGCGGGACCGTTTGATGCAGACGAGCTTTACGATGAGGTCACAACCGTCGGCGCCTACGCGCATTTATCCCGCGCTGCCTTTGACGCATGCCTGGAATTTTGCGCCACGGGCGGCTATGCGCTGCGCGCCTATGATCAATGGCAACGCCTGCAACGCCGCGCCGATGGCAAGTGGCAGTTGCGAGACCCCCGCGCCGCCCAGAAAATTCGCATGAATATCGGCACCATTCAGGATACCGACACGCTTAAAGTCAGACTGAGGCGCAATCGCGGTGGCAAACCGTTGGGCGAAATCGAGGAAGGTTTCGCGGCCTCGCTTACGCCCGGCGACACATTCCTGATCGGTGGTCAGATCGTACGCTACGAAGGGCTGCGCGAGATGACGGTCGAGGTCAGCCGCAATGCGGCAAAAAAACCGAAGGTCGCGACCTTTGCAGGCACGAAATTCGCAACTTCCACGCAACTTTCTGCCCGCGTGGTGGAGATGTTCCAGCAGGAAACATGGCCGGACCTGCCCAGGCATACCGCCGATTGGCTCAAGCTACAGCGCGACGTCAGCAAATTGCCCGAACCAGGCCGGCTCCTGGTAGAGAGCTTCGCGCATGACGGTCGCGAACAAACGGCCGTCTATGGATTTGCGGGGCGAAACGGTCAGCAAACACTCGGCCTGCTGTTGACCAAACGCATGGAGGATCTCGGTCTTAATCCGATGGGATTCGTGGCCACGGATTATGCCACCCTGATCTGGGGTCTGAACCGCGTCGAGGATCCCGCGCCGCTCTTTGACATTGATGTGTTGCAGGAGGGTCTTGAAACTTGGTTGGCCGGGAATGCCGTGATGAAACGCACTTTCCGGGCAAGTGCGACAATCGCCGGTCTGATCCAACGCAATACACCATCGGCGCGCAAATCCGGGCGTCAGGCGACCTTCAGTTCAGATATCCTCTATGACACTTTGCAAAAATATGACCCAGAACATCTTTTGCTTAAGATCACACGCGAAGAAGCGCTGCGCGGGCTTGTCGATTTCGGCCGGATCGAAGAAATGGCCGCGCGTATCAAGGGACGTATCGATCACGTGACCCTCTCGCGTGTCAGCCCCCTTGCCGCCCCGATGTTGCTGGAAATGGGCCGGGTGCCGGTCAAAGGGGCTGCGGAGGAGAAACTATTGGCCGACGAGGCCGCGCGTTTGATGGAAAGTGCGGGTATCTCGGGGATCGCACCACCGCCATCCAGCTAAAGCCTGGGAGATATGAGCTACTGAATCGCTTGATCTCAGCGCAGCAATAGGCGATGAACAAATCATGAACTCTCACGTTTTCACCTTTGCCGGGGCAACGTTGAACGCACTGGGGTCCGGCGCATTGTGGTGGCCGGAAGAAAGCCTGCTTTGCGTCTCCGATCTGCATCTTTGCAAGTCCGAAAGGGTCGCCCGACGGAGCGGTCAGTCCCTGCCACCCTATGAAACCCGCGATACCCTGAACCGCCTGACGTCTGATGTGGCGCATACCAAACCGAAGGTGGTGGTGTGTCTGGGCGACAGTTTCGACGACCTGACCGCTGCCGCCGCCTTGTCCGAGGCCGAACGGTTGTGGATTACGCGCCTGCAAGCCGGGCGTCGCTGGATCTGGATCGAAGGCAACCACGATCCCGGTCCGATCGCCTTTGGCGGCGATCATCTGCGTGAGGCGAAATTCGGTCGCTTGATCTTTCGACACATTGCCCAGCCTGACGCGATGGCCGAGATCTCCGGCCATTACCATCCAAAGGCGCATGTTCAGGCGCGCGGACGGCGCATATCAAGGCCAGCGTTCCTGTATGATACGGAGCGGCTGATCCTGCCAGCCTATGGCACTTATACCGGCGGGTTACGCAGCAACAGCACCGTGCTGGAAAGCCTGATGGACCCAAAAGCCCTTGCCATTTTGACCGGGCCTGTGCCCACCTGTGTGCCAATGCCCCGTTAAAGCAGGTATATCATGGACGAAAGCGCCACAAACAGAATTCACAAGAGCTTCGCTGCACAAAGCATGATGACAACGCTGGGGGCGCAGATCCAAAGCGTCCGGACCGGGGAGGTTGTCATCGCCGCACCGATCCTGCCCGGCACCCGGCAACAGCAGGGATTTGGCCACGCGGGCCTGACCTTTTCGATTGGAGACAGCGCCGCAGGATATGCAGCCCTGACGACGCTGCCCCTGGATGCAGAAGTTGTCACGGCGGAGATCAAGATCAATCTCCTAGCACCGGCAATCGGGGAAGAGCTGCGCGCGACCGGTCGTGTGGTCAAACCCGGTCGCAGGCTGATTGTCGTCACCTCCGAGGTACACGCACTCAGAGACGGCGACGAGGTCCTGATCGCCGTCCTGCAAGGCACCATGGTACCGGTTGCTGTGTAGTACTCAGGCGGTCAGACCATCGGGTTCGTCTAGCCCGTTTGCACGGCAGCAGGCCGTGACCGTATTTGCCAGCAGGCAGGCGATCGTCATGGGCCCCACACCGCCCGGGACCGGCGTGATGGCGCCAGCCACAGCCGCGCAGCTGTCATAGTCCACATCACCTACAAGACGTGTTTTGCCTTCACCTCGCTCAGGCGCATCCAGACGGTTGATCCCCACGTCAATGACCGTGGCCCCGGGCTTGATCCAGTCTCCCGGCACCATCTGGGGTCTGCCAACGGCAGCCACAACGATATCCGCCCGGCGCACCACCTCGGCGAGATCCTTGGTCCGGCTATGGGCGATCGTGACGGTGCAACTATCGCCCAGCAACAGTTGTGCCATCGGTTTGCCAACGATGTTCGAGCGGCCAATGACCACCGCATCCATGCCCGAAATCGAACCATGATGATCCCGTAGCATCATCAGGCAACCCAGCGGCGTACAGGGCACCATTGATTTTTGACCCGTCCCCAGCAACCCCACGTTGGAAATGTGGAACCCGTCAACGTCCTTTTCGGGCGCGATGGAATTGATCACAAGGTCTTCGTCCAGATGCTTGGGCAGCGGTAATTGCACCAGAATACCGTGGATTTCCGGATCGTTGTTGAGCTGGTCAATCACGGCCAACAAATCGGCCTCGGATGTTTCTGCATCCAGCTTGTGTTCGACCGACTTCATGCCAACCTCGACGGTCTGCTTGCCTTTGGAGCGCACGTAAACCTGGCTCGCCGGGTCTTCGCCCACCAGAACAACCGCCAGCCCTGGCGTGATGCCGTGAGCGTCCTTGAGGCGTGTCACATGATCGGCAACCTGGGCGCGCACCTTTGCTGCGAAAGCTTTTCCGTCGATGATCGTGGCTGGCATAGCATCTTCCTGTTATCTTTTGAAATTGACCCTGTGGGCCCATGATGTTCCGTCGCTTATGACCAACTCGTCAAACTGCATCAACTGCAGAAGATCGTAGAAAGTGGCGACGTATTGAAGTTCTTCCTGTCGGAAGAATCCGCCACGCCGGACGCTGACAGTGAGCTGCGCCAAAAGCGCGCGCGCGCGGTAAAGCGTCGAAAAAATTTCATCATCCAGCGCGACAAGAACCAATGTCTTTGCACCTTCCCCCTTGGCAAAGAAGACAAAGCGGGGACTTTCCGGTGCCTCAAGTTGCGCTGCTGTGAGGACGTTCACGAAATCAATACGGACGGCTTTGCCGGCACCCTGACTGGCCCTAACAACCCGGTCGAAGTCCTCTTCCGAAGTAATTTCCGGGTAGTAATACCCAACGTAACGGTCTTCGGCAGCAACGACGCCTGCGAACAGCAGCGCGAAAAACACGGCAATCAATCTGGTCATCATGGTCTCCTTGAATGTCATGATGTTCAGCTTGGCGGCACGAAGGTCAGGGGGCAAATCATTTTCTCTGCCCCCTTCACACATCCCTGTGACAGCTTGGCCCTCAGAACAGACCTTCTACGTCACCATCCGCGTTCAGCTTGATGTTTTCCGCGGAGGGAACTCGCGGCAACCCGGGCATGGTCATGATCTCCCCGCAAATCGCGACGACGAAACCTGCACCAGCACTTAACCGGACTTCGCGCACTGGAATGTCGAAACCCGTGGGTGCCCCACGTTCGTTCGGGTCGGTGGTAAAGCTGTACTGCGTTTTAGCCATGCAGACTGGCAGATTACCGTAGCCCTGGTCTTCCCAATCCTTGAGCTGGTTGAGGATTTTCTGATCCATCTGGGCACTGTCGGCACGGTAAATGCGCGTGGCGATGGTGTTGATCTTATCCGCAAGGCTCATCTCATCGGGATAGATGGGCGCGAAATTGGCCTCCCCCGCATCAATGACCTCGGCAACTTTCGTCGCCAGATCGGCAGAGCCCTCGGAGCCCAGTTCCCAGTGACGCGACAGGACGGCCTCGGCGCCTTGCCCTGCAACATAATCCTTGACGGCTTGGACTTCTGCGTCCGTATCGGTGACAAAGTGGTTGATGGCTACGACGACCGGCACGCCAAAAGATTTGACGTTCTCAATGTGACGGCCAAGGTTGGAACAGCCATTATTGACCGCATCCACATTTTCCGCACCCAGATCAGCCTTGGCAACACCCCCATTCATTTTCATCGCGCGCACGGTGGCCACAACCACAACGCAGGACGGCGAGAGGCCAGCTTTACGACACTTGATGTTGAGGAACTTTTCAGCGCCCAGATCGGCCCCGAAGCCGGCTTCCGTGACAACGTAATCGGCAAGTTTGAGCGCGGTTGTTGTCGCAATGACAGAATTACACCCATGCGCGATGTTGGCGAAGGGGCCACCATGCACGAAGGCCGGGTTGTTTTCCAGCGTCTGCACGAGGTTGGGCTGCATCGCGTCCTTGAGCAGAACGGTCATGGCGCCATCCGCCTTGATGTCGCGGGCAAACACCGGGCTGCGATCACGGCGATACGCCACGATCATGTCGCCCAGGCGCTTTTGCAGATCGTCAAGGTTTCTGGCCAGACACAGGATCGCCATGACTTCAGAGGCCACGGTAATGTCGAAGCCCGCTTCACGGGGGAAACCGTTGGCAACACCGCCCAGCGAGGCGGTGATCTGACGCAATGCGCGATCGTTCATGTCCACGACACGGCGCCAGACGACACGGCGGGTGTCGATCTCGAGCTCATTGCCCCAGTAAATGTGGTTGTCGATCATCGCCGACAGCAGCGAATGCGCCGAAGTGATGGCGTGGAAGTCACCTGTGAAATGCAGGTTCATCTCTTCCATGGGTACGATCTGCGCGTAACCACCGCCTGCGGCCCCCCCCTTCATCCCGAAATTTGGCCCGAGGGAGGCTTCACGAATGCAGACGGCTGCTTTCTTGCCGATCCGGTTCAGACCATCGCCCAAGCCCACGGTCGTCGTGGTTTTGCCTTCACCCGCAGGTGTTGGGTTGATCGCTGTCACAAGGATCAGTTTGCCATCGGGACGGTCCTGCACCGAATTGATGAAAGATTGGCTGACCTTGGCCTTGTCATGACCGTAAGGCAGCAGGTCATCACTGGAGATATCCAGCTTTGCACCAATTTCCTGAATTGGTTTTTTCGACGCCTCGCGCGCGATTTCGATGTCGGTCTTGTAAGCCATATTAGAATCCCCATTGAAGTGCCGCGCACGGCGAAGTTGCTGGCCAATGCATACGAGTGACGCGCCAGTGGGAGAAGCGTAATTCCGACATTTCCACGACGTGTTGCGGCGGCGGTGGGGTCATTCGTTTCTTTTTGGAAACGAATGTTACGAACGGGCCTTGTCGATATGCGCCCAGGCCGGTTGATCAGGGACATGCAAGGTGACGCTATCACCAACGGCAACGGCTCCGCCCCTCTCCACCCAGGCCGTAACGCCGCGCCGGTTCTGGGCAGCCGGTTTGAAAGCCTGCCCGAAACCTGGGCGATCTTCTTCGATGACACGCCCCGGCAAAACACAGGGACGGTTTTCCATGTCCACCGTGACGCTGGCCCCGCTGGGCATTTGCAAACGCGACGACGGCGGTACATGGGTGAAATCAGGGATGCCCTTGATGACCATGGAAGCACCAACCCAGGCGGGGTCGATTTCTGACAATCCCATCTCGGAAGCGATCTGCGCAAGCTCTTCCGATGACAGAACCGAAAGCTGTCGAACGTTCCTGATTTCTGTCCCTTTGGGATATTGCGCCTTGGTACGCACACAAGAGGCGCGTGTCAGACCGCCGTGGCACTCCCCCTCAATGCCCGAAAAGGTCAGCTGCGCCGATTGCAATGCTTCGGCGCGCAGTGTGACTTCGCTTTGGGTGACCCGCCCGAGCCAAACAACCTCTCCAACAAAACGGGTGGGCAGCAGTGCGGGCATGTTTTCTCTCCAGTTGAGGTCTGCTGCAAGTCAGAGCAAATAGAGGCGCAAAAGAAAAGGCCCTGCGCTGCGCAGGGCCCTATGATCTTTTGTGAAGGAAAAATCGTTTTTCGTGATCAGACCGTTGGTTCCGGCTCCAAACCGTCTTCCGACGGTGGCGCTTTCTTGGCCTTGGCTTTGGCCTTTGGAATGCCGGTCAGGCTTGGGGCCGAGCCGCTGTCGGGTTTATCCTCTTCATCCGCAGGCGGCACAGGCGGCTCACCATTCATCACCCGCTTGATCTCATCACCGGTCAGTGTTTCGTATTCCAGCAAACCCTGCGCGAGACGTTCAAATTCAATCTCATTTTCGGTGATAATCTTAAGCGCCCAATCGTATCCGTCCTGAATGAACTTCTGGACCTCTTCCTCAATCAGCTCTTTGGTGTTGGCTGAGACCGAGAAGCCAGCGGTATTCCCCTGGTAGCCTTCGGCGGCTTCGGAATAGTCAATGTTGCCTACTTTGTCGGACATTCCCCAACGCAATACCATCGCGCGCGCAAGGCCCGAGGCCTGCATGATGTCCCCCGCTGGCCCATTGGACACGGCATCGGGGCCGTATTTATGAATTTCCGCCGCCTTGCCCGCCATGGTCATGGCCAGACGCTGGTGACATTCGTCCTTGAACATGTTCAGGCGGTCCATTTCCGGCAGGCTCATCACCATCCCCAGGGCCCCGCCGCGCGGGATGATTGTCGCCTTGTAGACCGGGTCACATTTCGGCAGCTTGATCCCCACCAGCGCGTGTCCCGCTTCGTGATAGGCGGTCATTTCTTTCTGCTCAGGTGTCATGACCATGGAGCGACGCTCTGCCCCCATCATGATCTTGTCCTTGGCACTCTCGAAATCGATCATCGTGACAAAGCGCCGACCGACGCGGGCTGCCCCAAGCGCCGCCTCATTGACAAGGTTTGCCAGATCCGCACCAGAGAAGCCCGGTGTCCCCCGGGCAATGATGCGCAAATCTACATCCGGACCCAGTGGTGTCTTGCGCGCGTGGACACCAAGGATTTTCTCGCGGCCCTTGATGTCTGGGTTGCCCACGGTCACCTGACGGTCAAAGCGGCCCGGGCGCAGCAGCGCGGGGTCGAGCACGTCTTTACGGTTGGTGGCCGCGATGATGATCACGCCTTCGTTGGCCTCAAAGCCATCCATCTCCACCAGCAGCTGGTTGAGTGTCTGTTCGCGTTCATCATTGCCACCACCGTAACCAGCGCCGCGGTGACGGCCGACCGCGTCGATCTCGTCAATGAAAACGATACAGGGCGCATTCTTTTTCGCCTGTTCAAACATGTCGCGGACACGGGACGCACCAACACCCACAAACATTTCAACGAAATCCGAACCGGAAATTGTGAAAAACGGCACGCCAGCTTCGCCTGCAATGGCACGCGCCAACAGCGTTTTACCGGTACCGGGAGGGCCCTCAAGCAGAGCGCCTTTCGGAATTTTACCGCCCAATCGACTAAATTTCTGCGGATTACGCAGAAACTCGACGATTTCCTCAAGCTCTTCCTTGGCCTCATCGATTCCCGCAACATCGTCAAAGGTGACCCGACCGTGTTTTTCGGTCAGCATCTTGGCCTTGGATTTTCCAAACCCCATCGCCCCGCCTTTGCCACCGCCCTGCATCCGGTTCATGAAATAAACCCAGACGCCGATCAATAGCAGGAAGGGCAAGAGCGACATCAGAAAGGTCTGGAAACCCGATTGCTGTTGCTGTTCCGCACGAACCGTAATGTTGTTGTCGATCAAAAGGTTCGTGATTTCAGCGTCTTCCGGCTTAATCGCGATATAGTCGGCGCCATCAGCACGGCGGAAACGAACCTGCTCGCCATCCAGTGTGACGTTGCTGACCTCTCCTGATTCAACCGCATTCACAAACTCGGAATAGCTGATCTCGCGGCTTTGCAGCGTGTTGCCGGGACCACTGAACAGATTGAACAATGCCAGGATCAGGAGGAACAAGACGACCCAGAAGGCGATGTTACGTGCGTTACCCAAGGAAATTCTCCTAAAAATGCGCGTGGTGCGGATCGCAATGATACCACCACGCGCTTAAGATAGACACTGCGCGCCGAGGTTCAATGCGATAAAAGTGCGTCAAAGAATGCTTTTTCGCCTTTCACCAACGTCGCATGCCATCGCGTGGCGGTTCCTGCAAGGGGGGCGGCAACCAATTGATCGTCTTTCCAGACCGCAGGTGTCGCCAGCAGCGCGTCGCGAGGGCAACCCAACGCGCGCCATTGCGGAAAATCCCGCAGGCCGCGCTCCCCAAGCGCCGCAATGCGCAGCCCGGCATCTGGCTGGTCGATCTCATCCGCCTTTGAGGTCAATTGCCACCGGTTGTCCCATACGTCCGCGATGTCGCAAGACAGATGCCGGACCGGGTCAAGCTCGCGATATATCCACATGGCCCCCTTGGACCGGATGACATGACATCCTTCCAGTGTGCCGTTATGACCAGCCCTGAGACCGTCCATCAGCTTTTGTACGGACCTGCCGCGCGGCGCGTATCCTGCACCGCTAATCCATTGCAAGGCGCGGATCATGATGCGGCGCGCGGTTTCAGCGGGCAAGGCGTCGAAACCGGACCAATCGACCTTAAGCGCGCCCGCCTGTTCCGTAGTAATCTTTCTCGCGGCTGAGACCGCATGCGCATTCAGGGCGATACGTGTCCGCGCCATATTGTCGGCCACTTGCGAAAGCGCGGCGGCGCTGATGCCCAGCGGTTCAAGAACCGTAAGCGCCTGACGCAGTTTGATACGATCAAACCTCAGGTCGTCATTGCTGGGATCTTCACACCAGCGGATTTCGCGGTCCTGCAACATCTCGCGTAAACTGGCCCTTGAGACCTGCAACAACGGGCGCAGCCAGGTGATCCCATCCCGCGCGCGGCTTGGACCCATTGCCGCCAGACCGTCCACACCCGCACCGCGCGCCAGCCGCATCAGAACCGTTTCGGCCTGATCATCCTGTGTATGGCCAAGGGCAACATGGGAAAGCTGTTGAGACTTTGCCCAAGCGGCGATCAGACTGTAACGCGCCTCTCGTGCCGCGTTTTGCAGATTGCCCTGCCCGGTCCAACCGTCCCAGCGAAGAACCTTGTGGGGAATATCGAGACCAGCGCAAAGCTCAGCTACAAAGGCGGCCTCAACCTCTGCTTCCGTCCTCAAACCGTGATTGATCGTCACCGCGCAAAGTTGGAGCCTCTGGTTTCGCGCAATCTCATGCAGCAGATGAAGCAGAGCGACGGAATCGCCGCCGCCCGATACCGCGACGCCCAACCGTTTTGGCAGGTCCGGCGGAAGCTGCTGCGCAACCGCCTCCCTCAGGTCTCGCGATGCGCCGTTACGCACAGCCCAGCGATTGCATCTCTGCCTGAGCCTCGGCGACAACCGGATCGGATGGGAATCGCACACCGACTTCGCTGAGCGTCACGCAGGCCTCCTGTGTTTGTCCCAGCCCGCCCAGAGATCTGCCCAGGCGAAATAGCGATTGCGCGGCAACCGGTCCTGTTGGGTCAACGCTGAAACTGCTCAGGTAGGCGCGTGCTGCCTCACGCGTATCTCCCAAGCCTTCCAGCGCTTCGCCGCGTCCCAGATCAGCGCCCGCCGCCAGTGGTCCGCCCGGATAAGTTTGCGTGAAGGTCGCAAAAAGATCTGCCGCCTGCTGGAAATTGCCCTCCGCCAAAGCAGATTGAGCTCTCTTGAAATCCTCCTCTTCCCCGACCGCAAGCTGAATACCGTTGCCAGGAAGATCAGTGGCCGCGGGCAGTGTTGCAGCCCCCGTAGTCGTCTCGGTCCCGGCAGGCAGATCACCGCCCAGAGTTGTGGTCTCACCCAATGCCGCGATGTCCCCCCCTTCAAGCTCGACCAGTCTGAACTCCAGATCGCCGATACGGTTGGTGCCATCCTCGACAATGCGGTTGATCCGGAATTCCAACTCTTCGGTTTTGGAGGTCAATCGCCGCATCTCTGCTTCGATGACATTCATGCGATCCAGCACCGACCCGCCGGAGGTTTGCACCGAGGGTGACCCAGTGGTTGACAGCTCTCGCCTGAGTTTCTGGATTTCCACATAGAGCACCGTCATCTCCTGGCGGATGTCCGCAAGTGTCTGCTGATCCTGCGCGGCCGTCTCAACCGGCTGCAACAGGATCACGAGGGCAAGGGCGGCAAAGATGCGCATCGGATCAGCCTGTCAGACCGCCCGCCAGCACAGTGACCGCGCGGCGGTTCTTGGCATAGCAGGCCTCGTTGGAACAAATCTCGATGGGGCGTTCCTTGCCGTAGCTCACGGTCCGCAACCGATTACCCGCCACCCCTTTGGAGATCAGGTATTCCCGCACGGAATTTGCCCGACGCGCGCCCAAACCGACGTTATATTCACGGGTGCCCTGTTCATCTGCGTGGCCCTCGATGATCGCTGTAAAATCGGTATTCGTCAGCAACCAACTTGACTGGCCATCCAGAACGGCGCGCCCCTCCGGCGTCAGGTCGGACTGGTCCACCGCGAAAAGAACGCGGTCGCCAATGGTCTGGTTGAAGTAGGCCGTTGAGGTCGGGTCATTGGCGCTGCCGGGGACAATCGCACCACCGCTGCCCCCTCCGACCCCGCCGGTTGATCCATCCGCCCCAAATCGGCCCGGATTGGTGCAGGCCGCCAGGGCCAGCCCGGCGACGAGAAGAAGAATTTTCGCTGTTGGTTTCATGTTCACTGCCTCATGTGTTCCGTGTTGGAATTGTTATTTTGGGGTCTTTTTACCACAGGCGCACGCCCATGGGAACGACTTCAGATGTCTTACTTCAGCAAAGGCGACCACGACGGGTCAGAGCCGCCATCAGGGGTCCGCACAGGCCGCAGATTGCGTCCTGAAATATCAACAGAATAAAGCGTGGAGCTGCCGCTGGCCCCTTGGGATTCGCGGGTAAACATTATGACCCGCCCGTTCGGTGCCCAGGTTGGCCCCTCATCGAGGAAGGAGGCGGTCAACAACCGTTCCTCGGCCCCATCGGTCCGCATCACACCAATATGGAAGCGCCCGCCGTTTTGTTTGGTAAAGGCGATCAGATCCCCACGCGGCGACCAGACCGGCGTGCCATAGCGGCCCGGTCCGAAGGATATACGGCGCGCCTCTCCACCCCCGGCGGGCATGATGTAGAGTTGCTGGGACCCGGACCGGTCACTCTCAAACACAATCTGGCTGCCGTCAGGCGAAAAACTGGGCGCGGTTTCGATGGAAGGCGCGGATGTCAGGCGTTGCGTCCCGCCGCCGCCGACATTCATCGCGTAGATATCGGTGTTGCCACCCTGGCTGAGCGAGAATACGATATTTTGCCCGTCAGGCGCAAAACGCGGCGCAAAACTCATCGTGCCTTCCTGATTTTCCAACACGCGGCGCTGGACCGATCCGACGTCCAGCAGGTAGATGCGCGGAAAGCCGGTCTCATAGCTGGTATAGATCACCCGGTCGCCATTCGGCGAAAATCTCGGGGCCAGAACGATGGCGCTGCTGTCCGTCAAAAACTGCACATTGGCACCGTCGTAATCCATGATCGCCAGGCGTTTCTGGCGAGCGTCCTTGCTGCCGGTCTCGGATACGTAAACAACGCGGCTGTCAAAATACCCCCCCTCGCCCGTGATCCGGCTGTAAACCGCATCGGCAACCTTATGCGCCATACGCCGCCAGCCCTCAGGCGTGCCGGAAAATTGCAATCCCGATCCCATCTCCGCACCGGAGAATACGTCATAAAGGCGAAACTTCACCGTAAGCTGGTTGCCCTGCACCGCCACGGCGCCGGTGATCAGCGCCTGAGCATTGATTGCTTTCCAATCGGCATATTGCACCGGATCAGCGAAATTGCTTACGGTGCTGATAAAGGCCGTCGCCGGAATTTCGCGAAAAAGCCCGGTACCCACAAGATCCCCGGAAACAACCTGGCTGATCTGCGCCGCAACGCCTGTCGCATCCCCCGTTTCGGCCTGGAAAACCGGCAAGGCGAAGGGCAAGGGTTCAATCACACCTTCGGTGATTTCGATGCGCAAGGGGCCGCTGCTTTGCGCGCCTGCAAATCCCGCCGTAAGGGACATTAGCCCCAGCGCTGCGAGCAATACCATACCCAGAAATCTCATTTGATCCGCATCCTTTCGGGATTGAAGGTCATCTCAATATCCTGCCACTGACTATATTTTTCTACGGGTAAATCGAAACCTTTTGCGCCACATCTGATAATTGCGCGGCGTGCCGCCTCAAATGCCTGACGCGCCGCCTGTTCTGTTCCACCGGAGCTTGAGTTCATCCGAATGGACGATGTTACAGGCTTGCCGTCCTGTGTCATGGCCACCGATACCACCACCGTGGTGTTCAGCGCATCAGTTGAAAGCGAGCCGACATTCCAGCAATTTGATACCGCAACCCGCAAGGCATCCTTCTCCCCGGCAGAAAGCGGCGGCCCCTGCGGTGTGGAGGGTGCGGAAGACTCCGCCGCCAGCGCCTCGGCCAGCGCCGATGCAACAGCATCTTCTGTTGTGTCCTGAGCCGGGGCTGGGGGTTCGGCGGTCTCGGTCGGCTGCGCTACCTGTTGGACCGGTGGATCAGGGCGGCGGGCAGGCGGCCGTTTGGTTGGCACCGGTGCAGCGCTTGGCTCTTCTGCTTCGGTGACGATCTCTGTCGCGGCCGCTTCCGGTGCCGTTGCCTCAACCGGATCCTGTGGTGTGTCACCAGTTTGGTCAGGCGTCACAGCTTCCTGCTCAACCGCGTCGGGTGTCGCTTCGGGCTCGGGTTGGGCAACCGCCTCAGGGGCCACACGTTCGGCGGCTTGCGGCACGGGACGGTCGCTGACTTCGGGCACCAGCACCGCCACATCGGCGGGAGGTTCAGGCAATACCGGCGCCTGGTCACTCACCTCAGCCTGTGGCAACGGCGCGAGCTCCGAGACATCCGGCGCTTCTTCGTTACTTGGCGCTTCGGTCTGTTCGGGCGGGCTTTGATCCGCAACGCTATCTTCGGTGGCCGCTATTTCGGGGGCTTCCGGCGTCACTTCCGGGCTTGAAGGTTGCGCCACTTCGGTCGTCGATTGCGGGGCCTGACCAGCCGCCACCATAGCCGCGTATTCGGCACCTGAAATCACCGAAACGGTGCTGGCCTCAAACGGCAGAGGCTCTGCCGCAAACACATCCCCAAAGATCAGCCAGCCGATCAAAGCCAGATGCCCCGCGCCTGAGATATAGTGACCGGTATGCACCGCGGCCCTACTGACCCGCACCACCGGCGGTGCCATCCTGACCGTCAAGCGTGGGTCCGCCGATATCCGTGACCAGACCGATATTGGCAAAGCCACCGGCATTCAGTGCGCCCATGACCTCCATCACCTGCGCATAAGGAACCGCCCCATCAGCCCTCAGGAACACCTGATCACTGGTCCGCTCTGCCGCAATCGCCCGCAGTTTCGGGATCAGTTCGCCCCGCGCGGTTTCCGTCGTCTGGATTTGCAAGCTGCCTTCTGCAGTAATCGTGATGGTCAGCGGTTCTTCCTGATCCGCAGGCAGCGCGCCTGCGGCGGTTTTGGGCAGTTCAACCGGCACGCCCACCGTCAACAGCGGGGCCGCGACCATGAAAATGATCAGCAGCACCAGCATCACATCCACAAAAGGCGTGACGTTGATTTCCGACATCGGCTGCGGCTTGCCGCGCCCGCGACGTCTGCGACGTGTGCCTTCGCCGCCCTGGTTCTGGATGACACCCGCGCCCATCGGTCAACTGTCCAACTGGCGGCTGAGGATGGTGGCGAACTCATCGGCGAAGGCTTCATAGCCCGACAGGATCTTGTCGCAATCCGCACTCAGCTTGTTGTAAAAGATCACCGCCGGGATCGCGGCCAACAGCCCCAGACCCGTGGCCAGCAGGGCTTCGGCAATGCCTGGTGCTACCACCGCCAGATTGGTATTTTGCTGTTCGGCAATCTCAATAAAGGCATTCATGATGCCCACGACCGTGCCGAAAAGCCCGATGAAGGGCGCGGAAGACCCAACCGTTGCCAGAACGGTCAACCCGCCACGCAGGTAATCCGCTTCCTTGTTGATCGCCACATCCATCGACCGGTCGATGCGCGAGGTCGCCCCCGCGATCAGCCCGCCGTCATCGCGGTGCGAGCGTCGCCATTCGGTCATGCCGGCGGCGAAGATTTTCTCCGAACTGCCAGAGGGCGCTGGCCCCACGGTTTCAAACAGTCCATCGAGCGGCTCCCCGGACCAGAAGGACTGGTCGAACTCGGCCGCCTCGGCGCGTGCCTTCCGATAGACAATCAGCTTCATCACGATGATCGACCATGACCAGAAGGAGGCAACAATCAACATGATCATCACAAGTTTGACGAGGAGTGTTGCGCGGGCAAACAGCCCCCAGAAGGAGAAATCAATCTCCTGCGCCAATGCTAGCGTTTCTGCTTCCATGATGCCTGCTCTTTAACTTTTCACCGCTCAGGGTCGTTTAGCCGACCTCAATTTCACGCGATTCTAACGAAGAACAACCAGGATTGCTATCACTATGCTGTCAGGAGGGGTCGCTAATCGGCATTGAGCGGAGTTTTGCTGGCAATCTGCTGGGCTTTCCCTTGGCCCCGATGCAGGCGATTGTGACTTTCGCGGCAAAAATCAGCGCCTCTTGCCGAAGCACATTCTGAGCCATGACCATGCGCGCAGGCGTGAGCTGGATCAGGCTTGTCTGCACCTCCAGCGCGTCATCAAACAGCGCGGACTGGACATAATCGGCCTCAATGCGCCTGACCGCGAAAACGTTTCCCTCAGCCTTCATCGCCAGTTGGTCAATCCCGATCTCACGCACCCAATCGCTGCGCGCGCGCTCAATATAGCGCAGATAATTGGCGTAATAGACAATGCCCGCCATATCGGTGTCTTCATAGTAGACGCGGATGGGAAAGCGGTGCATCAGATGTCCTTTGTCCGGTAATTGGGCAGTTGATCCAGGTTATTGCATTTGCCCGATGCGCGCGGCAAGGCGCAGGGCATGGCTTGGGTCCTGCGCGCAAGCGGGCAAAACCGGATCATAGGCGGCACGGATCAGCGCGGAAATTTCCGGCCGCAGGATCGTCTTGCCTCCCAGCACCGCCAGAGGTGAGGTCGTGCGAAAGGCGGTATCCGACCACAGAAGGGTGGATTGCACGATCTGGGTCAGCGCCAGTGTTTCCGCAGGTACAGCGCTGAGTTCCGCATCCATGCGCAGGAACACAAAACAGGCTTTGATGGCCCCATCCGGGTCGAAATGGAAAATCCTGTATTGATTGGCATCTGCTGCCTTGAGCTTGTCGAGCAGCGGACCGAGTTCGGGAATGAGCCGATCAAGATCGGGCACCTGGGGCAATTCATCCCATTCGCGGAAAAAGAAGATCATCAGGTTGCTGCCCAATTCAGGGTCCGTCTCGGCCATTTTGTGACCCGAAAGGACCATGACCGCCTCCAAGGCGCCCTTGACCACGGCCAGCGTTTCATCGGTCACACCGAAGACAATCGGCGCGATGGGTCTGCCCCAGCGCGCAAAGTAGTAGGCGCCGCTTTCCCGGGTGAACAATGCTTCAATGTCATCTGCTTGCATCAATGGTGCACCCTTCCTGAGAGGGTCAGTCAGCTTCCAAACAGATCGCTCTGCGATTTGGGGGGCGTCAAGCCGAGATGGCTCCAGCCTTTTTGCGCCAGCATCCGCCCGCGCGGGGTCCGCTGAATCAACCCTTGTTGCAAAAGGAAGGGCTCGATGACCTCTTCCAGCGCATCGCGGCTTTCGCTCAAGGCAGCACTCATGGTCTCAATACCCACTGGGCCACCTGCGTAGTTCTCTGCAATCAACCGCAGATACCGCCGGTCCGCGCCGTCAAGCCCCAGATGATCGACCCCGAGGCGGGTCAGGGCCATATCCGCCAGTTCGCGGGTCACCCGACCATCCCCTTCGACGATGGCGAAATCTACCACGCGGCGCAGTAACCGCCCTGCAATGCGCGGCGTGCCACGGGCGCGACGGGCAATCTCCCGCGCGCCGCTTTCATCGGCAGGCGCGCCCAGCTTTCGCGCGTTCCGCTCGATGATGATGAACAACTCATCTTCGGTATAAAACTGCAAACGCGTCGGAATGCCGAAGCGGTCACGCAAGGGCGTGGTCAACAAACCCATCCGGGTCGTTGCCCCCACCAGCGTGAAGGGCTGCAACTCAATGCGCACGGTACGTGCGGCGGGCCCCTCTCCGATGATCAGATCCAGTTCGAAATCTTCCAGCGCCGGATAAAGCACTTCTTCCACCGCCGGATTGAGCCGGTGAATTTCGTCGATGAACAGGACGTCCCGCGCCTCCAGATTGGTCAGAATGGCCGCCAGATCACCGGCCTTGGCCAGAACCGGCCCGCTGGTCATGCGGAACCCCACGCCCAGCTCGCGCGCCATGATCTGCGCCAGCGTGGTCTTGCCCAGCCCCGGCGGGCCATGGAACAGCGTGTGATCCATCGCTTCGCCACGCTGCCGGGCAGATTGGATAAAAACACGTAAATTGGCGCGCGCCTCCGCCTGTCCGACGAATTCCTCCAGCATCTGCGGACGCAGAGCGCGATCCACATCCTCTGGCAATGGTTCCGGCCGCACGGTGGGATCAATGTCGCTCATCTGCTCTCCTGCAAGGCTCAGGTCCCCTTAGTTCTTTGGTGCCAGAAGTTTCAAGGCCGCGCGGATCAGTGCCGGTGTTTGTGCATCGGGGTTTTCTCCCGCCGCTTGCGCAACGGCCCCCGCGGCATCACCGGGCGCATAGCCCAGATTGGCCAGGGCCGAGAGAGCATCGGCCTGCGACGACGCAGTTACCGGCGCTGCGGATGCCGTTTGCACCATCGTTGGTTCAATCACCTCCGCGGGCACATCGCCGGTTGCAGCCGCCAATCCCCCCGACATCGCCATAATGCCCGGAGCCTTGTCCTTGAGATCAAGCACAACCCGCTGCGCAATCTTTGGCCCGACGCCTTTCGCCGCTTTGACCGCATTCCAGTCCCCCAGAGCGATGGCGCGGCTCACACCGTCCGGACCCAACGTTCCGAGAATTGCCAGCGACGCTTTGGCACCCACCCCTTGAACGGAGGTCAGCAACCGATGCCATTCCTTTTCCGCCAGTGTTGCAAAGCCAAAAAGTTGCAGCACGTCCTCGCGCACCAGCAGGTCGGTAAAAAGCGCGACCGTCTCGCCCGCGCCGGGTAGGCTGGCCAATGTGCGCTCCGAACAATAGACAAGATAACCGACACCGCGCACGTCGACCAACAAGTGGTCCGTGCTCTTGTAATCGATGCGCCCCGCGATCTTGCCAATCATGCGCCCGCCCTTTCGATCGCCGCTCGCAGACCATCGGCGCCGCTATAATGAGCATGACAGATTGCGATCGCCAGCGCGTCAGCCGCATCCGGTCCGGCAATTTCCGCACCGGGCAATTGCATCCGCACCATGTGCAGAACCTGGCCCTTATCAGCATGCCCGACACCCACAACAGCCTTCTTGACCTTGTTGGGGGCATATTCGCCGATGACCAGCCCAGCCTGCGCCGGCACCAGCATGGCAATTCCGCGCGCCTGCCCCAGTTTCAGCGTGCCTGCTCCATCCTTGTTCACGAAGGTCTGTTCCACGGCCGCTTCCTGGGGGCCAAATTGTGCGATGATGCGGGTCAACTGCCCGTGCAATGACAAAAGCCGCTGCGCCAGATCATCTCCCTTGGAGACGCAAATGCCGTTCGCGACGTGAGAAACCTTGCTTCCCACGACGTCAACGACGCCCCAGCCAAGGTTTCGCAACCCCGGATCGATGCCGATTACCCGTATCATAGGCCCTGCCCTGACATTTTGTTTCTTATTTTACGCATTAGCACGAAAGGCGAACACGGGCCAAGCGCTTCCTTTTTTCCAGCATGCAGAGAAAACCTATGCGCTGGCAGCGTTCTTGAGGCCGGAAAACGGCATTTCCAAGTCTGTTTTCGACGCGTCGCGTCAATCTATTTCTTTTTGTTTACCATGGGTTAACCACATTCTCGACCTATGCAAATAGCGCATATCAAACATGCGTTTTCTCACCTTGCTCAACTTTCAGACAGGTCCTATCTGCCCCTCATCACACACCGGCAAGACCGGTTCACATTCAAAACTAAGGACGGCTACAATGGCTTTTTTTGACATCACCCGCACCACATACGGCACTGCATCTGTTGTAAGCCGTTTCTTCGGCTTCCTGAACGACACGATCTCTTCGGTTGTTGCCTGGAACGATGCGCGCGTTACCCGCAATGCGCTGAGCTCTCTGTCTGATCGTGAATTGGACGATATCGGGCTGAGCCGTTCCGACATCGATTATGTCGCAGACAGCAACATCATTCGCTAAGGCGCAGGTCTAAACAACCACGCGCTAAAAGGAAAAGCCGCTTCTCCGACAATCGGAGAAGCGGCTTTTTTAACAGATGAACACCTTTGGAGGGACGTTCGTTCACACACTCGAACAGCCGAGAGAGCCGTTCGTACTCATTCAGGGCAGCGCTTTGGTAATGTTCTCCGCCAGGTAGCGCGAAACGGGGTCAGCTTGCATTACCCACCCGGCTGCGCGTTCAAAAACGGTCCCGTCGGCGAGAGCTTCGACCCGGCTTTCATAGATGCCAAGACCTGTCGACGCCATCATCAGCGCTTTAAAGACCAGAACACCCGCTACGGTAAAAACGATTGCGCGGGGCCGGATCGGAAATCTCGCGCGTTTGGGTTCAACGGTGATCAACCCGTCATCACCAAGCTTTGCGACATAGCCCCGTGCCAGCTGACGGTGCTTATCACTCACCACGGCAATGCGTTTTTCGAATTGAGCGAATGTATCGGACATCACACTCTCCTGACCATCAGGCCCCCACCCGACTACGATCAAAATTGATTGGAATGCATGACAAATTCAAGGCAAATTGACCAAATGTGGCAAAACTGGGGCGATTAAGGCAGTTCTCTACTTAAAGTAAGCGTTGTCCAGTCAACAATCTCATCCCGACTTACGAGATTGATGCCAACTTGCGCATAAACCGCAATGATATCATCGGCCTGCTCATTCAGAATACCGGACAGAATCGCGTATCCGCCGGGTCTGAGATGATTTGCCATTTCCGGTGCCAGCGCGACCAGCGGACCTTTGAGAATGTTAGCAAAAACCAGATCGAAGGGACGCGCGCTCCGCAAATCCGGATGATCAAACCCGGCGGCTTCAAGGCAGGAAATACGATCCTCAAGCCCATTGGCGCTGGCGTTCGCCCGCGCTACCTCGACAGCCACCTCGTCAATATCGCTGGCAAGCACATGTATCGGCCAGAGCCGCGCCGCCGCCATGGCCAGCACCGCAGTACCACATCCGATATCTGCAACCTGCTGCCCCTGAAACCCGGTCTCTGCCAATCGGTCCAGCGCCTTCAGGCAACCCAGCGTCGTGCCGTGGTGGCCGGTGCCGAACGCCATTGCGGCCTCGATCAACAGCGGCTCAACACCCTCGGGAACCTTATCGGCATCATGCGCCCCGTAAACGAAAAACCGCCCTGCTTCGACAGGGGCGAGTTCACGACGCACATGGACAACCCAATCGGTTTCCGGCAGTTCGGATATCACGAAAGGGTTGGCGCCCATCGCCGTTGCCAGCAGGGTCAGCGCGGTGTCGTCAGGGCTTTCGGTGAAATACCCGCCCACTTCCCAAAGGCCAGAATCGTCTTCGACCTCAAAGACGCCAATCCCGGTGGGTTCCGGGTCCAGATGCTCCATTGCATCGCCCAGTTTTTCGGCGGCGGCTTTTCCGGTCACGGTGGTCAGGGCGGTGAAGGTTGGCATCAGCGTCTCCAGGATTTTCCTGATCGCCTAGGGCCAGCGCTTGCGAAGGTCAAGCAGACAACCCGCGGGTGGGCCGCGCCCGCGCATCGGAATTACCGGAGAGGCAGCTCTTGTAACGCCGGTTTTTCACTCCGCGGCAGCGGTTATCCTGCCGGAAAAGACCGTCTCATTGCCCTTTTCGGGATGGCGGGGGATCAAGGTGGCGAGCGTCAGGGACACGCTGGCCATGCCCGCCGCCAGCAAAAACACCGCAGCAGGCGAGACCAGCCACAAAAGCCCCAGCAGGACCGGTAGAAACACTGCCGCAATATGGTTGATGGTAAAGGCCACGGCAGCGGTGGGCGCGATATCACCAGGATCGCTGATTTTCTGGAAATAGGTCTTCATCGCCAGTGCGAGCCCAAAGAACATGTGGTCGATCACATAGAGAAAGGCCGCGACATGAAAACTCCAGTCATAGAAATAGACACCGCCATAGGCCAGAAAGACGCAGACAAGCCCAGTGTATTCGAAAACCAGCGCATTACGCTCGCCAAAACGGGCTACAATATGCCCTAGGAAAGGCGCCACGCACATGTTGATCACGAGGTTGATGAGATAGAGGCCGACAACTTCATGCACCTCGAAGCCGAATTTCTCGACCATCATGAAACCAGCAAAAACCATGAATATCTGCCGCCGTGCGCCGGACATGAACTGCAGCGCGTAGTAGAGCCAATAGCGTCGGCGCAGAATCATTTTCTTGATTTGCGGATGTGGTGCTTCGAACTGCGGATAGACCAGCAGGGCGAACAGACCGATGGCGCAGGTGATCCCGCCGCCCACCATGAAGACAAGGTTATAGGTCAGCCCCAGGGGCTCCCAGAGGATCATGATGATGAAATAAACGATGAAAGTCGCCGCAGAGGCGGTGGCCATGATCCAACCCAATATCTGTGGGGCACGGTCCTTGGGCAGCCATTGAAGTTGCAGCGACTGGTTGACGGTCTCGTAATAGTGAAACCCCACCGAACTGAGAAAGGTCAGGATCAGGATGCCGGTCAGTTGCGGGAACTGCGCGGTCAAAGCCGTAGCCGCCCCCAGCAGCATGAGCGATACGAGGCCCAGCACCTGTTCGCGCATGAAAATGATGACCGCGATCACGCCGACGGCGAGAAAGCCCGGGATTTCCCGCACCGTATGCAGCAACCCGATGTCCGCGCCGTCGAACGACGCCATTTCCTTCACGAAATTGTTCAGCAGCGCATACCATGTGTAAAATGCAACCGGCATAGCAAACGCCATTAAGAACAAAAGCGTCGTGGGGCGACGCCAGAGCGGCAGGCCCTGCGCCACATCCAGCGCCATGATATTACGAAGCGGAGACATATGAGAGCCTTATGCCTTTTGCCGCGCTTTGGCGAGGTGCAAAAAAGCACAATTCACAAGGCTCAACTGCACCCTTCGACAAGGCTTAGCCGTCACCTGAAGAGCCGTCAGAGTTCAATTCCGGTCAGTAGAAACTCTGCGGGTCGATATCCACGGCCAGTCGCAAATCGCCCTTCAGCGGCACCTGCGCGACCCAGCGGGCCAGCGCGTCTTGTAAGGGTGCCGATTTTTCCGCCTTGACCAGCAATCTGACACGGTGCCGCCCGCGCACGCGCGCGATGGGGGCTGGCGCAGGCCCAAAAACCTGCGCGCCGATGGAGCGCAGCGGCGCATCCTGACGGGCCAGCAGGTTGCCCGCATCAAAGACTTTCGCAACATCCGGCCCGCTGAGGATGATACCTGCCATTCGCCCGTAGGGCGGCACGCCTGCCGCTTCCCGCTCACGCGCCTCCGCCGCCCAGAAACGGTCTTCGTCACCAGCGAGAATAGCGCGGATCACCGGGTGTTCGGGCTGGTAGGTCTGCAAGAGCGCTGTGCCGGGTTTCTCCGCCCGTCCGGCCCGGCCCGCCACTTGCCGCATCAGTTGGAATGTCCGTTCCGCCGCGCGCAAATCCGACCCCTGCAGGCCCAGATCAGCATCAATGACCCCGACCAGAGTGAGTTTGGGGAAATTGTGCCCCTTGGCCACCAGTTGCGTGCCGATGATGATGTCGGCGGCCCCTTCGGCGATCCCTTCGATCTCTGCCTTCAAAGCCCGCGCGGAGCCGTACATGTCCGAACTCAATGTGGCGATCCGCGCATCGGGGAAAAGGGCGGCGGCTTCTTCGCCCAGACGCTCAACACCCGGACCGACCGGGGCCAGACGTCCTTCGGCATCGCAGGACGGGCAAATCGTGGGCATGGGTTTGGTCTCGCCGCACTGATGACAGACCAGCCGCTTGAGAAACCGGTGCTCGACCATGCGCGCGTCACAATCGTCACAGCCGATCTGGTGCCCGCACGCCCGGCAAAGCGTGATCGGCGCGTAGCCCCGGCGGTTGATGAAAAGCAGCGATTGTTCGCCAGCCGCCAGCCGCGCCTCAACCTGCGTCTTCAACTGCTCAGACACCCAGCGATCGGAGGGCAACCCCTCCGAACGCATATCAAGCGCACGCATTTCCGGCATGACCGCCGGACCAAAGCGGGAGGTCAGTTCCAGCCGGTTGTATTTGCCCGCCTGCGCATTGGCCCAGCTTTCCAGACTTGGCGTGGCTGAGGCCAACACCACCTGCGCCCCGCAGATCGAGGCACGCAGCACCGCCATGTCGCGCGCATTGTAAAGCACGCCCTCTTCCTGCTTGTAGGACGTGTCGTGCTCTTCATCGACCACGATCAGACCCAGGTTCTGAAACGGCAAAAACAGCGCCGAACGCGCGCCAATGACCAGTTGCGCTTTGCCCTGCCCCACCATACGCCAGATGCGCCTGCGTTCTGTCATCGTGGCACCGGAATGCCATTCGGCAGGTTTGGCGCCAAAGCGTTCCTGAACCCGGGTCAGGAATTCCGCCGTCAAGGCAATCTCCGGCAACAGCACAAGCGCCTGACGCCCCGCGCGCAAGGCAGCCGCGACCGCTTCGAGGTAAACTTCGGTCTTGCCCGACCCGGTCACCCCGCGCAGCAGGGTTGTGCCGTATTTTTCTGATCGTACCGCGTGCGATAGCTGTGCGGCACCTTCGGCCTGTTCGTTGGTCAATTCCTTGCCGGGAAGGTCAGGATCAAGCCGCGCAAAGGGCAGATCACGGGGGCTGTCCTCTTCCGCGACCGCCCGTTGCGCCACCAGCCCCTTGACCACCGAAGAGCCGACACCGGCCATCTCCGCCAGCTCCTTGAGTGTGAAGGCCAGATCACCATAAGCGCTGAGCGCGTCCAGAACCTTGCGGCGTGCGGCGGTCATTTTATCCGGCTCACCGGGTCCGCGACGGTAAATCTTGCGCATCGACGGTGGATCACCCAAGCCCGGCGCACGGGTTGCCAGACGCAACATCGCGGGCATGGGCGTCAGGGTATAATCTGCCGCGCGCTCCAGAAAACTGCGCATTTCCGCGCGCATGGGGGCCGCATCAAGCACCCGGATCACCGATCTGATCCTGGACAGATCATAGTCGCCCTTGCCCGGTCCCCAGACGACACCGATGACCTTGCGCGGGCCCAGCGGCACCTCTACAAATGCGCCCAGATGGCACCCGCCTTCAGGAGCGCGATAGTCCAGCGCACGCCCCAAAGGTTGCGCCGTAAGCACGCCGACCAGGTCTCCAGGATCGTAGAATTGCGGCAGACTCAACGCGGGCGCTCCGAAAAATATGGGCAATTGAGGGTTTAAGCATCGCAGATCATGCGGTAAAGCCAAGCGCAAGAGTGAAACATGTTAGCGTTCACATAACTCTTTGAAAGGAACTGCACCGATGAAATTCTTTGTCGACACAGCCGACACGCAAGCGATTAGCGAACTCAACGATCTGGGCATGGTCGACGGGGTGACGACGAACCCTTCGCTGATCCTGAAATCGGGCCGGGATATTCTTGAGGTGACTAAGGAGATTTGCGGGATCGTAGAAGGCCCCGTAAGCGCGGAAGTGGTCGCAATGGAAGCCGAAGCGATGATCGCCGAGGGGCGTAAACTGGCCGAGATCGCGCCCAATATCACCGTCAAACTGCCCCTGACATGGGACGGCCTGAAGGCCTGTAAAGTGCTGTCTGGCGAAGGTAAAATGGTCAACGTGACGCTGTGCTTTTCGGCCAATCAGGCGCTTTTGGCGGCCAAGGCGGGGGCCACATTCATCAGCCCGTTCATCGGGCGTCTGGACGATATCAACCTCGATGGCATGGACCTTATTCAGGACATCCGCACGATCTACGACAACTACGGCTTTGAGACCGAAATCCTTGCGGCCTCCATCCGCTCCGTCAATCACGTGCAGGAAGCTGCCCTGATCGGTGCCGACGTCATGACGGCGCCCCCGGAGGTGATCAAGAAACTCGCGTCGCACCCGCTGACCGATAAAGGCCTGGAACAGTTCATGGCCGATTGGGCCAAAACCGGCCAGAACATCCTCTGAACCCGCAAAACGCTGCAAGATCGGCCAACGCCTCATCGGGCGTTGGCACAGAATGGCAACACCCGAGGACAGGTTGCGCCAACTTTCCAATTTCATGGCAGATTTGAGATGAAGCCCGTGCTATAAGTCTCGAAAAAATATAGAGCATGTCATGAGCAGCAACCCAAAAATCGAAGACGCCCTGCGAGAGGCGATCATCTCGCAACCCGATGTCATTCTCAACGACAAGGACCTGATGAACGCTCTGGTCGCCGCCAACGAACGGTCCATGGGCGCAAATATTGTCGATCTGCGCGGCATCGCGATGGAGCGCATGGAAACGCGGTTGGACCGTCTGGAAGACACCCATCGCTCGGTCATTGCCGCCGCTTACGAAAACCTCGCCGGCACCAATCAGATTCACCGCGCCATATTGCGCCTTCTCGATCCAGCAGCATTCGAGGGCTTTCTTGAAAACCTCAGTGGTGAGGTTGCCGAGATATTGCGCGTCGATGCGGTCCTGCTCGTGCTGGAAACCGCTCAAGATGACATGGATCTGGTTCTGAAGTCCCTTGGGGAGGTTGTGGCGGCCACGGAACCGGGGTTCGTGGAAGATTACGTCACTCAGGGCCGCCCCGGCGGATCGCGACAGGTCACGCTGCGCCAGGTACAGAATGCATCGGCGGAGATTTACGGGGAGAAATCCGATTGGATCAGATCAGAAGCCTGCCTGAGACTTGATTTTGGCAACGGCCGCCTTCCGGGCATGCTGGTGCTGGGCGCGGAAGACCCGCATATGTTCGGGCCTCAGCAGGGCACGGATCTTCTGGTCTTTTTCACCGGCGTATTTGAAAGGGTGATGCGCCGCTGGCTGTCATGAGCCTGATCAGCCCCGCCGCCCACGATGCTCTGGCCACCTGGCTGGATCACCAACATGCTCTCAAGGGCGCATCCGAAAACACGGTGATCGCCTACCAGGGCGATGTGACAGAGTTCCTGGCCTTTATCACCGAATACAAATCTGAAAGTCAGGGACTGTCTGCCTTGGCGCGGATCAGCGTTACGGACATGCGCGCATGGATGGCGCGCACGCGCGGCGCTGGCATCGGGGCACGTTCGCTCGCCCGAAAGCTTTCTGCTGTCAAAGCGTTTTACCGTTGGCTGTCGGAGCGCGAAGGCTTCGAGCCCACTGCGGTGCTTTCCACGCGGGCGCCGAAGTTTCAAAAGAAGCTGCCGCGCCCCTTGGCGGTGTCGGCAGCAAAGGACCTGATCGACGCCATCGAAATGCAATCTGAAAAGCCATGGGTTGCCGCCCGCGACGTGGCCGTCGTCACTCTGCTTTGGGGCTGTGGGCTTCGCATCTCTGAAGCCCTGGGCTTGACCGGGGGTGACGCACCGCTGCCGGATGTCTTGAGGATCATCGGCAAGGGCGACAAGGAACGGATTGTTCCGGTTGTGCCTGCGGCTCAAAGCGCCGTGGATGCCTACATCAGGCTTTGCCCCTACCCGATGGGCGCGCAGGCCCCACTCTTTCGCGCGGTTCGGGGTGGCCCGCTGGCCCCGGGCGCCATTCAGAAGGTGATGGCACGGGCACGCATGCAACTTGGGCTGCCGGCCACGGCCACCCCCCATGCCATGCGCCACAGCTTTGCCACCCATCTGCTGGATGCGGGCGGCGATCTGCGCGCCATTCAGGAATTGCTGGGACATGCCTCGTTGTCGACAACCCAGGCCTATACAGCCGTCGACACCGCCCGCCTGATGGAAGTCTACGACCGGGCGCATCCCAAAGCTTGAAACGACTTTCACAGTATTGTGCACGAACGTTTACTGCATTCACGGCAGAAATCGTGCAACCCTCGATGCGCGGCATTCGGCCGCATGTAAAAATCATCACCTGAGGGACCTTATGACACGTTTCAGCCTAGCCATTTCCGCCATGGCCTTTTCCTTGACTGCCACAGCGGGATACGCTGCGGATTGCCCCGTAGATGTTGAAAGCGCCTTTGATCTCGATGAGACACAGGTGGTGGCCCTCTATGATTGTGTGAAAGACGCGATGGCGACAGGCTATGCCAAACAGGGTGACGAAATTGGCAGCAACTATCGCAGCTGGGCCGTGACCTCGACACGCCCCGCCGTTGCGGGCCCTCATGGCAACCGTTTGCTTCAGACATTCGCCAATGACGTTGCCGCCGAGCAATACCTCAAGTTCGCCGAGGAGGGCGTGGAAATGCCCGTCGGCTCTATTCTCGCCAAGGAAAGCATCACCATCAGCAAAAAGAAAAAGGCGGCCCGGCCCGGCCCGCTGTTCATCATGACCAAGCTGGCAGCAGGTGGAGCGCCCGAGACGGATGACTGGCTCTATGGCGGTCTGCAGCCCAACGGCAAACCGATGAAGTTCAAACAGTCCTTCTGTCACGACTGCCATACCGGTTGGGAAGATCAGGACTCGCTGGCCTATCCGCTCGAAGAAGTGCGTATCAGCCAGTAACTCAAGAGATTTTTTGAATATTCAAGGTCCATCGTTCCGCGCGGTGGGCCTTTTCCTTTTGCATCCGATCTCCGCATGCGGCAAGAACAGGACATGACACTACGACTACGCGCGCTTGGCGTGCATCTTCTTACTGCCACAGGTGCCGTCTTTGCGATGCTGGCGATGCTGGCCGCGGTCGACGCCAAATGGGATCTGATGTTCCTGTGGCTGGTGGTCGCGTTTTTCGTAGATGGGATCGATGGGCCGCTGGCCCGGCAATATAATGTCAAAACCAACGCGCCCGAATTTGACGGGGTGCTGCTGGATCTGATCATCGACTACCTGACTTACGTGTTCATTCCAGCCTTTGCGCTCTTCAAATCCGGCTTGATGGATGGGTGGACAGGCTGGTTCGCCATTATCATCATCACCTTCGCATCGGCGATGTATTTTGCAGACACGCGGATGAAAACAAAGGATAATTCCTTTTCAGGATTCCCCGGCTGCTGGAATATGCTGGTGCTGGTCATCTTTGCCCTGCAACCCAACTTCTGGGTGTCGCTGGCCTTGGTAACCGTTCTTGCGGTCGCCATGTTCCTGCCACTCAAATTCGTGCACCCGGTTCGCACGGAGAGATGGCGCCGTGTGACCCTGCCCGTCGCAATGGCCTGGACGTTCTTTGCCGGATGGGCCGCCTGGGTTGATTTTCACCCGCAAAGCTGGGCGCATTGGGGGCTGGTTGCCACGTCAGTGTATTTGCTGGGGGCGGGCGTGGCGCAGCAACTGCTCTCAAAGACCCGCGAAATCTGATTTCCGGAGCCGCTGTTGTTTCAGATCAACAGGCCCGCAGCCTTTTCGTGGCGTAGCAGCGCCACCTTTGTCTCAACGCCGCCAGCGCCGGAAAATCCCGTCAGGCCCTTCGCACCCATGACCCGGTGGCAGGGGATGACAATCGGAATGGGATTGCCGCCGCAAGCCTGCCCTACAGATTGCGCTGGCACATTCAGTGCCTTGGCAATGTCGCCGTAGGTGCAGGTATCCCCAAATGGAATGGCGTAGATCGCATCACAAACATCGCGCTGAAATTTCGAAGCTTCGACGCGCAGCGGCAGCTCGAACACCTCGCGCGTTCCCGCATCGTATTCGGCAATCTGGCGCACGGCCCTGCGGAGCAACGGCGTGTCATCGTTCCGCACCGTCTTGCCCCAGCGAATGGTGACGATGGCATCATCTTTTTCAACGACAACCAGCGTTCCGAATTGCGTATCAACACTTGCTTCAAACATGCCTCAAGTCTTTCTCAATCAGGCTCTCGCGACAACCCGGATCATGAGCCTAATGGCGCTGACTTTTCCGCAGTGATCAGGGTGCGCCGGAAGGCAGCGCGGCCGCCTTCCGATCTGACCTATCCGATTGCGCTATCACACCGTCCGCAAACACCGGCATGACCATGCTGACCGACATCGGGAAGCACTTTCCAGCATCGCGCGCATTTTTCACCCTCTGCCTTGCCAAAACTGACAGCAACCCCGGTGATTTCAGGGAGCACAAAAGCGCCATCCGGTGCCGCGTCACCACTCACCGTGATCTGGGAGGTGATGCAGATGTCCTGAAATGGCAGGCTTTCCAGTGCTGCGCGCAAATCCGCATCCGCTACATAGACAACCGGACCTGCTTCGAGGGATGCGCCGATCACTTTATTGGTCCGCTCGATTTCCAGCGCTGCTGTCACGACCCGGCGCGCCGCCCGCACGCCCGACCACTTCGTCGCCAGATCAGCGTCCAGCCAATCCGATGGGGTTTGCGGGAAATCCTGAAGATGGATGGAACTGCCCGCCTCCGGGAAACGTTCCAGCCAAACCTCTTCCATGGTGAAGACCAGAACAGGGGCCAGCCAGGTGGTCAGCCGGTGGAACAGCAGATCGAGCACGGTGCGTGCCGACCGGCGTTCCAGCGTGTTGCCATCGCAGTAAAGCGCATCCTTGCGGATGTCGAAATAGAAGGCCGACAGATCAACCGTCGCGAAGGTAAAGACTGCCTGGAACACGCCCTGGAAATCATATTTCGCATAGCCTTCGCGCACGGTTTTGTCGAGCTCGGCCAAGCGGTGCAGCACCCAGCGTTCCAGTTCCGGCATCTCAGACGCATCCACACGGTCAGCCGCGCTGAAATCATTCAGCGAGCCCAGCATATAGCGCATGGTGTTGCGCAGCCGCCGGTAGCTATCCGACACACCTTTGAGGATTTCCGGCCCGATCCGCTGATCCAGCGTGTAGTCGGTTTGTGCCACCCAAAGCCGCAGGATATCCGCGCCATATTGCTGCACGACCTTTTCCGGCACGATGGTATTGCCGAGCGATTTGGACATCTTCATGCCCTTTTCATCCAGCGTGAATCCATGGGTCAGCACCGCCCGGTAGGGTGCGCGCCCGATGGTGCCGCAGGCTTGCAGCATCGACGAATGGAACCAGCCGCGGTGCTGGTCGGTGCCTTCCAGATAGAGATCGGCCAGCCCATCCTCCGACCCATCTTCGCGGTCCCGCAGGGTAAAGGCATGGGTGGAGCCGGAATCAAACCACACATCGAGAATGTCCATGACCTGTTCATAATCATCCGGATTGGCCGCGTCGCCGATGAAACGCGCCTTGGCGCCGTCCTTGTACCAGGCATCCGCCCCTTCGGCCTCAAATGCCTCAAGGATACGCGCATTCACATCCGCATCCCGCAGCAGGTAATCCGGGTCGTCAACCTTGGCCCCCTTCTTGACGAAACAGGTCAATGGCACACCCCAGGCGCGCTGGCGCGACAACACCCAATCCGGGCGTGCTTCGATCATCGAATGCAGGCGGTTGCGGCCTGATTGCGGAGTCCAGGTGACCAACGCGTCGATTGAGCGCAAAGCCCGCTCTCGGATCGTGGTGCCATAGGTATCGTGACCATCCCCCACAGCGCGATCAATCGCGGCAAACCACTGCGGCCGGTTCAGACGGATAACCGGCGCTTTGGACCGCCATGAATGCGCGTCAGAGATCGTCAGACGTTTCATCGCGATCAGACTGCCGGTCTCTTTCAGCTTTTCGATCACCGCCTTGCTGGCCCCCCCCGGTTTGCCGTTCGGGCGGATCACCTGCTCACCTGCAAAAAACGGCAGATCGGCGCGGAATGAACTGTCATCGAGGATGTTGTAGGTCATCGGCAGCCCGTGTTTCACGCCGATGGCATAGTCATCATCACCGTGGCTTGGGGCGGTGTGTACAAAGCCGGTGCCCGCGTCATCGGTCACGTGATCGCCGGGCAACAGGGGCACGTCAAAATCCCATTCGCCCGCCGCACCCTCACAGCCGCGCAGCGGATGCGCGCAGGTCAGACCCTGCAAATCCTCTGCCGAGACATCCGCCAGACGCCGCACCATGCCATCGCCCCCCAGACGGGCCTGTTCGAAAATCTGCTCCGCCAGGGCATCCGCCACGATCAGACGTTCGCCGATACTGGCCCAGCATTCTTCGGGCCGACCGATCACCTCGTAAAGACCATAGGCGATTCCAGGCCCAAAACAGATCGCGCGGTTCTGCGGGATGGTCCAGGGGGTGGTGGTCCAGATCAGCACGCATGTCTTGCCATTGCTGAAGACGGCGTCACCCCCGACAACCGGAAACCGCACCCAGATCGCATCGGTCTGGCGGTCATGATACTCCACCTCGGCCTCAGCCAGCGCGGTTTTCTCCACCGGTGACCACATCACAGGCTTGGAACCCTGATAGAGCGTGCCGTTCATCAGGAATTTCTGGAACTCTTCGGCGATCACACGTTCGGCGTGAAAATCCATGGTCAGGTAGGGTTTTTCCCACTTGCCCGTCACCCCAAGGCGCTTGAATTCGTCGCGCTGGATATCGACCCAGCCTTCGGCGAACTTGCGGCATTCCTGACGGAAATCGACCACATCAACGTCATCCTTGTCGCGCCCCTTGGCCCGGTATTGCTCCTCGATCTTCCACTCGATGGGCAACCCGTGGCAATCCCAGCCGGGGATGTAGCGCGCATCAAATCCCATCATCTGCTGGGAGCGCACCACCATATCTTTCAGCGTCTTGTTCAGCGCGTGCCCGATGTGCAAATGCCCATTGGCGTAGGGCGGCCCGTCATGCAGCGTGAAAGAGGGACGGCCTTCTTTTTCCCGCAAACGGTCATAGATGCCGATTTCCTCCCAGCGCGCCAGCCAGTCGGGTTCGCGCTTGGGCAGGCCCGCGCGCATCGGAAAATCCGTCTTTGGCAGGTTCAGCGTGGCTTTGTAGTCAAGTTTCTCGGCGGTTTCGGTCGTGTCGGCGCACATTGCGGGCGTCCTTCGGATGGGTCTTGGAACAGGAAAAAGCGGTCGGTGCGAGCGGCTCAAACACCTTGGCCCGGCGTCTCAAATCTCAGAGCGCCGGGGATATAATTCGGATAATGATCGCGCTGACGTAGGTCATGGCCGACTTATAGTCAGAGCTTTGAGGGGGAACAAGTCCCAACAGAATGCGCACACCTTACGCCCGCTGGCCGCATCAGCCATTCACATGGTCCCAGGTCGCCGACATGACAACAGACCCCTCCCCCACCGCGGAGGCCACGCGTTTGACCGACCCCGCACGCACATCGCCAACGGCGAATACACCGGGGCAGGACGTCTCGTACTGTGTCCGCCCTCCTGCATCTGTGCCCGTCAGCACAAAACCCTTGTCATCCAGCCTGATCAACCCGGAAAGCCAGTCGGTATTGGGCTCAGCCCCCACCATGACAAAGAGTGCCGATGTGCGCAGCTGCCAATCCTGACCGGAATTCCTGTCGCAGATGGTAATCTTTTCCAGCGTTTCCTGCCCGTGCAGTTCAGTGACTTCGGTGCGGGTATGAATGGTGATGCGCGGGTGCGTGTTCAGGCGCTGTAACAGATAGTCGGACATCGACGAAGCAAGAGAGGTGCCCCGGATCAGCACATGGACGTGCCGTGAGGTACGCGCCAGGAACATCGCCGCCTGACCCGCAGAATTGCCGCCACCGATCACGGCCACGTCGCTGTCACGGCAATAACGTGCCTCCACTTCGGTTGCGGCATAATAGACGCCCGCGCCTTCGAGCCGTTCCAATCCTTCCAGTGGCAGCCGGCGGTATTGAACCCCGGTAGCAACGATCAGGGCCTTGGCGCTGACCTCCTGCGCGTCATCCAGCGTCGCATGGAACCATTTTTCATTGCACTGGCGCAGAGCCGTGGCGCGGCGTGGGACAGAAAAGCGCGTGCCGAACTTCATCGCCTGCACCTCACCACGTCCGACCAGATCGCCCCCCGAAATACCGGTGGGAAAACCCATGTAATTCTCGATGCGGCTCGACGTGCCTGCCTGCCCGCCTATGGCCATGTCTTCTAGCACCAGCGCGCTCAGCCCTTCGGCGCCGGCGTAGACCCCGGCGGCCACACCTGCAGGGCCCGCTCCGACGATCAGCACGTCAAAGGCATTTTCCTTCTCGGTTTCAATATAAAGCCCCAGCGCCTTGGCCACGCCCTGCGGCGTTGGCGGTTCGATCTTCTGCTCGCGCCCGAAGATCACGCCAGGCTGCGCCTGATCGATGCCGCATTGCGCCGCCAGTGCGATCGCCTCATCCGAGGTCACCTCGATTTCCTTGAAAGGGATGCGATTGCGCGCCGCGAAACTGGCCACATGGCGGATATCGCGGCTGATTTCCGATCCGATCAGCGTGAGAGCGGAATCCGACTGCTCCACCGCGCGGCGGCGGCGCGCCGCCATCACCGTGACGATGATGTCGCTCATCTCCGGCATATCGGACATTAGTTGCAACACGTCCTCTCGCGGCACGCAGAGCACTTTGCTGTCACATGTCGCGCGCGCGCCAACAAGGGACACACCACCCGACAGGAATTGCAGGTCACCAAAAAACTGGCCGGGCCCAAGGGTCGCCGCCCCGACACGTTGCAGGCTTTTGGGATCAACAGCCTCCAGCTCGCCCTCAATGACGAAATGAAACAGCGTTGTCGCACTGCCCGGTTCCTGCACGAAGTCACCCGCTTTGAACTCAAAGAGCTTGCCGCATTTGTGCATGGCGGCGATGTGCTCAGGCTCCAACGGCCTGCGAACCATGGTACTCAGATCAGCGGCAAAACTTTCCATTCAACTCTCCCGGCGGGTGCCCGCGCATGATTGATGCCATCAGGAGTTTGACGTTGAGAAAAATCCGCCAAGGCTCCTTTTGATGATATCGCGCACTTTTGGTTTTTTTCCAGCCGCAAGGGGCAAAGGACGGCACACTTCCATGGCCGCCACGCCAACGCGGGCTGTCAAAGCGCCGTTGACAAGACCCTCGCCGAAGCGGCGTGAGAGCTTGCCAAGGATCGACCCCCCAAGAACCGGTTCCAGCAGATCGTCTCCGACGGCAACGGCTCCGGTGGCCACAAGATGCGCCATCACCGCGCGGGTCAGTCGCCAGCCGCCCAGAAACCCCGATCGTCCCCCGTAGATCTCGGCAATCCGCCGGATCATGCGCAAATTCGCGGTCAGGGCTGCGGCAACATCCGCCAGCGCCAGAGGCACAAGCGCTGTGACGGTTGCGACCTGACGGGCTGCGGCTTCGACCTCACGCGCTGCCGCCGCATCCAGCGGGCCCAACACCTCGTTATCCGCAAGCTGCAACAGGCTTGCCGCATCCATCTGATCGCCGCGCAATTCCGCAAAGCGGTCGCGGCCCCACCCTGTGTCTTCGCGGTTTTTGTAAAGCGCCGTCAGCCGATCCGAAACGGCTCGGGCCGCGCCAAGATCATCCGCCGCCAGCGCCTCATCCGCCGCGCGGCGCAATCCGTCCAGACGACCGAGGCGACCCAAAGCTGCAATCTCGCGCAGACAGATCACCAAAAGCGTCAGCAGAAACACCGCGATCAATCCCGTAACGCCCCACCCCAGCACCGGGTTGCGCGCCACAAGGCCCGTGACGAAATCCCATGCCGCGATGGCGACAACAGCCCCGACAAGCGCCAGAGCGGACGACCAAAACCAGCGCAGCAACCGCGAGGGTTTGCGCGCCGCGATACCGGCAGCCATCTGCATGGCGTGGCCCGCAGGCACGCGCGGGCCGTCGTCAGGCACCGGGGGCGCGTCGCTCACCGCAACTTGGGCCGGATCGTCGGGATCGATTTCAATGAGAACCGGGCCCTTGGCCATCAAAAGGCCCCCTTGGCCCACTCAAACCGGATATCGGGCAGACCCACGTCGTTTTCGCTGCCATCCGTGCGCGCGGTCTCGATAAAGCCGCGCAAGCCGTAAAACCGGGTCGCGGGCGTGTTTGCCTGATAGCTCCAAAGCGCCAGAAAATCGGTTTCCGATTTGGCATCGTCCAGCAACGCGGTGCCAACGCCCTTGTCCTGCGCGTCCGGCAAAACGTAAAGCGCGTGCACGTCACTTTCCCAACGCGCAATGAACCCGACCACCTTGCCGTCCAGCTTGGCCACACGCACCCAACCGGCTTCGATCATGTCACCTGCGTACATGATCTCCTCGGCAGCCGAATGCAGACGCGGCAGCCAGGGCATGGCATCATTGGACACGGACAAAATGTGCCCCACAGCCCCCGCATCCAGAGTGCGCGCAGGCGTTATCGTGATCGTCGTCGTCATAGCCTATCCCCTAAAAGGAATTGGGCTGCCTTATCAAGCCGGATATGCGGTGGACCGTCGCCGGGGCGCAAAGTAAGCGGTGAGGGTGCGAAATTCATCACACGGTAATCCTGATCCAGCCAGCTCTGTGCGCCTGCGCGCGCGGGCGTCAGCAGATGGCCCGGGTCTTGCGGCAGATCACCGGGGTAGAAAGCCGCCGCCTTGCCGGTATCCAGCAAAATCCCGCGGACCACGTCGAGTTTTTGCCCCTCGTGGGTCACGCTGTCTTCGGTTGTGGCACGCAGTGACGCGATGGCCATGGCCGCCGTCCCCGCCCCGGCAAAACGCGCCCTGTCCGCCGCACCGCGTAACAGCGCCTCCATGATCGCCGTCAGTTTGGCATGCTGGCTGTGGTGCAGATGATCGGCCTTGGTGGCGGCAAAGAGGATTTTCTCCACCCGCTTGCCCTGAAAAATCTGGCTGAGAAAGGCATTCCTGCCCGGTCGGAAACTTCCCAGAATATCCGCCATGGCGCCGCGCATGTCTTCAACCGCGCGTGGCCCTTTGTGGATCGCCCCCAACGCGTCGACCAGCACCACCTGCCGGTCAATGCGCGCAAAATGATCGCGGAAAAAAGGGCGCACCACCTCGCGTTTATAGGCCTCATAGCGGCGGTTCATTTCGCGCAGCAGGGACCCGCGCGGCCCGGTTCCCTCTCCTTGCATCGGGGCGAAGGTCAGCACAGGTGAGCCTGCAAGATCCCCCGGCAGCAGGAACCGCCCCGGTGTGCAATCATAGTAGCCCGCATCCCTTGCGGCTGTCAGATAAGTGGCAAACTGCTCCGCCAGCGCTTTGGCATCCGGTTCGTGCAATTTGGTCGCCGGGTCGGTTTCCGCCAGCCGGGCAAGATAGTCTTTGGCCTCCGGGCGACCGGCCAGACGGCCCAGAACCTCCCTGGACCATTCAGCGTAGGATTTGTCCAACAAGGCCAGATCCAGCAGCCATTCGCCGGGGTAATCCACGATATCCACATGGATGGTGCGCGGTCCTTGAAGCCCCGCCAGCAGCCCCGCGCGTTGCACCCGCAGCGACAGGCGCAGCTCTGACACAGCACGGGTGCTGTCGGGCCAGACGGGTGCGCGGGCGGTCAGGTTCGACAGATGTGTCTCGAAATCAAAGCGCGGCACCGTGTCATCCGGCTGCGGTTGCAGAAACGCCGCCTCGATCCGGTTTTCGGCGGCCGCGACAAGATGCGGCATGCGCCCGCGATCCAGCAGATTGGCCACCAGCGAAGTGATGAAAACCGTCTTGCCGGAGCGTGCCAGCCCGGTCACGCCAATGCGGATCACCGGCTCGAACAGGGTCTCGTTGACCGTGTCCTGCACCGTTTCAATCTGGCGCAGCACCGTATCGGCGAGTGATGAAATGACCAAAGCCTGAGTGCCCCTGCGGTTTCTTTTCACACTACATAAGGCGTGCGCTGCGGGCATGCCAGACCCAAGAAACCCGTTTGACGCAAAGCGCGCCGCAGGCTAGGGGCAGCGCCATGCCTCGCTATGCGTTGAAAATCGAATATCACGGTGCGCCTTTTGTCGGATGGCAGAGGCAAAAGGGTCAGACATCGGTGCAGGGCGCGGTTGAGACCGCGCTGGACCGGCTGGAGCGGCGCGATCACACCATCGCCGCCGCCGGGCGCACGGATGCGGGTGTGCATGCTCTGGGACAGGTGGCGCATTGCGATATGGAAAGCGAGTGGGATCCGTTCCGGCTCTCTGAAGCGCTGAATTACCACCTTAAACCCGCCCCCGTGGCGATTGTGGCCTGCGCGCCTGTGGCAGAGGGCTGGCACGCGCGGTTCTCCGCGCTGGAGCGGCAGTACCTGTTCCGCATCCTGATGCGCCGGGCCCCTGCGACCCATCAGGACGGGCTCGTCTGGCAGGTCAAACACGATCTTGACGTGCAGGCCATGCGGACGGCTGCCGCACATCTCATCGGCCGTCATGATTTCACTACTTTCCGGTCAACCATCTGTCAGGCCGAAAGCCCAGTCAAAACGCTGGACCAACTGAACGTGACCCGAGTGGAGACCCCGCAGGGCCCGGAGGTGCATTTCGATGTGCGCGCCCGCTCCTTTCTGCACAATCAGGTGCGCAGTTTCGTGGGCACCCTGGAACGTGTGGGGGTCGGATCGTGGCATCCCGAGCAGGTGACTGAGGCGCTTGCCGCGCGGGACCGGGCCGCCTGCGGGCCGGTCTGCCCGCCACAGGGGCTGTATCTGGCGCATGTCACTTACGACGCTGACCCTTTCAGATAGGGTCAGCCCCCCCTAAACCTGCGATCTCTATCGAAACGTTCAGATCTTTTCCTGCGTGTGTTTGCGTAGCTCGGCGCGCGCCACCTGACGGCGGTGCACCGCATCTGGCCCGTCGGCAAAGCGCAGCGCGCGCTGCCAGGTCCAGGCCATGGCCAGCGGGGTGTCCTGACTGATGCCCTGCCCACCATGCATCTGCATCGCCTCGTCGATCACCTTGAGCGCCATGCGCGGGGCCACAACCTTGATCTGGCTGATCCACGGCGCCGCGGCCCGCGCATCCCCCTGATCCATCATCCAGGCCGCTTTCAGGCACAAAAGCCGCGCCTGCTCGATCTCGATCCGCGCCTCAGCGATGATGTCGAAATTGGCGCCCAGCTGCGCCAGTGGCTTGCCGAAAGCTTCTTTCTGTAGTGACCGTCGGCACATCAGGTCCAGCGCCGCTTCGGCCTGCCCCACTGAGCGCATGCAGTGGTGGATGCGCCCCGGCCCCAACCGGCCCTGCGCGATCTCGAACCCGCGCCCCTCGCCCAGTAGCATGTTTTCCGCAGGCATCCGCACTTGCTCAAACCGGATATGCATATGCCCGTGCGGCGCATCGTCATGGCCAAAGACCTTCATGGGGCGCAAGACCTTGATGCCCGGTGTGGCGGCATCCACCACGATCATCGAATGGCGCTGGTGTCTGGGCGCATCCGCATCACCCGTGCGCACCATGACGATATAAACCGCGCAGCGCGGGTCCCCCGCGCCAGAGGCCCAGTATTTCTCGCCATTCAGGATGTAATCATCGCCGTCACGTACACAGGACATGGCGATATTTGTGGCGTCGGAGGCCGCAATATCCGGCTCCGTCATCAGATAGGCGGAGCGGATCTCGCCCTCCAGCAGCCGCGCCAGCCATTTCTCTTTCATCGCGGGCGTGCCGTAGCGTTCAAAGACCTCCATATTGCCGGTATCGGGGGCGGAACAGTTGAACACTTCAGCGGCCAGGGGGGTCTTGCCCATTTCCTCGGCAAAATAGGCGTATTCGACGGTGCTGAGCCCAAAGCCCTTTTCGCTGTCCGTCAGCCAGAAGTTCCAGAGTCCCGCCGCTTTGGCCTTTGCTTTCAACCCTTCGAGGATTTCGGCCTGCCGGTCGGTGTATTCCCAGCGATCGCCCTTGTCGATTTCAGCGTGGTAGTCGGCCTCCATGGGCATGATCTCATCGCGGATCATCGTGGCCACCCGGTCCAGCAGCGCGCGGTTTTTCTCCGACATCCCAAAATTCATCTCCACACCGTGCCTCCCTGATGGCAATCGGGGCTTTCCCCGCCGTCGCAGACTTGCTTAGATCGGCGCAACTTGTCCATGGGCCAAAAGGGAATTCGCGATGCACACCTACGACCCGCGCGCATTGGAAACCTATCTGGCCACCCATGTGCCCGGATTTGGCGGGCTGGATGAAGTGACGAAATTTTCCGACGGGCAATCGAATCCGACCTATCGGATCACCAGCGGCGCGACCCGGTTCGTGCTGCGCGCCAAACCCCCCGGCAAGCTGCTGAAATCCGCCCATGCGGTGGACCGGGAATACCGCGTGATGCAGGCCTTGGCAGACACGGATGTGCCGGTGCCGCAGGTCCTGCACCTCTCGGGCGATGACACGCCCATGGGCACGCAGTTCATGGTCATGCAGATGGTCGAGGGGCGGATTTTCTGGGACCCGGCTCTGCCGAAACTGGACCGGGCCGCACGGGGCCGGGTTTATGCCGCGATGAACCGCGTTTTGGCCGATCTGCACGGGCTCGACCCGGCTGCCTTGGGTCTGGCGGATTACGGCAAGCCGGGCAATTATTTCGCCCGTCAGGTCACGCGCTGGTCCGGCCAGTATCGCGATACCGCCACCGACGCGCTGGCGGATGCGGATTGGCTGATGGGCTGGCTTGGTGAAAACATGGTCGCCGATGACGGTGCCAGCAGCATCGTGCACGGCGATTTTCGCATTGATAACATGATCTTCGCCCCGGACCGCGAAGAAGTTGTGGCGCTTCTGGACTGGGAACTCAGCACCTTGGGGCATCCGCTGGCCGATCTGGCCTATCAATGCATGCACTGGCGTCTGCCGCATGAGGGGCATTTTCGCGGCCTTGGCGGGGTGGACCGCGCTGCCCTCGGCCTGCCGGACGAAGACAGCTATGTCGCCGCCTATTGCGTACACCGCGGCATCACACAGCCCGACAACTGGACCTTCTATGTGGTATTCTCCTATTTCCGCCTGCTGGCGATCCTGCAAGGTGTGCTGCGGCGCGGTCTGGAGGGCAACGCCTCCAACCCCCGCGACACCAGCCGACTACGCGAGGTCATCGCCCTGATGGCCCGTGACGCCCGCGCTCTGGCCGATGCGCGCACCTGAGAAATCACAAAGCTTGACGAACCCATATTGGCCATGCTCCAGAGGCAGGGCAGGTTTTTCGGGGGGACTATGACCCAGCAACATTCATCCTATGACGTGGTCATCATTGGCGGCGCGATCTATGGCTCCAGCGTCGCCTGGTGGCTGACGCAGATGTCCGGTTTTCAGGGCCGCATTCTGGTTGTGGAAAAAGACCCGACTTATGAATTCGCAGGCACCAGCCACACCAACAGCTGCATCCGCCAGCAGTTTTCCAACAAGGTCAACATCGGCGTGTCGCAATTCGGGGCGGAATTCATCAAGAATTTCCAGCGCTTGATGGGCGACGACCCAGATGTGCCGGAACTTCTGCTGCAAAGCTACGGCTACATGTATATGGCCGACACGCCGGAATTTGCCGACACCCTGCGGCAAAGCCAGAAAGTTCAGGAAAGCCTTGGGGCGGGCACAAAATTCATGACCGCCGATGAGATCGCGGAAAAATATCCCTTCTATATGCTCGACGACATTCTGGGGGCGAACCACAACCTGATCGACGAAGGCTATTTCGACGGTGGTACGATGTTTGACTGGTTCAAACGCATGGCGCGCAAGAACGGCGTGGAATATCTGGCCGACGAGGTTGTGGGTATCACACGCGCGGGCAACAGCATTACCGGCGTGACGCTGAAATCGGGGGGTGACGTTGCCTGCGGGACGGTCGTGAATGCCTCCGGTACACGCGGGGCGCTGACCGCGCGGATGGCGGGCCTCGACATCCCCATTGAGCCGCGCAAGCGCTATACCTACATCTTTGACGCCGCCCACCCGCTGGACCGCGACCTGCCGCTGACCATCGACCCCTCGGGCGTGCACATGCGCACGGATGGGCGCTATTATCTTGCGGGCGGCCCTCCCGATGACGACCCGGCCGTGGCGCATGATGATTTCAACGCTGATCATTCGCTATGGGAAAACAAGTTCTGGCCGATCATCGCCACCCGCATCCCGCAGTTCGAAGAGATCAAACTCATCAACATGTGGGTGGGTCACTACGACTTTAACACGCTCGATCAGAACGCTATTGTCGGCCCGCATCCGGAGGTCGAAAACTTCATGTTCATCAACGGGTTCTCGGGTCACGGGCTGCAACAGGCCCCGGCACTGGGGCGCGGGCTGGCCGAACGCATCGCTTACGGCGCATACCGCACGCTGGACCTCACACCCTTTTACGTCGACAGAGTTCTGCGCGGTGAAAAATTCTTGGAAAAGGCCGTCATTTGACGGTCAGGAAGGACAACTATGAAACTGGTTTTGACAGGGGCCGCCGGCCGTTTGGGATCCTACTTGCGGGAACCGCTTGCGGCGATGTGCGATACGCTGGTCAGCACGGATATCGCCGATGACATCGGCAATCTCTACGCGGGCGAAACCTATGTGCAGGCCGATCTGGCTGATATGGCGCAGATTGCCCCTGTGCTGGAAGGCGCAGATATGGTGATCCACTTTGGCGCGATTGTGGATGAGAAACCCTTCGAGGAACTGCTCGGACCCAACTTCGTGGGGTCTTACAACATCTGGGAAGCGGGCTATCAGGCTGGTGTGAAACGCATCGTCTATGCCTCGTCGATCCACGCCGTGGGTATGCATCTGAAATCCGATTTCATAGGCATTGACGCCGAACACCGACCCGACACATTTTACGGTCTGGCCAAGTGTTTCACCGAAGATCTGGGGCGGATGTACTGGGACAAACGCGGGCTGGAATCGGTGCATCTGCGTATTCTTTCCTGCGCGCAGGTCACCAATTCGCGCGCCCTGGGGTCATGGCTCAGCTATGATGATCTCATCCAACTGGTGACCCGTGCAATCGACACACCGTCCGTGGGTTTCGGCATCGTTTATGGCGTTTCCAACAATGACCGGGCACCGGTTGATAATGCCAAGGCATCCTTCCTCGGCTACCGTCCAAAGGATAATGCCGAGCAATACGCAAACGAAATCCTGGCCGAAGACGGACCTGTCGATCTGACTGATCCCGGCCAGATGTGCCATGGCGGGCCGTTTGCTTCCGTCGATCTGGGGCAAAGCGGGCTTGCGCAGATGAACATCGTCAATGACAAGAAAGAGACCTGACCGATTCCGGGCCGCCCGACAAGCGCTTTCCGATATTGAGGTATTACTTTAAGTCTTAGACGTAAGCATCTGCAATAACGGGCCTTCTGAGGTGAGCCAGATCTTTGGCTTCTGCCTTGCGCCCCTGACGCATCAGGCAGGCCAGCAGGCTGTGTTCGACCAGGTCGCGTTGCGCCCGGCTGCCCCCGATCCGCGCGGTATCGGCCATGGCGCCTTTGAGATGCGTCGCCGCCCCGGCCCAGTCGGAGCGTGCCATCCTCTCGAAGCCACGGGCAATGCTTGGGGTCAGATCGGCCGCCGGACCCGCAGGCTGCGAAATGATCCGCGCGAGAGCTTCGGTCTCGCCTGCCATCGCGTGCGAAATGGCGGCATGCATGTCAACAAAGGCATTGCCGGTTTTGGGGAAAGCTTCTGCCGCGAAGGCGCTGATTGCCGCCCAGCGCTCTGCCGGAACCGTCACGCCTGCAAGCTCCGCCCGGTGCAGCAGGGAGGCGGTATCAACAAGCACGCTGAGGGGCGCGCCACCGGTTGCGGCTTCCGGCGTCACAGCGTCATCGCAAAGCGCCCACATGCCATCAATGTCGCCTGATTGCAGCGTCCAAAGCGCCTGATGCCAGCTCAAATGCCCATGCAGGATGCCTGCCTTGGAGTAGCCCGACAACCAGTTCTTGAGAAAGGCGATGCCCTGATCAACCTCACCCTCCTCATAAGACACGTGGCTGCGCACATGGGCGGCATGGGCATTGGCGGGATTGGCGGTAAGCGCGCGGTCGATCCATTCACCGGCCTGTTTGAGTTGACCGGTCTCGCAGAACATGAAGGCGTATTGACTGGCAAACCACCAGTCGTCGCCATAATGCGGGGCCAGACGCGACAGGAAGGCAAGGGTCTGGGCCTCCCTGCCCGGTTGGCCTGAAAACCCGATCAACCCGTAGATGGAGGAGCTGGTCTGTGCCACCACGGCATCCCGTGGGAACTGATCCATATGGGCATAGACCGCCTCCAACGCTTCAGCGCCTTTGCCCTCCATCATCAGCGACAACATGTTGATCTGCGATTGTTCACGTGCCGTGACGCTCCCCGCCAGATCGCGCGCCGATGCCATGGCCTCTCGGGCGCCTCTGGTATCCCCCACGGTCTGGCGCGTGCGGGCAAGCCCTGCGTAGGCGGCGGCAAAACCGGGGTCTGCCTCGATCGCCTCCACAAAAGGCACATCCATATGGGCCTCGCCCGCCAGCAGGCGATCAAGCCCGGTGTGATAAAGCGCTGCGGCGCGCTCCGACGTGGTACTCAGCGTGTTGTCGTAACGATCTTTGTGCATGCATCCCTCGATACCCACTTCAGCCGTCAGGCTAAGCCAGCACCAAGGCTAAAACAACGCACAAAACCGATGCCGCCGGTCAGGCGTGTTCGGCTTTGAGGTTGCGCAGTGCCACCCCCCAGAAGCGGACCGACAGCAGCAGACCCGCCAGCCCAAGACCCACCACAAGCCCGAGCCAGACGCCGATGCCTTCATACCCCAGCACAAAGCCGAAGAGATACGAGCAGGGAATGCCCACCACCCAATAGCTCAGAGCGGCACAGATCATCGGCACCTTGGTATCCTGCACGCCGCGCAGCAAGCCCAGAGCAATCACCTGCGCACCATCCACCAGCTGGAAAAGGGCGGCCATCGCCAGAAGCCCTGTGCCGATCAGCAGAATTTCGACGCGGAACGGCTCGTCATCCTGCATGAAGAGCGAAATCAACGGCTCCGGCATCGACACGAACACCACGATCGTCAGGGCCGCCATGCCCAGCGACATCCACGTCACAACCCAGGCGCCCTTTTCCATATGCGCCGGATCATGGCGCCCAAAAGCATTGCCCGCCCGGATGGTGGCCACATTGCTCAGCCCCATATGCACCATGAAGGTGATCGAGGCGAGCTGGACGGCGATCCCATGCGCGGCCAGCGGCACCGTGCCCAGCCAGCCCATCATCATGGCAGAGGCAGCAAAGAGGCCAACTTCACTCAGGCCGGTCAGACCAATGGGCAATCCCAGACGAAACACGCGGGTCAGCATTTGCCAGTCTGCCCGCCAGAGCCTCTGGAACAAGGCATGTTCCGGCAGGGCGGATCGGGCATAAAGTGTGACACCGATCATGGAGACCGTTTGTGTCATGACGGACGCAATCGCGGCCCCGGTGATGCCCAACTCGGGCGCGCCCCAATTGCCAAAGATCAGGGCGTAATTGATGACCGCGTTCAGCACCGCGCCGACAATGGTCATCCAGAGCACAAACTGCGTGCGCTCAAGGGCTGCGAGGTAGGATTTCAGCACCATCAACAGCAGCGCGGGCAAAATGCCCAGCCCTGCAACACGCAGATACATACTCGCATCTGCAGCCAGAGCTTCGCTTTGTCCCAGCGCCCGCAGGATCGGGTTCGACCAGATCATCACGATCAGCGAAATCAGCGCGAAGGCAAAGCTCAGCCAAAGCCCCATGCGGGTGGCGCGACGCAATCCGATCTCGTCACCTTCCGCCTCGAAAGAGGCGACCATTGGCATCACCGCCCAGGCAAAACCCGACCCGAAAATGAACAGGACAAAGAAGAACGTCGACCCCAGCGTCACCGCCGCCAGCGCCTCAACCCCGTACCAGCCCAACATCACCGTGTCGGTCACACCAATGGCCATTTGGGCAAGATGTCCGCCAATCAACGGCAGGCCCAATGTCAGAATCGCTCTGCCATGTTCTGGATATGTCATCGTTTTGCGCATGTCCGAGCCTTACGCTCAGGCGGCACCCGGTGGAAGAGGTCTCCGTGCTCAATTGCTGAAAAAAGATGCAACAGGTGTCACCGGGCCGCAGCCCTGTCGCTCGCGGAAGATGAGCGCGCGGCGGCTTCCCCCTCATCAAAGCCAGACCGCCCTCTTCTGTTAAAATCCGGCGTCTTCGGTTCGGTTTTCGAAATTTCCGAGGAAAACATCGATTTTGGCGTAAACAAAGCCGTTAATCGTCTCAGGACTGTTGACAGAAATTATGCCTCATAAGTACTTGAATGACAGGGAAAACCTGCCATTCTACCATTGCGGGAATTACATTGCCCCGCGCGGAGCCTACTGATGACTACCAAACCCGCCGTTGCGGCACTGACCGCGTTGCTGGCCGTTCCTGCCCTGGCCAATCCCATAGACAGGGTGCGCCCCGATGCGCCGGAGCTGGCAAACTTCGGGACATTGCCCATCGGTGTGCAAACGCTTGAGCTGGTCAATCCCGGGCAGATCGACATCGTCAATATCAACGGGGAGGACCAGCCTCTCTATGACCGACCGCTGACGGTGGAAATCTGGTATCCGGCCGCAGAAGGCACCCAACCGGGTGGCAGCTACCTTGCGACGTTGCGCGATGGTGCCACCAAGGTCACCCTGACCGGGCGTGCTGCACGCGATGCAGCGCCCACATCGGGGGAAACTTTCCCGTTGATTCTGATCAGCCACGGCTACCCGGGCAATCGTTTCCTGATGTCCCATCTGGGCGAAAACCTGGCCTCCAAGGGTTTCGTGACCGTCTCGATTGACCATACCGACAGCACCTATTCCGATCAGGAAGTCTTTGGCTCAACCCTTTTCAACCGCCCTCTCGATTTGCGATTTGTAATTGATGAGATGGGCGCGCTGGAAGGTGATCTGGGTGCCATCATCGACACGGATACCGTGGGCATCATCGGTTATTCCATGGGCGGCTACGGGGCCTTGATCTACGGCGGTGCCGGGGTGACACAGGCCGCTACGGAATACAGTTGGGGCACGCCGAACGGCCTGTTGGCCCGGCACCTTGCTGGATCGGAAAGCCATGAAGCGCAGATGGACCCCCGGGTTCGGGCGTTGATCACCATTGGCCCCTGGGGGCGAAACGCCGGATTCTGGGACACCAACGGCATGGCTGGATTACGGGTGCCAACGCTGTTCATGGCGGGCGGCTCCGATGACGTCGCTGTCTATGAGGCGATCCGCTCGCTCTTCACCGATGCCATCAGCACGGACCGCCACCTGCTGACTTTTGAGTGGGCCAATCACAACGCCGCGGCACCGATACCGGCCCCGATAGAAGCCTGGAAACCCGCAGAGGGGCTCGATTTCATCCCATTTGAGCATTACGCCGATCCGGTTTGGGACACCACGCGGATGAATAACATCGCGCAGCATTTTGCCACTGCTTTCATGGATCTCTATTTGAAAGGGGATGTCAGCAGGCGGCCCTATCTGGACCTGATCGAGAATGCGGATATGGGCATCCTGGCACTTGATGAAGAAGCCAATCCAACCGATGACCACACTTACTGGACAGGTTTTCCGCCACGGACCGCCAAGGGTCTTCGATTTGAGACACTTCTGGCTGGCGAATAGAACCTTCGCCGGCCAAGCAACGATGTTCCTGGCACCCAACAACAAAAAAGGCCCGCCGCAATCGACGGGCCGTTCTTAGATTTGGGCTGCGACTGGCGTCAGCTCAAGATTGTTTCTTCTTGCGCGACCGCAGCGCACCCATGCCGCCAAGACCGGCAAGCAGCATCCAGCCAGCCGCTGGCAGTGGCACCGGCGTCAGGTTGATGTTGATATCGCCATGACGCGCACGTGTCAGAGCTGAATCGATCGCTGTGGGTCCATCATAGTTGTTGCCAACTGTTGCCACCCAGGTGAACCAGCCCGCACCGCCAAGTCCGGCGTTCTTGTCATTTGCGCCGTCACCCAGCTGGAACGGAATATCTTCAACCAGCGGATCCGGGAAAGCCGTCAGCGTCAGCAGCAGACCTTCGAGATCACCGACACCTGTCAGTGTCGCGGAGCTGATATCAAAGAACGACCAAGTCAGATCGTCATTATTCCCACCGCCGGTTTTGATCCGGTCGCCCTGCTCGTTTGGCGTACGCAAGCTGTAGGAGACATCGAGATCAAATTGGTAGTTCGATGTCACATTGTTCTGGATCGTTCCGGACAGATTGGCGGTCGCATTGTTCGCGCCAACCACAAACTCGCCGGGGCCGGGCACAAACTGCCAGTAGGCATTCACACCGCTGAACAGGCCGGGCAGCCAGACCGTGTGGTCATTGCCATTGGTCGTTACGCTGGTCGCCTCATAGGTGCCTTCGTACATGGTTGCCGCTTCGACATCGGCTGCAAACAATGTGGCTGCTGACACTGCCACCGCAACGGCACCACCTTTAAAAACATTAAAACTCATTCTTAACTTCCCTCATCCCTTTAAATGAATGGCGGGGCGCCTGATCTTTTCAGATCGCCACAGACCATCGGTTACTACGTTAACGGTTTCTCGCGCGCCCAATTTATTCACATTTGCGTCAAACACCATATAATTTCCGCAATAACCTTTAAAAATCAGCCTGTTCTCCCGCTATACGAGAACAATCGCCCTCTTCGTCCGAATTCTGCGATGCCTCTACCTGCTTCAACACCCGAACTCCCGGTGCGCGGGAATTCGCCGCAATCGAGAAACAGGCTTGACGCGGGGTGATTCGCGCACGGTATGCCTGCGTGGCCGAGACTGACTGTACGGCTCCGCATGCCTTCGGAAAGACCCTGACCATCGGCCCAGCGGAGCACGGGCGCTACCACATTTCGAGTGGGTCAGAACGTCCGCTGGCCCTTCCCCCGCCCCGACCCCTCTGCCATACTTGGTGCCAATCAATAATCAGAGGTTCGAGCCCATGCCCAACGATCTGCTCAGCAAAACGGATACCCCCGACTATGACGCCTCCTCGATCGAGGTGCTTGAAGGGTTGGAGCCTGTACGCAAACGCCCCGGCATGTACATCGGCGGCACCGATGAACGCGCGCTGCACCATCTGGTGGCCGAAGTGCTCGACAACTCCATGGACGAGGCCGTCGCCGGGCACGCCACGCGCATCGAGGTCGAATTACACGACGACTACGCCGTCACCATCCGCGACAACGGGCGCGGCATCCCCATCGACCCGCACCCCAAATTCCCCGACAAATCCGCGCTGGAAGTGATCCTCTGCACCCTGCACGCAGGCGGCAAATTCTCCGGCAAGGCGTACGAGACCTCCGGCGGTCTGCACGGTGTTGGGGCCTCAGTGGTCAACGCGCTGTCGGACAGCATGGTCGTGCAAGTGGCCCGCAACCGCGAACTTTATGAACAGCGCTTTTCACGCGGCCTGCCCCTCGGCCCGGTCGAAAAGGTGGGCCAGGCCCCCAACCGCCGCGGCACCACCGTCACTTTCCACGCCGACGCGGACATCTTCGGGCACCACCGCTTCAAACCCGCGCGGCTTTTCAAATCCATCCGCTCCAAGGCCTACCTCTTCTCCGGCGTCGAAATTCGCTGGAAATCCGCCATCGACGACGGTGAAACGCCGACCGAGGCCACATTCCACTTCCCCGGCGGCCTTTCCGATTACCTTGGCGAAACGCTGGGTGCCTCCACCACCTATGCCGACAAACCCTTCGCCGGCACCGTCGATTTCAAGGAAAAATTCGGCCAGGCGGGCAAGGTCGAATGGGCCATCAATTGGACCCCCTCGCGCGATGGCTTCATCCAGTCCTACTGCAATACCGTCCCCACCCCGGAAGGCGGCACCCATGTGGCGGGCTTCTGGGCCGCCATCCTCAAGGGCATCAAGGCCTATGGCGAGCTGGCGGGCAACCGCAAAGCCGCCCAGATCACCCGCGAGGACCTGCTCTCGGGGGGCTGCGCGCTGGTCTCCTGCTTCATTGCCGAACCCGCTTTTGTCGGCCAGACCAAGGACCGCCTCTCCACCGAAGCCGCCCAGAAAATGACCGAAGGGGCCGTGCGTGATCATTTCGACAACTGGCTGGCCGCCGACACCAAATCTGCAGGCGCCATCCTCGATTTCCTCGTTCTGCGCGCCGAAGAACGCCTGCGCCGCCGTCAGGAAAAGGAAACCGCCCGCAAATCGGCCACCAAGAAACTGCGCCTGCCCGGCAAACTGACCGATTGCACCTCCAAGGACCGCAGCGGCACGGAATTGTTCATCGTCGAGGGCGATTCCGCCGGCGGCTCCGGCAAGGGCGCGCGCAACCGCGAAACCCAGGCCCTGCTGCCGCTCAAGGGCAAGATCCTCAACGTGCTGGGCGCGGCCTCGTCGAAACTGGGCAGCAACGCTGAAATCAACGATCTCTGCGAGGCGCTTGGCTGTGGCATGGGCACGCGGTTCAACCTCGACGATTTGCGCTATGACAAGATCATCATCATGACCGACGCCGATGTGGACGGCGCGCATATCGCGGCCCTGCTGATGACGTTTTTCTTCACCCAGATGCGCCCGCTAATTGACGCAGGCCACCTCTATCTCGCCTGCCCACCCCTCTTCCGCCTGACGCAAGGGCCGCGCCGTGTCTACTGTCTGGACGAGGCCGAAAAGGACCTCTGGCTGGAAAAAGGTCTGGGCGGCAAAGGCAAAATCGACGTCTCCCGCTTCAAGGGCCTGGGCGAGATGGACGCCAAGGATCTGAAAGAAACCACCATGGACCCCAAGACCCGCAAACTGATCCGCGTGTCAATTGACGAGGACATGCCGGGAGAGACGGGCGATCTGGTGGAACGTCTGATGGGGAAAAAGCCGGAACTGCGCTATCAGTACATTCAGGAGAACGCGAAATTCGTGGAGGAGTTGGATGTTTGAGTGAACCAATTAGTGCAGCTCAAAACTTAGCCGAATTCTTCAGCATGCAATGGGTCGACGTTCTTTCTGCGCTTCTCACGCCATTTATTGCCATATTGGGTTCCCTGATTGCATATCGACAATGGCGGCTTGCAAAACTCAACCTCAAAGAAAAGTTGTTTGAGCGCCGGTACCGCATAGTCGATGCAGCTAAAGAATATACGATTCAGTCGCGCTTCGGCCCTGAAGAAGACGCGCGTATCGCCCACGACGGGCTAATCCGTGTGATGGGTGAAGCTAAGTATCTTTTCTCGGAAGAAGTCCATATCACGCTGCTGGAGTTGCAGGATGCCATCAGGAAGAAGCGCCTAAACGAGATTGTCATGAACGCTCGCGGAGCAAGAATGACCGAAGAGGATTGGAATAAAGTAATTGATCAAACCAGCATTTTGGGTGGTTCCATTCAAAAGACCTTTGAGAGAATTGAGACCATAACCGCGCCTTTCATGACACTTTCCGATGACAAGTGACTGAGTTCTTGATAACTGCCCGAGGCCCCGCCTCGGGCCGCGCCCGACCTCCCCCCAGGGAGGGCGCATTTCATGCTCTCTCGATGCCATCGCATCCCTACGGGCTGAAAAGGTCCACTGGACCTTTTACAAGACGCCCTCCGGCCCGAGGTCGGACGCGGCCCTTTCCATCTGCTGCGCATAATCCCGCTTCGTCCGGTGCTCCGCCCGCTCCCGGCTGAAACGCTCCCCCGGGGGCGTTTCCGAGACGCCGCTCACCCCACACACAAAGTTCACAAAACGGTGCACAGCCTGTGCACGCATGTCATACACATATCATACCCGCATATTACCAACCCAAGGCACCTTCAGCACAGTGCTGACCCGGGGCCCCGGCGCGCTTGCCGCAACAGATCACAATTCGACCATCGGGTGAAAAAACCGGTTGATCCCGGCAGTGCTTTCGGGCCCACTCACCCCATGCGTTGCGTGGTCATTGGTCTTGTCGTTTCTCTGGGGTTTCTCGCGTCCTGCGGGCGTCCCTTGACGGAAGGTGAAGTGGCTTTTGCCCGCACAATCCATGGCGACACCCTTGATGTCGAGCGGGTCCGCATCGTGAATGGCGCGCCCACCCGCGCCGTCACCTTCCGGCGCAAACCGCGCCCGCGCACCACCTGTCGGGAACGTATTCTGCCGCCGATCACGGATGAATTTGTCACCTCCAAACCCGCCGCCGTTGCCGTCTACAACCATATCCTGTTTGACCGTGACTGGTATCTTGACGACTACCTTCCCGACTACCCCGATCAGATTAATCTTGTTGCAGCAATGCTTTACGCCCATGAAATTCTGCACGCATGGCAATGGCAAAACCGCAAAAAGACAGGCTACACGCCGCTGCGCGCGGCCTTTGAGCACGACGGGGCCAGCGATCCTTATCTTTTCGATCTGAAGGCCGAGCCGAAATTTGATGACTTCGGATATGAGCAACAAGGCGCCATCGTCGAAGAGTTCGTGTGTTGCCGCGCCCTCGATCCGGCGGCCCCGCGCACCCACCGGTTGCATGCGCTGATTTCGCAGGCCATGCCCGTGGCCCCGCTGCCGCAATCGCGCGCCTATGACGTCGCCGTGCCCTGGGACGGGGTGGAGATCGACGGGATTTGCAGCTGATCTATTGCGTTTTCGAAATAGCTTGAAACACACCTTATCACCCAACGCGTTGAAATCTGTGATTTCAGGCAGCGTTAGATGATTCAGGTTTTCCGAAAACGGCTTTAAGGCGTTTGAATCGCTTCCAGATATTTCAGGAGGTCACCTACGGGCCGCGCGGTTCGGACCCTTCCCGAAGCCAGCCGCACCCGCTTTCTGCGATCGCTTTGCAACGCGTCAAACGGGGTCATCTGACGCCCCCTCAAGCCACCTGCCGCGTAGCCTTCCAAGGCCTCAAGAACGTCATCGACAGGAAACTCTCCGCCGTTGCGGGCTGTCAGCGAGGTCAAATCTGGCGGCGTCTTACTCAACCCGGCAACACCTGCGCCCCCACCGCCACGGGCGTCCAGACCATGACAAATGGCGCAGTTGCTCAAATACAGATCGGCGCCGTCCAAATCGCGGTTCTTTGATGGAGACCCGCAGGCGGCAACGCTGCCCAGCACAAGGCAAGCGAATAATGAAATACGGATCACGCGACCTATCCCTCACGATTACTGGACCGTGTCGTGATGGATGCACGATCCGCCTTGCTCAATCAGGCCAGCGACGCCATGGTCACCATACCTTCTCGACAGCATACAGGAGACTTATGAATGGCCCATTACGCAGTGATCATGTTGCTTGCGGGAATAGGAATTCCGGTGCTTGCGGCGCTGAATGCAGCCCTTGGGGTAAAGATCGGATCTCCAGCGGTTGCCGCTACGGTTTTGTTTTCCATTGCGTTTTTCAGCTGTGTGATCGTGATGATCGTCACCGGCCCTCAAGCCCTTGCAAAAGTCACCGATGCCCCGCGTCACCTGTTTTTGGCCGGTGTGCTGATTGCATTCTACGTTTTGACAGTCACTTACATCGCGCCTCACTTCGGTGTCGGCAACGCAGTCTTCTTTGTGCTCATGGGCCAGCTGATCAGTACGGCGTTGATTGATCACTTTGGGCTTTTTGGCGCGCGCATCACGCCGATGGGAGGCACACGCGCGCTGGGGATCGCCCTGATGGCGCTAGGCGTTTTTGTCACTCAGAAGACCTAGGTCCTTCGGCCAGTTCATGCAGCCGCCTCCAAACGGATTCAACGACCTCCACTGATTCCATGGTTTGTCGATTTTGGCCCGGCATACGCGCCCCGTCATCCATGCTCGCGGTCTGCGCCAGAGCGGCAACCCGGGCCTCAAACTCTGGCGACGTGTCCGGGTCAATCACAATATAATACTGACCTAAATCATGCGGTGGGCCGTCCCGGGCTTTGAGCGGTTTCACATTGCGTGACAGAACCGACCCGGTCATCCCTGCGGCCAGAATCTCGGCCATCAGGCCAAACCCCCATCCCTTGTACCCGCCCATGGACACCAGTGACCCTTGCAAGGCAACCTCGGGATCAGTCGTGGGGTCACCGTGTTCGTCCAACGCCCAACCCAGAGGAATATCCTGCCCCATGGCTTTGGCCATGGTGATCTTGCCCAAAGCCACCGCAGTTGTCGATTGATCGAACTGCATGGCAATCCCGCCCGCGCCATCGGGCACCGAAAACGCGATCGGATTGGTGCCAATCACACGTGTCTTGCCACCCGGTGCGGCAACGATAGGCGACGCGTTGGTAAATCCAATGCCGATACATCCGGCAGACGCAATCTGTTCGGTGAAATAGCCCAAGGACGTACAGGTGTGCGCATGACCGATTGCCAGGGTCGCAGTGCCATACTGCCGCGCCGCATCCAAAGCTGGCGCGAGACCATGCGCAAAAGCCGGTTGAGCAAAGCCAAAACCGGCGTCGACATGGACAGCAGCAGGGCGCGGAGTGCTCACAACGGGCGTGACATCGCCACGGACCCGTCCTGATTCCAGCTGCAGACAATAGCTCTCAACGTAGTAGAGCCCGCAAATCTTGTTACCCAGGCTTTCTGCCACACGCACGGCCCGCGCGACTTCCGACGCGGGAAACGGAGACGCGCCATAAGCAAGGAGCGCTTTTTTGGTCAACAATTCAATTTCGTCCAGCGAACGATGGGCCATAAGACGCCTTTCCTGAGCCAAGTTTCGCCAACGTTGCTCAAAAGAAAGCGGTAGCGTCAAGCGCGGTCGTATCAGATTGATGCCAGCTGACCCGCATCAAGACGGATTTGACGGTCCATACGCGCAGCAAGATCCAGATTGTGCGTCGCGATGAGCGCGGAGAGCCCGGTAGCCCGTACCAGGGTTATAAGAGTGGCAAAGACCTGATCCGAGGTGGCCGGATCAAGATTGCCTGTCGGCTCATCAGCAAGCAGCAGTTTCGGTTCATTTGCCAGGGCCCGACAAAATGCGACGCGTTGCTGTTCGCCGCCCGACAGGGCCGCAGGCCGATGAGCGGCACGCTCAGCGACCCCGACACTGGCCAGCAGTTCCTGCGCACGGCGCTGTGCGACAGATTGTGAGGCACCATTGGCAAGCTGCGGCAGCACAATGTTTTCCTGAGCTGAAAACTCGGGCAGCAAATGATGGAACTGGTAGATAAAACCAACATCCGTGCGCCGCGCTGCGGTGCGTCTGTTGTCGGACAAAACGGTCATGTCGGCACCGGCAATTTCCACGCGGCCCTTGTCCGCGGTGTCCAATAACCCGGCGATGTGCAGCAACGTGGATTTCCCCGCACCTGAAGGGGCGACAAGGGCCACGACTTCCCCTCGCTCCACGGTCAGGTCAATCCCGCGCAAGACACGGACCTCATTTGGCAAACCAAGATTGTAGGACTTCTCAATCCCACTAAGCGTCAGCACGGGGTCACTCATAACGCAAAGCTTCTACAGGGTTCAGCCGCGCGGCCCGTCGGGCGGGAAAGATCGTGACAATGAATGACAAACCCAAAGACAGGGCGATTGCAGACAACACATCGTCAAGGTGTAACTCTGCGGGTAGCGCGTAGATACCGCGAATAGACGGATCCCATACGCCGCCACCCATCAGGACATTCACAAATGAAAATATCGGGTCGATATAGAGCGCGAAGAGTGAGCCCAGAATGACCCCGAACACGGTGCCGATAATGCCGGTGAAGGCGCCGCAAATGAAGAACACGCGCAAGATCGACCCTTGCGACAGTCCCATGGTGCGCAGGATGCCGATATCGCCTCCCTTGTTTTTGACCAGCATGATCAAACCAGAAACGATGTTCATCGCCGCGATCAATACGAGGATCGACAAGATGATGAACATCACGTTGTCCTCAACCTCAAGAGCGCGCAGAAAACTACCCGACGCATCGCGCCACGTCCAGATTTGCCCGCGTTCGCCAGCGGCCTGCAACAGGGCTGGCGCCAGTTTTTCGACCGAGTCAGGTTCCTCAACCATAACTTCAAGTTCGTCGGCTAAGCCTTCTCGGTTAAAGAATGATTGAGCGTCTGATATTGGCAGATACGCCCGTGTCCGATCAATATCGTAACGTCCGGCCGTAAAGATGTAGGTCACCTCATAGGCATTTACACGCGGCGACGTTCCGAACGCGGTTTTCACGCCGTTGGGTGAGATGATCTTGACCTTATCGCCAAGCCCCACGCCCAATTCCCGCGCTATGCCGGACCCGAGCGCGATCCCTTCTTCAAATCTGCTGAGGTCCCCGATGGAGGCGTCCGGGTTCACGATGCGTGGCAACGTCATCAGATCGGCGGGCGCGATCCCGTAGATTTCAGCACCCGCGTTGCTGCCCTGAAAGGCGGCCATCACCTGACCGCGCACCAGCGGGGCCGCGCGTGTCACACCCGGCACAGCGGCGACACGGGCGGCGATCTCTTCGTAATTCTTGATAGTGCGGTCAACGCGGCCCCGGGGGGTCACCTCGCCCAGCGAGTAAACCGTGACATGCGCATTTGCGCCCAGAATGGTGTCCACGAACTCGGCCCGGAAACCCGACCTCACAGCAAGCGTTGCGATCAGGGCAAATACTGCCAGCGTTATCCCGATCAGACTGATCCAGGTCATCACGCTGACGCCGCCCTCTGCGCGGCGCGCCCGCAGGTAACGCCAGGCAATCATCCATTCAAAATAGGCGAAAGGCGGTGGTGAACTGGCCATATGTCGTCCTGCGTAGATTTGGCTGCAACCTGAGGCTTTGACGACAGAGCGTCAAGCAAGCTTTAGCTTGCGGCGCACCGGCCATCGCAGAACCGCCAGAAGTGCGCCAAATCCAAGCGCCGATGTGATAAACCCGGCCAACGCAAAGAGCAATGTGGCCAATGTCATGGGAAAAGCCGGTTGGAAAGCCGCCCAGGTGCCCCGCGCAATCTCCGCATCTGACAGGTGGCCCACATGATATGCCCGCATGAACGGGCCTTTCCCCGTCAGCGCTGAAAAATCTGCTTGCAGAATCTCATACCGCCTGATTGCGCGCGTCATGTCTGCGCGACGCCGTTCGACGAAGGCCGTACCGCGCATTTGCGTCAAGGCCTCTTGTCGGGTCAGACCCACGGCAGCAGCGGATGCATCAAATTCAGCGACCACCTGCTCCAGAGCGTCGACAGCTCCTCCAAGACGTTGCAAATATTGTTGCGAATATGCGGGGAATTGCGCTGCCCCAAAGGCACCGGCAATTCCGGCGGCCAATGCCAAACTGCGAAGGATCATATCTGCGCTCCTGCTCACCCCCCGGCAGCACGACGCAAATCATAGCAGAGAGCGCAGAACCAGCAAAGCCTCAGATGTAGGTATGAAAGGACCTGTTGCCCATCATCGGCACATGTTCGCTGGCTGTGTGGCCGTTATAAACATCGGCGATCTTCTTGATTGCCTGCTCAGGCGGCAGTTCCTCGCTCTCGCCTGTCCGGCGACTGGTGACTTCGACGACGCCGTTCTTCAGACCACGCGGCCCGACGGTGATGCGCCAGGGCAGGCCAATCAGGTCCATTGTCGCGAATTTACCGCCCGCGCGTTCGTTGCGATCATCGTAAAGCGGCTCCAGCCCCAGCGCCTGCAGGCTGGCATAGAGGCTTTCGCAGGCGGCATCCGCTTCGGCGTCACCTTGCTTCAAGTTGACGATGCCACAGTGATAGGGTGTCACGCCTTCGGGCCAGATGATCCCTTTGTCATCATGGCTGGCCTCGATGATCGCCCCAACCAGCCGGCTTACACCGATGCCGTGGCTGCCCATATGGACCGGCGTGGCTTTGCCGTCCGGTCCCTGAACCGTTGCCCCCATCGCATCAGAATATTTGGTGCCAAAATAGAAAATCTGCCCCACTTCGATGCCACGTGCGGTGCGGCGCCGCTCTTCGGGGATGGCATTGAACAACACCTCATCATGGGTTTCATCCGTACGCGCGTATTTCGACGTGAATTCCTCAAGCACACCGGCGCATTGCTCGACACTGTCATAGTCGATGTCGCGGTCTCCGAAACTCAAATCGGTCACGGCGCTGTCGTAGAAAACTTCTGATTCTCCGGTATCGGCCAGCACAAGGAATTCATGGGTGTCATCCCCGCCAATGGGTCCGCTATCCGCGCGCATCGGAATGGCCTGAAGCCCCATGCGCTCATAGGTACGCAGGTAGCTGACCAAATGGCGATTGTAGGCGTGCAGCGCGTCTTCCTTGGTCAGATCAAAGTTGTATCCGTCTTTCATGAAAAATTCGCGCCCCCGCATCACGCCGAAACGCGGGCGCATTTCATCGCGGAATTTCCACTGAATGTGGTAGAGCGTCATCGGCAGGTCTTTGTAACTACCCACATGGCTGCGGAAAATATCCGTAATCATCTCTTCGTTGGTCGGACCGTAGAGCATGTCACGGTCCTGACGGTCCCGAATACGCAACATTTCCGGCCCGTAGGCATCATAGCGACCGCTTTCGCGCCATAAATCCGCCGATTGCAGGGTCGGCATCAGCATCGGAATGTGACCCGCGCGCACCTGTTCTTCATGTACGATGTTTTCAAGCTTGCGCAGCACCTTGAAGCCAAGCGGCAGCCACGAATAGATCCCGGCCGCATTCTGCTTGATCATGCCCGCACGCAGCATGAGGCGGTGGCTCACAATCTGCGCCTCAGCAGGGTTTTCACGCAGTACGGGCAGGAAATAGCGGCTCAGGCGCATGGATAAGTCCTTCGGTCAAAATCCTCATTGGGCCTGACTATGACAAACGACGGCGACCCGCAATCAGGCAATATTGCCGGAAAGCCGCTGAAACTTGCGATCCGCAAGAGGTCATGCACGATCCATTGGGACTGTGACAGATTTTCAGAGAGATGTTCACGGAAACGCGAGCGATGTGATCCATCGCCCGCGTCCCTCCGTACCTTTTTCACATGTCAAAAGGCATGGATGCACACAACGAAGGTATGAAACATGACAACTTTTCGCAAGATCGTCGCGATCACAGCTACGGCACTGACATTCGGAACGGCCGCCAAAGCAGCCGACATTGTCGAAATCGCTTCCGGTGATGAACGCTTCTCCACACTTGTGGCAGCCGTTTCCGCCGCTGGCCTCGTCGAGACACTGCAAGGCCCCGGACCATTCACCGTTTTCGCGCCTGTCAATGATGCTTTCGCCGCCCTGCCGGAAGGTACTGTGGAAACACTTCTGAAGCCTGAAAACAAAGGTCAGTTGACCGACGTTCTGCTCTATCATGTCGATGACCGCAAACTGACGGCGGAAATGATCCCGAACGGATCGAACTATTTCAAGCCTGTCCTCGCCTCCGAACGCCTGTGCATCAGCAAAGGCTCTGATGGCGTCTCCATTGCCGATGGGACAGGGGAGACAGCCACCGTCGTCATCGCGAATATCGAAGCCGACAATGGTGTGATCCATGTGGTCGACAAGGTGCTGCTGCCTGGGACGCGCCCAGCCTGCCACTAGATCCATCAACAATTCCATTTCAGGGCCTCGCGTTGCGGGGCCCTTTTTTTTGCATCGTCAATTGGCGCGGCACCGCCCCGGGCGCGTAATCAGGCCTCAATTCGCTTGAAACAGCAGCGCGCATGGGCGATGTCACAGGGGCATCAGATTTTCGGAGCGCTCGATGGCCCTGCCCGTACACAAACAGATGACCTATTGGGGAATCGCCACGGCGGTTTTTCTGATCGTCCTATGGTCGCTGGGTCACGTGCTTTTGCCCTTTGTGCTGGGAGGGGCCATTGCCTACTTCCTTGATCCAGTTGCCGACCGGCTGGAAAATCTTGGGCTAAGCCGCATTGCCGCAACCGGCCTGATCACCATTGCAGGCCTCCTGGTCTTTGTGCTGATGGCGCTTCTGGTCATTCCAACGCTCGCAAGTCAGGCCCTGCAACTGTTCAATGTCGCTCCCGACTATGCCAAGAGCATCTCCACCTTCCTGACGGAACGGTTCCCTTCCCTGCTCGACGAGAGCTCGACACTGCGGCAATCCATCAACACTTTGGGGGAGACGGTCCAGAATCGCGGTGCCGAAGTCCTGCAAACTGCACTGAGTTCGGTCGCATCCCTTCTGAACGTGGTGGTTTTGCTTGTCGTCGTTCCGGTCGTCTCGGTTTACCTCCTGCTTGATTGGGACCGTATGGTCGCCCGCATCGACGAGCTGTTACCCCGTGATCATCGCAATACCATCCGGATGCTGGCAAAAGACATCGATGCGACGCTTGCCTCTTTTATCCGGGGCATGGGGACGGTCTGCCTGATACTGGGCAGCTACTATGCGATTGCATTGATGCTTGTTGGTTTACAGTTCGGCCTCGTTGTTGGCTTTGTCGCCGGGCTGGTCACCTTTATTCCCTACCTTGGCGCGCTGATCGGTGGCGTTCTGGCCATTGGTCTGGCGCTCTTCCAGTTCTGGGGCGACTGGGTTTCCATTGGTCTTGTCGGAGGGGTTTTCGTGATCGGGCAGGTGGTCGAAGGCAATATCCTGACACCCAAACTTGTGGGCAGTTCTGTCGGTTTGCATCCTGTCTGGCTCATCTTCGCCCTATCGGTATTCGGCGCGCTTTTCGGATTTGTCGGCATGTTGGTGGCCGTTCCGGTTGCTGCGGCCATCGGCGTCGTCGCACGCTTCGGGATCGCGCAATACAAGCAATCCCTGCTGTATCGCGGCCTTTCGGATCGCGACGAGGGCTGACATGCCAGAACAGCTGAGCTTCGACTTGCCAAGCGTCCCGGCGCTGGGACGCGCAGATTTCATGGTTGCGCCATCCAACGCCGTTGCCGTCGCCATGATCGAAGCCGCACCTGCTGGCAAACTTGTTCTGACCGGCCCCGAAGGATCAGGCAAGACCCATCTGGCGCATGTCTGGGCCACCAAGGCGAAGGCGAAGATCATATCAAGCCTCGATCTGAATGAAGCCGATATTCCAGTGCTGGCACAGAGATCAATCGTCGTGGAAGACGTCCCCGAAATTGCAGGCGACGCGGACCAACAGAACGCCCTTTTTCACCTTCACAATCTGGTTCTGGCAGAAGACAAGGCGCTGCTATTGACCGGACGTGGTGCCGTGCGCGACTGGGGGATCACCTTGCCTGATCTGGCCAGTCGCGTTGCCGCAGCGCCAAGTGCCTCTCTTGAGTTGCCCGATGACACGCTGCTCGCGGCAATTCTGGCCAAGCTTTTTGCGGACAGGCAGCTCACCCCGAAACGCGACCTCATTCCCTATCTGATCACCCGTATGGACAGGTCATTTGCCGCGGCCCGCGACCTGGTTGATCGCCTGGACACAGCGTCATTGGCGCAAAAACGCCCGATATCACGGGTACTTGCCGCAAGCTTGCTGGACAATGAGGTAAAGAGCGCGCGATAATTGTCACACGCCATTCATACATTTCGACCACAAGGGCCGCATGACACAAGCCGACTTCCTGACGTCCAAATTTCCACCTGCAACAGAAATGTCCGATCTCGATACAGAGGGACCGGCGCGGTTTTTTAATCGCGAACTGAGCTGGCTGGGCTTCAATTGGCGGGTTGTCGAAGAAGCCGAAAATCCCCGCGTTCCTTTGCTGGAGAGATTACGTTTCCTGTCAATTTCCGCCACCAATCTCGATGAGTTTTACACCGTTCGGGTCGCGGGTCTGCGCGAGTTGGCACAGGCCGGAAACACGACACCCGCCGCCGACGGATTGAGCCCTGCGGAGCAACTGGCGCTGATTGACGAGAACGCCCGTCGACTGATGGTCACCCAACAGCGCGTGTTGGTCACTCTGCTCAAAGAAATGGAAGCGGAAAACATCTCCGTGCTGCGACGTGACGACCTGACGGATGCGGACAAAACCTATCTTGAGGATGTTTTCCTGACGCAGGTTTTCGCGGTTCTGTCCCCATTGGCGATTGATCCCGCGCACCCTTTCCCTTTCATCCCCAACACCGGCTACGCGCTGGCGCTTCAGCTGGAACGTAGCTCCGACAAGCGCCCTTTGCAGGCCTTACTGCCCATTCCGGCCCAGATCGACCGCTTCATCGCCCTGCCCGCAGAAGATGGGAACTTCCGGTTCCTGCCTCTGGAAGAGCTACTTGTGCTCAACATTGCGGGCCTTTTCCCCGGCTATAAACTGAAGGCGCATTTCGAGTTCCGGGTGTTGCGGGACAGCGATCTGGAAGTCGAGGAAGAAGCCGAAGACCTCGTGAGGGAGTTCGAGGTGGCGCTCAAACGCCGCCGCAGAGGCGAGGTGGTCAGGCTGACCCATTCGGCGGGCGCGCCGGAAAAACTCAAGGCCGTGATCATGGAAGAGCTTGATGTCGACCTCGAAGAAGTGATCGAGATCGACGGTATGATTGGCTCCGCCGACCTCAAGGAATTGGTTCTGGACAGCCGCCCCGATCTTTTGTGGCCCATGTTCACTCCGCGCGTGCCGGAACGTGTCACCGATCACGACGGCGATATGCTGGCGGCCATCCGCTCCAAGGATATGCTGCTGCACCACCCCTATGAAACCTTTGATATGGTGGTCCGTTTCCTGCAACAGGCCGCCCGGGATCCGCAGGTCGTGGCGATCAAGCAGACGCTCTATCGCACGTCCCGTGACAGCCCGATTGTCGAGGCCCTTTGTGAAGCGGCAGAGGACGGCAAATCGGTTACGGCACTGGTCGAGCTCAAGGCGCGCTTTGACGAGGCCGCCAACATCCGACAGTCACGCAGGTTGGAACGCGCAGGCGCGCATGTGGTCTATGGGTTTCTCGACCTCAAGACCCACGCCAAGATTTCCACCGTTGTGCGGCGCGAAGGCAATCAACTGGTGACCTATACACACTATGGCACGGGCAATTATCACCCGATCACAGCGCGTATTTACACCGACTTGTCGTTATTTACCTGCGATCAGCGGCTCGGGCGCGATGCCACCAAGGTGTTCAACTACCTGTCAGGTTATGCACAACCTGACAGCCTGGACAATCTTGCTATTTCGCCCACCACCCTGAAGCCGCGACTGCTCGAATTGATCGCCGCGGAGGCCGCGCATGCAAAAGCGGGCAAGCCCGCCGCGATCTGGGCCAAGATGAATTCGCTGATCGACAGCGAGGTCATCAACGCGCTTTACGCCGCAAGCCAGGCTGGCGTGAAGATCAGCCTCGTGATCCGCGGCATTTGCGGATTGCGCCCCGGTGTTGCGGGCCTCAGCGACACGATCCGCGTCAAATCCATTGTTGGCCGGTTCCTCGAACACTCCCGTATCGTCTGTTTCGGCAATGGTCATGGGTTGCCCCACAAGAAAGCGCGCGTATTTATTTCCTCTGCCGACTGGATGGGGCGTAATCTCAACCGCCGGGTCGAAACGCTGGTGGAAATAGAGAACGCCACGGTCAAGGCCCAGATCGTCAGTCAGATCATGGCAGCAAACCTCGCCGATGTGGCGCAAAGCTGGGTCATGGGGCCAGATGGCACCTTCGAACGACCGCCTTTGCCCGAAGGGGCGTTTGCGTTCAACTGCCACCGGTTTTTCATGGAAAACCCCTCGCTATCAGGGCGCGGGTCTGCTGGCGCATCAGACGTGCCCAAGCTCACGCACACCGAGGACTGACGAACGGCGGACCAGGTGTTGGAAATCTGGACCTACATGGATTGACCCGTGTCAAAATATTGCTCAGGGTGACTGCGAAATCGACTGGATGCCTGCATGAGCCTACCAAGCGAAATTTCTGCGCCGAGAGCGCCGGATGGCACGCACCCTGATGTGGGTTTTTTCGGCAGACCCCTGTTCGAGGACCCAAGCGCGCGCGCCTTGTCCAGGGTCGGCGTGGTCGATGTGGGCTCTAACTCTGTGCGTCTGGTGGTTTTTGACGGGGCCGCACGGTCACCCGCCTATTTCTATAACGAGAAAATCATGTGCGCCTTGGGTGCAGGGTTATCAGACAGCGGCGTGTTGAATCCTCAGGGACGTGTGCGCGCATTGAGTGCTTTGCGCCGGTTTCAACATCTCGCGCAGGGCATGGGGCTGCCTGAGTTGACGGTTGTGGCCACGGCGGCGGTGCGTGACGCCAGCGACGGACCGGCCTTTTGTGATGAAGTCAAACGTGAAACCGGCTTGCGCATCTGGGTCATAGATGGTGAAGAAGAGGCCCGGCTTTCGGCGCAGGGCGTTCTGCTCGGCTGGCCCGGATCCTATGGGCTGGTATGCGATATTGGGGGCTCGTCGATGGAGCTTGCCGAGATATCGGACGGGCGTGTCGGGCGCCGCGTGACCTCCTCACTCGGTCCTTTGAAGCTGCGTGAAATCAAGGGCGGCAAAAAGGGCCGACAGGTGCACATCAAGGAAACCATGAACAGGCTGCACGACGCGATGGGGCCGCAGCCTGACAGGTTGTTTCTGGTTGGCGGCTCATGGCGGGCGATCGCCCGGATCGATATGCTGCGCCGGGGCTACCCGCTGCACGTCCTGCATGAATACCGCATGACGGCGCGGTCCGTCAGCGCGACCGTCAAATACATCCAGCAGTCGGATATTGACGAATTGCGTGGCGCCTGCGGAATTTCTGCCGCCCGGATGAGCCTTGTGCCTCTCGCCGCAGAGGTGCTCAGCCGTCTGGTGAAAATCTTCAAGCCGAAAGACATTGCCATCTCAAGCTATGGCATCCGTGAAGGCATGCTCTACGAGCAGATGCCACAACGGCTGCGTGACAGGGATCCGCTGATTGAATCCTGCCGATTTGCGGAGGCCAAGGACGCGCGCATGCCCGGTTTCGGCAAATCGCTATATGCCTTCATTCACCCGATTTTCAAATCTGCCCCTCCGCCGCGACGACGCCTGATCAAGGCCGCCTGTCTATTGCATGACGTCAGTTGGCGTGCGCATCCCGATTATCGGGCAGAGACCTGTTTTGACAATGCCACACGGGCCAACCTCGGTGGACTCAAACATTCCGAACGTGTCTTTTTGGGACTCGCCCTGCTGCATCGCTATTCCAACAAACGGCAAGGGACGCGCTTTGAGGAACTTTACGATCTGATTGACGACAAGACAAAACTGGAGGCGGAAATTCTCGGCAAAGCCATGCGTTTCGGGGCCATGCTCTGGATGACGCAGGACGCCGAACGCGGCACCCTGCGCTGGTTCCCCAAGAAACGCCAGTTGCAACTGCGCCTGACACCCGACATGGTGCCACTTTTCGGAGAAGTCGCCGAAGCGCGCTTGATGTCGCTCGCCTCATCGCTGGACGCGGAAGTCGAGATTAAAAAGCTGCGCTGACGGGGCGTCTATAGCTCGATTTGCGGCGACACTTCAGCATCGGGCAGCTCGTCAGGTTTCCGGCGGATGATGATGTCACCGTTTGGCAGGATTTCAGGGGCCTCATAGACCGACCAGTCTTCGATCTCGCCCATCAGCTTGGTCAAGGCCGGTCCCATTTCGTCGATGAACCCCCGCATGCCTTCCAGCGCCGGTTCCATCTCCAGAAGCAACCCCTCAAGAAATTGCTGTGCCCCACGCTCCATCATGGATGGCGCGTCGTCCTCCTGCGCCGCAAGCATTCCGGCACCGAAGCACAAAGCGATCAAAGGCGCAAAAACATGTCTCATGTGATCAATATAGTCACAAAACCGCGATTCTTCGAGGTCAGATGTCGAGATCAAGGGTCACCGGGAAATGATCGGAGGCTGTCAGCAACGCATCACGCAATGTTGGGTTTTCCCAACACACAGGGTCATCCGTGGGATGCCAGATCCGCCATGACGCATCTCGCCCCTTCAATTCCGGCGTCACCATGATGTAATCCAACAACGCCTGCAGATACCGTTTCTCGTGCTTGATCCAGAAGCGCGCCGAGGTCGGTGCGGCCCCCATTCGATGGGTCAAAGCTTGCCGCGCATGTGGATCATAAAGATCACCTGCCGCACCATTCATCACAATCTCAACCGACGACCGGCCAAAGAGCCCCTCAAAGGCATCGAGACCAGGACCGTCGTTCAAATCGCCCATGACCATCAGCGCGGTGCCGCGCCCCAGGTGCTGATCAATTCTGGCCCGCAACCAGATGGATTGTGCGAGTTGCTTCCGCCGGTTCGCGATGGCAAGTTTCATGGCGTGGGCGTCATCGCGCGCACCATGCGGAGCTTTTGATTTCAGGTGCGCACCGATGATGTGAAAAAGAAATCCGCTTTTGGTTTCCACATCCAGTTCCAGCGGCGGTTTGGAAAAACTGACGCGGTCTTTTGTTGCATCCACGTCCAGATCGATCTCGAAAACACCATCGAAACGCGGCACATCAACGGTGCCCGATTGCGGCGCGTGGCGCGCGGAAAGGGCGTCCGGATCATAGAGCAGAGCAATTTCCTGCTGCGTATCATTCATGAAACCCATCACGGCGGACCGGGCGCGCAATCCAAAATGCGCCGCAAAATTCTCCAGCGCCGTAACGGTGCTACGACGACCATTTGCATCCGGCGCTTCGATGATCATGACCGCATCGGCATCCATCGCACGGAAGACCACGCCCAGAGCCTCTGCCTGCTGTGCACGGGTCACCTTGTAACGCGCGGAACATCCGCCATCAGGCAACAAGCGATCTTCCCGGTCAAACAGGTTTGTGAACCATTCGACGTTGTACGTCGCCAGGCGCATCAACTCTGCGCGCTTTCAATCTCGTCCCAGGCGCGGTTGATATCGGCCATGCGTTTTTGCGCTAGTTGCATAGCTTCTTCGGGCACGCCACGCGCCATCATCGCGTCGGGATGGTTTTCGCGCACCAATCTGCGCCAGGTCTTGCGAATCTTGGCGACGGGTGTTTGCGGCGTGACACCCAGAACGGTGTAGGGATCCTGTTGCACATCCGGTGCAAAACGCATGCGCAACGCGTTGAAATCCGATTGCGGCAATTCGAAAATTTCAGTCACCCGCTCCAGAAAGACATCTTCATTCGGGTGATAAACGCCATCGGCCACGGCAATGTGAAACAACCCTTCCAGCAGGTCGCGCAGGGTTTCAGGCTGGGAGGAAAACATCGTTTTAATACGCTTGGCGTAATCCTCGTAACCCGCCACATCCTGACGGGCGAGATTAAAGACCTTTGCGGCCCCTGCTTCATCTTTCGCAGCAATATGAAAGACTTCGCGGAAAGCAGTTACCTCGTCACGCGTGACTTGTCCGTCCGCCTTCGCCATTTTCGCACCCAAAGCTACCACGGCAATGGCAAAGGCGACCGACCGCTCGGGCGGAGAGCGCAGGCGGTCGAAAACCTGCGACAGGCCTTCACCGGCAGTCAGCGCAGAGAGCGCTTCGGAAATACGTGACCAGATTGACATGGCGCAGACCTTATCTGTTGCGTGCGGGCATGTCAGCGGATGAAGCGTCGCATCACAGCACTTTCTGCATCAAGACCAGATCAAGCCACCGCCCCGCCTTGCGCCCAACCTCAGGCAAGCGTCCGACCTCCGAATACCCCAATCGGCGGTGAAATGTCTGGGCGGAGACGTTGGTGTGGCTGATACCGGCAATCATCACATGCGTGCCACTTGCCCGCGCAGCCGTTTCGGCAGCCTTCATCAAGGCGCGCCCCACACCCTGGCCTTGTGTTTGTGGTGTCACCAGAATGGTGTGCTCCGCAGTCGCTGCATATCCGGGTCCGGACCGAAACCCGCCGAAGGTTACAAACCCGGCAAATTGATCTGCCACTTCCGCGACCAGAAACGCGCCCCTCCTTTTCTCGATCAGGTCCAGAATGTCATCCGGCGTCTTTTCGAGCGTCGTAAAAGTGGACAGGCTGTCCCGAATCATAGTGTTCCAAAGGGCCGTTATGTTTTGGGCGTCACTGTCCAATGCAGCTCTGATCATCCGCCCAAAACCCGAGGTCCGTGGGGGGTGTCGAAATCGGCCAGAAGACCAACGGGGCCGACCTCATAGCTGATACGGTCGTCGGAAAGGAAAGGTTCAAAGCTTGCCTTGATTGCCTCCGCCTCGGGGTGTCGGATCGTCAGCCGCATCAAGCGCACCTCCGATGGCACTAGTAAAGTCGCGGGATGTGTTGGCGTTTCCCATTGGATGAGCGCCGGGGCACAATTGTCGTAAGGCAACAAACCCGATCCCGGAACGGCCATGCGCCAACGCAAATCCCCCCGACTGAGGGCCACCGGTGCGCCCAGACCCTTGGGAAGATCGGCAAGCGTGCGTTCCATGTCTTCCGACCGGCAGATCCAGTTCGTCAGACGCGCGGGACCTTCGAACCGATCAAGGTCAAACCACCGGGGTCGCTGCGGTTGGGGTGCCGACGGGTCAATGGCAATAGCTTCCAGATAGAGGCCCCCCTCCAGACCCAGAAGCGCATTATGCGTATGGAAAACCGCATGTCGCCCACCCGGTTGCATCTTCACCCCCAAAGACTGCTCTACGTGCTTGCAAGCCTCTGCCAAGGTCTCGCCCGCGACGGCCAGATGGTCGAGTTGCATCATTTACGGTCGTCCTCGCTGTTCAACCTGCGCGACCCGATAGAATACTTGTTCCAGACCAATTGATAGCCCGAAATCGCCCCCGCGGACCCGTTCACAAAACCACCAATAATTCCGTCAATCGCATTGGCGCACGACAGGTAGACAGGCAAACAGCAGATTTGGTTGTCAGCTCCGCGCATCTTGAATGAGCTTCAGGATGTCTTGCGCCGCATTCGGGATATTCGTGCCGGGGCCAAAAATGGCCTTCACACCTGCATCGTAGAGGAATTGATAGTCCTGCTGAGGGATCACACCGCCGCAGATGACCAGAATGTCCTCCGCGCCCGCGTCTTTCAATGCGGCCACCAACTGTGGCGCGAGAGTCTTGTGGCCAGCAGCTTGCGAACTGATCCCGATCACGTGCACATCGTTGTCCACCGCGTCCTGAGCTGCTTCCGCCGGGGTCTGAAAGAGCGGCCCGACGTCCACGTCAAAGCCAATATCAGCAAAAGCCGTCGCGATGACCTTGGCGCCGCGGTCATGCCCGTCCTGCCCCATTTTGACAACCAGCATGCGGGGTCTGCGCCCTTCGGCCTCGGCAAATTCCTCGACGGATTTCTGGATCGCGGCGAATCCTTCGTCGCCCTCATACGCCGCGCCGTAGACACCGGCCAGCGTTTTGACCTCCGCACGGTGGCGGCCAAAGGTTTTTTCCATTGCCATGCTGATCTCTCCCACTGTGGCGCGCGCGCGTGCAGCTTCGACTGCTGCCTCCAAAAGATTGCCGCCTTCGGACGCGCGACGTGTCAGTTCCGTCAAAGCCTGCGCGCAGGCCGCCTCGTCGCGACTGGCACGAATCTTTTCAAGCCGGGCAATTTGGCTGTCACGAACGGCCGCATTGTCGATATCGAGAATATCAATCAGGTCTTCGCGGTCCCGGCGGTACTTGTTGACGCCAACGATCACTTCCGACCCTCTGTCGATACCAGCCTGACGCCGGGCCGCCGCTTCCTCGATGCGTAGCTTGGGCATACCGGAGGCCACCGCTTTGGTCATACCGCCGATCTCTTCAACCTCTTCGATCAACTTCCAGGCGGCATCAGCCAGATCAGCGGTCAGCTTTTCGACGTAATAGGAACCCGCCAGAGGATCGACAACATTGGTCACACCGGTTTCTTCCTGCAAAATCAACTGGGTATTGCGCGCTATTCGGCTGGAATTTTCCGTGGGCAGCGCGATGGCTTCATCAAGCGCATTTGTGTGCAGGGATTGCGTCCCCCCCAGTACAGCGCTCATCGCCTCATACGCCGTGCGGATCACGTTGTTATAAGGATCCTGCTCTTGCAAACTGACACCCGATGTCTGGCAATGCGTGCGCAACATCGAAGATTTAGGGTTTTTAGGCTCAAACTCCGCCATGATGCGCGACCAAAGCAGACGTGCTGCGCGCAGCTTTGCCGCTTCCATGAAAAAATTCATCCCGATGGCAAAGAAAAACGACAATCGCCCGGCGAATTTATCCACATCCATGCCCCGCGCAATCGCTGTGCGCACATATTCCCGGCCGTCCGCCAGTGTGAATGCCAGTTCTTGCACGAGGTTCGCGCCAGCTTCCTGCATGTGATAGCCCGAAATCGAAATTGAATTGAATTTTGGCATGGTGTCAGAGGTATATTCGATGATGTCCGCCACGATGCGCATCGAAGGTTCCGGCGGATACACATAGGTGTTGCGCACCATGAATTCCTTGAGAATGTCGTTCTGAATGGTGCCTGACAAAACGGATTTGTCGTGTCCCTGCTCTTCACCTGCGACGATGAAACTGGCGAGGATCGGAATGACTGCGCCATTCATCGTCATGGAAACGGAAACCTTGTCGAGCGGGATGCCGTCGAAGAGGATTTTCATATCCTCTACGCTGTCGATGGCGACACCGGCTTTGCCCACGTCGCCCTCGACTCGCGGATGATCGCTGTCATAGCCGCGGTGCGTTGCCAAATCGAAGGCGACTGATACGCCCTGCTGACCCGCGGCCAACGCACGGCGGTAGAATGCGTTGCTTTCCTCGGCGGTGGAAAACCCTGCATATTGGCGAATGGTCCAGGGACGGCCGGCATACATGGTGGCCTTGACCCCGCGCGTATAAGGCGCCTCGCCCGGAATGCCGCCCAAATGGTCAAGTTCAGCGGTATCTTCCGCCGTATAGACCGGTTGAACAGCAATACCCTCCAAGGTCTGCCACGTCAGGTCATCCAGTGATCTGCCCCGCAGTTCCGCCTTAGCCAGGTCGCGCCATTTGTCTTTCTTCGAGCTCATGCCCATGTCCTTTTATCTGTGCACCGGATGGCAAGGTTTTCCCTGCTCTTTTCCGGTCGTGATCCTCTGTCAGCGTGGCCAGCCCGTCAGCACCGGAAATCAGCCACATCATATCGTCTGCAAAGACCTCGCGCAGCGCGCCATGATCTTCGGGTGTAAAGGGGTTCCACCGCCCCATGCCAAAGGGCAGAATGTTGCCGCCGTCGCCGCGTTCATCCAGAACGCGGCGCAGTTCGGCCAAAGTCGGACTGCGGTTCAACCAATGTCGATCCGTGTCAAAGGGTGCCAATACGCCTGTCCCTCTGCTCAATTGCACTTCAGGCCGACCGCAGAACTTTTCGAAGGGCATTACCCTGATATCGGCCTCGGGCACGGCACTGGCCAGGTCTGTCACCACATCCCGCCAGCCGCGCCGCGATTGCGCGATCTTCCGAAGTTTTTCACGGTCCGGGACGGGGTAACCCCGTGCAACGCCAAAAGACAGCGCAGAGCTCCAATAGAGTTCGAGACTGCGCACGGAAATCATGATTGTCGAAACCTGCCCCTCAAACGCGCGGGCGAAGCGCGTCATTCGCTCGCCGATACCGGGGTAAAGCGATCCGCTGCGCAGGTTTTCACGTACCGAGCCCATCATGTTTTCGTCGCTGACAACGAGAGTGCTCAACCCCCTTGCGCGTGCCCCGGCCAATTGCAGCTGAACCCGCCCTTCAGCCTGCCTGCGCAGGTCCCTGCCCGTGCAAACCTCGTCTTTCGGAACCAAACCCGAAAACAACCCGCGACGGGTGCGCCCCGGTCCCCAGAACCCGACACCCATCGCCGCAAGCGGCTCAGTATGACGGCGCATGTAATCTTGAAAACTCGTTGTTCCGGTGCGGTGAGCACCAATGTGCAGAATAACGTCCATGACGCAATTGACCCAATGTGCAGCGACCGCCCCGACCGGCCTGAAAGAGGGGATAGCCAGCGTCATAGCACCCAACCCCTTGATGCAATTTTAATGGTAAATATGCGCGCATTCCCCATCGCATATCCTGAACAGCGCCTTATATTGGACAGAGCAGGAGATGTGATGAAAAAGATATTACCCCTTGTTCTGGCGTGCTTTTTCGCGAACGCGACGATGGCCCAAACGGCCGAACCTGATCTGGCAGAAACGCTGTTTGTGACGATGGAAGACGTCGATTTAAAGCAATTTAAGTGGAAAAAACGCCCCGTTGTTGTCTTTGCCGACAGCGAGGACAACCCAGCATACATCGAACAAACCAGATTGCTGCGCGAGCGCGCAGAAGAACTGGACGCGCGCGACGTTGTTGTGATCACTGATACCAGCCCCGATGTGATGTCGGATTTACGGCGCAAGTTGCGGCCGCGCGGGTTTATGCTGGTCATTATCGGCAAAGACGGCGGTGTGAAGTTGCGCAAACCCTTTCCGTGGGATGTGCGCGAAATCTCCCGCAGCATCGACAAGATGCCGATGCGGCAGCGTGAAATCCGCGAGCAGAAAGAGCGCGCAATCGGGCGATAGCGCCCAAGCGATATGTCTGCGGGGCGACGCATTTAGGCTTATTCAAACTCCAGAATAACGTCATCCACGGCGAGGCTGTCACCCGCCGAAGCGTTGATTTTCGAGACAACACCTTTGCGTTCTGCGCGCAGAATATTCTCCATCTTCATGGCTTCGATCGTGCAGAGCGCCTGACCGTCCTGCACTTCATCCCCAACGGCCACATCCAATTTCACGATCAAGCCCGGCATTGGGCACAACAGCATCTTGGACGTGTCGGGGGGCAGTTTTTCGGGCATCTTGCGCGCCAGTTCAGCCTGTCGCGGCGTGCGCACATGCACTTTCATATCAGCCCCGCGTGTCCTGATCCGAAAACCACCGCTGATCTTGCCGACTTTCAATACCAGCGGCGCGTCTGCCACGGTCATTTCCGCCAGTTGGTCGCCAGGGGTCCAGGCACCGCTGACACGCAATACGGTCCCGTCTGCAAATGTCACGGTTGAGCCTTCCTGGTCAGCCGCAATGGTCATGTCATATGATTGCTGCTGGAGTGCGACGTTCCACTCTGTACCCACTTTGCGTTCGTGATTGTCCATCCGCCCCGAAACCCGCGCGCGGCGTATCTCGGCAACCCGGTGCATGGCCGCACAGGCCGCTGCAATCCGACGCAATTCCACATCATCCAAACTCACACCGTTGAACCCATCAGGGTATTCTTCGGTGATGAAAGCCGTTGTTATATCGCCTGAGACGAATTTCGGGTGATCCATGACCGCAGAGAGGAAGGGCAGATTGTGGCCGATCCCTTCCACTTCAAAACTGTCCAGCGCCACCCGCATGCGTTCAATCGCTTCACCGCGCGTCGGCGCCCAGGTACAAAGCTTGGCGATCATCGGATCGTAATACATGCTGATCTCGCCGCCCTCATAAACACCGGTGTCATTGCGCACCACATGCGTCGTTTCGGTGACTTCCGCAGGCGGGCGGTAGCGTGTCAGACGTCCGATGGAGGGCAGAAACCCGCGGTAAGGGTCTTCCGCATAAAGCCGGTTTTCAATCGCCCAGCCGTTCAGTTTCACATCCGCCTGTGTGATCGACAGCTCTTCTCCATTTGCCACGCGGATCATCTGTTCCACCAGATCAACGCCCGTGATCAGCTCGGTGACCGGATGCTCCACCTGAAGGCGTGTGTTCATCTCCAGGAAATAGAAATTCTTGTCGCCATCCACGATAAACTCCACCGTCCCAGCAGAGGTGTAGCCCACGGCCTGCGCAAGGGCGACGGCCTGCTCTCCCATCGCCTTGCGGGTCGCCTCGTCAAGAAACGGGCTCGGCGCTTCTTCGACAACCTTTTGATTGCGCCGCTGGATCGAACACTCCCGTTCACCCAGATAGATGCCATTGCCATGCGCATCACAGAGCACCTGAATTTCGATGTGCCGGGGCTGGGTGACAAATTTCTCGATGAAAATCCGGTCATCGCCGAAAGAACTCGCCGCCTCATTCTTGGAGGACTGGAAGCCCTCGCGCGCCTCTGCGTCATTCCAGGCAATCCGCATGCCCTTGCCGCCACCGCCTGCGGAGGCTTTAAGCATCACCGGATAGCCGATCTCATTGGAAATCTTTACCGCCTCATCTGCGTCCTCGATCAGCCCCATGTAGCCGGGGACGGTGCTAACGCCGGCCTCTTGGGCGATTTTCTTGGAGGTGATCTTGTCCCCCATCTTTTCAATCGCGCCTTTGGGGGGGCCGACGAAGGCGACGCCAGCTTCTGCAAGAGCCTCTGCAAATTTCGCGTTCTCTGACAGAAAACCATACCCGGGATGGACGGCCTCAGCCCCTGAGGATTTGATCGCCGCCATCACATTGTCGATCACAATGTAGGATTGGTTCGCAGGAGGCGGCCCAATATGCACTGCCTCATCCGCCATCTGCACATGCAGCGCCTGTTTATCTGCATCCGAATAAATCGCCACCGTTTGAATGCCCATCTTGCGGGCAGTCTTGATGACGCGGCAGGCAATTTCGCCCCGATTGGCGATCAGGATCTTATTGAACATGATGGGACCTTCTGGAAATGCATTGAGAACTTTGAGCAGCGCAAAACAACCGCCGCGCATGACAAGCAGACGCGGCGGAGATTTTGCGCAATTTAGTCGGCGAAGTGAGTTTAGTTACATTTGCCGGGGTAAAGCTGACAGTAGGCAACATTGCCCGCAGCACCGAGCGCTGCCCCCTGCAGCGCGCTGCTGCCGGTGACAATTGCAGTGCCGGCGCCAATGGCCGCCCCACCAACAGCTTGTTCGCCAAGTGTATCACCACAGGCTGCGAGGCTCGCACAGGCGGTTGCAGCGAATAAGAGACCTTTGATCGACATCTACGATTTCCTCTGCTTCTGAGCACATCTGCGAAGGGAACGCGCCGCTGAAACCCTGGTTCCGTCACCATGTCGTGACCCAAGAAAAAGGCGGGCAGTGATGACGCCAACGCGTCGCACTGCCCGCCAGGGGAAGGGGTACGAATAGTGTACACAGACACGGTGCGGGGATATTCGCGTGTGACTGCAGAATTAACAATACCCGCATGGGTTGAATAATCCAGCCCTTTTCCTGCAAGCGCCCCTTTATGGGCCATCGACCGCCGGTAGCGGCCTATTTCGGGCGAAAACATGCCGATCACCCCTCAAAAGCCTCTGGAAAGGACTGTCGGGCAACCCTTTCGTCAATCACCAGGAGCGCCGCGTAATCCGCGGGATCAAAAGGGTCTTCCGCCGGAATCACTTCGCGACCAAAGAGCCAGGACAGCCGTCCGGCATCCAGATTGCCCCGCTCAAAGGGCTCTGATCCGAAGTGCTCCCAAAGCGCCTGAAAGAACGCCGCATCTGCCCGACGATCCGCCGGTTTGCGGTCTTTGAACCGGGCACGTTCGGTCAGCGGGGTAACACCGCGTGGGTTGAACCTGCGAAGTGTGAACTGAAAATCTGTTCCCGCCAATCGGCCGGGAAATCCGCGGTGCTTTAGCATCCTACCCCCCGTTGCAAGGGGGTTTGTAAGGTCAGGATGGGCCCAAAGACCCATCCCGCCTCAGCATTACTTGTATTTGCCGGTGTAAGTCGGCTCTGTCGAGATCGGCTCCGGATCGACCACGACGAATTCTTCCTCATCATGCGAGCAAGCAGCCACGAGGGCAAAAAGGCCCAAAGTCGCCAACAGTTTGATGCTCTTGGACATCTGTATCTCCTGTCACTTTCAGTGCTGGTCCGCCGTGATAAAATCCGACTTTGGACCGGTTCTTTTCTGAGGTTGCCCCACGGCACCTCCAACATCATCATAGGCAGGTTGCGCGCCAATGGAAATGTTAACGTCTGCGGCGCGATGCATTGTGGGTGCCGGGTCGCGAACTTTCGCCGACCTTCACGTCGCCCTGCAGCATATTGAGACTGCGTCATAATCCCTCCCAAACACAACTTCCGGAAGAAACCCGAAACACATCGATGAACTGCGTCGCCTTCGGATCAGACTGTCCAAATTCAACGGGGCGGTCCAATAAAGTGACGGCAACAATTTGCGGCCTCAGATCAAATTCGGTGAGGTATGGCAGAGCAACCTCGACGCACAAATGCTCAAGATCCGACTCGGCCTGCGCAAAACTGATGCTGCCGGTGTCGCGGGCGATTTCCGGAGCCAGAAACCGAAATCGCAGCCAGGTTTCTGTTCCAACCTCGTCAATCAGCACTTCGTAGAGTTCTACCGGCTGACCCGAAGGCACATCGGTCACCGGCAGGACAGCAGCGTGGGCAACAAAGGCAAGCGTGGCCGCAAAGCTCATGGGGCATTTTCCTCCCGAGTCTCGAACTCAGCGGGTGAAATCACCTCAAGCAGCTCAAGATCATCTGAGTGACGCAACTCCCGATGCTTGATCCCGGGCGGCTGCAAGACACAAGACCCTGCCTTGAGGGTATGTTCGCCGCTCCCCTCATATTCGAACACAACCCAGCCTCGGGTAACGTAGACCATCTGAAAATCAAGAGCATGGCTGTGCCACTGGGCAGGGCTTTCCATGCCCGGCACGGCACGGATCACATGCGCACCAAATGCGCCTTTTGTGGCAGCAGATATCCCCAGATCGCGATACTCGAAAAACGAGCGCAATCCTTTGCCTTCAAAGCTGTCACGATCTGCATGTGCGATCGTGAACGCCTGATTTTCCCAGAGGCGTGTCATTCGACCTCCCGCCTGCGGGCAAGGCAATCAATCTCAACCAAGGCACCCACCGCCAACGCCGTCACCCCGATGGTCGTACGCGCGGGCAACCGGTCGGCCGGGAAGTAGCTCTTGTAGATGACATTGAAGGCGTCGTAATCTCGTTCGAAGGCGGTGAGATAGCATCGGCATTGCATCACATCGCTGAGGTCCAGATCGAGCCCGGCCAAAACGATCTTCAGGTTTTCCATGACTTGTCGTGTCTGCCCTTCAATGCCGTTGGCCAATGGTGCATCCGGCGCGCCCGGCACCGTCGGCATCTGCCCTGTCAACATGACCCATCCACCTACCTCAACGGCATGGGAGAAAGGGGCGACATGGGACGGCGCGTCCTTAAAGTTGTGAAAAAGTGGCATTCAACGCACCCGCTGACAGTTCATGGTCATGTGATGTGCCCACGTCATGTCGCGCTACCATCCTGCATGGGCACGCATGCGCCGGAGGAGACAATAAATCCAAGCCGGTTTGACCGATGCGTCGCAAAACCAAACCATTTGCTTCCCACCTGTTTCGACACGCGGGCCGTAACAAACAGCGGGCCCGTTCCTTTTTCCGGCACCTTGGACCGTAGCCTTTTCGGGAGTGCGGCTGCGGTGACCAAAGGATCTTCCAGAACCGCCTGACAAGCCTTCTGATACGAGAACTCCGCCAACTCGGGTTCAAACGATTCAACGGGTTCGAAGACAATGTTCAGGTGCGCCTTGCCTTCGATCTCAACAACGCTCGCCTCAGTTGGCTCCCATCCGGCCAAAGCACCGGGATAGGTCGGGTGGTAAATCACAGTTTCCGCATTGGAGATGCAGGTGCCCTCCCGAACCGGAACGGGAATCAGGCTCGGGAACAGAGCTTCGGCATCGGGGTCATCGCGCTCCTCCAAATACACATTGAGGTCCGTTCTATAGATTTCATGCCGCGAGATCGTGGTTGGCTTACCCGGCAGCGCCGTCACCAACGCACCACAAAAACTGCGCAACAAGGCCGTGGCAGTGGCCCCTTCAAAGCTGACCCGCTTGGGGTATAAAACAGCTCTGACACGCCACGCCCCGTCAGTCTCGTGCCAGTCGAGATCATGCACGGCCCATTTCCCACCGATTGCGTTGATGAGCGGTGGTTGAGCCTCGGCCTTTTTTTGCAGCCACAGAACTGGACCCCCAATAGCGCAACAAACCGCCAAAATCGCTATGATATCCCGAGGTTTCACAGCGGAATGTTGTCGTGCTTTTTCCAGGGCATCTGCGCCTGTTTGTTGCGCAATGACGCAAAGGCCCGGGCAACGCGCTTACGGGTGTTGCGCGGCATGATCACCTCATCCACAAATCCGCGCTCGGCGGCGACGAAGGGGTTTGCAAACCGGGATTCGTAATCGGCCGTATGTTGGGCGATCTTCTCTGCGTCCCCGAGATCGGCGCGGTGAATGATCTCTGTCGCGCCTTTTGCGCCCATAACGGCGATTTCCGCTGTGGGCCAGGCATAGTTGAAATCTGATCGCAGATGTTTGGAAGCCATCACGTCATAAGCGCCGCCATAAGCCTTGCGCGTAATCACCGTGACCATCGGTACAGTGGCCTGCCCATAGGCAAAAAGCAGCTTTGCCCCATGTTTGATCACGCCGCCATATTCCTGGCTTGTTCCCGGCAAGAATCCGGGCACATCCACCAGTGTCAGCAGCGGGATTTCGAACGCATCACAAAATCTGACGAAACGCGCGGCCTTACGCGAGCTGTCTATATCCAGACACCCGGCCAGAACCATCGGCTGGTTTGCCACCACCCCGACAGTGCGACCTTCAAGCCGGATAAAGCCGGTGATGATGTTCTTGGCAAAATCCTCCTGAATCTCGTAGAAATCGGCTTCATCGCCGAGTTTCAGGATCAGTTCCTTCATATCATAAGGCGTGTTCGGATTCTCTGGCACAAGTGTATCGAGAGAGGCCTCTGCACGGTCAGGGTCGTCAAAGAACGGCCTGACAGGTGGCTTTTCGCGATTGCTGGAGGGCAGAAAGTCGACAAGACGGCGCACTTCCGCCAGTGCCTCCACATCGTTTTCGAAAGCCGCGTCCGCGACCGAGGATTTCTTTGTATGGGTGCCTGCGCCGCCCAGTTCTTCGGCAGTGACCTGTTCGTTCGTGACGGTTTTGACCACATCCGGACCGGTCACAAACATGTAGGAACTGTCCTTGACCATGAAAATGAAATCCGTCATCGCCGGGGAGTAAACCGCCCCGCCCGCACAGGGCCCCATGATCACGCTGATCTGCGGAATGACCCCGGAGGCCATGATATTGCGCTGGAACACCTCGGCGTAGCCCGCCAGGCTTGCGACGCCCTCCTGAATCCGAGCGCCACCTGAATCATTGATCCCGATAACAGGCGCACCGTTTTGCACCGCCATATCCATGATCTTGCAGATTTTTTGAGCATGTGTTTCGGAAAGCGATCCCCCGAAAACCGTGAAATCCTGACTGAAGACATAAACAAGGCGCCCGTTGATGGTGCCCCAGCCCGTCACCACACCGTCGCCCGCAGGCTTCTGGCTCTCCATCCCGAAATCCGTGCAGCGATGGGTGACAAACATGTCAAACTCTTCGAAGCTGCCCTCATCAAGCAAGAGATCCACCCGTTCACGCGCTGTCAGCTTCCCACGACCGTGTTGCGCGTCGATTCGTCGTTGACCGCCGCCCATACGGGCAGTTTCGCGACGCTCTTCTAGTTGATGGAGAATGTCTTTCATGGAACCCTCGCTGCTTGATCTGAGAGACCATACCCAACCCGGGTTGAGGATCGAAGCGGAAATTGGAATATTTGCAAATCTTATGCAATCTTTGATTTGCTAATCGCAAATTTGCAAATTTTGACACATGCAAATTTAGCATACCCGCTATGCGTGGACAACAAATCGCGCCTGTCTTACCTATTCTGAATGAACGATACCCCAGTCATCCGATTTCTTGATCGGACAACACCACCTCACATTGCAACACTCATCTTATTGGCTGGCATGTCTGCAATGGTGATGAACATGTTCCTGCCAAGCCTTCCAAACATGACTGCGCATTACCAGACAGACTATCGCTTGATGCAGCTATCAGTCGGCCTTTACCTCGGAATCAGCGCCGTCCTGCAAGTGTTTATCGGCCCTATATCCGACAAATTCGGCCGCAGACCGGTGATCCTATGGGGTATCGGAATTTACCTTGTCGCCACGATTGGCTGCATATTGGCACCCACCGCTGAAGTTTTTCTGGTTTTCCGCATGTGCCAGGCCGTTGTCGCCGTGGCTATGGTTCTGAGCCGCGCTGCCGTGCGTGACATGTTCGATCAGGACCAGGCTGCGTCGATGATCGGATATGTAACCATGGGCATGGCGATCGTTCCCATGATCAGCCCGATGTTCGGCGGAATTCTGGATGAGCTATACGGTTGGAAATCGAACTTCTGGGCGCTTTTGATGCTTGGCGCACTTGTTTGGTGGCTGACCTGGGCCGACATGGGCGAAACAGCCGTAAAAAGCGACAAGAGCCTCACACAACAGTTCGGCGAATATCCCGAATTGCTGGTATCACCACGGTTCTGGGGATACTCTCTTGCCGCCAGCTTCTGCTCGGGTTCCTTTTTTGCCTATTTGGGCGGCGGACCTTTTGTAGGGTCGGTTGTCTTTGGCATGTCACCTTTCTGGGTCGGTATTTTCTTCGGCGCGCCTGCTGTCGGTTATTTTTTTGGAAACATGTTCACCGGGATGCTGGCCCGGCGTATCGGGATCAACAAGCTCGTGCTGACCGGTTGCCTGATCAACTTCGCAGGTGTCTCGATATCTTTGACCGTATTCCTAATTGGACAAGGTAGCCCCTTGAGCTTCTTCGGGCTGATGACACTCGTCGGCCTTGGCAATGGATTGGTTATTCCAAACGCAACGGCAGGGATGCTGTCTGTGCGCCCCCATCTGGCGGGAACCGCATCAGGTCTAGGCGGCGCGATCATGATCGGCGGCGGCGCCGCCTTAAGCGTTCTGGCTGGCGCGTTATTGGGCCCCGAAACCGGCGCATTCCCCCTGCTTTACATCATGGTTGCGACATCCTTGGCGGCGGTTATCTCGATTCTGATGGTTTATCGCCGCGAACGGCGGCTTGCCTTGCACTTGTGACAGCTTCCAGGACGCGTTTAACCCAGGCGAAGGCCCAAAATTGAACGGCCACAGGGCGATCATTGCTCTGACACGCGCGCGCGGCGGATTTGTGTATTTCGCGATCTTCTTTACGAGCGGAACATAGTAAACCGATTGTTAACCACGGCGCGGCACCTTGCTCCATGGAATTTGCAAATATAGATTTGCCGAATCTGCAAAGTTGCAAAATGCACGTAAGGAGGGCATGCGGCATGGCCACCCAGAAGCTCTATGCTGGCGCTAAGTTACGCGAACTGCGTACCCGGCTTGGTCATACTCAAAAAGACTTCGCGGCCAAGTTGGGTGTTTCCCTGCCCTATCTCAATCAAATGGAGAATAACAACCGACCGGTCTCCACCACCGTGGTGCTCGCATTGGCTCAGGAGTTCGGTCTGGATGTGACTGAGCTAAGTGCTGGTGACAGCGAAAGGCTGGTCAGTGACATGCGCGAGGCAATTGCCGATCCGCTTTTTGCAGATGCGCTGCCACCGCTTGCGGATTTGCGACTGGCCGCGTCCAATGCCCCGGCCTTCGCGCATGCCTTTCTGGAATTGCACCGCAGCTACCGGCAAATGCAGGAACGTCTGGCGTCCCTTGATGAGGCACTGGGCCGGGAAGATGCGCGTGCCACCCCGAGCCCCTGGGAAGAGGTACGCGATTTTTTCCACTACTGTGACAACTACATCGACGCAGTAGACCGCGCAGCGGAGCATTTTGCAAATAAAGAGGGCGGGCACCGCAACATCCGGGTGGCAGCGGTTTCAGCGCTGGGAAACAGTGGCGTGGAAGTCGTTTTTTCCGATACTGACAATTTGCGGCATTACGATCCGGCAACCAAACAGCTTTCTCTCGCGCGTCGCGCGCCCCCTGAGAGCCAGACGTTTCAGTTGTTGTTGCAAGTTGCATTGGTCAAACAGGATGCATTGCTGGAGGCGACGCTTGATCTGGCACGTTTTCATTCCGCCGAAGCGCGCGCAATCGCAAAAATTGGGCTGGCCAATTATTTTGCCGGCGCAGCCTTGATGCCCTACACGGTCTTTCATCAAAAAGCACACGCATGCCGTCACGATGTCGAAGCCTTGGCTGGCGATTTCGGCGCGTCCATCGAACAAGTGGCGCACAGGTTGTCCACGCTGCAACGCCCCGGCGCTAAGGGCATTCCATTCTTTTTCGTCCGTGTGGATCAGGCCGGAACCATTACAAAGCGTCATTCGGCAACCAGATTGCAGTTTGCCCGTTTTGGTGGCGCTTGTCCGTTGTGGAACGTGCATCGCGCCTTCGAACAGCCCGGCAGTTTCCTAAGGCAACTGGCTGAGACACCGGACGGTGTGCGCTACATCAACCTCGCCCGTGATGTCTCAAAGCCTGCGGGACGTTTCGGCGCACCGGTTCGCCGCTACGCCATCGCCCTTGGATGTGAGGTGCGCCACGCGCGCGATCTTGTTTATGCCGATGGCATGGATTTGAACCGCGACGGCGCATTTGAACCCATCGGAATTTCCTGTCGCATCTGTGAAAGAGCGCATTGCCATCAACGCGCCGTTCCACCTCTTGAGCGCAAACTGCGCGTGGATCCCAACCTCAGAAGCATCTTGCCTTACCAAGTTGGCTAATGAGGTTCGCAAACGAACGCTGAATATCGCTTACTCACCAACCGGAAACGCGAGACCGCCCCGTGATCACCGGATCGGTCTCCGTCGATTTAGCCGGGGGTGGCCGGGAAGGCGGCTTTTAATCCGCGAAATTCAGATGGGGTCTGCATCTGGCTCGCATGCAGTCCCACATCTCTGACGGCGGCACCCTTTTCGGCTAATACGTAGTCTTGTGAATACTGCCGATAAGCAAAGGCAAGACCTTCTGACACCAGCGTAGCGCCAATATCCTCACCGTTGACATGGCATCGCGCGACCGTCCGGCCATAGCGGTCCACCGCCATTGGCTCACATGTCGCCTGTCGGCCACCGAACCGCTTTTCTACTTCGGCAGAAACCCAAGCTCCGCATTTCCACTTTGCACCTTGCATTGTGGTGCAGGTCTGATCCGCCTCAGGGGCATCGATACCAAAAATCCTGACTCGTGTGGTACCGATAGCAAGGGTGTCACCATCGATCACCCGAACGGACCCAGAAAGGGTATCCGCCGCGTAAGACCCAAAAGGAACTGCGAGAGTGCCCACCAACAAAACCAGAAACAATTTACCCATGTCGCTCCTATGACGCGCAAATTTACTCGAAACAAGTCGAAGTTTTAACGTCGGTTACCGAGCGGTTAACGCTGACTTGTGTCCCAATGGGGATGAAGCCAGGGTGCATCGTTTAACGGGGCCAAAGCAGGTCGCCCCAGAAGGTGATCAGAGGCTTTTTCCCCCACCATGATCGACGGTGCATTGAGATTGCCATTGGTGATCCGGGGAAAGATGCTGCTGTCGGCAACGCGCAAACCATCGACACCGATCACCCGGGCTTCCGGGTCGACCACCGCCAAAGGATCATCCGCGCGCCCCATGCGGCAAGTTCCGCAAGGATGATAGGCGCTTTCGGCATGCTCGGCGATAAATGTATCAAGCTCCTCATCGGTCTGAACGGCCGCTCCGGGCTGAATTTCGTGTTTGACGAACGGCTTGAAGGCCTCTTGGGCGAATATCTCCCGCGTCAGGCGCAAACACTGCCGGAAATCCTGCCAGTCTTTGTCGGTCGACATGTAGTTGAAGAAAATCCGCGGTGCATCTGCCGGGTTGGAAGATGCAAGGGTGACAGCGCCACGCGAGGGCGATCGCATGGGCCCGACATGTGCCTGAAAACCATGACCTTCAGCTGCAATCTTACCATCGTATCGCACCGCCAGAGGGAGGAAATGATACTGAATATCCGGGTAGTCGACACCGGCCTGCGAGCGAATGAAGGCCGCACTTTCAAACTGGTTGGACGCGCCGAACCCTTTCTTGGTCAAAAGCCATTGGGCCCCGATCAGCCCTTTCGAAATCAGGTTCCAATATTTGTAGAGCGTCACGGGCTGACTGGCGGCCATCTGGAAGTAGACCTCCAGATGGTCCTGTAAATTCTGGCCCACGCCCGCACGGTCAGCGATAACGTCAATACCATGCTCGGACAGATGTGCCGCCGGACCGATACCGGACAACATGAGCAGCTTCGGCGAATTGATGGATGAGGCCGCCAGGACGACCTCGCGCGCTGCATGTATCACTTCGCGGGTGCCGCCACGAAGGACCTCAACACCCGTCGCCTTTCCATCCATGATGACGACACGCTGCGCCAGCGCATTGACCAAAGTACAATTGTCGCGCTTCAGGGCAGGCCGCAGATACGCATTTGCTGTCGACCACCGACGGCCCTGCCAGACCGTCTGCTCCATCGGGCCGAAACCTTCCTGTTTCTGGCCGTTGTAGTCGTCGGTTGCCTCATAGCCTGCCTGCCGCCCGCTTTCGACAAATGCCTGATACAACGGATTTTTTCGGGGACCACGGCTCACATGCAAAGGACCATCACTGCCGCGCCAGGACGGATCACCGCCGTGACCGCCGTCGTGCCACGTCTCCATCCGCTTATAGTAGGGCAACACATCCGCATAGGACCAGCCATCCGCCCCCTGTTCTGCCCAGTGATCGAAGTCCCTGGCGTGTCCGCGGACATAGACCATACCGTTGATACTGGACGACCCGCCAATAACCTTTCCGCGCGGACACACCAGCCTTCGGTTGTTCAAATGCGGTTCAGGCTCCGAGCTGTATCCCCAGTCATAGCGCTTCATGTTCATCGGATAAGACAATGCGCCAGGCATCTGGATGAAGGGCCCGATATCCGTGCCCCCATGTTCGATGACAATGACTGACGCGCCCGCCTCGCTTAAACGATACGCCATTGCACAACCGGCACTTCCAGCACCTACAATCACAAAATCCGCTTGCATTTTCTCGTCTCACTTCGCCTCAAAGCGGCGCGGCACGCGCATGAAATATCGCGTGCGCGTCAGCGCACCTTTGGATCACATTTGCCTAAAAGGGCGCTTCCAGATCGCCCATGCGCACATAGACAGATTTCAACTGGCTGTAGTGCTCAATGGCGGCCTTGGAATTTTCGCGCCCGACACCCGATGCCTTCGAGCCGCCAAAAGGCGCCTCCACCGGTGCGTCGTTATATGTGTTGATATAGCAGGTGCCTGCCTCAAATCCCGAGGCAACACGGTGTGCGCGCGCCAGATCACGGGTAAACACGCCAGCTGCCAGACCGAATTCAGTATCATTGGCACGCGCCAACACATCATCCTCATCGGTGAAATCGAGCACCGCCATGACAGGGCCAAAAATCTCCTCACGGGCGATGGTCATATCGTCCGTCACATCCGCAAAGACGGTCGGTTGCAGATAAAACCCATCGCGATCAAGTCGGGTGCCACCGGTTACAAGACGCGCACCTTCCGCCTGACCCTTGGCGATATAATCCAGAACGATGTTCATCTGCCGCTCTGATACCATGGGGCCAAAACTGGTCTCCACTTGCATCGGATCCCCAATCACGGCCCCTGCAAGCCGCGCACTCAGACGCGCCAAAAAGGCCTCCTTGATGTCCTCATGCACAAACACGCGTGTGCCGTTCGAACAGACCTGCCCGGAGGAATAGAAATTCCCAAGGATCGCCCCGCTGACAGCGTTTTCGATGTCCGCATCCTCGAAAACAATCATCGGAGACTTGCCACCCAGTTCCATCGTCACATGCTTGATCCCGGCGGCGGCAGCAGCATAGACCTTGCGCCCGGTGGGCACTGAGCCTGTCAAAGACACCTTGTCGACGCGGGGATCACTGACCAATGCGCCCCCAACCTCACCCATGCCCTGAACGACGTTGTAGAGGCCTGCGGGAAGCCCTGCCTCATGCAGGATCTCGGCGACTTTCAACGCACAAAGCGGCGTCGTTTCAGAAGGCTTGAAGACTATCGCATTGCCGCAGGCCAGCGCAGGCGCGCCTTTCCAGCAGGCGATCTGGGTGGGATAGTTCCACGCGCCAATGCCCACGCAAAGACCAAGAGGTTCTCGCCGGGTGTACACCCAATCCTCCCCCAGCTGGATATGTTCTCCAGTAAGTGTCGCCGCCATGCCGCCGAAATATTCCAGCGCATCCGCCCCGCTGGTGGCATCCACAACACTGGTTTCCTGATAGGGCTTACCAGTGTCAAACGTCTCCAGAACGGAGAGGTCATGATTGCGCTCCCGCATGATGTCGGCTGCGCGCCGCAGGATGCGGCCCCGCTCGGTGCCGGTCATTTTTGCCCAAGCTACTTGCGCGGTTTTCGCGCTGGCAATGGCTTGATCCACAATCGCCGGGGTCGCCGCATATACGGTTGCGATGACCTCGCCGGTCGCTGGATAGACCACGTCAATCGGCGTGCCGGATGTGTCTTCCACATAGGCGCCATTGATGAAGTGGCTGGCGGTCGGTTGGGTTGGATAAGTCATTTGAAGTCTTGCCTCCGGCAGGGTTACTTGGTCGAGGACAGGTTATTCGCCCCTCGGGAAACGTTTGCTGTCTTCGAGAATGTTCAGGTCCATGTGATTGCGCATGTATTGCTCGGACGCATCACGCAGCGGCTGGTAGTCCCACGGGTAATACCCCCCCTGTCGCAACGCATCATAGACAACCCAGCGACGCGCCTGGCTCTTGCGCACATCGGCATCAAAAGCGGCGAGATCCCAGCGGTCTTCCGATTTGGCGCGCAAGGTTTGCAACGTCCCCTGATGCTCGGCAACTTCCGCAAGGTTGGTCAACTCATGCGGGTCGGCCTCCAGATCAAAAAGCTGATCCGCATCCAGAACACAGCGGTTGTACTTCCACTTGTCATAGCGCAGCGAAACCATCGGCGCGTAAGAGGCTTCGGCGGCGTATTCCATCGCCACCGGTTCGCTGCGCTCCTGCCCCTGCCCCATGGGCACCAGCGACACGCCTGTCGTCCAGTCCATGATGTCGTCCATCGACACGCCGGCAAGGTCACAAAGCGTCGGGCAGACATCGATGTTGGACACCGGCGTGACCTGCAGGCCCGGGGCCATCTGTGGGGCCGAGATCATCAGCGGCACACGCGATGATCCCTCGTAAAAGGACATTTTGAACCAAAGCCCGCGTTCTCCCAGCATGTCACCGTGGTCAGAGACAAAAAGGATAATCGCTTCCTGCCGGGTATCCTCCAGCGTTTGCAGGACCTCGCCAATCTTATCGTCAAGGTAGCTGATATTGGCAAAATAGGCCCGCCTCGACCGGCGAATGTCTTCTTCGGTGATGTCAAAACTGCGCCAGTCATTGGCGTCGAAAATGCGCTTGCTGTGCGTGTCCTGATCTTCATAGGGGATCGCCGGCACCTCGGGGAGCAGATGCGCACAGTCCTCGTAGAGGTCCCAGTATTTCTTGCGCGCAACATAGGGGTCATGCGGATGCGTGAAACTGACCGTCAGGCACCAGGGACGTGCGTCAGCACCACGCGACAAATCGTAGAGCTTGCGCGTGGCGTTAAAAGCCACCTCGTCGTCATATTCCATCTGGTTGGAGATTTCAGCGACCCCTGCGCCGGTCACCGAACCCATGTTGTGATACCACCAGTCGATCCGCTCACCGGGTTTGCGATAGTCAGGCGTCCAGCCGAAATCAGCCGGATAAATATCCGTGGTCAGGCGCTCTTCGAAGCCGTGTAATTGCTCGGGCCCAACAAAATGCATCTTGCCGGACAGGCAGGTCTGATAGCCCGCACGCCGCAAATGATGCGCATAGGTCGGAACGGCCGACGGAAATTCGGCAGCATTGTCATACACACCTGTGGCCGATGGCAACTGGCCCGACATGAAAGCCGCGCGCCCCGGCGCGCAAAGCGGTGACGCCGTATAGGCATTGCGAAACCGTGTCGACCTTGCAGCGAGCTTCTTGAGGTTTGGCGCATGCAACCATTCCGCCGGGCCATCGGGAAAAAGCGTACCGTTGAGCTGGTCCACCATCAGGATCAGGATGTTCGGCTTGGTCATGGGTGATCCTCCAGCAGGATATTGAGCATATTCAACGCCCGTTCCCGCGCCGCATCCGGGCTGGGCGAGCGCGACAGGGCCGCACGCAGATAAAGCCCGTCGATCAGCGCGGCCAGGGTTTCTGCGTGGTCATTTGGGTGATCCGACAGCGGACGCAGCGCATGACAAAGGTTCGATTGCAAGCGGCGCTGGTAAAGCTGCAAGAGCCGCTGCATGTTGGGGTTTGTGGGCGCCTGGGCATAAAGCGTCATCCATGCGCTCACCGTGTCGGGTGCAAAACAGGTGGGCGAAAAGCTTGCCTCAATCAGAGCGATGGCCCGGGCCTTTGGCGATTGTGCTGCAGCCAGTTCCCGACGCACTTCACCACCAAAATCGCGGAGAATCTGGCGCATCGCAGCCAGGAATATCTGGTCCTTACCGCCGAAGTAGTGATGCGCAAGGGCTGTGGACATGCCCGCCCGCTTGGCAATCTGCCCGACGGTGATGTCCATCGACCCCTTTGAGGCCAATTCCGCGATTGTTGCCTCAACAAGCGCCGTCCGGCGGATCGGCTCCATTCCTAATTTTGGCACGGGAATCCCCTCCGGCTACAACGATGCATCAGATAGCGGGTTTTTTATTGATCAGTCAATCAATAAAAAAGGGATATCAGACTTTGGTGGCGTGCACGGTCGGTGTCGTCTCCCCACGCTTCAGCACCGCTTCGCGCCAGGTAATGAAAACAACCGAAGCAAGGATGACAACGCCGCCAAAAATCACCCAGATATCAACGGCTTCGTCAAAGACCAGATATCCAAGTAAGACGGCCCAGACAAGCTGGGTGAAGGTCACGGGCTGGGTCACGGTCAGGGGGGCCGCCGCAAAGGCCAGCGTCATTGTATAATGTCCAGCCACCGCAAAACAGGCCACACAGAAGAGCAACACAAGATCTGAAATCGTTGGCGTCACCCATTGCAAGATCGCGAATGGGGCCAGCACAATGGTCACAAAAATGGAGAGCATGGCCACAACGACGGCAGGTTTCACCTCATCCGCCATGACCTTGGCGGTCAGATAAGAGCCGCCAAAGACAACCGCCGCAAACAGCATCGCCAGATGACCGCTGCTGATCTCGCGAAAACCCGGGCGCAGGATGATGAACGCGCCGATCAGCGCCACGCAGACAGCGGCGATCCGGCGAAAAGCCAGTTTCTCCCCCAGAAAAAGGGCGGCACCGATGGTCACGTAAACCGGGGCCAGATAATTCATCGCGGTGACATCCGCGATCGGAATGCGCACCATTGCAAAAAACCACAGCATCACGCCGCAGCCGTGCACGAGACCGCGCACCCCAAACAATCCCCACTGCCGTTTTGTCAAATGCGCCGCGCGTAGCGATCCGATGGCCGGGATCAGGAACACCAGCCCGAGCAGGTAGCGCAGGAAAGCCATTTCCACCGGTGGCAGGCGAGGGCCCATATATTTGACCAATGCCGTGACAGCGACGAAGCAAAACCCTGTCACGAGCATCCAGAAGATACCTGTCAGTGGGCGGGAGGGCGTGCGTGTAGCCATGCGCCATAGACATACTTTTTCGCTACAGACTGCAAGGGGTTATGCGAACAACAAACCGGCGGCAATTGCCCACATGGTCAGGGCTATCAGCCCGTCAAGAACGCGCCAGCTTGAGGCACGTGCAAAGAGCGGCGCAAGCAACCGCGCGCCGTATCCCAGCGCAAAGAAAAAGCTGATGCTGGCGAGAACCGCGCCTGCCCCAAACACCAACCGATTGTCGTATTGAGCCGAGATCGACCCGATCAGAACAACCGTGTCGAGGTAGACATGCGGGTTCAGCCAGGTGAGCGCCAGAAGCGTCAGCACCGTCGGAACAAGCGGGGCCCCTGCGCCATTTTCGGCCTGCAGGACGTGGCCGCCTTCCCAGGCGGATCGCGCGTTTCGCCAGCCATACCACAGCAGAAAAACTGCCCCGCCATAGCGCATCGCGGTCTCAAACCAGGGCGCTTTCTCCGCCAGCGCGCCAAACCCCGCGACACCGGCGACAATGAGGATGGCATCGGAAAGACCACAGGTCAGGCACACCCAGAAAACATGTTGCCTGCGCAACCCCTGGCGCAAAACAAAGGCGTTTTGCGCACCAATCGCCACGATCAGCGACAGGCTGAGCAGATAACCGGGAAGGAAAGTATCAATCACAAAATGGCTCCTGAGATGTCACTGCATTGACTAGATTGCTAAGCGAGATTACTCAAATTAAATATCTGAACGCATATTAAGGTTTGCTAATGATACTGGACCCCGCTCAGCTCGCAGCACTTTCCGCCATTGTGCGGCACGGCAGCTTTGAAGGTGCTGCCGCACAGTTGAATGTAACGCCTTCGGCAATTTCTCAGCGCATCAAGGCTTTGGAAGAACGTATGGGCGCAATCCTGATCTATCGTGGAACACCCTGCACACCCACGGACGCCGGAACAAGGCTTGCCCGGCACGCCGACGACGTGACATTGCTGGAAACCCAGGTTCTTCAGGACATTGCACCAGACACAAACCGGTCTGCGGCGCGCATCCGGATCGCGGTCAATGCGGACAGTCTGGCGACCTGGTTTGTCTCAGGCTTATCGCGAAACGCTGGTACGTTCTTTGAGCTGCTGATTGACGATCAGGATTATTCCACCGACTGGTTGCTGCGTGGCGCGGTCAGCGCAGCGATCACGGGTCAGGCGCAGGCGGCAGCAGGGTGCAGCAGCACCGCTTTGGGGGCGTTGCGTTACGTGGCCACGGCGAGCCCGGCCTTTGTGGCCCGTTGGTTTGACGATGGCGTCACCCCTCGATCGCTCGTGCAGACACCGATGATGAATTTCGATGCCAAGGACAATCTGCAACACCGATGGATCAGGAATGCTACGGGGGAAAAACTGACGCCGCCGGCGCATCACCTTCCCTCCACCCATGCCTTTGTGGATGCCTGCCTGCTGGGGTTGGGGTGGGGCCTGAACCCCCTCAGCATCGTGCAGCGCCACCTGGACGACGGAACGCTTGTGACATTGATGCCGGATTGCCCTCTGGATGTGCCGCTTTACTGGCAAACCAGTCGCCTGATGGCAAAGGCCCTGGAGCCCCTCAGCAAGTCGATTTTTTCCGCTGCGCGGGAACAACTTGTTAATATCCCTCACGAAAGAGTGAAGCAGAAATATTAATTCACAGAAATCTCATCCAAGATGATTGGCGTATCCCTTTATGTTCCCCATATAGTGGGAAGGTAACAAGGATAGGCTCATGCTGGATAATTCTCAAAATCTCGACCTGACGGCGAAAGATATCGAAATGATTGAATCCGCCCTTCAGACACAGAAGAAAATTTTGTCTGTGCAGAGCCAGGCCGGCGGCAGCGGCGCGCGCCGCAAACTCACCGACCTCAAGCATCTGATCAAGCGCATCAATCGCAGTGCACGAACCACACCGACAGAGCCCGTTCAAAGCTGGAGTTGGTTTGTGCGGTCGCTTTTCTGCACGGACTGCAACCAACCCCGCTAAAACCGTTCCTACGTTTTCGTAAAAAACGCCGCCCCTGTTACCGGGCGGCGTTATGTCGTTATCGAGGCTGTCTGGCGATCAAAGCTGCGCCATGACCTCATCGGATGCTTCAAAATTGGTTGTGACGCGTTGCACGTCGTCATCGTCTTCGAGAGCATCAATCAGCCGCATCAGCTTTTGCATACCGTCAAGATCCATGTCCGTCGTGGTTGTCGGCCGCCAGACCAGCTTGGTGCTTTCGCTTTCACCCAATTCTTCTTCGAGCGCTGTTGCCACGTCATTCAGATCGGTATCCGCACACCAGATCACATGGCCATCTTCCGAGCTTTCAACATCCTCCGCACCGGCTTCGATCGCGGCCATCATCACGGTATCCGCGTCCCCTGCTTCTGCGGGATAGGTCACTTCGCCCTTGCGGTCGAACATGAAACCGACGCTGCCAGTCTCGCCCAGGTTGCCGCCATTCTTCGTGAAAGTTGAGCGCACGGTCGAGGCTGTGCGGTTGCGGTTGTCGGTCATCGCTTCGACAATGACCGCGACCCCGTTGGGGCCGTATCCCTCGTAGCGGATTTCCTCGTAGTCATCGCCTTCACCGGCCTGCGATTTCTTGATGGCCCGTTCGATCACGTCCTTGGGCACAGATTGCGATTTGGCCTCCTTCACCGCCAGTCGCAGACGTGGGTTCTTGTCCGGGTCCGGGTCGCCCATCTTGGCGGCCACCGTGATCTCCTTGCTCAACTTGGAGAACAACTTGGCGCGCACGGCGTCCTGGCGCCCCTTGCGATGTTGAATATTTGCCCATTTTGAGTGTCCGGCCATAGGAGGGTTCCATTCTTTGATTTTGCCGTTGTTTATCGCCGCCAAGCGGCGCGCTCAACCCCTTGGCCTAAACCACCCAGAATGCTTTGAGGATCAGATAGAGACGCAACGCCAAACCGATCGTGAGGGCCGCCAACATCCAGTTGGGCATCACTCTGGCGAAATCCTGATAGTACCGGGCCTCTTCGCGTTTCAGTTGAACGAGTTCCGGTGCCGCACCCTCGTCTGCCATACGTTCAGCAGTGATCTCATGCCACCGGGAACGGACCAATCGCGAACATGCCCAGATCGCGGGTCCAAGGATCAGAATATCCGAAATCAGACTGGTCAGGTTCACTTTTTGACGGCGTTCAGCTCAATCCGGTAGCCGAGCGCTTCGGCAAGCGCGAAAACCTTCCACAAGGTTGGCCCGGTTTTGGAGTCACCGCGCGCGATCCGCGACAGCGCACTATGATCAAACCCGAGCCTGGCGCCAATCTCGCGCCCGCTCAGTGGCGTTTCATTGAGCATCTGCGCGATCACCTGCGCCCCCAAAACCCGCGCAAGCTCTTCACCCACGTCCCGAAATACTGCGTATTTCTCTGACGGATCGAGCGCCTCGAAAGCCTCAGAATGGGTATCCTCATCCATCACCGCAAGCGGCTTATCTGCGGTTTTCACTGTACGTGCCGGTTTGCGGGTCGCCGCGCGTTTAGCGGATTTAGCACCGATGCCAGCATTGATTTGTACGTCGGTCATGGGTCACCATATCTGAATAGCGTCAAAATGCATGTTGCCTTGCAAGACAACACGTAGCCTTCGGAACCTCTTTTGTCAAGGTTTCAGCGCACGCATCCCTAAGGCTTCGGCAAAGCCCGCACCTGCGAAATCAACAGCTTTGCATGTTTGGCATCAGACAATGCCTTCAGCCTGCGATTGCTATCTGCCAAGCTGCCCACTGACACAAAAGCCAATCTCCGATCCGGCATCTCCGTGTAAAGAACCAGGCAAGCCAATTCAAAACGCCGGGACCGGAACCGCGCAAAATAGCCTTCTGCGTCGGAATCTTTCAGGCCCTTGATGTCGTCAAATCGAACCGGTTTCTCCAAATCACTCAGAAAGGCGCCGAACTCCGCAGGCGGGTAATCTTTCCGGATGTGGCGCGCTTCCTGAACGTGATTCCAGCGCAAATGATCTGGGTTTCGCCAACTGCCTTCGATCCCGCGCAGATACCGGATCAGCCCAAAAATGCGCAGTTTGGCTTTCGAAGCCGCCCTTGGCCCCAGCTTTCCGGCCTCTTCCAAGGCTGTCGAAAATCCGTTGGTGATTAAAAAGTTCAAATCAGACATAACCACAGTTGAGGCAAAAAGAGACCCCGGATCAAGAGCATGGAGCCACCCAATTGACAACTGATCAGATTATCCTCTTCAGTCTTTTCGGCGCGGTTTTCGGCCTGCTGCTCTGGGGGCGTTTTCGCTATGACATCGTGGCCTTTACCGCCCTGATGATCGGCGTTGTACTTGGTGTTGTGCCCACCAAGGATGCTTTTTCGGGGTTTGGCCATCCGGCCACGCTTGTGGTTGCTCTGGTTCTGATCGTATCCGCCGGTCTGGTGCGGTCAGGTGCCGTATTCCTGATCACCCGGACCTTGGTGGATGCGTCACGTTCCTTGGGCGCGCATATCGCGCTGATGGGGGCGATTGGCGGCGTTTTGTCGGCCTTCATGAACAACGTGGCAGCCCTGGCACTCCTGATGCCGGTCGATATCCAGACCGCCCGCAAGGCCGGGCGACCTGCGGGCCTGAGCCTGATGCCCCTGAGCTTTGCCACCATTCTGGGCGGGATGGCCACCCTGATCGGCACACCGCCCAACATCATCATCGCATCAATCCGCGAAGATGCCCTGGGAACACCTTTTGCGATGTTCGACTTTGCACCCGTCGGGGGGGCCGCTGCCATCGCCGGTCTGATCTTCGTCGCGCTGATCGGCTGGCGCCTGATCCCACAGGGTAATGATGCGGAGGGGAGCGCCACTGAAATTTCGCAATACATCGCCGAACTCACCGTGCCCGAGGGTAACAAGCAAATCGGCAATCGCGTCGCGGAACTCACAGAGGCGGCTGACAAAGCTGACGTCGCCATTCTGGGCCTGATCCGCGACGGAAAACGCCGGTACGGTCAGGCACGGAACACGGTCCTTCGAGCCGGTGATGCGCTTGTACTGGAGGCCACGCCCGAAGCGCTCGATGAATTCCGCACCAGCCTCGATCTGACCGTGGCCGACGCCAAACGCGAAGAGGCTCTGCGCGCCGATGGCGAAGGCGTTGAAATCATCGAAGTTGTCGTTCCGGAAAGTGCGCGGATCAATGGCAAGACGGCGCAATCCATCGGGCTGGCCTGGCGGCAACGCACGGTGCTTCTGGGCATTTCCCGGCAAGGCAGGAGGATCGTCAAACACCTGCGCAAGACCGACATCAAAACGGGCGATATACTGTTACTGCTGGTGCCTCGGGATACCGGTGCCGATGTTACCGACTGGCTGGGCTGTCTGCCCTTGGCGGATCGTGGTCTGGCGGTGACCGAGAACCGCAAAGTCTGGCTCGCTATTGGCCTCTTTGGCGGCGCTGTCGCGGCGGCAAGCTTTGGTCTGCTGTATCTGCCAATCGCGCTCGGGCTGGTTGTCGTGGCTTATGTTTTAGCCCGCATTGTGCCGCTGGCGGAGCTTTATGATCATATCAACTGGCCCGTCGTGGTCCTCTTGGGGTCGATGATCCCACTGGGGGCCGCGCTGGAAAGCTCAGGCGGCACAGAATTGATCGCCGGCGCACTTGTATCTTGGACGGAAGGATTGCCCGCATGGGCGGTTCTGACTGTCCTGATGATCGTCACCATGAGCTTGTCGGATGTGCTCAACAATACCGCCACAACCATTGTCGCCGCACCGGTGGGCATCCAGATGGCGCAGTCACTGGGGGTCTCGCCCGATCCTTTCCTGATGGCCGTGGCGGTCGCTGCTTCCAGCGCGTTTCTCACCCCGATCGGCCACAAGAACAATACGCTCATTCTGGGCCCGGGTGGCTACAAATTCGGGGATTACTGGCGCATGGGCTTGCCGTTGGAAGTCATCGTCGTTGCCGTTTCCATTCCCGTAATCTTGGTCGTCTGGCCGCTTTGAGCAGGGGGATTTGCGGAAACCAAATGAAACGCCCGCGCTCTGCATGAAGCAAAACGCGGGCGGAATGAATTTCGGTTGAGCGCCCTTCTGACGCTCATTCTGGGGCTTCTAGCGCCCGTAGACGTGGCGGTAAGCCACCTCATAGGCATCTTCGGGAAACATCCCCAAATCCCAAGCGACCGCGCGCGACATCGAGCGCAGCTCGTTGTAGGTACGGGTGAACTGCGCGCGCTTCTCGGCGGCAGCTTTCAGTTTTGTCATCATACGTGTCATCTGACTTTCCTTTCATCAAAACCGGATGTTCTGATAGCGGAAACATGATGACCAAACCCTCAATCTTCAACGCACAAAAACGAAAAGCAGGCCTGCAATTGCTGCATAGCAGCATTTGTGTTCACAATGGCCAGATCAGCGGGATGATCATCGATACAATAAGCGCAGTGCTCAGGTTCAGCGGGATGCCCAGCCGCATAAAATCGGTAAACTTGTAGCCACCGGGACCATAGACGAGCGTGTTGGTCTGATAGCCAATCGGAGTGGCAAAGGCACAGGAGGCCGCAATCATCACCGCGACAACCAGTGGCCGGGGGTCCAACCCAAGCGCAGTTGCCAACCCGATGGCCAGCGGCGTCATGATCACCGCAACAGCATTGTTCGACACGATTTCGGTGAAAGTCGAGGTCATTAAAAACACAACCAGCACAACCAGACTGGGCGGCAAAGACATCAAAGCAGGGGAGACCGCATCCACGATCATCGCGACGGCGCCGGAATGCTGCAGCGCTGCCCCCACCGACAGCATCGCAAAGATCAACGCCAGCAGCCGACCGTCTACAAACGAAAACGCCTCGTCCGCATCAATGCAGCCGGTCACCAGCACCAGCGCAACGGCAAGGACGGCCAACAGGAGAATGGGGGCTACATTGAAAGCGGCGAGCAGGACGATCCCGACCAGAGCCGCAATTGCGATGGGCGCGTGACTGCGCCGGAAAGCCCGAACGGAGGGTTGTGAGACATCGACCATGTCCATGTCCGCCGCCAATCGCTGAATGTCTGCGGGCGCACCTTCCAGCAGCAGCGTGTCCCCTACCCGCACGATCAGATCGTCAAGCTGTCGACCGATATTCTGATTCCGCCTGTGGACCGCCAGCGGATACACACCATAGCGCCGGCGCAGACGCATGGACCCCAGCAACCGGCCAACCATACGGCACCCCGGCGTGATCAAAACCTCAACGGTGGTTGTTTCCACCGCAGACACCTGATCGACCGGTCTCAGCTCCTTATTCGCCTGCAGGCCAAGCAGTTCGGTCATCTGGGTGCGCAAAACCACCCGGTCACCTACCTGCAATTCAACGCCTTGCAGATTGCGCCGCAAGGAGGCATCGCCGCGCACCACGTCGATCAAGCGAACGCCTTCCCGCTTGAAAAGCTGCACGCTCAGGACTTCGCGACCGATCAGATTGCTGTCCGGCGGGATGACCGCTTCGGTGAAAAATTTCATCTTGGAGCGGTCAGAGAGCATATTCGCCATGCTGTCACGGTCTGGCAGCAATTTGGGCGCAAGGATGGACATGTAGAGAAGGCCCCAAACACAGACCACCAGACCAATGGGCAGGATCTCAAAAATTGTGAAGGGTTCCAGCCCCTGCCCGCGTGCAACCCCGTCAACCAGCAGGTTCGTGGAGGTGCCGATCAACGTCAGAGAGCCGCCCATGATCGCGGCATAGCTGAGCGGGATCAGGAATTTGGACGCCTTCGCCCCAAGGGTCTGGCTGAGCTGCACCACGACCGGGATCATCACCACGACAACAGGTGTGTTGTTCATGATTGCAGAGGCCCCCATGACCGACAGGATCACCCCCGCCACGGCCATGCGCGGATTGGTTTTGGCATAGCGCTCAGCCATCTGTGTCAACACTTCCAGCGCCCCTGTCCGCACCAATGCCCCCATCACGATAAACATGGCAGCAATGGTCCAGGGGGCCGGGTTCGACAGCACGGTCAGCGCGTTTTCGTAAGGTAGAACACCCAGAAGCAACATCAGCGCAGCCCCGGTGATCGCAATCACCTCCGTCGGGTAAGTCTCCCGGACAAAAAGGATAAACATGATCACAACAACTGTGAGGGTCAGCACGGCGCTTACGTTGGGCGTAAGTTCGATAAAGGGTATCACCAGGGATCCTGCCTCTGCGCTTTACTACCGTAGGTGAGTTTGGCCGATTGCTCAGGCAGGAGCAAGCGCCGCTTTCGCACGCGGCTGGACCAGATACATTCCTGCAAACATGAGCAGCAAAGCGCCCCAAATGCCCGCAGAATAAGCTTCATCCAGGATGAGTTTGGCCCAGATCACGCCGAAGCCGGTCACCAGATAGCTGACCTGGACCGCAAAGACCGATCCTGCCCGTCCGACCAGCCAGACGTAACCTGCGTAAACCACGACGTGAATGACCGACGCGAGCACCAATGCGCTGCCTTCACGTGTCAGACCTTCGACAGGTGCGATCCACTGACCTGACGCAATGGCAACGGGGAGCATGATCGCAGCCCCCATCAGCGAAGCGCCGTAAAGCACCTGAAACGGGTCCATGCCGGCGGTGCCAAACTTTGCGACGAGGTTGCCTTCCAATCCGTAACAAATACCGCTGACCAAACCGATCAGGACCCAGAAAACCGACAGGTTCAGCGCCGAAGCGCCCGGTGCCGCGATCAGCAGAACACCACAAAGCCCAAGAAGAAGACCAAAGAACCGCCGCACAGAAAACTGATCGAGCTTCATCGCCAGCGCAATCGGGAATGCCCACATCGGCACCATCGACAACAGGATCGACAAAATGCCGGATGGCAGATGCACAGCAGCCTGATAGGAGGTCGTATTCGGGATCATAGTGCCCACCGTCGCCACCATCAGACAAACGCCGATCTGGCGACGGCCCCGCGGCAAGCGCGTTCCACGCAAGGCGCAGATCACCGCCATCAACAAAGCACCAACGAAGAGTTGCCAGAAGATCAGGCCAAAATGCTTGTAGCCGGTGGAAACAGCGATCTTGGCCAGGGGTTGCGTCGCACCCCACCCCGCGCCCATGATGATCAGCACCGCGCTGAAAACTATGATCTCCCGGCGGCTGTGTTGGCTCACGGTGCGGCAGCTTCCAAAAGCCCACCATTGCGCACCATGGCAATCCGTTGAGCGGCGCCTGTGCGGTCATCAGTCTCAACATAAACGCCGGACAGCGTGGCAACGCCATTGGCGGGCGTAAAACGCTCCTTGGGCATGCCAGTGATGAAACGCCGGAGCGGTTCGCTTTTCTCCATCCCGATAACCGAGTGATAATCCCCACACATGCCCGCATCCGTCAGATACCCGGTACCGCGCGGCAGGATCATCGCATCGGCTGTCGGCACGTGCGTGTGAGTGCCTACCACAAGACTGGCACGGCCATCGCAGAAATGCCCCATCGCCATTTTCTCGGATGTAGCTTCACAGTGAACATCGACAATCACCGCTTGTGCCATGCCGCCCAGCGGATGGGATTTCAGGACCGGCTCAAGCGCTGAAAACGGATCATCAAACGGCCGTTTCATAAAGACCTGCCCCAGCACTTGCGTGACCAGCACCTTACGTCCGTTCTTGGAAGTGAAAAGCCGCGCGCCTTTTCCGGGCGCCGCCTTCGAGAAGTTCAGGGGGCGGATCACGCGCGGTTCCTGTTCGACAAACCGCAGCATATCCTTTTGATCGAACGCATGATCACCAAGCGTCAGACAATCTATGCCCGCCTCCAGCAGGGTTTTGGCATGCGCGCCACTCAACCCGATGCCCGAGGTCGCGTTCTCCCCATTGACCACGACGAAATCAAGCTTCCATTCCTCCCGCAGACGGGGGAGGTTTTCGGTGATCGCCCGCCGTCCGGCGCGACCCATGACATCGCCAAGGAACAAGAGTTTCATATGCGATGCCTATGGCGCGCAAGGCTTCAGGGCAAGGGGATCACCCAAAATTCTGGCGCGTTTCGCGATAGGCGCACGTGCGTGTAACGCCTAGAGTGATCTTGAAACGATGAACGGAGGTGGATCATGGCGTGGCAGGAAATCAAAAAAGCGGGCGGGTTGGCAGTCATCACGGGCGGGGCCAGTGGTGTCGGTTTCGCTGCTGCGGAGTTTCTGGCTGCATCGGGGTTTGACCTGCTGCTGGCCGATATCAGCGAGGAGGCCTTGGGTCACGCGGCAGAGGCTTTGGCATCTTCGGGGGTCGTCGTTCAAACACAGGTCACAGATGTTTCGAATGCAGAAGCCGTCTCGGATCTTGCGGACAAGGCCTTTGGGCTGGGCGACGTGGCGCTTGTCATGAACAACGCAGGTATCGGGATCGGCTCGTCCACATGGGAAGACCCCGCTGCATGGCGCAAGACATTCGATGTGAATTTCTTTGGCGTGCTCAACGGTGTCCAGGCCTTTGTGCCGCGCATGATTGCTGCGGGAAGACCTGCCGCCGTTATCAATACCGGCTCAAAACAGGGCATCACCACACCGCCCGGCAACCCGGCCTATAATGCCGCCAAGGCCGCGGTGAAAGTGCTGACCGAACAATTGGCACACGAGTTGCGCGAAGCCGGTGCGCCAATTGATGCGCATCTGTTTGTCCCCGGGTTCACCTACACCGGGATGATCGCGGCCTTCATGCCGGAAAAACCCCCCGGTGCCTGGACGAGCGAGGAGTGTGTCACCTATCTCTTCCAGCGGGTCAGTCAGGGAGATTTCTACATTCTGTGCCCCGACAACATGGTCGATGAGGCCACGGATGCACGGCGCGTCCTCTGGGGCGCGGGCGATATTGCGGAAAACCGCCCGCCACTGTCGCGTTGGCATCCCGACTGGCAAGAAGCCTTTGCCGCTTTCGAAAAAGGCTAGGCGCGCAGGTCGATCACCTCGACCTCTGTCACGATCATATCGAGCGTCTGATCGGTGGGTTCCAGCGGCAGAGTTTCAGCCTCCTGGGCCGCGTAGGCAAACCCCACGGCCAGCGTTGGGCGTTTGGCGCGCAAAAGCTCAAGCGTGCGGTCATAAAACCCGCCGCCATATCCAAGCCTGCCACCCGCGGCGTCAAAGGCCACCAGCGGCACGATCACGATTTCCGGCTCAAAAAATTCTGGATTCTCTGGGATACGCGCGCCGAAAGGACCCGCGACCAAGGGCATATCCGGCTCCCAAAGGGCAAATTTCAACGGTTGTCCCGCCGCCATGATCACAGGGATGCCGACAGGCCCATGGGCTGCGGCTTCGGCCATGGCCGGGGTCGGGTCAATCTCCGTCCGGATCGGCATATATCCCGATAGCGGCACGCCGCGAAAGCCTGCCAGCAGCCCCGAGAGGACGCCAGCTCCGGTGCCGATGTCGTTGGCATGTGCCGTTTTGCGGCGCGCAAAACCGGCTTTGCGGGCCGCATCCTTGATCTCGGCCAGCGCGCTCACAAAAGCACCATGGCGGCAAGCCCCAGAAACGCGAAGAAGCCCACAACATCCGTTACGGTCGTCACGAAAGCCCCCGATGCCAGTGCGGGATCAACCCCGACCCGTTCCAGCACCACCGGTATCACCGTTCCCGCCAGTCCCGCTACGACCAGATTGATCACCATGGCCGTGGCAATCACGTACCCCAGAACCGGTGAACCGAACCAGATGACCCCGACGATTCCCATGACGATCGCAAAGATAATCCCGTTCACCAGCCCGACCAGCACTTCGCGCCGGATCACCCTCCAGACGTTGGCACCGGTGAGGTCCTTGGTGGCGATGGCCCGCACCGCCACGGTCAGCGACTGCGTTCCGGCATTGCCCCCCATCGACGCCACAATCGGCATCAGCACCGCCAACGCCACGATTTGCGCGAGGGCCGCCTCAAACTGAGCAATGACCATGCTGGCAGCAATGGCGGTGACAAGGTTCACCGCCAGCCACGGCAGGCGCTGTTTCGTCGTTTCGATCACCCGATCAGAGAGCGATCCCTCGCCCACACCGGCGAGGCGCAGAATGTCCTCTTCGTGTTCCTCGTCCAGCACCGCCATGGCATCATCAATGGTAATGATCCCGATCAGACGTCCCTCATCATCAACCACCGGCGCGGAAATCAGGTGATACTGGTTGAACGCATAGGCCACGTCGGATTCGTCCTGCATGACCGGGATGATCTGGAAGGTTTCCTCCAACAAATCCATCAGTCTGGTGGCCCGCTTCGACCGCATCAGCTTGCCCAAAGTGACATTGCCGATGGGATGCAGGCGCGGGTCGACGATCACGATATGGTAGAATTGGTCTGGCAATTCCTCTTCCGGCGTGTTGCGCAGATGGTCGATCGCCTGCCCAACGGTCCAGTGCTCGGGCGCCATGACAATCTCGCGCTGCATCAAACGACCAGCGGAATACTCCGGATATCCAAGCGCCTGCTCAACCGCCGCGCGGTCAACATCTTCCAGCGCGTCGAGAATGGCCTCCTGCTGATCGTCTTCGAGATCTTCGACCAGATCGACCACGTCGTCGCTGTCCATGTCCCGCACAGCTTGCGTGAGCACCTGCGGCGTCAGGATTGCGATCACTTCCTCGCGGATCGCCTCATCCAGCTCCGAAAGGATTTCGCCATCGAACTCGCGATCATAAAGACGCACCAGCCGCGCACGGTCAAAGGCGTTGATCTGCTCCAGAAGGTCCGCAATATCCGCCGCGTGCAGCGGCTCCATCAACTCCGTCAGTTTGGCCTGATCGTCAATCTCAACCGCATAGAGGATCGCGGCAATCGCCTTGGGGTCCAGCACGTAGGCGTCGTCGTCGGTCTCTGTCTCCAGCTCTGCGGTCTGATCTGACATCGGCGCCTCCCTTTGGTCTTGGCCGGACCATAAGTGCCCGCTTGCAAGGTTACAATGCCGCGACGCCCGACATTGTCCTTGGCAACCGCAGCGCCTAGAGAGAGAGCATGACGCAGCAAAATCTTCTTCTCGGCCAGATGTTCGAAACGCGCGGCAATCCGTTTGAAACGCCATGGCAAGACGCGATTTCCATCAATAGCGCAGGCGCGGTCCTGATCGAAAACGGCCATATCCGCGCCGTCGGAGATGCCGAAACCCTTCGAAAAAATCACCCGCTGGCGCAGATGCATGACTATGGGCCGCACCTGATTTGCCCGGGGTTCGTGGACGCGCATGTGCATTATCCGCAGACCGCCATCATCGCCAGTTGGGGCAAACAACTCATCGACTGGTTGAACACATATACCTTCCCCGAAGAGACGCGGTTTTCCGATCCGGAGTATGCCCGTGAAATTGCCGCAAGATATCTGGATCTGGCTCTTGCGCATGGCACAACCACCATGTGCTCCTATGCCACGATCCATCCAGAAAGCGTCGATACGTTCTTTCACGCCGCACAGGATCGCAAGCTGCGCACGGTCGCGGGCAAGACCTGCATGGACCGCAACGCGCCCGGGGGCCTGCGCGATACGGCACAATCCGCTTATGACGACAGCAAACGCCTGTTGAACCGATGGCATGGAAAGGCCCGTGCACAATACGCGATCACGCCACGGTTTTCACCGACATCCACGCCGGATCAGCTGGCGGCCCTTGGCGCGCTCTGGTCCGAACACCCCGACTGCTTGATGCAGACCCATCTGTCCGAGCAACTGCCCGAAATCGAATGGGTGCGCAGTCTTTTCCCTCAGGCGCGCGACTATCTGGACACCTATGAACAGCATGGCCTGCTGGGGTCCAAGGGGGTTTACGGTCACGCCATTCATCTGACGCAACGGGAAATTGACCGCCTTGCTGAAACCGGGGCAGCGCTTGTGCATTGCCCGACGTCCAACAGCTTTATCGGGTCCGGCCTGATGGATGTGGTGGGTCTGGCGAAACGCGGCATCCCGCTCGGCCTTGCCACCGACACCGGGGGCGGATCATCCTTTTCCATGCTGCGCACAATGGCCGCCGCCTATGAAATCGCGCAATTGCGCGGCGTGGCGCTGCATCCGGCGCAACTGATGTGGCTCGCCACAGCCGGATCAGCGCGCAGCCTGCACTTGCAGGACAACATCGGAACCTTGGCACCGGGATTTGAGGCGGATTTGACCATCCTTGACCTCGCCTCAACCCCCGCGATTGCGCAGCGCAACCAGCGCGCTACGGACATTTGGGAAGCCTTGTTTCCAACCATTATGATGGGCGATGACCGGGCCATTGCCGATGTCTGGATTGCGGGACGAAAGCACATGCCAAAGTGACCGGAAACCAACCATTAGCCCTCAACAGTTGCGCGCGGCCAACACCATCACCCAGATATGTCCGGGGGCCTGAACAAGAGCGAATTCTTCGACCTCCCGCGACAGCATGTTGCGCCTGTGTCCACGCGAATTGGCCCAGCTTTGCAGGACTTCCTGCAAGGAGCGCTGCCCTTTGGCGATGTTTTCAGCCACGATGCACCATGTGTACCCGGCGCGCGTCACCCGTGCGGCCACATCCGAGCCATCGCTGCCACGATGATCAAAGAAATCCCGTGCCGCCATATCCTGCGCATGACGCGACGCTGCCACCTCAAGTAGCTCCGAATACCGCAACGCAGAGCGCCCATTGTCGGCACGATAGCTGTTCAGCGTTTGTGTGGCGACGGCATCGGCCAGGGCACTACCAGCCCAAATCCACATCAATGCAGCGATGAAAAGCCGCATCACAGGGCGTCACGCAGGTCGCGCGCCAGATTGTTCTGTCGCCCAATCACAGCAGGTAAATCCAGCGTCGTGACCTGCCCGTCGCGAACGATCTGACGGCCCTCAACAATCAGATCACGTACCGTGGTTGGACCGGCCAGTAGCAGGGCCGCTGAATCCCAACTGCCCGCCGCCTCGATACCGGAAACATCCCAAACGGCAATATCCGCACGGCACCCCACAGCAATACGCCCACATTCCGGGCGACCCAGAACATCCGCGCCGCCTCGTGTGGCGATTTCCAGCGCGTCGCGCGCGCTCATGGCATCGGCCCCTTTTGCCACACGTTGCAGCAACATGGCCTGCCGCGCTTCCAGAACCAGATTGCCCGCATCGTTACTGGCGGACCCATCAACTCCAAGGCCAACCGGAACACCCACCGCGCGCATCGCCTTGACAGGTGCTATGCCACTGCCAAGGCGGCAATTGGAGCATGGACAATGGGCGACACCGGTGCCTGTCCGGGCAAAAAGTGCGATTTCGGACGCATCCAGTTTCACGCAATGCGCATGCCAGACGTCTGAGCCGACCCAACCCAGATCCTGAGCATATTGGCCGGGGCGGCAGCCGAATTGTTCCAGAGAATAGGCAATATCCTCTTCGTTTTCGGCCAGATGCGTGTGCATCATGACGCCTTTGTCGCGCGCCAGAAGCGCTGCATCCCGCATCAGCTCGCGACTGACAGAGAAAGGTGAACAGGGGGCCACCCCAACGCGACACATGGACGAGTGGGACGCATCATGAAAGCCATCAATGACCCGAATGCAATCCTCCAGAATTGCAGCTTCGCTTTCGACCAAATTGTCAGGGGGCAGGCCACCCGCCGACTGACCAATGCTCATCGCGCCGCGCGTGGGCTGAAAGCGAAGCCCCAGCTCAGCGGCCGCGTGAACCGTATCCTCTAGCCGCGACCCATTCGGATAGAGGTAAAGGTGATCGCTGCTAAGCGTACAGCCCGAAAGCGCCAGTTCCGCCAGACCGACCTGCGCCGAGACAAACATATGCTCAGGCGTGAATTTTGCCCAAATCGGATAGAGCGTCTGCAACCAGCCAAATAGCAAAGCATCCTGCCCGCCCGGCACCGCGCGCGTCAGAGACTGGTAGAGATGATGATGCGTATTCACCAGGCCAGGTGTGACAACACAACCGCTGGCATCAATCACCTCGCCGGAGGTTTCGAGCCCGATGCCGATGTCGGCGATCGCTCCATCGGTGATCAATATGTCCACCTGCGCCAGTTCGCGGCGATCATCATCCATCGTCAAAAGATGATCCACGTTGCGCAGCAACAAATCAGTCATTTGAACTGTGCCTGTATCACGTTCAGCGCTTTTTGGTGGATCGTCTCATTGGCAGCCGCAATCGCACGCCCGCCTTCATGGGCCGGACCACCTTGCCAATCTGTCACGATGCCACCGGCAGCTTCAACCAGTGCGATCGGTGCCTGAATGTCATAGGCTTGCAACCCGGCCTCAATCACCAGATCAATCTGACCAGCGGCAAGCAAAGCATAGGCGTAGCAATCCATTCCATAACGTGTCAGCAGCGCTTTCTCTGCCACTGCATGGAAGGCGGCGCCCTCTTCGGCGCTACCGACTTCGGGAAAGGTTGTGAAGACAATTGCCTCGGACAGGTCACGCGTTGCCCGCGTCCGCAGCACTGCATCCCCCTGTGGCCCCGTCATCGTGGCTTTGCCATTTGTGCCAACGAAGCGCTCACCAATATAGGGTTGATCAATGAGCCCGTAGAATGGCCCCTTCGCATCAGCCACGGCGATCAGCACACCCCAGGTCGGCGTCCCGCTGACAAACCCGCGCGTGCCGTCAATTGGATCAAGCACCCAGGTCAACCCGCTGGTGCCGGCCGTCGTTCCAAATTCTTCTCCGAGGACGGCGTCATCGGGCCGCATTTCAGAAAGGATATCACGCATCGCACGTTCGGCAGCTTTGTCAGCCTGCGTAACCGGATCAAACCCGTCTTCCAGCTTGTTTTCCGACGCGAGGTCCATCCGCCGGAAGTATGGCAAAATCGCATCACCCGCCGCATCGGCTAAAAGCCGTGCCGTCTTGTCAATGGAACGGTCATCGGGTTCGGCATGATCGGTCAGCTTTGTCATATTCATGACCTGCCAGCATGAGCGGCCCGTGGCAAGCTTTGCGCGCAGCAAAAACTACCGCGCGCCTGCGTTTTTCCAGTCTGCGTCAGAAGGCTGATCAGGCGACGTCGCTCAGAACTCTTGCAAGCTCGAACAAACGGCGCCTCTGGTTCTCAGGGATCGCATAATATGAGCGCACCAAGTCCATGGCTTCTTTGTCGCCCATCATATCCGCCGGCACCGCATCATGCGAGGTTGCTTCGCTCTCTTCAGCCTTGAGCCCCTCGAAGAAAAAGGCGACATCGACCTCCAACGCATCGGCAATATCCCAGAGACGGGATGCGCTTACGCGGTTCGCACCAGTTTCATATTTCTGTATCTGCTGGAATTTGATACCAACGCATTCTGCGAGTTTCTGCTGGGTCATCCCGACAAGCCAACGGCGTTGGCGAATTCGCTTTCCAACATGAACATCTACGACATGTACCATCTGAGCATTCCTTGCATTTACCTTGTCAAAATAGGTGATCTTTCGATCTTTCGGTCTTCAGCACAACCTAGCCGCGATCACCACAGAACTGTTACGTACACAAACAATAGTGAAAATCGGGTTTCGATCAATAACAATCCCATCCCATTCCCGTGAAGCGATGACTGTGCCTGTTAAATTGAAGTCTTCTTATCCAGTCTTTTCAGTGTTTTTGCTGTTTCATGAAATGGTAAAGTATTTCGTCTAAAATTTTTCTTAAGTCCTACAATAAGGGCACTTAAGCACACTCGATAGTTGTATGCCAGTCTTATCTTGTGACGATTTTGCCCAGTTTTCTCGCGCCAAGACGCATGATAATGCATGAATTCTACGCAAGAATATCGGCGAAAACCGTCCAACAGATTGGAATTTTGGCAAAATATCGCCGACTTCAAAAGTTAATTTTCAACATTATTGAGACAATCAAGCCCTGAAATTGCGAATCTGGTCGGGAAAATATTCGCCAAAAACACGAAATTTTGACTAAACTGCCTTGAGCTTCACCGGCTCGGGACTGCAAAATGCCCGTCTCAGGAAATCAGCCAATGTATCATGAACGAGGTCTTTCTGGACCTGTGCTCCGTACAGATTGATCAACTGCATAGGCAATTCAGGCAACGCACCGCCATGTTCGATACGCTCAAGATGCGGGGGCTCAGTTCCTTCGATCATGGTATGGATCGCCAAATCCGCACTTACAGTCGCTTCGATGGTGCGATCACTCTCGGTTTCGACAATCACGTCCCAGGCGATATCCGCGCTGTCGAGCGCTTCCACCACACGGGGTCGAAAGGTGCAAAGCCTGCCGAAGGCTAATTTCAACGGAGATTGACGCCATGCCGCCCCTCCTGGCGCGCCGATCCATCGCAAGGGCTTATGGCAAAGGGTGTCAGCACCCGGCTCCGCCCCTGCCTCGGTTGTCAGAATGAGATCGCATTCTCCCCTGCCGAACTGTTCTTTCAATGCCCTGGTATAGGAGGAGACGAGATGCACCTTCACCCGTGGAAAGGCGGCATGGAACTGCTTGAGAACCTGCGGAATGGCCGGATAGACAATATCATGCGGGACGCCCAGCACGATCTCGCCCTCGTAGGCCTGATCTGTCAATCGTCCGATAACTTCATCATTCAAGGCGACCATGCGGCGTGCGTAAACCAGTAATTGCTCCCCCGACGCCGTCAAGGCAATGGTACGACCCGATCGATCCAGTAACTCCAACCCCAGAAGCTCTTCCAGCCGCTTGAGCTGCATAGACACAGCCGATTGTGTCAGATGCAGAAAACCGGCGGCACGGGTGACCCCCCCTGCATCTGCGACCGCCACAAAGGACCGCAAAGTCGTGATGTCTAAGTTTCTCATATCAACGCCCTTGATGGAGGAAGTCACAAACATTCGTTTTTAAAATGATACATGATCCCCCATATACATCAAGTACTTTGATGAAACACGGACCAATCATCACGAAGAAGGAGATATGCCATGGCGATGATCGATCATTTTTCTTTACCGCGTCCCCGAGAAATCCGGGCTCTTGGCAACAGCTTTTCCACTCTGCGAAAGCTCCTAAAATCGCGCCGTGATCTGGCGAATCTAGACGTGCGGCAATTGAAAGACGTGGGCATCACGCCCGAAGCCGCCGAAGACGAGGCGCGCAGGCCGGTCTGGGATGTCCCACATGGCTGGAAAAACCTTTGATTTTGACCCCCCATGTGGCCCGAGAGGCGAATTGCTAACCCCACGTTAAGCAATTCGCCTCATTTGGGCACATTCCTGACCGAAAAACCTTGAAAAGCCGGCCCCCGCCCCCGATATTTAGCCCAGAGCGCGCAGAGGGTCTGACGCGCATAAAAAAGTTGCTATTGGAGGTCTTAATGGCTGACGTGAACACAATCCGGTCGACGGCCGGATCCCGCGCCGCCCAAATCGATGAGGGTCTGCGCGCCCATATGAACAAAGTCTACGGGACGATGTCGGTAGGCATGCTGATCACCTTTGCGGTCGCATGGGCTGTTGGCACGGCTCCCGGGTTGCTTGGTATCTTCCGCGATCCGATCACTCTGCAACCCAACATACTGGGCTGGATCATCATGTTTGCGCCCCTGGGTATGGTTTTTGCCTTTGGAGCAGCAATCAATCGGTTGTCGGCCGCAGGGGCACAGTTGTTCTTCTATGCCTTTGCAGGGGTGATGGGCCTGTCACTTGCGTGGATTTTCGTTGCCTTCACAGGCTTTTCGATCGCGCAGATATTTCTGATCACATCGATTGCCTTTGCCGGTCTTTCACTCTGGGGCTACACCACCAAGAAAGACATCTCCGGCTGGGGCAGTTTCCTGATCATGGGCGTTATCGGTTTGGTCGTGGCATCCATCGTCAACATTTTCCTCGGCTCACCGGCGATCATGTTTGCGATTTCGGCCATTGGCGTGCTGATTTTCGCAGGTCTGACCGCCTATGACACTCAGAACATCAAGAACACTTATCTGGCACACGCTCACCACGGTGATCAGGAATGGTTGCAAAAGTCGGGGATCATGGGCGCACTGAGCCTGTATCTGAACTTCATCAATATGTTCATGATGCTCTTGTCTCTCTTCGGAAATCGGGAATAACCTCCCCCGAATCCTCGTACCAGGAACCCGCTCAAACTCCGATTTGAGCGGGTTTTTTCTTGCTGCGTTCCTTGGAGTTCGTTCGGTCGCTTGTCAATCGCGCCGGATCGGATGAGATGTCCACCCGTCGCACACCGCATGAACGCTCGTTACCGCAACCCGTCCTCGCCAGTCACCTGCCAGCTTTCCAACCCACCCATGCGACTATGGACACGGCCGCCGCATGACATCGCCAATGCGAATACGATTTCGTCAGCTTTCGGGCCATCAGGCAAGCCGACTTCGATTCCGTCGAAATGGCTCCGCACGTAAGCGGCATTGATATGCCCCAGCGGGACATCCAACCGCGAACCGATACCACCGCGTTTCATACAGGATGGAACAATCGCATTCGACTGTCCCAACAGGCCGCGCATCGCGTAGCCGCCAGGCACATGCCAAAGTGCTGCATGCTCAAGCTCCCCAGCTTCCCCGACAATCGCGCCTTTTCCATAGCCATCAATCGCCTCCCTGCCTCCCAAGGCGGCGATCAAGCGTTCACTCATTTCTGATCCAAGCGGTTTCAGATCCTCCATGGCAGGTTGTAAGTCGGGCACAAAATGACCTGCGAACGGGTTGTGCACGCAAGCGATCATCGCGCCCAGACGCCGCTTGGATTCAGGCGCGGGCCCACCATCATGGTGCACCTCTTCCACGATCAGCTGCATTTTTCGGATTCGGAATTCAGGCATCGTTCAATATCTCCTGCGCATGGGTTTTAACCCCAGATTGGACGTTTCGCATCTGCCCCTGAAACAGCAAGGTCGCACCGTCGATCAGACCACGATCGCACAGCGCGCGCGCAATCTTCTGGCCACGATCCAGCGCCGTTTTCTTGTCTTCTTCAGGCTGAGGGGGCACATCCACGGTCACCAGACGATCCCCCAGATCGCTATCTGGTGACAATTCGCAGGCGCGCTGCCGTATGATCGTCCTGTTACCTGGCAGATCAACCGCGTTTGCGATCAACGTCGCCGCAACATCTGCCTGGGCTGCAGAGCTGGCAACGACTGTCACCGCGTCCGCAATGCCAAGGGAATGGCTCCGACCTCGCCAACCGGATGTTGCAATTCCCCGGGCATCGTCCTGAGACCCCAGGCGAATTTTTCCAGCAGGCCCCATCAACGAGAATTCCTGCCCTTCGGAAAGATGGAACGCAATGTCACCGCCATTGTTGACATAGGCTTTGGTCAAACTTCGATCTTCTACCATGGCTTTGAGCATCTCATCTGCAACAGCACCGGCAACCGCCGCCATAGGCGTCACGTAAACCGCCCCAAACGGGGCCACCGCCCTCGCCATGCGCCAGGCAATCGGGTCGGCAAAACGCGTATGTCCGGTCAAGGGGCGTCGCAGATTTGGCAATTCCGAGACAAGACCCGACAGGACCACTTCAAAGCGATGCGCAGCAGCCTCATAGGCAGCGCGCCAGTCCTTGCCCCAGGCTTCGATGATAAGATCAATGGGGCCGTGGTGCAAATGCAGGCGCCTGTCATCCGGCAACATGTGAACCTGGGGGCGGGCCGTCATTCCGCACCCCCCAAAATCCGGCTATCCGCGCCGTATTCGCCACCCGCTTCGAGAACATCATCCAACGCGCGGATCACTGTCTCATGCCCGCCCAAGGCCACATATTCCGCGCGCGATGTTGTGAATTCCAAGGGCGCGACCAGCGCCGGGGTCGGCACATAGCCAAATGCACCATCCGGCAGTTGAGCGACATCAACCATCAGGGTGATGCCACCACCCGGCCAGACATAGGCCGGCACACCACCCACGGTCACGCGGGTTTGTTCCCGTTGGACAGATTGGGTGAGATGAATGGGATTGCGCGTCACACCTGATCTGAGCGATCCCCCCGCGCCCCCCATGAACAGTACGGTACATGACGCGGGCTCACAGTTCTGCGCGATCAGATCGACCGATTGCTGCAACTCGGTTGGCATCGGCTGGGCTTTGGGTTCCAGATCGTCATCGAGGACAAAATAGGCGGAATGTTCGCCCGTGGTGGAGACCATCAACAGGCTCAGCCCGGGCCGAGCGCCTTTGGCTTCCCGCCACGAGCCAAGAATGCTCAGGGGATCATCAATGTCGGTGCCTCCCCATCCCATCCCTGGTGCGGCCACACGGAAATACCGCCCCGGGGTTGATCGATGCCCAAGGATGCGAATACCGGTATCGGCCCAGTCGATCACCTTGCCCGCCTGATGTTCGGACACAACCCCGGTGATGTGATCATCCACAACGACAACCTCGTCGACGAGCCCCTTCCATTGCGAGGCAAACATGCCGATTGTTGCGGAACCGCAGCCCACACGCATGCGATCCTCTGGCGTGCCATCCACGATGGGAGGTGCCCCGGCCTGAACGATCACTGTTGAGCCCCCGTCAATGGCCAGCTCCACCGCTTCCTTGTTGCAAAGTCGCAAAAGGGCATCACAGGTTTTGCGCCCTTCTGATTTCGACCCGCCGGTCAGATGATCCACACCCCCCAATGACAGCATTTGCGAACCGTACTCGGAGGTCATGACATGACCGATGATCTCGCCATCACTGCGCACCTGGGCGGTTTCGCGCCCCAAATGCCTGTCTGTGTCGATTTTCACTTTGACACCGCAGTAGGAAAAGATCGCCTCGGTCACGACCGTGACGCAATCAATACCTTCGATCTCGCGACTGACGATAAACGGGGCCGGTTTGTAGTCGGGGTAGGTCGTACCGGCCCCAATTGCCGATACCACGACATCCGCGCCAGAGGCTGTGCGACCGTCCCAATCCGCCGCCAGAAAGGGTTTGATCTCGTCCCCCTTCGCTACGCGCCGATCCAGAATAGTCAGCGGATCACACCGAATGATCTTGCCACCCTCATTGGCGTAGCGGTCGCAGGCACCGGCCCGACCGTCGGCGATGTAACACATCACCGGGCAGGCATCGCAACGGATCTTTTCAGGGCGCGTCACGTGTTTTGCCCCAGGGCGGCCAAAACCCGATGCGGCAAGGCGGGAACCTTGGTTATTCTGGCCCCGGATGCATGGCGAATGGCGTTCAGAATTGCCGGTGCCGTCGGGATCAGCACATGCTCGCCCAACCCCTTTGCCCCCATGGGCCCCTCAGGGTCCGGTTTCTCAACCAGTATCGACACCACCTCAGGCATATCCCCAATGGTCGGGATCAGATAGTCATGCAGGTTGTCGGTATGTCCCGGTATGAACTCCTCCATCAACGCGAGGCCCAGCCCCTGCGCAATGCCCCCTTCGATTTGACCTTCGGCCAGAAGAGGATTGATCGCCCGCCCCAAATCATGCGCAGCCGTTACGCGGAGGACCCGGGTGGTGCCCAATTGGATATCGACCTCCACCTCGGCGATCTGGGCACCATAACCATAGACGGCATAGGGCGTTCCCTGGCCATCTTCATCCAGCGGCGTTGTTGGAGGGTCATAGGTCTCTTCAGCCTTCAACACATATCCGAAGGCATCGACCTGCATCGTCGAGAGATCAATCGCCTGGGTCGACGCCCCTTCGTGGACGATGATCACACCCTCTGATCGGGTGATTTCGGAGGCATCTGAAAAATTTGTCTGACGCAGGATGCGGGACCGCAACGCCCTGCCCGCGGCCTCAGCGGCCTTACCCGTGATATAGGTTTGGCGCGAGGCCGAGGTCTTGCCACAATCGGGGGTCAGGGCTGTGTCGGGCCCGAGGAGTTCAATATCCGCCAGAGGCACTCCCAGAGCGTCGGCCGCAATCTGCGCGATAACCGTGTTGGCGCCCTGGCCGACATCTGTTGCTCCCTGATGCAATCGAATACGCCCTTGCGGCGTGATGCCGATGCGGATCGTCGAGGGGTTTGGCAACGCGGTGTTGCCACAGCCATACCAGCACGAGGCGATCCCGACACCGCGGCGTTTCTCCTTCGCCGTTTTGTTGAATCTCTGGGCGGAAGCCAACGCCCGATCCCAGTGTGGTTGGAGTTGGTGCAGGCAATCAGCGATCCCAACCGCAGAAAGCACCTGTCCGCAGGGGGTCTGGTCCCCGTCCGTGAATGCGTTCAATTGACGAAACGCGAGGCGATCCATACCGCATTTCTCTGCCAGCTCATCATAGAGCATTTCCTGACAGATTGCCGCCTGTGGGACACCGAAGCCTCTGAAAGCCCCTGCTGTCGGGCCGTGGGTATGAATTGCCCGGCTGGTCGCCCGATAGTTTGGCGTTTTGTAGGGCCCGCAGGCATGCACCGGGACCCGTGTCGCCACGGTCGGGCCCCAACTGGCGTAAGCCCCGGTGTTGAAATCGCCGTGGAAAGTCATCCCAGTGATCCGGCCTTGCCCGTCAGCGCCGATCGTCGCTGTCATGGTGCCCGGGTGGCGTTTGGTCGTCGCCTGCATGGATTCGTTGCGGGTAAAAACCATGCGGCACGGCTTCCCGGTCTTGAGCACCGCCAAACCGATAAGAGGTTGCACCGAGAGATCAAGCTTGGCACCAAATCCCCCGCCCGCGGCAGCGGGAATGATCCGCAACTTCTCTGGCGGCAGCCCCAGTACTTTGGCAGTGTCATTGCGGTCCATGAAGGGTGCCTGTGTGCAGGCCTGAACCACAAGTGTGTCCTCCTCCAGCCAACCGACGCCAGCCTCCGTTTCGATATAGGCGTGTTCGACATAGGAGGTCCTGAAAGTGCCGGATACGGCATGGGCTGCATGCTCAAGCGCGCTCTCTGGTTGGCCCGACACGACATTCCCGCGGATGAGCGTATTGCCCGGCCGCTTTGCATGCACCTGCGGCGCGCTGGCCGCAGCGCCATCGCGCTCGGTCAGCACGTGGGGTTGCGGTGTCCAGCTGACAGGAAAACCCGTCAAATCGAGCGCTTCGACGATGCTGGCTTCACCCACGACGAGAGCAACCGGTTCACCGAGAAAACGCGCTTCATGTTCCGCCAGAGCGGGTTGATCCGCCAGCGGTGGAATAACCCCGAAGGCGTTTTCACCTTCAATATCCCGCGCTGTCAGCACAGCCTCCACGCCGGGCCGGGTCGCCTGCCAACTTTCAATGTCGCCAAAACTGAATCCCGCACGAAAATGCGGCGACCGTATCGCCCTGACAAGCAACGCGCCTTCCGGCACATAGTCAGCACCAAAAACCTCTGATCCATCCACTTTTGCCCGGCCGTCAAGCCGGGTTACGCGTGCCCCAACTGCCTGCCCAATGCCCGGCATTGTCCCGGGCGGACTCTCCAGATTGACCGCCATCACGGCAGAGACGATTTTGCGGTATCCGGTGCAGCGGCACAAAACACCGCCCAGCGCCGTTTCGACTTCCGCTTCGGTGGGCCGGGGCACGTTTCTTAGCAGATCCATTGCGGCCATCATGATCCCGGGTGTGCAAATACCGCATTGTGCAGCTCCGTGCGCCAGAAACGCGTCTTGCAATCGCCCACGCAACCCTGGCTCGGACCTTTCCAGCGTCTCTATGTCCTTGCCGCCAGCCTGAATGGCCGGGATCAGGCAGGCGCAGTTTTGGGCACCATCGATCAACACCGTGCAAGCACCGCAATCACCAGCATCACAACCGGATTTGACACTTTTCAAACCTGCATGATCTCGCAATGCATCGGACAGTCGCATGCCCGGTGCCACAAATATCGCCTGGGGTTCACCGTTGATCGTCAGCTCAATGTGTTGTTCATGCGCGGTCATGCGACCAATCCCGATGATGCCCTCAGGCCGCCGACCATGCGCTGCAACAATACCGTCGCGGCATCGATCCGGTACGCGGCGGTGGCGCGGATGTCGTCAATGGGATGCAATGTCTCTGCAACCAACGCAGGGGGGATAGATGCGTCCGAAACTCTGCGTCCTGTCAGATGCGCTTCCAAGGCAGGCAGTCGGGTCGCGACCGGTCCGCAAGACCCGACCGAGATCGCGGCACTCAAGATCAGACCATCCGCCACCTGAATACGTGTCGCGGCCATCACGATGGAGATCACAAGATATTTCCGTGCCCCGAGCTTCACAAAGCTGCCGGCACCCTGAAGCGCCGATTTCGGGATGAAGATATGTGTTACCAGCTCGTCATGGTGGCGCTCAGTCTGGCGCGGGCCGGTGATGAACTGCGCCAAAGGTATCTGGCGCCTGCCTCTGATCGAGCAAAGCCCGACCTCTGCATCGAGAGTCAGGAGCGGTGGCACGCCGTCTGCCGCCGGAGAGGCGTTACACAGATTGCCCGCAATCGTGCCCCGGTTCTGAATTTGCAGCGCCCCGACTTCGCGTGCGGCCAGTTGCAGCCCAAAGAGCGACGGAGGAAGATCGGCCGTGGCAATATCGCGCCATGTCGTCGTCGCGCCTATCTGAGTGCCTTCGTCATCCTGGCGAATTCCGCGCAACGCCGGAATAGCGGTAATATCCAGCACCGGGCCCTGCAGGGATTTCCGGTCAGTCGCCGGGAAAAGGTCCGTGCATCCGGCGGCGATCGTCAAATCTTCATCAGCCAGCGCCTGAATTGCCTGCTGCAAATCAGGCGGTCTTAGGTATTTCGCCGGGTGCGACATGATTCACCGAGATTGCTCGTATACAAACAGATGTTGCGGCAGGGCGCGCAAGCTGTCAATAAAATCACATGAGTTCAAAACGATCAGACGTAGATGCGTACCAGTTATCCGAGCAAGCCGGGTTCAACCTCAGGCGCGCGAACCAGAGACATGTGGCTATTTTCTCGAAATTGGTGAAGGGCCTGACGCCCACTCAGTTTGCGGCCCTGGCGCGGTTGAACGAACATGGTGCCATTTCGCAGAACAGGCTGGGACGGTTGACCGCAATGGACAGCGCCACCATCAAAGGTGTGGTCGAGCGGCTTAAGGCCAAGGGTCTGGTTCTATCTCGTTCGGACTTGAAAGATCGCCGTATGCGGCTCGTCGAGCTCTCGGATAAAGGTCGGTCTGTTTTTGAAACGGAACTGGTGGCGGCCCTTCATGCCCGTACCGAAACCCTCGCACCACTGACCGAAGAAGAGGCGAAAACCTTCGAGGCCTTGCTGAGCAAGCTGGTTTAGTTTTCAGACACCCACGTATTTCTTCAAAAGCGGTGAGGCGGCGGTCAGGTCACTTGTATCAACCACCTCCCTGCTATGGCCATTTTCGATGAAGGCTACCCGGTCCGACAGCGTCAGGACCGCCTCAATACGCTGCTCCACAAGGACAATCGCGACACCTTGTGCGCGCATGGCCTCGACCGTTTCGCGGATGAGCTGGATCATGGACGGTTGCAACCCTTCGGTAGGTTCATCCAACAGCAGCACCGAAGGCTCAAGACAAAGAGCACGGGCGGTGGCCAGCATCTGCTGTTCGCCACCCGACAGGGTTTCCGCGCGCTGGTCGAGACGCTCGCTTAAACGAGGAAACATCTCCAGCACGCGCGCCCTAGTGGCCCTTCCGTTGCCGCGTGCCATCAATCCGATTTCGATGTTTTCCGAAACGGTCAGTTCCGAAAAGAGCCGCCGCCCCTGCGGCACATAGCCAATGCCGCGCTTTGGCACCTCATGGGCGGGCAGCGCAGTGATGTCGGCCCCGTTCAGGGTGACCGTGCCGCCAGACAGCGGCAACAACCCCATGATCGCCTTCAGCGTTGTGGTTTTTCCGGCACCGTTACGGCCCAACAGACATAAAACCTCTCCCGCACGGGCTTCCAGATCGAAATCGTAGAGCACCTGAACCGGTCCGTATCCCGCGCCGACGCCCGCCAGTTTCAACATGTCTCCCGCCCTAGATAAGCGTCCTGCACATGCCGGTTGGCGCTGATCTCATCCGGGGTGCCCGTGGCCAGAACCGCGCCGCGCTGCAAAACCGTAATCTCATCGGCCAGAGACATCACCACATCCATGTTGTGCTCGATCAGCAGGATTGTGGTGTCGCCTGCAAGACTGCGGATAAGCGTGTTGAAACCGGCAATCTCGCTTTCCGAGAGCCCCTGTGTCGGCTCATCAAGGATCAGCAATCGCGGGGCCTGCGCGACACCCATGGCAATTTCCAGCAACCGCTGATGCCCGTAGGACAGATCGCCCGCGACCTGGTCAATGCGGTCAGCCAGAGCCACCCGGGCGAGGGCTTTTGTTGCGGCGGCACGGTCCCGTGTGCCTTGTGCCAGAGCAATGTTTTCAAAAAGGCTGAGGCGTGCATAGATCGCGGTGATCTGGAACGTATAAGCCATTCCGAGCCGCATGCGTTTATGCGCAGGCCAGCCGCTGATATCGCGCCCGTTGAACCAGACTTCGCCAGCGCTGGCGGGAATGCGGCCCGAGACCATGCCGACAAAAGTGCTTTTACCCGCACCATTGGGGCCAATCAGCGCGTGAATGCCGCCCTTTTGTAATGTGAAATCCACCGCATCCACCGCCGTCAGACCGCCGAAATGGCGTGTCAGGTTTTTGGTTTCCAGCACAGTCATGGCAACCACGGCACCCAGCGTTTGCGTATTTCGCCCATGATGCCCGAGCGGGCGAAAAGCACCAGCAGCACCAGTGCGACGCCCGCGATCAGCATATAGGCATTGGTAAACCCGCTTGAATAGTCAATCAGATAGAACATGAAGACCGCCCCCACCAACGGGCCAATCGTTGTCCCGGCTCCGCCAAGGAGCACCCAAAGCAAAGGAAAAATCGAATATTGTACGGACGCGAAAGTGGCCCCCACATAGCCAAAGAGCAGACCATAGGCGGCCCCCGCAGCACCAGAGATACTGCCGGAGATCACGACCGCCAGAAACTTGTGCCGGAAGACATCATAGCCCAGCATCTGCGTGCGCTCTTCGTTTTCGCGCACGGCAATCAGCACATGGCCAAAGCGCTGCTGCATGATCCGTGCAGTGATCAGCAGAGCCGTCGAAAACAGCAGCAGCGCCGCCAGATAGCGGGTGGTCGGGTCCGTCAGGTCGAGCCCCATGATCTGGCGCGCGGCTTGCGGAATGACAAACCCCTCATCGCCGCGTGTCCATGTGCCGAAATAGAGGATGCTCAGGAAAACGCATTGCGCAAACATCAGCGTGACGATCATGAAGGCCACTCCAATGGTCCGGAGTGCCAGCAGCGCCACCAGTGCCGACAGCAGGGCCGCGCAGAGAACCCCGATTACAAAAGCCGGAAGCGGTGCAAGGCCTGCCAGATGCATCGGCAACCCCAACCCGTAAAGACCGGCGGCGAAAAACATCGCGTGGCCTAGACTGAGCAGACCCGTGTAACCGAACAGGACGTTGTAACCGATGGCGTAGGTTGCCAGCACCAGAATGCGCGCCAGATTGCCCTGATGATAATCCGACAGCGTGAAACACAAGATAAACAGGATCGCAATCAGGCTCATGTGCAGCGCGATGGACCGGGCAGACAGGCTCATGCGCGTTTCTTTCCGTATAACCCCTGCGGCCGAAAAACGAGCACAAGGGCGACCAGCAATGTGGCGAGGATTTTGGCAAGCGTCGGGCTGAAGAAAACCGAGATGATGCCGTCCGACATGCCGATCAGCAGGGCCGCAACCACCGTGCCGCGCAACGAGCCCAATCCGCCAATGATCACAACGATGAAGCTGAGCAGCAACGGGTCCGCGCCCATCAGGTAATGCGCCTGCTGTATCGGCACGATCAGAACGGCAGCAAAGGCGGCCAGTGCCGCGCCCAGCCCGAAGACCAGTGAATAGACCCGTTCCACAGGAATGCCAAAAGCCAGAGCCGTTTCCCGATCAAGTTGCGTGGCCCGCATGATCAACCCGAACCGCGAGCGTGACAGAAACAGGGCAAAACCGATCAGGATGGCGGCAGCGGCTGCAATGACGAAAAGTTTGTAGGACGTGGTGCTCAGCCCCCAGGGGTAGAAAAGCGCCAGACCGTTTTCCCCCCATTCCACCCACGGCAGGGCGATCCTTGTGTTGAAGGGCGGTGCTACGGGGCGCGCTTCGGGGCCAAAACCCATCAGCGCTGTCTGTTGCATGATGTAGAGAATGCCAATGGTCGCAACAATTGTCGCTTCGGGGTCATAGTGTAGCCGTTTGAGCACCAGCCTGTCTGCTGCCATAGCAACAACCGCCGCGCATACCGGCGCGATCAGTAGTGCGGCGACAAACCCGGTGGCGGGCGCGCTGCCCAGAGTGCTGGCCACAAACCAGGCGACAACGGCCCCCAGCATGTAGAATTCGCCATGGGCGACATTGACCACGCGCATGACCCCAAAGACCAGAGACAGCCCCAGAGCGGTCAATGCCAGCACCGCCGCACCGACAGCGCCCTCCAGCGTGGCAAGTAGGAGATGGGGACCAAATTCCATGCGCGCGACGCGGCAGCGAAGGCACAGCCCGCCCTGCCGCGATTTTCCTTCAGAACGTCATTGTGGTGTAGTCGACCTCGTCAGGGTACAGCGTGTCTTCGATGGAGGTTGCATGCACGCGCAGCAGTTTTCCACCTTCCACACGGCTGATGTATTGCTTGCCAAAGACCTGATGGGTCTTGCCGTTGAAGACCTTCGGGCCTTGCGGATGCGCGTCGCTTTCGGCCATGTCGGACATGGCTTCGACCGCCTCAATCAGTTTCTGGCGGTCCTGCGGGCCCTGATAATCGGCGGCTTCCATACCAGCCTTGATCACATGCAGGGTCTCCCAACAGCCAAACATATGGGCATAGGTGGAGACATCGGCAGGGTCTGAAACGGATGCCCCGTTCTCGTCAACACCTACAGCGGCGCGGAAATTCTTGTCAAAGCTGGTCTGATCCGCTTGCGCATACCGCGGGTTGCCCTCCCAGAAATAGGTGCCTTCCAGAAACTCGAGACCGGGCGAGCTGAGATCAACCGCTTCCAGCGAGTCGATGAAGCCAAAGATTTCAGGGCTGGAGGGGCCGAAAAACTCGCCCAGTTCCTTCACAAAGGTCAGGACCGCCGGGCCCACCATCACATGATAGAGCACTTCCGTGTCGCGCGGGATTTTGGGGAAGTATTTCGTGAAGGATGTCTCGGTTGGCGGGATCGCGATATGCTCAAGCACTTCACCTCCCTGTGCTTCAATCGCGGCGGTAAAGAAATCGCGGTGATCATGGCCAAAGGCAAAATCGGGAAAGATCATCGTGACCTTCTTGCCAAGGTTCTCGCTGACGTAGGGTGCCATGGCCTGAACCTGACTTTTCACATCCGTAATGCCGGGTTGCAGCGTATAACGGTTGAGCTTGCCCGAGGCCACGTGATGCCCTTCGGACACCACGAAATAGGGCATCTTCTGCTCGCCCGCAGCCGGCGCGGAGCCGTAGACCACATGGCTGAAAAGCGTGCCAAAAGCCACGTCCGTACCATGCTGATTGGCAAATTTCTCAACCACTTCGGCACCGCGCTTGGGGTCGGTGCCATCGTCTTCGGCGATAATTTCCACCGGGCGTCCGTTGATGCCGCCGGCCTCATTGATGGCTTTGACCGCCGCATCCGTCGTGCGCCCGTACCAACGCCCGTAGGCGGCACCAATGCCGGTCGCGTGCTGTTGGAAGCCGATCTTGATGGGTGCAGATGATTGCGCGCTGGCAAATCGCGCTACCAGCGGGGAGGCTGTCAGCAAACCGCCCGCGGCGGCACCCTTGAGTAAACTACGTCGGCTTGTCATCAGTTTTGGCATTGTCTCAACTCTCCCGGTTGGCGGCATTTGTGTCGGACCACATTCATCTCAGGGCCTCGTATTTCCTGCGCCCAATGATTGTTTGCATACATGCAACTTGTCCAGAAATTTATTTCATACACGGCTTGGACGCGGTTTCGTCGACCGGTTCAAGCCCCTTTTGGCGCGGCCAGCAACCAGAGGCCCAGAAACGTGTAGGCGATCATGAAAAGCGACAATGGCAGCGTGGCAAGGACCGCGCGGCGGTGAGAGTTGAATAGCGTCAGCGCAATGTGGTGCGACAGCAGAACGGACCAAACGTGACCCAGCACAACCAGCCCGGCCTGCGTAAGCCAGATCATGCGGACACTGTCTATCTGATTGAAAAACCCGGTGGTCACCCGAAAAGGCTGAATACCCAGCCAATCTGCACCGGTCGCAAAGGGATCGCTGAGCGCCGCGACGGTATACTGGATGTTGACCAGAAACGCCGTGAGGTAATGTGCAATGTGATAGACCAGTGCAATCGGCAGGACACTGAGGGCAAGGCAGGAAAAGGCAGTAGTGAATTTGACGCCGCAACCACCCATTTTCATGCCCAACCAGACGGTGCCTGCGAAAACGGCAACAAGCGCAGTGATGGCGGCAATCAGCCCGGTCAGTGTGGGCCAGACCACCGCTGATCTGCCCGGAAACTCCAACGGGTTGACGCCAATCTTGCCGAGCCACCAGAAGGTTTCGTTGATGCCGTCAAAACTGCCGACGCCCAGCAGTAAAAGCGCAAACAGGCCCGCAAGCCGGTAATCACCCGCCTGATGGACCTGCCATCCCGGCCCGCCAACCCCCGCCGGGGCCTGCACCCTGACGAGGGCCAGACGCGCATAGGCATGGAAAATCGCGTGACCCACTTCGCATTGCATCAGCCAATTTGGGCCAAAGACCAGCACGCCCAGCATCGTCACAGCCCAATAAGCGGCTGCAAAACGTGCCAGCCGCGTCGGGTCATCCGGTGCAATATCTGCAAGCAGAAAGGCGGCAAACCCCACCAGAAGGGCCAGACATGGCCACAGGTCCAGATGTTGTGGCAGGGTCATCAGCGGACGCTGAGGGCCGATCAGGCGGTAGATGCCGCTCCATGGATTAAGCCACAACCAGATATTGCCGAAAACGCCGGACAGGCTGACCAGCGCAACCCAACCGACCGTCCAGAACGTCAGCGGCATCAGATTGGAGAGGGGATTTCGCGAGCCAAAAAGGCCCAGGTAAATCAGGAAGGCAAAGAAACAAAAGGACAGCAGACTGGTCACATGTCTGCATGCCGGACACTTCCATGCGTGGACGGAGCGATAGGTGAATAACCATCTGACGGCACCCGGTGGCAGGGCAAAAAGCGCCAGCACGGTCAGCGCGACAACCGAAACCCCGGCGAAGGTATAGATGCCCGTCGGCAGCAGCAGAACGAAGCCCTGCTCGGACACATGTGCATTAGCGATCCCGGGCGCGCAGACCATCAACTTGACGCAAAACAGAAATATCCGCACTCTCATAGGCGCATTAATAAACGGGATCCGCCCTAATGAAAGGCCTGCGCATAATTGTCTTTGTCGCGCTTATCTGTGCCGCTCTCTGGGCGGTGTTCGCGCAGCAAGATCCCGCGGCGGATATGCGGATCACGCAAACGGTGGTGCGGCCATTGACCGCCGATACAGCCGCCGTGGTGCTGAGCATCGACAACGGCGGCGGCCCCGACCGGCTGATGGGTGTTGCAAGCCCAACGGGTAGCGCCACGCTTTATAGCCCTGTCGACGCCGCAGGCTTGCCGGTCCCGTCGGGCCTGTCGTCTCTGGCGCTGGACGGCGCGCATATTCAGCTCGCCATGCCTTCGGGCAGCGTTGTCGACGGCGCACTCATCCCGCTGGAACTGACATTCCAAAACGCCGGAACGATCAGCCTGAAGGCCCGCATGTCCGACCCCGCCAAAACCGGAGCGGCCACCGAAGTCGGTTTGTTCGGGGCAGGTGACATCTGCGTTGTGGGGGACGGCGAGCCCGCGCCTGAAATCACGGTGTCCGTCTTACCAGACGGTGACGGCTGGACCGTGCGGATCAACGCAGTTGATTTTACCTTCTCCGAGGACCTCGTGGGTCTTTACCATGTCCCCGGCGTGGGGCACGGGCATCTCTATGTCGGCGGGATGAAACTTGGGCGGTTATATGCGCCCCAAGCCCACATTGGCGCCTTGCCAAAGGGATCACATGAAATCCGCGTCACGCTGAACACCAATGATCACCGCGCCTATGTGGTCGATGACGTGCCGGTCACGGCCACCGCCACGATTGTTGTTGACTAGGTCAAGAGGCCAGCGCTTTACTTGCATACAAGCAATCTCTCATGAGGGTTCAATTTGACACGCGGCGGAATAATCGGGATCGATGTCGGAGGGACTTTTACCGATCTGGTGATGCTCGATGACACGACAGGTAGCCTGCGCATCGCCAAAACGCCCACCACGCTGGACAATCAGGCCTATGGCGTCCTAAAGGCCCTTGCCGAGGCTCAGGCAGATCTGACACAGGTCGATCTGATCGTGCATGGCACAACGACCACAACCAACGCTGTGCTTGAACGCAAGCTGTCCAAAACCGGGCTGATCACCACAGCGGGATTTCGGGATGTGCTGGAACTGGGGCGCAGGACACGTCCGCAACCCTATGGCATGAAAGGGCAATTCACGCCGATCATCCCGCGCGATCTGCGCCTGGAAGTACCCGAACGCATGGACGCGCAAGGCAACGTGCTGACGCCCCTTGATGAGCCTGCCTTGCGCACCGCCATCGCCAACCTGCTGGACGCAGGGTGCGAAGCTCTGGTGATCCATTTCCTGCACGCCTATGCGAACCCCGCGCATGAACTGCGCGCCGCCCAGATTGCCGCAGAACTTTGGCCCAATACCTATATCACGACCGGGCACAGCTTGCTGTCGGAAACGCGCGAATACGAACGCGGTGTCACCGCTGCGGTCAATGCCTCCGTTCAGCCTTTGCTGGAGCGCTATCTGACCCGTTTGCGCGACGAATTGGGCCGTCAGGGATATGACGGTGATGTGCTGGTGATGAACGGCAACGGCGGCATGGTCTCGTCCCGTCTGGTCGCGCGCGAAGCTGCAAAAACGGTCATGTCAGGCCCCGCATCCGGCGTGATGGCCGCCGCCTACACCGGCAGGCGGGCGGGCGAATTGAACCTGCTGACCTATGACATGGGGGGCACATCGACGGATGTGGCCCTGATCCGCGACGGTCACCCGCCTGTCTCAAACGAGATCGAAGTTGAATACGCCATGCCGATCCATGTGCCCATGGTTGACGTGCGCACGGTTGGCGCCGGGGGCGGGTCCATTGCAAGGGTCAACGCCGCCGGGCTGCTGGAGGTTGGGCCCGAAAGTGCCGGTGCGACCCCCGGCCCCATGTGTTACGGAAAAGGCGGCATGCGACCGACGATTTCGGATGCCAACCTGCTGCTGGGACGGCTCAACCCGGAGAAACTGAACGCGATTGACGGCGGCGTTGATCAGAAGGCAATCGCGCGGGTTTTCGCAACGGAACTAGGGGCACCCTTGGGTGTCGATGCCCTCACCGCAGCTGAAGCCGTCATTCAGGTTGCAAACGCCAAGATGTCCGGAGCCATACGCATGGTCTCGCTGTCGCTGGGGGCCGATCCGCGGGATTTCGCGCTCTTTGCCTTTGGCGGCGCGGGGCCACTGCATGCCGCAGCACTGGCGCGCGAACTGGGCGTGCCGCGCGTGATCATCCCCGCGCGTCCGGGTCTGACCAATGCGCTGGGGTGCGTCGTGGCCGATCTGCGGCACGACTACGTTCAGACGGTCAACCAGCCGTTGGACACGGCGGATATGGACAAAGTGCACGAGATTTTCGCGCAACAGGTGGCATTGGGCAACGCGGCCCTTGCACAGGAAAAAATCGCGATCCTTGAGACCCGATGTGATTTCAGTGTCGATATGCAGTTCGTCGGGCAAAGCCATGTGGTGCGCGTCCCGCTTGACGCTGCCACCCCGAGCCGTCCGGAGCTACGTGCCCGGTTCGAGAAGGTCTATTGGGATCGGTTCAAGGTCGAACTGACCGAAATCAATGCTCGTATCGTGTCATTGAATTGCTCGGTGATTGGTCATTGCGAACCGCTTGATCTGGAAAAACTGATCGCGCCGGAAGGCCGGAAGCCCATCGCCCAACCCACCACGACGCGAGCGGTGATTTTTGACGGCGCGCCCCACGACACCCCGGTTTACTGGCGCGATCACTTGCCCGAAGATGTCTCGCTTGAAGGGCCTGCGCTGATCGAGCAGTCCGATTGCACCATTCTGATCCCGCCCGGAGACAGGGCAGACGGTGGTGCGGATGGCAACCTCGTGATCCATATCGGAGGGGCGGCATGAGCATTGATCCCATTACCCTGTCGGTCATTCAGGCCGGGTTGCAGCAGGTTTGCGATGAAATGGACCTCAGCTTTTCGCGCGCGGCCTTCTCACCGGTGATTGCCGAGGCCAATGACCGGTCCGACGGAATATATGCCGCCGAAGATGGCGCGCTGATCGCCCAAGGTGCCGGCGGGCTGCCGGTCTTTGTCGGCACAATGCAATATTCGACCCGCACTCTGATCGAGATGATCAATTCCGGCGCTGTCGCCGCGCCAAAACCCGATGATGTCTATATCGTGAACGATCCCTACCTCGGCGGCACCCACCTTATGGATGTGCGGTTTGCCCGGCCCTTTTACCGGCATGGCGAGATTTTTTGCTGGCTGTCCAATACAGGTCACTGGCCCGACACCGGCGGTTCCGTGCCGGGCGGATTTTCCGCCTCCGCCACGGCGGTCGAACAGGAAGGGTTGCGCCTGCCGCCCGTGCGGCTTTTCAAACAGGGCGTCATGGACCGGGAGATCTACAGCATCATCTACTCCAACATCCGGGTGGCCGATCAGAGGATCGGGGACGTCAAGGCTCAGGCCGCCGCCTTGAAAGTGGGCGAGGACCGCCTGAACGCGCTGCTGGATCGCTATGGTGATACCGTCGTGCGCGCGGCGATTGCCGAGTTGCGGGAACGGGCCGCGCGCCAGATGCGCCGGTTGATCGACGAAATCCCCGATGGCCTGTACAGTTCCGTGGCCTGGATCGACAGCGACGGTGTGGTCAACGAGCCGCTGGCCATCAGGCTGCGAATCACGAAAACGCCCGGCCACCTGCAATTCGATTTCTCACAAAGCAGCCCGCCCTGTCTGGGTCCGATGAATTCGGTGCTGGCGACCACCCTGTCTTCGGTCTATCTCGCCATGCGCCACATCTTCCCCGAAGTGCCGATGAGTGCAGGCGCGTTCGAGCCGCTGGAGGTGATCCGGCCCGTCGGCACTTTCCTTGATGCGCGGTATCCGCGACCGGTCTCCGGCTGTGCCGCCGAGGTCAGCCAACGCATCGCGGAGGCGGTGTTTGCGGCACTGGTCGAAGCCCTGCCCGCCCGCGTCACCGCCGCCCCCGCTGGCACCAGCGGGAATTTCGCCCTTGGCGGGCACGACCCGGTCAGCGCGCGCGACTATGTGATGTATCAACTGTCAGGGGGCGGCTACGGCGGGAATGCCGATCACGACGGGCTGGCCAATGGATGCTCCACCATCGGGATTTCCAAGGCACCACCTGTGGAGATCATGGAACAGAACTTTCCCGTGCTCTACCGTCGCTATGCGCTGCGCGAAGGATCAGGTGGCGCGGGCCAGCATCGCGGCGGGCTTGGTCTGGATTACGAGATCGAACTGCGCCGTGGCGAGGCGCGCGCCAGTTTCGTGATGGATCACGGGCGCTTTGGGCCGCAAGGCGCGCTGGGGGGTGCGGATGGTGCGCCCAATGAAGTAGAGGTCTGGCGTGGCGGCGAGAAATATATTCCCGAACATCTCTCCAAAGAGCAGGACATCCCCTTGCAGGCCGGGGACCGCGTGAGGGTCCGAACCCCGGGAGGCGGCGGGTATGGGCGCGCCGAAGACCGCGACCCTGCGTTGATCGCAGAGGACAAGCGTCTGGGGCGCACGTGAGCCGGTAAAATGCAAAAAGCCGCGCAGCATGCACGGCTTTCCAATCAGCAAAGTCGGGACGATCTTACTTGATCTTGCCTTCTTTGTACTCCACGTGCTTGCGCGCAACGGGGTCGTATTTCCGCACAACCATTTTTTCGGTCATGGTGCGGGCGTTTTTCTTTGTGACGTAGAAATGGCCTGTCCCCGCCGAGGAGTTCAGACGAATCTTGATCGTGGTTGGCTTGGCCATGTTTAGTCTCCTGATGCTGCCCGGCTCCGGTGAGGGGCTGCTTGAAATCCTGAAATCCGGCTTTTACCCGGATGTGATCTTGAGTCAACTGCAAAAGGCGCAATTTCCGCCTCAGAACCCGCAAGGCGCAAAAAAGGCCGGAGCGCATCTGCCTCCGGCCCCTGATTGCGGCTTGCTACGACGTCATGTCGTAGGCGCGCTCCCCATGGGCGCTGAGATCCAGACCGTTGGTCTCGTCCTCCTCATCAACCCGCAGCGGGACGATCATTTTGACCACAAGAATGATGATTGCGGTCGTGAGCAGCGTCCAGAAACCGACCACGGCCAGCCCACCCAATTGCGCCACCCAGCTTGCATGTCCAAAGACCGCCAGCATGATGATGCCGAACATGCCGCCAACGCCGTGTACGGCAAAAACATCGAGCGTGTCGTCGATCTTGAACACGTTTTTCACAATGCCGCACAACTCCTGGCACATGATCCCGGCGACGGAGCCGATAAAGAGCGCTTCTACCGGGCCCACCGATCCGGACGCTGGCGTGATCGAGGCCAACCCGGCGATGGTGCCAGTGACCATGCCCACCAGTGAAGCCTTGCCATAGCGGAACTTCTCCCACCCCGCCCACGTCAGCGAGGCAGCCGCTGCGGAAATATGGGTGACCGTCAGGGCCATCGCTGCCCCGCCATCCGCGGCCAGTTGCGACCCGCCATTGAACCCGAACCAGCCGACCCAAAGCATCGCGGCCCCGATCATCACCATGCCGGGGTTGTGGGGCGGCACGGTTTTACGTTTGCGCGGCCCCAACATGGCGGCCAGAACGAGTGCCGCAATCCCGGCGGTCTGGTGCACGACGATGCCACCGGCAAAATCGTTCACACCGTCGGAAAAGAGCGACCATTCCGCACCGGCCAGCAACCCGCCGCCCCAGATCCAATGCGCAACCGGCGCGTAGCAGATCAACATCCAGAGGCTGGAGAACAGCAGGACAAAGGCGTAACCGATGCGCTCGACATAGGCGCCTACGATCAGAGCGGGCGTGATTATCGCGAAGGTCATCTGGAAGGCAAAGAATAGAACTTCAGGAATGGTTCCGGATAGCGTTTGCGCGTCCACACCCGACAGGAACATTTTGCCCAAGCCGCCCCAATAGGCATTTCCATCGCCAAATGCGATCGAATAGCCCGCGACAAGCCACAGGATGCTCATCAAACAGGCAATCGAAAAACACTGCATGAACACGCTGAGCACGTTGCGCGCGCGCACCAGCCCGCCATAAAACAGGGCAAGCCCCGGTAATGTCATGAATAGGACCAATGCTGTCGCAACAATAATCCACGCGGTATCTGCTCCGTTCATGGCTCTGAAGCCTCCCCTTTTGTGCAGTTTTCAGCGGGGTGGCCGAAAGGAGTGCCAAAAGAAAGGGCACGCGCCTGAAATTATGCTCAAAATACGGGCGATCCTTCTATCGCCTCGAATTTAGGCGGCGATCCGGCGGCATTGTCCAAAAATTAGGCAGAATGCGTTACCGCCAAGAAAACGGTAAGTGGCCGGTGATTTCGGCGGCAAGGCCCTGAAAGGCGCCTGGGCCTGGCGCGGCGGACCTTTCTGCCGGACGCTGATAACGACAGCAAGAATACCGATTTCCAACTCTGGGAAGTGAGCGGCAACCAGCACAAAGTCACCAAAGAGCGCGGCAAAGGCGTCACCTATACCGCCAAATAGGATCGCGAACAGGCAGGTGCGCGGAAGGCCTGTAAGCCGGATTCTGTTCCCCGGAGTCGCCCCCGGTTCGATGACCATTCATCTCGCCACCCGGTTGCCCGGTAGGCTCTAGCTGCCAACCCGGATCTGCTGGGGCAAAAGCGGCCCTGTCTTGCGACACGCGATCCCTATTTGGCATTGCTCCCGGTGGGGCTTGCCTTGCCGGGACTGTTGCCAGCCCCGCGGTGGGCTCTTACTCCACCGTTTCACCCTTTCCCGTCATCGGTTTCGGTTGCCCGACCTGATGGCAGGTGGTTTCATTTCTGTGGCGCTTTCCGTCGGGTTGCCCCGCCCGGGCGTTACCCGGCACCGTTGCTTTTTGGAGTCCGGACTTTCCTCCCCATCGGGTTGCCCCGACAAAGCGGCCATCCGGCCTTCCGCGCGCGCAACGTCATGCGCGCAATTGCGGCGCGCGTCAATGCGGCTGTGCCATTGATTTTCGGTGGTGCTATAGCGTTTCGACTTAAGTTTGGATCGCTTGTTCGCTGCCTCTTCCTTCGGTCGAACGCGAAAAGCGATCTTCGATATCTCAAGGTAAAGTCGAAAACGCTTTATTGTTTTGCTGGTGCACGTTCAGACACGGTGGCACAAGGCGCAGTCCTCTTCGGTCAGCGGGCCACTGCGCCACGGGGCAAAACGCAATCGGGTGGCTTGCAGCAGGGTCGCCGCTGGCACATCGGCCGAAAAACCTGCATCGCTGGCGGCCGCTAGAAAATCACCATTCCCGGCAGCCTCAACAGGTCCCGCCAACCCCTGACGCGCCAGACGCGCCCAGTCAAACCTTGATCCGGGGTCGATTTTTCGGCCCGGTGCCATATCCGAATGGCCGATAACGTCGTCTGGGTGAATGGGCCAACGCCGCATGATGCCCTTGAGCAGAAATTCAAGCGCCGCCATCTGCGGCTCAGAGAAGGGATGCGTGCCCGCGTTATCAAGCTCGATTCCGATGGACCGCGAATTCACATCCGCCTGCCCGCGCCATTGCCCCGCGCCCGCGTGCCAGGCGCGCTGATCTTCTTGCACGAGTTGGGTGATCTCTCCGCTCATGGCGATCAGGTAATGGGCAGAGACCTCCGCATCCGGATCACAAAGCCGCGTGATCGCCGCCCCCGCACTTTGCATGGCAGTATAGTGGATCACAACAACGCAAGGCGTTTGACCGTTGCGCCGCGGCCCGAAGTTCGGTGAGGGATGTTGCAGGACGCGCATGGGCGTCAGCCTTGGGTGGCCTTGCGAAAGGGTGCCGGATCCCAGCCACAGGCGTAGCCATCACCATCGGGATCAATGCCCTTGCGGTCACGCGCAGGCCCGCCCCGTGCCAGAAAGTCGATCTGAGCCTGATCCGGCGAGGCATAGGCCGCACAATTGCGCCGCGCGCGGTCTTCGCCGCCAAATCCCGCGCGCGCATAGACGCTTTGGCCCTTGGGATGTTTGGTCGAGAGCGCGAATGCCACGATATTGGGTTGGTCATCCCCGGTCCGCTCCGGCAGGGCCTCGGGCTGGACCACTTCGTATTGTGCGGCGTTATTTGCGATGCGTTCGGCATCGCTTTCAATGGTCTGTCGCTCGGCCACGGCATCAAAGTTATTCTCGTCCGAAATGCCGGCGTTTCCAACGGTTGCCGGGGTCGGATTGGCGGGGCTGGCCTGAACCGGAGCGACGCCCGAATTCAACGCCGCACTATCTGCGGCACCTGGGCGGGTGGCTTCAAGGATACGCGTGGTTTCGGCAGCCGTCGCCTCGGCGGACCCTTCTGGCGGCAAAACCGTATCCGGCACGCGGTAACCACCCTGCGCCAAGGCAGCCTCGCGCTGGCGTTGTGCCTCCAGCGAATTGTCGAACCCGACGCCCTGTCCGCTGTCAGGCACCTGCGGCGCACAGGCGGAAAGGGTTGCAAGGAAAAGACCTGCAAAGAAGGCACGCTGTATCATCGAGAAATTTGCCTGCTGTTGATTGTTGCGCGCCAGATTACCACCATTTCACCGGCTTGGCCACAAAGCCCGCCGCCGTTTCCAGCACATGCGCGGTGTTCAGCAAATCGCCTTCCTGCCAGGGGCGGCCAATCAATTGCAGACCCAGGGGCAGACCTTGTTTGTCTAGCCCAGTCGGGACCGCAATGCCCGGCAAACCGGCCAGGTTCACCGTGACCGTAAAGACATCGTTGAGATACATCGCAACGGGGTCCGCATCGGTCATCTCACCCAGACCGAAGGCCGCAGAGGGCGTGGCAGGTGTCAGGATCGCTTCGATACCTTCCGCAAAGACCTGCTCAAAATCGCGCTTGATCAACGTCCGAACCCGGCGCGCGCGATTGTAGTAGGCGTCATAAAAACCAGCGGACAACACATAGGTGCCGATCATCACGCGCCGCTGCACTTCCGGCCCGAACCCTTCGGCCCGCGTCTTTTCGTACATCTCGGTGATGCCATCGCCCTGGTCCAGCTTGGCGCGGTGGCCGTAGCGCACCCCGTCATAGCGCGCGAGGTTCGAGGAGGCTTCGGCAGGTGCGATCACATAGTAGGCAGGCAAAGCGTATTTCGTGTGCGGCAGCGAGATATCGACAATCTCCGCGCCTGCATCCTTTATCATGGCGATGCCTTCGGACCAGAGGGTTTCGATCTCACCCGGCATGCCGTCCATACGGTATTCCTTGGGGATACCGATTTTCTTGCCACGGATATCACCCGTCAGCGCCGCCTCGAAATCGGGCACGGGGATATCGGCGGAGGTGCTGTCCTTAGGGTCATGACTGCACATGGCTTCCAGCATGATGGCGGCGTCGCGAACGGATTTGGTCATCGGACCGGCCTGATCGAGCGAGGAGGCAAAGGCAACGATGCCCCAGCGCGAACAGCGCCCGTAGGTCGGCTTGATCCCCACCGTCCCGGTGAAGGCCGCCGGTTGCCGGATCGACCCGCCGGTATCCGTGCCGGTTGCCGCCAGACAAAGATCCGCCGCAACCGCAGCGGCAGAACCACCAGACGACCCGCCCGGGGTCAATGGCGCGTCATCGTTGCCGCGCCGCCAGGGGTTGACCGCATTGCCATAAACGGAGGTTTCATTACTGCTGCCCATGGCGAATTCGTCCATGTTAAGCTTGCCCAGCATTACGGCCCCGGCATCGGCGAGGTTCTGGCTCACCGTGGATTCGTACTCTGGCAGAAACCCTTGCAGAATGCGCGATCCGGCCTGCGATGGCACACCCTTGGTGCAAAAGAGGTCTTTTATGCCAACGGGCAATCCGCACATGGCTGGGGCATCGCCTGACGCAATCCGCGCATCGGCAGCGGCGGCGCGCTCCATCGCCAGTTCCGGCGTGTGATGCACAAAGGCGTTGAGCACATCGGCACCATCAATGGCTGTCAGACAGGCTTCGGTGATATCTTTGGAAGTGGTCTCGCCCGCGCGCAACGCATCGCGTGCCGCACTTAAGGAAAGTTCGTTCAGCTTGGTCATTATTCAACCACCTTCGGCACGGCAAAAAACCCTTCACGCGCGTCCGGCGCATTCGACAGAACCTTTGCCTGCTGGTCACCGTCACGCACCTGATCAACGCGGCGTTTCAACATCTGCGGGGTCACCGAGGTCATCGGCTCCACCCCGTCGATATCCACTTCGTTCAACTGTTCGATGAAGCCCAGAATGGTGTTGAATTCACCCGCCAGCGCGGGCAGCGCATCGGGTTCAACCTTGATCCGGGCCAGCTTGGCCACACGGGCCGCTGTTGTCTCGTCAATTGACATGGGCTTTTCCTCATCTGCTTGCCGCGCCGTTTATCCTTATGACGGGGTCTTGCCAAGCCTTGCGCGCAGGTAAACCGCGATCATCCACCCCAGCATCAGCGCATTGAGGATGTGCCAGGCAAAATGCGTGCCACGCGGCAGGGCATCACAGAGCGGCGCATCCAGCGTCCTGAACATCAGCGACACGATGAGAATGCCCGCCCCGATGAAAAATCCGCGCGCGACTTCCGGCGCATGTCTGCGCAAAAAGAGCCCGTAGATCAGGATCAGCAGCGGCACCGGCGCATAGCCTGCCGAACCGCCAAGATGCGGTAGGCGCTGAAAGAGCGGCACCATGATTGCGGCATAGGGGAAAAACAGGGCTGTCGCCGCTGCGGCACGCCAGCCGGACAGGCCCACCACATCTTTGTTAATCACAAAGATATAAAGCAGGATGAACAACAGGATCGGCACCGTATCGGCCATGGCCGCCCAGACCTGCGCATGGGTATGAAACAGAAAACTGCCCAGCCCGATGATGAAAAGCAAAGCGCAGAGCAGCCGGGCGGGTGCGACGCCGCGGCTGCGCCGCCACATCCAGAGCGCCGAGACGATAAAGGCCAGATTGGTGAGCGCGTTTACCGGCTCAGCCCAATATTCCGGCCCCATGCGTTCGCAATAACCGTCAATGTAACGCATCCAGTCCAATGCAATATCTCTCCGAGATCAGGAAATTCGACGAAGGGCTCCCCGCTTCACAGAAAGCCCGTTAGTGTTCACCTATGACAGATTAGGAGAGGTTCAATGCAGATCACTTGGTTGGGGCATGGTAGTTTTCGGATTGAGATCGCGGATCAGGTATTGCTGATCGACCCCTGGCTGACCGGCAACCCGATGCTCGCGGAGAACCAGCACGCCGCAGCCACAGATGAAGCCACCCATATCCTCATAACGCACGGTCACTTTGACCACACGGCGGATGTTGTAACGCTGTCCAAATCGCTGGCGGCACCGGTTGTCGGCATCTACGATCTGATGAGCTATTTCGAGGAAACGAATGGCCTTAGCGTTATCGGATTCAACATGGGCGGTACTGTGAAATTGGGCGATGTTGCCGTCTCGATGGTGCCTGCGATGCATTCGACGACCTTTTCCAGCGCACCGGCAGCGCCGGTAGGGCGCGAAGCAGGATTCATTCTGCGTGCGGAAGGGCACACGATCTACGTCTCTGGGGACACTGGGATCATGGCCGATATGGAATGGATCGCAGACTATTACAAACCCGATATCGGCATCCTGAGCGCAGGCGGGCATTTCACCATGGATATGGCAGGCGCGGCCTATGCCGCTGAAAAATACTTTGACTTCAAGACGATCATTCCCTGTCACTACCGGACTTTCGAACTTTTGGAACAATCCGCCAAAGAGCTCATCGACGCCCTGCCGTCGGTCAATGTAATCGAACCCGAGGTGATGCAGCCTTTGTCTTTCTGATAGCTCTATCAACGTTTGGCCGAAAAAAACGCCCGCAGATAGGCTTGCGATTCTTCTGCCGCGATTCCATCGAAAATCTCAGGCACGTGATGACATTGGGGATGCGAGAACACCCGCGCTCCCTGTGCGACACCGCCGGATTTCGGATCGCTCGCGCCATAATAAAGTCGCGCGATCCGCGCTGCCGCAATCGCAGCAGCACACATCGCGCAGGGCTCCAGCGTAACGTAGAGCGCACAACCGGTCAGCCGCTCCGATCCCATAGCTGCACCGGCCGCCCTTATCGCCAGGACTTCCGCATGGGCGGTTGGATCATTCAGGGCCCGTGTCCGGTTACCTTCTGCTGCAATGACATGGCCAGATGCATCCACCACAACCGCGCCAACCGGCACCTCGCCCCGCTTGGCCGCCGCACGCGCTTCCGACAGAGCCTGCTGCATATGTGAATTGAATTCCATGCCGCCAATTGCCCGCAAACCGGGCTCTTTCGCAAGCCCCGCAAACAGGTTAAGGCAAGCGCATGTCCAGTCCCACATCAAATGCGCCAGCAGGCGACCGCATTGCCAAGGTCCTCAGCCGCGCCGGCGTCGCCAGCCGCCGCGAAGCCGAACGGATGATCGAAGCCGGGCGTGTTGCGGTCAACGGCAATCAGATCACATCACCGGCGTTGAACGTCACGCAGAAGGATCGCATCACGGTTGACGGTCAGGACATCGCGGCACCCGAGCCGCCGCGCCTGTGGCTATTTCACAAACCAACGGGTCTTGTGAGCACCGATCACGATGAAAAAGGGCGCGACACGATTTATTCGGTGCTGCCCGATGACCTGCCGCGTGTCATGAGCGTCGGGCGGCTTGATCTCAATTCCGAAGGGCTGTTGCTGCTGACAAACGACGGCGGTGTGAAACGCAAGCTGGAACTGCCCTCAACCGGCTGGTTGCGGCGTTACCGCGTGCGCGTCAATGGACGCCCCACTGATGATCAACTGGAACCCCTGCGCAAAGGCATCACCGTTGACGGTGAGAACTTCCAGCCGATGAGCGTGACGCTTGATCGCCAACAGGGCGCAAACGCCTGGCTGACCATCGGGTTGCGCGAAGGCCGTAACCGCGAAATCCGCCGTGCGATGGCAGCTGTTGATCTTTCCGTTAACCGGTTGATTCGCATCAGCTATGGCCCCTTTCAGCTTGGCGATCTCAAATCCGGCGAGGTGGAAGAAGTTCGGCGCAAACTGGTGCGGGACCAACTGGGGCTTGAACTAGAGGACCCCTCGGGAACCGCCCAAAAGAAACCAACGAATGTAGCCCGAAAGCGCAAACCGGGGCCTGGTCATCCACGCCAGAAACCGACCAGCAAGCGCCCATCCCGAAAGCAACGCTGATCCGAATGTGACGTTTTTGCGAATTTTCTCCCCCTCGCATCGGAAACAATGCAGCCTCAGATAATAGTTCAACCGCGAAAAAAACGGAAAAAAGTCGCGCAGAGCGTGCAAGCCTCTGTTTGCGGCGTAGAAAACTAGTAAGCTGCAGCGCATGAGCATATATTCGCTGCAACTCGAACCGGGGGAGACATGACGCCAACGACCTTCCAGAAAATCACCTATCTGGCCTTGATCCTGTTGATGACCGGTGTCGCCGCTGGCGTATTGGGCGGGCTGTAGAACCGATGGCGCAAAGATACGGCGGCAAATACAGCCCCGACGGCAGCTCGAAATCTGAAACCACGGTCCCGCGGGGAACCTACACAGGGGCCTCTGTCGACCCTGTTGGCGCGCGCGCGAACCTGATGTTCCTCCCTGCGGTCATCTTGGTCTTCATGTCGTTGACACAAGACGCACTGGGCCTCGCTGTTGGATTGGTGGGTGCCGGCATTCTGAGCTTGGGCGCGTGGTTGTTACGTGGCGGATTGGTTGCCCAGGCCGCCTATCTGGATCGGAAGGTGGCGCGCCGTCCTGCAATGCCCCGAAAAATTCTGGCAGCCTGCCTTGCTGGTCTGGGCACAGCCCTTGCTGCCCTCAGCCATGACGGCGGTATTGTTGCCGCGGTCGTTTTTGGCGCGGCTGCCTGTGGCTTGCACATCGCCGCCTTTGGCATTGACCCGCTTTCGGACAAGGGCATGGAAGGGATCGACACCTTTCAACAGGACCGTGTGGCACGGGTTGTGGACGAAGCTGAAGCCCATCTGGCAGGTATGGATGACGCCCTCAGGCGCGCCGGTGACCGTAAAGTGTCCTCCAGGATGGAGCAGTTCCAAACGGTCGTGCGCAATATGATCCGCACCGTGGAAGAAGATCCCCGCGATCTCACGGCGGCGCGCAAATACCTGGGCGTCTACCTGCTGGGTGCGCGTGACGCGACGGTGAAATTCTCTGACATCTACGCGCGGACACAAGACAGCAAGGCAAAGGCCGACTTTCTGTCACTGCTGGATGACCTGGAACAAAATTTCTCGAACCGCACCAAAAAATTGCTGCTGGATGACAACAACGATTTGGCCATAGAAATTGAGGTTCTTCGGGACCGACTGCAACGCGAAGGTGTGCGTCTGGAGTGATGCCGCCGATTAGAAAGGACCTGACAACATGACTGAAACGACCCGCGAAAAAGCCGCCGAAAGCCTGAAATTGGTGGAGGAAGTGACCGCCGTGGTGCTGCCGGAGCCTGCCGATGCAAATGCCATCGTCCCCCTGTCGCAGGCAGATGAACCCGTGGGCGCCGAAATCTCCAAAAGGATCGCAGAAATTGATATGGCTGATACGCAGTCAATTGTCTCCTTCGGGTCGCGGGCACAGGTCGAGTTGCAGGAAATCTCGCAGGCCATGTTAGGCGGTGTGCGTAACAAGGATGTCGGACCAGCCGGCGATTCACTGCGCAATATTGTCACCACCATCCGGGGCTTTTCAATCTCGGAACTGGACGTTCGACGGGATCGCAGTTTCTGGGAAAAGCTGATGGGCAAGGCCGCGCCATTTGCAAAGTTCACCGCCAAATTCGAAGAGGTTCAGGGACAGATCGACCGCATCACGGACGAGTTGCTCAAGCACGAACACACGCTGCTCAAAGACATCAAATCGCTCGACATGCTTTATGACAAGACGTTGCAGTTTTATGATGAACTCGCGCTCTATATTTCGGCAGGCGAAGAAAAGCTGCGCCAGCTTGACGAAACAATCATTCCGGCCAAGGCCGCCGAGGTGGATCAGGCAGAGGAAGCTGATCAGGTCATGGTTGCGCAGGAGTTGCGCGATTTGCGTGCGGCAAGAGACGATCTGGAACGCCGGGTGCATGATCTCAAGCTGACCCGTCAAGTGACGATGCAATCCTTGCCCTCGATCCGGCTGGTTCAGGAAAACGACAAATCGTTGGTAACCAAGATCAATTCGACACTGGTGAACACGGTCCCTCTCTGGGAGACGCAACTGGCACAGGCGGTCACCATTCAACGTTCCGCCGAAGCGGCCAAGGCGGTGCGCCAGGCCAATGACCTGACCAACGAGTTGTTGACCGCAAACGCCAAGAACCTGCGCGAAAGCAACAAGATCGTGCGCGAAGAGATGGAACGCGGGGTCTTTGACATCGAAGCGGTCAAACAGGCCAATGCTGATCTGATCGGAACCATCGAGGAATCTCTGCAAATCGCGGATGAAGGCAAAGCCCGGCGCGCGGCGGCGGAAACCGAATTGCAGCAGATGGAAACCAAATTGCGCGACACACTTGCATCGGCAAAGGCCCGGGGCGATGGCGTTGGCGATACCTCTGGCACCGCCGTGCCGGGCTGATCAGCGGATGGTAAGGCAACGGGATTTTCTGCGCTGGGGCGCGATGGCTATTGCAGGAGCAGCTCTTGTTGCTTGCGATCTTGTCCCGCAACCCACCTCCGTTGCCACGCCCCGCGCACGCCCGGTCCGACCGGTTGAGACGCAATTGCGCCCCACCTCCGAAGAAAGTGCTGCCTTACGCAGCTATCTGGTGCAGGTGCAATCGGCGCAACTCAGCCAGGGCTTGCTGCGCGAAGACGCGGGCGGGCCGGATACACCGTTCACCGCCGATATGCTGGCGCGGAACTTTGAGCGCATCGTGTTTTTCAATGAATATGCAAATGCGTTACAGGGCCGCGGCGGCGAAAGCCCATTGCGGAAATGGGCTTCCCCGGTCCGGATGGGCCTGATCTTTGGGCCAAGTGTACCGCCCTCCCAGCGCTCTGATGACATGGCAGCCATTCGCAGCTACGCGCGCAGATTGGGTCAGATCACCGGCCATCCCATCAGCAACTTTGGCAATCCAAACTTCATTGTAATCGTTGCCAGTGAGGATGACCGCGCAGAGGCGCTTGACGCTGCCGCTGACCGCGTGCCCGGCATTTCGCGCGATAGTCTCAACGCCCTGCGCAGCCTGTCGCGTGACACCTATTGCGCTGTCGCCGCCTATGCCGCGGGATCAAAAGACAATACCTACACCGCAGCTGTTGCCGTGATCCGCGCCGAGAACCCCAGCCTGTTGCGTCTCAGCTGTATTCACGAAGAACTGGCACAGGGCCTTGGTCTGGCCAATGATAGCCGGGATGCGCGGCCCTCCATCTTCAACGATGATGACGAATTTGCCCTGCTTACCCGGCACGATGAGCTGCTGCTGAAAATGCTCTATGACCCCCGCCTCAAGGCCGGCATGACGGCGACCGAAGCCGCCCCTATCACACGGATCATCGCGCGCGAACTCAAAAGCGGGCCTCTTTAGGGCCGCGAAGGTAAAGGACTGATATTATGGGTATATTCGACTTTCTCTCTGGTGAATTCATCGACGTCATTCATTGGACGGACAACACCCGCGACACGATGGTATGGCGGTTTGAGCGCGAAGGCCACGAGATCAAATATGGCGCCAAACTGACAGTGCGCGAAGGTCAGGCAGCGGTTTTTGTGCATGAAGGGCAACTGGCGGATGTCTTCACGCCCGGCCTTTACATGCTTGAAACCAACAACATGCCGATCATGACCACGCTGCAGCATTGGGATCACGGTTTCAGAAGCCCGTTCAAATCCGAGATTTATTACGTCAACACGACACGGTTCAACGATCTGAAATGGGGCACGAAAAATCCCATTATCTGCCGGGATCCGGAGTTTGGCCCGGTGCGGCTGCGCGCCTTCGGCACCTATTCCATCAAGGTCAGTGATCCGGCCAAGTTCCTTGTGGAGATCGTCGGAACGGACGGCGAATTCACGATGGATGAGATCAGCTTCCAGATCCGTAACATTCTGGTGCAGGAGTTTTCGCGTACCATTGCCAGAGCGGGCATTCCCGTACTGGATATGGCGGCGAACACGCGCGAGCTGGGTCAGCTTGTGGGCAAGGAGATTGCCGCCCAGCTGGCCGAATACGGGCTGAGCATGCCCGAGCTTTACATAGAGAACATATCGCTGCCGCCCGCGGTCGAGGAGGTCATGGACAAGCGCTCTTCGATGGGTGTGATTGGCAATCTGAATGAATACATGCAGTTTCAGGCAGCCGAAGCGCTTGGCCGTGACGGCGGCGGGGCGGCGGCCATTCAGGCAGGCCTTGGTGCCGGTCTGGGCATGCAGATCGGACATGCGGCAGCTCAGCAGGGACCATGGGGCGCGCGTGCAACAGGCGCTCCCGCAGCAGTGCCCCCGCCACCGCCGCCCGTCGAACACGTCTGGCATATTGCAGAGAATGGCGCGACCAAAGGGCCATATTCGAAAGCTGCGTTGGGCCGGATGACCACCGATGGGGCCGTCACACGCGAAACGCTGGTCTGGACACCGGGTCAGGATGGCTGGATGCGCGCAGAGGATGTGGCCGAACTGGCCCAGCTTTTTACGGTCCTGCCCCCACCCCCGCCACCACCGGCCTGAGACGCATTGAAACTTCCGCGCGACCTGCCCCGTATCTGAAAGGAGCCCTGAGTTTGCAGGAGATGGCCGATGAAAATCCAGCGACGCACCTATCTCAAATGGCTGCACTGGCGCTTGGTTCCGCTGGTGATCTGGTTCACGGTGGTGCAACCCCACGACATTCGCCCCTTTGGCGACGCGGCATTCATGTTTCATTCCGTTCTGGGGCTGATCTTCGTGACACTGGCTTTGCTCTGGACAGCGGATTACCTGCGGCGTGGTCTGGCCAGCCGTCCCGGCCCGAAACTTTCAGGTCCACTTCGAAGATTTCACCGGATCATGCATCTGACCTTGATCTGGGGGCTCTTTGGCGTAGCCATCACCGGCTTTCTGCTGGGGTTGACCTCGACTGTTTTGCTCTGGGCGGGTGGGATCGTGCCCATCGCGCCGCCGCTCGGGTTGCCACGTGCCAACGATCTGGTAGGACAAATTCATTCCGTCGAGTTTTATCTGCTGTCCTTTCTGGTCGGCTGCCACGCGCTTTTTCACATCTGGCGGCATCTGCACCTGCGCGACAACGCCCTGCGGATCATGCTTCCCCGTCTTCTTCACAAATACCTGTGAACCTCCATCTGTAGATCATGACCGAAAACGCCGAAACCACCCAAGCGGATCACCATTTTCCCTGCGATAACTGCGGCGGGGATATGCGGTTTGACCCGGCCGGTCGCCAGTTGACCTGCGATCACTGCGGCAATCTGGAGCCGATGGATGCCGGACCCTGGCGTGCCGCGGCCATCAGGGAAATGTCCTACGATCAGGCCCTGTCCCAGCAGTTGCCCAGCATGGAGATGGAGGAAACGCGCGTTTCCAAATGCCCCAACTGCGCCGCCGAAGTCGCATTTGATCCCGATATTCACGCCACCGAATGCCCGTTCTGCGCCACGCCTGTTGTGACGGACACTGGCAAGCACCGACATATCAAACCGCGTGCGGTTCTGCCCTTTGCGCTGGATGAGGCATCGGCGCGCAACGCCATGACAAACTGGCTGGGCGGGCTGTGGTTCGCGCCCAACGGGCTGAAAGAATACGCCCGCAAGGGGCGGCGCATGCAGGGCATCTACGTGCCCTACTGGACCTTCGATGCAGATACCAAATCCGCCTATTCCGGCGAGCGGGGCACGGTCTATTTCGAAACCCACACAGTGATGCACAATGGCAAGACGCAGCGTGTGCGCGTGCCAAAGGTCCGGTGGCGGTCAAAACGAGGCCGTGTTGCGCGGTTCTTCGATGATGTCGTTGTTCTGGCGTCAACCTCGCTGCCCAAAACCTATACCGATGGGTTGGAGCCCTGGGATTTAAGCGGGCTGGAACCCTACGCGCCGGAATACCTCGCCGGATTTCGCGCAGAAGGCTATGCCGTGCCCCTCAAGGACGGCTTTGTGGAAGCGCGCCAGATCATGGACCGCGTAATTGCGCGCGACATTCGCTTCGACATCGGCGGCGATCGCCAGCGCATCCACCGTGTGGATACTGACGTGCGGGACGTAACGTTCAAGCACATCCTACTGCCGGTCTGGCTTGCCGCCTACAAATATCGCGGCCGGACGTTCCGGTTTGTGGTCAACGGCACGACAGGCAAGGTACAGGGGGAACGGCCCTATTCCACGGTGAAAATAACCGTTGCGGTGATCGTCGGCCTGTTGATCGCGGCTGCTGTGGGCTATGGCATGGCGCTGAACCAATGAGCCGGATTTCCACACTCACCGGTCTCTTGCAGGAGAGATTTTCCTGCCGGGCCTTTCTTCCCGATCCCGTGCCCGATGACACCATCGCGCAAATTGTCGCGACCGCGCGCCATGTGCCATCGTGGTGCAATGCGCAGCCCTGGCAGGTTACCGTCACCAGACCTGACGCCACCGACCGGTTTCGCGTGGCCTTGCAAGAGGCCGTTCAGACAGCCGCGCCGAAACTTGACCTTGCAGGGCCTGACGCATACCCCGGTGTGTATGGTGAAAGACGCAGGACCTGTGGATGGCAACTCTATGATGCCGTGGGCGTGGCCAAAGGCGACCGCGCGGCCTCCGGCGCGCAAATGATGCGGAACTTTTCCCTCTTCGACGCACCGCATGTGGCGATCATTTCCAGTCCACGGGCGCTGGCCGCCTATGGTGCCATGGACACAGGCGGCTTTGTGACGGCCTTCATGCTGGCGGCGAAAGCTCTGAACGTTGACAGCATCGCGCAGGCGGCGGTTGCCTCCTATGCCGATTGCGTGCGAGCGCATTTCGCGATGCCCCAGGATCGCCTGATCCTATGCGCAATCTCCTTCGGCTATGGCGACCACAATCACCCCGCAAACAGTTTCCGCACCGAACGTGCGGACCTGTCGGACATACTGGAGTGGCAAGCATGAGAGCCCTGATCCAACGTGTAGCCCAAGCATCCGTGACCGTTGACAATGCGACCATCGGGCAAATCGGTCCGGGGCTGTTGATCCTTGTCTGCGCGATGCCCGGAGATACTGAAAACACAGCGAAAGCTCTAGCCGCCAAGATCGGCAAACTGCGGCTTTTCAAGGACGATGCGGGCAAGATGAACCTCAGCCTGCTTCAGACCGGTGGCGCCGCACTTGTGGTCAGCCAGTTTACCCTCGCCGCCGATACATCGCGCGGCAACAGGCCGGGGTTTTCCGGTGCGGCCAAACCCGACATCGCCAAAGCGCTTTACCTGCATTTCGCCGATGCGCTGCGCGCTCTGGACCTCCCCATAGAGACCGGACAATTCGGGGCCGATATGTCCGTCTCCCTGACAAACGACGGGCCCGTGACACTCTGGCTCGATACGCAAAACCCCTGATCTGGAAGGCCCGTCAATGCAGACCAAACACTTTCTGAAAGCGCTGTTCCAAACGGGCGTGGCTGCGGTGCGGGGTGATGCAGCCGTTGCCAAAGCGCTTGAACGCACGCCCATCCAGACGCCGCACCAGATCATCGCGGTCGGCAAGGCGGCGACCGCCATGGCCCTAGCCGCCCATGCTCGTTTCCCGGACACCCCGCTTTTGATTGTTACCAAATACGACCATGCCGACGGCGCGCCCGCCAGTGCCGAGGTCATCGAGGCCGCACACCCGGTGCTTGACGACAACAGCCTGCGCGCCGGTGCGCGGATTGGCGAGGTTGTCCGCACCATGGGCAAGGGCAGCCATCTGCTGCTGCTGGTATCGGGCGGGGCCTCTGCCTTGGCGGAAGACCCGAGCGAGGGACTGGACCTTGCCGGGCTGAAAGAGCGTGCAGAGCAATTGCTGGCATCCGGAGCCGACATTCACGCGATGAACAGCGCGCGCAAGCAAATGAGCCGCATCAAGGGGGGTAAACTGCTGGCCGGGTTCAAAGGCGCGCAGGTCACAACCCTGGCGATTTCTGACGTGGAAGGAGACAGCCTTGCCGTGATCGGCTCTGGCATTGGCGATGCGGCAGCGGAGGTGCCTTTCGCCTTCTCCCCGCAGATTGTCGCAAGCAACGCCATCGCCCGCGCCGCTGTGGCCGACGCCAGTAGAACGCAAGGTGTGCCGGTACAGACAAACGATGAGACCCTTTATGACGACATCCATACGCTTGCCCCGCGTCTTGGTGCAATATTGCGCGATGGTGCGCCGGGCGTACATGTATTTGGCGGCGAACCCACTGTGGTGTTGCCCGAAAATCCGGGCCGCGGCGGGCGCAATCAGGCCCTTGCGCTGCTGCTGGCCCGCGAAATCGCAGGGCGAAACGACATACGCATCCTTGTTGCCGGTACCGACGGTACAGATGGACCAACCGATGCGGCGGGAGCCATCGTCGACGGGCAGATTTGGGATGCATCAGGAGAAGAAGCGCTTGCTCGCGCCGACGCAGGCACTTGGCTGGAGGCCCGGGGAGCATTGCTCAAGACCGGTCCCACCGGCACCAATGTAATGGATCTGGTGATTGCCCTGAAATCCTGACGCCCGCTTGACAGAATCTTCGGGCGGCGCAAACGTGCCGTTCATGAGCACAGGCAATACTCTCCGCGACATCGAAGAAGACCCAGATTTCGGGATCACCCTCAGCGACGGGTGCCGCCTGTCGGCGCGCATCTGGCGCCCAAGGGACGCAGAAGCGCACCCGGTTCCCGTCATTCTGGAATACCTGCCCTACCGCAAACGCGATGGGACCACAGCGCGCGATGCACTCACCCTTCCCTGGTTTGCGGAACGCGGGTACGCCTGCGTGCGCGTGGACATGCGCGGCAATGGCGACAGCGAAGGTCTGATGGAAGACGAGTACACGCCGCAGGAATTATCCGACGCGGTGGAGGTGATCACGCAGCTTGCCGCCGCCAAGTGGTGCAACGGCAACGTCGGGATGATGGGCATTAGCTGGGGTGGTTTCAACGGATTGCAGGTCGCAGCATTGGCACCCGAGCCGCTCAAGGCGGTCATCACCCTGTGCTCGACCGTGGACAGATATGCCGATGACATCCATTACAAAGGGGGCTGCCTGCTCAACGAAAACCTTGGGTGGGGGGCGACCATGTGGTCCTATTCCAGCCGCGCGCCCGATCCTGCACTGCGCGACAACTGGCGTGATCTTTGGTTGCAACGTCTGGAAAACGAACCCTTCCTGCCGTCGGTCTGGCTGCGGCACCAGCACCGCGATGCCTATTGGCAGCACGGGTCTGTCTGCGAAGATTATAGCGCGATCAAGGCCAAGGTGCTGGCCATCGGTGGCTGGGGCGACGCCTACAAGAACGCGGTGCCGAAGCTGGTCGAGGCGCTGCCCGGCGCCAAAGGGATCGTTGGCCCCTGGGTGCATAAATACCCACATTTTGCCGTGCCTGAACCGCGCATCGGGTTCCTGCAGGAAGCGCTGCGCTGGTGGGATCACTGGTTGAAGGGGGAAAACTCAGGTGTAGAGGATGACCCCGACTACCGCGCCTATTTGATGGATGGTGCACGCCCGGCGCGCTGGTACACTGAACGCCCCGGGCGCTGGATCGTCGAGGCGGATGGCGCGACCTCTCACATCCCGCACCGGACATTGCATCTGACGGATCAGGGGCTGTCCGATACGCCGGGAAAACTGGACGCCAAGGTTGCCTCACCGCAAGACTGCGGCGCAGAAAGTGGTGAATACTGCGCCATTTGGCTAGGCCCGGAAATGCCCGGAGATCAACGTGGCGATGATGCAATGTCTGCCTGCTTCGATACTGGCCCCCTGGATCACGACACGGATATTCTCGGTGCCGCAAGAGTGGTGCTGCGTCTGGCCTCTGATCAGCCGCAGGCACAAATCGCCGTGCGTCTTAGTCATGTGCATCCCGATGGGGCGACGACACGGATCACCTATGGTGTCTTGAATCTGTCGCACCGCGATGGCCCGGCGCAGCCGTCGCCGCTTGAGCCCGGCGCGCCTTACGAGGTCGAGGTGATGCTCGATCAGATCGCCTATCGTGTGCCCCAGGGGCATCGCCTGCGGGTTTCAATCTCCAACAGTTACTGGCCCTTGATCTGGCCGGCACCCGTCGCCGGAACCCTCACCCTGGATCGCGGCGAATTGCAGTTACCGGTGCGGCGCACAACGCGCCAGGACGAATATCGCTTTCAGCCCCCCGTTGCTGCGGACCCTTGGGAAGTTGAAACGCTGCGAGAGGCGTCGAATAACCGTTACCGCCATGTAAATATGGTCACAGGGCTGGTCAGCCTGGTCATCGAGGACGATTTCGGAAAGGTGCGCGACGCCGATCACGGGCTGATCTCAGGATCAATTGCACGTGAGCGATGGACAATTCAGCCCGATAACCCGCTCTCTGCCAGGGGTGATTGTCACTGGACGGACGAGTTGGAGCGCGAGGGGATCAAACTGCGCACAGAAACGACCTGCCTGATGTGGTCGGACGCCAGTAACTTCTACCTGAGCGCGCGCCTTGAGGCCTATGAGAACGACACGCTGATCTACGAGCGCGATCATTCAGACCAGATCGCCCGGGATCACGTTTGAAACTGGCCCTATGGAATGTGCTTAAAAAGCCTTGCGGCCTGACCTGAAATGCGCAAGCCTGCGGCATAAACGAAAAAATGCGCATAAGACGCACACTTCAACTGGGAGAAATCAATGAACGATCAACTCAAGCATCTGTCGACCCGTGTGGCGAAAGGCCTGATGACACGCCGTGAATTTGTCGGTCGCGCGGCCGCTTTGGGCGTCACGGCAGCCGTTGCCAATTCCATGCTGGCCACGGCGGCCAAAGCCGAAGGTCCCGTCAAGGGCGGCACCATGAAAATCGGGTGCTCCGGTGGTGAAAGCACGAACACGCAAGACCCCGCGCTGACCGCTTCCGAAGTGCCGCTCTATAATCTGCGTCATTGGGGCGAAACGCTGGTGGATGTGGGTGCTGATGGCAGCATCGAATACCGCATGGCCGAAAGCGTGGAAGGCTCTGCCGACGCGAAAAAGTGGGTCTTCAAAATCCGCAAGGGGATTCCGTTCTCCAACGGCAAGGACATGACGCCGGACGACGTGCTGAAAACCATGCAGCGCCACTCTAACGAGGATAGCCAGTCAGGTGCTCTGGGCATCATGCGCGGCATCGAGAACATGTCCGTGGACGGTGACAACTTCGTGGTCGAACTGGCAGCGGGCAACGCTGACCTGCCTTACCTGATGTCGGATTATCACCTGATGATCCAGCCCGGCGGCGGCATGGATGATCCCGGTGCAGGCATCGGCACAGGCCCCTACACCATCGAATTCGACGAACCCGGTGTGCGCCACGGTTTCAAACGCCGCGACGATTACTGGGATTCCGAGAACCGCGGACACGCTGAATTCTCTGAACAGATCGTTCTAAATGATGCAACGGCGCGCACCGCCGCCCTGCAATCCGGTCAGGTTCACATGATCAACCGCGTTGACCCCAAGGTTGCTGGCCTGCTGGACCGCGCACCGAATCTGGCGGTCAAATCCGTGGCCGGTCGCGGGCACTATGTCTTCATCATGCATGTCGACACCGCACCTTTTGACAACAACGACCTGCGGCTAGCGCTGAAATACGCGATCAACCGCGAGGAGTTGGTCGATAAGATCCTGCGCGGCTACGGTACGGTCGGAAACGACATGCCGATCAATGGCGGCTACCCGCTCTTTGACGACACGATCCCACAGCGGGAATTCTCGCTGGAAAAAGCGGCTGAGCATTACAAGAAGTCCGGTCACGACGGATCGCCCATCATCCTGCGTACTGCGGATGGCGCCTTCCCCGGCGCGGTTGACGCAGCGGCGCTCTTCCAGCAATCGGCGCAAGCCGCTGGTATTCCTCTGGAAATCAAGCGTGAGCCCAACGATGGTTACTGGTCCGAAGTGTGGAACGTCCAGCCGTTCTGTGCGTCTTACTGGGGCGGTCGCCCGGTTCAGGACCAGATGTATTCCACAGCGTATCTGTCAACAGCGGACTGGAACGACACGCGTTTCAAAGTGCCGGAATTTGACGAAATGCTGCTGGCCGCACGTGCAGAGATCGACGAGGCCAAGCGCAAGGAAATCTACTCCAAAATGGGCCGGATGCTGCGCGATGAAGGTGGCCTGATCCTGCCCATGTTCAACGATTTCGTGGGCGCTGTCGCCAACAACGTCGGAGGCTACGAAGACGATCCAAACGGGCCTTTGATGAACAACAAAGCGCCGATCAAATGCTGGATCAACGCGTAAAGAGCGGGTCAGCAGATGCATCCCATCATCAAACTGGTCGCCCAACGCTTAGCGTTGGGCCTCCTGTTGCTCTTCGCCGCCTCAATCCTGATCTTTGCAGGGACGTCGATCCTTCCAGGCGACGTGGCACAACAAATCCTCGGACAATCTGCAACCCCTGAAGCGCTGGAGAACCTGCGCCGGGAGTTGGGCCTGAATGAACCTGCGGTCAGCCGGTATTTCTCCTGGCTGGGCGGTGTGATGCAGGGCGATCTTGGCACGGCGCTGACCAACGGGCGCGATATTGCCGAAAGCCTGGGCACGCGTCTTTCCAACACGCTATTCCTCGCCTTCTGGGCCGCCGTTATCGCGGTGCCATTGGCGATCACGCTGGGCCTTCTGGCCGTCCGCTACAAGGACCGCTGGCCCGACAAGGTGATTTCAGCCGTCACGCTGACCACCATTTCCATTCCGGAATTCATGATCGGCTACGTGCTGATCTTCTTCCTGTCCATCCAACTGCCGCAACTGATCAACGGGATGGAATTCCTGTCTGACGGCGCGCGCAACTGGATGCTGTCGAACCTACGCTTTTCTTCTGTCGCGTTGATGAACGACAGCATGACCCTGATCGAAAAGATCAAATCCATCACCCTGCCCATCATGGTGCTGACGCTTGTGGTGCTGGCTCATATGATGCGCATGACCCGTGCCGCCATCCTGAACGTGATGCAATCGGCCTACATTGAAACGGCGGAACTCAAGGGCCTCGGCATGCTCAAGATCATCCGCAAGCACGCCTTTCCCAATGCCATCGCGCCCATCGTCAATGTGGTGATGATCAACCTCGCCTATCTGGTGGTCGGCGTTGTGGTGGTCGAGGTGGTCTTTGCCTATCCGGGCATGGGGCAATACCTTGTGGATCACGTGGCCAAACGGGACATCCCCGTGGTGCAGGCCTGCGGTCTGATCTTTGCGGCCGTCTACATCGGTCTGAACCTCGTCGCGGACATCGTGTCGATCCTGGCAAATCCAAGATTGAGGCATCCAAAATGAGAATACCTCTCGCAGCCCTCATCGGCCTTTTCTTCACCGGTCTCTTCTTTGCAGTGGCCATATTTGCCCCTTTTATCGCCCCTTACGGCATGGCCGAAGTCGTCGGCGACGTCTGGGAAGCGCCCTCTGATCAGTTCCTGCTGGGCACTGACAGCATCGGACGCGACCTGCTCAGCCGCATGATCTATGGCGGGCAAACAACCATCTTCATCGCCACCGCCGCGACAGCGCTCAGCTTCATCACCGGTTCGGTGCTGGGGTTCTTCGCTGCCGTTTCGGGCGGATGGGTGGATCAGGCCATTTCGCGTTTTGTCGATCTGATCATGTCGATCCCCTCGCTGATCTTTGCGCTGGTGGTTCTGTCGGTCATGCCCACAACCATCACCATCCTGATCGTCTTGATGGGCCTGCTGGATTCCACGCGGGTGTATCGTCTGGCACGTGCTGTGGCCGTGGACATCACCGTCATGGATTACGTTGAAGCTGCGCGCCTGCGGGGTGAAAAAATCGGCTGGATCATTTTCCGCGAAACACTGCCCAACGCCCTGTCACCGTTGGTGGCGGAAATGGGTCTGCGGTTCATCTTTGCGGTTCTCTTTGTCTCCACCCTGTCCTTCCTCGGTCTTGGCGTGCAACCGCCACAAGCGGACTGGGGCGGTATCGTGAAGGAGAACAAGGAAGGCATCAACTACGGTGTCTCCGCAGCGCTCTACCCGGCATATGCCATCGCGGTGCTTTGCATCTCGATCAACCTTGTGGCGGACTGGGTGCTGAACAGGACCACCTCGCTGAAAGGAGGTCGCGGATGACCGACGTTTTGCTCAAAGTCCGCGGGCTCAAGATCGGGGCGACCATCTTTCCCCCCGGCGAAAAATCCCGCGATATTGAGATCGTGCATGGTGTCGATTTCGATCTGGCCCCGGGAAAGGTTCTGGGTCTGATCGGCGAATCCGGTGCGGGTAAGTCCACCATTGGGCTGGCGTCCATGGCCTATGGCCGGGGGGGCGTCGAGATCACCGGCGGCACGGTCGAGGTCAACGGGCGTGACGTTCTGTCTTCCGGCATGCGTGACGTGCGCCGGTTGCGCGGGGCGGAGGTGACCTATGTCTCGCAATCCGCCGCCGCCTCTTTCAACCCGGCCAAACAGATCATGGAGCAGGTGACCGAAGCGGCGATCTTCCAAAACAAATTCTCCAAGAAAGAAGCCGAAGACCGCGCTGTCGAGCTATTCCGCAAGCTGGGCCTGCCTGATCCGGAAAACATCGGCAGCCGCTACCCGCATCAGGTCTCCGGAGGGCAGCTTCAGCGCTGTATGACCGCACTGGCACTTTGCCCGCAACCTGATCTGGTGGTCTTTGATGAGCCCACAACGGCGCTGGATGTGACCACACAGATCGACGTTCTGGCCGCGATCAAGGAGGCCATCCGCGATACCGGTGTTGCCGCCCTCTACATCACCCATGACCTCGCGGTGGTCGCCCAAGTCAGCGATCACATCATGGTCCTGCAACAAGGCGCAACCGTCGAATATGGCACCACTGATCAGATCATCAATGCGCCCAAGGAAGACTATACCAAGGCGCTGGTCTCTGTCCGGTCCATCGATCACGAGGAAAAGCAGCCGACCGACAACCCGGTGCTGCGGGTGGAGAATGTCACGGCGCGCTACAAAGGCACTGATTTCGACGTTCTGAAAAACATCAACGTGGAGCTGCACCCCGGTCAGACATTGGCGGTTGTGGGCGAATCCGGCTCCGGCAAATCGACGCTTGCACGGGTGATAACCGGCCTGCTGCCTCCGTCAAATGGGACGATCACCTTTGACGGCAGAACCCTGACGCCCGACCTGCCCACGCGTCCGCTGGATGACCTGCGCGAATTGCAGATGATCTACCAGATGGCGGATACGGCGATGAACCCGCGTCAAACCGTCGGCACCATCATCGGGCGCCCGCTGGAGTTCTATTTCGGCCTCAAGGGGGCGGAAAAGCAGAAACGCATTCAGGAACTGCTCGACGAGATCGAATTGGGCGAGGGGTTTCAGGATCGCTACCCGGCGGAACTGTCCGGCGGTCAGAAACAACGCGTTTGCATCGCGCGCGCCCTGGCGGCCAAACCCAAGCTGATCATCTGTGATGAGGTCACGTCGGCGCTCGATCCGCTGGTGGCGGATGGCATTCTCAAACTTCTGCTCAATCTGCAAAAGATCGAGGATGTGGCTTATCTCTTCATCACACATGATCTGGCCACGGTGCGCGCCATTGCCGATAGCATCGCGGTGATGTTCCAGGGAGAGGTCGTGCGCTATGGACCGAAATCGCAAGTACTGGCCCCGCCTTTCGACGACTACACAGACCTTCTGCTCAGTTCCGTGCCGGAAATGAAGCTGGGGTGGCTGGAAGATGTGATTGCGAACCGCAAAATGGAAAGCGCAGGGAACTGAACTAAAGGTGCCCGCTAAGACCGCGTCACTGCACCATGGTGTGCTTTGAATATGGCATCCAGTTCGTCGCTATCGTGTAGTCCCTGCACGGTCCGGTGAAGCGCGCCGCCGCCATCGAATAGCAACAAGGTCACGTTGCCGACGCCATGACGTACCGCAAAGGCGCGCCCGTCCGGCGTGGTGATATCGGCGATCAGATAAACAAGATCGCATTCACCGAATTGTTTGAAGGCTTTTCTGGTTTGCTTCTGCAAAGCCGTGCATGTGGGGCACTGCGGGTCGTGAATTTGCACAACGACCGGCTTACCCTGCCCTATCCTCGTCAAATCATGCTCGGCGGCGTAGGCCTGAAAAGACCCGAATGCCAGATAACCTCCTCCGCCGACAAGGGTCGCGCCAATCGCACCATTGCGCACAAGTTTGAACACGTCTCTTCGCGTCGGCGGCGGTGCGGTTTTGGCGGGTTTCTTGGATATTTTGCCACGATTCTTACGGGATTTAGTCATGATGCCTCCGTCGGGTGAGCCCGTTAACTCTGCCCCGTCACACATATATGCTGCAATTTCTTTTGATGATCGGACATCTCACATTCCCGTCAACACGTCGTGATCGCCAAACCTGCACGCATAATCCGAACTGGACATTGATGCACTCTCGCAGTCACACTTGAGTTGATCGCCGGCCCGATAGTTCTATTTCGTTAAAAATCTGCTAACAAACTCAACTGAACTAAACAAATATGCACTACGAATCAATAGCTTCGGAAGTTTTGCCGCGATCCATCGTCGAGGTTTGTAACGCGATTCCCACCCCCATAAGCATCGCTGATCCTGATGAACACGACCTGCCGTTGTTCTATGTGAACGCTGCATTCGAAAAAATGACGAAGTGGGACGCCTTGGAAATCGTTGGCCGGAACGCCCGCTTCCTTCAGGGACCGGAAACCGATGTCACTGTTGCCTCTGACCTTGGGATGTCGCTGAAGGGTCGAGAAGGCGACGTTTGTTGTCTGCTCAATTATCGCCACGACGGATCGCCTTTCTTGAATCTGCTAGCGATACGACCGATCAGAATTCACGGCCAAAGAGAGTTTCTGATGGGCTGCCATTTCGCCTATAGTTCCAGCGAAGGCTGGCGCGCGCGCGCCAACAGCGCAGCCAGCATCGATCACGCTTTCCGGCAGGTTCGTTACGGTGTTGCCCTCGGCCCACGGCAAGTGTCGGAACTGGATATCTTGCGGCTCGACATGATATTGATGAGGTTTGAGGCGGCCTTCACCAAGGTCCAGAACAAGCTGGTCGAGCGGGCCTGCCATCAATTACGCCAAAAGAACACCTCGCTCTGAGTGACCTTTAGCACGGCCCGAAGGAAGCGCTAGCTCCCTGCCGCCCAAAACCCGAAAAGACAAAGCGATCAGGCAGGTAAGTCCAGCACATAGGGTGAAAGTGCCGATGCTGTTTCGCGATTGCACCGCCGCAGGTCGGTTTCGTCGTTGCGCACGAACGTCAGCTACGTTCAGATGCGCAAGACCTCAGGAGGTGGCGCATGGGTAACAAACTTCTTCTCATTATCCTCGACGGCGTGCCCTGGCGCAATTGGCGGCGGCTTTTTGGCAATCTTGAAGGCTGGGTCGACAGTGGTGATGCGCGGGTCTGGAAACTCCGCTCGGTGTTGCCGTCGACATCTGCCAGTTGCTACGCCTCTATTCATACGGGCGTTGCACCTGCGGAGCACGGGTGCACGGGCAACCATGACGTACACCGCCTGAAGCACAAGGATGTGTTCACCCAGGTGCGCGCGGCCGGTGGCGTGACAGGGGCCGTTGCCCATTCCTTCTGGTCGGAGTTTTTCAACCGCGCGCCCTTCGATCTGGTTCGCGATATTGAATATGACGAACCTGCCAGCGACACGATCAATCACGGGCGTTTTCATACGATGACAGGCTACGGGCTGATCAATCAGATGACACCGTCCGATACCGATCTCTTCGCCACATTGACGCGGCTTTGCGAGGTCCATGATCTTACCTATGGCATGCTGCACACCTGCACGCTGGACAGCATGGGGCACCGGTTTTTCCATGACTGTCAGGAAATGGATCATGCCTGTTTCGTGATGGACGAAATGCTGGCCCCTTTCCTCACACGCTGGCGAGAGGCGGGCTACGAAGTGATCGTCACGGCGGATCACGGGCAGGACGCGCGCGGGCATCACGGCGGGCGCGATCCCCTGCAACAGGAGGCAGCCCTTTATTATTTTGGTCCGGCAAAAGGTCCGGGCAAGGACGATGTCATCGACCAGTTGCAGCTTGCGCCCACCATCCTGTCGCGTCTGGGCGCACCGATTGCGGACACGATGAAAGCGCCGATCTTTCTGACCTGATTATTCGGCAGCAACCGCTGAATTGGCCAACTCCCACGGGCGCACGAAAGCACTCAAGGCTCCTGAGATAGCCTCCTCACTCGCCCCATTGGGATCAATCTGCGCCACAAGTCCGCGCTTCTTGTCGTCCACAACGGAGGTAACGCGCGCCGAAACGCCCGCCTTCTCAAGCGCCGCGTTATAAATTCGCGTGATGGCCATTTTGCGCAGATCAGGTTTGAAGATCTTGCCCACAGCCGTCTTGGGCAATTCCGGCATAATGGTCATGTGCTTGGGCTGGGCAGCCCGCTCATGCACATGTTCCTTGCAGAAAGCCAGCAGTTCTTCCTCCGAAACCGTGGCTCCGTCGACCAGTTCGACAAACGCGCAAGGAACTTCGCCGGAATGGGCATCCGGCTGCCCGATGGCACCGGCGAAAGCGACCGCTTCATGGTGCAGCAACGCTTCTTCGATTTCTGCCGGGTCAATGTTATGGCCGCCACGAATGATCAGATCTTTTGCCCGGCCCGTGATCCACAAATACCCGTCGGGATCCACCCGGCCCAGATCACCAGTGCGCAGGTAGTCGCCGAAATAGAGGTCCTTGTTTTTCTCGACCTCGGTATAGGTGTTGTCCACATAGACGCCGGGGTTCGAGACACAAATCTCGCCGATCTCATCGACATCTGCCTCGATTGGACCATCGGGTGTGCCCTTGTAAATCTTGACCGTGCAATAGGGGAACGGCACGCCGATACTGCCGACTTTCTTCTCGCCATCAACCGGGTTGCAGGACACCAGACAGGTGGCTTCTGTCAGCCCGTAACCTTCGACAAGCGTCACGCCTGTGGCCTTTTCAAACCGCCGGAACAGTTCCAGCGGCAAGGGCGCGGAGCCTGAAAAGGCCGTCTTGACCGTGCTCACATCCGCATCAATGGGCCGCTGCATCTTGGCGGATATGGCGGTCGGAACGGTAATGATAAAGGTAATTTTCCACCGTTCCACCAGTTTCCAGAAATTGTCCATCACCCCTTCGCCCCGGTAACCCTGTGGGGTCGGGAAAACCACATGTGCCCCGGATGTGACCGCCGCCATCAGGATCACATGACAGGCAAAAACGTGAAAAAGCGGCAAAGGGCAGATGATGTTGTCTTCTTCGGAAAAGAGCAGCTCCGTCCCGATCCAGCCGTTGTAGATCAACCCGGAATAGCGATGCTGCGCGACCTTGGGCATACCGGTGGTGCCCCCGGTGTGGAAATAGCATGCAACGCGGTCTTCCTGCACGTCTTCAAACGCAAGCGATGTTGGCTGCTTCGCCAATTCTGCGCGCAGGTTCAGATAGGTCGCATGGTTATGTACGGTCCGTTTCGGCCGGATCAACGGCACGATCCAGGATTTCGGCGGGGTCAGATACCGCAGCAAATCCACTTCGAGGACAGTTTTGACGTTCGGCGCAAGGGCCACTGCTTCGGCGGTTTTATCAGCGACATCCGTTTTCGGGAAAGGCCGAAGTGTCACAACCACCTTGGCATTGGTTTCACGCAGGATGGAGCCGATCTGTTCGGCGTCCAGAAGCGGGTTGATCGGATTTACGATTCCCGCAACAGCACCGCCCAGCAACGTCAGCACCGTTTCGTTGGCATTGGGAAGGATATAGGCAACCACGTCGTCCTTGCCGATGCCCAAAGAGCGAAAGAGGTTGGCGGCCTGGGTCACCTGATCTTTGAGTGCCGACCAGGTGAGCGTCTCCGCCTTGTCTGTCGGTCCGGAAAAAATCTGGTAGCTGACGGCGTTATGGTTCGGAAATTTGCCTGCCGTCTCGCTCAGCAAACCGTAGAGCGTTTTGGGTAATGGACGATCCGCCCAAGGCATTTCAGCTTCAATCGCATTACGATCGTCGATACCGGCAAATGTCATTCAATTCCTCCCAGAACCACCCGTCATCGGGCTTGTTATATGTGGCAGAGAGGATGAGGCTAAACCAGATTTTGTGCAAGGTTTCCGACTGGCGTCTGGATTTCCCCGACGCTGCGTAAGATTAAATGACGTGAGGGCACAAACTGTCCGCCCGCGAGCGGGTCACGATACCATCCGTAACACCGGTCCTTTGAAGAGTTACTCAGCCGCAATGCCGTCGGTAAATTGCAACCTGGCCAAACGTGCGTAAAGCCCGTCTTCGGCCACCAGCGTATCATGTCGACCACTGGCGACGATCCGCCCCTGATCCATCACCACGATGCGATCGGCCTTCTTCACCGTGGCAAGGCGATGCGCCACGATCAGCGTTGTGCGCCCTTCGCTGAGCGTGTCCACAGCAGACTGTACTGCGCGTTCGCTTTCAGCATCCAGGGCACTGGTGGCCTCATCTAGCAAAAGGACGGGTGCATCCCGCAAAATGGCCCGAGCAATTGCAATGCGTTGCTTTTGCCCACCAGAAAGCATCACGCCGCGCTCACCCAGATACGCGTCATACCCGTCGGGAAGGGCTGAGATGAAATCATGCGCTGCCGCCGCTTTTGCGGCCGCTTGGGCCTCTTCGTCCGAAGCCTCCGGCCGTCCAAATCGGATATTATCAAGCGCCGAAGCGGCAAAGATCACCGGATCTTGCGGCACCAAGGCGATCGCCTTGCGAAAATCGTCCCGACGCAAATCACTTAAATCCATCCCATCAAGTGTAATCCTGCCGGCGTTCGGATCGTAAAACCTCAGGATCATCTGGATGACCGTTGTTTTACCAGCCCCGGACGGGCCCACAAATGCGACGGTTTCGCCTGGCTCAATGGCGAGGCTGACTCCATCCAACGCTTTGGTTTTGGGGCGCGCCGGATAGGCGAATGTCACGTCTTCAAACGTGATGCGGCCTGTGACGGGCTGGGGAAGCATCTCAGCAGCTTCCGGATCCTGGACACTGTCACTGGTCTGCAAAAGCTCGACCAGACGTTCAGTTGCGCCCGCAGCTCGTTGCAGTTCGCCCCAAATTTCGGATAGCGCCGCCACGCCGCCGGCAACCATGACCGAATAGATAACAAATTGGACCAAAGCCCCCTGGGTCATGTCACCCGCGCGTACATCCCGTGCGCCAATCCACAGCACCCCGACGATACCCGCAAAAACAAGGAAGATCACGATCACCGTCATGATCGCCCGGGTAAAAACACGGCGCCGCGCGGCATCATAGGAAAGCTCTGTGACCTTTGAAAACTGCTCTTTGCTGGAGCTCTCGTGGGTATAGGCCTGCACGGTCTGTACAGCACTCAGGGTCTCGGAGGCATTCCCGGACGAAGCCGCTATCCAGTCCTGATTTTCACGGCTCAGCGCACGCAAACGTCGCCCCAAAACCAGTATCGGCACTATCACGGCAGGCACAATCAATAGCACCAGACCGGTCAGCTTAGCCGACGTCAGCAGCATCAAAATCAAGCCACCGATGAAGATCAGCAAGTTGCGCAAAGCGATGGATATCGACGACCCGATGACCGACAGGATCAGCGTTGTATCGGTGGTGATGCGGCTCAAGACCTCGCCGGTCATCACCTGCTCGAAAAAAGACGGGCTCATGCCGATCACGCGGTCAAATACCGCCTTGCGGATATCCGCGACGACACGCTCACCGAGACGCGTCACCAGCGCATAGCGCAGGCCGGTCCCAATCGCGAGCAGCCCGGCAATCCCGAGCGCTGCGGCAAAGTATTGATCCAGAATATGGGCATTTTCGGTGTCAAAATTATCGACGACCCGGCGTACGGCCAGTGGCAGAGCCAAAGATATCATGGCCGTGGACACAAGTGCGGCGATCGCTGCAAACATCAGGCCACGGTAAGGCATCAGAAAAGGAACCAATGCGCCTAACGCTCCAAGGCGACGTGATTTTGCGCGCTCATCCGATTTACCGGGCGCAACCGGTCCGGGAGGCTTTGAAGCAGCCATGGGTAATCCTTCGTAATCTTGCCCTGTCATGGCGGGCAGAGCGCCTATGGTCAAGGCATCCCGGGTCCGGACGACGTCTGAAGTTGTCAAAAAATTGCGATGTGAGTTCGCGCTGGCCCATCACGCCAATCAGGAAGTTTGCGCCCCACTTACTCTAATGTTCAGATGCCCACGAGCGATATTTTGGGAAAAGCAAAGCTCATTTTTAAAGCACCTAATAATTTCGACGTCATATAGTTTTCTGAGGGGGTATTGGATTTGGAGCGGGCGGCCAGAATCGAACCCGTGTCACTCGCTTGGAAGGCACGAGCGCATAGTCTTAAAAAACTTATATTATCAAAGACATGCCAAAGTTGCATCTTGTTTTTTGCAGGCAATGTGTCGGAAATGATTTTCTGGAGCGGGCGGCGGGAATCGAACCCGCGTCATTAGCTTGGAAGGCTAAGGTCTTACCACTACACAACGCCCGCCCAGTAGAATGAGGTACTATTTCATCGCTAAATGAGCGTCAAGTCTAGTTAGAACAATGTCTCTCGCTCTTTGGACTGAGCTTGGGGCACTTCCGTCACAGTTACCGTCATCAATGGACGATGCCGCAACGGTCAATAATGAACCCACTTCGAACAAGGCTGCGCGGGCCATCAAGTACTCATGTTCATCAATCGCCTAGTGCTTCCAAGGCGGGTTTTTTCCGATCTCGGCGATGAGGAAGTCCATGAACACCCGCACCTTGGGCGACAGCACGTTAGATTTGGGATAGATCAGCCACAACACGTTTTCCTCCGCCGCCTCGTAGCCGGGCAAAACGCGGGTGAGTTGGCCCGAGGTCAGCGCGTCATGGACGCTCCAGAGTCCGTTCAGCGAGATGCCCGCTCCAGCGAGGGTTGCACGCTTCTGGCTTAACCCGTCATCCATGATTAACTGGCTGCGCGCCGCTTCCGGGTCGAACATGGCAACAGTACCCTGACTGTTTTTCATAGCGCGCGGGCGGCGGTCACGGAAGGCGATCAGACTGTGGCGTGTCAGGTCCTCCGGCTCTTCAGGCGTGCCGTGTTCGGCGAGATAATCCGGGCTGGCGCAAAGGATGCGCGTATCATCAGCCAGCTTGCGCCCCTTGAGGCTGGTATCAAGCAGAGGCGCGTTGCGCAGGGCGAGATCATAGCTGCCCTCGATCAGGTCGAACTGCAGGTCCGACAGGCGCAGATCCAGCGTCAGTTCAGGGTGCGCATCCAGAAATTTCGGCAGGATCGGCGCGATGTAAAGCTGGGCAAAGGTGCTGGGTGCCGCAAAGCGCAGCGTACCGCTGACATGCGCCGCGCCCTTGCCCAAAGCGGCCAGCGCTGCATCCTCCTGTGCGATCATCTCACGGGCGAAGGGCAGAAAGTCAGCCCCCTCCACCGACAACGACACCTTGCGCGTTGTACGGTGCAGCAGGTCAGCGCCCACATTGTGTTCAAGCTTGGCCAGTTTCGCGCTCGCCACCGCCGGGGCCATGCCCAGACGTCGCCCCGCCGCGCTGATGTTCAATGCCTCGGCAGCGAGCACAAAGAGGCGTAATCCGTCGGTATCCATGCCAATTATATCCATTTCACGAATTATGAATGCGTAAATACGCCATTTATTCCGCGAAAACTACAAGCCATATCTTCCTCAACAGACGAACAGATCCAGAGGAAGCTGCTGAGATGGCACAGACCGCAACAGTCAATTACCACGTTCACAAGAAGACGCGGCAGGCGTTTGAACTGGATGCAGGCGGCATCGCCGGCAACCTGATCTCGCCCGAGCTTGCCCCGACCGAGGTCCGGCTGAGCGATGTGCGCCGGGCGGCGCGGCCTGTTCGGTTTGCCGAGGATGCGGTGGAGTTTGCGACCCTGCCGAGTGCGGTTGGCACGTTTTCCGGTGACGGCTGGCAAGAGGTATATGACGCCGAATTGTCAGCCTTGCTGACCGAGCGGCTGGGCGCACGCGAAGTCGTGATCTTTGACCACACCGTGCGGGTGGATGATCCGGAGGCCACGCGCAAACCCGCGCGCAATGTACACAGCGATTACAGCGTCGATGGCGCGCACCAACGGCTGATCGATTTGCTGGGGACCGCAAAGGCAGCGGAGTGGAGCGATGGGCATTACGCGTTCGTCAATGTGTGGCGGCCGGTCGAGGCACCGATCAACAGCGCGCCGCTGGGTTTTGTCCGCCCGTCGAGTGTGGATCCGGCGGACTGGATCCTGCTCGACCTGATCTATCCGGACCGCAAAGGGCAGATCATGGGGCTGGCAGGGAACCCCGGGCATGACTGGCTGTATCAGTCAAAGATGACCCCGGATGAGGTTGCCTTCTTCAACATCTACGATAATCGCGGTCTGCCCTCTATCGCACACAGCGCGCTCGATATGGTCGAAGACCCGGGCATCACGACGATCCGGAAAAGCATCGAGAGCCGGACGCTGGTACGGTATTGAGGAGGCCATGATGCTGAATCATTCAGACACCGCTGCATTTGCCAAAATCAATGTGGCCTACAATGCTGTGTTCCGACCCGGGCGGTTGAGTATCGGGCTTGTCCTGCCGCTCGAGGCCTATGCGGTTGGTGCAGAACCCACAATGCGCGATCATATCGCGATGGCGCAACTGGCGGAGAGCCTGGGATTTGCGTCGCTGTGGCTGCGGGATGTGCCCTTCAATGTGCCCAGCTTTGGCGATCCCGGCCAGATGTTCGATCCGTTTGTCTATCTGGGCACCTTGGGCGCTGTGACCGAGCATATCGCTCTTGGCACGTCGAGCATCATCTTGCCGCTGCGCCACCCGGCCCATGTGGCCAAGGCGGCGGCGACAGTGGATGTGTTGTCGGGCGGGCGGCTGTTGATGGGGGTAGCGTCCGGTGACCGGCCAGAGGAGTATCCGGCGATGGCGCGGAGCTATCCGGATCGCGGCGCGCGGTTCCGTGAGAGCGTGGACTATATCCGTGCGGTTGGGTTGGCGTATCCACGCCATGAGGGGACGCAAGGCAGCCTGTCTGGTCAGATCGATATGCTGCCGAAACCGGTGGGCGCGCGCCTGCCGCTGCTGATCACGGGCGGCAGTCAGCAAACGCCGGATTGGGTGGCCGGGAACGGCGATGGTTGGATGACCTATCCGCGGGAGGCCGCATCGCAGGGGCGTGTGATCGCCGAATACCGTGCGCGGCTGGTGGCATCCGGGCAGCCGGACAAGCCGGTGATGCAATCGCTCTATGTCGATCTGCTGGATCAAGCGGATGCGCCCGCACGCCCCATACATCTGGGCTTTCAGTCCGGGACCGACTTTCTGCGACGCTATCTGACCGAGATCGAAACGCTGGGCGTGAACCACGTCGCCCTGAACCTGCGCTTCAACAGCGCGCCTGTGGGCACAACTCTCAAACGGCTGGCCGATGCGCTGCTGACTGACTTTTCCTCAAAGGATCAATGACATGACCAAAACCATTCTCATTACAGGCTCGACTGACGGCATCGGGCTGCTGACAGCCCAGAAACTGGCGGCCGATGGGCATCGCGTTCTGATACACGGGCGCAGTGTGACCAAGCTGGAGACAGCGGCTGTGGAAATCGAAGGTGCGGTAGAGACTTATTGTGCCGACCTGTCTGATATGGCCGCGGTAAAGACCCTGGCAACAGAGTTGCGCGCCAAACACGACAGGCTCGACGTCCTGATCAACAATGCGGGCGTGTTGAAAACACCGCAGCCCGTGCTGGAGAACGGGCAGGACATCCGCTTTGTCGTCAACACCTACGCGCCGTATCTGCTGACAGAGCTGCTGCTGCCAGTTATCCCGCAAGAGGGCCGGGTCGTGAACCTGTCGTCAGCGGCGCAGGCACCGGTGAACGTAGCGGCGATGCAGGGCAATCTGGCGATGACGGACATGGACGCCTATGCGCAAAGCAAGCTGGCCATCACTATCTGGACACGCGAGTGGGCAAAACATCTGCCTGATGGCCCCGTGATGGTGGCGGTAAATCCGGGCTCGCTGCTCGCTTCCAAGATGGTGAAAGAGGGCTTTGGCGTTGCGGGAAATGACCTGAGCGTCGGCGCGGATATCCTGATTGATGCCGCACTGGGTGCGCGGTTTGCTGACAAGTCAGGTGCCTATTTCGACAATGACAGCGGCGCTTTTGCCGACCCTCATTCCGCGGCCCTGAACGCGTCCCATGCAGCCGAGGTGATGGGTACCATCCAAAGCTTCGTGCGCGCCAACAGCTAACTCAAACCAGCCCTGACCAACCCCAACAGCTTCGCATCCCCGATGACGGGGCCCAAGAGAGGACTGCCTAATGAAATATGAGAACTTTCAGACTTTTGACGTGAGTATCGACGGCGCCGTTGCCACGGTGACGTTCGATTTCGGATCCGTGAACGTGCAGGGCCAGGAAATGTTGGCCGATCTCAACAGCCTGGCTATGCGGCTGGAGCGGGATCACGAGACCAAAGTGGTCATTTTTCAATCAGCCAACCCCGAGATATGGGTTTGCCACTACGACACTGAGCTGCTCAAGGACATGTCGACAGAGACGGTGTCGCGCGATGAGGCGCAACTTCTGGACCTGCAAGCGGTGTGCGAGCGGATCAGCAAGGTGCCGCAAGCAACCATCGCCAAGCTCGAGGGGTTTGCGCGTGGGGGCGGCCACGAATTGGCGCTGGCGCTCGACATGCGCTTTGCCGCGCGCGGCAAGTTCAAATTCATGCAGATGGAGGTTGGCATGGGCATCCTACCCTGCGGCGGCGGCGCCTCTCGCATGGCGCGGCAGACAGGTCTGGGCCGTGCGCTTGAGATCATCCTGAGCGCGCAGGATTACGACGCCGATGATGCTGAACGCATGGGCACGATCAATAAGGCACTGGAACCCGATGAGATTGGCCCATATGTGGATGCGCTGGCGAAACGCATCGCCAGATTCCCTGCCGCTTCGATCAATGCGTGCAAGCAGATGGTCTACGAGTCCATCGACCAGCCCATCGCCGACGCGCTGAAGGCCGAAGCCTACTGGCTCTATCAGGCCACCAGCAAAACGCCCGCCGTCAAACGGTTCACCATCGCGGATGAGCAAGGGTTGGAGCATGATATCGAAAACCAGCGCAAATGGGGTGAACTGGTGATGCAGGTGCAGGAAATTACCTGATCGGATTGCGCCAAAAAAGAGCTGGCCGCCCTTCACCTCGGGGCGGCCAATCATTGGCTCCATGACTGTGATCGGGCGGTCGGCTTGAAACTGCACGAAAGTGCTTAGCCGCGTTGTCCTGTGTCAACCGCGTCACGCGATACCTCACACTGGTGCTTGAGCAGCGTAATGACGTTTTGTCCGCGTTGCAGGCCTTGACCGCTGAAAGTTGTGGCAGATGTTTGCTGCACTGGCGCTAAACTTTTGAGCGAGCTCGAAAATTGAGCCGTCAACGACCGTTTGTAGCCAGTCGATTAAACAAGCAAATGAAACGAAATCTGGCAAATGGGAACGGCGACCACCCCTGTTATCTTTTCGCAGACAAGAAAATAGCAACCACAACCCAATCCGGAAGTGCTGCTGAGCGCCAAGTTTTCTCTGCAACGCGGGGCGAATTACCGGCGTGCAGTCGCGGCATGGGAAGGACCCAAATCATCGCAGGGCTGCACCATCATCATCTGTCGACCCGAGCTTTGCTTGCCTTCAGGAGTAGGCTCACTGTCTGGGAGAACGACAAATCATCCGCCGCCACATGCTTGTAGGCGTCCTCCACTTCTCCGACCTGCAGCGTAGTCGGCCCTTCATATCCAAGACCTTCGCGTTAAAAGACCTCGACGATCCGCCGTTCAAATTCCCCTATGCCCATCTGCGTACCCGATTTTTGCGATTGTTTTGCATGCCCGACCAAGCCGTATTCATCACATTTCCCAGTTTCATCATTTTTCCTTATGTTATCCTTTCTGGGGTGTATCCCCTCAGCATACTTTTCAGTTGTGGAACCATGAGATGGTGAGTTAGCGTTCGGCATTTGATGGAGATACATATGCCCGAACAGAAAAACGAAAAATTTTTCAAATAAACTTCAGCGAAAGAATTGAAGCTAATGCGGGAACAAGCGGCGGTTTTTGCAAATAAATTCTATCTGACCATGACACCAGGAGGCGCGAAGATTACCGTTGCCGAGGTCACCAGTGATGCTGAAGAGCCATCCATGAGGACGGCGGTCTTCATGCAACTTGCGGACATTGTCCAGTAGCAACGCGTTCTTACAAAAATTGTGGAGGAAAAGGTCGCCGAACTCCCGGTTACCGGGGGTTAACCTTTTGGCAGATACTGATGGAAAATCTACAAAAAGCTCTTTGGCCTCACACCCCGTTAACGCTACCGGTGAGGCAAATAAGAATACGCTCCTCACGAGACATCAGGAACTAATCGGCGTGAACCGACATGACTTGGAAGACTTGCTCAAATTTGACACTTTGGCCGTGGGGCTTGGAGCATTTGGTATGTTCTTGCTTTCGGGGGCTGTCTGGCTGGGTGTTGAAAAATTTCTCGAAGCAAAAAACCTTCCAAATGACCCCTCTCCTTTGGCTATGTGGAATTTGCGTTATATTTGGTGGCGTGTTCCTATATTTTGGTCGGCGTATGCATGCGAAGAAAAGGTCAAGAATTGAGCGGATATTCGATGAAACAACACCAAAATGGCAAAACAAAAGCTACACTGCGGAAAGCTCGGGAGCGGGGTAGCCTTGAGGACTTTATGAAGAGCACGAATCTGTTTCAGACGGCGACCTCGACAAGCTGGACGCATTGATTAGGCGTTCAATTCGGGAAAACGAGAAAGCAACTCGTCCAGCATCACCTCAGGAGTCGTCCGACGATTGAAGCGGTACCCAACTCTTTGACGTAAGCTTCAAGGTACTTTAGCGACACGTTGTTGTGTGTGCCTTTCAGAGAGCGCTTGAGGTGCCCAAAAAGTTCTCAATTGAGTTTGTTGTTTCGCCGTTCGGGCCGACATATTCGTCCTGCGAGTGGTTCACCGTAAGGTGTGTGTAACGCTCAACAGAGATCGCTTTGTTGTAGGTGCGCAGTTCATCGGTGTGGATTTCAGTACCAGTGGCAATGTTGTCGTCAATCTGGGGCATCAGAGAACTGCGTGTCTGGTCAGGAACTACTTTCAGCATCACATTACCGCCGCGCTCCATCATGCCCATGACAACGCTCTTGCGCTTGCGCCAGTCGATACCAGTAGTCTTGCCGCCCACAAAGGTCTCATCGACCTCTACAACCTTGCCAGCGCCGCCAAGAGGGGCTTCACTGTCCAGATCGGCCATGTGTTCCCGGATCAGTTTCGCCATGCGCCACGCGGTCTTGTAAGTCACACCAAGCTGGCGCTCCAATTCCTTGCCGCTCACGCCATGCTTTGACGTGGTGAATAGGAAGATCGCATAGAACCAAAGCTGCAAAGGTGTTCGGCTCTTTTCGAAGATACTGCCAACCATTGGGTGAATGTGGTGACCGCACCACTGACAAGAATAGGCTAGCTCAGACTGCAAACGATACCACTTGGCCTCGCGCTCACACTTGGGGCATTCGTGGCCTTGACCGAAACGCACGTTGCACAGGTGTTCAAGGCACGCTTCGTCTGTGGGGAACTGCAGGAAGAACTGGCGGACATTTGTTTGTTTCATGCACTATAGGTAGGTTTTGGCTTACCGTACACCAAGGGGATACACCCCTAATTATGTCATGTCCGCCACACAGGCGCGGTGCTTCAGAGTGCCCGCGCTTATGCTGTGTCACCAATCAACCGATAGCTGCGCCATCGTCTCGGCGCACGGCCACGATAGATGATCGCGGTGTCTTGTCGCCCCCATCCGGCCAATGCGAGTCGCCGCGCTCGCCGGGATGTTGGACGCCCACGAAGACCGTCCTGCGATCAGCAGACCATGCGACGCCGGTGATCTCGGCTTCTCTCGGTCCAACAAGGAAGCGGCGGATTTCACCAGTTGCCGGATCGCCGATCAGCATCTGGTTGTTCCCCTGTCCGGCAAAATCCTCCTCGTTGGAGTAATTCCCGTCGGTCTGGATCCAAAGCAGCCCCTTGTTGTCAAAGGCCAAGCCGTCCGGTGAGTTGAACATGTTGCCTTCGTTCACGTTTCTAGAGCCTCCATACGCGTCTGTATGGACAGTTGGGTTGCCCGCCATAACAAAGAGATCCCAGCGGAAGGTATCTGCTGTATGATCCCCGTTGCTGGGCCACCAGCGCACGATCTGACCGTAGTTATTGGCCTCCCGCGGATTGGGGCCGCCAACAGGGGTTTCATCGCCACCGGCATTGGTCTTGATGCCGCGATTCTTGTTGTTGGTCAGGGCACAATAGACCTCTGCCTTCAACGGATTGGCCGTGACCCATTCGGGGCGATCCATAGTCGTTGCACCCACCGCAGAGGCGGCCATGCGGGTGTGGATACAGATCATGGCCTTGTCCATGCCAGTGCTGTCAGGGGTCAAGGCCAACCACTCGCCGGTGCCATCTGCATGGAATTTGGCCGCGTAGATCGTGCCATTTTCCATGAGATCGTCGGTGTCGCCACCCTCGGCATAAAAGCCATCCGAGACGTAGCGATAGAGGAACTCTCCGCGTTCATCATCCCCCATATAGATCGCGATCCGACCATCCGCGTTGACCACAACTTCGGCGTTTTCGTGTTTGAAGCGTCCGAGTGCTGTGCGTTTTTTCGGTTTGGAGGTTGGGTCATACGGATCGACTTCGGTGATGTACCCATGACGGTTGGATTCATTGGGGTCCTTGGCCACATCAAAGCGGTCATCGACTTTCCACCAGCCATAGCCACGGTCGTTTCCGCTGACCCCGTAACGCTTCTTGGCGTCATCCTGAACATATCCGTCTGCATCCGCCGTGCCAAAATACCCGTTGAAGTTTTCCTCACAGGCCAGATAGGTGCCCCATGGCGTGCGCCCGTTCCCACAATTGTTGAACGTCCCGAGCGCGGTCACGCCATCCGGATCAGCATTGGTTTTCATCAAATCATGGCCACGCGCAGGACCGGTAATGTCCATCGGTTCGTCAGGTGTGAAACGACGGTTGTAAGGAGAATCCTTGACGATCTGCCACTTGCCATCAACCTCTTTCAGTTCTGCAGCGGTCAGGCCGTGGGCGTTCTTGCCCTTGTTGATGTCATCGTCGCTGACAAATTTCCCGTCAGGGTTATTGCCCCACATCACGGATCTGTTGGTGTATTCATTGTTTGCGACAAGGATTTGATGGCCGTCTTTGTCGGTGAAGATCGCCATGCCATCGTTGTTGTCCCCGAACGCGCGCGCCTGGCTTGCCGCCGTCCCGCGGGTTGCGTGATCAAATTCCGGGACATCCGAGAATAGCGGATCGCCCCAGCTGGTTGCCACATGCCAGTTATAACCTTCGGGTACGATAATGGTGTCCTCGACACTCGCGGCAACCGCCTTGAACCCAAAGCGACTATCAGCCGCCTGCGCTGCAATTGGTGTGAGAGATGTGCTGGCAACGCCAAGCGTCGCGACCCCACCCATGGCAAGAACGCCTCCCAGAAAACCGCGCCGCGATATGGCTTCTTCTACAATCGCGTCGAAGTCGCTGTCCTCTGGTTTTGGGTTAATAACTTCGTCAAACTCGTCAAAAGATAGATCATTAAGCGCGTCAGCTGATAGTTTGGTTTTGGTCTCAAAGTTCATGACAAATCTCCTGAAAAAGCCGCGCCAACATAGATGGCAGCCAAGACTAGAGCTTGGTCCTGATCGGATGATTCCGTCAAGTCACCTAACCCGCAGGCGAGACACGCCCATCAGGTGGTCTGCGACGAAAACCGGGCGTCCGAGACCACAAGCAATCGGCATCCAAACGCCAGGCGCGATGAGATCGTTCGAGCCAGGTTTAAAAATCAAACCGGAACCGTCTATCGCGGATAGTCGCCGCACGCGCCGGCGCAGTAATGCGGCCCTCATGAAGCCGTCGTTCGCAGCGCGACGCAAGATAATCGCGGCCCGATGGTCAGCAAAGCCCTCGTTTGTCGAGAGCAAAGAGAGGGTTTGTTGCGCTTCAATCGTTCCAGTTTTCCCTAAAAAAATATTTCACATTGGCGTGGCTTAAGCGTTCCTAATCGTTTGGGTGGCATAGCAGGGCGGAACTATGAGAACCTGCACGTGATACCTGCTCAGATATTCAATCAAATCAATGACAAGTGCACCGAAGGGCTTGCGCTTGCTTTGGCGTCGAATGATGACGGGGCGGTCATGGAACTTCAGTGGTGTAATAAAGCTTTCACCAAGATTACCGGCTATGAGGCATCCGAGGCTGTGGGTCAGCGCGGAACGATTCTGATCGGTCAGGATCTGGAGCAGGGCGTTCACCTCTATATCATCGAGAAATTGATGAATTGGGAGAACTTTTCGACCAAGGCTCTCAACAATCGCAAGAACGGCGAAGTCTATTGGCAGCGCATGAGCTGGGCGCATCTGTCAGATCCCGAGACCGGAAATCGCTGGTGGCTCTGCTCTATCATTGAGCTGGAGGATGAGCGCGCTGAACCTGCCAAGGACGCGATGAAAGAGGCAGCAATATCAGATCAGGAGAGCTTTGAGAGGGTTTTCAAAAAAGTTCACCGCCTGGAGAAAGAGAACGCGCGCCTGCACAAACTTGCAAAGTCGGTGGCCAAGGATGCGAACGAAGATGCGCTGACCGGCCTGTCAAACCGACGTCACTTTGAGGTCGAATTAAAGACCTGGATTGAGAATCTAAAGAAGCACCAAACAGAGTTTGCCGTGCTTTACATCGACCTGGATCGCTTCAAATTCGTGAACGACACACTTGGCCATGATGCGGGAGATCGGTTGTTGGTTTCCGTCGCCGATATGTTGCGGGAACTGACCAGTAAATCTGATCTGGTCGCCCGCCTTGGCGGCGATGAATTCGTCATTTTGAAGCCACTGGCGAAGAGCGCTCTTAACATCAGCAGTCTGGCGGATGAAATTGTTCAGCGGATGCAGGCACCATTCACATGTGAAGGGAAGTCGACGGCGTGCAGCGCGAGTGTCGGCGTGGCAATTGCCAAAACGAATATGGAAGATCCCGACCAGATTGTCGCGGACGCCGATGCCGCGCTTTATCACGCCAAATCGCAGGGAAAAGGACGGTGGTCATTCTTTACCGAAGAGATGCACGCGAACGCCATTGCAACCAAAAAGCTGGCGTCGGACCTGCTGCTTGCATGCGAAAGACGTGAGTTTGTCCCTTATTTTCAGCCTCTGATCGATGCGCAGACCGGTAGAATTGCTTGCGCCGAGATGCTGGTACGGTGGGCGCATCCAACCAAAGGCATTCTCGCGCCAGCGGCGTTTCTCGACACCGCCGCAAACATGGGGATTCTCAAGAGGGTCGATGAAATCATTTTTGACAGCCTCAATGGCGCTCTGTTCCATTTGGACGAGTCGGGTGTCGATCTTCCTCGCGTTGCGGTGAACGTCTCGGCAGCTCGGCTGGCTGATCCAACCTTTATCCATGACATCAAGAGCTCAGGTATCGACCCTCAAAGGTTGACGGTCGAAATTCTCGAGTCGGTCTATCTGGACCGAATGGGTGATGTGGTTCGGTGGACCATCGACGAACTTGACGAATTGGGGGTTACAATCGCGCTTGACGACTTCGGAACAGGGCACGCCTCGGTGCGCGGACTGCTGGAAATCAGGCCCTCAATCCTAAAGATTGATAGACACTTCATCCAACCCATTGTCGCGGATGCGGCTGCGAGGCCGCTGGTCGCGTCCATCGTCGGCATCGGCAAGAGCCTCGGTATGCGCGTGGTCGCAGAAGGAGTCGAATCCGAAGAGCACGCGCGGCTCGTCAGCGAGATGGGTTGTGACTATCTGCAGGGTTTCTATTTCGGTAAGCCGATGAGTGAGGACGATCTTCGTGACAGGCTCATTGAAACTGGGGGTAAGTTCTGGACCCGCAGGCCGTTGGAACTTGACGACGACTTGAAGCGCGGGATGGGTCGAGCGGTTTGATTTTCAGCCGACATGAGACACATCGTGACCCGAGCCTCTTCGCTTCCAGTTTGGCGGGCGTTGCTTCGACGCGACGTGTCCGATCACATAGCATTATTTCGCCATAGGCAGATGCAAAGGGTCACAATCAGGTTACCTGATGTCCTAGGCGGCCGCTGTGGCAGCGAGTTCGATTGCCCGAGAAAGCGCCTCGTCAGCGCAATATATGGGATGGCTGGCAGCGCAAACCTGCCTCCGACCGGGGCCAACTTCATAAACACAGGAAACGTATGCACCATCCGCGATTGAGGACGCACATGGAATCCATCTCCCTCCAGGGCCTTCGACGGCATTTCCGACGCGCACGTTCACGGAACCCGCCGGGGGGCAGGACACCTGAACAGATTTTTCAAACAACTTGTCGAGACTCATCGCGACCCCTTTCGATACCCGATAATTCAGGTCGGAGTTGGCCAAAGTATGGCTGCACTTGCGATTCTGCCCTCAGTATGCCGTGTTTTCGTGGATCAAGGAGACCGGCTCAGTCCAGAAGCTCAGATCCGCACCCCGGTCGGTTTCAGAGAGCCCAGATATACTTATGGAAACAAAGGATTAGAAGAACGTGAGGCGGTAGGCGAGCTTCTTTCAATTCTATGTATTTTCCTTCTTTTGGTCACTTTCGTCCACTGCCGGACTGCGACGGGGACGCAATCATTTATATCGGCGGATGCAGCGATGCCCTCCTATCACGCCAAGACAAAGTAGAGCTTGGCAAAGGCCCCAAAGAGAGCTTTGGTCACCGTCGGCCATCATCTCGGGCGGATTCGGTCAGACAAGGAATTCGACTGGGTTCGCTGCACCAACTACCGCCAAGTCGGCGACCGCTGCCTGAAAAATCAAACCGGAGCCTGCCTGCAATAAGGCAAGATAGCGCGCGCGTCTTTGGACCAGCTGCGAAGGCATTCTGAGCTCTCAAAGAAAACCGGCAGATCGAAGCGAAATCTTGCAAACGGTGAAAGCTGGCTAACCCATCATTAACCACTTGATGGGTAAGTCCATGCCTAACTAGGGAAAATTAGCTAACACTTTGTTAGGAATTTGATGGGGATTTGCATGATTAATCAGAAAACGAGAGCCGTATAGAATGGGGATGTCACCTAGCAGATTGTTTGAATTGACAACGCAACTGTCCGGCATCCTCCGCGATCTTGAGGAGACGGGCATTCACATCGAGATTGGTGACGATTTCGCCAAGTATCGCGCGTACAGAAGTCAGCAGCCCGATCGCGGACCGATCTATCCGATGTTCGATGTGGCGAGCTCGTTTGTTGATCGAGCCAACGGTTTTTGGGTTTGCGGCTTCAACTCGAACCGTGAGGTGATCCACACGCAAGCAGTGCGTCTTCTCGACCTGTCGGGCATTTCGCTCGCAGCACATCTGAACGACCACCGCCATAAGTATATCACACCCGATACGACCCCAGACCCAGATCTTACCTTTTATTCAGGCCCGGAAGCGCTCCACACGATCACGGGTAAAGTATGCTATCAAGGCGATTTCTGGCTACGCGCGCGCGGCCTTGGCGGCCCGCGCAGCCAAGGCGCAACTTCACTTTTGTCACGTGTACTGCTCCAGATAATGGTCGAAGCTTGGAACCCTTCTTTCGTTTTTGCGCTGGTACCCAAACAATTGGCCGCAAAGGGTGCCCATCTTCGGTACGGTTATTGTCATTGTGAACCCGGTCAATGGCTGGGCCCGGACAAACAGATAACTGAGGAAGACTACCTGATCTGGATGGGCGCCAACGATATGGCCAATCTGCTTGCACGAGCACCACAAAATCTTCAACGCGCGGGCAGCGTTTCCGTGGTCCAACCCTCCACGACCTCTGTCGATACGGAGAGCTATTCGGAGACAAGAGTGAATGGCTGACCGGCGGCTTTACGCATGAGATCGCACACGCCCGAAATCGACAAGCCTAGTCTTGTCTCCGTCTCACCGCGTACAGCGGTTATCGGGCCGGTCGCGGCAAATATTGCCTTCGTGATGGAAATCACGCTGGTCCCGTTGCTATTGCCAGAGATTCAACGGCAATTTGACCTGTCCGTCGGCAATCTGGCCTGGGTCTTCAACGCTTACGGCCTCGCTGTTGCCGTCGGTGTTCTGCTGGGCGGCTTGTGCGGCGACCTCTTCAATACCCGGAAAATCTTCGGCTATGGGGTGGTCTTCTTCGCAGCAGGATCACTCGTGGTTGCCGCGGCAGAGAGCTTTGAAGTCCTCATCATCGGGCGGGCGTTGCAGGGGTTTGGCGGCGGCATCTTTTCGCCACTTGTGCCCCTCCTGTTGACGCGCGCTTCGCCAGAGAAACCGGGAAGAATGCTTATCGTCTGGGGCAGCATCGCGGGCTACGTCGCCGCCTTCGCGCCACTTTTCTATGGCGGCTTCCTCGGCGAGCACGGTTGGAACCTCGCGTTTGTTTTGACCGCAATCATCGCATTTTTCGCATTCGTGATCCTCAACAGAACGCAGACGGCTGATGAGCTTGCGCCCGACTCCAACCCAAAGGCAGATTATTTGGCGCTGTTTCAAGCCCGCGATCTCTGGGTGACATTTGTCTATGTCTTCTGCACCTACGGATCCATTACCTACTACCTGTTCCGGCTCCCGGTCTGGCTGTCGAGCAACGAGGTTACTGCGGCGAGTGTCGGCCTTGTTCTGTCGATCGTCTGGCTGACTTTTTCCGGCTTCAGTACACTTTTGCGAAACATGGTCGATAAACCCCACGTGCGGATGATCATGCTTGCCGCGCCCTTCCTCATCGCGGCCGGATTTCCGCTTTCATATTTTAACGAGAATCTCTTTCTGCTGGTCTTATCATCGTTTTTGGTCGGTTCGGGGCTGGCGTGCAGCAACGCGCCGTCAACACAATTGATCCTGAGATTCGCGCCAAAGGGGATGAGCGCCATCTCGACAAGCCTGGACATCACCTTCGCGCGTCTCGGCGGCATTGCGACGGTTGCCATCCTCGCAGAGACGGAGTTCGCATATGCTACCCCCGCAATATTCCTTGCGTGCATGATCGCAGCCTGCTGCGCGCTGGTGGCGTGTAGAGGGCTTGCTAATGGCCCATGAGCGTCGCGCGAAATTAAGGGGAATGTGGCCAGCATCCAACTATGAACAATCATCGCATAGGCATTCAACGGCGATATCTCTTCGCTGTGCCGAGGAGAAGCCCCGATGCACAATATTTCTATGCGGCTTTGATAACGTCTTCGCCGCAAGGGTTGGTGAGAAGGTTCTTGCATCCGCTCCAAGCCAGGCCAATTCGTAAGTTTTCTGATTTCAAGAAGATTGCATCTGCCAATGTTTGATGACCCGGACTGGTTGACGGAATTTGGGGGGGTGTGCGGCACATTTCGCTCATGGTGACTGAAGCGCCATCGGCAAATGTTTGCGCCTTTTGAACATCAAAATCAGCATTTCACGTGGCCTCTCCCGATGGCCAGCACGCATTCCTCGGCCAGCAACCGGATATTCTTCGTCTTGATGTAAGACCTGATGTCATTGGGGATCTTCTAGCAAGACCGCCAAAGGATCGCTATCAAGAGAACGCGTGGGCGCGTGTCCGCTCTCAGCCTTGTCGGCAGACCCGGTGGCGCGACGTAGCGCTGTACCGTCCGCCGCGAATATATGGGCGTTTTCCGTTTGAAATCGCAGCCCCAGGCGATCGCCGGATCTGATCGGGATGTTCCCATGTTTGCGGATCATCAACGAGCCAAGCCCCTCGATATTGGCATAGATGTTTGTGTCCGAGCCCAGATGCTCGACCACATCGGCCACACCGGCGATCTCTCCGGCACCGGCTGGAACGACATCAAGGTGTTCCGGTCGAATACCCAGTTCCGTAGCCTGTAGCGTATCTGGCAAATGCGGCAAGGCAAGTGTCACCCCGTTCGCGACAGTGACCCCGTGATCGCCGCCCGTGACCGGAAGCACATTCATCGTAGGCGACCCGATAAACTGTGCCACGAATTTATTCGCGGGCCGCTCATATAGCTCAAGCGGACTGCCCACTTGCTGAATGTCGCCTCCGTTCAGCACCACGATACGGTCTGCGAGGGTCAATGCCTCAACCTGATCGTGGGTCACATACACCATTGTCGCGCCCAATTTCTGATGCAAGCGGGCGATTTCCAACCTCATTTCCACCCGCAGTGCTGCATCCAGATTAGACAGGGGCTCGTCAAAAAGAAAGGCGCGCGGGTCGCGAATGATTGCGCGGCCCATCGCCACCCTTTGTCGTTGACCGCCCGACAAGGCTTTCGGCAAACGTTTGGTAAGGGCGGACAGGCCCAACGTGTCAGCCGCTCCCCTGACGCGGTCGATACGGTCCTGCACAGGATCTTTGCGTATCTCCATGGAAAAACCCATGTTCCGCGCCACGTCCATATGCGGGTAAAGCGCGTAGGATTGGAACACCATGGCGATATCACGGTCGCGCGGCCGCACATCATTCATGCGTACGCCATCAATGGTAAAATCGCCTTCAGTGATCGGCTCCAGACCGGCAATCATGCGCAAAAGAGTGGACTTGCCGCACCCCGAAGGACCAACAAGAACGATGAATTCTCCATCCTGAATATCAAGGTTGATGTCGCGCAGCACCTCCACCGCGCCGTAACGTTTCACGACATCTCTGAGTTCGATCCGTGCCATGAATGTGACCCCCTATCCTTTGACCGCGCCGGACGTGAGCCCTTGCACGAGGTAGCGTTGAATGAAGATGAAGAAGAGACAGCTTGGGATGAGCGCCAGAACGCCGGCCGCCATCATCTGTCCCCAATCGACCGAAAATTTGGATACAAAGGTCAGCAAACCCACGGGAAAGGTCATGGCCTCGTTCTTGGAAATCAGCATCAGCGCGAAGAGCAGCTCTGACCAGGCCGCGGTGAAAACGAACCCAAGCGTCGCACCCAGACCCGGTAGCGTGAGCGGAAAGATCACCTTGCGCAGCGCCTGAAAACGCGAGCATCCATCCATCATCGCGGCCTCTTCAAGGTCTTTCGGGATACCGTCGAAAAACGACTGCATCAGGAAAGTGGCAAAGGGAATGTTGAAGGCGGTGTAGACTACGATCAGCGATGTCAGCGAATTGAGCATGCCGAGTGATGCGACGATCTTGTAAATCGGCGCGATGATCATCAGCAAGGGAAACATCTGGGTGACTAGCATCACAGCGATGATCAGTCTCTTTCCGCCGAAATCAAAACGCGAAAACGCGTATCCTGCACCTGCGGCAATGACCGTTGTCACCGCAGCCGTGCCCAGTGAAACAAAGAGCGAATTTCCGAAATAGGCGAGAAAATCGGTCTGGAAAAGAACCGTGCGAAAGTTGTCGATGGTCAGGGCCGACGGCCATAGATTGGTGCCTTCCGTAAAGATCAACTGATCCGGCGTGATCGCGATCTTGAAAAGCCAGTAGAGGGGAAAGAGCGCAAAGGTCAGGTAACCCAGCAGTGCTGCATATTTTCCGACCGTCAGAGCGGGATGTGACCGGGCAACCGCCATCTCGGACCCCTAGATCTTGACCAGCTTCTTGCGAAGCCAGAGCAGGATGATGGCATAGATCAGCAAGAGGCCCAGCAAAGCCACGGCGATGGCCGAAGCATAGCCAAAGTCGAGCTTGCGGAACGCCGTTGTGAAAATATAGGAGCTGACAATCTGAGTGGAGTTGGCCGGACCGCCACCTGTCATCACGTAGATGAGGTCTGCAAAATTGGCGATCCATATGGTGCGCAGCATGACTGTGATCGCAATCATCGGAGCCAGAAAGGGGAGTGTGATTTTGGTGAAACACTGCCAGGGGGTCGCTCCGTCAATCTCGGCGGCCTCGTATAACTCGCCCGGAATGGATTGCAGCGCGGCCAGAAGCGTGATCGCAAAAAACGGAACCCCGAACCAGATATTGGCAACGATCGGCCCCCACATGGCAAGGCTCGGATCCCCCATGATGTTATAGGGTTCGGAGAGCAGGCCCAGCGATGCCATCCAGTGCGGCAAGGGACCGATGACCGGGTTAAAGAGCCACGCCCATGTCAGCGCAGACAGAAACGTCGGCACAGCCCAGGGCAGAAAGACCAGCGCCTGAAAAAGCCTTTTGCCAAAGAATTGCGTGTTGAGCAGAAGGGCCAGTCCGAGGCCCAGAAAAAACTGGAAACTGATCGACCAGAATGTCCACCAGAAGGTGTTTTCCAGAGCGATCCAGAATTTGCGGTCAGACCAGAGCTTAAGATAGTTCTCGAAACCCACCCAACCGGTGTCAAAGGGGTTGAGCAGCTCGATAGCCTGAAAGGAATAAGAGATGCCGATAATGAGCGGGATCAACATCACAGTGCCGATCAGAAAGATCGCGGGCGACAAGTACAGGAATGGCTCGATCATGTACTGCCAATAGAGCGAGCGCCGTGCCCGGGGTTCCCCGGGCATGACAGTATTTTGGACGCGGGTTGTCACTGTTTGGCCTGCCACTTTTCGTATTCAGCTGTCAGCAATTCCGCCCATTCATCCGCGACCTCTTGGGCAGTCCGTTGCCCGAGCAATGCTTCCTGGCTTGTCTCCAGCAAGACCGTGCTGCCGAAATATCCCCATTTCTCCAGGTAGGTGGGCATCGTCGTTGGCACGTATTGTTCCCCGTTCAGTTCTTCAAACCATCCGGCAAATTGCTCGGACTGGAAGTAGGGGTCCTGATCCGCGCCTTTGTGAATCGGGATCACGCCCACACGTTTTGCCCAGGCCGCATTGGCCTCAGGCGTCGACAGGGCGGCCACCAGATCAAAGGACTCCTCCTCATGTTCGGTTGAGCTGAAGATCGACCAGCCCGCGAAACCAATTGTCGGGAAAGCCTTGCCCGAGGGACCAACCGGCATTGGCATCACGGCAAAATCTTCAGCCGGCATCCGTTCGGCAATTGCAATCAGCGCATCTGGGTCCTGATCCAGGAAAGCACAGGTCCCGGAGTAAAAGCCTGCCACGATTTCATTGAAACCCCAGTTGACGCTGTCACGCGGGGCATGACCGTCTTTGTACATGTCGATCATGAACTGGATGCCTTCAACCGAACCCGGCTCGTTGATCCGGCTCTTCCCGTCCTCGGTGAAAAACTCGTTAGTGCCGTTCATCGTCGCTGCAAACATGATCCAGCCGTTGGTCCCACCGGGCCCGCCGCGCAGACAATAGCCCGATTTGCCCTCCAGTTCTGAAACCGCCGCGGACGCGGCTTTAAATTCCTCCATCGTGGACGGAGGCGTCTCGACACCGGCTTCGGCAAGCAGTTTCTTGTTGTAGAACATCGCGCGCAAATAAAACCCGTAAGGGATCATGTAGAAGTCACCAGCCTGACTGCCCATGGCCACCGCCTTGTCGGTCAGCGTGCTGCCGTGCTCCCATTCCGCCACGTGATCGGCGAGGCTGACCAATTGACCGGAACCTGCATAGAGCGCCTGCCATGTATCGGGCATCTCCACGACATCGGGGATGTCACCACCGGCAACCATCGTTGCGAGCTTTTCGAAAGCCTGTCCCCAGGGGAGGCTGACGATCTCGACCGTGACCCCGGGGTTGTCAGCTTCAAATCCATCCACGAGGCCTTGCAGAACTTCGGTCCGCTCCGGGCTCGTAATGACTTCGACAAGCTTGAGTGTGGTATCGGCCCAGGCAGCACTCGCCATCAGCGCGGCGGCGGTGCTTAGGCCGGCAAACATACGTTTCATATCAGTTTTCCTTCCTTGTTGAGGGGGTCAGCGTCTTTCTTGCCATCAGGCTGCGCTTTGGCTCAGGGCAGTCGAAAAATCCGCCCAAAGATCTTCTGCGTCTTCCAATCCAAGGCTCAGTCGCACCAGGTTCGGAGAAACGCCAAACTTCTGCATGGAGTTCTGCTCACCAGCCTGCGCAAGTCCCACGCTTGCCGGCAGAAGCAGGCTTTCAAAACCACCCCAACTGACGCCAAGGCGGAAGTGCTGCAAGGCATCGGCGAATTTCGGAATGTCCACGTTGTCATCGAATTCAACGGACATGAGGCCGCTACGCCCCTTGAGCCCCGGCACGATATTAGCACCGGGACTGTTGACCCGGCGCACCTGCGGCAGAGCAGCCAGGCGGTCCACGAAGAGGTTTGCTGTTTCCTGATGCTGCCGCATCCTAAGGCTCAGGGTCCGCAATCCACGGGTCAGCAAGAATGCTTCGAACGGCGCAAGTTTTGCACCCAGCAGGGACAAAGTCAGATCACGGATGCGAGCGATATGGTCGTGGGAGGAAACCACCACGCCTGCAACCGTGTCCGAATGCCCCGAGATGTATTTCGAGGCGGAATGAATGACGATATCGATCCCAAGCGTGAGCGGTTGCTGGAAAACCGGACTAGCCCAGGAGTTATCAATCATGGTGATTGTGCCGTGCCGTTGCGCATGCTCTGCGACCAGCGGGAGGTTCATTGGGGCAAAAACCACCGAGCTGGGGCTTTCTAGGAATGCGAGTTTCACGCCCTTCAGCAAGTCTGCATCCTCTTCGAATGCGCTGACGGAATGATAGGTGATCTGCACGCCGAAGGGCCGCAGCATACGCTCGAAAAAGCGAAATGTGTCAGGATATACATGTTCGATGCAGGCGACCTGATCGCCCGGTTGAACGTGGGCAAGCAGAGTTGACGAAATAGCCGCAATTCCCGAGGCAAAAGCAACGGCGGCATCGCCCCGCTCGGCTTTTGCCATGAGCCCTTCAAAGGCGGCAACGGTTGGATTTTGGATACGCGTATAGATGGGCTGCGTCGTCCGACCGGCCATGCGATCTTCGAAAGCTTGATAGTTTTCAAAGGAAAACAAAGACGATTGTACGATGGGTGGCGTCACCGCGCCATCAGCATCATCCAGCACCGACGCCAGCAAAGTTGCGAGCTGTGGTCCGTCAGACATCGTATGTCTCCATGACCTGACGCACTTCATGCTCCACCATATCCATGATCCGCGCCATGACCTTGCTGGCCCGCGCCTCATCCCTCGCAGCAATTGCCCGCGCGAGCTCGGGATGGAGTGGGATTGTCACCTGGCCAAGATGGGGCTGCCCAAATGGTGCTTCGTAAATTTCGTTGAACGCGCGCTGAATCTGCTGAATGATCTGCTCAAAGAGCGGGTTCCCGGATGCCGCCTGAATGGCGCGGTGAAACCGATTGTCCGCCTCACGCCAATCCTCACCGGCTTCAAAGATGCTCATCAACTCCGCCACGCGCGCAAGGATGACCCGCGCCTGTTGGTCGGTCACATTCCGCGCGGCCATACGCGCACTTTCGATCTCCAGCGGCCGCCGGACCGAGTGGGTTCTCAACAAGCTTTCAGCTTCGAGCTTGAGGGTTACAGGTACATGGATCGCGTTCGATGACACTTCCGCTGCCAATCGTGTGCCCGCCTTCTTGTTACGCGTGACGATGCCCATGTTTTGCCAGGCGGTCAGCGCCTCCCGGACCTTGGCACGACCAACGCCCAGCTTCTTGGCAATCTCAACTTCCGGCGGCAGACGGTCCCCAACCTTCATTTCAGCCCGGTCAATCATTTCCGACAATGCATCCAGGACGTCCCGACTGCTGTTGCCTGCTTCAAGCAGCTCCAGCGCCGCAGATATCTTTGCAACATTGGTCTTCTCAGCTTGGGGGGGCGGCGCAGTCAAATTTAGAAACTCCAGCAGGGGTTTCTCAAACGTTAGTTTTATTGTCCGACAAAATCAACAATATTGTAGGACAATAAATAGAAGTTACATAACAGCACCTTACCGGCAAACGCCAACGTAATCCCAGGCCAGGTTCATCGTTGAAAGAGTCGATTCGAAAACATGGCTCGACCACGCCGTCATCGCATAATTGCGGTTCTTACTGGGGTCCGCTCAGGACAAAAACGCCCGTAGGCCGAAAAATATCAAGCCCGATATAATCGCCGCTGCCGGCACTGTAATAACCCAGGCCGCGATGATCGTCATGAAATGGGACCGGCGCACCAGTTTACGTCGCCGCCGTTCCTCGGGCCCATAGACCGTACGGTTGGGCACTTCGAGGCGCGCTTTGCGCAAACGTCTTTCTGCATCCCACTCGCGGAAAAACCCGACTCCAAAAACGCCACCGACGGCGATGTGGGTCGAACTTACCGGCAGGCCAAGCCAACTGGCGACAATCACCGTAATCGCCGCTGAGAGTGCCACACAATAGGCCCGCATCGGATTGAGCTTGGTAATCTGACTACCCACCATTCGAATGAGTTTCGGCCCGAACAAAAACAATCCAAAGGAGATTCCGAATGCCCCGATAATCATCACCCAGAACGGGATGCTGATGGCATCGGCAAAATTTCCCGATTGCGCTGCCTGCACAATTGCCGCCAGCGGGCCCACCGCATTGGCAACATCGTTAGCCCCATGTGCAAAACTCAACAAAGCGGCCGAAACCACGAGTGGAATGCCGAAAAGAATCTTGAGCGATTTGTTCCGGTTTTCCAAACCCTGCGACTGTTTCCTGATGGCCGGGATCATCACCAACCAGACCGCGCCACCGATGAGCAAACCGATCATCAGGGCCGCGCCGAGATCAATCTTGATGATGCGTTTGAGCCCCTTGAGGGCCAGATACGTCGCGAATGCGCCCGCCATAATACCCACGAGCAAGGGCACCCATTTGCGTGCCGCAGCAATCTTGTCATCCTGATAGATTATCCGCGACTTGATAAGCCACAGAAAACCGGCAGCAATCACGCCCCCCAGCACCGGGGAAATCACCCAACTTGCCGCGATTTTTGACATGGTTGACCAACTGACTGCGGCCAGACCAGCGGAGGCGATGCCCGCCCCCATGACGCCACCGACCACAGAGTGCGTGGTGGAAACCGGCGCGCCAACCCATGTTGCGAGGTTCACCCACAAAGCCGCCGACAGCAGTGCCGCCATCATCGCCCAGATAAAGGTCTGGGCCGTTTCCATGCTCTCAGGCGCAATGATCCCCTTGGCGATTGTGGAGACAACATCGCCCCCGGCGATCAAAGCCCCCGCGCTCTCAAAAACCACGGCAATGGCAATCGCGCCCCCCATGGACAGCGCATTTGCGCCCACGGCAGGACCCATATTATTGGCGACGTCATTGGCGCCGATATTCAGCGCCATATAGGCGCCAAGACAAGCGGCCGCGACAACGATCAGCGTATTGTTCGCCTGACCAAAGAAAATCGCCGCGGCGAGCCCCGCGAGAATGACGAAGATCAGCGAAACACCGGGGCCCACCATCGGCCGCGACACATAAGCCGTGGCCATCTCAAGATTTGAGAAGCGCGCAAGATCACGATCAAGCGTTTCAAGATGGCGCGCATCATCACGGCTGTCTGCCATAGCTCTCCCCCGGGTTTTTGATCGTCAACCAATTAACCAAAGGGGATCAGAACGCAACCTTGCAGATCAGCCAACAAGCGCCAAAATCAAAGGTGTTGCAGAATTTGCTTTAGCTCGGGCTCTTGCACCAGATTGGCGGCATCTGCCGCTGACGTCCATTTGCGCTTGCGTTGGTGCGCTTCGGGAAACTGCTCCGAGAGGTCCTCGACATTCAACGGATAGACCATGGTTTCAACCGGAATAGACCAACCGGTCGACAGCTCCTTGTTGTAGGTGTACCGGCCAATGGCCTTGGCGCCCACCTTGCCATTGGAAACTCCAGCCTCTTCCCAGGCCTCCTGACGTGCTGCATCCGCCGAGTTCTTGCCCGGAATGGGCCATCCCTTTGGAATGATCCAACGTCCACTGCCCCGACTGGTCACCAGCAAGACTTCCTTGTCAGGACCCTTGCCGCGGTAACACAGTGCAGCGACTTGCACACGTTTTGGTCGTCGTAGCATCGGAAGGAGGAATTCCCCCCAAGCCACGCTCATGAATTTCATCATTTCGAAACCGCTCAAGATTTTTTTATTGGAATTACTTGTACTTGTTTCTTGGCGAAGATGCAATTCACGTCCGCTTTACACGGAAATTCGACCAGGTTTTCCCTGTGGATAAGGTGAAAACCCTCCTAGAGAAGGGCTTCGACTTCGGCGCGAGACGGCATCGCAGGGGCGGTTCCGGCGCGCGTGACTGAAATACCTGCGGTGGCGCATCCGTATCTGACAGCTTCCAAAGGAGGCTTGCCTTCCGCCAATGCCGCCGCGAACGCACCGTTGAAGGCATCGCCTGCCCCGGTGGTTTCCACGACGTCACCTGCTTTCACGGATGGCACGAGACCATGGCCAAACAGATAGGCCCCCTGCTCGCCCATGGTGATGATCGGCGTTTTCACCCCCAGGTCTCGCAGCGCCACGCATGCTTTCTGCGCCTCTGTTTCATTTGTCACTGCAATGCCCGTCAGGGCTTCGCACTCAGTCTCGTTTGGCGTCACGTAATCACAAAGCGCCAGCATCCCGTCCGGCAATTCGGCTGCGGGTGCGGGGTTCAGGATCGTTGTCACCCCGGCTTTCCTGGCGATTTCGAGCCCGCGAACCGCCGCATCAATGGATTGCTCCAATTGGGTTACAAACACATCCGCGCTCGCTATCAATTCTGTCTGCGCATCAATGTCTGCCGTGCTGATCAGAGCCGCCGCACCGGGTGCGATGATGATTGCATTGTCGCCACTCGCTTCTTCAATGAAGATATAGGCGGCCCCGGTGTAGCTATCAGTCAATTGCCGCACATGGGGGATCACGCCCGCATCCGCCCAGGTATCGAGCGCAAGTTTGGCAAAATCATCCTGTCCCAACAGAGAGATCATATGGGTCTCGGCACCGATGCGGGCGCAGGCCACCGCCTGATTGGACCCTTTGCCCCCCGGACCGAGAGAAAAGGCATTCCCTAGGATGGTTTCGCCCATAACCGGCATGCGCGTCGCCCTATAGGCGGTATCGGCGACAAAAACACCCAATATGACAACTGTTCCCATTTCTACGCTCCATCGGGGGGAACGACCCCCTTGCGCAGGGCAAAGCAGCCATAAAAGCGCCGTTCCCCTGTTTGGATCACGGCATAGGCCTGTTTGGCCCGGTCATAAAAAGCATAGCGTTCAATGCCGAGCATTTTTGGCCCATCAACGGCGCTGACCTCGGCCTGCACCTCTTCCATGACGGGTAGAATGCTATCGGGCTCCCCGACCACCTCCATGCGCGCGGCGGCATCTTCCACAAATGTGTCGATGGGGTAGACTGACAGCACCGCCCGGACCACTTCCGCCGCCGACCGGTCGATCCGCAGGACCTCTCCCAAAACGGTTTCTCGTGCGACGCTGTCCGAGGGAAAATTTGTATCCGCGATGATCAGATCATCTCCATGCCCCATGGCCCGCAATGCATAAAGCACGTCCGCGTTCAGGATCGCGTCAATTCCTTTGAGCATGTCAGCTCTCCTTCTCGTGTCATTGTCAAATTCGGGCACCCGTCTGTGCATCAAAGATATGCAGATGTTCTGCATCCGGCTTCAACCGAATGGTCGTGCCGCTCTCAAAGGCATGGCGCTCCCGGAACACAGCCGTTACGTCCTGCCCCCCGAAACGCAGGAAAACCATCGTCTCCGAGCCCGTAGGCTCGACTACCTTGACCTCCATCGGCAAACCATCTTCGGCAAGGATCAGATGTTCGGGCCTGACCCCCAGCCAAACTTTGCCGCTGCCACTCGGTCCGGCAAACAGCTGATCACCGACCCTAACCCCTTCATCGGTTAATGTGCCCTCCAGAAGGTTCATGGAAGGTGCACCGATGAACGTCGCGACAAAGGCATTTTCCGGTTTGTCGTAGAGTTCCAGAGGCGTGCCGATCTGTTCAATCCGCCCTCCCTGCATGACGACAATCCGGTCAGCCAAAGTCATCGCTTCGATCTGATCATGCGTAACAAAAACAGTTGTGGTCTTCAGTCGCTGATGCAGTTCCTTGATTTCCGTACGCATCTGTATGCGTAGCTTCGCATCAAGGTTCGACAACGGCTCGTCAAACAGGAACACCTGGGGGTCGCGGACGATGGCCCGGCCCATCGCGACCCGTTGGCGCTGCCCGCCTGAAAGGTGTCGCGGCTTGCGATCCAGATATTCGGTGAGGCTCAGAATTTCGGCGGCTTCCCTGACGCGCCGATCAATTTCCGAACGGTCGGCCTTGGCCACCTTGAGCGCAAAACCCATGTTTTCGGCAACGGATTTGTGCGGATACAGAGCGTAGGTCTGAAACACCATGGCGATGTCACGCTCAGCAGGCGGCAGGTTATTTACGACGCGCTCGCCAATGGCAATGGTACCATTGTTGATCGGCTCCAACCCGGCGATCATGCGTAGCAGGGTCGACTTGCCACAACCCGAGGGACCCACCAAAGCGACAAATTCGCCATCCTCGATATCAACGTTCACACCATGGATGACTTCCGTGGATCCGTAGGATTTCCGGATGTCCTGAATTTTGACGCCTGCCATTCGCAGCATTCCCCCGACTTCGAATTTCGATGCTAGAGAAAGGTATTTACGTTGTCCACGCCCGGCTTACAGCTTTTATTGACTTAACGTAAATCTCGACCATAGTGAGGTTTCGTGGGGGATCGCGCGGCGCCAATGTCAAAAAATAGATAAAAAACACGCGCCTTTTTTCATCCCATCGACAAAATGTATCACCGTGTCCCGGGAGGATAAAAATGAAAGTAGACCTGTATAATTATATAAGAGCGGCGCAGAAAATGAACCGCCGTCAAATGCTCAAAGGCACGGCCGCAATGGGTGCCGTTGCGATGATGCCCAAGGGCGCGGCGCACGCAGATGGCCATGCCAGTGTGCGCGCCGAAATTCTCAAGATACCCGGTGTGGGTGCAGGCTCGCCAACAGACAGCGACTGGCAAAAAGTGGGTGAGATGTGCCTTGGTGCGACCAAGGAAAACGTCACCGAGGGAGAGTTTGCCGGGGTTGAACTGACCTTCATGGGCTTGAACAACCAGAACCTGCACAACTTCCTGTTCCGTGGGTTCCTGAAACCCTGGGAAGCCTACACAGGTGCCAAGATCAACTGGATTGACCTCGCGCAGGCCGACTATAACGCACGCCTGCAGCAGTCGATTGCGACCGGCACCGTGGATTTTGACATCGTGGAGATGGGCGCACCGTTTGAGGGCGATGTTCTGGGCCGCGGCATGGCCTCCGAGATGCCCGACTGGGTCAAAGAGCAGATCGACATGGACGACTATGTGGATTACCTCAAAGCGCCCGTAGGCACATGGGATGGCAAGACCTACCGTGTGTCCATTGATGGTGATTGCCATACGTTTGCGTATCGTAAGGACTACTTTGGCGAAGGGTCCCTGACCGGGCGCGACGTGCCGACAACCTGGCAGGAGATCAACGAGGTCAGCAAGGAATTGGTGGGCAAGGAAGACCCGCTGACCGGTCTGCCCGCCCATGGCTATCTCGATCCGCTGAAAGGCTGGGGAGGTTTCGGGTTTTACTTCCTGGAAAACCGCGCGTCAGCCTATGCCAAACATCCCAACAGCCCAGCATGGCTCTTTGATCCTGAAACCATGAAACCAATGGTCAACAATCCGGCCTGGGTTCAGGCCATTCAGGACGTCATGGACCTGATCGAAGCAGGCGCTTACCCAGCTGACCAGATCAATGCGGACCCTGGCACAACCGCGTTCCAGCAGTTCCTTGCCGGAACCGGTTCGATGCTGATGTGGTGGGGTGATGTGGGGTCCAGCGCGCGCACCTCCGATACATCCGTGGTGGGTGATGTTGTGGGCTTTGGCATCAACCCGGCATCCGACCGTGTCTACAACGCAAAAGACGGCGTTTGGGAAGAAACCCTGAACGAAGCGCCCAACATGGCCTACATCGGCTGGGGTGTGTACGTCATGGCCACCGTGGAAGGCGACGAGAAGAAGAAGAAAGCCGCGTGGTCAGCAGCCGCACATCTGGGCGGCAAGGATCTGTCGCTTTGGGCCTCTGCCTATCCGTCGGGTTTCCAGCCCTACCGTCAATCGCACTTCCAGTTCGAGGAATGGGAAGAAGCCGGTTACGACCGGGCCTTCGTCGAGGATTATCTCGGCTCAAACGCGGACAGCTACAACCATCCGAACGCAGCGATTGAGCCCCGTATTCCGGGCATCTTCCAATATTATTCCGTTGCCGAAGATGAGTTGGCCAAGGGCTATGCGGGCCAATACGGCTCCGCTCAGGAGACCGCGGATGCCATTGCGGCGGCCTGGGAAAAGATCACCGATCAGATCGGTCGTGACAGCCAGATCGCGCTCTACAAGGCCTCACTTGGTCTCTAGACCGAGCACGTCTTACGAACAGTGCCGAGGGCGCGACACCAACATGTCGCGCCCTTAACGCACCACCGATTTGCATTGAAAATTAAGGGTTAACACCCATGACAGCCCTCGCTAAAGTCAACAGATGAGCACCGAAGGCGACCTTCTGCACACTGTCACTGCTGACGATATTTCCGACAGGCGCCGGGCAACCGGTCGCGCGTTGGTCTGGGGTTCAGCGGCCCTGTTTTTCGGCCTGGCCCTTATGCAATTTGCGCATGACACCGACAGGACAACGCTTGGGTTCGACACCTGGCGCCCTGTCCTTTTTGCCTATCTGCTCTGGGCCACAGCATTATGTGCCGCACAAGTGATCGTGAACGGTGAAAAAGGCAAACGCACGCTCTTTGTCCTGCCCGCCGCGCTCTTCGTGATCAGCTTGGTCGTCTTCCCGCTGCTCTTTGCGCTCTATATTTCTTTCACTGACTGGAATCTGGCTTCCTTGAATGGCCCGCAGCCCAACGGTTGGGACAACATGCGCCAGATGTGGAGCGATGCCTTCTACTGGAACGCCCTGAAAAACATGGTTTACTACGTGCTCGCCGTCACCGTGGAATATGTGATTGCCTTTGGCCTGGCACTGCTGCTCAACGCCCAGATACGGGCGCGCAAATTCTTTCGGGTGGTTTTTTTGCTACCCCTGATGCTGAGCCCGGTGGCGGTCAGCTGGATGGTTGGCAAATCCATGCTGGAGGTCCGTTTTGGACCAGTCAGCCGAATTGTCCGAGAGATGGGTTTCGAGCCAAGCTTTTTTGGCACGCCCGAAATTGCACGCTTCATGATCATGGCGATGGACGCCTGGACCTTTATCCCCTTCATGATGATCATGCTGCTGGCGGGTTTGCAGGCCCTGCCCCGCGAAGTGATCGAGGCCAGCAAAGTCGACGGTGCCACCGGCTGGCAAAGCTTCAAGGAAGTCATTTTCCCACTGATGCTGCCGGTATCCGTAACAGCCATCGTGATCCGGATCATCTTCAAGCTGAAACTCGCCGACATCATCATCAATGTCACCTCCGGCGGCCCCGGCGGCGCCACGGATTCCGTGACAAGTTTCATTTTTCGTGAGTACCGAGACCGATCCAACGTAGGTTACGGCACCCTGCTGGCGATGGTCTATCTGGTGCTGATCGTGATATTCATTACCCTGCTGCTCAAATTAGTCAGCCGCTTCATGGAGCGCCCGGCATGAGCGCGGTTTTCAAGGATCACGAAGCCGACCGGAAAGTGCGGGTCAAATGGTGGACCAGCCGTATCGCGATCTATACCGCGTTGATCACCTGGGCCATCATCTGCTTCTTTCCGATTTTCTGGACGCTGACCACATCCTTCAAACTTGCGCCCGACGTGATGAAAGGCAACATGATCCCCTGGTGGGACTTCACGCCGAAATGGAAAGGCTGGGAAAGCCTCGGGCTTTCGCCGCGCCTGATCGGAGAGGTTTCCACCGTGCGCGAAGAATTCCTGAAACGCTTCTGGAATTCCGCGATCGTTGCTGTTTCCGCCTCCACGCTGGCGGTCATTCTGGGCTCATTAGCGGCCTACGGGCTGTCGCGGTTTAATTATCGCTTCGGGTTCATGCGCAACTCGGACATCTCGTTTTTCTTCCTCAGCCAGATGATCCTGCCGCCCGTCGTGCTGGCGCTGCCCTTTCTGGTGCTCTACAAATCTCTGGATCTGCTCGACAGCCGCATCGGTCTGATCCTGCTTTACACCCTTATGGTACTGCCCATCGTCATTTGGATCATGCGCGACCAGTTTCAGGGCATTCCGGTCGAACTGGAGGAAGCCGCCCTTGTCGATGGCCTCGGCATCTGGGGCGCATTTATCCAGATCGTTCTGCCCATTGCCCTGCCGGGCATGGTTGCCGCTTTCATTCTTAGCCTCGTGCTTTGCTGGAATGAGTACTTCTTTGCCGCTCTTCTGACCGCAACGGACGCAAAAACGCTGCCCGTAATGGTGGCGTCTCAAACCGGATCGCAGGGGATCAACTGGTGGTCGATGGCGGCGTTATCGTCAGCGGCCATTATGCCCCTCGTGATCGTCGCCGTTTTCCTGGAAAAATACATCATCAAGGGCATGGCAGCAGGCGCAGTCAAGTAGGGAGGAAAAGATGGCCTCGACATCACTGGCCGATTATCAGGTTCTGATGGACGGGTCCAAAACCGTCGAATACGATCTGACCAATCCAACCTACCCACGCGCAATTGACGATACATTCATTTGGCCGTCGGACCTGCATATCTCTTCAGGTGCGCGCAGACCTATCCTCATGTTCAACATCCGCCCCTACACGGATGTTGAATTCGATGTTTTTCTCAACACGCGGTTCATCGCCGTCGATATGGATTTCAATGCGAGCCACACCCGAAGTCATTCAGAAGTGTTCAGCTTCAGCTCTCCCCTTGCGGCGGGAATTCCGAACAACAATCGCGTGGCCTTCCGCATTAACATGAAAAAGGGGCGTGCACGATTTTCCGATATCGTGATCTGGTATCAGATCAACCGCTAAGCTCAGCGGCTAAGTCCTTGGTTTGTTCATAGAGCCTGCGGAACAACGCGTAGTGTTTTTCGTAGATCGGATCACCTGCCGCCTCTATGGTCTCCGACACCGGGTTCCACGCGGAAATATCTGCGCGTTTCACCACGCCAATTGCCAATGCAGCGAGAAAGGCATCACCGTAACTCGCGCCGGTCGTTTTCTCGCAAACCACCTGATCAAGTCCACAGATGTCCGACGTCGCCTGTAACCAGAGACGGTTTTGCGTCCCCCCGCCGACAGCCAGTAATCGTTTAGGTCGCTGCCCCAGATCTGCAAAGGTATCCGTTACATGGCGCGTGCCATAGGCAATACCTTCGATGAGCGCGCGGTACATGTCTCCACGCGTGTGTGTCAGGTTCAGACCAAAGAAAGCACCTTTTGCATTAATGTCATGGATCGGCGTGCGTTCTCCCGAGAAATAGGGCAAAAGCAGGAGCCCATTGGCCCCCGGCGGGGAGGCCATCGCTTCTTGTGCGAGAGTGGAAAAGGCGTCCTCCATCTCCAGATCACGTGCGATATGGTCGCGAAACCAATGGGTCAGCGTGCCGGAGGTCGCCAGCCCGGCCATGGAGGCATGCTCTCCTTCAAAAAGCCAGGGGGCATACCAGATTGCCGGATCGCTGACCGGCGACGCAGCTCGCAGAATGATAAAGATGGTGGAGCCATACATCATCATCATGTCGCCTGGGCCGTCGACACCGACCGAGAAAGCCTCCGCCGCCGCGTCGATTGTACCGGCAGTGACCGGTGTTCCCGCGGCCAGCCCCGTTGCTTCGGCGGCTTCGGCCGTAATTTCGCCGGCGATCTCGCCCGACCAGAGCAACCGTGGCAGCTTTTCGAGAGGGACAATATCATCTGCCATATCACTGACCCAGGATTGCGTGGTGACGTCATATAGCGGAGAGAAATTCGCGGCGGTGTAGTGATCAATCACGATCTCGCCGGTCAGACGCTGCACCAGAAAACTGGTGGACGTCAGGATATGGGCCGTTTTTGCATAAATTTCCGGGCACTCCTGTTTCAGCCACAGGATTTTGGGTCCGACGGACTGCGAGGTCAGCGCGTTGCCACAGCGCGCGATGATCGTCTCCTCTCCGATACGATCCGTCAGCGCCTGCACCTGCTTTTCGGCACGCCCATCCACGCCATAAAGAACCCCGTTCATCAACGGGTTCCCCTCTGTGTCAACCGGCAGCATGCAGGGTCCAATGGCACTGCATGCGACAGCTTTTATGTCGCGCGGGTCAATATCGCTTTGCGCCAACAATCGCTGAGAGACAAAAACAAAATCTCCCCACCAATCCTCCTCCGGTCGGTGCTCTGCCCAGCCGGGTTGTGGCACCAACATCTGGTGGCCGCGCGCAGCCTGCGCGATAACAGTCCCCGCGTGATCGACAAGAACTCCCTTGGTTTCAAAGGTGCCGACATCAATGCCGATCGTGTAGGCCATCAGGTGTAATCATCCCTGTTCAGTGAGAAATCCGGGGCGATGCGGCTCAGTGCCGCCTCCAGAAGCTGCGTCAGCGCAACAAGGTCATTCACATCACAAACCTCACGGGCCGAATGGGAATAGCGCATTGGAAACCCGACATCTATCGACGCAACGCCTTCACCCACAAGCTGCACATAGGACAGATCAGTCAAAACACCCGTTTGCGCAGAGCGTTGCAACGCGATCCCTTCTGCCTCAGCGGTGGTTTCAAAAAGACGCACCATGGCAGGGTGCGGGATCACGCCGTTAAGTGTCCCGCGTCCGTGAAACGAATAGAGACTGATCCCGGGGCCACCACCCAATACAACATCCCCCCGCTCCGCCATATCGGGCGTGTCCGTTGCCAGCATCAGGTCAAGCTGGATCGCGATATCGGGCCGAAGCTGTTGCGCCAGCGGCTGCGCGCCACGCAAGTTGAATTCCTCAAGCACGGTAAATGCCAGATCAACTGGAGGGCCATCCGCGCGGTCTTTGAGGCGACGCGCCACTTCCAGCAGCACGGCACAGCCGGCCCGGTCATCCACACTTGTCCCGGCAAGGCGTTCGCCCTGCAATTCGGTCACGTGCGGCGCATAAACGACCGGCGTACCGATCCGAATACCCGCTGCGTCGACCTCTGCCGCCGAGGACATCCCGGTGTCGACGAAAAGCTCCGCGTAGGGCGCAACTGTGTATTTCTCGTCCGGGCGGGTCGCGTGATGGCTCTTGTTCGCGATGACACCTGGCACATCGCGCCCTTCCCCGACACATACGAGCACCTCCTGCGCGGCCAAGGCCCGCTCGGGCACACCCCCCAACCGCTCCAACCTGATCAACCCGTCCGGTTCGATCCGTCTGACGATGAAGCCAAGCTGGTCCATATGGGTGAACAGCATCACGCGCGGCCCTGTGCCAGGGAAATGAGCCGTCAGATTTCCCAGTCTGTCGGTATGGCTCTCGACGCCGATCTCCGTCAGCCGGTCACGCAGATGGCGGCGCACGCGATCCTCGTGGCCTGAAAGGCCGGGAACACGCATGAGCGCTGCGAGATCATCCTTGATCCTCTGCTTCATGCGCGCGCCCGGCGTACGATATCCATGAATTCCTGGGCGCGGTCCGGGTCGATGGCGTTCCAAGTATCGCCATCGACCTTCAATGAGGATCCAACGATACAGCCATCAGCGATTGCCAATACATCGGCAACCGTCGCATGTTTGACCCCGGTATTGGCCATCACGGGCGTCTGGGGCAGCACTTTTTTCACGGCTTCCAGATCCGACAAGGCCGCCGCCTCTCCGGTAATCTGACCCGAGACGAGAATGGCGTCGGGGATGGAAGAAAATACGGCACTCCGCGCGCGGTCCGCGAGGCTACGTTGATCAAGCGAATGGGCGAATTCGGCCGAGACATTGTAGAGCATCGCCATGTCCGGGCGCCCCAACCGATCACGGTAGCGCATCGCCTTGCCTGCATCAGGTGTCCAGAGGCCCATATCAGAAGCATATGTGCCCGTGAAAATCTCCCGTACAAAGGCGGCTCCGGTTGCGACCCCCAATGCGATGCTCGACATGGGATCCCACAGCACGTTCACGCCGAATGGCACGGTGATCTCGGATTTCAAGGCACCAATGAGCGCGGCCATGGTGGCCGTCGATACAGTATCAACTTCGAATTCGTAGGGTCGGTCATTTTCATTACCGAACATGACCGCATCAAAACCCGCGTCCTGAAGCGCATGCAAATCAGCCCGGGCCAGCGCCAATAAGTCAACAGAGGGATCAAATAGCGGCGATCCGGGCAAGGCACCAATATGGACCATCCCAATGACCGGCTTTGCCTGCCCAAAAGCTTCTTTGAATTTTTTCGTCATCAAATATCCTCCGCACCCGACAGTAAGAGGGGCAAAGGGTTCACGCAAAGAGAAACTGGAGTAAGCTGCGTACTAGCCAGTCAAGCCCCCTCACTTGGCAGCAAAGAATAGGAAAGCACCTTCATGAAAATCGACGCGCATCAACATTTCTGGAACCCCGCGCGCGGCGACTACGATTGGATGCCCAAGGACAACGCCATTTTGAACAGACCCTATGCCCCCGATGACCTCGCTCCAAAACTCGCGAAACACGGATTTGAGGGCACCGTGCTCGTTCAGGCGGCTGCAACCATTGAAGAAACCGAATACATGCTGGGCATGGCGGATGCGACACCCTCCATCAAAGGCGTTGTCGGATGGATCAATTTTGAGGATGACCGTCAGATTTCGCATCTTCGGCGGCTGGCAGCCCACCCGAAATTCCTGGGCGTCAGGCCAATGATCCAAGACATTGCCGATGTTAACTGGATGCTGCGAGAGGACGTTCAATGGGCCTACCGGGCTCTCATTGATCTTGATCTCACCTTCGATGCGCTGGGGTTCCCCAAACATCTGCCAAATTTCCTGCAGCTGGTGAAATCCTATCCGAGCATGAGGGTGGTTCTTGATCATTGCATGAAGCCACAAATCCGAGATCAGCAAGCCGGTGATGATGCGTATTCGGACTGGGCGGAAGGGATATCGCGTCTGGCGGATCAAACCGAAGCGTATTGCAAACTTTCGGGCCTCGTCACGGAAACCCGCGACGGTTGGTCCGTGGAAGATTTGCGCCCCTTTGCCCGGCACATCCTGAACGCGTTTGGACCCAAACGGGTTATGTGGGGATCCGACTGGCCGGTATGTCGGCTACAGGCGAGCTATGATGACTGGTATGACCTTGCGATGGGGCTCACGTCGCACCTGACCTCCGACGAACAGGCTGCGATCTTCGGTGATAACGCCGCACGGTTCTATGGTCTTCCCTGATCCAGCAGGAAATCACTGACGACATCCCTCGACAGGGCGGCACGCTGCTCCAAACGGCTGGCAACGTGGCAAGCTGCCGCCGCCTGAGCAAAGTCGATGGCCCCTTCGATGGTTTTGCCGCCGTCGACCGCCGCAGCCAAAGCACCCATAAACATATCCCCCGCACCGTGAGAGGACGTCACCTCAACGCTGAAGCCTGGGTAGGTATTCCCTGCGTAGCACACCCCTTCCGGGCCAAGGGTTGTGAGAATTTTTGGACCGTCTTGTAAATGCCGGTAGAACGCGGCTTCCACCCGATTGACGACCAGCAGATCAGTTAACTGAAGCAGCTCAATCGGCAGCGGCCTTGCTGGCGCAGCATTCAACCAGACCCGGGCTCCGGCAGCGCGCGCTTTGTGCGCCACACGAATATTGACATCCTCAGGTACTTCGTTTTGCAATAAAACAAGGGATGTCTGCGTCGGGATTTCAATCTTGTCCGCATCAATCAAGAGGTTAGCTGCCGACACAATAACTGCGCCATAATCACCCTTTGCATCCAGAATGGCCACGCTCATGCCACTTGGGCCGCTATCTCGCTGAAGCTGGGATGTATCGACACCGCCGCTGAGCAATGAAGCCCGGAGCTTATCCCCAAGGGTGTCGCCTCCGGCACGCCCGGCAAAGACGACCGAAGCCCCCATGCGCGCCGCCGAAACCGCCTGATTGCCTCCTTTGCCGCCAAAGACGTAGTCTACGGCTGAGCCCGCTACGGTCTCATCCAGCGATGGCAAATGCGGTGCCCGCACCACCACATCCCAATGCAATGATCCGACGACCAGAAGCGTCACGCCAACATCACCGCCTGCACCAAGCGCATGGCCGCTGGCGCATCCTGACGCGCGATTGCTTTTTCAAGCTGGGCATCCACCATAAGCCGGCTTGCGATGCGCCGCAGTCGTTCCACCACCTCGATATTGGTACGTGCCTCCTCAACCGGATCTAGACCTGAATGGTCCGGGAAAGTGTCAAAATAGAGCGCCCCATCATAGCCTGCACGCTCAAGTTCAACCAGTAATTCAACGGTTTGTACCGGATGAACCGCACCGACCATCAGGCCGTTATCCCATTTTCCGTACCCGTCATTCAGGTGCACGCCGAGAATGCGCGAGTGGCGCGCAACAAGTGCAGCCGCAAAAGCGGGCATCTCATCAGCGTAAAGTACGTGTGCAAAATCAAGCGTCACACCCGTGTTGGAGCGGCCAATTTCCTTGATCGCCAAAAGAGTGGTTGCCACATCCGGCATCAACGCGAAAGCGCGCGGCTCGTTGGGTTTGTATTCAAGTGAAATGTCGATCGCTGGATTGTGGTCACACACCTCGATAATCGCCTCAATGGTGCGCGCCCAGGCCTGCGCATAATCCATCTGAAAGGAGTAATCGAAACCATCCTGGCCCATCCAGAGTGTCATCAACCGGCCGCCCATGTCTGCCAGCACATCAAGCCCCCGCTTCGTTTCGTCAATGGCGGCACGGCGCACGGCCGCATCGGGGTGTGTGAACGCGCCCAGCTTGTAGCCCGGATCAGTATAATAACGCATGGCCATACCATTCAGCACCATGCCGTTTTCCATCATGACACGGCCAAGATCATTCGGACGGTCGTCAACAAAATGATCGGGGTAGTTCAGATCCGCTGCCGTGAGGCCCGCTATTGCAGCGCGTTCCAGCAGGTCAGCGGTGGTTATTTTGTTCTTGCCGGGCCAGTAGTCAGCCGCCCCGATCTTGAAGGCATTCAGGCGGGCGGCAAAGCGGGGAGAATTATTATTGTTCATATGAAAGACCCTAGCCCGCCGACAGCTCAAAACGCAATTTTGATGTGGCGGGCACCGCAACCAACAAAAGTCGCAACCAACAAAAATTTTGCAAAAGCTCGAATTCCCGACGCCCAGCAGCTAACGACGAGGAAGGCACGCGTCACGGAGACCTCAAAATTCATGCACTCAGGTAGGTTTTTTCGCACGTTTTGGTTTTGCGTCGGTGTATTGGCCCTGCTTTTTGGTGGAATCGGGGTCGTGCTGCCCGTCTTGCCAACCACTCCGTTCGTGATTCTGGCGGCCTTTGCCTTTGGCAGGAGTTCTCCTCGCCTCGAGGCGTGGCTGAAGCAAAGCCAGACATTTGGCCCGCTCATAGCGCAATGGCGCGAACACGGCGCGATCGCGCCTCGTCACAAACTCATGGCTGTGGCCATGATGGGCGCTGCACTTGCCCTCAGCTTTGCCCTTGACGTCAAACCGGCTGTGTTGCTTGTCCAGACCGCTTGCTTGGGGTTGGCGGGGGCTTTCGTTCTGACCCGACCCAGCGGCCCGAGATAAAACGTTTTTCTTAGAGGTCTCAATTGTTTCGTAACGCGGCTCGATAAGCTCTTGGCGACTGACCAGTTTTGGCCTCGAACGTGCGTGTGAAAGCGCTTCGAGATGAAAACCCAACCAGTTCTGCGATGCGCTTCACAGGCAAATCGGATTTACTCAACAACATGGCTGCCCGCCGCATGCGCAAATCCCGCAACAGCTCCATCGGCCCCGACCCATAGGCTGCCGAGAACCGCTGGGCAAAAGCAGAGCGGCTCATCCTGACGCTTGTTGCAAGGCTTTCGACCGTGTGTGGCTCCCCCGGAGCGTCCAGCATCTGACGCAGTGCATTCCAGACCGACGGGTCCGCAAGAGCCGCCATCCAGTAAAGAGCCGTATCATTGGCTGCCAGACGCTTACGCAACATCTCGATCATGCATTGCATCAAAATCACCCGGATCATTGCACGGCTGCCAAGCCCCGGGCTTGATATCTCGTGCAGAAGTGCTTGCATTGCAGGGTGCATCCTGTTTGACGCCGTCACGGTCTCGACCAGGGGCGCGCGCACCAGATCAATGACGTCGCTGATCCCCCGCAGTCCGACGCTGATATGCGCACAAAGGGCGATCAGCTGCCCGTCCTGCGGTGTCGCAGATGTCGCCATCAAGCGGGCCAGGTTCAGCGCCGCTGGCTTGCAATCCGGAATAGGCTCATTGACCGTGCCATAGCTATGCAAGGCGTGGCTCTGCAGTGCCGGAATCAAAACGAGAGATCCGGTCGATACGCGAAGGGATGCCTGACCGTTCAGGGTGATCTCGCCCTCACCCGACAGAATATAGTGCAACGTAGGCGCGGCATCTCGACCAAGTCCAAGATCGCAGCTGCCTCGCAGCTCGCACAGGGCGAACGGGTTGGACGCAATTTCAAGCTCATCGAAAATATGTTCATAGCGCATAGCCTGACAATGCGGCGCGATGGACGAAAAGGCACGAGAATTTTCCCAAGGGGTCAAAAATTGGACAAAAAGAGACATCTCTATGGCTAAATTCTCGAGGTGACCCAAACCTCAGGAGAATAAAATGTGCAATTGCGATGATCACAACCCCAGCCGCAAGGATGCTGCAATGTCAAGACGCGCCGCCCTGAAGGGCGGCATCGTCGCCGCAGCAGCAACTGCCGCTGGCGCGCAAACTGCCTCCGCACAGGCTGCCAGTCCTTATGCCCCGCCGTCAGAACCGGCGCTGCCGCCGTCCGACATGAAGCTCGACCTCAGCCGTGCGGCATTGGTCGTGACAGATCCTCAGATCGACTTTCTGCACCCCGAGGGCGTAACCTGGGGGGTGATTGGTGCCAGTGTGACCGAGCACAATACCGTTGAGAACATCGAGACACTTTTCAAAGCAGCAAAAGCAGCAAACATCACGGTGGCAGTGTCGCCCCACTATTACTATCCGACCGACCATGGGTGGAAATTTGAAGGTGCACTGGAGAAGTTGATGCACAAGATTGGCATGTTCGACAGAAAAGGACCTACCAATCTGGATGGTTTTGAGGGGTCTGGCGCGGATTTCATGCCGCAATACAAACCCTATATTGAAGACGGAAAAACCATCGTAACCTCCCCTCACAAGGTCTACGGAAACGACACCAACGATCTGTCTCTGCAATTGCGCAAACAAGGCGTTGATCAAGTAATCCTGGCGGGTATGTCAGCAAACCTATGCACCGAAAGCCACATGCGTGAATTACTCGAAGATGGTTTTGAGGTTGCCGTCGTGCGCGATGCGACCGCAGCAGCAATGTTACCCGAAGGCGATGGTTATCTCGCGGCGTTGATCAATTTTCGCTATATGGCCAACGCGGTCTGGAGCACGGAAGAAGCAGTGCAAATGATCAGTGCCGCCGGATAATCGACGCTGCGACAGACCGCCCCGAACGGAACCCGGGGCGGTCGACCGTTAGTGTCAAAACCAGCCGCAGATGATGGCGGCGAACAGACCCGGTTTACCTTCACAATTCATATCCGACCCAGCCCGAGAAAAATCTCGATTCACATATTGTAAACTTAGCTACCTACTAGTAGGTTTCTCACATCAAAAGATTCGAACGAGGTTCTCAAATGAAAGTTTACGATATCGAAGGTTTCCCAAACCCAGCGCGGGTTCGCATTGCGTTGGCGGAAAAAAACGCATCCCAGCATGTCGAATTCGTTGCCGTTGATGTGATGGCTGGCGAGCATCGGTCCGACGCTTTCAAAGCAAAGAACCCCGATGCAGCAGTGCCCTGCCTAGAATTGGATGACGGGTTCTGCATCTCGCAATGTACAGCCATCACCGAATACATCGATGGCACTTTCGAAGGGCCTTCCCTGACCGGTGAAACTGCGCGGGAACGTGCGCAAATCTCGATGATGAACCGACGCGCGGAATCCGGCCTGCTTGATGCAGTGGGTGCCTACTTCCACCATGCAACGCCCGGTCTTGGCCCGGATCTTGAGACCTATCAAAACGCGGAGTGGGGTCAGAGACAAAAGGGTAAGGCACTGGAGACCATGGCTTACCTCGACGGTGTTTTGACGAGAAGTGGCTACTTGGCTGGTGAGACGTTCTCGATGGCCGATATCACCGCATTTGCTGGCCTCATCTTTGCCGACTTCGCCAAGATCGAGGTCCCCTCAGACTTGATTCATCTCTCAGCTTGGCGCACCAAAGTTGCAGCCCGCCCCAGCATTGCCGGCTAAGCCGCGCGGCACCCGATCAAAGGAAAACCAAATATGGAACTGAACGCAGATTTCACCCAGCGGGTTGTCGTGCACTCGGATAAAATACCGTGGCAAGCCTCCCCGATGCCAGGCGTTGACCGACGTATGCTTGATCGCATCGGTGGCGAGGTGGCCCGCGCCACTACGATTGTGCGCTATGCGCCGGAGAGCCGGTTTTCTGCGCATACACACACAGGTGGTGAGGAATTCATCGTGCTGGATGGCGTCTTTCAGGACGAGCATGGGGACTATCCCGCCGGCACATATGTACGCAATCCACCAACCACCAGCCACACGCCCGGTTCCGTGTCGGGATGCACAATCTTTGTCAAACTATGGCAGTTCGACATGGCTGACCGCAATCAATTCCGCAAGGATATGGCAGGGGAATTGACCACCCCAACGAACGGCGTCGCGCAGGCGATACTGCATCAGGACGAAAGAGAGACCGTAAGCTACATTGTCCTGGATGCCGGAGCGGATCTTGCTCTTGAAGCAGAAGGTGGAATCGAAGTGCTGATGATCGACGGCACGATGTCAGAGAGTGGTGAGGAGCTTGAGAAAGGATCCTGGCTAAGGCTCCCCGAAGGGGCTGCGCTGTCTGCAACCGCCGGAAGTCAAGGCGCAAAAGTCTGGATCAAATCAGGCCATTTACCACATGCCAAGGCCCCAAAACTCTGACGGTATCTCCGGTGCATCGAACGACGTGGGCGGCAAGCGTGTGAAGACCGATGTCCTGATCATCGGAGGTGGTTTGGCGGGGTTGAGCCTGGCAGACCGCCTGGGGGCCGCAGGCCGAGATTTCCAGATCGTCGAGGCCCGCAATCGATTTGGCGGACGGATCAAGACGGAAAGCTTCGGCGGCGCCAGATATGACATGGGCCCTGCATGGTATTGGCCCGGTCAACCGCGCATGGCGGCGCTTGTTAAACGCCTGCGGTTGACCCCGTTCGATCAGTTTTGCACGGGCCTGCTAATTGCCGAGGATGAAGCCGGACGTATTCAGCGAGCCCGGGGGCACGCCCCTATGCAAGGCTCGATCAGAGTGCAGGGAGGCATGCGGGCTTTGACCGATGCGCTTGCTGACGCCATCCCGGAGCAACGAAAAACTCTCGGCGTATCTGTAACCGGCCTTTCAAAAAAAATGGATGGCGCGACAGCTGATCTGTCGAACGGATTTACGATCACGGCGCGTCAGGTGGTACTGGCGCTTCCCCCGCGCCTCGCAGCAAACACCATCCGCTTTTCCCCTGCGCTCGACCCGACCGTGGCCCGAGCGATGCAGGCCATTCCCACCTGGATGGCCGGGCAAGCAAAGGCCCTTGTGATCTACGATTCCGCATTTTGGCGCGACGCGGGCTTCTCTGTCGATGCCATGAGCCGTCGTGGACCAATGGTTGAGATACATGATGCATCCCCCGCAGAGGACGGCCCCTTTGCGTTGTTCGGGTTCATCGGGTTACCCGTTGACGCGCGTCACGACGAGGCCAAGCTCCGTGAAGGAGTGGTGTCGCAGTTGGAACGGTTGTTTGGTTCCGAGGCGCGCAAACCGCGCGTCGTTTACATCAAGGATTGGGCGCAAGATCATCGGACGGCAACGCAACAGGATCACGCACCGCTTTTTGCCCATCCCGCCTACGGTCTTCCTGACGCGATGAAGCATTTGTGGGCCAACACGCTCGTCCTCGGCGGGACCGAAGTAGCACCCTATTTCGGAGGCTTTCTCGAAGGAGCATTGGAAGCCGCTGAAAATGCGTTTAATGACCTGAATACCTAACAGATGGGTGCTCTCGCCATGCCAACCGACACGAAAACGGCTCTACTCGATTCAGCAGAACGCGCAGCGCGCAGCCAGGGTTTTGATGGTTTCAGCTATGCCGATCTGGCTGAGGATGTCGGCATTCGCAAGGCCAGTATCCACCATCATTTTGCCACCAAGGCCGCTCTTTCAGTGGCCATGATGCAGCGATATCGCCTGGGATTAGAGAGCGCTTGTCAACAAATCGACGACACCTATACATCCGGGCGGGATCGGCTGCTGGCGCTTGTTGGCGTCTATCGTGACGCGCTGAGAGGTGGAAAAAGTCTTTGCCTATGCGTCTCCTTCTCTGCCAGCAGGGCAAGTCTTCATCGCGACGTCATCGCGGAGATTAAACTTTTCCGCCTGATGATGCTGAAGTGGATCGCTACCGTATTCGAGCTTGGGAAAAGCGATGGCACAATTCGCGCGGTCTCTGACCCGGAGCGCGAAGCCGCCGCGACCCTGTCCTTGCTGGAAGGCGCGCAACTTGCCGCTCGCGCAGAGGAAGACATGGCCCTTTACGAAAAGGCGCTGAGCCTGCTTTTGGATCGAACGCATTGATCATTGACGGCAGTTCGTCGCCTCACCGATCGGCGAAGAACGCGCCTGTCCGCATCTGACCACGGCGGCAGGATGGATCTCTGCCCGCAGCGCATAGGATCAGATTCTCGTTTGCGTTGAGTAATTTCATTGCTTTTCAGACGTGTACGGTAGTAATAATTCCCATTAACCAGTTAGTTGTACTTTTTCGACCACCCCCCATCCCCAGTGAATGCGCATTGGACGATGAGATTTTCAGGGCTTGGTTGTTAGGATATTGGACATGGAAAATGGCACTTCAGGCGCGATTACGTGGCGCCCTCTCGGGCTCGACGATATTTCACGTATCAGCGATTGGTTCTGGAATTTTGCGGACGCTGCCCTTTTCGACAGATCCCTCCCCATGCCAATCAGCGAAGATGCATTGCAGCAAAACTGGCGGAAATCCATGCTTTGCGAGGGCATTCCCTGCGCCTATTGGTTTATCGCCGAAGACGAAAATCAGGAGCCGCTTGGAATTGCCGGCCTGGAATCGGTGAATTACATCCAAGGCGACGCCGTGTTGCCGTTTTTCGTCGCGCGCGATTTCCGACAAAAAGGGCTGGCCACCGCGATGACCATCTCAATCCTGGATCTGGCGTTCAGACAACTGCGGTTGCACCGGGTGACAACCTTTTTTCGGGATGACAACGCGGCGACCCAACGCGCGCTCCAAAAGGTAGGGTTTTCCGAAGAAGGCCGTTTCCGCGAGGGCTGGTTTTCGAGTGGCGTCAGAAAAGATATCGTTATCGCTGGTATTCTGGGCTCAGAATGGATAGCGAACCGACATCAGGTGGTTGAGAATGTGACCGAATCCTGCAAGCTATCGTTTGTACCGACCTGTTGGAAAGAGGAACGTGAATAACACCGCTCAAAATGCTGGGTCTGAAAAGAATCTAAGGCGGCGCCTTGTGGCGGTCGTCTTTGCCGACGTCGCGAATTTCAGCAGTATGATGAGTGTCGACGAGGTCGGAACAACGATCTCGGTAGCAAGCAGGCTTGAAAAGTTCCGCGATGCGATCCGATCCTATTCCGGCGAATTCAAGGGGTCGGCAGGTGACAACGCCTTCATGGTCTTTGAAAGCGCTGTAGATGCCGTCACCTTTGCAATCGAAATGCAGAAAACCCTTGCCGGTGAAAACGACGGCCTGCCCGAAGAGGAGCAGGTCTGGTTCCGATTTGGCATAAACCTTGGTGAAATTCTCATCAGCGGTGACGAGATCACTGGCGAAAGCATCAATATCGCCGCCCGGATCGAAGCCTTTGCCGCGCCCGGTCAGGTTTGCATTTCCGGTGCAGCCTACGACCATGTCTGCAACAAGCTGAAATACGGCTATGAGTATCTTGGCGGTCAGGATTTCAAGAACATCGGCCGGACCATTGACGTTTTTCAAGTTCATGAAAACCCGACGACGGCGGCAATGACACCGGGGCTAAGGCGCAATCTGGAAAATTCAGCGGAGTTCAAAGAACGCCCCGTTGCCAACCAGTCCATCGTCGTTTTGCCTTTTGGCTTTCAGGGCAGCAATCAGGACGACCAGTGGTTTGCAGAGGGCTTGACTGAAGATGTGACGACCAATCTGTCGCGGTTTCAGGAGTTTTTCGTGATTGCCCGCGGATCAGCGAACATGTTTGCCGACCGCTCAAAATCACCCGCGCAGGCGGCGCGCGAATTGGGCGTTCGCTACGCTGTCGATGGCACCGTGCGCAAAGCCGGTTCAAGGATACGCATTACGCTGCAATTGCTGGATGCCCTTCAGGACAGGACGATCTGGGGTGAGCACTACAATCGAGACGTCGAAGATATCTTTGATTTGCAGGACGAGATCACGCAGATCATCGTATCGGCCACCGCTGCCAGAATTGAGGCGACGGAACGCGAGAGGATGCGCCTGCTGCCACCTGCAAATCTCATGGCTTACGGATTTGTGCTCAAGGGGCACCGGCATGTTCTGAAATACACGCAGCCGGAAGTGCGTCATGCGCGCGATCTCTACGAGAACGCAATTGGAAGTGATGCGCGCTACGCCCGTGCGTATGCCGCAAAATCCAGAACCTACAATCTGGATTGGCGCTATGACTGGGCCGAAAAACCCGACATTGCTTTGGATGATGCGCTGAGTTTCGCCCGTGAAGCGATTGATCTCGACGAATCCGATGCGCGCGGATTTGGAGAGCTGGGCTTTGCACATCTGTACCGCAAAGAGCACGACGCGGCGATCAACGCCTACGACCGCGCTCTGAAACTCAATCCCAATGATGCCGACTTGATGTCAGACATGGCTGACGCGCTTGCACATACGGGACGCTCGGAAGAAGCCATTGAATTGCTGCACAAGGCGATGCGTCTCAACCCGTTTTACCCTGACCAATACATCTGGCATCTGGGCGGGGCCTATTTCAACCTGAAGCGCTATGAAGACGCGATCAGCACGATCAAGAAGATGCAGAACCCTACCGAAGGCCGGCGCATCCTTGCTGCAAGCTACGGCCATCTTGGCATGACGAAAGAGGCGAACGCCCAAGCAGAGCTTGTACGTCAGGCGCACCCCAACTTCTCCGTTGATCGCTGGGCCGACGTCCAACCTGACAAGTTCGAGGAAGATGTGCACCACTTCCTCGATGGGTTAAAACGCGCGGGCCTTTAGAAGCGGAATGCCAGCTTAGTCGCTGGCATCTCCACGCGCTCCGCTGATACGTGCGCCCGAGACACGGGCTCCGGAGACACGGGCACCTGAGACACGCGCGCCGGACACACGGGCACCAGAGACGCCACTTGCACCCTCGGACATCATTTCGAGTAAAAGCGTTTCGAACTTGCCTTGGTCGAGGGCAAGACGCACGGTTTCATCCGTCCGCTTCACAGTCCACGCACGCAGTTCCTTGAAGAATTTGACATTCTTCTCGTTCGGTCCGGGAACGGCCACGTCGGCTGCTTTTTCACTATCCCCTTTGACCAAGTAAAGGACGGGGGTCGGAATTTCGTAATAAACCCCGTCGTAGGTGAACCCGTAAATACGGGCAAATTGCTCTTCTTTTTTGCTTAAAACATTGTCGCCGCTTGTAACGGATACGACGGCAAGGTCTTCGACTTCGCGTCCGAACAAGACCACCGCCTCGGATGTATAAAGTGTTTCTGACATAGTGTTTTTCCCTTTGGGAGCAAAAACCGCCCCCATTCATTCGCGTGTATACAAGTATTAACCTATTCTTTGTTTTCAGTCCATTGGAACCATCGTGCGCACTGAATTCGCGTGACTGTCTTTACCCAGCGGTTTGAGTTGCGGACCCACATCTACATATCCGATGTCCCGAAGCTTGAAGTTGCCGCGGATCAGACGTTCAAAACGCCCGCCGGTGTGTTCCTGATCCACCTCCAGAAAAATCTCGGCAATGTCGACAAAGTTCAGGTCGCGCCTGTTAATTCTCTGCCAGGTGTCGGCAAGATAGGTTCCCAAAATGTCACGCGCATCCAGCAAGGCCAGCTTGAATTTATCCGGCTGGGCCGCGTAGGCCTCGTCAAAAAGCTCCTGCATGACCGGTGCGTAATCAGCCGTAGCAAGCAACTGATCCGACAGATCCTCCATTTCTGCCGAAATCGCGCCGTAATCGAGCAGCATTTCGTGAAAAAGGTCTACCAGAATGTCAAAGAAGGCACCCGTGAGAGGCTGTGACAGATGGTGTTCCTTGACCCATCCTTTGGCAAACTCACCAAGACGTTTGTCATTGGCCGCAATCCTGATTTGCTTGTTATCTGAAAGCTCCGCGATCCGGTTCACGGCGTTCAACATGTAAAGATTGCCGTGGGTATTTTCCAACAGCAGATCAACAAGTGAATTGAAGTGAAGCGATGAAATCAGCGCCACAAGATCGGCAGCACTTTCATGAAAACCGAAATACTCACCGGTGACATTTTCCGGGTCCGGGACGCCGACTTCGGAGTAGATGATCGCATGCCCAAGTTCATGGGCGATGACATCAAAATTCAGACTGAAGGGTTTGTACCCACCGTTCTTCCGATCTCCGCCCATCTCTATGAAGCCATAGCCGGAATAGGCATTTTCAAGTGATGGCAAAATTGTCAGTTCAACACGGTCGTGGGTCTTGTCACTTTGCCACGGGATGATGCGACCGAAGTATTCCTCCCAAATATCCATCACGAAACGAACAGTGCCGAAGAGATGCGCTGTTTCAAACTGCGGCGTCCCCGGCTCAAGGTAATCGAAATGGCCATCAGCGTCCGGCATCGCGGGCGCTTCGATATCCCCCATCCATGGTGGGGCCAGAACATCAGAACCATCGGGCGAAATCCCATAGGGCTGCTTTTTGCCAATCGGAAAAATCGTGTACATGCGATCATCCGATGGACCCGGAGCCAAAGTCCCCGCAATCGAAGAAACAACGACCGTTTCCGGTTCGGAAAAACTGTCCAGAAAATGTGGCTGAGGAAACAGCCGGAAACGTGTTCCTTCCATGACGCAGGCTCCGCAATCCGCTCAGTAACAGCTTAGGGCTACAGCAAAATCTCCCATCCGTCTATTCGCCCCCACATACTCAATCACCAAAAAGGCGGTATCCCCCTCCTTTCGGTATTGGCGTATTTGCCGCGCGCCTTCGCCAGTTCTTGATGGCGTTGAGCCATAGATCCGTTTCTTCAAAGTGAAAATCGGCGGTCGGCGCGTCAAATCTCATCTCAGACAGTCGCGCCAATAGTTCAGCCGCATCCTGTTGCTTTTGATCGACTTCATGATGGCGAACCCAATCGCGCAGTTCCCGGCACTTGTCAGGTGGGAGATTTGCCGAGCCTACAGCCTCAAAAACGCTTTCCCACGTCCGCACCTTGTAGAACTGCGATTTTGCCAGATCAGTTGCATACTGCGCTTGGGTCATCGTGATGACCCCCGCTGTCGCTGCGGCCTCCAGTGTCGCGCGGGCATTGACCATGGCGAGGCTTAGCGCCGGATACCCGACCTCTGCCGGTCCATGCAGCAGGGCGACTTCATCGTCGTCTTCCAACACACCGTCGCGAAACGCCTGGTAGATATTTCCGACGCCCTGCATCCCGAAAACATCCAGTTCCGCTGCGCGTAAAGCCCCCATGCTCGCAGCCCCCAAAACCGCGACACCTTGCGACAAGGCCCACAGGATTTCCTTGTGCCAGACCGAAGGAACACCTTCAAAGAAACCGTCTATAATGCCAATGGCTGCGGGGTTTTCCAGACAAGCCAGAAACACATCCCCCTGTTGCACGGGGGGACGCAGATCAATTTCAGTGTCGATTTGGTCTGCTACGCCCACCATCGATGGTCCGGCAAACACAATCATTCTGCCGGACCTCTGTTTGAAAGAGCCTGTACCCGCGGACCCGGAACATAGGCGGAATCGTCATGTGGGGCTTCGAGACCGGGTATGATGATCCGCACGACCGGTATCTGAAACTCGTCACGGGTCAGATCAACCATGCCGATTTCTTCGATACCGACCAACGCCAACCGGTCCTTCAGCCAATCCAAATCCGCTTGCAGGTCAGAATTGGCTGGCCCTGCTGAAGCGTCGAAAGCTCTCATATTGCCCAAAACACCTCTCAGGTGAGAAAACGCCTCTGCTTTCTGTTCGCGCCCGACATCGCTGTATTCATCATGGAAAAGGTCTTCGCGCGCGCCCGTGATATAATTCAACCGCGTCTGGGCAGCCTCATTGATCGCTCTGTGCAAGGCGATCTTTGGGTTGGGATGGGTTCCTGAACCCACCCCGAGGTGACCGCCCTGTTTTTCGACGTCGTTTATCACGCACAAATAGCTGGGCACTCCGATATCGGAGGTCACGTCCCAAACAGCGCACTCCACGCCGGCACCTTCGATTTTCGCCAATGTGTCCAGGAGAGCGCCGTCCGTAATTGTTGTTAAATCAAGCCGCGTTGCCTGTTGTTTATCAGTGGTTTGATGGTGCCAGATCGCCAGCGCATCCCGTTCGATAACCTCGCAAATGCCATGACAGATCGCTTCGAGAAGGTGATTGCCCGAGGCCAACCCATTGGTGCTCGCCGGGAAAATGCCCGCATCCGCGGACACCGGATGGGTGTAGTCGGCATGGACCATCTCTAGCGGCACCAGTTTTTTCTGCCCACTCACCAGATCCTGCGCCGTGATCCAATGCAAACGCATTGTGCGCTTCACGGGGCCCTCAGGCGTTCGCGGTAATCGGTCGAGGTCAATGAATTTATGGCGCGCCGCCAGATCATCCACGCTTGCAAAATAGACCACGTCGCTGATGTGTTCCGCATGCCAGATCTCAATGGCTTCCATCACGGCAGAGGCTTTCGCATGCGCCAGCGTTCTACCCTTACCTTGTGAAATCGCGATAGATCGGGCGTTTGGGCGCACGGCAATGACTACAGGCAAGGAAAGACTGTCCAATCCAGTCACATTGGCAACGCGGGTAATACCAAACTTGTGCTTCAGAGGCAGAATTCGCGCCAGTGTTTCTTCGGCGGAACAAACGCGTTGCAGCTCCTGTCCCGGGTATTTCGTGCTGTTACCGAAATCCATCTGTCATCCGTTGCTGCCGGCCCTGCATCCTTCAAAGCACAATTCGGAACGGACGGGAACGATGTTCTGGTGAGGAGTATCCGCCAACCGTTCAGCTCTGCGGTCGGCTGCGAAAATACGCGCTAATAAATCTGTTGTACGAATCACCGTTCTGCCCTAACTGGCGCAATATAGTGAAGGCTATGCCGGGAGAAGGCGGGCACCCCCGCCGCCGAAGGAGCAACCGCCCCGGAAACTCTCAGGTCCAAGGACCGGTATGGCCTAAACACTCCGGAAAGCGGCCCCAAAAGGCCCACCGTAGGAGAAAGCCCGCTTTTGGGTGAAACTCTCAGGTTCCATGCACGGAGGGGGCAAGCGGCGCAAGCCGCACGTGCAAGGAGCATTGCCATGTCCAAAGTTGCTGTCATCGGGGCCGGTGTCACCGGGCTGACCACCGCCTATGAACTGCTGGATCGCGGTTTCGACGTCACCGTGTTTGACCGCCATCGCTATGCCGCGATGGAAACCAGTTTCGCCAATGGTGGGCAGCTTTCGGCGTCCAATGCCGAAGTCTGGACGCAATGGGGCACCATCCTCAAAGGGCTCAAGTGGATGTTGCATGCCGACGCTCCCCTGCTGGTCAATCCAGCCCCGACCTTGCACAAAATGCGCTGGATGGCCGAGTTCCTGTCCAACATCCCCAACTACAAACGCAACACGGTTGAAACCGTCCGTCTGGCCATCGCAGCCCGCGCGGTCCTTTTTGAGATGGCTGACCGTGAAGGTATCGATTTCGACCTGGAGCGGCGTGGGATCCTGCATTTTTATGACCACGCCAAAGATCTTGCCCATGCCCGCAAAGTCAATTTGCTGTTGGCTGAAGGCGGATTGAGCCGTCGCGAATTATCGCCTGACGAAATCCGCGAAGTTGAACCCGCGCTTCACGGTGACTTCGTTGGCGGTTTCCTGACAGAATCTGACAGCTCCGGCGATATCCATAAATTCACCATGGGTCTGGCGCGCGCCTGCGCCCGACGGGGCGCTATCCTGCGTTTTGGAGCGAAAGTCGAAGACCTGTCAGCCGAAAATGGCACTGTCCGCGTGACCGGAGGGGGGCATGAGGAAGTTTTTGACGCTGTCATAGTCAGCGCGGGCGTCCAGAGCCGCGATTTTGCCCAGCAACTGGGAGACCGGGTCAACATCTACCCTGTCAAAGGGTATTCGGTCACGGTGTCCCTGGATGATCCTGAAAGCCAGGCGGCAGCACCATGGGTCAGCCTGCTGGATGATCGTGCCAAGATCGTCGCCAGCCGCTTTGGGGCCAATCGGTTCCGCATCGCCGGAACCGCCGAGTTCAACGGTGCAAACCGCGACATCCGCGCAGACCGCATTAAACCCCTGACGGATTGGTGCGAGCGCTACTTCCCTGGGATCTCAACGGAAAACGTTACTCCCTGGGCTGGCTTGCGCCCGATGATGCCATCAATGTTGCCCCGGGTTGGCCGCGGCAAGGCACAGGGCGTATTCTACAACACCGGACACGGGCACCTGGGCTGGACGCTCTCCGCTGCAACCGCGCGTATCGTGGCGGCATCAGTGGCCGAAAGCCTCGACGCACCGGCTAAATTGGCCTCGGGAAAACCCTTCGTCGCAGCAGCTTAAGGCGCTGCCGGCAAAACATATACGGCAGCCCGTCTCCGGGCTGCCGGTACTGCTAAACCGCACCTCCCTCAACCACCTGTTCGGGGTGTGTTTCGCACCACCCCGCAAGGCATTCGGCCAATTCCTCAACCCCGGCCAACTCCGCCGCGCGGCGTGGGATCGGCACACCCGCCTCGAGGGCAAGCCGCAAACACTTCAAATGATTGCGCCCCTTTCGCGGCGGCGCATTTTCCGAACCATGCAGAATAGTCGACAGCAACCCACCACCATACCCATTCTGATGCATCAAATTGGGCCCCAGCGTCAGAAGATATGCCATGACATCCGGCGCACCTTCCCAACCTGCCACCTGCACGGGCGTCAGGCCCTCGCTGTCGGGAACGTCAAACTCAACGCCCAGCGCGACAAGTCGCCTGATGTGGTCAAGCTTGCCTGGCAAATGCAGGATCGAGCGAATGATCGTTCTGTAGGCCTGCGGCAGATCTTCGGGCACAATCCGCGCTTGGCCGACGTCAAGATCATCAGCGGCTTTGGCCAGCAGACGCTCATCTGCTGTCAGTTCGGGGAGGTCACCGCGCGCCTCCAACGCAGTTGCCAACGCCGGATTGCCAAACACGCGCGCATAACCATAGGCCGTGCAGCCCCGAAACCGAACAGAGGGGTCTGCACCCGCCGACAGCAAAAGCGCGATCATCTTTCGATCTGACATGCGCCGCGCCGCCTGATGCAGCGCCGGAACCACCCATGGGGTCTCCCCACCAACGTGATCCCCGATGAATTCGTCCGCCTTCGCACCGGCCTCAATCAGCAGCGCAACCGCGTCATGGTCATGAAAGTCCATTGCTCTGAGCAGCGCATTGGTTCCCAAAGGATCGGCCCCATGATCCAGCAACAGTTTCAGGGCCGTGCGATGCCCAAGTTCCGTTGAATGATAGAGAGACTCACCGTCATTTGGATTGGCCCCGTTTTCCAGCAGCCACCGCGCCAAGGGCATGTTGTCGGCATGACCAATAGCACCATAAAGACATGAAAGCTGGTGGTCGTTGTCCGGTGCCACAGGAATCGACGCGTTGATATCCGCCCCCAAAGCCAACAGACGATCTGCAATGGCAAGCATATCCGCCTCGAGATCGGGGCGATGGCGGATAAACCTTGAAAATGCCAAGTGGCAGATCGGAAGACGCCCTGCAGTCATACGTGTTGCGGCGGCCGGGTCTTGGCGCAACGCCTCAAAAACCGCCTCGCGCCGGTAAAGCGCTATCTCCAAACCCAAATGCCCGCTCGCAAGATCGGGCGAAACTGCCAACAGCCTGTCCAACACGTGTCTTTGCCCGTTGTAGATCGCTATTTTCAATCGTTGCCGTTTCCCAGCGATATCCAGCCCGTCCAGCTCAACCGCGGTCTTCAGCGCTGGCCAGCTGACAAATGAGTTCTCGCGCGCGATTACATGAAGATAGTCGGCGTGTTTCAAGGCGACGCCATCGGCGCGTGGTCGGTGATTGACAATTCGCTGACCCGCGTAAATGTCGCCCGCTTCATGCGCCCTTTTGAGCAGCTTTGCATCACGACGCAGTTGATCTAGAGATTTCATGTTTGGTTTCCTCATTCTGGCGCCCATCGGTTCGCTTGTCCGGGCATGAGAAACACCAAAAGATGTCTTCATTCTGAGCTGAGGGGTGCCGCCAACGGCTATCCGCGAACCTGGGTGCCGCCCCTGACGGCAGGTTCATAATATCGACCACCAACACAGGTCGCAACGATTTCCGATGTATATCAATTGCCGATCACTGGGGTGTTGGGAAGAAGCCTACATTGCCGCAATATCCAGATCACAGTGTTTGGAGAGCAAGGCGTAACCTACCCGCATTTGACAGTCGATGTTATCGGTTTCAGAATTTCAAAGCCCAAACGCCAGAGGACACCATGTCTAATAATGACCGCCACGATGCCAAACTGGCAGAGTTCAAGCGCCTTCATACCACCAGCGAGATATTCATTGCGCCCAACGCTTGGGATGCCGGTACGGCGCGTATCCTCGAAAGCATCGGGTTCCCCGCGCTTGCCACGACAAGCGCGGGCCTGGCGTTTTCTATGGGCGTGACGGATTCCAGCGGCAGTCTGACCCGCGCGCAAGTGCTGGAGAATGCAAAATCAATTGTCGAGGCAACCTCCGTGCCCGTCTCCGCAGATCTGGAAAATGGCTTTGGTGTACAGCCAGATGATTGCGCGCTGACCATTCGGCAGGCTGAAGCCATCGGGCTTTGCGGCGGCGCTCTGGAGGACGCATCAGGCGATCCAGAAAACCCGATTTACGATTTCGAACTCGCTGTGGAACGCATTCGTGTCGCCTGCGCCGCAAAGACAAAGCAGAATTTCCATATCACCGCACGTGCGGAAAATTTCCTTTACGGTCGACCGGACCTTGAGGACACAATCCGCAGACTGAGGGCATTTGAGCAAGCCGGCGCAGATGTCGTATACGCACCCGGGCTACCCGACATAGACGCGGTAAAAGCGGTATGCCAATCCGTCAACATCCCTGTGAATGTCGTCGTCGGCCTTACAGACACGACCTATGATAAGGCGGATCTTGCCGCTGTCGGCGTCAGACGCATATCTACAGGCGGGTCATTGGCGCGAGCCGCACTGGGAGAGATGATCCGAGGTGCTAGCGAATTGAAAACACAAGGCACCTATCGCTATGCCGCAAACGCGATCCCCGATGCCGAGGCTGCTGCCTACATGAAAACGGTGCCAGACTAGCCTCCAAACTCGGAGCGGATGGTCCGCTTTCGCACCAATGCGCGAGGGGTAAGGCAAAATACCACGCCAGGATGAATGCTGCGCGCTTCACATTCTCGCACGCGCTGATTATGTCGAAGATCACCGCAGCAGGAACAAATTCCCCAAATGTCTCAAACAGCGATTGTATTCGATCTGGATGGCACACTTATCCATAGCGCACCGGACATGCACGTCGCGATCAATCACGCTCTTGAAAGAGTCGGTCGCCCGGCGCTCGAGCTTTCTCAGGTTATCTCGTTCATTGGTAACGGCGTCGAGAAACTTGTCGAGCGCAGCCTTGATGCAATAGGGGGCTGTTCATCTGATGTGACCACGCGGACATTGCGCCACTTCATGACCTATTACAGCCAGAACACCACCACGCTCACGAAACCATATGACGGCGTGATAAGTTGTCTGGACCGTCTGAAAGCAGCGGGCATCCCTATGGCTATATGCACCAACAAGCCCACCGCGCCCGCACGACAGATTTGCGACGCTTTGGGGATTGGTGGGTATTTTGACATCATTTCCGGGGCCGAAGATGGCCAGCCCAAAAAACCCGACGCCGCGCCGCTGCTGCGCTGCATCACAGCATTGGGCTTCACTGCGAAAGAAGTGATCTATGTGGGCGACAGTGCGGTCGACTACCAAACGGCTATGAATGCCGGGGTGGCGTTCAAACTGTTTTCCGGTGGATATCTCAACGCCCCGATACCCGAATTGCCCGTTACAGATCGGTTTGACGACTGGTCACGATATGAGCTGAATACCTCTCGTTAAAATTGAACTGATACTTCAGGTTAAGAGAACTGCGACTTTCTCTTTGTGTATTTCAATTTTCAAGCTAGCCTCCCGCTATTGGGAGGAAATCAAATGAAAATATTGACGAAATTGCTGTCTGGCGCAGCGCTTACCCTCAGCATGACACTGGCAGCTCCACTGGCTGCTGAGGACTGCCCCAGGGGTGATCTGGATAAGAGATTTTGCGATGTGGACGGTGATCTTGTGGCGGATACGCCAACGGATCCTGCGGATCAGCTTGATCCCGACACATTGATCTTTGCCTACACACCGGTCGAAGACCCGGCGGTTTACAAAGCGGCCTGGTCCGACTTCCTGACCCACCTGGAAGCGGAAACGGGCAAGAAGGTTGTCTTTTTCCCGGTACAGAACAACGCGGCGCAAATCGAAGCGATGCGGTCAGGGCGACTGCACATTGCGGGGTTTAACACCGGGTCGAATCCTTTGGCGGTGAACTGTGCAGGTTTCAATCCTTTCACGATCATGGCGTCAAAAGATGGCAATTTCGGCTATGAGATGGAAATCATCACCTATCCCGGTTCTGGGATCGAAAAAGTCGAAGACATCAAAGGCAAGCAGCTGGCCTTTACGTCACCAACGTCAAATTCCGGGTTCAAGGCACCCTCGGCAATCCTGAAGGGTGACTTTGATCTGCTGCCAGAACGTGATTTCGAGCCGGTTTATTCCGGCAAGCATGACAACTCCATTCTGGGCGTTGCGAACAAGGACTATCTTGCCGCCTCGATTGCAAATTCGGTCAAATCCCGGATGATCAGCCGCGATGTGATCAAAGAAGACGATGTTGTAACGATCTACAAGTCTCAGACCTTCCCGACGACTGGCTTTGGCACGGTCTACAATCTCAAGCCTGAACTGAAGGAAAAAATTCGCAATGCTTTCTTCAACTTCGAATGGGAAGGCACGACATTGCAAGCCGAATTCGAGAAATCGAATGAAGGCCAATTCCTTGAAATGACCTATCAGGAATTCTGGGACGTCATCCGCAAGATCGATGCAGCCAACGGCGTCAGCTACGCCTGCGAATGATGTAAAATCTGGTGTCCCCGACGGGGGCACCATTGCCAAAAAACAATTATAAAAACGGGGTGGGGAGGCTTTCATGCTGCGGCTTGAGAAGCTCGTGAAAACGTATAAGACCGGGGATCAGGCGCTTAAGGCGGTGGATTTGGACATCCCGGAAGGTCAGGTGCTTGCCCTGATCGGCCCTTCGGGTGCAGGGAAATCCACGCTGATCCGCTGTATCAACCGGCTCGTGGAGCCAACGTCGGGGAAGGTCTATCTTGCCGGCAACGAATTGACCGAACTCTCCGCCGGAGCGCTGCGAAAGGAGAGACGGCGGATGGGGATGATTTTCCAGGAATATGCGCTGGTGGAGCGCCTGACCGTGATGGAAAACGTGCTCTCGGGACGTCTTGGCTATGTCGGATTCTGGCGCAGTTTTTTACGAAAGTACCCTCAGACAGACGTCGATGAAGCCTTTCGCCTGCTCGACCGTGTCGGTCTGGCCCATATGGCCGACAAACGCGCCGACGAACTCTCCGGAGGCCAGCGCCAACGTGTGGGCATTTGCCGCGCGCTGATACAAGATCCGGCGCTATTGCTGGTAGACGAACCCACCGCATCACTGGATCCCAAAACCTCTCGCCAGATCATGCGACTGATCTGCGAGCTTTGCAAAGAGCGCGGGCTGGCCGCGATCATCAACATTCACGACGTGGCTCTGGCCCAGATGTTTGTGCAGAGGGTCATTGGGCTGCGGTTTGGGGCGATCGAATTCGACGGCCCTCCCGACGCACTGACACCCGACGTGCTGACCACCATCTACGGCGAAGAGGATTGGGAAGCTACGATTGAAAAGATTGATGGCGAAGATGACGAGGCCGCCGAATGAGCGCGCCTGACACAGATTTGCAAAGGCTTGTCGGCAAGCCATGGAAGAAACCTCCCTTCATCCAACGCAATTGGCTCAGATGGACGCTGATCCTGGGGTTTTTCGCCTATCTGGTCGCCGCCTTCATGACCATCGAGGTCAATTGGTCCCGGGTCTACGAGGGTTTGGAGCGCGGGAAGCAGTTCGTATTGGCTTTCACCAGCCCGGACTTCACAACCCGGTCAGGTGACATCTACGAGGGAATGGTCGAAAGCATCGTGATGACCGTTGCAGCATCGGTTGTAGGCATTGGTATCTCCATCCCGATTGCCTTGGGTGCTGCGCGTAACGTTGCTCCCCTGCCCGTCTACCTCATTTGCCGCAGTATCATTGCTATAAGTCGCGCGCTGCAGGAAATCATCGTGGCGATACTTTTGGTCGCAATCTTCGGGTTTGGGCCACTCGCAGGCTTTCTGACCCTGAGTTTTGCCACCATCGGCTTTTTGTCCAAACTTCTTGCAGAGGATATCGAAAGCATGGACCGCGTTCAGGCCGAAGCCATCAAGGCATCCGGCGCGCGCTGGTCCCAGTGGATCAACTACGGTGTCCAGCCGCAGGTCATGCCGCGCCTGATTGGCCTGAGCATGTACCGTATCGACATCAATTTCAGGGAAAGCGCGATCTTGGGACTCGTAGGTGCAGGGGGGATCGGGGCGACGCTAAACACCGCGTTCGACCGCTACGAATATGATACCGCCGCGGCTATATTGCTCATCATCATCGTTATCGTGATGGCGCTGGAATATCTTTCCGGAATTATCCGGGCACGGGTGCAATAATGCCTGTTCTTGAAACAGAGGGCCTGAAGCAATGGCACCGCCGTACTGGCAGGGAAAGCCTCGGTCATTGGGTGATGTGGCTGATTGGCGTGGCAGTTTTTGCCTATTGCTGGCAGCAGATTTCGCAAGCAACAACCTGGTTTTTCGTCTGGGATGCCCCGACGATCGCCGAAGATATCTGGACCCGGGCGACGCCTCCCAAGTGGGAATACATAACGCAGTTGGGCAAGCCGATATGGGATACCCTCAACATAGCGACCCTTGGCACGATCATCGCCTTGGTACTGGCCGTGCCCGTGGCATTTCTGGCCGCACGCAACACCACACCGTCCGCATTGGTCATTCGCCCGATTGCTCTTTTGATCATCGTGGCCACGCGTTCGATCAACTCGCTGATTTGGGCTCTCTTACTGATCGCGATCATTGGGCCGGGAGTGTTTGCTGGGGTGATTGCCATTGCGATCCGGTCGATTGGGTTTTGTGCCAAGCTCCTCTATGAGGCGATAGAGGAAATAGACGAAACCCAGGTCGAAGCCATCAAGGCAACGGGTGCCTCACGTTGGCAGGTCATGGCGTATGGGATCGTCCCGCAGATACTGCCGGCCTTTGCGGGCATTGCCGTTTTCCGATGGGATATCAACATCCGCGAGTCGACCGTGCTGGGTCTTGTCGGTGCAGGCGGCATCGGCCTGCAACTATCCTCTTCACTCAATGTTCTGGCATGGCCACAGGTCTCTTTGATCTTGTTGGTCATCCTCGCGGCAGTGGTCATCTCAGAGTGGGTCTCGGCCAAAGTCCGAGGCGCAATCATCTGAGGCCCGGAACCCGGTAACTTGAGCAAAACGCGGACATCTTTGATTTGCACAAAAGAACGCGCAGCCGTTTCCTGCTGCGCGCCCTGGTCAGTTTCTGGATATCAGTTATCGGCTCACGCCACTGGTTTTTCCTCTGCGCCGCCCTCGATGGCCTTGACGCTATCGGTCTCGATTTCGGCTTTCTTGTCGGAAAGGTAGGCACCATCAGCCACTTCCGCCAATCCACTTTCCAGGCTTAGCCCAAGCTCCTCGCCAAGCTTCTTCATTGCTGGCATCTGCAGCGCCATCCCCATGATCGAATCCAGTGCCTGGTTGACCGGAGCGCCCTCTCCACGTGGTCCCGCGGAGGCACCATTGCCCATACCACTCACCTGATGAATCTTGATCTCGCTGATCTTCTCCGCAGGTTTCACCATTTCCGCAATGATGGCGGGCATGGCTTCCAGCCGGGCGATATCCAGCTTCATCTGTACAATCTCTGCGCTCAGAGCATTTTCCGCACCAGCAATCGCATGACGGCCTTCGGCCTCAGCCAGCAAATCGGTTTTCTTCGCCTCCGCACGAATGGTCAGAGCTGAGGCATCCGCCTGCGCGGCTTCCAGCACAGCCGCAGCCCGGTCGCTTGCCGCATCCTTCTCAGCTTCCGCAGCAAGCCTGATCGCGGTGGCCTGACGCTCAGCTTCTTTCTGGGCTTCGATCAGCGCGATCTGTTTGGCGCGATCCGCCGACGCCACAGCACGCGCGGTTTCAATCGCCTCCTGTGATTTCATCGCATCTGCTCGCGCGGTGTCCGCGCTGGAGCGGGCCACGCTTTCTTCCTCGGACTTCTTGGCAATGATGATTTGGCGCTCCTGATCGGCCACCTCAAGTTCCCGCTCATTTGCAATTTCTGCTTCGCGGATAACCCGTTCCCGCTCAATCTCCGACTCGCGGATCGCACGTTCTTTGGCAATTCGCGCCTGTTCCTGAGCCTGCTGCGAGATTTCCTGATTACGCTTGATCTCCGCTTCCTGCTGGGCTTGCAGGATTTCGATTTCACGGATTTGCGCAATTTCAGCCTCGCGCTGATCCCGTTCGATCTGGTACTTCAGTTTCTCCGCCTCCATCTCCGAGCGGCGCACCGACACGTCTGCTTCCGCAGTAATTTGTGCGCGTTCTTTCTTGGACGTCGCAATGACCTCCGCCAGTTTGCGCATACCCACAGCGTTAAAGGCATTGTTTTCGTCAAGTGCGTCAAAGGAGGTTTGATCAAGAGCCGTCAGCGACACCGCTTCCAGCTCAAGGCCGTTTTTCAAAAGATCTTCCGAAATCGCATTCTGAACCTCCTGAACAAATTCAGACCGGTTTTCGTGCAGTTCATCCATGGTCATGCGCGCTGCGACGGATCGCAGGCCGTCAATCAGCTTGCCTTCAATCATCTCACGGAGTTGTTCCACGTTGAAGGTACGATCGCCCAGCGTCTGGGCTGCCCGGGAAATCCCATCTTCGGTCGCATTGACCGAAACGTAGAATTCGACCCCCACGTCCACGCGCATCCGATCCTTGGTGATCAGCGAGCCATCGTCCTTGCGGTGAACCTCCAGCCGCAATGTCTTCATATTGACTTGGCTGATCTCATGCAAAAACGGGATCGAAATCGTGCCACCGTCCATGATCACTTTCTTGCCGCCAGAGCCGGTCTTGACCAAGCTCACTTCGCGGGTCGCACGGCGATACAACCGGGCCATGATCAAACCGATGAAAAGGAACAGGACAACGATGATACCTGCAACGATTAGAATATCCGTAAATGGCAAAGGACTCTCCCTCTATTAAGAAATGTTGAGGCGCATTCAGGCGCCTAGCTGGTTTCGACAACCTGGAAAACACCTTCGTGCTTGCGCACCACGTGCACCGAAGCACCCTGCGCAATTTCCCCATTGTCTTCTAACGGTTCCACCCGAAGGTAATGGGTGTTGCCGTGACGATCCTTGATCTTTGCTTCCGCAGAGCTTCCGCGCCGTGCAGTGCCTTGACTGATCACCCCTTCGTAGCCGCTCAGCGCGCGTTCGGACAAAGCTGTGCTTTCGGTCCTTGGCATCATGTAGGCCACATGATTTGCCACAAATTTTGTGCCTGCGAGCGATGCTCCAACGGCGACGGGGACCGAGAACGTCCAGTCAAGACCGGTCAAACCGACAAAGATAAGACCCGCCAGACCGAACAACGTCAGAAACGATACAAACCAGATCATGAAAGGAACATCTTTCAGGCCCAGCCACCCAAAAAGACCGGAGGGAGCCATAGCAAGATCGGCGTCGATATCGGTGTCGATATCCAGATCGAAATCAGCGTCGAGTTCGAAATCCGCATCAAAATCAACGTCCGGCGCATCGGCTCCCAAGGCCAGCAAACTGCCCCCCAACATCAAAGAAAGGATTTCAATCAAAAACAGCCCAAAAACCACGGTCAATGCAATCGAAAAGGGTAGTGCGTTTGCGTCCAGAAAAGTCTCGATCATCTTGCCTCCATATTAATTATATAGGCATCCCAACGGGTTATTTAAAGGTTTGCGCTAACAAATTGGTTCTGCAACGCACTCTTGAGGCGCGTTTTAGAAAGCAAACACGGCATCATTGAGGCGGATTCGCATCCGCGATTTCACCTTTCAGCCATGGCAGTTTCTCTCTGAAATTGCCAGATACTTCGTGCGATATCCGCCACACCTCATGCGGGAAAACTGACAACACCGCACCCGCAAGCGCGCCGCAGATTTGGAAGCCATCTTGCGGATCACACACACCGCCATCAATAGATGTTGCGATTTCCCAAGGTCAGGAATTCAACATGTTTTCGGCTTCCAATTTTGCCCAGTTAAATTCCACCCCGGTTCCGGGAGCATCGGGCGCAACTGCACGGCAGTTTTCCACGATCAGCGGGCGGGTTGTGTATTGATCGATAGGGAAAGAGTGCACTTCGATCAGGCCAGCGTTTTTTCGGCCTGAAACCAAGCTCACATGCAGTTCCTGCATACCGTGACTGCAAAGGGGCAGACCATGTATCTCGGAGAGCTCCGCCACCTGCAAAAATCCGGTAATCCCACCACAATTGGATGCATCCGGCTGAATGTAACCCAATTTCGCCTGGTCGAACGCATATTCGAACTCGTGAAGTGTGTGCAGGTTCTCACCCATCGCGAGCGGTATATCCGTTGCTTCAGAGATTTGGGCATAGCCACGATAATTGTCCGGTATTATTGGCTCCTCGAACCACAAAAGATCGTACTTTTCAAAGGCCTGTGCGGCTACGATTGCCTGATCCACAGACAAGGAATAATTGGCATCGACCATGAAGGCGATATCCGGACCTATTAACTCACGGACTGCTTCAATGCGGGTAAGATCGTCTGCCAAGGACGGCAGGCCAATCTTGATCTTTACGCCGTCAAATCCCCGATCCAGATATCCCGCCACACTCTCCAGCAGCTTGGGCAGGTCAAATCCCAGATCTATACCGCCGCAGTATGCGCGGCATGTTTGAGCAGCCCCGCCAGCCATCTGCCACAACGCAATTTCGGTTCGTTTGCCTCGGGCATCCCAAAGCGCGATATCAATTGCCGAAATTGCAAAGGAGGCGATGCCGCCGCGGCCAACATAGTGGATATGCCATTGCATCGCGTCATACAGCGCCTCTACGTTTTCCCCGTTTTTTCCGACGAGAAAAGGTTTCAGGTCATATTCGATCATTGCGGCGATCGCATGCCCTCCCTTCCCGCCTGTATAAGTGTAACCGGTGCCCAGACTTCCATCTTGAAAATGCAGAGTGCAGGTTACCAGCTCAAAAAAATGATGGTCGCCATGTTTTGCGTCTACAAGGACTTCTGCAAGTGGCAAACGGAACAGTCGCGTCGCGACATCGACAATCTTGGGCATTTATCAGAGCAACTCGCAGGGTGATCATTGGTTTTCCATCGGAACGTACCGCCAATGCGCTGGGGAGTTAAGAAGGAATATCCGGTCGTGCTGACCGGGCACAAGCGACCGCCAAGGAACTGTCGAAATCACATCTTAATGGCAGCTGGAAGAACGAAACCATGCGGGACCGATCCAGGCCGTTCCTTTGAATGTCGCGCTGGGAATGCCGTGAAGAAAGGCCGGACTAGTAGCTCCGATCTTCAATTTTTGTATTCGTCGTGGCGTTTGACCCAAGCCTGTGGATAAGGGAAGCTGGCTTCATCTCGACCATTCGGTGTCAAATCCAACAAGTGATAAGCGCTGTTCAAAATATCAAGCCCACGTCCGTACGTAGAATAACTGTGCGCGACCCTATTTGCGCCCAAGTCAAAAAACACGCTCAATCCTGGGCTTTCACCGCCATATGGTTTTTTGTCGTAGTTGTATGTTCTGCCATTCTTTTCAGCGCCTTCAGGAAAGGTCACGCCAAAATCTTCACCAAATCCGGTGTTCAGACAGGAAACCCAAGGAATCGTCCACCCCATGCGCGCCGCGTACGCATTGAGCGTTTCCAACGGCGCATTTGAAGCAAGTATGAATGCTGTGTTGCGCGCTGCGAGATGGGCTTCATTGCCGTTAAAGCTATCAACAAAGAACGAACAACTCGGGCAACCCTCTTCCCAATCAGGGCCGAACATAAAGTGATAGACCACCAGCTGCTTTTTGCCTTCGAACAATTCGGGCAAGCAACGCGTGCCTGAGTTCGTCGAAAAGTGGTAGCTTTTTGTGATTTCGACCATTGGAAGATCCCGCCGCGCGTTTGACAGGGCGTCGCGCTCTTTGGTGAAGCTCTTTTCCCGCTCCAGTAGCTTCATGCGTTCTGAAATCCACATCTCTCGATTGACCAGGTTCGGCATATTTTTTGATCTCCCGTTGGAAACTCGAATAACGCTTGGATGGTTGCGCCAAATACTCAACAGATGTATTGAGTAAATCGAAGCAAGCAAATAGTCAATACATTTGTTGAGTATTAGAGGATATATGACTGATCTAAACGCTGTATTCTTTGCGCTCGGGGATGATACACGGCGCAACATATTGATCCAGTTGACGGAGGGGGAACAGCCGCTCTCTCGATTGGCCGAGCCGTTTGAAATGTCACAAACCGCCGTCAGTCGCCATGTCCGCGTTCTGGAAGGTGCGGGTTTGGTCACAGTTGAAAAAAGAGGCCGTGTTCGGCACTGCGCCTTGACCGCCGGGCCGATGGAGGATGCCGTTTCATGGCTTGAGTCCTATCGGCCGTTCTGGGTGGATCGCCTTGAAAGCTTGGCGAAGATGATTGCCGCCGAGAAAAACAATGATTGATCTGCTCACATCACCGGAAGGCGTAAACCCTGTTGTAATAAGTGCTGTGTTTGCGGCATCGCCAGAACGGTTGTTTGACGCCTGGACACGAGCAGAAGATCTCCGAAAGTGGTTTGGCAACGATCCCTCGGACCTCACCGCCATCCATCTGGACCTATCGGTCGGTGGCCTGTGGCGTTTTGAGATGAAGGCGAAAAACAATAAGGCCGAGTACCTTGAAGGCCAGTACATCAACATTGATCGACCAAGGTTTCTTTGCTTCAGCTGGGTGCATGTCGTGGTGACGCACGAAGACCATCAACGACAAACTCCGCCCTCACAGGTTTCCGTTCACTTCGAGGCGCTTGGCGCTGCGACCCGAATTACCCTCGAGCACAAAGAAATTGCGTCACCGTCGGGACGGATCGGGGTGCGCACCGGCTGGAAAGCGAGTTTTCAGAAGTTGGCGAAATCCCTTGCTTTGGAAGGCGAGCGGCACATCAACTGACCGCGCGACACAACCTATCTTTCTGCGAAGGCCTTTTCCAAGGAGCGTTGCACGGGCTTGGTGAGATAGGCCATCAGAGTTCGTTCGTCGGTCACTATTTCGGCGTTGGTGGCCATACCCACGCGCAGCGGACGCCGCCAAACCCCTTCACCGATGCTGTCCCGGCTCAATCCGACGACACCTCGGAAATAAGTACTCCCGTCCACAGGATCCACGACAAAAGTCGGCGAGAGACTTTCGATTTCCCCTTCAAGTTCGCCGTAACGTCTGGCGTCATATGTCGTTAGTTTAAGAGCCACCGTATCGCCAACCTGAATGTGACCGATATCGTTTGTGTCGATCCGGATTTCCGCCACTAATCGGTCCGAAGTGTTGATCAGTTCGAACATCGCTACCCCTGCCTCAATAACTTCGCCTGCTCGAGGAAACGCAACTGATTGGATTTCACCATCCACCGGAGCACGGACCAGCAACTCCTTGCGCTGTTGGGCAACAGAGCGCAGTTGAACCTGCAACGCATCTCTTTCCTGATGCAGAGACACAAGCTCGGTGAGCGTTTGTTCTCGCAATGCGAGTTCATTTTCCATCGGGGTTGCCTGGGCTTCAGCGAAACTCGTTCGTGTGGTTGCCAGTTGGATGTCTGTATCAATCAATCGACCGCGCAATTCATCTAAAGTCTGTTGCTCTGCCTCCAGTCTCGCCCGCGTTACATTGCCAGATGCAAAGAGGTTTTCCAGCCGGTCAACCGCGGCAGTTCTCTGCGCGACACGATCTTCCATAAGCTGCCGAGCCGCTTCGAGACGTTCGATGACGCCTTCGAGATGCGTGACACGTTGATCCGCGATTTCTTGCCTCGCCTTGTGCAAAGAGAGTTTCGTGAAGAGGAAATCTGACGCTTCCCGGGAGAGATTGCCCCCCCCCTCAACATCATTGTGAGGTTGTTCCAATTGCTTCAACAGGATTGCCAGAGTGTCGATCCTATCAGTGGCACTTACCAGCCTCTGGCGAATATTCTGTTCTTCCCTTTTCAGGCCAGGCGAGACCAGAGTGGCAAGAACCTGATCTTTCGCGACGCGCTGCCCCTCGCGCACAAGAACGGATTCTACGACCCCGCTGTTGGGACTCTCAATGCGATGTGCATGCCCGGATGGAACAATCTCGCCCTCTGCGCGCGCAAGTTCCGGTACGATGGTTACGGTTGCCAATAAAATGGCACCCGTCAGGAACCCGGCTAGCGTCAAAAGCACCATTGCGGCAATGCGCGGCTGTCTTCTTGTCTCGCGAGCCATTTTACGCGCAAAGACGCCAGGTTTGGCTTTAGCTGATTTTCCAGATAGCACTTTAGTTCTCCTTCCCGGCAGCGATGAGCGCTTCCATTTTCTTCCGCCCATTCCTGCCAGTGTCATTGGACACGATGCGACCGTTCGCCATGAAAATGCATCGATCTGCCAATCTCACATGGTCAGGATCATCAGAGATCAAGATGATCGTGTGCTCACCCTTGAGCCGCTCCAAATGCGCTGTAACCGCAGCTTTTCTCATGTAATCAAGACCAGTGTAAGGTTCATTCAACAGATAAATCGAGGCTGGGCGGGTGAAACAACGAGCGAGCGCCAGAGCACTGGAGGTAGCCCGCGGAAGGGTTTCTCGATATGCCTCTGACAACCGTGTGTCCAACCCATCCGGAAACTTTGCCACTTCACTGGTCAATCCGACAGCCGCGATCGCATTCTCAATGTCTTCGACACGAGCCGTTGGCGACGCAAGCCTGAAGTTCTGCAATAATGTCCCGTAGAAGATTTCAGGATTTTTCTGAGCGTAGCTGAATGATTGCCTGAGATCATCTGTCGGGATTTGACGTAAATCGATTCCGTCCAGTTGGACAGACCCGATTGTCGGCTTGTAAAGCCCGATAATCAGCCCCAACAGTGTCGTCTTGCCACTGCCGTTGTTGCCGGCGATAACCACGAATTCGCGCGCCGGGATCTCCAACGAGATTTGCGACAGAACAGGATCAGTTGCCCCTGGAAAGCGATGGCTCACACCTGAAAAGGAAATCTGCCCGTCAAAAGATTTCTGATGTGTGGAAGCCGCGCCCCTGACAGTTTCCTGCGGCAACGCAAGGACCCTGTCCACCTGTTGTTTGCTTTTTAGGAAGCCAACAACCTGAGGCGCATTCGCGTATAGTGACTGCAGCGGCGTCAGAACCTTCCAAACCAGCGACATCACGGCAATCAGCGCACCGAAAGTCATGCTGCCACTCATAGCTGACAACGTGCTCAGAACGATTGCGCCGACGCCCGCGATGGCCATCAGGCTTTGAGCAAAGGCCTGGCAAATCAACTGGAATTTGCGCGCCTTGCGCGACGCTTCTGCCGCCTCCAGAGCCAGTGGTGCATAGCGTTCACGCCAAATGTTCCCTAGTCCCAACCGGTAGATGTTTCGCTGCTGGCCAACTGTTTCGAACATGTAGCTTTGTTGGCGGGCCTTTACCTGCGATGCCGACATGTTCAACGATTGCTGCACGGGCAAAGTAACCCAGATCGCAACGATAAAAATTGCACCCAATCCGACGATCAGGAATCCCACTTGCGGCGCAAGTGCAAACAACAACGCCAGGAAAATCAAGACAAAAGGCAAATCCAGAATAGTCGTCAGAACCTGGCCCGAAAAAATATCCCGCAAACCTTCGAATTGCTTGAAACGAGAAATCTGTTGTTCAACTTCCGACTTTTGAACCTGTTCAAGCGGAAGGGACATCAGTTTCTTGAATAGAGACAGACCCAGTCGATGTTCCACCACGCGCCCGACATAGGCGACTGATTTTGAGCGTGCAAAACGGAAACCTGCATCAGCCACGAGCACCAACAAAGCAGCCAAAGAAAGCGACACCACGAGACTAACTGAACCTGTCGGAATAACCCGGTCATAAATGACCATGACCAGAAGCGGTGTCGCCAATCCCATGAGATTCGTCATCAGCGAGGCAATGAGCAACCACGGCAGCAATCCGCGAAAGCCACGCGTGATACTACGGAAGCTTTCATAACTAGCGTGTTCATCCGTTTGCCCAAACCGGTCGAGCTTGACCAGTTTTCCAGACTCGCTGCTCGGCTTGACCCACTCCGGTTCTTGATCATTTAGGTCGCATACGAGGATCAGGTCATCTTTCTGATCCAGAATTGCCTGGAGGCGACCGGACGATCCGATGAACATCGATGGGCAATCGGACTTTGCAACCTCAGTCTGACGGGCGTTGGCCGAAGACAAGGGAACGCCAAGATTCTGTAGCGTTGTGATCAGATCTTCGGAACTCAGGTCTTGGACAAGGTGTGGGGCGGCTTCGAACAACGTCCGTTGATTGCTGTGCCATCCGGCAGCCAGCATGAGTTTCTCCAGCAATGCGAGGCCGGGGTTTATTGACGATTGCATCATCATGCTGTTTCACCCCAGAGTAAAGCAGCCTCAGCCGCATCTTCTTCGGCATCATCATCCCAAATCTGGGCTCGTCCCGCCAGATCACTCACCAGCAAGACAGATTGGTCGGCAAGCTCCAGAAGCTGTTCTCTTTGCGATGACATCACGATGGTTGTCTGTCCTTTTAACTCGGCCAGACATGCCGCGAAACGGCTCACAGAACGTTCATCCAGAGCAGAGGTCGCATTGCTAATGAGAAGAAGCTTTGGTTGCAAAGCGAGCGCGCGAACGAGACATATGGTCTGGCACATGGCAAAGCTTGTGTGCAGATGATTCCCTTGCCCAAGCGGAGTTCCATAGCCCAGCGGCAGGCGATGGACAATTTTTTCCAGCCCGATCTTTTTCGAGAAATCAAGCGCTCGCTCTACGGAGGCCGCATCCCCAAAGCAGGAGATGTTTTCCAGTAGTGTACCCGTGAAAATCGCGGGAGACTGATCGACATAGACAATGCCCTGATGACCCCGAGCAGATGCAAAGGCAGTAATCGGTTGCCCATCGAGCTCCACTTGTCCCGATGAGGGCCGTAGCTCCGCCAGGATCAGCCGAAGAAACGACTGTTTACCCAAATCCTCTTCTCCGACCACCGATAAAACGGTCCCCGCGTCCACCGAAATCGAAACGTTAGAAAAGAGATTATCACTCCCGTCATCCTTGCTGACCGTGACGCCCTCAAAATTGAGATTTCCCTCAATTTCAAAATCTTGCTCTTGGTCTACCTTGCGTTGTTGCAAGGAAGCGACCTCATCAATCTTGCGACTGGCAGCTTGAACGTTTTCTGCTTGTGCCCAATGGCTGAGCATCTTGAGTAAAGGCTGGACAGTGCGACCGTTCAGCAACATGCACGCAGCCAGCTCAGCCATCCCAATCTGGCCGATGATGATCAGATAACCACCGAAAAGACCCATCGCTGCAACTGACGCTTGAGAAAAAAGCGCGCCAAAGGACTGCGAAAATCCGGAGAACCGGATGAGTTTGTGGCTGATGTCAACCGATTGTTCTTGCAGCAGTTCATAGCGCCTGAGCAGCTGCGGCTCCATGGTTTGAGCCTTCACAGTCACGATCTGCGAAAGGCATTCGATCAGAAATGAATAGCGACGACCATCAAGTGTCTTTCGGTTCTCGAATATTGGGCCCTGAGCGCGTTGCAGGATTGATTTGAAACCCAGAAGCAAACAAAGACTAATCAGCGGAATGGCAACGAGCCAGCCGCCGATCAGACCAATCATCAGAATGAATATCGTTGTGAAAGGCAAATCGATCGCCAACAGACGGCTTTGACCTGCGTAGTAGTCGCGCAATTGTGCGACCGCGCTCAACCGTTCAAAATGTGCGCCTGTTGTGCTGCGGTTGTAGTCTTCGGGCTCTGCATCGAGCGTCCGATCCAGAAACCGCGATCCCAGTTCAAGCTCAAATTTTTGTCCCTGATAGCCAAGGTAGGTAATACGCGCCCATTTCAGGCAGAAATCCAGGATGGTCGTCCCACAAAGACCGATGAACAAAATCGTCAATGTCGAATAAGATTCGAATGGAATGACCCGGTCAAAAACCTGCAGGATAACCAGCGGCAACGCGAGCCCCAACAGATTGATGGCCAAAGACGATACGATAACGGGGAATCCGATTCCCGGCGGGGCAATCAACCCGTTTGCTGGTGTCGTCTGGTCCGACATTCTGGACTGATCTCCCATAGATTCCTCCAAGTCCCACTTGCAGGGTCGGCCACTATTAATTCGTTAAGGCATTGAAATACCTACAGACAATTTCAATAAAATCATCGGGTTAATCTGTGATTCCTTAATCCGACGTTAAACTCGCACCGCAAATAAAGTCGGATTATTCAGGAGCGCGCCCATGTCAGATGAAGACAATCAAGAGCTTGATAATCCCGTCTATCTCGAAGAGGAAAATGAAGCTTCCTTAAAGGAGAAGGTCGCGAACCAAAGCGCCAAAGGCGGGGAGGTGGCACAGGAAGATACCTCTCGAAGCGCACTGCACTATGGCGAGGAACAGGAAGCTGAACCCGAGCGCCAGATCATTGATGGCGCCGGGTCCGACGAGCCATCGGGCGTATTCACCGGCGACAGCATGTCGGAGAATGGCCAAAGGGAGCCGCGCGCATCGGACGAAGGATCACCCGATGACAGTGGCGCTGCTCCGTCATTTGACGCGCGCGCTCAGACGCAGACTCCGAACGGCGCAACAGGTGATCCGGCGTCTCGTCTCAGAACATCGCGTGTTTCAGATGATGAAGGCAATGAACCTCTGGGTTCTTCTGACAACCCTCAGACTATCACTGCCACAACCAATGACAGCGCCGAGGCCCGAGATCAGAATGCGCCTTTGTCCGCACCTCAGTCCGACAATGATACAACGCCTCAGCAGGAGCCCACGGTTGCGCCAAATGAAGCCCCAACTGAGATCCAGTTGGATCAGACCAGCTTAGATGAGAATGAAGGCGGCGCCGTTGTTGGAAAACTCAGCGTGGTCGATCCGAATGCAAGTGATAACCATGAGATCACCCTATCCGATGAACGCTTTGAGGTTGTGGACGGTGAAGTTCGGTTGAAGCCGGGGATCGCATTGGATCACGAGGCAGAGGGTTCAATCTCCCTGGAGATCACGGCGATAGACAGCGATGGCGCCAGCTTTACCCAGAGCTTTGATATCACCGTCAATGACCTCAATGAGGTCCCTACGGAACTATCGCTCGAAGGCGGATTAGTCGCAAGCAACCAGGCCGGCGCGATTGTTGGCCAGGTGACTGTCACAGACCCAGATCAAGGAGAGGTTCATCAGTTTGCCGTCTCCGACGAAAGGTTTGAAGTCGCGGATGGGTTTTTGAAACTGCGTGACGATGTGACGCTCTCTGACGCGGAGCTTGGGGCAATTGATGTGCAGGTGACTGCGGTGGATTCAGGAGGGGCCGAGATCACCGAGAGCTTCGCCTTCCAAGCCGTGGACGCAGCCGATGTGTCGGTATCGTCAGGTTTTCGCGCCAGCTATTTTGATGTCAACCACTCGCTTCGCCAGTTGGACGAGATTGATTGGTCCAGCACGCCCACCCACGAAGACGTTGTAAGTGAAATCAACTATCAAAATGGTCGATCTTCGTTCTGGGAGGGAGGTTCGAAAGACACATTTGGCGCAAGGATCACCGGTAACATCGATGTCGAAGAAGGTGGCAGTTTTGAGTTCTTCCTTGGCGGTGATGACGGTGCCGTTTTGTACATAGACGGTGTCGAGGTCATTGAGAACGATGGGCTCCATTCATACCACACCCGAACTGCGGATATTGAGTTGGAACCCGGCACACATACAATCGAAGTGCGGTATTTCGAAAACTACGGCCATGCGGGGTTGAAGCTGGAATGGGACGGCCCCGGCACCGACGGGCGTGAGTTGGTTGTTGCTCCTGATGTGGATGATCTGCAAACGGTGAATGGGGTTCCATTGACAATTGAATTGGACGTGAGCGCACCCGAAACCGAAGCCCTGCAAAGTGTGACACAGGCGATCGAAGGGCTTCCCGAAGGCACGGTCGTAAGTGCCGGGACGTTTACCGCAGAGGTCGGTGAAAGTGGCGTTGTGGACATCTCCAATTGGGATACTTCCTTGTTGTCGATACAAACGCCAATTGATTTCATCGGTGATGTATCTGCACAAATTACCACCACGACATCATTCGAAACGGGCGGCGACGTCACGACGACCAGCGATCTGGACTTTTCAGTCAGTCAGGCCGAATTGCCACCCATCTCCTCGCAAATACAAACGGGCTTTCACGCCAGCTACTTTGACGTGGATCATTCCCTGCGCCGTCTTGATCAAATCGATTGGACAGATGAGCCCACGCACGAAGAGATCGTTGGGGAGATCAACTACAAGAATGGTCGCGACTCTTTCTGGGAGGGCGGATCAACCGACACATTTGGCGCGAAAATCACCGGCGAGATCAACGTCGAGGAAGGTGGCAGCTTCGACTTTTACCTTGGCGGAGATGATGGGGCGATCCTGTTTGTAAATGGTGTCGAGGTTATTGAAAACGATGGCCTGCATGGGTTCCGGACTCGCAGCGGCGAAATCGAACTGGAGCCGGGGACGCACTCAATCGAAGTGCGGTATTTTGAAAACTACGGCCATGCGGGGTTGAAGCTGGAATGGGACGGCCCTGGAACCGACGGGCGCGAGTTGGTGGTCGCCGATGATGATCTCAGCGTCGCCGAAAATGGCGTGATTCCGGTGAACATCGGGGGCGGAGATCTGTCAGATCAGGCCAGCGTTCAAATATCCGGGCTACCGGCAGATACGATATTGATGAGCGATGACAACGTTTTGGTCTCGGATGGCGGTGAGGTCGATTTGACAGGGTGGGACATGTCCTTGCTTGAAATCGCGCCACCGCCAGGATTTGAAGGCACCATTTCGGGTGAGGTGACCACAACGGATCGCGCGTTTAACGGGCAAGAAGTTACGGGTTCCGACAGTTTTTCCATCAAAGTGGGCGACGCGCCAACTGCAGATGCTCAGCAGGAAAATGATGCCGAGGCGGAGTTCTTGAGTTCCGAAGAAGACAATTCGAATTCCGAAAACTGGGTGGCGGCCTCTGACAATGACGCCTCTTCAGACGACGGCAATGATGAAGTACTGAATGAGGATGTTGAACAGCAGGGTGCCGACGAACAGGGTTATGACACGACCGAGACCTACGAGCGGCAAGACTGGTAAGAGAGGTCGAGGCCCGCTCTGGATAGTCAGGTTCTAAACCGGAACATTCAAGCTGGCCTTTATTCGGTCCATGACGACCGTCGTCTTGAAGCCTTTGATGTCAGGATTGTTATACAAGAAATCTCGAGTGAACGCTTCGTAGTCTTGCATATCCTGAGCCGTGACGATCAGCACAAAATCCGTCTCCCCCGTGACGTAATAGGCGCTCATGACTTCAGCGCAATTTCGAACGGCGCGCTTGAACCTGTCAATAATGTCGGACCGCTCTCGTGCGAGTTCGACTGCCACCAGCATCGTTAATGGCCGCCCAACTGCGGCGGGTGAAACCACAGCGATATCAGCTTCGATAACACCGTCAGCGCGCAACCGATGCAAGCGCCTTTGCACGGAGGTGGCCGACAGCCCGACACGCTCTGACAATTCGCCACTGGTAAGCTGATTGTTGCGTTGGATTTCGTTCAGAAGTTTCCGGTCAATATTGTCCACTAAAGATTTACCCCGCATCTGCTGCCAATTTCACATTTTTTCTGCGGCTGTATACAAATTTCGCAGAAAAAATGCAGGAAGCATCGGTAGGATTGGGCATCAACACGGGATGACCAGATGCCTGAATTAAGTTTTGAACCCGCAGAATATGCCGCACGCCTGTCCGCCGTCAGAGAGACCATGGAGGCGCGAGGGATAGACGCCTTGTTTGTGACCGACCCATCGAACATGGCCTGGCTGACCGGATATGATGGCTGGTCGTTCTATGTGCACCAAGGCGTGCTATTGACCAAGCAAGGCGAACCCATTTGGTGGGGCCGCGCTATGGATTCCGTTGGTGCGCAGCGTACCACCTACCTGCACCATGACAACATCGTCGGATATGAAGACACCTACGTTCAAAATCCCGACAAACACCCGATGGAGAACCTATCAGCGTTGATCAAAGCGCGCGGCCTGGCAAGGGCGACAATTGGCTGCGAGCTGGACAACTACTACTATACGGCGGCTGCGCATCATTCGCTGCAAGCCTGCCTGCCGGAAGCCCACTTCGAGGACACGACAGGATTGGTGAACTGGCATCGCGCGATCAAATCGGCGACCGAACTGGCGTATATGCACCGCGCGGGCCGTATCGTGGAAAAAATGCACAGCGTCATTCGCGAAAAGGCCGAGCCTGGCATGCCGAAAAACGAACTGATCGCGGAAATTTATCATACATCGATCCTGGGTGCCGAGGGTCACTGGGGTGACTACCCTGCCATTGTCCCCATGGCGCCGTCAGGCATGGATGCGACCGCCCCCCATCTGACGTGGGACGATCAACCCCTGCGCTCAGGAGAGAGTACATTCTTTGAGATCGCAGGGGCTCACCGCCGTTATCAATGTCCACAGTCGCGGACGTTGTTCCTTGGTCAGCCACCCCAAAAATACCTTGATGCAGAGAAGGCCGTGCTGGAGGCGATTGAAGCCGGGTTGGAGATGGCGCGCCCGGGCAACCGATGCGAAGACATTGCTCTGGCCTTCAATAAAACCCTTAACAAGCTGGGTTTTGAGAAGGACAGCCGCTGTGGCTACGCCATTGGTCTGTCATACCCACCCGATTGGGGCGAGCGGACAATGTCTTTTCGTTCCGGTGATAAATCCGTGCTGAAGCCGGGCATGACTTTTCACTTCATGCCAGCGTTATGGCTGGACGATGGCGGGCTTGAAATCACCGAACCTATCGTCATCACCGAAACCGGCGTTGAATGCATCTGCACGACACCGCGCGAATTATTCATCAAGGCCTGAGCATGCGCGACAATCCAATCACCCCAACAATTGATTTTGACCGCCAGGGCGTCCAGCATGGTCATTTGCGTCTGCCTTACAGCCGGGATGACAGCGCTTGGGGGTCGATAATGATCCCCATCACCATGGTCAAAAACGGGGAAAGTCCCTGCGCGCTATTGACCGGCGGAAACCACGGGGACGAGTACGAAGGCCCCTTGGCACTTACAGCGCTTGCACAGGAGCTTAAAGCGGAACAGGTTTGTGGAACCATCTTGTTGGTTCCCTTCATGAATCAGCCCGCCTTCGCCGCGGGCACAAGAACCTCTCCGATAGATCAAGGCAATATGAACCGTGCTTTTCCCGGTCTGCCGGACGGCACGCCAACGCAGAAAATTGCTGACTTTTTCCAGCGCAGCCTGCTGCCGATGGCTGATGTTGTCCTCGATTTTCACTCAGGCGGCAGAACACTTGATTTTGTGCCCTTCGCTGCATCGCATATCCTGGACGACAAATCACAAGAGAGGCGTTGCCGCGCGGCGCGGGACGCTTTCAACGCACCCTTCAGCATCGATATGCGCGAAATCGACCCTTTAGGCATGTATGACGCGGCAGCCGAGATGCAGGGAAAGACCTTTGTCACCACGGAGTTGGGCGGCGGCGGCACCGCCACGCCCCGCACCATTTCCATTGCCCGCAAAGGCGCGCGAAATTTCCTGAAACACGCTGGCATTCTGGAAGGCCAGATCGACCTGGCACCAACAAGATCGCTCACGCAACCGGACGATGCTTGTTTTCATTTTGCCGAAGACTCCGGGCTCGTAGACTTCAAACTGGCTCTTGGAGATACCGTAGAGGCTGGTCAACTGCTGGCACATATCTGGAACACGGATCATCTGGGCAGACCCCCACAAAAAATCCATGCCCAACGCGACGGCCTTCTGATTGCACGCCATCACCCCGGCCTGATCCAGCCCGGCGATTGCCTCGCGGTACTGGCTGTCGAAACGACCGCCTGACCAAACTCATTCAAACGCCAAAGGAACGATATGCTTAGGAACGACCAACTGGCGGCATGGGACCGCGACAATTTTTTTCATGCCTCAACCCATCTGGCCCAGCACGCTCGGGGGGAGACCCCAACGCGCATCATTTCGGGCGGCGACGGTGTCTTTATCGAAGATCGGGACGGCACGCGACTTCTGGATGCTTTTGCAGGCCTCTATTGTGTCAATGTCGGGTACGGTCGCCGGGAAATCGCTGACGCGATTGCAGATCAGGCGCGCGAATTGGCTTATTACCATTCATACGTCGGGCATGGCACGGAAGCTTCAGTCACATTGGCCAAAATGATCCTCGACCGTGCGCCGCCCAACATGTCGAAGGTCTATTTTGGGCAATCAGGCTCAGATGCAAACGAAACCAATGTCAAGCTGATCTGGTACTACAACAACATCCTCGGTCGCCCGGAAAAGAAGAAAATCATCTCGCGCTGGCGCGGCTACCACGGGTCCGGCCTGATGACTGGGTCTATGACCGGTTTGGCCCTTTTTCACAACAAGTTCGACCTGCCCCTGAATTCGGTTTTGCACACCACCGCCCCCTATTATTACCGACGCGAAAACCCAGACCTGAGCGAAGAGGCATTTTCGGCTCACTGCGCGCAGGAACTCGAGGCGCTGATTGCCCACGAAGGCGCAGATACAATTGCGGCGTTTATTGCTGAGCCTGTTCTGGGCACCGGGGGCATTGTCCCACCCCCGGAAGGTTATTGGGCGGCTATTCAGGATGTTCTTCGCAGACACGATATCCTGCTGATCGCAGATGAGGTTGTCACCGGTTTCGGCCGGCTCGGTTCGATGTTCGGATCGCTGCACTACGGGTTGGAACCCGACCTCATCACCATCGCAAAAGGTCTGACATCGGCATATGCGCCGTTATCGGGGTCCATCGTATCAGAACGCATGTGGCAGGTGTTGGAGCAGGGCACGGACGAGAACGGTCCCATCGGACATGGCTGGACCTACTCAGCCCATCCGATTTGCGCAGCCGCAGGGGTAGCGAACCTCAAACTGATCGACCAGCTCGGGCTGGTGGACAATGCAAAAACTGTCGGTGCCTACTTTAACGCTGCGATGAAAGACGCCCTTGGCAATCACCGCCATGTCGGCGACATCCGAGGCGAAGGGCTGCTTTGCGCAGTTGAACTGGTCAACGATGTTGCGCAGCGCACACCTTTTGACCCCGCGCTCAAGATAGGGCCGCAGGTCGCTGCCGCAATGCTCTCCAAAGGGGTGATTGCCCGTGCAATGCCGCAAGGCGATATCTTGGGTTTTGCCCCGCCGCTTTGCATTACCGAGCGTGAGGTGGATCAGGTCGTGGACACCACCCGGGTCGCAATTTGCGATATCTTTGACTGAATCTCTTACCCGCATGGTCTGAGATGCGGTCATAAGGCTGCAATCAACGTTATTTGCGCTCTTTGAAGAGACCGTGGAATGCAGACCCTGCTATGGCAACACAACAATATTTCCCGTGTGCTTCTTTTCGACGAAGCTGGCCTGAGCTTGATGCAATTGCTCAAGCGGATAGGTCGCGGCCAGCATCGGCTGCACCTCACCTTGTTCAATGTAGCTCACCAAATCTGCAAAGATGTGGGGTGGTAGTACGGTTGAGCCGGCAAAGGTCAGATCTCGGAGATATAATGTCCGCAAATCAAGGGACACCATAGGGCCCGCAATGGCCCCTGAGCAGGTATACCGCCCACCCCGTTCCAACACATCAATGACTGAGGCGAAATAATCGCCACCGACAACATCCGCGACAACGCTGACCGTGTCTCGACCAATCGCATCATTGAGCGCGGACGGCAGATCAGTTGGCGCGCGCGGCAGGATAGCTTCTGGGTTGAGACGCGCAATCTCTTCGTGTTTATTTTCGCTGGCCAGGCAGACCACGCGTGCCCCGCGCCGCTTGGCCAACTGGATCAACGCCGAACCGACCCCCCCAGAGGCGCCTGTGACCAGCACGGTGTCGCCATCACCGACCTGTGCCCGGGACAACGTCCCCTCCGCGGTGGAATAAGAGCAGGAGAACGTCGCAAGCTCCGCATCACTCATGGCGCTTTCCACCGGATGCACATTTCGGTAATCGGCAACCGAAAATTCGGCAAATCCCCCATCACATTCCGATCCAAAATAACCGGTCTTGTCCTTGTTGAACGGGTCATCCCAGTCCCGCAACCAACAATCGATCATGACCCGTTTGCCCATCAGAGCGGGATCAGCATTTTCGCCCAAGGCCACAACACGGCCCACGGCATCCGCTCCCTGAATGCGCGGAAACGCAATCGCTGCGCCACCCCACGAAGGGTCTTCCTGACCGACTTCACCGTAGGCATCGCCAGTTGTCGCATCGGTCACTGATTTTGAGTACCAGCCTGAACGCGTATTGATGTCTGTATTGTTAAGTCCGCAAGCGCCAACTTTGACCAGTATCTGGTCCGGTAAAGGCTCCGGCGTCGGCCAATCAGCATGATACTGTAGGACTTCGGGGCCGCCGTGCCCGGTCAGTACAAAGGCCTTCATCGTTCTGGGGACTGTCATGGTGTTAGGTCTTTCCGGGAATTCCCTGGGGTGCCAGTATTGCGTGTCTCAGAATTCGGCAGTCTATCAACACAAGGCTTAGCTTCAAGCATCAGCGTTGTCGTGTCCGTACCGATAGCCCATTCTCTTACGAGCTTGCCCAGCGGTTTGCGGGAGTGCTGCAAATTCCACGCAATACCCAATTCCCAATCATCTGGTCTTTCTTTCACGGGGACCCCGACAAATGGTTGACGAATGATCCCCAAACCGAGCATCCAACAGATCGGGTCGCAAAAATGAAAGGCAAGAACATGAGTACATTCGACGAAGATTTGTTTTTGAAGGGGTTGGAGCAGCGCAAGGCGACGCTTGGTGCTGAATATGTGGAAAGGAATTTGGCGGCAGCAGATGATTTCACCCGACCATTTCAGGAGGCGATGACCGCCTGGTGCTGGGGATTTGGCTGGGGGGATGACGTGATTGACGCCAAAACCAGATCAATGATGAATCTGGCGATGATCGGCGCATTGGGCAAGATGTCAGAGTGGGAAATTCACTGCCGGGGCGCCATCACCAATGGTGTCAGCAAAGAGGAGGTTCGGGCGATCATACACGTTGTCGCGATTTACTGCGGTGTGCCGCAGGCCCTTGAATGCTTCCGCGTGGCCCGCCGCGTGTTTGAAAATGACTGACATAACCGAGCATCACTTTCGCTCTTCAATCGTAAATGTGGTCACTACTTGACCCATACGCGATGCAAAGGAACATCCGTTCGTCATGCCTGAGGCCCTAAAACAACCCGCCTGAACAGCGGGTTGTCGGGGTTCGGCTCTACCGGCAAAAGCTGGCGGGTTCAAATGATCCTATACAATCGTTGCTTCGGTGGCGTCGCGAAGCGCTTGCTCGCTGACGCCGTCTGCGCATTCAACAATCCGCAGCCCGTCATCGACAACGTCCAGAACCCCAAGGTTGGTGATGATCCGGTCAACCACGCCCTTGCCTGTCAAAGGCAGGGTGCATTCGCGCAGCAATTTGCTTTCGCCATGTTTGTTAGTGTGGTCCATGACAACAATAACACGCCCCACACCTGCGACCAGATCCATGGCGCCGCCCATGCCCTTGACCAGTTTACCGGGAATCATCCAATTCGCCAGATCGCCATTTTCGGCCACTTCCATGGCGCCAAGAATAGCCGCGGCGATCTTACCGCCGCGGATCATGCCAAAGCTTTGGGCAGAGTCAAAGTAGGACGTGCGGCGCAGTTCAGTAATTGTCTGCTTGCCCGCGTTGATCAAATCCGGGTCTTCTTCGCCTTCAAAAGGGAACGGCCCCATGCCCAGCATGCCGTTTTCAGACTGCAGGGTAATATCCTTCTCGCCGACGTAATTCGCCACCAGCGTGGGAATACCAATGCCAAGATTGACATACATGCCGTCTTCGAGTTCTTCGGCCGCCCGCGCAGCCATCTGATTGCGATCCCAGGACATTATGCATCCTCCTTCTGGCGAACG
>NZ_CANLYL010000009.1 GCF_947495275.1 uncultured Roseobacter sp.
AGCGCGAAGAGATCCTGAACATGATCTGGGACATGGAAGAAGAAATTATGGGCGGTAAGGAGGACGCGGCATGATCCCTCTGCTGATCTATATCATCATCTTCGTGGCCGCGTTCTTTATTGTGACCAAGGTTGTGCAAGGCGCGGGTCTGCATGATTACACCTCGCTGAAAACCGTGACATTTGGCGATGAAAGTGCGGTGCGGCCCAACCGGGCGGCGGGCATCATCTCGATCCTGACGATCTTTTTGATGTGGGGCATCTTTACCGGCTCCAGCCTGTTGCCGGGGTTCCTGCACGCGCCGGGCCCCTATGAGGGGACCACGAGTTTTACCTATACGTCGCAGGCCGAGGGCCAATCGCCCGATGACGCAACCGTCACCGTCGTTGTGCACCCGCGTGAGGTCGCGACAGAGGCACCGGAAGTTGAGCCGGGCGACGGCTTTGCCAAGAACGATTCCGCCGCGATTGCGCAGTGGCGTACCGGTCTGATCAACGTGGACCGCAACGATGACATCACCAAGAAAGACGGTGCCAAGGTCATCGCCATCAATGGCGAGAAGATCGCGCCGGGTGAAACGGTGAAGGTCGATGGGGGTGCGGTGACCCTGTCGGACAAGGGCACGCCCAACTTCGAGCCCACCCGTGGCTGGCAGATGGAGCCGCTGTATCTGCCGGCCCCCGAAGTTGTTTGGAAACGCTCTTTGCAGATTGCGTCAGAAGGCTTCCGCAATTTTACCCTGCTTGAGCACCTGGGCTACTCGCTGTTCCGCGTTGTGCTGGGCTTTTTGCTGGGCGCCGTTGTGGGCATCCCACTGGGGTACGCGATGGGGTTGAGCGACTGGTTCCGCGGCTGGTTCGATCCGATTGTGGAGTTCATGCGGCCGGTGCCGCCGCTGGCGCTCATTCCGCTGGTGATCATCTGGGCGGGCATTGGGGAGGCAGGCAAGATTATCCTGCTGTTCCTCGCCGCCTTGTGGATCATGGCGATTGCGGCGCGCTCGGGCGTGTCTGGTGTGAAAATCTCCAAGGTACACGCGGCTTACAGCCTGGGTGCCAGCAAGTGGCAGATCATGCGGCATGTGATCGTCCCCAACTCCCTGCCGGAAATATTCACCGGCGCGCGGGTGGCGATGGGCGTTTGCTGGGGCACGGTTGTGGCCGCCGAACTGGTGGCCGCCGAGCAGGGCGCAGGCATGATGATCATGACGGCGTCGAAGTTCCAGAACACCGACATCGTGATCATGGGCATCATCCTCATCGGCGTCATCGGCTTTGGCATCGACATGCTGATGCGAGCCGCGGAACGGTTCCTGGTCCCGTGGAAAGGAAAAGGCTGAGCGGCAAAAAGGGCCGATCTGGCATCTAAAATCAAACAAATGAAAAAGGCTCCACGGGAGCCTTTTTCGCAATTTGAGGGCGTTTCAGGGGCGGCTGAGGCCAATTAGCAACCTTCAACCGACAGATACATCAAATTATGTTCAGCTTTGGTCAATATGCTTGTGTAATCCTGTACCTCGTTTATCCCTGAAGAAACGAGCGAACAAAAAGGCAGCCTTTCATGACATCCGAGACCCCGTTTGAGGGCGCGATCCCGGTGGATCCTGCGCCAAGGCCTGCTGCAAGCTGGGTGAAAGTCCTGGCGCAATACCGCGAACCAAACCCGGCGCGGTCGCTTTTTGAAATTGCCGTTAGCCTGATCCCGTTTCTGGCCATCTGGGCAGTGGCCTGGTGGTTGCTGTCGGTCAGCTATTTTGCAGCTTTTGCATTGGCCTGCGTCAACGGATTGTTCCTGGTGCGCATCTTCTGCATCCAGCATGACTGTGGCCACGGATCATTTTTTGCAAACCGCACCGCAAGCGACTGGGTCGGGCGCGGGCTCGGGATTCTGACGCTGACGCCTTATGACGTCTGGCGGCGATCCCATTCCATTCACCACGCTAGTTCAGGCAATCTGGAAAAACGCGGCATGGGCGATGTCGTGACCCTGACTGTGGCGGAATATCGGGAGCGCAACTGGTTTGGACGTCTGCGCTACCGTGCCTACAGGAATCCGCTGGTGCTGTTTGTGCTGGGGCCAGCATATCTTTTTTATCTCGAAAACCGATTGCCGTTCGGCCTGATGGGGGATGGCTGGCGTATCTGGGCCAGCTCTATCGGCACAAATGTCGGCGTGGCCGTCAGTGTTGGGCTGATCCTCTACTTTGGTGGTCTGATGCCGCTGCTGCTGGTGTTCGTCCCGACAACGCTGATTGCGGCCTCATTGGGGGTCTGGCTGTTTTACGTGCAGCATCAGTTTGAAGAGACTCATTGGGACCAACCCGAAGATTGGGCCCTGCACGAGGCCGCCCTGCACGGGTCTTCGCATTACGTCATGCCTCGCGTGCTGCAATGGTTCACCGCCAATATCGGCATTCACCACGTGCATCATCTTTACAGCCGCATCCCGTTCTACCGGCTTACCGAAGTGCTCCGTGATCATGCGGAGCTGGCGCAGGCGCAGCGGCTCAGCATCGGCGAGAGCCTTGCCTGCGCGCGGCTGCACCTTTGGGACGAAAAACAGCGCCGTCTGCTGTCATTCCGTCAGATGCGCGCAGCCTACGGCGCGATCTGATCTTCACGAGGGTGTAACCCTATCGTAATCGGCAGAGAGTGGATTCGAATCCCTATCGGGGCTACGAGTTGATATCCTTGGGCCTAAGACCCAATAGTCACGGGTTTTATCCATGAAGCCATCCGTTTGCCTGAACTGGAGCGCCGCCGCCGCGCTGCTATGGCCTGCCCTCCGCCGCAGAGCCCGCTGATGAAGCAAAGATGGATTCTGCTGGTACTTTTTTACCTGGGCCTGATGGGGCTGGGGTGGCTGATCAGTGGATTTGTCTCTCAAGCCATCGACATGAAGGCAGCCGCAGGTCAGGGCGGTAACATGATGTGGATGATGATGACGGTCTGCATGATCTACATGTTTGCCTCCGCCATCCCCTTCGTGCCGGGCGCTGAAATCGGGTTGGCGCTGATTGCGGTTTTCGGCGCGCGTGTGGCTTTGCTGGTCTATGTCTGCATGATCTGCGCGTTGAGCCTGTCATATCTGTTAGGCCGGCTGGTGCCAGCAGCATGGTTGTCGCGCGCCTTCAACTCGCTGAGGTTTCGCAAGGCGGCCGCGCTTGTCGAGCAAATGGGAACCGCGGCACCGGGCGTGTTTGAGGCCCAACTGCGGGCACAGGTCAAAAACCGGGTGTTGCTGGCGTTGCTCGGCTACCGCTACATTGCGCTGGCCGTTGCCTTGAATGTCCCCGGCAACACGGTTGTGGGCGGCGGCGGCGGGCTGGCCTTGCTGGCGGGCATGAGCCGCCTTTTCAGCCCGCTGTGGTTCATCCTGACCCTTTTGATCGCGGTCGCCCCAATCCCGCTCACGGTTTTCATGATGGGCTACCAGCCTTAGGGTTTGCGGCGGGGCCGGGCGTTGGGGCCCTTGCCTGCTTGCTTGCCACGCTTGTGCGGCGGCACAAACCGTTTGGAGGTGTCGGCAGCCCGCTTTTTCGACGCGCTGTTGTCGCGTTTCTTATCCGCCTTACCACCATCGCGATCACTGCCGTGCCCTGCGTTCTCGGCATCGCGCGCGCTGCGTTCCGCTTTGGCGACCTGCCGGTTTTCCTTGGTCCAGACCGGTTTGGCACGTGCCGCGCGGGGGGCCTCTGAAGGCGCGCCGGATTTTGCCTTGGGTTTGGCACCCGGCTTCATCGGCGAGCGGTCGGTCTTATGTGACTTTGGCGGCTTCTTGCCCTTGGGCGCGGCGGCGGGCTTATGCGGCTTGGGAGCCGCCTCGGCACGCGGTTTTTCGCGCGGAGCCGGTGAACGGGGTTTTGCATCCGCATCCAGCGGATCATAGGATGGCTTGTCGCGCCGGGGTTTTTTGAAATCAGCCTTGTCCCGATGCGGTTTGCGGTCGGGTTTGGGGCCGCGTTCCAGATCCGGTGCGGCCTCCAGACGGGTCAGTTTTGCCCCATCCTCCAACACCATGTCGGCCCCAACGGCTGCCACGAAGGCATCCGCGCGGCTGGCCAGAACCTCGACAAAGCTATGGCTTTGCTGCACGCGGATCGCGCCGACATCGTCCTTGGTCAGGTTGCCACGCTTGCAGACCATCGGCAGCAGGACGCGCGGCTCCGCGCCGTCCTTGCGGCCCAGTGAGACCGAAAACCAGACCGACGGGCCAAAGCTTTTGCGCGGGCGGTCGTCCTTGGCGGCAGGATCAGAAAGCTCTTCGGGGGCAGATTTGCGGGCGCGCGCGATATTGACAAAGGCGGCGGCCAGCTGATCGGGGGAAAACTGCGATACCAGACGCGCGACAAGCTCCTGCGCGTTCTCGGGGATCGGGTCGGTCCAGGAAGGGTCGGCAAAGAGACGCGCCTCATCTTCGGCCATGACGTCAGCGGCAGAGGGCGGTTCGGCCCATTCCACCTTCAGCTTGGCCCAGCCGATCAGACGATTGGCCTTTGATCGCAGCTTCGGCGGCACGATCAGGGCGGAGACGCCTTTGCGCCCCGCCCGACCCGTCCGCCCCGAGCGGTGCAGCAATGTGTCCGAATTCGACGGCAGATCCGCGTGGATCACCAGTTCCAGATTGGGCAGATCAATCCCGCGCGCCGCCACATCCGTGGCCACACAGACCCGCGCGCGCCCGTCCCGCAGCGCCTGCAACGCATTGGTGCGTTCCGATTGGGTCAATTCGCCCGACAGGGCGACTACGGAGAAATTGCGGTTCGTCAGGCGCGAGGTCATACGTGCGACAGCGGCGCGTGTGTTGCAGAAAACAATGGCGTTTTTCGCCTCATAGAAACGCAGCACGTTGATGATCGCGTTGTCGATGTCGCGCGGATGGGTGTTCAGGGCGCGATACTCAATATCAGCATGCTGGCGCGCTTCACCAGCGGTGGAAATCCGCTGCGCATCCCTTTGGTAGCTTTGCGCCAGCTTGGCGATGGCCGCCGGAACGGTTGCGGAGAAGAGCAGCGTGCGGCGCGCCTCGGGGGCCTCGGAGAGGATGAATTCCAACTCCTCGCGAAAGCCCAGGTCGAGCATCTCGTCGGCTTCGTCCAGCACCACGGCGCGGATCGCGGAAAGGTCGATGTTGCCGCGTTTGATGTGGTCGCAGAGCCGCCCGGGTGTGGCCACAACCACATGTGCGCCCCGTTCCAGCGCGCGCCGTTCCGTGCGGCTGTCCATGCCGCCGACGCAGGAGGTCACAACCGCGCCCGCCAGCCCGTAAAGCCACGACAGTTCACGGCTGACCTGCATCGCCAATTCGCGCGTGGGCGCGATGATCAGCCCCAAAGGTGCGCTGGCCGGGCCGAAATGGGTGCCCTCGCCCAGCAAGGTTGGTGCGATGGCAAGGCCGAAGCCTACGGTTTTGCCGGAGCCGGTCTGCGCGGATACCAGCAAATCGGCCTCCGTCAGTGCCGGGTCGGTGACGGCCTCCTGCACGGGGGTGAGCGTGTCATAGCCCTGTTGGGCCAAGGCATCGGAAAGGGTCTGGATCACGGGATGGGTCCTGTTTTTCTGAGGCAGCGTCCTGCTGCAGGGCCACATCTGCGGCCCGGTTGCGCGGTCGTTATGCCTTTGTGGCCGAAGAGTCGATGGCAATATGTGCAACGCTGCCCGGTACCAGATGCAATGCTGCAAAAAACCTCTTTGAATTGAGGATGTTGTCACAGAACCTACACGATCCGCGTGAATAGAAGACCCGCATGCAATCGTGACGATTGCCAATTGATGGATTCATATGCACAGTTGGCGTCAGAGTCTGAATTGGGAGATCATAAAAATGAAAATGAAACATATGTTGTCGGCATCGGCGATGTCGGTGGTCATGGCCGCCCCCGCAATGGCGCAAACGGAAATCGAATTCTGGCACGCGTTTACCGGTCGGCTGGGCGAACTGGTTGCAGAACAGGTTACGACGTTTAACGCCTCGCAATCCGATTACCTTGTCACCGCGACGCATAAGGGCAACTATTCCGAGACGCTGAATGCCGGGATTGCGGCCTTCCGTGCAGGCGAACAGCCCGACATCCTGATGGTGTTTGAAGTGGGTACGGCCACGATGATGTCCGCCGCAGGCGCGATCAAGCCGGTCTATGAGGTCATGGCGGAAGCCGGAGCCGATTTCAATTCCGACGCCTATATCGGATCGGTCAAAGGGTATTATACGTCGAATGATGGCGAGATGCTGTCGTTGCCTTTCAACTCCTCGACGCCGGTGCTCTGGGTGAACCGCGACGCATTGACCGAAGCAGGCATTGATCCGAATGTGGATATGTCCACATGGGAGCAGGTGGGCGAGGTACTGGACCAGCTTAAGGCGGCGGGCAGTTCATGCCCGATGACAACGGCCTGGCAAAGCTGGATCCATCTGGAAAACTTCTCCGCCTATCACGACACGCCTTTTGCGACCAAAGCCAATGGGTTTGAGGGTGTGGACACCAAGCTGGCGCTGAACAGCCCTGCACAGGTGGCGCATGTTTCGGCCATGGGGCAATGGGCACAGGACGGCAAGTTCATCTATGCCGGGCGTCGCAATGAAGGCGGCGCCAATTTCCGCGCCGGTGAATGTGCGCTCTTTACCGAAAGCTCCGCCGGGTATGCGGGCATCAAGGCCGAAGCGCAGTTCGATTTCGAAGTGCGCCCGCTGCCCTATTGGAAAGCCCTGTCCGACGAGCCGCAGAACACCATCATAGGGGGCGCGTCCCTCTGGGTGATGGAAGGCCAGACGGATGAGGAATACAAGGGCGTTGCGGCGTTCCTGAACTTCCTCAGCTCGCCTGAAATTCAGGCCAAATGGCATCAGGACACCGGCTATCTGCCGATTACCACAGCGGCGGCTGAACTGACCAAGGAACAAGGGTTCTACGAGGCCAACCCCGGGACGGATGTGGCGGTGATGCAGATGACGGCCAAAGCGCCAACATCGAATTCCAAAGGTCTGCGTCTGGGGTCGTTCGACCAGATCCGCGGCATCATCGACGAAGAGCTGGAAGCCGTCTGGTCCGGTGACAAGGACGCGCAATCCGCGCTGGACAGTGCGGCGGCCCGTGGCGACGAGTTGCTGCGCCGCTTCGAGCAAGCCAACCGCTAAAAGACCCGCGCGCGCCGGAAAACCTCGGCGCGCGCGACCTGACACATGGAAAAGCGCGTTACCTTCAAAGGGCTCTGGTTGCCGCTTCTGCTGGTTCTGCCGCAGATCGTGATCACGGCCGTTTTCTTCTTCTACCCCGCCGGGCAGGCGATCTGGCAGTCGCTGTTCATTCCGGACCCCTTTGGTCTGTCGATGCAATATGTGGGGCTGGGGAATTTCGAATACCTGCTGGGCAATTCCTACTACCGCGCGTCTTTCGTGACGACGGCGGTGTTTTCGATCCTGGTGACCGTGGTGTCCATGGGCATCGCACTTTATCTGGCGGTGCTGGCGGACAGGCTGATCAAGGGATCGGGCGTCTACCGCACGCTGCTGATCTGGCCCTATGCGGTGGCCCCTGCCGTGGCCGGGGTCTTGTGGCTTTTCATGTTCAACACCCGCGTGGGCGTGGTGACCTGGTATCTGGGCGTGCTGGGGTACGACTGGAACCACGTGCTCAATGGCGAAGAAGCCATGGGTCTGGTGGTCGTTGCCTCCGCCTGGGGACGTATCAGCTACAATTTCCTCTTCTTTCTGGCGGGGCTGCAATCCATCCCGAAATCGGTGATCGAGGCGGCGGCCATTGATGGCGCGCGTTTCTGGACGCGGTTCCGCACGATCGTCTTTCCGCTGCTGTCGCCCACGACCTTTTTCCTGCTGGTGGTCAACATCGTCTATGCTTTCTTTGAAACCTTCGGGGTCATTCACACGATCACGTCGGGTGGTCCGCAGCAATCCACCACCATCCTTGTCTACAAGGTGTTCTCGGATGGTTTCGTGGGGCAGGATCTTGGCTCTTCCGCCGCGCAATCGGTCATCCTGCTGGTGATCGTCGGGCTGCTGACCATCGTGCAGTTCAAATACATCGAACGACGGGTGCATTACTGATGGCGGAACGCACGGGCATGGTCGAAAAACGCGGCGCGGGGCTCTGGCTGACCCATCTGGGCCTGTGCATCGGGCTGCTCTTTATCTTCTTCCCGATCTGGCTGGCCTTTGTCGCCTCCACCGTCTCGCAACCCGAGATCACGCAGCCGCCGATGCCGCTGCTGCCGGGAGATCAGTTTTTCGAAAACTACCGCAAGGCCTTGCTGGCAGGTGTCAATGCGCCCGTGGCCTGGATGATGCTGAATTCGCTCTTCATGGCGATGGGCATTGCCATCGGCAAGATCATCATCTCGCTGCTCTCGGCCTTCGCCATTGTTTACTTCCGCTTTCCCGGGCGAAAGACCTTCTTCTGGCTGATCTTTCTGACCCTGATGCTGCCCGTCGAAGTGCGGATCGTGCCGACCTATGAGGTGGTGGCCAGCTTCGGCATGCTCAACAGCTATTCGGGCCTGATCTTCCCGCTGATCGCCTCGGCCACGGCGACATTCCTGTTCCGGCAGTTCTTCATGACCGTGCCGGATGAGTTGGCCGAAGCCGCGCGGGTGGATGGTGCGGGACCAATGCGGTTTTTCCGCGATATCCTGCTGCCCATGAGCCGCACCAATATCGCGGCGCTCTTCGTGATCCTCTTTATTTATGGTTGGAACCAATACCTCTGGCCGCTGCTGATCACCACGGACCCTTCGATGAACACCATCGTCATGGGCATCAAGCAGATGTTCCCGTCGGGTGACGATATTGCGGATTGGCCGGTGATCATGGCCACGTCGATCCTGGCGATGATCCCGCCGGTGATTGTGGTTGTGGGCATGCAGCGCCTGTTCATCCGCGGACTTGTAGACAGCGAGAAATAACACATGGCGACAGTCAGCCTTGAGGCGATAAAGAAATCCTTCGGCTCCACGGATGTGATCCACGGTGTGGACATCGACATCAAAGATGGCGAATTCATCGTGATTGTCGGGCCTTCGGGGTGCGGGAAATCCACCTTGCTGCGCATGGTGGCCGGGCTGGAGACGGTGACATCCGGCGAGGTGCGCATTGACGGCAACCGGGTCAATGACCTTGAGCCGATGGACCGCGACATCGCCATGGTGTTCCAGAATTACGCGCTTTATCCGCATATGTCGGTTTTCGACAACATGGCCTATGGTCTGAAAATCGCCGGTACGCCCAAATCGGAGATTGTCGAACGGGTGGATGTGGCGGCCAAGCTGTTGCAGTTGGAGCCCTACCTCAAACGTCGCCCGCGGGAGCTTTCGGGCGGTCAGCGGCAACGGGTTGCGATGGGGCGGGCGATTGTGCGCAAACCGTCGGTCTTTCTTTTTGACGAGCCGCTTTCCAACCTTGATGCCAAGCTGCGGGTGCAGATGCGGCTGGAGATCAAGCAGTTGCAGAAACGTCTGGGCGTCACATCGCTCTATGTCACCCATGATCAGGTGGAGGCGATGACGCTGGCGGACCGGATGATCGTCATGAACGGCGGGGTTGCCGATCAGATCGGCGCGCCTTTGGAGGTCTATGCGAACCCGGCAACGGAGTTTGTCGCAGGTTTCATCGGATCGCCGCCCACGAATTTCCTCAAAACCGATCTGGCCTCTGTCGCAACGCCGGGGGCATCGACGCTTGGTGTCCGTCCGGAGCATCTGCGTCTGACGACGGACCCTGCGCCCATGTCCGGCACCGTGCTCTATTCCGAAGCGCTGGGGGCGGAAACACTGGTCCATCTGAAGCTTGTAGATGAAACGCTGGTCACAGTGCGCCAGAACGCGACCGATCCGCTGCCCGACGAAGGAAAAACCGTCGGCCTGCTTTGGGATGCGCGCGACCAGATGCTGTTTGACGCGCAGGGCCGCCGCTGTGCCAGTGATGCCGCGTAGGGGACGAAATCGTCAGCGCCCCATACCGTTTCGGCTGATCCTGTCGAGGTCTGCTAAGAGCGATGCGCGCAAGATCGTTAAAAGTCGAAGATTACGCTTCGGGTAACCTATCCCCTCTATGGTCGCGTCGTTGAGTCGAAGGCGCGTGCATGCAAATTGCGGATTTCTTGAAGGATTATGTGTCGCGGACACAGGATGCCATTGCGATTGCCTATCGCGAGGCAGATGCGCCTGAGGCCAAGCTGGTGTTCATTAATGCGTCTTACACGCGTCTTTTTGGGTATGAAGCGGACGAGGTCGTCGGTGGCCCCGCGCGTATCGCCCATGATCCAGAAACCTGGCAGGCGTACAATGAGCGCGTGGTGTCAAAATTCCGCGCCGGAGAGACACAGATCAGCTCGGAATTGGGATGCGTCCGGGCAGATGGGTCGACGTTCTGGGCAAGTATCGTTGTCTTTCTGATTGAAGATACCGGTAATGACGGGTTTTACACCTGCGCGACTTTTCGTGACATTTCTGATCTGAAAGCGCGCGAGGCAGCGGCCGCCAAAGCGCTTGAGGATCGTGACCGCCTGTTGGCTGAGCAAGAGCGGATGTATCAGGAACTTCTGGCAACCCAGACGCGCATGTTCTCGGCGCTGAATGCCTATCCTGACCCCTTTGTGATCTACGACAACGACATGCGGCTGGTGATCAACAATACCGCCTATCAAAAATCCATGTCCACGAACCCGAATGCGATCAAGCCCGGCATGCATATTCGCGATGTGCTGATCGAAGCGATGGACTGTGGGTTGATGCCTGTTCCAGAAGGCGGGCGCGACGCCTTTCTGGAAGATTTGCTCAGCACAGCGCGCATTGCCCGCGACACCGAAGACGTCGAGATGGCCGGTGACACGCACCATCGAATACTACGCAGCAGGGCGGAGAATGGCGATTGGGTGCTGATCCGGATGGATATCACCGAGCTTGTTCGTCAGCGCCGAAGTGCTGAGGAATTGCAAGAGCGCCTGCTTGCCGCGATAGGTGCCTATCCCGCACCCTTCTGCATTTTTGACAGCAATTCCCAGCTTGTGGCCTGGAATGAAAGCTATGCCTCCTTTCTGACCGATGATGCCAAGGAGATTTACCGAGGCATGACCCTTAGGGCGGCCTTGCAGGTCGGCATGAAGAACAAGCGGTACGTCGCGGCGCTTGGGCGTGAAGAACCTTGGCTCGAAGAGATGCTGGCATCCAATGAGAATGCCAATCCCGTAGAAGATATTGAGCTGGCCGGAGATATTCACCACCGGGTGATGCGGTCACGGTCGAAAAACGGGGATCTGGTCATCCTGCGGCTGGATACCACTGAACTGGTGCGCCAGCGCCGGGCGCTTCAGCAAACACAGGAACGCCTGATCTCCGCAATCAACGCCTTTCCGGACCCGTTTGCAATCTATGATCATACGTTACGATTGTTGACATGGAATCCTGCCTTTACAGCCTCGCTCACCGACAACCCCGCTGAAATTTTCGTTGGTATGACTGCCAAGGAAGCCATGCAGCTGGGTGTCCAAAACGGCAAAATTACCGTGGCCGAGGGCGAGGAGACAGAAATGCTGGAAGAATACGTATCTTCCAAGCATATGAAGATTGGTATCGAAGAAGTTGAATTTGGCGATGACGAGCATTTCCGGATCATTGTGTCCCGATCCGAAAGAGGCGAATTGCTGGTTCTGCGGCTGAACATGACAGAATCGGTCCGCCAGCGCCGGACCCTTGAGCAATATGCCAACAAGCTGGAAGCTGCCAATCACGAGATTACCCATAAAGCCTTTCATGATCAGTTGACCGGTTTGGGAAATCGGCGCTACCTGTCTGAAAAATTTGAAGAACTATCGCGCCGAAGGATGTCTGACGGGGGCGAGCTTGCCGCGCTGCACATCGACCTGGACCGGTTCAAACAGATCAACGACACGATTGGACATGCCGCCGGCGATCATGTTCTGGTTGATGTCGCAAATCGGATTCGATCGAATGTGCGTACCAACGATGTGATTGCCCGCATCGGCGGCGATGAGTTCGTCATTTTGCTCTGGCTGCCCAGCGGCTCGGCGCGGTCAGAACAACTGGCACAATCCTTGTTGATCGACCTTAGCAGACCCTCGATGTTCGAAGGCCGTGAATGCCGATTTGGTGCCTCCATTGGGATTGCCCAGACGCCGCTCGCAGATGAAGCGGATTTGCTGACCAATTCCGATGTTGCACTTTATAAAGCCAAACGCGCTGGCCGCGGCCAGATCGGTATTTTCGACCGTACGGATATCGAGGAGATGCGCCATACCAAGAAACTGGCAGACGATATCATGCGGGCTCTGGAGGAGAGAGAATTCCTGCCGTTCTATCAGCCTCAGGTCGATGCAAAAACCGGCATGGTGGTGGGTATTGAGGCGCTCGCGCGTTGGCGGCATCCCGAAAACGGGATTATGACCCCGGACAAGTTCCTGTCCGTCGCCACGGATTTGAATGTCGTTGCGGATATTGACCGGATGATTTTTGAGAAGGCCATCAATGAATGTGAACGGTCGTTCGAGGATTTTGACCAGAAGCCAAGCCTGTCGTTCAATGTCAGTGCAAACCGAATCCAGTTCGAAGAGATCAAGCAGATCGGTAAGATTGCCAGTGCCTACTCCGGGCATGTGGCCTTTGAACTGCTGGAGACGATCTTTCTGGAAGAGGAAAGCGATGCCTTCCTGTTGCAGTTGGACCAATTGCGCGAAATGGGGATTTCGCTTGAGGTGGACGATTTTGGCAGCGGGCGGGCGTCGGTGGTGGCGCTGCAACGTATCGCCCCTGATCAGCTGAAGATCGACCAGCGCCTGGTGTCCCCCATTGAAGAGGGGAACAATGCAGCGCGACTGGTGCAATCCATCATCGAAATCGGGCATGCGTTGGACATCGGGGTCACGGCCGAGGGCGTCGAGACGGAGGATCAGGCGCGTATTCTTGCAAACCTGGGCGCGGAACGCTTGCAGGGCTATTATTTCTCCAAACCTTTGTGCCTTGACGACCTGTTGTCCTATCTTGCCCGGAATCGGGCGGTGTTGCGGGTGGTCTGAGGATGGGCCGTGCGACGTAACATCGGTTGGGACGATCCGAGGTACTGAAAGAACACGCCCTTTTTCTGAAACGAAGCCATCAAACCGGGTCTGTCTTGGAGAAGCATAAGTCAGCACATTGGTTCGCCAGCTAACTGTCTGGCGACGTGCCCTCGCGCTATTTTTAACCTTCATCAGCAAGCAAATTATTTCTTGACTCTTTCAGTCAGATAACAGAGTCACAGGTCAGCAGCCAGGATCACCCCAGCGCACTCATTCAATTGAAACGCCTCAGGAAAGTGATCAGGATATGCGACATTCATCCATCCGCGCCACGCTCTTCGCCCTTGCTGTTGTTGCGGCAACGGCTCCCGCTGCCCTTGCCGATCCCATGACGGTTACAGATATCGCAGGCCGCGAAATCACCCTGCCGGCCGCCCCCGAAAGGATCATTCTAGGCGAAGGCCGGATGATGTATGCCATTGCGCCGCTGGCTACCGATGATCCCTTCGAACATGTTGTCGGATGGAAGGACGATCTGATCCTCTATGACCCTGACGCCTTTCGGAAATTTGAGGCAGCGTTCCCCGAAGATACAGCGCGCATGGTCAACTTCGGCAACCCCTATGCGGGTGATTTCAGCATCGAAGCGGTCATCGAAAACAAGGCTGATTTGCTGATCCTGGATTTGGGAAATCTTTTCAAAGCGGAGGAAACCGGCCTGATCGAGAAGCTGGACGAAGCAGGTGTGCCGGTGGTCTTCATCGACTTCCGGCGGGACCCAACGGCGAATGCGATCCCTTCGATGTTGCTGCTGGGCCGCCTTCTCGAAGAAGAGGCCCGTGCCGCTGAATTCATTGATTTCTACGTGTCGGAAATGCGCAAAGTGACGAATGTTGTGCAGACCCTGCCGGTCGATGAAAAGCCGCTGGTCTTTATGGAAAACGCTGCGGGCTGGAATCCGCAGTTCTGCTGTTCGACCTTTGGCAGCTACAACTATGGCCGGTTTATCGAATTGGCCGGCGGCCGCAACTATGGGTCCGAGAAGTTCTCCGGCTACAGTTCGGAGGTCAGCCTGGAAGGTCTGATTGCGGCCAATCCGGACGTTTTGCTGGGTACTGGCGCCAATTGGGCAGAAGCCCGGCCCGAAGTGTCAGCAACGCTTCTGGGCTATGATGCGGACCCGGCAGATAATGCCAACCGCCTTCAGGCCCTCGCAGATCGTGTGGGGTTCAAGGATTTGCGGGCTGTTCAGGACGGGCGCATGCATTCGATCTATCACCAGTTCTACAACAGCCCTTACCATTTCATTGCCATCCAGCAGATTGCAAAATGGCTGCATCCTGATGACTTTCCCGATCTTGATCCAACCGCGACCCTGGCCACGTTGCACAGCCGCTTCATGCCCTTCGCGATGGATGGCCAGTTCTGGGTCAGCCTGCCGGAATAACCTGTTCAAACGGTCGGGTTTTCACGCCCGGCCAATGCTCAACGCGTGAAGGATGCCCTTTATGACCATGCCAACAGCGGCGCGAGACGAGGTCGTGGCGGGCCTCGTCGACACCTATCGTCACCGCAGCTTCCGGCGCTTGCTTTTGTTACTGGGGGCCCTTGCCCTGCTTGGGGTGATGGTGCTCGTGGACATAATGACCGGGCCCGCGCGCCTGTCCTTTTTGCAGGTGGTTTCCGTCATTCTCGATCCCGCAGGGGCCACGGCCCAGCACAAGGTTATCGTCTGGGACCTGCGCCTTCCAATCGCGCTGATGGCGGTCTGTGTTGGCGCCATGCTCGGCGCGGCAGGGGCCGAAATGCAGACGATCCTGAACAACCCTTTGGCGGATCCGTTCACGCTGGGCCTGTCGTCCGCGGCAAGCTTCGGGGCGGCTCTGGCGATCGTGCTGCAGTGGTCATTGATCCCGGGCCTCGGTGTGTTCTTCGTCACCGGAAATGCCTTTGTCATGGCGTTATTCACGTCACTGGCGCTTTACGGTTTCACGCGATTGCGCGGCGTGACACCCGAAGCGATGATCCTCGTCGGCATCGCCATGCTGTTCACCTTCAACGCTTTGCTGGCCTTGCTGCAATACGGTGCTTCCGAATTGCAGCTGGCGCAGATCATCTTCTGGCAGCTCGGGTCGCTGGCGCGTGCGAGTTGGGGCAAGGTGCTCACATGTGTGATCGTGCTCGGGGTTGTACTGCCCTATTTCATGTCACGGTCCTGGGCTTTGACGGCCCTGCGGATGGGGGAGGAGAAAGCCGCCAGCCTCGGGGTCAATGTGTCCTTCCTGCGTCTGTCCGTTCTGGCGGGTGTGTCGTTGCTGGCCGCCGTTGCAGTCTCCTTCGTTGGTGCCGTGGCCTTCGTGGGTCTTGTCGGTCCGCATATCGCCCGGATCATCTTGGGCGAAGATCAACGCGGGTTCCTGCCGTTCTCCGCACTGGCGGGTGCGTTGATCATGTCAGCCACATCCATTGCGTCAAAGGCGATCACACCGGGCGTGATCTACCCCATTGGCATGATCACTTCGCTGATCGGCATCCCGTTTTTCATCAGCCTGATCCTGTCCCAACGTCAAAGGCATTGGCAATGAGTCTGACCGCACATGGGCTTCGCGTTTCCTTCGGTGCGAGAACGGTGTTGTGTGATACCGGTTTCGACATGCTCCGGGCCGGCCAGCTGACGGCCCTGATTGGCCCCAACGCAGCCGGGAAATCAACGCTCTTCCGCGCCATTGCAGGTCTGGTCAGAACGGATGCCGGTGGCGTTCATCTGGATGGGCGCGACCTGTCTGAGCTCTCTCTTCAGAAGCGTCTGAAACACATCTGTTTCATGCCCCAGTTTTTCACCGCCAATGCCGCGCTCTCGGTCTTTGATGTGGTCCTCATGGCGCAAAAGCAACTCGCGGGCTGGCGCGTTTCTCAAAACGATATGACGGCTGTCGCCCGGGCTCTGAACGATGCCGGGATTGGTCATCTGGCAAATGCCAACATCGGCGAATTGTCCGGTGGACAGTCGCAAATGGTATCGGTTTGTCAGGCCCTGATCCGCCGCTCTGATGTGTACCTCTTTGACGAGCCGACAAGTGCGCTCGACTTGCGGCATCAGCTGGATGTCATGGCCCGTATCAAACAGGCAATGGTGGCGCGAAATGCAATCGGCGTCGTTGCGCTGCATGACCTCAATCTGGCGGCGCGATTTGCGGATCATATTCTGCTGATCGGGTCAGGGGAGGTATTGGCCCAGGGCACGCCCGACAAGGTGCTGTCTGATCCGCTGATTGCCCTGAGCTACGATGTCACAATTCAAACCGGGCTTGGACCCCGGGAGGAACTGAATGTTCATGCCTATGCTGACTAGGATGCTTTGCAATGCCGCCCTTGCTCTGATGGTCGGGGCCATGCCCTTTTGCGCCACTGCGGCAGAATTCGAGATTCAGATGCTGAATGCGGCCCCGGGCAATGCGCAGCATACGAATGTTTTTGCGCCCGCCATCCTGCGGATCAGCTCCGGGGATATGGTGACCTTCGTCCCCACCGATACCGGCCATAACACTGCGTCAAAGCGCGGTATGATCCCGGAAGGGGCCGAGCCCTGGAACAGCCCAATGGATACCAGATACAGCGTGACCCTCACCGTTCCGGGTGTCTACGGATACCTTTGCCTGCCGCACTATGAAATGGGTATGGTCGGGTTGATCATTGTGGATGACGCCGCGCCGAATCTGGAGAGTGCCAAAAAGATACGCCACCCAGGTGCCGCAAGAGCGGCCTTTCGGGACCTGTTTGACCAACTGGCCAATTGAGCGCGCGCTCAAGGCGCTGCGCCCTCTGCCAGGTCGGCAACGGGCTGTCATATTACGGCAGGAAAGGATTGGTGGAGCCTAGCGGGATCGAACCGCTGACCTCCTGCATGCCATGCAGGCGCTCTCCCAGCTGAGCTAAGGCCCCGATTTCGGAGTGTTTCCGAAGGGAAGGATCGTTAAATCCAGTGCGCCGCTGAATAGGCGCAACGCGGGGCGGGATCAAGAGAAAAAAGCAGACCCGCCACGCGAATTGATAAAATCAGCTGTCGTCGTCGTTTGTGGCGACATCCGCGATTTCTTCCAGTGGAACGTTATCGCTGTCGTCTTCGTCGTCATCAAGGATGTCATCACCCAGATCGACATCGACATCTGAATCGTCGTCGTCCAGCACAACATCTTCTTCTTCGGTTTTGGCCTTGGCTTTTGCAGATGCCGCATCCTCGGCATCCGCCGCGATCATGCGGGATTTGCTGAGGTCGATCTCGACCACTTCACCGGTGTACGGGCTGACGATCGGGTCTTTGTTCAGGTCGTAGAAACGTTTGCCGGTCGTGGGGCAGAGGCGCTTCGTTCCCCATTCTTCCTTGGGCATGAAAAACCCCCTTTGCAATTTCGGTTCAGGTGTAGATGATTCCGGCCAAGTGCCATATGAGACGGGGGCTGTAAAGGCCTGCCGCGCGCAAGGTGATCATTGAGAGCCCGATATGTCTGACAAGTTTTTGCCCGGTGAGCCGCCGATCCCGCTGATCCTGCGCCGTTCCGCGCGGGCGCGCCGAATTTCATTGCGCATTTCGCAGCTGGACGGGCGCGTAACCCTCACCTTGCCGAAACGGGTGCCGGAGCGCGAGGCGCTGGCGTTTGCGGGCGAAAAAGAAGGGTGGATTCGCAAACATCTGGCCGCGCGGGGTGAAGATGTCACCGTTGGGATCGGGTCTGTTTTGCCGATTGGGGGCATGATGCATGAAGTCGTACGCGGGCAGGGGCGGCAAATTGGATTCGAAGACGGACGGGTCGCGGTTCCTGGCGCCCCGGAACGGGCAGGGCGACGCCTGGTGGGACATCTCAAGACATTGGCACGGGCGCGTCTTGCTGAGGCGTCTGATCATTATGCCGCGAGGCTGGGAAGGCCCTACAGCGCGATGAAGCTACGTGATACGCGATCGCGTTGGGGCTCCTGCACGTCCGAGGGTAATCTGATGTATTCCTGGCGTCTGATTCTGGCGCCGCCGCCGGTACTGGATTATGTGGTCGCCCATGAAGTTGCCCATTTGGCGGAGATGAATCACTCACCTGCGTTTTGGGATCAGGTCACCCGGATTTATGGCGACTATAAGGAGCAGAGACGCTGGTTACGAAAGCAGGGCGGTGATCTGCACAGGTATCGTTTTGATGGCTGAGGCTGCTCTGCTCTTGACCACAGGTCTATTTGTGATCACAAAACTACATGATCCTGAACCCACGCCCCGCCGACGCAACCCCAGTTGCCCATGATCGCGTCTATCGCGCGCTACGCAGCCGCATCATGCAAGGGGACCTGCCGCCCGGCGAAGCAATGACCTTGCGTGGCATCGGTCGCGACTACGAGGTATCCATGACGCCCGCGCGCGAAGCGGTGCGTCGTCTTGTTGCCGAAGGCGCCTTGACCATGTCCTCCTCGGGACGTGTTGCGACGCCTGAGTTGAGCAATGAGCGGATCGAGGAACTGGCAGCGTTGCGGGCTTTGATCGAGGTGGAATTGGCCAGCCGGGCACTGCCGCGCGCGCATATGGCGCTGATCGAGAGGCTCCAGACCATCAATGTTGCCGTCTCTGAGGCGGTCGCGCATCGGGATGCGGTCAGCTACATCAGGACCAATCTTGAATTTCACCGGACGCTTTATTTGCGTGCTCAGGCCCCTGCGATGCTCGCGATGGCGGAAACGGTCTGGTTGCAAATGGGGCCTACAATGCGCGCACTTTACGGGCGTTTGCGTCAAACCGAACCGCCTCAATTCCACCGTCTGATTATCGCGGCGCTGCGTGCGGGAGATGAGCCAGGACTGCGGCTCGCGGTTCGTTCGGACGTGACGCAAGGCCTCAGAATGTTGGCGAGCTGATCAATTTACGCAACGTGCGGGCTTGAAAAATTCTACCATATGTAGAATTTTAACAAAATTCGGCCCTGCTGGAGCCATAGTTTTTCGTTCGAATAGGGGTGCGAATACTGGGCTGCGGGGTTTCGTATATACTTGTAAGAAATTGAAATGAAACAAAGTAATGAGAAATTTTCGGGTGTTGTCCGATGTTTGCGGGTCGAAGACCTCCCGCGTATCCAACAAATGGTCGGGAAATTGGCTGAACATCATGGCGATGTTGCGACCGTAACCCTTGAAGAACTGGCGCGCGATGTTCTGGGTGCGTCTCCCTGGGTTCGAATTCTGGTTGCTGAGCTTTCTGGGGATGTCGTTGGCTATGCCGCACTCTGCCCCTTGGCTCAGATGCAATTTGGCGCACGCGGGATGGACCTGCAGCACCTGTTTGTCGAGGAGCATGCGCGCAGGCTGGGTGCTGGCCGGGCATTGATCAAGGCCAGCCAGGCGCGCGCGCGCGCTGAAGGGTGCAAATACCTGTCTGTCGGGACGCATCCGGACAATGTCATGGTGCATGGCATTTACCCTGCGATGGGGTTCGACCCGCTCGATCCCCCCGGCCCAAGATTTCGCATCAATCTGAGCGAGACAGCCGCCTAGGCTGCAAGGCCCTTCGACCCGATATCAAGGAACTTGGAGCGCCGGTCCTGGATCAGTTCAGAGGGGTCCTTGCCGTCCAGATCGGCCAGCATATCCTGGATCGTCCTGCCCACCGCTTCAATGGCCTGAGGGGCGTTGCGGTGCGCGCCGCCCATGGGTTCGGAAATAATCCGGTCGATCACACCCAATTGCTTGAGATCCTGTGCTGTGAGGCGCAGGGCTTCGGCCGCTTCGCGCATTTTTTCCGCATCTTTCCATAGAATCGAGGCGCACCCCTCCGGGCTGATCACGGAATAAACAGAATGCTCCAGCATCGCGACCCGGTTGGCCGTCGCAAATGCCACCGCGCCGCCAGAGCCGCCTTCGCCAATCACGACCGCGACCAGCGGAACGCCGATTTGCAGACATTTTTCGGTCGCGCGCGCAATCGCCTCGGACTGTCCACGCTCTTCAGCACCCTTGCCGGGGTAGGCGCCGGGTGTGTCCACCAGCGTGATGACCGGCAGACCAAAGCGGTGCGCGATGTCCATCAAGCGGATGGCCTTGCGATACCCTTCGGGCCGGGCCATGCCAAAGTTGCGCTCGATACGCGATTTGGTGTCCGTACCTTTTTCATGTCCAATGACCATGACCGGCTTGTCATTAAACCGCGCAAGCCCCCCCATGACCGCGTGATCATCGGCAAAATTGCGGTCCCCTGCCAGCGGCGTGTAATCAGAGAACAGAGCGTCGATGTAGTGCTGACAGTGCGGGCGTTCCGGGTGACGCGCCACCTGGCATTTCCGCCAGGGTGTCAGCGATTTATAAAGCTCTTCGAGCATCGCGCCCGCTTTTACGTCCAAAGCAGCGGCTTCTTCGGTCACGTCCATCTCTTCATTGGCACGGGCCAGCGCGCGCAACTCTTCCGCTTTGCCCTCGATTTCAGCCAGCGGTTTCTCGAAATCCATGTATTGGGTCATGACGGACCTTTGTGTAATTGCCTTGCCTTATATGGCGGGCAATCAACGGCAATGCAACGTCTCTCAGAACGGCTTCAGGACCGGGTAGAGTGATAAAATCAGCAGGGCGGCCATGACCCGGTTGAAAATTTGCAGCCGTGTCCGGTTGGTCAGAACCCGTGCCATTTGCTGCCCCAAAACCGTCCAGAAAGTGATTGACGGCAGGTTCACACAGCCAAAGACCGCCGCCACAAGTGCAAATGCGGTGAGTGTCTGGCCGGGCGCATAGACGGAGAGCGCCGTCAGCGCCATTGCCCATGCTTTGGGGTTGACCCATTGGAAGGCTGCCGCCTGCGCGAAGGTCAAGGGTCTGGCCTTGTCCGATGACCTCTCAAGCGGTGCGGCTGTCGCGATTCTCCAGGCCAGATAGGCGAGGTAGAGCACAGAGACGACCTTCAGAATGGTATAGCTGATTGGCAGGCGCTCGAATATCTGAGCCAGACCCGCGCCCACCAGAACGATCATCAGCGCGAACCCGACCGAAATGCCCAGCATATGTGGGATGGAGCGGGTAAACCCATAATTTGCGCCGGATGCCATGAGCATGAGGTTATTGGGTCCGGGGGTGGCCGAACTGACAAAGGCGAAAACGATCAGGGAGGAGAGGATGTCAAAGGTCATCTTCACAATTATTCAGAGGTTCCGGGGAGTGAAATTGCGTTTTCTTGAGAATTAAGGGATAGTGCGCAATATATGTCGAAGTTTGATCAGGTATCCGACCATATATTGCGTGAACTCAAGCGCGACGGACGCATCAGCAATCTGGCGCTGGCTGAACGTGTGGGTCTGTCTCCCTCCGCGTGTCTGCGCCGCGTTCAGGAACTGGAGCGCAGCGGTGTGATCAAGGGCTATCGCGTGGTGTTGGACCCGGCCTCTTTGGGCATCGGTTTCGTGGCCTATATTACGGTCGGCCTGGGGGATCACTCCAAGGCGTCACAGGAGGCGTTCGAGCGTGCGATATCCCGCGCACCGGAGGTGGTGGAATGTCATAATGTCACCGGCGCGACCGAATATCTGTTGCGCGTGGAATGTGCCGATTTACCCAGCTACAAGAGCTTTCACACCGACAAACTGGGGGCTTTGCCACAGGTTAATGCCATCACGTCTTATGTGGTCATGGGCTCGCCGAAAGACGAACGCGCCTGAGCGCGGCTATTGGGTGGCGGCGGCTGCGATGGCGCTGAATTTATTGTCCAGCTGGTCCGACAGATCCTTAAGCGCGTCGCCCCCTTCATCGAGATAAGGCGCAAAAACGCTGCCGGGCGTTTTGTAGGATAGGGTCGCGGTGCCGTCAGCTTCCTCGGTCACATAGAAACGGATGGGCGCTTCGATCATCGCGGCGGTGGAGGTTGCCAGAACTTTGACCGCGAAATCATTGTTGAACACGCCGATCACTCTGTTTTCAGGAATGGTGATACCACGGTTGCGCGCAGCACCCGTGGGTCCGGCCTGAGTGACGACGCCCATTTTGTTGGCTTTGACGGCTTTTTTCAGATCGGCCAGCAACGCGGCATGTGTCTTGCCGGTTTGCAGGATCACCCATCCTTCACGGGGGGCGAGGGACTGGGCCTGTGCCGTGACGGCCCAGAAGATGACCAGTAGGGCGGTGACAAGGCGTTGCATATTAAGGCTCCGAGCTGGGTTTTGGCACTCAGGCACGGATCGGCCCGAATGCCAAATCAAAGATGCGTTAGCCGTTGATCATTTCGGATTGGCGGACAATGACCTCAGCCTGCTTGATCGACGCGATATCGACCAACCGGCCCTTGTAGACAGTCGCCCCTTCGCCTTTGGCCTTGGCGTCCGCCATCGCGGCGAGAATTTCGCGCGCCTCGGTCACCGCTTCTTCGGAGGGCGTGAAAACCTCATTGGCGATGGCTACCTGTTTGGGGTGGATCGCCCATTTGCCGACCATGCCAAGCGTCGCGGACCGACGGGCCTGCGCGCGGAACCCTTCGTCGTCAGAGAAATCGCCAAAAGGACCATCCACAGGCAGCACGCCATGGGTTCGGCAGGCGGCGACGATGGCGGCTTGCGCCCAATGCCACGGGTCGGACCAATGCTTTTGCCCTTCGCGGATCATGTAGTAGTTCTCCTGCGTGCCGCCGATGCCGGTGGTCTGCATGCCCATGGAGGCGGCAAAATCCGCAGCCCCGAGACTCATCGCTTGCAGGCGGGGAGAACTGGCCGCGATCTCCTCCACATGGGCGATGCCAGCCGCAGATTCGATGATCACTTCGAAGCTGATCTTCTTGCTGCGTCCCTTGGCCGCTTCAATGGCCGTGACCAGGGCGTCAACCGCATAGATATCCCCGGCACATCCCACTTTGGGGATCATGATCTGATCCAGACGGTCGCCTGCCTGTTCGAGCAGGTCCACAACGTCGCGGTACCAATAGGGCGTGTCGAGCCCGTTGATCCGAACCGAGAGCGTCTTGGTGCCCCAATCCACATCGCTGATGGCCGCGATGATGTTAGCGCGCGCGCTGTCCTTGTCGGAAGGCGCCACGCTGTCTTCCAGATCCAGGTTGATTACATCTGCCGCGGAGGCCGCCATCTTTTCGAAGATGGCGGGACGGGAACCCGGTCCAAACAGCTGGCAGCGATTTGGGCGTGCGGGAGCGGGGGGCTGAATGCGGAAACTCATGCGGGCCTCGGAGAAATAATATTTCGATTGTGTCGTCCTGGGTGGTATTAAATTGCGTCGTATGCTGCAAGCGCATTTTGCACATGCAGCATGAGAATCGGCCAAGCAGTTCAGATGTGACGCTTAATTCTTCGCCATTATCGATAGATAATCGAAGAAGGTTGCGCAAAATATATTGACCAAGGCTTTTTTGAGATGCCTTTGCGGGGCAAAGAGGGGAAATTGCACCAAATCTGACGGAGGCCTAACCATGATCCAGACACCTTACCTTTTGTTTCTCGGCGACGCGCCGGACCAACTTGCCGCCAAGGTGGCCCAGGGTATCAAAGACTGGCGCCCGGAAAATGCGGTAGGCCAGTTCCGTCTGCCGGGTTGCGGCGCGGACATGGGCCTGACTGATATGACGCTCGAAGAGGGGCTGAATGCGGGTGCCAAGACGCTGGTGATTGGCGTGGCCAACCGGGGCGGGATTATTTCTGAAGAATGGCAGGTGGTTTTGGTCAAGGCGCTGCAGATGGGCTATGACATCGCGGCAGGGCTGCATAATCTGCTGCGCAACGAGGACGCGCTGCAGGCGGCTGCGAAGGTCAATGGTGGCACACTACACGATGTGCGGGTGCCCAGCGTCGCCTATCCGATTGCAAATGGTCAGAAACGGACCGGCAAGCGCGCGTTGGCGATTGGCACCGATTGTTCCTGTGGCAAGATGTATACGGCGATGTCGATGGATGCCGAAATGATCAAACGCGGGTTGAAGTCCGATTTCCGGGCGACCGGTCAGACCGGCATCCTCATTACCGGCAAGGGTGTGCCGCTGGACGCGGTGATCGCCGATTTCATGGCTGGTGCGGTAGAGTATCTGACGCCCGACAACGATGAAGATCACTGGGATCACATTGAAGGGCAGGGCAGCCTCTTTCACGTGTCCTACTCCGGCGTGACCATGGCGTTGATCCACGGCGGGCAGCCTGATGCGCTGATCCTCTGCCATGAGCCGACCCGGACGCATATGCGGGGCCTGCCGCACTATACGTTGCCGTCATTGGAGACGTTGCGGGACACGGCCCTTCCGATCGCCCGTGTTGCCAATGCCAGCTGCCAGATCGCAGGTGTGTCGGTGAACACCAAGGCGCTGGATGAAGACGCGGCGAAGGCTTGTTTGCAAGAGATCGAGGACCGGATGAACCTGCCCGCGACGGATCCGTTCCGATTCGGGGCGGGCAAGCTGGTGGATTCGCTGCTGACAATCTGATAGCGAGCTGGATTGTGATCTTGAATGTTATAGGTCGAAGAAGGAGCGGGCATGCGTATTGAGGTCAGCCGGGATGTGTTTCGGCTCGCTCAGGTTTTCACCATTAGTCGTGGGTCGCGCACCGAAGCGAATGTGCTGACGGTGACGTTGACGGATGGGGCACATCGTGGTTGGGGCGAATGCGTGCCCTACGCGCGCTATGACGAAACGCTGGACAGCGTCACGGCGCAGATAGAGGCGCTGCCGGGAGATATCACGCGCGCAGCCCTCTATGATCTTTTGCCTGCCGGGGCCGCGCGCAATGCGGTTGACTGTGCGCTGTGGGATCTGGAGGCCAAACGTGCCGGAAAACGCGTGTGGGAGCTGGCCGGATTGCCCCTGCCACTTCCGGAAATCACCGCCTACACGCTGTCACTCGACACGCCGGAGAAGATGCGGCAGCAGGCGGCTGAGCATGCGCATCGTCCGCTCTTGAAAATCAAGCTGGGCACGCCCGATGACATGCCACGTCTTGAGGCGGTGCGTGCCGGTGCGCCGGATGCCCGCATCATCGTGGATGCCAATGAGGGCTGGAGTGCTGCGGTCTATTCGGACCTCGCGCCTCATCTTGTGCGTTTGGGCGTGCAACTGGTGGAGCAACCGTTACCCGCCGGCGAGGATGACGCGCTGATCGGGCTTGACCGCCCCGTCCCGGTATGTGCCGACGAAAGTTGCCATGATCTTGCCAGCCTGCCTAGGCTCAAGGGCAAATACGATGTGATCAATATCAAGCTCGACAAGGCTGGTGGCTTGACCGAGGCGCTTGCCTTGCGTAGCGAGGGCCTTGCCTTGGGGTATGAGGTGATGGTCGGATGTATGGTGGGCTCCAGCCTCGCCATGGCACCGGCAACACTTCTGGCCCAGGGCGCGCTGATCACTGATCTGGATGGCCCGTTGTTGCTGGCCGAAGATCGCGATAGCGCTCTGATATTTGATGAAAAGGGCGTTCACCCGCCTCAAGCTGGATTGTGGGGATAGCAACATGCGCACCGTGTATCTGAATGGCGACTATTTGCCTGAAAACGAAGCCTCTGTTTCTATCTTTGATCGCGGTTTCCTGATGGCGGACGGCGTCTACGAAGTCACATCCGTTTTGGATGGCAAGCTGATTGATTTCGATGGCCATGCGGTGCGGCTGCAACGTTCGCTTGGCGCGCTGGATATGCAGAACCCGATCAGCAAGGAAGACCTGCTGGAAGTGCACCGCGAGCTGGTGCGCTTGAATGAAATTGAAGAAGGTATGATCTATTTGCAGATCACCCGTGGTGCGCCGAACGACCGCGATTTCGTCTTCCCCGACCCGGACACCACAAAGCCGACCATCGTTTTGTTCACACAGAACAAGCCCGGTCTTGCCGATAACCCCGCAGCGCAAAAAGGCATGAAAGTCATCAGCATTAATGACATCCGCTGGGGCCGGCGTGATATCAAGACCGTCCAGTTGCTCTATCCATCCATGGGCAAGATGATGGCCAAGAAGGCCGGTGCCGATGATGCCTGGATGATCGAGGATGGGTTCGTCACCGAGGGCACCTCCAACAACGCCTATATCGTGAAGGGCAACAAGATCATCACCCGCGCGCTGAGCAACGACATCTTGCACGGGATTACGCGAGCGGCGGTTCTGCGGTTTGCCCGCGAAGCGCAGATGGAAGTCGAAGAGCGCAATTTCACCATCGAAGAGGCGAAAGAAGCCGACGAAGCCTTTATCACTTCGGCCAGCACCTTCGTGATGCCGGTGGTGCAGATTGACGACGCGGTTTTGGGACAGGGCGTGCCGGGCCGCGTGGCGCCTCGTTTGCGCGAAATTTATCTGGACGAAAGCCGCAAAGCCGCGATCTGAGGGGTGCGGGATGCCGCTTGAAGCAGACAGGCTGGCGGCAGCCGTCGGGACCGAAATTGGTTGCTCTCGGTGGATCGATATCGGTCAGGAGCGGATCAACCACTTTGCGAATGTGACCGAAGACTGGCAGGCCATTCATCTCGACGAAAAAGCCGGGAAACAGGCGGGGTTTGACGGCCCCGTCGCCCACGGGTTCCTGATACTTTCGATGATGTCGGCCATGGCCTATGACGCTTTGCCCCAGATTGAGGGCCAAAAAACCTCAATCAACTACGGCTTCGATAAACTGCGATTTATCACCCCTGTGCTTGCGGGTGATGCCGTGCGGGCGCGTTTTCTTCTGGACGCTGTAGAGGCCCGCGACGCGCATGCGCTGATGCTGTGCCTGGCCGTGACCGTCGAGATAAAGGATCGGCCCAAACCCGCGCTCTCAGCGCTCTGGCGTATCATCTACACGTTCTAACGCTAGGGCTTCAGCCCGATGCGCAATTTGCCAAGTGTCCTGACCAAATCGGTTAGTTGATCTTCGCTCAGGCCCGTATCTTTGATCATGCAGGCCGTCACGGCGGGCGATTGCGTTCTGAGTTTGTTGCCACTGGCGGTCAGAGAGACAATCACCCTGCGCTCGTCCTTGGGATCGCGGGTGCGCGAGACATGGCCAAGCCTCTCCAACCTTTTCAGCAAAGGGGTCAGCGTACTGGTGTCCATATCCAGAAAACCGGCAATTTCGCCAACGCTTCGCGCATCCTGATCCCAAAGATAAATCAGCGTGATGTATTGCGGGTAGGTCAGACCCAGGCGCCCAAGGTGCTTTTGATAAGCGCGGTTGATCACATGCCACGCCGTATAGACTGCGTGACAGAACATGTCGTCAGGGTTCTCAGGTGCAGAAATTTCGGTCATCTCGCAGTCTCGCAATTAAGTTGCACACGATATAAACGCTTGACATATAGTTCCAAGAAAAATTATATCGTGCACCATATAAATGTGATGCGACATAAAAAGGAATTGTGATGTCCTGGCTCCCCAGTCTTGCCACAGAAACACCCGAAGAAGGGTTCGAGCTGGCGATTAAACTGTCCAGAATGGCCGTCAAGAAAACCCAGCCTGACGATGCGGCCCGCAATCGCATGCGCCCGGATTATGCAAATAGCGCCGACAGCCTCACCATGGCATCACATGTGGTCGCAACCAACTTTCAGACCGTTGCTCAGGCCAACAACTACTGGCGATAGCGCCGATTTCACTCTTTTCCGACGTTCTCTTCAAAGGCGGTTTTGAAAGCTTCCCGCTGATCGCTGGTGGCGTCAGTTTGATAGTTGGCTTTCCACTCGGCCATCGTCATCCCGTAAAAAAGTTCCCGTGCGTCGTCTTTGCCGATCTCGATCCCTTTTTCTGCGGCCGCTTCGGCGTACCAGCGGCTGAGACAATTCCGGCAAAAACCTGCAAGGTTCATCATCTCGATGTTCTGCACATCCGTCCGGTCTTCCATCAAGTGCTTTTGCAAACGTCGAAAAGTGGCGGCCTGCAATTCAATTTCGGTCTGTGTCGGCATCAAGGCATCCTTTGTTCTCTGACACCCAGATTGGGGCGGCTGGTGTCGCTGTCAAGCGCTGCCTGAGTGCTTGCAGGGGGCGGTGGCGTCATGTCATCTATAATTTAATGAGCAGTGCAAAGCTTGAGCAGTTGCTCTGCGCGTCATCATGCGACATAAGGCGCGCAAGCCGTTAGCGATAACAAGCCTGGAAGGACGACAGCAGAGATGAGACGCACGCGCAACGTCAAAATCGTGGCCACGCTGGGGCCCGCCTCTGAGACATATGAGATGATCCATGCCCTGCATATGGCCGGGGCGGATGTGTTTCGCCTCAACATGAGCCACGGCAGCCATGAAGAGATTCGAGAAAAGCACCGTATTATTCGCCAGATCGAAGAAGACACCGGCGGCAGTATTTGCATTCTGGCGGACTTGCAGGGGCCCAAATTGCGTGTGGGTGTCTTTGCCAGTGATGATGGCGAGATGCTTGAAGAAGGCGTTTCATTTCGCATGGATCTCGACGATGCGCCGGGGGATGCCAAACGGGTAAACCTGCCGCACCCAGAGATTTTCGCTGCTTTGGAACCTGGCGCCACACTCTTGGTGAATGACGGCAAGATTCGTCTCAAGGTCGATGATTGCAGCCCGTCTCACGCCAATTGCACGGTGATTGCCGGTGGTGTGATCTCCAACCGCAAAGGCGTGAACGTACCGGATGTTGTGTTGCCATTGGCTGCTCTGTCCGACAAAGACCGCAGTGATCTGGAGTTTGTCTGCGAGTTGGGCGTTGACTGGCTCGCACTCAGCTTTGTGCAGCGCGCCGAAGATGTGCTGGAAGCTTCGGATCTGGCAAATGGTCGGGCGGCAATTCTCTCCAAGATCGAAAAGCCCGCGGCGGTACAGAATTTTAGCGACATTCTGAAAGTCAGCGATGGCATCATGGTGGCGCGCGGCGATCTGGGTGTCGAATTGCCTGTGCAAAATGTGCCGCCGATCCAGAAACGGCTGGTGCGCCAATGCCGGCGCGCGGCAAAGCCGGTGATCGTGGCCACGCAGATGATGGAAAGCATGATCGAAAGTCCAATGCCGACCCGGGCCGAGGTGTCGGATGTGGCAACCGCGATCTACGAGGGTGCGGATGCCGTGATGCTTTCTGCTGAATCTGCGGCAGGCGCATATCCGATTGAGGCGGTCACCACCATGAACAATGTGGCCACTGAGGTGGAGCTTGATCCGACCTATACTCAGATCATCGAAGCCTCGCGTGAAAGCAAGGGGGCGACAATCGCCGATGGCATCGTTTCCGCAGCGCGCGAGATTGCGGAAACCACCGACATCAAGGCGATCTGTTGTTTCAGTCAAAGCGGCACCACGGCATTGCTGGTGGCACGCGAACGCCCCCGCGTGCCGATCCTGGCGATGACGCCACTTGTACGCACGGCGCGGCGCCTGACGCTTAGCTGGGGGACAAACTGCGTGATCACGGACAAGCTGGATCGGTTCAAACTGGCGGTTGTGGCTTCTGCCCGGGCCGCATTGCGTCAGGGATACGCAGAAGAGAATGATCAGATTGTCGTGACAGCCGGTGTGCCGTTCAATGTGCCTGGCAGCACGAACATCCTGCGCGTTGCCCCTTGCGACGAGCGTTTGATTTTCAACACTGATCCGGAATAGTCTCCCTCCGACAGTTCTTTGGGGAAAATTCCATGGACGCGGATACAGCTTTGGTGCTGGGGATTATCATCGGCGCTTTTTCGATCATTTCGATCTTTTCGGCGCTGGTGGATCGTCGCGCGCCCCGTGCTTCTGCATTGACGGTCCTGTTGGCAACGGGGCTGATTGTCTATGCGGCGATGACGACCCCGGTGGCCTATACGGCTGCCTCACTGCCCAAAGTGTTTGTGCAGGTATTTGTGAAGTATCTGCCATAACGCATCGGCCACGGATTCTGCCCTTGCCATATAATGCGCAACCGCTTATAGCGCAGCTTCTTACCGCGCGACCGGCCAATGTGGCATGCCGAGTCGCGCCTGAAACCGATCTGAAAGACAGGAGACGGAAATGCCCAAGATGAAGACCAAATCGAGCGCAAAGAAGCGCTTCAAGGTGACCGCGACCGGAAAGGTCATCGGCGGTCAGGCCGGCAAGCGCCACGGCATGATCAAGCGCACACGCAAGTTCATCCGTAACGCCCGTGGAACAACAGAGCTGTCTGCGCCAGACGCCAAAATCGTCAAGGGCTTTATGCCCTACGACCGCTAAAGGGAAGGAGAACTGATATGAGCCGAGTTAAAGGTGGTACAGTCGCCCACGCCCGTCACAAGAAGGTCATCAAGGCCGCAAAAGGCTACTACGGTCGCCGCAAGAGCACCTTCAAGGTCGCGCGCCAGGCGGTCGACAAAGCCAACCAATACGCCACGCGTGACCGCAAGAACCGCAAGCGCAATTTCCGCGCGCTGTGGATTCAACGGATCAACGCCGCTGTGCGCAGCCATGACGAAGCGCTGACATACAGCCGTTTCATCAACGGTCTGAACCTCGCAGGCATTGAAGTGGACCGCAAAGTGCTGGCCGATCTGGCCGTTCACGAACCCGATGCTTTCGGCGCGATCGTGAAGCAGGCCCAGGATGCGCTGGCCGCGTAAGGCACAGATAGTTTTAAAAACCAAAGCCGCTCCCGTAAAATGGGGCGGCTTTTTCGTTTGCGGAGGGTCAGCATCCTGAGCCCTGCGACAAGAATGCAATCTCGTCCCTGGGGCCTGATGGTGTCGTGCAGCATGATGTGATCGGGTCAATCGTCGGTCAGTATCAGGCTTTTCCCGAGATGCGCGATTTGGCCACCTGCACATGAGAGCGCTCTTGAGCATGCGTCGTTTAGTGCTACAACCTCGATACTCAACAATGCGAAATCCGAATGGCTGAAGCAGGCAGGAAAATCCAAAACGGCGAGGAGGAGGTCGATCTGAGGGATCGGATCGTCAGTGCTGTGATCATCGGCGTCATCCGATGCCTGACACTCCTGCCTTATAGGCTCCGAGTGCCCGCTGGTGGTTGGGTAATCTCACGTCTGGTGGCTCCTGTCATCGGCTACCGCGGACGTATTCGCGACAACATGCAGATGATCTTTCCGGATATGCCGGAAAAACAAATAGATGAGATGACGCGCGCCGTACCCAATCAGATCGGCCGCACCCTGTGTGAGCTGTTTTCGCCAAAAAATCTGGTGGAAACCGCAAGGAATACGCCCATTCGCGGAGATGGCATCGACGCCGTTGATGCCGCACGCGATGCCGGGCGTCCGATCATTATCGTATCCGGTCATATTGGTAATTACGATGTTGCGCGTTCCAAGCTTATTCAGCGTGGCCATAAAGTCGGCGGGCTTTACAGAAGCATGAACTACAAGGGTTTCAACGACTTCTACGTCTCGCGCATCAGTCAGGTGGGGACACCGCTTTTCCTGCGCGGACGCCGTGGCATGGGCGAGATGGTCAAGTTTCTCAAAGCCGGCAATGCCATCGCCTTGTTGATTGATCAACATATGTCAGCAGGGGCACCGCTCAAGTTTTTTGGCCGCACTGCCTATACCGCGCTCTCGGCGGCTGAACTTGCCTTGCGATATGATGCTCTGTTGGTGCCATGTTACGGGATCCGGCAACCTGATGGGTTGAGCTTTGAGATGATCGTTGAAAAGCCGATCCCTCACACAACACCCGAAGAGATGACCCAGGCCCTGAACGACAGTCTCGAAGCCCAGGTGCGCGCGAATTTGAGCCAATGGCTCTGGGTGCACCGGCGTTGGAAAACCCAGTAGCTTCTCGCGCTCCTGCCCCCGGGAGGCTTGCGCATGGGCGTGACTGAGGGGATAACCAGAGACAGCAAACAGAGATTTCGGGGAGAGATCATCATGAGGAAACTAATGACGCTCGTCGCCATGGGCACGGCAATAGCAGCAGGATCGGTTTATGCGCAAAGCTGTTCCGATGGTAAAACACTGACCGAGGGAAAGCTGACGATCGCGACGGGGAACCCGGCCTATTACCCCTGGGTCATCGACGACGCGCCGGAAAGCGGGCAGGGATTTGAAGCCGCAGTTGCCTATGCGCTGGCGGATGCGATGGGGTTTGCCAAGGAGGATGTGGTGTGGACACGCACGTCGTTCGACCAGGCAATTCAGCCCGGTGCAAAGGACTTCGATGTTAACATGCAGCAGTTCTCGATCACACCGGAGCGCGATAAGGTCGTCGATTTTTCGCAACCCTATTACACCGCGCCCATGGCTGTGCTGGTGCGTGGCGGGGATGATCTGAATTCTGATCTCGCCGCCATGAAAGAGATGAAATGGGGTGTGGTTGCGTCCACAACGGCATTGCCTGTGGTGATGGAAACTATCGCCCCTTCGTCCAGCCCGCTGGTTTATGATGACAATGCAAATGTCGTGGAGGCGATGAAGGCCGGACAGGTGGATGCCGCTTTGTTCGATTTGCCCACAGCGCTCTATCTCTCCGCGGTGGTTCTGGACGGCGGGCAGGTCTTGGGGCAATTCGCACCGGACGCAACGTCTGACCCTGATCATTTCGGTATGCTGATGACCGAAGGCAATCCACTCAAGGCATGCGTGGACGCGGCCCTTGCCGATCTGACCGAAAATGGCACTCTGGCCGCGATTGAGGCGGAATGGTTGCAGGAAGCCACCGGTGTGCCGCTGATCAAGTAAGCCCCAGGTGAACCGAAGACAGGCATATGAAGCAGCCCAGCGGCGGCGGTCATTGACCGTGGCTGGGGTCAGCACAGTGATCGTTCTGGCAGCGATCATCCTGTTGGTGCCACTGGCGCCGGGATGGCCTCAGGTGAAGGCCAGCTTCTTTGATGGCGGTGTCTTTGCTCAGACATTTCCAACTTTGCTCAAGGCCTTTCTGATCGACGTGATGATCTTTGCGTGGTCAGTGCCCCTAATCCTGATGTTGGGGCTGGCAGTTGCGCTGGCGCGTGGCGCGATGGCGCCTGCGCTTTTTCCCCTGCGCATTTTTGGCGCAATCTATGTCGATGTCTTTCGCGGCGTGCCTGTTGTGCTGACGATCTACCTGATTGGTTTCGGGGTGCCTGGCCTTGGACTGCCGCGCCCCTGGAATTCACCCTACATCTGGGGGACGGTCGCGCTGGTGCTGACCTATTCGGCCTATATAGCCGAAGTTCTGCGTTCCGGGATCGAAAGCATCCATGCCAGCCAGCGCAACGCTGCGATTTGTCTGGGGCTTTCTGAGCGGGATGCCATGCGCTACGTGATCCTGCCGCAGGCGATCCGCCGGGTTGTGCCGGCAAACATGAACATGCTGGTGGCCCTACAGAAGGACGTCGCACTCCTCTCTTTTATCGGCCCGGTGGAAATCCTGCGGCAGGCGGGCATCTACAAAAGCCTGTTGGCAAATTTTACACCCTACGTCGTCGCTGCTGTGATTTTTCTGATCGTTACCGTTCCGGCCACCCGCTACGCCGACCACCTGCTGAACAGGGATCGAAATGCCCGAAGCTAAACTGTCCCTGCGTGGTGTCGTCAAATCCTTTGGTGAAAATGCGGTTCTGCGGGGCATTGATCTGGAGGTCTGCGAAGGAGAGATGATCTGCCTGATCGGTGCGTCTGGTTCCGGCAAATCAACCTTGCTGCGTTGCATAAACCAACTGGAGCCTATTGATGACGGTTCAGTATGGCTTGAGGGTCAGGATATATCGGAGCCCGGATTGGAGTTAGGCCCGGTACGGCGACGTATCGGGATCGTATTCCAGTCCTACAATCTCTTTCCGCATATGTCGGCGCTTGAAAACGTGCTGTTGGCCCCGCGCCGGGTCTTGCAAGAAGAAGGTCGCGCATTGACGGCGCGTGCCGAGGCGCTTTTCCAGAGGTTTGGTCTGGATCTGCATATGCACAAATACCCCGATCAACTATCGGGGGGGCAACAGCAGCGCGTGGCGGTCATCCGGGCGCTGGCGATGCGCCCCGAAATCATGCTTTTTGATGAAATTACCGCCGCACTCGATCCGGAATTGGTTGGCGAAGTCCTGAACGTGTTACGTCAGCTACGGACCGAAGGGATGACCATGCTTTTAGCTACCCACGAGATGGGTTTCGCACGTGAGTTGGCGGACCGGGTGTGTTTCATGGATGGTGGTGTGATCGTCGAAGAAGGCACGCCGGAACAGATATTCTCAGCGCCGCAGGTGGTTCGGACCCAGGAATTCCTGAGGTCCGTTTTGCGGTGATCTTCTCAGCTAAGCTCCTGTAACAGTTCTGCGAATTCGATCGCCAGGCGACGCTGGCTTGATCGTTCGGCGACCAGAGCAGAGACGGAACGTTTGGCCGCCAAATCCACGATTGGTCGAAAAACGAGATCGCCATGAAGGTCCTGCACAACCGACCGTGGGAGGATCGTGACCCATTTGCAGGTCTTGATCATGCCGATCAGCGAAAATGTGTTGTGGGCCTGAATTCGGGTTTCTGACAGAGCCTGCCGCACGGTCTCGTGCTCGATGTTGTGACACAAATTGTTGCCGATGAAATCTGCCGTAATCACATCCTCCAGCCTGATCGACCCCGCGCAATTGGCCAGTGCATGATCGGGGGCGCAGGTCAGTCCAAAACGATCCTCGAACAATACCCGGCCTTGAATGCCGTTGAGGGCGGGTGTCCCGGATGCAATGCCGATATCTGCCTGTCCGCGAACCAGCGCGTCAATCACCATGGCCGTGTCTGTATCGCGCATGTCGATTTTGAGCCCGCTGTGCCGCGTGATGAGCGCGTCGACGGCCAGAGGCACCAGGCGACCGGCGGCAGAGGGGATAGATGCGATCCGGAGCAATCCCTTGGGGGAACTGGCGGAGGTCTCGATCTCCCGCACTGTTGCATCAAAATTGGTGACTTGCTGCTGCGCTAGGGCGAAAACCTGTTGCCCGAGCGGGCTCAGTTGATTCTTGCGCTCGCCTTCGAACAGGCTCTGACCAAGGTGATCCTCAAGCTGTTTCAGCGTCATTGATACCGCAGATTGAGTGCGCCCCATGCGGCTTGCCGCCTCTGCCAGATTGCCCGCCTGGGCGACGTGACTGAAACAACGCAACATTTCGATTTTGATCGGCAATTTCAAAATTCCTGAAATTAGATTAAGGAATTTGAGTTTGACTGATATTGCTCGTTGTGTCCACTCTTCTCCAAATGTCGACTTGGGAGAAACGCGTCGTGGCCGAAAGCAAATTGAATTTCATCGCGGGACAATGGATCGCTGGCGAAGGTGAAATCGAAAACCGGAACCCTTCCGATGTGTCCGATGTTATTGGCAATTTTGCTCAGGCAAGCGCTGGACAACTGGATGCGGCTCTGGAAAAGGCCCGCGACGCGCAGCGTATCTGGGCGGGTTACGGTCTCGAACGACGTCAGGCGGTCTTGCAGGCCATCGGTACGGAGCTGATTTCCCGATCAGAGGAACTTGGCAAGCTGCTCAGCCGTGAAGAGGGCAAGCCGCTGGCTGAAGGTAAGGGCGAGATTTACCGCGCCGGTCAGTTTTTCACCTATTATGCCGCCGAATGTCTGCGTCAGCTTGGTGAAAATGCGGACAGCGTCCGGGACGGCATCGAAATCGACGTGCGGCGCGAACCTGTAGGCGTGGTAGCGATCATTTCGCCATGGAATTTCCCGACTGCAACAGCCTCCTGGAAAATCGCGCCAGCGCTCTGCTACGGCAATGCGGTGGTCTGGAAACCGGCGAATATAACGCCCGCCTCCGCCGTAGCGCTGACCGAGATCATTGCCCGGCAGGATATTCCGGAAGGTCTGTTCTCTCTGGTCATGGGGTCCGGGCGTTCGGTTGGACAGCGGTTGGTCGAAAGCTCCGGTGTTAATGCGATCTCTTTCACCGGGTCCGTACCCGTGGGGCGGGGTATCGCCACGGCAGCGGTCGGAAACTTTACCAAGGTACAGCTGGAAATGGGGTCCAAGAACGCGCTGGCGGTGATGGATGATGCTGATATCGACCTTGCCGTGACGGTTGCGCTTGGCGGCGCGTTCGGCGGAACCGGGCAAAAATGCACGGCCTCTTCGCGGCTGGTGGTCCATGAGGCCATCCACGATGCGTTCGTCGAAAAGCTTGTCGTGGGTGCGCAGGCGATGACAGTGGGCCATGCGCTGGAAGCCGGAACCCAGATCGGTCCTGTTGTCAGTGAAGCGCAATTGCTTGAAAATCTTGGCTATGTTGATCTGGGCAAATCTGAAGGGGCAGAGCTTGCCTTTGGCGGTGCGCGCTTGTCGCTTTCTCATGACGGGTATTACATGTCACCCGGTGTATTTTTGAACACGACAAACGATATGCGGATCAACCGCGAAGAGATGTTTGCGCCGCTGACCTCGGTTATTCGGGTGGGCAGCTATGATGAAGCATTATCCGTCGTGAATGATACCAGCTTCGGGCTGACCTCCGGGATCGTGACCCGGAGCCTCGCGCGCGCAACCCATTTCCGCCGAAATGCGCGCACCGGGGTTGTGACTGTCAACCTGCCAACGGCCGGGACCGATTATCATGTGCCCTTTGGCGGGCGCGGCGAAAGCTCCTATGGACCGCGCGAACAGGGTAGGGCAGCCGCCGAATTTTATACAACCGTCAAGACCGCCTATATCAGCGCGGGGGCGCCGGAATAATGCGTATCGATGGCCTGCAATACGCCAATTGGTCGGAGAAGATTTTTCGGCAGATGCGCGATGGGGATGTCGACGCGGTTCATGTGACCATCGCTTACCATGAGACATTTCGCGAAACGGTGCTCAATTTTGAACGCTGGAACCGCTGGTTCGAGGTGCATTCCGACCTGATCCTCAAAGGGACCACCGCGGCCGATATTGATCTGGCCCGCGAAACCGGGCGCACGGCTATTTTTTTTGGTTTCCAGAACCCAAGCCCGATCGAAGACGATATCGGATTGGTTGAGATCGTGCACAGCCTCGGCGCGCGGTTCATGCAGCTGACCTATAACAACCAGTCCCTGCTGGCCACGGGATGTTATGAGGCCGAGGACACCGGGATCACCCGCATGGGCCGTCAGGTGATCCGCGAGATGAACCGCGTAGGCCTGGTGGTGGACATGAGCCATTCTGCAGATCGCTCGACCATTGAAGCTGCTGAGGTATCTGAGCGTCCCATCGCAATCACCCATGCCAACCCCTATGATTGGTCGCCCGCCCTGCGCAACAAGAAAGACGATGTGATCCGCACGGTCACCGAAGGCGGCGGGATGTTGGGATTTTCTCTTTATCCGCACCACCTGAAAGACAAATCCGACTGCTCATTGCAAAGCTTTTGCGAAATGATCGCCCGCGCAGCCGAGCGATATGGCGTCCAACACCTGGGGATTGGCTCGGACCTTTGCCAGGATCAACCTGATAGTATCGTTGAATGGATGCGCACGGGCCGCTGGACCAAAGAGATCGACTATGGCGAAGGGTCCGCCGCTGCCCCGGGGTTTCCCGAAATGCCCGATTGGTTTCGCGACAACCGCGATTTTGGTAACATCGAAGCCGGGTTGCGGGAGGTTGGTATGAATGACGATGAGGTTGGCGGTATCATGGGGGGTAACTGGTATCGCTTCTTTTCGGACAACTTCGGAAAGGTCACTGGATGAAGACGAACGCGGCTGATACCCGGCGGCGTTCCCCGAACACCGTCATGCGCCTCAAACGGCTTGGGTCGTTGCATCAATGCAGACTCAGCTTCATGCGGGTTCTTATGCGTTGTATGGCCCGCGAAAGCTGGCAATTCACCCGCCGCCTGTTTGACATCGACGACAATGGCGTGGGCCGGGCAGTTTACACTGCGACTGGCCCGGAACGCTCCTATTCGCTCATTGCTTTTGCGCATGACCTTCCGGCAGATCAAAGATCCGACAGGGTTATCGCCGAAGCCTGGGACGCAACGTTCACCCTCTTTGACGGCATCCCCACCGCAGAGGATATTGACCGCCTTGCGCAAAACGTCCCTCTTCAGGAAGCGGGGCGGATACAGGAAACCGAGTTGTCGCTGTCGCGGGCAAACCGGTCTGTCCGGCTGTGGGAGCATGTTGTGGCAGCCTTGGCGTCGGGGCGTCAGCCAGACGTCAGCAAGATCGATGCGGTCGGATATCTGATGCGGACGACCGCGGTCTACGGGTCGGGGAAATTTGGCGCTGCTGATCGTGAAAAAATCGCCGACCGCCCAGAGCTTTCGGTGCCCTTCCAGGCAGAAATGCTGTCGGTTTATCTGACCCGCGTTTTCGTGCGTGATCTGGTGCAACATATGGCCCGAGTGAGGGGCGGCTCTGAGGCGGTGGTGTTGCACCCGGAGATTGCCCAGCGTCTGGGGATCGGGAATTCCACCGGGTTGGGGATGGCACCCTATATCGTCAATCACCCGGTTCTTTTCAACAACTGGATCATGGCCCGCGAAGAGGCAATTGCACGGGTCTGTGCGTTAGATACGGCGAGCGCGGAGGAGGCCACCACATTCCGGATAATCCTTCAACGCAGCGAAGGCTCAATCGCGGTGTGGCATTCGGATCATCCCGCGCAGATCAGGAAACTCGCAGCGCTTCGACAGGATATCGCAGCGCTCAAAGAATATCTTGCCGGAGATGATTTGCGCCACCTTGCGCCCTGGGCGCGGCTATGCGCCTGGGCGGCGGAAAATCTGAGTGAAGAGGGGCAAGAACTGGTCGCCTCGCTGATCCTGGAGCCTTATCCCGATCTGGTGGACGGTCTGGCCCATTGTATGTCGGACAGTAACGCCGACGCGTTTCGGATTGATGGGTCGATGCCGGTCGCGGAGGTGATGAAGCTCATCGCGAATGCGTTTGACTGGGCGCTGGAAAAAGACTGGACCGCGCCAGAAAACTGCGCGCGCGCCTGGTACGTTTCCGAAGAAAAACTGGAGCCAAGACTGGGCGAGCGGTTTGACGAACCAATTGAGGAATATGAACAGCCTCTGGCACCCGCGCGTGACGCCGCTGCGGCTTCGGCTGCACTGGAGGGCTGGGCGTCTGAGAGTCCCATCGCCGATTTTCTGCTGCGCCATCCAGAACACCGGCATACGGTGCGTCGGGCCCAGATGAGCCTTGTCGCACCTTATGGTGAAATCCGTGACAATACGATCAGCGACAAGGTTCTGCCGATTGACATGCTGCGCGCCAAGCTTTCGTTTTTCGGGGCGACGCATTTTGATCCCCGATCAGATCGGTGGGTCCGCATTTGCATGTATGCCGGTGCGCCTTATCCCGAAACGCTGACCACTGAAAACTGCGACCTCTGGGTTTATCCGGAGCTTGTATCGTGAACCTCTCGCTTAACGAGGTTGAGGCGACTGCGCGAAAGGCTGCGCGAGGTGCGGGCTATCCTTGGGGCCTCGCGGAAGAAACGGGCAAGGCGACGCGCTGGCTCTGCGCGCAAGGTCTTGAGGGATGTGCTGTTCTCGCCCGTCTGCTGGCCCGCGTTGATGGGGCAACGATCTCTGACTTGTCGCCGAAAGTTGATGAGCTGATATGGCAGGCTCCGGGACCACACCTGTGTCCGCTGGTGACAGGGGCCGCCCTCTCGGACCGAGTGAGCCAGTTCGACCATGGGGCTTTCAGAACGGGTCCGATTGCCGAGCCGTGCCTGTTGTTTCCGTTTGTTTCTTATCTTGCCCGGAAAGTGGAACGCGTCGTCGAGATCGAGTGGCGGGGGGGCGGCGCTATTTTTGACGCAGGCCAGATGGGGCTGACCGGCGCGACCAGCGATTTTGCGGATCAGGTCGCCATCCGCTTTGGCGGAACTTTGAGGTCGCCTCGGGCGCGCTGCACCAGAGCTGATCCGGGAAGTTCCGCGTGGGACGCACTTTTGGCATTCGCTCACCGAACCTATGCACCGGCGACCGAAGAGAGCCGTCTAAAAGGCGCGGGCGCAGAGATGGGCGGTTCCGAATGAGCGGGCCGAGCCAGAAACCATGAGGTAAGTACAAGGCCCACCGGGCCTTACATAAAAATTGCGCATGAATGGTTGAGACAAAGCCAAGCTGCGCGTGCTTCAAATTTTAGGGAGGAAGCAAATGTCCGTCAAACCACCATTCACGGATCTGGAGATCAACAGATCAACGCAGGGCTTTTACGAGGGGCACAGCCTCGAAATCGCTTTGCTCAGCAAGGCGATCATGATCGGCCTGGTCATTTGGGCGTTGGTGTCACCCGCCAATGCCAATGGCGTTCTCGGTAGCCTGAATTGGCAAATCCTCGAAGGCTTCAACAGTTTCTATATCATCATCGTAGGGTTTTTTGCGTTCTTCCTTTTTGTGGTCGCCGCCTTACCGCAGACCGGAAAACGGGTGATGGGACGCCCGGGTGCTGGCAAGGAATTCTCGAATTTCTCATGGTTCTCGATGATGTTCGGCGCCGGTCTGGGTGTCGGGCTGATGGTGTTTGCGACAGCCGAACCGCTGGGTTTGTGGGGCTCCAATCCCATCGTTGTGGCCGGGGATGTCGCGCCCAACAGCCAGGAAGCGCTGCAATCAGCCTATCGCTACACGTTTGCCCATTACGGTTTCCATGCTTGGGCGATCTATGTGGTGACGGGCCTCTCCTTGGCTTATTACGCCTATACCCGCGACATGCCATTGACGATCCGAACCGCGCTGACGCCGCTCTTTGGTGGCCTGATGAACGGGATTTTGGGTCATATCGTGGATGTGCTGGGCGTGGTCGCGACGATCCTTGGCGTATCGGTTACAATCGGATTTGGAATCTCACAATTCATCGACGGCATGTATGCCATTACGGGCATGGAATGGATGATGAATATAACGGGTGACGCGCCGACCCCGGGGACTGTTGGTTTGATTGCGGGGCTGATCGTGATCATGAGCCTTTCAATCATCTCGGCGGTTTCAGGTGTGGGGCGCGGGGTCAAATATCTGTCGAACCTGAACCTGGTGCTGTCCCTGATACTGCTCTTCACCTTTGTCCTTTTTGGTTCTTTCCTCTTCGCGATGACAACCTATGCCACGGCGTTGGTCGACTATATCCTGAATTTTGTATCGCTTAGTTTCGGTGCCTATGGACCCCAATCGCCCGATCAGTTTACCGCAGCACTTTCTGCCGAGGCAGCGCCCTATGCGGATGCGCTGCGCGCGGGGGCCACAAATGCCTGGGGGTCGTTTGACGGGTTCCGGTCCGGCCTGGAAGGGGAAGCCGCCAATCTCTCAGAAGATGCGCTCAAAGCGGCCTATGCGGCGGGTGAGCCAGGTCGCCAGTTCGGCTGGCAAGCAGGTTGGACAACTTTCTATTGGGCCTGGTGGATTGCGTTTTCGCCATTCGTTGGCCTTTTCCTCGCGCGCATTTCGCGGGGTCGCACGGTGCGCGAGTTCATCATTGGATGTGTCGTGGCACCGGCACTGGTCTGCTTTGCCTGGATGACGATTCTGGGCGGTACAGCGATTGATCTTGAACTGACAGGTGGTGCAGAGGGCGCAATCATCGGCGCCTCCAACACCGCAAAGCTCTTTGTCACGCTGGGCGAAATGATCTCAGGCGGGTTTCTGTCCGCCATCACGATCATGTGCGTCGTTCTGATCATGACCTTTCTTGTGACCTCGGCAGACTCGGGGATTCTGGTGATGAACACCATCATGTCAGGGGGCGACCAGGAAGTCGGCAACAAGCACAAGATCGTCTGGGGCGTTATCCTGACGGCGGTGATCGGGACCTTGCTGGTGGCCGGCAAATCTGGTGGCGCGGACCCGATGGAGGCGCTGCGCAATGCCATGATCATCGGGGCACTGCCCTTCACCATGGTGATGGGGCTGATGTGTATTGCGCTTGCAAAGGCTATGTATCGCGATGGTCTGAGGTCAAAGTCAGGTGACTTGGCCACAGAGCCAGCAGAATGAAAGATTGCGCCGGGCTGGATTGCCTGCCCGGCGCTTCCCACTAATTGGCCTGACCGCCAGCAATTGTCTTGGCTTGGTCAGTCGCCCAAAGGCTGCGGGCCAGTTCGCCCATGATAGGCGGTCAGGGACGCCCTGATCCTCCGCAGGTTTTCAAGTGTTTCCGCCGACATCTCCTGAGCGACCGACATCGCAAGCGCATCAATCAGCGTAAGATGCGCATAGCGCGAGGCGGTTGGTTTGTAGATGTCGCTGTCTTCGGGAATATCGACGGCGATCTGGATGTTGGTCACTGCCGCCAACCGCGTATCTGGTTTGGTGATACAGATTGTTGTGGCACCATACCCCCGGGCGATTTCGGCGGCACCTACGATTGCATCTGCCTCCCCGCTCGCGGATATGAGAAACAGAACATCATCGCGGGTAAGGGTCGCTGCTCTCATTTGCAAAAGATAGCTGTCACTGGTGGCAAAGGACGGAAAGCCAAGGCGAAAAAACCGATTTGCCGCATCATGGGCAACCATCGAAGAGCCGCCGCCAATCCCGGCGAACAACAGGTGCCTTGTGGTCAGCAGCGCATTTTTCGCAGCGTTGAGCGCCTGGGTGTCGATCTGCTGGCGCATGGCATTTGTCGTCGCTAACAGCGCACCCAGAACTTGATTTAAGGCGGCGCTACTGCCCAGGGCTGACTGTTCTGCCTCGGCGGACAAGTACTGCATGCTGACAGCTAGGTTCTGGACCAGCCGGAGCTTGAACTCCCGGAAGCCGTCGCACCCAAGCGAGCGGCAGAATCGGACAACGGTCGGCTTGCTGACACCACAGCGTTCGGCCAAGTCACCAATTGTGATGGCGCTGATGTCTTCAAGGTTCTGCTTCACATAATCAGCGACCTTTTGTTCCTGAGCAGCGAGGCTGCCGTCATGCAGGTGCAGCGCCGAGATGACATCCACAACACCCTTGCGCCCTTTTTTGGGCGGCAGATCAGCGGGTTGGAGTTCGGGCGTGTCGTCGGACAATTTTTGGCCTCATGGATGTGATCTGTGTAATTGAGTTACATATTGGGCGGGTCATACACAATGGAATGGGCCATTTTAACCCACTGCTCACCCTTTCATGTAACTAGGTAACGTATATTGGTTGATTTTGTGGAATTTTGACCTCACTATGTAACTTAGTTACAGATTCTGCAAAAAGGGGGGCGGAAAATGCGCAGCTGGGCGGTCACAGCCAGTGCAAAGCTCAACACAGTGGTCGAGGCTATCGCCGCTGGCTTGATGCTGGCGCTTGTGCTCGATGTCTGGCTTGGCGTTGTCGACCGCTACTATTTTCACTGGCAATTACCCTGGCCAGAGGCTTTGGCAAGGTATCTGATGATCTGGGCGGCGATGCTTGCGGTATCTTCAGGCGTGGCGCGCCGAAATCACATTGGCCTGACGTCTTTTATCATGGTTTTGCCATATCGTATCAGACGTGCCGCTCTGATCTGTATGGACGTCCTGACACTTGCACTGTTTTTATACGTGGCATGGTTCGGGGTCGGTTTCGCTTTTGGCGGTGCCACGCGTCATGCGATGATTTTCGGCGCCAGCCTCGCCCCCTTTTATGCCGCTATTCCCGTCGCTGCCGCTTTGTCCTCGATCCAGCTTGTACTGGTGCTTTTGCGGGACCTCGGCACGCATATCGATGATCCGCCTTTCGAAGTGCCGCAGGAGGAAGCAACATGATTGTTGCCCTTACTTTTGTGCTGCTCATCGTGCTGGGGATGCCGATCGGTTTTGCAATCGGGTTTGCTGGCGTGGTCGGCCTGATCGACATGGGTGGCACCCAATTTCTGGCCATTGGACCAAGCAAGATCTTCAATGGGCTCAATATTTTCCCGTTTCTGGCAATGCCGTTTTTCATTCTTGCCGGCGAGATCATGAACGATATCGGCATTACCAGCCGGTTGGTCAAACTGGCGCAGGTTCTGGTCGGGCGATTTCGCGGCGGTCTGGCGCATACCAACATGCTGGCATCGGTTTTCTTTGCGGGTCTGACGGGATCAGCGACAGCCGATGCTGCGGCTTTCGGGCGGACGTTGGTCCCTGCGATGGTCAAGGAAGGGTACAGTCGCGACTATGCCTGCGCGGTCACGGCGGCGGGCTCGATCATTGGCCCAACCATTCCGCCGTCAGGTCTGATGGTGGTTTACGGCTCGCTCATGGGTGTGTCGATTGCGGGCTTGTTTGCGGCGGGTGTTCTGCCCGGGTTGGTGATTTGCCTGGTTTGCATGGCCGTCATTGCAATTGGGGGTAAACGCGAGAACCTGCCCAAAGCCTTGCGCGGGGCGACACTCGGCGAGATCTGGCAGACATTCCTGTCTTCGCTCACGGCCCTCGCCATGCCGGTCATCATCCTCGGTGGCATTCTGGGAGGCATTGTTACCCCAACCGAAGCGGCATCCATCGCGGTGGCATACGCGCTGTTCATCGGGGCTTTCATATACCGCACGCTCACTTTCAAGAGTTTCTACGGCATGCTGGTTCGCACGGCGCGCATCACAGGTGTGATCTTTGTCATCATCGCGTTTGCAAGCATCCTGGGCTGGTGGATGAGTTTCGAACGCATCCCGCAGCTGATCGCGGAAACCGTCCTGGGATTGTCCGACAATCGCTACGTCGTGATCGCCATCATCGTGGGGCTGCTGCTCGTTGTCGGCATGGTCATGGACATCACTGCGATTTTGATCATCCTTGCGCCAGTGTTGGTGCCCCTGACCGAGCAGGTGGGGCTTGAGCCCATTCATGCGGGGATCATTTTTGTGCTGGCGCTCAACATCTCGCTGATGACACCCCCGGTGGGGGCCTGTCTGTTCGTGCTGTCATCGGTGACCGGCGAGACGCTCGAGCGGATCTCGCTAAAACTGATGCCCTTCCTCGTGGCGGAAATAACGATCCTCTTTGCTTTTGCCTTCTGGGATGACGCGGCCCTCTGGCTGCCCAGATTGCTTGGATTTGCCCAATAACCTCATATCAGAAACTCAACAGGAGAGAAAAAGATGAAACATATACTGACCGGGACTTTTCTAGCTGCCTCGCTCGTTGCCGGAAGTGCGCTGGCCGAGGGCGGCGTCATCAAGTTTGGCCATGACAACAAAACAGACCCTTTTGAAAACCCCGCCCATGCTTGCACGGCCGTGTTCTCAAATCTGGTGACTTCGGGGACAAATGGCAGCGTTACAGTTGAAGTGTTCGGGTCGAACCAATTGGGGTCTGCAGCGGAACATGTCCAACAGGTGCGCGATGGGTTGATCCAGGCAACGCTGACATCAACAGGTGCCCTGGCGAGTTACTACCCGCGCATTGATGTGCTGAACCTGCCCTTTGCGTTCACCGGAAATGCCGCCACATATCCGGTTTTTGATGGTGCCTTCGGCAAGGCGCTGGCGGCCGATATCGAGGCGGAACTCGGGGATGTTGTGGTCTTGGGGTTCCCGGACACCGGTGGGTTCTTTGCCGTCACCAACTCGCAACGTCCAATTGCCAAGCTCGAAGATTTTGACGGTATCCGCATCCGGACCATGACGTTGCCGTCTCATCAGAAAATCGTACAGGCACTTGGTGCCGAGGCTTATCCGCTTTCATGGGGCGAGGTCTATTCCGGCCTTCAGACCGGCGTGATCGATGGGCAGATGAACCCGGTTCCGATTATTTCCTTCGCGAATTTTGCGGAAGTTCAGCAGTACCTGACCCTCACCAACCATCTGTTTTCGCCCTATACCTTCATGATCAACCGAGCCTTTTTCGAAGGTCTTTCCGAAAGCGAGCAGGCAACAATTCGGACAGCGGCAGAAAACTGTGTCACCGCCAGCCGGGGTTTGTCGCGGATCATCGAGGCCTCTGATCGGGGTCTTGCAGGTTTGATGGACAATATTGAGGTCACAGCGCTGACAGATGAGCAGCGCGAAAAAATGGCCTCAGTAACCCAACCTGCCTTCAAATCTCACGTGGCGGAAAATCTGGATGCAACCGCCGGCGCACTGCTGGGGCAATTCGAACAGGCCGTGGCCGAAGCAAACGCATCGACTTATCTCGACTAGAACGTGTGGGCATCAGGCGGGTCTTGCCCGCCTGAACGCTGGTTTTTGACCTTACCGAACGGATGCAGGAAATGAACATGCGGATATTCTGTGCGTCGCTGGCGACCGAGACCAATACCTTCTCGCCCCTGCGCACAGATTTTTCCGATTTCGAGCAGAGTTTCTACGCGGCACCCGGTGAGCATCCTCAAACACCCACGCTTTGCAGTGCGATTTTTCCGGCGCTGCGCACTCGTGCCGCGACGGATGGTTTTGACTTGGTCGAAGGGACTGCAACCTGGGCCGAACCTGGTGGTCTGATCAACGCCGGTACCTGGCGACGACTACGGGATGAGATTCTGGCTCAGGTTCGCGCTGCCATGCCATTGGATGGCGTCGTTTTGGGGCTTCACGGTGCCATGATCGCAGAGGGGTGTGTTGATTGCGAAGGCACATTGATCGAGGAGGTACGTGATATCGTGGGCAGTAAGACGATCATTGGTGTCAGTTTTGATCCCCACAGCCACCTGAGCGACAAACGTGTCCAGAACGCCGATGTGATCACCGTGTTCAAGGAATTCCCCCACACGGATTTTGTTGCTGCGGGGGAGGCTTGTGTTGATCTTACCTTGCGCGCCATTCGCAAGGAAATCACCCCTGTCCTTTCGGTCTTTGATGTCCGGATGATCGAAATCCTCCCGACAAGTCGCCACCCGATGCGCGGTTTCGTCGACAAGATGACGGCGCTCGAAAAAGCTGGCGAGGTGTTGTCGGTCTCTGCAATTCACGGGTTTATGGCGGGCGACTCCCCTGATTTGGGGGCCAAAATTATTGTAGTGACCGATAATCAACACGCGGACGGAGACCGGATTGCCGAAGCGTTGGGGAGGGAGCTGTTCTCATTCAGGGGGCAAACCAAACCGGAGTTCATGTCGGCAGAAGCCGCCCTTCGAAAGGCAGGTGAGGCACCCGCGGGCCCGGTGGTTGTCGCGGATGTCTGGGACAATCCCGGCGGCGGTGTTGCCGGAGATTCCACCTTGGTGTTGCAAGAGGCCATGGCGCAGAATCTGACCTCGGCGGCATTTGGGACGATTTGGGACCCGATGGCGGTGCGCCTGTGTCATGCAGCCGGAGAGGGTGCTGCGCTAGATCTGCGATTTGGCGGGAAAACATCTGCCAAGGCGGGTGACCCCATAGATGCGCGGGTCAAAGTCATCCGCAATCAACGCGGCGCGGTTCAGAGTTTTGGCAGCTCGGTTGTGCCTCTCGGCGATTGCTCGGTCATCCGGCTGGGGGGGATTGACGTGGTATTAAATTCCAATCGAAGCCAGGCATTTTCTCCGGATCTGTTCACGAACCTTGGCATCGACATTGCTGAAAAGAAGGTTCTGGTGGTCAAATCCACCAACCATTTTCACGGCGCTTTCGCTGAAATTGCATCACAAATCATCTATGCCGCCGTCGATGGCCCCTATCCAAGTGATCCATCAACAACGCCTTATCAGCGGTTATCCCGTGCGATCTGGCCAATTTGCGACGATCCGCATCAGAGGAAACCAATATGATTTTTCCTGAAATCGACACGCCAGCAGTTCTTGTTGATCTGGACGTTGCAGAGGCGAATATCGACCGCTTTCAGGCGCATTGTGACGCTTATGGCTTGGGCCTTCGGCCGCACATCAAGACCCATAAGTTACCGATGCTCGCCAAACGCCAGATCAAGGCCGGGGCCATCGGGATCACCTGTCAGAAGGTCAGTGAAGCCGAAGCAATGATTGCCGAAGGCGGGATCGAGGACGTCCTGATCACCTTCAATATTCTCGGCTCCGAAAAGCTGGCCCGGTTGAAAGCCTTGGCAGAAAAGGTACGGGTGAGCGTCGTTGCGGATAACGGTGAAACCGTGGCGGGGCTTGCGGAGGCATTTGCACAGGCGCGTGTACCACTGGCCGTGTTGGTTGAATGCGATACAGGGGCCGGCCGATGCGGCGTGATGACGCCTGAAGCGGCTTGTGAACTGGCGGTGCAGGTCGGTGCCCAACGCGGGCTGCGTTTCGCGGGTTTGATGACATATCCGCCAATTGGAAACGAGGCCGCAGTTCAAGACTGGCTGGTCGCCGCAAAGGCGCTCATCGAAGCCTCGGGGCTGCAGGTGGATGTGATTTCGAATGGCGGGTCGCCGGGTATGTGGGATGCGCAGAAGGTTTCCGTCGCGACGGAGTATCGCATCGGCACCTATGTTTATAATGACAGATCATTGCAGGATCGTGGTGTTTGCACCTGGGATGATTGTGCTCTGAGTGTGCTCGCAACCGTTGTTTCGGTTCCCGCCCGCGACCGCGCCGTGATTGACGCGGGGTCCAAGGTGCTGACGTCCGATTTGCTTGGGCTCGAAGGGCATGGATATGTTCTGGGTCGCCCGGACGTCAGTGTTGTGGGGTTGTCGGAGGAACATGGTGTCCTGACCGCTCAGAGCATTGACCTGACTGTGGGAGAACAAGTCAGGATTATTCCGAACCACTGTTGTGTTGTGAGCAACATGCTGGATGAAGTTCAGCTGATACGGGGCGGCGCAGTGCTTGGTCCCCATCGTGTGCGTGCCCGTGGTCAGGTCTGGTGATCCTCCTGTTCCGACCAGAGAAGCAGGATACTCGGGTCCATCACTACACAACATCGAAATTCAATAACGAACAGAAGGGAAGCAATTTCATGAGCAGCCGAAAAATCGAACGCCTTGGAGATGACAGAACCGGGGCAGGGGGGCAGGCTCTGCCCTTTGCACCAGCCGTGCGGGCGGGCGATTTCGTCTTCATTTCCGGCCAAGTGGCGATGAACGAGGACGGCGAGATCGAGGCGGGGGGCATCGAAAGGCAAACCCGAAAGACCATGGAGAACCTGATCGCGGCATTGGCATTGGCCGATTGTACGTTGGATGATATCGCCAAGGTCGGTGTCTGGCTGGATGACCCGCGTGATTTCTGGACCTTCAACCGGGTCTATGCCAGCTACTTTCCCAATGGCGGGCCCGCGCGATCCACCGTTCGCTCGCAGATCATGGTCGATGCTAAAGTCGAGATCGATGCAGTGGTTTATAAACCTCTCGATGGCGGGTAAGCTCTGACGGCGTGTTTTCCCGCGGGTTTGGCTGCTGATACGCAAAATACTGTCTGCCTTGCATTCACCGGCCATTCTGCTAGCACCGGCGCAAGACGAATAGGCGAGGCAGAGATGAACGATCTCAAGCAAAAATATTTGGGCCAGATAGCCGATGCAGCGGACGAGAATGCGCTGGAAGCGATCCGTTTGGCGGCTGTTGGCAAGAAGGGCGAAGTGGCTCTGAAAATGCGAGAGCTCGGCAAGATGACCCCGGAAGAACGGCAGGTCGCGGGGCCTGCGCTGAATGCCCTGAAGGACGAGATCAATTCCGCGCTGGCGGCGAAAAAAGCAGGTTTGGCCGATGTAGCTTTGGATGCGCGTCTGCGGGAGGAATGGCTGGATGTCACCTTGCCGGCGCGAGAGCGACGTCAGGGGACAATCCATCCGATCTCTCAAGTGAGCGAAGAGGTCACCGCGATTTTTGCCGAGATGGGCTTTTCCGTTGCCGAGGGCCCGCGCATTGACACCGATTGGTATAACTTCGATGCGTTGAATATTCCCGGCCACCATCCGGCGCGCGCTGAAATGGATACCTTCTACATGCACCGCGCGGAGGGCGATAATCGGCCGCCGCATGTTTTACGCACACATACGTCCCCGGTGCAAATCCGATCAATGGAGAAAATGGGTGCGCCTTTGCGGATCATCTGCCCGGGGGGTGTTTATCGCGCGGATTATGACCAGACGCACACGCCGATGTTCCACCAGGTCGAAGGACTGGCCATCGACAAAGACATCTCCATGGCACACCTGAAATGGGTGCTGGAGGAATTCGTCAAAGCCTATTTCGAGGTAGATGGCGTCGATCTGCGGTTCCGGGCGTCCCATTTCCCGTTCACCGAACCCTCGGCAGAGGTCGACATCCGCTGTTCGTGGGAAGGCGGCACGCTGAAGGTTGGCGAGGGCGACGACTGGCTGGAAATTCTGGGCTCGGGCATGGTGCATCCGAATGTGTTGAAGGCCGGTGGCATTGATCCTGAGGCCTGGCAGGGCTTTGCCTTTGGCATGGGGATCGACCGGATTGCCATGCTGAAATACGGCGTTCCCGATTTGCGTGCCTTTTTCGATTCCGATCTGCGCTGGCTGCGTCACTACGGGTTTTCCGCGCTCGACCAGCCAAACCTTCATGGCGGGCTAAGCCGCTAAATTTCCGCCATCACGGGTGCTTACACGGATGTGATGTGACACCCGGTTCGGCGTGGGTAAAGTGCGCGCATGATCTATCGTTTCATTTTCACCGCTTGTTTGCTTTTCTGCGCCCATGCCGTGGTGGCGATGGGTCCCTGGAACAAGGACTGTACCGGTCAGACCCCGTGCGTTTTGGGGGACCGCAGTTACCACGTTTTGCCACCCGACGATTGGGATGGTGTGTCGCCGCTGCCGGTGATGTTGCATTTTCATGGCTGGCAACGCCAGGGCACGTTGATCGTGCAGCACCAGCGAATTTCCGGTGCCACACGGCGACGTGGCGTGCTGCTGGTTGCCCCCAACGGATTGGGGCGCAGTTGGGATTTCTGGCATGCAGGCACCGATGACGTGGGTTTTGCGCGTTCGGTGCTGGATGACGTCAGGAAAAACTATCCGATCATCGAAGACCAGATTTTTGTCTCGGGATATTCCTGGGGCAGCAACATGGCGTGGCGCTTTGTCTGCGAAGACGGCGCGGACGTGGCCGCATTGCTGGCCATTTCGGGCACCCTGCGTCAGACCGAAGATTGCGCCACTGCGCCGCGCGAAGTGCGGCAGGTCTATGGTCTGAACGATCAGGTGCTTGATTATCCTTATGGGCCCGAAGGTGAAGAAGATTACCCGGTCTATCTGTGGCGCGAAAAATTCGATTGTGCGGAAGGGGTCGCCAACGGGCCGTGGAACGCGCGCGATTTCCTGACCTTTCAGCGTATCGTCTGGGAGAATTGTGAAACCGGGCGGGTCAGTCTGGATATTCACCCCGGCGGGCATTTCATTCCGCATGGCTGGATCGCCCGGCAATTGGACGAAATTCTGGGTTTGCCAAACTCCTATCCCTGAACGATTAGGTGGCTTTCCCCTCTGATCTCTTTGGGCTATCAGGGCGCGACGCAAACCTGACGCCGGTGACCTGATGAAATTCACACTCTCCTGGTTGAAAGACCACCTGGACACAAACGCAAGCCTGGACGAAATCGTCTATGCGCTGACAGACCTCGGACTGGAGGTTGAGGGCGTCGAAGATCGCGGCGCGCGCCTGCGTGACTTTACAATTGGCTACGTGCAATCCGCGGAAAAGCATCCCGATGCTGACCGCCTGCGGGTATGCCAGGTAGAGACTGACGAAGGCGTCAAGCAGATCATCTGTGGCGCGCCCAATGCGCGCGAAGGGATCACCGTGGTTGTGGCCAAGCCGGGAGTCTATGTGCCGGGCATCGACACGACCATCGGTGTGGGCAAAATTCGCGGGATCGAGAGCTTCGGCATGATGGCTTCCGAACGGGAGATGGAGCTTAGCGAGGAACACGACGGGATCATTGAACTGCCCTCCGGCGAAGTGGGCCAGTCCTTTGTAGATTGGCTGGCAGAGAACGATCCGGCCAAGGTCGATCCGGTCATCGAAATTGCAATTACACCGAACCGCCCGGATGCATTGGGGGTGCGCGGCATCGCGCGTGACCTTGCGGCCCGTGGGCTCGGAAAACTGAAAAAACGCGATGTCGACGCGATCGAAGGGACATTCCCGTGCCCTGTCACCGTGACCATCGAAGGTGACACGTTGGCGCAATGCCCGGTGTTTTACGGTCGGTTGATCCGTGGTGTGAAGAACGGCCCATCGCCCGCGTGGTTGCAGGACGCGTTGCGCGCAATCGGGCTGCGTCCGATCTCTTTCCTCGTGGATGTGACCAATTTCTTCACCTACGACCGGAACCGCCCCTTGCACGTCTTCGATGCCGACAAGATCGCCGGGAATGCCCTGCGCTTGCATCGCGCCAAGGGCGGCGAAACCCTGATGGGTCTTGATGAAAAGGAATATACCTTCACCGAAGGCATGACCTTGATTTCTGACGCAGAGGGTGTGGAAAGCATTGGCGGCGTGATGGGCGGGTTGGCTTCCGGATGCACCGAAGAGACGACCAACGTCTTCATCGAGGCGGCGTATTTCGACCCCGTGCGCACCGCCTATACCGGACGCGCGCTCAAGATCAATTCGGACGCGCGGTATCGGTTCGAACGGGGCATCGACCCGGCCTGGACGCCATATGGCATTGAGCATGCGACGCGGATGATCCTGGACCGCGCGGGGGGTGAGCCATCGGAAGTGATCGTCGCGGGCAAAATTCCGGATTGGGACCGCGCCTTCAAGCTGGATGCAGCCCGGGTGCAATCGCTGGTAGGTATGGATATTCCGGAAAGCGAACAGCGTCAGACGCTGACGTCGCTGGGCTTCATCCTCGAAGGTAATATGGCGCATGTCCCAAGCTGGCGGCCAGACGTTCAAGGCGAAGCGGATCTGGTGGAAGAAGTCGCCCGGATCGCCTCGCTGACAAAGCTGAAGGGCAAACCACTGCCCCGACTGAGCGACGGCGTGCCCAAACCGATCCTCCTGCCGTTGCAGCGCCGCGAAGCGATTGCGCGGCGTACCTGCGCAGCACTCGGTTACAACGAATGCGTGACCTACAGTTTCATCGATGAAACCTCCGCCAAGCTCTTTGGCGGCGGGCAGGATGCAACGCGTCTGGAAAACCCGATCAGCAGCGATATGAGCCACATGCGACCCGCGCTTTTGCCCGGACTGTTGCGGGCTGCGGCACGCAATCAGGCCCGCGGTTTCAACGATCTGGCGCTGTTTGAGGTAGGCCCGGCATTCCATGGCGGCGAGCCCGGCGAGCAACACCTGCTCGTCAGCGGTTTGCTGGTCGGGCGTACAGGGCCAAAAGATGTGCATGGTGCATCGCGTGGCGTTGATGTCTACGACGTCAAGGCCGACGCCGAAGCGATTTTGGCGGCCATCGGCGCACCGGCAAAAACCCAGATTCTACGCGGTGCGGCGGAGTGGTGGCACCCGGGACGTCATGGAAAAATCTGCCTGGGACCAAAGAAAGTGCTCGGCATCTTTGGTGAGGTTCATCCGCGTGTGCTGGCGGCCATGGATGTGAAAGGCCCGGCAATGGCCTTTACACTCTGGCCCGCCGAAGTGCCGATGCCACGCAAATCCGGTGCTTCACGCGGGGCGTTGAACATAAGCGATTTGCAGGCGGTGGAGCGTGATTTCGCTTTCGTTGTGGATGCGAGTGTTGACGCTCTGACGTTGGTCAACGCCGCCATGGGGGCGGACAAAGCGCTGATCGAAGATGTGCGGATCTTCGACGAGTTCATTGGTGGCAGTCTTGGTGAAGGCAAGAAATCTCTCGCTCTGACCGTCCGAATGCAGCCAGTTGCCGAGACGCTGAAGGACAAGGACATCGAAGCGGTCAGCGCTAAAGTTGTCGAGAAAGTCACCAAGGCAACCGGTGGAACCCTGCGCGGATAATCTGCCGCGCAAAGTTTCACGGGGTCAAAGCCATTTAACAGGGCGCCACATCTGAACCGCAGCAAAAGGAGAATAAAGTGACGTTGAAAGTTTATCTGTCCGGCGAAATTCACACTGACTGGCGAGATCAGATCATGTCCGGTGCCGAGGCGCTTGATGTGGCTTTTGACAGCCCGGTGACAGATCACGCAGCAAGTGATGATTGCGGCGTCGCAATCCTTGGTGCGGAAGACAACAAATACTGGCACGACCACAAGGGCGCGATGGTCAATGCGATCCGGACGCGTAAGGGGATCGCCGATGCCGACGTCGTAGTGGTGCGATTTGGAGACCAGTACAAACAGTGGAATGCCGCTTTTGATGCCGGTTATGCATCCGCTTTGGGCAAGTCGCTGATCATATTACATGGCACGGGTCATGCCCACGCGCTCAAGGAGGTGGACGCGGCGGCCTTGGCTGTGGCGCAAGAACCGTCGCAGGTTGTCGAAATCCTGCGATACGTGTTGACCGGCACTTTGCCGGGCTGATCGCCGCGGGTATTGCGCCGAGCAGGGCGGAGTTGATCTCCGCCCTGGGGCACGTGTTACGCCGGTTCCCGCGGAGGGATCTGCAAGCCCTTCTCGACGGCGGGTCGTTCAAGGAAGCGATCCAGATAGGCCGCCACATTCTTGTGATCATAAAATCCAACTACGTCTTTTGTCTCGTAGAAGTCCAGGGCGCGAAGCCAGGGTGCAATCGCGATGTCGGCGATCGAATAATCGCCCGCGATCCATGTTTTACCTTCCAATGCGCCATCCAGAACGCCAAGCAGGCGTTTCGCTTCATCAATATAGCGCTGCTGCGGACGCTTGTCTTCCCACTGCGACCCGGCGAATTTGGAGAAAAACCCGAGCTGTCCGAACATCGGACCCAATCCGCCCATCTGAAACATGACCCATTGAATGATATGGGCTTTTTCTGTGGCGTTAGATCCGATGAGTTTACCAGATTTCTCCGCGAGATAGATCAGGATGGCACCGCTTTCAAAAAGGGTAAGCGGTGTGCCATCTGGCCCGTTCGGGTCGATGATCGCCGGAATTTTGTTGTTCGGATTGAGCGACAGGAACTCGGGACTTTTCACATCTGCATCTGACAATGTGACCGTGTGGGCCTCGTAAGGGATACCCATTTCTTCCAGGGCGATTGATGCCTTCACACCATTCGGCGTTGGGAAAGAATAAAGTTGCAGGACATTTGGGTCCTTTGCAGGCCATTTGTCGTTGATACTGAAGTTTGACAGGTCGGCCATACGGCATCTCCTTTTTTGCGTTGAGGGTAAGACATAAGCGGATTTCCCCGTAAAAACAGGCTCGCCTGCGCGCAACAATGTGTTAACTAACGCACAGAGGGCCAAAGCAATCAGAAAGAGCCCCGGATCAGACAGTGTGAGGGACAATTATGATCAACGAATTCAAGGATTTCATCGCCAAGGGCAATGTCATGGACATGGCTGTGGGTATCATCATCGGTGCGGCATTTACGGCGATTGTGACCTCGCTTGTGGGCGATCTGATCAACCCCATCATCGCGCTTTTCACCGGTGGGATTGATTTCTCGGGGTGGTTCTACGTGATGGGAGAAGAAAGCTTCCCCTCCATTGAGGCGGCCACCGAAGTAGGGGTGCCGGTGTTTGCCGTCGGCAAGTTTGTCATGGCGATCATGAATTTCCTGATTGTCGCTTTTGTGGTGTTTTTGTTGGTCAAGATGGTCAACCGGATCAAGGAAGCTGCGGAAGAAGAGAAAGAAGCGGCCCCCGAAGAGCCAAAGGGACCGTCCGAATTGGACGTCCTTCTGGAAATTCGTGATGCGTTGAAAAAAGGCTGATCCTAAGCCTGAGATCACGATGTAATGCCCGCTTCCGATGGAGGCGGGCTTTTTCCTTTTAGAGCAATGCGATCAGCGTTTCTGCACCTTTGGTGCGCAGCGCATGGGTCTCGATCAGGTCTGGATCATCAATCCATGCTTGTGCGGCACCTCGGTCAGGGAATGTCAGGATCGCGACGCCATCTGGCAGGGCCTGGTCACCTTCCAGCCTGACCAATTCTGTAGAGGCTTGCAAAATTGCACCTCCATGGCGCGCCAGCGCTGCGCTTGCTTTTTCGCGATAGGCAGCAAGGGCAGCGGGGTCTTTCATCTTCAACGTTGCTACAGCATGTGCGGTCATCAGGTGTCCTACTCTGTTGATTGTCAGGCCTCACAAATAAGTGTCGGCCAGATGTGCGAAAATACCTCAACTCTGCATGTCCTATGTGCGATAATGATCATCATGTTGGATTGGGATGATTTGAAATACGTGCTGGAGACCGTGCGCCATGGTGGACTGAGTGGCGCCGCCCGGGCGTTAAAGGTGAACCACGCGACGGTTTCACGACGGATTGCGTCAGCAGAACGCGCGATGGGTGCGAGAATGTTTGACCGGGCACCAGGTGGATACCGGCCTACCGAAGCGGGTCTGGAAGCCGCGCGAATGGCCGAACGTATGGAAACGGCCAGCCATGATTTGAGCCGCAGTCTGAGTGCCCGGGATCAGCAATTGAGCGGGGCTTTGACGATCACAGCACCGCAATTGCTGGTGGAACGTCTTCTGGCACCCATTCTGCGGGATTTTAAGGCGCAATATCCGGCGATTGAGCTAAGGATCATTGCAGCCAACCGCCAGCTCAATCTTGCAGCGCATGAAGCCGATGTGGCTTTTCGCATCTCGGACACGCCCGGTGATACGCTGGTTGGCCGTCGCGTTACCGAGCAATCTGCAGCCGTTTACGTGGGTAAAGAGCAGGCAGAACGGCTTCGTTGTGACCCGCAGTTACCGCTGGACTGGATCCGCTTCGCGCATTGGCCGGGGCCGCCTGCGGCTCTCAAAGAAGCTTGGCCGGAACGGCGTATAACACTGACCGTCGACGATATGTACGCGGCGCTGGCGGGCGTGCGCGCAAATATTGGGGCCACGCGGATGCCGTGCTTCATTGGCGACGTGGAACCCCGCATACAAAGGCTCGCGCGGGTGCCATTGCTCCCCTATCGGCCCATCTGGGTATTGACCCATGCTGACCTGCGCGGCACCCGTAAAGTCACGACATTTACCGAATTTGCGGCATTGCGCATTAATGCGATGCGTCCCCTTTTCGAGGGGCGCACACCGGCAGAGGGCTCTAGTTTTTGATTGCCACGCTGGGCGAGATGACGTCGATCCCCAGCGCTTTTCCAACGGCATAATAGGTGAGTTGGCCACCGTGAACGTTCAGGCCGTTCATGAGGTGCGGATCGTCGGTGCAGGCTTGGCGCCACCCCTTGTCGGCCAACGCCAGCATGAAAGGCATCGTCGCGTTGCCAAGCGCAATCGTAGACGTGCGTGCAACGGCGCCGGGCATATTGGCGACGCAGTAGTGCATGATACCGTCCACGTTATAGACAGGGTCTTGATGGGTGGTCGCCTTCGAGGTTTCAAAGCATCCGCCCTGATCAATTGCAACGTCAACAAGAGCGGCACCTGGCTTTAATTCGGCGAGCTGGGCGCGACTGATCAGCTTGGGCGCCGCTGCACCTGGTATCAGAACCGCACCGATGATCATATCTGCTTCGCGGGCCAGTTCGATCGTGTTCCCCGCAGAGGCATAGCTGGTTTTGAATGTGCCTCCAAAGACATCGTCAAGGTATCTCAGTCGGGGCAAAGACCGATCCAGCACGGTCACATCCGCGCCCATGCCGGCTGCGATCTTGGCGGCGTGAGTGCCGACAACACCGCCCCCGATGACAACAACACGCGCTGGTCCCACACCAGGCACGCCGCCCATCAGGACACCGCGGCCTCCATTGGCTTTTTGCAACGTCCAGGCACCAACCTGCGGAGCCAGGCGACCGGCGACTTCGGACATCGGCGCGAGAAGGGGCAGGCCGCCACGATCATCCGTGACGGTTTCATAGGCGATGCACGTGGCGCCGGACGCGATGAGATCATGTGTTTGATCGGGGTCTGGTGCCAGATGTAGATAAGTGAAAAGCAACTGCCCGTCGCGCAGCATTTTACGTTCGCCAGCCTGGGGTTCCTTGACCTTGACGATCATATCTGCCGTGGCAAAGATCTCTTCGGCCGTTTCGATGACCCGAGCGCCAGCAGTCACATAGGCCTCATCTTCAAACCCGGCACCCGCGCCCGCGCCACTTTGGATGAGAACGTCGTGTCCGTGGTTCACCGCCTCTTGGGCTGCATTTGGCGTCATGCCGACGCGGAATTCCTGAGGTTTGATCTCTTTTGGGCAACCGATGATCATCGGGGTCTCCTCTGCATATAATTGCCAGTATGGTACGGTATGCAAAATGCAATGTAGCACCAAACGTTGCTCGCGTTAGCGCTAGTTCTGTGAATATACTGGCGCAAATAGAGGGATTATTCGGAGAATCTTGCGAAAATGAGCTTGGATGCAACAGATCGACGTATCATGAAAGCGCTTCAGCGCAAGGGGCGTATGCCAAATGCCGAGCTGAGCGAAATGGTCAATCTGTCTCCCTCGGCGTGCCATCGTCGCGTGCAGCGGCTTGAAAAAGACGGTTATATCCGGGACTACGTGGCGTTGTTGGATGCGCGCAAGATGGGGGTTGCTACCACTGTCTTTGTGGAGATTACGTTGCAGGGTCAGGCGGATGAGGTTCTGGATGCATTTGAAAAGGCGGTCAGCCGTATCCCGGACGTATTGGAGTGTCATCTGATGGCGGGCACTGCTGATTATCTGCTAAAAGTTGTCGCTGAAAATACGGAGGATTTCGCCCGCATTCATCGACAACATCTGGCGCGTTTACCGGGGGTCGCGCAGATGCAATCGAGTTTCGCCTTGCGGACAGTATTTAAAACCACGGCTCTGCCTGTCTGACGTTTGCTGCGCAGGCTTCACGGAGAACCACAGTGATGAGATGCGCGGCCGCCATTTTCTGACCATCCTCACGCCTGTTGTTGAAAATTGTGGTCAATGACTGAAGCTAGCTGGATCAGCTGCGACGGCCAGATCAGGCCGCAGACGTTTTGCCGAGTTGCCCGACCGTGACGGCCTCAAGTGCCTTTTCCGCGGGCATCGGTTTGCCAAAAAGAAAACCTTGATATTGATCGCAATCCAGTTCCCTCAACATTTCCGTGTGATCGTGGTTTTCGACACCTTCGATTGTCACCTGCATGCCCATCTTGTGGCCGAGGGTAACGATGGTTTCGATGATTTCGCGATACTTGGTGCTGTCGAATTCGAAACCTTCCAGGAAAACCCGATCAATTTTCAATTTGTCGAAGTCGTACTTCCACAGGTACCCGAGGCTGGAATATCCTGTGCCAAAATCATCCATCGCTATGGAGATTCCCATGCGTTTCAGTCCCACCAATTGAGCCGAGACACGTTCTTCATCTGCCATCAGCAGGCTTTCTGTCACTTCCAGTTCCAGACGTGAGGCTGGGAAGTCCTGCCGCGTCAACACGTCTTCTATTTCCGATACCAGATCCCCGCGTTGGAACTGGGCTGGTGACAGATTGACCGACAGAAAGATGTGATCGGGCCATGATTTGGCCGCGACAATTGCGCGTTCCAATGTTTGTATTCCGATGGCCTGAATCATGCCGGTTTCCTCTGCGATCGGAATAAATTCTGTTGGCGATATTGGGGTGCCTTGGGCGTCATTCAGCCTGAGCAGGGCTTCAAATCCGACAATAGAGGCATCCGCGGGATTGGAGAGCGGTTGGAAATGGATTTCGAATTCATCGTTTTGCAACGCCTCACGCATCCTCGCCTCGACTGCGCAGCGCCGTACCATGGCGGTGTCAAGCTCGCGGAAATAGAACTGCATATTGTTTCGGCCGTTTGTTTTCGCGTGATATAGGGCAAGGTCCGCCGCGTGGAGCGCCTCGGGTCCGGATTCTGTTACACCTGCAAGGTGAGACCCTATGCTGATGCTGCCTTGTATTGTCGTTCCCTTGTATTCGAATGGTTTGGAGGCTTCCGCCAAGATGCGCTCACCGATCGACGTCAGAAGCTCAGCGATAGCATCCGGGAAGGCAATGACAAATTCGTCCCCTCCCATGCGGCCCACAAGATCGGTGCTGCGTACATTGTTGATCAGAATGGACGCGATGTGCTTGAGATAAGCGTCACCAAATTCATGCCCATTGGAATCATTGATGTTTTTGAATTTGTCGACGTCCATGAAAAAGACACCTATCACCTTGCTTTTTTCGCGGTCAGCGAACCGTGCTTTGCATTCGCTGCTCATGGTGTGCCGGTTCAAGGCACCGGTGAGAGCGTCAAAGCGGGACAGGTGGTTGACCCGTTTTGTTCGCGTATAAGCCTGTTCCCGCTTCATGATAAAGGCGATGGAGGGCACCAAATAGATGATGGCGGACAGAATTGGCAGGAGCAGGCCAATCCAGTCGAGAAACTTGGTGTAGAAGGCGGCTGCTTCCGATTTGTCCAGGTATAGTTGAACCGCTCCGATCGGTGCGCCGCTGGGGTCTTTGATGAGAACCAGCGCGTCGACAAACACGTTTACCGTACCGTTGGGGCTTTCCTTTTGAACCACATCGATACTCGATTGACCGGAGGTGACGACATTCAGCGCAGTATCGTTCACAGGTTGATTGCCGCTCATGTCAAAGAGGCCGTAATCATTCGAGTAGACCGCACGCCCTTCCGCATCATAGACGATAAAGGCATAGACATTGCCAAAATTGATCGCTGAATCGATGACCGATTGCTGGCCGGCTGTCAGCGCACCATCACTGAGAATGCTGCCCGAACCGGTTGAGCGTGTATTGAACTCCTCAGCCCAACTCATCGCGTCCATTTCTGCCTGCTTATTGATGGTCTCTCCGACGGCCCAGTCGATGAGAAGATGAACTCCAAGCGTGATCGCGCCTGTAAAGGCGACCAGAACGAGCAACGGAACAGCGCATTTGCGCAAAGAAGAACTTGTTTCACCATTTGTGAACAAGGTGCTGGCGTCCATGTTTTGGCTCCGACAACGACTGTTCACTCTTTTGTGAAGTAGTGTCGTTAACATGGCGTGGCTCGCCGCACGCAATAAATCGCGATTTTTATCAGCAGTTTAACGAAATGGAATTTCAGAAGTTTAAGCGGGAACGAAAGACCCCCCGCAAGTTGTTACATACGAGGGGTCAATTCAGTTGCCTTGCGACGGGAAAAGCTTAGAGCATTCCTTCGCGTTGGGCTTTTTTGCGTGCCAGTTTACGGGCACGGCGGATCGCTTCAGCTTTCTCGCGCGCTTTTTTCTCGGACGGCTTCTCGAAATGTTGCTTGAGCTTCATCTCACGGAAGACACCTTCACGCTGTAGCTTTTTCTTCAGGGCACGAAGCGCCTGATCGACATTGTTGTCGCGAACACTAACCTGCATGTGGTTTTCACCACCTTTCTAAGTTGAGTTGCAAGGATTTGCAGGAAATGGGCATATAGCAAGGACGCCCTATCTTGTCCAGTCACGAGCCGCATCATCGCAACGGAGACACCAAATGACAGTATCTTATGAGACCGCAAAGTCACAACTGCTGGAGGCAGCTCTCCTGCATGTGCCTTTCGATGGATGGTCGGAGGCGACCTTCAAGGCTGCGATTCGTGAAACTGCTATCGCCCCGGCGGTGGCACGCGCTGTCTGTCCGCGCGGCGCGGTTGATCTTGCGATTGCTTTTCATCACCGCGGAGATGAGGCGATGCTGGAACGTCTCAATTCCGAAGACATGAGCGATATGAAGTTCCGCGAGAAGATCGCCGCGGCGGTGCGGTTCCGCCTTGAAGCGGTCTCCGACAAGGAAGCTGTTCGGCGCGGGACAACACTTTTTGCGCTGCCCATCTATGCAGCTGATGGGGCTAAGCTGATTTGGGGTACGGCGGACAAGATCTGGGACGCCCTGGGCGACACTTCAGACGATGTGAACTGGTATACGAAGCGTGCAACGCTTGGCGGTGTCTACTCTGCAACTGTGCTTTATTGGTTGGGCGATGACAGCCCGGAGGCTACGGCGACCTGGGAATTCCTTGACCGGCGCATCGAGGACGTGATGCAGATCGAAAAACTGAAAGCGCGCGTGCGTCAAAGCCCGGCGCTCACACGATTGATGACAGGGCCCAATTGGATTTTGAGCCACATCAAAGCGCCCGCCCGCATGCCCAATATGGACCTTCCGGGCAGTTGGACGACACCGCGCAAGTGATCTGACGCAACCTGTCTTTGGTTGGCCATTCCGCATGGTCCTGCTAGGCAGGGGCAAGCAAAGAGGACCTGTTCATGACCGAGATGATGCGCGCTGTTGAGATCACCGAAGCCGGAGGCCCGGAGGTTCTGAAACTGACAGAACGCCCTGTCCCTGAGCCAGCGCATGGGCAGGTGATCATTCAAGTTGCATGGGCGGGGGTCAATCGACCTGATGCCTTGCAACGGGCAGGGCTCTACGCGCCGCCACCCACAGCGAGTGACTTGCCGGGATTGGAAGCTTCGGGTGAGGTTGTGGCGGTGGGAGACGGCGTGTCCGGTCTTGAGATCGGCGATCAGGTCTGTGCGCTTTTGCCCGGAGGAGGGTACGCCGAATATGTGGCCACCCCTGCCGCGCATTGCCTGCCGGTGCCTAAGAATATGAGCCTGCGAGAGGCGGCCTGCCTGCCGGAGACGTTTTTCACGGTGTGGTCCAATGTATTCGGTCGCGGCGGTCTGCAGGCGGGTGAGCGGTTTTTGGTGCATGGCGGATCCTCCGGCATCGGGACAACGGCGATCCAGTTAGCGCGCGCGTTTGGCGCAAGGGTGTTCACCACTGCCGGTTCAGCAGAGAAGTGCGATGCCTGCGCCGCTTTGGGCGCAGAAATTGCCATCAATTACCGGGAACAGGATTTTGTGAAGATTCTGCGCGATGAAGGTGGCGCGGATTTGATCCTCGACATGGTTGGAGGGGACTACATCCCCCGCAATCTCAAAGCCCTTGCTGATGACGGACGGCTCATCCAGATTGCCTTTCTGGGAGGGGCGAAGGTCGAAGTGAACTTTGCCACGTTGATGACCCGGCGGCTGACAATGACAGGGAGCACGCTGCGCCCGCAGAGTGATCTGGCAAAGGCGCGCATCGCGCAGGAGTTGCGTGAGTCAGTTTGGCCTCTGCTGGATACTGGCCAGGTGGCACCGGTCATGGATCAGGCCTTTGATCTGGAAGATGCCAGCAAGGCCCACGCGCGCATGGAAAGCTCGGGGCATATTGGCAAAATCGTTCTGAAAGTCAGCTAATTCGCCACGCTCCAATGCCGGCCCGTTCACATTGGGGCGAGGAGATAAATCTTGAGGAGACCGCGACATGGCACAAACCGTCATCATAGAACAAACCGGTGGGCCGGAAGCGATGGCCCTTGTGGACCGGGATGTCGGCGATCCTGGCCCCGGCGAAATACGCATTGCGCACAAAGCCTGCGGTCTGAACTTCATTGATGTGTATCAGCGCACGGGACTTTACCCGCTGGACTTGCCGCATGCCCTGGGGATGGAGGCGGCGGGGGTCATTGAGGCCGTTGGTGAGGGTGTTGCGCATCTGAAAATCGGTGACCGTGCTGCCTATGCGGCGATCCCACCCGGCGCTTATGCGCAGGCGCGGGTCATGCCCGCCGCCCAGGTGTGTCCGTTACCTGAGGATATTTCCTTTGAGATTGCCGCTGCAATGATGTTGAAAGGCACAACTGTCGAGTATCTGTTCCACCGCACAACGCCTCTGACCCGCGGAGATACGGTTCTCTTTCATGCCGCTGCGGGGGGTGTCGGTCTGATCGCCTGCCAGTGGGCGCGCTCCGAAGGTATCACCTTGATCGGTACCGCTGGCACGGATGAAAAATGCCAGCTCGCTTTGGAACACGGCGCGGCCCATTGCATCAACTATCGTACCGAGGACTGGGTCGCACGTATTCAGGAGCTGACGGAGGGTCGCGGCGTTGATGTCGTTATGGATTCGGTTGGCGCGGATACGTTTGAGGGGTCGCTCGACAGTTTGAAACCTTTGGGCATGATGATCTCCTTTGGGAATGCGTCAGGCCCGGTGCCGCCGTTCAGCCTTTCGGTGCTCGCTCAGAAAGGGTCTCTGAAAATCACACGCCCCACGTTGTTTGCGCATTCCAATGACCACGCAACTTGCCAGGAAATGGCGCGTCACCTCTTTGACAAAGTGCAATCGGGCGAGGTCAATATTCGGATTGATCAGAGATTTCCGCTCAGTGACGTACGCGCAGCCCATGAGGCGCTTGAGGCAAGGCAAACGACAGGAAGCACCATTCTGACGGTATGATGGGCGGCTTAGCGTATCGGCGCAAAGAGGGCATCCTGCTGCGTGCAATCGCGGACAACATCCTGGCCACAGGGCACGGGTTTGAGATTTTTTGACAGGCAAATCCGGGTTTCCTGGATGTGACTGTCGCGGCAGGTGATGGTGATCATGTCGGGCTCCAACAGCGGGTTTTCTTTCAGAAACGCTTCTTCCACGACTTTTGCGGGCAGCTTTACGGTTTTTTCCAACCGGCGGAAAACTTCTGGCCGAACGATGGTCTCATAGGCCTTGCGCGACAAATCGAAGTAGGCGGGTGCATCTAATCCTGAACAGCTGCCATGTTTGCGCCACTGGTGCCAGGCCAGCCCCGCCGACCCCATGATATCTGTCATTTCTGATGCCATGCGCCGGGTTGGTGGTCGGGCAATGGTCTGGCAGAATTCCGGATAGCCGCGATGGTACTGAGGCCACAGACCATGCAATATCCAGCCGTAGTCGTGGCGGGCATCGCATTGATCCGATCCGCGCGCATCGCCTTCACGGGCACACCAGTTGGGCGACCAGCTCAGCGCCATTACATAATAGTCGAATTCTCCGGCCACATTTTGTTCCGCCTGAGCGGGCAGGGCCAGAAACATCCAGACGAGCATCCAGCGCATTGGGTCTTTCCTTATTCGCTTCGCCCGCCTATATAAGCCACAAGTTCCCCCACAATGGAAACCGTTCCGACCCTCCGGGACAGCCCTTTCAGGCGACGGTCGAATTGCGGGTTCCGAGATGTAGACAGGAGTACGACAATGGCAAAACCAATCATGGCAAAAGCCACCGCAGTATGGCTGGTTGATAATACGACGATCAGTTTCAAACAGATTGCTGATTTTGTCAGCATGCATGAACTGGAAGTCCAGGGTATTGCGGATGGGGATGTCGCGCAGGGCGTCAAGGGCTTTGACCCGATTGCGAACAATCAGCTGACACAAGATGAAATTGATGCAGCTCAGGAGAATCCGCTCCACAAGCTGAAGCTCAAATTCAACGCGGCGGCACAAGGCGAAGAAAAACGTCGGGGGCCGCGCTACACGCCCTTGTCAAAACGTCAGGATCGGCCAGCGTCGATCCTCTGGTTGGTGAAATTCCATCCTGAATTGAGTGATGGGCAGATCAGCAAACTGGTTGGCACCACCAAACCGACCATTCAGGCGATCCGTGAGCGGACGCATTGGAACATTTCGAACATTCAGCCGATTGATCCGGTGGCTTTGGGGCTGTGCAAACAGTCTGAGCTTGATGCGGTCGTTCAGAAGGCGGCCGCCAAGAAAGCGGCTGATGCACCGATCATGAGCGATGATGAGCGTCGCAAACTGGTCAGCACTGAGCAAAGTCTGGGCATGGAGGCAGAGCCCAAGATTCCAACGGCCATCGAGGGGCTTGAGACCTTTACCCTATCCGGTGAGGTGGAAGAGGAAGACGACGAAGAGAAGGGTGATTTCTCTGATGCCGATAGCTTCTTCAACCTTCCGGATGGGCCGGTTGACGAGGATAGTGAAGACAGCGATCCACGCACCTGACCCATGGATGATGTTTTGAATAGAGCCCTCGGTGCCGTGTGCATCGGGGGCTTTCTTTATTGTCTGAGCGGGATTGGAACCATCAGGCGGACTGCCCGTTGGGTTCTGAAAGGACAGAAAGATGCAGCAAGGTTTCGGTGGTATCGTGGTTTGGGGGCTGACCCTCGCACTTGTGTTGGCGACACTGCTACCACTGACCAAGCTGCCGTTCGGGGCCATTCGTGGCCTGGCCTTTCCGAGACTGCAATTTGCCTGCGTGACGCTGGTATTGGGGGTAGGAGTTCTCATCCTTTCGCCGAGGGCAAGCACCTATTTGGCGGGGTGGATATTGCTGATCTGTGCGGTTTTTCAGGCGGCCTATATCATCAAATTCACGCCCATCTGGCCCAAGCAGTCCCTTTCCGTTTCGGTAACGCAAGCAAACCCGGGCACCAGAATCTCGCTGCTCACAGCGAATGTCAAAATGTCTAACCGCGCCTATGGCCGGCTGTTAGCGCAGGTCGATGCCTGTGATCCGGACGTGCTTATGGCGATCGAGGTCGATGAACCCTGGGTGGTGGCGCTGGAAACTGCGTTGGGAGATCGCTATCCGCATTGGATCAAAGTGCCCAAGGACAACGGTTATGGGCTGTGCCTGTTGTCGCGACTGCCGCTTGCCCGGTCGGAAATTCGCACTCTTGTCACCAGAAACGTGCCGTCAATCCGAACCGAAATTACCCTGCCATCAGAGGATGTAATCGAGCTCAATCTCCTGCACCCTGAGCCGCCAGTCATCGGCCACGATACCAAGGGACGGGACAGCGAGATCGCGCTGATTGGTCTGGAGGTCCAAAACTCCGATAAACCGGTGATCGTGGCTGGTGATTTGAACGATGTCGCCTGGTCGACGACAACACGGCGGTTTCAGCGGTTGTCAGGGCTATTGGATCCCCGCGTGGGACGGGGTCTCTACAACACGTTTCAAGCAGATTTCGCAGTATTTCGCTGGCCTTTGGACCATCTGTTTCACGACACGCGTTTCCGTCTGATCTCCATGAAGCGATTGCCAAATATCGGGTCGGATCACTTTCCGATTTTCCATGAGCTGGCTCTCGCCTCCACATCCGCGGGGCGCGAAAAACTGGAACGCGCGACAGATCAGGAAACAACCGAAGTCAAGGAAATGATCCGCTCTGAGCGCGACCGCGAAAGAGCGGCGATCGGTGAGGATTGGGAAAAAGATCAATAGGCTTGGGCGACCTTTGCCTGGCCCGATCGCCAGATACAGACAATTGGTGAGTATCTTTTTGGTAAGAATCCATTTTTGATCTTGAACGAATCCCAGATAGGCGTAAATGGCGCTTTACAGACGCCAACGCACGCGCCTCTGGCCGGTCAGCCGATCCTGACTGACCCGCGTTTATGTAGCGACGGTAACGTCTCTTGAAACGACTCTTGGGGAATCCCCCCACCTGCTCTTTGGAGATGACCATGAACGCTACAGTCCCCGGCGCATTGCGCGCCGCCACTCCCGTCTATGCCGATGCTGCAGCCGCCTTTATTGCGGCAAACACGTTCGACAAACCCACGCTGGTCATCAGCCGGGAGCGTGTGGCCGGGCAATATGACGCGCTGAAATCCGGGTTGGGCGATGCGCATATCCATTACGCGGTAAAGGCAAATCCTGCGCCTGAACTGATCCGGATGCTGGTCAAGAAGGGTTCCGGTTTTGACGCAGCCTCGCGTCAGGAAATCGAGCTTTGCCTCAGCCAGGGCGCGCGTCCCGAAAACATCTCCTTTGGCAACACCATCAAACGTGCTTCTGATATTGCCTTTGCCTATAGCGCGGGCGTGAAGCTCTTTGCCGCGGATTCCGAAGCGGAACTGGACAAGATTGCCCGTCATGCGCCCGGCGCGCGGGTCTATCTGCGACTGATCGTGGAAAACTCACGGGCTGACTGGCCGCTCAGCCGGAAATTCGGGTGCGCCGCTTCCATGCTGCCGTCGCTGCTGGACCACGCTGTTGCTGTGGGCCTGCAACCCTACGGATTGTCGTTCCATGTCGGATCACAGACCCGCGAAGCGGCCCATTGGACACCCGTTCTCGATCAGGTAGCGCCTCTGTGGCACGCGGCACGTGCGGCGGGACATGATCTGCAATTGCTGAACATCGGCGGCGGCTTTCCAGCTTTTTACGGGCAAACCGTGCAGGCCCCTCGCGCCTATGCAGCGGCCGTCATGGCTTCTGTCAAGGCGCGCTTTGGGGATGCGGCACAGGTTATGGCAGAACCCGGTCGCGGGATGGTGGCAGAAGCGGGACACATCGTCGCCGAAGTGATGCTGGTATCCAGAAAATCCGCCGATGACCTGCACCGCTGGGTCTATCTGGATATTGGCCGTTTCTCCGGTCTGGCCGAAACTGAAGGCGAGGCGATCCGCTATCAGTTCACCACACGCCATGATGGCGGGGAAACCGGTCCTTGTGTTCTGGCGGGGCCGTCCTGCGACAGCGCAGATATTCTTTATGAAAAACGCCCGGTGCAATTGCCCCTGGCCTTGCGCGACGGCGACCGCATCGTGATCCGAAATTGCGGTGCCTACACGTCCAGTTATTCTTCGGTTGGTTTCAACGGATTTCCGCCGCTGGATGTTGTTGTTCTCTAACGATCACATGCATCGCGACGGAAACGCGCCGTCCACCTGGGAGGGGTGGACGGCCTTTTCATTTGAAAACGAGTGTGAGTTTGCGGGGTTCTGCCTTGTGGTTTTGCGCGCAGGGCGTCATGGATTGCGCGAATTGCAAATCCAACAAAAAAGGGCTCATCATGATCGAACGCATCGGAACAGGTGTCAGATCGTCAAAAATCGTCAAGCACAACGGAGTTGCCTATATCACCGGACAAGTGGGTGAGGGGGAGACCATTCAAGCACAAACCGAAGAATGCTTGCGACGGCTTGAGGCATTGCTGGAGCAGGCGGGGTCGTCACGCACACAGATGCTGCGGGCGACCATCTGGTTGGCTGATATGAGCGATTTCGCTGGTCTCAACGAAGTGTGGAACGCCTGGGTGCCCGAGGGCCACGCGCCTGCACGCGCCTGCGGTGAGGCGAAACTGGCCCGACCGGAACTGAAGGTCGAGATTATCGTGGATGCTGCCTACGACTGACTTGCGCTAGAGCGTCTTGCGGGCACGCATGGCGGCGGTGATGGTGCCGTCATCGAGGTAATCCAACTCGCCGCCAATCGGCACGCCCTGCGCCAAAGAGGTAAGCGTTACCTGCCCTTCAAGCTGGTCCACGATGTAATGCGCTGTGGTCTGCCCGTCGATTGTGGCGTTGAGGGCCAGTATGACTTCCGAGATGCCTTCCGAAGGTATCCGGTCGATCAGCCGGGGAATGCGCAGTTCTTCCGGCCCCACGGCATCAAGCGCAGACAACGTGCCACCCAGCACATGATACCTCCCCTTGAACACACCAGACCGTTCCATGGCCCACAGGTCGGCCACATCTTCGACCACGCAAAGCTCACCATTGCCCCGTTTTTCCGACGTACAGATATCGCAGATGTCCAACGTGCCGACATTGCCGCAGTTCAGGCACTCGCGCGCTGTCGCTGCAACTGTCTGCATGACGTCTGCCAAGGGGGTCAGCAGCAGGCTGCGTTTGCGAATAAGATGCAGAACCGCCCGGCGCGCCGACCGTGGTCCAAGGCCCGGCAATTTGGCCATCAGCTCAATCAGCGCATCTATGTCTTTGGTACTGCTCATCGGATTTGACGTGGCAACCGGAAGGTCGAGAGATCACGCGGATTGCGCCGCCTTCCCGTATCGCTCTGGACGTGTCTCAGAACGGCAGCTTCATGTCTGCGGGCAAACCCAATCCTTCGGTCAGTTTCGCCATTTCTTCCTGAGCACGTTCGGTCGCCTTGGTTTGAGCGTCCTTGATGGCCGCGAGGATCAGATCCTCAACCACTTCCTTGTCATCCCCATTAAAGATCGACGGGTCGATATCGAGCGTTTTCAGCTCACCTTTGGCCGTACAGGTCGCGGTAACGAGGCCCGCCCCGGAAGATCCTTCGACAATGATGTTTTGCATATCGTCTTGCAGCTGAGCCATCTTGCCCTGCATTTCCTGCGCTTTTTTCATCATCCCGGCCATATCGCCGAGGCCGCCTAGTCCTTTGAACATTGTGCCGTCCTTTTTATGGGTCTGTTGTGGGGTATATGCGGGTTGCATCTGCCTGGAGCAAGGGGGTCAAAGCGTTTGCCGTCAGTCGTCTTCAAAAGGATCCCACTCGTCCTCAACTTCGGGCAAGGCGTCCTGAACGGCTTCGGCAGCGATCTGATCGGGGGTACGGATGTCCTTTATCCTGGCTTTGGGAAATTGTGCCAACACCGCTTGCATTAGCGGATGTGCACTGGCTTCTGCTTCCAGTGCGTATTTCTTGGCATTGCGGACCTCGTCGATGGTCTTGCCGCCGCCATCGCTGACGACCGTGACCGCCCAGCGGTTCCCGGTCCACAACTGTAACCTTTGTCCCAAACGCTGCGCCAGATCGCGTGGTGCCCGGTCCGTGGGTTCAAATTCGATCCGTCCGGGTTGATAGGAGGCAAGGCGCAAATCGGTTTCGACATCCGCCAGCAGCTTTCCGTCACGATTGGCGCGGATCAACGCGACCACATGATCAAACGTCGGAAATCTGGCGAGTGCTGCGTCCGCGTCAAGGGCCTCAGCCGTTGCGGGTCCCGCACCGGAGTGTCCACTTGTTCGGGCCGAGGCGATAGCCGAGGCCCCCCCGCCCGCGGCACGCGCGCCTGCGCCTTGCGCAGGTCTCCCACCTCCGCCACCCGATGTTGCACCGGCAGGCGGTGTTGCGCCGTTCAGTTTGCGCACAAGCTCTTCGGGGCTTGGTAAATCCGCCACATGGGTCAGCCTTATGATGGCCATCTCTGCCGCCATCATCGCATTGGGGGCGCTGGCAACCTCATCCAGCGCTTTCAGCAGCATTTGCCAAAGGCGCGTCAGAACGCGCATGGGCAGCGCATCCGCCATGGCTTTGCTTCGGCTGCGCTCATCCGGCGACACCGTCGGATCTTCTGCCGCTTCTGGTGTGATTTTGACGACAGACACCCAATGGGTGATCTCGGCCAGGTCACGCAGAACTGCCATCGGATCTGCGCCTTCGGCATATTGTGCGGAAAGCTCCGTCAGAGCGCCTGCCGCATCCCCTTTGAGTACCATGTCAAAAAGATCGAGCACCCGGCCCCGGTCCGCCAGCCCCAACATGGCGCGCACCTGAAGTGCTGTTGTCTCACCCGCGCCATGGCTGATCGCCTGATCCAGAAGTGAGGTTGCATCCCGCGCGGATCCTTCCGCCGCGCGCGCGATCAAGGCCAGCGCATCCTCTGCGATCTCGGCACTTTCCGCCGCTGCAATCCTGCGCATCAGTGCGATCATCACTTCGGGCTCAATCCGGCGCAGATCAAAGCGCTGACAGCGCGACAGAACGGTCACGGGGACCTTGCGTATTTCGGTGGTGGCAAAAATGAACTTCACATGCGCTGGCGGTTCTTCCAGCGTTTTCAACAGTGCATTGAACGCACCTGTGCTGAGCATGTGAACTTCATCGATGATGTAGACTTTGTATCGGGCAGATGCAGCGCGGTAGTGCACGGAATCAATGATTTCGCGAATATTGGCCACACCGGTGTTGGACGCGGCATCCATTTCCATCACGTCGACGTGTCGTCCCTCCATAATGGCCGTGCAATGCTCGCAGGTGCCACAGGGTTCCGTCGTCGGCCCACCAGCACCATCGGCGCCGATGCAATTCATGCCTTTGGCGATGATCCGGGCGGTGGTCGTTTTTCCCGTGCCACGAATGCCGGTCATGATAAACGCCTGGGCGATCCGGTCCGCGTCAAAGGCGTTTTTCAGGGTGCGGACCATCGCATCCTGCCCCACAAGATCGGCAAAGGTCTCTGGTCGATACTTTCGGGCAAGCACCTGGTATTCGGATTTGGCAGTTGCGGTCATGATGCGCCTTGCAGGAATGAGATTCGCACGTCAGCCTGTAGGGTAGGCGCACTGGCGAGGGACGTAAACTAGAGCCACCAAAGAATGGCACCGGTCATGAGCGATGCGATGCTGAGAATGACACTCAGCATGGTGATGTATCGAACGGGCTGTGCCTGCGCCGCGTTCTCGTTCAGCCGCGCCAAAGTGGCACAGGCTTGCCCGCGCGCGGCCCAGAAAATGAAAACGGCCGTCAGAATGAATGCGGAAGCGACGGCTTTTGGAATCCATGTTGGCTCGAAGGGAGCAAAGACGGCCTTGAGCCCAATGGCCAGGGCGACACAGGCCATCCCGGTACGCATCCAGCCCGCGAACGTGCGTTCATTTGCCAGAATTGTACGATCCTCGGCCCAGTCGGTGCGATCTTCGGCCATTTCATTACTGTTCGACATGAACTAATTGTGACGTGGCTGCGTTGGTTTGCAAGCTTTGTCAGAGTGAAGGAGGGTTAAGATGCGTCTCAGAGGGATCAGATCCAGCCGCAACGTATCGGTCCGGCGCGGCAGCGGTCGCAGAGGCGCGCGCACCGGCGGATTGAGCCTTGCTGGTTTGGTCGCGGTTCTGGCCATTGGCTACTTCACGGGGATTGATGTGTCCCCGTTGTTGCAGGGCACAAGCGCCCCGACCGAACAATCACGGCCCGCAACGGCGGAAGAAGACGCGGCAATCCAATTTTCCGCGCAGGTTTTGACCACGACGGAGGAGGTTTGGTCCCGGATCTTTGCCGAACAGCTTGGTCGCGAATATGCGCCGCCGCAACTCATCATTTTCTCCGCAGTCACGCAAAGCGCATGTGGCGGGGCTTCGGGGGCCACCGGGCCCTTCTACTGCCCCGCGGACCAAAGCGCCTATCTGGATACTCAATTCTTTGTTCAACTTGACCAGCAGTTGGGTGCGAGAGGTGATTTCGCCGCCGCTTACGTTATTGCGCATGAAGTTGCACATCATGTGCAGAATCAATTGGGTATCCTGCCGAAAGTTGACGATGCGCGGCGGCGCGCGAACCAGGCTGATGCAAATGCGCTGACTGTGCGGCTTGAATTACAGGCCGACTGCCTGTCCGGCGTCTGGGCGCGATCAGTTCAGGGGCTCATGGAACGCGGCGACCTCGAGGAGGCGCTGAACGCGGCGCGCATGATTGGCGACGATCACCTGCAGCGTCAAACGGGGCGTGTACCACAACCGCATACATTTACCCATGGCACGTCCGAACAGCGCGCGCGTTGGTTTGAGCGGGGCTTTGACAGCGGGCAGATCGGATCCTGCGATACCTTCGGCGCGCAGCAGTTGTGATGATGCCCGTCGGTTGAGCCAAAAGTAGCAGGGTGAAGAAGTGAGAGGCTGGACAACGACCCAAGCGGGGCTCGTTACGGCTGCTTCCTTCCGGATCTGACCGGGTTGGCGAGGCGCTCGCCCGCGCCAACCTCTCACAGCATGATATAGGCAAGGCCGACGCCGGACGCAAGCCCGTTGCTAGAGGTGTAGTCGGAGCCGGGCGAACCCCTCAGGTGTGGTGCCGCATGGTTCCGGATGAAGCGATGAGATGTCGCCCAGATGTTCCAGCGCTTCGGGGGCGGTATGCAGTATCGCGCTGACACCCAGTGTGGGCGTGAACCGCCACGGGGCGGCGGTACGTATGTCGTGGCAGTCAGGGTGCTTGAGATAGTCGATCAATGCCTGATCCAAGGGTGCGGCTTTTTTTACAACGATTTCAGCATCGTCAAAGGGTCTGAAAACTCCGCCGCCACCGGCGCGGTGATTGGTGACAGCGACCAGAAACTCCTGATCAGGGTCAACCAGCTTTCCCTGCCAGCGGATATCCGAGACCCGGCCCACTTCGTTGGATATTGCCTTGCCAGCCGCGTCAAAGCGCGGGGCGCGTGTCGGATCGATCTCGTAGGTCAACCCGTAGATGGCATCATATCGAAAACCCGGAACCTGAGGATCGACCAACATCTGATCACCATCGCCAGGGCGGAGCACATTGAACAAAAGCGCAGAGCGCTCCAACCATCCCGACAAGCGCGCACCCGTCGCCTTCACGGCCCAGACCTGATTTGCATAGGGCAGCAAACCGGCCACATGGCGACGTTTCAGTTCCCCCGCGGGAAGCGATACGAAGTTTTCAGGACCATCAAATCCGCCGGTCGCCGGGGTCGCAACCGCCGCCAGGAGCGGTAGCCTTTCCAGCTCCGTTCCGGCGATTGCCTCCGATATTGCTTTGCGTTTGGCCGCAGCAAGCAGCGCTGGCACGTGGCTCGGACGGGCCAAGGCGAAATAGCTGTGCATGGGATTTGACAACCGGGCAACCGGGCGGGCCAGGTAAGCGCGGGTTTTATCATGCGCCATCTCGCTGACTGCGGCGATTTCTGTATCTTCCGGCGTTTCGCCGTCGACGCTGCGCAGTTGCACAGTGCACGAGACCACCTGCGGATGCAGAGCATTTTCAGAACGATGCAGGCGCAGATCAATTACGCCAAGGTCTGATCCGCTATTGCCGGGCATGACGGTCGGGACCCGTCCGATGAGACCGGTCTCGCTATCAACACCCTGCACGCCATTGTGGTCAGGCCCTGGAAAACGCAGATGGGTGTGTCCTCCGACAACGGCGTCAATTCCTGGGATGCCAGCAATCGCAACGATCTCATTCTGCGCGTCTTCGCCTTCGTCGATTGTTGCGATTCCCATGTGGGCCAAGGCGACGACAACATCAGCGCCCTGATTTCGGATCTCTTGAACAGCCCGCACCAAGGACGGCATCGCGGGTTCTACATCACCGTTGCCTGCCAATTGGTGACGGTTCCATGAGGCGGTCAGCTGGGGCATTGCAGAGACAACTCCAATGCGCAGAGAAATGGTCTCTCCACTTGCTGTCTGAACTTCTCGCCGAAAAATCGTATGCGGCATGATCATTGGCAACGCGCTGGTTTTCAGATTTGCGCAAAGAACCGGCGCTTGAAATTGCGCAAGGCAACGGCCCAGATAGTCGAGCCCATAGTCGAGGTCATGATTGCCAAGACCCACCGCATCATAGCGCAAGGCGTTCAAGGCATCGACCATCGGGTGAGGGTGCGTGTCGGGGTGTTTGGCCAGGAAATCGCTGACCGGGGTGCCCTGAAAGGTATCGCCGTTGTCGAGCAGAATACATAAAGCGCCTGTTTCAACCGCCTCTTCCCGCGCCTGACGAATGAGCGACGCCATTTTGGCAAGACTGCCCCCATCTGATTTGCGGTCGTTCACATAGTCATAGGCAATCAATTGCATATGCAGGTCACTGGTGGCCAACAATCGCAGATGTATGTCTTTGTCCGACGTGTCAGATGCGTGGGAGGGCGTTATCTTAAAGGTCTCCTGAAAATTGATCGCTTCAACTTATACAAGAACCAGTATCGACCAGATCACGCGAGAGTTGGCAAGACCTCTGGCGCAGGTTCATCACCTTTGGTCTTGCAAGCGGCATTTGAGCGTGCAAGTCCTCGCACTATATTGCAAAGAGGCTGGTCATGAGGCATGCGGAAACGGTTACTTTCGGGGGGTCCGGCCTCGACCGGGCGGGGGAAATACGCGACAATCCCGATGCTCTTGCCGATGCCCGGACACATGCTGACAGTCGTGCAATCGTATTCTGGCGTGGCAAGCCGTTGATCACCCGGGAAACGCCGGCGACATTGGTCCGGCTGCCATTGAATCACCCGGCTCTCGCCGACCCTGATGCAGAAACCGTGATGCTGGGGCGCGAGGAAGGTGCGTTTCGATTCGCGTTTGATATCTCCGGCTGGCAGCCGGAAGATCTGGATGAAGATACACTGGGCGGGTTTCTCGATCCTTCCGAGCAGCAGCATCCACTGCTTGCGGACAATATGGTTTTTGCGGAGTTGCGTCGCATTATGACATGGCTTTCGCCGCGCGATGCCGAATTGGCGGCAACCGGCAAAGCCATTCTCGGTTGGCATGAGACCCATCCATTTTGCTCCAGATGCGGTCAAAAATCCGAAGCCTATCAAGCGGGGTGGCAAAGAAAATGCCCCGATTGCGATGCGGCTCATTTTCCCCGAACCGACCCGGTTGTCATCATGCTGATTACCCATGGAAACAAGGTTCTGATGGGGCGGTCCCCTGGTTGGCCGGAGGGCATGTATTCCCTGCTGGCAGGTTTTGTCGAACCGGGTGAGACCCTTGAGGCGGCGGTCAGGCGGGAAGTTCTCGAAGAATCCGGCATCCGGGTGGGAGCTGTCCGCTATCTTGCCAGTCAACCGTGGCCGTTTCCGGCATCGCTGATGGTTGGCTGCGCGGGAGAGGCCATATCAAAGGACATAACCATTGACCCGGTTGAGATCGAGGACGCCCGGTGGGTCAGTCGGGAGGATATGATGCAGGCTTTCTCGGGCCATCACCCGACCATTTTGCCGGCGCGTAAGGGCGCTATCGCACATTTTCTGCTGGAAAACTGGCTTGCGGACAGGTTGGATTGATCGGACAATTGGTAATTCAAGCGAACGCGAGCGGCTAAATGAAATTCTCGACCAATGAAGATGTTGACGCGCCAATCTCATCGGTCTTCGAAATGATATCGTCATTCGCATATTATGAACGCGCTGCCATGCGCCGCGGAGCGGACGTGCAACGCACTGTTGACCCCGGAAAACCGGGCGTTGGCATGGCCTGGGCCGCGCGGTTCTACCTGCGCGGGCGAACCCGTGATGTTGATCTGAAAATGGTTACCTATGACCCGCCAAACGAAATGGTTCTGGAACTCCTGTCACAAGGATTGCGGGGCGAAACACGGTTTGAGCTGATGGCCCTGTCCCGCAGTCGTACCCGAATAATGATCAGTCTTGAATTGCGCCCGCTGACATTGCCCGCGCGATTGTTTCTTCAATCTCTCAAGCTCACAAAAACAACGCTCACAAAGCAGTACAAGGCGCGCATCAGGAAGTATGTGAAAGAAATGGAAGATCGATATCAGGCCAGCGCCTGATACCTCACCACCCTTTTGCCAGATACCGGTCCCGAGTTCACCATCTTTTGGTGGTTCAACCGGCCCATGAAAATACTGATCCAGCTCCACTACCGCCGCGTTTTGATGGGCACACTGCTCTATGGGCTCGCCGGTTTCTTGATGTTTCAAGCAACAACACCTGAGGCATCAATGCTGCAGAACGTTATCATTTCACTTGTTTTCGCGGTGATCGTAGCGGTGCTCGGCTTTGTTGGCATTGCGGTGTTTCCCAGCTTTCGTGTTGTGATGGAACTTGGCGGGGTGGTGTTCCTTTTTTCCGCGATCATGCAGAATATTTGGTTGGTGACCACGATGCCAGCGCTGCCTGATTGGATGATCACCGTCGGGTACCTCGTTTCTTTCGCTCTGTTACATCAGGGAATCTACGGCACATGGTGGCAGAAGGTTGGATTGGGTGTTTCAGTGCGATTGCATTCGCGGTTTTCGACACGGCTATCACCGTCAAAGACATGGTCGCGTCTCGTGCCGGATGAGCATAATCTGGAGGCCTATTATACGCAGACCCTGAGGGGGTTTGACCCTGTCGCAGGTATCGAAAATCGATACATCCAGAAAATCGGGTTAGGTCAGGGGGCCGTATTGGAGGTGCAGATGGATATCACCGAATGCACTCCAAACAAGCGTTTTGCCTATCGTTTTCAAGCGGTGACAAACCAACGAAACGAAAAATTCAATCGCGGGACCTGCGTCATTTCACTGGCTGAGACACCAGATGGGGGGACGTGCGTCGAGATTTTGGAAATCAACGAAAAACTGGCGGTAGGTCAGGCGGTGTTGATGTGGATTGACAATCTTGGCGCACAGGTAGGTGCGTCCGCCGTGGCGGTTCTCGACGGTGGACGGGATTTCACCCTGCTCGGAAAACTGCGACGAGATGTCCAGGCCTTGGGCTAATTTGCCAATTGATCAGAAACGGCCGGGATCGGCCGGGTAGACACCCAGTATTTCGATCATGTTGGTGAAGTAATCCAACTCCTCCAACGCGCGTTTGACGCCCGGGTCGTCCGGGTGACCTTCGATATCGGCGTAAAACTGCGTGGCTGTGAAAGAGCCGCCAACCATGTAGCTCTCAAGCTTCGTCATGTTGATTCCATTGGTCGCGAACCCACCCATTGCCTTATAGAGGGCGGCCGGGATGTTGCGCACTTCGAATACGAAGCTGGTGATCATCCCGTGATCGCCCCGGCGCGACTGGTCAGCCTCAGGCGACATCAGCAAGAATCGCGTTGTGTTGTTGCCTTCGTCCTCGATGTGTCGTGCCAAGAGATCCAGGCCGTAAATCTCCCCGGCCAGCTCACTGGCGAGTGCTGCCATAGTTGGGTCCCCGCCCGCCGCGATATCTTTGGCGGAGCCAGCGGTGTCCGCGCCAGTGACCCGCGAAATACCGTGTTCAGCCAGAAAGCTCTTGCATTGTCCCAGCAGAACCGTGTGGCTCATTGCGGATTTGATTTCGCCGATCTCTGTGCCCGGCAAGGCCAGAAGATTGATATGCACGCGAACAAATGCCTCTTCGATAATATGCAGGCCGGATTTCGGCAAAAGTGAGTGAATATCCGCAACCCGGCCATAGGTCGAATTCTCTACCGGCAACATCGCAAGTTCAGCACGACCAGATCGAACGGCTTCGATCGCATCCTCAAACGTGGCGCATGGCACGGGTGCCATATCGGGCCGTGCAATGCGGCAGGCTTCATGGCTGTAGGCGCCCAATTCGCCCTGAAATGCGATACTGGCGGAATCTGAGGGGGTCATTAGGCAGTCCTTGGGTTTTTTCTACTGGTCGGGGTCGATTGGTCGCGGTAAGTACACCTTGCCACAGCCAAGGTGAAGCAATAGATAGCCCCAAACCCATAGCAATGGACTGACAAGCATGTTCGACACAATGACCTTTACGAAAGCAGCCGGCGGTATCTGCGGTGCACTGCTCGTTTTTCTTCTGGGCAAATGGGCGGCTGAAGAGCTGTACCACATGGAAAGCCATGGAGAAGCGGCCTACGTAATCGAAGTGGAAGGTGGCGAAGAAGTAGCCGAAGTGGAAGAAGTCGATTTTGCCACGATCCTCGCGTCTGCGGATATCGAGAAGGGCGCGAAAGTGTTCAAGAAATGCTCCGCCTGCCACAAGATCGTCGAGGGCGAGAATGGCACAGGCCCCTATCTTTATGGTGTGGTTGGTCGCGATAAAGGCGCAGTATCTGGATTTAACTATTCTGACGCTTTGGCATCGATGGAAGGTGATTGGACTCCGGAGAATCTGAGCGGCTTCCTCGAAAAGCCCTCTTCTTATGCCGCGGGCACTTCCATGAGCTTTGCAGGCCTGAAAAAAGTGCAGGACCGTGCTGACGTGATTGCCTATCTCGACAGCCTCGATAACTAATCTTAACCCGACATTAACCAAAAAAGCCGCTTGCTACAGTGCGAGCGGCTTTTTTGTGCCTTGGGGCGAATTTCGCACCCCGGATCACATTTTCGCAACTTGTAACTTGGCGCTGCGTCCCGTTAGCTTACATGGTTAACGAACAAGACGCCAAAAGCGACGGCGCTAGACCGGAGGATATGCCAGATGACAGGCCCACAGGCGCGCGGGATGACGCGATACCATGCAAATCGAGCGTTGGAATTATGGGTGTCGTTTCTGGTTCTGCTGACAATGATCTACTGGGCCTCTGCCGCAGCCGCCGAGGACAAGATGATCGTCAGTCATGGGTATTCCTTCTATGGCGATCTTACCTATCCGCCCGATTATGAGCATTTCAGTTATGTAAACCCAGATGCACCCAAGGGCGGTGAGATCGCATTATCTGCCCTCGGCACGTTCGATTCGATGAACCCCTACACCCGGAAAGGTCGCGGTGGCGCATTGAGCACCATCATGTTCGAGAGCTTGCTGGGAGATGGCAACGGTGGCATCTCGGTGCCTTCTGATGTGTACGGCGAAAGCTATGGGTTATTGGCAGAACGTTTGGAATATCCCGAAGGCAAGGATTGGGTCATCTTCCACATGCGCAAAGAGGCCAGGTTCTCCAATGGCGATCCGGTGACCGCGCATGACATAGCGTTTTCGCATAATCTGCTGCTCGACGATGGTTTGAAGTCCTATGCAGACGCGGTGCGCAAGCGCATTCCTAAGGTCGAGGTCATCGACGATCATACGATCAAATTCTATTTCACGCCCGGCATATCTCGCCGTAGCCTGATTGATCAGGTGGGCGGCGTTCCGGCATGGTCGAAAAAGTGGTACGAAGAAAACGATGCCAGGTTGGACGAGGCGCGCCTCGTGACCTCGCCTGGTTCCGGCCCTTACATGATTGATACGGTCGATGTGAACCGCCGCATCGTCTACAAGCGTAACCCTGACTATTGGGGAAAGGATTTGCCGTTCAACGTCGGGCGGCATAATTTCGATCGCATTCGCATCGAATACTTTGGCGACGAAAATGCAGCATTTGAGGCCTTCAAGGCGGGTGAATATACCTTCAGAACAGAAGGGAACTCACGCCAATGGGCTTCAGCATATGACTTTCCGAAAGTGAAAAACGGGCAGATCATCAAGAAAGAACTGCCCGATGGATCACCCCCGACACCGTCCGGTATCGTTTTCAATCTTGGTCGCGAGGTTTTCCAGGACAAGCGCGTGCGCGAAGCGGTTTCGCTTGGCTTCAATTTCGAATGGACCAATGAATCTCTGCAATTTGGTCTTTTCAAACCCCGAGCCTCCTTTACGCAAGACACTGAACTGATGGCGACAGGTGTTCCCGAGGGGGAAGAGCTGGCGTTTCTGCAATCTCTGGGCGATGTCGTTCCGGCAGATATTCTGACGCAGGAAGCGCGGGTTCCGCATGTATCAAAAGCTGACAGGCTTCTCGATCGGCGTAACTTGAGGCGGGCGATGAAACTGCTGGAGGAAGCCGGCTGGGGTGTCGACGCAAATGGCAAACGCGTGAATGCGGGTGGCCAGCCGATGACGCTGACTTTCCTGTTGAATTCCGCTGGCTCCTCGACGCTTCGCGCTGTGGTCGAAAATTTCGCGTCTAACCTGCAAGCCATGGGGATCGATGCGATTGTGGAGGCAGTTGATGCCTCGCAGTACACCGCGCGAGAACGCGACCGGGATTATGATCTGGTCTTCGACAGCTATGCTGCGTTCCTTGGGACAGGAACAGGCCTCATGCAACGCTACGGATCAGAGGCTGCACAATTCAGCCTGTTCAATCCCGCGGGTCTTGCCAGTCCTTTGGTCGATACGATCATCGAGGCGTCCTTGCAGGCGCAAAGCTCCGAGGAAGAACGCATCACCCTGACAGCACTCGACCGCGCGTTGCGGTATGAATTTATTATGATCCCCACATGGTACAATGACAGCTTCTGGGTGGCTTACTACGATCAGTATGAGCACCCCGAGGAAATACCCGCCTTCGCTTTGGGTCAGCTGGATTTCTGGTGGTACAATCAGGACAAGGCGGATGCCTTGCGCGCAGCCGGTGCACTGAGGTAACGGCCGACCATGGGCGCCTATATTGTCAGAAGGTTACTACTGATCATCCCCACGTTGTTGGGGATCATGCTGATTAACTTTGCCCTTGTTCAATTCGTCCCCGGCGGCCCGGTGGAACAGGCCATTGCGCGGATTCAGGGAGGCGGTGACGTTTTCGAAGGGTTCGCTGGCGCGGGCAACGATGCGGGTAATTCGGAGCTTCCCAGCAATGACAGCCAATACGTCGGCGCGCGCGGCCTGCCGCCGGAATTCATCGAAGAGCTGGAGAAGGAATTCGGTTTCGACAAACCACCCGTCGAACGTTTCCTGAACATGATCTGGAACTACTCGCGGTTCGATTTTGGCGAGAGCTATTTCCGTTCCATCTCGGTCATCGACCTGATCAAGGAAAAATTGCCGGTCTCGATCACTCTCGGCCTGTGGTCGACACTGATTGCCTATCTGGTCTCGATCCCGCTGGGCATTCGCAAGGCGGTGAAAGACGGTTCCAGCTTCGATACCTGGACGTCAGGCGCGATTATCGCCGCCTATGCTATCCCCGGATTTCTCTTTGCGATCCTGCTGCTTGTGCTTTTCGCAGGCGGGTCCTACTGGCAAATCTTTCCCTTGCGCGGTCTGACATCGGATAATTTCGATCAGCTCAGCCCACTGGGCAAGGTGGCGGATTACTTCTGGCACATCGCGCTACCGGTGCTGGCCTCGACCATATCGGCCTTTGCGACCCTGACGTTGCTGACCAAAAACAGTTTTCTCGACGAGATCAAAAAACAATATGTCATCACGGCGCGGGCCAAGGGCTTGTCTGAGCGCAAAGTGCTTTATGGTCATGTGTTCCGCAATGCGATGCTGATCGTGATCGCGGGGTTTCCGGCCGTCTTCATCGGGGTTTTCTTCGGGGGATCGCTGATCATCGAAACCATTTTCAGTCTGGACGGCCTGGGCCGTTTGGGCTTTGAGGCCGCCGTGGCGCGAGACTACCCGATCGTCTTTGGCACCCTATTCATTTTCGGGCTGATCGGATTGCTGGTCGGGATCATCTCCGACCTGATGTATGTGTTGGTTGATCCGCGCATCGATTTTGAACGGAGAGAGGGCTGATGGCGCTTTCCCCACTCAATCAGCGACGCTGGCGCAATTTCAAACGCAACAAGCGTGCCTTCTGGTCGCTCTGGATATTCGCGGTGCTTTTCGGGCTTTCGCTGATCGCCGAGTTTATCGCTTATGACAAGCCAATCCTCGTGCAATACCGGGGCAGCTACTACACGCCGATCTGGAATTTTTACCCGGAAACTGAATTTGGCGGCGATTTCCAGACGGAAGCGGTCTACCGCGATCCTGAGGTCAAATGCCTGATCGAAACCGGTGGCCTGCTGGAGTGTTTCGACGATCCGGAGCTTTATTACGAGGACGCCCAGGACGGTATCGTCGACGGGGAGGAGATCGAGAAGGGCTGGGCGATCTGGCCGCTCATTCCCTATTCCTTTGATACGGCGGTGGATCGCCCCGGGGCGGCCCCTTTGCCCCCGAACGGTCAGAACCTGCTGGGAACCGACGGCACCAAACGGGACGTTCTGGCGCGGGTCATTCACGGGTTCCGGTTGTCGATCTTCTTTACGCTGCTGGTGACGGGCGCTTCCAGTTTGATTGGGATCATCGCGGGTGCCGTACAGGGCTTTTTCGGCGGCAAGACCGACCTGATTTTCCAGCGGGTGATTGAAATATGGGCCTCCACCCCGTCGCTTTATGTGATCATCATCATGTTCGCCATTCTGGGTCGAAGTTTCTGGCTGCTGGTGATCCTGCTTGTGCTTTTCAGTTGGACATCTCTGGTCGGGGTCGTGCGTGCCGAATTCCTGCGCGCCCGCAATCTTGAATATGTCCGCGCGGCACGCGCATTGGGGGTCAGCAACGTCACGATCATGTTCCGTCACATGCTGCCGAACGCCATGGTCGCGATGCTGACCATGCTGCCTTTCATCATTACCGGAACCATTTCAACGCTGGCCATTCTCGACTTTCTCGGGTTTGGTCTGCCGTCCTCCGCCCCCTCGCTGGGGGAGTTGACCCTTCAGGCCAAGCAAAACCTGCAGGCACCCTGGCTCGCCTTCACCGCTTTTTTCACCTTCGCGATCATGCTGTCGCTGCTGGTGTTCATTTTCGAGGGCATCCGCGATGCCTTCGATCCGCGAAAGACCTTTTCATGACCGCGCTGTTGGATGTCAAAGACCTGCGGGTGAGCTTCCGGCAGGACGGGGCACTGACCGAAGCGGTCAAGGGCGTGAGCTTCGCTGTCGAGCGCGGCGAGACCGTTGCCCTGGTGGGCGAATCCGGTTCCGGCAAATCGGTCTCAGCGTTGTCGACGGTTTCCTTGCTGGGCGAGAGCGCGGAAGTGTCGGGCTCGGTCACCTATGACGGACAGCAGATGATCGGCGCCGGTGAGGATTTGTTGCGTAAGGTGCGCGGCAATGACATCAGTTTCATCTTTCAGGAGCCGATGACATCGCTCAACCCGCTGCACACGATAGAAAAGCAATTGGGTGAAAGCCTTGCGCTGCACCAGGGGCTTGCCGGATCAGAGGCACGTGCCAGAATTCTGGACCTGCTGGAACAGGTGGGCATTCAGGATGCGGAAAGCCGGATAACAAGCTACCCGCATCAATTGTCTGGCGGACAACGCCAGCGTGTCATGATCGCGATGGCGCTGGCCAACAAGCCGGACGTTCTGATCGCGGACGAGCCGACGACCGCGCTGGATGTCACCATTCAGGCACAAATTCTGGATCTGCTGAAAGAGCTCAAAGACCGCATGGGTATGGGGCTTTTGTTCATCACCCATGATCTGGGGATCGTGCGCCGCATCGCGGATCGCGTCTGCGTCATGCAAAAGGGCGAGATCGTCGAAACCGGACCGACGCGCGAGATTTTCGAGAGCCCCAAACACCCCTACACGATCAAGCTGCTGAGTGCCGAGCCTTCAGGCGCGCCCGCGCCGGTGCCCGAAAATGCGGAAGTTGTGGCCAAGGCGGAAAATCTGAAAATCTGGTTTCCGATTCAGGCGGGTTTGCTGCGCCGCACGGTGGGGCATGTCAAGGCGGTGAACGACGCAAGTTTCACAGTACGAGCTGGCGAAACCATCGGTATCGTGGGCGAAAGCGGATCGGGCAAGACGACGCTCGCACTCGCTCTCATGCGGCTGATCTCGTCAGAGGGGCAGATCGTTTTCATGGGGCAGGACGTGCGTCAATGGTCCACGCGGCAGCTGCGAGGATTGCGCAAGGACATGCAAATTGTCTTTCAAGACCCTTTTGGCAGTCTCAGCCCGCGGATGACCTGTGCGCAGATCATCTCCGAAGGTCTGGGCATTCACCAGGTGGACGCCGACCGAGACCCGCGCGAACTTGTACGAGAGGTGATGGTCGAGGTGGGTCTCGATCCCGAAACCATGGACCGCTATCCTCACGAGTTTTCGGGAGGGCAGCGTCAAAGGATTGCGATTGCCCGTGCCATGGTGCTGCGACCGCGCCTGCTGGTGCTGGATGAGCCAACCTCGGCGCTGGACATGACCGTTCAGGTGCAGATCGTCGATCTGTTGCGGAACTTGCAGCAAAAATACGGGTTGGCCTATATCTTCATCAGCCACGACCTGAATGTGGTGCGCGCGATGTCTCATCAGGTCATCGTCATGAAACGCGGGGACGTGATCGAAGTTGGCGATGTCGACAAGATATTCGATGCACCGTCCGAGGAATACACTCAAACCCTGCTGCAAGCTGCGACCTGAAATTCCCTTCAGATCGCGGAGGCGTGCCCGGCCCCAGACATGTCATAGGCGTCGAAATGCCGCGCGATGATCCGCGTCAGCGGTTGTCCCTCGGGCAGAATGCGTAGACCGCGTTTTGTGACCTGTACGATATCGCCGAACTGCTCCGCTGCATCTTTGATCAGGCGCGTAACCTGTCCTTCGCTGTTTGGGAAACGGGTCGTGATATCGGAGGTTTGTACTTCGAAATCGCACATGATTGCTTCGATGATACGGGCACGAAGCGTATCCTGACCGGAAAAGACATGCCCTCGGGCCGTTGAAAACCTGCCACTCTCAATAGCTTTGACATGAGCAGAGGTTGCGGCGGCATTTTGGGCATAACCCTGCGGGAATTTTGAAATCGCCGACGCGCCAAGCCCAACCAGCGTGTCTGCAGGGTCATCGGTATATCCTTGGAAATTTCGTTTGAGTTGGCCCGCTTTCGCAGCGATGGCCAATCGATCCTCGGGCGTTGCGAAATGGTCGATACCGATCTGATGATATCCATCCCACTCGAAAAGTTTGCGCGCGGTCTCAAAGAGGCGCAGTCGGTGTTCCGGTGCTGGCAATGCGTCGCTGGGGATCAATGACTGGCGCCGCGCCATCCAGGGCACATGCGCGTACCCAAAAAGTGCCACGCGATCGGGGTTGAGGGTCAGTAATTTCTGCACCGATGTGGCGATCCGTGCTTCGTCCTGGTGGGGCAATCCGAAAAGGATGTCAGCATTCAGCGAGGTGATGCCTGATTCTCGCAGCATTTCCACAGCCGTCCGGGTGATTCCAAACCCCTGAATGCGGCCAATGGTGGTTTGCACCTCGGGGTCGAAATCCTGCACGCCGATAGAGGCGCGCGTCATGCCGACATCGGCCAGCGCCCTGACCCGTTCCGCATCGATTTCGTTGGGGTCGATTTCGACCGAAAACTCCGCATCGGGCGCGAGTGGCACCACGTGCTCTACCGCCTGAGCGAGATCGCGGATCATTTCCGCGGACAGAAGCGTTGGCGTACCCCCGCCCCAATGCATCCGGCTCAGCCGAACACCGCTGGGCAGGCAACGCCCGAGCAAGGCAATTTCCTTCTTCAAGGTATTCAGGTAGCCTGCAACGGGGGACAGGGTTTTCGTGCCTTGGGTTCTACAGGCGCAGAACCAGCACAGCCTGCGGCAGAAGGGTATGTGCAGGTAGAGCGATATCTGGCTGTCCGGGGCGATGGACCTGATCCATTCTTGCATCTGGTCAGATCCTATCGCAGGTTTGAACTGAGGCGCTGTCGGGTAGCTTGTGTAGCGGGGGACCATCGCGTCAAAAAGCCCCAGCTTTGCTAATTTGGATGTCATAGGCATGGTGATGGCTTAAAGTGCCAAGTGTCGACTGACCTTGATACAGATCAAAAAAAGGATCGCGCAATTGCAACAGATGGTGTCGCCTGCTTTCAAAAACTGCGAGGAGTGCCCTATTCGGCATCGCGCTGTTTGCGCAAAATGCGACAGCGATGAATTGGCGTTGTTGGAAGACATCAAGTACTACCGGAGTTTCAGCGCCGGCCAGCATGTGATGTGGGCCGGAGACCAGATGGATTTCGTGGCCTCAGTGGTCTCGGGTGTGGCTTCCTTGACGCAGACCATGGAAGACGGGCGCACGCAGATGGTCGGATTGCTGTTGCCGTCTGACTTTGTCGGGCGACCGGGTCGCAATATTGCGACCTATACTGTTACGGCAACATCAGATCTGTTGATGTGTTGTTTTAGGCGCAAACCATTCGAGCAGATGATCGACAGCACACCGCATGTGGCGCACCGCCTGCTGGAAATGACCCTGGACGAGTTGGATGCGGCGCGAGAGTGGATGCTTGTTCTTGGGCGTAAAACCGCGCGGGAAAAAATCGCCAGCCTGTTGTCGATCATTGCGCGCCGGGACGCTGCGCTGGGTACTGCGAACCCGGGCAAGGCCTTGACGTTCGAACTACCACTGACACGGGAAGCCATGGCCGATTACCTTGGATTGACGCTTGAGACCGTCAGCAGACAAATGTCGGCTCTGAAACGCGATCAGATAATCACGCTTTCGGGAAAGCGCCGGATTACCGTCCCTGACATGGATAAACTGCTTTTGGAAGCCGGTGATGATAGCGATGGCGGCTTCCTGATCTGACAGGAACTTCCCGGAGCCGCCACCGCGCGCCGAAGCCCGTTAGTGGGCCATGAATACCGGAGCTTTTGCATGTTCCAGCATTTCCCGGGTGGCGCCCCCCAGGACCGCCTCGCGAAACCGGGAATGACCATATCCTCCCATCACCAGCATCTGCGAGTTGGTTTCAGTAACGTGTCGCTGAAGTCTTTCACTGACTTTCGCGCCACCGCGAGACATCACCTGAATGTCGCAATTCACGCCGTGACGGGACAGCATGACCGCAAGCGCGCCGCCCGGATCGGACCGGTCGGCAGCGTGCTCGGGCGGATCAATGATCGCGATGTGCACACTCTTTGCGGCGGACAATATTGGCATCGCGGATCGCACCGCGCGCAATGCCTCTGAACTTTCGTTCCACCCAATGACCACATTTTCCGGAATGGCTTGTCCTTGGGTATCGGGCACCACGATTGTCGGGCAGGCGGCATCAAAGAGCATTGTTTCAAGAATCAGCGTGTCCCCGTCATGGCTGTCGTCGCGGTAGGGAAGTGGCACCACGCAGAGATCGGCGAACCGGGCAGTGCGTGTCAGGGGCCGCCCGGCATCTGCCAAAGTGGCAACTGCGTTTGAGGCATTCCATCGCAGCGTCGCTTTTTCCAACCACGCTGCCGTCTGAACACGGACGGCTTCAGCCTTGTTGTGCGCTTCTTCGATCGCTGCCTGCATGATGATGGCGTTGGCACCGGCCTCGTAATAGTTAGCGCGTGAGCGATCGACCCCAAGGCACATAACCTCAAGATGAGCGTCATGAGACTCCGCAAGGGCCGCTGCCTGCTCCAGAGCCGCCTTGTTCGACTCAAACGAAGTTATGGCGGTGAAGATCGTTTTGTAAGACATGATCCTAGTCCTTTCCAAACGGGTATGTTCGGTATCATACTCGCGTTACGTGTGCGGACATTGATCAGTGTCAGCCAAATTGCCTGCTGCGCTTGATGCAGATCAAAGCGGCGCAGTGCGTTGCCGGGCAAAACCCGGCCATACCACGAACATCCGCGTGTCTTTGCGCGTGGACAACCGGAAGGGAACCCGGAGCAATGAATACCGGAACACAGAACTATGTGAAGCTGGTGGTCCTGGCACTTGCCACGCTGTTTGCGATGATTGCCGCAAGTTACGCGCGTGATCTGGCCTATCAGGTCCATATGGTGATTTTCATGATCGTGGGCGCAGGCCTGTTTCTGACGACCCTGCGCGCAACGGATGAACCGATAAAGCCAATACCGACCAATGAATATTTTGACAGCGTGGTGCGCGCGGGCGTCATTGCCACTGCGTTCTGGGGTGTTGTCGGGTTTCTGGTCGGTGTGGTGATTGCTTTCCAACTGGCGTTCCCAAGCCTGAATTTCGAGTGGGCGGAGGGCTATGCCAACTTTGGCAGGTTGCGACCGCTGCACACATCGGCGGTGATTTTTGCCTTTGGCGGTAATGCTTTGATCGCCACATCCTTTTTCGTCGTGCAACGCACATCCGCCGCGCGGCTCTGGGGCGGCAATCTGGGATGGTTCGTCTTTTGGGGGTATCAGCTTTTCATTGTTCTGGCTGCAACGGGCTATCTGCTCGGCGGTACGCAATCAAAAGAATACGCTGAACCCGAATGGTACGTGGATATCTGGCTGACCATCGTCTGGGTCGCCTATCTGGCCTGTTTCCTCGGCACTATCGTCAAGCGTAAAGAGCCACATATCTACGTGGCGAACTGGTTCTTTCTGGGCTTCATCGTGACTGTTGCGATGCTGCATATCGTCAACAATATTTCCATCCCGGTCTCCATCTGGGGCAGCAAATCGGTGCAGGTCTTCTCAGGCGTGCAGGATGCGATGGTGCAATGGTGGTACGGCCACAACGCTGTCGGCTTTTTCCTGACCGCAGGTTTTCTGGGCATGATGTATTACTTCGTGCCCAAACAGGCCGAACGCCCCGTGTTCTCCTACAAGCTGTCGATCATCCACTTCTGGGCGCTGATCTTCCTCTACATCTGGGCGGGTCCGCACCATCTGCACTACACAGCGCTGCCCGATTGGGCATCAACTCTGGGCATGGTTTTCTCGATCATCCTTTGGATGCCAAGCTGGGGCGGTATGATCAACGGTCTGATGACGCTGCAAGGCGCCTGGGACAAGCTGCGCACTGACCCGGTGCTGCGGATGATGGTGACCAGCCTGGCCTTCTACGGCATGTCTACATTTGAGGGGCCGATGATGTCGATCCGTTCGGTCAATTCGCTGTCGCATTACACCGACTGGACCATTGGCCATGTGCATTCCGGTGCCCTGGGCTGGAACGGTCTGATCACATTCGGTGCGCTCTACTATCTTGTGCCGGTGCTTTGGAAGCGCGAGCGTCTCTATTCCCTGTCGCTGGTCAGCTGGCACTTCTGGCTCGCCACAATCGGCATCGTGCTTTACGCCGCATCCATGTGGGTGACCGGCATCATGGAAGGTCTGATGTGGCGCGAAGTCGATGCAAACGGCTTCCTTGTGAACAGCTTTGCCGACACCGTCAGCGCCAAGTTCCCGATGTATGTGGTGCGCGGGCTGGGGGGCGTCCTGTTTCTCTCCGGTGCGGTGATCATGTGCTATAACCTATGGATGACTGTTCGAGCTGCGCCTGCCAAGGCCGCTCTCGGCACAGCCGTCCCCGCTGAATAAGGAGGGGCGAGATGTCGATCCTGTCAAAACATAAGTTCATCGAAACCAACGCCTCCCTTCTGCTGATCCTCAGCTTTCTGGTGGTCACGATCGGGGGGCTGGTGCAGATCGTACCGCTCTTCTATCTGGAAAATACCATCGAAAAGGTGGAGGGCATGCGTCCCTATTCCCCTCTCGAACTCACCGGTCGGGACATATACGTCCGCGAAGGCTGCTACGTCTGTCATAGCCAGATGATCCGCCCGATGCGCGACGAGGTGGAGCGTTACGGTCACTACTCGCTGGCCGCCGAATCCATGTATGACCACCCGCACCAGTGGGGCTCGAAACGTACCGGGCCGGATCTGGCGCGTGTCGGCGGGCGGTATTCGGATGACTGGCACCTTGATCACCTGCGTGACCCGCAATCGGTTGTGCCGGAATCGATCATGCCGAAATACGGGTTCCTGGAGCGCACGCTGCTGGAAAGCGAGCACATCGAGGACCTGCTGAAAACGCACGCGATTGTCGGGGTGCCTTATACCGATGAGATGATCGAAGCGGCGGCGGCAGATTTCCGGGCGCAGGCTGATCCAGACAGCGACTACGATGATATGCTCGAACGCTATCCCGGTGCGCAGGTGCGCAACTTCGATGGCCAGCCGGGTATTTCAGAGGCGGATGCGCTGATCGCCTATCTGCAGATGCTGGGCACATTGGTCGATTTCTCGACGTTCACCCCAGACGCAAACCGGTAGGGAGAGAGACGTGGAAACCTATTCTTTCCTGCGCGAATTCGCGGATAGCTGGATGCTGCTTTTACTGTTTGGCGTCTTTGTCGGCATGGTGTTCTGGGTCTTCCGCCCGGGCAGCCGCAAAGTTCATCAAGACACCGCCAACATCCCTTTCCGACATGAAGACAGACCGGCCCCAGATCAGGAGGCACCGAAATGAGCAAGATACCCCCGAAGCAAGAGGGCGATCCCAATACCACCGGCCATAGTTGGGACGGGATCGAGGAATTCGACAATCCGATGCCGCGCTGGTGGCTGTGGACATTTTACGCAACCATTCTCTGGGGTGTGATTTACACCATTGCCTATCCCGCGTGGCCGCTTGTGTCCTCGGCGACGGCGGGGTTGCTGGGCTATTCCACGCGCGCTGAGGTCGCGGCAGAAATCGCCGCGGTAGAAGAAGCCAACGCGGGCATCAATGTGCAACTTGCCTCCACTGAGTTGACCGAAATCGCGAGCGATGCCACGCTGAACGGCTACGCGGTTTCAGCAGGTGCCGCAGTTTTCCGGACCTGGTGCGCGCAATGCCACGGTTCCGGCGCAGCGGGGTTCAAAGGATACCCAAACCTGCTGGATGACGATTGGCTCTGGGGGGGGGATATCGAAGCGATCCACACAACAATTTCGCACGGTATCCGCAATGAAGAGGATGACGATGCGCGCTATTCAGAGATGCCCGCTTTCGGAGAAATACTGGAGGAAGAGGAAATCGCGCAGGTCGTCAACTATGTGCTTGAGCTGTCAGGTGCCGAGGCTGATCCAGCTCTGGCTGGCCCGGGCGCGGAGGTTTTTGCTGACAATTGTTCAGCTTGCCATGGTGAAAATGGTATGGGTGACCGCGAACAGGGTGCCCCGAATCTTTCCGACGCGATTTGGCTTTACGGAGGTGATGCTGAAACGCTGACTGAAACTGTGACCTATAGCCGCTATGGCGTCATGCCACCTTGGACCCAACGGTTGACCGAGGCACAGATCAGGGCGGTGTCGCTCTACGTGCACCAGTTGGGCGGGGGCGAATAACTCCGCTGGCTACACTTTTGTGGTAAGGTGCTGTTGTCCAACAGCGCCGGACCCAACTTGCAAGGACCGCCGTGACCGATCAAGCACCGCCTCCCAGCCTCTATGCCGCGCGTGAACCGATTTTCCCGCGCCGTGTGTCGGGCGCGTTCCGAAATCTCAAATGGGTGATCCTCGCGGTCACACTGGGCATCTATTACCTTGTTCCGTGGATCAGATGGGATAGGGGCCCGAGCTTGCCGGATCAGGCCGTACTGCTCGATCTGGCCAACCGACGATTCTACTTCTTCTGGATCGAGATCTGGAGCCACGAATTCTATTTTGTCGCCGGCCTGCTGATCATGGCCGGGTTGGGATTGTTTTTGTTCACCTCGGCACTGGGGCGGGTCTGGTGCGGTTATGCCTGCCCGCAAACTGTTTGGACCGATCTCTTCATCCTGGTGGAACGCTGGGTCGAAGGGGATCGCAATGCGCGCCTGAGATTGCACCGGCAAAAGAAAATGGACGCGCGCAAGTTGCGGCTGCGACTGACGAAATGGCTGCTGTGGCTGCTGATCGCGGTGGCCACCGGCGGGGCCTGGGTCTTTTATTTTGCCGATGCACCCACGCTGATGGTCGATCTTTTCACCGGTCAGGCGCATTCGGTGGCCTATGGCACCGCGGCGTTTCTGACCGCAACAACCTTTGTCTTCGGCGGTTTCATGCGTGAACAAATCTGCATCTATGCCTGTCCCTGGCCGCGCATTCAGGCCGCCATGATGGACGAAGACACCTTGACCGTGGCTTACCGTGACTGGCGGGGCGAGCCGCGCAAGCACAGTCAGGAAGCAAAAACCGAGCCGATGGGCGACTGTATTGACTGCATGGCCTGTGTCAACGTGTGCCCCATGGGGATCGACATCCGCGACGGGCAGCAGATGGAGTGCATTACCTGCGCGCTCTGCATTGACGCCTGTGATGACGTGATGGAACGCATTGGCAAGCCTCGGGGATTGATTGACTACATTGCGTTGTCGGACGAAACGCTTGAGCGCGAAGGCAATGCGCCGCGCCCGACCTGGCGGCATATTTTCCGGCCTCGCACCATGCTTTATACCGCCCTTTGGGGTGGGGTTGGTGTGGCTCTGATCATCGCGCTCTTTATTCGGGCTGATATTGAAATGACCGTGGCGCCTGTGCGGAATCCAACCTTCGTGACGCTCTCTGACGGCTCGATCCGCAACACCTATGACATCCGTTTGCGCAACAAGAACAACGACGAACGCCTGTTCCGCATCTTTGCGCTGGGCGACCCCGCGCTGCGCATCCAGCTTGAAGGGACGCCCTATGCTTCGGTGCCCGTCGCGGCAGATACGTCACATCTCCAACGGGTTTACGTGATTGCGCCTCCCGGTTCAGATCCGGCCAATGGCGCGCGTACGGATCTGCGGTTCTGGGTGGAAGATTTGTCCAATGGTGACCGGGCTTACAGAGACAGCAGCTTTACCGGAAAAGGAGACGTGCAATGACACCCGCAACAAAACGGCTGACGGGCCGCCACGTCGCCATCATTTTTGTGTCCGGATTTGCAATCATTATCGGTGTCAATTTGCTGTTGGCCTATAGCGCGATTGCCACCTTTCCCGGGTTGGAAGTCAAGAATTCATACGTGGCCAGCCAGCAATTTGATCGCGATCGCGATGCGCAGACAAAACTTGGGTGGTCGGTTGCCCTAAAAGCTGAGGAAACCGATGTCATACTGTCGATCACCGATGAAAAGGGTGATCCGATCAAGGTCAAGTCCCTGGAAACAACACTGGGTCGAGCGACACATGTGCGTGATGATCAAAAACCGGCCTTTGTTTTTGACGGGCGGAATTATGTAGCTTCGGTAACGCTGGCGGAGGGCAATTGGAACCTTCGGATGGTGGCGATTGCTGACGATGGCACAGCCTTTCGGCAACGTGTGCCTCTGCATGTGCCCAAGGCGGACAAGTGACGAGCGTTCAGACGAATACGCCGGTCGCTTGTCCGGGGTGTGTGGCGATGCCTCCGCGAGAGATGGAACTGCCTGCCCAGGATGCAAAGCTGGTTCTGTCATTGCCGACAATCCATTGTCAGAACTGTATCGCTTCGGTTGAAAGAGCGCTGAGCGCGCATGCAAAGGTTCGGTCCGCGCGGGTAAATCTGACGCTCAAACGCGCGCTGATTGATGCCGAACCTGATGTCACGGCGCCGGAGTTGATTGCGCTTTTGGACGCCTCCGGATTTGAAGCCTACGAGCTTGATCCCAACGCGCTGAATGAAACCGCCACGAATACGGCGGGCCGTGATTTGTTGATGCGCTTGGCCGTCGCGGGCTTTGCTTCCATGAACGTCATGCTTTTGTCCGTCGCGGTGTGGTCCGGAGCGGCCGATGCCACACGCGATCTGTTTCACTGGGTCTCTGCCGCCATCGCACTGCCTGCAATTGCCTTTTCCGCACAGCCATTTTTTCGCAATGCATGGAGCGCTCTGCGCGCGGGTCGATTGAACATGGATGTCCCGATCAGTCTTGCCATCCTTCTGGCTTTGGCGACCTCTCTTTGGGAGACGTGGCTTTCGGGACATCACGCCTATTTTGATGCGGCTCTCACGCTTACTTTCTTCCTGCTAGCAGGGCGTTGGTTGGATGCGCGGGCGCGTTCCGCTGCCCGCTCAGCTGCCGAAGAGCTTACGGCGCTTGAAGTGCCGCGTGCATGGAAAATCGAAGGTGGCAAACCCGTTGAAGTGCCCGTTGCAACCTTGTGCGTGGGCGATCACGTGTTGGTGCATCCCGGCGCGCGCGCGCCGGCAGACGGCATAGTCCTCGAAGGGCACTCTGAAGTAGACAGATCCATGTTGACCGGTGAAACAGTGCCAGTGCCCAGACGACCCGGTGACGAGATGGGCGCAGGGGAAGTCAACCTGACAGGCCTTTTGGTCCTGCGCGCCACGGCGGTCGGTCAAGACACCTCGTTGCAACGGATGGCGGCATTGGTGGCCATCGCCGAAGGGGGGCGGTCTCGATACACCTCTCTTGCGGACCGCGCTGCGAAACTCTACGCGCCGGGGGTGCACATTCTGTCAGCTCTGGCCTTCCTCGGCTGGTTGATCTGGTCGGGAGATCTTCGCGTTTCGCTGAACATCGCCGCTGCGGTTCTGATTATTACATGCCCCTGTGCCCTCGGGCTTGCTGTGCCGGCTGTCACAACAGCGGCTTCCGGGCGGCTTTTTGGCAAGGGCCTTCTTATCAAGAATGCCACCGCTCTGGAACGGCTGGCAGAAGTCGACACAGTCGTTTTTGACAAAACCGGTACTTTGACAACCGGTCACCCGGCGCTGATGAACTGGGGTGACCTGACCGTTTGCCAGCAAAGGCTGGTCTATGCTTTGGCGCGCGGATCAGAGCATCCTCTGTCGCGGGCGATTGTTGACGCGGCTGAGAGGGCGAAACTTGAGCCAGCGCCGGTAGGTGACCTCCGCGAGCTGCCGGGCTTTGGCACCTCGGCGACGATGAATGGCAGGTTGTCGAAACTTGGTCGCCTGGAATGGGTTGGAGCCGTTTCAGATTTTGACGGGCTTTGCGCGGCATTTGACTGCGGTGACGGACGCCCTTTTGTGTTGAAATTCGAAGATAGCGAACGGCCCGCTGCGAGACCCTCGATCAAAGGTCTCAGTGACATGGGGATTAATGTTATCCTGTTGTCTGGTGATCGAACTCCCGTCGTCAAAAGCTTCGCCCGGAATATGAATATTTCCGATTGGCAAGCCGAGCTGTTACCGGTCGACAAGGAAGGTTTGGTGCGCGCCATGGGTGAAAATGGCCGAAAAGTCCTGATGGTCGGAGATGGCTTGAATGATACGGCGGCATTAGCGGCGGCTCACGTCTCGATCAGCCCGGCCCAGGCTCTGGATGCAGCGCGGGCTGCATCCGATATTGTTTTGCTGGGCAATGACCTCGCACCCATTGCAGAAGCCGTGTCGGTTGCGCAAAATGCAACCCAGCGCATAAAGGAGAACTTCCGGATCGCGACGCTGTACAATGTCATTGCGATACCCCTTGCAGTCGCGGGAATGGCGACACCGCTGATTGCGGCACTGGCCATGTCCGCGTCCTCCATTTCGGTTTCACTGAACGCATTGCGTGTCAGGGGGCGCAGATGAATGTGCTGGCGTATTTGATCCCGATCTCGCTTTTTCTCGGCGGGATCGGATTGCTAGCGTTCATCTACACCTTGAGAAGCCGCCAATATGACGATCCTGACGGTGACAGTCGGCGGATTCTGAGCGACACTTGGGATGATCGTCCCAAGCAGTAAGGGCTGTTTCAGGATGGCCCGACCATCAGACAACTGATATTCCGTGCAGCCAGGCGACGGCAGGCGAGATCTGCACTGTCGCGCGTCATACCCAGGAAATTGGCATCGAAGCCTGTCGGTTTTTTAACGACCTTGCGCAGCGTACCATCCAGCGTGGCCATTTCAGCGAGCGCCGTGGTGACCAATGCACGTTCGGCCTTGTAGCGACTTGGGTATCGCCCAACGTTCACGCCCCACTGATGCCCTCCAGATGTAGACATCCGTGTAACGACTTCGTTCTCCTCGATCGGTGCCGGCTGAACAACTCCCAGCAGGCTGGCTGGTCGCATGACCGGGCGGGGCGTTACCGCAGCCAGGCTGTTGTTGGGCACCTGCGTTGGTGCAGGGGTTGCCTCAATCGGTGTTTTTTGTGCTTCAATCAGGGCCGAAGTAATGTCGGCGGAAAGAACACCGCTTGTGCTTGCCTGAGAAGCCGCGGGCGTTTCGACAGCAGCAAGTGCGTTTTCCGGTATTGTGGTCGCATCAACCGGGCGGAGCCTTGGTCGTTTGCTGATTTTTGTAAGGCCGCTGACGCGCACTGTTTTGCCAGCGCCACCACCGGTATAGACGGGCCGGGAGGGTTTTTTCAAAGTGGCGCGTGTGGGCGAGCGTTTGAAACCCATGTCCAACAACTCTGCCACACGGGCGTTCCGCGCGCTTGTGGAGGTGCCGCCAAACACAGTCGCGATAACCCTTTCGCTGCCGCGCTCCGCGGAGGCGACCAGATTGAAACCGGCGGCGCGCGTGTATCCTGTCTTGATTCCATCAGCGCCACGATATGCCGCCAAAAGGCGGCGGTTCGTATTGGCCACTTCACGAACCCCGGCATTTGTCGAGCGACGAGAAAAGAGGTTGTAATACTCTGGGTAGTCGTAAAGCACATGACGGCCCAGAATGGACATGTCTCGCGCGGTGGACAGGTGGCCCTTTTCCGTCAAACCATGGGCATTTCGGAATGTTGTACGGCTCATACCCAGCGCTTTCGCTGTGCGGTTCATACGGCGTGCAAAAGCAGCTTCCGAGCCTTCCAACGCCTCGCCAATGGCCGTTGCGGCGTCATTGGCCGATTTCACAGCAGCGGCGCGGATCAGATAGCGAAAGGCAATACGCTGACCTGATTTCAGCCCGAGTTTCGATGGGGGCTCCGAGGCGGCGTGGCGTGAGATTTTCACCTTGGTATCCAAGGAAATTTCGCCGCGTTCCACAGCTTCGAAAGCGACGTAAAGCGTCATCATCTTCGTCAATGAAGCTGGATGCAGGCGCGTATCGGCATTTCGCGAATGCAGAACCTTGCCCGTTCGGGCGTCCATGACAAGCGCTGCATAAGGAGCAGCGGCGGCACTCAGTGGCAGAACCACCAGCATCCAGAAAGCTGCAAGGAGAAATAGCCCGTAACGGGCCGGCACTGCGCGCCGAACCTTCATGATAACCTGCCTTTTTTCTGCCTCATGCCGCCGATTTGTCCGACTGGCTGTTTTATGTGTGGGAGACTACCACAGCATTAGGTTTCAATAAAGTCTTTGTTTTAAAGTATTTGCGTTAACTTTCGATGAAGCCTGACCCACATCTTGCGGATGCGCCCCGCAATAGGCCCATAAAATCGATTTTGTCAGAAATGTGGCAGTTGCCCCGGCGGTGAACTTCATCTTGGGTGGCCTGTTTCAGAGAGAGATTCTCAGGAGTTTTCGATGTTTTCGATGAGTTGGGCGAAGTGCCCGAGGTCGGGCAGCGACCGATACCGTTCATCGTCTTGCGGTGGTGCTGCTTTTTCCAGTTCCCATTCATGTCCATGGGGCACGAAAACGCCCCAGCCACCAGCGTCTATCATGGGAAGGACATCAGACTTCATGGAGTTTCCAACCATGAGACCCCGGTTGGTTCCGTCCCCATGTTGTTTGAATATGTCATGATAGATTTGGGGGTTTTTGTCCGAGACGATCTCAACGGCATCAAAGTAATCCCCAAGCCCCGATTGCGCCAGTTTGCGCTCCTGATCCAGCAAATCCCCCTTTGTGATCAGAAGTATCCTGTGGGTCTGGCAAACCGTTTCAACGGCTTCCCGCGCATGTGGCAGAAGATCAACAGGATGGCGCAGCATCTCCCGCCCGGCCTCCATGATCTCGGCAATGACCTTTGTGGCCACCCTGCCGTCCGTCACGTCGATTGCGGTTTCAATCATGGACAGGGTAAACCCTTTGACCCCGAACCCATAATGCCCAAGGTTCCGTTTTTCCGCGGCAAGTAGTCGTGACATGAGCGTCTGATGATCGGTGAACTCCGCCAATAGGTCCGCAAAATGGGCCTGCGTCATTTGAAAGATGCGTTCATTGTGCCAGAGCGTATCGTCTGCATCGAAGGCTACTGTGGTGAGTGTCTTAACCATGTCGCCCGACCCCTTTCCTAAATGCTCAGACAGTTTATATAGAGCGTTCAACGACTCACCATGGCCAAAAGCAGATCAGGAGCAGAAATGCACCGCGACGCATTCATCATGGCAGGCCGTTCAGAAGATGATGGTGACACCTCTGTTCTGACCGCGACCAAGCCCAAGACCAAGCGCCCGCCGCTTTACAAAGTCTTGTTGCTTAACGACGACTTCACGCCGATGGAGTTCGTCGTGCATGTTCTTGAGCGGTTTTTTGGTCTCAACCACGCACAGGCTTTTGAAATCATGCTGACGGTGCATAAAAAAGGCGTTGCCGTGGTGGGTGTCTTTAGCCATGAAATTGCAGAGACGAAGGTCGCGCAGGTCATGGATTTTGCGCGTCGGCATCAGCACCCTTTGCAATGCACAATGGAAAAAGAAGAATAGCATCGTGATCGATGCCCGACTGCAATTGGCCCTCAAAGGGGGCGGCTTGGCGTGGCCGAATGAGGGCCGTATCGCCGTCGTTCAGCCCCGAGCGGATGCGATTCTCTCTGGTGTGCCAATAGATCGTATCGAGATAATCGAGGGCTTCAGACCCACTTATGATGCATGGACTGCGCGGGGATATCGCTGTTCAGTTCAATTGGAGGGGCGTTATTCGGCTGCTCTGGTTTGCTTGCCGCGCGCGAAATCCGAAGCGCGTGCTTTGATAGCCAGTGCCATGTCGCGCACCGATGGTCCGATTGTCGTCGATGGTCAAAAGACGGATGGTGTCGATAGTATTCTCAAGGACCTACGCAAGCGGGCGGGCGTAAGCAATCCCATCTCCAAGGCACATGGCAAACTGTTCTGGACGGCCAACCCGGAGCCTGAAGCGTTTCGGGATTGGGAGGCTGGGCCTGCGTTGACGACGGGTGGTTTCTGGACGGCGCCTGGGGTCTTTTCCGCCGATGCCGTGGACCCTGCATCCGCGTTGCTGGCGTCTGCTTTGCCAGAAGACATGGGCAAACGCGTTGCCGATCTGGGGGCTGGCTGGGGGTATTTATCGGCGCATATCCTGACCCGACCAACGGTCGAGCACGTGCACCTGGTCGAGGCAGGTCATATTGCCTTGGAGTGCGCGCGGCACAATGTAACTGACGCGCGCGCGTCTTTTCATTGGGAGGATGCGACCCATTGGGCGCCGGAAACCAAGATGGATACGGTGGTCATGAACCCGCCCTTTCATACGGGTCGGGCCGCAGACCCGGCTCTCGGTCAAGCCTTCGTCCAGTCCGCTGCCAGACTTCTCCACCCTCGGGGGCATCTTTGGATGGTGGCAAACCGCCATCTGCCCTATGAGACCACCTTGCAAAAGTGTTTTGCACAGGTCACAGAATCCGGAGCGGATACACGCTTCAAACTGTTTCATGCAAGCAGACCACTTCGCAAGAGAACGTGAACCGGTTTAGACTGGGTTACCGTGAGAAAGGGATTCCATGTCATTTTCGATCAACGGCAAGACGGCGATTGTCACCGGTGCAGCAAACGGGATCGGTCTGGCCATATCGCGTCAGTTTGCGGATCGTGGGGCCAATGTCATGTGTGCCGACATGGATGAAAAGAAGCTCGCCTCGGAATGGGGCGAACAGTCCGATGATGGCAATCTGCGCTACTTTGCCGGTGATCTGCGGCAGCGGCTGACGATTGCCAATCTCGTCTCTGCGACAATTGATGCATTCGAGCGGGTGGACATCTTGGTCAATGCCTCGCGTCAAGTCATGGCGACAGATGCCCTGGATGTGGAAGACAATTCGGTCGCGGTTCTGTTGGAGCAGAACCTCATGACGTCGCTTCACCTCACGCAGCAGGTGGCCCGACGTATGATCAAGCAGGGGGCTGACCAACCGGAGGGGCAGGTGGGGTCGATCATTAACCTCAGCTCGATTGCTGCCCGCAACACACGGCCAGAACTCATGGGGTATTCCATTGCATCGGCAGCACTGGAACAGATGACCCGTTCGATGGCTCTTGCACTGGCACCCGAACGCATTCGCGTGAATGCAGTTGCTTTCGGATCGGTCATGAGTGCTTCGCTCAAGTCCTCGGTTGTTGAGAACAGTGAGTGGCGAGATGACATTCGCAGCCACACGCCGCTGGGCCGAATTGCGGGCCCTTCTGAACTGGCTGACGCGGTCCAGTTTCTGGCCGCGGAAGGGTCGGGCTTCATGACGGGCGAGATCATCACCGTAGATGGCGGGCGCAGTCTTCTGGATGCCGTTGCAGCACCAGCGCACTAGATTGATACTTTCCGTTTCGCGCAGATCAGGTTTACATAAGCGCGAGCAGATCGTGACAAACTGGACGACCCATGACCGATAATTTTGAGAGTGAAAAGGACCGCGCATCCGCGTGGTTCAGAGAATTGCGTGACCAGATTGTGGCGTCGTTTGAAACGCTGGAGCAAGATCACGATCAAGGCCCGTTGTCGGCTACAGTACCGGGCGTTTTCGAGGTGACCGAAACCCAACGCAGCAGCGATGACGGATCAGACGCCGGCGGCGGGTTGATGAGTGTCATGCGGGGCGGGCGCGTGTTTGAAAAGGTGGGGGTCAATATCTCCACCGTCTACGGCACATTGGGTGAACGGGCGCAGATGGCCATGGCTGCGCGCAAGGGCATACCCGGCATGAAAGACGACCCGCGTTTCTGGGCGTCCGGCATCAGTCTTGTGGCCCATATGCAGAACCCGCATGCGCCAGCGGTTCACATGAATACGCGAATGTTCTGGACGCCGCATGCCTGGTGGTTCGGCGGCGGTTCCGATCTCAACCCATGTATCGAATATGCGGACGATACCGCGCATTTCCATGCCACGCAAAAGCAGCACCTCGACCCGCATGGGCCTGCGATTTATCCCAAGCTCAAAGACTGGGCGGATGAGTATTTCTACATCCCACACCGCAATCGCGCGCGCGGCGTCGGCGGTATTTTCATGGACGATCACTGCACCGGCGACTGGGAGGCGGATTTTGCACTGACACAGGACATTGGGCGCGCGTTCCTGCCTGCCTTTGTGCCGCTTGTCCAAAAACGCCGCGTGCAAGACTGGTCAGAGGCTGACAAGGACGCGCAGTTGGTCCACCGGGGGCTTTATGCTGAATACAACCTTGTCTATGACCGCGGCACCAAATTCGGGCTGGAAACCGGGCATGATGCCAATGCGGTTCTGATGAGCCTGCCACCGCTGGCAAAATGGGTGTGATCGTGCCCTAGCTGCCGTGCCAGTCGAAAAAACCGGGCCCTGCGCGCGACAAAAGCTCTTCGGCAAGCTCCTGTCCCATCGTTGAGCCCTCAGCAATTGCGCCCATACGCTCTCCCGTGACGGCCTGCGACCCGTCAGGGCGCAGCACCTCCCCGCGCAACCGCAACTGACCGCCCTCAAGTTCGGCAAGTCCGGCTATGGGCGTTTCGCAGGACCCGTCAAGCGTCAGCAGGAACCTGCGTTCGGCCGCCAACCGCTGACCGGTTTCCATGTGATGGATCGCGGCCAGGATTTCAGCGGTGTTTTCATCATTGGTCCGGCGCTCAATGCCAATGGCACCCTGGGCCACGGCGGGCAACATGTCATCGGGGCTGATGGGTGTGGCCGGAACATCCTCCATGGCCAGCCTGTTCAGCCCGGCGGTGGCAAGAAAAGTACATTCCGCGACCCCATCATGGAGCTTTTTCAACCGTGTCTGCACGTTGCCACGAAACTCGACCACATTCAGATCAGGCCGCCGGTTCAGCAGTTGCGCCTTGCGGCGCAGGCTGGATGTGCCCACGACAGCCCCGGGTGCAAGATCGGCAACGGCCGTGAGTGCGGGGGACACAAAGGCATCGCGCACATCTTCGCGCGGCAGGTATGTGTCAAGGATCAGCCCGTCCGGCTGAACCGTCGGCATGTCCTTCATTGAATGGACCGCGATGTCAATTTTGCCCGACAACAGATCTTCTTCGATCTCGCGCGTGAAAAGACCCTTGCCACCGATTTCCTTAAGCGGGCGATCCTGTATGGCGTCGCCTGTGACCTTGATCACCACAATGTCAAAGCAGTTTTCAGACAAGCCGAAGGCTGCGGATAAGCGTTCGCGTGTCTCATACGCCTGGGCCAGTGCCAGAGGAGATCCGCGTGTACCAATTTTCAGAGGCGTGTCGGGAGTGGGAAGCGTTAATGTCATGCGACAATCAATAGGCGCGTCAAATTACCCTGACAACCCGTCAGTCTCTTGACATCAGGGCCGCTGGCGCTGACCAACGGAGAAATTGAAAATGAGGACATCATGGCCCCGACCAAAACGATCCTGCGCGCTCTTGCTGGCGAGACGCTTGCGACCCCACCGATCTGGATGATGCGGCAGGCTGGACGGTATTTGCCGGAATACCGTGCGACAAGGGCGCAGGCAGGTGACTTTCTGTCCTTGTGCTACAATTCCGAGCTTGCCGCAGAGGTCACGTTACAGCCCATTCGACGCTATGGATTTGATGCGGCGATCCTCTTTGCGGATATCTTGTTGTTGCCGCAGGCTCTGGGGGCCGATCTGTGGTTTGTGACGGGCGAGGGGCCAAGGTTGTCGACAATTCAGACGCAGGCGGATTTCGACAGGTTGGGACCGGTGGCGGACATCCATGAAACGTTGGGCCCAATCTATGAAACCGTGCGTATCCTGCGCCGCGAACTGCCCCAAGACACAACGCTGATCGGGTTTGCCGGGGCGCCCTGGACTGTTGCGACCTATATGATCGCCGGGCGCGGGACGCCAGATCAGGGGCCAGCACATGCGTTGATGCAGGAGAACACACCACTTTTTGAAGCGCTGCTTGATCGGATCACGGCGGGCACAATTGACTATCTGGCCGCTCAGATCGAGGCCGGCGCAGAAGTGGTCAAGATATTCGACAGTTGGGCGGGTTCGCTGAAAGGCGATGCCTTCCAGAAATATGCCCTGAAACCCGCAAAAGAGATCACCGCTGCACTCAAAACCCGCTATCCACAAATTCCTGTCATTGGGTTCCCGCGTGAGGCGGGCGACAACTACATCGGGTTTGCCAAGGCGACGGGCGTGGATTGCGTTGCTTTGGACAATTCCATCAGCGCGGATTGGGCCGCTCAACATGTTCAGGTGGATGGTTGCGTGCAGGGAAACCTTGCCAGCAGCCATATGGTAACGGGTGGCCAGGCGCTGATCGAAGATACGCGCGCCATTGTGAAGGCGTTTTCCAAGGGGCCGCATATCTTCAATCTCGGGCATGGGATCACGCCGGATGCAGACCCCGACAATGTGCAGCGCATGATTGATGCGGTTCGCGCGGGATAATCGGTATTTCTGGCTTGACGGCGCAGCATGGCTGGCATAGTCCACGCCCCGATGGCGTTATAGCTCAGTTGGTTAGAGCGAACGACTCATAATCGTTAGGTCGGTGGTTCAAGTCCACCTAACGCCACCATCCTACCCTCGCCCCAACCAATTGACCTTCGCGCTGCTCAGCGCAAGGGTTTGTGGCGGAAAGGCGCATTGTTGCGGGTCTGCGATGACCGTCCTCGACTACGCAACCATCAATGCAGCCTTCAATGGGCATAGTCCGAAGGCTCGGCGGCGCTGCAAACCGGTACGCCGCTCTGCGGACGAGTCCTGCTTGGTGCAGACGAATTATGGCGCGGGTTCGGACCCAGCTGTTCCGTGATGTCGGCCCGAAGCCCGGAGGAATGGCTCGACCAGATTGCCTGACTTTACGGGTCAAACGGCCTTGATGGTAAGATTTCCGATGAGACCGGGGGCATTGCGTCGCCTGCGACTGATCGCGATCAGATAGTTACAAACACGGGTGACAACCTGTCTGATCTGCAATAGCAATTTGTCTGGGAAGAAAAGTCACAGGCCGCGCCAAGAAGGCCTGACCAAATAATTGGGAGGAATACCATGACGATCTCACGGAAATCATTTCTGAATGTGGCGGCGGCTGCGGCGTTGGCCTTCGGCTTTGGGGCCGCGCCCGCGTTGGCTCAGGAAGTTACCCTGCGCCTGCACCAATTCCTGCCGCCGCAAGCCAATGTGCCCAAGCTGGTTCTGGATGTCTGGGCAGATAATGTCGAGAAAGACAGTGGCGGGCGCATCAAAGTCGAGCGTTATCCGTCCATGCAACTGGGTGGCAAGCCGCCAGAGCTGATGGATCAGGCCATTGACGGCGTCGCCGATATCGTCTGGACCGTTGTCGGCTATACACCGGGCCGGTACCCATCGACGGAAGTGTTCGAGTTGCCCTTCATGATGACAAACGCCCGTGCCGCCTCCCGCGCGTATTGGGAAATGTTCGAAAAGCATATGAAGGATACCGAATTCAAGGATGTACACATCCTGGGGACCTGGGTGCATGGTCCCGGTTTGATCCACGCCAATAAAGAAGTTCGCAAGCCCTCTGACATGGAAGGTCTGAAAATCCGCGGTGGATCACGCTTGGCCAATGCTCTGCTGGAGAAGGTTGGCGCGACGCCGGTTGGCATGCCGGTACCTGCTGTGCCCGAGGGTCTGTCCAAGGGCGTGATCGACGGCACAACGATCCCGTGGGAGGTCACGGCTGCGCTCAAGATCCCGGAGTTGGTCAGCAACCATACGGAATTCACCGGCAATGCGCTCTATGTTCTGACCTTTGTTTTGGCGATGAACAAAGACCGCTATGATGGTCTGCCCGAAGATCTGCAAAAAGTGATCGACGATAACTCGGGATTGGAATTCTCGGTGTTTGCAGGTGGCACTCAAGCCGACAGTGACGGTCCGGCGCGCAAGGCTGCGGCCGATCGGGGCAACAACATCGTTACACTCAACGAGGCTGAAACCGCTGAGTGGAAGGCTGTGGCTGAACCGATTTATGCGGAATGGGTCGCTGACATGAATGAAAAAGGCATTGATGGTCAGGCGTTGATTGATGAAGCACGTATGCTCATCGACAAATACACCGAGTAAGCTTTGAAATCTGAAAAAGACCCGCGGCAAGCAGCACTTGCGGCGGGTCTTTTTTGATCTTGGACGGGGATGACAGATGCATCAGTTGATAAAGCTGCTCGCGCGGGGCACGGCGGTTGTTGGTGGCCTCGTGCTGGTCGGGCTGATTGTCCTCACCACCCTGTCGATCATCGGACGTTCGCTGAACAAGATGCTCCACTCCGACCGTGCAGAGGGCCTGCTTGGTGGTTTCACCCAAACCTTGCTGGATCTTGGTATTGGTGAGGTCAATGGCAGCTATGAATTGCTGGAAGCTGGGGTCGCCTTTGCGATTTTCTCCTTCTTTCCCGTTTGCCAGCTTTACGGCGGGCATGCGACCGTCGATATATTCACGTCAAAACTGCCGTCGAGGGTCAACAGGGCCATCGTCGCGTTTTGGGAGGTCGTTCTGACGGCGACGCTGATCCTGATCAGCTGGCGGCTCTACGAAGGGATGCAGCGCTACATTGGCAATGGCGAAACCACCCTGTTTTTGCAATTTCCGGTCTGGTGGGCCTATGCGGCAAGCTTCGCGGCGTCGACTGTGACCTGTATCGTCGCGCTGTATTGTGCCGTGATGCGGATTGGCGAGAGCCTCTCGGGGCGCGTACTCTTGCCAACCTCATGAGGATCTGACTGTGAGTAATCTCGAGCTGGGCTTCATGTCATTCCCAATCCTGCTGCTCATGGTGTTTTTGCGCGCACCAATCGGGCTTGCCATGTTGCTTTGCGGCTTTGCGGGGTGGTATTTTGCCATGGGTGGCAACCCCAATGTGTTGCTGAACAAGCTCAAATCAGAAACCTACACACAGTTTTCGAGCTATTCGCTTTCCATCATCCCGATGTTCCTGCTGATGGGCCAGTTTGCGACCCTCTCGGGCATGTCCAGTTCGCTGTTCAAAGCGGCGGAGAGCTTTCTGGGGCACAGACGTGGCGGGGTGGCTATGGCCGCAGTGGGGGCCTGTGCAGGCTTCGGGGCGATTTGCGGATCGTCTCTGGCGACAGCCGCAACCATGTCCAAAGTCGCCCTGCCGGAGTTGCGCCGCTACGGGTATTCAGGCGGTTTTTCGACGGCCACACTGGCGGCTGGCGGCACGCTGGGCATCCTTATCCCGCCCTCCGTGATCCTCGTCATCTACGCCATTCTGACCGAACAGAATATTGCAAAGCTGTTCCTGGCCGCATTTGTTCCGGGCATCCTCGCGGCGATCGGTTACATGTTGACCATCTCCCTTTACGTAAGACTGAACCCGAAATCTGCCGGGACAAGGCCCCCGCAACCCATGTCCGAACGCTGGGCCGCGCTGGCCGAAACCTGGCCGGTGCTGGTGATTTTCGGCCTTGTGGTCGGTGGCATCTATCTTGGTTGGTTCACGCCCACCGAAGGATCAGCCATCGGTGCGGCGGGCACAGGGCTCGTGGCGCTGGTCTCGGGCAGCCTAAACTGGGCCGTTTTCCGCGACAGCCTTCTGGGTACCGCCAAAACGACTGCCATGATCTTCTTCATTGTACTAGGCGCCAGCTTCTACAACAGCTTCCTCGCCCTTTCCGGCGTGCCGCAATACATGGCGGACTGGGTCCTCAGCCAGGGCTTCAGCCCGTGGTTCGTACTGTCGATCGTTCTCATCTTCTATCTCGTGTTCGGGTGCCTGATGGACAGCCTGTCAATGATTTTGCTCACCGTCCCGATCTTTTTCCCTGTTATCTCTGCGATGGATTTCGGAATGTCGCCGGAACACGTGGCGATCTGGTTTGGCATTTTGGTGTTGATCGTCGTCGAGGTCGGGTTGATCACGCCACCAGTGGGCATGAACCTCTTCATCATCAATGCGATGGACCGTGAGACCCCGATGACGGAAACCTATAAGGCCGTGATGTTTTTTGTGGGGTCAGATATTCTGCGTGTCGTTATTCTTGTGATGTTCCCAGCAATTACCTTGTTCCTGATCCCCGCCTGAGGACAGGCAAGGTGCCAACTGGTCTTCAAGAGTTTGCGATATAGTGCACTAATTTCTGCACCCGTCTTGCGGGCAAGGTTTGTGCGTGCAGTATAAAGCCAATTCCGGCTTTTGACTTGGGGGGAGGCGCCAGTGACCAGCGCGACGGAAAACGCAGCCAGTTATTTTGTTGACCGCCATCTACAAGAAGGGCGAGGCGACAAGACGGCCTACCGGGAAGCGGGAACGGGCCGGAACCTGACTTACCAGCAACTGGCGGAAGGGGCGAATTGCGTTGCCGGTGCATTCCGACGTGCCGGATTTCGCGCGGAAGAGCGGGCTGCGATGTTGGTGCTCGATACTCTGGAGTTCCCCCAGATTTTCTTTGGGGCTTTGAAATCCGGGGTTGTGCCTGTCCCGATTAACACGCTTTTGGCGACGCCGGTCTATGACAGCATCCTGCGCGACAGCCGAGCCTCTGTGCTTTTTGTTTCAGCACCTTTGCTCGACGTGGTTGCGCCTATATTGGCGAACAATCCTTTCTTGCGTGCGGTGATCGTTATTGGCGAAGCCTCTGTCGGCGACTGCCTAAGCTACGCGGATTTTGTTTCGGGAGCAGAGGCTCTGGAGACCCAGCCTGCCTCAGGCGATGAAATCGCGTTCTGGCTCTATTCTTCTGGGTCCACAGGATCACCGAAAGGCGTTCAGCATGTACATTCCAGCTTGAAGGCCACCGCTGACAGCTACGGGGCAAACGTTCTGAACTTGACCGAAGATGACATCGTGCTTTCTGCGGCAAAACTCTTTTTTGCCTATGGCCTCGGCAACGCGATGACATTCCCGCTCGCGGTTGGAGCCACGACGGTACTCTTTGAAGGCAGGCCCACCCCCGGAGATATGATCGCGACACTCAATGCGGAACAGGCAACGGTGTTTTGTGGCGTGCCAACACTTTTTGCGGCGATGGTCGCCGAAATGGACAAATCAGACGCCCCGACAGCCCCATTGCGTCGCTGCATTTCTGCGGGCGAGGCGCTGCCCGAGGACGTCGGAAACCGGTGGCAGGCGCATACAGGCGTTGCCATTCTTGACGGTGTCGGATCAACCGAGATGCTGCATATTTTCCTGAGCAACCGGGAGGAAGACGTGGTCTACGGGACCTCCGGGACCCCGGTGCCGGGCTATGATGTCCGGCTTGTGAGTGAAAATGGGGCCGAGGTTGGGGACAATGAGATCGGCGAATTGCTCGTCAGCGGAGCCTCCGCCGCCTCTGGCTACTGGAATCAACGCAGCAAATCACGCGCAACCTTCGAAGGTATCTGGACAAGGACGGGGGACAAATACGAGCGTCGCCCTGATGGGCGTTATATCTACTGCGGTCGGACAGACGATATGTTCAAAGTCTCTGGTATCTGGGTGTCACCTTTCGAAGTGGAGCAAGCGCTTGCCAGCCATCCAACTGTCCTTGAAGCTGCCGTTGTCGCGGCCAAGGATGACGCGGGTTTGGACAAGCCCAAAGCCTTCATCGTGCTGGCTACTGAGGCTCCGGATGGCCTGAAAGAGGTGCTGACGGACCACGTGAAAACACGGATCGGCAAGTGGAAGTATCCCCGATGGATCGAAATCGTCGATGATCTGCCAAAAACAACAACCGGGAAAATCCAGCGATTCAAGTTGCGCGAGGGGCTGGCGTGAGTTTTCGTTGGGCGGCGGACGAAGGACAAACGCTCGCAGCAGGTGACGCGGCTCTGGAATACAGGTGCTACGGTCCACCTCCTGGATCGACGCCGACGCTCGTGTTGCTGCATGAAGGATTGGGATCGGTTGATCTTTGGCGTGATGTCCCCCGAAAAATTGCCGAAGCCACCGGACTTGGTGTGCTCGCATATTCGCGACAAGGGCATGGGCGGTCTTCGCAAGCAAGCCTGCCGCGTCCCCTGGATTACATGACGCGCGAAGCGGAGAATACGCTCGGAAAGGTGCTGGATGCTGCGGGCATTACGGCAACCATTCTTCTGGGCCATTCTGATGGGGCGACGATCGCTGGCATTTATGCCGGTTCAGTCAGCGATATGCGGGTCAGAGGTCTGATCCTTATCGCGCCGCATTTTTTCACTGAACCGATCGGGCTTTCCGCGATACGTGCTGCGGGAAAGGATTTCGACGCCAGTGACCTGCGTGCGAAGCTGTCCCGATACCACGATGATGCCGACGCTCTCTTCCGGGGATGGCACGACGTTTGGGTTCATCCGGAATTTGAAACCTGGAACGTGGCGGATGCGATTGATCATTGGCGCATTCCGGTTCTTGCTCTTCAGGGGACGGATGATCCCTATGGCAGTCTGGCGCAGATCGACGAGATCGAGACCCGTGTCTATTCTCCGCTTGAACGCGTGATCCTGCGCGATTGCGGGCATGCACCGCATCTGGAGCGCCCGGAAGAAACAAAACGGGCGATTGTCGCATTCTGCGCCCGACTTGTGCGACTGGAGCAGGAAGATGTCTTGCTCTCCTGATCTTCCCGAAGGTGTCCCGCGCCCCCCGCATGTCTACGTGCCGGGCAAGACGGACCGACACCCGGAAGACTGGTTCGACGGGATCAAGGCAAGCGCGTTGACAGCGAAGACCCCGCAGGCACTGCATCAGACCGCGGCATTCCAGACCGGTTTGGCGTATCTGGAGGCTGGTTACTTCTGGGAGTGCCATGAAGTGTTGGAGGCTGTTTGGCTTCAGACAGTTGTTCCAAGCGCGGAGCGTGACATGGTGCAGGCCCTGATCCAACTGGCCAACGCGCAGCTGAAACTGTTGATGGAGCGCCCGCGCGCAACCCTGCGGTTATGCGAAACGGTTGGCGCGCATTTGGAGCGCTGCCCCCAGAGTGCTGTAACGCTGGGGCTTTGGCCGGCTGCTATCCGTGCGCAGATGGAAGATGTTCAGAAACGCGCGGATGATGAATTATAGTGCATTAAAAGTTGGGATATTGTCCGATTTTTGCACTTATATGTGCTTTACGGCCAAACATACGGAACTATAATTCATTATGAAGCAGAATGGCGTCCTCTGGCGCTAGAAGGTGCCAAAGTGACCAAACACATCGATTTTCAGGTCGACCCGAATTCAATGAAGCACTGGCGCGTCAGTTATGACGGCGCAGTGGCCAACCTTTACATGGATGTCGACGAGCAAGGCGGACTTTTTGAGGGATATGAGCTCAAATTGAACTCTTATGATCTGGGGGTTGATATTGAGCTTGCGGATGTCGTTCAGCGCATGCGGTTCGAACACCCTGAGGTTAAGGTTGTTGTCTTGCGCTCTGCGAAGGACAAGGTTTTTTGCGCAGGCGCCAACATCCGTATGCTGGGAGGGGCTGCCCATGCGCATAAGGTGAACTTCTGCAAATTCACCAATGAAACGCGCAATACTTTCGAAGCAGCGCTCCAGGACAGTGGCCAGAACTATATCTGCGCTGTGAGGGGTGCTTGTGCAGGTGGCGGCTATGAGCTGGCGCTGGCGTGCAATCACATCATGCTGACGGACGACAGCACCTCGTCTGTGGCGCTGCCGGAGGTGCCATTGCTCGCCGTTCTGCCGGGAACGGGCGGGCTGACGCGTGTGACCGACAAGCGCAAGGTGCGGCGGGATCTGGCGGATGTCTTTTGTTCGGTTGAAGAGGGGGTCAAAGGCAAGCGGGCGCTGGATTGGAAGCTGGTGGATGAGGTGATACCGAACTCCAAATTTGATGAAACCGTTGCCGCACGCGCTCAGGAGCTCGCCGCTAATTCAGCCAAATCTGATGTCCCGCAGGGCATTGAGCTTAAGCCCCTGTCTCGCAGGATAGGCGAAAGTGACGTGCAATATTCAACCGTGGGCATTGAGATCGACCGGGGCGGGCGACGTGCGATCATCACGATCCAGGGGCCAAAGGAGGCCGCACCTGCTGACATGAACGCCTTCACAGCCGAGGGGTCGGACGCATGGTTGCTGCGCTGTGCGCGCGAATTAGATGACGCGATCCTGCACCTTCGAACCAACGAAGATGAATTGGGTCTGATCGAATTCCGGACACAAGGTGATCCTGATCTGGTGTGCGCTCATGAGGCGGTTTTACTGACCGACAAGGAGCACTGGCTAGCAAATGAGGTTCTGTGTCTATGGAAGCGCGTGCTCAAGCGCATTGATATGACCTCGCGCAGCCTCGTGGCGATGATCGAACACGGTTCGTGTTTCGCTGGGGTTCTGGCGGAAATTCTCTGGGCGGTGGACCGCAGCTACATGATGCTGGACGATTTTGAGGATGACGATCGTCCGATGGCTTCGGTCATGCTGAGTGAAGCCAATTTCGGTCAATACCCGATGGGCAATGATCTCAGTCGCCTCGCGACCCGTTTCTATGGTGACCCGGAACAGGTGGAAACTCTGAAGACCCGTACCGGAGAGCTTTTGGAGGCAGAGGACGCAGAGACGCTGGGTCTCGTTACTTACGCCTATGACGACATCGACTGGGACGACGAAGTGCGTCTTTTCCGCGAGGAGCGTGCGAGTTTTTCGCCCGATGCGATGACGGGGCTTGAAGCAAATCTGCGGTTTGCCGGGCCGGAAACGATGGAAACGCGTATTTTTGGTCGACTCACAGCTTGGCAAAACTGGATTTTCCAGCGCCCGAATGCCGTGGGTCCTGAAGGTGCGTTGCAGCGATACGGGTCCGGCTTGCGGGCCGACTACAATATGCAGCGCGTCTGAGAAACAAACGTAATCGTCGGGCTGCCGTCTGACAGGAGGAAAGAATGCTCGATCTCATCAACGTCAGTTACGACAGTCAAATCCCAAACAATGTCGGTCTGAGCTCGGATAAAAAAGTGCTGAAGGCGCTCGAAAAATGGCACCCGGGATATATCAACTGGTGGAACGATCTGATCCCTCAGAACTTTCAGGACAGCATGGTCTATCTGCGGACGGCTGTGTCCGTTGACCCCAAGGGATGGGCAAAGTTCGACTATGTGAAAATGCCCGAATACCGTTGGGGTGTCCTTTTGGCACCGGCGGTCGAGGACCGAAAGATCCCCATGGGAGAGCACCACGGCGAACTGGCCTGGCAAGAGGTTCCGGGTGAGTATCGCAACATGCTCAAGCGCCTGATCGTCATCCAGGGTGATACCGAACCCGGCTCGGTTGAGCAGCAAAGGTTCCTGGGGCTTACGGCACCTTCGCTTTACGACATGCGCAATCTCTTTCAGGTCAATGTGGAAGAGGGTCGGCATCTTTGGGCGATGGTGTATTTGCTACAGAAGTACTTCGGCCGCGACGGTCGTGAAGAGGCAAATGATTTGCTCGTGCGGTCATCGGGCAGCGAAGAAGCGCCGCGGATGCTGGGGGCGTTCAACGAAGAAACGCCTGATTGGCTGTCGTTTTTCATGTTCACCTATTTCACGGATCGCGACGGCAAGATGCAGCTGGAAAGCCTGGCGCAATCGGGTTTCGACCCGCTGTCGCGCACTTGCCGTTTCATGTTGACCGAAGAAGCACACCACATGTTTGTGGGCGAAACCGGTGTCGGGCGCACCATTCAGGCCACTCTGGAGGCTATGAACAAGCACGGGATCAGCGATCCCTTTGACATCAACAAGATCCGCGACCTCGGGGTCATTGATCTGCCGACGATCCAGAAGAAGCTGAACCTGCACTATACGCTCAGCCTTGATCTTTTTGGGCAGGAGGTCTCCACCAACGCCGCCAATGCGTTCAACGCCGGTATCAAGGGGCGTTACATGGAGCAGCGCATTGACGATGATCACAAGCTGCAAGATGACACCTATGCCGTCACATCAATACAGGACGGTCAGATCGTCACAGAAGACGCGCCTGCGTTGACCGCCATAAACATGCGCTTGCGGGACGATTATGTGCGTGACGCGGCGGGTGGAGTTGGCCGCTGGAACAAGGCAATCGCCAAAGCGGGTGTCGCGTTTGAACTGAAGTTACCGCATGAAGGTTTCCACCGTCAGATCGGTGTCTTTTCGTCGGTTGCTGTGGACCCGTCAGGCAACATCATTTCGACCGCGGCATGGGAGGCACAGAAAGACGACTGGTTGCCGACAAAGGCGGATGGCGATTTCATTCAGTCTTTGATGGTGCCGTGCTACGAGCCGGGGCAGTACGCGTCCTGGATCGCGCCACCGAAGGTCGGCATTGATAACAAGCCCGGAGATTTCGAGTATGTAAAACTGCACATGGCTTGATCCAAGTCAACGCAATCGTAACGCAGGCTGATCAAACTGGTCTGCGTCACCGCCAGTGACCTTTCGTTTCAAAGGAGACCGGACCATGCAAGCTAAGACCATGAAAACGCCCGTGATGTTGCAACAAAACTGCCTCGGATGCCCCGATTGTAAAGGCATATGCCGGGAGCTCTATGAACTTGCGTTTTTGCCGAATCTGGTGTTGCAGCGGTCCGCTGCCAGTCCATGAACAAGCCGGTAAAACAACACCTAATTGATCCTGAAATCTGCATCCGCTGCTATACCTGCGAGATGACCTGCCCCATTGGCGCCATTCAACATGACAACAACAATGTCGTCGTTGACCCTGATACCTGTAATTTCTGTATGGATTGTATCCCGGTGTGCCCCACCGGGTCGATTGACGAATGGCGCGTGGTGGAAACGCCCTACAGCCTTGATCAGCAATTCGACTTCGAAGAATTGCCAGAGCAGCAAGACATCGCGTCAGAACCTGACGCGCAGGATGACGGGATTGAAGCGCACGACGATGTGGTCGCGGCTCTGCTCGCCGAAGCCCACAAGGGGGCGGGGGGGAAGGCCAAGGCACCGACGTCTGCGTCAAAACCTACGATCAACCTATACAATCTGGGCAATCCGGCGACGGCGAAAGTCCAAGGCAACTACCGTCTCACAGAAGCAGATAGTGATAGCGATGTCCGGCACATCATTCTTGATCTGTCGAATTTGCCTTTTCCTGTCCTGGAGGGTCAAAGCATCGGGATCATTGCACCTGGTCTGGATGACAAGGGGCAGCCTCACTTACCGCGCCTGTATTCCATCTCAAGTCCACGGGACGGCGAAAGGCCAGGTTTCAACAATGTTTCTCTTACGGTGAAACGTGAAGACAAAGGTGTCTGTTCGAACTACGTGTGCGATCTCGGAAAAGGCGACGAGGTTCAAATCACAGGGCCTTTTGGGTCTACGTTCCTGATGCCCTCCGATCCGAATGCGCATTTGCTGATGATCTGTACCGGCACCGGGTCCGCGCCCTTCCGCGGCTTTACCATGCGCAGGCAACGCGAATTACCGTCCGTAAAGGATAGTCTGACGCTGGTCTTTGGCGCGCGCAGCCCGCGTGATCTGCCTTATTTCGGGCCTCTCAAGAAGGTGCCAGACACCTTCATGCGCAAGGAATTTGCTTTTAGTCGCCAAAAGGATGCGCCTAAGCAATATGTGCAGGACAAGCTGCGTGAACAGTCGCAAACGATTGCCGAACTGCTTGGTGATACCCATACTCACATCTACATTTGTGGACTAAAAGCGATGGAGCAGGGTGTCGAAGAAGCCATGAGTGATATCGCAAGAGGGGTGGGTTTGCATTGGTCAGAGCTACGAGACCAAATGCGTGATGCGGGGCGGTATCACGTCGAAACTTACTGATGGCCAAGAAAAAAATATGCGACATTTTGCCATAATGACCTGAAATTCGATGCATCTGGACTAGTTCCCTATGAGTCTTATGCATTATTTTTCGAGTACGGGATGTCCATGTCTGAGGTAATCACCCAACCCAAAACCACGTCAAAGGTCATATCGCGTTTGGCGACGCGCGTGCGCGAGGCGCGCAAGGCGCAGGGATTGCCACGGCGTGCATTGTCAGAACGTTCCGGCGTCTCGCCGCGCTATCTGGCGCAGCTTGAGGCTGGCGAGGGGAATATATCGATTGCGTTGTTGCAGCGCATTTCGGATGCCCTTGATATCAAGATCGAACATTTGCTTTCAGAAAATGCGCCCTGGGATCTGGAGGTGCAGCGTGTGGCGATGCTCTACCGGCATGCGCCGGAAAGCGTCCAACAACAGGTTCGCGCTATTCTCGCACCGCAAAACCCTGCCACGCTCAGGGCAGGTCGCATCTGCCTGATCGGCCTGCGTGGCGCAGGCAAGAGCACTTTGGGCAAATTGGCGGGAGAGGCGCTTCGGCTGCCGTTTGTCGAATTGAACAAGGAAATCGAAACCCACACCGGCATGCCATTGTCCGAAGTGATGGCGTTTTATGGACAGGACGGTTACCGCGGTCTTGAAGCCGAAGCCGTGTCGCGGATTGTTGAACGCCACGACAAGGTGATCCTGGCGGTCGCGGGAGGGCTAGTGGCCGAAGAAAGAACCTATGCGCAGGTATTGGAGCGCTTTCACACCGTTTGGTTACGAACCTCGCCGGCTGAACACATGCAACGAGTGCGGGCGCAGGGTGACTTGCGACCCATGCGGAACAACCCGGCGGCAATGCAGCAACTCAAGGCATTGCTGCAGTCGCGTACGCCGCTTTACGAACGCGCAGAGGCCCGGATCGATACCTCGAACAGGACCGTTTCGACCTCCTTGAATGATCTGATCAAGGTCATTGCGTCAAATCGGTTCCTGGAATTTCCCGGCGCATGAACGAAAGCGCGATTGGTCTGGCCCTGCAAGCCGCCCTGCGATCAATGTCAGAAGTATTGTTGTTCGAGGCCACCAATCCCTGGGAACTGGATGAGGCCATGACGGAGTTCGGATTTTCAAGAGGCGCTTGTGAGGCGCAAGACATCGAGGGTTTGGATGTAGCACTTGCGCATAACAGTCAATTGGGCTGCCATCAGATCTCCCCGATCCTTCCCAGAATGGTCGCAGAAGGCCGCTTGGGCCGTAAGGTTGGGGTTGGCTGGTATCGTTATCCGGGAGGCGGCGGATTGGTGATCGACCCGCTTGTCGAGGATTTGCTGCGCGAGGAGGCGCGGTTTGCAGGGATCACGCGGCGCGATATGTCGAATAATGAGATTGTCGCGCATCTTACGCTGGCCTTGCTCAACGCCTCTGCGGATATTATGGCCAACACAAGTCTTTCGAATGTCGGGCAGGTTAACGATGCGAGCATCAAGTACCTTGGGTTTCCGGCGGCAACCGGCGGCGTCCTCAGCTACGCTGCTGGAGTGGGGATCGATGCAATCCTTGCGCGACTGACAGAGCCGCACTACGGGCCGTCGAAGGCAATGAAGATCAGCAACCACCTTGAACTGTTGCGAGGTCAGCTTTGACCGATCAGGATCAGGGTTGCCAAACCCCATAGCGTCATCTGGAAATGCGTATTTTGAGCGCCCTCGTGGCAGAACCAATAACAAAAATGATTTCCGACAATCAAAAATCCTGCCCAGATGGTGGTGAAACTCAGGGCACCGAGCATTGCGATAATGCGTCCTGCTTCGAACGCATCGGGATTACGGATACCGATCAACAGCCCCAAAACACCAAGCCACAATAGAATACAGGTCACGAATTCCGCGACCAGAACACAACGGAACGCAAACTGCTGCGTTTGCCGATTTGTGATGGCCCTATGGGCGACGGCTTTGAACTCTTCGGGATATTGCGCGCGCATACGTGTCATGGCGAGCACTTCGGCGGTGTATTTTTCATTTACTGATGGATGCAGAAAATTGTCTTTGAGGCCTAAGGTCAGCCACAATGCGATTAACCCTGTAGCGACCGCCTGTGCCAGTAGGAGCGTGGCTTCCATCTTGAAATTTTCCGGAATTCGCAGTGCTTGCAATAAAAAAGGGCCGTGCGAACACGGCCCTTTGTAACGTGATCTCTATCAGGTCCAGGCCATGCGCGCCGGATGATATTCGAACGAAATGTGGTGCCCAGCACCGATGAGGCCTTCTTTGGTGAAATTGTAGAGCGAGCGCCAGTAGGGCTGGATTGTCACACCCTCGTCCTGGATCAAGGCTTCCATGTCTTTCATCAAAGCGCGGCGTTTATCGACATCGGCTGTCGCCAACGCGACGTCGAGCATCTTGTCAAATTCGGCATTGGACCAGCCGAATTCATTCCACGCCTCGCCTGAGCGATACGCCAATGCCCAAATTTGCACACCCAAAGGACGGTGGTTCCAATTCGTTGACGAGAAAGGGTATTTGACCCAGTCGTTCCAGAAAGTGGAGCCCGGCAGAATGGTGCGTTTGACCTTGATGCCCGCATCGCGCAGCTGTGCTGCAACCGCGTCGGTGGTGTCTTTGCGCCACGCATCGTCGATTGAAAACAGCTCATGCTCATAGTCGCCCATTCCGGCCTCGTCCATCAGCGCTTTTGCCGCTGCGGGGTCGACCTTCCGGGGAGGAAGCTCAGCGTAATCTGGATGCATCGGGCCCACGTGGTGGTTTTCGGCAACAATGCCGCGTCCGCCATATCCCAATTCCAACAGAACGGCGTTGTCGACTGCCATCGACAGGGCCTGGCGCACCCGCTTGTCTTCATAGGGCTTTACGCCGTCGATCTCTGCCAACTGATTGGGGCGGATCACGATGGTGGCGGCTGTTGCAATCGAGTTCTCGACCCAGCCATCAAGTGTCGCGAAGATATCAATGAAGTCGCCCTCGATTGAATAGAGCGCATCAATTTCTTCGGCCTCAGCTGCCGCCACAAACGCTGACGGGTCGGTGCCGTAGTCGATATATTCGAGACGATCAATGTAGGGACCGCCAAAGACATCAGTACCCCACCAGGCGTGATCGGGGTTCTTGACCAGAACACCTTTGACGCCGACTTCCAGCGATTCCGGTAAATAGGGGCCGGTGCCAACGGGATTTTCCAACATGGTTTCTGCGTTAAACCCTGCCGGTGTGATCGCAGCCGGATAGTCAGCCATGCCAGGGATCAGCGAGATATCCGGACGTGGCAGGGCCAGTTTCACTGTGTGGCGGTCCACAATTGTGATCGCGCCATCAATTGCCTGACCTGAGCCCTCGTCGATGAGTACACCAAAACGGCCAGCCATCGAATTGCCTTCCAGACCTTTGTCGCACCATCCGGCGATGTTGCGTGCAACGTCGTCTGCGGTGAAGTCGTCGCCATTGTTCCATTTGACGCCTTTACGGACGTTCAATGTATATTCAGTGGCATCGTCGTTGATTTCCCAGCTTTCCAGAAGCGCAGGAGAGAAAGTCCCGTCGTTCTCATAGATCACCAGATACTCGAGCCAGCCGCGGCTGAAGTTGGCAATCTGGGACCAATCGTAGGTGCGCGGATCTTTCAGCGCGCGAACTTCCTGCTGCATGCGGACAACGCCGCCTTCCTTGTGGCCATCAGCATGCGCGGGCGCAGCCATACCGATCATGGAATATGCGGTCGCTGCAGTCGCGCCAAAGGCGCTGGCCATCGCCAGGAACTCGCGACGATTGACCGGATCAGATCCGACCTTCCCGGCTGAGTCCACGACGGACTGCGGCAGGGGTCTGCCGGTACGTGTGAAAAATGTCATCTTCTTCCTCTCTGTTGGCGCGCTGTGTGCTGGCGCGCTACGCCGGTAATCTGTGCCGGCATCGGTGATGCAGTTGATCTGCTTTCTTGACGCCCTCTCGGGGACGGCGGGAGTGTCAAAATTTTATGTCGGGTCGTCAACCCCACGCACATCACCGTTGCCTCCGTTCTGGAGAAGCAGCGGGATACAGTGATCCGATTTCGAAGCCTGTCGAGGTGCCCCAGTGGGAAATCGGACCAAATTCTGGTGGACTATCTTCGCGGGTCTGGCGTGGCCTTGCGACGATTTTTCCAATAAGCGGCGCGATTTGAATAGTCTGTGTCGCTCCTGCACCTTGATCGAGAGGCGGAAACCGTGAAAGCGACACGCCATTGGTTTCCGCGCCTTCATGCTGAAGCACTCTACTCATAAGCGGCCAAAGCGCTTTAAAATTTTTTTCATGCATCAGAAAAATTTTGGTTTGGTTCGCGTGCCACGCGTGGAAAACGGCGGTTTATCGTCAGTGGATTGTGAACGAATCTCTCGAAATTGAGACCTTACGCCTCAACATTCGGCCTGATGAAATACTTAAACTTCGACCTCCGCTTGCGCTTGTGTCTGTGGTTGTGCTGAATTCGGCTGGCGGCGCTTGATTTATGTCCGCGACGGACTTGGAGGATCTTGTGAAATCGCTGCAACCAAGTCAGATAGCACCCCCCTTTGCGCGGTATTCCCATGGCGTGGAAATTCCCATTGGTATGCGTATCGTGCGGACCGCCGGGCAGTTGGGAATGGCGCAAGATGGCAGTGTGCCTGATACCGCTGAGGCTCAGGCAAACATCTGCTTTGCCAATATTCAGGCGATATTGGCTGAGGCTCAGATGTCGGCAAAGGATGTTTGCCATGTCAGCGCTTACGTGACCGATCGCATTCATTTTGCCGGCTACATGAAAGCGCGTGACGCCTTTGTTCAGGGTGCCAGGGTCTTGCCGTCTTCCACTTTGCTGATCGTATCGGGGTTTACCCGGCCAGAATATTTAGTGGAAGTGGAGGTCTGGGCCGCCGCAAGGTGATCCACCCCGCGAGCCCGCCTATCCTCACCAGATCACGATCCTTACAAAGGGCCTAGGGGGTTTCAGTCGCGGGCAGAATTTTCCCGATGCAACGGCCAAAACCCACACGGTATCCATCACCCTGCGCATGACCGGAAAGCGTTAGAGTGTCGCCATCCTCGATAAAGCTGCGCGATTGCCCGTCCTGTAACGTCAGAGGTTCCTTACCGCCCCAAGACAATTCCAGCATGGAGCCGCGCTGACCTTTTTCAGGGCCGGAAATCGTACCCGATCCAAGCAGATCGCCAGCATTCATCGCACAACCCGACGAGGCGTGATGAGCAAGCTGCTGGGCTGCGGAGTAATACATCTCGTTATAATTGGTGCGCGCGATGACTTCTTCAGTGCCGTTCTCGGGTTCTATAAGAACTGAAAGATCAATGTCGAAGAGCATGGGAGAGGGCTCTTGCAGATAGGGAAGAAGCTCTTTTTCGCGTGTCGGCGTTGATGTGCGGAAGGGGGCGAGCGCGGCTGCGGTGACGATCCACGGGCTGATGGATGTCGCGAAAGCTTTTGCCTGAAATGGCCCAAGCGGCTGATATTCCCATGCCTGAATGTCACGGGCTGACCAATCGTTCAGCAATACATAACCAAAAATCATCTTGTCGGCTTCTGCGACCGTGACGCGCTGACCCATTTCCGTTGAAGCGCCGACGATTGCGCCCATCTCCAACTCGATATCCAGCCGTTTGCAGGGACCAAACACCGGCATATCGGCGTCCGGTGCCTTTGTTTGCCCCATTGGGCGGCGGATGTCGGTGCCGCTGACCACAACCGTGCTTGCGCGGCCATTGTAACCAATTGGAATATGAAGCCAGTTGGGAGGTAGCGCGTTCTCCGCCCCCCGGAACATCGTGCCTACGTTGGTCGCATGGTGCCGACCCGCGTAGAAGTCAGTGTATTCCGAAACAACCAGCGGCATGTGCAGCTGAACATCCACCAGCGGAACAAGGTGCGGGGATACCAATGCCTGTTCGCTGGCACCTTCCACCAGCAAGGCGGTGAGGCGTTCGCGCAAAGCCTGCCATGCGTCGGGGCCCAATTCCATCACATCGTTCCAGAATGGAAGGTCAAACACGGGCTCGTCGCTGAGTGTCATCAGTTCTGCCGCTTCAAGCGATGCCAGATCGAGAACCTGATCGCCGATCGCCACACCGCAACGCGCGTCCCGATCATCGGTCGAAAATACGCCGTATGGCAGATTGTTCAGCGGAAAGTCACATTTCGGATCGTTGGCACTGGCAATCCAGCTTTTCGTCAGGGGCATTTAGTCGTCCTTGGGGTTTTGGTTGCGCTTTTTTCGGGCCTGTAGCCAGCGAAAAAGAAAGAACAGGGCCACGAAGGCCCCGATCCAGAACAGAAGGTCAATGAGAGCGGTATTCATCGGCAAAAACTACTTTCCTGATTGGTCTGAGAGATGCGGAGGGGTATGTCTGAACTTTAACAAATTGCCTCGTACAAATTCATCATATGTCGAGATCATTTGCACGCAAATGCACCAATCTGCCTCCTTGCCAAAGAATGGGGCTTTTGTATTAGTTGTTTTTGTAACTAACAAGGCCGGTTTCTTCCGATGTCGCATTCCGAGGACTTTAATTTGCAGGCGTTTTTGCCCTATCTGCTGAACCAGGCGGCCGAACAGAGCAGTCTGGAATTTCATCAGATCTACAAAGACAGATACGGGATGCTGCGCACTGAATGGCGGGTTCTTTTTCACCTGGGCCTTTTCGGTTGCATGACAGCAGGCGAGATCGTTGACGCGGCCAAGATTCACAAGACCAAAATAAGCCGTGCCGTGCATCGATTGGCAGAGAGACGGTTCCTGACCCGTACGCGTCGTGAAGACGATCGCCGCGTAGAGCTTTTGAAACTGACGCCAAGAGGGGTGGCGGTTTATGAGGATTTGCGCGGCATTGCACGCGCCTATGATGACGCGCTCAGCAGCCAATTTGATGAAGAGGAACTGGAAATTCTGCGCCGGGCGTTGAGGGTGCTTGCGCAGATGCCAAAGGCAGAAAATGTGAAAGGCCAATGATCTGGCCCTTCACAGATGATGAAATTAGGCGGCTTTGCGACGACTACGCCAGCCGATCAATCCCAAAGCACCTAGCAAGAGCGGCGCGCTGGCGGGCAGCGGTACTGGAGCGAGCTCTGAAATCTCGATGGTCAAGAGGTTGAACGCCCCCGGATTGGATGTGAAGTCGATCAATGAGGGGTTCAGCGTATCACCGGTTGCAAGTAAAACATCGGGTCCAAAAAGCTCACTCGACAAAGGAATTCCTTGCTGAATTGTGCCTTCGCCCGCTGGGCTGGCGGTGATGTCTGCGCCTTGAATGAAGGCTGCGCCGGTCAATCCGTTGGCTTCTGTTCCGGCATCATAGATTTGCGCGCCGGTCACGTTGATCGTGCGATTGCCGGTGAAGTTTCCAGCATCGTCAAATAGCTGATACGCAAGCGGATTATCATTGCCGATGAAATGATCATTGGACGGCAACAACATCGACAAGAAAGTAAAATACACTGCCGAGTTTGCATCCACATGCAGCGTTGTGCTTCCGGTCTCGCCAGGCTGGATTGGGGGTGGGTTGGAAGTCATCGGGGCACCCGCAGCAATCACCGTGCCTTGCGAATTTGGCAATTGCGCCTCGCGCTCGACCGCGATGCCAAAGGGTGTGTTATCGGGTAAGACGCCGCGGGGCATACCGGTTTCGGCAATAAGTTCCAGCCCTGCCGATGCAGTGCCGCCGAGATCAAAGGCGTCAAAGCTCCCGTCATGAAAAGCCGTGTAAAGGGGGGTGATCGCTAGTCCGCCGCTGGCCTGATTGTTGGTCACGGTGATCTGGATCGTGGTCGCTTGCGCCGAGAATGCGAATGACGCACCAACGGCGGATACGGCCAGAGCCAAAAGGTTTCTGGTTACAAATTTCATTTTTCACTCCTGTCAGAAAAGCCAATCCAAGCGGAAAGGCTGGCGCACCTTAGGGGCAGTTCCAGATCAACAAACACTCACACCTGCGTGACATCCGCGCGTCTCTCTGCGTTGTGAAGAAAACTGAAATTTCCGTGAGGGAGGCGGATCAGAAATCGACGGTAACGCCGGGCAGTTCCAACGCCTTCATCAGATCGCGAAGTTCCTGACGTGCCGCCACGTTTGATATGTTGAGTTGCTTGACGCCAATGTCTTTCAGATCAAGTAACGTAAGGCCCCGCGGGAACAATTCGCGAAAGACAACGCGTTCCGAAAAGCCGGGCGCAATGCGGAACCCGATGCGCTTGCTCAGGTTTCTTACGGCACGCTCCATCTTTTCCTTGTTGACCATGCGTTGAGCGCCCATTCGGTTGCGCACAACAATCCAGTCAATCGGGGTCAGGCCGGCTTGCGCGCGTAGCTGTCGCGCATTCCAGACCATTTCAGAATAGACGGATGGCCCCAGGATTTCGTCGCCCGAAGAATCAGTGCGCGCAAGCAGGTCAAAATCCACGAAGCTGTCATTTAGCGGCGTGATGAGCGTATCAGCCAGAGAATGCGCAACCTGGCTCAGCCGTGTGTGAGATCCCGGGCAGTCGATCAGGATAAAATCATTGTCAGGTTCCAGCGAAGCGACAGCCGCAGAAAGGCGATGATCGTAGATATTTTCACCGGGTTTCAGGGCGTCCGCCGAAATGTCGGGCAATTCATGGGTGTTGGGGCTGGCCAGTTTCAGCCCGGCCTTTGCAAGAAACGATTTTCTGTTTTCGGTATAACGTCCAAATGTGCGTTGACGTAAATCCAGATCGAGTGCGCTGACTTTGTGACCCATGCGCGCCAGTGCTGTGGCGACATGCATCGACACAGTCGATTTCCCCGCGCCGCCCTTTTCGTTTCCGACGACGATGATATGCGCCATGTGCCCGATCCTTTGTTCCAGCCACTTGGTGCGGCTTTCTATTGCGCGGCACTATATGTGGGGTTCATTGATTTGGGAAGCGGTGAAGGGCGTATGGCGCTGCTAAATCTGGCAGGCCTGTTGCGTCCGTAGCCGCTGCAAATTTAGGTGCCGTTTTGAGCGATCGGGCATGATGGACGCAGGTTTTTTTGGCAAAGGTTGCGCTGGGTGGAAATCGCAGAGGTCGCTTGAAGATTGGTGTGACCGCCGGTGGCGGACCGGAGTTCATTTCAGAGACCTTGCGATGTGCGGCTTGGCCGCTTCTTAACTGATCAGTGTGTAAAAAATAGTATATATATCAGTATTTTAATCGCCATTTCGATCATTTTCTCATGGGAGATACAACCATAAGGATAAAAAATGAAACGTTTCATATTGACTCGAATCAAGATTGCTGGCTTCTTGATGGCAGGTCAAAAGCCTGCGCCACGCGGCGTCGGTGTGACCCTCAAACGCTTAGGGAGGCTCTTATGAAGCTCATTAAATTCGCTGCTGCGGCAACGACCGGAATCCTGTTGTCTGCTGGTATCGCGGCGGCCGAGGACAAACCCGTTGTTGGTCTGATCATGAAGTCGCTCGCCAACGAGTTCTTTCAGAATATGCTCGAAGGCGCAGAAGCCCACGCGGCAGAGCGTGGCGACTATGAATTGCGCGCAGTCGGGATGCAAAACGAGACTGATTTTGAATCCCAGATAAACGCTGTTGAAAACTTCATCACTCAGGGCGTTGATGCAATCGTTGTTGCACCGGCAGATTCCAAGGCCATGGTGCGCCCGTTGAAGCGGGCGATGGAGGCAGGCATTGTTGTTGTCAATTTTGATGTCGCTCTGGATGAGGACGCCAAGAAACAGCAGGGCATCGATCTGGCATTTGTGGGTCCGGACAATCGCGGCGGCGCTAAACTTGCTGGCGATGCTCTGGCGCAGAAACTGGGTGCCGGTGGCAAGGTTGTCATTATCGAGGGCAATCCGGGTGCCGATAATGCGAACCAGCGGCGCTTGGGTTTTGAGGATTCAGTGACGGAACACAAGCTGGAATTGCTCGATAGCCGGACTGCGCATTGGGAAACAGAGGAAGCCAATCAGGTGTTTTCGGCAATGTTGACCGCCAATCCCGACATTCAGGGTGTCATGGCAGCCAATGACTCCATGGCGATCGGTGTCGTGAAGGCATTGGAAGCCGCCGGGCGGACAGATATCGAGGTCGTGGGTTTTGATGCGATCCCAGCAGTCCTGCCAATGATCGAAGACGGGCGTCTGTTGGCCTCGGTTGATCAGTTTGGCAAGGAAATGGCTGCCAACTCCATTGATCTTGCTCTGGAGGTTCTGGCGGGCGGTCCGGCTCTTGAAGGCTGGGTCAGGACCCCGATCGAATTGGTTGCGGGCGAATAATTTGCAGCAGCCGACGCCCGGTGTCTTCAGCCGGGCGTCTGTTTTTCAACCCAAAGAGATAGAGGCGAGATCATGCCAAACCTGGCGAGTTCCCCACTGCTGTCGGTAACCGATTTGCGTAAATCATTTGGAGGCATCCATGCGCTCGATGGCGTGAGTTTTGCCCTGACGTCAGGAGAGGTGCATGCCTTGGTCGGAGAAAATGGTGCAGGAAAATCGACATTGATCAAGGTCCTGTCCGGTGTTCACATGTTTGAGGCCGGCGAGATCAGAATGGATGGTGACGGTTACCGGCCCACCTCCCCCCATGCTGCAAAAGTCGCCGGAATTCAGGTCGTGCATCAGGAATTCAACCTTTTGGGTGACTTGAGCGTGGCGGAGAACATCTCCATCGAAGCTCTGCCGAAAACGAAGTTCGGCCTGCTCGACCGCAAGGAAATGAACCGCCGGGCCCGAGCGGCCCTGGATGCGATCGGCCTCAACGACGTGGATGTCACCGCGCCGGTCAGGTCGCTGGGCATCGCGCATCGTCAATTGATCGAAATTGCCCGCGCCTTGCAAAGCGACAGCTGCATTCTGATCCTGGATGAACCTACGGCCACGCTTACCGAGCGCGAGACAGCGCGTCTTTTCGAGATCGTCAGCGGTATCAAGGCGAAAGGGGTCACCGTCGTCTTTGTGTCGCATCACCTTGAGGAGGTTTTCGGTATTTGTGATCGCGTGACAGTTTTCCGAAATGGCAAAACCATAACGACCGAAAATATTGCAGATGTCACACCTCCCGACGTGGTACGTTTCATGGTCGGGCACGCGCTTGAAGAGACGGCATCTGACGCCGCTGCCCCAGCACACTCCCGCGAGGTTGCGCTTGCAGTTGAAGGTTTGCAAACGACGGCCAACCCCTCTTCCGACGGGATCAGTTTTGAGCTGCGAAAAGGAGAAATTCTGGGCATAGCCGGGCTGGTTGGCGCTGGTCGCACCGAGGTCCTGAGAGCCATATTTGGCGCCGACCCGATGTTGTCTGGCCGGGTTCTGAAAGACGGCGCGCCTTTGACCATTCGTCAACCAAGGGACGCAATTGCTGCCGGCATCGGTTTCGTTACCGAGGATCGCAAGGACGAGGGCCTGATCCTCGAAATGCCGATTGCGGCAAACAGTTCTTTGGTCGATATCGGAACGGTTTCGCGCTGGGGTTTGGTGAATTTCGCCGCAGAACGCGCCATGGCCACGCAAGGTGGGGCGCGTTTGAAGCTCAAATACGGAAAACTGTCTGACCCGGTATCCAGCCTGTCCGGCGGCAATCAACAAAAAGTGGTTCTGGCCAAATGGCTTGCGGGAAATCCAAGTATTCTGCTGCTGGACGAGCCGACGCGCGGCGTCGATGTCGGCGCAAAGGCTGAAATCTACAGCATCCTGCGCGGACTGGCAGCGCAGGGGATATCCATGATTGTCGTCTCGTCAGAACTGCCGGAACTCACTGCCTTGACCGATCGCATTCTGGTGATGGCCGGGCATCAAATTCAAGGCGTGCTCGACCGGTCCGAATACTCACAAGAACGGATTCTTCAGCTCGCATATGGGCAGGAGACCAATTCAGAAAGGAAAACGGCATGAGCATCGCTGAGGAAGTTTCATTCACACCGAGGAGAAAACCCGTGTCGATCCGTTCCATTGTCAACAACGCAGGCATCGGATTGGCCTTGCTTGTGATGATCGCATTCTTTTCGGTCGCCAGTGAGCATTTTCTGTCTGCCAACAACATCACCAACATTCTGACCCAGATTACGATCAACCTGATCCTGGCGGTGGGGATGACATTCGTGATCCTTATCGGTGGCATTGACCTGTCCGTCGGGTCGGTTATGGCTTTCGCCGCCGTTGTTGCTGGCAAAGCCATCACACTGCCCGGCCTGGGTCCCACTGAGCTGATTATCCTCGCGGTTCTGGCCGGGGTGGTGGCAGGCACGATATGTGGTGTTCTGAATGGGGTCGTCAGCGCATATTGGTCGTTGCCGTCCTTTATCATCACGTTAGGCATGCTCAACATCGCCCGTGGGGCCGCGCTACAGATTTCCGGGGCGCAAACCATCTACTCCTTTCCCTTTGCCTTCGAAGAATTCGGATCTTTGCTGGTCTACGGTGTTCCGGTTGTTTTCATTGTGGCATTGGCGCTGGTTGTGATTGCCTGGTTCGTCCTCAATCGCACCGTTTTTGGTCGCCTTATCTACGGGATTGGAAACAACGAGGAGGCCGTGCGTCTCGCTGGGCACCCCGTTTTCTGGTACAAGGTCGCGGCGTTTTCGATCTGCGGTTTCACAGCTGGAATCGCCGCCATCATCTATATGGCGCGACTGAACATTGCCTCCCCGATTGCCGGTATCGGTTTTGAGCTGAACGCCATTGCCGCGGTGATTATCGGAGGGACCAGCCTGAGCGGCGGGCGTGGCTCCGTGATCGGAACGCTTCTGGGCGCTTTCATAATTGGTGTTCTTGCAAACGGGCTTATTCTGATTGGACTGAGCGATTTCATGCGGCAGATGATTACTGGTGTTGTGATCGTAGTCGCCGTTATCCTCGACCATTACCGAGCGAAGTATTCCGCGTCATGAGGCCGCCTTCGCTGATCCTCGCAACCCCTTGCGGCGGGATCACGGGTCTTGCGGAGCATCACATGCGGTCCGGCTCGGGCCTCAAGTTGAAACCAATCACCGAGGTATCTTCATGACAGACGTTGTTGTCGTTGGAAGCATTAACGTGGATATGGTCAGCTATCTGGATCGCTGGCCTGTCGTTGGAGAGACAGTTGCCGCCCAGGAGACAAAGATTTCCCTGGGGGGCAAGGGCGCCAATCAGGCGATCGCTGCGGCGCGTTTAGGGGCTTCGGTCAGGATGATCGGTGCCATCGGATCAGACGAACTGGGCCGCGACGTTGCAAACCGCCTGCGCGCGGCAGATGTCCAACTCTCGCTGCGTGAGAAAAGCGACAAGACCAGCGGCATGGCCTTCATCGACGTGGGGCCCGATGGTGGCAACATCATTCGACTATCGGAGGGCGCAAACAAGTGTCTGACCGCGGCCAACGTCCTTGATTGCGCAGCAGATGTGACGGACGCGAAGGTTCTGCTTGTTCAAAACGAAGTGCCGCTTGAGGCGTCTTTGGCGGCAGCCCGTGTGGCTCGGGCGAATGGTCTGACCGTCATCATGGATCCGGCACCGGCCCCGGTGCCTTTCTGGAACGCGGAAGTGTTGTCCGAGTTCGACATTATCACGCCGAACGCCCATGAGGCCCATCTTATTCTGGGCGCACTGCCCAAGACATTGCAGGCGGCGGAGCAGGCGGCAGCGCGCCTCAGAACCATGGGACCGCGCGGCGCAATCGTTACAATGGGGGCCAGCGGTGTCGGGTGGAGCATAGGGTCTTGCAGCGGTCATGTCGTCGCCCCTAACGTGCCTGCAATTGATACGGTTGCGGCAGGCGATTGTTTCAACGGAGCCTTTGCAACTTTCCTGTCACGGGGCGCTTGCGTGGAAGAGGCCATTTCCCTTGCTGTGGATGCAGCCGCACTCGCCACGACCCGTCGCGGCGCGGCCGATGCGATGCCATCCGGGGATGAATTACGGGAATTCAACACAGCGCATCATGCCAAGGCCTTGGAAATCGGCTGATTATGGTTTCAAACTGCGCAGCAGGGGAACGTAAATGCTAAGGTAGAACAGATGTCGACCGTCAAAGATGTCGCGCGTGAAGCGGGGGTATCCGTCGGTACCGTCTCAAAGGTTTTGTCCAACGACCAAACGGTGAAACCCGTCCTACGCGCTCGGGTAATGCAGGCGGTCACGGAACTGAACTACCGGCCGAACATGGCTGCGCGTGCGCTGCGGACAAACAAGATCAATACGATCGGGCTAGTGGTTCCGGACATCACCAACCCGTTCTTTGCCCAGTTGGCGCTTGGGATTGAAACCGAAGCGGCAAAACGCGGGCATCTGGTCATGCTGACAAATTCGCATGAAGACCCGCACACCGAGCAGCGACAGATCGCGGCACTGTTGGAGCAGTCTCCGCGCGGGCTGATTGTTGTGGCTTCGAATGATTCCAGTGCGGCTCTGGATGATGCAAAGGTTCGGGTTCTCTCTGTGGACCGACGTTTTCACGCCTGCCCATTGATCAGCACAAACCATGTGATCGGCGCGTCAAAGGTTGCCTCGCACCTGGTTAATTTGGGTCACCGTCGGCTTGCCTACCTCTCAGGTCCGCAAAACACGGAAGTAGGCCGCCAGCGGTTGCAGGGCTTCAAGACGCAATTTGAGCGGCATCAGAAACAGGATGCATCTTTGTCACTGGTAACCAGGGAGGGGCAGTTTGACTACGAAAGTGGTGAGCAGCATGCGCGTGACCTTCTGGCAGGACCGAAGCATACCCGCCCGACCGCAATCGCGGCGGCAAGCGACCAGATGGCAATTGGTGTTCTGCGTGCGGCCCGTGACATGGAGATTTCCGTGCCGGAGGAGCTTTCCGTCACTGGTTATGACGATATCACGTTGGCATCCTTGGTGGTGCCGCGCCTGACGACATTGGCCCAACCCACCATGGCACTTGCAGCGGAGGCTGTGACGCAAATTTTGCAGGATGCGGACGTTGCGCTGACGGATGCGTTGGTCGAAGGTGAGTTGATCATTCGTGGATCAACGGCTGCTGCACCGCGGTGATACACATCACTCAAGGCTGATTTTCGGCTGGCGAAATCGCAAGCAAAAAGGGCCGCTCCCAAAGGTGCGGCCCATTCCGTTTTTGCAGAGAGAGTGCTTTAGAAGCCCAGCCCTGCATATTTGTTTTTGAACTTCGAGACGCGACCGCCTGTGTCCATCAGACGGGACGAACCGCCAGTCCATGCAGGGTGCACAGAAGGGTCGATGTCGAGCGACAGCTGGTCGCCTTCCTTACCCCATGTGGATTTCATCTGCACGATGGTTCCATCGGTCATCTTGACGTCGATGATGTGATATTCGGGATGTGTATCGGCTTTCATCGATCAGGTCCTTATGCGCTCGCGCCCGATTTGGGCTTGTAATGAGTGTTCTCGGCGATCCGTGCGGATTTACCGCGACGGCTGCGCAGATAGTAGAGTTTCGCGCGGCGCACACGGCCACGACGGACAACTGTGATGCTGTCGATGTTTGTCGAATGCAGCGGGAACACACGCTCCACACCTTCGCCAAAGGAAATCTTGCGAACGGTGAAGGAGCCGGCGATACCCTTGCCGTTGTTGCGCGCAATGCACACACCTTCGTAGTTCTGCACACGGGTGCGTGTGCCTTCGGTCACTTTAAAGCCTACGCGGACGGTGTCGCCTGCGCGGAAGTCGGGAATGTCTTTCCCCAGAGCGGCGATTTGTTCCGCTTCGATTTCTGCAATCAGATCCATCTGATCGTCTCCTATGATGCCCGTGGTTTTTTCCACGAAGTATTGCGCGTTTCAGAGCTCCGGGTTCTATCGGGTCGGCCGTAGCGCCCGCCGGGAGAGTACAAACATCATTCCTTGTTTCAGCGCCTTGCAAAGCAAAACGACCCGGAGCCGCGACAGCGATTCCGAACAGTCGGGGTTTAGGGGCAAATTCCATGCAGTTCAAGCCTTCTGACACGCCAAAGGGCCAGTTATTCGCCTCATTTTGCCGATTCACGTTGCCGACATCAGCTATTATCTGATAATCTGCACGCATTCGGCAATTCGAAATCGACCATTAAAAATAGAATTCGAGAACGGATTGCTTCGAAGGGTACGAAACATAACAAGTCAGGGGTATGATTTACATGAACAAATTAGTGAAGTCTTTGGCGGCTTTTGCCGTCGCTAATGGGCTGTTGGCTGGTGCTGCGAGCGCGGCCTCGGTCATATTCGAGGATGATTTCAACCGGGCCAACAACACTAGCGTTGGCAATGGTTGGACCGAGTTGGAAGATGACAACAACGATGTACGGATAATAAGCAATCAGCTAAGGCTGCGCGATTTTCTACCAGGAAATCCTGATGCCGCAGCTGCCAGTGCGGTGATTGACGCTACCGGATACACCAATATCACAGTGTCGTTTGACTGGCGTTCTCTTGACCCGAATGAGAGCAGTGATGACCTCTTTCTGGTTTGGGCGCTTGATCCCAGACCCGCACTGACAAATGAAGGCGCCTGGACGGAAGTATTTCAGGGCGGGAGCGGCGGCACCAATACATTCTCTGAATCGGTGTCCATCAGCCCGGGTGCTGATAACAGCATGTTCAACCTGATGTTCTGGTCGGACGTGGGTACCGGCAGTGAAGGGTTCTTGATTGATAATCTGGTCGTTACCGGCGATCTCATCTCTCCGGTTCCAGTCCCGGCATCCTTGCCTCTGCTGGCAGCGGCGTTTGCAGGTTTCGGCGTGATGCGGCGTCGTAAAAACAAGAGCTGAAAATTGAGAGAACTCAAAGCGAAGGGGCGGTCTTTTGGACCGCCCTTTTTTTGTTCGATTGGTATTTGGGCTGGATATGGCCCGGGAAGGGGATGCGCGCCTGTCCGATGTGCTGCGCCCCTGCAACCTTCCCGAACGAACCTGCGAATCTGAATAAGTGATCCCGTAAATTGCGGCAGTCTTCAGGTCATGCCCGCAAATCGTTGGGGAAGCGCGCGACGTAAAACGGCAATGGAGACGCGCGCGTCGGAATGTAAATGGGCGGCTTCATCAAAAACCGGTCTCGGCTTTTTGTTGGCCAGCGATACCGGGCGATAGGCGGCAACCGGTATTGATGCACGTTGTTGCGGCTGCGGCGGTGCTACACATTCTTCGGCAATCGGATCGCGCACATGACGCGGCTCGAACCGTGAGAATTTCTTGGTCGGCATCGAGAGTTGTTGTTCGTATTTTGACGCGTTTATCGTGTTGAACAGGCGCAGCATTTGATATCTCCCCAGATTTCCATTCTCTGGAGTGTCGGTGCAAATTTTGACGAAACTTAGTCAAATTGATCGGAGTTTGGGGCAATTGTAAGGCTGCGCCTCCCAAGCGGGCGCAAGCTGTCACATGTCTTCGTGGGTTTTCTTCCACAGGTCGGGACGCCGGGTTTTGGTCAGAGTTTCGGATTGCTGACGTCGCCACTTGGCGATTTCACCGTGATTGCCAGACATCAGAACATCAGGAATATCGCGGCCCTCCCATGTCGCGGGCCGGGTATATTGAGGATGCTCCAGCAGGCCATTTGAGTGGCTCTCCTCAACCGTGCTGTCGGCATTGCCCAGCACGCCCGGCAAGAGACGCACGGTGGCATCGATCATGGCTTGGGCGGCCAACTCACCACCGGTCATCACGAAGTCCCCCAGTGAAACCTCCGTGACGTTATAGTGCTGTAAAACGCGTTCATCGACACCCTCAAAGCGACCGCACAGGACGGTCACCCCATCACAGCGCGCCAGATCGCGGGCCATTGCCTGATCGAAAGGGCGTCCTCTTGGGGACATGTAGAGGATTGGCCAGCGGCCTTTCGCGTGTTGCTGGGCAGCTTCAATCGCGGGGCCGACGACATCTGCCCGCATGACCATGCCAGCGCCACCGCCTGCGGGCGTATCGTCGACATTTCTGTGCTTGCCGATGCCAAACCCGCGCAAGTCATGAGTATGCAGCTGCCACGCCCCTTCCTTCAGGGCCTTGCCGGTCAACGAAAAACCGAGCACGCCGGGGAAGGCGTCGGGAAAAAGAGTGATGATCCGCGCTTGCCAGACGCCTGCCAGAGTTTCCTCCGTGCCCATCAATGACTGCGGCGTCAGCCGAGGCTGGATGCTCTTGCGACCGTGACTTTTGGGCTTTTCCGCCACCTTAGAACAATCCTTCGGGCGGATCAGCGATGATGCGGCCCGACGCAAGATCAACCGTTGGCACAGCGGCCAGGGTAAATGGCAGCAGCACCGTTTCGGAGGAGCCGGGGCGCTGCACTTCCAGAAGGTCACCGGCGCCGTGATCCTGCACCAGCTTCACGGTTCCAAGCAATGCACCGCCTGTGTCGAACACGTCCAGGCCCATGAGGTCGGCGTGGTAATATTCGTCATCGGGCAGGGAAGGCAGCTGGTCGCGTGAGGCGAAAAGCTGAGTGCCTTTGAGAGCATCTGCCTCTTCCTTGCTGGAGACCTCCGCGATGCGGGCGGCAAAGCCGTTCTTGATGCCGTGCAGAATGGCCAGGTGAAAATGCTGTGTTCCGGCTTCATCGGTCAGGGGATTATAGGTTTCGATATCTTCGGCCACGGCACAGAAGCTTTTGAGGCGCACTTCGCCGCGCACGCCATATGCGCCACCGATCGCCCCTACACAAATCTTGTTTTCGCTCATTGTGCTCCCCTGCAGAGCCCCGCCAGCATGGTGCCACCGGCAGCAACACAATCATCTGATACCCGGCTGCGTTCAAAAAGCAATCCGGCCAGAAAGGCAATGAAGATCAGGCTCAACGTGCGGATGGGTCGGAACATATGTCCTGCCTTGTCATGAAAAAGCGCTGCCTCATCGCAGAGGCAGCGCCATCTTTGCTGCCGCTATGGCAGCAAATCGCAAAGACGGATTATTCCGCGCTTTCTTCAGCAGGGGCAGCGGCCTTGGCGGCTTTCTCTTCGGCGCGTTCCTGTGCTTTCTTGCCGGGTGTGCCCTTGTTGGGGTTGCTGCGCTCGGTTTTGTCTTTCAAACCAGCGGCTTCCAGCATGCGTGCCACACGGTCGGTCGGCTGTGCGCCCTGACCCAGCCAGTGCTGAATGCGCTCCACATCCATTTTCACGCGCTCTTCGCTGTCTTTTGGCAGCAGCGGGTTATAGGTGCCCAGTTTCTCGATGAAACGGCCATCGCGTGGCATGCGGCTGTCGGCTGCAACGATGCGATAGAAAGGGCGTTTCTTGGAGCCGCCGCGGGCGAGACGAATTTTCATAGCCATGGTGTATTTCCTTTTTTTGCGTTCGTAAGGTGGGTTTCAGGCCACCGTTATTTCTGGTGTTGGTGATGATGCTGAATGACTTCAGCGATGATGAAGTTGAGAAACTTCTTGGCGAATTCGGGGTCGAGATCGGCCCGGTCCGCCAAATCTTCGAGCCGTTCGATCTGTGCTGCTTCGCGCGCGGGATCGGACGGGGGAAGGTCGTGTTCAGCCTTGAGTTTCCCCACGGCCTGAGTGTGTTTGAACCGCTCGCCCAGCGTGTAGACGAGGATCGCGTCAAGGCGGTCAATGGACGCGCGGTGTTCCTTGAGCAGCGCGGCGGCACGGGTCACGGCATCGGTCATGAGCGCCCTCCATGCCCGCAAATCGGGTGTATGACATCTGTGCACAGCCCGTGCACAGGGCGTGCACCGCACATGTGCTGCAACGGCCGCGAGGGGGTCAGGTCAGTCAAGGGCCCATCCTTTCGGTTTGAAGAGCGGATCGGCGTAGTGGCTGATCTCCATGTCGATCCCATGCGCCAGTTGGGTGCCCTCCAGCGCTGCGGCTGAGGGGTGACGGTAGACCGCGTCATTGCCGTCGATCGTCGCCGCCTGCGGGTCCTTTTTGGCGCCCAGCCGCTCGGCCAGCCGGATGCTGTCGAGGTTCTTGGGGTCGATGTAGCTGACAGCCGTTTCCCAACCCTTTTCGGTGTAGAGATGCTTGCGGACCGCATGGGTCGCTTCCAGCGCATAGCCTTTGCCGTTCTTGTCCGGCCAGATCACCCAGGCGATCTCCGCCTCAGGCCATTTGGCAGGTTTCCAGCCACCGGCCATGCCGTAGGTCTCATCCGTCTGCCTGTCATGGATCATCCACATGCCATAGCCGCGGATTTGCCAATGGCCGATTTCAGCGGCATAGAGCATCCAGGCTTCATAGGCGTTCAGCGGACCCCCCATGAAACGGGCGCGGTAACTGGTGAAGGTCGCCTTGAAATCCGGGTAATCCTCGGGCTCGGGGCCGCGCAGGCTCAGGCGCGTGGTTTCGAGTGTCGGGATCAGGGCGGTCATGCGGCCACCCCCGGGTGCGGGTGGCGGTAGACAAAGACCTCTTTTTCCGGGTTCGGTATATCAGCTTCTGCGTCCAATATGCAGCCGAGCCGTTCGGCCAGACGCACGGAGGCGTCATTTCCCTTGTCGATGTAGCTGACGATGGTCTCCCAACCGAGCACGTTCCAGGCATGATCAATACAGGCCTCTGCCGCTTCACGCGCAATGCCCTGTCCTTCGGAGGCGGCGTCAAACAGCACCCAGCCCACTTCCTTTTCCGGCCAGCCATGGGGATACCAGTGACCAACGATCCCCAAGGGATCGTCAGACCCCCGGGCAGTCACCACGAACATGCCAAAACCGCGCATCACCCAATGGCCGATCTCGGTGCCAAAGAAGTTCCACGCCTGACGGGGCGTCATTGGCCCGCCGGTATATTGCGACCGCCCGGAGGCGTAAAAATCCATAAAGGGATCAACGTCCGAAGGTTTCGGGCCGCGCAGGATCAGACGGTCGGTCTGCAGGGTCGGGAAATCCAGCGTCATACCCACCCCTCAGGCGCCGGGTGGCGATAGACGAGAATATCCTCGGGCAGGGTTGCTTCGACATGGCCGTCACGGACCGCTCCCAGACATTCGGCCAGGCGCTGCGAACGCGCGTTGGCGGGGTCAATGGTGCTGATCAGCGTTGGCAATTCCAGCACCGAAAACCCGTAGTCACGCGCAGCCACGGCGGCCTCATGGGCGTAGCCATGTCCCTCTGCACTAGCGCGCATCATGAAGCCAAGCTCCGGTTCGGGGTCGCCGGGTTCAAACCCCAGCAACACAAACCCCAGCGCCGTGCCGTCTGATTTTCGTTCGATCGTCCAGAGCCCATGGCCACGCAGGGTCCACCCGGCGATCATCTGGGTGAAATCATACCATGCCGCCTCGCGGGTCTGCTCTTCGAGAATGTACTGGCCCCGGGTCCCGACAGTGATTGCGGCGTAATGTTCAAATTCACCGATATGCGGTGCGCGCAGGCGCAGCCGGTCGGTTTCCAGCACTGGCACCAGCGACTGGAACTGTGCCGCCAGAGCGGCGGCAGGGCCGACAGAAGGGGTCTCGCAGGCAAGCACGGTCATGATGCTACATCAGCCCCAGGTCAGCCGGGCTGGTCCCGTCCAGAACGGGGCGGGTGAAATGGCGGTCATAGCGGCGGATGCATTTGGTGCGTTCCGCATGCGCATAGGTCGCGATGCAGGCCGGGTCGGTCGCCATCTCGGTGCGATATGCCTCATAGGCGGCAAGCGACGGGAAGCTGAACGCGCACCATGCCAGGTCGGACGGACCCTCAGAAGGCAGCCAATAGCCGTGATGGGTGCCGCCCATCCGGTTGATGTTGTGTATCCACGCTTTGGCGTAAATCTCGAAATCCGCCACTTTTGCGGGATCAATTTCGTATTTCAGAAAACATGTGATCATGCTGCGGCCTCCGGTGATGGATGACGGTAGATGAAAAGCTCGCCCAGCTCTTCGTGGGTGAAGCTGCCGTCACGGGTGGCACCCATGCGTGTCGCCAGCGCGTGGCTACGGGTGTTGTCGGCCAGAACGCAGCTGATCGCGGTTGTCCATCCCAACACGTGATAGGCGTAGGTGCGGGCAGCCTGCGCGGCCTCGTAAGCCACGCCTTTGCCTTCGGCATTGCCAAAGACCGACCAGGCGATTTCCGGTTCCGGCCAGAACGGCGTGTTCATCATGCCGACAACGCCCAAGGGTGTGTCGTCGGTGTCTGTGACCATCCAGCGGCCATAACCTTCCAGATGCCAGTGTCCGATGATGCCGCAGAGGTTGTCATGGGATTGCTCGCGGTTATAGGGCCCGCCGACACCTTTGCTGCGTTCAGAGCCGCGAAAGGCTGCATAGGCATCCAGATCGGACATGCGCGGCGCGCGCATCACAAACCGTTCCGTCCGCAGGGTTGGAATGCGGATGAGAGTATGATTCTCCGCAGGGCTCATTTCTTCTTGCCAAACCCTGAGAGGCCCGGGGGCAGGGGCATGCCACCGCCCATGCCACCCAGACCGCCGGGCAGTTTGCCGCCCATGGCCTTGGCGGCGGCTTCAAGCTGTTTGGGGTCCATCTGGCTTGGGTCCATGCCGGGCATTCCACCCTTGCCCATCATGCCCTTCATGGCTTGTTTGAGCATGCCGCCTTTGCCCATTTTGCCCATCTTCTTCATCATGTCGCCCATCTGGCGCTGCATTTTCAGAAGCTTGTTCAATTCGGAGACTTCCATCCCCGCGCCCTTGGCGATGCGTTTCTTGCGGCTGGCTTGCAGGATCTGCGGGTTGGCGCGTTCCTTTTTGGTCATCGACTGGATCAGGGCGATCTGGTGTTTCAGAACCTTGTCGTCAAAGCCGGCGTTTTCGACCTGTTTGGCCATCTTGCCCATGCCCGGCATCATGCCCATCATGCCCTGCATGCCGCCCATCTTGATCATCTGTTCCAGCTGCATCTTGAGGTCGTTCATGTTGAACTGACCTTTGGCCATGCGTTTCATCATGCGCTCGGATTGCTCGATTTCGAGCGTTTCCTGCGCCTTTTCCACGAGGGCCACGATGTCACCCATGCCGAGGATGCGGCCTGCGATACGCTCGGGCTCAAAGGTCTCGATGGCGTCCATCTTCTCGCCAAGACCGACGTATTTGATCGGCTTGCCGGTGACCGCGCGCATGCTGAGCGCCGCCCCGCCGCGTCCATCGCCATCCATCCGGGTCAGCACAACACCCGACACACCGATCTTGTCGTCAAATTCGGTGGCCACATTGACCGCGTCCTGACCGGTCAGACCATCGACCACCAGCAGGGTTTCGCGCGGGTTGGCGACGTCGCGCACGGCGGCGGCCTGCGCGATCAGTTCCGCGTCGATGTGCAACCGGCCCGCGGTGTCCAGCATGTAGACGTCATAGCCGCCCAGTCCAGCTTGCGTTTTGGCGCGTTTGGCAATGGCGACGGGGTCTTCGCCCTTGACGATCGGCAGGGTGTCCACGCCGATCTGGGTGCCGAGAATGGCAAGCTGTTCCATCGCGGCGGGCCGGTTCACGTCCAGAGACGCCATCAGCACGCGCTTGCCGTCACGGTCTTTCAGACGTTTGGCGAGTTTCGCGGTGGTGGTGGTTTTACCCGAGCCCTGCAAGCCGACCATCAGAATGGGCGCGGGCGGGTTGTCGATCTTCAGCGCACCGGGTTCGCCTTCACCGGTCAGCACGTCGATGAGCGCGTCATGCACGATCTTGACGACTTGCTGGCCGGGGGTGATGGATTTGGTGACCGCCTGCCCGGTGGCTTTTTCCTGAACGGCCTTGACGAAATCGCGGGCCACGGGCAGGGAGACATCCGCCTCAAGCAGCGCCACACGGACTTCGCGCAGGGCTGTCTTCACGTCCTCTTCGGAGAGCGCACCCTGTTTGGTGAGCCGGTCAAAGACGCCGGAGAGGCGTTCAGAGAGATTTTCAAACATGGGCCAGAGCCCCCTTCGATGTCGGTTGCGGGATAGGCCTGATGTAGGCAACCCGCGGTGAATGCACAAACGCCCCGGCCGGAACCGAAACGAAAAGCGCCCCCGTGGGCGCGACGCGCTGACGGAGGGCGATCCCGACAGAGCCGGGACCGGAAGATCAAAGCTTCCGGATATGGGGGCCGTTTACGCCTGCGCGCGCGGCCTGTCAAGACGGCACAGGGGCCCGCGCCTGCGGTGCTCAGGGGGCTGTCTCGACCCGGTGCCCTATCCCTTTTGGGTGCCTTCGAGACGGTCAATCAGCGCGTGCCACAGGACCGTGGCCATGATGACAGCACCGCCCATCAGCGCCGTTACCGGTGGAAGCTCGCTGACGATGAGCCAGGCCAGGAATATGGCGCAGGGGATTTCCGCCGTTCCAAGAAGGGCAGACTGGGCCGAGGGAATGAGCTTGGTGCCTTCGGTCCAAAGGATCACCGCAGCCGCAAATGCAATTCCGAAGAGCGACAGCAGTGCCGCGTCCTGAAATGAGACGTCCAGAGGATGTCCCATGAATGCTCCAACGCCAAAAAGCTGCAATGCTGACGCCCCGCCTGCCCAGACGACCGGCACATCGCTGAATTTACGTATCAACACGATATAGATCGCGTTCCCGATGGTCATGGCGATGGCCAGCAAATCGCCCGCCATCTTGCCTGCGCCAAGCCCGTCGGACACGATGATCATGACACCTGCGAGCGAGAGCGCGCCAGCCACGAGCGTGCGTCCCTTGGCCCGTTCATGCAGGACGCACCAGCCGAGAGCTGCGGCAAAGAATGGGGCAGTCGCATAGATCACCGCGACATTGCCCACATAGGTCAGCTTGAAAGCGTAGATGAAAGCAACGCTGGCAAGACTGCCGATGGTGGCCAGCAACCAGCCTCTCGGCCCCAGTCGAAAGGCCTGGGGTCTGGGCAGGCTGCCGCGCCCAAGCTCGACATAGAGAACAACGGCCATGCCGCCGATCAGCCCGCGCCAGCACACGATGGTCCAGCCATCGGCTTCGATCAGTTTTGTCAACACGCCCGAAAGGCTGAAGACAACCGCCGACAGCACCACCAGCAGGGTCCCGCGTCCGTGGTTGGTCACCGTGCGGCTCATCGTTTTGTTTCCTTTGGCTGGCTCTCTTCATCCAATAGCGGAGGGCTGCTGCCAAAGCGTGTCAGCAGTCTTTTGACGCGCATTCCTTTGGGGTGTTGACCGATTGCCGGGCGGGCATGGCGCCACCCTCCGCAGACCGTCGCGCAGAAGGTAGCCGCAGTTGCGGCATTGACCCGCCTCATCAGGTGCCAGCGGTGCACGTTCCCTTCGGTACAGGGGAGCGGACCGGCAAGACGCGGAGTAAAACTGCCAGACACCGACGCGACATAAATATCAGTTTTCCCCAATCTCGGTGAGCGCTTCTTTCATGGTCAGGAACTTCTGCTCCCCCAGCCGCGTCAGGAAATTCCGCTCGATTTCTTTTTTGACCTCATTGGCAATGTGCTGGCTTTCGACACCTTTCTGCGTCAGTCTCACCCGTTTCTTGCGCGCATCCTTGGGATCGGGAAGACGTTCGATAATCCCGTCTTTGACAAGACCGTCCAGATGTTGCTGCACCGCTTGTTTGGTCAGGCCGCTCTTTTCTACAATCGCGTTTTGAGAGACCCCGCCGGGGCCTATGTGCTGCATCAGTGCGCCGCGGGCCTCCGCAACCCAGGGACAGCCACGCTGAACCATCTTTTCAGTGAAGAGCATTTTCCAATGTTTGTACGCCTGGAACAGTCGCCATCCGACGTGATCCAATAATTCGGGTTTGTCTATTTTGGCCACTGTGATCTCAATTTAGTCAAGTTTCTTGACAATATTATCTCCTCCAAATACCGTCAATATACTTGACGAATCACAGGTAACCTAATGCTGAAACGAACGTTGTTAAAGTCGGTTTGTGCACTGCCCCTCTGGTCATGGCCTGAGATGTCAGGGGCGGCGGGGCAGATCACCGAGCGTGACCTATCCTTTGACTGGCGCCACACCAGAGATCGTTTGATCTGCACGTTTCACGCGCCCACGCGCGGTTGGCTCGCGGTCGGCTTTAACGCCGAAAGAACCCTGAAGGGTACCCGTTTTGTCATTGCGGCACGTGCGGATGATACCCTGCTTGTCGAAGAGCACATTGCGATCGTTCCGGGACATGACCCCGTGGAAAAGCTTGGCTTGTCCTGCGCTGTGACGAAGGCCGAGGTTGTGCATACCCCGGGTGGATCACAGCTGCGGTTTGCCTATCCGCTGACCTTCCCTGGCCAGCCAAGGCTGTCTCTTGCGCCAAAAATGGCGACGCATCTGCTTCTGGCCTGGTCGCAAGATACCGGTTTCGACCATCACTCGGCATGGCGGAAGCACTACGACATCACCCTGTAATTCAGAAAGAGGATAGAAGAATGGAAACTCTGACCGACGCAATTCTCGCAATCATCATGATCGGTAACACGCATTACGTTGACGTAGGCGCGGGTTCGGACGCAATTATTTTCTATGAAACCGAAAAGACGGCCCATATGACATTGCCGGGCAAGGAGCCGCTGGTCGGAGACATGACGGTTTACGCCGACGGGTATCATGTCGCCTGGCAGGGTGGCCCCGCCGGTGACTGGCAGATTGCCCATGAGGCCGGTGCGTTCACCTATATCGGCCCAGACGGTAAAGCAGCCGGGACGATCACGAAAATCGTTCCCGGTAACTCTGAAGGATACTGAACGTGATACGCGCGGTCCACGCCGCGCTGTTGAAACCCGCTTCGAAAACATAAAGCCGCGACCCTGCAACCTGCTGTCGATTACAACATGGAACGACGCCATGCCGCGCAGGTTGCCTGCGTGTTCGGGACGGGCGCGGACCACCCAAAACCGCATCCATCACAAGAGCCGCAGCTTCTTAGTTGCGGTCGTTGCGCGGCGGCGAAAACCCGCCTGAACTCACAACGCGCTGATGGAATTCGAGATTTAGCCTATACTGACGTTGCGTGAGGTTCGATCGGCGACCATCTACTGTCGATCCCCGTTCAAGTTTAATCAGTTTCACAGGTCATCCATTTGTCATCGAAATCAAAAAAGCCAAATACCGCCCCACAAGCGACCGCGCAGACCGGTCTGGAAATCTCCTTCTTCGGCGATTTACGGGTGGTTCGCGACGGGACGGAGGTCCCGCTTCCGGCATCACGCAAAGCCCGGGCTCTTTTGGCCTTTCTGGTTGAAACCGGTCGCCCCCATCGACGGGAACGCCTGTGCGAGCTTTTCTGGGATCTGCCGGATGATCCCAAAGCGGCGTTGCGCTGGTCGCTAAGTAAGCTGCGTAAGGTGGTCGATACGCCTGAGCGTGTTCGCATCGTTGCGGACCGAGAACGCGTGGCTTTTGATGGTGAAGGGCTGTCGATTGACATTCTGGATGTTCAGGCACGGTTGCGCAGCGGCGCAGAGGGCTTGTCGGTTGCCGAGTTGGAAGACCTGGCCCTGCGCCTTGATGCGGTAGTTCTGGACGGGCTTGACGAAGCCGGAAGCGATGCGTTCCGGTCGTGGCTCGCAGCGGTGCGTGACGATGCAGGTGCGGCGCGTAAAGAGGTTCTTCGGCTGCTGGCCCTGCGCTCTGATGGTACGTCCAAATGGATGCGTCTGTGGCGCGAGGCGGCGCCAGAGGACGCAGGGGCCTTCGCGCGAACGCAGCACGCTCCCGGCTTTGGCGAGAAACAGGATGCGCTCCAAGGACCTGATGCGCAAAAACCTGGCCGGTTGCTGGTCCAAGACCATCGGTTGCCTCGACAAGCAAACGCCGAAGCCCTTCGCGCGCAACGCATTGGCTTTTGCGATGCGGCGGATGGCACCAAGATTGCCTATGCGTTGGTCGGATCGGGGGCTCCCATTCTGAAAGCCGCCAACTGGCTCACGCATCTCGAATTCGACTGGGCAACGCCGATATGGGGCGAGTGTTTCTCGGAGGTCGCGCGGGATCGGACCCTGATCCGCTATGATGAACGGGGGTGTGGCCTGTCGGATTGGGACGTCGAAAACCTGAGCTTCGATGCATTTGTCGAAGACCTCGAAGCCGTCGCCGACAAGTTGCAGCTAAAGCGCTTTCCGCTGCTCGGCATCTCGCAGGGCGCGGCGGTTGCCATCGAATACGCCGTGCGCCATCCCAAACGGGTGTCGGGGCTGATCCTCTTTGGCAGCTATGCCGCAGGTTGGCGACACCTTGCCAGCCCCGAAGAGCAGGCGCGACGCGAGGCGGTGCGCAACCTGACAGTGGTTGGCTGGGGCACGGAAAACCCTGCCTACCGGCACATTTTTTCCAAGACGTTCATGCCCGATGCGGGCGCTGACGACCTCGCGTGGTTCGATGAATTCCAGCGGCGGACCACCTCGCCACAGAATGCTGCGCGCTTTCAGGATGCGTTCGGCGACATTGACGTGCGTCACAGGCTGGATCAGGTCAAGGCCCCCACGATCGTGCTGCATTCCAAGGGTGACCAGCGCATTCCTCTGGCACAAGGACGTGCGGTGGCATCGGGCATCGCGGATGCCCGCTTTGTGCCGCTGGAGAGCCGCAATCACGTGCTGGTCGACTACGAACCCGCGTGGCGCACCGGTATGGATGCAATCCGGGATTTCATGAAGGCGCATGATCTTTGACGCGCTGTGGCTCTGACCGCACCCTGGATCCGCCTTCTGGCAACGTGACACATTCCTGATCATCGGGCGACCAAATCGAAGTCTGTTAGCACCGTTTGATCATCATCCTGCACCGATGCCGACGCTCATGCGAAAAATACAAGGCCAATAGCGGGACAATACAACGGTCCTGACAGCGCTCGTCACAACGCTCGGTCCCAGATGATCAACACGCGGCGCGAAGTGCTTCCCGGCACCCCCCCCCGCCGTGTGTTCATGTTGAAAGGAAAACACGTATGAGTACCACGCCCGAAATTCTGACCGGACCCTTCCGGGTCAACACAACCGGCTCGGCGGCCGAACCGCAGGCCGTTGTGATGGGCAACGGCAACCTTGTTGTTGCCTATATCTCCGAGCGGATCGGACAACAGACCACTGACGCCTTCTTTGTGCGTGGTCAGCAGTTCGATTTCGATGGAAATCGCATCGGCGAAGAGGCTCTTTTTTTAAGTTTCCTGAAGAGACGGACAGGGAGAATTTTGACATCATCGGGCTGGAAAGGAACCTCGTTGCGATCTTCGCTGATCAGGATTTGGGGGCAACGGCGATGTGCCGTTTATCGGGGTGTTCAATATCAGCGCTGGCGGCCGGGCAAGTTTTGTAAAAGGTCGGAGCGAAAATGTCGGTGTCAGGGCCGTCGAGCATTTTGACTTCGCGCTCACGAAGCGCGGTAGCAGTGGCTGGATTGCCCATTCGCTTGGCCGGCGCAGCAATCTTTATCACCCGCGATACGCTGCGTCAGGCCTCGGACGCAAAAGATACGGAGGTGGTACAGGGGCTTGGTGCACGCGGGGGCAGTGATGACGATCTGCAATCCACGGCGCTGGCCAATGGCAACATCGTGCTGCTTGATGACCGCGACGGCGACAGCAATACGGAAGGCCGGTTCGAGGCGCGGATCGTGTCCCTCGGTGGCAGTACCATCAGAAGCGTTTTCCTTGGGAATGGCGGGTTCAGAAACTATGCCGGCACCATTCAGGCCCTGCAAGGCGATGACGTGCTCACAGGCGCGGGCGATGAGGATGTCCCTGACCTTAAGGCGACCTGATCGGCTCTGGCTCAGACCGCTGGTGAGCGGCCAACAGGGTGCTCACCTGACCCCGCCACCCCGTCGTCAACGCGCATTACAACGCTGCGGGGCGCAAATACAACGCCAATACAACGGTGATGACAACGCTTTGGCCAAGGCGCTTCGCCTATAACGACCCGGGGATAGATTCGCCCCGCCGGTGCCCTGTCCTTCAACAGTGGTGCCGGGCCGAGCAGAATTTAGGGCGGCCGTTTATCGCCCGCAAAAGTAGTTATTAACAAGTACGCAAAGTTATTTTTGACCATAAAGCCCGGTGCCGGATTCCTAGAAAGGCACCGGGCCCCCTTTTTCCCTCCCCGCCAATTGGCCTCGCTCCGACCCTTGCTTCCGCGAGGGCCGGGGCCCTATCACTCCTTTTTTCAGGAAAATCACAGATGACAAGAATTCTCTCCCTCATCGCTGCCGCGCTCTTTGCCACCTCCCCAGCGCAAGCCGCCCTTGTCGCCGATATCTCGGGCACCCCCGGCAGCGGACAAACCACCTGGACCTTCAGCGGAACGGCCGTTCCAGATGGTGCGGGAAGCTTTAACGCGGACAGTTTCAGCCTTGCAACGATATGGTCAGGACTGGGCGATTTTACCGCGCTACGGGCATCCATCCTGACCGATATCCAAGGCAAGGCCAGAGTACGAATTGATAACGAGACGCGCTGGATCGACGAGGTTGTTGTCAACGATGCAAATTCTGTACGTGGTGATCTTTTTGCCATCGGTGTGAACGGTGATGAAAATTTTGCATTCAGCGCCGGCTCTGAAATCACCTGGCAAGGCACTCTCACAGTTTTTGGGATCGACATTAACGTGCTGAGCGAAGGCGGTTTACCTTCGACGTTCGCGAGCTCGACATTTGGCGTCGAGGGCGTACAGCTCGACCTGGAACTGAACATCGCGGCGGATGAGATTTCCGCCGTGCCGCTGCCCGCAGGCGGCGCGCTGCTCCTCTCTGGTGTGGCCGGGATTGCCGCGCTGCGTCGGCGTAAAAAAGTCACCCGCTGACGCACCAGCGAAGACACGCCCGCCCGGCACGTCCTGTCGGGCGAGGCCGCTCTTTGGCAATTTTTCAAAAGGATATCTGACATGGCTATCACACCCGAAGTGTTCGTCGCACCCGTCCAGGCGAACGCCACACCCCGAGCGTTACGCCCAAAAGTCGTTGCTCTCAGCGACAACCGGTTTCTTGTCGCCTTTTCCACCGAAACCGGCAGTTCCAGTGGCAGATACCGCATCCATGGTCAGGTGTTTGACTATGATGGCAATCGGATCGGGTCGCAGCTCCTCTTTCCCTTTGACTTCATCTCGGGGGGTGAAAAAAAAGAAATAGACGAGGAACGATTTTCGATGTCGACGATGGGCAATGGCAAGGTAGTCATCGGCACAGAGATGCGGCACTTTACGGCTGAGATTTCGACCCGGACGTTCCGGATTGACGAGGCTGGGACTATTCAGTCCATGGGCGATCAGTTCAAGCTTTTCAGCAATCAGGGCACGGGTCCCAGCAATCCTGAGGTCATTGGCTTTGGTGAGAACAGGTATCGGTTCATCTACGCCTTCTTGGGAAGGATTAGAGGCACCCTCAGGATTGGCGGTTTCAACGGTGGCACCCTGTTGCGTGAAAAACGGACTACCCAATATACCTCCCATGCCAACACCACCATCGACGCCGACGTCCTGACGAACGGCAATCTGATCGTTCTGGTCGACCCGGACGGAGACGGTCGCCGTCGCGGGCAGCTTCACTTGTACCTGCTGCAGCAAGATGGCACGACGATCAGGGAAATCATCGGCGGCAGTGAGGATGGCAGGACGTTTCACGCAAAAGTCGTAGCCCTGACAGGCGGCGGTTTCGTCATCGCTTTTGCGGAGAATGACGGCGGTGATATCAACATCCTGTACCGCGTCTACAAGCAAAACGGCGACCCTTTGACGACCAATCTTGGTGCAGGCATCGACACCAATGGTACAGGCGACAACAACAATAACGAACCCGCGATTGTGCCGCTGCCTGATGGTGGCTTCATTCTCTTCTACGACAAGGACAGAGGGCTGTCCGAGTTTCGGGGGCGACGTTACAACGCTGCCGGTAGCCCGATGGGGGGTGATTTCCGGGTGGCCGCTGAACGCAGCGCACAGCCTGACGCGGCGCTGCTGGAGGATGGCCGGGTGGCCGTTGCATATCGGGTGTCCGGGTCGGAGATCGTCAAGGTCGCGATCCTCAATGGCATGCCGGAGGTGATCCGCGGGACCGATGCCGCTGATACGTTGCTTGGCACGGACGACAACGATGTGATCCTGGGTCTGGGCGGTGATGATACGCTCAGCGGCAGAGATGGTAATGACAGGCTCGATGGTGGCGCGGGCGATGACACGGTGACCGGCGGAGCCGGAAATGACACGGTCCGGGGTGGTCCGGGCGCTGATACGCTCTTCGGCTTTTCGGGGAATGACTTCCTTGAGGGAGGTACCGGCAACGATGTGCTGGATGGTGGGCAAGGTGCTGACCGGTTCATCTTTGTGGATGATGATGGCGTCAATGAAATCCGCGACTTCGATGCATCCCCGACCGGGGACAGGATCGACCTGCGCGCGGTCAGCCGGATCAACAGCTTTGCGGACCTGCGAGCCCTTTACCTGAACCAGACCAATGCATTGGTGAGTGTCGGCCCGGGTGGCGAAGTCGTCACAACGCAGGCTGAAGAACTGGGAGATGTGGTTATCGACGATGGCGCGGGCTTGCGGATCATCCTCAAAGGGATCGACATCGCCGATCTGACAGCCAGCAACTTCATCTTCTGAAGGGGGCCTTTGGTATCGACATCAACGATATGAACAGCAGCGGCCTGCCAGTGACCTTCATGTCCTTCAACTTTGGATTTGAGGAAAGCGGTGTGCTGGATCTCGCGCCGAGTCATCCATGGGGGTAGCTTCGCATTTTTGCGGGCCACGGCGTCGCCGCGAAAAACAACGATAGCGCGGCGCCATTACCACGGTTGTGACAACGATCGCGACAACGCTTGGGCCCTAGGTCCGCCACAAAATTCAGGCGTTACCCCCTCATATTTTGGGCGTGTGTGACGCTTGACGCAAAAAAACCGGAGTGATCCCATGAACCATCAAAACCAGACCTTCCCGACCCAAGCCCGCCTTATCAACCCCGCAAGCCTGACCGATGCGCCGCACAAGCGGCTGGCAGAATTGCGTCAGGAAACACCCGTGGTACAACTCGGTCCCAATCAGTATCTCGTGCTACAGGCGGCGCATGTGACCTCTCTTCTGACCGACCCGGGCACCCGGCAGATCGAAGGGCGGGAGCTTGTGGCGCTGAACCAGGTACCCGACGGGATGACCGCGCGCTTCATCGCCGATATCTTCCTGCTCGCAAATGGCGAGGCACATCGGCAGAAACGCGGGCTCTTCGCGCGCAGCTTTGCCCACCGGGCGATGAAGGACCTTCGCACAGAAATTCGGGCCGCCGCCGATGCGCTCATCGCGGGCCTGCCACGTGGGGAGAGCTTCGATTTTGTTGACCGGTTGGCCGCCCGCGTCCCTGCCGACATCATTGCCGCGATCCTGGGGCTTCCCAAGGAAGATACGCGCCACTTTGCACAGCTGGTCTACAAGGTTTCCCTCGCCTTCGTGCCGATCTATCCGCACGACCGGCACGACATGATCGAAAGCGCCACCACAGAGCTTTTTGACTACGTCGAAGGACAGATGAAGGCCCGCAGGACCGCTCCCCGTGATGATCTGCTGTCCGGTCTCGTCGCAGATTGGGACGCCAAGGGTGATCTGTCCTTCGACAGCCTTATCTTCCAGGTTGTCGGCATGATCATTGCGGGTAGCGATACGACCCGCGGGGCCTTTGCGATGCTCTGCGCGATGCTGCTGCAGCGCCCCGCCGACTGGCGCGCGCTCTGCGACGATCACAGCCTGATCCCGGGTGCCGTGTCCGAGGGCCTGCGCTTTGAACCCTCCGTTGCCACCATTCCGCGCGTCACAACGGTCGCGATGACCTTGGGCGGCATCGAAATACCCGCCGGTGCATTTCTGCGCCTCAGCACGATGTCGGCGATGCGCGATGCGGGGCTCTACACCAACCCGGATGACTTCGACATCCGCCGCACCGACCATCCGCGTCTTCATCTGGTCTTTGGCCTTGGACCCCATCGATGTCTCGGCGAAATGCTCGCGCGGATCGAAATGGAGGAAAGCCTCGCCGCGCTGCTCGCTGCCACCCCCGAGATGGAATTGCTATCAGCCCCGGACATGCTGGGCTTTGGCGGCCTGCGTCAGATCACGCCGATGACGGTCAGGATTCCTTGCCCGGAAACCATCTGACGCCATGCCGTGAACCCGCATCGTTTGCTATGGCCCGATCGGCTCTGGCGAGGGTGCCGGAGTGCGGGATAATTGAGAGAGGATTTCACCGTCTTTGATGAGATACGCATCTGAAAGATGTCTCAGCAGAGCCGGAAGAGCCCTTGATATCTGTATTGGAAGGCTCTTCCCGCGCGTCTGGTGCGGCATCTATGCGACGCCGACGCCCATTCGGTCCTGCCGCTTTAACCCCGTGTTTCAGGCGGCGAGGGCGTCGATTTGCGCGGTGGCTTTGGCATGCGCGGCATCCGCATCGCTCATCACCCGATCTGCGGCGACAATCTGGACGTCGGTGATGCCAATGAACCCCATGATGTGACGCAGATACCCGGAGGCGAAATCGACCTCCGAGCCAATCTCCGTGCCGCCCGTCGCCAATGCGATCACCGCGCGTTTGCCTTCCAGCAGGCCTTTGGGGCCGTTTTCCGTATAGGCGAAGGTCACGCCCGCCCGGGCAATCAGGTCAATCCATGCCTTGAGTGCCGCCGGTACGCCAAAGTTATAGACCGGCGCGCCGATGACCAGAACATCCGCCGCCTTGATCTCTTCAACCAGTGTGTCGGAGAGCGCCAGAGCCTTTTGCTGTTGCGCGTCGCGTTGATCTGCGGGCGTGAAATTGGCCGTAACCCAGGTTTCGTTGATTTGCGGCAACGCCGTTGTAAGGTCACGGTAGAGAACATCTCCGCCCAACCGCTCGACAATCTTCGCTGAAAGATCGCGTGTTGTGGAACCGGTATGGCGAGCTGATGCATCAATGTGCAGGATGGTCTGTGTCATGTCAGAGTTTCCTTGAAGAAGGGAAAGAACTTTACGTCGGTTGGTCACAGATGGGCTATTGCATTTATGAACTCAATTGTTGATATTGAACAAAGTTTGTGCGTTTTCGCACATTCCTGAATGAACCATCCCAACACGGACGCGCAAATGGACAACTGGGACGAGATCAAAACCGCCTATCAGGTGGCCCGCCTTGGAACGGTCAGCGGGGCGGCCGAAGTGCTCGGCGTGCACCATGCCACGGTGATCCGCCACATTGATGCGCTCGAAGGACGTTTGGGCGTCAAGCTTTTCCAGCGCCATGCGCGCGGCTACACTGCCACCGAAGCGGGGCAGGATCTGCTGCGGGTCGCCCAGGCCACCGACGATCAGTTCAGCCAGTTGGCAGGGCGCATCAAGGGTCTGGGCAACGAGGTTTCCGGCGATCTGGTGATCACTTCGCTGATCAGCCTCGCCCCGCGCATGGTGCCGCTGCTGGCGGATTTCCAAACGCAATATCCGGACGTGGTGGTGCGTTACCTGACCGGCGAGCGCCTTTTTCGGCTGGAATACGGGGAGGCCCATGTGGCCATCCGTGCGGGCAGCGCGCCCGAGCAGCCGGACAATGTGGTACAGGCGTTTCATCGCCAGCATATGGGGCTTTTCGCGACGCGCGGGTATCTGCAAGCGCATGGAACGCCGAAAACGATCGAGGATTTTGCGCATCACCGCTTTGTCGGACAGGACAGTGATGTGAGCCGTGCGCCTTTCAACCGGTGGCTGCGCGCAAAGATCCCGACGGCCACCCTGACGTTCCGCTCCAACGATTCGCGCGCCTTGGAGGTTGCGGTGAAAACCGGCGCGGGCATCGGGTTTCTGCCGGTGATGGAGGCGCGCGCGACCCCCGATCTGGTGGAGGTCTTCGAGCGGCAGGAGGAATGGTCCGGCCCTTTGTGGCTGGTCACCCATGTGGATTTGCATCGCACGACCAAGGTGCAGGCTTTCCTGAGCTTTCTCAAAGAGCAATCGAAAGACTGGGAAATATGACACCAGGCAGACAGGGGCATGCAGCGATGCTTGCTTTCTCCGCGCTGGTGGCGGGGTCTTTCTCGCTTGGGGCGCTTGCCGCCAATGAGATCGACCCGGCGGTACTGAATGCAGTACGCTTTGTTTTGGCCGCACTGGTGATCGGCGTGGCGGCGCTTGCCACCACAGGCCTGCCCAGAAGTGCGGCACAGGCACCCTGGCGCTACATCATCCTGGGTGGCGTCTTCGCGATCTACTTCGTTCTGATGTTCGAGGGACTGAAAACCGCCCCGCCGGTGAGCGCAGCGGCCGTATTCACCCTGACCCCGGTGCTGGCGGCCGGTTTTGGATGGCTGCTCCTGCGCCAGATCACAACACGGCGCATGGCGTTGGCCCTTGCGATTGGTGCGATTGGCGCGCTTTGGGTTATCTTTCGTGCCGATCTTGCGGCTTTGCGGGCATTCGAAGTGGGGCGGGGTGAGGCCGTCTATTTCGTCGGCTGTATCGCCCATGCGGCCTACACGCCGCTGGTGCGCAAGCTGAACCGCGGTGAGCCGGCCGTTGTCTTCACCTTCGGAACCCTCGTGGCCGGGGCGCTGTTGCTGACGGTCTATGCAGCACCTGACATCATCGCGACAGATTGGTCCGCCCTGCCGCCCATCGTCTGGGTCACCCTGATCTACGTGGCGATCTTTGCCTCGGCGGCCACCTTTGTGCTGGTGCAATTTGCCACCCTGCGCCTGCCAAGTGCCAAGGTCATGGCCTATACCTACCTCACACCCAGCTGGGTCATACTGTGGGAAATAGCGCTGGGCAATCCGGTACCGGGTGCTCTGATTTTCGGTGGTGTGGCCATCACCATTCTCGCCTTGCTGATGCTTTTGCGGGATGGTGCTGAAATGCAAACGGAACAAAAGCTACGGGGTACGGGTTGAGCCTCCGAACACCACAAAGGAGACATTCCAATGCGTAGTATTATCTATCTTGTCGGGCTTGTTGTCGTCGTGATGGCCGTGATTAATCTGGCCACCTGACCTCATACAAGGGGTTCAGCCCCCGTTTTCGGGTAGTTCGGTCGCCAGAAACCTTTCAAATGCGTCGAGGTTTACCGGCTCGAACTGCCCGAACCCCTGCATCCAGACCGAAGCCGCCCGAAGCGCGTCCGGCTCCAGTTTGCACCACTTTACGCGACCGCGCTTTTCCTGAGAAATTAACCCCGCTGCTGTCAGCACGCCCAGATGTTTGGAGATCGCCGCAAGCGACATCTCGAACGGTTCGGCCACATCCGTTACCGCCATATCGTCTTCCAGCAACATGGTCAGAATGGCGCGCCGAGTGGGATCGGCAAGGGCGGCAAAGGCCTGATCGAGATCGCGTGTCATACCCCGTCATAGCGCCCGTACCGTGGGAGGGAAAGCGCATCACCCGCGCGGGTGATGCATTGACTGCGATGGTAACTCCAGCCGGTGGCGTTCCATTTCCGCCGGGGTGAGGCCGATGTCGCGCGCCATATGATCGTTCAAAGCGCGTATATGGGGGATGTAGGGCCGCGGTTTGAGGCCCTCCAAAATCTGATGCCATAGGCTCTTGCGCGGCAAAACGGGTGCGTTTAAGACACATTTATCTTGTACGCAGCAAGCTGCGTTCAGGGTCTGAGATTGCATGGAAATCACCTGTTTTCTGAGTTACAATCCAGATTTAGTACCGCTAACGCCATTTCACAAAGACAATTGCTTGACATCACCTGTGCAAAAAACGCACGTATTAATGATGTCACGCAAACTCCCTCCATTGAATGCACTGCGTGCGTTTGAGGCGGCCGGGCGTCACGAGAGTTTCACCCGCGCAGCGGAAGAGCTGGGCGTCAGCCACTCCGCGATCAGCCGTCATGTGCGCGGATTGGAGCACAGGTTGGGCGCGCAGCTTTTTCGCGATTTGCCACGCGGGTTGCAGCTGACACCAGATGGCAAAGCCTATCTGGCGCGGATCATCCCGGCCCTTGATGTGATCAGCGAGGCAACCGAGGAGCTGGAGGAAGCCCCGGCGGGTCAGATCACGGTCAGTAGCGAAACGCTCTTTGCCCAGCGGTTCCTGATCCCCCGGCTGCCGGATTTCTACCGGACCTACCCGGAAATCGAGGTTCGGCTGGATGCGTCGCAAAACCTTGCGGACATCGAACGCTATGAGGCCGATATCGCCGTGCGCTTTCTGATCTCCGGCGAAGTTGATGCCCCCTCTGACCTGCTCAGCAACGCGCCGCTTTACCCCTATGCCGCCCCCAGCCTGATCCCCGAGGGCGTGGTGAGCCCCGATGACCTTCTGCAGTTTCGGCTGCTTAAGGATCGCGGTCGCAATGTCTGGCAGCAATGGTGCGAGGCCGCAGGTCTGGGCGCGGACAGGATTGCCGAGCCGCGTTGGCGCATGCGCTCCACCCTTGCGATCGAGGCAGTGATCCACGGCCACGGCGTGTATCTGGGATCAGCTGAATGTGTTGAGATGGAATGTCGCTTGGGGCGCCTGGTCCGCTGTTCCGATGTGAGCATCCGGTCGGGCAGTTATCATCTGGTCTATGGCAGCCGGGGGGTGCGTCGCAAAGCGCTGCGTCAGTTCCGCCGCTGGCTGCTGGAGCAGACAGAACCTTTTCGTGAGGCTGGGGTGCTGGCCTAAGATCAACCAATTGGTTGAATAACGCAAACGCCTTCAGCGGCAGCCCCGCGCCCTGCGACATTCTGCGACCGGCTTATCCGATAGCATATAAAATTATTATTAATCAATAAGTTAACTTAGTTTGGCGAATGCCCCGCCGGTGCTTGACTCGCCGCCCCGCGCACAATAGCAAAAGCGCAACCATCCAAAGGGGTGTTTGCGTGTGACGGATCCCGACCAAAAGCAGCGAATGGCGCAGCTTCAGGCCAAGATCGACGCCGCAAAACAGGCGCAGGCGCCAAAGCCCCGGGTGGATGAACACTACTCTCAGGCGCAGCTTGCCTGGCGGATGGTGATTGAACTTGTGGCCGGTCTCGGGATCGGTTTTGGCATCGGATACGGCCTTGACGTTCTGTTTGGAACCTTGCCGATCTTCATGGTGCTGTTTGTCATGCTGGGTCTGGCGGCCGGGGTTAAAACGATGCTCCGCTCCGCACAGGAAATCCAGGAAAAGAAGTTGGCTGAAGAAGCCGAGAAACGAGACGAGGGGGCCTGAAATGGCGGATAAAGCGGAGACCGGCGGTCTGGTATTCCACCCGATGGACCAATTCATCATCAAGCCGCTTTTCGGGGAGGGTGCCATTACCTGGTACACACCCACGAACGCGGCCCTGTGGATGGGTTTTGCGGTCATCGCTGTTATCGTGCTGATGGTTCTGGGCAGCTCCAAACGCGCGATCGTGCCCTCGCGCGGCCAGTCCGTTGCTGAGCTGGCTTACGGCTTCATCTACAAGATGGTCGAAGACATCTGCGGCAAGGAAGGGGTCAAGTATTTCCCCTATATCATGACGCTGTTCATGTTCATCGTCTGCGCTAATTTCCTCGGTCTGATCCCCACGGCCTTCACCCCAACCTCGCATTTTGCCGTAACGGTTGTGCTGGCGATGGCAGTTTTCCTGACCGTGACCATCCTTGGATTTGTGAAAAACGGCGCGGGTTTCCTGAGCCTTTTCTGGGTCGCGTCGGCGCCACTGGCCTTGCGTCCGATCCTCGCGATCATCGAATTGATTTCGTATTTCGTGCGACCCGTAAGCCACAGCATTCGTCTGGCAGGCAACGTCATGGCCGGTCACGCGGTGATCAAGGTTTTTGCAGGTTTCGCGGTCATAACGCTGGTCAGCCCGGTTTCGGTTGTGGCGATTACCGCGATGTATGGTCTGGAGGTCCTGGTGTCCTTCATTCAGGCCTATGTCTTCACCATTCTAACGTGCGTTTATCTCAAGGACGCGCTTCACCCGCATCACTAATTCGGACGGAAACGCCCGTTCAAATACGCAACTTCCAATCGTAAGGAGAATTCATATGGAAGGCGAACTCGCACACATCGGCGCAGGTCTGGCAGCAATCGGTTCCGGGGCAGCAGCCATCGGGGTTGGCAACGTGGCCGGCAACTATCTGGCAGGCGCGCTGCGCAACCCATCTGCGGCGGCAAGCCAAACGGCAACACTCTTCATCGGCATCGCGTTCGCCGAGGCTCTGGGCATTTTCGCCTTCCTCGTCGCCCTGCTGCTGATGTTCGCCGTCTAAGACTTAATACGACGACAATCCTTACGGTCGGGCGGCGCTGATGACAGCGCTGCCCGATGTAACGGCCCGCCGCGCAGGAGACCGACATGGCAACCGAAACACATAGCGCTGAAGCAGCCGCCGCACCGGGCATGCCGCAGCTCGATTTTTCGACATGGGGCAATCAGATTTTCTGGTTGGTCATCGCGTTGATCGCGATCTACTTCGTGTTGTCGCGCATGGCTTTGCCGCGCATCGCAGCCGTTCTGGCTGAGCGTCAGGGCACCATTACAAGCGATCTGGCGGCTGCCGAAGACCTCAAGGTCAAAGCTCAGGAAGCCGAAGACGCATATGACAAGGCGCTGGTGGATGCCCGCGCCGAAGCGCACCGTATCGTCGGTGAAGCAAAAGCAGAAATTCAATCCGATCTGGATGCGGCCATCGCAAAAGCCGATGCCGAAATCGCAGCCAAAGCGGCTGAATCGGAGAAAGCCATCGCGGAGATTCGTGCCGGTGCGCTGGACGCTGTGAAAGTCGTGGCTGCAGATACCGCCAAGGAGATCGTGGCGGCGATGGGTGGCAAGGCGGATGCCAAGGCGATCACCTCTGCCGTTGACACCCGGTTGAAAGGATAAAGCCATGAGACATCTCAGACCCCTTTTGACCGTTACATTCGCGGCAGGTGCTGCGAGCCCAGCATGGGCCGCGAAGGGACCTTTCTTCTCGCTCGGCAACACTGATTTCGTGGTGCTGCTGGCGTTTCTTCTGTTCATCGCCGTTCTGTTTTATTTCAAGGTCCCGGGCCTTCTGGGCGGGATGCTGGACAAGCGCGCCGAAGGCATCAAATCCGAGCTTGAAGAAGCGCGCGCCCTGCGTGAAGAGGCCCAGTCGCTGTTGGCAAGCTACGAGCGCAAGCAACGTGAAGTTCAGGAACAGGCCGACCGCATTGTGGAGGCGGCAAAAGAAGAGGCCCGCACGGCAGCAGAGCAGGCCCGGGCAGATCTCGCAATGTCGCTGGAGCGTCGGATGGCCGCAGCCGAAGAGCAAATCGCCAATGCTCAAAGCGCCGCTGTCAAGGAAGTGCGTGATCAATCCGTGACTGTGGCTGTGGCCGTTGCGCGCGAAGTCATTGCCAAGCAGATGACAGCAGCGGCAGGCAACAAGCTGATCGATACCGCGATTTCGGAAGTTGAGACAAAGCTCCACTGACGGGCGATCTGTTTGGAAGCGGATGAAACCCCGGTTGATCGCCGGGGTTTTCTGCTGTCTGGGCCTCTTGAGAATCCTTTGCGTCGCCACAATAGAAATACTGCCGAGACCGGGAGCAGGTCAGATCCGGGGCGATCTGGCCAGGCAGATATTGCGCTGCGGGTTTGGGCCTGAGCCTTATTGCCCAGATACGCTGCGGGCAGGTGGGCGATGAATATCAGGCGCTAGCCTTTGGCGACCTCGTGATCCAGCCGCTGCCGGGCGACCTCCTCGTTACGTTCAGCTGTGATCTGATCGTTCAGACAGGTCTCCACATAGCTAAGATGCTCTTCGACGGCCTCACGCGCGGCTTTCGGGTTGCGCTGTTGCAGACTGTCGTTGATCGCGCGATGCTGATCGAGCAACAACCCCCGCGTCGCGCGTTGCTTGAACATGATCTGCCGGTTGTAAAAAACGCCTTCGCGCAGCAGCTCATACATCGACCGCATCATATGCAGCATCACCACGTTATGGCTCGCCTCGATGATCGCCATGTGGAACTGCGCATCGAGCCGGGCCTCATCCTGCGGGTTGTGCTTGGTATGGGCGGCTTCCATCTTGTCAAAGACGGTCTGGACCACGCGCAGATCGGTCTCTGAAGCGAGCCGGGCGGCACGTTCGGCGGCCAACCCCTCCATGTCCCGGCGGAACGACAAATAGTCGAAGACAGCTTCCTCATGGCGGGCAAAGAGCTGCACCAGCGCGGGCGAAAACGCCGAGCCGAGCACATCGGCCACAAACACTCCGGCCCCGGCGCGCGTGCTCAGCAACCCCTGATCCTGTAAGGATCCGATGGCATCGCGCAGGCTGGGGCGGGAGACGTTCAGCCGTTCCGCCAGCTCACGTTCTGCGGGCAGCCGTTCGCCGGGGCGCAGGATGCCGCGCAGGATCAGCTGTTCGATCTGGCGCACGACGGCAGAGGATAGTTTCTCGGATTGTACCGGACGAAAGGGCATCATTTCACCTCATTGGTCAAATTATATGACCACTGCGCAAGGCAGGTAAACTCTTTATTACGCAAGGCGCGGCAGGGCTCCGCCGACGGGGCTATCGTCTCAAGTTTGCCCTGTTGAGACGTCAATATCTTGTGGATAACTCACCTGAGAGCGCAGCTTGTGGGGTGTTGAGGTTGACTTTAACCCCGAGCGCCCGTCACGCTACTGAACCAAAGGAATCATCACGGGCTTCATTTTGCGCTTCTCGAAACTCAGACTGACCGGCTTCAAAAGCTTCGTGGATCCCACCGATCTGATCATCGCGGATGGTTTGACCGGCGTTGTGGGGCCCAACGGCTGCGGCAAGTCGAACCTGTTGGAAGCGTTGCGCTGGGTGATGGGGGAAAACCGCCCTACGGCCATGCGTGGCGGAGGTATGGAAGATGTGATTTTTGCCGGAGCTGCAACGCGCCCGGCCCGCAATTTTGCCGAAGTGTCCCTGCATATCGACAATTCCGAAAGGCTGGCACCGGCTGGCTTTAATGAGGACGATCACCTCGATATCGTGCGCCGGATCACCCGCGATGTGGGCAGTGCCTATAAGGTCGGCACCAAGGATGTGCGAGCGCGGGATGTTCAGATGCTTTTTGCTGATGCCTCCACCGGCGCACATAGCCCGGCACTGGTGCGTCAGGGGCAGATTGCCGAGTTGATCAACGCCAAACCCAAGAACCGGCGGCGTATTTTGGAGGAGGCCGCGGGGATCAGCGGGCTCTATCAGCGCCGTCATGAGGCGGAGCTCAAGCTGAAAGGCGCGGAAGCCAATCTGACCCGCGTCGATGATGTGATCGAACAATTGGCCAACCAGCTGGGTCAACTGGCCCGTCAGGCCCGTCAGGCCGCACGTTATCGCGAGATTGGCAACGATCTGCGCCGCCGCGAAGGCATGTTGCTCTACCGGCGCTGGCGTGAAGCGGATGATGCAAGGAGCACCGCAGAGGATCACCTGCGCAGTCAGGTCACGCTTGCAGCGCAGGCCGAAGCCACGGTCCGGCAGGCCGCAAAGTCCAGAGAGACAGCCGAAGCCGCCCTGCCACCGCTGCGCGAGGAAGAGGCGATTGCCGCGGCAGTCTTGCAGCGCCTGACCGTTGAACGCGACACGCTGACCGATCAGGAAACCCGGGCTCAGGCGTTGATCGAAACGCTGACCGGGCGGATCGCGCAACTGGGCCATGATATCGACCGCGAAGGTGGGTTGAACCGCGATGCGGGGGAGACCATCGAGCGGCTGGAGTGGGAAGCACAAGAGCTGGACAAGGCCGCCGAAGGTCATGAAGCGGCGCTGGCGGAAGCTGCAGAGATGGCGCGGGAGGCGGCTGCGGTCTTGCAGACCCGCGAAGGCGAGATGTCCCAGCAGACCGAAGATATGGCGCGGTTGTCAGCGCGTCACGGTTCTGCCCAGCGGTTGCTGGAAGACAGCCGGAAGACGCAATCAAAAGCCGAAGCTGAAGCGGCCCGGGCGCGGGAGGCCGTTGCGGTCAGCCAGGCCGCACTCGCCAAGGCAGGTCAGGATTTTGCTCAGGCGCACGCAGCCGAAGCCGAAGCGGTCGCAACCGCGACCAGTGCGGAGACGGCCCTTGTTGACGCGGATGAAGCCCGCGCCGAGACACAGGCCCGCGAAGCCGAAGCCCGGGCCCAGCGATCAGAGGCCGAAGGTGAGATGAATGCCTTGCGGGCCGAAGCGGGGGCATTATCCAAGCTGGTGGCGCGCGATACCGCGGAAGGCGGACAGATCCTGGATCAGTTGCACGTCAAAACCGGCTATGAAAAGGCGCTTGGCGCCGCATTGGCCGATGACCTCCGAGCGCCGGAGGTTGCGGCGGACGGGCCGTCCGGCTGGGCGGTGCTACCGGCCTACGCCCAGCACCAACCGTTGCCCGAAGGGGTCAAGCCGTTGTCGCTCTTTGTAGATGTACCGGACGTGCTGTCCCGGCGGATGGGCCAGATCGGGTTGGTTGACCCTGATGACGGCCCGCGGTTGCAGGCCGATCTGCGCCCCGGGCAACGTCTGGTGTCGCCTGAAGGCGATCTGTGGCGGTGGGACGGTTTCCGCGCCTGGGCCGAAGACGCGCCCTCGGCAGCCGCGTTGCGTCTGCAGCAGCTGAACCGTCTGGAAGAACTCAAGCAAAACCTGGAGGCGGCAACGCAGCGGGCTGAGGGCGCAAAGGCCGCTCACGATCTTCTGGGCACCCAACTGGCGGAGCTTACCAAGGCCGATGCAATGGCGCGAGAAGCCCGTCGCGCCGCTGACAGGCTGGTGGCTGACGCGGGGCGCCGCCTGAGCCGGGCGGAGGCGGATCGCAACCTTGCGGAGGGTAGGCTGGAATCCCTTGGTCTGGCCGTTACGCGACACGATGAAGAGGCGATGATCGCCCGGACCCGTCTCAAGGAAGCGACACACGCTTTGGAAGATTTAGGCGATCTGACCGAGGCGCGCGAGCGGGTCGAAGCCGTGCGCATGGCAGTGGAGGCAGCGCGGATCACGATGATGTCGCGGCGATCTGGCCATGATGAGTTGCGCCGTGAAGGAGAGGCACGCACCAAGCGGCGTCAGGAAGTTACCAAGGAGGTCAGTGGCTGGCGGCATCGGCTGGAGACGGCAGAGAAACGCACAGCAGAGCTGGTGGAACGCAAGACGGCGGCCGAAAACGAACTGGAAACAGCCAGCGCCGCCCCCGCCGAGATCGCGGCCAAACGGGCGGAGATGAGCGATGCCATTTCCGTGGCAGAAGCGCGCAAGGCGCAAAGTGCAGATGCGCTTTCCTCCGCTGAAGGTACCCTGCGGGAGGCGAGCCTTGCCGAGCGAGAGGCAGAACGGCAGGCGTCCGAGGCGCGGGAGGCGCGCGCCCGCGCAGAGGCCCGCGCCGATGCTGCCCGCGAAGCTGTTGCTGCGGCTGCCGAGCGGATCGCTGACGAAAGCCAACTGACCCCGGCCCAGTTGCTGACCCAATTGGACGCAACACCTGATGAGATGCCCTGTGCGGAGGCGCTGGAGGCGGATGTAAATCGCTTGAAACGGCAGCGCGACGCCCTTGGCGCCGTCAACCTGCGCGCCGAAGAAGATGCGCGTGAGGTCCAGACCGAACACGATACTCTGACCGGCGAAAAAGCGGACCTTGAGGAAGCCATAAAGACTTTGCGCGGCGGTATTGCCAGCCTCAACCGCGAAGGGCGCGAACGGCTTTTAACCGCTTTCGAACAGGTCAATTCAAACTTCTCGCTGCTGTTCACCCATCTTTTCGGTGGTGGCGAGGCCAACCTGGTGATGGTCGAAAGCGATGACCCGCTGGAGGCTGGTCTGGAGATCATGTGCCAGCCACCGGGCAAGAAACTCTCGACACTCAGCCTGCTTAGCGGCGGCGAGCAGACCTTGACCGCGATGGCCCTGATCTTTGCGGTTTTCCTCGCCAATCCCGCGCCGATTTGTGTGCTCGATGAGGTCGACGCGCCGCTGGATGATGCGAATGTCACCCGGTTCTGCGATCTGCTCGACGAGATGTGCCGCCAGACCGAAACGCGGTTTTTGATCATCACCCACCACGCGGTGACGATGGCGCGCATGGACCGGCTGTTTGGCGTCACCATGGCCGAGCAAGGCGTGAGCCAACTGGTATCGGTTGACCTTAAAAAAGCCGAAACGCTGGTGGCCTGAAGCTAGCCTTGGGCGCGGTTTTCGGTTGTAGAAACGATGGCCGTGCGCAGGGGTGACGGAAAGGTCATTGAACACCTCTAGCGGTAGAGGCTGATTGCGGGCATTGCGGCTGGGTAAAAAAAGACCCTGCGCAGCCTCGGCCCGCAGGGTCAAAAAAGGTAGAAAACAAACCTGAATGTATGTTTCAGCCGGAAAACTACATTCCTGCGGGTAAAAATAGGTTAACGCCGAGGGCGTCAGAGCTTTGACAAAAGCGTCGGCGTGGGCCAGGCATCCGCAGGCAACCCCAGTCTTTTTTGTTCGCTCTGAACCGCGGCGCGGGTTTTTGCGCCTAGGATTCCATCAACCTTTCCAACGTCGTATCCACGCGCCTGCAATTTGCGTTGAAGCTCTTTGGTTTGTGCGCCGGTAAGCCCGATGTCGGGGTTGCCAGCGTCATAGACCGGCGCGCCTTGCAGCCTTGTGGCAAAATACGCGGCGGTCATGACATAGGTAAAGCTTTGATTCCATTCGAAATATACGTTGAAATTGGGATAGGCGAGGAAAGCGGGTCCTTTGTGTCCCTGCGGCAGTATCAGCGCTGCCGGAAGTCTGCTCTGCAGCGACCCATTGCGTGGCTTGATCCCCAAAGACGCCCATTCCGACGTGGGTTTCACCACTTTCAATCCGCTTTGAGACCAATCGAACTGTTGCGGGAGTCGCACTTCCTGTATCCATGGCTCGCCTGCCCGCCAGCCGAGGCTTTTCAGCATGGATCCCCCTGATGTCAAAGCATCTGCGGCGGATGTCTTTAACGAAACCTTACCATCGCCGTCCCCATCGACGCCGTTTTCAAGGATGTCACGCGGCAGCATCTGTACCATGCCGATCTCACCCGCCCAGGCACCTGTCGTGGTGTTGGGATCAAAATCACCCTGCTCAAAAAGTTCCAGCGCTGCAAAGACTTGCGGGCGAAAGAGCTCAGGCCTGCGGCAGTCGTGAGCCAGTGTCACCAGCGCATTCGCCGTGTTGAAATCACCCTGGAACCCGCCGTAATCCGTCTCGAACGCCCAGAAAGCAAGAAGGACCCCACGGTCAACGCCGTAGGTCTTTTCGATACGATCAAAGACAGCGTCATATTTTTGTGCATTGCTCTGACCGCGTTTGACCCTGTCAGCCGAGATCAACCGTTTGGAAAAATCCAGAAACGGGCGTTGGAAAACGCCCTGTGCTCGATCAGCTTTCAGAACTTTGGGGTCTTGCCGAATGTTTGCAAAGAATTTTTGCACATTGCTGGCGTTGTGACCTTTGGCGATGGCTTCGCCTTTCAGGCCGTCGACAAAGCCGGAGAAGGACCCGCCACAAGCCAGTGACAGGCTGGGCAGAACGGCGATGCATAGGGCCATCAGGGGGGTGGTTGGGCGCATTAAAACCTCCAGGGGGCAGGGCTATAAAATGACAATCAGGGCGCAGAGGACCAGAAACCCGGCCCATGCCCGCCATAGCATCGCGATACTGGCGTCGATGTCCACCGGGGTCAGGTCGGCGCGGCCCTGCGCATTGACAAAGGGAAACTCTCGCATTTGCCCGTCGTAGGCACGGGGACCTGCCAATGCGATCCCAAGCGCGCGAGACATGGCGGCTTCGGGCCATCCGGCGTTGGGCGAGCGGTGCAACCCTGCATCGGCGGCAATGCCCTGCCAGTCGAAACAGCGGGCGGGCAGGGCGATCAACAGGGCGGTCAGCCGAGCAGGGATCAGGTTCAGAAGGTCGTCCAGTCGGGCCGTCGCCCATCCAAATTCTTCGTACCTGTCGTTGCGATATCCGATCATGCTGTCACCGGTGTTGATCAGTTTATAGACGCAGATTCCGGGCAGTCCCGCGATCAGGAACCAGAAAGCGGGTGCGATGACCCCGTCGGAAAGGTTTTCCGCCGCACTTTCGATGGCGGAACGGGCAATCTGCGTTTCCCCCATCTTGGCGGTGTCGCGGCTTACAATCCGGGACACCATGCGACGTCCTTCCTGTACGGACATGCGCAACCCGTCGCCAACGGCCCGGACGTGTTGCACCAGTGAGCGCTGTGCGAGGAGGATCGCTGTCGCGAGAATCTCCACCACTCCGCCAAACGCGCCAAGGAAGGTTCCCGCAGCCCACCCAACTGCAATCAGGAGGAGCGCCGTGATCGTCCCCTTGGCTCGTCTGTTGTCGCCGCTGTTGAGGTGGTTGTCACACCAGCGTATCAATTTTCCCATGAGGACGGCAGGATGCGCGACACGATCCCAGAGCCAGCGCGGCTCCCCGATCAGCGCGTCCAGCAGCAGGGCAAAGATCAGGATCGCGGCGAAACTCATGCGAGCGCGGCCTCGACACGGGGCCAGTGGCGGGCATGGGGCAGTCCAAGGCGCAACCAGCTTGTATTATAGGGAAAACACCTGCTCCAGATCCTATGCTGTGCCAACCTGCGCTGCCAGTGCATTGCGTCACCGACGTCGTAAAGGCGGAACAGGGTCGTACCGCCGATCGGTTTGGCTCCGGCTTTTTGCATCAGGGCATCCAGCCGCGCACTGTCTTTGCAGAGGCGGATGCGGGTTTGATCGGCCCAGGCGTCGTCACCCAGTGCCGTAGCACCGATGTGCTGGGCTGGTCCGGAAACCGCCCAGGGGCCGACCGCCTCAACAAGTTGGTCCAGCAGAGCTGGATCGCCAATGACAAACCCCAGTCTGAGCCCCGCAAGACCCCAGAATTTTCCAAAGCTTTTAAGGATCAGCACCCCCGGTTCGCCGGCTTGCGCAATCAGGGATTCTTCAGGGACGACATCGCAGAAACTTTCGTCAATTACCGTGAGCTCCGGTTGACGAACCGGTAACGCCTGCGCGCTCCAGATCCGGCCATCGGGGTTGTTTGGGTGCACAACCACCTGGGCCGTCGCGGGGCCTTCTTCGTGAACTTCCCAGCCAGCCGCGCTGAAAGCTGCAGCGTGTTCATTGTAGGTGGGTCCTGGAATGCTGACCGTGCTTGCAGGCAGCAGCCCGGGGATCTGGGCAATCAGAGCGGAAGCCCCCGATGCGGCGATGATTCCGGCGCGTTCCGGCACGTTCCAAAAGCTGCGTGCTGCCGCAATCAGACGGGTTTGCGCGGCCCGGTCCGGCAGTGCCGTCCAGGCATCATCCGGCAGCTTCCCGACCGGATATGCATGCGGATTGATGCCTGTCGAAAGGTCGCACCAATCGATTCGACCTCCCCCATGTTCGAGAATGGCGGCATCGAGCCCACCACCATGATCACGTTTTTTTTTAGTCAACAATCTGCTCTTTTTGCCTTGATCGTGGCGCAAATCCGCGCCTTTACTTGTCGCTAAAAGCGGAAAGTAGCCGGTTAATCAAGTCTGATTGCAAATGATAAATTTGTCATCGAAAGTTTAATCGTTTGTTAACCTTTGAAGCAGACGACAGTATTACATAGTGAAATAATTCCGGAGCTTCCGGAATGGAGGGCAGATGAAGGTTCTAATTGTCGAGAGCCAGAACGATCTGGCTAGTATTTGGAAAAGACACCTCGAACGGATGGGTATGACCGTCGCGCGCTGCGCTGGTCAGGCGGATGCCATTCGTCATCTCAGCACGCATCACACAGATATCATCATTATGGATCTTGTGCTGGGGGAAGGCTCTGCACTGGCGGTGGCGGATTACGCGAGTTACCGGCAGCCCGAGGCGCAGGTTATTTTTGTTACGAATACATCTTTCTTTTCAGACGGATCAATTTTTTCCCACGCAACCAATGCCTGCGCGTTTGTGCAAAGCGCAACGCCCCCCGAAGATCTCGCTGCCATGGTGGAACACTATGGCGCGCATTCAGAGCAGAGTGGGGCGGCCTGATCACCCGCGTCCGTGCGGGGTGTCAAAATTCAGTTCCGGCCCGATCGGGATAATGCGATGCGGATTGATGCTGTCATGGCTGAAATGGTAGTGCCGGATGATGTGGTCGAAATTCACGGTCTGCGCCACGCCGGGCATTTGATAGAGTTCACGGGTGTAGGCCCAGAGGTTGGGAAAATCGACTAACCGCTTGCGGTTGCATTTGAAATGCAGGTGGTAGACGGGATCAAATCGCACAAGAGTTGTGAACAGACGCCAATCCGCTTCGGTCAGTGTATCGCCCATCAGGTAGCGGTTGTCAGACAGCTTTTGTTCGAGCCAATCCAGGGTGTCAAAGAGCGGGCCCACGGCTGCGTCATAAGCTTCCTGTGTCGTGGCAAAGCCGCATTTGTAGACGCCGTTGTTGAAGCTGTCGTAGATACGCTCATTGATCGGCGCGATGACCTCGTGAAGCTCTTCTGGCCAGTAGTTGTCACTGTTTCCTGTCACCGCGTCGAAGGCCGTGTTGAGCATGCGAATGATCTCTGAGCTTTCGTTGGAGACAATGGTCTCGCGGGTCTTGTCCCACAAGATCGGCACCGTGACCCTGCCGGAATATTTTGGGTCCGCTTTTGTATAGATGTCGCGCGCATAGGGCAGTCCGTAGAGCGTATCGCCGGTGGCCCCCTTGTCGTCGGTCTCAAACGTCCAGCCGTCCTGCAACATATCCGGATGGACGGCTGAGACGGAGATGTGATCTTCAAGCTCCTTCAACTGGCGAAAGATCAAAGTGCGATGTGCCCAGGGGCAGGCATAGCTGACGTAGAGGTGATATCGACCCGATTCGGCTGCAAACCCAGCTTCGCCCGTGGGGCCCTCACTACCATCGGTAGTAATCCAGTTTCTGAAACCCGCTTCAGAGCGTTTGAATTTTCCGCCGGTGGACTTGGTATCATACCAGGTGTCCTGCCACACGCCGTCTACCAGTAAACCCATGTCATTCTCCTTTGTACGTTGGCCAGTCTCTATGTGGCGCTGAGCGCAAGGTAATTTGTCACCTGTCGGAATAACAGGTTTGTGCGCGCGCAAGGTCTCTGCGCAGGCGCACACGCTATGCGGTATGACATAAAAACTTAACTTGATTTTTAGGGGACCGCGTCATCATCTGGCATAGGGGAATGTAGGAAAGTAACGAATATGGAAGCGATTTTTTCCAAGGAAATTCAAGCTGGTCTGGATCAGGCACGCTTGGAAAGCCTCAAACTGGCGTCGCGGTTGCGCGTCGATGTGGGCGGGCAAATTCATCCGATTTTGCGCATGTGGAAAACCGGGTTCGTGATGGAGCCGGAGACGCCAGCGTTGCGGGGGTTTGTGGACGTCTATGACGGCAGCCTGCACCTGTTTCAGTGCCTCATCGTCACGAGCGACGAGGAGGATGGTGAGCGCTGTTACGAGTTCAAGCGCGCCACAGCCGTCTCAGAAGGACCCGCCGTGGATTTTGAGATCGCGGATGATGCGCCTGTGGGGCTGATCGAAGACGCGCGCTAGGCCCTGAGCCTACTGTAAATCGCCGAATGCGGCCTGAAGCCTGTCGCAGGCTTCCTGGATGCGTGCGCGTGGCGTGGCCAGATTGAACCGCAGGAAGGTTTCACCGCCTGCGCCGAATTCCGGGCCTGAACTGGGCGCAATGCGCGCCTCCTTCAGCACACGTCGGGAAATTTCCTCATAGCTCATGCCGGTCCCGGAAAAATCGACCCAGGCCAGATAGGTGGATTTCAGCGGCAGCGAATGCACGCCGGGGATCGCATCCATCGCCGCATCAAAAAGCCGGCGGTTGCCTTCGAGGTAGGCGACCTGCGCATCGACCCATTCCGCCCCTGCGGGTGAATAGGCAGCGGTGATCATCAGCAGGCTCAACCCGGCGGGTTTGTAATCCAGGGTATTCAGGCGGTGTTGCATCTGACGGCGCAACGCGGCGTTGGAGATGATCATATTGCCAGTGCGTTGCCCGGCGATATTGAAGGTTTTGGAGGCGGAGGTCAGGACAACCATTCGGTCCTGATGCTCGGGTGCGGCGACATGCAGCGGCATAAAGGTGCTGCCGGAATAGACAAGATCGTGATGCACCTCGTCGGTCACAAGCAGAAGATCGTTGCGGGCGGCGAATTCGGCAAGATCGCGCAACTCGGTGACGCTCCAGACCCGCCCTGAGGGGTTTTGCGGTGAACACCAGATCAGCAGCTTTTCCCGCCCCGTCAGGCGGCTCTGCGCATCTGCCAGATCAAGCTGATAGGTGTCCCCGTCGCGAACCAGCGGGCATTCGGTCACTTTGCGGCCGGATTTTTCGATTTTCACGCGGAATTCGTGATAGACGGGGCTGAAGATGACAGCGTGATCGCCCGCATCACTCCAGACATCGAGCGCCAGCGCGATCGCATTGCCCAGCCCCTGCACCGTGAGAATCCATTCAGGATCAATCGTCCAGTTGTGCCGAGTCTGCATCCACCATTGGATCGCTGCGTGATATTCGTCGTTTACCGGCGTATAACCGAAAATGCCGTGATCAGCGGCAGCATACAGCGCTTGCGTGACACAGGCGGGTGCCGGGTAGTCACTGTCTGCGGTCCACATCGCAAGGCCATCGGTTGGCGAAACGCCGTAGTATTTCTCCATGTAGTCCCATTTGCTCGACTGGGTGCCACGACGGTCGATTACGGTATCAAAACGGGCGTCGTCGTTGTCATCCAGACTCATGAGGGGGCTCCTTTTCGCTGGCCATATAGCTAGCGAGATTCTGGCGGGCTGCAAGTCCCGGATGTTGCAGGCGCTCCGTTCCTGTCATACATGAGGTCCATGAAACGAAACATTCTGTTGCACCCCGATCCCCGGCTCAAAAAGCTCTGTGCGCCGGTGACCGATCTGACCGATGAATTACGCGCTCTGGCGGATGATATGCTGGAGACGATGTATCATGCACCGGGCGTCGGGCTGGCCGCACCGCAAGTCGGTATTCTGCAGCGTTTGGTGGTGCTGGATTGTGTAAAGGGCGAAAACGAACCCGCCCGGCCCCTGATCATGTTCAACCCCGAGATCGTCTCGTCCTCTGAGGAGACCAGCGTTTACGAAGAGGGCTGCCTGTCGATCCCGGAACAGTTCGCCGATGTCACCCGCCCGGCGGAAGTGGAGGTGCGTTGGACCGACCGCGACGGCAAGGAACAAACGGAAGTTTTCACCGGTCTCTGGGCGACCTGTGCACAGCACGAGATTGATCACCTGGATGGCAAGCTGTTCATTGACTACCTCAAACCGCTCAAACGCCAGATGATCACCCGCAAGATGGTCAAGTTCAAACGCGAGCTGGCGCGCGCATGACCGTACGGCCTTGTCTGCCTTGGCCTGACAAGCGCCTGCGCACGCCTGCTGCCGAGGTGGCGGAGATCTCCGACGACATCCGGGCGATCTGGACTGACATGATCGACACGATGGACGCTATGCCGGGCGTGGGGCTTGCCGGTCCGCAGATTGGCGTGATGCTGCAACTGGCAGTGGTTGACGCCTCAGACAAGCGTGATCGCCGCATCCGGATGGCGAACCCGACTGTTATTGACGCCTCTGCCATCATGAACGAGCACGAAGAGGCAAGCCCCAACCTGCCGGGTGTTTTTGCAAAAATTTCGCGCCCAAGAGGGGTTGCCGTCCGGTTCATGGATGAGAACGGGCTCTATGTCCGCCGTGATTTCGTCGGGTTGGAAGCGACCAGCGTTCAGCATCAAATCGACCATCTTCAGGGGAAGATGTATTTTGACCGTCTGAGCAAGGTCAAACGCGATATGCTGCTGCGCCGCGCCCGCAAAGCCAAACGCTGACGTCAGGCAGTCAGGGGAACAAAGATGCGCATCATTTTCATGGGAACGCCGGATTTTTCTGTGCCTGTGCTAGACGCCCTGGTCGAGGCCGGGCACGAGGTGGTCTGCGTTTACAGCCAGCCACCACGTCCGGCGGGCCGTGGCAAGAAGGATCGCCTCGGTCCGGTCCACCAGCGCGCTGAGGCCCTGGGCCTGCCGGTGAGGACGCCCACATCGCTTAAATCGGTGCAATCGCAGCAGGAATTCGCGGCCCTGTCGGCAGATGTCGCGGTTGTTGTGGCTTACGGGCTCATTCTGCCGCAGGCCATTCTGGACGCGCCAGACAAGGGTTGTCTGAACATCCACGCCAGCCTGTTGCCGCGCTGGCGGGGGGCTGCGCCCATCCACAGGGCCATTATGGCCGGGGATCGGTCAACCGGTGTCTGTATCATGCAGATGGACGCGGGGTTGGACACAGGCCCGGTTCTGCTGCGTCAAGAGACACGGGTAGCGCCTGATGAGACCACACAATCGCTGCACAACCGTCTGGCGGGCATGGGCGCTGCTTTGATCGTCACGGCCCTGTCGCAGCTGGACCAGCTTGCACCGGTCGCGCAACCTGACAACGGTGTCACCTATGCGGCAAAGATCGACAAGTCCGAAGCGCGGGTCGACTGGTCACGCCCCGCGGCGGAAGTGGACCGGCTGATCCGGGGACTTTCGCCTTTTCCGGGGGCATGGACGATGAACGCGGACACAAGGATCAAGCTATTGGCCTCGCGCCTGTCAGATGGGGCAGGGACGCCCGGAGAGGTGCTGCAGGACCCGCTGCGCGTGGTTTGCGGCGATGGTGCGGTGGAACTCATACGCTTGCAGCGCGCGGGCAAAGCTGCGCAGGATGCGACGGAGTTTCTGCGCGGTTGGCCGTTGACCGCTGGCAGTATTCTTTGAAGGAGAACGCGCATGTTTCCGACCCTCATCGGCACCGTGGTGATCGCGGGGATCGTTGGTTATCTTTGCGAGAAATCGGGTTTTACCCATAACGGTATACTGCAGAGCATCATCATCTGCATTGGCGGGGCTTTCCTGTTCTATTTCATCCGGCTGATGTTTGGTTTTGGCTTTTCGAGCCCCGGCATGAATGCGATCGTGTCCTCCATTGGGGCGCTGATCATCGTGCCCTTTCACTGGCGCAGGTAGATTTCACTGCGCCGGTGTGGCGGGCATGTCCTCTTGCGGTTTCGGGGTGCGCACGCAGAGCCGCAACAAGGGCGGTACCGTCAGAAGTGTCAGAAACGCCGACATTGACAGCCCGCCCACAACCACGGCCCCCAATCCGCTGTAAAGCTCCGATCCCTCACCGGGGAAGATCACCAGGGGCAACATGCCAAACACGCTGGTCAGCGTTGACATGAAAATCGGACGGATGCGGTTGCGCGTGGCTTCCTCAATGGCGTCGATGGGCGCCATGCCTTCGTCGCGCAGGTGAAACAGGGTCTGATGCACAATGAGGATCGCGTTGTTCACAACGATCCCCACCAGAATGATGAACCCCAGCAGGGTGAGCATGTCGAGCGGCTGGGTCTGGAACAGGTTCAGCAAGGCCAGCCCACCAACACCCCCCGCTGCGGCAACCGGCACCGAGATCAGAATGACCAGTGGCAGAACAAAGCTCTCGAAAAGAATGGCCATCACCAGGAACACGATGACAAGCGCAACGGCAAGGTTGATCTGAATGGCGTCCCACGTCTGGCTGAGTTGGTCGGCGGTGCCGGACACACTCATGCGGATGCCGTTTGGCAGGCCGCGCTCCTGAAGAACCGATACAACTTCATTCTGCAACAATTCTACGGCGGCTTCGAGAGGCAAGGCATCCGAGGGGCGCACTTCCAACGTGACGGTCCGCAACCGGTCCCGATGCCTGATTTCGGTAGGGCCGGCCGTCACGACCACATCCGCAAGGGCGCTGACCGGCACGATCTGTCCCGAAGGTGTCACCACCGGGTAATTGCCGATGTCCTGCGTGCGCTGGGCAAGTTGCAGCCCGGTATCGCCCTTGAGCATCAGGTTCAGCCGTTCTGCGCCCACTGTGATCTCTGCCACGCGCAGCCCGTCGTTGAAAGCATCCACCGTCAGGGCAAGATCCGAGGCCGTGAGGCCCGCATCTGCCAGCCGCAGTCTGTCGGGCACAAGACGCACCTCTGGCGCCCCCAGTTCAAGACCGGGGATCGGGCGGAACTGATGGCCTTCGGCGCGCGGCAGCAGACCCGCGATGGTGCCAGCGGCCTGACCGGCTACGGACAGGATATCGTCCAGGTCCTGGCCGGAGATATTGAGCTCAATGGTGCGTCCCCCGCCGACACCCCGCCCGAAGAGGGACGGCTGGGTCATGAAACCGAAGGTGCCCGGTTCGGCAAAGATCGGCCCGGACAGAACCGGTATGAGGTCCCCCGCACGTGTCCCGTCAACGGCGGCGGCCCCTACGAAACTGTTGCCGGGGGTGGCCACAAAGAAGAAATTTTCAATTGTCGGCGTGCCGTCGGGCATTGCGATTTCTGGCGCGGCTTCCCAGAGCGGGCGCGCCGTTGCCTCTATCCGCTGCGCGATGGTCTGGGTGGTTTCGAGGTTATACCCGGGCGGAGGGATGATCAACCCAAAAACAAGGTTGCGATTGCCTTCGGGCAGGTATTCCAGGCGCGGCAGGAACAGGAAGGTTGCGGCGGCTGCGCTGCCGGCAATCGCGGCCACCATCATCAGCCCGATGGCACGATACCGCACGGTCATCCGCACGTAGGACATGACAAGATGATGAAACCCCCGTGCCAGATGATCGAGGCCCCAGACCTTCATCGTGCTGTGGGTGCCTTGCTGCAGCAACCGGCTGGCCAACGCCGGGATCACGGTGACCGCGACGACAAGCGACAACAACACAGAGACCGAAATGGCCACCGCGATATCGCGAAAAAGCTGCCCGGCTTCGAGTTGCATGATCAGGATCGGGATAAAGACCAGCACGGTTGTCAGGGCCGACACAAGAATGGCACCCCAGACCTGTTTGGCGCCGAGGTAGGCCGCTTCGCGACGCGATTTACCCTGTTCCCGCAGCCGGTAGATGTTTTCCAACACCACGATGGCGGCATCGACGATCATGCCCACGGCAAAGGCGATGCCCGCCAGCGAGATCACATTCAGCGTCCGCCCGGTCGCGGCCATGGCCACAAAAGTTGCCACGATGCTGACCGGGATTGCCAGAGATACGACCGCCGTGGCGCGCGGACTTCGCAGGAAGGCCAGCAGGATTGCAGCCGCGAGCATGGCGCCGATCCAGATGTTCTGGGTGACCAGATCAATGGCCCCGTTGATGTAGACGGTTTCGTCATAGGCCTGCCGCATATTGAGCCCGGCATCAGACACCGGGCCGTCATTCAGCTCGGTCAGAACGCGGCGCACGGCTTCCATGGTGGCAATGACATTCGCCCCGGGTTCGCGCACGATGTTGAAGGCAAGCCCGGGCTCACCCCGGAATCGCAACCTTGCGGTCGGGTCGCGATAGGAGAACCCCACATCGGCCACATCGCCCACGCGCACCCGGCCCGACCCGCTGCCGCCGCGCTCTGAGCGCAAGACAACTTCCTCGATGGCGGCTGCGGTGTTGAGGTTTCCTTCGGCGCGCACCACGTAGCGGCGTTTGCCTTCTTCCACATCCCCCGCCGAGAGGGAGATGTTCTCATTGCGCAGGGTCCGGACGACATCGGGTACAGTCATCCCGAACCGCGCCAGTTGACGCGGGTCAACCACGACCTGCAACTCGCGGGTCACCCCGCCGAATACATTCACCGCAGAGACACCCTCGACCCGCTCAAGCCGGTCCTTGATGATGTCTTCAACAAAGTCCCCATAAGTGGGCATCTCGCGTGTGTTGCCTTCCTTGGCGCTCAGCAGCACCCAGGCAATCGGGCTGTCATCCGCACCTGAGGTGTCGAGCGACGGCTCTCCGGCCTCATCAGGATAGTCGCCGACCCGGTCGAGCCTGTTGGAAACCAGAAGCAGGGATTGGCTCATGTCCGACCCGATGCCAAATTCCAGCGTCACCTCCGCCTCACCCGAACGGGCGCGCGAGGTCATGATGTCGAGACCCTCAAGACCGCGCAACGCCTCTTCCTGCGGATTGATGATCTCGCGCTCTATTTCCGAGGGTGCGGCCCCGGGCCAATCTGTCGTGATGACAACAATCGGTTTGCGCACATCGGGTGCCAGTTGAATTGGGATGCGCGTGACCGCGAGGATGCCGAAGAGCACGGCCATGACGACCGCGGCGATAACGGCGACCGGACGGTCGATGGCAAAACGGATGATATCCACGACCGCCCCCTTAGTTCCCTGCGTTCATCGGGGCAATGGGCTGGCCTGGTCGCAGGCGCTCGTTGCCGCGCGTGACCACCACATCGCCTGCGTTTAAACCGTCCAGAACCTCGAAACGATTGCCCAGGGCCACGCCGATCTGAATGTTGCGAGGCTGTGCCTGGCCTTCTTCGGAGACAAAAACCATCCACCCGCCGCGGGCCTGTACCAGCGCATCCTTGGGAACCGAGAGGACTTCGCGCGGGGCGCTGATCGGGATGGACACCGTGATCGACTGGCCAATGGCCACCGTGCGCATCTCCATCAGAGCGGGAGAGGCAAACCGTACCGGCCGGGTCCGAGTGGCGGTGTTTTCAACCGGCAACAGAACACGCACCGTCAGCGCCAGCTCTTCGCCGGCTTCCGTGACGCCGGTGACCTGCAGGCCCGGTTCCAGCACGCGGATGTATTTGGCCGGGACGCTGGCTTCGATCTCGAAGGCCTGCGTATCCAGAAGGGACACAACCGAGGCACCGGAGCTGATGTACTCACCGGGATTGGTATCCACGTCGAGCACGATGCCCGAGAAAGGCGCTCTGATTTTGGCGCGTTCCAGCTGGTAGCGGGTTTCGGCGGCATTGGCCTTGGCTGTCTGCACCCGGGCTTCGGCTTCGGCCAGCTGGCCGCGCGCTTCAAAGAAATCGCTTTGTGCTTCGTCAAACCTGCTGGTCGAGAAGGACGTTGTCCCCCGCAACCCCTCGATCCGCCCAAGCGCCTTGGTGGATCTGTCCACACGGGATGCGGCGGTGGCGATCCCGGCGCTTGCTTCGGCAAGGCGCGCTTCGGCCTGCCTGGCCAGAATTTCCAGCAATTCGGTATCGAGTTCCGCCAGCACGTCGCCTTCTGTAACCGCGTCACCTTCCAGCACGTGGACGACCTCGACCGTGCCGGCGATGCGGCTGGCTATCGTGCCTTCTCTGGCGGTCACCACTTCGGCAAAAAGGGGAACGGTTTCCGCAATGCTCTGCATTTCAACTGTTTCAACACCGACCGAAGCCGCGCGCCCCTGTGCCAGCGCGCCGCTTGTTGCCAGGGCCAAGGCACTTGCCGCGACGAGGCTGATAAACGGCAATGAAACGAAAAATCTGGTCATGCGAAGCCTTTTGAAGTCATCACGTTTAAGCGTTGCATGCAGTTTGCAAACACCCGTGCCGGTCACCTAGCACTTAACGAAACGGAATCCCGCTTAAAAGATCATGCCGGGGTAAATTAGTCGCGAGATTTCGCCAGCTTACGCGCTTCGATCTCCTGCGTATAGGCTACCATTGCGTCAACCTCATCGGGGGTCGGCTCCTGCCCGGTGAATCCCAGAATATAGCTGGCATTTAACCGGCTGCGCTCCTGCATGGGTTCATTCAATTGCGCGTCATCGTAGCCGATCTGCATGTAGTAGAGGATGCGCGCACGGGCGATGGCCTCAAGTTCCGGGTAGCCGAAACGCACAAAAAGCGACCGCAGCGCTTCGAGCCGTTCGGTTTCGGAGGCGCGTAGCACGGCGCGAACCTCATCAGAGCGGCGCGCCCAGTCGCGAATGGCAAAATCAAGCCGCGTGTTGAAAAGATCCGGATTTACAAAACATCGAAAGATATTGCTGACGGCCGCGGTGATCGTTTCGGCGGGGGTTTCCACCTTGGCAATTAGCGCAGCCGTGTTTGTTTGCTGCCAGTGATCGAGAAGCGCGTCGAGAAGGTCCTGCCGGGATTTGAAATACCAGTAAAAACTGGAGCGTGACACATTGAGCCGCGCGCCTAGAAGCTGAACTTTCACCCCCTCGACGCCATGTTCGATCAGCGCTTCGCGGGCGGCATCCAGCCAATCCTGTCGCGTCACCTTGATGTTGCCGACAAGCTCAGGCGCGTCATCAGGCGCGGGGGGGGAGGTCTCAGGAGGGCTCAAGGGTCAGCTTTCCGGCGGCGCGCCGCCCGCGTCGGTTTGGGCGTGAATATAGTCCTGCATATGTGCCAGCGCATCCGCGTCCACGGCGGGGCCTTCCGCCTCGTTCAGAATGCGCTGCCACATCTCGCTGGCGCGGGTGGTCGTGTCCTTGGCGCCGCGCTCTTCCCAGGTGCCGAAATTGGACAGATCGCCAATGAGGGGCTCGTAAAACGCCGTCTGATAGCGCGCCATGGTATGGGCCGCACCGAAAAAATGTCCGCCCGGCTGGACTTCTGCCAAGGCATCCAGCCCGATGTCGGCGTCCTGTGCGGGCGTCTGGGCGCAAAGCTCTGCCACCATCTGCAAGACCTCCAGATCGGTGATCAGTTTTTCATAAGATACCGTCAGCCCGCCCTCCAGCCAGCCGGCGGCGTGTATCACCACCGTGGCCCCGGACAGAAGGCATCCCCAGGTGCCGAACTGCGTTTCATTTGCCGCCTGAACGTCATTGAGGTTGGCCGCCGACCCGCTGGCGCAGCGCCAAGGCAGCCCCAGTTTGCGCGCAAGCTGTCCGGCGGCGAGGCTGGCCTTGAAATGCTCGGGCGTGCCAAAGGCGGGCGCGCCTGATTTCATGTCCACATTCGAGGTGAACGTGCCGTAACAGACCGGTGCACCGGGGCGCACCAGTTGGGTCAGTGTGATCGCGGCCAGCGCTTCGGCATGGCTCAGCGTCATCGCCCCGGCGACAGTGATCGGTGCCATCGCCCCCATCAGGGTGAAAGGCGTGACGATGCTGACTTGCCCGGCTTTGGCGAAATCAATCAGGCCCTGTGCCATGGGGATGTCGATTGTGCGCGGGGAATTGGTGTTGATGATCGTGTAGCAATGCGACTGCGCGGCAAATTCAGCGTCGGAAAGCCCGCGGAAATCGCGCAGCATCTCAAAGCTCTGCTGCACCTGTGGCGTGCCGCGCGAAAAGACGAAGGGCAGTTTGTCGGACAGGGACAATTGTGCCTGCATGGTCGCATAGTGGCGCAGATGGGTCGGCACGTCCTGCGGCTCGATCAGCGGCGGCACCATGTGCAGCACGTCGAAATGCTGGGTCAGTTGGATAAGCTCGCGGAAGTCGCGTTCGGTGCCGGGCCTGCGTCCGCGCAGAATATCGGTGGCGTGTGGTGCACCGGCGCCGGGCTGAAAGACCAGATTGCCAAGTTCCAGCGTGATGTCGCGATGGGGTGCACCCGCCTTGACGGGGATCGAGGTTGGGGCGCTGGCGAGAGCCGCCGCAACGATGTCGCGCCCGATAAAAACCATTTCGCTCGTGTCATCGACGGTCGCACCACCCGCGCGCAGGAATCGCCGCGCCTCAGGCAGCAGGACCTTGATACCAAGGGTTTCAAGCACGTTGAGCGCTGCCTCGTGAATGGCCTCGATCCGGTCATCACTGAACACCGACATGGGCGGGAAAGGGTTGCGCAGGGTGCGGTAATCGACCTTGCGCACCGCATGGGCATGCGCCCCACCACCGCGCCGCGTGCGTCTGCGGCCCGCGTTTTCGCGCAGCGTCATTCCCGCATCACCTTTCCGTCCGGATCGTAGGGGGAGGCGGGGATGACGCGGGCGGCGCGTTCAACACCCACCACATGCACCGAAACTTCCGTTCCCGGGGCGGCCTGATCCCGATCGATCAGCGCCATGGCCAGCGATTTGCCGGTTGTGTGACCAAAACCGCCCGAGGTCACGAACCCGACCTGAGTGCCGTTGGACCAGATCGGCTCATAGCCGCTGGCATCGGCACCCTCCGCCGCGATCTCCAGCGTCACCTGAACCTGCGCGGGGCCATTGCCGTCGCGCTCTGCTAAGGCAGCATCCTTGCCGACAAAGGATTTATCCCAGTCAATCCAGCGATCCATGCCCGTCATGCCGGGCGTGTAGCCTTGGGTAAATTCCGCATTCCAGATGCCGAAGCTCTTTTCCAGCCGCAGGCTCAGGAGCGCGTTGAAGCCGTATTCGCGGATGCCTTCATCCGCACCGGCCTCCAGCAGAATGCGCCTTAACGTGGCGTGATCACCCGCCCGGCAATGGATTTCATAGCCCAGCTCGCCCGCGACAGACAGCCTGCCGACCTTGCAGCGCAGCAGCCCAATGTCGAAAGCGCCGCAGCCCATGAAGGGCAGATCGCCCACCGGACCATCGGTCAGTTTTTCGATCACCCGGCGCGAGGCGGGACCGGCCAGAGAGAAGCCGCCGGTGTCGTCGCCCAGATCGCGTAGGGTGACGCCATCCTCCATGTGATCGTTAAACCAGCGCATGTGCCAAGCGCGCAGGTAGTAGCTGCCCATGATCCACCATGTGCCGTCACCCCAGTTAAAGACGGTCAGATCCCCTTTGAGACGCCCGTCTTCTGCCAGCATCGGCGCAAGGCGCGCGCGGCCCGGTTTCGGCAGTTTCGAGGCCATGATGTGATCCAGCCAGCGCTCCGCATTTGGCCCGGAAACCTCGAAACGCGAAAACCCGGTGATGTCGAGAAGACCCACCTTTTCGCGCACCGCCTTGCATTCCGCCGCCACGATGGCATGCGCGTTGGAGCGCCGCAGCGAGGGCGTTTCCTCAAACCCCGGTTCAGCAAAATAAAGCGGCACCTCCAGATCCCAGCTTTGCCCCCACTGGCAGCCCGCAGCGGTCATATCCGCATAGGCCCCGGCGGTTTTCAGCGGCCGGCCCGCAGGCAATTGCTCGTTGGGATAGGTCATCACGAAGCGGCGGGTGTAGAATTGTCCCGTGGTCTCCTTGATGTATTGCCTGTTCTCCGCCCAGGTGCCGTAGCGGGCGACATCCATGCCGTAGACATCCGCTTCGGGCGCGCCGTGGATCATCCATTCGGCAAGGCTTTTGCCGACCCCGCCGCCTTGCAGGAAACCGGCCATGACCGCGCAGGCCGACCAGTAGCCGCGCTTGCCCGGCACCGGCCCCACCAGCGGGTTGCCATCGGGGGAGAAGGTGAACGCGCCATTGACCCATGTCTTGACGCCAACCTCCTGCAGGCAGGGGTAACGCTCAAACCCCAGGATCAGTTCATTTTCAATGCGGTCCGGGTCTTCCTGTTGCAGCTCAAACCCATATTCCCAGGGCGCGCCATCCATCATCCAATGCTGGTGGTTGATTTCATAGATGCCCAGCAGCACGCCTTTCTGGTCCTGCCGCAGATAGGTGAAGCCTTCGAGGTCCACGGTCATCGGCACTTCAAAGTCGATGTCTTCCAGCTGCGGGATCGTGTCGGAGATCAGATAGTGGTGATTGAGCGGCGAGACCGGCAGTTCCACGCCGGCCATGCGGCCCACCTGCTTGGCCCAGAGACCCGCCGCATTGACCACATGTTCGCAGGACACCGTACCTTTTTCCGTGACCACCTCCCAGCCTTCCAGCGTCTGGTTCAGTTCCAGCACGCGGTTGTGTTCGATCACATCCGCGCCGCGCTTTTTGGCAGCCCCCGCATAGGCGTGCACGGTGCCGGTGGTGTCGATATAGCCCTCGCGGTCAGCCCACATGCCCCCCAGCAACCCCTCGCCAGACATGATCGGATTCAGCGCCACGGCCTCCTCGACAGAGACAAGGCGGCAGTCGTGAATGCCGATGGACTGGAACGTGCGGTAGGCCGACTGCAACCATTCCCAGCGATCAGGTGTTCCGGCCATGGTCAGCCCGCCAGTCATGTGCAAGCCGATGTTCTGACCACTCTCCGCTTCGATTTCACTTAGCAGATCAATGGTATAGGCCTGCAGTTGCGCGATGTTGGGGTCCGCGTTCAACGCATGAATGCCACCCGCCGCGTGCCAGCTTGACCCCGCGGTCAGCACCGAGCGCTCGATCAGGCAGACATCGCGCCAGCCCAGTTTGGCCAGATGATAAAGCACCGAAGCGCCGACAACGCCGCCCCCAATGACAACGACACGGTAATGCGATTTCATGAAGGACCCTCCCGATGCCCAGATTGCGAGCACTGTACAGTAGTGTACAATTCTGTGCAGACGCTAAGGTCAAAGGATATCGTCCGTCAAGAAATTGATTCAGATACGTGCTACCGAGGCTTTTTGGCGACGATGAATACACCCTTGCGGGGACCGGGTTTCCAGGAGGTTTCGATGATGAAACCAGCGTCTTGCAACATCGACTGCAGCTCCTCCACCGTGAAAAACGCAACCTTCGGCAAGAGCCTCAGGGCTGAGCCAATCGCGATAATTGGCCGGAACCACGACATTTCCCCGCTCAGGCAGGCCGTGCTGGAAAAGAAATACCCACCCGGTTTGAGCATGTCATAGGTCTTGGCGATGGCCCTGCGCTGATCCGGCAGAAGGTGCAGGATACTCATTCCCAGAACCGCGTCATAGCGATGCGCGGGGGGATCAAAGTCCTCGATCCGGTTGGTCATGAATGTCACGTTTTCGATGCCCTGATCCCGGGCTTTGTCCTGCGCGATGCGAATCATCTGTTCAGAGAAGTCCAATGCAAGGATGTGTTTCACAAATGGCGCATGGATCAGAGCCGTTGAGCCAGTGCCGCAACCAAATTCCATGACATCCATGTGCGGTTTCAGATGAGAACGGGTGATTTTCAGTTTGCGCTCATAGGTTTCTTGATCCGCAACGGGGCTTTTGGCGTAGCGATTTGCGATCCTGTTCCAAAAACCTGATCCGGCAAATTTTTTCTGCGATGTGATAGGGGCGGTCGTCATTTGGTTACCTCAAGCAATTGCAGTACGGAGGTTTAGCTCTGCGTTGATAGAAAATAAATTGACGAATTTCGCGTTGTTGATATGCATTTTTGCATGGATTGGAGATCAATGAAATTCGACTGGAACCGCGCCCGCGCGTTTCTGGTTACCGCGGAAGAGGGCTCGCTTTCGGCAGCGGCGCGCGCTTTGGGTGTGACGCAACCAACGCTGGGACGACAGGTCGCAGCATTGGAAGAAGAACTGGGCGTGCTGCTTTTCGACCGTGTCGGGCGTGGGCTGACGCTGACGGCCAATGGTCTGGCGTTGGTCGATCATGTGCGCGCCATGGGTGAAGCCGCCAGCCACATCTCCATGACGGCCTCAGGGCAGGCCACCACCATCGAAGGCACGGTGCGGGTCACCGCGACGGAAGTCGCTTCGGCCTATCTGCTTCCCCCAATGATCGCCGGATTGCGCAAGAAGCACCCGGGCATCGAAATCGAGCTTGTCGCGACCAACAACATGCGTGATTTGCGACGCCGCGAGGCTGATATCGCCATCCGCACGGTGCGTCCGACCGACCCCCAACTCATCGCCCGCAAACTTACCCGCGAAGGTGCCCATCTATACGCCAGTCGCGACTACCTCGATCAACACGGGCCGTTTCAATCTGCGGAAGCCTTGTCGTCGGCGGAGTTTTTGGGGTTCGAAGACAACCAAGATTTCGTCGAGGCGCTCAATAACTTCGGGTTGCGATTGAGCGACGCGCAGTTTCCAGTTCGAACGGCGGCGCATTTGGTGCAATGGCAAATGGTTCGCGAAGGAATGGGCATTGGGGTTATGGCTGCGCGCATCGGGGACGCGGACCCAGAGGTTGCACGCGCCGTGCCCTGGTTGCCAGCCTTTGAATATGATGTATGGCTTGTTGCCCATCGGGAGGTCAACTCAAGTCGCCGCGTGCGACTGGTCTTTGACTGGCTGGTCGCGCAATATAAAGCGCTCTCCGCAGTTGCGTGATTTGCCTTATCGGGGTTGGTCGGCTTGCCTGGGCCGCCTAAAAGGAAGAGCATTGCAAAAGAGGCCCGACCACGTTGAGGCAGACAGAAGAGGGGACGCAGATGAATTTGGGGCAGAGCAGTGCCGACCGTGTCTATCATGCAGTGCGGGACATGGCCGTCGCCTTTGCTTTCAAACCGGGTGAGCGGATCAACGAGTTAAATCTGGCGAAAACGCTGGGCACCAGCCGAACGCCGCTGCGGGAGGCGCTTAACCGGTTGTCAGCCGAAGGTTTCCTGACCTTTCAGACCGGACAGGGGTTTTCCTGCAGGTCGCTGGACCCCGGTGATATTCTGGATCTCTATGAGGCGCGGCAAGCGGTGGAATGTGAGGCGGTCTGGCTTGCGGCGGGCCGGGCCACAGATGACGACATTCACGCCATCATAGCTTTCCTCGAACAGACCGAGCAGCAATATCATGATGGTTCACCGGTGGAGACGCTGGTCAATCTGGACGAAGAATTCCACATGCGGATGGTTCACCTGTCGGGCAATCGCGAGATGGCGCGGCTGCTTGCCAATCTGAACGCGCGGCTGCGCTTTGTGCGCTGGATCGATATGGAAGAATTGCACGGCATCACCCCGCGGCATCATTTTCAGATCATCACCGCGCTTCAGGCCCGCGACGGCGAAGCTGCTGTTGCTGCAATGCGCGACCACATCACCCGGCGCAGGGAGCAGGCCACTGAAGCGGCCCGCAAAGCCGTGCTGCGGCTTTACGTTCCGGGATAGGATCATTCTCGGATTTCATCTTTTTGGTGGTTGCCAATGGTGCTCGAACCGGATTTGCATGGCGCATCTGACATGCGTTGAATGAAGACACCGGGGAGGGGCGCCATGGATCGCATCGTGGTTTTGGGATTGGGCAAGGTCGGCACATTGGCAGGCGAGTTGCTGCACGACGCTGGCTTTGCCGTCACCGGCATTGATGTGCGTGCTAAATCGCGGGATTTGCCGTTTGAGACGAAGGTTCTGGACCTGTCCGATCCCGCGAAATTTGCGCCGGAGCTTCAGGCCGCTGATGCGGTCCTGTCCTGCCTACCCTATCATCTGAACACACCGGTGGCGGAGATTGCTCATGCTGTTGGTATTCACTACTTCGACCTCACCGAAGATGTGCCTACGACCAAGGCGATCATGGAATTGTCGGAAACCTCCAAGGGGCTGATGGCTCCGCAATGTGGTCTTGCACCGGGTTTTGTCGGGATTGTCGGGGCCGATCTGATTGGTCAGTTTTCCGAATGCAGGGCCTGCAAGATGCGCGTTGGTGCCTTGCCGCAGAATCCGACCGGGCTGATGGGTTATTCCTTCAATTGGTCGCCGGAAGGTGTCGTAAATGAATATCTCAACGATTGCGAAGTGCTGGAGGACGGCGAAATCAAGACCGTGTCCCCGATGGAGTGGATCGAGAAGCTCTATATTGATGGCACCGAGCTGGAGGCTTTTACTACTTCGGGTGGTCTCGGCACCATGTGCGACACCTACCTGGGCAGAGTGCCCAACATTGACTACAAGACCATGCGGTATCCGGGACATGTGGATTTGATGAATTTCTTCTTTCACGAACTGCTGATGCGCGACAGGCGCAAGGAGGCCGGCGAAATTCTGGTCAACGCCAAGCCCCCTGTCGAAGACGATATCGTTTATGTGCATGTTTCGGCCGAAGGGTTGATCGAAGACAAGCTTGCGCGCCGCGAATTTGTGCGGGGCTACAAACCGATCACGCTGGCCGGGCATCGGCGTACGGCAATTGCCTGGACCACCGCTTCCTCAGTGGTTGGGATCATAGAGATGGTGCGCGACGGGACCCTGCCCAACGCCGGTTTCCTGAAACAAGAGGAGGTGCCCCTCGCTGCATTTCTGAAGACGCGCACCGGATCTGCCTATGCCGATCATGGCGCTTACTGAGACAGGAAGCCCTGGCGCGGATCATCCAGTTCGCTGGGGAAACGTCGCGGTGACAGGGCTGCCTGAAACCAGGTGACCAAGGTGTAGATCGAATAGACCGGCAAACCCGTCGCCAGCCGGATGTCGCGGGCGTAGGGAACCATATTGGTACATTCCAGAACGATGGCGCCGATGTCGTCATGTGATGCGACCAGTGATCGCGCGGCATCAATGAGGTCGCGCCTGCAAGCGTCAAAATCGATCTCGTTGTGATCTGACAGGATCGCTTCGGAAAAGCAACGGCCTGCATCCGTTCCCATAATGGGTGTATCCAGTGGCACACCCGCACCGGCAAGATGGTCGGGTGTCAAACTGTCTTTCGAGATCGTCAAAACGCCAACCCGCTGACCGGGGGGAAGCGTTTGGGCGATCATCGGCACCTGCATCAGCGACGAACTGGCAACCGGGACGCCCAGAGCGGTCTTGAGGTCGTCCTGAATTATGGAAAGGAACCCGCAATTGGTCACGATCCCGTCGCACCCCATTTGAACAAGCGCCTGTGCTTCGCGGATAAACGCGTCTCGCATGGCGCGCGCATCGTGGCGCACGATCAGATCAGGCGTTGCCCCCTGCACAATGCGGTAATGCACCGGGAAGGGCCATGTGGTCGCGTTGCCAATGTCGCCGGGAATACGGGGGAATCTGGTTTCCAGCATCAGGATGCCGACAGTGGCGCCGTAAACTGTTTTACCACCCTGCTGAAGGGTCATGCAGGCTATCTCCGAGTTGATCAACCGGCTTTCCGCATAACATGAACAATGTGGTTCGGACAGGGCGAATGATTGCTTGAAACAAAATTGTATACAGGTATGCATACAATTGAATCGAAAGGGCTCACCGGGAGAATCACCATGGCCAACACCCTCAATGGCGCGGAAGCGATGATCCGCATGCTCGACGCCCACAAAGTGCGTCACGTGTTCGGGCTTTGCGGGGACACCAGCCTGCCGCTTTATGATGCCATGCGTGGGATGAACCACGGGATCACCCATGTTCTGACGCGGGATGAACGTTCTGCGGCCTATATGGCGGATGGGTATTCCCGTGTTACCGGTCGACCGGGCGTGTGCGAGGGCCCTTCCGGAGGCGGGGCCACCTACATCCTGCCCGGGTTGATCGAAGCAAGTGAAAGCTCATATGCGGTCCTGGGTCTGACGACGGATATCTCGGTTGGCACTTACGGAAAATACCCGCTTACGGAAGTGGATCAGGAGGCGCTCATGCGCCCGGTCACAAAATGGAATACGGTCATCAAACAGGCGGCCCATGTGCCACGCATGGTGCGTATGGCGTTCAGGGCGATGACCACGGGCCGCCCCGGGGCCGCCCATCTCGGGCTTCCCTACGACATCCAGTATGATCCGGTCGATCCTGATGACATCTGGGCAGATCCGATGCACCAGAGCTATCCGGCCTATCCTGCGGCTGCCGCGCCGGGGGCCGTTGAGGCGGCGATTGACGCGATCCTGTCAGCCAACTCCCCGGTGATCGTCTGTGGGGGCGGTGTCGTTATTGCAGGTGCCATGGAGGAGCTCGACAGGCTTGCGACCCGGCTCGATATCCCCGTGGTCACCTCCATTTCCGGTCAGGGATCGCTGGCTGAGACGCATGCTTGCGCCGTTGGCGTTGTCGGTTCCAATGGTGGGACGGATGAAACCTGGGAGGCCTTGGCGGAAGCAGACCTCGTGGTTTTCTTGGGATGTCGCGCCGGGTCCACCACCACTGCACGCTGGGAAGCCCCGAGGCCCGGGAGCCGGATCATACATTTTGACAGCGATCCAATGGTGATCGGGGCAAATTACCGCACTGAGGTGGGCGTTGTTGCCGATCTGCGCCTCGCGCTCGCAGAGGCCAATAGTCTTCTGGACGCGCGCGGTCAGGGGCACGCCACCTTTGGTGGTGCGGCAGCAGCAGCGGAGATTAAACGCCGCAAGTTTGCGGCATTCCACAAGCTGGCGGCAAGCGACGAGACACCCATCCGCCCGGAACGCGTGATCAATACCTTGCAGAAACTGCTTCCCGCAGACGCCACGGTCGTTTCAGATCCGGGCACCAGCTGTCCCTATTTCTCGGCCTACTACCAACTGCCTCAGGCAGGGCGTCATTTCATCACCAACCGTGCCCATGGCGCTTTGGGCTATGCCATGTCGGCAGCTCTGGGGGCGTGGTTCGGGCGACCGGGCAGCAAGGTCGTGGCGCTGATGGGGGATGGGTCATTCGGGTTCACCTGCGGGGAGCTTGAAACCATCTGCCGGGCGCGCGCCAATATCACCTATGTCGTGTTTTCCAACAGCGCGTTCGGGTGGATCAAGGCCAGCCAGAAAGATGATAAGGGCGCGCGCTACCACAATGTGGATTTCACCCGTGTGGATCAGGCTGCGGTGGCTGCGGCATATGGTGTCACCTCCTGGAAGGTGAAGGCCCCTCAGGACCTCGAGGCGGTGATGCGCAGGGCGATTGCTCATGAGGGCCCGTCTCTGGTCGATGTGGTGACCCAACCCCTGGAGGAAAGCAATGCACCTGTGCGCCGCTGGATGGGGTGATCTGCCCCCTATCAGAGAATCGATTGACGCTATGAAATCTGTGGTCAATGTGATCTCGGGATCGGTTCAATAGGTGGGGCATGGCTCAAAAAATCGTTATTATCGGCGCAGGCATCGTGGGGGTCTCCACCGGTATCTGGTTGCGCAGATATGGGCTGGATGTCACGCTACTCGACCGCGCAGCGCCGGGGCAGGGCACCTCTTATGGCAATGCCGGTGTTCTGGCCGCCTGCTCAATGGTGCCGGTGACGGCACCCGGTTTGATCTACAAAGGGCCTGGTATGCTGCTGAACCCGGATTTCCCGCTGTTTCTCAAGTGGCGATATCTGCCGAAAGTTGTGCCTTGGCTGATGCGCTATCTGAGCCATGCCAATGACGCGGATACGCGGCGCATCGCGCGGGGCCTCACGCCGATCGTCAGCGATGCTGTGGAACAGCACAAGGCGCTGACCCACGGGACGGAGGCTGAAAGCTGGGTCACTGACAGCGAATACCACTTTGCCTACAAGGATACCGCCACTTTTGAAGCGGACAGCTATGTGTGGTCTTTGCGCCGTGACGCAGGGTTTGAGCCGGTATTGCGCACAGGTAAAGAGGTGCAGGAACATGAACCCAATCTTTCCCCAGCGATTGGCTGTCTGGCCACAATGAAAGATCATGGGTACATTCGCGACCCCGGCGGCTATGTGGCGGCGCTGGCCCGCGTTTTCCAGAGTGAAGGTGGGGTGATCAGCACAGCGGAAGTGGTCGATTTCGACATGGCCGACGGCGTGATTAAAGGGGTGGTCACCAAGGCGGGCCGACTGGTCTGCGACCGCGTTATTCTGGCAACCGGTGTGTGGTCAAAACCGCTGATGAAAAAGCTTGGGATTTCTGTCCCGCTGGAAAGTGAACGCGGGTATCACATCGTGTTTGAAGGTGCGGAAAACGGCCCCCGCGCCCCGATGATGGTCACCAGCGGCAAATTCGTGGCCACCCCCATGGCGGCGGGGTTGCGCTGTGCCGGTGTGGTGGAGTTCGGCGGGCTTGAAGCCGGTCCTTCGAAAGCGCCGCTTGAGTTGTTGCGCCGGAAGGTTGCCGAGGCCTTCCCTGATCTGAACTATGCAGGTCAGCAGGAGTGGCTGGGGCATCGTCCTGCGCCAGCGGACAGTCTGCCGTTGATCGGAGAAGTTGCCAATTCAGGTGTGCTCGCGGCCTTTGGCCATCACCACATTGGCCTGACGGGTGGCCCAAAAACCGGCCGTCTTGTGGCAGGGATGCTGACGGGACGTGGCGCAAACATCGACTTGGACATTTACAGCCCGAATAGGTTTTCGAAGGGCTAGACATCGGCTTCCCTATCTTCAAAAGTAGTTTGCAAAGTTTTGGGTGTAGCTTTGCAAACTCATAATTCTTTGAAAATGTTGAGAGTAACGTCTGGTCGGTTGCTCCTCGACCGCGAGGGCTGGGTTTTCGGGGTCGATAACGCGCAAATTGCCGCTTCAAAAAACACGCTGAAATTCAGGCGTTGACATACCTGATTAAATCTATCAGGTATAAGGGGAGTTCCAGCCACCCCAATATCATCAGGGGAAGCCCGACATTGTAGCGATGAAAGGACTTCCAGGATGGCTAGAGAAACTCGAGAATTGACTGATTTCCAGACAAGCCCAAGCCCACAGTTCGGCGGCACTTCGATTTTGGCGGAGCTGTTATGGCAGACGGATCGGCTTGCGGGCTTCAATATGGAATGGGTCATCGATCGGCTCGATCCGCCAGCGGGGCGCAAATGATGCCCTTTCATTCCGTCAATGAACGCCCGCATCCCCCTGTCCAGCAGGCACCGACATATGATGCAAGCGATCTGACCAAAGGTGGTGGATTGGCTCAAATCATCTATGAGGACAAAATCTACGTGTTGCGGATCACGCGCGCCGGCAAGCTGATCCTGACAAAATGAACGAAAACACAGAGAGACGCGGCGGCGCGGCGGTTGGCTTCCTGACAGAGCTAACCAGTATCGAGGCGGCTTCCATCATCTATCTCAGATTATGGAGCGAAGGGCCGCAAAGGCAGGCGGAAGTCTGCAGCGATCTTGCAAGATTTTTGGGGGACGCGCATGGGCTCAAAGCCATGCGGGTTTTCGAGCAACTGTTGGAACTTTGCGGTCGGCACGGACGTCGCCCGCTAATGCGGCACGCAGTGGAATGCCGTTGCATTGGCGCAGATGAGGCTTGTTTTGCCAATTTCGTGGCGATTGCCGCGGAAGGCGATCGTGAAGACGCATTGCTCATCGCCACGCTGCTTGTCCGTCCGGATGTCGCCCCGCTTGTTGCGTCATTGGCATCGGATTTCGGCCTTGCTTTGAAACGGATGGACATGAAATCTCCGCGCGACATGGCACCCGATGGCTACGCAGGAGCGACAATTCACTGACCTGTTGCAAATGACTTGGGACGTTGGGTCACGCCCGGCTGCGGCGTTATCGACACGATTGCCGCCGAAAAGCCTTCAGATCATCTCGGTGGGCGGTCCAAAACGATCCAGCAATCTTTCCTTGATCTGGTCGCGCGCCTGCCGATAGCTGACAAGCTTTGCTTCGCGGCTTTCTCCAAGCCCAGTCGGGTCGAGGATGGGCCAATACTCCACCTCGAGATGATAAAACCGGGTTAGATCCAACGCCCGGCGCTGCGATGCAGGGCTCAGCGCGATGACCAGATCAAAAGAGCCAAGGTCATCTCCCCAGTTTTCCATTTCGTCAAAGCTGCGGCTGCGATGGCGCGACAATTCCACATCCATCTCCTGACAGACCGCAATGGAAAACCCATCAATCTCCATGTCATTGGTGACGCCTGCGGATTGGACATAGGTGCCGGTGCCATAGAGCTTCTTCATGATCCCTTCGGCCATCGGCGAGCGCACTGCATTGTGATCGCAGCAAAACAATACCGACTGAGGAAGCTCGTTGCTCATTCAGCCCCCGAAGTGCAGGACGCAGATCAGCGTGAACAGGCGCCGCGCGGTGTCGACATCAACCTCCGCTTTGCCTTCGAGGCGTTCCTGCAGCACGCGGGAACCTTCGTTGTGAATGCCGCGCCGCGCCATATCAATGGTCTCGATCTGACTGGGGGGCAATTTCTTTACAGCTTCAAAATAGCTTTCGCAAATCTGGAAATAGTCCTTGACCACCTGTCTGAACGGCCCCAGCGAAAGGTGAAATTCCGCAGCCTTTTCAGCATCTTCCGTGTTCACGTCAAAGACGAGCCGCTTTTCCTTGATGGCGAGCCCCACATGATAGGGACCGGGCGGGATGTTGCGACCCTCACGATCCGGCAGCACAAAAGTGTTGTCTTCCAGCAGGTCAAACATGGCGACGCGGCGCTCTTGTTCGATTTCGGGTGTGGGGGGAGGCAGGCCGGAATCGTCGAGGATGATATTGGAAATACGGGACATGATGGGATTCTTTACACGAAAAGCGAACTGGCAATGCTTAGCGCAGGTCCTTGCCCAAGAGCAATGACCAAGGCGGCGGTCACGAAGGATCGTTCAGTTTGCGCAACCTTGCGGTGACCGACAAACCGTGCGCTTCAAGGCTTTCGGTTTGCGCCAGCGTTTCAGCAGCCGGGCCAATGGCCCGCAGAGCGCCCGGCGTCATCCGCGCAAGCGTAGTGCGTTTCATGAAATCGAGTACGGACAAGCCGGAGGAAAAACGAGCAGATCGCGCGGTGGGAAGTACATGGTTGGGCCCGCCGATGTAATCGCCGATGGCTTCAGGCGTCCATTGACCCAGAAATATCGCACCTGCGTGGGTAATCTGTGCGCTCAGAGCATCGGGATCGGCCACGCAAAGTTCGAGATGTTCAGGGGCAATCCGGTCCGACAATGCCGCCGCAGTTGCCAGATCGGGGACGATGATGACGGCACCGAAATCGCGCCAGCTTGCCGATGCAATCGCGCGTCGGTCAAGCGTTTGCAGGCGGGCCTCAATCGCATTTGCAACGGCCTGGCCAAAGTCGGGATCAGTGGTGATCAGGATCGACTGCGCGCTCTCATCGTGTTCAGCCTGGCTCAGCAGATCAAGTGCGATCCAGTCGGGGTCATTATCCGCATCGGCAATCACCAGAATTTCGGAAGGTCCGGCGATCATGTCGATACCCACCTTGCCAAAAACGCGCCGTTTTGCGGCGGCAACAAAAGCATTGCCGGGTCCGGTGATCTTGTCGACCGGTGCAATGGTCCGGGTTCCGTAGGCCAGCGCTGCAATCGCCTGCGCCCCGCCGATACGGTAAATTTCGTCTACGCCGGCCAATTGTGCCGCCGCCAATACCATCGGATTGAGCGCCCCGTCCGGGGTCGGAACCACCATGGCCAGCCGCGGTACCCCTGCGACCTTGGCTGGGATCGCGTTCATCAGCACCGATGAAGGGTAAGAGGCGAGCCCACCAGGCACGTAGAGCCCGGCGGCCGCCACCGGCGTCCAGCGCCATCCCAATGTCGCCCCTTCCGCATCGCTCCATTGCGCATCCTCGGGACGTTGCCTTTCATGATAGGCCCGAATGCGGTCTGCCGCCAGCGTCAGAGCGTCGCGTTGTTCACGCGGTACAGAGGCCGCGGCGGCGTCGATTTCATCCTGTTGAATCTGCAATGTTTCACAGGTCAGCGAAAGGCGGTCAAAACGCTCGGTCAACTCTATCACCGCCGTGTCGCCGCGCGCGCGCACATCTGTAATGATCTGTGCAACCACGTCGTCGACATCGGGGCTGTCTTCCCGCTTTGCACTGAGCAATTGCAGAAAAGCCGCCTCAAAATCAGCGTCATTTGCGTTCAGAAAGACGGGCATTGTCGGACCTCTGACGGGCCGCCCCAAGGTTCGTGGCAGGAGGCGGGAATGAGCAGGAAGGGTGGGTTACTCCGGGTGGTGCGGGGCTTTTTTGGAAGGGGCCACATAAGGTTTGGTCACGTCTTTCAGAGAGGCTTCGAGCGCCTCGACGGACAACCGGATTGCCCCGTCTCCTGCCAGCGTCAGCAAGACATGACCTGCGGGCGCGTCGATTTCTTCGAAGGCCACGGACAGGATCGACAAGACGGTATCCGCGTCGTTGCGTTCGATTCCATTGCTGGCGACTGCGCTCACGTTCTCGAAAACCAGCAAGGATTGCACACGCTCGGGCGCTGCCGTCCGCGCGGGGCCTTCTTCCCAGCGAAACCGGTTGATCAGCAGGGCAAAGCGGCGGGTCGTGCGATCCCAGCGCATTTCAGTTGCGGGAAACACCGCATCCTGCGCCAGAGCCGAGAGGACGGAGAGGTCGTCGGTATCCAGAGCCCCAAGATTGAGCGGCGCCTCACGGGCGTCTTCAAAGCGTGCGTCTGTCATGTTTCGGTTATCCGTTCGATGTTTGCGCCCACGCCGGACAGTTTGGCGACCACATGTTCATACCCACGGTCAAGATGGTAGACCCGACCGACGCGGGTTTCACCTTCGGCAGCCAACCCGGCCAGAATCAGGGACACCGACGCTCGCAAATCCGTTGCCATGACGGGTGCGCCTTTGAGCTTCTTCACGCCCTTTACGGTGGCTGTGCCGCCTTGTACGTCAATATCTGCGCCCATACGCATCAATTCGGGCGCGTGCATGAAGCGGTTCTCGAAAATCCGTTCCTCCAGCACTGATGTTCCGTTGGCTGTACATAGCAGCGCCATCATCTGGGCCTGAAGATCGGTGGGAAACCCCGGGAAAGGTTCGGTGGTGACATCCACCGCTCGAATGTCGCCGTTGCGGCGTTTGACGCTGAGCCCATTGTCGGTCTCGGCGACGTCGATGCCGGCCGCATCAAGCTTTTCGCAAAACGCTTGGACCAGCGCCATCCGCCCGCCCAAAAGCTCCACCTCGCCGCCGCAGATGGCAGGGGCCAGCATGTAGGTGCCCAACTCGATGCGATCCGTGACCACGGTGTGGGTCGCCCCGCCAAGACGGTCCACCCCTTCAACGGTGATGATCGACGTACCCTCGCCTGCGATGCGCGCGCCCATGGTGCGCAGACACCGGGCGAGATCAACGATCTCGGGTTCGCGGGCGGCATTGTTCAAAACGGTCGTTCCCTTGGCCAGCGTCGCGGCCATCAGGGCATTTTCGGTGGCACCGACCGAGGCGAACTCGAAATCAACTTCGCCCCCTTTCAGACCACCTGGTGCCTTGGCGTGAACGTAGCCATCCTTTAGCTCAAGCTGCGCGCCCATGGCCTCCAGCGCCTTGAGATGCAGATCGACAGGGCGTGCGCCGATCGCGCAGCCGCCGGGCAAGGAGACAACCGCATGCCCTTCGCGCGCCAACATCGGGCCCAGAACCAGTATGGAAGCGCGCATCTTGCGAACGATGTCGTAATGGGCGGTGTGGTTGCTGATCGTATGGCTTGAAAGCGCGATGACCCGGCCTTCCTGCAAGGAGGTCACCTCCGCGCCCAGCGATTGCAGTAGCTGCGTCATCGTCCGGATGTCGCTGAGGCGCGGGGCATTGATCAATGTGAGTGGTTCATCGGTCAGCAATGTGGCCGGCATGAGTGTCAGGCAGGCATTTTTTGCCCCCGCAATCGGAATTTGCCCGCTCAGCGGGCCGCCGCCTCTGACAAGAATGGAATCCATACGCTTATGCGTCCTTATTGTTGCCTGCGCCAGCAGACGTGCCTGTATCCCGCGCTTGATCTTTGGCCCGTGCACGACTTTGGGCCTTGCGTCGGGCAAGATTCGCCTTCAGCGCGGCTTTTAGCCTATCTTCGCGTGTCTTACCCGATTTTGCGGGTCTGCCGGGTTGATCTTCCTGCGCCATGACGCTTGTCTAACGCAGGCTGCGGGGAGGGTCCAGATTAGGCTTGCGCCGATCCGCTTTAGGGTCTAATCACCCGCCACGTCGGCGCTGCTGTAGCTCAGAGGTAGAGCACTCCCTTGGTAAGGGAGAGGTCGAGAGTTCAATTCTCTCCAGCAGCACCATCTCACACTTTTTTCGGAGAAAGCTGCTAATGCCTTGAAAGGTAAGGTCTCTTTGATGTTCCATGCACGCCTTCTGGCGTGTAGGTCAGCAGCTCTGAAAACGCCAGTCTCAGTGCCGTTTGTCGGGCTGCACAGCTCCTATTTTTATATATATCCCAAGGTCTTGGTAGGAATCTCAATGCGATTCCCACACAATCCTTCGGTCGTCCTTTATCAGGCATCGTGACCTGCTCCCCATTGAATCCGTTAATTTAGGTTAGCTCTGCTCAGGTTTTGGTCTTCCTTTGACCGGTTAACATATTCCGATGGTGTCATACCAGCGAGGCTGGAATGTGGGCGGTGGTGATTGAAGTCGTTTCGCCATGCTGCCACGAGATTGCGGGCATGGCGTAGGCTGTCGAACAGGTGCTCATTCAAGCATTCGTCCCGCATACGGCCATTGAAGCTCTCCACGAACCCGTTCTGCATTGGCTTGCCGGGCGCGATGTAGTGCCAGCCGACCTTGCGATCTTCTTGCCATTTCAGGATGGCGTTTGAAGTTAATTCGGTTCCATTATCGCTGACCACCATGCAGGGATAGCCGCGCATCTCTGCAATTCGATCCAGTTCACGGGCAACCCTCTCGCCTGAGAGGGACGTATCAACCACGGCGGCGAGGTATTCGCGACTGAAGTCATCAATCACGTTCAGGATACGGAAGCGGCGGCCACACGACAGGCTGTCAGAGACGAAGTCCAGCGACCATCGCTGGTTTGGCCCCTGCGGGATTGCTATTGGCGTTCTGGTGCCCACTGCACGCTTGCGTCCGCCACGTTTACGGACTGTTAATCCTTCTTCGCGGTAGATGCGGTAGAGCTTCTTCCAGTTCACCGCCCAGCCTTCACGCTTGAGCAAGATATATCGCCATTGGTAAAAAGTCGCATCACTGACGCCGTGCTTGCGACACAACTCCTTCGCGCCAACGGCCAGCCTGATGCCCTTTCAATATCCCAATGATCTGTTCTTCACTGAAACGGCTTCTCTTCATCGTCTGTCTCCTTCTTGGAGAACAGCCTAACCTCAAATCGAGGACTTTTCAGGGGAGCAGGTCAATCGCAGCGTCGATTTTTTCCTGGAGCATGGTCTTTTCGCGTTCAAGCTTGTCGATACGCGCCTCATAGGCACTCGCGACCGAGGCATTGCAAGCTTAAATACTACGGTCTGACAAGCACCCGATTATCGGGTAAGTTAGATTAACCAATCTGCCCCAATGCAGCGCTTGCAGAGCCGGTTTTGTCGAGTATTCCGCGAGTCTGGACTAAGCTCAACGCATAGGACAAGCGTGTAGGAGGGAGAACGAAGCGGCCTAGCGCCTGGTCCACCTTAGTAGTGCTCATCCCCAAACACTTCACTTACCCAGTATGTGATGTCTTCAATGGCGTTGGGGTACTATGAGCCAAGCCATGGTTTAGCCCCAATTGGGTCTTTGGACACCCAGTCTATGTGTAAGACTTGCCGGAAACCAACCGGCGTGGAAACAACCTAGTTTCGGAATACATGGGCTGCCAAAAACCGCTCGACCCACGTACATACAACGCCAACGCGCCAAAGATGTACCCCAAAAAAAGCCACCCAAATCGAAATCATCATGGTCAGAAGAAACATTGCCGATGCTGTGGTCAATGAAAGTACACCGAAAATGATAAACCAAGAAACAAATCCATTTCCCTTGAGACACCCACTATAGGCATCGTCCAAAAAGCACCTCGTACCAGAATACAATTCAATCAATGCCATTGATACCGGCGACAAGACATAATGGAAAAAGTCTGCTGAAAAATCTCCAGCGTTATTGTTTGTTTCGAAAATGAAGAACAGCGTGTAAGGGTATGGATTAATGGTATTCATATAGGAATGCGCTGCAACTAACGCGATATAGAGAACAACGGGCAAGTTGGCTTTCACCCTGGAGTAATTTGATGCGCCTTCGGAGGTTCCTCGGAGACCATTCGAAGTGGAATTGCAAGAAGCAACGAGAGTTTTTGCATTACATTCAGGCGAAAAATTATACTTCAGGAACGCAAAAACACTCATTTGGTTTTACATCTACAGACGATGCATTATCAAGCTACGAAACAGGAATCTTGAGCGCGCTTCGCCACCAAATGCTGGCCGACCGCCAGGTCATGTGTGAGTTGGCGAATCCACTATGAGATGTTGCGCACAGCGGATTGAGCTGTTGCACAATGTGTCCGGTAGTACCCTTGTCCTCATTCTAATTTCCTAAAAGCCGTCATTTGTCGCGCCGCAACATGTGCCATCTGGAGACCTATTCTGTCGCCACGTCGGCCCATATGTATGTACCGGCTGCTGTTCGCAATTGATTTCTTCGCACGTTCTCGGAAGTCGCTCATATGTATCCGGCCTACTG
>NZ_CANLYL010000010.1 GCF_947495275.1 uncultured Roseobacter sp.
CTTCGCCATGCTACTTCTCCATCTTGCAGAAATAGGCAAAGCCTAACCTGCTGGGTGAAGCAGCCGGTACATCCCATTAGCCGACCTCCAGCGGACCTTTCGGATGCTGCAGTCGCAGCCCGCATAGCAGCCGTTCGCTACTTGCTCGAAGTTGAGTACCGGCTGAACGACCAGCGTGTGGACAAGCCGGTCGTTCTAAGCCCTAAATCCAACGGGGGCAGTGTAAGTGAACCAGACACCAAAGAGAGTTAGCCGTCTCGTTCGCTATACTGGTCTGGACATTTGCCGTCGATCTCGTGGCCTCCCGCACCAAAAGCCTTGCTCCCGGTCAATGATTTCGCGGTGAGAACGACCTTGCCGAAGGTACCTTGCGCAGATAGCTCCCACGTCGCTGGATCACCGTCAGTACCCACAATCAACATGATGAAAGCGTCAAGATCGTGATCTGATTCTCTGTAGAGATTGAGAATGGACCTAGCATCCAGGGACGACGCGGTTGGCCGCGGCGATGGATGCGTGTGCCAAGTTCCGATAAAGTGAAGGCCCGATCCATGCTTTTGGAGAATATCAGCTTGCACGCTCGGCCGGTGGGGAATGTAACCATGCCGAGTTCTACGGTCTTGAGGGAAAGGTCCGGACGCTACATCGATTGTACAGCGCCGCCCTGGTGCATTGGAGAAAAGCGGGCCACCGGCTTCACGATCTTTCCACCTCAATTGGCGGTGCTTCAACAACACCTCGACCGCTTTAGGCGCAAGGCTATATCGAAGTTCGAGGTGTTCGCATACCCAAGCAGACATCATGAGCTTTCGCAAATCCAGCAGTTATCGCGACGGGTCCACGAGCGCTCGAACTCCCCACCGGCCTCGCATGGCCGACCTACGAACTTCTTCCATTCTTCGGACCAGTTTCCGCCGACAGCACCGAGTACGCGAGTAGGACCGGACCAAATCCTGTGAACATGGGTCGGGTCGCCTGTTAGTTGCTCAAGGCAAAGATCAGCTATCAGACCGTGACCGCGCGCAAGTTGCGATGCTCCATAGGGTTGAAAAGCACCTCCGCAAGCGGGATGCGTCCGCGTCGTCGTGCTTTCCGTCCATTCGGCGACACGAAGCAGGCTATCCCCGAACTCGCTCAAGCCGCACCCAAAACATGGCCCGCCTTCCGTAATCGACACTGCATGCGCGGCAACTGCGTGCGGCTCCAACCACCCGTAGATCGCCGTAGGCGGACGATCTTGGGCAAGACGCCATGCTTCGAACGCACCTTCATCCATCCAGGAGCCGATCGCAACGAGAATGATGTCCGAGCTGCGCAAGACCTCCGGTTCAGTTTCCGCGATCGTCTGCCAACGGACATGATATTCACGCACATTTGGGAGATGTGGGAACTCATTGCGCAACCTATCAGCCAACGCGTCCGCCTTCCAGCGCCCCACGTCCGACATACCCAGGTCGTGTCTGGATGTGTTTTCACTCGCGAGTACTTCGGGGTCGACTAGATTTAGCCCACCCACACCCGCTTTCGCTAGAAGTGTGGCAACCCCAGATCCAAGGGAACCGCATCCCAACACAGTGACAGTCTTGCCTTGAAGTGCTCGCACTTCCGGCAGTTGGTCTCGCCCATGCACCCATGCCGCATCAAGACGCTCCACCTCCATAGGTGAAATTTTCAAAGATGCACTGGCTCGCCGTTGGATCAAAACCTCGCGCGACATCTTCTTGGCTCTGAACCCGGCCGTTACATGCTTGCGCCCGCGCTCGGTCTCCTTCCGCGCGCCTGGGATCTCATACGCAATCATCGTCGCATGTGGTCGCGTCGGCAGCGCGACAGTCACCACCAAGGCACCCGGACCGCACATAAGCATCTTGATCAAAGCATCCCGCTCTGCTCCCGGTGCCGCCATGTCCAATAGTTGTTTGGCATTGCCGGGTAGTTCTTGCGGGTTGGGTAAGGCATCCGGTCTCAGGACCACCGCTTGCTCGAACACCCAGGGCCGCGTCTGGCGTCCATGCCGACGATTCAGCCATTCGATCAAGTGTTCCGAGTTATCAGATAGAACGATACCCGTTCGGCCTCTCCATAAGTAAGCCATGGGCCCAGCGTACTCGCTCGGCGCCAACAGCGATCGGATCGGCCGTGGCGCGCTCTTGCGCCCAAGATAGGATAAGAACTCGTCGGAGATTTCGCGCTCGATGAATTCTGGATTCGACCAATCCGCCGCAAGCTCCAACAGCCTCTTCAGGTAGGCACGTGCAATCCCGACCGGATTGGCAGGATCTACCGGGGTTCGGCTGGGAAAGGCACAGATGAACCCATCTGCTTCCAGATGTGGAAGAGTGCCGAGCGCCGGCGGGCATCGCATGTAGAGCCGTGGTGCCGACCAGGGGAAGACGGCGTCGAACACCAAGTCTACCTCCACAACGTCTGGCTCGACCGCTACCCTGAAGCGCCAACCTGCGACCCAAGGCCCCTTTGGCAGACGTCGCAGATCGTCGGCAGTAAGTCTCTGTCCGCGCCATTGGGTCTCAGCAGCCCGACCGACACTACCAAGCACATCGCTCATGCCAGCAAGATCAGGCGTAGCGTTCATCTCCGCCCAGCTTCACCGCAGGCCGCTCGTCCTTGGTTTCAAGAAAGTTGTTGGTCAGTGTCTCCGGAGCAGCAAGGGTTCCCCCCACTTGGGCCGCGTCGTCAACGAGAAGGCTCACATCCGTCGGAAATCTCGAACCGAGGGCGTCTAACATATACCGCACTGTGGCCTGAGGCGTGCTCGATCTGATCAGCGCCGCTTCCAGCTGCGCCTCCAAGTCCATTGCAGCTGAAGCAAATATCTGGCGGTCTGTATGGCTCCATCCTTGGTCAAGGCGCTCACCCGGGACAACCGGGTTCGGTATCTCTTGGCGCAAGATGTCGGGGAGTGCGCGCGCCACGGCAAGAAGGGCCAGATCATCGCGGCCGTTGAATGGTTTATAGCCCTGATGGTTCTTGAACACTTCAACGACCGCCCACATGAGAGCTATCGACGCAAGGCCAACCAGATCCTGCTCGTCCCGCCAGGCCTTCAGGTAGCGAGAGACGAAGCGAACTTGGTCTCCGTGATCCCTCACGGCATCCCGGAACCAGTCTTCAAGTTTTCGCGGGTCGGACGGGATCCACTTGCCGCACCCGTCATCGCCGCGGCAGGCCAAACGCATCTGGTCAGCAGAGAGCCGACCATAGATTTCATTGGCAAAGTCATCATCGCGCAAATCCATGAAACCATCCCTGATCACACGGTTTTGGGCCATCGCCGTTTCGACCAAGGTTACGAATTCTTTCTCCGGAACAGCGTAGAGCGCGATGTCCACGTGCGCCTCCCGGTCAATCTCGACACGAACGCAAGATGTCTTCTTTTTGAGCGTCCACCCGTTCTTTTCGCAAACATCTGATACAAGCTGCTCGACGGCTTTGAAGTAGCCATCTGCCGCAACAGAAGGTGCAAGAGCACCGTCGCGATTGATGTAACGTGTCGGAAGGAACATGCCATCGTCCAGATCGATCTGAAGCGGCGGCGTCTTGCCCTTCGCCGGATCGTTCACTGTGGAGTATGAAAAGCTTCCCTGCATCCGAAACTTCGGCCGACCGAAAGCCTCGGTGATATCCGCCTGCTCAGAGTTGAGTGCAACGATCGCATCACGCGTGACCATTTCGGTTATAGGAAATCGGTCGGTCCAGTCCTTCAGTCCCGAACGTATCGCGTCTCGCAACTCGTCACGGACCGCGCGCAGCTCTTCTTCACGCTCCTTGGGAAGCTTGAGCTTCTTGACGTAGCAGCTCTCGTTGGCACTGTTGAGCGCTTTATGTGCGTTCACCGGCATAATGTTCCCTTCTCGTTTTAATGGCCAAAAACATCAACTGGACTTTCAGCCTGTCGGATGGGACAACACCATGTAGCGGCTAGAGAGTCGTAAGCCCGCAACATATATGGCTTTTCCGACCTGATTCCAAGAGGTGGGTGTCCCGAAGTGTAGGAGAACAAAACATGTATGCACTATTGCCATGGAAAACTCTGGGTACGGCGCTGATGATCGTTGTCGGACTTGCCGTCTATGCAGACAATTTCGGCGCTTGGGTTGGTGTGACGGTTTCCGACTCGGTGGTCATCCGCTACCTGCCAGTGGCTGTTCTTACGTTACTCGGTATTGTCTTCGGCCTCACGGCCTACTGGGCACCATGGCGGTTCCTTTGGCGAACGATGCCTGTGCTCAACCGGACGGTGTTCCCGGACCTTAATGGTGTGTGGGTCGGGACGACTGCATCGAACTGGCCGACGATTGAAAAGATGCGGAACGCGGCGACTACCGAGAGCGTAATCGACCTTGCTGAACTCTACGAAACAGCGGAGCGCCACGATGCCATCGCGGTTGAGATTACCGCTTCGTTGTACTCATTAAGGCTTGCGACGGGGCTGAGTTCCATGGACGCTACGTCTTACTCAATCACCGCACGCCCCTGGAAGTGCCAGCATACGCCACGCATTCACCTCGCTTATGTGTATGAGCAGGAAACCAAAGACCCCTCGGCCACGGACGAAGAACGCCACATGGGGGCAGCCGACCTCGTTTATGATGCGCATTCTCCGAATAGCCTCGAAGGTGTCTATTGGACGAGGCGAAGCTGGATCGAAGGGCTGAATACGGCTGGCCGTCTCAGATTACGCCGAGTGGCGCCGTCGAAAGTTTCCTCGAAGACCCTTCGCGATTATGCCCTGGAAGAAAAGGCGCGGCTCGATCCATGATGTCCATCTTCTGCTAGCAATCCTACTGGTTTTGCGACGGAGAGCCTTCGTGTTTATTGATCCGTTGCCAACTGTCTAAGTCGGATATCCGTGTCGTTGGCTATTTCACAACAGCTGCCGACCGATGCGAAACAGCAGCACGGTAGGTAGGTTTGGGCGCCGGAGCCGCCACTTCGCGAAGCTTCGTATAGTCCGCCTCCTGCGCATTTCTGGCCTTTATGTCCACTGCAAAATTTGAGCGGCGCATCCGCATCCTTGAATGGCCGCTTTGATCTCTCCGTTGGAGCGATCTCGCATGTGCAGCGAACTCACACTTCCCGCCAATTCTGTGGAAAAACAACGTGTTGCGAGCGCAGAAAGTAGTGTTTTGAGCGTGGTGCAAGCGCCTTTCTGATCAGGCTTTGCGCGTTTGCTGCGGTGCAGGAAAGATCTTTGCTAGTTTCCGGATGTTCTGAGCTGTGGCAGCGAGGAGGAATTCGTCATTTGCGCCGCATGGTCCACGTAATCGGAGGCGACCCAGTCCTAGGATACGTTTGAGATGTGCAAAAAGCATCTCGACCTTCTTCCTGAGCTTCATGGAGATCGCGTATTGCTTGGTTTTGGCGATGTCGCGCGCGACCTGGCGGGCGTCTTCAGTTTCTTCTCGCGTGATCTTCCGCGCGTCGGCGTTCGGACAGCACTTGGATTTGGACGGGCAAGCTTGGCAGACCTCCTTGAGAGCACGATAGCGCGTAGTGCCTTTTCCCGTTGGCCCTCGGTTTGGATCGGAATAGTTGCGACGAAACTGCTTGAAAGCATGTCCCTCTGGACAGATGTACTGGTCGTTCGTGGCATCCCATTCGAAGTCGGCACGTGTCCACGTTCCGTCATTGCGGCCAGACTTATCGAAGACTGGGATGTGTGGTGCAATCTGGCGATCAACCAACCAGCCAAGCAATGGCCCGGTGCCGTAGGCGGTATCGGCAATCAGACGTTCAGGATGCAGATCGAACTTTGCTTTGACCCGTTTCAGCATCGTTTTGGTTGATCCGACCTCCGCTTGTCGGATTGAGCGGGTCGCTTCGACATCGACGATCACACCGTGGTCTGTGTCGATCAGATAATTGTCAGAATAGCTAAAGAATGCTGGCCCTTTGCGTGCTGCCGTCCACTGGCTGGCCGGGTCAGAATGCGACGTGAACTTTGGCTGCACCTCGCTCGCCGCGCCGAATGCCGCCTCATCCAGAGTGTCGAGATACTCGCGAACCGCGCGAGGCGCATCTTTTGGATCAATGCTTGATACGTCCCACTCTTCCTTTGGCGTGGAATTCTGTTTGTTCGCATCAGCCTCGATCAGACTGGCATCAATAGCCATGCGCTGGCCGCTGACGAGACCTTCCGCGATGCACCGCGCCACTGTCGTCTCGAATATATGACGCAGCAGTTCGCTGTCACGGAAACAGCCATGGCGGTTCTTGGAAAACGTCGAATGATCCGGCACCCGGTCGTTCAGGTCAAGGCGGCAGAACCAGCGATAGGAAAGATTCAAATGAACTTCTTCGCAAAGACGTCGTTCAGACCTGATCCCAAAGCAGTAGCCAACCAAAAGCATCCGGATCAGTAACTCGGGATCGACTGATGGACGCCCAGTATAGCTGTAGAAATCCGCCAGATGCGCGCGAATGCTGTCCAGATCGACAAACCGATCAATTGAGCGGAGCAGGTGATCTTGCGGGACATGATCTTCCAGCGAGAACTCATAAAACAGTGCCGCCTGCGCTTCCTGCTTCGGTCCCATCATCCTCAATCCCTCCCTATAGGACGAATTGAATCAGCGACTTACGTTTCGATCAAGCCCGAGTTTTTCAACAAAATACGCCGATCGCGAGAAGAACCCGAAAATCCGCTCTCTTATTTCTCCTTCAGAATCCGTTGCACCGGAAAAGTTCGCCCGATTTGCGCGGAGACGGCTGTAGGAGATCGACACATCGTCAAAGCATCGATTTGGCCGCCCCCGCGCCAAAATTCCCGACTGGCGCCCCATGGAGAAATTTCTTGCCACCTTTCGGAGCAAACAGAGTTTTTCAACATAATCCGTCCGTCGGGTTATAAACGGCTGGACTTCTGAGCGCTGCAGAGCGGTACTGTCGACATATTCAGCCGCCCGGACACTGCCGGGCTCCACTCAGTACAGGGCGAGGGATTGGCCTTTGCCTGCAGAGTGGAGAGCCGAATGACGACAACCCACAGTTCCAACCAACGGAGCGGCGTATCAGGTCGTGCCCGTGCCAGACCCACGCGCCAGGCTGAGCTTCGAAAGCTGCTGGCCCGCAGGTCCGGCGCATCAATTGCGCAGATCCAGAAGGCCTTCAACTGGCAACCCCACACGGTACGGGCTGCCATTTCCGCACAACGCAAATCCGGATCTGTGATCGTCCGCAGCAATACCGACAAAGGATCGGTGTACCGGATTGTTGAAGAAAGCGGCAGCCAATGAGCACGGGCCGGGCTGATCAGGTAACGGTGCGGATGGCTGAGATCGAAGCCTATGATCGCGCGGAGTGTCTTTATCGCTGGAAAGAGATGTTTGGGCGCTCGCCGCCAAAATACCTCTCGCCGCAGTTTATGAAGCGGGTGCTGATCTGGGAAGCGCAAAACAGGGCGCTGGGCGGTGTGTCAGCCAAAACCACGCACCGCCTGAACCGGATCGCAACTGGCAAGATCGCCCCCACGATCGCAAAACCGGGATCGCATCTTGTCCGGGAATGGAACGGGCGAACGTATCAGGTCGAGGTGACAAACAGTGGCTATGTCATGGATGGCAAACCATGGCGATCGCTGTCGGCCATTGCCAGACACATCACCGGTGCGCACTGGTCCGGCCCGCGGTTCTTCGGCGTACAGTGATGCGTCGGATCCGCTGCGCCATCTATACCCGAAAAAGCTCGGAGGAGGGTCTGGAGCAGGACTTCAACTCGCTGGATGCGCAACGGGAGGCCTGTGAGGCCTATGTCGCCAGCCAGAAGCACGAAGGCTGGGAGTTGCTGCCAGATTGTTATGACGATGGCGGGATCTCGGGCGGTCATCTTGATCGGCCTTCCTTACAGCGTCTGATGCGGGCAGTGGACGACAAACGTGTGGATCAGATCGTCGTCTACAAGATCGACCGGCTGACCCGGTCTCTGGCCGACTTCGCCAAGCTGGTCGAGCGTCTGGATCGGGCGGATGCGTCCTTCGTGTCGGTCACCCAATCGTTCAACACGGCCACCAGCATGGGGCGGCTTACCCTCAATGTCCTTCTGAGCTTTGCCCAGTTCGAGCGCGAAGTCACGGCGGAACGCATCCGCGACAAGATTGCGGCCTCCAAGCGCAAAGGGCTCTGGATGGGTGGGACTGTCCCGCTCGGCTACGAGGCGGATGGCCGGACGCTGAAGATCGAACCGGACGAGGCGAAAACCATCAGGGCTCTTTATGAACTGTATCTGGAACATGGTCTCATCCGTGTCGTGAAAGACCGCGCAGAGGATCTTGGCCTCAGGTCACGTGAGCGCGTTCACAGGGCAGGGCGTATCTCCGGCGGCACCCCTTTTGATCGCAGCCACATCCATCACATCCTGAGCAACCCGATCTATGCCGGGCGGATCCGGCACAAGGAACAGGTTTACAACGGACAGCATCCGGCAATTATCGGCCCGGTGACCTGGGACCAGGTCCAGCAGATGCTGAAAGAAGGAGCCGCAACGGCCCGTGGCACAAAGCGCAGGGTCACACGATCGCCGCTGGCCGGCAAACTCTATGATGAAACCGGCGACCGCCTGACGCCCAGTGACAGCCGGAAGAATGGCAGGCGACTGCGCTACTATATCTCTCACAGGTTGGTGAAGGATCGGAGCCGGAAGCATCCGGACGCCTGGCGTTTGCCGGCAGACCAGCTGGAGGGGCTGATTGCCGATCTGGTCAGACAGCATTTGAAGCGACCGGATGTTGCAATGCGGCTTATCCCGGATCTGCCCGCGTCAGAGGTCACCGCCAGATCAGCTGGCCTGCATGCCATCCGGCAGACCACGGAATGTCTGCATCTGATCGAACGCGCTGACATGAGCCAGGGAGAAGTGTCCGTTCGGTTGTGTCAGACCAGACTTGCCTCGGTTCTTAAATGTGATGCAGACCTGATCAACACAGAAGAGCTGATCCTCATGTCGCCATTCCGGATGCGCAGGCGCGGTGTCGAGCTGAAACTGCATCTTGGGGACGCGGCACCCAAAGCCGATGTGACGTTGGTTCGGAACATCGTCAAAGCGCAGAGGTGGATGGCGATGATTGTTGCCGGAAAGACATTCACTGAGATCGCACAGGCCGAGGGCACATCAAAGCGCCGGGTGCAGGATGTTGTCGACCTTGCGATGCTCGCACCAGACATCCTGCATGCGATCGCAGCCGGTGAGCAGTCGGAGGGTGTGACGTCTGACCGTCTCATCAAGTCAGGCGTTCCCGCCGACTGGTCAGAACAGCGCGCAAAGTTCGCGAAGCTGTAAGCTGAGACCTTCCGCAACCCCTCAAACCCGTACCGTCGGAATCGCAAACAGAGACCAGGGCCTGAAACTGGCCCGATCTGCGCTCACGTGCGGGTCTCTGTCGGAAACCGCCTGTGCCAGGCGCCCGAAAACACGACACAATCAAGCGGCAAGTGCTCGGCAGTCAGAATCTCGGGAGTGGGTGGCTGGGATGGTAGGATTCGAACCTACGGTACACTGTACCAAAAACAGTTGCCTTACCACTTGGCTACATCCCAACGTGTGGCGGTAATTAAGCCCCTGTGCGCCGACGTGCAAGACCCGTTTTGGACAAAAATGGTGCAAAAATCCTGAACGCTCAGCAAATTGCATGGTGACAATCACGCTCCGAAGCCATGCAAGACAACCTTACTCTTTCGTAACATCAATCAGAATCGCGCCGGAGCGGGCGGAGGCTTCGACGGCTTCATGTGCCTGTGCCGTGCTTGTCAGTGGAAAAACCGCCTCTACCGGACAATCGAGCACATTTGCCTCAAGGGCGGTGTGTAGCCAATCAATAGTCTGCCGGCGCCGATCCTCTGGCAGCAGATAGATCAAGGCGATGTCGATGGTGACGGCCTTGAAAAGCAGCGGATAAAAGGGAAGGGTGGGTGACATTTCTTGCGCAGAACCATAAGCGGCAATAGTTCCGTTGGGGGCAATGACTTCGGTGTCAGTTTCAATGTTTTTGCCGAATTCGACCTCGACGATCCGCTCGATCAGCTGCCCATTGTTTGCATCCAGTATCTGTTGCGCAAGATCGGTAGCGCTATAATCCAGAACAGTGTCGGCACCAGCTTGTCGGCAGCGTTCCATTCCCGCCCCGCGCGCTGTCGCGATGACATTTGCACCGCCCCATTTGGCCAGTTTTACGGCAAGATGACCGACAGTCCCCGCGCCGCCTTGGATCAACAGGGTCTTGCCCGAGACCGGACCATTCCCGAACACCACGTGAGCTGCGGTCAATCCCGGGATTCCCAGTATCGCACCGGTTTCGAAGCTGACATTGGAAGGGAGCGAAACGGCTTGCTCTGAGGGCAGGCAAATCGATGCTGCAGCGGTGCCAAAAGCACGCTGCCATTGCCCGTTCCAAATCCACACCCGTTCTCCTATCCGAGACCGGGCGACACCCTGTCCAACCGCGCAGATAACGCCGGAACCATCGCTGTGCGGAATGATCTGGGGGAAGGCGGGTCTGGTGACGCCAGGCCGTGAACCGGCACGCGCCTTTACATCTGATGGGTTCACGCCGGAATAAACCAGCTCCACGCAGACTTCACCAGGCTCAGGTACGGGAGGGTCAATTTCGATCAGTTTCAGCACGTCACTTGCTGCGCCAAATGTTTCGTAAACAATTGCCTTCATCACGAACTTCCTTTGTGTTTTGGGCGGATCGAGACTAGCCTACCCTTGCATCGCAGGAATGCCAGAGGCGATGCACTCATTTTTCGGAAGGTCAAGATGCGGGTGCTGCGTACGCCAGATGCAAGGTTTGACGGCTTGACCGATTTTCCTTATCGGCCGAATTACCTCGGCGTCGATGACACATCGGGTGGCGCGTTGCGGCTGCATTACCTGGACGAAGGGCCCGCCGCGACCAACACAATTCTCTGCATGCATGGCGAGCCGACGTGGAGTTATCTCTACCGCCATATGATTCCCGTTTTTGTAAAGGCGGGGCATCGTGTGGTTGCCCCCGACCTTGTGGGCTTTGGCAGGTCCGATAAGCCGGTGGAACGCTCAGATTATACGTATCAACATCATGTCGACTGGATGGCGGATGCGTTGGAGCAGTTGGACCTGCAGGACATTACGCTGGTCTGTCAGGACTGGGGCGGGTTGATAGGTTTGCGGCTGCTTGCCGCGATGCCGCATCGCTTTGCCAGATTGGTCGTTGCAAATACCGCGCTGCCGACAGGTGATCAGCCGATGGGTCGGGCGTTTGAAAGTTGGCGCAGCTATTCTCAGGAAACGCCGGAGTTCCGTGCCGGAAGAATTGTCAGCGGCGGGACGGTTTCGAAACTGTCAGAGGCAGAGATCGCCGCCTATGATGCGCCTTTTCCGGATGCATCCTATCAGGCCGGCGCGCGTGAATTCCCGATGCTGGTGCCTGATCGTCCGGATGATCCAGCATCAGAACCTAACCGCGCCGCATGGCAGGTGTTGCGCCGCTTGCAGCTTCCGGTACTCACCGCGTTCGGAGCTGAAGACAAGGTTATGGCTGGTGGCGAAATCGCGTTCCAACGCGAGATGCCCGGGGCCGCGGGCCAGCCCCATGTGATCCTGGAGAGAGCAGGGCATTTTCTTCAGGAAGATGTCGGGCCGGAGCTGGCAGCGATCATAAATCAGTTCATTGCGGCCAACTGAGACGGCGTAGGTAGCCTCGTTATTCCCTGATCTCTTCCACGGAAACGCCCCAGAGGCGTGATTTTGGGGCCCATCCGCGATAGCCGCCGGATTTCAGTTGGCACCATTCCGGACCACATTTGCCAAGCCGTGCAATCACACCGGCTTCGAGTGCCGCGTTTATTGGGGCTTCCGGATCGGGCCGCATATGCAAAGGCAACATGTCCTGTTCCACGATCACGGTACGCACGCCTGACAAGAGCGAGTAGTGGACCCACCCCCCCTGACCATCGCGGTCTTCGACGCGGCGCCAATGCCCGTGCTCTGCGGTGATTCGCAGCGGCATATCGCGATGCTTGAAAACCCAGTCAATGCGATGGGTCAGCGACGGACCGCGCCGCACGTTGCCTTCTGCGGCTTTCATGGAAACGAACCGCGGCAAGGGAAGATGCGTGACCGGGCCCTTGTCCCGCGCAAGAGCAGGCTGGGCAGCAGCGGCAAAAACAAGCGCTGCGGCAAGGGCCGACAGGAAGAATTTGGTCATGACATCGCCCGTTATTCGTATTTTGCTCTTTTGAGGGCCCGAGGTTCTTGTGCCCCGTCGCCATCTCCGCCACCATGCCATGAAAAGCATCGTTGCGCCAAGTCCGGGGAGGCTCAAAATGTCAAAGCCAAAGCTGAGTGTTGTCGTTACGCGACGGTTACCCGAAGCGGTTGAAACACGTCTCTCTGAACTCTTTGACGTCAAATTACGGCAGGATGACACGCCGATGAGCAGATCAGAGCTATCGGAAGCTGTCAAAGCGGCTGACGTACTGGTCCCCACGGTAACCGATGACATCGATTCTGCCTTGATCGGGCAGGCCAGCGACCGCCTGAAACTGATTGCGAACTACGGGGCGGGTGTCGATCACATAGACGTATCAACAGCGCGTCAGCGCGGCATTCTGGTGTCGAACACGCCCGGTGTTCTGACGGATGACACGGCTGACATGACCATGGCGCTTTTACTGGCGGTCCTGCGGCGTATTCCCGAAGGCCTGTCCGTCATGCAATCCGATACGTGGGAAGGTTGGGCACCGACCGCACATCTGGGTGGTCGTGTGGGCGGGCGCAGGCTTGGCATTTTGGGCATGGGGCGCATTGGTCAAGCGGTTGCGCGGCGGGCTGCGGCCTTCGGCATGCAGGTGCACTATCACAACCGGCGACGGTTACGCCCTGAAATCGAAGCAGACCTTGAAGCGACTTATTGGGAAAGCCTGGATCAGATGGTCGCCCGGATGGACGTCATTTCGGTGAACTGCCCGGCCACGCCCTCGACGTTCCATCTGATGAATGCCCGTCGCTTGAAACTGATGAAGCCGGAGGCCGTGATCGTGAATACCTCGCGTGGGGAGGTCATCGACGAGAACGCACTGACGCGCATGCTGCGCGCGGATGAGATCGCTGGTGCCGGGCTAGATGTTTACGAACACGGGACCAAGGTGAACCCGCGCCTGCGTGAATTGAGTAACGTTGTCCTCCTGCCGCACATGGGCTCTGCCACCCGAGAAGGCCGGTTGGAAATGGGCGAGAAAGTGATCATCAATATCAAAACCTTTGACGATGGCCACCGGCCACCGGACCAGGTTGTACCTTCCATGCTTTGACTTCCCTCTCAACAGATCGGAGACGATATGCGCTATTTTCTCAGTGGACTGACCCTGCTAGCCGCTTCCGCGGTGCATGCACAGCAAGCCGCCGACGCGGTACAACCCGAAGCTGCGACACAAGGCGCATTCCAGGCGATCTCGCCGGAGGTGGCGACCGCGCTGGACGCGAAATTTGCCGGTGTCCCGGTCGAGGCGCAGAACTGGATGGTGGCCGCAGCCAACCCCTGGGCGGTCAAGGCCGGTGCCGATGCGCTGGCAAATGGTGGCTCTGCAGCGGACGCGTTGGTCGCCGTTCAGGCGATGCTTGGACTGGTTGAACCGCAGTCCTCCGGCATCGGCGGTGGCGCATTTCTGGTGTATTATGACGCGGAAACGGCGACATTGACGACGCTCGACGGGCGGGAAACGGCCCCCTTGGCGGCAACACCTCGCCTGTTTCAGGACGGTGATGGCGAACCATTGGGTTTTTACGATGCGGTTGTGGGCGGTCTTTCGGTCGGAACGCCCGGTACTCCGGCCCTGATGGAGGATGCGCACGTGCGTTGGGGCAAGTTGCCCTGGGCAGATCTGTTGGCCCCGGCCATAGAGCGTGCCGAGAGCGGATTTGACGTCTCCCCGCGACTGGCAGGCTTGATCGAGGGCGATGCGGAACGGCTTGGGCGATTTGCCGCCACGTCCGAGTATTTCATGCCCGGAGGGACGCCGCTTGCGGCCGGTGATCTGCTGCAAAACCAGGCATATGCCGACACTCTGCGCGCCATGGCGGATGGCGGTGCGCGGGCGTTTTACACCGGCGATATTGCGGCGGATATCGTGGCGACTGTGCAGGGGGCAGAAGGCAACCCCGGCGTGCTTTCTGCCGTTGATCTGAGCATTTACCGCGTCAAGGAGCGCCCGCCGGTCTGCGCGACCTACCGCGCCCACAACGTCTGCGGCATGGGACCGCCGTCATCTGGCGCTTTGACCGTTGGTCAAATCCTGGGGATACTGGAAAACTATGACCTGAGTGCGGGGCCAAATGATCCGGAGGTCCGGCGTCTGATCGGCGATGCCTCGCGTTTGGCCTTCGCCGATCGTGGTCGTTACATGGCGGACAGTGATTTTGTGCCGGTGCCGACAGAGGGGCTCGTTGCGCCCGCTTATCTGGCCGAGAGAGCCAAACTGCTGGGTGGTGATGCCGCGCTTGCAGAGGTTGCCCCGGGTACGCCGGAATTCGACCATGCGCTGATCTGGGCAGATGACGCCTCCATCGAACTGCCTTCAACCTCGCACTTCGTGATCGTCGATGCGATGGGCAATGTGGCCTCGATGACAACAACCATTGAGAACGGGTTTGGCAGCCGGTTGATGGTGCGCGGGTTTCTGTTGAATAATGAGCTGACCGATTTCTCTTTCCGCTCGCAGGCAGATGGCGTGCCCATCGCCAATCGGGTGGAGCCGGGCAAACGCCCGCGGTCGTCCATGGCACCCAGCATCGTGATGAAAGACGGCGCGCCGGTTCTGGCCATCGGCAGCCCGGGGGGCAGCCGCATCATTGGCTATGTCGCCGAAAGCATCATCGCGCATCTGGACTGGGGGATGGACGTGCAACAGGCCGTATCCGTCCCGCATGCGGTCAACCGGTTCGGCAAATACGATGTGGAGGAAGGGACTTCCGCCGAGGCGCTGACCGAAGCGTTGACCGGCATGGGGTTCGAGGTTGGCGCGCGCGCGCTTACGTCCGGGCTGCATGCCATCTCCATTGGTGAGACGCTGAAAGGGGGCGCTGACCCCAGACGTGAAGGCATCGCGCTGGGGCAATAGCCCGCGCGCGGTCAGGAGGACGAACCTATGGTCAAGCACGCCGATCTGCCGCGGAATGACACGGGGATAGAAACGGCTCTAGGGGTGCTGAAACAGCGCTTTGGCGAGCAACTTCAAACCGGCCAGGCCATTCGCGAGCAGCATGGGCACACAACCACATGGATCGAAAACCAGCCGCCCGATGCGGTGGTCTTTCCGGCCTCCACACAGGAAGTTTCCGATATTGTAACTGTCTGCGCGCAGCATGACGTACCCGTCATTCCCTTTGGAACGGGCACCTCGCTTGAAGGGCATGTCAATGCGCCGGCGGGCGGGGTGTGCATCGACGTGAGTCGGATGGACAGGGTGGTTGAGGTCAATCAGGGTGATCTTGATTGCCGTGTGCAACCCGGTGTGACGCGTGAAGCGCTCAACACGCATCTGCGTGATCAGGGGCTGTTTTTTCCCATTGATCCGGGGGCCAATGCATCGCTGGGCGGGATGGCCGCCACCAATGCGTCGGGCACCAACGCTGTGCGCTACGGGACAATGAAGGACAATGTGCTGGCGGTTGAGGCGGTGATGGCGGATGGCAGGATCATTCGGACAGGCACGCGTGCGCGAAAGTCATCCGCCGGGTATGATCTGACGCGTTTGCTGGTGGGTTCGGAAGGAACTTTATGCGTCATTACGGAAATCACCCTGCAACTTCAGGGCATTCCCGAGGCGATAAGTGCCGCCAGTTGTTCTTTTGCCTCCGTGGATGCAGCCTGCCAGACCGTAATGTCGGTTATCCAATATGGTTTGCCGGTCGCCAGAATTGAACTGCTGGACGAAACCACGGTCAATGCCGTCAATGCCTATTCAAAGCTGAGCCTGCCGGAAACACCGCTTTTGCTGCTGGAGTTTCACGGAACTGAAGCCAGCGTGGCAGAACAGGCCGAGATTTTTGGCGCCCTTTCGGAAGAGCATGGCGGGATCGGCTATCAGGCCACGGCGACAACGGAAGAGCGTAACAGGCTCTGGCAGGCGCGGCATGACGCCTATTGGGCGATGTTGCAGTATCGCTCGGGCGCGCAGGGGATCGCCACGGATGTTTGCGTCCCCATTTCCCGGTTGGCAGATTGTGTGGGGGAGGCGCAGGCCAAAGCGGCTGATCTCTCTTTGGTCGCACCAATTTTAGGCCATGCGGGGGACGGTAATTTCCACGTCTCTCTGCTGGTCGATATGTCAAATGCCGAAGAATTGGAAAGGGCGGCGGGCTATGTAAGCTGGCTGAACGATCTGGCCATTTCAATGGATGGCACCTGCACGGGCGAGCACGGCATCGGGCAGGGCAAACGGCCCTATCTGGTCAAGGAACTGGGGGAGGCGACCCTGGTAATGTCGGCGATAAAACTGGCGCTCGATCCGCAGAACATCATGAACCCGGGGAAGGTTCTGCAATAGACAACGCAGTTGGAAAAAGACCGGTGGCCTGACGCCCATCTTACCCGCAGTGCCAAACACGGAGGCTCTTTTGCAAGGGGAGCTTCAGGTGGCTGCGGGCTTTGATGTCGCTTTCCCACCATGACCGGTCGGGCGCGTTTTGCGCCGTTTTTCATCAACGGCTAATGCTACCCAAACAGATTGTCATGGAGCCTGTGTCATGAAAACCCAAGTCAAAGCCCTTGTCGTCGGCGGCGGTGCCGTTGGGACGTCCATTGCCTATCACCTTGCGCGCGCCGGGTGGGACGACGTGATGCTGCTGGAACGCGACGAGCTGACTTCGGGCTCTACCTGGCATGCGGCCGGACTGCTGCCCTATTTCAACATGTCTTATGCGACAACACACATCCACGACTACTCGATCCGTTTCTACAAAACGCTGGAGGAAGAGACCGGGCTCAATGCAGGCTTTGCCGTGGTTGGCAACCTGCGGATGGCACAGACGCAGGAGCGTATGGACGAATACATGCTTTATGCTTCCACTGCCGAGACCTGTGGCGTGCCATATCAATGGATGACGCCCGATGAGATCAAGGCAAAGTGGCCGCTCATTCGCACGGACGATCTGAAAGGTGCGCTCTATCATCACACGGATGGCTATATAAACCCCGCAGACGTGACGATGGCCATGGCCAAGGGCGCGCGGCAACGCGGCGTGATGATCGAACGCAAATGGCAGGCCGATGCTTTCCACTGGAACGGCACGCATTGGGAAGTGACCGCGACCAAAATGGCGGAAAAGGGCGGCAATCTGGTGCCCACGGAAGAACAGGTGGTGATCACGGCTGAACATGTTGTCACCGCCTCCGGCAACCACGCGCAGCGTACCGCCAAGATGCTCGGGATCAAGATGCCCGCAATCCCGGTGGAACATCAGTTCATCGTCATGGATCAGGACCCTGAGCTGGTGAAATTCCGCGCCGAAGGCAATGTCGAGCACCCGGTCATCCGCGATGCTGATGCGCAATCCTATGTGCGCGAAGAACGTGGTGGCTGGATATTGGGCGTCTACGAGAAAAACGCGCCTGCGCGGTTTGAATACGGTGTGCCGGACAGTTTCCGCGCCGATCTCTTCCAACTCGACCTCGAACGGATCGAAGAGCAGTATATGGCGATGATCCACCGTGTGCCTTCCTGCGAGCAAAGCGGTCTCAAGGACGATTTCAACGGACCCATTTGCTATACGCCCGACGGCAACCCGCTGGTCGGCCCGGCGCCCGGCCTGCGCAACATGTGGCTGGCCGAGGGTTTTTCTTTTGGCATCACTGCCGCCGGCGGCACGGGTTATTACCTTGCGCAACTGATGGTCGAGGGCGAAGCCGAGATTGACATGGCTTCGCTTGATCCAAAGCGCTACGGCGACTGGATGACCACCGAATTTGCCGCGCGCAAGAATGAGGAATGCTACGACCACGTCTACATCCTGCATCACCCGGATGAAGAGCGCCCGGCCTGCCGCCCGTTGCGCACATCCCCGGCCTATGACCGGCAAGCTGTGCGCGGGGCGCAGTTTGGATTTGTAAACGGGTGGGAAAGACCAAATTATTTTGGTCCCCAGGACGCGCCAGACACTTTCGATCACGACGCGCGCAGCTTCCGCCGAGGCGGTTGGTGGCAATATGCTGTTGATGAGGCAAAAGCGATCCGCGAAGGCGTTGGTCTGATTGATGCCACGGCCTTTACCAAACACTTGGTCAAAGGCCCGGGGGCCACGCAATTCCTGGACTGGTTCACGTGCAACAAGCTTCCCAATGTGGGTCGTATCAATCTGACTTATGCGCTTACAGGGCATGGCACAACGCGCACGGAATATACCATCGTGCGTCTGGCGCAGGACGAATATTACCTGGTCAGCGCCGGGGCTTGGACAGCCTATGACGCGGATTACCTGCGCAAGGCGATCGAGGATAAAGCACCGGAGTTCGGCTATATCGAATGCCATGATGTGACCACGCAGTGGGGCGTCTTTGCTATCGCGGGTCCGAAATCGCGCGATGTGCTGAACGAAATCGTCAAAGATGCAGATCCGGCCACTGTGCTGTCAAACAAGCGGTTCCCGTGGCTGACCATGCGTAATATCGAACTGGGCATGTGCCCGGTGCGCGCCATCCGCGTGGCCTATACCGGTGAGCTGGGCTGGGAATTGCATCACCCCATCGAGATGCAGAACTACCTGTTCGACCAGCTCGAAAAGGCCGGTGAGAAACACGGGATGAAACTGGTCGGTGCGCGCGCACAGAACTGGCTGCGGCAGGAAAAATCCTATCGCGCCTTTGGCACTGAACTGGGACGCGACGCCACGCCGCTGGAGGCCGATTTGCCGCGGTTTGTGGATATGTCCAAAGACTTTCACGGCAAGTCCAAAATGGAAGAGATTGGTGTGCGGTCCAAATGCGTCACTCTGTTGATCGACGGGCCGGAGGATGCCGATCCCTGGGGGCGCGAGGTGCTGTACCACGGGGAGACACGTGTCGGACGGCTGACCTCCGGCGGGTATTCCGTGGCCTTTGGGAAAAGCATCGGGATGGGGTACGTCACGCCGGATCTGGCGGTCAAGGGCACAAGGCTGAAAGTGAAAATGCTCGATCAGCTTTGGGATGCCGAGATTGTCGAGGACAGCCCATATGATCCCAAAAACGAACGCATTCGGGTTGACGGATAAGGCGCCGAAAGCGCAGCAGTTCAGCCCTTTTTCGCAATGAAGGCAAGATTGTTGGCGGGCATTTCGACACGTTCAATTGTCGATGCGCCCGCGGCAATAAGGCAGTCCTCAATGAAACCGTCGTTTTTATAGCCAATATCGGGATCAGCAGCGCGCAGGTCTGCGTCAAATCGCCTGTCGCCTTCGCTGGTCAATTGCCCGTTTCGCCTGAAAGGGCCGTAGAGAATGAGCCGCCCGTCTGGCCGGAGGGCTTTTAGGGCTTCCGACAACACTGTCTCGGCGCTCGGCGTGTCGATTAGGTGCAGAAGATTGATCACAACGATCAAACCGTTGTCAGAATGGCGCCGGTGCCAACCCGTTTGAGTGGCATCAAGGGCCAAGGCCGGTCGAACGTTTGTGACCCCGGCATCAGCCGCATAGGCATTGATGCTGGCAAGCCGTGCAGGATCAACCTCGGTTGGCTGCCAAACCAGTTCTGGCAGGGCTGCCGCGAATGCAGCCACATGCTGGCCCGTTCCACTGGCGATTTCCAGCGCGGCACCGGTGTTGGGTGCGAATTTGGCAAGCAGGCCAACCAGCGCATCCGCATTGCGCGCAGCGGCGGGCGCATGCAGCTTCGCGCCATCAGCTTGTTGCGCCACACTGGCATTGGATGGAATTTTAGGCATTACCGCAACCTGTCTGGCGTGAGGGCTACCACAACATCTGCATCAATCCCGGGCGTCTTTCCCAGAACCAGGTCGGCCAAAAGACGTGATGCCGCGGGCGCGGTTTGAAACCCATAACCGCCCTGGCCAGCACACCAGACAAATTCCGGCTTTGCAGGGTCCCGCCCCAAAACGAGCGTCCGGTCGGGCGCGAAACTGCGCAACCCGGCCCAGCTGGATTGAAGCTGCGTGACAGGTTCCGTCACCACTTCTTCGTAGCGTGCCAACCCCTCTGCCAGCGTCAGGTCTTCGGCCCAGGCATCATGGGGCTCAACCGGGTCTTCGTCTGCGGGCGAGACCAGTAGAAACCCAGCGTCCGGTTTGGCATACCAGGTCTCTCCAACGCCAAAGAATATCGGCCATTTTCCAACATCATGATCTCCGGGTGCCGGGATGCGTGCAACAGAACGTCTATGTGGCACAATGTTCAGCGGCTCGACATCAGCCATTTTTGCGATTGTATCGGCCCAGGCGCCAGCGGCGTTGATCAGAGTTGGTGCGTGAAACTGTTCTTCGCCGCAGGTAACTTTCCACTCTCCATTTGCGTAACTTATGCTTTCCACACGTCGGCCTGTCTCGACGCGCCCACCGGATCGGCGCACGGTACGGGCGAAATCCTGCAAAAGCCGATCCGTATCAATGTCCAGCGCCTCCGTATGATAGGCTGCCAAGACAACCTTCTGGGCATCAAGAATAGGGACGAGGGCCAAGGCTTCCGCCACTGTGACAGGTTCAGTGCCAAGAGTGGCCACGTCTCTCTGGAAGGCGTCGCGTTCATGGCTCCGGGCAATGAGCAGCAGGCCACGCGGGCTGAGATAGCCGTTTGTCTGAAGATAACCAAAACTGGCCCGGTTCAGCGCCTGAACGCTGGGCGCGCCGTAATTCTGTTCGATCAGTGCGGCGGACCGGCCCGAGGCGTGATAGCCAAGGGAGCCTTCTGCTTCCAGAACCATTACATTGGCGGTGTCCGAGAGGCGCGCGGCAGCGGACAATCCGGCGATGCCGCCGCCGATGACGATGATGTCGGTCATGCCTGTTCTTCGATACGGTCCGTGGCAGGTGGCGGTGTCGGGCTGAGGGCTGCAAGCCGCGCATAGAGTTCCGCATCCATATCGAAATGCATCGCGGCAAGAGAGGGCCCGAGTTGCTCTGCGGAGCGCGCCGAAGTGATGGGCGTTGGGCCCATAGGATGCGCTGCGGCCCAGGCCACGGCCAGCGTTGGCGCATCAACCCCAATATCGGCAGCGACCTCACCCAGACCAACGGCGGCCTGATGCATCCAGTCCAGGCCGTAGCGAGCGGCGTACCGGTCGTCTTCGACCAATCTGCCGCCTCCGCCAGCCGCATACTTACCAGTCAGAAGTCCACCCCCCAATGGCGAATATGGGGCGCACGCCACATCCTGATCGGCACACATCGGCAGAATTTCAACCTCTGCCTGACGTTTCACGAGATTGTACATCGGTTGCAGAATGTCGATTGTGAGATCGAATTTTGCCGCAATGCCAATGGCTTTGACAACCTGCCATGCGGCGAAGTTGGACACACCGACATAGCGGATTTTTCCAGCGTTTTTGAGTTCCGCCAGAGCCTCCATGCTCTCGTGCAAATCCGTGTCCGGGTCGAAGCGGTGCATGTATAGGACATCAACCATGTCCATGTTCAGACGCTGGCGAGAAATTTCGAACGATTGAGAGATGTTCTCCTTGGAACCGCCCCCTGTATAGGCCGCCTTGGTCGCGATGATCAGGCGGTCGCGTTGATTGCCAAACAGGGCACCAAGCAGTTTTTCGGAAGCGCCGTCATTGTACACATGCGCCGTGTCGAAATGTGTGACACCTGCGTCAATAGCGGCGTCAAACATCGCGCGCGAAGCGGCTTCATCAGCGCGACCGCCAAATTGCATGGTGCCAAACGCGAGGCGGCTTGCGGGGGTCCCATCCGGGCTGGTCAGAATTCTGGTCATGAATGCAGAAGTGGCATGCACCTGCGGGCCATGCAATATTCAATTCAATTGCGGAACAGAAAAGAGGCGCTTCATGATCATCGCAGATAAAGCGGTACTTGCGGGCACCGCGCGTGATGCATCCGGCCCCGGCTGGAGCAGCCTGCGGTTGCTGGTTAAATCCGATGGCATGGGGTTTTCCATGACGGAAACCAGGGTGTTTCCGGGCGCGGTTCTCAACCTTCACTATAAAAACCATGTGGAAGCCTGCTATTGTATTGGTGGTCGCGGAACGGTTGTCGAGTTGGAATCTGGGACGTCTCACGACATCACACCCGGCGTTCTTTACGCGCCAAATGCGCATGATCGTCACGAGGTGCATGTCGCAGGGCCTGATCCACTGCATCTCATCTGCGTATTCTCACCGGCCTTGCAGGGCGATGAAGTTCATGGCCCGGATGGCAGCTATGCCTCTTCCTGAGGAGCCGCACCCTCTGGCAGTGCGGCAAGTACAAATGCAATGACTTTTTCGCGGCTCATCTCGCAGGGATACAAACGTGCACCTGTGGTCAATCGGTAGTAATTGAAACTGATGTAATCTTTGCCCCCCAGTTCCTCCGCAACCAGCTTTGTCGATTTGCCGTCGTTGAATTGTGTTTTTGTGGCGATATAGCGACGCCTCTTCACACGCGCGTAAAAGGTGCCGTGTGGCAATGCGTCCAATGCCTCGGCCAAGCTACGCAAGGGGTCGTCGTTCAAGATTTCTGACCAATTTTTGGCTCTGTCCCCGCGCGTATGCGTGCAATATTGGAACGATGGCGCCAGAAGACAATCAGCGTGAGCAGAATGCTCAGCATCATGGCCTCGGGCACGCCAAGCAAAATCAACAACACCGTCGATGATGCAGCGGATACCAACGCGCCCATGGACGAAATGCGCGAAACCAGCGCACCGATCAGCCAGGCGACGCAGCAACCCACACCAACCGGAAAGCTCAAAGCCAGCACGATGCCCAGAAACGTGGCCACCCCCTTGCCGCCAGCGAATTTCAGCCAGATCGGGTAGCAATGGCCCAGCATGGCAATCAACCCGGCAATTTGGGCAGTGTCTTCGCTGCCAAACTGGCGGGCGATCAGAACTGCCACAGCGCCTTTGCCTGCGTCCAGCAGAAGTGTCAGGGCCGCAGCGGTCTTGTTGCCAGTGCGCAGGACATTGGTCGCACCGATATTGCCGGACCCGATCTGCCGCAGATTGCCCAGCCCCATGATCCGTGCCAGCACCAGCCCAAAAGGAATGGAGCCGAGCAGGTAGCCAAACAGGCCCCAGGCAGCGAGGGCGGTCGCGGTATGTTCAATGATCGGCATCAGGATGTCTCGTAGACGCAGGTTCCGGCAACATAGGTTGCGAGCACCTTGCCCTGCATCCGCGCGCCATCAAAGGGGGTATTGCGCGATTTTGAGCGCAGCGTGGCGCGATCCATCAGAAACGGCACGTCCGGATCAAAGAGCACCAGATCCGCCGGGCTGCCGACGTGCAGCCGACCGCTTTCCAGTCCAAGCCGCTTGGCCGGGTTGAGCGACATCGCGCGCCACAATGTGGGCAGGTCGATCAGGCCCGCATGATAGAGCCGCATCGCCGCAGGCAGTAGCGTTTCCAAGGCAACGGCCCCTGATGCGGCCTCTTCAAATGGCAGGCGTTTGCTTTCCTCGTCCTGCGGTGTGTGCATGGAGGAGATCACGTCGATCAGGCCATTTTTGACCGCTTCGGCAACGGCCAACCGGTCCTGTTCGTCACGCAAGGGTGGCTTCAATTTGAAAAACGTACGGTAATCGGCCACGTCCAGCGCATTCAGCGTCAGATGGTGGATCGACGTGCCCGCGGTGATATCAAGCCCGTTTGCCTTGGCGCGTTCCAGCGCGGGCAGGGCGCGGGCGCAGGTGATCTGGTCCGCGTGGTAGCGCGCGCCCGTCATCTCGATCAGCGCGATGTCCCGGTCGAGCGCCATGCGCTCCGCCATGGGCGACACCGCGGGCAGGCCGCGCAGGGAGGCAAATTTTCCGGACGTGGCCGCCGCACCTCGGCTGAGCCCCGGATCCTGCGGGTGCGCAATGACCAGCGCGTCGAGGCTGCGCGCATAGGTGAGCGCTCTGGATAAAACCTTGGTGTCCGTCACAACCCGGTCGCAATCGGTGAAGGCAACGGCACCCGCATCCATCAGGAACCCGATCTCGGTCATCTCGCGGCCTTCGCGCCCTTTGGTCAGCGCGGCCATGGGCAACACATTGACAGGGGCGACCTCATTTGCCCGGCGCGTGACGAATTCCAGGGTCTCCGGGCTGTCGATAGCAGGTTCCGTATCGGGGCGTGTGACCATCGTCGTGATGCCACCCGCCGCCGCTGCCTGCCCCGCCGAGCGGTAACTTTCTTTGTGTCGGTCACCCGGTTCACAGACCTTGACGCCCAGATCGACAATGCCGGGCGCGAGATATTTGAGATGACAGTCAATGACCCGACCGGACGTCAGGCGGGGTGCGTCTTTCGGCAGGTGTTTGGTGATGCGTCCGTCTTCAACAACCAGCCCGCCGATATTGATCTCGTTGGTTTCCGGATCAACGATGCGGGCATTCAGAAAGGTCAGTTTGGTCATTGCAGGCGGCTCCCACATGCGGCGTGCCGTCGGTTGTCAGAAAACCGCGCGCCAAAAATCCTCATCACGCCCCCACCCAGATCATCAGGCCCACCACCGCGAAGGCGACCAGCAGGGCAACCATGGCCACGCGGCCGGACATCTTCGGGTCTCTGGGCTCATTCATGGCGTTATGTCCTTTGGGCTCATGCCAGCACCCACCAGATGGCCAAGCCGATCAGCAAGATGATTGCGAGAACAACCAGCGCGCTCCCGGCGGGGCTGCGCTTTGTGGCAGGTTGCGCCGCCGGAGTGCCGCTGTAGGGTTTGGCGCTGTCGGTGTTCAGCTCAACGCTGTGTTGCGCGGGTTTGGGATCGGTGTAACTGCCGATCAGGGTCAGATCGGCGCTCGGGGTCAGCACGGCGGGTGCGCCTGCAAAACTGCTGGAGAATAGCAACAGCACGTATCCTTCCAGCGCCTCCAGTTTGCCGCGATCCGCCGTAAGCGCTTCATCGTCAACCGCATAGCCATCTCTCAGATAGGCGCTCAATCCCACGCCCGTCAGATCAGCAACCGGAAAAATCTCCACACTGGCAGTGTTCAGATGCGGGCTGTCAAGAAGCTGGCGCGCCAGATCGGCCTTGGGCAGGGTCTTGAGCGCGCCGGCCACCTCCGCCGGGGCCATGTTTATGGCAAAGACGCGGATCACGCCGCTTTCTGCCCGTTTGATCTCGATGCTCCGGCTCATGCCGGCTCCGCCCGGGTCAATCGCAAGTTCTGCGCCAACAGGTCCATGGTGGCCATGCGCACCGCAACGCCCATCTCGACCTGATCCTGAATGACGCTGCGGTTGATGTCATCGGCCAGCGTGCCGTCAATCTCCACGCCCCGGTTCATCGGGCCGGGATGCATGACAATCGCGTCCGGTTTGGCATGTTTGAGCTTTTCCGCATCCAGCCCGTAGCGATGGTAATATTCGCGCTCGGACGGAATAAACCCACCGTCCATACGCTCTTTTTGCAGGCGCAGCATCATCACCACATCGACGTCCTTCAGACCGTCTTCCATGCTGTCAAAGACCTCGACCCCGAATTCTGCAATGCCCGAAGGCATGAGGGTCGGCGGGCCGATCAGACGCAGGCGGTTTTCCATTTTGCCCAGCAGCATGATGTTTGAGCGCGCCACCCGGCTGTGGGCGATATCGCCGCAGATCGCGATGGAAAGCCGGTGCAACCGGCCCTTGGCCCTGCGGATTGTCAGCGCATCCAGCAGCGCCTGCGTGGGGTGCTCGTGACGCCCATCACCTGCATTCAAAACCGCGCAATTGACCTTTTGGGCCAGCAAATCCACGGCTCCCGAATGCGGATGCCGCACAACCAGCAAATCGGGATGCATGGCGTTCAGCGTCAGGGCCGTGTCGATCAAGGTTTCGCCCTTTTTGACCGAACTGGCCTGCATTGCCATGTTCATCACATCCGCACCCAGCCGTTTGCCAGCGATCTCAAAACTCGCCTGCGTGCGCGTGGAATTCTCAAAGAACATGTTGATCTGGGTCAGACCCGCCAGCGCGTCGGCGTGTTTGTCGGGTTGTCTGTTCAGAGCCGCGTAGGTGTCCGCCAAATCCAGTAACGTCGTGATTTCTTCGGGGCGCAGGGCCTCGATGCCAAGCAGATGGCGGTGCGGGAACGTCATGGGCGGCAACCTATCGTGATTTGCCACCTTATAGGGATGGCGGGCCGGGCGGGCAAGCGGTGCCTGCCTGCGCAACGGCTGTTCAGTTCCGTCAATCCGGCGCGTAGAGTGGGGGCATGGAATCAGCCGAATATCATCACGCACTGGCCCTTTTGGATTGGCAGGTCGAACTTGGCGCGACCGAGGCGATTTGCGACGCACCAGTGAATTGTTACGCGTTGCCGGATACGCTCGCCAAGCCCCGAAACGTGCCGCAGGCTGCGGCGAAACCAATGACCGCCAGCGCTCAGCCCGATCCAGTTGCGGAGGCCAGCAGATTGGCGGAAATGGCGCAGGATCTGGACGCATTGCGCGCAGCTCTTGCGGGATTTGAACACTGTGAGTTGAAACGCGGTGCACGCAATCTTGTCTTTTCCGATGGCATCCCGGGCGCGCCCGTGATGATCATCGGAGAGGCACCGGGGCGCGATGAGGACCGCGAAGGGCGACCCTTTGTCGGGCGTGCAGGCCAGTTGCTGGACCGGATGCTGGCCGCCATCGACATGGGCCGCGCGCGTGCGGAAGCGCCCGTTTACATCACCAATGTGCTGCCCTGGCGCCCCCCCCAAAACCGTGACCCGCATCCCGAAGAGATAGCGATGATGCGTCCTTTTCTGGAACGTCATATTGCTTTGGCGGATCCGCAAGTGATTGTGATCATGGGAAATATCAGCGCGCAGGCGCTCTTGGGCAAGAGAGGTATCACCCGCCTTCGAGGCAACTGGACAGAATGCTTCGGGCGCCCCGCGTTGCCGATGTTCCATCCTGCCTATCTGCTGCGCCAGACGGGCGCGAAACGCGAAGCCTGGGCCGATCTTTTGAGCCTCAAGGCACGGGTGGGCAATGGTTGATCTGGTCATGCTCGTGGCATTCATACCGGCGGCACTTGCGCTGAATGTCACGCCGGGTGCGGATATGATGTTCTGTCTGGGACAGGGTATCAGGTCGGGGCCTCGTGCGGCTTGGGCTGCCAGTGCCGGCATATCGACGGGCAGTATGATTCACGTCCTGTTGGCAGGTGCTGGCCTGAGCACTTTGGTTGCGACGTTGCCTTATGCGTTTGACGTTATCAGATGGGTTGGCGTTGCTTACCTGCTATGGTTGGCGGCGCAAGCCTTGCGTCGCCCGGACACTCCCACGCAGGATCAGAACGCACCAAGAGGACGACCCTATGGCGCAGGCCTTTTGGTAAACCTGACGAATCCCAAGGTCATCCTCTTCGTATTGGCGTTCATCCCGCAGTTTGTCGACCAGAACGCAGGCCCGATATGGGTTCAGTTCTTGCTCTTCGGAGCGATCATTTCGGTCTGCGGTTTCTTTGTGAACGGGCTTGTCGGCGTGTTCGCGGCGTCGTTGGGTCAAAGACTGGCCCATGGCAGCCGGGTTCTGGATTGGGTGAGCGCGGGGATATTTACGGCACTTGCCGGACGACTCGCCGTATTGGAGAAAGCTTGAAATGAGCCGAATTGACACAGCACTCGACTTCATGCCCGTCCGCATCGCGATCCTGACCGTATCGGACAGTCGCAGCATTTCCGAAGACAAGTCCGGTGATGTTCTGGTGGCGCGGCTGCTCGGCGCTGGCCACGAACTTGCGGATCGGCGGATTTTGCCGGATGAGCGCGACCAGATCGCCGGGCAATTACGTGTCTGGTGTGAAGATAACGCCGTTGACGTGGTGATTTCCACTGGCGGTACCGGCCTGACCGGGCGCGATGTTACGGTTGAAGCCCACCGTGATGTCTATGAAAAGGAGATTGATGCCTTTGGTACGGTCTTCACCATTGTCTCGATGCAGAAAATTGGCACCAGCGCGGTACAAAGCCGCGCCACGGGAGGGGTGGCCAATGGTACCTATCTTTTTGCGCTGCCGGGCAGCCCGGGTGCCTGCAAAGATGCCTGGGATGAAATACTGGTTAAACAGCTCGATTATCGCCACCGGCCCTGCAATTTTGTCGAGATCATGCCGCGTTTGGATGAAAACCAGCGACGGAAATGACATCCTGATACGTAACACCCTTGTGGGTTGGTATTTTTTTCGGCCCAGCTAGGTTATATATGGGATTGAACAAGCCAACAGGACGACGGCAAAATGCGGTTCTTGCGCCAAAGCATGATCGGACTATTTCTGGCGGCGATCTCGTTGGGATTGCTGATTTTTGCTGGTCAGATGATCCGGGACGCCGTGCAGGATCGCCTCAACGCGGATGCCGCGCCGCAGACAGCGCGCGAGCGTGTTTTTGCGGTAAACGTCCTGCGGGCGGAGGCGCAGAGTATCGTGCCAATTCTGGAAACCTTCGGAGAAGTCGCGTCCCGTCGTACGCTTGAACTGCGCGCTGCCGTTGGCGGGCGTGTGGTTGAGCTTGCTGAAAACTTCGAAGATGGTGGCGCGGTGCGCACGGGGGAGGTTCTGGTTCGGATCGATCCCGCAGATATGCAATCGGCGCTGGACCGGCTTAAGGCTGATCTGGCGGATGCAGAGGCTGAAGGCCGTGATGCAGCCCGTGCGCTCGATCTTGCGCGCGACGAGGAAGCTGCCGCGGAAGATCAGGTGGCATTGCGACAAAAAGCATATCGGCGACAGGTTGACTTGGCAGCACGCGGTGTCGGTACATCGGCCGCTGTCGAAGAGGCAGAACTGGCCGCTGCAGCGGCCCGCGCGACCGTGTTGGCGCGCAGACAGGCCGTCACGCTGGCCGAAGCCCGTATCGATCAGGCAGCGACCCGACTGTCACGGTCCCGGATCGCTCTGGATGAAGCACGTCGAAATCTTGAAGATGCCTCTATCGAGGCACCTTTCGATGGGACGTTGAGCGAGACCGCAATCGTTGAAGGGCGATTAGTGTCGGTAAATGAGCGGTTGGCAGATCTGATTGATCCCAACGATCTGGAAGTGGCTTTTCGATTGTCGACCGCACAATACGCGCGACTGCTTGATGCGAATGGCGATCTGGTCGCTGCCAAGGTCACGGCGACACTGGATGTGACAGGGGTTGATCTTGAAGCAACCGGAATGGTGAGCCGTGTCAGTGCTGCGACCGGCGAAGGGCAGACGGGGCGCCTTGTTTTTGCGCGTCTTTTCGAAGCGCGCGGGTTTCGTCCGGGCGATTTTGTGACCTTGAATATCCACGAACCGACCTTGGACGATGTGGTGCGCCTGCCAGCGAGCGCGCTGGATGCGCAAAACCAGGTCCTGGTGATTTCGGGAGAAGACCGCCTCGAAATATTGGATGTAGCCTTGTTGCGCCGACAAGGGGACGAAGTTCTGGTGCAGGGTGAAGGATTGGCGGGCCGTGAAGTGGTAACCAGCCGGACGCCGCTTTTGGGGCCGGGCATTGCGGTGCGCCCCTTGCGGGGAGAAGGACGCAGTGAAGCAGCCGTGCCGGATATGCTTGAGCTGACCGAAGAGCGTCGCGCAAAACTCGTGGCCTTTGTGCAGGGCAATCTGCGCATGCCGCAGGATGCCAAGGAAAAGACCCTTGCGCAACTCGCCGAGCGAGAAGTGCCCGCCAAGATGGTTGCCCGCATCGAAAGCCGTATGGGGGGATAGCGCATGGCACGGCAAATTCCCCAAGCGGCCAGTGGCATCCTTTCCTATTTCACGCGTCACCGAACAATCGCCAATCTCCTTTTTGTGTCGCTCATTATTGCCGGGCTGGCGGCCCTGCCGAACATGCGGACGCAGTTTTTCCCTGATGTCATTCTGGACAAGGTGACGGTTTCGACGAATTGGGATGCGGCAGGACCTGAAGAGGTCGACCGGGCAATTGTGCAGCTTCTGGAGCCTGCATTGCTGGCCGTGGAAGGTGTGGAAAGCTCAGCCTCCATCGCGCGCGAGGGGTGGTCTCGGATCACTCTGAGTTTTGAGCCTGATTGGGACATGTCGCGCGCCGCTGACGATGTTCAGAGTGCGGTGGATGCGGTCACTGAGCTTCCGGAGGACGCAGATGAGCCGGAGGTACGTCGTACCGTGTGGCGGGACCGTGTCACCGATGTTGTGATCAGCGGGCCGGTGGCGCCGGAACAGTTGGCGCAATTTGCCGATGAACTGGTGGTGCGATTGTTCGCGGCAGGTGTCACACGAACGACAATCCGGGGCGTTGCCGCGCCGCGCACATTAGTGGAGGTGCCCTCCGCGCGATTGATCGCACATGACATCAGCATGGCGGAAATCGCGGCGGCCATCGCTGCGGAAGCAGATACAGACCCCGCCGGCGATGTGTCGGGCTCAAACGCCCGCGTCAGAACCGGTGTCGAAAAACGCGCGCCCGACCAGATTGCCGATATTGTCCTGCGATCCGAGCCCAATGGTGCGAAATTGCGGATTGGCGATCTGGCCACTGTCTCACGCGAAGGCAGTGATCGCGAGCGCAGCTATCTTGTCGGCGTCAATCCGGCGATTTCTGTCAGGGTGGATCGATCCGCAAGGGGTGATGCGGTGGGCATCCAGGCAACGGTTGAGGATGTCGCTGAAAAGCTGGAAGCAACGCTGCCCGATGGGGTCACCATCGAACTTATTCGGACGCGTGCCGCCGCGATCACCGGGCGCCTGGACATTTTGATCGACAATGGGTTGATCGGTCTCGGTCTGGTCGTGTGCCTGCTGTTTTTGTTCCTGAATGCCCGGACGGCTTTCTGGGTCGCAGCCGGTATCCCGGTTGCAATGATGGCTGCGATTTCTTTGATGTATGCGGCTGGCATTACGCTCAACATGATTTCCCTTTTCGGCCTGATCATCACATTGGGGATCGTCGTCGACGATGCCATCGTGGTTGGTGAACACGCGGACCATCGCGCGCGGCGGTTCAATGAAACGCCGTATCAGGCAGCGGAAAATGCCGCGCGGCGGATGGCAATGCCGGTATTCGCCGCCACTTTGACCACCGTGATTGCCTTTTTTGGACTGGTTGCGATCGGAGGCCGTTTTGGGTTGCTGATCAGAGACATCCCGCTGACGGTTATTGCCGTTCTGGTCGCGTCGCTGATCGAGTGCTTTCTGATATTGCCCAACCATATGGCGCACGCACTTGCCGCGCAGGCCAAGGAACGTTGGTACGATTGGCCCAGCAGGCAGGTCAATCGTGGGTTCAGATGGGCGCGTGAAACCCTGTTCCGCCCGTTGATGGCTGGTGTGATCCGGGCGCGTTATGTGGTTCTGGCCGGTGTCGTCGCGATACTGGCCAGTCAGGTTGCCATCTTCATCCGGGGCGACGTGCAATGGCGGTTTTTCAATGCGCCTGAACGGTCCTCTGTGACGGGCAACTTCGCCATGGTGGATGGCTCAACACGGCAAGATACGCTGGAAATGACACGTGAATTGCAACGCGCCACCGCCGAAGTGGCCGCAGAATACGAGGCGCGCTACGGTCTCAACCCGGTGGAGCATGTTCTGTCAGAGGTGGGCGGAACCACGGGGCGCGGTCTGGACGGAATGGATATCAAGGACAAAGACCTTCTTGGTGCGATTTCCATTCAGCTGATTGATGCGGATCTCAGACCTTATTCAAGCTTTGCCTTTGTCGGTGATTTGCAAGAGCGGGTGGTGAACCATCCCCTGACCGAAGTTGTCTCGTTCCGCGGGTGGCGTTCCGGCCCCGGCGGCGATGCCTTGAGTGTTCGGCTTTCAGGCGGCGACACGGACACTTTGAAAGCCGCAAGCCTTGATCTGCAAAACGAGCTGCGCCAATACCCCGAAGTCTCAGCGCTGCAGGACAACCTGTCCTATGACAAGGAAGAACTGATCCTTGACCTCACCGCACAGGGCCAGGCGCTTGGCTTTACGATTGATGACCTGGGACGTGTCTTGCGCAACCGGCTCGGCGGGATCGAGGCCGCGACCTATCCGGACGGGCCGCGCAGCGCGACCATAGATGTTGAACTTCCCGCAGGCGAATTAACGGCCGATTTCCTTGACCGGACACAATTGCGCACACCGGCAGGCGAATATGTACCGCTGGCCGATATCGTAAGCGTGCAACGACGGATCGGTTTCAGTACGGTGCGGCGCGAGAACGGGATCAGGACGATTTCGGTTACCGGAGACATCTCCGAGGACAATCCCGCACGCGCCGCTGAGATACAACAGGCGCTGGAGCAGCAAATCCTGCCCCGCATCGCCAGTGAGTGGCAGATCGAATGGCAGCTTGCCGGGTTGGCAGAGCAGGAAGACACCTTTCTGAATGAAGCGATGACGGGGCTCATATTGTGCCTTTCGGGCATATATCTCGTATTGGCCTGGGTTTTTGGCAGTTGGACCCGCCCGATGGTTGTCATGGCGATCATCCCCTTCGGGCTTGTCGGGACGATCTATGGGCATGTGTTGTGGGATGTCCCCTTGAGCATGTTCACGGTGGTGGGCCTGCTGGGCATGACTGGCATTATCATTAACGATTCTATTGTGCTGATCACCACCATCGACGAATACGCGCAGGATCGTGGCCTGATCCCTTCGATTATTGAGGGGACTTCCGACAGATTGCGTCCCGTTATGCTCACAACCATGACCACAGTTCTGGGCATGGCACCGTTGCTCTATGAGGGCAGCCGGCAGGCGCAATTCCTCAAACCCACGATCATCACGCTGGTCTACGGGTTGGGTTTCGGCATGCTTCTGGTCTTGTTGGTGGTTCCGGCGCTGGTTGCCGCCCAGCATGACATCGCCCGGCAGATGAATGCGATGCGGCGGGGGCTCACCGCGCCGGTTGCCGGTATCAAGATCGGATTTGCAGCCCTCTGGGCCTTGATCCTGTGCTGGTGCCTGGCAACGCTTGGCTGGGTTCTCTGGTATGGTGCCTTGCCCGAGACCCTTGCGGTGGCTTTCCCCGCAGTGACACAGCTTTCGGCACTCCTCGCCGCCCTGCTGCTCTTCCTCTCGGGGGTCGTTGTGATTGTTCTGGGTGCCTACGGCTTCACAGCTGCGGCTCTTTTCGCCAGACGTGCGCGCCGACAGGCTTAGCCTGCGGTGCAGCCTTGAATATCGACGGCATGGTTGTTGCCCAAAACCGTGAGCCTGATGGCCGAGCGATCCAGGGCAATGGTTCCGCCATTGACATGAATCATTTCCGAGACACCGACGATCTCCCGGCCTGTGCGTTGGGTTTCGGCTTCGCTTACCCAGATTTCGCCGCTGCCGGGTTCGATGATCACCACCTCATTGCCGCCGGTGGAGGGAACGGTGACACGCGCCTCGATGCGCAACCCGTCTGTCGTGGGCTCCATCCGGCAGGTAGCGGCCGCCACGCCCGCCTCCTTGGCCGAAAAAGGACGTTGTGCCAGGGCCGCTGCAATGGCCGGTGTCGGCTTCGAGCCGCTGTGCCGCAACGTCTCGTCGAAACTGACCGTATGGGGAATGCAGATGTCGGCGCAAATTCCGATATCCATGACCAGTTTCACGCGCATTGGCTTGCCCGTCTTCTTTGGCTCAAGCGTGAAAGGAATGACGAGTTCGTCCGCGTAGCCTATGGAGCGCAGGCCATTTTGGTCAAAGACTTTCGGTGTTGGCCATGCGACTTGGACGGATTTCATGTTCTTGGATCCGGACCAGTTGAATTGTGGCGGTATCCCTGCGTCTCCGGGCGTGCGCCAATAGGTTTTCCACCCGGGCTCAAGGGAAAGACGCACGGCAGCGACGCGGCTTCCGTCTGCCTGCACCCAACCGGGCAACAACTCGGCTGAAACGGGTAAGTCAAATCGATCCTGGGCCAAACCGGGCAGCGCAGAGAGACATACGAGGGCGAGGGCAAGCGATAAGCGTATCATTCCTTCGATATGGGCGAACGCCGTTGAAATGCCAAGTCACGATCCGGTCAGCCATGTTTCGCCGTTTTTGGCAGGCATTTCCCTTGCACCCGGCAGGGTGCCGCGCCATTCTGAAGGTATGACGTCTGCGCATTCCGAGATCGGTCCCCTTGATTTGAATGGCAAACTGCTGGTGGCAATGCCGTCTATGGGGGATTCGCGCTTCGAACGGTCCGTGATCATGCTGTGCGCGCATTCTGAGAAGGGGGCGATGGGGCTGATTCTGAACAAGCCCAGTGCGGATGTCCGCATGAGCGATGTTCTGGACCAGTTGGAAATCCAGCCCTCCAAAAAAGCCGCAGCGATGCCAGTGCATTTTGGCGGACCTGTTGAGACTGGGCGCGGGTTTGTGCTGCATTCAAGCGACTATCAATCGAGCCTTCACACACTCTCGGTGCCCGGGGGCTTTGGGATGACAGCGACCTTGGATATTCTGGAAGAGATTGCCCGGGATCAGGGCCCAAGCCGCGCGATCATGATGCTGGGCTACGCGGGATGGGGACCGGGGCAGCTGGAAAACGAAATTGGACATAACGGTTGGCTTACGGCGGATGCGTCGGCCAATCTGGTGTTCTCAACCTCAGCAAGTGACAAGTGGGTTGAAACGGTCAAGAGCCTGGGCATTGATCCTTTGGGTTTGTCTTCGACGGCGGGGCACGCCTGATCCTTTTGGTGGCGTTGCCAGGGTGGTTGATAGGCTAGCGCGGGGCTGCGGCGCGCGCGAGGCGATCATTGATGGCGCGGCCCAATCCATGATCCGGTATTGGCGCGACCGCTATTGGCAAGCCCTTGGCGTCAAGTTGGTGCAAACTCTCAAAAAGGCGCGCGGCCGCTTCGTGAAGATCAGCATTTTCAGAGAGATTGAGATCGCAGGCCATCGCGCCGAAACCGAGCAAGACTTCCCCGGTGCGTTTCGCCGTAGCGTTCATGCGCAATGGGGCGTTTGGCGCGTAATGTGACGCCAGTTGACCGGGTGCCCTGATGCGTTTGGGGTCACGTGGCGTTTCAGCTTCTGCCAATGCGGTGCCAAGAGCCACTTCGATGATTTCAATGGGCAGCCCACCTGCGCGCAGCAGAACAGGCGCCTCAGCCAGACCGACGATCGTGCTTTCCAGACCCACGAGGCAGGGACCATCATCCAGAATTGCCGATACTTTGTCGCCCAATCCCGCCATCACATGGGCGGCTGTTGTTGGGCTTATGCGCCCGGATGGGTTTGCAGATGGCGCAGCGACCGGCCCCCCAAAAGCCCGCAGCAAAGCTTGCGCCGACTTTTGCGCAGGCACCCTTAGGGCCACTGTGGGCAACCCTGCAGTAACCAGCGACGACAAACCGTGTTCTGGCAGCAAGGGCAGGACCAACGTCAACGGTCCCGGCCAAAAGGCTTGCGCCAACCGGTCGGCTGTGTCTGACCATGCAACATAGGCTTGCGCCGTCGCGACGTCGGGAAGATGCACAATCAACGGATTGAAGCTTGGACGCCCTTTGGCCTCGTAGATTGCCGCGACGGCGCGTCCATTGCGGGCGTCGGCCCCGAGACCATAGACTGTCTCTGTCGGAAACGCGACAAGTTGCCCACTTCCAAGGAGGTCCGCAGCCTTGGCGAAGCCGGCAGGTTCGGGGTGCAGGATTTTGGGCGCTTTCAACTCATCACACTCCGTGACGCCGCGTTTCGATTGCCGGACGCGGCGATGCGGCTCATGTATAAAACGCTAGACCTTTATAGGCTGTGGCCATTATTGCCAAGGTGGCCGATGACCCGGACGGAGACGATTTGATGCCCTTTCATGCGCCAGTGGATGATTTCACCTTTCTGTTTGATCATGTTGTTGATTTTGCCCGGCTGCGTGAGACACAGCAGTTCGAAGATGCGACAGACGATGTAACCCGCGCAATCCTGACGGAAGCCGGAAAACTCTGCGACGAAGTGATGGCGCCTTTACAGCGCCCCGGCGACTTGCATCCGGCGCGGTTGGAAAATGGCGTTGTCCGCACTTCGCCAGGCTATGATACCGGCTGGAAGGCGATCGCCGAAGGCGGCTGGATCGGTATGTCTGCGGATCCTGAATATGGTGGCATGGGGCTGCCGATGACGCTGACCTCGGCGGTCAACGAGATGATGAGCGGTGCGTGCCTGTCGTTGCAGCTGGCACCTTTGATGAGCCAGGGCCAGATTGAGGCGCTGGAGCATCACGCAAGTGACGCCATCAAGGCACTTTATCTGCCGAAACTGATTTCCGGCGAATGGACGGGCACCATGAACCTGACAGAACCGCAGGCGGGATCGGATGTGGGGGCCTTGTCCAGTAAGGCGGTCGACAACGGCGATGGCAGCTATGCGGTCACGGGTCAGAAAATCTACATCAGCTGGGGGGATCATGATCTCGCGGAAAACGTCTGCCATCTGGTGCTGGCACGCTTGCCGGATGCGCCCGCTGGCACGAAAGGCATCAGCCTGTTTCTGGTGCCTAAATTCATCCCCAATGAGGATGGCTCGCTTGGCACGGCAAATGGCGTGAAAGTTGTCAGCCTTGAGCACAAGATGGGTCTGCATGGCTCGCCCACTGCCGTCATGCAATATGATGACGCAACCGGCTGGCTGGTCGGGCCGGAACAGGGCGGAATGGCGGCCATGTTCACCATGATGAACAATGCGCGCCTTGGTGTGGGCGGGCAGGGGATTGGCGTGGCCGAAGCCGCCTGTCAACACGCGGTGCAATACGCGCTTGAACGCAAACAGGGCAGAACCGCGCTGGCCGATGGTACCGGCACAATTCTGGATCACGCCGACGTACGCCGCATGCTAATGACCATGAAGGCGGATGTTTTTGCCGCGCGGGCCATTGCGCTGAGCTGTGCGATGGCCATTGATATGGCGCGTGCAACGGGCAGCGATGACTGGCGCGCCCGTGCCGCTTTGCTGACACCGATTTCAAAGGCGTTCGGCACCGATACGGGCATGGCCACTGCAGAGATGGGCGTGCAGGTGCATGGCGGCATGGGATTCATCGAGGAAACAGGTGCGGCGCAGTTCAGCCGTGATGTGCGTGTCACTGCGATCTACGAAGGCACAAACGGCATTCAGGCGATGGATCTGGTGGCGCGCAAGATGATGGACGGTGGCGAGGCCGCGGCCCGGTTGCTCGATGAGGTTGAAGCGCTTGCCGAAGCGGCGCGTGGTACGTTGCCCGATCTTGCCGAACCGGTCTGGCAGGCCTCCGAAAGCCTGCGCGAAGCGACGGAGTGGCTGAACGCGCAAGCGGATATGAATATCCGTTTCTCTGGCGCTGTGCCCTATTTGCGGGCATTTGCCCGGGTGCTTGGCGGCTATCTGCACCTCAAGGCGGCCCTGGCGGATCAGGGGGGTGCGCGTGAGAAACTGGCACGGTTTTATATCAAACGCCTGTTGCCGGAACACGCAGGGCTTCTGGCCCATGCACAGGCGGGATCCGAAGACCTCTTTGCGCTCAGCGCTGACGAACTGGCCGCCTGATGAAAGATCAATTGCCAGAGGGTCTGCGGTATCCTTGGGACGAGCCTCCCGCAGAAGGGGATGCCATCGAAATAGCACCAGGCGTTCTGTGGATGCGCCTGCCGCTGCCCATGAAACTCGATCACGTCAATATCTATGCGTTGGACGATGGCGACAGTTGGACCGTGATCGACACCGGATTTGCGTCCAAACGGAGCAAGGCGATTTGGCAGACCCTGATGGCAGGCCCTTTGAACGGCAAGCCCATCGGGCGCGTGATTGTCACTCATCACCATCCCGATCATGTGGGTTTGGCGGGATGGTTCCAGACCGCGCATGGGGCCGAACTGGTCGCGACCCGCACCGCGTGGCTGACTGCTCGCATGCTGACGCTTGACGCGCAGGATGTGCCGTCGCGTGAAAACCTCGCGTTTTACCGCAGTGCTGGAATGGATGCCGATATTTACGAAACACGCGCCACGGAACGCCCGTTCAACTTTGCCGATGTCGTGGCCCCGATGCCGCTGGGCTACACCCGCATCGAGCAGGGCGATGTGATCGAGATGGGTGGGCGGCGCTGGGATATTCACATAGGCAACGGTCACGCCCCCGAGCATGCGACCTTCTGGAGCCGGGACGATCATCTGGTGCTGGCGGGCGACCAGATTTTGCCCTCCATCAGTCCCAACATCGGCGTCTATGCCACCGAACCGATGGCCGACCCGATTGCAGACTGGCTGGAGGCCTGCGAACGCCTGTCGACATTGGCGCGGCCTGACCATCTGGTCTTGGGGGGGCACAAACTGCCCTTTACCGGTCTGCCCCTGCGGATGCGCCAATTGATTGACAATCATCATGGGGCTCTGACGCGCCTGCTTGACTACATCGACACGCCCAAAACAGCGGCGGAGTGCTTTGCGCCCCTGTTCAAACGCAAGATTGGGGCGGCGGAATACGGCCTGGCGCTGGTTGAGGCTGTCGCACATTTGAGCCACCTCTATCAGTCGGGTCTTGCCAGCCGGACACGCCGCGCTGATGATGCCTGGGAGTATCAGCGCAAAGGATAGACAATGGGTGACAAGATCGAAACCTCCGCCGAGCTGGCAGAAGCAAACGCTTTGCCACGCCGTCACGAAGTGCATTGTGATCCCGAAACACCTGCGCCGGATGCACCGGAACTACCTCAATCAATTGCCTCCAAACCGACGGCGCAAAAATCGCCGGCGCAATGGGCTTATGAACGTATCATCATCTACCTGAAGAACTTTGAAGAGCAGTTGGATAACGCGCATGAGGTGGCCATGGGTTTCACCGGGGGGGATGCAGGTGTCCTGCGGATCGAAGGGATGGGATACTTCGATCCCGATATCGTGACGTTTTACGGCAGCGATGGCGCGGGTGGCAAAACGCAGCTCATTCAGCATGTGAGCCAGCTCAATGTGATGCTGCGCGCTTTGCCCAAGCCTTCTGAAACCGTCGAAGCGCGCCGGATCGGTTTCCGGCTGGCTCAGGACATCGAAGATAATGCATAGCTGTGGGGCAACCGGTTTCGCGACAGCAGAGTGCCAGGGCATGACCCTCTAACAGAATCATACGCATTTCGCCGCATCCTTTGGCCAAGCGGGTGACATGGCTGGAAGAATCTATTAGGGCTGGTCGAAACATCTTTAGAAGGGCTGCGGAAATGGCAGATCACAAGCACGGTGACATGGAGATCACCACTCAGGAAAAAACCTTTGATGGTTTTATGCGTTTCACCACCAAAAGCGTGATCATTATCATTCTTCTTTTGGTTGGCATGGCGATTTTCATCACCTGAGCTGAACTGGCCCGCGGGGATAAATAATGCGCTTACTGATGATCCTGGCCGCAGCGTCATTGCTGACGGGATGTGCGGTCTCGTCCGTTTTCGAGGCATCGCCGGAAGAAATCGCTGCCAAGGTTTACGTTCCCGAGGGGCCGCCGAAGCTTACGATTTTCACAATGGTGAACAATACGACTGGCAGCGGTGGCCATACGTCCCTGATGGTGAGCGGGTCCCAACAGGTGATCTATGACCCTGCGGGGTCGTTCTTGCACGCTGACGTAGCGGAACGCGGCGACGTGCTCTACGGGATGTCACCGGCCTGGGTACAGGGCTACAAGAGCGCGCATGCGCGCAGCACCTATCATGTTGTGTCCCAGGAAATCATAGTGACGCCCGCGCAGGCCGAACAAGCGCTGCAACTGGTACAATCCAAGGGTGCCGTCCCCGGCGCGTTTTGCGCCAATGCAACCTCCGCGATTTTGAAAGAAATCCCTGGCTTTGAAAATATTTCGGTGACGTTTTTCCCGATCAACCTCATGGAGCAGATTGCACAGCGTCCGGATGTGAAAACCGACAAATACTATGAGAATGACGAGGGCGACGTACGCGACGGGATCGAAGCTGCACAAAGCTGATCGCAAACCCCTAACCTAAGAGATAGAGCGCGCCGAATAGCGTCGCTGCTCCGGATATGATTGCGGCAAGCACGTTCTTGGTTGCAAGACCCACAAGCAGCGTCGCGGAGGCCGCCAACATGCGGGGCAGGTCGGGTTGCCCTCCCGTTGCGGCAGGCCAGACAACAAGCGGCGATACCATCGCCGGCAACATGGCCACGGCAGTATATCGCAAGTGCCGCAGCAACCATTTGGGCATCGGGCGGTCCCCGACGATCCCGAGGAATGCAAAACGTAGAAAGTAACTGCCAAGGCCGAGGCAAATGATGACGGTCCAGAGGGTATTCGGCTCAGTCATTTTCTGCCTTTCGACGCTCTATAATGGCTTCCGCCTGCGCACCAGCGATCATTCCCAAGGCACCCGCAATGATCAGTCCCAGCGAATAGGGTACGCCCGCGGCCAGCAAGCTGACGACGATTGCGACACAGGCGGCGACGACGTGGGCTGCGGTGCGCAGCATGGGCGCGACCATCGCTAAAAAGGTTATGGGCAGTGCAAAATCGAGCGCCCAGCTTTCGGGCACCTGCGTGCCAATTGCTGCGCCGATGAATGTACTGATGTACCATGTCGGCACGATCGGGGTCAGTACACCGAAAAAATAAGCCATCCGCTGAGGCACGGTCATTTGCGGTTCTTTTTCAAATTGTGCAACGGAACAGGCGTAGGATTGGTCGACCGTGAAATACGCCGCAATGGCCCGCTGCCAGAGAGGGGCCGCGCCAATCCAGGGCGTGAGCGATGCCGAATACATCGCAACCCGTAAATTTACCGCGAGTGCAGAGGCCAGGACAATCAGTGTCGGGGCGTTTTCCTGCATCAGTTGCAACGCGGTAAACTGCGCCGCACCAGCGAAGACGACCGCAGAAAAGGCAAGCGTTTCCAGAACGTTGAGGCCCGCTTCCGTCGCCAGCACGCCAAACAGCATCGCAAAAGGCCCGACAACGAGCAAAAATGGGGTGCCGTCGGCTACCCCTTTCCAAAAGGCTGACGCCCTTGTGCGTGTTTTCGGTGTGGTGGAGGACATGAGATGCTTCTAAAGTTACCGCCAAGAGGTAGCTTAGCTTCGAGGGGGATGCAATTGGCCAGGCTCGACGATACCGGCGACTATATCATCGCTCCCGATCCTTCGGCGGCGCGGCTGACCCGTTGCGTGGAGGGCACGGATCACGAAGGTCGGCGTGTCACTACAAATGTCGTCGAAGAACGCCCGTTGACCATCTTCCTCAATGGTCAGGAGATCGTCACGGCCATGACCATCGGGGACTATCCCGATTACCTCGCCCTTGGTTTTCTGCGCAATCAGGGCATGTTGCAGGCCGGGGATGAGATCACCGGCGTCGACTATGATGAAGAGCTGGAAACCGTGGTCGTGCGCACCGCGCGCCAGACGGATTACGAAGAGAAAATGCGCAAGAAAACCCGCACGAGCGGTTGTGCGGTTGGCACTGTTTTTGGTGATATGATGTCCGGACTGGAGGGCGTTCGACTGCCTGCGACGCCTGTGCGTACGTCCTGGCTTTACGCATTGAGTGCCCGGATCAACCGGACCCCATCGCTCTACTTGGAAGCGGGTGCCATTCACGGTACTGTGCTCTGCCATCAGGATAAGCCTTTGGTTTATATGGAAGATGTCGGGCGACACAATGCGGTCGACAAGATCGCCGGATGGATGCTGGCGGAGAATGTCGATGCCGCAGACAAGATCCTTTACACCACCGGGCGTCTGACCTCCGAGATGGTGATCAAAACGGCGATGATGGGCATTCCGGTGCTCGCATCACGCTCCGGCTTCACGGCCTGGGGGGTGGAAATTGCCAAGGAGGTTGGCCTGACGCTGATCGGTCGCATGAAGGGTCAGCGCTTCATGTGTCTTTCGGGAGAAGATCGCCTGACACGCGATGCAAACCCTCGCGAAATTGCGGAAGAGCCTCGCCGCGCCGGGCGCAAGGGGGCGTGATGAAGCAGCCGCTTGGAGTGATTTTGGCCGGTGGGCAGGCCACGCGTATGGGCGGCGGAGACAAGGGGCTGTTGCGTCTCGGCAAGCACTGCCTGCTTGACCACGTCATCGAACGGCTGTCGCCGCAAGTGGCTGGGCTGGCGCTCAATGCAAATGGGGATCCGGCGCGATTTGCCCGTTTTCAGCTACCCGTCTTGCCGGATAGTATTGAAGATTACGCCGGTCCCCTTGCGGGTGTGCTTGCCGGGCTCGATTGGGCGGCGGCGCAAGGTGCGGATACAATTGTGACGGCGGCGGCGGACACGCCGTTTTTTCCGGCCGATCTTGTCCCGCAACTGCTATTGGCGGCCGAGGGAATGACGCAGCCTCTGGTTCTTTCCGCCACGCCGGATGCGGCGCGCGGACGCGTTCGGCATCCGACTTTTGGTCTTTGGCCCGTGGCTCTGCGCGACGATCTGCGCGCGGATTTGCAAGACGGCTTGCGCAAGGTGGTTTTGTGGACGGACGCGCACAACGGTCGCGAAGCCCTGTTCCCGGTGGCTTCAGTTGATCCGTTCTTCAATGTCAACACACCGGATGATCTGGCGCAAGCTGAGGCGTTGCTATGAAAATCTATGGCATTGTCGGGTGGAAGAATGCGGGCAAAACCGGGTTGATGGAGCGTTTGGTCAGTGAGATTTGCAGCCGCGGAATATCGGTATCGACCGTGAAACACGCGCATCACGTTTTTGACGTCGATCATCCTGGGAAGGACAGTTACCGCCATCGGCAGGCAGGTGCTTCCGAGGTGCTTTTGGCATCGCGAAACCGCTTTGCATTGATGCACGAGTTGCGCGGTGCGCCAGAGCCAACGCTCGATGAACTGCTAGATAAACTCAGTCCGGTCGATCTGGTGCTCATCGAAGGATATAAGCGCGACGCGCACAGCAAGATCGAAGCGCACCGTTCAGAAACCGGTAACCCGTTGATTGCGCCAGAGGATCCAACGATCCGAGCTATCGCCAGTGACACCAAGATCAGCATGGATCGACCGGTTTTTGACCTGAACGACACAAGCACAATCGCGGATTTCATTCTGGCCGAGGTGGGCCTGTGACGCTTTTTGACACAATCGTCATGGTTGATTGGTCTGGCGGCAATGACACTGGAAAATCTCCCCGGAAAGATGCGATCTGGGCCTGTGTCGCGCGGGATGGGCGTACCGAGGCCCCTATCTATCTTCGCAACCGAAAGCTTGCCGAAGATTGGCTGGAAGACTTGCTTGCCGCTGAACTTGCTGCCGGGCGGCGGGTGCTGGCCGGGTTTGATTTTCCTTTCGGCTACCCGAAAGGATTTGCCAGCGCGATCACGGGCAAGGAGGATCCGTTCGCCCTTTGGGAATGGCTGGAGCAACGTATCGAGGACACGCCTCAAGCAAACAACCGCTTCGATCTTGCCGGCGAAATCAACCGTCAGTTTGGTGGTCATGGGCCGTTCTGGTTCAATTGCCTCAAACGCGAAATCGAGTGTTTGCCACGCGGGATGCAAGGTTATCAGAACCGTTTTCCTGAAAAACGCGCAGCCGAGGAACGGGCCCTCGGGGCGTTTACCTGCTGGCAGTTGGGCGGGGCCGGTGCGGTTGGCTCACAGGTATTGATGGGCCTGCCGGTTCTGGCCCGTTTGCGGCGCAAGTTCGATGCTGCCGCATGGCCTTTTGAACCGTTGACCAAACCCGTGGCGCTGGTTGAAATCTGGCCGTCCCTGACGCTCGATAGTGGCCCCGAGGGGATGATCAGGGACGCGTGGCAAGTGCGCGAGGTGGCACGCATGGTATCCGCGCTCGATCCCACTGAGCTGGGCGATATCCTGGATGTTTCGGCCCCGGAAGAAGGGTGGATTTTCGGACTAGGCCACGAAGATTTGCTGCGTCAGGCCGCGTTGCGCCCGCCGCGATTGACCAATGATTGCTTTGCGTTGCCGCCCGGCGTGAACTGGACGCCCGTCAAAGAGGCGCTGGCGATGCTGGAACAGCGTCTTTCGCCCGTGACCAGAACAATGAACGTGTCGGTCACTGAGGCTGCGGGGTATGTTTTGGCTGAAAATGTCCTTGCAGAACGGGCGAACCCGCCGCTGCCGAATACCGCTGTGGATGGTTACGGCTTTGCAGGTGGTCGCGATGCGGGTGTGCATCAGCTGCCGCTCGCAAAAGCCAGAGCGGCTGCGGGCGATATGCCCGTCAATTTGCCGGAAGGGACTGCCATACGGGTGCTGACCGGTGCCGCATTGCCCTTGGGTGTCGATACGGTGATCTTGCAGGAGGACGTGACTGTAAACGGCGGTCAGATCGCGTTTCGTGGCCCCGTCAGGCAGGGGGCGAACACGCGGCAGGCGGGCGAAGATGTGGAACAGGGCGCATGCGCTCTCTCCAAGGGGACGCGTGTGGGACCGGCCGAAGCCGCGCTGCTGGCGGCTGTGGGCACAAAACGTGTCAGTGCCTATGAACCTTTGCGCGTCGCTGTCCTGTCGACCGGCGCAGAACTGGTGGAGGCAGGTGATTTTGCCGATCCAGGCCAGATATACGATGCAAATCGTCCGATGCTGTTGGAGATGGTGCGGCAGATGGGTCACCTTCCGGTGGATATTGGGCGTGTGCCCGATGATCGGGAGACACTGCGCAATCGTTTGAACGAGGCTGCCGAGCAAGCTGATCTGATCCTGACCAGCGGTGGCGCTTCGGCAGGCGATGAAGACCACGTCTCGGCACTGTTGACAGAGGCGGGAGCAATGAGCCTTTGGCGGATTGCCGTCAAACCCGGCAGACCGCTCGCGCTGGGAATGTGGTCCGGTGCGCCGGTCTTCGGGTTGCCGGGTAATCCCGTGGCCGCGATGGTCTGCGCGCTCATCTTTGCGCGCCCGGCTATGGCCCGTCTGGCAGGGCAAAACTGGCTGGAACCTCAGGGATTTGACGTGCCTGCCGCATTCACCAAACACAAAAAAGCCGGGCGTAGCGAATTTTTGCGAGCCCGAATGCGGGATGGCCGTGTTGAGATTTTCGCCTCCGAAGGGTCGGGCCGCATTTCCGGGTTGAGTTGGGCAGATGGATTGGTTGAACTGCCACCGGAAGCGGCCGAAATCAAACCTGGCAGCATGGTGCGCTACATTCCGTTCAGCAGCTTTGGGCTAAGATGAGTTTTCTCGGGCCAAACAAACCTCAGAGATCGTAGCGAACCCGGGAAACTGCAGCCTTTGGTGGTTGATGGCGCGATCCGATTTGGATGACCGTTCCTTGGTTTTATGTATTTGATCTCATCGCGCGACACGGGTTGGTTCAGGAGTGCTTCAGTGATGAGAACATGGTGGTGAGCAACGGACCCGATTTGATGTTTGGTCGCCACAGGCAAGACGCTTGAATGAGCTTCGCTGGCATTGGCGATCATTCGGGCGCGTCGATTTGCTTGGCGTAACTGGCTGAAAGATATCAGTTTCTAATTTTGCAAAGAGCAGCAACTTGATTTGCAAAATTGCGCATCGTCCAAAAATGACGAAGATTATCCAACCTTGCGAGCTGGGTTCCGATGCTAGTCAAAGGTTCCTGCAACGCGACCCAGCAACATGAACGCCCGCGCGGTGCGGGTCTCGGCCAGGGCTGAGATTTCGCTGTCCGTTGCCGTCCTTTCGAAATCGGCAAAGGTTCTGTCAAACCGCCGTAGAAAATGATGGGCTGCATCGCGAAATATCGGATCCTGCTTCATACGCCCGGCCGTCAGGGCAAGAGAAGATCGGTCCCGCACCCCGCCGAGCGCTGCAATGGGGCGTCCGCGTGCGCCCTGTCCAAACTGCCGCCAAACCTCGGGACGCGCGCGATCCGGTCGCAGGTCATCCATGTAGATGCCATCCTGGCTGAGCAGCGTCAGTACGTCCTGAGAGGCTTGAACTAGTTGCGCGGCGGATCGGTCCTTGAGGGCGCGGCGCAAAGCTGAAAAGCCGGCTTCGTCCTCTGCGGTTTCCGGAAAGTTCAGCGCCCGGACAAAGTCTTCAACCGCAAGGGGGGGCGCCATATCTTCAGCGGAGGTGCCCAAGGCAAGTGCTGGCTGATCATCCGGCTGTGGGACAGATTTTGTTTGCACAGGTGGCGTTGCGGGGCGATCCGCCTCCCGTCGCGACGCGAATGTCGCAACGGTGGTTTCGGTCTTCCGCGTCGCCGCGGCAATCTCGTCGAGTTTTCGTGCGACCGAAGCGGGCTCCGGCCCGACCACACCGCTTTGGCTTTGAGCAATATAGGTCTGGCGAATGGCATCTATGGAGGCCTGCAATCGCTGGCTTTCTTCTCGCATCACGCGATTGGACCGTGCCGCCGTCGCGGCAACCCAGATCATGCCAACCGGCATGAACACCGTCAGCATCGTCATCAAAAACCGCACGCCGTCCAGATTTTCACTCAGATCATTCGGCAGAACCACGAAAAAGATCACTGCGCCCAGCAACCAGATGCAGGAGAGCGCTGTTGCCGCCATTTCAATGACAGTGACCCCTTCCGTTTTGGGGCGGTCATAAATCCCCAGCGGTGTCGGGCGCGCGCGCGCTTCGGTCGTCTCGGTGGTTTCAGCTGTGTCAGTCATGTCTCATGGTCCCGTCAGGCATAGACGATCTTGAGCACCTCATAGGATTTTTCGCCGCCTGGCGTGCGCACTTCTACGCTGTCGCCTTCATCTTTGCCAATCAAGGCGCGCGCAATCGGCGATTTAATGTTCAAAAGCCCATTTTCGACATTGGCCTCATGTTCGCCAACGATCTGCCAGGTCTTTTCTTCATCCGTATCTTCATCCACCAAGGTGACCGTTGCCCCGAATTTGATCGTACCGGACATTTTTGACGGGTCGATGACTTCGGCGAGCCCCAGAACGCCCTCAAGTTCCTTGATGCGTCCTTCGATGAAAGACTGTTTTTCGCGGGCGGAATGGTATTCGGCATTCTCGGATAAATCGCCATGTTCGCGGGCCTCGGCGATGGCCTTGATAATGGCAGGTCGCTCAACGGACTTCAGCTGCTTGAGTTCAGCTTCAAGATCTGTGTGGCCCTTGCGGGTCATCGGAATTTTGTCCATCGGTGTCGTCCACGAAATGATGCGGCCCGCCGGGTTGCACCGGGGGGCCGCAGGTGAGAGATGCCAACTACCTGACCTAATGGTGAGGCAAAATGCAAGAGGGACGTGTCAGATTGGCACGCGCCAGCTTAGTCGTATTGGACGACCTCATATTCGATATTGTCATGGTCGTGGAAATAGAACCGCCGCCCGGGTTCATAGTCGCCATGATTGCCCGGCGTGAATCCAGCGGTTTTTACCGCACTTTCCATCGCGTCGATGTCTTCGACGACAACCGCGATATGGTTCAGCCCGCCACGCGTGATGTAGCTGTTGGGTTTCTCGCCGGTCTGAACCTTTGGTGTGTAGAGCGCCAGATAGTGGGTGTCCGTGCCCACGTGGATGGATTTCCCGCCATCCAGCGACGCGCCTTCCCAGCGAATACGCCAGTCAAAAAGATCACACATCCAGGCTGCCGTCGCATCAGCATCCGAGACTGTGTAGTTGGTGTGTTCAAGCATTGCCGCCATTGCAAAATCCTCCAAATGCGTCTTGATCACATGTATCGTAATTTCTAAACCTAACTTGAGGTCAAGGAGTTTTTTGTATGGCGATCAATGATGGTTTGTCGATTGGGGCATTGTCTGCGCGCACAGGTTTGGCGGTCTCTGCGATCCGTTACTACGAAGCGCAGGGTTTGATCAGACCCTGGCGCAATTCTGGGGGGCAGCGCCGGTTTCAGCGCTCCGATTTGCGGCGGCTCAGCTTCGTGATGATTGCACAGCAATTTGGCTTTACCTTGCCGCAGATTCGCGCGGAACTTGACAGATTGCCCGGCGGGCGCACGCCGACCAAGGCAGATTGGGCAAAGATAAGCGCTGGCTTTCGCGCCAGCCTGGACCAGAAGATAGAGACTTTGACCCGTCTGCGGGACAGTCTGGACGGTTGCATCGGATGTGGGTGTCTGAGTTTGCCCAATTGTGCATTGTACAACCCAACTGATCGTGCTGCGGAAAAGGGACCGGGGCCGCGCTATCTGATGGGGGATCGACCTGAAACGTGAACGGAACCGCGGAGATCTGTGTCAAAATCGTCGTTTTCACCCCTTTATGACGCCCGGTTGCGATTGCATTGGGAGGTGACGTGGTTTAGCCAATCGCGAACGATTATTGCGCAGCGGGTGCTGTGCCCCGAAGGATTGTAAGGGAGCCGGGAATGTCTGAGAGTGAACGCGAAGCAATGGAATACGATGTCGTCATTGTTGGCGCTGGTCCAGCAGGTCTGTCTGCGGCGATCCGGTTGAAGCAACTGGACGCTGATTGCAACGTGGTCGTGCTTGAAAAAGGCTCTGAAGTTGGCGCGCATATTCTCTCTGGTGCGGTGCTCGATCCGGTGGGTCTGGATGCATTGATCCCGGACTGGAAAGCAAAAGGTGCACCGCTGAACGTGCCGGTGACCGAGGACAATTTCTACATGCTGGGCGAGGCTGGGCAGTTGCGCATTCCGAATGCGCCGATGCCACCGCTAATGAACAATCACGGCAACTATATTGTTTCCATGGGTAACGTCTGCCGCTGGATGGCGGAACAGGCAGAAGAGATGGGGGTCGAGATTTTCCCCGGTATGGCTTGTTCCGAGCTGGTTTACGGGGGCAACGGCGAAGTCAAAGGGGTTGTTGCAGGTGAGTTTGGCAAGAATGCTGATGGCAGCCACGGCGACAGCTATGAGCCGGGGATGGAATTACATGGCAAGTATGTTTTCCTGTCTGAAGGCGTGCGCGGCAGTCTGAGCAAACAGGTGATTGCGAAGTACAATCTCAGCGATGGGCATGAGCCTCAAAAATTCGGCCTTGGTATGAAGGAAATCTGGGAAGTTGACCCTGCCAAGCACCGTGAAGGTACCGTAACCCACACGATGGGTTGGCCGCTGAATGGCAATGCAGGCGGCGGATCTTTTATCTATCACCTTGAAAATAATCAAGTTTACGTGGGATTCGTGGTCCACCTGAATTACAAGAATCCACATCTTTTCCCTTACATGGAATTCCAGCGGTTCAAGCACCACCCGATGGTTGCGGATCTGCTGAAAGGGGGAAAACGCGTGGCTTATGGCGCAAGGGCAATCTCGGAGGGCGGTTTCCAGTCCATGCCAAAAATGGTCGCCCCGGGTGTTGCCCTGCTGGGCTGTTCGGTCGGTATGGTCAATGTCCCCCGTATCAAGGGCAACCACAATGCGATGTTGTCTGGTATGGCAGCGGCCGAGGCGGCGATCGGGGCGATGTCAAACGGTCGGGCCAGCGACGAATTGGCGACTTACGAGGCCGAAGTCCGTACCGGCAAGATCGGTCAGGACCTGCGCAAAGTGCGCAACGTCAAACCGCTGTGGTCCAAATATGGGCTGACGGCCAGCCTGATCATGGGTGGACTCGATATGTGGACCAACACGCTTGGGTTTTCCTTTCTGGGCACGTTGGGGCATGGGAAATCTGACGCGGATGCCACGGAAGAAGCGTCAAAACACACGCCAATTGACTATCCGAAGCCAGATGGAAAGCTGTCCTTTGACAGGCTGACCAATGTGGCTTTCTCTTTCACCAACCACGAAGAGAGCCAACCCGCGCATTTGACACTTACCAACGCCGATGTACCGATCAAAAGCAATCTGCCAAAATTTGCAGGCCCTTCAGCGCGCTATTGTCCGGCGGGCGTTTATGAGTTTGTTGAAGAAGAGGGCAAGGACACGCGCTTTGTCATTAATTTTCAAAACTGCGTCCATTGCAAAACTTGTGATATCAAGGACCCGGCACAGAATATTGTCTGGACGACGCCGCAGGGGGGTGACGGCCCGAACTATCCAAATATGTGATCTGCGGAAGGGCGGCTATTTTTCCGCCTGAGTGATCGCTTTTTGGTGATCAGGTGAGACCGGGGAGAATCGCCATCGGTCGATCGGGGCCATTGCGATTGCGTCCGAACATGCTAGCTTAAAGCAAAAGCCCTTTTCGAATGAGGTCGAGCGTTTCGTGTTCCAAAAACTGATGACAACCGCTGCGGCGATTGCCGTTGTATCCGCATTGGCAGTGTCGGCGCATGCGCAATCCATTGCTGGTCCCTATCTGGCAGCACGATCCGCTGCATTGCAAAGCGATTTTGAGCAGGCTGCATCCTACTTCACCCAAGCGCTGGCCCGCGATCCTGGCAATGTTCAGCTGATGGAAAGCGCTGTTGTGTCCCAGCTCGCAATGGGACGCATAGAGCGGGCCGCGCCAATCGCTACGGCATTGGTTTCGTCGGGTCAACAAAGCCAGATTGCGGAACTGGTGCTGACCGCAAAATCGATCCTGGATGAGGATTATCAGGCACTTGCCGGCAAGATCCCGCAGGGAGAAGGCATCGGGCCGCTCGTTGATGGGTTGGTTGGTGCCTGGGGTCTGATGGGTGTCGGCAAGGTGAGCGAGGCCCTGGCTGGTTTTGACAAGCTCGCTGAGAGGCCCGGTCTTCTGGGCTTTGCGCTTTATCACAAGGCCATGGCACTGGCATCGGTTGGCGATTATGAAGGCGCCGAGCAGATTTTTGCATCCGACGGCACCGGTTCGGTGGTGCAAACCCGCCGGGGTGTGCTGGCCCGGGTTGAGATCTTGTCGCAGCTGAATCGGGACGGTGAAGCCCTGGAGCTTTTGCAGCGCATGTTCAGCGGCGCGACTGATCCGGAGATTGACCTGATCGTTGCTGCGTTAAATGACGATGAACCCCTGCCATTCAAACATGTTGCCAGCGTTCAGGACGGATTTGCCGAAGTTTTCTATTCGGTGGCTGCGGCGCTGCGAAGCGAAGCAGGTCCGGAATATACGATCCTTTATGCTCAGGTCGCGCGCGCCTTGCGGCCGGGGCACGTCGATGCCTTGCTTCTGACGGCGGAGCTTTTCGAAACACTTGGCCAACATGATGAGGCGATTGTTGTCTACAAGGGCGTACCGTCTGATCATCCGGCCTACCACGCGGCGGAGCTGGGGCGGTCGGCGGCAATGCGTCGGTCGGGCAAACCTGAAGCCGCCATTGAGGTTCTGGAACAGTTGGCCCGAACCCATGGCCAGCTGGCATCCGTTCAATCGGCTTTGGGTGACGCGCTGCGTCAGGAAGATCGCTTTGCTGATGCGGTTGTGGCCTATGATCGTGCCGTGGCGCTTGCCGAAGACAGCGGCGGTCCAAGCTGGTTCCTTTTGTATGCCCGTGCCATCTCAAACGAGCGACAAGGAAACTGGGAGGCGGCAGAAGCAGGTTTTCGCGCCGCACTCGAAGTGAACCCGGGACAACCCCAAGTGTTGAACTATCTTGGTTATTCTCTGGTCGAAAAAACGGAAAAGCTTGATGAGGCGCTGGGTTTGATTGAGCAAGCGGTCGCGGCCAGCCCGGACAGCGGCTACATAATCGATTCCCTCGGCTGGGCGCTTTATCGTCTGGGCCGCTACGACGAAGCAGTTCCGCATATGGAGCGTGCGGTGGAGCTGATGGCCGTTGATCCGGTTGTGAATGATCACCTTGGTGACGTTTATTGGGCCGTGGGTCGCAAACGCGAGGCGGAATTCCAATGGGCGCGTGCGTTATCTTTTGTCGATGAAGATGATCCTCTGAGCGAGGCCAAGCCTGACCGGATTCGGCGCAAGCTGGAGATCGGGCTTGATGCCGTGCTTGAGGAAGAAGGGGCTGCTCCGCTGGAAGTTGCTCAAGATTGACGCAAAGCGATCCTAAATCGGTTCGGATATTCGCGCCCGCCAAAATCAATTTGACCTTGCATGTGGTGGGTCAGCGTTCTGACGGCTACCATCTGATCGACAGTCTGGTGGCCTTTGCCGATATCGGGGATATTGTCGAACTGACGGTTGGCCCTCGGGAATTCAGTGTTTCGGGCCCGGAGGCACAACATCTGGGTTCTGAGGACAGTAATCTTGTCGTGCGGGTGGCGAAACTCTTCCCCGGCTTGCCTGATCTGAGCATCGCGCTCACAAAAAACCTGCCGGTTGCGTCAGGAATTGGTGGTGGATCGGCGGATGCGGCTGCGACCTTTCGCGGGTTGGCTGCAATGCAAGCTGGCCAGGCGGTCCCAAAGGTTGATCAATTGCTGGAACTTGGTGCCGATATCCCGATGTGCGTGAGCTGTGCCGCAGCGCGCATACGCGGTATTGGTCAGGAGATCACAATATTACCGAAGATGCCGTCGCTGCACGCTGTTCTTGTGAACCCGAGAGCTGCAGTTTCGACACCAAAGGTGTTTCAGTCCCTTCCAGTGCGAAAGAATCCACCCATGCCGGTAGATCTCCCGAGCTTCGCCGGTGCGTCAGAATTTGCAGACTGGTTGTTGGCGCAACGCAATGATTTGCAGGCCACCGCCATTGCACTGGAGCCATCAATCGAGACGGTGATCCAAGCACTGGAAAGCCAGCCGGGGTGTCTGATGGCGCGTATGTCTGGGTCCGGGGCGACCTGTTTTGGGGTGTTTAAAAACGCAGATGCATCGCTCGCTGCGGCCAAGGAAATTGGCCTGATGCATCCTGAATGGTGGGTGCAAGCGACGCATCTGGGAACACAGTCAGGCAGCGCCCAGCCGCAAATCAGTTGATCCGTTCAACGACGTAATCTGCCAGATCGCTCAACATGTCCTTAATCTCGTGATCGGGCAGCGGCTTTAAAGCAGATTTCGCTTTTGCGGCCCAAACACGCGCTTGCGTGGCTGTTTCAGTCAGGGCGTTGTGCTTTCGCAGCAAAGCGAGAGCAGTCTCCAGATCCTCATCTGTTTGTCTGCCGCGTTCGATGGTGCGCACCCAGAAAGCGCGTTCGTGCTCGTCCGCCTTGGCAACCGCCTTGATTAGAGGCATCGTGAGTTTTCTCTCTCGGAAATCATCGCCGATATTTTTCCCGATGGTGCCCGCGTCTCCCTGAAAATCCAGGAGGTCGTCAACGATCTGGAACGCTATCCCCAGTGCGTCACCGTAATCAAAAAGCGCCTGCACCACGGCGCCGGGCGCATCGGCGATAACCCCCCCGACTTCTGTGGCGGCAGAAAACAATGCGGCGGTTTTGCCTCGGACAACTTGCAAGTAAATGGCTTCGGTTGTTGCGAGATCCTGGCTGGCGGTGAGTTGGAGCACTTCGCCCTCGGCAATCGTCGCCGACGCGTTGGACAATATATCGAGGACGCGCAGGGAGCCGGTTTCGACCATCAGCTGGAAGCTGCGCGAAAAGAGATAATCGCCGACCAGAACGGATGACTTGTTGTCCCACAGCAGGTTTGCCGTCGGGCGCCCGCGGCGTTGGCCGCTTTCGTCCACCACATCGTCATGCAGCAGCGTCGCCGTGTGAATGAATTCTACCGTTGCGGCAAGGTTCACATGATACGGCCCTTCATATCCGCAAAGATGGGCTGCCGCCAATGTAAGCATGGGGCGCAACCGCTTGCCACCTGCCTCCACCAGATGTGCAGTTACTTCGGGAATGCGTGGCGCGTGCTCCGAGGCCATGCGCGTCCGGATCAATGCATTCACAGCCAGCATGTCTTTGGCCAGATACGCGGCCATCCGATCATGCGGTTTTTGTGAATTCTCCGTTTTCGGCATCAACTTCCCGCTTGCTAGGGTCGACATGGTGGTCTGTTTGCCTTTACATCTTTGATATGAAGGAACTTTTGCGTAGCACAGACCCAACGATCATTGCCTTTGCCACCGCCCTTCTTCAAGGGGAGCGTATAGCTTGCTTCGAGCAGGACGTAAACATGAGCGTGCTCGAAGGAGGTATCGGAATTTTCCCGCGTCGCCTGATGGTCAGGGCAGACCAACATGTCGCTGCAACGCGCGTTCTCGAAGATAATGACATCCCACTGGGGCTATGAATGACAACCTGACTCGAGATGCTTTTCTTGGTGGGCGGGTGCAGCTTCTTCAGCCGCGTCACGGGTACCGCGCCGGGGCAGACCCGGTGCTGCTTGCGGCAAGCGTTCCAGCCCGTTCCGGGCAGTCCGTGCTGGACCTTGGATGTGGCGTTGGGGCGGCAATCCTTTGTCTGGGAGCCCGGGTCCCGGGGCTTTTGATGACCGGCGTGGAAATGCAGCCCGATTACGCCGATCTTGCGCGCCGCAATGGCGGCGATCAACTGGAGGTTATTCCGGCAGATATCAATGATTTGCCTCTTGACCTGCGCGAGCGCCAATTTGATCACGTGATGACCAATCCGCCCTATTTTGACAAAGCCGCACGGCGTGCTGGAAAGGACGGTGGGCGCGAAACCGCCGTTGGCGAGGTTACGCCGCTCGCAAAATGGGTGAAAATTGCCGCGAAACGCGCGCGGCCAAAGGGCTTTGTTCACGTGATCCACCGTGCTGAGCGATTGCCGGACATTCTCAGGGCACTGCCGGTGCACATGGGGAGTATTGAAGTGTTGCCGCTGACTCCGCGCGCGGGGCGTTTGGCTGAACTGGTCATTTTGCGGGCAAAAAAGGACGGGCGTGCCGCCTTTAAGCTGCACGCGCCGCTGATTCTCCACGAAGGATCTCGCCACGAAAAGGATGGCGACAGCTATGTTCCGGCGGTGAAATCCATACTGCGCGACGGTGCCGCGCTGGATTTTTGACAGGCGTTAACACAATTTTAACGGGTATCATGCCCATGCTGCTGATGCGGCGTGACTTGGCGCGCATGTTGTGCTCAACTCAACCCGTACCGTTGCAAACAGGAGGAATGAATGAGCGTTACTGCACATGTCGACCAGCTGAAGAAGAAACATCAGTCCCTGAGCGAAGCCGTTGAAGAGGCGCAACGCGCGCCGGGCACCGATGATCTTGCAATCGCCGACCTGAAAAAGCAGAAACTACGCCTGAAAGAAGAGATTACGCGGCTCTCCAGTTAAAGCCCGCGAGACAGTCTGGCGCGGGCAGCGCATAGCGCCCCGCCGGTGACATGCAAGACACCGCTTCCGATCTCGTAAGGTCGATGTCTGTTGTCTTTCCAGAAAGCTAAAACCGGCTTGATCGCTTGAAGCAATGGCGGTTGAGCGCAGATATCTGATGATGTCGGAGACCCTTTTCCGGGGACTGACGCCAAAAGAGCATGAATGCAGGACTGCCATTGCGTGTGGTGTCCTGTTTTCAGGACCAATCCGCTGGATTTCTGATAACAAGTTGATCTGTGATGTAGGTCGTTTTGCCAATCTCATGGAGCATCCAATCTCTGAACGCTCTGATCTGCGGTCGGTTTTCCGCGCCCTGCGGGCAGAGAAAACGGAAGCGCGCCCCGGTTGATAATGCCACTTTGTAAGGCATAACCAATCTGCCCTCATCTACTTCTTTGACCACAAGCGCACGTCGACCCAAGACAACGCCCATTCCGGCAAGTGCAGCATCAACCGCATGATCCGCCTGACTGAAGCGCGGGCCGTGGGTCGGCGCAAAATCTATCCCCACAGCCGCGAACCATGCTTGCCAGTCACATTTAGGCCTCAGGAAATTGATCGAATCGTCGAAAATCAGCGGCGCGGATTTGAGGCTCTCTGCATTAGGGTACTTCTCGGCCAATGCCGGTGTCATGACCGGTGCAACCCATTCGTGGGCAAGTGGCACTGCGTAAAGGTTCTCTTCTGGTTCACGACTGAAACGTATGGCCACATCAATTGCGTCGCGTCCAAAATCCATGATCTTCAATGATGCGGAGAAACGAAGCTCAATTTCCGGGTGGGCTTGTGCAAACTCGTAAAGTCTGGGTGCTAGCCATTTTGCGGTGAAGGCAGGTCCGGCGGTAACCGTCAGGGTTTGCGTATCCTGGAGGCGTTGCGTGGTCCGCCATGCTTGGCCCAAAACCTGAAAACCCTCGGCGGCTCCCGGGGCCAGCGTTGCTCCCGCTTCGGTCAATTCAACTGCGCGGTTCAATCGTTGGAAGAGTGGTGCGCCCAAATGCTGCTCAAGTGATTTGATCTGAAAGCTCAATGCAGCCGGTGTCACAGAAAGCTCATCTGCGGCTTTCGCAAATGACATGTGGCGCGCAGCCGCATCAAAGGCACGTAAAGCGGTTAGCGGGGGGAGCTTGCGATGCATATTCACATAAGTAAAACTTAACTGAAGCTGCGTAAAGTCTCGTTTGTACGCCATCAACATAAGTGACATATTCATGTCAGATCAGAAACGCTGAAGTAATTGACGGGGACTGGGCATGTTTGAAGCGACCACAACAAGCGGGACACGTGACGCGATTCACAAAGCTCATGAAGAGCGTGCGCAGGCCTTGCGGGATGCATGGCATTGGCTTTTCGCCTCACTGCGGTGATCTTACGAAACAAAAAAAGGGCCGGTCGCAATGACCGGCCCGTTGCTTCGCAGAACTGAATTCAGACGAAGAACTGCGCACCATTGGCAGAAATGGTCGATCCATTCACAAACCCGGAATCATCGGACGCCAGGAATACGACACATCTTGCGATTTCTTCGGGCTCGCCCAAACGACCGGCTGGGATTTGGGCGATAATCGACTCGCGTACCTTTTCCGGTACAGCCATCACCATATCAGTCGCGATATACCCCGGACAGATTGCATTGGCGGTAATGCCTGCACGCGCACCTTCCTGCGCGAGAGATTTCACAATGCCTAGGTCTCCCGCTTTGGTCGCGGCGTAGTTTACCTGTGCGAATTGACCTTTTTGGCCATTGATTGAGCTGATCACAATGACACGGCCAAATTTGCGTTCGCGCATGCCGGGCCAGATCGGATGCACCGTATTGAAGACGCCTGTCAGATTGGTGTCGATGACCTCCTGCCACTGCTCTGGCGTCATCTTGTGGAAGGGTGCATCGCGCGTAATACCCGCGTTGGCGACGACCACGTCAATTGGTCCAAGGTCTGCCTCGACAGAGGCGAGGCCCGCTTTGCTGGCCTCATAATCTGCCACATTCCATTTATATGTTTTGATTCCCGTTTCGTCGGTGAACTTTGCGGCGGCTTCGTCGTTGCCGGCGTAGGTTGCCGCGACGGAATAACCTGCGTCTTTCAGGGCGTTGGAAATTGCGGCGCCGATCCCTCGGCTGCCTCCGGTGACAAGTGCGACACGGGACATAGTCGGATTCTCCTTATTTTCTGGCAATGTTGTTACGCGCCTAATGGTCGTTGCGCAACTTTATTACGCAACCAATGTTGGTTTGAGGTGGAGGTCGGGCGGTGTGCGAAACGCCGCCCGTCACTTAGTTAAGGGCGCTCAAGGCACATTGCGACACCCATGCCACCGCCAATGCACAATGTCGCGAGGCCTTTCTTGGCGTTGCGTCGCTTCATTTCGAAGAGCAGTGTATTGAGAATGCGCGCGCCGGAAGCGCCGATGGGATGGCCAATCGCAATGGCCCCACCGTTCACATTTACAACATCCGGATTCCAGCCCATGTCCTTGTTGACCGCGCAAGCCTGCGCTGCAAAGGCTTCGTTCGCCTCAACCAAATCAAGGTCTTCAGCCTTCCAGCCCGCCTTTTCCAGCGCTTTGCGGCTTGCGTAAATCGGGCCGGCGCCCATGATCGAAGGGTCAAGGCCAACTGTCGCGTAGCTCGCGATCCGTGCGAGAGGTTCGATCCCGCGTTTTTCAGCGTCGTCGGCCGACATCATCAACGCAGCTGCCGCACCATCATTGAGGCCGGAGGCATTTGCAGCTGTTACGGATCCGTCTTTGGTGAATGCAGGGCGTAGTTTCTGCATCGCTTCCATTGTCGCACCGTGACGAATGTATTCATCCTGATCGATGATGGTGTCTCCTTTGCGGCCCTTCACCGTAAAGGCCATAATTTCATCGGCGAACTTGCCGGCTTTCTGGGCGGCTTCCGCCTTGTTTTGAGAAGCGACAGCGAATTCATCTTGCTGATCGCGACCGATCTGCCACTTCTCAGCAACGTTTTCGGCGGTTTGACCCATGTGATAGCCATTGAATGCGTCCCACAATCCGTCCCGAATCATCGTGTCGATGTATTTCAGATCGCCCATTTTATGTCCGGCGCGAAGACTGGCCGCATGGGGTGAAAGTGTCATGTTCTCTTGACCACCGGCCGCGACAATCGAGGCATCGCCCAGTTGAATGTGCTGTGCCGCCAGCGCTACGGACCGAAGGCCGGACCCGCAGACCTGGTTGATGGTCCAGGCAGAACTTTCCTGAGGCAACCCCGCGTTGATATGCGCTTGCCGGGCCGGGTTTTGGCCTTGGGCTGCTGTCAGAACCTGACCCAGAATGGTTTCGGAAACTTCCGACGCGTCGACACCGGCACGCGCCACAACTTCCTTTAAAACGGCGGCGCCAAGATCGTGAGCGGGCGTGGTTGCGAACGAGCCGCCAAAACTGCCGACGGCAGTACGTGCGGCGGAGGCGATAACGACATTCGTCATGTGATTGGTCCTTTGCCAGTTCTAGGCAGGGGCAAACTGGGCTGGCCTTCAAATTAAGGCCGATATCCCCCACCACTCATTGGCGAACCCATAACGCATCCAATTGTGCTCAGCAACCAACTGAGCAGTTGAGTTTCAACCGTGCATCGGCGCGTTCTTGACTACATGGCTTTCTGAGTTGCCGCGTCGCGTAGCCAGTGAGGGCGGGTCGTGGCCGCGGCGAAGTGGAAACCTTGCAGGCAATCAACGCCTATTCTTACAAGCGTTTCGGCGTCTTCTTTGTTCTCGACGAACTCCGCAACGGTGAGCATGTCAAAGTGGCGGGCAATAGATACCAGGGCCGATGTCATGGCCTGATTATCCGGGTCGTTTGCAATGCCGCGGATAAACTGCCCGTCGATCTTGAGGATATCGAAGAAAAAATCCTTGAAGTAGCGCAATGCGGTATAGCCTGCGCCAAAATCGTCCATGGCAAAGCAGATGCCTTCGATTTGCAAACGGTCCATGAAATCAACGACAAGTTCCGGGACCATCATCGCGGAGCTCTCGGTGATTTCGAGAATCAGCCTTTCGGCAATAAGGTCATTGCGGGTCAGCCAGCGGTCTAACGTTCGGTTCCATTGCTGGTACCCAATCGACCGTGCCGACATATTGATGGAGAGCCGCAGGCCCGGATTGTCATTTAGCGCGCGCAAACCAAGACCGAGGGCAAGCGTATCCAACTGACGGCCAAGTTCGGAATTTTCGATGGTGTCCATGAAGTCAGACGCCGGAATAACCCGGCCAGTGTAATCCAAAACGCGGATCAACCCTTCGTAAAATGCGACTTTGCCTTGCGCGCGAGCCTGCATGACGGGCTGGAAAGCAAGCAGCACCTGCTTGTTCTTGATCGCCTCGGCCACCATGTCGATCGTGTTCTGATCCCGTTTCGATACTGCAAAGCTCAGCGGGCTTTCGGCGCCGGGTGGTACGTCTGCCAGTATTTTCTTTCTGTGTCCGGGCATCGTCTTCCTCAAACTGATCTGCTTTTGACACCTTGCAGCCTAAAACGCTAAACCCGGGTTAATATTCTCATTTTGTTCTAATTTAATATATGCTTTAATGCATTGAAAAATATGGTAAACAAAAGAGAAATATGAAAACGCGCTGCGAATGGGCTGGGCCCGAAAAAATCTATCTGGAGTACCACGATACGGATTGGGGGGTGCCCGAGTATGACAGTCGCGCACTCTGGGAGAAGCTGGTTCTTGATGGTTTTCAAGCGGGCTTGAGTTGGCTCACGATTTTGAAAAAGCGGGAGAATTTCAGGACGGCATTTGCCGGATTCCAACCAGACATCGTGGCCGGATGGGGAGCGGATGAGGTTACACATTTGCTGGCCGATAAAGGGATCATTCGGCACCGAGGAAAAATCGAGGCGACGATTTCAAATGCGCGCGTGTGGCAGAAAATCGAGGCGCGCGAGGGCTTCGATACATTTTTATGGAATTATGTTGGTGGCACGCCGCTTGAAAATAGGTGGGCATCTGCGGATGAAGTGCCTGCATTTACTCCGCTGTCCACGCAGATTTCAAAGGATCTCAAGAAAGAGGGCTTTCGGTTCTGTGGCCCCACAATTGTCTATGCCTTCATGCAGGCTGTCGGGATGGTTAACGATCATTTGGTGAGCTGCCATCGACATGCCGAGGTTGCAGAATTGGCGCGCACAAAGAGCCGTTGACTCTGTCCCGAACACGCGTATAAGCGCGGCTTCATTGGTGTTGGTGGCTCCCGCAAGGGACAGCCTGTCAGGTGCAAGCCAGAGGACAACGCCCTTCACGCCCCTCGGGGCCACATAGAAGGAGATCAGCCGTGACAAAACGCACGTCTGCCAAGTACAAAATCGACCGCCGCATGGGCGAAAACATCTGGGGCCGTCCAAAATCCCCGGTGAATCGCCGCGAATATGGCCCCGGCCAGCACGGTCAGCGCCGCAAGGGCAAACTTTCCGATTTCGGTATCCAGTTGCGCGCCAAGCAGAAGCTCAAAGGCTACTATGGTGACCTGACCGAGAAGCAATTCCGCCGCATCTACGCCGAAGCCGAACGCGTCAAGGGCGATACCGGTGAAAACCTGATTGGTCTGCTGGAGCGTCGTCTGGACGCCGTTGTCTACCGCGCGAAATTCGTGGCAACCGTTTTCGCGGCGCGCCAGTTCGTGAATCACGGCCATGTCAAAGTGAACGGCAAGAAGGTCAACATTCCTTCCTATCGGGTTCAGGAAGGCGACGTGATCGAAGTGCGCGACCGCTCCAAACAACTGGCTGTGCTGCTCGAAGCGACACAATTGCCCGAGCGCGACGTGCCTGATTACGTCGAGGCGGACCATTCCAAAATGACGGCGAAATTCGTGCGCACACCTGCTCTGGGCGACGTGCCATACCCTGTCATGATGGAACCAAACCTCGTCGTGGAATTCTACGCGAAGAACTAAGGTTCCTCGCAATCATTGCTTTGGGGCCGCGCCGGATCATGCCAGCGCGGCCCTTTCTTGTTTATGGGGGGCGATATGACCAACTATCCAAACTACGGCCGCATTGACGGTCCCATTGTCATCATCGGGTTCGGATCTATCGGGCGCGGTACGTTGCCGCTGATTGAACGGCATTTCGACTATGACCCGGAGCAGTTGGTTGTCATCGAGCCCAATGAAAGCGTGGGTGACTTTCTGGACGCACGCGGCGTGCGTCACCAGCAGATCAAGATCACGCGCGACAATTACCGTGAGGTCCTTGGTGGGCATTTTGCCGCTGGCCAGGGGTTCTGCGTGAACCTGAGCGTTGATACATCTTCGCTTGATCTCATGAAGTTCTGTCGTGAACTGGGCGTGCTCTACATTGATACGGTGGTCGAACCCTGGGAAGGTTTCTATTTCGAGACCAGTGAGAATGCCGAGCGCACAAACTATGCGCTGCGCCAGAAGGTCCGCGATGAGAAAGCCGCCAATCCGGGCGGGACAACGGCAGTGTCCTGCTGCGGGGCCAATCCGGGCATGGTGAGCTGGTTCGTGAAAGAGGCGCTGCTGACACTGGCAAAAGACACCGGACGTGATGTTGAGGCGCCGACAAATCGGGCGGCGTGGGGGGCGCTGATGCAGTCACTGGGCGTCAAAGGCGTTCATATTGCGGAGCGGGATACGCAGGCCCGCCACGCGCCGCGCCCGCGCGGTACTTTTGTCAACACCTGGTCTGTCGAAGGGTTCATTTCTGAAGGTTTCCAACCCGCCGAACTGGGGTGGGGCACGCATGAGACATGGATGCCCGACAATGCCCACAGCTATGATACGGGCTGCCAGTCCGCAATCTGGCTGGAGCGTCCCGGCGCGATCACGCGCGTGCACACCTGGTGTCCGACGCCCGGGCCGCAGTTCGGTTTTCTGGTCACCCATAACGAAGCGGTGTCGATCTCGGATTATTATACCGTTGGTCCGGCGGAGGCGCCGGAATTCCGCCCGACCTGCCACTACGCCTATCATCCGAGTGACGACGCGGTCCTGTCCCTGCATGAAATGTTCGGATCCGGTCGTCAGCAAACGGTGCATCACATTCTTGAAGAAGATGAGATTGTTGAAGGCATCGATGAGTTGGGCGTGCTGCTTTACGGGCATGAGAAAAACGCCCTGTGGTACGGCTCGCGTCTGTCCAATGCGGAAACCAGGACGCTGGCTCCCTATCAAAATGCCACCGGTTTACAGGTCACATCCGCGGTTCTGGCGGGCATAGTCTGGGCGCTGGAAAACCCGAATGCCGGGATTGTCGAGACCGACGAAATGGACCACGCTCGCTGTTTGGACGTGCAACGGCCCTATCTTGGCCCGGTGGAGGCGCATTACACCGACTGGACGCCGCTTCAGGACCGCTGGGAGCTTTTCCCCGAAGACATTGACGAAAGCGATCCGTGGCAATTCCGCAATGTTCTGGCCAGTTGAGGCAATCGTGCAGATGACGGTGGCAGACCGCGCGGCACCTCGGTAAGGTCCGCCGGACAGGAGACGACCCGATGACCACATCCCTATGCCCGCAACCCGGTATCATGGATATCGCTCTCTATCAGGGCGGGGCGTCCAGTATCGACGGGCAGGCCGATCCGCTGAAACTCAGTTCCAACGAAAACCCCTTCGGCGCCAGTTCAAGAGCCATCTCTGCTGTTGCCGAGGCCGCCGCAGGGCTGCATCGCTATCCCACAACGGATCATGCGGGATTACGGTCAGCGATTGCCGATGTACATGGGCTGGACCCGGACCGTATCATATGCGGTGTTGGATCGGACGAGATTTTGACCTTGCTCGCGCTGGCATTCGCCGGGCAAGGAGACGAAGTGCTCTACCCGGAGCACGGCTTTTCGATGTACCGGATATTTGCCCTGTCCGCGGGGGCCACGCCGGTCGTTGCGCCGGAAACGGACCGGCGCGTGGATGTCGACAAACTCATCGAAAAGATCACCCCCGCAACGCGGCTGATCTACCTTGCCAATCCGGCCAACCCCACCGGGACTGCGCTCGACATGGGGGAAGTGACGCGGCTGGCTGATGCGGTTCCCGCAAATTGCCTGCTGGTGCTGGACGGTGCCTATGCGGAATTCTTTGACGGCTACGATGGGGGTGCGACCCTTGTGGAGGCGCGCGAAAACGTGGTGATGACACGCACCTTTTCCAAACTCTACGGGCTGGGTGGTCTGCGGGTTGGCTGGGGCTATGCGGCACAACATGTGATCGACGTGCTGAACCGTGTGCGTGGGCCGTTCAACCTGTCGTCGGTGGCACTGGCCGGGGCGCAAGGGGCCGTACGCGACCGCGATTTCGTCGATACCTGTTTGCAGGAAAACGCAGAGCAACGGGTGCGCCTGACTGGCGGGTTGCGCCAGCTTGGGATAGCTTGTGACGAAAGCCAGGCCAATTTCGTGTTGGCGCGGTTTGCGAATGAGCCCGAAGCGCTTGCCGCTGATCAGCACCTCAAGGATGCGGGTATTCTGGTCCGCCTGGTGAAAGGCTATGGGTTCCCGGACGCCTTGCGTATTACGGTAGGGCGCGCGGAAGATGTCAGCCGTGTGCTGGAGGCATTGGCCTCCTTTAAGGGGGTGGAATGAGCGCCATCTACGACCGTGTTGCGCTGATCGGATTGGGATTGATCGCCTCGTCCATGTTCTGGGCGAGCAAGAGGAGATCATTAGCAGGCGAAGTCACGGGCTTTGCGCGCAGCGCCGAGACACGCGAAACCGCCCGCCGGATCGGACTTTGCGACCGGGTCTGCGAAAGCGCGGCGGAGGCGGTAGAAGGAGCCGATCTGGTGGTGCTCTGTGTGCCGGTGGGTGCGATGGCGTCTGTCGCCGCCGAGATTGGACCCTTTTTGAAACCGGGCGCGACGGTTACCGATGTGGGCTCCGTCAAACGAGACGTGATTGAAAATGTCTGCGTGCATTTGCCAGATAATGTGCATTTCATTCCGGGCCATCCTCTGGCGGGCACGGAGCATTCTGGTCCGGACTCAGGGTTTGCCGAGCTTTTTGACAATCGTTGGTGCTTGCTGGTGCCTGTTGAAGGATCAGACAGGGACGCCTTGGCGCAATTGCGCGCGTTTTGGGAAGGGCTCGGCAGCAATGTCGAAGAAATGGACGCTGACCATCATGATCTGGTTCTGGCAGTCACCAGCCATGCGCCGCATTTGATTGCCTACACGATGGTTGGCGTGGCAGACGACCTGCGCCGCGTCACAGACAGTGAAGTCATCAAATATTCCGCTGCGGGTTTTCGTGATTTCACCCGGATTGCTGCGAGTGATCCAACCATGTGGCGGGACGTGTTTCTGACCAACAAGGACGCGACACTGGAAATTCTGGGGCGTTTCACCGAAGAGCTTTTTGCCTTGCAGCGTGCGATCCGAACCGGCGACGGGGATCACCTGCATGATTATTTCACTCGGACCCGTGCGATCCGTCGTGGGATCATCGAGGCAGGACAAGATACGGATGCACCGGATTTCGGTCGCGTGAAACAACCCAAATGAAGACCCTTGCGTTCCTTTTCACGTTTCTGGCCGGCGTCGCAGTTGCTGCGCCAGAGGCGGTCAAACGTCCTGTTGGGCGGCCGGGGTCCACAGCAAGCGGTTCGTTGCCGCTTGCCCTCGACGGGTCCGGCGCAATCGAAGCACCGGAGCGCGCGGCGGCGACAAAGGCAGCACTGCCAACTGGAATTGCGCCAAAAACCTCATTGCGCCCGAAAATGCGGACACGTGCGGTCAAGCGTCTGGCACGAAAACAAAGAAAGCTGCGAGCCAAGGGCGCGGTCTGCGGTGACCTTGATTTGCAAGGAGAGGTCCTCGGTCCCAAGCCGGGCAGAATTTCCGGGTGCGGTGTGGCTCAGGCCGTGCGGGTCCGCTCGGTATCCGGCGTGAGCCTGAGCCAACGGTCAGTGATGGATTGCGACACCGCGCGCGCACTCAAATCCTGGGTGGACAACACGGCCAAACCCGCGCTTCAAAAAAATGGGGGCGGACTCAAGAGCCTGCGCGTTGCTGCACATTACGCATGCCGAACCCGGAATAACAAAAAAGGCGCGCGTATCTCAGAGCATGGAAAAGGGCGCGCGATTGATATTTCGGGTTTTCAGCTGCGGGATGGGTCCACGATTACGGTATTAAAGGGATGGACCGCGCGTGAAACCAGCCAGGTCATGCGCAGGCTTCACCGTGGTGCCTGTGGTCCGTTTGGGACGGTGCTGGGTCCCAACGCCGACAGCCATCATCGTGATCACTTCCATTTTGACACTGCCCGATACCGTTCCGGGACCTATTGCCGCTAGCGCAATATGAAACGTGGCGCGGGACCGAGCGGCAAAAACCCGACAGAGATCAGCCCGTCGTTGAGTGTGAGCGTCAAATCCAGCGCCTCAGAGTTACCGCCAAGACCGGCGAGGGCGGAGAGCGCTTGTTCAAACTGCGGTCGCAGGGCGCGCGGCAAAACGCCCGCATTTTCGGCCAGAACCAGCATGGTTCGCCAGTTGCGGGCTTGCACCTTGACAGTTCCGGTCGCGGCTCCGTCCGGGTCGATATCGAGGCTCGCCGCAAACCGCAATTGCAACGCGCCCCAGGCCGCTTCAGCCTGGTCGATGATGATCTGGCGCGGCTGTGGACGAGAAACCTCCAACGCTGATATGTCCCAAACCCGATCAAATGTGACCGAGAGTCTGGCGTTGAAACTGTCAAAACTGACCGGCCAATGCTGCGGGATGAAAAGGGCCGCGCGGGGAATCTCTCCCGGACGCAAAGCGTCAACGCGCAGATTGAGGGCGTATTTTTCAGGTATCTCTTCATCCTGATGTAAGACCATTTGCGATTTTCCGCCCGCCAGGAAATCACCGGCAACGCTATCCAGAAGCCAGGCGTCTGAAGATGTTTTCATCTTTTCCAACGCCATCGCGATCTTGGGTTTCAAAGAAACATCGACGCGCCCTTTTTGTACCAAGAGACGCGCGCGCCCTTCAGGGGTTGCCAACAAAATCGGATCACCGGGCAGGACAATGCGAATATCGCCAGGAGCCCAGACAGGTGCCCGGAGTTCCAAAACTGAGGTGTCTAAAGCAACGCCCGTTGACGGATCGGCCAGCGTCAAGTTCCTCAGAAGGAGATGCACATGGCTGGGAAATCCCTGAAAGCCAATGGCGGAGGTTTCTGCCTGCCAGCCGTCGACCTGCCGTTGAGCGAGCCATTGGTCGATACCTCGCACCGCCCCAAAGGTGGCGAAGGCCCACCAACCACTTACTGCCAATGCCGCGAGCAAAACAAACCGGATCAGACGCCACATTACACAGCCCTTTCCCTTTCCGCTGAATTGAGGTTTACGCAATGCAGTCAAGGAGAACCAGCAAGATGACAATGTGGGTGTTCGGATACGGCAGCCTCCTGTGGAATCCCGGTTTCGAAGTGGCAGAGCAGGTTGTAGCAACGCTGCCCGGCTATGCGCGGTCGTTCTGTATGTGGTCCATTCACCACCGTGGCACGGAAGAACATCCCGGATTGGTGCTGGCGCTGGACGAGGAACCGGCACATGCCTGCGAAGGTGTGGCGCTGGCGGTTGCATCGGGGCAGGAAGCCACGACACTCAGCTACCTGCGGGAACGGGAGTTGATCTCATCCGCCTATCTTGAGCGTGAGCTTGACATTGATCTAACCGATGGGCGCAGGGTGCAGGCGCTGTGCTACGTGATCAACCCGGATCATGTGCAGTATTGTGGCGGAATGCCATTGGAACAGCAGGCACAAATCATTTCGACTGCCAAGGGTGGCATGGGCCCGAATACCGAGTACCTCTACAACACCGCCGCGCATCTGACAGAGATTGGATTGCATGATCCTGATCTGGAATGGCTCAGCCAACGGGTCCGCCACCTGACCGCATAAATCCTTGGCGCTGGCGGCGCATTTCAGTGTAAGCTGCCGCAAGAGCAGAACAATAACGCGCAGGAGCAAGAGCGCATGGCATTGCCAGACCACGAGGTACGACCGGTTTTCTCGCAGCCGGTGCGGCAAATTTCGCTGATGCTGATTGTCCTTGCGCTGTCCGGGTTTGGCAGCTTTCTGGCGTTACCGCGTGTACTGCCGGTTTTTGAGGCCAACCCCTACCTCAACGGCTTCATCATTTTTGTGTTCATCATCGGTGTGTTCGCCTGTTTCTATCAGGTCTTCCAACTGATTGGGTCGGTCCGTTGGATCGAACGCTTCGCCACCGACAGCCTAGACAGTAGCATCAAGGCACCACAATTGCTGGCCCCTCTGGCCTCCCTGCTGCGCTCGCGGGGGGCACGCATGCAGGTCAGCGCATCCTCTACCCGTTCCATCCTTGATTCCGTTGTGAACAGGATCGAGGAAGCGCGCGAGATTACGCGCTATATTGTCAGCATGCTGATTTTCCTAGGCCTTCTGGGAACCTTCTATGGGCTCGCAACAACAGTTCCGGCGATCGTGGAAACCATCAGCAGCCTCGCTCCGGAAGAGGGTGAGGGCGGTGTCGAGGTCTTCAACAGACTGATGAGCGGGCTGCAAACACAGCTTGGCGGCATGGGCGTTGCCTTTGCCTCCTCCCTGTTGGGGCTGGCCGGATCACTGATCGTCGGTTTGCTTGAGCTTTTTGCCGGACACGGACAGAACAGGTTCTACCGTGAGCTCGAAGAGTGGCTCAGTTCCATCACACGCGTGGGGTTTTCGTCTGGAGACGACGCCACCAGCGATCAGAGCATTCTGGCAGGGGTTGTGGACCATATGGCCGAGCAGATGGAAGTGCTCCAGCAGATGTTCATAGAGACGGACGTCAGCCGGGGTCAGGTTCAGGAGCGGCTAGATGCGCTGGCGACATCCATCGAACGTATGACCGATCGGATGGATCGACCTGATCCGTCCGGGGCAGCGCTTGAACGGGTCGCGGCGGGGCAGGAGCGTCTCATAACAGTGTTGGAGAACCAGAGCCAAGGCGATGGAATTGATGCAGAGAGCCGCATGCGGCTCCGTTCAATCGACGTGCAGATGCTCCGTATTCTCGAAGAGATTTCCGCGGGCCGGCAGGAGAGCATGGCAGAATTGCGCATGGATATCTCCCGGTTGACCGATGCGTTGAGCCCGCGACGCGCCCGTTCTGCCATGAAGTCAAAACCCGAAGGGAACTGACAATGGCCTTGTCACGACGTACCGGTGCCCGCTTTCAGGCCTCGATCTGGCCGGGTTTCGTTGACGCGATGACAGGGTTGCTGCTTGTCCTGATGTTCGTTCTGACCATTTTCATGGTTGTGCAATTTGTTCTGACGGAGCGGATCACCGGGCAGGAATCGGAATTAGATCAATTGGCGGGTGAGGTGGCCGCGCTGGCGCAGGCCTTGGGGTTGGAGCAACAGACCAACTCAAATCTTGAAAAACGCATTGGCGCGCTGGATGCGAATTTGAATGATGCGGAGGCCCGCATCGCTTCTTTGATCGCTACCCGCGATGCTCAGACAACGGCGCTTCTGGAGGCCCAGACACAAATTACCAGTTTCGAAGCACAGGTTGCGGCCCTGATCTCACAACGTGATTCAGCCCTTCGGGATGTTGCGTCACTGGAAGAGAGGCGCGATGCGCTCGAAAGCACCCAGGTGGAATTGTTAAGCGAGCAGGAAGCGCTGAACCTTGCCTTGGCGACGGCACGTACGGAAATCGATGCTCAGGTCGAGGCAGCGCGGTTGGCGGCTGCGCGCCGCGAAGCCTTGGCTGCGCTTGTCGCTGATCTGCGGTCACGCAATGCTCAGGTTGAGGGTCAGGTTGATGCGCTGTCTGCCGAGCTTGAATCGACCGCGCAGGCGTTGAGTGATGAAGAAGCTGCTCGATTGGCGGAAGCCGCCGCTGCCGAAGCGCTGCGGGACCGGCTTGCGGATGCGGATGCGGAGCTAACGGCAATGACGTTGGCCCTGGAGGCGCAGCGCAAGGAGGCTGAGGACACTCTGACATTGTTGGCTGCGGCGCGGGCTGCGGAAAATGATCTTGATGCGCAATTGGCAGCCGCATTGCTGCGCGCAGAAGGTCTGGCGGAAACGGTTGAAACCACGGCCGAAGAGGCGCGCGCTCTGCGTGAGGCTGAACGGGCGTTGGCGGCGCAACTGAGGGCTGTCGAAACCGAAGCCTTGGCCGATCAGGAAACAATTGAAAGCGCGCAAGCCACACAAGAGAATCTTGAAGCAGAGCAAAAGCGGTTGCGCGAGCAATTGGCATTGGCATTGGCAGCCAAGCTCGCGGCGCAAACCTTGGCGGAGGATACGACGACGGAAACGGAGCGTCGCGCAGCGCTGCTGGCCGAGGCGCAACGCGCCCTGGCGCAGGAGGAAACGATCAGTGCAGATGCGCAAAGACAAGCCGAGTTGCTGAACCAGCAGGTGGCCGCACTACGAACCCAACTGGGCGACTTACAAGCATTGCTGGACGACGCGGTGGCGCGGGATGCCGCCTCTCAGGTCCGCCTTCAATCTCTGGGGTCTGATCTGAATACCGCGCTGGCGCGGGTTGCCGCAGAAGAACGGCGCCGTGCCCAGCTTGAAGAAGCCGAGCGACTGAGACTGGAAGAGGAAGCTGCCCGTCTGGCGGAAGAGGCTGCGCGGCTGACTGAGGAGACCAAGGATCTCGCGCAATACAGATCAGAATTCTTCGGTCGGTTGAGAGATGTTTTGGGTCGGCAGGAGGGGGTGCGCATTGAGGGTGATCGGTTTGTGTTCTCTTCCGAAGTTCTGTTTGAGCCCGCCAGCGCCACGCTTTCTCTTGCCGGTCAGGATGAGGTGGCAAAAGTTGCGCGTATTTTGGCAAGTGTGGCGGGTGATATCCCACCGGAAATTGATTGGATCATCCGCGTCGATGGGCACACTGATGACTTGCCGCTATCGGGTTTCGGCCAATTTGCCGATAACTGGGAATTAAGCCAGGCGCGTGCGTTGTCGGTTGTGAAATATATGGTCAGCGCTTTGGGTATTCCGCCCAACCGGCTTGCCGCAAACGGATTTGGTGAGTTTCAGCCAGTTGCTTTAGGCGACAACGAAGAAGCGCGGGCTCAGAACAGACGGATCGAGCTTAAGTTTACCGAGAAATAGCCAGTATTTCACTGCCGAGTTACATCCAGCGCGAAAAAGCTTAACGGCGCAGACATTGGATGTAAGGCAAAAGAACCCGCCCTGATGTTCTTCAGGGCGGGAGAATTGCGTAACAAGCTGTGGCGGGTTAGTCCGCTGTCAGCAGCGGTGGTTTGTCGCCTGACAGTCGCGGTTTGTCGGGGCCATCGATCTTGAGATCAATTTCTCCGCCTTTGATGCCGACTTTCACAATGCCGCCCTTGGCAAGCTTGCCAAACAGCAAATCCTCGGCAAGAGGCTTTTTGATATGCTCTTGAATGACACGGCCAAGGGGACGCGCGCCCATTTTGGAATCATATCCTTTGTCAGCCAACCATTCCGCAGCAGGTTTGGTAAGTTCGATTGTTACATTGCGATCCATCAACTGAGCTTCCAATTGCAGTACGAACTTTTCAACCACTTGCAAAATGACTTCCTTCGGCAGCGGTGCAAAGCTGATGACGGCATCCAGTCGGTTGCGGAATTCCGGCGTAAAGGTGCGTTCGATTGCGGCGGTATCCTCACCCTCGCGACGATCACGACCGAAACCGATTGCTTCCTTGGCCTGTTCTGCGGCACCGGCATTTGATGTCATGATCAATACGACATTACGGAAATCAACAGTACGTCCATTGTGATCGGTCAGTTTGCCATGATCCATGACCTGCAACAAAATATTGTAGACATCCGGATGCGCTTTTTCCATTTCGTCGAGCAAGAGTACGCAGTGCGGGTGCTGATCGACGCCATCTGTCAGCATACCGCCCTGATCAAATCCGACATATCCCGGGGGTGCACCAATCAGCCGGCTTACGGCGTGTTTCTCCATGTATTCGGACATGTCGAACCGCAACAGCTCGACCCCCAGAGTGTCCGCCAGTTGCTTGGCCACTTCGGTTTTCCCGACGCCAGTTGGCCCCGCAAAGAGATAGTTACCGATTGGTTTTTCTGGCTCACGCAAACCCGCACGCGCCAATTTGATGGCAGATGAGAGTGCCTCTATCGCCTTATCCTGTCCAAAGACCACACGCTTCAGAGAGCCCTCGAGATCCTTCAGAACCTCCGCGTCATCCTTGGACACGTTTTTCGGCGGAATGCGGGCAATCTTGGCAACCACATTCTCAATTTCCTTTGTGCCAATCGTTTTGCGGCGCTTGGCGGCAACCACCAAATGTTGCGCAGCGCCCGCTTCGTCGATCACGTCGATGGCTGAATCGGGGAGTTTCCGGTCATTGATATAGCGAGACGCCAACTCCACCGAGGATTTGATCGCATCTGCCGTATACTTGACTGAGTGATGATCCTCGAAATAGGGCTTCAATCCGCGCAGGATTTTCACCGCATCCTCGACAGAGGGTTCATTCACATCGATTTTCTGGAACCGGCGGCTCAGCGCACGGTCCTTTTCAAAATGCTGGCGGAACTCCTTGTAGGTCGTGGAGCCCATTGTGCGAAGTTTGCCGCCCGCGAGCGCGGGCTTCAAAAGGTTTGACGCATCCATTGCGCCGCCGGATGTGGCACCCGCACCGATCACCGTGTGAATTTCGTCGATAAACAGAACTGCGTCTTCGTGTTGTTCCAGTTCTGCGACAACTGCTTTTAGACGTTCTTCGAAATCACCGCGATAGCGGGTGCCCGCCAAGAGCGCGCCCATATCAAGCGAATAGATCGTGGTATTTTCCAAAACCTCTGGTGTCTCGCCGCCAACGATCTTGCGTGCAAGCCCTTCTGCAATGGCAGTTTTGCCAACACCGGGATCGCCAACCAGCAGCGGGTTATTTTTGCGGCGACGGCACAGCACCTGAATGCATCGCTCGACTTCCGCATCGCGCCCGATGAGCGGATCGATATCCCCCTCGCGTGATTTGGCGTTCAAATCCACACAGTATTTTTCGAGCGCACTTTCCTTTTTCTCCCCTTCGGTGACACCTTGGGTCTCCTCCTCGCTCTCTGGCGCGCCGGACACGGGACGGGGTTCGCCGAAAGCGGGGTCTTTTGCGACGCCATGCGCAATGAAATTAACCGCGTCATACCGCGTCATATCCTGATCCTGCAGGAAGTAGGCCGCGTTACTTTCCCTTTCGGCAAAGATCGCGACAAGCACGTTCGCGCCCGTCACCTCTGTGCGCCCGGAGGATTGCACATGAATGGCCGCGCGCTGAATGACCCGCTGGAAGGCGGCGGTGGGTACCGCTTCTGAGCCGTCAACGTCCGTCACCAGATTGCTGAGATCTTCGTCGACGAATTCCACAAGTGTCGCGCGCAGATCATCCACATCGACACTGCAGGCTTGCATCACCCGGGTCGCGTCCGGCTCATCAATAAGGGCGAGCAATAGATGCTCCAAAGTTGCAAACTCATGGCGACGTGCATTGGCCAAGGCCAGCGCAGAATGAATTGCCTGTTCCAGTGTGGTCGAAAATGAAGGCACAATAAGCGCTCCTTCTGATCGGGGTCGGTGGCGGATCCGATTCAAGCAGATCCTTCAGCCAACCATGGCCTCATAGTGTTAGAGTTTGGTTGATCGCAGCCCCTCTTCAAGTTTTTTCTTTGATTTCGCGGTCACAATTTATGTGAAAGCGACATGAAAGGCTGCAATATAGGCGTTAGAAAGCGTCCTTGCGGGCACGGATTTCAGCGAAAACCTGAACATCGGTGGCATCTGGAAGACCCAGACGGTGGCGAATGTCAGGGTTAGAGGCACGCAGAAACGGATTTGTCGCCATTTCCTGTGCGAGGGTTGAAGGAACGGTCGGAATACCAGCGGCGCGGGCCGTCGCTATCTCCTTGCTTCTTGATATAAGTTCAGGATTATCGGGATCAATGGTTAACGCAAACTTAGCGTTGGACGCGGTGTATTCATGTCCTGAAAATATCTGTGTCCCTTGTGGCAAAGACATTAACTTTGTCAGGCTATCCCACATTTGATCTGCGGCGCCCTCAAATAGCCGCCCACATCCAAGCGCCATCAGGCTGTCTGCGGTAAAGGCGGCATCCGCGCCGGGGACATAAAACGCGATGTGTCCGCGCGTATGGCCGGACACATCTAGCACCAAAACCGACTGATCGGCAAAGTCAAAGGTGTCGCCATCGCCGACCCGCCGATTCAGAGGCGGTAAGCGATGGGCGTCGGCGCCAGCGCCCGTGACCTGCGCAGGGTGATCTTTGAGGACGCGCGCAAGCCCCTGTACGTGATCAGGATGATGATGGGTCAACCAGACTTCATCCAGTCGCCAGGCCCGTGCGCTGAGGGCATTCAGAATCGGCGCCGCTTCCGGCACGTCCACCAAAGCCGTCCGGCCCGAGGCCCTGTCGTGCACCAAGAAGGCGTAATTGTCCGACAGGCAGGGGACGGTCACGATCTCAATGGGCATGGTCATTTTCCTCATGGTTTGCGAAACTGCCATCAGAGTGACCGATACCGGGACGGGCTGCAATGCATCTGGACGTGCAGGATTTGCGCAACTTCTATTACCGCTCCGCCCTGGGCCGCGCCGCTCAGGCGAGCTTGCAATCGCGCATGCTTGAGATTTGGCCGGAAGCCAAGGGGCAAACGGTTGCGGGTTATGGATTTGCCGCACCATTGCTGCGACCGTATCTGAAAGAGGCCCGCCGCGTGATCGCGCTGATGCCGGGGCCGCAGGGTGTGATGCCCTGGCCCCCCGGGCTTCCGAATGTTTCCGTATTGACCGAAGAGACCCTTTGGCCCCTGGAAACCGGTCATGTGGACAAGCTGGTCGTTCTGCACGGGTTGGAGACCTCAGAACGCGCCTATGATCTCCTGGAGGAATGCTGGCGGGTGCTTGGGCCGGGGGGGCGCGCATTGTTTATCGTTCCCAACCGCGCTGGGCTCTGGGCGCGTCGGGACCGCACGCCTTTTGGGTTCGGGCGTCCCTATTCACCATCCCAGTTGGAAACGCAGTTGCGCAAACATCAGTTTTTGCCCGAATGGCATGCAGGCGCTCTTTATCAGGTGCCATCCTCCAAACGCATTTGGATGAAATCCGGACCGGCCTTTGAAAAATTCGGACGACGGATGCCGACGATGATGGCTGGCGGCGCTTTCATGGTGGAGGCGACAAAGCTTGTTTATCCACCCAAGGGAAAGGTTCAGAAGGCGCGCCGCCTCAACCCGTCAGCGGTTCTGGAGCCGACCGCCAAGCCGATTTAACGGTTAAGGCCGGATGCGAGCATCTGCTCACTGACTGACATTTTGCTCGATTTTTGCGATTGGGAATCGGAATTTGGCCTCGCAAACGCGTCTTTTGTTAATTTTTCTTCGGGGCCAAACCGTCGCACCTTTGCCAAGCTGCTGAAAACATGAGAAAAGAGCATAATCCGCACTTCGCGATCTCATGTTGCGGGGTGTGATCCTCTCTGCTACATCACCGCTGATTTCGACGTCTTGAGTAAATTCAAGCCGCGCCAACACTCTCGGTGACGCGATCTATTCGCATATCCGGGGCCAGAACATCGGAAGGGTGGACGTGTCAGAACCAGCTTCGATTTCCACGAGCATTGCCGGGCGTTATGCCACGGCGGTCTACGAGATTGCCAAGGACGGCAAAGCGGTAAAGGCCCTGGAGGCCGATCTTGAAGCATTGCAATCCGCCTTGGGCGACAGCGACGATTTTCGGGCCCTGATCCATTCACCGATATATTCCCGCGAGGAGCAAGGCGCTGCAATCTCTGCGATCGCCAAGAAGATGAAGCTGTCGGAGACGTTTTCCAACACGCTTTCGCTCATGGCGCAGAAGCGTCGCCTCTTTGTGCTTCCACAGCTGGTCACCGCTCTTCGCGATATTATCGCCGCCGAAAAAGGCGAAGTAACCGCGGATGTCGTCTCGGCAAAGGCACTGACGAAAACGCAGGCCGACAAACTCGCCAAGACGCTTAAAGCCTCCACAGGTAAAACCGTAACACTCAATGCGACCGTTGATGAAAGCCTCATCGGCGGTCTTGTTGTCAAAGTTGGTTCGCGCATGATCGACACGTCGATCCGCTCGAAACTGAATTCCCTCCAGAATGCAATGAAAGAGGTCGGATAAATGGGTATCCAAGCAGCAGAGATTTCTGCGATCCTGAAGGACCAGATCAAGAATTTCGGTCAAGAAGCCGAAGTGGCCGAAGTGGGCCGCGTGCTCTCCGTCGGTGACGGTATCGCCCGCGTATATGGTCTGGACAATGTTCAGGCCGGTGAAATGGTCGAATTCCCCGGTGGCATTCAGGGCATGGCGCTCAACCTTGAATCCGACAACGTCGGTGTGGTGATCTTTGGCTCTGACCGCGACATTAAAGAAGGCGACACGGTCAAGCGCACGAACTCCATCGTGTCCGTGCCAACAGGTGACGAACTGCTGGGTCGCGTCGTGGACGGTCTGGGCAATCCGATTGATGGCAAAGGCCCGATCGGTGCCAAGAAAACCGGCGTTGCCGACGTCAAAGCGCCGGGCATCATCCCGCGCAAGTCGGTACATGAACCCATGGCGACCGGCCTCAAAGCCGTCGACTCGATGATCCCGATCGGTCGTGGCCAGCGCGAATTGATCATCGGCGACCGTCAAACCGGCAAAACAGCTGTGGCGCTTGACGCGATCCTGAACCAGAAGTCTGTGAACGATGCGGCAGGTGACGACGAGGGCAAGAAGCTCTACTGCGTCTATGTTGCGATCGGTCAGAAGCGTTCGACCGTGGCACAGCTTGTGAAGAAGCTCGAAGAGACAGGCGCGATCGAATATTCCATCGTTGTGGCCGCGACCGCTTCTGAGCCTGCGCCGATGCAGTTCCTGGCACCTTACTCCGCGACCGCGATGGCCGAGCATTTCCGCGACAATGGCCGCCACGCGCTGATCATCTATGATGACCTTTCCAAACAGGCGGTTTCCTACCGTCAGATGTCCCTGCTGCTGCGCCGTCCACCCGGACGCGAAGCTTACCCGGGCGACGTTTTCTACCTCCACTCCCGCCTTCTGGAACGTTCCGCGAAGCTGGGTGACGACGCGGGTAACGGCTCTCTGACAGCTCTGCCGATCATCGAAACCCAAGGTGGCGACGTGTCGGCCTTTATTCCGACCAACGTGATTTCGATCACCGACGGTCAGATCTTCCTTGAAACCGAGCTTTTCTATCAGGGCATCCGCCCCGCCGTGAACACCGGTCTGTCGGTCTCCCGCGTGGGGTCTTCGGCGCAAACCAAGGCGATGTCTTCGGTGGCGGGTCCGGTGAAACTGTCCCTCGCGCAATACCGCGAAATGGCGGCCTTCGCTCAGTTCGGCTCTGACCTTGACGCTTCCACCCAGCAGTTGCTGGCCCGGGGTGCGCGTCTGACCGAGCTGATGAAGCAACCGCAGTATTCGCCGCTGACAAACGCCGAAATCGTCTGCGTCATCTTCGCGGGCACCAACGGCTACCTTGACAAGGTCGACGTAAAAGAAGTCGGTCGTTTCGAGGCGGGCATGCTGGCACATCTGCGCGCCAAACATCAGGCTCTGCTGGACGACATCACCAATAACGACCGCAAGGTGAAAGACGATCTGGCCGATAGCATCAAGGCTGCTCTCGACGAATTTGCCGCTGATTTTGCTTAAGAGGTAGGCCCATGCCCAGTCTTAAGGACCTAAAAAACAGGATCGAGTCGGTCAAATCGACCCGCAAGATCACCAAAGCGATGCAAATGGTTGCAGCTGCAAAGCTGCGCCGCGCTCAGGAAGCTGCGGAACAATCGCGTCCCTATACCGAACGGTTCAATGCCGTGATGGCGGGGCTCGCGGCTTCCGTCGGCGGGTCAGATTCTGCGCCGAAACTGCTGTCCGGAACGGGCAGTGATCAGGTGCAGCTACTGATCGTGATGACCTCCGAACGAGGTCTGTGCGGCGGTTTCAACTCCAATATCGCAAAACTCGCGCGTACCCATGCGACCAAACTGATGGCCGAAGGCAAAGAGGTGAAAATCCTCACGGTCGGTAAGAAAGGCCGCGATCAGATGAAGCGCGACTATGGCCAATACTACATCGGCCATGTTGATCTCACCGAAGTGAAGCGCATCGGTTATACAGACGCGCAAAGCATCGCCAAGGATGTGTTGGGTCGGTTTGATGCGGGTGAGTTTGATGTGGCCACACTCTTCTACTCGAAGTTTGTGAACGTGGTCAGCCAAATCCCGACTGCGCAGCAGATCATTCCGGCGTCTTTCGAGGCGGAGGAAGGCGACGAGGCCTCGACGCTTTTTGACTATGAGCCGTCCGAAGAAGCAATCCTTGCGGATTTGTTACCTCGTGGCGTTGCCACGCAGATCTTTGCAGGCCTGCTTGAGAACGGCGCATCGGAACAGGGCGCGCGCATGTCGGCGATGGACAACGCGACGCGCAACGCGGGCGAGATGATCGACAAGCTGACCATCGAGTTCAATCGCTCCCGTCAGGCTGTCATCACAAACGAGCTGATCGAAATTATTTCCGGCGCGGAAGCGCTGTAGAACAAACCGGAGAAACGACATGGCAAATGCAGTCGGCAAACTTACACAGGTCATCGGCGCGGTCGTTGACGTTCAATTTGAGGATCACCTGCCGGAGATTCTGAACGCGCTTGAAACAGACAACAACGGCAACCGTCTGATCCTTGAGGTCGCACAGCACCTCGGCGAGAACACAGTGCGCGCCATCGCGATGGACTCCACCGAAGGCCTCGTGCGCGGTCAGAAAGTGACCGACACGGACGGTCCGATCTCGATCCCGGTGGGTAACGCCACGCTGGGTCGGATCATGAACGTTGTGGGCGAACCTGTTGACGAAAAGGGCCCGGTAAACGCGTCTGAGAAACGTTCGATCCACCAGGATGCGCCGGAGTTTGCGGAACAGTCCACAACCTCCGAAGTGTTGGAAACCGGGATCAAGGTGATCGACCTGCTGGCTCCCTACGCCAAGGGTGGTAAAATTGGCCTCTTCGGCGGTGCGGGCGTTGGTAAGACCGTTCTCATCATGGAACTGATCAACAACATCGCCAAGGTGCACTCGGGCTTTTCGGTGTTCGCGGGTGTGGGTGAACGGACTCGTGAAGGCAACGACCTTTACCATGAGATGATCGAATCCAACGTGATCGACCCCGAAAACCTGGAAAACTCCCAGGTGGCCCTAGTATACGGTCAGATGAACGAACCTCCCGGTGCGCGGATGCGTGTGGCCCTGACAGGTCTGACGCTGGCCGAGCAGTTCCGCGATCAGTCCGGTACTGACGTTCTGTTCTTCGTGGACAACATCTTCCGCTTCACGCAGGCAGGTTCCGAGGTTTCCGCTCTGCTCGGCCGTATTCCTTCTGCTGTGGGCTATCAGCCGACGCTGGCCACCGACATGGGCCAGATGCAAGAGCGCATCACCTCGACCAAGGCCGGTTCGATCACCTCCGTGCAGGCCGTTTACGTGCCCGCGGATGACCTTACCGACCCTGCACCTGCGACCTCCTTTGCGCACCTTGACGCGACAACCGTTCTGTCGCGTGCCATCTCCGAGCTGGGTATCTACCCGGCCGTTGACCCGCTCGACTCCACGTCGCGCCTGATGGACCCGGCCGTTGTTGGCGAGGAGCACTACCAGGTTGCCCGTGACGTTCAGGGTATCCTGCAACGCTACAAGTCGCTTCAGGATATCATCGCGATCCTCGGCATGGACGAACTCAGCGAAGAGGACAAGCTGACCGTGGCCCGTGCCCGGAAAATCCAGCGTTTCCTGTCGCAGCCCTTCGACGTGGCGAAGGTCTTCACCGGGTCCGACGGTGTGCAGGTGCCGCTGGCCGACACCATCGAAAGCTTCAAAGCGGTTGTGGCTGGCGAATACGACCACCTGCCGGAAGGTGCCTTCTACATGGTTGGTGGCATCGACGAAGTGAAAGCGAAAGCTGAAAAAATGGCGGCTGACGCTGCTTAAGGAGCCGGATTGATGGCAGATACGACGCAATTTGACCTGGTTTCGCCCGAGCGGCGGCTTGCCTCTGCGCAGGTCGTATCGGTTCAGATTCCGGGCGCTGACGGGGATATGACCGCAATGGCAGGCCACGCGCCGACCATTACAACGCTGCGCCCCGGGCTGCTCACGGCAGAGGGCCCTGACGGGACAACGCAATACGTCGTGACGGGCGGTTTTGCGGAAATCACCGCGACGGGTGTTTCAGTTCTGGCTGAACGTGCGATGCCGCGTGATGAAGTTTCCGCAGATGTACATGCAGAGCTCGTCAAAGAGGCGGAAGAAGCGCACGCAAAGGCCAAGGAGGTTTTTGTGAATGAGCCCGGGCCCGTTGACGATGCGGCGAAACTGCTCGCGGACATGGTGGCAGTGGGCGATCACATCGGTCTCTGACGTCGAGCAACCCATTCCAGACAATCAAGAAGGCCTCGCCAATCGCGGGGCCTTTTTTGATTTGGCGGTCTAGATCGGGGCAAACTGTTCTTGGCGGGCAAGCCACAGCTTGCGTTGTCAGCTACGTCTCAGATCAGCGTAAGAGCGGGCTGCCAAAGCTTACTCGGCTGCGTACATACCATCGTATATCGGGCTCAACGTGTCTGCTTCAAACAAAGAAGACACAGAAGTACCGCTCCAGATATTCAGTATCGCTTGTGCGAAGACCGGTGCCGTCGGCACGATGCGGATGTTTGACGCGGCCTTCACTGGTTCCGTCGCAGCGATGGAATCGGTGATCACCAGTGATTTCATCACTGAACTGGTGACCCGCTCCACGGCCGGCCCGGACAGCACGCCGTGGGTGATGTAAGAGTGCACTTCCTTCGCGCCTTTCGCCAGCAAGACCTCGGCTGCTTTGCACAGGGTGCCAGCCGTGTCGCAAATATCGTCCACAATCAGGCAGGTTTTACCCGTCACATCGCCGATCACTGTCATTTCTGCAACTTCACCGGGCTTTTCTCGGCGTTTATCCACAATGGCGAGCGGAGAATTGATCCGCTTGGCCAGCTCACGCGCCCGGGCGACACCGCCCACATCCGGTGATACCACCATCAGCTCCCCCATCCGGTCCTTGAAGGTCGTCTTGATGTCCAATGCGAAGATCGGGGACGCATAGAGGTTGTCCACAGGGATATCAAAGAAGCCCTGAATCTGTGCGGCGTGCAAATCCATCGTCAGCACCCGTTCAATGCCGGTTCCAACCAGCATGTTGGCCACTAGCTTTGCCGTGATCGGCGTGCGCGCCTTGGTACGGCGATCTTGTCGGGCATAGCCGAAGTAAGGCAGTACGGCCGTGACACGTGCCGCTGACGATCGCCGCAGGGCGTCTGCCATGATCAGCAATTCCATCAAGTTGTCATTCGCGGGGTTGGAGGTCGACTGAAGGATGAACATGTCCTCACCCCGCACGTTCTCGAAAACCTCAACAAAAATTTCGCCGTCGTTAAACCGCTCGACCCTCGCATCGACCAGTTGGGTCTGAATGCCACGGTGCATCGACATGCGGCGCGCGATGGCTTTGGCTAGCGGCATATTGGCATTGCCAGAGATCAGCTTGGGTTCTTGGACGTGGGGCATGGGGGAGGTTTCCAGGAGCAGCAACAGGGAAATGTGACAGATTCGTGATGTTGACTTCACCTAACACGGCCTTACCAATCGGCAAAGAACCACGCGCCCTCAAGGAGCCCTAAAATGGCACATATTGATCTCTTTTTTTCTACCATTTCTCCCTATGCCTACCTAGCCGGGAATCGTGTTGAAGAGGTCGCCGCGAAACATGGCGCCACGATCACGTACAAACCTCTGGACATCATGGCGCTGTTTTCGCGTACAGGGGGCACGCCCCCCAAGGATCGCCACCCCAACCGTATCGAATACCGTGCGCTGGATCTGGTGCGTCAGGCAGCCCTGCTGGAATTACCGCTCAATCTGCAACCGGCCCATTGGCCGACCAACGCGGCTCCCTCATCCTATGCATTTATCGCCGCACAGAATGCGGGGGGTGGTGATCTTGGCAAACTGATGTTTGCCATCTGCCGTTCTGTCTGGTCCGACGAGAAGGATATTGCCGAAGACAGTGTTGTGAGGGGGTGTCTTGAGGAGGCCGGGTTTGACCCATCATTGGCGGACAGCGGATTGCTTGTAGGTGCGGAAACCTATGCCGCCAACCTCGAAGAAGCGGTGGACAAGGGCGTGTTTGGCTCACCCTTCTATGTGACCGATGCCGGCCAGCGGTTCTGGGGCCAGGATCGCATTGACGACCTGGAGGCTCATCTCGCTGGAAAGGTATGACCAAAGAGTTTCGCCCGCATGTTCGTTATTTCGGACATGGCCTCCGTGCCGCGCTGGCCATTCATTGCACCCTCGGGCATTCCGGTGCCTGGCGCGGCGTTGGCGACGCCTTGGGCGATCGTTTGAGGCTTGTGGCCATTGATTTGCCCGGGCATGGGAAAAGCGCGCGATGGGACGGTGAAAACGACCTGCATCAGCTTTGTACCGACGCCGCGTTAAGCCAATTGTCCGAGCCGATGGATGTCATCGGGCATTCGTTTGGAGCAACCATCGCCCTTCGCCTGGCCGTTGAGCATCCGCAGCTTGTGCGCAGCCTCACGCTCATCGAGCCGGTTTTCATTGCCGCAGCGATCGCCGACGCGCCAGAGCGTGTCAAAGCACATGAGGTGGAGGCCGAACCTTATTTCACGGCCTTGCAAAGCGGAGACGAGATGCGCGCCGCACGTCTATTCAACCGGTTTTGGGGGGACGGCACGAAATGGGACGATATTCCCTGCACAACCCGTCAGTACATGGCCGACCGGATGCATCTGGTGCCGGGGCAGTCACCCGCGATCATCGATGATGAACCCGGATTGCTCGCAAAGGGTGCCCTTGGCAGGGCGCATATGCCTTGCCTGTTGATCCAGGGGGAGCACACGGCTGACGTGATAGATGCGATTCATCAAAGCCTCGCAGCGCGCCTGCCAAACGCGCGGCGTGTCACCATTTCAGGGGCCGGGCACATGTCGCCCATTAGCCATCCGGCAGCGGTGGCTGCGGAAATTTCCGAGCTCCTAGAAGTGACTTAGAAACTGGTTTATCTGGTCTGCTGTGATCGACCAGTCGCAGACAAAACGCGCCGCCAGCATTTCATCAGGATCGTCACCTTCCAGAGTGCATCCCCACATATAATAGACAGCCCCGGCTTGATGCAGACGTTGATGCAGACGGCGCGGGAAACGCGCAAATATCATATTGGCCTGCGGCGCGTGAAGAAATTCAGCCCCTTTTTCCTGCAAACCCTTGGCGAGATGGGCGCAATTCTCATTCGCAGCCCTGGCCGTTTGAAGCCAGGTTCCGCCCTCAAGATAACCTGCCATTTGCGCCGACAGATAGCGATGTTTGGAAAAGAGGTGGGCACCGCGTTTACGCCGCAACTCGAATTCCCAGGCTTTCTCGGGATCGAAGAGAACAACCGCTTCGACGCCAAGACACCCATTCTTTGTGCCGCCAAAGCTCACGGCATCGACGCCTGCTTTCCAGGTCATCTCCGCCGCCGAACACCCCAGGGCGACAAGGGCGTTGGCGAACCTCGCCCCGTCAAGATGCACCGGCAGATCATATGATTTGGCGACCTCGGTCAGCGCGTTCAGTTCTTCCAGCGAATAGAGGCTGCCGCGCTCCGTCACCTGGGTAATGGAGACGGGTCCGCGTTGCGGCCCATGAACCCCGCGGGTGTTTTCCATCTCAATCCGCGCGCGCAGCGCGTCCGCGGTTATCTTGTCGCCGCCGAGGACAAGGCTGAGTTTCGCACCGCTATAGAATTCGGGCGCGTTGCACTCGTCTTCCTGAATATGCGCCACTTCCGAACAAAAGATCGTTTCCCATGGTTTGCAAAGGCAGGCGAGTGCCAGAACATTCGCCGCCGTTCCGGTCGAGACCAGATAGACGGCGGCTTCGGGCGCCTCAAAGATCTCGCGTATCTTGTCGCGCACCTCATCCATGATGGGATCGGCCCCGTAGGGCATCGCGTAGCCGGCATTTGCATCCATCACCCGCTGCATGACCCTCGGGTGTGCGGCTCCTGCATTGTCAGACGCAAAAAACATCAGGTCGGCTCCTCAATAACATGGTCTTCCCATTCATCTTCCGGGATATCGAATTCGCTTAATGTCCAGCCCTGCACCGAAACGCCAGCGTCATGAACTGACTGTGACGTGCCGCTGATCAACGGGTGCCAATCGGGCAGGGGGTCGCCCTGCCATAACAACCGATAGGCGCAGGTTTCGGGCATCCAATAGGCATGGCGGTCCAGATTGTTCGGTTTCAACACGATGCAATCCGGCACGAACTGATGCCGGTTTTCATAATGCGCGCAGCGACAGGTGGAATCGTCCAGCAGGCGACAGGCGATCCGGGTCAGGGCGACCGCGCCGCTGTCCTCATCTTCCAGTTTGTTGAGGCAACATTTGCCACAGCCGTCACAAAGAGATTCCCATTCCCTCTGGCTCAGCTTGCCAAGGGGCTTGCGTTCCCAAAACCGATCCGCAAGGCCATTTCGGTCAATTGGGTCAGTCACAGCGCGCTCAAAATCTGGCGTGCCGTGGCACTGTCGGCGTCCATCTGTGTAATCAGGACGTCAAGGCTGTCAAAGGTCTCTTCTGGTCGGAGGTGTTCTACCAGACCAACCGAAAGTTGTGCGCCGTAGATGTCGCCCTGGAAATCAAAAATGAAGGTCTCAAGATTGGGTCGGTTTTCACCAAACATCGGGCGCACACCCATTGATGCCACGCCCTGGTAGCTGCCGGTATGTGGCCCATCGAGAACATCGACGAGAACCGCATAGACACCGAACGCCGGAGGATGCAGCCCGTCTATGGACATGTTTGCTGTTGGGTATCCAAGTTCACGTCCCCGTTGTTCGCCCCCGATGACCGGCCCTTCGATGCGGTGCCAATGTCCCAACATGCTGGCGGCCAATCTGGGGTCGCCGACGCTCAGCGCCTTCCGGATGGCGGTGGAGGAGATTGTTTTATCGGATTGCGCAATCAGCGGGGCAATTGTGACGCCAAAGCCCATGGTTTGACCAAAGGCAAGCAGGTCGGTGGCTGTGCCTGCACGACCCTTTCCAAAACAAAAATCCGCGCCAACGATGACATGCCGCAGCCCGAACCCATCAGCAATGACCCGTTGAGCAAACTCCTCCGGTGCCAGCGCCGCGAGGGCCGCGTTGAAGTTCAACTCGTAAAGCCGCTCAACGCCAAGTTTTTCAAGGCGACTGGCGCGCGCCTCCCGGCTCATCAGGCGAAAGGGGGGGGAGGATGGTGCGAAGTAAACGCGGGGGTGCGGTTCAAAGGTGACAACACCTAGCGGTGCTGCGGGTTCGGCTGAGCGGGCGATGTCGATAACTGACTGATGCCCCAGATGCACGCCGTCAAAATTGCCGATCGCCGCGCTGGCACCGCGGTCGTCAGGCGCAACAAACTGGTAGTCACGGATGGTTCTCATGCGCCTTGGGTAAACGCACCACGCAAGACACGCAAGCCGGTCTGAGCACCGGCATTATCCCGATTTCAAATGCCGGGTCAGTCGAATTTGCGCGACGGAGCCATAACCATCGCTTCGCCGATCAGGACTTTCTTGCCATCAACCGAACAATGACACTCCAGCTTCACACGACGCTTGGCCATTTCGATATCAATGACCTTCACTTCGGCATAAACCAGATCACCAGGTCGCACGGGCGCGAGAAATTTGAGTGACTGGCCCATGTAGACCGTGCCATGCCCCGGCAGCTGTTCGCCGATGACCGCGGAGATAAGCCCGGCTGTCAGCATCCCATGCGCGATACGTCCTTCAAAGATCGTATCGCGTGCGTAGTCATCATCCAGATGCACCGGGTTCCGGTCTGTCGAGATCTGGGCGAACATCTCGATATCCTCATCGGTGATTACTTTCTGCAAATGGCGGGACATGCCCATTTCGATGTCTTCGATGCAAATCGTTCCGCGGGGCAGATTGTCCAACATGATGACCCTTCCGGTAATTTTCTGATCATTGCGGTGCAATTGTTGAAACTTAATTACTTCGCAAGCGCAGAAAAGCAAGGGGAAAATAGGTCAGCGTAGGTAACCTATTGTATAGGTTGGGTTGGATATTTCCCTTTCCAGATAAGCAGTTAGCGCTTCCGGATCAGGGTCTGCACTTGTTTTTGTTTCAGACGCTGCGAGGCCACCTGAAATAAAAAGCGAATCGATGTCTTCGCCCATGGCACCCGCAATGTCCGTCAGCACCCCGTCGCCGATTGCCAGAATGCGATGATCAGGGATGTCGTTGCCAAGTGCAAAGAGCCTCCGCCGCGCCAGATCATAGATCGGTGGGTGCGGTTTGCCGAAGTACAGGCTCTCGCCACCCATCTCAGAATAAAGCTGCGCCAGAGCACCGGCACACCATTCGCGCTGTTCGCCCCGGTCCACGACGATGTCAGGGTTGGCACAAAGAAGCTTGAGCCCACGCTGCTTCGCCATCAGAAATTCCGGGCGCATGACACTGGGATCGGCGAGGGGATCGAAGGGACCCGTGCAAACAATGCCTTCGGCATTTTCCAACGGAACGGATCGCACATTTACCGGGTCTTCAACGACCCCGATGGGTTCGAAAAACCGTTCGTCGCCCGGATATCCGATGTGCCAGACTCTTTCGCCCACGATGCCTCTGAACATGGCTGAACGCGCACTGTCACCCGAAGTTGCAATCGTATCCCAACTGTCATCGGGCACCCCGAAGGTGACCAGCTGCTTTTCAACACCCGCGCGCGGACGCGGAGAATTGGTCACCAAAACCACCTTGCCACCGGTTGCGCGATAGGCTTGCAGCGCCGCAACAGCCTCCGGCAGCGCGGCAACGCCATTGTGCACACAGCCCCACAAATCGACGAACAGGGCGTCATATTGCGACGCGATGTCAGTCAGGTTCTTGATAATGCGTGTCATGGCTGGCGGTGTTCCTTCGTTGGCGTCAGGCAGAACATCACCAACTTGGTTGACCTGCCCGCACATGCGCCTGCGACGGATACCGCAGGCTTTGATGCTTCAAACTTTGAGGTTCGGAATGATCTGCTTTTTGCGGCTCATAACGCCGGGAAGCACCACGGTATCTCCGCTCACCGCCACATCGAAACTCTGTTCGGCGACGGATTTTACGAGATCATTAGGGACGAGCAGCGTGGCTTCTTCGTTCAGGATGTCGACCACGAACAGCAGCACCTGATCGGCACCGTCATCGCTTGCAACGCCAGGCATTGCGGCCATCAGCGCCTCTTTGCGGTCCAGAACCATCTTGGGCGATGTTGTCTCAAGCACAGAAACCCGGAACTGTTTGCCGCCAACTTCGTATTCCTTGCTGTCCATGCGAAGCAGCTCGGCTTCGGAAAACGCAGAGACGTCGGATTTGGCCGCAAACATTTCTGACGCGTATTCGGAAATATTGATATCCAGCGCCTGCGCCAGATCCCAGGCGATCGCCTTGTCCTCATTTGTGGTCGTGGGGCTGCGGAATTCCAGCGTATCGCTGAGGATGCAAGACAGCATGGCACCCTGGATTGCAGGTGGCATCTGCGCGACGTCCTTGCCAATCATTTTCCACATGATGGTGGCGGTGCAGGCCAAACGCTCGATGCGAATATCAATGGGGCCTTTCGTTTTTAAGCCGCCCACCAGGGCATGGTGGTCAATGATGCCTTTTATGTCCGCATCATTGATGTTGTCCGGCAGCTCCGCCGGGTTGTTCGTATCGACAATGACAACCGGCGTATCAGCTGCAAGGTCAGAGATAATCTCAGGTTTCTGAAGCGACCAGCGATCAAGGACGAAGAGGGCTTCGGTGTTTGGCTCGCCCAACAAGATAGGTTTGGCTTCGACACCCTTGATCTGGTTCAGATACCATGACCAGATAATGGGAGAGCCGGTGCTGTCGGTGTCAGGGGATTTGTGGCCAAAAACAAGTGTGGTCATACAAGCGGTCCTAGGAATGAGTGTGACGAATTTTGCGCCTTATAGCATGCAGATCCCGCTTGTCACGCGACCGTCGCCGCGGCGCAGAATTATAGCCCCAATTCCGCGCGCTTCTTCTTCGTTAGTCCGGCGATGACCATGTCATAAGAGGCGACGATGTGATTTTTCAATTCATCATTTGAGAGACCGGGTGGCTCAAAATGTTGCAGCCACTTCAGCCCGCGAGAAGCAAGATAGGGGGCCGGTCTGATCCCGGGCATCTCCCGCAGAACTTCAAATGCCAAATCCGAAGCTTTAAAAGAAAAGGCGTCGGCATCCTCGTTCCAGCCACAAATCGCAAAGACTTTTCCGCCGACCTTCCAGACGTCCGAGTTGCCCCATTGAACAACGTGAGTGGTGTGCGCAAGGCCTGAGCAGAACGCGTTGAATTCATTTCTCGTCATTGGAGGAGCCTAGGATGGCTTTTACTTGCTGGCAATGTGCCGGGATACTGGGAAGACTTATGCGAACGATTCGATACGCAAAAGTCAGAGAAATAGTTGCCAGACGTCCGAGAAACCGACTTGTATCTGCCCATCAAGGCCTTCCTTGAAGACCAGGGCTACGCTGTTAAGTCCGAGGTTGGCTCGGCTGATGTGGTCGCAATTCGTGGTGCAGAGCCTGCCGTCATCGTGGAGTTGAAGCTTGGGTTTTCTCTGGCCCTGTTTCACCAATGCATAGATCGTTTGTCGATTACAGAAGATGTCTATCTGGCGGTTCAGCATCAAACCGGGAAAAGATTTGCAAAGGCCGTCAAGGACAATGTCAAGTTGGCGCGCCGCCTCGGTATTGGCTTGATCACCATCAGGCTCTCGGATGGTCTCGTTCAGGTGCACTGTGATCCCGGCCCCTATGCCCCGCGCAAAAACAAGCGACGGTCTGACGCGCTTTTGCGGGAATTTGCCCGTCGTGTTGGCGATCCAAACGACGGGGGACAAACACGCGCAGGTTTGGTGACCGCTTATCGGCAGGATGCCTTGAAACTGGCGCTCTATCTCTATGAGGTCGGTGCCTGCAAAGGTGCAGATGCGGCACGTGCGACCGGCGTGACAAACGCCACGCGCATGATGCGGGATGACCACTACGGTTGGTTTGAAAGGGTTGAAAAGGGTGTCTATGGCTTGAAGCCAGATGGTGCCAAGGCCGTCTCAAAGGCGGGGAATTTGCTTGGCCGTTAGCCAAATCCTGCCAGACCACCCAAACGAAGAAATTCCGCACATTTTTTCCGATCATACCTGTTGACTCGCATTGGGTCCGTCCTTAGCTATGCGCCGTTAGCACTCGAAGGTAGTGAGTGATAACGGTCCGGGCGCTGGGAAATGTCGTTCGGATCAATGGGAGTAACTTTGAGCCTTAAGGAGCTGCAAAGATGGCATTGAAACCGCTTCATGACCGCGTGCTGGTACGCCGCACGGAAAGCGAAGAGAAAACTGCTGGCGGATTGATTATCCCCGATAGCGCAAAAGAGAAACCTTCTGAAGGTGTGGTTGTCGCTTGTGGCGAAGGCGCGCGCAAGGACAGCGGTGAGCTGATCGAGATGGCTGTGAAAGCCGGTGACAAAATCCTGTTCGGCAAATGGTCCGGCACGGAAGTTACCCTCGATGGCGAAGAACTGCTGATGATGAAAGAAAGCGACATCATGGGGATCATCGAGTAAGCCCGCGCGCTGCTCTGATCGTCAATCGCTGAACTCAAGATAGATATTCTCAAGAGGAGAAAACAACATGGCTGCTAAGGACGTCAAATTCGACACCGATGCCCGTAACCGTATGCTCAAGGGTGTGAACATCCTTGCGGACGCGGTCAAAGTCACGCTGGGCCCAAAAGGCCGCAACGTGGTTCTCGACAAATCATTCGGTGCACCGCGCATCACCAAAGACGGTGTTTCCGTTGCCAAAGAGATCGAGCTGGAAGACAAGTTCGAGAACATGGGCGCGCAGATGGTCAAGGAAGTGGCCTCTCGCACAGCTGACGAAGCAGGCGACGGTACAACCACCGCCACTGTGCTCGCTCAGGCAATCGTCAAGGAAGGCATGAAATCAGTTGCCGCCGGCATGAACCCGATGGACCTCAAGCGTGGTATCGATCTGGCAACTTCAAAAGTGATCGAAGCGATCAAAGCGGCCTCCCGCCCTGTTTCCGACAGTGACGAAGTTGCGCAGGTTGGCACGATCTCCGCCAACGGCGAAGCTGAAATCGGTCAGCAAATTGCTGGCGCGATGCAAAAAGTCGGCAATGAAGGCGTTATTACCGTTGAAGAAAACAAAGGTCTGGAAACAGAAACCGATGTTGTCGAAGGCATGCAGTTCGACCGCGGTTACCTTTCTCCTTACTTTGTCACCAACGCCGACAAGATGACAACAGAGCTGGAAGACTGCATCGTGCTGTTGCACGAGAAAAAACTGTCTTCTTTGCAGCCCATGGTGCCGCTGCTGGAGCAGGTCATCCAGTCGCAAAAGCCTCTGCTGATCGTTGCAGAAGACGTTGAAGGCGAAGCGCTGGCAACTCTGGTTGTGAACAAACTGCGTGGCGGTTTGAAAATCGCTGCTGTGAAAGCGCCTGGTTTTGGCGATCGCCGCAAAGCGATGCTGCAGGACCTTGCGATTCTCACAGGTGGTCAGGTGATCTCTGAAGATCTCGGCATGAAGCTTGAGTCCGTGACCATGGACATGCTGGGTTCTGCCAAGAAAGTGCAGATCACCAAAGACGAGACGACCATCGTTGACGGTGCAGGCGAGAAGGCCGAGATCGAAGCACGTGTTGCTCAGATCCGCACGCAGATCGAAGAAACCACGTCGGATTATGATCGTGAAAAGCTGCAAGAACGCGTTGCCAAACTGGCAGGCGGTGTTGCTGTGATCCGCGTGGGCGGCATGACCGAGGTCGAAGTGAAAGAGCGCAAAGACCGTGTTGACGACGCATTGAACGCCACGCGCGCTGCGGTTCAGGAAGGTATCGTCGTTGGCGGCGGTGTTGCGCTGGTTCAAGCGGGTAAAACACTCGAAGGCCTTACTGGCGACAATAACGACCAGAATGTCGGCGTCACCATCGTTCGCAAAGCGCTTGAAGCGCCGCTCCGTCAAATTGCCGAAAACTCCGGTGTCGATGGTTCTGTGGTTGCAGGCAAGATTCGTGAAAGCGGCGATGCCAAATTTGGCTTCAACGCTCAGACCGAGGAATATGGTGACATGTTCGCTTTCGGAGTGATCGATCCGGCCAAAGTTGTGCGTCATGCGCTTCAGGATGCCGCGTCCATTGCCGGTCTTCTCATCACGACCGAAGCCATGGTTGCGGACAAGCCAGCCAAAGAAGGCGCGCCAGCAGGTGGCGGCATGCCTGACATGGGTGGCATGGGCGGCATGATGTAATAACGCCTGTAGTTGTTCTGAAGGGCTCGCCGAAAGGCGGGCCCTTTTTCATTGAAACCTTATGCAATTTTGGGTTCGGAAATTCGGGAATTGACAGAATTAGACCTACCGTATCGCGCTCCCCGAAGACGCATATCTAGGCCGGAAGTTCGACGATCCGGGAGTAGCTCCCCAACATTTCAAGCGCTTCTGAAAAAGTTTCACTGGGATTTTCTTTTACCAGATAGCCCGCCACATTTTGGCTGTATGCTGACTGAATGTCATGCGGCATATCCGATGTTGTGAAGACGAAGACGACGATCCGGTTCAGGACTGGATCTGACCGGACGGTCTCAAGAAATTCCAGACCATTCATTCTGGGCATATTCAAATCCAGCGTCACGATGAAGGGAGGCAGGGTGCCATGCTGATCGGCTGAGCCTCTCAGGATGTCCAATGCCTCCTGTCCGTCTTTCGCAACGATTGTTTTGTTGACGATTTTGAGTTTCTTGAGGGCGCGTTTCATCGCCATGATGCTGATTTCATCATCATCCACCAGCAAGAAGGTCGCTTCCTTGGTCGCGTTTTGCATGTGGTAACCTTTCTGATTGTGATGCGCTGAGACGGGTTCGGTTAGGCTGCGTCAGCTTCAACTTCGTGCAAGGCTACGGCTGTTGCCGGCAAATCAAAACAGAACTGTGAGCCACGCGTTTTCTCGGGGTCGGACTTTAATTCGATGCGATCCTTATAGCGTTCAAGAAGTTTACGTATGATTGCCAATCCCAATCCGCTTCCTTCGACATCATCGCGTGGTTTAAGTGTCTGGAACAAATTGTATATTCTGTCCTGATATTCCCTCAGGATGCCCGGGCCATCGTCTGCCACTGTGACAACGATCCGGTCTCCGAGCAGCTTTGCTGAAATGGTAACTGTTCCATTGCTCTTGTCGTGATGTTTGATCGCATTGGAGACAAGATTGATCAGAATTTGTTCCAACGGCGTCGAAAGAGTGTTCGTTGAATCCAAGGGCCCAACATAGTCAATGCGGAACGTGTTTTGCGGATCCAGCATTGTCGAGATTTGCTCTATCATATCCTGCATCCGAACAGGCGAAATGTTCTCGTTCTCTTGACCTGCACGCGCATAGTTCAGGAGATCGGACAGGAGCCGGTCGAGCCGATTGGCCCGGTTCTGAAGGAGATGCAGGTAGTTGTTGCTCTCGTCTGTTAACTGGTTGTCAGAATCTTCCAACGTCCATTCGGCCAGATCATGCACTGCACGAAGAGGTGAGCGCAGATCGTGAGCTGCAACATAGGCGAATCTTTCCAGATCAACATTTGATCGTCTCAATTCCTCCGCGTTTTCCTTGAAGATAATCAGCGCTCTGGCGATATCGCCCAACTCATCGTCACCTTTCACGTCGATCGGATGAGTGAGATCGCCACCTGCGATCGCATGGACGGAGCGCTCCAACCCACGCATTCTGCGATTTATCTGTTTCTCGACAATAAAGGAGTTGCCTGCAACAACTGCGCCGAGCACACCCACAAAGGAAAGTAGCAACACGGTTGTCATCAACTGCGTCGCCTTGTTCAGACTAATCGACTTCTCTGCAACACGAAGCGTGGCTTGATTGGTAAGCGTGGAGATAAATTCAGATAGTTCCGTGACCATCTCCAACTTGGCATCCCGAAGAGCAGCAAGTTCCGACAGGTGTGAAGCCGTTGCGTTACCAAGAGCAACCAGACCCCCATCCGCCAAAATGACCTCATCCAACTCTATGGCCAATTTTGCCAGCTCGGCCCGTTCTGCCCCTGATTCAAGTTGAGCGAGCAGGGCCGTGATCCGTCGTAGTTTGGTTTTCAGTGTCACGGCAAGAAGTTTGGACTCCTCAATCGTGCTGTTGGATCGGTCCTGCGCTGCCAAATCTATGGTCGATTCGATATCCATCGATAAGCTGACCAGATTCAGCGAGGTCAGAAACAATTCGGAGAACAATTGATCGATCGCACCGGTGACAGAAGCGTTATCCTGCCGCGCCTGGCTCAGCAAATTCTCGATACCGACCGTTGTGCCGAAGTTCAGTGTTCGAAGATTGTCACGCGCGGCAATTCTGATCGCGTTAAGTGCTTTTTTATGAGCGTCGATCTCGCTTTGAGCTGCAAATAACGTGTTCTGGGAAGTCAGAAGGCGATCAGCGGATGCCTCCAAGGCGTTAAGATGATCTGCCAACCGGTCACCAAGGGCAGATGATCCGAATGCCTCAACGACTTGTGCAACATGGTTTCGCAGCGAGCCAACCTTGGTTTGAAAGTCCTGTTTGGCGTCGGCAAGATCATTGACATCCGGCGCCACGGCCGCGCGTTCAAGAGCGACGAACATATCGCTGAGCTCGCGTTCTGTCTTCTGGGTTTCGATCAGGAGTGGAAGCGCGTCTTCTGTGAGCTCGGCATGCGCGGTCTTTATGTTGCGCAGCTGAATGACGCTGGCCATGCAGGCCGCAAGCGTGAGCCCTGCAATGAGGAAAAACAAAAATCTCAACCGCGCGACAATGCCGGACAAGGCGGGCCGTCGATCTGGCAATGAAGCTTGTGAAACTTTCATCGTCAATCGCTACCACAGCAAGACTTAAACCCATCTTAAGCCAAACCCCAATAGGATGAGCAAATTCAATTGCGGAGTTTCTCATGCCCTATCGCCTGCCTGTTGCTGCTCCACGGATGTGCCGCCGAACATTGATGCGGTCAGCGCTCGCGTTGGGGGCTACCTCCATGGTCCCGCAATTGGCGCGAGCGACGGCGTCCAAACCTCTTTACGTGGACGTGGCGGAGTGGGTGCGTGGCCTTGTAGGGGGGGTTCCGGGGCAATTGGAAGTGCTGTTTCCAAACGGATCAGAGCAAAACCTTGCGCCAATTGCATCTGCGTTTACCGAGATGACAAAAGTGAAGGTCAAGCTCCGCGGGGTTCCGGCCGAGAAGCTCAACACACAGATCGCTCTGGAGGTAATGGCCGAGGAACGACGCTTTGATGTTGCTTTGCCTGCAACCTACGGACTGCCTGACCTCGTGGCGTCAGACGTGATCCAGCCTTTGAACGATTTTGCCGAAATCTATGAACCTGCCGATTTCAGGAGAGGGATTTTATATGACATTGGCGATCGCTTTGACGACAAGCTCTATGGTTTCCAGGCGGATGGCGATGTCTACCTCATGTTTTATCTTAAAGAACTTATTGAAAACCCTAATGAAAGAGCTGCGTTTCAGGATGCCTATGGAATGGAATTGGCAGTTCCCAAGACCTGGGCGGAGCTGGACCAACAGATGGCTTGGTTTCACCGACCGGATCAGGATTTGTGGGGCGGTTTGTTACTGCGTAGTCAGGGGTATCTGGCTTGGGAATGGTGGTCCAGGTTCCATGGTTATGGCATGTGGCCCTTCTCTGAACAGATGGAGCCTCAAATTGACGCCCCGGCGGGCATAGCGGCACTCGAAGATATGATCCGGTCGAGCGCTTACTTGCACCCTGACGCGAAAAAGGTGCGTTTTACGGCGAATTGGGAGCTTTTCTCGCAGGGAAAAACCTACTGTAATATTGGTTGGGGAGGTGCGCAGAAGTTCTACAACGCACAAGGTTCGGCATTGCGCGGAAAGCTCTGTTACGGGCCTACACCAGGGGGAGAAATCGGAGCAGGCGGGAAACCGGTGCCTATCCCATTTTTCAATTGGGGGTGGAGCTATGTCGTCAGCCGTGCCTCGTCCAGACCGGAAGTCGCCTATCTGTTCTCGCTTTTTGCATCCACGCCCGAGATGTCGACACGAGCGGTGCGAGAAGCAGGGGGTTTCTTTGACCCGATCCGACCGGAACACTATGAGGACCCAGTCATAAGGGATGTCTATTCGGATGCGTTTCTGAAAGTGCATAAATCCAGCTTGAGAGGTGCGATGCCTGATCTGTTCTTGATGAATCAGCCGGAGTATTTTCGTGTGCTTGAAGAAGCGCTTGCGGATGCGCTTCGTGGCGAAACGACGCCAAGTGAGGCCCTTGTAAGGACCTCGCAGCTGTGGGAAATGATCACCAGTCGCGCCGGCCGATCAGAACAAATTCGTCGCTGGCAAGAACTCAGGGCCAAGTATCCTACCGAGGTCGCCCGTCATCTGCGCGACGTCCAACCTAGCTAACACGCGCTGCTGTTAATGGTGTGTTCAGTGCGGGCTGCTAAGTTGCCAATTGACGTCAAAACCGAGGACGAAGCTCACATGAACACAAATGCCACATTGCGCGCATCCCAATCTTCATCCGCTGCGGAAACTTCGCTCGAAACTTCCAAGGAATTTGAAGATTTCATCTATTTGATCAGCCACGACGTGAGAAATTCCGTCCGAGCGTTGATTGAGCTTCCTCAGTGGATTGCCGAAGATCTTACCGAGGCAGGTGTAAAGATAGATGGATCCGTTGCGGAAAGCATTGAGTTGATGAACAAGCACACGGGCCGGTTGGACAGAATGCTTGTCGACTTGCTGACATTTTCGCGTGTGGGGCGGATGCAGAATGTCGAAGACGTGAATATCGATGCCGCGTTATCGGAGGTTCTAGAGGAAATTCCGATGCCATCGGGTTTCACGGTCGTCCGCGCCTTGGATTGCGAAGTGGTGACGATCGGAGAGAGAGATATCATGACACTCATGACGGCGCTGATCTCTAACGCTGTTAAACATCATGATCGCAGCTTGGGCAAAATTGTGGTGTCGAGTTACCGCGACCGTGAAGATGTTGTTTTATCCGTGCGGGACAATGGGCCCGGCATTCCAGCGGGCTACCACGAACGCGTTTTGGGGGCGATGACGACTTTACGTCCGCGCGACGAGGTGGAGGGCAGTGGCATGGGGCTCGCGATCGCTCGGAAAATCGCACAGCTCTACGATGGTCGTATCTCAATCTCGGAAAACCAAGAGGGGCGTGGGACCACGATTGAAGTCCGATTGGCAGTTGGCAGCCCCTGAGTATCCCTAACAAAAATCTTGGTCGACGGATTCATGTAAGTGGTTGGCCTTTATTCAAACAGATATCAAAGGCAGAATGCCTATGTACATTGACACCCAGTTCTCAACCGTTGCGGCATTCGCTGCGTCACGTGCGTCCGTCAGGACCTTGATACTTGATGATTGCGCCTTTGACAGAGCTCGCTTGCGGCGATCATTGTCCGAAACAAGTTTGCTGCTCGATTTGGAAGAAGTTGCCAACCTCTCTCAATTTGAAGCAGCCCTGCGCACGGAAAGTTACGACCTGTTCTTGATCGACCATAGGCTTCCGGTCGGGAATGGCCTTGACGCCCTTGCTGCCATTCGAAGGAGCCGGAGCGGTCTGGATGCTGCGAAGTTGATGATCACGGGACAAGTTGAACCAGGTCTTGAAGCCGCCGCACGGGAGGTCGGTTGCCAAGGTGTAGTGCCAAAAGACGAATTATGCAGTGATTATTTGGAGCCGATTATGTTCGACGCATTATTTGGCGCCAAATACGATCTGCTGGTTCAACGCAATCAGTCAGGGGAACCATCGCGCCACATGTAGCAAGATCGCTCCTCGTTGCTGTCAGTGTGAGCACGGAAGAGCGGCACGTCAATCTGAGCGATGCATGGCTGTATAAGAGGGCGTCAATCTGATTGCGCGCAGCAATGTGAAACCCGCGATAACTGAACCGTGACGCTTGGTGCCTTGGCGCAAGAAGACATTAGAGCTATTGCGGAAAGATGCGCCTGATAATCCTGACGTCACTGACAATGATTGCTTTTGCAGCAAATTCAATCCTGACACGGCTTGCCATTGATGGCGGTCACATTGATCCAAGCAGTTTCGCGTTACTCAGGGTTCTTGCGGGAGCCATCGTTTTGGGCATGCTTATGACAGCTCGCGGTGGGCAAGTGCAATTTTTTCGGCGTGAACGCTTGATCGGCTCTGTAAGTCTGGCCGCTTACATGGCCGGGTTTTCTTTGGCGTATTTGACGCTGGACGCCGGGCTGGGGGCGTTGATCCTATTCGGTGTCGTTCAGGTTACGATGTTCGCGCATGGCGCACTAACCAACGCGACGCCAAAACCCCGGCAAATTGCCGGTGCAACAATCGCTTTTGGCGGGTTGCTTCTGGCGCTTTGGCCAGGGGCGGGCGGCCACTCTGACATTGTTGGCGCGTCTTTTATGATCATCGCAGGATTGGGATGGGCCGCTTACACCATTTCCGGAAGATCCTCTCCTGATCCGCTTGCCGCAACCACCGCAAATTTCTTGTTGTGTTTGCCTTTTCTGGCAATCGTTTTGGTTGGTTTGGCTGCGCGAACAACGGCCACCGGCGTAGCTCTGGCCATTCTGTGCGGCGGGGTGACTTCGGGACTTGGATATGCACTCTGGTACTCTGTACTACCAAGACTACAGCAAAGTTCCGCGGCGGTTATTCAACTCAGCGTGCCGATAATTTCGTTGATCGGGGGCGCCTTGATACTTGGGGAGGTCATCACTCCCTTGATTGCGGCTGCCACATTGCTGGTTATCGGTGGGATCGCAATTGCGGTCACAGCACAATCGGCTCAAGCGCGTCGTAGCTGAGCGCGTGGTCATTTTCGAATGCGATGATGGCCAGGCTGTCGGGTTTGACGTTTAGGTCAGATATTTCGTGTTCACTGGCCCAGATGTGATCTGAGACGATCTTTTCAGGGTCTTGCCAGTCTTCCGGTATCGTCGCTGCCCCCACTATAGCGCATCTGAAAAAGACCTCGACTTGATGAAAGCTACTGCGGGGATCATAAAACTCATTGATCAGACAAGGCGCGCCAACGCGAACGGTCAGCCCCGTTTCTTCCCGGACCTCCCGGGCAAGATTGTCGGGCAATGAGGCCCCCGACTCGACACCGCCACCGGGCGCACAGAGCAAGGTACTACGCCCAGCGGGCCAAGCGTTGACCAGCAAAAGCCGATGTTTGTGCACAATTACCGCTCTGGTGGCCAGACGAACAGGATTTGGTGGCATATTGTTCTGCTTTCTGTAAAAGCGCGTAACGTCAGACTGTTGTAAAGCGCCAAGGGGCATTATCTCAAGGCTATGGATCACTACGTAAACACGATTGTCGGGGCAGTCCTATTTGTTTTGGTCGCGGCCAGTGCCGAGGCGCGGTGTGCGGTTTTGCTTCATGGCCTGGCACGAACCGAATTCTCGTTTGCGATAATGGAGGCCGCTTTGGAGGCCGAAGGCTACAAAGTCGTGCGCCCGGGATACCCGTCAACAGAGGCACCCGTTGCGGAATTGGTCGAGCGCACCATCCCGGACGCTGTTGCGCGTTGCGGACCGCGTGGGTCGGTTGATTTTGTCACACACTCGATGGGCGGTATTCTGGTGCGCCAGTGGGTTGCTGATACTGCCCCAGACCGGATCGGGAGGGTCGTTATGCTGGCCCCACCAAATCAGGGCAGCGAGGTCGTTGACGCGCTTGATGAGGTCGAAGCCTTTGATTGGATCAACGGCCCCGCGGGCGCGCAACTGGGAACGGAGCCCGGTGATCTGCCCCGCCGCTTGCCTGCCGTTACATTTGAGCTTGGCGTGATTGCGGGGGATCAGTCTTTGAACCCCTACTTTTCGTCCATTTTACCGGGCCGTGACGATGGTAAAGTGTCCGTCGCGTCAACCAGGGTCGAGGGTATGAAAGACCATCTTGTATTGCCCGTGACCCATACGTTCATGATGAATAATCCGCGCGTTATCGCCCAAACGATTTCCTTTTTGAAGACAGGCGCATTTGATCGATCTTTGACATGGTTTGATGCTGTCTTGTTGCAGCTGGGCTGTCCGGATGGCAGTTGCGTCCCGGATGTAGGGGATTTCATTGGTAAGCCTTGATTTGACGGGGGGGCAGGTTCTCGGGCCGGAGGGCCTGCGTGCCGCGGACGTTTACCTATCGGATGGTCGGATTGTAGATGCCTCGGATGGGCGCAAAATCGATCTGAGCGGATTTCTGGTGCTGCCGGGAATTGTCGATATTCATGGAGATGGATTCGAGCGTCATCTTGCCCCACGGCGCGGCGCGATGAAGCAAATGGCCGAAGGTCTGATCGCAGCGGAGGCCGAATTTGCTGCAAACGGCATCACAACGGCTGTTTTGGCGCAGTTTGTCAGCTGGGAGGGCGGGCTGCGCGGGCCGGAGTTTGCGGAGAATGTGTTCGATGCGATCCGTCAAACGGCCCCAACGCTGGTCACCGATCTAAAGGCCCAACTACGATTTGAGACCCATCTGCTGGATCTCCACGCGCAACTACCACAACAAATCGCCGACTGGGGTGTCGACTACGTGGTCTTCAATGATCATCTGCCGCATGATCGGTTGTCCCAGGGACGGCAACCGCCCCGCATGGTCGGTCAGGCGCTCAAGGCTGGCCGCAATCCGGATCAGCACTTTGCGATGATGCTCGGTCTTCACGCGCGATCCGCCGAAGTGCCACCGGCACTGGACCGTCTTTGCGCAGAACTTCGGGCGATGGGCGTTCGTATGGGCAGTCACGATGAATCCCGCCCTATCGACCGAGAGGTCTGGCATGCGCGCGGGGTCGACATTTCTGAATTTCCTGAAACGATCGAGGCAGCGGAAGCCGCGCGTTATAACGGCGAAGCGGTGATCCTTGGGGCGCCAAATGTCGTGCGGGGGGGATCGCATAAAGGCAATGCCTCGGCGGTGGAACTGATTTCGATGGGATTGTGTGACGCACTGGCGTCAGACTACCACTACCCAAGCCCCAGACGGGCTGCGCTGATGCTGGCAAAGAGCGGTATCGGGGATTTCGCCAGTTGTTGGCGGCTGATCTCGCAAGGTCCTGCTGACATATTAGGCTTGTCTGATCGTGGTGATCTGTCGCCGGGAAAACGCGCTGATATCGTGATTTTGGAGGAGAAATCTTACAGGGTTGCTGCGACGCTGGCGGCTGGGCAATTCAGCTACATGTCCGGAGAAATCGCAAACCGGTTCATGTAAAGCGAATCTTAGCCGCGTATTCTGTTTACATGGCCCATTTTCCGCCCCGGTTTGGTCTCCGCCTTACCATACAGGTGCAGCGCGCAGTTACCCTCTTTTTGCAAGGACGGTACCCGATCCATGTCATCTCCGATGAGGTTTTCCATGGTAATGTCAGCGTGCCGGGTGCCGTCGCCCAAGGGTAGCCCAACGACCGCCCGAATATGTTGTTCAAACTGATCAACAGCGCAACCGTTCTGAGTCCAATGACCGGAATTGTGAACCCTCGGAGCGATCTCATTGACGATCAGCCCGTCGGCCGTAACAAATAACTCAACACCCAGAACGCCCACATAATCCAATCTGTTCAGGATTTTCGCAGCCATCAAGACTGCATCTGTCCGTTGTCCGGCACTCAACCGGGCCGGGACTGTTGTGGTGTGCAATATTCCGTTTCGGTGCACGTTTTCGCCGGGGTCAAAACAAGCGACATCACCCTGAGCGCTTCGGGCCGCGATGACGGAGACCTCATGCGTAAAGGAAATGAACCCTTCCAGAACGGCGGGTTGACCGGCCATATCAGCCCAGGCTTGTCCAATGTTATTGGAGTTCTTTATGCGCGCCTGCCCTTTGCCATCATAGCCAAACCGGCGGGTTTTTAGGATAGAGGGCATCCCGATTTTCCCCACCGCAAGCTCAAGTTCTGCTTCCTTGGTCACATCCGCAAAGGGTGCTACGCGAAGCCCCAGATCTTGCAGAAATGTCTTTTCGATCAGGCGATCCTGACTGACCCGCAATGCCTCGCGTCCGGGCCGGATCGGCACAATCGCCTCGATCACATCAAGGGCCGTGGTTGGTATGTTCTCAAATTCATAAGTGACGACATCGACGTTCTGAGCAAATCGAGTCAGAGCCGCGGTATCGTCATACTCTGCGGTTGTCAGTTTGTGGGCGACATCTGCTGCCGGCGGGTTGGTTCCGGGCTCGAATATATGCGTTTTGAAACCCAGTCGCGCGGCGGCTACTGACAACATGCGCCCCAATTGGCCTCCGCCCAGGATGCCAATGGTTGCACCGATCGAAAGTGCTTCAGTCATCTGATGGCGCCTCTGGAATGGAAGCGGATAAATCGGCACGCCACTTATCAAGGCGTTTGGCCAGCGCTTCATCCTGCAAAGACAGGATACCTGCAGCCATCAAACCGGCGTTTGTGGCACCGGCGGCACCGATGGCCATGGTGGCAACCGGATATCCGCGTGGCATTTGCAAGATGGAATAGAGCGAGTCCACACCGGAAAGCGCCTTGGTCTGAACCGGAACCCCAATGACGGGCACGCGGGTTTTTGACGCCATCATTCCAGGCAAATGCGCGGCCCCGCCCGCTCCTGCGATGATGACTTGCAATCCCCGTTCCACGGCGGTCATTCCATAGTCCCACAACCGGTCCGGTGTGCGGTGAGCCGAGACAATCCGCGTCTCATAGCTCACATCCAGACTGTCGAGAAGGTCGGCAGCCTCTCGCATGGTGGACCAATCGGATTGGCTGCCCATGATGATCCCCACAGCGGGTCTGGTCATGTGAAAGGCCCCCTCAGCCCGAATTCTGGAAGCGGCACTATAGCCAAACGCAGGCCTATGGCAATGCGGGTAAGTTGCCTGAAAAATCCGCTCAGGCAATGATGTCCGGTGTGAGGCGATCTTCTATCTGAGCGATCAGATCCTTCAGACGCAGTTTTCGTTTTTTGAGGCGTTGCAGGGTGAGTTGATCGCCCATACCCTTTTCCACGAGCGCTTGGATGGCTTCATCAAGATCCCTGTGTTCGCGTCTGAATACTTCAAGTTCGACGCGCAGCACTTCGTCGGTTTTCATCGACAGATCGGTGGGGGCATTCATGATGGCGTGATTCCGTTGCTTTCCTGCTTTCTATAATAAGCATTCACCATCCTACCGCCTAGCCCTTGCGTCGAAGCCGATTGCTACCCATATTTATAACACGGGTTGCCGATCCGGGGCCCGAACCTGACTGTCGCTTGGCTGATGAGGACGTGTCGCATGACGAAAATGACTCTGGCTTCCTATCCCCATATGTTGGGGTTTGAACAGCTTGAAAGGCTTCTGGAACGCACCGCGAAATCCGGAAATGAAGGATACCCCCCCTTCAATATCGAACAAACTTCCGACTACTCCTATCGCATTACCCTCGCCGTGGCGGGTTTTGCTGAAAGTGATCTGTCGATCACGGTGGAAGATCGCCAATTAGTGATCCGGGGACGCCAAGCGGATGACAGCGAAGGTCGTGTATTTCTGCACCGAGGCATCGCCGCGCGTCAGTTCCAGCGGAGTTTCGTTCTGGCCGATGGCGTTGATGTCGGCGAAGCCGTGATGGAGAATGGTCTGCTACACGTCGATTTGACGCGCGCCAAACCGCAAACGGTCGTCCAGACGATCAGCATCAAGAAAGGGTAAAGACATGGAACAACCATTTGAAACAGCACCGGCTGACAATCGGATCGTTTACGTCAAAGCGGTAGATGTGACCGAACTGCCCTCTGAGGTTAGAGATCAGGCCGGTGATCTTGATCAGCTCTATGCGGTGCACGACAGCGATGGTCAGCAGTTGGCCCTGGTTGCTAACCGCAAACTTGCCTTTCAGCTGGCCCGGCAACATGACTACGCGCCCGTCGCGGTGCATTGACCTGCGCCAGATGAAGTGAAATCCTTGGATGAGGCCGCAGAAACCTGCGGCCTTTTTTGATGGGCGGGAGAGACAATGGACTTCCAATTCGATTGGGTGGACGCATTCACTGACAAGATATTTGGTGGCAACGGATGTGCGGTGGTTCATGGCGGCGCCGCGCTATCCAACGCAACATGCATGGCTTATGTGCGCGAGACGTCTCTGGTCGAATGCACCTTTACGGGTCCTTCCGAAGTTGCGGACTTTCGCGTGCGATATTTTCTGGCCAGCCGCGAAATCCCCTTTGCTGGACACCCCACAGTTGCCACCGTTGTCGCATTGCATGCCCGCGGTTTGATTGCTGATGGCGATCTGAAACTGGAGACTCAGGCAGGGATCATTCCGGTCAATGTGTCAGATGGCCGGGTGACAATGACGCAGGTAGCACCGGTATTTGGCGCGCATGTGCCTGCTGAGATTGTGGCTCCCGTTGGCGCGCTGGAACCGGGTGATATCCTGGGCACGCCGCAGATCGTTTCAACGGGCTTGCCCTTTTGCGTCACGGTCGTGAGGGATGTCGAGACACTGGCAGGGCTACGTCTCGATACCGACGCCATGAAGCGGTACGCGGCTCATGTCGGCGCGCCAGACGTTGATGCGATGGAGCCTTTCTGGGTCACCTTGTCGGGTGCGACGTCGCATGGGGATACCTTCGCCAGATTGTTACTGGCCCCGCCCAGCCCGCCAGAAGACGCCTTCACTGGTTCTGCGACCGGCGCAATGGCTTGTTATCTATGGGCAAATGGTCTGCTCCCCGACCGGGAATTCGTTGCCGAACAAGGGCATGGTATGGGTCGACCGGGTATGGCCACCGTCCGTATCTTGGGCTCGCGAGATGATATCAGGGGTGTTGAGGTATCGGGGCAGGGTACCATCGTGATGTCTGGCCAAGTGTTTTTGCCGACCGTGTCGTAGTCCTTGCTGTGCAGATTGAAGCCTCACGCGGCTTGCCAGTGCTCACACGCGCTCCAGTATGATTGGCAAACCCCCTTTGGGTTTTGGAATGGGCATGCGTTGCCAGACCGGTGCACGACCTGGCAGATGAATTCTGTTTTTTCGCAGCAAAGTGGCCATGAAGAGCTTTACCTGAAGCGTCGAGAAATGCATGCCGATGCACTTGTGGGCGCCGCCGCCGAATGGCGTCCAGGCAAACTTGTGGCTCCGGTCCTCGACACGTTTTGGTCCAAAGCGATCAGGATCAAATTTGGTGGGGTTGGTGTAAAGCTCCGGCGACAGCATTGTCACCCCGGGGTTCAGCGCCAGCGAAGTCCCCGCGGGAATGTCATAGCCGTTCCAGTGAAAATCGCGTGTTGCAAGACGCGGAATAAACGGAACGGGCGGGACAAGGCGCAGCGCTTCGCGAAAGACATTGTTGGTCTGGGTCATTTTCGAAAGAGCATCTTCGTCCAGTTCGCCCTTGCCTAATGACGCGACCTCATGTGCCAGCTTGGCCTGCCACTCCGGGTGTTCTCCCAATGCTGCTATCATGACAGAAAGCGTGGTCGCCGTGGTGTCATGGGCCGCCATGATCAGCAGATTGAACTGATCCAGAATTTCGTCCTCGCTCCAGCTTTGGCCGTTTTCGTCCCGGGCAAGACACATCTGCGAAAAAAAGTCATCGCCTCCATTCGCGCGCCTCTCCGGGATCAGCGCGCGGAAGGTTCGCCGCAGAAAGTCACGTCCGCGCACGCCGCGCCACATTGGGGTGAAAGGCAGGGGCTGGCGGATTACCGCGAGAGAGGCGCGGATTTCATCGCGGATGGCGCGATTGACGTCTTTGGCCAGATCACCGTCCAGCGGCAGCCCCATGAAAACAGCCCCTCCCATGCGCAAGGTGAGATCCTTGATCGCGGTGTAAAAGCAAAAGGGGGTCCCGATGGGCCAGGCCGCCAACAAGCTGTCCATCGCTTCGGTCATACGCAGTCTGTAGTCTTTGATGGCAGATGCGCGAAAGGCGGCTGTCATGATCCGCCGATTGCGTCGGTGATGGTCGAAATCCTGAAGCAGCAGGCCACCGGGGTAAATTCGTTTGAGCGCGTCCCACCCGCCTTCAGAGGAAAAAATGCGCTCACGATCCATCAGCACCATTTCCAAAGCATCGGGACCACAGAGATTAACCCGCCAAACTCCCAGCATATTGGTCTTGTAGACGGGCCCGTAGCGTTGAATGTAGTCCTGCTGCGTGCCGTAGCTGTCGCGCGCGATGGTGAGCGTGTGGCCGACAATGGGCGGTGTCGGCGGTCCGGGAATATGCGACAGGGCGGCTTTGGTGGGCATGAGAAACCTCGCGGAGCAGGAAAATCTTCAATGCACCCGGGGCGGATGCCTGATGATTTATCCTGTCGCGAGGTTTGTGGTGCCTTAACCTACCGTACGCACGCAACGGCTACGGGACGGCGGCGAAATCTGGTCGAGCTTCGCCCTCTGGCGGCGCGCGGCCAGAAGATGTTTACTCGGCTGCGCTATAGCTAAGCGGGGCTGCCTCTTGCGCATCTTCCTGTTCCGCCAGAAAACGCTCCGCTTCGAGCGCTGCCATGCACCCCATGCCCGCTGATGTCACAGCCTGCCTGTATTTGTGGTCTGTCAAATCACCCGCTGCAAAAACACCGGGGATCGAGGTTTCTGTACTGTCAGGTTTGGTGACTACATAGCCGCCCATATGGGTCTCAAGAACGTCTTTGACCAGCTCGTTGGAAGGCGCATGACCAATGGCCACGAAAACCCCCTTTGCGGGGATTTCGGTAATGTCACCTGTCTTGGTATGCTTCACTCGGACGGCTTCGACCCCCAAGGGGTTTTCTGTGCCAACAACTTCGTCCAACTCGTGAAACCAGAGAGGCTCGATCTTTGGGTTTTTCATCAGACGGTCGATCAGAATCTTTTCGGCGCGCAACTCATCGCGCCGGTGGACCAATGTGACCTTTGATGCGAAGTTGGTCAAAAACAGCGCCTCTTCAACGGCGGTATTGCCCCCTCCGATGACGACGATCTCCTGGCCTCGGTAAAAGAACCCGTCACAAGTCGCACAAGCCGATACGCCAAAGCCCTTGAACTTCTCTTCCGAAGGCAACCCCAGCCACTTGGCACGTGCACCCGTTGCCAGAATCACCGCATCGGCTTCATAGGTGGTGCCGCTGTCGCCTCGGGCGACAAAAGGTCTTTTCGTAAGATCCAGGTCGGTGATGATGTCACCGATAATTTCCGTACCCATCGCCTTGGCATGTTCCTGCATGCGGATCATGAGGTCCGGCCCCTGAACTTCGGTGTCGCCGGGCCAGTTTTCCACTTCGGTGGTTGTCGTCAGCTGCCCGCCGGGCTCAATCCCCTGAACCAGTATCGGGTTCAGCATGGCGCGACTGGCATAGACCCCTGCGGTATATCCTGCGGGCCCGGACCCGATAATAAGGACGCGTGTTTGTCTTGTATCGGTCATTTGGTTCCCCTAGAAATCATGCCGGCAATACCGGATATATAGAGACGCAGACCGCTCTTAAACCCCTTGCGTGACGGCGTTTGCCGCAACTCTGCCTTGCAGCGGACTGGATGCTGGGAAAGAATCTTGCGCATTTGCGAAACATTATTGCGCACTACTCGGGTGGTGGTATAACAACCGAAAAATCTGGGGACTCAATGGCTGGAACTGGTCTGGATTCGATTGATCGTAAAATTTTGGCGGAACTGCAAGCCGACGGCCGAATGACCAATGTGGAATTGGCAAAACGTGTCGGCATATCGGCCCCCCCCTGCTTGAGGCGGGTGCGCACCCTGGAAGAGGCTGGCTATATCAAAGGGTATCACGCGGATGTCGATGCGCGCGAGCTTGGCTTTGAGGTTCAGGTCTTCGCGATGGTCGGATTGGCCAGTCAGGCGGAAGCCGATTTGACGGTTTTTGAAAACAAATGTCGTGCTTGGCCGCTCGTGCGAGAGTGCCATATGCTGAACGGAGAGGTGGATTTTATCCTCAAATGCGCTGCCCCCGATCTGTCCAGTTTCCAGCGGTTCCTGACGGGTGAACTGTTGACGACACCCAATGTTGCCAGCGTCAAGACATCATTGGTTATCCGCGGCGCCAAAGATGAACCCGGCGTTCCCTTTGATGTGCTGGAAGAGCGCTTGAGCAACTCTGCCTGAACCTGAAAGCTCAGGCGGCGTTTTGGTCAAGTGAATCTGCCGCACGCGCATATCGCATGGGACCGAAGTCATTGATCTGTGACAGGTGCGGGAAGAGAGACATATAGACCTCTCTTAATGTGTGCGAAAGAGCGCGGAGCGGATGGGGGCCCGGATGAAAGCTCTCGATTTCCAGGCCACTCGCAATTACCGCGGTATGTTGCTGTAGACCCAAATGGAACAACCGGATCGGCGATGGCGGTGTTACATCGATCACATTTACACCTTCGACGAACGTGTTCGCGGGTGTCATCATGGATTTGCTGGCTACATCGCCGCGCAGATGTGGGGGCGTCTGTAGCAATCGCGCGGACGGGCCCAGGCTGAGAAAGCTGTCTGGTCGCGTGACCCCGAAACTGCCGGCCATGATGCGCGTGAGTGACAGAGGTTGGTTTTGATCCGTTCCGGAAAAAGTCGCGGAGCCAATCCAGGTGATTTGGCTTGCCTTGCCTTCCGCCGTCATTACGCGGTCACCGGGGCAGAGGTCTTCGACGGCCACAACACCTGTTTCGGTTTGCAGTAAAGTTCCGCGCGAGAAGGCTGAAAATGCGGTGTCAAACTGCGGGAGCATCGGTATCTTGCGTTGCCCAACGACGATGCTTCCATCGGTGCGAAGCGCTTTGATTTCGACCATGCGCACGCCAAGAGATGATGGTTTGATCGCCCTGTTTGGGATAGCGGCCGTCAAATCTTGATCCTGCGGGCCAATTTGAAGGCCGTTGACGGGGTGGGTCTTGGTCATGCGCTCACCTTCTCAGGCAGATCACGTCCCGTATCGGCCCCCACCGACGAGCACGGAAAGGACAAATCCTGTGCTTTCGTGTTTGTGAGAAAGAAGTGTCGCTGTTCATGGCACTTCCTGTCAAAAGGGCTGGCCTATTGGCATTTGAACAACGGCAATCGTTTCAGATTAATAGGTTTGTTTCCAGAAATGCCGATCGTGCCGCCATATTCTAAAAAAAACCGCCCCCCAACGATTCGTCGTCAGGGGGCAGTCGCATTTGGAGGTGTAAGTGTTCTGGTGTTCGTTTGCAGGGCGCGCGATCATCCGATCTGGCGGCGCTCCTTTTCTGCCTCGTCACGTTTTGCGACAAACGCGGCCCTACGGGGGCCGCGTGTCCATGGCATTGTTACTTCGGCTTCAGCGGCCGTTTTGATGATCGATTGGACGAATTTTGCATTGGTTTTCATGATTTGATCCTGCGTATTTTTGTAACTAGGTAACTGCCTCTTCTCGACCCTCAAATTGCCCGATCAATTGGGCTGGTTTTTGGCAAGACCGCAAAAAATTTAGCAAAATGATCTTCATATTCTCCGCGAATATGGACGAAATGCCTTAATCTTGGGTTTCGCGTGATTTCGTTATGATTCTTGCGCATTGAAGTTGATAAAGCGTTGCCAATCCCCTCTGATCTGGAGGATTGTCCACGGCAACTGGGGCGGCTTGGTGGCTCATTGGGCCACATTTCTGCCATTTTGCGTCAAGTTTACAAAGAGATGGCTGCGATCAGGCGCCCGTAGTCAGCCTCTTTTGCATGGGTCGCACGCCGGTAGGAAAAGAAGCGGTCTGCATCAGAATAGGTGCAGTGTCGCGTCCATTCGGCTCTGCCAATGCCTGCCTGACGCAGACGGGACAACCCAAATGCCGGGAGATCGAACTGGAGCTTATCGCCCTGGCCTTGCGCAAAAAACTGGGCATGGGCAGGATCCTCGGACATGAACGTATCGAAGAACTCCGGACCAACTTCATAGGCTGATTGCGAAATGGAGGGGCCAATCACTGCAGAGATATTCCAGCGTTCGGCGCCCAGGGCACACATTGCATCAATGGTTGCTTCCAGGATGCCATCCAGCGCGCCGCGCCAGCCGGCATGTGCCGCGCCGATCACACGCTTTTGGGGGTCTGCGAAAAGAACCGGCTGGCAGTCTGCGGTGAGGACCGAAAGAGCCAGCCCCGGTTGATCGGTCACCAACGCATCGGCACGCGGTTTTTCGGAAAAGGGAGCCGATACGGTTATTGCCTCGGCCGAATGTATCTGGTGGACACCCAACAGGTTATCCGGTGTCACACCCATCGCTTCTGCAACACGCGCGCGGTTGATAGCGACGATCTCCGATTGATCGGAACTTCCCTGTCCGCAGTTGAGGCCTGAAAAAACACCCGACGACGCCCCGCCGCGCCGCGTGAAGAATCCATGTTTCAGCGGCGACAGGCTATCGGAAGTGAGAATCTCTAGTGTCATTTTTCCAACCCGGGTGGGGGAGGGCCGTCATTCGGAAACAAGCCCATCACTTTGAACAGGTTTCCCATTTCATCTGGATGCGTCAAGCGTCGATGTCTTGCGATGTGGGTCTCAAGCGCCGGACCGCTAAGGTGCTCTGCAAGCGATTGCGCCCTTTGGGTAATGCCCAGGCGCTCCAGGAAAACGCCTTGAGGTGTTAGCCGTGTATGCGCGCAAGGGGCCGCCTCAGCCAGCGCTTCGAAGTCAACATGGGCTGTGAGATCTGCCTGACCGGGATCGACAAGGGGGTCGGCAGGCTGGTGCGCCCTGACGGCCTGGAACGTGTCCCCAAGGCTGCGCCATGCGCCATAGTCAATGATCAGGGCCGCCCCGCCATGTTGGGCGATCCTGCCGCCAACCTCATGGATCACCGGAGCTGCGGCGGGCGAATCTTCGACCACATCTCCTGGTTTGGTCTCCGCAAGGCGATGGGCGAGGGCAGGCTGCGGCAGTTCAGGGCCGTAGCCCATGACGAGTTGATCATTCTGAGCGCCGACTTGGGTTTCACGCCAATTTGTCTCGGAACGGGAAAATTGCCGGATGGGCAGAGCGTCGAAGAACTCATTGGCGATCGCAAACAGCGGCCTGTCCGGCAGATCGGTAACGGAGCCGAGAGTGTCAATCTCATAGTCTGAGAGCATTTGCTGTTGAAGCACCTTCAACCGGGGCGATGCTTCAATCAGAGTGATACGTGCCGCTTCATGAAACCCGTCGATCCCGCGTGTCGCACGAAGTGCGTCGGCCATCAGCGTGCCTCTGCCGGGGCCAAGTTCGGCGAGCGTGAATTGCTGGGGACGTCCTTGTTCCATCCAGCATCGCGCGAGGCAAAGACCGATCAACTCGCCAAACATTTGACTAACTTCCGGGGCGGTAATGAAATCGCCCTCGACACCGAAAGGCATATGACAGGTGTAATACCCATGGGTTGGGTGTAACAGGCACTCAGCCATATAGTCGGCAAGGCTGATGGGTCCGTTTTGTGCGATGCGCATCAGAAGGACATCGCGCAGGTTCATGAGCTGCGGCGCGCGTTTGTGATCAGCCATATCCCAAGGAGTATCATGGGGAGAGACAAGATTTGGCCCATTGTGAGCCCCCATCCTGAAAGGTGCCAGACCAGCCCCAGAGGATTGCCATCCGTGATGAACTGCGCATCGGGTTGACGAACGAATTCGACGGCAAGTCGGGCACAGCCATAACCTGCAAAGAAAACGCCAGCGACGAAGCCCGGCGTTTTCAGCGCACCAAGGCGCCACACCAGCCAGATCAGAATGGCGCCTAACAACAGGCCCTCCAGTCCTGCTTCGTAAAGCTGAGATGGATGTCGTGCGCAGACCCCCGCCACGGCGGGGCAATGCTGTGCCGCCTCCGTTGGAAAGGCAACGCCCCACGGCAGATCAGTGGGTCGTCCCCATAGCTCCGCATTGATGAAATTTGCAAGGCGTCCCAACAAAAGCCCAGGCGGCACACCAAGCGCCATGACATCTGCCGCGCTTAAACGTGGAATGCGATGCCGTTGTGTAAAGAGAAAGCCGGCCAGAATGACACCGAGCAAACCGCCATGAAATGACATTCCCCCTTGCCATACAGCGAGAATTTCACCGGGATTTTGCGCGTAATAGGCGGGTTGGTAGAAGGCAACATATCCCAATCGTCCCCCGAGAATGACGCCCACGATCACCCAGGTCAGCAAATCCTCGATCTGGGTCGGGGTCATGACAACGGTGTCGTTTCGCCACAGGCGGGGCGTCTTTACCGCGAGAACAGCCAGGCGCCAGCCGATCAGAATGCCAACGATGTAGGCCAGCGCGTACCAGCGCAGCGCCAGCTCAAATCCGAAGATGGAGATCGAGAAGATCTCCGGTGAGATATCGGGGAAAGGCAGCAGGGCACGCATGCCGCATCCTTGCCTGCGGCATCATGGGGAAGTCAACCTTGCAGGAGCAGGCTTTTGGCACCATATAGCACTTGTGAACAGCCGGAGGCGACAGATGCAAACGCGCAATAAGATTTTCGACGATATCTCTCAATTGATGACGAATGCGATGGGCGTGGCTCAGGGCGCACGTGATGAAGCAGAAACAGCGATGAAGAGCATGATGGATCGCTGGCTTGCTGATCGTGATTTCGTCACCCGAGAGGAATTCGATGCGGTTCGCGCGATGGCGCAAAAAGCACGTGAAGAGAATGAAGCTCTGAAGGCCCGGCTTGATGCGCTTGAGAGCAAACCAGATTAAGACCCCATTACTTATTCTTCACCGAGGGCGGCTGCGCGTTAACTTCTAGGCGCAAAAGTCGGCCATTCTCGCCGGATTTGTTCACCATTTGTTAAGAATGGTAACATTTTGGGGTGGGTACTCGCTTCATCCACAACTTATTGCGGTTACCCACAAGAAAAGGGTTGCCATGATCCGCTTCTGACCTCACCATATCTTGTATAGGCACGGGGGCTCGCCCCGGTCTGTAGAGTAGGCACCTAGCATTGGGGGCCGTCGCCGGTCCGCAGCGCTAGCACGATAATAAAAGGTGACACCATGGCCTTGTCCGAGCAGTATTTGGAAGACGACATTCACCCCATCGACATTGTTGAGCATCTGGCAGCCCATCACGAGTGGGATTTCGACCGTATCTCGGACGAGCAGATCGCCATGGCGGTTGAAGGTCAGTGGCGTACCTATTCATTGACATTGGCGTGGTCTGCATTTGACGAAACGCTCCGGATGATCTGCACCTTTGACATGGAGCCTCCGTCTGAGAAGCTTCCAGAACTTTATGAGCTTCTGAATCATGTGAATGACCAGTGTTGGGCGGGTGCGTTCACGTTCTGGGCTGAACAGAAACTGATGGTGTATCGCTACGGCCTTGTTTTGGCAGGCGGGCATGTTGCGAGTGCAGATCAGATCGATACGATGATCGGGGCCGCCGTCATGAGCGCTGAACGTTATTATCCAGCCATGCAGTTGCTGGTCTGGGGTAACCAGTCGCCCGAGCAGGCGCTGCAAGTCGCCATTGCAGAGGCCTACGGTCGCGCGTAAAACTTCGCCCCGGGACAGATGGATTTCGGGGGCTCCTAAAAATGAAAACCGGGCGTATTGCGGACCAAGGGTTGGTTCTTTTGGGATGCGGAAAGATGGGATCTGCCATGCTGGCGGGTTGGATGGCAAGGGGGCTTCCGGCTGGTTCAGTTTGGGTTGTAGATCCTCACCCCTCGGATTGGCTGTCCTCGACGGGCGTGCATGTCAACGAAACCTTGCCAAAGACGCCCGCCATTGTTCTCGTGGCGGTAAAGCCGCAGATGATGGCAGAGGCCTTGCCGACGCTCAAAGCCATGGGCAATGGCGATACCTTGTTCGTCAGTGTGGCTGCGGGCGTTACCATTGCAAGATTTGAAGAGATTTTAGGCGATCAGACACCCATTATTCGAGCGATGCCAAATACGCCTGCTGCGATCTCCAAAGGGATTACCGCGATTATCGGCAACGCAATTGCGGGTTCAGCGGCGCTGGGGGAAGCGGAGGCGCTTCTTACAGCGGTGGGCGAGGTCGTCAGGCTGGAAAATGAGGCCCAGATAGATGCGGTCACGGGTGTAAGCGGTTCAGGTCCGGCCTATGTTTTTCACATGATTGAAACCATGGCCGCAGCGGGTGAGGCCCAGGGGCTCGATCCGGAATTGGCTCTGAAGCTCGCGACAGCGACAGTCGCGGGTGCCGGGGCTTTGGCGCAGGAGGCCGTTGACCCCCCGGCGCAACTGCGCATCAATGTGACCTCTCCCAATGGAACAACACAGGCGGCCCTTGAGGTGCTGATGGATGATGAGAAAGGCTTTCCGGCCTTGATGAACCGGGCAGTGGCAGCCGCAACCCAAAGGTCAAGGGAGCTAGCCAATGGATGAGATCAGCTTTGATGAGTTCCTGAAAGTCGACATTCGCTGCGGGACAGTGATCCGGGCCGAAGCTTTTCCGGAAGCCCGCAAACCCGCGATCAAGATGTGGGTGGATTTTGGGCCGGAGATCGGAGAGCGCAAAACCTCGGCGCAGATCACGGCGCATTACGCGCCCGAAACGCTTGTGGGCAAGCAGGTCATGGCCGTTGTGAATTTTCCGCCGCGCCAAATCGGCCCCTTTATCTCCGAGGTTCTGGTACTGGGTGTGCCTGATGATGCGGGCGAAATCGTATTGTTGTCACCTGATATGCAGGTGCCCGCCGGAGGACGCATGCATTGACAAAGGTTTTGATGACACGGCCCCTGCCGGAGGCGGTGCAAACCAAGGCCGCCGAATTTTTTGATCTGACCGTTCGGTCGCTGACATCACCGCTAACGGTTGAAGAAATGCGCGCTGCCTTGTCTGATTTCGACGGTGTTGTCCCGACATTGGGTGATATGTTTTCCGCGGAGATATTTGCGGCACAGCTTGATTGGCGATGCCGCATCCTGGCGAATTTCGGCGTTGGCTATAATCATATCGATGTCGAAGCAGCTAGGTCCAAAGGCCTAGCTGTCACCAACACGCCCGGCGCGGTCACCGATGCCACCGCAGATACCGCGATGACCCTGATGCTGATGAGCTCCCGGCGGGCGGGCGAGGGTGAACGTCTTTTGCGCGCGGGACGTTGGGAAGGCTGGCATCCCACGCAACTCCTGGGCATGCATCTGGGGGGCAAGACCGTCGGTATCGTGGGTATGGGGCGGATCGGTCAAGCCATTGCACGGCGGTGCCATTTCGGCTTTGGCATGAACGTGGCCTACCATAGCCGATCGGCCAAGACGCTTGATTTTCCTGCCGAGCAAATGAGCAGCCTTCTGGCCCTCGCGGGCGCTGTAGATGTGCTTGTTATTGCCGTCCCCGGAGGAGACGCCACCCACCATTTGATCAACGCGGGGGTTCTCGACGCCATGAAGAGCCACGCGCATCTGATCAACATCGCGCGCGGCAATGTCGTGGAAGAAGCCGCTTTGATCGACGCGTTAACAGCGCAGAAGATCGGCGGCGCGGGCCTGGATGTTTATGAGTTTGAACCGGATGTGCCGATGGCGCTGCGGATGTTGGAGAATGTTGTCCTGCTGCCCCATATCGGGACGGCGGCCCTGGAGGTGCGCGAAGACATGGGGATGATGAGCGTTGAGAACCTCAGGGCGTTCTTTGCGGGCGAAACGCTACCGAACGCGGTTTGAGACTCTAGCCATCCCCAACCGCTTCACGCCAGTGGCGGCGGCACAGAGATAAATAGGTTTCGTTCCCGCCAATCTGGACTTGCGCGCCGTCTCGCAAGGCTTTGCCATCGGCATCCATACGAACAACCATCGTGGCTTTCTTGCCGCAGTGGCAGATCGTTCGGACCTCACGCATCTCATCGGCAAGAGCCAGTAACGTCGCTGATCCCGGGAAAAGTGCGCCCCGAAAATCCACCCGTAAACCAAAACACATCACCGGCACGTGCAGATCATCCACAGCTCTTGCCAACTGCCAAACCTGCGCTTCGGTCAGAAACTGCGCCTCGTCCACAAATACGCAGGCCGCGGGTCCCGCCTCCAAACGCTCTGCGATGCGCTGAAAAAGATCGTCGTCTGATGCAAATGTATCCGCTTTTTCCCCAATCCCGATGCGCGACGCGATGCGCCCGTCGCCTGCACGATTGTCAAATTGCGCGGTGAGCAGATAGGGTACCATGCCGCGCTCGCGGTAATTGTGGGCCGCTTGCAGTAAAACGGTCGATTTGCCCGCATTCATGGTAGAGTAATGAAAATAGAGCTTGGCCATGGCGGCTTGATATTCCGGAGGTTCACAACCCGCAAGTGCTGTTGAACCCATTGCAGGAGCCTGCGCGCAACTGCCGACCCGACGTCGGCCTGCCAATCCCAAAACGGCAGAACGCAACTAGGCTCCAACCCGAAACCGACGCTGGGAACGTCGGCCACTCGCTAATCCCCCGAACAATGGGAGTGTTTTTATAAATGACATTTCCCTGACATCGGATTAATGGAAAAACCGATACCGTTTTCCCCCTTGTGGAAATTGCGTAAAATTTGAGTTGGATGAGGTTCATATGACGGCCATCGGGAGATACCTGAAGAAGCACACTGAGTCGCTGGTGAAAGATGTCGGGATTGAACAGGCCTGCAAATTGACCGGTAAATCCAAGGCGACGCTCGGGCGCTATTATTCGGACCATGATGAACATGCTGATCGGTTCATGCCGATCGAGGCAGTTGCCCTGCTGGAGCAGGCAGCGAAGTACCCGCATGTCACGGGAGCGCTGGCTGAGTTGTCGGGCACCTCCCTTCAGTACGACGAGCGCCGTCCAAATGACGAGCGCCCAGGGGGTGTCAATGCGGATGTCATTGCGCTGAGCCAGCGATTTGCCATGCTGATGGGTGAGTATCAGCAATCCATGGAAGATGGTAAGATCACGGTCAATGAAGCCAAGCGGCTGCTGCGGGAAACCGGTCTGCTACAGCAGGTTCTGATTGATATGAAACTGCATCTGGAAAATGATCACGGGGCTGTCTGACCGGCTGCTATCCGTGTTTTTCGACCAGCACTGAGCCCACTGAGTACCCCGCGCCGAAAGAGCAGATCAGACCTTTGTCGCCATCTTCCAGGTCGCTGGAGTACTTGGAGAAAGCGATGATGGAACCGGCCGACGAGGTATTTGCATAATCCTGTAGGATATTGGGTTGTTCGGATGGCGCTGGCGTGCGGCCCAGAACTTTACGCCCGATGAAGTCATTCATCGTCTTGTTCGCCTGATGCAGCCACAGACGTTTCAGATCATCTGCACCCACGCCGTCCTCCTGCATGTGCGCGGCGATGTGATCGGACACCATCGGCAGCACTTCCTTGAAAACCTTGCGCCCGTTTTGCATGAACTGCATATCGCGGCGATCTGCCATTCCTGCCGGGCGCGAGCGCCGCAAATAGCCGTTGTTGTTGCGGATATTGTTTGAGAAATCGGTGGCGCAGCGCGTTGATTTGATTTCGAAATAAGGCCCGCGCGCGTCTTCTGCACGTTCGATCAGGGTGGCTGTCGCGACATCACCGAAGATGAAGTGGCAATCGCGATCACGCCATTCCAGATGCGCCGAACAAATCTCGGGGTTGATGACCAAGGCACTGGAAATACTGCCGGATTTCACCATATCGGCGGCCGCCTGTATCCCGAAAGTCGCAGAGGAACAGGCCACATTCATATCGAATGCAAAGCCCCGAATGCCAAGCAACTGCTGAATTTCGATGGCAACGGCAGGGTAGGCGCGCTCCATATTGGAAGCCGCACAGATGACAAGATCAACGTCCGAGGCGGATTTACCGGCCATATCGAGGGCTTTGCGCGCTGCATCCAGCCCCATCTCTGCCATCAGCGAAGGTTCGTCATCCTGGCGTTGACGTAGCAGCGGATGCATGACCGTCGGGTCGAGCACACCTTCTTTGTCGATGACATAGCGCTGATTGATGCCCGAAGCCTTGACGATGAACTCCTCGGATGAATACTCCTTTGCCGCGATCTCACCCGCCGCGATCTGCTCTGCGTTTTCCGCGTTGTGGAGATCGACGTAGGCGTTGAAAGCCGCCACCAGCTCTGCGTTGGTGATGACGTTCTGTGGGGTGAAGACACCGGTGCCGGTGATCGCGGGTATGTGCATTTTCAGAAGCTCCTGCGGGGTCGCGGAATATGGCCGGGAATGCGACCCGGGGTCAAGTGTGACGGCGCGTGACATGCGTGCACAACCTGTGCACAGACCGTACACCGCGCGGTGCAGGCCGTGGACGGCAAGTGGCGGCCTTCATATGAGCGGTCGTGTTCTGAGCGTTTCCAGCTCCAGCTGTGCAACGGAGGCCAGCTCTCCCAGATCATGGATTTTCAACTCGCGATCTGCCCAGACAGCAAGTTGCCTCTCGCGCAGGCGGGCCAGCGTTTTGTTGGTGTGCACCAGCGACAGTCCCAAAGCATCCGCGATATCCTGTTGCTTGAAGGGAAAAGGCATGGTGCCGTTCTGAACCATGCCAAGGGCGTCACCGCGCTGAAACATCCGCACCAGCGCCCAGGCCACCGCTGAGAGGGCATCACGCTGGCCCACGGTGGTCAGCGTGTCACCGAGAAAATGTTCCTCTGTGGCGGCCAGCCAGGTGATGTCAAAGGCCCGGGAGGTCGAGCTGCGAAAAAAATCAAAGAAGTCCCCCCGATCAAAAACGCAAAGCGTCATGTTGGTCGTGGCCTCTACTGAGTGCCCCATTTCTCCCAGCATCCCCGCCTGAAGGCCAATGAAATCGCCCGGGAAGATGAAGTTGACGACCTGTCGGCGACCATCCGGCAAGGTCTTGTACCGCAGTCCCATCCCGCGCAACGCCGTGTAGAGTTGTGGCGCGTTTGATCCTTCCATCAGGATCGGCGTCCCCGGATCAACGGATAACTCACCGGATTTGAACCGCTGGGTCTTTTCCAGCTCGTCCTGCGTCATGTCGTCAAAAAAGGATTGCCTGCGAAGCGGGCATGCTTTGCAGTCGGTGACCATAAATATTCCTCTTGCTATGTCATAGATTAATGCAGGAAGCCGCAAAGGGTTCCATGATGAGGTTCGAAATCCGGGAGCATCGCATTGGAACAGACCTTATTCGTCGGCATCGTCGTGAGCGATCCACTGATATCTCATGACATCGCAGGCATTTTTGCCTTCTGGCGGGCGGGTTCTGTTTGCCGGGTGTTTGGCTCGATCGACGCGTTGCGCGCACTACCACCCAATGATTTCAATCCCGGGTTGGTGTTCATCGCAGCGACAAGGGCCGGATACCTAGATGTCGGCCCAAAGGATTTTCTGTGGCTGCAACAGCGTGCCGTCATCACGCTCGACGTGAAGGAAAACACCCATTTTCCCCATTGGCGGCATCTGACGCGGCCCTTCACGCAGGAACAGGTGATCCAGGCAGCGCAACAATTATTGAAGCCGGAAGCTGTAAACCAGTCACGCACGGGATAGGGCCGCGCGGGATTTTTGCTACTTGACCGGCTCCCCTTTTGGAACGGCGGTGGGGTCACCGATCTGCACCATTTGCTTTTTCATCCGTTCGCGCACGTCCCAGATGCCGGTCCAGCCCTTGGGCATGACAAAGGTGTCGCCGGCGGTAAATTCCTGTGTGCTTCCATCCGCGTTGGTGATCACAAGCCGCCCGCTGATCATCAGCACATATTCGGTGAAGGGATAATCGATGAGACGGGTCTGGCTGACGTCCGCCTCCCAAACCCCGACGCGCACGATCGTCTCACCCGCATGGGTATCGTCGAAGGTAATTTTCTGCCCGACATAGACGCCGGGTTTGACGGGGAGTTCTTCGGTCGGCGTTGCGCTGTCGACAATCGCAATTGGCGGTGCCGTTTCCGCGCTCCCCATTGTTGCCGACAACATTGTCAGGCCCGTTAGCCAGTAAGCAAGGCGCATGGTCTTCCTTCCCAAGTTGGTAATTTGTTGGTGGTAGCTCCAAAGCGTAGGGTTCAGGCGCTGGGCTGTCTACGGGGGGACACTGCGACCTTCGTCTACCATGGAATTGAGCACAACAGTTGGCGCCCAGAGCGTGCGGCCGCGTCGGTTGCCGATCCTCCTGGGCGATGGTGCTTGGCCATCGTCGCAGCCCTGTCTATAGAAGACGCGCGGGGGCCGCGGGGCGGCTATGCTCAGGCAAGAACCCGAAAGATGTCAACGGAAGTGCTGATCACGGCGCTGATGCAGAGGGTCCTTCCCGAATGAGCGCACCAACACCCCTGGACCTTGCCCATGCCGCCATGGAGGCTGCCCCCGCAGATGATGCGGCGCGGTTGCGATTTTACGAACGTCTGGCGGCATCGGAATTGTTCCTGATGCTGGCGCAGGAAGCTGTAGGCGACGAGCAGATTTCCCCGGAGGTCTTTGATCTTGGCGAGGCGCGCTATGTGCTGGTGTTTGACCGCGAGGACCGGTTGGCCGAGTTTGCGGGTCAGGTGGTGCCTTATGTGGCCCTGTCGGGGCGGGTTTTGTCTGGCATGCTGGCAGGTGAGGGTCTGGGGCTTGGGGTCAATCTCGAAGTGGCCCCTTCGGCCATCCTGTTGCCTGAGAGCGCTGTGACATGGCTGCATGAAACCCTGGGTCATTTGCCGGATGAGGTGGAGGCAACCATCGCGCAGGTGCATCCACCAACCGGGTTGCCCGAGGCCCTGATCACCGCCATCGACAGCAAACTGGCAACCGCGATGGGTCTCGCGCAATGTGCCTATCTTGTCGGCACAACGGATGATGCGGGCAAGCGGGGTCATCTGTTGGGGTTTCTGGGGGCCATTCCGGAGGCTCAGGACGCGCTGGCCCGCGCTGCCGCCGAGGCCCTGACCTTTTCAGGTCTGGAAGCGGGCGCGATGGATGTGGGGTTCTTTCGGGCCTCTGACCCCATGGCCCGTCGGATGGAAACCGCAGGGCTGCGCTTTGATCTGCCGCAATTGCAGGCCCGCGCGCCTACGGCGGTGATCCCGCCCGGCAGCGACCCCGAAACCCCGCCCAAGCTGCGCTGAGCGCGCCCGAAACGCCTAATTTTTCACACGTTTGTTCACATCACGGGTTTGCCTCATCACAACGCTGCGAGAGCGGGGCGCATGGGGGTGCCAAAGGGGGTTTCCTGCGCCTAAATGGAATAACGTGGCCACGGTCACCGCGTCCCATATGTTTGACAGGAGCCTGAAATGACCCGTTTTTCGTTACTAATTGCCGGTGCGGCAACCGCTTTGACCTTTGCTTCCGCGGCCCTTGCGGGTCAACAATATGTCGACCCCACGGGCTATGCGGTTTCAGGGTTTGACGTGGTGGCCTATTTTGACCTGACGCAATCGCCGGTGGGTGCAGACCAACCTCAGGCCGTGCCGGGTGACAAAGACATCACCGCCTCCTACAATGGCGCGGTTTTCGCCTTCTCCTCCGAGGCCAACAAAGCGAAGTTTCTGACGGATCCTGAGAAATTCGTCCCCCAGTACGACGGGCATTGCGCTTATGGTGTGGCACAGGGCGGGAAGGTTCCGGGCAACCCCAATTTGTGGCGCATTCTTGATGGCAAACTTTATCTCAACATCACGCCAAATGTGGTCGGGTTCTGGGAAGAAGACATCCCGGGCAACCTGCAATTGTCCGAGGCAAATTGGGTCAGCATTGAAGGTGACGCGGCCTCAGACCGTCCGATCCCGCTCTATGAAAGCACCGCACCGGTGCCGTAGCCATGTCTGACCCCGAAACACGCCCCGCACCCGGCAACCCCCGAAACCGCTACACGCGGCGGGGCCTTCTGGCGCTGGGCGTGATCGGCGTGGCCACGGCCGGGGGTTTTGCCGCGCGGTGGTTCAATATCTGGGCAGAAAACGGCGAGAATGCTCTGAGTGCGCCGGATGCCCATTCCGCAGCCACCAACGGGGATATCCTGCTGGTCGATATCAGACGCCCGGATGAATGGGCGCTGACAGGTGTTGGCGAGGGTGCCATGCCGCTGGACATGCGGCGCAAGGATTTCATCGCGGTGCTGACGGCAGCGGTTGAGAATGACACCACGCGGCCCGTGGCGCTGATCTGCGCGCGCGGGGTGCGCTCCCGCAAACAATCTGCCAAGCTCTTCGAGGCTGGCTTTACCCGCATCATCGACGTGCCCGAAGGCATGCTGGGCTCCGGCGCGGGACCGGGATGGCTCAAACGCGGCCTGCCGGTGCGCAAGGAGAGCTGAATGACAAGACTGCTTGCGCTGCTGGCCGCTGTGTGGCTGGGCTGGACGGGGGCTGCCACTGCGGGATGTGGGGCCAGTGCGGATCCCTGCGAAATCAATTTGGGTGCCTATCACGTCCGTCTGCCGGACGGAGAGATCAAGGGTGCCATTTTGTACATTCACGGCTACGGCGGCTCGGGCGCGGGCGCGCTACGGCCCAAGGATTGGGTCAATACGGCGCTTGCACGCGGCTACGCGTTGATTGCGCCGGACGGTATCCCCTATGCCGAAGGGCGCGGGCGCGGCTGGTCCTTCATCCCCGGACGCCGGATTTTGCGCGACGAGCCGGTTTTTCTGGCGGCGGTGCGCGATGACGCGGCCCGGCGGTTTGGTTTTGATCCCGATCAGGTCATTTTGAGCGGGTTTTCCATTGGCGGTTCCATGACCTCCTACATGACCTGCCAGCAGCCCGACGCCTTTGCTGCCTATGCGCCGGTGGCGGGCGGCTTCTGGCGACCCCATCCGACCGAATGCGCCGGGGCTGTCCGGCTGTTGCACACCCACGGTTGGACAGATGGCACTGTGCCGCTGGAAGGTCGGGTGCTGCGCGGTGAAGACGCCACCGACCCGGGCGCGCTGATGCAGGGCGATATCTTCTACACGCTGCGCATGTGGCGCGAGGTGAACGCTTGTAACCAGTTGCGCGCGGACCGTTTCGTGACCAAAGGCGCCTTCATGCGCCGCGCCTGGGATCGCTGCGCCGATGGCTCTGCGCTGGAATTCGCGCTCTTTCCGGGTGGCCATGTGGTGCCGGACGGTTGGGCGGAGATGATGCTCGACTGGTACGAAGGACTATAATCGCCACGCCGGTTTTTTCGGAGGGGTTGCACAGTTCAAAAGACCCCTTGAACTGCCGTTCCATCGTGATCGTGAAGACGCTGTTCCGCCGGAAACACCGTTCTATTCAGCGGGGATCTGGCTGCTGCCCAACACGGTGCGCATTTGGCTGCGGGCGACACGCGCGCGCGCGACAATGGCCGGTTCGCGCAGCGTATGCGGGCTTTGCATGCGCAACCCACCGGGCAGGGAGCGGGGCAGGGGCCAGGCGCTGAGCGCGGACAAAGGTACGGCCAGACATAAGCTGGCGGCGATCGGAATAAGCCAGAGCGAGACGAGACCTGACAGCAAGCCCGCCAGCAGGACCAGACCAAGCACGGTTTCCATCCAGTGAAAGCGGATCAGCGTTTTCAGCGGATAGGCGTTGGCATTGCGTGACTGCGCCGCCCAGGCGTCGGATTTGCCAAAGGCCGCCCGCAGCACGGCGCGGGTCTGCTGGATCATCATCACCGGCGCATAAGCGATGGAGAGGATAATCTCGACCACGAAAGCCATCAGGAACGCGGCACGCCCGCCGTAGACCCGCGTTGCCTTGGGGTGCAGGGAAATGATGCCCGCGCCGACCATCTTGGGGGCCAGCAGCATGGCATACATGATGATCAGGAAAACGGCGGAATCGATGTGGCTCATTTCCGGTGGCCAGTCGGGGAAGAGCGGGTTGGTCTCGTTGAAATAGCGCACGATGTTGGTTTCGGAATCCTTGCCCAGCAAGGCCCAAATCACCAGAAGCACAAACCATGCGGGCGACAGAAGGTAACTGACAGCCCCGTGCAGCAGATGAAACCGCGAGACCGGGTGCAGACCGGCGGTGCGCAGCAGACGCAGGTGTTGCAGGTTGCCGCGGCACCAGCGCTGGTCACGCAGCACATAATCGATCAGGGTGCCGGGGGTTTCTTCGAAACTGCCTGAGACGCGGGGCAGAAAACGCACCCGCCAACCGGCACGGCGCAAGAGGCCTGCTTCGACAAAATCATGGCTGAGGATCAATTCCGAGCGCCCCTTGCGCCCTTGCAGATAGGGCAGACCGGCAGAGGCGGCGAAAGCGCGTGTGCGAATGATCGCGTTGTGCCCCCAGTAGTTGCCTTCACTGCGTGCCCATTTTGCGAGACCCTCGGCCAGCAGCCAGCCATAGGCGATGTTGGAGAATTGCTGCAACCGGGCGAAAAGCGTCTCCGCGCCGATCAGCATCGGGAAGGTCTGAATCAACCCCGCGCGCGGATCAACGCTAAGCTCATCGGCCAGCCGGTCAATGGCGCGGCCTGTCATCAGGCTGTCGGCGTCCAGCACCACCATGGCTTCATAGGCTGCACCCCAACCGGTGATCCAATCCACCAGGTTGCCGGTTTTTTTGTCGGTGTTGTCAGCGCGGCGGCGGTAGTGCACATCCATGCCTTCGGGCGCATTGGCGCGCAGCGCCTCAAAGGCCCGTGCCTCATCCGCAGCGATGGCGTCATCGCGCGTGTCAGAGAGCACAAAGAGCGTGTAGTGGTGGCGTGTATCGCGTCGGGCCAGATCATCAAGCATCGCCGTGGCATTGCCGAAGACGTCACTTGCCACTTCGTTGTAGATGGGCACCAGCAGGGCCACATCCATCGGTTTGACATCCGCGCGCGGTCGTTGCTGGGCGTTTTCGCGCGCCAGAAGGCCCGCGATGGCCACGCCCACGGTGCTGACCGAGAGGGTGACCCAGATGAAGGTCATGCCGATCATCGCCAGCAGCGCCCATTCCAGTCCCGTCATGCCGGTCTCCGCAAGCCAGCCGTAAAGACCGGAGACCAGCAGGGCGGTGCCCAGAAGGGCCGGGACAAAGAGTGCCAGCCGCCACAGCAGCGTGCGGCGTGGCGATTGATCCGACAGGTTTTCATGCGCCACCGGCGGGGCGGTCAAGTCCTGCACGCGCATGTTCAGCGGTGCGCGCGGCGGCATACCCGGGGGGGTCGTGTCACTGATATGCGCGTTGAAATCTCTCATCCGGTTGTCCAACGGTAAAGCCACACTTCGCTCAAGGGGGCGCCATCCAGACGCAGTTGCGCCCGGAATTCGATGTAGCGGGCATCCTCGGGCTGAAAGGTAAACGCCAGACGCGGCCCATTGGTTTCAGGATTTCTTTGCACAAGGCCGGGGCTCACGGTTCCGGCGCTGCCCCGCAATACGATATCGAGGCGGGCGAGATCTTCGGGCACCAGTGCGCCATCTTCGAAATCAATGGCCACGATATTGCCGCCCTCAGGGCGTCCGCCAATAGCGGTGTTCAACACGCGCAGGGGCATATCGGCATTGGGCGCAGGGTCTGCGCCCCAGTCGAGCTGGTAGCTCATCTTGTGGCTGGTCCCGGCGAGAATAGGTTCCGATGGTCGCCAATAGGCTACGATATTGTCGTAAATCTCCAGATCGGCGGGGATTTCCACCAGGGTGACCGACCCGCGGCCCCAGTCTTCCTGCGGGGTGATCCAGACGGAAGGGCGCGAATGGTAGAGCGCTTCGAGATCGGCATAATCGCGGAAGGCGCGGGGCCGTTGCATCAGGCCAAACCCGCGCGGGTTGGTGTCGGCAAAGGCGCTGATCTGCAGGGTCAGCGGGTTGGCCAGCGGACGCCAGATCACTTCGCCTGCGCCATTGTGAATAAGCAGCCCGTCACTGTCGTGAACCGCCGGGCGGAAGTCATCGAACCGCTGCCGCATGGTTTCGTCAAAAAGAAACATGGAGGTCAGGGGGGCGATACCGACGTGGCTCATATCGCTGCGCGCGAAAATCTCTGCCGAAACGGCCATGCGCAGGGTGTCCCCATGGGCAATGTCAAACCGGTAGGCCCCGGTGCAGCTGGGGCTGTCGAGCAGCGCGTGGAGCACCACCGAGCCCGAGCCCGGTTGCGGCGTTTCCAGCCAGAAGGCGGTGAAATCGGGGAATTCCTCACCCATCGGATCACCGGTTTTCAGCGCCAGACCGCGCGCGGACAACCCGTAGGTTTCGCCGGTGCCAATGCCGCGAAAATAGCTCGCGCCCTGAAACACGGCGTATTCCTGGAAGATGCCCGCCTGTTCCAGTTCGGCCCGCAGACGCAGCCCGGAATAGCCAAGCGTCGCGTCGATCTCCACATCCGGGAACTTATCAGTGGTGTCAAAAACGCCCATGTCAAAAGCCAGAGGGCGCGCGGTGCCGTCCTCGACCACATTGACCTCGACCGCCTGGGGGAAATAAAGCCCCGGCGGGAAGACATCCACGCGCTGGGGTTTGTCGCTGTCTTCCCAAAGCGCGTTGCGGCCATCGAACCAAATCTTGCGATACTGGTCATAGGTCAGATTGCGCCAGCTTTCGGGGATCAGCGGACGGGGCATGTAGTCTTTTTGCGCGAGTTCCATGGCGCGCATCCGCACGGTTTCCGCGTCAAAGGGTTGGGCATCGCCCAGTTGCAACCCTGGTTCTGCGGCAAATCCAGCCGATGGAACGGCGGCCAGTGCGGCCAGCGATTTGAGCACATCACGTCGCAGCATCAGCGGCCCACCTTCTTGCGCCAGGGCTGGCTCTTGTACCAGCCTGCGCCGTAAGCTGCGAGCACCAGCACGGTCATACCGGCAAAATTCACGGCAACGACCGTCCATGTATCGCGCCCGATGTTGTCCATCACGAAACCGCTGACTCGGGCGGTGAACATGCTGACGATGAAGACCGCAAGCGATTGCTGCCCGACCTTGAGGATGATCGCGAGGATGTTCTGCCAAAGCCGCGCCAGCATCCCGCTGCCTTCGGCCAGAAGCCGCGCTCCCTTGTCGCCTGCGGCCACCCAGCACAGATAGGCAAGAGCGAGGAAATGCACATAGCGCAGCAGGCCGAAATCGGATTTGGTGATCCAGATGCGGTTGGCAATGCGCCAGTCGCGCGCCCAGTCAAACCCGAATTCACGCACGCCGATGTTGGAGAGCGGAATATTCGCCACAACCAGAAGCGTCGCCAGACCGATCAACAGGGGCGTCACGGGTGGTTTCGGCAACCAGCCCCGCATGAAGGCAAAACCGGTGAAAAAGATCAGCTGCCAGCCGAAGGGATTGAAAAACCACTTACGCTCTGACCACGGTTCGGCGGGCAGGCCGAGATGATACTCGCCCAGTCCGATCTCCGCCAGAATGCGGCGTTGGGCGAAAAGCCATACGGCACCGACAAACAGCACCACCAGTCCCAGATGCACCCGTGACAGCGCCATGATCAGCGGCATCATCACCAGCACGACCATATACATGGGCAGGATGTCGAAATAATTGGGGACATAAGTGAGCGTCAACAGGCCAACAAGCTGGGGCCCGGGTTCTTCAAAGAACTTCCACAGGTTGAGCGTGCCGATATAGACCTTGTCATAGGCACCGGTCATGTCGATGGCGGCGAGCAGGGTAGCCACGGCGAAAAAGAGCCCGATGTGCGCCCAATAGACCTGCCAGACCCGGAAACTGACGCGCGCGGTGCCCAGCTTCCAGCCTACGGTGTCATAGGCGCGCCCGAAGGCGATGGCCGAGGCCATGCCCGAACAAAAGACAAAGATTTCCGTGGCATCCGAAAATCCCCAACGGGCCGGAATCCAGGAGGTGAAAAAGTTGCCGGGCGTATGCGCAAACAGGATGATGAACATCGCGATGCCCCGGAAAAAATCCAGACGCAGATCGCGCTGTTTCGCCACCGGGGCCGCCTGAGAGGCAGCAACCGTAGCGCTGGGCGCAAGGTGAGAGGGATCGGCAAGTGTCATGGCCGGTCTTTATGCTCTGTGAAAAGATTTGTCATCAGGGGCAACGCGTTACTGTGCGGGAATGCGCCGAGCCTGATCGATGGTGGCAAGGCGTGTGTTGGTGAACCGGTCGCGGCGGCCTGCACGGCGTGTCAGGCGGTCTTGAATGACGGCCTCTGTCTGGTCATAGCGACCTGCGCGCAGACCGGCATCAATGGTGATGCGTTCAAAGACATCACGCTGGGCGTGGCTGCCACCGATGGTCTGCATCGCCGGGCGTGCGGCGATCAGATCCCCGAAGGCGGCGTCATAACGGCCTTCAGCAAAGGCGTTGAGGCCGGAAAGCGCTGCAACACCGGGGTCCGCATAGCGCTGCGGCATCTCGCCGGTGTTCGCGGCGTCTTTGGCAAAACGTTGTGTCATGGCGTCTTTGGCCTCCCCCCTGTCAGCCCCCGTCAATGCCAGCATATAGTGCAAATCTGCGAAAACGACACATCCGTCATCTGTGCGGTTCTGTGCTAGGTCAGCTAGTTCTTCCCAACGCGGGCCGACGTCGATGCCTTCAAGCTCCAGCCGCACCAGCAATGAGGTTGCGTTGGAAATATCGCGGTAGTCATCGGTTTTATCCGCGCGTATCTGAGCATCGTAAAGGCCCAGCGCCACGTCCATTTCTCCCTGATCCATATGTAGGAGCGCCTTGTGCCACCAGACGTGATAGCGGAAGTTGTTGCAATGATCCCAGGCGTTTACGTGGCTTTCGATCAGCTTGATGCCCATGTCCGGGCGCGCGGTCATGTCGTAAACATGGGTGATGGCATGCAGACCCCAGGAATCGTCCGGGGCCAGTAGCAGACCCTCGCGCCCGGCGGCCTCCGCGCGGTCATAGTCGCCGGTTTCCTCAAGCGCAAAAGCGTGGCATCCCAGTGCGAATCCCCGGCAGGCGTGATCGGAACCATGTGCCTCCAGAACTCGCTCGATCGAGCGGCGCATGCCTGCGGCATCTCCCAGAATGAAACGGATGGCGTGGCTGACCTTGGCCGAAAGCGTATCGGCGGGATGAGCATCCAGAGCGCATTCCATGGCGGCAACAGCTCCGGACGGACGCCCATCGAGCCAGTGCTCCAGCGCCTTGACCCACAGCGCTTCGCGGTGGGTCAGGGAGGTCGCGGCCTGCGCTTCCCGGGCATGTCGTGCCGCCTCATGCGCGACGCTCACCATCTCCGCCCGGCCCAGCATCAGCGAAAACAGCCCGCGCGCGGCATGGCCCATGGCAAAATCAGGATGGCTGGACAGCACCGCGCCCAAATGAGTAGGCGTCGCAGTCCCATGCGCCAGAAAGGCGCGGATCATGCCGTTCCATTCATCCAGAGCCTCTGGCGTGGAAAGCGTAACAGGGCTGTGACAGATATCATACATCATTGGGATCGCGCCTTTTTCATCAAACTGGGAATTGTTTAACGCAATATCGGGGGCCGCGAAGGTTCTGGCGTGCCGTTACACGCCAACGTGAAGTGCCGTGTTGGGATTCTGCCTATGTTTCAGGATTTCGCTCCCGAAACAGGCGAAATAAGGCCGATGGGCGGGGGTTGTTTCAATCCGCTTTGGGTTTGATACCAAACATTTCACGAACCATGCCGGTGTCCTGCCCGAACCGGGGCGGCGGGCGGCGGTAAGTCACGGGCGTGCGGGAAAATTTCAACGGATTGCCCAGCAGGGAAATTGTGCCTTTTGCAGTATCAGCCGTTTCGACGGAGACAACCGCGTTGCGGGCCTCTGCCTGATCTGATGTGAGGGCCTCTTCAACGGTATGAATAGGCCCTGCGGGCACCTTAACGCGATGACAGCGCGCCAGTATCTCGTCGCGCGGCAAGGGGGCCAGCGCCTCGGACAGGATTTCCGTCAGCCGGACGCGATTCTCGATCCGCGCGAGGTTTGTTGTGTAATCGGGATCTTCCGGTAGCTCCCCCAGCCCGAAAGCATCGCAAAACCGCGCAAATTGCGCGTCATTGCCGACGGCCAGCAGGAAATGCCCCTCTGCGCAGGGGAAGGCATCGTATGGCACGATGTTGGGATGAGCGTTGCCACGCCGTTCCGGCAATTTCCCGGAAGTCAGGAAATTGGTGCCCTCATTGATCAGCCAGGCCATCTGCGCATCGACCAAAGCCAGATCGATATGCTGCCCTTCGCCGGTCGCGTCGCGGTGCCGTAGGGCGGCCAGAATGCCGATGGCCGCATACATGCCGCACATGACATCGGCAATGCCAACGCCCACCTTCATCGGCGGGCCGTCCGGAGCGCCCGTCAGCGACATGATCCCACCGTAGCCCTGCGCCATCAGATCATAGCCGGGCTGGTCGCGGTTCGGGCCGGTCTGGCCAAATCCGGAGATCGAGCAATAGACCAGTTCCGGATGCGCCTTGAGCAGCGTGGCGTGATCCAGTCCGTATTTGTCCAGCCCGCCGGGTTTGTAGTTTTCGATTACTACATCGGCACGGGCGGCCAGATGTTTCACGGTTTCTTGCCCTTGCTCGGTTGAAAGATCGACCGAAATTGACAGTTTGTTCCGGTTGGCGGCCATGAAATAGGCCGAGAGGTCCGTGCGATTGCCATCCCGGTCCAGGGCATAATTGGGCCCCCAGCCACGGGTGTCATCGCCGCCGGTCTTGGGGTTTTCGACCTTGATGACCGTGGCCCCGAGGTCCCCCAGCAATTGTGTGGCGGTGGGTCCGGCCAAAATGCGGCTGAGATCAAGGACCACCAGCCCTTGCAGAGCGGCAGGTGTGTCAGAGGCGGCCATCGTAGGCCCCCCGGTCAATGACGGCGGCAATCACCGTAAAGGTGTCGGCTTTCATGGCGGTGTTCAAGGCATCTGTGAGCTCTTCGCGGGTGGTCACGGTGTGCCCGGCGCCACCGAAGGCCACGCCCATGGCGGCAAAGTCATGTTTGGCGAAATCCACGCCGCGATTTTTCATCTGGCGGGAACGCTGTTTCAACTCGATCAATGACAAAGAGGCATCCACAAAGACTAGAATGATCGGTTTCAGGCCAAGCTCTGCCGCCGTCGAAAGCTCGCCTGCGACCATCAGGAAGCCCGCATCCCCGCAAAACCCGATGACCGGACGGTCCGGATCTGCGAGCTTGGTCCCCATGGCCAATGGAATGGCACATCCCATGGTGCAAAGGGCGGTGGATTGCGTCAGCCCGCGCGGCTCGTAGCATTGCCACATCTGGCTGAGCAGAATCCGGTGCGCGCCGCTGTCAACGGTCGCCAACGTGTCGCGCGGCAGAACCTGCCGGCACGTCTCCATGACAGCGGCAGGACCCCATGTCTCCTCGGTTGGGAAGGCCGTTGCCAGTGCTTGCTTTGTGGCTGCCACCTCGCCACCGGACCATGTGGCTTGCGGCGTGATCCCGTCGGATATGGCTGCCAGACTGGCGGCGCAGTCAGCAATGAAATTCAGGCTAGATTGATGCATGTAGTGGTGGTTGGGCTCTGCCGTAATGTCGATCACCCGTTGTTGTTCGGGGTTCCAGATATTGCGCCAGCCGACGCGCATTTCGATGGGGTCATAGCCGACACACAGGACCAGGTCCGCCTTGTCGATCAAGGGTAGCAAATGCCGGTCCGCCAGCGGTGACAGACCGGCACCCCCGAGGGAGAGGGCATGATCTTCGGGCAGCAGGCCCTTGGCTTTGTAGGTGGTCACAACGGGAACGTTGAAAGTCTCTGCAAATGTGGTCAAGGCGTCACCCGCGCCCTGGTTCATTGCATCCAAACCAGCAATGATTACAGGGCGTTGCGAATTTGCAAACCAGTCGCGGGCAGTTTGCAAATCGACCCCACCCGGCGCGGTGGGCGAGGCCTTTGCGCGTTTGGGCGGGGCTGCGGCTGGCACCGGGCTGTCGGCCACGGTGATTGGCACGTCAATATGAACCGGGCCGGGACGGCCCTCGGTGGCGATGGCGATGGCCTTGTCGGCAATGATGTGCGCAGCACCGGGCACCAGTGAAAAGCTGGCCTTGGTGATGGGCCGGAAAACCGCCTGCTGGTCGAGCACCTGATGGGTGTAGCTTTGCGCCTCATCGGCATCAACGGCTCCGGCCAACACGATCATCGGCACCCGGTCCTGATGCGCATTGGCCACGGCATTGACCCCGTTCAGCGCGCCGGGGCCGACGGTCGCCACCAGAATGCCGGGCGCCCCCGTGCGGTGGTAGGCCCCTTCGGCCATGAAAGCGGCGGCATTTTCGTGCTTGGCAAGGACAAACCGAATGCCCGCATCTTCAAGCGCGTCGACCAGCGTCAGAACCTCGCCGCCCGGCATGCCAAACGCATAGCGGCAGCCTTCTGCATAGAGCCGCCGTGCCAAGGCATCTGCCGCCCGAATGGTTGTCGCTGTGGGCATGCGCGCCCCTCCCGCCAGAAATTACTCCGCATGGTCATAACCGATGCAGAGCGCAGTGCAATTCACCATTGCGTTCGAAACGTTTCAGGCATGAAAAAAACCGCCTCCGAAAAGGGGCGGCTTTTGATTTGCATTGTCTGTGTAGTCAGCGGCGGCGGTCGCGCCGGGAGGACATCGGCTGGAACGCCACGCCGACATGGGCCTCGCAATAGGGTTTGCCTTGCTGCACCGGCAGGCCGCAGAACCAGAAATCCTCCGTTGCGGGGTCGCCGACGGGCCATTTGCAGGTGCGCTCGGTCAATTCCATCAGGGACAGCTTCTTGGCCTTTTTCTCAATCTCGGAGACTTTCGCAAGCGCTTCGGGGCTGATCTCATTGGCCGACGGTTGCGGCGGCAGGGGCTGACCTGCGGGAATGATCTGCTTGCGCGCAGGCAGCGGCTTGGGGGCCGCATCAGCGGGAGCTTTGGAGGCCGGTTCCGCCGGTTTTGGCGCGGGCTTGGGTTTGGGCTCGGCCTTTGGCGCGGCCTTGGCTTTGGGTTCGGCCTTGGCGGTGGCCGAAGCCGTGGCGCGATTGGACAGGCCCAACCGGTGCACTTTGCCGATCACCGCATTGCGTGTCACACCGCCGAGTTCTTTGGCAATCTGGCTGGCGGATTGTCCTTCACCCCACATCTTTTTGAGCAGTTCCACGCGATCGTCAGTCCACGACATCAGCCATTCCCTAATTTAAAAGCGGCCCCGCTGTCTGAGGACCGCCCTGTCAATTTCGTCAGCGCCCTATTTTAATCACTAAGGGCGGAGTTACAAGCGGTGAACGCCCTATCATGACGTTGTGTTTTTCGCACGCTGTCGTAGCCGCGCCTCGCGCCAGGCCAGCAATACGCCGCCTGACAGGATGATGCCAGCGCCTGTGAGCGTCACGACATCCGGAATCTGATCGAAAAACGCGATGTCATAGAGCGTGGCAAAGATCAGCGTGCCGTAGCTGAAAGGGGCGACAAAGCTGGCATCCGCCCGCGCCATGGCATTGACGAAACAGGCCTGCGCCATCGCCATACAGAGGCCCAGTGCCACGAGCATGGCCCATTGCGCGGGCGTTGGCATTTGCCATACGCCAAGCACGGCGACGGAGGCAATGATCACGCCCAGAAAGTTGTTGATCAGCAAGACCTGAATGGGCAGTTCCCGACCTGAGAGTTTCTTGATGAAAATGATCTCGAACCCCATGATCAGGGCCGCAGCAAGGGCCAGAAGGCTGGCAATCTGAAAACTCTCCGGCGTCGGACGCAAGAGGATCAAGGCACCTGCGAAGGCAATGGTTGCGGCAGACCAGCGAATGCGCCCGACCTTTTCGCTCAGCAGGGGGATCGCGAGGATCATCCCAAACACCGGGTTGAGAAAGACGATCGCCGTGGCATCGGCAAGCGGAATGAAGGTCACCGCGGCGAACATTAGCGTGACCCCACCCCAGCCAAAGAAGGTGCGCGCAAAATGCAGCCCCCAACTGGGTCGTGTCAGTGTCGGGCGCATCACCGCGACAGCCGCCGAAATACCCAGCAAGGCAAAGACAAACCGTCCGTGACTGACTTGCAGTGGGTGCAGCGCAGGGCCCAATGTCTGCCCACCCAGCGCCTTGGCAAAAAGCGTGGTGGCCGCAATGAAGGCGGTGGCGGTCACCATCAGCAGAACCGCCAGCCCGGGATTATGCGCTTTGGGTTGGAACATGCTGTTGGCTATGACCGGATTGAAGGGGGCCCGCAAGTGGTCAAAAACCACTTTGCAAATCGCGCCATCTGGTCTATTGCACTCCCATGATCACACTCGCGCATATATCTTTCCGACGACGCACAAGCGCTTAAGCCCGCTCCCCGTGATCCTGCGCCAATTGTGCGCATTACACCCCTTCCAAAACATATTGACCTGTCTGCCAGCCTCATGCACTTTCCGTGCTCTTGCCGCAGACCCCCGATAAGGACGATCCGATGATCCCGACCCTTCTGCCCACCTATGCCCGCGCACCGCTCAGCTTTGTCAAAGGCGAAGGCACTTGGCTGATCGAGGCGGATGGGCGACGTTTCCTGGATCTTGCAGCAGGCATAGCCGTGACCGCGCTGGGGCACGCGCATCCCGCGCTGGTCAAGGCGCTGACCGATCAGGCGGGCGCGCTGTGGCATACCTCCAATCTCTACCAGATCCCGCAACAACAGGCCTTGGCCGACAAGCTGACCGAGCACACATTTGCCGATACGGTGTTTTTCACCAATTCCGGCACGGAAGCCTGCGAGTTGGCCGTTAAAATGGCGCGTAAATACTGGACAGAAAAAGGTCAGCCCGAAAAATCCGAGATCATTGCATTCACCGGGTCTTTTCACGGGCGCTCTTCGGCGGGCATTGCCGCTGCGGGCTCCGAGAAGATGACCAAGGGGTTCGGGCCGCTTCTGCCCGGGTTCACGCACCTTGAATTTGGCGATCACGAGGCGCTGACGGCGGCAATTTCGGAAACCACGGGGGCCATCATCATTGAGCCCGTGCAGGGGGAGGGCGGTATTCGCCCGGTGCCGGATCAATGCCTCAAAGGTCTGCGCGATCTTTGCGACGAAAACGGTATCCTGCTGATTTTCGATGAAGTGCAATGCGGTGTGGGCCGGACGGGCAAGCTTTTCGCCCATGAATGGTCCGGGATCACACCCGACATCATGATGGTGGCCAAGGGTATTGGCGGTGGGTTTCCCATCGGTGCGGTGCTGGCCACCGAAGAGGCTGCCAACGGCATGACGCTGGGCACACATGGGTCGACCTATGGCGGCAACCCGCTGGGTTGTGCCGTGGGCTGCGCGGTCATGGATCACGTGACCGATCCGGATTTTCTGGCCGAGGTGAATCGCAAGGCGGGCCTGCTGCGTCAAAAGCTCGAAGGGCTGATTGCCGCGCATCCTGATGTCTTCGAAGAAGTGCGTGGGTCGGGCCTGATGCTGGGCATCAAATGCAAGGCGACAAATACAGATGTGGTGCAGGCCGGCTACAAGGAAAGGGTCCTGACGGTCCCGGCTGCGGATAATGTCATCCGGTTGCTGCCACCGCTGACCATTGAGGAGGCGGAAATTGCCGAAGCCGTTGAGCGACTGGATGCTGCCGCAACGGCGCTGACAGCCGCCTGATCCTTTGTTTTGAGCGTTTAGGCCTCTTTCAATCCAAAAAAGAAATACGACATGAATCATTTCCTCGACATTCACCTCACGGATCCCTCCGATCTGCGGCAGATTATCGATAACGCAGCTGCGATGAAAACGGCGCGCGCGGGCCGCCCGCGCGGCGCCTTGGATGACGACCAGCCGCTCAAGGATCGCATGGTCGCGCTGATCTTCGAAAAACCCTCAACCCGGACGCGCGTTTCCTTTGATGTGGGCGTACGGCAGATGGGGGGGCAAACCATGGTGTTGTCCGGGTCAGACATGCAGTTGGGGCATGGCGAAACCATCGCCGATACCGCCCGCGTGCTCAGCCGCTATGTGGACCTGATCATGATCCGGACCTTCGACGAGGCGGTGCTGACCGAAATGGCGGAATTTGCCTCCGTACCCGTGGTCAACGGGCTGACCGACCGGACCCATCCCTGCCAGATCATGGCTGACGTACAAACCTTTGAGGAACACAGAGGCCCGATCAAGGGCAAGAAGGTCGTCTGGTCGGGCGATGGTAATAACGTCTGTGCGTCCTTCCTGCATGCGGCGGGTCAGTTCGGGTTCGATCTGACCTTTACCGGGCCGCCGACCTTGGACCCCGAGCGGGAATTCGTTGATCTTGCGCGCTCCAAAGGGGTCAAGGTCGAGATTGAGCGTGACCCGGCCAAGGCGGTCGCAGGCGCTGATCTGGTGGTGACCGATACATGGGTTTCCATGCATGATGCACAATCGGCCAAGGAGCGGCGGCATAACCAGCTGCGCCCCTACCGTGTCGATAGTGCTTTAATGTCAAAGGCAAAATCGGACGCGCTTTTTATGCATTGCCTGCCTGCGCATCGCGATGATGAGGTCACGTCGGAGGTCATGGACGGTCCGAATTCGGTGATTTTTGACGAGGCCGAAAACAGGCTTCATGCACAAAAGGCAATCCTGCGCTGGTGTTTGCAGGTCTGAGCCCTGTTCAGAACGCCTGCAAGATCGCTTTGAGGGCCGGTTCGCGGACCTGCTGCGCCGCTTCATCCCGAGAGAACCACCGGCGTTTGCGCTGGTGATCTTCGGGGTAAGCATCGGCGAGGCTCTCGATCTGTGCGATATAGACCTGCGTCTTGATAGAAGCCACCTTTCCGCCCGCCAGTTTCTTGTAGGTGTCATAGTGCCCGACTGGCGTTGATCGCACGTAGGCCGTTCTGACGCCCGCTTCTTCCCAGGCTTCCTGAAGGGCCGCGTCCGGATCTTCAAGGCCATCGATTGGCCAGCCCTTGGGGAGGATCCAACGGCCGGAACCACGGCTTGTCACCAGCAAGATCCGTTTGCCCGTATCCGTGTTGCGATAACAAAGTGCGGCGACCTGTCGTTGCTGAAAAGGCGGAGGGGTAAGCTCGGGGCGTTTCTTTTGCAAAAATTCCGTGATGAGCATGACCTTGCCTTCCTCAATCCGTTTTACATCTCAGGGTGGCTGCTCCTGCACGTCTCTCCAGCTTGCCGGGGCGCGCGGGCGACCTGTCACCTTCTGCCCCGTCAACCTCTCAGCAAAATTACAATTTTCGGTAAACACGATTGTGGTTCAGGCGGTTATCCGCCGACCTTCAGGCCCCAGAACGGGCGCGGGTCATTTACGACGTTTCGCGCGCAGCGTGGGATCGGCCTCGGTGGGGTCTTCCGGCCAGGGATGTTTGGGGTAGCGCCCGCGCATGTCCTTGCGCACATCTGCATAAGAAGAGGCCCAGAACCCCGGGATATCTTCGGTCACCTGCACCGGGCGCTGGGCGGGAGAGAGCAGGGTCACCTGAACCGGTGTTCCGGCAACAGTCGGATGGCGGGTCACACCGAACATCTCCTGCAGGCGCAGGGCGATGCGGGGCTGCGCGCCCGCATAGTCAATCGGCACCTTGCGACCCAACGGCGTGGTGAAATGAGGTGGCACAGCCTTGTCCAGCATCTGTTGCTGGTCCCATGTCAGACGGGCTTGCAGGGCGGGCAGAAGGTCAAAGCGTTTCCAGTCCTGCGTTGTCTTGATGCCGTGCAGATGCGGCAGCAACCAGTCTTCAAGTGTGGTCAGCAGGGCGGTGTCTGAAAAATCCGGGAAATCGGGCGTATTCTGTCGCATCAGTTGCGCGCGGGCCAGAAACCGTTGTGCTTTCGGGTCGGGTTGCAGCCCCAATTGCCGGACGCCGGTCAGCATGGCATTGGCAATATCGCCGGCGGGCGCATCGCGCCAGATCCTGTCGTCCAGAACCAGCGCGCCGAAGCGTTCCTGCTGACGGGTTTGCACCCGGCCATCGCGGCGCGACCATTCACAGACGTCATGCCATCCGATCTGATCCGCAAATGCCTCGCGCAGCTCAGAGATGGGCAGGGCCACTGCCTGACGGATGCGCGCCTCTCGCGGGTCTCCGTCAAGGTCGGTTGCGACGAGAAATTGCGTGGCGGCCAGGGGGTCGACCTCTGGCATCACGGCCCCTTTGCCGCCTGACAGAATAAACCGTGATGCCTCGCCCGGACGCCGCTGCCCGATGCGATCGGGATAGGCGAGAGCGGCCAAAACCGCGGTGGCGTTCGGACCAGTGCCTTTATGAGAGGCGGCCAATCTCTTGGCTTCTTCATGGACACGTGCGAGGGTCGGTCTGTGCAACTCCCAAGGGTGGTTGGTTTGAAATCGGCGTGGGTCTTTGGCAGCCTCCAGACGCAAAGCCAGATCTGTGGGTGCATTTCGTAAAATATCGCGTTCGGATAATAATGCGGCCAACAAGGGCGCATTACTACCTCCTTTCGCAACCATATGTGCAAGTCTCGGATGCAGCGGAAGTCGTGAAATCTGCTTTCCGTGCGGAGTGATGCGGCCTTTTTCATCCAGAGCGCCCAACATGCGCAACACGGTTTGCGCCTCCTCAAAACGCCCTGCGTGGGGCGGGGTGACAAACTGCATCTGATCGGCGGTACTGCCCCACATCGCCAGTTCCAGCGCCAGCCCGGTCAGATCACCGACCTCAATTTCTGCGGGGGGATGGCTGGCCAGCGCGCCCTCTTCGCCCTTGGTCCAGAGCTTGTAACAATGACCGGGCGCAACCCGTCCGGCGCGCCCCGCACGTTGGGTGGCTTCGGCGCGCGTAACGCGGGTGGTGATCAGGCGTGACATGCCGGAGGCCGGATCAAATTCAGCCCGGCGCGCGCGGCCTGCGTCGACCACGATACGGATGCCTTCGATGGTCAGTGATGTCTCCGCAATCGCCGTGGCCAGAACCACCTTGCGCCCCGATGCGGCAGGCGCAATGGCTGCGCGCTGATCCTTGAACGCCATGGCCCCAAAAAGCGGATGCAGACTTGTGCCCGCTGGCAGATGCGGTCGCAGAGCGGCTTCGGTACGGCGGATTTCGCCTTCACCGGGCAGAAAGACCAGCGCACTGCCCTCATGTTCCTCCAGCGCCTTGAGGGTCAGATCAGCCACCGCTTGCTCCAGCTTTTGGGTTTTGGCGACGGGGCGCGACAGCCAATGGGGCGTCACCTCAAAGGCGCGGCCCTGTGACGTGACAATGGGCGCTTGCATCAACTCGGCGATGGGATCGGCATCCAGCGTGGCCGACATGGCTATGAGCGAAAGATCCTCGCGCAGAGCGCCCGCCACATCAAGGCACAGGGCAAGCCCCAGATCGGCATTCAGAGAGCGTTCGTGGAATTCGTCAAAGATCACGACACCGACGTCCGGCAGGTCGGGCTGCGATTGGATCATGCGTGTCAGGATGCCTTCGGTGACCACTTCGATGCGCGTGGATTTAGAAATCTTTGTGGTGCCGCGAATGCGGTAACCCACCGTTTGCCCAACCTTTTCCCCCAAGGTCGCCGCCATGCGTTCCGCTGCGGCACGGGCTGCGAGGCGGCGCGGTTCCAGCATGAGAATACGGCCCTGAGTCAGTCCGGCTCGGAGCACCGCAAGCGGCACGCGCGTGGTTTTGCCCGCGCCGGGGGGCGCTTGCAGGACCAGTCTGCGAGACGTGCGCAGGGCCGCGATGACCTCAGGCAATGCGGCATCGATGGGAAGGGCGTCATCCATGGCCCGTGCTTAGCGAATTGAATGGCCCGCGCCAAGCACTGGACAAATGCGGGCATGTGCCTGAAAACCGGAGGAAAGAAGGGGAGCAGAACGCATGGATATCGCCGATCTGGCTGCACGGGTGGGACAGGGCGAACGCCGTGCGCTGGCGCGGGCGATCACGCTGGCGGAAAGTGCGCGGGCAGATCATCGGGCGCAGGCTGCGGAGATGCTGGAGGCGCTGCCGAAGGACCGTCAGGCGTTACGCATCGGCCTTTCCGGCACGCCCGGCGTGGGTAAATCCACCTTTATCGAGAGCTTCGGAATGATGCTGGTGGAAAAGGGCCTGAAGGTGGCAGTGCTGGCGGTTGATCCCTCTTCTACCCGTTCCGGCGGCTCCATATTGGGGGACAAGACCCGGATGGACCGCCTGTCGCGCGCGCCCGGGGCCTTCATCCGCCCATCGCCAAGCCAGACCCATCTGGGCGGTGTGGCGCGCCGGTCTCGCGAAGCGGTCGCCTTATGCGAAGGGGCCGGGTTCGACGTGGTCCTGATCGAAACTGTCGGCGTCGGTCAGTCCGAAACCGTGGTGGCGCAGATGGCCGATATCTTTCTGTTACTGCTGGCCCCGGCGGGCGGCGATGAGCTGCAAGGGGTCAAACGCGGGATCATGGAAATTGCTGATATTATCCTGATCAACAAGGCGGATGGCGACCTCAAACCCGCCGCGACCCGCACCTGCGCGGATTACGCCGGTGCGCTCAGGCTGTTGCGCAAACGTCCGCAGGATCCGAAAGGCTATCCCAAGGCCATGATGGTGTCTGCCTTGCAGGAGAATGGGTTGGCGGAGGTCTGGGCCGATCTCAACACCTTGATCGATTGGCGCAAGGACAACGGTTTCTGGGAAGCAGCGCGTGCCAATCAGGCCCGGTATTGGTTTGAACAGGAAGTGAAAAATGCGTTGCTGTCACAACTGGAAACCCCTCAGGCGCGCGCCTTGCTGTCAACGCTGAGCCGTCAGGTTGCCGCTGGTGATATGGCCCCGGCAGCGGCGGCAGTGCAGTTTCTTCAGGGGCTGTCCCAAGGGGATGCGGCAAATCGGTGAAATCGCATGCCCTTTGGGTTGACCAATCCTGCGATTCCCACTAAAGCGCGGAGACGAAATTCAGGGGCGTGGCCTGAGGCTGCCCCCTTTTGTCGTTTACCGGACCGCCGGTGCGACCTGAGACAAAAAGGATGACCCCATGTCGCGCGTTTGCGAATTGACCGGAAAAGGCCCGATGACTGGCAACAACGTCAGCCATGCCAACAATAAAACCCGCCGGCGCTTCTTGCCGAACCTGAACGATGTGTCCCTGCAATCCGAAGCACTGGGCCGCGCGTTCAAATTCCGCATTTCCGCCGCTGCCTTGCGCACGGTTGATCACCGCGGCGGTCTGGACAAGTTCCTTGCAAAAGCCAAGGATAGTGAATTGTCCGCGAACGCGCTGAAGGTCAAGAAAGCGATCGCAAAAGCCTCCGACACGGCCGACGCGCTCAGCTAAGCCTTTCTGAAAATGTAAGAATACTGCCCTGCCTGCCTTCAGGCGGGGTTTTTCTTTTTGGGGTGTCTATCCGGCGAGAATTTCATCAACCCAAATGGGAAGCGTCTGTGTTGCAGGGCCGATCCGAAGATCGTCGAACTGGCTGCCGACCTGCGATGGTTCCAGATTGAATTCGACCGTTTGCGCCCCGTGGCGTCTGGCCTCGGCCACAAACCCCGCTGCTGGATAGACGTTTCCGGATGTACCGATGCTTGCGAAGAGATTCGCCCCGGTGAGATGGTCAAAGATTTCATCCATGTCGTAGGGCATTTCACCAAACCAGACGATGTCGGGCCGTGCGGCAGGCTCCTCGCAGTTTGGGCAAGGATCGCCCGGCGCCATCACCATGGGCGCAGGCCAGCGATGATCACAGGCGGCACAAAGTGCGCCCGATAATGCCCCATGCATGTGCATGACACGCGCCATGCCCGCCCGTTCATGCAGGTCATCGACGTTCTGGGTGATCAGCACGACGTCGCCTGCGAATTCGGCCTCCAGTTTCGCCAGGGCCAAGTGACCAGCATTGGGTGCGGCCTCCGCCGCCTGCGCGCGCCGAGCATTGTAAAAGTCAACCACCAGCTTGGGATTGCGGGCAAAGCCTTCAGGCGTTGCGACGTCCTCGATCCTGTGCTGCGCCCAAAGCCCGCCTTCGGCCCGGAACGTCCCTAGACCGCTTTCCGCGGATATCCCGGCACCGGTCAGGATCACGATCTTTTTCATGGGCAGGCCCCTTGTAGTCTCGTCTGCTTTCATGCCGCGCCGGGCGGATGATGTCAAAGTGGATGGGGGTCAGGAGCGCAAGATGCGCAGCTGATCTCTCAGAAAGGGCAGTTCGGTCAAAGCCGGGTCAATCATCTGCGTACCAATCAGCTGACGCATGGTAGCCGCGATATTTCTGGGCACATCATCGGCCCAATCGTCGCTCGCAAAGAGCGATATGCGACGCGAGAAGAGGGCATATGGCAGCGGGTGCGCTGTGATGTTTTCGTGAAAACGGTGAGCACGCATATAACCAAGCGGGGTCGTGATCGTCCAACCAATCTTGCGGGCGACCATGGCCATGAGCGCCAGATGACTGCCGATTTCAAACCGTTTGGGGTGATCGTCAATATGGGGGCCCAGATGATCCTCAATCTGTTGCCGGATCAGCTGATCTGCGTCGTAACGCAGAAACGGCAGGCCCCGAGGGTCGGGAAGGGCGTCGGCGTCAACCTGCGCGCCACGGGGTACAACCAACATGAACGGATCCTGCGCCAGCGGGTATTCCACAACATTGTCCAGCGCGCGTCCGGTGTGGGCAGAAATCGCAAGGTGCAGCCGCTTTTCGGCGATCGCATCGGTCAGATCGTTGCTGGAGGCGGTGATCATTCGGAATTGGCAGCCCGTCAGGCTATCCGCGAGAATGGTGGTGAGCCGAGGGGTCAGGTTGTCGTCGAAATCATCAATGATACCAATGCTCAAGGACCTGACATGCGCCAGATCCATGACCGTCAGCTCACTTTGCGCCAGACGCAGTTCCGCCAGCGCCGCCTCGGCACGCGCCAGAAAAAGCGTGCCGGCAGGGGTCAATTGCATGGGGCGACGCCCATGATCTACCAGATCGGTTTCGAGCGCCGTTTCGAGGTTTCGCAACTGCTGGCTGACCGCGGGTTGACTGAGACCGGTCTGCTCAGCCGCCTGCGCCACCGACCCCGACGCCGCGAGGGCCTCAAAGACTTCAAGGCCGCGTAACGTGATCCCTTTCATCATCGTAACATGCTCCCCGCAGTTTTGGTTTTTTCAAGGTAATCCAGGAATGCCTGGATGAATATAGCGGTTTCGAGACATATAGATGAAGAAATTGCAAATCTGTGACAGGCGGCAGGAAGCTCTTGCGGGCGCTTCTGTTTTTCAACACGATGGCCAAAAATACACCGGAGTCAGGGATGAAAGTTGCAACCGCCGCCTACCAGATGGATTTCCTGACCTCTTGGGCGCAATACGAAGACAAGCTTGAAACCTGGGTCGGGCAGGCGGCCCGTGCGGGCGCGGATCTGGCGGTTTTTCCCGAATACGGGGCGATGGAACTGGCCACATTATCCGGGCGCGACGTCGCCGCGGATCTGGAACAATCGCTTTCCGCCGTGTCGGACCGGCTGGCCGATGCGGATGCCCTGCACCAGAAACTGGCGGCGTCGCATGGGCTGCATATTCTGGCAGCCTCCGGTCCGGCAGCCACACAAACCAGACCGGTGAACCGCGCGAGGCTCTTTGCGCCGGGTGGCCGGAAAGGCGTTCAGGACAAGCAGATCATGACGCGTTTTGAGCGGGACGTGTGGCGCATCCAGGGCGGTGGCCCCTTGCAGATTTTCGATACGGATCTGGGCAAAATCGGCGTCCTCATCTGTTATGATGCCGAATTTCCACTGTTGGGTCGCGCACTCGCTGACTGCGATCTCTTGCTGGTGCCATCCTGCACAGAGCAGCTCTCAGGCTATTGGCGGGTCCGAATTGGGGCCATGGCCCGCGCGCTTGAGACGCAATGCGTGGCCATCATGTCATCGCTTGTGGGAAAGGCCCCCTGGTCCGAAGCGGTCAACATTACAACCGGCACCGGTGGCGTGTTCGGCCCACCGGATGTGGGGTTTCCACCGGATGGAATCATTGCCTTGGGCGAGATTGGATCACCGGGATGGACCTTTGCAGAAATTGACCTAGCCTCCATCGCCAATGTGCGCACGGATGGCAGGGTCCTGGGCCGCCGACACTGGACTGAGCAAAAAGGCCGTGAAAACGCGGCCCCAATTGTGAACATGCGTTGAATCCCCCTTGAAAAACCCCCGGAATGCGCGCATTTAAGCGGCGTCCGCAAAATGGCGGGCGTGCAATCAAGGAGAAACCATGGCCAAGGAAGATACGCTCGAATTCCCCGGTGTCGTGAAGGAACTCCTGCCGAATGCGACATTCCGGGTCGAGCTTGAAAACGGCCATGAGATTATCGCCCATACGGCAGGCAAGATGCGCAAGAACCGCATCCGTGTTCTGGCTGGCGACAAGGTGCAGGTCGAGATGACCCCCTATGATCTGACCAAGGGTCGGATCAACTACCGCTTCAAATAAGCCCTTGTTTATTCTGGGGTCCGGATCGCCGCGCCGCAAGGAATTGCTGGCGCAAATCGGCGTTGTGCCGGACGCTGTTCGCGCGCCGGACATTGATGAAGACCCGTTGAAAGGCGAGTTGCCGCGTCCTTATTGTGTGCGTATTGCGCGCGAAAAGGTTGAGGCGGTGACGGCTGACGCGGACGACATTGTGCTATGCGCGGATACGACAGTTGCGCTGGGTCGGCGCATTCTGGGCAAACCGCGAGACCGGGATGAAGCAGCGGGTTTTCTGAAGCTGCTGTCGGGGCGGCGGCACCGGGTCATCACAGCGGTGGCCGTTCGTTTGGGTGCGAGCGTCTGGCAGAAAGATGTGGTGAGCACCGTGCGGATGAAATCCCTCTCGTTGCCAGAGTTGAACGGGTATCTCGACACCGAGGATTGGCGCGGCAAAGCGGGTGGCTATGGCATTCAGGGACCCGCGGGCGCATTAATCCCCTGGATCAGCGGATCATTCACCGGCATTGTCGGCCTGCCACTGGCTGAAACCGCAAACCTTTTGCGCGCGGCAGGGCTGTCTGGGGTTGGGGCTGGCGGATGAAAGGGCGTAGCATCATTCTGGATCATTATGAGGGTCGCGAAGCCGCTGCCCTTATGGTCGATGGACGTCTGGAGGATTTTCTGATCGGCGCAGACGCGCCCGCCCCGGGAACGATCTACCGTGCGATTGCCGACCGTCCGGTCAAAGGGCAGGGCGGGATGTTCCTTAAAACACACAACGGACCTGCGTTCCTGCGACAGGTCAAGGGGCTCTCCCCCGGGCAATCTCTACTGGTGCAGGTGACAGGATATGCCGAGCCCGGCAAAGCTTTGCCTGTCACGCAGAAGCTCTTGTTCAAAAGCCGCTATGCGATCGTGACGCCCGGCGCGCCCGGCATCAATATCAGCCGTTCCATCAAGGATGAGGATGAACGCGACCGGCTTCTCGAAATCGCGCATGACACCTTTTCGGGCGGCCAAACAGGGCTGATCCTGAGGTCTTGCTGTATGGGTGCTGACACCGACGCGATTGCTGACGATATTTCACAGATGGCTGATCTGGCCCAGCGTGTCCTTTCAGATCAGAGCCACGATATGGATGTTCTGGCCGAAGGCGACGGGCCCCATCTTCTGGCTTGGCGCGATTGGGTCGAACCGGCTGAGGTCGTGACCGAACCCGGGAGTTTTGATGTCCATGGCATTCTTGAGGAACTGGATTTGGTGCGTCATGCGCGGGTCTCGCTGGAAGCTGGCGCGCATCTGTTCGTGGAGCCGACACGTGCCTTGGTAGCTGTCGATGTAAACACAGGGGCCGATGCGTCGCTGGCGGCAGGCATCAAGGCGAATATGGCCTGCGCCAGGGCCTTGCCCCGCGCTCTGCGTCTCAAGGGTTTGGGCGGGCAAATCGTACTTGACCTTGCCCCCATGCCGAAAAAGGACCGGCGCGCGTTTGAGACCGCGCTGCGTCAGAACTTCAAACAGGATGATGTTGAAACTGCTTTGGTTGGCTGGACGCCGCTGGGTCACTACGAACTCCAACGCAAGCGCGCGCGATTGCCCCTGCAGGAGCTGTTGGGATGAATTGCCCTATCTGCGGCAAGAAAACACAGATCGAGTTCCGGCCATTTTGCTGCAAGCGCTGCGCCGACCGGGACCTCGCCCGCTGGTTCAACGGCAGCTATGCTGTCCCGTCAGTTGACGCCGACGACGCCGATGACATCGAGAACGCAATGGAAGAAGCCGCGCGAAATCCAGACAGACCGGCAAAACCGCATTAGAATGAACCGGCAATCGCCGACGTATTGAGCCGGGTCGGCGCGTAGTTCCTTGGTAAGTTTTGAATGGGCAGATCGGGCGATTGACGCAGGATCGTTCCCGGATTTCAATGTGGCGGCGTGCCGGATAAATTTCGTCATTGGAGCCACTAAGGTTTCACCAATGTGGAAATCCTCAGGCATTTGCAATTCTTGCAAAAAAGGCACTGGACAGCCCTTCGGCAAACTCATAGAAACCGCCCACCCAGTCATTCAATTGACAACCCATGCCCGGGTAGCTCAGGGGTAGAGCAGTGGATTGAAAATCCTCGTGTCGGTGGTTCGATTCCGCCCCCGGGCACCATTTCTCATGACCAAGTAAATACTCTTATCGGATAAAATGAGGAAATTCCCCCAATTAGTCGAAGACGCTTGCAACGGCTGCTCGTGTTCAATCCCGCCGCTCACGGTTAATCTGCTTCCTTCGGATACTCCCTGAGAACGACGAGGCTTTCGAAGCCTGTCAAAGGTGGATCAAAGAGATGTGTTTCAGTGAAGGCGGCATAGTCCTCCATCGAGGCACATCTGACGATGACCGCAAGGTCAGCATCGCCAGTCACATAATATAGACGCTCGACCTCCTTCAGGCGACGAAGCTTTTGCTTTAAGATATCGATGCGCTGTGGGTTGTCTCGCGCAACGCTCAAAAGCACGATCACGCGCGTGGCTGGCCCCTGAAAACTCGGGGAAATCACAGCAACCTCCCGCTCGATCGCACCGATTTTGCGCAACCTTTGGACGCGTCGCAGGCAAGCGGCAGACGACAATCCGACTTTCTGGGAAAGGTCACGGCCGGTTTGGCGGCTGTCGATCTGCAGTTGCTCCAGTAGCTGGCGGTCAAATGAGTCTAGATTTTGCATTGGACGCTCCTTGATTGAGCATATCCTCGCATAGCACGGAATTTTCGCAATTATTGACTACGTTTTGCGATACTTCCGCAGGCTTAAGGAGTGTTTTGCGAACTGGGCGTTCTTGATCACGGTATTCTTGGGGTGTTTTTACCGAAGAAGGAGGCCACAATGCCCAGACCAAAGCAAAACCCCAAAGTTGCAGTTATGCAGCGCCTGGCCGGGCGGATCGCCTTGATCAGGCGCCGTCGTCGGGATGCCCGGCATCTGCGCGGATTGCCGAGCTATCTGTTGTCAGATGTCGGGCTCAGACGCCCAGACATAGATTGGGTAGTTCGAAAGCCCTTCGAACAGCACCGTCCGCGCCGGCGGTCAAGATAGCAAGCGATCCTCGGCAAGTTTCCCAATATTTGGATCCAATCGAGCGAGGTTTTTATGTTTAGACTGGTAACAACAACTGCATTCTGCGCGTGCTTTGCGAGTGCTGCTTCCGCATCAGATGATCCTGTTCGGATCGGGCTGCTATTCGGGTTCACTGGGCCAATCGAGTCAATGGCCCCGGAAATCGCAGCCTCCGCAGAGCTTGCACTTGAAGAAGCCACTCAATCGGGTCTGTTCTTGGGGGGGCGGCGTATTCAGCCCATTCGTGCAGACAGCACATGTGTGGATGCAGGGCATGCGGTGGCGGCGGCCGAGCGCTTGGTGACCGCAGAGCGGATCGAAGCGCTGATCGGTGCAGATTGTTCTGGTGTCGCCGGTGCCGTGGCCAGCGGGGTTACCGTACCTCACGGCATCGTGTCCATTTCACCTACCGCCACATCCCCAAACCTTACCAGCCTGAGAGATAACGGTCTTTTCTTTCGGACAGCGCCTTCGGACAGGCGACAGGGTGAGGTACTGGCGGATGTACTGATTGCCAACGGAATCCAATCGGTTGCGGTGACGTATACAGCCAACGACTACGGAAAAGGCCTCGCTGTATCGTTCTCGGAGTCATTTACCAAGAAAGGGGGAGAGGTGGTTGCAGAGCTGCCTCATGTCGATGGTGCGGGTGACTATACCGCCGAAGTCGCGACGCTGGCGGCAAGTGGGGCCGATGTTTTGTTGGTTGCTGGATATGCCGACCAAGGAGGTCAGGCGATCGTTCGTTCGGCCCTTGATCTGGGCGCGTTCGACCGCTTCGTTTTTCCAGACGGCATGGTGGCTACATCTTTGGTTGAAACCTTTGGAGACGCCTTGACGGGTGCCATCGGAACACTTCCTGGGAGTGACAACGACACTGTGGCAGCTTTTGACCGTATGCTCACCGCGCGGGGTATCCCGGGTCAGGCCCCATATCGCGCCGAAGCCTATGATGCCGCTGCACTGCTCGCACTTGCCATCCAGGCAAAGCATCTCTCCGGTGATCAATCGCTTTCAAATGCGCTGATGCAGGTCGCAAATGCGCCCGGTATCGAAATTGGTCCAGGCGAAATCGCAACTGGGCTTGAGATTCTTTCGGAAGGTCGCGAAATCGACTATGTCGGCGCCAGCGCTGTCGAGTTCACGCCGGACGGAGATGCCACCGGCACCTACCGTGAAGTCATCTTCTCGGCTGACGGGTTCGAGACCGTTGGCATACGGTAGTTCATGCGATTTGCGAAATCCGCCTGTCGTCCCGACCTTGCGCCCGGCAAACAAGGCGGACTTACCCGCGCTGGCTCAACTCGCGGACATCGCTACGCGCGATCTGCTTGGACCCTTTCTCAACCCTGCACAGCGTCGGCATGCATCAACCTTCACGCCGTTTGACCCCTGGCTTATCACGGACGGCACCTACTTTGTCGTCGAGTTGGATGGGGTCATCAGAGCGTCGGGTGGTTGGAGCCGGCGCCCATCATTGATCCATCAATCAACACCCGAAGCTGAATACCCTAAGCCCGATCCGTCAGGCACCGCGCGCATCCGGGCCATGTATACCGAACCGATATATGCGCGCCGAGGTTTGGGTCGGGTGATTTTATCCGTTTGCGAAGTCTCCGCCCGGCTTTCCGGTCACCATCGTCTGGAACTTCTCGCAACGCCTGTGGGCAAGTTCCTGTACCTCTCTTGTGGATTTGAAACACTCGAATGCAAAAAGCTACAAGTCGACGAGGGTGTCACGTATTCAGTGTTTCGAATGCAAAAATTCTTGCATAGGAAAGAACCCGGCCCCAGCAACACCAGCTCTGTTTAGCGCGCATTTGCCAAGAAACGAAGTGGTGCAAATGGTCGTTAATGCGGGCGTACGTATATTCCGATGAGGCCCAGCAATTGCCTCAGACAGAGGCAGTTACTGCTTTTGTATCATCGAGCCCGTATGACTACCGAGCTTTGAGAACGTCTTCGATGGCCGACATCCCAGTTTCAATATCCTCGACAATGATTTGTTCCATTGCCGGGTCATCGGACGAAAAACTCCCTGACCACATGACCAGCGGGGTACCAAAGGGTTCAATCGACAAGGTCGCGGTGAAATTCTCGATCGGCAAAGACGAGCTGACGGTTTTGTAGGTGTAGGACAGGCCGGGTTCTTCCGCGATACGTTTTTGCACGATTTCGTTCCCTGAAACCGTGGTCAGCACACGGACAAGCGACCCGTCGATGGTCTTTAGCGAACAGGCGCTCACACCTGGGTGCCAATCATCAATGTCGCAAAAGTCGCCGATCAGATGCCAGACCTCAACGGCCGGAGACGACAGTTCAAGCGAGCGCTTTACGTGATAGTCCGCAGACGCGGCGGCAGAGGCGCAAAGCGCACAAATGGCGGTGACCGTACTCTTCAATGTGAAGTTCATGTTCTTTCCTTACGTATCCGTGTCACTGGTACAGGGCCTGGAATTTTGAATTTCCTGAACCATGTAGCGGCGACTTTCTGGTTAAAGGGTGTGTTGTTGCAGGTGGTGGGTCCACATGCGCGAGTGCGTCGAGAACGGGAGAATTTCCTTGCCTCCCGGCGTGCCTCTTCGCAAAGGTAGGAAGGCATGGAGGCACCTGAAATGTCCGGAGTAAATCCTGAAAAAGATATGAAATCGTCCGGGACGGTCTTGTTGGGTGACTTCGTCTTTTCACTGCAAACAAATGAGTTGCGCGATGGATTGGGCGATGTGGTACGTTTGCGCAGTCAGAGCTCGGAAGTCCTCGCTTACCTTGCAGCGCGCCATGGCGAGACTGTTTCCAAGGCAGAATTGTTCGAAAGCGTCTGGGACAAGAAGTTTGTCACGGATGACAGTCTTACACAGTGTATCGCGGACATCAGGCGCGCCCTGCACGATACGGATCACGGCATTGTCCAGACGCTGCCCAAAAAGGGGTATCGACTGATTGCAACATCAGACGGCACGCCGCATCAAGCACAGAAAATCCGTCACTATCCAACGTCAAGAGCTGGCTTGATTGGCCTTGTGTTGACCATTGTCTTGCTGGGTTTTGGCCTTTTTTGGATCGCGTCAAATGACGGTGATCCAATTGATGCAACTTCGACAGAACTACCACTCCCCGCCAAGCCGTCCATCGCCGTCCTGGCGTTTGAAGATCACAGTGTCGGCGACGATGTGGGCTATCTTAGTGATGCAATTGCAGAGGGGGTGATTGCCGATCTTTCGCGGTTTCCCGAGCTTTTCGTCATAGCCCGCAATTCGAGTTTCAGCTTTCGCAACAGGCCAACCGACGTGAAGGCAATTTCCAAGGCGCTTGGTGTTCGATACCTGCTTGAAGGGAGTCAGCAAAAAAGCGACGACCGGTTGCGCGTAACCATCCAGCTTATTGATGCGGTCCAGGGGCACAACCTTTGGTCACAGGTTTACAACAGCGATTTGAGCGATGTGTTCGCTGTTCAAGATGAGATCGTCCGCAAAACCGCAGCCACGGTGGCACAAAAGGTCATGAACTTTGAAGGCCAGAAGGTCATCGCTTCAGACGAAGCCACGCTGACGGCCTTGTTACTCAATCTGAAAGCGCGCCAACATCTTTTCGATTTCACACCCGAAGGGAACGAAAAAGCGCGGCAGGCTAATCTTGCCGCAATAAAGGCCGACCCGATGGCGCCCTTCGGTTACGTCGGACTGACCTTTGTCCACATCAACAAGTACCGGTGGGGGTGGACGGATCGCGACCCCATTTTGGAATTGAACGCTGCGCGAGAGTACGCGAGGAAGGCGGTCGAAATTGCCCCGGATTACTATGATAGTCATTCGGCGATGGCATACCTGCATATTCAGGAAGGCGATCTCGAAAAAGCGGTTGCACGTTACAAGCAGGCCCTGGAACTGAACCCGAACGACACAGGTGCAATGGCCTCTCTGGCGGAAGCTTTGACCTATGGTGGGCTGGCGGAAGACGCGGAAGACCTCATGCTGAAAGTTATCCGTCTCGATCCGCTGCATCAGGACTGGATAAAGTGGAACCTGGCTTGGGTTCAGTGGCACACACGGAACTGCGACGACGCGCTGCAAACCATGAACGCGATGTCCGAGATACCGCCGATGGCACTTCGCGTATTGGCGATCATCCAGATTTGCCGCGGCAGGACCGACGAAGCCAACGAGGCCGTTGGACGTCTGCTACAGTTCGACCCGCAGTATTCGCTCGCGCAAGTGCGCCATAATTACGACGGAAAATACAAGAACATTTCAGACTTCGAACGAGTATTGAGCAACCTCCGAGACGCAGGGTTGCCAGAGTAGCTTCACGTCCCAAACCAGAGATCAATGGATCGGCCGTGAGAACTTCAGTGTACCGCATTCCGTCTGTCCAGCGACTTCGCAGATCAAGACTGGCGTTTCGTTCTAAGGGGCGATTTCACAGAACATCAGCATGCAGACCACAACCAAATGCCGAGCGTTAGGAGGCACCTCAGCCATGGTGGCATGTGAAGAAACGCAGTGGCGGTTTGAGCAAATTGTAGAGATTGCTAACGTTCGAATGTACTGAACATTTCTTTCTCGACGGGTGATTGCAGTAGTTTTCGCATAAGCGCATCGACCCGGTTGTCGACTTTGCTTGAGCTATGCTTCTCATCCGACTGGATCATCCCAATCTGCCCCTCGATGGCTGTTCGGGTCGATAGCAACTGAGCCTCTGCCTGGAGTAAGAAAAGGTCGTTGAAGGTCGATTCTGCGAAATCTTCTTTGTATTTTTCTTTCATCGCCTGAGTGTGCGCAAAAAATTCGAGCGCGCGTTCATAGGCGGCGTCGAGATTGTCCAACGTGGTGAGTGTGCGCTCTTCCCAGGCCATCGATTGTGCTGCGTCCAGTTCGAGCAAGAGCTCCTGAGCGGTCAGCCCGGGCTGTTCTTGCGAAGGGACATCCGGCAGCATCGGCCTTTCGATACTGCCAAGCAATTGCCCGATCATCGTGCCCTCGGGCACAGCCTGCGAAAAGCCAACTGTCTCGCGCTGCTCCACCTTTTCGCGCACAAAGTTGAAATACTCGATGACGACCAAGCGCATCTCGTTGACCAAATCCCGTCGCCGTTCATTTTCACCGCTCCAGAAAAAGACCTTTTCCAATGACAGAACGTTGTCAAACGCACGCTCGTTCACGTCCCTGTGGATGAAATTCGAAAGCTCTTTGGTCGCGCTGACCGGCACCCGATCAGCTATCTGGCCGAAAGCGGGTTTCGCAAATCGGTGAAACAGGTAGTAGGCTTGGTGTTCGTCAAGCAATCGCAGGCCGGGATAGTGCCGACCTTCATAGAGTGTATTCGGAGAGTCGGTGAGACCAGTGGTCGTGCTCAGAACCTGATCGACGAAATTGTCGTCAATAAAGCGCGTTTCCGCGGCAGGATACCCGCCAATCCTCAGGGATTTCCTGCTTGGGGTGTGCTCGCGTTCAAGGACGTTGTTTGTTTCGAGATAAAGCAGCCACACCGCCAACTCCATAGGTACTACGAAAGCGTCCAGATCGGCCAGAATGGTGTCGGAAAGATCGATCATGTCAAAAAGGTTGTTTTCAATCTCCTCCATGACGAGCACGGTCTCAAAGGCTGAAAAGATATCATCTTCTGGGACGTTATCGAGGATGGCCTGCATCTGCGCGTAGTGTTCGATCACGTCAAGCTTGAGCGCTTCGCATTCCGATACCATCTCGGTGATGGCCCCGGTGGTTGTGAATGCGGATTCATACGACGCGCTGTCCGTTTGCGTCGGCGTCATCTCTGCAAAAGCACCGGGGTGGTCTTGCAACGCGATCTGGGAAAACGATCTGACGGCGGCCTTCCCGGCATCGACGTGATGCGCGTAATCGTCAATCAATCCCTGGACCTTGTTGGACAGGCGCTTTGTAGCAAGGTCCTGATAGCGCACGGTCAGTGCGTCCATGGAGGGCAAATCAGTCCCCATGGCGTCAATGGCAAAGGCAAGGTTTTGATCGAGGTATTCAATATCATGACGCACGCGGGCCAGTTCTTCCTTGGTTACAAGGTTCATTTTCTTCCGCGCCCGCCACGCACGTTTGCGCGATTTTGGTGGGCGGCGCATGTGCAGGCGATTTAGGAGCCGCAGCTCTTGTCCCGCCAAATCCGAGCGCATTCGCGCAAGCGTTGCTGTTTTTCGGTCGGCCGTGGCCACACGCCGCAGCATCACCTTCGACCGCGCAGACGTCTTGATACTCGTCAACAATAGCGCACCGGCTCCGGCCACCACCGGAGCCGCAGTCGTCACCCCGGTGAGCACCACGACTTCGATGGCCAGCGCAAAGAACAATTCCCCCATGATCTGCCCGAAGGTGACTGGCTTGCCCTGTTCAATCTCGCGCATTCTGGCTTCCAGACTGTGCAGGCGGACGTCCTGAACGTTGTTGAGCGCAATGGAGGCCAGCTTTTCGATGAGATCGAGTTGAAACACCGTATGCTCGCGCATCGTATCGATGTTGCCGAGCAGGAACGATTTCAGAATCCGTGCCTGATCCTTTTCCGGGGCTTCGTTAAGCGCGCCAAAAAGCTCGGCATACATATCATAGGCAAATTCTTCGCTGGTCCCGGATGTGTCATCCATCGGCGCTGGCCTTGCTGCCAGATGTCATCAGTGCGGCCATGGCGGTCTCCTGCTCCTCGATCTCTTCCTCGCTGGGCAATTCGACCGCGCCATCCGTATCGGCGCCGAAGGAACAGTCAAACTCAGGCAGTTCCGACCCCTCTTGAAGATAGACGAAGCTGGTTGGTACCTTGACCTCCCAGGGCGCGTCCACGGGCATCCCGTCACCCTTACCAAGCTGCACTGAAGCGTGCAGTTCTTCGAGAAGCGAAAGATGCGTATCGTCGTCAAAGGCCGGCACTTCACCACCTGCCCAAATCATGTTTGTGCGCAAGAAATATAGAACAGACCGTTCATAGTTCGGGCGCAGCGGGACGACGACCCGCGCAAAACCGGATCTGAGAAACTGATCAAAGAGCGCGTCACCTGTTTCGGCCTCGCGAAAAAGTTCGTCCCACCTTTGACGATCTGTCCAGAAGTAGGGATAGAGCTTGTAAGTAATCATTTCCCATTCGAACGCTTCCTCGGCAAAGGCCGCCGTGACACCATTGACGTTGTTCGCTTGCCAGTTGGGAATGCCAAAGAGCCCGGACAGATTGATCTCCATCCGCCCGTCGGGCAACTCGTTCAGCTTTTGCGGCTGCTCTGCGAAGGAGGTGTGCCGGGTCAGAATGTCGATACAGTGCTTGCGCAGCTCTTCGGCCTCGATCCGCCGGTAGGTCTCCTCGCGCGGCTGTGCCTTGAGCGCACCGACTTGATTGTCGCGGGACGACTCTGCCTGCTGAAGCTCCTGATCATAAGCGGTTTGCTTATTGGTGTAGGCCTGCAGAATCTTGGCATAGGTATCGATCTGCCATTGCTGCAACGTCTCATCGTTACGTTCCATCTTGTAGAGCAGATTGAAGTAGAATTTGCCTTCGAATTCCGCCCCGATGGTGATTGGAATTTCGCCTTCGAGCGGGTCTGGTGAGGGATGCCATTCGTCGAAACGATTGGTGCTGACCATGATGTCCTTGTCGTTGTCGGCACCATCGTTGTGGGTCAGGTAATAACAGGTCACACCCATCACGTTGACCAGCAGCATATTGACGTCCGACGACGTGTCGGAAAAGCCGATGGTCGTGTAGTAACCGTATTTGACATCGGTGTTCGTGCCGTTCTTGTCGGGTCGACCGATCTGGGTCATCGGGATATTGGCCTGCCATTCCACCAGGTGATATCCTTGGTCAACAATGACCGTGTCGATCGTCTTGGCGAGGGTTGGTTCGTTGTGGTCCTGCACACCATTGTCGGAAGTGCCGGGATCAGCGTCGGGGTGCGAAATGCCCTTGCCCTTCACAAGAGTCAGGGGCGGCGGCGGCGCGATATCCGTGGCGTCATAGGTTGCGGCGAGGCTTGCATAGTTGGCCTCGGTAACGTCCTGATAGCTTTTAATGGGCGGTGAAAGATCACGCGGATGGACGGGCGGGTCGATGTCCGCAAGTTCCTGACGGTCGATCAATTTTGCCAGGTCGCGCAGAAAGAAGGCGGGTTCAGGCACATAGAATTGCAGGAACAATCGTTTGCCGTAGTCGAAAAGCTGCGCATTGTAGTATTTGTCGATCCAGCGGTAGATGCCAGTGATATGGGTATCGCTTTCGGTGTTGTTGAAGCCTTGCAGCGTGGTTTTCACCGACTCTGTCACGATGGTGACTTTTTTGGATTCACTCACCGCCTCGCGCACGCGCTTGGTGGCTTCTTCTGTCACCGTTTTGGCGTATTCCTGCGATGTTGTGAGCGACGCGTCCTTGGAAGAGGTGTAGGAAGCATTGGCACCGATGGTCGCTGAGAAGGCCGGCGCATTGTAGGATGCGCTGATATTGCCGCTGACAGATGTCTGCTGACTTTGCGCCTCCTGCGATTGGACCGAAAGGGAAAACCGTTCCTCAAACCCGGAGGTTTGGGTTTCCTCGATCTCACGTTCAAAGGAACTTTCGGTGGTATCCGTGATGCTATTGAGGTCACGGCTGCTGAATTCGCGGCGCTCGCGGGCCATGACATTTTCGATCTGCGCGATCTCACCCATCTTGTAACCGCACAAGTTTTGCTCAACGACCAGCAGGTCGCCGACGGTCACGGGCGCAAGGCAGCTTTGCCGCAAGGGCCGGAAATGGATGCATGATTTGATCGGTTGCAGCAGATCGTCGTCACCTCCAAAGATCGGTAGAACTGAGTTCAGAGATGTCAGTGGCTTGTCGGTTGCGGTATCTTGCGCAGCAGTGGTTGTTGCGGCGGTCTTGTTGGCGGCGGTATCCGAACGCCCGGATTGTGATGTCTTCGTTCTTTTCATTTTGGCTCTCCGTTTCATCGGCTGCTAGGCTAGGTTGTCGTAGCTCAGGAGATTTTTGGGCAACGTCGCCTCGTAGGCATCGAAGTCGTAGTATGGCCATGTGATCGGCGGCGTGGGCTTCAGGTTTTCGATGCGCAGCAGGGTCAGAAGATGCATCCCGCGAATGGCATCGATGTGATGGTTCGTTTCGACCTGATGGATACCCGCCATCACACAGACCGCGTAAAGCGACTCCCAGATCACAGAGTACTCCAGAAACAGGACCAAAAGCGCAGGTGGCGGCAGCACTGGATTATGGAAAAAATTCGAAGTCGCCAGCGCGGGTATGCGGTCTTCGAGCAGGGCAATGATGCTTGCCAGTTCTACGCCTTCCGTAGTGCTGCCGTCCCGGTTGTGAACCGGCCCCCGCAGCTCAGAACGCAGGGTGTCGGTCACCGTCTCGAATTGCAGTTGATAATATCGCTCTGCGCTAAAGAAGAGAGGGCCTTCCATCATGGCCCTGGCAAGAACCACCTTCTGCAAATAATTGTCGGTCCCGATGAGTTGCTCGCGCAGTGGTGCCTGTGTATCCGTTCTGAGGTCACGGATATAGCGCAGGCGTTTCAGTTTTTGCCGGATGCGTTCGGGCTGTCTCAGTGTAATGAATTCCAGAGTGGTCTCTGACATGTCGGCGATCCTCACGTGTCGGAAAAGAAGTGCTCAGTTTGCTGTACCGGGTCTCGGTATCGCGATGCGGCCCGGATCGTCGGAGCGGATTGCAACTGTCTCTTGCGTCGGTGCGACGCTTTGCAAGAGGGCGATGGTGAGCAGAATGCCAACGACACTCCAATACGATCGCTGGCCAAAACCAACCCTGCGCCTACGCTGTCGTGTCGGCGGATGTACCAATTGCGGGTGGGTCCAAAAGACGGTGGCCGGGTGTGCGGGCCAGGGAGAAATACTATTCGGGGGGCGTCTATCTCGCATTGAAATAACCTCTTACAAAATATTGCCGAACCCATGCGGTGGGTTCTGCATCACAGATCAACGGTCCTGATTCGTGGTATTGTGCACGCCTGGAGGGAATTGATTCGGGAACCCCTTCGGGAAAAAATCGTGAATCCATGGCTCATCACTGAGCAGACTGAAGGTCGTATGAACGGATTTCTGTTGGAACATGGCATTAGGCTCAATTTACTTGGGCCCTTCGAATTGCGCTGCGGCGATCAGTTCCTATCCGTTTCAGCCCGTAAAGACCGTGGATTGCTGGGTCTCCTCGCCCTTTCCGCCGACAAGTGCATGCTGCGTAACCAACTCGCGGGAGTTCTTTGGAGCGAGAGTAGCGAACTACGTGCCCGTGACAGCCTGAAACAAGCGCTGCGTCGGCTCAAGTTGTTGTCCGAAGAGGCTGGTATCTGCCTCATCGAGGCAGATCGACAATCGGTACGGCTCGGACCCGATTTGTCTGTCGATGTATTCGATCTTTTGGATGCTGCGGATGACCTTTCAGAGGATGTTTTACAGCTGCGCCGTGGTCCTTTTCTGGAACGCTTGCAGATATCTGATCCGCTTTTTCGAGACTGGATTCTCGCTGAACGCGCGCGACTTGATGCCGTCTTTGCAGGTCTGGCTTTGCGCCTTATGCGCCGCGGGGAGGCCACCAGGCACTCCAGCGCGATGTCCTATGCGGCACGCCGCCTGCTTTCGGTCGACCCGTTCAACGAAGAGGCGGTGCGGACACTCATGCACGGGCACGTCGAACGAGGTGAGCGAAGCCAGGCGTTGCGATGCTACGAGGCGGCGCGCGAACTGCTTGCTGAAAACCTCGGAATAGAACCCGAGAAAGAGACGACCGAGATTGCAGATCGGATTAGATCGGCTGACACAGTTGGGACAAAAGATGCCGTCGCGCTTCCAACCGGCACAACAATGATAGCCGTTCTGCCATTCGCCACCCTGGGGGGCGATCCAACGCAAGATTACTTTGCGGATGGGTTGACCGAAGACATCATTACGGATCTGGGCAAGGTTCGTGACATCGGTGTTACAGCACGCAGCGTGGCATTCGCACTCAAGAACAGAAGCGTTTGCACCATCGAGGTCGCGAGAAGTCTGGGAGCAAGCCATATCCTACAGGGCAGCGTCCGGCAGGACGGACAATCGGTGCGTGTCACCGCCCGGCTCGTTGACGGAGGATCAGGGGATCAAATCTGGGCCGACCGCTTCGACCATCCGTTGACCGACATCTTCCTGTTGCAAGACCTGCTCGCACGCCGCGTCGTTAAAGCCCTGCGCGGTGCCCTGTTTCCGGACACCGATGCAGAGTTCAAAAGAGGTACAAAGGATGTTGAAGCCTACAAACTCTTCCTGAAAGCCCGTTCCTTTTACCTCCGTGGTCTCGATCACCGCAGCCTTGGAACTGCAAAGCTCCTGCTGACGCAGGCGGTTGAACGTGATCCCAAATATGCAGAGGCGTTTGCACTTCTGGCTCTGTGCGAGTTCTATCTATCCATCAGATCAATCGGTGGAGGGGGCGATCCCGGGTTTTCGCGCTGCAGCGAATTGGCGCGCAAGGCTTATGGATTGGATGATGAGTTGGCGGAGGTCAGGGCCGCCGTGGGCCTCGGGCACTACGCCAAAGGCAACTATGGCGCAGCCGAACGAGAACTGGCGATCGCGGCGCAGATGGATCCAGATCTCTATGAGCCGCCGTTTTTCCTGGCCCGGAACCACCGCGTTCGCGGCGACCGTGCCCAGGCGGCGCGCCTTTATGCGCAAGCGGCATCTTTGCGCTCAGAGGATTATCGCTCTTCAGGTCTTCTTGCCGAAGAGCTGCGCGCAATGGGCCGTCATGATGAGGCGACCGAGGCTCTGCGCGAGGCGGGACGCCGGCTCGAAGCGGCGGTAGAACGACACCCTGACAACACCGACGCCCTCGCGTTTGGGGCATCTGTCTACGCTGAGCTTGGTCGGATTGATCAGGCCCGAGAGTGGTGTCGTTGGGCCATGATCCTTGGCGATGACGATGGCCTGGTACAATTTAACTACAATCTTGCCCGCGCATTTGTGTTTATGGGCCAAGCCGACGAAGCGATAGAACGTTTGGCCCGTCTCTCAAAAACCTCAAGCCTTGTGCGGCGGCGCTTGATCGCTTGGATTGCAACGGATTTGGATTTTGCGATTTTGCGCGAAAGTCAGGCTTTCAAGGCGCTCATGGAGGAGTTCGATGGGTGCGAACTATAGGCCGTAGTTGGATGTAAATTGGCTTGCGGGGTTGGGTCTGACCATTTCATCGCAGTTTTGCTCAAGCCCCTTCAAGGTGCGGGGCCCTGAGCAGGCTGATGTTGGCGCGTTCAGGCATTTGGCGCTACAGACTTTGGAGAGGTTTATTCGCTTGTCTGGATTCAATCCGACCATGGTTTCTGCAACTTAGCTGTGTCTCAGGAAATTTCTATCAGGACAGATTTGGGTTTGGTCGCAATGATTGCGGGTCAATGTAGTGCGCATCACCGAGCAGATTTACCCTTCCCGAAAGGCTTTCGTGAAGTAGTCGGTGAGGGGTTTTGCGAGATAGCTTAGGGGAGAGCGCTCGGAGGTTTTGATGAACGCATCCACAGGCATGCCGGGGAGGAGAACCTGCCCTCCCAGCTTTTCCATTTCACCCTGAACAGGGATCAGTTCCGCCTGATAATAGGACATGCCCGTGGTCTCGTCGGTAAAGATATCGGCGGAGAGCTTGGTGACCCGCCCGGTTATCTCAGGCGTCAAACGTTGATCAAAGGCGGCAAAACGCAAGGTGGCGGCCTGTCCCACATGAACCTGATCCACGTGAATTGGATCTACGCGGGCGGAAACCACCATCGGCTGATCCTGCGGGATGATGTACATGATCGGTTCAGCGGGAGAAACAACTGATTGCAGGGCGAAAACCCTTGACCCGTAGATGACGCCGCTCACGGGCGCGCGCAGGTCCATGCGCGACAACGTGTCCTTGGTGCTGAGCCTGCGCTGGACCAGTTCCACTTCCTGGAATTGCAAATCCCGCAGTGTCGTGATTGCCTCTTCGCGCAGTCGCGTTGTCAAGGCGATCCGTTCGATATTGAGAGCGGCGATCTGCCCCCGTAGTTGTGCGACATTGGCCGTTACGTTGCCAATCTCCCCCAAAAGACGCGCCTGTTCCCGTTGCAGCGCCGAAACACGCGAGGCTTGGGCAAGCCCCTTTTCCAGTAGCGACTGTGCATCCCGCAATTCCGTTTCGATCAACGCTTCCTGGGTTTCGAGTGCCGCGAGCTGGGCAGTAGCCCCCAGGATCTGGTTCTCGGCCTGGGCAATTTGTTCGGCGATCTGTTCTGAACTCTGTTCAAGCGAGGCGGCACGCGCACCAAAAAGTCTGGTCTGTCCGTCGATCAATGCCTGGACCGCCGGATCCCGCGCGGCTTCTTCGCGCAGGTCATCGGAGATCGGAAGACCATCCAGACCGTCGCGTTCCGCCTGCAAGCGGGCCTTGCGGGCCAGGATTTCGAAAAGCTGCCCTTCGATGATGGCAAGTTCCGAGCGCAGTTGCGTGTCATCAAACTGCAGCACAACGTCGCCAGCGGATACCACGTCACCATCTTTCACGAGCAGCGCACCAACAACACCGCCCTGCGGGTGTTGCAGTACCTGACGGTTGGATTCCACCTGGATCATTCCAGAGGCGATCACGGCACCCGCGATCCGCGCCTGAACACTCCAAACACCCAAAACACCCACGAGAACCATCAAGGCAGCCATCCCGATCAACAACGGGCCTGTTGCTTTCCATCTACGGGCTTTACGTCGTGTCTTGCTCATGATGACTTCGCCTGGGTGAGCGATTGCTTGATCGTTTCCACATTGCTCACCATCGATTTGAGGACTTCGTCACGCGCGCCATCTGCCTTGATCTGACCGCCTTCGATGACCAGCAACCGGTCGCATTCGGAAATGGCTGAGGGGCGGTGGGTCATGATCACCACAGCGCGACCTCTGGCTTTGAAGTCACGTACTGCCGAATTCAGGGCGATTGAGCCATCATTGTCCAATGCAGAATTTGGCTCATCCAAGATGAGCAGAACGGGGTCTCCGTAGAACGCCCGCGCCAGAGCGATGCGTTGGCGTTGCCCACCCGACAGTTGTCCGTCATCGCCATGGACAATTGTTTTGTACCCATCGGGGAGTGAAAGGATCATCTCGTGCGCATTGGCACGCTTGGCGGCTTCAACCACCTTTGCATCATCCGGCTGTGTCGACATGCGCGCAATATTCTCAGCGATCGTACCGGAAAAGAGCACGACATTCTGCGGCAGGTAGCCGATGTAAGAGCCCAAAGCATCAGGGTCATATTGATCCAGCGTTGCGCCGCCAAACCGAACCTCTCCTGCGGTGATCCGTGTGAGGCCCAAGAGGGTTTTTGCAAGTGTTGTCTTGCCTGATCCGCTTTTGCCGATCACGCCGAGAGCTTCCCCTTCGCCCAGATAAAAGGATACCGCCTTTAAAGTGGGAAATTTTGCACCAGCTGCCATCACGGAAACCCCGGCAACGGAGATGTTGGCATGGGGTTGCGGGAGCGCATGAGCCTCACGCAGTTCCGGCGTTTTTTCCAGCAATTGAGCCAAGGAGTACCACGCCGCGCGCGCCTGCTGGACCATGTTCCATTGTCCTAGCGCCTGCTGGACCGGGGCAAGGGCGCGTCCCATCAGGATCGAGCTGGCAATCATCGCACCGGCGGTCACTTCGCCCTGCAATACCAGATAGGCTCCCAACGCCAGCATCGCCGATTGCAGAAACAGCGTGAAGGACTTCGAAATTGCGGTGAAAATGCCCGTCCAGTCGCTGGCGCGCATGGAGGTTTCAAGCGATGCGTCCCGAAGGTCATGCCAACGGTCTGCGACCGACGCACTCATGCCCTGCGCGCGCACGACTTCTGCCGCGCGGCGCGCTTGTTCGGCGAAGCTTTGGGCGCGTTGCGAAACGACTTGTGCTTCCAGCGTTTTGGATTTCGTCAGCCAATTGTTCAGCAACGTGATGATCGCCAGTGTCGCGCTACCGACAACCGCCAGCCACCCCAACCAGGGATGAAAGATGAAAATCGCTGCAAGGAAGACAGGGGTCCAGGGAATATCGAAAAGCGCGATCACCACCGGCGAGGCGAAGAGCGTCCGAACCGTTTCGAGGTCCCGTAACCCACTGGCGGGGGCCGCCCTTTCGGACGGGACCACTGCGCGCCTGAGAATGGCCTCAAACACCCGATCATCCATTTGAGACTGAAACCGCGCGCCAAACCGCGCCAGCACCCGGCCGCGCGCATAATCAAGAACCATCATCAAAGCGAAGAGTACTGCGACCAAAAGAAAAAGCGCGACAAGCGTCTCTTCCGAACGAGACCCCAAAACCCGGTCGTACACCTGAAGCATGAAAAGAGGCCCGGTCAGCATCAGAAGGTTCACAAAGATGCTGAACCCAAACACCGCCCACAAAAGCCAAGCGCCAGCCCGCCGCGCGCGGCGCAGCTCCTGAAGACCAGGTTGAGTTCTGTCGGTCACCCTTCAACACCTTGAAAATGAGCGGAAAAAATAATTCTCAATCCTCCATGAACGGATATATTTAGAGTACCAGTTCAGCGTCTGCTCGACTTATTTCGAGAGTCGGCATTTGTTTCATGTCACACATTCGCTTCCATTGAACCTGCGCAAAGATAGTTGAAGCCCATTTGGTAAACCACCGATTGCACTAGAAGGCCACCCAACCGGCGGTCGTTAGTTGAGGTGAATTTTCCGAACAGTAAGAAATGTGATGCCGATACTCTAGGGCGAATTTTTGATGCCCGCGCATCAAATTTAGCGCTAAGCCTTGGATCGTTCGGCAGCACGAGATTTCGCTAAAGTGCCAGAAGCACACTCGGATGTTGCGATTTTCTTTCGAGTGTTTCGCCACCGGTTGGAGGCCAAAGCTGTGGCCAGATGCGTTACCTCAACGGGCGATCAAAAGACCATTCAAGGGCAACAGACTGCCGCTCCGGGCGCCTGTGCTAAGCCCGGTCTTTCCATCAGGCAAATCGCCCAGGAGTTGTAAGTCACTTGATATAAGGAAAAAAATCTGCTGTTTAGGAGTGTTAACTGTTGGGAATGCTGTCAATTATGTTCGAGTCTATTGTTCAAGAAGTTCTTATTGTCTGCCTGTTGATTTCCATTTCTTTGGCTGGGCGGGCTGCTCTCATCATGGCGGGGCAGCGATGGGTTGGGACCTTCGCGCATACCGCCACGCTTACCACATTGCCGATTATTACGTTTGTGATCACCAAGGTCATTTCCGGTAATATCGCCTTGTCGCTGGGCATGATCGGCGCTTTGTCTATCGTTCGTTTCAGAAATCCGGTGAAATCGCCCTTTGAGCTTTCCGTCTATTTTGCAGCGATCACCATGGGGATTGCCGCATCGGTTTCAGTCAAGTGGCTCGTCTTTTTTGTTGCCGCCATGGGACTGGCACTCGTGGTGATGGTGGTTGCGAGCATCCTTGCTCCGCGCATTCTCGGACGGCCCTATTTTGAGACGTCTTTTAGCGAGGGCAATCGCCTGAGTACGCTGGAGGTTGAGGCCAGTGCCGCTTTGCATGCTCTTCAGGATAGCGAAGATCTGATTTCCGAAGTGCGCCGCGACGGCGCCTATTCCTACATTCTTGCATCTAACAAGTTTACGGTCCTCCAAGGCGATTTGCGAAAATTAGAGGGCAATCCGTCTGTCATCGAAGCGCGCTTAAACAAGTGATGCTGGGACGACCGTTCAAAAGAGTTATCATCTGGGCCTTGTGCTTCTGCGGCTTTGCCACCGCGTCGATGGCAGCTTGCGATTTTGCGACCTACGCTTACCGCGATGAACTTGCCAATCCTGCTCAGATCGAGAGCATTGATGTCGAGATTCGCAAAAGCAGGAAATGGTTCAAGAATAGTATCTCGATCCTTGCGACCGACAAGATCACCATAGGAGATGAATTCAAGCGTAAGGTGGATGCGACCCTGCTGGTCCGTTATCCGTTTGGAAACTGCAGCTACAAAGCACGGGTCCGGCAGAGCGGTGACATCAAGGACCACATAAATTTGCTGCCCGGCGGCAATATCATCTCCAGTCTCGATGTCCGGCTTCGGGAAGGGAATGTCCTGAACGCTACGCGGTTCAAACTGCTACTGCCGCACACGCGCATGGGTGTGAATGAGGTTTTGGGCACGTTGATCTTGCGCGAACTTGGGTTCATCGCGCCGGAGACATTCATGGTTCCTGCGTCGATCAATGGAATTTCGGTTCAATTGCTGTTTCAGGAAAACGCTCAGAAAGAACTTTTGGAACGGAACAACCGCCGCGAAGGTCCGATTTTTGAAGGGGATGAAGACCTGACGTGGGATGTCGACGGGTTTGACAATCTGGAGCTGGAAAGTGTCTCTCTGGCCCGTTTGACCAATGGGAAATGGGCCGAGAAGGGCGAGATTTCGACGCAGATCTCGCTGGAGGCTTTCAAACGGCTGCAAGCTGCTTTCCTAGCTTACGCGGACGATGTCGAATTCAGGTACTATGGCATGCAGTTGGCGCCAAACCCAAACGCTGAAGATCACGTATTCGAAACATATGCGATCGCCTTGCTGGCGATGACCGGTCGGCACGCATTGCGGCCCCACAACCGCAAGTTTTACTTCAATAGTTTCACGCAGACCTTTGAACCGATCTACTATGATGGCAATCTTGAGTTTCTCAATGAGCTAAAACCCTTCGAGCGTCTTGGTGAGGCCAAGTCGCTGGAGTTCTTTCTCAAACATGCATCCCCAGAAGCCATTGAGGAAATGGCGACACGAGTTGAGGCGTTGCAAAACGATGATGCATTCAAGGAGGCCTTTTTCAAGCGGGCAAGGATGGAGAGAGAGGCCGCAGATGCCATGATGAACCAAAGCCTTGAAGCGATGCTCTCGGGAATTGCCACCCTTCGGGAGATGCAGCGTCCATATGCGCAGGACACTGATCAGAAAGTGGTTCTTGCCTTTGCGGAAAAACGTCAAAGACTGGCAGATCGTGCGGCCGATTTCGGATTTAACTACCGCTATTTTGATCTCGAAGGACGCACCGAAACTGGGGATTACATCGGGCAACGGGTATCGGCATCTGGGGAGGCTGAGAGGGTCTCGCTGTCGTCTACTGAGTTGATCGATCTGATCAGCGACAATGAATTCGAAGATGATCGGCTGCTGCTCTTGTCTGAGCCAGATCAGGCAATCGAGGACGAGTACCGAATACTGCCGTTTTTGAGTGGGGAACTGGTTCTTTCGACCGGTGCCAAGGTTGATCTCGACCTTGCAGCAAGCAAAATGATTGTCACGCAAACCGAAGCTGATGACTGGGTTCTTGTGCGCGGTGTGCATCTTCAAGGCTGGACGATCGAATTCGATGGGAATGCGCAAAGCACGGCGATACTCAGCACACAGCGATTTAACAAGTTTGGGCTGACCGGATGTCTGAATTTCTTTGATGTGACTTTCGATGCGAGTACGGTTTCCGGCGCGGGGGGGCAGTGCGAAGACAGTGTCAACATCGTCTCGTCCAAGGGAGTCCTCACCAGCCTGACGGTAGAGGATGGCTTCGCCGACGCGATCGATATTGATTTTTCTGAGATCTCGATTGGTAACCTCAAGGTGACGCGCACGGGCAATGATTGCTTTGATGTGTCTTCGGGCAAATTCGAAATTACCTCGGCTGTTCTCGAGGACTGTGGCGATAAAGGTATTTCGGTCGGGGAAAATTCTCAGTTTGAAGCGGATGACGTTGTCATCGACACAGCCGCGATAGGCGTATCATCAAAAGACTTTTCCCGTTCTCATGTTGTTCGCTTCGTGGGTAAGGAAATCCCGATCTGTGCTGAGGCGTTCCAGAAAAAGCAGGAATATGGCGGTGGGACGCTGAAACTGGATGCCTACGATTGCGAGGGGGATGTCAACGTGGATGCATTTTCAGACATCGCTGTTAACGAACTCACGCAATGAGCTTTCGGAAAGAACGCAAATTTCGGTTGACCTCAAGCGATGCAAAGAAGTTCAGAGCGCTTCTTTTGGGGCGAGGAATGTCATTGCTGCATCCCAATCGCAAGATTGCCAGCCAATATTTTGATACCCGGGATCTTCAAGCCTTTCGCGACTCCGAAGAAGGCGTATTGCCACGGTTCAAAATCAGGGTTCGCTGGTACAATGATGATCAATCGAGTCTGTCGCTGGAGCGAAAAACGTCTTCCGTCGAAGGGCGTTTCAAAACGACCAAGGCAGTTAAAGCGGAAGAATTCGCTAATTTCATAAGAAATGGCATCGTGGATCAGTCTTATGGAAACCTAATTCCCTCAGTTTGCATCGAATACCGGCGATCCTACTTCAATTACGAAGACCTTAGAATAACCTTCGATAGCGATATTCGATACCGCTACAGTGGCAGCGCTAGGCAGTTCCGCGATCTGGAGGAGGTGGTTGAGATCAAGGCACCCTTCGAGGTGCCGGACAATTATCTTGAAACCATCGTGCCGGTGCCTTCGTCCCGGTTTTCAAAGTATGCGCGATCTTTCCTGCACCGAGAAAACGCGATCTGACAACCGTTCCCTGGATTCTCCAAAAGTGAGCATCGAGCAATCCTGGCCACCCGAATTTGCGTGATCGGGAAAACTAGCCTGAATTGCCCATGTGGACGATCAGATTGAGGCCGCTTGCGCGATCACGATGTTCAATGAGATGTAGCCGATCAGGAAAACCAGCAGCGCGGCGATGTCAAAACGCCGTTGCAACTGGGCTTCGCCGGTCACCTCGCCAATTTTCAGCGTCATCGTAGAGGTCAGGACCGCGAGGAAAATAGTCACCAATGAAGCACCTGTCACGAAATCGGTTAAGCCGACAGTGCCGGTTTTGGGGATAAGGCGCGAGACCACATAGGTGCTTGCGATCGCTGCGAAGAAGGCACCGATACTGACCGAAAAGCGAGGCCCGGTATGTGCGGGGCCAATAAGAAATGACAAAAGGCAAATGGCCACGGAGGCAAATGTTCCGAGAAACATCTTGATGTAGAGCGCCCAACCGGGCTCTTTTATGGCGATCCCGTAGACGAGCTGCGAGTAGGTCGCCTGGTAGCCTTCTGCGAGGCGCGGGTCGCCTCTTCTGGTTTTGTAGGAATGCGGTTTCTGGACGATTGTGCTGTCGTAGATTTCGTAGCCCGGAATCTTAACTCGGGAACTGACCGCGCTGCCGCTGACATCGGGCACAAAGATCATTTTCCCAATCTGGTTTTGCGCGTCTTCGATGCGAAGCGCCAGCAAATGGTCATCCCGCGGAAACCTGGCAACATTGAAAAACTTGGAGATGCGTGCCGTGACACGATAGAGTTCGTAACGTGTCACGCTATCGTCATAGCGCGTCTTGAGTTCCTTTTTGAGAATCTCGCCATCTATGACGTGGAAATTTTGCCCGGGCGAGATTTCGCGATCTGACCATCGAAACCATAGGTAGAAATCAACGGTCCAATTGGTATCCGGCATCGACAGACGTGGGATACGGTCCACGTAAATACCTGTTTCGACGGAGATTTGCTCGGAATGATCGATGCCGTCCAGTGCGCGCGCATCAACGCCCGTGCGGCCGGTTTCATCAGCCGTCGGGTCAAGCCGGGCACGGTGTTCCTGCTGTGCGTTGCTTTTGCTCGTCTGGAGCATATCGGCCATGAAATACATGGCTGAAATATAGCCGGTGGATACTGTAAACAACCAAGCGATCAGGAGGGGTTTCAACATCATCAAACGCTCGCAATATCCAAGTGCCAATGCAGCTTTCTGACGGTTTAGCCTAAACCTCTGGTTGCAGTTGTCCAACCATTTGTCGACCCCGCTGTGATCCTTTGCGAAGGCCGGACCCCATGCGCCGCATTCCAGATCGTTTCAAAAGAGGGGCGCCGGGTCACCTTGGGGCGCGAATTCATTTGCAAGAACAGAATTCCCTTTCTAGGCTTGTTTTACAAAACTGTTACAAAGCAGATGGTTCTGGGAGGGATTACATGACTTCATTAAAGACACTGTGCGGTGCATCCGCGCTTGCACTGGTTGCCGCAGCCGGTGCCGCGCAAGCGGATAAGCTGACATTCTATTGTTCCGCGCAAGAGGACTGGTGCCAGTTGATGGCCAACAGTTTTCAGGATGCCACGGGCATAGACGTGGCAATGACGCGCAAATCGTCAGGCGAAACCTTTGCGCAAATCAAGGCGGAGAGCGCCAACCCAAAGGGCGATGTCTGGTGGGGCGGCACGGGTGACCCGCATCTTCAGGCCGCTGAGGAAGGGCTGACCGCGGAATACCTGTCACCAATGCGGGACCAACTGCATCCTTGGGCGATCTCACAGGCCGAAAGTGCCGGTAACAAAACCATTGGGATTTATTCCGGCGCCTTGGGTTACGGCTACAACGCTGATTTGCTGGCGGCGAACAACCTACCGGAACCAGCCTGCTGGAAGGATCTGCTCAAGCCTGAATATAAAGGCCATGTTCAGATGGCGAACCCCAATTCGTCCGGTACGGCCTATACAACATTGGCCACGATGATGCAGCTCTTTGGAGAAGACGAAGGCTTTGATTTCATGAAAGGCCTGCATACCAACGTCAACCAATACACGAAATCCGGATCCGCCCCCATCAAAGCGGCCGGACGCGGCGAGAACACCATTGGCATCGTGTTCATGCATGACGCTGTCAAACAGGCTGTGTCGGGCTTCCCGGTCAAGGTCGTGGCACCCTGTGAGGGGACAGGCTATGAGATCGGGTCCATGTCGATCATCGACGGTGCGCGTAACATGGACGAAGCTAAAAAGTTCTATGATTGGGCGCTAAGTGCCGAAGCGCAAAACCTCGCGCTGCAGGTTAATGCGTTCCAGGTGCCGTCGAACAAGGGCGCTGAAACTTCCGCCTCTGCGCCTGATATGTCCCAGATCACCTTGATTGACTACGATTTCAAGAAATACGGGTCGTCCGATGAGCGCAAACGCCTGCTGAAGAAGTGGGATGATGAGGTGTCAGTTCTGCCGCAATAAACATGCGCCAGCTGGCATCTGAGAAAACAACTCATCCGGTCCTGATCTTCTGGATCATCGCCGGATGGGTCGGTTTCTTCCTCCTCCCGTGGTACGGGGTGGAGGAATTTTTTGCGTTTGAATGGCTGCTAGATGGCTACCCGTTTGACACGGATTACGCACCTGCGGCGTTTCTGATCGGCCAGGGCGAAAAGCTGTGGCTTGCGCCAATGTTTGTGGCGCTTCTAGCCCCGCTCTGGGTGATCAAAAAGCGAAAAACCGATCCTCTTTATGCCAAAGTACTGATCCTTGCAGGGGCTTTCGGCTTTGGGTGGTTGATTGTTCAGGGCTTCAGCATTGGTATCCGCGGCTGGAACTTCGACTGGGCCGAAGCGGTTTTTGGCGATTTGGGCGACCGTCAGTTCGGGATGGGATATGGCGCGCTGATCTGTGCCTCGGCTTTTCTGTTTCTATTTACGCAAGGCATTGCTGCGCGCGGCGCGATCAATGGCGACGTCTTTGTTGTCAGTGCGATCGGCGGCGTGATCGTAATTGTCACCGCATTTGTTTTCTTCCCGATCGCCAAGATGTTGACAGCCGCATTCATCACGGAAGAGGGCGGCTATTCCGCCAGCGTCTTTGCTGCCAAGTTCTTTGATGACCGTCTTTGGGGGTTGGGGTGCCTCTCGGGCGGGCGCTGTGGCGTGGCGTGGAATTCGCTTTTCCTTGCGGTGCTTGTCGGGCTGATCACAACGGTGCTGGGCCTCATTTTCGCATTGGTGGTGACCCGGTCGGGCTTTCGCTATAAACGCGCCTTGCGGGCGCTCACGGTCCTGCCGATCATCACGCCCCCCTTCGTGATCGGCCTCGCGCTTATTCTGCTCTTCGGGCTGTCGGGGTCCGTCACCGTGTTTTTCTCCGACGTTTTTGGCATTCAGCCGACGCGGTGGCTTTACGGTCTGCCGGGGGTGCTCATCGCCCAGACGCTGGCGTTCACACCCATCGCGTTTCTGGTGCTCATCGGTGTGGTCGAAGGTGTTTCGCCGTCAATGGAAGAGGCGGCGCAAACGCTGCGTGCCAGCAAGTGGCAGGTCTTCAAAACTGTCTCCTTGCCGTTGATGCGCCCGGGGCTGGCCAATGCCTTTCTACTCGGTTTCATCGAAAGCATGGCCGATTTCGGCAACCCTCTGGTGCTGGGCGGAAACTTCGATGTGCTCTCGACGGAGATCTTTTTTGCCATCGTTGGCGCACAATATGATCAGGGCAAGGCGGCCGTTCTGGCGATGGTGCTGCTGTGTTTCACACTGGGTGCGTTTTATGCGCAACGTTTCTGGTTGGGCAAAAAGAGCTACACAACCGTTTCCGGCAAGGGTGATAGCGGGGTGCATCCCCATATGCCGCGGGCCTTGTCCTTGCCGGTTCTCGCGCTTGCCATGATCTGGGCAGGCTTTACTGCTGTCGTCTACCTGATGATCTTCTATGGCTCGGTTGTAGAGCTTTGGGGTGTCAATAACACGCTCACATTCAAACACTACATCACCGCATTTTCGTTCCGTCTGGAGGAGGGCGGCATCCGCTGGTCGGGCGCCGCTTGGGACAGTTTCTGGACGACCCTGAAAATCGCCGCGATCGCCGCACCGCTCACGGCCATCGTCGGCCTGATCACCGCCTATCTGCTGACGCGCCAGACATTCGCAGGCAAAAACGCATTCGAATTTGGCACCATGCTCAGCTTTGCCATTCCCGGCACGGTGATCGGTGTCAGCTACATTCTGGCCTTCAATGTTCCGCCGATTGAGATCACCGGAACCGGCATCATTCTTGTGGTCAGCTTCATCTTCCGCAACATGCCTGTCGGTGTAAGGGCGGGCATCGCTTCCATGTCGCAATTGGACAAATCGCTCGACGAGTCGTCCCTGACGCTGGGGGCAAATTCCTGGGAGACCTTCCGCCGGATTATCCTGCCGCTTCTGCGACCGGCGATCCTGGCCGCGTTGGTCTATAGCTTTGTGCGTGCGATGACGGCCATTTCAGCAGTGATTTTTCTGGTCTCGGCGGAATATGACATGGCGACCAGCTACATCATCGGGCGGGTGGAGAATAACGACTACGGGCTGGCGATTGCCTATTCCACAACCCTGATCTTCGTGATGCTCAGCGTCGTGGCCCTCATGCAGGTGATTGTCGGACGCACGGAAATCGGGCGACGCATGACCCAATCGCGCACCAATGTATAAGGACGCACGGATATGAGTATCAATTCCAAAGCCGCGCCGGTCAGTTTTCGCAGCGTCACCAAAATCTATGGCAAAGACGTTGTGGCCGTCGATGATATCAATCTCGAGATCGAAGCGGGTAAGCTGGTGACTCTGCTGGGCCCGTCAGGCTGCGGCAAAACAACAACCCTGCGTATGATTGCCGGTCTGGAAATGGCATCGAAGGGCTCCATTCATATTGGGGATCGCGACGTGACCCTGTTGCCTGCGACCGATCGCGATGTGTCGATGGTGTTTCAGTCCTACGCGCTCTTTCCGCACATGACGGTGATGGAGAATGTCTCCTACGGGCTGGGGTTCTCCGGGTTTGACAAATCGGAAACGCGCGACCGGGCCGCCCAGGGGCTCGATCTGGTGGGATTGAAGGGATATGGGGACCGGCTGCCTTCCGAGCTTTCGGGGGGGCAACAGCAACGTGTCGCCGTGGCCCGCGCATTGGTGCTGGAGCCTCAGGTGTTGCTTTTTGACGAACCGCTTTCCAATCTGGATGCCAAACTGCGGCGTCAGGTGCGCGAAGAGATCCGCGAAATCCAGCAGAATCTCGGATTGACGGTCGTCTATGTTACCCACGATCAGGAAGAGGCCCTGGCGGTGTCTGACGAGATTGTCGTTATGCGCAACGCAGGTATCGCGCAGATCGGGACACCTCGGCAATTATATGACGCACCGGCAGATCGGTTTGTCGCAGACTTTATCGGTGAGGCGAATATCATCCCGTGCGAAATCACAAATGTCACCGGAGAAACCGCAAGTATCCGCGTTGACGATTTCCTCCATACATTGCCCGCGCGCGGATTGGGGCAGGGGGCTGCCATGCTGGCTGTGCGCCCCACGCGTTTGAAATTGGGCGCAGAGGCGGGCATGCACATGGAAATTTCAAAAGCGACATATGTCGGCAGTCGTATGGAATATACGTTGAATGCTGGATTTGGACAGATTTTTGCCGTTAGCGAAAATGTGGATGCACCGTTGGGTGTTGGGGAAAGCGTGATCGTGGGGCTGGATGCGATTGGCCCGGTCTTGTTGCCAGCTGTCTAACCTTTGGAATAGGACGCTGCTTGGTTTCAATTGGTTCTACACCTGCCTCGATTTGCAACGTTAGCTCAGTAACTTTGCAAATCCCAAACTCCCGACAGTTTGCCATCTGCGAGGCAAGTCAACAGATACACCGCCTAGCTTTGATAAGCTGCATCAGCAATTCGCACCAGATCTTTGAAAACGCCCCTGCTTCCCACGACGACGCGCCCCCCCGTTTGCCATCATGTCATCCGCGCTTTGCTCTTCAATGCACCCTCCGGCTTCCGCGACAAGCAGTTGCCCGGCAAGACAGTCCCAGGCGTTCATATGCTCTTCGACATAACCGATTAACCGCCCCGCAGCCACATAGGCCAGCGAGAGAGCGCCAGAGGCGTTCCGATGAAAGATGCCGCCTTCGGTCAGAACGGAATCGATCAACCGGACAGAGCCCGATTTGCTGATCCGATTAGAAAAGCCAGTACCAATACTGCCGCGCGTCATTTCCGTATCTGTGGGGCAAACCAGTCTCTCATCATTCAACCAGGCGCCTGCGCCGCGGATCGCCAGATACATTTCCTCATGGATCGGATCACAGGTAACGCCAATCTGGGTTTGATCGTCCTTTACCACGGCGATGACCACTGTCCATGCCGGGATGGCTGAGATGAAATTCGTTGTGCCATCAATCGGATCGATTACCCAAGTGTAGCCCGATCTGGAAGGTTTGGGTGCGTCTTCCTCCCCTACAATACCATCCGCAGGAAAGGCTTCCTCGATCATCTTGCGGACATGGACCTCAACGGCTTTATCGGCCTCGGACACAAAATCCTGAGGTCCCTTATCCTCGATGACCAAGCTGCCCAGCCGCCGAAAATAATCGAGCGCAAGCGCCCCGCCGCTTCTTGCAATATCGACTGCCGCTTCGTTGCGATTATCCATGAAACCACCTTGCTCTTAAATCAATGAAGACCCTTACCTCGCAGGTGTCGCGAAGTCTGTCCAGCCGCTTCAAATCCGTGCTCCCACGCTGCCATTCAGGACATTAGCTCCATGGGCTGCCAGGTTGCGCGTGGTCTCCGATCCAACGTTGAAAATGAAAAAAAGCACCCACCGCCATTGGGTTGGTCATGCTTCCTGTCAATCTCGCGCCCGCTCAGAGCGCAATACAATAGAGTTCCGGCAGCGCCGTGTCCGACGAGAAGGAGGTCACCTGTGATGGGGCCCTCCAAAACCGCATTTACCTCATCAACAATGCGCTGCTGTGCGTGGTTTGCTGTTTCCCATCCAAGAATACTTTGTGCCGGATTGTTGAAAAAACGGTCGGCCACGGCCTCGAACGTATCTGACGGTAAGAATCCCGTCGCGCTCCGGTCATTTTCGTGCATCCGTGGACGCACCTCAACTGTCAGACCCAAAGCGGCAGCCAATGGCCGTGCAGTCTCGACCGCCTTGGTTTCTGCGCTGCTGACAACACGGGTGGTGCCGGTCAGAACATCACGCTCTGCCAGCTGGTGCACCCTTTGAAGGCCCAACTCGTTGAGGGACCATTTGTCGATGTCCTTGTGCGGTTCAATCAAGACCTGCGGGTGGGAGAGATAGCGCACTGTAAAATCCATACCGCACGCTACCGCGCCGTGAGTCGGTGGCAAGATAGAATTGTGGGTTTATGTGAACTGGCGCCCATTTGATGCACGCGACTGCGGCCTGTTCTGGCGGGTTCGCCCCGGTCTCGATAATAAGGCGTCGGATGGGATACACATTGCTGTTCAAACCCGTACTATGGCTTCATCGAGCGACGGATGGTGCATCGCACATCCCTTTGGAGGTTTGAAAGTTGGCTAAGAAACAAGGCGCAAGTGGTGCCCCCACGGGACCCGATGAGCAGGAACTGGCACGTCAGTATGTCGAATTCCTTGGGAGGTGCAAAACGGGCGTAGAGGTCTGCGATTTCATTCATGAAGAGGCGCTCGCGCAGGGCTTTCTCGAAAAGGGACAGGCGCATGACAAAGGCGCGCTACGACTGTCCTTGCGGTTCAATGATCGGTGCGGTGTGCTTTTCTCCATCTCTGATTTCTCGAAAATCGGCGATGGTTTGAAAATACTTGGCTCCCACGTGGACAGCCCGCGCCTTGACCTGAAACCTGCGCCGCCCGAGGAGAAATTTGGGGTGGGCACGTTACAAACCCGGTACTATGGCGGTATCAAAAAGCACCATTGGGTGGGTATCCCGCTCGAGCTGCACGGTCGGGGGCGATCAAAGTCGGGTGCGCGTTTTGCGGTAAAGATCGGTCGACAGGCGGATGATCCGGTGTTCACCATCAGTGATCTGGCGCCTCATCTGGGGCATCAACCGGATGGCGGGGCGACCAACAGCTCGCAAATCTCTGCGGAACATCTCAACGTGATCGCCGGTTTGGCCGATCCCGACACGCCGAAGGACAAGAAATCTTTTGCGGAAGGGATGCTGGCGGCATTGGGCCTGGAAGCCGGTGACTTTGTCACAGGCGAATTCGAGGCGGTGCCGGCCATGCAACCGCGGTTTGTCGGTTTTGAAAAGAAAATGATCGGTGCCTATGGCCATGACAATCGCGCCTGCACGTTCGCCTCACTCAAGGCTTTTCTGGAGATGCAGAAAGCGGGTCAGAACTGTGCGTTCATTTTCACCGACCGCGAGGAGGTGGGATCGCAGGGTGTTCATGGTGCAGATTCCAACATCCTTGAGCGGTTCCTTTTCGAGGTGTTTGAAGCCTTTGATGAAAAAGATTATTTCCTGCTGCGCAAAGCCATTTCGAATTCCGTGATGCTGAGCGGCGATGTGAATGTGGCGCTTGATCCGTCCTGGCCGGGACCAACAGACGAGCGCAACAGCGGGCATTTGGGCAAGGGCGTTTGTATCGCAAAATACACCGGATCGCGGGGGAAGCGCATGGCCAGCGAGGCCGATAGCTCGCTGGTCAGTCAGATGCGCAATATCATGATCGAGGATAAATTGCCGTGGCAGCCTGGGGAACTGGGTAAAGTTGATTTTGGAGGCGGTGGTACCGTGGCAATGCATTTTGCGCGCCAAGGGGTTCAGGTCTTTGACATGGGGCCGCCAATCCTCAGCATGCACAGCCCTTACGAGGTCATGGCGGTGGCCGATCTGCAAACCACTTATCTGGCGTATAAAGCATTTCTGGAACGTTTTGTGATCGAAGATCCCGTGACCTAAGAGATTGGCGCGACCACGTTTCGAGTTGACACCAAGAAAGATGGCAAATGAATCTGCATGAGTTTCTGGATAAATCCGTAACCCCCTATCATTCCACACGGGCTGTGTGCGACTGGTTGGAATCCGCCGGGTTCTCTGAAGTTGCGAATTCCGCGGAACAGGCACCTGGTCGGTATTTCACCGTACGTGGGGGCAAAACGGTCTTCGCCTGGGTTGTGCCAGACAACCGGGATGCAGATGCATTCCATATTGTCTCTGCGCATACGGATTTTCCGTCGCTGAAAATCAAATCAGAGGGGTATTTCTCGAAAATGGGGTGCCATTTTCTGGCCGTTCATCCCTATGACGGGCCAAATTTGGCAAGCTGGATGGATCGTGATCTGGGTATCGCTGGTCTGGCCTATTTCAAAGAGGAAAATTCGGTTGCAGCAAAGCTCATCCATTCAACGTTGAAGTGCCGAACCCTCGGAGTGCCGACCCATATGAAGGCGGGCAAGGCGGAACCAAATGCGCAGACAGACCTCCACTGCCTGTTCGATACCGGCGACGCGTTGACCCCCGAAGCTTTCTGGGAAACCCTGCTCGCGGGCACTGGCCAGCAGGGCGTGCCGCTGGAGCATGATTTGTTTCTCTACGACACGGCAAAGTCATCGACGGTTGGGAAAGACGACGCGTTTGTGAGCGGCGCACGATTGGACAATCTGATTTCCTGCTTTGCCGCGATTTCAGCGCTAACGTCTCGGGATTGGGCCGGTGGCACGTGCATACCGGTCGTGGCGCTTTTCGACGCTGAGGAGATTGGCAGCGGCACATGGCTTGGCGCCAAATCACCGCTTTTTGAAAAGGTTCTCGCGGGAATTGGCGGCGATAACCTTGATGAGATGATAGGTAAGTCGGCGCAGATATCACTGGATGTGGCGCACGCTCTTCACCCGCTTTCACCGGAACTGTTTGACAGCCAGGAGTCGCCGATCTCGGGGTCCGGTCCCGTGGCAAAATACGGGATACGGGGCAATTATTCTTATAATGCGCATCTGATGGCGCATCTGAAGATGCTGGCGGGTGAGCGTGGCATCAACATGCAGAGTTTCACCTACCGTGCGGATCGTGGGCAGGGCGGATCGTTGGGCCCGCATTCGTCGACGGCGCTTGCTGTGCGGTCTGTCGATATCGGCGTGCCGATCTTCGCGATGCATTCGGTCAGAGAAGCCTGCGCACGTGCTGATATTGATGCGTCAACCTCGCTGCTTTCAGCGTTTTTTGAAACGCCATGCCCGTTCGATAACAATCAGTCAGACTGAATGACGGTCTGTCGATCAGGTCAAACGCGACCCATCTGCAAATGAATGAGCCTGCTCCCTTTCAGGAGCAGGCTCACAGGGTTCAAGGAACCGGTCTTTGCTGCTGTATCTAGCGCTCCAGGGCGCCGACACCGGAGAAGCGGAAGGCTTCTTTTTCCAGGTTGTCGATTTCTTCGATGCTCATGTTGTCATGGGCGACGGTGATACGGCCCAGGAACACCAGCGGTAACTCCTCTTGGCGTCCTTCAAGGTGAGCCTTGATGGCCTCTGCCGTTGCCGCACCGACGTCATCGCCCATCCGCATGGGCGTCGCGTCAAGCTCCCCACGGCGAATGGCATCAAGCTCAAGGCCGGTGCCGCCCCATCCGGTGGAGAAAATCTCTTTCTCTTTGCCAATGGACAGCTGTGCCTCGACCGATCCCATAGACATGGCGGTGTTGGCGTTGTGGATGACTTTCGCTTCCGGATAGGCCTGCAAGATCAATTGCGTCCCCTCAAAGCCGCCTTCGCGCTGATACTCACCGTAGTGTTCGTAAACAACGTTCCAGTTCCCTTTTTCCGCAACACAATCCTTGAAATCACCCGACCGCTGGTTGTCGGTGATCCCGGGGATACCCCGGTTCATGGCGTAGGTCACATCCTTGCCCAGACGTTCAACCATGTAGTCACAGATCTTGAGGGCCCCGTAGGCAGATGAGAAATCAAACCAACCGGCAGGTTGCGTTTTGAGATACTTCAGCGGTGTGTGAAAAGCCCAGACAAAGGTTGTCAGATCAGGATTGGCTGAAAGCTTGTCAATGTTGTCGGCCTGGGTTGCAAGTTCGGAGGGGCCGAAGATCACGAAGTCATAAAGATCAGCATCCTGATCCACCTGGCTTGCATAGGTTGCCTGTAATGAGTGCTCGACCTGACGAGAGGCGAATTCGCGGGTTTCATACTTGATGCCCAGTTGGTCCAGCCGCTTGGTAAGTGCAAGATAGTTCCGTGCCCAAAAATCGGATACATCCGCTGAAGGGTAGATCAGCGCGATCTGGATCGGATTTTCCTGCGTGCCGCTGTAGGGGATCGCAGCTTCACCAGTAGCGGCTTGCAGCGCTTCGAGGGCACCGTCCTGATTGACCTCGCCGGGCAGCCAGTGATCCCTGTCAGCAATGCCGGGCAGCTCCTTGAGCGGCAAATCTGCCGCGCCGGCTGCCAGCGCCGTTGTGGTGGCAAGCAGTGCTGCGACCAACGGTGTTTTGAATGTTGTCATTTAAGTTCCTCCCAGAAGTGAGCGATAGCCGCTCGATGAATGATTTAGCCGCTTGGGTTGGCCGGGCCGCCCAAGATCAGACTAATGATGCTGAGCACGATCAGGGCCCCCATGATCCAAACCGTCATTTTCAGCAGCTTGCGATTGTCAGGGTTGCTGAGCGCGGCGGCCAAGCCGCCTGAGCCATCGCGATCTTTTTTCTGCAGCCAGGTGTAAAGCGCTACCGACAAGATGATGACGACGCCTGACGCCACGGATTGCCAGAAGAATTCAATGCGCAGGGTGACAAGCGCGTTGATCATCATCGACAGCAGCAAGACACCGGCCAGCGAGCCGACAATCGAGGCGCGCCCCCCGAACAGGGATGTCCCTCCCACGACGACGGCGGCGATGACATGCAGGTTGAAATAGGGGGCGGATGTCGCCTGAATGGCATTCAGCTTACCGGTAAGCATGATACCGGCCAACGCGGCCATCGTTCCCATCAGCACATAGGCATAGACCCGGTGCCGGTCGACCGCGATGCCTGTCATTTCGCTCGCCTCAGGGTTGGAGCCGATAGAGATGGTATACCGTCCGAAATGAGTGGATTTCAGCATGAAGTAGCCAATTGCCAACGTAATGAGGCCAATGACGACAGGTGTCGGCAGGAAGACCAGAGACTGGCCACGCCCGATCTCTGTGATCAGATCGGGGAACCGCGCAAGAACAAGCCCCTTGGCAATGACAAGTGCAAAGCCTCGATAGACCAAATCCATTGCAAGGGTGCCAATGAGGTCGGGTACCTTGAACTTGGTGATGACCAATCCATTGATCAAACCCATCAAAGCACCGAGGCACAAGGCGATCAGCGCTGCCGACCAGGCCGGGAAACCATATTGCTTGATCAGAAAGGCCATAATGATGGACGAAAGCGCGGCAACCGATCCGATAGACAAATCGATACCGCGTTGTGTGATGACAAATGTCATTGCCATTGCCATGGGCATATAGAGCGCTGCATCGAGCAGTATCTGCGTCATGTTCGAGACACGGAAATAGCGCGCAGGCTCTGCCACGCCCATGAACAGGATGATCGCGAGGATCATCGCCATAGGCCCAAGAAAGCTGATGTAGGGTTCGATCTTTTCCGAAAAACTCGGCTGTTCGATCGCGGTTTCGCTGGATGCCATTGGTTCTGCCCCTATGCTGCGGTCTTGGTGCCAACAATCATGCCCAGCACTTCTTCGTTGGTGGTTTCTGAGGTTTTGACGACGCCCGCGCATTGGCCCCGGCGCTGGACATGGATGCGGTCGGATACTTCAAACACATCATCCAGTGAGTGGGAAATGACGATGATCGCGAGACCCTGCGCCTTCAGCACCTTGATCAATTCAAGCGTGCGCGCCGTTTCCTGCGGCCCCAAGGCGGCAGTGGGTTCATCCATGACCAGCACGCGCAAATCGTCATGTCGCACCGCGCGCGCAATGGCGACAGCTTGACGTTGCCCGCCCGAGAGGCTCTCGGTCGCAACATCCATGCTTTTGAGCTGAACACCCAACCGATCCTTCAGAACGCGGGTGGCTTCCTCTTTCATGCGTCGATTGTCGAGCGCGGTAAAACCGGCAACAGACTTCGTTAGCTCGGCGCCCAGAAACAGGTTTTCGGCCGGCGTCAGGTGGTCGGCGATAGCCAAATTCTGGTAAACTGCGTCAATGCCATTCTCGATTGCATCGGAATGGCTGGCCATCTGGAAGGGTTTGTCGTCGAGCTTGATTGAGCCTTCCGTGGGCTGGTAGACCCCGGTTAGGACTTTGATGAGGGTGGATTTTCCTGCACCGTTGTCGCCAACGATGGCCAAGACCTCACCGGGATAGGCGTCTAGATCGACGTTATCCAGTGCAACGACGCCGCCAAATCGCTTTACGATTCCTCGCATTGCAATGATGGGTTTTTGTGATGCCATTCTTTCCCCCTCTGGCGCCATCTGATGTTCATCCAGATATGATCCGCATCTGTGTGGCAAGAGACCCTCTAGGGACCTGCTGCCCATGCGCAATTTCTGGATGCCCTCCGTTGAACGCAGAATACGTTACCGATAACATCTGTCAAGTGTTATCGATAACATAATCGTGCCACTGGTGATGAAATTCTCGAACATCCCTAAAAACCCTGTGTAAGCAAATCAGCGATTTCAACTATCTAACGAAGCTCACGCGATTCCATGGCCCATAAATAACAGCAGCTTAGGTGGATTCTGGAGGTATCAATGTCGGTTTTCAGCCTGATCTGTCTAGGCGGGATTAACCGTGTGATTTTTTATGTAATGTGATTAGATGATCCGGGAGATTGAGTTTTGAGATCAGATGTCGCGGGATAAGAGTACCTATAAGGAGACCTTTAATCGTGCTCTCGATCTGATCGCAAAAAATGGCGTAGGGGCCACTCTGCCAACAGAATCTGAGCTTTCACAAAGGTGGGGAACAAGTCGCACGACCGTGCGAGCCGTGTTGACACAACTAAACACCGCAGGCGTCATTTCTTGGTTGGGGCGCAAAAAGGTGGTCCTGCGCAAACCGTTGAAACGGGATTTTTTCCCGGCGGAAGAAACGACCTCGACCAGTGAACGGGTCCAGAGCAAATTCATGGAATACGTGCTCGGAGGCAACTTGAAACCGGGAACTCTTGTGCGGGAATCCGATCTGGTGCGCGCATTTGGTGCCAGTACATCCGTGGTCCGTGAGCTACTAATCCGGTTTTCACGATTTGGGCTGATCGAGAAGAAACCAAACCGGGCTTGGGTGTTGCGCGGCTTCACCCGTGAATTTGCTGCAGAGCTTTTTGACGTGCGAGAGATGTTCGAACGCAGGGCGTTCGAGGGGTTTCTGAAAGCCGGGTCTCAGAGCGCGGGTCATCAGGCGTTGCGCGCGCTGGAACCAGAACACCGTCGGATCATGGCGCATATCGATACAGCCTACCGCGATTTCCCGCGGTTGGATGAGCAATTTCACCGGGTTTGGGTGGACCAGTTGGGCAATCGCTTCGCGGATGATTTCTTTGGCCTCGTGTCGGTTGTGTTCCATTACCACTATCGCTGGAACAAAAAGGGTGAACGAGAGCGAAATTACTATGCCGCTCAACAGCATCTGGCCGTCATTGAGGCCGTCGCAAAGGGGAATTTCTCCGAGGCGCAGTTGAGATTCGACGAACATCTTGAACACGCACGTTCAACATTGATGAAATCAGTTCAATGGGATCAACCGGCCTGAGCTTCGCGCCAGCTCGTTCACCGCTCACACGTATTTTTAAGCTGATTTGAAGAAAGTCGTTGAGATGTTTCCGGCGATATTAACGGCTTTTCACATAGTGGTGGGTAACTTGTCGCTTGGGACGCTGCGGCTGACGTCGCTGCGATGGTGAAAATACGATTGGGGTGTATTGGGACAATGAAATTCCTTCTTCTTCAAATGAGTTTGATTGCGGTGGTGCTGATGGGATGCGGGGAAACGGTCCCGGTAAATCAGTCGCCTCGTATTCTTGCGATGGGCGATTCCATGATGGCCTGGCACGCCGGGAGCGATAGCGGCATTTCCGACAACGTGGAGCAAATACTCAACGAGCCGGTGATTGATCGCTCCGTTGTCGGGGCCAGAATGATCTACAATCTTCCCATTACCGGGGCGATGGGGCTGAATATTGCCAAGCAGTATGCGCCCGGGAACTGGGATTGGATCATCATTAACGGCGGTGGCAATGACCTATGGCTCGGCTGTGGGTGCAGCCGCTGTGATCGTCGTATGAATAAGATGATCAGTGAGAACGGGCGTAATGGCGAAATCGCCAATCTCGTAAGCAGTCTGCGGAGAACCGGCGCGCAAGTGATATACGTAGGGTATCTGCGAAGCCCCGGTGTCGGGTCGATCATCGAACATTGCCGGGATGAGGGCAATGAGTTGGAACGCAGGATTTCGCGGATGGCCCAGGCCGATGGCGGAGTGCATTTTGTTTCGCTGCGGGATCTCGTGCCATATGGTGACAGATCCTTTCACTCGGGCGATCGGATTCACCCGTCGCAAAAAGCAAGCCGCGAAATTGCCAAACGCATTGTTGGCGTGATCGAGCGGTGACAAAACCCATCATACAGGTCGGCCCGGATCTGCTAGTTGGCATTGCCGGGTTCGGCCCGTATCTTTCGATAATCCAATATTAGCGCCGCGTGGTGTTGTCCGACTTCCCCCCCCGCGGCACCATCGATGTAGTCGAAGACCATCCACGGCAGGCGCCTGCGGGCGAGGCGGCGGGC
>NZ_CANLYL010000011.1 GCF_947495275.1 uncultured Roseobacter sp.
ATGCTCCTTTTCGGGATTTCCGGGTAGGGGTGGCATGCTTAGGGACACATTGGCACTCGCCACACCTGAGTGCCAATGTATGAAAAATGGCTATCCTGATCGGTCTCTGCAATAGGTTGTTGAACTATATTTAGCTCAAACCTGCTTTTCAGAAATCGCGGCGTAGAAGGCTGTCTTACTTTACCTTTTTCCCACCAATCGCCCGCGCAGGCTTTCCTGCAATGGAGTTGGCTGTGGCGGAGACCTTCGGCTTTTCTTGATTGGGTTTCTTGGGCGCAGGCGAATGATAGAGCTGCCCTTGTGATAGAGCCGTCTGCGTTTTCTGTGACGGTGGGGAAGTTCCCGGCCCTCTTCGCCCCATAAGACATCGGTCGGCGTGATGCGAGCGACGTCTAGACAGGGCGAATTGACGGGTCCGGTACGGTACTGGGAAGACGGCGCGGGCACCGATAGAGATTAGCGGCGGCGAGATGCACCCGGGCTGACGGGCACGGCGTTCCGCCAGGCGTTCAACCCCTTGCAGCGCCGACAGATCCGTTCTCCAAAGCCTTCACTCCAGAAAACAGCATCGCATCTCAGACAAGGACGGTTTCGAGGTACGTCGCCAAAGGCCCTTCCGGGGGCGATGTCCGGAAATGCTACGACGACCGAGGTTTTGTTCGTGATCATATCGAATCCGCGCTGACTTCCGTGCGCATAGCCGACGTCCCTGTCGGTCGTGGAGGCATGCCCTCGTTTTCAGCAGCATGGATTGACACCATGTCACGTGCGCCTTGTCGCGCCGGGTTCTGGTCCAGGACATCCCTGTCAGACTGGGGCGTTCGGTGCCCCGAATAGAGATGCCGCATATGTGCTGCAGAGACCCCGTCGGCCTCCATCACGAGGCGCACCATCGGATCAGCAAGCATTTCCTCAAGGAAGAAGTCGGACAACGCTCTGCCTGTCAGCTTGTCCCTGGCGCGGGCATAGTCCAGATCGGCAAGGGAAACGGTCAGAGACCGTGTAAGCCCCGGATGCGATGTCCGGGGATGAAGTTTAACCAGGACTGAGGCTTTCCAGGCTGCGGGATCCTGTTGACCCGGGGGTGAAACCAATTCCGTTTCGATCTCGTACTCTCCCGCCGGAAGCGTCTCGTTGAAGCCTGGAACGGTGAACGGGCGGGAAAAAACCGCAACGGTCTTGCTCGTCAGATCTTCCATTCGCGCGTTCCTTTCCCATGGTGCTGTGGGCGGTCCGCGCCACTCACGGAAATGAGGCGCGGAACCGGTGTAGGTCTCAAGATGTCTTGGACTTGGCGGGTGCTTCCTTGCCAGCGGCCTTGGGCTCGGTCTCCTTGGCAGGGGCCGTCGCTGTTTTCGCAGGCTTGGGCTTTAACGCAGCCGCAGCCCTGGCTGTCAGGTCCTTGAAGGACATATCATCGATCCTTTGATTGGCCGGTGCCAACTCCTCGTCCATGACGGACCGGGATGCTTGACGCCAGTACATACTATATAGGGATTGGCGACCCGGTTTACGATGGCGCATCGAAAAAGAACCCAAGGTCGGTCAGGCCAATTCATCCGTCCAGACCTTGAATTCCGTCAAAGTGTTCTGCCCGAATGTCTGGGTCAAAGGGACATCAGCGGCATCGCGGCCCCGCGCGATCAGAATTCTGGCAAACCGCGGCTTATTGTTCCGCGGGTCGAACATGTGCCATTCGCCAAAGAGAAAGACCTCCATCCACGCGGCGAAGTCCCCCGGCGGATGAGGGAGAGGTTCACCGATATCGCTCAGATATCCGGTGCAGTAGCGGGCCGGAATGTTCATGCAACGACACAGCGCGATGGCGAGATGGGCAAAGTCTCGGCAGACACCCTGTTGCTCGGCCATTGCCTGCGATGCGGTGCGCGTCGCTTTCGCCTGCATGTAGTCAAAGCGGACATGTCCGTGCACGAAATCGCAGATCGCCTGCACGCGTGACCATCCGGGGTCCGTGGTCTCGAACAGGCGCCACGCTTCCTCCGAAAGAAGATCGGTATCGCAATACCGGCTCCCCTGCAGGAAAATGAGTGTATTGGATGGCAGATCCTGAACCGCGTGCTGTTGCGCGTCGGGAAAGACGGGATTGGGCTGGCCCGTGTCGCGGAAGATGCCATCTGTTGACAGGCAGAAGTCGCCCTCCGGAGCCAGCATGCGCGTACACCAGTTGCCGAAGCCGTCCCGATAGCTTTCGAGCGGCACGCTTGGCGACGTCACGAGGTAATCGGCACGCTCCAGATCGCCAAAGCGCGAGTAGTGGACGTTCAGCATCGCAATCAGTGGCGTCGGCTGCGGGAAGCTGTAGCGCAGACGGCACCCGATGCTGACGCGCATGCCGGACCCGCCACGACGAGAAAAATCCGCATCACCGTGCAAGGACGCACATCCCGTCAGAGAGCCGGAAGCCTCGATTGCAGCTCCAGCGGTTGCCGGATCGGTCGAGATAGGCGTTCTCCGGCAGATTGATGTCGATGCTACCGCCACCATAGCTGGGCGCCTGAGCATTCTGCGGAATCGGCCCCGTGCCATCCTGCGCAAGCGCGGGGAAGGCGAAGGACGCGATCACACCGGTCATGAATGCCGACTTCGCGATCAGCCTCGCGAGGGGATGCCTCATCGCCGCTTGCTCCTTGGCGGACCAGAGTCCGCCGGTTGCCGCGCGAGTCTTCGATAGTCCAAGAGTGAGCGTTCCGGTCAGCCGTCGAATGGGCGCGGGCGGGTAGCCCCAGGAATTCGATCTCGATGGCATGCCTTCGTTCTCGGCCACCTGGATCGAGAAGTCCTGCGAAACTGTCGGATCAGTGCTCCCGGTCATCGGGGCGACAATTTGTGCAAGGCCGCAGCGGCAAGTGCATGTTCCTTCTGGTGGTAGTCGCCGCGGAACTTGCCATCGACCTGCACCTCCCAGATGCCGTTTCTTTCGCGTACCTGAACCCCACCGCGCTGCGTTGGTCGGTTCATGTAAATACCTTGTCCCCCACTGCCATTCGGCGACACGGGTTGCTTGTCAGTCTTTTCCGGCTCCTTCACTTTGGGTGCGCGCGCCTCTCCGAGGAGCATCACCGCGCGAATGAATTCTTCCGCGTAATCATCCGTTTCGCGGTGGTCATGTTCGTGCCGGGACATACTCATCGGCTCGACGAACCGTTCTCTCAAATGATCGACAAATCGCGGTTCAGTGCGCGCCATGAAAGCGATCAGAGCTTGCAGGATCCGTTCATGGGCCAGCACACGCCGTTCGAGGTCGGTAGCCTCGGGGGAAGCTATCGGCATGACGCGGTTCATCCTTCATCGACCGCGCCTTCCGGGCGCACCGGTGATCCATCGACATCAAGGGCTGCCAGACAAGCTTGCGCGATTTCGCGGTCCGGGGCCTCGGTTCCGGGCATCGTCGCCCAGCCGGATGTCATGAGGGCGTCGCGCCGCTGGTAGGTTGAGGCGGCCCGGATCGTTGCAAGCTTGTCCGCCCGCGCCGGATCTGACCGCGCCATATCGAGGCAAACCGGGACCATTGACGCGACAACGTTGTCGCGGGACATCGCCATCGCCCTGTCGTTCGAGGTGCCGCCGGTCACCCAGCCACCCCAGGAAAATCCGACGATGCCGACAAAGGCGGCGCCGATTAGCGCGCCATAGACGCCGGGTTTGAGCCATTCGGGAGTGTTCATGTTCTATCCTCCTGCGGAGAAAGCGCCGCTTCGCTGTGATTGTTCGTTTCGGACGTGTCCGCGTCCCGGCGCAGCGCCTCCTTAAGGTCGCTCTCGGTCGTCAATCGGAGCTCACTTCGCCCCGCGTGAGCACCCTTGCCGCGCACCGTCATATAAGTCGCCGTCCGTCGATAGGCCTCGAAGCTCAACCCCTGGAGAAGCTCCTCTTCGACGAGAACCTCATAGTCGCCCGCGGGCAAATCGCCCGGGTATCCCGGCAAGGTGAACGGGTTTAAAAACGTCACCATCGATCTGGTCGACCGCATGCTCATCTCTGGTCTCCGCGATGTTGGCAGATTTGTCGCCCGCCACTGTTGACGGCCCCTTGGAGTGGGGGACGGACCAGTCGAACGAGTTACTCTCTTATACCCCGGGACCGTCCGACTGGCGCTGACGCATGTTAGTCCCAGGCACCGAACCGGCTGCGACCTTCCGGGGGCAGTCACCCGCACTGACCTGTGTAAGGGCGGCGAGACCGACCTGCGCGTATCCTTTGGGAAACAGGGATGATCTGCATTCCTGCAACCCTTGAAAGGATTGGCAATGGCCGACCCCAGTGTTCTCAACCCACACCCGCCCGAGTTCGATCGGTTTCTCCATGCCTCCGTCGGCGAGGACCGGAACGGCTATGCCGTGACTGTGCTCTCCACGCTCGCTCGGCTTGGCCTCGATCCATGGAAGGAAACCGCTGAACTGGTCATGCTGGGGCACGACGCCGCGCAGGCACGCTTGGGAACGCTGCTTGCCCGATTTCGGGACGTACCCGCGCTCGCAAGCGATCACGGCAAGGTCGCACGAGACCTGAGCCAGCTGCTTCCTGAAGGCCGGGCGTCAGGTAGCTTGAAGCGAGCTGCCTCGACGGTGACCGGCGACCGCCCGGGGACAAGCGGAGCGATCTGGGCGGTGCTCGCGATTATCTTCCTTCTATTTCAGATGTTCATGGTTGGCGGGTCGGGGTCAGGCGAATGACCGTTTCAATCGAGACCGCGAAGAGACCGGCACATGCGGCACACAAGTCCGGCACGCTATCGCCGCGTGAACAGGGCGTTCTGTGGGACATGGAGGAAGACTTCTGGACCAGTGGCGACGACAGTGCGCGGGCGACGACAGCGACCAACGCGGTGATGATTTTTCCCTATCCGCCCGGCATCCTTCAGGGTGGCCAGATCTGGCCCCATCTTCGCGAAAGGAGCGGCTGGCGTTCCGTCGTCATGGCCGAACGGCGCGTGACGCGATGCGGGGACATCGCGATCCTCACTTACCGGGTCTCGGCGGAGAAGGTCGACGTGCCAGTCTACAAAGCCCTCTGCGCCTCGACCTATCTCGACGACGACGACAAATGGCTGAGGATTTCCCACCAGCAAACTGCGGTGACATGAGAAGCGCAGAAGTAATCGACCTGCCGCAGGCACCGGGACTAACCTACGGCAGTGTGGAAGACCTCTGGCAAAGCCAGGTCAGGCATGTCCGCCGAATATTTGGTGGCAGAGAAGATTTCCGAGTACCTGAGTTGCGCGTCGACGTGCCGATCCCAACAGGGCCGGCATGTCGGCACGCTTCTTATTCTCGGAGCGTCCAGGAAAGGACAATTCCAATGACTCCCGAACAGAACAAGACTGCCGAGAAGATGACCTCCGTGAAGGCCGCGTGGGACAAGGCGCCCGTTGGTCCGAAGAAGGACGCGGCGCTCAAGCACTACGAGGCAGCCGAGAAGGCAAACACGGCGAAGAACGACGCCGAGACTAACAAGGAACTCTATGCGGCGACCCACGCCCTCGCTTGAACGCCATCGTCTGATGTGATACCTGGGGTCGCCTGCCGAGCAACGGAGGGCGGCCCTTCTTATTTCAAGAGCGGCCCGGTCTGATCCAGATAGGCTGCATCAAACTCTGCCAGTTCCACCAACCCGGCATGATCTTCAAAGGACACGCGACCGTCTCGAAAGGTCATCAGCCCTCTTTCGCGCAGCTGTCGCAGGACGCGATTCACATGAATGGCACTTAACCCCAGCACATCGGCCATGTGATACTGGGTCAGTGGGCAATCGTATCCTTCCCTGGATCCCATACCCACCAGTGCCAGCCTCGATCCCAGTTCCAACAGAAAATGTGCCATGCGGGCGTCCGCGTCGCGCCTGCCGATCCCTACAAGGTGTTCGACCACCATTGCCTCGTCCCGCGACGCCGCCCAAAGAATGGCTGTCGCAAGCCGCGGAGTATCCGAGAAGGCCGCCAGAAGGTCGCTCTTCAACACTTCGGCGGCCTCAATTTCCACGATGGGTTCGAAACTGTGGTCCGAGGTGCGCAACAGCACGCTGCGCAAGCCGAGGAAATCCCCGGGCACCTGAAAATCGACAATCTGGCGTGTCCCGTCTGGCTGGAGCTTGTAGGAACAGACCCAACCCGCGGACAGGATATAAGCAGCTTGATCCGACTGCCCCTGATGGACCATATCGCGCCCAGCGACGAAGGAGCGGCGGCGCTGGTGCAGGCGCTCGAGCACATCCAACTCCGCCTTTGACAAAGCGACAAAGGCGGAAAGCTTGCGGGTGAGCGGGCTGTGTTCAGCAGATGTCATGGGGCCTCCCGGCGTGTCGCGACCCAAGAGCAGAAATCGGCTCGGGCACTGCTCTGGATCAGTCCATCATAGAGCACTTCCTGCGAGATGTACGGATGCATCTGAGTCTCACCTTTTCTCAGGCTCACGATGCCAAGGAAGGAAACTCAGATGTCCACCGCAAGCGAACATGCAGGCCAGGCCGCCCTATCGATCTGCGAGGCGCTCCTGCTTGCCATGAACGATCGCGGGTTGCTGCCGGAACACGAGATCGTGGGGGTACTTCGTGACGCCGCGGCGACCCATGTGAACGCCCTTGGCACCGAACTCGAAATGGAAAGGCACCGGGCCGTCGCCGAAATGATCAATGCGATCATCGCTGGCGGGAACTCTGTTCGACGCCCGTGAGTCGCTTCGGCGACGGTCGCGATCCGTATTCTTGGAGCAGAAACCAAACAGGCCTGCTGGAATGTCCGAAATCGATGCCATGGGCGGCATGATGAAAACCGGCTCAATGATGCTGTCCAACGACGCACGACAGAGTTTCTGCTGGCAAGAAACGTCGGTATCAGTCCGACCATTTGAAAGCACAACAAACATGACATTGGAGGAAATCAGATGTCCAAAGGCAACAAGAAGCGTGGAAATCGTGAAGTGAAGAAACTGAAAAAAGTAAAGGAGCAGGTCCCGGCGACGGCTGATTTCGCCAAGGAAAAGACGCGGCTCAATATCGGGAATAAACGGAAGTAAACGCTGATATTCGGCGTACAAACGACCAACCTTAATTGCTTGCCGACTCAGCTTCGCAAAGAAGACGATACTGTGCGATAGAAACGTGAACACCTGTTGTGCACGACGCCCCACAAGTATCTGATATTCCGTCGAAATCGCCAACATCCATCATAGTAAAGAGGCAAAGACCGTCATCAAATGACCGTTTCGTTCCGGTTTTCAGACCTTGGTGCATACTGCAGCATCCGGAACTATGGGCTCTCTGCGGCCATCGGATGCGGTGCAGCGTCTCAGCGACTGACACTGCTCCCGACGTCGAGGACGGCCCACAGCCGACTTTGGACGTGTCGTTCAGTTTCTGCGGTCGCAGCCCGCTTTCCTGCCATTCGCTGCAATGCCGAATTTATTGATAAATGAACTCACCAAAAGCGGACAAACTTGTCGTTCACCTGAATCGCTCAACGATCACTCAAGCAGACCTTCGTCAGGAACGAACAGCCGATACGACGACAGACGGAGCTGGAACAAGAAAACCCGGTGCCCCCATGGTCCGTGCTGCTTGAGTCCGCTTCGCCAGATCTTTGCGGATGGCAGTCCGTGTCGCAGCGGGTTGTCGACGGAGCAGCGACGCGGCGCGCACTGCACCAGCGTCAAAGACATCGAAAAACGCGTCGGGGCTGGGAACAGTCAGTTCAGAGGCAACCTCAATGAGCGTGACGTTGGCAAAGCCCGCGTCCTCAACCAATGGCCTCGCGACAGAGATGTCAGCCAGCACATGCGCATCCGGCCCTTCCGGCAGGGTAATCGACGGATCGGCGAGCCGACCGACAGCATCGAATAGCCAGCCGAATGAACCGTCCGAGCCTTTGCCGTGCCAAATAGAGAACCCGATTGCTCCACCCGGTTTCAGAACTCTGGCTGCCTCTTTCAGGCCGCGGACAGGGTCGGGAAAATGGGGCACCCCGAAGCCGATTGTCACGGCGCCGAAGCTAGCGTCGGGAAAACCTATGTCCATGGCGTTGCCTTGAAGGAACCGCGCCCCGCGAACAGCATCGCGGGCGAGCGAGATCATGGCTTCCGAGAAATCCAGCCCGGTTACCGTCGCACCTCTCTCGACGAGCTCTGCTGCAACCACACCGTGGCCAGTGCATACATCGAGAACCTCAGTATTCGGTCCTGCGTTTATAGCATCCGCCAGCTTTCGGGCGACAAGTCGAGTGGCCATGTCGAAACCATCGGCATAGTTCCTTGCAATTGATGGTGTGCCCCATCCATCGCGCTCTATCTTCTCGAAATCACGCGTGTCGACCATCTATCGCTCCCTCCACGCCTCGACGATACACTCGACACCGTCTGGCGCAAAGACGCATGTAAACCGGATTGGGCTCTTAGCAGAACTGCGTCTGAGCAGCGGGAGCACGGCCCATGGTGGTGGGACGCCTTTCAGAATGCACTTTTCCAGAAGCGTAGTTCTAGAAATCATCAGTTTCCGGGACATTCCCGAGCCTGACAAGGAAGCTCGGTGATCCGACTTCGCCACTGTTTGGGTCTTCACTAATCATATAGGCATCGGCACCGGCGCAATCCTCGGACTGGGCTTCCCGTTCCGCTCTATTCTGAGCTTCTGCTGCCGTGGAATACTGAAATTGCTTGCCAATCTTCAGGCTCGCTTGCCCGTCACGCCCGGGCTTCTGTTCCACATATGTCTGACAGATATAGTGAATTTTTATTGTGCTCTTGTCGGCGTCCGTCATGGGAAATTCCTTCAGGTGTGTGCGGTCGTTCCTGCGGATTGAAAGACGTGGACGAAACGTGGGTTGTCGCGATGCGGCCGCCTTGGTTGAACCCGTCCTATGCCCTAGCGCGGCGGCTTTGTCGGAGTGTTGGCTTCTCGCTCGAGGCGGGCCTTGCGGAGACGGTCGTTCTTGGCTTGTCGCTGCTCTGCCTCTTCTTCGACCATCTTTCGAACGACGCGGGTTGTCTTGTCCAACGGTGTTTCGGCATTGGGAGATTGAGCCTTGAACACGCTTGTTTTTGTTAGTTTCGCCAAAAGATAATTTCCTCTTTGGTTTCTCTTTGTTGGGTCGCAGCGCTGTCGGTCAAACCAATGCCAGGTGTTTCTTTGGGCCATGGGCATCGTTTGCCTGTGACCCAGGCCGGTCATTGTGTAGACTCGTTTGAATGTCAGGCGCGGCCATGGCGCGCATCAATGCGCTATAGTTCATCTGAAACCGCATTTCCGATCCAACGCGGAGCTTCTGCTCTGTCGTGCCAATGACAAGATGATCGCTTGTCGCACCGATTAGTGTACTGCCAGCAGGCATCGAAAGCCCAGCCACATCCATGTCTTGGTTTCCAAGGGCAAGAATGATCCGTGTCGTTTCTGAGGTGGTAGGAACGAGCCGAATTATTGTTGGTGCGTGATCCGCGGTGCCTAAGAGTGGGCCCACTGTCTTGGTGTCGGTTTCGATCACTTCGGCGACAAGCGTGAAGGCGTCTCGAAACAAACCACCAATCTGCTCCTGGGTGACCGGATCGACGCCAAGCAGTATTGCTTCCCCAAGGCGCAGATCGTCGATCCGGCCGGTGGCGCGCGCGCTGAACGCCCAAGGCAAATTTGCAGAGTTGCCGCCAGATACCGTCTCAAGGAACGGGCCACACTGCTCCTCGACTTGATTGGCAAGCGCGGTCAGGGCCTGCATTTTTGTCGCGCTAGGGGCCATGCCGCTCAGACAGGCGAAGTTGGCACCGATGCCTTTCAGCGCCACACCGGGCATGTCCACGACTCGCTGTCCTATATATCCAAGGTCTTGTGGCATGATCCCTTCGCGCAGATCACCCATTTCGACCATCAAGATAATGCCGTGAACCGTGTTGAGTCGATGTGCAGCAGCGGCCAATGCTGCGATCACAGACATCTCTGTGTTGTAGCTCGCCTCACAGACCTGCACGATGTCATCGACCTGGCTCAACATTGGTGTTCTGATCAAGGTGATCGGACAAGTCATGCCAGCCTGGCGCAACCGCTTCACATTGCTCAAACGCGCCTCAGCCAAGCCCTCGGCGCCCCCGTCAAGCATGGCCTGTGCAATGGCTGGATGCCCACACACCGCTTTGGTCACCGCAGTCACGCGAATACCACGCCCTTTCAATCGCTCGACAACGGTTCGTGTGTTGTGGCGCAATTTGCGCAGATCAACTTCTATCCGAGGGCAGCTCACATCGCGGCCTTGGGCGTTCCTTGCTGCAGGCCGGGATAGGCAGCAACAATCATGGCCAGCAAGTGTGCGGCTGGTCGGCTCAACGCGTCTGTCACAGGCAGGCCAAGTTTGTCGGATTGTGCAACAATCGTGTTGGTGATCTCGGCTTCCGACATCCCCTCGTGGTTGAGCGTGATGCCGATGACCTTGGTGTCAGAAAAGGCCTCGATCAAAGCAATCTCGCTTGCTGGGGTGGGCATTGGCATATTGGGAAAATCGCAGCGATGGGCGCGTTTCGGTGCGTGCTGAAGTATGACGGCGTCCGGTTGGCTGCCACGCAGAATGAAGGCCGATGTACAGAACGCCGGATGGCTGAGCGCACCCTGGCCCTCGATCAAAATGACATCGGGTTGCTCCGCCACTGAGGCCGCGACAATCGCACCCTCAAGTTCGCCGCAGCAGAATTGGGGCGGGACGGCATCCATGGCCACGCCATATTTTGCGCCTTGCATCAGGCCCGTCTGACCCGTGCCAACCAGTACAGTCTTGATGCCCTTTGAGTTGAGGGCGCGTGCCAAGACCGTCGCAGTGGTCCGTTTTCCTATGGCGCAGTCGGTCCCCAGAACAGCGATGCGTAGCGCATGGACGTTCGAGACACTGCCATCGAACAAGCGCATGTCTTTGCTGGGTTTGGGTTTGCGTATGTCTCGGATGGTGACCTGTTCGTTTGAAGCCGCTCGTGCGATTTCGGTATCATCGCTCAGATATTCATGCAGACCACTGACAATGTTCATACCGCGCGCGATCGCATCAAGCACGACGCCACGATCGACAGTCGAAAGCCGCCCTGTTGAAGGGGCCATGCCATAGATGAAGGTATCAGGCCTAGGCGTTTCGCGGGCGATCGCAGTGTTCAGGCTTTCGAGGATTGGTACATCGTTGATCACGTCATCAAGAACCAGCCCGGCGTTCTCGCCGCTATGGGTGCTGTCGATGACCGATACAATCCTGTAGGCCTCTGAGTGACGTACAAGGCCGTTGGCCGTCTTGCCGTCAATCTGAGCGAAGTTGCCTTCGCAGTAGACAACCGCTGTTGGGATTTGAGTGAGCGAAGATGGTTGTGTTGGTGTGTCACTGGTCAAGGGCAGAGCTTGCGCTCTTCTCACTGGATGACGAATGGTGTTCGCCGTTTGAAGTTCGGATTTCATATTTTTTCCTTTTGAGGGCAGCAAGCCTTCGCCAGAGACTCTGGAGGTCGAGACATTATGTGGTGGGCCTAGTTCTTGAGAACGCAAAGCCCCTTGGACTTCTGGAAATTCTGGTTGCATTCCCAACGATTTCCCGACCTGTCGAGATGGGCGTTTGCAGGTATATCGATGACATCACAGCCAGAATTTGAGACTTCATATCCCCTCTGGCACTTCCAACCCTCGCCGTAGGCTGCATCGTCAAAATACGCAAACTCTGGGATAACTACCGCCTCGCAGCGATCGTCCTTTGCAAAGAAACCACGTTCACATGTCCAGGGTCGACCATATCCCGCCGTGTTCAAATAGCCGTTGATAGGCACCGCAATGGCAGTGCAAAGGTCATCCACCTTCTCAAATCCACGGTTACACTTCCACCCGGAGCCATAGGTCGCGTCCACCAGATAGGCGTTTTCCGGCACGACGATCTCTTGGCAAGTATCATCCACTTTCAGAAATCCGCGCAGGCAGTGCCAGCGTTCGCCAGAAGGGTCGAGAAACCCACCATCGGGGACAACCACGACAACGCAATCGGTTTGATCAGCCTTGCGATAGCCATGATGGCACTCCCACCCGGAACCATAGGTGCGGTTCGTTTCAAATGCATTTTCCGGTGTCACAACGGTTGCGCAAATACCGCCGGCAAGCCGATACCCGACGTTGCACTGCCAACCGTCGCCATAGCTCTTTGCGCTGGCGTTTTCTGGCATGGTCTGGGCCATGGCGGGCATTGCAAGGAGTAGCAGAACAAAGATTGGGCCCATGAGAACGGCCCAAAGTAGCCGAGCGTCCGCCAACATCGATGTCCCGCAAACTGTCTCTGACGATTGCGGCGGTACTTTCAAATTATGATCCATCCAACTCAAGCCCCGCGAGGCAAGCGTCTGCAAGGTCACGGTCTGGCGTATCTGAACCAGGGTGGGTCGCCCAACCGGTTTCCATCATCGCATTACGACGGCCAAAGCCAGAGAGTTCCTGGAGGTTTGCAAGTTTCTCTGCGCGTGTTGGATCAGCCGCTGACATATTGAGGCAGACCGGAACCATCGCCAAAGTCACTTCTTCATTTGCCATGTTCTGTGCCATGGTTTCGGCGCTGCTGCTTGTTGTCCAGCCACCCCATGTGAAGCCGATGATGGAAACCGCAATCGCGCCGCCCAAAGCACCGTAGAGGCCGGGTTTCGTCCATTCTGGAAAAGTCATTTTGATCCTTTGACGGAGAAAGCGCCGCCGCACTGGTTTTTTCCTCCGACAAAACATTTTGTCAGAGCGGCATCGAGGTCGTTTGATCGAAGGTGCGCAGTCAATGCCTGGGCGCAAATCGCTGGTCCGTCAGGCCGCCAAGACGGAAAAACATGACGCATGGGTGATGCGGTCGTGCGCCATCAGTCGGCAACCGTCCCAAGCGTCAAGTCCCTGTAAAGGCACGCGACAGTCGAATTTTAGTGTTAGATAATTGCAGTTGGCTTTGGCAGGGGATGCACCTTTGCCGAAGAAGACCACAACTTTGTATATTCTATGTAGTCGCCCAGAACCCAATTTACAATGCTGGCTGACTTGACCCCTTTTCAAAACAAAGCCCGCGGTTTCTAGCACTTGACCTCTTTGAGCCGCCTTCAGCGAAACGGAGGGCCATGCGCCCAGACGGTCAGCGAACGCCGAATGCCCCGCTTGATCGGCGTCACCTGATGTAGTGCAAAACTCGGAAACACACTTACAGATCCCTGCGCCCGACTGCCCAAGAGGATGTGAGCACTTGGCCTGATTTCCAGGTCGCCCCCGTCGTAGGTGTCAGGATTGCTCAATTGAAGAACAAGTGTGAGCTTTCTTTTACCGGCAGCGGGACCATGACCGATGTCAGAATGCCAGGCAAAATGGCCCCCTTTTGCCGCGTCATAACTGGCTACTTGGGGGCTTTCCGCAAATTCGCGCACATCGAAATCAAATTGTTGGTTGTTGGAATGACTGACAAGCTCAATCAACCGGGTCATCACCCAGCTGAGGTCTCCGACATCGTCCATCCAAACGAGTTCCGCATTACGCAAATTGTAATCCCGATTGCGGCCCACAAGCAGCCCCTCATCGGCGGGCATTTTGGCGATTGCCGCAACAATGCGATCACATTCCCACGTGGTAAACGCATCGGGCACTGAATGCACCGCCATCATTCCGCCCACCATTTACAAATCCTGGTTCGCATATGTGTCGATGCGAGAAGGGGTTGCATTAATGCACAGCCGGTTTCCCGGATCGATCCGATAGGTCTTTGAATACTTTTATAATTTCTGCGGACTCAGCGCGATCAAGTGCGGCGTTTGCGATCTCTTCTTCCGTCCAAATCCAAGTCTTCGCAGGATCATGAAGCATCGCCCAACTTGCAAACAATCGACTTTGTATCTTGAGATTCAGGAGTTCTTTGACCCCGGCATGGCGATCATCGCGACAAATCCTTGCATAGGCCGCGCGCACTGCATCTTCCGGACCTTCCAATAGTTGAAGGTAGATGTCATGTCGACAAACCAGCGCGCCGGTCACGTCATCCCGCTTATTACAGCGTCTGGCATCGAGCAAAATTCCTGCGAGTGTCGGCTCATCGAACCCAAACGGCTGTGACACATAAACGAGCTGAATGAGGTTTGTGATGGTTTGGCTCCCTGCGGGATTAAGCGAACCATGAACATGCTTTGATAGACACACGATCACATCGCTTCAGATGGCGACCGTAAGACTTCGGCGACGCAGAGTCTCGACTAAAGTAAACAAACTGCCAATTTGGAGAATACCGTCTCAACATAGCGGCTCTTGCGCCATGACCGCGCAGGTTCCCTGTTTGAGTAAATACGGCAAGGAAACAAGGCAGTTTTGTCTGGAGCGTGTGAGTCCGCCGCAAGGCAGCACAAATAATCAAAAGCTTGCCGCATTTTTCGCGCTAAGAACGCAGGCCGCGAGAAACTTGAACTCGCAGGATGGGTTCGATCCGGACATAGGGTGCAGCGCAGTAAGACCGTGATACGGTGCCTTGTTAACGTCGGGTTGACGTTGTGGAGGGCGTGGCGGATCGGAGGATCAGTCATGGAGACACCAAACCTACCAGCCATTCGCGTACTTCGCCCAGCTTGGAACAAGGGTCGCATCGTTGGCCAGAAACGACCGCTGAAGCCCAAACACGTTTGGGCGATCCGAGTTCGACTGGAACTGGCCGAGAACCATCGCGACCTCGCGTTGTTTAACATGGCAATCGACAGCAAGCTTCGCGGGTGTGATCTCGTGAAGATGAAGGTGGTTGACGTCATGGCATCCGGCCAAATCAAGGAACGGGCGTCGGTGCTACAGAGCAAGACACAGAAACCTGTACGGTTTGAGATATCGGAAGGGACTAGAGCGTCAGTTGAGAAATGGATGGAAGACGAATTGATGGTCGGGTCAGAATATCTTTGGCCAGGGCGTTTTCACGAACGACTGCACATTTCTACCCGTCAGTACGCGCGGATTGTGCGCGACTGGGTCACTTCGATTGGCCTTGAAGCGACGGCCTATGGCACCCATTCAATGCGTCGCACCAAGGTTACGCAGATCTATAAAAAGACGGGAAATCTCCGAGCCGTGCAGTTACTGCTTGGTCACACCAAGATGGATAGCACGGTCCGGTATCTCGGCGTCGAGCTTGAAGACGCATTGGCTATCGCGGAAGCCATTGAAATCTAAATTTTTGGGCCGCCTGCAGGCGCGACCCATTGCCGACATTGGTGGGCGTTCAGCGGGCTACAGTGCTGCTTCCCCAAACTGGCCATTGGTCGAGTGCGAATGACCCTTGTGATTTGGACGATCGGCTAGCAAACTGCGCTCGTTCAAGCACCATCCCAGCGTTTCAACATCCAGTACCACTGTTCTGGGTTCGCCATGATCCGCGTAGACAAACTGTCGTTGAAAGCACGCGTCATTTCGATGTTGTTGGTATGGGGGATTGGGGCTTCGAACTCGACGCGGAATGTATTTCCATCACCAATGCGAGTGCCAAATGCAGGGATCATGGGCAGATCGTATTTCAATGCGAGCTGAGCCGCCGAGAGTGATGTGAGCGCGTCATGACCAAGAAATGGTATCGCGACACCTTCTGAATATTTTTCATCCAGCAAGATTGAAATAATGCCGCCATTCCGTAAATGACGCACAAGGGCTCTTGTTCCGACGCGGCCGGTCGCCAAAATAGGCTTCCCGCCTGCCTCGATCCCGGCACGAATGCGACGCTCGTAGTGGCGGTTCTTGTTCGGTCGATACACCGCGCCGCTTTCGAGCCCATGCATTTTGATTACGGCGCGAACAGCTTCCCATTGTCCGAAATGGCCAGAAACAACAATGGCTCCCTTGCCAAGCCTTTGAGCCTCTATCAGGGCAACAAGACCCGGACCGGAGGCACTGAACTTGTGGTGTTGGGTCTGAAATTCAGCATCGTGATAGATCTCGAACAGCGTTCTCCCCATATGCCAGCCCATATCTTGGCCGAGTTTGGCGCGGATGAAGGGCTTCATATCGGGAAAAACCCGTTTGGCTTCGCGATCAAATCGGCCCCTGGCCGGAGGGAACCAACGCATGACGGCTCTGAACGTTGTACCCAATCCACCGGAACGAGAGTCAAAGGAGCGCCATCGCACAGCGGTCAGAGCCGACCACAGTGGGAGGTATCTTGCGTGCTGTAAGACTGATTTCAACGATGCAGAGAGCATTGCTCTCTATGGCCGGTCCCAGCGGCAATACCAACCGAAATCGGTAGTGCGCGTCACACCGGTCTGTTCAAGTTGCAGTTTAGCTGGACGAGCTCTTACTCGTCACTTGTCGAGGCAGCGCAACCCAAACATCGCTTCCAGCGCCTCCAATCTCTCCCGGCCCTTTGCTGCCATTCACCCGGGTCACCGTCAGCTGCGGTGCGGCCCGTCGAACCGGCCATTCGCTGCAAGTGCATGATGGAACCGTTGGCGAACGGGTAATGTGTGGGACAAAGCTGCGTTGGCAAAAGCAAGCTCAATGTCTAGCTTGCTCTGGTCTGTTTTCGCCAAGACCGTCTTTCATGAGAGAGTCCAGCATCGGACAAGCCGCAGTCCCTTCGTCACAATTCGAGGACAGGCTTAGAAGTGCTTCGCGGAGGCGTGTCAGGTTTTCGATCTTGGCGTTGATTTCATCCAGATGATTTTCTGCCAACGTCTTCACCTCACCACAACTTCGATCATCTTGTTCAGTCAGCGACAGGAAGGTCTGGATGATTGAGATTGGGAAACCCAGGTCTCGACATCGCCGCACAAACCTCAATTTCGCAATTTCATCGGGTGAATATAGTCTGCGCCCTCCCGCCGACCGCCCCGGCTTTGGAACGACGCCTTCGCGCTCATAATAGCGGATCGTTTCGATGTTCACGCCGCTTTGTTCTGATGCCTTGCCAATGGTGAACATGTGCTTGCTCCTGTAGCCACTACAGGAACTAAAACCGCAGAATGGACCTGAACGCAAATCAACAAATAGAGACTGAACCCGGTTTAGCCGCGCGGCTGGTCATGCCACTCGCTGCAATTGTCGCATTGTTATCGGCATCTTACCGTGTGTTGCCAATCGGGCTGTCAATCATCAGCCGTGGTGGTGCATGGTACAAGTGATATGGCCCGGCGCGTGCGCAAGGCGTAGGCTATCCGCTATCGTCTGGGCATCCCTCGCCACCACTGCCTTCTTGGTTGCGCTGGAATCGCCATATTGAGAAGCCTCAGCACAACGGTTCATGTGGGATTTGTGGAGATCGACGCGATGAAGAACAAATTACTGGCACTTGGAGTGGGCGGAACGATCCTCGCAACCCTTTGCTGTTTCACGCCGTTGTTGCCGATTGTGCTCTCAGCACTTGGTCTGACGGGCCTGCTTGGCGTTCTCTACAAAGACGCTGTTTTACTGCCGATCTTGGCAGGCTTTCTTATACTGACGGGGTATGCGCTATGGCGACAGAAGAAACAAAAGTAGTCTTTGAATCCACGCTGACCTGTCCGTCATGCGGGCATGTCGAGACGGAAACCATGCCTACCGACGCCTGTCAGTGGTTCTATGAATGCAAGTCCTGCCAGACTGTCCTTAAGCCGCTCGAAGGCGATTGCTGCGTGTACTGTTCATACGCAACGGTGCCTTGTCCCCCGATCCAAGAAGGCAAGATCTGTTGCGCATAGCGGACATTCAACGGCTCGCAGAAAATTGGTACGAGCGTGCTGCGAGGCCGCATCGAGGGTGGCGTAGCAAAGATAGTCCGCTGCAAATCGCTTGGATAGGATTGTCCAGACGCGGACTCCCACAATAACGATCAGCTTCAGACGAAAGTCCCTTCCGGTATTGACTACTCAAGTTAGACTATCCGGATGAGCCAAAACTCTGCTTCGCAAGTTTGGAAGCGTTTGTCGTTGCCTGGTCAATTCATATTGGCCGGCGGCGCAGTCATGCTGATCGCAATGGTTGCGGTGGGATCATGGGTGTCGCACAGAATTGAGCAGGCTGCGGTGCAGAACTTTGCGATCACCGCAGCAAACTATGTTGAGAGCTTTATCTCCCCTGTCACGCAAGATCTGGCAGACGGGACCGAACTCTCAGATCCCGCACAGCAGGCGATGATAGAGATCTTCTCCAGTACAGCCTTAAGCGATCGAATTGTATCCTACAAAATCTGGAAAAAGGGCGGTTTGATTGTTCACGCTTCTGATCCCTCGCTTGCAGGGCAAAAATTTGAACCCTCTGATGATCTCCGCGCGGCCTGGCAGGGGGAGGTCTCAGCGTCTTTTGAGGATCTGAATGATCCCGAAGACGCGTCGGAAGCTTCGCTTGGTGTACCTTTGCTGGAAGTTTATAGTCCAATCCACGAGGTCTTTAGCGGCGAGATCATCGCTGTTGCCGAATTCTACGAACGCGCTGACGCCCTGCAGATCGAATTGTCAAATGCGCAACGCACGACATGGATGGTGGTTGGTTCAGCATTTGCGCTAAGTGGTTTGCTCCTTATTGGCATCGTAAAGGCAGGCGGGCGTACGATTGAAGTGCAACGTGCTGAACTTAAGGCGCAGTTGGCGGCCTCGGAGCAGCTTGCGATCCAAAATGACACTCTTAGAAAGCGTGCCATCACGGCCAACCAGCGCGCAACAGCGCAAACCGAGCAGACGATAAGGCGCGTTGGATCTGACCTGCACGATGGACCTGCGCAGCACCTTTCCTTTGCGGCTTTGCGGCTGGATTCTGGCTTTGGCAAAGGCGGAGCAACCGACATTCGCAATGAAATCCGTTCCTCACTGGACAAGGCCTTGGAAGAAATCCGCGCGATATCACGTGGTCTGGCCCTACCCGAGCTTGAAGAGCTTGATGTAGCAGGGCTCGTCCGTCGAGCTGTGACAGAGCGGGAAACGCAATCAGGGCTTAGCGTCGACCTGAGGTTTGAAGGATCAGAACCCAAGACGCTGAGCTATGCTGAAAAACTCTGCATATACCGTTTTCTTCAGGAAGGACTGTCCAACGCGTTCAGACATGGGAAAATCGATGCCGCTGTCGTCACGGTGATCGGTGCGCCTGAATGTGTCAGGATCGTCATCGAAGACGCTGGCGAGGGGTTTGACTTCGATAATCCAGTCCCACTCGACGAAAGTGGCGGGCAGGGTTTGATTGGTCTCAAGGACCGAGCTGAGAGTATTGGCGGAACATTGAACATCAAAAGCAGCATCGGCAAAGGCACCGTCCTTGCCCTTGAGATAGCAACCAAGGAACTAACATGACCATCACAATGATCGTAGCGGATGACCATCCAATTTTCAGGGATGGGTTGGTTCAAAGCCTGTCTGAAACCGGAGAGTTTGATGTTGTTGGCACCGGAGCGACGGCACAGGAAGCAATCGCTATGGCACGGAAGCACAAGCCGGACCTGGCTCTCTTGGATTTGTCGATGCCGGGAAATGGGATAACGGCCGCCAAAGAGATCGTCGCTGAAAAGCTCGCAGGTCACGTGGCGATGTTGACAGTGTCAGAAGACGACACCGATGTGACCAATGCCCTGCAGGTGGGCGCAATTGGGTATGTTCTCAAAGGTGTTTCCGCAGAAGAGTTACGGCGGGTTCTGAAAGGGATCGCAATGGGCGAAGCACATGTGTCCCCCGGTCTTGCAGCGCAGGTTCTGAAGATCATGCAGGCACCAAAGGCGAACATGCACAATCCAATAGACGATCTCACCAAACGGGAAGAAGAAATCCTGCGTTTGGTCGCAACAGGTCAAAGCAACCGAGAGGTAGCGGATGCGCTCGAGCTTCAGGAAAAGACGGTGAAACATTACATGACCGTCATTCTGAGCAAACTTCACGCCCGCAACAGAGTAGAGGCCGCATTGATCGCCCATGACGCCTGGAACAAATGATTTGTTCGACTCCTTCGACCTATTTGTTGCGAAAGCGATTTAGCCGATTTCGGTCCTTTTGCGTCGCGCGGCGCGAGGAGACAGTTCTGCCATACTGATCCATCAGGCTGTATCGTCCTGAGGATATCTCTTCGCGCCAACCATTCGCATACAATATCTCAGCGTTGTTTCCACGATATGTGGCCCGGACTGCACGAGATTTCACTCCAGATGGTGCGGCTTCAACTATTTTTCCTTGTCCGCCAGTCAACGCGCGGACCCGTGCTAGGTCACTGCTCCGCGCGCGCCTTCTTTCGAGAACGCGTCCGTTGCGGTCTAAACGAACATACCTGCCGTTTCGGATCTCCTCACGACTCCCGTCGCTGAAGAAAATGCGGGCGCCATTCCCGAGCTTCTGAACTTTGACCGCTCGCGGCGCTTTGCGGTCTCCTTCGCCGCCATCGTCTCCACCTTCGCCGCCGTCATCTCCTCCTTCGCCACCATCGTCACCGCCTTCGCCGCCGTCATCTCCTCCTTCGCCACCATCGTCACCACCTTCGCCGCCATCGTCTCCACCTTCGCCGCCGTCATCTCCACCTTCGCCACCATCGTCTCCACCTTCGCCGCCATCGTCTCCACCTTCGCCGCCATCGCCACCGTTACCATCACTCCCAGAACCGCTCTCAGCATGTGCAAGGGATGCAACGAGCGTGAGCTTCCCTGCAAGATCCGTTTCTAAACGGTATGGAACGACCGCAAAGACCGAGGTCATCAGTAGGATTTTTGTCGTCTCTAGCGGCTTCATCGCCTCACATCACTCAATTCAATTGGCATCGATTATAAGGCGGTGAAAATGTATTCCAATGGACTTTGGTCCCTGCAAGATCACGATCAGTTGCAGGTCAGCATCCGTCTGTCAAAGGCGCTGAAAGACCCTTTATTTTCGGAAGGTTGCATTGAACGCGACCGTTACGCGATCTTCATCCATTTCGTTGGGATACACCCAATGCAAAAGGTAAGATGGAAACAGGATAATCTCACCTGCCGCAGGCCTGATCCGTCGCTTTAGGCGAAACGCGCTGGTCTGCAGTATTTCCCAATGAGGCAGATCAACGCGCGGGGCGACAAATTCGATCATGCCAGAGTCCCCTTCATCCGTGTCTGGCTGGGAAACATAGTAGACCCCCGACCAATGCGCGCCCGGGTGCGTATGCGGGGCGTTGTAGCCATTCAGGGGATTGACGTTCATCCATCCGAACAACTTCAGCTTTAGTTCTCCTGGGTCAACCTTCTTGGTCATTCTCCGTGTCGCACTAATCACAGCCATTTCAGCGGCCACGCGCAACTCAACAATGCAATCAGCTTTCCGCGAAAACAGGTTACCAGCGGAATGCCAACCACGCCTATTTGACTTCGTGACACCCTCATCCTCGCGCCGCATGGCTGCCCCTTCTTTCAGGAGTTCCGCGCTGAGCGCCTCGTGATTGGCCACGTCATATCGAAAAAGCGGCGATGAGAAGAGTTTTTCAAACTTGGTTTCTGAAATCATGGTGCATCTGGAGTTACTTGGATTTGGTTCAAAGTTGAGGCAAAAGTTCGAGCGAAAGCAAGGGTGATCCGGCTGGCATCCTGGTGAAGCCAGCCAGACTTTTCGTCTCCTCGCTCAGACGCTATTGGGCAGGCATTTAGTCGTCACTTTCTCCGCCATCGTCACCTTCGCCGCCTTCTCCACCATCGTCACTCTCTCCGCCATCATCACTTTCACCTGAGTCGTCGCTTTCGCCGCTGTCATCACTTTCGTTGTGACCGCCACTGTTGCTCTCGCCGTCGTCACCTTCTTCGTCGTCGCTCTCGTTATGACCCCCACTATTGGTTTCGCCATCATCGCTTTCTTCGTCGTCGTCCTCCTCGTCATCGCTTTCGTTGCCATCCCGGGATGATCGTGCTTCGGCGAGGCTCACCCGGCCGTCGTTGTTCCGGTCAGAACGGCCCAGAACGCGATCTGCACCACTTGCGCCGAACGCAGATGCGAGTTCATCGCGGCTCAGCGAGCCATCGTTGTTGACATCAATCTGCCCAAAGCTCTGGCTTGCACCAAACGCCGGAGCAGAAAACACGAGGCAGAGAGACGTTGAGAGTAGTAGTTTTGAGCGTGCCATGTTCATTCTCCTGAGTTGATTGGTGGTGCAACTATCGCGCGCAATCGCGCGTGTCACATCAGCTGATCGTCTAGGAGTTTTGGCTCAATGGTCTGACGGGATTTCAGACTAAGGTCTGAGGTCTTTGGCCGTCCGCAGGTCCCTAAAAGGCAAGGGGATGGACGTGAGGAGGATGTTGGATTGGCAACCCTAACTGCCAATCCACAAGTTGAGCCAACTATTCACCTGCAAAGCAGTAAAACAGTCCCGCACCGCCCGTCCCCGTCAGCGCGTCCTGACTGCACCCTCGGGAACCATGTGCCGAGTTCCAAGACGTGTTACCGCCGCCATGACGGTCATGATGGCCGACCTGCGCGCTTCCCTCGCCGGAACTGGTCCAATTGCTGCAGGTGTGATCACCCTCGGCCCAGGGAAAGTAAGCCATCCCATCCGCCATGGATCCCGTTAGTATGTCATGTTCGTTCGGGCTATCACCGACGCCATTGATTTTGGCCCCATTTTCATCAACGGCCGTCCGCTTGATAATATTCGGGTTCAAGTGCAATTCATCAAGATCGCTGGCACCAGCTCTCCGTTTGCATTGTACCAAGGGCCCTTGCCAATGCGGTATCGGGCGGACACACCACGCTTTCCCTCCTCTTGTGTGCTGAGATAGGCGCGCCAAGTCCGACCCGCGCTGCCAGCTGCGGTCGCGAGCGCATCACAATGCGCATCAGCCCCCTCTAGCCCCCCTAAGTCTGCACCGTTGCCCAACCCCACGCTGGTCACAAAAAATCCCATCGCGTGGTCCTGGGCCTGCACCATGCCAATGTGACTGGCGATAGCAAAGGGTATTAATACTGCAGTTCTAAATCCGATCATTGAGTCATCCTTTCGGTTGTATGGCTCGACGCCGCCATTAGAGAACATTCAAGAAACCTCATCGAAAAGCATGGTGCGCCGATTGAATCAGCATAACCGCGCGATCCTGTCGGAATTACCGACTTTGGTCTTACAAAGCTGCGCATCCCCCAAGTATGGTGAGTGGTCCGTGTTGGTTTATGCTGAACTCAGGTCGCAATTTTTCGCTTCAATAGCTTGGCCTCAATGTCAGTGCCCTCGACCATATGAAGTGAGCGGATGCTTGGCACAAACCTGTTCCAGCGACTTGCCGCTTCAACCTCTGCCATACCTACACTGTATCTGGATCACCTCTTGGTCGGGCGAGCGTGCATATTTGAAATATCCAAAGAAGCAAAACCGGAGGGCCAACTCACAGTTCCTGCTCCTCCTGAATTTCGCCAGACGGTAGTGCGCTCAACCTGGCGCTTTCAACTCCGTGCTGATCTCAATGACCAGCTTGCCAACGGGAATGGTCATGCCCACACCGAATTCAGCTGGATCTATTTCCATCGTCGCTGCAAATGCAGCCCAGTCGCCTTTGTAATAGTCAAGGAAAGCGCCCAATGGATGATCGCCAAGGTGCGTCATCGTCGCGGCCATCGTGACCGGCTTGGTGGTACCGTGCAATGTCAGATCGCCGGTAATGTCTGCGGTCGTATCCCCCGTCCGGCTGATTGCGCTGCTCTGAAAGGTGATCGTTGGGTAGGTTTCGACCTCCAGAAAATCAGCGGTGCGGATGTGCTCATCCAGTGGTCCAAATCCGGTTGAGATGCTGGCCGCCTGAATCGTGGCTGTAAGACTGGACGCTTCGACATTGTCTTGGTCGAGCATCAGCGTGCCTTCTGCGTTGGTGAACTCACCATGCTGCATGGAAACACCTGCGTGGCTCCACGCAATGCGAACTTCGGTGTGACCTTGGTCGGTCTTGTAAAGGTCTGCAGCATAGGCCGGGGCCGCGCAGGCCAGAACGAATGCCCCCGTTGCCAGGATTTTTGCAAAACTCATCCATTGTTCCTTTGGTCTGAAATACAACAATCGGTCTGCCTTTGGACTACCCTTTTGGTTTGCGGTAATCCTCGTGGCAGCTGCCACAGCTTTTGCCCACCGCGCCCATCGCTGCCTGCAATGCGCCAAGGTCTGTGCCTGCAGCGGCTTGCATCGCAATCACTGCGTCATAGAAGGCTTTGCCTTTTTCACCCACTTTACTATCGGCCGCCCAGATCGCCGGAAGAGCGCGGCTACCTTCGACGCTGTTGCTGTCAGAACCGGGCAACCAGTAGCCCGCCTGGCTCAGTGACGCGAGTGCGGCGAGGTTATTTGCAGCACTGCCTGCCGCGTCAGCATCATAGGGGACGTCCCCTTTGGCCATCGCCCCCAACGCACCAAGGTTGAAGGCGTAAAGCTGCATTTGAGATTGGCGTGCTTTAATGCCTGCGGAGATCTGTTTGTCGCTGATATGGCCGTCCGCATAGGCAAGTACAGCGACAGAACCGACAATCGCAGATAGGATTGTGAGATTGAACTTCCGCATTTTGGCACCCCTTTCAGTATGGTTTCCAGCTTTCAATTGCCCCTAGGGTAGATGTTCACTAATTTAGAAACAGTCACAATATTTGCGGAGTGGGTACTCAATTTATGCACAACGAAAATTGGGACGATCTGCGATATGTTCTGGCCGTGGCAGAAACAGGATCGGTCTTACAGGCCGCCAAACATCTTGGCGTAAACCACGCAACCGTCCTGCGTAGGGTAAGTGCATTTGAAGACCGGTACGGGACCGTCCTGTTTGAGCGGACATCGCAAGGGTATCAACTGCTTGCCGACTGTGCACATATCATTCGCGCGGCCCATTCTGCAGCGGTTGCGATGCAAGAGGTGCACCGATTGGCCAGCGGTGGGCGGCTAACACTGCGGGGGACCGTCCGCGTGACGTCCACGGACACCCTGTGTCGTGCGGTCTTGCCCGCCTTTGTCGATGCATTGCAGGTTGAAGAGCAGGATCTTGCCATCACGCTGTTGAGCAGCAACACCCATTTGGATCTTTCACGTGAGCAAGCAAGCATTGCGGTGCGCCCCTCGGTTCGATTGCCAGAGGATATGGTTGGCGAGGTTGCTGCAGAATTGGCTTTTGCGGCCTATGCCGTCAATGATGCACAGACCAAATGGCTCGGATTGACCGGCCCCTTGGCGAGGTCAATTGCAGGGGCTTGGATGGATGCCAATGTTGCTAGTGATCAGATAACGATCGCTGCGGACAGTTTTCTGACCTTGCAGGAAATGGCAGCGGTTGGGGGCGGAATAGCTGTTCTGCCATGTTTTGTCGGTGACAGGGACCATCGGCTGCTGAGGCTTCCCGACCTCATGCCGCCAATGTCAGTTCCACTGTGGGTTGCTCAACATGTAGATGCCATTGAAACGCAACAAATGCTTGCGGTTAAGATGCGATTGATCAGATTTCTGGCAGAGCAACAAGAACTGGCAGGATAGGGAAGGGTATCCAGACCATCCCCAGATGAACGAAAGGACTATCAATCGTCGGCGAGCAATAGACAGTCATTCGTTCGAGGCGTTGCAGCTGTCGTCAATCGGCTGTTTTTTTGGAATTTGGAAGGCCTTCTACCTTTTCGCAAAGCAAGACCAAAAGTTCAAAGAGTTATATGAGGTGATACCGGCCTGCTGTGGGCGGGCGTGTATCAGAGGCCAGACCCTTCCCAATTTCTTAAAGTGTTTGACCGACTATCTGCTCGATCCGCTTCGTCGCAATTGCCTAAAGTCTCTCCCCCAACGCGCGCATCGATGGAACATCCAGTTCCCCTTGGGCTCCGGATATATTTCCACCAACTGCATTGAGCATTCACGGGTGCTTTTGCTTTCCTCAAATCGGTTTTGGAGCGCGACACAGCGTGGATATCGAAAAAGTGAATTTCGAATGTCAGCTTTGAAACCTTGAGCATGCAGCCTTGAACGCGCAGCGAATGACGGCTTTCCGCCATCTCTTCGGGCTGATCCAAATTTCGGTGTCGGTAACGCCGAAGCAGGATGTATTTCAAAGACGCGACGCGCAGGCGTATTTGAGCGTTTTTCGGATCTGCCTGGGTTACATGGCCAACCAGTATCGTGTGTATCGGCGTTCGCCCGTGCGCGTGAGGGCTCCGATCTCAACAAGTTCCTGTAGATCCCTGGTCGCAGTTGCACGCGATGTCCCGGAGATCGAAATATAGTTCTCCGCACTCAGGCCACCTTTGAACCCGTCGGGCCCCTCCCGAAACATGCGCTCCATCACCTTAGCCTGTCTTTCGTTGAGTGCGTCGCGATGTCGGTCGTAGAAATGGGCCTTGGCAATGAAGAAGCCCACGCGGTCGAGGGTGACCTGTTGCGCTTCCAGAACGCTCTCTGCAAACCATATCAGCCAAGGCGTGACATCTAGCGTCTGCTGATGCCGCTCAAGCTGATCGTAGTAGTCCTTGCGTTTTCGCTCGATGGTGAAGGCGAGCGCGATCAGGCTCGGCTGCCCAATGTTCTGAGCTAGCGATTTTTCGGCGAGGGCCCGACCCAGGCGACCATTGCCGTCCTCAAACGGGTGGATACTTTCGAAGTAGAGATGACTCAGGCCCGCGCGCGTCAGTGCCAGCAAAGGCTTTTCCGCATCGGGCCCTGTCCGGTTGAACCAGTCGATATACCGTTCCATCTCATCCGGAACCTGCGCAGATGCAGGGGCCTCAAAATGCACGACCGGGCGGTCAAGACGACCCGAGACGATCTGCATGGCATCTTCGTGCTGCCGATAGGACCCGATGGCCTCCAACCTTTTGTCAAAAGACAAAAGCATCTCGTGCCACCGAAACAGGGTGTCGTGCGTGAGGGGCTCCGCATAGGTCGAGTAAACGTCAACCATCATCTCAGCAATACCTTGCTCGCGGGGTTTGTTCGGATAGTTGTCTGGTTCCAATCCGAGGTGTCGGCGAAGCGAGGATTGCACACTGCGTCGGTCCAGCATCTCACCTTCAATGGCGCTGGTTTTCATGGCCTCATCACTCAGCAGGTCGATGCGGAGTTGATCACGCTCTGCCGAATTGACATGCTGAACGGCACCCAGGACCTCGCCTGACGACAGCAGGAACCGCTGCTCGAGTGGCGCAATCTGTGCATCGTCATACCGGAAATCCGGCCAACCGGGTACCTGCCAGTTCCATGCCATGAGGTATAGAACCCCTTTCTATAACTCACAGAATGAGCATTTTTGAGCTATAGAAGTCAATCCTATAACTCAGAGAAGTGCAATCACACGTAAACTCTGCTGTGCATTTGCACGTAAAGCCTGCCTTTACCTCCGACTGATTGAAAGTCAAAGCCCGACCAATTGAAAGCAGACGGCTTTGCGTGTCAGAAGAATAACACATATTTCGGACATCAAGAGTCTGACAGCTCCAGCTCCGGAAGATCCCGCAAACTCTGGAGATCGAAGGTCACGAGGAAGGTCTCCGTCGTCACGAAGGTATGCGGTGCACCGGGCCGGGGTGACCGCGGTCCACTTGCAATCAGATCCTTGAACCGCAAACGGGCGAGCAGATCGCGGCTGACCTCCTTGCCGAAAATGTCCTTGAGACCGGCACGGTCGATCGGCTGATGATAGGCGATGGCGCAAAGCACGCCCATCTCCATCTCGGTGAAAGCGAGCGACTGTTCGCCGAGATCGGCCGCGGCCTTGATCGCGTCTGCGAACTGGGTCTTCGTGCGGAACATCCAGCCGCCGGCGACTTGAGCCAACTCGTACGGACGGCCGGCCAACTCGGCCTGGATGTCGTCGATCAGCATGTCGACCGAGGCCCCCTGCCCCACGACGCGGGCCAGGTCGTCGCGGCCAACAGGCGAGGCACTGGCAAAGAGCACCGCTTCAATCCGCCCCATCCATTCTCGCCACCGGAGCTCTTGCGGCAACTCGTCGAGCTCCCGGTCAAAGACGGCCCCACCGTCGTCCGCCGGTTTCCGTTTTCTGGTCGCGACCGTCATGCCGCGATCCCGTAGAGCCGGAAGGTCGACCGCCCGGTCAGTTCCCGCGCCACGCCCAGCTCGACCAGGCGGTCGCAGAACCGCCGCGCGGCGCGGGAGGTCATGGGAATCGAGGTGCCACGAACGAATGGCGACAACATCGAGGCCGGTGCTAAAGCATCTTCGGTCAGGAACAGCGCGACCGCCGCGTCTGATCCCTTTGCCCGGAGCTTCGGCGCAACGGTGCGAAGCGCTTCCGCGCGGTGGGCAAGATCCCGTGCCAACCGGATTGTCTCCTCGATGCTGTCCAAAATCCGCACCTGAACTGCCAACTCGGCCCCCTGCCCGTTCGTGGTCAAGTCACGCAGCATCCCCTTGATGAGGCGCTGCGCAGTCACCGGTAGTACTGCCTGCCAGTTCTGTGCCCGCGCCAGGACAATATCCGAGAGCAGGCACGCGACCCGTTCCGCCCGGTCGTCGACCTCGAGCACGGCGCGCAGGACAGCGACACAGCCCGACAGCGGCCCATGGGTCTGGGCCCGCTCCAATCCCGCGTCAAGCCAGATGCCCACCAAGCCTGTGAAGTCTGGACCAACCAGGGCCGCGACCTCGTCAGTGCCGCCTACACGCAAGCGCGCCACGTCACGCCAGAATGCCAGAAGATCTCCGTCTGGGCCTCGCGCCTCGCCCGGCGGCGTCAGATGATAGGCATCGCGGATATCCGCCTCCCTTGACAGCCGGCCTTCCAGTTTCGAGGAGGCTGTGGCCGCTGTCAGCGCCAACTTGTTGGCCAGCAGTTTGACCGGCACACCATGTCGTTGATCACTAACCAGCTGATCCAGCACTGTGAGGACCGCTCCGGACCGAAAGGCCACAGTTTCAAGGGTTTCCGCACGTCCGGAGGTGACCCAGCCCGGCAGTTTCGGTAGGGTGATAAGGTCGTCAGAGATGGCCGCTGTCTGGTATGTCATGCCACAACACTATATCGTCACGGCGCTTTTATCCACAATATAGTGTGCTAACCGCCCCACATTGCGGGTTACAGATATGTCCAATAAGTTTGCATTATCGGTCATAACCAATCCCACCTCCAAAACATAGAGCACCCCCCGAAGACAAGCGCCCAGGAGCCGAGGAATCGCACTCATCAGCCAAAGACGCGATGAACAATGTCGAGCGCGACGGAAGAACTCCTTAGGACAGCGACGCCATCGTCCTGCGCTCCCCACGTCGCTGGTTCCCGCTCGCTGGATCGGTTGATCGACGCGGCCCGCGACTTTGCTAATGGAGCCAAAAGGTTGGCTTCACGACTCCGGCCGCCCTGATCTACGAACTTATGAAACTGCCAACGAATGGCGCTTACAGCGCCGCCAAAAGCTGCTGGTCAGCCACGCCCTATTGATCATCGACGAACTGGGCTTCGCGCTGCTCTCCAAGACCGGGGCCAGGGTGCTCTACGAGATCATCTCTCAGCGCTATGAGCGCGGCTCCATCGTTATCACCTCCAAGCTGTCATTCGACGACGGGACCGAGGTCTTCGGTTCGAAACGTCTCACAAGTGCCATTCTGGATAGCCTGACCCATAACGTCCACATTCTCGAAAATGAACGGCGAAAGCTTCAGGCTACGCCAAAGCCGCAAAGCCAAAACCTGACCTCAGCAAACATCAGGACAACAAAGACTAGGCTGCGGCCAACGCACCTTGGCACGCGTCAACCCACTTGATATTGCTGGTGTCGGCGTAGTCACCAGACCGAGTATCAGCCCTACCAACGGCAATGAGCCTGTCGTGTATCTGGCCGGGGTCGTAGTGGATGTGAACCGTCCCGCCATCAGTGAGAGTGCAGTCCGGTCGTTTGACCCTGCACCGTCTCTTCTCCCGCCAACAACGCCATCACCTCCGCCAGCGGCATCGCGCGCACGCCGCCCTGCCCCGGCACCTCGCGATCTCCGGCATAAACCAGAATACGTTTGGCCACGCCCAGTTCCTCAGTCGCGATGTGGAACCCCCGGGTGACTTTGGGCGCGGTGCTTCGTTTGACCTCAATGGCCCAGAGCGCGCCACCGGGCAGCCTCAGCAGCAGATCTATTTCGGCCCCTGCGGAAGACCTGTAAAAGCTGGCCTCCGTTCCCCGCGGCGCGGCCGCGATCAGGTTCTCGATGCAAAACCCCTCCCAAGACCCGCCCACTACCGGGTGGCCCAAAAGATTCTCGACCGTGCCGAGCCCGAGCAGCGCATGCGCCAGACCGGCGTCGCGAATGTACACCTTGGGCGATTTCACTAGACGTTTGCCAGCGTTCACATGCCAAGGAGGCAACCGGCGCACCAGCATCAGATCGACCAAAAGATCGAGATAACGCGCAATGCTCTGCCCCGACACGCCCAGGCCCGCCGCCAGTTTGGCCGCGTTCAGCAAACCACCCTGCTCATGGGCCAGCATAGTCCAGAACCGCCGGAGGGTCTCCGCCGGGATGCGCAACCCGAACGCCGGGATATCACGTTCCAGATAGGTCCGGATAAAATCCTCGCGCCATGTCTGGCTCACACGGTCAGAGGTGGCCAGAAAACTTTCCGGGAATCCGCCTCTTAGCCAAAGCGATTGCAAGGACCCCTGCCCGGTTTCTGCGGGCGTAAACGGCGACAGTTCGTGATAGCTCACACGCCCCGCCAGCGATTCTGCGCTTTGATGGAGCAATGTGTTTGACGCGGATCCCAACAGCAGAAACTGCCCGGTCCGATGCCCGGTCCGGCGCCGCCGGTCGATCTGACCACGCAGGGCACCGAAGAGACCCGGCATCAGCTGCACCTCGTCGATGATCACCAGCCGTCCGGCCTGCTCATCCAGATAGAGATCAGGCTCTTCAAGAATACGGCGATCCGCGGCGCGTTCCATATCGAGATAGACCGCGTCACGGGTCTGGCTGAGGTCCTGCGCCAGCGTAGTCTTGCCGACCTGGCGCGGGCCTAAAAGTACAACACCGGCCTGCTCGGACAGAGCTTGCGTGATTTGATGTTCGTGACTTCGGGCAATCATACCTTGCATTTATGCTGTGCGATAGTAGAAATGCAAGGTTAATTGCAAACTCTTGTGTCGATTTTGCGTCCTGCCCTACCCTTTTTCAAAGAGGTTTTGCAGGTGCTCCATGGCGCGTTCGATCAGCACAGAGTTGACCGGATCCCCCTTGATACGGATTATATGCCCCTGGCTGTCCTGGCCCGACTGCAGCGTCACTCCGCTTGAAAGGTGCACAGTACTCGTACCGACCCACCCGGTTTTCGGGGTTGATTTTTTGGGCCTGCCACCCCGGTCAGACGGCTTTATACTCAAATTGAACCTGTCGATCACGGCTTCCAAGGCCAGCCATTCTTCGTCCGGCGTCGCCGCTTGCGCATGAACCAACGCGTCCCGCAACTGGCTTTCCGCCCCGTTGCGCAGCGCCGCGGACAAGCGCAGCCCGTCGCGTTCCTTGAGGTTCTCAGGAAACTCCAGCATGTCACCAAGTTCCTCGAAGATAAGGGAGAACGATCGGATTTTTGACCGCTTTGCCTTGCTCGCCATGCTGAACAGTGACGCCACGGCCTCCTCGACGGTTGCAAATGCGCCATGCTGTGCGGCCACCACGGCAATCCGTCCTCGCTCAAAATGCGAAAGTTGCGCGCGGATTTCGTTTTCCTCGACCATGGCCGCGAAACTACCACCCATGACCTCTGGATCGCGGATCAATGTCTTGATGGTTTTGTACTGCGCCTGACCGGTCAGCGTCAGCAGCTCGCGCACCGCCCAGAGCCGCCTGTAACCCGACAGCAGGCCGTAGGGTTGATCCGCCTCGCCTACGCGTTCAAAGACCTCCACCGGCAGCCTGAGACCGTGTGCCGCAATCGAGGATTTCAATTCCTCCATTTCTGCAGGATCAATCACCGTGCGGTCGCGCACGATGGCATCCGCCAGAATCTGGTCAATCGGAATGTCGTGGATCACCCGGCCCTCGGCCTCCGCAGACCGCAACGCCTCGGCATCCTTGCGGTCTTTTTCCTGCGTGACACGTGTCTCAGCTGGCAAGATAGGGGTCGCCCGCGCCGCATCAGCCGAAACCTGTGAAATTGGCGCTAATGCACCGGGCGTTGTGGTAAGGGTTTCGCTGCGAAACTCTGCATCAATCCGGTTCAGATCCTCCGCGCTGGGGGCGGACACCTTTCTACGCTTTGCCACTTTTTGTCTCCTGCTCATCTTTCCACCAAGCGCCGATGATCAGTTCCTTGATCTCCGCCCAGGTCTGGTCGAATGTTTCTCTGCCCCTGACATAGGTGTCACGGTTGAAGTCCCGGTAGTCCGCCTCGTAAATCCCATTCACCTGCTCTCCGGCTTGCCCGACCATCGCTGTCATGTCCTGACGGAAGGTCGTCATCAGATCCCCGAAATAGGCCTGGATCACATTGGCGAGGTCCGTTTGCTGGCTAGCGTCGAAGCGCGTGATCAGGGTCCGAACGGCGTCCCATTCAAACCGCACATCCTCGAGCCCCAGCTTGCGGCGTTGGCTGTTTTCACCATCCTCGATGCTGGCAAATGTCGAGTAGAGCATATCGAAAAAACGACCGGTGGAATCGAACTCCAGAAAGGACGCGCCAAGTGGGACAATTAGGATATCAGCGGCCGAAAGAGCATTTATCGTAAGATATCCGAGGGCAGGGGGCGTATCGAGAAAAACGAGATCGTAATCCTTCAAAATCCCGTCGCTCTCAAGCCCGTTGAGCAAGGCATCCCAGAGAGGCCAGCTGCGATTTTGCATCCGCCAGACTGGCACCTGGAACTCTGCCCAGTAGAGGTTCAGCTGGGCTCCGATGAGGTCAATGTTGGGCCAGTGGGTCGTCTGGATGAGGTTTCGCGGCGAAACCGTCAGGGCTTCGGTCAGGGTCTCGTCAAGAGGCAGGGGTGCTTCACCTCGCGCGGCCCGAACAGTGTTTTCACTCTCCAAATGCTGAGCGAAATCCCGCGCCAGAATCGGAAATGCTGTCTGCCATTCGTCCTCGACCTCACCTCCCATAATGGACGTCAGCGACCCCTGACTGTCGAGATCAACAACAAGCACCTTATAACCATCAAGTGCAGCGCTCATCGCCAGGTGCGCACAGGTGGAGGTCTTTCCCACGCCACCTTTAAAATTAGCAATCGCCATCACCTTGGCATTCAGCCCCTCAGGGCGATAGGGCCGGTATTCACGATGCGCCGCCCCTTCGGTCGCGAAATGATTGCGCAAGACCATCACGTCTTCCAACGAAAACCACTTTGAATTTCCTTCACCAACGCCCTGTGGCAGATCTGGCTGGGCCTTCAACACACGGCGGAAATGAGCGGGGGCTACTGGGATGAGATAGCGGCAGATTTCCCAAGTGGAGAACTTGCGCAAACGCTTGCGACCGTCCGGGGCATGTCCCGCCTTTGCCAACTCTTCGCGGCCCCGTGAGGCGAAGGCTGCGGCTTTCGCGAATCGAGCCGTTCGGATAGGGTCAGGCAAGCGTGAGGCGGCCTGATCGGGTTCGATTCCGATATATGGGGGTAGGGGAGGTTTTCCGATTGATGTCATATTGAACTGCCGATGTTATGCTGTTTATAACTCTTTGCTCAAGCTATGTCACATTACGGGTTGTAAGTGAATCCTTTCAAAGGAAAATATCAGAAACGGCACGGCAGCTGTTTAAGAAAATATAGAATCTTTAAGAACTTTAAGATCAAAAATATAATGTTTTACAATGTCTTGCGTATATTTAGATGCCAGAATACAGGACGAAAGGTACCACAATACAGGATTGAAGGGACCACAATTCGGGTTGATAGGTACCGATTCGCGGTGCGTAGAGCTTAAATACCACGTTAGAGCCTGCTAAAGCCTCTCGTACCAACATACCTTCCTGTAAACGGGTTCCTTTGGACCGAAGGCGACGTACTGATAAAAGTATCCGTCGTGCGATTGAGGCCGGGTGCCTAATGCTGTAGAATCGAGAGAAAGAACCCACAGAGGTTCAGGCATGAGAGGCAAAATGGCGAAGAACGATATTCCCAAAGACAGGCTGACAGGGTCCCTGCGGCGCGAGGCGGTGAAAAAACACGTGGCCGCCATCCATGTGTCCGGGAAGCTGACGCTGCTGCAACGCAAGCTGAGCAATGTGCTGCTGCTCAATGCCTATGATACACTGACACAGGCACAGAGTTTCCAGATGGATGCGCGCACGCTGTGTCTGATGGTCGGCTACAATTCAAATGATTTTGAAACGCTGAAACAGTCGCTACGAGGTCTGGCGGAAACGGTGGCAGAATGGGACATGTTGGACGGGGCAGGGCAGCAGGAATGGGGTGTATCCAGCCTGCTGAGCTACGCCAAACTAAAAGGGGGTGTTTGCGAATATGCCTATTCCCCGGCTTTGGCGGAAAAGCTGGCGGATCCCAAGGTCTTTGCGTTGATCAATCTCAACATCCAACGCAAATTCACCTCGGGCCACGCGCTGGCGCTTTATGAGAACTGCTACCGGTTTCACCGCACGGGTAGCACGGGTTGGTGGCCGCTGGAGACCTTCCGCAGACTCATGGGCGTCGATGACAGCGCCTATTACGAAGTCTACAAACATCTCAACGCCAAGATTATCAAGCCGGCGGTCGCGGAGGTGAACCGGTCCAGCAACATCATTGTGACGCCTGAAGTGCGCAAGCGGGGCAGGGCGGTCGTGGATATTCGTTTTGCGATCAGCCAGAACCCGCAATTGGCCATTCTGGATCTGGACGACGGGGCAGGGCACAGACGTGCACCGGTTTATGAGCGGTTACGTGAGATGGGCGTCAGCGATCGGCTGGCGCGGCAATGGATGCAGCACCACGGCGAAGATACAGTGCGCGCGAAGTTGGATTACATGGCGTCGCAGGAGGGGGTCAAGAGCCCTGCCAAATACCTCGCGGCGGCGCTGCGGGATGACTACGGTGGGAAGACCCCCGCCGTACCTGCGGCCTTCAACAGTGCGCGCGCACTGCGTCTGAGGGTAATCCGCGACCTGGCGGCCGGGCGCTCGCCCACACAACGCGACGCAGACAAACGCCTGTTCTTATCGCAAGTCGAAGACCCGGCCGCGCGGGCTGATTTCGAAAACCACGGCTGGATGTCGGCGCTGAATGCGGAGGCGATTGCCGCGTTTTGGCAGGACCTTTTCCCGGCGGCGTTTGAAACTGGTTGATTGGTTTTCGTACGCGGGACAGTTGCATTGTTAGAACTATCTCAGATGAATTATATGATTTTCATTAAAATTAGGTAGCCAGATCAAATAGCTTGGTGAGAAGACGGATTTCGCCCTAGGCATTTGTCGGCGGGTCACAAACATGGCCGCGCTTGATCATGCCTACGGCGTCGATGCCTTTCAACGTTGCTTTGTCCGTTCGCAGCGATTGGAAGCCTCGACCCGGATCGGTGATGCGCTTCAACGCCGCGTGGTCGCTTTCGATGCGATTGTTTCGCCACTTTCTATCCACGTGGATGATTTCTTCTCCCGGAAAGCAAAAGGTGTTCATTTCGCCGATGACACGCGAATAGGTTGGAGCTTTATCCGTGGTGATTGACATCGGTCCGTAGATTCGCGCTGTCAGGCGAAAATCAATGACTTTACCGCTCTGATCGACGGCCTTCCAGAGGTATCGCCACTTTCCCCCAACACGAACATAGGTTTCATCTACGTGCCAACCAAAGCCGCGCGGGCCGCGCCTTGAAAATGATCGCCTGGCTATTTCTGGTCTAAACTTGATGACCCGTCGGTTGATCGTTGCGGGATCGACGGAGATACCGCGTTCAGCTAACAGGTCGCGGACGTCTTAATAGGAGAGTGGGTATCGGCAGTACCATCGCACTGCCAGAAGAATGATCTCGGCTGGGAAGCGGTGTTCCTTGAATGGATTCTTGCGCATCGTAACCCCTTCTATTCGGGTTCAATTGCATGATCGCCGGAGGCGCGAGAACGACGCAACGGCCGCCCCCGGAAGAGCTTTTCATTGACAGAATTGCGGGATTTAGCGACGCTTCCGGCACGATCCTGGAGTGCATTTTAATGACGTTTATTCGCTTTGTCCTGATTGTTGGATTCTTTTGTGTTGCCGGAAATGCTTCGGCAAAAAACTGGCAATTCGCGGAGCCGGCGGGCCCGGAAGGTGTTATAGAGTTTGCTGACGACCGCATCGCGATGAGTTTCGCATGTCGAACACGCGCCGATGCAGGGTATGATCCGGACAATCTGACCTGGCGAATTGCGGGTGCCCTTGTCGATGAACAAGTTTCGGCGGCGGTAGGCGACGTGGTGCGCATCGGTTTGTCGCTGGATGGGCAGGCCCGGGGAGAAGGACCTTTTTTGATGTCTGACGCTGGAGAGCTGGCAACCAGCATGCCGCGCAAATTACCGTTTCTTGCAGCGATGCGTCAGGCCAAAGAAGTGGCAATGGGTTTGGGGAATGACCGGACGGTGTCAATTCCGCTAGAGAATCTGGACTCGGCTCTCGATCAGCTGGTGACATGGTGTGACCGGGACGTGGCCTCAGAACCTGAACCTGATCTGGCGATCGACTTTTGCGATGCTCCGGAAGGTGGGACAGCCGTGGCGATTTGTTCTGCGCCGGAACTGCGCGCTTTAGAGACGGAGATGAACGCAGTTTACCGTACCCGACTGGCGACATTGGATGAGCGAGCGCGGGCGCAATTGGAGAAAGAGCAGACATCCTGGACAGACTTTCGCAAGAATTGCGCCGAGAGCACCGACTGTATTTCCAAGGCGACACGCGCGCGGATTTCCAAGCTGACCGTGGTCAAGGCCGACAAGCCGGTTCCGGTGGCGGTGCAGACACGGCCCAAACCACCGCAAGCCTTGTCCGTGCCATTGACACCCTTGCAGCCGGCAGAGTTGGGGCAGGTCATCTGGGACCCCAAACAAGTTCAGGTTAAACTGATCATCGAAGTGGTCCGGGCGCGGCCGGAAATGTTGCAGAACGAGAGTGTTCTGCGCGCCTGGGCGCGGCTCGTTTTTGAAGGGCAGTCGCAGGGTCAGGATGGACAATTGGCCGTTGCGCGCGATCATCTGACCCGCAGCATTTCCGCCAATCCACCGGGTCCGTTCCTGATTGGCCGGGTCGAGGGCAACCCTTTGCAGAGTGCCCAATACGAAGGTGGAAAATTGAAGGTGCAGGGCGGGGGGCAAAGTCAGGCATTAGGAGCGGCGAACCTGATGATCAGTGGCGTCGCGACAATTGAGCAACGGGCTATCTCGCAGTTCGATGTGTCGGAATTGGCGATGAACAACGAGCAGGCCGCTTACATTCAACAGAAATCGCCGCAGCTTTCCCTTGGTATCGTCACACAGATTGACGGGATTGAAGTACATGGTTCATCGCAGACAAACGCGCGGGCAGTGGCGCGCGGGCAGGTGCGGTTTGCCGGGCTATTTGACAAGCCGCAAGCGCGCGGCCAGACCATAGATCACACCAGGCTGGTCGCGGTCTTTCCAGCGCAGCTCGCCACGACACCGGAAAACGGTATCGCCGGCGTGGCAAAGCTTTTGGGAATTGGCATGCATCAAGGCGCCGTTATTGAGGGGCAGTCCTATGACCCTAGCGGTCGGTCTGCGAATGCTGCCGCCCAGCTCATGCGATTGGCGAACCTCAAAGCCAACGCACCGGCTCAGTTGGAAGATCAACTTCGTGCGGAGGTCTTCTTCCAACTTGCAACCCAACAGGAGCGGGATGCCGTCATCCCGCCGCATTATTTTGGTCAATACGGGCGGAACAACAGCTTTGCGTTTGATCAATCCGTCGATGAGTTCGAGCGTGCGGAGCTTCTGGCACGGGTGAACAAAATGCTCTGGCCGGTCGTCAGGGCGCGGCTACCCAATTTTCCCATTGATGTCATCGCCCGTATTCCCGTCAACCTTGGGGAATATGATCACTCCAGTGGCGGGTTCACGATCAATTCCAGTGGGGTCGGCGCCTTGGGTATTGCCGCTCAGGGGCAGTATCCGGCATTTGGCGGTTTGCCCGATTTCCTGCCTAGTCCACTTGAGCCTGCGCGCCAACTTGTTGCTTATCTGGAAAACAAATTCGGGCCCGGCAATCGGCAGATGACGCTTGTCGCGCGATACCGCGTCACCGGCGCGCGCATTCAGCAGCAGCAAAACCGGAATACTGAGGTGCTTCTGCCGATCATCGAGCCACAATCGATTTCTCTGCACGCCTATAACCAACGCACGCCGGATCCCGACCCCATGGGGCAGAAAGTCAAAGAGTTTGACCTGGCCGCATATCGAGGACCAGAACGCCCGGTCGCGGACCCCGAGCGTGTGAAATTCTGGGCCGATGTCCGGGGTGGCAGCTACAGCACTTCCGACGAGGTTGTTGCCGCTACTCTGAAATTGATGGCGACGCCCGACTACCTTGCGCATCTTGTGCAGAATTCAAGCGAGGTACGTTCTGCCGGGCAATTTGACCGGCTGCAGGTCGAGCAGGATATGCGGGCACGGCTTGCCTCATTGCCGATGCCTGAAGTGCTCAAACTCACCGGTCAGGTATCACTTGGCGAATACGATGTGCCCAATCAGGTGTTTCCGGTCGAGGGGCTGGATTTCAGATACCAGCGCGGTGAGATCGGTATTCAGAGTCCCGCTGTGCAGTTGGTCACGCCAGAGCTGTTCGGACGACTACAGGTTGATGTGGAGACCGCAAAGAGCCTGCTTTTGCAGGATCGGAACCGAGGCAATTCGGTGCCGTTCGTTGTCTGGGCCAAACCAAGCATTGCCAACTTCGACGGTCGGCGCGGCACACTCTACATCGAGCCGGAGCGCATTGTGTTTTATTCTGCCGCAGAAGATGGCACCGGATATCCTGCGGCCTATGTCGAGATCACACCCGAAGCCGGGCAGGATGGCGCTGTCGCAGCCACGGATTTGGCCAGCGTCGCGTTACAGGCACCCAGCCAGATTGCACTCGATTCCGACTACCTTGATCTGCTCATGATCCGTGAGGCGAGCGATGAAATTTCAGAGGCGACATGGACGCGCATGATGTACGATCGGATGCTGCGTGAACAGGTGGCACGTGGCAGTGGCTATCCGCTCGCATGGGGCTGGTTCTTCCCGCCCGGTGTCAGCCAGATCGACCCGGTACGTGTGCAGGCAATGCTTGAGCGTTTTCGTGACTGGAGTATCGCACGGGCTGCGGCATTGCCTGACGAGGTCTTTGTGCAGCAACACTCCGGCTACATTGACGGCGGCTTTCAGTGCTGGTCATCCTTCACACCACCCGTCCGCGATTTTGAGAGAACCGTGCCACCAGAGTTGGTAATGCAACTTAAGAAAAACGAGCACAGCGCATATATGCAGATGTTGCAGATATACCAGCAACGTACGGGTGGAGGAAGTGTGCGTCAGATGCCCGACTTACGCTACGCCGTGTTTGGCTCACCCGCGCTGGCGTCCTCGAACCGGGTGGGCAGCGTGAATTGCAATATCTCATCCCGGAACCGATTGAAGATTGCGCCTGAACAGATGAGCGGGATGCAGACAGATACCGCCATGATCACCGTTCGGGGCGCGATCCGCAAACCGCTTGTGCAAACGCAGGAAGCCCGGGTGGTCCGTGATGTCGGCATGGCGGCGATTGAGCGTGGCACCGACGGGGTTTTGCAGGTTTTTGTCGATGTGACACGTTCGGAGGTCTACACGTTGGGCGAAGATCCACAGACTGGGCGCATTGCCCTGGAAATTGTGGATACGCTGGTGGCAGAAGATTTACCCGCACCGCCGCTCAGTTCAGATATCTTTGAGATCACACCCGGGATGGATTGGCAACAGGCGCTGCAATCAGCTCAGCGCCGTTTGCCCGAGGCCATGGTCGTCGAGAATGTCGGCGCACCTGCAAATTTTCAGATGACCAGCAACAATGCGCTGTTGGGACCGATGGCCCAGTTCCAAGCCTATCACAACGGTCACTTCCTGTTCAGCAGAAACGGAAATGAAGCTCTGGCCGTCATGCGTGAACCAGATCGCGACCCTGATCGAGTTCTTTCTGTGGGCAGCCACCGGGTTTTTGAGCCGGACACGGTGACGACGGATGCTTTGGTGGGCGCGCTCTTGCGCAAATATGGTGCCAGCCCTGAGACTGTAGAAGACGGCGGGCTTTACGGCCCACGTCCTGCACAGGTGTTGACATGGGGCGCACGCGCCGGATGTATGCCACAGATGCGCGACCAGCTGAGGGCGGATTTGACGGCCTTTAATCAGGATCCGAATTTCCAGCTCCTCAGCCGCATGGCCAAGGCATTCCGGTCACCTCAAATGCAATATAATGGGGCCGAGCAATTGATCTACGAGACCTGCGCGCCGGCTGTGTGGGCCTTGGTCGGGGAAGACCAGCAGCGCCGGGTACATCTGGTGGTCTGGTCCCTCGACCTTGCGTTATTGCACGAAGTAGCCGGGCTGGAGGATACCAGACCAAAGATTGACGGTTCCGAAGGATCACAAAGCCTGATCGAGAAAGCCGCTGATATCGACCTCTAAGTGTCGGTTAGCGCGGCTAAGATCAATGGCAAATAAGAAGGCCGCTAGATGTCGGCAATGAGCTTCAACGGCTTTTTCAGTTTGTTGAGCAACTGGCGAAACGCGTGTCTTGAACTGAAATCATACAGTCACTTCGAGTGTATACTTTGCCAAAGTTCGAAAGCATCGGCGCGGGCGTGGCGATAGGACGTTGCAGAAAGGCGATGGCATTTCGGGTGGAACAGAGCAGTGGTTTGATCATGGGCTAAAAAGGAACCGTTGCGCATGGCGTGGTGATTTGTAGCGCCCCATGATCTTCTCTCGTCGGCGTGTGTGCCGATGCGAGGCTTCAGCTCAATTACTTAAGCCCTTGTGCTGGCGATGTTCAATCCCGGGGGCGACTTCGGCTTTGGCAGCGGCTTAGGAGCGAAGCTTGTCTGTGACCAGTACACAGGGCCTGCCCCAACGCCGAAACAGCTTGCGGAAGAAGCGCTCGGCTGCGCTCTTATTCCGGGGCGGATGAACCAGAATATCGAGTACATCGCCATTTGAATCTACTGCGCGCCAGAGCCAGTGTTTCTCGCCCTTGATCAAGATCACCACCTCGTCAAGGTGCCACTCGCCCGCCAGTTGGGGCGGTGTAAACCTAGGCTGACCCGTGGAGCACTTATCTCGTTTCTGCAGCTTGTCTCTGAGAGCTTCGTAAGGGGTCTGGCCTTTGTGCGCGCCGTGTGGCCTTGCGAAGTTGTAAAACCGCTCCCATTCGTCGAGCTTGGCTTCGAGATCGACGTCTTCTTTGTAACTGAGATGCTGATAGAATTCCTGCTGATCAGATCGGTGAGAGCGCTCCACCTTCCCGTTGAGCTCTGGCGTGCCGCGCTTGATGTAGGCGTGTCGAATGCCTTTGTCTTCAACATGCCAATGGAATTTAGCTTGGAATTCGTGGCCATTGTCAGTCCGAACTTCGCGAATGCGGATCGGGAACTTCTCAATGATATGATCAATGAAGTCGATGGCATTTGCCTGCGTGTGCTTGTTGTAGATCTTAAGCGCCCTGAAACGTGTGACATCGTCAATTGCGATGTATTGGAACCGACGCACCTTTTCGCTGCGTTTTCCCCTTAAACGTCATGAGCTTGACGTCTACTTGGATGTGATGATCAGGAACTTGTTTCTGGTAGCGCTTGTACCACCGGCAAAACTGCCCGATTTTTCGCGAGCAAAATGAGCACCCAGAGTGCTTGAATTGTTCTCAGTAACTTCATTTGATGAACTACACTGGCTCGGAATTGTATGGCGTATACAACCCAAGAGAGAGCCTCAAAATAGAACTATCCCCAAGGTTTAAAACCGCATAAATTGATCACATTAGTGATTTCACGGGACAACACCATGTTGAAGCCGGTACCATCAAGCCTGAACAGAAGCAGCCGAGCCAGCGAGGCGCAGATGCTTCGGACGCTCAACACCTTCGCGGTTGATCTGATGTCAATTCCGTGTGTCGAAGATTTGTTCTGGTACGTTGCGCAAAATGTTGTTGGCAAGCTAGGCTTTGTGGACTGCGTGATTTATCAGGCTAATGAGGCGCAATCGGAGTTGACTCAGGTTTCAGCCTGGGGCGAAAAAAACCCCTACGGACGGGATATTATCAACCCGCTGGTCATTCCTTTCGGGCGCGGCATTACGGGTCAGGTGGCACAGAGCCGCAAACCAATTATTGTGGACGATCTCGTCAAGGATGAGAATTACATCACCGACACGCAGCCCGCACGGTCAGAGATTTGTGTGCCCCTTATCTCGTCGGGCCGGATCGTGGGCGTCATCGACAGCGAGCACCCCGAGGTCGCCGCGTTTGGTGAACCTGAGCTTGAGATTTTGAGCACCGTTGCAGCGATGACGAGAGCAAAGCTGGAGTTACTGGAGGAAACCGATCGCTCCCAAGATCGCTACAAAGAGCTGGTCGCTGCACATACTCGGCTGACCCAAGAGACAAGCAACAGAAAAGCCTTGGAAGCAAAGCTCTTTGAAGCGCGCAAGCTTGAAGCGGTCGGGCGGCTGACCGGTCGGTTCGCACATGAATTCAACAATCTGCTAACGGTGATCTCTGGGAACCTGGAGCTGCTCGAACTTGAAGGGCCCGACGCAGGGTCTCAAGAGACGCTGCAAGGCGCGAGAACAGCGTCAACCCGGGGTGCGGCGCTGATCCGCGACATGCTTGCTTTCGCGCAGCGAACACGCCTTGCGCCCGAAACCATCGATCTGAACGCATATGTCTCGGCGTTTTGCGAAAACTCCGAGCGATCTCTGGCACAGAGGGTTGAGCGAAGTCTGGCGAATGACCTCTGGATGGTGTCGGTTGACCCCATAGCAATTGAGAATATGCTTCTCAATCTCACGCTTAATGGCATTGACGCGATGCCGAAGGGTGGCAGCATCAAGATCACGACAGAGAACATCTTCCATATGCTGTCGGAGGAGCGGCCCTTCCTCTCGGAACTGCTGCCGGGACGATATGTACGAGTTAGCGTCTCTGATCACGGCACCGGAATTGCAGCGGAACGCTTGTCGCAGATCTTCGACCCATTTTTCACGACCAAAAGGCCGGGCGAGGGTACAGGGTTGGGCCTATCGATGGTTCTGGGAGTTATGCGCCAGTCGGGAGGCACCGTCGCCGTGCAGAGCGAAATCGGACAGGGGTCGACGTTCGAGCTTTATTTTCCGGCTGTCACGAGCGGTGAAAACGATTCCTTAACCATAAACCGGTAGCAGGGAGGCTGTCATTTCGTGATGGCTTTGGTGACTGACCCGATGGTAAATCGTGAAGAAGCACACGTCAGCGTGCCGCTAATCGATGTGCGTGGCTTGCGAGGGGGCAGCGCCTCTGAGGTCAGGAGGATCGCCGACGAAATCGGTAATTCAGCGCGCGAAATTGGCTTCTTCAGAATCACTGGCCACGGCATCGATCTCGCGCTGGTTGAGAGCACCTACCGGATGGCGGAACGGTTCTTTGACCTGCCGGATGGTGTTAAGCGTCGCTACTACATCGGCCTCAGCAGCAACCACCGTGGCTATGTGCCGTTCACGGAGAAAGGTGACTACCCCGACGAGGTGGACCGCAGCTATGAAGCCTTCGACCTTGGATTGGATCTGCCGCACGATGATCCGGACTATCTGGCAGGCAACAGGGTTCTCGGCCCCAATGTATGGCCCGATCTTGCCGGGTTCAGACAGACGGTATCAGCATACTACAGTCAGATTTCTGCGCTCGGGCGGCTGGTATGTTCGGCCCTTGAGCTCCATCTGGGACTGCCATCCGGTACGATGACCACCAACATGACAAAGCCTGTTTCCCAGCTTCGGCTGTTGCACTACGTCCGCAAAAAGGCGTTGACCGACGTCAATTCAGTCAACATGGGGGCTCATACGGATTATGAGTGCCTGACACTTCTGCACACCCGAAATCCCGGCCTTCAGGTCATGACCACTGGGGATCAATGGATTGACGTTCCGGTAGATCCGCACGTCTTCGTGGTCAACATCGGCGACATGCTGGAAGCCTGGACCAACGGGTTGCTGCGCTCGACCCCGCATCGCGTTCTGAATCTAAGTCCTGAAAGGTTCTCGATGCCATATTTCGTCGCGGCCAACCATGACACATTGATACGCCCCTTTCCCGAATTGGTGGGTAGGGACGAAATGCCCAAATACGAGCCGTTCAAGGCTGGCGCTCATCTGGAGAGCATGCTGGTACGGGACTTTCCGTACTTGAAAAACCTCTGTCTACGCGATCCTTCTACAGCCAGCGTCAGAGAAACAATTACGATCACGAACCCATTTGAAAAACGTATGAACCGGAGTTCGAGTTAAGCTATGCCATCTCTCGATGCGATGATTTCCGTTGCGCTAGCCGGATTGGCGCTAAGCGCGACACCGGGTCCTTCAATGCTTTATGTGCTGTCACGAAGTGTCGGGCACAGCCGCGCTGCCGGTCTTGCCTCGGCGCTCGGTCTTTGTCTTGGAGGCGTGCTTCTGGCGATCGCTACCGCAATGGGGTTGGCCACGATTTTCGAAAACTCAGGCTGGCTTGTAGTTGCCCTGCGCTATGTCGGATCGGCGTATCTGGTCTGGCTCGGAGTGGACATGATCCGTAACGCGCAGGCCGCTGCGCAAGCCACACTGAGTGTAGAAAACGTGCAGCACAAGCCGCTTACATCGGTCGTTTGGCAAGGCGTATTGGTCGAGTTACTCAATCCGAAAACGGTCTTATTCTTCGCGCTTTTTCTGCCACCCTTCATTAACGCTGGTGTCGGACAATCAGCCGAAAGTAGCGTACAGATGCAACTTTTGGTTTTGGGTGTGTTGGTTCCGCTGACGGCAATTCCCTCGGATTTGGTGGTGGCCTGCATGGGCGGCACGATGGCCAGAGTCATCAACAACAAAAGGGTGGTGCGCGAGCGATTGGCATGGGCGGGCGGGACAATACTGATTGGGATTGCAGCAAATTTGCATCTGCAAATTCTCTGACTCCGTTCAGGTTTAATAGCTAAAAACCTATGGGCATTCCACTTGTTACCTCTGGTATAGTCGTATGCTGCAAAGTAAAAATGTCAACGAAACAAACCGGTCTTTTTGGGGCTGTCGCACTGTTATCGGCATCTTACTGTGTGTTGCCAACCGGGCTGTCAATCATCAGCCGTGGTGGCGCATGGTACAAGTGATATGGCCCGACGCGTGCGCAAGGCGTAGGCGATCCGCTATCGTCTGGGCATCCCTCGCCATATTGGGAAGCCTCAGCACAACGGTTCATGTGGGATTTGTGGAGATCGACGCGATGAAGAACAAATTACTGGCACTTGGTCTGGGCGGCACGATCTTTGCGATCCTTTGCTGTTTCACGCCGTTGTTGCCGATTGTGCTCACTGCACTTGGTCTGACTGGCCTGCTCGGCATTCTCTACAACGATGCTGTTTTGCTGCCGATCTTGGCAGGTTTTCTTATACTGACGGGGTATGCGCTATGGCGACAGAAGAAACAAAAGTAGTCCTAGAATCGAGGCTGACCTGTCCGTCATGCGGGCATGTCGAAACGGAAACCATGCCTACCGACGCCTGTCAGTGGTTCTATGAATGCAAGTCCTGCCAGACTGTCCTTAAGCCGCTCGAAGGCGATTGCTGCGTGTACTGTTCATACGCAACGGTGCCTTGTCCCCCGATCCAGGAAGGCAAGATCTGTTGCGCATAGCGGACTTTGGATCCATATGCGGAGCCGAGGTAGCGCGGAGGACTAGATGTACTTTGAACTTTCTTGGATTTGGCGCTTCTGGTTTGTGTCGCTTGATTCCCATATCTGATCCTCCGTTTCCTAACTATAGGCGCAGACCAGTTGGGGGAGGATCACAAGGTGCCAGACAGGAAATATCCGTCAGCAGCTAAAAAACTGAATTTGTAGCATGTTCCATAACCCACGCCATATATCATCCCACCGTTTGAAAGCGATGGGGCGCTGCCTGACAGCACCGCCCCTCTGATGCTAAAGCCCGGTGCGTTTGGGCAGCGGCGCGTAGAGCTGCACGTGGCTGACCGACCCGAAATCGCCCGGAACATGACCATACGTCTTCCCGTCGCTGTGATAGGCGATTGCAAGTTCCGAGATCAGCTGCTCACCCGAAAGCTGCAGGCAGGGTGTCATTTTCCGTTGAAAGACCGCATAGCCATTGGCGTCCGCGACAAAGGTGTTTTCGGACCCATCGCGTGCGCCAAACGGAAGGTCATAGAAGCCCAGGAAGGGTTCCGTCGGAGGCCAGACCGCAAAATCATGCCACATGGTGTAGTTACCGTTCGGCACCAGGTTATTGAATACGATGTCGACCTCGCCCTCGCCGTTTTCGCAGACATAGGTTCCTGATCCCTTCGCCGAGAACCACTCACCAAGCGTGATCCCCAAGGGCTCTCCCTTTTTCCATGGGCCGGTGTTTTCGGTTTGAAGCGGTGTATGTTTGACCGGATCCGCTGACGCGTAAAGCGGGACATCCATGTCGCGTGTCGCGCCCGTGGGGCGCCAGACTTCACCGGATTCGGGGACTTTTTCATAAAAAACGTCCTGCTCGGTGAGATCTTCATCAATGTGGAAGATAAAGGTCAGAGCCATTTCTTCCCGAGCGTCAAGTTGCGGATCAGGTTCGCCGCCTTGAGCTACATCGATCGGCCCAACGGGAAAGCCGGAATCCCATTGAGTGTGTTCAGTTTCCAGATTTAACTGGTCCGCTAATGCAGTGCCCACAGTTAAGATGAGAGCACATGTCGTCGTCAAAAGCTTCTGTTTCATAGTCTTCTTCCCTTCATGAGGTCGGTTTCCAAGTGTTGTGTTGATGGGCAAAAAAAACTCTGCCTAGCTTCCGGGTTCAGCCCGATGTCCGCCAAAATGTGATCGGAAAGTGCTTGAACTTGTGGTGAAGTTACATTGAGGCAGCAGTAGTTCTTCTGGATATTCCGGTAAATTTTGCACCATCTGCGAATTAGCCTAAGGCCGATATTGCGATTCATTGCGCATCTCCTTTTCGATCTCGAGACGGCTGCGGCATCAATCCTGACGGGACGACATCCGGAATAAGGTATCCGCGATCAACGGCGCTCGGGTCGGTCAATGTGTCGAGGAATGCCAGAATCTGGTTCACCTCGGTATCGGTCAGCGCGACAGGCGTGATTTCGACTTCATCGGAAATCCGTGCCGTCAGCTCTTTTGATGTCTGTACCCATCCATCACGCAGATCGAACGCCCCTCGTCGGGCCGGGTTCAACGGTCTGAAGATAAGTTGAGAGCCTTGCCCCGTCCGCTCGATCACCTGATCCAGCGCAGGAAGATGGGTCGTGTCCAGGTCATAGGCTGCGAGCGACATTAGCGGATCAAGATGGTGCCGCACAACGTCTTCGAGCTTGTCGAAAGCGCCATCATGCCCCCACGGCCCGGTCAAAGCCACGTTGCGCAGGGACGGCGTACGGAATGCGAACATGTCCTCGGGGTCGAACGTCACCCGATAGCGGCCTTCATCCTCGAGCCGGTCCATGAACCCGGATGCACGCCAGTACCCGCTGTCCGATCCGTGGCCCTTTCCAGGACCGATCTGTGGCATTCCGATTGCGTGAAATTCATGATCGGTCAGAAGAGGGCCAGAGTGGCAAGTGACGCACCCGGCCTTGCCATAGAACAGCCGGAACCCCTCTTGTGCCGTTTCGGACATATGCGAGATGTCGCCGGTCTGAAGTGCCAAATCGAACGGGCTCTCATCGGACCGAAAAGCGACGGTCTGAAACGCGGCCAGCGCGTTGGCGGCGTGCACAAAGGATATATCCCCGGGCGCTTCAATTTCTGTAAAGGCCGATGCGAATTGCGCGGCATAGTCCTGATTGCTTGCAAGACGCTTTGCCAGAATGTCCCAGGCATCGCCAAGCCGATCTTCGGCAACCGCCGTGGCGACGGCGTTCTCGCCCTTCTGGCCAGCCATTTCCGTAGGCGACGTGACCGGAAACATGGCCTGCGCTGCCAAGAGGCTGTCCAGCCCCGGTGGCAGGTCTTCTCGCGCAGGGCTCCAGAAGCCGCTTGGGAACGTTTCGCGCGGATCCGGCTCCAGCCTGCCATCGTGGAACATCGAAACATATTCGGTCGCTCCGATATTCCACAGCGGTTGCGCATTGCGCGGCACTCGCTCGATCACGCCATCTTGCGTCCGACGCCTCTCCGGCCCGACACCTGTGCCACCTTCACCGATCCCCAGTGCAAGACCATCACCGGACCCGAGTGCTGGATGATGACATGTCCCGCAAGAGATGTTCCGATTGCCCGAGAGAATAGGATCGAAAAACAGGGTCCGACCCAATTCAACCAGCGCCTCAGGTGGAGTTCCATCGTAAATGAACTTGATCTCAGCAATTTGAGCCGCTCTTTGGTCGGACTGGGCCACCGCGACGGAACTCAGGACAAAGACGGCTGGAATGACCACAGCCCGGCCGAAACCGATCACCGCAGCAATACTCTCATGGTTGCTGTTGATGCGAGATTTTGAGTTCTCTGGCTGCGGCATTTTTGACTCCGTGTATCTTCCAGAGCCAAGTACAGGAGGGTCGCCAATCCCTGAATGATTGCCTGGCCGAAACGCATGACAGTTCGTCCGATTGCATCGCTTTCGAAATTAGCGTCAGATATTTTTGGCACTGTTTTAAGCAGGATCGGAAGATCTGAAACTCTGTATTGTCTTCGGTTCGACCTATTGCCCCATTAGTTGGTTGAGCAGCATCCGGCAGTTCGGGCTCATCGCCAGCCATTGGAGGCCCTGCGGCGTTGCTGCTGCAAAAAACTTATCTGACCAGAAAGGACGGCCAAATCAGACGTCGTGACCTTCAAAAATCTACCTAGCGGTTTGCCGAAGTATGTCGTTCATGCGCCGCCAGCGTCTTTTAAACTTCTTTGCGAAAACCACAGACAGTGCGTCGATCAGGTCAGGATCCGTCCTGTCTGGATGCCTTCAGCGCCGTCGGCAAGGCAGTCCCACGCTGATAGCGAGCATATCGCCCATGCTCTTACAGCTTTGGCATGCGCCGCCGGGTCGGTCGCCATCACGTCAGCATGGGTAACGTCAAACGATTTTGGCCTCGCAGGGATCACCGGGAACGGGCGTCGCGCCAGGATTCTCATCCGGGCAAGTATCTCTTCATCGCCGCAATGGTCTCGTAGTTTCAGGGTCAGTGCCAGGTAATGCACCCAGACAGACCGTCGCGCCCGGGCATCCGATGGATCTCCGGGGTGTTGCAAGGCATAGCTGTCGACGGTCAGTCGATGCACGCGCTGAAACAGATCGTGATCTGAATATTCGCGCGCGAGCAAATCGCCATAGGTTGCCCAGCATCCCGGCGTCGATGACATATACGCATGTGTCGGGCCGTCGGTTTGACGGAACCGACCGCCGCAGGAAAAGCATCTTTCTTGGATCGCTTTCATGACCGTTTTAGCTCCATTCACTCCTTGGCTGCGCGGTTGGTCCGGCGGCATAGCCGCGAATTTGAGCAAGTATTTAGATTTCGCTTATCGGGTCGCCTTAGCACTTTGGCGTTTCGCGGAATCCAAAATACGTTTTTCGACGGCGTAATTGTGTATTGCGATCCCGTCGATCTCGAAATTCTGACGCTGCAGACTCAGAAACCCCGCCCGTTCGAACACCGGGAGCGCGACCTCGCTGGCTTCCGCGAATATACGGGACAGGCCAAGTGCCCGAGCCTGATCCTTAAGCGTTACCAGCAGCTTGCGTGCAATCCCACGTCCCGCCATATGCGGGCTGACATAAAGATATCGAATGTGACCGTTTTGTTCGAGATCAGAGAATCCCGACACCTGCCCATACTCATTTACCGCCACAAATGCTCGCCGTCCGTCTAGGTAGGCGTCCCGGATTGCCTCCGCCGAAGGAGACCGCGCCCGCCAGACCCGCAGTTGAGCAGGTGTATAGTGACCACGGCCAAGTTGCGCCACGGCCGCAACGTAGATGTTCGCAAGCGCGTCGGCGTCAGACGTTCTGAAAAGGCGAATTTCAACCTCTCGAGTTCTCATACCGGGCGCGTGGCTGTAGATGTCTCGACGTGGTCGGGATCGCGATTTACACGCTCCGGCGTAAAGGCAGGTGTGCAGACCGCAAGATACTCGGCCGGTTCATCTGGGGTGCTGTACCTGACCCAGTCGCCGGGCTCGGCGATGATGGCCTCACCGGCGCGCAGCACCTCGACACCCCGCTCGGTTTCAGCGCGCAGCGCGCCGGAGACGACAAGCGTCACTTCGCGAAATGCGGGCCGCTGTCCCGGCTCGGACCACCCGGCGGGGCTTTCCATCCGGGCGACGGACATCCCGTCTTCGCCGCCCATGCGACCGAGGTATTCGAAGATTGATTTCTCAACCTCGCCGGCAGCGCGCAAGCGCGTAGGCGTTCTGATGATTGTTGGCATTGTTTGGTCCTTTCCATGCATGTCACAACGGTGACGTCTCTGTGATGCCCGTGCTCCGCCCGAGCAGAAGCGCGAACCCATCCTGATAGCGCAGCGACGGGTGCGGGATCACCGCCCGGCGGTCGATTTCGGCAAACCCCAGGTCAGCGTAGAGGCTCAGCGCGTAGAGGTTTCGATTGAAGCAGATCAACGATTGTCGCGCCAAACCGCGTGTCTGCGCGTGCGTGTCGGCCAGCGCCATCAGGCCGCGCGCCAGCCCTTTACGACGATATTCGGGAAACACCGCGAGCCCCGCAATATAGAGCGACCCAGGGTCCTCAAGCTCTGCGTAGGGCCGCAAGACTGGGTCGGTCTCGACAGCGGCACTTGCCGTCATTTCAAATGCGTGCAGCATCCCCGCGACCTTCCCATCGACCTCTGCCAGATGGCAGTTCTGATAGGAAAAAGCGGTGTTTTCGCGGGCATAGCGGGCACCGCCGGTTGCAACCAGATCCGCGCCCGGTTCTGCCAGGCGCGACCAGATGTAAGCGGCAAGCCCGTCCGAGGACATCAGAAAAAGCCGGGCAATCGCCTGGGTATCCTCACGCCGCGCAGGACGCAGTCGTACTGCGGGTTCGGTGCCTACACCCTGAACTGTCATGCGCATTTTGAATGCTCCTTACCTGACATATTAGACTTGCACTGATGCCGAGACCCGCCATCGGGGCCGCGGCATCATGTGGGGAGGTCAACGCCTGGGCTTCATCACGCGGCGGGTGCATGAATGCACGCTTCACCAATCGAATGGACATGCCGGTGATCGGTGCCACAACAGCCGCCGAAGACACGGAGGTTTGGCAGGACCCGCAGCAGGTTCGCATAGTCCTGCCCAAGCTCGGCCGGATTGCCATCATCCAGCACGTCGGCCTCGTCCAGTTCTGCATGGCTCATGCGCGATGCGTTGGCCCGAATGCCGCGGATACGCAGCGTCCAGTCCTCACCTTTGTCGAGGATGTCGCGGAAATGATCCGGATGGGCGCAGTTGATCATATAATAGCTGGGTCGATGGGCCGCATCGGCGTCGACCTCGCGGATCGCATCCCCAAGCGGTTGCCCTGACGGAAGATGCCCGTCGGTCTCGACGGTAAAGGACAGCGCCAGCGGAACGTCACATTTGGCGCAGGCCCTTGCGATGCCGGCCGCTTCGCCGGCATGGGTCATGGTGATAGCGCTGATCATGTCGACGCCGGCCTCGTCGAGTGCCGCAACCTGCCTGGCGTGGTAATTTTCTGATTCCGCGGCCGTCATCATCATCTCCGGTGCATATCCATCCCCTCGCGGCCCCATGTTGCCACTGATGACGAAAGGCTGATCTGCCTCGAATTCGCGCCGCAGGTCGAAAAGCATTGCAACGGCCTTGTGGTTGGCAGCAGCAAGGTCTCTCGCCGAATAGCCTAGCTGGTCGCCCCAATCCCGGCTGGCGCGCCAGGTTGCGCTGTCCAGAATGAAGCCGGTTTTCTGCGCCAGCGCGATCCGGGCATAACGTTCATAGTAGCGCCAAAGTGCGCGCTGCTCCTCGACAGAGCGGAACACATGGAACGACGCGAAAAGCGGCAGGTCGATGCCGTCGTGAAAAATCAGCGTGGTCTCCAACCCACCGTCAGTCAGAAGACGGGTGTCACCCAGTTGCGGAAGCGCGGCGCGGTATTTCTTGGTGGTCATAACAGATCCTTTTTTTTTGGTCAGGATCGTCCTATCCCTGGCATCGCAACGCGCGAATGACTGCTGATCCGAACAGCATGATCGTTCGTCCGAAGACCTTTGAAGGCCTGTCTCATTCCGGTGCCTCGGAAGCATCCGCTCGCCATTCCGCCGGCGCAACCCCGAAGCAACGTTTGAATGCCCGCGAAAAGGCTTCCGGCGCATCATAACCCACGCGGTAGGCAATTTCCGACATGGGCAGGGGTGTATCCCGTAACAGGCTGCGCGCGGTCTGCATGCGTTGCGTCAGGACATATCCTCCCGGCGCGACACCCATGATCTCGGTGAAACGGTCCACGAAGGTACTGCGTGACATGCCCGTCTCGCGCGCCAAGGCCTCGATACCATGCGGGTTGGCAAGGTTACGGTGAACGCGTGCCAGAACAGTGGCAATCTGCGGATCGGCCATTCCGGCCAGCCACCCGGATGGACGGTCCGCTGTTTCAAGATAGGCCCGCAGTGCCTCGACCAGCAACAGCTCCGACAATTGCGCCATCACGGTGTTGGAGGACACGCGACCGGCGGTCAGTTCACGGGCGGCCATCGCAATCGACGCCTCGAGCCAGCGGCGCGTGGCCACGTCTTCGATGCGAATGACAAGCGTCTCGGGAAGGGTCTCCAACAACGGGCTGGGACCGGAACTGCTGGCAATGAACCCGCACAGAATCCGGGTTCTGGCACCGCCACCGCCGAAACGGATGGAGGCAAGCCCATCCTCGGCCGCCGGCAGGACAAGATCATCGCCAAGTGCAGGAGACAGACCCGGGTCGCTTGAAAGAACATGCCACGCGTTCGATGGAAGAAACACGACATCCCCAAACTGGGCCATCTGCTCGGTCCGGTCATCAAGCGCAACCATCATCTGCCCTTCAGTGACGACATGATAAGCAATTACCTGTTTCGGGACCGGCAGGAACGGCTGACAATCCTCTTCCGAGACTTTGGACGCTATCGCCCAGGGCGCTGAAAATTCCGCATCCAGAAACACGCCGCCTGTCAGATCCAGCGCTCGCACGATATCGGACAGGGGGTCATTGGGCATCTTGGTGCCTCGTTCCTTTCAGATGTATTTGACCAATGCCCAATGGCCGTTCCACCGCGGCTCCCGCGCGTGCGGTGTCCCGGGCATTTGGGCTGGCTCTGGCTGTATAGCATTCGTTGGCATGTATCCGGACCTGTCCAGACGGTCATCTTGGTCAACGATCCGCACTCTGGTTCTCACTTTATCAGGGCTCATAATTCGGTTCATTTTGCCAATCCGTTGCTGTCAGTCTTGACTTAAAGGGGGGATTAATGAATTTGAAATTCAAATCTCAAAGTGTCAGTATTGGTTTTTCAAATGTCCTTCACGATGAAACAGCTGCGATACTTCCTGGCGGTAGCCGAAGCGGGTCAGATTTCAGCCGCCGCCAATAACGTCAACGTGTCGCAATCGGCAATGACACTTGCCATTCAGGATCTGGAGGCGGGTCTTGGTGTTCAGTTGTTCGACCGCAAATCCACCGGACTCGAGTTGACCCGCGAAGGCATCGCCTTTTTGAACCACGCCGCCACGATCCAGGAGCAGGTTGCCCGCGCAACGCAAAGCGTGCACCGGCTCGATGATCCACTGACCGGCACGCTACGCGTTGGCGTGACCGAAACGCTCGCCAGCTATTTTCTGTTTCCGAAACTGGCGCGTTTCAGGCGTGAGCACCCGGACTTAATTGTTGAACTGAGGGAGGCCACCCGCGCCCAGTTGGAGGCCATGCTGCTTGCCGGCACAATCGATGTTGCATTGCTCCTGACGTCAAATATTGAAGAAAAAAGAAAACTGACCTTCAGGACCTTTCACAGATCCCGGCGACGGCTTTGGGCTGCTGCCGGTCACCCGATCATGGAACGATCATCTGTCTCCCTCACCGATTTGTCGTCCTATCCATTCGTCCTGCTGAAATCAGACGAGGCCGAGCGCCAGGCGCGTTCTTTCTGGTCCACGTCGCGAATTGAACCGCAGGTCATCTTTGAGACGGCCTCGATCGAAGCCGTGCGAACGATGGTAGCGCATGGTCTTGCCATCACCGTGCTCAGCGATGTCGTGTTTCGTAGCTGGACGATAGATGGGCTGAGAGTCCTGAAGCGGGATCTGAACGATGACCTTCCAACAATGGATGTCGGCATGGCCTGGCGAAAATCCAGATCTCCAACGCCTATCATGAATGCGTTCATCGAGGAATTTGAACCTGTGAACTAAACCAATTGACGCAAGGTCTTAGTTTCGAGTCTTATTGCTCACCTAGCCACGAAGTAAGACTGGCTTTCTGGTATTTAATGCTGTGGCCTTTACCTCGATCAAGATCGCGACCAGCTCCGAACGATCCCGCGATGAACTTGTGCGGTCATTGACGTTCGTGGATTACATGCGCCGGTCATTGGCTAAGTTAAGGACGCTGAATTCCTGAAACGGACATTGGCGCATCCGCAGCGAAGGGGCGATTTAGTCCGCACTGCAGCCGTTCAATTGTCCCGACCGAAGGACTTGTGTGCGGACTTTCCAGCCGTTCGTTTTTCGCGCTTAGCTGACGCAGCATTTGCTCGCGGTCGCGGCACACGTGTTGTTGCGGTGCAGCGTATGTCGCCATTCCAGCCACTCAAAAGCGTTGTTCTAGCCTGACCCAAAACCGTGCTTTCGCTGCAGGCCACCCAGACAATCTAGACGCGCGCACACCCGCCTTTTGCTTGTGCAGCCAGTGCCTATACAGAAAGTCTTCGCCTTTGCAGCACAAAATTTCGGCGGAGCGCCAGTTTTCGCGACGCCCGTTATTCATTGGCATCAAACCCGGACTTGAATTTGTGCACCTTCGCTGATCATGCATCCCAGATTGCGGAGGCGGGCGTTGCGGCATCGTGCGCCTAATTTGCACCAACTTATTTGTCCTAAGCGCAACCGGATTATCCTAGTGTCTCGGTCACTTGGCGTGGGGCACTCGAAAAGCCATAGATCGCCAACCCAAGTGTCATCAACGCCAGCGCAGATGCAGCACTGAATGTTATCGAAAAGGCATTGGCAACTTCCTCTGCCGATGCTTGATCAGCCTCGCCAGTCCCGAGAACAATGACAAACAATGAAGACATGGCTGATGCTCCGGTCATCAAGCCAATATTTCGCGAGAGACCGAGCAGACCAGAGAGACGGCCACTCTCATCCTTGGTGGCCCCGGCCAGCACTGCTGTGTTGTTAGCAGCTAGAAACATCTGAAATGCCGGTGTCAAAACAAAGAGTGCAGCAACATATCCGGCGACGCCAAAATATCGGGGCAAGAAAGCTAGGCACAGCAGGCCAAGCAGGGTCTGCATCACTCCCATGATCATCACACGCTGCGCGCCAAAGCGGTCAGTCAACCACCCTGCCGGGACACCAGAGAGCGCAGCAACCGCTGGCCCGACTGCCATTACCAGACCAATAAGGGCATCATTGAGACCCAGAGAGAAAGCTAGAAAGAAGGGCCCAACGACCAGCGTGGCCATCATCGCGGTAGCAATCAAGACATTCATTGCGAACCCTGCGCCGGTCCTGCGGTCACGCAACAGAGCCATAGGCACCAGAGGAGAAGCCATCCGTGTTTCGATAAAGCCAAATAGAATGAAAGTGATTAATGCAATACCAAACAGCACCTCTGAAGAAACGGGAATTCCTGAAACCCCTCCACTGGTTGCAGCCCCATAGGTCACGAGTGCGACGGCCAACACCAATGTTCCCGGTAAATCCATCTTTCTCCAAGATGTCCCCTGGGGGCGGGCGGTTTGCGGAACAAGCGTAACAGTCAGAATGAACGCGGCGGCGGCGATGCCTGCAAGAAGCCAGAAGGCCATCCGCCAGTCCCCCCAGGCTAGCAATGCACCACCCAGAGACGGACCCAATGCCGTACCTGTCGCGGACGTTGTCCCTAGCAAACCCATAGCAGCACCAAGCCGACTCGTACCCATAAGGTCGCGGGCAAGTGATATGGGAAGCGCGATCATGATCGCTCCACCAAAACCCTGCGCCACTCTGGAGGCGATCAATACCCCAAAGCTAGGAGCCATAGCACTCGCAATCGATGCGGTGCTGAAAATGACAAGCCCCCAGATCAGAACGCGACGGTGACCAAAAAGGTCGCCAAGACGACCTGCAGAAACAATGGTGATGGTGACCGACATAAGGTACCCCAGCACGACCCACTGAACATTCGATACCGTTGCCGAGAAGCTGTGCGCCAATGTTGGAAGCAACACCGATGCAACGCTGATACCCAATGATGCAGTCAGTGTTGCGGCAGAGAGGGCGAGCAGAACGGGTAAAGAGGTTTGGACCTTCGCAGAGTTTGCCATGGAGATTCTTCTTGTCGTTCGTTGAGCGTAGCTTCAGTCTGCCACTTCAAGTCAACTTGAGGTCAACTGTGAAATTTCTTGATATTGGCGAATTGTCCAAACAAACTGGCGTCCCGCCTTCTACGCTGCGTTATTACGAGGAAATCGGGTTGATCCGATCTATCGGACGGCATGGGTTGCGGCGTCAGTTTGATACTTCGGTGCTGACGCAACTTGCGCTTATCTCAATGGGGAAACTGGCAGGATTTTCGCTGCGCGAAATCAAGGACATGTTTGCCAAAGATGGTTCTCCGCAGGTACCGCGCCCTGAATTGCATCGATGCGCCGATGCGCTTGACGATCAAATACATGGCCTAAAAAGGTTGCGCGACGCGCTCAGACATGTTGCAGAGTGTCCGGCAACGTCTCATATGAATTGCTCAAAATTTCAGCGTCTTATGCAATTTTCATTGCGCGCCGCAGCCGCTCAAAACCGATGAACGATAGTCTCGTGACAAAACTAAAAACTCTCTCCATGAATGGCTTACATTCGGCTTTGGGGGCATGGCTCGACGCCCGCTGTGGTTTTTCACGGAGGTCCCGGATCGGGCCTGAACCCAAATCACACGGCTTATTTCAATGCGGATCGCCATCGGGTTATCTTGTTCGACTAAAGGGGCACGGGGTTATCGGGGAGGCTGGATCGATCATTGCGAACACGACGCAACAGACCTTGCATGATGCCGAGGCCATCCGCATTACGCTTGGACAAGCCGATATTGGGCGCACGCGCGTTTATCTGTGGTACTGGCTCAAAGGTTTTTTTCTGCCTCCAGATGGTTCGGCGAACCCTAACATCATCGCTCGCCTCCCCAACCGGCTGATACACGGAGCGGACGATCTAATCTGCCTTATTGGGGCAACACGGCAGTTCGCGATGCAAGGCGGCCTCCAATTTTATGAAGTTCCCGAAACGGGCCACGACCGACTTGCGCCTGAAATGGTCGCAGCGGTTCGACAAGCAATTGAAGGTTTCGAACGTTGAGAGGTCTTCTGCCCTTCCGAATGGCACCCTACTGCCTTTGAAAAAGGCAATAACCGTTGCCGAGCAAAGGATCACTTTTCATTCGTTGCTGCGGTTCTTATATGGGCCTTGGAACTGGCCACGTAGGTGTGTTCTTCGCTTCACAAAGCCAACGAGAGAACCGATGAAATCTGCATTTTTTTTACTATGCCTGACATTATTCGCGTCTCCATTGTATGCGGATCAGACGCTGGGCGTCGCAACCATAGACGTTGCGGGGGAAAATGTTGAACGTCCTTTGCGCTTGTCCCTTTGGTATCCTGGTTTGGGTGGAAAAGTAGAGGAAATGGGCGGTAACGCGGTATTTACCGGGGAAACGGCCGTTCCCGATGCCGCTGTTGTCGCGCGGAGGTTCCCTTTGGTCTTGGTATCCCATGGTGGGTTGCGATCTGCCCGGGACTCAGGTGCGTGGCTCAGCGCAGCCTTGGCCCGTTCCGGCTACATCGTTGTAGAGGTCAATGGTCCGCGTCCAGCCACTGCGGCTGAAGCCGTAGATGAAATCTGGCGTCGACCCAGTGATACCAGCCGAGCCTTGGATACCGTCTTGAATCATCCCATCTGGTCACAACACATCGAGGAAAGTCGAATTTCAGTTGTAGGATTTGCTTTGGGGGGAACAGCAGCGTTGAAATTATCCGGTAGCCAACTGGACACGCAGGCATTCATGCAATCTTGTGGAACATTTGGCGGCAGCCCTGATTGTGGGTGGCTTGAGGCACATAATGTGTCATTGGGCTCGGTTGACCTGGATGCGCTCACCACGGCGCGAAAAGACGCGCGTGTCAGCTCAGTCGTCGCCATTGCACCTGAATACACGCACGCCTTCTCGGATAAATCGTCACACGCGGGCATATCGGCCCTGATTGTTTTGTTAGGGAGCGACAAGCCCTTGTCTAGCCCTGTCGACGCAACGACCCAGGTTATCGAGATCCCAAATGCAGACGTATCGGATGGCTTGCCGGTTTGCACCTCGGCAGGCCCGGAAATTCTATCGGAAGACGGTGGTGATCCTTCAATATGCGGACCGTCTGCCGAGACGCGAAGTGCCGCGCACTCAGCTATCGCAAACAGTGTTTTGACATTTTTGGAAAACCCTGACGGTAGCTAAGGTCGGGATTCCCGACCCTAGCAAACATCAATCCCATTACTTTCTGCGATCTGCATCAATGACTGGTTTTGACGCTGCGTGATGGCGCGGAACCTATTGCTCACTGAGCATTTCTTTCGCTGCGAGCGATCACAGCAAGGCACTGAGACTTCTCCATTTGGCGCGGAACCGTCATCTGACAATTTCGATCAGATGACCTCAGCTCAGCCCGGAGGAGACATTCAATCCAAGGACTGCTCTAACGTGTGGGCGGACTTTTCGGACTTGTGCAGACGCAGCTATTGCTCACGCAGAAAAACCTCGCATCTGCCGCATGTTTTTGCTGCAATGCAGCTCAAGTCGCCGAAGCGGTCATTGAACCCCGCCACAATACACCTAATCTAGACCACCCTTTCGCAGCAGCCGGTTTCGACAATCGAGATGCGAGCTAAGCATGAGAAATCGGGCAGGCCTGAGGGCTGGTTCAGGTCTGGCACAATCAAGAATCTTCCCGTAAGGGCATCGAGCCGCTCTGAGCCCTTACACCGCGAATGCGTCTCAGGATGCTCCAACGCCCACTCTCCAAGGAATTTATCAGAAATTAGATTTTTTCGATCATTTAGGTCTGATGGAGAAAACACCGTGCAAGCAATTGATGACACCACCGCTGGCCAACAGCCGAATCTCGATTCTGCACGTTCTCGTCGTGGCATTGTCGATGGCCCTTACGTTCAGTGCCTGGCACTTTTCAAAAAAGCAGGCTGAAAGCCGGATTGAGCAGAGATTTGAGGCCTCCCGGGACAATATCGTTGGCCTGCTTCGAGACAGGATGCTGAAGTACGAAGATGCTCTCTGGGCCGGTGTCGCCGCCATGGAGTCTCACGATGGCGACATGACACGCGCGCAGTGGCGGACCTTCGCAACACATCTGCGTATCGATGAGAAGTATCCTGGAATCAACGGCATTGGTGTGATTCATTTTCTTTCAGATCAATCGCTCAACACATACCTCGACCAGCGTCGCTCCGAGCAACCGGGTTTCAATATATTCCCGTCGCACGACTATCCCACATACATGCCAATTTCGTTTATTGAGCCAGAGGAGATCAACGCGGCTGCGGTGGGTCTGGATGTGGCCCATGAACTGAACAGACGAACAGCAGCCCTCGCGAGCCGCGACTCGGGTGATGCCCAGATCACCGGACCTATTGTGCTTGTGCAGGATGCCGGTGCCACGCCAGGCTTCCTGTTCTACGCGCCCTTCTACAATGGCGGCGCGCCGCCCGAACTTGGTGACCGACAGACCAGGATCGATGGCGTCGTCTACGCGCCATTTGTGGTCCGCAAACTGCTGGACGGGCTACTGGCAAAGAACTTGCGCCATATCAGCATCAGCATCAGCGACGCAGACCAGACAATCTATGATGAACACTTGTCCACCGAAGAGCTTCACGATCCGGCACCGATGTTTTCTGAAGAGATGCAACTCAACTTTTACGGACGCTCCTGGACCCTGGACATCCGGTCAAACCTCGCTTTTCGAGAGAACAACAGCTATGTGCAGCCAACCGTAATCCTGGTCGGTGGGATTGTCATCGAAGCCCTTATTCTCTCGCTTCTGATCATGATGGCACGCGCAAACCGCAATGCCGTCGCCTACGCTGACAAGGTGACGGAGGACTTGCGGATTGAGCAGCAGAAATTGATCAGAAGCAACGAAGAGCTGGAGCGGTACGCATATGCCGCATCTCATGATCTGAAGACGCCCATACGCGGCATCGGTGGACTTACGGAGATGCTGAAAGAGGATCTGGAAGACTACCTTTCTTCACCGGATGCAAACCCCGAAATCGCAATGAGCCTGGACCTGATCCTGGACCGGGTGCAGCGGATGAATGATCTGACAAACGGCATCATTGAATTTTCGCGCGTCGGCGCGCAATCGGAGGATGGCAGCCCCCTCGACCTGAGCGAGTTGATAACGTCTTTGAGGTCCGATTTCGGACTGTCACCACATCAGATTGAGCTCAACAGTTCCGTGAGACGGGTCAGCGTCGATCCAATAGGGCTGCGGCGGGTATTTGAGAATCTTGTTGGAAATGCCGTGAAGTACCACGATGCTGTGGACAATCTCAGGATTTCGATCACGTGCGAGAAGACATTGGATGGGCTGGCGTTTTCGGTAGCCGACAACGGTCCGGGCATTGATCAAAAGTACCAAGAACGCATTTTCGAGATGTTTCAGACCCTTCGAACGGGAGACGTCCCCGAGAGTACCGGCATCGGGCTGGCCGTCGTCAAAAAGGCCGTTGAGGTACACGGCGGTGAGGTGACGCTAATCTCGAATACCGGTGAAGGGGCGAAGTTCTCTTTCCAATGGCCACAGGGCTCGAAACCCGATGTGGCCCAGGGTGATTGGATGGCGGCGTGAGGGGCAAACAATGAACATACTTTTGGTCGAAGACAACGACGTGGATGTGTTGTTGTTCCAACGCGCCCTGCGCAATGCCGGAACCAACAGCTCGGTCGTTCGCGCAAAGGATGGTGTAGAAGCACTGGAAATCCTGAACGAGCAAAGCGCAGACGGGCGGGTTCAGGATCCATACGTGATCCTACTTGATATCAACATGCCACGCATGAACGGCCATGAGTTCCTGAAGGAACTGCGGGCAAGTGCGCATCTGGCTTCGTCGAGGGTTGTCGTTGTGACAACATCTGATGACCCGACAGACATCGAGCTGGCGTACGGCAACTATGCGAGTGGCTATGTTGTCAAGCCCGGAGGCTCCGCTGAAATGACGGAGATCATCAAGTCTTTGCAGCACTATTGGGACATCTGTGAACATCCTGTCCGACAGGTCGTTTTGCAAGCTCTATGAGCGCGCTACAACAACCTAAGACAAGAAGAAGGGGTCGTGCTGTTGATCAAGATCTTTTGAAATCCTTTGGCCGTGTGATGCTTATCGAGGACGACCTTGTTGACCGCATCACATGCCAGCGTCTGCTCAGAAGGCTGGATCTGGCTGATGAACTGCTGTGCTTTGCAGATGCTGAAGCAGCACTTCTGGGCATGGAGACGAACGAGGGTTTTGAGGCAGACGTCATTTTCCTAGATGTCAACATGCCGCGCATGAACGGGCTGGAGTTTCTTCAAGAGATATATAAATCCGAGAAGGTTCAGTTTTCCGGTGTAGTGGCGGTCATGGTATCAACCGATTTGACCGCTGAATTGCAGATGAAGTTCGAAGAGATACAGTGTGTCAGAGCATTCATCCGCAAACCAATGACAGCGGATGAACTGGCGGCGCTCGCTACTGAAATCGAAGGCAGGAAATAGCCCGATCAACCCACTTGGTCCTCGATGGACTGCATTGTTGGTTGGCGGAAGCAAAGCTCAGGCTGATCTAAGTCATGCTCATCCGGTCAGAGGATGGACGCCGCGGTAGCCATAGTCAGCAATCGGATTGTATCACCGTCCTGCGGCTCTCTTGAACGGTGAAGCCATAGATCGTTGATCTTATTCCCGCAAAACTGATAGTTTTTGTGATAGACTTGCCCCTGAATTTTACTGGATATTCATTGCCTGCTCTCGAAAAACCGGTCCATGGATTTGCATTTCGCATTGATGTGAGCTACTGGCCCAATAGGCGAGAGGCCATGGCACTCTCATATTTCATCGAAGAACTCATGTCAGAGTGGGCCTCAGACGAGGCACGAACCTACCACCGCCTGCTCAGCCAAATGCCCCCACAGGATATCCCATGGAAGAGGCCTGAACTGGCGGTTCTTCGGGAAGACATTCGAATGATCGTCAAGGATGTCATGGGGGACTATCGCGACGCGTTCTTGACCGTGATGTCAGATGGGGGGTTTCCGATCTCTGCGGTTGTGACACCTTAATGGTGTCATAACTAAGGCCCGCAACGGCCGCGATCCGTAAACTGCCGCCTCAATCGTCGCTGCGCCGCGCACCTATGATCGGTTTTTCCGCCGCCACGCAGCGTCATGAACCAAGCAGATGCAGCGGTTTTCGCGCTGCGCGCGCACGCAGCACAGATTCAAGACTTCTGCTGTGGGCTTATTTTGTTGAAGAAGTCTTGTTGCGTTGAGGCAAGTCGTTTGATTCACCCGTTATTGTAAAATGGGGGAGGATTTTGCGATGATGGGCACCCAGGAGGCTTCGGCGCTGCTGTTTTACGACTTTGACATGGAGGCGCATGTCCCGTCGGATCATATGCTGCGAGAGATTGACCGGTTTCTGGACGTTGGCACAATCCGCCAGCAGTTGAAGCAGCATTACAGCCACCTGGGACGTCCCTCGATTGATCCTGAACTGATCGTGCGGATGCTGGTGGTCGGATACGTTATGGGCATCCGGTCAGAACGGCGGCTTTGTGACGAAGTTCATTTGAACCTGGCCTATCGATAGTTCTGTCGCCTCGGCTTGAACCAAAAGGTGCCCGATCACAGCACGTTCTCTAAATATCGTCATGGCAAATTCCGCGACAGTGATTTGCTCCGTTCTGTGTTCGAAGTCACCGTCGCACGCTGTATCTCAGAGGGTCTGGTCGGTGGTCATGGATTTGCTGTTGATGCCAGCTTGATCGAAGCAGATGTCGACAGAATGAACTCAACTGCCCAAGCGGAATGGGACGTTTCTGCTATCGATCCGGACGATGCGCCACGGGCTGTCAGAGAGTATCTCGACGTTCTCGATGACAAAGCATTTGGGGCATCGACACCGGTCAAACCCAAATTCACATCCCATTCCGATCCGGCAAGCCAATGGACTGCCGCGCGCAAAGGCCCGGCAATCTTCACCTATTCGAATAACTATCTGATCGACACCGACCATTCCGTCATCGTGGATATAGAGGCGACACGCTCAATCAGGCAGGCCGAAGTGGGCGCGGCGTAAACCATGATTGATCGAACAGAAGAGCGCTTTGGTATCAAACCGGATTGGCTCGTTGCAGATACTGCCTATGGATCGGCGGAGAACCTCGCGTGGCTGACAAAGAAGCGCAGCATCATTCCCTTCATCCCATTGATCGACAAATCCGAGCGTAAAGATGGCACATTTTCCCGTTCCAACTTCGAATGGGACGAAGACAACGACCGCTATACTTGCCCAGAAGGCCAGCACCTGTTGCAGTCCCGCCGGAACTATTCTGACCCGCGCAGGAAAGAACCCAAAACTGGTCGTCGCAGATACAGGGCTACCAAAGCCATTTGCGATGCCTGCCCATCAAAATCAAAATGCTGCCCGAACACAAACACCCGCTTCATTGGCCGCGAAGAGCATGAGGACGCCCGTGATTTTGCCCGGCTGGCCGCCAAGTCCCCCTTCAATCCAAAGGCCCAAGCCAAACGTAAAAAGGTCGAGATGCTCTTCGCGCATCTCAAACGCATCCTTGGCCTCGGACGGTTCCGACTTCGAGGGCCATGCGGTGTGAGGGACGAATTTACGCTCGCTGCAATCGCCCAAAACCTCCGAAAATTTGCAAGACTAAGACCCAAGGCCGCCGAAACAAGCATCACGATATGATCTGAACTGGCAAAACGACAGCCCAACGAGCCGCCCAGCAAAACCGGCGGAACAATAAGCCCGCCACCAACGCCGCAAGGCGACCAAACCACTAAATCAAAGCGACTTCTTCAACAAAAGGCTCGGAGCAGACCTTCGCGGCAATTTCAGCGAGCGGCAGCTTTGTTCGAACCGCATCAGACAGAGTGGTAGGACCAGATCAGAGGGGGCAGCATGTTCGATTTTTGCTCTTATCGTGTAAGGTTTATTATGGATGAGAGGGTTGATGGGTTTGGATGGGGCAGGGCCACTGCTTCATCAGACATCGCAACCTGCAACAATGCTTCAAAACTTGGGGCGTGAAATGTATAAGCGCGCATATGTAACATTCACGTCTCAGAAAAGTTGGAGAGGTGTCAATTAAATCACCAAACACCTGCCCAACGCCTCGTCGAGATGAGCAACACTTGGACGTTGAGGAAGCTACAGTTCTTGTCTCATAAGCCTTCAAGGTAAGCGATCAGATCTGCCATATCGTCACTGTCTTTGATCCCGCGGAAAGACATTTTGGTGCCTTTGACGGTCTCTTTTGGGTCCGTCAGGAACTCTGCCAATGTCGCGGCATCCCAGGTGATGGCTGAATTGATCATTGGTTTGGAGTATTTGAACCCCTCGACAATACCCGCATCGCGGCCAACGATGCCTTGCAGGTGTGGGCCTGGCTTACGCTTGCCGGGTTCGACCGTGTGACAGGCGGCACATTTCCTAAAGATTTTCTTGCCTGCTTCGGCGTCGCCCTCGGCGAAGGCAGGAAGGCTGAGGCTCAGAACGGCGAGCAGAGGAAGGATAGTCTTTTTCATGGTGTTCTCCGATTGTTGAAGTGAATTAAAGGGTGTTGGTATCTTAGGCCTCAGCCGCCTGACTGAGGTTTGGCCGACCGGCAGCAATCCAGTAGCCGATGCCCATGATCCCGGCACCGGCAACGGCATTACCGGCGCTAACATAGGCCAGATTGCGCAGCGCACCGGCCCGGCTGATGCTGTCAGGGTGGTCAGACAAAAGGGCAACCGAAAACACGGTCATATTGGCGACGGAATGTTCAAAGCCTGCCGCGATGAAGGCGTAAAGGCAAAACCAGATCAGCGCGATCTTGGCCATGTCATTGTTGGCGCGCGAGGCGGTCCAGATCGCAAGACAAACAAGCCAGTTACACAGGATGCCGTTCAGAAACAGGGTCAGGCCATCGCCGGACATTTTCTTGGTCGCCACCTTGTGAAGCAGATTGTGCTCCTGATCACCAAGCACCAGACCGCCTCCGCCATAGACAAACAGCATCGCCAGAAAAGCCGCGCCAATCAGGTTGCCGCCCCAGCTGGCCAGCCAGCATTTGATCAGATCGCCAAATCCCGTCCGTCCGGTCAGTAATCCCATGGTCATATACATGGTGTGCCCGGTATAAAGTTCTGAACCGGCAAATATCACCAGAAGCAGCGCAATGCCAAAGCTCACCCCCATGACGATGGGGCGGATGCCGGGATCAACGCCCTGGCCGACCGAAAAGATCAGCAGAATGCCAAGGCCGACATAGGCGCCTGCCATCATGGCAAGCGTGAAAAACCCCAGTGGATCGCACGCCAAATGCTGGCGTTTGGCCAAAGCGGTTTCAGAAAAATTTGTGACCGAGTCGAGGTACGTCATGAGGTTTGTCTTTCAGTAGGGTGATAGGCTTGCCCAGAAAGGCAGGGATGATCCACCACAGGGTCAACCCGAGGGCCACGGTGACGAACCCAAGCCCAAGGCGGTCTTGATCGTCGACCAGATAGGAATTGCAGATGCGGATCGGTGCGTGGGTATAAAGAAAGCCCAGCAACAACAGCATCGAGATGACCTGCGCTTTGATGAAGCCGCGCAGAACCGGGCCGATGGCGGGCCACGTCAGGGACAGCGCAAGGCCAAATCCCAGCGGAAGGGTCACGAACTTGGCCAGATGCCAGCTCATTTCAGACAGGGCCGCATCCACGGATCGGGGCAACATCCAGACAACGCAGGTGACAAGAGCCAGTATTAACACCGGTCCTATTGCTGCGCGCGGCAGGGTAAGGCGATGGGGCAGCAGATAGCCGGCCGCGGCAAGCAATGGCATCTGCACAAGCACATGCATGACCGGATCGCCAGCCACCCAGGCCTGCGCCATGATGGCCAATGCGAAAAGCGTCAGAGAGATCAGAAATCTGATCATAGCGCTTGCTCGACCGCTTGGGCGATATCGTCAAATGCACGGGTGTCGAAAACCCCGGTGAACTTGCCATCGCTGTTGATCAGCAGAACTGCGATATTATGCTCATACCCGCCCCAATTGTCGGGGATCACGGTCACGCGGAAGGTATCCAGCAGCTCGGGCAGATCGGCAATCTGCGGGCGCGCGATCGTCCAGGGTTGGCCCGTTGCGCTGTGTAGGTCCGCATAATTGCGCAGGGCGTCAAGGTCGTCCCGTTCGGGGTCAAAACTGACCGAGATCATCGGGACATCCAGCCCGGAGGCCTGCAGATGATCGCGCAGTTCCGCGAAATCCCCGCCGGATGCCTGACAGATCGTTGGGCAGGTGGTGTAGATGAATTCTATCAACGTTGGGGTGCCCTGCGTAAGCTGGCGCTTGTCTCCTGACATGGTCTCCAGCGTGATCGCTGGGACTGGTTCGGGTGAATGCGCGATGGCAACACGGCGCGCCCCTTCTGCGGTAATCGCGCGCAGACCATCAGTGGCCTGCCATAGGGCGGCGCAGCCAAGAACGGCTGCGCTAAGGGTGTACAGCGCGCTGCGCATCATGCTTTCCGCAGCAGGCCAAGTGCATAGCGCACCACCAGCGCGGTTGTCGCCAGAACAACCACCAAGGCAAAGGCACTCGCAAGTTGGCTTTGCAATTGCCAGGCCTCATAGTGCACGGCCCAGCGACGCGGGATGGAGCTTGCACCGGACCACAGGAAGATCAGGACAAACCCGGCACCGCCCAGCATGTAGGCGCGGAACACCAGCTTATCGAGGCCCGACATGACCTCTTGCGATTTGCCCTTCACCAGCCAGACAGAAAAGCCAAAGGCCATCGCAACCTCACCCAGTAACAGATAGATGTGGAAGTGTCCCGGCACCCATTGCGTGTTGTGCATCAGCTTGTTCACAGCCAGCATCCCGTCGATGATTGCCGGGATTGAGCCAATGCCCCAACCCACGGTTCCCATCACCAGCAAGCTGATCGGCAAGTCCCACTTCAGGCCGGAGCCTTTGATGTAAATCGCCAGCGAGAACACGGTGACACCGATCAATGGCACACCAGAGGCATAGGAAATGATCTGACCCAGGGCGAGCGTCCAAGCAGGCATGTTCACGTCTTGCAACAGGTGGTGGAAGTAGACCGCCTGCACAAAGATCACGACCGCCGCCCAAGCACCGATGAAGAGCTTGGTGGTTTTCCAGGGGCGTCCTGTGTAATCGGGCAGCAATTCATAGACGGCGACCACCGCCATATAGATCGTTGCGTTGATAAAGACGTGGCCAAAGAAATAGGTCGCGTTTTTGGCGAACAGGGGGTTCACGACAAAATCAGGGAACAGCAGGTTCACGATATTTGCCGCGATGACAGCCGCGCCAAAGACGATGCCGATTGTGTTGAACACCAGTACCGATGATGCGGCCACGATTGTCGGCGGTGGCAAGTTCTCGTCCGAGCCACCAAAGAGATAGCGCCAGCCAAGTCCGCCAAACAGCCCCCGATACTTTGCCGAGATTTTCAGCCCGAGTTCGAGATAATAGAGCAAAAAGCCCACGCCAATGAACAGATAGCCCAGGATAAAGGTGACTGCTGCGCCTGCTTCCCAAGCGCCGCCCGATATTGCAGGCAGAGGGAACAGGAAGGTCCAGGCCCCGCCATATTGACCCACAAAGATGGCGCCCAGGATCAGGACCACACCCAGCAGGAACAACCCCAGGAAGGCCAGATAGATGCCGCCGCGCAGATCAAGATGCCGCGCGCAGAAGTACCACAATATCGCCGCACCTGACAGGGCAGCAGAGCCGACCATGCCCGCGCCGTGGGCTGTGAGCAGCAGATAAAACAGCGTCGGGTCAAGCTCTAGCAAGCCACCTTGGGCTGCCCGCATGATCAGGCCGAAGATCATCATCAGCAAAAAGACGACCCCGCCCAGAAGCATGGTAGACTTGATGATCCCTGCATGAGGGTTTGTCGGTGCCATCAAAGGGTTTGAATCAGTCGCGCTCATGAGTTTTCCTCCACAACATCAAATTCGTAAGCCATGTCGTGATGTGCGATCCCGCAGAACTCCATGCAGAGAATCTGATAGGTTCCGGGTTGATCGAAAGTATGCACGACCTTGTTGGTATAGGTGGGCATCGCCTGGACCTGCACAACAAGCCGCATGTCCGGATCATAGATGCCCAGCCCATGATTGACGTCGTCCGAAGTGACGTGAAATTCGACTTGCTGGCCAAGCGGGATTTCGGTTGTGTCTGTTTCCCACCACCATTGTCCGCTGGTGATGTTCACCACCATCGAGTCACTGCCCGCGCTTGTGTGTGGCCACTCCCGAAGGGTTGCTACGGACAAGACAACGCCGAACACAACCAGCGTCCAAAGCAGTCGGATGCGCGTTTTTGGTGCTGTGTCAGAGGGCGGCGGCCCATCGGTTGCCAGAACTGCGCGCAAAATCAACGCCAGAGTGGCGGCCATAAGCACGAGTGTTATGAGCAGAATCGTCGTTTGCATTCCCATCTCCCTGCAATTTGTTGGGAGATGGGTAGTAATATGCATTTCGTATGTCAATTTAAATGTGCAATTGATATGTGTATTAATTCGTGTTAGGTGCGCTCCATGCAGTTATCAAAATTCTCTGATTATGCGCTTCGCGTCTTGATGCATCTGGCGGCGTCGCCAGACAGGCTTTTGTCCACCCGGCAAATCGCCGAGATGCACGACGCCAAATACAATCACCTCACAAAGGTGACGGGATGGCTGGTCAGCGAAGGATACGCGTCTTCTTCGCGCGGGCGCGGCGGCGGATTGCAATTGGCAAAGGCCCCGTCGGAGATCAACCTGGGCAAGCTGATCCGGACACTTGAAGCAGACAGGCCACTGGTCGAGTGCCATTCAGGGGATGGGGGGAAATGCCCCCTAGCGGCGTCTTGTGGCCTTTCGATTGTCCTTCAGGACGCACAGGAAGTCTTCTTTCAGGCTCTCGAAAAATACTCGATCGAAGATACAGTACATGTGTTTCCGGGCATGGCGCGTTTTTTGACCGAAATGAATGATCACGCGCACCATTAAGCTTCTGTTTCATAGTGGCATTTCGCCACATCGCCCACATCGTGGTAACTGCGGGTGACCTCGTTATGGCGCTTTCGCCAAGGTTGACAGCCTGAGCAGGCTTATTGCAGCCCAGACCAAAAAAAAGAATTTGGCGATCTCGGTTGCGATGAAAATCAAATGTAGATGGCTTGAGGGCGCAGGCTGATCCGCAAGAATCAAATCGGTCCGGGCCTGAAGCAACGGTTGAAGTCCGACTTGCTGAAGGAATAGGATCAGAAGTGCGGCAATCGAGGTCCAACTCAGGTAAGCCTTCTTGATGAGGCACATTCCTATGAAAACAATGGCAAAGAGTATTTCTGCCACTCCCAGCCATGCAAACTGGGCGCGACCAATCCGCAGTAAATCATCAAGCGATACGACTTCGACCTGAAACTTTGCTGGTGCAGCGATCAGGTTGCCACCCAGGGACAGCCCGGCCCAAAGTAACAGTATCATAAATGTATTGGTCACAGCTGTATCTGAAGCGTTTTTCATAGGGGAGGTGGTAGCCGCTATAATAGGCATTTACAATACCTATTATAAGAGCTATCGACACCTTGCCCGTTGAATCGGGAAGGATGCAGCGCCAGTTGAAGGGAAAAGGCCATGGTAGGTCCAAAATTTCCAATCTCTGAAGACCAGATTGATGAGCTCGTCGCCACCTTCTACGCGCGTGCCCGGGTCGATCCGGAGCTTGGGCCGGTGTTTATGACCGCGATTGGGGAAAGTGAGGCTGCATGGCAGGCACATGAGGCCAAGATCGCGTCCTTCTGGCGCAATGCGGTGGGGCTTGATCGTAGTTTTTCCGGCAACCCGATGCTGAAACATCTGGCAAACAAGGACATCGTGCCCGACCAGTTCGGCATCTGGCTGGAATTGTTCCGAAAAACGGCGCGCGATACGCTTGCGCCAGAAGCGGCAAACAGCATAGCGGCCCTTGCGGATCGCATCGGGCGCAGCTTGCAGATGGGGCTTGTGCAGTTTCGTCAGAATGATGGTTTGCCACCTCGTTTTACTTAACCAGAAGTTGTATTGAATGAAGAGGGTTGGGCGATGAGAAGGAACGTTCGTTGATGTTGGCAGATACATCTCATCTTTACTGCAAAGCGCGGGTCGTCTCTGAGCAACCGCTTCAAGTAGTGCGATCCTGGCTGGCAGCAGGTATGAAAGATTTTAGAGCGCATTTACCAGTGTCATTGGCATATGGGCTTGGTTTCATGGTTCTGGGTTGGGCTGTGGTTCTAGGTCTTCAGGTTTCAGGGCTTAGCTGGATGATCCTACCGGCGGCGGCCGGCGCGATGCTTTTGGGACCCTTGGTGGCCGTTGGTCTTTATCGTATCAGTCGCCGTGCGCAGGGACAGGGCGGAGGCGGTGTGGCCGCACCTGGCCAGATCACATTGGTGAGCATTGTGATGATGACGCTGGCGCTTTTGTGGATCCGGGCGGCGACACTGCTCTTTGCGGTATTCTTCGGATTGCGTCCCTTCGCCGGGTTTCTGGAATCTCTTTCCACGCTTCTCGAAACCAAGGAGGGCATTGCGCTTGTCCTTGTGGGATCACTTGTTGGCGGCTTGTTCGCCGCACTTGGTTTTGCGATTTCAGTTTTCTCATTCCCAATGTTGCTCAACCGCGACATCGACGGGTTCTCTGCCATGGGGCTTAGCTTTAACGCCACCACCCAGAATTTTCGGCTGATGGTCACTTGGGCTGTTGTTGTGACCGTTCTCGTTGGGATTTGTGTCGTCACCGGCCTTTTGGCCGCAATACCGATTTTCCCAATCCTTGGGTATGCCACCTGGCATGCCTACTGTGATCTATTTGAGGGGTCTGAAAATGACGCGTGATCTTCCTGAAACAGTCGAAAAATACTCCCAATCACCGGTCTTTACGCAAGATACGATTCCTGCGGCGCTCCAACGTGATCATAACACCAAACCGTCCGTCTGGGGCTTGATCGTCGTGAGTGATGGCGCTCTGATTTACACCCGCAATGAGCACGCGCCCCAGAAGATTCCGGCAGGTGAAGTTGCCACAATCTATCCAGAAGAGCCGCACCATGTTGCCCCGGATGGCGAGGTCCGGTTTCAGGTCGAATTCTATCGAGAGCCAGCGAAGGCAGTTGCAAAATGATACGTCAGTTCGAATTGGTCCTCTCCCTGCTCGTTACCCTGATTGTTATGGTGCTGGGTATCGCCATCCTCGGTTTTGGACGCGGAACGGGGTATATATTGCATGGGTGGGTCATCGCGGGATTTTCGGCCTGGGGGGCGATGTATCTGGTCAACCACCTGTCCGACCCCGCACCAGTCATCCCGCTGGAATATAAAGACAACGTGATAAAATGGGGGGTGCTCGCTTGCTTTGTATGGGGTGTTATCGGCTTCACAGTGGGTGACATCATCGCCTGGCAACTGGCGGTGCCCGCCCTGAATGGCGACATGTGGTGGAGCAACTTTGGCCGCATCCGCCCGGTCCACACCACGGCGGTAATCTTTGGCTTTGGTGGTAACGCGCTGATCGCAACCTCGTTTTATGTGGTACAGCGGACTTCGCGGGCCCGGCTGGCCTCGGAAACAGCGCCCTGGCTGGTGTTTGCCGGCTATAACCTCTTCGTCTTTTTGGCAGTCACCGGCTATCCGATGGGGATCACGCAGTCGAAAGAATATGCAGAGCCTGAGTGGTACGCCGACCTGATCCTGCTGTTCACCTGGGTGACATATCTGTGGCTTTACATGGCGACACTGGCGCGCCGGGCAGAGCCGCATATCTATGTGGCGAACTGGTATTACCTGGGCTTCATCGTGGTGATCGCGATGCTGCATGTGGTCAATAACCTGGCTGTGCCGGTGTCGATTGCCTATCCCAAAAGCTATCCGCTGTTTGCCGGTGTGCAGGATGCCATGACCCAGTGGTGGTATGGCCATAATGCGGTGGGTTTCCTGCTGACTGCCGGATTCCTTGGCATGATGTATTATTTCCTGCCCAAGGCGGCGGGGCGGCCGATTTACAGCTACCGGATGTCGATCCTTGGGTTCTGGGGCATTACTTTCCTTTATCTGTGGGCCGGGTCGCATCATCTGCATTACACGGCCTTGCCCGATTGGGTCCAGTATCTGGGCATGACGATGTCGATCATCCTGCTGGTGCCCAGCTGGGGGTCGGTGTTCAACGGTCTGCTGACGCTGAACGGAGCCTGGGACAAGGTGCGCACGGACCCTGCGATCCGTTTCATGATGGTGGCCGTGCTGTTTTACGGTGTGGCAACGTTCGAGGGATCATTCCTCGCCATTCGCCCGGTCAATACGTTGAGCCACTATACCGACTGGACGGTGGGCCATGTGCATGCGGGGGCCTTGGGCTGGGTGGCGTTCATCACTTTCGGTGCGATGTACAAGATGGTGCCCTGGATCTGGAAACGCGAAGGCACCTATTCCCTGCGCCTTGAGGCCTGGCACTTCTGGCTCGCCCTGTCAGGCACGCTGATTTACGTCGGCGCGATGTGGAACAGCGGCATCACCCAATCGCTGATGTGGCAGACCTATGAGCCTTCGGGCGCCTTCACCTATGCCTTCATTGATACGGTCGATGCGATGAGGCCCTATTACACGGCGCGCGCGATTGGCGGGTTCCTGTACCTGCTGGGTGCACTGATCGGGGCCTATAATATCTATATGACCGTGAATGGCCCCCGGGTTGAGGCCAAAGACACAGATGCGCGCCCCCTGGCGCAACCGGCGGAGTAACTGGCATGGACGGTAAACACGCAAAACTCGAACGCAACGGGATCGCATTTGCAATGATGATCCTGTTCGTGGCCTCGCTTGGCGGTATTTTTGAAATCGCCCCGCTGTTCACGATTGAGAACACGGTCGAAGAAGCCCCGGGCATGCGCCCTTATTCGCCGCTGGAACTGGCCGGGCGGGACATCTATGTGCGCGAAGGGTGCTATGCCTGTCATAGTCAGATGATCCGCACGCTAAAGTCAGATGTGGATCGCTATGGGCACTATTCGCTGGCCGCGGAATCGATGTATGATCACCCGCACCAATGGGGCTCCAAACGTACCGGACCTGACCTTGCGCGTATTGGTCAGAAGTATTCAGACGCCTGGCATGTGGCGCATCTGAAAGCCCCCCGCGAATTCGTCCAGGGTTCGGTGATGCCGGGCTATCCTTTCCTTTCGGAGACACCGCTTGACACCAAACCGCTTCCGGCATCCTTGCGCGCGCTACAACGGGCCGGCGTGCCCTATACCGACGCGCAGATCGAAGCGGCTGTAAGGGACGCAGCCGCCCAGGCGGATGTTGATGTGGACTTTGAGGATGAGCTGCGCGAAAGCTACGGCGAGAATGTGCAGGTCCGTGACTTCGACGGGCAGCCAGACAGGCTGACAGAAATGGACGCACTGGTCGCCTATCTGCAGATGCTTGGGACATTGGTCGACTTTGATCAGATCAAAACCGAGGAGATCGCGCGATGACCCCGGAAACCCATGATGCTGTCTTGGTCTTCTCCAAAACCTGGGGGGCCATCTATCTTTTTGTTGTCTTTGTTCTAGCACTGATCTGGACCTATTGGCCAAGCAGAAAATCGATTTATGACAAGGCTGAACAAAGCCCTTTGGGTGATGAGGAGATCCGGCAATGAAACCGGAATTGGATGAAACCAGCGGCCAGCACACAACCGGCCACGAATGGAACGGCATCAAAGAGCTGAACACACCAATGCCGAAGGCATTCAGCATTTGGCTTTGGCTGTCGATTGCTGTGGCTGTGTTGTTGTGGCTGCTCTACCCCGCATGGCCTTATGTGACGCACTATACTGGCGGCATTCTGGGCTATTCCTCTCGCATCGCAGTAACAGAGCAGGTCGAGGCCGGGCGCGCGCAACGCGCCGAGACCTTTGCGCCTTTTGAAACAATGGATGTGGCTGAGCTGGCCGAAATGCCTAACCTTCGCGAGACCTATGAACCTGCAATCTCGGTCTTGTTTCGCGACAATTGCGCGGCATGCCATGGGCGCGACGCGGTTGGGCAGATCAATTTCCCAAACCTGACCGATGATCATTGGCTCTGGTCAGGCACTCCAGAAGAGATCGAATATACACTTCAGGTCGGTATTAACAGCAGCCATGATGATACCCGCTATGCCGAGATGCCTGCGTTTGGGCTCAATGAGATGCTGGAGCAACCTGAGATAAAAGATGTCATCGAGTACGTGTTGCAGATCTCCGGACAGGAACATGACGCGGCGAAGGCCCAAGCCGGAGAGACGGTTTTTGTCGACAACTGCGAAAGCTGTCACAATGAAGGTGGCATCGGGGAGCTTGAAAACGGCGCACCCAGCTTGATTGACGGCGCGTGGATTTATGGCGGTACCCGCGAAAGCCTTGCCGAAACACTGAAGTACGGGCGCGCCGGAGTGATGCCGCATTGGTCGGACCGTCTGAGCGCGTCAGAAATTCGGCAGTTGACGCTCTACCTCTTGTGGGCAGGTCAAGATGGCAACGGAGACTGACCGAGAGCGCAAGAGCCAGAAGATCTTCTACGTGCTGATACTCGGCCTTCTGTTGGGCTACGGCGTAATCAAGTACCGTCACATTCAACTGGCCATGGCAGCCTATGAGGGGCAGGTGTTGGAGACAGACACCACAGGAGCGGCCAAATGAGCATGGTGGATGATACGCTTGTGCTTCACGGCGTGCGGTGCGCGGCCTGTGTGCTCAAGATTGAACGCCATCTTGAACAACTGCCTGGTGTCGAAATTGCGCGCGGCAATGCCACGCAAAAACGTATGCGCCTTGTCTGGGAGGATGGGAGTCAATCGATCGCCAGTTTGATTCAGGACATCCGCGATCTGGGCTACGACGCGACGCAGATTCAGGTGGACCAGTCCGCCCAAAAAGAGCCGTCGCTGTTGCCGCGTCTTGGCGTCGCGGCCTTTGGCACCATGAACATCATGGCGTTTTCGTTGTCTTCTTGGTTTGGTCAGGCCACGGATATGGGTCCGGGCTCTATGCAGTTCATGCATTGGCTGTCTGCGGGGCTGGCGGTGCCGGTGATGCTCTATTCCGGGGCGGTGTTTCATGGGCCGGCCTTGCGCGCTATGCGCCACGGGCGCATGACTATGGACACACCAATCACACTGGCGATCTGGATCACCTTTGCCGGTTCGCTGTACGAAACCATACGTGGGTCCGAGGATGTCTATTTCGATGCTGTCGTCTCGCTGATCTTTTTCCTGCTTATTGGGCGGGTGCTGGAACAGGCTATGCGCCGCCGTACAGAAAATGCCGCCGATAACCTGCGCAAATTGCTGGACCTGACTGCCCATAGGATTGCACCAAACGGGGAAGTTGTTCCAATCCCAGCCTCGGATCTGGTGGTCGGAGACCGGATTCTGGTGCAAAGTGGCGCGCGCGTGCCTGCTGACGGCGTATTGCTGTCAGCGCGTGGTGAATTTGACGAGAGCGCGCTGACGGGTGAAACGCTACCACGGCCAGCGCTGCGCGAATCACCGGTGGCCGCAGGGGCGATTGTGACCGTTGGGCCGGTTGAACTGAAGGTCAGCCATGTGGGCGCGGCCTCGCAACTTGGCCAGCTTGCCGATCTTGCTGATCAGGCGGCAAGCCACAAGGGCAGGTTGCAATTGCTGTCGGACCGCTTTGCGCAAGGCTACATTCCTCTGGTTCTGATCGGCGGGGCGTTTGGGTTTCTGCTGTGGTACTTTGTACTCGGGGCGCCACTGTCGGAGGCTTTGAAAATCGCTATTGCGGTTCTGATCGTCACCTGCCCCTGCGCGGCGGGGCTTGCCACCCCGGCGGTGACGGCGCGGGCGGTTAATCTGGCCCTGAAGGCGGGGATCGTCGTGAAATCTGGGCGCGCGCTGGAACAGCTGAGCGAGGTGGATCAGATCTTTTTGGACAAGACGGGCACGGCCTCTTTGCCTGTGCTGGTCCCGGATGCGATGATCGACCCGCAGGTCTTGTCAGCGGCCCAAAGCCTTGCGGCAAGCAGCAGACACCCCCTTGCGATGGCGCTGGCGGCCGTGGATCAAACTTCCCCAATGAGTGGTGCAAAAGAACATCCCGGACAGGGAATTTCTGCCCCAAATGGCGCGCGTTTGGGCAATGCGGAATTTGTTGGCCTGAAGGGTAGGGCGCATACGCAGACCATGCTTTTCTACCGGGACCCGAATGGGCAGATCACCCAGATTGCCTTTGATGAAGCCGCCAGACCTGATCTGGAGCCCTTTCTGACGCGCACAGTTGAGATGGGGTTGGACGTGTCCCTCCATTCCGGTGATGTGCCAGAGGCCGTGGCGCGTTTTGCCGAACGTAACGGCGTTACTCATTGGTGCGCCAGGCAGAACCCCGCGCAGAAACTTGATCAGGTGGCAGCGATGCAGGCAAAGGGCCAACATGTGTTAATGATTGGTGATGGGATCAATGACAGTGCCGCGCTTAGCGGCGCACATGTTTCGGTCAGCTTCGCGGGGGCAACGGATATCGCCCAAGCCGCGGCTGATGTAGTGCTAACCCGCCCTCAGCTTTCGTTGATCCCAAAGGCGATTGACTTGTCCCGCGCGGCGAGACGACTAATTGCGCAAAATCTCGCGTTTTCAACGGCCTACAATGTCTTGTCTGTGCCGCTGGCTTTGGCGGGTTTCCTGACGCCTGCGCTTGCGGCGTTGCTGATGTCCTCCTCCTCGCTGGTTGTTCTGGCCAACGGGCTGCGCTTGCGGCAGATCGAATGAACGCCGCCCTGTACTTGATCCCAATTTCATTGGTGTTGGCGGTCTGCGCGCTGGCCGCGTTCATCTGGACGGTGCGCACAGGCCAGTATGACGATGTTGAAGGCGACAGCGCCCGAATGCTGGATGCCGAGGACAAGCCGCTTACCAAACGCAAGCCCCCGGACACATCAAATCACTGATCACCGGATACGAGTTTGCACAGCGCGATGAGATCATCTGCCTGTTGCTGTGTCAGCCCGGTTTGTTGAAAAACCATCTCCGTCGCATGGCAGCTGGTGCCCAGCAACGCGCGCCCCTGATCCGTAATCCTGACTGATTTCTGGCGTTCATTGTCGTCTTCCATACTTCGGGTGATCAGGTTCTTTTCTTCAAGCCTGCGCAACAGCGGCGTCATCGACGCCTTTGCCACGCGTAAGCGCCCGGCAAGATGGGTGATGGACACGCCATCCTCCTCGGCCAGCGCCATCAGCGCGGTATATTGCGCATAGGTCAGGTCATGGGCGGCGAGCAGCGGGCGGTAATGGTCACTGATTCTGTTCGAGGCGGCATGCACTGCAAAACAGAGTTGTTGCCCAAGTGTCAGGTCGGCGGGGATTGAGTGGGCGCAAGCGTCTGGCAAAACGGTGTTTTCCTTCGGGTATGAGTCAATTTTGGTTGTTTGGAATATAGCGCTTGATAGTCAAAATGCAAACAGTTAGAGATATGATTGTTAGATCACTAACCCAAGGATTAAATGATGTTGAAAACAAGTACACTCGCTATGTGCATTCTGGCTCTGCCGTTGAGTGCGGTCGCGCAGGATGGCGGATACGACACCGCTGAACAGGATTATAAAGTATTCGAAGGCACGTTTGGCGTGACCGAAGGCAAACGCCGCAATCACACCAAAGGGTTTTGCATCGTCGGCGAATTCGCCCCGGTTGATGCGGCGATCCTGAATTACACCAACAGCCCGATTTTCACTCAGACCTCTGCGGTCAACGGACGGGTCTCTCACAAAGGCGGCAGCAACACGGCCCCCGATGACAAGTTTGGTGATCTGGGCCTCGCGTTCGAATTGACCACGCCGGATGATGATTACCACATCATCAACGTAAACACTGAGTACTTCTTTCCTGCGTCTAACCCTGCTGATTTCATCGACGTTGTGCGCGCCAAGGGGCTGGGCGGTGAAGCAGTGAAAGCACTGGCGGCAGAGCGTCCTGAATTGGCGACCTATCTGCACTATCACAAAAAGGTGCGCGCCAAGGATCTGCGCCCCTACGAAGGCACAACCTTCAACAGTGTGAACGCCTTTTATCTGGTGAATGACGCGGGCGAGCGCACGGCGATCCGCTGGTCCATGGTGCCTTCTGGTGAACAGGGTCTTGTGGCCGAGCACAACCCGAATTTCTTCATGGATAACATGAACGCCAATCTGGCGACGGGGCCCGTGTCCTGGGACATGGTTGTTGCCATCGCGAATGCGGATGATGATCCAAACAATGCCGCTATCCGCTGGGAAGGCGATCATAAGGAAATCACCGCCGCACGTCTGACAGTGACCTCAACCGCCACCGAGGCCGAGGGCAACTGCGACCAAGTCAACTATGACCCCACCGTCCTGAGCGATGGATTTGAAGTGTCTGACGATCCGATCCTTGAGGCCCGCTCGCAAATCTATGCACACGGTGTGGGCGTACGTCTGGGTGAAAAAGAATAACGCCACCACCTCTCACGGCAGCCGGATCAGTTTTGAGATCCGGCTGTCGCCCCCAACCGCCCTCGCAGGAAGGAACTGAAGGATGAACAAGGACCTAGACCATCTGGCAGAAGCCCAGCTTGACACCTTGCGCCACGAGGGCAACTACCGCGAATTTGCCGAATTGGAACGCCACGCCGGATCCTTCCCAAATGCCACGCGCTATGTCCCCGATGGGCGCTCTGAGCAGGTCAAGGTTTGGTGCTCAAACGACTATCTGGCGATGGGCCAACACCCCAAAACACTTGAGGCGATGATGAACGCCTTGGCCGAATATGGCGCAGGGGCTGGCGGCACGCGCAACATTTCCGGCACCACGCATCACCATGTGTTGCTGGAACGCGAATTGGCCGATCTGCATCAAAAGCCCGCCGCTTTGGTGATGACTTCCGGTTACGTGGCCAATTGGGCCTCGCTTGGCACGCTCGCCGCGCGGCTGCCCAATTGCATCGTTTTCTCGGATGCGCTGAACCACGCCTCGATGATCGAAGGGATGCGCCATTCCAAGGCCCCTCGCAAAATCTGGCGGCACAATGATGTCGCCCATCTTGACCAGCTTTTGTCAGAGGCCGACGCGGATGCCGTCAAACTGGTGGCCTTTGAATCGGTCTATTCCATGGATGGTGATATCTGCCCCTTGGAAGAAATCCTTGATGTTTGTGAAAAACACGGCGCGATTTCCTATCTGGATGAAGTCCACGCCGTTGGTCTTTATGGCCGCCGTGGCGGCGGCATTGCCGAGGCACGCGGGTTGATGCAGCGGGTGGATATCATTCAAGGCACGCTGGGCAAGGCCTTCGGCGTCATGGGGGGCTATATCGCCGGATCGACCAGCGTGATCGACTTTATCCGGTCCTTTGCGTCGGGGTTTATCTTTTCTACCGCAATACCACCCGCCATTGCTGCGGGTGCCTGCGCCTCGATCAAACATCTCAAGCACAGCAATTCTGAACGGGCTGGGCAACGGCGCGCCGTGCGCGCGCTACGTGCCCGGCTTGATGCGATGGGAATTCCGCACCTGGACAATGACAGTCACATTATTCCCGTGATCGTCGGAGAGTCGCACAAATGCAAATTGATCTCGGATATGCTGCTTGATGACTATGGCATCTATGTCCAGCCGATCAACTACCCGACGGTGCCGGAGGGAACGGAACGATTGCGGATCACACCGGGTCCGCATCATTCTATTGAAGACATTGATGCCCTTTGCATGGCTCTGCATCATATCTGGTCGCATTGCGCGCTGGCTCCCAAAACTCCGATGCGCGGGCCGAAGGCAATTCACAATCATACAGTTGCTGCAAATGGAGAAGAAGCATGACACAACTAGCCAAATTGATTGATGCCCTTAACGGCACCTTTGGGCGCCACAAAGGCTTTCGCGCGTCGCATGCAAAGGGGCTTGCTGTTACGGGCCGTTTCATTCCGACAGTAAACGCACCTTCTGTCGACATTCCGCTCTTGCGGAGCGAACAGCCGATTTCCGCCCGGTTCTCCGTTGGCGGGGGCAAGCCCAACATGAGCGACAAAAGCCCGTCGGTCCGCGGTATCGGGATTGCGATCGGTGACAAGAGCGATGGTTGGACGATGGCGCTGATCTCGGCCCCGGTGTTCTTTGCCAATTCGGCGGAGCAGTTTGTAGACTTCCTCGCGGCCCGGAAGCCTGACCCGGAAATTGGCGGGCCAAACCCTGAGAAGGTCAAGGCCTTCAACGCGGCCAATCCAAACACGGTCCCGCATCAGGAATACCTCAAGGCGACCGCCCCATGCCGGTGTTACTCGAATGAGAATTACCATTCCGGACATGCCTATGGATTCGCAGGCCCTGACGGCCCGCTGTCAGCGCGCATTTTTCTAGAACCGGAAGCTGGTCGCATTGGTCTGACGGAGGATGAGAAATCAACATATTCGGATGACTTCCTGTTTGACACCTTGTTGGACAAACTTGATGGTGGCCCTGCGCGCTGGACCATGAAGCTGGTGTTGGCAAACAGTGGTGATGTGCTTGATGATCCGACCACACCCTGGGATGGCGAACATCAGGAAGTCACGCTGGGTACAATCGAAATCACCCAAATAGACGAAAACGAGGCAGGCCAGAAACGGGTCTATGATCCCGCGCGCATGCCCGCAGAAGTCACAGCCCCTCAAGACAATGTATTTGGGTTGCGCAGCCCTGCCTATGCGGTGTCCGTCGCCAGGCGAAACGAATAATGCGACCCCGGGCAGGCGTTTTGACGCACGACCTGAATAAATCCGCACCCTGAGCCGTTTAACCATCATCGGCGTCAAAAAGAACGGAGACGTCGTGCATCCATTCGTAACCTCAAAAGGAGAACACCCATGAAGACCATCAAACTCGCCGCCATCGGCGCGTTCCTAGCCGGCACAGCCGTTTTCGCCGGTGAAACCCCAAGTGCTGACGGTGCGGAGGTCTACTTTATCAATCTGACCGACGGTGCAACCGTTTCGGCAACTGTTAAAGTCCAGTTCGGTTTGAATGGCATGGGTATTGCTCCGGCAGGTACAGAAGCGGAATTCACTGGGCACCACCATCTCCTAATCAATCGCCCGCCTCTGGGTGAAGGCGAAGACGGCACAGATGAGTTTGAATATGCTCTGCCTGCGGATGAGAACCATGTCCATTTCGGCAAAGGGCAAACAGAAGCAACGCTTGATCTGCCTGCCGGGAAGCACACGCTTCAGATGGTACTGGGAGACTGGAGCCATGTGCCCCATGACAAGCCGGTTGTTTCGGAGGTGATTACGATCATCGTCAACTAGATGTACCTGAAAGTCAGCAGGAACAAGCGCGCGGTTTTGCGCGCTTGTTCTGCCCATCGAAGCTGGGAACATTCCAAGGGGCTGCATCGTTTTTGGCTGATTGCCGAAGGGTTCTTTAAGTCGCACCCAACCTTGAGATTAGCCGATGCAGGAAATCTTCACATTCATGCAAGTCTTTTTCTGACACATATTCATCCGGCTGATGGGCCTGAGAAATAGATCCGGGCCCACAAACGACGGTATCCAGTCCCGCATTCTGATAGTACCCCGCCTCGGTCACCCCATCCCAAAACTTGACTTTTGCCGCCCTCGGATCGGCCTGGAGTACGGGAAGAAAACCGCTTGGTTCTCGTGCTTTGAATGCAGGCACGTGGGACAATATTTCAATCTGGATCGATGCCTCATCATCATTTCTGTTCAACCCTGGCCTGAGGTCAGTGGACAAAAACGTCTCCAGGTTGGTCATGAATGATTTGCTCGGGTTGTCGGGTAAATGGCGAAACTCAAATTCCAGCGTGCATTGCTTTGCAATCATATTCCTGGCCTGACCGCCACGGATCAGTCCAACCTGGATTGTCGAGTACGGGGTATCATAGCCGTCCTGCGCTGGCTTCGCTGCATAGACTTGCTCCTGTTGCATGAGGTATTGCACCAAATCAGACGCATAATGGATGGCATTGGTCTTGGTCGCGATCGTCGCGGCGTGACCTTCAGACCCATTCACTGTTGCTCGCAGGCCGATGATGCCCTTATGCGCCACGACAGGCCGAAGATCTGTGGGTTCCCCAACCATGCAAAAGCTTTCTGCGGGGATGACCGATCGCAGATAATCGGAGATATCCCGCGCGCCGAAACATCCGGTTTCTTCATCATGGGTCAGAACAAGATGCAGCGAGAGCCCCAGCGCGTCCAGATTCAAATTGGTCGCAACGGACAGGGCGACCGCGACAAAACCTTTCATATCCGTTGTGCCGCGCGCGAAGAGGTTGCCATCCCTCTGCGTCAGCTTAAACGGATCGGTTGACCAGTTCTGACCGTCAACAGGGACAACATCCGTATGCCCGGCCAGGACCAGAGCAGGACCGTCCTTATGACCCGCCACGGCATGCAAGTTCGCCTTTGTACCGTCAGCATTGGGCAGAACAGTGATGTCGAATCCGGCGGATACAAGCAGATGGCGACAATACTCAACGCAATCCTGATTGGATTTGTGGCTGGTCGTGTCGAATGCACAAAGCCGCTCAAGGATCGTCAGCGTATCCTGCATATGACATTACCTCGCAAAAGCATCAGGCGGGCGTGCAGAAACATCAAAGCGCTGTTGCTTCAAAGCTCTTTGGATCTGCTTTGTGCAGCCATAACGGCATCCATCACAATCGCATTCAGATTGTTGTGCATGGCAAACTGCTCTAACGCTGCAGCCGTTGTGCCACCCTTTGACGTGACGCTCTCGCGCAGTTTAGCTGGCGCGCGGTCCTGTTTGAGAAGTTCGGCGGCGCCGATCAGCGTATCAATGGCCAGATCCTGTGCGAATTGACGGTCCAGCCCTGCGAGTTCCCCGGCCTTTCCCATGGCTTCGACAAAAGCAAAGAAATATGCCGGGCCGCTTCCCGAAACGGCTGTGGTTGCGTGAATGTCATCCTCATCATCGACCCAGCTGACCGGGCCGGACCCAGAAAAGAGCGCTTCGAACTGGTCTTTTCGAGAGGCATCCGTCGCAAAAGCCACATTGACTGATTTCTGAACCGAAGCAGCCATATTTGGCATGCAGCGCACCACTGGCACCGGCCTGCCAATGGTCTGAATGATCCTCGCACTGGTCACACCAGCCATAATGGAAACGATCAGCGCATCATCGCTGAGCACGTTCGACACCGGGCGGCTGGCGTCCTCGAACACCTGTGGCTTGGTGGCCAGAACACATGTTGCGAATTTCAGGTCGCCGGGAATGTCGTCATATGCCCGATAAAGCGCGCCGATCCCGAGGTCAGTGGCGTCCTGCGCGTCCATAAAGGGATCGATGATCGAAATATTCGACATTTCGCCACCGTTGGTTTTGTACCCCCAGAGAATAGCCCGCCCCATGTTGCCGCCACCGATGAGCAGGGTTTGATTTGCTGTTTTTGTCATGGCTTTTAGATCCTGTAATTGAATGGTCTGCCCGCTCGATAGGCTGCCAGTATTCTGCCTCACAGGGAGGTTCCTTGCTGGCGCAGCCACATCCTGGATGCAGCTGTGCCAAAATCATGTGGCTGGTTGGCTTACCACTGAGCGTCTCCGGCAACGCTTCGGGCACCTTTGGCGGCGATCCGGTTCTCCATGTATTTGATGCCGCGCAGGATTGGGAAGCAGTAGATAAAATACAGGCTCGCCACGAGGAACAGGATCCACATGATATGAGCCGGATGACGGTGGATGGCATCCTCGCCCTGACGCATGAGTTCCACCACACCGATAACTGTCAGGATCGACGTGCCCTTGATGACCAGAACATAGACCCCTGCAAGTGGCGGCAAGGTGAGTTTCCAGGCCTGGGGAAGGATCACATTCAGCAAGCGCTGGCGCATATTCATGCCAACTGCTGATGCAGCTTCCCATTGCCCTTTCGGCACGGCTTCAAGCGAACCGCGTACAATCTCGGCCGTGTAAGATGAGGTATAGATCGTCAGCGCGATCACAGCAGCGGTGAAATTCGAAAAGTCAAAAATCGACAGCTTCGTCGTCGGCAGCACGTAGTAAACGATATAAATCTGCACCAGAAACGGGGTCGCCCGGACAAGGTGAACGTAAAGCCCAATCAGGTTATAGACTGCCTTGGGCCCTACTGTTCGGCCAAGTCCAAGAACAAGACCGACGAAACTCCCGAGCGCGATTGCAACCAGCGAAATCAGGATAGTGTTCAAGAACCCTTCAAGCAAAAAGGGCATGGTTTGGAGCGTGAGTTCAAGCATCGTGACCTCCTATCGGCTGTTCCAGGCATTGCCTGAGAGCTTCTTTTGAATTTTATTCGAGGCCACCAGCATCATCAGATAAATCAGCAGATATCCAAAGGCGGCTGTCATGAAAGCTTCGGTTGGCATGACCCGGTCGGACAGGATAATCAGTCCGGCACCAAGCAGTTCAAAGACGGCGATGAAGCTAAGGATGGAACTGTCCTTCACCAAAACAGCTGCCTGTCCCAGAAGCGATGGGATGATTTTGGCGAAAGCCTGCGGGTAGATGATGTTGATCATCGTCTGCCGCTCGCTCATTCCCACGGCCTTGGCACCTTCGAATTGACCACGGTCCACCGCTTCGATCCCGCCACGAATGATCTCGCTCATGTAGGCGGCTGTGTGGATTGTCAGGGCAAAAATACCGCAGGCAAGGGCCGGAAGGGGGACATTCAGAACCGGGATTTGTGACAGCCCGTAGTAGACTATATAGAGTTGAACCAACAATGGTGTGCTGCGGATGGCTTCGACATAGGCGGTTACAGGGGCTGAAATCCAACGCTTTTGCGACCGACGCGCGACCGTGACAAGCGTCCCAAGAACCAGCGCACCGATGAGGCAGACGAAAGAAATCCAAAGCGTCGCCCATAGCCCCCAGGCGAATTCGGGCAGGTATCTTAAGACGATCCGGTAATTATAAAAATCTATGAGTTCCATTGCACACCTCCCTTAGTGAACTGGCCACGCGCGATACGTTGAGCGCGTGGCCAATGATTGCTTACTTGTGGTCGGCTTCCCACGCTTTGGTGTGCACCCAATAGTCCAGCATCCGCTCGATTGTGCGGTCTGCCTTTTTGATGCGGAACCAGTTGTTCAGCCAGGATTCAAGATGGGTATCCGTTGGGCGAACAGGAAAGCTAAGAGGCGACTGCACGATGGTGCCATCGGTAATACGGACGCCTTCGAACTCGGTCGTGAACTGCGTCGCGATTTCGCGCGAAGTCACACCGGCATCGACGCGACCCACGGACAGGGCCTGTGCCACAGCCGGGCTACCTCCGGAAAGTTCAACAACGGTTGCATTTGGCAAGTTGTCGCGCACAAATTTAACGTGCGAGCTGGCCTGAGGCACGCCGATCTTGACGCCCTCGACGTTCAGATCCTGCCACTTTGCAGCATCAGAACCGCCACCGACATAAGCCACAACATCGCTGTAGTAGAAGGGTTCAGTGAACACCAACTGAAGCGCACGCTGTGGAGTAGGGGTCATGTCAGCCGCGATGAAGTCGACTTTTTCCGCCAGCAGCGACGGGATCAGGCCCTTCCATTCATAGTCGTGAAATTCGATATCAACGTCCATGTCTTGCGCGATCAGTTTGACGATTTCGACGGCAAAGCCAGTGCGCTCACCGTGTTTGTCAACAAAGCTGAAGGGCGGTCCTTGGGTCTGAACGGCGACATTCAGCGTCCCGTTGTTCACAATATCGCTGATAGCGTCGGCGCTCGCAGGCGTGACAGATGTAGCATTGGAAGCGACGAAGATCGCGGCCCCTGCTACGAGGGTTTTAAAGAAATTCATTTGGGTTTCCTCCCTTGGTTGATGGTCGTTAGAGAACTTTGTCCAGGAACTGCTTGGCGCGGTCCGTGGCTGGTTTTTGGAAAAATTCTGCGGGCTTGCCGGTTTCGACCAGCTCACCGGCATCCATAAAGATCACCCGGTCGCATACCTCGCGGGCAAAATTCATCTCGTGTGTTACGATGCACATCGTCATGCCGTCGGTCGCGAGACCTTTCATCAGATCAAGCACTTCGCCCACCATTTCAGGGTCCAGAGCAGATGTCGCTTCGTCGAACAGCATGAGCTTTGGCTGCATTGCGAGGGCGCGCGCGATCGCGATCCGTTGTTGCTGACCGCCAGAGATCTGTGACGGATAGTTGTTGGCCAGATGATCGAGCCCCAGCTGACGCAAGAGATCCATTGCGATTTGGTCCGCTTCGGCGCCAGTCCGTTTGCGTACCAGCGTCTGTGGCAGCGTAATGTTTTCCAGCGACGTCTTATGTTGGAACAGATTGAAGTGCTGAAAGACCATGCCGACATCAGCGCGCAACGCGTTCATGTCTGTCTTTTTGTCCGCAAGGTCGATCCCGTCGATATAGATGTGACCCTTCGTGATCGTCTCGAGCCCGTTGAAGGTCCGAAGCAGCGTGCTTTTGCCTGAGCCGCTGGGCCCGATAATGGCGACAACCTCACCACGATCCACGCTTGTGTTCACATCTGTCAGCGCATTGATCGTGCGTCCGTCGTTGGTTTTGAAGACCTTCGAAAGGCCTTCGACCTTAACGAGCACGTCACCTTTTTGTGTAGACCCGTTTCCCATGTCACGCGACCTCCCTTACATCAGCGCCAAGATATTTTTTCAAGCACCCCATCAGCGCATCGCCAGCGGCGGTGTCGACGTCGATATGGGTGACAATACGAACGCGGCGCGTTCCGAACGCACCAGCCAAAATTCCGTCAGCGCGAAGCTTTGCGACGAGGTCCGCCGCCGTTGGAGCGGTGTCCTTGAGATCGAAAATGACGATGTTGGTCTCAACCGGCAGGACCGCTTTGACCTGAGCAAGCTGAGAAATCTGCTCCCCCAAGGTGTGCGCCAGCGCATGATCATCAGCCAGGCGGTTCACATGGTTATCCAGCGCATAGAGACACATGGATGCAACGATGCCGGACTGGCGCATAGCCCCTCCGAACTGTTGCTTCAGCCGCCATGCCTGCGCAATAAACTCGTGAGATCCGGCCAGCACGGCGCCCACCGGTGCGGCAAGTCCTTTGGTGAAGTCAATCCAGGCCGAGTCAAAGCCTTCGGCATAGGTGGCAGCGGGGATACCGGTTTTGACAACGGCGTTCATCAGCCGCGCACCATCCATATGTGTCGCCAGCCCTTCGCTTTTCGCGATGGCGGCGACATCTTGCAATTGCTCCAGTGGCCAGATCGCACCGCCGCCCATGTTTGCGGTTTGCTCAACACAAAGCAGCGTGCTTTTGGGCATGTAACGAGAGTTCGGGCGAATGGCATCTTGAACCTGATCGGGCGTGAACATGCCATTCTGGCCATGAAGCGCTTTGATCATCACGCCGCTGATAGCCCCAGGACCGCCAGTTTCAAAATTGATGATGTGGCAGGATTGCTCGCAAATGATCTCATCACCTGGATTGGTGTGCACCTTGATGGCAATCTCGTTGCACATGGTTCCCGACGGCAGAAAGACTGCCGCTTCTTTCCCAAGAAGCTCAGCCACCCGCTTGCAAAGCTCAGTAGTCGTCGGGTCTTCATCTTTCTGTTCGTCTCCTACAACACAATCCAGCACGGTCCGACGCATCTCGGGCGTCGGTTTTGTCTTCGTGTCTGCGTAGAAATCGTACATCGCGGTATTCTCCCCAGGGCCCTTCGGCGTATTCGCTTCAGGCATGTCACCAATTGCTTGGAGAGAAGCATCTCATCCCAGAAAGAATGTGAAAAATAAAAAAAAGGCCTATCAGCATGCATTTTTGATATGCTATGTGATGTGCAAGTCTGGAGGATGAAGATCAAATCAGCCGGTTTCAAACCTGGTTTTCCAAGCCTGAAGAGGGGCCGCTGCCGGCTTTTTACCGACTCAGCAGGATTTCAAGCTCGGCCAGATATCGGTCACGGGTCTCAAACAAGCATTTTCGAAACTCATCGACCAATGCGCTGACTGGCCGGTACTTTGACCGGAGCAATGTCGAGGAAAAGGCGAGATTTACCGAGAACCGACGAAACACAATTGCACGATGGCGGAAGCTAAGAGCGGAGAAGGGGTTAATGATTGAAACGCCCAGGCCTTCTGCCACCGCCTCACCGGCCATGAGCGAATTTTGAACTTCCATCACGTTGGACGTCGTTACATCGTGATCGCCTAGCAACCGCTGAAGCCGATGCGAGTACGGATCAATTTGACCAAGCGACACGAAGTCGACACCGTGGAGGTCTTCTGGTGTCACAACATCTATCTCACAAAGGTGATGCCCCGCCGGAAGGATACAGATTTCCGGCGCATCCGTGAAGGTTTCAAATTCCGTACCCTCTGGTTCTATTGCGTATGCTGCCAGTCCCAGATCGCATTGCTGCGAAGTCGCCAGCTCTGAAATTGTCGGCGTTTGTCGGGTCGTGACAATTGTCTGCACGCCAGGCCGATTTTCTCGAAATGACTTGACTGTATCGACCAGAAATCCCTGAGAAAACGCTGGAGCACAAGCAATATGAATGTTGCCGCTTTGCATATTTCGAATTTCGTCCGCGGCTCGGCCGATGCGTTTGAGGCCACGAAACGACCGATCGACTTCCTCATAGAGCAGCTGCGCCTCACGGGTCGGTGTTACACGGTTGCCAGTCCGGACGAACAGCACCATCCTGGTGGCATCTTCCAACTGCTTCAACGATCTGCTCACAGCGGGCTGGGAAGTGTTAAGCAGCTCAGCAGCGCCAGTTACCGTACCGACTGTCATCGTAGCGTGGAAACACTCGAGAATGCGCGAATTCAACTGCATATGTCTAGTCCAGAAACTGTTTTGTTCAATGTAACCTGTTTCTCTCAGAAGCACAGTGTGGCTCTACTGGTTTAGCTCGATATCAGGCGGCAGATTGAGAAAAGTGCTAAGTCTCTATCAAGCACATTCCGCTTTGCTGATGCGCATGTGAAAAGCCGCACACTCGGACGCCAGAGTGGCAAAGGTAGATTTGTTGCCCGATGCCAACAATTGAAATTGTCCAGAAACCACTGCGTCCGATGCGTGTTTTTGAGCTGAAAATCCAGAAAGACACCAACACTACGCTGTCAATAAGGTGTCGCCAAAACACTCAATCCAGTAGCTCCCGTTGTTCCTACACCCACTTCGCTTGGTACAAATGTGGCAGCAACCTGTACGCCTAAAAGGCCGAACAGCCAGTCAGCAGCCTTGTTCTAATAGGGCTCCAAAGCGAACTTAGCTGCGGGCAAGACGAATGGCCGCCAAACCCTTTTTGGTTAAATTTGACATAAGTATCCTTATGTACATTTTATGCTGTTGCCGGAGCGCGCTACTTCCAACTGCGACTCTTGTTAGAAAACAACATGTTATCTGACGAGAGGAAACCGCATGGGAGCTGTCTATAGCCAGCTGAGTATCACAGAACGACGCAAAATTGAACGCTGGAGACATGCAAAGGTCCCTGTCGACGAGATGGCCTGTGTTCTGAAGCACTGTCGCTCGACGATTTTCCGGGAACTGAAGCGTAATCATTTCAGCGATGAAAGCATGCCAAAATGTGATGGCTACTACGGCGCGGCCGCTCAGCTGATGGCGGCAGACCGACGTGCACGACAACGCAAACTGATCAAATATCCCGAACTGTGCAGTTGTGTGATCGAGCGCATAAAGAACGGCTGGACGCCCGAGCAGATCGGCAATCGCATGATCCATGAAGGCGCTAAGCCGAGGGTCTGCCAAGAGACGATCTACCGCTATATTTATTCCAAAGAAGGTCAACGCGATGATCTGTGGTGGTACCTGCCCACGCATCGTGTCGCCCGCAGGCCACGTCGCACCAGACGGCGCAGACAGCCCAAGTTCCACCGCGATGTCAGCATCCTGTTCCGCCCCGACGATGTCGCGCATCGTCGTCAGTTTGGTCATTGGGAAGCCGATTTGATGCTGTTCAAACAGAAGCTTGGCCAGACAAATGTGACCGCACTGGCCGAGCGTGTCAGCAGGTTCACAGTGATCTTAAAGAACCCGAACAAGCGCACTAAGCCTGTCATGGGCAAGATCATGGATGCCATCCGTGATCTGCCACTCACAGCTCGCAAGTCGATCACTTTTGATCGCGGGACTGAGTTCGTCAGTTGGCCACATCTGCAGGCAGAGATCGGAACGCAAACCTGGTTTTGCGATCCCTCCTCACCTTGGCAGAAAGGCACAGTCGAAAATACCAATCGAAGGCTTCGAAGATGGCTTCCGCGCAAGCGAGACATCCGGCGATGCACAGATCACGATATGAAAGTGATCTGCGATCGCCTCAACAACACGCCCCGAAAATGCCTCGGATGGAAGACACCTGCCGAAGTGTTCCGCGAAAAGATGATGGAGGAATTGCGATAAGCGCCCTACCCTGAGGCCAACAAGAGTCGCGGTTCAGGTATCGCTCACACCGCAAAGCTAAAATGTCACCCGTGAGCAATTCAGGAATGTCACTCTGCCCTCGAAAATCATTGAGGGTGAGCGGACATGGGATGGGTGGTTATGAGCGAGCGCGAGTTGAACCGCGTGGAAGTACTGGCGCAGGTCGATGATGGACGGCTGAGCGTCGATAACGCTGCGAACGTGTTGAGCCTGACGCGCAGACAAATCTTCAGGCTGTTGAAGCGGTATCGGCAAGATGGCGCGTCAGCGATCCGGCATAAGTCTCGTGGGCGTGCACCGAACAACCAAATCCATTCAGCAAAGCGTGACTATGCTCTGGCTGTGATCAAGGAGCAGTATCCGGATTTCGGGCCAACACTGGCAGCTGAGATGCTGGTCGAGCGTCACGGGTTTAAAGTCTCGCGCGAGACGGTCCGTAAATGGATGCAGGAAGATGGCATCTGTCTATCACGCAAGCAGCGCCGGACATTTCACCAACCACGACTGCGCCGGGAATGCTTTGGAGAACTGATCCAGATCGACGGATTGGACCACCGTTGGTTTGAGGATCGTGGCGATCCTTGCACCCTGCTCGTCTTCATCGACGACGCCACCAGCACGCTGATGGAACTGCGGTTTGTAAAGTCTGAGAATACATTCAGCTACTTCGAGGCTTTGGAAAGCTATCTGTTGAAGCATGGCCGTCCTGTCGCCTTCTACAGCGACAAGCACACCGTATTCCGGGTACCCAAACCCAACGAACACATGACGGGCATGACGCAATTTGGCCGCGCCCTTGCGGAGCTGAACATCGAGATCATCTGCGCCAATTCCTCTCAAGCCAAAGGCCGCGTCGAACGCGCAAATCGAACGCTGCAAGACAGGCTGGTCAAAGAGCTGCGCATCGCGGGCATCTCCAACATGGATGACGGGAACGCGTTTCTGGTGAGCTTCGTCGAACGCTACAACGCAAAGTTTGCGAAGGCTCCGGCCAAACCAGACAATTTGCATCGTGCTTTGAACATTGAGCCGGATGGGATGGCCGAGGTCTTCTGTCTGCGCGACAAGCGTTATGTCACCAAGGATTTGACGCTGAAGTACGACCGCAAGCGCATCCGGCTGGAGGTCAATGACCTGACGCGTGGCCTGGTCGGCAATACGTGGATGTCTACGAGATGCCAGACGGGCGGATTCAGGTGCGCGCCAAAGGCGTCGCCCTGCCCTGCAGCATTTTCGATCCGCACCAGCAACGCGTCACTCATGCGGCGATCACAGAGAACAAGCACCTGAGCGCAGTCCTCGCCCACATCAAGGAAGAGCAAGAGAAAGCCGCGCCGCCATCAAAGGTCAAACCTGTCAGCGCCAAGAACGGCTACAAGAAGACCGGACGCCGTCCACCGGGTCGACCTTCAAAGATGGAAGCGTATTATGAGCGACGACGCGCTGAGCGAGCTGCTGAAGCCTCATCCCAAATTGAGAGTAAATAAATGCAGATAGAGACTGACGGCCGTTCTGCTCAAACAAGTGTAGGATTGACCACCCAAACAGTCGCCTCTAACCCCGGGCATGCATCAATTTGAAGGAAGCTCATGTTCGAATCCAAACCAGTAATTCTGGGCATTTTTCTGTCTTCCGTCCTCGCCCTACCGGCGCTGGCAGACGGGTTAGAGTTGCCCAGTGGGGTTAAATTTGGAATGGCATTTTCCGACCTCCAAACCACAGCCGAAGAGCAAGATTGGGACCTACGCCAAACCACATTTAACACGAACGCATGGTCAGCAGACGCTGAAGGTTTGACGTTCTACTTCTGCAATCAGGAGCTGTCGAGCATTGACCAGTACCTGAACGGAGGACTGCGTGGCTTTGTGGAAACAGTCTGGCAGCTCGAATTGAAGTATGGCGAGGCTTCTACCGAAACTTTTGTAATTGCACCACGCAGCGATTTTGAAACACATGGCCTGCAATCAGTATTCGAGCTGAGCCAAGGAACGCGGATAAGCGTACTAATCCAAACAAGAAATGACGAAGTGGTCTTTTGGTCTCGTAAATCCAACGGTGAAGTCTGCGAAGAATAGCCGTCAGCAGCATCAACCCATATTGGAGCTCACCCCGCACCCAACGTTGGGAAGACGCACTTCCCAGTACACGCAAGGCTTTTCAGCCCTGCGATATTTGAGGTCTCCGGGCTGCTAAGCCTTGCTCCCGTCTGCGCTTTTGATGACATTTCTGCTTTGCAAATCCAGTGACATTTCTACTTGGTTGCAACATATGCGCATGTTTGACGCATATGGATTTTGTGCATAATCTTCTGATCCAAGGAGATCATGTGCCCCATTCACCGGTCAGAAAGCCTATAAACCTGACGTTGGACAGCGATCTGCTATCGGATGCCAAGGCCCTCAACGTGAATCTATCCCGCGCCGCAGAAGACGGTGTACGCGCGGCAGTGATCCGGGCCCGCGAGGAACAATGGCGCGCCGAGAACGCAGCGGCGCTCGCAAGCTCAAACACGTTTGTCAACAAACATGGCTTGCCGCTTGATCGTTATCGCCAGTTCTGATGGCAAAGTTTGACGTCTGTCTCGGTACTGAAAGCGAAACATTGCTGCTCGATGTACAGGCAGATTTGCTCGATGCGCTAAATACACGCATGGTCGTGCCCCTGATGGCTGTCGGCAAGGCACCGGTTCCGGCAAAGCTTCTGAACCCGGTATTCGCGATCGACGGTGCCGAATATGTCATGGCGACCCAGTTCATGGCGGCCGTTCCTCGAACAATCTTGCGAGACCCTGACACCAGCCTGAAGGACAGGTCCGAAGAAATCACGACGGCGATCGATATGCTGACGCAAGGGTTCTAAGGTCGGTTTCTACCGAACCGAATACCACGCCCCCCGTGCCTGGCCGTGAAGCTCCAGATGGCCATCATACACAAGCGCGCGGAAATGCTGTTTGAGCGTATTCCGGTTGGCACCTGTAAGTTTCACCGCATCTGCCATTGTCAAACGCCCGTGTTCTCGCGTCAGTTCGTAAAGCTTCGCGGCCAGTTCCGGCATTGCGCCCATCATCAGCTTTTCTCGCTCGACACGGGCCCTGAGTCGCAACATCTGCTTTTGCAGTGCGTTCAGGAAAAACTCCAGCCACGGCGTCCAATCGGGCTCCGCGCTTCGGATTGTGCCCTGGGTCTGCCGCAATGCCAGATAGTAACCCTCCTTGCTTTGCTCGATCACGCTTTCAAGCGAACTGTAGGGCACATAGGCATACCCTGCCCTGAGCAGCAACAGCGTGGTCAACACCCGGCTGAGCCTGCCATTCCCGTCCTGGAACGGATGAATCTCCAGGAACACCACGACAAAAATCCCGATTGCGATCAGAGGGTGTGGGTCTCGTTTCTGGGCGGCATCATTGTACCAGCTGAAAAGTTCCGCCATCAGCCGGGGTGTGTCAAACGGCGTTGCCGTTTCAAACACGATCCCAATTTGCGCGCCGGTATCGTCAAACGCGGCGACACTGTTGGAAGAGGTTTTGTAGGCGCCCCGATGACGCTCATCCTTGCCGCTGTATTTCAACAGGTCCCGATGAAGCTGGAGGATGTGGTTCTCAGAGATGGAGATATGGTCCCATGCCTCAAACACTGTTTCCATCACTTCGGAATACCCGACGACTTCCTGCTCATCTCGTGTGTCGAAGGTTTTGATCTCCAGGTTGGACAGAAGCCGCTGGATCTCCTGATCGGAAAGCTTGCTGCCCTCAATCCGGGTGGACGACCCGATGCTCTCGATGGTTGCGACCCGTCTCAGCGCCGCGAGCCGCTCTGGCGCGAGCGTCCCAAGGGCCTGCCAGGCACCTTTGAATTCGTCGATTTCCGAGATTCTGGCAAGGATTGTTGTAGTGATAACCAGTGTGTCAGTGCTGAACATACCCAAAACAACACCCATTTACAACCATTTGTCAATTCATTTCTACACCCATTTACACCCAAAACACCCCTGTTAACTACGCCCATCGATGCAGCTTTCAAAGGGCGCTCAGTAGTTCACCACCTCAAACCCATGCTTCCCTTCAACATCGATCCATTCGACACCGACCGCCCTTGAATAGCTCGCCGGCTCACAACTCCTTGACGGGATCAACCAGTCCGGAACTCGCCCCGGCCCGGACGGGGTCCAGCGAAACTCGCCCCGGGCGCCATATGTCCCAAGTGAAATCTCAGATTGCTCAAGGCATTCCCCTTCCCGGCCGCGCGGGTGATGGCTGTAATGTTTGACATTCCAGACTCTGATGGACCGAATAAGATCAAACTCCGGCCCCGACACATCGATGTCGACCGTGCCGTTTTCTTCCAAGATCTCCGCTGCGATGAGCGGAAAGGCATCCGGTGCAGGTGAAACGCTGTTGCTGTGCTCGAGAGCTGTTGGAATTGCGCCAAGTTCCTGCACCGAATTTAGCGAACGCACAGCTGCAAAAACTGCTTCTGGGGCATCGGCCTTTGCCAAATTGCGCAACCGTTCACCCGGCTTCATCATTGCTCCCTCGTTCGTTGCAGCCCCCATGGGGCAGTGCCAGATCTGCAGTGGGGGCTCGATCGGCCAGGGCGTGATCCGTTGAACGAACACATCCCAGGCGTGCCCGCATTCCAACGACGCAGGCCAGCCGCCAGCCAGACACAGCAGTATGGCGCAATCCACGTCATAAGCACTTGCAGGGATTGGAAAAGATAGCGCTATAGCCGCGCCATACAGCATGTTTCTGACCTTGGGTTTCAACGCGGTGATCACTCAAGTCGCTCCTTCATCAGGCACGTTATCAGGGTCACAAATATTCTACTTAAGAGAGAACATATGATATTGACGCCCTCATAGATAAATGTTCTGACGCGGCCCAATACGCCGGATTTGCACGTCGCAATCATGAATTCGGACCATGTCATTTCAGCAAACGAGTCGCAATATTAAATATTGGTTGTTTTAGGTTTTTAGTTTGTTTTTCACTATTGACACAGAATCCCTATCCGCAGATGTTCCGCACGTATTAGAAGTTGTCCCAAGTGGGGGACGACACATGCCGATCAAAAGAAAATATCAGCTGATAACCATCAAGGGCGTGAAGGCTTTGATGAGTGATGGCTCACGTTTTCAATGTCGGTATGACCTTGTCGAGCTGAACGATGGCAAACCGCGCTACCAATGCATCTATCTTGTCGACGGCAGGGAAAGCATACTCATTTCGGACCGCGTGTCGGAACAGGGGATCGAAGCGCGGCTCTTCAACGTTTGGCCGGGTCTCTTCAAGCATCATTTCGAGTTTGGCGACGGCACTGACCTCGCCTTTGGTTCGGATTTCGTCATCACCACGGGTGAGCTTCGCGGGCTTGACGAAGTGCCGCGTAAAGGAAAGCGCTAACAAGTCCTCCCCCAGACAAGCTATTCACAAGGCTATCGCGGCATCGACTTTGCTGCTTGGGAATGCACCTGGCGTCTTTGCCGAACCGATCCCGCTCCCTGCTTTTCAAATTCTTGCTGAAAACTGCGCCCTGTCCGTGGCACCCGAGATCATGGAAAAACTTGTGCGTGCAGAAAGCGGGTTCAACCGCTTCGCCATTGGCGTAAACGGTGCAGAGCATCGCAGCTATCATCCGGGCTCTGAGGAAGAAGCAGAGCGGATCGCGCGCGACTTGATCAGCCAGGGTCATTCCATCGATCTTGGTCTGGGCCAGATCAATTCGTCTAACCTCGAATGGCTCGGTCTGACGGTCGAGTCTATATTCGACTCCTGCGCCAACCTGAGCGCGTCCGAGAAGGTTCTCCGCGAGGGATACGACCGGGCGCGTGAGTTGGGCTCTGATCCCGAAACGGCCCTGCATCAGGCGCTGTCCGCCTACAATACCGGTACGTTCACCCGTGGATTTTCCAACGGTTACGTCACGCGCGTGATGGGCGGGGGTGTCGGGACGCCCCCTGCTGAAACCCAGGTTCAGTCAGCTGAGCGTTCTACACCGACGGACACCATACCGACATGGAACGTGTTTTCCGAGGATGCTGCGTCGTCAGCCCTTGTGTTCAACTAGAAGGAAAGATTCAGATGAATTCCATCACCGCATTTATTGGCCGGATTCGCGCGCCCGCGAGCATCGCATTGGTGCTCCTGCTCGGGCTCTCTGACCCTGCGGCGGCGGCCGGCTTTACTGATTTTCTGAACAACGTGGTGGATGAGTTCAACAGCGCACGGCGGCCGCTGGCGCTGATCGCGATCATGCTCGTTGGTTGTCTTTACATGTTCAATGTCATCGACATGCGCCGCACCGGCCAGGTGGCCATCGGTGTCATCGTGATCTTCGCCGCCACCGAAATTCTTGACCTGATCACCGCGTAGACTCCATGACCGAAGAACCCCTGAACACCGACCGACTCTACCTGGCGCTCACGCGCCCGGCGATTGTGTTTGGCGTGCCGCTGGAGGCGGCCTTCATCTCCGTCATGATCGGCGGGTTGGCGATGATCCTCGGGGATTCCCTCTTCTACCTGATCCTCGCCGTTCCTTTACTTGTGATCTCCTACTTCATCGTGAAGCGCGATCAGAACGCTTTCCGCATTCTCTTCCGCTTCTTTGACACCGGTGCCAAGTGCCGCAACCGTGGATTCTGGGGCGGCTCCTCGCCTTCTCCTCTGCAGGTTCAGCGGCGTTACCGTATCGAGGAGGTCGACTGATGGGGTTTACCCGCGCGCTCAAACGCGAAATCACCGCCACGGACTACTTGCCCTTCCTGCGCCATGCGGATGAACACAGCATCATCACGACGGGTCGTGGCGCCTTCCAGATGCTCAAGATCGAGGGCACCTCGTTCCGCACGGCGGACACGAGTGGGATCAATGCGCTGCATGACGGGTTGAGCCATCACATCCGCAATGTCGCCGATGACAATATGATGATCTACAGCCACATCATTCGCAGCGAAGATCATAGCTATCCCGGTGGTGACTTCAGATCTGAGTTTGGCCACTGGCTTGATGCGGCCTACAAGACCCAGATTCAGCAAAAGCGCCTCTTTCGCAACGACATCTACCTCACGATCTACATGCAGCCGCGTGGGATTGCGGGATCGCGGTTCGCCAGCGGGATACGGCGGGCTCGGAACAGCCAGGTAGAGATCGATCAGGATCTGCTCGACCAATTGGGTGACAAGGCGTCGCTGCTCGCGAAAAATCTGGCCCGCTACGGCGCGCGACGGCTTGGTCTCGTAAAGAACGGTCACGGTTTGCTTTGCTCGGAACCGATGAGCGTGTTGCGCCAGATCATCACCGGTCGTTATAATCTCCTGCCTCTGGTGCGCGGATCGATCGGATCGGCGATCTACACGGACCGGGTGATTTTTGGGCGCGAAGCCCTGGAAATCCGCCATCCGGCGGAGTCCACCTTCGGGGCCATGTTCGGCATCAACGAATACCCCGCGGTCACCCGCCCCACCATGCTGGATGACCTGCTGACAGCCCCGTTCCGGTTTGTCCTGTCGCAATCCTTCCGCCCCATCGCGCGATCTGACGCTCTCAAAACCATGAGCCTAAAAGAGGGGCGAATGCGCAATGCCGGGGATGACGCCATCTCCCAGACCGAAGAGTTGCAGGTGGCGCGCGACGATCTGATGGCGGGCAATTTTGTCATGGGCGAGCACAACCTGTCCTTGCTCATCCTCGGGGATGACCTGGACGCGGTCCGGGGACATGTGGCGGATGCAAGCAACCTTCTGGCCACTTCCGGCGCGATTGTTGCCCGTGAAGACCTCGGGCTTGAGAGTGCCTTCTGGGCGCAACTGCCCGGCAATCACTCAAAACGCCTGCGGCCCGCCCTGATGACCAGCCGGAACTTTGCCTCCCTCTCGCCGCTGCACAATTACCCGACCGGCCATCGGACAGGTAATCACTGGGGCAAGCCGGTCGCAAAGTTGAAAACCAGTGCCGACAGCGCCTTCTATCTTAATTTCCATGTGGGCGATCTCGGGCATACCGCGATCTATGGGCCTTCCGGATCGGGCAAGACCGTTGTCATCAATTTTGCGCTTTCTCAGCTCGAAACGCTCGACGTGAAACGCGTGCTCTTCGACAAGGATCGCGGCGGCGAGATCTTTGTCCGCGCCTCGGGCGGCACATATCTCGCGCTGCAGACCGGCGAGAAAACCGGCTGCGCACCCTTCAAGGCATTGGAGCTGACACCAGCGAATGAAGCCTTCCTCGTCGCACTGGTGAAATCGATGCTGGCCGATCCACAGCATCCGCTGACCGCGGACGATACGGCCCGGATTGAGGCCGCGGTGGCCGGTCTTGGAAACGTTGCCCAGGATCAGCGTTCAGTTTCCGTGCTGCGCGAACTGATCGGCTTCGGATCCGGTGAGCCCGATGACATCGGCAACCGGCTGGACAAATGGGCTGAAGGTGGGCGGCTTTCCTGGGTTTTTGATAACACCCAAGATGAGATCGGGTTTGACGCAAACCTGATTGGGTTCGACATCACATCCTTCCTGGATGATCCAACTATTCGCAACCCGATGATGATGTATCTCATGCATCGGGTCGAGCAGCTCATCACCGGCCAGCGCGTCGCAATTGTCATCGACGAGTTCTGGAAGGCACTGGCCGATCCGTTCTTTGTCTCCTTCGTCAAGGACAAGCTCAAAGTGATCCGCAAGCAGAACGGCATCGTGATCGCGGGCACCCAATCGACCTCCGACGTTGTTCAAAGCCCGATTGCCCGAACCGTGATCGAACAATGCGCCACCCAGATCTTCTTTGGCAATCAGCGGGCCGATGAGGCGGAACTGACCAGGGTCTTCGGCCTGACCCATCGCGAAGTCCGGATCGTACGCAACGAGCTGTCGGTTGGGCAGTTTCTGATCAAGCAGGGCGGCAATTCGGTGGTTTGCGAGCTTGATCTGCGCGGGCAGAAGGACGTCCTGGCTGTTCTGTCCGGCCGCACCGAGGCCACGGCACTCATGAACCGTATCCGGTTGGACCATCCCGAGCCTTCACAGTGGCTCCCCCTTTTCCACGCCAAGCGAAAGGAATTCGCATGAATCTCAAACCCGCGCTTTTGGTGTGCGCTCTGGCCTTGTCTTCGCCAGCATATGCAGGCGGAGTTCCAGTCATTGACACCACGGCCATCGCGAATGCCAAGGCGACATTTGCCAAGGAACTCGCCCAGATGGTCAAGGAGCTGGAAGAAGCCAAACGGCTCTACGATGCTGTCAACGGGCTGACCGAGATAGCTGATATTGTCGACGCACTCAATGATCCCAAGGTGCGTGAGCTTCTAGGGCCGGACGCCATGTCCATCGCCAGTGCCCTCGAAGTGAACATTGATGCCCTGGGCGATCTGTCGGACACAGCAAGCGAGTTTCTGGACCACACGCGGGTGACTGCTGCGGACGTGTCGGCAGAAGACTTCTATCGCCAGGAACTAGACCGGATCGGCGCGCGAACGGCGCGTGATGCGGCGGTCGGTGATCGCATCGTGCGATCCGCCGATGATCGTCTGGCCGGGCTGGAACGGCTGCGTCAAGCGATCGGGACAGTCTCCACCCAGAAGGAAATCAACGCGCTGCAGGCCCGTCTGCAGGTGGAATCCGCCATGCTGCAAAACGACACCAACCGCATCCAAGGCCTGGCGATGCTGCAGGAAGCGCAGAGTGAGGTCGAGTCGCAAAGACAGCGGGAGGTGGAAGTGGAAAACAGGGAGCGCTTTAACACAGATATGGGGACATTGTTCGGTGGCTAAACAAATCAATTCATTCGCGGTTATTGCTTTGCTGACCCTTTCGGCCTGCAATGAAGAAGAAAACAGAACTGTAGAGTTCTACCTGCAAAACACCGATGTACGCGCCGAAGTGCTTGCGAAATGCGAAGTCGCCGACGGGTCGGTTTTGGAAGCCAATTGCAAGAACGCACTCGAAGCAAAAGCCCAAAGCGCGGAGACGACCGCGCGGGAGAAAAACCTCTCAGATATGAACAATTTGTTCGGAGACTGACGGCAAATGCTTCAGGACCTGTATGATAGCTTTATTGCAACTCTGACTACCAAGACCAATGCAGTTTCAGGTGCCATGTCAGGTGCGCTTTCGGCACCTCTTACAGCCGCCATGACGTTGTACATCTTGCTTTATGGCATTGCTATCATGCGCGGGGCCATTCAGGAGCCCGTTCTTGATTTTGCCCTGCGCGGAATCAAATTGGCCGTGATCTGGTCGCTCGTCACCTCTGCTGGCGACTACACAAGCTGGGTAAGCAGTACGATCAATACCGGCGTCCCAGACTTCATCAATTCGCTGACAGGTGGCAGCGGTTCGTTGCCATCGGATCCGGTCATGGTGAAGGCCGGTGAAATAGCTGCGAAGGTGCAGGAAGAATATGCTTCGCAGGGTTGGAGCGGCAAGATCTATGGCTACATCATGAGCGGAGTGGTTTTGGTTTGGGCAGTCATTTTTGCTGCCATTGCTTTTGTAGCCTCGCTTCTTGCTACTTTCGGGCTCACAATCGCGGCTGCCATCGGTCCCATTTTCATCTGCTTTGCATTGTTTGACTCCACGAGAGGTTGGTTCTTCTCCTGGCTCGGACAGATCTTGAATTGGGCTATCGTAAAAGTTCTGGTTGTCGTCCTCACAATCGTCATCGTGGCAATGTTGGGTGACGTCTATACCAAGATCGATTTGGTGGGCGGAATGGCGGCTCTCGCCGCGTTTCTCGTCGCACTGTCTTGTGGCCTCATCTTCTTTCTTCTCATTCCCTCCGTCGCCTCCGGCCTTTCGGCGGGTGCGCAGGCCTCGACGGGCATGTTGCAGCGCTCGATCGAACGCAATCTCGGCATTCCAACACGCGGTGGCTCCGACGGCGCTCGGGGGAGCGCGACACGAACCTAGCGCGGGCCATCTCCTGCGCCTCCACTCACTGATCAAGGTCACCTGATGAATAAAATAACATTTCTTGCCCTGCTCCTCGCAGCGGGATGCGCCTCAACGACGACTCTACCTGACGTTCAGGGTTCGGTCGTGCGCCCCCTCAACCCCACCCAGTGGGACTATAGGCAAGCGCTTCAGCGCAAACAGGCCGAGATCGGTGTCAGACGATCAGGAGTGTCGAATGATCCGGAATGACAAGGAGCTTCGGGCCTATCTTGCCGAGGCCCGCACATTCGACCAGGACCGGCTGCTGGCCACGCAACGCTCAACCCGGCTGGCCTGGACAATTGCCGGTGTCGCCAGTGCTATGGCTTGCGCCGGTGTCGTCGCCGTTGCCGCTCTCGCCCCCCTGAAATCCGTCGAACCCTTCGTGATCCGCGTCGATCAGGCTACCGGTGTGCCCGAGGTCATGACGGCGCTGACGGATGGCCAGGAAGAGTATGACGAGGCCGTCGCCAAGTATTTCCTCGCCCTCTATGTGCGCACCCGCGAGGGCTATTCCTTTGCCGCTCGTAGCACGATTTTTGACCATGTGCAGATCATGTCCGGCCCTGAGGAACAGGGAGAGTTCTCGGCGCAGTACAACGCGTCAAATCCCGACAGCCCACAATATCTCTTCGGTAAAAAGACCAGGGCCGAGATTCAGATCCGGTCGGTTTCCTTCCTGGATGACGGGCTGGCTCAAGTGCGCTTCTACCGGATCACCAAACACGAAGACGAAGATCTGGAACGGCGCAGCCAGTGGGTCGCCACGCTTACCTACACATTCGACGGTCAGGCGGAAATAAGCGCCCAGGACCGGATGATCAACCCGCTCGGCTTTGTCGTGACCGACTACCGCGCAGACCCGGAGGTGATTCAATGAAACGCCTGATCGCTTTTGCCGCCGCCGCGTTGCTGGCCGCATCTCCTGCCCTGGCGCTGGACGTGCCCAATCCGAGCAGCTCCGACAGCCGGGTGCGTTCGGTGAACTACAATGAATGGGATGTGGTGCGTGTCGTCGGCACGGTGCGCACGGCGGTGCAGATCGTCTTCGATCAATCCGAGGAAATTCTCGATGTCGGCGGCGGCGATACGGTCGCCTGGGAGTTCAAGCCGCGCGGCAATATTCTCTATCTGAAGGCCCGCGAGCCGCATCCACCAACCAACCTGCAGATCGCAACGGTCCGATCAGATGGGACAACCCGAACCTATTCTTTTGAGTTGATCACCCGCGAAGGCGACATCATGGTCAATAATCGCGATGTCTATTTCCAGGTGCGGTTCCGCTATCCGCGTGATGAGGCCGACGCCCGCCGGGCCTCGCGCGCTGCCGAACGACAAGCCGCGCAGAAACAGGCAGCACGCGCCCGCCTGTCCGACTCGGTCGCCCATTCCGGCACCAAGAACTGGCAATACCTGGCCGCCGGGTCACGCAGCCTGCAGCCGTCAAGCGTGTTCGACAATGGCGACATGACCGTGCTGACCTTCAAGCGCAGCAATCGCCTGCCTGCTGTCTATATGATCGCTGCTGATGGTGAAGAACGCCTGGCCAATACCACGGTGCATCGCAATGAGGTCATCGTGCATGGCGTTGCCCATGAAATCCGCCTTCGGCTCGGACGGGAGGTGACCGCGATTTACAACATGGGTGTCGGCAAAGGGCACACTTTGATCAGCACCGGCACCACCAGCCATGTGGTTGAGCGCGAAATCATCGGAGGGTCGAACTGATGGCTCAGGATCATCCGAATGACGGCCAAACCCTGGAAGGTGAGCGCGGCATCACGTCGATCACCGAGGCCGCCGGCAAAGGCGGTGGCGGGGAGTTCGGCAAGAAGCTTGGGTTGGCCGCGGGCATCGCTTTTTTGGGTGTACTGGCCTGGTTGCAATGGCCCTCGGCCGAAGAACCACCCGCTGAGACAGTGACCGAAAGCACCCGCCGCATTCGCGCGGGTGGGGAGTTTCAGCCGGCGGAGATTGTTGATCCAATTCCCGAGGCGGTTACACCGGCTGCGGTGAAGGTCGACACCCGACCCGTTGGCCCGATCGAGCAGATCCGGAACGAACAGGCGGTGATGCCCGCGGAACCGACCGAGGCCGAGCTCTTGTTTGAAAGCTCCAAACGTGCCCCGCTCATGGCCTTTGAGGGCGCGTTGCCAATACAACCAGCGTCGAATGCAGCTGGACCCGCCGAAGGCAGCTTCTTCGGGTCGGACCCGGGCGCACAGGGTGCCTCCGGTCTTGCCGGTGATCTGAAAGCGACAAAGCTCGAAGGCAGCCGCGCCTCCGCCCTGGCAAACCCGCACCTGACGATCACCCAAGGAACACTCATTCCCTGTGTGCTCGACACGGCGATGGACTCTTCGCAGCCCGGCATGGTGCGCTGCACCGTCACCGATAGTATCTACGCCACCACCGGCACGGTTGTTCTCTTGGAAAAAGGCACACGGATTGTCGGTCAGTATCGTGGCGGGCTGCAGCGCGGCACACAGCGCCTCTTCGTGATCTGGACCCGGGCGGAAACGCCCAATGGGGTGATTGTCACGCTCGACTCGGCCGGGACAGACGGTTTGGGGCTCGCAGGATTCAGCGGCGACATCGATACCCAGTTCTGGACCCGGTTCGGTGGTACGATGCTGCTCTCGGTCATCGACGATGCGCTGGCCGCCCTTGTGGTCAGTTCCAGCAATGCCGACAGCATCGAGAACACTACAAACGGGGTCAGCAACCTGGCGCAGACGGAGCTGCAAAGCACGATCAATGTGCCGATTGTCCTGCGCAAGAACCAGGGCGAGGAAGTCGCGGTCATGGTTGCCCGCGATCTGGATTTCTCAGCCGTCTATCGCCTGAAAACCCGGTGATCCCGCATGCCCGATGGAAATTTACCGCCGCTTGACGCTCACCAAGCCCTGAATCTGGCGCCTGCCGGCCTGGTTTCCTTTCTGGCACCCATCCAACATCATCTCGAGCGGCCGGAGGTGATCGAGCTTTGCATCAACCGGCCGCAGGAACTGTTCATCGAAAGCTATGAAGGTTGGACGAGAGAGAGCCTTGAGGCGCTCACGTTCGGCCATCTCAGCAGTTTTGCGACGACGGTCGCGACTTACACCAGGCAATCGATTTCACCGACAAAGCCGATCCTCTCCGGATCGCTCCCGGGCGGTGAACGGATCCAGATCGTCATCCCGCCCGCGGTGCCCGAGGGCACGATCAGCATCACCATCCGCAAACCCTCGGACCGCGCCTTCACGCTGGAGGATTATGAGGCGTCGGGTATGTTCGAAGATATCCTGCCGGAAACCGGCGCGCTGTCAGCAACGGATCAGGACCTGCTCGATCTGCACGCGACGAGATCGTGGAAAGCGTTTCTCCGAAACGCGGTCTTGACCAGGAAAAACATTCTCGTTTCCGGCGCCACCGGATCGGGCAAGACCACCTTCGCCAAAGCCCTGATCCGCGAAATCCCAGATTGCGAACGCATTCTCACTATCGAGGACACGCTGGAACTGGTCATCCCCCAGCCCAATCACGTGCGACTGATCTATTCTAAGGACGGACAGGGACAGGCGAAGCTTTCGGCCAGGCAACTACTGGAAAGCGCGTTACGGATGCGGCCAGACCGCATCCTGTTGCAGGAGCTGCGCGATGCTTCGGCCTTTTACTACCTGCGCAACGTCAATACCGGGCATTCGGGCTCGATCACCACCATCCATGCGGACAGCGCCCTCCTTGCTTTCGAACAGCTCGCCCTCCTGGTCAAGGAAAGCGAAGCGGGGCGTGATCTGAAGCGCGCTGAAATCAAGGAGATGCTCTTCCAGATGGTCGATGTGGTCGTGCAGGTCAAACGCAGCGAGGGGCGGTTTCGCATTACGGAAATCTATTTCGACCCGCACCGGAAGCTCAGCGGGGGCACCCCGTGATCCTTGAAAAATGGCCAGACCTCTCGCCCGCGGCCAGGGGAAGCTTTCTTGGCTTCTGCGGGCTTCTTTCCGTTGGCGGCGGGTTGGCGCTTTCCGGATTTGTTGCGGCCCGTGGCCTGAATCTCGGCTTTGATCCAATGAGCGATCTGCTTCTCTGGCCGAGGCTTGCCCTATCCGACGCTACAGGCGCCGAGACCGCCAAATGGATCAAGCTGGGCGGCTATGCGGGTCTCACCCCTGCCCTGCTCATCGCGCTGGCCTTTCTGACCAACAAGCCTAAAGGCGATCTGCATGGCAAAGCCCGGTTCGCTGTAGAGCGGGACATCAAAGTGGCAGGCCTGCGCTCCCGACAGGGACTGATCGCCGGATTCACTGGCCCCCTGGCCTCGCGCCACTACGGCAAGCTCGTCGACAGGATGGGGCGCCCCGTCGAAGACGGTGGGACGGTTAAAATCGCCCCCAGTGGCCACCTCACACAAAAGAACCTGCTGAGTTATGGCGGGCCGGAACACATGCTCCTCTACGCCCCCACAAGATCGGGCAAAGGTGTCGGCGTCGTGGTGCCCAACCTGCTGAACTGGCCGGGCTCCGCCGTCATCCTCGACATCAAGAAAGAGAACTGGACCCTGACGGCGGGGTTTCGCAAGCGCGGCGGCCAGGAGGTCTATCTCTTCGATCCACTGGAGCCAAATGGCAAAACCCATCGCTGGAACCCGCTCTCGACCGTGCGCCGGGGCACCGAATTCCAGATCGAGGATCTGCAGCGTCTGGCGGATCTTTTCATCCCGGTGCACTCCAAGGATCCGTTTTTTGATCGTGCCGCGCAGACCGCCTTTGTCGGCGTCGGCGGCTATCTTGCGGAAACCCCGGACCTGCCCTTTACGCTTGGCGAGATATTCCGCCAGCTCACGCTTACCGGCACTGTGGCCAAAACCTTCAAGGAGCGGATCGGTGAGCGCAAGAAAGATGGCCGGCCGCTCTCCTGGCAGACCGAAGCGGCGCTGACGGATTTCATCTCAAAATCGGAAAACACCTTTGAAAGCGTCAAATCGACGATCACCGCCAATCTCGGCCTCTTTGCCAATCCGATGCTGGACCGGGCCACGTCCCACTCGGATTTCGACTTCGCGGATTTGCGCAGGCGGCGCATCTCGATCTATGTGGGCATTACGCCGAATAATCTCGGGCGCCTCGGCCCCCTGCTCAACCTCTTCTTCCAGTCCTGCGTGGATGCAAACATGCAGGAATTGCCCGAGGCCAACCCCGCCCTGAAACACAAAGTGCTCCTTTGCATGGACGAGTTTGCTGCGGTGGGTGAATTGCCTTCCTTCAAGCGCGGGATCGGGTATTTCGCCGGCTATGGCCTCACCGTCCTGACCATCATCCAGACCCCCGCCCAGCTCTCGGACATATACGGCGCCGATGGCGCTGCCGCCTATATGGACAATGCCGGTGTCGAGATCGTCTTCACCCCCAAAAGCCTGAAAGAAGCGCGCAACCTCTCCGAGCGGTTCGGGACACACGCAATGGAAAGTCGCAGCACATCGAAATCAAAGCATCTCATCGACAGCAAGGGTACCACAATCAGCACCAGCGAGCAGAAACGCGCCCTGATGATGCCCCAGGAATTGCTGGCAATGGACCAATCCCAGGCGCTCGTGATCATCGCCGGACACCCGCCAGTAAAGGCCAGCAAACTGCGCTTCTACGCGGAAGAGGTGTTTCTGGAACGCTCGCTGATTCCTCCGCCCGACATTCCCTCCATCGTCAGAGGTGCCACGCAGGACGAGCTGGCCGAGCTGAAAGCCGAGAACAAGCGCCAGCGCGAGGATCTGGCGGCGGTCAGGGAAGAACTGGCCCGGATTTCCATGCTTGCAGAGGTTCGCGCGGAGAATGTCGCCAACGGCCAGCCCGCCAGTGTTCCGATGACCGACGCGGAAATCGCCAACCCCGAGACCATCATGCCGGAACGTCTGAAGCTCGATCACTCAAGCGCGAGGGCCAAGCTCGAGACCCTCAAGAACTCTGGGAAACTGACGACACGGGATGGCACGCGGGAGTTGCTCTCGGCCATGGGTGTCGAGCTCAGCGCAACGGAGAAAACATGAGAAAGAGGACATGATGTCGGACGCAGATACAATCGTAGAGACCATCGAGCGCATGTTCACGTTGTCCGAGGCGCATTCGGAACGGGTCGAGCAATTTTCGACAGCAGCGGAAGCAGGACGGGCCTTCGCCGAGACGGATGCCAAGATGCGTCCGATTGTGATCGAAAGTTCGGGCAAAGGTGCGCGGAGAATGGCAGGTACGGTGATCATATTGAACGAAGTGCAGAAATCCGTGCCCGCTTTGGCGTCCCTGAACGCCGAACACCGGGATCAGGAATTCTGGAAGGCCTTTCATGCGCGGGAGGCAGAAAAAGGTAAAACAGGTCCTGAAATCACTGGCTCGACCGAAACTTCGCCAAAACCCGATAGTGCCCAAGAGGGTTCCGTCGAACCCGAAGCGCCACAACCAGAAAAGTCGCGCGAAGAACGTTTTGCCCTGCCGCCCAGCTTCGAGGATCGGTTCATTCTGACCCGCGAGTTGGGCCGACAGGACATGTACCGCGCCTTTAACGACATACGCCCCGCAATCTCTGATCGCGGTGACAGCCTGCATACCAAGAACGCCGATCGCAGCACCGCCATGGACATGATCGAACTGGCCGCCCATCGCGGCTGGTCATCCATGAAGGTACGCGGCCCGGAGGATTTCCGCCGCGAGATGTGGATCGAAGCCACAGCCCAGGGAATCCGGGTTCAGGGATATCGGCCCAATGACAAGGATCGGGCCGAAGCGGACCGCCGGGCCGAGCTGATCGGTGAGCGTGTGATCGAGCGCACCGATCAGGGCAACCGCACCAATGGCATGCAACACGGGGGCAAGGGTCAATCCGGGAATCCGGAAAATGGTGCATCGAATGTCGTACCGATGATCGACTATCAGAAAGGCATCGAGGGCAAGATCACCGGCATCGGCACCGCGCCCTATCGGGATCGACAAGGGGCGTCCTCCACGCCCTATGTGGCTCTGGAACTTGCAGATGGGCGATCCCACAAACTCTGGGGCGTGGCATTGCCCGACATGATTGACCGTCATGAGCTCAAAGTTGGCGACAAGGCGACGATCTACGACGATGGCAGGAAGGCAGTCACGGTCAAATCCCGTGACCCTAAAACAGGCGAGGAACGCGAGATTCAGACCTTCCGGCGGGAATGGGTGGCGAGAGATATCGAACGTGCAGCATCCCAGGAAAAAGACCGTGTTGAGCCGGTCCAGAAGCGCGATGAGCATGTGATCGACACCAGCCACCCGGATCGCATTGAGGATCGATTGAAGCAAAGGGATGCTGCTGGCGACCCGCGGCTGCGCGGTGCTGCCAGTATCCTGGCCAAGCTCGATGCCGAGATGCGTGCGGCCGGTGTCCCGGAGAAAGACCGCGCAACGGTGCGTGATCTTGCCGCCAGCGAGCTTGCCAAGGGCATCCGCGAAGGCCGGCAATATGATGTTCAGAAACTGCCCAATGTGAGCATTACGCAGCAGATGGCGGCAAAGTCGCTGAGCCCGAAAGAAGTCTCCCGGATTATCGAACAGGCCAGGGTTAAGAATGTGTCTGGGCGCCAAGCCTCATCGAAAGGGAACGGTGAAATGGCCGCGAAGGACCGAGAAAGATCGTCGCAAACAGATCATGGTCGAGAAAGGTGAGTTGAAGCGCAACGCTTCGGTGGCCGCTTATGCGGCCATTGGTATGATCCGCAGAGAATTCACCGTTGGGAGCCCACTTCGACCAATGCTGCGCTGCGAACGAGTGTCAGCTTTGCGGAGCTTATAGTGGTAATTCCAAGGTCGCTTTTTCTGTTGATATAACAATCGACGTGCGAAACTTTCGGACATTCTTATCGGCAAAGAAGAAACGATGTGTGAACTCTTCGTAGTCCGCTATATCCATTGCGACGACCACCATCATAAAATCTGCATCCCCTGCGATACAGTAGAAATTCGTAACTTGCCGGTCCTGCCGTGCCTTTCTCTTGAACGCATCAATCTGGTCTAGCCGATCGCGTTCCAACTCCACCGCCACAACCGCTGTTATACCAAACCCGAGTCTCTTCTGGTCCAGAACTGCGACCTCTTTTTGTATAACGCCGCTCTCTCTTAGGGCTTTCAAACGTCGCTGCACGGATGCTGTTGATGAACCAATGTGCTCTGCCATGTCATGTATAGACGTCTTGGCGTTTTGTTGCAGAATGGCGAGTAGTTTGCGGTCATTGGAATCCATGATCAATATACCTCAATTATGGTCATTATTTGATAGAGTGCCGTCATAAAATATAAGTATCAATGGTATCCCCGATCATATTGCCGACCTACGTTGGCGTGTATGAAACAAGGTATGATCGCAATTCTTCCGCTTGCTGCTGGCGCCACCCTATACGGATTTGCCTTCGGGTTACTGGCTGCCCAAGTTGGTTTTCCGTGGTGGAGCGTTGCTCTAATGAGTAGTTTTGTTCACGCCGGTTCCTCGCAAATCGTTGCGGTCGAACAGTTTGCGGGAAGTTCTGCCGTGCTTGGAGCTGCACTAGCAGGTGCAGCTTTGAACCTTCGTTACATCGGTATTGTGGCCTCCCTTTCTGACGTGCTGAACGGCCTATCTCTACGGATGAAACTGCTGACAATTCACATCACTGGCGATGAAAACTGGGCTTTGACGATGGCAGAACGGGCCAAAAATCCTGCTATTGGAACGCCGTTTCTGATTGGCTCAGGGCTTGTTATGATCAGTGTATGGACGAGTTCAACCACACTTGGGGCCGTGGTCGGATCGGCGTTGCCAAATCTCGAACAGTTCGGACTTGGTTTCGCATTCACTGCTGCATTTATTGCTATGGCAAGAGGCTTATGGCGCGGCCCTGCAAACTTGCTTCCATGGGGCGTCAGTTTCGCCGTCACAATCGGATTTGTTCTTCTGGGAACGTCAAAGGCATACGCGATTGTGGCGGGCACAGTCTGTGGGGTTGCCACAATCTACCTCATTAAAAATAGAAGAAAGCAAATCGCATGACCTTCCCGTTTTGGATGCTGATAGCCGTTCTTGCGGTCGCCGCCTTTTCGATCAGGGTACTCGGATTGGTTGCGGGCGACGCGATCAGGTCTTCACGGTATTCTTGGATACTCGATGATTTGCCGGGGCTTATCGTCGTTTCTCTTGTCGCGTCCTCGCTAGCAGGACAATCCATTGGAACGTGGGTAGCTGCTGCTGTGGCATTATTTGTCGCTTACCTGACAAACCACGTAATTTGGACAATGTGTATCGGCGTTGCTGCCTATGCTCTATTGGTTTGGTTCGGAGCTTAAGATCAAGACAAGCGGCCATTCAAGATTGAGAAGCCAATAGCAGCAAAGTCCCGCGCATCCGTCATATGAGTGAAATCGTCAGATGGCTGCTCTGAGCCCGTAGTGACCAATGAGTTAACTGATTGACCGTTGCAACTCACGCAACCTGCCTGCAGAATTCGTGGCATGAATGACGCTCGACCCAAACTCAATATTGATAGGCTCAGGGAAATTGGGTGGTCACTATGGGACCCGATCGGATTGAGCGATATGTTGGGTGAATGGAGAGGTCAGCCCCATGAAGACGAATATGACACATACCTAGTCAGAACGGCGGGAATGCTTAGAAAACAACGTCCGGCAAGTGAAGTTATTGACGATCTTTTCTTCATTGAAACCGAACACATGGGATTAGGTGCTGTGCCGAACGAAGAGAAGCTGCGCGAGAGACTTTTGGAACTAGTGCGGGCGATTTCCGATGATCCGTCAATTTGGAGCGATGGCTTTACAGTTGATCTGAACCTTTCAAATTGAACGGCAGCAAAAGTTGGCAGATCTGACTCTCACAGAAGCAAATAGTTGGAGCGGATGATGTGGCGCGATGCCAATGTCCGCATCGAGACCTGATTTCAGGTTCGCCCCAAACCTAATTCGTTGTAGGTGTCAGAAACTTCTTGAATGGACAGAGCGAGAATACCAAATGGACCTGATCTGTAAGAATGAGGCAGTTCCACGACAATTCGTTGGTGATAATTCATTCCGTGACACAGAAATTGAAAAAATCGAAATATGCCGGGTGAACTGTAGTGTTGCCTTGGATGTAGATTTTAGGATGCGCCAGAATTCAGATTGGGCAAGGGTACGACTTCGGTTTGAAGAATGCATCTTTTATTCACTCTACTCGACGGAGCGCGACTCCTACGTAGTCGAAAACCTCAAGTTTTTCATCACAGATGAAGGACACTTTTACGCTTCTTTCGATCCTTACGGGGAAGAGGAAATTGTCTCGGATCGCGATAATGATGTCATCCATGCAAAGAAAATAAACGCCTATCAAGTGACTTGACTGCCAACTGGTGGGTATCTTCAAAGCGCTTAACTTTACAAGGTTCAATACGCTCGGCTCTGGGGCCAAGGCGAGTGTCAGCTTCGCCCGCTTGGAGTCCAAACAAACACTACCGCCTAGCTGCCTTCAGGACATTTGCGTGAATGGTCTTTTCGAAATCCACCGTGCCGGCGCGCATAAGATTTTCCAGCATTTTCGGAACCCGCTCCTGGCGCCCAAGTAGAATCATGGCTGTTGCCGCGAACATTGTGTGTATTTTTCCGCCCGCGGTTCCACCTGTACGACTATCATAGCAGTCCGCTACGGCCTCAATAGAACCATATCGGCCAATCGCTCCTGTAATGTTGTCCCTGAGCATTCCGGACAGTCTCTGACAAGTTTCGTTATTTATTTCCTCGACCGCCAATCGAAGGTCGCCGAGTTCTCTTTGCACCCAATTACCTTTCGCGTCCAAGTCAAAGACAACACTAAAAAAATGACAAAGGCTTGGTGTTTGCGGCAGGTGTTCATAATCATCAAAGCCCGCCAATTTGCTCCAACCGCAAACCTTATCGATCTGTTTGGAGAACAGGCCAAGGTCAGCCTCCACGATAAGGGTGTCATCCAGAATGATTACGCGGACGTGAACCAGATCGATCCAATCTTCACCACGCGTCTTTCTCCAGCGCCCCATGCCTTCGTTTTTGAAGCCTATCGCGACCAATGTGGAACGAATGACGCGTTCCAACTTTCGTTTTTTAGACTTGTGCAAAAATCTTTTCCAAATGCCAAAAAAGGTTTTGCCGAACCGCAGCCAACCGAACTTGCCTGAAAGCATCCTTTGTAGCAAGACTGCTATGCAATGTCGGCTTTGTCCGCGTTGTGTGAATTTGTCAGCACTATCGCGAATGGCGGCAACGGCGCGAATTTCGTGCAATCATCTCAGCCATCCCGCCTGATGATCCAGATGCAATGTCCCGCCATCAGTCATCTCAATACGAGGGGCACGCTCGGGTGCACCGCCCTGCTCCGGCTCTGAGGGATATTGGTCGAGAACGCGATCGTAGTCCTGCGCTGCCGCAGTCGCTTCTTGCCGTATCCGCGCCGAAGACTGGTTGAGGCAATTCAGATAGTCTTCAACGTCAGAGAAGTAACCTCGATATGCTGATCGGATTTCACCCGCCTCGTATCCTGCGTCAGCCAGATAACCTGCATCCGGGCGAACGGGCTCGATACAGGCCTCTTGCGCCACTGAATCCGAGGCGGTGAGCATAGCAATCACCAAAGTCAGGCGCCTCATTTCTCATCTCCTTTCCCGGTTCTCGCAAAACGGTTTGCGCCGAGACATTTCACCGCTCTCTGCCTGGCCCCTTGTCGGGATCCGGCACATCCTTTTCTGCACCTTGTTCACGTGCAGAGGTGTGATCTTCAGATCGCACCTGACCTAGTCTGCTGCGAACCTCGGTTTGTTCAACCGTGACCTCCCGCGCCAAGGCCGCCCGTTCTGTCGTGACGTCGGTCAGACCTGCTGCGAAGCACTCCGTGGCGCGGGCAAGCGCGCGGTCTTCCGGATCGGGTGATTGCGCCAGGATCACCGCGGCCGTCGAATAGGTGGTCATCACGCGATTTCGGCGGGCGACGATAGCCCTATCCCAGGGTCGATCCGAAAGTTGACCGCCGTGATCCGACACGTCGCGACGCACTTCGCGTTGTTTGGCCTTGTCGACGGCAACCGCCTCACCGCGCTGGCGGATCTTGTAGACCGGCGTCCGCTCTCCCCTGCGGGTAACACCGCGCGCGGATCGCGGTGTGGATTCCGCCTCGATGCCGCGCTGACGCAATTTTGCGGCAAACGTATCGCGCAGGTGCTGCAGGTCAGCCTTGCGCAGATTGAGTTTCACGCCGTCATTTCCAACGGTGCGCACGGTCAGGTGAACATGCGGATGTTTCGCATCGGTGTGCAACGCCATGACATAGTCATGCCGCCCGCCAAACTCCTGCTGCGCCAGGGCAAGCACAGCATCTTTCACGGCTGCAGCATTGGTGTTGCCTGGCATCGAGAAGACGATGCCGGTGGTGATCCGGGTGCGGTCTGATGCCAGCCCGTTGGCGCGATCCTCGTCGTGGCTCTGCATCCACTCGGCACAAAGTGCTGCCGTCGCAGCTTTGCCGGTCAGCACGTCGCCAAGACCGGTCTCCAGCGCGAGCTTGCCATTGCGGCTGATGTAGTCGAGATGCGCAGCCACACGCGCGCCTTCGGTCTTGCGGTTGACCCGGATCGGATTGCCATGCTTGTCCATCTTGGCGGGTTTCGACACTTTCACCATGACCTCGGGCACGCCGCGTACTACGCGGGCCAGCCGTGCCTTGTCTGTGGTGCTGATCGATGCAGACTGGGTGTCCGATCGCCCTGCCCCATTCGATGAAGAACCGCCCGCGGATTGCTTTCCGGGGCTGGCATCGCCCTCCTCGCTCTGGTCCGTCTTACCTGTCGAAAAACCCCCCGATGCTGGCGAACGAACCGACCGACCGCCATTGGGATTGGACCAGCAATCCTCAAAACCCAGCTCGGATTTGAAATCACTCACTGCTTGCATCCTCTCCAATCTGGAACGTGAACCGCCCACCAGCATATTTCGCGAGCTCTGTTCTCAACGCCTGCACCTCTCGGCGCATGGCCTGCAGTTCTTCCTTGGTCGGCGCGTAGTTGTCGCCGGTGAACACACCCCGGTTCATGACCGTGGCCATCTGGTTGAGATTGGTTGCCATGCCGCGCAGCTGACGAAACGCCGCCTGGATGATCTTGCGCTCGCCTGCCACCGGCTGGGGTGCCGATCTGACGCGCGCCGTCAGAAGACGGGACGCCCAGGTCGAGACCGGCACATGCTGTGTCTTCGCTTCACGCTCCAGCGCCTGGCGCACCTCCTGACCAAGCCGGGCCGTCACCTTGCCCTCCCGGCGGGCTTTGGTTGGCTTCGGCAAGTTGCCATCTTCCGAGCCCACGACCGTTTCAATCATCACTCTCACAAAAGAAGAATCCGACAGGCCTTCCCGTTCTGCAACGGCGCGTAAGCGGTCTGCAAGCTCGGGAGGGATGTAGGTTTTCACCAGCTTCTTCCTTTGGCTCATTCAATCAATGGTCCCATATGCTGGCGCTTCGCCTATCCTGCATTAGTCTCTTTCTTCTTCGGTTTTGTGCTCCGGGAGCACATGTCTTCACTTCGGCCGTTTTGCCCAGGGGCGCTTTTGTCTTCGGGACTTTCTTCTTCTGAGAGGTCAAAACAGGATCAGTTACCCACACCCCCTTCGCTCCGATATGTGATGTCTCCGCTCCGGGGGCGCAGGGTCGGGCGATTTTCTCCTGAAGTCGAAAATCCCCTGACTGGATAACGGATCCTGTTTTGACGTCTGCTTTGCAGGCGTTGTTTCCGGAACGGGAACGCTGCCGGAGCACAACTTCACCTCACGCGTCGATGACGTCGACCAGCTCGATTTCGGACAGGGGAATTTCTTCCAGCCGCGCGCCACTATCGAAACTGACCAAGAGGGCCTTGTTTGAGTTGGCCCTGCGGTCGGTCAGAATTCTGCCGATGTCACCCCGATGCCGACAAAGAATGGCGACAGGACCAGTTTGGGAACGAGTCATTTCCGACTGTTGATCAGGAGCAGTCTCATCGGAAGCCGGCGACGGCATGGTTGGCCTGGCGACGATCTGTTCCGGCTGATCCGTGTTGTTTTTTGAAGGTGCGCCCCGTCCCGCATCAATCTCGGATCGCAGGGCCGCGACGGTGACACGCGAGATATCCTCTGCCAGTGTATTGGACAGAAACTTGCGCACGGCGCCTTCGTCCTTCTTCCACAGCGAGCCGAGATCGGATACTGCGAGAACAGGCGCATTCGCGCGGGCCAGCGCCTGCAATTCATCCGGCATTTTTGCGATACTTGCGTATCTGGAAACCGCAGATTCACTCCACCCCAGGGCCTTGGCGATCTCTGGCCGTTTCTTGCCATCGGCGCGCATTTGCCCCACGGCCTGCGCGACCTCCATCGTGGTCAGATCGGCGCGCTGCACATTTTCGGTAAGCTGAATGGCGCGTAACTCAGCTGTCACCTCGCGCACAATTGCCGGAACGTGCGTCAGCCCGGCCAGTTGTGCCGCCCGCCAGCGGCGCTCGCCCATGATGATGAGATGCTTGCCGTCGGCATTCTGCGGTCGCACCGTGATCGGCTGCAACACGCCCTGCGCCGCGATGCTGTCGCTCAGCGACTTGAGCTTGTCTTCGTCGAATACCCGTCGCGGCTGATCCGGGTCGGGGGCAATTTCGGAGAGATCAATCTCCAGGTATCCACCCTCGGCGACTTGCTTACCGTTGGAAAACTTGTTCAGCTTTCCCGAGGCGGCCAATCTATCCAGCGTGTCTGTGAGGCTGCGCGCCATGGTCTGTTTCTCCCGTTATTTTTGCATAGAACCAGTCAAAGAACGCACCGAATTCCGCCGCCGCTTCCCGGCCGCTGCGCGTCTTGATCTGCGTGAGCGACACGCCCGCATCCTGGGCCTGCACATAGGCCGTGCGGTTGCGGATCGCATGCGGCACAAGCAGACGTTCGAACGCCTCGGCGACGGTGACAAGCGCGTCGCGCTCCACCTGCTTCACCGCGTCAAATCGCGAGGGCAGTAACCCCAGAAGCTCCAATGCCGGATTGTGTTCCTGGGCCGCGATGAAGGCCTCCAGCACGCCTTCGATGCCATCGAGCGAAAACCGCTTCAGCTCGATCGGCACCAGCAGATAGTCCGATCCGAGAAGCGCGCCATAAACCACCTCTGAAAAACTGGGCGGCGCGTCGATCACGCAGAAATCGGCGCCATGGCTGTAAACCAGGCCGTTGCGCACGTTGAGCAGAACATCATCAGAGTTCTGGGCCAGAAGATCCTTGTGACCGGACAGGATGCCGATATCACCGACGCTCAGATCGGCCTCGATGGGCGCCCCATTGGTCACCAGATCAAGGGCACTGCCCAGGTCCTTGTCGGTTTCAAACGATCCGGTAAAGTTCCGCTGGCTGTCGAGATCGACACCGATCACCGAATGGCCCCTGTCCGCCAGCGCATAGACTATCTGGCTGGCAATCGTCGTCTTCCCGACCCCGCCCTTGTTGTTGGCAATGATGACTTTCTTCATTGCTCGCTCACCCTGTGACGCGGGCATAATGCACACCTGTTCGACACCTGCTCGAATTCCCTGCCTGTTTGAATGATCTGCCCGGAGAAGAAGGTTGCGCGAACCACTCTCTCAGGTTGTGTTCTGAGTGCCGTATTCGTCTCGGCGCCGCAACTGGAAACTGCTTCGATTCAATGCATTGACCGAAATTCGCTGAAGGGTGGGAGAGGTTTGTCAGCAGACACTATCGGGCGTGGCGCGCGGCAAGGTCCTGGCGCCCCAGCGGAGCGCCAGTCTCTGTCGGTCGGGGCAGAGTCCCGACCGACAGAGACACCAAAAACCGGCCCTGGGTTGACCGCTGCTTCGAGAAAACAACAGCAGGCTATCGCTCGCTTTGGTACGGATTAATTCAGGTGGTTTGCTGCCTGAGATGATCGGTCGACGACAAAAGACGCAAAAGCATGTGCCGCTGATGGTCCTGCCCGCCGAAAAAGATGGCCAGAACCCGAACAAGCTGTTCGCTGTCATCCACATCGAAATAAGATACGGCGCGGCCCTTGGTGACGCTGCGCACCCCGTCGGAAAAATCCGGGTGACACTTGCCCTGATGTGGCACGTCACCCAAGGCTGCCATCGCGTCTTCGATCTCGAGAATCCGCGTTGAAGCACGCTCAAAAGCGGTGGCCTCGTCCTCGCCAAATCCAAGCGCAGCCTCAAAGAGAAAATCGAATATGGCCTCAAAATCGCGGTCCGATTGCTCGGAGCGCTCGACCCTATAGGCCATGCCGGGATTTCTTGCGCGCCAGCATGGCACGCGTTTTTGCCCGGCTTTCACCCATATCTACAAACGGCCCGTCTCGCCGTTCCTGAATGAGCGCACGCAGCGCCTCGGTTTCGAGCTCTTTCGCTTCGGTCTGTTCTCGCAGCAACTCAAGCCCCTGCTGCAGCACCGCACTCAGGCTTGGATACCGGCCCTGCCCCACGAGATCGCGGGCAAAGGCGTCCTGCGTTTCCGTCAGAGAAATGGATGCTTTGACACTCATGGCGGGCCTCCTATTTTGTGTGGAATGTATGCTACTCAGTAGCATTTTACAGGCTGGCCACCTGCTTTAGCATGAACTCTGTGCTCAAATCACCTGTGGGGCGCGAGATTTCACTCCCGCGATTTTGCCAGAACGCCATACTCGCGGATTGCGGCGATCGTGGTGGGTGTCCGGCGTGACAGTTCGACCCCATCGCCGGACATCATCGCTTCGACGAACTCGGTTTTCTTCAGCACAGCCCCGTCGGATTCAACGTAAGTCATGTCGCCATCCCGTTCATGGGCGACGGAGCCATCGGATTTGATCCGCACCCAGACCCCACCCACCTGCACCGAGATCAGACCGTCCTCGACCACGATCCCTTCCCAGCTGATACCGGGATCACGGCGCAGCACGATCTTGTCTGGCTGGAATTTGATCTGCACGTCGCGCGGCACGGTCTTATCTGCCGCCTTGACCACGAGGAAGGCTTCCTGTTCTTCTGGATTAGTATGGATCGAGGCGTTGCCGTTCTTCGGCGGCCAGACCTTGGCCTCTACGCGTTGGTTTCCCTGCCTGTCCCGGTGAAACCCGATATAAAGCTGGGCCGACCGCCACGTCCGTCGCACGGAATTGATAATCTCAGACATCTACTGTGTTTACCCATATTCGTTGCGGCGCACCGCCAGAGATTTTCTGGCCTTGATCGCGGCAATCTTTACGGACTGAATTTGCTTGGTGAAGGTGGCGCTGAACGATCCCAGGCGACCTGTGGCCTCAAAATAGTAGGACTGTGACGGGATATCTACGTTGTGCTCATCAGCAACCACCCAAAGTCTGAGGTTAACATCCAGACCCGCCCGTTTCTTTTCGATTTCAGGCACCTCAATTGCAAATGGGTTTTTACTTTGAGGCTGTGATGTGATCGGCACCAGTATTACTTCTATCTGACCCTCAACGGTTTGGGTCAACAGAGCCAATACACATGGCCTGTTCTTGCGGCCTTCAGTCTCGCCGCGTTGCTCTTCCCGTTTCCATAAATACGGAAACCGCCAGACGTCACCCAGCTTTGGAACATCAGCGCTATCAGTCATTGTCGATGCTTTCCTGAAGCGCATCGATCATTGCTTCGGCTTCCGCATCGCTCAGATCAGAGACATGAACCGATTTGCGGGTGTCCATTCCATGTTGCAACCGTTCAAACTGCTCCGTACTCAGGACAACGAAGCGGGCTTTTCCGTGCCGGGCAATCGCGACTGGTCGCTGCGCGGCAGCGGCAAGAACATCCCCGGTCTTATTGGCAAGTTCAGTCGATGAAAACTGTCGCACATTACTCTCCTTAGCTATTTTATATATATTAGCTAATTAACCGAAATTAGCAAGACTTATGTCGCAAATGCAGAAAAAAGATCGGCCCCGAATAGGGCCGATCCTCCTAGCTTAACAATTTGTCAGAAGCACTCGGGCACCCAAGCGTCGATCCGGGCTTTCTGTTCGGCGGTCACGCCAAGCGCCGTCTGGTGCTCCGGATCATTGAAAAGCTTGTGTAACGCCTCGTTTTTCTCGCCCTTTTTTGACTTGGCAAGGGACTTGCAGGCGGCGCTGTCTGCACTGAGGTCCAGCATTGCCAGATAGAGCGCATCCAACTGCGGGCCTTTCAGGCGCTTGAAGCAATTTTCGGCGGACGGTGTCCAGATCATCCGGATATCCGCGCCGATCTCGGCCTCAATCTCCGCCATGAACTCCGGGTCCTGCATCTTGAAGGCACGTGCGAGGAAGGCCGTGATTTCGCCGTTGCACAGCTTCTTGCCCGCGTCACGGAAGGCCGCGAAGCCGCCAGCTTTCCCCTGCCCCGCCATGATCTGGAGCGCCTCAAAGGCTGTTTCCGCATCCTCGTCACGTTCTCCGCCAAGGCGCGGATCAAGCACAAACTGGTCGTCTATCTCCGGCGTATTGCGCTCGGTCGCATTGTAGCCGAAGCCGAAGAGATCGTTGCCATAACCTGACGCCGGTGACACGGCAAAGGCAAAGAGGCTCAGAAGATAGTCAGGTTTCTCCAGAAGTGCTGTCTGCACCGCCGCCAGACGAATTGCGGTCATGTCCTCCACAAATTTCTGAGAGAAGGCAGGCTTTTCTTTTAGTGCCTTGCCCGCATCACTATGCCTACTATCCTCAATGATGCCCTGTGCTGCGGCCTCGGCCTGATCGTCCTGCCGGACCAGCCCGCGCATGATCTCGACCGATCCGTTGTGCGAGACATGCACCAGAATGCCCGACAGGGATTTTTGCGCATCGCTATACTCGCCCTTGATAATCTCCTGCAGTGCATCTAGTTCCCGCTGGCCGTCCTCGTCCAGCACATCCATTGCCCCGGCAGGTGAATGCCCCGCATTCACTGAGAGGGGGCCATTGGCGAGGTCGGCCAGTTCGTCATAGCGCTCGGTCTGCTCGTCGCTCAGAACACCTTCTATTCTGTAGGTGCGCGCAAACCCGTGGTCGCGCTGCAACTCGTACCAGAATGGATTGCTGTCCTCGGTGGTCATGACCCATGCCCAACCTTCGGCCTCCTGCAATCGGGTTGCCTCATCTTCCAGCTTCTCGGCAAAGAGACGGTCCAGAATGTCGGGGTTGTTAAAGAGCACCTCATCCTCGAACAGGTCCAGTGTGATGCTGCCACCTGAGACCTCGTAAGCCTCCCGCCCAACAAATTTCGCTTTGCGATTATCACCGTCCACGGCATCGGGTTTGAGAGCAGATTTGATCTGGTATTCGTTGAACCAGCCGCGCTTGGCCCGTTCGAGCACCTCGAGGATTTTCTTCTCATCCTCGCTGACGGTCATGGCCTTGGCCTGACCCATGCTGATCTCCCCCGTTTTCAGCGCATCGAGGACCGGATCGGGCAGACCTGCAAGCGCAAGGCGGCGGCGCACATGCGCCTCGGTCACACCAAAAGCCTGACTGATCTTGGCCGTGGAGAGCGCTTTTTCCGCCATCCGGTGATAGGCGCGCACCTCGTCCACCGGGTCGAGTTCCTCCCGAGCGGTGTTTTCCGCGTTGGCCCATTCCTCGGCTATGAGGTCCGACGGTGCCATGCGTACCGGCACCTGCGCCAGATCGGGACGCGCGGCCACGGCGATATTGAGCGCCCGCAGGCGGCGGCCCCCGGCCACGACACCCACCTTGCCGGCCTCGTCGCGCAACCCGGCCAGGTTCTGGATCAACCCACAAGCGACGAGGCTGTCCGCCAGAAGATCAATACCCTCTTCGGCCACGTCCTGACGCGGGTTCAGATCGGAGAGATAGAGGTCTGTGAGAGGGACGTATTCGATCACTTCGGTGGCGGCGGCGGTGTCGATATTGACTTGATTGGTCATAGGGTCATTCCTTGATATTGTGTATTGGGTTTGGTTAGGGTTGCCCCACCCTCTTCCGGGTAGGGCGTAGGGGCTCAGACCCCAGCGTGCGACTTCAAAAAGGCGAGGCCGATCTTCGCGGAGAGACCTCCCTTTTTGATCAGCTGGACCGCTTCACGGCGCAGCTGTTGCAATCGCTTCTGTGACATTCCATCACCTCCTTTCCGGTCTGCGATTGTGATCAATATTCACTGGGGCACATGATGGTCAGAACGCGCCGGGTAACCGCCGGATCAAAGGGTCGTTCGGACCCGTAGGTGAAATCCGCGTCATAGAGATCGATCTTCCAAAACAGCTTCTGGTCGCTGACCGTCACGGTTCCGAAAGTGTGATCACCGTACGGATCGTTGTCCTCGGTGAAGCGCGTATCCGAGGCCACCGCCGCCAACGCCGCCGCCTGAAACTCCGCACCCTCGCCCGACACGCCGGGGGTAACAAACACCTGACCCTGAATGCCTTTCGCCCGCATCTCGATGGCCGCAACCGGGTCGATCAGGGCCTTGCGGAACAGATCGTTCTGCGCCGCGATCACTGACGCCCGCCGGGTAGTGTCATTCTCGATGTCATTTACTGTTTCAGTTTCCAAAACCATCTCTCCTTTTCATGGTGTGACCTCCGGGGCTGATCCCCAATCGGTGCTGGTTTTGAGCCGAGCCCTGAAAGGGCGTCGTCTCTAAAACCTGCCACGTGGCGAACGCGGTGAGGGGCGAGACAGGACAAATCGACAAGAGTGGTGCGGCCCGCAGCGCAACGCGCGAGGACACGGTCTTGTCTATTTGTCTTGTCCGAGGGGGGAGGCCGCGCCTTCCCCCTGACGGGAAGGCGGCGTTTGGCTTGTCCAAATCCCGCCTGACCCACCAAGGAATGGCAAAGGATCTCCGATCCTGCGCGAGCGCAAAAGGGACCGTCACCCGAAAGGGCAGATCACCGCGGCCTGAAGCGACCATGGCGCAAAGCCCCTGCTCCGGCTCGGTAGAGACGGTGCTGGGGCTATTGAGGCAGGAAGATCAGTGCGGGGTTCTGGGTGGAAGCCAGCCTGCTGGCTGGAACCTAGGGCCCGATCACGAGCAGATAGGCTCGGGATTTGCCCTGAAACTGAAGCTAACATCCGAATTCACACAGGCAGCTCTGCGTTTATCGACTTGGCGCTAAACTATTCCAGACCTAAGCTCGCCTGATGTGCGGACGACTTGTAGGCGGACATCTCACTCAAGCCCAGATGCTGGCCATTCTGGAGGGCTTTCTCTACGGAGCGCCTGTGCCTGACGCAGATGCGCCCGAAGCGCGCAGCGGATGGAATATCAAACCGACCCAGCGAATCCACATGATTTGCCAGGATACGGAAGCCTTCATTGCCACATCCGCCCGCTGGTGGTTTGTCCCACACTGGTTCAAGGGTGATGTGAAAGACTGGAAACAGACCACTTTCAATGCCCGGATCGAAACAGCGGCTGAAAAACCCACCTTCCGAACCGCATGGAAATCCTCGCGCTGCATCATCCCTGCGGTGGGCTATTATGAATGGTCAGGCCCGAAGAACGACCGCAAACCAAACTTCATCACTCTTGAGAAAAACGCGCCGCTGATCTTCTTTGCGGGATTGTGCTCGACACTTCAGGACGGCACGCGGACTTGCACGATACTGACGCGGGAACCAGCGGCGCAGATTGCGCATATTCACACCCGGATGCCGGTCATTTTGAAACAGGATGAACTGACACCCTGGATTAATAACGAGATGGAGACGACCGCCGCGCAGGAGGCCCTTGGCACTGGTTGGGAGGGTCGGTTCAAGTTCCACGAAGTGAACAGGTTTGGCCGTGACGATGATGACCCGGAGTTGATCGAGCCGATTGACAGACTGCTTTGATGTTCGCTATTCGTTCTGGATGCCGACTCGTTCCCGTAGCCCGTTCAAACGCAATGCAAAACGCAAATTTCCAATTCGGGTGCGCGTGAAAACCCCCGAGCTTGGGCATGGCCTGAAACTTGATGCGATCCATCATTGGCTCGACCTGGAATTGGGCAGGGACAACTATGCCTGGACCAGCGATACCCAGCCCGGTCATAACGCCTCTGCCATTTATCTACCAAATACAGAAATCGCGCACCGGCTGGTCGAAAAGTTCGAACTGGAACTCCTCTTTATCGAAGACATGAAGCTGTATTGATGGGCCGCTGAGTTTCAATTGCTGGCATTTCACGCAGTTGTCGGAATCCGGTCTGACCCTCTAGTGAGTTCATGACCTATGACAGAAGCAATCTCGCTGAAAATGTGCTATAAAGCGGGATGCAAAGCACCCAACGAACCCTGAGAAATCGACGCTTGCTGTACTGGAAGCCGCGCGAAGTCGTGCAGGTCGAAAGGTCATTTCAGGTAGAGACCGGTTCTTATGAGGAGTCATTTTGCGGGGGTTCGTGCCAGTGCGCGAGTAGCAACCAGCACTGTATGGGAGATTGCGGCGGCACGCGCAGTGTTCCGACATATAGTACCGAAGTTAGGATGGTCACTGAAGTTCGACGCGGCCACGTCACATCCGACTTTGAATTTGTTCGAGATGCAATCGAAGCATCTATTGATTTGATGTTAAAAGCTTTTTGGGCGCTTGTTGCATTCTTGTTCATAGCAGGACCAATCGCGCTGATAATATATTTCAGCGATTTCTGATCAGGTCGAATTGCCAGAAAAGCTGATTTGGCACGCTGGAAATTTAATGGAGGAATTTCGATGGATGCTGAGAAAATCATACGAATAATCGTAAATGCATATCAGGAAAGGGACTTGGAAACGGTCCTGGAATTCATTTCGGACGACATAGTTTTCATCAACAATGCTGATCCAGATAGCGCCCCGCACTGCGCCCGCGTGTCGAACAAAGAAGAGTTTGTCGCGTATCTCAAGGAAATTGATGAATGCTGGGATATTCAGCAATTTCAAATCAACCAGCTACTTGTCAATGGCGATGATGTCGCAACAAGGTCACTGATGGATTATGTGTCAAAGAACACCGGGAGAAGGGTGGTTACTCAAGGGGCGCACTTTTGGACCGTGAAGGAAAGCAAGGTCATCCGCATACATGAGTTTTACGATACCGCTGCAATCGGCGCACGTAAGTAGAGTGCCTGATGAGGTTTCGTGTGCTGCTTCGTTCAGATAAAAGCGGTCCAACGAGGGTGCACGGTGAATAAATACCTGCCATTCGGATGAGTTATGCCTCAATTTGACTTTTCGTTAGCTATTTTTTTCGGTTATGTGATCGGGGTAAACCTTGGTTGTCACTTGTATAAGTTTGAGCTTTTGAGAGGCGTGCTTGACCTGGTTAACCCTATCCGGGCGATACTTCTTGTGGGGAAGTTGGCAAATTCGCCGAATTCAGCGCCCACGGGGCTGACGGTCTTGATATGGCTTCTTGGTGCCATCCTATTCCTAGCCTTTATTGTTCTGGCATATTGGTAATTTTTTCGATCAAGTGACAAAATTGAATTAGAACGGAGACGTAGATCATCTTCGGCTTTCACCAGCACGTCCCAAATCGGTTCCACATGGTCCGACCTGACCGCGTAGATGAGGGGGAACTAACCAGTGACCCGGCCATATAAACCAGAAACACTTGCAAAGCGTTGGGGCGTCTCCCGCACGAGATATAGAGCCAACTATGTCTCGTTCACCAGATTGCTCCCGCCTCGGCGTCAGACCAGCCCAAGGCCCCACATCCTTCGATGACCGAAAGCGATCAGGATCGTCGATAGCTGCTTTTACGGTCAGGGCAACAATGGGCCCCACGCCGGGCATAGTCATGAACAGAAGGCATAGACGGTCGGCTCTGGCCAAATTCCCGAGTAGCTTCTCCAAACCCGCTAGTTCGTCTCGCAAAGCGCTTCGCCCGTCAAGTATTGGTATTGCGGCCGCTTCCAGCTTGAGATTGCCTGCAGCCAGCTCCTTGACACGCTCTTCGAAGCCGCCTTTGGAAACCCGCCCAAGCTTAAGACCGAAATTGCGCAGGATACCCCGTATCGACAATTCGAGGTTCGTAGTGGCCTGCACAATGGTCTTACGAGCCGACAGAAGCGCGCGCATCTCTTGCGCTGAAGTTGATTTGCAGTGCACCGGCCGGAACCAACCCATATGCAGTAAACGAGCGATGCCCTCGGCGTCGCGCCGGTCCGTTTTTATCGGCATAGCCTGCAATGCGCCTTTGACCTGTCTGGTCTCCATCAAGACAGTTTCAAATCCGGCTTCTGAGAGATGCCTATAGAGCCACTGGGACAGAGGGCCTGCTTCAAGGCCAATGCAAGCCACACTTCCTTGCAGTGATTGCAGACACGCGATGAGAGCGTCTGGTTCACAAAAAGAGGTTGTCTCCTTGATCACTTTACCATGTGAAGACAAAACACATATCGCGACACTCTCAAGCGAGACGTCTAAACCAACAAAAAGTTCCATAGCCAAGCCCCTTCTCCAAAAAGAAAACTCGCGGGTAGACCCGCCAGGGCCAAGAAACAGAAACAGTTGCTGCCGAACAATCAGCCCAATCCATCGTTATTCTGTGCCGCAGCTAAAGTCTGCTTTCTTGCTACCAATAGATCACCCGCAGAACACGCGGCCCTACCTGCGCGACGACGCATGGGATGGCCGCATCACTTATGTCTGTCTTGCGTTAGACGCCGCACTGAAGCCGCGCTTTCGGACGGGGTGATGGCCAAGGTTATCGCCACGCCTGTCGAAGCAGTCGTAGGACCACCGGTTGAAGCGATGCTGCATGCCCTTCTGGATCAACCGGAGGTCCTGCTGTATTTCCGGGTTGTCATGTCCGAAAACACATAGGGTCGGGGCAATCATGCCTGCGGGGTCAGGACACTTCTTTCAAGTTTTCCCGCGTGATCACTTCGACGGGCACTGATGCAATGGTGGAGGCGCGGTTCTCTAGGTTTGCCAACATCGCTTCAACGGCTTGTTCCGCAAGAAGGCGCATGTCTTGATGGATGATGAAATGCATCGCTCGGTCCAGAAGGTAGTTGCGGGTTTTGGGGGTAAGGTTGTGACCAATGAATTTGACCTCGTCCGTCAGCCCTAGTTTGTCCAGCGCCTTGACCACACCTTCGTTGCCGCCACCTACGTTATATATGCCGACAATGTCCTGGTGCTGCTGTAAGATGTCGGTGATTGTTTCAAAGTTCCTGCCGCTATCGTCCTGACCGCTGACGGTTTGAATGGCATCAAGATGCGGGCAATCGCTACGCAGGAACGACCGAAACCCCATCTCGCGGCTTTCATGGCTCCGGTAGAGTTGCCCACCGGACAGGATGACAATCCTACCGCCCTGCGGACAGGCGAGCCCCATCATCAAAGCTGCGGTTCGTCCTCCAGCGCGGCCATCACTGCCGACAAATCCGATCAAGGGCAGGTTTGGCAGCGGAGAGACTAAGGCCAGACATGGAATGTTACGTAACCTCAGGTATTCGACCGCATCCCGCACGCGTTGGTCTTCAAGCGCCTGAAAGGCCACGGCGTCGATGCCTTGCCCTTCACAGGACCGAAGCTTGCGAGCGAGGGCAGCGGGCTCCATCTTGGCGGTAAATATGCACTCGATTGTCGCGTTTCCCAGTTCCCCATAGCGTTGGAAGCATTCGCCCAGAAAATCTGTTGACGGCCCCGCGACATCAGGAAGGAACACTTTCAAGCGCCAAGGCTTCACGCGGCCCAGCACTTGCGTTCCGTTTTCTATCGCTGCCTTGGCTTGAAGCACACGTTGGCGCGTCGCCTCCTTTACCCGTCCGCGGGAATTCAGCACGCGATCAACTGTGGCGATTCCCACTCCAGCCAGTTTCGCAATGTCTAATTGCCTGGCGTGGCGGGGCATGGATTGAGGGGGTGAGTGATTGATTTTATCCATCATTTCCAATCACTATCACCTCTAAGATTCCCAAGCAAACATCAAAAAACATCAAAAAACTCACCATGATTGATTTTTCTTGCCTTGTTACGCCTGGTCTTAACTTTTGTCCGCACCTGGCATGAACCCAAGGGAGGACAAAATGAAACTATCTACCAATCTGCTGGCCGCCGTCAGCCTGATCTGTACCGGCTCATTTGCCGCGGCACAGGACTTCACGTTCAAATATGGAAACGAGCAACCGGAAACGTCGATCCGATCGCAATCCATGGCATTTTTTGAAAATGAGCTCGAAGCGCGCTCTGATGGTCGCATCGCGGTCGAAAACTTCTTTGGCGGCACCATCGGCAACGAACGCGAAATGATGGATCAGGTCACATCCGGCCTTATTCAAGGTACACGCGGTGGCTTTTTCGCGGACGCTTCGGGTGCATTCAACATCTATCAGTTGCCGTTCCTTGTGGCGAACTGGGATGAGATGCAGTGCCTTGTGGCGAGCGATTTCACGGACGGTATCGAAGCACGGGCCACTGCAAACGGCTATCACATTCCAGCCACCGGCATCAGCCAGGGGTTCCGCGCCTATACAAACAACGTGCGCCCGATCACCCGCGTTGAAGATCTTGCAGGCCTCAAGATCCGCGAGCCGCAATCGGATCTGATGATTGCCACGGGAACCGCTCTTGGCTCCGTGCCAATCGCGATGCCCTTTTCAGAGACCTATCAGGCATTCCAGCAAGGCGTGATTGATGGTCAGCACAACCCGCCCCAGAACATCTGGGATTTCAACGTGCATGAGGTGCAGAAATATCTGTCACTGACGAACCACATGACCGGCCCCGATCCGCTGATCGTTAACAAGGCCTGGTATGACGGGTTGCCGGCCGATCTGCAGGAGATCTTTGACGAAGTTGCGGTTGAGGCGTTGGCGATGTCGGATTCGCTTTATCGCGAGGCGGAAACCAGTGTCATCGAAGATATGAAAGCCTTTGTCGAGATCAACACGCTCGACGCCGAGGCGTTGGCCGGTTTCCAGAATGCGGTTGGCCCTGTCTATGCACAGATGATCTCTGCGGGACATTTCTCCCAGGCTGACGTGGATGCGGCACGTACGGCAGCACAATCCTGCAATTGATCAAGAAAACCGGGCCTGCCCCGCGGGCCCGGTTTTTTGACGGGAGGAAATCATGGAACACCTTGAGAAGGCCAACCGATTGCTAAGCAATGTACTCGAAGCTGTGATGCTGGTGCTGTTTGCAGTTTTTCTGGTTATTGTTGTGACCAAGGTGATCCTGCGCCCCTTCGACACCGCAATCTATGGCGTTGACGAACTGGTCAAGATCGCTTTCCTGACCACCAGCGCCATTGGTGGCGCTGTTGCCATTTCGCGCCGCGAACATATCGCGATCACCTTTTTCATCGACCTCATGCCGCGGCCCATAAGAATCGGTCTTTATGTGTTGGGTTTGCTTTTGATCGCCGCGCTGAACGCTGTGCTGGTCTATCTTTCGATTGACTGGATCACCGGCCCAGGCATGAACATCTGGCAGCCCTTCGGCATGCGGCAGGCCTATGTGTTTGCGGTGGTGCCGGTTGCCTGCACCCTGGCCGTGGTCTTTTGCTTGATCAAGATCTGCCTGACCCTTGCGGGACGTGAAAGCACCGACATTCTTTGGATGCCGGAGGACTGATCATGTTCATATTGCTTGGCTCTCTCTTCATCTTTTTGCTGATCGGTGTGCCGGTGGCCTATGCGTTGGGCTTGGCATCGGTTGCCTATTTCATGCTTGAAAGCCCGGCTGCCGTGGGCTTTGTCGTCCAGCGCTTTTTTGCAGGCATCAATAACTATCCGCTTGTCTCTTTACCCTTCTTCATCCTGATGGGATTGGTGATGAACACGGGTGGCATCACCCGCCGTCTTCTGGACCTGTCGATGTTCTTTGTCGGACGTTTCAAAGGGGGGCTTGGGCATGTGAACGTCGTGGCCTCGATGATCTTTGGCGGCATTTCGGGGTCTTCTGCCTCGGACACGGCCTCGATCGGGGCGGTGTTGATCCCGGAAATGGAAATGCGCGGCTATCCGATCGAAGTTGCGGCTGGGATCACGGTGGCTTCTTCCACGATGGGCATGATCATCCCCCCCTCTGTACCGATGATCATCTATGCCATCGCGGCCGAAGAATCCATTGGCCAACTGTTTCTGGGAGGGATCATCCCGGGCATTATGGTTGGACTGACCCAGATGCTGGTGATCGCCTATCTGGCCCATCGTCGCGGCTATCCGACCGAGTTCATACCCTTCACCCTCAAGGCCGCGTGGAAGGAATTGATCAACGCCCTGCCTGTTCTTGTGATGCCGATCATGATTGTAGGATCAGTCGTCTTTGGATTTGTGACCCCGACCGAGACAGCCGGTTCGGCGGTGGTCTATGGCTTGATTATCGGGTTCTTTCTTGTCGGCCTGAGCGTCATCCGGGAACTGCCCGCAGCCATGCGTCAGGCGATCATCATGTCAGCCAAGATCATGATGATCATCGCCTTCAGTCAGGTCTTTATCACCGTTCTAGCGCTCGAGAGGGTTCCCAATCAAATCAGTGATTTCATTTCGGGCTTTGGTCTGGAACCAACGGGCTTCATCCTGTTGACAGCACTGCTGATCCTACTGGCGGGCACATTCATTGATGTCAGCCCAGCGATCCTTCTGTTGACACCGGTCTTGCTGCCGGTGGCGCAGAAGATGGGAATATCGGGTGTGCATTTCGGGGTCGTGATGATCTCGGGCCTTGCTGTGGGGGCCTGCACGCCACCGGTGGGAAATTGCCTGAACGTTTGCGCCGCAATCACACGTTTGCCCATTGGTCGGATATTCCTAGGCGCGACTCCATTTCTGATGGCAAATGTTGTGGTTCTCTTTCTCATCTGTGTCTTTCCGCAGTTGGTCCTGTGGATTCCCGGCATGATGTTCGGGCACTGAAATTCGGGCAGCGAGGTGTCTATCGGACCCGCCCGGCGCATGACATGCGCAGAAATCCTCGTAGTCACCGGTCCCCGACTTAGGGGCCATCCAGAAGCGCAAATCGGCGGAACGCCGCACACTGAAAGAGGATAACACAATGCGCGCAGGTGTAATTGGACTGGGAGATATGGGCAGCGGTTTGGCCAAAAATCTCATCAAAAACGGGTTCGAAACGACAGGCTTCGATCTGAGCGACGCTCGGATGCAGGCGCTGACAGAGATGGGCGGAACAGCGGCAAAGGACATCGTAGACGTCGCGCGAAACGCTGACGTGGTCTATGTCATGGTCATGAATGGCGATCAGGCCAAAGCGGTGATCCTTGGGCCGGACGGTTTGGTCAAAAATATGGTCGAAGGTGGCGCCATCATTTTGACCGCTACGATTAAACCGCGCGAAGCCCGCGAGATTGACGAGGCGATGTCGGCCTCAGGTATCGCGCTGATCGACAGCCCGGTATCGGGTGGATTTCCCGGTGCACAGGGCGGCACGCTGACCATGATGGCAGCGGCACCAGATGCAATTCTGGACACATTCGCAGGCCCAATGGAAGCTGTTTCCGCCACGATTCATCGTGTTGGCGATGGTGCCGGACAGGGGCAGATCGTCAAAGCCTGTTTGCAGACATTGATCGGTTCAATCTTTTCAGCAACGTTTGAGGCCTCGGTGCTGGCGGCCAAAGCCGGCGTAAAAGGCGAAAACCTGTTCAAAGTCTTTTCGACCTCGGGTGCGGGCTGCGGTTGCACGAACACGGCCCTTGAAAACATCATTGACCGCAAGTTTGAGGGCACAGGTTCCGGCATCGGCACGATGCACAAGGATCTAACGATTTCCTTGAATTTGGCCGAAGAGCTTGGCGTGCCGATGCACACCGCCTCCAGCGCGATGCAAATCTTCCATGCGGGCAAATCGAAATTCCCCGAAGGCGACAATTGGGCCTGCACCAAGGTGATCGAAGAGATCGTCGGCGCAGCGCTTCACCGATAAAAGGATCAAGATATATGAAACTAGGCGTAATCTGCGACGGCGTCAGCCGCGATCTGAAACATACCGTCGATGTGATGGACGAATTTGACCTTGAATATGCCGAGCTGCAATTCGTGGGCGACACAGAAGTCGGCGACCACTCCGCCGAAGAAATCAAGGACATCGACACGTTGCTGCGGGATCGGGGCAAGCCTGTGTCCTGTCTGTCGCGTCATATCTTTGCGGGGATGACAGGGGCAAATGTGCCGGGCGATGAGCTGCATACAACGCATATGGATGCCTTGAAGCGCGTGATCGACATGGCCCATGTTGTCGGCTCGCCACTGGTGCGCATCATGACCCCAAAGAAAGAGCAGATCCTGTGGGGTCATGGCGGCGCAGAGAAGTGGAATGTGGCCCATGGTGCCTGGGATAAAATGCTACCGCTTATTGCGCCCGCCATTGATGTAGCCAAGGACGCTGGTGTGACGCTGGTGGTGGAAACCGGCAACGGCACGATGGTGAATTCCAACTATACAGGGCGCAAACTGATCGACGATCTGGATGCAAAGGGAACGCTGAAAATTCTCTGGGATCCAGCCAACAACTGCTGGTGCCACGAACCGGCCTTCCCTGCCGGATACGACGAGGCCAAGGACGGCTATCTTGGCCATATCCATATCAAGGATGTGCTGGTCGATACACCGCGCGCCACGCTTGAGGTCAAGCGAATGGGCGAAGGCCAGCTTGCCGACCAGTTCCAGCCGATGGCCGATGCCTTGCGGGCTGGTGGATATGAGGGGGTGATCAGCTTTGAAAGCGTGTTCCATCCAGGGAACGGCAATTTCGAAGATGGATTCCGGCAGTGTATTGCGCAGTTCAAGGCACATTTCGCCTGATCGGCATTTCAGGTGCCGATGAAGTGCTGCGCGTCAACGCCACCACTTACAAACATAAAGTTTCCCCGATGGTTGGATGAGCATCGGGGAAGCCCATTTTCCGGTTTGTGAAGGAAACACATTATTGCGTCACTTGATATTGAGCCTCCCCCACTGAACTGGTCTGCGCCTGTCAATCGGCATCCAAACGTGACCCCTAATCGGCGTCCAATTTTGACCCTCTGTGTGTTGAGCTGGCCCGGCGCTGCGTAGCCCTCATATAGCGCAGCGGCGGCGGGCCAGCGGGGTGCCGCTTGGTGCTAAGCTCTGTTTTTGAAGCGCCAGCTTTCGTTTCCGGTTTCAACGATCTCGCAGTGGTGGGTGAACCGGTCGAGGAGCGCAGTAGTCATTTTGGCATCGCCGAAGACGCTTGGCCATTCACCGAACGCCAGATTGGTTGTGACAATGATGGAGGTTCGTTCGTAGAGCTTGCTGATCAGGTGGAACAGGAGTTGGCCACCGGTTTGTGCGAAGGGCAAATAGCCGAGTTCATCCAGGATCAGGAAGTCGAGGCGCGAGATCAGGTCGGCGGTGCGTCCCTGGCGCTCTGCGCGTGCCTCGGCGTCAAGTTTGTTCACCAGATCGACGACATTGAAGAACCGGCCTCGCCGACCTTCTCGGATACAGGCGCTTGCAATGCTGACGGCGAGATGGGTTTTTCCCGTGCCGGTTCCGCCGATGAGCACGAGGTTACGTTGATGGTCCAAGAAGTCGCCGGTTGCCAGATCGCGGATCAGGGTCTCGTTGACCTCCGCCGCTTCGAAGTCAAACTCGTTGATCTCCTTTGCCAAGGGTAACTTGGCGATGGTCATTTGATATTTGACCGAGCGGGCCTGCTTCTCCGTGATCTCAGCATGGAGCAGGTCACCGATGATCTGTTGCGGCTCATGTTGGCGTTTGACGGCTGTCGTGATGATCTCGTCGTATGCTGTTCGCATCCCGTAGAGTTTGAGCTGGCCCATTGCATCCAGGACTTGCGTGCGTTCCATTCTGTGATCTCCTTAAGGTCGCAGTTCGCTTCAGGCTCGCAAGCGAGCTTCAGCGCGTCCGGGGTGGTGATTGACAGGGGTGGCGGCGGTTCTCGGTGCCGCGCCAGGATGTTCAGCACGACACCGGCAGAATGCACGTTGTGAGACAGCGCCTCTGCACAGGCGGCTTCAACGGCTTCCAGGCCATCGGTCAGAATAGCCCCAAGGATATCGACCATTTGGCGGTCGCCGCCGGGCTGGCGTTCAAGCTTCTTTCGCACACGCCGAATGGCAAGGGGCAGCTCCCATTCCTTGAATGGAGCGCCGTTACGCAGAGCTCCCGGTTTGCGCGCGAGCACAGGCAGATAATGTAACGGATCATAGATCGTCTTGCCGCGCCCAAAGACCCGCTCATGTTGGCCGACGATTTTGCCATCCTGCCAGCATTCCAGCCGATCCGCATAGGCTCGGACCTCTACTGGGCGACCGACTGCACGGGCGTCGACGGAGTAGCGGTTATTGTCGAAACGCACGAGGCAGGTCTTGGAAACGGATGCCGGGACCGCATGGAATCCGTCAAATGGGCCGACATAGGGCACGAGGCTGGCACGCTCATCCTCGAACACTTCGAAGATTGTCTTATTCCGCATCTCCGGGTGTTTGTTTGCTTTGGCATAGGCAATGCAGCGATCCTCAAGCCAAGCATTGAGCTCGGCGTAGGACTTGAACTTCGGGCGTGGAACAAAGAACCGGCGACGGATCACACCCACCTGGTTCTCAACCTGACCCTTCTCCCAGCCAGAGGCCGGAGTACAGGCGACCGGATCGACCAGATAGTGACCGCACATCTGCTGGAAGCGCCGGTTATAGGCGCGGTCTTTCCCGACGAAGATCGTATCCACCGCCGTCTTCATGTTGTCATAGATGCCGCACGCACAAGCTCCGCCGAAGAAGGCGAAGGCCTTGTCGTGCGCGTCAAAGATCATCTCTTGGGTCTCGCGTGGATAAGCTCTGACATATGGCATCCGGCTGTGGCTCAGGCGCACATGCGCGACCTTGACCGTCGTCGTGACACCGTCGATCAGTACGACCTCATGGCTCCAGTCGAACTGGAAAGCCTCGCCCGGATCAAAGCTGAGGGGAACAAAGGCCGCCGCCGATGCTTCTTGCGTCTCGCGCGACCAATTGGCCGCATACCGACGCACAGCATCATAACTGCCATCGTAACCAAGATTGCGCAGCTCTTCATAAACCCCAACCAGGGTCAGTCGCTCGCGCTTCGGCTTGCCTGCGTTGGCCGTGAGCAGCCCATCAAGCTGATCACGCCAAGGGTCGATCTTCGGACGCGGCTGGACAGATCGGTCATAGCTGAACTCTGTATCGCCAGAACGGATGACCTTCCGAATCGTGTTCCGCGACAATCGAAGGTCACGGCAAATCTGCTTGATCGACTTCCCTTCTACAAAAAACGCACGCCTGATCTTCGCAATCGTTTCCACAACCAACATCCCCAATCCGCTCCCCAATATCTTTTGGGAAACATCTGAACAGAATTGTCAGGGGGGTCACTTTTGGACGCCGATCACCCCTCAATAGGGGTCAATTTTGCATGCCGTTTCACATATTGACGGAGAAATCATCATGTGAGGCCGGACACACGATTGTACTGACAAACACGACCGCAAAACCACCAAAAAAAAGCCTTGCAATGCAGGAGCCACCCACAGATGCCATTCACTGCACTAGCAAAATTCGAACGCAGTCGAACTCACCTATCGCGGACCTTGCCGACTTTCGTTTTCTGGGCTTCGCTGACGCAGCATCGGTTCGCAGGCGCGGCTCATCTATTGTTGCGGCGCGGCGTGCGTCACCGATCCGGTCATTCGCGAGCGTCGTTTTGACTGGAACCGAGACCGTACTTTCGCCGTAGCTTTGTCCGACAAACCAGACGCGGGACATAACGTCATTTCGCTGCGCAAGCACCAATGTCCGTTCCGATCACTGTTAAGCATTACCAGTATCGTTTGGTCTTTTCAGCACCAGCGTTTTCATTGCGAGAAGTCCAAAAACAGCGAAGGGCAAACAAGAAGCGAAAATCCATCGCGCAATCTTTGTCGCCTCATCGGCTGTTCCCATCGAAGCGAACCCGACTGCATTGGCGACGATACCGATATAGGCTGCGCCAAGAGCATAGCCGAGTCTCTGCACTGTCGGGATTGCACCGGAGATGCGTTGCACCTCGTCGAGGGCAGACAATGCAGTCGTCCGCCTCAGAATAAATGTCCACGCTATCCCGAACCCTGCGCCTTCCATCGCGGCGAAGACGGCAATCAGCCAGACCGGACCACTGGGAACGGCGTAAAGGAACCCCGCGATGCTCGTGACGACCAGCACCATCCCCATCATGATCATCAGACGGTCCAGTCGCTCAGGCGACCCACTCACCAGAACGGCCAAGACGGTCCAGCCAATCGACGAGCAAGCAACAATGTAGCCAGCCGTCAGGGCCGAGACATTGTGGATTGCAACGACGAGGAGAGGGCCGAACGCTGTGATTGCGATGGTCGCAATCGACAATGACATGATCATCAGCAATGCCGATCCTGTTGGCTTTCTTGGGTCGAGTGGCCGAACAGGAAGCAATCGGTCGTCCTGAGCTTGATGATCAAAACGCAGGAATATGGCCAGACAAGCGATACCGATCAAAACGAAGATCGAGGTTCGCACCAGGGACACCTCTACGCCGCCGTAGGACACGAGCAACACGGCGAGACAGAGCAATGCGAGGCGTCTCCACGGAATGGTAGTATTGGCTGGCGCTTCAGATGGCGCATGGTCCGGCCGCAGTGCAATCCAGATTGCAAGTGCGACAGCCTGTCCGCCAAAGAATGCGAAGCCCCACCGCCATGTTGCAAACTCAACAAAGAAGCCCCCGATCAGTGGCCCAAGGAAAGCCGACACACCCCAGAAGGTTGAGACGGCGGCCATGGCCCGCGCGGTATAGCGCCGGGGAAAGATGACGCCCACCGCAACAAATGCCATCGCGACCAAGCCGCCGCCGCCCATGCCTTGAAACACCCTTCCGGCCAAAAGAATGGGCATCGTCGGGGCGAGTGCGCTGAGAAGACAGCCAAGACCAAATGCCAGCGCTGAAACGCACATCGGGGCGCGAAGCCCGTATCGCATTGTCAAGAGGGCGCTTGCGGCACCCGCTACGACAGATGCGATCTCGTAGAGAGATACCGACCATCCAACCAGACCCGCCCCTCCGATCTCGACAACAATCGACGGCAGCATCGTCGCCACGATCAGCGAATCCGCAGCATGAAGCCAGACAGCTAGGCAAACCAGCGCCAACGCAGGCGTATAGTCACTGCTCAAAAACTCGCGCCACGAGACGAAGCTTTCCGTCTCAATCTCTGAATTCGGGGTCGATTCAGCCATCTTGATCTCCGTGACAGTGACAGTGACAGTGACAGTGACAGTGACAGTGACAGTGACAGTGACAGTGACAGTGACAGTGACAGTGACAGTTCTGCAACCTCAACATTGGTTGAGGTCAAGGCGCTTTTTTGGCCCCGATGGCACACTTGCAGCAGGCAAAATCCTGCTACTGTTCCTGCATTCCTCCCCGACGTATTGGCTTCTGCTTTCTTGGAAGGATCAGCCTGCATCATCCCCTTGATCCGGTTCGATAAATCTGGGGTCAGAACAGGGTAAATGCACAAACTGACCAGATTGCGATCAAGGACCGAATACACTCGAAATGTAATGCGAGATCATCAGGTCGAGATGTGCACCGCCAGCGTTTTTGAAGAGCGTGACCTCATCCTCTGAGCGCCGACCCTCGACGTCGCCCCGGATAAGATCGTAGAGATCGCCGATAACGGAGCTGCTCTCGATAACACCTTTGGCAATTGGGATATCCAGCTCCCCGTTATACCCAATCGTCGTCTCGCGGCTATCAACATACACGTTACCAGCGGAAATCAACGCATCGTCTGCTTCGCGCATATTGGGTCTGAATGCGCCGATCAGGTCGACATGCGTACCGGGCATCACCCACTCTCCCTTCAGCACGGGTTCCTGAGCCAGAGTCGCGGTGGCAATGATGTCTGCGGAGGAAGCGGCTGCCGCGAGATCGGACACAGCGACTACGTTCAACGGATCTGCTTCGAATTGTCGGGCCAATGCGGATGATTGCGACTTTCGCCTTGCCCATATTGACACTTTTTCGAGTTGCGGAAAAAGCGCGGGATAGGCTCGGATCAGGCTTCGCGCCACGTCACCAGCGCCAACGATCAGCAAGTGCCTGCTATCGGGACGTGCGAGGTAGCTAGCGCCGAGAACGGAATCAGCCGCTGTTTTGAATTCCGTGACGAGCCGGGACTCGATAATCGCTTCAATACTGCCATGGTGAGGATCAAACACAAACATCGCACCTTGCACTGTTGGTATTCCCCGCTCGGCGTTGCCTTCGACAACACTGAACGACTTGACGCCATAACCGAGGCCTTCGATCCAGGCTGCCCGGCTGACCAATGCGCCCGTCGGCGGACCCAAAACTATATCTCCCGTACTGGCCTTGGGACGCATATGGCCTGCTTTGAGGGCATTTATGGCATCGGGCCAGGATAATTGTGATGCGATCGCATCGTAGGTGATCTGTCGAGCATTCATCGTGTGCCTCGCGTTTCTATTTTCTCGGTTTTGTTTCAACTGCGGAGTGTAATCTCATCTTTATGGGCCTTCGATGTGCCTATAGATTAGGAACTTGCCTCTTGTGGGGTGGTCATCTGAACGTTCCAGAACCGCCCCCAGCTTTTGGGCAAGGCCTTTCGACGCGGAGTTACCCTCCAGAATGCAGCTGTGGACCACATCCCAACCAAGGGCTTCATAGGCGTATTGACGAGCCCGAACCGCCGCTTCGTAGGCAAACCCTCTGCCCTGCTTTTCGGCGACAATGCTCCAGGAAATCTCCTGTTCAGGCCAGCCTTCAGGATACCAAAGCCCAACGATGCCGCAAAAATCACCTGTAGCCTTTTCTTCAATCGCCCAGGCTCCGTATCCCCGGATGACCCAATGCCCCATCATGGCTGCCGCCGCCCGCCACGCGGAAGACCGATCAAGCTGACCTCCATAGTACCGGGTTTGCTCAGAGCCATAGAAAACAGCGTATGCATCGAAATCGCGCTCTTCACAGAACTTTCGAAAGAGTAGCCGTTTGACCTCGATTGTGGGGATATTGAAAGTGTTCATGCCCGCGACTCCTTAGTGTTTAGGCGCTTAGGGCAGTCATAACGCCGGCACCGATAAGCCAGCTTGCACCAAAGCGGGATACAAGCTTGCGTGTCTTGGGGTGCTGCAACCCGCGGGCAGCCTTGTCCGTCAACAGAACCCAGATTGTGGTTGTGAGCAGAACGAGCACCAAAAACGTTGCTTCAAGCGTGATGATCTGCGGGAATATCGGTTGGTCCGACACAATGAACTGCGGAAGAAACGCAACAAAGAACAGGATGTCTTTGGGATTCAACGCCGTGACCAGAAACGCGTCGCGCATGATGCTGGCTCTGGTTGGCACATATTCAGTGCGGTTGATCGCGCCTGGCACTGCGTCACTTTTCCAGAACCTGATGCCTAACCATGTCAGATACCCTGCGCCGATGAACTTCAAGGCAAGAAACAACGTGCCAGATGTCTGTAGGATCGCCCCTGCACCCAGAAGCGATATTGTCATTGCGACCAAGTCACCAAGGACAACGCCGGGAATGGCGGCAGCAGCAAACGACCTGCCGCTGCTGATCGTATATCCCAGCAGCAACATGACAACTGGCCCAGGTATCGCCAAAAGCGCAAGCGTAGCGGCAACAAGTGTAATCCAGACTTCGAAATCCATCGTGTTTTTCATCCTTTGAAAATATTGTCTCTTTTTTTCGTGATATTTTTGTGATTATCAAATCAGAATGATTTCAATAATCGAAGCTGAACTACGATATGAATTGGAAAAGAATACCCTCCCTACATGCGCTGCGTGCCTTTGAGGCGGTTGCGCGCGGCAAAAGTTTCACTGCGGCAGCCCGGGACCTAAATGTGACTGAAGCCGCTGTGCGACAGCATGTGCGCGGATTGGAATCGTGGTTTGGTGCCAGCCTTGCAGAGCGGAGCGGCAAAGGGATTGTTCTGACCGAATTGGGGGAACGGTTGGCTGCCTTTACGTCTGAGAGTTTCCTAACGCTGGCGCATGGCATCGACACACTCATGAAATCTGAACAAGATCGTCCTGTGACCGTCGCCTTGACGCCCGCCTTTGCGGAAATCTGGTTGTTGCCCAAACTGGATAGTTTCTGGAAAGAACATCCAAGCATCAAGATCAATCTGCTGCCAAGCTTGCAGCTGGCTGATTCCAGTGGCGAGCAGTTCGATCTGGCAATCCGCTATGGACGTGGAAAATGGCCTGGGTTCAAGGCGATACATCTCGCATCGGCGGAATATGTGGTCGTTGCCAAACCAGGGTGTTTCGATCTTATGGAATCGGGAGACTTAAACGCACTCAAAGCGTACCCTTGGCTATTTGAGGACTCGCGCCTTGAGCACCGAGATTGGGCCGAGAAGCATGGCATTGCCTTCGACGCCGGCACCAATCGGCACTACCCATCCAACTCGCTTGTGATTGCGGCGGCCAGAGCAGGACACGGCCTTTCTTTGCAAGCCCGGGCACTGGTGCAAATCGACCTGGAACTAGGCATCCTTAAAGAACTCTATGCCGAGGAAAACGCTCCACTGGCATACTATTTGCTCACGCAGTCTGATTTGAGGCCAAAAGCGAGGGCATTTGGGGATTGGTTGGTGAGACAGGCGAAAATCACTTGTTGATGACACCGTTACAACCGGGACTGTTCGTAAGCGACCGTTCATGCACAGTGCAGCATCCGTAATACTGGGCTCGCAGCCGCCAAATGCTAACGCAGCAAGCGCTGCGATAGGGGCGGGACGGAACCGGTAATCGGCGAAATGGGCTAAACCTTTGAGCTTCAGCAGTCTCTTTCGCGGCGCAGTCGTTCGCGTCTTTTGAGCCGACCTCTGGGCAGTAAGCGGCGAATAAGGGCGAGGTGCCCAGACCGGAAGCGTTAAATTTTCGCTGCGCGCGCATGCAGCACCGGATATTCTACGCAGGCGAAAAAATCCGCGCCGCCAAGCAGCAGCGATTTCGGCCATTCATGCATCTCGCATCAATTTCGAAACAGCAAATTTGCAGGTAGCGGGACTAAAGCACCATTTCGCTGCAGCTGCGCGAATGGCTGCTTACGGACTTCGGGACCTGCCAAAAACGGTCGATGCTGGTGAAAAACTCTTGGTGATCCGCGCTTGAGGCTGTATGCGTCCCATCTCGGCAATTTCAGATGATGGAGGGTATCATGGCCAAGCGTATCAAACCCGAAGACCGCCCCTCCTTTCGAGGTCATTTCTAAGCGTCGCAAGTCGTTCCCATCAGAGACACGCGTCAAAACCGGTATTCAAACGGTGCGTGGGCGATGTGGAACTTCAAGAAAAGCTCGGACGGAACGATCCTTGCCCCTGCGGTTCGGGCAAGCGCTACAAGCGTTGCTGTCTGAAGAGCGGCAAGTTCGACGGTAGCCGTCGGGACTACTACTTTCAGAGAGCGCCGGTGATCCGGCGCTCCACAGTTGCACAAAGCCTATACCCCTGATTCACTTGCCATATTGGCGAGGAGGATCAGGCGATGATGGGACGGCTGGAGACGCAGGAGAACCTGTTCTATCGGTTTCGGATCGAGGATCATGTCCCGCAAGAGCATCTTTTGCGCCGGATCGACTGGCTGTTGGACTTCGATGCGCTCCGCGCAGAGTTGGCGGCGCTTTACAGCCACACAGGACGCCCCTCTGTAGATCCCGAGTTGATGCTGCGCATGCTGCTGATCGGCTATTTGTACGGCATCCGGTCCGAGCGAAGGCTTGTCGAGGAGGTTCATCTCAATCTGGCGTACAGATGGTTCTGCAAGCTCGGGCTGGAAGGCCGGGTGCCTGATCGCTCGACGTTCTCCAAAAACCGTCATGGTCGTTTTGCCGACGGTGACGTGCTGCGCCGTCTGTTTGAGTGCGTGGTGGAGAAGTGCATCGGCTTCGGCATTGTCGGCGGCACGGACGCAGCCATCGACGGCAGCACCATCCAGGCGGATGCCAATCGGGACCGCAAGGATCAGGTGCAGCGCCCGGTCGCGGACTATCTGCAAAACTTGGCCGAGTCCGATGATGTCACGCAGTCCGGCCCAAAGAAGAAACCACCGAAATACATTTCGGAAACCGATCCTGAAGCGGCATTGTCGCTAAAGGATGGCCCGGGCCGCTTCAGCAACGAGACCAACTATCTGGTCGATACCGATCACGGCATCATCGTGGATGTTGAAGCCACGCCCGCCCGGCTCAGTCAGGAGATCGTAGCCGCCAAGGCAATGCTGAACCGCAGCCAGACCCGCCATGACTTTCGCCCGGACAGAGTGGCAGCCGATGGGTCATACGGTACCGGCCCGTTTCTGGCCTGGCTGCTGAAGCGTGAAGTCACGCCACATGTGCCAGTGCTGGATCGTCAGCATCAAACCAAAGGCAAATACGATCTCAGCCATTTCCAATATGACCCTGAGCGCGACAGCTACACCTGCCTTGAAGGTCACGAGATGCCACTGCGCCGGATCAAGAAGAATGACCGGATCAAGAGCTACTTTGCCGGGAAAGACACCTGCGGGACATGCCCGATCAAAAAGGCTTGTACCGACGCGCCAAGCCGTCCGCGATCTGCGCGACACCGCCGCCTATGACGAGAGCCGACGACGGCGAAAGAAAGTCGAGATGTTGTTCGCCCATCTGAAACGACATCTCGGCTTCAAACGCCTCCGGCTCCGGGGCCTAATGGGAGCCAACGAAGAATTCCTCCTCGCCGCCACTGCCCAGAACCTAAAACGTCTTGCCAAAATAGTCCCCTGTTAGGGATCGGCACCACCCCAAACATAACGGCCAAAAACACTGCCTTTGACCGCGATTACAGCGGCTTGGGAAGGCGCGCCTCGACCAAACACAAGATGTAGTAGGTCGAGTTTTTCACCTAAATCGGTCGTTTTTGTCACTCAGCTATGATCAACCGAAATCATTGAAAAATCTTGTGCCGCAAACCCCTAGCAAAATTGTTAGAAGTATTGTCACGTTTTTGGCCGCAGCTTCAACAAAGCTGCCGTTCGTACATCGCGCAGCATCCGTCATTGTGGGCTCTCAGCCGCCGTTAGATCGACCGCAGCATTTCGCCCGACAGACCCGTCCGCCCCTGCCATGGACGGCCCAAACCGGCCGTTGGCCAGTGGGTCAAGATGCTGCGACGCGGCCGCGAAATCCGAAACAAGCCGACTAAGAGTACGCGGATTTTGCCGCCATACTTTTTCCCGCCTTCGCTCAAGCAGCATCTATTCGCAGTCGCGGCAAGTTTTATGTTGCGCTGCAGTGGCTTTCGCCACAACTGCCATTCAAAGTGGTTTTGGAAGTTCGATTTCAATCCGCATCTTCGCTCGCAGGCCGCTTCTGCGACGACCGTCTGCAGCCACATTGTAAAAAAGGACTTACTGATGATGCGCTGTGCAATAGTGATTGCGGATGATTTTCGCCTACCCGGCTGCGGTAACGTCAATCTCGATCTTGTAATGCGGATGCCCTAACGCCGCGACGACGACCAAAGTCCAGGGAGGAAGGTAGTCGCCAACGACCTCGCGGTGCACCTGAACGTAGGTCGGAATATTCTCTTCCCCGACGATATAGCTTGTGACTTTGACGACATTCGCAATGCCAAAGGCCTTCTGTTCGAGAATGGCCAACACGTTTGCCCACGCGATCCGGGCCTGTTCTTCGATGCTTTCGGGGCAGGTCCCGTCCGCCCTTTCGCCCAGTTGGCCGGAAAGGGTCATCCAGTTAGCGCCCGCATCAACAAAGAAGCCATGTGTATAGTGGCTGGCGGGCGGCGCGATGTGGTCCGGGTTCACGGCTGTAATCATTGTCTTCGTCCTTTTCTGAGTTTTCGTGACCGTCAAAAGCGGACAGCACTCAGCTGAAATGAGGGTTCTGTTCAGGTGCGGTAGAGCGTCGGGGGCGCTACGGCAAACATTGCCGATTTCCTTTCAAGAATTATCCCAATGCCCGTTGTATAGCCCTCTTCATTCTGTCTCAAAGACGTGTTGGTTTGACACCGCTGCTGCAGGTTGCGGAGGCAGTCCGGAGGGCAGATGGATGGGGATCATCTCGCTGCGATCGAGAGCAGATGGGTCAGTCAGAGTTTCTAGAAATGAGACAAGATCCCGGATCTCATCCTCGGTAAGCGGAATGGGTGTCAGGACGTTTGCTGTAGCGATGCGTTGGCGCAATTCGCTCGAGCGCATGACCCAGCTGTCCCGTCGGTCGAAGGCTGCACGCCGACCGGCCTCTAGCGGTGCGAAGCTTAAGCCAGACCCCCGAGATTTCAGGCGTTGAAGATCTGCAAGAGGCGGCAACAAAACCTCTGCCGGATCGAATGCGGAGAGGCTTGTTTGTGGATCAAGATGATGTCGCACCATATCCTCTAATTTATCAAACGCACCGCTATGCCCCCAAGGACCGGTCAGTTCAACGTTACGCAGGGACGGCGTGCGGAATGCAAACAAGTCCGCAGGATCGCCTGTAACGCGGTAACGACCCTCGTCCTCGGTTCGACCCGGCAGGCCGGTCGATCGCAAATAGGTCATGTCGCCTCCATGGCCCTTGCCTGGTCCAATCTGAGGCACCGCAATGGCATGAAATTGGTGATCCGTGAGGAGCGGCCCGCTATGGCAATCCGCACATTTGGCTTTGCCGTAGAAGAGGTCGGCTCCGTTTTGAGCGGCAGGCGACAGGATCGACAATTCACCAGTGCGCAGAACAGCGTCGAATTGGCTTTGGTCTGAACGAAAGGCGATGGTTTGGAATGCGGCGAGCGCTTCCGCGATGTGGCTGTAGGTGACTTGGTCGGCAGATGTGATCTCCGAAAAAGCAAACTGCATCATCTCAAAATAATTGGTGTGCGCCGCAACGCGCTGCGCCAACATATTCCAGATCGCAGGTCGATCTTCGTGATGTGCAGCGTCCGCAATTGGGTTTTCCCCAAATTGGCCTGCCATCTCAATTGGAGAAGTGACTGGGAAAAACGCCTGGGCCGTCAGCACACCAGATAGATTATTGGGCAAATCTCGCCCGGCAGGATTGCGGATCACAAGCGTCAAGTGAGAGCCATCCAATTCCTCGACTCGACCGTCGTGAAACATCGAGACATAGCTGCGCGCACCAATGTTCCAGAGCGGCTGCGCGTTTCGTGGCACCCTGCCAGTCACAGGATCGGCGGTTGCGCGATCCGAACCCGAGCCCACCCCACCTTCACCGATACCCAGCGCCAACCCATCACCTGACCCCAAGGTGGGATCATGACATGTGCCGCAGGAAATGTTTCCATTCCCAGACAGAACCGGATCAAAAAACAGGTTCCGTCCAAGTTCAACAAGCGACGGTGCAGGTGCTCCGTCGTAGAGGAAATCCGTGTCCTCAAGTGGCCGCGGAAGTGGGACACTCAGCTGGGTCTCCTCACCAGCTTCTGCTGCAAAGGCCGCCGCCAAGCCAGTAATGGACAACGTGGCCAATGTCGATAGGGGTGACATTCTCGAGGCCATGGGAAATCTCCAAATTTGGGCACTAATGCTGTTTGTTGAGCGCGATGCTCAAGATTTCGGGCGGTTCTTGAGCTTCTTGATGAGCAGTAGAACATCGCCTGTGTAATACGGCGGACACGAGTGCAAACGCACGGGTTCACGTGCCACAAGCTGATACCCAAGCCTCTCATAGAGCCGAACTGCTCCACTGTTCTGGCTGTAGACCTGAATGCTCATTTCCCGGAAGCCGTTTGCCTGCGCCAACTCTTCTGCCGCCGTAAGCAGTTGCGTACCAATGCCTAGATTTTGCCCTTCGGCAAACACAGCCAGAGCATTCACAAACCAAGTATCGACAGACAGCTTTTCCAACGCGACAAATGGGGCAAGTGGCGCAGGCAAATCGTCGGGATTTTCAGCGGGCGCTGCGGTAATCGCATAGCTCAGAACCATGCCAATGGGATAGCCGTACCGATCTGCGACCAATGTGTTTGTGTAAGAGAAGCCGCCCTGCGTGCGCTTGGCCCGCTCGATGCCGATTTCCAGCGGCGTTTGTCCTTCGACGCAGGCGCGGGTCCACAGCCAATTGGGGATGCCTTCACCTGCGAGGTTGATCAGCCTCGCCAGACTTTCTGCATCAGAGGCATCTGCCTGGCGGATCAGAGAAGTCGTTTGAATGTTCATTTTGAGGGTCCTTTCGAAGATAGCTGGGTGCGGTCAGGGCGGGAGACGGCCCCGACCGCAAGCGTCAGGCCTTAGATCGACGGGATGACACTTGCATCAAAGACCGGGCCGACAGGCACGCCGGAGTCCCATTCGAGATGGTCATCTTCATCGATGGGGTTTTGGCCAGAGTAAGAAGCGTCTTGGGCTTTTTCTTTGTCCATCGGGTGATGTTCAAACGTGTAGGTCGCGCTCAGACCCCAGAAATCGTTGAAGCCCAACGTGGTCTGGATCAGACCGCCATCAAATTCAGCGTATGGGCCGGTTGCGCCAGTCACGGGGCGCAGGTTGGCCTTGCCGATATCTGCGATTTCAGTGCCTTGCGTAATGATTGTTGCGCCGTCTTCAAAGGCAAAGACTTGCCGACTGATGACCCACACACCTGTCGTGGCGTTCCCGGCTTCGCCCACAAAATAGCCATCGCAAGTCCAGGTGCCCAGAACCAGCTCTGGGAAAACGGGGCTGCCGTCTTCTTGAACGCCGACAACACCATCGGCAAGTGTGCCTTCTGGGTAGATGTAACCCTGGCTGACGAAGGCGTTGCCGTGCGCGGGCATCCCGTTTTCGTGCACGGGCGCTGCCGCCATATGGATACGGGTATGATCCTCGGCCACGTCAAATGCCCTCAGGGCGTCCGCTTGTGCAAAGCTGGTCATTGATAAGATCAGGGCAGAAGAAGAGATAAGTGTTTTCAACATTGGAGTTTTCCTTTCAGGGAGAAGGTGTTGGGAGTGGTTAGAAATTAGGCTGCCGAGCGGGCGTGATCGTGCCCGGCAATGCAGCCCACATGCCGATGATCAGTGCCGCAACAGCCACCAATCACACGGATGTTCGGGAGGAGCGCAAGAAGCTCCGCGCTGAGTTCACCAAGCTCGACCGGATCACCGGCATCCAATACCTCGGCCTCGTCAAGCTCGGCATGGCTCATCCGCGAAGCATTGGAGCGAAGACCGCCAATGCGCAGCGTCCATGCCTCAGACGTGTCAATCACATCTCGGAAGTGATCCGGATGGGCACAGTTGATCATGTAGTAGATCGGGCCGCCGTTGGTTGCCGCATCGACCTCGGCAATGGCGTCGCCCAACGACTGACCGGACGGAAGACATCCATCAGTTTCCAAGGTGAAGGCAATCACGACTGGGATGTCGATTTCCTTGGCAGCCTGAACAATTCCGATGGCCTCACCGGCATGGGTCAGCGTCATTGCGCTGATCATATCCACGCCTGCCTTGCCCAGGGCATGGACTTGCGGGGCGTGGATAAGCAACGCGTCTTGAGGGGCGAGCATTGTATCGGGTGCGTAAGCATCGCCCGCCGGGCCGACCAGACCGTTGATCAGGATCGGAGAGCTCGAAGTTTCTTGCTGGTCACGGATGTCAGAGACAAAGGCAACGGCACGCTTGTTCGTCTCGATGACCTCCAAAAGGGTCCGTCCCAATGGACCGGCCCAGGCTGTTCCGGCGCGCCACGTTGGTGCATCCAGAATAAAGCCACGATTGGACTGGCGCGCAATGCCGATGAAGCGCTCAAAATACTCCGTCAGGTCGCGGCGTCCCGGTTCGCAGTCGAGCAACACTGCCGCTGAAAAGCAAGGAAGGTCATATCCCTTTTCAAAGATCATGTATGTCTCAAGCCCTCCGTCGGAGAGAAAGAAACGTTTGGCATTGGTCAATTCTTGAATACGCATTGAGGTTTTCCTTTGCAGTTGATGCAAAAGGACTAGCCTGAGGCGGTATCGGGCCGATAGTTGCCGCGTGGTACGGTTGTCTGAAACAGTTTTTGCCCCTATTTTCAACGTTGAAAGCAGCGCCATGATCGGCGTCGGGCCATGGAAAAGGGGTCAACTGGACTCGCAGTACAGTCAGGATGGGATCAATGGATCAAAGAGTTGATACACGCAGCCGAATCCTCAACATTGCAGAGGCGGCAGTTCTCGAAAAAGGGTTTGAGGCCACGTCAATCGAAGAGATCGTAGCCGGGGCCGAAATCTCACGTGGCGGGTTCTTTTATCATTTCAAAGACAAGAATGCATTGGCCCGGGCAATGCTGGAACGCTACATTGATGCCGAAAACGCGCTCTATGATGATCTCTTTGCGCGCGCCCGCGAACTCAACGATGACCCACTTCATTGCATGCTCATAGGTTTGAAGCTTTTGGCCGAGATGCTTGAAGAGATGCCTACAGGGCATCCCGGCTGCGTAATCGCCTCAACAGCCTATCAGGATCGCCTATTTGATGAGGGCGTGCGCGATCTGAACCGGCAGGCTATCCTTGGTTGGCGCAAGCGTTTCCGGGGGATGTTTGAAGAGATTGCGCAGGTCTATGAGCCCCGTGAGGCTGTCAATATGGATGCTCTCGGCGATATGGTGTCCGGCGTGGTGGAAGGCGGCTTGGTCCTGCAACGCGCCCTTCGCGAGCACAACAACGCCTCTGAGCAGATCATGCTGTTTCGTACGTATCTGAAACTGCTGTTTGCAGACAAAAAGTGAACTTAGTCGGTAGAAGACCGTCATCAGTGCTGTCGAAGCGAAGCTGTCTTCGTCCTTCCAAACAATCGGAAGCCGTTCTACTCGGGTGCGGTTTGTATGAATGTCCGGTCGCTACGCCGCAGTGCCACGCCTGAACTTACGCTGGTGCTGAATTGTCCGTTCTGCGAGCGTGCGCCGCGAAGAAATTTTGGTCTCCTATGGGCTCCTGGCGTTCACGGGTGGGGCACAGAATCTGCTTAGTCTTGGCTTCGGGTGGCGATACGAGCGGCCTCATTCCGGCCGTTTATCTCGTCAGGCAGATGCTGCGGTGCGGCCCGTCAGAGCTGCCATTCGCTGCGCTGCCAAAATCCGTGACTAGTCGAACTGACAGTCTCACGAAAGTAGAAGCCGTTAGCGAAGAAAGCCTTAAACGTTTGCTATCAGATTAGACACGAGGCGCTCAATGAGTTCGAGGTATAAAAAAACCGAAGGAATGTCCTTAAATCGAGGGTTAACTCTGATAAGCATTTTCAAACACAAACAGCTGGAACTTGAAAACTTGGCGATTTTCGCCAATTGTGGAAGTATGCAATGGTTTTCAAAGCATCCCGAAATGCTTGTATCCCGCGCGTGGCGGCAGATATTTCCGAGTCTCTTTTTTTTGTTCTCGGTGGTGCCCTCTGCAGCGCTTGAGGTGTGCGACGGAATTTACGGCACTTATTGGTCCAAAACTCAATCTGCATACCACCATGTGAGCCATTGCCAACGGAATGCAGATTATTCGCTTGGCAACGTTGCAGTCGTACCCAATGGATGCTCCGGGTTTGAGAGCATTCATACAGATTGTGTTTCTGAGGCGCAAAACTACTGCGAAATTATTCGAGATAGAGACGCTGCTGTCAAGGAATGCAGAGCAAGAGCGGCCTTGCTCAAAAACGATGAAGATGAAGACTCCATCGTTGACTCTGATGACTACTACGCGAAGAGGTTGAATGACCAACGAGGCGAAGACCGAGCCACAGGCATCTCGAAGAAAATAACGGATTTTGCCCTGGAAGGGGTGAGCAATGCCAGCGAGGGTGCTCTAGATAGGTTGAATGAGGTTCAATCCGACGGCTGGGGTGGCGCTGCGCAGTCACAATTCGCGAACCCAGCGGATTTGGGAAAGCGGATCATGCAGGAATTGACCGGGGATAACGACATCCAACTTGGCGACGACTTCGAGAACATTTGGAACCGGACCGCTAACACCCTAGACCAAGCGGGCAGCGATGGCACGCTCTCTCTCGACGAAGCACAGCGCATACTAGATGAGGGGCGGCGTGAACTTGATGCACAGCACCAAACTAGATTGGACGAAGCTGAGCGACAGTTTGACGAAGCGATAAGCAGGCCGACAAGCCAGCAACTTGAAGAAAGAATGCGTCAATTGAACAGTGACATCGCTGCAAAACAGAGGGCACTTCGCTCACAGCAACCTCGAAAAAGCCAAAGAAGTTCCCGCCGCGGTGATTTTTGCAATTTGTCGGGACTTTATATGTTGAAGTGCATGGATAGCATAAGGAACCACAACCACTGTGTTCAAAGTTATCGGGGATACAAAAATCGGTACTGCCGATAACTGAGAGAGACGACGTGCACTGAGGTACGTAGCAAATTCCTCCAAACACTAATTTAGTGATGATGGAAATAATAATGATTGAAAATCAACGAGCGTTAGGATCCAAGTTTTTTCAGTTCTGGTGGTTGCTGGTTATACTACTTACCACTCCAGCGTACGCTATCGAACCCGTCGCCAGCTACCGAATGTCACAATTGGTAAGCGTCCTAACACTTTCAGACCTTGCGCCAAAATTCCACCCTGATGGCCGATCCATTGCCGTTTCAACCGAGAGCTCAATATTGCTGCTCGACCCGCTGACCGGTGCCACCCTTGACGAAATTAATAGCAGCGACAGCATTTGGAAATTCGATTTTTCCCCCAACGGAGATTACCTCGCGATAGAAAGTTACGGCTCTGAAAACTTGCTCACATTGCGTGACTTGAGGAAAAATGCAGAAGCGCGGCAAGAAACAACCGTTCTTGGAAATTCTTTGACGTTTGGACCGTTATCACGGCGAATTGTTGCCGATGATTTTCTAAGCGGAGATTTTCAAATACTGAGTGTTCGACATGGCCGTCCTTCAAAACACAGGCTCAGTAGTTACGACAAAATTATTGACACGTTTTTTTCCCTGGATGGGAGATATATCGGGTTAGAAATAGGCGAGCTTAAAGGAAAATTCGACCGCAAACATGCCAGCAGAGTCGAAATTTTCGACGTCGCCAACAACTCTATCGTCAAAAAATATGACCTTCCGGATGATACGCAGTTCATTCATTTTGATCAGAGAAATGGAGCATTTTTCCGCAGTTTCAAACCATATCGGCTCGCGTTTCTTAGTTGGTCAGGTGACCCAGAGTTGGAATTCATAAAATTTCACGCGCGAGATGATATCCGACTTACACCGGCGTTTGTACGGCTTTGCCCTGATGGTAAATCCTATTTCACGCTTTCGCGATATACCAGCGATATTACTTTTGCCAACGTGTTGAACCAGAGCGTGGAAACGGTGAACTTAAGGCATGACAACTTGGCCAAGATAGAAGCGGCGGCGATTTCAACAGATGGCCGCAGACTCGTGACGTTTCGCGAGGATTCATCCAATCAGGTGTGGATGGATGTTTGGGCATTGCCAGACTGCGGTGCTCTACCTGTCGAGGTAGATGCTGAACAAATGGAACAATTAAGCAAGATCAAAGACGCGATAGCGAGCGGTGACGATGTAAACTTGAAGTCATTGATTTCAAGGGACCTTGTAAACTCTCCCTACTCGGATCCCCCTCTGCTACACTTAGCGGTACTGCACGGTGGGCCCGCCTCTGTCGCTATTTTGCTGGACGCAGGCGCTGACGTCAACGCTACGGAACCCGGCACTGGTTGGTCCGCACTTATGTCCGCGACTCAAGCAAACAATGAATTGGCTGTCGCGACGCTTCTGAAAGCGGGAGCCAAATCGGATGTGGTCGGGTCACTTGGTTCGACATTTGCAGCCTTGTTTCTACACTCGACAATCGGCACACGCGAAGACTCTTCGCTGTTCGGATTGCGAGATATTTTATCAAAACAGTTTCCAGCGGATCAGCTAGACCGAATGCTCTACCTTGCGGCAGCACGGGGGTCCCCAAGTCTGGTGTCAACATTGCTGACCCTTGGCGCGGACCCTAATTCGCTTCACGAAGGCAATACGACCGCGTTGATGAATGCCGCTCTGTCGACCCGACCCGAGCAAGAACAAATAGTCCGCGATTTGCTTCTGTTCGGGGATGCAGCGACGCACCGGCGGTCTGATGGCGGAGGAACTGCTCTGGAGTTCGCGCTCGCCTCCAAAGGGTCGATCAATGTTATTAACAGTATCCTGGCCGCTGGGTTTGCGTCCATATCGAACGATCAACTTTCGGAGATAGCCACAGCGGTCGGCAATACCCGAGCCGCAAACGGCCTGCGGTCGGCAAAGTGGCGCGTCCCTAAAATTACGGTGCCTGCTGTTGCTGAAATCGAACTAAGCGTCGCGCATGATATGAACTCTGCAGATGTCAGAAGGGTGCAGCGAGAACTGGCCTCGCTCGGATTATATAAGAGCTCGATAGATGGAGTTTGGGGTCCGGCGACTCGGAGGGGTCTGGCCTCGTATTTTAAGGTGACGTTCGACGCTTACCGTTCGGCAATGGATGACTTTTGCTCGGATGTTAGGAGGGATATGAAGACGCGAGGCGAACGTGACAGTGCTGGGGATGGATCTGGTTGGAGCGGAAATTGGTTTTGGAAATATGATGGCCGCCGGGCCATCGTGAGGAATAGAGATGATAACTTCCGCCTTTCGTGTGAATTTCCAATTGGCATAGCGGCAACTGACAAACCGGAATCTGCTTCGATTACTACAAAGGGGTATACCGCTTTGTTGCACTTTGAATCGGAATGCGACGAAGATAAATGGTGGCACAGATCATCACTCAGAAAAGACAGGCATTTTGCTGTCATAGACTTTGGATGTGTGAAATCGATTGCCGGAGCACCCGTTTTGTCAGGAGATACCTACACGAGCTGGTATGAATACTGAGTGCGCATAAAAATCCGAAGAAAGGCAAATACGCCTCTCTCAAAGCTGGTGGTGGCGACAAACGGGTTACATGATCAGCCCCACCTGAGTGGTCCGTTTTGAATGTTAGTGCATGATTGGCCTTGTTGCCATCGTGATGATGGTTTCG
>NZ_CANLYL010000012.1 GCF_947495275.1 uncultured Roseobacter sp.
GCCAGAGCCAGAGCCAGAGCCAGAGCCAGAGCCAGAGCCAGAGCCAGAGCCAGAGCCAGAGCCAGAGCCAGAGCCAGTTTCCCTGCCGCGCACTCCGGCCCCTGTTGCTGAAGCTTTGAATGAACCGCAGGCGGAAACACCCGCCGAAAAGCCGGGTATCCTTGGCCGGTTGCTGGGGCGTTCTGCGGCCAAAACCGTGGTCCGGCGGACGCTGGACGACGACATGCTGGAACAACTCGAAGAGTTGCTGATCACGGCGGATATGGGCGTGGACACGGCGCTGCGCGTGGTGTCGAACATGGCTGAGGGGCGTTTGGGGCGCAAACTGTCGGTACAGGAAATCAAGGAGCTGATGTCGGCGGAAATCGCCCGGATCATGGACCCTGTGGCCAAACCATTGCCGCTTTATCCGCGCACCCCGCAGGTGGTTCTTGTGGTGGGTGTCAACGGCTCCGGCAAGACCACAACCATCGGCAAGCTGGCCAGCCAGTTCCGTGCGGCGGGCAAAAAGGTGGTGATTGCGGCGGGCGACACCTTCCGCGCGGCAGCCGTTGAGCAGTTGCAGGTCTGGGGTGACCGGGCCGGTGTGCCGGTTCTGACAGCGCCGGAAGGGTCTGATCCTGCGAGCCTTGCCTTTGATGCGATGACGCAGGCACAGGCGGATGGGGCCGATCTTTTGCTGATTGACACAGCGGGCCGATTGCAAAACCGCAGCGATCTGATGGAGGAACTGGCCAAAATCGTGCGCGTGATCCGCAAAAAAGACGAAACCGCCCCGCACAATACGCTGCTGGTGCTGGATGCGACCACCGGGCAAAATGCGCTCAATCAGGTCAAGGTGTTCCGGGATATTTCTGATGTTTCCGGCCTTGTCATGACCAAGCTCGACGGGACCGCCAAAGGCGGCGTGCTTGTGGCGCTTGCCGATAAGTTCGGGCTGCCGATTCATGCAATTGGCGTGGGCGAACAGATCGACGATCTCGATGCTTTTGATCCTGAGGAGTTCGCAGACGCCCTGATGGGCCTTGAGCGCGCATGAAGCACCCCAACAGGTCCGTCTCAGCCGTTTTGGTGCGCGGGTAACGCATGACCGAATGGCTGATCTCCATCGAAGGTACGGATGTAGGCCATCAACTGGCCCTTGTGCTGGCACTGATGGCGGCCTTTCTTCACGCGGTCTTTGGCGCGCTGCAAAAAGGGCGTTTCGATCCTTGGCTTACCAGGGGGGCGATTGATTTTTGCTACATGGCCATGGCCGCACCTTTCGCTCTATTTGTGGTGCCCTGGCCCGAGCCGCATATGTGGCCGATCTTTGCGGCCGTGTGGATCATTCATGTGTTTTACAAGCTCTTGCAGGCCTGGACCTACACCAAGGGGGCCTACACCGTGGTCTATCCGGTGGTGCGCGGCACCGGACCACTCTTCACGGTTTTTGGTGCCTATCTGATCTTTGGGGAAACCTTTTCGATCACGCAGTGGCTGGGTGTTGCGGTTCTGCTGGCAGGCATCTTCGGGCTGGCGATCTACAATATGATCTTTCTGGTCTCCGAGCGGGACACCCTAAATGCAGCTCTTGGACTGGCGGTGCTCACCGGTCTTTTTGTGGCGCTTTACACAACCTATGACGCCTACGGCATCCGCGCGACGGCCGATCCCTTCACCTTTCTGGCCTGGTTTTTCATGATTGATGGCTTTGTCATGCCCTTCATCGCAGGCGCGCGTTGGCTGCGCATGTCCGGGCGGCCGGATTTGGGACCACTGATGCGGCGCGGGTTGCTGGGCGGCTTGATCGCACCGCTGAGCTTTGGCGCAGTGATGATGGCCACGCGGCTCGACAAAGTGGGCGAGGCTGCCGTTCTGCGCGAGACCTCCACTGTTTTTGCCGCCATCATCGGTTGGGTCTTCCTGAAGGAAACCGTGGGGCCGCGACGTATTGCGCTGATGGCATTGATTGCGCTGGGCGCTGTGATAGTTGAGATGGGTGGATAAGGAAGCCGGAATGTCAGACGAAAAAACGATCAACCCGATCACCAAACAGGTGCTCGAACTGGGGCCCACCGTGCTGTTTTTCCTGATCTATCTGAAGATCAAGGAAGATACCTTTGTGATCGCTGGGATCGAATACAGCGGTTTCATCATTGCCGCGCTGGTCTTTGTGCCGATCCTGCTTTTTGCCATGGGGGTTCTGTGGCACTTGACCGGGAAGCTCAGCCGCATGCAGGTTTTTACGGCCTTCATGGTCATATTCTTTGGCGGTCTGACCGCTTGGTTCAACGATGAGCGCTTCTTTAAAATGAAGACAACCATCGTCTACGGGCTTTTTGCGGCTCTTTTGGGCATCGGGTTGCTGCGCGGCCAGTCCTATCTGGCCTATGTCATGAATGAAATGATGCCGATGAAAGACGAAGGATGGATGATCCTGACGAGACGCCTGTGCGCGGCTTTTGCCTTGCTGGCCATCGCAAATGAGGTCGTCTGGCGCACCATGTCGACGGACGCATGGGTCAAGATCGAAACCTTCGGATTTCCCGTCGCGTTGATGGCGTTTCTGATGTGGCAGTTTACCGCCCTGCAAAGCTATCTGATCACCGATGAAACTGAAGGCGACGCCTAACCTTGACGCACCGAGGGCAACGCCTCGATCATCGGTTTAGGGATATGGTCAACGCGCACGGAATCCTTGCCCATTGAATGCGCCACCTTATGAGCCAGATCGGCCGAAATCGCTGCTTCCAACGCGAGTTTGAACCGCGTGCTGCGCGCGCATTTGCGCCGCAGGTCGCTAAAGTTCCATTCCAGCACTTCGGCACCTTCTTCGAGCCACGTTGACGCGGAACTGGGTGCGCCAACCAAAAAGGCAACCTCGCCCAGAAACAGCTTCGGTGCCAGCACGAAGGCCTGATCGCTTTTGCGCACCAAGGTGGAGCCGCTGATCACGAAATAGAGCTTGTCACCGGCCTCGCCTTCGGTTGTCACCTGTTTGTCGGCCTCGACAGTGTAGCGTTTGGCCAGTTTCATCAACGCCCGGAAATCACCCGGTGGCAACGGCGGAAAATCACCATAGATATCGGCATGAGCGCGTGGGATTGCAAAACGGGATTTGCGCGCCAGAAGGCTGGTCAGGCCGATTATATTGGCCATGCCGATCAGGAAACTGACGTAGATTGCCTCCCACAGGGGGGTGTTCGCGACCGTGAAATAGTAAAGCAGGTAAACGCCGGTGCCGGACAAGATGAGAAGACGTAGCACGACCTGGTGAATGATCACCAACCCCAGAATGTAGAAAGCCCCCGCCAGATAGACCAGCAATCCGGGTGAATACACAAAATCAGTCATAAAGAAAAATCACAGCAACCCAGAACATTCGCAAAGTTTGCGCAACTATAAACCCATTTTGCAAAGAAATTCATTAATTTATGCGCTTTTCTGCGCTTGAAAGATGGTTGGCCCTAACCAAATTCCGGCTTTTTGCAAAGCCCTGACGGAACCGGGGGCCTTCAACGTTTGAAAAGTTGGCTTTGTGCGTCCTTATCCTGACGGAAATCGGCACGTTTCTCGGCAAAAAGGGCGCGACCTGCCTGCACGCCCGCGCGTACACCCATCATGTCCAGCCACCGCGCCATATGGGGCTTGTCCTCCAGCGTCTGTTGCTGGCCTTCCCACAGTGACGCCCATCCCCAGATCGACATGTCTGCAATGCTGTAAAAATCGCCGGCAACATATTCGTTGTCTGCCAATCTTCTATCCAGAACGCCATAAAGCCTTGCTGTTTCAGCGCGGTAGCGGTCCTTGGCGTAGGGGATATCGTTTGGTGGGTCCATCATCGGCGCGTATTTCAGGAAATGATGCGCTTGCCCGGCCATGGGGCCAAGCCCGCCCATTTGCCACATCAACCACTCGGAAACTGCGATCTTTTCACGTGGCGTCTGACCTCCGAACTTGCCCGTTTTTTCAGCCAGATATTGCAGGATCGCACCTGATTCAAAGATCGAAACCGGCTCGTCGCCGGGGCCATCATGATCGACAATTGCGGGCATGCGATTGTTGGGCGCGATTTTCAGGAATTCCGGTGCGAACTGGTCACCTGCGCCTATGTTGATCAAATGGGTTTCGTAAGGCAGGGCCATTTCTTCGAGGGCGATGGAAATCTTCCAGCCGTTTGGCGTTGGCCAGTAGTAAAGATCAATAGGCGTGCTCATTGTGTTTTCCCTGCGCTGATGACGGGGCCATGATGCGATTTTTCAACCGCAGGGCAAGGGGCAGGGCAGGCAAAGTAACAGCCGGGGCCGCAGCAGCAGACCAACTTGATGCAGGCCGCTTAAATCGCGACCAACGCGGCGCGTTGGTGTTCGGCAGCATGCGCCCCAATGCGCGTGGGGAGAGTGCGTCGGAATCCCGCAGAAGCCTGGCATAAAGCGCCATGGCCCCCGGGCGAAGATATGTGGACCAGTGGCACACACGACGCTCTGGCGGCGCGACGGGCAGATCAAGCTTTTGAAGAACAGTGAGTGTTTCGGGGCAGTCGAGCTGTACGGTTGTCACATTCGGAAGGTCAATTCCTTGCCCAATGGCGACATCACGTGGGACCGGCGGTGTCACCATCCTCTCAAAAGCCATATCGAAGAGATCGTTTTCGCGACTGGTCACATTGAGGACCTCGGTCGTCAATCCGGCGGGTGTGCGCAGCATCGCCCGGGCGCGGCTCGAAAAACTCGCCCCCGTCAGCAGCACCATCCTGTTCAGCTGATGTGGCGCAAGATGCGGCAAAGCGGAAAGGGCGATTTCAGACCCAAGCGAATGCGCGATGACATGAACGGGTCTCTCTGGCGCGCGGCGCCGCAAAACGGCGATCACTTTGGCGAGACGTTCGCCAAGTTTGGATGCGCGCGCGTGCGCTTGCCACAGGGAGCCACGTGCATACCAGCCAAAGGCGATCCCCAGACCTTCGGCCGGGTTTTCACGGCCAAAGCCCAAATTCTGTGGCCAGTTTCCCGAATCTGATCTGAAGATTTTTTCGTGAGGACAATGGTTTGCGTCGCCGGGCGCATATTTGTAGCCGTGCACCATGATGATGACTGGCCCTGCGGTGATGGGCTGCGTCTCAAGCGCGGTTTCCGCCACGCCGGGCCGATCGTGCAGCTGCAACCCCTGAGGTGTCGCATTCACCCTGAGCAATGGCATTCTCTGCCCTCTCTACAACATATTGTGGCTGATCTTTGCATCATGCATACGACGCGCGCATGAAATTACTGTTACACCACCGTGACGGTGTTGACGCGCAACACCCTTTGTCTTAACGGAAAGCCTGTGGCGATTTGTTACCGGATTGCGGGCCACTCTAAACATTCCGCTAAAAGGTCACCGATGAGGAAACCCCGTCGCGTTGGCCGCGTCTGGGGTTTTTTTGTGCCCGCAAGGGTGAAGGAAGAAGAGAATGACACGCGAATTAAAACCAAGCACTGTGGCTGTTCACGCAGGCACCCGGCGCAGCCAATACGGCGAAGTGTCCGAGGCGATTTATCTCACGCAAGGGTTTGTCTACGACACCGCTGAAGACGCCGAAGCGCGTTTTATCGAGTCCGGGCCGGATGAATTCATCTATGCGCGCTATGGCAACCCGACGGTGGCCATGTTCGAAGAACGGATTGCGGCGCTCGAAGGGGCCGAGGATGCCTTTGCAACAGCATCGGGTATGGCTGCGGTTTCCGGTGCGCTGACATCTATGTTGAAAGCAGGCGATCACGTGGTTTCTTCGCGGGCGCTTTTTGGCTCCTGCCTCTACGTGCTCGAAGACGTTCTGATGCGGTTCGGCGTAGAAGTCACCTTCGTCGACGGGGCAGATCTGTCAGCTTGGAAAGAGGCCATCCGCGACGATACGACTGCGGTGTTCTTCGAATCCATTTCCAACCCGACCCTTCAGGTTGTGGATATTGCCTCCGTCGCTGAACTTGCCCACGCTAAGGGCGCCACTGTTGTGGTGGACAATGTGTTCTCGACCCCGGTCTGGTCTGACGCCGTCAAACAGGGGGCCGATGTCGTGGTTTATTCCGCAACAAAACACATAGATGGGCAAGGCCGCGCCTTGGGGGGCGTCATTCTGGGCAGCCGTGACTATATTCGTAAGACGGTTGAGCCCTACATGAAACACACTGGCGGTTCGATGAGCCCGTTCACCGCCTGGGTCATGCTAAAAGGGCTGGAAACGATGAACCTGCGGGTGCGCGCCCAGACATCCAACGCGACCGCGATTGCCGAAGCGTTACAAGGGCATGAGAAACTGCGACAGGTCATCTACCCGGGTCATGCGAGCCACGCGCAGCATGATCTCGTCAAGCGCCAGATGGAGCAGGGCGGAACCGTACTGTCTCTTGATATCCGAGGTGGCAAGCCCGCCGCATTCCGCTTTTTGAATGCCATCGAAGTGGGGATTATCTCGAACAACCTCGGTGACGCCAAGACGATCATGACGCACCCGGCAACAACCACGCATCAGAGGTTGTCAGAGGAGCAACGCTCGTCCCTGGGCATCACCGACGGTCTTGTGCGCATCAGTGTCGGGATCGAAGATACCGAGGATCTCGTGACAGATATTCTGACAGCCCTGGCCGCGGTTTGACGTTTTTGATGCAGGGCGCTGAATTTTCCCCTTGTCAGGGATTTCATGCCATTGATGTCGGGTAATACTGATCTCATCGACGCGATCTGACGTATTTGTGAGGAGAGTTGGCTGTACCGGCACAAAGCCCTATCTAGAGAGCAGACGACGTCATGAGGGACATAGCGATGAACATCCACACACCCGTACTTGATGCCACTCCAGATCGCGAAGAGGCCGAGGCCGCTCTTGCGCTCCTGCGAAATTGGGCGAAAGGCGCGACCACCACTGAAATTCTGGAACTTGATCCGTCCGTCGCCCGGTTGGTTCCAGGGTCAGATGCGGTGGACTACCCCGCTTTTTCACGCGAATATCCCGACGGCTTTGCAACGGATGAAGGGTATAAATCGACGTTGCCGGACCTTCAGAACGGGCCTTCGAGCCTGATCCGGGGGGCAAAGCAGCAAATCCAGCATGTCGGCATATCCAATTTTCGACTGCCCATTCGTTTTCGGACACGCGACAATGGCGATCTGACGCTTGAAGCTTCGGTGACCGGTTCGGTCAGCCTGGAGGCTGACAAGAAGGGCATTAACATGTCCCGGATCATGCGGTCTTTCTACAAACATGCTGAGCAGACCTTCAGTTTCGAAGTGATCGAAGCCGCATTGGACGACTACATCACCGACCTGGAGAGTTTTGACGCCCGTATCCAGATGCGTTTCAGCTTTCCCATGAAAGTCGACAGTCTGCGGTCGGGGCTGGCCGGGTACCAGTACTATGATATCGCTCTGGAACTGGTCGAACAGGCCGGGGTGCGCAAGAAAATCATGCACCTCGACTATGTCTACTCGTCAACCTGCCCCTGCTCCTTGGAGCTTTCCGAACATGCCCGCGCCACGCGCGGACAACTGGCGACGCCACATTCGCAACGCTCCGTGGCGCGGGTGTCGGTGGAAATTGACGAGAAGGCCGGGTGCTTGTGGTTCGAGGACCTTATCGAAGCCTGCCGCATTGCCGTTCCGACCGAGACGCAGGTGATGGTCAAGCGCGAGGATGAACAGGCCTTTGCAGAGCTGAACGCGGCCAATCCGATTTTTGTGGAAGACGCCGCCCGTCTGTTTTGCGAGCAGCTGCATTCAGATGTGCGTATTGGCGATTTCCGCGTGATAGCGAGCCATCAGGAGAGCCTTCACAGCCACGATGCGGTCAGCATCCTGGTCGAAGGTGACACTTTTGCGGCCGAAAGCCTGGACCCCAAGCTCTTCAACACGCTGTTCCACGTAGGCTAAGGCCAATTCAGCAGATTGTTGTCCGATCTCATCCGGTTGTGCCTGCTACGCTGCGGCGCAGCGTCAGGGGATAGCGGCTATGCAATAACGACAATTCTCATTACCACTCAGATGCTTATATCTCTTGCTGTAGTAATAATTGCGAAATGAGAAGGACAGGCTATGGCGTATCACGTGGCTCACCAAATTCCCGGGTCGGAAGTGTTGCAGAGCTTTTGGGCAAGCGTCACCAAGATTTTTTCCGGCATCGGCAGCAGCCTGATTCTGGCTGCCAGCGCAAACCGCCGCATGGTGATTGTGGAACGGTTGCAAGAAAAATCGGATGCAGAACTTGCCGCCATCGGAATACGGCGCGAAGACATCGTTCGCCATGTCTTTTCGGACATCCTCTACGTCTGATCTGACCGATTTCTGAACCCCATCTTTCAGGCGCTTGACACTGGCTGCCGGGCCAGCCAACCCTGCGCTCATGTTGGACCTGCGCCCCGTCGGATACGTAATTGGCTTGCTGGTGGCCGTGCTTGGCACCGCCATGCTCTTGCCAATGCTGATTGATCTGGCTGAAGGGCGGGAACATTGGCCGGTCTTTTTCCAATCCTCATTGATCACGGTTCTGGCCGGTGGGCTGATCTCTCTGGCCTGCGCCAATGGGGTAAAGGAAGGGCTGACCATTCAGCAGACCTTCCTTCTGACCACGGGCGTTTGGGTGGCTTTGCCTCTTTTTGGCGCGTTGCCCTTCGTTCTGGGCGAAACCGACGCGCGCTTTGTCGATGCGTTTTTCGAAGCCATGTCGGGCCTGACCACCACCGGATCAACCGTTCTGGCCGGTTTGCAGGACCTGCCAAAGGGTCTGTTGCTGTGGCGTGGGATTTTGCAATGGCTGGGTGGCATCGGCATCATTGTCGTTGCCATGGTTTTCCTGCCCGAATTGCGCGTCGGCGGGATGCAGATTTTCAAATCTGAATCCTTCGATACCATGGGTAAAATCCTTCCCCGCGCCGGTCAGATTGCCAGCCAGATTTCAAGCATTTATCTGGCACTGACAATGGCATGTGCGCTCAGTTATCTGGCTTTGGGCATGAATGCCTTTGACGCCACAGTGCATGCGCTGACCACGATTTCGACCGGGGGGTTCGCAAACTACGACGAATCCTTTGGCGCGTTTTCTGGTAACAAGGAGTATGCTGCGGCCTTCTTTATGGTTGTCGCGTCTCTGCCGTTTGTCCGCTATGTGCAGATGATCAACGGACACGCCTCACCGCTGTGGCGTGACAGTCAGGTGCGGGCCTTTATCGCGACACTCCTGGTTTTGGTCGTTGCCATGACGTTTGTCCTGTCGCGGGTGTCACCGGATCAATGGGGGCAATCCTTCCGCGAGGCTCTTTTCAATGTAACCTCTATCATGACCGGAACCGGTTATGCCTCCGCCAATTATATGACCTGGGGGTCGTTGCTGATTTCGATGTTCTTTTTCATTGGCCTGATTGGTGGGTGCGCGGGATCGACAACCTGTTCGATCAAGATATTCCGTTACCAGCTGCTGTTTGCCTCCATCAAGATGCAGTTGCGAAAGATCCGCTCACCCAACGGTGTGTTTCTTGTCCGTTATGAAAGGCGCGCTGTCGGCGACGATGTTCTGAGTTCGGTCATTTCGTTTTTCATGTTTTTCACCGTGACCCTCGGTTTGCTTGCCGTCGCTCTGAGCCTGACCGGCCTTGATTTCATCACCTCGCTGTCGGGGGCAGCGACCGCCCTTTCGAATGTGGGTCCTGGATTGGGTCCCGAGATTGGTCCTGCCGGGAACTTTGCTGGGCTGAACGATACCGCCAAATGGCTTTTGACCGCGGGAATGCTGCTTGGCCGGCTCGAATTGCTGGCCGTTTACGCCATCCTGACCGTTAAATTCTGGAGAAACTGATATGCAAAAACCGCTAGGTGCCCAAATTTCGCACATGCTCAAAGATCGCGGTGTTGATGTGATCTTTGGCATTCCTGGGGTGCATAATCAGGAAATGTACCGAGGCATCGAAGAGGCGGGGATTACCCATGTGTTGGCGCGCCACGAACAAGGGGCGGGTTTCATGGCGGATGGATATGCGCGTGCAACCGGCAAACCGGGGGTGGCTTATGTGATCACCGGACCCGGTCTTTGCAACATCATGACACCTATGGGGCAGGCCTATTCGGATTCGGTTCCCATGCTGGTGATCTCAAGCTGTCTTGATGAAACGGCGGCCCGTAAAGGCCAGTTGCACCAGATGAAGGACCAGCGTGCTGCGGCGGAAACTGTTTGCGACTGGTCCGAGGAAGCCAGGACCGCCGAGGCGGCCTATGCCCTGGTAGACAGGGCCATGCTCGAATTTGACACCCGGCGACCTCGGCCCAAGCATATTCAGGTGCCGATTGCGGTGCTTGAAGCGCAGGCGGATGATGCGCCGCGAGCAGTTGACCAATCTCCTACCCCCGGGATTGACGCAGCAAGTATAGAGCAAATCGCGCGTGAATTGCGTAAAGCGCACTATCCGATCGTTGTATTTGGCGGAGGCGCCGCGACCGGCGGTGTGACCGCCAGTATTGAGCGCCTGCTTGAACGGTTCAGGCCTGCCACCTTCACCACCTATGCCGGACGCGGTGTTGTGCCGGTCGCATACGAGCTGAATTTTGGCAGCAATCTGGCGCGACCGTCCTCGGCGGAAATCTTTGCCAAGGCCGATTACGTTCTGACCGTCGGCACCAGCCTTGCGGAAACTGACCTCTGGCGTCAGGAACTGGGGCACCACTGCAATTGGGCACAAATCAATATTGACCCGACCGACATGGTGACCGGTCCCGGACGGTCTGTGAGCATTGTGGCCGACGGTGCAGAGGTGCTCTCGCTGATCTGCGCAGGTCAGACGGGCGAAGGGAATGCACGCTGGTCGGCAAACGATGTAGCCGGCCTGCGCGCGCGTTGGCGGGATGAAACCGATGCCGAGCGCCCGGGCATTGTGCCAATCTGTGATGCTTTGCGGGACGTGGTGCCCGCCGACACGATGATCTATTCGGACATGACACAATTCGCTTACGTAGCCAAAGAGGTCTGGGACATGGACCGTCCCGGCCATTGGCATCACCCCTACGGTTTCGGGACGCTGGGATATGCGACACCAGCGGCCATCGGGGGCGCGGTGGCGCGCCGTGGCAAACCCACCATGGCGATCATCGGGGACTACGGATTTCACTACACCATGCAGGAATTGGGGGTTGCCGTGGAGTTGGGCCTGAGTCTGCCGATCATCCTGTGGGACAACGGCAAGCTTAAGGAGATCGAAGACAGCATGGTGCGCGGGCAAATCGCCCCCAATGCAGTCGTTGCCCGGAACCCGGATTTTTGCAAACTTGCCGAAGCCTTCGGTGCCGGATCAGTCGCCCCAAAAACGCTTCCCGAACTGCAGGACGCGGTCAGGGCGGCGTTTGAGAATGAAGGTCCGACGTTGATTTACATCACGCCGGACCTGACTCGTTAACGCGGTTTCACTGGTAATCTGAATAGGCGCGTTGGATCAGGCGCGTTTGGCACTTGGCATGGGCCGTGTTGACGATCAGGTACCATACCGTCTCGCCCGGCCGTCCAGCGCGGGAATATTGGCAGTTGTCAGGGGACGTCCACCACTGGCCGCGGAAATCCGCAGGTGGCATCATGGGGGAAGTGTATTCCACCAAGGTGACATTCGATGAGCCGGTCTGATTACGATCAGCCGACGCGGGCAGCATGAGCACCAGGCCAAAAGCCAGTGCCACCATATATTTGAGCATTTCTCCACTCCATCATCGTACCGAAGTACGGCGCACCCCCACGCAAGCAGACCATGGCGTACAGGGGTTAATCCTCCGCAAACGGATGACAGTCAGAGACCCCAATTTTAGGGCAGATTTGAGACGATTTTGTGCTTATTCCCAGCAACTCACGAGCACGGTCATGCCGATGGCACGGGCTGTGATGTCTTCGGGCGGCAAGGTTGAGGTGCCTTCAGCGTTACCGGGTGTCAGTCCGGCACTCTGCATCGCCTCCGTGATCGCTGAACCGGCCAGAGCGAAGCTCACATCCTTAGGCAATTGCTGGTTGCCGTTGCTGCGTGGCAGCAACATGCCAAGCACATTGCCGCTGGTGTCAAAGACGGGTCCGCCGGCGTCGCCAGGCAGGGTGTTGAGCGCCAAACGGCTCAAATCTTCCTCGCCCCGCAATCCGCGCAGATCTGACAAGGTGCCAAACGTCATTGTTGGCGCATCCAGGACGCCCTCGTAGGAATAGCCCGCAACCGCAATATCCGATTGCAGGCGCGGCGGTGCTGGACTGAATTGTGCGACCTGCGGCGGCGCTAATGTCTCAGCGGGACTTAGGATGGCCAGCCCACGATCCAGATCAACCGTTTGCAGGTTTGCGTCGATCTCTTCGTCCAACGTAATACGCGTGCAACTCTGAACCGCATCTGATGTGGTGATCACCGACCCGCCGCCATCAACAAAGAAACCAGATCGCGAAACCTTGGGTTTGCGAATTTGCAACCCGGCGACCAGATCAATCTGTTGTGTGCTTGAATCCCCGGCCGCCGCATCCAGAACTCCATCCAGCCGGGTAAAGCTGGCCTGCATCTCGGAGATCAGCCGTGTCCTGCGCTCTTCGTCCCCTGCGGGCCAGATCAGCGTGAAACCCTTGATCTCTCCTGCGGCCAGCCGCACCCGCGTTTCGCTCACGATAGAGGCGTTTCGCCCTACCAGCTCAAAACTGTCGCGCGTCTGGCGCCGTTCTCCCTCAAGCGGGACAATCTCAAGGGTCTGCATGATCTGATAAAGACCTGCCAGCGTGTTGGCATCACCCTCCTGGCTGATCAGCAGCACCTTGGCGGCACTTCCGTCGGTGGCATTGAAGTGGGCAAAGGGCGGTTCATATCGCTCGAATGCGACTACACCGGTGGGGATCATGATTTCGATACCGGTTCTGGTATCGGTGACGCGCCGCAACTCCAGCCCCTCAAGGACTGCATTGTATTGGCCGATCAGGACTTCTCGTTGCAACGTGGTCAGGATACCTGTTGGTTCAAATCCGTTGGCCTGCTGCCACGCGGACATGGAGGCGCGCGTCCCGCGGCCAAACGCACCATCAATCGTCGAGCTGTAGAAACCCGCCCATTGCAGCGCCGTTTGCAAACCGCGCCGCTCTTCAGCGCTTAGCCTGCGTTCGCTTCGTCTTGCCTCGGCCGGCGTCTCGTCAATCTCCCTATTGGCAATTTCGGGCGTTTGGACCGGATCATCGCCAATTTGCGGCTCTGAGGGTGTCGGGGTTTCCTGCTGGTCTTCGATCACCTGCGGGGTTTGCGTGTTTGCCCCCAGCACGTCTTGCCCCTGCGGGAAGAATTGCTCGCCCAGCGTTGCGCTGAAGGTGATGTAGCTGTCGCGCGGGATCAAACCATCAGCGCGGTAAACTTGCAGAACCTGCTCTGCGTCCTGTGCTGCGTATGGCCCCAGAACGATGCCATGCCAGCCGCCGCCCAGTCTGAACCCACTCACATCCTCCAATTCACGCGCATAAACCTGCGCGCGCGCCAGCCCGTCCCGCAGGTTGGGATGCGCTTCGATCTGTATCCACACCACCTGTTGAGAGGTCTGCGCCTGAAGGCCTTGTCCGATGGCTGCAAAAAGAACCAAAAAACCTACAAATAACCGCTTCATTCCAATGCATACCTCTGGCCGTTCAAAATCCGGCACAGATAAACAGGAATTGGGCCGTTTGGCCATATGACATTGGCCTGAATTATCCTGTTGCCTGCAATTGACGCCCCATTCACACACACGTAGGAAAGGCGCGCAAGTTCATCCCGAGGCAACGCCCCCATGTCCGATACTATCCAGGCCCCCAAGTCCTTTCAGGAGATCATTCTGCGTCTTCAAAATTATTGGGCGGGGAAGGGCTGTGCGATATTGCAGCCCTACGACATGGAAGTGGGGGCGGGCACGTTTCACCCCGCCACAACCCTGCGCAGTCTTGGCACGCAGCCCTGGGCCGCGGCCTATGTGCAACCGTCCCGCCGTCCGACCGATGGCCGCTATGGTGAAAACCCCAACCGGTTGCAGCACTACTATCAGTACCAGGTGCTGATCAAACCCAGCCCGCCCGATCTGCAGGAGCTTTATCTTGGGTCTCTTGCTGCCATCGGTGTCGATATGGCGCTGCATGACATTCGGTTTGTAGAAGACGATTGGGAAAGCCCGACACTTGGTGCCTGGGGGCTCGGTTGGGAGGTCTGGTGTGACGGCATGGAAGTCAGCCAGTTCACCTATTTCCAGCAGGTGGGTGGGCACGACTGCCACCCTGTTTCGGGCGAGCTGACCTACGGGCTTGAACGGCTGGCGATGTATATTCTGGGCGTCGATCACGTCATGGACATGCCTTTCAATGATCCGCAAACCCCTATCGCGCTGAGCTATGGGGATATCTTCAAGCAGACCGAAGAAGAATATGCCCGCTGGAACTTTGACACAGCCGACACCGCCGTTCTGTTGCGCCATTTTGAGGAAGCCGAGGCCCATTGCCGCGAAATTCTGGGCGCGGTGCATGACGATCCCAAGACCGGCAAGCGGATTATCATGGCCCATCCGGCCTATGATCAATGCATCAAGGCCAGCCACATCTTTAACCTGCTGGATGCGCGCGGCGTCATTTCCGTGACCGAACGTCAGGCCTATATCGGACGGGTACGCGCCCTGGCCAAAGCCTGCGCCGATGCCTTTGTGCAGACACGGGCGGGAGGCTGGCAGCCAGAGAGTGCTGCATGAGCGGAAAAATCGTCGGGATTGCCATCATGATCTCTGCTCTGATCGCGGGCGTGTCGCTTTATTATTTGCAAGTTTACGGCTTTTACGAGGAAGTCTCTGCCGAGACACAGGAAATCCGCCTGATGTCTCTCACCTCCAACGCGCCGGTGGCCATTCTGGCGGAGGGGATCGAGGCCATTGACGCGGAAAGCTCACCTATCCGGTTCCGCGCCTGTTTTACCACATCCTCAAGCCTCGCCATGCTGACCGAAACCTACGTGGGTCTGGAGAATGCCATTCCGCGCAATGCCCCTGAATGGTTCGACTGTTTTGACGCCGCAGCCATCGCCGCCGAACTGCAGGCCGGGACGGCGCTGGCGTTCCTTGGCGAAAAGAACGTGGCCTTTGGCGTTGACCGGGTTGTGGCAATCACCGAGGACGGGCGCGGATACGCCTGGCATGAGCTTAATGATTGCGGCGAAAAAGCCTATGACGGAACGATTGTGGGCGAAGAATGCCCAAGACTGGATGAAAACTGATGCCTGATCTGCTGATTGAACTCTTTTCCGAGGAAATCCCCGCGCGCATGCAGAAGCGTGCCAGCGAAGATCTCAAGAAGTTCGTCACCAATGGGATGGTTGACGCAGGTCTTACCTATGCATCGGCGGCGGCGTTTTCGACACCGCGCCGCCTGACATTGACAGTGGATGGCCTTTTGGCCGCAAGTCCAACAGCGATCGAGGAACGCAAGGGACCCCGGGCCGATGCTCCTGAAAAGGCCATCGAAGGGTTCCTGCGCGGTGCTGGTCTGACCCGCGACCAGTTGGAAGAGCGCGACACCCCCAAGGGGTCTGTTCTGTTCGCCCGCATCGAAAAGCCGGGCCGCCCGGCGGCTGACATCATCGCCGAGGTGCTGGAACAGGCGATCCGGAATTTCCCCTGGCCGAAATCCATGCGGTGGGGGGCGGGATCGCTGCGTTGGGTACGGCCATTGCATGCCATTTTGTGCCTGCTGACCGATGAGGCAGGGGCGCAGGTGGTGCCGCTGGATGTTGACGGGATCACGTCGTCGGACAAGACAGCGGGCCACCGTTTCATGTCGCCTGACCGGTTTTCGGTGACCTCTTTCGACGACTATGCAGCCAAGCTCAAACGCGCCCATGTGGTGCTGGACCCTCAGGAGCGCGCGGATACGATCTGGCACGACGCGACCAACATGGCCTTCGCCAACGGGTTGGAGGTGGTTGAGGACAAGGGGTTGCTGGCAGAGATCGCCGGTCTGGTGGAATGGCCGGTGGTCCTGATGGGCCGGATCGGCGATGATTTTCTGGAATTACCGCCCGAGGTGCTGCAAACCTCGATGAAGGAGCACCAGAAGTTCCTGTCTGTGCGCAATCCCAAATCGGGCCGGATCGAGCGGTTCATCACCGTTGCCAATCGCGAGACGGTGGACAATGGGGCCACAATCCTTGCCGGCAATGAAAAGGTTCTCTCCGCGCGTCTGGCGGATGCGAAGTTCTTCTGGGACAACGATCTGCGCATCGCCCAAAGCGACATGGGCGTCTGGCTGAAAGCGTTGGAGAATGTGACCTTCCACAACAAACTTGGCACGCAGGCTGAACTGGTGACGCGCATGGCGTCGCTTGCGCGCGAAATTGCCCCGCTGGTCGGCGCGGACCCGGATGAAGCCGAAGAAGCGGCGCGCCTTGCCAAGGCGGATCTGTCCTCGGAGATGGTCTATGAATTCCCCGAACTTCAGGGGTTGATGGGGCGCTACTACATCAAGGCGTCGGGTCGTTCAGAGGCCATCGCTGCCGCAGCGCAGGAACATTACGCCCCGCTTGGCCCGTCCGACGATGTGCCCACCGCGCCAGTATCAGTTGCCGTGGCTTTGGCCGAAAAGATCGACAAACTGACGGGCTTCTGGGCGATTGATGAAAAACCGACCGGGAGCAAGGACCCGTTTGCGTTGCGGCGGGCGGCTCTGGGGGTTATTCGGATTATTCTGGAGGGCGACATCAGCATTCATTGGCTACAACGGTTACGTGGCTGTGTAGTTGGGCGGGCCTTGATCGTATGGGTAAATTCCGAGGATCATAAGGTCTTATCGCTGTCGGAGATACTCTCTGCTGATTTCTCGGTAGCTGAACAAAGGCAGCGCTACGTTAGAATGCTGACTGGAGATGATCCCGAAAAAAGTGCCGGAGAGTTGGTTGCTAAAGGAGATGACCTCCTCTCTTTCCTCCACGACCGCCTCAAAGTCTACTTACGTGACCAAGGCATCCGCCATGACGTCATCGACGCCTGTATCGCGATGAAGGGCAATGACGATCTGGCCCTGCTGGTCAAACGCGCGCGCGCCCTGTCGGACGTGCTGAAAACGGACGATGGGGAAAACCTGCTGCAAGCTTTCAAACGTGCCAACAACATTCTGACGCAGGCCGAGGCGGCGGATGGGGTCGAATATTCCTACGGGCCGGACGTGAAATTTGCGCAGACCGATGAGGAACGCGCGCTTTTTGATGCGCTGGACGCGGCAGAGGCAAAGATTGATCCGGCCATGAAATCGCTGGATTTCACGACTGCCATGTCGGCCATGGCAGCATTGCGCGGACCCCTGGATGCTTTCTTTACGGCAGTTCAGGTGAACGCAGAGAATGCCACTGTAAGGCGCAATCGGTTAAATCTGCTGAGCCGTATCACCCGCCTTTGCACATCCGTTGCCGATTTGACCCGCATCGAAGGGTAATCCACCGGTCTCGTTTTGCTCGGGCAGAGGCTTGCCAGCCCCATTTTACTGCCTATGCTGCACCTCAACAGAAAGGTGCCGCAGTGCAGAATAATCCGCATACCACACTTGTGACCGCTCAAGCGCCCATTGCCGCCGAAACGCACGGGGGGCGGGCCAAATGCCTGCAAAGGCTGGTGCGTCTCGATCTGCCGGTGCCGCGCACGGTCGCGCTGTCCTTTGAAGCGGTGAAGCGTATTGCCAAAGGTGAGCTGCCGGACACCACTGCCATCGTGTCTCAGTTTCCCAAAGGCACGCTGCTATGTGTGCGCCCCTCTTCTGAAGATCCCGACTGGGGCGGGCCCGGTGCCGTTCTCAACATCGGCATGAATGACAAGCGGTTGGCGACGCTTTCTGACCGGTTGGGCCAGGATGCTGCCTATGCGGTCAACACCCGGTTCGTGCAGTCCTATGCGGTCGATGTCGCGCGGCTCGACCCTGACATGTTTGATGATGTGGACGGGGAAGGGCGCGAAGGCCTGACGGATTCGCTGCGGGCCTATGAAGCTGAAATGGAAGAGCCCTTTCCCGAAGACCCCGCTGAACAACTGGCTGCCGTTCTGAAATCAATGGCCCGCGCCTGGGATGGCACCTCTGCGCGTCTTCTGCGACAAGCCAAGGGCGCGCCGGTCGATGCGGGTCTTGGGCTGGTTGTGCAGGAAATGGCGCTGGGGCTGGGTCATGGCGAATCCGGGTCCGGTGTGTTGCAACTGGTCAGCAGCGATACCGGGTTGCCGCAGATCACCGGCCGGTACCTCAGCCAAAGCCAGGGACGTGATGCGCTTGAAGGGGACGCCGCTGCTCTTTATCTCAGTCGCGATCCAAGGGGGCCGTCACTTGAGGAACTGGCCCCTGAGGCCTTTGATGCGCTCAAGACACATGCAGCCCTGATGCGGGTCAAACTGCGTGAGGAAATGCAGGTCGAGTTTGCCATTGAAAATGGTGCGCTGTTCATTCTCGACGGCGTCCGCGTTGCGCGTTCAAGCCAAGCCGCGGTTCGGATTGCGGTGCAACTCGCTGAAGACAAGATTATTTCGCGCGCCGAGGCATTGATGCGTGTGCAGCCCCGAACCCTGTCGGAGCTCTTGCACCGGCAGGTCGATCCCGGTGCCGAGCGCAACGTGATCGGATATGGGATCGCGGCCAGTCCGGGTGCGGCCACGGGTCAGATTGTCTTCACCGCCACCGAAGCACAGGCCAGTGCCGCGCGGGGCGAGCCTTGTATTCTGGTGCGACGTGAAACCTCTCCGGAGGATATTCGCGGTATGCACGCCGCCCATGCGGTTCTGACGGAACGCGGTGGCATCACCAGCCATGCCGCTGTGATCGGTCGCGGTATCGGGTTGCCCTGCGTGGTCGGCGCATCGAACATGCGTTTCATTGGCAGCAAGAAACAACTGGTGACCAAGGACGGCAAAGTCTTCAACGCAGGGGAAGTCATTACAGTCGATGGCACAAGCGGCGAGGTTCTGGCCGGTGCTCCCAAGATGCGCGAGGCGGCCTTGGACGAGAGTTTCCAGAAGCTCATGGAATGGTCGAGTGATTTTTGCGACATCGGCATCCGCGCGAACGCGGATACGCCTGCGGATGCGCAAACGGCCCGGAACTTCAACGCGCAGGGCATCGGGCTGTGCCGGACCGAACACATGTTCTTTGAACCGGGCCGACTGACTGTCATGCGCGAAATGATCTTTGCGGAAACGTCGCAGGATCGGCGGGCGGTGCTTGAACGGTTGCTGCCCATGCAGCAGGCGGATTTTATCCAGCTTTTTGACATCATGAAGGGGCAACCGGTTTGTATCCGGCTCTTTGATCCGCCGTTACATGAATTCCTGCCCAACGATCGCGCGGGTCAGAGAGAACTGGCCGATGCGCTGGATCTGCCCTTGTCGGATGTGACGCGCCGCATCGACGCGATGTCCGAGTATAATCCGATGTTGGGTCTGCGCGGCGTGCGGTTGGGCGTGACCGTTCCGGAAATCTATGAAATGCAGGCGCGCGCGATTTTCGAGGCAACAATCGAGGTCAATGCCAAAGGTGCTGCTGTCGTTCCGGAGATCATGATTCCATTGGTGTCGGCAAAGCGCGAAGTGGAACTGGTCAAAAGCTCAATCGATGCGGTCGCCGCTGCTGTGCGCACGGAAAAGGAAGCGCAATTCGACTACCGTTTGGGGGTGATGGTGGAGACGCCGCGCGCGGCACTGCGTACGGCCGAGATTGCACCCAATTGCGCGTTCCTGAGTTTTGGGACCAATGATTTGACGCAAATGGCATATGGGCTCTCGCGAGATGATGCGGGCCGTTTCATGTCCGATTACGTACAGCAAGGTGTGTTTCCGGAAGACCCTTTCCACGTGCTCGATACCGACGGTGTCGGTGAATTGCTCAAACTTGGGGCAGAAAGAGGGCGGGCGGCCCATGAGGGCATCACCTTGTCGATCTGTGGTGAACATGGTGGCAACCCCGAATCAATTGCCTTTTGCAGAGATGCAGGATTTGATTATGTTTCCTGTTCTCCCTTCCGAGTTCCGGTGGCGCGACTAGCTGCCGCACAGCTTGCGATCGGGGGTAACATATCGTAGTTTGCCACATTGCACCCGCAACATGTTGTGGTTTCTAGCGCTGCGTGTTGAGCGATTGCACGCCGAGATTAACCATCTCGACGGCCGTAAACTTTACGTCAACTTTTTATCTCGGTAGAGGAACGCCATTGAAACGTCTTGGGGGACGCCGTCGTGCGTATTGTCTGCAAAACGATTTTGTCGTTTTCTTTAGGGTTGCTTCTGGGCTTTTTTGTGGCCGAGCCGGGCCTTGCCCGTCAGGGTGACCGTACTGAAAAGAATGCATCCAGAGATCTGGAAGCCATCACCGTGCGCCGCATGCAGGAGACCGCTCTTGCAGGCAAAGAGGACAAAGAGATTGAATTCTCGCGGGCCTGGCTGGACGCTCAACCCAAAGCAAAGGGTGGAGATGAGTTGCGCTGCCTTGCCGAAGCGCTTTATTTCGAAGCCCGGGGTGAAACAGTCAAAGGCCAATTCGCTGTGGCTGAGGTTATCCTGAATCGGGTGAAGTCTGAACGTTTTCCGGGCTCGGCCTGTGGCGTTATCAATCAGGGAACAGGCAAGAAGTATCAGTGCCAGTTCACCTATACCTGTGATGGCCACAAAGAGGTTATTGCCGAACCGCGCGCCTATGATCGCGTGTCAAAGGTCGCACTTTTTGCGTTGAACGGTGAAGCGCCGGACCTGACCGAAGGGGCCACGCATTATCATACGACTGCCGTGAAACCCCGGTGGAGCCGCGTTTACACCAAAACCGCTGCAATCGGTGATCACATCTTTTACCGCCACACATGGCGTACTGCCAGCAACTGACGCTTTCGGCCCTTGGCGCGGCGTTCTGAAGACTGTTAAAGGGCGGTCACCCTCTAAAATGGGGACTGCTCAGCTTAACGGAAGGTACGCTCATGAGTTCCGAAATCAGACTTGCCTTTGCGCATCCCTCCGAAAGATCAGAGGCAACTGCCGGGTCTGAGCCGCGTGATCGGATTTCGCTACGCGATCATATTGTCGAAATCGAGATCGGGGCCTTCCAGGCTGAACGGGGGGTTACCCAGAGGATATGTTTCAACGTCGTCGTTGAAGTGCAGCCCCTGACGGGTCCCATTGACGATGATGTGGACCGTATCCTGAGCTACGACAAGGTGACCGAAGCCATCGCTTTTGAGCTGGCGGACGAGCGGCTGAATCTGCTGGAGACTTTGGCGGAACGCGTTGCGGAACGCATATTGCTGGAACCGCAAGCCATGCGCGCCTTCGTGCGCATCGAAAAACTGGATCGGGGGCCGGGCGCTTTGGGCGTAGAGATCGTACGCGGCAGGGGACAGGCCACGCCGCAACGCCCTAGCGAAGAACCTGTGCTACAACCCGAATTGGTTTACCTGAGCAATGATGCGATTTCTTCACCGCATCTCAAAGGCTGGATTGATCAACTTGAATCCCGCGACCGCCCTGTGATCTTTTGTGTCGGGGCCTCCGACACGCCGGCGCCGCAAACCTCTCACCGCATGGCCCAACGGCGCATTGACCTTCTGGCGATTGAACAGAATGCCTGGGTACTTGCGTCAAAAGATGACCGCTGCGTGGTTGTTGATACCAGAACCGAACTGGATTGGGCGATGAAAAACGGGCAGACCTGCGTTTGGGCTCCGTCCAAGATCGTCCTCGACGCTGTGGATGGTCCTTCCGCGCAACCCAGCGACGCGATCGCTCTGGCGGCATGGTTTGCCGCGACTTTTGATGCGGGTGAAATGCTGGTGATCGGGGCGGATTTGCCAAAAGCCGCTTCCGTGCCCCTGAGGACCATCTCCGCCGATAGCGCAAAGCTCTGACAAATGCCTGAATATATACGCCCCATCGTGCAATGGGATGTTGCACGACCTGCTGATGCGCAGATGCTTGCGGGAGGGCGCGGCTGGTTCACGCAGGTGGAAGTTCTGTCGCGCAGCACGGACCCCTCGATTGTCGCGGCATCCGAAGTGAGCGAAGAGGCGTTGGCCCCCTTAGTTGAAACGCGCCCGCCCATTGCCGGGATGGCGATGGATCGCCCCCGTATCATGGGAATTCTGAACACAACGCCGGACAGTTTTTCCGATGGCGGCAAACACAATTCGGCGGAAAAAGCTCTGCAGGGCGCGCTGCGGATGTCGGACGCGGATATCCTCGACATTGGCGGAGAATCAACGCGCCCCGGCGCGACTTTCGTTCCGGCAGAAGAAGAAATCCTGCGCACGGTCCCGGTTATCGAGGCGTTGCGGACCGCAGGTCTCGGTCAGCCGATCTCGATAGATACGCGCAAGGCGGCGGTGGCAGATGCAGCGCTGAGCGCGGGTGCCAGTCTGGTGAACGACGTTTCGGGTTTCACATTTGACAGCGATCTTGCCCCTCTTTGCGCGCGGCGCGCGGCACCCGTGTGCGTGATGCATGCGCAGGGTGATCCCAAGACAATGCAGAGCGCTCCGCAGTATGAGGATGTATTGCTGGATGTGTATGATTTACTGGCGGATCAAATCGCCATGCTGGTCGACGTTGGCGTCCCCAGATCGCAAATCATCGCTGACCCGGGCGTCGGATTTGGCAAGACCCAGTCGCATAATCTGGCGCTATTGGCACGGCTCTCTCTTTTTCACGGGCTGGGGGTGCCCATTCTGTTAGGGGCCTCCCGCAAAAAATTCATTGGCACCATCGGTCATCAGGAGATTGCTGAAAAGCGTATGCCCGGGTCCATAGCCGTGGCGCTCGCGGCATTGAAACATGGGACACAAATTGTGCGCGTTCATGACGTCCCCGAGACCGCTCAGGCCATTGCGCTTTGGCAGGCTGCCGTGGCAGGTTGCGCGGATGGATAAACTCTTTGGTACAGACGGCGTGCGCGGCACCGCCAACACACACCCGATGACAGCTGAAATGGCCCTGCGGATTGGCGCTGCGGTAGGCCGATATTTCAGTCAGGATGGCACCGGGGTGCGCCGTGTCGTGATTGGCAAGGATACGCGCCTGTCCGGTTACATGTTCGAAAATGCTCTCACGGCGGGCCTGACGTCCACCGGGATGAATGTGCTTCTTCTGGGGCCGGTTCCCACACCTGCTGTTGGCCTTTTGACACGCTCGATGCGTGCCGACCTTGGTGTGATGATCTCCGCCAGTCACAACCCGGCCGTCGACAACGGTATCAAGTTCTTTGGACCGGATGGCTTCAAGCTGTCGGATCAGATGGAAGCGGATATCGAGGCTCTGATCGCTGAAGGGGTTGCCCCGGTCGAGGCCCAGAAAATCGGACGTGCCAAGCGCATTGATGATGGCCGTTTCCGTTATATCGAGCGGGTCAAGTCATCGTTTCCGCGCCAGATGCGGCTGGACGGTCTGAAGGTGGTGGTGGATTGCGCCAATGGTGCCGCCTATCGTGTTGCACCAGAAGCGCTTTGGGAGCTTGGGGCTACCGTCATTCCGGTCGGCGTCAGCCCGACAGGGCACAACATCAACGAAGGCTGCGGGTCCACAAATCCGCAATTGGCGGCCGAAACCGTTGTCGCGCATGGGGCGGATGTCGGGATATGTCTGGACGGTGATGCCGACCGGGTGATCTTGCTGGACGAGAACGGCACCGTCGGTGACGGCGATCAGTTCATGGCGCTGATGGCGGCGCGGTGGGCGGCGGAGGGACGTCTTGCCAACAATGCACTTGTTGCCACTGTCATGTCCAATCTTGGGCTTGAGCATTTTCTGGCCGACAAGGGGTTGCGGCTTGAACGCACGTCAGTCGGCGACCGATATGTCGTTGAGCGCATGCGCTCAGGAGGGTTCAATCTTGGCGGCGAGCAATCGGGGCATATTGTCATGTCGGACTATGCCACCACGGGTGACGGCTTGATGGCCGGTCTGCAGTTTCTTGCTGAAATGGTGCGGTCTCAGTCGCCAGCGAGCGCCCTGCTGCACAACTTTGAACCGGTTCCTCAACTCCTGAAGAACGTACGTTTTGCAGCGGGACAGACGCCTCTTGAGGATGGGGGCGTCAAACGCGCTATTGAGCAGGCCGAAACAGATCTCGCGGGTCGCGGGCGTTTGTTGATCCGGAAATCCGGTACAGAACCGTTGGTCAGGGTGATGGCTGAGCACGAGGATGCCCACCTGATGGAGCGTGCGGTGGACAGCGTTGTCGAGGCGGTCGCCGATGCCGTTGGCGGGTGACCCTAGCTGCCGCCAAACAGGCGGCGCAACGCGCCATACTGACTAAGCCCCACGCCGCTGAGGATCAGGATCATCGCCCACAGCAGAGAGGGCGGCAGGGGTTCGCTGAGTAAAACGGAACCCAGAACGACCGACCAGATCGGGACCTGGTAATTGGTCAGGGACATGAAAACCGGACCGGCGGTGCGTACCACCAACACCCGCAGCAGGTTTGCGGCGGCAGTTGGAATGAGACCGAGGAGGATGACCACGATGATGGTCTTGGTCCCCGGCAGGGGAGGAAATCCTTCCACCAACAGGGCCAGCGGTACCACAAGGACCGCTCCGATCAGCAGCAGAACGGTTGACAGCCCGATCGTATCGACCGCGGGCAGTTTGCGCATCAGAACCGAGGATACCGCGTAGCAGCAAGCCGCAGCGATGCAGGCCAATCTTCCGGCGGGTTCCATCGTGGTTCCTGTCGTTTCGAAAGCCTGTGCACCGATCAGAACGCAGACGCCAATGAAACCGATGATGAAGCCAAGGCCCTTGCGCAGGGTCAATTGCTCGCCCGGCACCAGAAAATGGGCCATCGGAAGGACAATCAAGGCGACTGCGGCCATGGAGACGCCAGCAAATCCGGATGTCACGAATTGCTGCCCCCAGGCCAATAGCATGAAAGGCACAGCGGAGCTAAGCGCCCCAATCCATAGGATTGCATTCCAGGTGCCGCGATGCGTTGGCGCGTCAAAGAGCCGGAACCCGCGTGCTGCCCAGATCGCCGTCATCAGAAGGGCGGCAAAGCCGATACGCCCCGCTGCCAGCCAGAATGGTGTCAGCCCTTCAAGCGCGATCTCGGTGACCAGAAATGTACCACCCCAGGTGAACCCCAAGATACCAACCATAAGCCAGCTTTTGACTGTGATATCAGAGGTTTCGGTCATACGCGCTTTCAAATGAAACGGGGCGGATATCGCCCGCCCCGTTCAACCTAGTTCGTTTGGATCTTCAGATGGTTCGATCCGCGTCGAAGGATCAGTTTTTGGCTTTGTCGACCATCTTACCCGCGGAAATCCAGGGCATCATGCCGCGCAGGGTTTCGCCTGTGGCCTCGATCTGATGTTCATCGTTGATGCGCCGTGTGCCTTTGAAGAAGGGCTGACCCACGGCGTTTTCCTGCATGAAGTCACGCACGAACTTGCCGGTCTGGATGTCTGTCAGGATCGCTTTCATCCGCGCCTTTGTCTCGTCGTAGGGCAGGACGCGCGGACCGGAGACATATTCGCCATACTCAGCCGTATTGGAAATCGAGTAGTTCATGTTGGCGATGCCGCCTTCATAGATCAGATCGACGATCAGTTTGACTTCGTGCAAGCATTCGAAATAGGCCATTTCCGGCGCGTAGCCCGCTTCGACCAATGTCTCGAAGCCCATGCGGATCAGTTCGACCAGCCCGCCGCAGAGAACTGCCTGTTCCCCGAAGAGGTCGGTTTCGCATTCTTCGCGGAAATTGGTCTCGATGATGCCGGAGCGCCCCCCGCCAATCGCAGAGCAGTAAGACAGGCCGATTTCCAGCGCCTTGCCGGAGCTGTCCTTGTCCACAGCCACAAGGCAGGGCACGCCGCCGCCTTTTGTGTATTCGCCGCGCACGGTGTGGCCCGGACCCTTGGGGGCCATCATCACTACGTCGATACCTTCTTTAGGCTCAATGAGACCGAAATGCACGTTCAGACCATGAGCGAATGCGATGGCAGCACCCTCACGAATGTTGTCATGCACGTATTTCTTATAGGTTTCGGCCTGAAGTTCATCGGGCATGGTGAACATGATCAGATCAGCCCAGGCAGCCGCTTCGGCGATGCCCATGACCGTCAGGCCTTCGCCTTCGGCCTTTGCCGCGGAAGGCGACCCTTCGCGCAGCGCAACGACAAGGTTTTTCGCGCCGGAATCGCGCAGGTTCAGCGCATGGGCGTGGCCTTGGCTGCCGTAGCCCAGAATGGCCACTTTCATGTCTTTGATCAGGTTTACATCGCAATCGCGATCATAATAAACACGCATCTTGGCGGTCCTTTGGTTGATTGAATTCTGGCGCCACATTAACCAATTCGAAGCCGATTTCCATTGTCCTACTGCTACAAACCTGGCATATTTTCGATAATTTCATTCGTCAGATGTGAAAATAGCGAGAAAATCATGCTTGATAGTATAGATCGACAGCTGCTGCGACACTGGCAGTCCGATCCCAGTTTGAGTCCCGCGGATTTGGCAGAACGTTGCGCCCTGACGACCGGAAAGGCTGCACGCCGTATCACGCGCATGCAGGAAGCCGGGATTATCGAGGGGATAGGAGCGGTGATTGATTGGGCCGCACTTGGCTATTCGGTCGAAGTTTCGCTGCGGATGACGCTGGACAAGACGCAGGCCCGCGCCTTTGACGACTTTATCGAAGCCGCCCGCGACGTGCCGGAGGTGACCGAAATCCAGACATTCCTTGGCAGGGTCGACGTAAGGCTCAGCATCATCGCCCGCGACATGGTGCATTATCAGGAGATCTACAGACGCCGGGTGCTGACGCTGCCGCATATCGCGGACATCGAAGCCCTGATGCAAATCGCCCAGATCAAGGCAGAGGAGACGCTGCCCATATGATCGATCTGGATGATCTGGACCGGGCCTTGTTACGTGCGCTGGCGCGGGATGCCGCCCAAAGTGCGGGCGCCTTGGGGCGCGGCCTTGGTTTGTCACAACCTGCGACCTGGCGGCGCATCCGAAAGCTGGAGAGCGCAGGCATTCTCAAGGGGCGCAAGCTGCGATTGAACGCAGAAGCCTTGGGTTTCGGCGTGACGGTTTTTCTGGGCGTGAAACTCGCCACCAAGGGGCGCGTCAGCCTTGAGGATTTCGAACGCGCCGTCAGTGCGATCCCGGAGGTCCAACGGGTCGAGCACGTATTGGGGCTTTATGACTACCGATTGCGCGTGGTCGCGCGGGATCTGCCGGATTTTGAGCGCGTATTGCGTCGGCGGATCATGACATTGCCGGGCGTCGGTGAAGTGGAGGCCAATGTCCTGTTGAGTGAGGAGCGGCGCCCCGGTCCCATTGGGTAAGGTCGGCGTCGTGGGTTTCCGATAGGCTCATTGAGCCGAATTTTGCGCGTTTTGTATACCCAAGTAGGCTTTGCCAAGGCGGCCATGACAGGCTACGTCTGGCGAAAGCTCAGGGAGAAATGATCATGCCAGCACTGCTCGACACCGTTGACCCAACAGGTTTGGAAGAATTCTCGGTCGTTTTTACCGACCGATCTCTGAATTCGATGAGCGCCGCCTTCCAGCAGGTGATGAATGATCTCTCTGCCATGTTGAAGGATGTATATGCCGCTGATGCCGTTGCGATCATTCCAGGCGGTGGTACCTACGGAATGGAAGCTGTTGCACGACAGTTTGCGCGCGGTGCGGAGGTTCTGGTTGTCCGTAACGGGTGGTTTTCCTATCGGTGGAGCCAGATTTTCGAAACAGGCGGGCTGACTGGCAACACCACGGTGCTCAAGGCGCGGCAGGCAGCAAATGCATCCCCGTCGCCCTTCGCACCGGCACCCATTGACGAGGTGGTCGCCACCATCGCCGAGCAGAAACCGGATGTGGTCTTCGCCCCGCATGTAGAGACAAGCGCGGGCGTCATTTTGCCGGATTCGTATATCGCCGCAATGGCAAAGGCCGCGCATGATGTGGGGGCGCTGATGGTGTTGGATTGCATCGCGTCGGGGTGTGTTTGGGTCGATATGCGCGCATTGGGGGTCGATGTGCTGATTTCCGCGCCGCAAAAAGGCTGGTCGGCATCTCCCTCGGCGGGTCTGGTGATGATGTCTGAACGAGCCGAGGCACGCCTTGCCGAAACCCAATCGGACAGTTTCGCCATTGATCTGGGCAAGTGGTACAGCATCATGAAAGCCTATGAAAACGGGGGGCACGCCTATCATGCGACCATGCCCACGGATGCGTTGCGGGCGTTTCGTGACACGATGATAGAAACGCGCGACTACGGGTTCGAGCGCCTCAAGGAAGCGCAATGGAAACTAGGTGATTCCGTCCGGGCGATGCTGGCGTCAAAAGGGGTGATGTCGGTTGCGGCAGACGGTTTCGGTGCACCCGGTGTTGTGGTCAGCTACACGGCGGACCCGGATATCCAGAACGGCAAGAAATTTGCCGCCGAAGGGATGCAGATCGCCGCAGGTGTCCCGTTGCAATGCGATGAACCTGCGGATTTCCGGACCTTCCGGCTGGGGCTTTTCGGTCTCGACAAGCTTTATGACGTGGATGGCACCCTGGGGCGGTTGCAACGGGTGATTGATCAGGTCCTGTAGCGCGCCCCGCGCGTTACCTCACACCCAACCCCATCTGCATCAGTGTCTTGCGGACGGCGGGCAGCGCATAAAGCGCGTTCAGCCCCGCCGCCCTCATATCGCGCAGCATCGGGTTTTTGGTCTGACTGGCTCGGTTGAGCGCGTCAATTCCCTGAACCCGCAAGGAAATATCACCGTAGCGTGCCTTGTGATAGGCATCGAGCATGGGGGGATCGCCCAGCCCGTCGGGGCGCTCTTGCGCCAGTGCCAGAAGCGTCGACGTATCGGCAAGGCTCATGTTCAGCCCCTGAGCGCCGATCGGGGGCACCACGTGAGCGGCCTCTGCAACAAGGGCCAGTCGTTCTGATGTCAGACGCTGGGCCTTTTGACTGATGATTGGCCAGATTGACCGGTTTGAGGCAAGTCTCAGCGGACCAAACAGATTTGCACTGCGTTCCGTCATGGCCGCTTCAAAGGCGGTCACGTCCATATCATACCGTGTCTGGGACAGGGGGCCATCGTCCATCCAGACGACAGCGGAGCAGGGCACCCCTTCGCGATCGGGCAGCGGCACCAGCGTAAAGGGACCGCCTGTGCGATGGATCTCGGTGGAGACACTCTCGTGCGGCACGGGGTGGGTCACAGCGAAAGCCAGTGCTTTTTGTCCATAACGTTTGGTTTGCACCTCGATGCCGGCGGCGTGTCGCATCGGCGAGCCCCGCCCGTCCGCCGCGATGACCAATCTGGTACGTATCTTGCGCCCATCGCTCAGGCCGACGCGGGCCTCGCCTTCGCGGGTGAACAGGCTTGTGGTTCGGATGCCGGGAAGGAAGGTCACGTTTTGCAGCTCCCCGAGACGATCGACCATCTCGCGTCGCAAGAGCCAGTTCGGGAAATTCCACCCGAACGGCAACTCAGAGACATCAGCGGCATTGAAATCTTTGGTCAGGCGTGGTTCAGGTTTTTCGCCTCCTGCATCCACGATACGCATCACCTGAAGGGGCGAGGCGTGCGGTTCGAGACGCTCCCAAAGGCCCGCGGCTTGCAGGACACGGCGCGCGGGTTGCAGCATCGCCGTCGTCCGCATGTCGGCCCCGTCAGCATCCCGGTTGGTGATTGGCGGGCTTGGGTCGACGCAGATCACTTCGAAACCTGCGCTGCCGAAGGCCGCCGCGGCTGTCAATCCGGCAATGCCGCCACCCGAAATTAAGATATCACAATGCGCTGTGGGCATTGGGCCTCCTGTTGGCGCAGGGCCGTGCAAATACAGCCGCGCAAATCCTTTAGATCACTAGCCTTTTGTAATCAGGAGAAGAAGCACAAATATGACAGGCACCAGCGCCAGCGCCGGCAGATAGAGCCCCGGCAATCCGAAGGTCAGTGCCGAGCACATCCAGAGGCTGAGAAATCCGATCAACGCAAACCAGAAATTGTTCTTGTCCCCAAACATCACGTCTCGGGCCACCCAACCAATGACAGGTATGCGGAAAATGAACCGTTGCCAGAAAGGCAAGGTGGGTATTGCTGATGCGGCGGCCATGGGGTCTCCCCTTTTTCCTCTGATCCCTTTTAGATAAGGGATGAAAGCGAACGGCCCATTGGCCTGATTGTCGCAGGGTCAGAGCAGTTGACCAAGAAATCCGTTCAGGTCATCGGTATGAAAGTGGATATAGGCCCCCTGGCCCCGGGTTTCTGCGACATGCACGGTGCGCATCCCCATCTGGTGTGGCACCTTGAGATTTCGAGCGTCATCTTCGAACATCGCCGCCGTGCGGGCGTTCAGACCATCCTTGCGGAAGACCGTTTCAAAGGCTGCGTGATCGGGTTTTGGCAGATAGTCTGCGTGCTCGACGCCGTAGATGGCATCAAATGCACCATCGAGGCCACGTGCGGCCAGAACCCGTTCTGCATAAGGGGCGCAACCATTGGTATAGACAATGCGCCGTCCCGGCAGAGCGCTGATTTTTGCAGCGAGTTCCGGATCGGCCTCAAGGCTATCCATGGGAATGTCGTGCACATCCGTCAGGTAGGGGCCGGGGTCCACATCGTGCTCACGCATCAACCCGGCCAGTGTCGTGCCGTGCTCGGCCCAATAGTGTTTGCGCAATCTGTCGGCTTCCGGGCGCGCGACACCAAGCGCATCCATGACGTAGGCGGTCATGCGCACTTCGATCAGATCGAAGAGACGTGCGGAAGGCGGATAGAGCGTATGATCGAGGTCAAAGACCCATGTGCTCACGTTTGAAAAGGCGTGCTTTGGCATGGTTTGTTCCTAAGAGCCAACGCGTTGCCATACAAGCCCCCGGGGTTGCGCCGGTGGTCGTAGCCTCGTTAGAGTGACGAATGTTCTCAGGAGAGTGATCCCAATGGGCTTGCAGAAGACACAGCAGACCGATGCCTATTCGTTGATCCTGGAAGCCATCGATCAGGGCGTTTATCGGCCTGGCGATCGCCTCGTCGAAAGCGAGCTGGCAGAGCGGTTTGGCGTTTCACGCACCCCGATCCGCGAAGCATTGCAACGGTTGGAGACGCAGTCTTTGTTGGCCCGTGACGGGCGCAGCCTGATTGTCGCATCGCTCGATCATAACCAGATGGCGGAGCTTTATGTGGTGCGTCGCGAGCTCGAAGGATTGGCCGCGCGATTGGCCGCTCAACACGCAACCGAAGAGGAAGTTCGTATTCTGCGGGAAATGGTTGAGGCCGACAATGCACTTGTCGACAATCCGGTAGCTTTGGCGCGTGCGAACCGGCGGTTCCACACCCAGATTCATCTCGCGTCGCATAACCGATATCTGGTGCAACAACTTGATCTGGTGCATCGGACGATGGCGTTGATGGCGACCACATCTCTGGCAGCGCAAGGGCGCGGAGAGATCGCGCAGACCGAACATGACGCGATCATTCGCGCGATCGAAGCGAAAGACGCTGATGCCGCTGCCGAGGCTCTGCGGGATCATATCTCGGTCGCCTTCATGACCCGGCTCAAACAGGATGCGGCACGAAGGCAGGATGAGGCCTGACGCACAGCGCTGTCGCCGGACCGAACCGCAATCGGTTCTGCGCGGCGGAAAAGTTTATCGAGGGTCGGTCTGGCGTGAGACGCCATGCTGGGTCTTGTCCCAAAAGAATGGCGATTTCACGATTTCCCAAAGAGCTTTGTAGCTGGCCAGTGCACCAAGCGTGAAATAAAACATCATCGTGGGCACATAGGCCAGAAGGTGCCTGTGGGCGCGACCGGATACCGCGACCATGCCCATGGTCAGGCTGAGAATTTCGGAAAAGATGAAAAACCCGGCCAGAACCCAGACAACCTGCGCCCCCAATGTGACTTCAACCGGATGTGTAAAGCCGGCAATTGTCAGCCAGAACGACCACAGGAGCGGCGCGGCGGCGAATTGTGAGAAAGTGGCCAGAAAAATGGTTTGCAGGCCCAGAAAACGCTTCAATCCGACATCTCGAAGCAATTGGGCCGGGTCGCGCATGTGGACAAAATAGGTGATCAGAAAACCCTTCAACCAGCGGGAACGCTGACGCACCCAGGGCCAGGCGCGGCTTGTCGCTTCTTCATGGGTGACCGTGGGCAACAATTCCGTGACATACCCGTGCCGGGCCAATCTGACGCCGAGATCAGCGTCTTCTGTCACGTTATGCGCATCCCATCCGCCAAGTTTTTCAAGCGCGTCGCGCCGAAAGAACAGCGTTGTACCGCCCAAGGGAAGGATTAGTCCAAGCTTGGCAATCCCCGGCAAGATCATACGCCACCAGGTGGCATATTCGATGGTAAAGCAGCGTGATAGCCAATTCGTGCGCGAGTTGTAGTAGTCCAGAACGCCTTGCAGGCAAACGACATTTTCGGGCGCCTCATTGAAGCGACTTACAACCCGCTCGATCTGGTCGGCCTCGGGCCAATCCTCTGCGTCCCAGACGCCGACAATGCTGCCGCGGCAGAAATCGAGCGCGTAATTCAGTGCGCGTGGTTTTGTGGTCAACTCGCCTGCGCTGGGCACCTCGATGACGCTCATCCAGTCGGGCAGGTCGGTATCTGTAATGGTCCGGCGCGTCACAGCGTCATTTTCTTCCAGCACCAGGACCACGTTCAACAGGGATTTGGGGTAGGTCAGCTTGCTCAGCCGCGTAATCAACTGCTCTGCAATTTCCTTTTCCTTGAGCAATGGCACAAGGATCGAGACGCGCGGCAGGCGGAACTTGGCGGCGCTCAGATCATAGTTGACCCTGGGTCGCGAGGGCTCTTGCGTTAGCTGCGCGACAAAGGCCGCGCCTTTCATAACAGTCGTCATGGCGAGCGTGAGCACGGCCCAAAGCACTCCGAGCGTAATGGTCCAAGCCGGGGCGAAGAGGAGAGACAGGATCAACAAGCCACAGATTGCGCTTGCCCAAAAGGTGCGATGCTGCGTGCGTGTCCCCCAGGTGCGGCAGCTTTCGACATCGGGAACGCGGACCTCGGCCTTGCGGGCCAGCTCGGCACCATAAAGGCGGCTCAGGTGCGACTGGATTTGCAGTTCGTCGACGATCACGGGGAACAGTGACAACCCGCGCCGTTTCATGGTTTGACAGAGTGCTGCGAAGTCTGCGGGGCTGCTGGTGGCGACGAGAATTCGCAACCCGTCCCGTTTCCAAGGCACAACTCCGTGGCGCAGGCAGACTTCGGCGGGCAGGCAGGCGGCCATCTTGGGCTCGGGCGGTTCAAGGTCCAGATCGGCCCCGCGCGCATGGCATTGCGCCGCCAGTGCACCAAGCACATCGCGCTTGGCAAGCAGTCCTTCGGACACCATGATTTCACCCAGCGGCGCATCAATATGGCCCTGGATTTTGAGCGCGTGGTCGAGATCGGAATCCGCGATCTTGCCGCGTTCCACCAGCATGCGACCAATCGGTTCATATTTGATTGCAGGCGCTGACAGATCCGGTTCCGGTACCGGGTCGGACACAACCAGCCGCAGGGTGTTCATTTTGAAATGCCTTGCATGATCTCAACGCAGGGCAAGCTGTCAGAACAGGGTTAATGTTTTGTTAAATTAACACTTTTCAACCCGAAGGCGCCTTGCGCGATTCAGGCGGCCCGTTCTGCCATCGCCCTGGCAAAGCGTTCAAACAGGTAATAACTGTCCTGTGGGCCGGGGCTGGCCTCCGGATGGTGCTGCACGGACCAGACAGGTCGTCCCTCCATGCGAATTCCGCAGTTTGAGCCGTCAAAAAGCGATGTATGGGTCTCGACCACACCTGCGGGCAGGGTCTGGGCGTCGACGGCAAAACCATGATTCATCGAGGTGATTTCCACCTTGCCGGTGTCTTGATCTTTCACCGGGTGATTGGCCCCGTGATGACCATGGTTCATCTTGATTGTTTGCGCTCCTAAGGCAAGCGCCAACATCTGGTGACCAAGGCAAATACCAAATACCGGCAATTCCGTCTCATTCAGAACCTGCTGGATCATCGGCACCGCATAAGCACCAGTCGCGGCCGGGTCTCCTGGGCCATTTGACAAAAAGACCCCATCAGGATCATGGGCCATGACATCGTCGTAGGTCGCCGTGGCAGGCAGAACTGTCACGTCGCAACCGGCGCTGGCAAGGCACCGCAGGATGTTGCGCTTTGCGCCATAGTCAATTGCGACAACCTTATGTTTCGGTGCAGTCTGCGGCGCGTAACCATCAGGCCATGCCCACCGCATTTCGTTCCAGCGATAGGACTGCGCACAGGTAACTTCCTTGGCCAGATCGAGGCCTTCCAGGCCACTGAACTTCCGCGCGGATGCCACAAGCGCTTCCACGTCAAAAACACCTTCAGGATTGTGGGAGAGCGCCACATGCGGGGCCCCGGATTGCCGGATCGCACGGGTCAGCCGCCGCGTATCGACACCGCCAAGGGCGATGCGATCGCGGGCGCGAAGCCAGGCATCGAGATGTTGGACCGAACGCCAGTTCGAGGGATCGGTCGGCATCCATTTGACGATCATGCCTTCGGCGACCGGATCGGCTGTTTCATCATCCTCAGGGTTCACACCCACATTGCCAACATGCGGAAATGTGAAGGTCACGATCTGACCCGCGTAAGATGGGTCGGTCATGATTTCCTGATAACCGGTCATGGCGGTATTGAAACACAGTTCAGCCACTGTCTGACCCGTTGCCCCGAAACCGATGCCATAGAAGATCGTGCCATCAGCGAGCGCCAGACAAGCGGTTGGGCGGTCGGACGCAGGAGGCTGCATGGGCGATCCTTTCGGGCAAGCTGGCGGCAGTGAAATCTGGCGATACCTAGACCCGGTGTGGCCAAGGGTCAAGGCCGATTCAGGCGTAATATCCTGGGCCCGTGTTCAGATGTTACCGGAGCCGTGTTGCGGAGCCGCGTGGCATTGGATAAGGTCCAAGGCCTGAACATCTGCCGATCCGGTTTCTTCCGGGTTGGTTGTCTCAAATAAGGATGCATAGCAATGGAATTGCGCGCCAGGGTCTCCGCCGCACTCAAGCAGGCAATGAAGGATAAGGCAGCGGATCGGCTGTCGACACTGCGTTTGATCAACGCCGCGATCAAGGACAAGGACATTGCGGCCCGTGCTGAGGGTCAGGAGGACGGTGTCGGGGATGGTGAGGTTCTTGCCATTCTTGGCAAAATGTCGAAGCAACGGGTGGAAAGTGCGCGGGCCTACGAAGAGGGCGGGCGGCTCGATCTTGCCGAACGCGAGACCGCGGAGATCAAGGTGATCGAGGAATTCCTGCCGCGACAGCTTTCGAGCGACGAAGCCGAGAAAGCCGTTTCCGATGCTGTCGCAGAATTGGGCGCGGAAAGTATCCGGGACATGGGTAAAGTGATGGCCTTGCTCAAATCCAAATACACGGGCCAGATGGATTTTGGCAGTGTCGGACCCAAGGTCAAAGACCGGTTGAGCTGACGGCGGGCAGTTTTGCCGAAACATGGGGGCATCGCGATGAGCACGGGCGCCCCTTTTCCCGATACCAGTCTTTGGGGCATTCATGCGCCGGTGATTGCCCTTGCGGGCGGCCACAGAAACACGGTGTTGCGAACTGAGCCGGGATGGTCGCCAGCGGTGGTTTTCAAGTCAACGCGACGCTCTCTTGAGGCGTTATCGTGGTTGGCGGCCCCGCAGGCTGCGGCCCTCAAAGCTGGTTTTTTCGTTCCTGAATTGCTGGTCAGTGAGCGTGGACAGGTGATGGAAGATGGCTGGACCTGTGAACCATTTGTCGAGGGAATCCCATTTTCACGATCAGACATGCCTGAGATAGCGGCGATGCTCGCACGGTTTCACAGTGAGGCGGCCAATATAGCGCAACGGCCCGGCTTTGCGTCTTCCCAGGAATTGCTCAAGCGCGGCAAGGGCGGCGATGTCGATCTTTCCCTGATGCCAGACGCGCTTGTGCGCAGATGCAGGTCCGCCTGGGCTGCACTCGAAAATGACTCTGTCGGCGTGATCCACGCAGACCTCTCCCCGAGCAACTTGATGCATTTGCCAACTGGTCAGCCCGCGCTGCTGGATTGGGATGAAACGCGTGTCGACAATCGAATATTCGATTCAGTGCAGGTCGCGACAGGTGCGGTTGCGCAGGATGTTAAACAGGCAACCTGCGCTTGGGAAATCGCCTGCTCCTGGCACCTTGAACCCGAACGTGCCCGGCGTCTGGCGGCACGTTGCTTTCCTTGAAAACGCATCATCTCCGCCAGGCGATCTGAAGCTCGTCATAAAGTGAAATGCGTTCTTCCTCGCTGAGAAAGGCACCGATTTCCACCTCGCGCCCCTTGCCCTTCAGCGTGACATATTGCGGGACGGGGCCATCGGATTCGTATTTTGTAATGGTCGTCCAATAGCGGTTGCAATCCCACTCTTTGGTGTCTCCGGACGGTTCTTTGCGCACCAGACGTGCATCTTCCTTGTCGAGCGTCAGAACCTCGGTAATCTGACGGGCACGGCGGTTGCGTTGCAATGCATGGTAAACCGCCCAGACGGCCGCCAGCAAAAACGGCAGCAGGCCCCAGAGAATTGGGGAGCCCAAAAGCGGCAGGGCGGGAATGAGAATCAGAGTGAAGGTCGTCAGAACAAACGCCGCCATTCCGCGCAGGGGAAGCGAATTATGCGGCCAAAGCTCAAGCCGCTGTGGGCAATCGCCGGGTTCAGAGGTCCATTGATAGGGCATGCGTCCGTGCTTCGTTGTTCTGCGCAATGGTATCCAGCCGTCATGATCGGGGCAATGCGGCATCCCGCCGGGGGAAACCACAACATGGTGATCCCGGGTGCCGCCATTCCCTTTCAAAGATCTTGGGTGGACACAGTGTCGTGTTTTTGCGTCGCTTCCCAAGTCGCCACAAGTGCCTCGCTTTGGCCAATGAAATCAGCATCGAGAAACTTGCAGGTCACCACGCGATCCAGCCTGAAATGGCGAAGGTCTCTGCGCAATTCGCACCAGGCGACAAGCATGGCCGTATCAACATAATAGATCAGGATCAGGGGCCAGACGATGCGTTCGCTCAAGTGATCATGCACGTCCTTATAGTGCAGCGCGATCTTGTTCTCCGAGCGAATAGCGGCGCGGAGCGCGGCCATATCGACAGCAGGCGTTTCGCCCACGCCCCATGAAGAGGTGACAAGCCGCGACGTTCCGGGTGAGGCCTCAACCAGTTTCCGCGAGGCACGCCTTGCTGCCCGCCAAAGCCCGAGATCCCCTGTTCTGGCCACCAGACTGAGGCCAACAGCCACCGCGTCTGCCTCATCAACGTCGAAATTTATCGGCGGCAAATCGTAGCCCTTGCGCATCACGTACCCAATACCGGGCTCTCCGACGATCGGGGTCTGCATGGATTGCAGTGTAGCGATATCGCGGTAGATGGTGCGTTTGGACACCTCCAGCTGATCCGCCAGTTCCTGGGCGCGCAGCGGGCGCGATGCCTGGCGCAGCAATTGAATGACTTCAAAAAATCTGGATGTCTTACCCAAGAGATGACCTCTGCATTTTTTCGACGTCTATCACATCAGTACTGACACATAGATGGCAGCAGTGATCAAGTAATGCGCTCCTGAAGAACTGCCGAGGAGCGCTCCGATGATCAGACTGACAGCTACCACACGAACAACCGGGGTGTTTCTCGTGGTTGCATCGGCATTTGTCTTCAGTTCTGCGGGAGTTTTCACCAATGCCGTCGAGACGCAAGCCTGGGACATCATATTTTGGCGTGGCATTGCGGCGGCTGTCTTCACGCTTTTCTACATCGGGGCACGGGGAAAGTTGGGCAGTGAGTTCGGCGCATTTGGAAGGCCGGCGCTGCTGGTGACGGTCCTGATGGCGGCAGGCACTGCGGCCTTCATACCCGCCTTCAAGCTCAGCAGCGTGGCAAACGTGGCGCTGATCTATGCGGCGGCCCCCTTTTTTGCCGCCGGACTTTCGTGGTTGGTCATTCGGGAAGCCCCCACACGACAGGTCGTCACGGCCAGTCTGTGCGCCTTCTTCGGCGTCCTGGTGATTGTCTCGGGCTCATTGGGCAACGCGCGGTTGCTTGGCGATGGGTTGGCGCTTTTCATGACGTTGATGATGGCCGGAACCATGGTGGTGTATCGCGTTCACCCGGAGACAACCGCTGCATTGCCTGCGGCCTTATCTTCCGTGATCCTGCTGCCAGCAGCAATCGTCTTTGGTCAGCCGTTTGAAATACCAGCGGCGGAACTGCCCCATCTGATCCTTTTTGGTCTGGTCTTTGCCGTGGCCTCGGTCACCCTCTCTGAAGGCGCACGCCGCCTGCCATCTGCGGAAACGGCTCTACTATCCGCCCTGGAGGTGCCTCTGGCGCCGGTCCTCGCGTGGTTCATTCTGGTTGAGATCCCGACGCTGCGTGTCGTCATCGGCGGCGCCATCGTGTTCCTGGCCGTCCTGTGGTCACAAACCCGCAATAGCTGAAGCCGAAAACAGTCCGACAGGAACGTTTGAGTTGGGATCACTCGCCACAACCAGACGATATTCACTCACGCTACTCAAACAAAAAGGCCCCGGAAATCTCCGAGGCCTTTTCTACATTTCTGGCGATCTTTAGTGGGCGTGCTTGTTGTCCCACTCTTCCTGCTTTGGCAGGATTTCGAACGTGTGTTCTGGTGGCGGGCTGGGCAGTGTCCATTCCAGCGTGTCCGCATATTCGTTCCAGGGATTGTTCTCGGTCACCTTCTTGCCGGAGCGTAGCGTCCAGGCGATCACACCGAAAAAGAAGAGGAACGATGCAAAGCTGAGGAACGCGCCCCAAGATGACCAGGCATTCCAGTAGGCGAAGGCTTCGGGGTAGTCGATGTAGCGACGTGGCATACCCTGACGGCCCAGGAAGTGCTGCGGGAAGAAGGTCAGGTTTGCGCCGATGAACATGGTCCAGAAGTGCAGTTTGCCGGCCCATTCGGGGTACATCCGGCCTGACATCTTGGGCAGGTAGAAATAGATACCTGCGAAGATGGCGAAAACAGCGCCCAGCGACATCACATAGTGGAAGTGCGCCACAACGTAATAGGTGTCGTGGTAGTAACGGTCCACAGCGGCTTGGCTGAGCACGATGCCCGTCACACCACCTACGGTGAAGAGAAACAGGAACCCCTGCGCCCAGAGCATCGGCGTTTTGAATTCCACCGATCCGCCCCACATGGTGGCGATCCAGGAGAAAACCTTCACGCCCGTGGGCACCGCGATGACCATGGTGGCCAGCATGAAGTAGGCCTGCTGGTTGAGGGACATGCCGACGGTGTACATGTGGTGCGCCCAGACGACAAAACCCAGCGCGCCGATGGCGATGATCGCCCAGACCATCGGCAGGTAGCCAAAGATCGGTTTGCGCGCGAAGGTCGCAATCACATGGGAGATGATGCCAAAGCCGGGTAGGATGATGATATAAACCTCCGGGTGTCCGAAGAACCACAGAATGTGCTGGTAGAGCACCGGATCACCACCGCCGGCAGGGTCGAAGAAAGTGAAGCCGAAGTTGCGATCCATGAGCAGCATGGTGATGGCGCCCGCCAGAACAGGCAGGGACAGTAGAATCAGCCAGCTTGTCACAAAGATCGACCAGCTGAACAGCGGCACCTTGAAGAGCGTCATGCCCGGGGCACGCATGTTCAGGAAGGTCGTGATCATGTTGATTGCACCGAGGATCGAGGAGGCACCGGAGACGTGAACCGCGAAGATTGCGAGGTCCATGGAGAACCCGCCTTCGTTCGTGGACAGCGGCGGGTAGAGCACCCAACCGACGCCGGAGCCTGCCTGATCATTACCACCGGGGCTGAGCACAGAGCAGACCGCGAGAGTGGTGCCCGCGACATAGAGCCAGAAGCTGAGGTTGTTCATTCTGGGGAACGCCATGTCGGGCGCGCCGATTTGCAAGGGCATGAAATAATTGCCAAATCCGCCGAAAAGGGCAGGGATCACAACAAAGAACATCATCAGGATGCCGTGACCGGTGATCAGCACGTTCCACAAATGACCGTTGGGGGTACAGGCCGCGTCGCTGGCAAAGAAACGCGCGCCTTCCATGCACATGTACTGGACACCCGGGTCCATCAGTTCCAACCGCATGTAGACGGTGAAGGCCACCGAGATGAAGCCAACAAAGGCGGACACGATTAGGTAGAGAATACCGATGTCTTTGTGGTTTGTGGACATGAACCAGCGTTGGAAGAAGCTGCGTTCGTCATGGTGGTCGTGGCCGTGGATGGCTGCGTCTGCCATGCTCTTGCCTCCTGAATAGATTAGAGTGTGAGTGCAAAGCCGTTGCCGGACCTCGCACCAGAGTCTCGTTGGTTTTAGAGGGAGTTGGCGTAAGGGGCAATGATCGTAATTGACGCAGCACAAGTTATTTTTTGCCCCCTTCGGTCGGCGGGTTTGTCGCAGAGGTCAGCGACGTGGTTGCCGTTGGAGTCTCCGGCTGTTTACGGCTGATTAAACTTCCTGCGCGATCCTCTGAACTGGTGGAAGGCTCTGACCAGTACCGCGTCAGCGAGGAGACAAGACGAAATGCATACGGCTTCGCATCAACTTGTTGATAATAATACGCCTTTGGTGGATTCAAATTGCATTGAGTTTTGGAACAAGATGTCTGACCTGATGCCGGGCGTCATCTACATTTTTAATCATGAAACGATGTCGAACGAGTATTCCAACCGCTCTATTGGAGAGATTCTGGGGTACTCGCCTGAAGAAGTAATTCAAATGGGAGACAACCTCTTCACCGTTTTGGTCCATCCCGAAGATCTGGGAAAGCTCTACGCACATCTGTCCGACCTGGCCAAGCTTGCCCCCGGCGCTGTTGCGAGTTTCGAGTATCGGGTGATGGCCAGCGACGGAAGTGAGCGCTGGTTGCGCAGTGTGGATTCGGTATTTGAAACTGCAAGTGACGGATCAATGGTGCGCCATGTGGGCATCGCGCTGGATGTCACCGCTCAAAAGCAGGCGGAGTTTGCCTTGCTGGAGATCAACCAGCAACTCGAAGCACGGGTCAAAGCGCGGACAGCAGATCTGGAGATGTTGAATTCCGAGCTGGGCACCTGCATGGCGCAGCGATCTGCTGAACTGAACGAAGTCAATCAGGACCTCAAAGACCTGACCTATGTGGCGACGCATGACCTTAAGGGACCCATCAATAACCTCAGCAGTCTGACCCATATGCTAAGCGACGCTGAAAACCTCTTGCCGCCAGAACATGTGGAAACTCTGGCATGGATGAAAGATGTCTGCCATCAGGCCAGCGATAAGCTGGACGCCCTGATTTGCGTGGCACAGGCCCATTCCGGCGCATTGGAGCAATTCACGGATGTCGATATCGATGCTGCTACCGAGACGGCTCTTGTAAATCTGCATTTTCAGACCAGCAAGGCACGCGCGATCGTGTCTACGGATTTTCAGGCGCATTCGGCGTGGTTCTTGCGCCGCGAAATGGAACATCTGCTACAGTCGGTAATTGGCAACGCGATCAAGTATCAGCAACCTGGCAGGCGGCCACGCATCAATATCAAATCTCGGAAGAAACCGGGGCACGTAGAAATATCGGTTGTCGACAATGGCAGCGGGTTGGACTTGCCAAAGGATGAGCCGAAGGTCTTCGGGTTGTTCAAACGGGCCCATACCGAACCCGAAGGATCGGGCGTTTCATTATACGCGATCCGCCGAACGCTCGACCGCGTTGGCGGCAAGATCAACGTCACCAGTGAGCTCGGAAAGGGAAGCTGTTTTTCCATTTGCTTGAAAGACAGACCAGCAACGGCATGAATACAAAAACGCAAAAACTCAAACGGGTCCTCCTGGTCGATGATGACAAGGTGACCAACCTGATGCACGGCAGGATGATCAAACGTACTGGCCTGGTCGAGCAGATTGACGTGGCGACAGATGGTGTCGCGGCGCTGGAGTATCTGGATGACGTTGCTGCAAAGGGGGATGACTTGCCCGAGCTTATCCTGCTGGATATCAACATGCCACGGATGGGCGGGTTCGAATTCCTGGAGCAATACGCACAATTGCCGGATCACATCCGGTCTGCAAAGACCGTGATCATCATGTTGTCGACCTCAGCGCTGCGCACGGATCATGAGCGGGCGGTCAATGATCCAAATGTGCACCGTTTCATTTGCAAGCCCGCAAGTTCTGAAGACTTTCAGAACTTCGTGCAGGAATATCAGGATGTTATTTCATCCAACTGAAGTTTTGCTGAAATAGCACTGCGCACTGGCGCTTCTCCAAATACATCCGCGAAGCTCCGGTGCAGGGCAACGTCGATTTCCGCAAACCCCACAGGCAGGCCTAAATCGACCAGACTTGTTACGCCATGGTCACTGATTCCACACGGAACGATACCCTCAAAATGCGTCAGATCGGGCTCGACGTTGATGGAAAGCCCATGAAAGCTGATCCATTTCCGCAGTCGAATTCCTATGGCGGCGATCTTGTCCTCTGCGGCGCGCCCGTCCGGCATTGCAGTCTTATTGGGCCGTTCCACCCAAACACCGACTCGGCCCTCACGAATTTCCCCTCGGACATTGAACTGGTCCAGCGTGGCGATTACCCAGGCTTCCAGTTGTTGCACAAACCGGCGCACGTCTCGTCCCCGCTCCCCCACGTTCAACAAAACGTAGACCACGCGCTGCCCCGGGCCGTGATAGGTGTACTGGCCACCACGACGCGTGCGGTGGACGGGGAAACGTTCCGGATCGACCAGATCTCTTTCTTTAGCGCTCGTCCCCGCAGTGTAGAGAGGGGGGTGTTCCACCAGCCAGATGCATTCTGATGCTCGGCCCGCGGCTATGGCGTTGGCGCGTGTTTCCATCCAGTCCTCAGCCTGCCGGTAGTCGGTCAACCCTTCTGAGACGATCCATTCAATCACTTTGCAGGCTTTCCCTTTCAAACGCTCCTGACATCCTCAGGCCGCTTTCGCGTCTTTGAGCATATTGCGCAATATCTCTTTGTAGGCGTTTTCTCCCTGCGCACCCGTCAACAGGTATTTTCCCCCAAAGATCATGGAGGGGACACCAGATATGCCACGCGATGTCCAGAAATGCTGTTTGGTACGGACGGCCTCTGCATTTTCGCCAGATTGCAGAACTGCTTTTGCCGCTTCCGCATCCAACCCGGTTGAATGGGCAATCTGAGCGAGGGTATCAAGATTCGAAACATCCCGACCGTCGGTGAAATACGCGTAAAACAATGCCATCTTCAAAGGATGCTGCATTCCATGAGTTTCGGCCCAATCCAGCAACTGATGCGCTAGAAACGTATTCAAGATGCGGCTTTCGTCGGTGAAGTTGAATTGGATGCCAAGTTCGGCGCCAAGATCCTTTAGTCTGTTTCTGTTTTCAAGGCTCTGTTGCGGCGTTGCACCGTATTTCTCCGCCATATGGTCAGATAGTTTTTGACCCTCGGCGGGCATATCGGGGTTCAGTTCAAAGGGATACCAGCGAACTCGTGCAGTCTGTTCCATTGCTGCAAGCGCGTTTTCGAGCTGCCTGAATCCGACAATGCACCACGGGCACATGACATCTGACACAATGTCGACCTGAATGGTGTCATTCTGAGCAGTTGGTTGCGACATTGATGGTTCCAGTGCGATTTCCCGCTTCAAAAATCGGGCCTGCACTGCTAAAAAACAAGGGAAAAACCGGCAATAGCTTGCGCACTCGGGCTTCGGTCGAATCGGAACCTGTGATAGCGTCATCGCATATGTTGATTTCATTGGAGATTTTTTCATGTTTACCAAACGATTGACCGTCGCAGCATTGGCTGCATCCGTGGCAATGATGCCTGCCGCGCGGGTTGGCGCCGATGCAGGTGACTTCATCGCGGGTGCTTTGATTGGCGGTGTCGTGGGTCATGCGGTGACCAAGAATAACCAGAAGAGAAAGCAGACGCGCACTTACAGGTCGGGTATTCCGTCGACCCACGAGGGCCGTCAAATTCAGTCTTCGCTGAACTACTTCGGGTTCAACGCGGGACGTGTGGATGGTCAGCTGGGGCGTCAGTCACGCAATGCCGTCGCTTCCTATCAGGCCTATATGGGGTACCCGGCAACCGGGCAACTCAGCGCGTTCGAGCAGGATTTGTTGATCACCTCTTATAACCGCGCACAGGCCGGTGGTTATCAGACCACGCAGCTTATTGCGGCTAATCCAGAAGGCCCGCGCGGTCTGCTGAAAACTTATCGTGCGGAATTGGCGGGCCAACAGGCGCCTCAGGCACCCGTTGTCGTGGCGGCACCCCAGCCTCAGGTCGTGGCACCTCAGCCCCAAGCTGTTGTTGCGGCCCCAACGGTGACAGCCGCCGTTCAGGAACCTCAGGGCACGGCGCTTCCGAACTTCTTTGAGGGAGGTGCCCCCGAAGCGTCCCTGGCGTCGCATTGTAATACCGTATCGCTACTGACCAGTACCAATGGGTATACAACTGCGGCTTCCATGACTGACCCGACAGCAGCATTGAATGAACAGTTCTGCCTCGCGCGGACCTACGCAATCGCAAATAGTGAGGAACTGATAAGCAAAGTTGGCGGGCTGACCCCGCAGCAAATTGCGACGCAATGCGAAGGGTTTGGTCCGGTTGTCCAGCCCTACGTGGAAGGTCTGGCGCTTAAACCGCGGGATGTTGTCTCCCAAGAGGTTTCCGGTTTTGTCTTGACGTCAGGAACGTCGGCTCAGCAATTGGCGGGTACCGCCAAGATATGCATGGGTGTTGGTTATCGCACCGACAATATGACCGTTGCTTTGGGATCGGCGTTGATCCTCTATTCACTGGGCGAGACAGTCTATGGCGAGTTGATGGGCCATCACCTGGCGCTTGGCTTTGGCACACAGAAAAACGTCAATGCAGCTGGACCGTGGTACGAAGCAGCACTTGCAGCGACGGATGCGGGTGCCGACGCTGTTTTTGTTCCGGGTCAGCCTGAGCGGACGGATATCTTGCGCAAAGCCTCGCTGCAATTGGCGGGCAAGCCACCTGCGCAGGCGGGCGTCATGCCAGTCTTTTCCGTTACGGAATAGGCCCAAAGCACCTTTGTTGCTGTTGAATATTTCTTGTCGCCCCGATGAATATGTTTCGTCGGGGCGTTTTCGTGCGAATGGCTCTTCACAAGGCGGCATTGTCAGGCTAAAGACTGCTCACCTTCTAAAGCGTGCGGATGTGGCGGAATGGTAGACGCGCAGCGTTGAGGTCGCTGTGGGGTAACACCCGTGGAAGTTCGAGTCTTCTCATCCGCACCATCTGACCAAACTGGTCGAAATTCTCTGATAAAGCATTGAACGGAAACGATATTTCTGGAGTTCGAGGTCCTGTTTCGCGGTGGTAGCGGAACGGGTGGGTGAGGACCAGTTTGAGGACGGTGCGGCGCAGATCAAAACTGCCATTCTGCCATATTTTCCAAGGGTTTGCCAGAAACTGCAGCGAGAGTTCGAGTTTTTCATTGAAGTGATGGCTGTTTGAGGACGGGATCGCGGCTTTTTCGGCCAGAACCGCCCGCTGTAGCTCCATGTCGTTGTACTTTTGCTCCAGTGCGTTTGCCACGGCTGCGGAGTCGGCACCGACAATACGGTCCAGAGTTTTCTGCATGCGTGTCTCAAGGGCCTTCAGCTCTTGTTTGATCGCGCGACCTTGAGCTTTTGCCTGCGCCACGCGCGTGTCCCAAATCTTTCGGAACATCTTGCGGGCAATGGTGATCATGCTTGATGCGGGTGCAATATCTTTCAAAATATCTTCGAATGCGTTTTCGACCTGCGCGCGCGGGATGGATTTTCCATAGCTCTCGCAGGTCTTGGTCTGGCACACATAGTAGGCGTAGTGCTTGTACTTGCCCTTTGACCATGCAGAGCGGTAGGGCGCGTCGCACTCAGCGCAAAGCACCGCGCCGCGCAGGATGAAATCCTGACCGAGATCAGCGCGTTTGGTGATCTTTGCCCGGCCTGCACGCATGTCCTGAATGCGCTGGAACAGCTCTGCACTGATCAGGGGGGCGTGATGACCTTTGCGACGTGTGACGCCCCATGGTGCATGCTCCACGAAACCGGCATAGACCGAGCGTGTCAGAATGTCCGTCACACGCTGGGGACGCACGCGGCCGCCGCTGGCTTTCGGAAAAGCAGGCTGATCTTCGAGGAAGCGCTGCACCTCCGCCTGACTGGCAAACCGCCCGGTGGCAAAACCTTCGAGGGCTTCCGTGACGATGGAGGCCAGTGGTTCCTTGCGGACATAGAGCTTGCCGGGGGGGGCGACCTTGCCCCATGTGTAGCCGACGGGCGGTGGGAAGGTGTTGTAGCCGGCTTCCAGCCGCGCCTTTGTCTTTTGGATGGATTGGCGGCGATTTTGTTCGCGTTCAAGCTCACCATGTGCGGCGACAATCGTTTCATGGAACTTGCCTTCGGGTGTGTCCTCAAATTGGAAGTTCAGGCATTCGACCTGCGCACCGCGTTGTTTGAAGGCGCGACGTAGCTGGATGTGGAATTCGGTATCGCGGGCAAAGCGTTTGAGATCATCGAAGATGACGATGTAGGATTTGTCTTTTTGCGCATCGAGATAACTCAGCAGCGCGACCATGCCGGGGCGTTTCATGAAGTCACCGCCGCCGGAGACATCATCGGGAAAGACGGCTTCGACGTGGTAGCCCTGCCGCGCGGCATGATCACGACAACGGGATTCCTGACTATCGAGCCCGTGTCCTGCGGTTGCCTGTTTCGCGCCGGAAACGCGACAGTAGATGACGGCGGGTGGTTGGGGATTGGTATTTGAGTGTTGTGGCGTCACGGTTGCTCCTTCTCGTTATCGGGTGAACGGGGTGCAACTGTTTCATGCGGCGTATCTTCAGGGTGGAGTAATTTTAGCACATCGACACGCAGATCAGGAAGGTTTTCTTGCTTGTCATAAACGGCTTTCCGGTCCGGCGCATCCAGTTCAAATCCCAGATCCACGAACGCCATCATGATGCGATGCAAAGAGAGCAGAAATTCTTTCGCAGCGGCATCCGAGATGTCGACACCGTCAAGGTCATCGCGGTGCTCTTCGAACAAACGATCCTCCAGAGGCGCGTGGTGCGCAGCGTTGATCTCGTCTTGCGGTTTGTCGGCCATGGCGTGATCCTTTCTGTCAGGGGTTGAGACAAAACGGGCGCTGCCTGTGAAGCGCAGCGCCCGTTTTGACGTTTAGGTGGCCATTTCAGCGTTCCATGCCTGGGCTAGAGCGGTCGTTGCGCTGTCCCTGAAATCGCTCTGGCGTACCGCCATCGCCGCGGGCATTGCCCTGATCATGAGACTGCTGTTGAGTGCGCTCATGGCTGTGCTCGCGGCGCAGTTGAAGCGCGTGGGTGCGGGCTTCTTTGCCAAGCTCGACAACCCGCAACACTTCCGTGTCCGAGAACGAACTCGTTTCCTGCAGCTTGCCGTTTCGATCTTCATACACCTTGGCAAGATTAACCGAGTAATAGGTGTCTCCATCTCGGTTCTGGTTGGCCCAAAGCGTGGCTTTGAGCCGACCATCCCGGTAGGTGGCGAGGGGTTTGTTGGGCCTGGAATTAGGCGTAGATGTAGTGTCCATGGAAAGTCCTTTCTGTTCCTTGGTTGGGGTTTAGTGGTTTGGAAATGTCTTGTTCCGGTGCTGTGGCAGCGCTGGCTGCGAAGCAAGGCCAGAACAATCAGTGAACATATCACAGATAGGAGTATAATCTCAACAAAAAACTGTTTCCCATAAGTGTGTTAGCCATAAGTGCCGTCCCTATCGTTGGAGGCTGCGATCAAAGCTTTTTGTCAAGAACCGTGCCTCGCGTTTCTCAAAAAAAAGCCGGCTTTACTTGGCTCGCCTGCCTTTTCGCGTTGCTTGGCGGTGTCCACGCGTTCCTGCACATCGGACCATAGCCGCTCGCCGGTTCGCTTGATCTGTTCCAGCGACCGCTCCTCAGGACCGTAGGACAGGGTGAGATCGTATCCGAGCTTAAGGTGTTCTTTGACGTAGCCGTTTTCATCGCGCCCCAGAAAATTCTCTGCCACATGCGGGTAGTCTTCAGCTCTCTGAATGCGGCGCGCACAGGCGCGTCGACCCTCATCATGTCTCAGGTTGGCGACCTGCAAACGCAGAGCGTCCTGCTCTGAAATTTGCACTGCCTTGCGATGATCTAGCACACTGGTTTCAGGGCTTTTATCAACAAAATCATTGGAGAAAGACATGGATGAGCCCTCGAAAGGATTGGAGGATTACGCGCCGCTTTGCGGCGATATACGCAGACTGGTTGCGCTGGCGCAGACGCGCGGCATGACAGAGCCGGTAATTGCGCGCCTGCTGTTGGATTTGAGTTTTGAGGCGGCGCTTCACGCCGATCCGCGGGACAATTTCAATCACATCATATGGACCAATAGTGAGGCCAAATGCTTCATGGCGGATTTTCATGAAAAACTAGACCCGAAGCTGGACGACGAAGCCCTCAAAAAGGCATCGTAAAACTCAAGGCCTGAGTTTTTATTTCTGTGCTGTGGCAGTCATCTGCGCGATCTCCCGATGTAGGACCATATCCCGCCCGCATATAGCGGGTAATGTTTGTAGCTCTCGGGCATTTTTTTTGGTCACAGCCGGGCACCATTTCTGACCAAAGCGCGTGGCAATTTGCACTTTGTCGATTGGCGGGTGGTAGGGAGTGGGAAGGTAGAGTCCCGCACAATTGGGATCTTCGAAGTAAGCGGTGTGATGGGCGTAAATCGTCCCTTCGAGCCCGTCGGTCATGTTAATCATGTCACCAGAGGCCATGCGCATAACCTCATCCGCATGCAGTAACCATCGCCGTTGCAGGCTTAAATGGGTCGTCTCGTAAAGGGTTTGCTGTGTGTTAAAGAGCTTTGTAAAGGCATCACCTCCGGAAAACAGACCATGTATCGCATCGCGAAGCTCTACGGGCGCACGACTCGGTTGCATCGGGTCGTCATAGAGCAGTGTTTCTGCGCCGCCTCATCCAGAACCCAAGTCTGACGTGCCGCTTGCGGGTGACGCGATTTGAGCAGCTTGGCAGAGGCGAGGACGGATTTGATGACCGGATCCCAGCCGTCGATGTTTTCAATCGGGCACATCAAATACATCTGATATGTGCGCTCTGACGAGCAGAGATCTGCCAATGAGGCGTCAAAGGGTGCTGAAAGTGATGCCCACAGCGTGGGATCGCTCAAACAACTGACAGCGGCGCTGAGTTCCCCGATGATGCCGCGATAGCCGCGGCTGGTGTCTTCCTGCGCGCGCCACTTCCGCCTCGACGGCCACACATTCGGGAATGCCCGAGATATGCATTTCCCAGACAAAATCCAGCCAGCGCTTCCCCCTTCATTGTGCGCGACTTGATCCTCCCCCACTGAAGTAGTCCTCCGCTTTCCTAACTATACGGGTGGCCTACTTCAAAGGGGGAGGCTCAAGGTAGTTACGGATTTTGAAGTGGGCATTGATACTTTGATTGTGAACGATCAGACATTGTCTGATATCGCAGTTGAAGATTTGCATGCTGACTTCACGCCTTCGGAAAATGGTACAGGTGATCTTGTAATTAGTTTCGGCGGCATTCATTCCGAGACACTAATTGGGCTTAGCGAAACAGATTTCTTTATCTGACCAAACGGCCTCGCGCATACCGTGAGCCCATAGCGTGGAACTGAAGCGCCATGTCGGTCTTAGACGGCATCGATAATAGTTTTGTGGGTACCGTTCTGCCCATGTTCAAGACATGGCTTGACACTTGATCCGGATGCTTTCGCACCTCCAAGGTGGTTGATGGATTTGCTGAAATCACGTGGGTAGACAAGGAAGCGATTGCGGTTAAAGCTGTGCTCTGACAAAACTCTGCCGTTGTCGTTCTAATGACCTGCGAAAGAACTCTTATCTATGATCCAAGAACCAGTGCACGGGGCGCCGCCAGATGATCGACACGCCTTCTGGAACCAATTCTATGCCAGCTCCGCAGGGTCGTGGCAGTTATCTTTGCCCTCACAATTTGCGGCATTTGTGGCAAATGAGATCGACCGACAGGCACATGTTGTCGACATCGGATGCGGAAATGCCCGCGACAGTTTTTTCTTTGCACGCCATGGATTTAAAGTGACCGGATTGGACGCGTCAGAGGCCGCAGTGGCGCTCGCGCGAAAACATGCGGAGATTCAGGGTGGTGGTGATGTCGAATTTTTCAGAACAAACCTCCAAGATGATCAGGTGCAACGTGTGCTATCAAATCGGCGAGCAAAAGCGGTCTGTGTCTATGCCCGCTTCTTTTTGCACGCGATTACCGAGGACGAAGAAGATGCGCTGATCGACGCCCTACACAATGGGTGCGAACCGGGAGACATTGTCGCGTTTGAATACCGAACGCTGGCAGATCAAGAGACGAGAAAAGTCGCCGCACCGCATTTTCGCCGTTACCTCACTTCGGAAGAGTTAGATAAAAAGATGGAACAGCGCCACTTCCTCAAGCGCTATGGGATCGAAGGTGTTGGGTTCGCTAAGTACAAGTCAGAAGACGCAGTTGTCGCTCGCACAATCTACGAAAGGCAAGAATGATAAAAGCGGAGGTTAGCAAGCAACTCGCAGCACTTCGAACTCACATCTTTGAGCATGCCGCTGCCCAAACTGCACTACCGCGCCCACGCAAAACGCGGCTGGCGGTGGAAGCGCTGGAAGATTCTGTTCGGCGTTTGGAAAACCCGGCGTTATTTGACGATTGGGAGGAAACCTACGTCCTGCTTTGCTGTCACCGACGGCTCAAACCCGCACGGACGCATGGCAGACTCAAACGGATGGAAGAACGTTATGTGAGCAAGGGCCAGAAGGATCGGTTCGTGGCGTTTTTTGAACGTGTCAAACAGACCCTGCACCCTGACTTTGTAACGCCGCATGGCTACAACAAGACATTCGGGGAAATGGCCGCCGATGACATATTCTCGAGGCTTGATGATGCAATGGCACCTGTTCTTGAGCTGGGGAAACCAGTAATTCTATATGCTGGTGCGCTGTTGGGATATGTTCGTGAAGGTCGGCTGATCGACCATGATGATGACATCGATTTCGCGGTGCATCTGGGAGAGACCACACTCGAAGAAATACCTGAAAAATGGGCACTTTACCAAAGAAGCCTATTGGAAGGCGGCTGTCTGGACACCGGGTCATCGACTCGAGGCTCACCAATATTCAAGGTGGAAAACAGTCTGGGAATAGATATTGATTTGTTTCCTGCATGGGCAGAAAATGGACACTATAGTGTCTACCCTTACTCGCTCAACGCTTTGCCGGAGAACGCAATTTTTCCACTCAAGTCATTGAATAATGGGCGGATAATGCTGCCCCACGACGCACCAGCATTACTAGCCCAAAGTTATGGCGAAAACTGGCGAGTACCTGATCCTCTTTTTCATTTCGACTGGCCAACCGCACGCCGCAAATTTGCGCCCCTGCTTCAACGCGACTTCAGTGTGAAATGACAAATCCAGCCTTAGCTGTTCGATAGCCGCCATTCATAGGGAAAGGCGACAACACGGAGGCGAGCCTGTTGATTGTTCAATATTCGGAACTTTTTGCGTTGGCCGCGTAGCGCAAAATGAAGTTGCCAGCGTGTTTGCAAAAAATGCCAGGATAGTCCAGAATTTCATTTGAATTGGGTCGCTTCTGCAACGTCGGACCCAAGCCCAACAGGTCATTGTTCTCGCACCTCACGTCCTCAAACCCGATCTGATCCTGTTCTAGATCATGGACGTGGTGAACACAGGGCCGATCAAACTGCGCATTCTTAACGGCGTCGGTTGTTGGCTTTGCGCATTTGGATTGTCTGATCTATTTCGCGCCGGTTACACAACTCCATGTAAGCCGCCTTACGTCGTTCCGACTCTTCTTTGCGCAAAGCGTCTGCGGTTGCTGCGGGGCTGCCCGCTACCTGATGCCCTAAGATGTTCGTATAGTAAGGAGGCGTTGGGTACTGATCCAGGGTCTCACCTTTCATGATTGCAATCGGAAATTCGCATATTTAACGCGCAAAGATCGGATGGTCTTGTGTGCGAACTGCTCGATTCGAGCGCAGCTCATCAAATCTGTCGCGATCTTTCGCCAGTTCAGCCTCCCATTTGGAGAGGGCAGGCTGCATCTGTTCAGCGATCCACATCTTCGTTTCATCAACGGAGCGGTACGTTTTCGAGTTGCCTAGCTTTTCACGGGCGTCTTTGGTTTTGACCCCCGCCCATTTTGGCACCGCATAGATCTCACCCTGGGCATCAAGGGCGACATGGCCGCGCCGATCCCCGCGCGCCAGAAAGTAGCCTTTCTCTTCCAGCGCGTGCGCAAAGGCAGCGGCATTGTCCGAGACCTGCCACGCTTCCTGAAACACCCGCTTGATTGCCCGCGCATCCTTTCCCGCCCGTTTCGCCTGTTGCCATTCCGAAAGATCGAAGTTGGTTGGATTGCGGTTTTCGCGGTCTTGCAGACCCTCTGGCAAGCGCCAGCCATGGTGCAAAAACAGATCCTTTGAAAGCTCGGTTAATCGGTTGTGGTAGAAGGGCAGATTGATCGCCTTCATCTCCTGCACGTCAATCCGTGACCAGACCGCATGAGCATGCCGCCGCCCGTTTTTCTCGTGAAAGACGATGGCGCGGGGCTGGCCGCTCAGCCCAAGACGTTTCTCAATATCTGCAACTGCCGCCTCGAATGCGGCGACGGGAACTTGTTCTGTTTCGGGCGGGCTGAGACTGAGGGAAAACAGAAACTGTTTGCACTGTGTGCCCTTGGCGATGGCATCGGTCTCCTGCATCGCGCCGCGCAGGGTCTCGGACGAAAACCCGCGCAACTCGTGCAGTTCGACATGATCATTTTCAATCATGTTTGACAGATGCGCCGCCAGTTTGAGACCGCCGCCGCGTTGGTTGCCATTCAGGATCATGGGGATTCCACATCGTCATATCCCAGCGCGCGCATCACTTCCGCTTTCACAGCCAAGACGGCGGCGCAGGCGTTCAACAGCTCCTCTTCGGTTTCCGGCGTCACGGGCAGGGCACCTGATTTTGCGGCCTCTGCAAGTTCCCGAAAACTGCCCGCCACCTGCATGGCCCCGAGCATCCCGAGCACCTGAGCCAAGGCGACATGGTCCCGCACAGGCAACGCCCGCGCGGAGGGCTTTGGTTTCCCCTTCGCGTCAAATATCCGGCTCTTAATGTAGCGGCTCAACGACATGCCGCCAGCCGCCTGTTCTAAAGCCGCCCGTTCGGCTGCATTCAACCGCAATGACAGCGGCGCGGCGCGTTTGTTTTTGCGGATCTTCGGCGTCGCTGCTGCGGCGTTGAAATCATCCGAGCTTTGGCGGGGTTTGGACGCGGGACTCATGCGCCTGGCTCCGGCACATTTGAAGAGCAATTCGAACTGTCTGAGGTCAGGTCAGTTTGCCCGCCATTGTTGGCATCCGATGCCTCCGCAAGGATCGTCTCAATTCGACAAGAAGCTTCCGGATCGGCGGCCAATAGTTCCGACCAACTCTCCAATTGCCCCAAAACTTCTGGCGCAGAAAACGGTTCTAGGTTATTCTTCTCCACTGCACCAGATTTTCCAATACCACTATTACTTATCAATAATTTATTGGATTTCGATTGAGTTTCAATCCACCTTTATTTCCACTATCATTCGATGGAATTTTAGCCTTCTGAGTTGCTTGGGTTCGGGCGTCGAGTTTCAGCTTGATTGGCGGATACTTTACATTCCGGCTTAGATTAGCAAAACACTGCTCCGTTCGGCCGGACAATTGGACAATACCTGACAAAACCTCACCTCCAGAAATGCCCTGACTGCGAAAGTCGCTCAGGCCAAACTTGATGCAGAACGTCGCATTCACCTTAAGAAGCGTTTGGCCCGGTCAAATTAGATGTTTTTTGCAGCAGGCGTAATTGACCAAGGCCCGCTGTGAGTCCAAGTTGCTTCTTTTCTTCGTGGTAGCGTAAGTCTGCTTCGTAAAAGAGGGCGAGTAATGAAGATCATGTGTTTGAACGGTTGGGGCGGCAAACTGCACGAAGAGCTTCTGCCTTACCTTGAGACTACAGCCCCCGAAATTCTGTGCCTTCAGGAGGTCGTGAATAGCCCCGAGACCGAGAAAGACTGGCTGACCTATCGCGACGGCGATCACATACTTCCGCAAAGGGCGAACTTCTTTCGGGATGTGCGGCGTGCATTACCAGAACACGTAGCAGTTTTTTGCCCGGCAGCGCAGGGTGTCCTATGGGACGAAGCGCGATCCGTCCCGTCACAATGGGGCCTCGCGACTTTCGTGCATCGTTCTTTGCCCATTGTCGGACAGGTCCAGGCTTTTGTGCACAAAGATTTCTCGCCGTCCGGATACGGAGAACATCCAAGGTCGCGCAGCGCTCACGGCTTTCGTGTTTTTGACTATAACGCGAACCGACCCGTGAGCGTGACCCACATGCATGGACTGCGGGATCTGAATGGCAAGATGGACACGCCTGAACGTTTGGCACAGGCACAAAGGTTGCTGAATCTCTCACGCCAGGTGTCCGAACCGGATGACCTGAAGGTGATCTGTGGTGACTTCAATGTTGAGCCGGATAGTCAAACGCTCTCGATCCTTTCCCAAGTTGGCATGTTTGAGCTGGTGACCGGGCGAGGCTTCAACGGCACTCGAAACTCCCACTACAAAAAACCGAGGCGGTACGCCGACTATATGCTCATCAATCGAGAGCAGGAGGTGAAGAGCTTCGATGTAATCTACAACCCCGAGGTCTCGGATCACTGCCCTCTGATATTGGAACTGTAGCCAAAGGCCAAAAGCCGACATTGGCCCGACCGCAGTGAATTCACATTGTCCGCGTTACCGGCGTCAACAATGGGCCCAAAGTGCGGGTGCTGCGGGATAATTGATGTCGGTTTCCCACTCTCGAGGCACTTTGCAGGGGAGATTTTTACAACGCCTCTATAGCCACTACAATAATTTATGGTTCGCTACTTCTGTGCCGCAGAATGTAATGATTTTTCATCGAGATGGCTGAGCATTAATCCGATTCATTCTCGTTTGCTCAACACGCGATAAACAGGTGGGTCGGTCGCCGTAACGTGTAGGTAGGGATGATCAGAGGGAACAATCATCTTCTGCATCCACTTGTCCTGAAACGATTTCTTGAGTTCGATGTTTCGGTCGAGTAAGCGATCAAGCAGCGCGGGAACCGTTATCTGTTCATCATCGGTAGATACAAACGCTCCTTCAAAATCTGCATTGTGCACATTATCAGCCCCTTTAAAATTCGCGCCCAACAATACCGCCGAACGAAAACTCGCATCCACGAGATTTGCCTCTTGAAAATTTGCGTTGTTAAGGACGGTGTAGTCAAATCTTGCCCTACCTTCAGATTGCCAATCCGTCGATGTACAAGCATTAGAATGGGACGTCGCTATGGCCGCGCGCTTAGTTCTCGTAATGTCAACGCCTGGTGTTTCGCCTTCTGTCTCAGCTGTTCCATCTATCAATGAGTTCGAGCCAGATCGCAGGTACATCACTGCTGCCACAGCGGCCTAACCTTATGGCCACTGGCACTCGCACGTCCAGCACAGAGGCCAGCGGTTTCGAGGGGGCCAAACCTAAGTTTGGAGCACGCTGGATTTGGAAACCGCGTTCCTGGGGAAATTAGAGAATTTCCAGTTCTCTGAGTTCCTCTTCATAGACGTAGTCGAAGTGATCTTGATCCAAGCCAAACCGTTCTCTGAACTTTGCCAGCGCTTCTGCTGGTGGGGTATTGGATTGCAAACCGGGCGGGGAGTTCAGGACCTTTAAACAATCGTTCTCCGAAACATTGAGGACGTCTTGTAAAAAGTCAGGAAGGAAGTGGGTAAGTTCCTCTGAATTCCAAACGTATAGTTCGTTGCCGTCAAAGACTCCGGATAAAACCACATCTATCAGTGGGCGCCACGTCGCGGACATTGCGCGTTCGGAATTTGAGGCAACGTATTTTTGGTGGTGAAACAAGTAAGAAAGGTGGTCTGTCAGGAACAGGTGGAAACACACTTTGTGCTCAACAAAGATGTGTTGAAGTTGTTTGAGCTTGTAGGCCAGTTGCAATCCTTTGCCGATGCAATTCAAAGGAATACCGGGGAAGATCATCCGTGGTCTTGAAAGCAACAGATTGTGGCCGGCCATCTGTCTAGGAAATTGGGTGACCGGGATGGAGGCATTGTCTACCGCGTCGCGCAGTTCCCGGCGATAAATCTGTGCTGTGACATATCTTACATCAGTGTTTTGCGCGTTCAGTATATTCTGTGTGAAAAGGCTTTCGAAAAGGTCCTCGACAACGCTGTCAATGCCGAGGTGCACGTGCAGCTCACGACGGTCCGGTGGCATCAAGACTGCCCCATTTGTTGAGCGGCCAGTTTGCAGGCGGCGAAAATTTCGAATTCGTTGGCCCAGAACCGCCTCAGACTTTCACTGGCGCGCTCACTGAAGCTGCAGGTTGGATTGGGGGCGTGGTTCCTGTCTGCCAATGATCCGGAAGCGGAAGAAAGGCCCAAAGCGCTCATGATCTTGTCGAGATTTGCGTCTATCTTTTCGGTCTCGCAACACATCAGGATGTTGTTCGCCTCCAGTTCATATCGAAGGGCGTCTGGAGAGTGAAGAAAGTGGGCATAATTATGCTTGAGATGAAATATGGATGACATGGCAAATCTGGCAGCGGACTTCAGGTGCTCGTCGTTCGCATAGAGGGCTTCGGCAAGCGCAACCGGTGTTTTGAAAAAAGAAAATGCGACGGCTTCTGCCGTGGTCCAGGTCACATCGTAAGTCGGGCGCCCCTGACGAAGGCGGGCATTAAATCCAGATATGAACCGGTCTTGCGGATCACGGAAGAAAAACACCAGTTTTCTCTTTCTTCCGAACTTTTTTATGGTGCTGATCAAGGTATCGCCGTGACTGCCCAGTGTTAGATTTTCAGGCGCATCCGACGCTGCCGCGGCGAGCGATTTCAAGAAGGTTCCCCCGGTTTTCCCTATATGCAAGAAAACCGTTTGATCTGCGGTTTTAGGGGCGTGCGAGGATGACCATGTTGCTTCAACGGAACGCTGAGGGATGGGGTTCTCCCGGCTTTCCAGAAGTGACGATCCGAGTTTTGCCCATAATTTTTCCAGGTCGGATTGATAGCTGGCATACATCATATCTCTTTGCTCAGTGGAGAAAATCTGCGTGTCCCATGTATCGCCCAACCGCGATAAAGCGTTAAAATCGCGTCTTTCCAATAAGATCGATACGATCTCATCTTCGGCGGGGCGCATATTCTGGGGGCGTCGGTTCAGCTTGGTTTCATTCCAATCCGGCCAACCGGATGCGATTTTCAGAAACCTTTTGGGATTATCCTTCAGGTGGTCGAATTCTCTCACGACAAGTTTGGCCTTTGGAAAAACCGCGGTGATATCGTCAATAACATCCGTCCATGTTCGCGACGCCTGACAAAGGGCGCCAAGTTTCGTTTTACTCGGGAACGGCATGTCGCTTCTTGAAAGTGAAAACAGGATGGCCGAGGTCCAAAAGTCACCCAGTTCCCTGATGGACAACATGACGACATCCGGTTGGAAGATCGTGCTTAACCTTTCCAGATTACTTTTTGCATTTGGATAGAGCGTGCCTGTCTGAATGTTGTGTTCCATCGTGCCCAACAGGTTTTCTTCGCTGATGACGAGTTTCCCTGTGGGCGAGGGGGATCGCCGTTCCAACGTCAGGGCGACGGCCTGTGGAATGGAGTTTGTTCGGCTTTCGGGCGGGCACAGAAATTCGATCTCATTTGAGTTCAGGGTGCCGGTGTTCTCGTGCAGAAACCGCTGGAGCGAAGTTGTGCCCGTTCGGTGTGCGCCAATGTGCAGAATTGACCTAGCCATCGTGCCACTCACCTTCCCTTTTCCGATCCTTTGTACAAAGCGCGGCGACAAGCGAAAGCGGCCTGATGCAAAAAAATCGGACTGTAGTGTTTTCGCAGTGGTTCATGGGAGTTGGTTGTTGATGGCTAATTGTAATGTAGAACGCCCGGAAGGCTCGCGTTCACGTTAGCACAAATGCGATGTCAGCGTCTTTCATTGGAAAATAATCGGGTTCAATCGGATCATGAGTCCAGAAGTCGTTTGTTATTCCTTGTCATTGGGTTGTTGAGAGGACGGAGGGGCATTTGTGTATTCCCGCCTCTGCGGTGACGACAACTGATCTATGTAGTCCGTTCGCCTGACCGCCCATTGCCCGTGTTGGTCGGCATGAACGAGATCGAAATTTGCCGATTTGCAAAACTCGCGTACCGCGAGATAGACCTCCGAGATTTCTCCCTCATCGCTCAGCCACATATCGTCCCCCATGATCGTGCCGTTGGGCAATAAGCATCGTTCGATTTCGCGCAGGTCCTCGATCACGGCCTGAAAGCTATGATTGGCGTCAAGATAGGCCCAGCCCAAAAATGGTTTCTCATGTGTTTGCAGCCAGTGGGCGCCAAAGTCTTCAATCACGATGCATCGCGAGTCGGCAGTCTCGGCGCGCCAGATTGCCGCCTCCTTCGCGGCTTGGGTGCTCAAAGATATCTGTGCGGTGTAACTCCCCCAATTGGGAAAGTGAGACCCATGCAGCTTCGCCCATGGATCGACGAGGTAGATGCATTTGGAAGGGATTTCCTCTGCAAGCACATCCGCGAACAGGCCGGTGAACACACCGATTTCAGCCCCTATTGAATGTTTTGGCGCATGTCGCAGGACGGCCTTGCGGACACCGAGACGATGCCGCCCGTGCCTTTCGACCGTCCTCAGTTCCGGGTATTTGTCATATAGCGCTTGCATGCGGCCCAAACTCTGTGTCGTTGCTGTCGCGTCCAGCAGGTGTCGAATTGATAGAAGAGAATTCTGGCGCTAAATCAAGATGGTTGACCGAGGACATCAGATTGTTCATCTGCAAGCGCGCCTTTGCAAGCCGGTTTACGTCCTCCGTGTCGGCTTCTCTGATGTCACAAAAGCTTTGTTCCACGGGCTCAACAATTATGACTTTTGCTGCGAGGGTGCAGGGATCGCAGGATGGACGAGCGGGTGTCATACCGGCGTTGCACAACTGTCTCTATGAAATGCGGCGGGGCTATCTAAACTGGCGTCAAACTCTCTGACCGCCGAAGATCTGCTTCATGACAACAGTGTCACGCCTGGGATTTTCTTGATCATGTCAATGTCTTCCGCATAGCCTTCGGAAATCTCGTCAACGGTTTCCTGTGACCATTGCGGCAAATCGATTTCTTCTTCGACCACTTCCTCAGAGTGGAAGTAATGCAGGAAGAGTGAACGGACCTGGGCCCGCTGCATATCCGAAAGCTCGGGGCGCTGCGCCAGATAGCTTTCCAGTCGCTTGAAACCAATCTCGGACATGGCTCTGCGAATGATGTCAAGTTCTCCCTTGAACCGGAATGAAGACCCAAGACCCGACACTTTGCCCAACACATTTGGCCAGATAACTGGCGTATCCTCATTGCACCAGACCACAACCTCGCAATCAGGGTTGTGAGTTCGAATGTCCGAGATGACATCTGACCAACGCAGGGAAAGCAGGTTTGAACCAGACAGGAAAGCATCCCAGGATTTCTGGGATTGTGCCTCAAAAACCGCCGGGATCAATGTGGCCGGGTTTCGCAACGCCAGAAAAAACACGCATTTGTTGTCTGGAAACAGGCTTTTCAATTCGGCGGTGTTTCTACCGGCGTTCTTATAAAAGCGGCCACCATTCAGCATCCATGCGGGGACGCCTAAATAACTTGAATTCGCCAAAATGAGGCGTGATACCGGTCGTTCCTTAACGATGCTGGCAAGCAAATTATCCCGGTCCTCGTCAGAGATTGAGCCCTCTGCCTGTTTTCCAAGAAGTTGGGCCACGGCCTTGTTGTAGGTGCCCGGGCGCCGGATCATGACACCTTGCTCCAACAGGGCTTGAGCGTCTTTTCGCAAAGACCACGTCAGCTGGCCATCATCTGTGTGCGGCGCGCCTATATATAGTGCGATTTCGATATCGCGTAAGTTGGCGCTGGTCGGTTTCCTGGCCATTCCCGTACTCTGTCAATGACATGAATGCGCCCGCGATATGTATGAACCCCGCGCGATCGCCTCATGCTGCCTCAATTCGTGCCAGCATTTTTTGGAAGTAAGGATCATCCCGCTGGCGTAACACATATTGGCAGGTAATTTTGGCAAGATTGGGGTGGCCGCGATCTAAAGCAAGATTTGCCAGTTCACGTTGAAAGCGCGGAAACGTATGGCGCTTGCGCAAAAGACGGTGAAACTGCGGGCGCGTCAGTTCGCCAGAGATGGTGTCGGTGGAAATGCGTGGCAGAATGCCCATCTGCGACAGAGAGGAGCCCAAACGGTGTCCCAGTAAAGGGCACCGCCAGAAGGTGACATTGTCTGCCGTAAAACGGCGGGCGTGGGACGCGTCGGCGGTGACATAGGGGTCGAACATGATATGGACGTCCCGGGCGCTTTGGCTGGAGAGAGCTGCATCCCCGAAATCGCCCGAGAAATCTCTGCCCCAGGCCTTCTGGTATCGCATTTCCCAAGGGACGAGGGACTTGTCAAGCGTGGACTGCGGGCTGATCGCAAATACGGTCGCGCCGGGGGCTGCCGCCGCAAAAGCGGCGGCAGCATAGCCGCCCATCGAGGCACCATAAAACACGACCCGTGCGAAGTCTGAGAAAAACCCGCTCTCTCGGAGTTCCAGAAATTTTTGGATCACTTCCTCGTCGCGAAACCACGTCCAGCCATTGGCCATGACCCCCAGCATCGACCAGCCATTGGCTTCGATGAAATCATACCCCCAGGGTCGTCGCTCTTCGCGTTTGGTCATCGCGATATCGAGATTGTCAAAAGTGACGACCAGCGTATCGCCGCGCGGCACATAAAGAAACGAATGCTCGCCCAGGTCAGAATAAAAACCGCCCGGACCGGCGAGGCCTTTTGCCAACCGCGACCAGGTCTCGGCGGGGCGTTCCATTTGCTGCGGTTCAACCGACAGAATGGCCAATCCGTTGCGATCCGCATCCGGTGAAAGAAGCGTATTGCAGCTGCCATAGGTGTTGAGAAACGGGTAGCTGCCGGAGCCTTTACGAATTTCAACGATAACACGGCTCAACGGATGCAGCGCCGCATCAAGGACGGGTTTGAGATTGCGAATTCGGCTTCTGGCGCCGAACCCATCCAAAGAGGCTAGAACATCGTATTGTTTGAGAGCTGCGGGCTCTTGGACAATCCGAACAGCGGTCATTTCCACGCCCGCTTTTTGAAGTGTCTCCAGGTACTCTTCAAGGTGATCGACGGGCGCATGTGAAAACGCACCACGGTCGTTCAGGCAGATGACATCGATCGTGCTGCCGTAACGCTGATGCAGTGCAATGACCAGTTCAACAGATCGCGCATTGATGTCTGCAACATGTCCGACGTCATCGAGATCCAGCGCCGCAAGGACCGATTTGATATCCAGGAGGTTACCCGGCATGCTGCTTCAGCTGCCATCGCGGAATGCGGCGGAACAGGACAGAGCCGCCACTGCTAACCTGTTGATCATAGGCAAATCCATTGTCCGACAGAGCGTCGAAACATTGCTTGATCCCGATCCGTTTGATTTTCCGGGTATGAACTTCCAGATAAACCTTGTCGATTCCCGTGAGATCAACCGGTGAAAAGAGATCTCGCTCACCGCCCTCGATATCGACAATCAGCGTATTGGCCTGGAAATCCTGAATCAGCCTGGACAGGTGAATGCCCGGCACGTCGATAGATTTTTGATAAGGGCTGTCGCCATCCATCGAGGAAGACCAGAATTGCTCACGCACGAAGAAGGGGACTGGTCCTGCCTGTTCGGCGTCGTTGAGTGCGATGCAGTTGCGGACCTGCGCTGTTGAGAGCCCGTTCAATTTGTGCACATCCGAGATGAAATCGCAAAGCGCGGGATCGGCCTCGACACACAGGATGTTCTGGACACCGAGATTAACCGACAGGAAGGAGGAGATGAAACCAATACCGGCGCCCAACTCGATAACCCGGTCGTCGCTCTTTATGAACTTTGGCGTGCCGGACACCTCATCAAGTTCATATCGGTTCTTTCGAATGGAGCGTTCAATCTTCGGTGTGATAACGCCCTGGTCGAGTGGAATTTTGACCCCGTGGGTCTCTAGGATTTCGGTCAAGGGGTCTGTCCAGTGCGGGTAATGACGGTGGAATATTTGCTGTGTTTTGCCAAAACCTCAACCGCGCCAAAGGATTTCATGGCACCTATGCCTCCCGACCCCTTGCGGATGTCCAGAACGATCGCGCCGCCCTCGCTGATTTGGTCGCTGAACAGGGTTTCATAGGTTTTTACAGGATAGTGAAATCCACAAGATGCAAGGCTCAGTACCAGATCGAATTCACCCAGGTTATCCGTATCTTCTTTCTTGGGGTTTACCGTGGTGATCTTTTGGTCAGGAACACCGTTCGCTTGCAGAAAGGCACGCGCTGTCGCGAGATCGGCATATCCAGCTGCCTTACTGCGTAGCCCGAACCGGCGTCCTTCACCTTCCTCGATATCGATGAGAACCAGATCACAACCGAACGTGCGGTACAGTACCAGCCCCGCAAAGGCATAGCCGCAGCCGATATCGGCGATACGGTGAGGCAGCCGTTCATCAAGGGATGGCATGAAAAGATTACATTCGCGTGCGGCAATACCCACGGCGTCACGCAGTATACGTTCCCGATCAGCCTGTGCCTGTTCGAGCAGGGGGGCGTCATCCCCTTCAAGCCAGCGGATTATCGTCTGGTTCGAATTTGCAAGTTCAGATCGTTGCAGCAGAATGTTCGCAACATCGTGGGTGCCGAACATGGAAAAATCCAGGGCGCTCGGATCGATCGGCACGGTAGCGGTCTTGCTCTGTGGGGCGGGTGCAAAGAGATGCTGCGTCTTTACAGGATCAATCTCATGTTTTTGCAGCAACTCATGTACCAGACAGCCCGGGGTTGGGACACCTCCGTATTTTGCCGCTACGTTGCGAAATCGGCGGCCCCAAAAATGGATTGATAATGTATCCGCTTTCAAAAAGCTGCGCGCCTTGTTCAGGCGATTTGGGATCAGCACCGTACCCGCCTGTTTGAATGGAACGGGGTAGATGACGTGACCGGGTTGTGAATGTTTGACCTCTCCGGTCTCCCGTAGGAACCAGGTCAGCGCGTCTGGTCCCCAGACCCCCCAAGGCAACAAAGAGACATGTACGCCCTGTCCCTTGTTCTTTCGATCCTGTAGGTCCGCCTGCTTTTCGGGGCTGTACCAGGGGGGGATCGGGAATTCATCATCAGTGAACCGCAACATCGCTGCCAAGGTTTGGGAGGATTTGGGCAACCTTAGAACACCATTGTTCACAATGGGTTTGTCATCAGAAATCCAGCCATGAAAATGATTTCCTTCGACAACCCACGGCTGGCAACAGAATGCATCGGTGTCGGCCCAGATGAAATCCGTCTTTTGCATCATGTGCAGCCGAAAGACATCTGCGTGGTATGCGGGGCTGCCGGTTTTTTTGTGACGCAGGATGCGATCTGCGGGCAAAATCTCATTTGCATCCGCAATCCTGGTGCCATCGGGGACACCCTCGACGTCATCATAGGTGAACAGCACCACGTCATGGTCATGATCCAGAAAGGATTTCAGGCAAAGCTGTTCCAGCCAGCTTAGCTCTTTCCCGACCCAGAGTGTTCCGATCGTTGGAAGTGACATGGCCGCTCGCTCTCAGACCCAATATACAACAGCTATTCAGCTGAATTTTTTTGTTTTACTTTGCTGGCAGACCCAGACTCTGTCAATGCGGGCTCTCGGTTCTCCTCCGTTGCATCCACATTGTTTCAGTGAGTGGTTTTGCCTTTTTCGACGCTGAACCAGAAGTCGTCACCGGGATTTTTCTGTGCAATTTCATCCGGAATGACACCGGGACCGTTCAGAAACACATTCGCACCGAAATGCGCGTGCATGCGCGACAGATGCTTCAACTTGGTTCCCGTAAGCTCCTGAAAAAGAGATAGGAATTCTGGCTGTTCCTTCAACTCTTCAATTTTCTCTCGGTGTTTGTTGACGGAATGCGCATGAGCGGCGGCAATCTCGGGATCCTTCAGAAGCTTTGACATTTCCGCTTTCAGCGCAGGGATCATGCGCTGGATGGAACGCTCTTCTTCGGCGTTGTTGTTCATTCTGAACCAGTAAGAAAGCCCCTGATCGCGATCAACATGATTTACGCGGCCCCGATCCCGCTTCACCAGAAAACTCTCTGCGCTGCGCACCGCGTAATGGTTGAGTTGAACCAGATCATAGCCAAAAGTGTCCATAGATGACCGCCAGCCGTTGCGAAACATGTCTCGCGGCATGGGGATGCCGGAGCCGTTGACCCAGCTGATTTCTTCCCAAAGTTGAGGCTTTAGGCCCTTAGGTCTGTGCACGCCCAGTTTCTTAAATATTCCATCGTTGCGAAACAGCGTCTTGAAACCCCATGCTTGGTGCGGCTTGCGGGTGAGCTCATGGGCGCACCGGACAAATTCACCGATGATTGGCGTGTCGGCATATTCGCAGATGTCGCTGTTGCCAAATAGTCGCCAGGTCATTGAAATCATGTTGGCATCGCCAATCGCATCGAAGAGATCAGGCAACCGACCAGCGCCGCATTTGATGTTGATGAATTCATCCACGTCCATGCACACAACCCAGTCGGCGCTGCGGATAACCGGTTCATCATCCGCAGCTCGAAGGGCTGCGTGCTGCGGTTTCAGATCCGTCGTCTTGAAGGGGTTTTCCCGATGCTGCACGATGCCTTTTGTTTCGAGCAATTGCAGCAGAGTGTCGGTGCCGTCTGTACAATCGTTTGTGTAGACCAGAAAATCATCCACTCCGATCATCCGGTGATAGGCCAGCCATTCGATGATGAAGGGACCTTCATTTTTCATGGTCGTGACGATGGCAGTCTTTGGTGCTTTGTTTTTCCGGTCGGTGGGCTGCTCTTCGGGAATACGTACCGGATTTGCCTTGAAATAGTTCTGAACCAGGTTGATCAGTTCAGGGGATTCGATCAGGCTGGTTTTTGGGACAATTTTTGAAATTGACACCGAGGGATGGCGCAATGCCATGCACCGGTAAAAGCGCCCGCGCACCTTGGTGTCTGGTTCGACACCAACCACCCTAATCAGACGCCAGATGCAATCACCGCGCGCTTTGTTCGGTGCAAGGCACCAGCGTCGCCGAATTTCGGTCGTGTCAAATTGTGTACAGATGTGATCCGCAAACGTGGGTTGCGCCCCCTTCCGTACCCGCCAGGGATATGCCTGGACGCCTTCAAGGGGGATACAGCCGCTCGGCGCTTCAACGGCGCGGTCAAAAACAGATTTTCCACCTTCCCGAGCCAGAAGGTCGAAAAGGTCGATGTTCGCAACGGAGCGCGCGCGCGACAAAAAACGCGCCCTGATGATCTCGTAAATCAGGTATTCGCCGAGAGGCGCACGCCACGGGTCTTCCGGGGGGATTTCCATCCGATCTTTACCGGGTGCCCCGGGGGCGTTGAACGGGTGTGCTTCCGCAGGCAGGCCCGCTTTGCCCAAGGGAACGCTGCAATGAAGAATGACAAGTCGCTTCAGACCGGCAATTTTTCGAGCTTTTTTGTTTAAACTCCGAACAAACCCCCGGTTATCTTTCGATGGGTTTTGGTCGAGAATAACGGCCCCGTCCATGCCATGTTGTGAAACATGATAGCGGAGCCAATCGGCCGCGGCCTCGACGGTTTCCCCATTCCGGACCGCAACCACAACGTTCAGATCGGCAAATAGTGCTCCTTCATCCTGGTGAAGCGTGATGTCGTGGTTTTGGCCACGGACCTCAAGTGTCGTGGTTTCTTGCAGCGGGTCGATCTCGATGTCGAGAACCGGTGCGCCACCGTAGTTGCGCAATATCCAGTTCTTGTCTGTTGATGAGGGCGAAATCCCTTCAGGCACCGTGCCGGTTTCAAAGAGAATCCGCGCATAGCGCTGGTCTCCTCTGGCGATCTTTACGGCCTCAAGTATCTTTGCCCCCTCGATTTCGACGGCGTTCAGTTCCCGTTCGAGAACCCTGTCATTGTTTTCTTCAGTGGTGCGTCTCGACATTCAAAATGTTCACAACTGTTGATTTCAGGGCCTGTTTTCGAAGGTTGGCAGCTTGTTTGCCGCTTTGCTAGACCACTTTCCGGAGTCCCCTGAAGATTTTTGTCGATCATTGGCCTGAGGACGCAGGTGCGCCGCACCTCGGGCCTCGATCACTGGTGTCAGTCGGATGAATGGCAGGATTGGAAAGCTGAATGTTAAGGGCTCTGTAAGACCTGACTTGTAAGCAATGAGCATCCAAGACGGCACGCATTAGCCGCTGCTCCCGTAGGTGCCGTCCATTTACACATAAGAGGACTCTTCGATGTCGCTTCTGAGCCGCTCCGGAAATCTGCCAAACGCTATCAACAGCCTGTTCGCTAAATGTGTTCTTATGGTGGTGGTCTGCGTGATTTCAGTGGTAGCGTCGGTTTCCTTCATAGAAAGTCGCATGACAAAGGAGCTGACCAGCAATACGCTTGGTGTTCGTGCTGGCGAAGTCACTGGGTTGATGGCCATGCAACTGGGCGGAGCCATCAAGTTTGGCAATGCTGTCGCGGTGGAAAGCCTCGTTAGCGGCGTGCTGGATGCCGCACAGCCCGACGCGGTAGGAGGTCTGGTTGTTCGGTACAACGGTGCTGTGCTCTATAGTCGGGAATCCGCGGAATTTTCAGTTGAGAGGGCTCAGGCGCTGGCCCAAACCGCCCTTGAAACAGCGGAGGCAACCCTTTCTGAAGATGGGTTGATGACAGCGTATCCGGTTGTGTTTGGTGATGCCAACGAGATCGCGGGTGTGGTTGTCACGGGATGGACCAAAACGCACCAACTGGCGCATTTGGCTGAAATGGAAAAGAAGGCTTTGGGTGCGGGCTTTGTCGTAATGCTGGTGGCGGTTGCGCTGTCAGCCTACTTCCTGCGCAGCCAGATTTCGCAACCGCTTGTGCGCATCAAAGGCTCGATGGGGGCCATCGCGGACGCACAATATGATACGGAAGTTCCCTTCACCGGTCGCGGCGATGAGGTTGGTCAGATGGCGCGGAGCTTGGACATGTTTCGGGAAACGCTGTCGCTTGCCAAAGAGGCCGAGCGTGAAAGTGCGTTTAAAAGTGCTGCATTTGTCGGATCTGCCGCGCCCATGATGATGGTGGATGAAACGCTCTCCATTCTGTTTATCAATCCGGCTTGCCAAACATTGTGCGACACATTGTCGGAAGATCTCAAGAAGGGTTGGCCGGATTTGGAAAACGGCAATGTTCTTGGGGCCAATATTTCCAATTTTGATGAATTGCAGGTTTTGGCCAACAGAATAAAGAGCGAGGGCTTCGATATTCTTCCGGTTTCCCACATTGCCAAAATTGGCGGTGCGCTTGTCGAAATCAATATCAACGCGGCACTGAATGAAACGGGCGCGACAATCGGGGCCGTCATAGAATGGGCGGATCAGTCGGAGGCGGCTCGCAATGCAGCGGTGTTGAAAACCATTGATGAAAATCAGTTGCGCATTGAATTCGATGCGGATGGCAAATTGGTTGGTGCCAATGGGAACGTCGAAGCCATTCTGGGACTTCAGACGGGTGAGTATTCGACAATCAATTTGCGTGATCTCTTCATGGGTGCTGCGGATGGTTCCCAAAATGCCTCCGATCTTTGTTCGGAAGTATTGAGTGGCGCACCCGTTTTTGGTCGATTTGATGTAAAAGACGCTTCTGGAGAAAGCGATTTGGTTTTGGAAGGTAGCTTCTCCGCTGTTATGACTCCGGGTGGCCAGGTGGAAAGTGCAATATTCCTCGGCACGGATGTGACGAAAATCGCAGAATCCGAGGAAATGGCGGAAGCGGAAAAAGCGCGTGTGGCGGAGGAGCAGCAAAGTGTTGTGAGTGCGCTTGGAATTGGTCTGCAAAGTTTGTCGGAAGGGGATTTGACAAGCGAGATTACGTCAGTATTTCCAGAAGACTACGAAAAACTCCGCGCAGATTTCAATGCCGCAGTTGCTGCATTGAAAGAGGCGGTGGCCGCAGTCATGCAGAATTCGGATGCCATCCGAAATGAGACCAGTGAAATTACTTCGGCAGCGGACGATCTGTCCAGACGGACAGAAAAACAGGCTGCAACTCTTGAAGAAACCGCAGCAGCACTGGATGAATTGACAAGCTCCGTCAGATCCGCAGCTGAAGGCGCGGACGAAGCATCCTCAATGTCAGCAGATGCACAGTCGAATGCTGAGAAAGGCGGCGAGGTCGCAAGACAAGCTGTCGATGCAATGGACGAGATCAAAACCTCGTCCCAGGAGATTTCGAAGATTACGACGGTTATCGACGATATCGCATTCCAGACCAACCTTTTGGCATTGAACGCTGGTGTCGAAGCAGCGCGTGCCGGGGAGGCCGGGCGCGGCTTTGCGGTCGTGGCCACGGAAGTGCGTGCTTTGGCACAGCGATCATCTGATGCGGCGCGAGAGATCAATGAACTCATTTCAAGTTCGGGAGATCAGGTTGAGAAGGGTGTTGATTTGGTTGACAAAACAGGCGCAGCCTTAGCTTCGATCGTGACATCGGTCTCAGAAATTTCTAAGCGGGTTTCTAACATTGCTGCGTCCGCGCGCGAGCAATCAGCGGGTTTGAACGAAATCAACACCGCAGTAAATGAATTGGACCATGTCACCCAGCAAAACGCGGCAATGTTTGAAGAAACAACAGCGGCAAGTCATGCGCTGACCTCTGAAGCCGATGCGCTGGCAGCGGCAGTCGCCCGGTTCCGTTTGGACCTCTCACAGGTGGTTAGTGCCGCCCCCTCTTCCCCTGAGCGCGGAGAAGTAGAAACCCCCGAAAAAACAAGTAGGCCAGAGGGCTTGGTCGTCGGGAACGTTGCCTTGAAGGCTGACGAAAATATCGACTTGGATACCGGTTGGGAGGAATTTTAAAAGCGCTTGCAGAAGTTCGCGGCGCTAAGGATTCCTCGTTCCCGAAAACTTATGCTGCCAGTCTTCGCGTTGCTCATCAGTGATTTTTGCAAACAGAACTTCCGGGGTTTGGAATGAATGGCCACTCGAAAGGCGCTGCAAAAACTCTGCGATATCCTCCGGCCAAGAAGTCTTTTCGACATTGAGGCTGGCGAGAACACGGTCTGTGGTGTCTGGAAGATAAGGCTCAGATAGCACTGCATAGAGATGGGCCAAATTCAAACCCAATCTGGTTTGCATTGCGGCGCGTTCCGGATTTGTCTTGAAGGTGGTCCAAGGAGCGACAGTCTGAAGATATTCGTTTCCACATGCCCAAATCGCTCTAAGTTCCTGAGCGGATTTTCGCACTTCCATTTTTTCCATGTGCCGGGCGTATCGGTCGACACGCTCGGAAAGATCGTCAATCAGATTTATCTCTATCTCCCCATAGGACCCGCCCTGAGGCACTTCTTCGCCGAATTTGGAACGGCAGAATTTTGTGATCCTGCTGACAAAATTGCCAAGAACATCGGCGAGATCTTTATTGACGGAGGATTGAAAAATTTCCCAAGTGAATTCTGAATCGCTACTTTCTGGGGCATGGCTGAGCAACCACCAACGCCAGTAATCAGCCGGAAGCAATTCAAGAGCCTGATCCATGAATACACCGCGGCCCTGCGATGTTGAAAACTGACCCCCATCATAGTTCAGATAGTTGAAGGATTTGAGGTGGTCGACCATCTTCCAATTCTCACCAGATCCAATCAAGGTCGCCGGAAAGCTCAATGTATGAAAAGGAACGTTATCTTTACCCATAAATTGTGTGTAGCGGACATCTTCAGCACCTTTGTCGGTTCTCCACCAGCGCTGCCATTCGGCGTCTGTCAACCCATTTGCTTCAGCCCATTCGCTGGCGCAAGCGATGTATTCGATGGGAGCATCAAACCACACATAGAACACCTTGCCTTCCATGCCTGGCCAAGGTTGGGTTCCTCTTTGCACTGGAATACCCCAATCCAGATCACGAGTGATACCGCGGTCTCGCAGCCCGTCGCCATCATGCAGCCACTTTTTGGCAATTGAAGTCGTAAGGATTGGCCATTCCGTCTTGGAATCGATCCAAGCGTCCAATTCGTCCTTCAACTCCGATTGTCGCAAATAAAGATGTTTTGTTTCCCGCACTTCCAGATCTGTAGATCCCGAAACCGCAGATCGTGCATCAATCAGGTCGGTTGGATCAAGCTGCTTCGTGCAGTTTTCGCACTGGTCGCCGCGTGCTTTATCATATCCACAATTCGGGCAAGTGCCTTCTATGTAGCGATCTGGTAAAAAACGGCCGTCCGCGATCGAGTAAACCTGTTTTTCGCTGACCTCACCGATCAACCCGGCATCGGCGAGCCGTCCTGCGAAATGCTGTGTCAGAGCATGGTTTTGTGGGCTGGAGGATCGCCCAAAATGGTCAAATGACAGGCGAAAGCCTTCGGCGATTCTGGCCTGAACTGCATGCATTTCAGCGCAATACTCTGCGACAGGTTTACCGGCTTTGGCCGCGGCGAGTTCAGCGGGCGTTCCGTGCTCGTCAGTTGCACACAAAAAGAGCACTTCGTGCCCGCGCGCGCGCAGGTAGCGTGCAAAGAGATCGGCCGGCAATTGGCTTCCGATCAAATTTCCCAAATGTTTGATGCCGTTGATATAGGGAATGGCTGAAGTGATGAGATGGCGTGCCATGGCAAAGCCTTTTTGATCGCGGAATTTGATCCCCTGTACCTCAGGTTTGCGCCAAGGGCCAGTTTTCATAGCGCAGCAAAGGGTAATATTAATCTTGTGAATTCGCCCGGCTACGCCGCATGAGCCGCCCGATGGTAAAGGAGGTCCGTGGTGCGTAGGTGTAGCGTGTGCGATCTGCGGGCGACGGACGTACCCGCATGCGTGTCAGACCGAATGCGACGAGCAGGACATGCGCTCCAGCAATCATGATGAAGAGTGCCTTGGGCCCAAAAGCATCGATCAGGTACGAGGCGAAGTAGGGTGCTGCAATCGCGCCCAATGCGAAATAGAACATCAACGCGGCGGAAAGCTCCACCCGTTCTGCGTCGCTTGCAAAATCATGTGCGTGGGATGCGGCCACTGAATAGATCGGGAATGTGGTCAAGCCAAAGAGGCCAGCAGTTAACATAACGCCCGTTGTGCCCAGACCAGAGGCGAAAATTGTAATGGTCGAACTGGCAATGGCGGCAATCGAGAGCCAAATCAGCACCCAGCGACGGTCGAATTTATCGGCCAGCCAGCCCACGGGGTACTGCGCCAAGGCACCGCCCAAAACGAAGGAGGCCATGAAATACGCGATCTGATCTATGCTAAGGCCAACCTCCTGACCATAAACCGGCCCGACCATTCGAAAAGAAGCGGAGGACAGGGCCGCGGCAAGTACGCCAGCAGCCGCCAGCGGCGAGCGATCATAGGCAAGACGCGGGCGCAATCGCGGTGACGCCGGTGTTTCAGGTTGCCGCACGGTGGTCAGCGTCAGCGGCAAAAGAGCAGCACAACAGACAATCGCAAGCAAATTGTAGGATACGTAGCTGGCCGGTTCGAGAACCCCGATAATCAGTTGGGCGGCCATGGAACCGGTCATGTCGACAACGCGGTAAACCCCCATCGTGCGCCCACGCGTCTGATTTGTGACCTTTGCCTGTAGCCAGGCCTCGATGACGGTATAGCATCCCGCGACACAGATCCCCGATGCGACGCGCATGAGAGCCCAAGCGTAGGGGTCGATAATGAGCATGTGGCTCATCAGTCCGATCGCGCCGGCGGCCGTAAATGCTGCAAAAGCGCGGGAATGCCCGACACTGCCCATCAGGCGCGGCGCCCACCAACACCCGATGAAAAAACCAAGGAAATGAGCGGACCCCAGCAGGCCGATTTCTTTTTTCGAAAATTCCAGTTTGAGACCGGACAAGGCATCCAGTGGGCCAACGCCACCTGACGACAGCTGCAAAAGCAGGACCGAGAGAAACAGGGCGGCAAAGGAGATAAGTAAACGCATGACACGCCCAACCTAGCGAGTTGTCTGGGCTATCCTGTCAGTTATTCGACATCAGATGGGTCGTTTTCAGCCCCGGGCTCGAATTTCTGCACGGATATCGAGATTAACCGGGTCATCGACAAGCTTTGGGTATCCGACAGCCCCGAATGCCCGACGGCTTAGCGTTCCGTTCAGTTGTATGTTCAGGATGGACAGATCATTCGCTGCGGACCCGGCAGGACGCGTCAACGTCGCCGCCAATTGCAAAGGCCGCGTGATGCCCCTCAGGGTCAAGCGGCCGTCAATTCTGGCACCTTCGGAAATACGACCTGATTGGCCCAATATGATCTTGGTGGATTCGTATTGCACCAAGGGATAGGTTTCGGCGTCAAGCACGGATGCGCTGAGGAGTGCCTGAGTGACGAAGAGCATACCGGTCTTTGCAAAGCGAATATCCGAGGTAACATTGGCGCTGGAGGCTGCAAGGTTACCGGGGTCGACACGGATGTCGGCACTTTGCACGGGCACAGTTCCGGTTTGTTGTGTCCCGCTTACATTGAAAATGAACGCGACACGAGACCGGCCGGGCACAAGATCGTATCGCCGTGGTGCGGCAAACCCCGAGGTTGCCCACGCCGCCAAACCTGAAGCAACAAGCAGACGGCGGGAAATCAATAACGACATGGCGAGGGGGCTCCTATGAGTTCCCCTTAGATATGATTTTGCGGTTGGTTACCAATATGTTCACGCGGTCTTGATCTGCATTCGGGAATTTGGGCGCGGCACATTGCCAGTTTTGCTCCATTTCCTGCAGGGTAAAGCTGCCCCTATTTGGGGCATCTGTTTTGCGTATCTGGCGCGTTCGCCCGATTTTCAAACCTGCTTGCAGCGCGCTGGCGACAGGCTAGAGTTGCGCCAGATACAAAAGGAAATTCCCGCAATGAAGATGAATCGATTGGGCCGCACCAATATCGAGGTTTCTGAGCTGTGTCTGGGGTCGATGACCTGGGGCACTCAGAACACAGCCGAAGAGGGGCACGCCCAAATCGACAGGGCACTGGATGCGGGTATCAATTTTATCGACACAGCCGAGATGTATCCCGTCAATCCGGTCAGTGCGGAGACTGTCGGGCGCACGGAGAGGATCATTGGGCTTTGGTTTGAACGCGACATGCGCCGGGATGAGGTTGTTCTGGCGACCAAACATTCCGGCGAGGGTCTTGCAATCGTTCGCGATGGCGCGCCGATTTCGTCACAGACAATACCCGAGGCGGTAGAGGGGTCATTGCGCAGGCTGAAAACCGACTACATTGATTTGTACCAGTTCCATTGGCCCAACCGGGGCAGCTACATGTTTCGCAAGAACTGGACATATGACCCCTCGGGTCAACTCATGCTTGATACCAAGCAGCACATGGATGATGCGCTGGGCGCACTTCAGGATGAGGTTTCGAGGGGTACAATCCGCTCCTTCGGCCTGAGCAACGAAAGCGCCTGGGGCACAACGAAATGGCTTGAGGCGTCAGAACGGACCGGCGGGCCACGGGTTGCGTCGGTTCAAAACGAATACTCCTTGCTGTGCCGTCTTTATGATACCGACATGGCCGAAATGAGCGTCCAGGAGGAAGTGTCTCTTTTGGCATTTTCGCCTTTGGCTGCGGGGTTGCTGACGGGCAAGTATCAAGAGGGCGCAGTCCCGCCCAAATCGCGCATGACGCTGAACGATGATCTTGGGGGGCGTAAAACGGACCGGGCTTTCGATGCTGTTTCCGCCTATCTGGAAATTGCGGCGCGTCATGATCTCGATCCTATCCAGATGGCTTTGGCGTGGTGCAAGAGCCGTCCTTTCATGGGCTCGGTCATTTTCGGCGCAACGACAATGGATCAGCTGGAGGTAAGTCTGGGTGCCGCTGATCTGTCTCTGGGGGATGAAGTCACTGCCGAGATTGACGCAGCACATCGGGCGCACCCAATGCCCTATTGAAGCTGCTTCCGTCTCGCGGATGCCGACTTGCCAAATCGCCGCGCGTAGGCGTGGGCGAAGCTTGATTGCGACGCGAAGCCGCTTCTCAGGGCCACTTCCTGAAGGGCTGTTGTGGTTTGGGTCACCAGTCTGTCCGCCTCGGTCAAACGCAGGTCAAGATAGTGTTTTTGCGGTGTTGTGCGGAGCTGGCTCCGGAACTGAAGTTGCAGGGCGCGCGCACTTACACCCAATCGCCGTGTGATTTCTTCGATGCTGACGGGGTCTTCGAGATGGGATTGCATGATCTCGTCAGCGCGTGCTGTCAAAGGGGAATGTCGCTTGCGCAGGGGATTGCGCATCTGCGGGCGGACTGATGATGCGTTTGCATCGTAAATAAAACTACCAGCGACCCGGTCGGCGAGTGCCGCGTCAAAGAGTGTCGAAATCAGATGTAACATCATGTCTATGGCAGGGGCCGCGCCCCCACTGGTCAACCGGTTCCCGCTGACGACAAAACGGGCATCCGACACCGCCACATTCGGGAAAGTTCGGGCGAAGGCGTCGAGGTCCTCCCAATGCGTCGTGGCCATGTGATTATCCAGCAACCCGGCGCGCGCCATGATCCACGGGCCCCCATCAATTCCAGCGACCAGCTTTGACGTTTTTGCCAAGCGTCGTAATCCGGCGAGCAGCGCGGGGGTGGCCTGTCGTTCAAGATCAAACCCCGCCACGACAAGAAGCACGTCGCAATGATCGACAAGATGCAGGGGGCTAGCCGACACGGCAAGACCGCTGGTCAAAACCACATCTGACGTATTGGGTGTTGCAAACCGCCATTGAAAAAGCTTGGCGCCCGCCTGGCGATTTGCGGCCCGCATGGGATCAACGGCGGCGGCAAAGGACAATGTGTTGGTTTCATCCAGAACCAAAACAGTGGCATGAAGGTTATTTGCGAATTTCATCAATAGTTTTTCGCATTAGAACAAGTGTGGTGGCGCCTTTTGCGCCACTTTTTGAGTCAATACAAGGGAGACAGTCATGCCACTGAATATGAACAATGAGGTATTTATCACCTGTGCGGTCACCGGTTCAGGTAGCACGCAGGATCGCAGTTCACATGTGCCCCGGTCCCCGAAACAAATTGCTGATAGCGCGATTGCTGCCGCCAAGGCGGGAGCTGCGATTGTCCACTGCCATGTCCGAGACCCTGAAACCGGGGCGCCCAGCCGCAAACTGACTTATTACCGCGAAGTGACGGATCGGATTCGCGACGCTGACGTCGACGTTGTCCTGAACCTGACTGCAGGTATGGGGGGAGACATGATTTTTGGGGATGTCGAGAACCCCCTCCCGCTCAAAACTGATGGCACGGATATGATCGGTGCGAGTGCGCGGGTGGCACATGTGGCCGAGTGTTTGCCGGAGATTTGCACGCTCGATTGCGGAACCATGAATTTCGCTGAAGCTGATTATGTCATGACGAATACGCCGGGTATGTTGTCTGCGATGGGCCGCATGATGACGGAGCTGGGGGTCAAACCGGAAATAGAAGCCTTTGACACGGGTCATTTGTGGTATGCAAAACAACTGGTTGAAGATGGGGTGCTGGAGGCGCCGGCGCTTGTGCAGCTATGTATGGGGGTCCCTTGGGGGGCACCCAATGATCTCAATACCTTCATGGCGATGGTCAACAACGTGCCGCCGGATTGGACCTTTTCGGCCTTTTCGCTGGGGCGCAATCAGATGGCCTATGTGGCCGCAGCCGTTTTGGCCGGGGGAAACGTCCGCGTGGGTCTCGAAGATAATCTCTGGCTGGAAAAAGGCGTTCTTGCCGAGAATTGGCAACTGGTTGAGCGTGCGCACTCCCTGATCGAAAATATGGGTGCAAGGGTTATTGGTCCAACCGAGGTGCGCGCAAGGCTGAACCTGATCAAACAGGCACCCGCCGCATGATGAACATTTTCCGGGAGAAAGGCCGCTCTGCGTTGCGAAGACGTGCTGTCGGGCCATGCTTGGCGCTTTGCCTGACCGTTTCGATTGCCGCCTGTGTCCCCTTTGGCGCATCGGGGCCTACGAGCTATCGTGACGTAGATGCTCCAATCGGTGCAACGACGCGGTTCAACGCAGCGGATTTTGCTGGTGAGTGGGTGTTGGTCGCCAGCTTTGCGCCGCGGCGCGAAGGCGCCGTTGCCTTTACCCATGATCCAGCGCGTCAAACCCTGACGTTGACCAGCGACGTGATCGCAGATCGGGCCGGTATCTATTTTGTGAGCGACCCGGGTGTGCTGCGCGACCCGGCCAGATCTGAAAACACGCTGGTGGTCATGTGGGTTGATGAAGCTTTCCGCACAGCGGCCATTGGTACGGTGGCCGGAGATTTTGGCGCGGTTCTGAACAGAGGTAGTGACACGCCGGGCGACAGGGCTGCGGCGGCCCGCGACGTATTGGCATTTTATGGCTGGGATATCAGTCAGCTGAGAAGGACTTTACCATGACCCAGACGGCTGCGATCATTGGCGGTGGCGTAATCGGCGGTGGCTGGGCAGCGCGCTTTCTGCTGAACGGTTGGGACGTGCGCGTTTTTGATCCCGACCCGGAGGCACAGCGCAAGATTGGCGAAGTACTGGCCAATGCGCGGCGTTCGCTCCCGGGCCTTCTGGATGTTGCCCTGCCGCCCGAAGGCACCTTGTCGTTTCATGAAACGATCGCCGATGCTGTGAAGGGCGCGACGTGGATACAGGAAAGTGTCCCGGAGAGGCTGGATGTCAAGCATGCGGCCTTCGCGGAGATTCAGGCTTCTTGCGCCGCAGCGGCCGTGATCGGATCTTCGACATCTGGTTTCAAACCGTCCGAGTTGCAGCAGAATGCGAGAGAGCCGGGGCAAATCATGGTTTGCCATCCGTTCAACCCGGTCTACCTGTTGCCGCTGGTCGAAGTGGTCACGACAGCGCAATCAGATGCCGGGATCGTGAACATCGCAAAGGGTATCCTCGTCGATCTGGGCATGCATCCTTTGCACCTGAAGAAAGAGATAGACGCCCATGTCGCTGACAGGTTTCTGGAAGCTGTGTGGCGTGAAGCTTTGTGGCTCGTCAAAGACGGCATCGCCACCACCGAAGAGATCGATGATGCGATCCGGTATGGGTTTGGTATCCGCTGGGCGCAGATGGGTCTCTTTGAGACCTACCGTGTGGCCGGCGGCGAAGCGGGAATGAAGCATTTCATGGCGCAATTCGGACCGGCGTTGAAATGGCCCTGGACCAAGTTGATGGATGTTCCAGAGTTCACAGATGAGCTCGTGGATTTGATCGCGGGCCAGTCTGATGCGCAATCCGGCCACCATTCAATCCGGGAGCTGGAGCGCATCCGTGACAACAACCTTGTTGCGATGATGCGTGCGTTGAAAGCACAGAACTGGGGGGCCGGGGCGCTTCTGGACGCTCAGGAAAAGAGCATCCGTGCCCGTTCGGTATTGGGCCAGAGTGCGGTGGAGGTCTCTGATCCATCAGCGCCTGTGTTGACGATACATCGCGCGGTGCCGCTCGACTGGACAGACTACAACGGTCACATGAACGAAGCCAAATACCTGCAGGCATTTGGCGATGCGACGGATCGGTTCATGGAACTGATCGGATGCGACGCCGAATACATCGCATCTGGCGGCAGTTATTTTACGGCCGAGACCCATATCAGGCATCTGGATGAAGTGCATGCCGGGGCGATCATTGATGTGCGCACCCGCGTGCTGAGTGGCGGCGGCAAGAAGATGCACCTCTGGCATGAGATGTATGAAGGGGACCGGCTGCTGGCGACCGGTGAGCATTTCCTGCTCCACGTCAGTCTGGAGACGCGCCGCCCCTCGGATGCCAGTCCGGAAATTGATCAGGCCTTGCGTCGGTTTGCTGAGGCTCAGGCAACGCTGCCCATGCCGGAGGGTGTCGGGCGGTCGGTAGGCGCGCGACCATGAAACGGGTTCTGGTCACCGCCGGCGCGTCTGGCATCGGCAGGGCGATGGGCGAGAGCTTCGCGCAAGCGGGTTACGAGGTCTGGGTTACGGATGTGGACAGCGCGGCGCTGTCATCCTGCCCCGAAGACTGGCACCGAGTGCAGGCGGATGTGACGGATGAAACGGCGGTGCAGGAAGTTGTATCGCGGATGGCAAAGATTGATGTTCTGTGTGCCAACGCGGGCATAGCCGGTCCAACTGCCCGGATCGAGCACATTGCGCTTGAGGACTGGCGCGCCTGCATGTCCGTCAATGTCGAGGGAGCCTTTCTGGCCGCGAAACATGCGGCACCGCGCATGAAGGCGCAAGGGTCTGGCGCAATCATCCTGACCTCATCAACCGCGGGGCTCTATGGATATCCCAACCGCGCGCCCTATTCGGCTGCCAAATGGGCGGTGATTGGATTGATGAAAACGCTGGCGATGGAGTTGGGACCACACGGTATTCGTGCCAATGCCATCTGTCCCGGCGCCGTCGAAGGGCCACGCATGGAGGGCGTTCTCGAACGGGAAGCAACTGCCAAGGGCATGACACGCGATCAGGTCTATGCGGGTTATGCCAAGGGCACTTCGATGCAGAAATTTGTGCAAGCGCGTGATATCGCGAACATGGCGGTTTTCTTGGCCTCGGACGCAGCGCAACTGGTTTCAGGGCAGGTCATTGCGGTTGACGGCCACACGGAAAATCCAGACCCCAAACTGTGAACCAGTTGCCACTGGCGGGCAGCGCTGATCTGGTCCATGAGAAGCCATGAGTTTTTTATCTCCGGATCTGTGGGTTATCGTGACCTTTGCGGCCGCGGTTTTCCAAACCCTGCGCTTCATTCTGCAAAAAGTGCTGGCGACGGCGACGCTTTCGCCCACCGGTGCCACATTCGCGCGGTTTTTGTATTCAGCACCGCTGATTGCGATCCTGACGGCTGTTTATCTGCGGCTGACCGACCATGCCCTGCCATCAATGGGCCCAGCTTTCTGGGCTTATGCGATGTCTGGCGGGCTGGCGCAGGTCGTGGCAACCATATGCGTGGTGACCCTCTTCAAATCACGTAACTTCGTGGTGGGTGTCACGTTGATGAAAACCGAAGTCATCCTATCCGTTGTGATCGGCCTGATCCTTCTCGGCGAAGGGGTGCACGGGTTGGCGTTCGGTGCGATTTCCCTAGGGCTGATCGGTGTACTTTTGCTGTCAACGCCACCGGGCGTCACCGGTTGGGGGTGGGCCTCGATGTGGAACAGCAGCGTAGGTCTGGGGCTCTCTTCGGGCGTTCTTTTTGCCGTTTCAGCGGTTTGTTATCGGGGCGCGTCACTGGAAATCGAAGCGTTCGACCCCATCGTACGAGCCAGTGTCACCCTGTCTGCGGTCACCGGTGCCCAAATGTTGGGCATGGCGCTCTGGTTGATGCAACGAGACCCGGGGCAGATCAACGCGGTCTGGCGCGCGCGCCGTGTCGCGAGCTGGATCGGATTGATGTCAATGGGGGGCTCAATGGGCTGGTTTATTGCCTTCACCTTGCAAACTGCCGCCTACGTCAAGGCCGTTGGCCAGGTTGAACTGATCCTGAGTTTGTTGGCATCGGTTCTGCTGTTCAAAGAAAGACCGAGCAAGCGAGAACTGGCAGGTATGGCCGTATTATGCGTATCGATCCTGACGCTGATTCTGGTGGTCTGATCCCGGGCGGCGTTAAATGCGATGTCTCAAGAGGGTCCGGGCACGCCGCGCAGACGCAAGAAGAGGCTCTCTTCGTCATCGTTTTTGAAGAAAGGTACGCTTTCCGGTGGCGCAGATCTTGTCACCCGGGCTTCGATCTCGGAGAGGACCACTTCGGTGATGAAGGGCATATCAAAGCCCCTGACGTCTTGCAGGGGCACCCATTGCAGGTGAGAAAGCTCGTCAGATGCGGCTGAAAAATCATCCAGATCACCTGAGATGGCATCGGCATCAACCAGAAAAAACCGGGCATCAAAACGCCGCGGCCTTCCTGGAGGGGTCAACGCCCGGAAAACAAACTGCAGGGTCGTTGCTGAGGGTACGTGGCCGGTTCGGGCGTAATCCTGCCATTCTGATGGAACAGGTCCCGACCAGGGGCCTTTATGCCCGAGCACAAGGCCTGTCTCCTCCCACAGTTCGCGAATGGCGGCGATACACAAGGCGTGCGCCATCCCGGCATCGGCGTCTTCGGTCAGCCGTTGGTTGCACAGGTCCGGAAGAGAGCCCTCAAGCGGAATGTGCCGGTCTTCCGGGTCGACCGCACCGCCCGGGAAAACAAACTTGTTCGGCATAAAGGCGGCTTTGGCACCGCGTTGACCCATGAGTATACGCGGTTTGCTGTGTCGGTCGCGCAGGGCTATGATCGTTGCCGCGTCCCGAATGGCCGTTTTGTCTTCACTGGAGTTTGCTGGCATGTTCCAACCTGTTCTGGCGGGGACGCCGGATCAGTCTGGCTTGCCAAAGCCACCCATACCGCGCGCCCATTGGTAGCCGACAATGGCTCCCTTCAACCTGGGCAGAAGGTAGAGCGATAAGCCGACGCAGCCAACCGCAAAAATGGTGAAGAGTGTAAGCGGTTCGGGGCGCCATTTCACGAAAGCGAAATGCAGCAGCGGCGCCATCAGATGCCCGACCAGAAAGATCGTCAGGTAAGCGGGCCCGTCGTCAGCGCGGTGATGAAAGAGCTCCTCGCGGCAAACCGAGCAAGTATCATTGACCTTCAGATAGGATTTCAAAAGAGGGCCGCTTCCGCAGTTTGGGCACTTGCGACGCCAGCCCCGCAGAATGGAACGTTTGGTGTCACGTTCCTCTGTCTCGGTGACGCTGGGCGCTGGGGCGTGGGTCAGCCCGGAAGGCACTTGGGCGGTATCTGTCATTGCTCACATCCTTTGGAGTGGCTTCTACATGCGCCTTTAGGATGGCAATTAAAAGGTGCTGTCCTGTCGCTGCGGCGGGATGTCGCGAAAATGGAAAATAAATTCGACGGAAATTGCTGCGCTGCACGTTCAAGGAATGTCCGGACCCAAAAAACGGGGTTTCCAAAGGGACGTAACGGTTAGGAGTAGTACAATGAAGAATACAGTATTTATCGCTTTGATTGCAGCAACTTCCATAAGTCTGGCGGCTGGATCGGCCTTTGCAAAAGGTAATCGCCATGGCGCACCCATCGATTTCGAGATCCTCGATAGCGATGGCGACGGGAAGGTCACTCTTGAAGAGATGCAGGCACATGGTGCCGCACGTCTGGCCAAGGTTGATGCGGATGGCGATGGGTTTTTGACCTTGCCAGAAATCGAGGCGGCGGCCAGTGAGCGCGCAAAGCAGCGCGCAAGCCGAATGATGGATCGTCTGGATGCTGATGAAGATGGCAAGATTTCGGCCGAGGAGTTGGAAAATTCCGGTCGCGCGGAGCGACGTTTCCAACGGGCGGATAAGGACGGAGATGGCGCTGTGACCAAAGCCGAGTTCGATGCGGCAATTGCCAAGATGAGAAAGCACCACAAGGGTGGGGCGCGTTCTGAGTAAACAATAGTTTCGCTGGTGGCGGCATGCCTTGATCGGTGTGCCGCCAGTATCTAACGATGCTTTGGATGGATATGCCACGGGATACGCTTTCGACGCTGAGCGATGACGCTCTGATGGTGCTTTACGCCAACGGCGATCCCGCTGCTGCACGCGCCCTCGCAGGGCGACTATTGCCCCGTGTTTTCGGCCAGGCGCGGCGGATGCTCGGTGATGACGGTGAGGCTGAGGATGTCGCGCAGGAGGCAATGGTGCGGTTGTGGCGAATTGCGCCCCGCTGGCGACAGGGCGAGGCGCAGGTGAGCACCTGGCTTTACCGGGTTTGTGCCAATCTGTGCACAGATCGGTTACGCAAAAGGCGCCATGTCGCCCTGGACGAGATCGCAGAACCGGAGGACCCGGTGCCGGGTGTCGAAAGAAAAATGCAGGAACGGTCTCGTGATGATGCGCTGCAAGGGGCTTTGAATGCACTGCCGGAAAGGCAGCGACAGGCCGTGATCCTGCGACATATTGAGGGACTGGCAAACCCTGAAATAGCTGCCGTAATGGAAATCAGCCCACGGGCGGTGGAAAGCCTGACTGCGCGGGGTAAACGGGCGTTGGCGGCTCTTCTGGCCGGTAAACGTGCAGAACTGGGATACGACGATGACACCTCATGATGATGACGATATGACCCAGGTGGATCGGCTGCTGAAAGCGGCGCGTGATGGTGAACCGGACCTGCCATCAGGTTTGATGGCACGGGTTTTGGCCGATGCTGACGCGATCCAATCGCAACCGGCGCGCCCACCGATGCCAGCTCGACCGCTTTGGGCGCGGCTGAGCGAGGCGCTTGGCGGGTGGCAAGGTATGGGCGGACTGGTCGCGGCAACCTGCGCTGGTGTGTGGATAGGGTTCAGCCCGCCTGCATCGGTTCCCGATGCGGGTGCCTTGATACTTGGGTATGAGGCGGGCGTGGAGGAGAGTTCGACAGCAGAATTGACCAGCTTTGGCTGGGATCTGGACGAGGGATAGATCATGCAGACTGAAATGGAACGCAAGTCAGGCACGTCGCGTCGTATCAAGATATTGCTTGGCGTCTCACTGGCGTTGAATCTCGCTGTCGTGGGATTGGTGGCCGGAACTCTTTTGCGCCACGGTGAAGGCGGGCGCGGAGGGTTGCGGATGGCGGGATTGGGGGCTTATGGACTGCCTTACATGATGGCGCTCCCGCATCATGAACGGCGCGCGGTGATTCATTCCGCGCGCGAGGGGAGCCCGGAGGGGTTTCCAGATCGGGCTGCGCGACGGGCACTCTATGCGGAAGTCCTGAGCGCCTTGCGCAACGTTCCCTACGATCCTGAAAAACTCTCAAAGGCTGTCGAACGGCAGGCCGCGACGACGATTGCCGTGCAGGAAGCCGCATTGGGCGCCTGGATGGAGGTTGTCGGCGGTATGACTGATGCAGAGCGTGAGAACTACGCTCAGGATGTCGAAGAAGTGCTGCGCCGAGGCCCCCGCCGACGCAAGTAGTCCTGGATGCTTCATCCGTCCTGCTCAGGCAGCAGGGCGGTTGAGATTGATCTGGTTCCGGCCCTGCATTTTGGCGGAATAGAGCGCTTTGTCAGCCGCATCCAGCAGCACATTGGCGTCGAGGGTTTCCGCGCGGTCCTGTTTGGACCGCAGCCCGCCGATGGTCACACCGATTGACACCGTCACCTTGATCGGTTCGTCTGCCCCGGGTACGATAAATCCGCGCCCGCCGATCTTGCGACACAATCTGCTGGCCGCGACACGGGCTTCCGTGAGCGGGGTTGCGGGCATGACGATCAGGAATTCTTCGCCTCCGATCCGGGCCACGAGATCAACACCGCGCAAGTTATCCCGTAAGCGCTGGGCCGCTTCCACCAGCACAGCGTCTCCGGAAGCATGGCCATAAAGATCGTTGATCTGCTTGAAATGATCCAGATCAGCCACCATCACGGCAAAACTTCTGCCCGTTGCCGCGGCGTGTTCGGCCACCCGTGCCAGATGAGGCATGGCGTAACGACGGTTGTGCAGCCCGGTCAGCGGATCGGAAACAGCGGCTTTCAGCCCGGTGCGTACGGTTGCGCGCAACTGATCTGCAATACGCTTGCGTCGCAGCATCGCTTTGACCCGGAGCGTCAGTTCAGCGGCCTCGAAGCCGTCGGTCATCAGGTCATCGGCCCCTAAATCCAGCGCATAAGCCCCCAAGCCGGGATCCGGCCGGGACTGCAGCACCAAAATTCCGGCGTGGCGTGTTATCGCGGTGGCGCGAATGGCGGCAAGCAGGCGCAGAACGTCGCTGTTGCTGCCGTCATCTCCGGCCAGAGATAAGATGAACACATCGGGCACTTTGCCGGGAGAGAGGTCCCGCAGCGCAGTTTCCGGGGCGGTAAAGCTCAGGTCCGTGCGTAGGAGGGGTCTTAGCTGGCTGATCCAGCTATGCGCCGTGTTTGCGTCCGATCCCACCAGAACCGCGCGTCCCGGCGGACCGAAATCCATGGTGTCTTCCGCAAAACCAAGGGCTCTTGAGGTATCGTCGCGCATTTGCCATTCCGCCGCAGAGTTGTGCGCGCGAATGAGGCTTCGAACGCGCGCCAATAGAAGGGTGTCGTCAATCGGCTTCAGCATGACATCCTGAACGCCGGCCTCCAGAGCTTTGAGGCGAGAATCTGCATTGGGCCGGCATCCCACCACCATGATCGGAATGGCGCGGGTCTGGGCGCTGCGGTGCAACCGGCGGCAAAGCTCAGCCGCGTCACAATCGGGTAGAGCCATGGCTGAAATGATCAAGTCGGGGTCATGGCGAAGCGCTGCAACACAGGCCTCGTCGGCCGTTGCCGCCTGTACGACTTCGTAAAATGCCGAGGCAAGTTTTACTTTAAGTACAATGCGATTGGTCGAAATCGCGTCTACGATGAGAATTTTTCCCTGCACGCTCTTCGCGTCCTTTCAAGGGTGAACAACCGCTGTTCGACATTGCACTCAATTTGGTTAACAAAGGGTTGCGAATGTAACGCCAATTATGGGTAGGTACGCCATGTACACGCGGGAATCCGCCGAGGTTCTGGCCCTCCAGATTCTGGGGTGGTTGGCAGGGAATGAAGAGTTGCTGCCGGTATTTTTAGGAGCGACGGGCGCGTCTGAGACAGACCTCAGGGCAGGGGCAAGCGATCCTGCCTTTCTGGGATCCGTACTGGATTTTATCACCATGGATGACGCCTGGGTTATCGCCGCATGTGATGCGATCGGCGCCAAATATGACAGTCCGATGCAGGCCCGTCAGGCCTTGCCAGGCGGGGAGCAGGTGAACTGGACATGAGCGGTATCAAAGGGGTCCTTTTTGACAAGGACGGCACGCTTTTCGACTTCGCTGCAACCTGGGAGGTCTGGGCGGTCGGGTTTTTGGAGCGCATGACCGGGAACACGGAAGACGCCGCACATCTGGGCGCGCAGATCGGCTTTGACTATGCAGCTCAGAGATTTTCACCAGATAGCCTCGTCATCGCGGGAACACCCGGAGAGGTTGCGCAAGCCCTGATGCCATTCCTGCCGGGGACCTCTTTTCAGGACGTCCTGAACATCTTGAACGAGGAGGCGGAGATGGCGCCGCAGGTCGAGGCGATCCCGCTGGTCCCGTTCCTGAACGATCTGAGCGCGCGCGGTCTGCGTCTTGGTGTTGCGACAAATGATGCCGAAGCACCGGCGCGGGCGCATCTGAAGTCTGCCGGGGTGACCGAGTTTTTCGATTTCATCGCAGGTTTCGACAGCGGCCATGGGGCCAAACCTGACCCCGGTCAACTGCTGGCCTTTGCTCAGATGTTCTCAATCGCCCCTGAGGCTGTTGTGATGGTGGGGGATAGTACGCACGACCTTATCGCCGGTCGCGCCGCCGGGATGCGATGTGTGGGCGTCTTGACCGGTCTGGCGGAACGCCACGTCCTGGAGCCGCTTTCCGAGGTCGTACTAGACGATGTCGGCGGGTTGACGGACTGGATCGCGGCGCAGTCCTAGCAAGTTCAGACAATTCCATATGTAGTCAGCTCCTCAAAAGCGACGCATCACGTCGCAATTGAGACGGCGACGGCACCAGTGCTCTGCCCTTTATGAAAGGATCAGATGTGCAGGGAGCAAGACATGGCCAGATCATCGGATCGTCGCAGGACAAGAAGTGGCGGGCGCGCCGGCGCGGCAAACCGGCGCGGTACGGCCGTCATCGAGCAAATGCCCTGGAACCCGCCGGTCAATCTTGATCGACCGACGGAGCCTTTGACACCCGAAGGGGTCGAGGCAATTCATGATGGTGCCATGCGCATTTTGGAAGAGATCGGTGTCGCCTTCCTCAATCCCGAAGCCGTAGATATTCTGCGCAAGGCGGGATGTGACATAGACGGCGAAAACGTCAGGATGGGCCGCGATTTCGTTATGGAGTGGGTTGCGCGCGCGCCTTCCGAATTCACCCTGACGCCGCGAAATCTCGATCGGCAAATCACCGTGGGCGGGCGGAATTTGCTCTTCGGTAACGTTTCTTCGCCACCCAACTACTGGGATATGGAACTGGGCACGAAGGTCCCGGGCACGCGTGAGATGTGTCGCAACCTGCTCAAGCTGACACAATATTTCAACTGTATCCACTTTGCCGGTGGGTATCCTGTAGAACCGGTCGACCTGCACGCTTCGGTCAGACACCTCGACGTCCTTTATGACAAGCTTACCCTGACGGATAAGGTCATGCATGCCTACTCTCTGGGCAAGGAACGTGTCGAAGACGTCATGGAAATGGTGCGTATCGCGGGGGGGCTCACCCATGAAGAATTCGACGCCAGCCCGCGCATGTATACCAACATCAACTCTACCTCGCCGCTCAAGCACGACTTTCCGATGTTGGATGGCTGGATGCGGTTGGCGCGACGCGGACAGGGTCTGGTGGTGACGCCTTTCACGCTTGCAGGGGCGATGGCCCCGGTGACGATGGCAGGTGCCGTTGCGCAGTCTTTGGCCGAGGCCCTTTGCGCGGTTGTTCTGGCGCAAATCATCAATCCCGGATGCCCAGTGGCGATTGGCACCTTTACCTCGAACGTTGATATGAAATCGGGTGCGCCCGCGTTCGGCACACCGGAATACATGCGCGCAACCCAGATGACAGGGCAATTGAGCCGGTATTACGGTCTGCCGATGCGCTCCAGCGGTGTTTGTGCCGCGAATGTACCGGATGGTCAGGCGATGTGGGAGACGTCGAACAGCCTCTGGGCCGCTGTTCAATCAGGTACAAACATGATCTACCACGCTGCCGGCTGGCTCGAGGGCGGATTGATTGCCAGCCCAGAAAAGTTCATTATGGATTGCGAGATACTGCAGCAAATACAACGATATATGGACCCTCAGATCACGGAGACGGGCCCCGATGAAATCGCATTGGACGCGATCAAATCTGTTGGAAACGCTGGTCATTTCTTCGGAATCCAACATACGCAGGATCGCTATACCAGAGCCTTTTATCAACCGTTCCTGAGCGATTGGAAGAACTACGAAGGGTGGGAGGTTGCAGGGGCTGTCTGGACGCCTGAACGCGCACATCTGATGTTCAAGGAGATCATTGGCAGCTTTGAGGCACCCCCGCTGGATATTGCCATTCGGGATGAGTTGGCGGATTTTGTTGCGCGCAGAAAGGCCGAAGGTGGCGCACCGACCGATTTTTGATCAAACTGCGATAAATCCAACTCATTAGAATTGCACATGTTCGTCAAATCTTAACCGAAAAGCGCCATCGTTTCCTGTGTATATGGGAATGAGGACTTCATGCACGGGCTTGTGAATAGGGCGATTCAACGCTTTGTCGTTGATACCTACGGGACTGCTCAATGGGCAGCCTCGGCCAAACGCGCGAATCTCGATTTTACCGAATTCGAGGCGATGTGGACCTATGAAGATGAGCTCACACCGCGGGTGCTTGCGGCAGTCTGTGACGTGCTGGACCGCCCCTACGACGAATTGATGGAGGATATTGGGACCTATCTGGTGTCCCATCCAAACCTGGCCGCACCGCGTCGGTTATTGCGATTCAGCGGTGTCAATTTTGTTGAGTTTTTGCATTCGCTTGACGATTTACACGATCGGGCGCGACTTGCCGTTTCGGATTTGATGCTGCCCCACCTTGAATTGCGTGAGCACTCGGCCAACAGCTATAGCCTCAATTGCCAAGGGGACCTCCCTGGCTATGGGCATTTGTTCACCGGGGTTTTGCGGGCGATGGCCGATGATTACGGGGCCTTGGTCTTTCTCGAACACAAGGGGTCGAAGGACGGTGTCGAAACCGTCGCCATATCGCTGTTGGAGGCGGAGTTTGCAGAAGACAAGGGGTTCGAGCTGGGAGTTGGTGTGACGTGACGAACTGTGAACTCTCTCAAAATTTGTTGAACGTCATGTGTCCCATGCACGTTGTCCTTGATCGAACCGGTCAGATCATCCATGCCGGTCCCACGGCAAGAAAACTGTTGTCTGATCAAGAAATAGTCGGTCAAGCCTTTCTGAAACTGTTTGAGATCAATCGCCCACATGAGATTTCAACGATTGAGGGCCTGCTGGCGAAGGCTGGCAAGAAATTGCATTTGCGGCTTCGGAATTATCCCAACCGCTCGCTCAAAGGGGTTTTGATGGAAGGCCCCGAGCGTGACCAGATGACGGTCAATCTGTCTTTCGGCATTTCCGTTGTCGACGCCGTTCAGGATTACAAGCTGACGGCCGCAGATTTCGCGCCGACAGATCTTACAATTGAGATGCTCTATCTGGTGGAGGCGAAATCCGCTGCCATGGAGGCGTCACGTCAATTGAACCTCCGGCTTCAAGGCGCGCGGGTTGAGGCCGAGGCGCAGGCGCTTACCGATACTCTGACGGGCCTGAAGAACCGGCGCGCCATGGATCAAGCTCTCGAAGAATTGGTCGCGTCTGGCGATAATTTCGCGGCAATGTTGATTGATCTGGATTTTTTCAAAGCAGTCAACGATACGCTGGGTCATGCCGCTGGCGACTTCGTTTTGGAAGAAGTTGCTTCAATAATGCTGCGTGAAACACGTAGTCGGGATGTGGTTGCACGTGTGGGAGGGGACGAATTTGTCTTGCTGCTCCGCGAGATTGACGATCCCGTCAAGGCTGAACGCATTGCAAAGAGGATCATAGACCTGCTTTCGGAGCCAATGATTTTCGAAGGACTGGAATGCAAAATCTCGGCGAGTGCAGGGACCGCGATGTCGTCGGATTACGACATCGTTTCTGCTGATCAGATGCTGATCGATGCCGACCTCGCACTCTATCAAAGCAAAAGAGATGGACGCGGTCGACATATGTTCTTCGTACCCAGTATGGTCGAAAACGGTACAAATCCGGTGCAACACCAAAAAGACGATGCTTTGACAAAGCAAGCTTGATGGCTCCGTTCCGCGAAAGCTTCCTCCTCGGGCTGTCTTGAAGATCGGTACATCAACAGGACCCTGAAGAAACGTTCGAAGATCCAGCTCGTTCCAGTCACGCAAGAAAATCTCTGACTGCCCCATCAGGGTCGTTTCTCTTCAGAATGTCCAAGTGACTGGTTTTGTATGAGGTAGGAACGAACGCTGTTGTCAAACGCGCGTGTTTATTTCCGATGCCCGCAACGGGATTGGATTTTGAATCGCTGGAGTTGGAATGGATTTGGAAAAGCGTGGACAATTCCGCTTCTAACTCACCGCGCCATATAACGGCCTCTCGATGAGAGAGAGAGAATGCTGTAAGATACTGATTTCAAGTAAAAATGGTAGCCCGTAGGGGAATCGAACCCCTCTTTCCAGGTTGAAAACCTGGCGTCCTAACCGATAGACGAACGGGCCACTTGGCTGTGAGCGGTTGATTAGGCAATCCGTGCCTGCGGCGCAAGTGGAAATTTCACGATCTTGAAAGAAACTTGAGCAGGGGGTGCTTTAGGTCGGCGCGGCGTCTTCAAGCCGTAGCTGCACCGTTTTGCGCCCACGCCAGGTATTGATATCCAACCGTCCCGCAAGATGAAAACGGGCGCCACCGTGGTTCTCGAGGGCGGGACCGATCTGGCCGTCGAAGGCACCAAAACAGATCGCTTCCATCGTCGCACCAGCGCTGTCACCAAAAGTGATCTTCAGGTGCGTTTCTCCAACCCGTTTTGCAAACCGGATCGCCATATCCGCAAAAGCATATCGGGGTGCTGCCGCACTGGCGCCAAAGGGGCCTGCCTGCTCGACCATCTCGGACAATTCAATCGTGGCAGCAGCGGGCATCAGCAGACCATCAAGCTTCAAATCCGCGGCGCCAACCAAATGCGCGCCCTGCTTTTCCAGTAATTCCGTGAGGCGCGCCATTGCCGCTTCGATCTTTTCTTCTGTCACCGTGAGACCGGCCGCCATCTTATGGCCGCCACCTTTTTCCAATAGCCCTTCTGCGGCCAGCCGCTGAATGGGTTGTCCCAGATCGATCCCCGAAACAGAGCGCCCCGACCCTTTGCCGATACCATTTTCAACCCCGATGACAATGCTCGGACGTCCGGAGGTTTCCTTTAGGCGCGACGCCACGATTCCCACAACGCCGGGGTGCCATCCCGGACCCGCTGCCCAGACCAGCGCAGCATCCAGCCCGCGCTGTTCGGCCTGTTCCAACGCAGCCGCGCGCACCGATGCTTCGATGTCCCGCCGTTCCGTATTGAGGACGTCTAGCCTTTCAGCAAGGGCTGTCGCTTCATGGGGGTCGTTTGTGGCCAGAAGTCTTGCGCCCAGATCCGCGGCACCTATGCGTCCGCCCGCGTTGACGCGAGGACCCAAAAGAAACCCCAGGTGATATGCCGTCGGGGCTGTATCCATGCGCGCAACATCGGCAAGGGCCGCCAAACCGGGTCGCGACCGTTGGGCCATAACGCGCAACCCCTGGCGCACAAATGCGCGGTTGATGCCAACAAGCGGGGCGACATCTGCAACGGTTGCCAAAGCAACCAGATCAAGCATCGCCATCAGATCCGGCCCGACCTTGCCAAGTGTGCGCAGCTGCCGGCCCAATTCGACCAGGATCAGAAAAACAACTGCGGCGGCGCAAAGATGCGATAGTGCGCCGGTTTCATCTTGCCGGTTCGGATTTACGACCGCGTATGCCGGGGGGAGGGTCTCATCCCCAAGGTGATGATCGAGCACCAGCACATCGGCTTGCTTCGCGGCAGCGATCGGACCATGGGATAGGGTGCCGCAATCAACGCAGATGATCAAATCATGGCTGGCTGCCAATTGCGCCATGGCTGTGTCGTTGGGGCCGTATCCTTCGTCAATCCGGTCCGGCACATAAAGGGTCGCCTGACGCCCCAACGCGCGCAGCCAGTTTAACAGCAGCGCCGCAGAAGCGCCGCCATCCACATCATAATCGGCAAAAACGGCGATTTTTTCGCGCTTTTCAGCGGCTGCCAGGATGCGCGCCGCAGCTTTCTCTGCATCTTTCAGGGTATGCGGATCCGGCAGCAGGTCCCGGAGGGACGGCGTAAGAAAAGCTTCCGCCTCTTGCGGCGTCACGCCGCGACGGGCGAGGATTTGCGAAACCGGACGGGGCAGGCCGGAATGCTGAGAAATAGTTTCTGCGGCTCGGTCAACCTCCAGGGCCGGCCCCACCCACCGGCGACCCGTCAGGCTCTTTTCAACGCCGAGAAAGCTCACCTGATCTCCCTTGGGGTCATTCTTGCGCTCAGGGAGGGCATCTCGATCTCTTCTCCGGTTGCGATCAGCTGGCGTGGACCGGTGTGCGATAGTTGATGCGGCGTACCGAGCCGGTCTTGGACCGCATGATCAGCGTTTCGGTGGTCATCCAACCTGGCTCACGTTTGACCGCGGGAAGAATGTTTCCGTCGGTGACGCCTGTGGCGGCAAAGATCACATCTTCGGTGACCATGTCATCGCGGCGGTAGATTTGGTCGAAATCGGTAATGCCCGCTTTCCGCGCTCGACCGCGTTCATCATCGTTGCGAAAGAGCAACCGACCATACATCTGGCCGCCCATGCATTTCAATGCGGCTGCCGCCAGAACGCCCTCTGGGGCACCGCCGGCGCCCATATACATGTCAATGCCGGTTGACGGGTCGGCACAGTGCATCACACCGGCAACATCGCCGTCGGTGATCAGCCGAATGGAAGCACCGGTAGCGCGAACTTCCTTGATCATTTCTTCATGGCGGGGACGTTCCAGAATGCATACGGTTACATGCGCCGGGTCGCAGGCCTTGGCCTTTGCAAGGGCCGTAACACGTTCGCCCGGCGACATATCGAGGGTGACAACATCTGTGTCATAGCCGGGACCGATTGCCAGCTTGTCCATGTAGACGTCGGGGGCATGCAGCATCGAGCCGCGAGGCCCCATCGCAATGACGGTCAGGGCGTTTGGCATGTCCTTTGCTGTCAGCGTTGTGCCTTCGAGCGGATCAAGTGCGATGTCAACGCCCGGTCCGTTGCCGGTGCCTACCTCCTCGCCGATGTAAAGCATGGGGGCTTCATCGCGCTCGCCCTCACCGATGACGACAACACCGGCGATATCAAGCATGTTAAGCTGTTCGCGCATGGCGTTGACCGCCGCTTGATCAGCTGCTTTTTCGTCTCCGTGACCAACCAGACGGGCAGAAGCCAAAGCGGCGGCTTCAGAAACCCGGGCAAGCCCAAGAGAAAGCATACGGTCCTGAAATTCGGCATGGGAAGGCATGAAATCGTCCTTGTTGGGTGTTTGTTATGGTGTCAGATCTAGCTTTACGAGACCGTACAGACAACCGTTAGTCATACCGCCTCGATGCGCAGCGCAACCGGGCTGCCCGCCAGAACGTCCGTTGATTGCATGGCATCAAGCGCGGTGCGCAATGCGTCGGGCGTGGTTTTATGTGTTACGATCAGGACCGGCGCGGAAGTATCTTCATGACCGTATTGCCGCATCCGGTCGATGGAAACGCCCGCTTCGCCCAGGACTTTAGCGACCTTCGCAAGGGCACCGGGTTTGTCGTCGAGCGACATGCGCAGATAGTAGGGCGCGGGCAGTTGTGTTCTGGCGGGTGTGGCGGTCGTCAGTTGACCGGCAGGCAGGCCAAATACCGGACCGCGCCAGCCTTTGGCGATGTCACAAACGTCCGCCATGACGGCGCTGGCGGTGGGGCCTTCGCCCGCGCCGGGTCCGCGCAGGACGATCTGACCCACGGCATCCCCTTCCAGCACAACCATGTTGGTGCCGCCATCAAGCTGCCCAAGAGGCGAGCTGTCCGGAACCAGGCAGGGCTGCATCCTTTGTTCGAGCCCACGGCCGGTTTTCTGCGCGACACCAAGAAGTTTTATCTTGTATCCCATATCAGCGGCCGCACGAATGTCTTCGATGCTGACGCGGTCAATGCCTTCCAGCACGATCCCGTCGAAATCCACCTTGGTGCCAAAAGCAAGAGTGGCCAGAATGGCCAGTTTGTGGGCCGCATCAATGCCGCCCACGTCCAGCTGGGGGTCGGCCTCCAGATATCCAAGCCCGTCGGCTTCCGCAAACACTTCAGCGTAGCTCAGCCCCGCGGTTTCCATCCGTGTCAGGATATAGTTGCATGACCCGTTCATCACCCCCATGACGCGCGTTACGTCATTTGCAACCAACCCCTCAGTCAGGGATTTGATGACCGGAATGCCGCCAGCGACCGCAGCCTCGTAGCGGAGCGCGCACCCCTTTTGTTCGGCAGCTTCTGCCAGTGACTGCCCATGCATAGCCAAAAGCGCCTTGTTGGCTGTCACGACATCTTTGCCCGCAGCGAGTGCTGCCTCGACGGCCTTCTTGGCGGGCCCCTCGTCGCCACCAACAAGCTCGACGAAAACATCGACGTCGTCGCGGGTGGCCAGAGAAACGGGATCATCTTCCCAATCGTAGCTGCCAAGCGCCACGCCGCGATCCTTGGATTTGTCACGCGCCGAAACGGCCGTGATCAGAATTTGCCGACCGGTACGCGCGCTCAACAAGTCGGCGTGCTGCCGGATGATCCGAACCACGCCCACGCCCACGGTGCCCAATCCGGCGATTCCAAGGCGAAGAGGTTCAGGCATGACTACAATTCCTTTGAAGAGTGGCAGGAGAGTTGTTTCGCGCCCTTTAACCCGTTCGGCCTGCCCGTGCAACGCGCTTGGGTCTATTGCAGGCTTTCTTCCAAACGGTTGCGTTCTTCGCTTGCCAAAACCGAGCCGCGTAACCTGTTGGCACGTGCTTGCAAACCCGACGCCCTTGCTTGCAACTGTTCTTCTTCGGCAGCCAAATCTGTTTCCGATGCGACCACCTGGCTCAGCAACGGATCCAAGGGCACGAGGTCCGGGTAATCGGCTGCCTCAGCCTCGGCGCCGGTGGCGTTTTCGACTTCGGGGAACTGCGTGCAGCCCGTGGTCAACAAAACCAAAATTATCAGGGCTTGAATGCGCATGAGGCGAACTCCGTCTGGTCTTTCCACTCTTGCCCGAAGCGGCAACAGGGCGCAAGAAGGGTTGTTTTGAACGTTCGTTCAGTTAACGTGGTGGTATGGCTCGCACGGCAGGATCACATTCAGGCACAACCGGCCCCAGGGTGCGCGATGCGGCGATGACGCTTTTTGCGCGTCACGGTTTTGCGGCGGTCTCAATGCGGCAGATTGCAAGCGAAGTGGGCGTGCAGGTTGGTGCGCTTTACAATTACACACCTGACAAGCAAACACTGCTGTATGATCTGATGCGTGGACATTTGGATGCTTTGCTGGAGGCATTTACGGATGACCCGACAAGGAAGCCCGAAGAGCGCCTGCGCAGCTTTGTGCAATTCCACATTCAGTTTCATCATGAGCGCCCAGATGCCGTTTTCATCGCATATATGGAATTGCGAAACTTGACGCCGGAAAATTTCTCCCGGATCGAAATCCTGCGAAAGACCTATGAAGACCGGTTAGAGGCCATTTTGCATGCAGGTGTTGCTTCAGGAGACTTTGATGTTCCTGACACGAAAATCGCAACGCTTGCGGTTATTGCGATGTTGACGGGCGTAAACACGTGGTTTCGCGCAGGCGGTCGCCTTTCGCTGAAAGACGTTGAAGGGCAATACTGGCAAATGGTGCGAAAGGCGGTTCTGGCGCAGCGCCGTGATTGAAGGGTGTCAGCGCCCCTCATTTAATCAACATATGTGATGCATTACATGATATATATTCGTTTTAAGAATTTGTTGCCTGCCTCTATATCGAGGGGTGTCCGCTTATCGGGCAAGTTTCGAAGAGGATGATCACATGGTTTATGAAACGACTATACCGGGCAAAAGACTGGCCAATCGTGCGATAGCAAATTTCTCGCAGGCCGTTCTCTTGGTTGGGTTTGGGGTTCTGTTTGGATTGATTCTGGCTCAGGCACCGGAGCGGTCCGCTTCAGCGAATTGGGAAGACGGGCTACAGGTTGACCCCATTCATGGCGAAGACTGGCACGGAAATGTGCGGCGATCTTCTTCACCGCGGTGACGACTGATTTGCCCACCAATCATTCGGTTTCTTGCGGCCGCCGCGTTTTCGGTCCAGCCAAAGCGCGACGGCCCGTAAGGGGGATAAGGCGATCCGAAGCCAGAGCCGGTTTTGCCATTTGCTGAAATCTCGGTTGAACGGGCAGACACGCATGCAAATGGCGCAATCCGATGCGAGTTTGGCCCAGAACCCAAAACACTTCTCGGCATCAGACGTCCACTTTCGCACGCCCTTTAATGCAGAAATATTGGCTCCTCCGATCTCGGGCGCGCCAAATGGCAATGCTTTAACGGGGCAGGCTTCCGCGCATTTGGTGCAGATATCGCAAAAGGCCCTAACGCCCAAAGGACGCGGCGTGTCGTGTTCCAGGGGGAGTGAGGTGAATATCTTGGAAAAGCGCAAGCGGGGGCCATACTCAGGGCTGATCACCAGTTGATTGCGGGCATATTCGCCCAGCCCGGCCTTGAGAGCATAGGGAATGACCAATGCGGTATCGTTCATCGAAGGGACGGCCTCGTACCCCAGGTTGCGGATATAGGCGGCGATCTGCATCACAGTCGCGGCCTCCTGACTATAGGCGCGCCCGGTGGCAGCCCCTGCCAGAGCTGCTGGATATGTGGCAACCAGATCGGCGTCCATTTCGTGTCCCAGAACGATGACGGATGTGATGCCTTCGGGAAGATCATTCGGGACCTCAGACATGTCTCTGACGTCCACACGGGCGCTGTAGTGCCAACGCGGGTCGATCGCGGTGATGCCGCAAAGGTCAGCTTTAAAGAACTTCGATATGCGTTTGATCTCTTTTGACATTTCTGCCGGGCTATCAACATTGACCTTCTCGGGCGCCACAGGCGTGTCCGAGCTGATGGGGGCTTGAAACCCTTCCCGGCGACCGTCCTGTGCATGTCGGTCGGTCATGATGTCAGAAATCAGCCACGAGGCATTTCTCAACGCAAAATCACGCTGGCCAAATCCGTCTCCGCGCCTTGGAATGGCTTCCATCCGATAGGAGGCAAAAAATGCATCTGTCTGTTTGGTCTGAACCGACGAATCCCAAAAAGCGCGCGTAAAGATGTCGTTTTTCTGCGCAAACGGTTCGAAGGCATCGGTGGTTTCGATGCCGGCCTGAGCATCAGAGGCGTGTGGCGTTGAAGTATCCTGCATGCTGGCAAGCCTACGCAGCGGATTGAATGCGTCAATGTCTAAGGTCGCAAACAGACGCGACTCAGAGACATCGGCCACATCAACTGACGCAAATTATAGATGTCTGGAGACTGTGATGAAGGTAGGTTTCATTGGCTTGGGAAACGTTGGTGGCAAGCTCTGCGGCTCCCTCATCCGCAACAAGATCGATGTGCAGGTGCATGATTTAAATGCGGAATTCGTGTCAGAAAAGGTGGCCCTCGGCGCGCAGGACGGGCAAAGCCCCAGTCAGATGATGCAGGCCTGTGATGCGGTAATCACCTGCTTGCCGACGCCCGCTGCCTCTTCAGCCGTTCTTGAAGAAATGTTGCCACATGTGCAGCCGGGCAAGATCTGGATGGAAATGTCGACGACTGATGCTGCCGAGGTCAAACGTCTCGCAGCCCGTGTTGCTGAACGCGGTGGATCAGCGGTGGATTGTCCGGTTTCCGGGGGGTGTCACCGCGCCGACACCGGCAATATTTCCATCTACGCCGGCTGTGATCGCGCGACCTTTGATCGTGTTTTGCCGATCCTAACCTGCATGGGGCGGCGTATTCTGCACGTGGGCGATGTCGGAAATTCCAGCGTTCTCAAAGTGATGACCAATTATCTTGCCACCGCGAACCTGCTGACACTATGCGAGGCCCTGACGGTCATGAAGGCCGCCGGAATGGATTTGGGCATGACATACGAGGCGATTGCCATGTCTTCGGGCACGTCGTTTGTGCACGAAACGGAGAGCCAACTGATCCTCTCGGGCTCTCGTGACGTGAACTTCACTATGGATCTCGTGCAAAAGGATATCGGTCTGTTCCAAAAACTGGCGGATACCTTTGACGTGCCTTTGGAAATTTCGCCTTTGCTCATCGAAATGATGTCCGACGGGCAACGCAGATATGGGGATCGCGCGCAATCCAATCGCATGATCGAACGATTGGAAGAAGCGACAGGCCTAAGCGTTCTCGCACCGGGCTTTCCTCAGGAACTCGTGGATGACGAGCCGGAAGAGCCCGGATACGAGGTGACACCTAATCGCTAGATCAGAGCGCCGTTCGCAGACAGCGTGGTCTTGCCCGCGAGATAGGGCGCCAGCACATCGGGCAGTCTGACGGACCCATCGGCCTGTTGGCCGTTCTCCAGAACCGCGATCAGGCAGCGCCCGACGGCCAATCCTGATCCGTTGAGCGTGTGCACGAATTGTGGTTTGCCGCCGTCTGCGGGTTTGAAACGGGCATTCATGCGCCGGGCCTGAAAGTCACCTGTGGTGGAGACAGACGAAATCTCGCGGTATGCGTTCTGACCGGGCAACCAGGCTTCGATATCGTAGGTGCGCCGCGCGCCAAAGCCCATATCACCGGTGCACAAAATGACCGTGCGGTAAGGGATGCCAAGCCGCTCCAGCAGGTCTTCGGCACAGCGCAGCATGCGCTTTTGTTCATCGTCCGACGCATCGGGATGGGTGATGGAGACCATTTCCACCTTTTCAAACTGGTGCTGGCGCAGCATGCCTGCCGTATCACGCCCCGCCGATCCGGCCTCCGAACGGAAACAGAGCGTGTGCGCGGTCATGCGGCGGGGCAGGTCACTTTCCTCAAGCACATCACCGGCCACGGAATAGGTCAGGGTGACCTCCGAGGTCGGGATCAGCCACCAGCCGTTTGTCGTCTGGTAGCTCTCATCGCCGAATTTTGGCAATTTGTCCGTACCGTACATCGCGTCGTCGCGCACCAATACCGGTGTCTGATGCTCGGTCAGCGCATTTTCATCCACATGAGTGTCGATCATGAATTGCGCCAGCGCGCGGTGAATGCGGGCAACGGCCCCTTTGAGCATGACAAAGCGCGCCCCGGATGTTTTCGCCGCCGTCTCGAAGTCCATCGAGGCATTAACACCGGCAATCTCATAGTGCTCCTTTGGCGCAAAATCGAAGGTGGGCAGTTCCCCCCAACGGGCCACTTCAACGTTGTCTTCTTCATCGGCGCCTTCGGGCACGTCCTCCGCCGGGATATTGGCAATGCGCGCCAGCATGTCTGTCAGTTTGGCGTCCAGTTCCTTAGCTTCGGCCTGCATGGTCGCGACCTCGGCCTTCTTGTCGCCAACCAGGGCGCGTAGCCGCTCAAATTCAGCCTCATCACCGGCAGCTTTGGCGGCACCCACCTGTTTGGACGCCTTGTTCTGCTCGGCTTGCGCGGTTTCAGCCGCGCTGATCTTGCCGCGGCGCGCTTCATCCAAAGTAAGGATATCCGAGGAAATTGCAGCATCGCCACGTCGCGCCAGAGCGGCGTCAAAGTGTTCGGGGTTTTCGCGAATGGCACGGATGTCATGCATGGCGGCTGTCCTTCGTCTGAGTCGTCTTTGCCACGAGCTTATGACCGATCTTTTACCGACACGTAACCAAGAGTTTGAGTTTTGACGACTGCGAATGGGCTGCCGCGTTGCACGCCAAGCTACATAAGGGCGTTTTTGCGCTTGCCAGAGGGCGGATGCGAAGCTCAACTAACCTGCACAGGGTCCCTTGCAAAGCAGCGTCACAGACCATAGGTTCCGCCAAAATTCGGAGCCAGCATCTGCCGGGTCTCGATCACTCCAGAAGGACATTTTACATGGAAGCTTTCGCACAATTTGTGCCCCTTATTCTGATCTTCGGGATCATGTATTTTCTGCTCATCCGGCCTCAGCAAAAGAAGGTCAAGGAACATCAGGCGATGGTCTCCGCATTGCGCCGGGGTGATCAGGTGGTTACGCAGGGCGGCATCATCGGAAAAGTTGCCAAGGTCAAAGACGATGGCGAGCTGGAACTTGAGATTGCCGATGGCGTGAAAGTGCGTGTGGTGCAATCCACCATTGCGACCGTCCTCTCCAAGACCGAACCGGCGAAGTAATACCGCCCTTCAACGCTTTGAAAAGGCGTCCTTATGCTCCAGATTGATCTTTGGAAACGGATCACGATTTGGCTGACCTGCGCGGTCGGGTTGTGGCTCGCCGTTCCAAACGCCTTTTACACGAATGTTGAAAAACACAATGATGCGGTCGCCGCGATCGAGTTGGGCGGCAGCGCAACCGAATTTGCCGGTGATCTGAGCCTTTGGCCTGAATGGATGCCTTCTGGGCTGGTAAATCTGGGGCTTGACCTGCGTGGTGGTGCCCATTTGCTGGCCGAAGTTCAGGTGGAGGATGTCTACGAGGCGCGGATGCAAGCGTCATGGCCGGAGCTACGCCGGGCGCTGGCGCAGGAGCGCGCGACCATTGGCACCATTCGGCGCCAACCCTCTGATGATGATGAGTTGCGTATCCGCATCAGCCAGCCGGAAAATATGGCGCAGGCGCTGGAGATCGTGCGCGGTCTCGCGCGTCCGGTTCAGACCCTCACGGGCGTGGGGGCAAACGACATTGAAGTGCGCGCTGAAGATGATGTGCTGATCGTTAATCTTTCTGAAGCGGAAAGACTGGCGACGGATGAGCGCACCATCCAGCAAAGCCTTGAGATCATTCGCAATCGTATTGATGAGGCCGGAACGCGCGAGCCAACGATCCAGCGTCAGGGCGCAGACCGGGTGCTCATCCAGGTTCCGGGCATCGGTTCGGCGGCAGAGCTGAAGAAATTGATCGGAACCACGGCGCAGCTTACTTTCAACCCGGTTGTCACGCGCGGAACCGACCCTGATGCATCGGCGGGTATCGGCAACAAGATTGTTCCATCGATCGATGAGCCAGGCACATTCTACACCATCGAGGCCGCCGCGGTGGTCACAGGCGAAGAGCTTGTTGATGCACAACCGGCATTTGACCAAAACGGCCGTCCGGCGGTGAATTTCCGGTTTAATACCTCTGGCGCGCGCAAATTCGGCGACTACACCGCGGAGAATATCGGGTCCCCCTTCGCCATTGTCCTTGACGATGAAGTTGTCAGCGCCCCGACGATCCAAAGCCATATTCCGGGCGGGTCAGGTATCATCACCGGCCGCTTTACGGTTGAGGAATCGACCCGTCTGGCCGTGCTGCTGCGGGCAGGGGCCTTGCCTGCGGAACTGGTGTTTCTGGAAGAGCGCACGATTGGCCCTGAACTTGGCCAGGACAGTATCGACGCCGGCAAGATTGCGACGGTCGTGGCCTTCGCGGCGGTGCTGGTGTTCATGTTTCTCAGCTACGGCCTCTTCGGGTTCTTTGCCAATATCGCACTGATCATCAACATCGGGCTGATTTTTGGCCTGCTCAGCCTCATCGGGGCCACGCTGACGCTGCCGGGTATCGCGGGCATCGTGCTGACGGTCGGGATGGCGGTGGACGCAAATGTGCTGATCTTTGAGCGTATCCGCGAGGAACTCAAAACGTCCAAAGGACCTGCGCGCGCCATTGAGTTGGGCTACGAGAAAGCCCTTAGTGCCATTCTGGACGCCAATATCACGACTTTCATCACAGCGGTAATACTCTTCGCAATGGGCTCCGGTCCGGTGCGCGGTTTTGCGATTACGCTGGGTCTGGGCATCCTGACATCCGTCTTCACGGCAATTTTTGTGACCCGGCTTTTCGTGGTCATGTGGTTCGAGCGCAAGCGCCCGAAAACAATCGAGGTCTGATATGCGTCTGAGACTGGTCAAGCAGAACACGAACTTCGATTTCTTCAAGCGCTGGAAGATGTGGCTGGGCATTTCAGGCCTTATGATGGTTGTCGCCTTTGCGTCCTTCATGATCCAGGGTCTGAATTTTGGCATTGACTTCCGGGGCGGCACGACGATCCGGACCGAGAGCCCGATGCCGGTCGACATTGGTGTCTATCGCGACGCCATCGCGACGCTGGAGCTGGGTGACGTGTCGATCACCGAAGTGTTCGATCCGACATTTGAGGCGGATCAGAACGTGGCGATGATCCGTATTCAGGCGCAAGATGGGCAGGAAGCCGTGACAGCGGATGTCATCGAGGCTGTCGAGCAAGCACTGAAAACCGTGCGCCCGGACATCAAATTCATCTCGGTGGAATCAGTGGGTCCAAAGGTTTCGGGCGAGCTGATCCAAACCGCCGCCATTGCGGTTGTCTTGGCCATCGGGGCTGTGCTTGTCTACATCTGGCTGCGGTTTGAATGGCAGTTTGCCCTTGGCGCGGTGCTGGCCCTGGTGCACGACGTCATCCTCACAATCGGGGTCTTTTCCGAGGTGCAAATCCGCTTTGACCTTGCGATCATTGCGGCCCTTCTGACCATCGTCGGCTATTCGCTGAACGATACCGTTGTCGTTTTCGACCGAGTGCGGGAGAACCTGCGCAAGTTCAAGAAAAAGCCATTGGCCGAGGTGCTGAACATTTCGATCAATGAAACATTGAGCCGGACGTTCATGACCTCTTTTACTACCTTGCTGGCGCTGATTGCGCTCTTCGTTCTTGGCGGCGATGTGATCCGCGGGTTCGTTTTTGCCATGATCTGGGGCGTGATTGTCGGTACTTACAGCTCAATCTTCGTCGCCTCCGCCGCCCTGCTGTATCTGGGCGTGAAACGGGACTGGTCCAAACCAGACGCAAACGCCGGGAACCAATACGCCAATATAGATGCCTGACGCACTGGCGCAGGTCTTCACGACCCCGGGACTGATCTGGCTGTTTGGCGCGGTTGTGGCCGCTGGTCTGGTGCGCGGGTTTGCGGGATTTGGCAGCGGCATGATCATCATGGCCGTGGGATCGTCGGTTCTGGAGCCGGTCTCTGCCGTGATCTTCATGATGATGGCGGAATTGCTTGGACCTTTGCCAAATCTGCGCGCCGCGTGGCGCGACGGTGCGCCGCGCGATGTCGGCCGGTTGATGATCGGGGCAACGCTCGCCGTCCCTGTCGGTATCTGGTTTCTCGCAAACGTGTCGGGCGATGCATTCGGCTGGGTGGTTTCCATCACCGTGCTTGCGCTATTGTCCCTGCTGATGACCGGCTGGCGGTACAAAGGGGAACTGACCCCAAGACTGACCGTGGGAACAGGCGCACTCGGCGGGCTCATGTGTGGATTTGCGGGTGTCCCGGGCCCCCCGGTCATCATGCTCTATATGTCCAGCCGACTGCCAATCGCTGTCATTCGCGCCAATTTCCTGCTCTATCTTCTGGCCATTGACGTGGTCATGATCGCGGTTTTCTGGGGCAGTGGCTTGTTCGTCTGGGAAGTAGCGGTCCTTGGATTGATCGCAGGCATTCCGAATGTGATTGCAAATATCATCGGCGCGCGCCTTTTTGACCCTGACGCCGAGGCGCTTTTCCGCCGTGTGGCCTATCTGGTCATTGCCGCATCGGCTATTCTGGGCTTGCCGATCTGGAAATAGGAGGGCCCATGCGTCTCAATGAAATCTCATTTACCGATGCAAAACCGGTCGAAGGTTACGGGCCGGGGTTCTTTCGGATCGGAGGTAAGGTTCTTCAGGGCCCGATCCTCGCGGGGCCGCGTGGCACACAGTCATGGGGCGGATACAAGGATAGCGCCTGCCTGTTGGATCTGGTGGATGACATCGATGTGCTCTTCGTGGGAACCGGGGCGGAAACGGCCCATTTGCCCACAGAGTTACGCACGCAACTCGAAGAGGCGGGGATGGGCGTTGAGGTGATGGCAACACCTGCTGCCTGCCGCACGTACAATGTTCTGCTGAGTGAAGGTCGCCGTATCGCTCTGGCCATGATCCCGGTGTGATCGGGCTTTTGTACATCTGTGCAATCGGCTAACGCTGGCAATATGGTATTGGAAGTGCGCGATCTGAGTGTTGAGCGGGGGGGTATACCCGTTTTGACAGGCCTGTCATTCGACCTTGCAGCAGGGCAGGCCCTGATCTTGCGGGGTCCAAATGGAGCCGGGAAAACCACACTTCTGCGCACATTGGCGGGGCTGCAACCCGCGCTTTGCGGGGAGATCAGCGGAACCCAGGAGACCATTGCCTATTCAGGTCATTCGGACGGTCTGAAAGCGATGCTGACCGTTGCGGAAAATCTTACCTTTTGGGCAGAGGTCTTTGGCCAGAAAGGGATTGATCGGGCAATGAAGGCCTACGCGTTGGAGCCGCTGGCGGAGCGTCTCGCCGGCACCCTGTCTGCGGGACAAAAACGCAGGCTTGGCCTTGCGCGACTGCTGGTCACGGCCCGCCCGATCTGGATGTTGGATGAACCAACGGTGTCGCTCGATACTCAGGCGGTTGCCCAGTTTGCCCAAGCCGCGCAGGCTCATCTGATGTCAGGTGGTGCGGCGTTGATCGCGACGCATATCGACCTTGGCCTTGAAGCGCAGGTTCTCGATGTCGCGCCCTACCGGGCAAGGCTTGATGCGAAAGCCGGTGCCAGTGACGAGGCCTTCCTGTGAAAGCACTGCTGATCAGAGACCTCAAGCTGGCGTTCCGGGCGGGCGGTGGGTTTGGCCTTGGACTGGCTTTCTTCCTGATCGTTACGGTTCTGGTCCCGTTCGGGGTCGGTCCGCAATCGGAGCTTCTGGCCCGGATCGCGTCAGGCATATTATGGCTCGGCGCTTTGCTGGCCTGCCTGCTGTCACTGGACCGGCTTCTGGCACTGGACTGGGAGGACGGTACGCTGGACCTGCTGGCCACCTCGCCATTGCCCCTTGAGGCCGCGCTGAGCACCAAAGCCCTGGCCCATTGGCTCACGACAGGTCTGCCACTGGTTCTGGCATCACCGGTTCTGGGCATACTGCTGAATCTGCCGGGAGCGGGATATTTCTGGCTGGTGATCTCGTTGCTGCTTGGAACGCCAGCCCTGTCTGTCATTGGTATCTTTGGCGCGGCGCTGACCGTTGGCGTCAAACGGGGTGGCTTGTTGCTGTCGCTGCTGGTCCTGCCGCTTTATGTCCCGACACTCATTTTCGGGGCCGAAGCAGCCCGGCGCGGCGCAGCGGAGCTCGACCCAACCACGCCCCTGTTGATGCTGGCCGGGATCACGGCCGGTACAATCGCCGTCATGCCTTTTGCCTCGGCCGCTGCCTTGCGGGTGAACTTGCGGTGATCGCGGCCATTTGTCCATTGAGCCGCGTCCGGCAAGCGATTAGGTAAAGCGCATGTCTTTGTGGGAATATGCCAATCCGGTTCGTTTTCTGAACTTAAGCGCGCGCGTTTTGCCTGTGTTTTGGGGGCTCGCGGTGGCCTGTCTAATCGTTGGGCTGATCTGGGGGTTTTTCTTTACGCCGGATGATTTCCGCCAAGGCTCCACGGTCAAGATTATCTACCTGCATGTGCCCTCAGCGATGATGGCAATCAATGCCTGGGTGATGATGCTGGTGGCCTCGTTGATCTGGCTGGTCCGCCGTCATCACGTGTCAGCGCTGGCAGCCAAGGCAGCCGCTCCTGTTGGCGTGGTCATGACGCTGATCGCTCTTTTTACCGGTGCTATCTGGGGGCAACCCATGTGGGGCACCTGGTGGGCCTGGGATCCGCGGCTGACATCGTTCCTGATCCTGTTCCTGTTCTATCTCGGCTACATTGCGCTCTGGGAGGCCATCGAAGATCCGGATACGGCGGCGGATCTCACCTCTGTGCTGTGTCTTGTTGGCTCGGTTTTTGCGGTGCTTTCACGATACGCTGTGAACTTTTGGAATCAGGGCCTGCATCAGGGCGCTTCACTGAGCCTCGACAAGGAGGAAAACGTGGCAGACGTGTTCTACATACCCCTGTTGGTCTGCATCGCGGGTTTCGTGCTATTGTTTATTGCTCTGGTCCTGTATCGCACGGGCACTGAAATCCGCCTGCGGCGGACCCGGGCGCTTCAGGCGCGGGAGGGGCGTGCCTGATGCCCGATCTGGGGAAATATGCAGACGCGGTCCTGTCGGCCTACGGTGTGTCGTCGTTGCTGCTATTGCTTCTCGTGATCTTTACGTTACGCAAGGGCCGCGCTGCGCGTCAGGCACTGGAAGATGTGGAAAAAAGGAGCAAGACAAATGGCTAAGGTCTCTCCCCTGATGATCGCACCGCCGCTTCTGTTCGCGGGCTTTGTTGCTCTTGCGGGGATCGGCATGTTTCGGGACGATCCCAACCGCTTGCCGTCCACAATGATCGGCCAACCTGCGCCCGGGATTACCGAAGACGCATTGGGGGACTACCCGCCCGTTACACCACAGGCGATGGCGACAGGTCAGGTCACATTGGTCAATTTCTGGGCGAGCTGGTGTCCGCCGTGTCGCGCCGAACACCCCAATCTGCTCAAAATGGCCAGTGAGGGGATGCCGATCATAGGGGTGAATTTCAAAGACACCGAAGGCCCCGCAAGCTCGTATCTGGATGACGATGGGAACCCCTTCAAAGCAGTGGCTTACGATCCTCAGGGACGCACTGCCATTGATTGGGGCGTTACCGCGCCGCCGGAAACCTTCATTCTGGATGCGGACGGCACAGTCTTGTTTCGATTCGCCGGCCCCTTGGTGGGCAGTGACTACGAACAGCGCTTCCTGCCCGCTCTCGAAAAGGCGATGTCGGGCGGGTAAACCCTCCCAACGCGTGCATGACAGGCCCTGCGGTTTTTCGAAAAGGCTTTGGACTGATGTCAAAGCCTTTTCGAGTCTTTGAAGCCTAGGCCGCCTGCGCCAGATTACGCAGCACGTAATGCAAAACGCCGCCGTGTTCGATGTATTCGATCTCGATCGCGGTATCGATCCGGCATTTCAGGGTGATCTCTTTGGTGCTGCCGTCGCCCATGGTGATGGTGCAGGGCACTTCTTGCAGAGGTTGGATCGTATCGAGGCCGGAGATCGAGACGGTTTCTTCGCCTGTCAGGCCCAGCGATTTACGGGTGTCACCGCCGGTGAATTCAAAGGGGACCACGCCCATACCGACGAGGTTGGAACGGTGGATTCGCTCGAAGCTTTCCGCGATCACCGCCTTGACGCCCAGAAGGGCGGTGCCTTTGGCAGCCCAGTCACGCGAGGACCCCGCGCCATATTGCTCGCCGCCAAAGATCACCAGGGGCGTGCCCGCTTCCTGATAGGCCATTGCAGCGTCATAGATCGACGTCTGGTCGCCATCGGGGCCTTTGGTATAGCCGCCTTCGACGCCTTCCAGCATCTCGTTCTTGATGCGGATGTTGGCAAAAGTGCCGCGCATCATCACCTCGTGGTTGCCGCGCCGGGAGCCGTAGGAGTTGAACTCGCGCTGCGGCACCTGACGCTCAATCAGGTATTTGCCCGCAGGTGTCGTGTCCTTGAACGATCCGGCTGGGGAAATGTGATCGGTCGTGATCATATCGCCGAGAATGGCCAGCACCGAGGCGTTCTCGATGTTGCTGATCGTGCCGGGTTCTTTGCCCATGCCTTGGAAATAGGGCGGGTTCTGCACGTAGGTCGAGGACACCGGCCAGTCATAGACCTTGCTGTCCGTGGTGCTGACGCCCTGCCATTTGTCGTCGCCCTTGAAGACGTCGGCGTATTTGGTCTGGAAGGCTTCGCGCGTGACCGTCTGTTCGACCAGTTCGGCCACTTCCTGGCTCGTGGGCCAGATGTCTTTCAGGAAGACGTCATTGCCATCCTTGTCGGTGCCAATGGCGTCTTCGGCAAGGTTGATGTCCAGTGTTCCGGCCAGCGCATAGGCCACTACCAGCGGTGGTGAGGCGAGATAGTTAGCGCGCACATCCGGGCTGATCCGGCCTTCGAAATTACGGTTGCCCGACAACACCGATGTGGCCACCAGATCACCTTCGGCTATGGCGTCCGACAGCTCTTTCTGGATCGGGCCAGAGTTGCCGATACAGGTGGTGCAGCCGTAGCCCACGAGGTTGAATCCGATGCTGTCGAGGTCTTCCTGCAGGTTGGCGGCCTCAAGATAGGCAGAGACGACCTGAGACCCCGGCGCCAGCGATGTCTTGACCCAGGGCTTGCGGTTCAGTCCCAAAGCGCGCGCTTTGCGTGCCACGAGGCCCGCACCAATCATCACGTAGGGGTTCGAGGTGTTGGTGCAGGAGGTGATTGAAGCGATCACGACCTTGCCGCTTTCCATGGTGTAGTCTTCACCTGCGACGGCCACTTCCTTGCCCATCGGGCGTTTGAAGGTTTCTTCCATTTCGCGGCGGAAGGCGGTCTGCCCCTGATCCAGTGCCACATAGTCCTGCGGGCGTTTCGGGCCGGAGATCGCAGGCACAATGGTGCCCATATCAAGGTGCAATGTGTCTGTATAAACAGGGGCGTAGTCGTCGCCGCGCCAGAAACCATTTTCCTTGGCATAGGCTTCGACCAGCGCGATGCGGTCTTCGTCGCGGCCTGTCGTGCGCAGATAGCGCAGGGTTTCGTTGTCAATCGGGAAGAAGCCGCAAGTCGCCCCGTATTCCGGGGCCATGTTGCCGATGGTCGCGCGGTCCGCCAGCGGTAGACGGTCCAGACCTTCTCCGTAGAATTCGACGAATTTGCCCACGACGCCCTTGGCGCGCAGCATCTCTACCACTTTCAGCACAAGGTCCGTGCCTGTCGTGCCTTCCATCATGGAACCGGTCAGCTCAAAGCCAATGACCTCGGGGATCAGCATCGAAATCGGCTGACCCAGCATGGCCGCTTCGGCCTCGATACCGCCAACACCCCAGCCCAGAACCGCAGCCCCGTTGACCATGGTTGTGTGGCTGTCAGTGCCAACCAGAGTGTCCGGGTAGGCCACTTCGGCGCCGGTCTGATCCGTGTCGGTCCAGACGGTTTGCGCCAGATATTCCAGGTTCACCTGGTGGCAGATACCGGTGCCGGGGGGCACGACGCGGAAATTGTTGAATGCTTTTTGCCCCCACTTGAGAAAGGTGTAGCGTTCCATGTTGCGCTCATACTCGCGGTCGACATTCATTTGGAAAGCGCGCGGGTTGCCAAATTCGTCGATCATGACCGAGTGGTCGATCACCAGATCGACCGGGTTCAGCGGGTTGATCTTTTCCGCGTCACCGCCAAGGCTGATGATCGCGTCGCGCATCGCGGCGAGGTCAACAACGGCTGGCACGCCGGTGAAATCCTGCAACAGCACGCGGGCAGGGCGGTACGCAATCTCGCGCGGGTTTTTGCCGCCTTTTTGCGCCCATTCGGCGAAAGCTTTGATGTCGTCGGTGGTAACCGTCTTGCCATCTTCGAACCGCAGCATGTTCTCCAGCACCACTTTGAGGGCGGCGGGCAGTTTGGCGAAATCGCCCAGACCGGCCTTGGTTGCGGCGGGAATGGAGTAATAGTCAACGCTTTGCGTACCGACCTGTAGTGTCTTGCGTGTCTTGGAGGTGTCGTGACCAACGGTAATGGGCATAAGAGGCTTCCTCTGGCTTGAGCTGGATCATCTTGTGGGTTGCGCGTTCAATGCCCTATGGGAGAGGGCAGTTCAACTGGAATCAGTGCTGTTTTGCAGAAATGTATACCATTGTGTACCGTTTCAAGGCAAATGGGCTCTCAATCTCTCAAGAAACCTTGATTGGCCATTACAGCGCAGAGAAATTACGGTGATGCAAAGGCCCAATGGCCAAATGAGGAATCACATGATCCGTTTGTTCAAAGGTATTGCAGCGCTTTGCGTTATGGCAGCGCCGGTATTTGCGCAAAACTCGCCGGTGGTTGTCGAGTTGTTCACATCGCAGGGGTGTTCGTCCTGCCCGCCAGCAGATGAGATGCTGCACGCACTGGCTGAGCGGGACGATGTTATCGCTCTGGCCCTTCATGTAGATTATTGGGACTACATCGGCTGGAAAGATGAATTTGCCGATCCTCGCAACGCAGAACGTCAACGGGCCTATGCGACGGTCGCGGGACGGCGGTCGATCTACACACCGGAAATGATTGTCAATGGCGTCACCGACATCGTGGGGGCAAAGCCGATGGAGGTGTCCAAGGCAATCGCAATCCACAAGGAATATCCCCAGGCGGTCAAGGTGAATGCGACCCGCGCGGGCGACCGCGTGCAGATTGATGCGGAGGTGTTACGTTCGGGCACCGGGCCGATGGTGGTTCAGTTGTTGCGCTACCGACCTGAGCGGGAATCCCGCATTACGCGGGGCGAGAATGCCGGCCGCACAATTACTTATGCGAATGTGACGCAGGATTGGAACGTGGTTCGAGAATGGGACGGGCGAGCGCCTCTCTCCATGTCCGCCATGGCACCGGGCGAAGCTCCGGCCGTAGTCCTTATTCAGGCCGCTGACATGGGGCCAATTCTAGCGGCAGCACGTGTTGAATAAGGGCCGTTGGTCCTTGCACCTAACCCGACATTCCAGCGCAGGCCTAGTCTTCGTCGCCGTCATCGACGACCAGTAGAAGTTCCCCAGCAGTTTCCATTTCGCGAATTGTGCTGACAATACTTGCGGTCGCCTCTTCCATTTCCGACGCCTTGACCTTTTCTCGTTCCTCGACCTCTTCACGAAGCTGGTCAGCCATTCGGCCGGACATGTTTTCAAGGATGAAATTGGCTGATTCCGACATGCCCGCCGCTTCGGCGCCCGCCAGTGCGGTAAGCAACATATCCTGATCCAGCTCGCGCACAACTCTTGGAATATCGCGTGGCGCGATCCGTTTGGGGATGTTGGCGAAGGTGAAGATGGCCTTACGCACAAGATCCGCAAATCCCGCGTCGGTCTCGTCGAGGCCTTCCAGAACATCGTCTCTGGTGATAGATTGTGTCGAATTCAATATGGCGCCAACCCGTTCCACCGGGCCACTGTCAAACGCTTTGAGCGGTTCGGCGTCGAGCTGGGTCGCTAATGAAAGACCAATTCTGTCCACGGCATCGGGTGTCACGGCGCTGGTTTGAGATACTGCGTATGTTATTTGTCGCGCTTTTGGTCCGGGCAGTTTGCCCAGAAGTTCTGCGGCGCGGGCAACGCTAATCTTGGACAGCAAAACGGCGGCGACTTCGGTGCTTTCGTTTTCCAGTACGGGCAAAAGTCTTTCCGCGCTCAGATCCTTGAGCCGCGCCCAGGGGTCGCCATATTGACGTACGCCCGCCTCCTTGCGCAGCCGCGCGGCAGTCTGTTTCGAAATCCGGCCGTCCAGAGAATCGAGAGCCCCCGCGATGCCACCGGGAAAGGACAGACCAATGCTTTCAAGTTCATTTGCAAACTCGGAGACTACGCTGGACAGGGTATCGCGATCCACCAGTCGCATCGACCCCATCTGCTTGGTCAATTGCGCTTGCAACTCATCGGGCAGGTCCTCAAGCGGAATATCCGCCCCTTCGTTCAGGAGAAGCCGAACAACAACTGCCGCCTTTGCCTTGCGGCTTAGCGAAACAGGTGTTGGATTTCCCGCACCCGGCAAAGCCGGGAACGGAGCCATAGGAACCATATCTGTCATCTTGACCCGCCTGTCTTTGAACTCCTTTTGTTCTGACAGAAAAAGGTAAAGATTGGCTGAAATCAGTAGCTATAGGTTGTGCCGGTTTCCAATGCATTGCGCAGCGAGGTTTCTGACCATGTACCGGCCCCACCATGGGCGCGAATGGCCCGCAGTTGCACCATCGCTCCTGCGGCATCACCGGCCTCGACCAAGCCTTGGCCCATGTAGGATCGCGCCAGGATATTACCAGGGTCTTGATCAATCGCTTTTTGATAGAAAACCATACCCAGATCAACATTGCCCAGCTTGCGATGTGTAAAGCCCATATACGTCAGGCGTCCGGGGTCATTTTCAGGCATCTCGTCGAGAATTGCCTGCGCATCATGATAGCGACCCGCATAGGCGAGTTGGCGTACAGCAAGATACAGTTGATCGCGTTGCAAACTGCTTTCTTGCGGATTGACACATTTTTTCGATTTCTTGTCGTAAACCTGTGCGCCTTCACAAGTGACGGCAGGCTTTGGGGGTGGGGCATCGTTATCGCCCCCGTTCGCCAACACGGCCGTGGGCAGCGAGAAAGCGGCAATAAGAAAAAAACGCGTCATTCCAAAACTCCTAACTCAAACAACGTCTGTAACTGTATAACGCGTCAGCAGGCGGTTTTATTCAATCACTCTGACGTGATCGAATAAAACGCACGCAGATCAGCTGGTGGTATTGGTCACGCAGGTGCCTGTTTCGGAATCGTAAACCATGCCTTCAGCGCAGGACATGGTCACTTTCTGTCCGTAGTTGCAGCCTTCAGCGAAGGCCAGAACCGGGGCAAGCGTCAGGACCACCGCAGCGGCCAAAGTCTTGATCGTCATTGCGGGTCTCCTTGATTGGTAGGCTCAAGGTAGCAGTGATCTGCATCGGGTCAACAAAAATGCCTCTCACGCAGCACTGTTGATCTGTTGGCGCTCAATCCTTGAACACCCGTCCAAAGATCGTATCCACATGTTTGGTGTGATAGCCGATGTCGAATTTCTCTTCGATCTCCGCCACACTCAGCGCCGCCAGAACATCCGCATCGCCCAAAAGTTCTGTTTTGAAATCCTTGCCTTCTTCCCAGACTTTCATCGCATTGCGCTGCACCAGCTTATAGGCATCTTCGCGGCTGACACCGGCCTGTGTCAGGGCCAGCAGGACCCGTTGGCTCATCATCAGCCCACGGAATTTGTTCATATTGGCCAGCATGTTGTCGGGATAGATGACCAGTTTGTCGACTACGGAGGTCAGGCGTGCCAGCGCGAAATCCAGCGTGATCGTTGTATCAGGCCCGATGTTGCGCTCAACGGAGGAGTGCGAGATGTCGCGCTCGTGCCAAAGCGCCACGTTCTCCATCGCAGGTACGACCGCCATGCGCACCAGACGCGCAAGCCCTGTGAGATTCTCAGTCAGCACCGGGTTGCGTTTGTGCGGCATGGCCGAAGAGCCTTTTTGCCCGGCGGAGAAAAACTCCTCCGCCTCCAGCACTTCGGTGCGCTGCATGTGGCGAATCTCGGTCGCGATGTTTTCAATGGAGCTGCCGACAACGCCGAGCGCTGCAAAGAACGCAGCGTGACGGTCGCGCGGGATCACCTGGGTGCTGATCGGCTCCGGCGCCAGCCCAAGTTTGGCGCAGACGTGTTCTTCCACGCGCGGGTCGATGTTGGCAAAGGTGCCGACGGCCCCGGAAATGGCACCCGTGGCAATCTCGTCGCGCGCGCGCTCCAGACGGGTAAGGTTGCGGTCCATTTCCGCATAGAACCGCGCAAAGGTCAGACCCATGGTGGTGGGTTCTGCGTGAATGCCGTGGCTGCGCCCGATGCGCACCGTGTCCTTATGCTCCAGAGCGCGGCGTTTCAGGGCGGCCAGCAGGGCTTTCATATCGGCGATCAGAATGTCGGCGGCGCGGGTCAGCTGAACGTTAAAGCAGGTGTCCAGCACGTCTGACGAGGTCATGCCCTGATGCACAAAACGCGCCTCGTCACTGCCCACATGTTCGGCCAGATGGGTCAGAAAGGCGATGACATCATGTTTGGTGACGGCCTCGATCTCGTCGATGCGGGCCACGTCGAATTCGACATCCCGGGCTTTCCATACGGCTTCGGCGTTTTCGCGCGGGATCACACCCAGATCGGCCATGGCGTCGCAGGCATGGGCCTCGATCTCGTACCAGATGCGGAATTTCGTTTCAGGGGACCAGATCGCGACCATGTCAGGGCGGGAGTAACGGGGGATCATCGGCTCACCTTTTTGGTATTTGCTTGGGATTGCCGCGCTCATAGACTGACCCGGCAGGGGCCACAAGGCGGGAGCAGACGAAATGAAGAGTTTGATGGCGGCGATGCTGATATTTTGCCCGGTTCTGGCCGGTGCCGAGGAGTGGACGGCGCTGTCAGGCGACCAGATCAAAACCGTTTTGACCGACCGGAAACTGCAATATGCGACCGCATGGCAGGATTTTCGCGCGTCCGGGCGCACGCTCTACAATGCGGGCGCGGACAGTTGGGGATACTGGCGCGTGCAGCAGGATCAATATTGCAGCCAGTGGCCGCCCTCTGATCTCTGGGCCTGCTATGATATGGCACAATCCGGCGACAGGCTGCGGTTTATCGGGCAGGGCGGGGACATCACCGATGCGGAATATGCCGACTGAGCCCGCGCCCCGCGTTTTGGAAGATTTCGAAGGCGCATGGGGCATCACCCGGCACATCACTCACGCCGATGGTACAACGGCAGAATTCACCGGCACAGCGCAGTGGACGCACGATCCGGGCGGATTGATTTACCGCGAGATCGGCAAATTGCAGATGGCACAGGGGCCTGCCTTTCAGGCAGAACGTCAGTATCTCTGGCGGCCCGGCCTGAACGTTTATTTCGATGACGGCAGATTTTTTCACAAGGCGCCCGAACGCGGCGGTGATGCTACGCATTGGTGTGACCCGGATACTTATCATGTCACCTATGATTTTTCCCGCTGGCCGGATTTCACCGCCACCTGGAAGGTGTCCGGGCCGAAGAAATCCTACACAATGCGCAGCCAATACAAGCGCTGTTAGCGCAAGAGGCCTTGCGCTAATGCTGCGGCTGCGGCATTCAGGGAGCAAGAAATTCTCAACGGGAGACATCATTCCATGCAATTGTCCGCTTCTCATTCCGTTCTGGCAGAGGTTTTCGGGCCATCCGAAGGTGCTGCACGGCGCGTCAAACAGGCCGCCTTGGTGGTTCTGGGCATCATGTTGCTGGCGGTGGCCGCCAAGATCAAAGTGCCTATGTGGCCGGTGCCCATCACCATGGGGACCTTTGCCGTTCTCACCATCGGTGCTGCATATGGTGCCCGTCTCGGGTTGGTGACGATCCTCGGGTACATGATTATCGGTGCCTTGGGTTTTGACGTTTTCGCGGGCTCCACGGCTGAGAAGTTTGGTCTGGAATACATGATGGGTGGCACTGGCGGTTATCTTGTGGGCTACGTCATGGCGACCGTTTTGCTGGGCGCTCTGGCGCAACGCGGCTGGGACCGTTCTGCGGGCGGGATGGCCGTTGCTATGCTGCTCGGCAATGTGTTGATCTATGTTCCAGGGCTTTTGTGGCTCGGCACCCTTTACGGTTGGGACAAACCGATCCTTGAGTGGGGTCTGACGCCCTTCCTGCTGGGCGATTTCCTGAAACTGGCGCTTGCCGCGGCGCTTTTGCCTGCGCTGTGGAAATTGATCGGGACCGCGCGCCGGTAGGCAACAGTCTCAAACGCTTGCAAAAGAAAAGCCAGTGCCTGCGCACTGGCTTTTTTTATGACCATATTATGTTTAGACCTATTCGACCAGTTCGGTGATGACTGTTGAGCTGCGTTCCAAAGTGCGGTGCACTGGGCATTTATCTGCAATTTCAAGCAATCTCGCGCGCTGTTCTTCGCCGAGTTTCCCAGAAAGGGAAATCCTGCGCCGCCAGGTGTCAATTTTCTCGCCCACAGAGGTCTCGGCATCTTGGGCGTGCACCTTGTTGTGGCTGACATCGACAGAGACATGGTCCAACGGCCAGCCCTTGCGCCGCGCATACATCCGGATTGTCATCGAGGTGCATGCCCCCAAGCCCGCAGACAGAAGACCATAGGGGGACAAGCCCTTGTTCGTGCCCCCATAAGCCAAAGGTTCATCCGCCAGCAAATGATGTCCGTCAGATGAGGTGATGTCATTCAGATAGCCAGCGGGATCAGCCTCCGAGACCCGCAAAACGCCCTCAGGCGCACCGGGCGGCGGTGCAGGTTGCTTCAGCGCGATATAACGCTGTGCCCATGTGGCGATTACCTCTGCTGCATATTCGGCATCCTCAGGTCGGCTGATCAGGTGATCAGCGCTGTCCAGCGTTACAAAGCTCTTGGGGTGCTTCGCAGCCAGGAAAATCTGGCTTGCGTTATCAATGGACACAATTTCGTCCCGTGGCGCATGCAATACCAGCAGCGCGGCATCAAGAGCGCCGATCGATGGGGTGAGTTGACCCTGGGCCACATCCTCTATGAAGCCTTTACCGATCCGGAAAGGGCGCCCTCCAAGCGATACTTCGGCCACGCCTTTGGAGATGATCTCCGGTAGGGCGTCAGCGAAATTATGGGTCACGTGTTCAGGATCAAAAGGGGCGCCAAGAGTGGCTACAGCTTTGACATTATCCAGTTGTGCTGCCGCCTTCAGGACAGCCGCGCCGCCCAGAGAATGCCCGATGATCAGCGAAGGCGTCATCCTCCGGGCCTTCAGGTAGCTGTTCGCGGAAATCAGATCATCGACGTTGGAGGTAAAGGAGGTATTGGAAAACTCACCTCCCGAGTGGCCTAGTCCCGTGAAATCGAACCGCAAAACAGCGATGCCAAGCGAGGACAGTCGCGCGGAGATACGGCGCGCTGCAGGGATATCCTTCCCGCAGGTGAAGCAATGGGCAAAAATCGCGGTTGCGAGATGTGGACCCTCGGGCAAATCCAGTCGGGCCGAAAGGTCGGAGCCGTCATGGCCCGGAAATTTGATACGTTCAGTGGGCATGGCAGCGCTCCTTCACCTCCCAGAGTGGGGATCATTGAAAGGAGAGGCAAGGTCTGTGTTACGGTTCTCACGCGGAGGTGACGACGCGCGCGTATTTCCCGGCGTTACAAGAAAAAACGCGCCCCGAAATCGAGGCGCGTCCCAGTAATAACGTCTTTTCCGACTTTAGGCGTTCTTGCGAGCCTTGCGACGAGCAAGTGCGCCAAAGCCGCCCATGGCACCCATCAGCAATAGCGCGGACGCTGGCAGAGGAACGGCCGGGACGCCGTCGCCTTCAACGAGCAACCGGGAGGGGTTACCGTTGGCCGCCGCGTAGATCAGGTTGAACTCGCCACCGGTGAACGTCTCGGTTCCGGTTTTGGGTGTGGTCCGGATTCCGGTGGGATTGGCGAAGCTGAAGAGGGCTGCGCCGTCATCATAGATGCTGAAACCATCGTCATGTGTCACCACCGTCTCAAAGGCGTTCTCATACACCTCCGTGAAGGAAAAGAGCGTGGTGGTTTGGAAACGTGGGTTGCTCAACCGCAGGCCGCCCACGCCCGCGTCCAGACCAGAAACGTTACCGAGCGCATTGGTCGCCAGAAAATCGGAAATCGTTTCGAGATCCTGATTAGTCGGGTTCGGTACGAAGAAATCGAGTGAGCCGGAATAGGTGAAGGTGTCTTTGCGTGTTTCATCTGCAGCCGCATAGCGTGCATTGAAATTCTCGATATTTGCCCGCGCACCGGAGCCGGAGCCGCCCGCATTGAAGTTGACAACTTTCACTTCAAAAATGCCGGAAAGCGTGGCCGCTTGGGCGCCGGATGCAAATGTTGCGATGGAAAGTGCGGCGGCAGCCGCGATTGCTGCTAGTTTCAAAATAGAGCCTCCTACTCGTTACAGCCGAGGTCTTTGGACCCCGAAACACAGCCGACCTCACAACCACCCTGGTAGCGAGACCGGAATTCTGGTCGATCTCTACAGGGACCGCAGAGCGAGCAAAAGGGGAATTTTTAAGATTTTTCCTCTATTTGCATAAAATTATCGTTAATCGTATCGGGCCTGAGAACAATGCGCGTTTGGCAAGGGAACTGGTTCAATTTGTCCAAACCAACGACCGCAAAAACAGGGCGTTGGTGGTCGAATTCGCTTGCAGGGATTCGCCCAGGCCCGCAGGCTATTGCCCCATCAGGGCGGGATCAAAAGGATAGGTCGTGAGGTTTTCGAACCCGGTCTCTGTGATCAATACCTGATCTTCGAGTTTGATGGAGAAATCACCGCCCTCTGCAGAGACCAGAGCTTCGACACAAAGTGTCATGCCGGGTTCCAGCGCGTAGTCGTAGGCGCCTTCGACAGCGTGATCGGGGTAGGCGACAAGTGGCCATTCGTCACATAATCCCACCCCATGCATCAGGCAGCCGTATTTCTGTTTCTGAAACTGCTCATCCAGCAGATGTGTTCCGGCGGAAAGCTCGGGGATCATCACACCCGGCTTGAGCATCTCCATATTGGTCATGATGTGCTCCACCCCGTGCTGCATTGCATAGATCATGTCCGGGCGGGGCTTCTTGTCGCCAATCCACCAGCTGCGCGAGATATCTGTGCAAATACCATAGCTGCCAACCAGATCAGTATCGAAGCTGATGATCTCGTTTTGCTGACATATGCGTGGGCCGCATTCCTGAAACCATGGATTGGTGCGGGGCCCGGATGACAAAAGCCGCGTTTCGATCCATTCGCCGCCCCGGCGCACGTTTTCGGCGTGCAGGATCGCCCAGATATCGTCTTCGCAGGTCGTCCCGTCACCCACGCGGGAACGGGCAAAGTCTTCCATGCAGCGCACGGCCACTTCGCAGGCATGTGATGAGCAGCGCATTGCCTTGATCTCATCAGGGCCTTTGACCGAGCGGGATTTCTCGGTCACTTCCTCGCCGTCCATGACCTCGAAACCCTGAGCTTCCAAAGCGCGCAACCCGTGCAGCATAACCTTGTCAACCGCGAGGCGTTTCTCCGAAGGCGCATGCGCATCCAGCAATTGCCGGACTTCATTGGCAAAACTGTTCGCCGCCAGATCAACCTTATCACCGCGATCAAAGTAGAAGAGATCCGCACCCGACCTCTGTTCGCGCACCAAGGGATTAAATTCGCTGAGAAAAGGCGAATTTTTGTAATCCCACATCACCATATATCCATCCGCGCAGAGCAATACCGCGCGAAACGGGTTATGGGTGTTCCACAGCTGCATGTTGGTGCTGTCAGTCGCGTAGCGAATGTTCAGCGGATCAAACATCAAAAGACCGGCATAGCCGCGTGCGACGATATGTTGGGTCAGACGTCCATGCCGGTAAGCCCGCATAGCATTGAGATCAGGCAATTCCAAACCTGCGGCCGCCCATTCATCAAACGCCAGTCTTGTCGGTCCGATTTCCACGCGGTCCATATCGTTTGGACTGCCATCGCCCAAAGTTGGCCCCCTGTTCGGGTCAATCTTGCGACTGTCGCGGTAATGCTGGTTCATGTCGGCCTCGTCGGATCAAGCTTGGGTCAAGATTGCGCGGAATCACTGGGCCAGGTTTGCCCGAATGCGACACGGCGAGGGGTCGTTTTTCTGCGGACAAGCCCGGTTCGCGCTGGCAAACGCCCGAAATTCTGCAATGCAAACGTCAAGAAACATGGGTGATTTGTCGTTGGGAACCGGAAACAGTCTTTGAGTAGATCGCCCCGAATGGATCAGAACAGAGCCGGGGCGGCATATTGCCAACTACACCGCCCTTTTTGTCGCTGCGCGGCTTACGCCGCTGACCAATGATCGTGCAAAACCACATGGGGTGTGCCGTCCGAGGTTTTCTGCGCGCTACAGCCCGATGCATCGACCACACAGGTGATCTGCTGGCGCAACGCGGAGAAGTGCGCCGATTTCACCACATCTACCGGCGCGTCAAATCGCAGGGTTAATCCCCAGTAGTCACGCCCCCGCGCATTTGCCGCTTTCACCAATCCGGTAAAAGGGTGTCCTAGGTATCGGCCTGAGACCGCCTGCCCCGGGCGATAGGTTGGTTGCGGTGTGTTTTTTGCCATCGCACAGAGCGTATTCCAGTCGCGCGCACCCCATTGGTGGGCCACCGCCTCGAGCGCTTGTGAATGGGTTATTTGATGGCCGTTGGTGGCAAGTCCAGCGCGCAATCGTTTCGCCTGCGCCTTGAGCGCGTCACGAGAGGGAAGAGATACATCCATTTTCGTCTCCTGTCGGTCGCGAGAGAAGGACGGGGTTCGCATTGCCATGCCTGAGACGACCAGGGAAGGATCAGAACAGAATATCGATGCGTGACTTCACCAAGGTGCGAACGGCAGGGGCCACGGGACCCTATGCCGCGCGTCATAGGCTTCTGTGCGAGCCAAAGCAAGGACAAGCGCAATATTTCAGCGATCCATATCCGCCAGATAAATGCGCACGGCTTCCTGAACATGACGAAACCGATCGCCCCCCAGATGTTTGCCACCGAACCAGCGGGTTACGATGATCAGATGCTTGTGCAGCGCTTCTCGTTCGAGCATGCGCAGGATGACCAATCCGGCTCCGGATTCGCCGTCATCGTTTTTGAGTGGTCCGTTCTCGGTCAGCAATGCCCAGGTATTATGCGTGGCTTTGGCAAACTTCTTTCTGCGCAAAAGCGCTTTGATCAGCGCTTTTGCTTCCGCCTCATCAGCGCAGGGCGCGCCTGATACCGCGTATTTTGAGCCTCGGTCGCTGATGATATTTTCAAGAACGCGCATGGAGATTGGGTAGCTTAGCCCGCCGCATCCCGCAAGCGGCGCATCGGGATCATCGACGCCAAAAAAAGGCGCCCCGCAGGAGGGCACCTTTCTGAAAACAACGTTTGAGCCGGAGGGTATCTCCGCGAGGTCCTAGCAGCTGTAGTACATTGCGAACTCAACCGGGTGCGGCGTATGTTCGTAGCGCTCGATCTCTTCCATTTTCAGCTCGATGTAGCCATCGATCTGGTCCTTGGTGAACACATCACCTTTGAGCAGGAAGTCATGATCCGCCGTCAAAGCTTCCATCGCTTCACGCAGGGAGCCACAGACAGTCGGGATACCTTCCAGTTCTTCCGCCGGCAGGTCATAGAGGTTCTTGTCCATCGCCTCACCCGGATCAATCTTGTTCTGGATGCCGTCCAAACCAGCCATCAACAGGGCCGCAAAGGCCAGGTAGGGGTTGGCGGATGGATCGGGGAAGCGCGCCTCGACGCGTTTGGCCTTGGGGCTTTCGGTCCATGGGATGCGTACACAGCCTGAACGGTTACGGGCCGAATAGGCGCGCAGAACAGGGGCTTCAAAGCCCGGGATCAGGCGCTTGTAGCTGTTGGTGCCGGGGTTGGTGAAAGCGTTCAGCGTCTTGGCGTGCTTGAGGATGCCGCCGATGAAATAAAGCGCTTCCTGGCTGAGATCGGCATATTTGTCGCCCGCGAAAACCGGTTTGCCGTCTTTCCAGATCGACATGTTCACATGCATGCCGGTGCCGTTGTCGCCCGCGATGGGCTTGGGCATGAAAGTAGCCGATTTGCCATAGGCGTGGGCCACGTTGTGGATCACATATTTATATTTTTGCAGTTCGTCGGCCTGCTTGGTCAGGCTGTCGAAGATCAGGCCGAGCTCGTGCTGGCAGGAGGCTACCTCGTGGTGGTGCTTGTCCACCTTCATGCCCAGACGTTTCATGGTCGACAGCATCTCGGAGCGCAGATCCTGGCTTTCGTCAATCGGGTTCACCGGGAAATAGCCGCCCTTAACGCCGGGACGATGCCCCATGTTGCCCATTTCATAATCCGTGTCGGTGTTCCACGAGCCGTCCGAAGCATCCACCTCATAGGAGACCTTGTTGATGGTGTTGGAATACTTGACGTTGTCAAAGAGGAAGAATTCCGCCTCCGGCCCCATGTAGGCGACGTCACCAATGCCGGTGGACTTCAGATATTCCTCAGCCTTCTGGGCCGTCCCGCGCGGATCACGCTCATAGGCTTCCCCGGTGTCCGGCTCCACAACGGAGCAATGCACACAAAGGGTTTTTTCTGCGTAGAAGGGGTCGATATAGGCACTGTTTACATCAACCATCAGCTTCATGTCAGAGGCTTCGATGGATTTCCAACCCTCGATGGAGGAGCCATCAAACATGAAGCCCTCTTCAAGGAAATCCTCATCGACCTGATCGGCCATCAGCGTCACATGCTGTAATTTACCGCGTGGGTCGGTGAAGCGGACGTCAACGTAATCGACGTCTTCGTCCTTGATCATGTTCAGGAGTTCAGTGCTCATTCTCTTATATCCCTTTGCAATGGAATGATGGTGTGTCGGCGCGGATCAGAGAGCTTCTGAACCGGTTTCGCCCGTCCGGATGCGGATGGCCTGCTCAACGGGCGAGACAAATATCTTGCCATCGCCAATTTTTTCGGTCTTGGCAGCAGAAACGATGGCTTCGACGGCGGCGTCGACCATATCGTCATCCAGAACAATTTCGATTTTCACTTTTGGCAGGAAATCAACGACATATTCGGCGCCGCGATAAAGCTCGGTATGGCCTTTCTGGCGACCGAAACCCTTGACCTCGATGACCGAAAGGCCCTGAACGCCCACGTCCTGCAAGGCCTCTTTGACCTCGTCCAGTTTGAAAGGTTTAATAACCGCCTCGATCTTCTTCATGGGGGCCTCCCTACCTATGTTCCGAATGGTGTCAGATCATTTCGCTCCAGAGTGGTCCATGCATTGTCGTTATCTGAAAGCGGCCCAGGAGGGTTTTGACCGCACGCCGCCCATTTCCAGAGCATGTCGCACAAAAAATAAGCAGAATTGAATCGCGAAGGATAGCAATGACTGAATTATTGACCGCAAACCAGATGCGAGCCCTCGAAAACGCCGCCATCGAGTCGGGCAAGGTGTCGGGATTGGAACTCATGGAACATGCCGGGCGGGGCGTGGTCGACGCGATTTTCGAAGAATGGCCGGAGCTTGCGAAATGCTCTCACCGCGCGCTCGTGTTGTGTGGTCCGGGCAACAATGGCGGCGATGGATTCGTGGTGGCGCGATTGTTGCACCTCTGGGGCTGGGATGTGGAGGTGTTCCTCTACGGTGATCCTGAGACCCTGCCGCCGGATGCGAAGGCGAATTACAAGCGGTGGCGGGAGATCGGCGCTGTGAATTCTGCCTCGGCCAATCTGGACCTGCGACAAGATTTGCTGGTGGATGCGCTGTTCGGCACAGGATTATCAAGACCAATCGAAGATTCCGAACTTTGCGAAGTTCTGAGGCTGTTCGATGGCGCCACTGATGCGCGGGCAAAATCTGATGTGGGAAGGTCGGATGCGCATGTGCCGCCCAGAACTGTCGCAATCGACGTTCCGAGCGGAATTTGTGCAGATAGTGGTCGCGTTCTGGGTGGGGTGCCTGAACACGGGCTTCGCTGCGGGCGGGCCATGCTGACCGTGACGTTTCACCGTCATAAGTTGGGTCATGTTCTACAGGATGGAGAGTATTATTCGGGTCGCTTGGTGGTAAAAGATATCGGTTTGCCACCGCAGGAACAAAACCCGCCGGGTATTGTCCTCTCGGCGCATCAGGAGCCTCAATGGCTGAAGAAGGTGTCAGCAGACCACAAATACACCCACGGCCACGCCCTGGTCCTGTCTGGCGGACCAGGAAAAACCGGTGCCGCGCGGCTGGCAGCGCGGGCGGCGTTACGGATCGGAGCGGGCCTGGTGACGCTGGGGGTGCCGGGTGCCGCGCAGATGGAGGTTGCGAGCCAGATCACCGCGCTGATGCTCAAGCGGACCGACGATGATGCAGCACTTTCACAGGCGCTGGAAGACGAGCGTATCAACGCGCTGTGTCTTGGGCCCGGGTTCGGGACGGGCACTCGCGAACGGGCGCTCATCCTCGCGGCTTTGCGAGCCAAACGGCCTACGGTGCTGGATGCTGATGCCTTGTCCATTCTGTTTTTCGATGAGGGCGATGCGCTTTTCGGCAAGCTCCACGACACATGCGTGCTGACCCCGCATGGGGGCGAGTTTGCACGGATGTTCCCGGATATTGCCGAGAAGTTGAACGCGTGCGCGATCAACGGTCCGGCCTTTTCGAAGGTGGACGCGACGCGAGAGGCGGCGAAACGGGCAGGGTGTGTGGTGCTCTACAAGGGGCCGGATACCGTGATCGCCGCTCCGGACGGGCGATGTGCCATCAACTGGGCCCGATACGAGCGCGCCGCGCCTTGGCTTGCGACCGCCGGGTCAGGCGATGTGTTGGCGGGGTTCATTACCGGGCTTCTGGCACGCGGGTTCGACCCTATGCGGGCAGCTGAGGTGGCGGCGTGGTTGCACGTGGAATGCGCGCGTTCGTTCGGTTCGGGAATGATTGCCGAGGATATTTCCGACGAACTGCCGAAAGTATTCCGGAGCCTGACGATCTAGGCCGCGTGTTGCCCCCGGTTCGAAACGGCATCATCGGCAGATGCCACTTCCAATCCGTTTGCATAAAGCACTCTCGGCGCCCCGCAATATATGCGATGCAGTGTCAGCAGCTGTTCGCCATGGTCCTGAATAAACTCATCATCTACCAAGGCGAGGGCTGCAATCATCGCTTGAGGTTGCCCCAAAAGAGAATTTGCGCGCCAATCCCGGATCAGGACCATCTGATCTGCAGGCAAGAGCACATCGTGATCAGGCTGCAGCGCCCCGAGTGAGCCCGCGGATATCTGGATCGCTTGTGTAACAAGATCGACTGTTTCCAACTGCGAGACTGAGACTGCGCCGCCGTTGCGGGTCATCACGTCATCACCCGCCTTCAGGTCTTGGACGGCCATTTCGGTATCCGGCGTGCGGATTTTGGTGCCGGTAATCAATCCCGCGAACGGGGATATTGCTTGCAAGCGCTGCCCTGCAGGACGGTAGCTTCCGTCCACGCGCCCGGCCATTTTCGGCTCCATGGGCGTTATCCTTTCAAACCTGCCTCTAGGTCAACGTCACCCTAGGTCAAATCTTCCGTAAAGTCTTTGACTTTTTACTCTCGCCAGTCGCGACAGGGTTTGCTAGGAAGCGCGCGTTCCGGTGTCGTACGCCGGGCCGTGCGGGTGTGGCGGAATTGGTAGACGCACCAGATTTAGGTTCTGGCGCCGCAAGGCGTGGGGGTTCAAGTCCCTTCACCCGCACCAAAACAGTTTCTCTGGATCGAAATTACCCCTGAAACCTTGAATGATTTGGTGATTTCGGGTGTTCTAGGTCTCTGATTTCGGAAGTAGGTGGCGCGGTCCGCAAACACCGGATTAAGCACCAGCTGGCGCATTGCGATGTGGCCATTCTCTCATATTATCCAAGGGCTTGCGAGAAACGTCCGGGTCGGTTCCAGTTTTTCTTCGAAACAGCCAACCGGAACCGTCTGATTTTCGAGCTGATCACGCGAACGAGCCTGTTCGTCCAGCATAAAAGTCAGTTTCTCTTCGTAGGCAAGGAGGACGGCGTCGTTCGTGGTGGAGGCTAAACGGACAACAATTTCATATTTTGATGCTGGTCAAAGGCTCGGACCTTGCCGCATGTTTAGCCGACAGGCGTTGGGAAGGTGTTTTTTCCGCCCAAAGAAGTGACCGCAAGACATTGGAAGGCATGATGGCTCACAACGCAGTGCTCTCCGCCAGGTCATCGAGCGACAGCGTTGCCTTTTGCCCGCGCAGTTTGACCGCTCCGCGTTCCATGACCACAAAGGCATCCCCCAGGCTGTGGGCAAAAGACAGGTACTGTTCGACGAGAACGATGGCGATATTACCGCGTTCTTTCAGAATGCGAATGGTCTCGCCGATCTGCTGAATGACATTGGGCTGGATGCCTTCTGTTGGCTCATCCAGCAACAGCACCTTTGGGTTCGACACCAGAGCGCGGGCAATTGCGAGTTGCTGCTGCTGACCTCCCGATAAATCGCCACCACGCCGGTTGAGGAATTTCTTCAAAATGGGGAACAGTTCAAAGATTTCGTCCTTCACCTTCCGTTCCATACTCGGCAGGCAGGCAAATCCAGTCTCTAAATTCTCTTGCACCGTCAGAAAGGGAAAAATCTCGCGCCCTTGTGGGACATAGGCGACACCCTTTCGCGCCAGATCAAAAGCCTTTAACCTGCCGATGCTCTGCCCATCCAGGACGTAATCACCGCCCGAGCGTGGATGTGTGCCTGCCAATGCCTTCAAAAGGGAAGTCTTGCCGACCCCGTTGGTGCCCATCACACAGGTGACTTCGCCAAGAGCGGCCTCGAAATCTACACCGTTCAGGATCTGACTGCCACCATAGTGCAACGTCAGCTCCCGGATTCTGAGGAAACTATCGGCCAAGGTACACCTCGATCACTTGCTGGTTCTGGGTCACATGATCAATGTAGCCTTCGGCCAGAACCGACCCCTCGTGCAGCACCGTTACCCTGCAGTCTAACCGTCTCACGAAATCCATGTCATGTTCTACAACCACCACAGCACGCGACTTCGCTGCGTCGCGCAAAATCTGAGTGGTTTTCTTGCGCTCGGCCAGGGTCATCCCTGCCGCAGGTTCGTCCACCAGCAACAGTTTTGGTTCTTGCGCCAATAGCATTCCGATCTCCAGCCACTGCTTCTGCCCATGCGACAGCTCTCCGGATTTCATCGAAAGAACAGGGCCCAGGCCAATAACGTCTGCCAGTTCGTCGACCCGGGCAAAATCCGATGCTTCAGGTTTGAACAGCAGAACGGAAAGGGGCGATCGCGCCTTCTTCAGTGCCATAATCAAGTTGTCCTGAACGCTTTGATCCTCGAATACTGTGGGCCGTTGAAACTTGCGCCCGACCCCCGCCGTGGCGATCTTGCTCTCGGACTTGCCCAACAGAGATACCGGGGGCTCGCCCCAAAGAACGCTGCCCTCGTCGGGCCGGGTCTTGCCAGTTACCACGTCCATAAAGGTAGTCTTGCCCGCGCCGTTTGGCCCGATGACTGCCCGCAACTCGGCTTTGCCGATGCTGAATGAGAGATTGTTCAGCGCCTTGAACCCGTCAAAGCTGACTGAGACCCCCGAGACTTCCAGAAGTTGGCTCATGCGTCGGCTTCCTTTTCCCGGAGGGAGCCGTGATCGGGGCCCAAGTCCTGACCATGCCGGTTCGGATTGCGCCGCGCGGCCAATAGATCGAACAACCCTCCAATGCCTTTGGGAGCGAACAGGGTGACTGCCACGAAGGACAAACCCAAAAGCACTGTCCACCAATCCACCCACTGGATGCGGTATTCAAGGATGTTTAAATCGGGTGCCTGTCCTCCGGTGAACCAGCTCGATAAGAGCGAAACAAAAGCCGCACCGATGACGGCTCCGTAAAGCCGCCCACGCCCGCCAATCGCGACCCAGACTGCCAGATAGATAGAGGCAATCGGTGCCAGCTCGGCCGGGTTGATGATCCCTGCCTGCGGATAATAGATCGCCCCGGCAATGCCCGCCAACACAGCCGAAACGGTGAAAACAAATAGCTTGAACGCTTCGACCGGATAGCCAAGGAACCGTACCCGCGCCTCGTCATCCCGGATGCCGCGCAGGACCGAGCCGAACTTGCCCGACACCATCCACGCCGCCAGTACATAACCCAGGCCCAGAGCCAGGGCCGATCCCCAAAGGAACCAGATCGAGACAATCGCCTGACTGGTGTTTTCCAATCCCGGCAGATTTTGCAACCCCGACAGGCCGTTGTTACCCCGCAACCCACTGTCGTTCTGAAACAGATACAACGACAGCGCCAATGTCATCGCCTGGGTCAGGATCGACAGGTAAACCCCCGTCACCCGGCTGCGGAAAGCCAGCCAACCGAAAACCAGCGCCAGAAGACCCGGCGCCAGAACCACCGCCGCCAGTTGCAGTGGAAGAGAATGCGCGACAGCCCAAACGGGCGGAAACTCTGAAGCCCCGACAACGCCAAAGATCTGAGCGGCGATGCCGCTGGAAATTTCTTCCGGCGTCGCAGGAAGCCCTCCGGCGGCAAGGCTGTCGACCACGATCAACCGTGTCCGCTCGTACATCAGCCACATGCCGATCGCGTAACCACCAAGGCCGAAAAACGCCATGTGCCCCAGGGACAGGATGCCGCAATAACCCCAAACCAAATCCATCCCCAAAGCCACCAGACAAAGGCACAATGTCTTGCCCAATGTCTTGACGAAACTGGTTGAAATCACGCCGATGCCAAAGCCTTCGGACAGGATCGTGGCGCCCAGTGTAAACAGCCCAAGGCAGGTCAGGAAGATCAGCACCGAAGGATAGCGCACCACGAGGGGCCTGCGCCGTGCAGGGCCTGCTGTCAGTTCCGCCATGCTCACGCCTCCGCGGCCCGGCCCTTGAGCGCGATGATCCCGCGCGGCCTGAATTGAATGAAAAGGATGATAAACAAGATCATATAGGTCTGTGCGGCGAGCGTATTCGACGGGTTCAGCCACTCGATCGCTTTCTGCAGCGAACCAACCACGGTCGCGCCCAGGAGCGTGCCCCAGATACTGCCTACACCGCCCACGACCACGGTCATGAAGCTTTGCACGATGTAATCCGCACCCATCTCTGACGTCACCTTGGCATAAAGCCCGATGGCCACTCCTGCGATCCCGGCAATGCCAGAGCCAAAGCCGAAGGTCAGCATGTTGATCTTGTCCGGGTTGATCCCCATCGAGGCCGCCATGCGCGGGTTTTGGGTTACCGCCCGTACTTCCAGCCCAAGTCGCGTGCGGTTCATCACGAAGAGGAACAGCGCCAGAAACATCAACGCCATTACGAAAATCGCGATCCGGATGTAACTGATCGACACGATGTCATTGAACACCAGTGATCCGTCCAGCCATCCGGGCGAGGTCAGCGGTCGCGCTTGTGTACCAAAGATATTCTTTGCGATTTGCTGCAGCGCAATGGAAATCCCGAAAGTTGCCAAGAGCGTCTCGAGCGGACGATGGTACAGATGCCGGATCACCAAGCGCTCCATCGCTACACCGGCCCCGAATGTTACCACAAAGGCCAAAGGCAGGGCGACGATGATCGAGAGGGTGTAATCTGTGATGATCTGCTGGACCACGTAGCCGGTGTAGGCGCCCATCATGATGAACTCGCCATGGGCCATGTTGATTACGCGCATCACGCCGAAGGTGATGGCAAGGCCAATGGCCGCCAAAAAGTAAATCGAAGCAAGCGATAGGGCGTCCAGCCCCAGATCGAACGCCTGATTGATGGCCACCTTGTTCTCGATCCCCGACAGTACGGCGGCGGCCGCCACTGCGACAGCAGGTGATCCGGTGTAGCGCTCGTAAAAGGTGAAACCAGCCAAGGTCGCATCCACCTCAGAGTCGGTGGCCACACGGTCAACCAAACCCTGATCGGCCAATGCAGCATAGGCCAGGTCGCGCGCGGCCTCGCTGTCAAGCGTTGCCACTTCTACGCCAGCCACTGAACCATCCGAGATATTGGCCAAAAGCGCATTGCGCTTGTCGTCCCGACTGATCCGGGGGGTGGCCAGGCCGGCAGCGACAAGATGGTCATAAGCCGCCTCACGCGGCAGGTCTTCACTGCCGACGGTCAGAATACGGGCGATGTCTTCGCCCTCGGGTGGTGCTGTAGCGGCTTCGACCGTCACCACCAAAAGCGGGTTCAGCGCGGCCCGCACATCGACGCCGAGATCGCCTTCAAAGCTCTGGATCGCGACGATCCGGTCCTCTTCGGTCTCTCCGAAACGGATCGTCAGCAATCCTTGCAAGCGCTCCATCCGCTGCCGCACGGCTGCGTCGGTCTCGTCGGCCAGAACCTTGGTTAGCGCGGCCAGATGCGACGCCTCGGCATCGCGCTCGATGGCATCCAGCGCTTGCATCTTGTCGGTGAACGACCCGGACAATTGGAACTGTACCAAGGCCGCGCCGATCATGCCGCGGATGCCGCTGTTGGGTTTCAATTGCTTGAAATCACGCGCCAAGAAGGTGCCAAGATCGGCGCCATCCGCGAAATCGAAAGCAGCCAGTTCTTTGCCCGCCTTTTCACCATAGACGAACAGCCCGGTTTCTTTGTTGCGCCACATCTCTTTTGCTTGCCAACGCGTCAGCACTGTTTGCGCCTGCGCCAGCCCACTGGCGGCGAGCGCGTCGATCGCCGGTGCAATGGTTTTCCGCGAGGACTTGGCGATGATCTCGCGATGGTTCTGCAAGAGTTGCTGGATCGGCGCATCAGCGTTCTGCGCCATCACAGGCAACGTGAAGACGGACAGCAGCACCGTCGTGATACAGACGAAGTACCAACGTAGTTTCGACATAGCGAATTCAGCCCCGTAAGGTGTTCTGAGGGGCGACCCGCGCCGCCCCCATAGGCCGGGATATCAACCCACCGTGCTCAGTAGTTCGACTTGATCTGTACGCAGGACGAGGTTTCGGTGTTGTACATACCGCAACCCAGCTTGGCCCAATCCGATTTCAGAACCGCGGATTCTGGCAGGAAGTCAGTCCAGGCATCACCCGGCACTTCCTCGGTCTGGCTGATGATGTCGAACTGACCGTCGTCCTGGATCTCACCGATCAGAACCGGTTTCGCCAGGTGGTGGTTCGGCAACATGACAGCGGTGCCCCCGGTCAGGTTGGGGAACTCCTGTCCGTACATTGCCGTGCGCACGGCTTCCACTTCGGTGGTTCCCGCAGTTGTCGCCGCATTCACCCACATATTGAAGCCGATGTAATGCGCCTCCATGGGGTCGTTCGTCACGCGTTCTTCTCCCATGCGCGCTTTCCAGGCATCTACCCAGGCGTCGTTGGCATCGCTTTCCGCAGACTGAAAGTAGTTCCAGGCCGCCAGGTGGCCCACAAGGTTCGACGTATCGAGACCGGCGAGTTCTTCCTCACCGACCGAGAAAGCCACGACGGGGATGTCGTCAGCACTTATGCCAGCCGCAGCAAGTTCCTTGTAGAACCCGATGTTCGCATCACCGTTGATCGTTGAAATCACGCCGACTTTCTTGCCGTCAGCACCAAGCGCCACGACGTCTGAGACGATCTTGGACCAGTCGGAATGACCGAACGGCGTGTAATTTACAAAGATGTCGTCCGCCGCGATGCCCTTTTGCTGAAGGTAGCTTTCCAGGATGTTGTTCGTCGTGCGCGGATAGACATAGTCAGTGCCCAGAAGGGCGAATTTCTCAACCCCCAATTCTTCGAGGAAGTAATCCGTCGCCGGGATCGCCTGCTGGTTAGGTGCGGCACCGGTATAAAAGACGTTCTTCGACGATTCCTCGCCTTCGTACTGAACCGGGTAGAACAGAAGGCCGTTTAACTCCTCGATCACCGGCAGAACGGACTTACGGCTTACCGAAGTCCAATTCCCAAAGATCACATCGACCTCGTGCACTGTCAAAAGCTCGCGCGCCTTTTCCGCAAACAGCGGCCAGTCCGAGGCCGGGTCGACCACAACGGCCTCCAACTCGCAGCCCAATACGCCACCAGCGGCATTCTGCTGTTCGACCAACATTTCCATCGTATCCTTCAGCGTCGTCTCCGAAATCGCCATCGTTCCCGACAGAGAGTGCAGCACGCCAATCTTGATCGGGCAGTCTTGCGCCACGGCCGGCAGCATCGAAGCGGCCAGTAAGGCAGCAGACCCAAGAAGTATCTTTTTCATCGCAGTATTCCTTTAGCCACTGCGCAGGAAGCGTTGCTTTCCAGGGTACGATCCCCCATATGCCCCCCACGCAATCTAATTGCGGAGTGCGGTGGTGATTGGAATTGCAAGGCCAGCACCATCGCACGTTCATCGGGATACAAAGCTCCCGGAAGAAGTCGTTCCATGGAAGTTGCTGCGACTGCGAGTTTCGGCGGTGTATCGAAGCGCCTGCTGGGCTCAATCCGCTAAAAATTGTGCAGACTTTTACGGCTGCGCTGGTTTTTTCAGCGAAGGGTGCGCCAAATCTTTGAGCGTTTCAGCCCTCAAGCAAGAATCCTGTGCAATAGTCGATCTCGGACTTGGCACGGCGCACCGCCCTTTGAGATCGGTCCACTTCGGCTGAAAAGGTGGCGGCACTCAGCAATTGCGCGTGGGCCATCTTCGCGTCGATGCGCAAGTGGAGCGCAATTCGCCGCCAGTCGTCAGGCGCCGTCGCATCCAGTAGGTCGATGAACTGCGTCCTGCGACGCGCGATCTCATCGGTATGCGCATCGCGCATCAACCAAGCGTGTTCTAATTCTGCCGAAAACCGGCCTGCACAGGATGCAAAGGCCGTCACAAGCGGGTTCTCTGCCGTCCGACCCGGCATCGGCAAGACAAGAAACAAAATCAAAAGAGTTTTAAAACCGCTCATGAAATGATCAAAGAGGTTTGAAGCGAGGCAATCAAGCTTTCTGCCACGCTATGGCTAACGATGGCCTAACCGAAACGGTTCCTGTCACACGATCGACACGCCAATCGGGCAACGCTATGGAGCGAATTTCATCTTAGCATTGGTTCTGGGCGTCACCGCCTATTTCCGCCCGGAAAATAGCCACCTCCGCCGGATTGGACTTTTGCCGAAACCTCTGCAGTAGATCACCCCAGGTGCACATGTTGAGGCATCCGGGTCGGGTTATGGGAGCAACACTAAGTATCGAAGCACCATGGGCACCACGAGAGCCGAGCATCGCCCCAAGGTCCAGCCGCACCATGACCTTGTCGAGCAAACGACAAGCCGGACGCACAGGTATTGACCGGTTTCGAACTTGGTGTGCCACCAAGCTTGCCCTTCCGCGTCGTAGGTACGAGGTCGAAGTTATGGTGCTGAGCACCTAAGGTGGCTTGGCCGGTAGTGACCGCTTCGATATCGCCGCCAGCGCCGACAGTCATTTCATCCTAACGACACAAGCCGTCGAACGTGCCTATCACTAATCGCATCCTGAACGCCTACCGCGACGACAAGATACAGCCAGAAACGCTGCGAATTCGCACGATGGCAACCAAGAAACGGCAACGCGCATGGTTGAAACTCCTCAAAATTAAAAAGGACTACGCGCCCGAAGGGCATCGCCAGAAACAATGGCTCTTTGGCGGTGCAGGGATGGCCACGAATACCGCCTTGTTTGATCTGGCAGACTACAAAGGTGCAATTGTTCCAGATATCTTTTGCGAGGACAGCTGTTTTGGCGATGACGAAGCTTTCTGGGCTCTGCAGAAACAGCTATTGCGAAAGCGAAAGGTGCCTATCTCGCGGTGGGATGGACTGATGTCATCGCATTGAATGTAGAGGAGTGTCCGGCCCTTTACTCCTTCGGGTTCGTGGGTTCGCTGCAGAGGTGTTAAAATCTTCGGGGGTTGGGCGATGTTTGGCTGCGGCGCTCATGTGCTTGGTTCCGGCGTTCTTGGCGTTGCCCGAGATTGGCTAGTGTCAGCTGTCGTACGGGCGTTGGCTCCGTGTTTATCTCAATTCCAAAACCTTTGAGTTGCTCTTCCCAATCGGACAGGGTCTCGAGAATGGCGTTTGAGCTTTCTAGCCCCTAGGCGCACCTGAGCCTCCCCCTTTGAAGTGGTCCGCCCCTATAGTTAGGAAAGTGGAGGACCAGAGATGGCCATTAAGAGACCCAA
>NZ_CANLYL010000013.1 GCF_947495275.1 uncultured Roseobacter sp.
CTTGTGTCGTTTGATTCCCATCTTTGATCCTCCGTTTCCTAACTATAGGGCCGGACCACTTCAGCGGGGGAGGATCAGTTGGAAAGAGCCCATTTATCATTAGCACCTCAGTAGACGAAAACTTGATCAGGCTAAAAATTGAAGAAAGTGACGATACTGAGATCAGAGAGTTATTTTTGAACGGCCTAAACAGCATTGTTCATCAATAAAAAGTCTGGTGTGGCTAGAGGGACTTGAACCCCCACGCTGTAAAGCCCTCCAACTTAAATCTGGCGTGTCTATCATTTCCGACGCGCCCGCAGTCACCTGCGGCTAGTACACCAAAGTCGTCACTGGAAAAGCCTCAATTTCGCTCAAACCGTCCGAGCTTAAAACTGGAATTTCGCGAAAGCTGATGGAATGGCTGCTTTTTGGAAGGTGCGCTGCGGCATCACGGTCTGAGTTTGATGGTAACTTAGGGCCGTCCGTTTGACTTTGCAAAGTCCGCTTTCTGCGCAGAGTCGACCTTGATGCTGGTCGTGGCGACGGTTTGCCTCTCACTCCTTTACCCAGAAACAACACACCTAATCGAGCGCGAAAGTTCATCGTATTTTGGCACTGGCATTGAAACATACTGCAACAAAAATTGCTGATCACTTTCATTCAGTAGATTGTTGAACTGCAATCGTCGTTTGGCACTCGTGAACATCCAAAGAACCGCGAGATTTGATTTCAGGCCATAGTGCTTTTGGTGCAATTTCTGCTGCAGCAGTTCGCGATATTGAGCGACGGACTTCTGCAGCGATTTCCGCGCTGCCGCCGAGCGCACCGGCTCAGTACCCCGATCTATCTCCAGCGTGAAGGCCCGATAGCCTTCTGGATACTTGATCGCAAAGAGCTGGTCTGGGATCAGTTTGTGCCGCCCCACCGGTATCGCCAGCGGTGCGTTCTTGATCGCCAATATCATTGACGCGGGGATGTATTCCAAACCGGCCCTTATCGCCGCAATTTCAATGGCGTTGGAGACTGCCGAAACCCAGTAGCCATGCCACCAATGGCCCGTTGGGCGGCAATGACGTTCAAGTTCCTGTTCGCATGACAAACGATCCCACCCTAACGGTGTCAAATCGTACACATATGGATTAAAGTCCGCCTTGGCGATCTGCTTTTGTTGCGGCGGTAGTCTCAGATATCCTGCCGCCCGTAAGGTTTGCAGCCGTCGCAAACTGGTATCGCGACAACGGTGTGTATCTCGCGTCAACTCAAATAAGAATTCAGATGATTGCGGTCCATGCCGATCGATATGTGCAAACCAGCGCAATTCGCGGGCGGTGACGGAGATGTCGGATTGTGTGCGGGTTTTCATGCCTCCAAACTGACGCTAGTCTGCCTTGAAGCCTAGCGTTCGCTGCAAAGGTCTGTTGAATTTTTGAGACCAAGATTTTCGAGGGTCTGGCTATGTTCCGCTGTGAGGTGCAATGTGCTCTGGCGGACATGCACAGCGCAAAAATCGCTGTTGCAACCCTGCCGCAGGTCGACTTTTTCGCTGAACTCGTTCTGTCGGTGTTCAGCGCGATACCTCACCACATCCGGTCGGAAAGCTCCAGCTGCTCCGGTCCCAGCACCGTTGAATAGATCGCGGTGGTGCGCATCGACGCGTGGCCCATCCAGCGCTGCAGCATGTGCAGCGGCACGCCTGAGAGAATAGCGCGTGTACCATAGGCATGCCGCAGCCCGCGTGGGCAGGCTTTGGCCCCGTCGATCTGGGCCTCATGCATCAGACCCTTGATCCAGCGGTATGCGGTAATGCGGGGAATGATCCGGTTTTCCTGTGACCACAGGTAGTCAGTCCCTGCCGCTCCTGATAGCGGCCGCAATTCAGAGACCAGTGCCACCGGCATCGGGATTTCGCGGATTACATGGTGGTGTCGTTTTTTCAGCGACCGCACCGAGATCACCCGTGCTTCGATCTGCAGCGAGCCTGAGCGCAGCGCCCGCACCTCCGAAAGCCTGCAGCCGGTGTAGGCCAGCGTCAGTGCAAAGCGCCGCACCGCCGGTGTCGCCTGACGCGCGACCGCAATGAAGCGCTGGAGTTCAGCCGCATTGAGATATAGACGTTCGTTTCGCTCATTATACAGGCGCATGGAAGTTTGCTGTGTGGGAATGGGGAGCATAGGCAGGGTGGCACCACCGCAATTCTGGCCCCCTCCAACAAATCCATTGATACAGTATTGGTAATTTTGTATCCGGCGCGATTTACCGTTTAGATGCAGGGCAGTACCGGCAGCGAGTTTCAATTTGATCGCACCGTTCTGGCCGAAATCTGACCTTAGGACATTGCGAATAAAGCAATTGTACAAAATTACCAATTTTGTATCAGCCTACCTTGGGGAAAACGGCAGCGCGAATTGGCTGGGAGGCCCCTTGTGCAACGTTCTGTTATTTTTCCTGCGTGTATCGCCCTTACCCTTGGCTGCCTGTTGCAGGTGGCCCCCGCATCGGCGGCGACGGTTGTCATCAATGATGGTGATCTGACGGACTATGACCCCGACGACGACTACATCTTTGATCTGGCCCTGACGGACATTGATCCGACAGTGACCCTTGGCTTTAATCTCGATGCTGGTGAAGCCATTCCTTTTGTGCTCAATTCGCCGTCGAATTCGTCCATTCTGGCCGCTGTGACCACTGGTCCCGATGGATCAGGCACAACCCTCATCAATTTCCAGAGCACGGGCGGCGGCCCGTTTGAGGTCTTCGCGAACACCACAATTCCCTTTGAAATGGAGGCTGCCTTCGGCGCAACCCAGTGGTGGACGATATCGCTGGCCGGACAGGCGGGTGAAGCGGCTCTGGTGGACGGCCCCCTCTATCTTGCCGCCCTGATGTCACCGGCAGCAGCCAAGGCCGGACGTGGCACATTCTCATTTGTGAGCGACGCCTCTGGCACGCAGACCACTTTTTATGCCGATGACGGTGACGGCGGCACCGGCCCGTCATCGGTCCCGCTACCGGCAGCGGGATGGCTGCTGCTGGCCAGTCTGGGAGTGATGTTTCGGTTTGGCCGTGGTCGGCAACATGTATGACAGCTGCAATTGCCGAAGCAGAGGTGTCTCTGACCCCTCGTGACGGGACTGCGGCCAGCACATTCGAATGCGCCCGCGCGCCCTGCAGATGCACCCATCGCGAAATACTCAAACAGAGGAACTTTAAATGAATATTCTTGCCGTTATCCTGAACTTCTTCTGCCCTGGAGTTGGCAGCTTTGTCGTGGGTGCTGGTGGCGCGGGCATCGCCCAGCTGCTGATCTTCGGCACCGGCCTCTTCATGGTCATGACGCTGATCATGCTGCCCATCGGCGTGATCCTGATGGGCGTGGCGTGGATCTGGGGCCTGATCACCGCCGCCACGGTCAAGAAGGCACCACAGCAGATCGTTGTGGTTGAGACCAGGGCTGACCAGTGATCACAGCAGGCATCCCAAATATGACCCCAGTAAAAACGTCCCTCGCCATCAGCTGTGCGCTCATCATGGCCGTCGCAACATCGGCGATGGCCCAGAGATATGTCGGCAGCGAAGGCCCTTCAAAAGAGGTGGTCCTGAAAAACCTCAAGCAGATCAGCCGCTGCATAAAAAAGAACACCAACGTGATCGACGTCATTGGCATACACGGCTCGGAGGCGCGCAAGACCGTGGTGGTCCGCTACGGGCGCAAGCCCAGTGACAACTACTGGGACAACGGAAAAGTCAGTCTGGTGCGCTTTGATAATTCCAATGAATGGATGCTGAGCTGTTCATGGGGGGATGGCCTGAACGGATTTGGCACCGAAATGCGGATCATTACGCGGTAGGGCTTGTCTGAAACTGAAGGCGCATTGTCAGCTTTTGGCTGCAACAAGCGGAATGGTGCGATGCCGTGGGGTCTTGCCAAAGTGGTGCGGGCTCACATCACATCAAGCAGGGCAAGCTGTGCTGCGACTGAGCAGAAGAAATGCTGATATGATCAGCGTTTGAATGGTACGACGTTGCCGCCGCCGTTTTGGAATGCGAGTGCGCCTTCAGACCGAATGGTGATCACAGCCTCAGCGAACGCGGCCTTGTCGTCGTCGAACAGATCGTCCCACACAATCGATGTTCCGTCTGCTGTGACAACTTCAAGTGACCAGCCGTGAATTCCCTCAAGTTTGTATATTCCCACATCGAAGGAAATGCCATCCTCGACGATCTGCTGGGACATGCCGGATCTGACCAGATTTGGCTCTCGTTCTCTTGGCATGGCGAGTTCCCGAAATAACGCTGTTCGGTGAAGATATCACGAAGAGCCGATGGCTCCAAGTCAGCTAAGTTGGGAACGTCATTTGCAGAAATCGCGCGCCGCGCAACATGACGTTGCGAGAAGGCGGGAGCTTCAGATCACGCGATGGGAAGTGGACGTTTCCAAGTACTTTGTTGCGCAAGTCATGACACAAGCACCAGTCGTGTTTAACTCGCAGACAGGGCAGCGGAAGTGGAGCGCAAATCTGTTGCGAGTGAATCGAGCGGCCTCAAAAAAGGTTTCTCACTGGCAAAACGTCGACTAGCATCACCACATGGAAACCGTACTGCTATTACTTCTCCTTGTTGCTGTGGTCGTCGCTTTTGCGATCCGAAGTAAAAATACATCGGATGCGCCGCCGTCTGCTCAAATTGTACCCATAACCACCCGCAGCGCGCCAAAACCATTTGACCAACGGACGACGAAAACTGCGCAAGAGGTTCTGCAAGGATCTGCCTACGTCGTGGACGGCGACACGGTCACCATCAAGAAGACGCAAATACGGCTATTTGGGGTAGATGCGCCCGAGCTGAACCACCCTCATGGAAAGAAAGCCAAATGGGCATTGGTATCAATGTGCAATGGGCAAACGATCCGTGCGGAAATTGTCGCAAAAGATGATCACGGTCGAACCGTCGCCAAATGCTATCTACCCGATGGCAAAGACTTGTCTGCCGAGATGGTCAAACTTGGTCTCGCGATTGATTGGCCAAAGTTCTCTGGTGGCCAGTATAGAGCATTGGAAACTTCTGATGCCCGGAAAAAGATGTGGTTGGCGGATGCCAGACAAAAAGGCCGTATGCACGTCTGGGAGAAGTTCGAGCTCAGTCAAAAGGCGCGCGGCAGATCAGAAAAGCCAGATGCATCGTAGATGCGCACATGCACATAAACGATATCGAAGCTTCCGCGCAGCGCTTCCGACGTGCTCTTGATGAAATCCATGAACATCTGGGCGTGCCGTTTGACCAATTTCCGCATGGTTGTTGCGGCGATACCTCTGAACTCCTTGCGGCTTTTCTTACCGACGAAGGGCTTGGTATCTTCCGGTATGTCTCTGGATGGCGCGAGGATGACAGCACTTCGCACGCTTGGTTAGAGCAAGAGTGCGTCGTTGTTGATGTGACCGCAGATCAGTTTGAAGACTGCATTGGTCGGCCATTTGTTACAACAGATCGAACTTGGCACACGCAGTTTTTGAGGCGACAAGATGCGCGCGAAAATGGTGATTTTCGAGAAGCAGGTGAGCCGCCTCACCTCGTCAACGCTTATGCAAAGCTGACGAAGCATCTTTTGACGGGATAGACGCCCATCGCGTTACTTAACACTATTGGTAATAGTGTTAAGTGATCTGCCTTTCATCACCCGTGGATAGATCGGTTCAGTCTGTTTTTTCACTTCGCAGCTTAACGCTTTTCGGGTAAACCGTTAAATATGACCGAAACGAGCCTCTATGACGGTCACGGCAACCGCCTCTATTTGAATGCTGAAGAACGCGCGGCCTTCCTCGCTGTGGCGCGCAAACAGCCCGCGCGGGATCGCACCCTGTGTGAGACTTTGCACTTCACCGGGTGCCGCCCGTCTGAACTGGTCGAGATCACACCTGCGCGCGTCGATCTGTCGGGCGGGACGGTCGCGCTGCGGTCCCTCAAGAAGCGCAAGGATGCCTCTGGTGCTCAGAAGATTGTCTATCGCGCGGTGCCTGTGCCGCCAGACTACTTGGATACACTGAATACCGCGCACGGCATTCGCGAGGCGCAGAAGTCGCGCAAGCTGGCAAGTGTTGCGATCTGGCCGCTCAGCCGCGCGCGCGTGTGGCAGATCGTGAAACGGATCATGACCGAAGCCGGGATCGCGGATGCACCGCATCGCAGCCCGAAGGGCCTGCGCCACGGGTTCGGGATCAATGCGACCGTGAACGGTATTCCGCTGCACATGCTGCAAAAATGGATGGGCCATGCCCAGCTCAGCACGACCGCGATCTATGCCGATGCTGTGGGCAAGGAAGAGCACGACATTGCGTCGAGGATGTGGGGGTAAGCCATTGAAAATCAGTTACCGCCCCAAGTGTTGCGCAAAGGACCGTTTTTGGCGCATGAGTTATGTCATAGGGTTTTTGGCATGCTGCACACTTTGATTAGTTCGACGTGAAAAACGCTAGACAGGGTGTAGGTTGGACCCTGCTAGCTCTGTGGTTCCGAGCTTGGTGTGTGTTGTTTAGTTGAGACTGCGGTCGGCGCACCCCTCCTGGGAGTCGAACCCAGACCGAGCATCCTCCTTTGGAAGAGAGAAGTGCGCCGACCAACTACTAATCTAGCCAATCGCAACTGAGCGGGCAACTCGGTGCGGAACACCTTCAATACTTCGGCGCGGAAGCTTCCAAATCACCTCCTGCTTCCCTGCGACAACACTGCTATGCTCCCATCTTGCCTTCCTGTCTTCCAACCTTTGCAGGTCTTTCGGTTGGAGGTTGTTCCCCTTCTTTATCCATTCAGTTAGTTGCGCCACGCATACCTGTTGCGGCACAAGCTTGCAGTAGAGATCAACCAACCTAATGCTGACCCTTCGCATTTGCGCCAGCCGTTCTCCAATGTCCCAGTCTATTGCGATTTTTAGAAGTTCAGCTGCCGCGTTAAGATCGCCAACTTCAACTAGGTCTAACGCAGCGTGCTCGATCCAGTAAGAGCGAATTGTTCCACCGCTGGCATTACTCAAAAAAGAAAGCTCGGCGGTGTCGGGCGGATTAGAAAGAGGCTGAAGTTCCGCCTCGGTCGGTGCCCAATCGTATCCGTGCAGGATCGATGTCATGCCGAAGGAAGCTTCCACGTCCGACGCACTCTCAAGGTATACGAGTCTAGTGATACCGTAGTTTGTCGGCCTTGCGAAAGCCGATTCTTCAGGCCACGGCCGAGACAACCAATAAAAACCTGGGGCCGTTTCTATCAGAGATTGCACACGACGGCGCTTCTGACGCACGCGCAGATAAGGAGCCAAGGCGTCCGGTGTGTCCCATTGCCGTTGGGAAACGATCAGTCCGGCTGCTATGGTAGCAAGACTGCCAGACATAAATGATCGGCGAGACAAAGCTGACCAAATCAGGCGGGGATCACTATCCGCACCGCCGGGACCAGGACCCCAAATGGAAATTCGTAGAAGGAAAATGCTAACCAACGAGGCAGTGCCAACAGCGCTGTACTTATAAATCGATTGGACCAGAGGCGACATGCCCGTGGGTCCGTAACCTGCTGTCGCATACCCATATCCCATCCAGCAAGCCAGAACTGACAGCATCGCCATCACAAGGCACAAGCAACGAAATACCGCTGACGGCGCGACTCGCAATTCCTTTCCGACGAACCGAACAGACACAAAACTCAAGAGTGTTAGCTCCTGACTATTCGCTGCCGGTGCATTGGCCTGCGCAACTCGAAGTGTTTCGCGCAACTCCCAAACTGGCCAAAGGGCGACCCCAAGCGCGATCAGCCAGACCAACGGCACGCTCCATTTTGCTACTGATATACTGAAAGCTGGAAGCCCAAGTTCAGACCTTGTTTGATAGACACCTATCTCTCGACTAAGACGTGTAATCCGTTCAGCTGCACGGTCATACGCTTCGATTTCTGATGTGGAAGCATGGCTCGCGAACTCGATGATAAGCCGTTCGGGCTTCCGGTCTTTACGCCAAGTGTCGTAACCCTGCCCACGATTGGTCTCAACTTCCGAGCCGTCCTCATCCGAAGTGATCCGACGCCAGTAAAGGCCATTTGGTTCGGACGCATTGCCCCGGACAATCACCCGTTGAACAAGGCGATCCCTCTTACCTTTTAGTTCATTCCGCTCAACCTCAAGTGTGCTAACGGCCCGATAAAATGATCGGAACTCTAAATAGTCTGGCAAAGCCACTGAGATCAGCACGGCAATGAGAGCAATGAAGCCAAGGACCGCATTACGTGATTGAGGACCGGCGCGTTCTCTTAATGAAACAACCCAATCTGTCATTGTCACCTCAAAACAAGAAAATCGGCCCAACACTTGGGCGGCAAACAACGAAAACTGATTAAATACCAAAGGCCGCCGTGCAAAATCCGACGAGAGTTTTCCGTTACGACACTAGCACAACAGTTTAGGACTCACCTACTCCGCGAAGGGCCTCACCTAACCGCGCGCACCAACTTAGGGAGGCGTGACGGACAAAACTCATATGTTCTTGTCACCGGCGGAAACGACCATTTGTGGCGCAACGGGACTGGCATTGCGCTTTTGTGCACTTGACAAGGATGGTCGCTTTCTACTGCACCTCAATACTCCAAGCCTCCGCCAATTCGTTTGGCCTGCTTTCCAGAACTGCAAATTTAATTGGTTCAACCTCTTTAGATGCATGACGCAGTATGCGGTCGGGCAGGTTGCGGTAGTCGATCTGAACACCGCCGCAACTGGGCAGTACGAACCGAACATTCAGTTTCTTGTCATCCGGTTCCTGCGCATTGGGCCAATGGTACACTCTTGAGACACCTTCAATCGTGTCCGGTACGTCATAAAGGGCCAAGCGATGATCCGAGATTAACCAATCTGGCCACAGACCGCTGCGAACAAATAGATTCTCTTCGGCAATCAAGGTCGCGACAGCGTTCCAACGAAACACGTCTGACAGCTCCTTGAATTGCGGATGATCCGCGCTTTCGATCAACTCGCCCATCATGGCGGTCATTTCGCACGTAAACTCTCGAGCGGCTTGATTGACGCCACCTGTCGATTGGAATGTGCCATTGCGGCTGAGATGTTCGGCTTCGTCCAATAGTACGACATTGAGTTTTCGGATGAAGTAAACGCCCTGATCCTCGACGATATCATCCGCACCCGTAGAAAACCAATAGCGTGTCATCCCTCCGATCTCACCAGTATCAGTTCCCGCCCTCGCTGCTTTCAGCAGAACATCCATGTTTCGTTCTGTCACTGATTTGAGGTTGTTGATGTGGGCGCTACCATTACTTACATGCTTGAGCCAGTGATCAATTGAAATCATCTTGGCGCTTGCGCTCGACCCGTGCGGAACTGAGAATGTCTTAACGTCCATTGGAAGTGAACAAGCGCGAGGCCAGGTTTGGTCATAATCCGATAGTGCATTGATTTCAGAGGATACCTTTTGCAGCAACTTAAAGGTGTCAGGCCGCATGTCGATTGTCACGCCAACAGGTGTGTGGTAGCCGACTTGGCGGGCATAGATCATCATGGCACTGCGTAGGTTGGCGACAAGATCATCTATATCCAGAGCCGATACCGATTCAGCAGGCTGGGCAGTTTTAGTCTCGACTATGCGACCAAGGATCAACAGGTCCCCAGGCACTGTCATGATGCCGTCAATGTGGTTCATTCCGTAGAGCTTGCGCGCACCCGAACCGCAATCCCGGTCGTGACCGCATTCCGCCAACTCGCGGTTTACAGCAGCCAAACTGACAGTGAAATTTATTTGGTCGTCGGCCAAAAGGACATCTGGCTCGCAGGCCAGTGTGGCGGTACATGTCAAATTAGTGACGCATAAAAAGAGTGCGCCGGAAAAAACATGAGTAATCTGTTTCATTCGTTGACCTCGCAATGACTGTAGGTTGATGAGGCGCAAGCCTGCAAACGCTCATGTAGAGCCGACAGATCGCCGGTCTTGACGCCCGAGATGGCCCGGATTTCGACGCCTCCGGTTGTCACCGGTTGGGTAGGTACGCTGGTTTGGCGAAACATGTCAGTCGGCACTCCTCGTTTCATCAAATCTTCCCCTATTGGTTTGAGTAAATCCGTCAGCGCTTGTGTTTTTGTTCGGCAATGGGGAAAACAGGATTTTGCATGATGTTGGGTTTCTTCTTTGATCATCGCTGAGAGGTATTTGCCCGCCTTGACGTCAGCTATTTCCCAGAAGAGATGCCCACTCATACGCATGGGATCAATTTGCCATGGGAAAACCTCGGTGACCAAAAGTCGGTTGGTGATGCGTCGCATTTCATAACCCGATGCGACGCCTGTACGCAGCGGTGTTCGGTAGGCGATGCGCCAGTACTCGGAGTACTCCCGAGTTACATCGATGCGGGTAAACCGCACCGGGCGTTGCCAACTCCGGTCAAACGCATTTTCGGTCGCTCGCAGGATATCAAGAGTGGTTGCTGTCACATCGGTAAATGCGCCAAAATCTTCAAGGCTAGTACCAAGGCTCTCTATGATCGCCGGGTCCGCACGCCCTTTCAGTCTGTATTTGACTGAGGACAGTAGATAGTCTGTAGGGTATTGGATCACCGGGTTCCGCCCGGACCAATACGCTAGGCCATCGGCAAACCAGGATGCAGCGATCATCAAAGTTGCATTGATTTGCTGATCCAGAAATTTTCCCGCGTCGACAAAGCTCGCGTGCATGTCCAATGACTTTGACGCAGGCAGTTTTTCAAGGTTCTTGTAATAGTCGTCATTCAGATAGCCGCCTTGTGTCCAGTGGGCCTCCCAGTCTGAGATATCCAAATTCTGGGTCTGTAGTTTGCGTTGGTTGGCTTCCACCAGAGCCCAAGCCCGCCGATAGAACCGATCCGATTTGATCCGGTCCGTCAGTGCATGAGGGTTTGGCATCTGCCGTGGAGTGCGATTACCAGGGTGCAGCACAGCGGTACGGCGCGCGGTGTCGATAAGGGCAGACTGGCCGCCAAATGCGTCGATGCGGACCCGTCCATTATCCAGCATTGCCATGGCGGCAGAATTGGTTATGGCAGTGGTTAGTTTCGTGCCCTGCCAGTTTAGAATCAGAAACTGTCCGTCAGGCCCGAGTATGTGGCCAATACGGTCATGCGCGGCCAGACCAAACACCAGATTATTTTCGGCGAGTGGGATCGGTTCGCCGTGCAACATCTCGGGATCCATGCGGAAAAGCCGCCCGGTTTCGTCAAAAACCGCAAAGACCTTTCGGCCCCCGTTCTCTTTGGTCAATGGCCCCGCGAGGTAGTGGGGCTGATCCGCATTGTGCGCGAAAAGCGCGGTGACTTTGTTGGCGTGGCGGTCATAGTGAAGCTGTTCACCACCGGGTAACTGAACCAAAGTGTACCGGCCTCCGGGCAGGTCGAGGCTCTGGATGGCAGACGCCCCGATACTTTGCGCACCTGCGGCGGCGACAGTAGCGACCCAAATGCCTAGGGTACAGGCGGTAATATGTCTGCGCGGCAGGTGTCGCCGCGCAGAGTGGCACATAGGACTTTGGCTCAAGCTGTCGAGTGGGTGTCTCATGCCGGTACTTGCGGGTTCGCGTTAGTAGCACCCGTTGGTTGATGAGCATCGCGATGTTGCAAGCTTTCCCGCAGATCGTGTTTGAATTCATCATGGAGCTGCTTGATTTCCTTGCGTTGCCGTGCGGCCAAGCGCATCTCATGTGGACCAACTGGTGCAGTCATGCCGATCAACAGCCCCAGGCACTCAATCAGTATCAAAATTGCCTTGGTCGTCAGCAGCAACGCTGCAAACTCCGCATTTTCGGTGCTCAAAGCAATCAGCGCGCGGATACGCTGCAAGACGCTGTCCGGATCGAAAACCACACGATCCGGGTCAGAGGTGACACGTTCGGTAACCCAAGCCGCGCGGCCCGATTTGAAGGCATGCAACTCCTGATTTGCCGCTTCAAGATCGTCCAGGGCGATATTCAGCGCTTCAGGCACGACGACGCTGATCGAGGCCCGTTCCTTGGCCAGATCCACTGTCAGTCGATCTTGCAGATCCTCCAGGTCAGCGATGGTCGCGGACAACTCGGCGCGCTGTTTGTTGGCCAACTCGCCTCTAGTGGCCCATTCAAGATACTTGTCGCCCTCTCCGGCAGCTTCAACCGGTTCGCAGCCCTGATGCCGGATCCCCGAACTTTCGCAACGTGCGTTCATCGCGAAATATTTGATATCATCGATCAGCTTGGCGTTAGTATCCTGATTTTCTTGCACCTCCTTTTTGACCTCGTCAATGCGGTCTTGAATTGTATTCACGACAATAAAGCGATTTTTGTTCTGCTCATCAGTGGCGCTTTGCAACGCCTCGAATTTCGACCTCTTTTGGGCAACAACATCTTTGCGGTTGGTCAGGCTCGCTTCAAACTTGTTGTTGGCCGCGAAAATCAATGGCTGGTCCGACTGGAGCTGCTCTCTGACCGTGTAGCTGACGATGTCTTTCGCGAAAAAACCGAATATCACAAAAAGCGCTAGAGTAGAGGCGACGGCAAACGAGAACCCCAAACGCGTAAAAATCTTCAATGCATTCGCAAATTTCGTGTCGGTTGGAACCTCATCAGTGGCTTCCTCCCGCTCCAACTTGCGTCGGCCTTTGTCGATCCTAGCAAAGGACACGAAAGCCGTGTCGTAATTCGCTATTGTGATAGCCGAAATCAAAGCGATACTGCTAGCAGTCAGCAAATGGAAGCTCATCTGAGAAAGCGCATAGGTCATCAGACCAAAGTGGGCTGTAGAGGATAGCACGATACCGTTGAACGAAAGACGATCGTTAATTTTATTGTATTCAGGACTATTGTAGTCGATAGCTTTGTCGACCGGCAGCCCCGTATTGACCTGGTGGCCGGGTTTTGAAAAATCTTCTTGGTAGCCCATTTTATTGCCTCCCTTAATGTTGGCGCTATTCGTAAGAGCACTCCCCAGATTCGTGGGTGCTTAGTTTCTGCAAAATCACGCGCAGCGCGCTCGGCGCTTTCTTGTGAGTGTTGAGTAGATTGATTTCGAAACCAGCAACCGCCTCAATGTGAAACTCAACATCGTTGTGGCACTTCCGACTCCATAACCCAGCTTGGCCGAGGAGATAGCGACGCAAGCCGTATAGGATCCGGGTGCCTTGATCTCCTCCAGATCAATCCAGTAGAACTCCTCACCTCCTGTTGGCGTAATGTCTAAGATTGTAACCCGTGGCGTCAGGCCGACGCCTTTTTCTACGCGCAAGCTCAACTCGATGCTTTGGAATGCGCGCCAGTCCTGGCTTTCGCGGAACATCCGGCGCGTACTCACCCAGGTCTCAGGACCCATTGTGCCCTCAACGATCAGAAGTGATCCGTCTTGAACAAGCGTCGCCCCCACGCCTTCGGCGGCGTGGAAGCTGAATGCGACACGAGCCGAAGATCCGTGGTCAAGGACGATGTGTTGGGCGTGCGTAGGCGAGACAAAGGGTAAGACCGCAGGAATAACGGTGGTCAGCAATTTCACAAAAACGGTCATCGGTATCACCTCCGGCACGTCGGTGAATACACATTACAACAGATTTTGAAGACTTTCGATACACACGCGATCCACGTCTCGCAAAACTATGATACACAATACATACACTTGCTTGAAAATGTGTATGTACTGTGTAGTGTGTTCCTATGAGCACCGATGAATTTGAAACTGTCCTGCGGGAGTTGATTCGCGAGCGAAGAAAGGATCTTCAGCTGACCCAGACTGAGGTTGCGGGCAAGGTAGGCAGGTGCGACCATTCTCATATCTCCAGAATTGAAAATGGGGTCATCCGTAGTCCGTCAAAGGAAACAATCAAAAAGATAATCGATGCGCTCGGTTACTCAGAGAATGAATTTTACGACAAAGTGAGGGAGGAAGTCAGAAGGCGCGAGTCACAAGCCAATAGCGTCGCAAAATCGACAACCTATAACAAACAGGTTCACGGGTTTTTGTTGGAATATGGAGACCAGATCCAAGGCCTGGGATTTGCTGCGGCAGATGGGAATCTCGTCAAGAGCGTAGAGATTTTCTCAGTTATCCTTGACGACCCTGCTCCCGACGAGAACTGGACCTCTTCGGTGAGGCTGAGGCTGATAAAATCTCTTTTGGAGATCATGAAAAGAAGCGGGAGTGACAAGACTCAGGAATTCTTTGTCAGGATTAACTCTGAACTGGGCGCGCTAAAGCAGTACTATAACAAGGACGATTTTCCGATGGAATGGGCAGAGTGCTTGAACATCGAGGCCCTCTCTTTTATCGCCAGGGGCAGCAGAATTGGCGGCTCCGACGGGCAGAAGGACATGCGCAACGCAATAGTGCGCATCCAGAGTTCTTTAGAAAAAAGGCATCCTGATTTCAATGAGCCAGGTTGGGGGCACAGTATGTACGCCTATGCCCTGGCAACTTTTGAGCATGGAGTCTTGTTAGAAGAAAATGGATTTGACCAGCTTGGCAAGGCGATCCAAGCGTTTCGAGAATCCATGCAAGCGTTTTCTTCCTCCGGGCGGCCCTTCGAGCATGCCCGGAGTTTAGATGGCCTTGCCTCGGCTCTTGCTGTCCAAGGATCAATTTCAGAGGGAGACGCGGCAAAATATCTGCTCAATGAAGCTTGCCATTTCTTTGAGCTGGCCCGTAATTTACGGATGGTCAACCCCATTGAGCACGCTGAAACTGAAGCACATTTCGGTCGAGCACTGCTTGAACTATCCCGATTTGATCCTGAAAATGCTAAGGACCATCTAAATCGAGCAAGAAGAATGCTGGGCAGAGCCCTTACCGTGTTCGACAAAGATCATTGCCCATATCAACACGTGATAGTGTGGCAGCACAAAGAAACAGCAGAGTCTAAGTTCGGAGGCTTGTCCTAATGCTGGCATCAACAGGGCAGTTCAATACGATCGGAAAATGGTTTTGGATCATGGCCGTTTCATTCTCAGAGGAAACGGTTCTACAACTTGATCCTCGCCCAGTCATGAATTTTAACATAATGAACCCTATGCGTTGACGGTCTTTGTCGCCGCAAAGCTAAAATGTCACCCATGAGCAATTCAGGAATGTCACTCTTCCCGCCAATGATAACATGCGTCTCGGAGCGGTGATGGCCCATATCAACGAAGATCAGGATACAAGCGGGGAAATGCCACAAGAACTGATCAAAGCTCCGGCGACGGCGCAAGCGGATCGTCATCATCCTTGTCCGGCGGAATGATCTCTGGCCCATCGCTTTGCGGTTTGTCTTGCTCCTCCGGTTCAGCCTTCTGCTCCCAAGGTTCTGCGTAGCTGTCGCGGCTATGCTGCAGGATGGCCGCCCGTTCGTCCTTTGTGGTGCGCGGCAGCTTCTCCAGTTCGAAGAACGGAAAGGCAATCGGCACCGCGCGGTCGGTCAAGCCGCGCAGGTAGGTGGTGAAGGAGCCCTTGGGCTGCTGCTGAATCAGCTCCGGTGTGGCATGCATCTGGCTTGAGAGCGTGCGGGCATCACGGGCCGAGACACCACCTGCCAGCTTGATTGAGGTATTGGCCTCAAAGGCCTCCTGCAGGCCGCCAGAGAGCTGTCCGAGGTACTGGTGGGCCATCACCATGCCGACGCGGTATTTGCGTGCCTGCGAGAGGATCACGCAGATGTTCGCATCGAAGTAATCCTGCGCTTCATCGATGTAGATCATCGCGGGCAATCGGTCCTGCGCGCGCAGCACGGCGCGTTCCTGCGCCGCCTGCGCGATCAGCGCGATGAAGAACCGCCCGAAGATCTCCGTGCCCTGTTCCTTGAGAAGCGACTTGCTGGTGTTGATCAGAATGAGCTTGCCTGCGTTCAGCTCGGTGAACATGTCGAACTTGGAAACGGGGTTTGCAAACATGCGTTCAAAGGTCTGGTTCTCCAGCACCCCATAAAGGCGGCGCAGCACCTGCGTTCTGGTGCTGGTGAACTCCTTGCTGTCGAATTCGGTCTCAAAGAAACGGCGCGGCGTGCCCTCCAGCTTCTCGATGTGCTCCCGGTATTTCTCGGTCCCACCTGGTTCCATCAGGTCACGCAGGGTGTGGATGGTGGCGTCTGGAATGTGGAACATCAGCCGCGTGACATAGCGAAACACCACCGACTGCTTGGCGGTCATGCCAGCGGACAGCAGTGAACCCAGCACAAAGTCATAAAGCTCGATGATGGAATTTGTGAGGCGTTCACGCTCCAGTGGCGTGTATCCATCAAGCCGGTCCAGACCCACGGAGAAGAGGTTCAGCGATACCGGAAAGGCAATATCCTCGGGATTGATCAGCACGATTTGCTCCGGCTCCAGCACCTTTGCGCGCAGGATGTTGCCAATCAGATCACCCTGACTGTCGATCACCACCACGGATTTGTTGCCAGCGGCCACCTGAGGCAGATCATGCGCGATCAGATACTGCAGGGTCTGGGTTTTCCCATGCCCGCTGCCCGCGACCATATGGGTGTGTTCAAACCGCAGCTCGGCTGGAATTTCAAACGGGGTGCGCAGGGAGAAGAGATCAGCCAACCTCGTGCCGGAAAGATAGGCATCGACAGCGTCATCGCCTTTGTAGTCGCGCGGGAATATGGGATTGGTGCGATGGGTCTGGCGCAGGTTCTGGTCCAGAACCTGTCGCAGCGCCTTGAAGTGGTTATAGCCATTGTCCGCAAAGAACGGGGTGATGACCTGATCAACCGTTGGCCCCAGCGGTGTGAGGAACTGCTGCACGGAGACAAGCACCTCCCCCTGCATCGGCGGGGCCGCCCGCGCAACCGGGGCCAGTGCCTCCGAGATCACCGCCAGCGCCGAGACCAGCATATTGGCATCATGGCGCGCCTGTCCCTGTTTGGCGAGCAGGTCGCGATACCGTCCACCCTCTACGGTGTTGCAGAGCTCCGGTGGTGGCGGGATCTCAGGGCTCAGACCCTCATCGGCAAAGAGTGCGCGCGCCACCTCCAGCAGTTGTATCCGTAGTGGTGCAGGCGTGCGCGCAGGCCAGCGTTCGCACAGCGCGGCATCGATCTCATCGTCACCCATCTGCACCTGTCCGCGCAGGGCATGGTGATAGAGCCGCATGGTCTCAGCACGCGCAATGCGTTCGGCGCGCGCAGGGCTTTCATACCACAGCCGGACGGCAACATAGACAGCAATGCCGATCAGAAACAGCGGTGTGACAATGACAGCTGCCAGCAGCAGTCCAACCACGATGATCGCGGCCCCCACCAGGCTGCCAAAGAGATCGCCAAACTCACGCCCCATCAGAGTTCCACCACGAAGTCATCGGCCTCATCCGCATTGTCACCAATCCAGAGCTTGAGTTGCTGCAGGGTGTCGAGCAACGTCTCCTCGTACCGCTTGGCGGCAGATGGCGTGGCACAGAGAAAACGGTCGGTCTTGCCGTTGACCAGATCACCAACGGTCAACTCAAATTTGCTGTCGCGATCATCCACCTTTGCTGTGGCCGGTCTTCGGTCAAACAGTTTCGTCTTCATCAGCCTGCATTGCCGGATGATCTGGATTTCCTCATGGGTGAAGAGTACGGTGAGGGCCACTTCGTGGTACGTGGTTTTGAAGAGCAGCCCCTGCCGGATGGCGCGGTGTTTGATGGAAATACGCATATGTGCCCTTTCGAGGCATAATTGGGTGGGCGGTATCAGGGCGCTAGAAGGAGCGTCTTTCGCCCTCGCGAAGTTCAACTGCGAATGCAGGTGAAGTCGCGGCCCAAATACCCAGAACCTGTTTCGCTATGATCAGCCATGAGACGCCATGGCCCCCAGACATGACCCCCACAGGGGGTGGGGGGCTGTGTGGGGGTCATGCATGCGCTGACTGTGCGCGTGCCACGGCAGCTGCTCTGTCGGCATACTTCTGCGCTTCCACTTTTGAGCGGAATGTTAGCCCCGCAAAGTGAAATACCCCATCTACCTCCCTGACCACCCCAATGGGCGTCAATTCTTCGACGGAGTCATCTGGTGTTTTTTCTGGTGCTGCTGCGGCGTCGCTCACCGGCTCCAGAATAGGCACTTCAACTCTTGCCGCATGTACCGTTGTCGCATGACGTTCGTCGGTAACCTGATCCGACACTTCGGCGCTGGGGAGAACGGTCTCAGGTTCGGGGTCAATCCGGAGATTGAGCTCGGTTTCCTCAACCGGCTCAGGCAATGCAGGCTGAATGGGGTCAGTTGATGCCTGCAACGCAGCAGGTGCTGTCTGCGCATCAATCATCGCTTCCTCTGATAAAGCTGATGCAGCCTCTGCTGCTTCAGGCGACGTTTCGCGATCTCCATAGGAACTGCCATGCGACTGGGTCTGGTCTGATTGTTCATCCGCCATGGCAGATGCTGCTGAGGTGCGGGCAAACGCTGCATAGGAGGCCGCTGTGGTTTTCCCCTGCGCCAGAGCCTCCCGCGATACCTCGAGCTGCTGCCTCGAGACTTCCAGAACCTGCTGACCGTATTCGGCTGAATCCACCGACGCACGACCCATCTGCACCAGGGCGAGGCCAAAGAAGCCCGCAACCGCGACGATGGCCCCTGGTGCCGCGCCCAGCAGTACCTGCAGTTCGGTCTGACCCCGTATGCCACTGGCTGCGGCGTTGCCGCCAATAAGGGCGACAATCACGCCAATGATAATTACGCCCCATGCGCAAATTGATAAAAAGCTGAACAGGCCGCGTGCGGCTTCATATGATCTCATTTTAAAATCTCCATCGTATAATGACACCAAGTCTGCAGGGTGACGCTGTTGTGCGTCAAATGTTTTCTCATCCGCCGCCGCTCGCACCATCAGAAAACCGCCCCTCCTTGGGCGGTTTGAAAAGAACGCGTAACAGGGCTATCCCATCGCTGCGGCCAGCCGTGTCGGCGGGCCTTTGATGACCTCTTCGGCCAGCGCCAGTGCCTCAAAGAGAACCATGCCGCGCGGCTCGAAATCGAAGATCCGGCGCTTCCGGTCCGGCAGATAGCCGGCGATCTCCGGATGCTGTTCTGCCAGCGCTTCCGCTTCTTCATACTTGGACGGATAGGTGCGCGGGCGGTCCACCGAGACATCCAGCACCATGTTGTGCCTGGCCAGTTGTGTAATGGAAGCGATCAGCGATCTGGACTTCTTGCCTTTGCGACAATCTTCACCACAGTGTTCGGTGACAACGACGTCCGGCTTCAGCTCGTTGATCAGGCCCTGCACAAAGCCGACCAGATCAGTGCCGGACGTTACCGCCTTCACAGTGATGCCCCAGTCCTGCAGCTTGCCATCCCTGAGAAAGACATAGCTCGCCTTTCCCGAGGCCACGGCAATCGCCAGGACACTAAGCGCTGCCATGCAGGGTCTGGTTTTCCAGCCGCTTCCTGAACCGTTTCAGGGAACTGCTGCGGTTAAAGATATTGGCGGTCTGTTTGTCAGGCTCCGGCAATCGCCTGAGCCGCCCGCTCAGCGCTTTCTGGCGGTCTGCCAGCAGGGCGTCGAACAGGCTCTCGAACGAACGGCCATATATCAGCGACAGCTCGATAATCTGCTCAAGGGTTGGTCCTCTTTGACCTTGCTCAAGCTCAGACACCAGAGATTGGTGGCTGGACAGGAGATGCGCCACATCTCCCTGGGTATAGCCCGCCTTCCTGCGCGCAAGACGCAGGTCGAGGGCAAATTGGGTACTCATAGACTTTTGGTTATTTGATAATCGTCCAGAGCTTCAGTCTATGGTGGAAGAAAACGACATCCTAGCAGGCAGGATATCGTGAGGGATGATACGGTGAGTGGTATCGGGCGGAAGGGACGCACATCAGGCGATGAATCGCACGCTGGGGTCCAGAATGCGGGGGCATTCTGGCGACAAACGCCCGTTCATCTCCTAAAGAGACGCCATGAAGTCATTGGCTGACTGGCTGCGCGACAGAAACGACTGATGCGGACAGCAAAACAGGCTGGGCGGCTGTCCCAACCTCAGGGCTGTCACTGGTCTTGACGTATTTTGACGCCAATTCTTTCAGCCTTTGCACAGTGGCAGACAAAAACGCCGCCCCGACTAGGAGGCAGCGCATGGTCTCAGAAAAGTTTCAACTGACGGCTGTCGATGAGATAGGCTTGCCAGACTTTGTCGTCAGCCGCCTCGTCAAGCCACTTGGTGACAAAGGCGGCAACCGCTGCCTCATCCGCAAAGGACCCCTGCGGGACAAAATGCGAGCGATAGCCGGTCTGTGTCACCGGCAAGCGTTCATCGCAGCGCAGCTCGATATGACAGTGACCCGAGTTGAGCCAGTTGGCCTGCCAGCTGACGGTGATCTCCCGCTCGGCCCAGACCATTGCGAAGGTCTTATATCCTTCCCGCATGCTCAGTATTCACTGGCGAGCATGATGGTGAGGACCCGATGCGTCAGTGCCTCATTGGCGGGGTTTTCCGAGCCCGCCGTGCAATCAAGGTTGTATGCATCGATCTTGAAGAAGACCTTCTCGCCGTCAATCTCAACCTCCCCGAAGTCGTGCTCGCCCCACGGATCGTTGTCCCTGGAAAACGCGGTGAAGGTGCGTACCGCATCCACCGCCTGCACGACAAACGCACTCCCTTTGCCCTGAAGGCCGGAGGTGATCAGCATCGTCCCGTTGCCGGTACCGATTGTCCGAAACCGATCATTGAGCTCGCGGATGCGGGTGTTTTGCAACGCGTCCGCTGATACCCACTCCAGCTCAGTGCCGTTCTCACACTTATGACAGTGGGCGTGGTCAAACACATTCTCCAGCTCCCAGAGCCCGCTCTCGCGGTTGAAACAGGCATAGGCGTCTCGCACCACCCGTTCCGAACGGCAGCTGCGGCAGCGCGGCACGCTGCCGATCGCCTCTGCATTTGCTTTCTGATTGGTACCCATCGTTCATCTCCTTTCGATAGGGTACGTCCGAGCACCATTGCTCAGGCGCACCCGACGAAAGGCGATGCGGGTGAAGAACTGTTCCGGGATCATTGTGCCGCCTACAGTGAGTTGGGCAAAGCAGTCACCATATCGGTGTGAGTGATAGCGAAGCTGCTAGCGGCGCGAAGCTGATCGCGAGACGATCAGGCCATGTTCACCCCCAATCAATACACCCTCGGTCTGGCGTATCGCCGCTATCACGCTCCTACACCCTTTAGTCTGGCCACCAAAGACCGCCTGCAGCATCTCCATGTTGTGGGGCAAACAGGGACTGGCAAGTCAACGCTGTTGCAGAGCCTTGCCTATCAGGATGCAAACAATGGCACCGGCTTTTGCCTGATCGACCCGCACGGTGATCTGGCCGAAGCCGTCCACCAGAACCTCACCGTGCCGCACCTCTATTGGGATGTTTCCGATCCGGCCTGTCCGCTTGGATACAACCCGCTGGCCAGGGTCTCGGCGCTGCACCGGCCTCTGGTCGCGTCGGGCCTGATAGAGACTCTTAAAAAGCAGTGGCCCGACGCGTGGGGCGCACGTATGGAGCATATCCTGCGCTTTGCGGTGCTGGTTCTGCTCGAGCAGCCACAGGCGGATCTGCGCGATGTGGTGAAGCTGCTGACCAACAAGGGCTTCCGGCGGCGGGTGGTGGACCAGATTGCCGACGAGCAGGTGCGCTTCTTCTGGCGGATGGAGTTCCCCGCAATGAACTATCAGGGCGCGGCTGACGGTATTTCTCCCATTGCCAACAAGCTCGGGGCCTTTCTATCCCAGCCAGCGGTCCGAACGGCCCTGTGTGAGCCACGGCAGCCCCTGCGGTTTCGGCATGCCATGGACACCGGACAGATACTGCTGGTGAACCTCTCCAAGGGCCGGTTGGGCGCAGACATCACCAATGTTCTGGGCGGTCTGATCACCTCTACCCTGATGTTGGCCGCCTCCACCCGCCATGGCCTGCCCGAGGCCGCAAGACGCCCGTTTTTCCTCTATGTTGATGAGTTCCCGAACCTCACCACCAAATCCTTTGCAGGCATGCTGTCCGAAGCCCGCAAATACGGTCTGGGGCTGATCCTGGCCCACCAGCACCTGTCCCAGATCGACACCGATGTATCCGACGCCATCTTCGGAAACGTTGGCAACCTGGTGGCGTTCCGCGTCGGACCAAAAGACGCGCCGTTTCTGGCGCGCATGCTGCCGCCATTCTCGGTCTTTGATCTGCAGAACCAGCCCAACCACCGCGCCACCCTGCAGGTGATGGCCAGAGGCGAACGTCTGGTGCCGTTCTCTGCGTCAATGTATCCACCATATCGCTCAGCGGGATAAGCTGGCTGCTAGTGCGATGTCGAACTCCTCGTATGCTTGGGAAATGGATAAAGACGAGCACATTCAACGGCATCTGGAGCTTTGCAAACGCGTTTATGAGCGTATGAAGCGCGAGGGCAGTTGGCCGTGGGATGATGATCCGGATTCGCCAAAATCTGACGATGTGGTAGAGTCCGATAATACGACAGATAATGCATGAAACCGTGTTTTGGATACATCCGAGTGTCCACCCAGAAGCAAGGCGATGGTGCTTCACTCGACGCACAAAGAGATGCAATCACGGCCTTTGCGAGTCAGAACAATCTCACCGTCTCCAAGTGGTTTGAAGAGAAAGAAACCGCCGCAAAGTCTGGCAGGCCCGTTTTCAACCTGATGCTCAAACAGCTGAAGCAGGGAAGAGTGCAGGGGCTGATTATGCACAAAATTGATCGATCCGCCCGCAATTTACGTGATTGGGCGTTGGTATCAGAACTGCCAAAATTTGGTGTGAAAGCCTACTTTGCCGCCGATGGTCTTGACATGGAAACTCGGGGCGGTCGCTTGTCCGCCAATCTGCAAGCCGTCATCGCCGAAGACTACATCCACAATCTGCGCGAGGAATGCATCAAAGGCCTACGAGGACGCCTGAAACAAGGGTTGTATCCGTTTCGTGCACCCATTGGCTACCTCAACAATGGACGGGGGCAACCCAAAACGCCCTGCCCGGAAAAAGCGCCTCTCATCCAGCTGGCGTATGATTTGTATGCGTCTGGACAGCATTCCATAAACTCGCTGCAATTGGAAATGCGGGACCAAGGCCTTACCAACCATGGGGGACAGCCGGTCTCGAAACACGGCATCGAAACCATTCTCCGCAACCCATTTTACTGCGGCCTTATCCGTATCAAACGCTCCAACGAGACCTTCGATGGCATTCATGAGCCGCTAATCTCAACGTATCAGTTTAAGCTGGTGCAAGACCTGAAAGCGGGCAAGGCAGGCAAGAAGGTGACGCGGCACAACCACATGTATCGCGGGTTGTTCCGGTGTATCACTTGTGGGCGGTCGATGATCCCAGAGCGACAGAAAGCGCACGTATACTACCGTTGCCAAACAAAGACTTGCCCAAAGAATATCGTCCGCGAAGATCGTCTCGATCAGGCAGTTCGGAATGCGTATGAGATGGTTCGTATTGGCGATAACGACGTCACCAAGATCAAAACGGACTGGCTTGCGTGGCTGCACAATGACGAGCGTCAAGGCATGCTGGCGTCGCTCGACCTGCGCATCGCCAAAGCTGAAGAACGGCAGCACAGATTGACTGATCTTTTGTTGGATGGGGCCATCGACCGAACGGTACACGATGATCGAAAACACGCCCTTTGGTTTAAACTTGCTACCCTGCGTGAAGAACGTGCTGAACTGGCCAAATTGGATCTATCAGAAGACCAACTGACACAGTTTCTCGAACTGGTAACTAACCTTGCAGAGCTTCATATCTGGCTCAATGTAGACGAAAAACGGTATTTACTCAAAAACTGCTTCTCGAACTTGGTGGTTCAGGCAAACGAGCCAGTACTTGAGCCATATTCTTGGCTTTCAAGCCGCGATTTTGGGGAACTGACCCCTCTGGTGAACCAGCTCGGACCACTTCTCGAACTTTTATCGTGCCTGAAGATATCCACCAAAGCAGCCGACGAAAGCCCCAGCTCTTCTTGGCGTTCGTCAGCGCAATAAGCCAATCAGCGATCAACTCATTCTCATCGCTGAGCTTGGGCTGATATCTATAACAGGTCTCGCTGATCGAGAACGCCCGGCAAGCTAGAGCGATGCTGGCGGATCGGTAACGCACCGCCCATTCGGCCATCTCTTTGCGCTGAGATGGCCTCACCACTTTTTTCCAAGCGCTTCCTTGAGCAAATCGTTCTGCATGCTCTTCTCGGCATACATCTTCTTTAGCCGTTTGTTCTCTTCGTCGAGCTCTTTCATCCGCGCCATCAGGCTGGCGTCCATGCCACCGTATTTGGAGCGCCATTTGTAGAAGCTCGCGCTGCTCATACCATGCTCGCGGCACAGATCAGAGACAGGCACACCATTCTCGGCCTGCTTCAGGATCGCCATGATCTGCGCATCGCTGTATTTCGATTTCTTCATCAGAATCTCCTCTTTCATCATTTGAGAAAATTCTACTTCAGCACACCCCTAAATTTCGGGAGGATTACCATCCACGAAAACTGTGCAGACTTACTGCGTCATTCAAACAAAGCTAAAGCCCACATCAAATAGATGCGGGCTCTGGTTTCGTTCCAAATAACTTTACATAGGTTATCATGATAGAGAAATTTGTCAAAAACGCTGCAAAATCAAGACTATGCTGCGATTGACTCAAGGGTTACAAGCGCTCCCACAAGATCGCTAAATCGCCGCCGATTTTCATTTGCGGCATACTCGCCGTCCTCGTTTGACATTCTATGAATCAAGTTTTGCCCAAACTTTGATCTGGACGCATTCGCAATCAGGACCCGTTCCCATGGAAATGCGCCGGAGCCATCGCTCTGCAGTCTTTCCATTGACCGGCTCGCTGCCTCTTCGCCAAGTGCAGCACAGGCGAACTTCGAAACAACGCCCAAACGAGGGACCTTTCCCACTATGTCAGTTAGCTTACCAATATCTTTTGAGGCATAGGCCGATACAATTTTAGCCGCCATAGTACCAACAGATTCGCTATCTAGTTTTTCAGGCATTCCGAGCACCTCATGACCAACAAAGGTTAGGTACTCAGTCAACACTCCAAAATCAAAAGTTCGGATTTCTCGTTTTGCAGTTTCAGCTGATCGTTGCGTGCCGTATTCTGCTTCAAACTTTAGTCTTCGCAACGTACCATTTGCTCGAACGTCATCTGGTATATCTGGGGTGAAGTCGTTTGCATTGGTCCCACTTGACCATATAGGAATTGTGGAAACACCGCTTGGATCAAATTCATTCTCTTCATGGATCTTATTCTCTATTCCAAAGCGCGTTGAATCGTCCAAACGTTCAAATTCATTGTTGACGATAATATCGAGGAGTTCTGCTACACCTTCGTTCTCAGATGCATGTATACTGAGTAGAGATACCACCTCGGCTTTACGATTCTCTCCGTAGTGCATTAGCAGTGCACCTAGTTGCGAAACGGCGTAATAATTGACATCTGGTTTCTCAACGTTACTCCGGAGAAGATCCTCGGCTTCCTTCCAATCTCCAGCCTCATTTCGATGAAAAAGCAATTTCGCCAGATGGTTTTGCGATGGCTCGCTTGTATAGGGACGAATTAACTCGATTGCTTCGACTAGATTCTCTCGACTTCCTGTAGCTAAAAGGAGCTTGGCTATCGTATTATCAAATATCTCTCTAACATGGTTGTTTTTTGTAAAATCTCTATACGAGCTCAGTAGCCCCTTGGCCGCTTCAAAGTTTCCGTGATCCTCAAATAACCTATGAGCAGTCGTGGCAATCAGTTTGTGTTTTCTCCCGAGGCCCGTGTTAAGTTTCTTTTTTAACTCAGGTATGAAGTTTTCGTTGTTCATCCGAGTCCAATTTCGATTTATCATTGCCGCTAGGGAGACGGTTTCGTATCGGACACTTTCAACATTCCCAATCAGGCTTATTAGCGATTCAATGCCATCTTTTATTTGATCGAAGTATTTTGATTGACCGTTCAATCGACAGTACTCTAACTCGAGAAATCGATTGAAGTGAAATCGAGTTTTCACCATCCTGGCGAAGCGAATGCGGTTTTGAAAGTCATATTCTGTTCTTTCGAAAGATTTCAAAAGCGCAAATGCTATTCTCTCACTCTCTGGTCGCCGCCGGAGGCCTTCCCAAAGAACTAAGGAAGCTTCTTTGGAAGCACCCAATTTTAGGAAACTTGTCGCCCATTTTATCCAAAGTCTTTCATCCGTGGCATCAAGAGAAAAAACCTCACGAACTGTTGCGTCTATTAGGTTATGAAACTTCGGATAGTTGATCTCAGCGTTCGACTGTCCAGATTGAATGATTTGGTCAAGAGCGAAGCCCACGGGTTGATAGTCGCCTGATGTACGAAAATAGGCCACATACTTCTCAAGAATTGGCAGAAGGCGAATAGCATCCCAATCTGAATCTGCTGCATCGATCTCTGTTAATATTTTGGTTAATTCAGTGTGGTTCGGAAGGATTGTAGATGGTTTAGATTGAGGCACTTCACTGAGAGAGAAGAACGCACGTTTGACCTGGACGTTGATCGAACTGCTGTTGATAGTTTTTGTTAAAGATTGATAGAATTGTTCGGTGCCAGCACGCCGTAGGTCACGACCAAGAAATGCAATACGTTCTTCATCTATCCAATCTTGTTCACACCACTCTTCCAGTTCGTTCAGAATCTCGCCAATGACAGTCGCTTGGTTTTCATCTACCGCCACTAGTGAACGAAACGAGGCGAAGTCAGATTGCCGGAACCCAGAAACCATTCTTCTGATTTGGTCTTTATCAACTTCCATCAGAAATCTGGGTCCAAATGAAGCTCGATACCGTGGTGTCGAAACTGATTTGCAGCGTTCTTTAAATGAACATAGATTCGATCATCGTGATACCCATACCTGCCGGAACGCCTGTTGATCGACCAATAAGGGTCGGGCAAGTTGCTTTCAAACCTAATTTCACCACCAATTCGGCCCTTAAATGACAATGCATCACGCAGTAGCGACGGATGTCCTAGTTTGCGAACAAATTTTGTAAGCGGAAAATTCTGCAGCTTCGCAAGCCCAGTTGGAGTATTATCATGAAACATTTCTTCCATTGCAAATCTTACACGGCCACGATCATCGACGACCCAAATTATTGTTGTGTCTACTGCAAGAACTCTTCCGGCTGAGAAGCCTTGTTCAGTGTCCTCCATGAAGCGCTTGAGGTAGTTTGCGCTGTCGGTGTCTAGTATAGTTAAAGAGTGAGGGTCGTGTTTTTCTTCCCAAGGATCTTTCGCTTCTCCGCTCGATCTCGGCATAGGATCTTCAAGCTTTCCGAAGAGTTCATCTAGTTCTTGAAACATGCTTCTCCATTCAACTGCAAATAACCTCAAATCAATAAAACGTAACCTTATTCCACCAAATCAAGGGGTAGGCAACACTTTTGGGGTGCACGAAGTGAAGTTGCATAGGCCTCAGTAGGGTGGGTTTTGATTTCTATATCAGTTTCATACAGTCTAGATGGTCTGAACAGAAAAAGAGACTAAAAAGAGACTAAGAAAAGCAAAAAGGCTTAGCATTTTCTGCTAAGCCTTTGTAATTTATGGCTCCGGCGGTAGGGATCGAACCTACGACCAATTGATTAACAGTCAACTGCTCTACCGCTGAGCTACGCCGGAACGGTCTGGGCGATATAGCAGCGGTGTTTTGCTTCGTCCAGAGGGAATTGCAGGATTTCTTGAAAATCGAAACGGACGAGTTTAGCGCCGTTCGAATTTCGTATCAGCGCTGAGATTACCATGAGCGGATACGTGGCTTTTTCCCATAAGATCAATGAGATGCGCAAGAACGTTACGGGTCGCGGCGGCAAGCAATTCCGAAGGTGAGTCCAGATAGATCGCGCGCGCCAGCGCTTGTGCATTGGCAGGGCCCGCAGCCAGTGCTTCAAGGATTTGTTTCTCGCGCGCGCGCCGATGTGAAACAAGCCAGTCGAGACGGTTATTTGGGTGATCTATCGCCGCGCCGTGACCTGGATAAAAAGTCTGCCAGCGTCTTTCTTGCAGGCGCGCACAAGACGCCATGAAATCCGTAAGATCACCGTCTGGCGGCGATACCAGTGAACTGGCCCAACCCATCACGTGATCCGCGGTAAAGCAGATGTCGTCCCAGGCAAAACAGATATGATTTCCCAGGTGCCCGGGGGTGTGGATGACGTTGAGCATCCATTCCGCGCTCTGGATGATGGCGTTGTCTGGCAGGCAAACATCTGGTGAAAATTCGGAATCAATCCCTTCGCCGCCCGCGATCAAACCGGATTCTGCAAGGGATTGCATGACCGGTGACCGCCCGGCAGTTGCGTTGCCAAATGCATGGATCGGGGCCCCGCAGGCATCCTGCAAACGCCGCGCGAGGGGTGAGTGATCCAAATGGCTATGACTGACGAGAATATGCGATATACGAGCGTCCGGGCCGATCGCATCCAGAATAGCCGCCAGATGAGCACTATTGTCTGGACCGGGGTCGATGACGGCAATCTCCTTCATGCCCAAAAGATAGGTGTTGGTCCCGCGATAGGTCATTGCGGAAGGGTTTGGTGCAACGATGCGGCGCAGGCCCGGACGCAGGGTTTCTGCATACCCGATCCGTGGATTGAAACTGTCAGGCGCCAGCATGGCTATTCGATCTTTCTAAAGGGCAGGGGCGTCGTTAGGGTTTAGCCCATGTCGTTCGTCTGGCTCAAACATTATATGCCGCGCAGCCTCTATGCGCGGGCGGTTCTGATCCTGCTGTTGCCGGTGGTATTTGTTCAGTTGGTTGTAACCGTTCTGTTCCTGACCCGCCACTTTGAAGGTGTCACGCAGCAGATGACTGATACGGTCGCGCGGGAGATCAGGCTGGTGCTTGATCTCGCCGACACGGCACCGGATCGTGGGTCCGTCAGTAGCGTTGTGATTGAGCAGGCCTCTCAGCTTGCGATCACGGCCTTGCCGGTGAGCGTGGCAGAAATGCCTGAAACCAACATGCGAGATTGGTTCGATTTTTCGGGGCGCGTGATCATGGCAAGGCTGCCGAGCGAGCTTCGCAGGGTCGAGAGGATTGATTTGACCGAATACCGGAGGGTGCATGTGTTTGCAGATACCCGCCATGGGCCGGTCAAAGTCAGTTTTGACAGGCGCAGGATATCTGCGTCCAACCCGCATCAGCTGTTCGTGAATATGCTGTTTTTTGGTGGGTTGATTACGGTTATTGCCATTCTCTACCTGCGAAATCAGCTGCGTCCGATCAAGCGATTGGCGCGTGCCGCAGAGGCCTTTGGCAGGGGCCGACATGAGCCTTATACGCCATCAGGCGCGGTCGAGGTGCGGTCCGCCGGTAATGCCTTTCTTGATATGCGAAATCGGATTGAACGTCAGATCGAGCAGCGCACCTTGATGTTGTCAGGCGTCAGCCATGATCTACGCACCCCGCTCACGCGCATGCGGTTGAGCCTGTCGATGCTTGAAGATGACGAACGGGCGCTGCTGGAGCAGGATGTCGATGACATGCAGGGCATGCTTGATGCCTTTTTGAATTTCGTGAAGGGCGCGGGGGAGGGAAAACCGGAAGCTGTCGATCCTGTCGAACTCGTTTCAAGTGTTGTTGAAGACGCCCGCCGTGCCGGGCGCAATGTCGCGCTGATGCCCACTGATGGGGAAGGTGGCGGTACGGTGAAGCTCAATATCGCTACCATGCGACGCGCGCTGGACAACCTGATCTCAAATGCCGTCCGCTACGGCGCGCGTGCGGAGGTCTCGGTGATGCTGACCGAAAAGACTCTGCGGATCAGGGTTGAGGATGACGGTCCGGGCATCCCCGAGGAACGCAGAGCCGAAGCGACCAGACCATTCACGCGGCTTGACCCGGCCCGCAATCAGGACAAGGGGGGCAGTGTCGGCTTGGGTTTGGCGATTGCCACGGATGTAGCGCGTGCACATGGTGGTGTCCTGCGGCTCAGTAGTTCCGACCGATTGGGTGGGCTGCGCGCCGACATCGTGATCGCGCGCTGACCCTGACGGCTCAAGCTTTCAACCGCTCCTTCGAGGCGTCTCTTTCGGCGGCGGAATGGCGGAGGGTGAGTATGGTAGGCCCGGCAGGACTTGAACCCGCAACCAAAGCGTTATGAGCGCTCTGCTCTAACCAATTGAGCTACAGGCCCGCCATGACTGCGTGGGTAAGCCGGGCCGTTGCCGAGGTCAAGAGCCTGTGAGCTGTCACCGGGCGTTGCATGCGGACCTTGAATGCTCTAACCCGCGAGCAGGTAATCTGTGGCGCGAGGGACCGGAAAATGACACTGCCCAAAAATGGGATCACATATGCGGATGCGGGTGTCGATATCGACGCAGGCAATGCCTTGGTGGACCGGATCAAACCGGCGGCGAAACGTACCAATCGTACCGGTGTTATGGCCGGTCTCGGCGGGTTTGGTGCGTTGTTTGACCTCAAAGATGCCGGATACGTTGACCCGATTCTGGTTGCGGCGACAGATGGTGTTGGCACCAAGTTGAGGATTGCAATTGATACCGGCCACGTGGATGGCGTTGGTGTCGATCTGGTGGCCATGTGCGTAAACGACTTGGTGTGTCAGGGCGCGGAGCCCTTGTTTTTCCTGGATTATTTTGCAACCGGCGCGCTGGATACTGAACAGGCCGCCCGCATCATCGAGGGGATAGCACTGGGGTGCGAGCGGGCAGGATGTGCGCTGATCGGCGGAGAGACTGCGGAAATGCCGGGGATGTATCCTGCCGGCGATTTCGATCTTGCAGGGTTTTCGGTGGGCGCGATGGAACGCGGTCAGGATTTGCCGGCCGATGTTTCAACCGGCGATGTACTTTTGGGGCTTGCCTCGGACGGTGTGCACTCCAACGGCTACAGCCTCGTGCGCAAACTGGTGGCGCTTTCGGGTATGGGGTGGGATGATCCATGTCCTTGGTCGGGGAAATCCCTGGGCGCCGAGCTTCTTACGCCGACGCGGTTGTATGTAAAGCAAACCTTATCGGCGATACGGGCTGGCGGCGTGCATGCGCTTGCCCATATTACGGGCGGCGGGCTGACGGAGAACCTGCCGCGCGTTCTGCCCGAGGGTCTCGGTGCACGGATTGATCTGGAGAGCTGGGCATTGCTGTCGGTCTTTGAATGGATGGCGCAAACCGGTGGTATGAGCGCAAACGAATTACTCAAGACCTTCAATTGCGGGATCGGTATGATTCTGGTTGTCGCTCCCGAAAGGGCCGATGCGCTTGGCCAGCTTCTTGCTGATCAAGGCGAAACGGTGACGCAACTTGGCGTTGTGACGCAGACGCCGGGTGTCGCCTATCAGGGCAATCTTCTGTGACGAAACGCGTCGCCGTATTCATTTCGGGCAGCGGGTCGAACATGCAAAAGCTGCTGGAAAGCATGAAAGACGATCATCCGGCGCGGGCTTGTGTCGTGCTGTCGAATGATCCCCGGGCAGGGGGCTTGGATATTGCGGAGGCGGCGGGCGTGCCGACCGAGGTGGTTCGGCATGAACCCTTCAAGGGGGATCGGGTCGCATTCGAACATGCGCTGACCGGTGCCCTGGCGCATCACGCCCCTGATCTCATCTGTCTGGCCGGGTTCATGCGCAGACTTACCGCGGGGTTTGTCGACCCTTGGCGTGGGCGTATGCTGAACATTCACCCGTCGCTCTTGCCAAAGTACCGAGGGCTAAACACACATCGGCGGGCTCTGGAAGCGGGAGACGCGGTTCATGGCTGTACGGTGCATGAAGTGACCGCCGCCTTGGATGATGGCCCTATCCTCGGTCAGGCCGAAGTTCATGTGCTGCCGGATGACACCGAAGCGACACTGGCTGCACGGGTCCTGGAACAGGAACACCTTCTTTATCCCGCCGTTCTGGCTCGGTTTGCCGGTGGTGACCGACGACCCGTCATGCTGCGCTAAGAACCGTGCGCCGGGTTCTGGTCAAAGGTGCAGGGCTCGTGTAACAGTTTCAGGACTGGGTAAATTAACAGAGCTGAAGAAAAAGAAACGCCCGAATGATAACACTCACCACGACTGCGGAACTCGCTGCTTTTTGTGCGGAAGCAGCCAAGTTCGATTATGTCACCGTCGACACAGAGTTCCTGCGCGAACGGACGTACTATTCGAAGCTTTGCCTTATCCAGCTTGCCATGCCCGGCACGGACGACAGCACTGCTGTTCTTGTCGACCCCTTGACGGATGGGATGTCGCTGGAGCCGCTCTATGAACTCTTCCGGGACACATCGGTGGTCAAGGTATTTCACGCAGCGCGACAGGATCTTGAGATTTTCTACGTCGATGCGCAGGTTTTCCCTGAACCTCTGTTTGATACGCAGGTGGCGGCCATGGTCTGTGGATTTGGGGAACAGGTGGGCTATGAAACACTGGTCCGGCGGATCGCGAAAAAGCAGCTCGACAAGACTTCCCGTTTTACCGACTGGTCGCGCCGCCCCCTGACCGATGCACAGAAAACCTATGCTTTGGCAGATGTGACCCATTTGCGTGACATTTATGAGTTTCTCGCCCGCAAGCTCGAAGAAACCGGTCGCGGGCGTTGGGTCAACGAAGAACTCACGGTTCTGACAACTGCCGAGACCTATGTGATCCCGCCCTTTGAGGCCTGGCGTCGCGTGAAGACCCGTACCAACTCCGCCAAGTTTCTCGCCATCGTGAGGGAATTGGCCGCCTTTCGCGAAACCTATGCGCAGGAACGTAACGTGCCGCGCAACAGGGTGTTCAAGGATGACGCTCTCGTTGAATTGGCGTCCAACAAGCCAAAAAATACGGAAGAGCTGGGTCGGGCGCGATTGCTTTTGCGCGAAGCGCGGCGCGGGGACATCGCGGAAGGGATCTTGAAAGCAATCGCCGCTGGTATTGCCTGCCCCGCCGACCAGATGCCGCAGCCGGATCGGTCGCGCGACAAGTTGCAGGTCAATCCCGCCCTGGCGGACTTGCTGCGCGTTTTGCTCAAGGCGAAAACAGAAAGCGTGGGCGTGGCTGCCAAGCTCATCGCGTCAGCGTCCGATCTGGACGGGATTGCTGCAGGGTTGCGCGATGCACCGGCCCTGAAAGGTTGGCGCAAAGAGGTCTTTGGGGATGACGCATTGCGGCTCTGCGAGGGCAAGATCGCCCTTGCGGCGAATAAGTCTGACGTTGAAATTGTCGCGTTGGACTAACAGCCGACGGGTTTTTCCACCATGCAAAACACATCAGTTGCAGCGATAACGCCGCGCGATCAAGGATATCTCAGCGCCGCGATTGCCGTGCGTTTTGCACGCCTTCAACCCGAATGGTGCGCGTCCCTTCCAACATGCGATCCGTGACACGGCGCGCCGCTGTTACCTGCCGCGTCGCAGGCGCACCCTGCACGCGCAAATCCGCGCGTTGCAGTCCTTCGAGACGGTAGGTCAGAACGCCATCCACGGCCTCCTCATCCTCGTTGGCGGGGGTCAGTTGGACGTCGTAGATACCTTGCACGGCTGCCGTGCCCGTGGCGCGAATGATCGCACCGCCAGGCACACGCTCAACGACCAGCTCATCAATGACCTGGATGGGAGAACCCAGGTAGACCTCCTCGCCGCGGCCTCTGGATTGAAAGAGACCGGTGCGTTCCGGTATCAGCGGGTTTTTTTCCTGCGCCGAGGCGGGAACGACGGGAGCAGATTCACTGCCGCCAAACCAGTTGAAGGGGTTGAGCCGCGTTCCACAGCCCGCAAGGACCAGGGTAGAGACCAAAAGGGCGGAAACTGTCTTGCGCATGGTGCCTGCCAATTGTTTTTCGTATCTTCCGAGTACCGCATCTGGCTTCCGTTGAAAAGCATCAAGGCGGGGCTGGACCTTTGGCAAGGCACAGCTTACCTCAGGCGCATCAAGTGAGGATGGACATGGCGCAGGCTGCTTTTGAGGAATTGGTGGAAGACTTCGAGTTCCTGGAGGACTGGGAAGAGAGATACCGCCTGGTCATCGAGGAGGGCAAGGCGATGGTGCCGCTGGCTGACGCATTAAAAGTGCCTGCAACGAAAGTCGACGGTTGTGCGAGCCAGGTCTGGCTGCATGCGCTGACTGACGGCGGTGTGTTGCATTTTGATGGCGAGAGTGATGCGATGATCGTCAACGGTCTGATTGCGGTTTTGCGTAAGCTTTACAATGGCTTGACGCTGGATCAGGTGGCAAAGGTTGACGCGCGCGCTGAGATGGAACGCCTCGGACTGAATGATCATCTGTCTGCTCAGCGGTCAAATGGACTTCGAGCGATGATCGAGCGCATCCGAAAGGTTGCCACGGCGGCGGCATAATCCAATTGCGACACCTTCGGTGTCACACGATGTTTTAATTTCCTTCGGAAATTGTGGATGTGGTGCAGCAGGTCATAGTCTGGCAAGGCTGGTGGCCAGATCGCCGTAACCCGTGAGGCGCCGTTCGAACTTAAGCCCCAGGAAATCCGCGCAGTGCCGTGCTTTTTCCGTGAGTGCCGCGTCATCGGTCTGTGCCTGATAGACCAGTTTTTCGTAGTTGGCGAAATACATGTCGCGCAGTTCGGGATGACGATCGAGCCCCATGGGCTTGACGATAAATGCATCAAACTGGCGGACGAGAAAATCGGTCAGGTAGAAAGTTGTGATCTCGGTCTCGCTCTGCTTTGCAAAGCGGTCGTTGCCTTCGAAAAAGGAGTAGCAGTGAGGGCCAGCGACCATTTCGACACCCAGCTCTTCACAGGCGGCCTCAAGCAGACCGCCGGTGCCGCAATCGGCATAGACCACGAAAATGCTGGCATAGGCGGCGCGATGTTTGGTGACTGCCTCGCGGACCGCTTGGGTGATTTTTTCGGGGTAGAGATGGTACTTGGCGGGCAAACAAGTAAGATCGAGATGTGCCCAGCCATTGGCAGCCTTCAGGTCGAGGATTTCGCGTGCCAGTGCCCCGCAGGCGATCAATAGCACCTTGCCGCTCTTTTCTGTCAGCGGCAGGCCTGTCTCGGTAAGCTTCGTATCATTCAGCCCTTGCATAGCGCTCTTTCGCGAAAACGGCCTGCATCGGGGTCTCCGACACAGGTCGCGAAACTCATGTGACGGAGATCAGGCGGATTTCTGATTGTGTTTGCGGCCAACCCATTCCTTTGCAGTCTCCACCGCGACCGCAGCGTCGCGGCAATAGGCATCGGCACCAATCGCCTTGCCGAACTCTTCGTTGAGCGGAGCGCCCCCGACCAGCACAATATAGTCATCACGAATGCCCTGTTCGACCATGGTGTCGATCACAACTTTCATATAGGGCATCGTGGTGGTCAGCAGGGCGGACATGCCCAGAATATCGGGCGCTTCCTGTTCCATTGCTTCCAGATAGGCTTCAACCGCGTTATTGATGCCGAGATCGACCACTTCGAAACCGGCACCTTCCATCATCATGCCGACGAGGTTCTTGCCGATGTCGTGAATGTCGCCCTTGACCGTGCCGATGACCATTTTGCCAACGCGGGGCGCCCCTGTTTCGGCCAGCAAGGGTTTGAGGATGGCCATGCCGCCCTTCATTGCATTCGCCGCCAGAAGAACTTCGGGCACAAACAGAATGCCATCGCGGAAATCGTGGCCCACGATGGTCATGCCGCCCACAAGTGCCTTGGTCAGAACATCGTAAGGTTGCCACCCGCGTTCCAGCAGGATGTTCACGCCTTCTTCGATTTCCTCTTTGAGACCATCATAGAGGTCGTCAAACATCTGCTGAACAAGTTCTTCGTCGTCCAGTTCCGAGAGAATGATATCGTCTTCTTCGTCCGACATGAGCTTTCCTTTGTTGCCGCACCAGAAAGCGGGGCGTGATCTTTTGACCCTTTTGACAGAACGCCCGCACCTGACTTTTCAAATTGCGACACGAGGGTATCGTTGTGCGACGCTGTGACGCAAATTTATCGCAACATCAGATCAATGCACAAGCCTCCCAAGGCTCCGTGAGAGCGAAACTTTTTCATAATGATATGGAGTTCAACCTTGGGTTACTCCGCCGCCTGAACAAGGTTTAAGGGGGCAAGACCCGACGTCGTCGCAGATTGCTTTCGCGTATCAGGATTGGTTTTGCGGGCGTAGAGAAGCGCGAACATTGGGGGCGTAAAGTAAAACGAAACGACAGTGGACAACAGAACGCCCCCCGCGACGGACATGGCAAAAGGCGGCCAGAACCCGCCACCTGCAAGGATCAGCGGCAGAAAACCTCCAAAAGTCGTAATGGTTGTGCTGACAATATGGCGGCTTGATCCCATCAGGACACCTACCATGGCATCCGGATTGCCCTGACGCGCCTCGGGATCGTCGCGCAGGCCGGTCATGATGATGATGGCGGCGTTTATCGAAACCCCGATCGACCCGATCACGCCTATGATCGCCGTTATGCCAAATGGATACTGGAAGATCGCCAGCGACAGGATACTCAGGCCCGCAGAGAGGACGCTGACCACCAGGGCAATGGCGGAGAGGCGGAAGGAATTGAAGGTTATCACGATGGCCGCAATCGACAGGGTGACGATGAGCCCGAGTGAGGCCAACAGATTGCCCAGCGTCTCGGCGCGCGCATCGCTGTCGCCACCGATCTCCATTCGGTACCCTGATGGCAGTGTAAAACCCTCCGCTTCCAGCGCGCGCTGAACGTCGTTCAAGGCCTCTTCGGGCAAAACATCACGCAGGATGAAGGCCTGAATGGTATTGTTGCGCTCGGCGTTGCGCCGGGTGATGATCGGCTCACTGGGATTGACCGAAATGTCTGCAATGGTGGAGAGTGGGATGCCGACGAATTGGCTCGCCCGCGATAGGCTCGCCGCGTTCGGCGGCAGAAGGGTCAGATCAGCAATGGCCGTAAGGTCCGTGCGTGTCGCATCGCCAAACCGCACCCGCACCGGTAACTCTTCAGACCCCTCCAGCAAAGAGCCACCTGAGACCCCCTCCAGACCCGCTTCGAGTTGGCGCGAGATGCTCGCCAGATCGAGGCCCATGGAACGTGCCTTGGCTTCATCGACATCGATGCTGACCTCCGGCGCGCCTGTTGTGACCGTGCCCCGGGCAAGGGTGACCGCATCCACATCGGCAACGATACGGCGCACGTCTGCCCCCAAAACACGGAGGGTGTCGATATCCGAACCGACGATCCGTAATTCCACCGGGGCGTCCACGGGGGGGCCCTGAACGAGGCCGCGCACCAGTACCTGCGCAGCGGGTGCTGCCGCGCCGATGTCGCGTTCCAATCGGCTGATCAGCGTTTCCGTTGCCTCCTGTGAATATGTGGTGACAAGGGCCTGCGCAAAGCGGGGTGCATTGTCGCGGGCGCTGACCATATTGTAGTAAAACGCCGGGGCTGATTTACCGATGACCCAGGAAACCTGTTTTGTTTCAGGCGCATCCCGCAGTAGCCGGTCGAGCGTATCCACCACTTTGCTGGTTTGGGAAAGAGCAGCGCCCGGGCGTAAATCCACCTCGATGTGAAACTGGTCACGATCCACGCCCGGAAAGAACTGCGCGGTCAGCAAAGGCATCGACATGAACCCAAGCACAGGCAGCACCAGCGAAAGGGCGATAGAGCGCATGGGGTTCTTGACGGCCCATCGCAGGGACGCTGCAAAGGCAGCAGACAGCCGGGGCAGCTTGATCCCGGAAGAAAGATGCTCCGACTTATCCCGTGATGGCATCGCCCAACCTGCGATGGCCGGTGTCAACGTCACGGCAATAACAAAAGACCAGCCCAGCATCGTGACGACGGCAATCGCAATGGATCCCACAAAATCGCCCGCCGGGCCCGGCAAGAGGATCATTGGGGTGAAGGATAGGGCGGTGGTTACGGTGGAGGCAAAGAGGGGGGCAAAAAGACGCCGGACCGCACCGCGTACCGCTACCAGTCGCGATCGGCCACTGGCGACGCGCTGGCCGACCTCATCGGTCATCACGATGCCCGCGTCCACCAGCAGGCCCAAAGCAACGATCAATCCGGTCACTGACATCTGATGAATGGCAAGTCCGATGATGTTCATGGTTGCGAGGGTTGCCAGGGAGACGATGGGCAGGATGAGCGCCACGATCAGCGCGGCCCGTACGCCCAGGGTAATCAGAAGGACGCCAATAACCAATGCGATGCCGACAGCCATATTGCCGCCGACCTCCGCGAGTCGCTCGGCTGTGTAACGGCTTTGATCAAAGATCAGCTCGACCGTGATCCCGCCGGGTGCATCCGCCTGAAATGTGGCAAGTGCTGCGGTGACCCGACCCATCCAGACATCAACCTGCAATCCATCTTCGAGTTTCGCTGCAACCAGAACTGCGGCTTTGCCATTGTGCAGCGCGCGTTCGGCAAGCGGCAGGCGCGGCCCACGGCTAACCTCGGCGATATCGGCAATGCGGGTGACCTGACCGCCTGAGCCTTCGCGAACAATGAGATCGCGCACCCTGTCCGTGGCGGTGATGTCGCCTGCAACATCGATGATCATCTCTGTTCCAGCGCCCCTGACGCGCCCGGCCTGACCTTTACTGTCCGCTCGTGAAATGGCTGTGGAAACATCATCCGCGGTCAGTCCCAGCGCGGCGCTTCTTGTCGTATCAAGTGTCACCAGCACTTCTTCTTGAGGTGCGCCAAAGGTTTCTACCTGCTTGGTGCCTGACAAGCTGCGCAGGTCATCTGCAAGACTTTCAGCGTGTCGTCCGACAATCGAGAGGGGGACATCATCATGCGCGCCAAAGAGTGCGATGATTGCGCCGAAGGTGCCGGCACCATCGGAGGAGAATTCCGGTGTCGCTGCACCTTGAGGAAAGGTTGCCTCGGCATCGCCAAGGGCATCGCGTATTTCGGACCAGACCTGCTCGATTCGGTCATCCGCCAATGTATCGGACAAATCGACCTGCACGATGGAGATACCGGTTGCTGAAGTCGAATTGATCTCATCCACTTCGGGAATTTCCCGCAACACGTCTTCGATTTCCGCGGTGATCAGCGTTTCGACGCGGGCAGGGTCCGCGCCAGGGTAGGGCGTTGTGATGGTGGCAAACAGATTGGTGATTGTCGGATCTTCCTGCCGTCCGATCGCAAGCAATGCCGAGAGGCCTGCCGCAATGATCACCAGAAGGGCAAGCGCCACGATGCGCGGTTCACGGAACGTGAGCGTCTCCATCAGCTTGGCTCTTGCAGAAGAGTTACTTTCTGTCCGGGCACAACGCGATGTGGCCCGTCCGCGACGTATCGGCTCCCGTTTGAAAAGGTACCGCGGACATAGGCCCGCTCGACGTCAGAAAACAGGATCTCGACGGATTCGCTTTGAACGAATGCACTGCCGTCCGTTTCGGAAACGGTCAGCAACCGCCATAACCCGCGTGGCGCGTCCTGCAACGCAGCCAATGGCACCCAGGCGCCAGCCTGATGGACGGTTTGCTTCAGCAATAGCACGCCTGTGTCGCGCAGCGGTGGCAATACATCCGCCGAAAAGTCGAGCAATACCATATGGGTGCGGGTTGCCGGATCCAGTTCCGGAAGGACGGCGTTCAATTGGACGTCGTATATTGCCTCGTCAAACACGACCTGGGCATTGGTGCTGTCGAGCAAGGCGCCAAGGGCGTCGGGTGACAGGCCAACGCGAAACTGGTGGCCACTGGATTCGACCAGGGAAAGCACAGGCTGGCCAGACTGCACAGCGCTACCTGTGTCGATCATGCGGGCCGACACCAAAGCATCGAAAGGCGCGCGCAGTTCTGATTTTTCCAACTGCAAGCCGACCGACACAAGACTGGCATCAACTTCGGCAATCCGCGCTTGTAGTTCGACCAGCCGCAGCGCCACGTTGTCTACGGCCTGCGTTGAGGCAAAGCCTTTTTCGCTGAGTTCGGTCTGCCGTTTTGTCGTGCGCCTCGCCAATTCTGCCTGAGCTTCAAGCGCGCGGCGTGCGGCGATCAGGCGGGTTTTCTCTGCCTCTATGAGCCGGGTGTCGAGACGCGCGATCATGGTGCCCGCGGCAATTTCATCGCCCTCCTCAGCGGCAAGCAGCGCCACGGTGCCGCCCTGTTCAAAGGCCATTTCGGTTTGTTGGGCGGCCTCAATCTGGCCCGGAAACCGTCGGAGCACATCATAGCTGTCAGACATTATCAGACGGCTTGTCTGGACGTGTATCGCTGGTGCTGCAGCTGGCGGGGTGACGGCGGCAGCACGATCCGCCAGGATCGTCTGGCCCAGAATAACCAAGCCGATTGCCGTGCCAATTATCAAAACAGTGCAGACGAATGTCACCCATTTGCGTAGGATGCGGCGCCAAAGAGGTTTATCTATGGTGGCAGATGTCATATGAGACCTCACTTGTGAAGTAAGTGTCACTTACATATGTTATAAGCTCTAACTTTATCAAGCGCAAAAGGGGCGTTTTTTGTCAGATACCCACGATACAGTTCAAGAGAAACGCGCGTCTTACCACCATGGCGACCTGCGCGGGCAGTTGTTGACGGTTGTGCGTGAATTGGTGGAAGCCCATGGTCCTGAAGGGTTTTCTGTCGCCGAAGCGGCACGGCGCGCCGGTGTCAGCACGGCTGCCCCTTACAAGCATTTCAAGGACCGGGTCGATTTACTGAATGCGCTGGTATCGGATGCGATGGACCGGTTGAGCTGGCAAATGTCACAGGAAAGAGATCGCCATCCTGCCGGATCGTTGGAGGCTGTGGCGGGAATCGGCAACGCCTACATTACTTTTGCCAAGACGGAGCCCGGCATCTTTCGGTTGATGTTTGGACTGACCGAAGGACATGATGAAAACACATGCCTGCAGGAAAAAGGCGAGGCCTGTTTCCTGATCGTTGTGAAAGCCTGTGCGGATTATCTGGGCGTTGACACAGATGACCAGTCCGCGGCCCGCAGCGCTTACATGCTTTGGACCTCCGTGCATGGACACGCTTTTCTGAGTATCGACAACAAGAACACGACCGAGCTTAAGTCTATGGAAGAATGGGACTTCCTGATGTCGGTGGGTCGGGGCATCCTGAGCGCGCAGATGAAAGCCTGAAACAGGTCAACCAGCCGCGCGGCGTCGCCGGGAGGTTCTGCGTGCCGGGGTGGCGTTCTCGCCGGTTCCGTCATGTTGCGACGAAAACGCGCCCAGGCGATCGACAATTGCTTCCAACGCCGGGGGATGTGCCATCGTGCGGGTATCAAGCGCTTCACGCATGTGACGCAGATGTTCGGGCATGGTTCCGCAGCATCCGCCAATGATATGGGCACCGCATGCGCGCGCCATGACCGCATAATCCGCCATCAGTTCCGGCGTTCCATCATAGTGGATATGGCCATCGACATATTTTGGAATACCAGCGTTGCCTTTGGCGATAATAGGTTTTTCGGAGCCCTGCGCGGAAAATCCGAGAATGGTGCGCAGCAAATCCGACGCACCAGTTCCACAGTTCGCACCGAAGGCAACCGGGGCCTGCGCTGCGTCGAGATCATCGACCATTTTCACCATATCGGCACTGGTCAGCCCCATCATCGTGCGTCCGGCAGTGTCAAAACTCATGGTTCCGGCCCAGGTCAGTCCCGCCAGCATAAATCCTTCGGCTGCCGCGCGATATTCTTCGGGCGCACTGATGGTTTCAAGCCAGCCGATATCGGCACCCCCTGCTTTCAGCCCGTCGGCTGCTTCGTGAAATATTTCGACCGCCAGCGAATGGCTGAGCGTTCCAACCGGCTCCATGATCTCGCCTGTTGGTCCGACCGAACCTGCAACAATCACCTCGCGCCCCGCGGTATCGGCCACTTCGCGGCCAATTTCGGCTGACACCCGCGCCAGTTCATGCACGCGCTTCTCGGCCCCATGCAACTTTAGCCGCGCGGCATTTGCCCCAAAGGAATTGGTCAAAAACAAATCGCTGCCCGCGTCAACAGCACCTTTGTAGAGAGATTTGATCTTTTGCGGTTCGTCCGTATTCCAAAGCTCTGGCGCATCCCCGGACATCAATCCCATGTTAAAGAGGTTCGTGCCCGTGGCGCCATCAGCAAGCAATGTGCCTTTTTCGCCGAGCAATTTCAGGAATGGATTTGTCATGGGAACTCCGCACATTAGAGAAAGCAGGGAGTGTCATGAATGTGCACTCAAGACAAACTCATAATTCTCATCTTGGTTATGAGGATGAGAACCATTTGATGGTTTCAAGGTCTCGGGATGTGTCACTGAATAGGCGATGTCAGCGGCGGACAAGGTCAATCCGGCAGCTGTCGGTGAGGCCATGTAGAGCGGCACCCAGACGGGCCCGAAACTGGATTTGAATTGGCGCAGCCCCGGCCCGCCGGATTTGGACACGACCCAACGCGCAAGCCTGCGAAAAAAGGCATTTTCAGGATCAAGGCAGGCGGGTGTCGCTGCCAGGGAGATTTGCGCGATGTCGCGCGCGCGTGCCGCGGTGATCGCGTGATTGACCAGGGTGTGCATGGTGCCATCAGGGGCGTCGGGCAGGCATCGCATCACATCGAGACACCATTGGTGGTCGCTGGTATGAAAGCTGGCATAAGCCAGAAGTTGATCGCCCTGCGAGGCAATAACGACGTATTGACGAGACAGGTAGTCAGGGCAGAACCGACCCATTGTGCCGCCCCGCGCGGGACCCCGCGCAACCTGCCACTCGCGGTCGATCCGGGCCATTTCTTCCCAAGGCATGACGTGGGGTGTGCGCACCACGATGCCCGCTTTTGTCGCGCTGCGCAGTTTACGGCGCAAACTGCGGCATGAGGGGCGGTCAAGATCGAATTCTGAAGGGGTGAGCACGGCTTCATCGGCGATGTGAAGGACCGACCAGCCGAGTTTGCGGGCACACAGCGCGATGTGGCTGGTACATTTATAGAGAACTGCGATCTTGTTATATGCTGTCGCTTCGCGCGCGTGCTCGACCAGAGCGCGGGCAGGATCGTTGGTAATCGGATCGCACAGGGCGGTATGGGTTTGCCGGGTGGGCCATATTGCCAGCGCTGCATTTTGCGTGACATGCCAGAAACCGCCGTTCTGCCGGATAAGGCCGTATTCAGCGCGTTTGAGCGATGAAAAATCCGGCGCCGACAGGTCTGTTTCGTCGCGGCTTCCTGAGCCAAAGGGGCGGGTCATGGCCAGCATGGCCAGAAGCGCTGGCACCGCATAGTAGATCACACGGAACATCACGATCGCACAAAGCACATCGGTTGAGGCTGCTTGCGGCAGAATGCTCAAAAGCGTGAGTTCAAAGGGGCCGACCCCACCCGGAGTGCCAGAAAGCAGAGCCGCCGCCAGCGCCAACAGATAGGCAGGGAAAAACACCGCGACCCCAAAGGAAATGGCGTCGGGCATGAGAACGAACAATGCCGCCGCTGCCGCTGAGACGTCGACCAATGTCCAAAGCAGTATAGCCCCGCTTGCGCGCAGCGAGGGAAAGCGCAAGGATTTGCCGAACACTTTCGGTAACTTAACTGTAAAAAACAGATAGGCCAACAAAGGCAGACCCGCCATGACAGCCAGCGCAGGAAACAGGGTCCAGCCCGGGGCGGGGAGGATCAGCATAACCGCAGCCCCCACAACAAGCAGACCGATCATGAAAGAGAGGGTCACGAAAGCGGATAGCGCCATGGCTCCGGCAAAGGAAAGATCTGGCAGCATTCGCCAGCGGGCCAGCGCGCCGGTAAAGACACCAAACCCAAGGGTCTGGGCCAGGCAAATTGCAATTGTGCCGGAGCGGGCTGCGTGGGAGCGCGAAATTCCGGTTTGCAGGTGACGATGGGCGATGACGTCATAGCGACCTGCGGCCCAAAGGCTCACGGCTGTCAGAGCCAGCGCGGCAGTCCACTGATTGGCGGAGACATGGGCCATCTGCGCGGTAATTTGTGCGATGGACATCTCGGCCAGACGGTCGGCCATCAAAGAAAGACACAAGGCAAGAATGCCCAGCGGAAAACCGACACGCATGGCAAAACGGGCCCCGCCGGCCCAAGATAGTTGGATCATTCCCACGCGCTCCGATAGCGCCCCCGACGGGGAGGCTAGCGGATCAGAATGAGATAAGTGTTAACGTGGTCCCGGAGGGTTCCCGCTCAGACCTCGTCCATCAATTGCGCCTTGGCCTGCGCCATAAGCTCCAGCATTTTGGAGCGGATTGTGGCCTCATCAGCCTTGTCGCCGAGATCGCCGGAAACCTTGCGATAGACATCCTCATCGCCAGCTTCTTCAAAATCCGACCTGATGACTTCCTTGGCGTAATTTTCCGCGTCATCACCTGATTTGCCTAGCAGCTCAGCGGCCCAGAGACCCAACAACTTGTTGCGACGTGCCTCCGCCTTGAACTGCATTTCTGCGTCATGGGCGAATTTGTTTTCAAACGCATTTTCGCGGTCGTCGAAGGTTGTCATGGCGCGATCTCCTGATGTTCGATAAGCCTCTGCAACAGATATGCGGGCTTGCGACGCTTTGCGCAAGTGGCGCTGGCTTGCAGCAACGCGGGGCTTACACTAAGAGGGGCGCAACGTCTGCCGTGATCCTCACGGTAAAAGTGCGAAAGGACGCCCATGGCCCGGCGCAAGAAAATCTACGAAGGCAAAGCGAAGATCCTTTATGAAGGTCCTGAGCCCGGCACGATTGTTCAATATTTCAAGGACGATGCGACCGCCTTCAACGCCGAAAAGAAAGCCGTGATCGAGGGCAAGGGTGTGTTAAATAACCGCCTGAGTGAATTTTTCATGACAGGCCTTGGTCAGATCGGCGTGCCAAACCACTTCATCAAACGCCTCAACATGCGCGAGCAACTGGTTCGAAGCGTGGAAATCGTGCCTTTGGAAGTGATCGTGCGCAACTATGCCGCGGGCACCATGTCCAAACGTCTTGGCATTGAGGAGGGCACCCAACTGCCACGCCCGATTGTCGAATACTGTTACAAGGACGACAGCCTGGGTGATCCGCTGGTGACAGAAGAGCATATCGCCGCTTTTGGATGGGCCAGCCAGCAGGACATGGACGACATTCTGAGCCTTGCTTTGCGGGTCAATGATTTTCTCTCGGGCGTGATGATGGCGGTTGGAATTCGCCTCGTTGATTTCAAGATCGAGGTTGGCCGCGTTTTTGACGGAGATTTTCACCGTCTGATCGTGGCGGATGAAATCAGTCCGGACAGCTGCCGGCTTTGGGATATCGAAACCGGTCAGAAGCTCGACAAGGATGTCTTCCGACGTGATCTTGGAGATCTCAAAGACGCTTATACCGAAGTGGCGCGCCGGTTGGGCGTTATGCCCAAAAATACGCCACCTGTGACCAAACCGACCCTGATCAACTGACTATTTGACACGAAACGAGAAAATTAAGGACAGAGCATGAAAGCGCGAGTGCATGTGATGCTGAAAAATGGCGTTTTGGATCCACAGGGTGAGGCAGTGCGCCACGCTCTAGGGGCCCTGGGGTTTGAAGGCGTCAACGGTGTGCGGCAGGGCAAAGTGATCGAACTTGACCTCGCTGACGGTGCGACCGAAGCCGATGTGACCGCGATGTGCGAAAAGCTACTGGCCAATACGGTGATCGAATCCTACTCGGTGGAGACGCTCTGATGTACGCAGCGGTTGTTGTTTTCCCCGGATCCAACTGCGACCGCGATCTGGCCGTTGCTTTTGAAGCAGCTGGTGCCAAGGTCAGCATGGTCTGGCACAAGGACAGCGCGTTGCCAGACGGCGTGGATATTATTGGCATTCCGGGGGGGTTTTCCTTTGGTGACTATCTGCGCTGTGGTGCTATTGCCGCCAACTCGCCCATTTGCCGGTCGGTTGCCGATCACGCAAAGAAGGGCGGATATGTTCTGGGTGTGTGCAACGGGTTCCAGGTGCTCACAGAAACGGGGCTTCTACCAGGTGTATTGCTGCGTAATGCAAAGTTGAAGTACATCTGTCAAACTGTTGGTTTAAAGGTAGAAACATCTGCATCTGAATACACCAAAGGGTACAATGCGGGCGACGTCATAAACATTCCAATTGCCCATCATGATGGCAATTATTTTGCTGATGACGATACCATTGCGCGGCTGCAAGGTGAGGACCGTGTCGCGTTTACTTACACTGACAATCCGAATGGCGCGCGCGCGGATATCGCGGGCATCCTGTCGGAAAATCGCCGCGTATTGGGCATGATGCCGCACCCGGAGCGAGCGGCGGATGTTGGCCATGGCGGCACCGACGGTCAGGCGCTCTTCCGCGCATTGTCGCGTGCGCTCATCACAGCGTGACTTGAGCCTATCGGGCGCTTTCGCGTAGATTACGCGGATGAGCAGCAACGTCGATCCTGACAATCAAGAACGAGCGGTCAATTGGCGCGTGCGCGTGGCCTTGGGCGTATTGTTGCTACTGGCCGTCTCTGTCGTTGCCGTCACCAACAGCCTGCTGACGGATCGCTTTACCGAAAGCACGCGCAATCGGGCGGAGTTGCGACTGGCACTCTATAGCGGCAACCTGCTGTCGGAATTGCGCCAGAATGCAATTGTGCCACAGCTTCTGGCCCGCGACGCCGAATTGATCGGTGCCCTTAACTCCGCCGATTATACCGCCTCGACCCGCCGATTGATTTCCTTTGTCGAGGAGATTGGGGCGGCCTCTCTGATGCTTTTGGATATTGATGGGCGAACGGTGGCGGCAACCGACCGCAACCGGCTTGGGTCGAGCCACCGCGCGGAGGCCTATTTCGTTGACGCGATCCGGTCCAATTCCACCATCTTCACGGTCGCCGAACGGGAAACCGGCGGATACGGGTTTGTATATTCGCGCCGGGTTCAGTCAGGTTCCGACGTTCTCGGGGTGATTGCGGTTGAGGTCGATTTGCAGAAATTCGGCCGCGCCTGGGCAGGGATCTCCGACGCGGTAGTTGTGACCGACAGCACCGGCACGATCATTCTGACAACAGAACCCCGCTGGCGGGGGCGTACAGAAGAAGAAGCTTTGGCGCGTCAGACGCCACAAAACGCAATTCAGCGTGCCATTCAGGCGACGGCCGATTGGACCGCCCTGCCGCCTGATGCCTATCTGCAGGGCGAAGCGGTCATGCGGCTGGAAACCCGCATTCCTTTTCGTGGTTGGCGAATGGCGAGTTTTACAACCTATGCGTCGGTGCGTGAGAGGGTGAATGGTGTTTTGGCGCTTGAAATCATGGGCTTTGCGATTCTTCTGGCGCTCAGCTTCTATGCGCTGAGCCGCAGGACGGCGCTGCGCATGGCTCTGTTTCAGCGGGAATCTGCCGAACTGCGCGCACTTAACGTGGCGCTACAGCGAGAAATCGCCGAGCGCAAAAGGGTGCAGGAAACGCTCGCCGTGGCCGAACAGACCCTTGAACAATCCAGCAAACTGGCGGCCTTGGGTGAGATGTCTGCAGCGGTCAGTCATGAACTTAATCAGCCACTTGCTGCGATGAAAACCTATCTGGCTGGCGCACGGCTTTTGTTGCGCAGGAACCGACAGGAAGAAGCGCTGTCTTCCTTTGGGCGCATTGATGATCTGATCGAGCGGATGGGCGGTATCACGCGTCAATTGAAATCCTATGCTCGCAAGGGGCAGGAGGCCTTTTCCCCAGTAGATATGGGGGATGCGCTGGCCTCCGCCCTTTCCATGATGGAGCCACAGTTGCGTCAGCGCCATGTCCAGATCAGTCGGATCGTGCCTGAGACGCCGGTTCAGGTGATGGGGGACAGGCTGCGCATTGAGCAGGTGATGGTGAACCTGTTGCGCAATGCGATTGATGCCACTAAATCCGAGCGGTTGCCGAAGGTTGATATCATGCTGTCAGCTGGCGAGACGGCGACGTTGACCGTCCGTGACAATGGGCCGGGCATCGAAGACCTAGATCAGCTCTTCGAACCGTTTTACACTACCAAGCAGGCAGGGGACGGCGTGGGGCTGGGTCTTGCCATCTCCTCGGGGATTGTTAACGACCTTGGAGGACGGCTCACCGCACGTAATGGACAAGCGGGCGGCGCAGTTTTTGAAATGCAGCTGCCTATTTTGGGCAGCGAACACAGCACACAAGCGGCGGAGTAAGCCATGACACAGGCCATGAAAATCGCAATCGTGGACGACGAACAGGACATGCGGCAGTCGATCAGCCAGTGGCTGGCACTATCGGGATATGACACAGAGACGTTTTCCAGCGCCGAAGATGCGCTCAAGACATTGGGGCCTGATTATCCGGGCATTGTGATCTCTGATATCAAGATGCCTGGCATGGACGGGATGCAGTTCCTGAAAAAACTGATGGGCAATGACAGCGCGCTGCCTGTGATCATGATCACGGGGCACGGCGATGTGCCAATGGCTGTGGAAGCCATGCGCGTTGGCGCATTTGATTTCCTTGAAAAGCCGTTCAACCCCGACCGGATGAACGAATTGGCCAAAAAAGCCACCGGCGCACGCCGCCTTGTGATGGACAACCGGGCGTTGCGGCGGGAGCTGTCGGATGGCGGTCAACTGATGAAAAAGCTGATTGGCCAAAGCCCCGTAATGGAGCGGCTGCGCGAGGATATCCTTGATCTGGGGCAGGCCGACGGCCATGTGCTGATTGACGGCGAAACCGGCACCGGTAAAACCCTGGTGGCCCATGCGTTACATGCGGTGGGCAGTCGCGCGGGCAAGAAATTCGTTCTGGTCAGCTGCGGGGCTTATGAGGAAGAAGCCCTGAGCAAACGGCTTTTTGGTCCGATGTTGCCGGAAGACGCACAATTGCCAGCGATCGAGGAAGCACGTGGCGGGACATTGGTGTTGGAAGACATCGAAGCGCTGTCAGAGACCATGCAGGCGCGGTTGCTGAGCGTGATCAACGAGCAGGGCGCCCCGGCGGAAACGCGCATTGTCGCGATTTCAAACCTGCAGGAAGCAGGCCGTACATCGGAAGACGCCCTGCGCGCGGATCTTTTTTACCGGCTGGCAGCCCTGCGCATTACCGTGCCGCCGTTGCGTCAACGTGGCGAAGACATCCTGACGCTATTCACGCGACTGAGTGAGCAGTTCTCAGATGAATACGGCTGTGATGCGCCGCAGGTCTCGGCCCAGGAGGCGGCGCAGCTTTTGCAGGCGCCCTGGCCGGGCAATGTGCGTCAGCTGATCAATGTCGCTGAACGCGCCGTCTTGCAGTCACGTCGGGGGTCGGGAACGATTGCGTCGCTGTTGATGAACGATCACGAAGACATGCAGCCGGTCATGACCACGGAAGGCAAACCGCTGAAAGAATATGTGGAAGCATTTGAGCGGATGCTGATCGACAACACTATGCGGCGGCATCGCGGCTCGATTGCCAGCGTCATGGAGGAATTATGCCTGCCACGACGCACGCTTAACGAGAAAATGGCAAAGTACGGGCTACAGCGATCAGATTACCTTTGAGTAGGGTGACCTGAAGGAAAGTTTCGGAAAAACGACGTGAAAACCGGGGGATAGGCGCAAATTCAGCGCCTATTCGCACATTGCCCATTGTGTTTTCACATCCTGTGGCATTATCTAAGGGAATGGAGGCATGTCGCCCGCCGACAATCCGCTTCCTGAGAGATTCGCTGCCTTGGGCCCCCGTGTGGACGTATCACACACCCGATGCAGACCGATTGGGCCGGAAACGGCCGAGGAACCGCTGATGTGGCTGAAGGCAAAGCGCCCTAAACACACAGTATAATAATGGATACGTGGCAGCCTTTACGCCCGTATCGGAGAAGAAACGCGATGACGCGCGCCGATGCATTGAGCAGATTTGCCATGGCCCCACCGGGCCAGATTGGCCGTGCGTCCCTGATCGCCCTGACAAGACATATTCCGCAACGCCAGGCGCCCCCGGGCGATGGTCGGCTGCGGCTGTGCAATCTGGAAATATGGCTAAGAAAATGCTTATCGATGCCACCCACGCGGAGGAAACCCGCGTCGTGGTGGTCGACGGAAACAAGGTCGAGGAGTTCGATTTTGAATCCGAAAACAAACGCCAGCTTGCTGGCAACATTTACCTCGCAAAAGTAACCCGGGTCGAGCCGTCGCTACAGGCGGCCTTCGTAGACTATGGCGGCAATCGCCATGGGTTCCTTGCGTTCTCGGAAATTCATCCGGACTATTATCAGATCCCGGTCGCGGACCGTCAGGCGCTGATGGAAGAAGAACGTGCCTACGCCGAAGCGCAAAAGGCGAAGGAAGACGAGGAAGAAAAACCCAAGCGTCGCTCACGCAGCCGCAGCCGCTCGAAATCGAAGGCCGCTGAGGCGAAAAGCGATGATGCGGTGATCTCGCAGGACGTCGAATCCGATCAGATCGATGGCATGGAAACCATTGATCTGGCAGCGGAAGAGGGTTCCTCGCCGATGGAGCGCGTGGCTGAAACGCCCGTTGAAGAGCCTGTTGAGCCGCCTGTAGAAGAAGCACCCGTTGAGGCGGTTGATGATGGTGTCTCCGAAGAAGGGACGGCCGGATCAGAAGAACCTGTGTCTGAAGATGAAGAGGCGGTTGAGGCCCCTGAAGCGGCAGATGAGGATGACGATGATGACGACGTGTCCTCGCGCAAGTCCGATGCTTCCGCCAAGGATGACAGCATCGAATCCGTCGCGGACGATGACGATCAGGAAGACATTCGGCCCGCTCGCAAACCCCGTCCTCGCCGGTACAAAATCCAGGAAGTCATCAAGGTTCGCCAGATCCTTCTGGTGCAGGTGGTCAAGGAAGAGCGCGGCAACAAGGGTGCAGCACTCACCACCTATTTGTCCTTGGCCGGTCGATACTGTGTGCTCATGCCCAATACCGCGCGGGGCGGCGGGATTTCCCGCAAGATCACCAATGCCGCAGACCGTAAGAAGCTCAAGGACATCGCCAATGAGATCGAGGTGCCGGAGGGCGCAGGGCTCATCGTACGCACTGCCGGTGCCAAACGGACCAAAGCGGAGATCAAACGTGACTATGAGTACCTGCAGCGGCTGTGGGAACAAATTCGCGAATTGACCCTGAAGTCCATCGCGCCGGCGAAGATTTACGAGGAAGGCGACCTGATCAAACGGTCGATCCGCGATCTTTATAATCGCGAGATCGACGAAGTGTTTGTGGAGGGCGAGCGCGGCTACCGCATCGCCAAGGACTTCATGAAGATGATCATGCCGTCCCACGCGAAAAATGTGAAACTTTACGCCGAAAGCCTGCCGCTTTTTGCGCGTTATCAGGTGGAAAGCTATCTGGCGGGCATGTTCAACCCGACGGTACAATTACCCTCAGGTGGCTACATCGTGATTGGCGTGACCGAGGCGCTGGTGGCTATTGACGTGAACTCCGGTCGCGCGACCAAGGAAGGCTCGATCGAGCAGACGGCGACCAAAACCAACCTTGAGGCTGCCGATGAGGTGGCGCGCCAGTTGCGGCTGCGTGACCTTGCCGGTCTGATCGTGATCGATTTCATCGACATGGACGAGCGCAAGAACAACGCCGCCGTCGAAAAGCGCATGAAGGAAAAGCTCAAAACCGACCGTGCCCGCATTCAGGTGGGCCGCATTTCGGGCTTTGGTCTGATGGAAATGTCGCGCCAGCGTCTGCGCCCGGGTATGATCGAGGCCACGACGCAGCCATGTCAGGCCTGCCACGGTACCGGCCTGATCCGTTCGGATGATAATCTCGCCCTGTCGATCCTGCGCCAGATCGAAGAAGAGGGCACCCGCAAGCGGTCCCGTGAGGTTTTGGTGCGTGCACCTGTGGGCATCGCCAATTTCCTGATGAACCAGAAACGTGAACATATCGCCCAGATTGAAGGACGTTATGGCTTGTCGGTTCGGATCGAGGGTGATCCGGCATTGGTTAGCCCGGATTTCAGTCTTGAGAAATTCAAAACCGCGACACGTGTTGTGCCGGTTGCCGCCGCACAAGTGGTGTCGGTCGACACTTCTTTGATGGATCAGATTGATGCGGATGACAGCGATGTCGTGGACGCGGATGAAGCGCCCGCCGCACCCGCCGGGGACGCCGCTGGCAATACGGCTGCTCCGGAAGAGGGAGATGGTAAGCCAAAACGTCGCCGTCGCCGCCGCCGTCGCAGTCGCAACAAATCCAATGGTGCTGAAGCGTCACAAGTTGAAGATAACGGCTCAGCTGGCGGAACAGAGGGCGAGAAACCAACTGAGCCTGCCGAGGTGGCATCAGAGACGCAATCTGACGCGCATGAAGCGCAGGTAGAGGTGCCCGAAGAAAAGGCCGAGAAACCAAAGCCGAAACGCCGGTCGCGTAGCTCAAAGGCGAAAGCTGAAAAAGAGGACGCGGTATCTGAAGAGGCGTCTGTGGTTGATGCGCCAGAATCGGCTGCGGAAGAACCTGCGCCAAAACCAAAACGCAAGCGGGCCAGTCGCGCAAAAGCACCCAAGGTTGAAGCGGCAGCCGCAGAGCCCGCCCAAGCCCCAGCGCCCGAGGCAACTGCCACAAGCGATACTCAGCCCGATGAGCCCGCCGCCGAGACGGAACAGCCCAAACCTCAACCTGTGCCCGAAGCGGCAGCGGTGGTTGAGCAAGCGCCTGATCCAGTGCCAGAACCCGTCGCTGCTGCTCCCGAGCCCGAGCCCGAGCCGGAGGCGGCACCAGCCAAGCCCAAGCGGAGGGGTTGGTGGTCGCTTGGTGGCTGATCACCTTGCTGATTGAACGAAAAAAGGCGTGCGGACAAGCGCGCCTTTTTTTCGTTACGCCTTGCGGATCACGTAGGTTTGTACAGGCCCGTCATCGTTCATTGAAATCAACTTGTGACCTGCCTCGGCGCAAAAATGCGGCACATCAATCACTGCGGCAGGATCATCTGCAAGGACAGTCAGGGTCTCACCACTCGCCAGCCCCTGAAGGCGTTTGCGCGCCTTGAGAACGGGCAGGGGGCATAGCAGCCCGGTTGCGTCGAGGTGGGTATTATCCTGGGTCATACCGCCCAGATAAGCGTGATGTTTCAGTCTGTCCACAAGGATGTGACCAGCCGTTGCGTGACCTGTCGGCGCTTATCGGCTAGGGGATAGATATGTTTGGATTTGAAATCATCGACGCGGGCCTTCTCCCTGCCATGATCATCGCCCTCCTGGCAGGTGTGATCAGCTTTCTCAGCCCCTGCGTGCTGCCGATCGTACCCCCATATCTGGCCTATATGAGCGGGGTGTCGCTGGGGGAAATGACGGGTGAGGCGGCAGCGCGCAGGCGTGCGGTGATTGCCGCACTTTTCTTTGTGCTGGGGTTGAGTACGGTTTTTTTGATCCTCGGTTTTACCGCCTCGGCCTTCGGCGCGTTTTTCCTGCAAAATCAGGTGATTTTTTCACAGGCGGCGGGACTTGTGGTGATCATTTTCGGGGTGCATTTTCTGGGCCTTATTCGCATTCCCTTCTTGGATCAGGAAGCGCGGCTGGATGCGGGCGACAAAGGCGGCTCCAGCTTTGGGGCCTATGTTCTGGGGCTGGCCTTTGCCTTTGGCTGGACGCCCTGTATCGGTCCGCAGCTGGGGGCGATTCTGTCGCTTGCGGCCTCTGAGGCATCGGTGAGCCGGGGCACGCTCTTGCTGGGCATTTATGCGGCGGGTCTGGGCATTCCGTTTCTTGTCGCTGCAATGTTCATCACCCGTGCCGTTGGTGTCATGAACCGCCTGAAACGACATATGAAAATGATCGAGCGTGTCATGGGCGGATTGCTGGTGGTTGTCGGGCTGGCGCTTGTCACAGGTGCCTTCACAACCTTCTCCTGGTGGTTGCTGGAACGTTTCCCGGCCTTGGCAACGCTGGGCTGATCGCATTAGACTGAATTCAATCCCTGCGATGCTGCCGGGCTTGAACAAGGTCTGGCAATGGGCAGCACATCTCCCACCCTCGTAAAGCACCGCAAGGTTTTCTACATCCCGGGGTATGATCCTTTTCCGCCCCGTCGGTACCGCGAGCTGTTTCGCAAGGAAAGTGCCGCTCAGGCCGCGATTTCCGGCTATCAGATCGAGATGCTTGGCGCGCTGGAGGGCGCTGCTTTTGGTTGGCGCGTTCAGGCCGAGATCGACGGGCAGAAAACCGAGAGTGAATTCGAAGTGCTGGTCTGGTCGGATATCGTCCAGAACAGTTTTCATGCGTCGATCCTGCTGACCTATGCTGCACTGATACGTACCGCGTGGATCTATATTTCAACCGGTGCCTTGTGGCGGTTGATGCGGTTGCGAAAGGGGCCCGTTATCGCGGCCTTGTTCCCCGTTGTGGCGCTGCTTCTGCAAGCCGCAATAGCCTGGGCAATCGGGTTCCTGGGCTGGTTGGTGGTTGACGCTTTCCTCAGCACGATCTGGAACAATGGGCTGGCTGTCGGCCTTGTCGCAACAGGGGGGGCTTTCTTGTTGGCGTGGCAGACATTGCGCCTTTTCAAGAAACATGACGGCCGCATTTTTGCGCATTACCTGATGCATGACTTTGCCCATACCGCATCGCAATATGGGGCCTACCCGACGGCATTGACCACGCGTCTGAAACGTTTTGAAGGCGCGATCGCCGGCGCGCTGGTCTCAGATGTCGACGAAGTTCTTGTGGTCGGGCATTCCTCGGGCGCGCATCTTGCGGTGACGGTGCTGGCCGCGCTGATCCGCGAAGGCCATATCCCGGCAGACGGGCCAAAGCTCGCCTTTCTGTCACTGGGGCAAGTGGTCCCGATGGTCTCTTTTTTACCCCGTGCCCATGCCCTCAGGCGCGATCTGAAATACCTGTCGACAAGCGATCTGACATGGGTGGATGTGACGGCCCCTGGTGATGGATGTTCGTTTTCGCTTTGCGACCCGGTGGGTGTATCCGGGCAGGGCACACCGCAAAAGAAATGGCCGTTGGTGTTCTCGGCAGTCTTCACCAAAAGCCTGTCACCTGAACGCTGGCGCGCTTTGCGGTGGCGCTTCTTTAAGTTGCATTTCCAGTACCTGTGTGCTTTCGATCGGCCAAGGGACTACGATTATTTCCAGATCACCGCTGGTCCGCGCGCTCTTGCCGACCGCTACGAGGGGCGGCCCGCGTCCCGGTCGCGGATTGACCACACGGTCAGCAGATACACCTCCACCGAACCATGACCAAACCGCCCAAACCCTCTGCGCGTGTGGGCAAAGTCCCGCTTTGGCGATATGCGCGCCTGTTCCGGCGCGACATCATCTCTGCGCAACCCGAACATCTTTACGGTGCGTGGATGGCGGAGTTTCGAACGCCGTTTTTCCACAGCTTCATGGCCAATGACCCCGAACTCATCAATCTCCTGCTGAAAGAACGCCCGGATGATTTTCCAAAATCCGATCGCGTCGGGGAAGGTCTGCGCCCTTTGCTGGGTAACTCGGTCTTTCTGACGAATGGCGAGACGTGGAAACGCCAGAGACGGATTATTGATCCCGCTTTCGAAGGTGGACGTCTTCGCGAAACCTTCCCGGCGATCTGGCAGGCTGCGGAGGCCGCGGCCGCACGGTTCAGCGCGCATTCGGATCAGGAGATTGATGTTGAGCCCGAGGCCAGCCATGCTGCGGCTGATGTGATCTTTCGAACGCTGTTTTCAATCCCCATCGATCATCGCGTTGCACGGGATGTTTACGAGGCTTTTCAGGCCTATCAACGCAGCCAGCCCATTTTGAACATCGCGGCTTTCATGCCCTTGCCCCGTTGGATGCCGCGCGGGTTTCGCCGCACGACCAAGCGGAGTGCGCTGCAAATCCGACGACTGATCCGGGAGATCACGCAACAGCGGCAAAGGGAAATTGATGCGGGAAATGCACCGCAGGATCTGGCGACCAAGATCATGACAACGGCTGATCCTGAGACCGGCAACACCTTCGACGTCGATGAAATGGTTGACCAGGTCGCGATTTTCTTTCTGGCAGGGCATGAAACCAGCGCGTCGTCCCTTGCCTGGTCTCTCTATCTTTTGGCGCTTTTCCCGGATTGGCAGGACCGTGTCGCTGAGGAAGCCCAAGCCCTTGGGGAATGTGATTTCGGCGTTTTGTCGAAGCTGCGAATAACGCGCGATGTGTTTCGCGAGACCTTGAGGCTCTACCCGCCGGTGCCGATGATGGTGCGCGAGGCGCAGAAAGAGGAAACATTGCGCAAACGCGCTGCACCACGGGGTGCGCAACTGGTGATGAGCCAATGGCATTTGCACCGGCACACGCGCCTCTGGGATGCCCCGGATGATTTTAAGCCCGACCGCTGGCAAACCGAGAATGGACAGGCCTGTGCACGCAATGCCTACATTCCTTTCAGTGCCGGTCCGCGTGTGTGCCCGGGGGCGGGCTTTGCGATGATCGAGGGGGTGTTGATGCTTGCTCATATTCTGCGTGATTACCGGGTGGTGCTGACCGATCATCCAACGCCCGTACCGGTGGCACATTTAACGGTCAGATCGCGTGATGGCATCTGGTTGCGCATTGTCCGGCGCTAACATGTACCATCCGTTGCCGGACTGTTCTAAAGAAGGCCAAGGGGCGGAATCAGAAGGAAAAAGACCATGTCAGACCAAGCTGCAATGCGCGAGCAAATGAAATCAGGTGCAGGCTTTATCGCCGCATTGGATCAGTCTGGCGGTTCAACACCGAAAGCGCTGAGCCTCTATGGTGTGGAGCCTTCGGATTATTCTGGCGATGATGAAATGTTCCGCGCCATGCACGATATGCGCGCCCGGATCATTCTGGCGGAGGATTTTACCAAGGCCAAGGTCATCGGCGCGATCCTCTTTGAGCGCACGATGCATGACACGATCAATGGCACGCCGGTGGCGGACTTGTTGTGGAACCAGCGCGGCGTTGTCCCTTTCCTGAAAATCGACAAAGGTCTCGAAGAGCAGGCCGACGGTGTGCAGTTGATGAAACCGATGCCGGGGCTCGAAGATGTTCTGACCACGGCACAGGCGAAAGGCATCTTTGGCACCAAGGAGCGTTCAGTGATCCACGAAGCAAACGCCAAGGGCATTGCCGATATTGTTGCTCAGCAATTTGAAGTGGGGCAAACGGTGACGGGCGCCGGGCTTGTTCCGATCCTGGAGCCTGAGGTCAACATCCATTCAGACACCAAAGGTGAGGCGGAGACCTTGCTGGAAGGTGAAATTGCCAGGTATCTCGACACGCTGGATGACGGCGTGGACATCATGCTCAAACTCACGCTGCCGGATCAACCTGGTCTCTATGATGGTCTGGCCGCACACCCACGCGTCCTGCGTGTCGTCGCCTTGTCGGGCGGGTATTCGACGGACGAAGCCTCTGCCAAGCTCGCAGAAAACAAGCACATGATCGCCAGCTTCAGCCGCGCGCTGACTGAAGGGTTGAACGTGCGGATGTCAGATAGCGAATTTAACGCGGCTCTGGGTGGGAATATCGACAAGATCTATCGCGCGTCGGTCTGAGACCCCGCCAAACGGTCTTGTAGATTGCGCAGCACATAGAGACGGATCGCGGAGGCCAATCCCATGTCGCTCCCGCGATCTACATCAATTTCAGCCACTAGCGCATTGATTGGAAGTGATTTTTCTGCTGCCAGATCACGTAGGGCCCGCCAGAATTCATCCTCCAGAGATATTGAGGTTCGGTGCCCTTTTAAGGTCACCGAGTGTTTGACGGGCCGACCGCTCATGTCTCGCGTTTGTGAGCGTCCAGATTGCGCGCGATTTTCTCCGCTTTGGCCTTGAGCGCTGCTTTTTGCGCTTTGGTCTGTCCGAAGGCCACCGCGTTCTCATCCGCCCGCGCCCTGCGTGAGGCGCGGTTGCGTTCTTTTTTTACTTTGTTGAGATTGATGGGCGTGCTCATTTGGGTCCGATCATGTTTTCCGGGCGCACAACGCGCTCGAAAGTTTCCGCGTCAACAAATCCCAGCGCAATCGCCTCTTCTTTCAGGGTCGTGCCGTTTTTATGCGCGGTTTTGGCAACCTTGGTCGCATTGTCATAGCCGATTTCCGGTGCAAGTGCAGTGACCAGCATCAGGCTTTCGCGCATCAACCTTTCGATCCTGTCCGCATCGGCTTTCAGGCCAACCACGAGATTGTCCGTAAAGGCCGAGGCTGCATCCCCCAGAAGTTGCATGGATTGCAACACGTTATAGGCCATCATGGGCTTGTAGACGTTAAGTTCGAAATGCCCCTGGCTCCCCGCAAAGCCGACGGCGGCATCATTGCCGAACACATGGGCGCAGACCTGCGTCAGGGCTTCGCATTGTGTGGGGTTCACCTTGCCCGGCATGATCGACGAGCCCGGCTCATTCTCCGGCAGGACCAGTTCTCCCAACCCGCAACGCGGGCCAGACCCCAGCAGGCGGACGTCATTGGCGATCTTGAACAAAGAGGCCGCGACCGTCTTCAAAGCGCCCGAGATTTCGACCATGGCGTCATGGGCGGCAAGCGCTTCGAATTTATTGGGCGCGGTCACAAAGGGCAGGCCGGTGATCTCCGCCATATTCCGGGCAACTGTCACATCCCAGCCCTTGGGGGTGTTCAGACCGGTGCCCACCGCAGTGCCCCCTTGCGCAAGTTCATAGATGCGGCCCAAACCATCCTTCACGCGCTGGATACCCATGGCGACCTGATGGCTGTAGCCCGAAAATTCCTGGCTGAGCGTAAGGGGTGTGGCGTCCTGGGTGTGCGTGCGTCCGATCTTGATGATACCGTCGAATTCGGCGACCTTGGCCTCCAGCGCGCGGTGCAGTTTTTCCAGGCCCGGCAGCAACACGTCATGCGCGGTCATTGCCGCGGAAATATGCATTGCCGTGGGAAAGGTGTCGTTGGACGACTGGCCCATATTGCAGTGATCGTTCGGGTGCACGGGGTCTTTCGATCCAATCTCACCGCCCAGAATTTCAATCGCGCGGTTGGCGATCACCTCGTTGGCGTTCATGTTCGACTGGGTGCCGGAACCCGTCTGCCAGACCACGAGCGGGAAGTTGTCGTCGAATTTGCCTTCGATCACTTCGCCAGCGGCCTGCACGATGGCATTGCCGCGATCCGTGTCGAGTTTGCCCAAAGCGATGTTGGCCTGGGCGCAGGCTTTTTTGATCACGCCCAATGCGCGCACTACTGCGACGGGTTGTTTTTCCCAGCCAATCGGGAAATTTATGATCGAGCGTTGGGTCTGCGCGCCCCAATATTTGTCCGCGGGCACTTCAAGGGGGCCAAAGCTGTCGGTTTCAGTGCGGGTCGCTGACATAATATGCTCCGTCATTTGAGTTACCTGCGGTTTACAGTTGCCGGCAGGGCCGTGCAACTGAGCATTGACGATATCTTTGAAAATGCCCCCTTCGGGTGGATCTGGTCTGTCCAACAGGTGTCATCTGTCGTTGAATAGCTGGTGTGGGGTGCTATCTTGAAGAGAAGGAGGCAGGGCGATGTCAGACCTCCGTTCAGTCGTCGACAAAAGGTCCGTCATCATGATTTCACAGCCACGCACGATCAGAGCCCAGCTCGCACTTTGGCAGGCTCTGTGCTGCATTCTGGTGGCGGGGGTGATGCTGACCGCTAATATGGCGCAGGCCGATATTTCCCGATTTGTCGGGGCTTACAAAGGGTCGGCGGAAGTGACGTCGGCGGATGGCACCAAACGGCACAGGGACATGGACGTCGAAGTTACCCAAACCTCTGACGGTTTTCGGGTGGACTGGACATCGACGACTTATCGGCCCAATGGCACGGCCAAAGAGAAATCCTACTCCATCGAATTTGTCCCGTCAGACCGGGGGGATGTTTATGCATCGGCAATGAAACGCAACGTTTTTGGCCATGATGTACAGCTCGATCCGATGAAGGGGGAACCCTATGTCTGGAGCCGGATCAATGGCGATACCCTCAGCGTCTATTCGTTGTTCGTGGCGGAGGATGGAGGCTATGAGATTCAGCAATTCAACCGCACGCTGGCAGAGGGCGGGCTACAGCTGGATTATCAAAGCGTGCGCAATGGTGAAATCCAGCGCACGGTTTCCACATTCCTGACCAAGCAGTAGCGGCTATTTTCTGAAGCTGTCCAAAGAAACGATTTCTGCGTCTTTTGCATCATCTTCGCTGGATTCTTCCGCGTCATGGGTTCTGGTTTTCGAAGCAGGCTGCACCGCCGGGACGGAGGCGGTTGTCGTGGGGACCAGATCGGTTGGCCCGATGTTTTCGTCCTCATCCTCTTGGGTCTCAAAACGCAGGCCGAACTCAACGGAGGGGTCGACGAAGGTTTTGATCGCATCGTAAGGAATAAACAGCGGCTCCGGCGCGTCGCCAAAGTTCAACGTTACAGAGAAGCCGTCATCGCCCACATCCAGATTGTCGTACCAGTGCTGCATCACAACCGTCATCTCACCGGGGTAGCGATCGGACAACCAGTCGGCCAACTCGGCATCCGGATGGCTGGTGTCAAAAGTGATGAAGAAATGGTGCGCGCCCGGAAGACCGTTTTCAGAGACATCTCGCAGCACTTTTTGAATCAGACCACGCATGGCCTCATGCATCAGGTTACCATAATCAATGCTGCGGCTCATCGTGATCCTCTGAGCTAAGGGTGATCGGTGGTTAAAGCATAACCGATTCCCGCTCAGAGGAAAGAGGTTGCAGACCGAAATCGGCCTTGCCTCAAAGAACGCCGACACAAAGGCCGGCGATGGCCAGGATGAAGAGGCTCTCCACCATCCCCCGTTTCAGCCAAAGCAGCAGCGCGGCAGCCAGAAACGTGAGCGCCAGGGCGCGCAAGTCGAGAGAGGTCATGTCGGGCAGGGGGGCAGCGGTCCAGCCTCCCGTGTCAACCCGGTCAAAGAGCACATGGACCGCAAACCAGATCGTCAGATTGAGAATGACGCCGACAACCGCCGCGGTGATGGCATTGAGGGCGGAGGAAAGCCGCGGTTTCGCCGCGATCCTGTCCAGATAGGGACCTGCCAGAAAAATCCATAGAAAGCAGGGGGTGAATGTCACCCACAAGGCCACTGACCCGGCCGCGACAGCCAATCCGACCCCGCCTTTTGCAAAGCCTGCAAGCAGGGCGACGAATTCGGTCACAAGGATGAGAGGCCCCGGTGTGGTTTCTGCCAGTCCAAGCGCGTCAATCATTTCGGCGGTGCTGATCCAGCCGAAATCCTGCACCACCGTTTGGGTCATGTAGGCCAGAACAGCGTAGGCCCCGCCAAAGGTCACAACCGCCAGTTTCGAGAAAAACAGCGCGATCTGGCTCAGGAATGCGTGATCCATGAACCAGAGAGCCAGCACGGGCGCGCTCCATAATCCGCCCCAGATCAGCAGCGTCTGCAATGTATTGGGCGGGCGGGTATGGACGATGGTCTCTTGTGTCTCGGCAGATTTGCGCATGGCGAAACCGTATAATCCTGCCGCGATCACGATCAGCGGAAAGGGCAGCCCAAGGAAATAAAGTGCGACAAAGGCGGACCCTGCGAGCAGGAGAGCGTCCCGCCCTGTCAGGGCCTTGCGAGAGACTTTCAAAAGCGCTTGAAGAACGATGATGATCACTGCCGCCTTGATCCCTTCGAAGGCGGCCTGAACCAGCGGTACCTGTCCGTAAAGCGCATAGCCCAATGCCAGACAGAGAATAACAAGGGCACCGGGTACCACAAAGAGCAGACCCGCGATCAGCCCGCCAAAGGTGCCGCGCAATCGCCAGCCTGCATAGGTCGCAAGCTGCATAGCTTCGGGGCCGGGCAGCAACATGCACAAGGACAGAGCGCGCAGATAGCTCTCTTCGCTGAGCCACGGGCGGTTTTCGACCAGTTCGCGGTGCATTAGCGCGATCTGTGCGGCAGGTCCTCCGAACGACAGCAAACCAATGCGCCCGAAAACACGGATCATCTCGGCAGTTGATGGGGCGTTCATCCGACGTCTTCCTGCCAGTCATGTGTTTCGCTCTGCCCATCCCGCGCCCAGCGAAAGAGCGCATCATAAAGAACCATAGCTGCCTCCAATTGCGCCAGATCATCCCGAAATCCGCGCGACAGCCCCACGGACATTGCCAGCAAACCCGCGCATTCGGGGGCCAGATCATGACGGTTGGTGTCGGCTCCGCGAATGATCTTTGCCATGGTTTGCAGGGCGGGTATCTGCAGGCCAAACCCATGCAGCATCGTATCAAATGTGCATTGCGGACCGTCGTGGGTCCAGGGAGCCCCCGGCACATCAAAGGCGGTTGCGTGAAATTTCTCTGCAACGTCTGCGACTTGCGCGGGGGGTACAAACAGAAACTCAGCGTTGGGATCAACGAAACGCCTGATCAGCCATGGGCAGGCAATGCGGTCAATTTTGGGCCGCCAGCGCGTGACCCAGCGGGACGCGGGCGTGGCTGTGGGCAGCTTGCCCACGGGGATGCGCGGCAGGCCCGCCTGCTTCCAGGCAATGTTGCCGCCCTCCAGAACTTCGGCCTCAATGCCGTGGGCTCTGAGAAGTGCTGCACTCCCGTGGCTCAGTTTCAGCCCCTTTTGACAGATCACGACGACGCGCTGGCCAGTGAGGTCACCGACCAATTCGGGGATCTTCGTATGTGGCCAGCGACACGCCGTCGGCACCAATAGCGGATCAGCGCAGAAATCTTCATCAATGCAGACGTCTATGATAGCGGGCGCATCGGGCGTTCCAATCAGGCGCATGAGGGCAACGGGGGATATTGAGGCAAATTGGGCCATAGAACAGCATCCTTTTGTCGAATCAACAGGATGCGATACTTGGGCCTGAGCCTCACGGGGCTATCGCTCTATCCCCATATGAGACAAATGCCACAGTTGCGGGGGCGCGGTCAATGCAGGCAAAGGAGAGAAGTGCAGGCTTCTGTTGCCAGGTGCCTGCGGACCCCGCCTTACGTCGCTAAACGCAAGGAGTTAGGTTTCAGTATCTCAGGTCGCTTACGCGGCCATTGCTACTGGAGCACGATTGTCATTTGCAATTGTACATGTTTCGCCGATAACGGTGGCAGACAGCCGAGACAAAGCAAACCCCTTTAGACGTTCGTCGATCCTGTTTCGGCCCCATAATCCCCAAATGAAGGATTTTGGTGGAGCCGCCGGGTACCGCCCCCGGGTCCGATCCGCTTATTACGAGCGCGTTTATGTCCATAGTCCCGAAGGACGCTTTAGATATAAGAGGATCAGGCTGCTGTTGCAATCAGACTGGGTAAATTTGCCGGAAATTGTTCCATGGACTCGGATTTTTAAAGATTGAGGCCAAGGCCAAGCATGCCAATAATGGTTTCACAAATCAGGAACACCCATTTCTTGCGGGACTGTCCGTCCAGCATCAGTGAAGTCAGTCGCCCTATCGCCCCACCAGCCCAGATAAAACCGATCATGGCGTAGGCGTCGGGCGTATTGAGGGCGAGCGCGCCGATACCTGCAAGGACGTAGAGAGCACCAGAGGCTGCGCGCACTTCCGACATGCCCATGGTCGATCCGCCGTCTCGAAGGTCAATCGTTGACATTGTGTATCTCGGCGCCAACCACCCGAAAATACCCAAGGCGATGCTGATCAATGCGAGAGAGATGTTAATGCCGGTTACAATGTCCATTCTGGGCCTCTGTTGCTTTTGTTCCCGCGAAGCTAAACCGAATTGCCGAAATGGCTAGCCACGTCCGCTGATGCCTGACGGCAAAGGACCCTTTCGACGCAATTGTTGCTGTGTTAGCTAGAAACCATGTCCATTAACCGGGTCCACTGTTATCGGGGCGAGTGGTATGTGATATGCGCAGGTTCGCGCATGTGCTGGGAAATTGTTCTTTCAATTGGGAAAGCATTGGCCAGAATTTAAGGACGCTCCATTGTCGGTGCGGCCTGTGACGATTGAAAAACGAAGCGTTTTTGGTTTTGCCGGTTTTTGTGATTCTGCACTGCGGGTGAATTATGGAAAATCAAGACAACATTTTGACACTGGAAGCACTGGCCGAATGGCTGAGCGATAAAATCGGCAATTGCAGTGTGCTCATTACGCAGGTGCAGACGGATAAACAGTTGAATTTGGCAACCAGTGGTCAAGCGCTACCAGATGCGGTGCGGGATGAGGTCCCTATTGGCTATTCTATTTGCCGTCATGTTGCGGCGATGGATTTTCCGTTGGTGATTGATGACGCCTTTACGCACCCCTTGCTGAAAGGCAACGCAATGGTCACAGAGTTTGGCGTCGGTGCCTATGCAGGCGCGCCCACCCACAGCCATAATTCAGAGCCTTTTGGGGCTGTCTGTGTGTTGAAACAGAACATACACCGTTGGCAGGCGCCTGAAATCTCCCTGATCATTCGCGCAGCGAGTATGGCCGACAAGGTATTCGCCGCCGCGGGATAGTGTGCAGCCATGCTTGACAGATGATTTGCTCTACCTAGAATGTTTTTCTTGCATAAACTTCAATCAGTGGTCGTATTGTAAAAGTGCAGTGGCTGCCTGTCAGGGTGGTACCATGACGAAAGGAAGATCTGTTTCGCTTATGGAAAACGTCCCGCCAATTCGTCTGTTGTCAGAAGAACCCGGTTCTGACGACGCTGAGAAGGCGCAGATCGTCCGTGCGTTTTTTGATTTGGCGGATGCGATCATAGAGGACGCACCCAAGGAAAATCCGCCCCCCTTTGAACTCTCCTTGTCTCGCAGCAGGATTGATGAGCTGATTGATAAACACAGCGACGCGCAGTCTGTCGAGCACATCAAGAACATCTGGAATGCATTGCAGTATCTTGTTGATGAATCTGCTGCGGAAAAAAGTACTGATCCAACAGCCTCCGAGGCTTCGGTGACTAAAAAACGTACCTAGCTCACGGGTTTACTGGATTTTTTCAGACGTGAGGCAAAGACGCTCTGGGCAAGCGTCTGAGTTTCTTCTTCCAGCGCTGACAGGGCGGCCTGGGTTGCTCGGGGATCCTGCTGCTCCAACGCGTCCGCGATGCTGGTGTGCAGCGCGACAATTTTGCCCCGTGACCGGGCGGTGAAGGTAATCATGTTCATCAGGGGCTGCATTGCCTCTACCGCGCCTGACAGCTGATAGGACAGAACCGGGTTTGACGCGCCATCGACAAGCGCCCGGTGAAACGCAACATCGGAGGCACAAAAGGCTTCGTCTGTAAGCCCAGGATGCCCCTGGCGCAGAATCTCCGCGCGCATTGTCGCTAGATGATCCGCCGTGCGACGTTCGGCAGAAAGCGGCGCGCAGGCGCGCTCCAGGGCATAGCGTGCTTCGCAGGCGGTCTCAAAACTCACGGCATTCATGCTCAGAAGCAGCGTGGACGTGGTGATTTGCTGTGGCTGTGCAGCTTCGAAACTCAGACGATTTACAAATGCACCGCCCGTGGCTCCGCGCTGGGTGCGGATCAGCGATTGCGCTGCCAGCCGTTTCAATGCCTCTCTGACCGTAGGACGCGACACATTGAACTGGTCAGACAGCTCTGCCTCCGAAGGCAGCCTTTCGTCAACGATCAATGTGCCATCCACGATGGCATTTCTTATGGCGGCGGCGATCTGCGCGGACAGATCAGCAGGGCTGTCGGGGTCAATTTTCATTTGTCTTACATTTAATGTTTGATCGACTTCTAATTGTCTGGCATTTGATTGGCAAGGATTAAGGGGACTCACTTCGTGCACGGCATCATGCGCTCCACACTCTGGCTTGGGTTTTTTACCGCCATTCTGGCGGCCTGGTGGGTCATGTACGCGATGAGCATCGACATGGACCTCGATCTTCTCGGAAGACCGGGCGAGATGGGCGCACGCATGGCCGCGATGGACCCGCGCATGCCCATGTATATGCCCATGGCCAATTTCGGCCCGCTGTTTGCCATGTGGGCGATTATGATGGCGGCGATGATGTTGCCCACCCTTGTACCGACCTTACGCGCGTACGAGGACCTGATGGTTTCAGCAAACGGCACGCGGGCAGGGTGGTTGGGCGTTCTGCTGGGCTATTTCGTCATCTGGGTTGGCTTTGCCGCTGTGATAACGGGCGCGCAACTCGGCTTGCTGTTCGGCGGCATCATCGACATGCTCGGTGTTGCCAAATCGCCGCTGGTGGCGGGCGCGCTGCTTATCATGGTCGGTCTTTTTCAGTTTACCCGCGCCAAGGAAATCTGCCACGGTGTCTGTCACGCGCCGGCGATGTATTTTCTGGGCCATTGGCGCACAGGGTTTGGCGGCGGGCTGGGCATGGGGCTGGGCCTTGGTGCATTTTGTGTCGGCTGTTGTTGGGGTTTCATGTCGCTGGGATTTGTCGGTGGGGTGATGAACCTCGCCTGGATGGGCTTAGCGACACTCTTCATGATCCTCGAAAAATTGCCGCAAATCGGACATTACGTGACAAAACCTATGGGGGTCATCTTATGCGCTGCGGGGCTCGCAGTGATGGGCTGGCCGAGCTTGATGGGAGGATAACATCATGGCAAAGAACAGACGCGCGGACGCTGACAAGCTGCCCATCAGCCAGCGGATTGACCAGCGAATGCCCAACCCCAAACGGCGGCAGACAAGCCCGACGGAATGGGCGATCAAGGGCGAGCTTTTCCTGAACTGCTCCTGCACGGTGTTTTGTCCCTGCGTTGTCAGCCTGGGCGCGCATCCCCCTACCGAAGGCCACTGCCATGCCTGGATGGCGATCGCCATCGACGAGGGCCACTACGAGGGCGAAGACCTGGGCGGGTTGAACATCGGGCTTCTGGTGGACATCCCGGGCCGCATGGGCGAGGGCAACTGGAAGGTCGCCGCCTATGTGGACGAGCGGGCAACCGGCAAGGCCTACAATGGTATCTTGCAGATATTCTCAGGTGCAGCCGGAGGCACCACAGGCCTCTTCACCATGCTGGTATCGGAAATCATCGGGGCGGAGCGCGCGCCCGTTGAAATCGTTCGCGACGGCAATCGCCGCTCCATCATGATCGGCCGCAAGATTCAGGGGGAGATCGAAATGCTGACCGGTAAAGACCCCGAACATCCGGTTATGGTCAGCAATTCCAAATACTGGATGGGCCCGGATATCATCGCCGCAACTGGCCTGAAAAGTCGCGTGCGGGATTACGGTCGCGTCTGGGATTTCGGTGGAAAATCGGCAGAGATTTGCCCGATTGATTGGAAAGGCCCTAAACCGTGATCGACCCGGCTTATGCGGTGATGATGGCACGCTACAACGGCTGGCAGAACGGCCAGTTGATGCCCGTGCTGGAAGCCATGTCGCATGAGGACCTGACCCTCGACAGGGGTGCGTTTTTTGGCTCGCTACTGGCAACGGCGAACCACCTGCTTTGGGGCGACACCCTCTGGATGAGCCGGTTTGACCCGTCGGTGGAGCCCCCCGCAGTGCCGCCCAAGGATCATGCAAAGCTGCATCCGACCATCCAGTCATGGGCGGCGGACAGGTTTCGGATGGATGGCAAAATCCGCTTTTGGGCCGAAGGGCTGCGCACTTTGGACCTCAAGGGAGATCTGATTTTCACGCCCAGCACTCTGGGACGTGAAGTGACGGTGCCTTTGGCCTCATCCATCGTGCATTTTTTCAGTCATCAGACCCATCACCGCGGACAGATTCACGCGATGCTTACAAGTGCAGGACAGAAGGCCCCAGTCAGCGATCTGTTCCTGATGCCAGAGGATGCCTGACATGGCGTTGATTTCACCTTCGCGGCGGTTGCGCCGCACGCCCTTTTCCGCGGGCGTCGAAGCGGCGGGTGTCAAAGCCTATACCATCTACAACCACATGCTATTGCCAACGGTCTTTGAAAGCGTCGAGGCGGACTATCATCATCTGAAAAACCACGTTCAAGTCTGGGATGTCTCTGTAGAGCGACAGGTGGAACTGCGTGGTCCGGATGCCGCACGATTGATGCAGATGCTCACGCCGCGCGATCTCAGAAGCATGTTGCCCGGGCGCTGTTTTTATGTGCCTATCGTCGATGAAACAGGCGGTATGCTGAACGATCCTGTTGCGGTGAAACTGGCCGAAGATCGTTGGTGGATTTCAATCGCTGACAGTGACCTTTTGCTATGGGTCAAGGGGATCGCGAACGGTTACCGTCTGGATGTGCTTGTGGACGAGCCTGATGTGTCACCGTTGGCGGTGCAGGGCCCCAAGGCAGATGACCTGATGGCCCGGGTCTTTGGCGATGCGGTGCGCGACATCCGGTTTTTCCGGTTTGGCATGTTTGAGTTTGAAGGGCGCGATTTGGCGGTTGCGCGATCCGGTTACTCCAAACAAGGGGGCTTTGAAATCTACGTCTCCGGCAGCGACATTGCGATGCCGCTATGGGAGACGCTCTTTGCTGCGGGCGAGGATCTGAACGTACGGGCAGGGTGCCCCAACGCCATCGAGCGGATCGAAGGCGGGTTGCTCAGCTACGGCAATGACATGACCGATGACAACACACCCCATGAATGCGGATTGGGCAGGTTCTGTGACACCCAGACGGCGATTGGCTGTATCGGACGGGATGCTTTGTTGCGCGTCGCAAAGGAAGGCCCGGTTCAGCAGATCAGGGCGATTGCCATTGAGGGCGATCCCGTGCCGCTTTGTGATCGCGCCTGGCCGCTCTTTGCACAGGGTCGGCGAGTGGGCCAGATCACCTCGGCCACCTGGAGCCCGGACTATGCCACCAATGTGGCCATCGGCATGGTGCGGATGACCCATTGGGACAGCGGCACCGCACTTGAAGTCGAGACCCCCGACGGCATGCGATCCGCGACAGTGCAGCCGGGGTTTTGGCTTTAGACGATTTCAGCGCAACATGATGCGTGTACCCAAGAGACAGTAAAACTGGGCAGGGACCCGAAAGGAGACAAGGATGTTCAAGGCACTTGTGGTGAACAAGGATGACGAGAGCGGCAAAACCTCCGCCGCTGTCGAGGAGATTTCAGAGGATCAACTGCCCGATGGGGACGTGACCGTCGCGGTTGAATATTCGACAGTCAACTACAAGGACGGTCTGTGTATCGGGCCGGGCGGTGGTTTGGTGCGCAACTATCCTCATGTGCCGGGGGTTGATTTTGCGGGCACTGTCGAAGCCTCCGACGATGATCGTTATAAACCGGGGGACAAGGTTGTGCTGACCGGTTGGCGTGTCGGCGAGGGCCATTGGGGCGGTTACGCTCAAAAGGCGCGGGTGAAGGCTGACTGGCTTGTGCCGCTGCCCGATGGGCTGGACACACGCGCCGCGATGGCCGTGGGGACGGCCGGTTTTACCGCGATGCTGTCTGTTATGGCCTTGCAGGATCACGGCTTGAACCCGGGCGACGGGCCGGTGCTGGTCACGGGGGCCGCAGGCGGCGTTGGGTCCGTTGCCGTCGCACTGCTGGCGTCACTTGGTCATGAAGTGGCTGGTGTGACGGGACGACCGGAAACCGCAGACTACCTCAAGGGCCTCGGGGCCAGCCAGATCGTTGCGCGTGAAGAGATCAATGAGACCGTTAAACGCCCGTTGGAGGCCGAAACCTGGGCCGGATGCATAGATGCGGTTGGCGGCGCGATGCTGGCGCGTGTCCTGGGGCAGATGAAATATGGCACCTCCGTCGCAGCGGTGGGCCTTGCGGGCGGTGCCGGGCTGCCGGCAACCGTGATCCCTTTCCTGTTGCGGGGCGTGAACCTTCTGGGCATTGATTCCGTCATGCAGCCCTATGAGAACCGCGTTCGGGCCTGGCAGCGGGTCGCCACCGATCTGCCGATGGATAAGCTTGAAGCTATGGTTGTGCCCGCGACGCTTGCTGATTTACCCCAACTTGGAGCAGATATTCTCAGAGGTCAGGTCAAAGGCCGCGTCGTCGTCGATGTGAATGGTTAAGTCGCCGTTCGGGCGCCATCCTAAGCCTTTGCGGATTTGAACAGCGCAGCAAAAAAGGGACGCTCAAAGGAGCGCCCCTTTTTTTGTGAGCTAGAGATTACTCAGCAGGCTGAGCCTCGGTATCTGTAGCAATACCCGCTTTTTCGCGACGACCGTCGTTGAAGAGCGCCTTGATCAGAGAAATCACCATCAGAACCATCACCATGGTAAAGGGCAATGCGCCGATGATCATGGCGTTCTGCAATGCGCTCAGACCACCACCGCCAGCCAGCAGCAGGGTGCCGATCACAAGCGTCAGAATGACGCCCCAGATAATCCGGTGCTTGACACCTGTTTCTTCCGCACCGCCGGACATGATGGTGTTCATCACCAGAATGCCGGAGTCGGCGGAGGTCACAAGGAAGGTCATGATCAGCACAACGCACATGATGATGATGCCTTGCAGGAAACCGCCCGAGAGCATGTTTTCCAGCGTGACAAACAGTTTCGCGGAATTGGAGGCACCAATGATGGCCCCTTCGGCGGCACCATTGATTTCCAGATCAATGGCCGTGCCGCCAAGGATTGTCATCCACGCAAAACAGACCAATGCCGGGGCGATGACCGCGCCAAGGACAAACTCACGTACTGTGCGACCTTTGGAGATACGCGCCAGGAAAAGCCCGACAAAAGGCGAGAAGGCAATCCACCAGGCCCAGTAGAAGGTTGTCCATCCGGCCTGCCAGCCAAACAGACGTCCCTGATCCCCTGCATCATAGGCGGCTTCAAGATCAGCGGCAGGCAGTGCGGCCGCCGCACCTTCGAGGCCCCCTGTAAAGCCCGACAAGCTGCCCCAGGGGTTTGTCGCTCCCGAGTAGATGGTGCTCAGTTCTTCGGCAGGCAAGGCTTGTACCGATGCAGGTGCCGCCTGCGCAAAAGCGCCTTCGCTCAAGGGCGAATAAGCCTCGAAGCTCAGACCGGTGAAGCTGATCACATAGTCGATCAGGGCAGTGGCATAGGTGGTCATCGCAAAGAGAAACGAGCCGAAAATCACAAAGGTCATCAGCAAGATCAGCGACAGCACCAGATTGAGATTGGAGAGATATTTCACGCCGCGCCCAACGCCTGACACCGCCGAGATGATCGACATGCCCATGATGACCACCAGGGCAACGATCAACCCGGTTTTGGTTGCGACCGGTGTGTCGCCCGAGGTGTCCATCATCCATTGTGCACCGGTGATCGAAAAGACCCCGTCGACCAACTGGCTGACGCCGAAACCGATGGTTACGGAGACACCAAGGATGGTTGCGACAACGCCCAGCACGTCGATGATATGACCGAAAATGCCGTTTGCGAACCGACCGATCAGGGGCGTCAGGGCTGAACGGATCGTCAGCGGCATGCCGCGTGTGTAGGCGTAGTAGGCGAGGCTCAGGCCGGTGACCACATAAATGGCCCAGGCATGGAAGCCGTAGTGCAGGAAGGTATAGCGGAAGGTGGATTTCAACGCTTCCGGCGTGTTGCCTGCCACCTCACCGGCGACCACCACCGGATTGGACCCCCAAAGCCCGAGCGGTTCCGCAGTTGCAAAGGTCATGAGACCCACGCCCAGCCCTGCACCAAACATCATCGAGAACCAGGAGAAATTCGAGAACTCCGGTTTCTGCCCGGGCGTGCCGAGCACCCGGCTTCCGGAGGACGGTATCAGCGCGACGATGAAAAGAAAGAAAGCAAATACGCCAACCGACAGAATGTAGAACGTGTTGAAGGACAAGAGCAGGGTGGTGTTGATCGACGAAAGCATCGCCCCGGCGCCTGCGGGAAAGACAAGGGCCCAAAGGACCAAAAGGACCATGCTTACCTTGGATATCAACGCGATGGGAAGGCTGTAGCCTTCATAAAAGCCGGTATCCTGAGTATTGATCTCAAGATCCGTAAACGGTGGTTTCACAGACATTTTGGTTTCCTCTGTTGCGATCCGACCGTCTTGGCGGGCCGTGACCGGTGTTTGACCGGGAGCAAATAGAGGCTCCAAATGTGTCCGATACCTTATTGTTGCCGGTCATTTGGTGTTGGGTGCATACCACCCATCGCGCGACTGTGACAAAATAAATTCCGGTGCGTTGGTTTTCAGGCGACGTTTGAGGTGCAGCAGCGACCTTTGGTGACGTTGAAGAGGTGCATGTTTGGCCAATAGGGCTCTTGACCTGTGAAGCGTTGCGAGGGACCGTGGCCCCATGACATTAGATTTGAATTTCGTCCGCTCACAGTTTCCCGCATTCGATGTCCCGAGCCTGCAAGGTCAGGCTTTTTTCGAGAATGCGGGTGGCTCCTATACATGCACGCCGGTCATTGACCGGCTGACCCGGTTCTACAACGAGCGCAAGGTGCAGCCCTATGCGCCCTATGAAGCCAGCCGTTTGGGCGGCGAGGAAATGGATGAGGCGCGGTCCCGTCTGGCGGCGATGCTGGGGGTGGAAACAGAGGAGCTGAGTTTCGGGCCGTCGACCACTCAGAACGCCTATGTTCTGGCACAGGCTTTTGCCGAAATGATGACACCCGGCGAGGCCATCGTCGTCACCAACCAGGATCATGAAGCTAATTCCGGCCCTTGGCGCCGCCTTGCCGCCCGAGGCATCGAGATTCGCGAGTGGCAGGTTGATCCTGATACCGGACACCTTGATCCGACCCGATTGGAAAACCTGCTGGACGAGAAAGTGCGACTGGTTTGTTTTCCCCATTGCTCCAACGTTGTGGGTGAGATCAACCCGGTAACCGAGATCACCGCATTGGCGCATGCGGCCGGTGCATTTACCTGTGTCGATGGGGTGTCTTATGCGCCGCACGGCTTTGCCAATGTTGGCGAGTTGGGTCCGGATATCTATCTGTTCTCAGCTTACAAGACCTATGGTCCGCATCAGGGTGTCATGGTGATCCGCCGTGCACTGGGTACCCTGCTTCCCAATCAAGGCCATCATTTCAATGGCGACAGCCTTTACAAGCGCTTCACACCCGCTGGCCCCGATCATGCCCAGGTGGCTGCCTGCGCCGGTATGGTTGACTACATCGACGCTCTTTATGATCACCATATCGGTGAGCAAGCGACGCCTGCCAAGCGTGGGCAAGCGGTTCACGATCTGATGCGCGGTCACGAGATCGATTTGCTGGAACCTCTTTTGGCCGCAGTTAAATCGCGGAATTCGGTGCGGTTGATCGGCCCATCGGATGCGCGCCGCCGTGCCCCCACCGTGGCGCTTGCCCTCAACCGGTCCGGCGAAGATGTCGCGGCAGAATTGGCATCGCGCGGGATCATGGCCGGGGGCGGCGATTTTTATGCTGGCCGGGCGCTATCCGCCATGGGCGTGGATGAAACCACGGGCGTGTTGCGCTTGAGCTTCACCCATTACACCTCTGCCGAAGAGATCGACAAACTTCTGGCCGCGCTTGACGACGTTTTGTGATCCTGTCGGTGATCCAAACGCTTCCGGCATACGTAACATTTTAGATGAAACGTGAAGGCCGTATCGAGTGACGACGTCTCCAATTTTGATCTGGTTCCGTCGGGATTTCCGGCTGACGGATCACCCGGCGCTGAGTGCAGCCTGTGCCACCGGATCTCCGGTTATTCCGGTTTTCATTCATGATCGTGAGGTTGATGCTTTGGGCGCGGCGCCAAAGTGGCGTCTGGGACTTGCCATTGATGCGTTTGCGCAAAGCCTCGCAGCCAAAGGCAGCCGTCTGATTTTGCGCCGCGGCTCCGCATTGCAGGAGTTGCAGAAGCTTGTCACCGAAACAGGGGCCAAGGCTGTCTACTGGTCGCGCCTTTATGATCCGGCAAGCATCGCACGCGACACAGAGATCAAGAGCACCCTGAAAGAGCAGGGTGTTGCGGCCCAGTCTTTTGGGGGCCATTTGCTGTTTGAACCATGGACCGTCGAGACCAAGACAGGTGGTTTCTACAAAGTCTACACGCCCTTCTGGAACATGGTGAAAAACCGTGATGTAGATGCGCCGCTGAAAGCACCCGACAATCTCCCCGCACCGGCGCACTGGCCGGATAGCGACGATCTGATGCAGTGGAACATGGCGGCTGCAATGAACCGTGGCGCTGACATTGTGCGCCCGCATGTACGGTTGGGGGAGAAGACAGCTCAGTCGCGGCTGGGCGCGTTCATAGACCGGATCGTGGATGGATATGACGTCACCCGCGACCTGCCTGCGGTGGATGGCACATCGGGCTTGTCTGAAAACCTCAGCCTGGGCGAAATCAGTCCCCATCAATGCTGGCACGCAGGCCAGCGCGCGCGGCAGGAAGGCAAGAAGGGTGCTGAGACCTTTTTGAAAGAACTGGTCTGGCGCGAGTTTGCCTATCATCTGATGCATCACACACCGCATCTTCTGACCGGGAACTGGAAGCCCGATTGGGACGGTTTCCCCTGGCGAACAGATGATGCTTCGCAAGACGTCATGGCGTGGAAACAGGGCCGCACGGGCATTGAATTTGTCGATGCTGCGATGCGGGAGCTTTACGTAACCGGTCGCATGCATAATCGCGGCCGCATGATCGTTGCGAGTTATCTGACCAAACATCTGCTGACGCATTGGAAGATCGGGCTTGATTGGTTCGAAGAATGCCTGATCGACTGGGACCCCGCCAGCAATGCGATGGGCTGGCAGTGGTCCGCCGGGTCAGGCCCCGATGCCACGCCGTACTTCCGGGTTTTCAACCCGGTCACACAGCTCGAAAAATTCGACAAGAACCGCGACTACGCAGACCGCTGGATCGCTGAGCAAAGAGCCAAACCTGCACCGCAGGCCCTGTCCTATTTTCAGGCGATCCCGCGGTCCTGGAACCTGTCGGCAAATGCAGAATATCCCGCCCCGGTTGTACCCGCGGATGTGGGCAGAAAAGTCGCACTTAATGCGTATGAAAACAAAGGCTTCTGAAACTCTTGATCGCGCAGATGCGTGTATCTTAACAATGGGCTCACGCCCGACTGTCACAACGAGCGAAACCTGTATGATCCTGACGACGACGAACGGCCAAGACAATCTGCCGCGCTACTTCCCCCAAGTTTTTGCGATGGCTGAAAAGATGAATAATGGTCGTGTAGAATTTGTGATGCCCGACGCGCGGCGTTTTCGCGCAGAGGGCAAGAACCCGGGTCCCGTGGCTGAACTTCACATCCACAATGATGATCTTTTTGCCCGCTTGGTCCGGGAAGGAGACCTGGGCTTTTGCGACGCCTATCTGGACGAATGGTGGTCGACACCGGACCTTCAGGCTTTCATGAATCTTGTTCACGCCGATAACGAAGACATCTACGATGGCTTCCCCGGCATGTTCTTTTTGCGTAATTTCGAGAAATTCCGGTTCTGGTTGCAACGCAATCACAAAAATCAGGCCCGCAAGAACATCAGCCACCATTATGATCTGGGCAACGCCTTTTATGGTTTGTGGCTGGATGACACCATGACTTATTCATCAGCCATCTTCGAGACCGGCCAGGAAAGCATGGAGAACGCGCAAATCGCCAAGTACAAATCCATGGTCGATGAAATGGGGGCGCAACCGGGGGATCATATCCTCGAGATCGGCTGCGGTTGGGGTGGATTTGCGGAATATGCTGCCAAGGAGCGGGGCCTGCGGGTCACCGGTCTGACGATATCCGAAGAGCAGTTTAAGTATGCCATAGATCGTATTGAAAAAGCAGGGCTTTCAGAGAAGGTGAGTTTCAAACTTCAGGACTATCGGGATGAGACTGGCCTCTATGACGGGATTGCCAGCATCGAGATGTTCGAAGCCGTCGGCGAAAAATACTGGCCCACGTATTTCGATGTTGTACGCGAGCGCCTCAAGCCGGGAAAGACGGCGACGCTACAGGTTATTACGGTCGCTGACAGGCGCTGGAAGGTTTATCGGCGGGGCGTGGATTTCATTCAGAAATACGTCTTTCCCGGGGGGATGCTGCCAAGCCCGACAGCTCTGCGCGTCCAGATATCGCGCGCCGGATTGGCGGTGGAGCGATCGATCGAATTTGGCCACAGTTATGCCGTAACTTTGCGCCGATGGCATGATAGCTTCAATGAAAAATGGGATCAGGTAAGCGCGATGGGGTTCGATGAACGCTTTCGCCGGATGTGGAATTTCTACCTGACCTCATGCGCCGCGACGTTTGAAAGTACCAATTGTGACGTGATTCAGATTACTGTGAGGCGGCCGGGGTAGGGTCGCGAGACCAAAAAGGAACGACCCAATGCCCGACGCCGCCAGATTGTTTGCATCCATTTGCATCGGAATAGTTGGGTTTCTGGTTTCCTATCAGATCATGCCTTTGATGCCGGAAAGCACTGATTTCGGCAGCTTTGCCTATATTAACGGGATCATCGGTATCTTTGTCGGTTGGCGGGTCATGGGCAAGCGGGCAGGGCGCGGTGTTGCCGCCGCCATCAACAACGGTATGGGTGGCGTTCTTGTGCTGGTGTTATGGGGTCTCTTCATCCACTCCAGCTATCAAATGTTCGACCGCGCCATGGCGAATTGGTATAACGGTGCGTTTCAGGCGCTGCTGGCGATTTTCAAATTCATGGCGGAATACGGGCTTGTCATGATCAACCCCTTAGTTATGTTCACGCTGATCTCGGGCGGCATTCTGTCCGGACTTGCAACAGAATACGCTTGGCGTACTTGGCGGTGAAATAAAATTGAACCCTAAACCATTGTTTTTGTTCGGGACGCTGCGGCATCGCGCGCTTCTCGACGCGGTCATCGGTGTTAGCACACATTTGCGTATTTCAAAGGCGGAATTGTCTGGTTTTGCCCTTCATGCGGTTGCAGAAGGACCATTCCCGGCAATTGTTCCCAGCCAAGCTGCCAGTTGTCTGGGCAGCCTTGTCGAAGGGCTGACCTCATCGGATTTGGAACGACTGGCTTTTTATGAGGGTGCTTTTGGCTATGCCTTGGAAGATGTCGTCCTGACTGATGGTGGCCTGGCGCGTGCCTATATGCCGGAACCCGGGCGATGGACGGCAAAGGGGGATTGGTCCCTTGATGATTGGGTCCGGGACTGGGGGTCGCTGAGCGTTATTTCGGCGTGCGAAGTCATGTCCTACATGGGCAAAAGGGCTCCCGACGAAATCGCGGCGATGTTTCCCATGATCCGCGCGCGCGCATGGTCGCGGCTGAATGCGGCGCAGGGCAAACATGATGAGCAAACCCTGCGTGGCACTGTGGATGTTCAACACCATCACCGAACGTATGCGCAATATTTTGCGCTGGATGAGTATGACCTGAGCCATGAGCGTTTTGATGGGAGCATGACACAAACTGTCAAACGCGCCGTGTTTCTGTCACCCGATGCAGCCCTCGTGCTGCCTTACGATCCCGTTAGAGATCGCGTGTTGGTCGTGGAGCAAATGCGCATGGGGCCCTTGGCGCGTGGGGATAAGACCTTATGGCAGCTTGAACCTATCGCCGGTCGGCTCGACCCCGGGGAAACCCCGGAAACAGCCGCTCGGCGCGAAGCCATGGAGGAAGCGGGCCTCTCCCTTGGCGCGCTGCATCCTGTGGCCGAAACCTATTGTTCGCCCGGTAATTCATCAGAGTTTTACTACATCTATGTCGGGCTGGCCGATCTGCCAGAGGATATTGCTGGCGTTGGTGGGCTGGAAGCAGAGCACGAAGATATTCGGGCCCATTTGATGCCTTTCGATGATCTTCTGAAGCTCTGCGACGATCAGGGTGCGGCGAATGCGCCATTGGTGCTGTCGGCTTACTGGCTGGCACGACATCGTGACCGGTTGCGGACCACCTCTTGAGGTCACGCCGGTGCAACGCTAGGTGTGGTGCAAGCACTTAGAAGGGGCATGGTGATGCACGTTGCAAGCGATCTGGCCGCGGCCATTGGAAACACACCTTTGATCCGGTTGAAACAGGCCAGTGATGCCACGGGTTGCGAAATCCTGGGAAAAGCCGAATTCATGAACCCGGGCCAGTCGGTCAAGGATCGCGCGGCGCTTTTTATCATCAAGGATGCGGTCGAAAAAGGCCTGCTGAAACCGGGTGGCACCATTGTTGAAGGAACCGCCGGAAACACAGGGATCGGTCTGGCCCTGGTCGGTGCCTCGATGGGATTCAAAACCGTCATCGTCATTCCTGAAACGCAAAGTCAGGAAAAAAAGGACATGCTGCGCCTTGCGGGCGCTGAATTGGTTCAGGTTCCGGCAGCACCCTATCGCAATCCCAACAACTTCGTGCGTTATTCTGAACGGTTAGCGGCTGAACTGGCGCGCACCACCAATGAAGGTGTGATTTGGGCTAATCAGTTCGACAATGTCGCCAACCGGCAAGCGCATGTGGAAACCACGGGGCCCGAGATATGGGCGCAAACCGATGGCAAGGTTGATGGCTTCATCTGCGCGGTCGGATCGGGCGGAACCCTCGCAGGCGTTTCCGAAGCCCTGAAACCAAAGGGCGTCAAGATCGGCCTTGCGGATCCGGATGGGGCGTCGCTTCACAATTACTACACGAATGGCGCGTTGGAGATGTCTGAAGGGTCTTCCATCAATGAGGGGATTGGCCAGATCAGGATCACCAAGAACCTGGAGGGGTTCACGCCTGATTTCAGCTACAACATCCATGATGCCGAAGCCCTGCCCATCGTGTTCGATCTGCTGGAACACGAAGGGCTCTGCCTTGGTGGCTCCAGTGGCATGAACATCGCAGGTGCCATACGTATGGCGCGGGATATGGGGCCGGGGCATACCATCGTGACCATCTTGTGTGACTATGGCACGCGCTATCAGTCGAAACTTTTCAACCCGGAATTCTTGCGGGAGAAAGGGTTGCCAACGCCGGGTTGGTTGGAGCAGGCGCCGGCGAGTATTCCGGGCGTGTTTGAGGACGTATGATCCAACGGGCCAAAGTGCTGGCATGGGGTATTTGTTGCGCCGTTTTCCTGTGTGTGGCGTCAGCTATGGCGCAGGATGCAGACAAAACCGACATCGAGGCGACGTTCAAGGCATGGGAGAATGTCGCTGAACTGGCGGAAACTGCCATTGACCGTAACATTGCAAGCAACGAGCGTTTGGAGCGGTTGCGGGCGGAGATCGCTGTGTATCGCAGCGATTTCTCGGCGGCCAGTCAGGTCAATGCCGAGCGCATTGCGACGCTGCGCAAGCAGATCGAAGCTTTGGGGCCAGTGCCTGAAAATAGCGAAGAATCCATAGAAATCAGAGCGCGGCGCACGGAACTCGATACCCAATTGGAACGGCTTCTCGAACCGGTGCGCGTTGCCGAAGAAGCCTTTCGACGCGCGGACGGTCTGGTGCGCGAAATTGATGCGATCATCCGCGACAGGCAGGCGCGCAGGTTGCTGTCTTTGGGACCATCACCGCTAAACCCGGCAAACTGGCCGGTTGCCGCAGACGAATTCTTCAACATCCTCAAGCCAGGCTCCGATGAGGTTGCGGCCTTTCGAGATCCGGATTTGCGAAAGGCGTTTCAGGAAAAACTCCCGCTGATCCTGCTGCTGATCGGTATCGCCCTGGCGCTGATCATTCGAGGGCGGACCTGGGCCGGTATCTGGCTCAACTACCTCAGAGAATGGGGTGGACGTGGTACCGGGGTTTGGGGTTTTTTGGTCTCTTTGCTACGCATCTTCCTGCCGCTGACAGGCTTTTTCATCCTGACATATGCCATTCGCATGACCGGCATGATTGGCGAGACAATGGATCTGTTCCTGAAGTTCCTGCCTTTCTTTGCCTTTGTTCTTTTGTGGTTCAGATGGTTGGCCGAGAGGCTATTTTCACGGTTCGATGACATTGCCCTGATCCAGTTGCCGCCCGAAAAACGTCGGGCTCAACGGCTCTATGTCTTGCTGTTGTCAGTGTTCTTCGTGTCAACCGGCGTCATTGAACTGCTGTTGGAAACCGGCGTCTCCGGCCCGGCAACGGAAGCAGTTTTGAGTTTTCCATTCATTGTGCTGATAGCACTTGTCCTTGGCGGTATGGGGCGGATCTTGCGTGGTTACGTTGTAAGCACCGAACAGGCCGGAGAAGAGACCCCTCGCGGCGGCGGGTTGGCGCGGGTATTGCGCGGCTTCGGCACCGCAATGATGGTCGTCTCCGTGGTCTCTCCGATCATGGCTGCGATCGGCTACGGCGAAGCGGGCAGCGCGCTCCTTTTCCCCACGGTCATCAGCGTGCTCATTTTGAGTTTCATGCTGACGCTGCAAAGATTTTTTGCAGATGTGTACTGCCTGATAACCAAGCAAGGTCCCGAGGCCCGGGAGGCGCTTATCCCTGTCATAACGGGGTTTGTTCTCGTCCTGCTGTCGATGCCGCTGCTGGCGCTGGCCTGGGGTGCACGGGTTGCGGATCTGACCGAGCTTTGGGCCAACTTCAGTCGCGGCTTCGAAATCGGAGACACGCGGATTTCGCCCGGTGACTTTGTCACTTTTGCAGTCATCTTTGTCGTTGGCTATTCGATCACCCGGCTCGTTCAAAGCACCATTCGAGTCAATGTGCTGCCCAAGACCAAGATGGATATTGGCGGCCAGAATGCCATCGTATCAGGGCTGGGATACATCGGTATTTTCCTGGCTGCCCTTTTGGCGGTTACAGGGGCAGGGCTTGATCTGTCTTCACTTGCCATTGTGGCCGGGGCGCTTTCGGTGGGGATTGGCTTTGGTCTGCAAACCATCGTCTCCAACTTTGTTTCAGGCATAATTCTCTTGATCGAGCGCCCGATTTCGGAAGGTGACTGGATCGAAGTGGGCGGACAGATGGGCTATGTTCGCGATATTTCCGTGCGGGCCACGCGCATCGAAACCTTCGACCGGACTGACGTTATCGTTCCGAACGCGGATCTCGTGTCGGGCACCGTCACAAACTATACGCGGGGCAATAAAGTTGGCCGCCTGATCGTTTCAGTTGGGGTTGCCTATGGCACGGATACCCGCCGGGTTGAGGCGATCCTGAAAGAGATCGCAAACGCGCAACCCATGGTCCTGTCCAAGCCGGAACCGATGATCCTGTTCAATAATTTCGGGGCCGATTCCCTGGAATTCGAAATCCGCATGATCCTGCGGGACGTGAACTGGATCATGGCCGTGAAGAATGACATCAACCATGAAATTGCGGAACGTTTCGCCAAGGAGGACATCGAAGTGCCCTTTGCCCAGCGTGACATCTGGTTGCGCAACCCCGAAGCCCTCAAGGACGCCAAGTCATGACAACCCAGATGCTTTTTCGGGCGGATCCTTACCTGAAATCTGCTGATGCGTCGGTTGTGGCGCATTCGGATGACGGTGGTGTGGTTCTGGATCGCACCGTTTTCTACCCGACCGGAGGTGGGCAACCGGGAGACAGTGGAAAGCTGGATTGGCCGGGCGGCTCATTGTTGATCAAGACCACTGTAAAGGGCTCCGACGGATCAATCGTTCTGCTGCCCTCGACGGAAGCAGAGTTGCCTCCGCTAGGTCAGCAGGTGACGCAAACTCTGGATTGGGAGAAGCGGTACGGACATATGCGTATCCACACGGCGTTGCATTTGTTGTCTGTCGTCATCCCATTTGGCGTTACCGGTGGATCGATCAGCGCTGACAAGGGGCGATTAGATTTCGACATGGCCGATCCTCCCGAGGACAAATTGGCCATCGAGCAGGCGCTGAACGAAATGATCGCCACGGACGCATCTGTAAGTGAAAGCTGGATCACTGAAAGCGAACTCGACGCGCAGCCTGATCTGGTGAAAACCATGTCCGTTCAGCCCCCGCGCGGCGCAGGACGCATTCGCCTTATTCGGATCGGCGATGCCGCCCATCCCTTGGACCTGCAGCCTTGCGGTGGCACCCATGTTGCAAAACTGGGTGAGATTGGTCGTTTACGCATTGGGAAAACAGAGAAAAAGGGCCGTATGAACCGCCGGGTCTATCTGCATCTCGAAGACTGATCGGATTGAAGTGCAAAAGGCTATTTTCTCCCTTGCATAACTTGTGCCTGGCGCGCTACACCGCGCGAACGGAGCGGTGGCCGAGTGGTCGAAGGCGCACGCCTGGAAAGTGTGTAGGCGGGAGACCGTCTCCAGGGTTCGAATCCCTGTCGCTCCGCCACTACCATATTTTATTGGTTTTACTTGGTATCGTTGCGCGGCCTTTTTCTTTGCTGTGCAGGCAATTGCGACGTTTATCATGACGTTCGTTTCTTTCGATGATGGCTGCACTATTTCCCTGAGTGGTAGAGCCTGAGTGGTAGAGAATGTGGTGTTTCTGAAGCGGCCCTATCCGGCAAGCTGACAAAGAAACTGGTCGAGGATCTTGAGGTCGCAGATGCAGCGCGCGAAGTGGTGGAAATGAGTTTGGCACACCAAGTTGGATCAGATGTGGAGCGGGCATGGGTGGCGATCAACCATACATGAGACCGTCTCGAAGCGCTTTGTGAGACCTGCGAACGCCCATGTCAAAAGCTCAGTGCCGAGGCCAGTTTGGCGGCTTTGAACGAGGTATTCGCCATTGACTGACGCAGCGGGTCGCAAGCCTAGTCAAACCTCACAAACGCGCATTGCGCGGTGCTTTCTTGGCCGCTTTGCGCCGAAGGCGAGGGGACACCAGACCAAGCTCGTTGCGATATTTGCTGATCGTTCGCCTTGAGATTGAAAACCCAAGTTTCTGAAAACGCGCTAGAATTTCCTCATCTTTCAATGGCGTTTGCTGATCTTCCGCAGCAACCCATTGCCGGATTTTTTGCAATGCGGCGTGTTTGGTTTGTGTTTCGTTGCCGTAAGTGAGCGCGTTACAGAACAATGCTCGCGCGGGTACGTTACCTTGGGAGCACAGTATCGTGAGGCCATGCAGAATTCGGCTGACTGTCGATTCGCTCACACCGATTTCACTGGCCAGATCGCGCATGCGCATGGGGCGGAGCGCAGCAAACCCTGCCTTAAGAAAATCCGGTTGGCGGATGAAGATCGCGGTCACCAGGGAAAGAGTCGTTGCATTGCGAAGTTCACAGGCTTTCTTGAGCGATCTGGCCTCTTGAACCAAGTGCCGCAGTCGTTCGGTATTTGGTCCACTGCGATGGTTGGTCGTGTCTAGATGCAGAGCTCGAACGGACGGGAAACTGAAGTTATTCAAGGTGACAGTCAATTTCCCATCAACGACAGCTACTGTCACGTCATCGGTTTTGCGCGGCGCTTCCTGAAAATCGAACTGCGCGCCGGGTTTTGGGTCCATGCGTCGAATAAGGCGGACACGTTCGAGAATGTCTGACGTGTTGCAGCCAATACGCTTTGCCAAGTGCTCCGGATCGAAACACCGCAGCTCATCAAGATGAACAATAATGCGCCGCATGATGTCGTCCAGCTGGCCTCTATCAAGTGCCTGCAGGCTGATACACTCCCTGAGATTTCGAGCAAAAAGACCAGCGGGCTCTAGTGTTTGCAATCGGACGAGCATTTCTGCGCAATCTGGCGCGTTCAAGGCATATTTCTCCGCGATCTCTTCGACCGACACGCTCAACCAACCGCTAAGGTCAAGTTCCAGCAAGAAGGCCCGCGCAATTTCCAAGTCGCCCGGAGAGGTGCAAACGTAGGGTAACTGTTTGACAACATGCTGGAAAATTCCACGCTCACTCACATCTGCAAGATCAGTCGACATCGCATCGACATCATAGCTTGCCTGTCCGGGTGTCGAATCCTTATGACTTTCAAGTTCGATAAACGGGTTTTTCTCTGCGGCATCCGACAGAAATTTGTGCATTTCAACTCTGTTCATCCGCATGATCGCAAGTGTTTCGATCATGGTTTTGTTAAGGCGCTGGCTTTGGTGGCGCGTCTGCGAAAAATTCATCGACATGGATCACTGTCGGGCCGCAGATGCCTCCCGAAACCATGATAGTTGCTGCGATGATGTGATGCGGGCCATTGCCCGTAAGCGGCCCTCTGATAGGCTGACATCGACAGGGTTGGGAAAACTGACGCATGAAAACGCCGTCTGAGACAGACACGCCGGTTTCGCTGGAAAGATACTACGCGGGGGTATCGCCACAATTGCTGGCGCGCACCAGGCAGATGTGGTCTGCGCGAGGCTTGGATCTGGACGCCGCGTGGCGCGTCACGATATGCCGTTTGCGAGGCTACCGTACGATCGATCATTGCAACGATAAAATCGACAGCGTTCCGATCGATGGCGTGTTCATGTTTGACCAGGCTGTCATCTGGGTTGCCTCGTTGAGTGACAGCGCAAGTATCGCAATGCGGCTGGATGGCATGCGATTGATACCGCAGCAATGGGAAGCCCTGCATGCCGTCACTTTCCGGATGATCGAACAGCTTGATGCTGTACGTTTGTTGTTTTTGACACAACTGCCGCTGCCCTCGATGCAAATCGCCCGGTCGATTTCGGAGAATGTGGATATGGCCCTCGCGTTCCTGTCGCGCCCCAAGCTCGCGCGGCGTTTTGTTGAATGCGCCACGGTTGAGGAAGCCAACGAGTTTTGGCGTCGCCACATTGCCGGAGGCCGGGCGTTCAGAACGGTCAGTCAACAACTTTACAGATCGGGATTGGAGTTTGATCAAAGCGGCGAATATGAAAACTGGCGCAACAGCGTCAAAGCCGTTCTCGGGACTGCGGTGCACACCTCGTTTCACCCACCAGGCACGCCCACAATCGACAGTTCGCAAGACAGCTTTCGTGAGATCAGCGATTGCCACTGGTTTGTAACGTTTCGGTTGCAGGAAATGTGTGCCTATTCTCATGTGCTTCAAAAAAACCTGCGCGAAGATCTGGATGCCGTTTCAAAACATCTCGCGCCTGAAGATGGCTTGAATTTGGGTGCGTGGACCTCGCAAATCTCCGAGATTGCGGTGGACCAACTGCGTTGGAGCCTTGCCAATGGCGCGGCTGACGCAACACCGGCTTTGTCACATGGGCTTCAGTGACGGGCACCGGTCTGAGGTGGGCCGCTTTCCCCTTTTGCAATCCATTGCGCGGCAAGAACCAGAGCGCCCATTGCGAAATCCTTTCCATGATCCTCGACCATTTCCTCAGATAACTCAGCCAGTTTTGCAAACAGCCTGTCCTTGTTGATCTCTTCTTTGGAAAGCTTTTGTTCCATTGGTGTCTCCAGTTTGGATTGGGGTTTTACTTGAACAATTGTGCGGGGAAGGTGGCGATCGCGGCCTTGCCGGATGCAAATCCCAAGGCCAAGTGTTCACCGGTTTTCGACCAGCCCAGAGCGCTGATGCTTGTGCCCATTTCATGGTGCAACATCATCTCTTCAGGTGTGCCAACGCGCGAGATGGCAGCAAGCCCGTTGGCATAGCCGGTAGCGATCAGATCAAGAGTGGGGTGCGCAGCGATTGTGTCGATCACCACCAGACCGGGTTTGCCTGTGCTCAAAGGTGTGCCCGGCAGATCATCATGGGGCAGATCGACGCTGGACCATCCGGCCAGACGATATGCACCAGCGGTAACGAGAGCGTTTCCTTTTTCGCTGAAGGCAAGACAGCGCACGGGCGCGGGGTATCCTTCGACACGCTGTACGTGCTGCGATGCAAGGTCGATGATATGAAAGCTCCGGTCACTGGAGGCGCAAGCGAGATGACCGCTTGCTTCATTCCAGACGATATCGGTCACAGGGCCAGCGCATTGAATATGGCAGGCGTCAGCTGAGGTTCCCTGTAGGTTGATGAGGCTCAGGGTGCCTTTGCCCCAGGCGGCCAGTTTCGTACCGTCAGCAGACATTGATTGGCAGGTCACCGGGTGGTCGAGAGCAATTTCCGCAAGGACCTCCATATCCGGCAGAGAGTGCAAAGTCAGCTGCGCGTCCCGGGCAATTGACAGTAGATGCCCGGAGCAGCTGCTGCAGATTGACGTGATGCTGTCGCCGGGTTTGCCCCTCTCTATGATCTGGCCGCCAGCAGTGATCTGCACAATAGCTCCCTGCGCGTCGACACCCGCAAACCCCTGAGTGCCAAAGCGCGCGACAGGCAAATCGGGATCCAGAACAAGCTGAGGCGAAATGAGAGGTGCAATCGGGTTTTCACGCGGCTTGATCGTTGTTCGCCCGGTATCGAGTTCCATACGTGTCCGTACTTTTGGGCTCTCGCTGTCTTTTTGTGCAGCCAACGCGACAGCACCCGAGGCCAGCCGGAAAAGAACTGCCGTATCCTCCTCGTTGAATGCAACCTGAACCACCGCTTCTTGCAGCGTCCACTCCCGTGCAAGCAGATCAAACAACTTCAATCCGGATGTGTTTTGTTCACCCATGATCAGCCTCCTTAACTGCCGCTTTTTCGATCTTCTGATCCAGTTCAGATAGCTCTGTTTCCAGCCTGTCGATGCGCGCCCGACATGCGTCGACTTCGTTGTTTGCCTTGTCCTGTGACGTGGTTGCGGAAGGGCAGGGCTCTTCCATCAACAACAAGATGCTGTTTCCGCTTTGCATTTGTAACGCACGCAGACAATCGGCATTGGCCTGGGACAAGGCGCTGATCAAAGACATGCGTTTCTGGAAAAGACCGTCGAGTGTGTTGGATTGACCGGTCATTCAATTGCCCCCTATGATCTGACAATCATCGAATGCGGGAGCGTTTTGCTATGAAAACAGACGCGACACTGCGATTTTTTATGGCGCTGAGTGAGACCAGCAAGAGGATTGCCGGGGCTGATAGTCGCTTGGCGAAGGCCGCTGCCGAGGCTGTCTCCGATCCAAAACCTGCAAATTTTGTTGGCACGCAGGAACAGCTTGCCCTTATTGACGAGGAACTGCGCGAACGAATACTGCGTGAAACGCATCAACATATGAGCTGCGACATCTCTGCGATTTGGGACAGTATGTCGACCGCGCCGCGCACCAATCGCCCCAATTGATCCGGTGCCTTTCACGTAAGCGTCCCGGTACATAGCCTCGATCCGCATCACCTCTTCCATCCCTCACCCTTTCGCAGTGACCAGCAAGAATTCGCGAAGCGTCAGAGCTCCGAGTTCAGGCGTCCAAGCGCACTGTTTTGCCACGATGAATTGATCAAAACCCCGCACGTTTAAAACGACGTCCGATCACCAGAGATTAGCACTTCGTGGTCTCGTCACAAAGAAGACTTGGCGCTCTCAAGACTGCGAAATGAAAGTTTTTTTGACCCGCGCGCTGCGGTTCGTTTCACTTCGTTACGAGGTGTAACGTCGATAGTTTCATAAGTTCACACAGCATGAGATGTGGAGAAATTACGTCTCGTAAATTTCCGAATCGCTGACCCGAAACGCGCTCCCCTCTGCGGGAGAAACGCGCGTCCATCGGATGGGTGCGTTTGAGGCAATCTGCCCCAACCCGTCGGTTGTCAGCCGTCATCGCCAGCGTCTATGGCGGGAAGTTTCCGGCGCGCGAAGCAGCGTCTGAGGCATATGTAAAGCAAAGTGTAACGCCGCGCGAAGGGTGTAACGCTGTGTAATGAAACAAAACACAGTCAGAGCATTCTGAAGGCCAAGCCATAAAGCTGAAATGGCGAATGCGCAAAATTTCCAAAATAAAAATATAATAATTACAGTATATTATGCGGTAGTGTGAGGATTTTTCGAAATTATTTCCGCAGTTTCCGGTTTTTGGCACGGAACTTGCATCTACCCAATCATAACGCCGTGTTTCCAGGAAAATGGAAGCCATCAAGAACGAAGGAACAGGGAGAACGTTCCGCTCACGATCCGCCGGCTGGCCCTTTGTAGGGGTGATAGGGCAGGCGTGTGTGGGCCTATCCCTCCAACCTTTGCCGTGACGTGAACGACTGGTTTTTCGGCCGCGCTTTGCCGGCGGAACCCGTCAAACAATCGGTAGCATGTGCTGCCTCCAACCGGCCGATCCAATCGGTCAAAACACAAGGAGACTCATGGCATGGCGATAACGCTAAACAAGATTACCTCCCAACGGGGTATCTCGGTGGGAGAGGCCACCAAGAAGATTTCTGATCTGGGCTGGAATCCCACTTACGTTCAGGAAGCCAATACCTTTCCGACAGATTACAAGATCACCAAAGCTCCACGCGATCCGATGAAACAGGTGCTTCGGTCCTACTTCCCGATGGAAGAAGAAAAGGACAACCGGGTTTACGGTGCGCTGGATGCAGCCTTGCGGGGCGACATGTTTGCCAATGTCGAGCCGCGCTGGATCGAGTGGATGAAGCTGTTCCTGGCGATCATTCCTTTCCCGGAAATCTCTGCGGCCCGGTCGATGGCCATGGTCGCGCGGCTCGCGCCGGGTGAAGACCTGCGCACAGGCTTCACCATGCAGATGGTCGATGAATTCCGGCATTCCACCATTCAGATGAATCTGAAGAAGTGGTACATGGAAAACTACATCGATCCCGCCGGATTTGACATCACCGAAGAAGCCTTCGGTAAGTGCTATGCGACCACGATCGGTCGTCAGTTCGGCGAAGGTTTCATCACCGGTGATACGATGACCGCAGCCTGCATGTATCTGACGGTTGTAGCCGAAACAGCCTTCACCAACACGCTTTTTGTGGCGATGCCCTCTGAGGCTGCGCGCAACGGTGATTATGCGCTGCCTACGGTGTTCCTGTCGGTCCAGTCGGACGAAAGTCGCCATATCGGCAACGGCCACTCCCTGCTGATGGCAGCGCTGAAGGAGCCGGAGAACCATCTGCTTCTGGAGCGTGATCTGCGGTATGCCTTCTGGCAGAACCACGCAATCGTCGACGCTGCGATTGGCACATTCATCGAATATGGCACCACAAACCGCGACAAGGAAAAGGAATCCTATGCGGAAATGTGGCATCGCTGGATTTTCGAGGACTACTACCGGACGTATATGCTGCCGCTCGAAAAATATGGCGTCAAAATCCACCACGATGATGTCCAGGAAGCCTGGAAGCGGATCACGGAAAAAAGTTACGTCCACAAGGTCGCACAGTTCTTCGCTGTGGGGTGGCCGGTCAACTTCTGGCGGATTGAGGCTCAGACCGAAAAAGACTTCGAATGGTTCGAGCACAAGTATCCAGGCTGGTACGCGGAGTTTGGCGAGTTCTGGAAGTGGTATGCGAAACTGAGCGTGCCGGGCCAGAAGGTCATCACGTTCAATGAGGACGTAGGCTATGTCTATCCGCACCGCTGCTGGTCTTGCCTCGTACCCTGTCTGATCCGTGAAGACACCGTCGTGGACGAAATCGATGGTCAGCTGCACACCTTTGCGCATGAGTTGGACCGTTGGACGGCTGTTGAGGCTTTTGCTGACGAGTATCAGGGGCGTCCGACACCGGCCATGGGCAAGTTCTCAGGCAAGCGGGAATGGGAAACCGTTTACGATGGCTGGGATCTGGCGGATGCGATCACCGATCTGAACTTTGTCCGGGAGGATGGCAAAACGCTGGTGCCGCAGCCGCACCTGCGCTTTGACAACAAGGACATGTGGACGCTTGATCACGTGCGTGGACATACGTTGGGGTCACCGCTCAACGCCCTGCGTGCAATGTCTCCAAGCGATCGCGAAGCCCATCTCGCGGATTATCGCGCAGGCTTCACCATCAATCCCTGCAATTAAACAAGCACCTGTCGAGGCCTTTGCGGCCTCGGCAACCCACTATTGAACCGAGATCCGGCGCGCAGCTCTGGATCGCAGGAGACTAAAAAATGAGTGAGATTTACAACGTCCGACTGGAACCTGTTGGTGTGGAGTTCGAGGTGGAGGAGGACGAGACAATTCTGGATGCGGCGTTCCGTCAGGGCATTGCATTGCCGCATGGCTGCAAAGAAGGGCAGTGCTCCGCTTGCAAATGCGTCCAGAACGACGGCGAAACCGAGATGCTGAAATACTCGACCTTCGCGCTGAGTGATTACGAAAAGGAGACGGGGCATATCCTGATGTGCCGGGCCATCGCCTACAGTGACGTGGAAATTGATCTCCTGAATTACGATGAGGAGCTTTTGTCGAAATCCATCCCCGTAAAGAGTTTTGACGGGCGTATTGTTGATTTCCAGAAACTCACCCATGACATTCGCGGCGTAGAGATTGAAATTGATAAGCCGCTCAAATTCTGGGCGGGCCAATATGTCGACATCACGGTTACCACCGAAGCGGGGGAGGAGATTACACGCTCGTTCTCCATGGCAAATCCGCCGAGCGAAACCCAAAAACTCTCCTTCATCATCAAAAAATACCCGGAAGGGAAGTTCTCAGGAGAACTCGACGCCGGAGGCATCAAAAAAGGCGCCTCCGTCGCGATCAGCGGACCCTACGGAATGTGCTTCCGACGCGAAGACAGAGACGGACCCGTAATTCTGGTGGGAGCCGGGTCCGGGATGTCGCCCGTTTGGTCTATTCTTCACGATCATCTGGTAAGCGGCGAGGATCGCCCCGTGATGTTCTTTTACGGTGCGCGCACGCAGGATGACCTGTTCAAACTGAACGACATTGCTGCGCTGACCGATGCCCATCCGCAGGTCGAGTTCATCCCCGTGCTGAGCCACGCGGAGGAAGATGGCACCTGGCAGGGGGAGCGCGGATTTGTGCATGAGTGCGTCGATCGTCGCCTGAAGGACCTGGATATCGACGGAGAAGGCGATGTCTACGCCTGTGGACCTCCCCCGATGATCGACGCACTCACCCCGGTTCTCTTTATGAACGGGTTCGAAACCGAACGAATTTTCTTCGACAAGTTTACGCCAACTTCCGGTTCATCGGCTCTCCACTGAGTTTTAGGGCTGATCGCTAGTCGCGTAAATTTAACCAACCAAGGGAGGCTACCATGGTAGCAACATCAAGTTCTGTCGGGTCCGGCGCTGCAGGTTCAGCCACATTTGTCGGGTCAACCAGCCGCAAATACAACTACTTTGAACCCAGAGGCAAACGCGCCACACATTACGAAGACGTCACCGTTGACGTGCAACCTGATCCGGAACGGTACTTGATCCAGGATTGGATTATCGACTTTGGCGGCGCCAAGGGCGGCGGCGCTTACCAGAAAGACTACACCGCGCTAAAAAGCTCGAACTGGCATGCTTTCCGAGCCCCGGATCAGGAATGGGAACGCACCCATTACCAGCGCCAATCAAAGATCTGTTCGATGGTGCAATCGGTCATCAGCAACGCGCGCAAAGCTGGCGCGCCGGCTGCTTTTGACAAGGTATGGAACCGCATTCTGCAAGCGCATCTGGGTGCCTGGAAGCACGCAGAATTCGGGCTGGGCACCTCGCTGATGCAAGCGCAGCGGTATGGCTATACCCAGATGATCAACAATGCGACGTTGACGAATTCATCCTACAAGATGCGCCTGTCGCAGGACATCACGCTCTATCTGGCCGAAATCGGAATGGATATCGAAGGCTGGGATGACGATCTGGGTAAAAAGACCTGGCTAGAAGATCCGCTCTGGCAGCCAACCCGTGAAGCGATCGAGAGCATCATGGGCAGCGAAGATTATCTTGAGCAATACTTTGCCATAAATCTGATCTTCGAGCCTTTGGTGGGCGAGCTGTTCCGGTCAGGTTTCCTGATGCAGGCGGCCGCAGCCAACAATGATTTCATTACGCCACCGGTGATTTCGGCCGCTGAAGCGGATTACGAACGGAATTTGGCCAATGCCATCGACCTGATGTATCTGCTGGTGAACGACCAAGAGCATGGTGCCCACAACAAGGGCCTCTTGCAGTCGTGGGTGACAAAGCACGGTGACCTGGCGGACAAAGCCGCGACCGCGCTGCAGCCGATCTGGTCGCAACCTCATTCCAAACCGGTCTCATTCGAAGATGTCAAAGCCGTCTCTCACGAGCGTCTTGGACAGATATTGAATGAACTCGGCCTGACCCGCTGATTGAAGGGAGTACCAGCAATGTCAACAATAGCTCGCGACGCAACAAAGCAGAATATCTTCAAATCAATGAAGGATATCACCTTTGAGCAAACGATTTCACATCAATGCGGTGTGACAATGAACGACTCGGTCGAAGCCCGCGCCATCGCGGAATTCATGGACGAGGACCCGAAAGTTACCGTCACCCATAACCCCGCGACGATCCGCGTGGATGGGGAGGGCAAACTGGTCTTCAAAATGGATGAGATCGGGGAGTATCTGGGCCGCGAAATGACGGCTGAAACGTTCGAGGTCAATACATCAACCCACTATGGGCGGATGGTGCGGGTGGATGACAACACCGTCGTGCTCTTCGGCAATATGGACGATGTGTTCGAGTATATCGAATAAGAATGCCAGCCTGACAAACCCGGAACCCACCGGGTTTGTTACCTAAATTTCCAAGATCACCATTCGAAATATCCCAGGAGGTACAGATGTTTGTCACCAAGGACGGCAAGGAAATCTTCATCGTCGACGGCCACACCCATTTTTGGGACGGCAGCGCCGAAAACCAGAGCAATGTGCATGGCAAACAGTTCATCGAGTGCTTTTACGCCTATCACACCAATCTCAGCCCTCCCGAGGAGTTGTGGGAAAAGGATCGGTTCGAAAAGTACACGGAGGACGATGTGTACCGGGACCTCTTCATCGACGGCCCGGATGATGTGGCCATCATCCAATCGACCTACCTGAAGGATTTCTACAAGAACGGGTTTTCCAGCATCGAGCGCAGCACAACGATGGCAGAACGCCACCCGGAGCGGTTCATCATCAACGGCTCGTTTGACCCGCGCGATGGCGAAAAAGCCCTGGAATACATTCATTACATGAAAGAAACCTTCGATATTCAGGGTGTGAAAATGTACACCGCTGAATGGAACGGCGAAAGCAAGGGCTGGGCCCTCAACGATCCGGCCGCTTACAAGTGTTTTGAACTTTGTGACAAACTCGGCATCAAGAACATTCATGTTCACAAGGGCCCAACGATCATTCCGCTGAGCAAGGATGCCTTTGATGTCCACGACGTGGACTATGCCGCGACGGATTTCCAGAACCTCAATTGGATTATCGAGCATTGCGGTTTGCCCCGTCTGGATGATTTCTGCTGGATCGCCACGCAGGAAACCAATGTCTACGGCGGTCTTGCCGTGGCGTTGCCCTTTATCCATTCCCGTCCACGCTACTTCGGCGAGGTGATGGCTGAGCTTCTGTGGTGGGTCGGCGAAGACAAGCTTTTGTTCGGATCAGATTATGCCATCTGGACGCCCAAGTGGCTGGTTGAAAAGCTTTGGGAGTACCAGATTCCCGAAGACATCTCAGCCGAACGCGGCGGCGTGCAGCTCACCGATGAGGTCAAGGAGAAAATTCTCGGTCTGAATGCGGCCAAGCTCTACGACATCGACGTCGCGGCCAAGAAAAAGCAGCTCAGTGCGGCACCTGTGCAGATCGCGGCGGAGTGACGCGATGTTTGCAGAAATTCACAGAACGGAGCTGGAAGCGGAAGTCTGGGATTGTCTGGACCAGGTGACAGATCCCGAGCTGGACGAACCGATCACAGACATGGGTTTTGTCGAGCGAATTGATGTGGATCAGAGCAGCGGAAAGGTGGAAGTCGATTTTCGACTTCCGACCTACTGGTGCTCGCCAAACTTTGCTTTTCTGATGGGCTTCGACGTGCGTATCGCCGTCAGCAAGTTGCCCTGGGTGAAGAACATCAGGGTGACATTGAATGACCACTGCTTTGCAGATCGCGTGAATGACGGTGTGAACGGGTCCAGAGATTTCGCCGATGTTTTTGCGGAGTATTGCGATGGTAGCGATCTGGACAACGTGCGCCTGAAATTTCAGGAGAAGGCATTCATCCGTCGTCAGGAAACGGTGCTTCTCGGTCTTGAGGCGCGTGGTTTCACCGGTGAGGACATCGTTGGAATGACCCTGGAGATCTTCGACAGGGTTGCCTTCCAGGGTCAGGAAGAAGCCAGGCAAAAACCACGGTATCGCGAAATTCTTCTGGCGCATGGCCTGGCCACGCAATCAGATGATCTGGCGTTTGTCACCTGGGAGGGTGCGCCATTGAGCGCGCAAGGGTTGCGGGACTATCTGGCGCGGCTGCGCGGGGTCCGGATCAACATGGAATTCAACGGCGCGCTTTGCCGTGGGTTGCAGTCGACTAGGTACAAGGAAGTCAAGATCGGAGCGGAGGGCCCGACGCTGATTGACTTCATTCAGAACCGGGTGCCGCCACGCGAACCAATCCATCCAGAGCGGCAGGCGGCGCCCTGATCGGGTTCCGGCAAGGCAACGGTACTTAATACCACAAAACGACCAGAGGATCATGCTCTGGCAGGGAGATAAACATGGCTAAACTATTGACACATAACGGTACTGCCCGGGCTGCTCTTGCGCGCGGAGTTGCTAAACTGGCGGCGGCAGTGGAACCGACGCTGGGCCCCAAGGGCTTGAACGCGATGATTGATCGCCCAGTTGGCACGCCGTTGATCACCAGAGATGGGGTCACGATTGCATCGGAAATCGAACTCCCTGACCGTTTTGAAAACATGGGCGCTCAAGTCGTGCGGGAAGTGTCGATGCAAACCAATGAAGTCGCCGGAGATGGGACCACGACAGCCATCGTTCTGGCCAATGCCTTGATACAGGAAGGGGTGAAGATAACCGAGCAGGGGGTCAAACCTGTCGATCTGTGCAAGGGCATTGATCTGGCTGTGGAACGCATCATCGAAGGGTTGGATCGCTCCTCGCGGTCTTGTGACGACCACCCCGAATACCTGAATGCCGTTGCGCGTGTGTCTGCCACCGATGCGGATTTGGGATCGCTTGTGGCGGAAGCTTTCAACCGCGTGGGGAAGGATGGCGTGATCAGCGCAGATTTCTCCGTGACAATTAATACGACGCTTGAGGTTGTCGAAGGCATGTCCTTTGATCGAGGATATATTTCGCATCACATGGTGACCGATCAGGACAATATGGAAGCGGTTCTGAACAACCCCCTGATCCTTCTGACCGATCAGAAAATCCTGAGCCCTGACATTTTGAAAAACGCCCGCGACATTGCCGATGAGCAGGACCGACCCTTACTGATCGTTGCCGAAGAGATCGCACCCGAGGTCGTGATCTCGCTGATGGATTCTGGTGGTGCAGGCAAATATCTGATCGTCCATCCGCCGGAATACGGACATTGGCGTGCCGCTATGATGGATGATCTGGCAATACTGACAAATGGCGAGGTTCTGGCCCGCGATCTGGGCAAGAAGATTGAAAATGTCACTCTCGCTCAATTGGGCGGTGCGCAACAGGTCAAGGTAAGTTCATCATTCACCAGCATCATTCGGGGTGAAGGGAATCCGGATGCGATCCGGGCGCGGCGCGATCAGGTTCAGCGTCAGCATGATGTCGCACCGCCAAACATCGAGCAGGACAAGTTGCGCGAACGGGTCTCCAAACTGTCTGGCGGTACGGCGGTGATCTATGCGGGCGGCTTCACGCCGGTGGAACAGAAACGCAAGATACAGCTTATCGAGGACTCGCTTTGTGCCGTCAAAGCAGCATTCGAGGATGGTGTCGTAGCCGGTGGCGGGACGGCGTTGGCGCAAATCGGATCTACTCTCGACAACCTTGTCTCGGGCAACGATGGCGATGTGTGCACAGGGGTCAATCTTGTACGGTCCGTTTTGACGCGCCCTGTCGAGCGGATTGCCAGTAACGCAGGGGCGGATCCCACGGCGGTGATTGCCTCGGTTGCCGATGGTCAGCCCGGGCGCGGTTATGACGCCAATAGCGGCATCTTCGTCGATATGTTTGAAACAGGCATCATCGATCCGGTTCGGGTCACGGCCAGCGCGCTGGTGAATGCAGCATCTGTTGCGACACTGATCCTGACCACTGAGACCCTTGTGGGTGATCTTGAGGAGGGGGAGGCCGACCCGACAGAGGGGCCAGCCCTGGGTGGTGGCGCCGAGTTGTTGGGCCGACCCTAACCAGAATGTGAGCGCGGCAGAAATGCCGCGTCCTTGTCCAGCAAGAAAGAGGAACAGGACATGAAAGCTGCGAGGCTATACGATTACGACCCCGAGATGAACGTTCAGCTCAAGATCGAGGAGGTCCCGGCGCCGACGGTCAATGGCCCGGACGAGGTCATCGTCAAAGTGGGAGCGGCGGGCCTGTGCCGCACGGATTTGCATATCATCGAAGGGGTATGGAAAGACGTGATGGATGCGGATGGCGGATTGCTGCCTTATGTCATGGGGCACGAAAATGCCGGCTGGGTCGAAGAGGTCGGTTCGAATGTGACGTCAGTGAAAGCGGGCGATGCGGTCATCTGCCACCCGCACCGCAGTTGTGGTATTTGTCTCAACTGTCGCTACGGTCATGACATGTATTGTGACCACGGGCTGTTTCCGGGGCTTGGCTTGGATGGTGGCTTTGCGGAGTATTTCATCACCAATGAAAGCTCCGTCATCAAGCTGAACACGAACATCACCCCGCTGGAGGTCGCCCCCATGGCAGATGCGGGCATCACAGCATACCGCGCCGCCAAAAAGGCTGCGGGTCTGGTCCATCCGGGGGCTTATGTGACGGTGCTAGGCGTTGGAGGTTTGGGCCATATTGCGATCCAATGCCTGAAAAACCTCTGTGGCGCGCGTGTCATTGCCGTGGACCGCGAACCGGGCGCGCAGGTTCTGGCCAAGGAATTGGGGGCAGATATCGTGTTGGATGGCGGGCCCGATCTGATCGAGCAGGTCAAGGAAGCAACCGGTGGTGGCAGTGACGTTGTCATCGACTTCGTTGGTGAGTTGGGTGTCGAAAACATCTGCTGGAAACTGCTGCGGCAGGGCGGCGAACTGATTGTCGTTGGCTATGGCGGCACCATCGAGATTCCAACGCTGGAACTGGTGATCAACGAGATCAAGATCGGTGGCAGCCTCGTTGGCGATTACACGGAATTGGTTGAGCTGATGGAGCTGAATGCAGACGGTTTGGTCAAGATGCACTACACCGAGTATACGCTTGATGACATCAACAAGGGCATCGATGACTTCAAGAACCGGCGCTTTACAGGTCGGGGCGTGATCGTTCCGTAGCGCAGGCATCGCTGCTAAAACAGCCACTCTTTGCGGTGGCTGTTGACTGTCTTCCGGCACGATTTCATGCTGAAAATAAGGCCGTTTCTACTTTCCCCGGTGCAACCCATATTGTTTGATTTTCCGGTACAACGTCGGGCGCGAAATACCCAATGACGCCGCAACCTTTGTGAGATTTCCATTGGAATTCGTAATGGCGCGCTGAATGGCATGAGACTCGATCTGATCCAGATCCATTTTGTCGGTACTCATGTAGTTTCTGGAACCGGTTGCAAGAAAACTGGTATCCGGTTCGGTGATGTCCTTGGGAAGATCTGCCAGCGTCACGACAGTGTCATTATGCAACAGGCACACTCTTTCAATGACGTTTCGCAATTCGCGCACATTCCCCGGCCATTGATAATCCTGCAAGGCAGCCAGTGCCTTTTGGTCGAATACCAGTGGTGCACGGTCAAATTTTTGCGACAGCTTTTGATTGAAGTGACTGAGCAAAAGGTCAATATCCTGGCCGCGTTCGCGCAGGGGCGGGACGTCGATTATGATGGTGCCAATGCGATAGAAAAGGTCCCGACGAAAACGTCCTTTTTCGATGTCCTGTCGCAGATCGCGGTTGGTGATGGCAACAAGTTGCACGTCGACGGCGCGTCGCTTGTTGCAGCCCACCCGGTAAACTGCCCGTTGCTCCAGCGTGCGCAGCAGATATGTCTGAAGCTCAAGTGGCATATCGCCAATTTCGTCAAGGCAAAGTACACCGCCGTCTGCCTGCTCAAATTTCCCCGGCTTGCCTTCCCTCAAGGCCCCGGTGAAAGCGCCCGCAACATGCCCAAATAGTTCTCCACCGATAAGTTCGCCCGAAATGGCAGCACAATTGACCGCCACGTAAGGCGCGTTCTGGCGTGCATTCTGACTGTGGATCAGGCGCGCAAAAAGCTCTTTGCCAACACCGGTTTCGCCCTGCACCAGAACCGTTACATTGGCCTTTGCAGCACGGCGCGCAAACTCAATTGTCTCCAGCATCTTCGGGCATTCGCCGATGATCTGAATCTCTTGCTCTTCCACACCACGGCGCGGGGAAATTCTGATACCACTCGGATTCACGGGCATTTTCGCAGCCGATGTTTTTGGCGGCAGGATCAGGGCCGCACCCTGTATGCTGGCGCCGGACTTCAAAATGTCGATCGCCTTGGTGGTGAGACCGGGCGGCAATGCGGCGGCCACTTCACCGTCTGACATCTCAGGGCCCAGGCTCACCAATTGCCGCCCCATAAGGAAATCATCGGCGCGGCCATCCCCGAAGGTTTCAGTGTTCTTGCTGTACACAATGCGCCCGGATTCGTTCAGAAGCACGATGGCATCTTCCTTGTCTCGTGGGTTTGGCAAATCAATGAAGGCTTCCAGTAAAGACGTGCGTTCGTCACGCTGATGTTCTGCCAGGGCAATTTCGATTTCGCGTGCGGCCGCGACAACAAGCGCGACATTGTGGCGGCGAAAGATATCGGGTGGGCCCGACAGATCAACAACCCCGATGACCGTTCTGTCGAGCGGATCAAAAATCGGCACGCCGGCACAGGTCCAGGCCTTTATTCCCTGGCAAAAGTGTTCCGAGGCATGGACGTAAGTGGGCATGCCTGTGCGCAATGCTGTGCCAATGCCATTGGTACCAATCACGTCTTCGTCCCAAACGCCGCCAACTTCCAGGCCAATCTCGCGCCCGGTGTCGAGCGTTTTGGCGTCCCCGGTGGCTTCAATGACCGTTCCGGTCTGGTCGGTCAGCAGCAGGATCGCGCGCGATTCAAGAAGATGCGGAGCCAAACGTTGGAACGCATATTTTGCCGCGCGACACAAAGCACGATTCTTGCGTCGCAGCTCTTGAACGCTGTCCTCGCTCATTTTCTGGGGAGTTGAGCGGCACAGGGCATTGATACCGGAATCGGTACAGCGGGCCCAGGAATCCAAAATCTCCGCGCGCACTGATTTCTCTATATCCGCAGTTGCTCTGCCACGCTCGACGAAACTTTCCCACGCACGCATGGTATCGCGTTGTCTGTTGTCACTGGCCAGAGCAGCCTGGGCTGACGCTTTGCGGTTTCTGGGGCTGAAGTAGGTTGATCGCATCAAATCTCTTCCACAAGGTGCAGCCAAAAATGGCGTTCCTGCTCAGGAGAAAGCAGCGAACGATAGGAGTTTTTTCATAACCCCAGTCGAACTTTCATAACGTCGGAAAACTTGTCCTCGATGTCGCGGGTCTCGATGATCACACCGTCAAGATCACGCAAACAGTCCTGCGTCTCGTCATCCAAGGGAGCAAAAAAACCGTTTTCCTTGGTAGCAAGCGCAAAGTACTTCTGTTTGTCTTTACGGCGCATCTCGCCCAGGAACATAAGTTGCTTTCCAGAATTCGCGTCCATGATCAGGACCCGGTCGTTCAGACTGATCTTGAATACCGGCTTGGGTTCCACCGCTTTGCTGGTGTCTCCCAGAATATGGATGCTGAGACCGTCGGGCTTGGGAGTTTCTTTTGCTTGCGCCATCGCAGCGCGTGATTTGGAAAATCCGCCATTGCTGATCTGATCCGCGAGACGGTGAATTGTTTCCCTGTTTTCGCCTATGATGCGTTTGGCTACGACATCCTCACGACGCGGGCCTTCCTTTTTGGAAAAAATATCGACCATTTGTCCGGCTTTCTCCCCACAAGACACACCGTCGCGCCGTGCGCTCCGATGAAGCCATTCGCATTATCGAGATGTCCAAGCCTCCTCCTCAAGAGCTCGGACAGCGAGTGCGTCACATTGACCACTGGCCACCCACGTCACAACCACACATGCACAGTTAAACCTACTTGGTTGGCCCCGAAAGATCAACAAAATAAGGCAAACTTGAAAACGCCCACCGAGGATTTGCGTTGCGCGCGCGTGTTTGTTCCGGCAAGCTGACGGGAGTGCCGCACGTTTCGCGGGGCGTTCAGTTTGTTGCGGGTAGGGCGCGGTTCCCGTTCCCATGCCGGGCGCAGAATATGTCGATGAGCGTCAGGAATTTTGACCCTTTTGCATTGAGGGATGAATAGAGCCATGATCCGGCCCTTTGCAGCCCAGGACACGGAAACGATTGTGTCAATCTGGCGTGTTGCGAGTCAAAAATCTCACCCTTTTCTTAGCGACGCCTATTTGGACATATTGCAAAAAATCATCCGAAAACGTTTCGTGGAACTGGCCGAGACATGGATCTGGGAACAACAAGGCGTGCCGGTTGGGTTCATTTCAGTGTTGGAGGATGACGTCACAGGACTTTATGTCCGGCCCGAATGTCAGCATCAGGGGATCGGGCGCGCGTTGTTGAACTTTATTTTGTCGCAGCGCGAAACGGTCAAGCTGGACGTGTTTGCGCGTAACCGCTCAGGGCATCGCTTCTATCTAAGATATGGTTTTGCCGAAATCGGCCGGCGATTTGATGACACATCGGGGCACGAAATAGTTCGCATGAGCTATGCGCCGTAGCGGAAACCGCAAAGCGGCTTCCGTTCCGCTCAAATTGACTGCAGACGGGTTGAGGCGACCACATCAAAGACTTCGGACCTTGAGTGGATCGGGTATTTCTCGCTTGAGGATCAACGTTGAAATTTTTGCGCAAACCGCCCCTATTTCATTGGCTGGATGGGGCAAGCCACTGCACGCGCCAGAACAAAGCGATATCTGAGCGTATAAGTGCTGCTTCTTTGCGCTGAGAGGGCGTAAAGTAAAGTTTACACTTGCATTGTCTGTAAAATATGACACTCTTGATGTATGGAGCGAGTGTGCGTGTCGCGACCATAGAGCTGCTCGGCAGCGCTGCGCCTTCACGTCGGAGGCTGCTGGAGCACTTCATATGAAGCGAATTGGAGGAAACACTATGTCCGACGACCCAGACAAGGTTTGGCCAACCGGTCTAACATTGCACGAAGCCGAAGAAGTTCACAGTTATCTTATTGATGGTACACGCGTTTTCGGTCTCATCGCGCTCATCGCCCACATGCTTGTCGCTGCCGCGACACCCTGGCTCGGCTAAAGGAGGAATATCATGAACAATGCAAAAATGTGGCTTGTCGTTCCCCCTGCCGTCGGCGTTCCATTGTTCCTCGGCGCAGTCGCCGTAGGTTCATTCTCGGTTCATGTTGCTGTTCTGAGCAACACGTCCTGGGTGTCCGATTTCCTCTCCGGGGTCGAACTGGGCACAGGTGATCAACAGGCAGCCGCCGCGACACTTCCCGAAAACACGGCCAAGGCATCCTATGCGTTGCCGATGCAAAACGGCGGACAGCAGGTTCTTGTCATCATGCCGGACGGCACCACGACAACGGCCGTTTTACAAAGCCCGGATGTGGTCAATGCAAGTGCGGCCGCGCCGCCGGCTATCATCAAGAATTAACGGATGGTCCCTTTCGCTGATGCGATAAGGGGCCTGACACGGAAACGACCTGCGGGCAATGCGCCCGCGGGCCGCTAACGGATTGCGAATTGCGAGAAGTTAATGTTCGACTACCGCACATTTGCCTTGCGAAAGCTGGCATCAATTGCGCCGCGCTATCTGCCCTTTACGGATGTAGCGAGCAAGGACGTGCCCCTTTCACGCCTGCTGCGATTATCTCTCTTTCAGGTCACCGTCGGCATGGCGGTGGTTCTGCTTGTCGGCACATTGAACCGCGTCATGATCGTCGAATTGGACGTTCCTGCGACGCTCGTGGCCGTCATGCTGGCATTGCCACTGCTTTTCGCCCCGCTGCGCACAATCATTGGATACAAATCTGATGTGCATGTATCAGCGCTTGGCTTGCGCCGCGTGCCCTACATTTGGAAAGGCACGCTGTATCAGTTTGGCGGGTTCGCCATCATGCCTTTCGCGCTGCTTGTCCTCTCAGGATACGGTGAAGCGGTGGACGCGCCGCGGTGGATGGGCCTGTCTTCTGCCGCACTGGCATTTCTGTTGGTTGGTGCTGGCGTGCATATGGTCCAGACCGTCGGCCTGGCACTCGCAACCGATCTTGTAGACGAGCAGGATCAGCCCAAAGTTGTGGGCCTGATGTATGTGATGTTGCTCGTTGGTATGGTCGTGAGCGCGCTTGTTTTTGGTGCCTTGCTGGAGAATTACACGCCCGGCCGTCTCATTCAGGTGATCCAGGGGGCGGCGGTTGTGACCGTTGCGCTGAACCTTCTGGCTCTTTGGAAACAAGAGGCGCGAGACCGGGTACGCGCACAGAAAATGCAAACCACACAGTTCCTACCCTTCCGTGCAGCTTGGACGCAATTTGTTGAAAAGCCAGGGAAAAAGAGACTTCTGGCGGTTATTGCCCTGGGGACATTCGGTTTCGGGGCGGCGGATGTGCTGCTGGAACCTTATGGCGGACAGGCATTGGGATTTTCTGTGGCGCAGACCACAAAATTGACTGCGATTCTGGCTGGCGGCACGTTGATCGGTTTTGGCGTCGCCTCACGCGTTTTGGGCGCGGGTCGGTCTCCCGCGCGGCTTGGTCTGATCGGCGCGATGATTGGCATTCCCGGCTTCGCAGCCATAATCCTGTCTTCGCTCGGCGGTGGCTCGTTCATGTTTTTGGTGGGCACCCTGACAACGGGTATCGGTGCGGGGCTCTTTGGTCACGCAACCCTGACGGCGACAATGCGGTCGGCGGCGCGCGACCAGATCGGCCTTGCGCTAGGGACCTGGGGCGCGGTTCAGGCGACATCAGCCGGTCTCGGTGTGGCTCTTGCAGGCATCGTGCGCGACGTGATCGTCGCCATGTCAGCGCAGTCAGACCTTGCGGTGCACACGCCTTACAATGCGGTTTTCTTAATTGAGATTGTTTTCCTGGCGCTGGCTTGCGCTATATTGTTGCCCCTGTGCGGGGCTTGGCGCGCGGCAAATGCCCGCGCCCCTGACATAACCCAGCGGTCTGTAGCGGACCTGCATTCCAAACCGGCGGAGGCATCATGACACAAGTCATTACGCGGTACTTTGAGAGCGCGCGAAAGGCTCAACTGGTCAAACAGGCGCTGCAATTCGAGCGGTTCCCCAAAAATGACCTGGTTGTCTTTACCGATGCGACGGGTCTCTCGGATGTGTTGGCTGCGGAGCATGTCGAAGCCAAGACCGCAAAAGCTTACGAAAAACGCCTGGAATCAGGCGGGGCGGTTTTGCTGGCCAAAGCAACCTACAAGCCATTGGGTGCTGCAAGGAAAACCCGGGAGCTGACTGCCGAAATGGGCGCCGTGGATATGGGCCAGCTGATCGAAGAGGTCTATGTAAAGGACAAACCTCAGGCGGCGGCGACAATCCTGAAAGATCATCCGCATATTCTGACCCGGGACAAGGATTTGGCACCTACCGGTTACTATATGGCAGATTGGCCGATCCCACTGATCAGCCGTCGAAAACCATCCGAAGCATTCCTTTTCCCGCGTCACGCAAGGATGGCAAATTTTCCAATTCCACTGATCAGTCGCCGGAAACCCAGTGATCGCTTTGCATTTCCACGCCATGCCCGGATGGCGAAGTTCCCGATCCCGTTAATAAGCCGTCGTAAGCCATGGAGTGAGTTTGCATTTCCGCGTCACGCCCGGATGGCGAAATTCCCGATCCCTTTGATCAGTCGGCGCAAGCCTTTCAGCGGGACAATCATCGGGCGCCACACCCGCATGGCGAACTGGCCGTTCCCGCATTTGATCAACGGGAAAACAGGAACCAATGCTCTCGTGCCTGGTGGGGCGAGAATGGCAAATTTCCCAATTTCCCTCATCAGCAATCGCAAGCCGGCTGATAAGTTCGCTTTTCCGCGGCATGCACGGATGGCCGGTTTCCCGATCCCGTTGATTAGCGGGCGCAAGCCTTTTACGGGGTCGATTTTCTCGCGTCATGCGCGGATGGCCGACGCCATCCTGCCGCTGATCATCAAGCATGCGGAAGCCAAGGATGCTGAGGGTGGCGCCGGATTTTCGCTCTCAAGGCTATTTGGTCTCCCAACGCTCAGGAAGCGCTGAGACATCCTGTCTTTTGATCTATCCGGGCCGTTTTTCTTGAGAGATACCACGGAACGTTAGCGGTCGCGCCTGCGTGTGACCTCAGCTATTTTGCTGCAGCTCAATCCGGGTCGAAATTGACAAATCCGGATATTGCGGCGACCGTTTTGTCAGATATGATTTCTCATTACCAACGGATACCTCAATGTCTTTCAGTCAAGCCGCCTTGGATGAACTTGCCACGCGTTACACCGCCGCCTGGAACTCAAGAATTCCCGAAGAAGTCGCCGCGTGCCATGCACCCAACTCGCAAATTGTGATCAATCGGGGCGATCCTTCGGTCGGTCACACAGGGTTGGCCGAAATGGCTGCGGGGTTTCATGCCGATGTCCCTGATCTGCTTTTGACCAGCGGCGGCATTCGCGCCGCAGGCAATCATGTTATATTTCTTTGGACCTTTACAGGACATCATGCTGAAACCGGCAATCCGCTGGATGTCAGCGGGTGGGAAGAGTGGGAATTAGACGAGAGTCTGAAAATCACATCCTCGCAAGGATGGTTCGACGCGGAAGACTATCAGATGCAAGTGGATGGCTCTGCAGGCTGAAACTGCACTGATCCAGATTTTGGATGCCTGATCCGTTCGGCCGCGTAGTTTCACCTGCGCGGGGAGAAACATCCAGCGGTGTTCACGATCCAAACAGGGCTCGAAGTGCGCGGATCATATCGGGGATCGGCCAATTGCCTGTATTCCAGTTTTTGAAGGACCGTGCGCTGAAGGGGCCTGCCGACGATGGATGCCAGTGTCGATGTGATACCTGCTGCCCGCGGATCAACAGTTCCCCCAGATTGTTCTGACGTTCGACCAGTTGTTTGACCGAGCGCCTGCCTGATCTTTTGATGAACTGAGTTTGAAGCAGGTAATGGGGCGATGATTTGAATTTATTGCTGAAGACGCCATTGGCGAAATCACTGGTCTCCGTATAGGCGATAGGCCCGTCTGTCTTGCCTTTTTCCTTGAGATCCCAGAACCCGAAAGAAGCAACAGACTCTCCAAACAAGCTAATGATTTTGAAGAAGAACTTGCTGCCTCCTATGATCTCATTCTTCATCGCACTCGAACACAGCTGGACAAAAGGCACCGATTGGCTCGCCGTTGACATGCGCCCGACGATCTCAAAACCATAGTGAACGTCGCCTGACAGAACGATCAGCGGGTTGGGTTGCGCATCCAGAAACAGGTCGAATGCATCGATGAAATTGCGCGGGTTGCTGGCCCAGCTTTCCAGATCAGCCGCAGTGCCCGACTCGCGCCCAATGACGCGTTGCACCCATTCCATCGGCGGAAATCCGAAAATCGGCGCGGCCGCTATCACGATGAGGGGCTCACCGGAAGCTGAATGCTTGGATATCAAGGCGGTGAGCCGCGCACGTTCGCCACTGTCCAACAGGCGCGGTGCATCCTTGAGGCGCAGGGTTGTCCAGGTGATTGGTCCGGTAAGCCCCCTGTCAGCACGGTCAATATCAAGCGTTTTTGGAGATTCCTCGCGCTTGGTCCGGGTGTCGAGGAAGATCGCGGGTGGCGAGGTCGGGGCCGCAAATGACCAATCCGTTTTGATCAGGGTTGACCAGGCATCTTCAGTCCCGCGACCGCGTGTTTCCGCAAACCTGCTGATGGTCGAGCGATACGTATCGTCAAACGCTTCGGGATCATTTCCCCATCCCTGAAACGCCCAATAGGCCGCCATGCCATTTGTCAGAATTCTTTGTCCGGAGCTGAATTTTGTGGCGTTCAGCTGCCATTCGGGATTGAGAAACCAGTCGTCGGTCACCTCGTGATCGTCAAAGATCATGTAGCAAATTGAATTGGCCAGCACCCGCCTGGCGCTCTTTGCCCCCAACGCGCCGTCGAGGACTCTCTTGCCAATGATCCGGTTTGAGAAATCCGCCTTGTCGAGTGACGAGAATTTCCCCGCCTTCAGCAACGGCTCCCATAGGTCCCCGTTCCAGGACATGATGTAGGTCGCCGCATATTCCGCAAAAGTCAGCAGATGATGCGGCATGTGCCCAGATGTAAAGAAATGTTCAAGAAATTTGGAGCGATCAATGGTGTCGCTGAGCGCAACGGGGCTGAGGCCCGGAATTATTTCACGTTTGCCGCCAAAGAGCGCATCGCGCAGAGGTCGCGTTAGCACCAGCAACTGACTGTCGACATCATCCGCATAAATCTGGTCGCCGCCGAGAAAGAAATACTGCGGCCGGTTCTTTTCGGTAGCGTCCTGCAGAATTTCATCAGCCGCTTTCATCATGTCGGGATTGGGCCCATGCAGTTTGCGACAGGACCCGTAAAGCGCCCGCAAATTGTTCTGGCCTCTGGCCCCAAGCATAAAGGTCGGCAGCCGATTTCCTTTAAGAAGGAACTGCCGGTAATCGTCGGATTTAAACAGCGGACGTGTCCCGTCGAGCCGAACATCGTAGAAATATATCCGCCCTCGGTCCAGCGGCGTGTCCGGCGTCGCGCTCAACATGTAAATCCACATGTTGTCGGCCACGGCGACTGGGTAGTATTCAATCTTGGCTTTGACCGGGCCCGGTGAGGTAGGCGAATTGCCATCCGTAAAGAGCATCAGATGAGGCGGATCGAGCAATTCGCTTGTCGCGAGCCACACCCAGATTTTTTCTGGCGTGGCCCGCCGCACGATCGGGCCCGCAAGGATCAATGGTAAGCGCATCTTAGCACCCGGGAGTATGTGTCGGCACAGCGGTAGCGCGCTTAGTCATCCGGCTGGTCGACCGGATGCCAGCGGCCATCCTCATCTTTGACCCATTCAGGCAGCGCATTGTCTTGTCGCAATTTGACCAAAGTGGTCGGCACCCTGATTTCCCAAGGATCTCCGACAGGGATTTCACCTGATCCTTCCGGGGTGGCAAGCGGCCCGTCCCCAGTTTCGCGATTCCGTACGGCTTCCACCTCATCCAGCATCGCTGCATATTCTTCCGAGGTGACACTGGGCTCGTCGCCACCTTCCCAAACACCGCCTGTTTCCAGGAAGTGCAGCACCGCCGCCTCATAACCCGGCGATACTGCAAAGCGCACCAACGCAGCACCGGCACTGATGAACTCCGCATGCAGCGGATCAGTGTCTTCGTAGAGCATGCGCGCCCACGTGTCCCGCGACGTCCAAAAATAAGGGAGAAGCTCCCACTGTAACTCGTTCCACTGAATGGCCTTTTCCCAGAAGCGGGCATAAACGCCCGCGCGTTCGGCTGCGTCGAAATTGAACTCAGCCGCCTGAGGTGAAAGATGCACGCCCGTATTGGCGAAGTGCTGGCCGGTCATCATGGCGATCGACAAACGTTTTATCTCCCGCCGTTCGATCAGGCGGTTCTGACCGGGGTTTCGACCTTCGGGCGCGGCACCTGATCGTTCGGCTTTCAGGATGGCCAGTTTCTCTTCATAGCGTCCGCGCTGCGCATCATAACCGCGCAGCAACGCATCGTAGGTTTCAACCTGCCACTTCTCAAACGCGGCTTGTGTGTGCACGCAATGAATGGTGACAGTCGCCGAACAATTGAGCACGTTTACAGCATAGAAGGCGACAGGCACTTCGCCAGCGATTTCGGGCAAGGTATCATGCAGGTCGCTGCTGTCGGGCGATGCCGACCCCTCGGCGCGTTTCTTGAGATGCAGCGAATTCGATCCGACAGAGACATAGGCCCGTCGTGTATCGCTTGTGAAACCGTAGTGCAGGATTTTCGCGCTACAGGAGACAGCCTTGAAACCCTCTGGCACATTGAGCAGCGCTTCGGAAGTATTGTCTTCGGCCTCGCCACTTTGGGAGGTGAAGGTGAAACTCTTGCCGATGCGCGTGGCAAAAGCGGGCGGCGGTTGAACGCCTTCCGCCTCGTAGCGCCGTACATATTTGCCGTAGTTTGTGCGGGTCAGATGCCCCGGTCCAAAGGAAGGTTTGCGGGGCGGCTTCAATCCTTCCGGCTTGCCAATCTGGTGCTCGATTGCTCGCAGTAGCAGTGCCGACGGCTCCGGCACCACGAATTCGAAAAGCACCCGCAATCCATAGTTATAAACCTGAAGCTCATAGACACGGTCAAGCCACTGGTAGATGCCGGACAGATGTTCGGTACCTTCCGTATTGTCGAAGCCGTGTTGGTTTTTTTCTTCAAATTCCTCGATGGTCTTACGGGTTTGTTCGCGTCGCGTTCGTAACGCCACTTTTGAAGCGGTCCGCTCGGTCACCTCTTTGGCGTAGCTTGTGGCCAGCTTGTTGATCTGTTCCTGCGATGTGCCTGTTTCATAGGCTGATGACACTTCGACCTGGACAAAGGGTCCGTATCCCGCAGACACCGACCCCCCAATGTTGAATTGTTTGTCCTCGCGCAGGGTATTTTGAATTTCACTCTGCATTTCAAGACGTTCGGTCGTCTGGAGATCGCGTTCCTCCTCCTTTTTCTCCTCTTCTTCGAACACGAAGGTTTCTTCGGTGCGGCGCAGGCGGCGTGTCTCGCGGTTACGGGATTCCGATTGCAGAACATTTTCTACATGGGAGATTTCGCCCGCCTCATAGCGTTTGATCTGCTGGCGCGTGACCAGAAGATCGCCCACACCGATGGGTTTGATCGGGCCAACAGTTGTTGGCGGTAGGCTTGACGGGTCAAGAATGGTTCCCATTCCGGGAAACAACGGGCTGGCCGTTCCTGCGGCAGGCATCACGGCTGATCCCGTGCGAATACGCGGCCCGGCGCCATCGGCAGCATCCGCATCGATCAGTCGCAGAGTGGTCATCTGGTGTTCGACCTCGATACGGTCAAGCACCTCGTCATAGGGTCGCCCGGTGATGTCGACATCGAGCTCGGCCAAAAGGTCCTGGGTGTCCGACGACAAACGGCCAACCGCTGCCTGCGAGACACCAATGAACGAGATTTCGTCAGGTATATCGTCTGCCTCATCGCTGAGCCGCGCGGCGGCAGCGGTTGTTGCAGTTCGACCTGTAGTGCTTTCCCGTCCTCCCGCGCTCAATGCGTCTGGTCCGCCTGTCGCCACCCGGGCGCGACGTACCCTTTCGATACCGGATCCGGAAAGACCGACCACCTCCGCAGCGGCCAGTTCCAGGCGTTTTGCCCGTTCTTCCAGTTTTTCTGTGGTCAGGTCCTCTTCTGGTGGCTCCGGTTCTTCCTCCAACTCGACAGGGTCTGCTGGGGGGAACAATTCGGGAGGCAGGGCAATCACCGCTTTCAGGAGCGCCGAGGAATCCTCGAAATCTATGGCATCCGGGTTCTGGTGCAGCGTCAGCAGGAGCTCTGACGCCCGCAACATATCGGACGCGCGACGGATGGGCAGAGATTCCGGAAGGACCGCAAGTTTCAGCGCGATCATTAAGTCCCGCAGAATGTCGCGTATTCGGTTGAATTCGTCGTCGCCAACGACGTCCTCAACCGGTCTGTTGAAAATTGCCAGGACCATTGCACGCGCTGCATCAAGGGTGTCGGGTGCATCATTGTCCCAACTTTCTGCAAATCGTCTGAGGGGAAACCTGCGCTCGATATCATCAAGCTGCTGGGTCGCTGTGTTCTGGGCGATATGAGCACGCGACACGCTGCGCACGGCTTCTCGAGCTCGGGGCGAGGCGGCGGCGGCCAGAATATCCCGACTGAACGTGGTGTTCAGTTCTGCAAGGATCAACCGGTAGACAATTCGCCGCGGTCTGGGAGCGCGGCCCACGAAATAACGAAATAGCTCAATTGGGGCGACCATAGGAATACCATTTTTGAAAATAATACCTTAAGCGTACATCCCGGTTAGATTCCCGTCAGCGTTGAAATTTCTCCGGACTTGTTTGCGCGGAATTTGACCGAAACTAGCCTTCAAAAATCTCCAGAGGATTTCGAAGATGCTCCGGTTTTTTAAGGGAAACGGCGCTGTTAGGGGGAAGTTTTCGAGCCACGGCGGTTTTCCGCCACCTGATGCACGTCACTAGGGCTTTTGAAAAATTATCGTCACCGAAGATCGGGCCGTTCGCTCTCCTTGTTGAAACGGTCGGGGCGATGTCTTGGCAATCGACAGCTGAGCGGGGACCGACTTAATCTGCATCTTTGTTGGTGTTAGGATGGTGAGGGTTTTCAGGTCGGCAAAGCGGCTTGCTTGGTTTTTACAAGAGGGAAGACAGAGTTTCGAAATCGCTTGACTTACGGGCTCCTGGGAGCTGCCAAGTACCCAATACCCATGTGTTTTGGAGGGCGGCTAAAGCAGGGGGTGGCAGCTTGAAAATCCAGACGGTGCCGGGTCCGCGTGGTCGCCCGAGATGGGGTATTCCACCTGCCTGCGTATGGTCCATCGTGGACGCCGGTGCGACTGATGCCTCGTAAGTAACTCTTTTATTTACAATTGCTTAATGATGGTGGCGGAGAGACAGGGATTCGAACCCTGGGTAGGCTTGCACCCACAACGGTTTTCGAGACCGCCCCGTTCGACCACTCCGGCACCTCTCCGACGCTGATTTCCCTATGCTTTTCCTTTTGCGTCCGCAAGGGGGCTTGCTGCTTTTAAGATTGCTTTTTTGGCGATTCATGCTCTGATCTGTCTTTGTCCGGTTTCGCTTCTGCTTTGATCGCACTGGCTTTTTGCAATCCATTAGCCGCGTCATTGTCGATCGCTCCTGCGATCAGATTACTGACACAATCGCCGCAACGTGACCAAAAGCTTTGGTTGACCCGAAGTCCCAGAATCCGCGTTTGGCTGCTGGTGCCCATACACTAAACACCCCAAATCAGGTAAACGACCATCCCTGTCAGGATGCCAAGGAAGGTGAACGGGGCCATATGTACGTTGGAATTGAGTGCCAACCATTGGTTGACCCGCAATGCTCCCGAAAGCAGCCGGGTAAGCGAGCCAAGCAGCAACGCGATGATCTGCACAACCGAGAGGAACACTATCGAGTTACCGCTGAAAATTACACCGGTAGATAGGGCGACGAAGAAACCATCGAGGGAGAAATAATCGCCGAAACTGTTGATGCTTTCGGTATCATACAAGGGTTCTCCCCCAAAAAAACTGATAGATAGTATCGCGACAATGAGAACACCCCAGACCAAAAGCGAAGCGACGGCGTCAACCAGTATCCAGAACGGATATGTTGCCAGCGAACGTTGTTCGTGCACAAAGATGGCACGCGTGATCCTTGCGCTGATGAAATCGTTTGGAAGACTGAAAGTCGCAAAAACGGAAATTGCCACAGCTGCTTGAAAGAGAAGCCAAGCTACGGCACCGTAGCCTTCGGCCAGCGCCACTTGATATGCGTGTCCATCGCCTCCAGTCTCGAATGTCCAATATGAGCCGATTGAATAGCTAAGTGTCAAAGCTGCCCAGGAAACCATCCAAAGCCTGAATACACTGAGAATAGGGCGACCGCGCGGCAGCACGAAACCTATCAAGCTATCCATCAGGGCCTTTTCCATTTTAGGGAAATCGCAACCCTCGAAGCCAAAGATATACATTGAAAAACTCTCCCTGGCTTCACGAGAGAGCAGGGCGTCAAGAAGGCCGAAAAATGCGGCGTAGGCGCCAATATGTGCAATGAAAGCGGTCAATAGAAGTCCGGAAAAGCTAATTGAGGCCAGTCTACATTCGCGATGATGTATCGCAAACTTGAATTGCAAATTACGAAAATTCGCCGTCGCAAAGTCCGAATTCTCCAAAATGGGAGAACCAGATGCGCTGACTTGACCGATTTTTGCTGATCGATTGCAAAGGGTCGTGACGGCACCGAATAGCTAGCAAATGTTGCGTGCGTTGACCTCACTGTTGAAGGCCGGTTTGGAAAGCACGATGTGCAATCAGAGGAATTTATTTATTTTCATAACCTTACATGCGAATTTTAAGAGTTCGGTTTGATTTGAAATGACGCGCCGAGGTTTTTCAACCAGCGTCGGCACCGTGCCGCAGGTGGCTGGCAGAAAGAGGCCGATTTTGCTTTCAGAGTACTGACAAGAAAAGATCGGCCGGCATTCGGTGAACACGGGAAATTTCATTGCTCGTTCGTACAAATGCCCTAATCTTCGGTCCAACAAACAGCAAATCCGAGCAGATACAGGAGTTCCTGATGACCAAATGGTTCCATCCCGGCCAATTTTTCCTAGTGATCACGATGATCGGTACAATATTTCTGTCGCCGGTGCGGGCGGCGAACTTGGACCGGTTGGAGGCGTTTCTGGAAGTAACTGGCTTTGATGTTGCCTTGGAAAGCATCCGGTTGAGCGCGGAAAATGCGCCCAACATGATCGGTCTTGAAGCTGAGGATTTTGGATCTGAATGGACGCGTCTGGTGGAGGATGTGTTCGATACCGAACAGATGCATGCCATGGCTTTGGATATCCTCTCACAGACCCTTGAGGACGATTTATTGACCCACGCGGTGGACTTTTATGCGTCCGATCTGGGGCGACGGCTAGTGGCTGCGGAGAACACGTCGCATATGGAAGAAGATGAAGCCCTGCGCACAGAGAGCGGCGAAGCCATTGTCGCCGGTCTGGTTCAGATCGGGTCTCCACGTCTTGAAGAACTCAAGCGGCTCAACAAGGCCGTAGGCTCGGAAGATGCTTCGGTCCGTGCCATTCAGGAGGTGCAGGTGCGTTTTCTCATGGCCGCGGCTTCTGCGGGCGTCATTGAGTTGCGGATGGAGGAAGCGGATTTGCGTGAAAGTCTGAAATCGCAAGAGGGCGAGCTTCGGCGCAGCATGCAACTGGCTGGTCTGACAGGATCGGCCTATACCTATCAGGCCTTTTCTGACGACGATATCACCGCCTATGCTGATGCGTTGGAACATCCAAAGATGCAGCAGGTTTATGAGCTGATGAATGCGGTTCAATTCGAGATCATGGCCAATCGCTACGAGGCTGTTGCTGCACGCTTGCAAAAGCTGCAGCCGAGCCAAGACCTCTGATCATGCGGGTCGTTTGCGCAGCGATTGTTTTCCTGACGATGGCTGTTCCTGCCTGGTCAGATGCACGGGTGACCGTGTTGATGGATGCGTTGCGCCTGCCTGAATTGACCGTGATCATTCGCGCCGAAGGGTTGCAGGATGCGGATGGGTTGGATGCCGATCTATTGAGCGGGCAGGGTGGGGCGCTTTGGCAGACCCAGGTTGATGCGCTTTATAACCCGATACGCATGCAGGAATTGCTCTACGCTGCGTTGGGGGATGCCCTGAATGACGATGAACTGGATCAAAGCATCGCGTTTTTCGACACGGTGGTGGGTCAGACGATCACCGAGTTGGAGATTGCCGCGCGTCGCGCCATGCTGGATGAGACGGTGCAGCAGGCGTCCGCCGAGGCTTATCAGGATCTTGAAAACCGGAACGATCCCAAAGCCGCTCTTGTCGCGGAGTTTATCGAGGCAAACGACCTTCTTGAGCTCAATGTGGCGATTACCCTGAGCACCAGCTTTCAGTTTTATCAGGGTATGGCGGATGGTCGCCTCGTGGAGATGTCCGAAGATGACATACTCAAGGAAGTCTGGGCCTCAGAGGAGAAGGTGCGCCAAGATGCGCAGGCATGGATTTACGGCTATTTTCTGTTGGCCTATCAGCCCCTGGAACAAGATGATCTGAAAGCGTATCTTGCCTTCTCCCGTAGTGACGCCGGCAAAGCGCTGAATGCAGCCCTGTTCAAGGGGTACGAGGATATCTTTCAGGAAGTTGCCTACGGTCTCGGGTGGGCTGTGGCATTGAACGCGACAGCGAATGATATCTAAGGACAAACGCGCTTGACATGGCAGCCCCCGTGGTGCAAATGGCGGCTTCATACATGAGGTCCGGTGCGCCGGGCCTTGTTGTTTTTATCACGATCACTCTTGACTGAGTGCGCTGTTCGAGGTGGCACATTCGCCAAAACGCCCGGAAACGGGGACCACAGGACGCGGTAGAGCAAAGGAAAGACGCATGTTCGCGGTCCTCAAGACTGGCGGCAAGCAGTACAAGGTTCAGGCGGGCGATACGCTCCGTGTTGAGAAACTGGCTGCTGACGCAGGTGAAAAAATCCAATTCAACGATATTCTGATGCTGGGTGGCGACAAGACGGTTGTCGGCGCGCCCTTCGTCAAAGACGCCGGCGTTCAGGCCGAGGTCGTCGATCAGGTCAAGGGCGAGAAGGTCATCAACTTCGTCAAGCGCCGCCGGAAGCACTCTTCCAAGCGCACGAAGGGCCACCGCCAGAAGCTGACACTGGTCAAGGTTACTGATATTCTGGCGTCCGGCGCTGATAAATCCGGCGTCAAGGCTGCGATGGGTGCAGGTTCCGTTTCCGTGAAAGCCGTTGAAGCGGCAACACCTAAGAAAGCGGCCCCCAAGAAGGCGGAAGCCAAGGCCGAAGCGCCCAAGGCAAAAGCCAAACCTGCACCAAAAGCGGATGCGGGTGCAGACGACCTGAAAAAGCTGTCCGGCGTTGGCCCGGCACTTGAGAAAAAACTGATCGAAGGCGGCGTGACCTCCTTTGCACAAATTGCAGCATGGACCGAAGAGGACGTTGCTGCTATGGACGAGAAACTGTCGTTCAAAGGCCGGATCGAGCGTGAAGGCTGGATCGAACAGGCCAAAGAACTGGCTAAAGGCTAAGGAGAGACCAAATGGCACATAAAAAAGCAGGTGGTTCATCCCGGAACGGTCGCGACTCAGCGGGCCGTCGCCTTGGCGTGAAGCTCTATGGTGGTCAAGCCGCCATCCCCGGTAACATTATCGTGCGTCAGCGCGGCACAAAGTTCTGGCCGGGTGAAGGCGTGGGCATGGGCAAGGATCACACGATCTTTGCAACCGTCGATGGCGCCGTGACTTTCCACAAAGGTCTCAAGAACCGCACATTTATTTCGGTCCTGCCGGTGGCGGAGGCCGCTGAATAAGCCCTTCCTCAAGGACATGAAACATTCAGGGGGATCGGCGATACCGCCGGTCCCCTTTCTCATTTTTGCCATACCTATGTGTTAGGCCCCCACGATGTCAGAATGCATCCACACCGATCGTTTATTGCTGCGCCCGTATGAAATGACGGACGCAGACGCGATTACCGCGTTGATCGGCCAGTGGGACGTGGCGCGCTGGCTGCCGCGTGTGCCGCACCCTTACCTTGCAGGCGACGCGGAGGCTTTCATTTCCCGACATCTTGAGGACCCGGATGCCTATGCGATCACGCATGATGGGGCGTTCATCGGTGGCTGCGCGATACATGACGAGCTTGGCTATTGGCTGGGCATCCCTTTCTGGGGACAGGGGTTTGCGACGGAAGCGGCGACCGGGCTCGTGGATGGCCATATGGCACGCGGCCATCGCGAACTTATGTCAGGCCATCAGCTTGGAAATGCAGCATCGCGCCATGTCTTGGACAAGCTCGGGTTTCTGCCGACGCAGATAGCGGACGTGCATAGTCTTTCTCATGGCGCGGAAGTGAAAGTCCAGAAAATGCGGCTGACAGCACAGGATTGGCAAGCCCGGTCATGAGCGTTGCAATCACCAGCTTTGCCGTCTTTGCCGCGTCTCAGGTCGGCACGCCGGGGCCAGCCAATATGGCGCTTATGGCCACGGGCGCTCGTTTTGGTTTTCGCGCGGCACTGCCGTTCGTGGCGGGTGTTGCCCTTGGCAAGCAACTCGTTATCTGGCCCGTTGGCTTCGGATTGATGGAGCTGGCAGACCGCGCGCCCTGGATTTTTGAGGCGCTGAAATATGCCTCCGCCGCCTATATCATCTGGTTGGCCTGGAAGGTGGCCAATATGCGGTTGGGGACGGGCCGCGAAACCAGCACGCCGCCCGGTTTTGCGGCCGGGCTCATCGTGCACCCGCTGAACCCCAAAGCCTGGGCGATGATCGTCGGTGGTTTCACAGCCTTTGTTGCCCCTGGCACGCCGACGCTGGAGGCCACGCTGACAATCGCGCTGATACTACTGGGATGTCAGGTTTTTCTGCATCCATTATGGACACTTGCCGGTGATGCGATCGCGAGGACGGTAGCGGGAACGGCATATGAACCCTATCTAATGTGGAGCCTCGCGGCGTTGACCGTCGCATCGGTTCTGTTCGTACTGTTCGGAGGAGGGACATGACGATGGAAATGAAGAAGATCACGATACAACCCGTAGTGGAGACGGAACGGTTTGACCTGCGCCCGTTACGCAAATCGGACATGGGGCTGATTGATCTTTACTGGAGCGACGCGCGTGTTGCCCGGATGACAACCTCCATCCCACATCCAGTGCCACCGGGCATGGTCGAGGCATTTATCACCCGGAGCGTGGCCGATGAGCGCGACGAGGATGTCTGGGTCATGGATGGCTCAAAATCCGGCGCATCCGAGGTCATGGGGCTGATTTCGCTCGCACGGCTGGAGCGGGAGCAATCGGAAGTTGGCTATTGGGTTGCCCCCCCTTACTGGAACACGGGTTTGGCTTCCGATGCCGTCCAGGCGTTGGTCGATGCCAATCCTTTAAAAAACTGCACTATGTTCGCCAGTGTTTTTCAGGACAATCCGGCATCCGCGCGGGTATTGACCCATTGCGGGTTTGAATATCTCGGGGATGCGGAAAGTTTCTGCGTTGCGCGCGACACAACCGTGCCCACATGGACATATTTGCGAAAACTCTGATTGAGGGTCGCGCCGCATAAGGCTAGGAAGCCGCCATGAAGTTTCTCGATCTGTGTAAAGTCTACATCCGCTCCGGGGCGGGCGGCGGTGGCTGTGTCAGTTTCCGGCGTGAAAAATACATCGAATACGGCGGGCCCGATGGTGGCGATGGTGGCACCGGCGGTTCGGTCTGGGCAGAGGCCGTGGACGGGCTGAACACGCTGATTGATTTTCGCTATCAGCAGCATTTCTTTGCCAAGAACGGTCAGCCGGGCATGGGGCGTCAACGCACCGGCAAGGATGGTGACGACATCGTTTTGCGTTTGCCGGTCGGCACCGAGGTTCTGGATGAGGATCAGGAAACCGTTATCTGCGATCTGACCGAAGTGGGACAGCGGGTGCAGCTGGCGCGCGGCGGAAACGGCGGCTTCGGCAATCTGCATTTCAAATCCGCGACAAATCAGGCCCCGCGCCGCGCCAACCCTGGTCAGGATGGGGTGGAGCGCACGCTCTGGCTGCGTCTGAAACTGATCGCGGATGTCGGCCTGCTGGGGCTGCCCAATGCCGGGAAATCCACGTTTCTTGCGGCCACATCGAATGCGCGCCCGAAGATTGCGGATTATCCCTTTACCACCCTCTATCCCAATCTGGGCGTTGTCGGCGTGGACAACACCGAATTCGTTGTCGCCGATATTCCGGGATTGATCGAGGGGGCCTCCGAAGGCCGGGGTCTGGGCGATCTGTTCCTGGGGCATGTGGAGCGCTGTGCGGTGCTGTTGCATCTGGTGGATGGCACATCTGAAACCGCTGTTGAGGACTACAAGACGATCATTGGCGAGCTGGAAGCTTACGGTGGTGATCTGGCCCAGAAACCGCGGATCACGGTTCTGAACAAGATCGACGCAATGGACGATGACGCGCGCGAGGCGCAGGCAGATGCGCTGCGCGACGCCAGTGGTGGCGCGGTGATGATGATGTCCGGGGTTGCGCGTGACGGTGTGACCGATGTTCTGCGGGCTCTGCGGGGACAGATTGATGAGGATCGCCTGCGACACCGCACTGCGGTGGAGGAAGAACCGTGGCATCCCTGACGACGGCCCGGCGCATTGTCGTCAAGATCGGGTCGGCCCTTCTGGTGGATCGCGAAACAGGTCAGTTGCGCCGCGAGTGGTTGATGTCACTGGCCGAAGATGTCGCCTGGTTGAAAACCAAAGGCATTGACGTTGTACTGGTCTCTTCCGGCTCTATCGCGCTGGGGCGCGGCGTTCTGGGATTGCCTGCTGTCGAGCTTGCGCTGGAGCAGTCACAGGCCGCCGCCGCTGTCGGGCAAATCCGTCTTGCGCGCGCCTATGAAGAAGCCTTGGCTCCACACGGCATCACGACTGCTCAAGTGCTTGTAACGCTGGAGGACAGCACGGACCGCCGCCGCTATCTCAACAGTCGCGCCACGCTGGAGCAGCTCTTGTCGCTGGGTGTGGTCGCCATCGTCAATGAAAACGACACGATTGCCACAGATGAAATCCGCTTTGGCGACAATGACCGGCTGGCCGCACAAGTTGCTGTAACCGTTGGCGCAGATCAGTTGATCCTGTTGTCCGATGTGGACGGATTTTACACCGCCAACCCGGTTGAGGACAGCAGTGCCACGCGGTTTGACCGGATCGACCGGATCACAGCTGAAATCGAAGCCATGGCAGGGGATGCGGGATCTGGCCTGTCGAAAGGTGGTATGAAAACAAAGCTGATGGCCGCCAAAACCGCAACGGCGGCAGGGTGCGCCATGGCGATCACAGAAGGGTCGACCCGAAACCCGTTGAAAAGCCTGCAGGACGGTGCGCCCGCAACCTGGTTTTCGGCGCAAACTGACCCGCAAGCCGCTCGCAAACGCTGGATTGCCGCGATGAAACCACGCGGAACGATTACGCTCGACGCCGGCGCGGTAAAAGCACTGATGTCCGGCAAAAGCCTCTTACCAGCAGGTGTGGCGCAGGTGGACGGTGCGTTTCAGCGGGGCGATGCCGTGGCCATCTCCGATGCGTCCGGGCATATTCTGGGACACGGGCTTTGTCGCTATACGGCGGATGAAACGCGCATCATAAAGGGTCGAAAATCGCAGGATATCGAGGCGCTGCTGGGCTATCCGGGACGTGCCGCTTTAATTCATCGCGACGACATGGCAGTTTGACGCGGGATGTGCATCGCGATCCAGCGCATTTGATAGATCAACTGAAAGGCATAACGCCATGAAAGATTTTGAAAATATTCCCTCTCTTATGGCGGAAATTGGGGCGCGCGCCAAATCCGCGGCAACCTCCTTGGGTTTTGCAACGGCGGAGAGAAAGCATGCAGCACTGATCTCGGCCGCTGAACATGTCTGGGCCAAGCGCGCTACCATTCTGGAAGCCAATGAAAAAGATCTGGCTTATGGTCGTGACAAGGGCCTGTCTGACGCCATGATGGATCGTTTGGCGCTGGATGAAGATCGTTTGCGCGGCATCATTGACGGTTTGCGCGCCGTGGCTGAACAGGCCGACCCTGTGGGCGAAGTGATCGCGGAGTGGGATCAACCCAGTGGGCTACATATCAAACGGGTGCGCACACCACTGGGCGTCGTAGGTGTCATCTACGAAAGCCGCCCGAATGTGACGGTTGATGCCGGGGCGCTTTGCCTGAAAGCGGGCAATGCGGTGATCCTGCGGGGAGGTTCTGAGAGCTTCCATTCCTCCACGGCGCTGCATGCCTGTCTGGTGCAGGGGCTCAAGGACGCGGGCCTGCCGGAAGATGCCATTCAGCTGGTGCCAACGCGCGATCGCGCCGCCGTGTCTGAAATGCTGACCATGATCGACACGATTGACGTGATAGTCCCGCGCGGTGGCAAGGGGCTGGTTGGTTTGGTGCAGCGCGAAGCACGCGTGCCCGTTTTTGCCCATCTCGAAGGCATTGTGCACATCTATATAGATGCGACCGCTGACCCCGAAAAAGCCCTGAATGTGGTGCTGAACGCCAAGACAAGGCGAACTGGCATTTGCGGATCTGCCGAATGCCTGTTGATCAACGAAAATATCTCGGAAACCGTTGGTCGCGACGTGATCCAGGCTCTTTTGGACAAAGGCGTCGAAGTGCGCGTCGATGCACAGCTCGCCAACATCAGCGGAACGGTGCTGGCAGGCGACGACGATTGGGGTCACGAATATCTCGACATGATCATCGCTGCACGGGTTGTGCCCGATTTGGATACGGCTATGGAACATATTCGCCGCCATGGCTCAAATCATACGGATTGTATTTTGACGGAAGATCTTGATGCCGCGGCGCGCTTCATGAAGGAACTGGATTCCGCCATCCTGATGCACAATGCCTCTACACAGTTTGCGGATGGCGGCGAGTTCGGGATGGGCGCGGAAATCGGGATTGCGACAGGCAAAATGCATGCGCGTGGACCGGTCGGCGCGGCACAGTTGACCAGTTTTAAATACCTGGTGACAGGGCAGGGGACCGTCCGCGCTTAAAAGCGCAGTTTGACCTCGTTTTCGGTGATTTCGGTGATCACGCGGCGCCCGTCATCCCCCGCGATCAGCGGAAGAAGCGCAAATTGAACCTGCGCCGGTCTCAGATCTTTTGGGGGCTCTTTTGTTGCAAGGATCGACCACAACGGCTCATCTATGTTCAACTTGTCGGCCCGACCATGCAGGAGCCAGTTGCCGCCATCCTGACTGATCTCGATCCGCCCACCATAGGGCATGGCGTTTTCAAGACATTGGAGCGCCAGGAAAGACATGCGCACGGCGAACCGCGGTTGCGCATCCATGGGTCCCCAAGCCACATCCAGTCGTCCTCCGTCCATCAGGTCGTCAAGAATGGAGATCACTTCGGCGCGTCCCATCATCTGTTCGCCCGCAGCACCAAAGGCGATGCGGAAAAACCGGATTCGCGCACTTGCGTTGCCAACGCTTTCCTGAATGAGGTCAATCTCGGGTCCGGGTGGGCCGCCTGACATCCCCAGGAGCTCCAGCCCATTGTTGATGGCGCCGATTGGCGATATCAGGTCATGGCAGATGCGGCTGCCTATCAGTGCCGCAAGGTTAACGTTATTGGGGCCCATCTAGTGTCTCCTGCGCGAAAAGGGTGCCATGGAAGATTTGAATGCAATCCTGTCTCCTGGCATGTTAGTGCAACATCCTGACTGCCCTGACTGGGGTATCGGGCAGGTCCAAAGCAACGTAAATGCCCGTGTGACAGTGAATTTTCGAGACGAAGGGAAAATCGTCATTGATAGCACCCGCGTTGCTTTAATCCCGGTATTTGATGGCTGAAGAATATTGCCAAAAGGTTAACGATACCATGAGTATTGTAAACCGGTCACAGTGCCGCGTTGCGAAATTATCGGGATATCACTATCACCAACCAAGGTGCGCTGAACGAGGACAGACTCTGCAAAATGACAATAACGCAGCAAAACCCGTTCTCTGTCAGGTTGGCAGAAACTGCGGCAGACCTTCAGGCTGCGCAAAGGTTACGCTATTCCGTTTTTGTGGAAGAATTGGGCGGCGGTGGCGCATTGGTCGATCATCAGGAGCGCCTGGAGAAAGACCGTTTCGACCCGTTTTTTGATCACTTGTTGCTCACGGATCATCGTCAGGACGCGGTCGTTGGCGTCTACCGCGTGATGCGACGCGATCAGGCGGAGGCAGCGGGGCAGTTCTACTCAGCCGACGAATATGATCTATCGGTCTTGCTCGCTTCTGATCGCAGCCTGCTGGAGCTTGGACGCTCTTGCCTGCATCCCGATTATCGCGGCGGCATGGCGATGTACCACCTCTGGCACGGTCTGGCGCAGTATATTGCCAAACATGAAATCGAAGTGCTTTTTGGCGTGGCCAGTTTCCATGGCACGGATATTGCACAACTGGCCGAACCTCTTTCCCTGTTGCATCACCGTCATCTGGCACCTGAGGATTTGCGGGTGCGGGCGCAGGCTGCGGCCTTTCAGAACATGGATGTTGTACCTGAAGGCGAGTTGGATACGCGCGCTGCGATGTTGGCGGTCCCCGCTCTGATCAAGGCGTATCTGCGCTTGGGCGGTTTCGTTGGCGAAGGGGCCTACATCGATCATAGTTTCAACACCACCGACGTCTGCCTGATCCTCGATACTGCGCGGATGAATGAACGGCAGGCGCGGCTCTATCAGGGACCGATCGGGTGAGCACCACATGGCAGGGCGAGAGACCGCCACCCGCGCGCAGCATTGGCATGCTGGGCTGGCTCTTGGTTTTCCTGCGAGGCCTGCCCCTGGGCGTTCTGGTATTTGGGGGCTTGATCCTCTTGCTGCTGATCCGTGCCATCGAACGTCCGTTTTTTGGCATGGCGCGTCCCGTCACGCCGTATCTTACGGTTTTTGTCTGCCGTAACGCGCTGCGCATTATTGGGATTGGATTTTCAGCCTCCGGCCAGCCGATGGTCGGGCAGGGGGCTGTTGTGGCCAATCATTCCAGCTGGCTGGATATCTTCGTGCTGAATGCGTCCAAACGCATCTATTTTGTCTCCAAATCCGAAGTTGCAGCCTGGCCGGGGATCGGTTGGCTGGCCCGCGCCACGGGGACATTGTTCATTGAAAGGAACCGGAACAAGGCCGCCGAGCAGTCGGCTCAGCTGCAATCCAGATTACAAGCGGGGCACAAATTGCTGTTTTTCCCCGAAGGTACCAGCAGCGACGGTCAACGGGTGCTGCCGTTTAAGTCCAGCCTTTTTGCCGCGTTTTTCTCTCCCGAACTGCGGGAGGTGCTTTCCGTACAGCCTGTCACCGTGACCTACCAAGCGCCCGACAACGCCGACCCGCGGTTTTATGGCTGGTGGGGAGACATGGATTTCGGCAGTCATTTCCTGTGGATGTTGGCCACGCCACACCATGGCGCGGTAAAGCTGACCTATCACATGCCGCTGAAAGTATCGGAATTTCAGGACAGAAAGGCGTTGACCGCCGCCTGCGAGCAGCAAATCCGCAGTGTGCATCTGACAGGATGAAGGGCAGGGACACTGTTTTGCCCCTGCAATGGATCAGTGGAAAAATGCACTGTCGGGAACAAGTTCCAGACCATCGCTATCGGGCCCCCACTCCATCATCAGGCAGGCCGTGCCTTTGCGCTGAAAATAGGTTGCCTCAAGAGCGTAGTATCCGGCTTCGGGCACATTCACTTCCTGTTCGCCGGCGTAACCGCAGGCGTGAACTTCGTCAAAATAACCCACGATGTGGCCGCCGATGCTGATCTCCAGCCCGTCGTTGTTCAGAAAATCCAGCACATAAGTTCCGGGTGTATCAAACTTAATGTATCCCGAGATTTCGGCCGCAATCTTTGTCGCCTTGCCAGAGGTCAGCGTCAAATCCCCGTCTTCGGTGTCATCGTATGACAGGCCCGCCAGAGGTGGCCCGGCCTTCTTTTTGCGTTTCAGAGCGTTGCGCGCGTCCTTCACGGTGCGGACATCTCCCGGAAAGGCGTATGAGACGGCCAGGCCCGGATTGAGGTTGCTCGCAGAGGGCTGTGGGTCTGCAGGGCTGAGATCAAGCGCGGCTGCATAAGCCGACGCCGGAACAGTCAAGGCTACCGCCAGAGCAGCGGTTCTAAGATTAATGGTCATGGTCACTCCCGGTCATTGATCATTGGATCATCCACCCCTCTTCGGAGGCGGTTGCGGCGATACTAGAATGCGGATTCCACAAGTGACAAGCGCGCAGAGCCGATTTGCGATCACTTCTTGACCGAAAGCCGTGATTGAGGCCTTGCGATGTGCTGGCGACTGGCCTATACGGCGCGCACTGAAACCCGCAGGCGGGGTTTGGGCTTGTTGAGGGAGACATCCTCATCGGTCCGCCGGTTGGCAGAAATCTGTCATGCCCCCGCCGAGGATAAAACCGGAAAGGTATTAAAGACATGGCTCTTCCAGAGTTCTCCATGCGCCAATTGCTTGAAGCAGGCGTACACTTCGGCCACCAGACACAGCGTTGGAACCCTCGCATGGGTCCGTTCATCTATGGTGCGCGCAACGGCATTCACATCATGGATCTCACGCAGACTGTTCCCATGCTGGACCAGGCACTGAACGTGATCCGTGAAACTGTTGCCAAGGGCGGCAGCATTCTCTTTGTCGGCACCAAACGTCAGGCTTCCCAGCCCGTAGCAGACGCCGCCGAAAAATGCGCGCAGTACTACATGAACCACCGCTGGCTTGGCGGTACGCTGACCAACTGGCAAACTGTTTCTCAGTCGATCAACCGCCTGAAATCCATCGATGAGCAAGCCGAAGTCGGTTTTGCCGGCCTGACCAAGAAAGAACGTCTGGGCATGGAGCGTGACCAGGGCAAGTTGCAGGCGTCTTTGGGCGGCATTCGTGAAATGGGCGGTCGTCCAGACCTGCTCTTTGTGATCGACGTCAAAAAAGAAGCGCTGGCCGTTGCTGAAGCCAACAAGCTGGGCATCCCGGTTGTGGCCGTGGTTGACACCAACTGCTCGCCTGACGGTATTGACTATATCATCCCGGGCAACGACGACGCCGCCCGCGCCATCGCCCTCTATTGCGATCTGGCGGCACGCGCTGCTCTTGACGGCATGTCCGCGCAACTGGGTGCCGCTGGCGTTGATCTGGGTGCGATGGAAGAAGCGCCTGTCGAAGAAGCTGTGGTTGAAGAAACCGTCGCCGAAGCGCCTGCAGAAGAGACACCAGCGGAGGCATAACCCCGCAGGTGTCACACGCATGACATTTGGGGCAGGGGATACCTGCCCCATGATTTCATTATTCAAGAGGAGAACCTGAGATGGCGATTACTGCATCTATGGTCAAAGAGCTGCGCGACAGCACCGGCGCAGGCATGATGGACGCAAAAAAAGCGCTGACAGAAAATGGCGGCGACATGGAAGCTGCCGTCGATTGGCTGCGCACAAAAGGTCTTGCAAAAGCTGCCAAGAAATCCGGCCGTACGGCTGCTGAAGGTCTGGTTGCTGTCAAGGTTCAGGGCGGTCACGGCGTCGCAGTGGAAGTGAACTCGGAGACGGATTTCGTCGGTAAGAACGCGGAGTTCCAAGAAATGGTTGCGGGTATCGCCGATGTCGCGCTGAGCGTTGCCGATGTTGAGGCCCTCAAAGAAGCGGATATGGGCGGCAAAACCGTTGCAACCGTTGTGACGGACAAGATCGCGACCGTCGGCGAGAACATGTCCGTGCGCCGCATGTCGAGCATCGACGGTGAGACCGTTGTATCTTACGTGCACAACGCCGCCGCGCCCGGTATGGGCAAGATCGGTGTGCTGGTTGCGATGAACGGGGGCGACGAAGGTTTTGGCAAACAGGTTGCGATGCACATCGCGGCGGTGAACCCTGCCTCGCTGTCCGAAGATGACCTTGATCCAGCTGTTGTGGAAAAAGAGAAACAGGTTCAGATGGACATCGCCCGCGAGAGCGGCAAACCGGAGGCGGTCATTGAGAAAATGATCGTCGGCCGGATGAAAAAATATATGTCCGAAGTAACGCTGCTGAACCAGTCCTTCGTGGTCAATCCTGACCTGACTGTTGCGGATGCCGCCAAAGAAGCGGGTGCCAGCATCACAGGATTTGCCCGGCTCGAAGTCGGTGAAGGCATCGAGGTCGTGAAAGAAGACTTTGCCGCTGAGGTTGCGAAAGCGGCCAAAGGCTAAGCAACTCTGACCCAAAGCTATTTAAGGCGGCGCCCCTAGTGGCGCCGTTTTCATTTTTTACCAATGCCTTACGTCAGGTGGTTAATGTGAAACGTGTTGCTTCATCGCCTCCAGCGCCAGAACGTAGCCATGCGCCCCAAAACCCGAGATCAGCCCTACGGCGACCTTGGAAATATAGGATTTATGCCTGAATGCCTCGCGCGCATGCACATTGCTGAGATGTAACTCAATGGCGGGCAACTCCACAGACGCAATCGCATCCATGAGGGCAATGGACGTATGCGTGTAGGCGCCGGCATTCAAAATAATGCCCTGGTGTTCACCCCTTGCCGCATGAATATGATCAACCAGAACCCCTTCATGGTTTGATTGTTCGAACGTCACCGAGCAGCCTTCAGACTGTGCCCAATCGGCACATAGTTTTTCAATATCTGCCAGAGTCGTTGTCCCATATACCTCGGGTTGGCGGGTGCCGAGCAGGTTCAGGTTTGGTCCATTAAGAACGAGGATAGATGACATAAGCTGCTCACAATGCAAGGATTTGCATGAATAGCCTCAAGATAGATGCGCTGTCCAGCGTTCAAGGTGTAGGTGAGGCGGCGGAGAAGGCGCGGCACGCGTCGGAAAAGAAAATGCCCAGCCGCTATAGACAGCCAAAAAGTCGCTGCATCGTCAGAATGGGCGATGATTTTGGCCATTGGCAGAGATATGATAGCGTATTTTCGGCTAATCATGCCAAGGGGAAGGTGGGCTATTTTGCAGAATGAACTTCGGGACCTGACGCTCAAGGTTTACGATGCTGTTGCAAATCAAGGGTTGTGGTCGTCCGTTCTGGATCAATTGGTGGAACAGGTCGGCGCGCAGGGCAGTATCGTTTTCGAATGGGTTGAAGAAGGTGGAAATCCGAAACTGACGGCTCCCATCCATTCCGGGTTCTACTCATCAGATATTCTGGATGTGTATCTGTCAAAATGCGAGCATCTGGAGGCGCGTGATCAGGCAATCATACAGCGGCACACAACCGATCATGACGACATCGAACTGCTGGACGACACGCTTCTTGCGGAATCTGTCGAGGAACTCAAGCAGCAGGAACACGTCAGAAAACTGATGAAGCTGGGTATTTTTCACCGTGCGGCGGGCGTCATGAACAAAGACAATCGTTCGATTTCTTTGTTTTCCCTGCAATTGAACGCCGAACGTGATCAACTTGAAGGCAAAGAGCGGCATTTGCTGTCACATCTCTTGCCGCATCTGGCCAAGGCTCTCGACCTCGGAATCCCCATGCGCCAGCTCCAGAAACGCTATCAAGGGGTGCTCTCGGCACTCGACAGGCTGACAATTGGCGTTTGCATCCTGGGCGCGCGGGGCATGGTGGTTGCGCGCAATCAGGAGTTCCAGCGACAGCAGGAAACCTATCGCACCTTTCGCGTCAGCCAGAACGGTCAGCTGCGTATCACCGACAACCGTGGACAAAAATGCCTTGATGCTCTGATGGCGGATTTAAGTCAGCATGGAAAATTCGGCGCGAGACCCCGCAAGGAAAACATTACAAGCCATGCGCTTGATGCGCTTTGCATCGAGGTTTCACCAATCCACCGATCCGATGAAATGGGCTCCGAAGTCTTTGATGGCTTTTTGCTGTGCAGTACGGACACAACGTTGCCGGTTGTTTGCGATACGCATCGGGTTCAACAGGCGTTTCAACTTACCGCAGCTGAAACATCACTTGTCAACGCGATCGGGCAAGGGTTGACCAATCCGGAGATCGCGGATCGGCGAGGGCGCTCCGTCGCCACGATCAATGCTCAAACAAAATCAATTCTAGCCAAATCACATTGCGCAAACCGCACGCAGTTTGTCCGCATGATGATGCGCTTCGGCGCGAGTTTCTTAACGAGGGAATGATTTTTCAAAACATCTTTTTCATAGGGAATTTAATATGTTGCCGTTCTATCTTCTCGCGCTTCTGACCGTTATTTTGGGCCATTTTATCTTCGCATATTTGCAGTGGTTCAAATGGCCCGGCGTTTGCAAACGACTGACCGACCTGGCGAATGAAGAAGCAATCAAAACAATTTCACTGGGGCGCAGCTTCGCGTCTTATAACGGGGCAATAGCAATTGGACTGTGTTTAAGCTTTCTGCTGCCCGAGGGTTCACAACGGCCATCACAAGCCATTGTGCTTGCGCTGATCGTGGGCACAGCGGCCGTGGGAGCTTCGGGCACCAAAGGGAACATGATAATAAAATACAGGTTGATGCCTGCTGCCGCAGCATTGGTGTTCTGGCTGCTGAATATTTGAGCTTCATAGTGAGCCGATATTGAAACAGAGCGCTTGCCTAACCTATGAGCTGCCGTACGGTCGATCCGGCTAGGTGATCAAGCAGCTGAAATCCCTTAGAATTATGCTCATTTGCTTAGTACCCACTTAAGTATCGTAATTACATAATTCACATTATACGAATTAGTTGGTGTAGCCGCAAAGCTAAAATGTCACCCATCTGCAATTCAGGAATGTCACTCTCGCCCACA
>NZ_CANLYL010000014.1 GCF_947495275.1 uncultured Roseobacter sp.
AGCGCCATTACCGCACCCGCAACAAAGGCGCATGTTGTCTTCTTGATCATCTCATTCTCCCGTTGATCACATCCCGTCCCATTGGTGGTTCGGGTTTGGTTTCGTCTGCGCGGGGTCATCCCGCCCTGGTATTTCTTGGCAAGACGTCAGGCACGGTGTTCGCCCGGCCATCTTTCTGTCGTTTGCTGTAGTACCGTGGCCCGTTCTGGGCCTGTGCGCAATCACAAAGTAAAGATGTGAACTGCAACGGTATTCGAGCCTTGAAGATGCCGTGCGTGCGCCTGTCTTGCCAAATTTAGTGCGCCATAGTGACGGTCCCGCGAAGCTGCTGCAAACGTCCAATTTTGCGCCCTGCATGAGTCCAGTTTGGCACTAGATGTCGCTTTTCCACTCCAACCGGTCGCGCATGCGCAAAAATGCCATGGCCAGACCTGCTCCCAGCACCTGCGGCAGGCGAAACTTGTAAGGTAAAATCTTTGCGACCGGGAATGGCAAATCTTCTGCTGGCGTGCCCAGCGCCCGCCGGGCCAGCTCGCGCCCCATGACATGGCTCATGGCCACACCGCGCCCGTTGTAGCCAAGACCAGCGATCAGCCCCGGTGCCGGTTCATGCAAATGCGGCACGCGGTCTTCGGTCAGCGCTATTTGACCACTCCACAGATAACGCCATTTTACGCGCTTCAGGCTGGGAAAGGTTTCCGGGGCATCTTTCAATATCCAGCCGAACCCTCCCGCATCCACCAGAGGCTTGCGAAATCCGATGCCGCCGAAACACATCTGGCCGCCCGGTTCACGCCGCGCATACATGATCAGACGGCGCGTATCGGATATCGTATGACCTTGCGGCAGAATGGGGTCGATCTCGCTTTCTTCCAAAGGATCGGTCGCCATCTGGGTCGAGAAAAGCGGCAGGACCGAGCCTTTCAAGCCTTTGACCAGCCCATCAGAATACCCGTTGGTTGTCACGATAACCGTTGACGCAACCACGGTGTGATCTGAAACGCTGAGGCACCACAAGGCATCCTTGCGCGCCATTGCCCTGACCGGCGAGAAGCTGAATATCTGCGCCCCTGCGGCTCGGGCCGCACGGTCCAACCCCCGCACCAGCGCCATGGGCTGCACCGCCCCGCCACGCGCCGAAAGCGTGCCGGTCGCATATCCTTTCGCACCCGTCAGCTTTTCAACGTCTTCCCATTCCAGAAAGTCAAAATCCGCGCCGTGCGCGTTCCACAATCGGGCGTTGCGACGTGAAACATCCCGAGCGGCCCGGTTGTGATCGACCCGTATCCACCCCTTTTGCCGCGCGTCACATTGTATCTGGTAGGCCCGGATGAGATCGAACAGGTCATCCGCCGATTTCAGCGAGGTCTCTGCCATCCGCTCGAAATACTTCGGGCCCACAGCCCTGTGCAGATCATCCGGCACCGCCACCGGCAACATTGGGTTGACCTGGCCACCACTACGGCCCGACGCCCCAAACCCCACGTCACCCGCCTCGAACACCGCGACCGACGCCCCGGCCTCAGCCAGATCAAGCGCGGCGCGCAATCCCGTGAAACCGCCACCGATCACCGCCACATCGCAGCGCAGATCGCCTTCCAGCCGAATGGCAGGTGCCGGGTCGGGGGCGGTGACCCGCCAGAGGGCATTGGGAATTTGCATGGGGTCATTGACCTTGAAGGCATGGAGCGGGTCAATACGCCCTCACACTTAGAAGACCCGTTGAAACCCTGCTGGAAGCGGGTCGATTTCCCGGAGTTTTCCGCGCAATAGCGCAGAATTTACTTGAGGTCAGCCACATTCTGGCACTACCAATGTCGGGTATCTGGCGCTACTTCCAATGCGTCAAAAACGATCTGCTCGACAAAAATCGGAGCGCCCGGCCCTCCGATTGAATCTGATTCTTCCAACCTCATGAAAGGTTTGACCCATGGACGGCAATTTCAGTGAAAACGACCTGAGTCGCGTTGTCGAAGCCGATCGCGCGCATATCTGGCATCACCTGAGCCAGCACAAACCTTACGAGACAACCGACCCGCGCATCATTGTCGAAGGCCGGGGCATGAAAGTCTGGGACCAGAAGGGCAAAGAGCACCTCGATGCGGTTTCCGGCGGCGTCTGGACGGTCAATGTCGGCTATGGGCGCGAGCGCATTGCCAATGCGGTGCGGGACCAGTTGATCAAGCTGAACTATTTCGCCGGTTCCGCAGGGTCGATCCCCGGGTCGATCTTCGCCGAGAAACTGATCGAAAAGATGCCGGGCCTCAGCCGCGTCTACTATTGCAACTCCGGCTCGGAAGCGAATGAGAAAGCCTTCAAGATGGTGCGCCAGATCGCGCACAAGCGCTACGGCGGCAAAAAGCACAAGGTGCTTTACCGCGAGCGTGATTATCATGGCACCACCATTTCCGCGCTGTCGGCAGGCGGTCAGGACGAGCGCAACGCGCAATATGGCCCCTTCACGCCCGGGTTCATCCGCGTCCCGCATTGTCTGGAGTACCGCGCCCATGAACAGGATGGCGCGCCGGTCGAAAACTATGGTGTCTGGGCCGCCGATCAGATCGAAAAAGTGATCCTTGCCGAAGGACCGGATACCGTGGGTGGCCTCTGCCTTGAGCCTGTCACCGCTGGTGGTGGCGTGATCACCCCGCCCGATGGCTACTGGCCGCGCGTGCAGGAGATTTGCCGCAAGTACGACATCCTGCTGCATATCGACGAAGTGGTCTGCGGCGTCGGTCGCACCGGGAAATGGTTCGGCTATCAGCACTACGGGATCGAGCCCGATATGGTGACCATGGCCAAAGGTGTGGCCTCCGGCTATGCGGCCATTGCCTGCCTTGTGACCAATGAAAAAGTCTTTGACATGTTCAAGGAAGATGCCTCTGACCCGATGGACTACTTCCGCGACATCTCTACCTTCGGGGGCTGCACGGCAGGTCCGACCGCAGGCATTGAGAACATGGCGATCATTGAAGATGAAGGCCTACTCGACAACACGCTGGCACAGGGTGAGCATATGCTCGGCAAGCTGGGCGAGCTGGCCGACAAGCACAAAGTGATTGGTCAGGTGCGCGGCAAGGGTCTTTTTGTCGGAGCTGAACTGGTCGAGGACCGCGAGACCCGCGCGCCGGTGGCCGAGAAAATGGTTCAGGCCGTTGTCGGCGATTGCATGGCTCAGGGCGTGATCATCGGGGCCACCAATCGCTCCCTGCCTGGCAAGAACAACACGCTGTGTTTCTCGCCCGCGCTGATCGCGACCTCTGACGATATTGATCACATCTGCGACGCAGTGGACGGTGCGCTGACCCGCACCTTTGGCTGACCACAACCGCAGCAACACCTCAAAAAGGCTCCGCCCAGCGCGGGGCCTTTTTTGTAAGGGATGTCGGGGCCAGGGCAAAGGCGAAAGGACGTCGGGCCCCCTCGCGCAGTCTTGCTGTCTTCTGCACCCCGTGTCGGGTTTGCTGATCTGCCACCACCCCTTTCCTTCACGCATCACGTCCCCTAGCGTGGCAGGGATGAGCCAACAGCCCTCACAACGCCGGATTCTCCGACCCCTCTTGGCCGCTTTGATCCTGTGGACATATCCTGCGTTGGCGGATGCATGCAAAATACCCGGTTATCTGGAGCGATATGCACAGACCGCCGCCGCACCCGAGGGGGCCATCTGCACAACTTATCTGGATCAGCAGGGTGGAACCGGCGTCTCCTGTCACTGGGCCTTTCCGTTTCGTGACGATGCAGCGACCCGGTTTTCAAACACCGTCTGGACCGAGATACAAACCTGCCGGGACGGCAAGGCGTTGAGCCCGGATCAACAGGTCAATCACCCCGACAGTTATGACTTGAGAGAATGGTCTTCAGATCGCGAAACCTTCCGCGTTTCGGTCAAAGACAAGGGCGGCGAAAATCGTACGCTCGTCTTTGTCAGCTACGAGCCACGCGGGGAGTGACACCGTGCGCCACTAGACCTGCGGTTATGCCGTCTTCACGATTTGCGGCCAGCGTTTGTCTCCCTCAGAGATGAAGCCCGGGATGTCCTGCTCCCATTTTTCCTGAATGGAATCGTTGTAGTTCAGGTAGAGCTTCTTCTCCACGATCCGCCAATTTGATGGCTGAGTGGAATAGAGCTTGCCCTTGGCGGCGATCGCCCAGGCACAGAACCCGCCGTATTGCGGTGCAAAGGCGTTCGGGTCGGCGGCAAAGGCATCGCGGTTCGGGGCCGAGGCAAAAACCCACGTGGCACCATTCCATGTATGGCTGAAAACGGGGTCACCAACCGTGGGCTCACCAACGGTGAAATAGGCCACCGGATCATACCCCCGCATGGCAAAACCGTCCTCAACGAAAACCGGGCTTGCGGCATATTCTGCCGGCAACAACCCAAATCCATTGGTCGCCCGCACAACCCCATAGCCCCCCGCAAGCAGGACGGCACCTGCCCCAAGCATCGTCGCACGTCTGTTCATCCTGATCATCTGGCGGACCTCCTTCGCATCTGCGCAAAGATAGAGGCATCCGCCCCGCAAGTCAGCCTATGTCACGGAGTGTTGAGGGCCCGTTTGATTGCCAGCAAAGACCCGGTTCAGGGAGCGCCCTCCTGGTACCAGCGCCAGGCACCGGTGATCTCCGAGGCGACCAAATCCGCATGCGCGCGCTGCATCGCGTAGCCGATCACCGAAATCCGGATGACCTTCTGCCCTGCCCATTCGCCATGGGTTGGATAGACCCGCCCGCGCTGCTGCACCCGCTCCAGCACGGCCATGGTCTGGGCATCCTGATCACAGCTGACAATGACCTGATTGCTGTGCACCTCGTTCATCACCCGCAATCCCGGCTCCGCCGCCAAAACGCCCGCAATATACACGGCCAGATCGCAATGGCGTTTCACCATCTCGCGCAGACCCGCACGGCCCAGATTGCGCAAAATGGCATAAGATGGCACCCCACGCCCGCGCCGTGACAGTTCAGGCGTGGAATCCGACGGCTCCCAATGCGCGGTCAAGTCCGGCAGATAGGACCCCCGCGCCGACATCGAGGCGACCAGTGGCGCGCGGTCCCGCACGATAACCATTCCCGCATCGAACGGCGCGTTCAGCCATTTGTGCAAATCCACCGCCCAACTGTCGGCACCTTCAACCCCGGCCAGCCGATCCGCAAGCTCCGGCACCGCCGCCACCCACAGACCAAAGGCGCCATCCACATGGACCCAGCCGCCCCGCGCGCGCACCAGCGGAATGATCTGCGCGAAGGGATCAAACGCACCGGTGTTGATCTGGCCGGCCTGCAGGATCACCAAAGGCGGTGCAGCACAACCTTCCAGCGCCGCTTCAAAAGCCGCGACGTCAATGCGGCCCTGATCATCCGTCGCAACTCTTGTGGCGCGCGCCGCGCCGAACCCGGCATAACGCAGCCCGGCAAAAGGCGCGGAATGCGCATCGGCCCCGATCAGCACAGGGATCTCCGGCGCGCCGAAAAGCCCGTCCTCTTCGACGTCCCATCCCTGATCGGCAAGCAAGGCGTGTCGCCCGGCCATGATGCCCACCATATTGGCCACGCTACCGCCCGTGACCAGACCGGCACCGCTCTGCGCAGGTAGACCCAGAAGGTCGATCACCCAATCACAGACCGCGCGTTCCATACCGGTGATCGCCGGCGTCTCAAAGGCTGAGCCCGCATTCTGCCCCCAGGCGGAGACCAGAAAATCCGCCGCGACACCAACGGGGTGCGACCCGCCCAGAACATAGCCGAAAAACGTAGGCCCGGACATATTGTGCAAGGCCCCCTCTGCCCCGTTGAGAATGCCCTCGATGACCTCCGCCTCGGGAATGCCCTCCTCGGCAAGCGGTGTTCTGAACCGGCCCACGGCGGTATCAAGGTCGACCTGCGGGCGCGCTCCGGTCTGCGGCAGCGTTTCCCGGTAGGTTTGCGCCGCGGTCGCGGCGAGATCGAGCGCGCGGGACTGGTCAGGGGTCAGTCCCTTTGGCAAAGTGGTCTCTTCAGTCATAGTGTATCCCAAAACGCGCCGGGGCGGCGCTGCCCTGTCACGTTAGGGTGTTTCGAAATATTCTTGAAGCGTTGCGGCTCGTTTTTCGCGATTGCCCAAAACCGGGTTCGGGTGCGCGCGCAGCCGGGGGTGCTGCCTAGTCGCGGCGGCGCTCGGCGATCTCTTCCTGCACGCGGCGCGCCTCAGCCAGAAGGCGCGGCACGGTGTTATCCTCAGGATAGCCCTTGATGTGCCCGGCCAGCAGCGCCATCCAGTAAATGCGCAGCACCCGGTTGATCCGCGCCTGGTAGCCCGGTCCCAATTTGCGGAACCAGCGCAGCATGTCGCTGTCCATGCGCAGGGTCACGCGGGTTGTCGGGCGTCCCACCGGGGCATCCCATTCCAGACCCGCCCAGTCCTGCGGCAGGCTCTGATCCAGCCAGTTGGCGCTCAGATCCTGTTGCAGCCGTTCCAACTCATAGAGCATCTGCGTCTGCGCATCCCGTTGACCTTTGGTGCTCATTCTCCATCTCCCTCAGGCATGATCAGCAGGTCATTCTGCCGCTCGGCGCGTAAATATGAGCTGAGTGTTCCGCGCGGTGCACAGGCTGTGCACACATGGTGTACGGCCTGTGACTGGGAAACTTGGGGATTTTCTTGCCAAATGATATGATTAATGATACTTGCAGTTTCATTAATACGCAATTTAGCCGATCAAGGCTGCGCGCTTGGGGGGAATTAACTGGCATTTTGGCGCCACGTTAATACCAGATTGAACGCAGCCTATATCCAATATAGGTTGCTGGCATGGCGCTACCGGTCGAGACGTTTTTTCTGCACCCTGACGCTCAGGGGACCCTGCAATCTCAGATTCAGCAGATGATCGCTCAGGGCATCCTGTCGGGTCGGTTTCAGCGTGGGGAAAAGCTGCCCTCGACGCGCAAGCTGGCCATGCATCTGGGCATCAGCCGCATCACCGTGACCATTGCCTATACCGAACTGTTGGCAAATGACTATCTGACTTCGAAAGGGCGCTCCGGTTACTATGTGTCGGACAATGCGCCGGTTCCGCCGGCCTTCACCCCCAGCCAGATCGGTCCGGATGCCGTGGACTGGAACCGGGCAATCGGTCAGCGCTTTTCAGGTGGAGACATGCCCCGCAAACCTGCCGATTGGGGAGGCTACCGCTATCCCTTCATCTACGGGCAGGCCGATCCGGAGCTTTTTGACCACGCAAACTGGCGGCTTTGTGCGCTGAAGGCCCTGGGGCAAAAGGATTTCACCGCGCTGACCACGGATTACTATGATCAGGATGACCCGCAGCTGATTGAATTCATCGCACGTCATACGCTCTCCCGGCGCGGGATCACCGCCCGGCCGGAGCAGATTCTGATTACTCTGGGCGCGCAGAATGCGCTTTGGCTGACAACGCAGGTTCTGTTGACGCAAAGGCGCAGAGCCGCCCTAGAGGACCCGTGTTATCATGCGTTGCGGGATATTCTGACGCAGTCGCGCTGCCATGTGACGCCGGTGCGCGTTGACGCCGATGGCATGCCACCAGATGCGATCCCGCCCGACACGGATGTGATCTTTACCACGCCCAGCCATCAGTGCCCGACGACCAACACCATGCCCATGCATCGCCGCCACGAACTGCTGGAACGGGCATCGGATATGGATGCGCTGATTGTGGAGGATGACTACGAATTCGAAATGTCGTTTCTCAAGAGCCCTTCCCCAGCGCTCAAAAGCCTCGATACCGACGGCAGGGTGATCTATGTCGGCAGCTTCTCCAAGTCGCTGTTTCCGGGCCTGCGTCTGGGCTATCTGGTGGGCTCCGAGCCCTTCATTCGGGAAGCCCGCGCTCTGCGCGCCTCCGTGCTGCGGCACGCCCCCGGTCATGTCCAGCGGACCGCGGCATATTTTCTTTCGCTTGGCCATCATGATGCGTTGATCCGGCGCATGGGCAGCGCTTTGCACGAAAGACGCGAAGTCATGAGTGCAGCCATTGCCGCGCACGGGTTGCAGATCGCAGGTCAGGGCGCTTATGGCGGCTCCTCCTTCTGGATGCGTGCCGCAGATGGCGTCGACACTCAGGAGCTTGCGCGGCGGCTTCAGTCAAAAGGCGTTCTGGTCGAACCCGGACACGCGTTCTTTTCCGGCTCGGACCGGCCCAAAAATTATTACAGGCTTGCGTATTCCTCAATTCCGGCCAGCAGGATCGCAAAAGGCGTCGCCATAATCGCCGATGAAATGCGCGCACTCAGTGATCTGGGTCTAAGCGCAGAGAAGAACTGGCCCTAACCCCGAACAACCCAACCCTCTATTTTCCGCGCAATCGAGATTCGAAACTCATCATCCAAGGACACCCGCCATGAAAATGACCACCGAAGAAGCCTTTGTAAAAACGCTCCAAATGCACGGTATCGACAATGCATTTGGGATCATTGGCTCGGCCATGATGCCCATTTCCGACATCTTTCCAAATGCCGGCATCAAATTCTGGGACTGCGCCCATGAAACATCCGGCGGCATGATGGCAGACGGTTATACCCGCGCCACCGGCAAGATGTGCATGATGATCGCGCAGAACGGCCCCGGTATCACCAACTTCGTCACAGCTGTGAAAACCGCATATTGGAATCACACTCCCGTACTTTTGGTTACACCACAGGCCGCAAACAAAACGATCGGTCAGGGCGGCTTCCAGGAAATGGAGCAGATGAACCTCTTCGCAGATTGCGTGGCTTATCAGGAAGAAGTGCGCGACCCTACACGGATCGCAGAAACTCTGAACCGTGTGATCATGCAGGCCAAACGTGCCTCTGCACCAGCGCAGATCAACATCCCGCGTGATTTCTGGACGCAGGTTGTCGACATCGAATTGCCCGCCATTGTTGAATTCGAACTGCCACAGGGCGGCGATACAGCTGTTGCGAACGCGGCGGAATTGCTGAGCAATGCAAAATTCCCGGTCATCCTGAATGGTGCCGGTGCGGTGCTCTCCAAGGGTGGTATCGAAGCTTCTAAAGCGCTCGCCGAACGTCTCGACGCGCCGGTGTGCGTGGGCTACCAGCACAATGATGCGTTCCCGGGCAACCACCCGCTGTTTGCAGGCCCACTGGGCTACAATGGCTCCAAGGCGGGCATGCAGCTGATCTCTCAGGCTGATGTGGTTCTGTGTCTTGGCACACGTCTCAACCCCTTCTCCACTCTGCCCGGCTACGGCATTGACTACTGGCCAACCGATGCCAAGATCATTCAGGTGGACATCAACCCCGACCGTATCGGCCTGACCAAGAAGGTCACGGTGGGCATCGTGGGTGATGCGGCCAAAGTGGCGCAAGGCATCACGGCACAACTTTCCGACGACGCAGGCGACACAAACCGTGCCGACCGCAAGAACGCCATTGCGACAACCAAATCCGCATGGGCCCAGGAACTGACCTCCATGAACGAAGAGCAGGACGATCCAGGCACCGACTGGAACGTGCGCGCACGGGCGGCCAAGCCCGACTGGATGTCCCCCCGCATGGCATGGCGCGCAATTCAAGCCGCGCTGCCCGTTGAGGCGATCATCTCCTCCGACATCGGCAACAACTGTGCCATCGGTAACGCTTATCCGTCGTTCAACGAAAGCCGCAAATATCTGGCACCGGGTCTGTTTGGCCCCTGCGGATATGGCCTGCCGTCGATCGTTGGTGCGAAAATCGGCCAGCCAAAAACACCGGTTGTCGGCTTCGCGGGCGACGGTGCTTTCGGCATCTCGGTCAACGAACTGACAGCGATTGGCCGTGGCGACTGGCCCGCCATCACGCAGATTGTTTTCCGCAACTACCAATGGGGTGCTGAAAAGCGGAACTCGACACTGTGGTTCGATGACAACTTCGTCGGCACTGAGCTGGATGAGGGTGTATCCTACGCTGGTATCGCAAACGCCTGTGGCCTCAAAGGCGTGATTGCCCGCACTCAGGAAGAGCTGACAGCAGCGCTGGATCAGGCGATCAAGGACCAAATGGAAAACGGTGTCACCACATTGATCGAAGCCATGATCAACCAGGAGCTTGGCGATCCGTTCCGTCGCGATGCGATGAAAAAGCCTGTTGAAGTTGCTGGCATCAGCAAAGACGACATGCGTGAGCAAACCGTTTAAACAAAGGTGCGCCAAAGCATCTTCATAAAACAAAGGATCAGGCCATGAGCGTACTGCGCGACCTAACCAAACGCGCCAGCGCCCGGCCTGCTCATATCGTGATGAGCGAAGGCGACGATCCCCGGATCGTCGCTGGCGCCATCGCAGCCGTCAACGCCGGGACGGCACGTATCACGTTGATCGGCACTCAGGATGACGTATCGGCACAGCTTGTCGCGGCGGGCATGCCAAATCACCCGAATATTCAAATCGAGGACCCAATCACCTCGCCGCTCACCGCCGATTTCGCGGATGCGTTTTACGAATTGCGCAAACACAAGGGTATGACGCCCGAGGTCGCAGAGACACAGGTTACCAACCCATTGATTTTTGCTGCTCTGATGGTGCGGCTTGGGCATGCGGACGGTACGGTTGGTGGCGCGGTGGCGACCACCGGCGACACCGTGAGAGCCGCGTTGCAAGTGATCGGCAAAGCCAAGGACGCCCCGCTCGTTTCCAGCTTTTTCCTAATGGCGCTACCGGAAAACCATCCCTCCGGGCGTGATGCGATGATTTTCGGGGATTGCGGATTAGTAATCGAGCCTTCTTCTGAAGAACTGGCCGCAATTGCAGTCGCTTCCGCAAGCTCCTGCCAGCAATTGCTGGGGGTCGAGCCGCAAGTGGCGCTTCTTTCTTTTTCTACCATGGGTTCGGCCCGCCACGCAGCCGTGACCAAAGTCAGCGAAGCCGCGGCGCTGCTGAAAGCGGACCATCCCGACCTCAAGGCAGACGGCGAATTGCAATTCGACGCAGCCTTCGTGCCAGCCGTCGCGGCGTCGAAGGCTAAGGGATCTTCTGTCGCGGGCCATGCCAACGTCATGATCTTCCCTAACCTCGACGCGGGCAATATCGGCTACAAGATCGCACAGCGTATCGGCGGTGCGGAGGCCATCGGACCGGTCTTGCAGGGCCTTGCAAAACCAGCCAATGACCTGTCTCGTGGATGTGTGGCCGAAGACGTAACCAATATGATTGCCGTGACCGCCTTGCAGGCACAGGCAAACGGATGACCGGCAGCTCTGCACACCTCATTGCGTGTCAAGCCACCCATGACCAAACATGGAGCATGGCAGCGCGATGAACCCGGCAATTACTATTTCAGAATTCTTCGGCACCGTCCCCAAGCGGACCACTGAATTGTTTCCAGGGGTGATCATGGCGGTAATTGTCGCCATGACTGCGCAGTTCCTCGCTGACCACTATGAGGCACCGGCGATGTTGATGGCGCTGCTGCTTGGGATCGCCGTCGCGTTTCTGGGGGATGAGGGCAAAACCGTGGACGGCATATCCTTTGCGGCCCGCACCGTCCTGCGCATCGGCATTGCCTTTCTCGGGGTCCGGATTTCCTTTGATCTAATGGCGGGGCTCGGGCTGGGGGTTGTTCTGCTGGTCATTGCGGGCGTGCTGGCCACTATCGGGTTTGGCCTGATGATTTCCAGGCTTTTTGGGCATGGTTGGCGATTTGCCTTCCTGACTGCGGGTTCCGTTGCGATTTGCGGCGCCTCTGCGGCAATGGCCATCAGCGCAATCCTTCCCAAGGATGACAAATCCGAACAGCGGCTGATTTTCACCGTGCTCGGCGTGACCGTTCTCTCAACCGTGGCCATGATTGCCTATCCGATCCTCGTGACCCGCCTGGGTTTGGATGAAACGGCAGGCGGTATTTTCCTCGGCGCTACAATCCATGATGTGGCCCAAGTGGTCGGCGCAGGATTCTCGGTCTCAGAGAATGCGGGGGACACCGCAACCTTGGTGAAACTGATGCGTGTGTCGATGCTGGCCCCGGTTGTGCTTGTTGCGGCGATCCTGATCAGGTCCTTTGCGGACTCGCCAGAAGACGGCAAGCGGCCCCCTCTTCTTCCGTTTTTTGTGGTCGGATTTCTGGTTTTGGCAACCCTGAACTCGCTGGGATTAATCCCTGACGCCATTGCCGACCTCATGAGCCAGGCATCCCGTTGGATGCTATTGGTTGCCATCGCTGCCGTTGGCATGAAGACTAACCTCAAGCGCGTGCTGGCTGTCGGAGGGCCGGCCATTGCCCTGCTTGTAACTGAAACAATTTTCATCGCGGGACTGATACTTGCGGGGATTTATTACTTAGCCTGAACAACCAGGCAAACGGGAGGCCAGATGACATTCCAGCAACCTAAGATCGATACCTCACCCCATGTCTCGGATGAGGTCCGCAAGACCACCTGCTACATGTGTGCCTGCCGCTGCGGCATCAACGTTCACATGAAAGACGGCAAGGTCGCCTATATCGAAGGCAACAAGGATCACCCGGTCAATCAAGGCGTGCTTTGTGCCAAGGGTTCCGCGGGCATCATGCAGGTCAATGCGCCTTCGCGTCTGCGCGCGCCGCTCAAACGTGTGGGCGAACGAGGGTCAGGCGAGTTCGAGGAAATCAGCTGGGACGAAGCGTTGCAGATCGCGACAGACTGGCTCGAACCCGTGCGCAAGGACAATCCGGAGAAGCTGGCGTTTTTCACCGGTCGCGATCAGTCGCAGAGCTTCACCAGCTTCTGGGCTCAGGGCTTTGGGACACCCAATTACGCCGCACATGGCGGTTTCTGCTCGGTCAATATGGCGGCAGCGGGTATCTACACGATGGGCGGCGCCTTTTGGGAGTTCGGGCAGCCCGACTGGGATCATACCAAGCTTTTCATGCTCTTTGGTGTCGCCGAAGATCACGACAGCAACCCGATCAAGATGGGGCTGGGCAAGATCAAGAAGCGCGGCGCGCGTGTCATTGGCGTCAATCCGATCCGCACCGGCTACAACGCTGTCGCCGATGATTGGGTTGGCATCACACCGGGTACCGATGGGCTCTTTATCCTGTCGATGGTCCACTGCCTGATGAAAGCGGGCAAGATTGATCTGGAATACCTCGCCAAATACACCAATGCGCCGGTTCTGGTGATCAACAACCCTGGCCAGTCCGACCACGGCCTGCTGATGCACGACAAGGACGGCAAGGAAGTGGTCATCGACCGCAAAACCGGCAAACTGACCGCCTTTGACAAACCCGGTGTGCAACCTGATCTGGCGGCCACCTTTGAAAAGGGCGGCCAGACCCATCGCCCGGTGTTCCACCAGATGGCGGATATGTATCTCAGCGAAGACTACGCACCCGAGGCGGTTGCGGATCGCTGTGGTATACCGGCGAAACGCATTCGCGCCATTGCCGCTGAACTGGCCCGCGTGGCCTTTGACGAAGCTTTTGAGCTTGATCACGAATGGACCGATTTCCGGGGCGAAAAACACACGACCATGACCGGTCGGCCAGTGTCTTTCCACTCGATGCGCGGGATTTCAGCCCACGCCAACGGGTTTCAGACCTGCCGGGCGCTGCACACATTGCAGATCATTTTGGGCACGGTCGAGGTTCCGGGCGGGTTCCGCTTCAAACCACCCTACCCCAAACCCGCCACGGCACACCCCAAACCGCATGTAGGTGTAACACCTGGATCGGCGCTCAACGGCCCACACCTTGGGTTCGTTCACGGACCGGAAGATCTGGCCTTGAAAGAAGACGGCACGCCTGCGCGGATCGACAAGGCCTTCACCTGGGAAAACCCCATGTCCAGCCACGGGCTGATGCATATGGTGATCTCAAACGCCTATGCGGGTGATCCCTACAAGATCGACGTGCTCTTCATGTATATGGCGAATATGTCGTGGAATTCCTCGATGAACACGCGCGGCGTGATCGACATGCTGACCGACAAGAACGATGATGGCGAGTATGTGATCCCCAAGATCATCTATTCCGACGCCTATAGTTCCGAAATGGTCGCCTATGCCGACCTGATCCTGCCAGACACCACCTATCTGGAACGCCACGACTGTATCTCGCTGCTGGACCGTCCGATCTGCGAGGCGGATGCCGCCGCAGACGCAATCCGCTGGCCTGTCATCGAACCCGATCGTGACGTCAAAGGTTTCCAGTCGGCGCTCTGCGATCTTGGGGCCAAACTCAACTTGCCGGGCTTTGTGAATGAAGACGGCAGCCAGAAATATGCGGACTACGGCGATTACATCGTCAATCACGAGCGCCGTCCCGGCATCGGGCCGCTTGCGGGTTGGCGGGGGGGCGACGGCGCGTCCTCGGGACGCGGCGAGGTCAACCCCAACCAGCTTGAAAAATACATCGAAAACGGCGGCTTTTTTGTCGAACATATCCCTGCTGGGTCCAATTACTACAAGCCCTGGAACATGGCCTATCAGGATTGGGCCGTGGGCATGGGGCTTTACGACAAACCCACGCCCTATCTCTTTTCGCTTTACGTTGAACCGATGCGGAAATTCCAATTGGCCGCAGAAGGCCACGGTGACCGGCAACCCCCCGACCACCTGCGCGCGCGGATCAAGGAGAAGATGTCCCCGCTGCCCATCTGGTATTCGTCTGAAGACGACAACAAGGCAGACGCGTTTCCGATCACGGCACTGACCCAGCGCCCCATGGCCATGTATCACTCCTGGGGGTCGCAAAACGCATGGCTGCGTCAATTGCACGGGCACAACCCGCTCTATCTGCCGACAAGGTTGATGCGCGAAAATGGTCTCGCAGATGGTGACTGGGCCCGCGTGACCTCTCCACATGGCGAAATCACCGTGCCCGTGCTGGAAATGGCAGCGCTCAATGAGAATACGGTCTGGACATGGAACGCGATCGGCAAACGCAAGGGTGCCTGGGCCTTGGAGGAAAATGCGCCCGAAGCCACGCGGGGCTTTTTGCTGAACCACCTGATCCACGAACTCCTGCCCCCCAAAGGCGACGGTTTGCGGTGGGCCAATTCCGATCCGATTACCGGGCAGGCGGCGTGGTTTGACCTCAAGGTCCGCATCGAAAAAGCCGTACCACCCGCAGAATCGCAGCCCGGGTTCGACGCGATCAAATCACCTGTCGGTCGCGGCCCCAAAGATCTGAAATGGAAGGTTGGCAAATGACAACGCTCCCGACACATACCGACAAGAAACTGGGTCTGGTCATTGATCTGGATACCTGCGTTGGCTGCCATGCCTGCGTGATCTCATGCAAAGGCTGGAATACGGAAAACTACGGCGCGCCGCTTTCGGATCAGAATGCTTATGGCGCAGATAATAACGGCACCTTCCTCAACCGCGTGCACAGTTTTGAAGTGCAACCCGATGAAGGGGCGGCGCAGCTGATCCACTTCCCCAAATCCTGCCTGCATTGCGAAGATGCGCCTTGCGTGACGGTCTGCCCGACGGGGGCCAGCTACAAGCGTGTCGAAGACGGCATCGTTCTGGTCAACGAGAGCAACTGCATCGGCTGTGGATTGTGCGCCTGGGCCTGTCCTTACGGCGCGCGCGAATTGGATCAGGCCGAAGGTGTGATGAAGAAATGCACCCTCTGCGTCGACCGAATCTACAACGAGAACCTGCCCGAGGAAGACCGCCAGCCCGCCTGTGTGCGTACCTGTCCGGCAGGCGCGCGGCATTTCGGCGATCTGGGCGATGAGAACAGCGATGTCAGCAAACTCGTCGCGGAACGCGGTGGCATGGACCTGATGCCCGAACAGGGCACCAAACCGGTCAACAAATACCTGCCACCCCGTCCCAAAGACGCCATGCCCGAATTCGATGTTCTGGCCCCCTTCCTTGAGCCTGTTGCAGAAGAGCCGAAGGGCTTTCTCGGCTGGCTTGACCGCACATTGGAGAAACTCTGATGCATCCGGCACCTTCCGTCATTTTCTTCACCACATTCAGCGGCCTCGGGTTCGGGTTGCTGTTTTTCCTGGGCCTTGGGTTTCCAGCCGTGACCGGCTGGACGGCCTTTGCATTCTTTGTCATCGCATACGCCATGGCTGTAGGCGGTCTCATGGCCTCCACGTTTCACCTTGGCCGTCCGGAACGCGCCATCAAGGCCTTCACTCAATGGCGCTCCAGCTGGCTCAGCCGCGAGGCTTGGTGTGCAGTAGGGGCTTTGGTTCTGATGGGTCTTTACGCAATGGGGCTTGTGTTCTTTGACACCCGTATCATGACATTTGGCATATCTGGCGCTGTCTTGTCTCTTGCGACGGTTTTCACAACCTCGATGATCTACACGCAGCTCAAGACAATTCCGCGTTGGAATATGGCGATCACACCAGTGAAGTTCATTTCCCTCTCTCTTGCAGGTGGGGCATTGCTGGCCGGTCAGGTGTCTGCAGCACTTGTCCTTCTCGTGATCGCAGGTCTTGTGCAGATTTTCACCTGGTTGGAAGGCGACAAGGCGCTTGCCGCTTCAGGTTCGAACATGGCCTCCGCCACAGGCCTTGGCGACATTGGTGGTGTGCGGGCATTTGAGCCACCGCATACCGGTACCAATTATCTGCTGCGGGAATTCGTACACGAGATCGGGCGCAAACACAGCCAGAAGCTGCGGGCCATTTCCCTTCTTCTGATGGTCGCCCTGCCCTTTGTGCTGCTGGTGCTGCCGTTTTCACATTTCTTCGCCCTGCTCGCAGTGATCAGCCACATCGCAGGTGTTCTGACAGCGCGCTGGCTCTTTTTTGCGGAAGCCGAACATGTGGTCGGCCTCTATTACGGCAAGCGTTAAAGCGGCAAGCGGCGTTCGACGATACGGGCCATGATCGAGGCCCCGACAGGCAGGATCTCCTCGCCCAGAACAAAGCCCGGATTGTGCAGCGGCACTGTGCCGCTGTGCCCCACATCACAATAGGCCCCCGGCACGATCTTCAGCATGTCGGCAAAATCCTCGGACCCGGTGACGGGCCTGTTCCGGGTCGAGGTGTTTTGCGCGCCCACGATATCCGCCGCCGCTTCCATATAAGCGTCTGACAGCTCCGCATCGTTGACAAGGACATCAAAGACATTGCGCAGATCAAGGTTGATTTCCACATCATTCGCCACGGCAAATCCGTCGCATATCTTGCGCATCCGATCAGCCGCAACTGCATAGACGTCATCTTTGAAATAGCGGATCGTGCCCGCCAGATGCGCCTTTTCCGGCACAACGTTGTAAGCGTCACCGGCATGGATTTGCGTCACTGACAGCACGCAGGTTTCCAGCGCGTCTATGTTGCGGCTGAGAATTGTATTCAGGTGCCCGGCCAGCGTTGTCGCGACCATCAGAGCGTCTCGCCCTTCATGCGGCATGGCCGCATGGCTACCCACGCCGGTGATGTGGATATCGAAAAAGGCGGCACCGGCCAGCGCGGGGCCTTTGCAGATGCCCACCGCGCCGGGGTTGCCCGTCGGATAATTGTGCATCCCGTAAACTTCGTCACAGGGGAATTTCTCAAAGAGACCCTCGGCAATCATACTCCGCGCACCGCCCAGACCTTCCTCGGCTGGCTGGAAAATCAAGACCGCCGTGCCATCGAAATCCCGTGTGTTGGCCAGATGTTTGGCGGCCCCAAGCAGCATCGTGGTATGACCGTCGTGACCGCAAGCATGCATGACGCCCGCATTGCGCGAGGCATGCTCCAGACCGCTGGCCTCCACAATCGGTAGGGCATCCATATCCGCCCGCAGACCCACGCGCCTGTTGCCCTGTCTTTTGCCGTGGATCAGGGCGACGACGCCTGTTTCAGCGATACCGGTGTGGATTTCATCGACACCGTATTCGGCCAGCAAATCCGCCACGATCCCGCTGGTGCGCTTTTCGAGAAAGCCGATTTCAGGATGTGCGTGAAGATCCCGGAAAATGCTTTCAAGCTCTTTGGTGCTCTGCGAGATGATTGGCAGAATGTTCATAGCGCCCCCATGATCGGTGATACGCACCCATCATGGCGTCTTTTTGCGCAATGAAAAGGGGGCGAGGTCCGACCTCGCCCCAAAGCCTCTAGTTTGTCAGGCCCGCATGGCGCAGACCGTCATCCACGAGACCGCGCGTCGCGTCAGACAGCCCGGTCAGCGGCAGGCGCACCTCGTCAGAGCATAGATCAAGGCGCGACATGGCGTATTTGACCCCAACCAAGCCGGGCTCGGTAAAGATCGCCTTGTGCAAGGGCATCAAACGGTCCTGAATACCCAAAGCCGTGGCATAATCGCCCGCAAGGCAGGCAGCCTGCATCTCGCTCAACATCTTGGGGGCGACATTGGCGGTAACGGAAATGCATCCCACCCCGCCCTGCGCGTTAAACCCATGCGCTGTGGCGTCTTCGCCGGAGAGTTGAATGAAGTCTGCACCGCAGGTTATCCGCTGATCGCTGACACGCGCCAGATCACCTGTGGCGTCTTTTACGCCGACAATGCGCGGCAGTTTCGCCAATTCACCCATGGTTTCCGGTGACATGTCCACAACGGATCGACCGGGAATATTGTAAATAATGATCGGAAGCTCACAGCAATCGTGCAAAGCCGTGAAATGCGCGATCAGACCGGACTGCGTCGGTTTGTTGTAATAGGGCGTGACAACCAGCACGGCATCCGCGCCGACCTTCTCTGCATGACGTGCCAGGCGCATGGCTTCTACCGTGTTATTTGAACCGGCGCCAGCAATGACCGGAATGCGCCCGGCCGCAGCCTTAACCACCTCTTCGACAACGATTTCGTGTTCGCGGTGGGTCAATGTCGGGCTTTCACCTGTGGTCCCGACCGGCACCAGACCGTTGCTGCCTTCACCGATGTGCCACTCGACCAATTTCTTAAGAGTCTCAAGATCCAGCTCGCCGTTCCTGAACGGCGTGACGAGGGCAGGCATTGAGCCTTTGAACATGTTCACGCTCCTTTTTCTGTTTTGGCCGGCAAATGGCCTGAGATTAACCACATTTCAGCATCATCGTGATTTGATACGTGACCATGACGCTGTATGTATCAGAGGCTCTAGCCCTCAAACGCTGGGAAATGCAAGTGATCAGACGCTGGCTGACGACACTGATTGTTATTTTTGTGACCGCTGTTCCCGCTTTGGCGGAACGGCCCAGACCACTTGCCTGGGCGATGGATGCCCTGCGCGATGGCGATTGGCAAAACGCTGCCAGAATAGCAGCCCGCGATGGTGAGGTCGCCGCTGATGTCATCGAATGGTCCCGACTGCGCGCCGGAAAAGGGACCTACGAGGAGGTAATAGCCTTCCTTGATCGACGCCCCGATTGGCCAGGCGAGCCATATTTGCGCAAACAGTCAGAACGCGTGGTGATATCGCAAAACGATTCTGCCGTACTTGCTTTCTTTGATGACGTTCCCGCCCAGACACCCGAAGGTGTGCTGCGTCATGCGGTTGCGCTGTCACGTACCGATGCCGACGAAAGGGCAAAAACACTTGTCATTGACGCCTGGACTTCAATGCCGATGGGCGGAACCGCACAAGCGTTGTTTTTGGCAAGTCATGAAACGCTGCTGAAAGATCACCACGCCGAACGTTTGGATGCGATGCTCTGGGCCGGAGCCTTCGAGAATGCACGCCGCCTTTATGATCTTGTCCCCGCCGCAGACGTCGCCGTCGCCAAGGCGCGCATTGCCCTTCGCAGCCGCGCGAAAGGTGTGGACACGCTGATCGCGCGCGTTCCAAAGAGCCACGCTTCAAATCCCGGCTTGCAGTACGAACGATTTGTCTGGCGGGCGCGAAAAGGCAGAACCGATGATGCGGAAGCCCTTTTGATTGCGACCTCCACCAGCGCCGCCGCTTTGGGCAATCCGGAAGCCTGGTCCAATCGTCGCCGGTCAATGGCACGCCAGGAGATGAGAGAGGGCAATGCGGAACGCGCTTATGAAATCGCCTCTCGTCACTTTTTGACCACCGGATCGAACTACGCCGATCTGGAATGGTTGTCCGGCTACATTGCACTTCGCAAACTGAACGAACCCGAGACGGCGCTGCAACACTTCAGAAATCATGGCGCTGCGGTACAGTCCCCTATCTCGAAAGGCCGTACGGGTTATTGGCAGGGGCGTGCACTCGAAGCGATGGGCGACGTTGCAGCAGCGGATCAGGCTTATGCCACCGCGGCGCAGTATCAGACCTCTTTCTACGGTCTTTTGGCAGCAGAGCGCGCAGATCTGCCCTTTGATGAAGCGTCCTTAGCTGCAGCAGAAAACCTGGATTGGCGCGATGCACCCCTCTCCAAGTCACCGGTTTTTGTCGCCGGTCTGTTGCTTCAAGCGTCCGGAGAACTCAATCTGGCAGAAAGATTCTGGACCCATCTTGCCGAGAGTCTGCAGTATGATGAGGCTGTCTTGCTGGCGGAAGCCGCCCTGGACATGGATCAACCTCATCTGGCAGTCATGATTGGAAAGCGAACGGCTCGGCGTGCCGTTGTAGTCCCCCGTGGATATTACGCGCTGCACCCCGTGGCACAGCAGACCTTACCAATGGCCCCTGAAATGGTTCTCGCGATTGCGCGGCGTGAAAGTGAGTTTGATCCCGGAGTGCAAAGTGGTGTGGGCGCGCGCGGATTGATGCAAATCATGCCGGCGACCGGTCGCGAAGTGGCTTCATTGCTTGGCCGGCAAAAGGGGCACAGCACGGAAAGGCTTATATCAGATCCTCGGTACAACGCGGAGTTGGGTGCTGCCTATCTGTCCAGATTGGCAGCGCGGTTTCGTGGTAATGTTGTGATGATGTCGGCAGGTTACAACGCCGGACCCAGCCGCCCTGATCGCTGGATGCTCAAATATGGTGATCCGCGTAAAGGCGAAATTGATATGGTCGACTGGATCGAACATATTCCGTTCCGCGAGACCCGAAACTACGTGATGAGGGTTACAGAAAGCCTTCCGATCTATCGTGCCAGGTTGGGTAAACCGGCCCTACCAGTACCTTTCAGCGAAGAACTGGCCGGATCAACCTTGCTGGCGTTCGCGCCAAAGGGTGAATAACCCGGCGGACACGATGACGATGGTGCCCAGTGCAACACTCAGGCGGATTGTTTCGCCAAAAACAACTACGCCAACTGACGCAGCAAAAACGAGCTGAAAGTAAGCAAATGGCTGCACCGCACTCGCTTCGGCAACTTCGTAGCAGCGGATCAAAAGCCAATGGCCGATCACTCCGGTCATGCAAAGTGTGGCCATCCAGACCCAATCCCCCGCGCTCATCGTCTCCCAGAACCAAACGCCAAGCAGAGTCATGGTGACCGCCCCGACCGTACCAGTCCAGAAAAAACTTGTCGCCGTACTGTCCTGCCGAGCAGCAAAACGGGTCAGCAGTGCATAGAGGGCGAACATTATCGCCGCTAACAATGGCACAACGGCAAGCGGATCAAAGACGGACATTCCAGGTTGCAGAATGATGGTGACACCCACAAATCCGACGCCGATTGCAGCCCAACGGCGCCATCCAACCCGTTCCCCCAACACAGGCCCGGAAAGTGCTGCGACCAGGAGGGGGTAACATGCAAAAACCGCATGACTCTCCACCAGACCCAAGAGCGTGAAACCCGAAACCATCACGCAAACCTCCAAAGCCAGCAAAATACCGCGAAACATCTGCAAGAGCGGTTGTCTGGTCTTTGCCGTCGCGATCACGCCACCGCGACCGCGGCTTGCAATCGTCACGACGAACGCCGCAAAGAACCAATATCGAACCATGACGACAAGATACACGTTGTACTCAGCCGCCAAATGTCGGGAGATTCCGTCCTGCAGTGCAAACACAATGGTTGTGAGCAGCATCAAAATCACGCCCAGACGGACGTTGTTTGTCTGCATCATGATTTGAGTCTGCCGACGGTCATATGCCTTTTGCGGCCAAATCCTTCGACACGCTGAACATCAAAACCGGCTTCGGACAAAGCCCGACGCACAAAGCCTGCGGCCGTGTACGTCGCGAATGTCCCTTCTTCTGCGGTGCAATTTGCAACTTGATGCAACAAGCTTTCTGACCAAAGCTCCGGGTTTTTAGCGGGTGAAAACCCATCTAAAAACCAGGCGTCCGCACGACCGCCCCAATTCTTCAACCTATCGCGGGCATCGCCGACGACGACATTCAAAGTGACGTCGCCTGCCACCTCGAAAACGCCCCCTGCCGTATTCCAGACATTGCAAAGGTCAGACGCCGACTCATGGAGCACCGGGAACAAATCTAACGCCTTGGCTATATCCTTCCCAGACAGCGGGAAAGCCTCGAAGCTGGTGAACCTGAACCGACCGCTGGCACCGGAATTGCGCCACTCCAACAACGTCGTCAAGAAATTCAGGCCCGTTCCAAAACCAAGCTCCGCAATGTGAAAACCATCACGGAAGCGGTTGGGCAACTGGTTCCCTCTCAAAAAAACATGGCGCGTTTCTTCCATCCCGTTTTGAAGGCTGAAATAAGGATCGTCATAACGGTCCGATACCGGTACACCGTCCTTGCTCCATGTTATTTCTGCGATCTGTTGCGACATGGATCAGCCCCGGTTTCATGGCACGAATTGATCGCGACACTGGTGGAGAGGATCGGTTTTGGCAATGGCTGACGTAACCGTGCACGGAGCCGGCATCCTGGGCCTTTCTGCGGCCTGGGCGTGCGTGAAAAAAGGTGCGCGCGTAAAGATCATCGACCCAAATGGCGCAGCGTCCGGAAGCAGCGGAGGCATTGTGGGTGCGCTTGCGCCGCATGTGCCGGAGAATTGGAATTCCAAAAAGGCCTTCCAGTTGGAAAGCTTGCTAATGGCCGAAACCTTTTGGCGCGAAGTCGAGGCAACTGGCGGTACTACGTCAGGCTATTCGCGCGCTGGAAGAATCCAACCCGTCATGGACGATGCTGCCCTTGATCTGGCTTTTAGACGCAGCGAAACCGCCAGAGAACTCTGGCAGGGGAAAGCCGATTGGACGGTTGAAAGATGTCCCAATGACATTTGGGCCCCTCTGACGCCAACGGGTTGGGCAATCCGCGATACTCTCAGCGCGCACCTGCACCCGCGCAAGGCCTGTCTGGCGTTGGTATCAGCACTCGCATCGAAGGGTGTGCCGATCGATCCGGATGGTGCCGAACAGGGTCAGGTTCTTTGGGCCACCGGGGTTGATGGGCTCAAGCGCCTCAGCGCGGAACACTCGCGCGCGGTTGGCAATGGTGTCAAAGGTCAGGCCGCGTTGTTGCAATTTGATGCGCGTTTCTCACCTCAGATCTTTGCAGAGTCCGTTCACATCGTTCCGCATCAGGACGGAACAGTAGCCATTGGTTCAACATCGGAACGCGAATATCTGGAGGGGGCTACAACAGATCAACAATTGGATAACGTCGTCGCGACGGCCTGTGCTGCAGTTCCAGCGTTGCAAGGCGCAACGGTCGTACAAAGATGGGCAGGCGTGCGTCCCCGAGCGCGCAGCCGAGCGCCAATGCTCGGGCATTGGCCCGGAAAGCCGGGTCACTTTATTGCCAACGGAGGTTTCAAAATCGGATTTGGCATGGCACCAAAGATCGCCCAGGTAATGGCCAATTTGATGCTCGATAACCGCAATGAGATACCCAAGGGGTTTGAAGTCAGCGCCTCGTTTTAGCAGATATGGGCTGTTGCGGTCATGCATTGCCGACCATCGGGTCCTCTCACCCAGAACGTCGGCCCTTGCTGGCAGAGCTCCGCTGTTTCCCAATGCATCAGCGCAGACGTGGCCCGAAACTCAAAAGCAGTAAGTTTGCCCAGACGACGCTCGGCCATCAGCATCAAAAGCTGGGCCAGCAACGGCCCATGCACGACTAATCCAGCATATCCCTCGACGTCCCGCGCATAATCCAGATCATAATGGATGCGGTGACCGTTAAACGTGAGCGCAGAGTAACGAAACAGCAACGTCGTATCGAAATTGAAGCGCTCGATATGTTCTTCATCGTGTCTTGCAGGTGTTGTCTCGGGCTTTGGTGCATCTGGACGCGGGTCTTCGCGATAGATCAAGCTCTGACGTTCTGTCACGCACAAGGCACCATCCTGGTAGAAATCATGGCGCAGCGTGACCAGACCTAACGGTCCAGTGCGTCCTGACTTGACATCGCTAGCTTCACAAATGGACCTGCGTTCTGCACTGCGACCAACCTTCAACGCGTGATGAAAAGTGATTTTGCCACCCGCCCACATACGCCGCGGCAACCCCAGATCGGGGATCAGCCCACCCGTTTTCGGGTGCCCGTCGCGGCCCAATCTTTCGGCGGGCTGCGGTTCCCAAAAATAGAGATGGTGGAAGAAAACTGGTAAGTCATCCCCTGTGACCAAACAAGGCGCCAAGCGCAGCGCAACCTGTAGCGCCCGCGCTCGGGCAGGATCCAGCAGATCGCTTTGACTAACGGGAGTGGCCATTGCATCCTTCATCGGTGACAGCCTTAGCAAGGAATGTAGCCGTGCAGCAATCCGAAATTCAATGCCGTGTCCGTGCCTTGGATCACCTTGTTCTGACCGTGAAAAGTATCCCCGAAACCGTGAGGTTCTACACCCAGGTTCTCGGCATGCGGGGCGAGCAATTCGAAGCTGCCGATGGGACGCTCCGTTGGGCGTTGCTCTTTGGTCAAAGCAAAATAAACCTGCACCAGAAGGGCCACGAATTCGAACCAAAAGCAGCGCATGCCCAGCCGGGAACCGTTGACGTCTGCTTTTTGACGGACGCACCAATAGAAGCGTGGACACGACATCTGACAACACATCAGATCGAACTTGAAGATGGCCCGGTGCGCAGGTCCGGTGCCAAGGGGCCAATCACATCGCTGTATCTGCGGGATCCGGACCAGAACCTGATCGAAGTTTCCGTACCCTGCTATTGACGATCAATTTCGGCGCGCAGGGCTTGCATCAGGGCCGTTAACTCGCGCACATGAACCTCTCCGGTCAAAGTTCCATTCTCATCAAACTGGTTGCTGCAATTTGCCAGATGAATTTCGGGGCCTTGCAGAATCCGGGGACGGAACGGAACCATAAACGCTCGCAAGACCATTTGCGCACGCTCACCACCCGCGCGGCCCGCAGAGGCTGACATGATCGCAACCGGCTTTGCGGTCCAGGGTTTCTCGGTAACGCGGCTTATCCAATCCAACGCGTTTTTCAGAACACCGGAGGGCCCCTTGTTGTATTCAGGCGTTGCGATCAGAACGGCATCCGCGGCCGCGATCTTTTTGGCCAAAACTTGGACGGCTTCGGGCACACCGGTCGCGGCTTCGTCATCTCCATCATAAAGTGGCAGGCGCAAGTTCCCGAGTTCAAAGTCGCAATTTCCAAACAGTCGCGCAGCCTCGCGCAACAGCAGCGTGTTTGTCGATCCCTTCCGCAATGAACCCGATAGTCCAAGTATCTTGTAAATTGCCATTTTTTCGTTCTTCCCCTGCTAACGTTCGATGTCACATCCTGATGCAGTGGCCCAAAAAAACAAGAGCCCCGGAAAATCTCCGAGGCTCTTTATGTCAATTCGGTACTGCCGATCAGGCGTTGGGCAGGATCACGATCTCAACGCGTCGGTTTTGGGCTTTGCCCTGTGGACTGAGGTTACTGGCGATGGGCTGGTTCTCACCTCGCCCAAAGGTTTGGATCCGCCCCCCGGAGACACCCGCATTCAACAACACGCTGCCTACGGCATTTGCCCGACGTTCAGAGAGTTGCTGGTTGTAGGCGGCATCGCCGTCGCTGTCAGTGTGACCAATAACCTGGATCGTGGAATCCGGATACTGCTGTAAATTTGCCGCCACTTTGTAAAGATCATTTTGCAGATCGGGGCGCACCGCAAAGCTGTCCGTGGCAAAGAGAATATCCTGAGGCAGGCTGACAATGAGCCTGTCGCCGGTATTCGTGATTGTCACGTCATCATTGCCAAGCTGATTGCGCAGGTCTGCTTCCTGTCTGTCGAGAGAATAGCCGATACCCGCGCCGATCGCGCTGCCGACGAGAGCGCCGACGACAGCGCCGTCACCGCGATTACCGTCGCCTTTGGACAACGCGCCAAGCACTGCCCCGGCGCCCGCGCCGATCAAGGCCCCCTTTTGGGCCTTAGGGTTGCTCGAGTTATTGCCAAATTGGTTGGGATCGGTGCAAGCGGTCAGAACCAGCGCGCCCGAAAGCGCAAGGATAATTGGGGATTTTACGAATGTCATAATGTACTGCCTTCGATTGTTACGGCCCCGTTCGGGCAGGGCGTCTTGGTGTGAACGCAGTATATATGGCGAGCGTTCCACAACAAACCAAGGGGAATTATCGGTCGGCAACAACCCGCCACCGCCAAAACCGATCAACTTTCCGCGTGCACCGCCTCATACGCGAGCATGGCGCGTTTCATTGGCAAGCCCCAATGATAGCCACCCAGGCCACCTGATTTACGAAGCGCGCGGTGACAGGGGATCAGCCAGCTGATCGGATTTCGTCCGACAGCGGTACCAACTGCACGCACGGCACGGGGGTGCCCTATGGATTGTGCAATTTCCGAATAGGTTGTGACCTGGCCAGACGGAATGCTGAGAAGCGCCTCCCAGACCTTGATCTGAAAGGGCGCACCGATCAGGAACAACGGCGCGGTGTCCAAAGCGCCATCACCGGCCCCAAAGGCTTGCAGAACCCAGGGGCGCAGCGTCATGGGGTCTTCGACAAATTCGGCTTTGGGCCAGCGGCTCAACAAGTCTTGCAAAGCCGCAGCCTCACCCATTTCCGCGGCAAACCCCATGCCGCAAATGCCTTTTTGCGTGCCCATGACAATTGCCGGACCAAATGGGCTTTCAAACCAGCCCCAAAAAATCACTAGCCCCTGACCGCCGCGGGCAAATTCACCCGGGCTCATGGCTTCCCAGCGAACAAACAGATCGTGCAGCCGCCCACTGCCCGATAGCCCCAAAGCATGCGAAGCGTCGAGGGTGGTGAACCGATCCCGCAAAAGGGTCTTGGCATGCCCGAGTGTCAGATACTGTTGATACCGTTTCGGCGACACCCCTACCCACCTCGAAAAGAGCCTTTGGAAATGAGCCGCGCTCATCCCCATTTTTGCGGCAATTTCATCAAGCGATAGGGGATCCTCGGACTGATCAATGAGGTCGATTGCGCGGCGCACCACGTGATAATGATAGGTCGCCTCGGAATCGTCGGGGATGATTTGATGCTGTGTCATGCATCATTTCTAGTAAAACTTCGCAGGGCACGCGACCCGAAAGCTGCGGATTAAGCGCTTCGCTTCTGCCTGACAAATCGAAACATCGGTCGGCGAATTTGTTGGGGCTCGATAAGCAGCTTGGCTTCCTCGCGCGTCACACATGGGCGCGCGGTGTTTTGGTTGAAAGACGACGCCCCCACAGCTTTTCGCAGGGCAAACTGATCGCGCGTCGGCAACGCCGTCAGACTTTCGCACCCCGGCAAGACCGTTTCACTCCACACACCCTGCGCAAGGATGACCTGATGACGGGCACAGGCGAGATGGGTCACCTTATAGTCCTGGCTCGTTTCGACGTAATGCGCATGACCTGAATCAAGCCACGCATTCGCAGGAACCAAAACTTCATTGGCGAAAAACAACGCGTCCGCCGCTACCGACGCAACCAATAGGCGATGATCGCGGTGAACAAAGAGATCATGGGTTGGCTGATTTGAACCGAGCGATCCCGCTGGAATGCAGATTGGGCGATCATCCGGGTATTCGACGAAATAACCGACCGGCAGACGTGAACGGCAAACCCATGAAATAGGTTGATAGCCGTGGTCACGTGTCAAAACCTTGTCAGATGTGTCCAACCATTCCACGGGCAATTCCCCGTTTTCCGTCTGGACCATGGTGCCAGGCCCAAAACCGGGGACATTTACAACCGACTTTTGGGTGCTTGAAGATCGAATATCACCCTCTTCGGCTTCAAACCGCTCCTGATCGACCGCTTGATCACAGGTGACCTCAGATGTGAATGCGCGCGCGTTCGGGTTGGATGCCGGGGCATCTGACGTAGTGCCGGAAAACGAACTTGGTGACATGGCGATCTGCTCCATCGAAGGATACGGCAGAGGGTGACAGAAGTTGGTAAAGATTCCGCTGCAAATTCCTTCAATATTTTTCATGGATTTTACGGATCGGGCGCGGTTGGTCTTGCCCCTTGCGACGATTCCTCTCATACCGGCGCAATGGCAAAACAACTTGGATATCATACGATCCGCGAGATTTTTACGCGTTTTCAGGAAGCGGACCCCGAGCCGAAGGGTGAGTTGGAACATGTGAATGTCTACACTCTGGTCGTGGCGGTTGCCCTGAGCGCGCAAGCGACGGATGCTGGCGTGAATAAGGCAACCCGCACGCTTTTCCAGATCGCCGACACGCCGCAAAAGATGCTGGATCTCGGGATTGTGGCGCTGACAGAGCACATCAAGACGATTGGTCTGTTTCGCCAGAAAGCGAAAAACGTCATCAAGCTCAGCGAAATTCTGGTGCGTGACTATGGCGGCGAAGTGCCCAACAGTCGCGCGGCCCTTCAGGGCTTGCCCGGCGTGGGGCGCAAGACGGCAAATGTCGTTTTGAACATGTGGTGGCAACAGCCAACTCAGGCCGTTGATACCCATATCTTCCGGCTCGGCAACCGCACGGGTATCGCGCCCGGCAAAACCGTTGAAGCGGTCGAACGCGCCATCGAAGACAATATCCCCGCGGATTTTCAACTCCACGCCCATCACTGGATGATTCTGCACGGTCGGTATCACTGCAAGGCGCGCAAACCGATGTGCCCGACCTGCATCATCCGGGATCTCTGCCCATTTGAGGACAAAACCATATGAAAACCTACGAAGTCGTTGGCATCGGGAACGCTGTTGTCGATGTGATCACCCATGCAGATGACAGTTTTCTGGGTCACATGGGAATCGAGAAAGGCATCATGCAACTCGTGGATCAGGAGCGCTCCGAAGTGCTTTTTGCGTCTATGAATGATCGCCTGCAAACACCCGGCGGCGCTGTGGCGAACACGGTGGCGGGTGTAGGCTCGCTGGGCCTGCAAACCGCCTTCATCGGACGGGTGCGCGATGACGCCTTGGGGCAGTTCTATGCCAGCGCCATGACCGACAATGGCATTGATTTTGTAAACCCGCCCGTCACGAACGGCGAAACGCCTACCTCGCGCTGCATGATCTTTGTCACCCCGGATGGGGAACGCTCGCTCAATACCTACCTTGGTATCTCGACGGGGCTGACATCCGATGATGTGCCGCAGACCGTGTCAGGCAATGCCAAAATCATGTTTCTCGAAGGGTATCTCTTTGACCATGACGCTGGTAAAACTGCTTTCCGTGAGGCTGCACGCGCCACCAAGGCCGGCAACGGGATCGCAGGCATCGCCATCTCTGACCCTTTCTGCGTGGAACGCCACCGGGACGATTTCCTGTCGCTGATCAAACATGATCTGGATTACGTGATCGGCAATGAACATGAGATCAAATCGCTCTTTGAGACGGATCTCGAAACCGCGCTTGAGAAAACCGCTGAAATCTGTCCTTTGGTCGTCTGCACCCGTTCCGGGGACGGTGTGACGGTTCTGTCAAATGGGACACGTGTCGATGTTCCGGTTCAGGAAGTCACCCCTGTCGATGCCACCGGCGCGGGCGATCAGTTCGCAGCCGGATTCCTTTACGGCCTTGCAACGGGTCGTGATATGGAAACCTGTGCGCGCATGGGCAACCTTTGTGCTGCGGAAGTCATCAGCCACGTTGGACCCCGGCCACAGATCGACATGATGGAGGTCTTCCGCGAGCAAGGTCTGGTTTGATCGTGCTTGAAAACGGGTTGCACGATATTCCTCCGGGCAAGATCGCAATGATCGTGACCTATCTGGAAATGATCACCAAACCGGTGACGAAGGATGTACCCCTGCCACAGGGCGTGTCCTTTCGAAGGGTTCAGGCGGATGCCGCCTGGTATCGCGATATCTTTACCCGGGTCGGCGCATTGGATTGGCTGTGGTATGGGCGTCTGCGACTGAACGATGCCGCGCTGCAGAAGATTCTCGGCAATTCGAAAGTTGAAATCTTCACGCTGAGCCTAGACGGGCAGGATGAGGCCTTGTTGGAGCTGGATTTCCGCGAGGACGGTTCTTGCGAATTGGCATATTTCGGCCTGACCTCGCGGCTGATCAGAACAGGCTCGGGGCGGTATCTTATGAACCAAGCCATTTCGCGGGCATGGGAGAAACCGATAGAGCGCATGCATGTCCACACCTGCACCATCGACAGCCCCCAGGCCTTGGGGTTTTACCGGCGCAGCGGTTTCAAGCCCATCAGGCAGGCGGTCGAGATCGACGATGATCCGCGCATCCTCGGCCTGCTTCCGGAAAGCGCCGCCCCTAATGTGCCGGTGCTGCGGAGCTAGATCAAATCGTCGAACTCAGCCATGACGGCGGCGTAGACATCCCGCTTGAAAGGCACGATGTTATCCACCAGATCGCGCGCCGGGAGCCACCGCCATTCCGAGAATTCCGGGTGTTCTGTCGCGATATTGATCTGGTCATCGCTGCCATTGAAACGCATCAGAAACCACTTTTGCTCCTGTCCGCGATACTTGCCCTTCCAGAGCTTTTCCACCAGATCATACGGCAATTCATAGGGTAGCCACTGTTGGCTTTCGGCCACCACCTGTACCAGATCAGAGGTTACGCCGGTTTCTTCCCAAAGCTCCCGAAAGGCGGCTGTCTGTGCCGCCTCACCCTTGTCGATCCCGCCTTGCGGCATTTGCCAGGCGGCAACGCTGCTGTCGCGACGTTGGCCAACAAAAACCTCTCCGCGGCTGTTGGTCAGCATGATGCCCACACAGGGGCGATAGGGCAGCTTCGAGATTTCTTCGGGTGTCATGTAAGCCTCTTTTCCATCTTGGCCCGCGTCAACATCTGTCCATCACGCACAACCGTTTCGTGATGGATAACCAAAAACCCCATGGCCTGAAAAGCGGGTTCTGCCATAAGACTGGCGTGGGTCCAGAGTATTGGTTCGCTGTGATCTCTGGCCCACCCTTCAACCCGGGTGTAGAGCTGGCGGAAAATACCGCTGCCTTGATGGTCTGGGTGAACAAAGGCGAGATTGATATATCCCCCCTCTTGAACCGACATAAAGCCACCGGGGCGGCCACCCCGTTCCACGACAGCGACGTTCATTGCAGATAGTTGATCCCGCCATGCCTGCCCGGCAGGTGGTTCGGGCAACCAAGCCGCACGTTGCGCCTCCGAATAGAGGCTCGGACCTTCGCGCACGGCGGCAAAGAAAACCTGTGCCAGCTCCGCAGCATCGGAGGGTTTTGCCCACCTCAACATTCTCGCTGTCCTCTTCATGGCGCGCGATGTGACGCGGCGTTCGACGTGACATCAGATATGTGAAAATGTGATCTCGGGGCAACCAAAACCGGGAAGGGTTCCACATGACCGACTATCCGCATCTTCTGGCGCCGCTCGATCTGGGCTTCACCACCTTGAAAAACCGCGTCCTGATGGGATCGATGCACACCGGGCTGGAAGAAACCAAAGATTGGAATCGGGTGGCGGAATTCTATGCAGCACGTGCGCGCGGCGAAGTGGGCCTGATGGTCACAGGCGGCATTGGCCCCAACCTCGAAGGTTCGGTGCTGCCGGGAGCCGCCATGATGGTCGGCCAGGAAGATGTGGACAACCACAGTGTGATCACCAAGAGGGTCCACGACGCGGGCGGCAAGATCGCCATGCAGATTTTGCACGCAGGCCGCTATGCCTATGGACCGAAATGCGTGGCCCCTTCGGCCGTGAAATCGCCGATTTCCCCGTTCCCGCCAGCAGCTTTGGACGATGAAGGCATCGAAAAGCAAATCGGCGACATCGTTGCCTGCGCCCAACGGGCTCAACAGGCTGGGTATGATGGTGTCGAAATCATGGGATCGGAGGGATATTTCCTAAATCAGTTTCTGGTCACCCATACCAACAAACGCGACGACGACTGGGGCGGGTCTTACGAGAACCGCATGCGCCTGCCCATTGAGGTTGTGCGCCGCGCGCGCGAAGCCGTGGGCACTGATTTCATCATCATCTACCGGCTGTCGATGATTGATCTGGTGCCCAACGGGTCTACCCACGAAGAGGTTGTGCAACTGGCGCAGGAGATTGAGAAAGCGGGCGCCACGATCATCAACACCGGCATCGGCTGGCATGAAGCGCGCATTCCGACCATTGCCACATCCGTTCCCCGCGCCGCCTTTGCCTGGGTGACCAAGAAATTGATGGGCAAGGTGAGCATTCCTGTGATCACCTCGAACCGGATCAACACACCCGAGGTCGCCGAGGATGTGCTGGCGACGGGCTGTGCGGATATGGTTTCCATGGCGCGACCCATGTTGGCGGATGCGGATTTCGTCACCAAGGCGATGACCGGCAAATCGTCCCAGATCGCGCCCTGCATCGCCTGCAATCAAGCCTGTCTGGATCACACCTTCAGCGGCAAAATCTCCAGCTGTCTGGTCAACCCGCAAGCCTGCTATGAGACGGAGTTGCTGATCACGCCCGCGCAGACCCAAAAATCCATCGCCATCGTCGGGGCCGGTCCGGCGGGGCTGTCCACGGCAATGACAGCCGCTGGGCGCGGGCATCAGGTCACGCTTTTTGATCGCGCGTCCGAGATTGGCGGCCAGTTGAACATGGCCAAACAGGTTCCGGGCAAAGAAGAGTTCTGGGGGCTTGTGGACTGGTATCGCGCCATGATTGCGGAACTGGGAATTACCGTAGAGCTTGGGCGCGAGGTCAGCGCCGATGATCTGCAGGGCTTTGACGAGGTGATTATCGCGACAGGTGTGGTGCCGCGCGACCCTGAAATCCCCGGACAGGATGCGGCGCATGTGGTCAATTACATCGATGTCCTGCGGGGTAAGGTCACCGTTGGTCCGCGCGTAGCCATTATCGGCGCCGGGGGGATTGGTTTCGATGTTGCCGAGTTTCTGGTGCATGAAGGGATCAGCCCCACTGAAAGCCTGCCGGACTGGATGCGCGAATGGGGTGTCGCGGACCCGGCAGCGCATCGCTCGGGCCTTGCGCCCGAAGGCCCGCAGCCTGAACCGCCCGCCAGACAGGTCACCTTGCTGCAGCGCAAGGCTGAGAAACCAGGAAGGCGATTGGGTAAGACAACCGGCTGGATCCACCGCGCCGCGCTTGCCATGAAAGACGTCAAGATGATCGGTGGTGTGAATTACGAGCGGATCGAGGCGGGTGGCATTGTGGTGTCGCACGGCGAAGCGCGCGAGAATCCCACCCTGATTGATGCGGACACCATTGTGCTTTGTGCGGGGCAACTCTCGGATCGGAGCCTCGCCGATGCTCTGGAAACCCGGGGCGCCAAATGCCATGTCATCGGGGGTGCAGACGTCGCAACGGAACTGGATGCCAAACGCGCGATCAACCAGGGCACACGCCTTGCCGCAGAGCTCTAAGGTTCCCCCGAAACCGGATCACCAGCGCCCGTGACATGCCCGGCACCTGGCGGATTGACACGGGCGATCGGATTGGAATGCGCAGAAATTCGACGTTCTCAGGCATCCTGATAGGCAGTTCCAGCTCTCCTCGCGGGATGGATCGGACCACGCGGAGCGTTTCCATGCCCAGAACGATCCATGCAAAAACCGCGATACTGTCTCACCTATGCCGCGTTCCTGCCCGATTTGATCTGCATAAAGATCGTCGGAACTGACAGAACATAAGGGGAAGGCAATGGACCGCCTCACAGAAATGGAAGCATTCGCCACGGTTGTAGACCAAGGCGGCTTCACCGATGCGGCCAAAAAGATGGGGATTTCCAAATCCGCTGTCTCGAAACATGTCTCCTCTCTCGAAGCGCGCCTTGGAGCGCGGCTTCTCAACCGGACGACCCGCCGGGTCAGCCCAACGGAAATTGGGCTCGCCTATTATGACCGTGCGCGGCGTGTGTTGAATGACGCGGGCGAAGCCGATGCCTTGGTCACATCCATGCAAAGCGCGCCTTCGGGGCTTTTGCGCATCTCTGTTGCCACGGATTTTGGCGTCAACCACTTGTCTCCTGTCCTCAGTGAATTTTTGTCAGACTTCCCGGACATCACGGTCAACATGGTTTTGAACAACCGCTACGTTGAACTGATCTCGGAAGGTTTCGACATGGCGGTACGTATCGGAGAGTTGGAAGACAGCTCGTTGCGTGCTCGGAAACTGACGGAGACCACGAAACGCATGATCGCCAGCCCAGCCTATTTTGAAAAATATGGCCGGCCCGAAAAAATCGACGATCTGAACAATCACAAGTTGTTGCACTATTCCAACCAGTCTTCCGGGAATGTGTGGAAACTCACTGCGCCCTCAGGGGAAAAACGTCAGGTTCGGACCGCCGGCTGGCTGAGCGTGAATGACGGCCAATCACTTCTGAATGCCGCGATCTCCGGCCTTGGCATCGCTTACCTGCCGAGTTTCCTATATGCGGAAGCCATGGAAAAGGGTCTGATCGAGGACGCGATCCCCGACCTTCCAATGGAAACGCAGGGTATCTATGCGGTCTATCCCCCTGGTCGCTTTACGCAACCCAAGGTCCGCGCCTTTATCGACTTTCTTGTCCACGCCTTTGCAGAAAAGGGCCCCTCGGACTGGTAACCCCATGAACACCCCCTCGGTGACCTTGCCCTCGGTATGTATCCATGCCGGGGGTTTTTTATTTCTGATCAGAGGATTATTCCGTATTTAGCAAGATCGCTTCGACCCGCCGGTTCTCGTTACGACCTTCCGCCGTCCGGTTCGATGCAACCGGAGAGAGATACCCCATCCCTTCGGCGTCCAAGCGATTGGGCGCGATCCCGTATTTCTCAATCAGGTGGGCTCGAACGGCACGGGCGCGCTGACGTGACAGGGTGATGTTGGGCTCCAGCCCACCAACCGTGTCCGTGTGCCCCACCAGAGCAATCCGCAATTCGGCATTGTCAGACAGGATCTCTGCGAGACGGTCCAGGGACGCAAAGGGCCCCGGACCAAGATTTGACGTGCCAGACGTAAAGTCCAGATCACGCAGGATCACATAACCGGTCTCCAGCAAACCGAAGGGCTGATCCGCGGTCGCGGGTTGCGTCGTCGTGAGCGCGTCTCTGGGGGGCTCTCGTTGTTCTGGTACGACGATGTTTCCACCGGCGATGGCCTCGATCACCTGCAGATAAGCTGAATCGGACGTGACGCTTGCCAGTATGGCCACGGCCTCGGTCGGATTGTCACTCGGCCCCTTGAAGGCGGTCAGGTAGCGGTAAGAGCCGATGTTGACGTACATGTTAGGCCCCGGCAGCACCTCAATATTGAAGCGAAAGTCAAAGCCACCGCAGCTGTTCGCGGCACATTCAAATGCAACCGAATATCCTTGGTTCTCAAGCTGAGCGCGCAGTGGTGCCAGCACCTGCAATACGGTGAGCCCTGCCGTGCCAATGCGCCATGCCCGACGGGTTACCGATCCTTCCAGCACCCGAGACGGCACGATCCCATCAGCAAAAGCGCCGATTGGTGCATCAAAGCTGTCAAGACGTGTTGCCCGCTCCACCGTCTGGCGTGCGCCAGCCGGCATCACCACTTCCAACGCGAAAACCACGTTCGCGTTGAAAAGCAAGATGATTGCAAGGGCCGCCCTGAGCCCGGTCATCTGGCCTGCGCGTGATAATCTTCGTTCGGCATCATTGCCGTGGCACTCGCGACGCGGTTGGTCATATTGAAAAACCCCGCGACATTGGCAATGTCCCAAATGTCATGATCCGTAAATCCGACCTGCCGCAAGCCATCCCGGTGGCTTTCCTCGATGGTGGCGCTGGCGGTTGTCATAAGGGCTGCGAAATCCAGCATTGCGCGTTGCCGCGCGTCAAGACTGGCAACTCGGTAATTCATCACAAGTGCTTCGCCAAGTTTCGGATCCCCCGACATTGCCCGAACCGCGGCCCCGTGTGCGACGAGGCAGTAAAAGCACTTGTTGATTGAAGAGACCACAACGGCGATCATTTCTCGTTCCAGTTTGCTGAGACCAGAGGGTGCCAGCATCAGGTTGTTGTAAATGCCTGTAAAGGCGTCCAGCTTTTCGATGTCAAAAGCATAGGCGCGCAGCACGTTGGGGATCATGCCAAGCTTTTCCTGACAGATATCGAAATATGTCTGCGTGGCCTCAGGCAATGGATCGACCATGGGCAGGTTCAGAGCCGTTGGAAGCGTGGGTTCAGCCATGGGATTAAGCTCCTTGCGCGTCTTTCTGTCGGTAATGGTAATCGGACACCACCTCAAAGCCCAGAGAGGAATAGAGCTGATTGGCGGCGGTGTTCGACTTGGTGCAGAGCACGACCATTTCTGCTGCCCCCTGCTTTTGCCCCCAGAAGGCGGCCGCACGCATGACCCATTGCGCGACACCCTGGCGCCTTTGCTCGGGCAGAATCTCAACCGCATGCACCATGCAGATATTGTCATGAACCGCAGCAAATGCAGCCCCTGCGGGTTTTTCATTCCAGCGTGCCAGAATGCCGGTTTTTGTCTTTGCCCGCGCCATCACAGCCAGCCGCGCCGGACCGATGCCGCCTTTGGCCCAGATTTCCTCCATGATCGCCAGCGGTTCCCAGATGCAAAACGCCGTCACACGTGGCAAGGGGATATCCGTCAAACGGTTCAACCGGGATTGAAACACATTCACCGGATCTACGAGATTGTACCCGCTATCCTGCAACATCGCATCCAGTTCCTGATCTTCCGGACGGATCATGAACAAAGCGGTTCGACCGGCATCCAGCATGGCACCTTCAGCAAGTGCTACGTCCCCGCTCTGCACCGGGCCGGTCGCGGTCGCTGCTGAAACACGTTTGCCGCCGCCCTGCCCGTCACGCAGCACAAACGGACCGAGCTGCGTAGATGCCGCGGCAGGCCACGTGGCGTCGACGGCCTCAAAAAGGCGTTGCGCCGTCATTTCGGGAAGCTTGTGGAAAGCTGTTCAATCACCTTGTGAACCAATGCGCCATCTGTCCCACGGATGACCACGTTCGATCCGTATTTGCCATTTTTCTTCTGGAACGGATAGGATCCCATGCTCAACATCGGGTATTCGGCGGCCAATGCACCCAGAGGCCCAGCAATATCACCTTCCCCGCGATCAATCCGCAAGGTTTCGGAAACAAGCGGCGCACCACCCGAAAGGGTTGGCAACAGGCTTTCCACCATCGCCTTGAAAACCGACGGCACCCCGGCCATGACATGCACATTTTCCAGCGTGAAGCCGGGCGCGGAGGACACAGGGTTTTCGATCAGAACCGCATCATCGGGGATACGCGCCATCCGCAGGCGTGCCGCATTCAGTTCGGTCCCGGTTGTTGCATAGTGCTTTTCGAGGATGGCCCGCGCATCATCACGCACGTCGATCTTCTTGTTAAAAGCCGCCGCGATGCAATCAGCCGTGATGTCATCATGTGTGGGGCCGATACCACCGCTGGTAAAGACATTGTCAAAGGCAGCCGCAAGCGCCTGGACGGCGGCAATGATTGCCCCCCTGTCATCACTCACCACCCGCACTTCGCGCAGATCAATCCCCGCCTCGGTCAGCACGCCAGCCAGATGATACATATTGGCATCACGGGTCCGGCCGGACAGAATTTCATCGCCGATCACGAGCATCGCGGCTGTCGGGTTGGGCATGTTGCGGCTCTCCTTGCGTCTAACCTCATGCGAGGTATAGACCTGCCATCATGCGCTTTCAAACCGATCTTGTGCCCGCCCGACTGACCCGTCGATACAAACGTTTTCTGGCCGACTGCGTACTGGAAGGGTCGGGCGCGGAAATCACTGCACATTGCGCCAACCCCGGCTCGATGATGGGCTTGGCCGAACCCGGAACCCGCGTCTGGTTGGAACCCAATGATGATCCGAAGAAAAAGCTGAAATACGGTTGGCGGCTTGTCGATCACGAAAACGGGCATTTCACCGGCGTCGATACGTCGCTGCCCAACAGAGCCCTCAAAGCCGCCCTGACCGCAAAGGCGCTGCCCCCGTTTTCCACCTATGATGTGGTCCGGCCAGAAGTGAAATACGGACAAAAGAGCCGCATAGATTTTCTGTTGTCCAAAGACGGCCTGCCCGATCTTTATCTGGAAGTGAAAAGCGTCACCCTGTCGCGCAGCGCGGGGCTTGCGGAATTTCCCGATAGCGTCACGGCACGGGGGGCCAAACATCTAGAAGAGCTTTCCCAGATGGTCGAACAGGGTCACCGGGCCGCAATGCTTTATCTTGTGCAACGCAGCGATTGCACGCGGTTTGCACTCGCCGAAGACCTCGATCCGACCTACGCAAGCGCCTACGGCGACGCCCGAGCAGCGGGCGTTGAAACTTTCTGCTATAGTGCCAATATCTCTCCCAAAGGCGCCCATTTGGCAGATGCCTTGGAAATTTCGATCTGAGCGCCCTCTGGCACTCGGATGAGTTGCACGTTACAAGCGCGCCGAACAATGACGATGGAGCATTTGCGTGAACGAAGACCTTCGGGGCCGTCACACCAAGGACGGCATACGCATTTACGAAGAGGCGGATTTTGCCGGCATGCATGCCGCCGGTGCGCTGGCTGCGCGCATCCTCGATGATGTGGCGGCCCTTGTGCATGTCGGCCAGACCACCGGCGCCATCGACCGGGCCATCACCGAAATGGTCGAATCCGCAGGCGCGACCTCCGCCACGATCGGCTACAAAGGGTATCAGCACGCCAGTTGCATTTCCGTCAATCACGTGGTGTGCCACGGCATTCCCGGTGACAAGACGCTCAAAGACGGCGACATTCTGAACGTCGATGTGACCGTGATCGTCGATGGCTGGTTTGGCGATACCAGCCGGATGTATGTCGCAGGCAAACTGCCCCGCAAGGCGGAACGGCTCATTCAGGTAACCCATGATGCCCTGATGCTGGGGATCGAAGCGGTCAAACCGGGCAATACCTTCGGCGACATTGGCCACGCGATCCAGTCCTACGCCGAAAGCCACCGCATGTCGGTTGTCCGCGATTTCTGTGGGCATGGGTTGGGGCGCGTCTTCCATGCGCCGCCAAATGTTCTGCACTACGGTCGGCCCGGCACCGGTGCCGTGCTGGAAGAGGGGATGTTCTTCACCATCGAACCCATGGTCAATCTGGGTCGACCCGAGACTAAAACGCTCTCCGACGACTGGACGGCGGTGACGCGCGACAAATCCCTGTCAGCGCAGTTTGAACATTCGATTGGTGTGACCTCCGATGGTGCAGAGATCTTTACCCTGTCACCGGGCGGTTTGTTCCACCCCACCTATTCCGAAGGTTGACCCGCACATTCGGCGTCACGGCGCAGGATATCCAAAAGCAACGTCTCACGACCCCAAGGCTGAACCGCATCGCCAATAAACACCGGCGTGCTTTTTGGTTTGGGCGGCGTGTGGCCCGTTTGATCCGAGGCGCGATATTGCCAAAATGAGGCGAATTGAGCTGCAATCATGGGATACGCATTATCACATCAAAGCGAAGATTTCGACAACAGGGTGATATGAGTGTCACCATATCTGCGCTGGTCCACAAGCGCGAACCCATCCGGTGGCGCCATGGGTTGGGACTCCTCCCAGACGATAAACGCGTCATCGTCCAGCCACCCATTGGCCAAGGCAGCCTCCAGCGCGCCAAGCCCAAGGTTCTTACCATAAGGCGGGTCCAGAAACACCAGATCACAGGGCCGGGCGTCACATATTGGCAAACGTCGCGCATCGCGCGCGAGCAAATGCGTTGCGGATGCGGCCCGGAGCTTCACGATATTTTCCCGGATGAGTTTTTGCGCCGCACGTCCGTCATCGACAAATGTGACGTGGGACGCGCCCCGGGACAACGCCTCTAATCCCAAGGCGCCGGTGCCCGCGAAAAGGTCCAATACGGTAGCACCTGAGATCACATCATGATGGGTCAGCATGCTAAACAGGCTCTCGCGCACGCGGTCCGATGTTGGTCTCAGATGCGCGGACCTGTCCCCTTTGCCAACGCTGGCCAGGGCGGTACCGCGATAGGTCCCGGCGATGATCCTCACGCTTGCAAAAGAGGCTTCAGATCGGCGGTGGCATCTGCAACAATTGCCGGGTCAGCCGATTTTCCCGCCTCAATCAATCGCTTGCCGATCATATAGGCGCGCGGATCGTTCATGGCATCAACCGCCAGCAAACCGCCGTCACGGTAGTACCAGAAGGAGGCGGTTTGCCCGTCGCCGATACGGCTGACCACTTCAGTGTAGCCCGTGTTCAGACCGGCGATCTGGAGTTTCACATCGTATTGATCCGACCAGAACCAGGGTTTGGAGATGTAAGCCTTGCCTGCCCCCATGATGTTTTCCGCAACAACCTCGGCCTGATCAATCGCATTGGGAACGCTTTCAAGACGAATGCGTCCGTCGTGATAAGGAAAGGAGGTGCAATCGCCCGCAGCCCAGACATGAGGAGCGGATGTGCGGCCCATTGCATCCACTTTGATGCCGTTTTCGATGTCCAGACCGGCGGCGTCGGCCAATGCGGTCGCAGGCATGATCCCGACGCCAGCAATCACGAAATCCACCTCCAGTTCTGTGCCGTCACTCAACCGGGCACCGCGCACGGTGCCTTCCCCGATCAGCCGGTCAAGACCTACCCCTTCGAGGATGTTCACACCATGCGATCTGTGGAGTGCTCGAAAGTAATCACTGGTTTGAGGAGCCGCAACACGCTGGAGAATACGATCAGCCATTTCAACCAGCGTCACCTCCAGCCCCAGTTTCGCGGCGACCGAAGCCGCCTCCAGCCCGATATACCCGCCGCCAACGATCAGAATTTTTTTGCGCGCCTGAAAGCGTGGCGCCATCGCGTCCACATCTGCCAGATCACGCACCACAAAAACGCCATCGAGCCCGCCGCCGATACTTGCAGGCAGCTTGCGCGGTACGGACCCGGTGGTCAGTACCAGATCATCATAGTGCAGCGTTTCCGTGCCCAAACGTAGGGATTTGCTAGATAGGTCAATGGCCGTAACCTCCGCATCCGTCCGCAAGGTTATTTGGTTGTCCTGGTAAAAAGCCTCTGGCCGCAAATAGAGACGTTCCAGCGCCATCTCTCCCATCAGGTAGGCTTTTGACAAAGGTGGTCGCTGATAGGGGGGAACGGGTTCAGCCCCGATCAGGGTCACCTCTCCGTCAAAGCCGCCGTTGCGCAATTTGGCAACGCAGGATGATCCTGCCTGCCCCGCACCGATCACGATCACATGACGCATGCCGTCACCCCCTTGCCATTGGAATCCAAACGTTTCAACTGGTCCTACCCGAGGCCGCAACCTATATTCTCGGCAAGGATGAACGCAATCACCAGAAAGGCCTATCACATGACGATTTCGCAAGGCGATCAAATTCCCGACGCAACCCTGGTCGAAATGGGCGCAGATGGGCCAGCGCCTGTGTCCATTGCCGACAAGACCAACGGTCGCAAGGTTGTTATTTTTGCGGTGCCCGGCGCTTATACACCCACCTGCCATTCGGCACATGTGCCAAGTTTTGTGCGCACCAAGGAACAATTTGATGCCAAGGGTGTTGACGAAATCATCTGTGTGTCGGTCAACGACCCCTTTGTCATGAAGTCATGGGGCGAAGCCACCGGGGCCACTGCGGCAGGCATCACCATGCTCGGCGATGCAGATAGCTCTTTCACCAAGGCGCTCGGCATGGAGTTTGATGCCCCACCCGCGGGCCTGTTGGCGCGTTCCAAGCGCTATGCGATGCTGGTTGAGAACGGCAAAGTCACTCTATTTCAGCCAGAGGAAAACCCAGGCGTCTGCGAAGTTTCCGGCGGTGAAGCGCTGCTCGACAACATGTGAAACAAGAATGGCCCGAAACACGGGTTTCGGGCCATTTTCATCCGCTGGCGGGCAATTCAGGAAGCCTGAACGATTGTTGTTGTCGGGAACGGTATATCGATATCGCCTGCGTCCAACGCCTCTTTGACAGCCCGTTTCATATCGGCCTGATAGGCAAAGAACTCTGCAGCATCGACCCAGACCCGCACAAGAAAATCGACCGAGCTCGCACCAAGGTTGTTTACTTGAATAAAGGGTTCCGGATCGGATTTGGAACGCGGATCGGCCATGATCGTGTCCCGAATGATCCGCTCCGCATCGGCCAGATTGACACCGTAGCCCACACCGAATGTCCATTCCGCACGCCGCGTCGGGTTGCTGGAGTAATTGGTGATCACATTTCCCCAGACCTGGGAGTTGGGAATGATCACCTGGACATTGCTGACATCCGCCAGTTCCGTGAAATTCAACGTGATCGCCTTGACCGTCCCCATGGTGCCGCCCACGTCCACGAAATCACCTAGCCGGATCGGACGGAACAGGATCAGCATCACACCGGCGGCAATGTTGGAAAGCGTGCCCTGCAACGCCAGACCAATGGCCAGACCGGCAGCACCGATGATGGCCACAACAGAGGTCGTCTGAACACCGAAAGTGTTGAGCACAAAAAGCAGCGTGAAACCCAGAACCACGTAGCGCACAATCGAGGACAGAAAGTCAAAGAGCATGTCATCAAGATGGGCGTGCTTCAGACCCATCGCTCTGATGCGCCGCTGTAGCCAGGCAGAGAGCATCCAGCCGACAATCAGGATCGCAATGGCCGCCAGGATTGAGCCCACAGTGCTCAGCAGGAAATCCACCGTCAGGAAATCCGCCACGGTTTTACCCTGCCAGATTTCAGTTTGCAGTAACTTCTCCATCATCTACTCCGCGAGGCTGTCCATTTTCCGCGCCAGTTTGGCGTCGAGCGCGCTGATGCCGTTAACATCATGCGTGGTCAACACCACATCGACAGTTTTGTAGACATTGTGCCATTCTGGATGATGGTCCCATTTCTCCGCCCACATGGCGACGCGGGTCATCCAGCCGAAGGCTTCGATGAAATTCCTGAAAGAAAAGGTCTTGGCGATGGCGTCCCGCCCATCAACCATTTCCCATCCGGTCGCAAAAAGCGGCTCCAGAAGCGGGCCCCTTGTCTCATCACTCAATTTTTCTGTCATTCCTGTTCCTCGATCGTTGCCCGTTTGAACGGTCCGTATTCAGTCAGCACCTCAATCTCTTCGTCTATCGCATCGCGCTCGGCTTTCAAGTACTCCCCAATAGCATTGGCAAACCCCGGATCATTGACCCAATGCAGCGACCAGGTAGGCGTGGGCAGATATCCGCGCGCCAGTTTGTGCTCGCCTTGCGCACCGGCTTCGACCCGCGCCAATCCATGGGCGATCGCGATGTCGATGGCCTGATAGTAACAAAGCTCAAAATGCAGGCAGGGATGATGCTCTGAACACCCCCAATATCTGCCGTACAACGTTTGAGCGCCGATAAAGTTCAACGCACCGGCAATCCAACGGCCATTTCGTTCCGCCAGAACCAACGCGATATCGTCCCGCAAACTGTCATGCGCAATGTCGAAGAACTGCCGCGTCAGGTAGGGTGTTCCCCATTTTCGCGCCCCGGTATCCTGATAAAACTGCCAGAAGGCTTCCCAATGCTCTGGTTCAAGCGCGCTGCCGGTGAAAGTCTGAATGGACCCGCCAAAGCTCTGCGCCGTCGCGCGTTCTTTTCGCAGGTTTTTGCGTTTGCGCGAACTCAAGGAGGTCAAAAACGCGTCGAAATCACGATAGCCATGGTTGTGCCAGTGAAATTGCTGGGTCTTGCGCACCATCAGGCCCAGATCCTCGCCGCGCAGCGCTTCCTCTTCGGTGCAAAAAGTCAAATGCAGTGAAGACAACTGGTTGTTTGCCGCAAGCTGCACCCCCCCTTGGACAAGAGCCGCAGTTCCCGTGTCTTCAAACCCCGGACGCACCAGCAGACGTCTGCCCGTGGCTGGTGTATGCGGCACGGCGATCTGCAATTTGGGATAATAGCGTCCGCCCGCCCGCTCATAAGCATGCGCCCAATTGTGATCGAAGATATATTCGCCCTGACTATGGGATTTCACGTACATCGGTGCCACGCCGATCAAATGCCCTTGGGCATAAGCGGTGAGGTATTGCGGCTGCCAGCCGGTGCCGCGCCCGACCGAACCGCTCTCCTCCAGAGCAGACAGAAACCGGTGCGTCGTGAAGGGGTCGTTTGGGCGCGCGCCACCCCGGGCTTCGGGACAGGCACAGGCATCCCAGTCACTGGCGTCTATTTCACGCAGCGACCTCAGTAGATTGATCTCGATTTCCTGTTGCTGCATCACCTGTACTCGTCTCGCCCTGCCTTACCTGTGGCCGCGCTTGCCCGGATCAAGCGGGAAATGGGGCGAGGTACTGCTCAAAAGTGACATTCTGTGCGATCTGACGTGCGCGTTCTTCTTCCTGCGGAGATTTCACGGTCCAGCAGAGAATGGCAGCACCTGCCGCTTTCAGCTCCATCACACGTGGCCGCCGAAGATCCTTGTGATTGTGGCTTATGAAACTGCATCCCGCCGCATCATAATCCGGGATTCCGCGCAGAAAAGCGCAGGTTTCCTCGGGCAACGGCCAATCTTGCACCTGATAGGCATCTGTTACCAAACCCCGCGGGATTTCCGGGCAGAGATCAGCCATGTGCCGCACGGAATTGGGATTGAACGACATCACCGCGATCGGTCCGTCATAGCCCGCAAGATCAGCCGTCACCGCACGTTCCAATGCGCCGACATTTGCGCCCATTTCACCATCCTGATCCTTGATTTCGATCAGCAGGGGGACCTGGCCCGCGACCAGTTCCAGAACCTCGGCCAAGCGGGGAATGGCTTCACTCCCCCCTCTGAGTTCGATTTTCTCAAGAGCACAGGCGGTTTGCACTCTAACCGGACCCGTGGCCATCGCCAGGCGATCCAGATTGTCATCATGAAAAACCATCGCGCTTTCGTCTGCGCTCATCTGAACATCAATCTCGATGCCGTAACCGGCGACAATCGCAGCTCGAATCGCGGCGCGGCTGTTTTCAGGTCTTCCGGCGGTCACGTCATGCAGCGCGCGATGCGCCAGCGGCCGGGTCAGGAATTCTTCGGGCAGCGACACCCTCATTTGATCTCGAATATCCCCTCGATTTCAACGGCAACGCCCATCGGCAAAGACGCGGCAGACACGGCCGACCGGGAATGGCGCCCTGCCGGTCCCAGCGCCTCGACGAGGAAGTCAGATGCACCATTGATCACCTTGGGCTGTTCCGTGAAGTCTGCGGTGGAATTCACAAAGCCCGTGAGCTTCACGACACGCGACAGGCGTTCGATATCACCGTCACACGCGGCCTTGACCTGTGCCAACAGACTGATCGCGCACAGACGCGCCGCTGCCGCGCCGTCGGCGATCTCCATATCCGCGCCCAATTTGCCCGTCACCAACCCATTGGCATCGCTGGAAATTTGCCCTGATACGTAAAGCGTCGATCCGGATTTCACAAAGGGAACATAGTTGGCGGCAGGCGCGGGCGCATCCGGCAAGACAACGCCTAGTTCTGCGAGACGGGAAGCAATACTCATTTCGGGATCCTCTCTTCAATGGCTGGACACAGCCAGGCTCAGCGCCAGCTTTTGCGGAATGGGCGTGCAATGTAAACAGGGTCTTTGTTGACCATCACGTGACAAATGGATGAAAGCTTTACCAGATCGCCAGCGCATTTATGCGCAGGATATTCCAATTGTTCATCACTTCTACGCTTTTCCGCGCATACAAGTATGTGTAAGAAGATTGCTTGGTGGACGTTGTTAGTGATTTCCCGTTATTGTTGCGCTGTCGCTCAACTGCCACATCACGATAATTCCATATCCGGACCCTATGGGCTTCGCAGAAAAAAACCTTACGTACGAGCCAGTCAATTTACAGGATGCTTCTCTTGCCCCGTTTCCCGAAGATCAGCGCTTTCAAGTTGCCCATAATCGCTCTGTCAGCAACGTTGTTGCTGGGTGCCTGCGCGACGACGCAGGATGTCGCATCCAGGTCGGATGGCATCAACGACCCCTATGAGAGGCAGAACCGCAAGGTGCACGCGTTCAACAAGGGGCTGGACAAGAACCTGATCCGCCCGGTTGCGGAAGGGTATGGCGTCGTACCTGTCGAAATCCGCAATACCGTCAATAACTTCTCCGAAAATCTCTCGATGCCCGGCGTCGCGGTCAACAGCCTCTTGCAGGGGGATTTGAAAGGCACAGGATTAGCGACCTTGCGGTTTGCGATGAATACGACGCTCGGTTTGGGCGGCTTTTTCGATCCGGCCTCGGAACTGAATATCCCCGACCATGATACCGACTTTGGCGAAACGCTTGCGGTTTGGGGCGTGCAGGAAGGTGCCTATATCGAATTGCCGCTGTTCGGCCCCTCGACGCAACGCGCAACTGCTGGTCTGGTGGTTGATTTCTTCACCAACCCGCTTACCTACAGCACAATTGACGGCGATGACCGGATCATCCCCCCCACAGCCAGAGGGGCTGCGGCACTTAACGACCGCGAACGCTTTGGCGACAGCATTGATGCGCTGCTCTACGAGAGCGCGGACAGCTATGCCCAGGCGCGCCAGACCTACCTTCAGAATCGTCGCTTCGAACTGGATGAGAACGCAGGCGAAGGCGTCGATCCCTACTCAGCAGACCCTTATGAGGACCCCTATGCCCAATAAACTAAGCAGACGTGCGTTTTTTGTTGGAACGATCGCGGCATCAGTGATGCTGTCCCACCCCGCAGCCGCGTTAACGGAGGCGGCAGCCAGACAGCTGGTAGATACCGTTGTATCCGACGTGGAGCGTGTCGTATCGTCCGGTAAATCTGATACCGCCGTCCTGCGCGAACTGGAATCGCTGTTTGTGCGCTATGCTGACGTCAATATCATGGCCCAATATGCGCTCGGTGCAGACGGACGCTCGGCCTCCGCCTCACAGAAACGGGCATTTTCTGACGCCTTCACGGGCTATATCGCCCGCAAATACGGCAAACAGTTCCGCGATTTTATCGGAGGCCGTGTCGAAGTTCAGGGCACACGTCAGATCAAGGCCGGGTTTGAAGTCAAGACACTGGCTTATCTCAAAGGCGATGGGCCTTTTGATGTGACCTTTCACGTTTCCGACAAATCCGGACGGGACAAGTTTTTCAACATCTATATCGAAGGCGTGAACCTGTTGCTCACGGAACGCACCGAGATTGGCGCGATGTTGGACAAACGCGGCGGCGATATCAACGCGATGATTGCCGATCTGAAAAAAGCCGGCTAACCGTGAATGAGTGACCGGGGTTTACCGGTCGCTTCCACTCACGGTCTCGCGGGGTTTTCTGGCGTTGGTGTTGCCGCCATCGCCAAGGATATCCCGCAGCAGATTATCCAGGAAGCCGCCCACACCACTGCCGCCATTCTGACGACCCGGCGATCGATCACGCGTTTCGCCGGTCTGAGATGGCGACATCATTGGCAAGGGTCGGGCCGGAACACCCTCATGCACACGCGCCATGGTCTCGCGCCATATCTCGGCGGGCAGGCCTGCGCCGGTCACCCCGGTAAGGGGGGTGTTATCGTCATATCCCATCCAGACACCCGCGACATAATCCGCGGAGAAACCCACGAACCAGGCGTCACGCGCCGCCTGTGTTGTGCCCGTCTTGCCTGCAAGCTGACGACCGCCAAACTGCGCGCGCTGGCCGGTTCCTTGTGAGACAACTTTCTCCATCATGTAGATGAGTTGCCGCGCTGCCTCTTCCTGAACGACACGTTCCCCGATACCGCCACCGGTGCCCATCAGCGGTTCGGAATCCCCCATGAGCCTCAACTCCACAAGACCGTAAGGAATGACCGAAGAGCCACCGTTGAGAATGCCCGCATAAGCCCCCGTCATTTCGATCAAGGTGCTCTCGGAAGCCCCCAAGGCCAGGGCAGGACCCGCAGCCAGATCACTTTGCAACCCAAAATCACTGGCCACTTGCCGTACAAGGTCGCGCCCAACAAATTCTGATACTTTCACTGCCGGAATGTTCAGACTGTCCTGCAAGGCCTGCGTCAGAGAGACCTTGCCATAGTTTCGTCTGGTATAGTTTTCCGGGCACCACTGACCGGATCCCGGAATGTTCTGGCAATAAGGCTCATCAACAACCGTATCGTTGGGTGAATAGCCCAGATCCAAAGCCGCGGCATAGACAAACGGCTTGAAAGCCGAGCCGGTTTGCCGTTTCGCCTGAACCGCGCGATTGAACGCCCCGGCCACTTTGGTCTTGCGCCCGCCCACCATGGCCCGCACCGCCCCATCAGCGGACATCACCACGATGGCAGCCTGTGCCTTACTGCCCGCGCGCACCTTGTTTTCGAAAACCCATTGCATCGCATCATCCGCCGCGCGTTGAATGCGTTGGTCCATAGTCGTTTTAATGACAACATCTTCGGTGGTCTTGCGGGTAAAGAACTCCGGCCCCGAGGACATCACCCAATCCGCGAAATAACCGCCCGCACGCGCCTCCGCCGCCGCCGAAAGCTGAGCGGGGTTGTTTTGCGCGGCACGCGCCTCGGTTTGCGTGAGATATCCCTGCTCTTCCATCAACCGCACAATCGTGGCGGCCCTGTTCTGCGAACGGGTCAGGTCATTTGTGGGCGCAAACCGCGTCGGTGCCACCAGAAGCCCCGCCAGCATGGCCGCCTCTGCCGGGGTGATATTGGCGGCGGATTTGCCGAAATACCGTTGGCTCGCCGCCTCAAAACCACGCGCACCCGCGCCCAGGAAAGCGCGGTTCATGTAGATGGTAAGAATTTCATCCTTGGAGTACTTCGCCTCCATCGCCAGCGCGTAGATCGCCTCAGAGGCTTTGCGCTTGATCGTGCCGCGCCGACACTCCGTTTCATATTCCGCCTCGGACTGCGTTTCGGGATCGAAAGGCACCCCCAGACACAACAGTTTCGCCACCTGCTGCGTGATGGTGGAGCCGCCATGACCGGACAAGGGGCCGCGCCCCTCGCTGAGGTTGATGCGGACGGCACTTGCGATGCCGCGCGGGCTGACCCCAAAGTGACGATAGAAACGTTTGTCCTCGGTCGCGATAATGGCGTGGCGCAGATGCGGCGAGACCGTCTTGGTGGTGACCACGCCGCCAAACTGATCCCCGCGCCAGGCAAAGACTTTGCCTTCATTATCCAGCAGTGTCACCGATCCGCGAGCGCGGCCGTCCAGCAACTCAGAGACGTCCGGCAAAGTGGTATAGTAATATCCAACCATCAGCGCGAGCGCCAAGCATGCAACCGCGCCAACCCGCCAGACAACGCGCCAAATCAGCCGCAAGACCCATCCAACCAACCGTTGGACAAAACCGACGATGCCGCCCCGCCGTTTTGCGCGGGTGGCCTTGCGCCTGGTGGTCCTGCGCGGTTTTGCTTTGGTTTTGGGCGTCGCTTTGCGCGCTTTGGGTTTTGTTGCCCCATAGCGTTTGTCCGCGACCAGGGGACGCTTCCGCTTACGTGAATCACTCATGAAGAACCTGCCCGGCCCATTGTTGTTTTGCCCAGCTTAACCCGAACGCGCGGGATTGTTGAGGCGGTCCGCACCCCAAATGAGATGAAATTTCTGCATAAAGATTCAGCAAAATAGGCTGTCCGATCAAAAATTAGGCAAAAACATCCAAAATCATTACCGGATTCTCCTCGAAACCTTCCCTCTACGTCATTTGCTGAAGTTTTCTGCACCTGCAAACACAGCAGATGTTTCTGCCAAACCAAGGGGACACGAGGTGAAACTCATCATTGCAACAATCAAGCCATTCAAGTTGGAGGAGGTCCGCGAGGCTCTGACCGATGCCGGGGTGCGCGGCATGATGGTGACCGAGATCAAAGGCTTCGGCTCTCAATCCGGACACACGGAAATCTACCGCGGCGCGGAATACGCGGTGAATTTCGTACCCAAAGTCAAAATCGAAATTGTGGTTTCCGACACCGCCGTGGAGGAGGTCGTCGAAACAATCACCAAAACCGCACATACCGGCAAGATCGGCGACGGCAAGATATTCGTGCTCAGCGTCGATCAGGCCGTCCGCGTCCGCACCGGCGAAACCAACGAAGACGCGCTCTGAAGCTGCGCACAACGGGGATACTCTCTATGACCTATCTGAAAAAAATCTCACCTGCCGCGCTGCTGATCGCTTTGCCTTCTCTGGGGCTGGCTCAGGACGCGGATACCACGCCGACCATGGAAGACATCGGGTTCATCTTCACAACCTTCATGTTCCTTGTGGCAGGCTTTCTGGTGTTCTTCATGGCCGCCGGGTTCGCCATGCTCGAAGCGGGGCTTGTACGGGGCAAGAACGTCACCATGCAATTGACCAAGAACATGGCGCTTTTTGGCCTGGCTTCGATCTTCTATTACATTCTGGGGTACAATCTGATGTACCCCGGCGATGGCTGGTCCATCGACGGCATTCTGGGTGCCTTTGCCGTGACCGGGCTGGAGCCTGTTGGTCTGGAAGGCGCCGAGCCGGACCTCACCTATGCCTCCGTCGGCTCTGATTTCTTCTTCCAGTTGATGTTCTGTGCGGCGACCGCCTCCATCGTGTCGGGCGCGCTGGCCGAGCGGATCAAGCTCTGGCCGTTTCTGGTCTTTGTGATCATCCTGACAGCCGTCATCTACCCGGTTCAGGCAAGCTGGAAATGGGGTGGTGGTTTCCTTGACGGCATGGGCTTTCAGGATTTTGCCGGGTCCACAGTGGTCCACTCCGTTGGCGGCTGGGCAGCTCTCGCAGGCGCGCTAATCCTTGGCCCGCGTATCGGCAAATACAAGGATGGTCGTGTGCACCCGATGCCGGGTTCCAACCTCGCGCTTGCGACACTGGGGACATTCATCCTGTGGCTGGGCTGGTTCGGTTTCAACGGCGGTTCGCAGCTTTATATGGATACCGCTGGCAACGTGGCCGACATCAGCCGCATCTTTGCCAACACCAATACGGCCGCTGCCGCCGGTGCTGTGACCGCGCTGATCCTGACCCAGTTGCTTTACAAAAAGCCTGACCTGACGATGATCCTGAACGGCGCGCTGGCTGGTCTGGTCTCCATCACTGCCGAGCCGCTTGCACCCTCGCTGGTCGGCTCAACGCTGATCGGTGCTGTTGGCGGAGCAATTGTGGTCTTTGCAGTCCCAATGCTCGACAAGTTCAAGATCGACGATGTCGTCGGCGCGATCCCTGTACACCTCTTTGCCGGTATCTGGGGCACGATCGCCGTAGTCTTCTCCAACGATGCTGCAACTTTGGGCGTGCAACTTTACTCGATCGTGGTCGTCGGGGTGTTCACCTTTGTCGCCTCCGCCGTGGTCTGGGTGATCCTCAAATCGACCATGGGTATCCGCGTCAGCGAAGAGGCCGAGATCAGCGGCCTCGACACCACCGAGCTTGGGATGGAAGCTTACCCTGAGTTCTCAAGAGGCTGACAGATTTGAACAAAAACAAACCCGGGCGGAAACGCCCGGGTTTTTTGCTGTCACATGGGTTTGAGAAAACCCTTCAGATGCCCGATGCGATGATCGCTTCCGCGAGGATTGGAACGGTTTCCGCATTCAGACCCGCGATATTCATCCGGCTGTCAGAGACCATATAGATCCCGTGCTTCGCCCGCATTTCCTCAACCTTTTCAGCTGTCGTGCCAAGGCGCGAAAACATCCCGCGGTGCTGCGCCAGAAACCCAAAACGATCCGACCCGGAAAGCCGTTGCAATTCACCGGCCAACTGACTGCGCAGTCCCAGCATGCTGTTACGGACCTCTTCCAGTTCCGCCATCCAATCGGCGCGCAGGGCGTCATCGTTCAGGATCATGGTGACCAGACGCGCGCCATGATCCGGCGGGAAGGAGAAATTCTGACGGTTCAGAAACGCCAATGTGTCCTGATGCAATTTACGTGCGTCGGCATTCTGGCTGATGGCCATCAAAAGACCCGTCCGTTCCCGGTAGATGCCGAAGTTCTTGGAACAACTGGCGGCGACCAGCGCTTCGGGCACCGAAGAGACCACAAGACGGGTTGCCTGCGCGTCCTCCTCCAGACCGTCCCCGAAACCCTGATAGGCGATGTCGATCATCGGCACGGCACCCGTTTCCACCAGCACCTCCACCACAGCCTGCCATTCGGTCATGTTGAGGTTGGCCCCCGTCGGGTTGTGGCAACAGCCGTGCAGCAGCACCACATCGCCCGCCTTTGCCTGACGGATGTCGGCAATCATGCCGTCAAAATCGACACCGCGCGTCTCGTCGTCGAAGTAGCGATAGGGCACCATTTCGATGCCCACATAGTTCAGGATGGAAATATGGTTCGGCCACGTCGGATTGGACACAAACACCCGCGCATCGGGACGCGCCATCTTGATCAGCTCAAACGCCTGCCGTACCGCACCGGTACCACCGGGTGTCGCCACGGCGGCAACGGTATCGCGCGCAACGGCATCCGCCAGCACCAGCCTCATCATCGCATCGGCAAACGCGGGGTCCCCCGCGAGGCCGGTGTAGACCTTTGTATCCTGTTCTTCCCACAGCTTGTGCTCGGCAGATTTAATCGCCCGCATGACCGGCGTCAGCCCTGTGGCATCCTTATAGACGCCAACCCCAAGATCAATCTTGGCGACGCGTGGGTCGTCCTTGTACATCTGCATTAGTGCAAGAATGCTGTCGGCGGGGCGGGTTTTGAGGGTCTCGAACATCAGGCGTCTCCAGTGGCGACAGGTACGGTTGGGAACATCCCCCATTCGGCCCAGGAGCCGTCGTAAAGGGACCAATGCGAATGCCCCATGCGCTCAAGTGCCAGCGCCAGAATGGCAGCTGTGATACCTGATCCGCAGGAGGTGATAATCGGTTTGGACAAATCGACGCCCGCGGCTTCAAAGATTGCACGGCAGGCTTCGGGCGATTTCATCGTCTTGTCGGCGTTGAGCAGTTCAGTGAAAGGCACATTGCGTGCTCCGGGAATGTGGCCTGCGCGCAGCCCTTCACGGGGTTCCGGCGCCTCCCCCCGGAAACGCACTGCCGCGCGCGCGTCAACGATCTCATGATCTTCGAGTTTGGAGGCCGCTGACACCTGCGTGACATCACGCACCAGATGGTTCTGCACCCGTACGGTCATATGGCGGTCCCGAATGATCGGCGGCATGTCTTCCAACGCGTGCCCCGCCGCCTGCCACTTCGGCAAACCACCGTCCAGCACAGCCACATTTTCCTGCCCCATCAGGCGAAACAGCCACCACACGCGGGCGGCCGACAGCAGACCCGCACCATCGTAGACAACAACCTGATGACCGTCGCCCACACCCATTGCGCGCATGCGGGACATGAATTTTTCGACCGGTGGCGCCATATGGGGCAGATCAGATCTGTGATCCGATATCTCGTCTATGTCGAAAAAACGAGCCCCGGGGATATGCGCCGCGTCATACTCCGCTTTGGCATCGCGTCCCATCTCGGGCAGATACCATGAGGCATCAAGAATACGCAGATCGGGATCCTTGAGATGTTGCGCCAGCCAGTCGGTCGAGACCAGTGTTTTCGGATCATCGGACATGAGATTCCCCCTGCGATCAAAAATCGCCTCTGGGTAACGCTCACGGGGTGCGGTGGCAAGTCTGCTTGGCGTGTTGAAGCTCCGAAGGGTGCGTTGCCTGCACCTTCAATGCCTGGCCTCCCAAGCTTAGCCGTGATCCTTCATCAGGCGCGATTTCTGGCGCGACCAGTCACGCTTTGCCGCCGTTTCGCGCTTGTCATGCAGTTTTTTGCCCTTGGCCACACCAATTTTGATCTTCGCCATACCACGATGGTTGAAATACAGCACCAACGGCACCAGCGTCATACCCTTGCGCTGTGTCGCGTTCCACAGGTCTGAAAGCTGCTTGCGAGACACCAGAAGCTTTCGGCGGCGGCGTTCATCATGCTGAAAGGTTTTCGCCTGTTTGTAAGGCGCGATGTAGCTGTTCACGAGCCACAGTTCACCTTCTTCGACCGCCGCATAGCTTTCGGCGATGTTGGCGCCGCCTATCCGCAGGGATTTGACCTCCGACCCTTCCAGAATGATCCCGCACTCAATATCCTCTTCAATCGCATAATCAAAACGCGCCCGCCGGTTTTCGGCGACGACCTTATAATTGGGATCGGACTTTGATGCTGATTTAACCTGAGCCATGGGCGCAGATGTAGGGCCAGTCGGCACCCGGCGCAAGACGACTTGGGACACAGACCGGTTGCAAATTCCTTGCCGGAATAGGCTCGAAGCGAAATTTGGTGTATAAACAGCTTTGCTGCACCCGATCCGGAGGCCCCATGTTCAACCCTACCGCCACGCTGGCCTCGTCCTTCGGTGACCATCTGTCGGAAACTTTCCTGCAGTATTTCTCCGGTCGTGACCCGGAATATGCCGCCTATATCAATGGCTGTGCCAAGATGGTTCTGGAACGTCTCGCCAATTCAGACGCGCTCTATCACAATGCCGAACACACCATGATGGTGACGCTTGTAGGTCAGCAGATCATGCGGGGGCGGCTGGTCACCGAGGCGATACAGCCGCGCGACTGGCTGCACTACATCATTTCGTTGCTGGTTCATGATATCGGCTATCTGCGGGACATCTGCGAAGGGGATCATGACAACGAGATCGTTATTGATCCTTCGGGCAAGACAATCACGCCCCCGCGCGGAGCCTCTGATGCTTTTCTGGCCCCCTATCATGTGGAACGCGGCATGATGTACGCGCGTCGGCGGTTTGGCGATTCAGACTTCATCGACGAAGAACGCATTGCGCAAGCCATTGACTACACACGCTTTCCGGTGCCCCAGGACGACCATTATCATTCGATCGCCAGCGAGCCTGCCTTGGTGCGCGCCGCGGATCTGATCGGCCAAATGGCCGATCCCTTCTATCACCGGAAAATCGGCGCGCTTTATCTGGAGTTTGAAGAAACCGGGATGGCCGAGCAGCTTGGTTATCACAGCGCGGTCGATCTGATGGAAAAATTCCCGGATTTCTTCTGGTCTAGGGTGCAGCCACTGATCGGCCCGGCGCTGAGCCATCTGGAACAGACCATGGAAGGCAAACAATGGGTGGCGCAGCTATATAACCATATTTTCCAGGTCGATCATCGCACCAGCATGCTGGGTCCGTTCAACGGCGCCTAGGCGGGGTCAATCCCCCAGTTTCGCATGCACTTCATCCAGATCAATTTCGCCCACCGGCATCTTGTTCCCGGGATTTTCAAAATCGTATTTGAAGAGCTGAAAATCACGTTTGTAAATTTCATAAACCAGATGCATGGATAAATCATCGAAGTAATCCTCGACGGCATGCGCACGCTTGGGCCCATGCCCTTCGCTTTCATTGAACCGGGGCACGTCCTTGAGGGAAATCGGGTGCGGGGTCTCGATCGCGTTCAGAACATCCTGCATCCCGTCGTTGAAAGCTTCAGTCCAGACAATCTTGTCATAGGTTCCCCCATTCACAATGAAGGTGCTGACGTGGCCGGACATGGCGGACCAATGGATATCCGGATCCATGGGTTTGCGAAAACGGATTGTGTCGCGCGCAAAAAGCAAAAACCGGCGGAAGGCGGCAATCTGATCAAAATCACCCTGACCATCCTCGCCACCGACGTCGATCCCATATCTTTGCGCAAGCTGCGGAACCAGGTTGCCGCGATACCGTTTCCCATTGCGCTGAATGCCGCAGATTTTGTCAAAAAAGGAACTCAGGATACGCGTGTAGGGGTTGCGCACACAGGTAAACGCATAAGAACGGTGCTGCTGGACATTATGAGTTATCGGTTCCTGACTGTCGTCCAGCGCCCATTTATGCAGTCCCTCTTTAGCGTCATGGATGTCACCGTCGAAGTAGGCTCCGTGATCGGAATAAAACATGATCTGCCCGATCGTTGAGCAGGCACATTTCGGCACCACACGGTAAACCATGCTTTCACTTGTCGTCATCCAGGTTCCGGGGAAACCCATACCAGCCAACTCCTGCGCGCCGCGCTGCATCGCGGTCATGAATCCTGCCTGTTTTGAAAAAAGCAAATAATTGCGGTTTATTCAATGTGCCTTCATGCTTATCAACGTATAGAGTGGCAGAAATAAGAGCAGATCCGACAACCCGTGGCAAAGATCGCCTTCATCCTTTTGTGCCATAAAGACCCCGATGCTATCATTCGGCAAGCGGAACGTCTGACTGCGGCCGGCGATTACATGGCCATTCATTTCGATGCCCGTGCCGATCCAGATCACTATGAAAAAATTCGAAAAGCTCTGAACGGTAACGCCAACGTCACTTTCGCCAAACGCCGTGTGAAGTGTGGCTGGGGTGAATGGTCTCTTGTTCAGGCGACATTGAACGCGGTGCAGGCCGCCGTGGATGCCTATCCGCGTGCTACGCATTTCTACATGTTGTCTGGCGATTGCATGGCCATCAAATCCGCCGAGTACACCCATCATTTCCTTGATGAAAACGACGCGGATTTCATCGAGAATTTTGACTATTTCGAAAGCGACTGGATCAAGACCGGTATGAAAGAAGAGCGGTTGATTTACCGCCACTTTTTCAACGAACGAAAGCACAAACGCGCCTTTTACGCGTCGATGGAAATTCAGCGACGTCTCAAGCTTGCCCGCAAGTTACCTGAAGATATCCAGCTGCGGATTGGCAGCCAGTGGTGGTGCCTGCGTCGCGAAACCATTGAGAAAGTGCTCGAATTCGCGCGCGACCGGCGCGATGTGATGCGGTTTTTTTCGACCACCTGGATTCCGGACGAGACGTTTTTTCAGACCATCGTCCCGCACCTAGTGCCAGAGCCCGAGATTCGCAGCCGCACCCTGACTTTCCTGATGTTCACCGATTACGGGATGCCGGTGACCTTTTACAACGATCACTACGACATGCTGATCAGTCAGGATTATCTCTTTACCCGCAAGATCAGCCCCGAGGCGCAGGATCTCAAACGCAGACTGGGCCTGCTTTATGCCGCCACCGGTGTCAATTTCCAGATCTCCGGCGAGGGGCCGAGCCTTTTTAAGTTCCTCACCGGGCGCGGTCGTGTCGGACGGCGGTTTGCCACCCGGTTTTGGGAAACGGAATCGACGTTGGGGCGCGAACGCGAATTGCTGGTCGTGGTGTGCAAGAAATGGCACGTTGCCAAACGCGTCCTGGAACGCATCCGGCAAACGACCAATGTCCCCGCGGTCGAATATCTCTTCAATGAAGAGGACACATATCTGCCCGATCTGGGGGGCATACAGACGTCTCTTGAAAAACGGACCCGTCACCGGCGCGCACTGATGCGAATGCTTTTCGATTATTTTGAGACGGACAAGATGATCGTTTGTATGGACCCGACCAACATCGAATTGCTGCAGGATTTTGCCGCCGACAGATCGGTAACCCGTCTTTTGGAAATTGAATGCAGTTTTACCGATGATTACCTGATTGGTCACGCGATGCGGGTTGGCCTGGCGGGGGAACAGACCTCCCCTGAAACGCTCGAACGTCTGCTACCGACCATTCGGAACGATATGATATTCGAAAGTGATCGCATTCGGGACGCCGAATTCAAAAACTATAGCAGGATACGAGAAACCGGCGATCTGGAAGACAACACACAGGCGCTGGCCCAGTTCTTGTCAATCTCCACCGATGCTGCGCGCGATATCGCCAGCAGCCCCCATCTTTTTGCCGACTAAGGACCCGCCATGAGCTACGCCTACGATGATCAGAACATTTTTGCGAAAATCCTGCGGGGCGAAATTCCAAACAACACCGTTCTGGAAACGGATCACACTCTTGCCTTTCGGGATCTTTATCCGCAGGCACCGACCCATGTGCTGGTCATCCCCAAAGGGTCTTACGTCAGCTTTGATCACTTTGCTTCCGAAGCATCCGAGGCGGAGATCGTCGATTACACTCGCGCCATTGCCGAAGTTTGCCGGATGGAAGGCGTGTCACTTACAGCAGGTGACGGGTTCCGCATGATCTCCAACGCGGGCGCGGATGGCGTGCAGGAAGTTCCGCATCTGCACGTTCATATCCTAGGCGGGCGTCCGATGGGGCGCATGGTCGCGAAGGCGGATTAGCCTGTTAGTAACCGCGCCTTTTAGCCGCCCACCACTTACGGAACCGGCTGCGCTTTTCGGCCATGTTGTCTTCTGCCGCTTCCCAGCTGTCCTGAATTTCTTCCAGCTTCGGATCAATCCGCTTTTGCCGGAAACGCCGCCAGCGCACCCAAATTGCGTAGATGACCGCCGCAAAGAACGCCAGGATCAGCGTATTCAACCATGGAAGCGGCTTGCTGGCCTCGGGGCCCGCCACAGGCCATACGGCAATGGCATTTGGAAATATGGAAAAGAACTCGTTGCGCCAACCGTAGTGGCGTATTGCAACATATTGCGGTTCGGCGGCGGTCGATTTGGCGTCTGCCGCCTCCGCCTGCAGGTTCGACGTGTCAAACTTGAAATAGGGGGGCCAGCCCCAACCGGTGTCCTCATTGCGGTAGACCATCACGCTGTTGTCAACGCGACGCGTCTGGATAAAGAAAACATCCCGGCTGGTAGCGTTCGGATCGGAGCCCGCATCCGCCTGGGCCCAGAAGAGCCGGTTCTCGCCCGGATCAATGCGTTTTTCATAGGTGTCCGTCACCCGGACGATATCAACCTGCGGCAACGTGTAGTGAAAAGCGGATGCAACCAGAGTCCAGAAAACAACAATGAAGCCCCATTTGACGTAGAACATAACCGGCCCTTTCTCAGGCGAAATTCGTGAAATAGATGAGCAGCCCCATGGCGATCGCGGGAACGACATAGACCCCCAGAATAAGCTTGCGGCGCAGTGAGCCATCATACTCCTCCAGGCCCGACTGCACAAATGTCTCGCGGTCGCCCGGGCCTCCGGTGGCATCCCATTCCGCCTCCAACTTACCCCGACGGACCGCACGCGAATAGAAGGACAGACAGAAGTAGACTATCGTCAAGACAACGAAACCAATCAGCAACAACCGTGCCAGTGCGACCATTCCGGTGATCCCTTTTTATGAACCCGCGTACCCAATATAGGGAATGTGAACTCGCTTTACATCTACCGATATCATAAACATCAAAGCAGCTGTTGCACAGGCAGGTTGAGCGGTGAGGCTCATGGTTTCACGCTTGAGCTGAGCATCGCCTTGGTCAGCCCGCGCAATTCTTTCTGTAGTCTTGTCAATTCATTGAGGCTCATGCCGGTCGCTTCGGATATGCATGTTGGCACGTGGCGTGCTTGCGCTTCCAACGCGCGGGCCTTGTCTGTCAGAGCGACAACAACACGTCGCTCATCCTTGGGATCACGGTTACGCGTGACCAGCCCTGCGTCCTGCAATCGCTTGATCAGCGGCGTCAGCGTGTTGCTTTCCAGACTGACCCGCTGGCCGATTTCGCCCACGCTGAGGGGGCTTTCCGACCACAGGTTCAGCATCACCAGATATTGCGGATAGGTCAGGCCCAGCGGTGCCAAAAGCGGCGAGTAGACCCGCGTAAATGCCTGTGACGCGGCATAAAGATCAAAGCAGAGCATCTGCTCCATTGGGTCTGACTGAGGTGATTTATCTTTTGGGTCTGTCATGCTCTTTCCCTTATATCGCGGGCGAAATCGCCGCAAGGTTGACAGGTCACAGTTGCTTATTTACATCGTACACGATATTAACGCTCACGATTAAAAGGAAGCCCCCCATGCCGACAAAAATCCTCTACAGCACAAGTGCTACAGCGACGGGTGGCGGCCGCGAAGGCACATCCGGCCTTAATGACGGTAGCTTCACTGCAAATTTGGTCACGCCCAAAGAACTGGGTGGGTCGGGTGGCGACGGAGTGAACCCTGAACAGCTGTTTGCAACAGGGTATGCCGCCTGTTTCCTCGGGGCCCTGCGCTTTTACGCCGCACAGCACAAGATCGCGGTTCCGGATGACGCAACAGTTTCGACAACAGTTGGCATTGGGCCGCGCGAAGACCTGGGTTTTGGCCTTGACGTGAAAATCAAAGTGTCGCTGCCCGGGGTCGACAAGGCCGTGGCCGAAGATTTGATCGCAGGCGGCCACAAGGTTTGCCCTTACAGCCACGCCACAAAAGGCAGCCTGACGATTACACCGGAACTGGTCTGACGGAAAATGCCACGGCGCCCGAGCGGGGCCGTGGCACAGGCTTCAGCCTACGATATTGTGTTCGGGACCGTAGGGGAACCCGGTGATATTCTCGTTGCCCTCTTCGGTGATCACCAGAATATCATGCTCGCGGTACCCGCCCGCACCGGGTTTTCCAGCGGCGATGGTCAGCATGGGTTCCATCGAAATCACCATCCCCGGCTCCAGCACCGTGTCGATGTCCTCGCGCAATTCAAGACCGGCTTCGCGACCATAGTAGTGGCTAAGCACGCCAAAGGAATGCCCGTAGCCGAATGTGCGGTATTGCAATACATCCCGTTCGGCAAAGAAGTCATTGATCTTATGCGTGATCTCGGCGCAGGACGCCCCCGGCTTCAGCAGGCTCATCCCGTATTCATGCGCAGCGACATTCGCTTCCCAGATCTTCAGGCTCGCCGCATCCGCCTCCTCGACAAAAAGCGTGCGTTCCAGCGCCGTGTAGTAACCGGAAATCATCGGAAAGGTATTCAGTGACAGGATATCGCCGCGCTTCAGCACGCGGCCAGTGACGGGGTTGTGCGCGCCATCGGTGTTCAGGCCCGACTGGAACCAGACCCAGGTGTCCCGATATTCCGCATCCGGAAAACGTTTGGCGATTTCCAGTTCCATTGCGTCGCGCCCGGCCATGGCCACGTCGATTTCACGAACGCCCGCCTTGATCGCGTCGCGCACCGCAAAACCGCCAACGTCCGCAACCTGTGCACCATGACGGATCAGGGCGATCTCGGCCTGGGATTTATGCATCCGCTGACGCATCGTCGTCTCAAAAAGATCAACCATCGTGAGAGGGCTCAGGAAATCCTCCAGCTTGTCACGCTGCATCAGGGTCAGGTGGTCGCCCTCATAGCCGATGATGGCGTTCTTGCCGGTCACCGAAGCCACCGCGCGCCAGAAATTATCCCGCTGCCAGTCCGTATAGGTGATGTTGTCGGCAAAACTGCGCCGCCATGGCTGACCTGCATCAATGCCCGCGCTGATCGTCACCGCATCCTTGCCGGTTACAACCATCCCGTAGGGACGGCCAAAGGCGCAGTAAAGAAACCCCGAATAGTAGGCAATATTATGCATTGATGTGAAGACCGCAGCCGAAACGCCGGCGGCCTCCATCCGCTCGCGCAACTCGACGAGCCGCGCCTCATATTCCGCCGCTTCGAACGGCAGGGGCGATTTTTCGCCATTGTGATAACGGTACATTTCCGGGCGGTCAGAAAAATTTTGGGCGGTCATGTCAGACCCTCCTTATGCAGAAAGGTCCCGGCGTTCAGGACAGATCAGGACCACGCATCGGACGACGCCATCGTCCGCAGCCTGATCCTTCCCATCGCCGATTCTACGCAAGCGATCAAGCTTTATTGACCGGTCAGAAAGGTTACCAGATCGCTATCCGCATTTTCCAGGGCATCAATCACGTCAAAATGGTGTTTGCCCGGAACGATGACCTGCCGCACGCCCCAGGCGCGGGCCAGGGCGTCAGCCTGCTCCAGAAACGCTGGGCGTTCATCTTCCCCGACCCAGATTTTCACCTCCGCCTCCTGCGGGCGGGACATATTTGTCGGGCTCTCGGCTTCGGCCTCCTGCGCATCCAGCCGCAGCATGTCATTCATCGAAGTCTCCAGCAAAGGCAACAGATCGGCAACCGGTGAGATCGGCGCAATCCTGGCAATGCGCCGTCGCACGGGTTCCGGCAAAATCAACGGGTCCATCATCCGCGACACCAGGTGCCCGCCCGCTGAATGCCCGGCCAAAGCGATGGGCTCAAAGGTCCGGTCGGCGATCCGGGTCACCGCAGCGGCGATCTGCGTTGTGATTTCAGCGATCCGCGCATCAGGGCAAAGATCGTAACTTGGCATCGCGACCGACCAGCCGGCCTTCAACGCGCCGGCCGCCAGATGCGACCACGAACTGCGATCGAAAGCTTTCCAGTAGCCGCCATGAACGAAGATCAATGTTCCGCGCGAAACACCCGAAGCGTTAAAGAAATCAAACACCTGCCGCTCACCGAGGCCGTAGGAAAGGCCCACTTCCGCACGCGCGCCCAGATCATCGCGGAAACGGGCAGCCGCTTGCGCCCATCTTGGCGGATAGGCCTCAGCTCCTTCTATGTAGGCAGCATTCGCATAGGCATCATCCAAAGGCTTCATTTGTTACACCCTCTTTTTCGGAACTGGACAATCATAGTCAGACTTGATTTGAGAGCGATAGCCATTTTCGCGGAGGACCCGAAATGAAAGATATTCTAAACACTGACCTCAAATCCCTGCTCAAAGACCCAAGTCTCTTGGAGACCCGCGCCTATATCGGTGGCGCGTGGGTGGACGGAGAGGACGGCACTTTTGAGGTGACCAATCCCGCGCGCGGAGACGTGATCGCCGAGGTTGCCGATCTGAGCCGCGCTCAGGTCGCAGGTGCCATTGCGCAGGCCGAAAAGGCGCAAAAGGAATGGGCGGCATGGACAGGTAAGGAACGCGCTGCGGTCATGCGCAAGTGGTTCGACCTGATGATGGAAAACGCCGATGATCTGGGCACAATCCTGACCGCCGAACAGGGCAAGCCCCACGCCGAAGCCAAGGGCGAGATCGCCTATGGTGCCAGCTTCATCGAGTTCATGGGCGAGCAGGCCAAGCGCGTTTACGGCGAAACCATTCCCGGTCATCAGCGCGACAAGCGCATCACCGTGCTGAAACAACCCATCGGGGTCGCCGCGTCAATCACGCCGTGGAACTTCCCCAACGCGATGATCACCCGCAAGGCCGCGCCCGCCCTGGCGGTGGGCTGCTCTTTTGTCGCACGCCCGGCCAAGGAAACACCGCTTTCCGCAATTGTAATGGGCGTGCTGGCGGAACGCGCCGGTATCCCGGCCGGCGTCTTCAACGTGGTCACCTCCTCTTCTTCTTCTGCCATCGGCAAGGAGTTTTGCGAAAACCCGGCTGTGCGCAAACTCACCTTCACCGGCTCCACCGAAGTTGGCCGCATCCTGCTCAAACAAGCCGCTGACAGCGTGATGAAATGCTCCATGGAGCTTGGCGGCAACGCGCCTTTCATCGTCTTTGATGACGCTGACCTCGACGCAGCCGTCGAAGGCGCGATGATGTGCAAGTTCCGCAACAACGGCCAGACCTGCGTGTGCGCCAACCGCATCTATGTGCAGGCCGGGGTCTATGATGCCTTCGCTGCCAAGCTGAAAGTGGCCGTGGAAAATCTCAAGGTGGGCGATGGTCTCCAGGAGGGCGTCACAACCGGCCCGCTGATCAACGCCGAAGCGGTCGAGAAGGTCAAGGAACACATGGAAGATGTCGTCTCCAACGGCGGTGCGATCCTGACCGGCGGCAAGGCGCATGAGCTGGGCGGCACCTTCTTTGAACCTACTGTGGTCACCGGTGTGACGCAGGACATGAAGGTCGCGACCGAAGAAACCTTTGGCCCCCTCGCCCCGCTCTTCAAATTCGAAGACGAGGATGAGGTGATCGCCATGGCCAATGATACGATCTTCGGGCTGGCCTCTTATTTCTATGCCAAGGATCTCAGCCGCGTTTACAAAGTGGCCGAGGCGCTGGAATACGGGATCGTGGGCGTCAATACCGGTATCATCTCCACCGAAGTCGGGCCCTTTGGCGGGGTCAAACAGTCCGGTCTGGGGCGCGAGGGGTCACACCACGGGATCGAAGACTATCTGGAGATGAAGTACATCTGCATGTCGGTCTGAATCCAAAAACTACGACGAAAGGGCTGCTTTTGCGGCCCTTTTTCTTTCGCCGATGGATTGATCATCTATCCCGGCAATACGGCCACGACCTCAGCGTCGTCTTTATGGATATGCAGCACAATTGATCCATCCTATGAATGCTGCATGACATTCGATCAAATCCGCACCTTCCTCTGGGTCGCCCGCCTGGGCGGGTTCCGCAAAGCGGCAGAGCGTCTGCACCTGTCGCAACCCGCCGTCTCGACACGCATCGCAAATCTGGAGCAGGAATTGCGCGTCCCCCTGCTGGAACGCGGCCCCGGTGAGCTTGTTCTGACAAAACACGGGACCCTATTGCTGTCTTACGCCGAGCAAATGCTTTTCGTTGAGGAAGAAATCAAGCAACGCGTCGCGAACCCCTCCGAGGCCGAAGGCTTGTTTCGTGTGGGTGCGTCGGAAACCATTGCACAGGCCTGGCTGCCAGAATTTCTGACCGCTTTCAGCGCGCGATATCCGCGCGTGAATGTCGACCTGACGGTTGATATATCGCTCAACCTTCGCAGCGCCCTCCTTGAGCGCCGACTGGACCTCGCCTTTCTGATGGGGCCCGTGTCGGAATTCACCGTGGAAAACGTGACGCTGCCGACCTTCGATCTGCATTGGTATCGTTCAGCCGCCAACGACCAGACCGACCTGAGCAAAATCCCAGTCATATCCTACTCCAGCAAAACGCGCCCCTATCGCGAATTGATGTCCGAGCTGTCACGCCGGATCGGCCCTAAAACGCGGGTCTATGCCTCCGCGTCCTTGTCGGCCAGCCTCAAGATGATTGCGGCGGGAATCGCCGTTGGCCCTTACCCGCAAGCATTGGCCAATGACTTTCTCACCTCTGGACAGATCGTCGAGTTTGATCCTGGATTTCATCCGCAGCCATTGGCATTCACAGCATCCTATTTGTCAGAGCCACGCAGCTTTCTTGCTGAAAACAGCGCTGAAATCGCCCGGCACGTCGCTGTGACCTGGGATGAAACGCATCCAAGCTAATTCAAAATATCTATCGCTAATGATATAATATGATTACTTGTGTGAAACTGTAGCCGCGTGTGATGATCTGATGGCGTCGCGAGGGCTGCCATCATGACACTTACATTCGTTTCCCACACCGATCTTCAGACCGCATCGGTCGCTCAGGTCAGAACTGCCATTCGCGACGGCTCCTATCGCGGTCACACGGCCGGGCTGGCGGCGGGAAAGCTGCAATGCAATATCGCCATCCTGCCAGAGCAGCACGCGCTGGATTTCCTCAGGTTTTGCCAGCGCAACCCCAAACCCTGCCCGATCGTCGGGATCAGCGATAGCGGCAATCCCGCCCTGCCGACCCTCGGCTACGACATCGATATCCGAACGGATGTCTCGAAGTACCGGGTCTTTCGTCACGGTCAGTTGAACGAAGAGATCACCGACATCACCGACACCTGGGCAGACGATCTGGTCACCGTCGCTCTGGGATGCTCATTTACGTTTGAAAACGCGCTGATGCGGCACGGGATACCGGTGCGCCATATTGAGACCGGCAGAAACGTTCCCATGTTCCGGTCCAATATCGACCTCATTCCCGCGGGCAGGTTTGGCGGTCAGATGGTCGTGACCATGCGCCCGATCCCCGAACACCAGATTGCCAAGGCCCGGGAGATCAGCAGCCGGTTTCCACAGGCGCACGGCGCGCCCATTGCCGTTGGCGATCCTTCCGGCATTGGCATTTCCGATTTGGCACAACCGGATTGGGGTGACGCGGTAGAGATCAACCCCGGTGAAGTGCCCGTCTACTGGGCCTGCGGTGTGACCCCCCAAAACGTGCTGCTGGAGGCCGAGCTTCCCATTTGCGTCACCCATTCGCCGGGGCACATGCTGATCGCTGATGTCGCTGAAGACGCTGAAACAACAATCCTGCAAACACATTGACCCTTTCCAACAAGGAGACCCAAACATGAAAAACGTCCTACCTCTCATCGTCGCAGGCGCGGCCCTGTCCACTCCAGCACTGGCCGAAGACCTGTCCGTCGTGGGCAGCTGGTCCAGCCTGCCCCTGCACAAACAATATGAAGCCCCGTTCTGGAGCACCGCACTGCCCGAAGCGTCAGAGGGCAAAATCAACGTCGAACTGACCACGCACAACCAGATGAGCCTAGGATTGGGCGACATCTATCCGCTTCTGGGGCAAGGCGTTTATGATGTCGCCATGACGGTGGCCGACTACGCGGTCTCGGATGCTCCCGAGCTTGAAGGTCTCGATGTGCCGCTGCTGGCGCTTTCCGCCGATGAGGCCCGCGCCATGGTGGATGCGGCCCGCCCGATGGTGGCCGATATCTACCGCGACCGGTTCAATTCACATGTTCTGGCCATCGCGCCCTACCCGCCTCAGGTTGTTTTCTGCAATCACGAGATCACCAATCTGGCAGATCTGGAAGGATTGAAAGTTCGGGCATCCGGTCGGATGACCGCAAAGCTGCTTGAAGCTTTGGGGGCGGAAGGGGTGAACGTGTCCTTCTCCGAAGTGCCCGGTGCCTTGCAGAACGGCGTTGTTGATTGCGCCGTGACCGGGGCTGGTTCCGGCTACAGCGCGGGTTGGTGGGAAGTGTCCACCCACCTGCTGCCGATCCCACTGGGCGGATGGGATTCCGTCGTGACGGCCATCAATATGGACAAATGGAACAGCCTGGACGCCGATACCCAGGCGTTGATTGCAACGCAGGTAACCAAAGGCTTTGAAGACCCCGCATGGGCCAGTGCGCAGGATGCGCTGGTCAACGACATCGCCTGTCTGACCGGAAACGGTGACTGCCCCGCAGGCGAGGCGCGCTCAATGAAACTGGTGGAGGTCAGCGATGCCGATTTTGACCGGGCCCGCGAGATTCTGACAAGCGAGGTGCTGCCCGACTGGGCCTCCCGCGCTGGTGGCGACTGGGCGGCCCGCTGGAACGACAGTGTTGGCAAGGTTGTCGGCGTCACGATCAATTGACGCCTTAGCCAAAGGGACGTGCCCATCATGGAACTGACGATGATCAACAGCCTGCGCCGCATCAACCGAGGCGTCGCCCTTGGCGTGGGTCTGGGCTTGCTGCTGTGTGCGGCTTTCGTGCTGGCAGACATCATCATGCGCCGGGTCGGCACGTCCTTTGGCGGCACCGAAGAGATCGCTGGCTACGCCATGGCCCTCGCCACATCCTGGGGCATGTCCTACACGCTGCTGGAACTCGGACATGTCCGCATCGATCTGATGCGCAGCCGCGCCGGCAGCTTCGCGCGCGCGCTCTTTGACGTCTTTTCAATGATCGTCATGTCCGGCGTCATCGTCACCATCGCGGTCAAGGCCTGGCCGGTTGTGGAACGGTCCCTGACCAACGGGTCGCGCGCCAATACGCCGCTTGAAACACCGCTCGCCTGGGTTCAGTTGCCGTGGTTTGCGGGCTGGGTCTGGTTTGCACTGATGTCGACGCTGACCACCCTTGCCGCCATCAGTCTGGTGCTCAAGAAACGCCACGCCGAGACCGAGCAGTTTGTCGGTGCCTTTGCCGAGCAGGAGACATTGCAATGATCGCCTATGTCTCCGTTGGCCTGCTTGGGCTGCTGGCGCTTTCCATTCCCGTGGGCATTGTCCTGTTTCTGCTGGGTTTTGGCATTGATACGTTCTTCTCCAGCTTTCCACTGACCCGGGGGTTGGGCAACATGGTCTGGTCGTCGTCCAATTCGGCAACGCTGATCGCGATCCCCTTCTTTGTCCTGCTGGGAGAAATCCTGGTGCGCAGCGGAGTGGCCACACGCACCTATGCCGCCCTCGACCGTTGGGTTTCCTGGCTGCCCGGCGGGTTGGTGCACGCCAACGTCGCCACCGCCACCATGTTTTCTGCCACTTCCGGTTCTTCGGTGGCAACAGCAGCTACGGTTGCGACCGTCGCCATGCCGCAGGCTGAAAAACTGGGGTACGACCCCAAACTCTTTTCCGGGGCAATCGCGGCGGGTGGAACGCTGGGGATCATGATCCCCCCGTCCATCAACCTCATCGTCTATGGATTTCTCACGCAATCCTCGATCCCGCAGCTCTTTCTGGCCGGTTTGATACCCGGCGTGGCCCTGGCATTTGCCTTCATGGCTGTGACCGCAATCATCTGTCTAATCCGCCCTGATCTTGGTGGGGTCCGCCGCACCTTCCCTTTCCCCAAGATGCTGCGCGCCCTCATTGATCTCATCCCGATCCTCATCCTTTTCGGGCTGATCGTCGGCTCTATCTATCTGGGCTGGGCCACGCCGACAGAGGCTGCCGCGGTTGGTGTCGCGGGCGCGTTCCTGATCGCATTGGCCTTTGGCGGCGTGTCGTGGTCGATGCTTACACAAAGCCTGACGGGCACGGTGAAAATCACCTCCATGATCATGCTGATCGTCATCGGCGCCTCCTTCCTGAACTTCACGCTGGCCTCGGCAGGGTTGGGCCGCGAGCTGACAGCCTTCATGACCGGCCTCGGACTGACTCCACTCAAAACCATTCTGGTGGTTGTGGTGCTCTACATCGTTCTGGGGTTTTTCATCGAAACGCTCTCGCTGATGGTTGTCACCATACCAATCATCGTGCCGCTGGTGGTGGCGCAGGGCTATGATGTGATATGGTTCGGCATCCTGATGATTGTGCTGATCGAAATGGCGCTGATCACGCCGCCGGTTGGCCTGAACCTCTATGTGGTGCAAGGCGCGCGGCGCTCGGGCAGTCTGAATGAGGTCATGCTGGGCGCTTTGCCCTACTGCCTGACCATGCTCGCCATGGCATTTCTGCTGATCGCCTTTCCGAGCATTGCACTCTTCCTGCCAAACGCCTTGCAATAGCGCCAACTGTCGACAAAAAACCCGACGCTCCAGATGAAAAAACGGGCCCGAACAACATGTCCGAACCCGTCAGGATCACTTGAAAACGCGCGGATCAGTTGACCGATTTGGCGTCAACAACATCCTTTTCGATCTGTTTTGTCGAAGAGATCGAAATCTGGCGGGGCTTGAGCGCTTCGGGCACTTCGCGCACCAGGTCGATGTTCAACATGCCATCGACATGTGTGGCCCCGGTGACAACAACGTGGTCCGCCAGATGGAAGCGTCGCTCGAACGCGCGGGTCGCGATGCCGCGGTGCAGGTAGCTGCGCGCCTGATCTTCATCCGCTTTCTTGGCAGAGACAATCAGCGCGTTTTCACGCACCTCTACAGACAGGTCGGCATCTGAAAAACCAGCCACCGCAATCGAAATCCGGTAGGCGTCATCTTCGAGCTTTTCGATGTTGTAAGGGGGGTAGGAAGGTTGGGCGCCTTCGCTTGTCAGCACGCGGTCCATGAGATCAGCGATCTGATCAAAACCGACGGTGGCGCGATAAAGTGGTGCAAAATCATAAGTACGCATAGTTTCATCCTCTTTTGAGCGATTAAACACCGGTTGCTCCCAAAGGACGCATCCGGCCATTGCTTTTGCCAAGGCCCTTCATAGGCACCCCGACGCTGCTAATGTGGGCGTTCGAATTTTGCTTTCAAGACCCTCCGGGTCGAACAAATTTCGCACCGCCCGATGATGTATTGCGGGAGCTTCCGTTATTGATCCTGATCCGGCGGGCACCTGCCAACGGGTTCTGCGCATTGGCCCGCATCTGCTGTTTCAGATCAGCCACAAGCTTCGGCAAAACCATACCGAACGAGGTTTTCTTGCCATCATAGTGACCAACGCTTGAAATGACGGAGATGATTTGCCCGCGCCCGTTTTTATGACTGAAGACCGGTGCGCCGGATGACCCGAAAGTGACGTCGCAATCCATCAGCACAACGCCCTGGTATTGTTCAAACATCCGGCAAACGGCCTGGCGCGAGGGCAATTCGGCCCGACCACGCCCGTAGGACACCACGCTGACAGGACCTTTGGTGAAACGCCCCTGATAAAGCACGAAGGGGTTGAGTTCATGGGTTGGGATCGGTGTCGCCAGTCGCAGCAATGCCACGTCATGGCGAATGTTGTCCTGGTTTACGCCGCCCCTTGGGCTGTAGCCGGGGTGGGCTTCGATCTGTGCGATCTTGCGTTCCGCTGCCGTGGCCCCATTGCGCAGACCCGCCCGAAAAGTCAGGTCCTCCGCTTTGAGCAGCTCACCAGTTCGCGAAGAGTAGACACAATGCGCTGCCGTCAGCACCAGCTCCGGCGCAATCAGCGTGGCGGTGCAAAACCCCACATTATCGGCGTCAAGCCGCCCCACAGCCTGCCAGACCAGCGCTTCGTTTTCGCCTTCCAGGCCATCAAGGGCGGTGTTTCGGGCCTGCGCGGCGGCAACGGCAGGAAGCAGCAGGAGAAAAACAAGAATGAAACGAAACATCGGTCAGTTCATCGGCTTTACGAATTTGGCACCGGAGGAGGACCGCCCCTCTCCGACGCCGATGCGCGCAGCAATGGGTGCGCTTTCCTGGTAAACGCCCTTACCGGCAAGCAATTCGGCGCGCAGAAAATCCAGTGGCGCGCCCAGGGCCGTCCCCAGCGATACATTCTGACCATTCATTTCCGCCTTTGCGGAAACGACCGAGACGATCTGCGCCTTGCCATCGTCGAAGGTGAAAATTGGCGCGCCGGACGATCCAAAATCAACTGAGCAGGATGTCACAAGCACACCTTGCTGGCGCGCGAGCACGGTGCAGACCTCCTGCAAGGATGGTGCCTCAGAGCGGTCCCGCGCATAGCTGACTACCCCGACGCGGTCCCCTTTGCGGGGTCTTGACGCGGTATCAAAAGGTTCAATCGTTGTGTTCCGAATGGGCCGCGCCAATTCGAGCAGTGCAATGTCGTTGCGGACCCGCGATGAAGACACGTCTTCGTCGTAGGTGTATTCCGGATGCAATACGGCGCGGCGCACCTGGCGGTAGGCAGAGGCACGCCCGTTGCGCCAGCCTGCCAGAAATTCGACGGTTTCATGGTTGATCCTCTGGCCGGAAGCCTTGTCAAAAAGGCAATGCGCGGCGGTCAGGACAAGGTCGTGACTGATAAGGGCACCGGTGCAAAATCCGTTGCCGCCAATGTCCAAACGGCCCACGGCCTCCCAGGGGCTCGCATCAATACCGTCTTCCAACGATTTCAGACGCGCATCCTCTGCAATGGCGCCGGTCGTCGTCAGCACCGCCAATCCAATCCATACCAACCACTTTTGCACTCAAAAATTCCTTCGATCTGATGCGAACAGAAATACGCATCAGATACGGCAGAAATAGGGCGCAACCCGCCCGATTGGCGACTTTTTGGTTAACGGACCGTCGCCAATTCGTTAACGGAGCATGGGCACGGGCGCAGGACTCTGGGGCCTCTCGCCAAGCGCTGGCGGTTTGGGCCCGCCGGTTGCCCAGTCCAGCAATTCAACCGTATGCACGATCGGCACTTTCGACGCAGAGCCAATCTGCATCATGCATCCGATGTTGCCAGCAGCGATGATATCAGGATTTTTGTCCTGCAAGCTGCGCACCTTGCGGTCTTTCAGTTTTTGGGAAATCTCCGGCTGCATCAGATTGTATGTTCCCGCTGATCCGCAACACAGATGCGGATCGGAGGGTTCAACAACGGTGTAGCCCGCTTTCCTGAGAAGATCTTTTGGAAAGGTTTTGATCTGCTGGCCATGTTGCAGGGAACAGGCGGCATGATAAGCCACGACCACCTCGCGGTCTTCACTCGGCGGCAGATCAAGCGTCATCAGGATTTCAGAGACATCCACCGCGATGGCGGAGACGCGCGCGGCATCCTCTGCCAGCGCCTCATTGCGAAACATATGGCCGTAGTCCTTGACGGTCGTGCCACAGCCGCTGGTATTGATGACGATGGCGTCCAGCCCGTCCCCGTCCATTTCCGCCGCCCAGGCGCGAATGTTCCGGGCCGCCGTTGCATGGCTTTCGGAGGTCTTGCCCATATGGTGGGTCAGCGCGCCACAACAGCCCGCGCCCTCGGCCACAACCACTTCGCAGCCCAGACGGGTCAGCAGGCGGATCGTGGCATCGTTGATATCGGTGTTCAGCGCTTTCTGGGCGCATCCGGTCATCAGCGCCACCCGCTTTTTGCGGGCACCTTGCGGTGCAAAGCTTTGCGGATCATCGTTGGGGCTGACCGGCGGGATGGTTTTGGGGGCCATCTCCAGCATCGCCCGCAGGCGCGCATCCGGCATCCAGCGGGCAAAGGGTCGCCCGAGTTTTGCCCCTGCCAGCGCCAGCCGGAACCGCATCGGGTAGGGTAGAATGCGCGCCAGTATCCAGCGCAGCGCCCGGTCGGTCAGGGGGCGTTTGTATCGCTGCTCGATATACTCCCGCGCGTGATCGACCAGATGCATGTAGTGCACGCCCGACGGGCAGGTCGTCATGCAGGCCAGACAACTGAGGCAACGGTCGATGTGTTTGACCGTCTTTTCGTCCGGGTCGCGGTCGTTCTCCAGCATGTCCTTGATCAGGTAAATGCGTCCCCGGGGGCTGTCCAACTCGTCGCCCAACACCTGATAGGTGGGGCAGGTCGCGGTGCAAAACCCGCAATGCACGCAGGAGCGCAGAATCTCATTGCTGCGCTGAATGCCCGGGTCTTTGAGCTGCGCCTCGCTGAATGTCGTCTGCATCAGGCAACCTCTCTGGCCACAGGGCCCATAAGTCCCGCGTTCAGGATACCGCGCGGATCAAACCGCGCCCGCAACCCTTCACTGAGCCTTGCAACACCGGGGGCTTCCGGATGAAAAACCGGCAAAGCCGCGCGCGTAGCTGCCGCGGCCCGCACCAGCGTCGCATGACCGTCAAAAACCCCCAGCGCCGCGCGCAAATCCGCGCCTTGCGTCATGCGCATCCAGATACGCCCGCCGCCCCAATCGAAATACCACGCCACGGCCCCTGACCGGCGCATCAGCGCAGGCGCGTCCGTTGGCTTGCAGGAAATGCGCCAGATGTCTTCGGGCACATCCGCCCAAAGCTCCACATCCCGGACGCTTTGCCACAGCCAGTCGGACATTTTGGCATCGCCGACGGTCATTTCGGCATCAAAATCGGCCAGAAGGTCCTTCAACCTGTCAATGCGGTAAGAAACAGACGCCTCGAAACCTTCCACACGCAGAACGGTCACTGGGCCGCCTTCCATGATGTTGGCGCAATGCGCGGCACCGGTGATTTCAAAAGGGGAGCCCATGGCTGCCGCCATCGCCCGGACCGCCTGCGCATCATCGAGCCCGCGGATCATCAATGTGGCCTGGGTTTCAGGCCGCGGCAGAACCTTCAGCGACACTTCTGTCAACACTCCCAACGTGCCATGCGCCCCGCTCATCAGTTTCACAAGATCATAACCGGTCACGTTTTTCATGACGCGCCCACCGTTTTTGACGATAGCGCCGGTGCCATCCACGAAACGAACGCCCAAGGCATAGTCGCGCGCAGCACCGCCCTGAATGCGGCGCGGACCACTGACATTCGCCGCAACGATGCCGCCAATTGTCGGTTCCCCCGATGTATTCAGCAGCTTGCGATGGTCCATAGGCTCGAAGGCCAGACGCTGGTTTTCCGCCGCCAACGCCTGATTGATCGCGGTAACCGGCGTGCCCGCCTGCGCAACGATGGTCAAAGCGCCCGGCTCGTAAAGCGATATGCCCGTCAGGCCAGCAACCGACAAGCGCTCGCCCCTCGGCTGCAAACCGCGCGTTCCGCCGCCTTCAATGGCCAAAGGTCCGCTGGCGGATTTGATCGCTTCGGCAAGCGCGGCTTCTGTATCAGGTGTCATGGGGTTCCCTTGGTCAATCTGGGCGGCGTCAGCGTTCCGCCACTATTCAGCGGCCATGGCAACGGCGCGGCGTGTTTCGGAAGCCGACAGCGGAAAAACCTTGGCCGGGTTCAGCAGCCACTGCGGGTCAAAAACGTCCTTCACCGCCATCTGCGCTTCCAGATCGTCCGGCGCATATTGGTAGCTCATGAGATCCCGCTTTTCGATCCCCACGCCATGCTCGCCGGTCAGGCATCCCCCGGCCTCGACGCAGAGCTTCAGGATTTCCGCGCCGAATGCCTCGCAGAGTTCCAGATCGCCGGGTTTGTTGGCATCAAAGAGGATCAGCGGATGCATATTGCCGTCGCCCGCGTGGAACACATTGCCGACCTTCAGGCCGAATTCCTCCGACATCTCGCCGATCCGGCGCAGAACAAAGGGCAGCGAACTGACCGGGATGGTGCCGTCCAGACACATATAGTCGTTGATCTGTCCCATCGCGCCGAACGCGGATTTCCGGCCCAGCCAGATGGCGGCACTTTCCTCCGCCGATTTGCTCTCGCGCAACTCGACCGGATTATGCCGCCGCGCAATCTCCATGATCAGGGAAAGCTGGTGGTCAATCTCCGCATCCGACCCTTCAACCTCGACGATCAGCAGCGCTTCGCACATCGGATAGCCCGCCTTGGCAAAAGCCTCCGTCGCTTCGATGCAGGGCCGGTCCATGAATTCGATGGCCACCGGCAAAACGCCCGCCTTGATGATGTCGCTGACGCAGGCACCGGCAACTTCATTGTCGTCAAATCCCATCAGCACCGGGCGCGCACCTTCCGGTTTCGGCAGAATGCGCAGCGTCGCTTCTGTCACCACACCCAATTGCCCTTCCGAGCCGCAGATCAGACCAAGCAGATCAAGGCCCGCACTGTCCATATACGCCCCGCCAATCTCGACGATTTCGCCATCCATCATGACCATGGTCACGCCCATCAGGTTGTTGGTGGTCACCCCGTATTTCAGACAATGCGCGCCGCCGGAATTCATGGCGATATTGCCCGCAATGGCACAGGCCAACTGGCTGGAGGGGTCCGGCGCATAGAAAAAGCCGTTTTCCTCGACCGCCCCGGTCACGCTCAGGTTTGTGCGGCCCGTCTGTACCCGGATCGTGCGGTTCTCGTAATCGGTATCCAGCACTTCATTCATGCGCGCAACGCCCAGGATCACACAATCCGCCGTGGGCAGCGCACCGCCCGCCAGCGATGTGCCGGAACCGCGTGGCACCACGGGCACGCCTTCTTCATGGCAAATCCGCAGCACATCCGAGACCTCCTGCGTGCTCGACGGCAGCACGGCCACCATCGGCGGGCATTTGTAAGCGGTCAGCGCATCGCACTCATAGGCGCGGGTTTCCGACTGATCATGGATCACCGCCCCGTCCGGCAATACAGCCTGCAAGCGGGACACAACGCGCCCCTTGCGCGCCAGCACATCAGCGTCAGGAATCGGCATTTCCATAGGGAACCCTCCATTTGGTAAAATAATATTACCAATTTCAACCATTGGCAAGCCTTATCGGACCTGCCATGCGTCTGAACATGACCTTCCTCGACCGTATCTCCCTGTTTGAACCTCTGGATTTCTTTGCCGTGGCGCTGCTCTTCGGCCTTTGGGCGGGCATTGGCTTCTGGGTGGAAAACCCCTCCAAGAAGCACCTGTCCACCGCCATGATCATGGCGCAGTATCGGCGGGAATGGATGTGCGAGATGATTACTCGGGATCCGCGTATTTTTGACGCCCAGATATTGGGAAACCTTCGACAGGGAACGGCGTTTTTTGCCTCGACCTGCGTCATTGCCATAGGCGGAGCGCTGGCGTTGATCGGGAATGCCGACCGGTTGGCCGGCGTGGCGGCGGACATCACCTTGATGGATCACCCCGATATCGTCTGGGAGCTCAAACTCATCGTCATGACGGTCTTCCTGACAAATGCGTTTTTGAAATTTGTCTGGGCCAACAGGCTCTTTGGCTACTGCTCCGTTCTGATGGCTGCGGTGCCAAACGATCCGGATCATCCCAAAGCCAAGATTCGCGCAGATCAGGCCGCTCATATCAATATTACAGCTGCAAAAGGTGTTAATCGCGGGCTGCGCTCGATCTACTTTGCACTCGCCTCTGCCGCGTGGCTTGCAGGGTCAATTCCACTCATACTCGCATCCCTGACCACAGTTACGGTCATTTGGCGCAGAGAATTTGCATCTCACTCTCGCAAAATCCTCCTGAACCATTAAGTTACGCGGAAACTCGCCGAAATCGTGTGAATGGTATTGTGATATGAGATTTTTAACTTTGCTTTTTGTGGCCCTCGCCCTGCCGGCCTGGGCAGAACCTCCACGCATCGAAAATGTCAAAGCAAAGCGTACAGGAGACAGTTGGCGCTTTGACGTGACAATTTCTCATCCGGATACCGGGTGGGACCACTACGCCGATGCCTGGCGTGTTCTCGATATGCAAGGCAATCAACTGGCGATCCGTGAACTGGCGCATCCTCATGTGGAAGAGCAACCCTTCACCCGCTCCCTGTCAGGCATCAAGATTCCGGAGGGCACGACGCAAGTGCAGGTTCAGGCCCGTGAACTGCCGGGCGGCTGGAACCAGAAGGCGTCAATCGTCACTTTGCGCTAGACCTGAAACGGAACCGGGATCGCGGGCACCAAAAACGGGCGCTCCTTGACCGAAATCAAACCCGTTCAGTCGCGATGATAAGGCGCACCAGACAGGATTGAGGCTGCGCGGTAAAGCTGTTCGGCCAGCATGACCCGCACCAGCATATGCGGCCAGACCATTTTCCCAAATGACAGCTGAAACGCTGTCTCGGCCCGCAATTCCGGGGCAATCCCGTCGGCCCCACCAATGATCAGCGCCAAATCCGCCCGTCCTGCATCGCGCCACCCTGCCAGACGATCTGCAAACTCTCGCGAAGATTCAACGCGGCCACGCTCATCTAGTGCGACCATCACCGCACCCTGAGGGACGGCACGACGCAGAAGGTCAGCCTCCGCAGCCATCCCCGACGCTTTGCGGTCATCAACCTCCACAACCCGCGCGGGCCCAAGGCCAAGATTGCGGCCCGTCCGATTGAGGCGCGTCAGATAGTCATCAATGAGCTGTTTTTGCGGCCCGGCACGCAGCCGTCCAACCGCAACGATGTGAACACGCATGAGCTTACCACCAACGGAAATTGATCAGTTGGCCGCAGACTCCGGTCCGTCCATGGGCTGCCACATCTTCTCAAGCTGATAGAACTCGCGCACTTCCGGGCGGAACACATGCACGATCACATCGCCTGTATCGATCAGAACCCAGTCTCCGGTGTCCTTGCCTTCCATCTTCGCGGAAAGCCCGAAATCGTCCTTGACCTGTTGCGCCAGCTTTTCAGAGATCGAAGCCACCTGCCGGGTAGAACGCCCCGAACAGATCACCATATAGTCGCCGATCTCCGTTTTGCCGCGCAGATCAAGTTGCACGATATCTTCGGCTTTGAGGTCTTGAAGTGTTGAAAGGATGGTCGCCAGGAGCTTTTCGCTTGTGGCAATGTTGGATGCGGCAGGCATTACCGCAGACCCGATTTGAGCAGCATCCGCTGCGTCAGCGTGGATAGACAGGACATCGTCCTCCTTTGAACGCGCCGACCGACCCCCGGCGCTGGGGTGGTTTAAGGGTAACAATACCCATTTGACTTTTCAATAAGACGGTTGCGGATATGTTAACGTGACGTCCCGTGAAAACCGCTGTCTGCCGCATCTTCCAGCATCCGCACTTCCCGCTGGGGGAACGGAATGGAGATATCGTGCTCTTTGAAAATGTCCCACAAAGCCAGATAAACGTTGCCACGAATATTCGTCAGCCCGCCGGTCGGATCCTTGATCCAGAACCGCAGGATGTAATCAACCGAACTGTCCCCAAAGCCGACGATATGGCAAACCGGCAGCTTGGGGTGTGACAGAACCCGGTCCACATCCGTGGCCGCCTCGATCGCGAGTTTCCGCACAAGATGCGGATCACAGCCGTAGGAGGTGCCGAAAAAGATGTCGAGGCGCACAAAATCGTTTGAATGCGACCAGTTCACCACCTGTCCGGTGATCAGATCTTCGTTTGGAATCAGATACTCACGCCCATCTCTGGTAACGACGCTGACGTATCGCGCACCCAAGGCGTTGATCCATCCGAAGGTCTCGCCCAGTGAAATCACGTCGCCGGGCTTGATGGATTTGTCGAGCAGGATGATCACGCCGGAGACCAGGTTCGAGACAACCTTCTGAAGCCCGAAACCAAGGCCGACACCAATCGCACCGGAGAGAACGGCAAGCCCGGTGAGATCAATGCCAACCGCCTTGATCCCGATAAAGAAGGCGCAGCCGTAGAGGATTGTCTGCACCGCCTTGACCGTCAGCACCTGCATCGACGGGCTGATATCTTCGTTGCTGCGAATGCGCGACGCCGTGACCCCGCTGACCACACGCGCCATGGTGAAAAGCGCCCCAATGACCACAGCCGCAGTGATCAGCATCAGGACGGAGAAGCGGAATTCACCTACTTCCAGCGCCAGGTCATCAAGGAATGTGCTAACTTCATCGGACACACCAACGAAATAGAGCGTTACGTAGATCCATAACGCCCAGGTCACCAACCGTCGCATTGTGCGGTTGCGGACCAGCCGGGTGGCGTATCCGATCCCCGTCCATGCCGCCGCCAATGTCGCTGCAAGCCCAATGAAATAAGAGCGCGACGGCCAGGTGATCTGCTGCATGATCATATACAGCCCGCCCGCAAGCACGGCAAACCAGATCAGCCCCATGCGGCGTTTGACCTGCACGATCATCCGCAGCTGTAACTTGGACCAGCCTTCCCGCGCGCGCACCCGGTTTTCGATCATTCTGCCGGAAACGATATGCAGACAGTAACAAGCCACGGCTAGACCGATCACGATCAGAACCTGATTCTGCCGCCATCCCGGGGTCAGAACGCTTTGAATAAAACTGATGAAAAGGAACCAGATTTCGTCGACGGACATCATCGCCGCGGCAAAGGCTTCGTCTTCTACCTCCATTTCTGCTCCTTTTGGTCGAAATTGGCACAGACCGTCCTAACCGACAACCCTTGCGGCAGTGCCGATGGCATTGTATCTCCACGCCATGAACCGTGTCTTTGATATGGATGACCGCGCGCGTCTGCGCGAACGCTTCTTCGGGGCAACGCGTGCTGTGCTTGCGCGACTATAGCCACGCACAGCAGCCCACCTGATCAATTCCAAATTACGGGAGAGGACCGATGTCCCCCAAAACGCTTTATGACAAAATCTGGGATGCCCATGTCGCCCACGAAGCCGACGATGGCACCTGCCTGCTCTATATCGACCGCCACCTCGTGCATGAGGTGACAAGCCCGCAGGCCTTCGAGGGTCTGCGGATGACAGGCCGCAAGGTGCGCGCACCCGAAAAAACCATTGCTGTGCCGGATCATAACGTGCCGACAACGCCGGGGCGCGAAGATCCCTCCAACATGACCGAAGATTCAGCGATCCAGGTGGCCGCCCTCGATACCAATGCCAAAGATTTCGGCATCCACTATTATCCGGTCTCTGACGTCCGTCAGGGCATCGTGCATATTGTCGGTCCCGAACAGGGCTGGACCCTGCCCGGTATGACCGTCGTCTGCGGCGACAGCCACACCGCGACCCACGGCGCGTTTGGCGCGTTAGCCCACGGGATCGGCACATCCGAAGTTGAACACGTGCTGGCCACCCAGACGCTGATCCAGAAGAAATCCAAGAACATGAAGGTGGAGATCACTGGCAAGTTGCGCCCCGGCGTCACCGCCAAGGACATCACCCTTTCCGTCATCGGTGCCACCGGTACTGCAGGTGGCACCGGCTATGTGATCGAATATTGCGGCGAGGCGATCCGCGATCTGTCGATGGAAGGTCGCATGACCGTCTGCAACATGGCGATTGAGGGCGGAGCGCGCGCCGGTCTGATCGCGCCGGATGAAAAGACCTTTGAATATTGCAAGGGCCGGCCCCACGCGCCGAAAGGTGCCCAGTGGGAAGCCGCAATGGATTGGTGGAAAACACTTTATTCTGATGACGATGCCACCTGGGACAAGGTGATCACCCTCAAGGGCGAAGACATCGCGCCGGTTGTGACTTGGGGCACCTCCCCCGAAGATGTTCTGCCGATCACCGCCACCGTGCCCGCGGCCGAGGATTTCGAAGGCGGCAAGGTGGGGGCTGCCCAACGCTCGCTCGATTACATGGGCCTGACGCCCGGCACCCCCCTGAACGAGGTCGAAATCGATACCGTCTTCATTGGCTCCTGCACCAATGGTCGGATCGAAGACTTGCGCGCTGCCGCTGAAATCCTGAAAGGCAAGAAAAAGAAAGACGGGCTGCGCGCCATGGTCGTGCCCGGTTCAGGCCTGGTACGCGCCCAGGCCGAAGAAGAGGGCCTGGCGGACATCTTCAAGGAAGCCGGATTTGAATGGCGTCTGGCGGGGTGCTCCATGTGCCTGGCCATGAACCCCGATCAATTGCAGCCCGGCGAACGTTGTGCGGCCACGTCGAACCGCAACTTCGAGGGGCGTCAGGGTCGTGGCGGACGCACGCACCTGATGTCTCCCGCAATGGCGGCAGCAGCGGCAATTACCGGCAAGCTCACGGACGTGCGCGACGTGATGTCATAGGCGTCGATTCGACTCATAAAAGGCGGAACTCTGGACGGGTTTCGCCTTTAAATTGAATGCCGGATTGACCTTGCAGCCTATCAATGTGAATCCGAACTCAAATTCACTTTTCTCGGATTTAAAATTGCAAAATTGTGAATAATTGGTTAATAACATTCTCGTGTGCTTGTTAACGGGCACATAACGCGTTGGAGAGTTATTTCAGTGCGTGTAGTTTTTAAAGTGCTATTATAACTCTTCTATTTTCAAGTCGCGCTTTTGGCGCATACCTTTCTAGGGGGTACAATTTATGAAAAAACTAACAATAACGACAGCAACGGCAATCACGCTCGCGATGTCAGCAGTTGGTGCAACAGCTGCAACTCTCGATATCACCGGAATCGACTCATCTTGGAACGACGTGGTTCCTGGTGGTGTTACCGTGAATAACGGTGATCCGACATCATCCATGCGTTGGGGCACCGGAGCTAGCCAGAGTGGGTATGATTTCACCGACGCACCGACACCTATCCTGGGTCTTGCTGCGGACACGCAGTTCGTCGTTGGTAACTTCAACCACCTGAACTTTCCGATCACAGGAACGACCCTTGATACGGCCAACCTGAACGTCGACATTCAAATCGGCGGCGGCGGTCCACTCATCAGCAGCGTATTTTCCTTTTCGCATGATGAAACGACCAACTCTGCACCTTGTGGCCCAGGCAGCGTCTCTATCTGTGACGACATCGTAAGTGTGTCTTCAGCTGCAGGCGCGGAAGCGTTCAGCCTCGGCGGCGTGGACTATGTGTTCCAGGTTCTGGGTTTCTCGACAGATGGTGGGTCCACAATCGTGACCGACTTCCTGACACAGGAGAACTCGAACAACCCAGCGCAGCTCTATGCTACGTTCACAGCTGTTTCACAAGTACCGCTGCCAGCGGGCATGTTGCTGATGGGCACAGCTCTTGCGGGCTTCGGCGTTATGCGCCGCCGCAAGAAAGCAGCCTAAGGTTTTGCACTTCTAAAACTCTGTTCGGCGGCGCTTTGGTGCCGCCGAATTTTTTTTCAGCGACATGTTCTGATCCGGCGGCAGGCGTTGCAACTTCCCCCCAAATAATGCATCAGACGGCCATCGACACTGCGGATGTACACCGGTTGGTGTACGGGCGGTGTACAGGGTGTGCACGCAAGTCGCCCGCCGAAAACGGAGGTTTGACCAATGGATAAATTCACGACGCTCACCGGGATCGCGGCACCGATGCCCATGATCAATATCGACACCGATATGATCATCCCCAAGCAGTTCCTGAAAACGATCAAACGGTCAGGGCTTGGCGTGAACCTCTTTGACGAGATGCGTTATGATGACGACGGCAAGGAGATCCCCGATTTCATCCTCAACAAAGACGCCTACCGGGACGCGGAAATCCTCGTGGCTGGCGACAACTTCGGTTGCGGTTCAAGCCGGGAACATGCGCCTTGGGCTATCAAGGACTTTGGCATCCGATGTGTGGTTGCGCCGTCATTCGCGGATATCTTCTTCAACAACTGCTTCAAGAACGGCATTCTGCCGATCGCCCTGCCTCAGGAACAGGTGGACATTCTGATGAAGGATGCCGAGAAGGGATCCAATGCGCGCATGAGTGTTGACCTGGATGCCCAGACGATCACGACATCGGACGGAGAGGTTTTCAGTTTCGATGTGGACCCGTTCAAAAAGCACTGCCTTATGAATGGCTTGGACGACATCGGCCTGACGATGGAGAAAGCAGCAGCGATCGATACCTACGAGAGATCGGCGTCCCAGGCCCGTCCTTGGGTCTGATACTTCGAAACCGCAGGTTGCCGTTTCAGCGACAATGACAAACAAATAACTTCTTTGTAGTGGGCGCCTCAGCAGCGCCCACTATATGTTGTGTGGTGCCAGTTTTTTGCCACAGTATTGATGCAAGATGGCACCACCTGTTCCCTCAAAACGCCCAATGCATTCGCTTTTGTTAACCACGACACTTGCGAGACTATGACGAATGATGTCACGAATGGGGCAGGATTGAGGCACAGCCGCGCCCCCGTGGCATCAAGTTGGAACAAGGCAGCGGCACTGTATCGCTCCTGGCCAGTTTGAAGGGAAGAAACGAATGATCGTACGAATGTCAGGCGCGGTTATGCGCGGACTGCTGGTCGCATTGCTGATCGCAATGCCGGCATTGCTATTACCGGATGTTGCCTCCGACCAATCCCAGATTGTGGTGCTCATAGCGCTTCTGGCCGCTTTTCTTACCTTCGTTGAATACAATTCCAATGCGCCAAGCATTGTTGAATTCCGAGACGCCGCGCCATTCAACAGAATGCGTTTCGTGGCTCTGTTCGTCACGGTTTTCCTTCTCACGGCAATCGCGCAAGGCAAGGCGGAACCGACAACGCTCAGTCAGGGCATCATGGCCGTCGGTACAATCATCGGGAACGCCATTGATTTTCCCTATTCGCCAGTACGGCTGATCGTGTTGATGCTCCCCTATGACGCCTCCACGGAGGTTATCGGACGGGTCCGTTCGGCCGCCGGCATATCCTATCTGATTTCCCTCATTGCAATGATAGCATTTGTTGCCTCGGTTCGGATTTGGGGATGGCCGGTGCGAAAGGGCGCCTTCAACGTATGGGTAAATCTTCCACGGTTTGACCCGACAACGGGTGGCGATGTGCTGGAGCGATTGCAACGTGACGCGCGGTTCAACATCGCCTTCGGATTTCTGCTTCCCTTTGTCATTCCCGCAGTGGTCAAGGCCACGTCCGATCTGGTAGACCCGATTTCACTACAGGATCCGCAAACGCTTATCTGGACGATGACCGCATGGGCTTTCCTTCCCGCCAGCATGATCATGCGTGGCATTGCATTGAGCCGGATCGCCAGCATGATCCAGGAAAAGCGCCGACGCGCCTATCAAAGTGCTGCCGAAGATATCGAATTTCAGACGGCCTGATCGCGGCAACACTTGCGCTGCTTGGCACGTCAGCCTTTGCTGAAAATCTGCGGGTCGCGACGTACAACACTGAGCTTCAGCGAAAAGGCCCCGGCCTGCTGCTGCGGGACATCGTGAGAGGCGAAGACGCGCAGATCAACGCAACACTTGAAGTGATCGCGAAAGCAAACGCCGACATTCTGGTTCTGCAAGGATTTGACTATGATCTGACGGGTGCAGCCTTAGGGGCTTATGTCGAAGCTCTTTCGGCGCGCGGTATCGACTACCCTCATCGGTTCGCAGAGCGCCCCAACACCGGCATGCCCACTGGCCTGGACATGGACGGCAATGGCAGGCTCGGCGAGCCGCGTGATGCGCAGGGTTACGGGCAATTCTCCGGCCAGGGTGGTATTGCGATCCTCTCTCGCCATCCGATCGTGATCGAAGAGGTTCAAGATTTCTCGGCACTTTTGTGGCGCGACATGCCCGGCGCTCTGCTGCCCGAAACCGAAGACGGACCCTTTCCTTCGGAGGCGGCACAGGCCATCCAGAGGCTTCCCACAACCGCGCATTGGGTTGTCCCCATTGATTTGCCTGAAGCGGGTCGTCTTTCGCTGATGACATTCCACGCCAGCCCGCCGGTATTCGACGGACCGGAGGATCGAAACGGCAGACGCAATCACGATGAGATCGTTTTTTGGCAGCAATATCTTGATGGTATTTTTGGCCCCGCCCCTGAGGAACAGTTCATTCTATTGGGCGATTTCAACCAGGATCGTCGTGACGGAGAGGGCCGCAAAGAGGCCATTCGCGGAATTTTGAACGACGCCCGGTTGCAGGACCCCCGGCCCCAAAGCGACGGAAGCGCCCTCGTATCGGGCGACCCTTTTGACACGGTAGACTGGGATGACCCCATTCCCGGCAATCTACGGGTCGACTATGTTCTACCCTCTCGGGATTGGCGCGTGCTTGATGCGGGCGTGCTTTGGCCTGATCCGAATTCACCCTTTGGTCAAACAGTCGCCCTTGCCAGCCGCCATCGATTGGTCTGGGTTGATCTGACCCGCTAAGGGCGATGGCCACGGCGTCGCAACCAGATTTCCAGGGCCATAAGATAAGGAAGATAAAAAGCGACATTCTGAACCAGATCAAAAGGACCATCGAATGCCGCTGTGGAGGCGGCGCCTCCCGTCAAAGCATACCAGACACCGTAGTGAACACGGTAAAGCCAGGATCCCAGGCTAAGCACAAACAATCGAAGGGCCCAATGCCGATGAGCCCCGTATCGCCCGGCACGCGCATGGCGCAACGCCTGCACGGCGCATAAGGCAAGCAATAGGCCGTAAACGCCAAAACCCACATCCATCGCTACTCCGCCAATGGTGCCTCTGATCACAATGAAGGCGAGGCCGCCGACAGAAGTCAGCAGCGCCGCGAAACACAATACCCGCCCCAACCACCGATGCATCAATGGCCAGCGTTTTCGCGAGAACAATTGCAACGGAATGAACGCGGCCAACAGCGCGCCCAAAACCATATGGCCAAAGATCGCGAGATTGCTCATGCGGTGATCTGCGCTAAAAAACCGGTTATCCGCCTGATCGCTTCCGGCCATACCCTCTGCGCCCGCAAGCAAGGCATATTGAATGAAAGGCAGCATCAGGAGGATCAACACCACACCTCCGAAACTCTCTACAGCGATACGTTTTCGGTCACCTGGCATGATTTTCTAGCTCCGAAAGCCCAGATCACAGCCGTCATTGCGACTCCGGCACTTCACCAATTGGCTTGCATTTCGCGCCATTTGGGTAACGAATTGCGCCAATCCCCTTTGTCAGCGTGGCATATTCATGGAGCGCTTACCATATAGCTTGCCGATGCCCTCTTCAGAAATAGCCCAATGAGCCGTAAACCTCTCTTTCCAGCTGCGCAGCAAACCCGATTGATGTGTCGGTTGCTGGACGTTTCGGAGGAAAACATCCTGCGCCGGGTCGGCCTGCGACGCGACTACCTTGAAGGTGAAGATACGGGCGTCGACGGGCGCATTTTCCTCGCACTTTGGGAAGCCTTAGCAGCAGAAACAAATCGCGATGACATGCCGCTGCACCTAGCGCAGATTGCCGCCAGCAGACCCTGCAATTCACCGATGATCGCATTCACAAGCAGCCCGGTGCTGCGTGAAGGACTGGAACGACTGGCCCTCTTCAAACCGCTCGTGGCACCGATCAAACTTGTGCTGAAGGATGTGGCAGAAGGGTTTTCGATCAGTTTCGAGCCGTCAGATTCAAGCCTGTTCATGCCTGAAAGCTTCCGGCTTTTTGAACTGATCTATTTTATTGAGATTGCCCGTGTCTACACGTCCGAGAATATCATACCCGTTTCGGTCAAGGGCCCTGACGCCGGTCGCCTGCATGACCGGCTCGTGGACTATTTCGGAAGAGCCCCCGAAGTATCTCAGAACACCGAGTTGGTGCTGCGTCCGCCAGATGCGGGACTACCCCTGATTTCTGCCAGCGACGCACTTTGGGAAGACTTTGAACCCACCTTGCAAAGGCTGCTGGCCCGCACCATCACGCCCGCCACAACGACCGAACGGGTCGAAGGCGTACTGCGGGATCTGCTGCCGACCGGGCGCGCCTCGGCTGATGATGTTTGTTCACGTCTGAACATGAGCCGGCGCAGCCTTCAACGACGCCTGCATGAAGAGGGCAAAAGCTACCGCCGCGTTCTGGACAAGACACGCGCCGATCTGGCGAGAGCCTATCTCGCGCAAGGCGAGATGAGCGTGGAAGAAATCTCCTATTTGCTGGCCTACCGCGATCCGAACTCATTCTACCGCGCCTTTCAGAATTGGACCGGGATGACCCCTAAGCAAGCAAGGGTAAGCCAGGTGAACTAGCAACTGTGGCTGCATTCTCCGATCCGGCTTCTTGACCCTGCCCGGGCTGCGCGGTAGGCCGCTCGCGACACTTAGTTGCAGGAGACATGACCATGGCCAATCCCACCCTTCTTATCCTCGCAGGCGACGGCATCGGCCCGGAAGTCATGGGACAGGTCAAGCGGGTCATTGGCTGGTTTGGTGACAAACGCGGGTTGGCATTTGACGTCAGCGAAGATTTGGTCGGCGGTGCGGCCTATGACGCCCATGGCACGCCCCTGCACGATGACACCATGGCCAAAGCGCTGGCCGCGGATGCCGTTCTGCTCGGCGCTGTGGGCGGGCCGAAATACGACGATCTTGATTTCAGCGTGAAACCCGAACGCGGTCTGTTGCGTCTGCGCAAGGAAATGGACCTCTTTTCAAACCTGCGCCCTGCCCAATGCTTTGACGCACTTGCAGATTTCTCTTCGCTCAAGAAGGATATCGTTGCAGGCCTCGACATCATGATCGTGCGCGAACTGACTTCGGGCGTCTATTTTGGCGAGCCGCGCGGCATCTTCGAAGAAGGCAATGAACGGGTTGGCATTAACACCCAGCGCTATACAGAAGGCGAGATTGACCGCGTCGCACGCTCCGCCTTTGAACTGGCCCGCCGCAGGAACAAAAAGGTTTGTTCGATGGAAAAAGCCAATGTCATGGAAAGCGGAATTCTGTGGCGTGAAGTGGTGCAGAAGGTACGCGACGCGGACTACCCGGATATCGACCTTTCGCACATGTATGCGGACAATGGGGCCATGCAGCTCGTACGCGCGCCCAAGCAATTCGACGTGATCCTGACGGACAATCTTTTTGGTGACATCCTGTCGGACTGCGCGGCCATGCTGACCGGTTCGCTGGGTATGCTGCCATCGGCGAGCCTTGGTGCCCCGACGGACGCCGGACGCCCGCGCGCGCTTTACGAACCCGTGCACGGCTCTGCACCCGATATTGCGGGACAAGGCAAGGCCAACCCGATCGCCTGCTTTCTGAGTTTTGCCATGGCGTTGCGTTATTCCTTCGATCAGGGCGATGAAGCCGCACGTCTTGAAGCCGCCATTGAACAGGTTCTGGCAGATGGCGCGCGCACCGCAGATTTGATGGGTGAGGAAGGCGGCACACCGATCAGCACAACGGATATGGGCGACGCCATTTTGAATGCGCTTGACGCCAGCTTGTGAGCGTCTCCGTCCGGTCGTTTGAGGCGCGGGATGCCGAGGCATTCCTGACCCTTTACCGGGCGTGTCTGGAGCACTATGCCATCTCGCCCGCAACCTTGAGCCAGGAAGCGCGTGTCATCTCGTTACTGATCGCTCAAAGACACATGGCCTGCCACCTGGCCTTTGATGGCGAAACCGCCGTGGGGTTTGCCACCTGGGGGTTCAGTTTCCCGGCTGGCGCGGGCATATCACTGGTGATGAAGGAGCTTTTTGTTACCCCCGATGCGCAATCAAAAGGCGTTGGCAGAGCGTTGTTGTCCGCGCTGATTGACGTGGCGCGCAGTGAAGGCTGTACCCGGCTTGATTGGGCAACAGATGGCACAAACGACCGTGCCCAGAGTTTTTACGCTGCTCTTTCAGCACCAAAGATGACAAAACAGAACTACCGCGTAGTGCAAAGCGAATTCGACGCATTTCAGGCTCGGATCGCACGCAATTAACGGACCAAAAAATTCCAAGCGAGGTTGACATGACCCCCAATACAAAAGGCGCGTTGTTCGCTCTCTTGGCCTTTGGCATTTTTGCAAGCCATGACGTCATCATCAAAGTTCTGGGCGGTTCATATTCGCCCGTTCAAATCGTGTTTTTCAGCGTCCTGTTCAGCTTTCCGCTTGCCATGCTTTACCTGCTGCGCGACGCGACACCAGGGACCTTGATCCCCAAGCATCCGTGGTGGATGGCAGGTCGAACAATCGCCGCCGTCATCACCGGCTTCTGCGCATTTTACGCGTTTTCGGTGCTACCCTTGGCACAGGTTTATGCGATCTTGTTTGCCTCGCCATTGCTCATCACGATCCTCGCCATTCCGATCCTGGGTGAAAAAGTAAAGCTGCGACGCTGGATCGCCGTGGCCGTTGGTCTCACCGGGGTTCTGGTCGTTCTCAGACCCGGTAGTGCTGATCTGGAACTTGGCCATTTGGCGGCTTTGATTTCCGCGATCTGTGGGTCAATCGCATCTATCATCGTGCGCAAAATCGGACGTGAAGAACGCGCGGTTGTGATCATGTTATACCCGATGATGGCAAATTTCGTGGTCATGGCATCGCTTCTGCCACTGGTTTATCAACCGCTCCCGCTTGTCGACCTGGGCAAGTTGGGCGTCATCGCGCTCCTGGCCTGGACGGCCGGGCGTTTCCTGATCGCAGCCTACAACACAGGTGAAGCCGTAATTGTGGCACCAATGCAATATTCCCAGATCATCTGGGCCAGCTTTTACGGCGTTTTGTTTTTTGGCGAGGTGCCGGATACTGCTACGATCGTTGGCTCCGCGATCATCATCGCCAGCGGCCTGTTCATCGTGTTGCGTGAAAGCAAGGCTCCGGGTTCCGAACAGCCCGTTCTACGAACCCGATCACGTCCAGAAACCGGGACCACGCCGCGGGTTTCACCGTTTTTACGCCGCGACAAACGCCCTAAATAGGCCGCCTTGCCAAATTCTTGCGAGAGCGCTAAGCCCAATGAACCGGTCGGGCTGTGGCGCAGCCTGGTAGCGCACCTGCTTCGGGAGCAGGGGGTCGGAGGTTCGAATCCTCTCAGCCCGACCAGATTTCCAGATATGAAGCGAAACGTGCTTCTCCCTTTCGCGACAAACCCTTTCTGACTCGTCCCGGGTCGACGAGCCGCCGGGTTCGTAAACTGCTCACGTTCTCTGTTTCCAGTTGCCAGGATTGTTTCATTTGCAGCGACTGGCCGAGGTGCTTGCACTTGGTCGTTTGACAACCCATGGCTGTCAATGCCGATACTTGTACCGGAAAGAACGCGCGTGACCGAATTTACTCCGACGATGGTGCCGGTTGAAACGTTTTACGTGCTTCCGGTGAAACTTGCGCGATCGGTGAGCGCGATGTTTGGCCTTCGGTTTCTCCACGTGCTTAGGCGTGTAGCCCTGAATGTAGCCCTTGCTGCTTAACTGTTTCACGACAATGCCGCCGTGAGCATATTTTCCAATCGAATAATGATCTCCAGCTTTCGCCTGCAATGCACCGATACTGAACATCGTGACTGTTATGGCCGCGAGGGCGACTTTCTTGGTGAAACTGTTCATGACAAAGTCCTTTCCTAACAACGCTGCAGGTATGTTGGCCCTGCACTTCCGACATAAGCAGAGTATCCGAAACGAAAAGGATGGCAGCTTTCAACAAAGCTCACGCGTCCGCGACAACATCGGAGGGGGAATTCGGCGTTTGAGTTTGTAGGTCGCCAATTTGCCAATGCTGTTATTGCTTCGCAAACGATGGCGACCCCGGCAGGATTCGAACCTGCAACCTGCCCCTTAGGAGGGAACTGTTCATAGCGCTATTCCTTCTTTGATTTCTGTTGTTTGGTTGTTTGTACAGGGTCTTCCTGTACATGGTTTGTACGAAAACGGGCCCTGACATCGGCCTCATCCGTCTCGGCATGGGCATAGATGCGCATCGGCAAATTGGGGTCGGACCAGCGCCCGGCCTTGGCGGCGGTGACAGGATCAACTCCCTGACGGACGACTAATTCAGTGAAGAAGCCATGGCGTCCTGCGGGGTGTGCCGAGAGGTATGGGATGCCAGCGCTCTTACAGATCGTTTTCCAGCGCGTATTGTAACCGGTCGAGCTGCCATAACCGAACACGCGCGGTTTCATGAACCTGCCGGTCTTGCGGTTCTTGGGACGCTTTGGCGGCAATGCCAGCAGCTCGCCCATCATCTGAGGCGATACCGTGATCCAGCTTTCCGGATGACCTTTCTGCGCCTTCACCCTGACCGTGTTCTCGGCGGGGCGCAGATCGTCAGGCTCAATCGAGACAGCCTGATCGATCCGCGCCGCCGTCTCGAACATGAAGCGCACCAGCGCAGCGTTGTAAGGATCAGCGGCGCGGCAGAAGGCTTCAATCCACTCTTTATCGGCAGGCTTGCGTTCTACGCGGCTGATCTTCCCACGCCGCTTATCCTGAGCGATCCGCTCAAACTTGTCATAGGGCTTCACACGGATCAGAGGGGTACCTTCCAGCTCGTGCGCGTTGTTGATCACCGCACTTGCAGGCGTCACGATCTCGCGCCACCACGTATCGGTGGAGGCTTTCGGTTTCAGTTTCGGCCCCAGACCTTTCAAAAGCGCGCCAGAGATCGCACCCAGAGGCATGTCACCAATCTCTTCAACAATCGGGATCAACTGCTTCGCCGTCTTGGGGGAGGCGTTGTAGAGCATAATCGCGTCCGAGAACGTCTTACTCGGTTCATCGCCAACAACATGGCGACGTATCTGAAGCTCGGTCTCGCGGTTTATCCAGTCCCGTGCGCCCGCTTCTGTAGATGCCTTAGTGCTTCGCCGGTATGGGCCTGCAATTGGCCTGCCGTTGTATTCGACCCAGCCCTTAGCCCAGTAGAAGCGACCCCGCTTGTAGATTTGGAGCGGCATGCCTGGCCTCCTTCAAAAATCGTATCTATCTGCGCGGGCGTGATCAGCATCGTGCGCCCTAGGCGGTAAAAAGCGCCTGTCTCGTTTGCCCTCTCGCGCAAAGTACGTTCTGAAATGTCGATGCCCATATCTGCCATCAGCTCGACCCATTCGGATGGCTTTTTTCCAAGGCCGAGGATTTGCGAGCTGTCGGATTTGTCGGTCTCTGCCATATTAGTCATCCTTTTCCGCTTGAGTTGAATCGTGCGTACGCATGGAATCGCTTGTTTGGTACCTTCTGACGTGCTCAGATGGATTCAAACGAAAATATGCGTCATTTTGTGCGATGTTGATACAAAATTGCGCTTTCGTCAATTGGGAAGTCGTCATGGTGCAAGAAGATGCTGATATGTTCGTGGAAGTAGGTGCGCGCCTGGCCATCTCACGCAGCGAAATAGGCGTTTCGCAGGCTGCGATGGCAGAAGCGATCGGTGTCTCACATCGGGCTTATCACAGTTATGAGAAGGGTAAGCGCGGCATCCCAATCGAAGCGCTGATCAAGATGCACGGTCGATACGAAGTCGACGTTGCCTGGTTGCTGCTAGGCACACAGTCGATCCGCGTCGGTCACGATTTTGAGGCTTTGAAGAGGATCGAGACGTCACTTGATCAGTACCTGGAGGGTGCCGGTATCAAGATCAAAAGTGAAAAACGCGGGGCAATCGTCGCGCGCTGGTACCAGTCACAAGTTGAGGGGCGGGAAGTAACGGATGATGACGTTCACACATGGATCGAACTCGTAAGGGAGTAGGCAAATGCAAAAACCAAGCGACCAATGGAAGAAACTTCGCCGCGCAGCACTGGAACGCGCGCGCCGCAATATGATCGAACCTTTGGAGGTCGTTCACCTCGCTCTTCTGGGAGTCAGCGCGTTGTACTTGGCCGGATTTCTGCGCCTAAATCTGTTCGCTCAAACTGACGAATTTTCGTTGGCTTCCGGAGCCTTCGTTCTTCTAGCAGCCGCTGCCGGTCTACTTGTGCCTGTTCTAATTGGATCAGTGTTGACCCTGCGTTTTGCAGATCGCAGGTTGGCTCGCCTGATTGGCGGGTGAAGTTAGAGACCAGTGTTCACTGTATTACAGTACGAACACGGTTAGGTTGCCAATTGGAGCAGTAGCGCATATGTTCACTTTATGTTCTGCGCAAGGGTGAATTAAAATGATGACAATCGGCATCCGGGCCCGACCCTCCAGCGTAGTCTACGCTGTAGTTGATACGGCTGACGGAAACATCGTGAACCTTGATGAGATAGTTGTGCCATTGGCATTTGATACACCCGATGCGCTCAAGTATGTCCGGAGTAACTTTCTGGACATAATCCGTGAATATGATGTCCAGCAGGCTGGCATCCGAGCCACTGAACCAAATTCACAACGTATGAACATCCAGAGGCTTCAGATTGAAGGAGTGATTATCGAGGCCTTCGCGAGTAGCCCGCTCAAAGGCTACTATGTTGGTCATATCTCATCAATTGCATCGCGTTTGGGCCGAACTCGAACAGACCTGAAGCCGATGATTGATGGCGACATCGCCTTCGATGTCGATGACTGGGAAAATATGTCCAAAGAAGAAAGAGAAGCCGTTCTGTGTGCACTTGGAGCTGAACAAAATGCTTAAGCCACACAAAAAAGCCGAGGTTGAGTGGCACGAAATCCGCAAGATTGGCCAAGAGGGTAAGAATTCAACCACGTATGTTGTTGAAGATGTCCAGCTAGGCGCTGAAATCGTTATGAAGAGAATCGCAAAGGCAAAACTGGATTCTGCCGCTGAATATTTCGATGAAGCTAAGGCGTTGTATGCGACTGCGCATCAAAACGTCGTTCCAGTTCTCTACTCCTGCGAAGATGACGAATACGTCTACATCGCGCTACCATTCTATGAAGGCGGTTCGTTGGGATCGCTGATGGCATCTCGCAATCTTACGGTGCGAGAGATTGTTAGAATATCGTGCCAACTTTTGTCTGGTCTACACAATATCCACTCGAAAGGCTTGATCCACTTCGACATCAAACCTGACAACATTCTACTGTCAGAACGCGGCGAGGCTTTGATCTCGGATTTTGGTCTTGCTAAACAGATGTACGCCGGAGAGGCTTGGCAGGACCAGTTCTATATGCCTATAGCCCCGCCAGAAAGAGTGATTGGACCACCTTTCAACTTGCAGCACGACATTTATCAGTTTGGCCTAACGCTTTACAGGATGTGCTGTGGTGAAGCTTCTGTCAGAGAGCAGTTCGATGCGTTTGGAGGCGACCGAAAGGCTTTTGTAGGAGCACTTGAAAAGGGGACCTATCCAAGCCGATCACTGTTCCCAGAACATATACCCAACCGGCTGAAAAGTGTTGTCATTCAGTGCTTAAAGCCAGATCCAAACGACAGATTTCTTTCTGCCTTGGCAGTCGCAAACGAACTTGCGAAGGTCGATAGCTGCTTTGACTGGGTGTATGAGGCCGTTGGAGACGAAAAGCATTGGAAACGGCACGAGAATGGAACGGTGAAGAGTTTTACAGTAAGAGGGGATGGTTCAACTGAATTTTTAACGAAAAAGAATGGGAAATCGCGCCGCAAAACTGCTCACTGTAAAGCGACAATGACCCTAACAAAAATTCGCGGCGTTCTAAAGAGCGAGGGGTAGTCGATGAAGCGGATCAAGAACAACCCATGCTCATACAAGCGACGTGAGATTAAAGCGTCGGCTTGGAGCGCCCTGGATGCGCGGCGCGATCCAAACTCACGCAATGATTTGTTGAGCGTAAAGATGACACGCGAAGTAAACGTCACTGTCCGCAAGAAACCAAGCAAGTAGGTTGCTTCTACTTTAGAATAGACCGCGACTTGATCTTCTAGGCGTAGGCTTACTCTGCGGAACTTCTTGCATCTGAGCCATAGAGATTTTCGAGCACTGCATAGATGACACGAGCCGGGGCCCCAACCTCAATACTACCCAGCCTTGGTGCTCGTTCACCGTTATACCAATCGACAACTTCACCTTCTGTCGTTTGTCTGGAGCCCTTTTCGAAGATATCGCGGTAACGTCGTGGCGATATTCCAAAAAAGTGTTCGATGCTGACCTTTTCACTTTCGGCTGCGTCAGGGCCTACGATGTCTTGGAACAGACTTTCAGTTTTGCTTTTAGGATAGGGTTCAACAAAGACGATCCGCTCGATGCCAGCCGCAATCAGGTGTTTCGCACAGTTGTGACATGGATAAGTTGTCACAAAAATGGATGCACCTTTAAGCGAACGGCCCAGGCGCGCTGCATCAGACAGAGCATTCATCTCGGCGTGAACCATTCTACCATATTCAGTCACACCAAATACTAAGGAGCCCTTTATCGCTTTTCGGTGGCCATCATTCTGCAAGATACTATCGACATTATGGCCATCAACAATAAGCCCTTGCTTTTCCAAAACACCCAGAAAATCAAAGATTATCCTATTGATTTCATTCTTATTTGCCTCGCCACCAAGATCAATGTCACGCTTCTTGTTCGTATCTTCGTCCCAGTAGTTTCCCCCTCCGTATTTTGGGACTTCGTTGCAACCGACAGCGATCAAATCGCCCTCAGGCGTCATGATTGCGGCTCCGACTTGTCTTGAAAGATCGACCGATCTCAACGACGCAGCTTTAGCCATGTAGCTACCAAATTCATCACGGGTTGGTGCGACATTGTTGCGCCCAAAGAAGGCTTTCAAAAAACGCTGGCTGGACCTTTCGAGGGAATCCTCGGACGCGCCATCAAAAAATACGTCACCTAGATGAAAAATCTTAGAGATTCGCTGCCCACGCTTGTCGCTTCGTTCGTTTTGATCAGTTGCAATCAGCTTGTCTGCATGGGTTTCGCAGCGGGCGTTGTCCCAACCATGCTGCTCACTACGCAGCCGAGCTACCAAAGACTGTTTGCGTTGCTCTAGCGAAGTAACGACAGAAACTTGAACAAAGCGTTTTCCAAAAACCTTGATGAGCAGTTCGACTTCTTCCGGTCGCTTTAGTTGGTCAATGATGAATGCATGTTCGTCGAGGGGGATGAGCGCTTGCTCGTCTATTTTCTCCTCATCCGTTTCTCCTTGGTTTCTTGCAAAACCCTTTCGAAAATCAACGATCTGTCTGATAGCCTCAGCCGCAAGGACACCGTTGTTATTGAACGCTTCTCGAAGCTTGTTTCCTTTGAGGATCTTTTCCTCAAGTACTGACTCGGAGCCCCCCTCGACTACGCTTCCCTTCGCTTGCAAGAGCCTGTCCATCTCTGCGCTGAGCGACACAGTCACTGGAGTGTAGTCCAATTTCTTGATCGTCGAAGACAGAATTTCGCGCGCTTGATGAATTGGACATCCGATTGGACCAACCAACCCAAAAACAAGTTCAACGCGGTTACTCATTCAGCACTCCTTCGACAACCGGAGCACGAGTGTCGGTCGATCCTTAACCAACGTCAAGGCAAGCATTGATCCATCACTGAAAGTGATTCACAATAGAATCACAACAGGGAGCAGAAGTGATGGATCAAGAAAAGCAGCAACAACCTCAACATGAACCAAATGAGGATGCCCTGCCCCGTGATCTGGACAAAGAACGAGCAGAGTTCGAGCGAATGGTTGAGCGTCAGTCAGAAGCTTCTAGAGAGTATACACGAGGTAAGCTTCTCTCTGCTTAGGACATGATAGTCAGCTAAGGCATTCGCATTTAAGAAAAATTGCCTTGCACGGTTGGCCCTCAACCTTGCAGGAAAGCATGCTGCGAAACATTGTCTTAGGTGTGGCGTCACTTTGCTAGACGTTCATTTATTGAAGTATGTACCATACATTGACACATGTATCATTAATTGATACATATCTGGGATGATCCAAAGTACCAGGGGCAAACTCGCTGTCAACGGCAAGTATGGCAAAGGCTTCCCGGGTGACTTGGTTAAGCGCACGCGGGCGATGCTTTCGGCGCTGGATGCCGCAGTTGTTGTCGAGGATTTGCGTTTCCCGCCTGGCAACCATCTGGAAGAACTGAAAGGGGATCGGGCCGGTCAACACTCCGTGCGGATCAATGGACAATGGCGCATCTGCTTTGTCTGGACGCCAACCGGCCCCACCGATGTCGAGATTGTGGACTACCATTGAAAGGATACGCTGATGAGCTTGCTTGAAGACCCGATGCACCCCGGTGAAGTCCTGAAGGAGCTTTACCTCGACCCCCTGGAGATGGGGGCCATAGCGTTTGCGCGGCGTCTTGGCGTGCCTCGGACGCGGATCGAGCGGTTGATCAAGGGCACGACCGGGATCACGCCTGACACAGCTCTGCGACTTGCTCGTGTGTTCAATACGACCCCGGCCTACTGGGTAAACTTGCAGACGAACTATGACATAGCACATGTAGCGAAAAAGATCGACGTTTCAGCTATTCAGCCACTAGTTGTCGCTTAGGCATGCCATTGGTTTGATGCGACAGTTTTCCAGGGAATCCGCACCACATGATGAGGAGGTTTGGGTCGGGGCTGACAGTATACTGCAGTGGATGCGCATCCACACTCGGACTTGCAGAGTGCACCAATCAGAGTTGAAGTCGACGCTTCCGCCCAGATAACCAATTCAGACGATTTTTGAGCCGCCATGTACCATTTTAGTCCTTTCCGAGTACCAGTTGGACATCATTCTAGCGTATGCCTTTTAGTATGGTAAAGGGCTCTGATCAACTGACCCTTTGCGAGGTTTTCGCTTTTCCAAACAAGTGCTTTATAACCTGTCGGACACCGGTCGCTGTTCCTAGCGTTTTGCGGCTCCAAGTAACCAGGGACTAACTTCATATCTTCAGCATCAGAGCAATGTACACCGAGTGAAGAAAGCAGTTCAGAGGTCCCGTTGGTAACAGATACGCTGCTATCGTCGGGAACAAATAGTCGGATTTCGGCAGCCTCTGCTGAAGAACTCTTATTTACTCCGAGCGACAAGTAGTCCGCGCCGCTGTCAAGCAACGGTCCCATTAACCTTTTGCCGGTTTGTTGGCTGCGCAGCGTGAAAACTGCTCCACTTGCATCAGGAATTATCGGATTTTCAAGAAGAATGAGTACCCAGTAGTGCACATGCGCCTCATCTGGAATCAGAAATTTGCTCGCTGGAATTTCGACTCCGTGCGCGTCAAAAACTGAGACTTTGTAGTTATCAGGTGCAGATCCTTCATTCAAACTGATGCGCGCAACCACCGAGTACACAGGGTCATCAACCACCCGGAACTCATCTACAAAAACAACTTCGTCTAGGTCAGTACCCGACTTAGACATACTTCTTGCTGTGACCTCAAACACTGTAGATACGAGATCACATCTGTTCTTTTGATGAAGTGCGTCAGCGAAACGCGACAGCTCTTCAACTACACCCGCTGCGTGGTCAATTGAACTAGCAGAGGTGTCTACCGGAGTGTCTTCTTCGGTCATTGCCGCAGCGAAATCCTCGAACCAACGCCTAGTTTGCTCCTCTACTAACTTGAGAACGGTATCACTGCTTACAGCTTTTACGTATGCGTCCACACTGAAAGTCGAAAACTCAACCCCATCATACTGCGTTTCAATTTCAAGGAACCTGTTTTTCCCTAAAATTTCTTTCGAACGTTTGACGCGGTCATTTATAACGGTTTCTAGCAAGCGCTTAGCCAGCTGCGTGGCATTGGTCGTTTGCGCCGAGTATTTTTCAGGCTGGAACGAGACGCCGACTATTCGACCGTATTCAGACATGATCGCATCTTCCGGGGCCAGTAGCTCGACAGGCAAATTATTCAGGATGCCTCCGTCAATTTTTTGCCCTCCATTGCGGAAGAGAAATGGCAGTGCAGCAGAGTCGACAATCGATTGGACAATTGGTTGACCATCCTCCGCAACGAGTGTCCTGTGCTCAACAATGTCAGTGCAATTGATCAAGCAAGGTATTTCCAGCTCACCCATATTCTTAGCTGTTATTCCAGCGACCTTGAGCGAGCTCTCTACAATTCTAGCAAAAGCTGATTCATCCCCGAGTGTTTGATTTGCGCCTGCTACTTTTCCGAAGTTGAACAGCTTTTCGAGTAGGCCCGGATTGCTGACGTCAGGAAACGCCTTTAGGATATCGCCGCTTTGTCCCAGAGCTTTATGATGCTGAATCAAAGCATCAATGTTTGCGCGACCAGCCAAGAGGACTGCGGCTATGGCTCCCGCGGAAGCACCCGAAACCCGAGTCACTCGAATGAGTGACCTTTTCTCTAGATCGTTGATTGCCTTTATTGCCCCCAAAAACAGGGCAAGCCTCGCTCCTCCACCCTGAAAGGCTAATTGTACTGGTATCGCCAAACTTAGGTCTCTTTCCACACTTGTAAAAATCAGTCTTGTTCACAGCCGGTTGCCAAGGGCTTGAGAGGTCCCAGCATCAGTCGTTTTGTTGACACCATGATGGTTTATCCTCCGCAAGTTAACTCCAGAAAAGCTAACTTCGCTACATGTTTTTGATTGGCGCTCGGTTCGTATATCTGAGCAGGCATTGAGATAGTGCCGCAGATGTCGAAACAACCCTACATTCCGGAAGCCAATAACCTAGTGCCGCAACCCCCGTTCCGCATCGGCCTCCTGGCTGTCTAGCTGTCCCTCAATCTCTCTGCGGCGGCTTTCGCTAAGATCAAGCTCTGCTGCAAGCTCTCGTCCAGCGTCTTGTAGCTCGCCTCGTCGTTCAGCAATCCGCTCAAGGCCTTCATGGATGCGGCTTGTGAACGAATGAGCAAGGTCACGCAGTCTTTCAAGCCAGCCAGTTCCTTCTCGATCCTGCCGGTCGAGCGTGTTTCCAAGGCGGTCAAATCCTTCGCGGAGGCTTCTGAGGCCTTCACCAACCGCTCGACGCAGGCGAGCAAGTCGCGTTCCAAGGCTGTCAGTTGGGTCATCTAGTCCTCCTCGATCCGTATGCAGGTGACGTGTCGGTCGCCCACCGTGCAGGTCCTGAGCCGCGTCTTCGACGGGTCCAGGATCAGCCACGTCCCCTCGGGTCGCTCGATCCGTGTCAGGCCCATCTCCGTCAGCTCCGAGCGCGTCAGATGCACCGTCCAGAAAAAGCTCGCGGCCATCATCGAGGCGACCCCCGTCAACACCATCGCCGCGATCAGCCAAGGCGAGATCGTCAGCCAGAGGCGGATCGATCTCAGCCGCGTCTCGAACAAGCTCGCGGTCTCGGTCTGAAAGCGGCGTGTATCGCTCGCGATGGTATGCTGCGCGGCGCCCACAATGTTCTTCAAATCGATCCTGAAGCTCTTGAGCTGGGACGAGATCGAGGCGACGTGTTCCTGCCTGATCTCGTCGAGCTCTGCGTTCAGTTTCTCGCTCAGCCGGGTCGGCTTGCCAGTCTTCATGGAAAATCTCTCCTTTCAACCGCCAGCGTTCGTCGGTTTGGGGGTCGCGGGCGGTGATGTAGGCCTTGCCGGTACGCGGCAGGTCGAAGCCTGCGTCGGTGAGGGCTTCGATCATGGTGGCGCGGTCGGTGATGAGGCTCATGTCGATCTGATCCTGTATCCAGACGTGCAGCTCGTCGCGGCCTTGCCCGCGAGTTGGGGCCTCGATGGTGTCGCGGACCTCTTGCGCGCGGTCCACGCCCATCGGATCGGCCCAGCCGTGGCGCTGGTTCATTACATCCCGCAGGCTGTCATAAGCGTCCTGGTAGCCCGGTGGCGCGATGTTCAGGCTCTTGCCCGTCGTCAGCTCAAGGCGCGGCGTGCAGAAATGAAGCTCGACCCGGCCTTCGTGGCGATGGCGGACCCAGAGCACCTCATATTGCTCGGGGTCCAGCCCCGCGAAGGCCAGCCGCTCGAACTGGTCCATGACCTCGGCCTGCTGATCCTCGGTCGGGTCGTCGTTGTCCGCAAAGCTGACCACGCCCGCCCGGTAGGTCCATTGGTGGCGGCTGGCGTCGATCAGGGCCTCGATGCGCTCAGGGTTGCCACGCAAGACCTCGGGCAGCGGGTCACGGGTGACGGTCACGGGCTGGTCATCGGCATCTCGGATCAGGTCGCGGTTGCCGTCATAGGCCAGCACGCGCTCGGCCACAAGGTAGCCGACCGGCCCCGCGCCCGCGCCTTTGCCGTTGGGAAAGAACTTGATCAGCATCGCCGCGCCTCATCGAGGAGCGCGGCGAGCTGGCGTTCGATCACCACAAGGCGGCGCGCGACGGTCAGCGTGTCGAGGTCGGTGCGCTCGACCTTCATGGCGTGGTTCAGCCAACGCGCGATCTGGTTGAGGTTGCCGCCGATGCGCCCGACGGCCAGCACGAGCGCTGGATCGACGCGCGGCACGGGCTTGCGACGACGGGCCTTCGTAAGACCGAGCGCCTCGCGGAGAAGGGTCGAAGCGGGCAGGCCCGCGGCCTCGGCCTTGGCGCGCAGCTGGGCCTTCTCGGACGCGGTGCAGCGAAAGACGAAGGTCTCGGTCAGCGGCTCTTTGGCGGGGGCTTTGCCCGCGCCGGTGGGGTTCGAAGGGGAGGCTTGCCACCCCTCGCAAGTTCCCGTGTCATCGGCGCAGCCGTATGACATGGGTCGCCTTGCTGTTTGCGCTTCGGTGGGATTAGTCACGCTCATGATCTGAGGCCCGCCGCCTGGATTTGGGCTTTTGTGACGAGTTCAGCGGCCAGCATTGCATCGATCTGGCCGGGCGTTATGTGGCGGCAAAGAGGGTGCTTGTCTGTCACCCAGTTCGCCAAGCCCGCCAGCATCTCGGCTTCTTTCGCCTTTGTCTCTTCTCGGCCTTTGGCGATGTGCTCGACATAGCCGCGCCACCTCCCAGACTTGAACCAGTTGTCAGAGAAACAGACCTTCGACCGGGTGAAGCCCGCGCTCTCCGTCGCGTAAGTCTTCACAGCCTGCAACAGGTCTTCAGCCTCTATCCCGGTGTCCAGGATGTCCCTAATCCGCCCGAGACACTCAGCCTTCCCGCGCAAACGGTCGGGCGGATAGCAGGCCAATATCTTCTCAGCCTCTTCATCCTCCGCCACAACGCGCTCGCGCGTAGGAGGTTTATGGATGGTTTTAGGATGGTTTGGGGGCCGTGGTGGCCCCGGTACCCCGGCCACTGTGGCCCCCGTTCCGGGTCCAGTCTGGACGGGGTCCACTGTGGCCCCCGTCTCCATATCGGGCTCGGCGGTCAGTTCCAGAGCCTCAATCCGCGCCAGATCGATCCGGTAAACGACCGTGAAACCATTCTTGCATCCCCGCGCGCCGGTCTCGACCAGGATGCCTTCCTTCAGGAAATCCCGGATCGTCCGCTTGACGGTGGTCTCCCCAAGCTCCGTGTGCCGCTGGATGGTTCCTTTCGAACACCAAATGCCAGACCCATCATCCGACGCCTTGTCCGCCAGGAACATGATGATCTGCTTGCGCGTCGCACTTCCGAACTTCCGCTCGGCACACACATTCGCCACACGCCAGCTCATTGGATGGCCCCAAAAGCCGCACAGACGTGCGAAGTTTGTACAGGTTTTGTACGAGATTTCGCTCGTTTTCGGAGAATTCGGCGGAAAACGAAACGGGCGTTTCTGCAGGCTCGGACAGAACCCCTTGCAAATAAGCCATATTTTTCAGGCGGTTTTGGCGACCCCGGCAGGATTCGAACCTGCAACCTGCCCCTTAGGAGGGGGCTGCTCTATCCAGTTGAGCCACGGGGTCACGTTGGATCGGTTTAGAACAACTTTCTCAGCTTGTCATCGCATTAAAGACCGCACCACGACACATGCTTGATAGGGAGGGCTCACCTGCGTTACGAAGGTGTAACAAAACAGGAAATCCATTGTGACAAGACCCAAGCAGCGACCCTTGACCCTCCGCGATGTATCTGAAGCCTGCGGGGTCTCTGAGATGACCGTCAGCAGGGTTTTGCGCAATCGGGGAGATGTGTCCGCAGCAACGCGAGAACGGGTGCTGGAGGCAGCCAAAACGCTTGGATATGTGCCCAATCAAATCGCAGGATCTTTGGCATCTCAGCGGGTCAATCTGGTTGCTGTGATTATCCCCTCGCTGTCCAACATGGTTTTCCCCGAAGTCCTCACAGGCATCAACCAGGCATTTGAGGACACACCGCTGCAGCCGGTTGTCGGTGTCACGGATTACCTGCCGGAAAAAGAAGAGCGCGTCCTCTATGAAATGCTGTCCTGGCGACCCTCTGGTGTCATCATTGCTGGGTTGGAACACTCCGAACCGACACGGGCCATGCTGGAAAACGCAGGCATCCCAGTCGTTGAGATTATGGATACGGACGGCAACCCTGTCGACGCGATGGTGGGGATTTCACACCGGCGTGCAGGGAGAGAAATGGCGGCAGCGATCCTGAAGGCCGGATATACGCGTATTGGTTTCATGGGCACGAAGATGCCGCTTGATCATCGGGCGCGCAAACGTTTTGAAGGTCTCACGGAAGGTCTCGCAAAAGCCGGGATCGAGATCGAAGCGCGTGACTTTTATTCCGGAGGTTCAGCGCTTGCCAAGGGTCGTGAGATGACCCAAACCATGCTGGAACGTGCACCCGATCTGGATTTTCTTTATTATTCCAACGATATGATCGGCGCGGGCGGATTGCTCTACCTGCTCGATCAGGGAATAGATGTGCCCGGTCAGATAGGGCTTGCAGGGTTCAATGGTGTCGAACTGCTGCAAGGCCTGCCCCGCCAACTTGCCACCATGGATGCTTGTCGCGCGGAAATTGGTGCGGCAGCTGCAAAGATCATACTGGATCGCAACGCTTTGCCCGAAGATGCAGAACCCGGTGCGCCCGAGCGGATTACTCTGACGCCCAAGATCGCCTACGGGGAAACGCTACGCCGCTACCAACGCGGATGACCCCTTTCACGCTTACCAACGCGCAGGCCCGGCGGGTGTTTCTGGATCGGCATGCCTTGAGTGAGCCACCGCAAGGTGCTGCGAAGGGCGCGGACTTGCTGGAATTGATCACGCGACTTGGATTTGTTCAGCTTGACAGCATCAACACCGTCGCCCGCGCGCATGATCTGATCCTTTTCTCACGCCGTCCCCGGTATCGGCCCAAAGCTCTGAAAAACCTCTACGAACGGGATCGGGCGCTATTTGAACACTGGACCCATGATGCCGCCGTCATTCCGATGGGTTTTTATCAATGGTGGCAATTGCGTCGACAGAGGGATGCAGAAAAGCTGCGCAAACATTGGAGTGATGGTCGCAGAGAGGGGTTTGAGGCGCAGTTTCAGACTGTTCTGAACCAAATCCGTGACGAGGGGCCGCTGTGTTCATCCGATGTGGGCCAGGGGGAGAAACGCGGATCAGGCGGGTGGTGGGACTGGCACCCATCGAAAACCGCGTTGGAGTACCTATGGCGCAGCGGCGCGCTGTGTGTGGTCGGGCGGGACGGATTTCGCAAACGCTATGATCTGACGGAACGGGTGATCGACAACGCTCTTTGTCAGCCGTTGCAAAGTGACGACCAGATTGCAGCAACCATTGACTGGTGTTGTTCCGAGGCCCTCGCGCGGCTCGGATTTGCGACCCCGACTGAAATTGCGAATTTCTGGGATCATATCTCGATTGCGGAGGCGAAATCCTGGTGCGCGGCTGAAAAGGCGCAAGGTCGGTTGCAAGCGATCTGCCTGACTTGCGCAGACGGGGCGCAACGGATGAGTTTTGCCCGACCTGACATCGCCCAAGATCCCGCACTGGACATCCCGCCCACGACCAGATTGCGGATATTGAGCCCGTTCGATCCTGCGCTGCGCGACAGGGATCGCGCAGAGCGCTTGTTCGGGTTCACCTACCGGATCGAAGTTTTTGTGCCGGAAGCCAAACGCCGCTACGGCTACTATGTGTTTCCGATCATGGAGGGCGACCGACTTGTCGGGCGCGTGGATATGAAAGCCTTTCGCGATCAGGATACGTTGCGCGTGCGCGCACTTTGGCCGGAACGCAAGACACGTTGGGGAAAAGGGCGGCAAGCAGCCTTTGAGACCGAGCTATCGCGTATCATCCGACTGGCCGGCGTCAGTCATATTGCCTTTGAGGATGGTTGGCTGCGGGATCCTCAATAGGTGGTCGCAGCACGGGCAGCCTGATCGTATTGGCCCGACATCAGCCGCAGCAAAGACGCCGCCCGGCTCACCTGCTCAGGTTCGAGCCCAAGCTCCCCCACCGCGCGCAACAACAGACCTTCGCGAATCTCGCGATAGCGTTCGCAGGTCTCAGCACCCTTGTCGGTGGCAACAACCGTCTTTTCCTTGCCCTGGCGTCCGTCTTTTACCAGACCGGCCTTGATCAGTTTCTTGATCGCGTAGTTGACGGTGTGCGTGTCTTCAACGTTGAGCACCAGACAGATATCCGCCAGTTTCTTGGGCCGTTCCCGATGATAGACGGAATGCAACACAAGCACGTCAAGCGCGCCAAGCTCAGGATACCCGGCCATGGCAATGGCGCGCACCATCCAGCGCTGGAAAGCGTTATTCGCCAGGGTCAGACCAAATTCCAACTCTGAAATCTCCGCAAACGAGCCGCTTGCGAGGTGAGCAGAGGAAACAACAGGGCCAAGAAATCCATCAGACATGAGATCAGAGTGCCTGATAATGATAATTTGTCAACATTTTGTTGACGTGTTGTAAAAGATCGGCAGTATTGACCTTGGGGAATCATTCTGACGAATATTCGCGACGGGCTGTTGCGCCCGAGACCGCTTCTCAAAGCAGCGCAGATTAAAAACGGGCACAAGACCCGAAGACGACACCAAGAACCAACCAACGGAGAGATTAATGAAACGCACACAGAAATTCATGGCTGGCGTTGCCACGCTGGCACTGACGGCAGGGTCAGGCTTCGCCGCCGAAAAATGGGATATGCCGATGGCCTATTCCGCCTCCAACTTCCATTCTGAGAACGGCGTGGCCTTTGCCGAATGTGTGGGTGCAGGCACCAATGGTGAGATCACCATCGAAGTGCACGCGGGCGGCTCGCTTTTCGCGGGCGCGGACATCAAACGCGCGATCCAAACAGGGCAGGTTCAGATTGGCGAGCGTCTGCTGTCCGGTCACCAGAACGAAAGCGCCGTCTTCGGATTCGACAGCATCCCGTTCCTGGCACCTTCTTTTGACGACAGCGAGAAACTCTATAAAGCCGCCAAGCCGAAGATCGAAGCCCTCCTGGACGAGCAGAACCTTGAGCTGCTCTACGCTGTTCCGTGGCCACCTCAGGGCCTCTACTTCAAAAAGGAAGTGAACAGCGTGGCCGATATGGCAGGCGTCAAGTTCCGGTCGTACAATAACACAACCAGCCGCTTGGCCGAACTGACCGGCATGTTGCCGGTGACGGTTGAAGCGGCCGAGATCAGCCAGGCCTTTGCCACTGGTGTGGCGGAATCCATGGTGTCTTCGGGGGCAACGGGCTATGACCGCAAGGTCTGGGAAAGCCTCACGCATTTCTACGAGGTCGATGCCTGGTTGCCGCGCAACTACGTGATGGTGAACCAGGACGTATGGGCAGATGTGTCGGACGCCAATAAATCCGCCATTCGCGCCTGTGCGGACGAAGCCGCCGCTCGGGGGCTGGAAGCCTCCAAAGCCTATACACAATTCACCATGGACGGCTTGGCCGCAGGCGGCATGACCGTGCAGCCAGCCGGTGACGCCCTGATGGGCGAACTGCGTGAAATCGGCGCGACCATGACCGCCGAATGGCTAGAGGCTGCCGGTGACGAAGGTGCAGCTCTCGTCGACGCATTCAAGGCGGCGCAGTAAATGCGCTAGGGCGGCCCTGATCTCGGGGCCGCTCTTTTTCTTTCTCTCAATTGGGTGGGGATGGTGACGTGACTGCGATCCGCAAGACGCTTGATTTTCTGTATCTGCTGGCAGGTATTGCTGCGGCTTTATGCCTGATCGCCATACTGGCATTGATCGTCGCGCAGATGGTGGCCCGTTGGACCGGAGAGATTTTCCCCGGCGCCCCGAATTACGCGGGCTACGCCATGGCGGCCGCCAGTTTCCTCGCCTTTGCCAACGCCTTGAACAAGGGCGCGCACATCCGCGTTTCCATTTTGCTGAATTCCGTGCCCAAGGGCGCTAAACGCCTGCTGGAAATCTGGTGCTTTGCACTGGGTGCGGCAGTCGCATGGTATTTCACCTATTACGCCTATTGGTTCGTCTACTGGTCGTGGAAATTCAAAGAGGTCAGCCAAGGCCAGGACGCCATACATCTGTGGATTCCGCAATCGGTCATGGTCATCGGGGGCGGACTGATGGCCATCGCGCTGACCGACAATCTGCTGCACGTCATTTTCAAGGGCGATCACCGGATCACCCGCGATACCGTCGACGATAGCTACGAGGTATAAGCAGATGACCGAACTTTACGCAATCATCCTTTTCCTCGTCGTTCTCTTCTTGTTGCTGGGCACTGGTGTCTGGGTCGGCCTTGCCTTGATGGGGGTCGCCTGGGTCGGCATGGAACTTTTCACAACCCGCCCGGTGGGCGACACGATGATCACCACAATCTGGGCCTCGTCGAGCAGTTGGACACTGACCGCCCTGCCGCTCTTTATCTGGATGGGGGAAATCCTCTATCGCACGCGATTGTCTGAAGACATGTTCAAGGGTCTCTCGCCATGGCTGGCGCGGTTACCGGGCGGGTTGGTGCACACCAATATCGTCGCCTGCACAGTCTTTGCTGCGGTTTCGGGCTCATCCGCCGCCACGCTGACCACGGTCGGGAAGATGTCCATTCCGGAACTGCGCGCGCGTAATTATCCTGAAAACATGGTAATTGGCACGCTTGCCGGGGCGGCAACGCTGGGCCTGATGATCCCGCCGTCGCTGGCGCTGATCGTCTACGGTGTGACAGTCAACGAATCCATTACCAAGCTCTTCTTTGCAGGCGTCTTTCCCGGGTTGATCCTCGCAGGAATGTTCATGGCCTACGTGGCAATCGTGTCGTTCTCTTCCAAGGAATGGAATCCGAACGTCGAGACCGGCATGAGCTTTGCCGAAAAACTCCGCAATTCACGATTTCTGGCGCCGGTCTTCGCGCTGATCACGGTTGTGATCGGGTCGATGTATCTGGGATACGCAACCGCCACCGAGGCGGCGGCCATCGGGGTCATCGGTGCGCTGACACTTGCGCTCTTTCAGGGGTCCCTCACGCCGACATCTTTCCGCGACAGCCTGATGGGGGCCATGCGCACCTCCGCCATGATCGCGCTGATCTTGGCGGGTGCTGCCTTTCTGAAGCTCTCCATGGGGTTCACCGGCCTGCCGCGTGCGCTGGCGGATGGGATCGCGGCGATGGAGTTGGGACGTTTCCAACTGCTGATGGCCCTGCTGGTTTTCTACATCGTCCTGGGCATGTTCCTCGATGGGATATCGTCCGTGGTCCTGACAATGGCAATTGTCGAACCGATGGTGCGCGAAGCGGGCATTGACCTCATCTGGTTTGGTATCTTTGTGGTCGTTGTGGTCGAAATGGCCCAGATTACCCCGCCCATCGGGTTCAACCTCTTTGTGCTGCAGGGCATGACCGATCACGAAATGGGTTACATCACCAAAGCTGCCTTGCCGATGTTTCTCATCATGGTTCTGATGGTATTTGTCCTGATCTGGTTCCCCGAGATCGCGACATGGCTGCCGGATAACCTGCGACAAACCCCGAGCTAGACGGAGTGGTACGACTGCTATGGTTCATATCCGACAACGCGCGCGCCTGTCTGATCGCGGGTCTTGTGGCAGGTCTCGCGCTACCACGCCTCTCCGCGACCATGCAACCGTGGCTGCCACAGATGGTTGCTGGGCTCCTGACAATCACGGCGCTGCGCATCGGACATCGCGCCGCAATAGGGGCTTTGGCAGACCTGCGCTGGGGGCTGGGATCGGTGGTGGCCTTACAATTGGCGCTGCCCCTGGCCTTGCTGGGCCTGAGCTGGCTGTTCGGCATCGCCGGGTCCCCTGCAGCCATGGCGATGGTTCTTGCCACGGCAGCACCTGCCATTTCCGGCGCGCCCAATCTCGCGCTTCTGCTGGGGCAGGACGCCGGGCGCATGATGCAAATACTCGTGCTTGGGACAGCTGCCTTCCCGCTCACGGTTCTGCCGGTCATGGCACTGATGCCGGAACTTGGCGATCCGGTGCTCGTTGTGGCGTCTGCTCTCAAACTGCTTGGGGTGATCACCGTCTCGACCGGAGTGGGGTTCGCGCTGCGGGAAATACTCTTCCTACACCCGACTGTGGGACAAATCAAAACGCTCGATGGGCTGTCTGTTCTGGCATTTTCCGCCATTGTGATCGGGTTGATGGCCGCGCTGAACCCGGCTCTGCGCAACGATCCCGGCGCTGTTGGCCTCTGGGCGCTGCTGGCTTTTGCGATCAGCTATCTGGCCCAATGGATTACCTACAAAGGGTTGCGCGCCTCAAGACTGGCGCATGTGGCAGGACCACTGGCCATTGGTGCGGGCAACCGAAACATCGCGCTTTTCCTTGTCGCCCTGCCGCAGGAGGTTCTGGCCCCGCTGATGGTCTTTGTCGGATGCTGGCAATTGCCGATGTATCTCACGCCTATCCTGTTGCGATGGCTCTACAGACCGGTGCCCTGAGATGACCGATTTACCCCGCATCGACACTGTGGGCCTGTCCGGCATCATCGTGAGCTTCGCCGAGGCGATGAGTGAGCCCGCCAATCGTGCCGCACTGGCTTTTCGCGCTGCGGTCGAGGCGGAAGACTGGCCAGAGGTGTCCGAGACGATGATGTCGCTGGTCTCGGTCTTTCTGGCGGTTGATCTCGTGATAACGCCTGCCGCGGCGATCGAAGAACGATTGCGCGCGCTTCTGATCACGCGGGACTGGTATGCGGCCCCATTGCCCAAGGGGCGCACGCTCTGGCATGTGCCGACGGTCTATGGCACCGATCTTGCCCCGCAACTTGAAGAAGCCGCCGAGGTCGCCGGGCTTGACCCGGAGGAGGCCATTCGCCAACTGTCTGCGGCGCGTGTCCGCGTTCTGACCCTCGGGTTTGCGCCGGGCCAACCCTATCTGGGTGAGTTGCCAGAAGTCTGGAACATCCCGCGCCAGCAGGACCTGACCAAAAGTGTGCCTTCCGGCGCGTTGGTTGCGGCAATCCGGCAATTGATCATCTTCACCGCGCCCACACCAACGGGCTGGCGTCACGTGGGTCAAACCGCCTTTCGCAATTTTCAGTTGAACGCGGCACAACCTTTCGCTCTGTCTCCAGGCGATGAATTGACATTCCCATCCATAAAACGCGCCGAATACGACAGGATTTTGTCCAGCGAAACACCCCACGGCGGGGCGGAACGGGAAGCCATCGCATGAGTGCCGTTCTGAAAATACTGTCCGCCGGTCCCGCGCTCAGCCTTCAGGACATGGGGCGGGAAGGTTATCTGGTCTCGGGGTTGACCCGCGGCGGTGCGGCGGACCGGCTGGCCCTGCATGAAGGGGCAGCGCTTGTGGGGCAAACGGCAGAATGCGCGGCCCTTGAGATGGTGGGTATGGGCGGCACCTTCGAGGCAACAACAGACACTGTGATCGCGCTGACCGGTGCGCGTATGGCGGCAACACTGGACGGGGCCCCGCTGATCTGGAACGCCAGCCATGTGTTGCCTGCTGGCGCGAAGCTGGTGATCGGGGGGGCGCAGGCCGGAACCTACGGCTATCTGCATGTGGCGGATGGTTTTGCAACCGAGCCGCAGATGGGCGCACGGGCCAGCCATCTGAACGCAGGCATCGGCCGTTTGCTCCAATCGGGTGACAGCTTGCCGCTGGCCAGTAATGCCCCCGGTCGGCCTGGGTATTTCCTGACGCCTGAAAATCGCCTTCAGGGCGGCGCGCTGCGTGTTGTGAGATCCTTTCAGACCTGCCATTTTTCCACCGAAACCCGCAAACGTTTTTCCGAAACCGAATTCCGCCGTGACCCGCGCGGCAACCGGCAGGGCGTGCGCATGGAAGCCACAGGGGAAGGCTTTTATGCGGAGGGCGGGCTCAGCATCGTTTCCGAAGTGATCACGACGGGGGATATTCAGGTCGCGGGCGACGGCGCGCCCTATGTGCTGATGTGCGAAAGCCAAACCACCGGGGGCTATCCTCGTATCGGGACCGTCATCCCCTCGGATTTGCCCAAAGTCGCACAAGCCGCAGCAGGTGCGCCCTTGCGCTTCACCTTCATCTCGCATGAAGAGGCCATCGACATCGAAACCCGCGCGCGCGCCGAGATCAAGGCGCTTGGATCTCGCGTCCAGCCTCTCATCCGCGACCCACACGATATTGCGGATCTTTTGAGCTATCAGCTTGTGGGCGGCGCGATTTCCGCCAATGCAGACCCGTTTGAGACCTGAAGGAGACCAACAATGACCCGCGTAGATCTGAACGCCGATATGGGCGAAAGCTTTGGCCCCTGGACCATGGGGGACGATGCGGCCCTGCTGAAGACGGTCACTTCGGCCAATATCGCCTGCGGAGCGCATGCCGGCGATCCGGATGTCATGGTGGCAACGATGCGAATGGCCTCAGAAAACGGTGTGGGGATCGGCGCGCACCCGGGCTTTGCCGATTTGCAGGGGTTTGGACGCAGGCGTATGAGCATTCCGCGCGGCACATTGCAAAATTCGATCCGGTATCAGGTTGCGGCGGCGATTGGCGTGGCAAGATCGCAAGGTGCAACCGTGCGTCATCTCAAAATGCACGGTGCATTGGCGAATATGGCCTCGGAGGATGAGCAGCTTGCACGTGATCTTTATGAGGCCGCGCTATCAGTCGCACCTGACCTGATTGTCATGGTGCTTTGCGCCACAGCGCAAGAAGCTGCAGTGCGTGCTCTGGGCTGTGCCTATGCCGGAGAGATTTTTGCCGACCGGGCGTATAATGATGATGCCACGCTGGTAGACCGCAGCCTGCCGGGCGCTGTGATCCATGACCCGGAGATCGCCGGGAAACGTATGGTGGAAATGGTGCAGGCAGGGGCCATCATCACCGACACGGGCAAACGCATCGAAACGGATATCGACACGATTTGTCTGCACGGAGACACGCCCACAGCCGTTCAGATTGCCGCATCGGTGCGCAGTGCATTGGAAACGGCCGGTATCGACGTGCGCCAGTTTGACGGACGCAGCACCTAAGCCGTTACGGCTCGGTTGTATTCTGCTTCAGAAAGGCAATCAGGTCGTTTCTGTCCTGCGGCCTGGTAATGCGCTGCATCGGCATTTTTGATCCCGGAATATAGTGATCCGGCCCCAGATCGAACAAAAGATCAATGGTGCCTTCGGACCAGATGATGTCTGAGCTTCGCAGCGTGCTGGAATAGATATACCCCTCAACACTGCCCGCCGCCCGTCCGAACAGACCGTGCAGTGTCGGCCCGGCACGCCGCTGACCATCCGGCCCAAGCGCATGGCAGATGGAGCATTTACGTTGAAACTGACGCTCTCCGTTGGACATCTCTTCGGGTGATTTCAAAAAGCTCCGATCCGTGTTGGCCATCTGCGGTTCTGAGCCCAGGGTCTCAACGGGCCAGCTATACATGGCGTCATCCAACCCGCCTGCGTGGATGTTCTGACCATCCGGCGAAAAAGCCAGCGCCCAGATCGGCCCCGACAAGGTCGCGCGGAAATCGTTGGAGATACGCCAGTTCTCCGTATCGATCAGCATGATGTAGCCCTGCGCATCACCCACGGCGATACGGCCTGCACCTGCGTGAAAATCCATGGCCAGGATCGGACGCCGGTCTGCGGTGAAATCCCGCAGCGGGCCCCCATCGGGCAAGCTGGCAACGCGCGTTGTGCCGTCCACCGCACCATAGGCGATCCAAGTGTCATCAGCGCTGATGCTGATGGTATTAATGCCAAAACCATGGTTGACCAACCGGCTGATCGGTGCGCCGGTCATCGCGTCCCAGACACGTATCGTCCCATCTGCCGACGCGCTATAAATGCGTTTGCCGTCCGGAGAAAAAGCAACATCCGTGACGATGTTGGCGTGCCCCCTGATCTCTACCGGCAGGGCTTCATCGTCCAGCGACCAGACGCGAATGGTTCGATCCCAACTGGCCGAAGCGACACGCCGCCGGTCAGGCGATGCTGCAAGTTGGATGATTTTCGCCTGATGCTGACCCAAATTGCGATCTGTTCTCTTTTGAGGGTCCCAAAGGCGCACTGTGAAATCATCGCCAGCAGATACGATAGCTCCTCCATTGACACCCACAACGGCGTTGACAGCAGCCCTATGTCCCTCCAGCCAAACAGGCCTTCCACCCCGCCAATACCCTACGGAATTGTCAAAACTTGCCGTCAGAATGGCGCCGTCCGGCGTGGCGGCGATGCCTTTGATCGGTCCGCCATGACCTTTGAGTGTAAAAAAATCCTGCGCCGGTACGCGACCTGAAAACAACACCAAAAACGCGGCCATCAAGGTGGTCAGCCCCACCTTTGCAAGGGAAAAGGAAGGCCCGCTTCTCTTGTTGCTAAGTTGGTGCATTCACTCTCCCAAGATCAGCTCAGTGCCTGTCAGCGCGCATCGCCCATCAACGATGTCCGGATTATTACAAGATATGGGTATTTGCGTCCATCATTGCAGCCCAACCTTACTACCATTGGCCGTCAACCTTCGCAGATTGTCATCGGCAATCATGATTCTCTGATTGGTTGTTTTTGGTGTGGATTATGGTTGGCATGCGGGATTTACATGCGTGCGTTTTTTGAGAGAAGGTTGGTTGTGGGCAAACGAAGCTCGACTGCCGGGACGCGGAGGCTTCGGAAGTTAAGTTGGTTGCGGGAGTAGGATTTGAACCTACGACCTTCAGGTTATGAGCCTG
>NZ_CANLYL010000015.1 GCF_947495275.1 uncultured Roseobacter sp.
GATACTTCCATGCGTCGAGAGAATTCAATCAGCAGTTCACTCGCCGATCAAGGATACTCTTTTCAACCAAATTCGCCGCATTGCATCATTGTCGAACAGCGCTGAAACGGTCCACTGAAAGACCGAAAGCACAGGCCTCGATTTGATCAGAAAGGCTCTATACGATCCGCCGACAGAGCGTAGGCGATATCGGCTAACTGCGTGGATGTCGAAGCTGTGCCGAACATGCCGATGACATTCACAGGCTCAAACAGACCGGAGCTTTCGTAGGGCACGCCGGTAGTGACAAAAACCAACTGGTTTGCGGGCGGTGGCGGAACATGTACGCAGGCACCTACGAACGGTACCAGTATAAAGGCGGTGACACCGGTGCCCGAATAATCAATCGGAACGATAAACCCTGGCAGTCGGACGATCTCGCCGTTCCAGTCTGTACGCACGCCGTGTGAGGGTGGTTGCTGGTTCGACAGGCTGGGGCCATCGTGTTGTAACAGCCCTTGAATGACGGGCGGGATAGCCGGTTGACCCTCTGGCACCAGATCGGTCCACTCCAGATCTATGAAGTCCTGGGCGGCCACACTGCTTGGCGCCACCACAAATACACTGAGCGCGGCCAGCATTGCCCGCCGGTCCAAGTGATTTGCTACCATTCGTAGACCTCGATGAGATCAGCGCTGAGCCCATAGCCGATGTCTGCAATCGTAGTGGATTGCAGTTCATGCCGCATCCGGCCCGTAACCCAAACCGGGTCCCACAGCTGGTCACTTGGCCAAGGCGTCTTGCTATCCACAAAGACAAGCTGGTTGGCGGGCGGTGGTGGCGTGTGAATGCAGGCCCCGACGTAGGGCACCATGATAAAGCTGGTGACGCCCGCAGTAGACATATCGATTGGCAGCACATAGCCCGGCATCTTGATGTAGGCGCCGTGCAGTTCCTTGTTCAGCTTGGTTGCGTTCTCATCGAATTCTGGCAGCCAGGTGTCGTTGATTGCGTCAATTTCACCCTCACCAATGATTTCGGCATAAGGCACACCCGGAGGGATGAGATCATCCCAACCGATCACGCGAGGTGTCGCTGCAACGCCAGCACGTGGCAGGACAGCGCAAGCTGCAGCAGCCGCAATGAGATGTCGGCGGGAAAGTGTCATCGTTCCAAACCCTTCTGCTAAATTCGCACCATCATACCATCTGCCAGCGACATACGGTAGGCCCGGAACGCGGGCACAAGGCTCACAATTGCGCCAGCGGCCACGACGCCCAACAGGACCCAAAACTCCCGAAGCGATGGCGGTTCAATCGGAAGCCAAAGGCCAAAGGTTGCATCGACAAGCGGTTGGGCCACAAAAAGCCCAGCATAAAGCAGAGCAAGTCCGATGACGGCACCGAGGGCCGCCATCAGAGCGGCCTCAAGCACCAGCAGGCTGAGAATGACGCGAGGCCGCGCGCCCATGGCGCGAAAGATCGCCATTTCGCGGCGGCGTTCATTCAGGCTGGAGAAGATCGTTGCCATCATGCCAATGAGCGCGGTGACAACAACCATGGCCGACACGGCGATCAGAGCGGTCTCTGCGATCCCCACGATTTGCCAAAGCTCCTGGAGAGCGACACCCGGCAGGATCGCCAGCAACGGCTCCTGCGGGTATTCATTGATGGCGCGTTGCAAGCCAAAGACCTGCAAGCGGCTTTTGACACCCACGAGCGCCGCCGTCACGGCAATTGGCTCCAGTTCCATCTGGCGGATTACGTCGGCAGGGGTCGATTGACCCGGAATCTTGGCCCCGCTTTGCCAATCCACGTGTATTGCTTCAATCGCTTCGAGGCTGACAATCACCGTGCGGTCTACCGGTGTGCCGGTCTTTTCCAATATACCGGACACGCGAAAGGGTTGATCCTCGTGCTCGACAAAAGACGCAAGCCCGTGAGCCACGACAATGGGGTCTCCCACTGCATAGCTAAGCGTCGCTGCCACATCCGCCCCGATCACGGTGTCAAAAAGATCATCCATGATCGCGCCTTTTTCTACGGCCAACGATTGCCCGGCGCGGTATTTATAACGCTCAAAGAACGCGGTGGATGTGCCCATGACCCGGAACTGACGGTGGCTGTCGCCAAGCGAGATAGGCACGATCCAATCGACCTCTGGACGGGCGGCAATGTCCTGGTAGCTCGCCCAAGTCAGATTGTTCGTGGCGTTCCCAATGCGGAAGACCGAATAGAGCAGCAACTGCACGGAACCCGACCGCGCCCCGACAATCAGGTCCGTGCCGGAGATCGTATCGGCAAAGCTGGCCTTCGCACCGGTCCGGACTTTTTCGACCCCCAGGAACAGAGCCACGGACAAGGCAATAGCGACGATGGTCATGGCGACGGTCAGCGCACGTGCCATAAGCGAGCCAAGGCAGAGACGTAGCATCATGCGGCGGTCTGCTGTGGAAGTGTCACGTCCGACAATTGTACGACGCGATCGAAATGCTCCGCCAGACGCGCATCATGGCTCACCATAAGGAGCGTGCTACCACAGGCGCGGGTCTGCGCGAAAAGGAGGTCCAGGAAGGTGGTCTGCGTCGCTGCATCTAATGCGGATGTTGGTTCGTCTGCGATGATCAAAGGGGGTGCGCCAATCAGGGCCCGTGCGGCTGCGACCCGCTGTTGCTGGCCCACACTGAGCGTTCCGGCTTGAGCCGTGATCGCGTCTTCAGGCAAACCCAAATTCAAACAGAGCATCCTGGCTGTGTCGCGTGGTGACGGCACGCGCGCGCGGCGCAGGGGTGCAAAGCGCAGCGGCAGCAGGATATTATCGAGGACACTTGCGTATGGCAGCAAGTTGAACTGCTGAAAGATCAGCCCGATCTGCTCGGCACGAAACCTGTCCCGTTTGCCCGCCGAAAGAGACACGATGTCGGTGCCTGCGACGACAACAGACCCTGACCGCGCCGTAATCGTGCCGCAGATCAATGACAGAAGTGTCGATTTGCCAGACCCGCTTTCACCCAGAAGCAAAACGCTCTCGGAAGGGTCAACAGCGAATTCCGGAATATCGAGCGCAAAGGACGCCCGACCCTGCCAATGGTAGTGGACATGCTGCAATGACAGGATTGGGCTGGCCGCACACATAATCGCGCTTGGCTCAGAACATGTCGCGCAGATCAAGAACGGGTGCATCGCGCTCAACCTCGAAGGCTGTAGCACCCCGGTCAGTGATCACCTGAACCTCCAGTTCCAGCGCGTTCGGAAAGGCGTCGAAGTAGGCAAAGTCGATCAGCGTCGCCTGCGCGGGATTTGCGCAATTCAGCAGGTATTCGGCGTGAAACTCTGTGTGGCCGTCCTCTTCGGCATGGTGTTCGTCTTCATGATCGTGCTCTGCGTGATCGTCACCCTCTTCTTCGTGTTCTGCATGATCCTCATGCCCATGCTCATCATTTGCCTCTTCACTTTCCAGGGACGCACTTGCCTGAACAACGCTGCATCCAGCAGCCGCAGGCAGAGCGAAGAGATCAAGGGGACGTGCAAGCGTGGCCACCGCAGCGTCCACAAGGCCGCGATCTTCAGCGCTCTCGGCAGTATATTCAAAGCCCACGATATCCGCACCCGGTGCGTGCAATTCCATCGCGATCTGGTCACCATCGAAAGCGATGTTCAACTGACCTACGCCGTGTTCGTGGGCGTCCAATTGGCGGGTTTCGTCTGCAGTAGCAGCGCTTGCAGTGAGGATGATGAGAGCAGTTGGAACGAGTCTGGTCATGGCTTTGATCCTATTTGGAGGTCTGGAAGGCTTATGTCGCGCAGGCTTGGCAGCGACCGTGGATTTCGACGATGTGGCGCGTGGCCTGAAATGCTGACTGCTCAGACAGGGCTTTGAGCTTAGGCAAAATCGGAGACCCATCATGTTCCTCAACGGTGCCACAATCCTCACAGACGGCGAGCACAGGAACTGATGCCTCGTGATCACAGCGGCAAGGTACAAATGCCTTCATGGATTCCAACTTGTGCGCCCGGCCTTGTTCCGTCAGTGCCGCGAGCGTGCGGTAGATCGTTGGTGCCGCGAGACCGGGCTCGCCAGGTTTCATTCGGTCCAGAATGGCATATGCCGTCATGGGCTTGCCGTGCTTTTTTAGGACTTTCAAGACATCCGATTGTCGCGTTGCCGCCTGTTTCCGCATGAACAGCGTCCCCTGATAAGCGAATCATTTAGTACTTTATAAAATAACTTTGGGCTGAGATCACCATGCCAAATTGAGGGTGGCCCGTCTGTAAGCCCAACACAGGCAGAGCATCTGGAACGGTCTCAGTTTCCATCTAATCGTCGTGAAGCTGCGGAGGGTTGGCGTATTGGATGGGACATGCCTCCGGGCCTTGGCAATGCGAGGTCTTCTCGGCTGTCTGACCTTCAGAAACAGGCAGAAAGAATTTTGCCATGCCCAAAGCTGAATCCTGGCGAATTTGAGGTCAAACGCTTCTGTAATGTTTTTGTCCATTACCTTCGATCTTTCGAAACGATTGAAGTTTTGCCGTCATCCTTAGCTGTTGATCGATGCATCATGTAAGCGCGACAACGATACATCTGCTTACTGCAAACATAGCTTTGCAAAACAATCTGTGGTGGATCAGAAACCAAACCTGATCCAAAGATGTTGGTATTACCTCTTCAGTCCTGTCTCGCCGTGGTGAGCCGAAGCGAGACCAACGGTTTCTTAGTCCCTGCTCTGGGCTTTCTAAGTCAAATAAACCCACCATCTGTTTGCCCCCAAGACCAATCATCTCTTGGCACAATTCTACTGAGCTAAGACAGGCACGCCTTAACAAGCGCCTCTCTCCCGCATTGCTCATATCGGTAAGTACACTATGGTCGTGGGGTTTAATGCCGGAGCTATCAGAAATCAGGGAGAGAGACATGGACGCGATAATCGACTTCCTCAACACCATTTTCTGGGGATATGTATTGATATATGGCCTGCTGGCGGTGGGTTTGTATTTCACTCTGCGCCTCGGGTTTCTCCAGTTTCGGCATTTCCCAGAGTTCTTTCGGGTTATCGCCAAGAGCCCGAAAACGGACGCCGCGGGAATTTCGCCGCTCCAGGCGCTGACCATCAGTCTTGCGTCACGGGTCGGTACCGGAAACCTTGCGGGTGTGGCTGTGGCGCTAACCCTTGGCGGGCCGGGCGCGATCTTCTGGATGTGGATGGTGGCGCTGGTCGGCATGGCGACCGCCTATGCTGAATCCACGCTGGCCCAGCTTTACAAGGTCAAGAATGAAGACGGCGAATACCGTGGCGGGCCGGGGTTTTATATGGCCCGCGGTCTGGGACAGCGCTGGATGGGCGTGGTGTTCTCGCTGGCATTGATCCTGTCGTTCGGGCTGGTGTTCTCCGCCGTTCAGGCCAACTCGATTGCCGATGCCACAGCCGCCGCTTTCGACATTCCCAAGCTGGTTGTCGGGTTGATCATCGGTGGGCTCGTGTCACTGGTCATCTTTGGCGGGATCAAGAAGATCGCCAGTGTGGCTGAAATTGTGGTGCCCGTGATGGCTGGTCTCTACTTGCTGCTGGCGCTTATCGTCATCATCATCAATATCGCCGATGTTCCGGGCACGTTCTGGTTGATCATTTCCTCGGCCTTTGGCCTGCAGGAAGCAGCCGGGGGCGTCACGGGCGGCGTGATGGCAGCCCTGCTCAACGGGGTAAAACGCGGGTTGTTCTCGAACGAAGCGGGCATGGGGTCGGCACCAAACATCGCGGCGGTTGCCACACCGGCGCCGCACCACCCCGCCTCGCAGGGCATGGTGCAGGGGCTGGGTGTCTTTATTGACACGATTCTGATCTGTACCGCGACGGCGCTGATGATCCTGCTGTCGGGCATCTATGCCCCAAATCAGGAGGTCACCGGGATCGAACTGACGCAGAACGCGCTGACGGCCCATATCGGCGGGCTCGGCAATCTTTTCGTGGCAATCGCCATCTTCTTCTTCGCCTTCACATCGATCATCGGCAACTATTCCTATGCGGAAAACGCGCTGACCTACCTTGGACTGGGCGGCAGGACCTCGTTGATGGTCATGCGCAGCCTGGTCGTGCTGATGGTGATCTGGGGATCAATGCAGAGCGTGCGCACGGTGTTCAATGCCGCCGATGCTTCCATGGGGCTGATGGCCACGGTGAACCTGATCGCAATCATGCTGCTCTCGGGCACGGTGATCAAGCTGACGAAGGACTACTTTGCCCAACGCGCAGCCGGAAAAGAACCCATTTTTGACAACGATGATTATCCCGAACTCGCGGGCAAGATCGACGGTACGATCTGGACGCGCCACGGCAAGGGCTAGGTCCGGACCACCGTGATCGTGGTCTTGCAAGATCAACACCCGCGTCCCGACCGTATCGGTAACCGGTCGGGACGCGGGTCACGAGCACATCCGGCCAAGCAATGAAGGACCCGTCATGGCGAATGACACACCCGATCTCAGGCAGATTATTTCGCAGATCAACAGCGATATGGCCCGGGTTGAAGACCGCGGCACCGTCGCCAACTACATCCCGCAGCTGGCCTGCGTGGACCCCTCTCAGTTCGGTATCGCCGTGGTCACCGCCGATGGGGGGATCGTAAAGGGCGGGCACGCGGATACACCCTTTTCCATCCAGAGCGTGTCGAAGGTTTTCACGCTGACCCTGGCCCTCAGACAATTGGGCGAAGCGCTCTGGGATCGCGTCGGGTGGGAGCCCTCGGGTGATCCGTTCAATTCCATCGTTCAGCTTGAGGCGGAAAACGGTCGACCACGCAATCCCTTCATCAATGCCGGTGCCATCGCGGTGACGGATGCGCTGCTGGGCCGCCGTACACCGGTCGAGGTCATCACCGAGATTTTACAGTTTCTGCGCGAGGTCGCGCAGGACGAAAGTATTTCCGTGGATGCAGTCGTCGCCAAGTCCGAAAAGGCATCCGGGTTTCGCAACGTCGCATTGGCCAACTTCATGCGCGATTGGGGGATCATTCGCAATGCGCCTGAGAAGGCACTGGGTGTCTATTTCAATCACTGCGCGGTCAGCATGTCCTGCCAGCAACTGGCGCTTGCCGGGCGCTATCTGGCGTGGGGCGGGCGCCTGGATCCTGAAGGTCCCCAGATCATCCCGGCGATCATCGCGCGGCGTATAAACGCATTGATGCTGACCTGCGGGCACTATGATGGTTCCGGGGCGTTCGCCTTTCGTGTCGGCCTGCCTGGCAAAAGTGGCGTCGGTGGTGGTATTCTGGCCATTGTACCGGGACAGGCATCTATCGCAGTCTGGTCCCCGGGTCTGAATGAGGTCGGTAATTCAAAACTCGGCTCGCTGGCTTTGGAAAAACTAGCCAACCAAACAGGCTGGTCAGTTTTCGCGATGCATTGAGCGGACAGCCCATCCCCAAAATTCAGCGCGTGCCATCCTTTGCCCAAATCTTTGCTGAGCACCTTCAGCAATGTCATTCAGCCTTGTGCAGCGAACCAAATCTAGCGATCCGTTGCTAATCCCTACAGATCGTCATGAATGAACTGTGCGCGCCTTTCACTTTCGGGCTTAACCAAATCAAGAGCATCTTCCAATACGATGCTTCCGTCGAACAAGGCGCGGCCCACAAGCGCCCCCGAAACGAACGGGACGTATTTTAGCCGCGAGAGATCATCTAAAGTGCGCGACAATCCCCTGGCAATCACAAGAGGTTTGGCCTCACTGGCCAGTTGCGTAACCAAAGCGATGCTATCTTCGGCATCTCCGATATCTGCGTCGATATCTGTTACGATGATCGCCGCAAAAGGATCATCGTCGAAGGCCTTGAGAAAAGCCGAAGGTGTAAAAGCGCTTTTATGTTGCCAGGCATCGCTGACCACCAAGCCTTCGAAGACATCAACCGCGAGCACAACTTGATCGGGGAACAGTTTTGCGGCCTCCTTTACGATTTCCGGCTGATGCAAGGCCAGCGTACCTACCACCACGCGCCCGACGCCATGGTCGATCCATTCGGCAATGCGCTGCAAGCTACGAAACCCGCCCCCCAATTGCACCGGAATGCCCACAGTGCGGATGATCTCTCGTACAAGATCCGCATTGCGTTCATCACCAGACATGGCGTCAAAATCAGTGATCTGGAGCCACTCCGCGCCAGATTTGGCAAAGCTCTTGGCTTTTTCGACGGGATCGACGTGCCAAATGTGGGGTTCATTGGTGCGACCCCGAAACAGGCTGACACATCGGCCATCAAGTAATTCAATCAATGGATATAGGATCATGGCAGACTTCCTTTAATTCTCATTCCGCCTTTTGGACGCAGGCTACTCATATCTGTGGTTGAATCCCGGTTCGCGACAAGATGCGACGACTCTCGCATATTTTGAGACTCTACCGGCTGATTGCATCATCTGATCGACACCAAGCAGGCGGTGTGTTGGCCTAACCAGTGTATTGCGCGCCTCGTCTGCAATGCGGCGCATATTTAAGCAGACGAGCGGGTTCGCTGGAGTCAATCCTTTGTCGCCAACCAAATGACGAGAATGAGTGGTCGTTTTAAAATTCTTCAAACGGGTTGAAACTATTTGAACCGGACCCCGTGAATACCTCCATAAACGACGACTTCAAATCGCCCTCAATCGCGCGTCGGTCGTTCAATCAGGAGAATGTGGTGACATTTCCCGAAAATATTTGGCCTGTCATCGGTAGGTCGATGATGGGCGGCCTCTTTGTGATTGGTGGGTTGCAGAAGATGCTGGATCCGGGCCCGGTGATGCAACTGCTTGCTGATCAAGGGATGGCCGAGAACCTCATCGTACCTGCGGCGTTGTTGAACTTTTGCGCTGGTGCCTGCGTCATCTTCAATTGGTATCTGAGGCCCACATGCTTCTTGCTCGCTGCCTACTGCGGGTTCACAAGCCTTTTCCATCTTGTTCCAACTGATGGCTGGCAGATGTCTATCTTTGTCAAGAACTGGGCAATAGCGGGCGGGTTTCTTTGCCTGTCAGCTCTCGGCAGCCATTCCAAATCCTTGGATCTGGACGAAAACGGAAAAACCTGAGTTCAGTTGAAACTTTTCAAGCTCCAAGCTCGTGACTGTTTTGTTGGGGTAAGTTTACGCGGCGCTTTGCAGCGGAAAATTCAAAACCCCTGACGATTAAAACGTTCAACAGGGGAAGAACATGAGAATGACGAGAAAACTGATCGTGACGGCCATGGCGCTGATATTGTCGGCGGGAGTTTCAAATGCGGCAACCATCGGCTCTTTTGACGACACGCGCGTTCTTGAGAGGCGCGTCCTGAACACGGGCGCTGATCGTGATGTACTGCGCAACGCTATTGCTGACGAGGGCCATACTTTGGCTGACACGACAGACGTGTTGACCGCTGAATATCTGAACGGGCTCGACGTATTCTATACTTCTGTGCTAGCTTTTGGGAGCGGTTCACCCATTCTGTCCTCCACGGAGCAGGACGCATTGATATCCTGGGTCAGCGGCGGCGGGATTCTTTTGTCGACAGGTGAGATCCCTTTCTTTCGAGCCAGCTATGAGGCGGTTCTCAACCCATTTGGTATCGAGTTGATCGGTCAGGCTGCCGCCAGTGGCTCGGTCTGGGCGAATGATCCCGGCATCGCCCTGCTGTCAAACGGCGTTGCAGGCAGTGATCTGACCGACTCCGGATCCGGGGTTTTGGCGACAGGGATGTCTACCACCCTGGCAATAAATAATGGCAATGTCATTGGTTTGAGCAAGGTCTTCGGATCTGGTCTCGTTATCGCCATTGGCGATAGCAACTTTCTTGACGATCAGTTTATCAATCCCGCCGGTGAGCAGTTTTTTCGCAATGCTTTGAACGCGGAAGTTCCAGCGGTTCCACTGCCCGCCGCCTTGCCATTGTTACTTGCAGGCCTGGGGGCGTTCGGCGTGCTGCGGTCGCGCCGCAAGAGCCCATCTTAACTGGGCTCTGCAAATATTTTTGCGCCTTTGAAACTAACCAACGATCCCTTGCGTGACTATGGCATCTGGCCATCGAGCGCCAAATTTAAGAATAGGAGAAAAACATGAGTAAGATAGTAGTCGCAGGCCTTTTGAGCATGATATCAACGGGTGTCTTCGCAGATGGTCACGCGCCGGTACCCCTTGTTGAAGCGACCAACCAATCGGTGTCAAACGGAGTTGTGAGCGCGCATAAGGTTGTCGCCGGAGAGAACGGCTGGCTTGTAGTGCACCGTACGGACGCTGAGATGAAGCCGGGCCCGGTTGTTGGGTATGCCCCGCTCCGTATGGGAGACAACATGGATGTAGCAGCCATCCTCACCGAAGAAATCTCCTCTGGTGAGATGCTGATGCTCATGGTTCACGCCGAAGCGGGCGGTACAAAGACTGGCGTTTTCGAATATACGCTTGGCGCGAAAGAAGATGGCCCAATTCGGATCGACGATAAACTGGTGATGACGGTTGTGACCGCGCAGTAAGCATAGGTTGACATAGGTGCGAATAGCCCAAGTGCCTTTTGGAAGCTGCGGGAGGTATCTTCGCTTTTAATTGACACGTGTCTGTTTCGGCATAGCGTGTCTTGGGCGGGGACATCTTTATGACAACACCAGCAGATATCGAAAAGATGATCGCGCAAATTGCATTGCGCGATCATTCCGCGTTTTCGGCGCTCTATGACGCGACAAGCCGGAAGCTCTTCGGCGTCTGCCTTCATGTCTTGAACAACCGCAGTGAAGCCGAAGAGGTTTTGCAAGAGATCTATGCCCGGATCTGGCACAAAGCCGACAACTACGCCGTCACAGGCCACAGCCCGATGACATGGCTCATTACACTGGCCCGCAATCTGGCGATCGACAGGTTGCGAACCCGCAAGGCACCAACAAAGGACATCGACACCGTTGTGGACTTGGCGGATGATCGACCTGGCCCCGAGGCAGAGGCAATCGCCAGTTCTGAAAGGGCGCGGATTGAAGCTTGCATGGATGAGCTGGAAGCGGCGCGTGCGGATGCCGTCAGACGGGCTTATTTGAGCGGTGAAACATACAAGGAACTCGCGGCACGCCATGGAGTGCCGCTCAACACCATGCGAACTTGGCTACGCCGCAGCCTGCAAAAACTGAGGGACTGTCTGACGCGATGACCACAGCCGATGATCCATATGACGACGAGGTTTTCGCAGCCGAATATGTCCTGCATCTTCTCGATGCTTCGGAACGTCAGCGCTTTGAGACACGTTTGCGGGATGACGCCGGTCTGCGCCAATTGGTTCATCGGTGGGAAGCACAACTGGTGCCAATCGCCGACGAAATCGAAGAGGTTATGCCCCCCGCGCACGTCAGGACTGCTATCATGGCCAAGATCGCGCAGACACCGTCATCGCCGCCCTTCTTGCGTAGGTGGTCAATCGGAATATTGGGTATCGCAGTTGCGATGCTCATTGCGGTTTTCGCATTTGGCCCGCTGTTGCGCGGGACAGTCGATTTGACCCCGCAGTTTCAGGCCGAGCTTACGTCGGAGGACGGCACAATCATTTTAATCGCTGGTGTCATTCCGCCAACACATGAGATCGTTATTGAACGTTTCGCAGATGTCATCCCTGAAGGTCGTGTATTGGAACTGTGGCTGATCGCCCAAGGCAGCGACCTGCCCGTATCGCTGGGACTGCTGGAAGCCGAAGGTCTGACACGTATCCGCGTTCCCGATGACATCGCCCCGGGGGTGCGCACCGGCACAGTTGCAATCTCCGAAGAACCACCGGGAGGCTCGCCAACAGGCATGCCCACAGGCCAGATTCTGGCGACCGGCACATTCAAAGATATCTAAAGCGTTTCGACTTTACCTTGAGGCATCGAACATCGCTTTTCGCGTTCGACCGAAGGGAGAGGCAACGAACAAGCGATCCGATATTGAGTCGAAACGCTATAGGCACCAGTGGATCGGCCGTGAACGTCCGACCGAAGGCTCCCGAACTGCGGGATCCGGGGAATACCGTCCTTGCCTTGAGAGTACAAAATATCTGTAAAACAGGGCAGAAGGCAGCGCCTCCAGATCAGTAAATACTAAGACACTTGCGGTTGGCTCGGCTTTGTTATTGGTTTTGGACCCACAATTCTCTGCTTGATCGGCGCAAAGGTGATATCGCGTTTGGACAAGAGATGTCCGCCTATGCCGTCTCCGAAGTTTCGGCCTCGGACTTGATCTCCAGCGGTAGGTTGATGGTCGGTAGCGCCTCTTTGAAAATCGTGGCGCCGTCAACCTTCACTTCGACCGTGGGCTTCGCGCGGCCCGCAGCAATCGCGGTAATACGACGGTTGGTTACGGTGACAATCAACCCTTCGACCTTGAGCGTGAAAATCACCGGGACCGGTAATTTACGTAGCTCGATGATTTTGCCCAGTTCAATGACGATGTGAGGGGTGAATTCGGCTTTCAAATTGTGGCTGGCAATCGAAACTTGCCGGGGTTTGTCATCCTTGGGGCCCTCGTCTCCGATGAGCGCACCGACCTGTTCCAGTCCTTTCCACGCCTTGAGCAACTCTTTTACCGGTGAGATCGCCAGCGCGTCATCGACAGCCTTCTCCACAGCCATTCTCAGCGTCGACCCGTCGAGGTCTATCGCCTTCAGCTTCGGCCCGCCGTCGCCCTTCAACAAGGACTGACTTACTGCTTCAGCCAGTTCTTGCATGCGGACTTCAGGCAATTCCTTCGACAGAACCTTGCCCTCTACCCTTGCTGTTTCAGTCATCGTGCTGGCTCCTTGTTTTCTTCAAACGCAATCTCGACTGCCGGTGCTTCATCCTCGTCAATGCGTATTGCAAGGCTCGCCGGGGCAGACGGAACAAGCGCTATTCTGGGATCCTGATCGGGTTCCGCAAAGACGCGTAGCTGGGGTGTCGGCGCATGTGTTTCATGGCCCGCAGTATCACCTTGCCTGCGACCTCGCAGGCGCGCGCCGAAAAACCCCATGCCGATGCCGCTCAGAATGAGACCGCCGATCCAGACCCAAGGTGGGGTGGCAAAACCGGGCGAGACAGGGCGGATCAACGTGATTTGCGAACTTGCGAGCATTTGGCCAGCGGCGTCCTGCGCCTCGATCACAAGCGCACGGCTCTGACCTGGTTCCGGTGTGTTGATCTCCCCAAGCCACTCGACCCCGTCAAAACGACCGCGCTCCAGCACTTGGTTCGTGCCTGAATCTGACACAACGATCACCGCAGTATCTGCCGGGTTGATGACCTCAACTAAGAGGCGCGTGGTGCTCGCCTCAATCTCAAACCCATCCGGCGAGGTTACAAGCAGCGTGACCAGTTTGGCGGCTGGTCGGGTCAGCGTGATCTGTGCAGACGCATAATCTTCGCCGTCGCGACCAATCGCCAAGATGTTCACAAGCCGCGTCGCACCGGGGTCTGGCATGTCGATTTGCAGTTCCGCGCGACCCTGAACCAAAGCGCTCTCGGCCATCGCGGTTCGATCCGAACCGTCATTCGCACCCCTGGCGATGATGCTCTCGATCCAGTCCGCGCCGGTCGTGACATGGGCCTCGGCCGTGATCATGTCCGTATCAACCTCAAATCGTCGGTCTGGCCGCACTTGCAGGCGAACTGCGGGGCGTTCAACGCGCAAACTGTCTTCAGCCAGAACATTGTTCCCTTGATCAACAGCCTGTGCATGAAAAACGAGTGCTTGACCCGGGGCGGGCATTGCCTGCGTATTGCTCCACTTGCCATTTCCGACGGGCCATCGCGCTAATTCGATCATGTCCGGCGCACCACGGATGACCAAGTCTGTCACAGTCCCGGCGTTTTCCAGAACGAGGTTCAATTGTACCTCATTCGCATCGACAACTTGTCCTGCGGCGCTTTCCAGCGTAAGGCGCGGCGGCACGACCGGCTCCGGGCGGGTCAGCGTCACGGTTTGCTCAGCTATTTGCCGACCGCTCCGATCAAGCGCCACAAAAGTCACCCTCTCAGAGCCGCCGGGCTCGGGCGAAGGAAGTGTGAGAACTTCGGAGCCACCACTGAATTCCCTACCGACTGAAGCCACCCCGACTCTGCGGGCTTCAAGCCGGGACACTGCGGAAGCACCACTTGGGATTGTGACCATAAACCCAACGCTCTGGGCATCGACATTCACCGCACCTGAGGGGCTCACATCAATCCGCACCGACGGTCGGATCAGACGCAAGGTTGCGGCGTCGCGCGGCCTACCTTCCGGTCCCAGAGCCTCCACCTGAAACGCGGCCTTCTGACCCGGCGGTGGCATCGGTAGGTCAAAGTAAAGCTGCGACCCACCCCATTCCTGGGTTTGATTGCTGATACCGGGACCTGTGATCCTGATCCATCTGGTGGGCCCTGCCTGCCGCAAACCAACGCCGACATTCGTGCGAGGACTATCAACCTCGACCTCGTTCGGTAAATCCAGTTCAACAGGTTGAACGGCAATACACGCGCTGTTCAATTCGTCCCGCAGCGCCGTCCACCGGATACCTCCCGCGTTGAACCTATCCATGCGACCACCCAGGTAGCCGCCGATGGCTTTGCAGGTATTGGGCCCAAGCGCACCATCGCTCCCGCCCGGCGAATTCCCGACACATGCAAGATTTTCCTGCACTTGCCTGACCAGCGCATTGCTTACCGCAACACGCGGGCCACACCAGGGCACAAGCCGGAGCACAACCTTCGCGCGCGCTGAAAGACCGGCTGAATTCGTTGCCAGGATTGTCGCTGAACGCTCGTTGAAGTCCCGCGGCAGATCTATGGTTGCTGAGTAGTTGGAGGAACCCTGAGGCGCGGACATAGGTACGCGGTTGTTATCCTCGTAAATGAAAAAGACCGATTGAATGCCGCTTTCGCCGTCGGCCACCTTTACCCTGACTGGTGCGGTGCGACCTTGGCCTTGCACAGTTTGCGTTTCAGGCGCGATGTCCGGGCGCGTCCTGTCGGCACGTTCGACATCGTCACCCTTGTCGTTGCTCCCCGCATTTTTATCCGTCTCCGGGTTGTCCGTGTCTGATGTATCATCGCCCGAGTCCAGCGGCCGGTCAAGTTGAGCGAAATTGAAATCCCCGCCAATAAAGACATCGCAATCGCCAGCAGTTAGAACAGTGACGACCTGAGCAAACCGTATGAGGTCTGACCTAATGCCTTCACCCCTTAGCCGGATAAACACCTCTCGCGTCGCCGTACAGGTTTTGACCTTTCCCAGAAACTCCCGAACATTTCGGGGTCGGGTCAGCATAACCACCAGAAAAGCACTCTTCATAAACCTTGAGGCATTCGCGACATACAGGCCGGAATAGCCCGGGATCGGTTCAGCACCCCGAGGCACGGTATTGGTTGATTGCGCCATCAATTGCCCAGCTGGATGTACCAGCAGGCAAATCGCCACGATCAAACTCAGAACTACACGCATCTCAAATCGCCTTGGCGCGCTATGGGGCAAAAAATTCCTAGAATATGTAAGAAATTAGCACAAAAGCTGACACTACGCCAATGAAACGGTTGTGGTACCTATCGGAGGTGTTCTGAGATCCCTTTGCGATTGGCCGATTGGAACGCTGCTTGCGGAACCCATCAGGGCTGGTGGTAACTGCCAGGCAAGCAGGCCGGACACACGACCGTTCTGGAGCCATCTGCACAGGTCTTTCGAAGAGTTGCTGCAATGCTGCGGTGCAGTTTCCATGAAGTGGCGTTGGTAAAGGATCGCAAAAAATCTGGATCAAAGAATGACTGCAACACAGGATATTGCCAACGTTGGATTTGCAGGCCATTTCTGTTCTAACGGCTGGAACTTCAAATGAGGCTACGCCTGTAATGACAAAGTTCGATCTGGTGATTTTCGATTGTGATGGGGTGCTACTCGACAGTGAGATCATTGCATGCCGTGCAGATGCTGAAGCGTTCACAGGCATAGGATATGAAATTACACCTGAAGAAGTATCAATGAGATTTGCAGGTATGCCGGATGAAGCTGTCGACGCTGCTCTTGCTACTGAAATTGGGAAACCTTTTCCTGCTAACTTTAGGGCAAAAATAAAAAGTGCCGTCATCGAAAAATACAGAACAGAATTGCAACCGATTTGCGGTGCAGAAACTCTGCTTACTTCTCTAAAAACAGCCAAGTGTATTGCTTCGTCAGCCTCTCCCGCAAAATTAGCACTAGGCTTGATCGAAACCGAATTGTACGAGCTGGTCTATCCGAACATCTTCTCGACCAGATTGGTTGAAAGGGGAAAGCCGCATCCAGATATTTTCCTTTATGCCGCAGAAAAAATGGAGGCTTCTCCGTCCAATTGTATCGTGATCGAGGATAGCGTTGCAGGCGTCACAGCAGCTAAATCAGCGGGTATGACATGCATCGGTTTTTCTGGTGGGTCACACTGCACAAATGGGCACTCGCAACGCTTGTTTGATGTTGGTGCGGAATCGGTTGTCGATAGGCTCGAGGCAGTTTTGTCACTCGTTGAGTAACTGACGAAACGTGCTCGCCGTCTTCATGTGCCGTGTTCCGCGACCGCAACGTCTTCGCGCTGCCAATTCGATTTGCCAAAATAAGCCTCGGAGCAATGTTAAGACGGATGGATAGCGATCTGTCTGCTTTGGGTTATGGGTCTCTTCACTTCAACACAGTGAAGCGCAATGAAATCATTGCCGGAATGGATTAAATCTGTTTCGCCCATTGGCAGTGGTTTCCGCAAGCAACCAAATGTGATCCGAAGCGCGTATCCCGCCGTTTTTGTAGAAATCATCTATCGGAAACCAGCGATCGCTTGCCGAATGTCTTCCACCAAGGAAGTCGCATTCATTGGTGTGTCCGTAGTTACATTCACCAAAGCGCGGGTCCCGTGCGGAGAATGAAAAGCCCAAGAGGCCATGCGCCGGGCCAGCACACGCGCGTAAATGCGCTAGGCGGCGGGCTCTGGCAAGGAACCCTGCATGCGCCTTCTGGGATGCGCATAAGCAACAAACCTCTTTCGGTGCGTCATGGTCCGCCAACCATTCCGTCGGTGTGCCGATCTCGTCCATTGTGCCTAAGGGGCGTCAATGTGATACCAGAACGGCTGGACCGGCTTGGCATTCGGCCTCTCGGAAAGCAACGTCACTTTGCCTGCGCAGCCGCTTTCGGTCTTCCGAAGATCGGACGCCACATGGAGTGACCAGGTCTTCCGGGAATTCATCCTGGGCTAAAAGCGCATAGACCAAGCCATAGTGCAGCACGCGAGCAATAGCTTTTTTTGTTTGCCTATAGGCCGGTTACAACAACGCTGTTTTCACCGGTCTCGCCTATTTCTGATTCAACACGAACAACGCCCTTTCAGTACAGGGTTTCCCGATAGCGTTGCTCGGCATAAGATTGATCGGTCGAGGTAACTTCCAGATTGGAATGGTCTTGGACTATTTGATACATCGAAGGGATTGGACGGCTTTCAGGCCAAGTTTCCGGACGCCATAGTCCAGCGCGTATCGAGGCCTTGCCGCAGTGAATGAATATCTCTTCAGCAGTAATGCGAAGTACCGTTTTTGGGCTTCGCTCATTCACCTTAAACGCATCGCAAAGCGTCGGATCATCGCTGATTTCGGCAGTGCCATTTACACGTAGCGTTTCTGCAATTGACGGAATCATGAAGAAAACAGCTACTTTCGGATAGGCCAGAATGTTCATCAAACCGTCAATCCGGTTGTTGCCCGGTCGATCCGGAACAAGCAACGTTGTATCATTTTCGATTTTGACAAACCCCGGGGCATCCCCTTTCGGCGATACGTCAAGATCAGTTCCATCGGATGTTGCCACAACAAGAAAAGTAGCGTTTTCGATGAAGTGGCGGCAATGCATGTCAAAATGAGAGAGCGTTTTTGCTGTCGCGTGCGGTGAAGCGGGGCCGTAAATCTCTCTGAGCTTTTCTGGGGTCATAACTGGCACTCCTTTGATCGACATAACAGGAGGGACGCGTCGAGCAAAGCCCGCTATCGGCGCAGACCGGACTTCTAGCTGGTCGTCAAATGTTGCGATGCGGCTTCGGCAAAGCTGTTCTCGTTTGATGACTTTCATCCGTAATCGGGTCCCCGGGCAGAGGTCAAGCTGAAGGATGACAGCCGAGATTCCATCCACCCGCCCGAAGATATTGCTGACACCATATTGCCCCAACGATCCACTACATTGATGTGACATTTATCGCCTGCCAGCAATCCGGGATTGCAGCTGCCATCGTCATCTTTCGGTGTCGGTTCTCCCATACCCATTGCCATGAACGCGTCCGGATCGATCTTCAAACTTTGTCGTGAGCGCCATGCCTTGAAGCAAGGCCGTCCCTTGATCGCAGCATACCCGAAGTGCGTGATTTGGCCAGATCGGAGAACACGCTTCACCTCATGCATGTCGTGCCAGAGCAAGAAGCACTCAGCCCGCTGGCACAGTTCATCCCTGAAGGTTTTGAAATGCACATCGTGCAGAAAGCTGAGCATCGCTCGAGGCGTTGTCCGGGGACCTGCCCAAAGCTGGAGAACTGCAGTTCCATCGACCAAGATGACACCAAGTCGATTGACGGCAGCGCGGCGCCAACAGCCACCGTGCTTGAACCAAACCGGTTTGTGATCCCGGGGTCCGCCATGTGTCATCCGGCGCGCTGGGGTCAATCCCATCTACAGGGTGACGGTATAAGATGCCGCGTAAATGCAAGGCTGCCTAGCGGTATCCTGCTTCGCCATCAGCATGCAGTTTCGGTCCACGTGTGCTGATTGGCTCCAGCGTGTCTTCGACCACTCTGTTCGGCGCCGAGGCGACATCTGGTATGCGCGCTTCTGGGTTAACCGCCCATTTGACGGCGTTGGTCAGGACCTTTCGAACGTTTTGATCGTAATAGGTCGGGTAGGTTTCATGGCCGGGTCGAAAATAGAATATATTGCCCGCGCCGCGCCGATAGGTGAGACCTGACCGGAAGACCTCCCCGCCCTGAAACCAACTAATAAGCACCGTCTCAAGCGGTTCCGGCACAGCAAAGGGCTCGCCGTACATTTCCTCATGTTCCAGCTCGAAATGATCGGGAAGGTCTTGTGTAATCGGATGGCCCCGGGCGGTAACCCAAAGGCGCTCTCGCTCTCCAGCCTCGCGCCAGGTCAGATTGCATGGTGTTCCCATAAGCCTTTTGAAGATTTTCGAGAAATGTGCGGAGTGAAGAATGATAAGGCCCATTCCGCTCCAAACCGCCTCTGTAACCCGATCTACGATGTCGTCGGAAACATCACCATGTGCGGCGTGACCCCACCAGAGCAAGACATCCGTCTGATCGATGCGCGACTGCGATAATCCGTGTTCCGGATCTTGCAAAGTGGCGGTGGTGGCCTCTATCCCCGTGTCACCATTCAGGGCGTCGGCGATGCAGGCATGCATACCCTCAGGATAGACATCTGCCACCGTCTTGTTGGTTTGTTCATGGACGTTTTCTCCCCAGACGACGGCTCTGATCATAGCTGCTTGCCATTTGTCAGTTTGCGCGGAGCGGCGGTGCTCGCGCGCGGGATCAGTTCTGGTGTGATTATCACCGGATCCGAGGCATCGTCTGAGTTATCAAGAATTGAAATGAGCTTGCGACAGGCCAACTGACCCCATTCGCGACGTGGAAGACGTATGCTGGAAAGGCCAGGGTTAAAAATCGCGGAGTAGGGCATATCATCATAGCCTATCACTGAGATATCTTCCGGCACACGCACTCCGGCACTTACTAGCCCATGCAATAGGCCGGTTGCGGTCTCATCATTGTGGACAAAAACCGCCGTGGGCAAATCACCCGCCTCGATCAGACGGCCTGCAGCTTCGAGTCCGTAATCTACGGAAAGTGATCCATAAAGCTCCCGATCCCGCTGAACGCGAATGCCGGCATTTTTGAGCGTCTGAGAAAACCCATGGTAGCGGCGTTCAAAACCGTTGACCTGTAAGGGGCCACAGACCTGCACGATGTCGCGGTGACCCAATTCAATAAGGTGGCTCGCTGCAAGCCGTCCGCCAAGCACGTCATCTGTGCGCACGGTCGGCAACTCGATCTCCTTGTGGCCGCCGCAGGAGACCAAGGGCGGCCCAGAATAGACACCCTCAGCATCGCTTGGCAGCAGGTCTTCCAGAAAACCGTTTGTGTTGAGGATCAAGCCGCCCGCCTGGTTCATCAGCAACATGTCTGAGAAGGCGCGTTCATTGTCGGCATCTTCAGATGTGTCGCCGATCAGAATGACATAGCCCTGCGCGCGCGCCTCTTCCTCGATGCCTTTGAAGAACTCCGCGAAGAATGCATTCGTGATTTCGGAGACCAGAACGAGCAGTGTTTTGCTGCGCCCGCGCCGCAGGTCACCGGCGGCTTGATTGGCACGGTAGCCGAGATCCTTCATCACTTGGAAAACGTGGTCTCGGGTGTCGGATTTCACGTCACCGGGACGCGACATGGCACGGGATACGGTTGCAATTGAAACACCCGCCTCACGCGCGACGTCCTTCACCGTGGGCCGCTTTCTGCTCATAGGTTTATCCCAGCTTGATCAGGCGGCAACAGGCCTGCCGTTATCATTGAATTTATGAATGAATTCAGGTTGTGGGCGCAAGTAAACAGTCTCTCCGACTTGCTGGTCATGTTGCCCGTCAAGACTGACAGTCAAAACTCCAGCACCGGGGACTTTCACGTAAAGAATGGTGTCATGGCCGAGGCGTTCGACCAAGGTCACTTTTCCCTCCCAAGTATTGTCACCTGCACCGATCGCAAAGTGCTCAGGACGAACGCCGAGCGTGGCGGCGCCTACGGCATCGGCGTATCGGCCTTTGACGAAATTCATCTTCGGAGAACCGATGAATCCGGCGACAAACTCTGTTGCCGGGTGGTTATAGAGCTCCATCGGGCTGCCGACCTGTTCAATATTACCAGCGTTCAGGACGACGATCCGGTCCGCCATGGTCATGGCTTCGACCTGATCATGGGTGACGTAGACCATAGTTGTTTCCATGCGCTGGTGCAGTTCGCTAATTTCGACGCGTGTTTCCGAACGCAAGGCGGCATCAAGATTCGATAACGGCTCGTCCAGCAAGAAGACTTGCGGCTTGCGTACGATCGCACGGCCAATGGCCACACGCTGGCGCTGACCGCCCGAGAGCTGACCGGGTTTGCGGTCAAGGTAAGGACCCAGTTTGAGCGCGTCCGCAGCTTCTTGCACCTTTTGCGCGATCTCATCCTTCGAACGGCGCTCTAGACTCAGGGAAAACCCCATGTTTTCCGCCACGGTCATCTGCGGGTAGAGCGCATATGACTGGAAGACCATCGCGATGTCCCGTTGGCGTGGCGACAGATCGTTGGCACGTTTGCCGCCGATCATCAGGTCGCCGCCCGTGACCTCTTCAAGTCCAGCGATCATCCTGAGTAAAGTGGACTTGCCACAACCCGAAGGTCCGACAAAAACGACAAATTCGCCGTCGGCAATCGACAGATTGATGTCATGCAAGACCTCAACATCGCCGTAAGCCTTCGACAGGTTTTTTAGTTCTACGCCAGCCATTTGTTCCTCCCTTATCCTGCCACCAGCGGGGCGCGAATGATTTTGCGGACAGTCGCCAGGGATGCAGCTTGCAGGAGCCGATCCTTCGATCCCGAAAGGATCGCCGCGACATCATGCAGGATCATATCGCCGATCGGGTGACGCCCTCCTTCAACGGCGGCCGCGCGATGCGGCGACCAGATGACATTTTCGGCCTGTCGCATCTCTGCGCGTTTCGACACAGGCTCGCGTGGAAACACATCACTGGCGAGCCGAATGCGGCCCGCATCAGCGGCCTCGACTAGCGCGTCAAAATCCACAAGATGTGACCGACTGATGACGACAACCAAAGTGCCTGGGCGCATCTGTTCGATCAGCCCGCGCGACACCAACTTGTAATTCTCTTCTGTGGGGGTTGCTGCCACGACAATGCAGCGGCAGGTTCTCACAATCTCCTCTAGCGCGACAAAAGTCATGTCATCGAAGGACGCGCCAGCGGCTTTCAGCCAGGGATCGAAGGCATGGACCCTTGGCGCAAAAGGTTTGAGCAGGCGCAGACATTCCTGCGCGATTGACCCAAAACCAACAAAACCGATGCTTTGCCCGTAGAGTGAGAAGTCGGTTCCGAGGTTGTCATTGAACCAGCGTTCTGACCCTGCGCGAAACCGTTCGTGCTCATCTACGATGCCACGTCCACCTGCAATCATCAGTCCGAGGGCCATCTCCGCGACCGACCGGCGGAACCCGGGCGCGCAAGACAGAACTTCTATATCGCGCTCGAAACAGGCTTCATAGTCGATGCCGGTCTGGAAGGTGCCCGAAACTTCGATCACTGCCTTGAGATTTGGCGCTTTGTCCAAGTCGCTCCGGTCCAGTTCTGGTTTTGCTGCGACGACGAACTCTGCTTCGGGTAATCGTAAAAGGAAATCCTCGCGCGTCATGGGCCAGTTCACACCGCCATGGATGTCGCAGTGCTCACTTAATCCGGCAAATGCGCTTGGTCGGAACAGCTCTTCGACCTGCCTAAAGTGCTGGTCCATAATGATAAGTGGTTTCGACATTTGGATTTGCCTCATTTCACCGCGCCTGCGGTCATCCCGCGCACGAAGTGACGTTGAAAGAAGAGAAACAGGATCACGACCGGGATCGCCATGATAACAGTGCCGCTGGACAGGCCAGTGACATCGCGGGTCATTGTGCCTTGGAAGTTCAGGAGCCCGACCGATAGCGTTCGCATCTGGTCCTGTGTCATAAGCAGCAGCCGCAGCAGCAGGTCGTTCCAGCTCCATAGAAACTCCAGAAGCGCCGTGGTCACGACGGCGGGTGTGGCGATTGGCATTACAACGCGCCGGTAAATCTGAAATTCGGTCGCACCGTCGATCCGCGCCGCCTCATGCAGCGCTTTGGGCACACCTATGAAATAGGACGAAAACATAAACACGAAGATCGAAACTGCCAGCGCAAGGTCGGCAAAGATCACGCCGAGATGGGTGTTGAGCAACCCGAAGGACCGCACAATCTGGAACAGAGGCAAGACGATGGCCGTGACAGGGATCATCAGGCCAATCAGAAACAGCACTTGCAGCACAATCTTGCCCCGAAACTCCATGAAAACCATGGCGTAGGCCGCGAGCGAAGCGATCAGGATCATCATCAGCGCGTCGATCACGGAAATCACCAACGTGTTGAAGAAATAACGGCTGAAACCGCCTTCGGTCCAGACACGGACATAATGCTCGAACGTCAGATTGAACGGCGGATACCACGGTGGGTTCACCAGTTCCGTCGTGGGTTTCAGCGATGTGAAGACCGTTAGGATCAGCGGTGAGACCATCAAAATGGCGATGACACCCAAAACGAAAACAAGGAGCCACCGTCCCATCTAACGGTCCTCCCTATTCTGAATTTGCATGTATAGTATGGTCGCGATGCTGACGATCACCAAAAGCGCGACGCCAATGGCGGAGCCATACCCATATTGGTTCTCGAGCGCCCCGCGCTTGTACATGTAGGTCGACAGAATTTCGGAAAATCGGATCGGGCCGCCCTGTGTTGTGGCCCAGACGATGTCGAACACTTTGAAGGACTGCGTGAGCGTCAGGATGAAGACAACAGCGGTAACGGGCCGCAGTGCTGGAAGGGTGACGAAGCGGAACGCCTGAAACGGGTTTGCACCATCAACGCGCGCCGCCTCATAGAGATCTTCGTCCACGGCCTGAAGCCCTGCCAGAAAGATGATGACACTGAGGCCAATGGTCGACCAGCTATGTGCCAAGGCCAGTGCGTAGAGCACGGCATCGGGGCTGCCGAGCCATGGGGTCGCCAGAGCGCCCAAACCAATGTTCTCAAGCACCTGATTGATGACGCCTGCGGGCTGATACATCCAGCGCCAGATTGTGGCGACCGCCATGGGCGAGATCACCACCGGAAGCACAATGCAGGTCTGGATCAAAAGCCGGGCCTTCCAGACTCGCGCCAGCATCGCTGCGATCACCAACCCAAGACCGACATTAATCACTATGATTACGCCAGACCAGATGAAGGTATTCCGAAACGCCTCCCAAAATATCTTGTCTGTGAAGAGGCGTTGATAGTTTTCTAGCCCGACGAAGTTACGTTCCGGTCTGATTCCATCCCAATCCGTGAAGGAGTATTCGATCACGGAATAGGTTGGGTAAAGGGCGAATACAGCGTAGATCGTCAGAGCAGGCAGCAGGAACAGAACGGGGTTCAGGCGCTGCGCCCATTTGGAGTCCGGATAAGAAAACATACGGCTATTCCCGGCGGAATGGTTTGAGTTGTGCGGCGGATGTTCACGCCCCCGGAGAAAGGAAGAGTTTCCCCGGGGGAGGCAATATTTGGTGCGTCAAATCTAGCGTTCGGCGATGCCGCCGGGCAGCATGATCTCACCTGCTTCTTTCGCCGCGACCCAGGCGTTTTGCATCTCGGCAGCAAACTCCTCCGCCGTCATCACGTCCAGCAGCAACGCTTGCAGGCCATCGTAGGACACTGTCGTCAAGCTACCCGGTGTGATCGTATCTAGGAATGCCGGAACCGAGCCGTTTGCCGCGTGATCATCGGAGGCTTTCCAGATGTCGACCGCAAGGACTGGCATCTTCGCTTCGGCCAGAGCGGTGTCCAGCGGTCCGACAGGAACCGTGCCTGCATTCAGCAGAGCCACCCGACCTTCGGTTGATGTGAACATAAAATTCAGGAAGTCGATCGCAGCTTCCTTGTTCTCAGAGCTTTCGCGGATGTACCAACCACTGCCGATCGAGTTTGTTGGATGGATTTTCTGCTCATCCTCGATAGGTGGCACAGCAAAGACGCCGAATTCGCCAATCCGATCGCCGGTAGCCTCTGTTCCGCCGCCGATCACCCACGGCCCGGTAAAGGTCATCGGCACTTCGCCAGCCCAGAAGCGATCCATCAATTCGCCGTAGCCAATCGCGACGGGCGTTGGCCCGAACCATCCGGCCTTACCCATCTCCTGTAGCTTGGCAGAGGCCGCGACGAAGGGTGCGTCTGTCCACGCACCATCCCCGAAGAGAACGCTTTCGATGCCCTCCGGCCCTGCATAGCGACCAAACATCATGGATTGCCAGTGGGAGATTGGCCATTTATCCGCCGCGCCAAGACCGATGGGGGTGTCGAACCCCGCCTGCTGCAGCTTGGAAACGACGACCTCCATTTCTGCCCAACTGGTTGGCACTTCAATACCATGATCGGAAAAGATTGCTTTGTTGTAGAACATGCCGGTTGTCTCGACCTCATTGCCAAAGGCCCATAACTTTCCGTCACTGGAGGTCTGCGCCACGATGCCAGCGGGGATCGTTGCACCCCAGCCGTGCTCGAAATAAGCGTCAGTCAGATCAGCCACCAATCCACCGGCGATCAGCGCTGCGGGTTGACCCGGCCCAGTGCCAAAAGAAAAAAGGTCCGGCCCTTCCCCCGCAGACAAGGCGGGAATAAGTGCGGGGTTAAAGAGGTCTGACGAATTCTTGACGACGGTTACGGTCGTGGCTGCATTCTGTGCATTGAATGCTGCGGCGAGATCATCATAGACGGTTGTCTGCCCCGGCTCACCCGCCACCCAGACAACCACTTCAGATTGTGCATGCGCCGAGATCGGCAGCGCTAGAAACGCGGCGATCAGCGCACTCGCTCCAATAATTGCTTTCATGATTTTCCTCCCACGGATCACTTTCAGAAATTTATGTAAACGAATACATCTTAAATGTAAACGAATACATTTTGATGGTATCGCCAAACCAGCCCTCGCATTTGCCAGGAAGCCAGGGGCGTGGCTCACTTTGAAATTTTCCACTTAGTTCTTTGGTCAGGATGTCGCGATCGCCATCGCGGTGGAATTCACTTGACTATTCAGCGCGACTACCAGCTTAGCAGTCGTTTTTCCGATTTTTTTTTGTCGCCGGCCTGGCAGCTTCAGCAGCAATCGATTTCGAAATATCGGCCAGATATCTACTGAGGAACATAGGTTTGCCTAGACTATGGCAACGGGCGCCTTGAAAAGTTAAATGGCAGGCCCGCAGAAGCGGACCCGCCTGTTTTTAGAATGGATTCATTTCCCTTGCTTGAACGGGCTGGCAATCCAATTTGTCAGACCCTCTGCGTGTTTTTGCATGCGCTGGGCAAAGGGCGTGCTATAGCGAACTAGGGGCACAAAACCGGGGCTGAAAACCGAGGCGTTCCATGTGATCCTGATCCCGGGCATAAAGGGCAGGGAGCCTGATACCGTGCTGTAGGGTCCGCGGCCACGCCATTCGCCAGTGCGCACATACCCGACCCCATCAAACCCGATGAGCAGCTTGTAGCGGTGCGCGTCTACATAAGCGTTCCCCCAAGGTACACTTGGTCCGAAACCGATGCCGGGACGGTTAAATGTCCAGACAAAGACCGCAGTGGCCAGAGTGAAACCGGGGTTGATGCGCATGGGCACAGCATCTGAAAGGTAGTTCTTAAGGCTGCCAGAGTAGAACATAACCCAACCGCCCATATTCGCCCCGATCCCGCCTGTCCCCGGGATGACGAAGCGAAAGCCCCAACTGGTTTCAAGACCGGTGTATAGAAGCGCTTCATGGGTGAAGAACTGGCGCAGAATACCCGCCGTACGATGTGCCCAACGTTCGATACCTGTATCGCCGGTGACAGCTGCCAACCAACGTGCAACAGGTGCACTGACACGAGAAACGACTTCAAATCCGCGCTCAAGGCCAATCAGAAGGCTGACACGTGTGCGCAAGACAGGAGCGACCATCGCATAGCGCGCAGTTGGCAAAGAATTACGCAGGATGGCCAGATGAGCTTCGTGCATTGCCCAAACCCGATCGCGCAAATCGCGAGGAGACAAGGCAGCATCGCTCATCAAGACGTGACGCGCCTGAGCATACCGGTTCAGGCCCTCCAGCAACGCCCGACCGTTTGCGTCGTCACCAGCTGCCATAACTTCAGGCAGCTTCGTAACCAGTTTGGATGGCAAGGCTCTGTAGCCATCCAAGCCGAGGTGAGACCGTGTCTTAGCCATTGCCTCTAGGGCCTGGGTCGTTGGCAGCTGCAAGAACCGGGTTTCAGCCTCCATATACGCAGACCAGGCATCAGCCTTGACGTCATCGGCGCGATTGATCTGCAACGACAACGGCAGTTCCTGCAAGGCACCATGAGGTTCGGCTAAAGCGGCATTTCCGGCCGCTTTCTTTCTGGGGCGCCAGTCGCTAACCAGACGATCCACGACGAAAACGCCGATCATGAGGCTGATGATCAAATCCCAAACAGCCATAGATGACGCGCTTTGCAATACCGCGATTTGGGGCAGGTCAGACACAACCATTTCAGCGATCATGACCAGGGCAACCGCAAGGATCTTGACCACATAGGCTGCCCCGGGGAAGCCAAGGGCAAGAACGCTCAACTCCGATCCGTGTACGCCGCGGCGAAACAAGTTCAATCGCAGAATGTTCGGCACAGCTACACCCAATGCGCCAGCGGCCAGCAGGGCCAGTGTCTGCCAAGCTGCGAATGCGCCTTCTAAAGCACCGGGAGCACCGTAGAGCACTACAGCGGGCAGTACCAATGCGATGACACCGATGTTGATGTAAAACACCTGACGTGCGGGTGTCAGCGGCTTGCCCTTGCGGGTCATGCTGCCTTTCTGAACCCAGAGCATCGACAACTCGCTTACGATGCCACCGGCAACCAAAAGAGTCAGCAGACCGAGTTTTTCGAGTGTCCAGGCTTCGCTGCCATGTGCGGCCATCAAGCCCAGCAGCAAGAGCGCAAGCGCCATGCCGAAGTCGATCCCGCGACGTGCCTTGCGGCGTTTCGCGTGCAGGCCGTTGGTACCGTCTTCATCGCCAAAGACCAAAAGTGCTGCTTCGCGTTCCAGCGCAACCTTGATCGGCAGGGCGGCTGTCACGGCCAGAATTGAAACTTCTAGCGCGACATACCAGAACAGCAATCCACTGCCTGTGATCATTAGAATTGGGAAAAACAACGCGCAAAGCTCCGCGCGGGAGGGCACAAGATCCCGCACCGCGTTGCGCCCGCCTGCGAGACTGACACCCAGACCCAGCATGGCAGCACCGGTATAGACAGCCAGCGCTGTGAGCAGGGGCCCTTGGGAGTTTACGCTATCCAGCCCAAAGGCCGAAATGATAAAAGCTCCCAGTCCATAAAACAGCACGTAAAAGAGGGGAGGCCAGCCAAGGCCTCGGTTAGAGGTTTGAGTATCCGACATTTATCGTCTCCGGCGGGGAGGAGGGTCCCCGTAGCCAGCCCGGAACAACCTCCCGGGATATGACGTGTCGCGTTGTTCCCACCGGCGCCTTTGACCGGACGCAAAAAAATTGACTGCTCTACCCAAATCGGCAAATCTGATTGCATGGGAGTGGGATCCCGGGGTCGATGGGTGTTGTGGGGTGGTTAATAAATGGGTGTATTGAGCTTTGTGGACGTCTTCGATGTACGCGACATCGAATTCGGTACATCACGCCCTGTTGGCAAACTCGAAAAGGTAATGTTGACTTCAGCCACGCGCGTTTTGAACACGGACTCCGATCAAGAAGGCTATGGCGCCTTTCTGTATGGGGAAGAAATTCCGCTCCAGTTTATTGACATCACCCGGATGGCCGAAGCGCCCGGGGTCGCCGTCAGGCGGCAGGAGTTCAAGATTTTGCCCGGTGATGACACCAAAGATATCGTCCCGGGCACCCATCTGGTCGTTGCGCAATCACCGCATAGCAGCTACTGGGCCGCAATGTCGCCGCTAAGGCCCCACAGGCGGGAACGTCCAGCTCTTCTGGACGACGCCTCAGAGCTTGCACAGCTCAAAGCCGGTATTGCCAAGAGCCCGCGCGACCTTTTCGAAACCCGAAAGGGTGTGCTGACAGCCGCTGTGGAAGAGGATGATTTTCGCGTGTTCTTACGCCCGTCGGTACGCGCGCAATACCGACAGCTATCCCATGTCATCGGATATGTGGACGGCAGCGACGGGCCAATCGAAAAGCTGAACGCGGTCGAGATGGAAATCATGAACAGCAAGCGCCTGAAGGCTACACTTGCAGCCGTTGCCCGGGGTGCGCCCGTTGGCCCTAATCGGTCTCTCAGCGTTCCCAAGCGCCTGCGCGATGACTTGGAAGGCTTGATGCTCTTTTCGGTCCGGCAGGCTTTGGCCGGGCCCGGTGCCGAGGCCGAACCAGAGACCTATGTGGGCAAACCGGTAGGTCTTTATGCCCGTCATCTGTTCATGGACCACGCTCATAATGCGGCGCGTCAGGCGGACGAGACCGGAGACCAGTTAATGGTTGAACAAGACGCGCTGGAGCGTGGCGACTATGTGCAGCGACAACTCGCGCGGTATCTTTCCGAGCTTTATGCGTGAGCGACATAAAAACAGATAATCTGCGCGCACGAGCCGATGCATGGGCACGACGACGGCTTGCAGCAATTGGAAAGACGGGTGGATTTGGAACCAAGAGGCATTTCGATTGTCTTGGTACTGGTGTTTGTGTGGCAAATGGCCTGGTGCTCACAGCCCATCATGTAACCGAGGGTGCCCAGACGCTTTCGATTAAGATCGCCGGGCGGATTGTGTCGGGCGCAGTTGTCCATGAAGATCGCCAGCACGATCTGTCGCTTGTCAGGCTCGCCGAAGAGATCGGCCAGCCTGTCGTTTTCGCCTTTGGGCAGGACAGCAGCCTGTCACAACACGGCCATCTGGTTGCCGCTTTGGGCTACCCGGCCAGCGAAGGAACAGATCAGTTTTCGCTATCTCGATTTCAACCAAAACACTTCGATATGCCGCAACATGATCGGCCCGGCGCGGCAACTGGGATTTTGGAGGTGCAGGGTGGTTTGGAAGAAGGGTATAGCGGTGGACCCTTCATGATGATCGAACATGATCTGATGCCGATTGTTGGTCAATCGCAAAGGGGCGGGCGCGCGGGGTTTTCGCAGGTGCGGGGAGCCACGCATCTTGTTCACTATCTTTGGGCGCATGACGTGCAGCCTGTCATCAAACCGTGGTGGGATCTGATCCGTAGGTCTTTGGCCACCCCGAGCGAAAGCCAGCGCTTGTGGGCCGGAGCACTCGGACTGCCGGGAAAACATGCCACCGTCCTTCTCGGCCCGCCCATGGCTGAACTGGAACAGCGTTTCACTCTCGTGCCAAACGCAGATGGCAGACCGGTGCTGATGGCGCAATCCGTGTTGCCATTGGGCGCAATTGGTCTGCCCAACGCCGGCGCTGCGTTGACAGGCTTGAATCCTGCTGACCTGCCGCGATTGTTTGCCCACCTCGGGCCCGGTTGGCGCTTGCGCCTGCCAACTTTTGATGAGTGGCGCACAGCTCATACCCCCCCGGATCGAGAGGCCCCGCCGCCTTGGCCTGCGGGCCGCGAAACGCTGGTCGGAAAGCGAGTGCCGCCGCGCGGCCTGCCGGGCCCTTTCGGCGTTCAGATGGCTCCGTTAGGGCATTGGGAGTTGGTCAGCGAAGCGGATGGCACGCTGAGTATTGTCGCCCCGCCGCTTGAGATCGGAGGCCCGCCACGCAAACGCACCTTGTCTGGTCTGGGCGAAACAGGTGGCGTTGTGCAACGCGTGTGTCTTGATTTGCCCCAAAACGCATTGGAGCAAACACTAACCGCCGCCAAATGGGAGAGATGATGACCGAAGATTCACCAAAAGAACCCGAGGCAGAGCCCACAGAGGAAGTCGTAGATGAACCCGATAGGTCACCTGTGGAAGATGAGGTCGATGAAGATACCCCAGTTGGCGAAACACCGGTGGAAACGGAGTATTCGGATATATCAGACGAGGAGGGATCGGATACCTCCAACGGCGTCCTGGGCGGAGACCCGGAAGCAGCGGACTTGCCCAAGTTTCGTCTTAACGATTCTGATCGCGACGCTGCGATCCAATCCTATGCTCTTAAGGCTGAGCCAGCTGATCCGACCTATGAGTCGCTTTCCGGCTATGCCGACGCGCTCTTGCAGGCCCTGCAAACCCACCGACTCGTCGTCATGGCAACACCGCTTTTTGCTCTGGAACTGGCTCAGGCCTGTTTGCACAGTCACCTTGGAGAGCTTGATCTGCATCGCGCAGACACCGGCCGGGACAAAGTTGCATTCCCGAAGTCCCTAAGCCTAGCACTAGACGATCATGGTGCGGCTCTGTCCGGGCAGATCATCTTTGTACCGTTAACACAGCGCCAGTTTGCAACGAATCCCAATACATCTAAGGGCCTTCTTGAAATTAAGACCCTGGCCGAAAAATTTGACCTCAGGGTCTTGGTCACCATTGACCGCCAAAGCGCGTTCTCGCTGGCCCCGAATGTCGTTTCTGCTGATGTTGCCGGGACAGTCAGGGTTGATTGGATCGCGGCATATCTGTCGCAGTTTGGCGAAGGCGGGCGGATTTCTTCGCAGGCCATCCATCAGGCGGCGAGCGAACTTCGTCGGGCCGCCGGAGACGAGGCAACGCAGGAGCTGCGCATCGCCGACGATCTGCTGACCTTCTCAAAAGAATATGGTAGCTCTGGTAACACCATCACCGACAACGAATTTCTGACCCGAATGGTCAATATCGCCCGGCAGGACAAGGCTGCGCGCGATGCCACATTTGTCGCGAAACTCAACGAAGGATGGGATGCAAGCCTTGTGCGTCTTTTGATGACCTTCATGGCGCTCAGCGCAGACGACAGGCATGGTCCGAGGATCGAAACGATTTTTCGTTTGGGATCGGAGGTTCTCAAAAACGAGACATTGCAAAAACCCCGCCTGACGCATGTCGAAACCCGCGAAGGAACCGATGGTAATCACATCATCACCAAGTCTGAACCAGAGAGTGTGGCAGCCGTACAAGTTTGGTCCGATCAGTTTGATGCGCTAATGCATCGTTGCAACATCGAAGTGCACGAAGATCATGGTCCCAACTCAGAAGAAGACGGCGTGCCAGAACGTAGTCAAATTCTGCGCTTTCAAATGCTTCAGGGGCGCTCGGTGCCCGATATGCTCAGGCGGCTTTACCCCAAAAGCCTAATCGAGACAGGCAATGCCATCCTGAAAGTTTATCCCACCTGTTCGGATAGCTGGATGGATGGCGGCAGTATGGTACGTACGCTGAGCGAAATGTTGTTCGCAGTTGCGCAAATTCACCCCACAGGGTTTCGGTTTGAGCATTTGTGGTCGGCAACCCTGACCGGGTTGGAAGAGCAGGAGATTGCGAAGCAAAGCAGCAGCATATTACAAATAATGTACCGCGCGTTTCCTGCGACACGGCTTTTGTACATGTACTGGAAACATGAAAGCGATCACGGGCGCGGCGATGAACTACTGGAAACTGCGCGCCGGATAATGGTTGACCATATCCGTCTCCGGAAAGATTTCAGCGTCTGTCAGACAGGTATTTTTGCGCTTTTGTATCTGTGTATCGAACCCGAGTACCCAACCGCCGACATGTCCAGCACGTTTTTGAAACTGATCGCGGGCGGTGGCAGCAAGCGCAACGTTTTTATCGAAGCACTGCAACGGTTGAGCGATACGAAGGAGAACGGATCAGACGCGTCGGTGGCGATCAAGCTGACCCGCAACGTTCTCTATTATGCCATGCGCGACGACATCGAGGTGCGCGAGCGACTTGTACTGGATCACTATGCCCATCGGCAGGAAGCCGGCGACACCCGTTATTTTCTTGAACTGATGTATGTGCGATTGACCTACGACGCCATCAAACTGGACTTCACAAGAGGTGAGACCTCTGGCTCCAAATTGCTGGGAGCGCGTGTTTTTTCAGCGCTGAGCGAAGGCGAAACTTCGGAAATGGTGAAAGCACTTTGGTCTGCCAAGATTGATTTGCTGCAAATCACCACGCAAGGACAACAACAAAACCACTTTCTCGGAGACGCGGCGCGTATCCTTTGCTCCAGCTTTGAAGCCTACGCTCGCGCCGAACACACACCCCCCAGCCAAGAGGAAGTGCAGGGTCTCTTGCTTAAGGCGTTGTCGCGAGATCTAGTGGACCGAGTCAACCGATCCGACGCGAAAATCCGTTCCGCTTGGCAAGACGAAACAAGCAGCGCACCGTTGCAGGCGATCATTGACACGCTCGAGGGCAATCCCCGAGACGAAGTCGCCGACATCTACTTTTCGACCGCCAGCTTTGTTCGTTCGCTTGCGGTTAGCCGCTGGCCGTTTTTGGCACTTGGCGATGATATTGCTGATGATGATATTGAGGAGGCCCGCGCGCATATCGAAGCCTTTCCCGGTCACCTCGCTCGCCATCTTAGCCGCCATGATTGCAGCCTGCTGCGTCAGCATTGGCGCACCGCCCGCAAGATCCTGTTTGATAGCCTGCCACTTGCCAATGACGTTTTTTCAAGTCAACCTAAACGGGCGTGTTACCGGGGTTGGGTTGAGGAAAAGCGCGCTGAATTTCAAATGTTGATAGAAGGTCTTTCCGAAATTTCATACGGCTCGGAAGTGATATCGAAGGAGATTTAGACGGTGTTGATTAGCGCTATGGACGATTTGATACGGAAGGCCGAAAAGCGCGAAGAATTACCGCCTTTCATGGTTGAAATCCGGACCCGCCCGGACGGGCAGATTGCGCGGAAACTACTGGAAAGAAGCATCGGCTCCTCGCTCTGGTTCATGCGCCTGGACAGCAAGGTTGAGGTCGGACAACTACCGATTGACTTGCGTGACTTTCGGGCCAAACGCACTCTGAAAGCGAGTGTGCGTTTGCGGCTGGCCATTCCCAAACCGGGTGAGACAGCGGTAGAGGCCTTGGCGAGCTCGCCCTCTCTACCCACCGAATGTGTCCGCGGTTGGGTCAAGGATGTGATGCAGGCGCAGGTCGATGCCTTGGGCCCTGAGGATCTGGCGCTTTGGATGACGCTGAACAGCGGGAAGCTCGAAGATGACATCTGCAAGGCGCTCAAGGAAAAAGGTTTCCTTGCTGAGGTGCAGGTCGAAACCGGAGACCTGCCAGACACAACGCGCGAGGTAAAGACAGGAACTTTCAACGTGCGCCCACGCGATGTGGACTGGGCGCTGCCGGTGTCCGTCGGCATCAGGCTTGATCACGCGGGGAAAGCTGAAGTTAAACCGCCCGCGAATGAGACCGCGTGGATTAGCGAAATCCGTGAAGTCGTACGCGATTATGTGGAGCGCCACGAGACGCTCGACAGTGTCCGTGAGACCGAAGCTTTCGCGGACCGCCTCAGACAGCATCTCGACGGCGCCTGCCTGCGTTTTGGCTGGAAAATCGATCGTATGGAGCTGACAAGCGATCTATCGCAGTTCCAAGAGACGCTCATTGACACGTTTCCTTCGGAATGGCGCTCACACAGTGGTCGTGTTTTTGCATTCCGCACCAAAGTCGAACTGTCTATCGCTGCAAATGGGGCCAAGCGTTACGTGCAAGCCGAGTTACCCAGTTTGCGCAGTTGGACAGAAAAAAATCTCAAAACCTGTTTTGATAAGATTCTATTCGAACGCGATACCGATGACCTGAATCCCGATAACTTCGATTCCGTCAGCTCGAAGTTGCGCGACTGCCTGTCTCGCCGTGCTGAGGAGAAAGGCCTGAAGGTTGGTATTGTCCTGGTCGAACCTACGATTCCGGAATGGCGATACCTGACAAAACGCGAGTTTGAAGTTGATCAGATGCGTTTTGGCACCACTAATCCTGACCATGATGCAGTGTTTTCCATGGTCATTCAGGGCAAATTCCCGACTGTCGGACCTGCCTTTCAAGCCGGAAGTGACAAAAAGCCCATACCTCAACAGATCAAAGACACCGGGGTTGAAGCGGCAAAACTGGTGATGCAGGGGATCGAACTGGAGGATTACATTTCCCACTTCGAAGCGCTCGATAACCGAGTCATGCATAACACCGAGCGCAGTGAACCCGTCAAAGCCGAATTGGAGCGCGAGATTTCCGCCCGGCTTCTGAGCCATTTGGGGTTTGTCGTCAGCCGCGTTCAAGTAACTAAAATTGACCCGGAGATCCGCGAAAAGCAGGCTCAGCTATTGCGCGAGGGCCCGCGGGAATTCGTGGTTGATGTTCTGCCTGATGCTCCGGGCATCGACGATCTGTCACCGGGATTGCGGCCCAAGGAAGCACTGGTACCGTTCACGCTGAAGGCGGAACTAAGGCCGCCCGACCGGCAGTATGTGGTCAATCTGGCCCTGCGGGAACTCGACCCGGACAGACTCTGGGGTCAGATTGAGGGATGGGTACTTGCAGCGCTTGATGGCCGCAGTCACGAAGGGTTGCGCTGCAACGATCTTGAGAGCCATTCCAGCTTGATCCGTTTGCTCAACGATGAAGTCGGCGCTCTCCTGCTCGCACGCGGCGTTGGAATCGATTTTCTGAGCATTGAGCGCGGCAACAGTGAGGTTGAGCAAGGCGTCATTGACGAAAAGATTACCCAACCTTTGACCAATCAGAGACACCAAAAAGCGCTCGACGATCTCAGGCGAGAACATGAGTTGGAATACGAACGAAGCCACCTTACCGGCGAACGTATCCACCTTGAAGATTTGCAGGCAGCAAGAACCAAGGCCGTCGAAAACGAGGCCCAAAGCCTATCAGAGGTTGAACGCGCTATGGCGGAATCGCGGCGCGCACAACGAAACAACCGCCCCCAAGGCGAGATCGGTCATGACCCCAAGACCGAAGACACAGCGGCGGATGGCACAGACGACGCCCGCAAGAACCGCTGGTCCAAGAAGTAGGTGCGCCATGACATATAGTGATCGGGTCCGTGGCCTCGCGGACAGCGTCTTGCCGCTTATTCTAACTGTTTTTCGCCGCGATCTCGGTGAAGGCAAGATTTATTTTCTCGTGGCTGCTGCCTTAACAACGCTGCTGCCTTTCTTATTCGTCATTCAGGCCCCGCGTGAGTTTTGGTATCTAGGCAAAGGTGCTTTTTTTGTATCGTTGGCTATTTTTCTCGTTTTTACACTGCTTTCGCTGTACTTGGCAGCGGTGACTCTGGTTAAATTCGCGGCTGAGTATCGCTACGCAATCGCGATTTTCAGGCTGGTGCGCGATGACCTGCAAACGCTTGACGGCGATGATGAAGCGCTGGGTTCCGACGACGTTCGACCTCCTCGCTATGTGCCAGCGGAAGCGCGCAATTCGATCTGCGCCAAACTGGTGGTAAAATATTACGACACCGCGCGCGCCTTGCGATCCGACGACGGGATCGCCAAACAGGTGATAGAAGCCGAACTTGCGGGGCACCGCGGTAACTTGCGCCCTCTGTCCGGCTTTGCCCTGCGCATCGGCATCCTGTTGACGTTCTTCGGCCTGTTGTTCGGGCTTGCACCGGTGGGGGCGGCACTTGACGAAAAGGACATTACCAATATTCCAATAGGCCAATTGCTGAGCGGTCTCACAGTGTCCTTTGCGTCGTCAATTGCTGGATTAGCGGCAGCGCTGGTCATCGGGATCATGGGTTTGGCGATTGAGAACGCTTTCCAGAAACTACGCGGAGCGATCGAGGATCTGGCTTTGGCGCTTCGGCAGTTATTTTCCCGCGTCCGTTTTGGAGGCGACCTTTCGCAGACAGTCGATCATCTGACATCGGAGATGCGTAACCACGCGCGTGAAATGGAAAGCCATGGGGTGCAGGTTGAGCGTACTGTCACCATCGCATCTGAGGCCTTCCGCGATCACACGACCGAAAGCGCTAGGATCATGCAGGCTGTTGCGCGCAGCACCGATGATCTTTCAGAGCTCAGCAACCGACATCGCGCGCAAATCGACCGAATTGCAGAAGCAACGAACAGCCTACATGGCTTCGAAGAAAAATGGGCAGACCACTTTCGGAAAATGTTGGAAGACAATGCCACGGTAGCCCGAGATCATGCCGCTGATCTTGCCAATTCCCTTGCGACCGATCTTGGTACGATACGCGAAGCCATGGTAGAGAGCATGGCCGAGGATCGTTCGCAGTTAAGCGACACCATTGTCGCGTTGTCAAAATCCAACACCCAAGTTGGCGCAACGCTTGACCAGCTGCAAGGTGAATCCCTAGCACGTGAAGCTGACCTGACGGCTGCGATTTCGGCCCTGACCCGCGAGCTGAAAACCATGGCCGCCAAAGACAAAGCGCCAAAAAGGAAGCGCAAAGGTGGTTGGGTTTGGGTTCTAATTCTGCTGGGGTTGACCGGCGCGGCACTATATGGCGGCTTCCCCTTGTATGCGCCGCTCATAGAAGAAATGGCACCGGGCCTGCTGGAGGAACTGGGTTTGCGGCTACAGACGCCTACCTGACCCGGCTACGCGCTTCGTTAACCGCTTTGCGAAAGCCATTCAGCAGCAGTTGATAACTGCATTGTCCGTCTTTCTCAAAGGTGGCGAGAATCTCGACACGACGTTCTTTTGGAAAACTCCGCCGCCAGAAGAGCCGCTGCGTCGAATCCACTTTGGAGTAAATGTTGTCGAAACTATCCAGATCCAGTGATCCTTGCAGAAAATTCTGCAGGGTCGCGGAACGGCTGCGCCCGTACCCTTCGATCGCAATACAGCGCATCGGCACCCCCAAAGATGCTAATTCATATGCAATGGTCAGGGCCCGTTCCGCAGAAAGCTGGAGGTTGTTGTCGAAACCACGGCGAATACCCCGCGCCATGCGCTCGGGCGACGCGTGGCCCGCAACGCGTACAACATTGGTTTTCTGTAGCGCGATATTGTTCAACAGCCCCGGCAGCAGCCGGTACATTTCGATCCGACCTCGGGGCGTCAGATTTGCCTTACCTTGCTCGAATACTTCGAGATCGCTGCTGTCGTTCAAATTAACGGCAATGCGCCTTTCTTGCAGCCGAAGCTGCTCGTTGGCTGCATCCAGCAGTTGCTGCAATTGAGCTATCCGTGAGTCAAACGCCGAAAGTTGCGCGTTCGCGTCCTCCAGGAGTGCTGCGTTTTCGGACTGTTGTCGCTCCAAAGCGCGTTTAAGATTGTCCACCTCGCTGGTGGATTGTTGCCCGGCATTGGAAGCTGATTCTTTGTTTAGTACTTCCACCGCCAATTTTTGCGCCAACAGTTTGTTTTCCTCAACAAGCTTATTGGTGCGCTTGGTCTGTCCGTTCAGCGCGCGTTCTTTTTGAGCAAGCGAGGCTAGCGCTGTATTCAAACTCCGGCCAAGCTCATCCAACCGCTTGGTCAACTCGCCCTCTCTGCGACTAAGAAAATCTGACTGTTTGCCCAAATCAATCGCGGCGTTTGCGGAAGCGGTAATCTCTGCACGCAACGAATCAACTTCGGATTGTGCCAGATCGCGAGCAATGCCTGCCGCCCGGGCATCATCGCGCGCCGCATTCGCTTCTGCCTGACTTCGCGCCAGATCGTTTTCTACCTCAACAATACGCCCTTCCAATATGTCCTGCGAACTTTGGAATTCCTGATACTCTTCGGCTGGAATGCTCACGATATTTGCGCTTCCTAGCGCTTGTGAAGCAACTTCGGCTTTGCGCTCAATAGCCAAGAGCGTGAGGATAACCACCACAAAAGCCAGAAGCGAAATCACCAGATCCATGCCCGGGCCCATCTCGATATCTGCTGAATCCGTATTATCCATAACGCCCCCACCGCTCTACGTGTTGACTTTGAACAATCATCGTCAAATTAGAAAGAACTTTGCGAGGCTTTCTGAACCGGGGCTTGCAAAATGGCGGGTTAAATGGCGAGCAGGTCAACGGGCACCTGTTTGCACTTCGAGCTTAGGTGCGACGGTAGACCCATGCGAAATGGAACGAGCCAGCAAAGTTGTTCTCGGGGAAAATCTATGAAAACCTGCTGCGAAGATCAAATCTGACAGAGAACGCCAATTCCGAGCGCTCGCTCATTTGAAAACAGTTTGTGAAATAGCTTGCTCCAACCGGCTTTCATTCTTGCTGCGTTGGAGGCTGGATAGCTGATCATCCAGAAGTTCATCAGCTGCCATCACTTTTCCAAATGCCTGTCTAACTTGTCGAACATGTTGCTCCTTTTCTGCCAGAACCAATGCCAGCTGCATGTTCAAAGATATTTTTGCTTTTTCCAACCAAGCATTCCATATCACGTCAGCGCCAATAGCCCTCATCTGGAGCTCTCCATTCTTTTCGGAGGCGCGCTTTTGTTCGCTTAACTTGATTAATTCATTTCGCAGTGTGTTTTCTCGGGTCAGCAAAGACCGAAAGGCTTGCTGCCTGACCTGGTACCTGGCGTCGACCAGTTTCCGTAACTGTTCCAATTCAGCAATTTTCAAAACGGACGCGCCTTGGCTTTTTGACGCATTGTTTCTGCGAATCTTATGGCAGCTGCAACCGCACGATAGTGATCCGGTGCGATTTGATCGCCTATTTCGGTGGTTGCGTGAAGGGCACGGGCAGTCGGAGGGTCACTGTGAATGGGTACGTTGTTTTCCGCAGCGATTTCTCTTATCCGCAAGGCTATCTCGTCGACGCCTTTTGCAACACATTCTGGTGCCTGACCCGGCTTTCGATCCCACTTCAATGCGACCGCAAAATGCGTTGGGTTCACAATAATCACATCAGCAGTCGGCACATCCGCCATCATTTGTGCCCCTGCGATGGATTGCGCGCGTTGTCGGCGTTCCTGCTTCATGTGCGGATCGCCTTCGCTGTTTTTGGTTTCATCCATGATTTCTTTTCGTGACATCATGTTTTTTCTTAGATGCTCGAAGTGCTGCCATGTCGCATCAATGACACCGATTATTCCGGAGACAACGACCACGACGAGAAGGAAGGAAAGACAGATTTCGGCAAGGAGAACGATAACGATCCGTGGGTTGGTCTGTAGGACCGAAACCATTTCTTCCAATCTTGAGTTGATGAAGATTGCCAGGCACGCAGAGTAAATCAGCAGTTTCGCAAAACTGATTACAAATTGGAAAAGACCAGTTCGCCCAAACTTGTTTTTTGCATTTGAGATGATGGAGATCTTGGACAGTTTGGGCGCAATTTTATTAGGCGCGAAAACAATCCCTTTGAGCGCAATGAGGCACAATAAAACTGCCAATGCAGGTAACAAGAAAATGGGTGCCAGAGAGCTTATGACGCTTCTTAGTAGCCCTTGAGTGGGCGCTGCCGCAGTTCCTTCAAAAAAGAGCGGCGCAAGTTGAGCAGATTGATCGATCAGGACCATCAAGGAAGACCCCAATTGTATCAAACCGCTGCTGCCTGCCGATACAAAGGCAAGTAACAAGCCCGCGTAGGCGGCAGCTGTCAACACTTCTGTTGAGCGTGCGATCTCGCCTTTTTTTCGCGCCTCAAGGAGTTTTTGAGGCGTTGCATCATATGTCTTGTCACTTTGGTCGGCTTGCTCGCTCATGGGAGTGGACCAAAGGGGTTGCTCAGGAATTCATCCATGACGCCCACCCAAACAGACAGGATGAGCGGCGACGCCACGAGAAGCAGAAACAGGCCGCCCGCGGTGATAACTGGTGCGCCAACAAAAGCCACCATGAGTTGCGGCATCGCTTTATTTATAGCGCCAAGCGCGACGTTATACAGAACCGACAGAATGATGAAAGGAGCGGCAAGGGTGAAGGCAAGAGTAAAGGCCCGTGCGACATGAGCAGCGCCCCACTCGGAAAGGACTGATCCGTCCGTAAACTTTCCCATCGGCATGAAGTCATAGGACAGGATGATCATTTCCGCCGCCTTAACGTGCAAACCCGTCATCACGGCCAAGGCCAACCCGCCAATGATAAGCACGTATCCCATTGCAGGCATCGGGTCCACGCCCGCACCGCCAAAAACCTGCGAGAGCGATGTCGAGTGTGCGGCGATCGTACCAGCGGTCTGAAGTGCCAAGACAAATAATCTGATGCCGATACCGAGTGCCAACCCGGCCAGTATCTCCGGCAGCATCACCAGTACGAAATTACCCAGGTCGACAGGTGTTTGTATGGGTGCAATGGCTGGGGCCACTGCCACGGTGAAGGCCAAGGCGACGATTAGTTTAACGCGGGCAGGGACAGATTGCTCTCCGAATGCTGGTAACAACGACGCCAAAGCCGCTACCCTTAGGAAAACCAAAAAACCATGCCATAGCGCATCGTTCAAAATTGGCATCAGTTCCGCCAGTGCAGTCATGCAGCAACAACACCGACTAATGCAGGGCGGGCATCCAAACCAATCTCCTCAAAGGAGAGAACAGGATTGGAAATACCTTTTGCGCGCATGACAGTCCGCAAGAATCTTCTTCTTCGAGTGTTCGTGACTATTGCTGCGTTGATCCCATCTTGGCTTGCCGAGAGCAGTTTTTCCGAAACGTTTTCAGCGAGTTGATTGAAGAGATCTGGCGGCAGAGCGATGTCGAGTCCGCGATCTGCCTCGACCTGATAGGTATTAAATGTTTCTTCCCACTCTGGAGCAAGTTGAACAAGTGGTAAGGTTCCATCCTCTCTTTTGAGCTCAGCAACAAGCTGAAAGCCCAGTCGCTGCCGGACATGTTCACAAATCGCCTCAGGCTGCGCGTTTTGTGCCCGTGCTTCGGCCGTTGCCTCCAAGATCAAGGGAAGGTTTCTGATTGAGACCTGTTCATCGACCAAGAGTCGCAGCACGGCGTGCAATACATCAACCGGCACTTTGTCCGGGATCATCTCATCGAGTAGTTTGCGATTTGCTTCGGCACGGATGGGATCTGAAATGTTTACCATTTCTGACAGCAGTCGGCGCAAGGATTTGAGCGATAACAATCTTGAGAAGTTGCGCTTCACAGTTTCTAATAGATGCGTAGCCAGAATTTCGGCAGGTGTAACCAGCGTGAGCCCGTCAAGAGCGGCTTGTTCTTGATCCCGGTTGTTTATCCATCTCGCAGGTGCGCCGTATACTGGTTCGGTCGTGTCAGTACCATTGGGCGCAGTGGTCGAACCATCTGGAACGAGCGCGAGTATTTGGTCTGGGTTAATTTCGGCACGCGCTTGTTCAACGCCCTGGATTCGCAACACATAGGTTCCGACTGGCAATGCTGCATTATCGGTCAGCCGGATCTCCGGCAGAATAAGACCAAAAACTGAAGCAACATGCGTACGCATGTTCGAGATACGCGCATCTAGCCCCGTTCCAGGATCAAGAACCATGTTTACTAAATCTGGCGCGAATTCGACGTGAATGTCATCCAGTTCCAAAATATCTCCGAGTGGTTTGTCTTTGGGCAATGCCTCTTCGGTGGGACCGGTTTCTGACAATTGCGGTGAGGCCTTAGCTTGTCGGTGCAGCCAATATGCGGCTGTGCCCAGACAGGCGCCGCCAAATATGAATGGTGCAAAAGGCAGTCCGGGGAACAACGCAAACAGGATCATTAGAGCGGCCACAGTTGCGATCGCAGAGGGGTGTTTCCCAAGTTGGCTGAAGACAGCGAGATCGGTGGCACCCTGGGCGCCGCCCCGAGCAAGCAACAGAGCGGATGCTATCGAGATCACAACTGCAGGGATTTGGGATACGAGCCCATCCCCAACAGTCAGAATTGAATATGTTTCGAATGCCTGACCGATAGGCATGCCATGGACGGCAACACCCATCACCAATCCCGCAACGAGATTCAGCAGCGTAATGAGCAAACCTGCTACCGCGTCGCCTTTCACAAATTTTGACGCGCCATCCAAAGATCCGAAGAAGGTGGTTTCTTGTTGTTCTCTTTCGCGTCTCTCGCGTGCTTCTGTATGCGTTATCGCCCCCGCTGCCATATCGCTATCGATGGCGAGTTGTTTTCCTGGCATTCCGTCCAGCGCAAACCGCGCACCGACTTCCGCCATTCGTGTCGCGCCCTTGGTGATTACCATGAAGTTAACGATCAGAAGTACGCAGAATACGACAAGACCCAAGAAGACGCTGCCGCCCATGACGAATTGAGCGAAGCCTTCAATGACATCACCTGCTGCATCTGTCCCGGTATGGCCCTGGCCAATAATCAACTTGGTCGATGAAACATTTAACGACAGCCTTAACATCAGTGATGCTAGCAAAATTGTAGGGAAAGCTGAAAAATCAAGCGGCCGTTCTATGAAAAGAGTGACAGTAAATATCAGTATTGCCAACGCAAAAGATGCTGCAAGCCCTACGTCCAACACCCACGCCGGCATGGGCAAAATCATCATTACGATGATGGCCATGAGAGCTACCGCTAGGAGGATAGTGGGGTTAAACAGAGCTTTGTCAAACAGGTTTTTCACAATCCGCTACCTTTAGTTCCACGCCGAAGGAGCGACCGGCCTGACGTTGCGCTCAGAGGAACAAGAGATCCTCGCAAAGGTTTATGATTAGTTTTTCGCAATAGGGGGAATTGATTTTGTTGAGATGGCAATAAACCCGCGTCGACAGTTTGAAGGCCCGGTTCGCCCAAGCCCGAGAGCACCCTTGAAAACCTCCGTTGATAACGTGTTGCGTGCTCTTGCGTTCGCGAATGGTATGCTCCCGCAGCCGACACCCAATCACCTTTCTCAGCAAAGAGATCAGACAAAAATTTGGCGGCATATTGAGCATTTCTGACGGGGTCGAACATTTCCGAGATCGAGGCGAATGCGTCGCCATGCCATCGATAATTCAGTTGGAAGCATCCAATATCGATATTTTCTTTTCCAGAAGAGAGGTGTTTCCGAGTGAAATCTACGACTGCGACCTCGGTCGTTAGCCAAAGCCCCTTTCCCTCGACATTAATTGCCCATGGCCAAGGCTCAAAGCGGCCATTTGTTGTTCGCCCTGTCTCGGTTCTACTGATCGCACGAAGTATCTCTAATGGAACGCCAGCTTCTTCGGCGGCTATGGCTGCTGCTTGGTCGCATAAGTTATCTTCTGCAGAATGCGCTGGCGCGTTTAGGCACACTAAACTGAGCACAACCAACAAACGCGAATATGACAGATGCTTGAACTGCTCAACAATTGACATTCTGATCCCTCAAAGCCGCATTCTGCGGATTTCATTTAGGGTAGCTATTCAAAGTTTATTTTTAGTAACTGACAGATGAATCAGCTAATTTTCCAAAATCATTTAATTCGCGACAGAAAACTCATTTAACAAATTTGCCAAAGTTCCACGTGCTAAGGCACTTTGCTTCAAAGCTGTTCCAGTAACAGCCAGCATTCTGTTGCCACTTGGAATCTCAGCGACCGTTTCGTTAGCCAGAGCGCCAACTTCAGATAACTCTGGAGCGTGTGTCGGCGCAAGATCAACCCAATCATCGGATAGCCAAGTTGAACGCGATGCGGATTCTAAGTCATTTGCTGAAAGAAACAGCGTGGCTGCAGTACGACTGTCCCCAAGCGACAAATATGCTTCCGCTCGGATTCTGTTCGCGTCCTGCCCAGTGATATCTCCGAGCGAAACGAGGGCATCATTTGGGTGACCAAGGGCTAACTGAATTTGCGCTAGCAGCAGCGAAGTCTCAGGATTGTGATTGTCCGAAATCCCGTTTGCTAAAACGCGCTCAGCTTCCCGAAAGAACCCAAGGTCATGTAGCCTGGAAGCCGTCGCCACTATTGTTTTTGGATCAAGCTCTTGAGGCTGCGGCGGGAATCGAGAAAACAGGTTCTCCAAAAAGATAATGTCATCGCTAGAGCGCGCCAACTCATGAAAAACGTGGGACTGAAGTTCCGCAATCAACTGATTGTCAGCGACTATTTCCGGACTCTGCATGGCGAGGAATGCCTTTTCGAATTGGCCTGATTTCGCTGACGCAATCGTGTGAGCTCGAAGCAGTTCCGTCCCAATGTCGCTATCGCGAAGTTCGAAATTAAACGATTCTATTAGCAAAGCTACATCTGCCGATATTGGGCTATCTTCCTCCACTGAGCTATTGACCAACTCGATCAGCGCCTCAGGTGTCTCTTGAGTATTGGATCGGATGACGCCCTCTAAGAGTTCGTTTGCTGTAGCATTGTTTCCAAGTTCAGTTTCAATTTTAGCCTTTGCTAACTCGGATTGTTTTGTGGGCGCCGCACTACCCAATTGCACACTTCTCAATGCAATCGATGCAGCTTCTAAGTCGCCGTAACGCGTCAGTCTTTTACTCACGATAGGAGCGAGAAACGCCCTGAGGTGGAACGGGAGCTTTGAGAGTGCACGAAGTGCTGCCTTTTCGTTCAGTATCTGATCTACGGGCACATCTTTTGCTGCCATCAAGGCCCAAAGCGCCAGATCGGAATCGCAGTCGAGGTATCGGTGAGCGAAGCGGGGATTTCTAGCATGGCCAAACTCCATTATATCGGCGAGGTCGAGTAACTCTGGGTAGTCGGCTTCTAAACCTTCGGCCAGTCGGAGAACTTGTTTGGCTTCAACGCCGAAGCCAAAGTAAAGGTACAATCGAGCAAGTTGAAGAGCTTGATCAGTGTTAAGCTTGTCAAGTTCGTTATAGAGCGCCGTACGTTGAGCTGCGATTTGTAGGTAAAATGCTTCGTCATTTCCCCAATCTGAAATTGCTAGTTTTTTAGGATCCCCACAGGTTGCTCCTGAAGTCATTAAATCGATATCGGAATCGCTCTCAGGAACATCACGGCTGTTGGTAACTCTCATATTCCCCGGACTCGGCGTTGCCGCTTCTGTTATCTGTTCCGATGAATCAAAAATGACCTCTTGTTCATCGCTATTTCTGACGAGGTCTCCCAAATTTGGGGTCGCGGGCTGCAGAATGCCTCGCGATGCCGCATTACTTACTCCAACCAAAAGCTGGCTTCGGGTTTCCTCGATCAGAGCTTGCTGCCGTTTGTCTTCGTCATTTGTAGGCGGCGAACTTGAAAGTCGAGGTGTAATCGTATCAATTTCCGAGCTGTTTTGAGCTCCTACATTCGACTCCGGAGCGGACCACAGCAAGTCTCCAAAATTGAACGCAGTTCTGGGTATCGCTTGAACACGACGGGGTGTAGCGGAAGGGAGTTCTTCCGGAAGTGCGGGCCCGTCCAGAATATCGATGACCAGAAAATCCCCTTGGTCAATGAATGTATTCAGCTCGCACAGGCAGGAAAGTTCTAAATCCAGTCGTGAAGGAGAGGCCCTTATTTCCGTCAGGAAGTCCCGGGAGATTACATCGAATGCTTGGCTTGTGTCGAAGCCGTCGGAATGTCCCGAAAACAATATCGATTGTTGACCTGCTGCACCTTCCAGCTGCCAGTCGACCGATTGTGGAAGTTGCATTACAAGACGCGTAAATCCTTCATGATCTCCAGAGCGGACGACAATTGGTTCGGCTACTGCTACAGTTGCGGTACCAACCAACAAGCTGGCCAACAGTATCTTCATGCGGCACCCTGTTTTACAGACTTCAGCGCTTCCTCCAGTTCGGAGAAGCTGGGACGACAGTGTGAAGGAGTGTTTTGGCGACCAACTTCGATGCAGATATTAGTTGCATGTGCATGAAGATTGGCGACGAGGACTTCACGGATCAATTGATAGAAATGACCATCGTCTTCCGTTACTGTTTTCACTTTTGCGGCAAATGGCCCGACCAAACCATAAGCTAAAAATACACCAAGAAATGTACCTACTAGCGCCCCGCCGATCAGCTTTCCCAAGACTTCCGGTGGTTGATCGATCGATGCCATCGTTTTGATGATGCCCAAGACGGCCGCAACGATACCTAGCGCGGGCAATCCGTCTGCCACTGTTTGCAAGGCATGGCTTGAATGCATCGCGTGATGCATGTTGGCTTCCATTCGCTTTTCAAGAACTTCTTCGACCTGGTGCGGATCGTCATAGTTCATCGAAGCGGATCGCATTGTGTCACAAATCAATGCGATTGCCTCGCGGTCCTTCAAGATTTTTGGATACTTGGAAAAAATCGATGAATCATCGGGTGCCTCAATATGCTCTTCGATTGCGACTGGATTCTGACGCGCAAGGCGAATGAGTTCAAACAGCAAGCACAAAAGGTCGCGATAGTCTTCGTGTGCCCATTTGGGTCCCTTGAACACTCTTCCCATGTCACGAGCCGTTTGCTTGATGGCGGACATGTCGTTGCTGATCAGAAAAGCACCAATCGCCGCGCCACCAATCATCGTGAGCTCGAAGGGCAATGCTTTAAAAATAATGCCCATTTTGCCGCCAGCGGCTAGGTAGCCGCCGAACACCATGACAAAAATGGTGATAATGCCGATGATTCCAATCATGTCATTCCCCAGTCCAGAGTACTGTTGCACCATCGCAAATGGAGGTTAAGAAAGCCTCAGCAAGACCTAACCTTTTGGAACATCGGCATTGCGACCGGCTAAAATCACACTGATCGAGTAGGCGGCTTGCGGCGAAAGCCCCGCCATGATTCCGGCGGCGGCATCAGGCCTCATGCGACCGAGAAACCCGGCTGCAAATGCAGGTTCCATTTCTTCGAAAAGCGGTGCCGCATCTTTGGGCTTCATGTTCTCGTAAACGGACGTCAGCCGCGCCAAGTCGTCTTCAGCGGCTGTATTCGCAAGCGCTAACAAACCCTTCAATGTCTCTTCGGCATCTTGCAAAACGGTCAGGCGGCGTTCGATTTCTTCATCTGCAACCGCTAGAGCTTTCATTCTCATATCGATTTGAATTTCGCGCTCACTGATGCGCTGTTCGCGTTCCTGAAATGCTCTGAGCATATTGGACATGTCGGCTTTTTCCGCTTTGGTCAGAGACGGCGTATTGTTTTTGGTCTCAGCCATTTCCTCAGCTGGTGCCATGGGATTTTCGGTAGCGATCGCTTGGCCCGCTCCCGAACTGACCCGAAGAGCAGCAGACGCGATTAAAAGACCGGCGATGAGCAAAATTGACCCGCGACCGTTTCGGCCGCCGAAAGACAAATTAATCATCACTGATGTGCCTCCGCTCCTCGATGCCGAACAAACATCGGTTCATTGCTTGATTGCTGCGATGGGGCTTCGCTGGGTGCGATCGGCGCACTTGTTTGGCCAGCGGTTGGGATATCATGCAAGGACGCCATTTGAAGCTCTAGCTGACGCGACATCTCTTCTGCTCTTTGGGTAAGATCGGTAAGCGTTTGAGCTGACGTCGAGGCAGTGGCCTGAGCCGCAGATAGGGTCTTGGTTAAATCATCGACCTGCGCCGAAAGCACCGCCACCGCACCGCCAACACCTTTTTCAAGGTCGTTGAAACGGTTGAGGCGTCGCCCGAGGACGAAACAATAAATTCCGGCGCCAATAGCGCCTGCTGCCAACAAAATGTCTGCAATTAGGTCCATTTCACCCTCCTTAATTCAACACGAATTCCATGATCAGTACGTCGTTTACGCGGTCTGGTCCGGCAACTACTTGAACGCGGCGCAGCATTTGCGCCCTCAGTCGCGTCAGTGAGGAAGGGTTTTCGAGGTCCTTTAACTCAAGTGCGCGTAGGTAGCTGTTCAATACATCGACGACACGGGGCAAGATGGCTTCAACATCGTCGACATGTTCGCTTGGTACCTCAAGCGATGCCCTGAACCTTAAATGTTGTTGTACGCTGCGACTGGGAAGCGATATCGTGATAGGATCGATCGTTACAAAGGCGACTTCCGGAAGGGCATCCGGTTCTTTCGCCTCTTCCGCATGTTCATCCACCGATTCGCCGCTAAGGATCATGCCAGACCATGTGGCGAAAAACCCGCCACCGCCGCCTGCCAGAAGCAGAACGAGCCCAATAATCAAAGGCATTTTCGATGATTTTGTTTCAGTTGCCGGTTCGTCGGCCGTCGCATCTGCCATATTATTTCCGTTTGCGGTTACGAAAATCGTTATAGACGCGATTGCACTAACCGATTGTTAAGCCAGATCGTTCATTGCTGTTGTCATCGCTAAACAGAACGTTTGGCTTGACGGAGGCGAATGTGCAGCAACTACTAAATGCCTGGACGGGGATGAATATACGCCGTCAAATAATTGTTGTCGTGGCAACTGGCGCAATGTTCTTCGCGATCCTGGCAATGTCGAGAATGGCATCAGCGCCGACCATGACACTTTTGTATGCAGGGTTGGAGAACGGTGCGGCAGGAGACGTTGTTCGCGCATTGGAACAGCGTGGCGCTGAATTCGAGGTCCGCGGGGGATCAATTTTCGTCGATGCGCAGCAACGTGACCAGTTGCGTATGACGCTGGCAAGTGAAGGTCTTCCTGCCAATTCCAGCAGTGGTTATGAACTTCTCGACACGCTTTCCGGATTTGGCACAACGTCACAAATGTTTGACGCGGCCTATTGGCGCGCAAAGGAAGGGGAGCTCGCAAGAACCATCGTTTCGAGCCCTCATATCGGGATGGCGCGCGTCCATATTGCCAGCACCGGATCAAATCCCTTTCAACGAGGTGTGACACCCAAGGCGTCCGTTGCCGTGACATCCACTGGAGCCACAATTACCGCTCAGCAAGCGAAGGCTATTCGCTTCCTTGTGTCCTCTGCGGTCGCAGGCCTGGCTTCAGAAGACGTTGCTGTTATCGACGCAAATGGGACACTTGTTGGTACGGCGGAAGATGTCGTTCCTGCCAATGGTGGCGATGACAAAGCCCAATTGTTGCGAGACAAGGTTCAACGCCTGCTGGAGGCGCGCGTAGGTTTTGGCAATGCAGTTGTCGAAGTCAGCGTCGACACTGTGACCGAAAGCGAAGCCATTCGGGAGAGGACATTTGATCCTGAAAGCCGTGTTGCGATCAGCACAGACACTGAGGAGCGGAGCAATACCTCCAATGAAGCGGGGGGCGGAAACGTAACGGTCGCTTCGAACCTACCTGATGAAGAAGGTGCTGGTGGTGAAAACTCATCCTCCCAAAACAGTGAGTCCCGCGAACGCGTCAACTACGAAGTTTCTGAAACTGAGCGGGAAATCGTTCGCGTTCCGGGTGCAATCAAGAGGCTGACCGTCGCGGTTTTGGTAAATGAAGCGACGATAGCGGGCGATGATGGGTCCCAAACGTTTGCTCCACGCGAAGAGAGTGAGTTGAATGCGCTCAAAGATTTGGTTGCCTCAGCTGTCGGGTTTGATGAATCCAGAGGGGATATCATCACCATTAAATCGATGGCACTCCAAAATGTGCCGCCCGTCGGGACAGAAGCGGGAACGTCTCTTTTGGATGGGTTCCACATCGATTTGATGTCGACCATTCAGATGGCGGTGTTGGCGCTGGTTACACTAATATTGGGTCTATTTGTTGTGCGACCGCTTTTGATGAAGCCAGCTGAACCGGCGAGTTCAAATGTGCCGGCGTTGCCAGCAGGCACTGACGCATCATCAGACGAAGCAGGGTTAACCGGAGAAGTTACATCCGAGGATTTCGATTTGCCTGAGTTGCCGATCATTTCCGGGTTTGGGGGCGAAGGTGGTGAGCTGCCAGAATTACCAATGGGGGGTGGGCTTTCGGAGGATCCGGTAGATCGCCTTCGCGCAATGATCGGCGAACGGCAGGAAGAAACCGTCGAAATTCTGCGGAGCTGGTTGGAAGATAAAGAGGAGAGTGTCTGATGTCCCTATCACACAGATACCGCAATCTTGGTGGTTCGAAGGCTGATAAGGAGGCGTCGGGTGACGTCAGCATTGAAGGTTTGGAAGATGAAAAGCTTGCCGCCTTTGAAAAAGGATATCAGGCTGGGTGGGATGATGCCGTAAAGGCGCAATCAGATACCGTCGCCAAGATCAGTGCGGATTTTGGTCAAAACCTCCAGGACATGACCTTCACATACCAAGAGGCGCTTTCAAAGCTTACAGTTTCAATCGAGCCGATAATGGCAGAGATCATCGACAAGCTGCTGCCAGAAGTTGTGAAAAATGCACTTGGCGCCCACATCATCGAGCAGACATGCCAGATGATCAAAGAAAATGCCGAGCAGCCTGTAGAGATCGTGGTCGCGCCCGCCAACGTCGAAACCGTTCGGGAGTTGGCGCAGGGAAAGATTTCTGCCCCATTCGAGTTGATTTCAGAAGCCACGCTGGGTGAAGGGCAGGCTTTTGTCCGCATTGGGTCCGCCGAGCAGAGTGTAGACCTTGATGCGGTTGTTTCGGGTATTTCAGAAGCGATGACCGCGTTTTTCCATGAAGCTGAGCAGGAGAATAAAGATGGATGAAGCTAGTGTTTCCCGGAGTTCGGCCTTGGATTCTTCAAATCCTTTTACCTCTGTCCCGATTGAGGTCAGCGTGTGTGTCGGGAAGGCTCGGCCGCTCATAAGAGAGCTTGTCGCACTTGGAGAAAACGCCGTACTTGCGCTCGATAGATCAGTTGAAGATCCCGTCGAGCTTTATGTTGGCGACAGGCTGATCGCACGGGGCCTCCTTGAAGAACAGGAAGGTGATCAGAATGGTCAGTTGATTGTCAGATTGACTGAAGTCGTTGACCTTCAAGCAGGTATGTAATTTTTTGTTCTGGCATCGCTGGCAACTTGCAGCTGTTCTCCTCGTCCTCATAGTATTTCCGTGGGAGGCGAACGCGCAGGAACTATCCATTTCTCTGGGAGAGGATGGTTCGCTAAGCGCGCGCACGATCCAGCTATTCGCGCTTATAACGGTCTTGAGTCTTGCGCCTGGGCTCGCAATAATGGTGACCTGCTTTCCCTTCATCGTGACCGTTCTTTCAATTCTGCGCCAGGCAATTGGACTGCAACAATCCCCGCCAAATATGCTTATCGTCAGCCTGGCTCTGTTCCTGACCTATTTCGTGATGGAACCGGTTTTCGTTGCAGCATGGACAGATGGTATTGTTCCATTGAACAATGAGGAAATAGAAATTGAGGTCGCATTTCAGCGCGTGCTGGCACCATTTCGCGTATTTATGGCCAGTCGGTTGGACCCTGAAACCTATTTTGCCATGGCAGAGCTTCGTCCAGATACAATTGGTACCTCGCCAACCCCGGATGCGCCTCTTTCAGTTTTGGTGCCAAGTTTCCTATTGTCGGAAGTATCCCGCGCATTTCAGATTGGGTTTTTGATATTCCTGCCCTTTTTGATAATCGACCTGGTTGTTGCGGCCGTGTTGATGTCGATGGGCATGATGATGGTGCCCCCGGTAATTGTGTCGCTTCCGTTTAAACTGGCATTTTTTGTTATCGCCGACGGCTGGGGATTGATCGCAAGTAGCTTAGTGCGCAGCTACTTTTGAACTAAACGCAACGGACCAACCTAAGAAGCTGGCACCAAATCGCATCCGTTCACAGGCGACTTGATCTCCAGATTATCTACAGCGCTGCTCTTTGCATTTCCGCGTCAAAAACAAATGCTGCGTGATCATCGAAATCCAGTTCGATCTTCTCACCGACGTTCGTGCCGTTCTGACCGAAGAGGCGCACGGTCAGCGCTTCTTTTTCGTCCGTTGCGACCAGAAGATTGGTATCACCACCCAAACGCTCGACATGGGTGACGGCGCCTTTGATCCGCCCCTTTGGCACGATACGTAAATGCTCTGGCCGGATACCAAGCGTTCCGTTTACCGGGATCGCCAGCGGAGCTTTTTGTAGGAAGTTCATCGATGGTGATCCCAAAAATCCCGCAACGAACTGGTTTGCCGGATTGTTGTAAAGCTCCATCGGGCTTCCGACCTGTTCAACCCGGCCATCCCGCAACACCACGATTTTGTCGGCAAGCGTCATCGCTTCGGTCTGATCATGGGTAACATAGATCATCGACGCGCTGAGTGTACGATGCAACTCAGCGATCTCGATCCGTGTATTCATCCGCAATGCGGCATCAAGGTTCGACAGCGGTTCGTCGAATAGAAAGAGCTTGGGGTCTCGCACAATGGCCCGTCCAATCGCAACCCGCTGTCGTTGGCCACCTGACAGATCAGACGGGCGGCGGTCCACGTATGCCGCGAGATCGAGCATCTCCACGGCCTTCTCCACCCGTTCCTCAATGACGGATTTGGGCTGCTTTTCCTGCCGCAACCCCAGGGCCATGTTGTCGCGGACGCTGAGGTGCGGATAAAGCGCGTAGGACTGGAAGACCATCGCAATTCCGCGTTTGGCGGGTGGCACTGCGTTGACCACATCGCCGCCAATGTTGACGGTACCGCTGGAGGCATCCTCAAGCCCCGCGATAACGCGCAGCAAGGTTGATTTGCCACACCCCGACGGGCCGACAAACACCACGAACTCACCATCTTCAACGGTGAGGTTGATGTCCTTGAGAACCTCAATCTCCCCAAAGGATTTATGGACATTCGTGAGGGTCAGAGCGGTCATTTCAGATCTCCTAAATCGACTGGTGCGCCACGCCGGATGCTTTCATCGGCGGCAATACAGATGCGCAGGGATTGCAGGGCGTCGTTCATGTGACGCGTGAGGTCGGTGTTTTTGCTTATGGCATCGAGCATAAATGCCTGCTCGGCATCGCAAAGCGCCTGATGGCCGGGCTCGTCTGGCAGGTCTATCAGACTGTCGCCTTCGGGACGGTGCACCAGCAGGCCGCCGACAGAGGTGTGTCCGTCGATGTCGTCTGAGGCGCCCTTGTTGCCATCGGTGATGGACACGGAACCGTTGGGCGACACCACATCCTTCACGAAAAAGGCGGTTTCCGACATCATCGGTCCCCAACCGGCCTCGTACCAGCCCAGCGACCCATCGTCGAACCAGACCTGTAGCTGCCCGTAATTATACATGTCAGGCGCAATTTCATCCGACAGGCGCAGCCCCATGCCGCTGACGCGGAGCGGTTTGGCATCGGTGATCTGGCACATCACATCGACATAATGCACACCGCAATCCACCAGCGGAGAGGTGGCTTGCATCAGCGCTTTATGGGTTTCCCAGGTTGGTCCGTCCGATTGCTGGTTGAGGTTCATTCGAAAGACATATGGCCCACCCAATGCGCGGGCCTCGCTAATCAACCGTTGCCAACTGGGGTGATGACGGAGGATATACCCAACCACAAGTTTGCGGTTCAGGCGTTTGGCCGTAGCAACAACGCGTTCGGCATCTGCAACCGTCGTGGCCAGAGGTTTTTCGATGAAAACATCCGCGCCCGCTTCCATGGCCGCGATGGCGTAATCGGCATGGCTGTCCGAATAGGTTGCGATGCAGACCAGATCGGGATTTTGCGCCAGCCCTTCTTCAAATTGGGTGAAGCGGGAGTATCCCTGCAGCGGTTCGGGCAGCGCAACATCTGAACGATTGACCAGCCCGACAATCTGCGCCTCGGGGTGATTGTGATAGGCCAGCGCGTGGCTGCGCCCCATATTCCCAAGACCTGCGACAACAACTCTCATTTCACCGCTCCCGATGTGATGCCCCGGATCAACTGGCGGGAAAAGATGACATAGAGCGCCATGACCGGCAGGATCGCCAGAGACAGGGCCGACAGAACCGCATTCCAGTCAGTTACGAACTGACCAATGAACACCTGGCTGCCGAGCGTCAGCGTTTTGACCTCTTCGGCCGGGGCCAGGATCAGCGGGAACCACAGATCGTTCCAGATCGGGATCATGTTGAACACGGCTACAGTTGCCATCGCCGGGCGCACCAGCGGCAGAACCAGACGGAAAAAGATGCGGTATTCGCTAAGCCCGTCGATGCGGCCTGCATTTTTGAGATCATCGCTGACCTGACGCATGAATTCCGACAGGATAAAGACGGCAAGCGGCAATCCTTGGGCGGTGTAGACAAGGATCAGCGCCCAGAGCGTGTTGACCAACCCGGTCTGCACCATCATTTCGAGAATGGCGACGGTGCCGATGCGGATCGGGATCATGATTCCCAGCGCCAGATAAAGGCCCATGATCAGGTTGCCCTTGAAGCGATACTCTGCCAACGCAAAGGCGGCCATGGCGCCAAAGAGCAGGATGAAAAAAAGCGATCCCACGGTGACAATCATCGAGTTCTGGAAGTAGAGGAAGAAATCCCCCTGTTTCAGAACGGTCTCGTAACCGATCAACGAAAAACTGTCGCTGTTTGGCAGGGCCAGAGGTTCGCGAAAAATCGCCTTGCGGGTCTTGAAGCTGTTGATCACGATCACAAAGACCGGAAACAGAGCAATCAGCGTGTAGAGGATCAACGCGCCATGGGCGGCGTAGGTGTTGAAAGGGTTCTTGCGTGCGGCGTTCATGTCCGTTCTCCTCAGAACTGATAGCGACGCATGCGCGACTGGATACCGAAGAGGTACAGGCACACACCGACCAGGATGATGGCAAACATGGCGGACGCAATGGTCGAGCCCATGTGGGGGTCGCCAAGTTGCAGCTGGAACCCGAAGAACGTGCGGTACATGAAGGTGCCGAGGATATCAGTGCTGAAATCCGGGCCCGCCAATGCTCCTTGCGCTGCATAAATCAGGTCAAACGCGTTGAAGTTGGCTACAAACGTCAGGATCGAGATGATGCCGATCGAAGGCAGGATCAGCGGCAGTTTGATCTTCCAGAAAGCCGCCAGACCGGTGATCCCCTCAACTTCGGCAGCTTCGAGGATTTCTTCGGGAATGGACAGCAGCGCCGCGTAGATCAGCATCATCGGAATGCCCACAAACTGCCAGACGGAGACCAGCGACAAAGTTGTCAGCGCGTAGGCTTCCTTGCCCAACCAGGGGGCGTAGAGCGATTTCAGCCCGACCGCATCCAGCATGCCGGGTGCGATGCCCCAGATGGGTGACAGGATCAGCTTCCAGGCGAAGCCGACGATCACAAAGCTCAGGATGGTCGGGATGAAAATAGCGGAACGGTAGAAGCTTGCGAAACGCAGCTTTGGATGGCTGAGGATGGCTGCAAGCGCGATCCCTATGGGGTTCTGCACCAGCATGTGAATGACAAAAAACCAGAAATTATTGCCCAAGGCGTTCCAGAATTGGGTGGACCATACGGTATCACCAAAAAGCGTCCTGAAGTTCTGCAAGCCGACGTAGACGCGGGCTTGATCCACTTCGGTGAAAAGCGACAGGCGCAGGGTATTGAACAGCGGGTAAATCATCACCGCCGTGTAGACCAGCACAGCAGGCGCCAGAAACACGACGATATGCCATCTGAACTTTGGCTTTGAATGCGGATCAGACATGAGCGGTTCCTATTTTGCGACGCAGTTTCGGTATGCGCTTGCCGAGACCGTTGAAGTCTCAGCTTCAACAGACCGGGCAAGCGGGTGATTCAAAGGTGGTCATTATTTGGAGCCGGATGGTCTCCATTTGCTGCCCCGGGACCAAGGGAGGAGGAAGTCCCGGAGCAGTGGTCGTTTTATCGGATGTTATTTCTGCGGGTCGTACCAGCTGGAAAGACCTTCTTGCAGGCGCTTGCCCGCATCTTCCGGGCTCTCCTCACCTTTGATCACAGCCACGGAGGCGTTCCATGTCTCGTTCTCAAGGTTTGGCGTGCCACGCGACAGGACCTGATAGGTGGACCGGATGGTGCTTTCACATTCGGCTCGCCAGGAAATAAATTCCTGTGCCAAGGGATCTTCCAACGTGACAGGTGCATCAGACAGCGGAAAGAACCCCGGCAGCGCATTGGCAAAGATCGTGGCAAATTCTGACGAACCCACCCAGTTGAGGAACGTCTTGGCCGCTTCGGGGTTGGGTGTTGCGGCGTTCATGCCGATCCCGATGTCGGTGTGGTCGGAGATATAGCAAGTGTCGCCGGCATTTTGGACAGGTGGGTAGAATGCGCCCATCTCAAAATCCGCCAAGCCGTTGAAGCCGGAGATCTCCCACGACCCTGTCGGATAGACAGCGGCGCGGCCCAGCGTGAAGATGTTCTGGCTGTCCGGGTAGGTTTGTGCCTCGTAGCCATCGCCCAGATAGTTACCCCATTTTGCAAGCTGGCGGTAAGGAGCAACCCAGGCCTCATCCGTCAGTTTCTGATCTCCGGCCAGCAATGCCAGGCGCCCTTCTTCGCCTTTCCAATAATTCGGCCCGATGTTGTTGTATCCCATCGTCGCGGCTTCCCACTGGTCATTGGTGCCCATCGCCATCGGGATGTAAGTGCCGTCCTCTTTGATCTTGTCGAGTGCCGCAAAGAACTCAGCTTCGGTCTTGGGCTCCTCGATGCCCAGTTCAGCAAAGGCATCCTTGTTGTAGATAAATCCGTGGATCACCGAGGCCATGGGCACACAGTACTGGATTGACGCATCGTCAGTGCTCCAACCCGATTTTGCCACCGGCGAGAAGCTGGCCATGCCCTCGAGGCCGCTGATGTCCGCAAGGTGACCCGCTTCAAACAGAGCCAATGATGCATCGAAAGGACGGCATGTGATAATGTCGCCTGCCGATCCCGCATCCAGTTTCGAGTTCAGCACGGCGTTGTATTCCGCAGGCGCGGAGGGTGTGAAGTTCAATTTGATCCCGGGGTGCGCGGCCTCGAATGCCGGAATGATCTTATCCTGCCAGATGGCCAGGTCATCGTTGCGCCAGCTCTCAATGGTCAGCGTCACATCTTCCGCAGCAGCAGCCCCCGCGAGCACTGTTGTTGCCAGCATGGCACCGATCAGTGTTGATTTAGTCATGGTTTTCTCCCTTTTTGACAGTCTTGTCTTGGTTTGAATTCAGGATATTCATACATTCCGCCAAATGCCCGTCGTGAGCATTCAACATATCCTCCGCCTTTTCAGGCGAGCACCCCGCAGCAATCAGAATTGCCAGCTTGGTATTCCCTTGGACCGCTTTCAGGGCTGACTGCGCAGCCTCTCGGTTCACATTTGCAATGTTCATCACCATTCCGGCTGAGCGGTTTTCTAATTTCGCGTTATCGGCAACGACATTGACCATCTGCCCCTGATAGACGTGGCCGAGTCGGATTCCCATGAGCGATGACATCATGTTGAGCGCAACCTTTTGCGCTGTCCCCGCTCCGAGGCGCGTAGATCCAGCGATGACCTCTGGCGGTGTGGCCAGGCAAATCGGAATATGCGCGAGATCAAGCAGCTTTGAGCCCTGGTTGTTTGCGATCGCAATCACCTTGGCGCCCTTGTGTCGCGCGGCCTCGGCCACCGCGAGAGCATAGGGCGTTGTGCCGCTGGCGCTGAGCACAATGACCACATCGCCATCGCGAAGCGTCTCGGCAATAACATCGGCGGCACCGTCATCATCTTCGGTGTGTCCGGGCATATTGCCATCAGCCGGTATCCCACCCGCCATGTGAATACTTACAGATTTTGTTGATACGCCAAATGTACCCGGCAACTCGCAGGCATCGGCTAGCGCCATCAGTCCGGAGCTCCCGGCAGCGGCATATGTAATTCTTTTGTCGGACCGGACCGCTTCGGCCATCGCCTCGGCCGCCTGCAATATGTCTTGTGTCGCTGCGCGTACAGCCGACAATGCCGCTACTTGGCCATCAAGCAGGGCATCCGCGGCCTTAAGCGCAGGAAGCGCGTCCACGACTTCATGATCAGGCAGGCATTCTGTTGTTGGCAGCGGCATTCGAATCTCCTCTCTGCAATCTAATACCTTTTAAATACCTTTTGTCTACCATTTTTTAACACCTTCGAAAAATATTATGAAAACATAACCAATATTGGCATATTTAGGTAAAAAGGTCTTTTATTTCAGAAATAGGTATTATAAAGGTATTGCATGTCTCATTCAGCCCATACATTCCTTGTTGGCGTAGATGGCGGCGGTACGGGGTGCCGAACCGCTGTTGGTACGCTTGCTGACGGCGTCCTTGCGCAAGCGCAGGGCGGCAGGGCGAATGCGGCGACAGACCCAGATATGGCAATAAGAAATATTCTCATCGCAGTGAACGCTGCGGCAAAAAAAGCTGGTATTCCGAAATCTGCACTGAAGAATGCCGTGGCCCACCTTGGTCTGGCCGGTGTGATGACGCAGAAAGATGCTCAGCGAATCGCGATGGCGCTGCCATTTGAGAAATCTCTCGTTACAGATGACCGACCGACTGCGGTAAACGGGGCATTGGGGGGCGAAGACGGGTACCTGCTATCTGTCGGAACAGGAACAATCTCTGCCGCAAACCGATCCGGCACGTTCAGTTACATTGGTGGTTGGGGGTTTCACGTCGCCGACCAAGGATCAGGCGCGTGGCTCGGTCGGGCATCACTGGAGCAAACGCTTCTTTGTCATGACGGTCTGGCTGAACATACCGAGTTGACCCGAACATTGTTTGCCCGGTTTGAAGACGACCCCAATGCGATTGTGGCATTTAGCATGTCGGCCAAACCCGGAGATTATGGCGCGCTTGCGCCGATGATCGTTTCTGCGGCGAACAACGGCGACCCTTGGGGGAGCGCCATTATGCGCAAAGGAGCGGATTATCTCACCCGTTGTTTGGATGCGCTGGGCTTCCGGCCTGGAGACAGGATGTGTCTTTCTGGTGGCGTCGGCCCCCATTACGCCGCGTATCTCCCCGATGAATGCCTGACGGGGCGTGTCGCCTCAAAAGGCACCGCATTAGACGGTGCATTTTCCTTGGCACGAGCGGCGGCAACCTCGTTGCAGGAGGACGCATGATGAGCATCCCGGAATTTCTGTCGCCCAATGGGTGGCTGCAATCAGACGGCGGACCCCGCTACCTTCAACTGCGCCAACGGCTCAGCGAGGGGGTTGACCAGGGCATTCTGAAAGCCGGCAGTTCCTTGCCTCCTGAGCGTGAACTTGCCGCCATTACGAATCTGTCCCGCGTCACCGTCCGAAAAGCCATTCAGGCGCTCGCAGAGGACGGGGTTATCGTTCAAAAGCAGGGGTCGGGCTCCTTTGTTGCCTCTGACACGCCCAAATTTGAACAATCCTTGTCGCGGTTGACATCTTTCAGCGAAGACATGTCCCGGCGCGGGATGGCATCCACCAGCATCTGGCTGGAACGCGGTGTCTTCATGCCGTCACCGGATGAGGTACTGGCGCTGGCGCTCACTGCTGATGCATCCGTGTCCCGTATTGCGCGCCTGCGTACCGCTGATAATAAGCCCATGGCAATTGAACGGGCCTCGCTATCGACGGAAATGCTGCCAAACCCACTGATTGTCGAGACTTCACTGTATGAAGTTCTTGAGAAGGCGGGGTTGCGTCCGATCCGAGCGTTGCAGAAGATTTCCGCGATAAATCTTGCTGAAGATAACGCCAACCTGCTCGAGGTGTCCCCTGGTGAAGCAGGGCTGCGAATCGAGCGTACTTCCTATCTCGCCGACGGTCGTGTCGTCGAATTCACCCAATCGATCTACCGCGGAGACACCTACAATTTTGTGGCTGAGCTTCGCCTTGCTAAAGAATAGGTCTGCACAATGACAAATCCTCAAACGCAAATGCGGCGGGAAGTTCTGGAAATCCCCGTTGCCGTTGAGCGGCTGCTGAAAAACGGTCGTGACGAGATCGCGCGTGCATCCGATGCGCTTCGGTCTCAGAACCCTGCTTATTTGGTGAGTGTGGCGCGTGGCTCTTCGGACCATGTGGCGACCTATCTCAAATATGCATCCGAACTCCTTTTGGGAACACCCATTGCTTCCATTGGGCCTTCAATTGCTTCGATCTACGGCAAAAGACTGAATCTGGAAGGCAGTGCTTGCCTGTCAGTGTCTCAATCCGGGAAGAGCCCTGATATCGTTGAAATGGCGCGCATGGCCCGGTCTGGTGGCGCGTTGTCTATTGCTATGACCAATGATCCAGCCAGCCCCTTGGCGCAGGTTGCCGATCATACCTTGAACCTGCACGCGGGGCCTGAGCTGAGTGTGGCGGCCACAAAAACCTTCGTAAATTCGGCTGTCGTGGGTATTTGGTTGTTAGCGGAATGGGCAGAGGATGACGCCTTGCGTCGATCCATTCAAAATTTGCCTTCGAAGCTCCAGCAAGCCGTGCAGATCGACTGGCCAGAAGCCCGAGCAGCAATTGGTAATCGGAATTCCATATTCTGCCTCGGTCGAGGACCTGCATATGCGGTCTCAAATGAAGCCGCGTTGAAGTTCAAAGAAACCTGCCAACTTCATGCGGAGTCCTACTCTTCCGCGGAAGTCCTGCATGGCCCGGTTTCAATCGTAGACGGTGGCTTTCCGGTTGTTGCACTGGCAGCCCGGGATGAGGCGGAACAGGCCTTGGCCACCGTGGCAGATGAAATGGCCTTAAAAGGTGCCAAGGTGTTCGCGACAAGTGGAAAGGTCGCGCAGGCAACGCAGCTGCAGACCGTGCGCACCGATCACCCGCTAACCGACCCAATTGCGTTGATCGCCAGTTTCTATGCGATGGTCGAGCGGGTTGCAGCTTCTCGCGGGATCAACCCTGACGCCCCGCGCCACCTCAAGAAAGTGACTGAAACGGTATGAACGATGTCGTCAAGGCATATGTTGGTGCACAGATTCATGACGGTCATAGCCTGCATGAAAATCATGCCCTTGTTGTAGACAAGCAAGGGGCCACATCGTTGTGCCCGCATTATGCGTTGCCGCCCGGGTGCAAGCTGCAAAAGCTCGATGGTGGCATGATCGCGCCGGGGTTTGTCGATTTACAGGTCAATGGCGGGGGCGGGGTCATGTTCAATGATGACCAGTCCGTTGATGCGCTCAGGACGATTGCGAAAGCCCATGCCGGCATCGGGACCGCAGCCTTGCTCCCAACGCTGATCACTGACACGCCAGAACGCACGAAAGCGGCCATCAGGGCCGTCAAACAGGCCATCGCGGAAGGGGTCCCGGGGATTGCGGGCATCCATCTGGAAGGGCCGCATCTGTCGGTACGCCGAAAAGGCGCGCATGACCCCGATCTTATCCGCCCCATGGAAGATCAAGACTTGCGGCTGCTGATTGAAACGGCGGAGCAAGTACCGAATGTGATGGTCACCGTTGCGCCCGAAAACACAACCGTGGCGCAGATGGAAAAACTGACAGATGCGGGGGTAATACTTTCGCTGGGACACACGGATGCGGATCACGATACCTGTACGACCGCCTTTGATGCGGGCGTTAAATGCGTCACCCACCTTTTCAACGCGATGAGCCAGATGGGGAATCGCGAACCCGGTCTTGTGGGGGCAACGCTTGCCCGCGACGACGTTTATGCCGGTCTTATTGCTGATGGCATCCATGTCCACCCAACGACGATGCGGAATGCCCTTGCTGCAAAGGCCGTGTCTGATCGGATTTTTCTGGTTACCGATGCCATGGCGACAGCCGGTTCAGCGATCAGTGGTTTTACGATCAATGGCCGCAGGGTTTTCCGGAAAGACGGTCGGTTGACGCTCGCGGATGGGACGTTGGCGGGGGCCGATTTGGAGATGGCGCGGGCTATCTCTATCCTCACTGAGGACGTTGGGGAAGAAATGCGGCGCGCGCTCGCCCGTGCTACCTCGCTCCCGGCAGAAATTCTTCGGGACACTCAAGGGCTGGGTAGCCTGTCGGGCAAGCTGAGTTCAGTGCTGTATTTCGGCAAGGGCCGCCTCGAGCCGGAGTGGCTTCACCGTGTCACGGAAGACGCGAACGATATCGCTTTTGCCCCATAACTGAAAATCCCTCACGACTCAGTGTGCTCGATAATGGCGCGGCACGCCAGAATCCTTTGTGGCCTGATGTGCCCAATTGCTTGGGGGTTGACGTGAATTTTTGCCCCGAGAGCCAAACTTGCGATCGACTTTCTGACTGGTCAAAATGCCAAGCGATCTATGTTTTCCGGCCAGATGCAGAGCCAGGAAAAAGGTAAAACGATCAACCGGATGTTCGAGAATTAGTCCCGCCGGGACCGACATCAGTCCAGTGGCCGAGGGTACTCTCGTGCTGTCAACAGATGGCGCGGGAATCGTCGACGAATTGAAAAATCGCGCAATCTGTGGTAGAATTCTGTCTCTATTTCAAAAAACTTATTTCGCTCGGAGACTTTGTCATGAATATATTTTCAAGGCGTATTGCGCCAACGATATTGGTTTGCCTGACGTTTTCTATCGCTGCCGCACCAACTGCGCATGCGCAAAGCGCGGGGTGCGAGGGTTTGTTGCTCTCGACCTCTGAAGACTTCACCATGCAGCAATCTGAAGGTCCCGATGGCAACCCCATTGTTTCGGATGGTGACCTTCTGGCATTTAACGGCGGGACAACAACGATCTGCCGTCGAAACAGAGAGCTTCTGGAGCGGTTCGATATCCCGCGTGTGGATTTTGGGCTGGATGCGGTGGCCGCCGTCGATCGTAACCGGGAGGTGATCGCCTTTTCAACCGAACTGGACGATCCCAATGGTCAGTTTGGCGCAGGTGATCTGATTTTTACAACTGGATTGGTTATTCCCAATTCAGCCCTGACGCAGCGATTTGATTTGCGTCACGACATTGGACTTGATGCAGTGAGCCTGTTGGGGCGTCCGGAGGGGTGGCGTGAATTCATCGCAAAGCTGGACGGCGTTCCGCGTCGTGAGATTGTGCAGCAACCGGAGATAATTCTCGAACTGCTGAGTGCTTTTGAGATCGACATACTCTTCTCGACCGAGGGTACGGCGCCAACAGTGAAGAGCCCGCGCTTCATAGATGGTGATTTGCTATCGGTATTGAGCGGCACGATCTTCCGGTCCAATCAGACGCTTCTTCCCTCGCTACCTGCGGGCATTCCGTCCAAGGGGGTTGATTTCGGACTGGATGCCTACACGTTTGGTGTCGATCCTCAGACCGGCGGACCAACCGAGTTGATGTCGACGGAAATCGATATGCGGGCCGATGGCATCTTGACGGATGGTGATGCGCTGCAACCCGGGCCTACCTTGCGGTTCCGCAATGAAGTTCTGTTGAAATCCCTGCTTCCTGCGACGTTTGATCTGGGCCTCGATGCGCTACATCAGACAGCCGGGGAAATCGCTTGTGGCGCCCCCTCAATCACACGAATCAGCAACATCGACATCACCAACATCAGCGGCGGCCTGGCGCAGACACCTGGCCTGAGCGATCGGCCTTTTGGCGGGTCTTTGCGCATTCAGGGTGCCATGCCCACGTGGTTGGAGTGCCCGATCCTGCCGCAGTATGAGTTTCGTGTTGAAATTGATGATGGTTCCGGCTTTCCAGCAATTGGCGACCCCAACACACTTGCGGTGCCAACAAACTGGCGACGCCAACTTGACGGCAACCCTTCTGTGATCATTGATTGCGTGCCCTCCGTCACCAACCCTCGCCAGCTATATCAGCCTGACAGCAACGGGTGGTTCAATCTGGCGGACTACAGGCGTTTTGACGAATGTGGGGAAGACGCAAGCCTTGCGGTTTGGAATTCCAATACGGTTGCGACCACTGTCGAAGCAGGCAGTCCACCGGTGACGGTGCGATTCCGGCTGGTCATGCGAGAGGTTGGCAGCGCCGTACCTTTCTCGGTCTCTGCACCTAAGACTGTCCGGATTGACAACAACAACTACAAGCTGCCCAACAGCAAAGACATGCCACTGACCGGCGACATGTCGATGAACCTTGCGGTTGCTTCAGGATCTGACGCTCAGGTCAACGATTGCGACGTCACCGCTGGATCCAGCGATGTCATTCTTGATCTGCTAGGGCGCGCGCGCGATCAGCATTTCTGGCGCTACACCCTGCGTTGGGCAGGCGGTAACGCGGTTGGCTGGCATCCCATTGCACCAAATGACCGTGACGGTGGCGGCATCGTTCAGCCGCTGGATGCCGTGTTTGACAACGACGGTTCGGATCGTGCTGAAATCAGCCTGGGCGGAACCGTTCCGGGCAATGCGACAAACGTGCTTTTGTCTGAGTTCAACATCACCCAGGCTCATATTGCAGCGACGGGCGGGCAACCTCCCATTGAATGCGGATATGCAGTTGAAGTCACAGCCTGGGATCGGACGATCGTCGGAGGATTTAATGCGCCAAACAATACCTTCGGCACAACGGTCCGGCGCGAAACCTATCCGCTGGCGTTCTGCTTCCAGCCTGGGTGATTGCAGGCGACCCACAGTCAAGGAGCGCCCCGGTTCCACCGGGGCGTTCGTGACATCACGGTGCCTGTGTTACCAGGGCATAAGCCCGGTATAGCGGTGTCTTGTGACCACGTTGTGAGCCATTTCCGCGAGCGTTGTGAGGTCAAAAACCGGCAGCTTGAGCGTCTCTTGGATGCGCGCCGCATAGGGCGGTAAATCCGTGCATTCCAGCACGAGTGATTTCATCTTGGGCGATTTGCGGATCAGGGCTTGCGCGGCATCCAGAACCTCTCGCTCCACTTTGGCCAAATCCATTGAGGTTCGTTCATTTCGCAGTATCACCGCCGCAAATTCGTCGCTTTCCTCCAGTCCCTGAACGACCACCGGGATCTGCTCGGCGCCGACGGCCCTAAGATGATCGGGGGTCAAGGCATTAGCATCTGCGGTCAGTATCCCGGCGGGTGCCGACCCGCCGGCCATCTGGAAGGCCAATGGAACCTGGATCAGACTGGAGGAGAACACCGGCACATCAACGGCTGCGCTAAGCTCTTTCTGGAACAGCGCGAGAAATCCACAACTGCCGGTGATCGCACGCACCCCATTGCGCTCCAAACGCTTGGCGCCATCAAGGAACGGTTGCAGCAAATCCAAGCTGGGATTGTTCAGCAAATCCGGAACTGTCACACCCTGGATCATCTCGTAAAGAACCGGGAACGACAGGCTGGAAGGGTTCTTGATGTGGCCCGGCGGTTTTGGGAAATAGCTTTCAAGACACAGGACGCCAATCGTCGCCCCGCAGATATTCTGCCCACCCGGATGTATCGTCACAAGTCACTCCTGAAGTTTGTTGTTGCTAAAAACGCTGCGGATCGAAGGGAGCGAGATCGAGGTTGGGGACCACATCCGTGACGATATCCGCCACTAGCTCACCGGTTTTTGGCGCCATCATCAACCCGTAGTGGGAATGGCCGAAAGCCGCAAAGAGGCCCGGCGCCTGCTCAATTTTTCCCAAAGCAGGCAGGCTGTCTGGGAAGGACGGGCGACGCCCCAGCCAAAAACGCATGTCTGAGGCATCAAGATCAGGCAGCATGGCTTTGGCCTGACGCGCCAATAGGGTTTTCTTGCGCTGATTAGGCGGCGCATCTATCGCAGCAAATTCAGACGAACCGGCAACCCGAATACCCCCTTCCATGGCGCTGGCCACAATCTTGGCATCCACGTCCATGATTGAATTCTGCAATCTTAGGTCAGCTTTCGGGAACTCAACGTGATAGCCGCGTTCGCTCAGCAAAGGGACAGATAGCCCAAGTGGCTTCAACAACTCAGCACTCCAGACACCTGCCGAAAGGATCACCTGCCGCGCCGGGATATCTTCGCCGGCTCTTTGCAGGAGCCAACCGCCGGTTTCGGCGCGAGTGATCGCGGTGATCTCTGTTCGAAGGATTTCTCCGCCCTGATCCGCGACCTTTTCCGCCAACACCTGGGCGATGCGACCCGGTGATCGGGCGCGGGCCTGACCCTTGATGATGATTGCCGCCTTGAATGCAGGCGACAGGGCAGGTTCCAACTGCTGCAACGCCTGTGCCCCGAGCAGGTCCATATCGGCCCCTTTCTCGCGCCGTATGGCATACCCGAGGTCGGATAGACGCGCCTTTGAAGCATCGCGAAACGCATGCACATAGTAGCTGTCTGCCACCAGATTTTCGTGTCCCGTCCCTTCCAGATGCCGACGGAACAACGTGACCGAGGGCGTGCAAAGGATTTCCATTGCGTCAGCGGTCGAACGGGTCGCCCTCTCACTGGCGTGGCTCAGAAAGCGCAACCCCCAAGGTATCATCTTTGCCCAAACGCGCGGTTGTACGGTGAGCGGCCCGGATGGGTTGAGCAGCATTCCGGGAATGTCCCTCCAGATACCCGGAACCGCTTGCGGCACAATTGACCATGGAGAAATCACACCGGCATTGCCAAAGGATGCCTCTTGCCCCGGCGCGCCCCGGTCGATCAGACGTACGCGCTGGCCGCGCTCCTGCAACGACAACGCGCAGCAAATGCCGACGATTCCGGCCCCGATGATCGTGATTGGCTGGTCCATCTTGTCAGGTTGATTCAGCCATGCTGCGTCGGGCGATGAGCTGAGACAGGATGACGGGCGAGGCAATGATCAGCGCGATGAGATCAGCGGTCAGGGAAGGCGCAACAAAGATCAACCCGGATACAGCCATCAGAATGCGCGAGGCACGGCCCATTGGCGTCAGCCAATATCCCACAACAGAGGTCGACAAGGCGATCACCCCGGCGATGCAGGAACTTGCGGTATATGTGAACTCCCAGAGGTCGAAGCCGGTCGAAGACACGAACAGCAGCACCGGCGCGTAGACAAATGCCATAGGGGCCACGACCTTACCCAACCCTAGAGAGAACGCTGACAGCCCGGTCCGGAAGGGGTTGGAATTGGCAATCGCAGCCGCCGCATAGGCCGAGGTGCAGACCGGTGGCGTGATCTCGGACACGACACCATAGTAAAGTACGAACATATGGCTGGCGATGGGGGGCACGCCAAGTTGGGCAAGCGCCGGCTGGGCCACGGAAACCAGCATGATGTAGAGCGCCGTTGTCGGAATGCCCGCCCCCATCAGAATGCAGGCAATTGCGATGAAGACAAGCGAGATGAAGAGTTGAAGATCCTGAACCGTGAAGAGTTCAAACAACCCGCCCAGCGACATGAAGCCATAGAGATCAGAGGCGAGATTACCCGCACCCTGCGTGACCATGAAACCAATACGGAACCCGATACCGGTGGTGTTGATCACACCAACAACAATGCCAACGGCAGCTGAGGCCGCGCCAACCGCCAATGCGTATTTGACACCCAGTTCCATGGAGGCTGCCATTTCCGGTATTCGAATGCGAGTTTGTGGATTCAAGGTGGCAACAGCCGCACTCGCGCAGAGGATTGCAGTCATCGTCAGGTCGAAACCGCCATCCGAGAATTTCCACAGCACAAAGGCAATGAAGGCAGCCGCATAGATCAGGGTCGGAGGCTCCCTAAGACGGGACATGCCCGCAACGACGGCCAAAGAGATGCCACAGAAGGCCGACATGAAGGGCGTATATCCCGAGAAAAGGACGACCAGCAGCCCGATCAGCGGCACGATATTCGCCCAGCCTTCCCGCCAGACGGCGGCGAGTTTCGGCAGTTGTTCTTTTGTGAGCCCTTTGAGGTCCAGTTTGCGAGCCATCAGATGCACAACCGTAAAAACGCCGACATAGTGCAGCAGCGCCGGGAAGATCGCGGCGATCACGATCGTCGTGTAGGGGAGCTCAAGGAACTCGGCCATGATGAAGGCCGCAGCGCCCATAATCGGTGGCGTAATCTGACCCCCGGCGGAGGAGGCAGCTTCGACCCCGCCGGCGAAGTGGCCCGGGTATCCAAGACGTTTCATATTTGGGATGGTCAGCGCGCCGGTCGACACGGTGTTGGCGACCGAAGATCCTGAAATGGTCCCAAAAAACGCGGATGACACAACAGAAACCTTGGCAGGCCCACCTGTGTAGCGACCGGCAAGAATGGTTGCATTGTCGATGAACAGCTGGCCCAGACCGGTCCGCTGCGCGATCACCCCAAAGAGCACGAAGTGGAAAACGATGGTGGAGACCACCCACAGGGTCACGCCAAAAATCCCTTCCTGTGGAAAGTACATCGATGACACGAAGGTTTTGAAGTTCACACCGGGATGTTTCAGAAGTCCCGGAAAGTACTGGCCCAGCAAGGCGTAAGAGATGAACACACATATGATCAAAGGCAACACCCATCCCAGCGTGCGTCGCGCGATGTCGAGCACCAGCAGGATGATGACAACGCCAAAGAAGACATCGTAGTTATTTGGGTTGCCCATACGGAACGTTTGTTCCTCGATCCCTAGCGAAGGAATGCCGCGCCAGGCCAAACCGACATAGAGTGCCGAGGCTACGCCAAGCGCCATGAAGACGAGGTCATAGAGAGGTATGTTACCTATTCGGAACGCACTAACCTTGTAGGCAAACAGGCTTCTCGACCCGATGATGGGGAAGAGCGCATATGTCAGTATGAACAGACCAGCAAGGTGCCACCCCATATGCCAGTGATCGGCGGGCAGGCCGAAACCGGCTGTGATAAAGTGATAAAGAGCAAAGAGCAGTGATATCGCGCGGAGAATCTGACCGGTGGTTGGCCCGACGGCGCGGGTTGCCGAACCCTCGTCGTACTTTTCCTCGATTGCAGCCAGTTCCGCTTCGGTCAGCTCGTGTTGATCTGATTGAGATTGATCTGACATGAGCATGATCCCCCGTGATATGCATGCATTTCAAGAGTGCTGTGCCCCCGGTTTGGGGACAGCAGCTTCGCGTTTGACCAGGAAGGGTCGGGTAATTACTTCAGCAATCCGGCTTCTTTGTAGAACTTCTCCGCGCCGGGATGCAGCGGCACACCCAGAGCGGATACGCCATCCAGCGCCGTCTCTGCGGTGATCTGTTTGCCCTTGGCATGCCCGTTATCAAGAAGCTTGCGGGTATTATCATTCCACAACGCCTTGGTGAGACCATAGACCAATTCATCGCTCAGATCGGATGAAACAACCAGCATTGCAGAGACCGCAGGGGTCAGAATGTCCTCATCAACACCCTCATAGACGCCGGCCGGAATTTTCGACGGGATATAGGCTGGAATGATCTCATTGATCTTTGCCAGGTCTTCTTCGCTGAACGAATGGAGCGCCATACCTTTGGTCGATGCCAGTTGCACCATCGCGGCTACCGGCCATCCGGCGGCATAGAAATAGGCGTCAATCTGACCATCTGCCAAACGCTCGGCTGATTGGCTGTTGTTGAGTTCGGCCTCTTCCATATTGTCCCGATTGACCCCCCAGGCATCAAGCATCTGCAGCACCGCCACCTGGGTGCCTGATCCCGCCTGAGCGATCCCGACGCGCTTGCCCTGCAGATCACCAAGGTCAGCAATGGTGCTTCCCTTTGGCATAACCAGGTGCAAATCTTCCGGGAAGAGGTTGGCGACGATACGCAGCTTTGGGTGCGGTTTGCCTTCGAACTTTCCTTCACCAAGATACATCGACCGCGTCACGTCCGCCGCAGCAAGACCGGCTTCAAGTTCGCCATTCTGCACCGCGGCGTTGTTGAAAACAGAAGCTGTGGTGGATTGCGCGATTGCGATCAATCCAGGGACACCGCATTGTCCGCCTTCATCGCAAGCACGGGAGCCCGGAGGCGCTGAAATGCCATTTGCGATCGTACCACCGATGGGGAAATAGGTGCCACCCGCGCCACCGGTACCAATGCGGAAAAAGGTGGGATCCTGTGCAGCAGCAGGAAGCGCAAATGCACCAGCCAATGCGATCCCAGCCAGAGTCTGTAGAAATTTCATGTCGTTCTCCCGGTTGATAAACTTCAGAATCGGTTGGTCCGATTTGTTCTGAAGACCAGCCTAAGAAGAAATTACATAAATACAAATTTAATATATTTCACTTTTGCAAAGTTATTCTTATATAATGAAAATGAATTTCATTCAGCTCAATGTGTTTCGCGAAGTCATGGAGTCTGGCTCCATTTCACAAACGGCCAAGAAGCTCGGCCGCACGCAACCAGCGATCACGCTGGCAATCAAGAATCTCGAAAAGAGCCTTGATATCAAACTTTTTGAAAGAAGCGGGCGGCGGCTGCTGCCTGTTCCCGAGGCCCGGTATCTGCTCGCTGAGGCCACTGAAATTCTCGATAGAATGTCTACGGTATCGGAAACGATGAAAAGCTTGAGGAACGCGCATTCGGGCAGTCTGGTCGTCGCTGCGATGCCCGGACCTTCAGCGTTCATCTTCCCAAGGTTTGTCAGTGACACCATGTCTGAAAACTCCGATATTCGGATCACGTTTTCGTCGCGCAGTTCACCGCAAATCCGCGAACTGGCCAGCACGCAGAGTATCGATTTTGGGTTTGCTGATTTTGACGCCCCGATTGGAAAGACTCCGCAATATCACCCCGATATTGTCAGCGCAGAGTGCTTCTGTGCTCTGCATCGCGACCATCCCCTCGCGCAAAATTCAAGGGTCGCCATTTCGGATTTAGACGACGAACCCATGGGGTCCCTGCACTCAAATCTGCCCTTGACCCGTAAGCTTGCCAGAGAGTTCGAAAGCGCAGGCGCCAGGTTTAATATCGTAAACGCAAGCCAGTTTTTTTTACCCTTGATGCCCTTCATCAGTTCCGGGCATTGCTGCTCAATTGTGGACCCCTTGACGGTGGTGACGGAAAGGGAATTGGATATCGGTCGGGGACAGATCACCTTTGTGCCGCTGCAGAAACCTGTTCGGTATGAATACGCGATATTGACACCCCTTCATCGGCCACTTTCGCAATTTGCAAGCCGCATCAAGGACAACTGGAAAGAGGAATTGCTCTCGATGCTTGAAAGCGTCAACGCGCGACCGAAGCAGATGTAAACTGTAGAAATTTGCAAGTTATGATGCTGACCGGAATTGTCATGTTTCGAACACAATTCGTATTCAGGCAACACACGCTAAAAAGCGGACCCTTCCGAGCAATTTCGCCAAGATGATTCGGCAGGCCAGCTCCGCTTTCTATCCAAGATAGAAGATCGGTTTCCTACAAGTAGATTTTTGAAATTACGTATTGATATCAATGCGTAGAAACCTGTTTCCAGTTGGATCAAGTGTGTGGTTAACCATCGGGTTTGCCACTAATCCGTACTAAACGCGGCGAGTGTTTCCGATGCGGAGACGGTCTTGGATATTTTTTGAAATCGAGCAGAAATGTGGCATAACTTTGTCATGGTTGGCGCCAGGGTTTTGGCGAAGAGGTCCAACATTGGTTCGCCCTTGTCAGGGTCATTAGGAAGTTTGGTTAGATGTTCCTCAGAGACAACATATTGCGCAAGCAAAGAAGGAAACGCCCGTTACAGAGTGTCATCAGGCTCTATCTGACCTCTCGAAAATGCGACTTTGAAGGTATCTGTTGGTTCGCCAAACCTTCAATCGACCTCGCAGCACGAAAAGTAGCGCCAGCTGTTTGTTTTTAACGATTTCTCCGAGGAGTTTCTTGAATGACTTTACAACTTGCCCGATCAGGCCGCATTGCTGCCTTGTCGCACCGAAATTCGGACCGGATTCTGGTTAAGCCGGCACGCCACAAGTCCGACGTGGTTCTACCAGATGAGGGCACGGTTGCTGCCTTTCTGATTGATGCATTGGGTCAGGGGTCATCGATCGATCAGATTATTTCTGAGACCGGTTGGTCCAAGTCCACCGTTCTGATCAATCTTTATAAGGTTGCCAAGAAATCCGGCGTTGGCATCCACCGACGCCGAGAAGTGTTGCATCTTATGGTGCCCAAAGGCGCGGAAAATGTTTACCCGCGCAAACAGGCCGTGCGCCCGCCCAGAGACCATGCTGATAAAATCGGCAACGTAATCAATGGCAAATTTCGGGTGAGTTGACGTGAGCCCACGCAGGTGGATGGTCAATTCCACCTGCGTTATTCAATTGACAGAATTTGGATTCCGGCGGAGGATGATTCATCGTCTTCGCGGAACTCTACATGTATCCTGACATGAACCAACTCACAGATGGCCGCCGCGCAACAGGCTGCGATCTGGTCGTATAGCGCTCATTTAATTGCTGCCATCGGCATGCCGCACGGCGTGCCTTCTGCTTTGACGACACTTGAGCGAATACCAAATGACCTCCCCATCCGCGCTGCGTCTTGCTATAGATATTGGTGGTACTTTTACCGATACCGTTCTTGCTGACGGTGACGGGCGATTGATCGGATCAGCCAAGACCGCGACAACACAGAAAAATCCGACGCAGGGTGCCGCTGCTGGCGCACATCAGGTATTGCGTGCTTCAAGTCACCGCATGGAGGATGTTACCGGCTTTGTGCACGGGACCACCCTGGCCACCAACGCATTGATCGAGCGGCGCGGCGCGCGCGTCTCCACAATCACGACGGACGGGTTTCGCGACATTCTCGAAATCGGGTATGAACGCCGCTACAGCCAATATGACATCAATATCGACAAACCGGATCTACTGGTTCCTCGGTCGCGTAGTTTCACGGTTGTTGAACGGGTTTCGGTTGATGGCGAGGTTTTGGTCCAACTTGATCAGGAGTCCGTTCATGCCGCGATAGAGGCGCTGATTGCATCGAGGACGGAGGCAGTAGCGATTTGCCTGCTCCATTCTTATGCAAATGCCCAACACGAACAACAGCTTCGCCGGATGATCAAAACCCGGTTGCCCGACCTCGTTGTTTCGCTGTCAAGCGAAGTCAGTCCCGAAGCGCGAGAGTTCGACAGGCTTTGCACGACGGTGGCAAATGCCTACATCCAGCCCCTTATGGGAAGTTACCTTTCTGATTTTGAAAGGTATTTCAACGCCATCGGCTTGGCGTGCCCAATCTTGATGATGACGGCCAGCGGCGGCATGACAACACTGGAAACGAGCCGGAGTTTCCCGATCCGGCTTGTTGAATCAGGGCCAGCGGGGGGCGCCATTCTCGCAGCGCGGGCGGCACGTGAATGCGATTTGGAGAGGGTCGTGTCTTTCGATATGGGGGGCACGACGGCTAAGCTCTGCCTCATCGACGGCTTCCGCCCTCAATCAGCCCGCAAGTTCGAAATCGCGCGAGCCGAGAGGTTCATAAAGGGCAGTGGCATGCCGGTTCGCATTCCGGTTCTGGAAATGATTGAAATTGGTGCTGGGGGTGGCTCAATCGCATCTGTTGATACCCTGGGGCGCCTCCAGATCGGGCCCAAGAGTGCGGGTAGCGACCCGGGTCCGGCGGCTTTCGGAAATGGCGGTACTGATGCGACGGTGACCGATGCTGACCTCCTCCTTGGCTATCTTGACCCCGTGAATTTTGCGGAAGGGAAGATTGGGCTCGAAACGGAGGCCGCCGAGGCGGCCTTGCGCAGTTCAATTTGTGACGGCGAAGATATTGATCCGGCGCAAGCCGCCATCGGCATCAGTGATATTGTGGACGAAAACATGGCAAGTGCTGCCCGCATGCATGCGGTGGAATCTGGCAAGAATCTCGGTGACCGCACGATGATCGCACTGGGCGGCAATGGGCCGCTACATGCGACACGCGTGGCCCGGCGCGCAGGCGTGAAGGAAATTTTGGTGCCACCCGATCCCGGGGTTGGCTCAGCGGTTGGATTTCTGTTTGCGCCCGTAAGCTTTGAAACCGTTCGCAGTCGTTACACGACCTTGGATCAGTTCGACATTGTTGGGATCAATGCGCTTTTCGATGCGATGCTTGTCGAAGCTGAAACCATCGTCGCGCAGGGGGCACCAGGTCAGCCACAAACCCGCAGGCGAACGGCTTTCATGCGCTACAAGGGACAAGGCCATGAAATAGAGGTTGATTTGCCCGACCGTCAATTCGACCTGAACGATATCCCAGGGCTGAGGAAAACTTTCGAGGCCAACTATGCGCGCCAGTTTTCCCGTGCTGTGCCGGGAATGATTATCGAAGTGCTTAACTGGGGTCTCAGCGTTTCAACGCTGCCTTCTTCAAATCCCAAGGCCGCTCCAGTCGTGAGCAAACATTCCAGAAATATTTCTACGCGCCAGATCATTTGTGACCTGACCGGTCAGGAAGCTACAGCGCAGGTCGTCGAGCGGGCAATGTTGGTTGCTGGCGACAATATCGCGGGGCCTGCGCTTATAACGGAGCCTCAGACCACGACCCTGGTGAGTGCGGATTTTGAAGCCAGACTGGATGCGTTTGGCAACATTCGGCTCGTAATGAAGCAGGAGGATAATCCATGAGTGCGCTGTCAAGAACCCGGTTGCAGGTCATGTGGAATCGTCTCCTCGCGGTTGTTGAAGAGCAGGGTCAGGCGCTTATACGTGCGGCGTTCAGTCCGATCGTTCGCGAATGTGGCGACATTTCCGCGGGTATTTTTGACATCCATGGTCGGATGCTGGCGCAGGCCGTGACGGGAACACCCGGACATATCAACACGATGGCCGAAGCGGTGAAAACCCTGTGCAGTTTGTTCGACGCTGACCAGATGCAGCTGGGCGACATCTACATGACGAACGATCCATGGATCGCTTCGGGTCATTTGAATGATTTCCTGTTGATGATGCCCGCATTTTCGAACGGGACGGTTGTCGGATTTTCCGCATGTACCTCTCATCTGGTGGATCTGGGTGGTCTTGGGATGGGGCCGGAGGGGGCAGATATCTTTGATGAAGGGCTGTTGATACCGCCGTGTAAGCTGGTGGAAAGGGGTGAGATCAACAGCTTGTTGATGTCCATTATCAAGGCAAATTCTCGCGAGCCAATTGCCAATGAAGGCGATATATATGCTTTGATCGCCTGTTGCGAAACAGGTGCCGACCGGTTGGTGAAAATGATGGCTGAATTCGGTATCGCGGACCTTGAGGTGTTGGCAAACTACATAATCGACACTTCTCGCGCAGGCACGCTCTCGGCAATCGCCGATGTTCCGCGTGGCACGTATCGGAACAGCCTGACAGTTGATGGGTACGAATGCCCGATCAAATTGCACGCAACATTGACGATATCACCGGGTGGCGTATTGCTGGATTTCGCGGGCACCGATGCATGTTCCGCCAAAGGGATCAACGTGCCTTTGAACTACGCGACCGCATATTCGGTTTTTGCGTTACGCTGCATCATCGGCCCGGATATTCCCAACAATGCTGGCTCGCTTGATCCGTTTCAGGTGGTCGCGCCGGAGAACTGTATTCTCAATGCCCAGCCGCCGGCCCCGGTCGCCATGCGGCATACCTTGGGGCAAATGACCCCTGATCTGGTGTTTGGATGCCTGGCCCAGGCCCTGCCCGATAGCGTTCCGGCCGAAGGAGCCTCCTGCATGTATGATCTGCCAATTCGAAGCATGCCATCCACTTCCGGCAGTGCAGACAAGGACTTCGCGCTGGAGCTTGTTTATAATGGGGGCACCGGGGCAAGGCCCGGCAAAGATGGGTTGTCTGCCACGGCGTTTCCAAGCGGTGTTTGGGGCAGTCAGGTAGAGACCACCGAGGCGGCAGCCCCTGTCATCATCAAAAAACGCATGCTGCGTCCGGACAGCGGTGGCGCTGGTAAATTTCGAGGCGGCTTGGGTCAGGATATTGAGCTTTGCGCTGCTGGTGACGAGGACATATTGCTGTTTCTGTCGGTGGAACGGATTAACAATGCCGCCCGAGGTCGGAGCGGGGGTGGTGACGGGGCTGCGGGCCACATTTCGCTCAAGAAAGCGAACAGCATTCTGGGCGGAAAGGGGCAATTCGTCATTCCCGCCGGAGAGACGTTGATTTTCCAGACACCAGGTGGGGGTGGATTTGGCCCGCCTTCGTTACGAGCGACAGACGCGCTGCGCCGCGATCTGGAAGATGAGTTAGTGAGCGATGTGAAGCATCAGCAGCGCAGCGAAGCGAGTCAGGAGAGAGCCAAATGATCCAGCCGCTTCGCCATGTCGCAGAAATGGACCTCTATGCATTGGCTGCTGTCACCGACGCGGAGGACGCGAGACTTGTTTCACTGGCGCAAAATGAGAGCCTACGCGCGCCGTCACCTTTGGCGGTCTCTGCCGCTAACCATACGCTATCGAATGGTGCGGCATACCCGGATCCTGATTGGAACAAACTTCGTTCGGCACTTGCATCACGCCATGGTTTAACTGCTGATAATATCCTGTGTGGAGCAGGATCGATGGAGCTTATCGCTGCTCTTGCGCAGTGCTTTTTGGATGGTGAACATCATGCATTGGCTTCGGAGTACTCTTATGCCTTCTTCGAAACGGCTGCGGCGCGCGTTGGGTCACGTCTCCTGAAAGCTAAAGAAGCGGCCTTTACCGTGAACATTCGGAGCTTGATTGAGAGTGTCACCGCGCAAACGCGCATTGTGTTTGTGGCAAATCCGGGGAATCCGACTGGCACCCGGATACCGACCAGAGACCTTCTCGCACTGCGCGCGGCGCTTTCACATGACATCTTGTTGGTCATTGATGAAGCCTATGGGGAATTCACCGAAGGGCTCGACGCACCAACGTTTGACATGGTTGAGACCGGCAATACGGTGGTGCTTCGCACTTTCTCAAAGGCGTATGGTCTTGCAGCCATGCGCATTGGTTGGGGGTATTTCGGTCCCCCTATTTGCGCCCATCTGCGCAAGGTGCTTAATCCCAACAATATCAGCTCGGCCAGTCAGGCCGCCGCAACCGCCGCGGTTCTTGACGACGCTTACATGCGCGAAACAACGCGACTTACGTCAGAAATTCGCGACCGCTTCCAAGTATCCCTGATGCAGCTTGGTTACGCGCCACCGCCAAGCTGCGCAAACTTCATTCTGATTCCCTTTGCATCGGCAGAGAGAGCTGCCTTCGCGCAGCAAAGGCTATACGACGGCGGGTTCATTTTGCGCGGGATGAGCGGATACGGTTTGCCGGATTGCCTGCGGGCGACGATTTCCTCGGAACACCATATGCAGGGGGTGATAAATATCTTGAAGTCGCTGCGTCATCAAGGAGATACCATATGAGAACGGTCCAGCGATCACGGGCGCGGCTGGGTGTGTTCGTGCCTTTCACAAATACCAATCTGGAACCCGATTTGATGATGATGTGCCCCGCAGATGTCTCGGTTCATGTCACCCGGTTAGGTGGGTATGACGCAAACGAAGTGCCTGATTCCCAACAGATGGCGGGCTTGGGTGCGATGAATATGGACGAGCCCATAAGGTTACTGGCCGGTATTGAGCCAGATATCATGATCTATGGATGCACCTCAGCGACCTTGGCACATGGGCGGGATTTTGACGCCTCACTGTCGGCTCGAATAGCGTCCGAAGGCAACGCTCGAACGATAACCGCCGCAGGTGCCCTGGTTCACGCCTTGCAGGCGCTAGAAGCGGAGCGTATTGCGTTTGCCTCTCCATACGTTCCCTTATTGAATGATCACGCGATTGCGTTCCTTCGAAGTTGCGGGATCGAGACTGTGTCGCGGGCCGACGTTGCCGGGACGCTGGATAACGCGGGGCAGGGCAACATGTCGCCTGAAGAAGTTTTTGATCTCGGGTTGCAAGCGGACAGCAAAAAGGCGAAGGCGATTGTCCTGTCCTGTACGGATATGCGCGCTGTCGAAGTGATCGAAGCGTTGGAGATTGAGACGGGAAAGCCTGTGGTCACGTCCAATCAAGCAATCATGTTTCAGGCATTGAGCCAACTCAATCTGACCCCTGCGAGGTCAGGATTTGGTCAATTATTCGATATGCAGAACACAGTTTTAAGAACCCGTTCGGAATAGGAAGAGATGATGAAAGTTATCGTTCACGCGCAAGAGACGGAAGCTCTTGTCGCGCAGTTGAGAGACGCGCATCCTGACATTCATATCTCTGCCTGCCAAACATATACTGACCTGCCCGCGATGATTGAGACGGAAAGCCCCGATGCCGTTTACAGCATCCGTTTTGACAGTACATCGACCTATCCGGCAGACGCATTGCTGGGGCCCGGCGGACCAGATTGGATTGCTGTGGGTGGATCAGGCATTGACCACCTTGGGCATTGGGATCCCGCGAAAACCACGGTCACGAACGCGGCGGGGGTCGCCGCTGAGATGATGGCGGAATATGCGTTCGGTAGCTTTCTGCATTTCTCGCTGGATATTTCAGGGCTGCAAAGAGACAAGGAGAGGCGTGTCTGGGCGTCCCGCCTAATGTCGCCTCTGCGGGGGAAGACGCTTCTGATCATCGGGTTAGGGCATACCGGCAGCGCCGTCGCTCAGCTTGGAAAAGCCTTTGGGATGAAGACGTTGGGAACACGTGCGCGACCCGCGCCAATGCCAAATGTCGATGAGGTATACGCGCCCGGTGAATTGCCCCGATTGTGCCAGCAGGCCGACTACGTCCTCGTCAGCACACCGCTGGTGGCCAGCACCCGGAACCTCGTTGATGCAAGCTTGTTCGACGTTATGAAACCGGGCGTGGTTCTTGTCGATGTCTCCCGCGGCGGCGTCATCAATTCAAAGGACCTACTAGATGCATTGCGGCAGGGGAAAATAAGCGGAGCGGCGCTGGATGTGTTTGAAACCGAACCCCTGCCAGCTGACAGCGCGTTCTGGGAATTGCCAAACATATTGATATCCCCTCATTGCTCCAGTGTTTTCGCGGAGTGGGATGCGGCGTCAATGAACCTGTTTTGTGAGAACCTGACGAGATGGCAAAAGGGTGAGCCTCTCAAAAATATCGTGGATCCGGTGAGGGGCTACTGAAATCCAGTTGCAGCGATACGTGTGTCGTTCGCATGGCCGAACAACAAATTTCGTAACTGGATTGCCGACGCTCTTTAAACGATCACTTCCTGCGCGATTTGATCACCAACCCCAAACACACGCTTGTAGCGCTCTATTTCCGCAATCGGCCCCATGGCTTTGTTGGGATTATCCGAGAGTTTTACCGTTGGCGCGCCATTGGCCTCAACCGCCTTGCAAACCAGTGAGAAGGGTGCGAGCCGATCATCTGGGACCAGCTTTCTGAAATCATTGGTCAGCAAAGTACCCCAGCCAAATGAGACGTTGACCTGATCGGCAAAACGACTGTGGAGCGCTCTTATCTTATCCACGTCCAACCCGTCGCTGAAGATAATGCGCTTGTTGCCTGGGTCTTCGCCACGCGCCTTCCACCAGGCAATTGCCGTTTCTGCCGCTGTCGCCGGGTCGCCGCTGTCCACACGGATACCTGTCCAGCCCGCCAGCCAGTCTGGCGCCTTGTCCAAAAACCCCTTGGTGCCGAATGTATCAGGTAGGATGATCCGAAGATTGCCCTCATGTTCATCATGCCAGTCCGACAGAACGTCATAAGGGGCCTGCGCCAGCTCCGCGTCTGTTTCAGCTAGCGCGGCATAGACCATTGGCAATTCATGCGCGTTCGTACCAATCGCTTCAAGCTCCCGTGTCATCGCGATCTTGCAGTTTGAGGTTCCGGTAAAAGCGCTGCCCAGGCCTTCTCGCATCGCCTGGACGCACCAGTCCTGCCAAAGATAGCTGTGGCGACGGCGCGTTCCGAAATCCGCAATGGACAGTCCTGGAATGTCCCGCATGTTTTCGATCTTTTCCCACACGCGCGTCATCGCGCGCGCATATAGAACCTGCAGTTCGAATTTTCCCATACGGTTGAGTACGGAGCGGCCACGCAGCTCCATCAAGACTGCAAGAGCCGGGATTTCCCACAGCATCACCTCAGGCCAGTCTCCTTCGAAGGTCAGCTCGTACTGGTCCCCCTTGCGCTCCAGATGGTAGGGTGGAAGGCGCAAGTTCTCGAACCACTCCATGAAATCCGGTCGGAACATCTGGCGTTTGCCGTAGAACGTGTTCCCGCGCAGCCATGTGCTCTCCCCGCGCGACAGCGACAGCGACCGGATGTGATCAAGCTGCTCGCGCAATTCGCCTTCGTCAATAAGTTCGGCCAGCGGCACGTCTTTGGAGCGATTGATCAGGCTGAAGGTGACTTTCGTTGTACGCTTGTTCCGAAACACCGACTGGCACATCAGAAGCTTGTAGAAATCGGTGTCAATCAGCGATCTGACGATCGGATCGATCTTCCATTTGTGGTTCCAGACACGGGTGGCGATATCAACCATTGGCGGCCTCCAGTGTAACACCTTCTGCCACCATGCCGTCGCGCGCGGCATCCAATGAGCCATTCAGATCAATGGCCCGGCATAATGTTTCGCGAACGGTCACTTTGAAGCCCAGTTTCGCCGCATCGACGGCCGAGAAATTAACACAGAAATCCAGAGCCAGCCCGACCATGACCAAAGTATCGATCCCACGGGTGCGCAGGTAGCCTTCCAGCCCGGTGGGTGTGTCGTGGTCGTTCTCGAAAAAGGCGGAATAGCTGTCTATTGCGGGGTTGAACCCCTTTCGGATGATCAGATCAGCACGGTCCGCCTGTAACTCGGGATGAAATTGTGCGCCGATGCTACCCTGGATGCAATGATCCGGCCAGAGAACCTGTGGCCCATAGGGCATCTCGATCATATCGTAAGGCGCTTTGCCCTCATGAGAGCTTGCAAAGGAGGAATGTCCGGCGGGATGCCAATCCTGTGTCAGGATCACCACCTCTGCTGCTCCCATCAGGGCGTTGATTTCACTGACAATACGGTCCCCTTCAGGCACCGCCAGAGCGCCACCCGGGCAAAAATCCTTTTGCACATCAATCACGATCAGAGCCTGGGTCATGTCGTCCACTCCTTTTTCCACCCTTTTGGGTAAGGGGCGCGTTGTGCGGCGTCAATGGTCGGTTCACTCCAGCGCGCGACTGACCTCTTGCCTGCACCGCGCCAGAAGATTATCTGAGCGGCCATGTACACGATTGCCGCATTATATCACTTCACCCGTTTCGAAGACCCCGGGGCGCTGCAACCGGCGCTCAAGGAGCTTTGCAGGGCCCAGAATGTGCAGGGCACGCTGCTGCTGGCCTGTGAGGGTATCAACGGAACGATCGCCGGCTCACGGGCGGGCATCGATGCCGTCATCCGGTATTTGCGTGCCTTGCCCGGCTGCGCAGATCTGGAATGGAAAGAAGCCACAAGCCAGGACGCCCCCTTTGGTAAAATGAAAGTCCGCGTCAAACGCGAGATCGTGACAATGGGGCAGCCGGATATCGATCCCCGCGCGCGCGTCGGCCACTATGTTGAGGCCAAGGACTGGAATGAGCTTATCTCGGCGCCGGACGTGGCGGTTATCGACACGCGCAATGACTATGAAGTCGCCATTGGCACCTTTGACGGCGCGGTCGATCCCAAAACCGAAAGTTTCGGTGAATTTCCTGCCTGGTGGAAGGCAAACAAGGAGCGTTTTCATAACAAGAAAATCGCGATGTTCTGCACCGGGGGCATTCGTTGTGAAAAATCAACCAACTACCTGCTGGGTCAGGGTGTCGAAGACGTCTATCACCTCAAGGGCGGCATATTGAAATATCTTGAAGAGGTGCCAGAGGACGAAACCAAATGGAATGGCGCGTGTTTTGTCTTCGACAACCGCGTCAGCGTGGAACATGGGTTGCGCGAGGGGCCGCATTCATTGTGTCATGGGTGCCGCCGTCCGATCCTGCCCGAAGACGTGAAGCGCCCGGAATATGAAGCCGGTGTGAGCTGTCATCGCTGTTTCAATGAAACCACCGAGAGTGACAAGAACAGGTTTCGGGAACGGCAAAAGCAGATGATGTTGGCCAAGGCCCGTGCGGGTTCCTGAAGCTAGGCGTGCACCACAGAAGGCGCGCGCGGCTTGCTGCGTGACAGCAGCCACAACATGATCGCAATGTTCAGGCCATTCCATAAAATGCCGTTGATGAAGGCGAGCTGATACGAGCCGCTGACGTCATAGATCCACCCAGACATCCATCCGCCCAGGGCCATACCCATGATCGTGGCCATCATCACAAACCCCACGCGCGCTCCAGCTTCCTTGGCGGGCATGTATTCGCGCACGATCAATGCATAGCTGGGGACGATCCCGCCCTGGCTCAGCCCAAAGATCAGACTGACGACATACAGGGACACGAGCCCGCCTGACGGTAGGTATAGAAACAGGGCAATGCATTGCAGTGCCGATCCAATGAGCAGAGTTTTGACACCCCCCAGTTGATCGGCAACGAGGCCCGAGACAATGCGGGACCCAACGCCCCCCAACAACATCAGGGCGAGCATCTCGGCTCCGACTGCAGGGCCATATCCCAAATCGACGCAGTAGGATACGATGTGAACCTGCGGCATAGACATCGCTACGCAGCAGCCGATTCCTGCCAGCCCGAGGATGTATTGCAAGGCGCGCGGTGACAGCCCAGAGGATTGTGCATTCTGAAGGGATTGCGTTTGTGCCGCGACCTGCGCTTCTTGTGGCAGTTTTCGCCGCAATGCGAAGGACAGGGGGATCACGCCGATCAATGTGATAACTGCCAAAAACACGTAGACGCTGCGCCAGCCTGTCGCTTCAAGCATTCCTGCCAGCGCCATTGGCCAGATCGCCCCTGAAAGGTAATTCCCACTTGCGACAAGCGCCACGGCGATCCCACGCCTGCGTACAAACCAGTGGGATATGTCGGCGATGAGCGGGCCAAACCCGACAGCTGACGAAAAGCCAATCAGCAACTGAGCGGCGGAAAGAACCCAGATGGACTGGCTGAGCGTCGCCAGCCCAAACCCCAGGGCGATCCCGCTTGCAGCACCGGTTAGCGCCACCGTCACACCGTATCGGTCAATCGCCTTGCCAATCGCGAAATTGCCGGTCGCAAAGCCAATCATCGTGAGGGTATAGGGCATTGACGCCAATGCACGACCGGCTTCGAATTCAGCTTCCACCGCTGGCATGATCACGATGATTGCCCACATGCCGACATTGGCGATCATTGCGATCACCAGTGTCAGAAGCAATCTGATCCAGGAATATGGGCTGTCGGTGACCGGCATCTGCGCCTCCATTGGCGTATCTGCCCCGAACGGGCCCGGCGACGCAAGCAAACATTCCCGTGATCCGTTAAGCTCGTGGAAAGACCTTTCACGGTATGACTTGGCTTGGGTGAATATGAGAGTGGTGGAGATATGGGCGCGCAGAGCAATCTGGCACCAGTCATCATCAAACGAAAAAAGATAATTGCCGGTGGTCACCATGGTGGTGCCTGGAAGGTCGCATATGCGGACTTCGTGACCGCAATGATGGCTTTTTTCATGATGATGTGGCTGTTGAATGCAACGACCGAGCAACAACGTCAGGGGTTGGCGGATTACTTTTCGCCGACCATTCCGATTAATCGCGTCTCCGGCGGGGGCGACGGTTCCTTTTCGGGTGATAGTATATTCTCGGAAGAAACCCTTCCGCAGAATGGCTTAGGTGCCACGACCAAACACGCTGCCCAGAAGGAACAATCGCGCGGCGAAGCCGGCACTGCGTCCGATGACGGAGAGCAGGATCAATCCGCCGAAGAGCTTCAAAAAGCGATTGACGAGCTTCTGGGCCGAGGCGGTGAAACGACCGTCATGAAAAATCTGCTCAAACACATCGTCACCCGGATCACCGATGAAGGTTTAGTCATCGAGCTGTTCGCCCTTGATGGGTTGCCGCTGTTCGAAGACGAGACCGACAATCCGACCGAATTGATGGAAACGCTTGTGGCCTTGGTCGCTGACGTCAGCAGAAGCGTTACCAACGATGTCGCAATTGGGGGCCATGTTCGATCAAAGCCCGTAGTGCTGGCGCAGAACCTTGTCTGGGACATGTCTTCACAACGGGCTTCTCGGACCCGGATGCTGCTGCAGAAGAACGGTTTGAATTCCGACCGTGTTCAGCGTGTCACCGGCCATGCTGACCGTGAGCTGGTGCACCGCAATCCCCTGGCAACGCGCAACAATCGGGTGGAAATCATCCTGCTTCGGTGAATTGGGGCATAAATAGGGCGCATTTTATCTGTTAGCGCCGTGTTAAGTCCGGGTGTCTATCTGGGTGGTCAATGGATGATCACATCAGAAAGGCGTGCCCATGACAATTTCATCTTCGCTCAATGCAGGCGTTGCAGGACTTCAAACAAATGCTCAGCGACTGGCGTCAATCTCGGACAACATCGCTAATTCCTCAACCTTTGGCTATAAGCGGGTGGAAACAGATTTCGAATCCATGGTTTTGTCATCCGGTGGCGGCTCCTATGCTGCCGGTGGCGTCAGGGCTGCCTCACAGCGGTTGATTGATCAGCGCGGCACCCTGATTTCGACGTCAAATTCGACTGACCTTGCCGTTCGTGGCAAAGGCATGTTGCCGGTCGCACAAGCGGCACAAGTACAGACTGCCGGCGCTGATGCGCCCATGTTCCTGTCCACAACCGGATCATTCCGTACAGACGCCGAAGGATATCTGACATCTCAGTCCGGACTTGTCCTGATGGGGTGGCCCGCTGCTGCGGATGGTACAATTCCAAACTATCCTCGTGATTCCGCAGACGGCCTTGAACCCATCAGGATCAATACAAGCCAACTCGCAGGGAATCCCACTCTTTCGATGAGCCTTGGGGTGAACCTGCCCGCCACAGAGACAGAGTTCGGAGCCGCGGCGCTTACGGAACAGTTATCCGTAGAGTATTTTGATAATCTGGGGACATCCCAAAGCATCAGCATTACTTTTGAACCGACCGCACCCGCGGCGGCGGGCGACCCCGCCACAAACGAGTGGACGATGACAATGACTGATTCCGCGCAGGGCGGAGACCAGATTGGCCGGTACACGCTCACATTTACTGATGCGCGTACAGGTGGCGGCACGCTCGCAACGGTGACGCCAATTGCGACAACGGCACCAGTAGGTGCCAGCCCCGCGTACGATGCCGCAACTGGTCAGGTGACGGTCAACGTGGCCGCGGGTCCAATCTCCGTTGACATTGGTACGATTGGCGACACCGAAGGTTTATCGCAACTGTCATACAATTTTGCACCAATTTCCGTGACCAAGGATGGCTCCGCGATTGGCAACTTTATTGGTCTGGACGTAGACCCGAACGGCTTTGTCCGTGCGAGCTTTGACACCGGTGAAATTCGTACGGTCTATCAAATTCCGCTCGTCAACGTCGCAAATCCGAATGGGCTTCAAACCTTTGATAGCCAGACATATTTGCCCTCACGTCAAAGCGGCGCCTTCTTCCTGTGGGATGCCGGTGATGGGCCAACTGGCGATATTGCCTCTTTCGCAAGAGAGGAATCTACCACGGATGTCGCCGGGGAGTTGACCGACATGATTAAGACCCAGCGCGCTTACTCTTCTAATGCCAAGGTCATCCAAACGGTTGACGAGATGTTGCAGGAAACGACCAACATCAAACGATAATCTCTTTTCGCAAGTAACGAGGGCCTGACATGTCTATTTCAGGGGCACTATCAAACGCAATGACAGGGCTGCGCGCCGCGGGGCGCAGTTCTGAGACGATTTCCGCCAATATCGCGAACGCTATGACACCTGGTTATGGCGTTCGGTCTGTTGCCTTGTCGTCATCCCAGATTGGCGGCGTGAGCATTGATGGCATCGTTCGAAATGTCGACCCCGCGCTTTTGGTTGACCGTGGCCTTGCGGAAGCAGCTTTTTCCAACTCTTCTGACAGAGCACGGTTTCTGACCAGTCACGAAGATGCGTTGGGCACCCCAGATGACCCCAACTCGCTATCGGCACGTTTGGCACAATTTGAAAGCAGTCTTGTCACGGCTACAAGTCGCCCAGACGCACCCGAGAGACTAGGCAGCGTCGTAAATGCGGCCCGCGATCTTGCGACCCTCATCTCTTCGGCATCAGATAATGTGCAGGAAGCTCGCAGCGAAGCAGATCGAAATATCGGGATACAAGTTGATCGGTTGAGTTCCGCGCTGGGTGGGGTGAAGGAACTGAACATTCAGATCACCAAGACCCTGGCTCTCGGCGGTGATACATCGGCGCTACAGGACAACAGACAGGCTTTGGTTGACGAAATCAGCGCAATTGTCCCTGTACGTCAGATTTCTCGCGACAACGGGCAGATTGCGCTTTACTCCACCGGGGGTGCGATCCTTTTGGATGGCGGCATTGCCGAGATCGAATTCACGCCCGTCAATCAGGTCACACCCTACATGACCCTTGCAGGAGGCCAGTTGTCAGGCCTGACGATCAATGGGTTCAGCGTTCGGACCGATAGCGAACGTGGCACCCTAGGTGGAGGCTCGCTGGGTGCTCAGTTTGAGATCAGGGATGAACTGGGGACGGACGCACAAACCCAACTAGATGCCCTTTCGCGAGATCTGATCGAACGGTTTCAAGACCCCGCAGTAGACGCAACTCTGGCTGTAGGGGACGCAGGCATTTTCACAGACGCCGGTGCTGCTTTTGATCCGCTGAACGAGGTCGGCATTTCCGCCCGCCTGTCCATCAATGCAGCGATTGATGAACGGCAGGGCGGCGAAGCCTGGCGTATCAGGGATGGTATCAATGCTTTGGTGCAGGGTGATGTGGGTGACTCGCGATTGCTGCAAGGGCTGACGACCGCTTTGAATGCCAACAAGGTGCCAGCATCCGGTGACTTTGGAGCCGGGGCTTTTTCGGCAATTAATCTTGCAGCGACCTTGACATCTCAGTTGGGCGCTGATCGCGCACAAGCTGATCAAAGTCTGAGTTTTACGTCGACACAGTTTAACGAGTTAACCCAACTGGTTCTCGCAGAGGGTGTTGATACCGATCAGGAGTTGCAACGCCTTCTGCTCGTTGAGCAAACCTACGCGGCCAACGCTCGAATGATCGAAGCCGCTGACGAAATGATGCAAACTATATTGAGGTTGTAAGCTATGAGCACGATTTCACTAGGCGACTTGGCACAATCTTTCATGCTCCAGCGCCGGAGCGTTGCGTTGAGACAAGATCTCACGAGACTGACCGATGAATTGTCGAGCGGCAAGGTCTCCGATGTCAGAGAGGTTCTTGACGGCAATCATAACTACTTGACCGGGCTGGAAAGATCGCTGGAGGTGTTGGAAGGCTATTCTGTCGCGAACTCCGAGGCGACATATTACACTGGTGCGATGCAAGACGCGCTGGAACGTGTACAGGATTTTGGCGGGGCCCTAGGGCTCGATCTGTTGCTTGCCAGCGGTGGGCCCATCGGCGTCATTGCGGGAAATCCCTCCGACAATGCCCGCACCCAATTGCAGGGTATAATCAATTCTCTTAATGATGACATTGCGGGACGCAGCCTGTTTTCCGGCACCACCACAGATCAAGCCCCGCTGCCTGACGCAGACACGCTCATCGCTCAAGTTCTCGCCGTTGTTACCGGGCAAACGACGCCTGAGGACATTGTAAACGCTGCTGAAACCTGGTTTTCAGACCCCGCCGGCTTTGACACGGTATCTTACGCAGGATCTGCGACGGCCCTCGCGCCATTTGTCCTATCTGACACCGAACGCGTGAACCTAGATGTAAGAGCGAACGACGATGCACTGAAGGAATTGCTGCTCCACACGACGGTTGCAGCGATTGCAGATGATCCGGCGCTCGCACTAACAGTTACCCAACAATCCGAACTGTTTGGGATCACTGGGATTGGCCTTCAATCAAACCAAGATAGCATTACTAGCCTGCGCGCAAACATCGGTTTCACTGAGGAGCGGATAGAGATGATCTCCGCGCGGAATCAGGCCGAAGAAACCAGCTTGGAGTTCGCAAGGAATGCCTTATTGGCAGCCGATCCATTTGAAACTGCGACTGAATTGGAAAGCGTACAATTCCATTTGCAAAGCCTTTACTCTGTAACTGTAAGAAGCTCTCAGCTATCTTTGGTGAATTTCCTATGAAAAAATTTGTCGCGGCGATCTTATTGATATGCGCAATGGTAGATTCGGCTTCCGCTGGTCCGGTGAGAATAAAGGACCTCGTTGAGTTTGACGGCGTTCGAGGCAATGATCTGGTAGGCTATGGGTTGGTCGTGGGATTGAACGGGACCGGCGACGGGTTGCGAAACGCGCCATTCACCGAAGAAATCATGTCGAATATCCTTGAAAGGCTCGGTGTGAATGTTGCTGGCGAACAGTTCAGGCCAAAGAATGTCGCCGCTGTTCTTGTAACCGCCGCGTTGCCACCATTTGCTCGAGGAGGTGGACAAATAGATGTCACCGTTTCTGCAATAGGTGATGCAAACAGCCTTTTAGGCGGCACTTTGATTATGACCCCATTGAATGCAGCTGATGGCCAAATTTACGCTGTCGCCCAAGGTACGATCATAGCCGGGGGTGCGGTCGCCGAAGGCGATGGTGCGAATGTAACGCAAGGAGTTCCGACCTCGGGGGTGATTCCCTCTGGAGCTAGAGTCGAACGAGAAATCGAATTCGATTTGGCTAGTTTGACAAATTTGCGTTTGGCGCTGCGTGATGCTGATTTCACAACGGCTGCGAGAATCGAACAGGCCATCAATTCAGATTTTGGCCGCCCAGTGGCGTTCATGCTGGATTCCGGGACGGTACGTCTCGACATTCCACAAACAAGAATGGCCTCCGTAGCACACGCTTTGGGAAGGATCGAAAATATATCCGTCCAACCTGAGCGAAAAGCAAGAGTCGTCGTTGATCAGAGATCAGGAACAATTGTGATGGGGGAGGATGTGCGGATTTCGCGAGTTGCGGTATCTCAAGGCAATCTTACCCTCAGAATTCAAGAAGCACCGGTAGCAGTGCAACCAAACCCATTTGCTGACGGAGAGACGGTAGTTGTGCCGCGGACCAATGCGGAAATCGAGGAAGAACCAGGAATAGGTTTGGCAGAGATTCCCAGTGGCACGTCATTGTCCGAGGTTATTGCAGGGCTAAATGCCCTTGGCGTTTCACCTCGCGACATGATCGATATTCTCAAGAGCATAAAGGCGGCTGGCGCATTACATGCTGAGTTCATAGTCCGTTGAGATGGCTGTTTTAGCCCCCTAGGACCGTGCCAAATTGGTCTTAGTTTTGGAGATGGGGTTGATGGCGCAGAAACGGTATTCGGATGAAGAATTTCTTCGGCTTTTGCGTGAGATTGAGTTGAGACTTGCCTCTGGTTCGGATGTGGTGACTGCTTGTACGAAGGTGGAATGAGCGATGCGGCTTATTGAGCTTGGCGCATACGGTTTGTTGGGATGTGGCGATCCGAGATAGCCAACGTGAAGGGGTTGTAGAAGGAGAATGATCGATTGAAGCGGATCGTTGCAAGTTTAGAATTGGATAAGCTGATCCTCAAAGAACGCCTCGATTATTTGAAGCCTAAGGCCTGAGGACAAAGCAGCTTCGTCAGGCCGTGGTGGATATCCGACAAAAGCTGGCGGCTTTCGAACGCCGTACGTGCCGGATGACGGGCATGGCGCGGAGTACGCAAATATATCGAGTTGCCCCCAAGGATGATGAAGCTTTGCGCCTCGCGCTGATCCGGTCGGCCAAACAATATGGGCGCTACGGTAAACTCACAGTGCTACTGAGCATTGAAGGATGGTCGGTCAATCACATATGGAGCGTTGATTTTGTTCACGACAAGCTTGGCAACGAACGCCCGTATTAGATGCTGACGTTGCTTGATGAATACGCCCGCGAGCCGCAATGCGTCGCGGTCAAGTTGAAGATGAATAACGCAGACTTCTTGGACGCTCTACTCTTTGTTTTTGTAACGTGGGAAACCAGAATGCGCTCGTTCGGACAATAGTTCAGAGTTCATCGTGGCAGCACTGCAAGATTGGCTGAGAAAGGTGGGGATCAAGCCGACCCAGATATACCCGGGATCGCTATGGTAAAAAGGTTACAACGAACGCTTTAACGGCACATTGCGCCGTGAAGTTCTGAATACCGAATGGTTCTACACCACAAAAACAGACCGTCATCGATACTTGGCCCCAACAATACAAACGTGTCCGATCGCATTAGGTCCTAAACATGCGCTCACCTGTCCCAGAAACTGCCTTCAAAGGTGGCCCATGCACATGGATCGCATTGACGAAGGCGTGAACAAGGCAACACCGAGATCGGGCAGATTTCGGTCGATGATATGCTGCATCCATTCCACATCCACGGATGTTGGTTCCGCATTATTTGCCAAGACGGTGCCGAACCGCCTCGTTATACTAATGGGTTGAAAGCTATGGTTCATGTAGAAGAAACTTGGCCTGATGTGCTGGTTCAGTTCGACTATGAGGCGAAGGCAAACACGCCCTACATGTATCATTGCCACATCTTGGAGCACGAGGATTGTGGGATGATGAGGCAGTTTGTAGTGATCTGAGGAATGCAAAATCTGTAACGAATTAGTGATTTCTCCAACGACGCTGTTTGCCAGCCAGCCCAGTTGCTGCGCTCAATCGTTAACGTGTGCTCCTCATCGAGAGTAGTAGCTAGATTCGTGCCGCTCTATGTTGAACCCTTCATCTGAAGATGGCACAACAAAATGCTTGGAAATCTGCCAGAACTGTTCCTCAGTGACAGTAAACGGATGATCGCCATGCATGTTACGAGCGCGCAGTCTTTCAATGCAGATATCATTGGGAACATCGAGTACATGAAGCTTGTGAGCCGCGTCTGTCTGATCAAGTATTCTCCGCATCCAGCTGCGTGCTTCGGTGGTGTTCGCTTGGAAATCCAAAACGACCGAGACCCCGGCGTTTAACAACGATGCCACGTGAGGACCAATGATTTTCCGAAGTTTCACTGTGCAACGCCGATAATCGGATATCGAAGACATCTCTTCTGAGTAGAGCGCGCGCAACCAATTGTCTTCACCGATGATGATTGTTCTTTCCGCGTTGCCAAGCCGTTTAGCCAGCGTTGATTTTCCTGAAGCAATTCTTCCGCACAGCAGATGCAGGGTTGGCGATGTGGAGGACATTGGGATAGCCTTGTGCAGAGAATGACGCGCATTTGACGTTCAGATACAACCTCCGCGGTCCGGAGTGCTAGGTCAGGTCGCGATGCGGAGATTAAGGCAGCCGTAGCGAATGGCAACATCGCTCCGCATCTCAAAGATGTGAGCAAGGGTCAATGGTATTGCTAGGTCAATGTGAGTTTCTTTGCTCAGGGACGTACGCATTCAGTTTGTTCCCGTCCAAGTCCCGAAAATAGCCTGCGTAAACACCATGCTCGCCGCGTGGCCCTGGGCGGCCCTCATTCTTGCCGCCGAGTAAAACGCCTTTGGCGTGAAAAGCATCGACTTGCTTAGCGGTGTCGACTTTGAATGCCACCATGACGCCGTTTCCAGCGCTTGCTGCCCGGCCGTTAAACGGGCGCGCCAAACACAAGGCGGTCTCGGCGCGTGACAGTCCCCATGCCGCCATGTCCCCATGCTGCCATAGTCTTTGGATGCCAATCGTCGCCAGCAACGTGTCGTAAAACTTGATCGCCCTGTCCAGATCAGTCGTCCCAATTGTCACATAGCCGATCATCTTATTGCCCAGTTCTGGCTGATTTCTCGTCCGAGGCACACGCTGCCGACCGCTGTTTTGGCGTCAGCATCGTCCAAATGAAAACCTCGGCGATCAGCAGATTAACTACCCATGCGAAGACCATAATGGCGTCGCGCGACGGGCCTGTCGCCTCGGTCCCGAAAAAGATTAGCCATCCAATGCCGATGAAGGTTTGCGTAGACGCACCCTGAGCAATTGCATAGGCACGCAGCATAAAGGTGCTGTGCCTAGAGGTATTCCGCGACCTGATAGCAAGAACAGCCCAAACGATGAAGAAGATCATCAGAAAGCCCAGGGTGATCCGAGCCCAATACAGCAAGTTCCCCTGAAGGCTGATCGGAAAGCTGTAGAAATGGGTCATCCACAATCCGCTTCCGGCAGAAAGACAGCCAGCCGTCGCAACAATTCGGCCAAAAATGCGGTGGGTTGCAGGATATTTCCGTCTGATCCTTGGCAGGAACTGGATTGCGCCAAGAAGACAAAACAAGAAACTGCCAAGAATGTGCAGAACGATGGGGAGGGGCATTGAGGATGCCCGCGGGTTTGCTGGGGCGATTGCCGGCCCGCCTGCCAGTTCGAGCACGCGGGACAAGCCGCCAAAGGTTGGTATGAACGAATAGACGAAAAGGAGGACAAGGATAGCCCACTCGGATTTTCTCAAAATTTTCAAGCGTCGCCCTCGTGCTTCTCTGTTGCCGACGCGGTTTCAGGAGGCCGTCCCGGTCCGCTCGATCGACGCGCCCAGAATGCGGTGCTGGCTTGGCCCGCGCAGGACCCCAAGCGGATGGGCTGGCAACCGATGTTTTCCAGATGGCATGCGCGTAGCCAAGCGACGCCTTGCCGTTCTGTGATCGCCCATGTTCGCCATCGCATCTGGATGAATGCGCCGAAGCCGGATCGCCGCACCAGACACACGAAGAGCATGCCGCCCGGCTTGAGTACGCGGATCATCTCGTTCAAAGCGAGTTGGGGATTTGGCAAGTGCTCGAGCACGTGAGCGGCCATCACGACATCAAAGGTGGCATCGTTATAAGGTATCGACAGAATATCTGCCTGTCTCAGGTCTGGTGCCAAACCCGCCTGCCGCATCTCAACATCAGCCCGGGCCAGCATCTCAGCTGAGAGATCGATGCCGCAGAAGTTGAGGGATTGGGAGAGAATGCTGCTAAGTGCAGTCGAAAGCGCTCCGCTTCCGACGCCGCAATCCAACACCCGCGCCTGCGATCCAACTTTTCCAAGTGCGGTCACTGCGCCGGACGCCATCAGCGATCTTCGGTATGCTGCCGCAAGCCCGTACCGCCGTATCTTTTGCTGCCAATTGCGGGAGGCTGCATCGTATTGTCTGGCCAGATCCTCTTTGGCTCTCGGTTGCCGATTGATGGTAACCTGCCATGAGCCAAACCGATAATTGGTCATGGGAATTGTCTGCTGATTTGATGGATCAATCACCGCGTCATCCGATTGCCTGCGGATATGCATATGGGCTAGTTCCTTGATTGATGCGTCTTTCTCACACCCATCTACTTTGCCCGATGGGATTATAAAATTGCATATTTACGTAGTTCTGATATGCGAAAATCATGGAGTGGCGAAGATCAGCTTTTGACTGGAACCAGGCGCGGGCGTTTCTCGCCACCGCCGAGGAAGGGTCGCTGTCCGCTGCCGCGAGGGCGCTTGGGCTCACTCAGCCCACGCTCAGCCGACAGGTCGCCAGTCTCGAAAACACCCTCGGTGTGACATTATTCGAAAGGACTGCGCGAGCGCTCTTGCTGACCCAGGCCGGGACGCAATTGCTTGAGCATTTCCAAAGCATGGGTGAGGCTGCAAACCGGATTTCCATCGCGGCAACAGGGCAATCCGAAGCGGTGACAGGACATGTGGCTATTGCCTGCACGAATGGAATGGCAACGTTCTACCTGCCGGAGATTCTCAGGAAACTTCAAGAAACCGCGCCAGACCTTCAGATCGAAATTATCGCGTCCAATGAGATGAGTGACCTGCGGCGGCGCGAAGCGGATATTGCGATCCGGCATGCGCGCCCGCAGGATGAAAACCTCTTCGCCAAACGCCTGAGGGACACAACCGCGCATCTTTTTGCGTCGTCAGAATATCTCGATGCGGTTGGTCGTCCGTCACATTCCTCGGATATTGCCAAGCTGCAATTCGTTGGGTGTGAGTATCCAGAGCGCCTGCTCGGGATGATGGCGTCGCGGGGCCTCAATCTGACCGTTGCAAATTTCAACTATTCCACCGCAAGTGTGACTATGTCGCTAGAACTCATACGCAAAGGGTTGGGGATCGGAATTTTGCCGGTCGATGTCGGTGCGGCTTATCCCGAACTTATGAATCCCTATCCGGACTTCGAACCTCTAAAGATAGAATCCTGGCTTGTCGCGCACCGGGAGCTGAAGACAAACCTCAGAATTCGATTGGTGTTCGATCTGCTGGCTGAACATCTCGGCACAAAGTAGGGAACCAGAATGGTGCGGCAGCTCCATCGCAATTCCCTACGCGACATGTGCTTATTCGTAGTCTAAACGCATTCATGAATTTGCTGATCGTATCGTCATATTGGATTGAGAGTTTATCAGTGAAACTTGCCTGGCAGCTGATCTGCCTGCCAAATGCCGCTTTGTGTCAAAACGAACTATCCAACTTGAAGACACAGCGACAGCTTTGATCACGATACTGCACGTCTAGAAATGCAAATAATATCGACTAAAATCTGATCAGGCGACGCCCCGGTCTGGTTGTGCTCCTGCCAGCGACAGCGCGAATTCAGCTTCGCGCATCGGTTTGTAAAAATAGAACCCCTGGGCATAGCTGCATCCGAGATCATGTATGATTTCGACACCGTGTTTGGTCTCCATGCCCTCGGCGATGATATCTACGCCCAAGTCCTTTCCAAGCAGGACCAGTAGTCTAACGATGCTCCGTGATACGGAATTTGTACGCGCATCTTCTGTAAACGCGCGATCAATTTTCAATGATGTGATCGGTAAGGATTTCAAATAGGCCAAATTGGAATACCCAGTACCGAAATCATCAATCGAAATACCGCAACCCAACGCTTGAAGGTGTTTGAAATTCCGGTCTGCGGCTTCCAGATCCGGGATCAATGCCGTTTCGGTCACTTCGAGTTTAATGTACTTTGGTTGTATATCGTTCGCCTCTAAGACGAACGCCAGAAACTCGACAAAGCCCTTTCTGCCTATGTCTTGCCCTGAAACGTTTACCGATGCGTAAAGTTGTTCTGAAACGCCCTCAAGTGCTTTAAAACGCTGCATCGCGGCGCAGGTTTCCATGATGGCAAATTCCGTGAGAAGCTTGATGGAACCCGTCGCCTCTGCAACTTCAATGAAACGCTCCGGGGGAACGTTGCCCAATTTTGGGTGCTGCCAGCGCATGAGTGCTTCAAAGCCCATAATGTTGCCGTCCGCGAGGCGCACAATTGGCTGGAAAACCATGACGAATTCTCGGTTCTCTAGCCCCTTTGCGATATCTGTCTCCAGCCGGAACTGTTCAATAAGCTCGGCGGAATTGCGCAACGTGCTCTCCGCCGTGGCGACACTTTCTGACGAGTTGGTCGTCTGTTTGGCAAATGTGGCGGTGAAGTTAATGGAAGTATCTATGCAAGCGCGCAGAATCGGGTCAATTTTTTCAAAGCGGCTTTGAATACGATCGGCCGATATTTGATAAACCGTGCACTGCGTCAGTGCTTCGACCGTGACGGCGCGTGGTTGCCCGGTCAGAATTGAAAGCTCACCAACAATCGAGCCCGCGCCCCGCCTTTCAACATCCGTCCGCTCTCCTGAACTCCCGCGGTAAAGAATGACCTCACCAGACTCAATAACATAGGCGCAATCATTACCATCGCCCTCGCGATAGAGAATGTCCCCCGGGAACAGTTGTATTTCCAAGACCGCCGTCATGAGTGTGCTTTCAGTGTGATGGCTCTCGCCGTCATTCGTAATGCATCTTCGTGTGAAATTGTTTCCAATCAACTTCGATCAACCAACAACTTGGTTCCAAATTGAGAAAACTTTTGCCAGGCTATGTGACTAACATGGGGATCTCGATCACCGAGACCTCTGCGCTCGAATATGCATTTGGCAGCAATTCTCGCGACACCGGGATTGTCATTGAGGGCCAGAACCACGTCGGCCTCTGAAACGTCAGGTTACCGGGAGCTACTTGGTACACCATGTTTCATCCCGGGGTGTTTAGGTGCTTGGGGCGGGGCCGCAGATCGGCACGTTGGAATATTGTCGATTTTTGATGTTGCCAAGCAATTGCGTAAACTTCTCGCTAAAATCGAGGAACCAATTTATGATTGGTTCAACTTGGACGAATCAATGCGCTTGTGGGGAGTGATTAAATGCCGGTTTCGGGGACGGCGAAATCACAAGATTTGGCATCGGCTGATGCGTTGTTAACCCTGAAAGATCTTACATTGCGCTTCAAGGGTCAAACAAACGATGTTGTCCATTCCGTAAGCCTGCGTGTTCGGCAAGGCGAAGTCCTGTGCGTGGTCGGAGAATCGGGTTGCGGAAAAAGCGTGACTTCGATGGCGATCATGGGGCTTCTACCTGGCAAAGCCACGCAGATTTCTTCTGGAAAACTGTCCTTTTTGGCACAAGACTGGGATTTGGCGACGGATTGCTTGCCGACTGAAGTGCGAGGCCGAGAGATTGCGATGATCTTTCAGGAACCGATGACCTCGTTAAACCCAAGCTTTCGCATTGGTGATCAAATTGCCGAGGCTGTGCAGCGTCGTCGTGGGAACAGTCGAACCGAAGCTTTGGAGCGCGCAGAGGTCATGCTGCAACGTGTCGGCATTGCTAATCCAAAACAGCGGCTGCGTGCCTATCCGCACCAATTATCCGGTGGTATGAGGCAACGCGTCATGATTGCAATGGCGTTGGCCAATGATCCACAGATCCTGATCGCTGATGAGCCAACGACTGCTCTTGACGTAACCATTCAGGCGCAGATTCTCGATCTGATCCGTGATCTACGTGACGAGACCGGAATGGGTACTTTGATGATTACACATGATTTGGGTGTGGTTGCTGAAGTCGCGGATACCGTGGCGGTCATGTATGGCGGCCAGGTCGTAGAGCAGGGGCCAGTGGCGGAGATATTCAACAACCCGCAACATCCCTACACCATTGGCCTCATGAGCGCGATGCCAAGGTTAGACAGACCCGGCGAGCGATTGGCGATTGTGCCCGGTACGGTGCCCACGATTTCGAACATGCCTGAGGGATGCCGTTTCCGAACGCGATGCGCTTTTGCAACGGCGGCGTGTGCGCAACGCCCCAAGCTTAGGGATGTCGCCTCAGAACACGAGGTGGCCTGCCATTTTGCGCCGCTGGAAACGCATGTAAAGGTGAGCGCATGACCGCGCCGGTGATCCTTGAGGCCGATGAGGTGGTCAAGCATTTTGGCGCTGGTAGCGGATGGTTATCGCACAAGTCGCCGGTTCAGGCCGTGGATGGTGTGTCGCTGCAAATCCGACGCGGGGAGACATTCGCCATCGTTGGGGAATCAGGTTGCGGCAAATCCACCCTGGCGCGCCTTTTGATGCGCTTGCTGGAGCCCACGGCTGGTCGTGTTTCCTTTGACGGAGTGGATGTATCGCATGCAAGCGGCGGCGCACTCAAAGCTCTGCGCGGGCAGATGCAATTCATCTTTCAAGACCCGTTTTCATCGCTCAATCCGCGGATGAGCGTGGGCAAATTGGTGGGTGAGCCGCTGGAAGTGCACGCACCTGAACTCAGCGCAGAAGAACGTCGCGAAAAAGTGGCCGAGCTGTTGCGCAAAGTCGGTCTGCGCCCGGAGCATGCTGGACGGTATCCGCACGAGTTCAGCGGAGGCCAGCGTCAGCGCATCGGCATCGCGCGTGCGTTGGCAGCCGGTCCGAAACTGATTATCGGAGACGAGCCGGTCTCGGCGCTCGACGTCTCGGTGCAGGCACAAGTGATCAATCTTCTGGGTGACCTCAGCCGCGACCTTGGTCTGACGCTGGTGATCATCGCACACGATCTGGGCGTGATCCGGCACATGAGCGATCGCGTGGCCGTGATGTATCTTGGCAGGATTGTCGAAATGGGTACTGCCGAAGAAGTATTTGCCACGCCATTGCATCCTTACACTCAAGCTCTTTTATCTGCGATCCCTTCCATGGATGTGCCGTCAAAGCACCAGGCGCTTGCCGTTCTGGGAGAGATGCCCAGCCCATCAGACCCGCCGTCAGGCTGCCGTTTTCATACCCGTTGCCCGTATACCCGGGCGCAGTGCAAGCAAGAAAGCCCAAAATTGGAAGGTCAATTGCATCAGGTTTCCTGCCACTTCTGGCAAGACATCGCGGCGGCCCGTAAACCTACAACGCTGCGCCCCAAGACGGATGCGGTCGAAGCCCGTTTCGCGCTTTACAAGGCTGCCACCACCGGCGGCACAGTTATTCACCAAAATCAAGAACCACCAGAGAGGAACTGACCGATGAAACACGTCAAAACTGCGATCATTACGGCCGTAATGGGCGCGACCGCGCTGAGTGCGGCGCCAGGCTTTGCCAAGGACTTGCGGATTGCTCTGCAATCAGATGCCGATGTGCTCGATCCTGACCAGTCGCGCACTTTTGTCGGGCGCATCGTCTACGCGTCGCTCTGCGATAAGCTGGTGGATATCACACCTGACCTAGAGATCATTCCGCAACTGGCGACCTCATGGGAGACGTCATCTGATGGCACGCAGGTCACCATGCAACTGCGCGAAGGGGTGGTTTTCCATGACGGTGCACCGTTCAATGCCGAAGCCGTTGCCGCCAACATCGAGCGGTCACAGACATTGGATGAATCGCGCCGCAAGTCGGAGTTGAAATCCATCACCGCAACCGAAGTGACTGGGGAACACGAGATTGTCCTGACGCTCGCGGGGCCGGATGCCACGCTGATTGCGCAATTGGCTGACCGGGCAGGGATGATGGTATCACCTACGGCGGCGGCTGCCGCCGGGGCGGACTTTGGACTAAATCCGGTGTGTTCCGGTCCTTTTGCTTTCGAGGAACGGGTGGCGCAAGACAAGATCGTCCTGAAGAAATTCGATGACTATTGGAATGCCGGTGCAATCCATTTTGACAGTGTCACTTTCTTGCCGATCCCGGACACAACCGTGCGGCTGGCAAACCTGCAGTCTGGTGATATCGACATGCTGGAACGGCTGGCCGCGACCGATTTGGCACAAGCCGAGGCGGACCAGAATATCGTCGTGGATAGTGCCGTATCCTTGGGGTATCAGGGCATAACCTTCAATATCGACAACGGTGAAAAAGGCGACAACCCTTGGGGTAATGACAAGCGTCTGCGTCAGGCCCTCAGCTACGCCATCGACCGGGAAGCCTTGAATCAGGTTGTGTTCGAAGGGGCGTTTGCGCCGGGCAACCAAGCTTTCCCACCCACATCGCCCTGGTACAACAAGGACCTGCCGTTGCAGTCCCGTGATGTCGAAAAGGCAAAGGGACTGTTGGCCGAAGCCGGGTTCGAAGGCGGCATTGATCTGGAAGTTCAGGTGCCCAACACAACCGTGCCGCTGCAAGTGATGCAGGTGGTACAGGCGATGGCCGCTGAAGCCGGGATCAATATCTCTTTGACCTCCAAAGAGTTCGCGACCTTGCTCGCTGATCAATCCGCGGGCGACTACACCGCCAGTCAGATCGGTTGGTCGGGACGTGTCGATCCGGATGGTAACAACCACCAGTTCGTCACCACCGGAGGCGGCATCAACGACAGTAAATTCTCCGACCCGAAGATGGATGAACTGATGAACGCTGCGCGTGTGGCACCGTCCACGGAGGAGCGCAAGGCGCTCTATGACGAGGCGAAAGTCATTATGCTGGACGAGCTGCCACGCCTGTTCCTCTACCACCAGAACTGGATTTGGGCCTACAACAGCAAGATGAAGGGCTACACGCCCTATCCTGACGGCATGATCCGTTTGGAAAATGTGACCTGGGAAGAGTGATCCCACGGACCGCGCCGCCCCGGTTGGTGGCGCGGTTTCACCTTTGCCTGGGGGGCCTTTCATGCTGCATTTCCTGATGCGGCGCGTGCTGATCGCACTGCCGACCATCATTCTGATCTCGATCTTCGTATTTGCCTTGCAGAAACTGCTGCCGGGCGACCCCTTGCTGGTACTTGCGGGCGAAGAACGTGATCCGGAAGTGCTGGAGTTCTTGCGTGAGAAGTACCGTCTTAACGACCCTATCCCGGTGCAATATCTGGCGTGGATCGGCAATGCGTTGCAGGGGGATCTGGGCACGTCCCTGCGCAGCAATCAACCGGTGACCGAGCTAATGGCAGAGAAGCTGCCCGTTACGATTCAGCTCGCGGTTATGTCGATGATCTTCGCGCTGGTCATCGGTATCCCTGCTGGCATTCTGTCGGCCGTCAAAAAGGGGACGGTGACAGATTACGTCGCCAATGTGGTGGCACTGTCAGGCCTGTCGATCCCGAATTTCTGGTTGGGGATCATGCTGATTTTGCTGGTGTCGGTGAAATGGCAACTCCTGCCTGCATCTGGTTATGTCCCGCTGTCCGAAGATTTCTGGCAATCGCTGCGTACGATGGTGATGCCTGCGTTCGTCCTGGGCACGGCACTTGCCGCGACATTGATGCGACACACACGCTCTGCGATGCTGGGGGTATTGAGCGCCGATTACGTGCGCACGGCGCGCGCCAAAGGCTTGTCGGAACGCGTGGTGATCCTGAAACACAGTTTCCGCAATGCGTTGACCCCGATCGTTACCCTGACCGCACTGCTCTTTGGTGAGCTGATTGCAGGCGCCGTCCTGACTGAGCAGATTTTCACCATACCAGGGTTTGGCAAACTCGTCGTCGATGCGGTTTTCAATCGTGACTACGCGGTAGTGCAAGGCATCGTTCTCGTTACAGCCGTGGGCTTCATCTTTATGAATCTGCTGGCAGACATGATGTATTTTGTCCTGAATCCGCGTTTGAGGGGGCAGTGAAATGAAGGACACAGCCGTGCCCGACATTGCCCTCGACCCGGTGTTGACAGCGCCGCCTGAGAACCGCGTCTGGAAGAAGTTCCGCGGGCATGGCAGCGCGTTGCTGGGCGGTGTGTTGGTCGCGTTTTTCGTGCTGATCGCGCTTGCGGCACCCATTCTTCCTATTCCAGACCCTGCCGCAACTGATTGGGGGGCGGTGCGCAAGGCGCCCAGCTGGGATCACTGGATGGGCACGGATGAGATCGGGCGTGATGTTTTGGCACGGATGATCTGGGGGGCGCAGGCATCATTGCTGGCAGGTGTGGTTTCGGTCGGTATTGCGGTGATGATGGGTGTGCCTTTAGGGCTTGTGGCGGGTTATTTCGGTGGTTGGACGGATGCTGTAATATCGCGCTGTACCGAAGCCTTGCTGGCCGCCCCATTTCTGATCCTCGCCATTGCTCTTGCCGCCTTTCTCGGTCCTTCCCTCACCAATGCCATGATTGCCATTGGTATTTCGGCAACCCCTATTTTCATTCGGCTGACACGCGGTCAGGTGATCAACATCAAATCCGAAGATTATGTGGACAGCGCCCGCGCCATTGGTCTGCCCACCTACCGTATTCTCAGCCGCTATATTCTGCCCAACGTGCTGCCACCAATCTTGGTGCAGGCCACGTTGACCATCGCAACCGCGATCATTGCGGAGGCCTCGCTATCGTTCCTGGGTCTGGGCCAGCAACCCCCGGCACCCAGTTGGGGATCGATGCTGAACACGGCGAAAAACTTCCTGAATCAAGCCCCCTGGATGGCCATGTGGCCGGGGGTATCCATTTTTCTTGTGGTCCTGGGGTTCAACCTGCTTGGGGATGGTTTGCGCGATGCGCTCGATCCCCGCGAACACTGATCAGTCTGGAGTAGATATGTCCGATTTTACCACAAGACCCGAGATCAGAGGGACGTTTGGCGTGGCGACATCGACCCATTGGATCGCATCCGCCGTCGGGATGTCGATCCTTGAAAAGGGGGGTAACGCGTTTGATGCGGCCGTTGCCTGCGCGTTGACCTTGCAGGTGGTCGAGCCGCATCTGAACGGGCCTGCTGGCGACATGCCTGCGATTTTCCATTCCGCAAAAACCGGTCAGACAGAAGTGCTGTGCGCGCAGGGGGTGGCCCCGGCGGCGGCAACGGTCGAGAGCTACAGGCAGCAGGGGCTGACCCTGGTGCCGGGCTCGGGACTGTTGGCAACGGTGGTGCCCGGTGCTTTTGATGGCTGGATGTTGATGTTGCGTGATCACGGGACCATGTCCCTGCGTGACGTGATGCAGCCCGCGATTGACTATGCGCGCAATGGGCATCCGGTGTTGCCACGCGTCGCGCATACCATCGCGGGGCTTGCGGATTTCTTTGCGAAGGAATGGCCCAGTTCTGCGGAAGTCTGGACGCCCGGCGGCGCAGCGCCGAAGCCTCATGCGTTGTTCGTGAACCCGGATCTGGCCGAGACCTACGACCGGCTGGCCGCTTCCGAAGGCGCGACGCGCGAAGCTCAAATCGACGAGGCGCGGCGTCAATGGCGCGAAGGTTTCGTGGCTGAGGCGATCTTTGATTATCTCAAGGACGCGCATGTGATGGATGTCTCCGACGCGCCGCATTCTGCCGTTCTGGCACCGGATGACATGGCCGATTGGCGGGCAAGCTACGAAGAAACGCTCAGCTACGACTACCATGGCTGGAGGCTGCACAAGACACATGCCTGGAGCCAGGGACCGGTCATGCTGCAGGCGCTGGCGATCCTCAAAGGTTTTGATCTCTCCAAGATGAATCCGACGGGCGCGGATTTCACCCATACGGTTATCGAAGCAATGAAACTCGCATATGCAGATCGCGAGGCCTACTATGGCGATCCCGCGCAAAGTGACATCCCCATGGATGTGTTGCTCAGCGATGAATACAATGCTTCACGGCGCAAATTGATTACCAGTAGGGCGTCGCTGGAGCAACGTCCCGGGCGAGTTCCGGGATTTGAGCATCTCGCAGATGCCTATATCGAACGCAGTCAGCGGGATTTCAACGTGGGCCCCGTGGCGGCGCAGGAACCCACGATGTCCCACTTGACCGAAAAACGCGGCGATACCGTGCATTTGGATGTGATCGACCGGTGGGGAAACATGGTCGCGGCGACGCCCTCCGGGGGATGGCTGCAAAGCAGTCCAATTATTCCCGGTTTGGGATTTGCACTCAATTCACGGGCGCAGATGTTCTGGCTGGAAGAGGGTCTGCCAACCTCACTGGCCCCCGGCCGACGACCGCGTACGACCCTTACGCCCAGTCTTGCGGAAAAGGATGGCGCGCGGTTGGTCTTTGGAACGCCCGGTGGCGATCAGCAGGACCAATGGCAACTTATCTGGTTTTTGCGGTTTGTGCATTTCGGCCTGGGCTTGCAGGAATGCATGGATGCCCCGCTATTCCACTCGATGCATTTTCAAGGCTCCTTCTTTCCCCGAGAGGTGCGCACGGGTGAGATGATGATTGAACCGAATGTTGGTGAACAGGTGATCGCGGATCTCAGGGCGCGCGGGCATAGGGTGACCGTCGCTGAACCTTGGACGGTGGGCCGGATGACTGCGGCAATGCGTGAAAAGGACGGTCTTCTGCGCGCGGCGGCAACACCGCGTCTGATGCAGGCCTATGCGGTGGGTCGATGACCTGGTCGCTGATCGCAAAGGATGTCGATGGCAGCATCGGAGTGATCGTGGCGAGCAAGTTTTTCGCCTGCGGTGCCGTTGTTCCCTATGTGGATGCCGAAACCGCCGTGGCCACCCAAGCGTTTTGCAACCCGCTTTGGGGGACAGAAGGACGCTTGCGCCTGTCGGTTGGTGAGGCCTCGACCGGAGTTCTGACCGACTTTGTGCGTCGAGACAGGGGACAGGCCATTCGACAAGCTCACATGATGGATAAATACGGGGAATTTGCGGCTCATACAGGTTCGGAATGCATAGACTGGGCCGGCCACCTTTTGGGAGTAAAGCATTCGGTTGCGGGGAACATGTTGGCGGGTCCGGACGTGATTGAAGCCACGTCGGCCGCTTATCTGGCGGGCGCAGATTTGCCTTTTGCCGCACGTTTAATCGGTGCAATGCAAGCCGGAGAAGCAGCAGGCGGAGACAAGCGCGGTCGTCAGGCGGCGGGGCTCGTCATACACCGTGGCCAGCCCCATGCCTGGCTTGACTTGCGCGTGGACGACCACGCCGACCCTTTGAATGAGCTTTCTCGACTCTGGGATGTCGCGCAAGAACGCTTCGTTCATTTCGCCAATGCGATGCCGGACAGGGCGCGATTTTCCGGTACGCCGACGCGCCATCAGATTGACGAAGAGATTGCGATGGCTGAGGCGCGTCGCAAAGCGGAAGGCAGAGGCAGCAGATCACATGCGGTGGAATTTGGGTAAGTGAGGGCGAAACGGTGCTGAACAAGACATCGATGCAAGTACGGAGCCAGCTCTTGGCACTGATCAAGTCGGGTGAATGGCGGGCCGATGGTCAGTTGCCAACCGAACGGGCACTGTCGGAAAGATTTGACGTCGGTCGCAGACATGTGCGTCAGGCCCTTGATGCCCTGGAAGCAGAAGGCCTGGTGTGGCGTCGTCAGGGGAAAGGCACCTTCATTGGCCAGCCCGCGGACCCCATGGGCGATCTGGCGGCAAAAATTACCGGTGAGACGAATGCACTGGAAGTGATGGAGGCGCGTTTGTGCATCGAGCCGGAACTGGCCGCATTGTGCGCGGTGCGGATGTTGTCGGATGAAGTGGCGCGGCTGCGGCATCTGGCACAGCGTCAGTTCGAAGCGACAGATGCGCAGGCGACCGAACTATGGGATGGCGCATTGCACCGCCTGATCGCACAATGTGCCCGTAACCGCCCGCTGCTGACGGCCTATGCCTTGCTCGACAAAATTCGTTCCAATCCCGATTGGGTGACGATCCGGGCCCGGGCTCGGGACGGGGCGTCGCTGGAAGTCACCCATTCTGAACATCTGGCCATCATTGACGCCATTGGTCTGGGACACGCAGATGCGGCACGGCAGGCCATGCGGGATCATCTGGAGACGCGTTTCAAGGCCCTTGCCGGAGAGATAGACAGAGCCGTCAAGACCGAAGGAAACACCTTCTTCGCAGCGGAGACAGAGACATGACAAACGAGATATCGCCCTCTGACATTGCGTCAGCTGAAAAACTGCTGGGCGTCAGTTACACGACAGAAGAACGTGCGCAGATGCTGGACAACCTGCAGGGACAGTTGTTGTCAGCGCAAGCCCGACGAGAGGTGGCGCTGGACAATGCGACACCGATGGCAAGTCGTTTCGATCCACGCTTGCCCGGGTTCGCGATGCCGCATGGGGCCAGTGACCTTCGACTGTCGATCGTCTCAGACGGTTTACCCCAGGAGGAAGAGGACATTGCCTTTGCGCCGTTGACCAGTCTTTCTCATTGGGTTGCAAACGGGCAGATCACCTCGCGCCGGTTGACAGAGATTTATCTTGTGCGGATATCGGCGCTCAACCCGAAGCTGGAGTGTTTTGCCACCGTTACCGCCGAGCTTGCCCTTGCGGAGGCCGATGCGATGGACAGTCTCACACGGGCGGGTGTGTCTCTTGGCCCCTTGCACGGCATCCCCTATGGCCTCAAAGATCTCTTTGATACCAAGGGAATAACGACGGGGTGGGGTGCGGAGCCTTTTCAAAACCGGGTGCCAGACGCAGATTCCACCGTTACCCGAAAAATGCGCGCCGCGGGCGCTGTTTTGTTGGGGAAAACCACCTTGGGCGCGCTGGCTTACAATGACCTTTGGTATGGCGGCTGGACCCGCAACCCCTGGAACCTGAACGAAGGATCGAGCGGATCGAGCGCGGGGTCTGCCTCTGCAACGGCAGCGGGCCTGTGTGGATTTTCCATTGGCACTGAAACGCTCGGTTCGATTACCTCGCCGTCACAACGTTGTGGCACAACCGGGCTGCGGCCGACGTTCGGGCGGGTCAGTCGGACAGGTGCCATGGCGCTCTGTTGGTCACTGGACAAGGTCGGGCCGATTTGTCGCTCGGTAGAGGACACCGCCCTGGTTTTGGCGGTGTTAAATGGCCCTGACGCCATGGATCGCGGATCAATAGATGCGCCTTTCGTCTTTGATGCCGCGCACGGCATTGACGGCATGACGCTGGGATACCTGCCCGAAGCCTTCGAAGAAGGCGCAACCGATATCGACCGGGCTGCGCTGGAGGCCGCTAAAACCCTTGGCATCGAGGTTAAAGAGGTCAGCCTGGAAGACCTACCCTATGGTGCTTTGATGAATGTGGTCTATGCCGAAGCGGCAGCCGCTTTCGAAGAGCTAACACTCACCGACGCCGATGACACGCTCAAATGGCAGGATGATGGTGCCTGGCCCAACACCATGCGCAAAGCGCGTTTCCTGTCTGCGGTTGATCATGTGAACCTTGATCGCTTGCGGTACCGAGTCATGCAAGCTGTGGGTGAAATGATGGGCGGGGTTGATGCGCTGATCGGCCCCTTTATGACCGGACCGATGTTGGTAGCGAGCAATTTCACCGGGCACCCCTGTCTTCACTTGCGCGCAGGATTTGAGCAGATCGCCACCCGTTCGGCTGCATCTTTGGGCGCGGGCAAGCTGACTACCGGTGAAGCGGAAGGCGCACGTTCCTTCCGCGTGCCGCAGGGGATATCCCTATGGGGGCAGCTGTTCGACGAGGGACCAGTTTTAAACCTTGGCATGGCGCTGGAGGCGGCCCTTGGCGTGGCGGCTGAGCGCCCGAGCTTTCCCGAATAAAGAAGACCTGCAGAAAGCAGGCCGTTTTACTTGCAAACCGCGCAGACCCTGCGCCTGACATGGAGACAACAAGATGAAACGCAGAGAATTTTTGAAATCCACAACAGCGATCATGGGGGCGGTTGTTATGACTGGTGCCCCCCTTGCGGTTGCGGCGGAGGAACCGGTGCGCGGTGGCACGCTGATCTGGGGGCATTCGGAGACAACCCAGAACCTCGATATGCACCAGACCGGGACGGCCTCTACCGGGCGTCTGCTGCAGAATGTCCATGAGAGCATTGTGTCAGCGGATGCGGATTTCAACATCATCCCCAATCTGGCCGCGAGTTTTGCGCAATCTGATGACGGGCTGACCTATACTTTCACGCTTCGTGACGATGTGGTGTTTCACAACGGGTCAAAGATGACCTCTGCTGATGTGAAGTATTCTTTCGAGCGGGTTATGAACCCCGAGACCGGGGCGGTGAATTTCGAGGTTTTCAACGCCGTGAAAAGCATCGAGACACCGGATGACCTGACCGTCGTAGTGACATTAGGATCGGTCAATGCACCCTTCCTGTCGCGCCTTGCTGAAAACGGTGCCGGGGTGGTGATGCCCGCTGGCACCGGTGACATACAGGGCGAGACACCGATTGGCGCAGGCCCTTTCAAATTCGTCCGGCGCGAATTTGGCAACGAGGTGGAGCTGGAGCGCTTTGACGACTATTTCGGGGGCCCGGCCTATCTCGACAAGGTCATCTCGCGCGAAATCACAGAGCCCACAGTGCGCCTGACCGGTTTGCGTACCGGCGAATTGCACATGATCAATGACATTCCGCTTGACCGGATGAGCGAATTCGAAGGCAATGATGATTTCCAGACTGTCGCTTGGTTCCCGCTCAACTGGGATTTCGTGAACTTCAATCATACTTTTGAGCCCTTCAAAGACGCGCGCGTGCGCGAAGCCTTCGATCTGATGATCGACAAGGAAACCCTGATGCTAGGCGCATTATGGGGTCAAGGTTCGACATCCGCGTCGCCAAGCTTCCCGACATCTGCGTCCTACAATGACGCGATCAGCCAACGTCCGCAGGATTTCGAGAAGGCGAAGGCCTTGCTGCAAGAGGCCGGTTATGGCCCGGGTGACCTGAAAATCGTCTTCAAGGTCACCACCAACTATCCCTACCATGTGGACAGCGCGCAGATCATGCTGGAGTGGTTCCGTGCCGGGGGTGTCGACATGACAATTGAGCAGCTCACATGGTCGGACTGGCTCAGTCAGGTCTGGGTAGACAAGGATTTCCAGGTGACGATGATGAACTTCTTCACCCTTTGGGAGCCGGATTTCCTCTACTATTCGCTTTACCACTCCACGGGCGGGTTCAACTATCGCAAGATTTCGGAGCCGGCACTGGACGAAATGCTCGAAAAGGCGCGCGTGACCGTGGACAATGGCGCGCGCATGGCGATCTACAAGGACGTGCAGAAATACATCAACGAAAACACGCTTGATGTGATCCTGTGGTTCCGCAATGGCACGATCGGCGCGCAGCCAAACGTCATGGGTCTTGATTCAGTGGTGCAGCCGAATGGTTCAGAGATGAATTTCCACAAGGTCTGGCTGAAGTCCTGATACCCCGGTTCGGGGGGCTTGCCGCTCCCCGGACCCAACTTTTCGGAGGGGCCCATGACCTACCTTGTCAACAGATTACTGTCAGTGGCGCTGACACTTCTGCTGATCTCGTTGATCACTTTCATGGTCACCAACATCCTGCCCGGTGACGTGGCGATGGTGATCATGGGCACGCAGTCGAACCCGGAGGCTCTGGCCGGCTTGCGCGAAAGTCTGGGGCTCAATGATCCGCTGATCGTACAATACGGGCGTTGGATTATCGGGCTGCTGACCGGGGACTGGGGCAATTCACTGGTGTTCAAGGAGGCCATCGGCCCGCTGATCGCGGATAAGGTCGTGGCGTCGTCCCTGATTGTGATCATGTCAATGGCGATCGCGCTGACCTGTGCGGTCCCCTTGGGTGTGTGGGCGGCTGTTCATCGTGACAAATGGCAGGACAATACCGCTTCTACCACGGCACTCTTTGGCGTCAGCTTGCCGGATTTCTTCTTTGGTATCATGTTGATACTGCTCTTTGCGCGCTATCTGGGCTGGTTGCCGTCTTCGGGTTTCGTGCATCCCGCGGATGATTTCCTCGGGGCCGTGCGTCATGCCTTCCTGCCCTCTCTGGCGCTTGGTCTGGGCTTGATGGCGCATCTGACCCGGATGACCCGTTCGACCATGATGTCTGTGCTGGGTCAGGATTTTATTCGTATGGCCCGCGCCAAAGGGCTGCGCGAACGCACCGTCATCTGGCGCTGCGCACTGGCCAATGCCATCGGGCCGGTGATGACCGTTGCCGGGTTGCAAGTGGGTTATCTTTTTGGGTCGATTATCGTGATCGAAAGCCTGTTCAACTTCACCGGAATGGGATGGCTGACCTATCAGGCCCTGCTGAACCGCGACATTCCGCTGATCCAGAGCACGGTCTTCGTGATTGCCGCGGTGGTGATGCTGACCAACCTGATCGTAGATCTCCTCTACACGCTGGTTGATCCAAGGATCAAACTGTCATGATGCGATTTCTGACCGGCAAGGGTGTATTTGGCGGCAGCATCCTGCTGCTGGTGATTGCCACAGCGCTTTTTGCGCCTTTGTTGGTCCCCGAGACCTGGGCGACGCAGATGGATATGCGCGCCCGGCTTTCAGGGCCGACATTTGCGCACCCCCTTGGCACCGACCAATTGGGTCGCGACCTGATGTACCGGATGCTGCTGGGCGCGCAAACCTCCATCATGATCGCCGGGACGGCAGTGCTCATGAGCCTCGTGATTGGTTTGCCGCTTGGTGTCATTTCGGGATATTTTGGCGGCTGGATTGACAACGTGCTGATGCGTCTTGTCGATACTCTACTGGCCTTTCCTGCGCTGCTTTTGGCGCTGACCATCTCCGCTGTGTTGGGGCCGAACCTGACCAACACGATCATCGCCATCGGGATAGCATTCACGCCCTATCTGGCGCGGATCATCCGGGGGGAGGCGCTGCGCGTGGCGCAAATGCCTTATGTTGAAGCCGCGCGGTCACTGGGCACCTCCCATACCAAGATGATCCTGCGCCATATACTGCCCAATATCATGCCGCCGATCATTGTGCAGGCGACGATCAGCCTTGCTTTTGCCATCCTTGCCGAAGCGGGGCTGTCGTTTCTCGGGCTGGGAACGCAACCGCCCGATGCCAGCTGGGGCCTCATGATACAGGCCAGCCGCGACTACCTGGATATCGCGCCCTGGACAGCGCTTGTGCCCGGCGCGGCTGTTGCCATAACGGTCTTAGGCCTGAACATCTTTGGCGATGTCCTGCGGGATGTGCTTGATCCGCGCATCGCATGAAATCACCGTTTTAACTGCACCAAGTCTACAGGAGCCCCGTCATGCCCATTCGAAACCGTTTTGCCGAGCTGCATGCTGACATTACCGCCTGGCGCCGTGATCTGCACCAGAACCCGGAGTTGCAATACGATCTGCCGCGCACCTCCGGGATCGTGGCGGAAAAATTGCGCGCGTTTGGGTGTGATGAGGTTGTTACCGGCATTGGCCAAACGGGTGTCGTCGGGCTGATCCATGGCAAGCGCACGGAATCGGGCAAGGTGATCGGCTTGAGGGCTGATATGGACGCGCTGCCAATCCTTGAGGCAACAGGTGCCGATCACGCTTCAACGATCCCCGGCAAGATGCACGCCTGTGGGCATGATGGGCATACCGCAATGCTGCTTGGGGCCGCGCAGTATCTGGCGGAGACGCGCAATTTTGATGGTACCGTGGCGGTGGTGTTCCAGCCTGCGGAAGAAGGCGGGGCAGGGGCCGAAGCGATGATCAAAGATGGTCTGATTGAGAAATTCGACATCTCTGAGATTTACGGTTTGCATAATTCGCCCCTGCTGCCGTTGGGCGAATTCGCCATCCGGCCCGGTGCTTTTTACGCAGCCGTTGACAGTTTTCATATAAACCTTCGCGGCAAAGGCGGGCATGCCGCGCGCCCCAATAACACGGTGGACACGACCTTGGCAGCCTCTGCCGTCGTCATGGCGTTGCAGTCCGTCGTCTCGCGCAACACCGATCCGCAGCAGCCACTGGTCGTTTCGGTAACGTCGTTTCGCACTGAATCCGAAGCTTTCAACGTGATCCCGGAACATGTCGTTTTGCGTGGAACGGTACGCAGTTTCGATATGGATGTGCGCGCCCAGACGCTCGAAAGGATCAGAAGTGTTGCAGAGCTTACTGCCGCAAGTTACGGCGCTGAGGCCGAATTGGGTTTTGACGAAGAGCCCTATCCTGTCATGGCCAATCACGCGACAGAAACGGCGCATTGTGTGGCCGCCGCACGAACCGTGGCGGGCACCTGCATCACAGACGCGCCGCGCACGACCGGTGGCGAGGATTTCGCCTATATGTTGCAAGCCTGTCCAGGCGCTTACATCCAGCTTGGAATTGGCGAAGGGCCGGGACTGCATCATCCGGCATATGATTTCAACGATGAGGTGATCCCGACGGGATGCTCTTACTGGGTCAGTCTTGTCGAAGAAAGGATGCCGGCATGATCATCGAAGCCAGCCCTGCGACTTGCCATTGGGGCTTTTTCGACGCGGCGCTCACGCCGGTGATGACAATCGAGAGTGGGCAGGAAGTTACCATCAACACGGTTTCAGGACCACCGCAGGTCCTGCCGGGTGCTGGATACCATGTGCCGCCCGAACTGCTTGAAATTCATGCGTCCGGCGTGCCCGCGATGCCGGGGCATCTTCTGACCGGTCCGGTTGCCGTTGCCGGTGCCATGCCGGGAGATGTCTTGCAGGTTGACATCCTTGATGTGCAATTGCGACAGGACTGGGGGTACAATGTCATACGCCCGCTTGTGGGGACATTGCCGCAGGATTTCCCGGAAACACATGCGACCACGATCCCATTGGATGCCGCCCGGAACGAAGCGGTTATGCCCTGGGGTTTGAGGTTACCGCTTGCCCCATTCTTTGGCGTGATGGCTGTTGCTCCTCCGCCGGGCTGGGGCCGCATCTCGACGATCGAGCCGCGCGCCCACGGAGGAAATCTCGACAACAAGGAACTGGTTGCCGGAACGACCTTGTATTTGCCTGTTTTCAACGAAGGGGCGCTCTTTTCCTGCGGCGACGGGCACGGGGCGCAAGGCGATGGCGAGGTCTGTGTCACTGCGATTGAAACGGCGTTGCAGGGACGCTTTCGCCTGACCGTCCGCCGTGATCTCGACCTGACCTATCCCCAGGCAGAGACAGCGCAGCATCTGCTTACGATGGGGATGCATGCCGATCTGGACAGATGCGTTGAAATTGCCTTGCGCCGAATGATCTCGCTGGTGTCTGAACGGGCAGGTATAAGCCGAGAAGAAGCTTACATGTTGTGTTCGCTTGCCGGGGATTTGCGGATCACGCAGACAGTAAATCGCGAAAAAGGGGTGCACATGATGATGTCCAAAAAGCTGTTGGAGCCCACTGTGTAGCTGACAAATCTACCACGTTTTTAGTTTAGGTTTTTGTTTTGAGTATTTTTTCGAGGAGGTTTAGGAGGGTTTCGTAGTTTTCGTTT
>NZ_CANLYL010000016.1 GCF_947495275.1 uncultured Roseobacter sp.
GAAGCCATCGTCTTGATGGACCAAAGGCCAATCATGCACTAACTTTCAATTTGGACCACTCAAGTGGGGCTGCTCAAAAGCAGATTGACGAAAACCCAGAACTGTGTGGCATAAAACGACATATCAGAAATTGCGCTTCTGATTAGATTCACAAGCCCAGGCCGACCAGTGCAACGTGTCTGCAGTTGCTACCAGAGGGATTTGATAGAGCAGCTTGCAAATCAATAGACGCGACTGTTTAGGTCGGTATTGAAGGGCGTCGCCGCAGTCAGCTGCAGGACACACGGATCGGTTAGGATTCGCGATATGTATTTGTCGCCCTGAGCTGGGCTGGAGTACGCCATCAGGCCCATGGCAATGCGTTTCTTTTTTACTCGAACCGCCCTATTCAGGAAAAGTGCGGCCTTTTCGCGAACACGTGGCAACCAGCGACTCGTCGACCCGCACGGTCTCATCAAGAGACCGTAGCTGCCGCCAGATCACCAAAAATGGTCGCGCCATGGTCGCGTAGGTAAATTTTGAGCCATGGGGTGAAGCGCTTTGGTTCCTCGGCCACTCTCTTTTGCAACTCACCGAAGCGCATCCATTCCACGGCCATAACCTCATCGGGATTTTCGGTAATCGAGAGATCAGCGGAGGTTTCGGCAACATATACGTCGACGACTTCATGCTCGGTCAGGCCGCCCCCAACATCCGCACGGTATTCCAGATGATGCCGGTGCTGCGGGCTCAGACCGGTCACGCCGATCTCTTCGTTCAGCCTGCGAATGGCACAATCCAGTGGTGCTTCATCCCAAGCCGGATGCGTACAACAGGTATTCGTCCACAAGCCAGGTGTGTGGTATTTGCTCAACGCGCGCTGTTGCATTAACACCGCGTCACCATCCAGCACAAACACCGACACCGCCTTGTGCCGCAACCCTTTTTGATGCGCTTCAAGTTTTTCCACAGGTGTCAGCGTGCCGTCTACCCAGGCCGGGATCATGATCGTCATATACGGGTCGGTGCCACAAGTCCGGTCAGATGTGCAAGGTTCTTGATGCCGATTTTCAGATGCGCCATCGGACGGGCGCGCACCAGTTTCTTGTTCATGTAGGCTTCAAACGTCAGGCGCTGGACATCAACATCGTGGCACAGTGACACGAAACGTTCGCGTCGGTCATCATTGCGATAATAGGCGTTCTGCATGGAACCCAGGACTTTGAAGACCATCTTGTGCTCTTTCATGAACAAGGCGCGCGCCAGCCGTAAATCCTTGACCCGTCCGGAAGCCAGTGCTGCCGCACAGGCGGTTGCCGCGACGCGGCCGCCGACCATGGCGTAATAGATCCCTTCACCCGAAGATGGTGCCACAACGCCCGCAGCGTCGCCCGCCAGTAGCACGTCCTTGCCATTGTCCCAGCGGTCCAGTGGTTTGAGCGGTATCGGTGCGCCTTCGCGGCGCAATGTGTCGCAGTCGCTCAAACCCGCCGCATTGCGCAGGGCCGCCGTTGCCTGCTTGAGATCGACCGAGGAGACCTCTGTCCCCATGCCCACGCTGGCGCTGTCCCCGTGGGGGAAAATCCAGCCGTAGAAATCGGGCGAAATCTCTCCATCGTAGATCACGTCGCAGCGCACGGGGTCATAGACCGCTGATTTGGCGGGTGCCTTGATGATCTCGTGATAGGCCAGCACGTAGGGGATCTTGTCGCCCCCCGGCACCTCGGCACGACCTACTTTTGAACGCGCGCCATCTGCACCGATCACCAGTTTTGTGGGCAGGCGCTTTTCCGCACCAGTGGCTTTTTCGCGGTAGAGCACCGCAGGCCCCTGGCCGTCTCTCTCGATGCGCAGGAACGTGCCGGTCAGCAAATCCGCCCCGGCCTCCGCGGCCCTGTTGCGCAGGAAGGGGTCGAAATCCTTGCGATCGACCATGCCCACAAAACCGTTTTCGATGGGAATGTCCACGTGACGCCCGGTGGGTGAAATCATGCGGGCGGTATTGACCTTGGCAACAAGCTGTTCGTCGCGGATGTCGAAGTCCTGCATGAGCCGGGGCGGAATGGCCCCCCCGCAGGGTTTGATCCGCCCCTCCCGGTCCAGGAGTGCAACTTTGTGACCGGAGTTCACCAGATCAAGCGCGGCCGTCGCCCCGGAAGGACCGCCACCAACGACAACGACATCATACATGGTTCATTCTCCCGGAACCAAAGCTTCATGTGGCAGGACGGGCCGTTCCATTACCCGCTGCGCCATATAGGCAGCGGCCAGAAAGAGCCCCGCCTCAAAAATGAAAACACTGCCGAATGCGGCGGCATCGCTGGTTTGCGTTGCGCGCAGGATATCCACCATTGCCGCACCGACCAATCCGCCGAACCCGGCGGCCAGGGCCTGCGCGGCGCCCCACAACCCCATGCGCGTGCCTTCGCGTGCCACGCGTCCCTGACCGGCCAGTGCCATCATTGACCCGATGGCCGCCACCGCGAAAACACCGTTGAAAAACCCCAGACCAACCACGGCGGGCAGCAGCGGCGCGCCCGCGCCGGCATTTCCCAGCAGGGCGATTGTCACCAGCATAAGGGCGGAGCCCAGACAGCCGCCAATAACCCAGGCCCTGAGGCTTCCGATCTTGAAGCCGGTGGCCATCAGGCCGACCAGTACCATGCCCAGAAAGACGCCGCCATTTTGAGCGCCGGAAAGAGAGGTCGACTGGCCCGGTGTGAACTGGAAAACAAGGCCCGCGTAGGGCTCCAGAATGAGTTCCTGCATGAAATATGCGGTCATCGACAAAAACACGAAGAGGGTGAAGTTGCGCGCATGGCGCTCCGACCAGACTTCAGCAAGTCCTGCGCGAAAGGGCATCTGGGTTGGTTCCGGGGCTGCATCCACCTGCGCTTCGACGCGCCAGATGGCAAGGCAGGTCAATACTACTGCGCCACCGGTCACGAAGGCGACGATTTTCAAAAGCAACGCAGAGGAATAAGGGTCAAGCTGTGCGCCTACCACACCGGCCGTAATCGCAATGCCCGCGATCATCATCAGCCAACTGATGGTGGCCGCGGCGGCACGGCGATGCGGGGCGGTGGCCGTTGCCAGAAGCGCAAGCAGAGAGGTGCCTGAGGCCCCTACCCCCAGTCCGATCAACGCGTAGGCCAGCACCGAAAGGATCATACCAATCGCAAAGCTGGTCTCCAGCAGGACAACGCCATAGGCGGCCAGCATGGCCCCCAGCGCAAGGGCAATCATACCACCGATGATCCAGCGTGTCCGGTTGCCGCCGGTATCCGATAAAAACCCCCAGTTCGGGCGTGTGATCTGGATGCCGTAGTGCAATGCCACCAGCAAACCCGGCAGCACCGCGGGCAAGGCCAGTTCAACGACCATCAGCCGGTTCAGCGTAGAGGTCGTCAGCACCACGATGGCACCGAGGCACATCTGCACCAGACCCAGACGCACAATGGAAAGCCAGCTCAACGTCATGACAGCCCCCCCAATCCGCGCAGGGCAAAGGCCGCGATCATCATGCCACTGACATAAAGCAACACGCCCGTTCCATTGTACCAGGGCGCCTTGGCTTTCGGGTCCTTGAACATGATCGTCATGGCCCAGAACTGTGCGCACAAAACGGCCAGAACGCCTAACGCATGGAATGGTTTGTCCCACAGGAACAAAAGGATAATCACGGCTACCTGTGGCACACTCATCACGGCGCAGGCGACCCTGGCGGCGCGTTCCGGCCCCAGGGTGACAGGCAGCGATTGAACGCCGGTCTGACGATCTCCTTCCAACGCCTTGAAGTCGTTCAGGGTCATGATCCCATGTGCCCCGATGCCATAGAGAACGGCGACTAAGATCACTTCGCCCGAAGGTGCACCCGCGGCCAGTACCGCCGCACCGGTGAACCAAGGGAGGGTTTCATAGCTCAACCCCACAAGGCCGGGACCATAGATGCCAGACCGTTTCAGGCGAATGGGTTCGGCGGAATAGGCCCAGGCCGCGAGGACCCCGAGGATCGTGGCGCCAAAACCCCATGGCCCTAATTGCCAACCCACCACAAGTGATAGTGCAGACATGAGCAACGCAATCCAAAGGCCCCAACGACCGGGAATGCGTCCTGACGGAATGGGCCGATCGGGTTCGTTGATGGCATCCACATGCCGGTCGCACCAGTCATTGGCCGCCTGGCTCATGCCGCAAACGATGGGACCCGCCAGAATGACGCCCAACACAACAAGCAACCACTGTCCCGATGGCGAGGCACCGGATGAGATCACACCGCACAGATACGCCCACATTGGCGGAAACCATGTAATGGGTTTGATAAGTCGCAGCGCGGCTGCTGGTTCAGGAAAACGGCGCGACTGTATGACCTGAGTGACAGACATGTGTAAACTATGACTGACACTTTGAGTCGGCGCAAGAGGTCAGGCAGGTTTACCCGTTCTTGCTGAGCAATCCGTATTTGCGCAGCTTCACGTAGAGGCTTTGGCGTGACAGGCCCAGCATCTCCGCGGCGGCCACGCGGTTGTTACCAGTGAGTTCAACCGCTGTTTCGATGCACATTTTTTCGACCACATCGGTGGTTTCGGCCACAATCTCCTTGAGCGAAGTCGATCCGACAAGATCCATGACACTCCGCGCCGGCTGTGCGGGCGTCTGAGCGGGAATTGTTGCGGATCCCCGCGCGGCTTCGCCACGGCTGACATCCCTGACGACGCAGCCAACGATGGCATCGCCCGACGCATCGAGGGGCGTTGCCGAAATCTCGACAGAGAGCCTGGCACCCAGGTCGTTGATCAGCTTGGTGGCGTAAATCCGCATTTGCCCACCGCGATGGCTGCGATCTGTCAGAACATCCAGATCGATGCGTCCGCGCCCCAGAAAGTCCGAGAAACTGCGTCCCACCACATCCGTCAGATGCGCCGCTCCGACCATATCGAGAAAACTCTCGTTGACGGAAGTGATCACACCCTCGCCCGACAGAAAGGCCATGGCGTCGCTACCGGCACGGAACAATGCCAAAGCCTGCGAAGCAGCCGCATCCGGTGCGGTCGCATCGCCCTCGCTGGCAAGCCGACACAACAGGATGCGCTGGCCTCCGGCGCGAAACACCACTGGCCGCACGATGATCGACTGCCCCGACTGGGAAGAACGCAGCTGAACGCTGCCCCCCTCCTCAGACAATGTGGCGTTCATCAGGCTTTCAATCAGCTCACCCGTTGCGCGATCAGAGAAATAATGTGCAAAAGACCCGCCCTTGAGCGCGCCGACCTTCAAACCCAGCAACGCCGCCGCCGCCTCATTCGCGTCTTCGATGCGCCCGGTCTGCACGGAGACAAAAGCGATCGCCTGATCCGCGTTCGCCAGCAAAACCCGGAACCGCGCATCGAACTCACGGCGCGTCTCATAGCCCTGTTCCAAAGCAATCTGGGCTTGCACAAGCTGTTGTTGCGTTTCTGCGATAGGACGCAAATCCCGCCCCAACAGCAGAGCGGCATTCTCCTGCCCAAAGCGGTGGAAAGTGTAGCGAACCGGGTATTGCCAAACCGCATTGTCGTAGTGATTCAACTCCAGCGGTTTGTTCGGAACTTCACCGGAAAGATAAGCAGCATGGGCGGCCTCAAACTTCGGTGCTGTCTCCCGGGTGAGAAATTCAACCAACGGGCGGCTTTCCCAATGCTTCAGATTGCCAAAGGACTCACTGTGGGTGTTCAATACCACGCTGAGGATCTTGCCTTCTGCCGAAATGACCAAGGCAATGTCTGATGCCGCGCCGATGATACTGCTTAAAAACTCAGGTTCGATCAGGGGAACAGCGCCGCTGCTCCAGAAGGTATTTGCACCCTTGGTCATAAACCCGTCAGCGCTTGATCATGATGCGCATAAAACGCCAAGGCATCTTTCACGCTTCTGGTTACAATATCCACGCCCGTCCGATCCTTCAAATTCTCTGCTTCGTCGAGAACCCCGCCTCCAAGGGCGATCACCGGGCTATCTGACAAGGTTGCCCGAATGGTTTGCACGGTCTCGCAGACAGTTTCAAGGGTCTCGCGCCGCGCGCAGGAGATCAAAATCAGTTGAGGATGCTCATCCTTCAACCGTGCGTTGAGATATCCCATGGATTCATCAAACGACAGGCTCACCCCACAGCCCAACCGGCGCAGCTGGGCCGCTATCACATTGACGCCCAGGAAGTGTTGCTGGCCCTTCGGCAATACGACCAGCGACTGCGGCCGGTCATCAATCAGGGCCGCATCGAGGTCGACTTGCGCCATCGTTTCGTCCAGCAAGGCCTGAAGTCTCATCGCCCCGATGGTAACGTCCGCGAAGGAAATCTCGTCGTCCTTCCATTCCTGACCCAACGCGCAGGCTGCGCGCGGGATAAACAGATCGACAATCGTATCAAGGGACAGATCACGCTCCCTGAGCTCATCCAGAATGACAAATGGCTCGAAGATGCGTTTCGCAAGGAGGGCACGCACAAGATGATCCAGTGCGTCCTGACAACCCTCGTCCCGATTAGCCGCCTGCGTGACGGACATCATTGAACTGGCTGACGAAACATACCCATCCACAAAACTGGACCGGTTATGTTGAAAGCCACGTGCGGTTATGTGATCAGATTGCGACATGGTTCCACCCGTGCAATTTCTGAAGCCCTCACGGCACACCGTGCAAAACTTCCCCTAAAATCTCGACGTTGACGGCCACAATGTCAAATCAAATTGACATGTTTCCCAATTTCAGCAGCCGCAACTTCATCAATAAACCCCGATTTTCACTTATTATCGAAGCAACCAAGCGTTATCCTCGGAGTTTCGCACTCCCCCAGGTGTCAATCCAGTTAGTCACCTATGTAAGTTATAGTTGACACTTTTCCAACATAGCCGCTACCGTTAAAGGCAGAAAATGGGAGAGGGCATCCGCACGATGTGCAGCCAAGAGGCTCGAAAATCGGCCCCGGCAGGTCTTTACACGGCTGAAGAACGCGCCCGTCGCGACCAAACCATTTGGACCCTGATTCAGGGCATTCTGGCCCCCCTTCAATTTGCCGTATTTCTGATCTCCCTGGCACTGGTCATACGCTATCTTATGAGCGGCCTGGGCTATGAAGTTGCAACCCTGTCAATCCTGATCAAAACCTTCCTGTTGTACACGATCATGATCACCGGTGCGATTTGGGAAAAAGTCGTTTTCGGCCAATACCTTTTCGCGCCGGCATTCTTCTGGGAAGACGTCTTTTCCTTTGCCGTGATTGCCCTTCACTCAGCCTATGTCTGGGCGCTTGTTTCCGGCGCGTTGGAACCCGCCTCACTGATGGCGTTGGCATTGGCGGCCTATGCCGCCTATGTGATCAACGCGGCCCAGTTCATCCTTAAGTTGCGAGCGGCGCGCAAGCAGGCAAACATGACGCCAAATTCGGCAAGCGAGGTGCCCGCATGACCGAACTCCCGCGCCTTGTAACTTCCGGTGGTTGCCGCGACGAACCGATTCTAAAGCAACGCGGCCAACGTGAAGTATTTTGCGGGTTGACCGGTATCATCTGGCTGCACCGCAAGATGCAGGATGCTTTTTTCCTCGTGATCGGCAGCCGGACCTGCGCGCATCTGCTGCAATCCGCCGCTGGTGTGATGATTTTTGCCGAACCACGCTTCGGCACGGCGATTCTCGAAGAAACCGACCTTGCCGGTCTCGCGGATGCACATGCGGAGCTTGACAAGGTCGTCGACCAGTTGCTGGCCCGGCGCAAGGACATCAAGCAACTGTTTCTGGTCGGGTCCTGCCCGTCCGAGGTGATCAAGCTTGATCTGTCCCGCGCGGCGGAACGCATGACGGAAAAATACGCGCCTTCTGTTCGTGTGCTGAATTTCTCCGGATCGGGCATTGAGACGACTTTTACGCAAGGCGAAGACGCTTGCCTTGCCTCAATGGTGCCGGTTTTGCCGCAAACCGATGCGCGCCAGTTGCTGCTGGTCGGCGCATTGCCGGATGTGGTGGAAGAGCAGGCCGTGTCGCTGCTGACGGACATGGGCATCGGCCCGGTCAAGGTCCTGCCAGCCCCGCGGTCGGACACGGATCTGGCCGTTGGTGAGAACACCGTTTTCGCATTGACGCAACCTTTTCTCGGCGACACGCATGCCGCTCTGGAACGGCGTGGCGCGCGTCATCTGGCGGCTGCCTTTCCCTTTGGCGAAGAAGGCACCACCGCATGGCTGCGTGTGATCGCGCAGGAATTCGGCGTCAGTCAGGAGACATTTGATCGCGTGACCGAAGCCCCCCGCGCCCGGGCCCGCAAAGCGATTTCGCAAGCGGCAGACGCCTTGCAGGGTAAATCCATCTTCTTTTTCCCCGACAGCCAGCTTGAGATCCCGCTCGCGCGTTTTCTGACCCGCGAATGTGGCATGGAGGCCGTCGAGGTGGGCGCGCCCTTTATTCACAAAGGCATCGTGGGGCCGGATCTCGATATGTTGGCGCAAGGGCCAACGCTGTCAGAAGGCCAGGACGTTGATCTGCAACTTGACCGGTGCCGCGCGGCACGGCCCGACCTGACGGTCTGCGGCCTTGGGTTGGCCAACCCGCTGGAAGCCGAAGGTCTGGCCACAAAATGGGCCATCGAACTGGTTTTCACGCCGGTGCATTTTTACGAACAGGCCGGCGATCTGGCGGGTCTCTTTTCCCGTCCCGTGCGCCGGTCTGACCTCCTGAAACTGGAGGCAAGCGCGTGAAGCTGACCGTCTGGACATATGAAGGCCCACCGCATGTAGGCGCCATGCGTGTCGCAACCGGCATGACGGGGCTGCACTACGTGCTGCACGCGCCACAGGGCGATACCTACGCCGATCTTCTCTTCACCATGATTGAACGGCGCGACCACCGTCCACCCGTGACCTACACGACATTTCAGGCGCGCGATCTGGGGTCTGACACGGCGAACCTTTTCAAAACGTCGCTGCAGGATGCCTATGCGCGGTTTGAGCCCGAGGCGCTGATCGTCGGCGCGTCCTGCACGGCGGAACTCATCCAGGATGATCCGGGCGGCATGTCCGAAACCATGGACATTCCCGTGCCCGTTATTCCGCTGGAACTGCCGAGCTATCAGCGCAAAGAGAACTTTGGCGCGGATGAGACGTTCTTCCAGATCGTGCGTGCGCTGGCCGAACCAATGCAAAAAACGGCGCAGATCACCTGCAATCTGATCGGGCCGACCGCTTTGGGGTTCCGGCACCGCGATGACATCACGGAAATCACCTCTTTGCTGTCGGATATGAGTATCAGCGTGAATGTGGTGGCCCCGATGACCGCGTCGCCCTCGGACGTCAAGCGTCTGGGTGCGGCACATTTCAACGTGCTGATGTATCCCGAAACGGCGGAGACCGCGGCCCGCTGGATGGCGCGCGAACTGGATCAGCCCTACACCAAAACCGTCCCCATCGGCGTCGGCGCCACCCGCGATTTCGTCAGGGAAGTGGCGGAGATTACCGGGTTGAAACCCTATCTGGACGACACGCGGCTGCGCCTGCCGTGGTATTCGAAATCCGTTGACAGCACCTATCTGACCGGCAAGCGGGTCTTTCTGTTTGGCGATGGCACCCATGTGGCCGCAGCGGCGCGCATTGCGCGTGACGAGATGGGTTTCGAGGTGGTGGGCATTGGCTGCTACAACCGCGAGATGGCACGCCCGATCCGCGCCCTCGCCAGGGATTACGGCGTCGAGGCATTGATCACCGACGACTATCTGGAAGTCGAGCGCGTGATCGAAACCCTCCAGCCGGAAATGATCCTTGGCACCCAGATGGAGCGCCATATCGGCAAGCGCCTTGGCATCCCCTGCGCCGTCATTTCCGCGCCCGTCCATGTGCAGGATTTTCCGGCGCGCTATTCGCCGCAGATGGGGATCGAAGGGGCCAATGTCATTTTTGACACCTGGGTGCATCCGCTGGTCATGGGGCTGGAGGAACACCTGCTGCACATGTTCCGCGACGATTTCGAGTTTCACGATGCAGCGGGCCCGTCGCATCATGGTGGTCACGCGCCCAAGCCGGACGTGGCAGGGGCTGACACCCAGATGCCCGCGCCCGCCAGCAATGTCATCTGGCTCGATGACGCGGAACGGGAATTGAAGAAGATACCGTTTTTTGTGCGTGGCAAGGCCCGGCGCAATACCGAAACCTTCGCCAGTGAACGCGGTGTTGCGGAAATCAGCGTTGAAACCCTTTACGAGGCCAAGGCCCACTATGCGCGATGATCGTGGCATAAACGGGCAGTTGCCCGGATATCGCGTCGTGATCCTGACGCTCGACAGCCATGCGGCTGGCCCGGCGATGCGCGCAATGGACCGGTTGAGCCAGGACTATCCGGGCCTGTCGCTGTCGATCCATGCGGCTGCCGAATGGGGCGAAAGCCCCGGTGCTTTCGAGGCGGCGGAAGAGGCCGTGCAGAACGGCGATATCATCATCTCCAACCTGCTGTTTCTGGAAGAACATATTTCGCGCATTCTGCCCGCGCTGGAGGCCCGCAGGGACCATTGTGATGCGATGATCGGCGTGATTGCCGATGCGGCGATTGTGAAGCTGACGCGCATGGGGTCGCTGGACATGATGGCCCCGCAATCCGGCACCATGAAGCTGATGAAGCGCTTGCGCGGGTCCTCCAAACCCTCCAGCTCATCCGGTGCACAGAAAATGGCACTGCTGCGGCGTTTGCCAAAAATTCTCAAGTTTATCCCGGGCAAGAGCCAGGATTTGCGCGCATGGTTCCTGACCATGCAATACTGGCTCGGCGGCTCTGACGACAATGTCGAAGCGATGGTGCGCTTTCTCATCAATCGCTATGCCAAACACCCCGGCTGGGATCTGGCACCGGACGCCGCCGCCCCGGTCGAATACCCCGACGCGGGGCTTTATCACCCGGATCTGCCGGGACGTATCACCACCGATGCCGCGCAAGCGCCCTCGCCTCAGAACGCGACAATGACGGTCGGCTTGCTGATGATGCGCTCTTATGTGCTGTCGTCCGACACGGCGCATTACGATGCGGTCATCCGGGCTTTTGAAGCGCGCGGTATCCGTGTCTTGGCCGGGTTTGCCGGTGGTCTGGACGCACGGCCCGCCATTGATGCCTATTTTCGCGATGGCGCGGATGCGAAAATCGACGCGCTGGTCTCCCTGACCGGTTTTTCGCTGGTCGGTGGTCCTGCCTATAACGACAATGCGTCGGCCATTGATGTGCTGAACGGCCTTGATGTGCCTTATATCGCGGCCCATCCGCTGGAGTTTCAGACCCTCGATCAATGGTCAGCCTCGGCGCAGGGGTTGGGGCCCATCGAGACCACGATGCTGATCGCGCTGCCGGAACTGGACGGTGCCACCACGCCCACGGTTTTTGCCGGCCGACACGGGCAAAATGGATGCAGCGGATGTGCGCATCAATGTGTGGCCAGTGATCAGGTCAAAGCGATGGCACCCTGTCCCGAACGGGTGGCGGCGCTTGTTGCGCGCGCAGAAAAACAAGTGAAGCTACGGCAATCTGAAACTTTCAACAGGACAGTCGGGATTGTCCTTTTTGGTTTTCCGCCCAATGCCGGTGCTGCGGGGACCGCCGCTTACCTGAGCGTTTTTGAAAGCCTTTTCAATACGTTGAACCGCATGAAAACCGAAGGCTACGATGTGGAAGTGCCCGGGTCAGTTAAGGCCCTGCGCACTGCCGTACTGGAAGGAACAGCTCGACAATATGGGCAGGAGGCCAATGTCGCAGCTCACGTAAGTGCTGATGACATCGTCCGCCAAACGCCCTGGCTCAAAGAGATCGAGGCGCAATGGGGTCCGGCCCCGGGGCGCGTGCAATCAGACGGGCGTGGTGTCTTTGTTCTGGGCCAGCACTTCGGCAAGGTCTTTGTTGGTCTGCAACCGGGTTTCGGCTATGAAGGCGACCCCATGCGCCTGCTGTTTGAGCGTGGATTTGCCCCGACCCATGCGTTCACGGCGTTCTACCTGTGGCTCAAGAATACCTTGCAGGCGGATGTTCTGCTGCACTTCGGCATGCATGGCGCGCTGGAGTTCATGCCCGGCAAACAAGCCGGACCCTCGGGCGCGGATTGGCCCGACCGGCTGATTGGCGACATGCCCAACGTCTATCTTTATGCGGCCAATAACCCGTCCGAGGCTACATTGGCCAAACGCCGTAGCAATGCGGTGACCATCAGCCATCTGACGCCGCCGCTGGCCACCGCCGGGCTTTACAAGGGGCTGGCAGAACTCAAGGACAGCCTGACCCGCTGGCGCGGCACCGCCCCCGATGCGTCAGAGCGTGAGGAGTTGGAAAACCTGATCGCCGAACAGGCCGCCGCCGTCGATATGGAGGGTATTGCTGCCGAGGCGCTCTGGATCAAACTGCTTGAAACCGAAGATGCGCTGATCCCGGATGGGCTGCATGTTGTCGGCCAACCCCTGACGGACGCCGCGCGGGCGGAATACCTAGCGATCCTGCCGGAGGTGGACGACGTGACCCGCGCGCGGATCAATGATCTCTTGCAGAAAGAAACCGAACTTGATGCCTTGATGGCGGCCCTTGCCGGGCATTTCACGCCGCCCGTGGCCGGGGGCGACCTCATCCGCTCGCCCGAAATCCTGCCAACAGGCCGCAATATCCATGCCTTTGATCCCTTCCGCATGCCCACTGCCTTTGCCTGTCAGGACGGTGCAAAACAGGCGCAACTGCTGCTTGAGACGCATAAGACACTGCCGCGCACGGTGGCGCTGGTGCTTTGGGGCAGCGACAACATCAAATCCGATGGCGGCCCGATTGCACAGGCGCTGGCGCTGATGGGCTGCACGCCCCGATTTGACAGTTTCGGCCGGATTTCAGGCGCTGATCTGATCCCGCTCGCAGAGCTTGGGCGCCCGCGCATTGATGTGATCATGACGCTTTCGGGTATCTTCCGGGACCTCTTGCCGCTGCAAACCCGCATGCTGGCCGAGGCCGCGCTGAGATGCGCCAGGGCCGATGAACCGCTTGCCCAGAATTTCATTCGGGCGCATGCGCTGGCCTATGCGGAAAAGACGGGCTGTGAGATTGAAGAGGCCGCCTTGCGGGTCTTTTCCAACGCCGAAGGGGCTTACGGGTCCAACGTCAATGGGCTGGTCGACAGTTCCGCCTTTGGCGACGAAGACGAGCTGGCTGATGCCTATGAAGCACGCAAGAGCTTTGCCTACGGCACCGATGGCAAGGCCGCCGCCAATACCGCGCTGCTGCAAGCCACCCTGGCCGAGGTCGACGTGGCCTATCAAAATCTTGAATCGGTCGAATTGGGTGTCACCACGGTGGATCACTATTTCGACACGCTGGGCGGCATCGCCCGGGCCGTCAAACGCGCCAGAGGTTCCGACGCGGCGGTCTACATCGGTGATCAGACCCGCGGCAGCGGCAAGGTCCGCACACTCCGGGATCAGGTGGCGCTGGAAACACGTGCCCGCAGTCTCAATCCGAAGTTCTTTGAAGGTCTGTTGAAACATGGGCCAGAGGGCGTGCGCCAGATCGAAGCGACGGTGACCAATACGCTGGGGTGGTCGGCCACCACCGGTCAGGTTGATCCCTGGGTCTACCAGCGCATTTCCGAAACCTTCGTGCTTGATGAAGAGATGCGCCAACGCCTCGCCGATCTCAACCCGACAGCTTCCAGCCGCATGGCCAATCGCCTGCTGGAAGCCCATGACCGCAATTACTGGTCTCCCGATGCAGAGACACTCTCCGCGCTGCAAGACGCGGCAGACGCACTTGAGGACCAACTCGAAGGGATCGCGGCCCAATGACCGCATCCCCCACATTTACCCCAAGGGGAGCGCGCCCCTTTGAAAGGAAACTGATATGAGCCCACTTGACAGAACACCGCCGGTTTTGCGCGGGCAGGATGGTGAAGGCTCCGTGCAGGTGCATCAGGACGCATCCGCCCGGATCGAAGGGGCCAAGGTATTCTCCGTCTATGGCAAGGGCGGCATTGGCAAATCGACAACCTCCAGCAACCTCTCAGCGGCCTTTTCGATGCTGGGCAAGCGGGTGCTGCAAATCGGATGTGACCCGAAACATGACAGCACCTTTACCCTGACGGGGACGCTGGTGCCGACGGTGATAGACATCCTCAAGGAGGTTGATTTCCACCCCGAAGAACTGCGCGCCGAGGATTTCGTCTTTGACGGGTTCAACGGGGTGAAATGTGTCGAAGCGGGCGGCCCGCCGGCGGGGACGGGCTGCGGCGGCTACGTGGTCGGCCAGACCGTGAAACTGCTGAAACAGCACCACCTGCTGGATGACACGGATGTGGTGATTTTTGACGTTCTGGGGGATGTGGTTTGCGGCGGTTTTGCGGCCCCCTTGCAACACGCCGACCGCGCGCTGATCGTCACCGCCAATGATTTCGACAGCATTTACGCAATGAACCGCATTATCGCGGCGGTGCAGGCGAAATCGGCCAACTACAAGGTGCGGCTGGCGGGCTGCGTGGCCAACCGGTCGCGCGAAACCGACGAGGTGGATCGTTACTGCAAGACCGTGGGCTTCAACCGAATTGCGCATATGCCTGATCTGGACGCCATCCGGCGGTCCCGGCTGAAGAAAAAGACACTGTTCGAGATGCCGGATGAGGAAGACGTCGTGCAGGTGCGCCGCGAATATGTCCGATTGGCCGAAACCCTTTGGAACGGGACAGAACCGCTGGCCCCTGCCCCGCTGCCGGACCGCGAAATTTTCGAGCTGTTGGGATTTGATTGATGCGCGACGTCGCCTCCTTCCCGCCACAGGCACCCTTGTCCGAGCCCGCCCAAAAGGCGCGGCCCGGATATGATGCGACGCGGGACCGGGTGGAGACCTATTTCGACAAGACCGCCACCAGAACATGGGAGCGTCTGACCTCGGACGCGCCGGTGTCCAAAATCCGCGAAACCGTGCGGCGCGGGCGTGACCGGATGCGCGCCTTGATGCTGAGCCGCTTGCCTGCTGATCTGTCCGGTCACCGGGTGCTGGATGCGGGTTGCGGCGCCGGGCAGATGACCGTTGAACTGGCAAAACGCGGTGCCGAGGTGCTGGCCATCGACATCTCACCAGCCCTTGTCGACATTGCCGAAAAGCGCCTACCATCGGAACTGCGCGATCAGGTGACTTTCAACTCCGGCGACATGCTGAGCCCTGCGCTTGGCCGTTTTGATCACGTCATCGCCATGGACAGCCTGATCTATTATGACGCCAATGATATCGCGCAGGCGCTGGCCGGACTGGAAGCGCGCACCGGCAACGTGATCGTATTCACGGTGGCCCCGCGCACGCGGCTCCTGATGGCCATGTGGTATGCGGGCAAGCTATTCCCGCGTTCAGACCGCAGCCCCGTGATGATCCCGCATGCGCCAGGGCCTCTGGCGAAAGCCGCCCGTGCCAATGGCGTCGTCGGGGAGATCCGCCCCGTCGAGCGCGTGTCCTCGGGCTTCTACATCAGCCACGCGATGGAGGTGCGCAGGTGAGTTCCCGCCTCAAAAGCCTGTCACTCAAAGCCATGCCCTTTGCGGATGCGGCAAGTGCCGATTTGCCCATGGGGCAATTGCTGCGGCTCTCGCTCTTTCAGGTCTCTGTCGGCATGGCCTCGGTGCTGCTGCTGGGCACGCTGAACCGGGTGATGATCGTGGAATTGAGCGTTCCTGCGATGATCGTGGCCTTGATGATCGCACTGCCGGTGCTGATCGCCCCCTTCCGTGCCCTGCTTGGCTTCCGGTCCGACACCTATAAATCCGCGATTGGCTGGAAGCGCATTCCGTACCTCTGGTTTGGGTCGCTGTGGCAATTCGGCGGGCTGGCCATTATGCCCTTCGCGCTGCTGGTGCTGGGCGGCGATGTGGTGCACGACATTCCCTTTGCCGGTGAAGTGCTGGCGGGTCTTGCGTTCCTGATGACGGGGTTGGGCCTGCACATGACCCAGACCGCCGGGCTGGCACTGGCCTCTGACAGAGCCACCGAAGAAACCCGCCCGCGCGTTGTGGCCCTGCTCTATGTCATGTTTCTGGTCGGCATGGGCATCTCGGCGTTGATCATGGGCGCGTTGCTGACCGACTTCACCCCGCTGAAACTGATCCGTGTGGTGCAGGGGGCAGCCGTCGTGGGCGTTGCCCTGACGTTAATTGCCCTTTGGAAACAAGAACATGTACGTCCCATGAGCCGCGCCGAACGCGACACCCCGCGCCCTGCCTTCGCAGATGCCTGGCAGGATTTCATGGCAGGGGGTCAGGCGGGTCGTTTGCTGGTCTGTGTCTTTGTCGGCACCATGGCCTTCAACATGCAGGACGTGCTGCTGGAACCTTACGGCGGTGAGATTCTGGGGCTTTCGGTCTCGGCAACAACGCTGCTGACCGCACTTTGGGCGGCTGGCGCGCTGATCGGTTTTGCCCTCGCCGGGCGACAGCTTTCCAAAGGATCGAACGCCTACCGCCTCGCAGGTGGCGGCATTGTTGCCGGCATCTGGGCGTTTTCCGTGGTGATTTTCGCGGCCCCGATGAATTCAAATGTCCTGTTTTTTGCCGGTGCCGGCCTGATCGGCTTTGGCGGCGGCCTATTCGCCGTGGCGACGCTCACGGCCGCGATGAGCATGCCCGCAAAAGGAACCGCCGGGCGCGGGCTTGCGCTGGGGGCCTGGGGCGCAGCACAGGCCACGGCGGCGGGTCTTTCCATCGCTCTGGGTGGCGGCCTGCGGGACTGGATCGACCATGCGGCCACCTCTGGCCATATGGGCGAGGCCCTCAACAGCCCAGCAACCGGATATTCCTTCGTTTACCACACTGAGATTGGCCTCTTGTTCGCCACGCTCGTAATCCTGGGACCGCTCGTGCGCCAAAGTGGCTCCCTCACACCGACGGAACGCGGCAGGCAGCCATTGGGCCTAGCCGATTTCCCCACATGACCCCGTTTCAGGAGGAAACAACATGACTGGAACATTCTTTGGCGAATTTGATCTGGCGAGCCTGTCGCTGTGGCTCTTCTACGCCTTCTTTGCGATCCTGATCATCTACATCCAGCGTGAGAACATGCGCGAAGGCTATCCGCTGGAAGACGATGAAGGCAACAAGTCCTCCAATCCCAGCATGTGGCCGCTGCCCGAAGACAAGACGTTCAAACTGCCCCATGGGCGTGGTGAAGTGACCGTGCCAAGCGGTCAGACGCCCGAGCGGGACGATATCGCGTTGAAGCGGGTCGGTCCGGGCAACGGTTATCCGCTGGAACCTACGGGCGATCCGATGCTGGACGGCGTTGGCCCGGCCAGTTGGGCCCCGCGCCGCGACGCACCCGAACTGGACGGTCATGGGCATCCCAAGATCGTGCCGATGTCCGGTGCCGAAGGTTTCCATGTGGCCGCAGGGCGAGACCCGCGCGGGTTGCCCGTCATGGCTGGCGACGGCGAGATTGTGGGCAAGATCACCGATATGTGGCTGGATGAGCCTGAACAGCTTGTGCGCTATCTTGAAGTTGAACTGGACAGCAAATGGGGCTCCGGCACGCGCCTGATGCCCATCACCTTTGCCAAGATCAAATCGGACCGCGTGAACGTTCATGCGCTTTATGGCAAGCATTTCGCGACAATCCCCGCAATCGCCAGCCCGCGTCAGGTGACGCTGCTCGAAGAGGATAAAATCTCCGGATACTACGGTGGCGGCAAATTGTTCGCCGGAAACCGCGCGGAACCGAAGCTTTGATCCTGTGAAACCCATTCGGGGCGGTCCGTCGCCCCGGACCCGATACTGAAACGCCCAAGGAGATACTCGCCATGTCTCATCACGATGACTTCGAAATCGAGCCTGTTGAGGGGCTGCCTGCGGAGCCTCCCAAGGGAGAGGAAATCCTCTGGCAGGGACGCCCCGATTGGTGGGCGCTCAGCATCGAAGCGCTCAGTCTCAAATGGGTCGCGGGGTATTTCATCCTGCTCGCGGTCTGGCGTTTCGTCTCTGTGGTGGATCTGCTGCCGATGGGTCAGGCCATCGGATCGGCTGTGCCCTTCGTTCTGCTGGGTCTGCTGGTCTGCGGATTGCTGATGCTGGTGGCCTACGTTCAGGCGCGCGCGACGATGTATACCGTCACGGATGCGCGCGTGGTCATGCGCATCGGGGCGGCACTGACCATCACGCTCAACCTGCCTTACACACAGGTCAGCAACGCCATGCTGGATCTGCGCAAACGCGGCACCGGCACCATCGCGCTGGAAACCATGGGGGACACCCGGCTGAGTTACCTTGTCTGCTGGCCGCATGTGCGCCCCTGGCATATCAAGCAAACACAACCCGCCCTGCGCTGCATTCCGGAGGCCGAAAAGGTCGCGGCCCTTCTGGCAGAGGCTGCCGAAGCGCGCATTTCCATGCCGCAAATCGTCCGGGTGGCTCCGCAAAACGCCGTGGCGGCGGAGTGAGATCGTGACAACACAAACACAGCCCCGCATCCATGCCAAGCCGGACGATCTGGTGCCCCGTATCCTCGTTCGGGTGATGTTTGGGCTGGTGGCCTGCGTGCTGCTCATTGTCAGCTACGCCACCTTCACCGGGCGGCCGCTGGAAAGCACGCCCCCGGTGGCCGACATCATCGCCGAACGGGCCATCGTGCTGACAGGTGATGCCTCCGGTGCCGCGCGGGTGCTGGATGTGCACGGTGTCGTCATCGCTGATTTTGCCGCCGACAAGGGCGGATTTGTTGCCGGTGTCGAGCGGGTGATCGCCCGCGAACGCGCCAAGGTCGGGATCGCTCCCACCGTCCCCGTTTTACTGCAATTGCGCGCAGGCAACCGCCTGTCGCTTTTCGACCCCGCCACCGGATGGTCAGCCGAGCTTATGGGTTTCGGCGCATCCAACACCCGCACCTTCGCCAGGCTGCTGGACCAACCCTGACCCAAGGAGGAAGCCACTCATGGGACTACTGACGAAAGAATTTGAGCGTGCGCCCTGCACCGTTGAAATCAGCCACAAGTTCGAGAGCCTGCACGCGCATGTGCGGTTCAACAACGGCGCTGTGATCTATCCGGGCGACGAAGTGAAAGTGCATGGCGAGGAGATCATGGCCCCCTTTGGTGAGATTGTCTCCGAAGACCGCGAGGCCACGATCATCCGCGCCAGCAAGCTCGAACAGCTCTGGACCCGCCTGACGGGCGATTTCGAGGTCATGGAGCTGTGTGAATTTTCCTTCTCAGAGGAGGTCACGCTATGAACGCCCCGATCAAACACACCTCCGAGATCACCGACGCCGAAGAGAGCCTGAAGGTTCAGGAGGCGCAATCCGTTCTCGACAGCACATCCGCCACCGAAGTCGCCATGCAGAACACGCTGCTGACGCCGCGCTTCTATACCACCGATTTCGATGAGATGGACGCGATTGACGTCTCCCCGGTGCGCGAAGATTGGGACAAGCTGATAGCCCAGATGGTCTCTGACCCCAACAAGGGCCACTTCAAGAAAAACGAAGACTGGGACCATGTGGATTGGGACGGAATGGAGCCCGGCCTGAAGAAGGAATTCATCGATTTCCTGATCTCTTCCTGCACCGCCGAGTTTTCGGGCTGCGTGTTGTACAAGGAAATGAAACGCCGCGGCAACAACAAGGACATCACCCAGCTTTTCCAGTTGATGGCACGGGATGAGGCGCGGCACGCCGGGTTCATCAATGATGCCCTGCGCGAAGCGGGCGTGGCGGTGAACCTCGGGTTTTTGACGCAGAAGAAGAAATATACCTACTTCAGGCCAAAGTTCATCTATTACGCCACCTATCTTTCCGAGAAGATCGGCTATGCGCGTTACATCACCATCTTCCGGCATCTGGAGAAACACCCCGAGCACCGCTTTCACCCGATTTTCAAGTGGTTTCAGGAGTGGTGCAATGATGAATTCAGCCACGGAGAGGCCTTTGCCCTGCTGATGAAAACCGACCCGAAACTGACCCAGGGCATGAATGTCTACTGGATCAAATTCTTCCTCACGGCGGTTTATTCCACGATGTATGTGCGCGACCACCAGCGCCCGGCCTTCCACGACGCGCTTGGGGTTGATCCCGACTGGTATGCCCATGAGGTCTTCACCAAGACCTCCAAGCTCAGCGAACAGATCTTCCCGATCACGCTCGATATTGACCATCCGCGTTGGCAAAGCGGGTTGGAGAAAATGCAAAAGGCCAATGCCGATCTGGCCAAGGCGGCCGAAGAGGGCCGTTTCTTTGCCAAGATCGGAGCACAGGTCCGGGCCGTCAGCGCCTTTGTCTCGCTGATCACGATCCCGGCCAAGAAGCATCAGGTGCCTGCTTCCACCAGACTGGAGCCCGCCTACTAATGAGCTTCTGGACCCCCGCCCTTTTCGCCCTTTTTGTCTGGTGGTTTTCCACCGGGGCGATCCTGTGGGTGGTGAAATCCTCCGACCGGGATGGACCCCGCGCCCGCAAACGCGCGGTCCTTCTGGGCCTGCCCTTTCTGGGCGCAGGGGTCTGGGCTTTCTGGGCAACGTTGCACGACACCTCCGCCTTCGGGGCCTATGTCGGGTTCTTGTCGGCGCTGGCGATCTGGGGCTGGGTCGAGCTTGCGTTTCTGTCGGGCGTCATCACCGGGCCGAACCGAAACCCCTTGCCGGAAAACGTACCGGAATGGGAGCGGTTCATTCGCGCCTGGGGCACGCTGGCCTATCACGAGATGCTGCTGGTCGCGACGCTGATCGCCATGTTTTTGATCGACTGGAACCTGGCTGCCAGCAATAATTTCGCCACATGGACCTTCGCGGTGCTCTTCTTTGCCCGCATTTCCGCCAAGCTGAACCTGTTTCTGGGGGTTCCCAAGATCAACATTGATTTTCTGCCCTCGACACTGGCGCATTTGCCCAGCCATTTCCGGCACCGCCAGTTGAACTGGCTCTTTCCGGTATCGATCACCGCACTGACCTTTGCCGCCGCCTGCTGGCTGGAACGGCTCTACGCCACGCAAACACCCGGCACGGCGGCAGGGTTTTCCCTGCTGACCGCCATCACCGTTCTGGCCCTGCTGGAACACTGGATGATGGTTCTGCCCATCCCGGACGAAAAACTCTGGCGCTGGATGCTTCCGACGCCCAAACCCACCCAAGAATCGACACACCACCAAGGGGGACATCATGGACTTTGATGCACTGTTCCAGGCACAGCTCGACGCGCTGAAGGACGACGGAAACTACCGGATATTTGCGGAACTGGAGCGTAAGGCAGGGGCCTTTCCTACCGCCAGGTGCCATGACGATGATAGCCCTGATCAGGTGACCGTGTGGTGTTCGAACGATTATCTGGGCATGGGCCAGCACCCGGCGGTGATCCAGTCCATGAAGGATGCGATCGACAATTGTGGCGCGGGTGCGGGTGGCACGCGCAATATCTCCGGGACCAATCACAATCACAAGCTGCTGGAGGCGGAACTGGCCGACCTGCACGGCAAGGAGCAGGCGCTGCTCTTTACTTCGGGTTATGTCTCCAACTGGGCCGCGCTGAGCACACTGGGCGCGCGCATCCCTGACTGTGTGATCCTCAGCGATGAGCTGAACCACGCCTCGATGATCGAAGGCATCCGCCATTCTCGTGCCAACAAGGTACTGTGGCGACACAATGACCCCGAAGATCTGGACCGCAAACTCTCCGCCCTGCCCGCCAATGCCCCTAAGATCGTGGCTTTTGAGAGCGTCTATTCGATGGACGGCGATATTTGCCCGATGAAAGAGATCGTCGAGGTGGCCGAAAAGCACAACGCCATGACATATCTGGACGAGGTGCACGCGGTGGGGCTCTACGGCCCGCGCGGTGGCGGCATTTCAGAACGTGAGGGGCTGGCAGACCGCATCACCCTGATCGAAGGCACATTGGGTAAGGCTTACGGTGTCGTAGGCGGCTATATTACGGGCTCTGAGGCCCTTTGCGACTTTATCCGCTCGTTCGCCTCCGGATTCATCTTTACGACCGCTCTGCCCCCTGCCGTGGCCGCAGCTGCGCAAACGTCAATTCAGCATCTCAAAATTTCCAGCACGGAACGCAAAATGCAACGCGAACGCGTCGCATACCTGCGCAAGCGGCTGGACATGGAAGGTATCCCACATCTGAAGAACCCCAGCCACATCATCCCTGTGATGATTAAGGATCCGGTCAAATGCCGGATGATCGCGGATTATCTGATGCAGCAGTACGGAATCTATGTCCAACCCATCAACTATCCGACAGTACCCAAAGGCACGGAGCGTCTGCGTTTCACCCCTTCCCCGCTGCATAGCACCGAAGATATCGAACATCTTGTGAACGCGCTCAAAGACCTTTGGAAACAATGCGCAATTTCCCACGCAGTTGCCTGATATCGCGGCAATGTGACTGTTGACTCTCGCTGTTATCTCCTACGTTGTGTCTCAAGCAACTTAGGAGATAACGATGACACGTACCTTTGCAGCCATCCTTGCACTCAGCTTCGCCGCCCCTGCATTTGCGGACGGACATTCCACCGGAGATGCCGAAGCTGGCGAAAAAACATTCAACAAGTGTAAATCCTGCCACATGATCGTTGCAGATGATGGCACGGTTGTTGTCAAAGGCGGGAAAACCGGCCCGAACCTCTATGGGGTGATCGGACGGACCGCCGGCACTGCGGATTTCAAATACGGCAAAGATATCGTGGCGGCGGGTGAAGCCGGGCTGGTCTGGGACGAAGCGAACCTTGCGGAATATGTCGCTGACCCACGCGAATTCCTCAAAACCACGCTGGATGATCCAAAGGCAAAGTCGCGGATGTCCTTCAAACTCAAGAAGGGAGGCGAAGATGTTGCCGCCTACCTTGCTTCGGTCGGCCCGCAAAGCTGATACATCAGCAATCTGACCAAGGCCGCCGCCCCTCGCCCGGGCGGCGGCGTTTTTTGTAGCCTCCCGTCAACGGTCGCGCCGTCTAGTAACTGATCAACAGCGGCACGCTAAAATCGTTCATCGGGTGATCCGCAGCTCCGGCATTCCGGCTTACCTGCGGCATCGAACATGCGCCAACAACGAACACCAACCCCAGAAATGCAGCGGTTGAGACCATGCGCCCCGGAATGGTCCGAGATTTCGGGATTTGCATGCGCGTGGTGCGTTCCGCACCAGCCAAATCCTCAGCGCCACGTGCAAAAATGAGCTTTCCATCAAAATTATCAGTCATCGTTCAAGCCTTTCCTATTTCAAACAAAACCTCAGGCAAGCACCTGACGTTGAGCTCGAAATTGTAGGGCTGGCGTTTCAATCGGATGTCGCGCCGGGCAGTTCAAAGTTTCGATTGTTTCAAACTGATTTCTCTTCCGCCACGTTTGATGCCATCGATCAGACGACGATGCGGATTTCGGCAACATCGGCATCAATCTCCTGACAGGCTTTCAGCAGGCGACCTTCCAGATGTGTCTGAACATATGCCGCATGAAATCTCGACGGTGCTCGGAGGGTCAAGCGCCCCCCTGCCCTCTCGGCACGCTCCAGAGACGCGATCCAACTGGAGTAGCTGCCCATGTCCTCTGCGTGCAACAGAGCTTTGGAGAGAGCCCACTCCGTGCCACTTGACACATCGGGCACTGCAACCTTGCCGCGGACAGGCAAAGGCACAACTTTTTCTGGCAGAACCTCCCTACCCATACGCAACTCGAAATCGCTGCCCACGTACTCCCAGGCAGCTTCCGTATCGCTCAACAGCTGATCAATACCCAACCCATATTGGGTCACTCGCCCGCGCGCGCCCTGACGTTTGACCACAAGCCAGCCCTTGGCCCGAAAAAGAGCCATTTCACGTTTTACCGTACGTTCATCCACCGACCACAGACGTGCAATTTCGCGTTGTCCCACAGCAAGCTCGTCGCGGGCCCAGTTGTAACGCGCGGTAATCAAAGTAATCAGCCGAAGTGCCCTGCGTTGATCATGTTTGCCCAACGCCAGCGCAAATGCGCCAAGTGCTGTCAGCAAATCATATTTACGCGCAGAAGCTCCGCGACCCACTGGTTTCGTGGAATACATGGCCCTGCCTTCATTCTGTAAGATGCGCGCTTTCAAAAGCTGCGCCTGCCTCAAATACGGGCTGATCAATCAGCCTCTTGTGATGGTTAGCCCGCAAAACCCGCCGCTAATCCATCCTGTTCCCTGATTTGCGTCCGAAGTTCCGATTCTGTCAAGCGTTGAGTGAATCTGATCGGCGGCAAAGATCATATATCGAAAAGAAATATCGGTATAAAGGTATTGGGGGACGACTTGTATGTCCCCCAATAGCGTTGTTTTGTCACCCAATAGGATGTGGTGCGCAGAAACTGTCCCCCAATATTTCGAAAAACTTCCAATCTGTAGTCCCGCCTTTTGATGGATCGGCGAATCGGGCTTTTCTTTTGCTTCCGCTTGTGAAGCCTGGTCAAACCGCTCGCGGCAGTTAATCGCGCGTTCACCATATTCTCTTTTGCATTTTTTGCCAAATCCGCGTAAATCTGAAAAAAACAAGAATTAGCGTCCCTGCGGGGACATCCTAAATGACAGGCACATATGTTCACGCATTCCGATCTTGCTAAGCTTCAGGCGCAATCTCTCAAAATGCAGGGGTTTATCCGCCAGCAAACCTATAGCCCGCAGAATGAAAAGACCCTGCGGCGTTTTTCCAGCTGGGAAGTGGCCGAACTGATCTTCAAGGTAAATCAATCGACGATGCGCGGGCGGCTTGCGGCGGACCCTACCCTGCCCCAGGGAACGGTTGAGGCAGACGGGCGCCAGCACTGGTATTCGCTGGAGGAGATCAACGAGATGCGTCGTCGGTTGAAGGTGAACCGCCGGTCGTTGATGCCGTATCGACCGGCAGGCAAGCGGGCGATGCGGGCCGCGATCGCCAATTTCAAAGGGGGTGCGGGAAAGTCTACCGTGGCGCTTCACTTTGCCCATGCGGCAGCGCTTGATGGCTACCGGGTGCTATGTGTCGACTTTGATCCGCAGGCAACGCTCAGCCACTCCATGGGGCTTTCCGATGTGGCGGAGGAATATACCGTCTGGGGTATCATGGCGCGTGATCTGGCCGCTGAAACCGAGCGGATGAACAGGGCGTCCCAAGGTGCTGAGAGTGGAACCGCCCTGCCCCAGCGCCGCCTGCCCAGCAGTATCGCTGACATGGGGCTCGCCGATCTGCGTGCGGCCGATTTCATCAAGCCGACGAACTGGCCGACCATCGACATCGTGCCCTCCTGTGCGAATGCGGCCTTTGTCGAATTTGCCTCCGCTCAGTATCGTCATCTTAATCCCGAATGGTCCTTCTTTGCTGCTGTGTCGCGTTTTCTGGATCAATTGCCCAATGATGCCTACGACCTGATCCTCTTCGATTGCCCGCCTGCGATCGGCTATCAGTCCATGAACGCGGTCTTTGCAGCTGATATGCTCTACATCCCCTCCGGGCCTGGCTATTGGGAATACGATTCCACGACCTCTTTCATTGGGCAGCTGGCGGAAGCGTTGGAAGACCTCAGCCGTTTTAACGGGCTTGTCCCCGCGGGGACAATGAACCTGCCCAAGGTGTTTCTGGACCTGCGTTTCCTGCTGACACGGTTCGAGCCGAACAACGATCTGCATCGGGCGATGCAACAGGCCTTTGTGAAGGTGTTTGGCGATAGGGTGACGGAACACCCCATCGAAATGACCCGTGCGGTTGAGCAGTCCGGGCGGTTTTTATCGTCCATATACGAGATCGATTACCGCGACATGACGCGCGAAACCTGGCGCCGGGCAAGGGCGAGTTTTGATCAGGCCTATGGAGAATTCCGCACCCATCTCTGCGCGGCCTGGGACCAGCTGGAGGATGAGGCATGAGCAAGCGACGCGTCTTTGATATCGACTTTGATGAGGCCACTGTTCCTGCGGGGACAGTGGACGAACCCCCTGCCCGCCGCGGTCCTATGGCGGCAGCCATTTCGGAAAATGCAGAAGCTTTGGGTGTGCGTCAAACGACGGAAGCCGAAATCAGGGCTGAGAACGACCGGCTTGCCCATGAATATGTCGCTCTGAAAAAGAATGGCCAGATCGTCGGATTGGTGCCGCTTGACGAGATCCAGATGACCAAATTGGTGCGTGACCGGTCGGCAGATCGGGATGCCGATCTGGAGGAGTTGAAGGCTTCCATTCTGGCCGTTGGTCTGTCCAATCCGATCCATGTCGAGGAAGTTTCTGGCGGGTATGAGTTGATACAGGGGTTCCGGCGATTGAGCGCCTATCGAGAGTTGGCCAAACAGACTGGCGATGCCCGGTTCAAAAGCATTCCGGCAACGCTTCAGGCAAAGGGCGCGCAGCTTGATCATCTATACCGTCGCATGGTCGATGAAAATCTGGTGCGGCGCGATATCTCCTTTGCCGAGATGGCCCAGCTTGCGATGTCTTATGGGGCTCGAAGTGGACAGTCGGTCGCTGCGGCGATCGAGGCGCTTTATGCCTCGGCTGGCCGTCAGAAGCGCAGTTATATTCGTCATTTTGCGCATCTGTTGACGGTATTGGGCGATAACCTGAAGTTTCCTGAAGCGATCCCGCGCGCTACCGGTCTAAGTCTTGTCAAATTGCTGGAGGAGAACCCCCGTTTCGCCGGTCAGGTCAGGGCCGTTTTAGAGAGCCAACCCAACCGGGATGCCGCCCTTGAGCTTTCGCTCTTACGCAGTGCTGTAACCGGTGGCCAGAAAAAGCCCAAAACAACCAAGCCAGGCAGTTCCAGAGCCTCTGCAAAGACAACCATCAAGTTGAACCGGCCTGAAGGGGTGGCAAAATGCACCGCGTCTGCCGGTAAATTCGAGGTTGTTCTGGATCATGATTTCGGGGCGATTGAACCACGCAAGCTCGAAGCCGCGGCACGGGCTTTTCTGGATCGGTTGAAGGGCTAATCTGACAGGAAGCGCAGAATGTGAGCCGCAACGATGTCCGGTACCTCTTCATGTACCAAATGACCTTTGCCAGCCAGCTCCACCAACCTGGCATTCGGTATTCGACCGGCGGCCCTGCGGGCGACCGCCGGCGGGACTGTGCCGTCCTGATCTCCGGTGATGAAAAGCGTCTCGGCAAGCATGGTGGGTAGACTACCGATCAGATGATCAAGCGACCATTGCGCCATCATGAGCAACGTGGCGTCGACGTGATCTCGATCCGCTACAAGCCGTCTATAGAAATCAATACCCTGCTCGTCCAGTTTAGAGCCTGTACTGCCAATTAGTGTCTCAATTCGCCGGGTGCGCGCAGCAGCGACCGAGAATGCTGTAGCCGTGAATGGAATAGCTGCCAGAAGCTTGGCCATCGCGGGGAACATCAGTCCGGCGATGCCGTCAAATGTATCCAGGGCTGGGTTGATCCCGACGATGCGTGGCGGATGTCCCCGCGGGGACATCAGGGTCTTTGACAGATTGAGGGCGATGGCGCCTCCGGCGGAGTGACCGATGATGGCATCAGGCGACCAGCCTTCATGCACACACAGAGATTCGATGTCGGCCGACATGGCATCCAGCCCGCATCTGTGCCGCGCGCCGAGCCTGGTGAAACCCTGTCCGGGCAAGTCGATTGCGATGACCTCGAAGCGCTTTGCCAAATGGGGAATGAGAGACCGGAAACTATGTGTGCTGCCGCCCGCACCATGTAACAGAAGCACAAGCGGCCCTTTCCCCCTCTGTTGTATGTGCCACCTATGTGGCGGCGACATTACGCGGCGGGACAATTCGGCATGGGGCCATTCTGGGGGAGGTGGCCAGCGCATGGCGTTCAGACGCCCAGAGCGACGCTTACAGCTCCTGTGAGGGTCTGTGCGTCAGCGCGGGGCAAGGCAAGGTACGAACCGTCACATTCGAGTGCCAACGCTTCCAGCCCCGATTGCGGGCGCGCGGACATGTCGATCACGAGGCTGCTGATGCCATGGGATCGGATCAATTGGGCGACTTTTCCGGCATCGGCAGAGGCACGGGCGCGATCAGCGCTACCATCTAGCGCGATGTTGGCGCGCCCGTCGGTCAATGCGATCACAGTGGGTGTCAAACCCTTGCCGCGACTTTGCAGCGCGAGGAGTAACGCTTGTTGCAGGCCAGTGGCCAGTGGCGTGCCGCCGCCACCTGGAAGGTTGGCAAGGCGGCGCTTGGTCTGCACAAGAGATCGCGTGGGCGGCAACAGGATTTCAGCATCCAGACCCCGAAACGAAATCAGGGCTACATGATCGCGATCCGCGTAAGCTTGGGCAAGGAGCAATTCGATGGCTCCTTTTGCTTCGTTCAGTCGTGAAACAGCCGCGGAGCCCGACGCGTCGACCGCAAAGATGAGGAGACGGTCGGATTGCTCTTGATAACGTTTCAGGCGTATGTCGGACGGTCGGATCAGCAACTTCGAGGACAGTGCATTCTGTTTCCGGCGGATTGGTTGCCAGGGTGCGGCGGCTCTGAGCGTGGCTACGAGGTCGATGCGATTGCGTCCGTCAAGACGTCCGGGGCGCGAGGGCAGGGGGCGCCCTCGTCTGTTTCCCTTGCGTTTTTGACCTGCGCCCTGACCTGTCGATCTTCGTGCTGTCCCCGTGGGGACAAGGCCCGCAAGGACATGTGGCGGTAATAGTGCCCTGACAGCGTCAACCAGCATGTCGCCTTCGGGTATGTCGCGGGGCGTATCAGCGTTCGGTTCCGCGCCGGTTTCGGGCTCGAGAGCAGGCGTTGTGTCTGGTTCCACGTCGCTGGGAATTTGAGTGGCGCGTTGCGGGTAAACGAGGCTGACGGCAACTTCGATATCGCGCTGATCCAGTTTTTTATGCCCGCTGAAGGCCGCATGTGCCCGCGCGACGCGAAGCGCAAGAAGGGGCGCTCGCATGCTGTCGATCCCGAACTGCGAGGCCAAAGCCGTCACCGTGTTCAGATCATCAATGGAACAACGGACGGATTGCGGATCAACAAGAGCCGTCCCCGCGGGGACAGGTCGCCATCCGACGGGCATCTTTCCAATTGGAGAGATATGGAATGGCAAGCGTTCTGAAAGGGCAGGGGGGGTGGCCTCCTCCTCCTCTGCGCCCTCATCAAGGGCGAGGATGCAATGACCCACGTCAAGGTCCAGTTGATGCCCTAGTTTGGCCGCCAGTTCGGTGCTGCATCTTTCCGCCATGGACAGGATTGCAATGAAGTGATCGTCAAATAATCCTTTAAAATCAACAATATGATCGGATTTTAGCGTTGCTGCAAGATCCAAACCCCCAAACAAATGCTCGTCAGAGATGTTGGGATGTATTCGATGGGCGTTTAGGGGTTCCAGAGCACGCAGCACCTCGTCTCGTTGGGGGCTTGCGCGCATTCGAATAATGGCCCCTCCAAGGTAGCCAGGTGCGAAGGACAACAAGCCCAATCCGAGCGCCGCGAGGTTCCAGCTTTCGGTTTGAGGGGTCACCCCAGCACCTCCTCCACGACGCGCCCAATGCGCGTGCCCGACCCTGCTTCATCAAGGGGGTCGCGGCGCAGCCGGTGCGATAAGGCCGAGGGCGCGATTTCGCGCAGGTGGTCCCGGTTGAGTTTGCGTTTTCCTTGATAGGCGGCCAATGCGCGGGCCGTCCGCAACAGGGTCAGTTCGCCGCGCAGCCCGTCAGAGCCCAGTGCGATGCAAATCGCGGCACAATCTTCCAGAATGCCGTCGGGCGTTACGAGTCTAGGCAGTCGTTTGCGCGCCTTGAGAATTGTATCGCGGATTTTTGCGTCTTCGGCGCTGTATGTCTCCATGAACGCGGCGTGATCGGATTCAAAAGCATCCCGGCGCCGAATAACCTCAACCCTTTCGCCGATCTCATCGGGGGATCGGACCTCGACCGACAGACCGAAACGATCAAGGAGTTGCGGGCGCAGTTCGCCTTCCTCGGGGTTGCCGGACCCAACAAGCACAAAGCGCGCCGGATGACGGATGGACAGGCCCTCCCGTTCAACCACGTTCTCGCCCGATTGAGCGACATCGAGCAACAGATCGACGATGTGATCTTCCAGCAGATTGACCTCGTCGATGTAGAGATACCCACGGTTCGCGCGCGCCAGAAGGCCGGGTTCAAACGCCTTTTCGCCGCGCGTTAGCGCGCGTTCGATGTCCAGCGCGCCCACCACCCTGTCTTCGGTGGCCCCCAGCGGCAAATCAATGACGGGCGTGGGGCGTGTGACCAGTTTTTTGGAACCCAGTTCCGCCCAGTCGGGGCAGTCAGCGGATCTGGGTGAATTGACCGGGCAGGTTTCCACCACGCGAATGGGCGGTAGCAGGGCGGCCAGTGCCCGCACTGCCGTCGATTTGCCCGTGCCTCTGTCACCAAAAACCAGAACGCCGCCGATGCCCGGGTCCACTGCCGTCAGGATCATCGCCTGTTTCATGGCCGTCTGTCCGACAATTGCGGAGAAAGGGAAGGGGGTCTTCATAGAGCGTATTCCAGTGCGTCGAGCGGGCTTTTTCCATCCCATGTACCCGCGTCACCAAGTATGGCGAAACGCGCGTAAAGTTCTTCGGAAAACCAGTTGCCCTCGCGCACGGCGCGAATGGCGGCTGCATGGGGTCCGTTGCTGCGGGCAAATTCCGCCATGGCCGCAGCATCCGGCCAGATTGAGAACGTGATCTGGTGCAGCAGGGGAACTTCACCGATGCCGATCTTGAAAGCGACGTTTTGATCAGACCCGATCATGCGGCTGATGTCCGGCACACGTCGCCAGAATTTCAGGGCAACGGACGGTTTGATCGTCGCGCGTGTCAAGGCGGCCAGGGGCCCGCCGGATGCCCGGTGCGTGCTCTGGAAAGGTGCCACGCCTGACCATTGCCCCCGGGCAGAGGCGGTTTCCAGATATACTGTCCAGTCTTCGTTGGCTTTGCGCCGGTACCGATTGAAAATCTCGGCTTGGGCGGTTTGTGTGCGTGCGGTCTGTTCATCCGGCCAACTGGCGAGGATCGCGTAAACGGAGGTGTTGGGGATCGGTGTGAAACCTTCACCGGTGCCGGAACCGCAAAGCTTCCAGAAATCGATTCCAGGTACCTTTGGCAATGCCGTCCGTGCGAGCCCCATCATCGCAAATGCCCAGAGGCGCGCCGCCGGGCGGGCAAAGCGGAAAAAGCTCAGTGATACAATGGGCGTGCCGGTCATTGCGCGCTGTGAAACTCCCCAGTTGTCAATTTAGTCTGACACGCAAATGCGCCGATGGGAAGAAGGCAATTGTAAACTTAACTAGACACATTTACGGTGTTGGTGTGATGACACGTGTGGATTCCATCGACTCTGTAGACCCCCGCAGCGGGCGGCGTAACCGGGCGATCGTGATTGGTGCCGGGCTCGGAGGATTGGCGGCGGCCATGCGCTTGGGGGCCAAAGGCTACCGGGTCACGGTGATTGACAAGCTCGATGTCCCCGGTGGACGTGGATCAGCGCTCTGGCAGGAGGGTCACCGCTTTGACCTTGGCCCGACAATCGTGACGGTGCCACAGCTCTACCGCGCGCTTTGGAGCGCTTGTGGGCGCAATTTCGACGATGACGTGACCCTCAAAGCACTTGATCCGTTCTACGAAATCAGATGGCCCGACGGCACCAGATTTGTGGCCCAGCAGGACACCGAGAAACTGCGTGCCGAAGTCGCGAAGTTATCGCCCGGCGATCTGGCGGGTTTCGACAGGTTCCTCAGCGACAGCGCCAAGCGGTACTGGTTCGGGTTCGAAGACCTCGGGCGCCGTTCCATGCATCGACTTTGGGAATTGATCAAGGTGCTGCCCACCTTCGCCCGGCTCAGAGCCGACAGATCGGTCTACGCGCATGCCGCAAGCAGGGTCAAAAACGAAAAACTGCGCATGGCGCTGAGTTTTCATCCGCTTTTCATTGGCGGAGACCCTTTGCATGTGACCTCGATGTATATTCTCGTCGCCTATCTCGAAAAGGAATTCGGGGTGCATTACGCCATGGGCGGATTGGCCGGTATGGCGCGCGCCATGGGTAATGTGATCGAGGATCAGGGCGGATCACTGCTGATGGAAACACAGGTGGATGAGATCGTCGTACGTGACGGCGCGGTCACAGGCGTGCGTCTGGGCTCCGGCATCGAAATGGGGGCAGATATCGTCGTGTCCAACGCTGATTCCGGTCATACCTACAACACGCTTTTGCGCAATCACAAAAAACGCCGCTGGACGCCGAAGAAACTGGCGCGCACGCGGTATTCCATGAGCCTGTTTGTCTGGTATTTCGGCACCAACGGCACAGCGCGTCAGTGGCCCGATGTGGGTCACCACACAATTCTGAACGGGCCGCGCTACACCGGGCTTTTGCGTGATATCTTCATCAAGGGAAAACTCTGCGATGACATGAGCCTTTATGTGCATCGCCCCTCTGTCACCGACCCCTCCGTTGCGCCGGAGGGTGATGACACTTTCTATGTGCTGAGCCCGGTGCCGCATCTGGGGCATGACAACGGTGTCGACTGGGCGGACGAGGAACCACGTTACAAGGCCAAGATGCTGGCAATGCTCGAAGAGCAGCTATTGCCCGGTCTGGGCGGCAAGATCAGCACCGAAGTGGTTTTCACACCCGAGACATTCCGCGACCGATACCTCAGCCCGCTCGGTGCTGGATTTTCCATCGAGCCGCGCATTCTGCAAAGCGCGTGGTTCCGCCCGCATAATATCTCGGAAGAGGTCGACGGGCTTTACCTCGTGGGGGCGGGTACGCATCCCGGCGCAGGTGTGCCTGGTGTCATTTCCACGGCTGAAGTCCTGAGCACATTGATCCCCGATGCGGAGGTTGTCGAATGATTGCGCCACATGATCTGGAACATTGCCGGGAGGCCATTCGCCATGGATCCCTGTCCTTCCACGCAGCCTCCAGACTGCTGCCCGCCAGGGTGCGGGATCCGGCATTGGCGCTCTATGCCTTTTGCCGTCTGGCCGATGATGAGGTCGATCTGAAGGCCGAAAAGGTCGAGGCGGTTCTGCGGCTGCGCGACCGGCTGGATGCGGTCTATGCGGGCCGCCCGAAAGATGCAGCCCCCGACCGCGCATTCGCCGCCATTGTCGAGGATTTCGAGATGCCGCGGGCCTTGCCCGATGCCTTGCTCGAAGGTCTGGCATGGGATGCGGCAGAGCGACGTTACAGCACCTTGTCCGGGGTCAAGGATTATTCTGCCCGTGTGGCCTCCGCCGTGGGGGCGATGATGTGCGTGCTGATGGGGGTACGGGATGCGCATGCGCTGGCGCGGGCCTGCGATCTGGGTGTCGCCATGCAGTTGACCAATATTGCCCGCGATGTGGGAGAAGACGCTCTTGAGCGCCGCATTTACCTGCCGCTGGATTGGCTCGAAGAGGCGGGCATTGATCCTGAAACCTTCCTGCAAGACCCCAAGCCCACGAAAGCCATGCGCAGAATGATCAAACGTCTCGTGATGGAGGCCAACCGCCTGTACATGCGCTCCGAGGCTGGTGTGGGTGCCTTACCAAGGGGGTGCCGTCCGGGAATTTACGCGGCGCGGTTTATCTATGCGGGTATCGGTGGCCAGCTCACAGCAATGGGCTACGATTCCATATCCGCGCGCGCACGCACCAACAAGGCGCAGAAGATCGGGTGGCTCGGGCAATCGCTGCTGCTCAGCGGCGCAAGCCTGATGATGCCGCGGTCCTCCGTTCTTTACGCGCGTCCCTTGGAGGAAGTTCAGTTTCTGGTGGATGCCGCAGCGCTTGGGCGACCGGCGTCCTCGCGCAGTGACGCCCTGATTTCGGTACTGGCAACGCTGGAACAACGCCGCCTTGAACAACGTGCACAGTTGACGGGACGATCCGCTGGGGTAACGTGACGCCATGTTCTGGCTTCTTTTCTGCATTTTTTTTGCTGCTTGTCTCGGGGCAGGTGCTACCGGCGGGTTGTTCCCACCCGGTGCGTGGTATCGCGGGCTCAACAAACCCTGGTTCACGCCGCCTGACTGGGTCTTCCCTGTTACCTGGATCACGCTTTACGTTTGCATGTCCGTCGCGGGCGCGCGGGTGGCTCTTCTGGAGGGCAGTGGCGTCGCTCTGGCATTCTGGTCGCTGCAGATTGCCTTGAACGGGCTCTGGACCCCGGTATTCTTTGGCCTCAAGAACATACGCTTGGGTATGGGTGTCGTGGGACTCCTCTGGTTCGCTGTGCTGAGTTGCCTTCTGGCGATGTGGCAGCTGGATGCCGTGGCCGGGTTGTTGTTTGTGCCCTATCTGATCTGGGTGAGTATCGCGTCTGCCCTGAATGCCGGTGTCTGGAAGCTGAACCCGGAGATGGCGCGAGAGCCGCCGGGTGCGGCGGGCTGATCCTTAGTCAAAATGCCATCTGGCTCGGCGGGGCACACGCACCGCCAACATCGGTTTGAGCAGCGGGCTTCTGAACCGACGCAGATCAAGCGCTTCATGTACGCCCGTTGTGCGTTCGCCATCCAATTGTGTCTCAACGGCAGAGCGAGAATAAAACGGAGCGTCCAGCATGTTGAGCACTTGCCGCGGTTGGCAGCCGGGATCGCCGCGTGTTCCGCGCTTGATGGCCCAAAGGCTCCGGCGCAAAGGTGCTACCGGGGGCAGGGCGAGCGTTTCCGCCGTGCCATCGTGGTTGAAACGATACCCTGCGGCCAGGGTTGTTCCGTCGCATCTGGTCGCGTCGTAAAAGCACGTCGTCCCCATTGCCGTGGGGTATCGTCCCCAAGTCCAGTAGCTGAAATCTTCTTCCAGCGCCCGGTTACCGAAATTGGCGTCAAAATACCCATCACCTTGCCAGCGCCAGCCCGGGCGGTCGATGTCAACGTCGATGCGCGCCGTGGGGGCAAAGGGGCGCCAGATATGGGCACCATCTTCTGTCAACGGCAATTCAACACCAGTGATCGCCGAAGGTATCAGACGAATTTGCCCCTCTATGCGATTGATCAGGGGCGGCCCCGAGATCTCATTTATGTCGATGATCAACTGATTGTCGGCCCATCGCATCATGGAGGGACCGACCTCAAAGCGGGCACCGGTCTGGCGCAGGGCCGAAGCACCGCGATCTGTCATGGTAAAGCGACCACCGGGCCCGTAGGTCGCGACGTTGATGCACACGTGGTTTTGCGGGTTCTTGCGTCCGGACCACTTGTACCATGGCGAAAAAACCGACCCGATGAAACCAATCACCGAAATCGCCCGCGTGCCGCAATCGCTCAGGCCGTCGACATACCACCACGCATAGCCGTCGGGTCCGACAGGGATGTCGAAGTTTGGGCGCTTAAGATCGCCTCTGCCGCGTGCCGCGCGGAGAGGGTCGCCATCGGCAGGCCCGCTCCGGGATGGGTGCCGCCGCCCGCGAGCCAGAGGCCCGGAATCTTCGTGCGTGCGGTCGGGCGCCTCAGCGATGCCGTCAGCCCGTGCGGGCTCTGCCCGTAGAGCGCGCCCATCGTTTCGGGAAACATCTGAGCGAAATGCTGGGGCGTTGTGATCGTCGTCATCGACGGTTTCGGCGACAAGGTCACCTGAAAATCCGCTAGTCGCTGCATGATCTGATGATGCCATGTGTCGAGATCCATGGGGGGAGTAAGGGTTTCGGTGGCTGGCGCGTTCGAGATGATCTCGAATCGTTCCAGCGGGGGAACAGGCGTGCCATGCCCGCGGTCCTCGGCACAAAGATAAAGCGTTGGATCAGATGGTATGCGCCCGGCCATGAGGTCGTCAAATTCAGACTGTGGCGTATCTGCGAAAAAAACGTTGTGGTGTGATAGATCGGGTCTCGTTTGGCAGGCGGCAAAGCTGTGCACACGTGCGGAAAAAGACCTCGGTATGGTCAGGGTCTGGGGTGCGATACCGCATAAATCAGAGCCCAATTTGCCTTTCGCCAGCGCGCGCGGATCGCCTGCGTAGACAATGAATTTGGCGCGAAGATGTTCTGAGCCATTGATTTCAATCCCACTGACTGCACCGTTGTCCAGCGTAATCTTATCGACATGTGTGTTGGTCCGCATGATGACGCCGCGGTTGATGGCGAGCGCAGTCAGAGCTGTCGCCAGACGTTGCATGCCGCCCTGGATAACCCAGATGCCTGCCGCTTCGGCCTGCCAGATCAACGACAGGATCGCCGGGCTGAGGTGCGGTGCGCCGCCCACATAGGTGGCGTAGCGCCCGAAGAGTTGGGACAGACGCGGGTCGCTGAACTGATTGTCCAACATTTGGGAAAGCGTCGAAAGCGGCGCCATTGCGCGCAATAGCCGTGGGTGTCGCAGCACTTCAAGAGCGAGTCGTGGGACTTTTGGTTTGGCTGCCTGCATCATTGGGATGTCGAAAGCGTCGAAGAGTTGCCGGGCACGCCAATTGAACTGACGAAACTCCTCTGCCGATTTATGTCCGGCAAATTCGGCTATGGCCGAGGCGGTCGTCTCGGGGTCCGCGTGCAGGTCCAGCTGGCTGCCATCCGACCAGAAGTGTCGCGCCAGAATATCTTGCCGCATGAGGGTCACGTGATCTTCGAGACGTTCCCCCGCGCAGGCAAAAAGGTCGTCGAAAACGTGGCGCAGGGTCAGCACGGTCGGGCCCGCATCAACCGGACCGGCCGCGCTCGGCACAGTTCTGATCTTTCCGCCCATGTGGTTGTGGCGTTCAAGGAGCGTCACCGACATGCCCCCGGCCGAGAGCCGCAAGGCGGTCGCCAACCCGGCAATGCCCCCGCCAATGACAATGGCGGCAGGTCGCTTGCTCAGACGCGAAGGGGTTTCAACATCCATAGGCGATTGTTGACTCGTGAAGGTAATGTGTCCAGTATGATTTACACTATTGTGTCCTAATTTAATGACACATTGCCAATGAAAGGGTTCCGCATGGGCATGACCACCAGAATCGAAGCGGCGCTTTCTTCGGCCATTGCGGTGGGGCAGGGGCGCGGGTCAGTACCTGCCCGACTGGCATCTGCGCTTGATTATGCAACCGCCCCTGGCGGGGCACGTATCCGGCCAACAATATTGATGTCCGTTGCGATGGCCTGTGGGGATGATCGTCCGGAATTGTCGGATGCGGCGGCCTCGGCTCTGGAAATGATCCACTGTGCGAGCCTTGTGCATGATGACCTGCCCTGTTTTGACGATGCTGATGTGCGCCGCGGAAAACCTTCTGTGCACAAAGCCTATTCCGAACCTCTTGCGGTGCTGACGGGTGACAGCCTCATCGTGCTGGCCTTTGAAACCCTGGCGCGGCAATCTGTTCATGCGCCTGATCGTGTGGCCCAGATGATCATGACCCTGGCGCAACGCACTGGCATGCCGGGCGGTATATGTGCGGGGCAGGGCTGGGAAAGCGAGGTCGAGATTGACCTCTCAGCATATCATCAGGCCAAAACCGGCGCTCTGTTCATTGCAGCCACGCAGATGGGGGCGGTTGCTTCGGGTCAGGAAGCGGAGCCATGGTTTGAGCTTGGCGCGCGTATTGGCGAGGCTTTTCAGGTCGCGGATGATCTGCGGGATGCGCTTTATGATGCTGAAACGCTGGGTAAACCGGTGGGACAGGATGATCTGCATGGCCGCCCGAATGCGGTATCGTTGCTGGGTGTGCAGGGGGCGATTTCCCGGCTCAAGGATATTTTGGGCGGTGCGATCGCATCGATCCCTTCGTGTCCGGGGGAGGCCCATCTGGCCGAAATGGTCCGGACCTATGCAGAGCGGTTGACGCCGGTTGCGCCGAATGTGACTGCTGCGCGCAGCAATGTCTGACACGGCTGGGAATCCACCGCGCTGGCGGGGGAGTTGGCTCAATCGGTTCATCGCGCGGCCCGGATTCCAGAGCTGGGCCAGCAAATTCCCACTGACACGAGGCCAGGCGCGCCGGGATGGCGCCGTTCTTTTCAATGTTGTTCAAGGGTTTGTCCAAAGTCAGGTGCTGATGGCTCTGGTGGAACTGGATATCTTGCATCGGCTGCGAGCTGGTCCGCAAACCGCGCAAGCCCTTGGCCTTGCGGCACAGGTGCCACCGGAAAAAATGCAGGTTTTGCTACAGGCTGCCGCGGCATTGAAGCTGCTCAAGCGTGACAGGGCAGGGCGGTTCGGCCTGGCGCGCAAGGGGGCGGCTCTGATGGGCGTGCCGGGGCTGGAGGCGATGATCCGCCATCATCATGCCTTTTATGCAGATATGGCGGATCCGGTAGCGTTGCTGCGAGATCCCGGCCACACCGCGCTTTCAGAATTCTGGCCCTATGTCTTTGGGGCCAAGGGGGACATTGATCCTGAGGTTGCCGAGACATATTCCGATTTGATGTCGCAGAGCCAGCAACTGGTTGCCGAAGACACATTGCGCGCGGTGTCCTTTGCTGATGTGCGGCATCTCATGGATGTTGGGGGCGGGACAGGGGCCTTTCTGGCCGCTGTTGGTCGCGCGGAACCTCATCTGAGGTTGACGCTCTTCGACCTGCCCGAGGTCACGCAATCGGCTGCCGCGCGTTTTGAGACCGAAGGCCTGCAGGCTCGGGCCCAGATCCACGCGGGTTCGTTCAGGGACAGTCCTTTGCCGCATGGCGCAGATATGATTTCGCTGATACGGGTTCTCTACGATCATGCGGATGAGACGGTCGCTGATCTTCTCGGGGCAGTTTTTGAAGCTTTGCCTGCGGGGGGGCGCTTGCTGGTGTCTGAGCCCATGGGCGGCGGCAGCACGCCCGACATGGCGGGCGATGTCTATTTTGCATTCTACACGATGGCGATGAAAACCGGTCGTACGCGATCTGCCGATGAGATTGCGGCGCTTTGTGCGGAGGCGGGATTCGAAGCGATCAATAGCCCGAAACCAGCCCGCAATTTCGTCACACGTGTGCTCACCGCCAGCAAGCCTCGGTGAATCATTTGAGCAAAGTGTCCGTTTTAGTTGACACAAAAATATGTCAGCTTAAACTGACAGAATGACAGCAATCTGCACGATGAGTCTTTGACGAAGATCAAATCGATCGGTGCAGATGAGGAGAGACACTTGGAAACCACTGCCGTTCTTCTGAAAGGTCCGCGCGATCTTGAAGTGGATAGCCTGACGTTAAAGTCGCCGGGTGCCGAGGATCTGGTGGTTGAAATTCTTCACTCCGGAATTTCGACTGGTACTGAAAAACTCTTCTGGACAGGAGAGATGCCGCCGTTCCCGGGCATGGGGTATCCTCTCGTTCCCGGTTACGAAGCTGTGGGCCAAGTCGTGGAAGCACCGTTATCGACAGGATACCGGGCCGGAGATCATGTCTTTGTACCGGGGGCCAACTGCTATGATGGTGCCTTCGGTCTTTTTGGGGGCGCGTCTTCGCGTGTCGTGACGGCGGCAGATCGGGTGACGCGAATCGATTCCGGTCTGGGCGCACAAGGTGCGCTGCTGGCGCTAGCCGCGACAGCGCGCCACGCTATGGCTGGTCTGAACAAATCCATGCCGGACCTGATCATTGGTCACGGCGTCCTTGGTCGGTTGCTTGCCCGGTTGACGATTGCTGCGGGCGCGCCGGCACCCGTTGTCTGGGAAATTGATCCGTCACGGCGCACGGGGGCCAGAGGATATCAGGTCTGTGCTCCGGATGAAGACGATCATGCCGCATATATGTCGGTCTATGATGCATCGGGCAGCGCGGATGTGCTGAACACGCTGATGGGGTGTCTGGGCAAGGGTGGCGAGATCGTTCTGGCCGGGTTCTACAAGGAGCCTCTGAGCTTTGCCTTTCCGCCGGCTTTCATGAAAGAGGCGCGTTTTCGGGTGGCCGCCGAATGGACCCATGATGATCTGGCGGCGACACGCGCGTTGGTGGAAAGCGGAACGCTCAGCCTTGATGGGCTGATTACGCATACGGCCGACGCCACGGATGCACCAGCTGCCTATGAGCGCGCCTTCTCCGACCCGGCGTGCCTGAAAATGATTTTGAACTGGAGGAACGTGGCGTGAAAGACGGTATCGACGAAAAGCGCCAGACCAAAGGTGACGTGCCAAACCTGAAAGAGTTCGACAAGCGGTTGCGCGACGAAGCTGCGGCAGAGCCAACCTTGGAGGTGCCGCAAACTGCGCCGACGTCCAAGACGCAGATCATCGCGATCTACGGCAAGGGTGGCATCGGCAAATCCTTCACCTTGGCAAACCTCAGCCACATGATGGCGGAGCAGGGCAAACGCGTGCTGCTGATCGGGTGTGATCCGAAATCGGATACGACCTCACTGCTGTTCGGTGGCAAGGCGTGCCCCACGATCATCGAGACCTCCACACGCAAAAAGCTCGCGGGTGAAGAGGTGAAGATCGGGGATGTCTGTTTCAAACGTGGTGGTGTCTTCGCCATGGAACTTGGCGGCCCCGAAGTGGGTCGCGGCTGTGGCGGGCGTGGGATCATCCACGGCTTCGAACTGCTCGAAAAGCTCGGCTTCCACGACTGGGATTTTGACTATGTGCTGCTCGACTTCCTGGGCGATGTGGTTTGCGGCGGCTTTGGCCTGCCGATTGCGCGCGACATGGCGCAGAAGGTCATTCTGGTCGCCTCGAATGATTTGCAGTCGCTCTATGTGGCGAACAACGTCTGCTCGGCGGTGGAGTACTTCCGCAAGCTCGGTGGCAATGTCGGCGTCGCTGGGCTGGTGATCAACAAAGATGACGGCACCGGCGAAGCAGCGGCCTTTGCCGAGGCCGTCGATATCCCCGTCCTCGCGGCGATCCCCCAGGATGATGACCTGCGCAAGAAATCCGCCAACTACCAGATCGTTGGAACGACGCAATCGCAATGGGGCGATCTTTTTGCGCAGCTTGGAGAGAATGTTGCCGTGGCCCCGCCCGTGCGTCCTTCACCGTTGGATCAGGACGGTTTGCTGGGCCTTTTCGATGCCTCCGAAACCGGAGGTGACATTGTACTTGAGCCTGCGACCGACGTGGATATGCGCGGCAAGAACGCAGAGCCGAAACCATCGCTGGAGGTCGTATATGATGATGCATGAACCCCAAATCCGTTCGTCCGAGCAACAGCCCGACACTGGCCGGAAGGACATGCTCGCCGACCAGATCATGCAGCTTTTGCAGGATATCGGTTTTCTGCCAAGCAGGTCAGATGACCAGACGCCAGGTAGACTGAATGAAAAAGCTTGATCATTTCACACACAGTCAACTCGCGGTGGACCGTGGGGCGCGGATGTGTGCGCAGTCGGACGCGCGATCAGAGTCCAGTCAGGAAGCGATAGAACAGTCGCGAGAGTTGGCCGATGAATTGACGAGCGATCAAAGCCCCGATCAACGGGTAAAGCCCGAGTGAAAAACGAGATCACATATGACGACGCGGACAGCGTGCAAGTGATCAAAGGTCATCCCAACGGGGATATCCAACGGGCCCCCACGGGCGCGCACGAAACGGCGGCGCCGGAACAGGGGTGTCACTCCGGCGGCGATATGGCGGAGGCGGCGCGGCTGGCCGGAAAGTCAGAGATACTCGATAAATTCAGAGCGGATTACCCGATAGGCCCACACGACAAACCCCAATCGATGTGCCCGGCCTTCGGGTCTTTGCGCGTGGGATTGCGGATGAAGCGTGTCGCGACGGTGCTGTCGGGTTCAGCCTGTTGCGTCTATGGCCTGACCTTTGTGTCGCATTTTTACGGCGCGCGCCGGTCGGTCGGCTATGTGCCGTTCAATTCCGAAACGCTTGTGACAGGTAAGCTCTTTGAAGACATCCGCGAGAGCGTGCATGAGCTGGCGGACCCGGATCGGTATGACGCAATTGTGGTGACCAACTTATGTGTCCCTACGGCGAGCGGGGTTCCGCTGCGGTTGTTGCCGGATGAAATCAATGGCGTGCGTATTGTGGGCATCGACGTGCCCGGCTTTGGCGTGCCCACCCACGCCGAGGCCAAGGACGTGTTGGCAGGCGCGATGCTGGAATACGCCCGCAAAGAGATCGAGGCTGGGCCTGTTGCGCGTCCCAAGGGCGGCAAACATGACCGCCCGACCGTGGCGATGCTGGGCGAGATGTTCCCGGCCGACCCAATGATGATCGGGCAGATGCTCAGCCCCATGGGGCTGGCCGCAGGGCCCGTTGTGCCCTGTCGCGAGTGGCGCGAATTATACGCAGCACTTGATTGTGGCGTCGTGGCCGCGATCCATCCTTTCTACACCGATGCCGTGCGCCAGTTTCAGGCGGCGGGCCGCGCGGTTGTCGGCTCCGCCCCGGTGGGTCGCGATGGGACGGCATCGTGGTTGGCGGCTATAGGCGCGGCTTATGGTGTTGCGGCTGACAAGATCGCGGCTGCCCAAAACGCTGTTCTGCCAGCGATTGCCGGTGCGCTTGCCGGCAAACCGATCGACGGGACGATCACGTTGTCGGGCTACGAGGGCTCGGAACTTCTGGTTGCCCGTCTGCTGATCGAAAGTGGCGCGAAGGTTCCTTATGTCGGTACGGCCTGCGCCAAGTCGCCGTGGTCGGAGGATGATGCGGATTGGCTGATGGCAAAGGGCACAAAGGTTCAGTTCCGCGCATCGCTTGAAGATGATTGCGCCGCGATGGAGGCGATCCAGCCCGATCTGGCCATCGGCACGACACCTGTTGTGCAGAAAGCCAAGCAAAAGGGCATTCCCGCCCTCTATTTCACCAACCTGATTTCGGCACGTCCCCTGATGGGTGTTGCCGGTGCCGGATCATTGGCTGAGGTGATCAACGCGGCGATCGCCAACAAGGGCCGTATGAACCGGATGAAAGCCTTTTTCGAAGGTGTTGGCCACGAAGATACTGCAGGCGTCTGGGAGGGCACGCCCAACCTGCGACCTGATTTCCGCGCCCAGCATCAAAAGAAGCTCGACAAGCAAGCCAGGGCGGCAAAGGCCGCGCAGATGGTATGAGGTGTGCAACTCCATATAACCGCGCTCGACGTGTTGGAGGTGCCGCATGCTAGTCACCGATCATGATCGCGCAGGCGGCTACTGGGGGGCAGTTTACGCTTTTTGCGCTGTGAAAGGTTTGCAGGTTGTGATTGACGGTCCCGTTGGCTGCGAGAACCTGCCCGTCACCTCTGTGTTGCATTACACCGATGCGCTGCCGCCCCATGAGCTGCCCATTGTGGTCACAGGTCTGGGCGAGGGCGAAATGGGGTCTGGCACCGAAGAGTCCATGAAGCGGGCCTGGGACACACTTGATCCGGCGCTGCCAGCCGTGGTGGTGACGGGATCAATCGCCGAGATGATCGGCGGCGGCGTCACACCGCAGGGAACAAACATCCAGAGGTTCCTGCCGCGCACCATTGATGAGGATCAGTGGGAAGCGGCGGATCGGGCGATGACGTGGATCTTTACCGAATTCGGTATGACCAAGGGTCGGATGCCGCCTGAGAAGAAACGTGAGGAAGGTGCGCGTCCTCGCGTCAATATCCTCGGCCCGATGTATGGCACGTTCAACATGCCATCCGATCTGGCCGAAATCCGCAGGCTGGTCGAAGGGATCGGCTGCGAGGTCAACATGGTGATGCCCCTGGGCGCGCATGTGGCTGAAATGAGAGATTTGGTAAATGCGGATGTGAACATCTGCATGTACCGCGAGTTCGGGCGCGGGTTGAGCGAGCTTCTTGCCAAGCCGTATCTACAAGCCCCGATAGGGGTCGAGAGTACTACCAAGTTCCTGCGCGCACTGGGGAACCTGGTGGGCCTCGACCCCGAACCTTTTATCCGCCAAGAGAAGCATTCCACGATCAAACCGGTCTGGGATCTTTGGCGCTCCGTCACGCAGGATTTCTTTGCCACGGCGAGTTTCGCCATCGTGGCCAATGAAACCTATTCCCGAGGCATCCGGTTGTTTCTCGAAGATGACATGGGGCTGCCTTGCGCCTTTGCTGTTGCGCGCGTAGCCGGGCAGAAAACCAACAACGAGGAAGTGCGCGCCCTGATGGGGCAAAAACGGCCTCTGATTGTGATGGGCTCGATCAACGAGAAAATGTACCTGGCCGAGCTCAAGGGAGGGCACGGGCCATCCCCTGCGTTTATCCCGGCAAGCTTCCCGGGTGCTGCCATTCGGCGACATACCGGAACGCCCTTCATGGGGTACGCGGGAGCGACCTATCTTGTGCAGGAAATCTGCAACGGGCTCTTTGATGCGCTCTTCCATATCCTGCCGCTCGGCACGGAGATGGATGCCACGGATGCAACGCTGACGCCGTTGCGTCGCGATTTCCCGTGGGATGCGGATGCGCAGGCCATGCTGGACCGGATTGTGGAAACCCACCCGGTTTTGACACGAATTTCAGCCGCGAAGACATTGCGCGATGCGGCAGAGGCGGCGGCACTTGCCGCCGGAGACGAACGGGTGGTGGTCGATACCGTCCGTGCGCTGGACCCGGCACTAGCCGATATTCCCAGAGAGGATCAGACATGAGTGACATGACATCTGACATGATTGAAACGGCGATGGAGACTTCGGGTGAAAGTCCAAATCGCAAAGCGGTGAAGACCGAGTTCATGGTCTATTTTGCCATCATATTTCTGGCGACCCTGCCTTTGGCGACCCTGACCTGGGCGCTGTCGGCGATCCGGACGCGCAGCTTTACCGAGAAGGGTCCGATGGCCCGCGCCTGGACGCAAGCGCGCATCATTACCCCGATGATCTTCTCGGCCTGAACGATCTCGCGCCGCGGGGCTGGCAAGGCCGGCGGCGCGACCCGACTGCTCGACCGACGTGCGCCTGTCGAGTTCAAAGACTGTCCGCCTCTCAACAAGGTGAGCAGACCCCCGAGGGGGGTAACCCCCAAAGGACCCGGCCGCGGGGTGCGCGGCGTCAGCATAGCGTTCCGGAGGAATACTTATGGCTGATAATACCGACCTGTCCTTCACAGGTCTCACAGACGAACAGGCGCAGGAACTGCATTCCGTCTACATGAGTGGCCTCTGGCTATTCTCGGCGGTGGCTGTGGTCGCACATTTGGCGACCTACATCTGGCGTCCTTGGTTCGGTTAAGGAGAGATGGATATGGCAAAGTTCTACAAGATCTGGCTCATCTTCGACCCCCGTCGCGTTTTCGTGGCGCAGGGCGTGTTCCTCTTCCTTTTGGCTGCAATGATCCACCTTGTGGTGCTCAGCAGCGGCCTGAACTGGTTCGAGGCGGCAGCTGCCGCAGGTGGTCAGTAAATCCTGAGCGCTCGGCAAGGCGTGCTTTTGATCGACTGACAACAAAATACTGCTGCGGGCGGCCTGAGTGTGCGCCTCTGCCCGCAGCGAACAAGGGACATAATAATCTGACGGCCTCCGCCTTGATCTAGGCGTGCCGCACACACGCGGAGAGTGAAGATGGCGTTGCTCAGCTTCGAAAGAAAATATCGCGTCCGCGGAGGGACGCTGATTGGCGGCGATCTGTTCGACTTCTGGGTGGGTCCGTTTTACGTGGGCTTCTTCGGCGTTACGACGACCTTTTTCGCCCTGTTGGGGACAATCCTGATTTTCTGGGGCGCTAGCCAGCAGGGGACTTTCAATCCCTGGCTGATCAATATTGCGCCACCTGATCTGAGCTACGGGTTGGGGCTGGCACCGTTGATGGAAGGCGGGCTCTGGCAGATCATCACGATTTGCGCCACCGGCGCTTTCATCTCCTGGGCGCTGCGCGAAGTTGAGATTTGCCGCAAGCTGGGCATGGGCTATCACGTGCCTGCCGGATTCTCCTTCGCAATCCTCGCTTACATGACCCTTGTGATCTTCCGCCCGTTGCTGATGGGCGCTTGGGGGCATGGGTTTCCTTATGGGATATTCAGCCACCTCGATTGGGTCAGCAACACCGGCTACGCCTATCTGCATTTCCACTATAACCCGGCGCATATGCTGGCGGTGACGCTCTTTTTCACAACCACGCTGGCGCTGGCGCTGCATGGCGGGTTGATCCTGTCCGCGGCCAACCCGGAGAAGGGCGAAGAGGCCAAGACGCCAGATCACGAAGACACCTTCTTTCGCGATTTCATCGGTTATTCCATTGGCACATTGGGCATCCACCGTCTGGGTTATCTGCTGGCGATCAACGCGGTCTTCTTCTCCGCCGTCTGCATCATCATCTCCGGTCCCGTCTGGACAGCAGGCTGGCCCGAGTGGTGGAACTGGTGGCTCGACCTGCCGATCTGGGGTGAACCCGTCGCCGTGGGAGGGATGTGATCATGATGTATCCTGAATATCAGAATATTTTCACACAGGTGCAGGTTCAGGGCACGCCCGAAATGGGCATGGATGACGCCGGCAACAACATGATGGAAGAGCGGGTCGGCAAACCGTTTTTCAACACGCTCGCGGGCCTTTTTGGCAACGGCCAGATCGGCCCCTATTACTGGGGCTGGACCAGCATGGTCGCCTTTGGCACGGGGCTTGCGTGGTTCTTTATCGTGGGCTTCAACATGCTGGCGCAGGTCGGCTGGTCAATCCCGCAGTTCATCCGGCAGCTTTTCTGGCTGGCGCTTGAACCCCCCTCCCCGGAATACGGGCTGACGATGCCGCCGCTGAATGACGGCGGATGGTATATCATCGCCAGTTTCTTTTTACTGATCTCGGTGATGACATGGCTCTTGCGGGCCTATTTGCTGGCCGAACAGCACAAGATGGGCAAGCATATCTTCTGGGGGTTTGCCGCCGCTGTCTGGTTGTTCCTTGTGCTGGGTCTCTTTCGTCCGATCCTGATGGGATCGTGGTCGGAGGCGGTGCCTTACGGCATTTTCCCGCACCTTGACTGGACCACGGCGTTTTCGATCCGCTACGGCAACCTCTATTACAACCCCTTCCACTGTCTGAGCATCGTGTTCCTTTATGGCTCCGTGCTGCTGTTTTGTATGCACGGCGGCACCATTCTGGCGGTCACACGTTACGGCGGCGACCGTGAGCTGGAGCAGATTTACGACCGTGGTACCGCAACTGAACGCGCGGCCCTCTTCTGGCGCTGGACCATGGGTTTCAACGCCACCATGGAAGGCATCCACCGCTGGGCGTGGTGGTTTGCCGTGCTGACCCCCATCACCGGCGGTATCGGCATCCTGCTCACCGGCACGGTGGTCGACAACTGGTTCATCTGGGCGCAGGAACACAACTTCGCACCGATCTATGACGGGTCCTACGGCTACGCGGATTACGGCTCCTATGAGGCCTTTATCGGGAAGGAGAACTGATCATGCTGCCCAAGTGGTTTGACAAATGGAACAAGGACAACCCGACGAATATCTTCGGACCGGCCATTCTGGTCGGCGTGGCAGGAGGTGCTATCTTCGCCGCGGCCATGGTTGTGGCCTGGGGTAATCCGGCGCAAACGGCTTCCTTGCAAACGGGGCCAAGGGGTACAGGCATGTCTGTGCCGGAGTTCAACGTTGTGCGCACCCTGCCTGACCCGACAATCGAGGATTACTACACCGAAGAACCCTATGTTCCCGAAGGTGGCGAAGAGTTGGCAGGGGACATCTATGAAAATGTCCAGGTGTTGGGCGCATTGACGGATGACAATTTCAACCGTGTGATGGCGGCTATGACGCAATGGGTCTCGCCGGAAGAGGGCTGTGCCTACTGTCACGGAGATGGCGATCTGGAAACCTATGGTGAGGATACGCTTTATACCAAGGTCGTCGCCCGTCGCATGATCGAGATGACTCAGAACATCAATGAAAACTGGGACGGTCACGTGAACGCCGAAAAGCAGGTTGGCGTGAATTGCTACACCTGCCATCGCGGCGAGAACGTGCCATCGGAAATCTGGTTCAAGATTTCGCCGGTGAATGCTTCGGCGGAAGGCTGGACGGCCAATCAGAACCGGGCAACCTCGCTCAGTCAGTCAACCTCATTGCCCTCGGATGCACTAGAGAAATACCTGCTCGATGGTGAGACCATCGCCGTGCATTCGCTGGAAAGCCGCGAGACTGGTGTGCCGGGGGGCGAGGATTATGCCTCCATTCAGGATGCTGAACGCACCTATTCGCTGATGAATTACTTCGCCAACAGCCTCGGGGTGAATTGTGTTTTCTGTCACAACTCCCGCGCATTTTACGACGGCAGCCAGGTGACACCGCAGTGGAGCACGGCAAGCCTTGGCATTCTGATGGTGCAGGAATTGAATAATGATTACCTCGTGCCGCTGGCGGAAACCTATCCTGAAGAGCGCCTTGGCCCGATCTATGCGGATGCCCCGAAAGCGGCCTGCAAGACCTGCCACAAGGGCTACCAGCAACCCATGCAGGGGATGAACGTAATAGCAGACTGGCCTGAGCTCGCGACGACTGAGACCCCGGTCTACGAATGAGGTCAGGGGCGGTGTTCAGATCGCCCCTGACTCAGCCGCGCACGGATCATCGGCTTCCTTGATCCGGGCTAAGGGGTCCTAGGCACCCCTGTTCCCTTCCTGTTGGCTACAGGAACCTGACGTCGCAACCGGGCTCACCCCCGGATGCGACGTCAACTTTCCCGAGGGGCGGAAACCGGGCTTTGGCAAGAGCCCCGTGTCCCTCAAGACAGGAGATGTGCGCAATGACCAAGATAAACACACCAACCCTCGACCGCGTGGCAGGTCCGGCGGACCTGCGCCAGATGACGGATCGCGAATTGGCGGATGTCGCCACTGAACTGCGCGCCGAAGTGATCGATGCCGTCAGCCACACCGGCGGGCATCTGGGATCTTCTCTGGGCGTCGTTGAATTGTCCGTTGCCATTCACGCGGTGTTCGACACGCCACGTGACAAGCTGGTCTGGGATGTGGGGCATCAGTGCTACCCGCATAAAATCCTGACGGGCAGACGTGATCGCATGCCGACGCTGCGGCAGGGTGGGGGGCTTTCGGGCTTCACCAAACGCGCTGAATCCGAATACGACCCCTTTGGGGCGGCGCATTCCAGTACCTCCATTTCCGCAGCCCTCGGGTTCACCATCGGGCGCGATATGGGTCAGCCGACGGGTGACGCGGTGGCCGTGATCGGCGATGGCTCGATCAGTGCGGGTATGGCCTATGAGGCATTGAACAATGCAGGCTCGGAAGGGCGGCGCATGTTCGTGATCCTAAATGACAACGAGATGTCGATTGCCCCACCCGTTGGCGCGATGTCCTCCTACCTCTCTTCGCTCTCCGATCTGACACGCAAAGGCCCCTTTGGCGGATTGGTCGCCGTGGCCGAAGGGATGGAGCAACTGGCCCCCAAACCGGTCCGCGAAGGCGCGCGGCGCGCGCGCGAAATGGTCACCGGGCTGGAAAGCCGTGGCACCTTTTTTGAAGAGCTTGGGTTTGATTACATCGGTCCCATCGACGGGCATGACATGAACCAGTTGCTGAGCGTACTGCGCAGTGCCCGTGCGCGCGCAACTGGCCCGGTCCTGATCCACTGCTGTACCGTCAAAGGCAAAGGGTACGCGCCGGCTGAAGGATCAGCCGACAAATACCATGGTGTGTCGAAATTCGACGTGGATACCGGCGTGCAATCCAAGGCCAAGGCAAATGCGCCGTCCTACACCGGCGTATTCGGTGATGCGCTGACAGAGGCCGCCGCGCGTGACCCCAGAATCGTCGCCGTGACAGCCGCCATGCCAAGCGGCACCGGTGTGGACCGCATGGCCAAGCGGTTCCCGGCACGGGTTTTTGACGTAGGCATTGCCGAACAGCACGGCGTGACCTTTGCCGCTGGCATGGCTGCGAGCGGGCTGAGGCCGTTTTGTGCGATCTATTCCACCTTCCTGCAACGCGGATACGATCAGGTGGTGCATGATGTGGCGCTGCAAGGCCTGCCGGTCCGGTTTGCCATCGACCGGGCGGGGCTCGTGGGTGCAGACGGCGCAACACATGCGGGCGCTTTTGACATCGGGTATCTTGGGGCGCTGCCGGGTATGGTCGTCATGGCCGCAGCGGATGAGGCCGAACTTGTGCATATGGTCGAAACCGCTGCCGCACATGACAGCGGACCCATCGCCTTTCGCTATCCACGCGGCAATGGCACCGGTGTCGCACTGCCTGAAAAAGGCGAGGTGCTTGAAATCGGCAAAGGCCGTATGATCGAAGGAGGACAGGGAGACGTGGCGCTCTTGTCGCTTGGCACGCATCTTGGAGAATGCGACGCGGCCCGCACAATCCTTGAAGCAGAAGGCATCAGCGTTTCAATCGCTGATGCCCGCTTTGCCAAGCCGCTTGATATGGCGTTGATCACCACTCTATCTCAGTCACATAGCGCGCTGATCACGGTTGAACAGGGGGCCAAAGGCGGTTTCGGTGCGATGGTGCTGCAGGAAATGGCGGCCCATGGGTTGCTTGATCACGGATGCCGCCTGCGCACGTTGTGCCTGCCGGACAGATTTATTGATCAGGCAGCACCGGCTGAGATGTACAGGGATGCCGGTGTTGACGCCGAAGGGATCGTGCAAACGGTGATGGATGCGCTTCAACATGATCGCAAGGTGATTGATCTCGGCCTCGCCCGGCATACCCGCGACTGACGTCAGGCATTCTGATCGCGCCAGCAGGGCAGCAAATCACCCGGCGCGGGCGTTGCATGAAAGACGGCACGGGCGATGGCGCGCGACAGGCACAGTGATGCCGCATGCCCGATCAGACCCGCATCGCCCGCCGGTTTCGCGCCTGTGGACAGGGCAAAGACCAGATCCCCATCCCCCGGAGTGTGCGCCGGAACAATTGCGCGGGCTATGCCGTCATGGGCGGCGACGGCCACGCGGTGGCATTGGGATTTGCTCAGTCGCGCATCTGTTGCAACTATGGCGATTGTCGTATTGCCACCCTGAGAGACCAAATCGCGTTTGCGGCTGGGCAGGTCAAGACCCAGACCGGAACGGCTGTCTGGCCCGAACCCCCCGAATTCGGTGCCAATTTCATAAGGTGCCGCATAGAAATGGCGATCCCCCGGTGTGGTTGCCGAGCCCAGCGGGTTGGCGGCGACCAAAGCGCCGACCATGCTGCCGTCGTCCAGTCGCAGAGAGGCTGAACCCAATCCACCTTTGAGCATTCCGGTCAGCGCACCGGTGCCTGCGCCAGCGGTGCCAAGGTCAAATTCAGCGCGTGCCGCATCAAAGGCCGCGCGGCCCAGTGCTGCATATGGGTTCTGTGTCCAATCTTTCTGACCGCCATTCAGCAGATCAAAGAGAATGGCCCCCGGCACAATCGGAACTCTGACCGGGCCCACCGGAAAACCGCGCCCGTTGGCCCTGAGCCCGTCAACTACGCCGGAACAGGCATCCAGCCCGAACGCGGACCCACCCGAGAGCACCAGCGCGTCTACTTCTGTCACGGTTTTGTCCGGTGCCAGCAAATCCGTTTCCCGCGTGCCCGGTGCGCCGCCCATCACATGGACAGAGGCCACGAAAGGCGCGTCCGCCGTGACAACCGTGCAGCCTGATTTCAGCGCGGCATCCTGCGCGTTTCCGACACGCAGGCCAGTAACATCGGTGATCAGATTACGGCGGCCCGGTTCCATCATCCGGCGTCTTCGCAGAAGGCTTCCCATGGCATGATGCGTATATCCCCCATCCGCTAGATCCGGGGCTTTGGGGCCGCTGTTTCGGGATCACCGGTGTTTGGCTCGCCCTTGGGCTCGATCAGAAGGACTTTGCACTCGGCTCGTGCGCGGGGGCGATGGGTCACACCTTTCGGGACAACAAAAAGCTCCCCTGCTTTTACCGGATGCGAAGCGTCTTGCAGGTCCATGATCATCTCACCTTCGAGCACAAGGAAGAAGTCATCCGTGTCCTCATGCAGATGATACGGAAACTCGCCCTGAAACCGTACCACCATGACTTCATTGTCATTGTAGTCCGCCACCACATGGGGGTCCCAGTGGCTGGTAAACTGCGCGAGTTTCTCAGCCAGATTTATCGGTTTCATATGCAGCGCCCTCCATCGACTTCCATCGCGATACCGGTGATCATGGAAGCCTCCTCCGAACATAAAAAGCAAGCGGCATTGCCCATGTCCTGCGGTGTCGAAAACCGGCCCAGCGGAATGGTGGCCAGAAACTTGGCACGCATTTCGGGCGTATCCTCACCCATGAATGATTTGAGCAGGGGTGTTTCGCCCGCGACTGGGTTGAGTGCATTGACCCGCACGCCATGGGGTGCGAGTTCAACCGCCATTGCCTTGGTCGCCGTGATCATCCAGCCCTTGGAGGCGTTGTACCAGTTCAGTCGGGGGCGCGGCGAAACACCAGCTGTTGATGCGATGTTCAATATGGTGCCGGTTGCACGTTCTTTCATGTGCGGGACAATAGCGCGGGCGGTGAGATACACGGATTTCACGTTTACGGCCAGAACCTGGTCAAAATCCTCTTCGGTGACCTCTTCCATGGCGGCGGGCAGATGTGTGATGCCCGCATTGTTGATCAGAATATCAATGTGGCCCCATTCTTTCATCGCCTGTGCGACCATTGCGCCGACTGAATCACCATTTGCCACGTCGACATGGCAGGCAATGGCGTGATCGCCCATTTGCTCAACGAGGCTTTGTGCGCCTTCCCTGTTAAGGTCCGCAATCATGACCCGGGCACCCTCGGAGGTAAACTTGCGAACGATGCCTGCGCCAAAACCTGAGGCACCGCCTGTCACAATCGCCGTTTTTCCCGTCAGTCGCATGTTAACCTCCCTAGATCTGGTGCTTCAGAACCCATCTGTTGTGCCCGTCGCTGTCTGGCGTTGCCGGGGCATATCGGTGGGGGACAAAGCCTTCGCGCGCCCAGAAATGCAACGCACGAGGATTGGATTCCAACACGGCAAGTTTGAGCATGCTCATGCCCGCCTTGCGCGCCCTTGTCTTGATCAACTGTACCACATTGTGCCCGATGCCGCTGCCACGATATGCAGGGTCCAACAATAACAACCCGATCCACCAGTCTGTTGGCAATTCATAGCCTTTGGCAATGCAGACGATGCCGGTCATGGCCGTTTGCTGCATGACCCCGAAATTCATCAGGTCGGATTTGATCAAGCCGGGCGGGACGGCCTCGAAAAAATCATCAATGAATGCGGCATTGGGGGCGTGGCCCACCTCAAGGATCACGTAATCCGCGGCCCGCTGAGCAAGGTCCAAAGCATCTTCGCTGTGATCTCGCTGGTTTATCGGCAACAGCTTGATGTCAGACATGGGTGGCTGTTTGCTCCTGCCTGTTGATCTGGGGAAGCTGTGGCACGGCTGCCAACAGTTTTTTCGTATACGCGTGTTGAGGATCGGTAAAGACCGCTTCTGTCTGGCCTTGCTCTACGATCTCTCCTGCTTTCATGACCATGACCCTGTCGGTGACCGAACGTACCACACTGAGGTCGTGAGATACAAAGAGATAGGTCAACTCGTAGGCCCGGCAGAGATCGGCCAGAAGGTCAAGTATCTGCGCCCTGACAGACACATCCAGTGCCGAGACCGCCTCGTCAAAAAGGATCAGGTCAGGTCGGATGATCAGCGCGCGGGCAATTGCGATCCGTTGTCTTTGCCCGCCGGAAAACTCATGGATATAGCGCCCTGCATCCTGAGGTTTCAACCCGACGTCTGTCAGGGCCGCATCTATGGCTTTTTGCCTGTCAGCGCCGGCCGGCGGTTTTGTGAGCAAATGGAATGGTTCCGTGATCAGACGGGCGACGCGGTGCCTGGGATTGAAGCTGCCGAAGGGGTCCTGAAACACTACTTGCATACGCCTGCGAACCTCGAAATCGGGTCGTCCTTCGGGGCTGACGGCGGCACCATCGAGCATTATCGTGCCTGATTGCGGGGTTTCCAGACCAAGGATCGCGCGTGTCAGCGTGGACTTGCCGCACCCGCTTTCACCCACCAGCCCCAGCCTTTCACCGCGCATCAGATCAAAGCTCACGTCCTTCACGGCGTCGAATGTACCGGGTGGTTTCAACAGGGTGCGGCGCGGTAAACGGTAACTGCAAGAAAGATTTTTGACGCTCAATAAGGGGCGTGGTTCGGGCGGTTCTGGCAGATCGACCTTATGCGAAGAGGCTTCAAAGAGCATGCGCGTATAGGTGTGGCGCATATCTCGCAACAGATCCGCGGTCGGCGCCGTTTCAACGATTTCGCCGTGCCGCATGACGGCAATGCGGTCCGCCATATCGGCAACAACCGCAAGATCGTGGGTGATCATGATGAGCCCCATGCCAAAATCAGCCACGAGCGATTTGAGCAGATCGAGGATCTGCGCCTGTGTCGTCACGTCCAGGGCTGTTGTCGGTTCATCAGCGATCAGCAGTTTTGGCCGCAGGGCAATGGCGATGGCGATCATAACACGCTGCCGTTGCCCGCCGGACAATTCATGCGGATAGCGACTGAGCGGGAAACGCTCCGGCGGCAGACCGACCCTTGTCAGGATGTCTTCGGCCTGTTTGCGGGCGTCCGCGGCGGAGAGGGCCGTGTGAATGCGGATGGTTTCTGTCACCTGTCGGCCAATTTTGTGCACAGGGTTCAGGGCCGTCATCGGCTCCTGAAAGATCATGCCGATGTCATTTCCCCGCAAGTGGCACAGCTCGCTTTCGGTGAGCGACATCAGATCCTTACCATCCAATGCGATCTCTCCCGTCGCTTCGGCACCGTTTGGCAGCAATTGCAGGGCGGCCAGTGCCGTCATGGATTTTCCGGAACCACTTTCCCCGGTGATGGCGACGATCTCTCCTTCTGCGACATCAAGGCTGACATCGCGCAGGATGGGCGTGTCTTGAATGCGCAGCGACAGGTTTTTGATCTGCAAAAGGCTCATGTACGCTGCCTTTGCAACCGTGGATCAAGCGCATCGCGCAGACCGTCACCCAGCAGGTTCAGGCCCAGCACAATGCCGATGATGGCGAGGCCGGGGAAGATCGCCAGATGCGGCGCAAAACCAACCATCGTCTGGGCATCCGCCAGCATCCGGCCCAGCGAGGGCGTCGGCGGTTGCACGCCAAGCCCGACAAAGGACAAGGCGGCCTCCACCTGAATGCCAAGGGCAAACTGAACGGTGCCCTGAACGATCAGGAGATTCAGCACATTGGGCAGAATATGTTCGATGGAGATATGGACACGGGATTTCCCGGCGACCTGTGCCGCCATGATGAATTCGCGTTCCCAAAGTGGCAGAGCGCCGCCTCGTGTGACACGGGCAAAGACGGGAATGTTGAAAATGCCAAAAGCAACAATCGCATTGATCGCCGACGGGCCGAATACAGCCGTGATCAGAATAGCCATGACCAGCAGCGGGAAGGCGAAGATGATGTCGTTTCCGCGCATGATGAACTCGTCCAGCCAGCCGCCTTTGCGCATGGCGGCGATCAGCCCCAAAGGAACCCCGAAGCACAAGCCGATGGCGAGCGCTACAGCGGCCACGGCGATCGAGGTACGCGCGCCCACCATGATCATGCTGAGGATATCGCGGCCCAGATGATCTGTCCCCAGAATATGGGTGCCGCCGGGTGTTTGCAGTTTATCGGGGATGTTAAGGCTGGTGTGGTCAAAGGGCGTCCAGACCAGTGACAAAAGGGCCAGCAGGATAAAGAAGGCGGACAGGATTGCTCCCAGAACAAGGGTCCGTCTCATGAGCGTGACCTCAAGCGCGGGTCAACGGCGGCATAGGCCAGATCCACCAGGAAATTGATCACAATGACGCCGAAGACGACCAGCATGACCACGGATTCCACCACAATCAGGTCGCGGGCCGAGATGGATTGAAAAATCAGCCGTCCGAGGCCGGGCAGGTAAAACACCTGTTCAATGATGATGGTCCCGGCGAAGAGAAAGGAAAATTGCAACCCGATGATCGTGAGCACCGGGATCAGAGCATTGCGCAGACCATGCCGCCAGAGCGTTTGTCGTTGGGACAACCCCTTGGCGCGAGCGGTGCGCATGAAATCCTCGCCCAGCACATCCAGCAGGGCGGATCGCATCACCCGTGTCAGGATGGCGGCCTGCGGCAGAGCCAGGGCAATCGCCGGCAATGTGAGCGATTTCAGCGCGCCCCAAAACCCTTTGTCCCAGCCGGGAAAGCCGCCTGCGGAAAACCAGCGCAAATGGATTGCAAAGACCAGCACCAGCATCATGGCGAACCAGAAATTCGGTACGGCCACACCCAGTTGCGTGGCTCCGGTGACGCCAAGATCGCCCGCTTTGCCGCGCCGTGCAGCAGCGTAGAGCCCGGCGGGAAAGGCGATCACGATGGAGAGGGTCAGCGCATAAAGCGCCAGCGGGATCGACACCCCGATGCGGTCGGCCACCATGTCGGAAACCGGTGTACGGTAGGTGTAAGAGGTGCCGAAATCGCCCGTCAGCATGCCTCCGACCCAGTTCAGATAGCGCTGTGTCTTTGACACATCGAGGCCAAGTTCGTTGCGCAGGGCGTCGAGGGTTTCGGGCTGCGCGTTGATGCCCAGCATGAACGAGGCCGGATCGCCGGGGGCCACTTCTATCACGACAAAAATGATGCAGGATGCAACAGCGAGGCTGAGGACCAGCGAGATCAGTCGTTTGAGCACATAGCGCAGCATTGTGGAGACGTTAGGCGGTGGCTTGCCCTGGGTCCAGAGGGGTTGTTGATTGCGGCCAATGGTTTAGGTCTGCTCTCATGGGTCAACCACGTTTCATCGGTGCTGAAATATTCCGTCATTCCAGCTATGGGCGCTGGCACCCGCTGCGCGTGCCGCGTGTCAGCACTGTGATGGATTTGTCCCGGGCGTTGGGCTGGCTGCCGCCAGAGCAATTCATCACTGCCCCACGCGCGAAACCCAAAGCCCTTACCGCGTGGCATACACCGGACTACATTGATGCATTGCAACGTGTCGAAGCCGATCAATTCGCCACGGCCGAAGACACCGCGCGCCACGATCTGGGGTCCATCACCAACCCGGTTTTTCCGGAAATATATCGCCGTCCGGCCACCGCTGCGGGTGGTTCGCTATTGGCGGGCGAATTGCTGCGGGAGGGGGGTATCATCTATAACCCACCCGGCGGCACACATCACGGCATGCCTGACCGCGCCAACGGGTTTTGCTATCTGAACGATCCGGTGCTGGCCATGCTCAGCCTGCGCCGCAACGGTGTCCGGCGCATTGTCTATGTGGATATTGATGCGCATCACTGCGACGGGGTTGCTGTCGGGTTTGCGGGTGATCCCGATTGTCTGATGATTTCGGTACATGAAGAACGCCTTTGGCCCAAAACCGGCGTGCTTGAAGACACGGCAGATGGTTCAGCGCTGAATCTGCCGGTGCCGCGGGGTTTCAATGACAGTGAAATGGGGTTCATCAGGGACGCGTTGATTGTGCCGCAAACGACAGCCTTTCGACCCGATGCCATTGTCCTGCTCTGTGGTGCCGATGGCGTGGAGGAAGACCCGCTGGCGCATCTGAGCCTTTCCAACAATGCGCATTGGGCCGTTGTCCGGGCCTTGATGGGTGTCGCCCCGCGATTGCTGGTTCTGGGGGGTGGTGGATATAATCCGTGGTCTGTTGGGCGGCTCTGGACGGGGGTTTGGGCCGCCCTGAACGATTTTGAGATTCCCGATCGCCTTCCGGTGGTGGCAGAAGACGTCCTGCGCGGTCTGAAGTTTGAAGGAAATCGCCTTGGTAAGAACCCGCCTGAGCATTGGTTCACGACGCTGCGCGATGTGCCGCGTGACGGCCCTGTGCGGGATACGATCAAGGACCGCGTGCGGGTTCTGATACAACGATCAATGGGAAGAGAAGTGTAGTCCAAATAAAGTGAAGGGAAAACCGAGCACGGTGTGACGTGGGTACAACGTCGGTTCCGTTTCGGTTTTCCCTTCGGTGGGAGGCACATTTCCTGCTCGAAATGTCAGGTTTTTTTGGGCCTGTCCCGTACCGGTGCGTTCGGGGGAATTACACCGGCATATTGTCGAACATGTCTTCGATAACTTCTTCCTTCAGCACGTTATTCAGCCGAATGAGCCGCTGCGGGACAACTTCCCCGCGGGCGCTTAAAGTTGCGATGACACGATCAATTTGAGGTACGAGTTCCAGTCTTTCCTTTTGTGAAGCTTTTTCGATCTGTTGTTCCAGTAGAGAGGCGCGCTGTTCGAGAGGGGTCAATGCAGTCTCCTTTTTGAGCAGAAAATCGAGTGACAGTAGTGATTGCAGCTTTGCCTATTCCAAGGTTGGCACAAACAAGTATACACGCTTAAGTAGAAATTTTGCAAGTAACTGCTCAAGAATTAAGCAAGGAATTTCCGAAAAGATTGGCTTTGGACACTTTACAGACAGCGCGTGTCTCATCACTGCCCCAGCCTACACAGGCAATTCTGCATTTGTATTGATCTGAATCCGGACAAGTTGCGTCAATTTGAGACAGCGCTAAGACGCCTCACCGAGCTGGTAGGCGCAAAATTGCGTACAGTGATAGAGGTCAATTGCCCCAGGTCACCGCCGTGAGATCAGTTGCCTGTGTCGGGGCATTTGCCCACAAACCCTGCAATTCCGCTTTGGCAACAGAGAGTTGCGCGAGTTGGAACAGGTAACCGTTCACGTAGTCGTCGGCGATGATTTGTTGCGCTTCACCCATTAGTTGGCCGCGCACATCCGGGTCGGTCGTGCTGTTCAATTTGGTAATAAGCGCCTGAAAATCAGGATTGTCGTATTGGAAGTAGTAGTCGGGGTTGGCGTAGATGCCGATGTCCATCGGTTCGGTGTGGCTGACAATGGTCAGGCCAAAATCCTTGCCGCGAAAAACTGATTCGAGCCACTGAGCCCATTCGACATTGTTGATCTTGGCAGTGATTCCCACTTCAGCCAATTGCGCGGCGATGATCTCGCCGCCCCGGCGAGCATAAGAGGGGGGAGGCAGGTACAGCGTCGTCTCGAACCCGTCTGCCAGCCCGGCCTCGGCCAACAGGGCTTTGGACTTTTCGGGATCAAAAGCAGACTGACCTGTCAAATCCTTGTAAGCGGGATTATGAGGCGCGAAATGCGTCCCGATGGGTGTGCCATAGCCGAACATGGCGCCGTCGATAATGGCCTGGCGGTCAATGGCATGCGCAACGGCCTGCCGGACCAGAAGATTGTCGAAGGGCGGCAATTTGTTGTTGGTGCTCAGAATGGTTTCGCCTTCTGTCGACCCCACCAGCACCTGAAATCTCGGATCCGCTTCGAATTGCGGCAGGTTCTCCGGTGCCGGAAAGGCGTAGAAGTAATCCACATCCTCAGCCATCACGGCGGCAAAAGCGGCAGTGGGATCAGAGATGAACTTGAAGGTTGCCGCCTCCAGACTGGCGGGTGTGCCCCAGTAGTCAGGGTTTCTCACCAGTTCGATCCTGTCGCTTTGTACCCACTCGACAAACTTGAACGCGCCGGTGCCGATGGGCATCTGCTTGATGTTTTCGATGCTTTCTGGGGCCACGATCACCGCATCACCCCAGGCAAGATTGAAAAGCATATTGCCGTTCTGTTCGCTCAACGTGATTTTGACGGTCAGCGCGTCGATGACGTCAACTTTGGCGATGGCCGAATACAGCGCTTTCTGGGCGTTGGCACTGTCTTCGGCAAGAATGCGGTCGAGAGAGAACTTGACATCCTCCGCGTCCATTGTCGTGCCATCATGGAAGGTGACACCTTCCTGCAATGTGAAGGTGTAGGTCAGGCCATCGTCAGAAATCTCCCAGCTTTTCGCCAGACCCGGCACAATGGAGCCATCTGCCATGAACCGTGTCAGACCCTCAAAGACATTGGTATAAAGCACCGAGTCGATGGCTCCGGCGGCGGCAGAGGTCGGATCGAGGTGCGGTGGTTCCAGCTGCAATGCGACGGTAATGTCCGTCTGGGCGGATGCCGTGATCCCAAAAGTTGCGAAAGCGGTGGCAAAAAGGGCGGTTTTCAACGTTGACATGACTGTCCTCCGTGTAGGGGCGGGGCACGGGTGCCGCGCCCTGATTTGTGGTGAAGTGTCACAACAAACCCGGCAGCAATCAAGTGGCAGGCGGGCGGTTTGCCGTAGATTTTCGGGGAGCACATTGTTATCTGGCAGCGAAAGCTGATCGGAGGATTGCGGATCATGAGTGCCACAGCGCAGAAAAAAGCGCCGATGCCCACCGACATCAGGGCCCGCAAGGGCGGCACGCCCCTCGTCAGCCTAACCGCCTATACGACACCGATGGCACAGCTGATGGATGCGCATTGCGATTTCGTTCTGGTCGGCGACAGCGTTGGCATGGTGCTGCACGGCTTGCCCTCCACGCTGGAGGTCACGATGGAGATGATGATCCTGCATGGGCAGGCTGTGTCACGCGGTTTGAGTCGCGCGATGATGGTCATCGACATGCCTTTTGGCAGCTATGAACAGAGCCCTGAGCAGGCCTTTGACAGTGCAGCGCGATTGATGCGCGAGACCGGCGCGGGTGCTGTCAAGCTCGAAGGCGGGCAGCATATGGCCCCGACAATCGACTTTCTGGTCAAACGCGGCATTCCGGTGATGGCGCATATCGGGCTGACCCCGCAATCCATCAACACGCTAGGGGGCTATACCGTTCAGGGGCGCGGGCCACACGCTGACACGCTGATGCAGGATGCAAAGGCCGTGGCAGAAGCGGGTGCATTTGCGGTCGTGCTGGAGAAGGTGCCAGAAGGTCTGGCCGACCGGATCACGGCACAGATCAACATCCCCACAATCGGCATCGGGGCCTCTGCGGGGTGTGATGGGCAGATCCTGGTGGTGGATGACATGTTGGGTCTATTCACGGCTTTCAAAGCCAAATTCGTGAAACGCTACGCGCATCTGGGGGAAGAAGGGGAGGCGGCCATTGCCGCCTATGCGAGAGAGGTGCGCGCCCGCCGTTTTCCCGGCCCGGAACATGTTTTTGCCGATGAAGCCCCCAAACCGAAGGCCGGGACATGACCGCACCGATCATCCGGCATCTGACCGACTTGCGCGCATGCACCAAGGCGTGGCACCGAGCGGAAGAAACCATTGGCGTGGTGCCGACCATGGGCGCGCTGCATGATGGTCACCTGAGTCTCGTTGCCGCCGCCAAAGCCGCCTGTGACCGGGTGATTGTGACGATCTTCGTCAATCCCAAGCAGTTCAACCAGTCAACGGATCTCGACAATTACCCGCGCACCGAAGAAGAGGATGCGCGCAAATTGGCGCGTTTTGAGGTTGATGCAATCTACGTGCCGGATGTGACGCAAATCTACCCTGAAGGGTTTGCGACAAATGTATCCGTCGGGGGCATGACAGATGTGCTTTGTGGCGCACACAGGCGCGGGCATTTCGACGGGGTTGCGACCGTTGTCACCAAGCTTTTTACCCAAACATCCGCTGACAAGGCGTTTTTTGGCGAAAAGGATTTTCAGCAACTCATGGTCGTGCGGCGTCTGGCGCGCGATCTTGATCTGGGCGTCGAGGTCGTGGGCTGCCCGACCATCCGCGAAGAGGACGGATTGGCCATGTCGTCACGCAACTTGCTGCTGTCCGACAGGGCCCGGGTGAACGCGTCGCGCCTCATTGAGATCATGGAGGATGTGGCCGGGCAACTCGGCAGCGGGGCGGATTTCGCGCCGCTGCAGGCCAAAGCCCTGACACGTCTTGCCGCCGCGGGGTTCACGGATATTGACTACTTTGAGCTGCGCGCCTGCGATACGCTGGCCCTGCTTGCGCGACCAAGCGCGCCTGCGCGGCTTTTCGCGGCAGCATGGCTGGCGGGTGTCCGGCTGATCGACAATATCGACATTCCGGCGGCGCGCTAAGAGTATTCATCCAATTTGGACAGGCGCGCACGGAACCATCTCTCAAGCGCCTCCTGTGTCATGGCGCCGGTCACGACATCAACCACGATGTCGTCAATCCGGTCACCGGGTCTCACCGCCAGATCATAACCGCTGTTGAGGCAAAGTACCTCAGTGGTCAACCATGCGCTACGCTTGTTTGCATCGTTGAAACCGTGAGAAGTCGCCAGGCCGTGCAGCAGGGCCGCAGCCTTCTTGTGAATGGCGCGGTGATAACCGTGGTAGGGTCTGCCGATAGCACCCAGAATGCTGTCGAGATTGCAAATGCCTGGCAGTCCGCCGAAGGCTTCGAGCGATTGTTCATGGGCTTCCAGCACATCACCCAGATTGACCCGGTAGTGCCGCTTACCGATTGGCCAATCGCTTTAGGGCGTCCCTGTTCTTGCTGATCGAGGAACGCACGACTTTGGGTGTTTTCTTGCCGGAAGCGTGCACGGATGTATCTCCACCATCCTTGCGAACGGTGAATTTGCCGGTACGGGCGGCACGTGCGACTGTGGCGCTGTTTGTCTTGGCCATTTTCCGGTGTCCTTATTCATCCGAAGATGCACATCCTCGGGCAACATATCAAGGGATCGTAAACCGGATGTAACCAGTTGATCCGCTGCCTGATGGTTAGCATTGGGGCAGCAGCAGAATCTCCAGCGTGTGGCCCATCACCTGCGCGCTGTCGATCATATCGTCAATGCCGACGTATTCATCCGGTTTATGCGCCAGTTCCAAAATGCCCGGCCCGTAGGCGATACAGTTTTTCAGCTTGCCAATCCGGTCGATGTGTTTCTGGTCATAAGTGCCGGGGGAGGCCACGTATTCGGGGGGTTTGCCCATCACATCTTCGATGGCTTTGGCCACTGTCTGCACCACCGGTGCGTCACGATCTGTCATGGAGGGCAGAACGCTGTTCAGCTCTGTGAGCTCATAGTCAAAGTCGGCGCGGCTGGCTTTCAACCCTTCGAGCAGCGCTTTGACTTCGTCGCGCACCTGATCCAGCGGTTCTTCCACCAGAAAGCGCCGGTCAATCACGATGCGGCAACTGTCGGGCACACAATGTGCAGGCAGGCCGGTAAAATCATCGGCCTGCTCCGGCTGCCCGCCGTGAATGGAATTGATGTTCATCGTAGATTGACGGGCGCCCTCGGGCACCACGGGCATGTCGGTGTGGCGCGCAGCCATGGCCGGAAAGAGCTTGTCTTCGAATTCCGATAGAACAGCTCCCATGTGGCGCACCGCGCAGTCGCCCAGAAACGGCATGCAGCCATGCGCGATTTCGCCCCTGGTTTCGATCTCCGCCCACCAGCCGCCACGATGACCAAGGCATATCCGGTCCTTGTTCAGAGGTTCTGGAATAATCACGTGCTGCACGCGTTCGGGATCGAAAAAACCCTGCTCGGCGAGATAGGCAACACCGCCGTAGCCACCGGATTCCTCATCTGCCGTGCCCGAGATTTCGATGGCCCCGCAATAGGTTGGGTGCGTTTCGATAAAGGCTTCAACGGCGATGATAGAGGCCGCGAGCCCGCCTTTCATGTCGCAGGCTCCGCGCCCGTAGATTTTGCCGTCCTTTTCGGTGCCGCCAAAGGGGTCCATTGTCCAGCCGCGCCCGACTTCGACCACATCGGTATGGCTGTTGAAATGGACGCAATCACCGGGTTTGCGGCCGTCACGACGCGCCACGATGTTCCAGCGCGGATATTTGTCACTGTCACCCGGTGTGCCTGTGGCCCGGATCAACTGCGTTTCAAACCCGCAGGCAGACAGGCGGCGGTCCAGAAATTCGCATATGTCGCGGTAGTTTTCGCCAGGGGGGTTGAGCGTGGGGATGCGAATGAGATCCCGTGTCAGCGCCACAAGATCATCGCGTTTTGCCGCAATGGATTTTTTCAGGGCAGATGTCATGGCCGCAGTGTCCAAGCAGTTGCGCGGAATGGCAAGCACCGTGCTGAAAAGAATGTCAGGCGGCGGCGATTTCCTTCATGGCTGCCAGAAAGGTGCTGACCTCCTCGACGCTGTTATAGTGACACATGGAAACACGCACGGCGGCCTCCAGCCCCAATGGCGTCAGGATATTGCCGGAATAGTGGTCGGCCTTGCGAATATGTGTCCGGATACCCTGCGCATTCAGGCGGGCAACGATATCTCCGGCAGGCACATCTTGCAGCGCAAAGCATACCAGCCCTTCGCGCGCCGGATTATCCGCCCCTCCCAGAATGGTGACGCCCGGCAGTTCCGTCAGACCCGGCAGATTGCCGACGCCGGTCAGCATTGCGCCCGTTAAAGCCTGTTCATGGGCGTGAATTGCGGCACCTGCGGCCTCCAACCGGGTGCGGGGGTCATCGCTGTCGCTGTGCTGGTCCCCCAGCCAGTCAAGATAGGAAACAACATCGCAGAATGTAGCGTATGATCCTGTGTCGCGCGTGCCCATCTCCCAGTTTTGCCGGGGGCCATCGGTCAGTTGCTCCAGCGGCAGCGCTGTCATCCGCTCCGAGACCCAGGCCACGCCATAGCCGTGACGTGAAAACATCTTGTACGGGGAGACAACATATCCGTCGATGTCGTAGCTGCGAATGTCGATAGCACCGTGGCTCGCGTGCTGTATCCCGTCGACAAAGAGTATCGCCTCCGGGGCCACCTGCCGGATGGCCGCTGAAATACCGGCCACATCATTGGCGATGCCGGTCACGGGCGATGTGTGCAGAATGGTTGCCACCCGCACATCGGCAGTCATGCGCGCGGCATAAGCTTCCGGTGACACCGATCCCGTCGCCTTGTCATGTGGCACCGAGATGTAGTCTTTTCCCGCCATTCCGGCCCAATGGGTTGCCGCGGACCGGGACGCGGGATGCTCAACCGTTGAGCCGATGACCGCGCCACCCGGTTTGGACCCCATGACTGCGGTGCGGATCAACCGGAAGGACAGTTCCGTACCGCTTTCACCCACAAAATACTGACCACCATCAGCATTGAAAAACGTGGCCATATCCCTTTTGGCGAGATTGATGCGATCCACCAGCGCGTGGGCTGCGGGGTTGTCACGCCCCTGATTGTCGGGAAGGGCCGCAAACAAGGCTGACGTTTCCACAACGGAATTCAATGTCAGCGCGCCACCGGCGTTTTCGAAAAAGATGCGCGGGCCCTGAAAGGGGCAGCTTTCCACATGCGCGAACCTGCCGCGAATTTCGGACATTAAAGCAGGAGAAAAGGCCGCCATAAGGGCTCCATCACATAATCAATTTGGAACTCATTCAGTCGTAACCGTGTTGAGTGTCAAGCGGCGTCGGCGTTTCCGGCGCTTTGAGGGAGGACATATGAATAAAACCACTGCCCGGGACGAGAGACAAGAAGAAGCCTCGGTTCAGGAAGCCACGGCACTTGCACCCAAACTGATCTACGAAGTCATTCGCCGTGAGGGCGAGGAAGAAATGGCGCGTCCCAAGCGGTCGCTGATCTGGTCGGGCATTGCGGCTGGCGTGATGATCAGCCTGTCTGTCCTGGGCGAAGCTATTTTCCGCACCTACCTTCCACCTTCCAAAAGCAGCTACCTGATTGAAAACCTGGGCTACTCTTTGGGCTTTCTCGCAGTCATCATGGGCCGGATGCAGCTTTTTACCGAGAATACGATCACGACGGTCCTGCCGGTAATGGTGGCGCGAACCTGGTACTCACTGGGCTGTATGTTGCGCCTTTGGACCATTGTCATGAGCGCAAATGTGGTCGGGGCCTTCGCGGTTGCCGCTCTGTTTGTCTTCACGCCCGCGATTGCCCCAGAGGTTATGAAGGCTGTCGTTGACTTGTCGCATCATGCCACGGGCATGGGTGCAAACGCGGCGTTCTGGAGGGCAATTCCTGCGGGCGTGATCGTTGCCCTCATTGTCTGGATGTTGCCACAGGCCGATAGTGCTAAGTTCTTTATCGTTCTGATATTCACATGGCTGATCGCGGCGGGCGATTTCACTCATATCGTTGCGGGTTCGGTCGAGATGGCCGTTCTGGTCTGGATGGGGGAGTTGTCGGCTTCCGGAGCTATTGGCGGGTTCTTCATACCGGTTCTGGCAGGCAACATCATCGGAGGCACTGTGATTTTTGCGCTTATGGCCTGGGGGCAGGTGCGCGACGAGCTTCCCGAAGAATAACGTTAACTGCGGAACCCAACGGCAGGTCAGCGCGTTAGTCAGATGAAACTCTAAAGGAGGAATTCATGTTTGAATATGCTGGTATCGGGGGATTGATCGTGCTGGCCCTGAACATCTGGGCGATTGTTTCGATCATCGGCTCTGGCGTTGCAAACGGCAAGAAAGTGCTGTGGATTCTGCTGGTTCTGGTCCTGCCCATCATTGGCTTTGTGATCTGGTTCCTGATCGGTCCGCGGTCCTCGAAAATGGCCGTCTGATGTGATACCGAAAGGTCTATGAACCTTTCAGCAACCCGCCATGTGATCTCTGCGACCTTCGCCCAGATCACGCGCAACAACCTCGGCCTTATTGCGGCCGGGGTTGCGTTTTATTCCATGTTGTCGGTTTTTCCCGCCCTCGCCGCGCTGATCGCAGTGCTGAGCCTGATCGCTGATCCGGCCGTTGTGATCGTGCAGCTGGAAGAGATTCGCGGTCTGATGCCGGACGCCGTTTATAACATCCTGAACACGCAGATTGTTGGGCTTGTTAGCACCAGTTCCGACACCCTGGGCTGGGCCGGGGCCGTTTCACTGGGCGTGGCCTTATGGTCCGCACGAGCAGGTGTCGGCGCGATGATGCACGGTCTCAATCTCGTTTATGATACGCGGGGCCGCGCCACGCTGCGGCACTACCTGCGCGCGCTGCTCCTGACCATCTCTCTCTTGGGGGTGGGGGTCGTTTCGCTGATGACCGTGGTTGTGGCCCCGGTCGCGCTTTCATTTATACCGTTGGGCAACATAACGAGCATCATCATTGAATTTCTCAGGTGGAGCGTCGCCATCGCGGTGATTTTCGCAGGTATTGGCTTGCTCTACCGCTTTGGACCCAATCGCAGCGGCATACGCATTGGCTGGCTGACGCCAGGGGCCGTCATGGCGGGCACGTCCTGGGCCATCTTGTCGATCGCGTTTTCCTTTTATGTATCGCATTTTGGAAATTACAACGAAGTCTACGGCTCAATCGGTGCCGTTATCGCCATGTTGATTTGGTTATGGATCAGCAGTTTTCTGGTCCTGCTTGGCGCAGCCCTGAATGCTGAAGTTGAAAAGCAGCGCGCGAAAGATGAAACGCCGCGGAGCGATCCATATTTGGCACAGGTCGGATCCGGCGAGGCCGCGCAATAGCCGCGACAGACGGTCACGCCCCCGCATAAGACCGGAACAATCTACCTCCGCGCCTGTTTCTCCTTTGACGAAAATAAAAGGAGAAACAGCATGACGAGCGCTTTGAACGTAGTTCCTGAAACCACGGATATCAGCACCGGTGTCAAGGACGCCGAAGCGATGGCCAAGGGTCTGGAAAACGCTTTGGCGGACACCTATCGCCTCATTTTCAAAACCCATGCGACGCACTGGAACGTGGAAGGACCGTTGTTTTACTCGGTCCACAATCTGACCGAGACCCAGTACCAGAACCTTTTTGACGCGGCAGATGATATTGCTGAACGCATTCGCGCGTTGGGCCAGCTGGCGCCGTCGACTTTATCGTCAATTGTTGCGAATTCGGTCATTCAGGATGACGAAGCCCCGGCCTCGGCGGGTGACGCATGTGAGGCGCTTGCCGCTGATCATGAGCGCGTAGCGCACAGGTTGCATGCTTTGATCAAGATCGCGGGCGAGCACGGTGACCCGGTCACCGAAGATATGGCGACAGAGCGCGCGGCGTTCCATGAAAAAGCTGCGTGGATGCTGCGGTCCATCGCCAAAACCTGACGTTTATGGTGAAACGCCCCGCTAATTGGCGGGGCGTTTTTTTGGTCAGGCTTTCAACGTTTCGGTCGATGAAAAGAACATCGCCTGGCTGACCGCAGAAATAACCTGATCTTCCGTGTAGGGTTTGGAGATCAAAAAAGCCGGTTCGTGTTTGTCGCCTGTCAACAGACGCTCCGGGAAGGCAGTGATGAAGATCACGGGTCGCTCCCCGAGGTTCGCCATGAGGTCGTTTACCGCGTCAATGCCCGACGAGTTATCTGCCAGTTGGATGTCGGCAAGGATAAGGTCGGGTGCGTCAGCGGCGCCCAGGGCCACGGCTTCGTCTCTTGTACGCGCCACGCCGGTAACTCTGTGGCCCATCTCGGACACGATGCTTTCGATGTCCATGGCGATGATCGCTTCATCTTCGATGATCATGACCGACCCTGATACGGCATCCGCCATCTCGCGACGCGCAATCTGAACCAGTTCTTCGGCTTCGGACTGATCAATGCCGATGATGCTGGCAATCTCACCAAAGGTGAATCCTTCGATGCTGTGCAAAAGCAACGCTTCGCGGCTGTTGGCAGTCAGTTTCGCAAGATGCTTCTGGGCGCGGGCTTTCAGGCCGCTTTCGCCCTCATCAATGGGGGCACCAGCACTGGACCAGATGCTGAAAAGCACACGGAAGACACCGGTTTTTACAGAAACACCATCCAGCACTGAACGATCTGTCAGAATCGTTTCCAAAGCTGCCGCGGCAAAACGGTCACCGCTGCTCTGGCTGCCCGTCATCGCCCGCGCGAAACGGCGCAGGTAGGGCAGGATATTTCCCAACTCTACGCTGATGTCCGGGTTTGCAGTCGCATCCGACATAAGAAATCTTCCTTTTTTTGACTTTTCTCGGAACCAAACCCGCAGTGAGGGGTTTGGTTCCGATGCAGGTGGGATATTTTTTAACCTTCTCGGGGAATTAACAGCAGTATGTCTCAATCAAACGCGAACCGGAAACGCGAAAGCGTGATCGACGAAAATTTAAAGCGGGTCTACGAGGAAGCGCTCGATGAGGGTGTTCCGGACCGGTTCAAGGATTTGCTGAACGCGCTCAAGCAACAGGACCAACCCAAGGGCAGCCTGAAATGAGCGAACCTGATCCTCGCGATGCGCTGGTCGAGCATCTGCCTGCCATGCGCGCCTTTGCCATCAGTCTCACGCGGAATGGCGCAACGGCCGACGACATGGTGCAGGACACTTTGGTCAAGGCCTGGACCAACATCGACAAGTTCCAAGCCGGGACAAACATGCGGGCCTGGTTGTTCACGATCCTGCGCAACACCTATTATTCTTCGAGACGCAAGGCAAAACGGGAAGTCGCGGACGTAGACGGCACGCATACGGAGGCGTTGGCGGAAAAACCGGCTCATGACGGGCGCTTGCAAATGACCGACTTCCGCGATGCATTTGCGCAGTTAAGTGACGAACAGCGCGAGGCTCTTTTGCTGGTAGGTGCCTCAGGGTTTTCTTATGAGGAAGCGGCAGACATGTGCGGTGTGGCCGTGGGGACGATCAAAAGTCGTACCAATCGGGCGCGCCTGCGTCTTGCCGAGCTGATGCATCTGGCTGACGATGAGGCGCTGGAGATGACAGATGATGCGACTATGTCTGTGCTGACGGCGTCCAAGGCGGCATCTTTCTAATCATGACCGGCGGTTTTCTGGATGGCGATGTCTTTCGGGGTCTCGCTTTCCGCATTCTGATTTTTCTGTCACTTGCACTGCTACCGTTTGGGTTGATCGCCGTCGTCCAGACGCGAGAGATCGCACGCCAGGCCGAAATCTCGACAGAGCTGTCCCTGATCGGGTTGACGGAACAGGCCTCCGGCGCGGAACGGACCATTATTCAGGAGGGTTTTGGTGCCGCAGAAGCGCTCAGCTCTATCATTCGTCTGTTTGGCGATGACACTGAAGCCTGTGTGTCTTTTCTGAGAAACTACAAGAATGCGTCTGATCGCTATTCACTTGTGGGGTATCTGCCGGCTGATGGCATGATGACCTGTTCGTCTGACGGTGGCATTTATGATTTCAGCGCCTATCCGGATTTCGACAAGGCGATTGATGCACCGGAACGGGCTGTCACGCTGAGCACAACTGGACCGGTAAGCCAGCAACCGGTTCTGGTTATGACGCATCCCTTTTTCGAGGGGGACATATTTGCGGGTTTCATGGCCTTATCCGTCCCCCTGTCCGCGCTGCGGGATCTTCCCGAACAACCCATAGAACTACGCCCCGCCGATCTGGTGATTTTCGGGGCCGGGGGTGAAGTTGTCGCCTCCGAAAGACCACGTCTTGTGACCGAGGCCGATCTGCCGCTCAACCGAAGTCTGAAAACGCTCATCGGGAACAAAGCTGTTGTATTTGAAGATGTAAACACTGAAGGCGAAGAACGCGTCTATGCGGTGGTGTCCATTGTGCCGGGGGTGACCTACGCCATGAGCATCTGGCAACGTGAGGAAATCATTGCAAGCGTGCACCAGTCCGGGACGCTCAGCATTTTCCTTCCCATCCTGATGTGGCTTGCGAGCCTTGTCGTGGCATTCTGGGCCATCAACCGGCTTGCGATCCGCTACATTCGCAAACTTGGACGCCAGATGCGTATTTTCGCTTTTAATCGTTCCCTGCCGCGCTCGACGATGGGGCAGGGCGTGCCGCGAGAATTCGTTGAAATCCAACGGGCTTTCATAGGTATGGCCGATTCAATCATACGCGACGAAGCTTCCCTGGAGGATTCCTTGCGCGAAAAGAACATCCTGCTCAAGGAAGTGCATCACCGCGTCAAAAATAACCTGCAACTGATCTCTTCGATTATGAACATGCAGATACGTCGCGCCAAATCCGAAGACGCCCGATTTGTGCTGAAAAGATTACAGGAACGTATTCTGTCGCTGGCGACGGTTCACAAGAACCTCTACCAAAGTGACGGCCTGGAACGCGTGGATGCAGGGGCCCTTGTCGAAGAAATCGTCGGGCAATTATTGGTGGTCGGCCTTCCCGCAGGCTCTTCCGTTGAAATTGAGCAGTCCTACGAGGCCGTGAAATTGGATACCGATGACGCCGCTCCGTTGACGCTATTGGTTTCGGAAACCGTTACCAACGCGATGAAATACATTGGTGTTCCCGATGCTAAAAACCCGGCCTTCCTGAAGATATCCTTGGCACAGACCGACCCCGAGACAGCGGATTTCACGATCATCAATAGTGTCGGCAACGCATCTAGTGCTGCCGAAGGAACGGGCCTTGGCAGCCAACTGATCAACGCCTTTGCGCGACAGCTCAATGCGCAGGTGGATGTGACAGCAAAAGACAATGTTCATGCCTTGACCGTGACCTTCCCGGTCCCGCACAGGATTAAACCTATTCAAGATTACTAATTTGCAAAGGTTTTATGGAACTATGCATGCTGGAGCCGCGTTGGCCCCACGAACACTGAAGAAAGGAACCCCGACATGTCGACAGACTTGTTCTTGTACGGGCTTTCCATTCTGACTGTGGTTGCGCTGATTGTTTTTGTTATGACAAACGAAGGCAAAAACGAGCGTGGTGATGACGGTGAATAAAGTAGACTCGTGATTGCTTTGACCATTGTTGGCCGTTTGGATTGACCAGGCAGCCGCCATCCTCGGCGGATGGAAGCCAAACACCTAAGAACCCCGGCTGCCACGTGCGGTCGGGGTTATCAGTTTCAGAAACTGGGTGGTGTGCAGGCGCTGATGATCACACAGTCCTCATTGCCCAGATTCCGGAACCGATGCGGGAGCCTGCTGTTGAAAAGGTAACCATCTCCCGGCCCCAGAAGGCTGACCTCATCATCCACCGTGATCTCAATCTGACCTTGGATTATGACGCCAGCTTCTTCCGCGTCGTGGCTTAACAATTCAGGCCCTGTATCCGCGCCCGGCGCGTATCGCTCGTGCAATACCTGGAGTGAATGATCCTGTGCATTGCCCAGCTGCCGCAGAGACAATAGCTGTGCCTCGGGTCCTTCCAACTCTGGCGGTGCGATCTCCGTGAACTCACCAGCAGCATAAAAATACTTGCTTTGCGTCGTTTCCTCGATGGTTGCAAAAAACTCCGCCATGGAAATCTGGATGGCATCCAGAAGGCTCTTCAAAGAGGCGACAGAGGGGCTTGTCTTGTTCTGTTCGATCAGCGAGATGGTGCCATTGGTCAAGCCCGCACGTGTGGCAAGTTCCCGCTGGGAAAGTCCGCGTTTTTTACGGATTGCGCGAAGCCGGTGTCCGATGTCCAAAGGGCGATATCCTCGTCGAGCGTGTGACGTATTGGTTTTACTTGGGTTTTTAGACAGCAGCTTGCCGGAAGTCTCAATCTTTTTCTTTTTTGCCCGACACGGGGTCATTTTTTGCGGTGCAGAATCCCGATTGACAATTAAATTAAACGGAGTATCGAGATTTTAAACACTCTGTCCCGCCATCGAAGGAATCCGTAAATGGCTACATCTGCTAAATCGAAGACACCCAAACCCGCTGTAAAGAAAGCCCGCAAGCCGCGCGCAACCAAAACACCGAAGATTGCCGTGGTATCGACAACGCCAGAGGAAAAAACAAACGCAGCCCTTTTGGCGCGCCGCGAAACGGCAGTGCCACGCGGTGTTGCTTCTGCGGCGCCGGTTTTTGCAGAGCAGGCCGAAAATGCTGAACTCTGGGATGTCGAGGGTAAACGCTACATTGATTTCGCTGGTGGCATCGCGGTGCTGAATACCGGCCATCGGCATCCGGCAGTGGTTGCCGCCGCGAAGGCGCAGGAAGATAAATTCACCCATACGTCGTTCCAGGTGGTTCCTTATGAGGGCTACGTAGCATTGGCAGAGAAGCTGAACGCTCTTGCCCCGGGCGATTTCGCCAAGAAATCACTGCTGGTCACAACCGGTGCCGAAGCAGTTGAAAACGCGGTCAAGATCGCGCGGGCAGCAACCGGCCGCCCCGGTGTGATTGCATTCACAGGAAGCTATCACGGACGCACATTGCTGACACTGGGCATGACCGGTAAGATCAGCCCTTATAAAAAAGATGTGGGCCCATTCCCCTCCGACATCTTCCGCGCGCCGTTCCCTAGTGTCCGCGATGGTATCACGATCGAAGACGCTTTGACCGGATTGCAAAACTTGTTCCTCACTGACGCACAGCCGGACCGCATTGCCGCGATCATCATTGAGCCGGTACTGGGCGAGGGCGGCTATACGCCTGTGCCATTCGAGATGATGCGGGCGCTGCGTGATATTTGTGATCAGCACGGCATTTTGCTGATTTCGGACGAAATTCAAGCCGGGTTTGGCCGTACTGGCACCTGGTTTGCTGTCGAACACTCCGGCGTTGTGCCTGATCTGATCACTGTGGCGAAATCTATGGCTGGCGGCTACCCGATTGCTGGTGTGATTGGACGCGCCGAAGTGATGGATGCGCTGGCACCCGGTGGTCTTGGCGGAACATATGGTGGTAATCCGGTGGCCTGTGCGGCTGCGCTGGCAGCCATTGAGGCGATCGAAAGCGAAGGCCTTCTGGCCCGGTCTTTGGAGTTGGGCGCCCATTTCCACACGCGGTTTGCTGAAATTGGTGCGCGGGTGGCCCCGTTCCGGATGTGGGACATCCGTGGTCTGGGCGCCATGCTGGCCGTGGAATTCGTGACTGATTTCGACACGGCAACGCCTGATGCCGCGCTGGTCAAATCAATTTGTGCGCATGCGCTCAAACGCGGATTGATCCTCCTGGGGTGCGGCATGCACGGGAACGCTCTGCGGATCATGGTGCCGCTGACCGCTTCCGATGAGATCATCGAAGAGGGGCTTGCGATTTTCGAGGCATCTTTGGCGGATGCTGTGGCTGAGCTTTCAGCCTGATTTACCTTGATACCGTTGCAAGAAGGGCGCTTATCGAGCGCCCTTTTTTGTTATCAGGTCGGCGGTGCAAAACTGGCTGCATCCGCACGGGCCCAGCGTTTGCGATAATCCGCGCCGATGTCACCTTCATCCGACAACAAGAACCCTTCGGGCAGATAGGGATAGGCTTCGCTGCCCTCCGCCATTTCCTTATCTCCCAAGCGTACCATCAGGTGCTGCGGCAGAAAATCACCCGGATGCGACAGGCCCGCTGCCCCGGTGATCTCGCCAAGGGCTTTCAATGTATTTTCATGAAACCGGGCGACGCGCTTGCTTTTGGAGCCAACGTCCAGAGCGCGCGCGCGCAGGGGGTCTTGTGTGGCCACGCCGACCGGGCAGTGGTTGGTGTGGCAAGCCTGCGCCTGAATGCAGCCGACCGCAAACATGAACCCACGCGCAGAATTGCACCAGTCCGCCCCAAGTGCCAAAGCACGGGCGATGTCGAAAGAGGAGACAACCTTGCCTGCCGCTCCTATCTTTACCTGATCGCGGATACCTGCCCCTCGCAGGGTGTTGTGCACGAATGTCAGACCCTCCACCATTGGCATGCCAATGTGATTTGAAAACTCCACCGGTGCCGCGCCTGTTCCGCCTTCTGTGCCATCGACGACGATGAAGTCAGGGATGATCTTCGTTTCCAGCATCGCCTTGACAATGCACATGAATTCGCGCCGGTGACCAATGCAAAGCTTGAAGCCAACGGGCTTGCCACCTGAAAGATCGCGTAGCTCGCCCAGAAACTGCATCATCTCCAAAGGGGTCGAAAAGGCAGAATGCGCCGCAGGTGACACGCAGTCCTTGCCCATCGGGACGCCGCGTGCTTCTGCAATCTCAGGGCTGATCTTGGAGGCGGGTAACATGCCGCCATGACCCGGTTTCGCGCCTTGAGAAAGCTTCAACTCGATCATCTTGATCTGGTCGAGCGATGCCGTCACCTTGAATTTATCCGCATCAAAGGTTCCATCGTCGGCGCGGCACCCAAAATACCCTGACGCCACCTGATAGATAAGATCGCCGCCCCCCGCCTTATGGTATCGGCTGACTGATCCTTCGCCAGTGTCATGGGCAAAACCGCCGATCTTTGCGCCTGTGTTCAATGCTTCGATCGCGTTGGCAGATAATGATCCAAAGCTCATCGCGGAGATATTGTAGAGCGAGGCATCATAGGGTTGCTTGCAGGCGTCACCGCCGATTTTCACTCTGAAGTCCGTATTCTCGATATGCTTTGGCGTGACCGAATGCGTCACCCAGGCGTAACCCGCATCATAAACACGCATCCGCGTCCCAAAGGGGCGCTTGTCCTCCTGACCCTTTGCGCGCTGGTAGACAAGGCTGCGCGCATCGCGGGAAAAGGGTTCTTCGTCCTGATCGGATTCAATGAGGTATTGGCGAATTTCGGGGCGAATGCCTTCGAAGAGAAACCGCATGTGGCCCAGAACAGGGTAGTTACGCAGGATCGAATGGCTTGGTTGACGGACATCATGAACGCCCAGCAGCGACAGATAGGTGAAAAACGCAAAGGGGATGAGCAGCCACCACGTCCAGATCAGAGCAGCGATCAGACATATGAAGCTGCAAAGGATGACACCTGCAAATGTCGCGTACCGTGTCATGGAACTGAAGTCTGGCATCTGATAATTCCTACCTGTCTGGCGATTGGAAATCATTCCAGGCAAGACTGCCAAAGAGCCTGGAATGTATCGCAATATTTTAAACGCTCGGGGATGATGTTGCATTGTTCCCAAGGACGCAAGCATTGCAGTCTCTGATCGCGCTCCTGAACAAGGGTGCATAGTGCTTGAACAACATCCAAAAGCCTCGTACGCTTCGAAAAGCGGCGTTCTGCTGTTGAAGTTTTGAGTGAAATAGGGCGTGCCGGTCACGTGTGGAGCAGCATCGAATTGAATTGGGCTCGCGTCATTCCGAAGCTTTTGTTGCTTGGTTTGCATCGGCTGCTGTTTCAAAAGGAATCGCAACCTATGGCTGGTCAGAACGGGGAGGCAAAATGGCGACGTTTAATATTCTGTTCAAGATTGACGAAATTTTGCTTACCCTTGATGGCTGATTTCGCCCATTTTCTGAACAAACGTTGCGTCATCACAAAAGTTTTTCCTGCGGAGCCAATTCGGCAGTTCCAACCGGTGTTCGAAGGGCGTAAGGCAGTTCGGCGCGAAGCTCAATTCGGGCCACGTTGGCCCACTTCGTCGCGACGGAGTGTTTTGTTATGACCCCATTCGCCATTGCCGGTGTGCAGATGTATGTGAATGCGTTGCAATCCAACGTGGAAGGGATGATCCAGCGGTTGGATGTGCTGATGGCGCGTTTTCCCTGGACGCAGATGGTATTGTTTTCCGAACTGGCACCTTACGGCCCGCTGGACCGGTTTGCGCAGGCGCCTGAAAACGAAGCGCTCGACACCTTTTGCGAAGCTGCGCGCAAGCATCGTGTCTGGCTGATCCCCGGATCGATGTTCCTGCGTGATCCCGAGACCGGGCTGGTTTTCAATACATCCGTCGTGATCAACCCGGAAGGCGAGATCATCCGCCGTTATGCCAAGATGTTTCCGTTCCGGCCTTACGAATCAGGGATTGCCGCAGGGACGGAATTCTGTGTGTTTGACGTGCCGGAAGTGGGCCGTTTCGGGCTTTCAATCTGCTATGACATCTGGTTTCCGGAAACCACGCGCCAATTGACAGCGCAGGGTGTCGAGGTGCTGCTGCACCCGGTTCTGACGGGCACAACCGACCGCGATGCTGAACTGGCGATTGCGCGTTCCACGGCTGCGCAATTCCAGTGTTATGTATTTGACGTCAATGGGCTGGGCGCTGGTGGTGTCGGCAAGTCGCTGGTGGTGGACCCGTCTGCGCATGTGCTGCATCAGTCTGCCGGGCAAGAGGATATGTTCCCCATCGAAGTCGATTTATCGACAGTTCGGCGCCAGCGCGAAACCGGCATGAAAGGTCTTGGACAGGTTCTGAAAAGTTTCCGCGACCGATCCGTCGATTTTTCGGTTTATGATCGAAACAGTGGAACCGACGATTACCTCAAGACGTTGGGTCCACTGGAAATACCTCACCAAGGGACGCGCGCCGGACTTCACGTGGATGTGCCAGCAGGAAAAATTCAGGAAGCGCCCGCATTCAAGGGCCTGGCTTTTGATACGCTCACGGGCTCTGCCACAGCGCAACCGGCGATAAACGTCCATTCGGCACCAACGACCGAAACAGAGAAACAACCCCTGAAAAGTGAAACGCAGGGGAGCGAAAAACAGTCCAGCGGGTAGATCACCGGCTCCCAACGAGCGGGGATATCCGTTCGCAGGCATCTGAGTGGTTTTCTCGTACAAGGGAGAACAACTAATGCATGCGATGAATGACTATTCTTCGGCTATACAACTGCGCTCTGATCGGTGGAGCGCTTTGCGGGAAGCAACAAGTGCCCTGACGCGGGATCCAAAGCCGAAACAATTGGCCGCCCTCCGAAAACGGACCGAAGAACTATTCAAATCGCTTGCGGTGATCGAGCCCTATTGGGCGTTTCCCGGCATGTCCGCCTTTGATCACATGCGACGTCAATTCGAGCATAGCTCGCTGGACGATCTGGCCTTTGCGGTCGGAAGGGTCACACGGGCCCTGACGACAGGAGCCTACCGGCGTCGGCACATTCCCTTGGAACGCGACAGTGTCGATCAGGAGGAGCATGACGATGAGGCCATGTTGCCGCCCGAAGCGCGCGCGCTGGCAAAACCCTACTTCGAAGTTCTGATCGTAGATAACGTCAATGAGCACCAGGAACGCTGGCTGCGTAATAACGTGTCCAGGATGCGACGCCCTGAGGACAACTTTGTCTATGAGGCGCTGGTTGTTCCCAGTCTCGAAGATGCTTTGGTTGCGGTGCTATTCAACCACAATATTCAAGCGATTGTGGTGCGTCCGGGATTGGTTCTGAAATCCAAGATGGATCAAAACATCATTGCCCGTTACCTCAACCGGGCCGGTGGTCAGGAAGAGATCGACAATATGCTGCCCGAAAATTATGGGCCGGAGCTGTGCCGACTTGTTGCCAAGGTACGTCCTGAACTTGATGCATACCTTGTAACAGAACGGTCCGTGGAAGAGATAGCGGGGCTTGATCTGGGTATCTGCCGACGGGTTTTCTACAATCAGGAAGACTTTATGGAGTTGCACCTGAACATTCTGCGGGGTGTGCAGGCGCGTAACAAGACGCCGTTTTTCACCGCTCTTGTGGAGTATTCCAAGCAACCCACCGGTGTTTTCCACGCCATGCCCATCAGCCGCGGCAAATCGATTTCGCGCAGCCATTGGATACAGGATATGGGTGCTTTCTATGGCCCCAATATCTTTCTGGCGGAAACTTCTGCGACGTCCGGGGGCCTCGACAGTCTGCTGGAACCACACGGACCGATCAAGGAGGCGCAGGAACTGGCCTCTCGTGCCTTTGGCTCAAAACAGACATTCTTTGCGACAAACGGCACCTCAACCTGCAATAAGATCGTCGTGCAAGCCCTTGTTCGGCCTGGAGATATCGTTCTGGTCGACCGGGATTGCCACAAATCGCACCACTACGGCATGGTGTTGGCCGGCGCACAGGTCTGTTACCTCGATAGTTACCCGCTCAATGAATATTCGATGTATGGGGCGGTGCCGCTGCGCGAAATCAAGCACCAACTCTTGAAGCTCAAAGCCGAAGGCAAGCTCGACCGCGTGCGGATGTTGCTGCTCACTAACTGCACCTTTGACGGTCTGGTTTATAACGTCGAGCGGGTGATGGAGGAGTGTCTGGCGATCAAGCCGGATCTTGTATTTCTTTGGGATGAGGCGTGGTTCGCCTTTGCGCGGTTCAACCCGACCTACCGCCAGCGCACCGCCATGGCAGCCGCCAATAATCTACGCGAGAAATTCCGTACAGACACGCATCAGCGCATGTACGAGGCGCAGCAGTCCATGCTGAAGGATTGCGACGATGAAAAGCTGTTGGACACGCGGCTGATCCCACCACCGAATGCGCGGGTGCGGGCTTATGGCACGCAGTCCACGCATAAAACGCTCACTTCGCTGCGACAGGGGTCGATGATCCACGTCAATGATCAGGACTTCAAGGGGGAGGTCGAACAGGCCTTCCACGAAGCCTATATGACCCACACTTCGACCTCACCCAATTACCAGATCATCGCAAGTCTTGATGTCGGGCGTCGGCAGGTGGAACTGGAAGGCTACGAGTTCGTGCAACGTCAGATCGAGGCGGCGATGTCCATGCGCCGAGCGGTCATGACGCACCCGTTGCTAAAAAAGTACTTCAAGGTGCTGACCGCAGGCGACATGATCCCCGACCATCACAGGCAATCGGGTGTGACCAGCTATTATGATGCGGAACAGGGTTGGACCGACATGTGGGATTGCTGGGAGCAGGATGATTTTGTGCTCGACGCCACGCGGGTGACGCTGGCGGTTGGCGGTACTGGCTGGGACGGCGACACCTTCAAGACCGATATCCTGATGGATAAATACGGCATCCAGATCAACAAGACATCGCGCAACACTGTTTTGTTCATGACCAATATCGGCACGACGCGCTCCTCCGTGGCCTATCTGATCGAGGTGTTGGTCGAGATTGCCAAATCCATTGATGAACGTCTGGATGACGCCAGCCGGATGGAACGCCTGTCATTTGATCGTCGGGTCAAGGGTCTGATGGAAGACCTGCCGCCGCTGCCGGATTTCAGCCGATTTCATGATGCTTTCCGGCAATGTGAAGTGACGGGCGAGGGCGATATCCGCTCCGCCTTCTTTCTCGCCTATGATGAAGAGAAATGCGACTACCACGACATCAATGGATCGCTGGGTGAGGCGCTGGAGGCCGGTGAAGAAGTGGTTTCGGCCAGCTTCATTATTCCCTATCCGCCAGGTTTCCCGATCCTGGTGCCCGGTCAGGTGGTCAGCAAGGAAATCCTGGCTTTCATGTTGGCGCTGGATGTCAGTGAAATTCACGGCTACCGGCCCGATCTGGGCCTGAGAGTCTTTACCCAAGAAGCGCTGCAAGCGCTCGTCGATGCCAAATCCGGCACAAAACTCGCCCCCGCGGCTGAATAATCAAACAGAGAGGACATAAGACATGGCAGCTACGGTTCTGAAGAACATCTCGGAGATCCGCCGCTATTTCCACCGCAACGAGGACCCGGTCTATTTCATCTCGGCCACGAACTTCAATTTGTTGGGGTTAGATGAATGGGTGAAGAATTTCAAATACATCTGCTACATTGACTGCTACGGCGGCAAGCATCCAAACGTGTTCTGCCCGTCTGAGCAGCCGCATGCGGAGTTCCAATCCATCGAGGACATCAATAACTACCTTTTGCAGCACAAAGAGGTGATTGATTTCATCAAGCGGCGCGGCGGCAAGCCGAAATTTGTTTTCTTAATGTTCGATGCTGAGACTGAACGGCTGTCAAAAGAACTGGGCGCGGATGTCTGGTTCCCGAAAGCCAAGCTGCGCACGTCGATGGACAACAAGATTGAAACGGTCCGCATCGGCAACAAGGCGGGTGTGCCATCCGTGCCGAATGTGCTGGCCGAGGTGAAAGATTACGAGGACCTGAAAAAGACCTGCGAGAAGGCCAAAATCGGGCATGATCTCGTGCTGCAATCGGCCTTTGGCGACAGCGGACATACGACCTTCTTCATCAAATCCGAAGCTGATTTCCGACGCCACGAGCATGAGATCGTCGGCGAGGGCGAGATCAAGATTATGAAGCGCATTGATTGCCGCGGATCAGCGATCGAGGCCTGTGCCACCAAGGAAGGCACCATTGTTGGCCCCCTGATGACCGAACTGGTGGGCTTCAAGGAGTTGACACCATATCGGGGCGGCTGGTGTGGCAATGAAATCCTGTCGACAGCTTTCCCGCCGAAGGTTCGCCAGAAGGCGCGCGATCTGACCTTCAAATTTGGCGAACAACTGCGCAAGGAAGGTTATCGCGGGTATTTTGAACTTGATTTCCTGATCGACAAGAAAACCGGTGATCTCTGGTTGGGGGAGTTGAACCCGCGCATTACGGGCGCGTCCTCGATGACCAATCACGCAGCCTTTGCCCATGCGGATGCACCGCTGTTTCTGTTCCACCTGCTGGAGTTTTCAAAGAAGAAATTCAATCTGGATGTGGACGAGTTGAATGCCCGTTGGGCGGACAGTGCCAATATCGACTCATGGTCACAAATGGTGATCAAACATACCGAGGACAGCGTGGATATCTGTACGGGCAGCCCCGAGACTGGCATTTACAAGATGCTTGAAGACGGTCGCGTCGTCTATGATCGTTTCGATTATCACCGTCGTGCCGTTGAATCTGAGAACGAAGCCTTCTTCCTGCGCATCCTGCAACCGGGTGACTACCGCTATGAAGGGGCGGATATCGGGATTCTGGTGACGCGCGGGCGGTCGATGACCAAGAATTTCCGGTTGAATGAACGCGCGAAAAAGTGGATTCACGGGATCAAACAAACGGTCACGGCCAAGCCATTGCCAACCGCGACGGCATTGTCGGATCCGGCCTTCAAGATCCTCTAGCCAGAAAGGACTGCGCACCCGATGTTATGGCGCGCCGTAAGTGAAGAGAGCCCCGGGCCAAAATGGTCCGGGCTTTTTGCCGAGTACTGGCCGGACTACAAGCGCTGGTGGCTGAAGGAAGGCGAGAATGCGCGCCCGACCTATGGGGAATCTCGCACAGCCCTTCAGCAGCATATGCCCGAAATCGTTCCGCTTTACGATGAGCTTTGCGAGTTGGCAGGCGGTGGTGATCTGGCCGCGCGGTTTTTATCGTTTTACTGCCCGCCGCCCTATCTGGCCGGGTGCAGCCAGGCAATCTGGACCGGCAAGGAGCCGGTCATGGTACGCAATTACGACTACAACCCCAACGCATTTGACAGTCTGGTCTTGCACACAAAATGGGGTGGGCGTGAGGTCATGGGCACGTCGGATGGGCTTTGGGGCATGGTGGACGGCGTAAATGACGCCGGCCTTTCAATCTCACTGACCTTTGGGGGGCGGCGCATCGTTGGCGATGGTTTCGGCGTCCCGTTGATCCTGCGTTATGTTTTGCAAACCTGTCAGACCGCCGATGAGGCTGGCGACGTGCTGGCCCGTGTGCCTACGCATATGAGCTACAACGTCACAGTCCTGGACAAAAAACGTAACTATCTGACCGCCATGATGGCTCCTGACAGACCGACGCTCATAACACATGCGGCCGTTGCAACCAACCATCAGGAAAACGTGGAATGGGTCAGCCATGCGCGGTTCACTGCAACCGTCGAACGGGAGCGTTTCTTGTTACACCGGTTGAGGTTGCACCGCGACCCCGAAGAAAAGTTCATCGGGGCCTTTCTGAAACCGCCGCTCTATTCCACGGCTTTCACAGCCGGGTTTGGCACGCTCTACACAGCCGTCTATCGCCCGAAACGCCGCCAAATGGAATTGCGCTGGCCAGGGACTGTCTGGCCTCTGACCATGAAAGCTTTCGAAGAGGGTCACCGCCAGATTTTACTACCCGGTGCCGCCTGATTTCGAGCAGGTCAGTATTTTATCCAATAAAATCAATTTTGTTCTCGTTAAAGATGCAGAAGGGGCTTGCCAAACCGTGCTGCGTCCCAAAGATTGTCGCCAGAAAAATAATAGGGGAGACTACCATGAAAAAGACCACAACATTGCTGTCGGCCGCGGTATTGCTGTCAACCACCTGTCTTGCCAGCGCGGAAACGCTGCGGTGGGCGCGGGCAGGGGACAGCCTGACGCTTGATCCGCATGCTCAGAACGAAGGCCCGACGTCTGCTTTGGCGCACCAGATCATGGAACCGCTTGTCATGCGGGATCATTCCGGCGCGATTGTGCCCGCCCTAGCGACCGAATGGGCACCGTCCGAAGAAGACCCGAATGTCTGGACATTTTCATTACGCGAAGGCGTGACGTTCCACGACGGATCGGCCTTTGACAGCTCGGACGTCAAGTTCAGCCTTGAGCGCGCGATGACCGAGGATTCGGATTACAAGGAATTACTGGCCTCAGTCGCCGAAGTGCGGGCCCCGGATGCCTACACTATCGAGATTGTGACAAACGGCCCGAACCCGATCATGCCAAACAACCTGACCAACATGTTCATCATGGACCAGGATTGGGCAGAGGCAAACAACGCCGTCAAGGTTCAGGACTATGAGGGCGGCGAAGACACATTCGCGGCCAAAAACGCAAATGGAACAGGGCCTTACAAATTGATCAGCCGCGAGCCCGACGTAAAGACCGTGCTGGCAGCCAATGAAAACTACTGGGGCATCGGGGAATTCCCGCTGGAAGTTTCCGAAATCATCTACACACCGATCCAGAATGCTGCGACCCGCGTGGCAGCGCTGTTGTCCGGCGAGGTGGATTTCATTCAGGATGTGCCCGTGCAGGACCTTGACCGTGTGGCAAGTACCGACGGCCTGGATGTGCGCACAGCACCCCAGAACCGCGTTATCTTCTTCGGGATGAACTCGGGTGACGCTGACCTGAAAAATGACAGTGTCGAGGGTGCCAATCCGCTGGCGGACGTGCGCGTGCGTGAAGCGATGAACCTTGCCATCAACCGCGATGCGATCAAGCAGGTGGTGATGCGCGGCCAGTCGGCACCCGCAGGCATGATTGCCCCTCCTTTCGTGAACGGATGGGATGAGGCAATGGACGCATCTTCCACCACGGACCTCGACAAGGCCAAGACTTTGATGGGCGATGCGGGTTACGGCGATGGGTTCTCAATCCAGCTTGATTGCCCGAATGACCGCTACATCAACGACGAAGCCATCTGTCAGGCGGCTGTTGGCATGTTGGCGCAAATCGGGATCACCGTGAACCTGGATGCGAAACCAAAGGCACAACACTTCCCGCTGATCAACAATCTGGAAACCGATTTCTATATGCTGGGATGGGGCGTTCCTACGTACGACTCTGAATACATCTTCAACTTCCTCGTTCACGGTCGTGATGACAAATACGGGTCCTGGAACGGTACGCGCTTCACCAACGATGATCTGAACGCAAAAATCCAGAGCCTCGCGTCGAACACCGATCTGGAAGCGCGGGATGCGGATATTGCCGCCATCTGGCAGGTGGTACAGGACGAGAAACTCTACATTCCGATCCACCACCAAGTGCTGAACTGGGGTATGAAATCGGGCGTCGATACGGTTGTCGAAGCCGAAGATTCCCCGAAGTTCAAGTACTTCAAGTTCAACTAATAATGTTGGGCCCCATATTGCGGGCCCGGCAGACACCCTGAACCAACTGGGCGCAGGCCAAGCGGGTCTGCGCCTGCGCCTCATCCCATTCACCTTCTCGCAAAGGACCTTGCCATGCTGCGTTCTGCCGGATTTGCCGCTGTTTTTATCGCTACCGCCACCGCCGGGGTTGCCGAAGAATTCACCTGGGCGGGAACGACCGATCCACAGACAATGGATCCGCACGCGGTTAACTCCGCGCCTGTTCTGGGATTTCTCAACAACGTATACGAGGGGCTTTTGCGGCGCGGCAAGGATATGCGCATCGAGCCAGCGCTGGCCACCAGCTGGGAACCGATTGGCGCAGGGGAGGGCTGGCGTTTCACTCTGCGCCAGGGCGTGACATTTCACGACGGTAGCAGTTTTGATGCAGAAGATGTGCTGTTCTCATATGAACGCGCATCGGACGAGTCCTCAGATACCCGTAGCTGGTTTGCTTCGGTCTCAGAGGTGAAGATCGTTGACGACTACACGGTCGATATCATGACCACCGCGCCAAATCCGATCTTTCCCGACAGTATCTCGAATTGGATGATGCTCGACGCCGGATGGGCAAAGGCCAATGATGCCGAACGTCCCGACAAAGACAACGGCAACTACGCAACACTCAATGCTAATGGCACCGGGGCTTTCAGGGTCGCTGTTCGCGAGCCGGGACTGCGCACTGTTCTTGAACCCTTCGACGGTTGGTGGGACGAAACGGAGCATAATATCACGCGGGCCGAGTTCACGCCCATTCAGAACCCGGCGACGGCGGTTGCCGCCCTGTTGTCGGGTGATGTCGATTTTATCAACCCGGTCCCCATTCAGGATACCGCGCGGCTTGCGTCAAACCCGGAGGTTAAAGTGGTGCAGGGGATCGAAGCACGGGTGATCATGCTGGGGTTTCCGCATGAGGCCGAGGCGTTGAAGTATTCGGCGGAAACTTCCGATAAAAACCCGTTTTCCGACGTGCGGGTACGGCAGGCGGTTGCCCATGCGGTCAATGTGCCCGCAATCCTGCAAACGATCATGCGGGGGAATGCCGAAGAGGTCAGCCAATTGGTCAGCCCGGCCATGCGTGGCTATAGTGCCCCGCTCGCGGACCGTCCCGCCTATGACCCTGACAAAGCCCGCGCGCTACTGGCTGAGGCCGGTTATGCGGATGGATTTTCTTTCGGCCTCAAGTGTCCAAATGACCGATACCTGAACGACGAAGCTGTCTGTCAGGCCGTCACCGGGATGCTTGCCCAGGTGGGGATCAAGGCCACGCTTGACGCAATGCCGGTCCAGAATTACTGGCCTGAGCTACGTGCGGACAATTATGACATGTATCTGCTAGGCTGGTCCCCGGGCACGTTCGATGCGGAACACCCCATCCGGTTCCTGGCAAGCACCCCCAACGAAGAAAAGAAGCTGGGATCATGGAATTTCGGAGGCTTCTCTAACGATCGGGTTGATGAGCTTTTGCCCCTGATACAATCCGAGATCGACGACGCAAAACGCCAGGCCATGCTTGATGAAAGTACCAAGATATTGCAACAGGAAGTGGCTTATGTGCCGCTTTACGTGGAACCACTGGTTTGGGGGGCTGGTGCGAATATTGACTTGACTCAGCGCTCGGACAACTTCTTCATTCTGCGGTGGGTGACGGTCAATTGACTTTGATCCCGGCGTTCATCTGATGGCGAGAACACAAACACCCTTGATCAATTGTCGCACCCCTGCGACACCTTGGTGGCACCCGAGAGGACAAAGATGCTTGCCTATGTGATACAGCGCGTCTTTCAATCGGCCATCGTCTTGCTGGTTGTGGGTCTTGTGGCCTTTTCCATGTTCCGGTTTGTTGGTGATCCTGTCGACAACATGCTTGGCCAGGAACGCACGCAAGCCGATATCGAGCGGCTACGGACCCAGCTGGGTCTCGACCAACCCTTTCCAGTGCAGTACTTCAAATTCCTGCAAGGTGCCGCACAGGGTAATTTTGGTGTCAGCTATCGTCAGGGGCGCCCGGTTTCCGATATCCTGATGGAACGCGCGCCCGCCACGCTGGAACTGGCCGCTGTTTCTGGTTTTCTGGCAATCAGCATCGGGATCGCTCTGGGCGTTTTCACCGCGATCAGGCGAGACGGGTTCGCGGCCAATGCAATCATGTCAGTGTCACTCATCGGTGTGTCTCTGCCCACCTTTCTGATCGGTATCTTATTGATCTACCTGTTTTCCGTGGAGCTGGGGTGGCTGCCAAGCTTTGGGCGCGGCGATACGGTCAAGATTGGAGGCTGGTCAACCGGGTTCCTCACAGAATCTGGTCTTAAGGCGCTGATCCTGCCGTCTATCACGCTTGGCCTTTACCAGATGACCCTGATCATGCGGTTGGTGCGCTCCGAGATGCTGGAAGTGCTCAGACAGGATTACATACGGTTCGCGCGCGCGCGGGGCCTGCGGGACCGCGCCGTGAATTTCCGGCATGCGCTGAAAAATACACTGGTCCCGGTGATTACCGTGACCGGGTTGCAGCTGGGCTCGATCATCGCTTTTGCGATCATCACTGAAACGGTCTTTCAGTGGCCGGGTGTTGGCTTGCTGTTCATCAACGCAATCCAGTTCGTAGATATCCCGGTGATGGCGGCCTATCTGATGCTGATTTCGGTCATGTTTGTCGGGATCAACCTGATCGTTGACCTTTTATACTTCGCAATTGACCCACGTCTGCGCGTGGATAGAACGGCGGCGCACTGATGGCTGACTCTGCACTGAATACACCTGCCAAGGAACGCTCACGCCTGCGTGTCGCTCTGGACAGCGATTTCGTCTACCAGTTCAAGAAATCGCCCGTGGCGATCGTTTCGGCAGTGGTTGTGCTGATCATGGTTTTTTGCGCCCTCTTTGCACCTCTAATAGCACCGTTTAATCCCTTTGATCCTGCCTCGCTCAACCTGATGAACGGGTTTTCCAAACCCATGGAACCCAATGCCTTCACAGGCGAGACCTTCTGGCTCGGGACGGACGATCAGGGACGCGATGTCTTCTCCACCATTCTTTATGGCATGCGTATCTCGCTCTTTGTCGGGGCGGCAGCGGTGCTTTTCGCGATGGTTCTCGGCATCACGCTGGGGTTGATCGCGGGCTACGTCGGTGGTTGGGTTGAGACGATCATCATGCGTGTCGCAGATGTACAATTGACCTTTCCCGCCATTCTGGTGGCCATGTTGATTTTTGGCGTTGCCAAGGGAATCACACCCGTTGAGTACCGCGATCAAATGGCCATTTGGGTGCTGATTATCGCCATCGGCCTGAGTGACTGGGTCCAGTTCGCCCGCGTCGTGCGTGGTGCCACATTGGTGGAAAAGAACAAGGAATATGTGCAGGCTGCGCGATTGATCGGGCGTGGTTCAGGGGCGATCATGCTGCGGCACATTCTGCCCAATGTGCTGTCGCCCGTTCTGGTGATCGCCACGATCTCGCTGGCATTGGCAATCATTGCCGAGGCTACGCTGAGTTTCCTCGGCGTTGGCGCACCCCCCACGCAGCCGTCCCTGGGCACGCTGATCCGCATCGGGCAGGGGTTCCTGTTCTCCGGTGAGTGGTGGATTCTGCTCTTCCCCGCTGTAACCCTTCTGACGCTGGCGCTAAGCGTGAACCTGCTGGGCGACTGGTTACGCGATGCGTTGAATCCACGTCTCAGATAAAGGTATCCTTCATGCGATTTCTCCCAATTTTGGCCGTGCTCGCCCTATCGACCGGTGCCTTTGCACAGGATACAGAGCGGCTCGAAGCGGCGAAGGCATATGTCGACAGCAAAGGCCAGCAGGGCTTGATGGATGACATGCTGTCACCCGAAGGCGTTATGGCGTCAATGGGATTGCTTGGCGATCAATTGACGCCGGAGCAACAAACGACAGTCGCACGCATCGTATCGGAAGAGCTTGCAACCATTCGACCAACAATGGAGAGCGCTATGATCTCCGGAATGGCAGAAAACTTTACGCTGGATGAGATCAACGCGCTGGCGGATTTTTATGCGTCCGAACACGGGGCATCCGCAATGCGGAAAATGACACCGTTCATGACGCAGACCATGCAGAGCATTGGACCGGCCTTCCAGCAAATGCAGGCAAACCTCGCACGACGTATTCAAGAAGAGTTTAGCAAATAGTCCATGTCTTCACCGGTTCTCTCCATCCGCAACCTGACTGTCGAAATTCCGACACGCCACGGCATTCTGCGCCCGGTAGACGGCGTAAGCTACGATATCGCAAAAGGTGAAATACTGGGCGTTGTGGGCGAATCCGGGGCGGGGAAATCCATGGCCGGAAATGCCGTGATCGGCCTGCTCAACCCCCCTGCACATATTTCCGAAGGAGAAATCCGTGTGGGCGAGACACGCGTTGACAACCTTTCCGGCGAGCAGATGCGGCGCATGCGCGGCAAAGAGATCGGCATGGTTTTTCAGGACCCGCTGACCTCTCTCAACCCCTTGCTCAGGATAGGCGATCAGTTGACCGAAACCATGCTCGCCCATCTCGATATTTCTCGTAGTGAGGCGGAGAAGCGGGCGGTCGCAGCGCTGGAAGAAGTGGGCATTCCGGGAGCTGCGGAGCGGGTTGGCAGCTACCCTCACGAGTTTTCCGGTGGCATGCGTCAGCGGGTCGTAATTGCCTTGGCCCTTTGCGCGGAACCATCGCTGATCATCGCGGATGAACCGACCACAGCGCTGGATGTGTCGGTGCAAGCGCAGATCATCTCCCTACTCAAGAAACTCTGCCGTGAACGTGGCACTGCCGTCATGCTGATCACACACGATATGGGGGTGATCGCCGAAGCCGCTGATCGGGTCGCAGTGATGTATGCCGGTCAGCTTGCCGAGCTTGGCCCCGTGCGCGATGTGCTGACGGCCCCGCACCACCCTTATACGGACGGGCTGATGGGATCGACGCCTCTGGCCTCGCGCGGCAAGGATCGGCTGCATCAAATCCCCGGTGCCATGCCACGCCTCGATGCCTTGCCGACTGGCTGCGCTTTTCACCCCCGATGCCCCCAAGCGCAGGACCAATGTCGCAAGACGCCGGGGCCCCGCATCGAAGATGGGGCAGGGCGCGTCGCCTGCTGGTACCCGATGACGCGGGAGGCCGTGGCCTAATGGCGCTGGTAGATATACGCGGCCTGACCCGCATTTTCGATGTGTCCAAACCCTGGCTGAACCGTGTGGTTGAACGTCGGCAAAAAGCCTTTCTGACCGCAGTGTCCGACGTCAGTTTCGACATTGCCGAACGCAGTGTCTATGCGCTTGTCGGTGAGAGCGGGTCAGGCAAATCCACGATTGGTAAAATGCTTGTCGGGCTTTTGCCTCCGTCAGATGGGTCGGTCGAAATCCGCGGCGTTGATCTGGCGCGGGAAACCGACGCCGCAAAAGTAGACGCGGTTCGGCGCGACATTCAAATGATCTTTCAGGATCCCTTTGCCTCGCTGAACCCGCGCTGGCGCGTGCGTGACATCATCGCGGAACCGGTTGCCGCCCGGGGGGGCGAAACAACAGGATTGGCAGAACGCTTGCTGGAACAGGTGGGCCTTTCCGCGCGGGACGCAGGCAAATTCCCGCATGAGTTTTCCGGCGGACAAAGACAGCGCATCTGCATCGCGCGCGCACTCGCATCAGAGCCAAAACTGATCGTTTGTGACGAGCCCACATCGGCTTTGGATGTGTCGGTGCAAGCGCAGGTCCTGAACCTGATGAGCGATCTGAAAGACACCTTTGGTCTGACCTATCTCTTCATCAGCCACGACTTGACCGTGGTTCAGCATATGGCTGACCGGATCGGCGTGCTCTATCTTGGCCGCCTTGTGGAAGAAGCCGACCCGGAGGCACTTTTCGAAGATCCGAAACACCCCTACACGCAAATGCTGCTTGCGGCCGCCCCACAGCTTGACAACTTTGGCCGCGAAGTACCGCCGCCAACGGGCGAAATTCCCGACCCGATCAACCCGCCGACGGGGTGCGCTTTTCACCCGCGTTGCGCCATCGCCACGTCGATCTGCTCTCAGAAACGGCCGGAAATGCGCCTGCTGCGCGGCGCACGAGTGGCCTGCCATCTGGCCGAATGACCGGGCCGCTTACGTCACTGAAAGTGGTAGAGTTCACAGGGCTTGGCCCTGCACCGTTGGCAGGTCAATTGTTGGCGGATCTTGGCGCAATCGTTGTCGCGATTGATCGAAAGTCAGCCCCGGCCGATCCAACGGACATCAATCGGCGCGGCAAACGCAGTATCGCCCTCAATCTGAAATCTGAAGCCGGGAGAAGCGTTGCCAGAAAGTTGATCGCGCAATCAGACGTCTTGATCGAAGGGTTTCGCCCCGGCGTCATGGAGCGCTTGCAACTTGGTCCGGATGCGTGTCCCGAAACACTGATCTATGCCCGCATGACCGGGTGGGGACAGGTCGGCCCCTGGTCGCAAAAGGCCGGGCACGATATCAATTATCTGGCAATGACGGGTGCGCTGCATGCCATCGGACCGGAGCGCGAACCCCCAACCGTGCCGCTGAACCTGATCGCGGATTTTGGGGGAGGGACCATGTTCCTTCTGCTCGGAATTCTATCGGCACTTATTGAAAAAGGCATTTCCGGAAAAGGACAGATCGTTGATGCTGCCATGGCCGATGGCGTGCCAGCCATGATGGGGTTGATCCACGGTATGCTGGCCAAGGGATCATGGACCATAGAACGGGGTGCAAACTGGCTGGATGGCGCTGCACCCTTTTACAGGTGCTACGAATGCGCGGACGGAAAATTCATATCTGTCGGTGCGCTGGAACCGCAATTCTATGCGGAACTTGTCGACAAGGCCGGATTGCCGATCCATGATCTTTCCGCCCAAAACGACAAAACGCAATGGCAGAAAACCAGCGAGGACTTCGCGAAGGTGTTCATCACCAAGACCCGCGATGAATGGGCAGCCGTTTTTGAAGAGTCCGATGCCTGCGTCACTCCGATTCTGGATTTTGACGAAGCGCCCGTTCATCCGCAAAATGCGCAGCGCGATGTATTCTTCGCCGACCGGGAAACGACTCAGGCCAGTCCCGCCCCCCGCTTCAGCCGCACCTGTCCCCAAAAACCCGCGCCGCCAAAAGCCATTGGTGCCGATACAGATGATCTGCTCAGGGAGATGGGATATTCCAACGAATGCATTTCACGGATGCGGCAGGCGGGAGACATTACATGACCATCCTGATCGCCGGTGCTGGTATCGCAGGGCTGACACTTGGATTGACGCTGCATCAGATTGGCATCCCTTTTCGCATCTTTGAAGCGGTGCGGCAGCTAAGACCATTAGGTGTCGGGATTAATCTGCAACCCAATGCCGTGCGCGAATTGTTCGATCTGGGGTTGGAGAACCCGTTAAACGCGCTTGGTGTCGCAACCCAGAGCCTCGGATTCTACACCAGAACGGGTCATGAAATCTGGACGGAACCGCGCGGTACGGCCGCCGGCTACAATTGGCCACAGATTTCCGTGCACCGGGGTTTGCTGCAAATGCTGCTCTATGAAACACTGGTTACGCGGGCGGGAGAAGACAGCATTTTAACCGGGCATCGCGCCACCGAATTTGCCCAGACCACCAGCGGCGCTGCACTTCTTGTCGAAACGCCCAAGGGGCGCTCTGAAATCACTGGCGATGCTGTTGTCGCCGCAGATGGCATACATTCCGCCCTGCGGGCGCAAATGTACCCCAATGAGGGCGTGCCTGTCTGGGGCGGTGCAATCCTCTGGCGCGGCACGACACAAGCTGCCCCGTTCCTGTCAGGTGCAGATATGATCCTGGCGGGTCACGACACCCAGCGCATGGTGGTGTACCCGATTTCGGCGCCTGACCCGCGCACAGGCTCAGCGACGCTGAACTGGATCGCAGAGCGGCGCGTTGATCCGACGCTGGGATGGCGCAGGGAAGACTGGAACCGGGCGGCAGATTTGGAGGATTTCTTGCCGTCTTTCGAGACATGGAAGTTCGACTGGCTCGACGTGCCGACCCTGATCAAAGGCGCGGATGTAATCTATGAATACCCGATGGTGGACCGCGATCCGGTCGCGCAATGGACACAAGGATGCGTGACGCTGATGGGTGATGCGGCGCACCCGACATACCCTGTTGGCTCAAATGGCGCGAGCCAGGCGATTGTCGATGCGCGCACAATGGGCGCTTGCCTGAGAGATCATCGTGACGTTCAGGGTGCGTTTGTCGCTTATGAGAACACTGTTCGGCCAAGAACGACGCAAGTCACGCTTGCCAACAGAGGCAGCGGCCCCGATGCGATCCTGCAAATGGTAGAAGACCGCTGCGCCGGTCGCTTCGACGATATCCACCGTGTCGTCCCGCGTAGGGAGCTTGCGGCGCATGCGGCAAAATACAAATCTCTCGCAGGATTGGACAAAGATGCGTTGAACGCCCAACCTGCGATCATCGGGCCCGTGTAATGGTTCGGACCTACGGGAATTTGCTTGGTATCGAGAAATTATGATTGAAAAAATTGCAGTTGTAACAGGAGCCGCAGGCGGCATGGGGCAGGCTATCGTTTCTCGATTGCTGCTAGACGGTTTTCACGTCATCGGGTTTGATATCGATACCGGCGGGCTGACCAAATTGTCGCAGGCCGGATTTGAAGGCGTCGAGGTCGATCTCACTGATCCCGCAGCCATCGCGCAGGCATTTTCAAGCATCGGCAAGGCCCACGGCGGCATTGATGCGCTGGTCAACAACGCAGGAACTTGCCTGATGTCAGAGTTTCCAGAGATTCCGGCTGACGAATTCGATCAGCAGATGGCGCTCAACTTTTCCAGCGCTTTCCACTGTTGTCAGGCTGCGGTGAAGCTGATGCTGGGGCGCAGCGGGATCCGGAAAATCGTCAATATCTCTTCCAACGGGGCCTATAATTTCGATGTGTTCGACCCGCCGCATTACCGGGCGTCAAAGGCCGCCATGGACACCTTGACCAAAGATCTCGCACGGCGTTTTGCAAAGGAAAAAATCGCGGTGAACTCTATTGCGCCGGCGATGACGGAAACGCCATTGTTCAACGTTGTGAGCCGGGAAGTTCTCGACACTGCGATTTCACAGATGCCGCATGGCAGGGCAATGCAACCCGCAGAAGTGGCCGCATGGGTTGGTTTCCTGATTTCACCTGCCGGGGATGTTTGCAGCGGCAATGTGATCATCCTCAACCAGGGCCGGGATGTGCGCTAGCTATACCATTCCGGTGCTTTTCTGAGCGTGGGCCATTGCTCCGGACTATGCCCAAAAATCACTTTGGCTTTTTGATCCGTCGCAATCTGCATCAACCGCGCGCCATGCTTGATCGCCAGATCTTCATTCCAGGACCCTGCAAATTTCTCATCGATTTCGGCCGCGCGACTGATCGCATCCGAGGTCAGGAGGGTTGGCCCAGTCTCTGGCAAACACACCATGAAAGCCAATTGGCCCGGCGCATGGCCCGGTACCAGAAAAACGGTAAACCCTGGCCCAATGTCCACGTCTTCGGTAACCCGCAGATACTCTCTGTCAGGCCATTCCATAAGCTGTTTCCCCGACCAGTAGAGCGGTCGCGGCAAAGCACGTTCCGCGGCAGCAATGAGGATTGGAACACCGGGAAATCCGTCCATGAAGCCCACGTGATCAATATGCGTATGGCTTTGAATCATCAGATCAATATCAGAAGAAGATAAGCCAAGCAGCGCCAACTGAGCAGGTGCCATATTCTGATACGTGATCGACAGAACACGTCCGAAGCTGCCCAGATCGTCCTCCTCCGTGGCAAGCTGTGCATCTTGTGCATATTTTTCGGGAAACCCGGTGTCGATCAGCACGTTCTCTTCTTGGTCTGTCTGGATCAGAAATCCGCAAATCCCGATAATGCGGTTGTTGGCGTGCACCTGGAACAGACCGTAGTCCAGAGCGGCCATGCGCAGCGGGCGACCTTTCAGAAGGGGTTGCATAAGAACCGTCCGACCTCTCTTGTTGGAAGAGAACTAGACGAGACGCAGCTCATGAAAGTCAAGATACACACGCTTTTCCAGTATCTTCTTGAAACAACTTCAACGGCACCCGAGGCAATTGTCGGGTTTTCATTGTCGGAATCGCCAAGACTTGGCGCCTTTCTGGATGATCTTGACCCGGATTTACCGCTGGACTGGAACAATCTCGACTTTCGTGGCTTGCCCGAATTGCGCACCCATGTTCTGGCTCAGGCCGGGTTGACCGGTATCTGCGGGATCGAGGATGTGCTGATTACAGCAGGCGCGGCAGAGGCCAACTATCTGTCGATCATGCAGCTTGTGCAGCCCGGCGACGAGATTGTCGTTGAAACCCCCGGTTGGCCGCAGGCTGAAGTTCTGGCGCGGGCCATCGGCGCGGATATCGTGACGGTCGAACGTCGAGAAGAAGATAGCTGGAAACTATCGCTGGACGCAGTCAAGACTGCGGTCACGCCGCACACACGCCTGATCTTTCTAAGCAATCCGAACAACCCGACCGGGCAGGTTCTGGGTAAATCTGAGTTGGAAGAGATTACAAGGATCGCGGACAAAGTCGGCGCGTGGCTTTTGGTAGACGAGGTTTATGCCGGTCTGGAATGGCAAGGGCCCAGGGCTCCCTCCATCGCCGGGTTATACTCCAAAGGCATTACCACAGGCTCGGTCTCAAAAGCGCTTGGATTGCAGGGATTACGCACGGGCTGGCTGATCTGTTCGGACCCTGATCTGGTCATGGATGCGGTTATCTTGCGCGAAAACTCCTCGGAAATCATGAACATCATGGGCGAGGTCATCGCGGAATTAGCCTTGCGACCGGACCGGCTCCTACCCGCGATACAGGCCGCGCGCACGGCAGGTATGCGAAATCTTGCACGGATGAATGACTGGTTAGCAACGCAACCCGATCTGACCTGGGTGCCGCCGCAAGCCGGGTTGATAGGGCTTGGTCGCTTGCCGCAGGGTTTGGACAGTGACCGGTTCGCGCGTCGCCTGCTGGAAGCGCCTTACAGAACCTTTGTGTTGCCCGGCAGCGCCTATGGGCAACCAAATCACATCCGTCTTGGCGTTGGCGGTGGACCAGACGTCAAACTGGATGAAGGGCTGGGCCGGGTTGGCCAGGCATTGGCGGATTGGCGCAACGGGCTCTAGCGCAACCCATTCACCGCGATATAGCGCGCCAGATCAAGAATGATCTGCCCACGCGCAGTAGCAATCGCTTGCGGCCCGCCTGCGGGATCAAAGGTTTGCGACAGATCAAACAAGCCGGAGCGTTCACGCCCCCCCTCCGCAACTGCGACGAAATACTGTCCAACCGCGCGGAACTGTCCATCCGTACCGGCCACCAGACTTTCGAACCGCAGCTCCAGCCGAGCATCCGGCAACGTGTCCAAAGGCCAGGGGGCGGAAGCAACCCTTGCACCACTTAGCCCTGACAAATGGCGGGCAAGCTCTAAGGCAACTGCGCGCTCCGGAGTGTCGGCCCACAAGACCCCACGTTCGTTGGTGAGTTTGCCGTCTGTGCCGAGGCTGGAAATCTCATCAGAGGCGGCATAGGCAGGCAAGGAGATTTCTCTGATCTCGACAGAGCGAAAGGCAATTCTCTGGCGTTCCGTCGCTTGGGTTGCAGGAATGACATATCTGTCTGGCGCCGATGCGCAGGCCGTCAGGCAGCACAAGGCGAAAACCGGGAAGAGAGGTTTGAAAAATCCCATAGTCAACGTCCTCTGATGAGCGCGGTTGGATTACGTTCCAAAAGCCGTGCCAGGGCTGTCAGTGCGTTCGCAGCCTTTGAAATGTCGCGCAAAGCTGCCTGTGCATCGCGACTGATGACATCGCCCTGATTGTATCCCGCAATTGTCCGGCTGGCCTGATCGAATACATCGGTGATCTGTTCGACCAGTTGCGGCAGATCGCGGCTGGAAAGAGCCACGGCATCTGCTGCTTCACGCGCAGAATTCAAGGTTGCATTCACATTGCGCACGGCACCGCCTTCGCGCAATTCGGTCAGCGTCGCATTCAACTCATCCAGCGCGGCACCAAGCGATTCCGGAAGCTCCTGCGCGGCTGGGGTCCCGAGGATTGCATCAGCGGAGGCCAACAACTCCGTCAATTGCAAGGTCAATTCGTCGAGCGGCAGAGCCTCAGCCTTGGCTGCAACCCCGCTCAAACCTTCTATGAGTTCAGGCACCCCGGCCACCGATGCGCTGACTGAATTCGCGGCTTCGGTGGCGGCAGCAATTGCTTCTACAACCCGGGAGACAGCCTGGCCTTCTTCAATTTGCGACAGCAAGGTTTCGGCGCGTTGGATAGCGGCATTCAGAGAAACCGGGATGTCTTTGACTTCCTGCGAAGACACAATTGCGCGTATGTCGCCCAGCAATGCGCGGATTTCCTGAGGCGTCTCCCGCAGCTCCTTGCTGGAGACAAACGCCTCGGCTCCTTGCATGAATCCAATGGCGCTGTTGAGCAGTTCTTCGAACGGCAGGCTGTTGATACGGGTGAAAACCCCCTCTACCGTAGCGGTCGCATCGGAGATTTCGCTGTCTGTAGAAGGAAGGGTTGGCATGCCTTCCTCTTCGGTGATGGCAGCAGCAATCGGTGCATCTTCGATCTCCACCAGCTCAACTTTCAATCCACCTGTCAGCAGGCTTGCAGTTGCGAGACGCGCTCGCAGACCTTCCTGCACCCTTGCGTTGAGGAAAGAAACAACCGCCTCTGGCCCCAAATCCCCCGAAAGACCCAATCGGGCTGGCTGAATACCGATGATCACGTTTAGTCGGACACGCGCATCACCAAACCGCTCACGATCCACGATCCCCGACAGAGCTTCAACCGACCCGATGCGCAGACCGCTGAATTCAACGGGTGCGCCAAGTGCGAGGCCAGAAATATTTTCGTCGAAGATAACGCGCAGTTCGAGCAGCTCGGCCTCGGACCGGTTGAAGACGCTATTTCTCGCTGTGACCTCATCGGCGAAGACTTCAAAGACGGTGCCATCGGTCACCGGCTCGCCGCCGGATACGAATGTATCGAAGGTGAGCCCGCCACCGATCAGTGTAGCCAGAGATGAAAAATCCACCTCAGCACCTGAAGGACCAATGGAGACGCTGAAACCGGAGGTATCCCAAAACCGTGTATTGCCGGTGACCAGACGGCCATGCGGTTCATAAATAATGGCCTCCGCAATCGCAAAATTCCCTTCGCGAGAGATACGCGCCGAGCCCACACGCCCGATTTCAATACCTCTGAAGAGGATCGGACTGTTATCTGTCAACGACCCCCCCGGGGTTGTGCGCAACGCGATCTGCAGGCCCTCTTTGCCCGGACGGAACAGGGGCGGTATCTCCAATCCTTTGAATGCCGTGCGGATTGGCCCGATCTCGCTATCCCATGAACCTTCGATGAAAACGCCACTCAAAACAGTATCGAGGCCCGAAACGCCCTGGACAGACAGCTGCGGGCGGACAACCCAGAAAGAAGCTCCCGCATCCACATATCGCGCCACTTCCTTTTCCAGACGAATATGCGCGACAACGCCCTCCAACCCTTCGGAGAAAGTGACACCTTCGACGATACCAACCGTGACATCCCTAAACCGGACCTCGGTGCTGCCTGCGGCAATCCCGGCACCGTTCTCAAACTCGATCGAAATCAGGGGACCGCGATCATTGTATGACTGCCATGCGACAGTAAGGGCGACGATCAGCGCGAGAAACGGGATCGCCCAGACGATTGAAGCGCGCCCAAACAGCGTCTCGCGCGCAGGGTCGATCGGAACCGGATCGGGGGCGTTATTCATGGTCTTTCTTTCCTTTGCGCCACCGCTGCGCATCCCAAATCATCCGACTGTCGAAAGCCTGTGCAGAGAGCATAGTGAAAATCACTGACAAGGCAAAAAATAAGCTGGCAGGACCGGGACTTATCGCCACCAGGACATTGAGTTGCACCAGTGACGACAGGATCGCAACCACAAAGATGTCGATCATGGACCAACGACCGATATATTCGACCACCTCGTAGAGCAGCTGCCTTTGATTTTTTGACACGGTGGAAGGGCGGGTGACGGAAATGGCCAAAAAGGCGATTGCCATGAATTTTGCCAGAGGGATCGCAACACTCGCAATCAAGATAATGAGCGCGACGCCCACACTGCCATATTCGATCAACTCAATGGCACCTCCAACAATTGTACTTTCCTGAACGGTCAACAAGGTGCGGGTTCGGAGCATCGGATAGAGGTTGGCCGGTATATAACACATCAAACCCACCAGCCACAGCGCCCAGACACGTTGCAGGCTTTTGACGTCCCGGTGGTAGACGCGGTGACCGCACCGATTGCACGCCCGGGTCCCTATCGGCCAGACCTGAGCGCAGCGCGTACAAGCCACCACACCAAGATCACGGGCATTCAGGATTTCGCCGGCTTGCCGAGCGCGTTCCATACGGACCACCTGCACAAAAAATTATCCTGCACGACGACAAGAACAACAAGACCTGCAAACAACCAGAATGCAGGACCAAACCCAACTTCGGCCAAATCACTGATTTTCACCAATGCGACGGCGCATCCGATTGCAAATATTTCTGCCATGGACCAGGGACGCAAAGCTTCTGCCAGACGAAAGGCCTGAGCGGCATGCCGGGCCGGAGGTTTGTCGAGAACAATCGGGATCAGAACGTAAAGAGAGAGCAGCACACGTGTCAAAGGGATGAAAATGATCAACGCCGCGGTTGTCAGCGACAAAACGATCAGGGGACCATCGCTGAATGCAAGCGCCGCATCAAGCACAGACACGGTGTTCCGGGCGCCGCCAACCGAGACAGACAGGAACGGAAAAATCGCCGCCGCCGTGATCAGAACGAGAATGGCAAAGGAGAGGGCAATGATCTGCACGCCTGCTTTTCGGCGTGGTGTTATCAGAACGGTATGGCACCGATGGCAGACAGCGCGTTCCCCCGGGGCCGGGCGCACAAGCGCGTAAGCCGCGTCGCACTTCGGGCAGACGATCAAATCTTCACGGGGATTCGCGGCGCTTGCTGACATGCGTTTCGTTTTAAACGCTTTCAGGGCAAACGAACATGGGTCATGTGCGCGGGATTGCAATCGAGGTATTGCCACCGACCGCCCGTTTCAGCGGACGGAGGCAATCATTTACTGAAACGCGTTATTTGCCCCAGATTTTCCTGTACTCATCACGGTAGCCGTTACCGGGATCGAAGATGTTGTTCTCACCACCGTCAAAGGCAACATTTTCCTGCGTGACCACATGCAACGGCGAGGTATAGCCAGAGCATTCTTCGCGCTGAATGGCCCGGTTCAGCTCATCCACCAGTTGCCAACCTTGCAGATTGAGCGGCTCGGCCACGGTCACAGCCTGATACTGGTTGGAACGAATACGTTGGTACGCGCTTTCCGAGCCATCTCCAGCGGCCACGGCAAGCGGTTTCTGGTTGCCCCCCAAACCGGCAGAGGCAAGGCTTGGTCCCATGAAATCAAAATAGATGTCATTGATCGCAAGGCTATGTGTCCACTTGTCTCCGTGACGCTGCAATAGGGCCGTTGTCAGCGTCGGCATGCGGCTTGAGGTGTCCGCGATGGGCGTGTCGACATATTCCAGAACCGTACCTCCCAGTTTCTCGATGGTTTCCTTGATGCGGTCCGCCTTGGCGATCGCGATCTGGTAGGTGCTGTCGGTAAAGATCACGACACCCGGCTCACCACCCGCATCGGCAAAGGCCCATTGGGCAGCGGCTTCAGATACCTGCATGGCATCCGTCGAGACGTTGGCAAAGATGCCGTTGCCCGGGTTGCATCCGATCACCGGACCGGAGTGCCAGGCGACCATTGGAACATTTGCATTTTGCGCTTGTTCCAGTGCGGCCTGCTGTTCCACTGCGTCAAAGCCGTTGATGATAATACCCGCCGGTTGCAGCGCCAGCGCCTGACCGAACGCGGCTGTGCGGCCCTGAATGGAGCCCGCGCCATCCAGAACGCGTACGTCCCACCCAATGGCAGCGGCAGCTTCTTCGACGCCATTTGTGACGCCAAGAATACCGCCATTTTTCAGATCACCGGCCAGCACAACGATGGTGCCAGCTTCTGCTCCGGTTGGGCCCGATGTGGGACCGTCCCAGGCGGTTTTCTGACCTGCGTGCAGTTTCACTGCCGCCATGGCTTCTGAAACGGCGTCCGCATATGACGGACCGGCGACAGCCAGCGCCAGGATTGAGGCTGTTAGAGTTCTTCTGAGCATAGTGTCCTCCCTTTCTCAGTTTTTGTTGATCACTTCGGGCCGGAGCCCTTTTTTCGCTGTGCATATCCCGCGATGCCAATGGCGATCAGCAGGGTCAGGCCATTGAACATCGGCTCGACCCAGAACGATCCGCCAAATTGCTGAATGCCCGAGATGCCGACCGCAAGAATGACGACACCCACGATTGTACCCCAGACATTGACCCGCCCCGGTTTGATCGTGGTGGATCCCAGAAAGGCACCGACAAGAGCAGGCAACAGGAATTCCAGCCCGACAGAGGCCTGACCGATGCGCAGTTTTGATGCCAGCAATACGCCGGTCAACGCGGTCAGCGTTCCTGATGCAATGAACGCGCCAACGACATATTTACGGGTGGGAATGCCATTCAAAGCTGCGGCTTTCTGGTTCGCACCGATGGCATAGAGAAACCGGCCAATGGGTGTGTATTCCAGGATGAGCCATAAAACGATGGTGATCGCCAGAACGTAGAATCCGGTGATCGGCAGGCCAAGCACAAAGGTGCCGTTTAGCGCGTAGAACCCTTCCGGCAGCACGCCCACAACCTGTCGTCCGCCAGTGTGCCAGAGCGCCAGCGCATAGAGCACGGTGCCGGTGCCCAGAGTGGCGATGAAGGCGTCGATCTTTGCGATTTCCACCAGAAATCCGTTTGCCAGACCCGTCAATGCACCAAGACCAATCACCGTGATCACCGCCATCGGCCAGGGAAACCCATAGAGTGTCTGCAAGGAGATCGCGAGGATGTGCCAAAGGACAATCCCATAGCCGACCGTCAGGTCAATGCGGCCCGCGACCATCGGGATCATCGCCGCCAGTGACAGCAAGGCTATGATCGATTTATCGGAGACAATGGAACGCAGATTGAGCACCGTGGGGAACGTGTTCGGTAGCAGCACCGAAAACAGGATGATCAGCCCGAACATCAGGATCACCAGCCCGTAAACCGGGGCCAGACGTATGAGTTTTTGCCCGAAAGTCATACCGGCCAGCTGGTCTTTGGTTGGCTCAAGAGCATCGGATTCGATGGAGTTCACGTGTTTGCCTCCCTCAGGCCGCTTCACCGGCCGATGCGGCCTGAATGAGCGATTGTGTTGTAAGTTGGTCGCCGGACACTTCGGTCACAGGCACACCCCGGCTGAAAACCAGAGCGCGATGACAAATATTGGCGATTTCCTCGAAATCGGTTGAAACGACAAGCACGCCCATGCCAGCGGCCATCGCATCGTAAAGCAGTTGATAGATTTCCGCCTTGGCACCCACGTCCACCCCGGCTGTGGGGTCTTCGGCAATCAGAAAGCTGCGCCCTGTGTCGAGCCACCGACCCACAACGATTTTTTGCTGGTTACCGCCGGACAGCGCCTCAATCGCCAATGTCGGATCATTGGGGGACAAGCCAACGCGGCCACCAAGCGCGCGGGCGCGGACGTCTTCGGGTCGCGATCCCATGAAGGAAAAGAGTTTGCGGCCATGCGTCAGCGGATTGAGATAGGCGTTTTCGCGGATTGTCAGCGCGGGCGCGATGGATTCCACAACCCGGTCACGCGCCACAAACCCGATGCCCGAAGATACCGCCCCAATCGGGGAGGTCAGATCGGGCATTTGGCCCAAAAGTGTGACCGATCCCTGATGTGGCAGGAGACCAAAGAGCGCGCGTCCAATGTCTTCATGCCCGGCACCGCGCAATCCGACAAGCCCGAGCATTTCACCCTTCTGAACGGTGAAACTGGCAGGGCCTGCGGTTTCTGTCCGCAGGTCTTTCACATCAAGTACTGCGTCCCCGGTCTGGGCGTCCGGACGCGCGATATCGCGTGTCTTGCCGCCCACGATCAGGTCCACCAAGTCTTCGGGATCTGTCTCAGCGATAGTGCGCATCCCGACCATTTCGCCATCGCGCAGCACGGCCACCCTGTCCGCGATTTTGAAAATCTCATCCAGCCGGTGCGAAACGTAGATCATCCCCACACCTTTGTCCCGCAGCGGCCTGAGAGCGGCAAACAACCGTTCTACCTCGTCGGCAGGCAGGGACGCCGTAGGTTCATCCAGCACCAGAAAATCGCATTCCACCGCCAATGCCCGCGCAATAGCCACCAGTGATTTCTCGGTGCGGGAAAGATCAGAGACACGCGTTGTCGGCGCGAAATCCGCATCCACCAGCGCAAGCGCATCGCGCGCAATGCTCTCCGTAGCAACCCAGTCAATCCGGCCACCGCGCCGCATGTATCCAACGGCCAGCGCGATATTTTCAGCGACGCTCATCCACTCGATAAGCCCCAGATCCTGGTGGATAAACGCAACGGCTTGTCGTTCATTCACCGCGCCTGCGACGTGTTTGTAAGGCACGCCTTCGATGCTGACGCTTCCGCTGTCAGGCGTGTGGATCCCGCCCAGCACTTTGATGAGCGTTGATTTTCCGGCCCCGTTTTCGCCCAAAAGTGCGACAATTTCACCGCGGCCCACATCCAGCGAGACGCCCCGCAGCGCATGCGTGCCCCCAAAGGTTTTCACGATATTTTCAAATCGCAGGTCGTTTTTTTTCGAAGATGTCCCTTCGGACATGGTGGTCCTCCCTCGCTACCAACAAGGATCGTTATCGGTAACATATCGGATCATCGGACCAGATCCCCAGGGAGTCAACAAGAAAAGTTATCGATAACATTTATTGTGAAGAGAAAGCCCGCAGATCGAAATTAGGACCTGCGGGTTGGTTGTTCTGTCTTGAATTGAAGCGCCGGGTTCGGAGCTTTAATGCGCCCAGGGACCATGTTGGCCCGTACTGCCATCGTCCAGCCGTGCAAATCCATGTAGCCCAAAGAAATCGCGCTGGCCCTGAATCATATTTGCTGTGCCGCGATGGGTACGCATGGCGTCGAAATATGTCAGGCCCGATCCCAGGGCAGGGGCGGGGATACCGTGCAGGGCCGCCTGGGCGACCACTTGCCGCAACGCGTCGTGGCTGGTTTTCAGCTTTTCGGAGAAAAATGGCGCAAACATCAGGTTTCGCCCAGAGTCATCGGTGAGGGCCGAGGCCATATCGTTGAGCATGTCTGACCGGATGATGCAGCCCTCGCGCCAGACACGGGCAATCTCGGGCAGGGGCAGGGCCCAGCCAAAAGCGTCAGACGCAGCGGAAATCATCGCGAAACCCTGCGCGTAGCACAGGATCTTGCCACAGATCATCGCCTGTTCCATCGCGTCAATATTCAGTGTTCCCTCTGCCATCGGTCTGGGTGCCGCGCCAAAAAGCACTTCACCCTCTGCGCGAGCATCCCGACGCGACGAAAGATTGCGCGCGACCACAGCTGCTTCGATGGCAGGAATCGGGGCGGCGAGGTGTTGCGCTTCGATGACCGTCCATCGACCCGTGCCTTTTTGACCCGCAGCATCAACAATGACGTCCAGCAATGGCGCGTTCGTGGCGGCATCCGTTGTCCCGGCTACTTTTCCGGAAATCTCCACCAGATAGGACCGCAGTGGCCCTTCGTTCCAGCGATCAAAGACAGCGCCTACAGCCCCGGCATCATAGCCCATGCCATCACGCAGAATGCCATAAACCTCCGCGATCATCTGCATGTCCGCGTATTCGATGCCATTATGCACAGCCTTCACAAAATGACCCGCACCTTCTTCACCCATCCATGTGGCGCAAGGAGTACCTTCGTATTTGGCGCTGATCGCTTCGAGCACATGTGACACGCGATCCCAAAATTCCCGTTTGCCGCCGCCCATGATTGACGGACCATGACGCGCGCCTTCTTCGCCCCCGGACACGCCAATTCCCAGGAGTGGACCGGTTGCTTCGCGTGCGCGACGGTTGGTGTCGTGGAAATTGGCATTGCCTGCATCTATGATCAGGTCATCAGGGCCTAGCAGCGGGCGCAGTGCCGCAATCTGGTCGTCCACCGCCTGCCCGGCGGGGACCATCAAAATGATCGCGCGCGGTGACCTGATGGCCGTAACAAGGTCCTCCAAGCTGTCGGTGGGTGTGATTTTCGAAGCGAGTTCTCCGGATGCTGCGTGAAAATCATGCGTGACTTGCGTCGTACGGTTCCAGACTGCGATGTCGAAACCCTTTTCCGCAATATTCATGGCGAGGGCCGCGCCCATCGTCCCAAGGCCAACCAGCCCGATTTCACTTGTCATGGAAATTGCACTCCCGCTCTGTTCAGTGTCACACGGTAGACGCTGGTCGTCGCCGTGATGTAAAGTTCGTGTTTTGCGCGCCCACCGAAGCAGATGTTGGACACCAGTTCCGGCACCAGAATCTTGCCCAGCAGGCGACCGTCCGGTGCAATGCAATGCACCCCATCCGCCGCCGAAGACCAAAGGTTGCCATCGGTGTCCACACGAAAGCCATCCGCAATACCGGGGTCAATCTTGTGGAAGTGACGCCCGTTCTGAACTCTGTCACCCACGACGTCATAAACCCGGATATGCTGCGCATCATCGGAAAACATGCGGCCCGTGTCAGCCACATAAAGCAAGTTTTCGTCGGGAGAAAATGCCAACCCATTGGGGCAGTTCATGTCCTCGATCACAACGTCAAGCGTGCCTGCGTCCGGGTCGGCGCGGTAGACAACGCAGGGGTTTTCCTGCGGGCTTGTGTAACCTTCATAGTTGGTCATGATCCCGTAGTGTGGATCGGAAAACCAGATGCTGTCGTCGGATTTTACGATCACATCATTGGGCGAATTCAAAGGCTTGCCATCGAATTTATCGGCAATGACCGTGACCTTCCCGTCATGCTCGGTGCGGGTGACACGGCGTGTCCCGTGCTCGCAGGAGACCAGTCTGCCCTGACGGTCGCGGGTATGCCCGTTGGCGTAGTTGGAAGGGCTGCGATAGGTCGTCACGCCACTTTCCGGCGTCCACCGCATTATGCGGTTATTTGGGATGTCCGAGAACAACAGGCACCCTGCGTCGCCAAACCAGACCGGCCCCTCAACCCAGTCAAATCCCGTGGCAATCTGCTTTACAGGCGCGTTGCCCAGCACATATTGCCCAAAGACGGGATCGTGAATTTCGAAAAATGACATGGGGTTCCTCCCACTTTTCTTTCCCTTGAGTTAACGATAACACCCAAAGGCGTCAAATCGAAAGGTCCGTTCCATGTCGAACCCGTATTTCAACTCCACTGAAGTTTTGACCCACGCCGGTGTCATGGCGATGCTCTCTGCCGGAATTGCGCGCGCCGAAGCAATGGGACAGCCACAAGTGATTGTCATTGTGGATGCCAGCGGCGAACTTCTGGGGGAAATCCGCATGACCGGCGCAAAATATCTCAGCAGGAAAAGCGCTTTCAGCAAAGCGCGCACCGCGGCATCTATTGGTGCGCCCAGCGACAGTGTTCCCGAAGCTGTACGCGCAGGCATCGGGCTTGCAACGGGCGGCGAAGTGACGGGCTTGCCTGGCGGATTGCCCATTCGGCACAACGGTGTCTTGTTGGGGGGCATCGGGGTCGGCTCCGGCACCGGGCCGCAGGATATTGACGTCGGGCGCGCGGCGCTTGCTGCGATTGGCGCGGATGCGTGAGCGTTAATTTCAGGCAAAGGAAATTTGCGCTTTCATGGCCTGCGTCCGGTCACTCGCCAGATCAAAGGCTTTGACCGCCTCCGCAAGGGGCAGGGTTTGTGTGATCAGAGGTTTAACGTCGATCAATCCCTTTTTCATCAGCTCAACCCCGGTAAAGAATTCCGCGTGAAAACGGAAAGACCCGCAAAGCTTAAGTTCTTTTGCGGTGATGGCCTGCACGGGCAGAGTCATGTCGCCCCCCATCCCCAATTGTACGATTGTCCCGCGGGGGCGTAACGCGGCAATACCCCCTGCAAGCGCCGGTGCCGCCCCGGTACATTCAAACAGAACGTCGAAGGTACCCTTGTCAGCTTCATAGGCTTTCAACGCCTCGGGGTCCTCCATTGAGTTGATCGCCCGGTCCGCACCATTTTGACGAGCCATGTTCAATGTGAAATCGGTCAAATCCGTCGCCACGATTTCAGCCGCACCCGCACGGCGTGCCACCAGGATACAGAGCAGACCGATAGGCCCGCAGCCGGTGACCAGAACACGCTTGCCCAAAAGCTCACCGGCCTGACGCGCGCCGTGTAAACACACTGCAAGAGGTTCTGCCATGGCCGCTTCTCCCGCGGTCAGACCCTCAGCGGGAGCACATTGCTTTTGGTCTGCAACCAGCATTTGCCGGAAAGCCCCCTGAATATGCGGGAACGGCATCGCCGAGCCATAAAACCGCATGTTCAGGCAATGATTAAGAGCGCCCTCATGGCAATAGCTGCAGGCAAGACATGGGCGCGACGGCGACACCGCGACCAATTGACCAAGGCTGAGGCCGTCGACTTCGGGACCCAGTGCAATGACATGCCCTGACACCTCGTGCCCGAGGATCATCGGTTCTTTGACGCGGATCGCACCAATGCCGCCATGATTATAGTAATGCAGGTCGGAACCACAAATGCCGCCGGTCGCAATCGCGATCTGAACTTCTCCGATACCCGGTGCCGCAACGGATGTTTCCTCGATTCGCAAATCCCGTTGGCCGTGGATGACGATAGATTTCATGTTGTGTTCCTTCTGGAAAAAAGACCGACCAACCGAAAGGTGGTAAGAATTCGCAGCATATTGAGTGATCTCTTGACAAGTTTTGTTAACGATAACATAAACTGGTGTTAACCCTATTGTCGAGAAGAAAGAGAGCCCCATGAGCCTGAGCCTATTTGATCTGACCGGTCGCCGCGCGCTGATAACCGGCTCTTCGCAAGGCATCGGATTTGCGCTGGCCAAAGGTTTGCAGGCCGCCGGGGCTGATATAGTCCTTAATGGGCGTGATACCGCGAAACTGGATGCGGCGGCAGCTCAATTCGATGGCCATGTCGATGTACTACCTTTCGACGCGACAGATCACGACGCAGTCCGCGCCGCTGTGGATGGCTTTGAAGCAAACAAGGGCGCAATCGACATTCTGGTCAATAACGCCGGCATGCAGCACCGCACGCCCCTCGAAGATTTTCCGGCAGATGCGTTTGAACGTCTGATGCAGACCAATATCGCCAGCGTTTTCCACGTCGGGCAAGCCTGCGCGCGGCACATGATCGGTCGCGGGCAAGGCAAGATCATCAATATCGCCTCTGTCCAGACAGCACTCGCCCGTCCCGGGATTGCCCCCTATACGATGACCAAGGGCGCGGTCGCCAACCTGACCAAGGGGATGGCCACGGATTGGGCCAAACACGGTCTGCAATGCAATGGTCTGGCCCCCGGATATTTCGATACACCTCTGAACGCAGCATTGGTGGCAGATCCAGAGTTCTCCGCCTGGCTCGAAAAACGAACACCCGCGGGGCGATGGGGCAATGTTGATGAGCTTGTGGGGACCTGCATTTTCCTAGCATCAAATGCATCTTCATTCGTGAACGGCACCACCGTCTTTGTGGATGGCGGCATCACGGCCTCGTTGTGAGCTTTCCGCGCTACATTGTGATGGGCGTTTCAGGCTGTGGAAAAACATCCATCGGAATGGCCTTTGCCGAAGCGATTGGCGCTGGCTTTATTGACGGCGACGATCTGCACCCTGAGGCCAATGTTAAAAAGATGGCGCGGGGGGAACCCTTGAACGACGCAGACCGGCGCCCTTGGTTGGCCGAGGTCGCGGCTCAATTCAGAAAATCACAGGACGGGCTGGTCATCGGCTGCTCGGCTTTGCGTCGAAAGTACCGCGACTGGCTCAGAGACGGCGCAGGCGGCAAAATCGTGTTTCTGCATCTTTCCGGGACGCGCGATGTCATCGCGGAACGCATGCGGGCCAGAAAAGACCATTTCATGCCGCTATCTCTGCTCGACAGCCAGTTTTCAGCACTTGAACCACCCCAGGCGGACGAGCTGAGCGTTACGGTAGATATTGACCAAAGTATCACCGACATCGTTTCCGATCTGACCCAAAAAATCGAAGGAATTCATGTATGAGTGTCAAGGTCGCGTTAATCGGTGCAGGGGCCATGGGCGGTGCGATAGGGGCCCGTCTGGCCGAGACCGGCAACCAGCTAACCGTGTTCGATCTTGATCAAGCAAAAGTGGCCGAACTGGTCGCCAGAGGCGCAAATGCGGCACCTTCCGCCGCGGCTGCAGCCAAAGCATCGGACTACGTGATCACAAGTCTTAATAGTCCGAAAATTGTGGAAATCGCAGTGTTTGGCCCTGATGGAATCGCGGAAGGCGCGCGCGAAGGCACATTGATCATCGACATGTCGTCGATTGATCCCGATGCCACAAAAACATTGGCCGACCGGGCGGCGGAGGCTGGCTTGCGATGGGTCGACAGCCCTCTGTCAGGTGGCGCACCCAAAGCCCTTAGCGGAGAGCTCACTTTAATGGCTGGCGGCAGCGCGGCAGATTTCGAAGACGCGCGCAACGTGCTGAAACATGTGGCCAGCAATTACACGCATATGGGGCCGGTTGGTGCTGGTCAGACGACGAAACTTATCAATCAGGTGCTGTGCGGTCTCGGTTTCATGGCTGTGGCAGAGGCCACGCAACTGGCTTTGGACGCAGGCGTAACAGCCGAAAAAGTGCCCGTCGCCTTGCAAGGGGGACGTGCGGACAGTGCGATCCTTCAGGAATACATGCCCCGGTTTGCAACCAAGGACTACCGTCGCACCGGGCGCATCGACAACATGGTCAAGGATCTCAATGGCGCGCAGGATTTGGCGCGGCGCACAAATACCTCCATGCCGCTGACCGCGCTTTGTCTGGAGGTTCACAGGATGCTGACAGCCGCCGGGTTGGGCGGCGAAGATCAGGCCGCGCTGATGGAGTTTTTCAAGGGTCCGCAACAGGAGCCGTTTTCATGATTGATACCGGAGCACGACTGGACGGTCACAAAGCAGTCGAGGCGCGAAAGCTCTGAAACCTGAGACAGGCCGACCCCTTCGGCGATAGGAGAAATTGATGGACAGACCGCCCACGATGAAAGATGTCGCCCGTGCCGCAGGTGTTTCCGTCATGACCGTGAGCCGAGCGTTCAAAAGTGATCGTTCCGTCAGTCAGCAAACTCGTGAAAAGGTGCGCGAAATTGCCGAAAAGATGGGGTATGTTTTTGACAGCACCGCCGCAAATTTGAGATCGCAAAAGTCCGGTTTCATCGCTGTTACCATCCCGACGATTGATAACGGAAACTTCTCCGATACCGTGGGGTCGCTTTCCGCTCATCTCAATGCGTCGGGCCTGCAAATCCTGCTCGGCTATTCTGACTACAGTATCGAAAAGGAAGAGGAACTGATTGAGCAATTACTACGCAGGCGCCCCGAAGCCATCGTTGTGACCGGCGGACGGCACACGGAGCGAACCAGGCGCTTGTTGAAGCAGGCAGGCATTCCAGTGGTCGAAATGTGGGATTTGCCAACCGACCCGATTGATCATGTCGTCGGCTTTTCCAATGCTTCAACAATGGAGATGATGGTCGATCATCTGGTTGAACAGGGGTATCAACGAATTGCCTTTGTCGGTGGTGATACAGTCTGGGATACGCGTGGTGCGGATCGCCGCCGGGGTTTTGTAACCGGAATGGCAAGACATGGTCTATCGGGTCAGGCTCGGTTTATCGCCGGGGGTAAACCACCGATCTCCATGCGCCAGGGTGCGGATGCGATGACCGAACTGCTCGAGCAATACCCGGATACCGAAGCCGTCATCTGCGTCTCTGATCCCGCAGCATTTGGCGCAACAACCGAATGCATGCGACGCGGTCTGGTCATTCCCCAGGACATGGCGGTCGCTGGGTTTGGCGGGTATGAGCTCTCCTCTATTTCGCATCCGACGATAACCACGGTAGACCCGCGTCCGATGGACATCGGATCACAAACAGCGAAACTGATTTCCTTCCTGTTGAATTCGGCGGAAAGACATGAAGGCTCGAAGCGGGTCGAAATCTCTCCAGTCCTCCGCCCTGGAGCGTCTACGATGCGCTAATAATTAACATAACATGTCTTATACGAATTAGTTGGTGTAGCCGCAAAGCTAAAATGTCACCCATCTGCAATTCAGGAATGTCACTCTCGCCCACA
>NZ_CANLYL010000017.1 GCF_947495275.1 uncultured Roseobacter sp.
ATGCCGCCGTCGCCATGGCCGGTGTCATCATCGTCGTCATCATGATCAGCGTCATCGTCATGGTCGTCGCCGCCGTGGTCCATGCCACCATCGCCGTGGCCGGTGTCATCATCATCGTCGTCGTCGTCATGATCATGGTCCGTTGCACTGTCTTCTGTGCCTACAACAACCCGACCGTCGTCATCATCACCGTGATCCATGTCGTCATCATCGTCATCGTGAGGCATGGCGAGGACATCGGAGTGCTTTGCAGTACCGGTTCCGGGTCTCTCTGAGATACCGGCAACAGCGGCGGCCCCAAAGCTCATCAAGCTAAAGAAAAAAGCCAACATCTTAACGGACCTCCAGAAGGAGGGCGTCGATCGATGGACGATCCGGGGTGATTTCACGACGTGAATTGGCATTCTGTGAGAATGCTATCACTTTTTTCAAAGTTGTAGACATTTGGCAGCCTGTTTCGGAGTTACAGCGCCCTCAAACGGTCAAATTTGAGGGATTGATGTAACCTATGGTTAAGTTTTGTGGTGCTTTATGGTTAACGGCGTGACCGTCAGTGGTTTTTTTTGTGCCCAAAATATGGCCACGAGTTGCCATACGTCCTCTTGGTCTGCTCTCTGATTTCAAAGGCTTTTTATGGACCTTGATTGTCAGGGCCAATAACAGGGGGCACAGGCAAGCATCAAGGCGCTTACCGGGTGGCAAGAAAATTCCGACCCGAATTTTCTCGCATTGGTTGTATGTGCCAATTCTTGCCCAATGAGGCAGGCAGAATGGAATCCGATCTACGGTTCGCTGGAAATATTTTGCAAATCACAACCCCAGAGCGAGGTTACTGCATGCATTAAATACAAGAGGTTAGGGCCCCGCGGCGCGGCGCGCGCCGCTGTGAGCGGTAACAGAGGCATGTGGCGTTGCGGCAAAAAACTGCCGATATACGCGCTGCGCGATTTTAAGCGGATTACCGCTGCTGCAAAACAGGCCGTTTCGGGTGCAAAGGCAGGTCAGGCCCTCTCAATGATTTTCGCAGGCCATATTTTGCCTCACCTGACCCCGGGTAAATACGGGATTTCCGCCGATAACCTGCGCCTCAGATCTTCATTTTCTTGAAGAGACTCTCCGGAATATTGCGGATCACCAGCATAATTATGCGCCAGAGGCCCCGCACATAGATGACATTCTGGCGGGTAATACTCGCGCGATGCACGGCATCGGCAACCTCCTCGGGGGCTGCGGTCAGCTTGGCAGGCAGCTCCATATCCTCGGTCATCTTGGTTGCGACAAAACCGGGGAGCACGGTCACGACATGCACACCTTCCCTGGCCAGACGGTTGCGCAGCCCGGACAAAAAGGCGGTAAACCCGGCCTTGGCGGACCCGTAGACATAGTTGGTCGCCCGGCCCCGGTCGCCTGCAACCGAGCTGATGCCCACAAGCACGCCCGAGCCCCGCGCCTCAAACCGGTTGGCAAGCTCGGACAGGATCAGCGCAGGCCCTTCGAAGTTGGAGCGCAGGACTGTTGTGGCTGCCGACATATCGGTCTCGTTGTCGGATTGCTCCCCCATCAGGCCCACAGCACAGATGGCAACATGCGGCAGAGACGGCAACCCGTCGACAAATCCGGCAAAGCTGCCTGTGTCCAGAGCATCGAAATCATGCAAGCTGACCTCTGTGCTGTAGCGCAGGGCAATGTCGTCCCGCTCGGCGCTCAGGGATTGCGCATCCCGCGCGGCCAGCTGAATGGGATGACCCGCCTTGGCAAAGCGGTGGGCAATCGCCAGCGCCATATCAGAGCGGGCACCAAGAATGAGAACCGGGCGGACGGTCATAGGGCCAGCCTCCGGGCCTGTGCCGACATAAAGGCCACCTGTCGCTGTTTGTCGTCTCGCATTTTCAAAAAATCCTCTGTTCGGGGGTCGGAGTGCCGCAGGGTTTCAGCCGTCATCCGGCTGTCCTTGGCCAGATAAAACCGCCCGCCATGTTCCAGTGTAATCTCATCAAGCCGGGTCATCAGGGCCAGTGTGCGCCGGTTGACCGGGAAATCGAGCGCCAGCGTGTAGCCTTCCATCGGAAAGGAAAACCGGCTTTCCTGCGCGCCCATGCGTTTGAGTACGGCCAGGAACGATCCTGCCCCGGCATTTGAAATCTCTTCCAGCAGGCGGTGCATGCCCTGGCGCGAGCTTTCCAGTGGCAAGACGCATTGGAACTGGGCAAAACCGCGGCGTCCGTAAATCCGGTTCCAGTTCAGAATGGCATCCAGCGGATAGAAATAGCTGTCCCAATCGACCAGCCCTTCACCCGCATTCCGGGTCCCGTTCCAGTAATAAAGCGCGTTGAAGGCCCGCACGGTCCAGCCGTTCATCAGCCCGGTAGGGGGTGCGAAGGGGACGGACAATTTGCGTTTCGTACCGGTTTCAAAAGGTTTGCGCCTGCGTGGTTTGGGCAAATCTTCCAGCGTGGCATGCTCGCCCAGCATCACCAGGGACCGCCCGCGCCCAGCACCTTTGCTCAAACAATCAATCCAGGCCACGGAATAGGTGGCGTCCTGAGCGGCCTCAAAGGCGTCAATGGTCGTCTCCAGATCAGGTGTTGGGTGCAGGGTCTGGCGGATCCAGCCCGTTTCCACCGCCCGCAGACGCAAGGCCGCGCGCAGGATCACCCCGGTCAGCCCCATGCCGCCCAGTGTCCAGGAAAAAAGCTCTTTGTTTTTCCGGGGCGAACAACGGATGATCTTGCCATCCGCACCCATCAGGTCGATCCAATCGATAAAATTGCCCAAGCTGCCGTCAACATGGTGGTTCTTGCCATGCACATCCGCAGCAATCATGCCCCCCAAGGTCACGAATTTGGTGCCAGGTGTGACCGGCAGAAACCAGCCCCGGGGCAGAAAGCCGGAAATGATGTCGGCCGCCAGCACCCCAGCCTCAGCCACCAGCACCCCGGTTTTCTCATTAAAGGAAATCATCCGGTTAAAGTGGCGCATGTGGATGGTATTTTCGGTGCTGATCGCACTGTCGCCATAGGCACGCCCATTGCCGCGCGCGATGCCATCACCTTCTGCGACAAGGGCTTGCAGCCTGTCCTCGTTCCGGGGGGCAGAGACGCGGGCGGCATGCTTTGGAAACAGCCCCCAGCCCGACAGGGTCATGTTGCAGGCTCCAGAGCGTGATCGGTGAACACAAAGCGCCGGTCGAGGTTGTATTTCACCACATAGCCGACCGCGAGCCCCAGCACAGCCCCCAGTTCCCGCATGGCATCGGTCTGCCAGATCATCCAGAAAGCCGTCTCGGTCCCCCAGAAGATTGCCGTCGTGATCAGACCCATCGCCGTATAAAGCGTGAATTTCTTGCCATGGGCTTTCACCCCGGTGCTGTGGTCGGCAAAAATCCAGCGTTTGTCGAGAACGTATTTCACCACCAGCCCCACAAGGGTACCGGCTGCCACTGCCGCCATGAACCACAGGGCGGTTTCTCCCCCCGACAGCACCAGTCGCTGGGTGGCCAGATTGGCCAGTGTCGCGATCACCGCAAAGACAGTGTAGCGAAAGACAAGCGTGCGCAGGGTCAAATGACAGCTCCGATCGCGGCGCAGGCAAAGATCACCAGCGCACAAATCCGGCTGTTGCGGTCTTTGGCTGCAAAAAGGACCGGGTCATCATCCATATGCCCGCGGTGGGTAATCATGACGATCCGGCTGATCCAGTAGAGCAGCACAAAACAAATCCCCCAAAGGGCTGCCGGGGTTGCGTAAAGCTCAACCACCCCTGGCGAATTCACATAAAGCGCCATCACCAGAACCGAAACATAACCCGCCCCCAGTGACATCATCGAAATGATCTCCAGATCCTTGACGGTATAGCCGCGTCCGCTGACGTCGAGCTTGCCGCGTTCAGCCATATCCACCAGTTCCGCCTGACGTTTGATCGCCGCCATCGAAAAGAAAAAGAAGATCGAGAAAGCCAGAAGCCAGACTGACAGCTCAAGCCCCGTTGCCACGCCACCGGCGATGATCCGCATGGTATAAAGCCCGGCCAGCACGCAGATATCCACCACCGCCCGCCGTTTGAGAGTGATCGAATAGGCCAGTGTCGCCAGATAATAAACCAGCATCGTCAGCGCAAAGCCCCCCCCCAGAACCAGGGACAACCCGGCCCCCACCAGCAGAAGGCCACCCGCCATGCCGGTGCCATGGGCGATCTTGATGCTGCCTGAGGCAAAGGGCCGGTTGCACTTGCGCGGATGCAATCGGTCAACGCGCAGGTCCAGCAGGTCATTGAGCACATAGACGCTGGAGGCAATCAGTGAAAAGGCGATGAAAGCGGCAAAGCTTTGCATCAGGGTGGCCCCGGTCAACTGATGCGCGGTCAGCATGGGCAGGAACACCAGAACGTTCTTGAGCCATTGATGGGGCCTGAGCGCCTTGAGATAGGGCTTGAGGCTTTGCGCGGTTGTGGTGAGCGCCTCGACCTCAACACCCAACCCGTCAACTTTCGTCTGCAGAGCGTCGGAGATATTGACCGGGATCGCCAGATCCGCCGCCTGCCAGACCGGCAGATCAGCCACGGAATCGCCCATATAGGCGAAGCGGGAGCCCTTGAATGTCTCTTTCAGAAACTGCGCTTTTGCCGCCCCCTTCAGATTGGTTTTTCCATCTGATCCGTGCACTTCATCAAAAATATCAAGATGTTGGCCGATCTCATCTGCAAGGGACTGATCTGTGGCCGTCACAAGAGCGGTCCGCACACCTTCGGCGCGGCGTGCCTGAACATAGGCGATCACCTCGTCGTCATAAGGCAGGGTCGTGACGTCAACGCCGGCAGTCTGCGATAAATATTGCTTCATGGCGGCTTTGCCGCCGGTGAGGGCTGCTGCGGTACGCAGAGGGCTGCGCCAATCCTGCCCTAGGGCTGACCAGAAGCTCTCGTAGAGCATATCCGACCGCAGCAAAGTGCCATCGAGATCAACAATCAGGATGTCTGTGGGGAAGGGAGTGTTGCTCAATTTGCCTGCTCAATCTTCATGTACGAACCATGGTCTGGCATAAGGCACCATAGCTTAACCGATAAATAAACGATAAATTGCGGCCCTAACGAGGCGCTTGCGGGATAATTTTGATCTTCTGGGGAACCGTTAGCATATTTCGCCAGCACCCTGCCAGACTGGTTTTCGCCAGACCCATCAACCGTTGAGCGCTAATCAGCTGCCGACCAGAAAGACATCCATTCTTTCTGAAGCGCCTCATTCAGGCCGCTGTCTTTGAGCCCTTCTGGAGCAAAGCGCCGAAAAGAACGGCGGGCCAGATCCTTTGCCTCGCTTCTTTCCAGCATATCCAGTGCGATATGCGCCCAGATGTCCCGCTCCTCGGCTGAGCCTGCGGATCCGCTGGCCAGATAAGCAAGATAGCCAAAGCGATAGGTGGCATCCGTTTGATTGAGCATTGCGTGTATGCGCGCGCGCAGCTTGGCCACCAGAGGTTTTTGCGGATCGGTAATGACCGGCAGGTTCTGCGCCGTCTGTGCCGAATACTGACCTTTGAGCGCGGCCAGGGCAGAAGGGATTTGCCCGTGGTATATATGACGTCTGTAACCCCAGTAGTGATCAACAAGATCATCTGCCAGTTGCATCTCGCCATCCCGAGGCAACAAGGCACCCAGGACAAATTGCTCGATGTTGAAGACCGGCTCGATTTCATAAAGCCTGCGCATCAATGTACAAGCCTCTTCCAGTGCCTCCGACATTGTCGGCATGACGCCAATCAGCCCGGAATTATACATCCGCGCTGACGGGGAGACCACGTCATCCAGACCCGCTGCCGCCGCTTTCCCCAGAAGCGATGACCAGCTGTGCAGATCACTCAACGCCCCTTCTGTGGCATGCATCACAGCACTGGTTTCGGTAATCCGGTCAAAAAGGAGCTGCGGGCTTTTCCTGAACGCGGTATCGGTGTCAACGAAACAGACCTTGCCGCCTGCAATCTCCAACGCCTTCCTGAGCGCGAAAATCTTTATGGCGTGATTATAGGTGCCTTCGAGCGTCCAGAGCCTGCGCTCTTCGTCACTCATGACATAGGATGTCACCGGCAGGTCGGGCCGCTGATTTGCCGCATCGCAAAACAGCAGGACCTGCAGGTCGGGCCGCTCTTCTTTTGCCTCGCGAAACGCAGACAGCACACTATAACTCAGTTCCTGCTGATACTTCTGGTTCGACCCGTAGACGAGATAGAGGAGTGTGTGCCCAGCATCTGCGCGCGGCATGGAAGCGTTCCTTCAACTGTTCCGGAAAACGGGTAGCCCAAGGCGCCCTCAGGTAACAACCACAAACGGGGTCCGGCAACGAAAAACGGCGGCCCGAAGACCGCCGTTTTCAAAACTGTTTTGATCGCAGATCAGGCTGCTTTTTTGTCCTTGCGACGGCGTGCAACGCCGAAGCCTGCCAGGGCTGTACCCATCAGCAGGATACCTGCTGGAACTGGTACCTGGCTGACGCTGATGTTCACGTCGAGGAACTCACCGGAGAAACCGGTCCAGCTCAGAACCAGGTACTGGTCATCCTGTGCAGGGCCAGAGAAGGCTGTCCCCAGGCTACCTGAGAAACCAAAGCCAAGATCGGCCAGGTTGACTGAACCCAGGGAAACATCGCCTGGCTCGTCAAACCACTCCAGTGTGGCTGTTGTGAATGTGTCACCAAACAGACCGAGGTTCACAGTCGCTGCAACGGCAGAGGCTGGAATCACGTTGGAGAAGAAATCCAGACGAACGCTGCCGCTGGACGGATCAGCTGGCGCTTCTACTGTGAAGTCGCAGTTGTACGAGTCACCATTGGCGATGTCGAAATTTCCACCAAGTGGGCCGCCGGCGTCGCAAGTCTCAACGACTGCTGCACTGGCCGCGAAAGGAGCTGCCATCACGATGGCTGCGGCTCCCAAAGTTGTTTTAAAGTTCATACTTATAACTCCTGTTAAATTTACGATACGCAATATTTCTACGTACACTACGAACGTTACCCAGTGAGAATTTACCTTTCTTTAAGGAATAACGGAAGGCATTTCTGGCTTGCGGCAGCAGAAACAACCTTTAGTAGAAAAAGCCTCGAACAGGGCGCCTGAAACCCGATAAATTGTCCCTGACGTGGAAACAATCGGTTAGAATCTGTGAAGTTGACGGCAAAAACCACCAATCTCTGCGCGTATTTGTGCGAAGGTGCTTCGGGCATTTCGGCTAAAATTAGCCCATTTATGGGCATTCACACGAATCATTTGATTATTTTGATTCTTCTGGTCTGGCGGGTTTGGAGGCCGGGATTTCAGCCCAGAGTTGCGCCACAAGGGCGGTTGTGGCACAGCAATATGACGACATAGTACCGCCGTATTGGCGTGCAGATATACGTCAGGTAATTTTTTGGTTCTCAGGGTCATTATGAAACGTTCTTACTGGTTGCTATTATTCTTTATTGCCCTTCTGGGCGGGCTCTATTTCGGTGGTACCTATGCGTATAAGAACCGCCTCTATGCGCCGTTCAGCGATCTGATCAGCGATGAAACGAAAAAGACCCTCAAGGATACGGTGCTGATCTTTCAGAGAAAGGCCGAGCTTGAGGGAGAGGTCGCAGCGCTTGAAAGACGGATTGATCAGTTTGACGACGTGCAGGAACTCTTTGAGACCGCGTTGCTCAACAACCCGAACCTGCCCGAAGACCTGCCCTTCTACTTTGTCTCCGAGCAGAGCTTCGAGACCGATCGGGATCGGTTCTCCATGGTCAGCTACGAAACCCCCTTCGTCCCGCTTTCCCATTTCGGCCGCCGGGCCTATGTCGAATTCCATGACGGTGCGTTGTTGCTGATCACGGCAAAAGGCACCGTTGGACGGGTGCCGCTTGAAAAGATCGAGGGCGATGCCTTCAGGATGGAGGCGCTGCACACCAACCTGCCGGAGCTGATCCCGAACCCGGAATTCTATGAATTCGGACAGCTGAGCATCAAGGACGCGCTGGTCAAGGATGACCGGCTGCTTCTGTCTTACTCCAAAACCCTGTCCGAAGGCTGTTATACGCTCGCAATCGCCGCCGCGGACCTGGGCGGTGACACCCTGACTTTCGCGGATATCTTCGTGCCGGACGAATGTGTCCGGGAAGAGAACGATTACGGTGAATTCGCCGCCAATCAGACCGGCGGCCGGATGCTGTCGACGGGGCCGGACACGCTATTGTTCTCAACGGGTGAGTGGATGGTGCGGGACCTGGCACAGGACCCGCAGAGCCTTTTTGGCAAAATCGTCGAAATTGATCTGACCACGTCCGAATTTGTGGTGAAATCCATGGGGCACCGCAATCCGCAGGGGCTCTATTTCGATCCGGAGGCAAATATCATCGTGACCTCGGAGCACGGCCCTGACGGGGGGGATGAGGTCAACATCAACCGCACGCCGGATGGTGATCCTGAAAATTTTGGCTGGCCCATTGCCTCTTATGGAGAGCACTACAACACCGGCCAGAAATATTACGACAAGGCCCCGCTTTACAAATCGCACGCAGATCACGGGTTTCTGGAGCCGGAACTGCATTTTGAGCCGTCCCTCAGTCCTGCGCAAATTCTCAGAATGGCCCCCGATCCGCGGGATCCTGACCGCTATGCCCTGCTGATGGGCTCCATGGGGTTTGACTATCGGGAGGGTGACGAGTCCTTGTATATCTTTGACCTGGATGAAGATTTCAGGATCACGTCGCGTGAACGCATCGTTGTGGATGACCGGGTTCGCGATATGATCCACCTGCCGGGCACGCAACGCTATGTGCTGTTTCTCGAAGGGGAAGCCTACGAGCTTGGCACCATTGCGATGGTGACCGTGAACCCTTGAGAAACCCTGTTGGCCCTCAGCGGGCAGCGGGCGGTCGTTTTGCCAGAATGGCACTTTTGTGCCGGGGCGATCTTTGGCATGTGAACCCGGCCTGAGACAGGATTTCGGTGCAGTTCTCGATTGTGGCAGGTGCATGGACCTCAAGGTTCAGCGCGCCGGTACGCTGAAGCCAGCCCGCCTGCGGGTCGAGAACCGCGTGCTCGGCACCCTCGATGTCCATCTTCATGAAATCGATCCAGTCGACACCCACTTCCTGCATGAGCGTATCAATGGAAATCGCCCGCACGGTCACCTGTGAAGCGCTGCTTGCGTCCTGATCCCCGGAGATATGATACCCCCATTCCTCATCGCTTTTCGAATAGGTCACCTCGCCGTTCTCGGACCAGATGGCCGCGTGAACAATCTCGCAGCGCGCACCAAGGGCTGCCGTGTTGCGGCGCGCCATGGCCACATTATCCTGATCAAGTTCGACACCAAAAACCCGTGCGTGAGGGTAGAGGGTTCCGAAATCAAAGCACGAAAACCCCACATTGGCGCCCAGATCGAATATCACCGGTTTTTCCGCCAGGGGGTCTGCGGGCAGATGGTATTTCCCCCAGAAGACATCCCATAAAACCTCCGCGTCGCTGGTTCCGGGACGACAAAAGAGCGTGGCCCCAGGCTTGCGGCGCAGGTTCAAGGCCACCTCCTGCGGCCCGCCCTTTGCAGCGGGTGCCACCTGGTTTTTGCGTAGCGTGGAAAAAGCGCGCACATCGTCGATGCCGGAAAAAAACATCATGTAGCGCATGAACCAACCGACTTTTGAAACCAATGACATGAAAGATGACCTTTTTCAAAATGAGCCCGGGCGCGCTAAAATTATCACCATATAACACATCTGGTGGCGGCCTGCGTCTCACCAGACTGTCCTAGAAAACAAGGCGGGTTCAAAATACATACTTCAAGAGTCGTGAGGCAGGCGAATCTCCGCTATAGGGAGGTAAGACCGGGCACCCGATAACCGGGTGTCCCTGAAACGAGAGTAATGAGTCCCGATGACACCTGGATCCGTCCTTTTGTTTGTGCATCCGCCCTTTTACAAACAGGGCGACAAGGTATTTTTCGACACGCAGGCCCAGAACGGATTGCGTCTGTGGGCGGATAATTTCGAGGCGGTCAGGATCATGGCCCCGCTGGTGGATGCCCCCCCCGAAGGCCCGCCTTCCGATACGACAGACCTGCAACCCTTTCTGGACAAGCACCCGACCGTTGAACCGGTGATGCTACCCCGCCGCGGCACGCTGCGGTTCATGAAAGACCTCGGACCGGGCAAAAAGGTTATCCGCGCGCAGATCGAGGCCTCGCAATATCTGGTTTTCGGATTTTCCGGCTACATCGGGGACTGGGGGACCGTGGCGTGCCGGATGGCGCTCCGGATGGGACGGCCCTATGCGATTTTCAAAGATGGCGTGGCGCATCGCGTGGCCCGGGTCTCGCAGCAGAAAGAGCAGAGGTCTTTGCTGCGCCGCCTGCGCAATGGTCTGGAAAACACCTTGATGAAATACAGCGACCGCCATGTGGTACGGGGCGCAAAACTGGCGCTTCTGCATGGGCAGGACACGATGGAGTATTACGGTCCTTTCGCCAGCGACCCGCGTCTGGTGCATGACATTCACATCTCCAAGGCGGACCGGATCCCGCAGGCCGATCTGGATCGCAGGCTGGCGGAACGCGATCCGGGGCGTTTGCAGGTGGCTTACGCCGGTCGTGTCGAAGAGATCAAAGGGCCCGGTCACTGGATTTCCGCGCTTCGGAATGCCCTGCGCGATGGTGTGCAGATCACCGCTAAATGGTATGGCACCGGGACCCTTTACGACGAGCATAAAGCGCAGGTGGCCGAGCAAGGGCTGGAGGAAGCAATCCGTTTCATGGGCTTCGTCGCCCATAAACAGATGCTGTCCGAAATCCGTCAGGCTGATGTCTTTGTCTTCACCCATATGACAGAGGAATCGCCCCGCTGTCTGATCGAAGCGCTGTCAGCGGGGCTGCCGCTGGTGGGTTATGACAACGCTTTTGTACGGGATCTGGTAGGCTCCTCGCAGGCGGGTCTTTTTGTGCCACGCGGGGATGTCGATGCGCTGACCGCAGCCCTGAAAGGGCTGGCCAATGATCCCGAACAGCTCAAGGCCATGGCCCTGGATGCGCGCAGGGTAGCCGAACCTCTCAACGACGAAGATGTGTTCCTGCATCGCAGTGACATTATCAAAAACGCCCTTTAAACCGCCTCGGAAGGCCCCGGGCAAAGCCGCGGGCCAGCGCGCGGGAAATGCAACCATGTTCAGACGCATCTTTATTACGGGGACAGCCGGCTTTATCGGCTTTCACCTGGCAAAACGTCTTCTCGCCGAAGGGTTTCAGGTCCATGGCTATGACGGCATGACCGATTATTACGATGTCACGCTGAAACAGCGCCGTCATGCCATGCTGTTGCAGCATCCTAAATTCACCATGACCGAAGGCATGTTGGAAGATCACGCCTTGCTGGACCGCGTCACGGATAGTTTTGCCCCGGATGTGATTGTGCACCTCGCTGGTCAGGCGGGGGTGCGCTACAGCCTGGAAAACCCGCGTTCTTATATCGACAGCAATGTGGTCGGCACCTTCAACGTGATGGAAGCTGCCCGCAGGCTGAAAGTGCAGCATCTGCTGATGGCCTCGACCTCCTCTGTCTACGGGGCCAACGAGGATATGCCCTTTGCAGAGACTGAAAAAGCCGACACGCAGCTCACCATCTATGCCGCAACCAAGAAAGCAAACGAGAGCATGGCGCATTCTTATGCGCACCTGTGGGATCTGCCCACGACCATGTTCCGCTTCTTTACGGTCTATGGCACCTGGGGTCGGCCGGATCTGGCGCTTTACAAATTTGTCGATGCCATCCTCGATGACCGTCCGATTGATATCTACAACCACGGCGACATGTACCGCGATTTCACTTATGTGGACGATCTGGTGCGCGGCATCCGGTTGCTGATGGATGCGGTGCCTGAACGCCCTGCAAGCCGCGATGACATTCCGGAAGGGGATAGCCTGTCGCCGGTGGCGCCCTACCGGGTGGTCAATATCGGCAATTCCGACAAGGTGCGGTTGCTGGATTTCGTGGATGCCATCGAAGACAGCCTCGGCAAGAAAGCGCAGCGCAACTATATGGACATGCAAATGGGCGATGTGCCTGCCACCTGGGCCAATGCCGATCTGCTGCACAGGCTGACAGGCTATCGCCCCCAAACAGATTTTCGCGAAGGTATCGAGGCCTTCGTGACGTGGTTCCGTGACTACTACGGGAAATGATGAACGAAGGGTATGAATGTGCACCCCCTGGATAAGCTGACCCTTGCCGTCATCGGCCTTGGCTATGTCGGCCTGCCCCTGGCCGTGGAATTTGGCAAATCCCGCCCGGTGGTTGGTTTTGACACCAATGCCCTGCGCATCACCCAGCTGCGCGCGGGCCATGACGTCACGCAGGAGGTCGCCCCCGGAGAGCTGTCAGAGGCGCGACATTTGTCCTTTTCCGACGCGCTGGAGGATCTGGCGGGCTGCAATACCTATATCGTTGCGGTTCCGACCCCCATCGACGTCAACAACCGGCCCGAGCTTACCCCGCTCATCAAGGCCTCGGAGACCGTGGGGCAAGTCCTGAAACAAGGCGACATCGTGATTTACGAATCCACCGTCTTCCCGGGGGCGACCGAGGAAGTCTGCGTCCCGATCCTGGAACGGGTTTCGGGTCTGAAACTGAACGCAGGTTTTTTCGCAGGCTACAGCCCCGAGCGGATCAACCCCGGCGATACCGCACATCGGCTGCCCTCCATCTGCAAGGTCACATCAGGCTCGACCCCGGAGGCAGCAGATCTGATTGATGCGCTTTACGCCAGCATCATCACGGCGGGCACCTACAGGGCAGAAAGCATTCGTGTCGCGGAAGCGGCAAAAGTAATCGAAAACACACAGCGCGATCTCAACATCGCGCTGATCAACGAGCTGGCTGTCATTTTCAACAAGCTTGAGATTGACACCGAGGCGGTCCTGAAAGCGGCAGGCACCAAATGGAATTTCCTGCCCTTCCGCCCCGGTCTGGTGGGGGGGCACTGCATTGGCGTCGATCCTTATTACCTGACCCACAAGGCGCAGGCGATCGGCCATCATCCCGAAATCATTCTGGCCGGGCGGCGGATCAATGACGGGATGGCCGATTACGTGGCCAGCCAGATGGTGAAAACCATGCTGCGCAAGGATATCTCCGTAGGGCAGGCCCGGGTACTGGTGATGGGCATGACCTTCAAGGAGAACTGCCCGGATGTGCGCAATACCAAGGTCATCGATATGATCACCGCCCTGCAGGACTATGGCATCACAACAGATGTCATCGACCCTTGTGCAAATACCTCCGAGGCAAAGCGGCAGCACGGTATTGAGCTGATAGAGACGCCAGAACCTGCGTCCTATGACGGGATCATTCTGGCGGTGCCGCACGAGGGTTTCAGAAGCATGGACGTTGCTGAAATACGCGCTCTGGGCAAAACCCCCCATGTCTTTTGCGATCTGAAAAGTGTTTTTGACAAGCGCGACAGTGACCTGCGGCTGTAAACCGGCGCCCTACCCCGTTTTCATATCACCGGCGGCCCGACACATAGGACATCAGGTCGGAGACGATCTTTTCCGGCGTGTCAGCCTTCAGCCAGCATACCTGCCTTTTTGCTTCCAGCGTATGGGTTGAACGTGCATAGGTGAAAGCTTGGCATTTGCTGTTGTCTTCACAGGCTGCCACACATTCCCCGAGATTGCGCACCCGCATCATCTGGAAATCATTACTGCCTGGAATATCCGTATTATCGAGGATTTCCAGCTGGTCGCTCTCGACCACCTGATCTGCCTGCGCAAAGGCGTCCAGATCCTCGTTTGTCAGCAACCATCCTTCCGGCGCGGGAGGCTGCGGCGGTGCCGATTGCTGATGATAGGGCTTTATTCTGGTATAGTAGTGATGCAGCCCTGTTGCGGTGGCGAGCGCGCCCCCAACGGTGCCACCAATGCCCAAAGCCAGAAAATCACGGCGCGCCAGTTTCATGAAGACTCTCCCAGATGGTCCCCCAGCCGCAGGGCCAGGGCAACAAGTGTCAGTGTCGGGTTGGCATATCCGCCGGTGGTAAAGACGGATGATCCCGCGATGGACAGGTTGCTGTAGCCATGGACCCGGCAATTGCCGTCCACAACGCTTGATCCCGGATCATCTCCCATACGCGTGGTACCCATGATGTGCCCGCCCCCTTCAACCGCACGGTAGATCACCTCGTTGTCGATCCTCATGCGCCCCTTGCCTTCGCGCGCAAGGATGCCCCCCATTTGCCGAAGATAGGTGTCGATGGTGCGTAGCGTGTCACCGGAAATCACGCAATTCGCCCGCAGGCGCGGCATGCCGGAAGGGTCGTGCCCTTCGGCAAGTGTCACGCGGTTCAGCGGGTCAGGTGGCATTTCAGAACGCGCCCAGACATCATAGGCACGGGCGCTCCCGCCTAAGGCCCGGACAATATATTGCTCCACATGATCTTCGAGATCGACGTCCTGCTCGAGCAGTTGAAAAGAGGCATCAAGCCGCCCGTTTTGCTCAAAGAGATCATCCGTCGGCACCAGCGCCGGCTCCGCCGAGCCGAAACTCTCCGGGAGTTCCTCGAAAACCATCTCCTGCGCCACAACCATGCGCGCGCAATATAAGAAATGCGGATGCTCCATCAGGTAACGCCCGACCTGATCGTTTTCATTGCCAACGGCCACATCCCCCCCGGACCGGGATGCCAGCAGGATATGTGCATTGCCCAATCCGCCTGCGGCCAGAACAAGCTCCTGCCCCTCCTCCAGCGATATGTCCCGCTGGCCCGCCTGTGCGGTGAACACCCTCAGACCGGTGATCCGGGTGCGCGCCTCATTTGCAAAAAGCGCCGTGACATTGGTTTTCAGCAAAACATCGATTTGCGGGTTCTGCTGCAAATCTTCCAGATAGGCATCATAGATCCGGAGCGGCTCGTCACTTGTCGAGAACGGGCGCGCGGCGAACCCGGTCATGAAAGGGGCCTCATAGGTCAGGAAATCCGTGGTCCGCCCAAGTATCTGGGCCGCCTCCGGGTAATAGAGATCAAGTTCCGCCGCCGTGATCGGCCAGGGTGCCAGGTTGCGCGCCGTGAGCGGTGCGCACCACCCTCCCCAGACAGCGGAAGTGCCCCCGAAGGCCCTGATCCAGTGTAGCCCCCAGTGATCTTCGCCGTAATGACCGTGGGCATAGACCTTGCTGTAGTGATCTTGCAGATCGCCTTCGAAATCCTCCGCTCCGGTTTCGATGATCAGCGATTTCTTTCCATGGGTTTCCAGCCGTTTTGCCAGGGTAACACCGGCCGGGCCTGACCCGACGATGAGAACATCATAGGCCTCAAAAGATACCTCAGCAGCATTCACAAACATCCGGCTCTCCCCTCTTTAACAAAACCGCTCTTTTAAAAGGCATCCAAATTTTCAGCAAATCGCCTGAATGGGTGTTACAGGCAAATACATTTGGTCTTCAATGCTCATCAGACAGCTTCATCCCGCGTCGCCCATCCGAACAAAGTCTGAGCGGCATAAACAGACGCAAAGACGATCGAGAAGACATAATGCCGGTCCGATCCCAACGGAAAGAGCAGAAAATGCCCGGCCAGAAAAACAACGGCAATGATAGCTCGGGCAGTAAGGGGCGTCACATGCCTGTTTCTCCTGATGTCCGCCGCGATCACCAAAAGGATCACTCCCGGCAACAGCAGGGTCGGGGCAAATCTGATCAGCGCAAACACGTATATCTTCACGTAAGCCACGACATCGGTTTCAAGAGCCATCGTCGCCGGATAGGGATCAGGGGCATCGTTCATCAGCGTGAAGTTAAACAGGGTCAGATGGCCGTAATTTCCGTAATGGTGATTGACGAAAAAATAGAGCGCGACAGAGAGACCGGCGAGCAGGTAGTAGCGGACCCTGGTCTCGCGTTCCGCCAGCAGCAGGATCACCGCCAGTCCTGTCAGAAGCACGCCGTCGGTTCTGATCAGCACAAGCAGCACCAGCAGAATGAAGGCAACCAGCCTGTTGCTGTGCATCAGCAAAAGCGCCAGAAGTGCGACCAGCGACGCCAGCGCATCCGGCGTTTCCATCTGCCCCGCCCCGATGACACCTGCACCCGCCACAAGAACGGGCACAATCCCCAGAGCCAGCAGCGGCGGCAAGGCCCGGGGTCCCTGCATCAATGCCCATCCTGTAACCAATGTGATGAGCCCGGCACTGAAGGCACTGATGATCTGGGCGGCCCCGACAAGACCCCCGGTCACCGGCGCGAGGATATTGAGCAGAAAGATATAGGCCACCCGGATGCGGTAGAACGGCAATTGCTGTTCCAGAGCAATCGGGTCACTGAAGATGGTATATCTGTACTCCCCATGCCCGGATGCCTCCGGGCTGCCCGCCAGAATGCCGAATATCGCCGGATCGTAGGCGTTCTTTATGATCACATAGGTTTTCTGATGCAGTTCCTGGCCACTCAGCCCGAGGCTTTTGAGTGCAGAGGCGACATATGTGATGACATCCCAATGTGCGACAGGTCTTGAAAGCGCGAAAGCCACCACGGCGAGGCTCAATACGATCAGCGATACGACAGAAAACAAGAAAACAGACTTACTCAAAATACTCTCTCCCAACCGGGGCTTTGCGTCACATATCAAAATACTGATAGATCAGCGGATCATATAATGCGGGGACCGGAAAACCGATTACTGAATGTCGATGCGCACGCTGGCAAGCGCCCCCTTATCGTCATACACAGGTTCTACCCCTTGGGCTTCTCTGACCCGGCTGCGGCGTATATATGCCAGATCGCTGCGCATATGGGGCATGTCGATAAATTCCAGAGGGGCGTAATCCGCAGCAAAGGCCTCTGTATCGGAAAACCCCGATGCCGCGGCGAAATTCCGGCCCCCAAAAAAGAAATCCGGTTGCACATCTTCCAGCAGATAGGTGGTCAGGAACGCCTTGTCGTCCATGTTCTTGGCAATCGTCCGGTTGATCAGGCCGCCCAGATCCGCCAGCCGGATCATCCGGTGATACGCGATCCCGCCCGCATCGTGATGCGCCAGCAGCGGGTCTTCGATCTCCAGCCGCTCCGACAACGTCTGAAAGGTATTCCCGACAGCCACGACAGCGGCGAGCGGTGTTGTCGGGCTGGCTTTGAAACCTGCCAGTTGCAGGGCGGTTGTATGCAGCACAATCAGGACCGCCACTGTGCTGAAACCTGCCCGAACCGCGTAAGAAGACAATCCGCGCAGACCCAGGGAAGCGACAAGCAGGGCAATGGGCAGAACCGGCATCAGGAAGCGGTATTGCCCCATCCAGTCCCCCTTGGCCCAGATCACGAAGAACACATGGGCCAGAAGGATCGCGATCGCAACGATGATCCAGGACGGTAACGGCCTTGTCCGGATCACAAACGCCAGCCCCAGAACCGACAGCAGCGCCGTGTCGCGCAGACCTGACAGAATATAGGCCCAACCGCCGCCAAGCGGATTGAACAGGCCGGTCAGGCCGGTGCCTGACGATTTGGCATAAAACGGATTGGGCATCGGGTCCCCGAAATAGGCCATGCGGAAGGCGATCAGCGCCAGAAAGCTCAGAAAGGGCACAAGCGCCACGGCGATATCCGCAGCGTTGATCAACCGCCCCCCCCTACGCCGGGTCAGAAAGACCGCCGCACAAAAGACACCGATCACGATGATCGGGGCTTCGGGACGGGTCAGGACAAAGACGGACAAAATCACGGCGACAGGCCAGCGCCAGTGCTCGAAAAGGTAGACGCATAATACGGCCAGAAGCAAAATCAGAGCCTGCAAGGCATGTTCCTGCCCCGATACCGCCCAGACGACGGTGGGTCCGGTGGCAATCCCGATCCCGCAGATCAGAAGGGCCAGCGGGCTGCGGGTCTCGCGGGCAACGATCCAGGCACAGATACAGATGCACAGAACGGAACAGCCGATGCCGAGGTATTTGGCCGCAATCGGAATATCCGCCCCCAGACGGGCCGCAAATGACAACAGCAGCATCCAGGTAGAGCTGGAATACCCTTCCTCAGCAGGCAGCCAGGGTTGTGCGACAAGCCCCAAGCCATCCGCCAGCGAGCGACTATAGGCGAATGTGATGCCAGCATCATCGATCCACCAGTCCTGCAGGTGCAGACCGAGCACCAGAAAATAGCAGACCGTGACCCCCGTGATCAGCAAAAGCGCCCAGGAAGGCGGGGCGGTATCGCTCCGCGGGTCTGTGAGGAGTGCAAGGCCGGTCCCGATCAGGGCAACCCCAAGCGCCTGGATCAGCCAGATGTTCGCTGTCGGAGCCTCCGCCAGCAGGTAGGCTCTTGAGACCAGTTGTTCGGGGAAAACAAGGTTCAATGCTCCCAGCAGGATCACCCCGCCACTGAATATCCACCTTATGCTCAAGAAAACACGCACCATCGTCACCATATTCGTTCCTGATCCGTATATCAGGTGATCTACTGCTGGCCCAGAAATCCACCCTTAACAAGAGTGTGCCAGACAGAGTGGTGCAAAAAAACGGCAATCAGGGGGTCTGATGCGGGCCGATCCGGGGAGGCATGATCCCCGCAAACGCCAAGCGCTGCACCCAATCAGGACGCAGCGCCAGCGAAGGATCACAAGGTTCGCATCTGCGCGATCAACCGGCCCAGATGGCGCGTCTTGGCCAGCAGAACGGCGTAGGTACCAACGATCCAGGGCACATGGGCCAGCAGTCCAAGCGTGGGTGTGGTGGCGCAGAAGGTGACCATATAATCCAGGATCACCCACATGTACCAGAGCATGGCCAGACAGGTGAACGCCATGGCCAGTTCCGCCCAGCGATACCGGTTGCGCTGCTTGGTATCCGGCATGATGCCGGGGTAGCGCGCAACGATTTCCCGGCACAGAAGATGCACAACTGTCAGAGGCAACATGCCCAGAACCATCGAGGCGAAATATATATGTGCTGCTGTCATTTACCGATCCCCTAGCTGACCGTCACGGCATCACTGGCGGAGGCGGGCGACATGGTATGATCGTAATCTGTCTTGTAACGCAGGCGGAGACTGTAACTGCCCGGTGTAAGGGCAGCCCCGTTGCTCCGTGTCGTGACGGTGACCGTCATCGGATGCCAGCCATTCACCAGGCGTTTCCATGTTGCGCCGGCATCGGTGGAATACTCGGTGCGCACGATCCGGCGGCCCGATGTGTCGGGCTTGGCAATCATCCGGACATCCATCGCATTTGCCGTGGCGCTGTCGGAGCCCGCAAAATGGGTACCTACGACGGGTGTTGTCACACCATTGTCTGCATCTGTCACAAGGAAGTTGACCTTGACGGTCTTGTACTGACCTTCCGAGTAGAGGAACACATACATGAAATCCGCAAAGGAGCGGCCTTTGACAGGGGTGTATGTGAGCATCGTGGCCGCAGCATCGTCAATCGTTGCACGACCTCTGTTCACCCCTTCCATATCCTCATACCCGTCCAGATCAGCCAGCGTGAAGCTGCTGTGACCTGTCCCGGCAGCGCCGGACAGAGCGGCCACATCGAGGGTGACCGAACCATCCACATCGACCCGCTGGTAAATGTCATTGGCGGTGATCGGGTTGGCATTGTAGTTCAGCGGTCCATTATCTGCCCAGGCAGCGCCACTGGTGGCATTGATCTGCGCCAGGGTCATGGGGGAACCGTTCGAGGCATACCCCAGCAGCCACAGTTTCAGAACCTTTGCCGGGCGCCCCGTCAAACGGTCCGAAATGATGGTGGAAACCGCAGCATAGTAGTTGCCATCGCTGTGCCGCCAAAAGCCATGGCGGGTCAGAAACCGCCCCAGCGTGAAGTTGCTGGTGGCCCAGATGCTATCCTGCCAGACCTTGTCCTGCCCTGCCGCGTCTTTTGACAGAACCCCCCGGTTCGACAGGTTGTCGACCTTATAGCCGTCACCGGCTCCGGGACTGACCAGGGTCAGCGTTGACTGGTCATTCAGACCGATGACCAAAGGGAAGGTCTCGGACGGATCAGCCGTGAAATCCACGCTCGACCCATCCTCATCGACATAGGTGACCTCCGGCCCGGTTTTCGTACGGCTTGGCGCAGTGGAGAAATCGTACTTACTGGGGCCTGTCGAGTTGTGGTGATCTGTCGAGATCGCCCCCCAGCGAGGTTCATCGGCATTGTCAAACAGATCATGAGCGGCCTGCGCATCGAGGCCATCATGGAAACGGATTGCCTCATTACATCCTTCTACAAAAGCGCGGTGCACCATTACCTGATAGGTATTGCCGCCCACCTGCGCGCCCCAACCGAAATTTCGGTTCAGGCCAACGGTGACCGGATCCTCGTTCACATAAGTGCCGATATATTCCAGATAGAACCCGTCTTCACAGCCCAGCGACGTGGTCTCTCGCAGGATGTTCTGAATGTCGTGGTGCTGGGTGCCTTTTGACTTGGTGATCTGCCCGGCCATCAGGCAGCCCATGCTGACATTGCCGGTGAAATGTAAAATCGGGTGATCGATGAAAGACCATTCCACACCATAAGCCCCGCCATTGCTGACATTGGACAATTGTGGGGATCGCAGCTCTGTCTTGGCGCGTTTTATATCTGAGGGCGCGCCAACGGAGTTCTCGGGAGGGTTCTCCCTGTAGTAACCCACATGGCCAAATGGCACGCCAATCGCAATGTTGTCGCAAGAGATGATGCCCCGGCTGCGGTAGCCGAACCCAACCCCGTATCTGAAGGTGTCATTGGCCTCGCCAAAAGGCCCTTCTGCGGTTTTGGGGCCAGTGCGCAGGCCGTTCAGCTTTCCGTCGCTGCGCGCTTTCATGGAAACGCAGCTGTCCCATATTCCCAGCTCGTCACCATCCTCTGCCACAAGCCCCGCGCCCACGAAATCGTAGTTCACGCATTTGATGACATCCATGAAGGTCGAATGCTGCACCAGCCCCCAGCCCGGGGATCCGCCTGTGTAACAGCCCCGCGCCACCCCGTAGGTTGTGTGATGGAAGTGAATGGAATAGCGGCCTTTGACATTGCTGCTGGCATCCGCAGGTGTCGATCCGATTGTATCCGCATCCACCACTTCGCGAAACTGGCCGTTGCTGATGAACCCGGCTGGCAACGCCTTGTTCGTGCGCCCCATGCCAATGGTCTGAATGTAGTTCATCTGCCAGTCAGCATGGTGGTGCATGATGGTCAGATGTCCGAATTGCGGTGATTTGCCGGGATCGGTGACCTCTGAACGCAACGAGATGTTACGCCCCTCTTTCAGAATGACAAAGGGCTTGATGACATAGGTTGAGCCAGACAGCTGGTTATCATGCCGGTAGCCCAGACCTCCGGTCCAGGTCAGCGTATTCCCGGTGATATCTGTCAGCGTGACCTCTTCGTCCTGGCTTTCCCAGGGATCGCCGCCAAGAAAGGACGCAAATTTTGTAGAACCGATGACAATCACATCGCCGACCTGCCATCCGGTGGGCACCTCTTGAAGCGTAAGAGAGGTGGCCCCCGCTGGAACACCTGCTGTTGCGTAGCTGCCGTGCAGGACCTCCTTGCCCCACATGTGACATTCGCCCTGCGAGATAAATCCCCGCCCCCAGAGTTTCGGGTCATTGCCGTAGTTCAGATTTGTGGGAATGAAACTGCCCTCGGCGTAATCCCTGCCCGAGATCACAATCTCGGCCGTATGGGCTGCGGGCAGGCTCCCCGCCGATGTGCCGATCCGGATCGACGACCCGCGGGTGCCAATCACTGTTTCCACAAGCATCTGTGTCGATTGATCCAGCGCCCATATCAGAGCGCCATCCACCCGCACCCGGTCCAGCCGGATATTGGCCATGCTGTTGTCATAGATGATGCTGCGGCCATGAGGGATCAGCACACAGGCCCCATTGCCCGGCACCCTGCCCCCCAACCAGGTCGCAGGGGCCGTCCAGGCACCATCCGCCACAGCGATATGCGTGGCATCGGTATGGGGCATCAGCGCAACCACCGCCGCATCATCTGCAATGTGCGAAGCCGGTGACGCCATGCCCATATGGCTTGTGCTGTAGACCATGAGAGGCGGTGACACCACATCCCCCTGATCACAGGAGACAAGGCATTCTATGCGGCTACCCCCCAGACCTGTGCTGTCAAGCGTCGGACCCGTGCCTTGTGTCGCCCCTCCGACGACCCGCCACAGGTAGGCGCTGACACCTGTCAGACCGCTGGTATCCACCGTGAGCGTATCGCCGTCAAAACCGTCACTAATGCGCGGCAATCCCGCCACCGCAGAGGGTTTTCGGAAGGCGGCCACATTCAACGACCCGCTGTTAGCTCCCACCCTGAAGGTGCTGACATCTACTCTTGATCCGGTTTGAAAACCCTTGAAACGTAGCTGCGCCATTATGCTGTCCACTTATCGCTTAGATACGTCTGATAGCTGGCGGCATTCGTGAGGGTCTCTGTTACGATCAGCTCACACAGGGCGCCTTCGATCGGCTGGCTACCGTTATGGGTCGCGCCGAAACGCAGGGTACCCGTGGCGGCGGTGAGACCCGATGCCAATGGCCCGGTGCCGCGCGAGGCACCATTGATCAGCACCTCCCACTGGCCGCCCGAGGTATCGAACACCATTGAGAACACGACCAGCCCGGAAAACGGGCCCCCTATCAGGTTCCCGCTTGTCCCGACAGATGCGGACATGTCCAGCCGCCCCTCGAATTGGGTGCCGTTATTGGCGCGCAGGTTGATCGTTGCTCCCCCGCCGGTGATGCCCAGCAGTGAATCAAAGGTGTCGCTGATGGCGTCTATCATGACTGCGCCATGGATGGCGAAATTGCCACTGCCGCTTCCGGGGAAGGCGAAGGTGTTGAGGAAACGGGCCATATCCTTGGTGCCGTCGAGATCGATGGTATTGAGGCCGTTCTGTGTTCTGGCCCCGGAAACCGGATTCCCCAGGAAGGGCATGATCTGCGATCCGACCTGATCCGCCCAGGCGGTTGGCGGGGTTGTGCCGGTGATGGAGCCTGTATCCGACGCATCCCAACCGCCATAAGCCGCTGTATCATCCGTATAGGGGTTGAACCCTGTCAAAGCGGCACCTGATGTCGCGCTCTCGCTGTTCCCGGCCGCGGCAGTGCCCACACTGTTTACCGCCCTCAAGCGTATCGTGCAGACCGTGGCGGGGGCCGCCATGATCACGGTTGTTGTGCCGGGGGCGGCACTCCCCAAGGAAACCCATGCGCCGCTTGCATCAACGTCATATTCAATATCGGTGATGGCAGCGCCACCATTGCCCGGCAGGCTGGCAATGGTGATGTCCAGCTCGCTTGCATTACCACCGGTGGCCACCGACCAGTTCGCATCGGCAAAGGCCGCTGGCACGGTTGCCGGACCAAAGGCGATCGCGGTCGCCCCGCTCTCTACCGTTACCCCGCCAAACCGCTCCTCAGCGGTAAACTGAGCGCCATCATCGGCTGGCTGAATGACATAGGTAAGGTCGGTACCGCCTGCAACATCCACGCCCCCCAGCTTTTGCTGCCAGGTTTGATCACCCGGATCAGATCCTTCGTAAAGCCAAAGCCCCGGCGTGACTGTCAGCACATCACCTGCATTTGTTGTGCCCGAGATGGTTGGCAGTTTAAAACAGGTTGCTGAGGTCGCGATCATTGCAACGGTCAGGGCCGCGCCATCCGGTGCGCGCTGCGTATAGGTGCCTGCATGAACACCCGATGCGATGGTCACGCTGACGTTTCCGTCTGTTGCCGTGACAACAGGTTCTTCACCCACATCTGCAAGGGCAAACTCTGCGGAGATTTTCGTCACCGCAAAACCCGAAACCACTTTCTGGTAGATGTCATATGTCCCGTCAGCGACATTCACGGTTTCCGCAGGATCGAACCCCTGAAACTCAAGCGCATTGCTGAACACACCCGATCCGTTCGAAGACGGTTTGAAAATAAAATCGGCCATTATGCGGTCCTCTCGACTGTACCATCTTCGTTGTCGTCAAATATTGGGGATGGGGGTGGTGCGGCGGTCATGAACGTCACGGTGCCATTCATATTGTTGCTGAAAACATATGAGGCACTTGGCGTCTGTGTGGTCACGCTTGCCGACGCCGACCAGGCTCCCTCACCCAGATAATTCACGGCCCGCGTCTCTACGTAGTAGATCGTGCCTTCCAAAAGTCCTGGAAGGGAAAGCGGGCTGGAGACATCATCAATTTCGGTCCAGATCGCCTGATTCGTTGAATACCGCAGGTCATAGGAAGAAATCTGCAAACCATCGAGCGGCGGAGCCGCGCCAAGCGTCACCGTGATTTGTGTGGAACTATCGGCAACAAGCGACGGCGCGCCCATGGCTGCGGGCACACCAACACCTGCATCATTCAGGAACCAGCCTGCATTGATCAGGGCGGTACGTGCGGCTTCTGCCGCCCCGCCGCGCGTGTAATCTGTGCCGATACCTGCCCCAAAGAAAATGGGGCCTGCCGGCAGCGGCGTTTGCGCTGCAAAATTGATCAGGCAGGCATCATAGACCGCTTGCGAAAGCGTAAAGCCTATGACGATGTCGAACATGCCCCTTTGCTCGCCACCGCTGGGGGAGGCCAGGGACCTGATGTCAAATCCAGAGATGTCCAGAGCGCCGTCTAGACCCGCGCACCCCAGGAACGCCTCGTCCATGCGGGTCACATTGCCCGTGTCCATACCGGTTGCATCGAAGGCGGTCAGAGCAGAACAGTTGCCCCAGGTATTCTGGAGATTGGTCGCCGCGGAGAAATCAAAGCCCGCAATGTCGCAGGTTGTCATCGAGGTGCAGCCCGCGAATGCCGAGAACCAGTTCTGAGCAGCACTTGTGTCGGTATTACCTGCCGTGAAGGAGGTCATGCCGGTACAGCCGGAAAAGGCGTTTACCATGTCGCGCCAGCCCAGTTGTCCGAAATTTTCGACGGTCCTGATCCTGGCCGCATCCGCAGGATTTGCGGAGCAATTCATCCCGAAGGCTGTCCCGGAAATCCGGATGGTATGGGTGCCCGCGGTGGGAAATGTGATGCTCAGATTTGCATCATTGTGGCTGTTATAGGGCCGCACACCATTCACGCTGTCTTCGATGGTGCCGCTGTAAAACCCAGCGGACGCATTGCGAAATGGCACCGTGAAGGTTTCATTGGACGTCGCGGTCTCGACGGTCAGGACAAAACCCGTTTCGACAACATCGACAATTGTCAGGCTGAAACCCGACTGGGCCGTTCCACGCGCATTGGTAGCGGAGACAACAATGGCGGTATCGGCCTGAATGCTCATTGCATCCGTATCGAATGTGACAAGGCCGGTGTTCTGGTCGATCGTGACGCCCGGGATGGCATTGACCGAATAGACCAGATTCAGACCTGTGAAATCGCCAGAAACATCATAGGTCTGCGCACCTGTATTTTCCGCGAAGCTCTGATCGGTCAGGTTTCCGGCCGACAGCGGCGCGGAAAGCAATGTGCGCCCGGATGCGCTGGCGCTCCAACTGCCGGTGCCGACGCTGTTGCGGGCCCGGGTCTGTACGTCATGATCGGTATCTTCGGTCAGGCCGGTCAGCAAAACCGTGCTCCCGACGTTGGCCTGTGTTGTCCAGCTGCCACCGTTTTCACGGTATCTCAGATCGCGCTGCGTAATTGGCGCGCCGCCATCATCCGGATCAGCCGCAAGGCTGGCGGTTATCTGGCTGGCACTGTTAACAACCAAAGAGGGCGCATTCATCTGCGCCGGAGCTGTTACAGGCGCTGTGATCGTGACACTCAGATCGACCTCTGCCGATCCACCCGAATTGGTCGCGGTGATCCTGAGCGTATCTGTGCGTAGCTCATCGTTGATCGTCAGCGTACTGCCGGTGATCGCAGCCCAGGCGACATTCTCGCTGTAGGTCAGATCGCTACCGGTGAAACCTGCGGCCAGATTGACCGTCGGGGTGCCTGTGCCTTGGGTCTCGACGACCGCGGCCAGCGATCCGGCAACGGGGGGGGCATGACGGACCCTGTGGCCGGGGCTGAGCACGTCTTCTCCGTTGACGTTTGGCGCATAGCGGATGGTCTGCAGATCCTGTCCGGCGACAGGCGTGTAGCTGGCCGCGGTCGCGCCGCTGATCAGCCCGCTGTCATCACGCCAGCCGTGCACAACTGTCTCCCCACCCTGAAGGTTGGGAATGAGGCCCGTCAGTGGCACCCCGATCTGTGCTGTCAGGCCATGTGTGGGATTGGCCGTCAGCCCGGTAATCTGCGCGGTATAGACAATGGGGGCGACACTCTCCAGCTCAAGGGAGCTCTGTATGCTGCCCCCTGAATTGGCAGCACTCACCACAATTGTCACCCCGGACTGGGGTGTCATGACATCGGTATCAAAGGAGATCACGGCTGTTGTGCCATTGATCGACACACCGGGGGTGGCACTGACCGAAAAGGCCAGCCCGTCGCCTGTGAAAGCACCCGAGGCGTCATAGGTCTGAACACCTGTGCCAAGGGTCAGGCTCTGATCTGCCAGCGCCCCTGTCACGGCGGGAGCCTGATAGACAACAATACGCGGGGTGACGGTGAAAATACGCGTATTGCCCCCGGTATCCGTGACCGTAAGGGCAAAGTTGTTCACATCCCCATCGGCAAAGACCTCTGCAGCGGTTGCAGTATCACCGATATAGGTGACAACAACGCTGGCAATTGTCTGCCCCGGGGCTGTGGTCGCGTAATTCGCCGGATCGGTAAAGACCGCCCAGTTCGCTGTATCATTCAGCGCATCCCCCACAACCAGCGCCGAAGACGCCGGGGGAACAGATGCAGAGATGGAGACAGGGGGGGTTTGCCCCGATCTCTTACGGCGCCGCGCCGCGACGGGTCCGACAAAGCCTATTCCGGGCATCAGGACCAACCATAGTAGGTACCCGTGGTGCCAGTGCTCATCACACGCAGGCCCCGGAAATCAATGCGATCACCTGCAATCATCGTATACGGCAAAGACACCCCTTCGCTGTCACGAATGACAATGGTGCCTTCGGCCTGACAGTAAATCACGCGCGGCAGGATCGGCAGATCGGTATTGTCATCAGGGATGATGGCAAAATGTTTCGTGGCAGGGCTGGTCAGCCCCTTGGTGAAGGCTTCAAACTCATCCATTGTGTTTCCTCGTGCGTGAAAGGGTGCGCCAGATGGCGCGTGTCAGGGATTACATGCGGCGCAGTGACGAAGAGGGCTCTTGCCAGATGGCCAGGATCATCCTGAAGGCGCGCACGACAGAGCGGCGCGCCGATCACAGCAGCAAGGGTCATGGCCATGGGAGCCTCCTTAGAGGGCTGTATTGAAGGTGCACGGCATTTTCGGGAAAGAGTGTAGTGAATGCCCTACCTGACCGCCCGCACGGGTAAATGAAATCTGTATCCAGCGCCCGGTCATGAGGCCGGGCACATGGGGTGATCCGGAAATTTCCCTCTCTCTCAAAGACCTTGCATTCTGACGGGATGCCGGTATGTGCTCTGAAACGGGTCCAATACTGGTGATGTGCACAATGGTTGAACCGAAACTCCAAAAACACGTCGTCATTGTCGGACATGGCAGATCAGGAACAAATATGGTCCTCGATCTCTTCGATTATCATCGCAACACCTTCTGCCGTAACGAGCCCAACGAACTTGTCGGCACCGCCTTTACCGGCCTTGGCGACAACATGTTCCCAGAGCCCGGAGCAGGTGATTTCGACGCCAGATGGCGCCAGGCCATTGCCCATACGATCCGCGCAAACGGCGCCCGCGACCGGTTTGGTACCGAAAAGGATTATTTTCGCGCACCCTGGCGGGCCCATCTGGGGCAATCGCTGATGTCGCGGCAGAAATTCCGCGCCCGCGTTCTGCCCCGACCCCAAGGCCAGCTGGTCGAGGAATGGTTCTGCCCGGCACTTTATTATGACGCTGCGGCCCAGGCCCGCGCCCTGCCGGTGCTCAAGATACTCCTGTCACCGGCCTGGGTTCTCAAGGCGCATGATCTGATCGATACGCAGCTGGTTGTGCATGTGATCCGGCGCCCCCAGGGGTTCGCACAATCCTGGTGGAGCAGATACGTGACCGGCATTGGCGGCGGCCCCGAAAAGGTCTTTGCAGACAACCAACCTTCCCTGATCCGGATTCTGCAGCATTTCGGTCGTGAGGAGGAGATGCCCTCGCATTATTCGCTGGCCGATCTGGTTGTCTCGGAACTCTGGCGCTGGCGGTACATGAATGAAGTGCTGCTCGATCAGATGTCCGGGTCCGACCGCTATCTCACGCTGGCCTATGAAGACGTGATGCACAACAAGCTGCCCTGGGCGGAGAAGCTTTACGGGTTCGCCGGTCTTGAGATGACGCCAGCCTGCCGCCAATCGATCAGTTCCATGCAAAATACCCTGTTCAAAGCCAGAAAATCCGATGGGCTTGACCCCAAGATGGTAGAAGAAGCGGTTGCGCAGGTGATCGGTGACAGCCCCTTCCGGGACAAGCTCCTGAATGTGGACCCGGGCGCGGTTTCCTGAGCCAAAGCCCTTTTCAGGGTCTATTTATATTCGATAATGCGGGGGCCTGCGCCTTTCAGGCGCGCCATGTGATAGCCCAGCACACCTTGAGCTTCCGGCAGCTTTCCCAAGGTCAGGAACAGCGCCTGTATCCAGTCTTCTCCGCGTGCCTTCAGGCGCAGAACCTGTGCGGGCCAGACCAGCAATAGCGCACCTGCAAAAGGCCAAACCAAGGCGCCTATCCCTGCCGCCAAAGGCACCCCCAACCCCCAAATCAGCGCCCGGCGGGTCTGGGGTCTGCAATACCCCTCAGGACCGCTGCCATGCAGAAAGGCCCCTTCGGCAATCGCATGCCCGTGCCGGCGCGCGCGGCGCCACCACTGGGAAAACCGTGTCATCGCAATATCGTGCCAGGCCATTTCCGCATCACACCGCCAAATCCGCCAACTCGCCCGGCGCAGCCGCAGGCAGAGTTCGGGTTCTTCGCCCGCAATCAGGCTGTCACGGTACCCGCCAACCGCCTCAACGGCTGTGCGGCGCAGAATGGCGATGCCACCAACCGCCTCCGTCTCTCCGACGGGTGTGTCCCACTCCGCATCCGCCAGTTGGTTCCACAGGCTTGCCTCGGGAAAGCGTTCCCGCAACCGACCTGCTATGATGGCCACATCCGGGTGATCTGCCAGAAAGGACAGGGCCGTCTCCGTCCAGCCTTCCCGCAATTCGCAATCTCCGTCGATGACCTGAACATATTCCGCTTCGCTGAGCCCGCGCAGATGCGCCAGACCGGCATTGCGGGCCCGGGCCGCCGTGAACGGAAGGGTCATATCCAGTTCAACCACGGCAGCGCCTGCCGCCTTCGCAGCAGCCACAGACCCATCGGTAGAGCCTGAATCGACATAAACAACCGGTGCGGTATGCCCCTTCAGCGACGCAAGACAGCGGATCAGCCGCGCCCCTTCATTACGTCCGATGACAACAGCCGCCAGCGTCACGCGTCGGACCCTGGAAAAACGAGCGGACGGATCACGTATCGGATCTGGTCGCTGATGAAACTGCGCGGCATGGTCGGGGGCCGTCCCCGCAGCCGTCGGTGCAGGATGTTCAACAGGGCCGCAAAAAGCATCAGGACCGCGAGGGACAAAGCCCCTGCCCGCCCATAGGCCTGCGCAAAGTAATGCGCCCAGGATTGGTACAGGTAGGCCGGATCACGCTGACGGCCGACGCTTCCTGCAAACTGCCCGGTGGCCGCCCCCTCCTCGTGAACAACGCGGGCGCGGGGTTCATAGAGGACGTGCCAGCCTTTTTCGTGCAGGCGGCGCATCAGGTCGACCTCTTCGTAATAGAGGAAAAACGCCGGGTCGAAAAAACCGACATCCCGAAGCGCTGTGAAACGAAACATGACGCTGGCGCCAGAGACCCAGTCAACGGGGCCTGCGGGATGATCCGGCGGCAAGGGCACCAGCCGGTCCTGTGCGATCCGGTTGAGCAGGCTCAGGTTGATCATGCGCGCCATCTCATTGACAGGACCGGGAAAGCGGAACGCGGCTGTTACCGGGGTCAGGTCCGGCCGGAGAACACTGGCCCCCACGGCTGCCGCCTGCGGGTCCGCCTCCAGCGTGGCGGCAAGGAGGTCGATCGTTTCATTCTCAAGCCGGGCATCCGGATTGAGCAGAAAAACCTTGTCAGGCGGCGTCGCCTGCGCACCAAGCGCTTCAAGAACAACATTATTTCCACGTCCAAACCCATGGTTCTCAGTTTCCGGCCAGAACGTGACCCGCGCACCCCAATCGCGGTCTGCATGGGCTGCGCGCAGCACTTCGGCATCCCCATTCGGGGAGGCATTATCGACAAGATGCACATCCACTTGCCGGTGGCCATGCTGGCGGGCCAGAACACTTTCAACCGCTTCGATTGCAAGATCTGCGGTCCCGTAATTGACCACGATCACCGCGATACGGTCTGCGCCGTCGCCACCATCAGGGTCTTTCACCTGCGATACCCCGGCGATGTTTTCGGACGTTTGTAAAAGATGCTGCGGCGGGCCTTCGGTTCAGCCTTGCGCCCCGTGGGCCCCTCCGCCTCGTCTTTCTTTTGGGAAAAGTCGCGGGCATATCTGAGATCTTTGGCCGGCCGGCCCTCATCCGCGGAGCCGGTTTTTCTTGCATAGCCCGGCTCGACCACTGGTTTTTCAACGATCTGTTGACCGGTCACGGCTCCCCGCTTCATCTCCAGTCGTCCGATCAGCGCCCCAACCATCAGCCAGCTTATGGGGGGAATCCCGGAGTTGGGAATAAGATCCACAAGTTTGGCACAGAGCAGAAGCGCCAGGGCGGCACAGATCGGATCGATCTTTTCACGCGGCCCCAAAAACAGACCGATGACCGGCCAGCACAGCAGGCCGAAAAGCCCGATATAGCGGAACCATCCGCCCGCCCCCAGTTCGATGACCCAGGACCCGTCCGTGACCGAAAGGTTGTTGCCGAACTCGTCAAAAATCCGCTGACGCCCCCAGCCACCCCAGCCGAACACCGGTTTCTCCCGCGCTCTTTCAAGAAGCAGCTCTTCATTCTCCAGGCGGGTCATGAAAGAGGCGGCGCGGTTTGGATTGATCTGCTCGGCAAAAGCCATGATCCGGTCCACCGGCACCTGATCAGCGGCGCGCAAAGCGGGGTAGGTCAAGACCATGCCCGCGATACAGGTGGCCACCAGCAACTGCATCCGGGTCTTGAGGAACAGCAGGCATGGCAGCAGGACAACTGCAATCATCAGCGCGCCCAGCGATTTGCTCAGAACCATCACCGCAAAGAGCCACGCCATCGCCAGACCCCATTTCATGCGGTCCCCCTCTTTGGCGGATCGAAAGAGGCCCGCCGCCGCAAGTGTCGCGAATGTCAAAAACAGCGACAGTCCCAACCCGTGCCCGAAGAAAACGACAGGCCGGAAACCGCCCCCCCGCATGTGCTGCGCAAACTGGTGTGGGAAAAACCCGTAGATCATCATGTTGAGCTGCGGCGACATCCGGATCTCGTAGAGCGCCAGGAATGAATAGGCCACGGCAGAGACCACGATCGCCGTCAGAAGAATGCGCTGCCCGTCCGGAAAAGACAGCAACCGGCGTGCCAGAAAGAGAGGGGCGATCACCATCCCGATCTCCAGCAGCATCGACCCGGCGTCATAAAGGCTGTGGCCCTGCAGGACCCGGGGGCCAAAGACCAGAGCTTCGCGGTTGGTGAACACGGATCCGAGGGTCCCGACCACCAGCAGCATCAGCAGCCCCAGCACAACCGGATCGCGCGGAATCCAGCCCGGGAGCACCTGGATATTCCCGGCGTCTTTCCGGATTGCCACGGCTGTGAATATGAAAGCGACAATCGTCGGAATGGTTCTCTTGTCGAGCGGTGGCAGGATCGGCAGGTCGAGCCCGAAGCGGGTTGGTAAAAGCAGATACCCCCCCACGATGGTCGCGCATAACGCCACAGGTGCCGTCAGCTTGTTGTAAAAGACGAACGAGACAATTGGCCATATGATCAGGGCAGCCCAGGCGGTCATGACAGCTTCCCGCTCTGACGCCGGGCCAGCAGAGCTCTGCCGGTCAGCTTTGGCAACACCAGAAAACAGGCCCCGTAGCGCGCCGCCAGACGTCTGGGACTGCCCAGCAGACGCCAGAGCCACTCCGCCGCCACCGCCTGCACCCAGGCGGGCGCGCGGGTTTGAGTGCCCGCGATGAAATCCAGCCCCGCCCCGATGGACACGAACCCGGTACCGGGCAAGGCTGACCGGGCACGGGCCGCGAATATCTCTTGTTTTGGAGCCCCAAGAGCCAGAAAACACAAACGCGCGCCCGAGGCTTCAATCGCCGCGATATCCGCCGCCGCCGCATCGGCCAGCGGATCAAACCCCATGGCCGGTGCCCGGCACAACACCACATCAAGCCCCGGATGCTGCTGGCACAGCGCAACCGCAGCAGCCGCAAGCGCCTCGTCGGTGGCCCCGAAAAGCGCTACCGGCACCTGATGCCGCGCCGCCAGATCTGCCACCGGGCTGATCAGTTCCGATCCCGGCACCAGGGAGACATCCTGACCGGCCAGACGCGACAGCCAGACAATTGGATTACCATCGGCCGTGATGTGGGTCTGATCCCCATATGCGGCTCTAAAAGCCTTGTTTCGAGACAATTTGACCACATGATCGAGGTTCAGCGTTGCCACCGAAAACCCCTGCCCGGATTGAAAACACTTTTCCAGATCCGCCAGCAGCGCAGCCTGATCGGGCACGGTCACCGTGATGCCTGCCGTTTCGCTCTCGCTCCAGATCATCATTACCTTTGTACCCTTGTATCCTGTCTGCACCGTTCGCACCGCAACGATGCCTGTCTAAATCTATACGACCATTTAATGAAGCATATCTGTAAGCGTCTTATTGGGCAGCATTTGGAAAATCCTGACACAAATCCCCAAAAGCGGCATGGGAGCCCCCCTGCATTGATCATACCACGCAACTGCCTCTCTCCAAAAGAAGCGCGTTTCGAAACCTCCTTTGCCCCTGACATGGGAGCTGCGTGATTTGTGAACAAAAAATCACTGTCCTGTCACTTTTTACAAACTTCTGAGGTTTCAAGGTCGCTTCTGCGGGTTTATCGCTGAATTTACCTCTGGTCACATATGAAATAGGGGGTGATGATGTGCTTTTGGGCGACAGGACGAGTGAGATACCAATGACGGCAGGTCTGCAGACATCTTCCGGGGCCCCGGCTGAGGACAGCACTCATATCCCTTATGTCCCGGCGCTTGATGGGGTGCGCGCGCTGAGCATATGTCTGGTGATGGCCGCACATATGTTGCCGCTGGGGCCCAAATCGCTCGAAGTAAATGCGATGGTGGCGAAAATGGGCATGTCCCTGTTTTTCTGCCTCTCGGGTTTTCTCATCATCTCGATGATCCGGCGCAACCCAGACGTGGTGACCTTTCTAACGCGGCGCGTGTTGCGCATTGTTCCAGCGCTGGCAATGTACCTGCTCATCCTGGTTCTTCTGTTCGATTTGAGCGGCCGTGTGGTTCTGATCAACCTTTTGTTTGCAAACAACTATTTCACCGAAGGCCTGACCGGAGGGCCCTTGGGGCATTTGTGGTCCCTTTCCGTCGAAATGGGGTTTTACATGGCCATCGCCGGGCTCACCTTGTTTCTGGGCAGCCGAAGCGTGTGGCTTGTCCTGCCCGCTGCGCTAATCGTGACCCTGATCCGCATTGATGCCGGCGCTTACGTGAACATCAAAACCCATCTGCGGGTGGATGAGATATTGTCAGGCGGCATTCTGGCCCTTGTGGCGCAGCACTACGGAAACCGCATCAAGGCCTTTCTGGCCCCGACCCATCGCACCCTCTGGATGCTTTCCATCACAACCGTTTTATGGGTGATCTCCTGTCGCATGGACGGGGGCGCGCTGAACTATCTGCGCCCTTATCTGGCTGCCGGGTTTGTCGGCATTGTCATGCATTGCCAGTGGCAGCCACTACTGCGCCTGCTGCAAAGCCGGATCGCCGCCTATATCGCCAATATTTCCTATGCTCTCTACATCTACCATTTCCTGACCATATCGGGCTGGATGAACACCGGCAGCGATTGGGAAAGATACTTGCTGAAGCGGCCTTTGAGCTTTGCCTTGCTGCTGGCGCTGGCCCATGCATCAACCTTCTGGTGGGAGCATCCCTGGCAAAACCTTGCGAAGTCACTGACCCGAAAACGGCAGAAAAAATACGCCCCTCCCCCGGCGCCAAGGACTGATTAACCACGATAAAGGCAGATATGCCCTGGAAACACAGTGTTGACGGCATTGTGAGCAGCGTTTTGTCTGGGCGGAAAGCCGCTGAACTGCTATAGGACGTTGCATTGCTACAGTAGTCATTGATCAGGTTAATTGAATGTCAGACATCTCTACAGAAGCCCCGAAAGGCTGGACAACATGGCTGGTACCCGGACTTTTCTGGCTGGCCATCGCCATTCTGGGAGCCGCCGTTTTCTTTGCAGAAGGCCTTGATGCTCTTCTGGTTGCCTGGCAACTGCCCGAATATAGCCACGGGCCCCTGATCCCGATCCTGTCTGGTTTGCTGTTCCTGCGCCAGCTCAAGGAGTTTCCCATCGACCAGGGTGCCAAGCGTAACCGCTGGATCGGTGTGCTGGTCATTCTGGCCGCGATCGGGTTGGGCGGTCTGGGTCGCCTGGCCGGGATCAATGACATCGTTGCCTATGCCACGATCCTGTGGGTTGGAGGTCTGTTGCTGGTCAGCTTTGGCTGGAGCACAGGCAAGCATTTCTGGCCGCCTGTCCTGCATCTGGTCTATATGCTGCCGCTGCCCGGCGTGCTCTATTACAAGATGTCGGCCTGGTTGCAGCTGATTTCCTCTGAGCTGGGTGTCTGGTTCCTGAAGCTGCTGGCCGTCCCGGTTTTCCTGGAAGGCAATATCATCGATCTGGGTGTGCTCAAGCTGCATGTGGCCGAGGCCTGTTCGGGTCTGCGCTACCTCTTCCCGATCCTGTCGTTTTCCTACATCTTCGCGGTGCTCTATCGCGGGCCAATGTGGCACAAGGCCGTGCTGTTGCTGGCCGCTGCCCCGATCACGGTGCTGATGAACTCGGTGCGGATCGCCGTTGCCGGTGTGCTGGCGGACCGTTTCGGCATTGAATGGCTCGACGGGTTTACCCATTTCTTCGAAGGCTGGGTGATCTTTATCACCTGCATCCTGCTGCTGTTCCTGCTGGCCCGCATCATGCTGTTCTTCCAACCGGAAAAGATGACCATCACCGAAGCGCTGGATCTGGACACGGACGGTCTGGGGCAGCAATTCGCGCGCCTGCGGCTGACACAGCCCTCAGCGGCCATGATCACCACCGCCTTCATGATGCTGGCAGTTGCCCTGAGCTGGCCGCATCTGGCCCCGACACGCGGCGAAATGACAATTGAGCGCGAGAGCCTCGCGTCCTTCCCGCGGCGGCTGGGAGAATGGCGGCAACAAGGGCCTGCACAACGGCTTGATCCCGGCATCGCCAACGTGCTGGGTGCCGATGATTATCGCTCGGTCCACTTCACCAAACCCGGAACCTCCTCCTACGTCGAGTTTTTCGTCGCATGGTACGCCGATCAGAGCCAGGGCGGTGTCCATTCGCCCGAGATTTGCCTGCCCGGTGGCGGCTGGGAAATTGCCTGGCTGGAACGCTCCGACATGACGCAGGTGATGAACTGGGACACGCCCTTCGACATCAACCGTGCGATCATCCAGAAAGGCGAGACCCGGATGATGGTCTACTATTGGTTCGAACAGAAAGGTCGCAAGATCGCCTGGGACTTTGCCGCCAAATACTGGCTGATGGTCGACGGCATCACCACCGGGCGGACCGATGGCGCGCTGGTCCGTCTGACCACACCCATCGAACGTGGTGAGACCGAAGCCGCCGCCGAAGCGCGCCTGATGGAAATGCTAGAGGAAACGGTGGGGCCCCTGCCCCGGTTCGTCCCCGGCATCTGAGCCGCGCTCAGCGCTCTATCAGCCCCCTTGCAGGTTTGCGAAACCTCCCCCCCTCAGGAGGCGGCGGCAAGGCGCTTGCGCAGCCAGCCCAGGAAAGCCGCATCCGGCGCACGGGGCGGCCTGCGCCGGGCAAAGCGCTGCCATTCAGCCTCCAGCGCATAGACATCCACCCCCGGGGCCATAGCCCGTGCCTGCTCCAAGGTCTCGGAGGACAGGAGCAGTTTGCCCGCCTCATCGATCACCACATCGCGGCGGCTGACAAAGATGATATCCCCCGGTTCCTCGGTCAGCTGATAATCCGGCAGACCGTCGCGGGCGATGATGTCCCGCAGCATGGCCCGAAACACCCGCCGCGGACTGGCGGAGCCGGATTTTTTCAACAGCACTGCCACGGAAACGCGCCATCCCGGTTGCTGGCCGCAATGTTTGCGCGCCAGAGCGTAGATTCGCCGCTCCAGCGGGCGACGCAGACCGAAATAATCCCTGTTCAGGGTCAGTACCGACCGGGCCAGCACCGCCTTGTAAATCCAGTCGCTGAGCGTGACGCTGACCGACACCATGCGCCCGGCCCGGGTTTTGCGCACAATCTCCCAGGCTTCAATCAGACCAAAGCCGCTGGTCACCTCCGTATCCCCGGTGGCAATATTGGTGGTGACCCGGGTCCCTGCCAACCGTTCGAATGCCTCCTTGAGGCGCCGGTAGGCATCGCCACTAGTCTCCCGGCCGGTGGCCAGCAGCAGATCATGCGCCGTCAGGGTCAGACGTCGCGATATCGGTCGGCCCGCATTCAGCGCCGCCATAAGCTGGCTGATACAGAAAATCAGAATATCGGCATCAAAGATCGTGGCCCGCCCCCGGACCGACGGCGTGACCGTCACCGCCACATCATTGTGGGTGTAATTCAGAATGCGCCTGTCTGGCCGGGTTGCCAGCGAGAAAAGCGGATGCTCCATCGAAGCCAGATCATGTTTGGGGCTCGCTGCGAAAAAATCGCAGACAAAAAAATCGTCCCGCCCCAATGGAGGTGCCACGCCTGTGTTCATCTGCCCAAATGTCCCTTTATGGGATTCGTTGTTTCAGTGACACCCAACTTATCCACAGGGGCGCGTGGGGTATAGTCTTTTACTTTTGCTTATCGGGGGATCAGAGTCGCTACAACGGGGGATCAGAGTCAGTTTATCGGGTTTTCAGAGTCGCCGTTCTCTTTCAAATCAAGTATAAATCATTTATTCTCAAAGCCTTAGAAAAACCCCCTTTACCCTTAACATTTAATAACGAAATAATAACTGAAGTTTTCCTGATCCTTCGAACCCGAACACAGTTCTCCAAAGGAAAACCCCTTTATTTCCTTAGAAAAACCAGGGAAAAGCGGATATCTCTTCCATGTGACACGTTTTGTGGTACATAGAGGAAAACATGATACATGGATGGCATCGATGAGCAGTGATGACCCCGTTCCCTATTTTGATATAGCGCCCGACAATGCCCTTGAAGCGCTTGGTGCGCCGGTGGATACCGCCAGCATCGCGGCCATTGCCGGGGCTTGTCGCAAAGGCCGCGATGACCTGGCCGCACGTGGTCTGAACGAACAGGGCCAAAAAACCCTGCGCCGGTTTTCCACCTGGGAAATTACCAAATACCTGATCCCTGTGGCGCCTGCACATTTTCGGCGCGTGCTCCGCCAGAACCCGGATTTGCCACAAGGGCTGACCGAAACCGAAGGTGGGGCCAAGTGGTTCACCCTTGATGAGGTCCTGCGCCTGCGAGCGCATTTCGCAAGCGAAGGGTCAAAGTCCCGCGATTACCTGCCCTACCGGCCCAAGGGCCTGCCCGCCAAGATCGTCGCGGTCGCCAATTTCAAGGGCGGCGTCGGTAAAACCTCCACGGGTGCGCATCTGGCCATGTCAGCGGCTCTTGATGGCTACAAGGTGCTGGTGCTTGACCTCGACAGCCAGGGGTCGATGACCTCGATCTTCGGCGGTCAGGTCAACGATGAATGGGGCACGGTGTTTCCGGTCCTAGCCCGTCATTATGGAGAACACCTGCGCCGTGAAAATCAGGGGCGTCTGGATCGTGGCGAAGCCCCCCTGCCCCTTGATGATACCGTGGCCCAAGCGATGGAAATGCGGGTGCAGGATGTGGTGCAAAAGACCCATTGGCCCAACATCGACCTGCTGGGCGCGCAGCTTGATCTCTACTGGGCAGAGTTTCAGGTGCCGGTCTGGCGCATGCAGGCACGCTCCTGGAAGCTCTGGGACGCCCTCTCGGAGCGTCTGGCGGCCGATGGGGTGCTGGATGCCTATGACCTTGTGGTGCTCGATACACCGCCCGCCTTGGGGTATCTGACGATCAATGCTCTGGCGGCGGCTGATATTCTGCTGGTACCCACGGGGGCGAGCTTTCTCGAATTTGAATCCACGGGCCGGTTCTTTGACATGCTGCATGCGACCTTCGCCTCCATCGAGGATGCAGAGAATACCGCCGCGCGGGCTTTGGGGCGTGCCGGGCTCGCCTTTGAATGGGATGCGGTGCGCGCGGTTGTCACTCGGTTCGATTCCGGTCAGCAGGCCGAATTTGCGGCCCTCATGCAGGCCTGCCTGGGAACGGCGCTTTCACCTTATCGTCAGGATTTTACCGCTCTCATCGGTCAGGCGGGGGAACAGGTCGCCGGCATCTACGAGGCGGATTACCGCGACTTCAACCGTGAGACCTACGCGCGGGGGCGGTCTGCCTTTGATGCGACCTACGCGGGATTCAAGCGTTTGCTGATCGGGGCGTGGCGACGGGACGAGTTGGCGGCGCAAGAGGAGAATGCACATGGCAAAGCGCAAGCGTCTTGAGATACCCAATGAGGCCCTAATAAAGCCATCAGAGACCAATCCCGTGCGGCCTACGCACGGGCGGATGCCCATTGCAGAGGTGGCGGGGGATACGGCAGCGCGGGCGGCGCTGGATGAGGTAAGCCAGGCCATGGCCACGGCCGAGGCCGAGGGCAGGGTGGTGCGCAAGCTGGCCATGGACAGCATTGAGGTGGATCATCTGAACCGTGACCGCATGGTACTCGATCCGGACGAAATGGCCGCTCTGACCGCATCCCTGACCGAACGCGGCCAGCAAACGCCGATCGAGGTGTTGTCCTTGTCGAAAGGGCGCTTTGGTCTGATTTCTGGTCTGCGCCGCTTTCATGCTCTGCGCGCGATGGGAATGACCGAAGTGCTGGCCTTTGTGCGCAAACCCGAAGGGGCGGCGGCGTCTTATGTGGCCATGGTCGAGGAGAATGAAATCCGCGCCGGGCTGTCCTTTTATGAGCGGGCCAATATTGCCGTACAGGCCGTGGGGGCGGGGGTCTATCCGGACGTGCGCGCGGCGGTGAAAGGGCTCTTTGCCCATGTGCCTGCGGCCAAGCGCTCCAAGATTCTGCGTTTCGTAGTGCTGCGTGAAGCGCTGGGGCGTCAGCTACAGTTCCCGACCGCGATCCCGGAAAAGCTGGGTCTGGCATTGGCTACGGCCATTGAGGCCGACAAAAGCATCGCCACGCGCCTCAGCGATGCTTTGCGCAAGACACCGCCAGCTGATGCAGCAGCGGAGCGCCGGGTGCTGGAGCGGCCCCTGAAAGCGCCTGTAGCCCCGCCTTCGTCGCCCGAGGAAATCGCCCCCGGTGTCACCCTGAAGGCAGGCCGTGGTAAGCTGACACTTTCCGGCCCGGCGGTAGATGCGGGGTTTGAAGCGGCCCTGTTGGACTGGATCCGGGCCCGTTAAAGTTTCGCACGCGAAAACGGGGCTTACAGGCCTTTGTAAACAAATGATTTTTTCGAAATAACCCCGGAATTTAACCGGTATTAGCTGTTTTTCCGAAGCAAATAGGATTGCCACCGCCAGGCATCTTCGCACATGGCGTCAAGATCGCGGCTGGCGGTCCAGTTCAGGCGATCCGCGGCGCGACCGGGGTTGGCAAGCGATGTGGCAACATCGCCCGGGCGGCGCGCGACAATATCGAAAGGCACGGGTTTCCCGCTCGCCCCTTCAAAGGCGCGCACCATTTCCAGCACCGAATAGCCGCGGCCAGTGCCTACGTTGATCGCCTGAACGCCGGGGGCTGTCGCGGTCAGTCCAAGGGCTGCCAGATGGGCCTGGGCGAGATCGACAACGTGGATATAGTCACGCACACCGGTACCATCCGGCGTGTCGTAATCATCGCCAAAAACCGACAGACGCGGTCTCTGTCCCGCCGCGACCTGTGCCACATAGGGCATCAGGTTGTTGGGCGTGCCCGAGGGAGCTTCACCGATCTGCGCGGAAGCATGTGCGCCCACTGGATTGAAATACCGCAGGTTGACGGCCGCGATCTCGGGGTTGGCGACGCCCCAGTCTTCGATCACTTGTTCGATCATGCGTTTGGAGTGCCCATATGGATTGGTCGGGCGTAATGGATGATCTTCGGGGATCGGTACCTGATCGGGGTCGCCGTAGACGGTTGCTGAGGAGGAGAAAACCAACCGGCGACACTTCGCGGCTTGCATCGCCTGTAACAGCACAAGGCTGCCGGTGACATTGACGCGGTAGTATTCCAGCGGATTAGAGACGGCTTCACCAACCGCTTTGAGCCCCGCGAAATGCAATACGGCCTCTGGCGCGAATTCTTGCAGGGCAGATGTCAGGGCAGGGGCATCCGTGATATCAACCCGAACGATCCGGGGCGCGTGTCTGGCGATGGCCGTGATACGGTCCGGGACATCCGGGGCAGCATTGGCAAAACTGTCGAGGATCAGGACCTCGTGCCCCTCTTCAAGCAGTTCTACGACTGTGTGGCTGCCGATATACCCGGCCCCGCCTGTTACCGCTACGCGCATCGTTACATTCCCTTGTCTTTTCGCAGGCTTTCTAAACCAGAAAATGGGCGTATTGAAGGCGTGTCCGGATTTGCCGGGGTCGGTGGAACTGGCGGGCAGGGCTCTCGGTCCACTGTCTTACGCGGTCATCACGTTAAAGGACGCTGAGCGCAACCTGCAGCCTTTTAAAGGCGTGTTTTCGGGGGATGCTCTATGTTTTGGAGGTGAAATTATTTATGACCGATAAGGCAAGATTATCGGACATAACAGAGAAAGGCAGGGCGGGGCGGTTTGGGTAAGTCATTATGTCAAAAAGCGCCGCGATATATTGGGCAGGTACTGACCGCTATTCGGTCGCGCACCTTGATGTGACCCCTTGCATCCAAGCCGGTTTTGGCCTTTACCTGATCCACTTTGGTGATCTGTGGCAATAGGTTTTCCCTCATCCTGGTTTCAGGATCACATTTGCTGGCGGGCGGGTGATGGGTGTGGTCAGCGCCGGATTTATCCTTTTAAAGTTGGGTATGACGCGTAAAATTTTCCTCACGCTGCTGATGGTTTGCCTGTTGGCGGCCGGTGCCCTGTCTGCACAGAATGCGGCTGAAAAAATCCTGCCCCTTGATGGCTGGATCAACCCCGATGGCAGTGCCGTAGAGCTGAACTGGTTTGATGCCAAACCCCCACGCGTAGGAGGGGTGACGGTCAAGCGACGGCTTTATGGGCAGATCGGTGGGGAGACGTGGCAGGTTATTTCGCCCCCGCTTGGGCCTGCCATGCGCTTTACCGACGAGACAATTGAGCCGGGCGTGGCCTATGAATACCAGGTGCTGCGGAGCGCACGGGACATCGTTGATGTCGGATATTGGGTGACGGGGGTCAAACTGCCCGCACAGGCGCAGCGCGGCAATATCTATGTCGTGGTGGATGAAACCATCGCAGAAGAGATCGCTCCCCGCTTGCGGCGCTTTGAGCGCGACCTGACCGGGGATGGGTGGAAAGTGCACCGCCATCTCGCGCCCCGCGGCAACAGCAGGAAGCCGACTGAGAATCTCAAAAAGGTCCTGAGCATCAAGACCTGGCTGCATGAACGTTACCTTGAAGATCCCTTTGGTCAGCATGCCGTGGTTCTGGTGGGTCATATTCCGATGATCAAAAGCGGCAGAGCCAATCCCGATGGGCATGAACAGGTCGCCCATGCCAGCGATCTTTTCTATGCGGATATGGATGGCAGATGGGCCGTCACCCGCAAGGGGGTGCTTCTGGACAACCGGGTACCGGGTGATTTCATCGAAACGCAGATCGGCCGGATTGATTTCAGCAATGTCAGCGCTGGCAAGCGTGATGCCGAGATTCACCTTCTTAGAGCCTATTTTGACAAGAACCACCATTGGCGCATGGGCCTGTTTGGAGACCTCAGGGAGGCTTATGGCAAGATCGGGCATCTGACGGTTGAAGCTTTCGGTCTGCGCAACGTCGTGGGCCCCAATGCAGTGGCGGAAGGCGGGCACCATGATGTTGGCGAACAAAAGCCATGGCTCTGGGGCGTCGATTTCGGGGATTGGAACGGATATATCTATGCTGAGCAATATGCCAATAAGGCGGTTTTTGCGATCAACTTCGGCAGTGGCAAACAAAAGATTGGAAGCCCTTTCAACCCGATGACGGCCCTGTTGGCCCAGCCTTGGTACACCATCGCTGTCGGCTGGGGCGCGCGCCCGGCCTGGTGGCTGCATCACATGGCCCTGGGGGGGACGATCGGGGATGTGCACATGCGCACGGTGAACAATGGGGTCGCCGACAAACCTTACCGCGAAACGATGGATTACTACCCGACGGGTGGGTATTTATGGCGCAACCCGGTTTGGGTGAACCTTCTGGGGGATCCCAGCACACGGGCCTTTATGCTGGCCCCGGCAACCGGGCTCAGCGCCCGGGAAACAGACCAGGGGGTGCGGCTTTCCTGGGCGGCGCCTGCCGATCCTGACGTCATTGGCTACCGGCTTTACCGCGCGGCACCGGGCAGCATGGATTTCACCGCATTGAACGAAGGCGCGCTGGTCGAGAACCTGACCTTCCTGCATGAGACCTCGGAGAGATCCGGGCGGTACATGGTGCGCGCCTATGGGCTCAAACGTGTTCATGCGGGCTCTTTTTATACGCTCTCCCAAGGGGCTTTTGCCGAAACCGGGGCTGATCCGGAGCAGGGGACGGCGCTGACACTCGCGACCCCCTCTGATCAGGCGGTTGCTCTGCCCAAAGCCTTCAGTCAGGTGACAGATGGTAAAATTCACGCCGTCATCGAAGGCCCCCTCACGGGGCAGCTCAGCCATGATGGCACGGATTGGCTCTACACACCGCCTGCCGGATTTGCCGGGACGGTGCCGCTGCGGTTCACTGTTTCAGATGCCCTGCAAACCGTTGAAGGGGTTCTGACCATCACGGTTGGGGGATGACCCGGCGCCTTTGATCTTACTGCCGTGGCCTTGGATCGATGACCATGGCCGCCAGCCAGCCTGAAACGAAACCACCCAGATGGGTTTCCCAGGCCAATTGCCCGTCCAGGGCCCACCACATCACGACGTTGAGGGTCAGCAGCAGGCCCGCAGCCCGGGCCACGGGCCAGAGCGCTTCCTGCAGGGTGAAGCGGTCGACATAGCCCCAGGCCAGCAGCCCGCCTGCAAGTCCAAAAAGCGCGCCCGAGGCTCCTACCATCGGTGCGGTTGTCGAGGCCAGCAGCGCAAACCCTGTCGCCCCGCCCAGAAGGGCTGCGCAATAAAGCATCACGAACCCCTTGAGACCGACCCGGTCCAGAACCGCAAGACCCAGCGACCACAGAGTGGCCATATTGATCACAAGGTGCAGCAGGCCGCCGTGCAGGAAACCGTAAGTCAGAAACATCAGGTAGGGCTGGCTGGGATAGTTCGGCACCCAGGATTGCAGCAAGCCAACCCAGAACCCGCCGTATTCATAGGCGATCAACCTCAGACGGGGGGCATTGAGCACCTGCCAGTCGGCCAGTTGCAACACCAGTTCGATCACGCTGCACAGCGCGATCACGGCGATCAGGATCCAGGGCCTTTCGGGGAGATCGGCAGGAGAGGAAGGCTCAGACGGAGCAGGCGTGGTCATGCGCCACAATGGTCCGTCTGTTGCAGGCAATGCAAGATAGGCGCATCAGGGGGTCCAGTTGAAACTGCGCTGGAGGCCGACAAAAACTGTGTTTGACCGGCGGTCCCGGGCGTTATCTTCGGCGGAGAAGGAATGAGAGAACCCGCTGACCAGCCCCCAGTCACGGGTCAGGTCGTAGCGGTAGGTCAGGTTGACATCCAGACGTTTACCGTCACTGCCGTTTTGCTGTAATTCGTTCCGGTTAAAGAAGGAAACGCTCAGCCCAAAGCTGGAGATGCTGTTGATCCGCTGATCGTAGCTTGCGCGCAGGCTGGTGTTGATGTCCTCGTCGTTGTTGCTGTCGGTGTTCACGCTTTGCGCCAGACCAAAGCTCAGAACGGCGGTTGGCAGCTCATGGCGGTATTCAATATCGACCAGGGGATCGGTGCCGACCACATCAGCCCCGGTCACGCCCAGGGTTACGGACAAAGCGCCCCGTGGCAGTTCCAGGTTCCGGCTGACATTCAGGAAAGACCGGCGGCCATCGTCGTTGCTTGAGACATCGGAGGCAAAGTTCAGCCCCACAGAGCCATTTGGCAAAGCACGGGTCAGGCCAAAGCCAACGCTCACCCCTTCATCTGTCCCCACCTCGTTGCCAGAGCGTTCAATACTGTCATAACTCAAGGAAAGATCGGCCGTGAGGATGGGTGTGACCTCCAGAACAACCCCGGCCCCGAAGCCGATGGTTTCCCGGTTCACCCCGTCGCCTTGCGCGTCGAAATCCCTGTAACTGGCGGTCAGGTTGGCAGTGATGCGGCGATCAATGCGAAAATCAATCTGTCCTGAGACCTCATTGGTGCTCTGATCTGTCAGATCGGGATCATTGGTGCCGCTGAAGGTCAGCTCGCTATAGCGCCAGTTGAAACTGGCCCCGATGGGGGCTTCGCGTCCGATCGCGCCTTCAAGACCAAAGTTATAGCTTTGCCGCGTGCCGCTGTCCTGGTTGATGATATTGCCGTCCTGATCGAAATCCGCATCCAGCGCGGAGTTGTTGGTATCGGACTCGCGATAGCTGGCATTAAGGCCCAAGAGAGCATTGCGCGTGTTGCGGTCATAGTTGAGCCCGACCGTGGAATTCGTCAGATCAAAACTGGACTGGTTATCGCGGCCTTCCTCGATATCTGTACTAAGGTTCAGTGCAATGCGGTCAACGGAGGTGATGCTCTCAAGACCGAACCCCAGCACGGTGCGGCCAAAGAAATCAGATTCCCCATCTGCTTCGAGATCAGGGTTGTCGCTGTATTCCAGACGCTGCGTGACATCAAAGCGCGCAATAAAGCCGGGCGGGGCCACATCCTGAGCCCGCACCACAGCACCAACCGTGCACAAAATCAAAAACGCCCCGGTTCCCTGGTGCGTTCTTGTGGTTTTCCGCCTGTGCGAATGCCTGTTATTCGAACAGACGCCGTTCTGGTACCAGAATGACATCTCCGTCCTTCAGCTCGATATCGTTTGTCACAGCCCCGTTGGCCAGGGCTTTATAATTCAGGATCGTCACACGTTGTACACCGCTTCGATCCGTGCGGCGCAGCTGAACGCGTTTGATCGCTGCAAATCTTGATACACCGCCACTGATGGCGATGGCCTGCAATAATGTTGTTCCCCGTTTGACCACAACCATGCCCGGGTTGTTCACTTCTCCGACGAAGTAGACGTCAATGCTGGGGCCGGTAATGCCCGTGCGGGCCGCATCCTGCGGATCCTGACGGGGTTGCACGCCGACAAAGACCGTGGGTGGGCTCGCGAAATTGGAGCTGATGGCATCCCGGATGGAGATTTGCACTTGGCTGATCGTGCGTCCCCCGGCCGTCAGGGTGCCTGCAAAAGGAAAGCTGATCTGCCCACTTGGCAGAACAACAACAGCCCGGTCGAGGCTTGGGTCTTCAAGCACTTCCACCTGTAGCACATCACCAGAGCGGATCCTGTAGTCGCCCTGCGCGTTTGCAGAGACAGCACAGATGACAAAGGCCATTACGGCTGACAACAGAGGTATGAGTTTCATATCAGATCACCTTCCCGACGCCTCGGGGCTATTGTTGGAATGAACCGTTCCATAAAAACAAGCTGAAACATCGCGGTGCCCTCATTTCGGCACCGCATTGTAGTGAATACATCACGCTTGCGGCGGGTGGTCGATCACTGTTCGACCAGTGCACGCAGGCGTGCCATTTCTGCACGTGCCTTCTCGATTTGCGGATGGGTATCCGCCGGTCCGGCAATGGTGAGGGCCTTCTGTATCTGCTCCAGCGCTTCGTCATTGCGCTCCAGAGCGGCATAGGTGAAGCCAAGATGCGCCTGGACCACCGGATCTTCTGCCAGCCCGGCTGCAGCGCTTTCCAGATAGGGCAGGGCGCCTTCGGCATCCCCACGGCGGAACAGCACCCAGCCGTAGGTATCCTGAAGGGCGGGCACTTCGAAATCGCGCAGACGGCGGGCAATCACCCAGGCCCGCTCAAGGCTGTCGGCATCGTCTTTATACGTTGCAAGCAGGCTGGCCAGGTTATTGGCGACAACAACCGCGCTGGAATTCTGCTCGTAAAGCGTCTCGTAAATCCCGATGGCGCCATCGACATCTCCGATACGCTCAAGCCTGCTGGCCTTGGCCCACATGACATTGGGGTGGTTGTTCGTGGCATCCAGCGCTTCTTCGATGATCGCATCCGCCTCTTCAGGGTTGCCCTGACGCAGCGCGATGCGGGTCAGTTGCAGCCAGGCATCCAGCGCTCTTTCAGGGGCTGCTGTGGTCACTTCACGCAAGGTGATCTTGGCGGCATCCAGATCACCCGCTGCAGTCTGCGTGGAGGCCAGCGCCTGCTTGAGCCCAAGATTTTCAGGGTTTTCCGCGACCAGCGCCTGCGCCATGCGTTGCGCTTCCTCGACTTCCCCGACCTGCAAACGCGCGCGCATCAGCACCAACCGCTCGCGCAGGCCAGCATCTTCACCGCTGGAGAGTTCTTCAAGGAACTGCATGGCCTGTTCGGTGCCGCCTTCCTGATTGAGGGCCTGGGCCTGCAATCCATTGGCCACATTGCGCGATTGTTCCGTGTCCAGGCGTCTCAGGGTGTCGATGACCTGATTGGCCCGGGGCAGGTCTTCCATACGCAGATAGAGATCGCCCAGCACGGTCAGAAGTTCGAGGTTGCCGGGGCTTTGCCGGAGCGCCGGCAGCAGGACGTCTTCTGCCGGGAAGAGACGGCCTTCCTGGATCAGAACCCTGGCGTAGCGGAGCGAGGTTTCAGGCGCATTGCCGGAAGCTTCGACAGCCTGGGCGAGGAAATCGCGCGCCAGATCGGTCTCGCCTGTGCGTGTGTGCGCCTCATACATCAGGTTCATCGCCTGAACATCTTCCGGGGCCGTGTCCAGAGCCAGGCGCAGGTTGGCAATCGCAGCGTCGGTCTCGTCCGCCTGCAGCTGCCAGCTGGCCTGCATCTTCAGCGCATCAACCGCGGAAGGGTTTTGCTCAAGCACTTCTTCGACAAGACGGCGGGCCCCAACCTGATTGCCGGTGTTGACAAGCATCCGCGCCAGGGTGGCTTTGAACCCCGAGCTGTCCTCTTCATTGGCATCGCTCTGTTCCACGATGGCTTCCATCTCGGCGATCGCCTTGTCCTGCTCACCCGCCTGGAAATCCATCAGGGCCAACATCGCCTTGAAGCGATTGGGATTGGGGTTCACAGCAATCGCCCGTTCAATCTCGACACGGGCCGCATCCTCGCCGTGAACCTGCGAGACAAATTGGATCAGATTGACAAAGAGGCCGGGGTTTTCGTCGGCCGGATCGGAAATCTCCCGCAGGAAGGCTTCGGCATCCTCCAGTTTCTGCTGCGATACAAAGAACCGCAGCATCATGCGCTGGATTTCAGTATCGCCGGGGAAACGTTTGACCATGTCGCGCAACTGAACCTCGATTGCGTCGGTATCCTGCATCTGGCCCAGCATCCCCAACCGCTGGGTATAGAGCACACGGTCATCAGGGGCCGCGGCCAGCAGGACATCCATGCGCTCAAGCGCCTTGCTCAGCGCGCCATCCCGCGCATAGCGGTCCATCAGCAACCGGTTCAGGATGTTGCTGTCCGGCAGGGTTGCCAGCAACGTCTCTGTTGGCGCCGTCAAGGCCTGTAGGGCCGGATCGTCTTCTGCAAGGGCGGCTTCGCGGTATTTCAGTCCCAGGCTGATGGCCTGAACGCGCGGATCCTCTGCGGAGAGCTCTACCGCAACAGTGCCGTGGCGGATGAATTCATCCCAGTTGCCCGCTTCAAAGGCCAGTTCCGCCAAGGCCCGGCGCGCTTCGAAATTCTCCGGGTATTGCTCTGCGATGGCCAGATATTGACCATAAGCCGCCCGCGGATTTCCCTGGGTCATGAATAATTCGGCCATGGTCTGGCGGGTTGGAAGATGCGCCTTGTCAAACTCGAAGACATTGCGGAACTGAACCATGGCCCGGTCCGTATCACCGGATTCAATCAGGGCCAGCCCCGACTGGAAATATTCCTCAGCGCGGTCTGCATCTGATTTGCACCCTGCCAACGCAAGAAAGACCGCAGCGGCCAGAGCGGATTTGGAGAGGGTCGGAGCAAACATAACATTTCCCTGATAGATAATGAGATCGATTCAAAGAGTAATACATCGCCCCAAGCAGGGCCAGCATGCTGGCGGGGGCATCTTAAAACAATCTATTGAAAAAGAAGTGTCAGAGCAGATTTCGACCCGATTGGAGCCGGTGCCTCTGCTCTGATATATCTAGTGACCCGTCGCGCGCATGACGACGCCGGCAGTCTGGAACAGAATGCGCAGATCCAGTCGCAGCGACAACGTGCGGTTATACGTGTTGTCATAGGTCACGCGGTCGCCAAAACCACAGTCGTTGCGGTCAGAGACCTGCCACAACCCGGTGATCCCGGGACGCAGATCGTAATAGCCGCGCCCGTGATAGAAAGATTCCTGCCCAACCATCATCGGACGGGGGCCCACCAGGGACATGGTTCCATTGAGCACATTGAAAAGCTGTGGCAGCTCGTCAATCGAGGTTTTCCGCAGCAGGCGGCCAACAGGCGTGATGCGCGGGTCTTTCTTGAGCTTCTGGGTGCTGTCCCATTCCGCCCGGGCTTCGGGGCATTTCTGCAGGTAGCTTTCAAGCTGGGCATCGGCGTTCTTGACCATGGTCCGCAGCTTCCACATGCGGAACTGCTCTCCGTCTTTGCCGACACGCAATTGGGAATAGAAAGGTTTGCCGCCGGTCAACAGCGCAACTGTGACGGCGAGAAGCACAACAATTGGAAGAACAATCGGGGCGCTCAGAAGTACCAGTGTCAGGTCGAGCAAACGTTTGAACACATCGCGATACAGCCCGGAATTAATGGCCTTAGGCGGTGTAATGCTGGTTCGAGAGCTTCCTTCAACATCGGTACTAAGATTAGGAACATGTAAAGTCATAAGCAACTATGGCTGGCAGCCGACCCTATTAAAAAAGTTACAATTAAGCAGGAGGAAAAGGACTAATAATCAGACCCCCAACTCACGAACTGGTTACGGTAATTACCGAATGACTCTAACATTGAGACAAAATTTAATAAAGTAATGAATGCTTTGTAATGATCTGAAATGACTAGCTATTTGATTTTTAGACAAATTTCATTCTGTTTTGCAGCATTACTTGGTAAAGAAAACACCCCCCATACACCCATAGCGGGAATGACCCGCAGTCTGGCCCGTACAATCCGGCGAAAACCCGGATATTGCTGAGGAAACAGAGACAGCACGTCCCGTGATGCGCGAATCATGAAAAGGGTGTCTTGATCTGGCGGATCGGCGTGAACATCTCTGCAACGGCCCATGAAACAACGGCACCGCCATAAAATAGCCGTGTTAATCGAACATGGATCACTTATATATTAGAGATACTTCCAGCAGTTTGGGAGGGCCAATGAGTATGATTAATAGTGTGATGTTGTGAGCCCGGACCTTTATACAGACTACTTCAATTTCTCGGAGCGACCGTTTTCGCTCCTGCCGGACCCGGATTTTCTGTTCTGGTCCCAGGCACATGCGCGCGCGTTTTCGATCCTGGAATACGGGCTTGTAACGCGGGCCCCGCTGACCGTGGTGACCGGTGAGGTTGGCACCGGCAAGACCACCCTGGTGCAGGCCCTGCTCAAGAACATCGAAGAGGATGTGACCATCGGGCTGATCTCGAACGCCCAGGGCGGGCGCGGGGATTTGCTGCGCTGGGTTCTCAGCGCGCTCAATATCGCCCCGAACCCTTCGGGCGATTATGTCGCCCTCTTTGAACAGTTCCAGGACTTTGTGATTTCGGAATATGCCGAGGCCCGTTTTGTGGTGCTGATCATTGACGAGGCGCAGAACCTGACCCACGAGGCTCTCGAAGAGCTGCGGATGCTGACGAACATCAACTCCAACAAGGACGAGATTCTGCAGCTCATCCTGCTTGGACAGCCGGAATTGCGGCACAAGATCACGGATCCTGCCCTGCGCCAGTTCGCCCAGAGGGTCACGGCGACCTATCACCTGGAACCGATGGACCTGACAACCGCGCGCCAATATGTGCACCACCGGCTGATGCATGTCGGGGGCACGGGCAAGGAAATCAGCCCGCAGGCGATCCGGCTCATTCATGAAACCTCCCAGGGGATTCCCCGGATGATCAACAAGATCTGTGACCTGGCGCTTGTTTATACCGCCAGCGCAGGTCACCGCACGGTGAGCCTGACAACCGTCAAGGAACTGATCCGCGACGGGGTCATCTTGCCCACGAGACCGCTTCCGTTGTACCTGAAAAACCCCATAGATATTCCTGAGAAAGCCGCGGAATGAACCTGGATCTGCAATTCTACTGGGGCCTGCTTTTGCGGCGCCTGCCCGTCATGATGGCCCTGTTTCTGGTCTGCGTCGTCAGTGCCGGTGTCACCGCGCTGAAACTGCCGCCCACCTATTCCACCTCTGCCCAGTTGCTGGTGGAGGAGCCTCAGATTCCCGACAGCATGGTTGCCGCTATCGTGCAGACGGACGCAAACCAGCAATTGCAGGTGATCGAGCAGAAACTGCTGACCCGCGCCAATATGCTCGACATTGCCCGCAAATTTAACGTCTTTGAAGGTATCCGGAGCATGGCGCCGGATGCGATTGTCGAAGGAATGCGCGGTCAGACCGATATCCGCCGGACCGGTGGACGGGGTCAGGCCACGCTGATGAGTGTTGCTTTTGAGGCCAGATCAGGGGCGATCGCGGCCAATGTGGTCAATGAATACATGACCCTGATCCTGCAGGAGAGCAGCGATTTCCGCATGAGCCGGGCGGAAAGCACGCTGAGCTTTTTTGAGCAGGAGGTCGAGCGCCTCGGGGACGATCTCGACCAGCAAAGTGCGCGGCTCGTAGAGTTCAAGAATGCAAATTCCGAAGCGCTGCCGGGGGATCTGAATTACCGCCAGAACCGTCAGACCCTGCTGCAGGAGCGCCAGGCCCGGCTGGAACGGGATGTCGCCGCACTGGTGAAACAGCGGCGCGATATGGTGGCGATCTTCGAAGCTACCGGACGGGTGAATGCGGAAAGGAATATCCAGCTATCCCCCGAAGAAGAACAACTGGAAAGACTGCGCTTCGATCTGGAGCAGGCGCTGGGGATCTATTCTGAAACCAACCCCCGGATCAGCGTGCTCCGCAACCGTATTGCGAAGCTGGAGAAATCCCTGCAGGACCGGGCGGACGCCGCCCCAAAACCTGAGGAGGGCGAAGAGCCCCGGACCGTGACCGTGCTTGACCTCACCCTGGCCGAGATGGACCAGCGTCTGGAGAGCATGGAACAGGAGCTGGGCACTGTCACCAAAGAGCTGGAAGCCCTGGAGGCCTCCATTCAGGCAACGGCCGGCAATGCCATTGTGCTGAGCGGCCTTGAGCGGGATTTCGGAAACATCCAGACCCGCTATAACGAGGCGGTCAGAAATCTCAATCAGGCCCGCGTGAACGAGCGGATCGAGGTGAGCGCCCAGGGTCAGCGCATCAGCGTGATCGAAAGTGCCAGCGTCCCGCAGGAGCCGTCAGGCCCCAACCGGTTCAAGTTCATCGCTGCGGGGATTGCGGCCGGTGGCGGGCTGGCTGTTGGCTTCTTCGTGCTGCTTGAACTGCTCAACCGCAACATTCGCCGCCCCTTCGAATTACAGTCGAAATACGGGATCATACCGCTGGCGGTCATCCCTTACATGGAAGCCCGGCGTGAACGGATGATCCGGCGCCTGGTTCTGGTCGGTGCCTTTGTTGCGGTGCTGATCGGTGTGCCGGCCGTGCTGTGGTATATCGACACGAACTACATGCCCCTCGACATTCTGGCCAATAAGGTCTTCGACAGGCTTGGCCTGACCTAGGTTTACCAAAGCGCGTGAGATCCCCCTCCTCCTCAAAAACGGATTTGTGACGATATGGAGAAAATACAAGCCGCCCTTCAAAAGGCCCGAACCCGCAGGGAAACCGGCGCGCAGGCGCCTGCCGCACCACGCACCTCCACGACGACCGGGTCACCCATAGCAGGGCGGCAGGCACGGCTTTGGGCCGAGTTGCCGGAGATCGCGCTGTCCGGAACGAAGCTGGCGCATCACCATGTGGTCACCCAGAAAGCCTCCGAAAAGGCGACCCCTTTCGACATCATGCGCACCAAGATTCTGTTGCAGATGCAGCAGAACGGCTGGAAAAGCATCGCGATCACCTCGCCCATGCCCAAGAGCGGAAAAACCACGACAGCCTGTAATCTGGCGTTGGGGTTGGGGCGGCAAAGCGGTCTGCGGGCGATGCTCTTTGATCTGGACCTGCAGGACCCGTCGATCGGCCATTTTCTCAACCATACACCCGAGGCGCCGATCTCCGATTTTCTGACCGGGAATACCCCCTTTGCAGAACAGGCTGTGCGGGTTGGCGAGAATGTCGCGATCTCCCCTTCGAACCGGATCGAGACGGATCCGACGCGCATCCTGCTGTCGCCCAAGACAGGGGAAACCCTGGACGCTGTTCAGGCGACCTATGCCCCCGACATCATGATCTACGACATGCCTTCGATTCTGGTGAATGACAACACGCGGGCGTTTCTCAAGAACGTGGATTGTGCCTTGATCGTGGCACGCGCCAACCATACGCGATACGGGCATTTTGATGCCTGTGAGCGGGAAGTCGCGGAGTATACGAATGTTCTGGGCGTTGTCCTGAATGCGTTCAGAACGAAAGACGTGCAAAGCTACATGGACTAAAGCGCGCGTCGGCGGCACGTCAGGAGAAGGCCTGTCTTTTCGTCTGTCTGCGGCGTAGATAGGCAAATGCGCCGGTCCCGCTCAGCATCAGCAAGAGCCCGGCGGGCAGGGGCATCGTCACAAGGGTGTCCCCCCGATCAACCGTCCAGGTGCCGGTTCCCAGCAGAAAGCTTTTGCGGATATTCGGCGCGGTCTCTCCGTTGGCGCAGATGTCGTCGGTATGTGCGGGATCAAAGCCGTAGATATAGGTGCAGTAAAAGGCACCCGAAGACACACCATGGGTTTCCCAGTTCCAGGCATCGCCCTCGCTCGACAGGTTGAAATCCCCAATGCCCGAGGTTTCCGTCCCGAAAAAATGCCAGCTGCTGACCTGTCCGGTCGCATCTACCTGGAAATCCCAGGCATATACCCCGTGGTCAGAAAACCCGCTCTTGGAGGCCAGGGTCACGCCCCCGATGGTATCGATGATGGATGTGTAAAAGAGGCTGCCGGTGTCGCCGCGCCCTTCAATGTCAGCGCAATTCCAATGGGTTCCGCTGATGTCACAATCGACTTCCAGCACCATCTCGGCACGCAGGCCCTGCAGGCGTGCCGGGGACAGATGCCCGGCGCTTTCCAGCCAGGCCTGCTGCCAGTCTTCCTCGAAGATTGCCAGGTCAATGGCATTGCTGCGGTAGGTGAATGTCACGGGTGCCGCCACGGCTGCCGAACAAAGCCCGATATTGATCAGGGCGGCGGCCAAAATGGCTTTGAAGTCAATCATCCTGTTACCTCGCACAAAGAGCACGGCCGGTGTGAAAAAGAATTAACAAAAGGTTAACAAGGCATATGCGGCACACGCTATGCAAGTCAAGCCTTTGAAAAAATTCAACTTTTGGTTGAGGTGGGCGCATGTGGCTGCGCTGGAGCCTCTGTCATCATGCGGCCGCAACACAGGAAAACGCCGTTCTGAGGGGGGCGCTTCACCCTTATTGCCCCACATTCGCCAACCATAGATCAGGGCAGGCGATCCGCTTCTGCGGCATGGATTATTGAGTGTTCTGGCGGTTGCTAATCCCGCGCGTAGACATCCTCGTAACGGATGATGTCGTCTTCTCCCAGATAGGTCCCCGTCTGAACCTCGATCAGCACCATCGGCACCTTGCCGGGGTTTTCCATCCGGTGCACCGCCCCGAGCGGGATGTAGACCGACTGGTTTTCCGAGACCAGCCGCACGTCCTCGTCGATCGTGACTTTGGCGGTACCTTCCACGACAATCCAGTGCTCCGCTCGGTGGTGGTGGCTCTGCAGGGACAGGGCCGCTCCGGGGTGCACAACAATGCGCTTGACCTGAAACCGGTCTCCGATGGCGAGGCTTTCAAACCATCCCCAGGGCCGGTGGTCGCGCGGGAAGGTCTCTGCCTGCACCACCTTTTTGTCCTTGAGCGCCGTGACCGCCAGTTTGACATCCTGAGCGCGGGATTTATCCGCCACCAGTACCGCATCCGGCATGGCCACGACGATCATATTGTCCAGACCGAGCCCGACAACCACCTGTCCCTCTGTCTCCGAACGCAGCAGGGTGGTGTCGCAGTCAATGGCCGTTGCAGGCCCGTGCAGCGCAACCCCGCGGTCATCCGGCCCCGCTTCCCGCCAGACCGCATCCCAACCGCCGAGATCGGACCAGCCGGCCCTGAAGGGCACAACAGCCAGCCCTTGCGCTTTCTCCATCACCGCATAGTCGATGGAGACATCCTCCGCCTCTGCCCAGGGCTTGGGGGCCAGCCGCAAAAAACCCAGATCGGTCTGGGCCTGCTCAACCGCTGCGGTCACCGTTGAAATCAGCTGTGGCGCATGGGTCTCAAACGCTTCCAGGATCGTGCGCACAGAGAAGAGAAAAATGCCCGCATTCCAGAGGTAATGGCCGTCTTGCAGCATCTGTTCTGCCGTCGCCAGATCGGGTTTTTCCACGAAGCCCTTGAGATCAATGGCAGCATCCTGCCCGGGGGTTTGTGCCATCTCGAGATAGCCATAGCCGGTTTCCGGCCTGTCAGGGGTGATCCCGAAGGTGACCATCTGGCCTTTTCGGGCGGCCTGGGCGGCAACATCCACGGCAGTCTGGAAGGCCACTGCATCGGGGATGACGTGGTCAGACGGGGCGACCAGCATCAACCCGTCGGGGTCGGTTTGCGCCAGATGCAGTGCCGCGGCCAGTACTGCCGGTGCCGTGTTGCGTCCCGCAGGTTCGATCAGGATTGCGCCCGGGTCCACGCCCACCGCTGCCAGCTGTTCTGTGACGATAAATCGGAAATCGGAGTTTGTGACCACGGTTGGGGCCGCATATCCTGTCCCGCTCAGGCGTAATGCTGAGGCCTGAAACAGGCTTTGATCCCCTAATAGAGACGAAAATTGTTTGGGATAGCTCTTCCGCGACAAGGGCCACAGACGTGAACCTGAACCGCCTGCCAATAAAACCGGGTAGATCATCTGTGTCATAAACATCCCATTCTCTTTGGCCCGGCAGCGATGCAGAACACGGTGCGACCGCTTTCTTTTAGGAGCCTGCGGGGCGGGTTTGCAATGGGATTGCGGCAGGAATTCGACGCCTGTGGGATATTGTCCCGGGAAACACCGCTTGAGGGCTGGCTTGGTATGGCTGGCGGGTCTTCGTGGAGCCTGCTAACAACCGGGTCAGACAGCCGCGTGTTTTGCCCGTACATAGCTTGATGGACAGGCCCCCCGCTGGCCGAAACGATGGGCAACAGGGCAACAGATGAAAATTGCAATGATCGGTGCAGGGTATGTCGGGCTGGTGTCTGGCGTCTGCTTTTCAGATTTCGGGCATGATGTAGTCTGCGTTGAAAAAGACCCCAAAAAGCTTGCCCGGCTGCAGGCTGGAGAGGTCCCGATCTATGAACCCGGTCTCGATGAGTTGATGGCCCGCAACGTGGACGCGGGACGGTTGTCTTTTACCGATCGTCTGACCGAAGCTGTGCAAGGCGCCTCGGCAGTATTCATTGCGGTTGGCACGCCCACCCGGCGCGGTGATGGACATGCGGATCTGACATATGTGATGACCGCCGCTGAAGAGATCGCCACCGCCCTGTCCGACTATGCTGTGGTGGTTACCAAATCCACTGTGCCTGTCGGCACCAACCGGCAGGTGGAGAAGGTCATCGCAGCGGCCAACCCCGTTGCTGAATTTGATGTCGCCTCGAACCCTGAATTTCTGCGTGAGGGGGCGGCGATTGATGATTTCATGCGGCCTGACCGGATTGTGGTGGGGGTGCAGAACGCGCGGGCTGCAGAGGTGATGCAGGCCATCTACCGTCCGCTGTATCTGCGGGATTTTCCGATCATGGTGACAGATCTGGAAAGTGCCGAGATGATCAAATACGCCGCCAACGCCTTTCTGGCCACAAAGATCACCTTCATCAATGAGATCGCAAGCTTATGCGAACGCACCGGTGCCGATATAAAATCGGTCTCCAAGGGCATGGGAGCAGATGGGCGTATCGGGTCAAAATTTCTGCATGCAGGCCCTGGATATGGCGGCAGTTGTTTTCCCAAAGACACCCGGGCATTGGCCCGCATCGGACAGGAACATGCCGTACCGATGCAGCTGACAGAGACTGTTATTAAGGTGAATGAGGAGATCAAGCGCCGCATGGTAGAGAAAGTGTTCGATCTCTGCGGTGGGTCCCCTAATGGCAAGATCGTGACTGTTCTGGGGGTGACTTTCAAACCCAATACCGATGACATGCGTGAGGCACCTGCCCTGACAATCGTGCCGGCACTGGTTGGCAATGGTGCCCAGGTACGGGTTGTGGACCCTCAGGGACGTCAGGAGGGGGCAGCCCTGTTGCCGGGTGTCACATGGTATGATGACGCCTATGCGGCTGCCGAAGGGGCCGATGCGGTCATCATCCTGACCGAATGGAATGCTTTTCGGGCGCTGGACCTGCCGCGACTTGCCAACACAATGCGCATCCCGGCCATGGCCGACCTGCGCAACATCTATTCCGCTGAAGACGCTTCTGAGGCTGGATTTACCGCCTACACGTCAATCGGGCGTCGGGATTTGTAGGGTGTGGGTTTCCGATCTGGAATGCTGACAACGCGGTATCGTCATATTGCTCACCATATTTTGGACATAGCAGCCTCCGAAAGCCCTGTGGCTGGCCACATTATGTCTGATCAGTATCGCCTGTGCGATCCTTTACAGGTTGAGCGATCCCCCCTACGTAGTACGCTGTACGGGACCCGGATGGTATACCGATGATTAAGCGCCTTCAGGCCAATATAAACAGTACGATGCTTGGGCGGCTTTTACGCGAGAATCTGCGGCTTCAGGCATTCAATTATGGTGTGGCTATAGTCGCTATGGTGGTCATTGCTATTACTACGGCGCTGACTGCCTGGATCATGAAGGACATCATCGATTCCATGGTCGCGTCAGGCAACCAGGCAGCGGTTTTTGCGGTAGCTGCTGGGGTCGCGGCGATCTTCGTGGTGAAAGGTATCGCTACCTATGTGCAGGTCGTCTACCTCAGTCGCGCAGGTAATAGGATTGTCGCTGACCAACAGCGCAAGTTATATGACCGATTGCTGCAACATGGCATCGCGTTTTTCAATTCACTTGATTCCTCCAATATTTTGATGCGCGTGACCTCTTCGGCAACAGCGGCGCGCAGTGTGATTGATACGTTGATCATGGGGTTTGTTCGCGACCTACTAACATTGATTGGACTGATCTTTGTGATGATCTACCAGCAACCGACCCTCTCTCTGTTTTCATTGATCTTCGGACCAATTGCGATTCTTGGGATTCGGAAAATTCTCAGCCGTGTGGGTAGTATTGTTGAGGCAAACCTAGCCTCGGCAGCCGAGATTATTAAGGTCGTGCAAGAAACCTCAACAGGCATTCGCGTGGTTAAAGCCTTTGCACTGGAAAAGCACATGGCCGAGCGGATGAATGCAGCCATTACCACGGTGGAGAGCCGTTCGAACGCAATGGCGCGGTTATCTGGCGCCACCAGCCCGCTAATGGAAACCCTCTCCGGTTTTGCCATCGCTGCTGTTGTGGCGTTGAGTACGGTCAGCATCTTTGGTGATGACGCAACATCGCCGGGCGAGTTGATGTCTTTCGTGACCGCTCTGTTGATGGCCTATGAGCCAGCGAAACGGCTGGCCAAAATGCGCATCAGCATCGAAGCGGGCATGGTCGGTGTGGGGATGATGTATCAGATTCTCGATACGCCAATAGCTGTCAAGGAGGCGCAGGATGCGGCCCCACTGCGGCAGGGCCCCGGGCAGGTGGAATTCGAGGACGTGAGCTTCCACTACGAGAATGGCAGTCCCCTGCTCCGCCATATGAACGTGACTTTCGAGGCCGGAAAATCAACTGCGCTGGTAGGGCCATCGGGGGGGGGTAAATCAACGATCATTAACTTGATTCTGCGGCTGTACGACCCAGTCGGCGGTCGGATCGAGATTGACGGTTTCGACTTGCGGCAGGCCACCTTTGCCTCGCTCAGGGACAAGATCGCCTTTGTTGGCCAGGAGACCTTTCTGTTCGACGGCACTTTGAAACAGAACATTGCGATGGGGCGCGAAAGTGCAACCGACGAAGAAATCATTGCGGCGGCTAGTGCCGCCAACGCCCATGGCTTCATTCAGCGTATGCCTCAGCAATACGATACTGACGTAGGTGAAAACGGTGGTAATCTGTCGGGCGGCCAACGTCAGCGCATTGCCATTGCGCGCGCGATTCTGCGCGATAGCCCAATCCTGATAATGGATGAGGCTACCAGCGCGTTGGACTCTGAATCTGAGTATTTGGTGAATGAGGCTTTGCAGAAACTGTCCAGAGGTCGCACAACGATTGTCATCGCACACAGGCTGTCTACCATTCTGAGCGCAGATAAGATCGTTGTTGTGAAAGAAGGTGAGGTGGTGGAGGAAGGCAGCCAAAGCGAATTGCTGTCTCAGAACGGTTTGTTCCGCACGCTCTATGACAGGCAGTTCAGTACTGCCGAGTAGACTTTCTACCGTGCGTAAACCAAGCAGGTCGTTTCACGATGGGTCGCCGCTCTATCCTATGCGTAATGTAAGAGCTATGGGTTCTTGTGGAGTGATGTTGGAAGTTTCCCGCTGGAAACCCAATCCCTCATAGAGTCGTAAAGCGGCGACTGCAGCGGGAGCTACTTCGAGTGATATCCTACTGAAGTTCAAGCTGCGCGCGTGGCCGATACATGTTGCCATCAACTGTTTAGCGATACCGCGCCCGGCAAAGGCGGGCACCACGCTGACATTTGAAACGAAGGCAGAAACCCGATCGGTGGCGTTGCAGTATATGGCAACCAGACCAATCAGATCGTGCTCAAACCATGCTTCAAATCGTATGGCATTCTTTGTCAGTTTATACGCGTATTCAGATAGATTGACCCGGCTGCTCAATGGTGGGTGAAAGGCCTGGTCACAGATCTCAAGATGGCGTGCTATATCCTGTGTGTTGGCGTGATCTGTGGTAAATCTCAGTGTCATGCCAGTATCAGTTCGGCCGCACCAAACCCAAATCTGCCAAAAGCATTTCCGTTGTAAAGCAGATAGGGCACGCCCGACAAAACAGCCAGATGCGGGTAGCATTGCATATCTGCGTCCCATTCCCCGGCCTGTGTGTGGAACCCGAGAGCGTCATCATCACGCGCCCATGTTGTTAGATCAGTCGACGTCGCATAGCCCATCCTATAAGCTTTCGAGGGGTCTGTACGAAAGCCATGTACGTCGCGGTAACAGAAGACCATGTGGTATTTGCCATCAAAAGAAATGATGCTTGGCAATGCTTGGCATTCATCAACCCCTAGGCGATCCGGCAAAATCTGCACCCCGTCTTCTTTGACCCAGTTGATGCCATCTGTCGATGTCGCATGGCCGATCTTATAGACGCGATCAGGAGCGGCAGTTTCAGTTTCGCGTTTCCAGCGTTGCCCGAACATATACCACATATGAAACATACCATTTGCCTTGATGACAAAGGCGTCGCCCACCAGAAATGGCTCGTTCAGAGAGGGACCAAGGATGGGACCCAATCCGAGCCGCGTGAAGGTTGCGCCTTCGTCATGGCTCACCACCAGACCAATGGCTGTATCAACAGAAACCGATTTGCGCCTGTTCCACCCGCATGTGTATCCCCAGACCTGCCCTTGATGACGCAGAACGTTCATCGGGAAAATTCCGTGTTCGTCAAAGGTGCCTAACCCGCCTAACGGCAAGACGGCTTGTGTCGAGACGCGTAGCACGGCGGAGAAATCCTTGTGCATGTCCACGAATGCCATATGGCTGCGAAAAGTCTGCGCACCCGGATCAACAGCGCGGGTGGAAAAGTAGACCCGAACGAAGTCGTCAAACTCCAGTGTTTGCGGACTTTGCGCAAACTCTTTGCAATTCTGCGGCAGCACATGTTCCGTCGGATCAAATACTTTGCCAAGTTTTGTTTTGATCATCTCAGCGCGTCCAACTCTCATGTGATGTCAGTCGCGCCATCCCAAAGCCTTCGCGTCCGACACCATTGCCCAAATAAGCCATATAGACGCTGCCATCGAGGCTGAAGACATGTGGGTAACTCACCATCTCGCTGTCCCAACCTGTGGCAGAGACGGTGATACCTATACGGGCGTCATCTCGTGTCCAAGTCACCAGATCGTTGCTGAAGGCATACCCGATGCGGTAGCCCTTTTCATGGCTTCTGTAACCTTCGCTGTAGCGGTAGCAAAAGAACATGTGGTATTGGCCATTTGCCCGGAAGACATCCGGGCTGGCCTGCGCCTCGTCTTCTTCGACTACAGTCTCGATCAGATCTTTGCCGAGTTTTGTCCAGACAATTCCATCTGGTGAGGAAGCCATGCGGATGCGGTAAACAGGCTCAGGACGCCCTTGCACCATTTTCCAAGACTTCCCAGCAATATAGAACAGGTGCCATGTATCGCCAAATTTTCGAATTTTCGGGCCGCTCATCACGAAAGGCTCGTCCAATGAATAGGGAATGACCGGGCCCGGGCCCAGTCGCTTGAACGTCTTGCCGTCATCGTCGCTTTCAGCACAGCCAATAGCCACGTTGAAAGGAACAGAGGCGCAGCGGGTCCAACCTGCGTAATAGGCGCGTATCTTGTCGCCATGGCGAATGATCGAGACCGGATAGGTGCCGAATTCATCGAATGTCCCAAGCGCGCCCAAAGAAAGGATTGGCTGCTCCGCCACGTGTAGCACCCGGGTCAGGTCTGTGCGGTCGAGATCGACGTAAGCGGAATAGCTGACATATTGACCAGAGGCATCTGCAGGCGGCCTACATGAGAAATAGACGCGCACGAAGTTATCAAACATAAGGGTCGCTGGGGCTTGCGCGAACTCCTGCAGCCAGGGCCGGTCCTGCGTATTTTTAGGGTCAAAAACCTTGCCCATTTTTTCCCATTCGAAGGTAGTAGCGGCATCATCAGTCGACAAGGTCGTATTCCTTCAGAAATGTGGTTGAAATCTGGTCGATGGAATTGAACATCATGACATCCAGAATGGATAATGACGGGACAAATGGACGGCCAAATTGCGCATAGGTTGGCAGATGCGGCTGCAGGAAGCGCAGTTTGAGCCCTTGAGCGTTGAAATCTCCGGCCGCGTATAGATTTCTGCCGCCTGGAGGATTGATGTATTCGGTGGCTCCCACCCGTTTGCAGATGTCGATCACCCTGTCTGCATTACGTAAATCCGACACTCCGTTCTCGACGTCTGATGAAATCCGCAAGGCTGTTGTGATCCCAAGATGCTCACAGCAGTGACATATAGAATGATAAATGAACTCAAAAAGATTTTCGGTCTGAAAATGCACAATTGTCTCTATCAGAGGCATTGTTTGAGAAAAATGAGGCGCCTTTCGGTAAGCTCCTTCAATCTGATTGCAGAGCTTTTGCGGTTCAAATGCATCAGACAGGTACCGGTCTGCGACATGTAGAAAATCGGAATCCTTTTTCAGAGGAATTGAAAAAATTACCGCTTCGCCATTGCGCAGCATTTGGTTGCGGTTGATCCAACCCTTTTTGGTGTGCTGGATTGTGTCGTAGACAACGAAAATGTCTGAAGCTGCGATTAGCTGGAAGTATCCCAGATAAGGCAGAAAGTAGGGTTGCATGATCGCGGTTCGCATAAAGCTGCCCTGTCGGTCGTAGGGTTTCTGTCGTGTTTAGGGGGAGCGCAGCAGATCGATAATCCGTGCCAGAGAAATATCGTCAAGGTCGGGATATATCGGTAGGCAGAGAATTTGGTTTGCCTTCTCTGTTGCGACCGGCAGCAGATCCGGGTTTGCACTGGGCAAATCCCTATACATGTCGAATTCGGTGATCAGTGGATAGAAGTAGCGTCTGGGATGAACACCGCGTGCTTTCATCTGGTGGTACAGATCATCTCGTGAGATTGTATACTCGGGGCCTACCAGTATCGGGAAATACGCATGGTTTGATCTGGCTCCACCGAGGCTTGGATCCAGATATTCAAGCCCTTCAATTGTGTCTATTGCCGCGCGATACGCTTTGCTGATGTTTGCCCGCCGCTGAATGGCATGATCGATATGCTTGAGTTGCAACAGACCAAATGCGCAGTTGATCTCGCTCATCTTGCCATTAATGCCCGTTGCCACGACGCTTGTTTCACCTTCATGGCCAAAATTCTTGAGCTTGTCGATATTGTCCTTCATCTCCGGTGTCTGACAAACGATGGCACCACCTTCAAAGGTATTAAAGACCTTTGTCGCATGCAGGCTGAGTGTGGACAGATCGCCATGGCTCAGGATGCTGCCCTGCGCGTCTTGCACACCAAAGGCATGAGAAGCATCATAGATAAGTTTGAGATTATGGCGCTTGGCGATATCTGCAAAAGCTTCCACACGTGCCGGGTTTCCGTAGCAGTGTACGGGCAGGATTGCGGTCGTTTGAGGGGTAATCGCCGCCTCAACTTTTTCCGGGTCTAAGTTAAGGCTGTTAGCCTCAATATCAGCAAACACAGGTGTCAGCCGGTTCCACAGCACAGCATGAGAGGTTGCGACAAAAGAAAACGGTGTCGTGATCACTTCTCCCTCTGCTCCAAGGGCTTGCAGTGCTGTCACAAGAGCGATCGTTCCATTGTTGAACAGAGAGATAAAGGGTATGCCAAGATATGCAGCCAACTGCTTTTCAAGTTCCACATGAAAGGGACCGCAGTTCGATAAAATGCCGCTGTCCCAGATTTCCTGCAGATAAGGCGTGAAGTCTTCCAGAGGCGGCAGGTAGGGCTTTGTGACGAAAATATCATCGTTCATGGTTTAAAATCGCCCTTCCAATATTTGCACGATATGGCACTGCAACCTTAAGTGGCCTTTTCAGGCAGTGGTAGGGTCTTTGCCTGGATTATACCAGACCAAGACTGGGTGTCGTGAGAGGATCTACGCTTGTTAGGAGGTTCCCTCGAGAACAAAGCCGAACCCACCTATGCGCAGATGATCTGTTATTAGTTTCGTTCTGTTTTTTTGTGTACTGCTTAACAGGTGTCGCCTCCTGTTCTACGAGGTTTTATTCATTTTAAATTTTTCCCGAAGCTGGCGTTTGACTGCGCGGCGCCATAACTTGAAGAGAGTTTTTGGGGGCTGATCCGCTGCCGTCTCACTCACGACGGTCTCAAAGCCGAGTTGATTGTAGTATTCAAGCGTGGATTTAATCGAAATCTGACGCGCTATTTCGTCAGCTTGTTCGTGATGAAAGGCCGCAAGGTGAAAATGGGTGAGCGCGGTCATGAACAACTGACGCTCACGGTTTTGCATGGAAATGAGCCCACTTGCGTGGATCCGATAATTTGCAGGTGGCAGATCTGGTAGAAAGCGCCCCCCTCCGTGATACCCCAACATTGCCCAGACCGTCAGGTCTCCGATTGTTGAGGTACGCACAAACAACGATGGAGGGGCATCGCGGAAAATATTTCTGAAGCAGGCCGTGAGCGTGTTGAGAGATGGGGCTGCTTTCAGTTCAGAGGAGGTCAAATCGCATTCGGCACCCCCTTTGTAATCCGCAATCACACCCTCGTCGGTAATCGCCTGAACACGTCCATATGTCAGAGCTGTATCTGGCTCTGCTTCCAGAACCGCTACCTGCCGTGCAAGCTTGTTCGGATCACTCCAGAAATCATCCCCATCGCAAAACGCGAGATAATCACCACGCGCAGCAGGAATAACGTAACCATAGTAAGGGTTTACGCCCTTAGAATACAGATTGTCTTTTTGTAAAATTGTGCGGATAATGGTTGGATATTGCTTCTCATAGCTACGGATGATCTCCGCAGTACCATCTGTTGACGCATCATCATAGATTACAATTTCCACGCGAAAATCGCAAACTTGATCCAGGAAACCTTCGAGGCACTCTTCGATAAAGGAACGGTGATTGAAGGCGATTGAGCAAATAGACAACTTGATCGGTTCATCATCAGAAAATGATCTGTCCCGGAGAGGGAGTGGCATATGGGTACCTCTCGAAGCGATTATTTATAGACCGTCGCGGCAGTATCAAGAGAGGATCCTTTACGGATGAAAACAGCTTCAATGAGCCAGAGTATACCACGTTCAGGAGTTCGGTTCAGATCCGTAATGTCGAAGAGGCGAAAACCCAACGCGTCCATTTTCTGAAATACGATGGCAGCTGTGTTTGGGTACTCTGGACATGCCACGGTCGCCTCAATCAAGATAACCTGGGCCTTGGAAATTGTTTCGGGCGCGCCATCTAGCACCTTCAGATCCAGCCCTTCGGCGTCGATTTTGACAATTTCCGGCATCCCGAATTCAGAAGCAGCCATGGCGGTATCGAGCTTGCATATCTCGACTTCGTTTTGCTCATACCCTTGTGCCGAAGCCTCACTTGCACTGTAGAGAAAGCTAGAACTGTCGTCCCGGGGGTGAAATGTAAAAGGCGCTGAGCCATCAAAATCACCCAACCCTTTGTAATGCAGTGCAACACGTTCGTTCTGAGCAAGATCAGTGTGTTTTTCGGCCAGTTGTTTTTGCGGCTCAAACACGCTCAGCTTGGCGGTTGGGAAGGCGGTAAGTGCGGCGCGGCTCCAATTGCCATGGTTTGCGCTGACATCGACAATATGCGTGGGCGTCAGACTAAGTGATTTAAGGATGTCAAACAGGCGTTGTGTCTGTGATATTTCCACTACTGGCTCAGGCCTGTGGCGTTTAAAAAGTCGAACCATATCTGTTTTTGTTCCGTTGTTTGGATCAGCCCATTGTTGTCAACAAACGAGCAATATTTTGGAAGATAGGCTGTTTTTGAATGATAGGGTCGGGAATTTGGATGATTGTCGTGCTTGGCCGACAAGGTCAAGACTTTGTACTAAAGGCGTTGGGCCTCATCTGAGTGGGATTGGAGAAGCCCAGATTTCGATCTTCCGATTTTCATATGGGATCTCTGAGGTGCCACAAAACACATAGCCATTTGGTTCAGGACGCAGTCGCTCTGGCAGTGTCGACATATCTATGTGCGCTTCGGGCGCCAGCACGGTGACAACACGCGCCGCTGTCTCGGGGTTCCAGTATTGCAAAACTGTTGAGGCCTGTGCTGAGTTGTTCAGCCATGGAGATATGGGCGGTATTGCTTCAAAGACCAACGCCAATCCCGGAACATTGAAAAGACCCAAAAATTGAGCCCCGGGTTCAATTGAACAGGTCCTTTTGGCTTTCTCAATGTCGCTTAGTAACTGAGCGGTGGCTTTGTCGACTTTCACTGTTCCCAACGGCCCCACGGAAACCGGCCTCGTCTGAGCAATCAATGGCTCCTGCAAGTGGTAGGGCTCACGCAGGTAGCTGCTGGTAACTTGCGCCGATACCAAAATCAGAAATACGGCTGTCAGTCCATGTTGTAACAGACGCAGTGCGTCACTTTGGGCACTCATCCAACTCAGAAGGGCCGCGACAATTGTCCAGGGCGCCAACGATATGATGATTTGTGTGAAAAGCGAATTCCCGGTTCCCACGGTTATGCCGAAGGGCAAAATCAATAGGCTGACAAAAAGCAGGGCGATCCTGGAGTTGACGGACCAAGCGCGAAAGCTGATCATAACTAAGAGAATAAAGAGGGCATAAAGGGCCTCAGCCATTTGGAATTGGCTGGTCATGCCAGCGAGGTAATTCTTTTCCAGAATGATGTTCAGCACCAAGACACAAAGCGTCAAGATGGCCAACCAACGCCGCGGATGCAGCATCAACGCTGCGGTTAATGTCATCACTGGCCAGAATGAGATCAAAGCTTTTCCCGTGGAGGTAACGAGTGAAGTTGCATACCGAATAAGACGAGCACCAACCGGTTCGGTTTGTACCATCCGAAATAATTCTAATCCGCCGCGGAAACTTTCCTGCACCGAGGGTTCAGTTGGCTGGATGACGACCAGACCGGCAAGTGCTGCCAATACACCGATCAGCCCGGTCAATATGCAGGTCCATTTGCGTCCACCAACCTCGAGACCCAAAACCAAAACGCAGACTATAAGGGCACTGCAGATGCCTGCTGAGGGCTTGTTCGCAAAACATACAGCCAGACACAGCCCAGCAAGAAGGCACAGCAAAAGGCTTGGGATCAGAGGACGGCGTCCCAGAGCGAGTAAGGTGCAACCCAGACCACCATAGGCACCTGCCGATGCCAGCAGATTGTAGCTGGGAGAGGGTGCGATCGTCGCCACATAAAGCAGTGCACCCACACCGCCAGCCGCCGCCGCCGCCAGTGACGCCAAGGGCGTGGCAGTTCGGTCGGTCAGCTGTGCAAGAGTTCTTGCCGCCCCCATACCCAGGATTGAAGCGGTTCCAAGGAGTAACACCGCGCCCGTTAGCCGGAACCCCTGTAAGCTTTCAGTGAGATCCCATAAGGGCGCGAGTATCCAGTGTTGCGCCGAGATATAGAACCGAACGTGTTCCGGGTGGATTGCGGACAGTAGGTAATAGGCTTCGTCCGTAAGCTCCAGCGCGCGGTTCGACGCCCAGATCACACCAGCAACAAGGCTGAGGCAACACAGGATCGCCACCCAAGATACTATGCGCTGGCCACGCCCTTCCGGGGAGGTCATCGCTGCGCCTCGTCTTTGCGCAGAGACCAGAATTTTGCGGTGGTGAAATTGAAGACAATAACGAAGGGCATGATCAAGACCTGTGACCAGAACGGATCAAACCCCCCGATTTCCACAAGAGCCGTCAACCCCGCCAGATTAAGGCTAATTGAGAGGGAGCCAGCGGTCAAATATTTAAAGAACCTGCCACGAAATGACAGCTTTGCTTCAGGTCTGAATACCCAAAGGAAGTTAAGCGTATAGGTCAGGATATTTCCGGCGAACCAGGAGAGGAGAAGCGCTGCCGCATAACCAATACTTAACACCTTCAGCGCTGTGGTGAACACCAGAAAGGTGAAAACGAAATTGATCCCACCCACTACAAGATAGCGTAGTATTTCGATCCTTCCGGTCAAGAGAACTCAGCAGGCAGTCTTGAGTAAAACATCAAGAAATTCGTTGAGAAAGCTGGCACCGTCTCGAAAGAAGCTATGCCAATACTATTGGCTTTGTCGCCACTTACTTGCCTCATGAAAATTTATCTCGGATGACGTAATTAGGCCTCTTGCGAACCTCTTCATTGATGCGCCAGACATATTCGCCAATCACACCCAACATGACCATGATGAGGCCGCCGATAATCAGGATTACCATCATCAATGGGGCCCAGCCTTCAAAGGGCGTTGCCCCCCGAAACCACGCTAACAGGATGGATATGGAATAGATCACGCCCATGAAACTGGTGAAAATACCTAGAAGCGAGATGGCTCGAATCGGCAGAAACGAGGAGTCCAACATTGCATCTGTAAAGTTTTTCAACTTCTTGCCAAAGTTATACTGAGACTTGCCGATCGTGCGCTGGCGCCTTTCATAGGGAATAAAATTGGTTCGGTAGCCGGGCCAGAGCAGATCACCCTGAAAGAAACGGTGCCGGGTATCCATCGCATTAAACTGATCCATAGCGACACGGTCCATCAGTACGTAGTCGAACCCGCCGCTTGGAATCTGCGGCACAGCCATGCGCAGCATACTATAGGCCAGCCAGGAAAACGCCTTGGCTGCCACCGGGTCAGATCGGTTGGTACGGTAACACACGACAATTTCCGCCCCACTTTGCCACTGCGAAACCATCTCGGGGATCAGATCTATCGGATCCTGCAGATCGGCTGATATGTTGATCACGGCCTCGCCACTGGCCTCAGAAAATCCTGCCAGCATTGCCGCCATCTGGCCGAAATTTCGGGTGAAAGAGATCACTTTGACTGCAGGGTCGGTTTTGCGAATACGGAGCAATTCGTCGAGTGACCCATCACTGGAGCCATCATTGACAAAGACCATTTCGAGTTCATGGCCTTTGAGAGGGCCGTCAAACAGAGCGCTGATTTGCGTATGCGTTTCAGTCAGAGAGCCCTCGTTTTGATAAACGGCAACAACGACAGAGATTTTACGAGATTTGATCGCGGCCTTTGCGTTGCTCATTCACCGGCCTCGCATACCAGAAAAATACTGGAACACAGGTCCGGGTATTGCTGCCCTAACATAAAACAGCCTTCGAGGTATTCATCCGAGATAATGTCGGTATTCAGTAGCTGATCCCATTGAAAATTAGCAAGTGCTTTGAAGAAGATACCAGAACGATGCACGACTTTCAGACCGGCGGCGATAGCATCACGCTCCAAAGTATCAAGGCTGTAGGTGATGCGGTGCCCGTGGGCTTTTTCTGCGGGCGTGATTGCCGCATTATGAGAAATGAGCCCCATCTTTACGGCAATTTGACGAGACGGTGCGTTGGCATTCGGACAAACCAGAAAGAAACGCCCGTCCTTGGCTAGCCATTCAGTATTGATGCGCTGCATGACTGCGACCGGGTCGTCCAGATGCTCCAGCACATGAGTCAATACGATGTGATCGTAGCGCTTGGGCAGGTCAATTGTTTCAAACATACCCTGATGGAAATCAATACTTTGAGACATTGTAGCTCGCGCTTCGCCAATTGCTTCTCCAGAAGCCTCGACACATGTGATGTCGTCAAAATACGGCAGTAAGCGGCGCGTGAAGTCTCCTTTGAAGCTGCCAAGTTCTAACACTGACCCCGGTCTAAAAAATGACTCAAATGACCGCACCATGTATTTATGCATCACATCAAAGTCGAAATTGTAGGCGTAGCGGTGATCCGCCGTATCCTTGAACTCAGCGTCATAATCACGGTCTGAGGTCACATTCTTTCTCCTTAGTCGCTAATTTAAGATTTTCTGAGAAGCTGCTGCGCATATGATCCGCCGAGCGCTCTTCTCTCGCTCAAAACGAGAACGCGTGAGATTGATAGTCCTCGACTTCCCTTTGAGCAAGCGCAACCGAGGCAAGTTTTGAGGTTACCTGCTGAACATGGTTAGCCATGTCTCATTGGAGGGTTTCGATCTCAAGAAGTACTTCTTCCCGAAAAACAGGGTCCGTCTTTTCAAGAATGCTCTTTACGACAATATCCGTGCCATCGCTGCGGAATGCCGGGGATTTTTTCATGAAGGCAAATCCATGGTTTTCGATCAATTCGCTCATGATCGAATAGGACATTCCCTGACGGGCCACAGCGTTGGCAATCAGCCGCTCCGCAAGCTCTCTTGGAAAGGTTTTCGACGCTTGTGCCTCCGACAGAAAAGCTTCTGTGACCTCTTTCATTTTGGGATCCGTCACGAAGATCAGGTTTTTAATCAGGCCCAGAATCTCGTCATCGCTCTTTATGCTTAGGAGCTGACTGATTTCTACCAACTCCGTCGTGGCGCCATGACTGAACCCGTGCTTTTTCACCCAGGCTGTCAGGCCGATTTCACCCCGTCTTACAGTTCTGTTTTTTTCATTCGTCAGGCGGAAATTTTTCCAGAACCTATAGAATTTTTTCGTGTTCAAAATTGGGGCAGCAATGTTTAGTGCGTAAGATGCGTAGTGAAAGTTGCGTCTGTCCTTATCGACAGCCCATTGAATTTTTTCGAAGTTTTTAGGATCTTCGTGTTTTACAGCCCAAGCCCAGGCGGCACCGGCGTAGTCAACATTCAAGGTTTCGGACGCCCCGATCCAGTCCATCGCGCCCGGCAGTGGAAACCAAGTAGAATCGTTTGTCAGAATCAGCCTTTCCAGTGAGCCCAGCTGGGCTTCTATGGACAGTATGCCATCGCGATAACCACCAAAATCGTAGCCAAAATTAGGGCGCTCGATATACCGCCAGCACCGATCAAGGACTTTGCGAAGTTCTACGCCGTCCAAGGTGGCATTGCAGATCACAAGTGGTGCGTATCCCGACTGTGCAAGATAGTCTATGGCCCGCAGGTGAGACTTCTGTAGGCCTTTTCGGGGATAGAACAGATATATTGCAATCCGGCTCTTCGGGGCGGCTTTGCCGTCCAGCGTTTTGCGTTTCTTTGCCAGCACCAGATCGTAATAGGGCGTTGCGAAAAGGTAAGAGATGACAAACGGAGGAAGGTTAATGATCTGCCAGCCGATGCGCAAAAGCTCTCTTTTTAATTTGTTTGCAGGGATCAGTGGATTTCTCATATGCTGTACGAGGCGTTTAAGTTCCCTTTTAAACCTATATGCCGGGTTCGCACGCATTTGTTTCTGTTCCAAGTTATTGATCATTAAATGCTGGTTCGAAGCATCATATACTTCTACCTATAACCGTGCTCGCCCTATGCGGGTTTTGTGTGATACAATTCCCGTTTTTTGCGCCCTTCTAGGCCACTTTAAACGTGATGACCACCCTGCTTTTCGCATAGGCTGAGGGTCTCCAAGCCGAAGGGAGACGTAGGGTAGGCAGTTTGCACTACCCGCCTAGATTTTACTGCGAAGATTTACACGCCTGTCTGAGGCGCTCTAACGTCAGAGTCAGCAGTCTTTCCGCTGAATGAGGGTCTTTTGCCTCTATATAGAGCCGCAATTCAGGGGCATTGCCGGAAGGGCGGACATGGATCACGTTGTCGTCGGTCAGGGTTATGCGCAAGCCGTCCGTCAAATCGTAGCTGCGTTCTTCCTTGCCGAGAGGTTCCAGAAAGACGGCGGGGTTTTGCTGCCAGGTCTCTAGCAACGCGCGGCTTTTTGCCTGTTCTATGTTCTGTAACCGATCGGCGACCGTGACGATGGGGGGCTCCTGGGCCACGCGGGTGGCGATGCCTCCGTCGCGGCTGGCATAGAGCACGGTCAGGATGGGCAGGGTGCAGTCGCGTGTGACCAGCGGTGCCAGCACGCCCGCAGGTCCTCGTGCTTCGAACCCCAGCAGGAAACCACCATTGGCCTCATAGCCCACGACGGCCCCTTCGGTCGCCTCCATTGCCGCGATGACATAAGGCGAGCCGATCTGCGTCAGATGTACCTCTCTGAAGTTTTTCATTGTCACCCCGCTGTTCGACGAGATCGGTGTTGCAATGACCTCGGCCCCCAGGGTTTCCGCGGTGATCTGGCCCAGGATGTCACCGGGGATCACGCGCCCGCTCTCATCGGCCAGCAGCGGGCGGTCTGAATCGCCATCCGTAGAAACCAGCGCATCCAACCCGTGTTCCGCGACCCAGAGCCTGATCTGGTCGCGCACGGTTGGGTCCACCGCTTCGGTATCCACGGGGATGAAACTCTCCGAGCGGCCCAGTTCAATGACCTCAGCGCCAAGTGCGGTCAGAATCCGCGCCAGAACATCCCGGCCCACGGCACTATGGGCGTAAAGCCCGATGCGTTGACCGGTCAGAGCGTCCGTTCCGAAGGCCTGCACATAGCGCGCGATGTAGCGATCATTGGCTGTACCGTCTTGTTCCAGCGCGCCAGCGGCGGTGTCGGGTGCAGGGACTTGCCCAAGATGCGCCAGGATCGCGACCTCATCAGTCTTGCTGATCTCACCGGAGCGGACATAGAATTTCAGCCCGTTACGATCTGCCGGGATATGGCTGCCTGTGACCATCACCGCGCCGCCGTCCACCGCCTGTGCAGCCAGCGCCAGCGCCGGTGTGGGCACCTCGCCACAATCGATCACATGGGCTCCTGCGGCCCGGGCGGCGGCAATCACGTCATCCGCAATGCGGGGTGAAGAAGGTCGCAGGTCCCGACCGACACAAAGCACACCGCCGGTATCACAGGCGGCCAGAAAGGCCTGCACATGGGCCGTGATCAAATCGGGGGTCATGCTCGTGACCAACCCGCGCAGACCGCTTGTGCCAAATTTGACAGACATGATGTGTTTCCGACCTTGTTAGAGCTTGCTCAAATAGGTGCCATAGTCATTCTTGGCATATTTTTCCGCTTCGCGGTGCAGGTCTTCGCGGCTGATCCAGCCCAGCTCGAAAGCGATCTCTTCAGGGCTGCCGATCTGCTGACCCTGACGTTTTTCAATGGTGCGCACGAAGTTACCCGCATCCAGCAGGCTGCCGTGGGTGCCGGTGTCGAGCCAGGCATAGCCGCGGCCCATGCGCTGCACGGTCAGGGTTTTCTCGGCCAGATACATCTCCAGCAGAGTGGTGATTTCTACTTCGCCGCGGGCGGAGGGTTTGACCTGCCGCGCCTTGGCGGGGGCCGTGCCATCGACAAAGTAGAGCCCGGTGACCGCGTGGTTCGAGGGCGGTACCTTGGGTTTTTCGATGATGCCGCGCACGATGCCGTTGCCGTCAAAATCCACCACGCCGTAGCGTTCCGGATCAGCCACCTGATAGCCGAAAACGGTGGCCCCTTGCGGTTGCGCATCAGCAGCAGCCATCAGGGCCGGCAGGCCCTGACCAAAGAAGATATTATCGCCCAGCACCAGCGCCGAGGGCGCGCCATCCAGGAAATCCTCGGCCAGAATGAAAGCCTGTGCCAGCCCGTCCGGTGAGGGCTGCACGATATACGTCAGCGAAATGCCCCATTGCGACCCATCCCCCAGCATGCGCTGAAACTGCGCCTGATCCTCGGGCGTGGTGATCATCGCAATCTCGCGGATATTCGCCAGCATCAGCACCGACAGCGGGTAGTAGATCATCGGCTTGTCGTAGATCGGCAGGAGTTGTTTGGAGACCCCCAGCGTGATCGGATAGAGCCGTGTGCCCGAGCCGCCCGCCAGAATGATGCCTTTGCGCTGTGTCATCAGAAACTCCTTGTTAGGCTCTGTTCAGATCCGCCAGTACCGAGGCCAGCCCTGTGCGCCAATCCGGGCGCTCGATGCCGAAGGTGGCAGCCGTTGTGCTGCAGTCGAGGCGTGAATTCAGGGGGCGCGCAGCCGGGGTGGGATAGTCAGAGGTCGAAATGTCGGTCACATCCACCGCCAGAGCAGCTTGGGCGAAGATTTCGCGTGCGAAATCGGCCCAGCTCACATCCGGGGCTCCGCTGAAATGATAGATTCCGGTTTTGGTCGCGTCTTCTTTCAGCGCCTGTGCCATGGTCATGCAGGCCGCGGCAATGTCACGTGCCGGTGTTGGCCCGCCGATCTGATCCGCGACGATGGTGAGAGCATCGCGTTCCACCCCTAAGCGCAGCATGGTCTTGGCGAAATTGTTGCCATGGGCGGAAAACACCCAGGAGGTGCGCAGAACAGCGTGCCTGCCCCCGGCCGCAGTGACACCGCGCTCACCGCCAAGCTTACTGGCACCGTAAACCCCCAATGGACTGGTCTTATCCTCTGGCTGCCACGGCGTCGTGCCGCCGCCCTCAAAGACGTAATCGGTGGAGATCTGCACAAAGGGCAGGTCGCGCGCGGCTGCGGCGGCAGCCATGGCCGTGGGCGCCATGGCGTTCACGATCATCGCGGTCTCGCGGTCTTCTTCGGCCTTGTCCACAGCGGTATAAGCAGCGGCGTTGATCACCGCATCTGCATCTGTTTCAGCAATGATCGCTTCGCAGGTCCCGGGATCGGTTAGGTCTGCGTCTTCCCGTCCCAGGCAGGTCACCCCGTCAAACCGCGCCAGTTCCATGGCCACCTGACCGGTCTTGCCAAAAACGAGAACCCTCATGCTTTCACACCCAATCGGTCGCCAACACCTGCGCGGGTCTGCAAGGCGCGCCACCAGTCCTCATTGTCGAGATACCATTGCACGGTTTTCTCCAGTCCCTCTTCGAGGGTCACCGAAGGCCGCCAGCCCAGTTCCGTGGCAATGCGCGTGGGATCAATCGCATAGCGCAGATCATGGCCTGGACGGTCGGTCACAAAACGGATCTGGTCCTCATAGGGATTGTTTTTGGGGCGTTTCTCTTCGAGAATACGGCAGATCATCCGCACGATATCGATGTTTTTCGCCTCGTTCTCGCCGCCGATATTATAGCTGCGCCCCAAAGTGCCTTTTTCCAGCACGGTGAGCAGGGCATCGGCGTGGTCCTCGACATAAAGCCAGTCGCGCACGTTCTCGCCCGCGCCATAGACCGGGATGTCCTTACCCGCCAGCGCGTTCAGGATCACCACGGGGATCAGTTTTTCGGGGAAATGGTAGGGCCCGTAGTTGTTGGAGCAATTCGTCATCACCACCGGCAACCCATAGGTCTCGTGCCAGGCGCGCACCAGATGATCGCTGGCCGCCTTGGAGGCGGAATAGGGCGAGCGCGGGTCGTAAGGCGTGGACTCAGTAAACTGCCCGGTTTCGCCGAGCGAGCCGAACACTTCATCGGTGGAGATATGATGGAAACGGAACCCCTCCGGTTTGCCCTGCGCGGTCCAGAAACTGCGCGCCGCTTCCAGCAGCTGATAGGTGCCGGTGATGTTGGTTTCGATGAAATCGCCCGGCCCGTCGATGGACCGGTCCACATGAGATTCCGCGGCCAGATGCATCACCGCATCGGGTTTATGGGCGGCAAATATCCGGTCCAAGGCGGCACGGTCGCGGATATCGGCTTGTTCAAAGGCATAAGACGGGTTGTCCGCGACAGAAGCCACATTTTCCAGACAGGCGGCATAGGTCAGCGCATCGAGATTGACGACCTCATGCCCGCGCGCGATGGCCTGGCGCACCACGGCAGATCCGATGAAACCCGCCCCGCCGGTGACAAGTAATTTCATGGGATTATCCTTCATAGACAAAGGGGCTGTCGAAATTGGCCAACCCTTTGGCGGCGGCGTCTTTTTCAGACAAAATAGGCTCTAAACCGCCCAAACCCCAGTCGATACCAATTTCCGGGCAATCAAAATGCACGGCCCCGTCACAGTCGGGCGCATAGTAATCGGAGCATTTATAGATGATCTCTGTCTCGGGCACCCGGGTCGCGAACCCGTGCAGGAACCCGGTGGGCACCAAAATCTGCTTGCCGTTTTCAAAGCTCAACTCTGCGCCGATCCATTGACCATAGGTGGGGGAGCCGCGCCGGATGTCGACGACCACATCAAAGAAGGCGCCGCGCCCGCAGCGCACCAGCTTGGCCTGCGCATGAGGCGGCGATTGGAAATGCAGGCCGCGCACAGTGCCGACCTGCATCGACAGGGAGTGGTTGTCCTGCACCCAGTCATACTCAAAGCCCTGCTCTGCCATCGCGCGGCGGCTCCAGCTTTCGCTGAAAAAGCCACGGGCATCGCCAAAGCGTTTGGGCTCAAGAAGGAAAACCCCCTCCAAGGCTGTTTTTTCAATCTGCACCCGCTTCCCTCCGATCGGTCCCCTGATTGCAATACACGGGCTTTTGCAAGATTAAAATCGCCTCACGCGGTCGTTTTGCCGCTGATCAGGCCCATGCTCTCGAGTTTGAGCAGTACCTGATGGGCGCAGTTGTCGACCTCGACGTTTTCGGTCTCCACGCTCAACTCGGGGTTCTGGGGTACGTCATAGGGGTCCGAGATGCCGGTGAACTCCTTGATTTTGCCCTCGCGCGCCAGCTTGTAGAGCCCCTTGCGGTCACGGCGCTCACATTCCTCGATGCTCGTGGCCACATGCACCTCGACAAAGGCCCCGAAGTTTTCGACGTCCTCGCGCACGGCCCGTCGGGTGGTGGCGTAAGGGGCAATCGGTGCGCAGATGGCAATACCGCCGTTCTTGGTGATCTCGCTGGCCACATAGCCGATGCGGCGGATGTTCAGATCGCGGTGTTCCTTGGAGAACCCAAGTTCGGAGCTGAGGTTTTTCCGCACGATATCGCCATCCAGCAGCGTCACCGGACGCCCGCCCATTTCCATCAGTTTGACCATCAGCGCATTGGCAATGGTGGATTTGCCGGACCCGGAAAATCCGGTGAAAAACACGGTGAACCCCTGTTGGTTGCGCGGCGGGCGGGTACGGCGCAACTCACTCACGACCTCCGGGAAAGAGAACCATTCGGGGATCTCCAGACCCTCCTGCAAACGGCGGCGCAATTCGGTACCCGAGATGTTGAGGATGGTGACGCTGTCTTTATCCTTGATCTCGTCCATGGGTTCGTATTGCGCGCGTTCCTGCACCCAGACCATATGTTTGAAGTCCACCATCTCGATGCCCATCTCGTCCTGATGCGCGCGGAACATTTCCTGGGCGTCGTAAGGGCCGTAGAAATCTTCGCCGGCAGAATTCTTGCCCGGGCCTGCGTGATCACGCCCAACGATGAAATGCGTGCAGCCGTGGTTCTTGCGAATGAGCCCATGCCAAACCGCCTCGCGGGGGCCGGCCATGCGCATCGCCAGGTTCAGCAGCGACATTGATGTGGTGGCGGCGGGGTATTTGTCCAGCACCGCCTCATAGCAGCGCACGCGGGTGAAATGATCCACATCGCCCGGCTTGGTCATGCCGACAACGGGGTGGATCAGCAGGTTGGCCTGGGCTTCGCGGGCCGCCCGGAAGGTCAGCTCCTGATGCGCCCGGTGCAGCGGGTTGCGGGTCTGAAAGGCCACAACCCGGCGCCAGCCAACTTTGCGGAAAAAGGCGCGCAGCTCGTTGGGCGTGTCGCGGCGGGCGCGGAAATCGTAATGCACGGGCTGCTGGATGCCGGTGATGGGGCCGCCCAGATAGATTTTGCCCGCCTGATTATGCAGGTAGTTGACCGCCGGGTGGGCATCGTCATCCGCCCCGAATACTTTTTCGGCTTCACGTGCCTTGTTGGGCTCCCAGCGATCCGTGACCGTCATGGTGGCAAGGATCACGCCTTCCTGGTCGCGCAGGGCAATGTCCTGGCCGATCTCAAGGGTTCCGGCAAACGCCTCATCCACGTCCAGTGTGATTGGCATTGGCCAGAGTGTGCCATCCTCAAGCCGCATGGTCTCGACAACGGAGGTATAGTCGGCTTCTGACAGGAACCCTTTCAGCGGGTTGAAGCCACCGTTCATCAGCAGCTCAAGGTCGCAGATCTGGCGCGGGCTCAGATCCCAGCTGATCAGGTCGCCCGCTTCCGCTTTGAGTTTCTGGGCGGACTCGTAGGAAACATAAAGCTCGGGGACCGGGGTAAGATTGGGGACAGGCATGGAAAACTCACTCAAATTAGATCATGGCATTCCCCCCAAAATGCCGCTTCATGCCCTTTAACGTGTCCCGCGCACAACCTTCAAGACGCGGTAAAGAGTTTTACCGGGAGATGCGGTTTTTGAGACGCCGCAACAGACCGAGAAACGGCAGACTGTCCTTCCATGACGGGGATGCGATGTCTGATCTGGAGGCGCGCTGCACCACATATTGCCGGGGGGTGATAACGGTCAGCCGTTCCGGGTGATCGCGCCTGAACCAGCTATAGGCACCATCAACATGCATCGGGCCTCCGTCGGGATGGCCTGCCGGTCTGGACATCATGCGTTCGAAATAATCGATCAGCGGTGTCAGGGCCTGCTGGTGAATGAGCATTGCATGGGTGGTTTCAATGCCAACATCGCTGGGCAGTTCACGCCAGTGCCCGGTGCGCGCAAGATCAGGCCCCGGCATGCGCGCGGCGTCAATGCGGTGCCCCAGATAGGCCAGCGACCACTCGGTGGTGACCAACTCATTCATCACCGAGGCCAGCTGCGTCAGGCAGTCGGGGGTGATGGCGGCGTCATCTTCCAGGATCAGGATTGTCTGGTGCCCGGCATCGCGGGCCTGTCGCAACACCCCCAGATGACTGAGAAAACATCCCCTGGCCCCGATGGAAGGGAACGTTCCTGCCGCATCGGGTTTGACGGCTGCAAAGAACGTCACAAGAGGGCTTTGAGCATCAAGACCGATCCGACTGAGTTCAGACAGCATTTCGCGACGGCGGTCGGGACGGCTTTCAAGGTTTATGACGTAAAGCTTGTCGACCTTGGGCAATACGCTCTCTTTAATCGGGTTCGTCATTGTCAAATTCTCGCTTCCCGGGAAGGCCCCTGATGGGTGTGGATGGGATCACCCGATCATCCGGGGAGTGCGTGGACATTCTTACCCGTGCGCTCTAAGAGGAAAAAGCCTGTAAACCTCAAATAGTGGTCGAATTTTTGTATAGCGCTCAGTTAATTATAACGTTTGCGGCCCAAAATGGCTGTCTCAAAGGGCGGGAATCCGGTTGAGACTATGACATTAGATTCGAACCTGAGTGATAAACGCCCTGATTTTCGCCGTAAAATTCTGAACTCAGCCAAGCTTTCCAGCCTTAAATTCATGTCCGACATCGGCTTGCGGCTTGTGTCGACAGTTGTGCTCACCCGCCTGCTGACCCCAGAGATTTACGGGGTTTTTGCCATCGTCCTGGTCTATCTCTATCTGCTGGAGATGTTTTCGGATCTGGGGATCCGGTCTTTGGTTCTGACCAAGGAGGGGGAGGTCGAGGATGATTTCCTGCGGACCTGCTGGACCGTCACCATCCTGCGGGGGCTGCTTATCGCGCTGATATCCGTGGCCATTGCCGCGACCATTGGCCTGATGCAGGCGCAGGGGATCTTTGCCAGCGATAACCCCTATTCCGCAGAGGTTTTGCCCTGGGCCATCGTGGCGCTGGGTGCCACGGCATCCCTTGTCGGGTTCCAGTCCCCCATGGCTTTCGTCAGTGAACGCAAAATGGATTTCGGGCGGGTGACATGGGTGGCGATCGTGACCAATGTCATCGGTCTTGTCGCAACCGTGGCCCTGGCATTCTACCTGCGTTCGATCTGGGCGCTGGTGCTGGGGAATGTCGTGAAATCCTGCACCCAGGTTGCGCTCAGTTTCCTGGTGTTCCGGGGGCCGCCTATGCGTCTGCACATGAGCCGCGAACATCTCGGCATCGTGATCGGGCGCGGCAAATGGATCATCGGGCATTCGATCCTGACGGCTTTCTCGCAATCAGCCGACCGTCTGGTGCTGGGGTTTGTCATGACCTCCTCAACCTTCGGGTTCTACTTTATCGCCCGCCAACTGGTTGATCTTGTTTTGCGGTTCCTGATGTCCATCGACGCGCAGATGGGGTTGCAGGTGTTCACGCATCTGCATCAATCCGCCACGGCGGAGTTCCGGCGCAATTACTACCGCTACAGGCTCTTTTTTGACGCGCTTGCAGGGCTCAGCACGGGCGGGCTGATCGTCGTGGCGCCTTTGCTGGTCAGGATCGTCTTTGACGACAGGTACCAGGGTGTGGCCCCGATCGTTCAGACCCTGATCTGGGGGGTTCTTCTGGTGGGGCCATTGTTGTTGCGCTCGGCTTTCAGTGCTGAACGCCGCTTCAAGGAGATGACCCTTTTGAGTGTGGTATCGGTCCTGACGCTCTGGATCGGGTTGGGCGTTTCGATTTTCATCTTCGATTCCGTGAACATCGCCTTGTCTGTCATTGCGCTGCACCGGCTTCCCGAGGCCATGGTCTGCACCTTATGGGGGGGAGATCGGGATTGGGTGGTGATCTGGCGTGAATTCATCGGTTTTGGTTTTTGCGTGGTTGGCATGCTGGCAGGCTGGGCGGTGATATTGCTTTGGAATGCCCTGATATGACGTCGCCCGGTCGCATCGGTCTTTTCACCCCCGGCTGGCCCGGGCAGAACACGCCGAACGGGATTGCGACATCAGTCTACCATCTGGCCATGGGCCTGCACGAGATAGGGCAGACGCCGGTCATCATCGCAGAACATATCGATGGGGTCGTGCCAGCAGATATTCCGGTGATCCATATCCCGCAGCTTGACTGGCGGTGGCAGGACCGTCTGCGCGCAAAACTGGGGTCTCCGGACGCCGGTCACTGGTACCGGTCACGCAATATTGCCGCAGCCGTCCGTGAGGCGATCGATACATATGCGCTGAATGCCCTGATCATCGAAGAAACCAACGGGTGGGCCGGCATGGTTCAGAGCCTTGTTCCCGTGCCCGTCATCATCACGCTGCATGGTCCATGGGTGCTGCACAAAGCCTTGCAATCGGTGACCGATACCAAGGGTGATCAGCTGCGCGAGAGCCGTGAAAACCGCGCTTTTGGCCTTGCGGCAGGGCTTATTTCGCCGTCCCGTAACGTGCTGGATGCAATGGAAAAAGCAGCTCCCCTGCCCGATATTCCAAAGAGTGTTTTGCCCAATACCCTGCCAGCGCAGACAGATGAGCCCCCGTCAGCGGCGCTGGAGCCGCGGGATATTCTGTTCATTGGCCGTTTTGACAATCACAAGGGCGGTGACACGGTGCTTGCCGCCTTCATGCGCCTGATCGACACACACCCGCAGGCCCGCCTGACCTTTGCCGGGGTTGATAAAGGGGTCCGCCGGAAAGACGGGTCGGTCATTCACATTGAGGCGGCCCTGGCGGCCCTGCCAACGGCGGTGCGCGCCCGTATCACCCACAAAGGGCCAGTGGACAGAGAAGAGGTCGCCGAACTGCGCGCCGGGCATGCGATTGCCCTCATTGCGTCGCGCTATGAAAACCTCAACTACACCTTGTTGGAAGCCATGGCCGCAGGTCAGGCGATTGTCTGTACAGCGGTTGGTGGCCCTGCCGAGGTGCTGGAAGACGGGCAGACGGCCCTTCTGGTGCCGCCTGACGACCCCGACGCGATGGCGGCCGCCCTTGGGCGGTTGATGGATGACGCGACCCTGGCCCGGCATCTGGGGGCCACGGCCCTGGCCCGGCTAGAGAGCGATTTCAACCCCGCGATCATTGCCGCGCGGACGAAAGCTTTCGTTGAAACCGTGCTGGCCCGCGGCGCGCCCTGACAAACCCGCCCGGGTCCGGGTGCGCCATTTTGAGGCCTTGGAAATGCCCGATACGCAGGCTAGAAGACACTGTATTTAAAATAGTGAGAGCCCGTTATGACAGACCCAATTTTGCCAATTGATCCCGGGACCCTGACGCTTGATACGGCCGCTGCAAAAACGGTGGGGAAAGGCTACGCTGAAAAATACCAAAGCGGTCAGCCCTATCATCACATCTGCATCGACAACTTCCTGCCGATGGAAGTGATCGAGGGAGTCAGGTCTGACCTGGCCGGTCTGCCTGCTTCCGAGCGCAGCTTTGACGCGGATCAGGAACGGTTCAAGTCGCAATACAGCCCTGACCGTCTGCCGGATTACAGCCGCCATCTCTTTCAGGCTTTCAATTCACGCGCCTTCATTTTCTTTCTCGAAGAGATGACCGGGATCAAGGGGCTGATCCCTGACCCCTATTTCATCGGCGCGGGCATTCACAAGACGCTGACAGGGGGCCATCTGGACATCCACGCGGATTTCAACGTGCACCCGCATATGCGCGTGGAGCGCCGGCTCAACGTGCTGATCTACCTCAATCCGGAATGGAAAGCGGAATACGGCGGCTCCTTTGAAATCTGGGACAAGGAGATGACCCAGAAAATGGCCAGCTTTGCGCCGACCCAGAACCGCATGTGCTGTTTCTCCACCGGCTCCGATACGTTCCATGGCAACCCGGAACCGGTGAACCATCCCGATGGGGAACCGCGCCAGTCGATCGCGCTTTATTACTACACCGCCACATGGGATGCCTCGCGGCGGGAACATTCAACGCTGTTCAAGCCCCGTCCGGGCAGCAGCGATACCTCCGAGGCCCGTGCGCGCCGACACGCAATGCTGCAGGAGACCCTGCCGCCCTTCCTGTTCCGACGCGTGATCAGGAGGCTGGAAAAAGTTGGCTTCTGACGCAGCAGGCGGATGCCCCCTTCTTCGGGAAGAGAACCGCCTTCCTCAGGCACAGTGACCGCGGCCGCGCGCCCGGTCATTATCCTGCACGGGATAGGGGCGCCACAGCGCCCTCTGGAGCCGGGCGAGGAGGTGTTCTGGCTGTCGCAGGCGCAGTTTCTCGCGGTGTTGGACGATATTGAGAAAATGGGTCCCGCCGCGCCGCTCATCACCTTTGATGACGGGAATGCCTCTGATCTGGCGATTGCCCTGCCGGAACTGGAACGGCGCAATCTGAAAGCTACCTTCTTCTTGCTCTCTGGCCGGTTGGGCCAGCCGGGGTCCCTGACAGAAGCCGATGTGACTACCCTTGCACAGGCCGGTCATCCGATTGGACTTCATGGCTGTGACCATGTGGATTGGCGGGGTCTTGATGCACAGGCCCGCAAGCGCGAGTTCATTACGGCCCGGGAAAAACTGTCTGATCTTGCTGGTCAGAAGATCGAGACGGCCGCCGCCCCTTTCGGTCTCTATAACAGGCAAACCCTGCAGGATTTACGCGCCTTGGGGTTTCAGGCGCTCTACACAAGTGATCGCGGTTTGGCGGGGGAGCATTTCATCCGACCGCGCAATTGTCTGGAAGGCGGGATGACCGAGGCGCGTTTTGGCGAGGCGCTGCGGGGCCATGTCCGGCCCACGCGCCGGGCGCGGCGTTTCCTTGGTGTTGCCCGTAAACGTTTGCTGCCGATCAGGACACGGTCATGATCTCGGTCATCATCCCGGCCAATAACGAACAGGGCTACATCGGGACCTGCCTGGACCTCATTCTGCGCTCCAGAGCGCCAGAGGCGGGCCCGGTTCAGGTGGTTGTGGTGGCAAACGGATGCAGTGATGCCACTGTTGCCGAAGCGACGGCCCTGACCCCGGCCTATGCGGAGAAAGGCTGGCAGCTTGATGTGCTGGACCTTGAGCAAGGCGGCAAGATCAATGCGCTGAACGCAGGTGACAGGGCGGCCCGCTATGACAAACGGGTCTATATTGATGCCGACATTCACGTCACCGAAGACCTGATTGCCCAACTGGCCCAGGCGCTGGACCGATCCGGAGCGGCCTATGCGGGCGGGCGTCCGCAGATCCGGCCTGCGAGATCCTTCATCTCGGAGCGATATGCGCGGTTCTGGGAAAAGCTGCCCTTCATGGCAAGCGGTGTGCCGGGCTGCGGGGTCTATGCGCTTAATGCAGCAGCACGTGCCCGGTGGGGGGATTTCCCCGACATCACGGCCGATGATACCTTTGTGCGGTTCCATTTTGCCGCGGATGAGATGTATGGGGTGCCTGCCACATATTCCTGGCCGATTACCGAAGGGTTTGCCAATCTTGTCAGAGTGCGGCGCCGTCAGGATCAGGGGCTGGAGCAGATGCGCCAGCAACTTCCGGAACTTGCCAGCCGAATGGAGCGCACCGCACCGGACGGGCGGGAAAAACTGCGGCTCTTTTGTCGGGACCCGCTGGGATTTGTGATCTATTCCGCCGTTGCCGTGACAGTGCGCCTGCCGATCTTTCGCAATCGCAGCACATGGGACCGCGGGCGTTAGTCTTTGGCCTGTTCGGGAACCGGGCGCAGGCTGTCCCCTGCCGTGCCTTCAAACAGCGCCTTGAGCCAGATGGCTTCCTGATCGATGTCAAATTCGGCGCAGACCTTGGCGCGCCCGGCCTCTCCCATCTGCTGCCGCGCCCCGGGGTCGGCGGCCAGATCAATCATCGCCTCTGCCAGCGCCGCAGCATTGCCCGGGGCCACCATCCGGCCCGAGATACCATCCTCCACCAGTTCAGCAACCCCGCCGACACGGGTGGCAATCACCGGACGGCGCGAAACCATGGCTTCCATCAGCGCCACGGGCACGCCTTCTGCAAAGGACGGCAGCACCAGAACATCCGCCTGCCCAAGGGCTTCGGCAACCTCGCTTTGGGATTTATAGCCCAACACGTCGATGCCCCCGATGCGCCGGGCATTTGCCTCGACCCATTCCCGGTCCTGACCATCGCCAATGACCGTCAGGGTGATATCAGGCTGCGCGGCCCGGGCCGCTTCAAAAGCCTCAAAAAGCACCCTTAAGCCCTTAACAGGGTCTAATCTGCCAACAAACAGCAGCCGCATGCCGGAACTTGCCGGGGCAGCGCTGTCGGCATAACGCGCCGGCGTCACCCCGCAATGCACGATCCGCAGTTTGTGCCAGTCACCCGGGTCGGAAAACAGCATCACCTGGCTGCGGGCGAAATGGCTGATGCATACAACAAGGGCTGCACGGGCAACCTTCTCGTGCATATGCCAGCTTTCGGGGGCAAAAAGCTCGGTGGGGCCATGCAGGGTGAAGCTATAGGGGATATCGGCCAGTCCTGAGGCCAGCATCGAAACCGTCGCACTGGAATCTGCAAAATGGTTGTGCAGATGCGATATCCCGTTCTGTTGCAGGTAGCGCGCCAGCATTCCTGCTTCCAGAAAGTAAAAGAGCTGCCAGATCATGCCTTTCGCACCCGGTCGGTTGGTGCGCAGCGCCAGTCTGAGAGTTTTCAGCCAGCGCCCCGGCGCGTGCAGGAACAATGCTGCATGGGCGCCCAGAAGGTGCAGCGGATTCTTTGCAGCAGCCAGCACATAGAAGGTTTCGTCGCGTGCGGCCTCCTCTTCGGGACCGATCAGTTCGATGGCATCGGGTTTGCGAATGGACGTAATGGCAATCTCTGATCCCAGCGCACGCAGGGCGGCAATCTCGCGCTGAATGAACGTATGCGAGGCCAGCGGGTAGACACCGGTCAGATAGGCGAGGCGGAAGGGGGAAGGATCCTGGGTCATATCAGGGGTTTGGTGTCACGCTTGCCACACTCTGGTCAATCGCTAAAACCGGGTCAAAGAGAGCCTCAGTTCCCCCGATAAAGCGCCAGGTGATCAATCCGTGCTTCGATCATGGCCAGCATTGCCTTGTACTGCGGGCTGTCGACGTCTCCGAACCGTGCCTTGAATTCTGCCTCGGGCATGATCTGGGGAATGCCGTCAAAGGGCACGATGACATCTTGCTCAGCACTCATCCGCTCCAGCAGGGAGGGCCAGGCATCAATCGGGGCTGCCATCAGCACATTGGACATCCGGATGCCGGAGAGGTTGGCCGCCAGATCGGTAAAGTCGAACCCCCCTGCCCCTGAAATGATGTCATGCAATTCCTTGAACTCCCCGATGGAGACCGCAACGCCGGTGTTGCTGGCGGCTTGCAGGGCGGCTGAGGTGATGAAATGGCGGCGGCTGTCGATCCGGCCGTTGAAGGTGACATCATTGCAGTGCGTCGACCATTTTCCGGGCGCTGTCGCGGTATCGAAGGCAAGCCGCCCCACGATCATCGCGAAATCCTTTGCGCCACAGGCTTTCGCCAGCCCGAACACGGCGGCCGTATAGGCGTTTGGCAATGTCTCCGGGGTGCTGTTTTCAAGGGCCGCCTGCAGGGCGAACCGCAGATAGGGCAGCAGGCTGCCAGTCTCGCTCAAGGTGCCTTGTTCAATCGCCTCGCGAATACGCTGGTGATAGGCTTCGATGACGTCGGGTACGGGCATTTCCCGGCCCCGCAGGGTTCCGAACGCACCCCGCATCACCCCGTTCTTGCCCACATCGTCCAGATCGATACGGAACGCCAGAACATCGCCTGTGATTTTCATTGCCGTGGCGGCCTCCAAGACCTTATCCCCGAACCGATGGCCAATGCCGATGTTCGCGCCGGTCCGGGCCACAGCGATGGCCAGGGCGGGGGGCAGATCGGTTGCGCCAACGGTAATGCGGGACAAGGAAAACTGCTGCTCGAATTCTGGCACACGCCCCGAAATATTGAGCCACTTCTGCCCGCGCCACCAGGGTACCGGCATGGAAATCTCGCCTAGTACCTCGGAGGCGTCGATTGTTACACGCCCCCGAAAACCGTCGATGAAACGCGACCCAAGCCGAATGGCACTGTTCAACTGCGCGGCATCGGCACGTAAAACGGTATTGCTTTCCTGCCCTTCCCCTGCAGCGGCGCGAATGTCGCGCACAAGTTGCCGGGTGGCGACAACATCCTGTGGTGAGGGCGGCGCAGAGGCCTCAAGGATCGGCGTGTCCTGTAAAAAGAGAGGCCCCACCGCAAGGGCCAGCGCCAGCATGCCAACAACCAGCAGCATCAGGATTGTGCGCAGCAACCACCACATCAGGATCGGCTCGGAGCGGGCGCTGACCGGGCTCGGGCATATGGATCGGTGTCTTCGCGCGCGCGCCAGCACGGCGCATGCAGGTATTCTCTGGGGCTCTGTGTCACTGACAGGTTTCCAAACATATTGACCACAACATCCGGCAGGCTTTCACATATCGCACACCGGGCTCGGGCATTGTTTTATTGCCCGCAGTCATATCGATGGCAAGGCTCGGAGAACAGCCTATGCCGGATGTTAATCTTTGCCCTGGAAAACCGTTGAAAAACGCAGAGGGCCTGGGCCAAAAGCCGAAATTGCACAATTTCCTGATCTGGATTACTCAACGAGAGCCCTTGGGGAAACCTGACCGGAGAGCGGCCCCGAAAAGAAGAACTGGAGCGGTAGGGATGATCAAACTGACAGGGCTCACGCTCTCTTTTCTGTGCCGGCAGGCGGGCTGCGCTCAAACGGGCGCTTTTTCATGACGCTGGCCAGATTTTGCCTTGCCGCCGTTTTCGGATCGACCCTGCTGAATTATTTTGTCAGCCTGACCGATGCGCAATGGGACTGGGACATCAACCACATGATGTACTTTGGCCAGAGGCTGCTGGCAGGGGAGCTGCACTGGACAGTTGAGTTCGATGATAAGCTGCCGGTCAATCAGTTCCTCTTTTTCATACCGGCGGCTCTGGACAGTTTTCGGGTCTGGCAGGGTCTGTCGCTGATCGCCATGGCTGGCGGGGCCTGGGCCGTTTGGTGGATCATCCGGGAATTGCTGCGGCCCCTGCCGCAACTGCCCGGTCAGATCGTTGGGCTTTGCACCCAGATCGGTGCTGTTGCAACGCTTGCAGGTTTTGCGTTTTCCCCCGGGGGGATCACACATATCAATCCGCTCGCCGCCTCGGCAGGGATCGGGGCGATCGCGCTTCTGATGGCCGCGTTTCGCACGGGGCGGGATGGGGAGAAGCCCCGCATCTGGCTGTTCGTGCTGTCGGCTGTCTGTGCCAGCATCGCAATCGGTATCCGGCCGTATTTCCTGCTGGCTCTATGCGCCTCGGCGTTCTGGGTGACCCTGCGCTGCCGCACCTCTTCACAAGGCAGGGTGGTGGCTGTCATCTCTGCTGCTGCGTGGGTTGCAACAGTGGGCCTGATGGGGGTTCTGACCAACGTCCTGCCTTATGTTCTTATCGGGGAAATGCAGGTTTTCTGGGATGGGCTGTCGGTGCTGCGTCAGGAACTCATCCCGCAATCCGTGCTGAGCGTGGTCAGAGAGCAGCACAGCCAGTTCACCGATATCATGTTGCCGGTCTTCCCGATGATCACCCTAGCCTCCGTTTCAATATCGGCCGTTGCTCTTTTTGGTCTGCTGACAAGGCGGGGGCGCGCAGATGCTCTGAAAGAAGAGGGCGTTGCCGGGCTGTGGCGCGATGTGGTGGTCGTTGCCGTGCTTCTGCCGGTGCTTATCGAAATCATGATCCTCTCCAAGCACTTCTGGCCCCATTACATGCAGATGTTTGTGCCTTTTCTCGCCGTGGGCGCAGGCATTTTTGCTGCCCAACTCTGGCGGGGATCACTGCAGGCGCCGCATAATGCAGGGGTGCTGAAGACCGCCATTGTGCTCTTGGTGCTTGTGCCCTTGTGGCGGATCACCCTGGATCAGGCAAAATGGGTCGCCGGAGGAGAGAAATACATCACGGAACTTGACAATCTCTCACAACAGATAGCGCGTTTTCTGGAGACACAGCCCGAAGGCGCCCGCGATTTTCTGGTGCCGCGTCTGATGTATGAGCATTGGCGCCTGGGAGAGCCGCGGCACGGATTTGTGCATGCGGCCAATACCGATTTTATCACGCCGAAAAACTGGTGGGCGGATATTGCCTCTCCGGAAAGTTTCGAGCTTCCCCGGAACCTTCAGGAATATTGTTCCATGATCGACAGGAAGGGCCCCAGTGTCCTGGTCAGCAGTGAAGCGGGCGGCATCCGGGACTGTCTTCGGAGCAGCGCGGTCTATACTTTATCTGACTTTCGCAGTCCGGCATCGGAGGATGTCGTCATGTTTTTGCGAAGAGCCGGTCAATAAAAGAAAGCAGCAGGCCAGATGCCTGCTGCTTTCCGTAGTCCGCAATCCTGATCCGAAACCATGGCCCCGGTGCAGGGCCTGATCTCAGCAGGCTTTGTTACACATCCTCAAGCACGGTGTCCTCTTCGGCATCCGGCAGGCGGGCTTCTTCGGAAAGAACCGGCTGCCCGTCGGTCAGTGTGGCCCAGAGTTTTGCCGCGTCAAACGTTGGATCGTCACTGCCTCCCAGGTCCTGAACCCCGTTGAAGGGAACATTCCCGTAGGCCCAGTGCCCATCCTGCCCGACAGCGACATTGTCATCGAGGAAGACAGGATGTTTCTCGATATAGATGTCTCCTGTCAGCCGGTCCGAGAAGTAGATATCCATCAGGAAATAATTATCGCCGTCACTGGTCGAATAATATCCATCCGTGTTCAGCAGGCTGAGCGTGTCCAGCCAGCCAACCGAATAGTCATCTACCTCAGAGGAGAATTCGGTTTCGCCAAGGCTGTCTTTCTTCGTGCCCGATATCTTGATGGTCCGCGCATCCGGATCGACACTTGGATCGCCTTCCTTATAGGTCAAAGGCCCGTCGAGAATGACATCGGGATCAAGAAGTGGCAGATCCCCGGTAGACAGGATCGTGTCCAAAGACGGATCATAGTTATGGTAGTCGATGGTCGCATTGCTGACCGTGGAATTGACGATGGTGTACTCATGTGCCTCGGGGCTCGCCCCGATGGTGAATTTCTTGAACAGGTCCATCCCGACATAGAAATCCGTGACCTCGCTATCAGCGATGGTGATGTCCGTGGCATTGGTCCCCAGCAGAATGCCGGCCCCCTCACCGCCTTTTCCGATCAGATCGAAATCCTTGAGCGTGTAATGCGAGGTATAGGACAGCTCCGCCCCCACGCGTACGTTCCAGGCCGTGAAATCCTCAAGAACGCTGTGCACGTCATGGCTCTGGGATGTTTCGGCCTTGAGCACGTAGAGACCGGCCTTGGAAGCAAAGGCTTCGTTGCCATTGAAGCCCAGAATGGGGTGTTCATCGGGGAAAACCTTGTCGGCGTAGCTGAGTGCCCCCGAGATCACCGATGTATCTGCGTCGAACTTGATGTTCTCGGTTTCTCCAAAACCACCGCGGTGGAAGTAGACAAACCCGGTGTTCACACTGGCGGCAATGTTGTCCGAGGATTCAACCATGCGGCCCTGGAACCAGAAACCATCCCCGGTGCTGCCCAGATCAAAATTGTCCAGGTCATTGCCGATCTTGGGATCGTGCCAGCTGTTACCTTTGGCAAGGATCGCGATGTTATTGGTCCAGGCGCCGGTTTCATTGCCGCTTTCTGCAACATAGCCCGCGCCATGGGTGTTGAAACTGGCATTGTTGTCCAGAATGGCGTTTGAATCGTGGTGCACAAAGCCCCAGCCCGGCGATCCGTAGACCGCGTTGCCGGTGGCAATGCCCGGATCATCAGGATCATCCACCCCGGCGCGGTGGAAGTGGAATGCATAGCGTCCTTTGACGTTCGTATCGAAATCGATCTGATCAAATTCGCTGGTATTCAGAGCGGTTTCGGATTTGTCGGTCCGGCCCAGTTCGTGGAACTCCGCATAGCGCACATCGACATCGTCGTTATGCATGAACATCACATGCCCGCGCTCGTAAACCTCTGCGGATTCAGCGTTTTCCGTCTCAAAGGAGATATTGCGCGTATAGTTCGCCACGGATGTTTTCAGGTCATCGCGCGGGGTGTCATGGTCAAACTCGAGCGGGGTGTCGAAAAAGACCTGACCGTCCTCGATCTGCGTGATTACCCGCTCTTCGTCTTCGGAAGGAGAATACCCGACGCGGGGGTCCCAGTTGATGTAACCCTCATAGTTGGTTCCGGCGATCACGATTGTGTCGCCCACAGCCCAGCCTTCGGGGGTTTCCCCGAAATCCAGCCAGGTATCACCGGCCTGAGGATCGTCGATGACCTTTTCGTGGGAATCCTTCTCGGCCCCGTGGATTTCGACCGTGCCATGCGCAACCATTCCGCGGCTGAGCAACATTGGATCCCAATCGGTGTCGATCGCGCCGTTATTGGCAAAGATGATGTCCACATTGACGTCTGGATCAACCGGGTCGGTTTCTGTTCCGATTGTCAGCGTCCCGCTGGGAGAGATCACCACCGTGTCGACGACAAGCTGTGAATCCACATCCGTGGCAAAATCCAGATGCCCGTCAACGCGCACGGTAAAGAGCCGGTCATCACTGACATGATCATATGTCATGTGCACGCCTTCGGGGATCAGAGCCTGTGCATCATCACCGGGAACCTCGCCGTTGTGCCAGTTGGCCGGATCGTCCCAGTCGCCATTGCCGATCGCGATATGCGTGGCCTCTGCGCGGGGTACCAGATCAAGGACGGCCATATGCTCGCCCATTTTTGACGAACCGGCATCGTGGGTGTGCGTCTCGGGGCTGGCCCTGACAGCTGCTACGAAAGCTTCGACCTCAGCTGCTGTTTTTGGCAACTCGATCGGGTCATGACCACCGCCGTGATCCATCCCACCATGATCGTCACCGCCGTGATCCATGCCACCATCGCCATGGCCGGTGTCATCGTCGTCGTCATGATCAGCATCATCGTCATGGTCGTCGCCGCCGTGACCCATGCCGCCGTCGCCATGGCCGGTGTCATCGTCGTCGTCATGATCAGCGTCATCGTCATGGTCGTCGCCGCCGTGGTCCATGCCGCCGTCGCCATGGCCGGTGTCATCATCATCGTCATCATGATCAGCGTCATCGTCATGGTCGCCGCCGCCGTGGTCCATGCCGCCGTCGCCATGGCCGGTGTCATCATCGTCGTCATCATGATCAGCGTCATCGTCATGGTCGTCGCCGCCGTGACCCATGCCGCCGTCGCCATGGCCGGTGTCATCATCATCGTCATCATGATCAGCGTCATCGTCATGGTCGCCGCCGCCGTGGTCCATGCCGCCGTCGCCATGGCCGGTGTCATCATCGTCGTCATCATGATCAGCGTCATCGTCATGGTCGTCGCCGCCGTG
>NZ_CANLYL010000018.1 GCF_947495275.1 uncultured Roseobacter sp.
CCTGGATGAGATCAACCACGGGTTCGACCTCATGCACCAAGGCAAATCCATCAGAGCCGTCGTCGAGTTCTAGGGGGAGCATGGAAATACTATCGGAAAACCGAAGCTTCGGCGGCAGCCAGAAAGTCTTCAAGCATCCTTCAAATACATGTGGGTGCGAAATGACCTTTGCCGCGTATCTTCCGCCGCAGGCAGAAGACGGGCCGGTACCTGTTCTGTGGTATCTTTCAGGTCTGACCTGCACTCATGAAAATGCCATGGTCAAGGGTGGTTTTCAGGAACATGCCGCGCGCCATGGGCTTGCGGTGATTTTCCCGGATACCTCCCCGCGTGGTGACAATGTAAGCGATGATGAAGCTTATGATTTGGGACAGGGGGCAGGTTTTTACGTTAACGCGACCCGCGATCCGTGGAAGCCGCATTTTCGGATGTACGACTATATCGTGAATGAACTTCGCAGCCTGGTGATCGAAAATCTGCCGGTTCAGGACCGACACGGTATCACGGGCCATTCGATGGGCGGGCATGGGGCGATGACCATCGCGATCCGCAACGCTGATCTGTTCCAATCTTTGTCCGCCTTTGCGCCGATCGCGCATCCGACCCAATCGGACTGGGGACGCAAGCAGCTTAGTGCCTATCTGGGGGATGACGAGTCGACCTGGGCCGAGCATGATGCAACGCTTTTGCTCGAAGAGCATGGCTGGAAAGGTGACCTCCTGGTGGATCAGGGGGCAAATGATCAATTCCTTGATCTTTTGAAACCGGAAGCGCTGGCAGACATGATGGCGCGCAGACGGCAGCCCGGACAGGTGCGCATGCAGAAGGGATACGACCACTCGTATTTTTTCGTAAACAGTTTTGCACGAGACCATGTGGAATGGCACTCTGCACGTCTGAACTGACGTAAATTGAGAAAGGTATATGATGTTGAATAAGGTACTTGCCGCAGGATGTCTGATCGCGCTTCCGATGATGGCCAGCGCGGATGGGCATATCACTGGCGACGCCGAAAAAGGTGAAAAGGTTTTTCGCAAGTGCAAGGCCTGCCATGCTGTTGGTGAAGGCGCTGAAAACAAGGTGGGACCGGCGCTGAATGGCGTTGTGGACCGTGCTATCGCATCGGGTGCCGACTTTAACTATTCGGATGTGCTGGTGGGTCTGGGGGCCGAGGGGAAAACCTGGACGCCTGAAGAACTGGCAGCGTTTCTTGAAAAGCCGCGCAACTATGCGAAAGGCACCAAGATGTCTTTTGCCGGTTTGCGCAAGGAAGACGACCGAATGAACGTAATCGCGTATCTGGCGACCTTCGCGGGTGAAGGATCGTAGACCAAGTTTTCCGACGGATCGGGAGGAGAGCCTGACCCCGGCGGGAAAGACCTGACGTAAAGCCCCGATGTGGGGCTGGATGTCACTACCGCGGCAATTCCGCCGCATACTAGGGAGGCACTTATAATGAAAAAGCTAATGCTTTTGACCTCCGGGATCGCCCTTTGCGCAGGGCTTGCCTACGCAAATGACGATCTCGTATCCCAGATGGCCGACTCAAAACAATGGGCGATCCAGACGGGTGATTACAAAAACCAGCGCTACTCTGAGCTCAATCAGATCAATGCGGAAAACGTGGGCGACCTGCAGGTGGCCTGGACATTTTCCACAGGCGTTCTGCGCGGCCATGAAGGGTCACCGCTGGTCGTCAATGATGTGATGTACGTGCATACGCCGTTTCCAAATATTGTCTACGCGCTTGATCTGAAGAACGAAGGCAAGATCATCTGGAAGTACGAGCCAAAGCAGGACCCGGATGTTATCCCGGTCATGTGCTGTGACACGGTAAACCGTGGTGTCGCTTATGCGGAAGGCAAGATCTTCCTGCATCAGGCTGATACGAAAATCGTGGCGCTGGACGCGGCTTCCGGAGATGTGATCTGGGAAGCCCAGAACGGCGATGCGGCGATCGGCGAGACCAATACAGCGACGGTTCTGCCGGTCAAGGACAAGATCATTGTCGGTATCTCTGGTGGTGAATTTGGTGTCCGTGGATCCGTCACGGCCTACAACATCAACACCGGCGAGCGGGAATGGCGCGCCTATTCCATGGGTCCGGACAGCGATATCCTGGTGAATCCTGAAACGACCACTCATCTGGGCACACCCGTTGGCGAAAATTCCGGTACGAACACCTGGGAAGGTGATCAATGGATGATCGGTGGCGGCACCACATGGGGCTGGTATTCGGCAGACATGGAAGAAAACCTTGTCTACTACGGCACGGGCAACCCTTCCACATGGAACCCTGCCCAGCGTCCGGGTGACAACCGTTGGTCCATGACCATCATGGCGCGCGACATCGATACCGGTGAAGCCAAGTGGTTCTACCAGATGACCCCGCACGATGAGTGGGATTATGACGGCATCAATGAAATGATCCTCACGGAGCAGGAAATTGATGGAGAGCAGCGCAAGCTTCTCACGCACTTTGACCGCAACGGTCTGGGTTACACAATGGATCGTGTCACCGGCGAACTTCTGGTCGCTGAGAAATTTGACCCGGTCGTGAACTGGACCACTGGCGTGGACATGGATCCTGCGTCCGACACCTATGGTCGCCCGGCGGTTGTGGCTCAGTACTCCACAGAGCAGAACGGCGAAGACGTGAACTCCACCGGCATCTGCCCGGCGGCTCTTGGGACCAAGGACCAGCAGCCAGCGGCCTATTCGCCGAAAACGGAAATGTTCTACGTGCCGACAAACCACGTCTGCATGGACTATGAACCGTTCCGCGTGTCCTACACGGCCGGTCAGCCATATGTAGGGGCGACGCTTGCGATGTATCCTGCGCCTGACAGCCACGGTGGTATGGGTAACTTCATTGCCTGGGATAACGTCGCTGGTGAAATCAAGTGGTCGATCCCAGAGAAGTTCTCTGTTTGGTCAGGCGCACTTGCAACTGCTGGCGATGTCGTCTTCTACGGCACGCTCGAAGGCCATCTGAAAGCCGTGCACTCCGAGACGGGTGAAGAGCTTTACCGCTTCAAGACACCATCCGGTATCATCGGTAACGTGATGACCTACGAATCCGACGGCAAACAGTATGTTGGCATCCTGTCGGGTGTTGGCGGCTGGGCTGGCATCGGCCTTGCGGCTGGTCTGACCAACCCCAACGACGGTCTGGGCGCTGTGGGCGGTTACGCTGCACTTAGCGACTATACGGCACTGGGCGGTCAACTGACCGTATTCGCTCTGCCAAACTGATCGGCGGTTGCTTTGAACACTGAGCGGCGCGGCCTGTTTTGGTCGCGCCGATCCAACAATGAACGGGTGAGATTGATGAAAACGACAGGAAGCATTATTGCTGCGTGCCTATGCGTGGGAATGCCCCTTCTGGCAACGGCGGATGAGGTGGACAACCTGACAGCCGCCTATTCCGAAGATGGCAAATACTATACCGAAGACGATGTGCCGACCTACAGCGTGGACGAAGACGGCACCGTCGACTGGCCAACATATTCCGGGTTCCGCAGATACCATTCGGAGTGCCATGTGTGCCATGGACCCGAAGGCGAAGGATCGACCTATGCCCCGGCCCTCAAGGTTTCGGCCATTGACATGGATTACTATGATTTCGTGGATGTTGTGACCAACGGTCGCAAGCGCGTAGGGGCTGCTGAAAACTCGGTGATGCCCGGTTTTGGCGAGAACCCCAATGTGATGTGTTATCTTGATGACATATATGTCTATCTCAAAGCGCGCGGTGCGGATGTGGTGCCACGGGGCCGTCCGGGCAAGAAACAGCCCAAGAACGAAATCATTCGCGAGGATGAAAATGCCTGTCTGGGCACATAAAACACGGCGCTACCTTGCGGCGTTACTCCTGAGTTTCTCCCTTGCGGGGTCTGTTGGGGCGCAAACCTCTGACCTGGTGTCAAACAGTGCTTTGCGTGTCTGTGCAGACCCCGCCAACTTTCCGATGTCGTCCGAAGACGAGACCGGTTTTGAGAACAAGCTGGCAGAATTCATTGGATCCAAACTGGAGCTTCCGGTCGAATACACGTGGTATCCGATGGCGACGGGGTTCATTCGGAACACGCTGAAAGCCAAGAAGTGCGATCTGGTCATTGGGTATGCCCAAGGCCATGAACTGGTTTTGAACACCAATCACTATTTTACATCCGTCTACACGTTGATCGTCCCTAAGGAGGGTGATCTGGCCGCTGCTCAATCCCTTTCGGACCCTGTGCTGAAAGGCAAGCGCATCGGGATCATCGCAGGAACGCCGCCCTCGGCGCATCTGGCGCGCAATGGTCTGATTGCGCGGGCGAAGGCGTATAATCTGGTTGTCGATCGCCGACATGAAAGCCCTGCCGTTGATATGCTTGACGATCTTGCTGCGGGTGACATTGATGCGGCCATTCTGTGGGGACCATTGGGGGCGCCGCTGGTGAAAACTGACTATCCTGATCTGAAGGTGGTGCCGCTGATCCGGGAAGAGCTTCCGCCCCGGCTGTTTTTCCGCATCACCATGGGGGTGCGGCAGGGAGAGAAGGTCTGGCAGCGCAAGCTGAACTCCCTGATCCGGCGCAATCAGGATGACATCAATGCGCTTCTGTCGGACGCAGGGGTGCCCCTTGCCAGCGATTTGGGTACCGAAATGCTGGAGATTTCTAATTGATCCGTCTTCTCGCAGCGGCGTTTGTGCTGCTGCCATTGAGCGTTCCTGCCCAGACGGTGCCGGAACCTGAAGAATACCGCATGGACCATTACCGCGATCCCGTGCCGGGGTCGTTGACCGGTGGGACGGTGATTGGACCAGAAGAGGCCCACGAACTATGGGTTGCAGGGACAGCCGGGTTTATCGACGTCTTGCCGCAACCTCCCAAACCAGCCAATCTGCCGGAAGGCACCATCTGGCGCGATAAACCGAGACATACCATTCCGGGAGCGATCTGGTTGCCCAACGTTGGCTACGGGGCGATTGCCGATGTGACCGCTGCCTATTTTCGCGAGGGGCTGGAAAAAGCGACGGGAGACGATATTGACCACCCGCTTGTTATCTTCTGTCTTGAAGATTGCTGGATGAGCTGGAACGCGGCCAAACGCGCGATTGAATGGGGATATACGTCGGTTTACTGGCTGCCCGAAGGCACTGATGGCTGGCAGCTCTGGGATTATCCGCTTGAGAAAGTCGAACCGGAAGCCGGACAGCCACAAGCCGGAAACTGAATTGCCGTTAAACCCGGTTGATCAGAACTCAGAACCCGGGAAGGGTCTTGTGTTTGGTCGCGACTGTACCGCTGGTATCGGTCATGGTGACATCCACGGTTTGTGTGCGACGTGGTACCGACAGACCCACGCGCGGATTTTCAGAGAGCGAGATTGAGCCTGTCATCTCCACAAAACCCGCACCATCCAGATCAATGTCCACGGTTTCGACATAGCGCATTGGAATGAAGAGCAGCGAAATCTGGTCCATCTGCATGCCGGAATGCGATGGATGCGAGATATCCAGGTCCATCCGGTTCAGACGTGAGGCCAAAGAGGTCAGTTTGCCGCTTGCAATGCCCGGTGTTACGTCAGCCACCTGAATATCCATTTGGCCCAGAGAGGCCAGCGCCAGTTCAGGATCGGTACCGGGGGGGGCCGCGCAGGCCCCCTGGCCGGATGTTTTCACCATTGCTTCGGAGACAAAGACGCGGCCATCGGTTGTTTCTGCCACCACATGCATCGGCGTCGGGCCGTTGATGCGCATTGTAATATCGAAGTAGAAACTAGGCTGTGGCCGGTCGAGCGCAAAGACGGCGGAGACAGGCATCGGATTTTCATCCAGTACCACCGTAACCTTGGCCACATTCGTGCCCGCTGGTGCAATGATCTGGGCGGCCAGATCGGTGCGCGCGTCCTCGTAGGTGCGATAGGGGGCATCGATTGCGATCACGTTTTGCCCGCTGAGCAGCGCACGTTCACCATAAAGCTGCGTTTTGATCGAGTCCCAGGCTTCTCCGGTGGCTAGTGCCGGCGAGGCACCAGCACAGGCAAAAGCGGCTGCCAGCAGGATGTGTCTCATGGTTCTCCTCCCAGAACAAACTCCCCGAAGGCGCGGGGGCCATCACAGGTTTCCAGAGTCTTTAACACAGAATGGCTCTCTGCGTCGACTATCGTCAAACTGTTGTCGAACCAGTTTGCCACGATGATTTGACGACCGTCAGAACTGGTATCAATGCCTTCGGGATAATCGCCCGTGTCGATTGTGTCGATCACAACCAAAGTCTTAAGATCAACTACGCTAAGAGTGTTTTCATATTGATTGGTGACAAAGGCGCGTTCATTTGCGAAGGCGATCCCGTAGGGACGTTCGCCGACGGGGACAGTCGCAATCACCTTACTGTCGCCGGGGTCGATGACTGACAGGTCGTTGCTCCCGACGTTGCCGACAAACAGCCGGCCGTCGGGGGCAAAACGCAGGCCAAACGGGCGGATACCAACAGGGACGGTGTGCAAAAGCTCAAGGGTTTCGGCGTCAAAAACGGCGACCTGATCCTCATCTCGCTCTGCGGCGGCGATGAAGTTTCCGTCGTCGGAGACAGCGAGACCGGCGGGGGCGGCACCGACGGTGAGTTCGCCTTGCAGGGCAAGAGTATCGGCTGCCAGTATCCAGATACGGGCGTTGTACCAATCCGAGACGAACAGGCGTTGCCGCGTAGCATCCAGCGCAACACCGATCGGTCCGCCATCAAGTTCAGTCATGGCAAGAACATCGCCGGTATTTGTCGCAAATCGGCGCAGGGTCTTGCTGTCGGGTGAAACCGTATAGGCGGATCCTTTGGTGAGCGCGATACCTGCAGGTTTACCCGGTACGGACCACTCCCTGACGGTCGCCCCCGAGGATAGATCATGCACAAAAAGCGCGTCGCCGTTCTGGCAAGTTACATAAGCCAGATCGCCAGCTGCGGCAGACCCGACAGCCAGCGAAAGGCCCAGAGCCAGTTTACGAACCCGGCGCACCAAGCTTTTCGACCAACGCGTCCAGACCGGCCTGATAGACGCCGGTGACCGCAGCAATCGCCGCGTCGTCATTCAACTCGGGCGGCGGATCGTTGTTTGGATAACCCCGGTAGAACGCACCGCGCCATTCGATCACCGCGCCGCCGCCGTCCCGGGGTTTGACTGTCAGATGCGACGAATAGTTGGTGACGGGCAGGACTTCTACCTTCACATCCGTGATCCGGTAGGAATAGCTCATATTGTCGGGGCTGTATTTGTAGAGGATTTCGGAAATCGTCGGCCCGTCAGCACCGCCCAGTGTCAAGACACGGGTGGCGTCGATGTCATTTCCATTCTCGCCCGTCGAAGAGAAAACAGCGGGGTGCCAGGACATGTCCTGAAAATTGCCCACGACCTCCCAGACCTCCGCAGGGTCCGCAGCAACCTCAGTCGTCAACGTGACCTTCTGCCGGGTGGGTCCATGTGCCAGGGCCAGCGCGGGTATTAACCCGATTGCCAGCCCTGTCAGTAAAAGTGAACGTCTTTTCATTTTTTCTCCCTTACAAAGAAACGGTTTTTCAGGATGTACCGCATGCCGCGATACCAGCTCTCGTCATTGTTGCCGCGAATCTCGACCACGCCACCTTTGACCAATTCGCCCGTGTCAGCGGCGCGCAATTGCAGGTTCATCGACAGGATCAGGTTGGAGGTCTTCTGCACTTCTCCTACCAGCGCAAAATCGGCCCCGAGCTTCGTCGCAATCCGGGTGTCGCACCCGTAGCATTTGGCCAGGTTCACATAGCGATCAATATCCTTGCGCACTGGGTCCAGTTCGAGCAGGACATAACCTTCTTGCTCAAACCGGTCCGCGACGATTTTTTCAACCGCTGCGAGGCGCTCAAGCTCCGCTGGATCCTGCCCGAGCTCGGTTGTTTGCAAAGATGTGTCCAACAAGGTCAGACCAAAAAATGCGACTTTCTCCTGTGCCTTACAGATAGCGGGCGCAAAGAGAAATATAAGCAAAAACAGGCGCATGGGTCCATTCTTAAAAAATAAGAATCGCGGTTCATCGTGTGGGTGTTAGGCTGCTCACCACAACCCGGCCAAAAGTATCGGTTCTATTTCCGAGCTTGACCGAGGATAAGATTTCGATCTGCAGTATAGCAGACGGGGGAGGATAAAGTGCCGAAATTTTCCGCGCTGCTGATGGCGGTGATCGCATTGGGTTCATTTGCTGGCTCTGCCTTCGCAATTGACGTCAAAGCGGCGGTTCTGCGCGTGGATTACCCTGTGTTGCTGCCCATCAGCCGGTATGATTTGCGACCGGATGATCTTGGGTTTGCGGGCGCAGCGCTTGCGGATGAAGACAACGGCACAACTGGCAGTTTTCTGGGTCATACTTACGAAACGGTGACACGGGCTGTGACGCCGGAAGACGCAGAGATGGCTTTGGGCGCCTTACTGGATCAGGGTATTCGCCTGATTGTGGTCCAGTCGAACGGGGATGATCTGGCCCGGTTAACGGATCAGGCGGCGGCGGCTGGCGCGCTGGTTTTCAACGCATCTGCGCCGGATATTGCCCTACGCGATGACCAATGTCGCGCGAACCTGCTGCATATCGCGCCCAGCAATGCGATGAATGCGGATGCGGTGGCGCAGTTCGCCGTCTGGAAAAAATGGGATGAGTGGTTCCTGATTTCCGGGTCCAATCCGGAAGATGTGGCGCTTGCCGAGGCTTTTCGGAAATCGGCGCGAAAATTTGGTGCCAAAATCACCGAAGACCGCGTTTTCGAGGATACGGGCGGGTCACGCCGAACCGATTCCGGTCATGTCCTGGTGCAGCGCCAATTGCCGATGTTCACGCAACAGGCGGACGATCATGATGTGGTGATTGCGGCGGACGGCACGGATTTTTTTGCGCGTTATCTGAGTTATCATCTCTGGACACCGCGCCCGGTCATGGGGTCGGGAGGCCTTGTGCCGACCACTTTCCATGGGGCGCATGAGGCTTGGGGGGCCACGCAGTATCAGACGCGTTTCGAAGAATTGACGGGCCGCTATGCAAAACCCGAAGATTATAACGTCTGGTTGGCACTGCGGGTGATCGGCGAGGCCGTGACACGTGCAAACACTGCAGAGCCGGACGGCGTGCGTGACTATGCCGTCTCTGATGCGTTTGAACTGGCCGCTTTCAAAGGCACCAAGGTGACATTTCGCAACTGGAATGGCCAATTGCGGCAACCAATCCTGCTCCATGACGGCAAGATCACGGTCAGTGTGAGCCCGCAGGAGGGGTTCCTGCATCAGACATCCTTGCTGGACACGATGGGGCTGGACCGCCCGGAATCCAGATGCACAGCGTTTAACTGAAGGAACAGCCATGAAATCTCTGTTGATGACAACGATGATCGGAGCGCTTTGCGCCGGGCCTGTTTTTGCGGGCAAGGCGTTCATCTCCAATGAGCGCGGCAACACGATCACTGTCGTGGACACGGACACCTGGGAAGTGGAGACGGAGTTTTTCGCGGGCAACCGCCCGCGGGGCATTACCGCAAGTCCGGATGGCAGCAAGATCTATGTCTGTGCGTCGGATGACAATCTGGTTCGCGTATTTGATGCGGTAACCTATGAAGAACTGCCAAGCCTGCCCTCTGGTCCTGATCCGGAACTCTTCATTCTGGAGCCATCGGGCAAGCGGCTCTACATCGCAAATGAGGATGACAATCTGGTCACGGTGACGGACACGGAAACCCGCACCGTTCTGGCCGAAGTGCCGGTGGGTGTGGAGCCCGAAGGCATGGGCATGAGCCCGGATGCGAAATTCGTGGTCAACACCTCCGAAACCACCAATATGGCGCATTTCATCTCCACCGAGGACTACAAGATCAAACATAACATCCTGGTGGATCAGCGCCCGCGTTATGCGCAGTACACGGCCGATGGGAAACGGTTGTTTGTGACGTCGGAAATTGGCGGAACGGTCACGGCGATGGACATCGCAGAGGACGGCACGCCGGAAGTCATCGGCAAGATCAGCTTTGAAGTGGCCGGTGTGCAGCCTGAGTGGTTGCAGCCCGTGGGGGCCAAGGTCACATCCGATGGCACGCGCCTGTTCGTAGCTCTTGGCCCGGCGAACCGGGTTGCTGTCGTTGATGCACAAAGCCTTGAAGTACTTGACTATATTCTGGTTGGGCAACGTGTCTGGCAACTCGATTTCACACCGGACGAGAAATACTTGCTGACGACCAACGGCAATTCCAATGACATCACGGTGATTGATGTCGCCAAGGAAAAGGCCATCCGCTCGATACAGGTGGGCCAACAGCCCTGGGGTGTGGTGACGATTGACTGAATTAGGGAGACGAAACAGATGAAAAAACTGATGTGTGCCGTCGTTGCAGGGGTTCTGGCCATGCCGGTCGGTGCCGCACCGTTGTGCGATGATCTGGGATTTGCCGGTCTGCTGGCCAAATGCAACCGCGGTGAGACCATCAAGCTGACGCTGGCGTCGGGTCAGGCGTTGGGCGAGGATGTTCAGTTGCAATCCGGGGCTTATTATAAGCTTGAGGTGACCGCAGATGGCTCGGCTGAACTTGCCATTGAAGGACCGGGTTTCTTCCGGGCGATCTGGATGAATGAAATCGTCATCAACAAGATCGAGATCCGACCCATGGCAATTGATTCAATCGAATTCGACAAGGCGGGGACAGCTGAACTGTCGTTCATCGCCATCAAACCGGGCAGGCATGTCATTCGCATTCCGGGATCAACCGGTGATGCGCAGTCCATTACCGTTTCTATCCAATAAACAAAGAGGTAAGTATCATGAAAACCTTCGTTCTTGTTGTCGCATCCACAGTCTTGGCCCTGCCTGCCTTTGCGGACGGGCATGTCGATGCCGAAACGGCTGCAAAAATTGAAGCCTATCTGGCGTCGGTCGAATGTCAGATGGACACCGATGACATAGAGGTCGAGGACGATGGCTATGATCTGGACGATGTGATCTGCAAAGGTGGGGATCAGTTCGACATCAAACTGGACAAGGATCTCAATGAAGTGAGCCGTCGCGCGGAATAACGCGCAGGTGCTCGGAAGGGATGACAGATGCGCATTTTGATCCGTCTTTTGGTTTTGGTTCTTGCATCCCTTGCACCTGCCACCGCATCGGATTTGCCGGTGCTTCGCGTTGCGGTGTTGAAAATCGGAACGGTGAATTGGGAGCTTGCGACGATCAAGGCCAATGGGTTTGACACCAAGCACGGGTTTGAGCTGGAAATAAGCCCCTATGCCGATAACGGTGCCACGCGCATTGCGGTCGAAGGGGGTGAGGCCGACATGGCGGTTGCCGACTGGATATGGGTGGCGCGTCAACGGGCAGCGGGCAAGGGATATGTGTTTATCCCCTATTCCAAAGCGGTGGGTGGCCTGGTCGTCCCGCAGACAAGCACGGCCGAGGATATTTCCGATCTGGCCGGGGGCAAAATCGGGATCGCGGGCGGCCCGCTCGACAAATCCTGGCTGATCCTGAGAGCCTACGCCCAGCAGGAATACGGCATGGATCTGAAGGCCGAGACCGAACAGGTCTTTGGAGCGCCACCGCTGATCTTTAAGTCTGCGCGCGGCGATGAATACGCCGGTGCGATCAATTTCTGGCACTTTCTGGCCAAGATGAAAGCCGCTGGCATGAAGGAGCTAGTTTCTGTCGAGCGGGCAGGCCAGGCGCTGGGTCTGGATACAAACACGCCCCTGCTGGGGTATTACGTGAAGGAAACGTTGCTCGCCCAATACCCTGATCTTGCTCAGTCCTTTTACAACGCTAGCCGCGAGGCCAAGGACTTTCTGTCAAATTCGGATGCTGCTTGGGAAGATGTCAGACCGCAAATGAACGCAAAAACTGACGCGCAGTTTGAGCAGCTCAAATCCGACTGGATTGCCGGCATTCCCGCGCGCGGTGGCGTGGACAGGGAAGCGGCGGGCAGGATGTTCGCTCTTATGGCCAAACTGGGAGGCGCTGATCTGGTTGGTGAGGCGACCACGCTCCCGGATGGTCTTTTCGCGGAATTAAAGTAGCCAGAAGAGGCCATGGACAGCCCGCGCCTCACACCATTTTTATCCATGGCCAGTTTGATCGGCCTCTGGATCGTGGCAGCGCTGCTGACGGATGATGCTCAGATTTTGCCAACGCCCTGGGATTTGCTACCCCGGTTCGGAGCCGAAATGTCATCCGGTGAGCTGTTCGAACATTTGGGGGCGACGCTGCTGCGCGTGCTTTGGGCCTTTGCGCTGGCCATGACACTGGGCACGGGTCTGGGGCTGATCATGGGACGATCAGAGCGGATCAATCGTTGGCTGGATCCGTGGCTGGTTGTTTTTCTCAACCTGCCGGCACTGGTCCTTATCGTCCTGTGTTATCTCTGGATTGGGCTGACCGAGGCGGCGGCGATCATCGCTGTGACGCTCAACAAGGTGCCCAATGTCGCCACCGTGGTGCGCGAAGGGGGGCGGGCGTTGAACACGAACCTTGACGCATTGGCTCAGGTGTACCGGTTGGGGTGGCGCACCCGTTTGCAGCATATCATTCTGCCGCAACTTGCGCCTTTCATAGCCGCTGCCGCGCGCAGCGGCGTGGCCGTTATCTGGAAAATCGTGCTGGTCGTGGAGTTCCTCGGGCGCTCTTCCGGGATCGGTTTTCAGATACACCTCTATTTTCAGCTTTTCGATGTGGCCATGGTGCTGGTTTACGCGTTTTCCTTTATCTGTGTGATGTTGCTGGCGGAATGGTTTTTGTTGCAGCCTTGGGAAAGGCGCGTGACGCGCTGGCGAAAAGCGTGATCACTGTTTCCATTGACAGCAAGCGGTTCGGCGCATCGCCTGTACTTGGCGCATTGGCGTTCTCAATCGCTGCTGGCGAAACCGTGGCACTTGTCGGTCCGTCCGGCGTCGGTAAAACCACTCTGCTGCGCATCATCGCCGGAATCGATTCCGATTTTGAAGGTCAGATAGTAAGACCGCAAACGATGGCGATTGTCTTTCAGGAACCGACCCTGCTGCCCTGGCGCAGTGTTCTGGCAAACCTCACGCTGATCCATAAAGGCCTCACGCACTCCGAAGCGGTACATATGCTAGACGATGTCGGGCTGTCGGGCAAAGAGCAGCTTTTCCCCGGCCAGCTATCCCTAGGTCAACAAAGACGTCTCTCGCTTGCGCGTGCTTTCGCAGGACGTCCAGAGCTATTGATCATGGATGAACCATTTGTGTCTTTGGACCGGGAGACCGCAGAAACCATGCTGACGCTGACGGAAAACCTTATTGCGAGGCACCGCCCGGCCACGCTTTTTGTGACCCATTCATCAGATGAGGCGAACCGCCTGGCAAACAGAACCCTGGTGATGAAACCTCTGCCTACAGGCGCTGTATTGACCCCGTCCGATGCTTGATAGTACGCCGGAGACGGCCCTAATCTACTGTTTCAGCGAGTTTTTTGGGTTGGCTGCGATAAACGAGTGGTGCGTCGGTTTGAGCGGCATGGGTATTGGCCTGCGCCTGTAGGGCTCCGTGATGCGGAGACTTGACGCAAACAGGGTCGGTCGCTGATGCATCCCCCAGAATTGCCATGGCCTGACAACGACACCCTCCAAAATCGAGCGTTTTGCGTTCGCAAGTTTTGCAGGGATCAGCCATCCACTCGGTGCCACGATAGGCATTGAATGCAGCCCCTTCGTACCAGATTTCAGCGAGAGGTTTGTCCTGCACGCGTTCGAATTCAAGATGGGTAATGGTTTGTGCGGCGTGACACGGCAGGACCAAACCATCTGGCGCAACATTCAAGCCAGAGGTCCCCCATCCCCCCATGCATTTTTTCGGATAGTCATCGTGATAGTCGGCGGGCACATAGTCAACGACCAAGGTTCCTTTGAGCGCCTTGCGGGCCTCGACGACAATCCTTGTGGCCTCGGCCGCCTGTTCACGGGTTGGCATGAAGGCATCGCGGTTTTTCAACGCCCAGCCATGGAACTGAACCGTCGCGACTTCGATGCGTCTGGCCCCCATTTCCACCGCCATTTCCAGCGCGCGCGGCAACTGATGCAGGTTTCGCCGATGCAAAACCGCATTCAGGGTCAGCGGAAATCCAATCTTCCCGATCCATTCCGCAACTTGCATCTTGCGTTGGAAGCCCCCTTTGTAGCCGCCAATCTCGTCTGCCATTTCCGGGTTTGTTCCCTGGAGCGACAATTGCACATGGTCGAGCCCGGCGGCATCCAGTGCGGCAAGCCGCTTTTCAGTAAGACCAATCCCCGAGGTGATCAGGTTGGTGTAGAGCCCCGCGTCGCGCGCCGCTTTGACAAGCGTTTCCAGATCACGGCGAGATGCGGGTTCGCCGCCTGAAAGGTGCAACTGCAACACACCAAGCTCGGCCGCTTCGCGAAACACGCGCGCCCATGTTTCGGTGTCTAGTTCCTGATCGAGACGTGCCATTTCCACTGGATTGGAGCAATAGGGGCAAGACAGCGGACAACGGTGCGTCAATTCGGCCAGCATGGCGATGGGGGGCGGAGCCGTCATGCCTTCACGTCCAGAAACCGGCGATTGCGCAGCGCATCGAGAAACCCCGCGCTGTCTTGTGCAATTTGATCGACCGGCGCATTGAACTTTTCCGCCAGCAACTGGGTTATATCACCAAAGCTTCGGGTACCATCGACCACGTTCAGGATCGCATGGCCGATCCCGTCCAATGTAACCGCGCGTTCCGGTGCCAATAGCACCCATGTGTCGCGCACAGCGTCGAAGTGCAAGCGCACGCCGCGAGGTAATGCGGGAACATCTCCGTTTTCCATCACGATGCCCTCCTCAAGGTCACGCCGGTACCGGGGTGCCAGGCGCCCGGGGGGATACGCGCAGGTTCGACATAGGCACCCCAAAGGGCGTCCAGCTGTGACCAGAGCACATCGGTCTTGAAGATGAGAGCGGCGGCAGCGGCATCCTGTTTCTCAGCCGAATCCGCATGATCAAGAACCCAGGCGAGACCAAAGGCAACGTCTTTGGGGGCCTCCTTGAGACGGTTTTTGAAATAGGAGAGCGAGCTGTCATCCGCGAAATCGTAATTTTTCAAGAGCCCCTGAATGCGGTTGGCATGTATCTTGGGGGCGAAAAGCTCGGTGAGGGAGGCCGCGACCGCTTCCAGAAGAGATTTTTCGCGTACGAACCGGACGTAAGCGTCGACCGCAAATTTCGTGCCGGGCAGCACACCTTTGCACGAGGCCACATAATCGGGATCCAGCCCGACCGCTTCTGCGAGGCGCAACCATCGTCGAATGCCGCCTTCGTTGCCCTCGGTTCCGTCGTGATCTTCGATCCGGCTGCGCCACTGACGACGCAGGGCGGGATCTTCCACGCGGGACATGAACGCCGCGTCCTTCATCGGAATGGAATGCTGGTAGTAGTAGCGGTTGATCACCCAGGCCCGCACCTGATCCGGCGTGCATGCTCCGCCATGCAAACGGTCGTGGAAGGGGTGCAGATCATGATAACGTTCTGCCCCGATCTGTCTCAGCCTGTGTTCAAATGCATCGCGGTCCTGGGTCATGTGGTGATCTCCATTCCGTCTTGTCCGATGATCCACCCGGCTGCTTCGGCTTGCGCTTTTTCGGCTGACCCCGGTCGCAGCACCGGATTGGTGTTATTCATATGAACGTAGATTTTGCGCGCAATGTCCATGCCGACGAAAGCCTCAATCGACCCATCCGGACCACTCATTGACATATGCCCCATACGTTTCCCGGTCTTTTTGCCCAATCCTGCAAGCACCATCTCATCATCTTGCCAGAGGGTTCCGTCGAAAAAGACCATATCAGCGCCCTCAAGCCGACCGCGCAAATCGTCGTTCAACACCGCGCAGCCGGGGATATAGTAGGCTTGCGTTTGCCCCGCCTGCAATGCGACGCCAACGGTCTGATCTCCGAGCAGGTCGGTCTGCACGGTTTCTCCTTCCAGATAGAGCGGCACCTTGCCCGGTACCGCGAAAAGCGTGGCCGTCAAATCCGCCGCAAGCTCGAACGGCGTATCCAACGCGATGGTGCTGCGTTTCACAACATCCGCATTCAGGGCATCGAACATGGGATTGTCTGACAAAACGTCGTGAATGCCTGCTGTCGCAAAAAGGGTGAACGGCTGCATTTCGCGGAGTGTGAGCAATCCGGCGACGTGATCAATATCGCCATTGGTAACCAGAACGGATGCCAAGGGAAGTTCGCGCAAATCTGTAGGGTGCAGTGCGGGCGTGTCGGCGAGTTGCAGGCGAATGTCCGGCGAAGCGTTCAGAATTGCCCATGAACGACCGTTCGCGCTGACGGCCAGCGATGATTGCGTCTGCGAGGGAATAAGCCCGCTACGGGCAAGATTGCAGTTCTCACAACCGCAATTCCATTGGGGCAGGCCACCACCGGCGGCAGCCCCAAGAATTTGAGCGCGGAAAGACATTTGCACCCTCCGCGCGCAAGAATTTTAGAGCAGGTCTTCGCGCTCGTCTTCGCGGTCAGGGCCATACATGTTGATTTCCATACCGCATTCGATTTCACGGATGACAGGTTTTGTCCAAGCCATAGTTGTCTCCTTTCAGCTGAGGCAGTCTTGCCTTGCAGCAAAGATTGCCAGAGCTGTGCACCCGGCGCGACTCTTATTTTTTAAGAAATGCCTAGACTTTGGTCTGTATCACTCGTCTCGCAATTCCGGAATTTGCCCGTTCAGACAAAACCCTTCATTTCTTAACGTTTTGATTTCAAATCCAAAATCATACTGGTTCAGCTTCTTTCGTAAGTACCCGATGTAGACATCGACCACATTTTCGTTACCGGACCCTTCGACCGCCCAGAGCGCGTCAAATATCGTTTTTCGCGCCAGGGGTGTCTCTGGGTGTTGCACAAGGAGCGCCAACAGTGAAAATTCGCGGTCGGTCAGAGCGATGGATTTTTCGTCAAGTTGCAAGGTCTTCGTTTTTGTCGACATATGCGCGGGAGGCGGATTTTGTGCCAGCGCCCGATGCTCCTGAACCCGCAGGCGGGCTACAAGCTCATCAAAGTGGAAGGGTTTGACGATGTAGTCATCCGCGCCCGCCTCTAAACCTGCCGCGCGGTGTTCAACGTCTGACAATGCGGATAACATCACAATTGGCATTTTGACCCCGGCGGCACGGGCTTTGCGCACAAGATCAATGCCACTATCCGCGCCCAGCATGACGTCCACAATGGCGCCCGCGTATTCTTCCGTGCTCAGATAGTGTAGCGCCCGATCAGCCCGGTTCTCGGTTTGCGCGTCATATCCGTTGAGGGCAAGGCCGCGAGCCAGCGCGGAGGTAATTTGCGGATCGTCGTCAATAATCAAAAGGCGCGGGTTCATGGGCTTATGACTCCACCAATCTTGGCAGACATACACGGACTTCTGTGCCCGGTGCTTCTGCCAGAGCGCATCTGCGGGGGACGGGGCTGATCACCGAAATCTGTCCCTTATGCTCCTCGACAACCCAACGGGCGAGGGCGAGCCCGACGCCAAATCCTTGTGTTGTCCCGGGATGCGCCCCTTGGCTGAAGCGGTCAAAGAGCCCGGCCTGCTCATCCGGTTCTATGCCCGGCCCATTGTCGATCACGCTGATCGCCAGATGATCCGCCTCTTGTTCGCCAGCCAGTTTGATCTTTCGTCCAAGTCGCGCATGGCGGATCGCATTGCGGATCAAACTCACCAGCACCTGCCTGATCCAGTTCTGATCACAATTCAGCGTGGATTTCGGGCAGCGCGATACTTCCAACTCCATGCCAGCATTGTCGATCTCTGCCTCGATTTCCGCGACGACGCCGTCGATCAATTGCCTAAATTCGATCTCTTGCAGATCAAGCTTTAGTTGCCCGCTGTCCGATTGCGCGATCCGCAAAAGATCATCGATGCGTCGGTTCAGCCGCGCAGCGCGAGTTTCAATGGTGTCAAAGGCCGTTGCCGCTTCGGGCGAGGCCTTGCGCCCGATCTGAGCTTCCATGAGAATGACCGTCAATGGCGTGCGTAGCTCATGACTGACATCTGCAAAGAGGCGGCGACGGTTTTCGTCGATCTCTTCCAGCTTTGCGTTGGCCGCGCGCAAATCCCGGGTTTGGCTTTCTATGGTCTGTGTCAGTTGAGCCCACTCCTGTTGGAGGCGCGTTTGCCGATCGGACAACGCGGCGGCCATGTTGTTGGTTTCCTCTGCCAGCCGCCCGATTTCATCCATGCGGGTCACCGGTAACTTCACAGTAAAGTCTTCTTTACGTATCCGGTTTGCGGCGGCGCGCAGCTGATCAAGCCGGGCAAACTGAGGCCGCACAAGGCCGAAATAGAAGCCGGCAACCAGAAAAACCGCCAACCCTGCGATGACCAGTGCCAGAAGCACCAATTTTTTTCGCAGGTCTTCAATGCCGGTCAGGATGCCATTTCGAAACAGGATTTCGGTGTTTACAGCCTGGCTGAGCAAAGGGTCAAAACTGGCTGCGAAACTGTCGATGTAGGCTCTGAGGGAGGCCGCGTCATCAGATTCCGCCCGCAACCCATCGACCGTGTTGGCAAGCATTGCCTGCATGCGCGCAAGACCAAGTGACTGGGTGCCATAGCGTGATTGAGCATCCAACCCCAAAGAGCGCGCAGCGGCAACGGCAGCTTCAGTATCTTCATGTAAGACTTTAAAAGTGTCAGACAGTTGATTGGTTATAGAAGAAATTCTATCCCGGCGCACCTCCGTAGGTTGATTTGTTTGAACCATTTCGGTCGAAACAACAAGGAACGTCGCAGCTTGTTGGGATAACGTGGCATATCGTGCCATGCGGTTTTCCGACGCCAGCGCCGTATCCAACCGGTCCGCCACCGCGTTCAGACCGAGATAGAGTATAAGCGCTGTCATAAACGTCCCTGCGCCGAGAACGGCAGCGCCCGCGCCAAGACGTGTTTTCAACGACAAGGAGGGGGATGCTGGAGGCGTCATGACCCGGCTCCGGCAGGTCGCGCATAGCGGATCGTTAATCTGAGGTTTACCGACTTTAGTCTATGTTTGAGCCGCAAACGTTCAAAAACAGGCAAAACAGGACGGGCAGAACCATGATCGAGCTTCTTTTTATTGCATGCATGACGACAGCACCTGATGAATGTCAGGAACGCAGTCTCATGTTTACCGATGTCACCCCCATGCAATGCATGATGGGTGCGCAACCCGAGTTGGCGAAATGGGTAACGAGCCACCCGAACCAGCAGATAAAGAGCTGGCGCTGCAAAGCGATTTCCTTTGCGGAGAGAGACGCCTAAACGGGTCATCACGTTTTCCGCTGCATGAGGCCGCGCGCGGGGTCATAGCCCCACATGGCCGCGAGGCCAAAGAAAATCGTCCAGCCAAGAACCCACCCCAACGCGGGCAGGTTCAGCTGGAGATAGAGCGAAAAGCGGATGAATTCGACCACGTGCGTGAAAGGGTTGACCGCACAAATATCGCGCAATAGCGGTGAGCTTTCTGCCATCTTCCAAAGCGGATAGAGGGCCGATGACATGAAAAACATCGGGAAGATGACAAAGTTCATCACACCGGCGAAGTTTTCTAGCTGCCGGATGAAACTCGACATGACAAGCCCAAGTGCGCCCAGCATCATCCCGCCAAAGATCAGGCTTGGCAGAACGGTGCCGTACCCCCAGGGCGGCATGGTGATCTCGAACAGGGCGGCAATCGCGAGAAACGTGTAGACCTGCAGGATTGAAATTGCGGTGGAGCCAAACAAGCGGCAAAAGAGCAGCCACCAGCGAGGAAACGGGCTGGTAAGCAGCAGCCGCATTGATCCCATTTCACGATCATAGACAAGGCTCAACGAGCTTTGCATCCCATTGAAAAGCAACACCATGGCGCAAAGGCCCGGCACGATATAGGTCTCGTAGGTGATGTAGGTTTGATAGGGCGGGATGATCGACAAACCCAGAGCTGCGCGAAATCCGGCGGCGAAAATCAACAGCCAGACGAGGGGGCGGACAAGGGCCGCGAGAAACCTTTCTCGCTGATGAACGAAGCGCAGGAATTCGCGGCCGACAATCGCACGGGCGACACCCCAGAACCCGGTCATGCTGCCTTCTCCGTTTGTGAGAGAAACCAGTCCTTAAGAGGGGTGTCGCCCCTGATTTCCCCGCAAGGGCCGGTAGCCAGAATCTCGCCCTGATGCAGCACAAGAAGTTGGTCATTGTCTCGCACTTCATCGGTCAGGTGCGTGGTCCAGAGCACACAAAGGCCCTGATCCGCCAGATGATGGACATGCTCTGTGATTGCCGCGCGCGCAGCGGCGTCCAGACCAACAGTGGGCTCGTCGAGCAGCAGCACTTCGGGGTCGTGCAGGAGGGCGCGCGCCAATTCCATCCGCCGACGGTGGCCGCCATTTAGTGCGCCTGCTTTTTCATCAGCTCGCTCGCGCATCTCAAGGCGATCAAGTGCCTTGTCTATGCGACCGGGTACCTCTGTTCTTGCCAATCCGTGGAGAGCGGCAAAGTAGGACAGGTTTTGCCGAACCGACAGGCTGAGATCAACGGTTGGCTGCTGGAAAACCACGCCGAGTTTACCCAAGGCCTTGCGCGGGCTGATGCGCAGGTCCTCGCCCGCGATCGAGATTTCGCCTCTTGGCGGGACCAGCAGCCGGGTCAGCAAGGCAACCAAAGTCGATTTACCAGCGCCATTTGGGCCCAACAACGCGCAGAATGTCCCCGGTGCGATGTCCATCGATACATTATTCAGCGCCAGTTTGGCGCCATAGTTGAAGCTTAGCCCCGTTACGGACAATCCACCCGCCATACATGCGTCCTTTGAAAAGCCTTGCCGCGAGGTTGCCTGCAAACGACGCCAGCGACAAGCGGCAGCATGCTGGCCTCATCCTAAAGTCTTAGGATATGAAGGGCCACGCTCACGAAGTTTTCATTGCGCGAAAGTGGCGCGATGGCGTAGCGTCGGGCGACTTCGCAGGACTGATCAGATGCTTTATGCAAGACGTGATATGCTGATGTCCGGCAGTGCGACTCTCATTGGTTTGGGTTTGCCTTTGCCGTCACTGGGGCAGGAAATAGACGCGCAGGACGCGATCCACGCTTTTGCAAATGGCGCTGATATTGTGCCGGGCGAGGTTACGCTGATGCTGCCCGACGTGGCCGAGGATGGTTTCAAAGTCCCGATTGAAGTTGCGGCCGAAGGGGCAGAGGCGTTGCTGATCATCGCGCCGAAAAATCCCGTTCCACCTTTGGCTATGGTGCAGTTCGGTACTCTGGCGGCAGACCGTCGCTTCTCAACCCGCGTTCGTCTGGCCCGCAGCCAGGAGATCATGGCGCTGGCACGCATGCCCGGCGGTGCCATCCTTCGGGCGTCGCGTCAGGTTGAGGTCATCGTTGGCGGGTGCGGTGCGTGATGGAATGAAGGAATAACCATGGCCAACGGGGTCAAATCTCGCGTGAAACTGCCCGCGACCGCGAAGGTGGGGGAGGTGATCACGATCAAGACGCTGATCACCCATCAAATGGAGAGCGGCCAGAGGGTGGATGCTCTTGGGCAAACCATTCCCCGGTCGATCATTCACCGTTTCACATGCAGTTTTGAGGGTGAAACAGTTGTCGATGTTGAAACGGGACCCGGCATTTCAAACAATCCATTCTTTGAATTTTCGGTGTGCGTACCAAGATCTGGTGTCTTTTCTTTCGCTTGGCATGACGACGATGGGTCCATCTACACGGCCAGCAGGGAAATTGCGGTGACATGATGTTTTTCGCGGCTTCGGGCCGTGCGGCCCATCTGGCGCTTGCGACCATTGTCTGTGTTGCGGGAACGGCGTCTGGGCAAAACGATCCGGAAGACGACGTTGACGCTGGGGATGTGGAATATGGCGCGTATCTGGCGACGGAATGTGTGGCTTGCCATACACAAAATTCAGGGGCTACCGAGATTCCATCAATTACCGGGCGGAGGCCTGAAGATTTCATCGGTTTGCTTGAGGAATACCGATCAGGCACGCGCGTCAACCCGGTCATGCAGACCATAACGGCGCGCCTTGGCCGCGAGGAGATGAGGGCGCTGGCCGCATATTTCAAGGGCGCTGATTGAGGCACCCATCGGGGAGGGAACAGATGACACTGAGCAGACGGAAATTAATCGGCGCAGGTGCTGCGGCACTTGCGGCCCCGCATGTTCTGGCTGACGGGCATGGGAAACCCAGGGTTGTCGTGATCGGCGGCGGCGCCGGAGGGGCCACCGCAGCGCGCTATATCGCGCAAGACAGCAAAGGTGCCGTTGACGTCACATTGGTTGAACCTTCGCGCGTCTACTTCAGTTGTTTCTTTTCCAACCTTTATCTCGGCGGTTTCAAGGAAATTGAAGATATCGGCCACAGCTACGGGTCATTGGCTGCCCGGCACGGCATCAATGTGATCCACGACTGGGCGATAGATGTGAACCCGGACACCAGAGCTGTCACTCTCGCGGGGGGAGCCATACTGCCCTATGATAAACTCATCCTCAGCCCTGGCATTGATTACGTGGATGGCGCGGTGCCAGGATGGGATATTTCTGCGCAAAACCGGATGCCTCATGCCTACAAGGCCGGGTCGCAGACCGAGCTCCTGCGGGCTCAGGTCATGGCAATGCCTCCGGGCGGGACCTTTGCAATGGTTGCGCCTCCCAATCCATATCGTTGTCCACCGGGACCCTATGAACGGGTGTCGATGGTGGCGCATGTGCTGAAATCCCATAATCCCACGGCCAAGATCATCGTGGCCGACCCCAAACCCAAATTCTCGAAGATGGCACTCTTCGAGGAAGGCTGGGCGGTGCACTACCCCGGAATGATCGACTGGATCGGCGAAGATTTCGGCGGCGGTACGGTTTCAGTTGATCCCGAAAACATGGAGCTGACGATCGACGGTGAAACTACGTCGGTGGACGTTTGCAATGTCATTCCAGCGATGAAGGCGGGCCGAATTGCCGAGATGGCAGGCGCGACGGAAGGCAACTGGGCACCCGTCAATGCAGCGGACATGTCTTCCAAGTCCAACGCTGACATTTATGTTCTGGGGGATGCCAGCCAACAGGGCGATATGCCGAAGTCCGGGTTCTCGGCAAACTCGCAAGCGAAGGTGTGCGCAAATGCCGTGCGTGGTGCCTTGACCGGATCAAAGGTTTTCCCGGCGCGTTACACAAACACCTGCTGGTCTTTGATTGCCGAAAATGACGGCGTCAAGGTGGGCGCGACCTATGAAGCAACGCCTGAGAAGATCGCGCGCGTTGACGGTTTCATCTCGCAACCGGGCGAGACGGCCGATTTGCGCAGGCAGACCTATGAAGAATCTGAGGCCTGGTACAGCAGTATTACGCAAGACATGTTCAGCTGAGATGAGCGCGGAACCAGGTCGTGACGCTTGCGTGAAGGGATGTTCCCGAAAGGTTGCGTTTCGGATGTTTTACATGCCGGATACCAATTAAGATCAAGACTTTAAGCCGTTCCACGGTAGGTGCATGCGCCCGCACCGATTTAGCGATTTGTTAACCAAAGATCAAATGACGTAGCTGGATGAGGGTGCTAGGGTACCACCATAAGGAGAACCCAATGGCTCGAATTTTGTCGTCCGAACGCGGTGTGCAGCCCTCAGATGCTGCAAGTGCCAAGAGCGCTTCGGCCGCCGAACCGCGCGACTGGACCAGAGAGCCTTCGGCGAATTCCGCATTGGCGACCTTGCAGCAGAGAGCAGATCAAAGTGCTGTTGTGAGTCAGTTGGCCCAATGGTCAGGCAGAGAAGCTATTCAGAAAAAACCACAGGAGGATGCGGGCGGCGGCAGCGGTCTGCCGGATCAGCTGCGTGGCGGGATCGAGGCTTTGTCGGGCGTGGATATGAGCGGTGTTCAGGTGCACTACAATTCCGCTGAACCCACCAAAGTTGGTGCCCATGCCTACGCGCAGGGCAGCGCAATTCATCTTGGCCCCGGGCAGGAAAAACACTTGCCCCATGAAGCCTGGCACGTTGTTCAGCAGGCGCAGGGTCGCGTCAAGCCGACCCGGCAACTCAAGGCGACGGGTGTGCAGATCAATGATGACGCAGGCCTCGAAAAAGAAGCGGATGAAATGGGCGCCAAGGCGATGTCTGCGCCTGCACAGGCCAAGGCAATTTCCGGGCGCGCGGGCATGATGGGCAGTGCCGCATCCTCAGGCACCGCTTATCAACGACGCGCGCATGAAACGACCTTTTGGTCGCCCACACGCGGCTTATTCCAGTTGTTGTCTGCCGGACGTGGAAAGCAACCCTTTGCCGGACAGCAGTTACCTGTTCAACGGGCGCTGGACGGCATGGGCATCAGTTCAATGTCAAATGCGGCCTACGCCAACTGGCAGACCACCTTGCAGTGCAAACAGGCACCCCATGGGGCGGTCTCGATCGGAGACCGCACGTTGGTGACGCAATACAAGGCTGCGGGCGATATCCTGCAGCTCTTTCAGTGGCCCAAGTTGTCGAGCAAGACACTTGACCGGGTCAAAGGCGGTCTTGTCGCATTGGAAGGTGCGTTGACATTTGGCGTGGCTCTTGCGGCAGGTGTGTTGTCAGGTGGTGTGGGGGCAGTTCCGGCGATCATGGGGATGATCGTTGGTGGCGTCAAATTCGCGCGTGGCGTTTTGATGGCCATCGAAGTCAAACCTGAGAACAAGGGAACCAAGGCGAAAGTCGTCGATGTGCTACGGGGTCTGGAAGCGGCGGGTGCGCTGGTTGGGGCCGCCCATATAGAGGGCTTCAAACAGCTGCCGCTGATTGTCTTTGGTATCGCCAAGTCGTTGCGGTCATTGGCGACCTTCCTCGCGAATTGCATGGGAGAGGAAACGAATTGGCCGCTGTTGCGCAAAGGGCTGATGATGTTCGCCACTGCGGCCCATGCGGTTGAAGCCTTTGCCCTGATGATCTCGGGCATGGATGCAAGCTCACTGTCAGAGTTCCTGGGCGCTGGCGCGAGCGCTGTGGTTGGTGGGTCGAAAGCTTTCCGGACGGGCATTCAGGCCGGGGAGGCCGCTGATGCCCCCAGCTCCAAAGCGCCCAACAATCAGGCTGATGCCCAGCCTGAGGCGGTGGTTGTGCCAACGCCGGAAACATTGGGGCCGTCAACTGAATCGACCGCCGAGCCCACGGGGACAGACTGAGAAAAATGCCACTGGACCACGTGCAGCGCCTGGCCGGATGTTCTCTCCATGACGGCCCGGAAAAGGCTTGCCCCTGCGTAAATTTCTACCATAGGGTGAGATTGATTTTGAGGCATTGCCACTGCGCATGGCCTGTCGGAAAGGGAATTGCGTGAACGATCTGGCCCATCTGGGACGCCTTCTGATGGCGTCGTTTCTCGCAGTTTTCACCATATTGGTATCCTCAGCCGGCGCTTGCGAAGCGCCTGATGGGGACCATGATCTTGTGGTCGCGATCCGCTCCGCAGAACCCTTCACATTCTCGGGCCCGGATGGCCTGCCACGTGGCTTTGCCGTAGACCTTTGGCATTCTGTCTCGACTGACATAGATCGAACGACCGCCTTCGTCGTTTGTGGCAGTATCGATGAGCAGGAAGCTGGTCTGCGCGGCGGCACGATCGATGTCGTGATTTCACCGCTGACGATCACGGCAGACCGGATGCGGCGCTATGATTTCAGCCAGCAGTATTTATCATCAGGGCTGACGCTTGCTGTTGCGCAATCGGGTGCCATTGATTTCGAGGTGGCGATCGAAACGATTGTCGATACTATTTTTCAACCCACCGTCGCCCGCGCCATCATATTGTTTTTACTTCTTAATCTTATCACGGCTTTCCTGCTTCGGGCGTTGATGCGCAGCGTGCCAGCGGGGCTGAACGAAGGGGAGACCGCAGGACCCATTCGGACCTGGTTGGCCTATTCGCTTGAGGCCGTCGCGCGGACTTCGGGTCTGAAGGGGTTCGGTGACAGCTTCGCGACATTGATGGGCAAGATATTCGAAATGGTGATGGCTGTTGTTGGCACGGCGCTTTCCGCAATGATCCTCGGCGTGATTACATCTGCTTTTGTCGGGGCCATCGGTGAGAGTCCTCCGGTTGCCTCTCATGCGCTGCCAACGATGAAAATCGCGACGTTGCGGTGCTCGACCGCTCAGGAATTTCTGCGTGAGCAATATGTTGATGCCTCAGATAGGATGGATGCGACAAATGAAAAAAAAGCCCTTCTCGATAAGCGCTCAGATTGGCTTGAATGCAACGCGTCAGACGACCATTCAAAGAGCATCTTTACCATGGACGATGACGGGATGGCGGGCGGCGTGGTTCTGACGCGGAGCTGGGATCAGGCCGTAGAACAGCTCTATACGGGTCAGGTTGATGCGGTGCTGGGCGATTGGATCGCGCTGTCCTATCTGTCCCGGCGGTCGCCCTATGATGGTAACGTCACCGTTCAGGGGAGTGTCTACCGCAATGAACCCTATGGCTGGGCCATTTCGCGTGCCAATGAGAGTGATTATCTAAGGCGGGCAATAGATAGTGCGTTGATCGTCCGGATGCGTGACACTGAATGGCGCAAGCGGATTGAAAACACGCTGGGATCGGGGGCGATTGCGCCGAACTGATGGGACACCACCGCGAAATTCCTAAACCGGAGCCACCTGATCTGACGACCCGGTCGTATCTGCTCTATTTCCGATCCGGGCACTATGATCGCCGGTATCCCAACCCGAACATCTCGACGTGGCGCAGGATGCTGGAGTTGCTGCCCGAGCAGGGACATGTGGTGGATTTTGGATGTGGAAACGGCCGGTATCTGCTGCGCCTCAAAGATCATGTGGGTCAGGCAGCCGGGTTTGACATCAATCCTGTAGCGCTGGAAATGCTCTCCGCAAGAGCCAAAGAGTTGGCTTGGCCCGAGCTGTCGGTATTGGGGCCAGACCCGGCCGATCTTGGAACCTACACGGAAACACACGGGCAGGCTGATCTTGTCCTGTGCCTCTTTGGTGTTCTGGCGCATATCGAGGCTCGATCGGATCGGATCATCGCTTTGCGCCAGATGCGTCGCCTGCTGAAACCAAACGAAGGACGCCTGCTCATTTCGGTGCCAAACAAGGCCCGACGGTTCCTTGCAGAACAGCGCGTGGCTGGCGCCAATGCAGCGGGTTTGATCCGCTATACGCGGGATATGAACGGCACCAAGGTCACGCTGCCCTATCAGCTGTTTGATCCGGCACGTTTGACAGCGGAACTGGCAGAGGCAGGTTTTCAGATCGCGAAAATCCGGGCGGAGAGTGTCCTGCCGGAAAGCCTGCTGACAACATATGCGCCGCTGCGCTGGCTTGACAGTCTTTTGACCCGGATGTGCCCGGCGTCGCTGGGATACGGTTTGATCGCTGTGGCTGTGCCATGATCCGACTGCTGGTGTGCTTTTTCCTGTGCGTTTTCTGCCTGTTCTCACCGGCTTTGGCGCAGCGCGACAGATCCGCTGTGGTGCTGCCGGAACAACCGGACGGGCGACTTGCGCATATTCTGCGGCGCGGGACCCTGATCGTGGGGGTCAAGACAGACTACCCCCCGTGGGGCACGCTCGATGCTCAGGGTAACATCATCGGTCTTGAGCCGGATCTGGCGCGGGCATTGGCAGATCGCATGGGCGTGGGATTGGAGCTTGTTGCTGTCACAGCGTCAAACCGGCTGTCGCGCGTCAATCAAGGTGTGGTCGATGTCGTCATTGCGACCATGGGCGACACGGTAACGCGGCGCGCTCAGGCAGGCTTGCTGGAGCCTAGCTATTACTCAAGCGGTGTGGTGGCCTATGGTCCGATCAATCGCGACTATCAGACTTGGGAAGAACTGCGCGACCTGCCTGTATGCATGACCCAGGGCTCTTACTACAACCGTACGCTTGAAGAGACCTATGGTGTAGACGGAAAGTATTTTCCTGCCAACCGGGAGGCCAAGATGGCGCTTTCCTTCGGACGCTGCGTGGGCTGGGCGTTTGATGATACGGCGTTGGTGCAAAGGGTTCTGGCCAATCCTGAAACCAACTACAGCGTTATGGAGGATCGCATCCTTGTCACACCCTGGGCCATCGCCGTGGCCAGCGCAGAGCGTGACACCAGTTGGGGCCGATTTGTCTCCGCCATGATCGGGGAATGGCATGCGACCGGGTATATCCTGGACTTGGAGCGGAAATGGAACATCGGGGAAAGCGCCTACCTTCAGCTATTGAATGCGGCGTGGGCCCAAACCGGACCTGACGGAAAACCGTCGTTTTGCGATGCCAGTCAAGGCACCCTGCCTGCCGAATGTCTGGGCGCACCGCCTTTTCCGCAGATCGCAGAAAAAGAACCACCTCCGGCTTGGATGGATACCCTGCGCAGCAAAACAGGCGTGGATCTGAGGGTATTTCATGATGCTTACAGCCGCGGGCGCCTGATCCGTGGCCTTGGCCTGACACTTGCGCTTTCCGCTGTCGCGATTGTTGGTGCGCTGGCTGTCGGGTTGAGTTTGGGGGTGATGGATGCGGCCCTGAACAGGCGTGGATTTTGGGGCCAGCTGTTGTTGTTGCCTCAGAAGGTTCTGGTGACGATTGCGCGGATGACGCCTCCTATTTTGCAAATGTACATCGTCTTTTTCGGACTGGGGGGTGTGCTGGCGCAATCCTCGCTCATCACGCCGGGTGCCTTCGCTACAGCGGCCGTCATCCTGTCGCTCTACGCGGGGTCAACAAACACCGTCTTGATGTCGCATGCCTTGGCGCAGGAGCGCGGGATACATCCTGAAAAAAATGTCTGGACGCTGGTGCCCGGGGCTTTCATACGGGCGTTTGACGGGTTGGTCGCTGCTTGCGTCAATATTGTGAAAGCGGCGGGCATGGCCAGTGCTATCGCGCTGACCGAACTGGTCTCGACAGTCAATCTGATTGTATCCGAAGGAGGGGATGTCAGCACGTTCATGAACGGGTTGTTGATCTTTTATTTTCTGCTGATGCTGGGCGTCTTGTGGCTTTTCCGTCGCGCAAAACGCTGGATCATCGGAGACCCCCAATGATCGAAATTCTCTACCAGCAAACCGGATATTTTGCCCGAGGGTTCGCCACCAACCTGCTGATTTCGATTCTGTCGATGGGCTTTGGCACGATCCTCGGTGCGGCATTGGGTTGGGTACGGGCAAGGCGAGTCACGGCGCTTGGTCCGTTGTCGCATTTCGGAACCAATGTTTGTCGCAACGTGCCCAGTTTCGTGTTGCTGTTTTACATGGCATCCATGATCCCCAGTGAAGTCGAAGTCGGCGGGGCAATCATGACGGTACCGCTATGGATCAAGGCCACGCTGGCGCTGACATTTCCGGTGATCGGTTTCACGTCCGATCAATCCAAAGGCTACTTCGAACAAAGGCGTGCAGGCGTCACCGGGGCCGGTGAAATATTTACCATTGCCTGGCTGCAATATTTCCTGATCATCATCATGGCTTCTGCCACGGCATCGGTCATCGGGGCGGATGAAATTGTCGGTCGCGCCAACATTGTCATTTCTCAAAACGAAAGCGCGCAGTTTTTGTTGGTCACCTATCTCTATGTTTCTCTTTGGTTTTTAGTGACAGGTTTGATTTTTTCCACAATCGTGAAGATTCTTGCAAAGGCGCGTTAACTTTCCGTTAGGGAAAGTAAGCTTGCTTTTCTTCAACTCCCGGTTACGGTGAAACATACCTATGGTTGAAATTAACCATACTGACCCGACAATTTCTAATCCAGTGGTGGACTTAAGTACCCAATGATCGATCAGGCGCTCCAACTTGTACGTGATCGGTTGAACGATCACCTCAGGACACATTTTTCGGTGCCAGAAGACTTGGTTAGCTTGTCGCCACTGACGGACGCGGAAGGCAAGCTTGCTCAGGCCGCGCGCAACCGTCTTGTGATCTTCCTGACCAACATCGCACATGACGCGGTTCCGCGGTCGCGGCGTGATGGCATTGCCGGGCAATTGAGCCAAGCGCCGCCGCTGCATATGGACGTCTATTTCATGGTGGCCTCCGGGCATGACGCAGATCTTTACGGCGAAGGGCTGAAACTTATCTCGGCTGCCTTGATGTTCTTTCAATCCAAGCCGGTGTTTACGCCCTTGACCACGCCCGAGATGCCGCTGGGGTTGTCGCAGCTGACCGTGGAGGTCAGCAATCTCAAGACCGAGGAGATCGCACAGGTCTGGGCAAATCTCGGGGGGCGCTACACGCCGTCGATCATGTTCAAGATGCGTTCGATCTTGATCGACGCAGGCGCAATCACCAGCGTCGTACCATTGATCACGGCACCCTCTCAGCGCACTGAGCCGGAATCAGTCTGATGGGTTACTCCGAAATACTGCGCCTCACGCTGAACCATGCCTACTTTGGGAACGATGTCCCGCCGTTGAGTGTGTCGCCAAGTGATCCACGCGCTTTCGACCTTGCGGGATGCCTGTTGCGTCAGCGCGGTGCAGTGACCCTCATTCTGCTGGATGACGATCTTGAAGAACGCCCGACGCATGTCGCCTTGACGCTGTCCGCGCAGACCCCACAGGTGATCGAGGTGACCAGAGATGCAGTGTGGGGTGCCGCCGTCCCCTTAACGGTTTCTTTGCAGGCTGATACGGTTCGGTTGAGCGATGCTCCGGCTCCGCCAGCGTCGGAGAATGCGCGCTGTTTTGAAACCTCTTTGGCACATCTGGAAATTGAGATTCCCACAACTGGCCGGCGCGATGTCACTTTCTCCCTGGAGGCGATTGATGCGCTTTGGGCCTATCATCTTACCGGGGCAGACGGCCTGGAGGGGCTGGAAATCATCGACAGCGCCGGCGACGTCACTTTCGAAGACCTCGGTTTGCGCGCATTGCCGGATGGCCGTCCGGTGCGGGTCATCAGATCAACGCAGGCGCTGGCGGCGCGGGCCAGGCCGGATCAGCGGTTTGCCCTGCAAAAGACCGGTCCTTTTGGACCTGAAACACTGATCGCGGTGCTGCCCGCTGCGCGGTCCCCATTCAAACCCATAACGGAAGCTGACGCGTCCATGCGTCTGCAATCCGATATTTTCGTCACGCTTTGGTAAAGGAGAGCTGAAAATGGCTATGAAGACCCCCGGTGTATATATTGTCGAAAAGAGTGCGTTTCCCAATTCGGTCGTTCAGGTGGCCACTGCGGTTCCGGCCTTTATCGGCTATACCCAGACAGCAATAAACGGAAACGTTTCGCTGGCGGGAACACCGTGGCGGATCACATCCATGTCTGAATTCCACAGCTATTTTGGGGGTGCACCAGAGCCGGTTTTCGAGATCAAGCCCTTTGCCGAATTTGACGGGGTCTCACCGCTCTCTGCGGATGGCGCTGACAAGAAACCGACCATGCCCCGCGCGATCTTCACCACAGTAGGCCCGCGCGGACCGGAGAAATTCGAGCTTGTCCAGAAAAATACGGCCTTCGCGCTCTACGGGGCGATGCGGCTCTTTTTCCAGAACGGCGGCGGGGCCTGCTATGTAACCTCCATCGGCTCCTATGACGACGAGATCGACGCCGACGCGATGCTGGCGGCGATCGCCCGGCTGAAAAAAGAGCCCGAACCAACGATGGTGGTCATTCCGGAAACCACACGTCTGGTGCGGCAGAATGCGGTCAAGGTCCAGCAGGCGATGCTGAAGCATTGCGGCAACGACATGAAAAACCGTTTTGCGCTGCTGGACATGTCGGGCGGGTATCTGCCGCAGGCTGATCCGCTGGGCAATCCGGTCGCAACCTTCCGGAATGACATCGGGATCAACAACCTTGATTTTGGCGCGACCTATTACCCTTGGCTCGACAGTTCGATCTACCAGTCGCGCGATTTTACGTTTGAAAACATCGACCCCGGCAGCCGGAAGACCCTGATTGGTCTGATGCGTCGGTCGGTGGGCAAATCCGATGATCTGCGCCAGGAGATCGAGCGGATTTCTGCGCCGACGGTTATGGGCGATTTCACCTTGTCGGTCCCCAAAGGCGGGACCATTCCGCTGACCACAACGGACATCACCGCCACGGACGATGAAAGTGACGCCACGGGGCTGACCTATACCGTTGAAGGTGACGAAGAAACGATGGCGGGCAAGCTGGTCAAAACCGGCACGACCGATGCTGTTGCCACATTTACCCAGGCGCAACTGGAAGCGGGTGAGGTCAGCTTCATCCATGATGCCGCTAAGGGAAGTGTTGGCCAGTTTGATCTGGTCATCAGCGATGAAAACGAGATTGCCACTGATGCGCTGACCATTGGGGTCGAGGTTGTCGGCGGATTGCTGGATGCGCCCGCCGTGGCCGCCGGAACATCGGTGGTTGTCGATGTGCCCGCCGATCATCCGGATGGCGACAAGGCAACTGTCAAACTGGTCGATGCAGACAGCGAGGGTGGCAAGGCCAAGGCCGAAGAAGGCGTCGGGTCGTGGAAGGTCGGCGCGGGTGGCAAGGTCACCTTCGCCCCTGATCCTGCCTTCGTGGGGCCGGAAGCCTCGGTGAGCTATACAATCGAAGTGGCTGGCGTTGTTCAGCCGCCACAACAGATTCGCATCCTGATGAACGACAGTCAGGACGGCGTTGAGGCGGGCGGGCCATCGGCGACCACCATCGACAAGACATTGCGTGCGGTTGTGCCGCTTTATACCGAGGTGATGAATGAGATCACCGGCTACATGAACTCCATGCCACCCTCTGCGGCAATGGCGGGCATCTACACGATGGTGGACAACAGCCGCGGTGTCTGGAAGGCACCGGCGAATGTCTCGCTGAATTCCGTTGTGGCGCCCATGGTCAATATCAGCCATGAGGAGCAGGAAAACCTCAACGTCTCCACCACTGGCAAATCCATCAACGCGATCCGGCCGTTTGTGGGCGAGGGCACGCTGGTCTGGGGTGCGCGCACGCTGGACGGTAACAGCCTTGATTGGCGCTACATCAACGTGCGCCGGACCATGATCATGATCGAGGAATCGATCCGTCTGGCGTCCAAGGCTTATGTATTTGAGCCCAACACCGCGCAGACCTGGGTGACCATGCGGTCCATGATCGAAAACTTCCTGACGTCGATCTGGAAACAGGGCGGTCTGGCGGGCGCTGTGCCGACGGATGCGTTCTCCGTGCATGTCGGTCTGGGCGAGACCATGACCCCGGTGGATATTCTGGAAGGGATTTTGCGGATAACCGTGCTCGTGGCCGTGACGCGGCCCGCGGAATTCATCGAGATCACCTTCCAGCAGCAAATGCAGAAATCATAAGTTAGAGAGGATATTCAGACATGGCAGACGACGGTTCCGCACAAACGCAGGCCATTTGGCCGCTTCCCAAGTTTCATTTTCAGGTCAAGTGGGATGATACAGAGCTGGCCTTTCAGGAGGTCTCCGGCCTCGACATCGAAACCCAGCCCATCGAGTACCGGGCAGGCAACAACCCGGTATTCTCGACGATCAAGATGCCGGGCATGATCAAGACCGGCAATATCACCATGAAGAAGGGTGTTTTCGCCAAGGATAACGCGATCTGGGATTGGTTCGCGGAGATCAAGATGAACACGATCACGCGCAAGGCGCTGACGATTTCGCTGCTCGATGAGGGTCAGAACCCAACCATGGTCTGGAAGGTGCAAAACGCCTTCCCGGTCAAGGTCACGGGGACGGACCTCAAGGCCGAGGGCAATGAGGTCGCGGTCGAAAGCATCGAGATCGCGCATGAAGGTTTTGTCATCGAGAACGCATAATCCCACATGAGCGACTTTGATCTGCCCGTCGCCTTCCATTTTTCGGTGAGTTTCACCGGATCCGGGCCTTCCATCTCTGACGCTGCCTTTCAGGAAGTGTCAGGGCTGGAATCCTCCATCGAAGTGGAACCGGTCGTGGAAGGGGGCGAGAACCGTTTTGTCCACCAACTGCCCAAACCCGCCAAGCGCAACAACATCGTGCTCAAACGGGGGTTGACTGAGTCGTCCAGCGATCTGGTCAAGTGGTGCAAGAACACCTTGGAGGGGGATTTTGCCAAGAAGATCGAGCCCAAAAACTTGGTGATCTCCTTGCTGGACGAAGAAGGATCGCCGGTCGCTTCGTGGTCGGTGGGCAATGCCTATCCGGTCAAATGGTCGATGAGCGGGTTTGATGCAATGAAAAACGAGCTGGCCATCGAAACCATCGAATTGGCCGCCACAACACTGAAAAGGGACACATGATGGCGATTGAAATCGGATCGCTTGTGGTCAAGGGCCACTTTGGCCCCAAGCCGCGCAATGCGGATGCGGAGCGCAGTGACATGGCGCGGCAACTCGCTGAGCTGCGCCGGGACATTCTGGAGGACGTGCGCGAGTTGATCGCAGACACCAGCCCAAGGATGCAGGACCGCTAAGCCATGGCCAAGCTGAAGATCATCCGCTGCAAGATTCAGAACGGGCAGATCAAGGAGCAAAAAGGGGCTGGCAACACCTTTGAAGCCACGATCAATCCGCAGGATTACTCCCATACCTTTGGCCTGAAGTATTCGGGCACGGGGGAGGGCAGCAGTACGGCGGGCGCTTTGGGTAAATCCGCGCCGGTGGCCAAATTTGCCAGCTCTGAGCCGGAAAAGCTCAATTTCAGTATCGTTCTGGACGGGACCGGCGTTGTGGCGGATGCCGCAAACGTTACGGTTGCCGAACAGATCGATAAGTTGCGATCAATTGCCTACGACTATGACGGCGATGAGCATGAGCCCACGCCAGTCAAAGTGCTTTGGGGAAAGGGGCTGAAGGCGTTTTACGGTCGCCTGACATCGCTGAGCGTCGACTACAATCTCTTTCACCCCGATGGGTCGGCCCTGCGGGCCAAGATCAAGCTGGATTTCGTAGAGGCGAAGACCGATGCGGAGGAAGCACGGGAAGCCAAACGCAAATCCCCCGACATGACCCATGTGGTGAGGGTACAGCAAGGCGACACCCTGCCGCTGCTGTGCCAGCGGGTCTACAAGGATGTCACGAAGTACCTTGAGATCGCCCGGATCAATGAACTTGACAGTTTTCGGGACCTCGAGCCCAACACGCTTTTGCGCTTTCCACCGATGCGATGAGGAGCGCTGATGGCCGCTAGTCCAATTGATAATGCCGATGGGCCGCTTGCAATCACCGTCAAGGTGGACGGCTCCGCCATTGCGGATGAATACCAGATCGCGAGCGTGAACGTTGATCTGGGCGTGGGCCGCATTCCCGAAGCGCAACTGGTGCTGACGACCGGATCGATCGCAGAGAATGAATTCCCGGCCTCCGATGGCGACGATTTCAAGATCGGCAAAGATATTGCCATTGCCGCAGCTTACGGGAGCGGGAGTGATCAGGAGCTTTTCAAGGGGCTGATCGTCTCCGTCCGGATGCGCATCATGCGAGGGGCTCCGAAGCTTGAAATCGGCTGTATCGATAAGGCGGCAAAGCTCACGCACACAAGGAAATCTGCGCAATACGCGCAGAAGAAGGACAGTGACGTGATGAGTGAGATCATCTCGGATGCCGGGCTGACAGCCGACGTCACGGCGACAACAGATATTGCGCGGGATATTGTGCGATATGCCTGTACGGATTGGGGATATCTGCGCAGCATCGCGGATCGCTCCGGGCATATTCTGACGATTGCAGACGGTACTGTCACCTCAGCCCCACCCGATGACAGCGCCTCGGCGGTTCTGACAGTGACTCTTGGCATGGACATGATCAGTTTCGATTCAACCGTTGGCGCGCAATCGTCACTGAATGCCGCCAAGGCTACGGCGTGGGATTCCAGCGCTGTGGACGTGGTGTCTGAAACAGGCACCGATCCGGCAGCGGGGCAATGGGGTACCTACAAGCCAAGTGATTTGGCAAAAGTGCTCGGGTCACGCGAACATGCGATTTCAACCGCCACTGAAATCCCCTCCGCCGATCTCAAGACCGCAGCAGATGCCCGAACGATGCGCACGGCGCACGCGGCCATTCAGGGAAACTGTGTGTTTCAGGGGTCTGGTCTGGCGGTTCCCGGTGCCACGATTGAACTTAAGGGCCTGGGCGACAGATTTGGCGGTACGGCTCTGATCGGTGGTGTCAAACAGCGCATCGACGAGGGCGGATGGACAACGGAGGTTCTGCTTGGTCTGCCGGACACGTGGAATGTGGATTCTGGTGTCTTTGCCGGAGAAAGTGCCGCCAGCCTCGCGTCGCCAATCCATGGGCTTCAGGTCGGCAAGGTGATGCAACTTGATGAAGACCCGGACAGCAAGCTGCGTATCAAGGTGTCGCTGCCTCTTGTGGCTGATCCGGCACCGGAGGTCTGGGCGCGTTATGCGCAGCCCTATGCCTCGAATACGGCCGGCATCCAGTTCATGCCCGAAATTGATGATGAGGTGTTGGTGGGGTTTCTGAATGCTGATCCCAATGCGCCGATTGTTCTGGGGTCGCTGCACAACGGCACCAACGCACAGGTCAACACGCCGACGGCTGACAACTACATCAAGGGTATCTACACCAAAGAGGCGATGAAACTGGAGTTTGATGAAGAAAAGAAGATCATCACGCTTGAAACGCCCGGGGGTCACAAATTGACCATGGATGACGATGCCAAAACCGTCACGCTGGAAGATTTGACAGGCAATAAACTGGAGATGGCCGAAAGCGGGATCACCATGAGCAGCCCCGGCGATATCTCTCTGTCTGCAGATGGTGCCATCGACATCGCCGCCACGGGGGACGCCAGCGTCAGCGGCATGAACGTCAATGCAGAAGCGCAAACGGGGTTGACTGCAAAAGGGTCTGCCTCTGCCGAAATCAGCTCTGGCGGTCAGACGACCGTCAAGGGCTCTATCGTGATGATCAACTAGGAGAACGGACCGCATGCCCCCCGCTGCCAGAATTACAGATATGCAAACCTGCCCGATGGTGACAGGTATTGTCCCCCACGTCGGGGGGCCGATCATCGGGCCCGGTGAAGCTACTGTGCTGATTGGCAGCATGCCTGCGGCAATCGTGGGGGATAACTGCACTTGCGTCGGTCCACCGGCGACCATCGTGAAAGGGTCGGCAACCGTGATGATCGGCGGCAAGCCCGCGGCGCGGATGGGGGATACCACATCCCACGGCGGCAGTATTGTGGCCGGTCTGCCAACTGTGATGATCGGGGGATAGATGGCCGACGCTGATCCTTCTTTTCTCGGGCGTGGCTGGGCGTTTCCGCCCTCCTTTGACGAGGGTACCGGGCAGGCCAGAATGGTGCAGGCCGAAGAGGACATTGCCGAAAGCCTGCGCATCCTGATGGAGACGCGACCCGGTGAGCGGGTGATGCACCCCACCTATGGCTGCCGATTGCACGATCTGGTTTTTGAACCGATGGACGGTGAGACCGAGGCAGAAATCGAAGTGGCGATTTCGCGGGCGATTTTGTTCTTCGAGCCGCGGATCAAGTTGGGTACGATCCTGGTGGACATCAGAGACGCGCTTGAAGGGCATCTTAGCATCACGTTGAACTATACCGTGGTGGAGACCAATGAGCGGAACAATATGGTTTTCCCCTTCTACATCACCGAGGGCACGCTGATTTCTCAAACCCCGGTTCCTGCCGCATGACCGGCTGGGGTAGATATGTTGTTGTGCCGCTCGTGACCGGCACGCTGGTCGCATGCGGTGCCGTTGAGGCCGTGCAGACCAGCAAGACATTCGAACTCTTGGGTCTGGCGCCGGATGAGCCTTGTGTTGTGACGAAACGAGAAGGGCGCAGGCTCGCAGGGTCCTATCTGCGTCAGGTCGCGGCGTCCGAGGGCAGCGACGTGTTCTTCGTGACGGGCAAGACATCGCGCAAGGGTCTGCCGCGCAACCTGAATTTCAGCGATCTCACCGTGCGCCGCATTCGTCCAACGGATGACGGCCCGCTGGAAGGTTCGCGACGGTCGGTGGCAAAACCGATTGAGGGTCTTGGCGTCGATGGGCAACTCCCGGCAGCCTACACGATGTCGTATCGGGCCGAGCGGATTGACTATGAGGGGCCGGTTGTCGTGGGCCCGAGCCCCACAGGCTTCGAGATCCCCACAAGCGGTCGCATCGTCTACTCGGGAGATGTGCAGTTGACGCTGGCGACCTCACCCGGCGATGGCGCGACCTCTTTCAAGACGGAGATGGCAAAATTTACCGCGATTATCGGTTACGGCTCTCAGCAGGCCAGCTTCAAAATCGATACCTCCGGCACAGACCTTCCCTTTGCAGGCGTGCAGTGGTCACGTCTGGGCATTTGTGGCACGCGGGTCACCAGTTCTGGCATGGGGCAAGTGCTTTTTGTTCAGCCGGATGGTGGGCGGCAGGTCCCGTTTCAAAGCGGTCGGGATCAAACGCCGATTCGCGCGTTACTAGAATCATCACAGTTTGCCCGTGAAGATCGACCGGGCCCACCGGATAGTTTTGGCGGTACATTCATTGTTGCCGGCGATACCGGAACGCTGACGGGGGTCTTCATTGCGATACAACCAGAAATAGAAGGAAATCCAGAACCGCTATAGCCTGCCGCAAGGTGTTTGCCTTGCGTTCGTGAAGAGGCCGGATATTCTTTGCTGGCCTCAATGAGTACTCAAATGGTTGCGTTGATTAGTGTTTTGTGGCCCGGGGTGGCCGTGTTTTTAAAACCTGCCAGAGGTGTGGAAAGCTGCCGTGCATCGAAAATGGGACGATATCCTTGTGACGCCAGGATCGCTTTGCAGCGATCGATTGCCGGCTGCTCTTGCGCGGGATCGTAAAGATTTGCGTCCTGACAGTCTCGCGGAAGCCTTTTGCAATGCGGGCCGGAGATTGCACGCAGAAGATGCACAGCGACATCGTCGAAAACGGGTGGACGGTCCTTGGGTGCGGCTTTTCGCGTCGGAACCCGCCTTCGTTTATTCAGAGCTGATTTCGTTCAATGTGCGACACGCGGCCTTTGAGTTCGACCGGGCAATGGAAACGGACCCCCAATCGGCTTCCAAGTTGATCTCGCAGCTGTCCCGTCGACTCAAAGACTGGATCGAGCGCTTGCCCAATGGCCATTCGTCACCATTCTCCAAGCAGGTTCAGCAGCTCAATGCCGAAGCCGATCTGATACCAAGTCTGGCCAAGCTGACGCGAACAGGGCCTGCGGGAATGTTCCGGGTTGTGCAAAGTATCACGCCCGTCATCAGCCGCCCTCGGGGAGACGCCTTGCAGCAGGCGCGCGCCTTGGTGACAGCCTATCGGTCAACGCACGCACTGTTGCGCAATGCGGTGGAGACCTTGCGCCCCCATGCAATTGCGGCATTTGAAAAACGCATCACTTCCGGAGATATGGATCCGGCTCTTGGTCTTCTTGTCGCCGAGCTGCGGACCGCCCTGCATGTGGATGCCGTCCTTAACGAAGTGACAGACCGTTTCGTCCGTTTCTATTACGAAGATGTTGTCGGACAGAGCCCTGCCACAGCCTCGCCCGAACGTGTGCTGCTGCATCTTGCATCGGGCAAACAGTCGATGTTCCTGCCGGAGGGAACGAAACTGACTGCGCGCAAGACGGACAACTCGGTTCAGAGTTTTGCGACGGAAGCACCGGTGCATGTGAGCTCTTCTCAAGTGCAATCGATGGCCACGCTTACCTTTGAGACGCACCCGCAAATTTCATTCAATGCCGAGCTTGGCGGTATCACCGGAATGCAGGTCACTCGACTGGGCACGGGGGCACCGGGGGCATCTGAACAGGTGGAAGGTGCTGAGCCGGGCCTTTTTTCCGGGGGCACGCAAGTTGCGGGCCAGATGGGCCTGGACATCACGTCGCCGATGTTGGCCCTCGCGCAAGGGACCCGGCGCATTACCATGTCTTTGATGTTTCAGCGGGCTGCGGGTTTGGCAGCACTTGCTGCACCACTGGTCAAAACACGCCCGCGAAATTCGCAAAGTGACGTTCCTGAATCCGAGTTGCTCGCCGCGCTGCAGTCAGATCCGGATTTGGTCCAGATTTTCATCCCGGGCAAACTGGAAGCTGGCGCTCGCACGATCGCCAGCAAAGTCGAGGAACTGGCCGCTGAGCGGGCTGAAAGCCCGGGTCTTGTCATTATATACGAATATCTGGCGAGCAAGATTGAGAGCGCGGCTCAGCTGCGTGTGCTTCTGGGCCGGATTGTGACGCTGTGTCTGATTGAACGCGTTCCTTTCCCGACAGGCGCTTTTCGCAGCATCCTGAGCAACAAGATCGAAGCTTTCGAAAAAGAGATGTCCGGCGAAGTCCGCACCAACGTGAAATCGCTCGATACGCCGCGATCCATGATCCTCGACGTTTTTGCACCCGGTGTGGATGGGGCCGTCAGTCTGACCCCTGAAGATATGTTCCAGAAATTGCTGGGGGATGCATTCGACGTCACAATCAGCACCCCAGACGGCCCGATCGCTGCCTCCGTTACACAAATTCTACCCTCTCCCAAAGCCGGTCACGCAGGGATTACGATTGCATTGGCGCTCGCGCCTGGCATGCCCGCAATTGCCGCGCCCGAAGGAGCGAAATCGCCTACCTTGTCGCTGCGCAATGCTGCCAACCCGCGCATCTGCCCGATTTCATTTTTCGAACGCTACACATTGGAATCTGTCGATTTCGAAGTTGAAGTGAGTGGCATGCGCAAGCTGCATGCGTGGTCCGATGATGGGCCTGTTGTGACCGACCAGACCTTCTTTCCTTTTGGCGCGCGGCCGCAGGATGGCGCGACTTTTCTGGTCGCAAGTCCTGAGCTGGCACAAAAACCGGTTGTTCACGTCGACATCGACATGACTTGGGCGGAACTGCCGGATCGTCTGGGTGGGTTTGAAGCGCATTATGCAAATTACGCGGGCAAACCTGATGTGCCTGAACCGATGTTGGGCGTAACCTATCTGAGCGGAGATGGCTGGAAACCTGTTACCGATGATCCGCTGCCCCTGTTCGAAACGCTGCCGGTAACCGGGGAACTGACACCCGAACGGACATTTGGCGGCAGGATCAAGGGTCATTCGGTGAGGGCCACCGGTCGCATGACGCCGGAAATGTTCAGTTCCCGCCAGAGCCTTCGGGCAGGTGCGGTGCGTTTGACCCTTTCCGGCACAGCGGGTGGGTTTCATGCCGATCAATATCCGATGGCCTTGGTCGAAGCGATGCGCCCGCGTCCGCTTTCGTTCAGGGAACGGAGAATCCCTCCCGCACCATTCGTGCCAAAAATCGACGAATTTTCCCTGTCCTACACCGCGCGGTCGTCGATCGAGGTTAATGCCCCCGATGCAGCAAATCCGGGTGAGAGGATCGTGCAGTTCGGTCCCTTTGGTCAGGTCGAAGTATTCCCTAACCGGATGCTGCGCGAGATCGGGCTTTTCCCGCCACGTCTGGGCTACGGACATCTTTTCATCCAATTGGCGGGCGATCAGGCGACGGGACCGGTGCCACTTTTGTTCGACATGGCGGAAAGTGGTCATTTGCGACTGGTACCGCGGCCCAATCCGGTCAAATGGTACTATCTCGCGGCGCACGGCTGGCGTGAGCTTTCTGATACAGCAATTTCTTCGGATTCCACCGCAGGGTTGATGCGTTCCGGGCTGGTCATGGTCGACCTGCCGGAGGATGCCATCAATCACTCGCCGGAAATGCCGGAAGGGGGTGTTTGGATTGCCGCCGTTGCGACCGAACCTGATCTGGACGGTTTCCCGGCGCTTTCCGACCTGAAAACAAACGGCGTCTGGGCGCAATGCACGGATGGGACGTATCATGAGATGGAACGGAACCGCGTCTGGACTTTTAATCCGGCCCAGCCCGGTATTGCGGCCATTACCGAAGTGCCGACACCCGCAGATGTACGCCCGCCCGAGCACCGCGACGCCTTTGTTGCACGGGTTGGCGAACGGCTCCGGCATCGCAAACGAGCGGTGACGCCCTGGGACATTGAGCGTCTGGTTCTGGACGCTTTCCCGGAGGTCTGGATGGCCAAATGCCTTGCCGGGATGAGCCGAATGTCACCTGATCCTGCTCCGGGCAAAGCCACGCTTGTGGTGGTCCGTCAGCCACCGAGCGAACCCTCGGCGCAGATGTTCGACGTCAGTACCCTGCAACGCATCCGCGACTATATTGACGACCTCGCCCCGGAGTTTGCCGAGATCGAGGCCGTCAACCCAACCTTCGACCGTTTGCATGTCAGGGCGAAACTGGCCTTCGACCCTTATCGTGATGACGGGGCTATGGCGCAACGCCTGCAACGGGACCTGCGCCGCTATCTCTCCGTCTGGACGGCGCCGGAGACGCTTGGGCGTTTTGGCTGGTCACTCAATCTCAAGATGCTCAATGCGCACATCAATGATCTGGAATATGTCCGCGGCGTGACCGATTTTTCGGTGCTGCATCTGTCTTCCGATGACCAGGGGTCACATGTCCTGCTTGATTCCGCCCAGGATGACTGGCGCGGGAAAATAGGGACAGTCGTGCGGGGCTCGCGCCCCTGGAGCCTGCCGCTGTCGGCGGCAGAACATGCGCTGACCGTGGTGGACGCCACACAAAAAGAAGCACCGATCCAAAGTGGAATCAGCCGACTGTCTGTCGGCGGCACGTTGATTGTCGGTCAGAGGATACCGTCGTGACAAAACAAGATCGCACCACTCTGAAATCCTTCTTTCGTGACGGTGCATTGCCGACCGCCAAGGAATACCGGGACTTGATCGACAGCAGTGTAAATCAGGTCGAAGACGGGTTTTCCAAGACCCCGGGGGATGGTCTGCAGCTGAACTCTGTCGGTACCTCTTTGCGTGTCATGAGCCTTTACAAGGGTCTGGGTGCCCCCAATCCGTCCTGGGTCATGGAGCACGGCAAGTCCGAAGGCGCATTGCATCTGCGGCCCGAGCAGGGGCTGTTGCCGCCAAGCGGCGCTGCACCTGAGGGTAGCTCCAAAAAGGCACTTGGCATGTGTTTCACGCCGGACGGGCGCGCCGGGATCAATACGGACGCCCCGGACTGGCGTTTGGATGTGGATGGTGTGGCCAAGATGGATGGGCGGATCGGCGTAAGCTCGCCAGATATCCCGCATGTCCCGGCAGATGGAAAATGGCATGATATCACGGCCGATATCACCGGGTGTCAGGCCTTTGAAGTGATGGCTGGCGTCGGGGGTACGCCGCGCACAGGTCGGTATTCTATGCTGCATGCCATTGCAATGAATGCTTTTCATCCGCGCAATCCCATTCTGAACTGGCTGTTCAAGCGGCGCAGCATCAAGGCACAGACAGCGGTCTACGGCAGCTACGCAGATCGGTTGAAATTGCGTTGGGTTGCGGGGGAGGGACGGCATTTCTTCAAGCTGCAAATCCGCTCCAACGCCCGTTTTGGCAAAGACACGGTGATCCGCTACTCGCTGACCCGCCTGTGGTTTGACGCAACAATGAGCGGATCGCGGGGCGAAGGTGATCGCGACGAGGGATTGTTGTGAGCACGCCAGCGCAAACAGATTTTGAGAACCTGCGCGCGCGCGCTGTGCACTATGCGCAGCAGGCCTCCGGCAACATCTGGACCGACTTCAATCTGCACGATCCGGGCGTGACCCTGCTTGAACAGACCTGTTTTGCACTCAGCGAACTGGGCTACCAAGCCAGACATCCGATCCGTGACATCCTTACAGCTGACGATGGGACGCTGCACTATCCTGATCTGGCGTTATACGATCCGCGGCTGGTGCTACCGGGTGATCCCGTTACGGACCTTGATCTGACATCTTTCCTGTCTGATCTGCCGGGCGTGTCGCGGGCATGGGTGCGCCCGGGGTTTCGTACAGGGCTTTACAACGCCGTGGTCATTCCAGCGGATCAGAAGGACCTTGATGAAACCGCGCTACGCGATCAGGTCGCAGGAATATTTGCCGAGAAACGACCTCTGGCCACCGATCTGGACACAATCACCATCGCGCGGCATCGCGATACGGTGCTGAGCTGCACCTTGCACGTGACGGCCACCGCAAACCCCGAACGGGTCGCAGCGCGGTTCTACTATCATGTTGCCGCTATTTTGCGCGGGCGTCCGTATCAGGCCGCCAGTACCCACGCCGCCACACGGGAAGACGTCTACAACACGCCGGAGCTTTTCTACCGCCCGCCAGCAGAAACCACCGATACCCTGCCGGAAATTGATGCGCACCTCTCTCGCCTTCGCGCGATCCCGGGTATCGTGGATATTGGCGAACTGGCTTTCCGGGAGCTTCCTGCGGAGGATGCGGGTGCACCTCTGGATCCGACCTTTCCAGCCCTGGTTTTGCCGCATGCCGCCGATGAAATCGAGGTTGAACTTTGGATCGGCGATAATCGTCTGACACTGGATCACAACCGCATTCATGAGGAATACATTCGCGTCGCGGCTGAGAATATATCGCGGGCGCATCATCATCTTGCCGATGCGGATTGGTCGGTGTTGACGGACGGTCGCCGCCGTAATTTCAGCCGCTCCCATGTCGATGAAATGCTGCCTGCAATCTATCGGATTTACGGTTCAACAACGCGTCAGAATACCAGTATTCGCGGCGCGCAAAGACCAGATGGGCGTCTTGACTCACAGATGAGCCAGTATCGCACGGCCATAGATGGGCAATTGCAAGCCATGAGCGATGCCCTGGCCGCCGTGCCGAAGCTCTTTGACGCAGATACCGATCAGGGATCGAAGGACCCGGCGCTGCATGCGCAGCGACTAGAGATCCTTGATTTGCTTTTGGCCATTCATGGCGAGACGCTGCCAGCAATCCGCCACACAGGATTGCACTGCTATCGAAGCATTGCGTCGCGTCAGGACTTCGAGCTTTTCTGGCGATTGCACTATCTGCGCGCATTGCCTGCCCTGAACGCGGCCCGTGGCACCGGGCCAATGGCCGCGCAGCCGGGCGGTTTCATGGCGCGGCTGGGTCTTCTAGCCGATATTTCCGTGCAGACCGAAAGACCTGCGACGAAAATGATGTCCGACTTGGGATGGTGCCTCGATGCAACGGCAACAGAGGTTCCGCCTGATTTTCCGCGACGTGATTTGTTGATGCCGGTCAATCCTTTCGAGATGCTGGTGCCGCGTAATGATGATGTGGAGCATTTGGATGAGGCTGCGTTTCGCGCGACCGCATGGTGGGGTCCCGATGGTGTTCTGACACCTGAAACTTTCCAACGTGCGGCAAATGCGGACGCTTTCGCAATCACGCCCGTCAGCGGTGGTCGCTGGCAGGTGATATTCGACAGCGGGCATGCTGACGCGGTGTATGCGGTGAAAACCACAGAGGACAAATCGGAGGCCATTGCCTTCGTGAACGAGCTGCGTGCCACCTGGCACGCGCTGCATGAACAGTCGGAATGTGCTTATCTTGTCGAGGACATTCTTTTGCGGTCGTCGGATGATGATTTTGCGTCAAACAGGTGCACATTGGTTCTGACGGGGTGGACAGCGCGGACCACGCTTGACAGCTATCGAACCTATGTCTCTGAATTAGTGCAGCAATTGGCACCGTCGCACGTCGTGATCGACCTGCTCTGGCTCGATTTCCCGCAGATGGTGACCTTTGAAAACCTGCGTGTAGCTGTGGCACAGTCGGACGCTCCTGTTTGCAGTAACCTGAAGGCGTTCCTGCGGGATCTCAGGCAGGTGACATGATCGCGCACCCGGCTTCATATGAGGATTTGGCGTCACCAGAGCGGCACGTCATTGGTGAATTTGTCACCGCTTTCTCGGTCATCGGCGAAGAGAGCCCATTGGGATCGCCTGAACGCCTTGCACAGCTTGTGAAAACAGAGCTGCTACCGGCGCTATCGGAGGTCTTGGAGGCAGACGCCTATATCGGATATGCCGCCGAGATCGAAATGCTGAAACTGGACCTGGGACATTGGTCAGCAACGCCGGATTGGGCGGAGGTGCGGAGCGTGTTCCGCGCGCAACTCATTGCGGCCATTGCACCCTATCTGAGGAAAATTTCGTTTGGAGCGATCCAGAACCTGCCAATTGAAGATCAGCCGGATGGCCGCCAAATTGAGCGGGGACCGGAGCGTGCTGATCAGGTTGGCTTGAATGCAATCCTGACCCCTTCCAAGCGTCACCCGGTGCCACGTTTGTCAGGGGCAAATGACGCTGACCGGAGCAATCGAATGGTGCGTCTGGCAGCATTTCGGCGTCTTCGAGCAAACACGCAGAGTGATGTGCTCACCATGTTGCGCGACACATATCGCGGCGCGCCTGATTTGATCGAGGCGGCTTTGAAAGCCCTACCATATGGTAACCATCGCGAAAATCTGGCGGGCCTGGTTTCTGGTAACGGGACCAATCCCGTTTTGTCAGGCGAGATTACGCGTCTCAAGGAAGCAATGATCGCCTCCTTTCTGGCATCTGGCCACTCGCGAAAGGAAGCGGCAGGCCACGCGTCCAGCTTGATTGCGCGGGTATTGTTGCACCCGGCGAGCGCTGCTTTGAAGCCCGATGCATCATCTTGGCACCAAGCATCGCCATCACCCGACGGACCCAAACCAGAAGCGGTGCGTCAAAGGGTGACAGCTATCGGGACAATGACTTCACAGGGGGATCCGTCTGTTGGGGATGCAGTTGTCGCGGGGACAGAAGAAGACGCAAAGCAAGAACCTGTTGAGCTGGGAAATGCGGATGCGCCAATCTCCGGGTGGTCGTTTTCAGAGGCGGGCGTAGATCAACTGCGTCAGGAGTGGCAACAGTTTCCGTCCCGGGTACTGGCAAAATTCGAAACGATGCCGATACCTGAATTGGTGTCGATAGCGACATCTCTTGCCCCGCACGGAAACTCCGATTTCGAGAAGACAATCGAAACACTTGCGACAGAAGCTGCCCGCCCGTGTGATGCATTGTTATATGTCTTGCGATCACAGTTGAGCGGCAGCCCGATCGACATGGAACTGGCCCTTCAGGCCGGCGGTCACCCAGGCAGGACCGAAACCGGTCCCACTGATCACCGGGATGGTAGTGATGATCTATCCATCGCAGGACAAACATCAAACCCCTATCAGGCCAATGATCCTGGCGTGGCGTCTGAACCTGAGCGCGATCCGTCACCAATATCCAAGGCCCGTAGTTGGCTGGACGTGCTCGCCGCTTTCGGATCGGTGCAAAAGAGCGAGGTAAGGCTTGCACATGACCTGATGCTCAGATCGTCTTCACAGACTGACCAGACTGACCAGACTGACCAGACTGACCAGACTGACCAGACTGACCAGACTGACCAGACTGACCAGAC
>NZ_CANLYL010000019.1 GCF_947495275.1 uncultured Roseobacter sp.
TCAGCGCATGGCAATCCATGCCAGCCCGATCGGGGCGGATGCCAACAATCAGAATTCGACGCCGAAGGAAGATTGGGACGCGCCAAGTATCGACCCGACAGATGCACCCCGAGCTGTGCGTGAGTGACTCGACACGCTGGATGAGGTCGCATTTGGCGCGGCCAGCGAGGTGCAGCCGAAGTTCACTTCGCATTCCGATCCTGCCAGCTAGTGAACAGCAGCGCGGAATGGGCCAGCACTCTTTAACTGTTCTGATAATTACATCATCGATACGGGCCACGGTGTCATCGTCGATGTGGAAGCCACCCGCTTGATCCGGTAGGTCGAAGTGGGATCGGCAAAGACGATGTTGAACCGCGTGAAGGCGACATTCGATTTGCATCCCGAACGACTGATCGCGGACACGGCATACGGCACCGGGCCACTTCTGGGGTGGTTGGTCGAACGCGAAATCGCGCCGCACATTCTGGTGTTCGACAAGGCGGGCCGGTCAGATGGCACATGGTCCAATCCGACACCTGGGTAACGAGCCCGGCAATCCTTCTTCGTATGGCAAGCAATCGCTGAACAAGCCAGAGGCCGCTTAAGGCTACAAAGTTTTTTGGAGGCGTTTCTTTAAGAGGGCGACGATCTCTTGCGTGGCTGCGATATCATCCGAAGACAGGCCTCTGGCAAGATCATTCACCCATGGGATTTGTATTGCGATAGCTTCATCGAACAGCTTTTGACCTTTTGGAGTTAGAGCAACAAGATGGGCGCGTTTATGGTTCGGGTTGAGTTGAAACTCTAAAACCCCTTCTCTTTCCAACTCATTGACGATGCGTTGAACACCTTGTCGATGAACCCCCATCGCGCGTGCGTGCCATGCAACAGACTCGGGTTGTTCAGCATAGGCGATGGCACCAAGAATTTGCCAGCGTGCACTGGTCAACCCGAGTTCTGCAACGAGCCGATCGCCGGCAAGTTGTAGTCGGCCATTCAGCCGAAAAACATCCAGAATCAACGCCGTCACAGCTTTTCCGGCCTCAGTCCATTGCTCATTTGACATGTGAGTACGCTATAATATTGACAACATATTGTCAAATGAACTAGTGAAGGCAAATTGACAACACGGCACCAAATAACACCGCTCATGGAGTAAAACAGATGGTCAACTTCAAGCCCCTCGATCCTGATTTTCCAATCGAACAACAACTGGGCATCGATGCCGGGCCTGTTGTTCTCGTAAATTTGTTCACGATCGACCCCGCTGATCACAACGCTCTCATCGAGGCGTGGAAAGCTGATGCCCTCTGGATGAAAAAACAGCCCGGTTACATCAGTACGCAAATGCACAAGGCCATCGGCGATGGCGGCATGTACCTAAATTACGCCATCTGGGACTCTATCGCAGACTTCCGTGCGGCGTTCGCAAATCCCGAGTTTCAAGAAGCGCTCAGCCACTACCCATCCAGCGCTGTCACAGCTCCGCATCTGTTCGAAAAGATCGCAGTCCCAAACTGCTGCACGGCCTGACGAAACCAACCGCGAAGGATCAATTTGGAGGACACACAAATGAAAACACGCATTCATGCAATAGCAGGCGGCGTCGGCTTCCTGATGATCCTTCTCTTCTGGACGTCCACAGCTATCAGTGAACTGTTTGCGAGCCACGAGACGATTGCCGCGGTTAAGACCATGATTTTGAGGGGTATGTTCATCCTTATTCCGGCAATGGTGATTGCTGGCGGATCCGGCACCGTGATGGGCAAGAGTCGTACCGATGCAAAGGCTCTCGCGAAGAAGAAACGGATGCCTCTTATTGCGCTGAACGGGCTTCTGATCTTGTTGCCCTCGGCGTGGTTTTTGGCTGGTAAGGCAGCCGCCGGAGAATTCGATACCGTGTTCTACACCGTTCAGGCTATCGAATTGGTCGCAGGCGCTGCAAACCTGACGATGATGGGCCTAAACATCCGCGATGGCTTGACCATGACCGGGCGAATTGGTGGCTCAAAAGTTTCATCTGAGGACCCGCAACAGCCTGTGATCGAAGAGCGTCCCTCTGGGCCGTTGGTGGCCAAATCGATTCCTCGTCTTACCAGCTCCGCAGGAGAAAACCTCGAAACCCGATCTGCCGTCGCCTTGTGTCGCTGCGGGCAGTCGAAAAAGAAACCTTATTGCGACGGGTCACATAACGATATCGGTTTTTCGTCCAACCCCTCGCCGAACCGCACGTCCGATGGCGTGAAGGTCTTTGGCGGTGAGCAGATTGATGTCCATTACAATCGCCTGCTTTGCTCTCACGCAAGGGAATGTGGGACACGGCTGAAAGCCGTTTTTGACACCGGACGTGATCCCTGGATTATACCCGACAATGCCAGTCTTGGTCAGATCAGGGATGTTGTAGAGATGTGCCCATCTGGTGCGCTTTCCATAAGTGAACCGGGCGGACAAACACGGCACATCGTCGGTGGCAAACCGGGCATCACGATTGAAAGCAACGGGCCCTATCGTATCACGAAAATTCCACTGGCTTCCGGTGTTCGAGCGGAAGGCGCATCACCCGCCAAATATGTTCTTTGCCGCTGTGGGGCGTCCAAAAACAAACCGTTTTGCGATGGTTCTCATTCCGACATCGGGTGGACTGACCAGTAAACGTGAAAACCCGAAAGGAACGGTCCGATGAAAAGCACGCCTCAGAAATACGGAACAGGAGCCGTCACCATTCACTGGGTGAGCGCCGCGTTGATCCTGGTTCAGCTTGTGTCCGGGTTTCGGGCTGCGTCCACGGTCGACGACGCAGCGAAGGAAGCGATTCTGGCGATGCATGCCCCCTTGGGATTTGTCATCCTCGTGTTGACGATAGCGCGGATTCTCTGGTGGCAGTTTGTTGACAACAAACCGGCCCCCGTCGCTGGCGATCCGGTCTGGCAAACTTTCGCGGCCAAGGCCGTACATGTGATGTTTTACATCGTGCTTCTCGGCATGGCTGCAAGCGGTATTGGGACAATGGTGGCATCGGGCGCGGGTCAGATTCTGTCTGGCGCAGTCGATGCGCCGCTCCCGGACTTTTCGGAATATGCGCCGCGCGTTCCACACGGCATCGGTGCCCGCTTAATGGTTGGCCTATTCGTGTTTCACGCAGGGGCGGCCATTTATCACCATTTTGTCAAACGGGACGGGCTGCTCGCACGCATGTGGTACGGCGCGAACTGAGGACCAATTGTCTTCCTAAAGCAGGAGAGCTGAATGCTCCGCTATTCGTTGCTCATTGTGATTGTATCTCTCCTGTCAGGTTGTTTCGAGGAAGACGATAACAAAGACACATCAGAGGATGAAGTCGTTCGCGGCTTGGTCACAACCGTCGTCAGCTCGGCGGCGAGTACCATCACCCGCCGTTATCCTGGTGTCCTGGAGCCAAGTGAAATCACGTCACTGTCCTTTGAGGTCGGTGGCAAGCTGGGGCGTCTGGATCTTTCGATCGGCCAGCGGGTCTCTGAAGGGGAGTTAATTGCGGAACTCGATGGTGAGAAATTCCTTGCGGCTATCAAAAATCGGCAGGCTGCGGTGGAAGAAGCTGAAGCCACGCTGCAGCAAGCCGAAGAAGATCTCGAAAGGTCTGAGCAACTTTTGGAGCGGGGCGTCGTAACCCGGGTCGACAGGGATAATGACAGGACGGCTGTCCTCACCAGCCGAGCACAGTTGAAACAAGCTGAGGAAAACCTGGTCACGGCCCGGGAAGATCTGGAAGATACAAAGCTCGTTGCGCCATTCGATGGCATCGTAAACTCTGTCGATGTCGACTCATTCGACACCGTCGGCTCTGGAACACTGATCATCTCGGTTTATGAGGCGACATCTTACGAAGTGTCGTTTTCTGTGAACTACGCCACGGTCGATCAGTTGCATCTGGGTGCTCGTGCCAAGGTCAGATTGTCCGACAGACCCGATGCTGCGTTAGAGGCCACGGTAAGTGAAATCGGCGAGCGTGCGGACGCCGTCGCGTCTTTCCCGGTCTCAGTAAAACTCGTTGATACCCTTGGTGTAATCCGGGCGGGCATGGCGGTCGAAGTTTCATTTGAACTGGATGTTCTGGGGGGCAAAGGGTTCCTTGTGCCGATCTCCGCTGCCATCCCGGAAGGGGAGATATCAGAAACATCCGGACCTACCGATCCGTCGCCCGTATCCTTTTACCTCTTCGATCCGACGGACAGCACCGTACGACGCAAAGAGGTTACGATGGCCGGGCTAGAAGACAACAAGTTTGTTATCGTGGATGGCTTGAACGAAGGCGACCGTGTTGCCATCGCGGGTGTTTCCTTTCTGCATGAAGGTATGAAGGTCAAACTGCTCGAGCCAAAGGAATGACCCCATGGATTTCCTGACACGGTTTGGGTTGGAAAAGACGCGTTTCACCAGCTTTCTGATGGTTTTGCTGATTGCGCTCGGGACGATGTCATATCTGAGCATTCCAAAGCGCGAAGACCCGGCGATCACGATTAGAACGGGCGCTGTGATTGCCAGATTTGAAGGCATGTCGCCCGAACGCATTGAGAGCCTGATCGCTGACCCGATTGAGCTAAAAATCCGGGAAATAGGCGAAGTCGAGGATATCGAGACAATTATCACCTCAGGTCAGGCGCTGTTCTATGTGCATTTGTACGACACGGTTGCCGTGGCGGACATCGAAGAGCCATGGGAAGACCTGCGAAACAAGATGCAGGCGGTAATCCCTGAGCTACCAGAAGGCACAACAGCACCGATTGTGAACACTGATTATGGCGATGTTGCAATCGCGACCATTGCCGTAACGGGCGATGGTTTCAGTCTGGTGGCTCTGGAAGACATTGCCAAGCAGCTCCAGTGCGAACTCTATACCGTCGCCGGTATCACCCAGGTCGAACTGTTTGGTGTTCAGGAGCAACGTATCTGGCTTGATCTGGATATCAGCAAAATCGCAGCAATCGGTGTCCAAATGGATCAGCTCCTAGCAGATCTTGAAGCGCAAAACGTGATATTGCCCGCCGGCGAAATTGATGCCCAAGGCACAAACATCGTGCTTGAAGCCAATGGTGATTTGGGCACGATTGAAGACATCCGCAACCTTTTGACTAAGGTGCCCGGGCTGGCCGGTTACGTGCGCCTGTCTGATCTGGTCGACGTAAGAAGAGGGTATGTCGATCCAAAAGTTGAACCTGTCTTCTTTGACGGCCAACCGGCGATTGTTCTTGCATTGGAGATGTCAGAGTCCACTGACATTCAGGAACTGGGCCGCCGTCTGAAGCAAAGAATTCCCGAATTTGAGCGTCGGCAACCGATTGGTGTATCTTACAATATTTCGACCTTTCAGGAGGCGAATGTCACCAACGCGGTAAACAATGCGCTTTCCAATGTCGGGCAGACATTTGTGATCGTCTTTGTGGTTATGTTTCTGTTTCTGGGCCTCCGGCCCGCCATCGTCATCGCGTGTATCGTGCCTTTTACGCTGTCGATCGCGCTTGTCGGCATGGGGCCGCTCGGCGTCGATATCCAGCAGGTTTCGATCGCGGCTGTCATCATCTCGCTGGGTCTGTTGGTCGACAACGGGCTCGTCGTCGTTGAAGATATCCAAGGCCGAATAAACAACGGAATTTCTGGTCGGGATGCCGCGCTACAGGCCGGTCGGCAATACGTCGTGCCGCTTGGGGTCGCATCGACCACAACGATTTCGGCCTTTGTGCCGATGTTGCTCCTTGACGGAACGGAAGGCGACTTTGCCTATTCTCTCGGTGCGGTTGTCGCAATTATGCTGTTTGGATCCTGGATCACGGCACTCTATATTCTGCCATTTCTTTGCTCGCTCATGCTGAAGCCCAAGAAACAAAAAGAGACCGGCGCCAAGGAAAGCGACGGCAAACTCTATGAACTCTACGGTGGATTGATCCGCCGCTTGCTCCCCTTTGGCATAATCATAACAGTAGCCGTCTATGCCGTGGTTGCCTTCAGCGCAATGCAGTTGGCTACACTGAAGAAAGAACAATTCCCTCTCAGCGAAAGATCAGACCTCCTTGTCTACATGGACATGCCAAAAGGGGCCGCAATCACGGCCACGGAGGATTTGGCATTAAGGGCGGAGGCGTGGCTGTCAGACGAAACCTCAAACCCGGGCGTCATGAATACGACAGTCTATGTTGGAACAGGTGGTCCGCGCTTCAACCTTAGTCTCGACCCTGCTGACCCTGATCCGGCGAGTGCATTTTTTGCCGTCAATACCGTCAGTCTGGAGGCTGCAATCGACACGGTGGAACGTGCCAGGGACCACTTTATCGAGAAATTTCCCGAGGCGCGTTTTCGCGTGACCCGATTGGCGCAGGGGGGCAACGAATCCGGTATTGTCGAGATTGAAATCTTCGGTCCGGACGCAGACGTACTGACGGAAGCGGCCGCAAAAATAGAGCGCGCGATTGCGGAGTTTCCCCGCGTGGTCAAAAAGGAAACGGATTGGGGCAACAAAACTGTAAAGGTTGTCATCGATGTGGATCAGGACAAGGCGCGTGAATTTGGTGTTACGTCCAAGGATATCTCCAACGTTATGGAGTCTTATTTTTCGGGCACACAGTATTCCACATTCCGCGAGGGTGACGAACAAATCCCGATAGTGTTGCGCGCAAATGAGCGAAGCCGTGACAGTGTCGAAGACCTGACCAACCTAACGATTGAAGCGGGTGGTCAACTGATCTCAATTGATCAGATCGCAAACTTCAGGCCAAAGTTTGAATTCTCGGAGATACGTCGCGAGAACCAGGTTCGTCGGATCGTGATTTCCGGCAAGAGCGATCTTTATTCTGCCGCTGAAACCTATACACGTCTGCAACCTGTTATCGACGCGCTGGATCTTGGATCTGAATATTCGGTCAACATCGCCGGTGAACTGGAAAACAGCGCTGATACCAACGGTCAGTTGCTTTCTAATTTGCCGCTCGCAATGGGCATCATGTTTGCTGCATTGATCTTTCAGTTCAATTCAATGCGCCGCTCCTGTGCGACGCTGATGACAATCCCGCTGATCGTGATTGGAGCCCCGTATTCCATGGCGTTGATGGGACAACCGCTGTCATTCTTCGCTATTCTGGGTCTTATGTCTTTGATGGGGATCATCATCAACAATGCGATTGTGTTGATCGACCAGATCGATATCGAGTTGGAAACAATGCCTCTCAAAGAGGCAATTGTTTGTGCATCACAGAAACGGTTGCGACCGATCCTCTTGACGTCGTTGACGACTGTTTGTGGCTTAATCCCAATGGTGATTTCTGGCGGGTCGCTGTTCCAACCAATGGCTGTTATCATGATCGGCGGCCTTATCGCTGCCTCTCCGTTGTCACTGTTTTTCGTGCCCAGCCTTTATTACCTACTGATGCGTTCGCGGGGTACAGCTAATACTAAAACGGGCGCAATATTGGAGGTTTGACGTCACGAAGTGCTCTAGCTGGTGGGAAGACAACTTTGCCTGAAAATTGATCTGTGTAGCAACATCGCTCTCTGTAAGACGATAGGTGAACTCTATCAGTCGCGGGAAGCCCACTTTCGGCCCTAGAGCCGACATTGATCATGCTCGACGGTGTTGCGGTTCCGCTTTCCCAAAACAGACACCGATCGGAAAGGTTTTTCTAAATACGACGTTACAAAAATACTCTCTTTGTCGCATTCTTTTGGTGGCTGCTGCTTCATCTACCCTTTGCTCTTTTCTGCTGAAGCGATCGCCAGACCTATCAAAATCAAAGGTGCGGCTAACAGGAAAGCTGACAACAACTCAAGCCTGAAGATGAAGACGTCGGCCAAGACCGGCCATAGCAAGGCAACATATTCGAATGGTGCCAGCCGAGAGGCTTCAGCGTAGCGAAAGGCCAGTGTCATTCTGAAGTGACCGAAACCGCCAAAGAGATCAGACAGCATCAAGAGGCCAAGTGTAGACAAGTCTGGTGTCACCGCCGAAAACAACGTCGCTATACCGCAAATCTTGGAAGCCAAAACGAGGTAGAGGGCGATGGCTCCAGGGCCTTCAGTCTTGTTGAGGCTGCGCACCATGATGAGAGCAAGCGCGGATTGAATGGTTGCCACGAGACCACTGGCGTAACCCTAGAGCCGCGTGCTCTCGAGGGAGCAGGTGGTCAGCTCGGACCAGACAAGCGCGATCACTCCGGCAAAACCAAACGCGAGACCCCAAGCGCGCCATTTGGTGAGGCGCTCTGACAACAAGGCAGTTGCGCCGACCGCCATCAATATGGGGGACAGCCAAAAGCGTGTCAGTTGCGCGCATCAGAGCCCAATCAGCGATCCTTCCACCAAGAGTGGCGAGCAGAGCAATGATCGTTCCAATGATACGGCTGAGCAGGGAAATCAAGAAAGCTAGGCCCTACGACCAACGCGCACCATGAAGCAACCGCGGTAGGATATCGCGCTCGAGCGTATTGGAGCCGAGTGGAAAATCTGTACTGGGCGCGGAGAGGCGGTTTGGAATATTGATTGCCGTTGGGTCATAAGCTGCAACAATTGGGCTGAAAAGCGCGAGCGCAACAAGGCCGGTGACAACGATCAAGGTGCTACGCGTCTCCGCTCCAATCCGAGGGTCGATCACGCGATAGATGATATCGATCAGCAGATTGACCACGACAAAGACTAGCTCGGTCAGAACGACGACGGCCTGCACATAGGCGAAATCTCGTGCAATTATATCTGTGATAAGGAATGTGCCCAGGCCCGGATGGCCCGAGCGTGATGGCGGGTAGAATAGCGTGGGCGTGCCTGCGAGAGCCCGTGGCAGAGAGCCAGCCGAGCTGAACGATAAAGAGCAGGATAAAAGCAGCCCAAACCGATAGGCCGGGATCGCAGCGACGGCAACGGCCACCCGATCCAGCGGTCCACCCCGACGCTTGGTCGCGACGATCGCGAGCGGCAGTGAGACCGCCAGAGCTCCCAACACATGCAGGAACGTATACGAGATTGCCGCCCGCAGGTCGGATCAAACCGGGCAACCTGTCACCGCCGAATATCCGAGGTCAAGTCGCAGCAATAGACCAAGCCACGCCCAGAAGGCTTGCCAGAAGCGTGTGTTGAGCCCGGCCTCCTCTCGGACCTGATGCGTGGAACTGCACGATCAACACCGACGCCTTGGGAGCGATGAGGTAGCAGCAAGCGGAAATCCATTGGAGCTCAGGACAACGAGTTATCGGGTCGTTAAAAAAGCCGGATATACATCAGTCATCGCGACCTCGACACTGGAATTATGCAGACTGTTGCAACAAGGTGGGGTCCACATATATCCACACAAGGCGGGGTAATCCGCCGCGCCCACGTTGTCCCGATACAACTGCACGCAAAATTGTCAGGAAGCTACAAATGCGAGGTTAATCAGCGGCTGCCGCGCTGAACATCAAAGTCAAGCATCGCGCAAGTCTTCAGAACAATGCAGTAGCCTGCATTGGATGTGGCGAGGCGTTCTTTCTAATCCACTCAACGAAAGACAACTCAAAGAAGCGCGTTTGGGGGGTGCGAGTTCAGGAATCACCCAGAGAAAGACGAAGCTGCACCTTCAAACCACGATCGCGTGGTAAGAACTCAAGTGTGCCATTATGAGCATAAGCGACGGCCTCGGCAATCGAAACGCCAAGACCTGAACCAGATGTCGCAGCAACGGGACGAAACCTCTCGCGAGCCTCCAGGATTTGTTCTGTGGTCAGTCCAACGCCGTTGTCTGAGACTGCAATCACCATCTCACGGGGACCACGGTCAGCACTGACATGCACCTCTGTCAACTCAGGGCCGCCGTGCCGTAGCGCATTGTCGACAAGATTGCGGAGCGCTTCGTGGATCATTGTTTCATCTCCGTTCATAGACCCCAGATAAGCCGTGGATTGAAAGGTCACGGATGGACCCGCTTCGCTGGTCCTGCTCAGCTCATCTTGCCAGGCACGGAAGGCCTCATCCATGTCGACGCTTTGCATTACGGCTTCTGGACTGATCGCTTTGGCGCGCTCAAGAAAAAGGAGCTTTTGGCTCAGGTTGGCGGTTTCCCGGGCAGCTTCCAGAAGATCAGCAGAGCGCCTTTGCGATGCATCCCAATCCGGCGAGGCCTTTACGGCTTCTGCCAGAGACAGCACACCGGCGATAGGGTTTTTGAGCTGATGGGCTGCGTTCGAGATGAACTCCGATTGCGCAGCCATGCTGCGCGTGACCTGGCCAAACAGGCGATTAAGTGTGGCGACGATTCCACCCACCTCGTCTGGCACCGGGCGTTGGATTGGCGACAGCTCATCGCTGTTGCGGCTGGCGATGGCGGTTTCCAAATCGATCAATGGTCGCAGACCGAGGCGCACGCCGAACCAGACGATAATGGCCACTGCCAGGATCAATCCTGCTATCGCCAAGAGCGAGCGCAGCAGAAGATCCCGCACAAAGGCCGCCCGCACGGACGCCTCTTGCCAGACCGTGGTCGTGAAAACACCCGTAAAACCATCAATCTGAGTGCGGTTTTGCAGACGCACCCCATGAACCGGACGGCCCAGATAGGTGGCCTCAAAGTAGTTGGGGGCCGAGGCTTCCTCGTTTGGGGGCGGAATGCCTACCGGTGGGGTTGCATAGCCGGCCACGATGACACCGTCAGGGGCGTAGACGTGGTAGAAAACACGACCGCCAGAAGTGTCTGACAGGATGTCCCCTGTCCGCGGTGACAGTGCGTCGCCACCAGAAATGGCCACGTCATTTGCAACGGCCAGCGCGGCCGCCAGCAGGCTTTTGTCGAACACATCGGTGGCTGTCTGGCGCGCGTTTTTAAGTTGCCAAATGCCTACCAAAGCCGCGACCAGCAGAAGCGGGACCAAAATAACGGCCGTCAGACGTCCGCGAAGCGACCAGACCTTGCCCATCACTCCGGCTTCACGAGAGCATACCCAATACCACGATGTACCCGGATCGAAACATCGAAGACAGACAGGCGCTTTCTCAGGCGCGACACATAGACTTCGACCACCTTGTCGTCCGTGCCGCTGCCCACGCCATAGGTCTTGTCGAGCAGCGTTTCCTTGGAAACCGGCATGCCGCCTGCCTCCGCAAGAGCAACCAGAACCGACAACTCGCGGCGTGGCACGTCGATGAGTTCCTGCCCCGCAAGAAGCTGCGGAGTTTCCAGATCAAGTGTCAGCGATCCGATCTCGATCGTGCGCCGGGGGGCGACGTCCTTGCGACGGGCCAAGGCACGGATACGCGCGGCCAGTTCGTCCATTTCGAACGGCTTGACCAGATAGTCATCCGCACCGGCGTCGAGCCCTTCCACGCGATCCTGGGTAGCAGATCGCGCGGTCAAAAGGATGACAGGGCGCGGATCGTTTCGGCGGCGCATTCCGGCCAGTATTTCCAGACCGTCGCGCCCGGGCAGGTTAATGTCGAGAATTACCAGATCGCATTCTTCCTGCCGCAGGAAACGATCCGCATCATCACCATTATCGAGCGAGTTCACCGCATGGCCATCATCGCTGAGACGATAGGCGATGCCCTTCCGAAGGCTCTGATTGTCTTCTACCAGCACGATGCGCATGCCCAACTTTTCATCCCTATGAAGGGTTAGTGCAAGGTTAATGCGTCATCAATGCAGCGTGAGGTCGGGGAATCGCTCGGCTCAAGAAGGATTTCGGTGCGACGGTCGTGCCGGTCTAGGGAGGAAATCATGACGACATTTACATCCACGCGCCGCGTGGCGATGGGCCTTGTGGCAGCCGCCGCTGCAACCTTTGCAACCCAAGGCACCGCAGGCGGGCACGGCATTGATCTGGAGGGGAAGACCGTAGAATGGGTGATCCCGTTCTCGGAAACTGGCGGTTCGGCCAAATGGGCCAACTTCTACGCACCGCTCCTCAGCGAAGCTTTGCCCGGCAATCCAACGGTCGTGGTCAAATTTATGCCAGGTGCAGGTTCAACCAAAGGGGCCAACTGGTTCCAAGAGCAGACGTATGAAGATGGTACACTGATCTTCGGCTCTTCCGGGTCCACACAGTTCCCCTATCTGCTGGGTGATCCGCGCGTGCGTTATGAATACAATGACTGGAACGTCGTACTGGCGTCCGGTACCGGCGGCGTGGCCTATCTGCCACCTGATCTGGCCGAAAAAATGGATGGCTTCGACGCCTCAGGCCTGAAAGACACCGATTTCATTTACGGCTCTCAAGGGGCCACACGCCTCGACCTTGTGCCGCTTCTGGCCTGGGAGATGCTCGGGCTGAACGTAGAGCCGGTCTTTGGCATCAAGGGCCGCGGCGATGGTCGCCTGATGTTTGAACGCGGTGAAGCGAATATCGACTATCAGACGTCTTCCTCTTTCCTGAAAGGAGTGACGCCCTTGGTCGAAGCCGGAACGGCTGTTCCGATGATGTCCTGGGGTGCCCTGGACGCTGAAGGAAATATCGTCCGTGACCCGACATTCCCGGACATGCCGACATTCAAGGAAGTCTGTGAAGCAACAGAAATGTGCGAAACCAGCGGTGAGCAATGGGATGCGTGGAAAGCGTTCTTCGTGGCCGGTTTCCCCGCACAGAAGATGGTCTTTCTGCCAGCCGGAGCCTCAAATGATGCGATGGTGACCTATACTGCTGCCTTCGAGGCCGTCAAAGCGCGCGCCGATTTCGCAGAGATCTCTTCGGGTCGCCTGGGTAAATACCCACAGATGACCGGAGACGAAGCCAAGGGCGCTTTGTCCAGCGCGACCCAAGTGCCGGAGGCTGCAAAAACCTTCGTGGTCAACTGGTTGAGCGAACGCTACGGCGTAACACTGAACTAAGCCAACTGATTGGCCCCGGTGCAATCTGCCCCGGGGCCTTCTCCTTTCAACCGGAGATTGCCCGATGGATATAATTTCGGTGGCGCTGCCCGCCCTTGGGGATGCGGCAGGTCTGATCCTACAACCAATCGTTCTTGGATATCTCGTGCTTGGCGTTGTAATGGGGCTTTGCGTTGGGGTGTTCCCCGGCCTTGGCGGAATCGCTGGCCTGTCGCTTCTGTTGCCCTTCATGTTCGGGATGGACCCTGTCTTGGGTTTGGCGCTGATGATCGGCATGGTCGCGGTGGTGCCGACATCGGACACCTTCGCCAGCGTATTGATGGGCATTCCCGGCTCATCTGCGTCACAGGCCACGGTGCTGGACGGATTCCCACTAGCCAAAAAGGGAGAGGCCGCGCGTGCGCTCTCTGCCGCCTTCGCATCTTCATTGTTCGGCGGTCTGGTTGGGGCGATGTTCCTGACGGTCTTCATACTAGTGGCGCGTCCCATTGTTCTGGAGTTCCGCACGCCTGAACTATTGATGATCACGATATTTGGCCTCTCCATGGTTGGCATCCTCGCCGGGCGCGTCGCGCTGAAAGGTATTGCGGCGGCGGGCCTCGGCATGATGATCGGCACAATCGGGGAGGGCGACAGCGCGGGCGAATTGCGCATGGCCACCTATGACATGCCCTATCTTGTCGACGGGTTGAAACTGGTCATCGTTGGTCTTGGCATTTTCGCGATCCCGGAAATTGTCGCGCTCTTGCGACGCGACAAATCCATCTCGGACCGCTCACCTTTGGGCGGCGGTTGGCTCAGCGGTGTGCGTGACTGGTTTGCCAATATCTGGCTGTCGGTCCGCTGTTCCATCATCGGCGTGATTGTCGGCGTGATCCCGGGATTGGGTGGGTCGGTGGTGGACTGGATCGCCTACGGGCACTCGGTGCAAACCACGAAAGACAAATCGAAATTCGGCTCCGGCGAAATTCGTGGGGTGATCGGACCCGAAAGCTCAAACAACGCCAAGGAAGGGGGTGGGCTCGTGCCCACGCTGCTCTTCGGGATCCCGGGATCCGGTTCAATGGCGATTTTCATCGGTGCTATTGCTTTGCTTGGTTCGGGTAATATCGAGGTCGGCCCTTCGATGCTGAAGAACAATCTCGACATCACCTATGCCATCGTCTGGCTGCTGGCTTTGGCTAATGTCGTAGGCACGTTAATCTGCATTGCCGCGTCTGGCGGCATCGCGCGGCTGACGACCATTCCCTTTGCGCTACTGGCGCCATTCCTGTTCATGATCATCAGCTTTGCGGCCTTTCAGTCGGGCCAGGATATCATGGATCTTGTCGCGCTTTTCGCCATTGGCTTTCTCGGGATCATGATGCGGCGGTTCGATTGGTCACGACCTGCGTTTCTTATTGGCTTCGTACTCTCCAACCCCGCAGAAACCTATGCAAACCAAGCGGTGCAGATCGCCCAGTCTCGATTCCGCAAGAGCTTCGAAGAAGGTATCGACTACATCTTTTCGCCCATTGTGATCGTGTTGATCATCATCACGTTGATCTCGGTTGTTCTGGGCTTGCGTCAGGCCAAGACAATCATGGCGGAAGGTGCCGTTGAAAGCGGCGCAAAACGCGCTCCGCTTATCTTCCTGCTGGTTGCGTTGGGGTATTTGGCCGTGGCCTTCACCAATGCCGCTATGATCCCTGACTACGCTGCTGCGGACCGGGTCTTCCCGCGCTTCGTATCAGGCGTCGCCATTGTGGCTTGTGTGATCCTGCTGGTTCAAATGATGATCCGACCGGAGACACACGCGCTCTTTGCAGATCGCGAAGCCAGTGATGTAGATGCCAATGCACATGGCCTCTGGTCAACACTGGCATGGTTTGCCGGGCTATTGATACTGACCTCACTGCTTGGGTTCATCTTAGCGCTGGCGATCTTCCTGTTCTGTTTCATCAAGTATCGCGCAGGACGCAGCTTAGGCTTTGCTCTAGTCTACACCGCTACGGGGATCGCTTTCATGTGCGCTATGGCGGGGCTTTTGAACCGCGATTTCCCACAGGGTCTCTTGCAATCCTTCATGGACCTGCCCTGGCCGCTAACATGACACAGACTGCCATCTCCTTTCTGTTCATGCGGGGCGGTTCGTCACGAGGCCCGTATCTGCGGCGCGGGGACTTGCCTCAAGACCGCGAGGAACTGGCCCGCGTACTGGTCGCAATCGTGGGCTCAGGTCATCCCCTGAATATTGACGGGATCGGAGGCGGGGCCGCCGTGACGACCAAGGTTGCGATGCTGTCTGAATCAGAGGATGACTGGGCCGATGTCGACTATTTCTTCGCTCAGGTAAGCGTCGAAGACGGGCTTGTGGATTTCAAACCAACCTGCGGCAATATCCTTGTTGGTGTTGGTCCCGCAGCCATTGAGATGGGGCTGGTCGCTGCGACTGGGGAAACGACAGAAGTACGGATTCGCGCGGTGAATACCGGGGCGCGGGTTGCCTCCCAAGTACAAACCGAAAACGGCGCCGTCGTTTATGAGGGGGCTGCGCAAATCGACGGTGTGCCTGGTACGGCAGCCCCCATCAAACTCATGTTCCACGATGTGGTGGGAGGTGCCACGGGCACCCTGTTTCCGACCGGCAATCGGATTGACACAATCGATGAGATCGAGGTCAGTTGCATGGATGTTGCAATGCCCATGGTCATCGCGCAGGCCTCTGATTTCGGTCTCACAGGGCACGAAAGCGCTGCCGAGCTTGACGAGAACAGAGGCTTCTTCGAGCGCATGGAGGCGGTGCGCATGAGGGCGGCCGTTCTGATGGGGATGGGGGATGTTTCCAAATCCGTAACACCAAAGTTCGGCCTCCTCGCGCCAGCGAAGGACGGTGGAACTGCGGCGGTACGCTATTTCATGCCATGGAAAACCCACCCCACGCTGGCCGTCACAGGATCGCAATGTCTGGGCGCTTGCCTGCTGTGCCCCGGGACCGTTGGGGACGGGATGGCGTCCGGGGTCGGGCCTTCTCCTGCCCGTCTCCAACTTGAACATCCGATGGGAAAGATGGAGGTGACGATCGCTTTCGACATCAAGGGGGACCGCTTTGATGTGCAATCCGTCGGCTTGACGCGTACGGCGCGCAAACTGGCAGCAGGAGAGGTCTTCGTCCCGAAATCCATTTGGCGGGGGCATTGACTTCGATTTCCCAATTGTATACCATAGTATACCAATAATTTGGAGACGACTGATGACCTCTGATGATTGCGTGATCGTTGCCAAAGCCGAACTGAAGATGGCGCGACAATTGATCCAGGATGAAATCCGCGACTATCCGACACCGATCTCAGGATGTGATGCGCAATACAATTATCTGATTGGTTTGCGCAGTTCGATCTCGGACGCTTTAAGCGCTCTGGAAGCCCCTCGTTTTGTCGCGACGCCACGCACACCCTCCCCTAACGCTGGCGTGGAAAGCCGGTGAAAGTCCACATCCTAGACGACTGGTTCGATACGCTGCGTCGGCTGCCGTGCTTTGCCCGTTTGCAAGATCACGACGTTACAGTCTGGACCGACCACGAGCCGGACCCGGGTAAGCTGGCGACAAGAATATTGGAGGCCGAGGCACTTGTTCTCTTCCGAGAGCGCACGAAGATCGGAGCAGAACTCCTCAACCATCTTACCAACTTGCGCCTGATCTCGCAGCGCAGCGTCTATCCGCATGTCGATGTGGAGGCATGCAGCCGCAATGATGTTCTCCTCTGTTCAAACATGCATTCGGACACACCATCCTTTGCCGCAGCCGAGCACACGCTGGCGCTGATCCTCGCAAGTTACCGTCAGATACCGCAGCAAGTGGCTTCGATCCGGGCGGGAAATTGGCAGGCTGGCGTCGGGCGGACCCTAAGGGGCCGGATATTGGGCCTCTACGGCTATGGTCGCATAGGACGCGCCGTCGCAGGTTATGCACATGCAATTGGACTGAATGTTCAGTGGTGGGGCTCAGAAGCCGGACGCGCCCGTGCAAAGGCAGATGGCGAACACGTTCCCGAGAGCCGCGAGGCTTTTTTCGCGGGCTCTGACATCATCAGCCTCCATGTACGTCTGAAACCGGAAACAAGAGGGATCATCACGGCGACCGACCTCGCTCAGATGCAGGACCGTGCCTTGTTTGTGAATACCTCGCGATCTGGTCTGGTTGTGCCAGGAGCCCTTGAGACGGAACTGGCCAAGGGGCGACTCCATGCCGCTGTCGACGTGTTTGATGAAGAACCGCTCCGCGACACCGCGAATCCACTTCTGACCCATCCAAATGTTTTGCCGACCCCCCATGTCGGTTATGTCACTGAGGATGAATTCAATCTGCAATTCACTGATATCTTCGATCAGATAAATGCCTATGACAAAGGCATGCCAATCCACATGATCAATCCTCAGGTTTGGGCGAAAACAACCTGACGGCCACCGGCGCCCCAAGGATTACGACGAAAATGCGCAAGATATGATGCGCAACAACGAAGGCGACATCCGCTCCGACGATCAATGCCAACACGGTTAGCTCCGCCTGCCCGCCCGGCGCGAAGGCCAGCAGGGCTTCCATCCCCGGGGCTAGGTTGGCGAAGATGACCAGCTCGACAACCACCACCGTCAGAACAATCAGGATCACGCAAAAGCCGACACCGGCTAAGAGGTCGCGCCGCACCTCCTGCATGGTGATACCTGCGTATTTTGCGCCGATCGTCATGCCGATGAAGAATTGTGCGGCCCAGATCGCTTCAGCGGGCGGTCGAAAGTGCAACAAACCCACGAGCGTGATCGCCGCGGTCAAAAGCAGCGGTCCAAGGATCGAAGCGCCAAATAGCCCGATCCGTTTCGCACCCCACCAACCAAGCAGGGCGCAGGCGACCATCAGCAATAATTCGTGGACCGGCACGCTTTTCAACGGCACGCCTGGGGGATTGCTGAGATCGGCCTCCCAAATGCCGCTTAGCAGAAACGGCAAGGCGACGACGATGATCAAGACCCGAGTCGCATGGATCAGGGACAGGGTGCGGACATTGCCACCCGCCTCCTCGCCAAAGGCCAGCATGTCCTGAAGCCCACCGGGCATGGTGGCGTAATAGGCTGTCGGGAAGTCGTAGTTCCAAACCCTCTGAAAGTACGGCACGCCAATCAGGCCAATCACCATGACAGTGAGTGGAATAAGCAGAAGTGTTGGCCACATTGCAGGAAACGTCGCCAGCACGGGCGGCGTCAGCGTTGCACCAACTGCAACTCCCAGGATCGTCCGCATCCCGTCGTTAAGTGGCTTCAGACCCTTAAGTTGAATGCCTATCAGTGCAGCCGCCAGGCAGGCGGCAATTGGACCAAGTAGCCAAGGCAGCGGAATATTCAGCAGGCGGAACGCGCCGACACCCAACAGCGCGACCAGAAAGGTCTGGCCAATCTGCCTCATCCCGCCAGCGCCTTCAGTCTCTGACGCAGGGAAGTCTGAAGATGTGCTTCTGCGGCCGCACCTGCGCCCTCGATGTCGCCTGATCTCAGGGCATCGACAATCATCTGGTGTTGGCTCGCAACCGTGTCGATCCGCGCTTCATCGGTAAAAGTCGTGGGGCCAAGCAGCAAAAGCGCATTGTTCAGCGCACGCGCGGCCTCCAGCAGAAAGCGATTGCGGCAGGCAAGATAGAGGCCTCTGTGGAACGCCTGATTGATCGCGGCGGCGCGGTTCGGGTTGTTGCGCTCTGCCGCAATCTCGGTATTGAGGTCGTCAAGCGTATCGAACTCAGCTTCTGTTCCATGCTGCGCCGCCAGCTCTGCCGCAGTACGCTCAAGAACGACCCGCATTTCATAAAGCTCCACAACTTCGGCATGACCCAGTCGCCGAACGACAGCGCCCATACGCGGCCGATGTTCAACTATCCGGTCTGATTCCAACCGGCGAAGCGCTTCACGGACGGGGGTTCGTGACAGCCCGAGCTTTTCGCCGACATCCTCCTCGCGCAGGCGATCTCCAGGCAGGTAAATGCCTTCACGGATCGCTGCCATGAGAGCGTCATAGGCCATCTCACCACTCGATTTTTTGGTCATTTCGAAAACTCTATAGATTTATCATTGCAAATTGTATCCGATCGGATACTAAATATCTAGCTGAAAAGGAAACCAGCATGTCCAAGACAAAAGTCATCGTTGTCGGCTCCGGAAACGCCGCCATGTCCGCCGGTATCGCCGCACTCGAAAGCGGAGCGGATGTGCTTATGCTGGAAAAGGCTGGCCCGGACCTTGCTGGCGGCAATACGAAATACACGGCAGGTGCGATGCGGATCGCCTATGAAAGTTCGGACGCGCTTTTGCCGCTGCTGGCCAACCCGCACGATCCACGCATTCCCAACACCGATTTCGGAACCTACACGGCGCAGAAATTCGCGAATGATCTTTTGGGATTCAACGAAGGCCGGCTCTTATCCCCGGAGCAGCAGGTTCTTATCTCGGAATCCTATGACGCCGTGAATTGGCTGGCAGGGCATGGTGTCACCTATGAACCGATCTACGCGCGACAGAGTTTCGAGAGGGACGGCAAGCACATCTTCTGGGGGGGCTTGACGCTGGCCGCCGAAAACGAAGGTGTCGGGCTTTTCGAGATGGAGCTTGCTGCTTTCAAACGTCTGGGGGGACGTATTCGCTGCAACTCCGCCGTTACGGGGCTGTTGACGAACGATAACAAGGTCACGGGCGTTATGGTGGGCGATGCAAGTATCGATGCGGATGCCGTCATCCTCGCCTGCGGTGGTTTCGAAGCGAACGAGGAAATGCGTGTTTCGCAGATCGGTTCCCATTGGGCGGCCGCCAAGGTGCGCGGCACACCCCACAACACTGGCGACGGGCTGAAAATGGCGTTCGATCTGGGTGCCATGCGGTATGGTAGCTTTGAAGGCTGCCACGCAACTCCGATGGACCTGCACATGAAAGACTTCGGCAATCTGAATCTGCCACCTAAGGAGCGCAAAAATTACCGGAAAATCTGCTACTTCCTCGGCGTGATGCTCAACGCCAAAGGTGAACGCTTCGTCGATGAGGGGGTCAACTTTCGAAACTACACCTATGCACAATTTGGTCGTGCGGTCCTCGAACAGCCCCAACACTTCGCCTGGCAGGTTTTCGACGACAAGGTCTCGGAATTGCTGTACGGCGAATACCATTTTCACGATGCCAGCTTTATCGAGGCAGACACGCTGGAAGACCTGGTCTCCAAACTCGCCGGTGTTGATGCGGCATCCGCGCTCAAGACGCTGACAGAGTTCAACATAGCCGTCGATACCGATGCAGCATTTGACCCAACAATCCTCGACGGCAAGCGCACCAACGGCCTCCAACTCGACAAGACAAACTGGGCACAAGCACTGGACACTCCACCCTTCAAGGCCTTCCCGGTGACAGGCGGGATAACGTTCACCTATGGCGGGCTGAAAGTGGATGAAAACGGCGCGGTGCTCGCCGAAGGCGGATCGCAAATCCCGGGGTTGTTTGCCTGTGGTGAACTTGTGGGCGGCGTGTTCTACGGCGGCTATCCCGGAGGGTCTGGACTGACGTCGGGAACCGTCTTCGGTCGCCGCGCGGGAACCGGTTGTGCATCTTCGAAATCGTGATAACGTATGAGACTTTCATAGACGAAAATCAGTCGTCGTCCAAAACTTCGTTTGCTTCAGCGTACCTCAATGCCGTTCCAACGCGTGCTCTCAATAGTCCAATGGTACGAAGTTTGTCCCGATACACGGATTATCTCTAATGCACCCGCGTAAAGCTTAGCGACGTCAGGCAAGTCCCCGATCTACGCGCTCAACAGCTTTGCCATCTGTGCCAGCTTTGCTCTGGTTCCCGTCAGCCGCACCGATGATACCTCGCAAATCGACACGTTTCGATCCTACCGCATTTACTTCCCGTTTCCGTTGCTCGCGATGTCTTGTCTCAGCCGGTCATGGCGCCTTGCCCTCTGGACGGGCCGTGCCATGGTTTTGGCTAGTGGGCTGTTGCACGCATGGACAGCTATCTGTCCTGATCGGACATTCCTTCACTCACCACGCGCGCATTATCAGGACGTCTTTCTATCCATCGACTTTATCGGGCGCGGAAACCGGATTGAATAGACGGGCATGATCCTCTTTATCACTCTTGCTCTTGCAGTAGCCGTCTATTGGGTCCGTCCTGTGATCTTTGTTCAAGTCGCGTCGGATTTTGAATGGTGCCATGAACACCTCAAACCACGGCGTGGATACGGGACGATCTCCGTTGTGGATATCGCAGGTTTCACAGTGCTCTCAGCCAAGCGTGAACCGTAAGCCGTGATTGAAACGCCGGACAAATTCCTCGCGGATACTGCGCTTCGCGTTTCCGACAACGGCGGGATCGGTATCTCATGCATCGGCGACGGCTTTTTGCAACCCTCAGTGCGCCCTTGGCTTTGGACAGACCCGAAGAGAAAACCGTAAACGCAACCATTGCATTACTCGATATCACCAAGGCGCATGGGTTTGGTATCCGATTGGGGCTGGCAAGTGGTGACCTTGTAACAGACGTCATTGGCAATAGCGCAAGGCAATCCTTCAAGGTGTAGGGAGATGTTGTAGACCTTGCCGCGGGGTTTGAATCCAAATGCACGGAACTCAGGCACGTAAATTCTGATTGATCAATCAACTTAAAGAAAGCAGATGCGTCAGTGCGTTTCGATGAGCATCGCCAAATCGCGATCAGCGGGCTTGATAGCAGTATCTCAGTCTTTGCAGCATCTCGGCACAGTTGGGCGCCTGCGAGATTCGGTTTCTTAGCTTCGCCACTTTGCATACCGTGAAGGCCCGCCGACGTTTCGCTGTCTTTTTAGAATTGGAAAAAGGTTGGCTAAGGGGCCCAGGTTTCCATCTTAGCCGAGCAATAACTCGAACAGATGTCAGCCTAGGAATTGACTGTAGATTTACTGCAACTGAGAACTGCCGTTCTTTCAGCTAACTGAACCTGTCGAATTGGGCTCGAATCTGATTTCAGAGAACCTGCAGCATACCGTAGTCAGCTCACTATTTGGATTCAAAAGCGGCCCGAACCTGCCAGGTCAGAGTGCCATCGAGGCCGCCGGACGTTAGCCCGATTTTTCGCTGCAATCCCAAATGCAAATGGTCGGCAAGCTCGCAAAATGCAGGAATAAGCCGCCATTTATACGCACCTCCAAATGTCCGCTTGGAGAACAGTTTACGATATTCTGTCTTGGATTTTACGCTTGACCTTCCGGTCGGTGGAGACCCTACAAAGCCTCAAGACATGGAGGTTGGTTTTGAAAATTGCCGTTCTTGCAGATGTGGTTGCCGGTCTTGTTTGGATGCAGTGCAGTCCAAAAGCGATTACCGTCAGCGAACCCAAATATTCAGCTGAAACTGCCGCGGTGACTGTTTCAGTACCAGCAACCCTCTCCGGGAACGCTCAAGTCGGGAAGGTAACCTTCGACGCGAACTGTCATAGCTCCAATACGGTTAACCAACTGGAAATCGCCCCTTCTCCAATCCACGCAATTCATCAGCCTTCGCACCACGGTGACGAGGTTTCCCAAAGCGCCTCGGCTGTCGGCATGCGGGGGCGCCAGAGGCCAATTAGAAGCATGCCGCCGGTCGAAGGTTGCAAGCGTAGCGATGTACAGATGATCCTAGCCTACGTCCGCGACCTTCAAGGTGCCAACGGCATCAGTTGAACTAAGGAGAACGATTAAATGATGCGAGCCCCATTAATCGCCCTGACAGTGCTGGGTTTGGCCGGAACCGCCTTCGCGCATACCGGCGTCAAAAACATGGTCGTAAAGGCGCGGATGGATGCAATGAGCGCCATCGGGGCAGATATGAAGACGTTGGGGCAGATGGCAAAAGGTGTTACAGCTTTCGATCGCGAGATGGCAAGGTCGGCTGCGGCTTCAATCGCAAAACATGCCGCCGATACGCCGGCCCTGTTTGAGGCAGACGAGGATGATCCAAAGTCGGAAGCCAAGGCCGAGATTTGGGATGACTTTGCTGATTTCACAGCGAAGTCCAAGAGTCTGGAAGCGCTCGCACTAGAATTATCCGCAAGCATAGCAGCCGGTAGTGATCTGGTCCCGGCCATAAAATCTCTCGGCGCGGCCTGCCAAGCCTGCCATAAAGTTTATCGCGAAGAAAAGTAGAACCTAGGAATGATGAAGCTCACACGTCGAATTTTAATGAGCTCTGCCGCTGCGGCACTTGTGGTACCGAGGCCGTCTTTTGCCGCTCCAAGTGTGTTGCGTGCGGAACCCGTCAGCTTGCAAGTGCTGCCAGAAGGCCAGGGCAAAACGGCTCTCTGGGGCTTCAACGGTTTCTCACCAGGGCCCGAGTTGCGGGTCCGTAAAGGTGATACCTTGTCCCTTCGCTTTGAAAACCACACAGAGCAACCATCGTCCATCCATTGGCACGGTATCCGAATAGAGAACGCCATGGACGGTGTACCTGGGTTGACGCAGCCGCTTGTCCAGCCCGGCGAGACTTTCGATTACGTGTTTCAACTGCCTGATGCAGGCACGTACTGGTATCACTCACACCATCAGTCCTGGGAGCAAGTGGCACGGGGGCTCTACGGACCATTGATCGTCGATGAGGCTGACGCGCCGAAGGTCGATAGCGACATCACGGCGATACTGGACGACTGGCGGCTGGACGAAAGCGGCGCGCTTATGGCTGGCTTTGGCGACACGCACGACTTCTCTCATGCCGGGCGTCTGGGAAACTTCGCCATGATCCTGCTATCGCAAGACACTGTCCGGCTTGGCGACCGGCTTCGACTGAGACTGATCAACACAACAACAGCTCGGATCTTCCCAATTCGAATCGATGGCCTAGACGCCAAGGTGGTCGCGTTGGATGGCATGTCGCTTGCAGAACCACGCGATCTGTCGGACATCCAACTTGCTCCGGCTCAGCGCGTCGACGTCATCGGCGATGTCACAGCACAAGTGGACTTCCGTTTTGTTGCGCGGGATGCGCTCTATGACATGGGGTCGCTCAAAATCGATGGCCAGAATACTAACCCGGTGGCACCCAATATCGCGGCCTTACCTGCACCCAGCGTCTCGATACCGAAAACGACGCCGAACCAAACCCTGTCGCTTAGGATGGAAGGCGGTGCCATGGGCGGCCGTCATGCAGGTGATGATATCTGGGCACTCAATGGTGTATCCGGGCTGAAAGACGAACCCTTTGCGACATTCAAACGGGGTGAAACAGCGGTCATTGAACTGATCAACGACACGCGCTTCCCGCACGGCATCCATCTCCACGGGCACCACTTCTATGAACTCAGACAAGACGGTTCGCTTGGTGATCTGCGCGATACGTCACTGGTTGAACGAGGAATCTCGCGGAAGATCGCCGTGGTTCTCGACAATCCAGGCAAGTGGTTGCTGCATTGCCATATGCTCGGGCATCAGGCCTCAGGCATGAAGACATGGATCGAAGTGACATGAAGCTTGCGGTCATTCGCCGTCTTTTCTCAGCGGCTTTGTCTGCCAGCGCAGGCCATGAGTTGGACGGAAGAGACATCGTCAATGGGCAGTCCTTATAAATCGAACAAGGTGGGTTCTGCCACGGTCCCACTCTTGAATGTCAACCGAACTGGACATAGCGGATGAAAACAACGTCCTGCACACACACCGCATGACGAGACCGGACATACCAAGCACCACGACCATGAGTTGCTCTTCGAATACACGAAGCTTGGCGGAGCCGAGGATTTGACGGCGTTTGGTATAACTAACCTCAGCAGCGAAATATCAGTATTCTAGGGCGTGATCAGCGACAACGAGATTTGGGAGATTCTCTTGTTCATCCAATCGACCTGGTTTGAGTCGCTCAGGACATTCATCACGGGCGAAATCCGCCGCACTAGATTCGTCATCGCGACAATTTTCGGTAAGCGCCCCAGAGCTGGCAGACAGCTCGGACGCGACTGTCTCACCGTGGCCTTTTCAAGGATTTAACATGTTCTGAAAGCAGCGCGTCAAGCTTTTGAGCGACGGTAGCTAGACTGCGGATTGGGTCGTTTGTTCACCATCTCTATCGTGCGTTTCCCTAAACGTTCCGGAGGATCAATCGTACATTCTCTTCCAATTGCCATGACAATCTCATCAACGTTGCCGGTCAGTCCCACCAGAACTGCCATCAACATAGTTCAACCGCGCCACCGGTCAGTATGTACATGATGATAACGACAGGCATCCTCCATAGACCTAACACAGGATTGGAATTGCCACTATTTTAACGGGTTATATCCATATCAGCCCATCCCCGTTGAAGTCGAACTGGAAGCGGTCCTCATAGTCGATCAGAGCCGCGAAGTCCTGATCAGAGATGACCTCGTTCGACACCCATGCGCCGGAGGCATCGGCGTTCCAGATCGAATACAGCCCGCCGCCCTGCCACAGAACACTGTAGCCGTCCGCGCCGTTGGAGCCCGCGTGCAGCGCCTGCCAGCCGTCAAAGCTCTGCGGGACCACGGTCGCGCCGAGGTAGCTGAGTTGGATAGACGCAATTTCGTTCGTTACCTGATAGACGCCCTCACCGGTGACCTGAAGACCGATCCCTTCGTTCTCAATAGAAACCGCTTCGGGGTCAGGGGCCGCGACATAGTCGAGCAATTCAAAGCTCCAGATCGGTCCGTCCACGAAGTCAATAATAGAAATTTCGTGGTCAAAGCTCAGGTACTGATTTTCAACGGTGATTGTGCTGCCGTTGGTGTAGGTCAAAATCAGGTCGTTGCCGTCGCGGTGCGCCGAAATATCGTCGGGCGTGATACCTGCCTCGAGAACAACAGTGTCCCATGGTCTGAGAAAGCCATCGCCGGTGTCATAGGCGGTGTCGAAATTGTCGATGGTGTCATGACCCCATGAATCGGCTCCGAACCAATAGATATCCTCGCGCTCACCGCCGATTAAACGATCATTGCCGGCCTCGCCGATCAACTGGTCCCGCCCGATGCTTCCATTCAGTTCATCATCGCCATCATCGCCCCAGAGAATGTCGTCTCCGGCAGCACCAAAAAGACGGTCGTTGCCTTCTTCTCCGAACAGTACGTCACGCCACGTATCACCACCTGTTCCGGAAATGCCGGAAAGGGTATCGTCACTCCCAGTACCTGTTTGCGTAAAAATGAGGTCACTGGCTGTAAGTACCGTGCCATCTGCAAAGTGTGCTTCGCCACGCTGGTAATCGCTTGTTAAAAAGAAATTTTCGATCGTGATGCTGTCGCCGTTCGAATGCTGAAGCAGAAGATCCAAGCCCCGGCCTGCTTGGCTGGCGATGATGTCCTCAGCAAAGATGCCTGCGCCGAACTCAATGACATCTGTGCCGCTCGCCTGAAAGCCCTGATAGAAGCTGAGAGTGTCATTCCCCGAGCCGCCGATCAGGATATCGTTGTCGTTAAATCCATACAGCTTGTCGTCGCCGTCTCCACCGTCATCGCCGCGGAGCGTATCATTCCCGCCCAGTCCGTTCAGGACCCATCCGCTGCCGTACCTTCCAGAATATCGTCGTTTTCGGTTCCGTTAATCATTACATCCCATTCCAGTATTCATCGTCTGTAACCGACATATTCACCGTGCTATCCCTAATCTGCCGAACACTCACAGGTGCCGCAGTTCAAACCTGACTGAATAACTCGGATTATTCTGCGAGACACCCACACAATGAAGTGGCCGTGGAACCCAGCTCTTTTCACCATCTTTCAGATCGAGTTTTTCAAGGTGTGAAGAGGGTTCTGTTATCGAAGTCATCAATTTGTGGTTTTTTTTATTTTTTTTTCGCTTCGCATAAAAGGACACATCGCTGAACAACCTTAACGTAAGTTAACTTCAATCACTCTTTCCAGGCTTTTTCTCTTTGATTTCAAAATTCTCGCCTTAGTTGCATCGCAGACTTCGGCTTGACGTATCCTTGGCAAAAATCGACCATAAAATGGTGATTGTGGAAAACTCGATGCCACAAGCCAAACAAGAGTCGCTCTTCCAAAGCCATAAGGCGCGCATGATTCGGAAGCCACGGTCGTGTCGTGCGCCTCGCCGAGCCTCCCTATTTTAATGGGTCCGTCATTATGTTTAGGAAACGGAGGATCAGAGAATGGTAAGCAAGCAACCGAAGCCTGAAAAGATTGTCTCGAAGCTACGAGAAGTTGAAGTTCTGATGGGGCAAGGCAGGCTGCGTCTGGATGCGTTCAGGCAGATTAACGTTTTTGAAACGACCCATTGGTGCGTCGAGATGTGCAGGCGCTCATGAAGTCGACCAGGCCACAGGTATTCTGACCCAACCATCAATTCGTCTTCCACCCATTTCTGGATAGAAGCACGTGTCCCTTCGGAAATCTCAAAACGCAAAGGTTTCTGCGTCTTACTCTGCAGTACTGACGTCCGCTCCTTGATCTGGCTAGAAGCCATGATGTCAACGACTTTCATTTTCACTAAGTCACAACCGCGAAGTTTCTGTCGATCGCCATTCAGCTCTAACGCTTCTTGGGCGGACACCATCAACAAGATGCAGGCGATATAGGGCAATGACAAAAGAATGCCCCCGATCGAGAACCGGCAACAAAAAACGGCACTGCCTAGCTCCAAAAAGACACCGGTCAATGACACTGTTGGGATCAGCAGCAGGATGCAGGCCCACTAGGTGAGGTATATTTCGCCTTAGTCGGTTTTCCCGATGATTGTGCCTGCAAACAGAGCCGCCAAGGAAGCGATCCAGATCGTCAGGACGTTGCTGTAGAACACTTCGCCATAGACCCCGAGAGTAAAGCTTACCGGCCAGGATGCCGATGCTAACACGATCTTCGCCGTGAAAAATACACTGGCTTCGTTGCCGTCAAACCGCCTCGTCATAACTGAGTGAAATCTCTCCAGTTGCGGGCAGGGATTGGCAGGTCAAGATTGCCCCTTTGGCAATATCTCCATCTTCCAACGCCATTCGCGCGCGCATCTGGACTTCACCACTGGCCAAACTGGCCTGACAGGCACCACAGACACCGGATTGGCAAGAAAACGGCGGTTTCAGGCCCGCCGCTTTGACCGCCTCCAGCACGGTTTGCCCTTTGGAGATGTCAATTGAATGGGTTTTTCCGCCCAATGTCACTTCTGCCTTTGCGGCCATACCCTCGATGCTTGTGTCCAGTTCAGCCGTGCCGCCATAGCTTTCCATGTGGATGCGGCCCGCGGGCACGTCGAAAGACATCAGCGCATCTTTCACGGCCTTGTTCATCCCGCCGGGACCGCAGACGTAGTACTGAGAATCCTGCGCATAAGGCGGGTTCTCGGTGATCAGTGCGCCGATCGCCTCCTTGTCCACGATGCCCTTACGCCAATATTCTGCGCTGGACCACCAGCGGGGTTTGGAGAAAACATGGTGGATCGACATGCGATTGGGATGTGCCTCCCAAAGGGCGTTCAATTCGTCTTCGAGCAGGATACTGTTTTCATTGTTGTTGCCGTAAACAAGATGCGCAAACGAATTGGGCTCTGCTGTCATGACGGAACTCAGCATCGCATAAAGCGGCGTGATGCCTGAACCAGCCCCAAAGAAGTAATGCGTGCGCCGCGCTGTAGCGCCGGGATCGAGACAGAAGCCTCCGAATGGGGACATAACTTCGATCACGTTACCCGTCTTCAAGGTATCATTGATGTAGTTGCTGACCACGCCGTCTTTGACTCGCTTCACCGTGATCCGCAGGGGATCGCCAGTGAAAGGTGAGGAGGAGATAGAGTAGCTGCGGCGCTGTTCCACACCATTGATGTGAAAGCGGAACGACAGGTGCTGACCCGCGCGCCACTTGAAAGCATCTTGCACGGCGTCGGGCACGCCGAACATGACCGTCTTGGCCATGCCGCCGACTTCCTCGCGGGTGTCTAGAACGGTCAGGGAATGGAATTCGCGCTGGCTCATTTGGTTTCTCCCAGCCATTCCAGAACAACTTTCTGGTGTTGGGTCACCGGGCTTTCACCAACCGCGGCTGGGCCCGTTTCAAAGTACGGAGATTTCAGTGATTTCTGCTGCTGCTCACAGGCGTATATATCCTCGCCAGTGAAGTCGCCTGCGACCATAGGGTCGTCCTCGCTCATGGCGTCATGGGCTTCGTATTTGCCGCTCAGGCCGAATTTGGTCCAGAACATCGAAGACCTCATTGATTGCTTAGCAAACTCCCAGTCGGAACTGCCCGACACCCGTCCGCGATTGCTGACCCGCGTCAGTTCAGGTCCAAGAGGCTCTATGATGAAGATATTCCAGCCTTCCTCAGAGCCTGCCAGTCCTATCCCAGGGAACAGCATGGGGACCCAAGCGCCGTTCATGTCTTTTGGGATCACCCTTGGTGCAATCAGTTTTTTCTCCTGATCTTTCAGGTAGTCGCCCACTGGTGGTTCCCAGAACATGTAGTGAGGACCTTCCCAGTGATATTTGGCTGCCTTGTGGTCGTACATCTTCAGCGTGTTCGAATGCAGGTGGCTTAGGTGGTAGACGTCGATGTAGTTTTCAACGACCACCTTCCAGTTGGCCTTGATCTCGTAGCTGTTGTTCAACTCTTCATATTCCACCAGCTCCTCGGGTACATGCGGGCCGATATGTGGCTCGACCGGGCCAAACCACTCGGCAATCGACGGTGCCTCCGGGTCGGGATGCACAAAAATCATCGACTTCCAGATATCAACCTTTGCAGGTTTCAATCCGAGGCAGGATTTGTCGACCTGGCCGAACTCTTCCTGCTCTTCAGGCACCGAAATCAGGTTACCCTCAAGATCATAGGTCCAGTCGTGATAGGGGCACGTCAGCGCCTTTTGTGTCTTGCCAACCGCGCGGATCAACTGAGTGCCGCGGTGGCGGCAGATGTTGTGGAAAGCGCGCAGGCGGCGGTCGCGGCCCATCACGACAAAGATGTTGTTCAGCCCGGCCTGCACGGTGATGTATTGGCCCGGTTCGCCGACATCCTCCATGAACCCCGCGTAGCGCCAGGTTTTCGAAAAGATGTCGCGCATTTCGCGATCGAACCAGTCTTGCGATGTGTAAGCTTCGACCGGCAAAAGGTGCAATTTGCGTGTCATGGATCAACCTCCGACAGGAAAGAAATCAAGAACCACCAGCATCAGGCCCAGAACCACCCAGGCGATCTGGATCAACCAGAACAAGATCGGGTCGTCGTCGCGGATCACGTCAGACAGAAAGAATGCGTGCCCAGAATAGAAGTTCGGGATTGTCCAATAGAGGAACAAGAGCCCCCATAACGATTGATAGCCAAGCGCCGTGGCTATCATCAGCGCGGCAAAGGTGACGTAGTTGAACAGGCGGGCTTGTGTCATGATGGCTGATCCAGTTTTTCTAGAAGCTCATGGGCTAGACCTCTGGCGTGGTTTTGCCAGCTTTTCGGCATATCCAGGGGGGCCAGCGACGTTAGGTTGAAGTAAAGCGCCATGATCCCGTGGGCCGCGGCACCCAGTGCGGCATCATCCGCGTCACCATGGTCGTGTCGAAGGGTGTCCGCGATGGCCGCTTCAAAATCCAGAAGTGTCTCTCGACATCGTCGTCGCAGCTTTGCATCATCTAACGACCGGGCAGTAAGTGCTGCGAAGGCCAGCACCATATCTGGCTCGGACACGGCATCTTCTGAAAACAGCAAGTCGATAAGAGCGCTTGAAGGCCTTTCGTTCGGCAGGCAAGAAACCATAGCTGCGGTCTGATCGTCAAAGCTCTTGAGAACGAAATCGGTCAAACCCGTGATCATGTCTTCGCGGTTCCCAACATGATGCCGGATCAGGGGGCGGGTAAGGCGGGCTTCCTTGGCAATATGCGACAAGGATGCGCCATCCAGCCCGTAGCGTGCGACGCAGCGCACGAGGGCCTTCATCACTTGGATATAGCGTTCATCTCGATTTGTCGGGCGTCCGGCCATGTTCCATCCGTTCCAATTGGGCTCACCAACATGGTGCCGCATTGGGTTGCACGTAAGATGGATTATATTAACTGTCAATAGTGACAATAAATTAACTCAGCTAAGAGCCAGACGCATCAAGTTGCGTGGCATTTTCCCGGTTCGATGCGGTCACGGCCTCAGCCCGATCTCCCATTCGTTCGGCGTGAAAAGTGACATCCGAAAGTAGGGTTTCAGCCCAGGACACCGCGCCGGACGTCAGCAAGAAGACTTCGGGAACAAGAGTCCATTCGCCGATCCAGGCACCTCCGGATCTTTCATGTTGGTGCAGAGTGAACTCGCCAATCTGCTCGGCGCGTTGCCGGCCAAGCCGTGCAACAGCTTCCAAGAATTCTGAGGCTCTCTGGTTACGTTTGTGGTGCATCGAGGATGACGCGCCCTTGCCGTTCACATGACCTTCGGACACTTCGGCGATGTCGGAGGAAGACATAAGGTTGATATTGTGGCCAATCTTGCACAGCGACCCACAAAGAAGGCCAAGCGTCGCCAGAATTTCGGCCACGCCGTCGCGTGCGCTTTGCCAATGAGGGTCAACCATTCCCAAGCTCAGTTTCTCGGCCATGGCCGACTTGACGCTTTCCCCCATGCCGCTTTCATATCCACGAAGGTCACCGACTGGTCCACCGACCTGAACGTTCAGACCACGGGAAGCCGCAAATTCCATCGCCTCCAACCTTCGCAGCAATTCCGATCGCCAGACCCGCAACTTTGCCGACAACGCGATTGGCAAAGCGTGTTGGCCATTGGTCCGCCCGATCAGCACCGTCGAGGAATGCGCGGCGATATGGGCATCAAGCAGACCAGTCACCCGGATTGTACTGCTCCGGATGCCCTCCAGCCCCAATTTCATCTGTATCACCATGGCGGTGTCCATGATGTCTTGCGTGGTAGAGTTGAAATGCACGTGGTTTGCATGCGTCGGGACAAGCACGCGAAGCTGTTTCACGAGGCCGATAATTGGGCGACCAACCAGGGCCATTTCGGCTGCCAGATCTTCCACGTCCAGTTCGGATACGCTGATCGCCTCCATCGCTGTTGCCGCGTCGTTCGGAATCACGCCCAGGTCTGCCTGACATCGGGCGAGAACTTGCTCCGCTTTGAGCCACGTCGAGATCGTCGCATGCTCTGACCAGATGTCGCGCATCTCGGAGGACGAAAAGCAGTCACGATAGATGCGTGAGTCAAGCATCGCCCAACCCTCCGTCCGCGACTTGCCGTTCTTTTAGGATCGAGCGGATGCGGAACCCCATTGCGGCCAGCCCAAGTAGCAGGAACGCGGCGGCGATGGGACGTTCCACGAAGATTAGAGCGCCCCCGTCAGACATGAGCAGGGATTGCCTGAAGGTTTCTTCCGCCCCTTTTGCAAGTACGAAGGAGATGACGAAAGCCGCGACATTGAAATCATACTTTCGCATCAACCAGCCGACGAACCCGGCGATGGTCATCACGGTGACATCAAACATCGATCCGCGCGCTGAATAAGAAGCAACAAAAGCTGTCATGAAAATCAACGGATAGAGCACGTTGACCGGCACTTTGAGGATCAGACGGGCAACCTGTGTGGCCCCGAAATATCCAATGATGCCATAGGCAAGAATGCCGAGCATACCACAGGCAAACAGCTGATAGACCAGTTCCTTGTCGGTCAGAAACAGGGTCGGCCCAACCTGAATTCCGTGGATTAGAAAGACACCGAGGAGAATGGCACCGATAGTCGATCCCGGTATGCCAAGTGTAAGAAGGGGAGCCATCGAGGGGCCGGACACGGCGTTGTTTGCAGCCTCTGGGGCGGCGACACCTTCCAATGCACCCTTGCCCCATTGTTCAGAGTTTTTGGCGCGGCGTTTACCTTCGCCATAGGAAATGAAGGCCGCAATGGCCGAGCCCAAACCGGGCAGAACACCAATGCCTGCACCGATGAACCCGCCCCGGACGGCATGCGGGATACAGGGTTTGTATTCTTCGTAAGTCAGAGTGTGTCCAGTGGGATCGCTTTCGTTTTCCTTGATGTCGCCTTTCGCCTTCTTGCGCTCTTCGAGCTGGGAAAAGACCTCTCCCAACACAAAGACACCGATCATCAATGGGACCAAACCGATACCGTTGGACAGATCGAAAGAGCCGAAGGTGTAACGTTCCTCGCTTGAGATCGGATCAAGGCCGACCATTGCGACGAGAATCCCAAGCAAGGCCGATGCAAGGCCCTTGACGATGGACTTTCCAATCACCGAGCCGATCACCACGAAGGCGGCGAAATAGATCGCAAAAGTCTCGGGTGGGCCAAGCTTTAGCGCGATGGCGGCGATGAAGCCGACACCGACCACGAGCATGATGTCGCCCATCAGGTCACCAATGACTGAGGAAATCGTCGCCACCTTCATGGCTTTTCCCGCTTTGCCAGCGCGCGCCAGAGGATACCCATCGATCTGCGTCGCCGCGCTGGCTGCGGTGCCTGGGGTGTTGAACAGGATCGCCGCAACAGAACCGCCGTAGCGTCCAGACTTTCCGATGACGTAAAGGAAGGCCAGAGCGAACAATGGCGGCATGTAAAAGGTAATTGGCAGAAGCATCGCAATCGCTGCCGAGGCGGTCAGCCCGGGCGTGGCACCGACGATCATGCCAACTGCAGCTGCAAGGACAATCGCGAAGAGAAGCGTTGGGTCAGTGATGACCGAGAACAAGGCGGGAAAGATTTCCATTTGAGTTACTCCCGAAGCCAGTCAAGCAAGTCGAACACCTCGCCGTAGGGAGGGAACACACCAAGCAAGACGAAGAAGAGAATGTGGAAGACAAGCGGGCAGACCACGACCGAGGCCGCAAGCCCCACCCAACTGCGAGCCCCGAAGATGTACATCACGACAGGAGCCACAATCGCCGTCGAAAGGACATAGCCGAACCAGCGGAAAGATTGTTGATAGATCAAAGCCACAGCGAACAGGACAAGAATGTCGAGCGTTCCGCTTTCGCTTTGGCTGTGATCAATAGGGCCGGTCGCGTTTGCCCGTGCGGCGGTCGCAATCATGACGCCCGAAAGTACCAGCAGCGCCAGAGATGCTGCAAACGGTACAATACCCGCCCAGGTGTCTCCGGGGCTGGCACCCGGCACTTGCCAAGCACCCCAGATCGCCAATAGCGCTAGGATGGCCAAGCCGATCCCTTCAGCCATGTTTTGCATGGCAACCTCCTCGTCCGATTACGTTGTGGGTTCGTCGGGCCAGTTCGATCCACTCGCCCGAGGTGCGTTTGGTGCAACTAGTTGGTCAAGCTCTGGACCAACGGGGCCGCGTCAGCCTTCATAGCAGCAAGGCCCGCCTTGGCGTCCGTACCGCTTGCATAAACGGGGCCAGTGCCGCGCTCAGCAAGCAGTTCGGCGAACTGTGGCTTTGCCGCAATCTCAGCGAGTGCGGCTTCCATGGCAGATATTACTTCGGCCGGGGTGCCCTTTGGGGCAAAGACGATCACCGGAGAGGAGACAGCTGCAAAGGGGACACCCAATTCGCCAAAGGCTGGCACGTCAGACATGATCGTGTCGCGATCGGCACTGTTCACCGCCAACGCGCGCAGTTGCTCTTCAAAGCCGCGCAGCTGTTGAACGCCCAAGAACCCAAAATCTGCCTGTTCTCCAATCAGGGCTGCGCGGGTCGGACCGCCACCCTTGAACGGAACATCCTGTGCTTCGATGCCATTGTTGGCCAGAAAGCCCAAGCCACCGACATGGTGGAAACCCCCGCGACCAGAATGCGCCCACCGAAGCGAACCAGGGTTCGCCTTGGCTGCATCGATCACATCCTGAACTGATTGGTAGGGGCTGTTTTTTGGTACCATCAGAGACGTGCGAAGTTGACCTACCTGGGCGACAACCTCAAAGCTCTCAAGCGCGTCGATATCCGTGTCCCGCGTCATCGTGGAAAGTAGGAACGACCCACCTGATGTCATCATCATAGTGTAGCCGTCGGGCCGCGCGCCGACCACTGAGTTTGCGCCGTTCAAACCACCAGAACCTGGCTTGTTCACGACCACCACCGGCACGTCCAGAATGCCTTCTGCCGCCGCAGAGATCGCCCGTGCGTAAGCGTCCGTGCCACCACCTGCCTTGTAGGGTACCACCAAGTTGATTGGGCGCCTCGGCCATTCTGCTGCAAAAGTTGCGGTTGTGCTGGCGGCGAGCGCAGCACTCGCGGCCATACTCCCTATGAATGTTCTGCGTTTCATTTTGGCTCCTCCGTTTGTTCGATGGTTAATGCATAGCAGAGGTATTGATTGCCAAATTTGCAAATATGGCATCTACTGATGCAAAAAACTAAAGCGATAAACTATGAACATCAAAGCCCTTCGCGCGTTTAGGTTGGCTTTCTCCGAGGGTTCTGTGGCAGCGGCATCCGAGGTCATGCATCTTAGCCAACCCGCCATCAGCCGGTTGATCAGCGGCCTTGAGGCAGAGATCAAACTTCAACTCTTTGATCGATCAGGGAGGAGCCTAACTCCAACAGAAGAAGGAGTAGCATTTTACCGAGAAGCCGGGCGCATACTCGACAATCTTGACGAAGTGCCCCGCATCGCATCGGATATTCGTGCCGGACGTACCGAAAGTCTTCGTATCGTGACGATGCCACGTATTGCACAGTTCTTGTCGGCCCCTGCGGTTGCGATGTTTACGCAAGAGCATCCAGACGTCAGCGTCACCCTGGATGTGCGCGCAAGGCGAGAAGCTGGCAAATGGCTTGCAGGGCGAGAATATGATATCGGTATTGCGGCTTTGCCCGTCAGCCATCCGGACATAAAGACTGTGCCTCTGGTGCGCGTCCGCGCTTTAGCGATCTTACCGGCGGCACATCCATTGGCCCAAGAGGCATCTGTCACCGCCGATCAGCTTGCGTCAGATACGGTTATCCGACTGATGCAGGGATTGTTGCTACGCGATCAACTGGACGATGCCTTCAATTCGGCTGGCGTTACACCTGACGCAACACATGAAGTCTCATCCTCCCAACTCGCTTGTGCCCTTGTGGCCGAGGGCGCAGGCATAACGATCGCTGACGAAATGGTGGCCAGTGCATTCGGCGACCGCCTTGCGGCCATTCCCTTCGACCCCGAAAGATGGATGACGTTTGGGCTGCTTCTTCCGAGGAACAGAAAAATACAAAAAACAGCCGAGCAATTTCAGGAAAAACTCGCGGAACACATTGCTCATGTTTGTCGCTCAAGCCTAACGATGCACCTAGTCTCGCGCCAGTAGATCACTTACACGGACGGACGACGACGTTCACATCGAGAAGACCACTGCAGCGTATCGCTCAAGCGGGCCTCGCTTGCCACTATCTTGCATTGCAGCGAGCGGTACAATGCTCTTGCGGCGAACGACTGCTTTTGCTCAGACAGCAGACATTAGAGCTGCGCGCAATCTCGGTACGCATGAGTCCAGACCCACCAATGCTGCATCACCCACTAATGTCTGCTCTGGTGAAGGGGAAAAGCGTTTGCCATCTTGGGGCGCCACACAATGGGCTATTTTTTTTGCGGAGTGGATGAATGCTTTGGTTCATCCTCCGCTTTCGAGAAGCGCCTCAGAAGGTCAAATTGGTAGTTCAAACCGTATTGTACCCGATCTGTACCGCCAGCACCCTGCTCCCGTCTTGGCTGAAATAGACATTCACAACCATCGAATAGGGAGCCGCCGCTCTTAGGCGATCCATAACACCGCGCGTGGGAAACTTCGGCCCATTGTTGCGGATTGACCAATATGCTGTGATGCGCAGTGCATCGTCGTGTACATAAGGGTTTTCAGGGCTGAAATTATCTGGCGGCATCCTAAACCCCTGCGCTTCCATAAAGGAGCGGGACGCTTCGATCCCTCCCAAAGCAGATAAAAGCCGGAAAATGCACACTTCAGCTTCGGCGGTCCAGCTGATCCGTGCCCAATCTATCATTAGCGGCTCTGGCGATTGCAGGTTCTCTGTTCCGGCTACGAGACAGGATTGCGGGTCGGTGAATCTTGCTGCCGCGTCTAGTGCGTTGTCGCTCATTTCGCGGGCATATCGGGTCGCATATGGCGGGATTTCAACCGTGGGTCGAGGTGATCGGTTTCTTTGGTCAACCCTGGACCAATCCCAATCAGGTAAGAGCCCTATGACAGCGATTGTGAGGAAGAGAACCTCAAGTTTTCCAAATCGGTCGATCCAGCAGGACATACGATGACCCCTGATCCTTATGACGAAAACCACGATCAGAATTGCAGCGATAGCCAAATGAAGCGGGTTGCCTGTGCCGGTAAACAAGCTGAACGCCGAGGCTACACCGGCGAGAACAAGGGATACCAGATATGCGGTCCACTTCCATTTTCGCCCCGCTTTCCACCATGCAATCAACGTGGCGAGAGCACCGGCAAGAATTAGGTAGGGGAGGTATTTGCTCAGAAAGAAGAAAAGGGTTCCAAAGATGAAGTAGATAAGAAAGAAGGGAGGTACGAAGCCATTAAGGTCGCTTGGCTTCAGACCAAGCGCTGTTTCATCGATGACTTCAAGCCACCACAGGAAAGAGGTCACGCCAATAATCAGGAGGTATTTAGAGCCTCGGTCAAAGGTCATCCAAAGAGAATCCGAATTAAGATTTTCCTCAACCTATAAATGAATTTGGGCACTAGTTTGGCAATGATATCAGCCGCTCTGCGCAGCCGGCGTTTTCTAGATGTCCTGCCTCCCGAGGAGCCCTCATTCATTACGAGAGTTTGCGGGTCTGGCTTTCATTTTCTTTGTCGTTGGATTGGGCAAGCACTTAGGTTCGTTAACGCTCACTTCTGATATGAGAGGTGACAGTAGTTATCACTAAAAACCATTTTGGACTTCTTGACTGAAAAGGACATTGGGATCATCGCGGCGAAGAGTTCACACTCTCCGTTGGTCTAATCGTTTTGCGCTGTTTCGTCGTGCTATGGCGAAACACATGAGCGACCCAGCCAAAAAGCCCAATCCTCTGGGTAAAGGAACGGCAGCAACGTCTAGAGTAAGTGACCAGTCTGCAGTGTAGTTCGCCACATTCGGCAGAGCCGTGTCTCCGGCGAAAACCAGCGTGATTGGATCACGCACTGATGTGATACCCAAAGGCCCATAGCTTCCGGCCAGCAACCCGGAAAACGTGACACTTTCCACAGAACTCGAATACGTGAACTCCATGGCAAACATTGCCACGAAGGGAAACGAATTCGACAATTGGAATGACAGGCCCTGAAGTTGGGTTCCGGATGCAAAGGACACTTCCAAAATGTCCTGTGGGTCGCTGTGGCTAAAGAGGATACCGATCACGATGTGAGACAGGATGCCTCCCACATACATGATCGCGCCTATTTCATGCAGGAAGGAGATCAGTTTTCTCATGATATCGGTCTTTCTTAGTCGGAGGCGGTTTCTTCCTGTAGTCCGCGTTTGGCTTGCTGAAGGAAGCGCTATGCCGCAGCCAGCATGGCGTCTGTGTCTTGGCACGGCGCTTGACCGGCTTGAACATCGCAACGAAGGCGAGACCGTCAGCGATTGTGCGGATGATTTGATATTGGCCCCAGCTTTTCAGCAGCTCCGGGGCCTTTCTTGCGAGGTCCGGATCAGTGGCCTCGATGAACTGAAAGTTGATTGGCATGAGCAGGTAGATCGTGACTGGCAAGCTCACGAGGAGCAGCGCGACGGCGATGAGCCAGAAACATTAGATAATAGGCCGTCACAAAAGTGACCGCGCCGCCAAGCAGGGCGATCAGTTGCAGGGAGGGTTCAAACCGCTTCATAACCGCTTACCGGAACTCAAAGGCTTCAGTGTGGATCTTGTTCCGGCTGACACCCTCTTGCTTGAGGTCCGCCATGATGCCGTTCATCATCGGTGACGGCCCACACATGAAATAGTCGTAGGTGTTGAGCGGATCGGGCAGCTTTTGCTTCATCATATCGACACGGGCGAAGTTACCTTCATCCGAAAAGAGCGGCACTAGAGTAACATTGCCGAGCCGTGCCGCGTGATCCTTCAACTCATCAAGGAAAATGGCGTCCTGTTCTTCGCGGGCGGCGTAGCCGAGGTGAATCTGACGGTCATCGCCTTCCTCCATCGCACGGACTTTCGATAGGAATGGCGTGAGGCCGATCCCACCAGCAAGCCAGATTTTGCTTCTTGCCTGCCTTGGTCGTGTCGAAACGACCGTATGGACCGCGCACTTGTACCTTACCACCCGGCTGCGACTCTTCGCGGAACTTCCGGGTCCAGTCTCCCAGCACCTTCATGGTAAAGCGCAGCTTGTCCTCTCCAGGCGCGCTGGAAATTGTAAATGGATGCGACTCGTTCCAGCCCTTGCCTTCGATCTCGACGAAGGCGAACCGGCCGGGCTTGAAGTCGAGCATCTTATCGATCGGCTTCAGAACCACATCTGTGGCGCGTTCGAGCGCATTGACCGCTTCGATCTCGAACGGTAGCGCCGTGCGCTTGTTCATTCCAAAGACGGAATACAGCAGGGCGGCCACGCCCACCGCTGCTGCTAGGATGAGGATGATCCCCGAACCGCTGAACCGCTCGAAGAAGATCCCCGGCGCTGTCATGAAATGGCCGATGATCAGGAAGTAAACTAGGCCCATGACTTTATGCGTGGGGCGCCAACGAGAGTAGCGAATTTTCCGGTTCAGGGCGATGAAGAGGTCAATCACAAGGAATCTCAGGCCGAGCATCCCAAGAGGACCAGACGGGAAGATCGCATTTGCTACGGGGTCCACCCCTTCTGGTAATTCTTTTGGTACGCCAAAGAAATGAACCAAGGCTGTCAGCGCGGCAAAGACACCTGCAACGCGGTGGACCTGGTACATGCGATCAAGACCACCAAACCAGTCTTCAAACACCTCAAGCCGGGTAGACAGGAAAATCGAGCAGGTCATCAGCAGAAACGCAATCCCACCTAACATAACCGTACCAGTCGCGCGTGGCTCGTGTTGTTCAGGCGGCAAAGCCAGATGAACAATAGCAAAGACCAATATCAGTCCGATAATTGCGTAGACGCCCTTTTTCTGAAGCATAGCTCTCCCCTCCCAAGGTTAACTGACGTTATTCGGCTGGAGCCGGATTGATGGCAGCGCGAGGAGCAACCATCACCGCGAAGCCGGTCTTGAATTCCTGAAGGTCGAGACGCGCATCATCGTTGAGATCGGCGCGTTGGAAATCATAGCTGAGTGAGCGGTTATGCTCGGATTTGGATACAAGCCCGTCGCCATCACGATCCCAGAACGCGAAGACAACCCGCATTGCCGTCTCATGAGCGTCTAGGCGTCGACCGAAGCGAGTGTTCGCCGCCGGCCCGTTCCTGCCGTTCACCCGTCACCCAAGATGCTGCGGTGGCAGCCCGCTTTCCGGCCGTTCGCTGCACAGGCAAAACTGTTGGACCGGCCAACTCACCAAGTGCGGGACAAAGCGGACATCCAAGGAGCCAATGAAACACTGGTTCGAGCGGAGCCCAAAACCCTCCATATTGCGGTTGGTCGTCTGGTGTGATCAGCGGAGAAAGGTTTGAGCGAAGTGCGAAGTCCCGATCGGTGCTACCTTGTCAATCGGGGGCAGATAGTCCGGCGCGGTTTCAGCAAACGGTCGTATGTGACCCTTCCAATCCGCTAACCAAGGTAAGACTTCCGCAATATTACCGTCGTTCGGCAGGTCATCCGTGATCTGGATTGTGACGCTCTCAAGCGAGTATCCCGACGCCTCTGGCCCGAATAGATCACGGCGATTAACCAGATAGCCGGATGTCGGATCAGTGATGTTCGCAAAAGCGAACAAGAGCGGGAAGTGCTTGGGGTCTATGTCGCGCGGCGGCGTGCCCACTTGCCGCGAAATTCTGTAGATTTACAGCGCCTTGTGAATTTTCTTGTTGGCAATGAAAGATGTGTAGAGCTCTTCATATGCACGGTAGGAAATAGTGCCTTGTGAATTGTCCACCAAGGCAAACACGGTCTTTCCATCACCAAATTCCGCCACGATGGCCTCGCCATGTGTGTCGACAGAGCGTTCATTGCCCATTGGTACCCAATGCATCCAATGCCTACGAAGAAACACACCAGAAACTGCAACTGAGCCGCTGGGGGTTTCAAAGTGAAGCGTCAGCCTTTCGCCCCATTCGTGAGTCCCATAGAGCAAACGCAACCCCAGAAAAACCAAGCCTGCCAGACCTACTGCAATGCCAATGAGTTTGAATTTCAATGCTAGGTCCAGATCTTGCTGTCGACTTCCGATGGCGAACCTAGCCTGTCAGTTTCTGCGACGCAAAAATTTTCCGATTGGGGCTCTCTGCGGCCATCGGATGCGGTGCAGCGTCTCAGCGACTGACACTGCTCCCGACGTCGAGGACGGCCCATAAGAGACGTTCAGCGCTAGTTGAGATGCTGCGGTCGCAGTCCGCATTGCGGACCTTCGCGGCACTTGCGAGATCTCGATGCGGATGAACTAACAATCTGCCGGACAAAACACCAATTCGCTGCGGCTGCAAAAATGACCGCGTCGATCTATTCGATAGAAGTGCAAGCCGTCTTCAGGTTGGCAAGGAACTCAAAGAACGGACCGGGGCCATAGCTTGCTCTAGACACGCCCGCGGAGGCGACATCTTTGATCGACTTCAGTTCGCCCATCATCATGACATTTACGGGCAATCCCGCATTCGCTGTGACGCGCGAGATCATCGCGGTGTCTGTGAGACCCGGTACAAAGAAGCAGTCGGCACCCGCCTCTGCATAAGCGGCTGCACGTTCCATGGCCTCTGCCAGGTGCGCTTCATGGCTGGCCGGGTCGGTTCCAAGGAAGAGGTCGGTTCTTGCATTCAAAACCAGGGGGATACTTTCATCAGCGGCGGCGGCTTTGATCGCGCGAATGCGCGCGGCTTGTGCGGATATCGAATGCAGCCCTTCACCCTTTACGATCCGGTCCTCGAAATTGATGCCGACCGCGCCCGCGCGGATGACTTCGCGAACATTCTCAGCAACCTCATCGGGATCGGTCGCATAGCCCCCTTCAAAGTCGACTGTCACCGGGACATTAACGCTGTCGCAGATGCGTTCGACAATTCTAAGGACGAAATCCAGCGGGATAGACTCTCCATCGTCGTAGCCATGCGCTGCCGCCATGGACCAGCTGCCCGTCGCAACGGCAGCCGCGCCTGCCTCCTGTACTGCTTTCGCTCCTCCGGCATCCCAAATGTTGTAGAGTACCAACGGATTGCCCTTTTGATGCAGTTCCGCAAAGTGCTTTGCCTTTTCAGCCTGCGACATGATGATTTCCTTTCGCCCTCTCAGGCAGGTATTGTCGCTCAATTTCCAAAAGCTTTTGTTTGCGCCAAAGACCCCCTCCGTATCCGGTCAGCGAACCGTCTGCGCCAATGACGCGATGACAGGGGATGACCAGAGCGATCTGGTTCGCGCCATTCGCCCGAGCGACGGCCCGAACAGCCAAAGGACGACCGATGAGGGCAGCAATGTCGCTGTAGCTGCACGTTGTGCCTGCTGGGATTTCGCGCAACGCATCCCAGACCGCGCTGCTGAACTCCGATCCATGATAGGCCAATGGCGTCTGGAACCCCAATAATGATCCGTTGAAAAACATGGCGAGCTCATCCTTGATCTGCGCGGCGGGTTCTGTCCGCCCAATGCCAAGGCGGCCCTTCGTGAAGCTGTTCAGTCGTTCAAGCTCTTTTGGCAGGGCCTTACGGTCAATGAATTCAAGCAAGTGGAGTTGGGATTTGCTGGTGACCGAGACCATGTCGCCCAAAGGCGTTTGGACCCAATCAGCAAAGAGCATCGGGTCGGCCGACAAGTTGCCAGGCGCTTTACCAAGCAATTTCAGGAACGCCGCCCGAAATGCACTGGCTGAGTCAAAACCAGCGTCAAGCTGACCGTCGATCACCGCACCACCATGGACGAGTGTCTCGAATCCATCCCTAAGTCGCCTCTGTCGAGCCATTTCCAGAAACGTCATTCCAAACTGGCGCTTGAAACTTCTTCTGATGGTCGAAAGATCAAATCCCATCCGTTCGATATCGCTTTCCCGCCAACGATAGTCAGGTCGCTCATCCAAAGCCGCGAGCAGCGCGGCAATTGCGGGGTCAGCCAAGGCCATAGGTTCAAGAGGATGGCAACGCTTGCACGCCCGGTAGCCCGCCTCGATACATTCCCCGACAGTTCCGAAAAACGTGCAATTCTCTTGCTTGGGTTTGCGGGCCGGACAAGTCAGGCGACAAAAGACGCCGGTTGACGAGACGCAAACATAAACCTGCCCATCATAGGAGGCATCGCGGGCCAAGAGTGCTTTGTAGAGCGTATTGTGATTAGGAAGATCGAACAGCATGCTCGCATAGATAGCACAGGAAAAATCCGGTGCCGCCGAAGATCAGGCGTCTATTCAAATTATTATGATCGGCGCACATGCCGACCTTGTCGTAAAATGCTGCATTCGGAACTATGGACTCAAAACCGAAAGTTATCGGACTTTGATTGGTGCTACGGTGCAGCCTCACCTGCTGACTGTTGATCTACGTCTGGTTCGACTTTGCCGTCCTGTCTCAGACCTTTTGTCTGTTCGTCCCCCATTTGCTCATCTCGGCCAGAATGGGATAGAGCGTTTCGCCGTCATGGGTGAGCGAGTACTCGACCCGCACCGGCACTTCCGCGAAGACCTCGCGGTTCACTAGGCCCACATTTTCTAATTCGCGCAGCGACCGGGTCAGCATACGGTCTGACGCCCGTGGCACGAGCCTTTGCAGCTCAGAATACCGCTTGGCTCCCATCATCAGATGAAACAGCAGAACCGGCTTCCATTTGCCGCCAATCATCGAGACGGCAAGCTCGACCGGGCAGTCACCGACACTGGTATCGAGATCAAACTCAAATGGCATATCCATCGCCTCCCATTGTCGCACTTACATGGGTGTAAGTAACGCACAATCCTGCATGTAGAACACAGATTGGTCGATTGCTACCTGTCACCCTGACACATCGAAATGAGTCGCTCAACCGACGGCCCGTACGGGTCGCATCGCAGTATAGAAAGGGGTCCCATGCTGGACACAAAAGAGATTGACCGGGTTCGCGAGAACCTCAGCACCTGGCTGGCGGCATTCAACGCCAAGGACATTGACGCGCTCTTTACGCTCTACGATCCCGAATGCATCTACGCCAATGCCGGCGCGCCCCTGATGCGCGGCGTCGACCAGATCAAGCCGTGGTACATGCAGGCCTTCGAGGCCATCGACGGCACTCTGCACCACAAGGAAGAGGCGGCGTTCATCGAAGGTGACATGGCACTGCTTCTGGGGGCTTACTATTTCGAGCCGCCCCAGGGCGTTACCCCGCCCGAGGATGCCCATCTGACCGGCCGCGTCCTGCTGGCTTATGGGCGCAATGCGGCCGGCGAGTGGAAACTGCTCTTCGACATCGACAACACGCCACCCGACGTTACGCCTGCACTCTTCGCCTGACCCCCAAACACTGATCCAAGGACCAAACACATGACCGTGACAGCCAAACGCAAAATTGCCAAGCGCCCACACCAGATTGTCGAGCGCGTGGCAGAGTTTATCAAAGAGGGTGATCTGGAGGGCGTTGTCTCGATGTTCCATCCGCAGTGCCGGGTGGCGATGGACCCTGATGGACAACCGATGGAGGGCCATGCCGGCGTGCGGGAAATTTTCCGCGATTTCGTCGCCAACCGTGTCCATCTCAAAGGCACCGTCTCCGGCGAAATGATCAATGGCGACACCGCGATCCTGCAAGGCGCATGGACCGTGGAGGACCGTGACGGCAATGCTTTGGGCGGCGGCGTCTCGACCGAGGTCGTCAAACAGATGGATCATGGCGGCTGGACCTACTTCATCGATTGCCCGATCCGCGTGCCCGCCCCGGCGCGCTAACCAACGCCCCAAAACTCGCACCGGCCTGACCGGGTCAGCATAATTCGTGCTGATCGGAACGGGCCCGCTTTGCCTCCATAAGATTCACGTCAGGAGCCATGACCATGAAAGCCGTCATCTACCGGAAAACAGGCCCAGCATCCGAGGTGCTGGAGACCGTCGACATCGACAAACCGCAGCCCAAACCCGGTGAGGTTCTGGTCAGGATAAGGGCCTCGGGGGTCAATCCGACAGACACAAAAACCCGGGCCGGCATCTTTCCGATCCAAGGGGAATGGTCACGCATCCTGCCACACCACGATGGGGCGGGCGTCATTGAAGAGGTCGGAGAAGGCGTGTCTCAAGGACGGCTTGGCCAACGGGTATGGCTGTATGCCACGCATTGGGGTGGCGCGGATGGCACGGCTGCGGAATACGCGGTGACTGCGGAAACACAGGCCGTTCCCCTGCCTGACAATGTCTCATTTGAAGAGGCGGCAACCTTCGGTGTGCCTCTACTGACGGCCTACCACGCGGTCACGATGGACGGCTCTGTCGAGGGCAGGACGATCCTCGTGCAAGGCGGGGCGGGAGCTGTCGGCGCCTACGCGATCCAGATCGCTCTGGCCAAAGGGGCCACGGTGATTGCAACGGTCAGTTCGGACGACAAGGCGCGCGCGGCCGCGCAAAACGGGGCTCACCACGTCATCAACTACAAGCGTGAGGATGTCGTCGCCCGCGTACACGAGATCACCGACGGCACCGGCGTCGATCACATCATAGAGGTCAATCTCGGGGCGAACGCGACCTCGCTGCCGCGCCTGCTGCGCAACGGCGGATTTGTGGCAGCCTATGGCTCAGAGGCTTTCACAGGCGACTTTCCCATGGTCGAAGCGGTGGTCCAGCAAATGCGCATGGCGTTTTTCATCGTGTTCATGCTGCGCCCCGATGTTCTGGACCGTACCATCGCGGACGTCAGCGGGATGCTCGCTGCGCGCACCATTCGCGCACGGATCCATGCCTGTTATTCTCCAGATCAAATCGCCGAGGCGCATGACGCGGTCGACACCAAATCAACCATCGGAAATGTCGTGGTCAGATTTTAGAGCGTGCTGACTGCAACTCACGTTGGGCCCACGGTCGCGCGTTCAGGGCGCGGCGACAGGTAAATCGGTTTGACCACGTATCGACGGACTGGCGGGTTAAAGATATCTATTACAATTCTGTTTTTGCTTGTTTGACCCAGCGGGGATTCCTGCGTCGAGCAGCAGCGGTAACTTTCGGGCTTACTGATGTCATTGGAGCAGGCGCAGCGTCTAGTCCCTGTTTCTGACCGGCTCGGAAGGGCTGGCCCATACCGGATGATGTGGATGGCTCCTGCTCCACCGGCATCGAACGTGCCAAAGTGCAGTTGTTATCGACTGCAATGAGAGGA
>NZ_CANLYL010000020.1 GCF_947495275.1 uncultured Roseobacter sp.
CAGTAGGCCGGATACATATGAGCGACTTCCGAGAACGTGCGAAGAAATCAATTGCGAACAGCAGCCGGTACATACATTTGGGCCGCCTATCCAATTGACGCACCGCATGGCGAATGGCGCGGCTAGCTGGGGCGCACGTATTATTCTGCTCCGCCGGTCAAGTCTTCGGCAAGCATCATCGCGTTGCCATCGGGATCATAGAAAGTCGCTGTCTTAACCATGCCTTCGACGACATCCGTTTCGCCATCGAATTTAACGTTGGCCTGTTCCAGTTTTTGCCTTGCCGTGTCTAGATCAGCAATGCCGAAGACGGGAACGCAGTTACCGGGAGCCGGCTTGGTATGCTCCCCCAATCCAATGGTCACCCCTGTTGTGTTAGTCTGAAGTTCCGACCAGCCCGCGTCATCTGCATGGTAGATTGTTTCAAATCCGATCATATCTTCATACCATTTAGCGCTTGCATGACGATCTTTGACTGAAAGCGAAATGGTTATGGTTTCTTCCAACGAAATTAGCGACATAGTCTTTCCTTGTGATTTAAAGTATACTAACTATACATTATGGACATTGAATTGTTTGTCAACACCACCTCAAGGGCTTGGGCTGTCCCCATTTTGGCGAAGCTACACGCGGGCATCGCCGGGCGACAAGCACCACTGTTGGCTGCCACCGGAGCGACAAGGACCGCTTTCGCGCAAAGCATGGATCACCTTATCTCAATAGGGCTATTGGAACGAAACCCGGGCTATGGGCACCCGCTGCGTCCAGAGTTTCGACTGACAGAGCTTGGTGCTTCTGCAGCGGCCATCGCCAACAAAATTCAACGTGTAACGGCTGATGAAGAACAGGATTTGCTTCGTCGCTCATGGACTTTGCCGGTCTTGACGGCAATCCACGAGCCCAGCCACTTCAATGACATCAAGCGAAACCTGCGAACGATTACGGATCGCGCCTTGTCACAGTCGCTGAAAACAATGGAAAGTAGACGATGGGTGCAGCGCAATGTTGACGAAGCTGCTCGCCCCCCAAGATCTATATACCGGGCCGTGAACACTGGCGGATTGATAAGCAGTGTCGCTGCCAGTGAAGTTAGTTTTGTCCGCAATCTGTAAATTCAGGCTGACTCCGATTTTGTAACTGCGGCGGATGGCAGGTTCAACGGACCGCAATGCAGCATCTGACGCCCCGATTGGATGTTGGCTAGTGGGCCGTCCCCACCAAAGATTACTGGTTTAGACGACCAGATGCTGCGAGGCCTCCGCGAGCCCATCCTGTAATTCCGATTTTCCCGCTGCAAGCGCACACAGCACAGATTTTGCCACGTGTGCATCATCTTGAGTAGGGCAATGCGGCTTAAAGAGCGGCCATTTGGGCCGGGCGCAGCGAGATTTCCTCAGGCTATGAACGAGAAGCGTACAAAGAGGCCTTTGGCAACTGTAGTCATGGCTTGCTCTGCATTTTCTCACATATGCAGAAAACAGAGCGCGACAATTCACAGCCCGTTTGAATGGTCACCCTGGGATCGACCAATATCGTACCCCAAGTACAGGCGACGCCATGGATCACATACTTGGTCGCACAATTGAATTCCCAGTTCACGCAGCCAAACCAAAGCAAGACTTACAATTCGTCTTGTTTTGCCTCACGCCGCAGCGACCGAATACGGAAGACCACAGCGCCAATGCCAAGCAACAGGATACCCAATGCAACAGGTCTCGTCACGAAGATCATAAGGCCATTGTCTGACAACAGAAGCGACTGACGAAAGGCTTCCTCAGCTCCCCCGGCCAGCACGAAGGAAATCACAAAGGCTGCAGGATTGAAATCGAGTTTTTTCATAAGCCAACCGGTAAATCCAGCGGTGACCATGACCCAGACATCAAACAGGCTTCCACGAGATGCATAGGCGGCTACGAAAGCTGTCAGGAAGACCAGAGGGTAAAGGACTCGGGTCGGAATCTTGATGATCAGTCGACCAACTGCAGCCGCACCAAAATACCCAATCAGACCATAACAGGCGATCCCAAGCAGACCTGCTGCAAAGAGGCTGTAGACGAGCTCTTTGGAGGTCACGAACAGGGTTGGCCCCACTTGAATACCGTGAATCAGGAATACGCCAACAAGGATCGCACCAATGGTGGAGCCCGGAATGCCCAGGGTCAAAAGTGGGGCCATAGATGGACCCGAGACAGCATTATTCGCGGCCTCAGGCGCAGCGATCCCTTCTAGTGCACCTTTGCCCCACTCGTCTGGGTGTTTCGCTCGGCGTTTGCCTTCTCCATAGGCCACAAAAGCGGCAATGGCCGATCCGAGGCCCGGCAGGATACCGATAAACGAGCCAATGAAAGATGAGCGGATCACATGCGGCACACAGGGGCGGTATTCGGCCCAACTTAGGCGGTTCCGGGCTCTTGCTTCTTCGCTGGAAGGCGCATCGTATTGTATCGTCTTAGCATTCTTGTTTTCCAGTTGCGAAAACACCTCCGCCAAAACAAAAATCCCGATCATAAGAGGAACTAATCCGATGCCACCCAAAAGGTCAAAACTACCGAAGGTAAAGCGTTCGTCAGCCGTAATAGGATCGGTTCCAATCATTTTGATCAATACCCCAAGCGCCGCGCTGGCAAGACCCTTAACCACGGATTTTCCAATTACAGAACCAATGACAACAAAGGCGGCAAAGTAGATTGCAAATAACTCAGGCGGCCCCAACATCAATGCAATCGCGGCAATCACGCCTACGCCGATAATAAGTAGAATTTCACCAATGTAGTCACCGATGACGGATGACACTGTCGCCACCCGCATCGCCTTGGACGACATTCCTTTTTGGGCCAGCGGATAGCCGTCAATCTGCGTCGCTGCCGAAGCCGCAGTGCCTGGAGTATTGAACAAGATGGCGGCGATGGAGCCACCATAGCGGCCGGATTTGCCGATCACATATAGGAATGCCAACGCTGAAAGCGGGTCCATGTAGAACGTCACTGGAAGCAACATTGCTATGGCAGCAGAAGCGGTCAGACCTGGAATTGCCCCCACAATCATGCCCACGACAGCGGCCAGTACGACCCAGCCAATCAAGGCAGGACTAGTAAGGACCGTCGCCAGCCCAGCAAAGATTTCCATAGCTTAACTTCCTTGCAAAATGTCTAGCAAATCGAACCATTCCCCAAAGGGCGGAAAAACCCCGAGGAGTTCAAAGAAAATGAGGTGATAGATCGCCGGGCAAAGGATGGCCGCAGCCATTAGCCCCGGCGGATTGCGAATGCCAAAGAGCAACATGGCCAACGGCGCAATCAAACCTGTCGCAATCAAATAACCAAGCTTGCTGACCAACCAAACATATCCGATTGCTATTGCAAGAAGACTTGCGATTTCACCGGGAATATCTGTGAGGCGCAGAGGGGAGGTGTCTTGCCTGCGCAGGCCACTTAGCAATTCCAGAATACCGCAGACCAGGATCGCACCTGACGCAATATAAGGGAAAATCCGAGCACCGCCGATGCCACCTTCGGCACCTTGCGGTATCAACGACGCATAGTACCCGGCCGCAAGGCCGAGTACGGTCAGCACAGCGCCGACAATCACAGAGCGATGGAACGAGCCAGTCACTTAGTTGCTCGCAGCTTTGAGGGCGTCGATGACAGGCTTGGCAGTTTCGCCCATTGCCATCAGGTTTGCCTTGGCGTCAGCACCGGCCAGATATGCGGAAACTGTGCCTTTGGCTTCAACGGTCTCGGAAAACTCTGGTGCGGCAGCGATGTCAGCCATGGCCGCTTCCATCCCCGTTACGATCTCTGCATCCACACCATTTGGCGCGAACAGGATGATCGGAGAGGAAATGACAGGGATATTAAAACCCTGCTCTGCTGCAGTAGGGACATCTGGGAACAGCGGGTCGCGCTCATCGGCGAAGATCGCCAAAACACGCAATTCAGCTTCAAAGCCACGGGACTGCTGAATGCCGAGGATGCCGAAGTCCACCTGAGAGCCCAGGATCGCCGCGCGAGACTTCGCACCGCCTTTAAAGGGCACGTCGGTTGCTTCCAGATCTTGATTGTTCAGGAAGGTTTGACCGGCAACTTGGAACACTCCGCCACGCCCGTTGTGACCCCATTTCAGGTTGCCACCTTTGGCCGCTTCAACCAGATCAGCCAATGTTTGGAAAGGGCTGGCGGCTGGTACAACGATGGCACCTTTCAGGTTGCCGACCTGTGCGACGGTTTGGAAGCTTTCAAATGGGTTCACCGCAGCTTCTTTGAACATAGAGCCCAGCAGGAAGGAACCAGAGGATGTCAACAGGACGGTGTTGCCGTCTGGACGCGCCTTGGAAGCCTCGATTGCACCGGTCAAACCGCCTGCGCCCGGCTTGTTCACCACAACGACTGGAACAGGCAAGCGGCTTTCAGCGGCATTGGCTACTGCACGGGCGTAAAGATCAACGCCGCCACCGGCGTTGTATGGCACGATGATGTTCAACGGTCGGCGTGGGTTCCACTCCGCCGCAGCAGTGGTGCCGGTCATTGCAGCTAATGCACCAGCACCTGCTGCGATTAGAAAACTACGTCTTTGCATGATATCCTCCCAGAGATTTCACCACACCACAGCCTCAGGCAGCAGTGTCTCAAGCCTGTTTTTACTTTACCTATTGTGTTCAGAAAAATAGAATTATCGAAATCACTGTTCAGGATTTTGAAAGATGAACCTCAAAAGTCTACGCGCTTTCCTGCATGTTATGGACGAAGGTGCGCTTGTACACGCTTCCCGTCGGATGAACCTATCGCAACCTGCTGTCAGTCGGTTGGTCAACCTGCTGGAAGAAGAGGTTGGTGTAAAACTTTTCTATCGAGACCAAAAAACACTGATGCCGACACCAGAAGCTGATCTGTTTTACCCCGAAGCACAGCGCATCGTTGCTTCGCTGAATGATCTGCCCGATCTGTTTCGCCAATTTCGCAGTAGTGCGCTTGTCCCGCTGAGAATAGTCAGCCAATTGCGCCCAGCTAATGGTCTTGTCATTCCCGCATTGGAAAGATTCACGCATCGATATCCAGACGTACGCACGACCCTAGACTTTCATGGTCGTCGCGAACTCGGCAGAAGGGTGCAAAGGGACAAGTTTGATTTAGGGTTCTTTGTGACACCCATGCAGATTACTGCAATGGATTTGCTGCGCAAATTTGACACCGAGCTTCAGGTTCTTTTGCCCAGATCCCATCCCCTTGCTGGACGAGAAACACTCACATCAGATGATCTAATCGGAGAGCGCTATATTGCCTTACAGCGTGGTTTGATGGCGCGTGATGCAATTGATCGCGTTTTGAGCGAAGAAGGATTCAAACTGGAAGCGTTTCACGAAGTGAACAGCACCAATACTGCGTTACGACTCGTTGCAAGCGGCTGTGGTTTCACGTTCAGCGACGCAACCGTGCTTGATCCTATGTACCGACGCAGCACCGTGCTTGTGCCTTGGAAGCCAAGCGTTCAAATCGCGTTGGGTCTATTTGCCCCGAAGAACCAACCCCAACATGCGGCCACCGAAAATTTCCTAGCGTGTATCGAAGAGCTATGGGGGGAAATTGTGAAGACGAGATAATTTTGTATTCGTTTTTTCTAATTGATGTTTGAATAATTCGAATTTTCGAATGACGTGATGCACTCTATGCTTGATGAACAATACTATTTCCTGCTTCTTCATCAGGCCCAAACCCGTGGCAATCCAATCTCCTCCGCTTTGCGCACCCGCTGATCCGGCGCCTAACGCATCCTCCTGCATCGTTCCTTCCGGTGCCTGCGATTGCCACGCTCATGTATTTGCGCTGCCTTCGGATTTGGTTTCGGCCCGCCTTTACACTCCGCCGCCGGCATCACTTGCTGACTACCAGAAAATGCTGTCGGTACTGGGCATTGAGCGTGCCGTAATCGTACAGCCAAGTGTCTACGGCACCGACAATCGTACCACATTAGAGGCGGTCGCTGAGGTCGGTGACGCCTTTCGCGCAGTGGTTGTCGTCGATCCATCGGTCGCTGTTGCCGAACTTAAAGAGATGCATGCCCAAGGCGCGCGTGGGGCGCGGGTGAATGCTTTGTTTTCGGGCTCATCCGAACGCGCGGTTCTATTGGAGATTGGCCAAAAACTCGCACAGGTCGGCTGGCACATGCAGATGTTGGTTGATGTTTCGAGTTTTGAAGACCTTGAGGGTTTTGTCGATACGCTTGCCGTTCCGGTGGTGTTTGATCACATCGGGCATGTGCAAGCGGCCAAAGGTTTGAATGATCCGGGTTTCACCGCTTTGTTGCGTTTGATGGAAAGCGGCAAGGTCTGGACCAAGTTGTCGGGCAGTTACCGCATGACGGGCCAGGATCATCCGCCCTACACAGATGTCGCGCCCTTTGCTCGGGCTTTGGTGGCGGCGAACCCAGAGCAGTGCGTCTGGGCCTCTGATTGGCCCCATCCGCAAATACCTGTGTCGATGCCCAATGATGGGGCGCTTCTGGACATGCTTGTTGACTGGGTGCCTGATACGGCGACACGCAAGCGTATTCTTGTCGATAACCCAGCGCAGCTTTACGGATTTGAGGCATGAGCTCGCTTAAGGCTTTCATAGACACACTACGTCGTGATGGGTTTGGCGGCGACATTGGGGACGATCTGGCCACGCGCCTGGTTGGGGCCACGGATAACTCAATCTATCGGGTAGAACCCGATGCTATCCTCTATCCAAGGACCGCTGAAGACATCGCTGTGATCGCCCAGCTGGCGCAAACGCATGAAATCGCCCTGACCGCGCGCGGGGGTGGCACTGGCACAAATGGACAGAGCCTCAATCAAGGCGTGATTGTCGACTGCTCTCGGCATATGACCGACATTGTCTCTTTTGATCAGGACAAACTCGAAGCCGTTGTGCAGCCAGGTGTGGTGCTGGATCAGCTCAACAGCTTTCTCGCGCAGCATGGGTGCTTTTTTCCACCGACGGTATCGACCTCCTCCCGCGCGACCATTGGCGGAATGTTCGCAACGGATGCCAGTGGCAAAGGTTCACGGCGCTATGGGCGGACGTCAGATTGGGTGCTGGATGCTGATCTTGTTCTGGCTGACGGCAATGCAACAACGGCACGTGGCTTTGCTGAGAACGGGCAATTGGAAACCCTCCTGCAGGATCATGCCACCCAGATTAATGCGGCCTTTCCTCCCCTCAATCGGGGATTAACCGGCTATAACCTGGGGGAAGCGCTTACAGATGATGGGCTGAACCCTATCAAACTTCTGGCGGGGTCTGAGGGCACGCTGGCGCTTACAACCCAAATTACGCTGCGCGTGGAGCGCGTGCCCGGTCACAAAGGGCTCACCGTCTTGGCCTATCGCGATGCGCTGTCTGCTATGGATCACGTGCCGGCGCTTATTGCAGCAGATCCGGTCGCTATTGAGTTTCTGGACGATAAAATCATTGAACTCGCCGCAAAGACCCCAATGTGGTCCGAACTCAAAGATGTGTTTGGCGCATTTGGGGAGGCGCGCGGCTTCTTGTTTGTGGAGTTTGCCGCCGACAATCTGACCGAAATTACCACAGGTCGTGCGACACTCGCGGAGATTTTGAAAGACGCCCCTGAGAGTTTCGTTGGGCAGCAGGATGCGGATGATGCAGCCCAGATGGCTGCGCTTTGGTCTATGCGTAAACGCTCTGTTGGCCTGCTCGGTGCTTTGGAAGGACAGCGCATTGGTGTGCCCTTTGTCGAAGACGCGGCTGTACCTCCTGAAAACTTGTCCGCCTTTGTGCGCGGGTTCAGAACCATCTTGGACAAGGCGGGAGTTGATTATGGCATGTTTGGTCATGCTGATGTGGGCTGTGTCCACGTGCGCCCAACTCTGGATATGCTATCTGCAGAAGATCAGGCCAAGATCCGCGAGATTTCCGACGCTGTCTTTGTGCTAGCCCGCGACATGGGCGGGCTGATCTTTGGTGAACATGGCAAAGGTTTGCGTGGAGAGTATCTGGCCGCGCATCTGCCATCAGACCTGCTGGCCGTGATGGAGCAGATCAAAACGGCCTATGACCCAGAGGGACGTTTGAATCCAGGCAAGCTCTATGCCCCTAGGGGTGAAGTTAACCGCCTGGACGAAGTGCCGTTCCGCGGTGCGCGTGACGCAGAAATCGACCGCGCCCGATTTGCACCCTTCGCAAAATCCATCGGGTGCAACGGAAACGGGGCCTGTTTTAACTGGGCCCCTGATGATCCTATGTGCCCTTCATACAAGGCAACCGGGGAAAAACGTCTTTCGCCGAAGGGACGCGCGACTTTGTTACGGGAATGGACCCACGCCGAAAGCACTGGTGGCGATAGAGAAGCCATTGGTCAGGCGGTGCTTAACAGCCTCAACGATTGCCTGTCTTGCCGATCCTGCACCAGCCAGTGTCCGGTGGCCGTTGATATCCCGGAGATGAAATCCGACTTTCTCGCGCAATGGTATCGCAACAAGCGCCGTCCGGTACGGGATCATCTGGTACGACGCATGGAGCGTCTGTCCATGGCGGCATACCGGGTGCCCCATTTGTCAAATCTCGCAATGCAAAACCCAGTGTCAGGATACCTGTCAGAGCACGTTTTTGGTCTCAGCACCCTGCCGGCATTTGCCACACCGTCCATAGAAGCCTCGCTTCAATCGCGCGGCGTCGACATAGTCGGCAGAACAGCCGCAGCAACTGCGGACGTTGTCCTGCTGGTCGATAGTTTCACAGGACTGTTTGATACAGAACCTTTGCTGTCGGCAGCTGACCTTCTGCGCACTACAGGCTTCACAGTGCAAGCCACCGAAGTCTTGCCAACTGGCAAAGCCGCACATGTTCGAGGGTATTTGGAAGATTTTGAAAAGGTGCAGGAAAACACCAATGAACGCCTGGATCAGCTGACCGCAAATGGTGCGCCTTTGATCAGTGTTGAACCGGCTGTGCATAACCTGTTGCTGAAAGACCATGGGCGCAAAGACGTGTTGAGCCTTGATCAGTTCTTGGATGGGCATCTATCTGAGATGAACCGCGCACAGCCGCCCACAGGTGACTATCGCCTGTTTCTGCATTGTACCGAAAAAACGGCCGACCCACAAACTGGCCCACGTTGGCAACGTATCTTCGCAGGTCTCGGTCTGTCCCTGGAAATCGTAAAAACCGGCTGTTGCGGGATGGCGGGTTTATTTGGTCATGAGACTGAACACCAACAGATGTCTAAAGATATCTTTGATCTGTCTTGGCGCGATGCTTTGCAAGACAAAGCGGGTAAAGCGATGGCGACAGGTTTCTCCTGTCGTTCGCAGGCCAAGCGCTTTGCAGGTATAAAACTGCCCCATCCAGCCCGCATTCTCGCCGACCACCTACAAGGAGCTTAAGATGACCGAAGCGCCCGAATTGGATGCCGCACTTGCCGTAATGCAGGCTCATCTTGACGCCCTGAATGCCCGTGACGAGGAAGCCATCGCCCTAACCCTACATTTCCCGCACTACCGGTTAAGCGGCGGCAAAATGCGCATCTGGGATAGGCCGGGTGTGTATTTCGAAGATTTCCGGAAACGTGCTGGCGAAGAATGGGGCTACACCAAATGGGGAGAACTCTCTCCCCTTCAGATCAGTTCGGAAAAAGTGCACCTGTCTGTCCAAGTGGATCGCTACCGCGCAGACGGTTTGCCTTTGACATCCTTCAAATCGCTCTGGGTCATTGCGCGGATCGATGACGTATGGGCCGCACAGCTCCGGTCATCTTTTGCCTCGGACCTTTAAGCTTGAGATAACGAGGAGATAACCTCATTCGATGACACGAAAGTGAGGTCTCGGTCTGGGTGAAATCAACACCCGCGAATGACCGATCTGGTGATGTTGGCCGCAACGCGGCAAAAAGCGCGCCGCATCTGCGAGCATATGCTGTGTTAGCAATAGCCGCAGTGCACAAGTCCGGTTTGTCCGCGTTGGAGCCGATCATGAATCCGAAATGCTGCGCTATGCACTGTAGCCCGTCACGGCCTTTGAGACAGACGGGTTAGTTTTGCTAAGGGAGTGTCTTTCGCTCATCGTAGTCCTTGAAAGGATACGAGATGAGAACGAAGACAGGGCCGAACGGTTCGGCAGACAGACACGTCAAAGAGATCAAGCGTAAGACGCGCCGGAAATTCTGGGCAGAAGAGAAGACCCGCATTGTTTTAGATGGTTTGCGTGGGGAGAGCTTGATCTCAGAGCTGTGCCGCCGTGAGGGGATCGCGGAGAGCGTATACTACAATTGGTCGAAAGATTTCATGGAGGCTGGGAAGAAGCGGCTGGCTGGCAATACTGTTCGTCAGGTGACGTCCAGCGAAGTCACCAGTTTGAAAGCTGAAGCGCGTGATTTGAAGGAAGTTGTCGCGGAGCAGACGCTTGAGTTGCGCCTTCTCAAAAAAAGCATGCTCGGGGATGGGGACGATCCGGAATGAGGTATCCTGCATCAGAAAAGCTGGAGATCGTCAGGCTGGTCGAGGGATCGCATTTGTCAGTTAAACGCACTTTGGAAAAGTTGGGCGTGTCGCGCCCGACTTTTTATCGATGGTATGATCGGTTTTTGCAGCGCGGCGAAGCTGGCTTGGAAGACCGCAAGCCGTATCCTGGTCGTGTTTGTAACCGCATTCCTGACGGTGTCCGGCAGGCCTTGCTGTAGCTGGCATTGGCTCGGCCAGAGTTGAGCCCGAGAGAACTGGCTGTCACGTTCGCCGATGAACGCAGCTGCTTCGTCTCGGAATCCAGTGTTTGCAGGCTTCTGCGATCTCATGATCTGATCACCAGCCCAAACCTTATCGTTATGAAAGCGGCTGATGAGTTCCGTGACAAAACGACGGCGCCCAACCAGTTGTGGCAGACGGATTTTACCTATCTCAAGGTCATTGGCTGGGGCTGGTTCTATCTGTTGACTGTCCTAGACGACTACAGCCGCTACATCATCACGTGGAAGCTTTGCACTGGAATGGCGGCGTCAGATGTTCAGGACACGTTGAGTCAGGCTTTGGATGAAACGGGGGCTTGAATAGGTAAACGTGGTTCACCGTCCACGTCTGCTGTCAGACAATGGCCCATGCTACATATCCGTGAAACTGGCAGAATATCTGGAAGATAAAGGCATGTCGCACACCCGAGGCGCGCCTTATCATCCGCAAATTCAAGACAAGATTGAACGATGGCACCAAACGCAAAAAAAAACCGCATCTTGCTGGAAAATCACTTCCTGCCAGGTGATCTCGAAACGCACATCGCAGCCTTCGTTGGGCACTACAATCATCAGCGCTATCATGAGAGCCTGAAGAACCTGACACTTGCCGACGTCCACACAGGCCGCGGACAAACAATCCTACTTGAACGGGAAAGGACAAAACGGAAGACCATGAAGCTAAGGCGCTTGCAGCACGCTAAATCCGCTGCTTAACTGAAACCAGATGATCGATGACTCCACAAAGTCAAAACGCCATCTGTCTCAAACCAATTGATGACGGACAGCGCAGATCAATGCGCCAATCTGGTACTCGATCTACCCCGCTTAGTGCGGACGGTTCATCATGCGGCAAATCTCTTCAAAGCCTATGGCGCGGCTTGGATATTTGTTGACGAAGTAAGACTTGCTTTCCGATAACCGTATGACCTCGCATTGGGTGTAAAAGCGCCCGCTGGCAAAGCCCTGTAACGCCTCTGCAACGATGGAGGTTTCCGACTCATCGCGCACGAGCAGCTCGCCGTTCTAAAAAATCGAAGATTTTTCCGTTTGCACACCGTTGGCAGGGAGGCACTGTGTCCTCCCGTGCACCCTCTGGTCAATGGTTATATCAGGGATGTCAGCCCTAAGCAGAGCCTCGTTTTGGCCGGTTAAGTCGACAAGCGGGACAAACTCGCCTTGTGCAATCGCGGCCATTGCCCCCGCAGTACCCATCCGCACCTGCGGCGGTAGCTTTTTGGCGGCTTTGTGATTTCCCCAAAACCGGTCGTTCCATCACGCGTGATCAGCCCAATCGCGAAATGAACTTGCCCGGCGGACTGGCGCCACATTGGAGGATCGGGACTACGCCGCCGTTCACTTTGGTTGGATCGGTGTTTGCACTCAGAAAATCATCTCTGTCAGCCGAAAGCGGGCTTTACAGCAATCCCTTAGAATAAATTTTTCTGGATTGCCAAAAGATGCTGATGCATCTCTTCAGCGGCCAGGATCGGGTCGCGGTTGGCAATGGCCTGATAGATTGCGCTGTGTTGATCGCAGTAGACAAGACGGCGTTCTGGGGTGAGCGTTCGGCGTTTCATGTCGAGCCAGTTCTTGCGTAAACGTATCGCCTGAAAGATGTCATGAAGCGCAGTCAAAAAATCATTGCGCGTGCTTTCGAAAATGCGTTTGTGGAATTCTCCGTCCCAGGCTTCAAAAGCTTCTGTCTCCAGCGACGACGTGGCCAGTTCATGCGCATTGCGAATGGCAACCAGATCAGATCTTCGAGCGTTGGCAGCTGAAACGGAAGCTGCCTTTGGTTCTACAATAAGACGGACATTCATCACATCTGCCGGGCTACTTCCTGCGATACGTTCCATCACATCGAGCAATTCTTCAGCGTCATCGCTTGTTTCGTCGGCGTGAGCCACAGTGTCTGCGGCATCTATCGCCTCCGCGTGACGCGCCTCACCATGCCCACCAAACAGGTTGCGGCTGCGCACCGACAGGTGCAATTTCATTGCCTCCGTCGCGGCCTCCGCATCACGCGCCATCAGCGCTTTCAGGATCTCCTCGTGCTGTGCGATTGTTTCAAGCCGACGCGCTTCGCTGAAGCCGCTCCGCCTGATTGCGATTACCGGTTTGCGCCGACGCGCAATGACCAGCAGTTCATTCAGTTCTTTGAGAAACTCGTTGCGCGCCGACCTGAAGATCAACTCGTGAAAAACAGCATCCAGCGCCTCGAATTCGACCACCCGGCGTTCGTCGACCGTACGCATGTGAACGTCGCGCAGGGCTTCTAATTTCCCTTCGCTGGCGTTTTGTGCAGCGGTTGCCGCGGCATGTGGCTCGATGATCAACCTCATATTCATGATATCAAACGGGCTGATTTCTGTAAGCCGATCAACGATTGCCGAAAGGTCCGTGACACCAGTGACAAACGTTTCATTGATCACGGTTTCACGGCCCACGTGCCGAGTAAGAATACCTTCTTGTTCGAGCGTAGACAGCGCTCGTCTAATGGTGTTGCGCGCGACTCCATAGTGATCCGAAAGAGCCCGTTCATTCGGCAAAACACGGGTCTTTTGCCATTCCGGTCCTGCAATCCTCTCACGCAGGGACTTGGTAATTTCGACTGCCTTGATTCTCGCCATTGTTTCTTCTTTGCGTGAAACCTTTGCCAATATTGGTATAATATATGACTGTGGAGAGGAATAGAAAATCGACCGATTCCTGACGTATATCATCTGTTTTCCCTTAAATTAACGGGTTTTGTGCTCGAAAATTATTTTCTTGCCGTATTGGGAGCGCTTGGCTAGTTTCGACAATGTGAACCAATATACGTATAGGTTCATATTGCGGGGGTGGCATCATGAAGCTGGCGACATTCAAAATCGGTGGAGAGCGCCATATCGGTCGAGTCGATCTGGACCAGATGTGTGTCTATCCGTTTGATGTGAGCCTGTATGAAGCGTCGAGAGGGGTGACCGCCCTCATTGGTCGCGCTCAAATGCCGCGAGAAAAGGAGCCGCTGGACCTTGCCCGGATCAGGCTGGAAGCGCCGGTGCCGCGTCCGGCGCGCAACATTTTCTGCGTGGGTAAAAATTACCACGCGCATGCCAAGGAATTTGCCCAAAGTGGATTCGATTCCTCGGCAGCAAGCGGCGACATCCCCGAGCATCCGATCATCTTTTCAAAGGTGCCCGAATGTGTCGTTGGCCCGGAGGACGCTGTCGTAATCGACAAATCGGTTTCCGAAGCGATTGATTACGAAGCCGAACTCGCTGTCATCATGGGTGTTGGTGGCCGAGGGATTTCAGCCTCCGACGCAATGGATCACATCTGGGGATACACAATTGTCAACGACGTCACCGCGCGCGATCTGCAGGGCCGTCATAGCCAGTGGCTGATTGGCAAGTCGCAGGACACATTCTGCCCGATGGGGCCGTGGGTTGTCACAACCGACGACGTTGATTTTTCGAAGATGGTCGTGCGCTGCACTGTCAATGGCGAACTGCGGCAGAGCGCACCGGTCGCCGATCTCATATTCGACATACCAACGCTTATCTCCACCCTGTCTGCCGGACTGACACTCAACCCCGGCGATATCATCGCAACGGGCACACCGGTTGGCGTGGGCATCGGCTTCTCGCCACCGAAGTACCTTGTTCCGGGTGATGTTGTGCGGGTCGAGATCGACCAGATCGGATATTTGCAGAATGAAATGGTCGCGAAGTGAGCCTTGTTGTCGAAGATACCGGAGACGGGTTTCCAATTGTGCTGTTGCACGGATTGGGCGGCACGTCGAACACGTGGCAGCCGCTGATGAGGGCTCTTGGCAACATGCGGGCCATCCGGCCCGATATGCCCGGTTCCGGGCGCTCTGCGTTGGGATCACAGCGTCTCAGCATCGCGGTAATGGTCGAGGCGGTGACACAGTGGTTGACCGACAGGGGAATTGAGACGTTTCACCTTGTCGGCCATTCGATGGGCACCATTGTGTGTCAGCACATCGCGGCACGTTTTCCAGATCGGGTAAAGGGGCTGATCCTCTATGGGGCCCTGACAGAACCACCGCAAGCAGCCCGTGAAGGCCTGTTACTTCGCGCGACGCATGCGCGGAAAGAAGGTCTGGCAGGAATTGCAGATCAGATCGTCCAGAACACGCTCGCGCCATCTACCCACAGGGAAAATCCCGCAGCTGTCGCATTTGTCCGTGAAAGCGTTTTGAGGCAGACAGGTGATGGCTACGCAGCCAATTGCGAGGCACTTTCGCTGGCAGAAGCGGCCGATTGGCGTAAGATCACAGCATCGACACTGCTGGTCACAGGCGAAAGCGATCCTGTTGCTCCCGTTAGTATGGGGCGGTTGCTCAGCGAAAAAATCAGCGGAGCGAAGCTGGAGATCCTACCCGGGTGCGGTCACTGGACTCCATTGGAAAAACCCGAACAGAGCGCTGTTCTGCTAAGAGGCTTCTTGGCAGAGCACCCACAATAGATGACTGCGCGGCATTGCGCGAGATAAGAGGTCAATATGGCAGATAGTGATTGGAACAGTGGCGCCGACACCTCCGGAGAAATCGTATTTACAAATGTGCGCATCCTCGATGCGACGGGTGAATATCCCTACTCTGGTGAAGTCACCGTAAAGGGAAACCGCATTTCGCGCGTGAGCAGAGGTGGTTCACGTTTTGGTGGCGGTCAATATGGCGGTGCCACTGTTATTGACGGGATGGGTGCCACACTGATGCCCGGCATGATCGACGCACACCTGCATCTGAGTTGGAACAATGCGCCGGGCATTGATCCGATCCAGATGATGGAGCTTGAAGAGCATATGCTGGTCACCATGGAGATGGCCAAGTTGGTTCTGGACGCCGGGTTTACTTCAGGTCGCGGTGCGGCGGCAGCAAAACCAAGGTTGGATGTCGTCGCAAAGCGCTTCATCAACGAGGGGCGCTATCCGGGGCCACGGTATCTTGCTGCCGGTCCTGAGATCACGACCGTAGGTGGTCTGGGGGATGCAGCGCCCAGTCATATTCCTCATGAGGGCTTGAATCTGGGACTTGTTGTATCGGGGCCCGAAGAGGTCCGCCGGACGGTGCGTCAATTGATCAAGATCGGTGTGGACAGCATCAAGCTCAATCTGTCCGGTGAAGCCATCACGGGCATGGGCGCCGAAGAAACGCCCATGTCCGAAGAAGAAGTCGCCATGGCCTGCGCCGAGGCCCGGTGCCGAAACAAGGTGATCAGCGCCCATGCCCGGTCCAGTGGATCGGTCAAACAGTGCATTCGTCATGGTATTCAGAACATCTATCACGCCAGCTTTGCCGATGAAGAAAGCCTCGACATGCTTGAAGCCGTCAAGGACAAGCATTTTGTTGCGCCCGGTATTGCCTGGTTGATCAACACCGCGCGTCATGCTGAGGAATGGGGCATCGTACCCGGATCGCCGCTTTCGATGGAATACGAACGCGAGCTGGAGATGTGTGTCGACACCATGAAAAAGATGCACAAACGGGGCATCCGGGTCTGCATCGGTGGTGACTATGGCTTTGCCTGGACCCCACAGGGCACCAATGCCAAGGACGTGCAGACCTTTGTCGACATGCTTGGTTTCTCTCCAATGGAGGCGATACAGGCCGCGACCAAATATGGCGGCGAGATCATGTGCATGGAACATGAACTTGGCATGATCAAAGAGGGATATCTGGCCGATTTGCTGCTTGTTGACGGGGATCCGATTTCGGATGTGAGCATCCTTCAAGAGCAGAAACGTCTTCTCGCTATCATGAAAGATGGCAAATTCCACAAGGCACCCAAAACCGGCGAACAACGGCGGCGCCTGACCGCATGAATGACTTGCGCCCCCCTGACGACACGCTGAACAACGCGCCCGCGCTGACAAAGCGCCAAGTTTGGATCGGCATTGCAGTCATTCTGGCGCTGTTGCTCGCGTGGCTTGTTTTCACGCCTGTCTGGCCTGAGTGGGTCAAGGATATTCTGATCTCCAAGAAGGCCTTTGTCAGTTCCATTCTGAATGGCCTGACGCTGGCGGGACTTTATTTCCTTGTCGCAAGTGGCTTTACCCTCGTGTTTGGGCTTATGCGCAATGTCAATCTGGCGCATGGCTCACTCTATCTGCTGGGCGCCTATGTAGGATACGAGATCGCGGATCTCACAGGCTACTGGCTGCTAGGCGTTGCCGGGGCCTTTGTGATCGTGGGGCTGCTTGGGATTGTCTTGCAGGTTGTGGTGTTTCGTCGACTTGAAGGCGATGATCTGCGCCAGACACTTGTTACCATCGGGATTTCCATCGTTGCTGCAGATTTGATGTTGGCGATCTGGGCCGGCGGAACCTACCAGATTCTTGTGCCCGATTGGCTGTCAGGCACGCTTGAACTGCCAATTATCTCAGCAGTCAGGTCGAATGGATCTATCGTATACATCAAGTACCCGCTCTTTCGTATTCTGGTTTTGCTTGCCGCGATTGCCATTGGGATTGCGCTGTGGCTGATGTTGAACCGCACACGGGTCGGCATGATGATCCGTGCAGGCGTTGATGATCGTGAGATGCTCTCGGCCTCAGGTATCAACGTCCATGCTGTTTTCGCCATTGTATTTGCGGTCGGCGCCGGTCTTGCAGGATTGGCAGGCGTGATTGGCGGCTCCGCACTTTCAGTCTCGCCAGGAGAGGACGTGCGGTATCTGCTGGCCTCACTGGTGGTGGTGATCGTCGGCGGCATGGGCTCAATCAGCGGGGCGGCAATTGGAGCCCTCCTCATCGGGTTGGCTGAACAACTGGGCCTCGTTTATTTCCCGACCTACGGGATCGTTGTCACGTTCTTGATCATGGTAGTCACGTTGGCAATCAGACCACAGGGCATCATGGGTTCGACATCGTGACTACAGAACCGTTCCCCGATCAGGCGCCCGCGCGCAACGATCTTATCGCGCGCATCGGCGCGGGGCACTTGGCGTTGGCGGCCGTTTTGCTCGTCTTTCCCTTTGTGGCTTCCGACTTTTTCACGACGCAAATCGGTGCCTATTCGTTGATTTTCGGAATGCTGGGCCTCTCTTTGATGTGGCTGGCGGGGTATGGCGGCATGGTCAGCCTCGCTCAGATCACCATCGCCGGGATCGCGGGCTATACTGTCGCCATTTTCGGCGAAAACAGCGCGGATGTGCATGGGTTCGGCTGGCCCTGGTGGGTGCTTGTGCCGTTTGCAGTCCTCATCGCAGCCTTGGCATCTGCGCTGGTGGGCTGGGTTTCAGTGCGGACCAGCGGCATCTACACGATCATGATCACGCTCGCGGTTGCTACTGCGATGTTCTACTTCGCTCAGCAGAACTACACATTGTTCAACGGCTTTCCCGGATTTGCGGGTGTAAAAGCGCCTGTCGTTTTCGGGATCGACTGGCGCGACCCAATGCCTTTCTACTTTCTCAGTCTTGGGGTCGCGATCCTTTGCTACCTTGCGGTGCTCTATGCCTCAAAGTCCACTTTCGGGCTGACCTTGCAGGCAACCCGCGACAACCAGCGCCGGATGCGCGCCCTCGGATACGACGTAACCATGCACAAGGTGTTTGCATGGTTTCTGGCTGGCATTATCGCCGGGCTGGCTGGCATTCTTCTGGTTTGGTTCAACGGGCGCATTTCGCCGGGCACAATCAATGTAGGTGCTGCAATCAACGTACTCATCATCACGGTCATTGGCGGTCTACGTCACCCGATTGGTCCGTTCCTTGGCGCGGTCGTGGTGATCCTTATGCAGACCTTTGCCATCGATATAGTCGGGGCTGAACGGTTCAATACCCTGATCGGATTACTCTTTCTGGTGATCGTCTTTGTATCACCTGACGGCATTCTGGGACTTTGGGAAAAAGCAAAAGCCCACCTCGCGCCCGGATCACTCAGGTCTGACATCTGAATATTGCAGGCCAAAAAATGACACGACGACTCAAGAAACCAAGGGAGGTTCAAATGAGACTGCACAGAAGAACACTAATGGCTGCGACGCTGGCCACTTTCACGCTGCCGGGATTGGCAATGGCGCAGGATGACACAATCAAGATAGGTCTTCTGGCCACATTCGAAGGCGCTTTCACGGTGCTGGGTGAGGACAGTGAACGCGGCGCGATGGTCGCGCTCAGCGAGGCTGGCGGCATGGCCGGTGGTAAAAAGATCGAGGTCATCAAGGGGTCATCCGACGCCTCACCCGATTCTGCCGTGCGTGCGGCGCGAAAACTCGTCGAACAAGACGGCGTTTCAATACTCGTTGGTCCCCTTTCGGGGGACGAAGGGATAGCGGTTAAAAACTATGCCCTGTCGCAACCCGATGTGACTTTCATCAATGGATCATCCGCTGCACAGGACACGACCTTCCGTGACCCTGCGCCCAACTTTTTCCGGTTCTCGACCGATGGGGCCCAATGGATGGCGGGGCTTGGCACCTATGCGTACAACGAAAAGGGCTACCAAAACGTGGCTGTCGTTGCAGAGGACTACTCCTTTCCATACACGCAGGTCTTTGGTTTCATGGCTGAATTCTGCCAGGCGGGTGGCAAGGTGACGTCGAAATCCTGGGTGCCGATTGGCAACAAAGATTATTCGTCCGTTATCGCGGCTATCCCGGATGACGTTGACGCGATTTATGTGGCTCTTGGTGGGGCCGATGCCGTCAACTTCTTGTCGCAATTTCAGCAGGCCGGAGGCGAAGCGCCATTGATTGGCGGGTCCATTACAGTCGACCAGACCGTTTTGACCTCAAAAGGTCGCTTGAAAGATGTTCTGATCGGCACGCCCGCTGCAGGTCCAATTGCAGACACCAACGATGCGCCTGAGTGGGTCGCCTTTGTCGAAGCCTACAAAGAGACGGATGGCGCTTTCCCGTCGCCATCGCTCTTTGCACATGCCTACTATATCGGCATGAAAGCCGCCATCCTTGCGCTGAACGAGGTGGATGGTGACATGAGCAATCCAGCCGCCTACCGTGCGGCGCTGAGCGCTCTGAGCTTCGAGACACCCACCGGGATGGTATCGCTGGATGAGAACCGCAATGCGATCGCCGACATGTATCTGACTGAGGTAACCGAAGATGCCGACGGAAATCTGGTCAACAAGTTGATCCAGGTGACATCGCAGGTGAATCAGACCCTTGGAATCGACAAGGAAGAATTCATGGCATTGGGTGCGGTAAGCCGCGAAAACCCAAGCTGCGAATAACGCGATGGCCAAGCAGGACACCAATCTGGCGGCATCTCGGCTAGAGGGGACCGGCGCATGTGCGTTGGAGCTTTCTGGTGTAGCACGTCATTTTGGTGCCCTTATCGCGTTATCGGACATCAACATGAGGATCGCGGCTGGTGAACGGCGCGCGGTCCTCGGCTCCAATGGCGCGGGCAAGACAACATTGTTCAACGCCATTACCGGCGACTTTGAATGCACGTCTGGCCGCATTCAGTTCTTTGGTGAGGACATCACCGAAATCCCTGCACACGAGCGTATTCGCCGCGGCCTGCGCCGGACTTACCAGATTTCACAGCTATTCGACGGGCTCAGCGTGCTTGAGTCCGTTTTCCTTGCCTGTCGCGGTGTATCGCGCCGACGATTTTCGTTGCTGCGTCCGATGGATCGGGATGCGAATATGGCACAGGCACATTCAATCCTGCACGCCGTCCATCTTGAAGATGACCGCGATTTGCTGGTTTCGACTCTCAGTCATGGACGTAAGCGCCAGCTTGAGATTGCCCTGGCGTTGGCCGGAGCACCCCGATTTATCCTGTTTGATGAACCCGCTGCCGGACTTTCCCCCACGGAACGACGGGATCTTGTGGCGATCCTGAACGCATTGCCGGATCATGTCGGATATATCATCATTGAGCACGATCTGGACGTTGCGCTGCGTGTGTCAAAATATGTGTCAATGATGCACAACGGACGCGTCTTCAAAGAAGGGACACCAGAAGAGATCGAAAACGACGCCGAGGTGCAGGCAATCTATCTGGGGGGTGGTCATGGCTGAGCGCCCGATGCTTCAGGTTGATGATTTGCAGGTCTATTATGGCGAAAGCCATGCCCTGCAGGGTGTAAGCTTTGCTCTGGGCTCTGGAGTATTGTCCATTGTGGGTCGCAATGGCATGGGCAAGACGACGCTGTGCAACACGATCACCGGGCTGACGAAGGCACGCTCCGGTTCGATCCGGATCGCCGGGCGCGACATAACAAAACTTGATCCGCACGAAATCCACCGTCTTGGCGTGGGCTATGTGCCCCAGGGTCGGCGGGTCTGGCCCAGCCTGACCGTGGATGAACATCTGCGGTTGGCAGCAGGCACGGCCCGCGATTCCTCATGGACGCCGGATCGCGTATATCAGACGTTTCCGCGACTGGCGGAAAGGCGCAGCAACGGAGGCGCACAGCTGTCGGGCGGCGAGCAGCAGATGCTGGCCATCAGCCGCGCTCTTTTGTCTGATCCCAAGCTACTGGTCATGGATGAGCCCACCGAAGGATTGGCCCCGGTGATTGTGGATCAGGTGCGCGACATGCTGGTCACCTTGGGGGCCGAAGGCGAAATGGCGATCCTTGTGATTGAACAGAATATCGGTGTCGCCACATCCGTGTCTGATCAGGTCGGCATCATGGTCAATGGCAAGATCAGCCGGATGATGGCGTCAGCGGCGCTTTCTGCCGACACCGATATGCAGCAGCGCCTGTTGGGTGTGGGCCGTCAGGCCGAAGACGAAGCGATTGAGCCTACACCAGAAGACGCCGCAACCGCGCAGGCGCAACTGGACCATGTGTACCGCGTGACCCGAGAAGATGGCGCTGCCCACTACCCGGTTGCCCAGATGCCTAACCGCTGGAATGTGCAGGCACCCATCGCGCCTTTGGCACAGAAGGTGACTCCTGAGCCCGAGGAAGATGTGTTCCACATTCCTTTTGCAGAGCGCGTGGGTCGCACCGTTCTGGTAGCTGGCACCTTTGACACCAAGGCCCGCGAACTGGGTTTCATTGCTGCAAAGCTGCGCAAAAAGGGCGTGCCCGTGCGTACCGTTGATCTTTCCACCTCGGGCAAACCCAGTCGGGCAGATGTTCCAGCGATGCAGGTCGCCAGCATGGCACGGGGAGGTACGGGGGCCGTCATGACCGGAGAACGCGGCGCTTCTGTGCGCGCCATGGCCGATGCGTTTGCAAAATGGATCAGTCGGGAACGCGGCATAGGCGGCATCATTTCTGCGGGCGGTTCTGGTGGAACATCGTTGGCGACAGCAGGCATGCGGGCGTTGCCGTTTGGAATTCCGAAATTGATGGTGTCGACCGTCGCATCGGGCGAGGTTGCGCAATATGTCGGCGCATCGGACATCCAGATGTTCCATTCGGTTGCCGACGTGCAAGGGCTAAACAGCATTACAGAGGTTGTTCTTGGTAACGCAGCCCATGCCATGGCGGGCATGGTCGCAGGCCTGCCGTCCGCTGCCGCGCGCGCAGCAGAGCGCAAACTGATGCGTCCTGCAATCGGTTTGACAATGTTTGGCGTGACAACACCGCTGGTGCAGGCAGTGGGCCAGGCCCTGGGAAAAGACTACGACTGCCTGACCTTTCACGCCACGGGCATTGGGGGGCGCGCGATGGAGGGTTTGGTCGACAGCGGCGATATCTCTGCCGTTCTCGACCTGACAACAACGGAACTGGCTGACATGCTCGTTGGGGGTGTCTTCCCCGCCGATGATGACCGATTTGGCGCTGTGATCCGCACGCGTGTACCCTATGTTGGATCCGTTGGGGCTCTTGATATGGTAAATTTTGGACCACGCGAACGCGTACCGGAGAAATTCAGCAACCGCAAATTCGTGATTCACAACGCAGCTGTTACCCTGATGCGGACAACAATTGAGGAAAGCCGACAGTGCGGTAACTGGATCGGTGAGCGCCTAAATCAGATGGACGGTCCAGTCCGGTTCTTGTTGCCCGAAGGTGGTGTGTCGGCCCTTGATGCACCGGGCCAGCCGTTTGAAGACGAAGCCGCGCGCGCCGCACTGTTCGACGCTATTGAGGCGCGGGTCACTCAAACAGGTCAGCGGCAGGTATTGCGCGCTCCCGCACATATCAACCACCCTGATTTCACACATGCGGTGTTGGACGCATTCCACGCCATCGCACCGACGCTACAAAGGAGAGCATGATGGCAGCGCCAGGCAGGGCAACACTCATCAGTAGGTTCAACGAGATGAAGTCGCAGGGAAGCCCTATCGTGGGCGGTGGCGCGGGCACAGGGTTATCCGCCAAATGCGAAGAAGAAGGCGGGATCGATCTGATCGTCATCTACAACTCGGGCCGTTACCGCATGGCCGGGCGCGGCTCGCTTGCGGGGATGATGGCTTACGGCAACGCCAACCAGATCGTGATGGAAATGGCTTCCGAGGTGCTGCCGGTGGTCAAAAACGTACCGGTACTGGCTGGCGTGAACGGAACCGACCCGTTTTGCATGTTTGACAGTTTTCTCGACGATCTGACGCGTGTGGGTTTTGCCGGGGTTCAGAATTTTCCAACCGTCGGCCTGATCGACGGTACTTTTCGCGAAAATCTTGAAGCAACGGGCATGTCTTATCAGCTCGAAGTTGACATGATCGCCATGGCGCATCGCAAGGGGATGTTTACCACGCCCTACGTCTTTAGCGAAGACGATGCCCGGGCCATGACCAAGGCAGGCGCGGACATTGTCGTCTGTCATCTGGGTTTGACGACGGGCGGGTCTATTGGGGCAGGTACGGCCCTGACGCTTGAAGACTGTCCAGAGATCGTGGATCGCTGGGCAAGCGCAGCGATGGAGGTGCGCGAAGACGTGATCGTGCTTGTGCACGGCGGCCCAGTAGCTGAACCTCAAGATGCCGAATATGTGCTGCGCCACACCAAACATTGCCATGGGTTCTATGGAGCCTCTTCAATGGAGCGGCTGCCAACAGAACGGGCGCTGACAGAACAGACGCGCAAGTTCAAATCCATCAGTTTCAAAGCTTAGAAGGGAAATCGGATCATGAGTTCCAGCACATTCGGACAGCTTCTTTTATGGATCATCATAACCGTCATTGTCATCGCCGTTGCAGTCTATGTGCTGCGCTGGCTCTATCGCCGCTCGACAAAGGAAATTGCTTTTGTCCGAACGGGTTTCCTTGGCGAAAAAGTGATTGTCAACGGGGGCGCCTTTGTCATTCCGGTCCTGCATGAACTGACGCCCGTGAACATGAACGTGCTGCGCATCGCGGTCGAGCGTTTGGAAAACAAGGCATTGATCACAAAAAATCGCATGCGCATTGATCTGAGTGCCGAGTTCTTTGTGCGTGTCGGTGCCAGCAATGAGATGGTGGCAGCGGCGGCGCAAACTCTGGGGCGACGCACGTTGCGAGACGGCGGTCTGCACGAACTGCTTGAGGGCAAATTCGCAGGCGCATTACGCACCGTTGCAGCACAAATGACATTGGAAGAACTGCACGAGAACCGACACGAATACGCCGCAAAGGTGCGCGATCTGGCTTCTGAATCTCTGGCCGCCAATGGGATTGAGCTTGAGAGTGTCGCAATCGTTGATCTGGACCAGACCGGACTTGAGTTTTTTGACCCGTCCAACAGCTTTGACGCAGAAGGTTTGACCCAGCTCACCGAGACCATTGAAAACCGTCGTAAATTGCGGAACGAAATTGAGCAACGCGCGCTGGTGGACATCCGCAACCAGAACCTCGAGACGCAACGCAAAGTGCTCGAAATTGATCGTGACACCGAATATGCGCAGCTTGAACAAGAGCGCGAAGTTGAAGTGCGGCGGGCCGCACAGCGCACGGAATTGGCGCGCGAACGGGCCTTGCGCGAACAAGAAGCCGAGCAAGCGCGCATGGAATCAAATGAGGCCGTCGAAGTCTCACGTTTGATGCAAGAACGTCGCTTGACCCAAGAACGCATCGAAAAGGAAAAAGAGGCCCAGAAGCTTGAACTGTCCCGGCGACGTGCGTTGGACGAGGCAGAGTTGAAGACCCGCGAATTAACCGAAAAAGAGAACATCGCGCTGGAACTGTCTCTGGAGCAGGCGCGGATTGAACGTGAACAGGCACAGGACACCCTGGCCATAGCACGCAAGAAAGCCCTCGAACTGGCTGAGCAAGACCGCCAGATCGCATTGGCCAAAAAAGCGCTTGAATTGACTGAGGCAGAAGGAGAGCGGAAGCGCGCGCAGATCGTTGCGGATCAGGGCACCGAGGCCGAGAAAGTGGCGCAAGCGCGTGCTCTGGACGAGGTGCGTATTGCCCGTGAAAAACACCTGGAAGCCTTGCAAATCGCCAAACGGCAGGCCTTTGAGGAAGCCGAAATCGCGTCCGGCGAGGAAGTTGAGCGCGCAAGGGTTACGGCTGAACGCGGCGTTGAAGAAGCCCGGATGCTGAAGGCCAAAGAACTGCGCCAGATTGAAGTTCAGGGCGATCTCGAAGTGGAGATGGCGCGCGAGGAAAAGGCAATTGCGCTGGCAAAGAAAAGCCAGGAGCGGTCAAGTGCGATTGCCGCAGCCGAAGCGGTCCGTGGCAAAGCGATCCAAGCCGAGGAACAAGCATTTACACTGCGCGAGAAGGAAATTGCGGAACGCCGCAAGGTGATCGACATGATCGCTGCGCACCGCGAGGCTGAGCGGAACGCCCTGGAAATAACCGCTAAGGCGGAAGCAGAAATGGCGGCGGCGAAGTCTTTGGCAGAGGCGCAAAAAATCGCTGCCACCGCTTCGGCGGAAGCGGAAAAGACCCTCGCTCTGTCCGCGGCCGAACGCTACAGCGTTGATTCCAAAGGGGCCAAACAGATGAACGAGGCGGAGAATGTGTTGTCCGAAGATGCACGCGCCGGTCGGTTGCGCGCTGCCTTGCTTGACCGGCTCGAAGGGATTGTTCGCGAAAGCGTGAGACCCATGGAGAAGATCGATGGCATCAAGATATTGCACGTTGATGGTATCAATGCCGGGGGATCAGGCGGCAATAAAAACGTTACGGATGAGGTCATAGATTCTGCGCTTCGGTACCGCGTTCAAGCGCCGATGATCGACAATCTGATGAAAGAAATTGGTATCGAAGGTGACAGCATGGGGCGCATGACTGATGTGCTGCGAGACGCAAAGGACATCGCGAAACTGTCCGAGAGCGGCGAGAAATCCGGAAAGTCTGACGATACCGCTGATCGACGTGACAGAGACGACGACTGACCATGGCAACAGTATTTGTCTCAACTGTTCTGAACGCCCCTCCCGCCGCAGTTTGGCGTATCGTGCGAGATTTCAACGGACTGCCGGACTGGACGCCCTTCGTTGTCGAGAGCCGCATTGAGGGCAATTTACCTGCGGACAAAGTAGGCTGTGTCCGCATCTTCAAACTGGCCGATGGCGGCGTCATCAAGGAAAAGCTTCTTGGCCTGTCCGATTACGACTTCAAATGTACCTACGCGATCCTCGAAAGCCCGATGGCAGTCACTGAGTATGTCGCAACACTCGCATTAGCGCCGGTGACCGATGGCAATAGGTGCTTTGCCAGCTGGGAGGCAACGTTCGAATGCCGCCCCGAAGATGAAAAAGAATTGATCGCCCATATCGGCGACAACGTGTTTCAGAGTGCATTCACGGCTCTGAAAAAGCGACTGGATGGACGGTGATGGCAATCAGGCCCACCCAGCCGCTCGGCTTCAACCCCTCGTAAGGAGGAGAAACTAAGATGACTAAAACACTTTTCACCGTTGTTGCAATCCTATGTGCGACCCAAGTTGTCGCCCAGGAAAGGGAACTGCCCGATCTGGTCAGGCAAGCCACACCTGATGCTGTGGTGCAGGAACACCTCGATGCGCTTAATTTATGTGACTGGGATCGACTTATGGCACAGTATCCTGCGGATGCAGAAATTCATCTGGCCGGAGGTACGATCATTTCAGGGCGCAAGGATATCGGCGATCTTTTCGCTGGCTTCTGCCAGTCCGTTGCGGATGGCGGCCTGATGGGCATCACATTTGCAAGTGAACACGTTTTCCCCGTCGGCAATACGCTGAATGTGCAATGGGTGGCCCGGGCGGATTTTCTGGCCGAAGAATACCGCGGTTCGGATGCCTACGTCACACGCGATGGTCTGATGGCGGCCATGGTGACAACCTTTGATGGCGCCGCATTGAAGATGAAGTAAAAGAATAGCAGGCGCACGATGGTCACAATACGCGAAAGCACTGTCATTGATGCGCCTGCTATTGATGTTTGGCGGCTCCTGCGCGATTTCAATGCCCATGAACGCTGGCATCCGGCAATAGCGACCAGCTTTATCGAAGGCGGAGGCGCACCTGATGTCGTCGGCGCTGTGCGCAATTTTCGACTGACCGATGGTGGTCTGCTGCGCGAGCAACTCATCGACGCCTCGGATCTTGACATGAGGCTCAGCTATTGCCTGCTCGAGGCCCCTGTGCCGTTACACAACTATGTGGCCCACATGCGCTTGCGCCGGGTCACGGACGGTGACGCATGTTTTGTCGAATGGTGGAGCCGGTTTGACCCACCAGCTGCAGAAATCACCAAGATGACAGAGCTTGTTCGCGACGGCGTCTACCGAGCAGGGTTCAGGGCCTTGCAAGATTGGTTTGGCGGCGGTCCTCAAAATGCGCCTGCCGTTCCCAGCGTACTCTCAACCATGCCAGGGCCTCTTCCTGCCTCTTCGTTGGATGAAAAAGGGACTGGCATTTTCGTGCAAGCCTTTGGTGGCCCGGAAAATCTCGTTGAACGGCCTATTGAAATTCCCCGTCCCGGTCCGCGCGAAGTGTTGTTGTCCCAGACCTACGTGGGTGTAAATTTCATTGATATCCATACCCGGACCGGACATTTCAATTTGATTCAGCCTCCGTCCATTCCAGGTATGGAAGCCGTGGGCAAAGTCGCGTTGCTGGGGGCCGAAGTTCAAGGGTTGAGCCTCGGAGATCGTGTTGGCTATGCCTGCGCGCCGCCAGGGGCCTATTGCAGCCACAGGATCATGCCTTCAGAGGCCCTAGTTACCCTGCCAGACACCTTGTCAGATGCTCAGGCTGCCGCCAGCCTGTTGCGCGGTGTAACAACAAACATCCTGACGACAGATGTCCATCGTCTTAAGGTCGACGAAACCGTGATTGTTCATGCGGCGGCCGGTGGGCTTGGTCAACTGCTTGTTCAGGTCTGCGTTGCGCGCGGGGCTCATGTCATCGCGACTGCTGGCAGCGCGCAGGGTCGCGATATGGCGCTGGCGCTGGGTGCGGCAGCTGCGGTGGACTATCGAAGCTCTGATTGCATCGGGGAAATCATGGATTTGACACGCGGCAGGGGAGCTGACGTTGTCTTTGACGGGGTTGGCGCTGAAACTTTCGAGACGTCCTTAACCGTCGTTGCTATCAGAGGTCACGTAATCAGTTTTGGTGAAGCTTCGGGCGATATTGGCTCTTGGGATATCGGTAGCTTTTCGTCGAAATCCCTGCGGATTTCTCGCCCGAACTACGGACATTTTGCAGACAGCTTCGTTGAAAACGCGCGCTCTTTCTTCGATATGGTTGCTGCGGGTGATGTTCGTATTCCAAACCCCAAAACCTATCCTTTGAGCGACGCGAAGCAGGCCCATGATGATCTCGAAAACAACCGGTATTCGGGTGCCAGCGTTTTGGAAGTATAATCTTTGCCCGAAGCACCGATATTCGGTGTCTAAGTAGGTGCTAAAAAGGTGTTTTGAGTGTAAGGGTCCGGGGAGATCAGGATAAGATGTGGAGTTCCCGCTCTGGTCGACCGTTTGGGGCCTCACCAAAGGCGGCAGCGCTTTTTACGCTGTGAATGTTTGCTATTATCTTTTCGGAACAAGTTACCAACTAGGTGCCACGAATTTGCTCTTTCCGCTCTCACTACTCCATCATCCCGCTTAATCAACTCAGCTTCTAGGCCAAGATTTTGGTTGGTAAAAGTGAGTCAGTCCACGATCTGTGCACTGACGCCTTCGATTTCGCTGCATCTTTGACGAACTGTCGCTCGCCAGCCTCCTACATTTCGCCTCGGCAGCAATTCTCGTGCTGCATGCGCGTGCAGCACGATTTGAAGACGTTTGTTGCGGGTTCACATCCGACATCCGACGATTTCGGTCAGATGACCAGTTGCAGCCCGGAGGAGACATTCAATCCAAGGACTGCTCTAACGGGTGTCGGGACGAAGCCGACCTTGAATGGACTCAATGATTTAAAGAAGCTAAGCTCACCCAATTGGATAATTTTAATTTTTTTTGAACCGTCGCGCGGGTCTCTCACGTTTTAGAACAGAAGGAATACTCATTTGAGACTATTGAAACTCGCAAGTGCAGCTTGCATCGCATTCGTAACGGCTACATCAAGTTTCGCTGCAACTTTGGATTTCGGCTTTTCATTTTCGGATGGGTTCGTGGATGTTTTCGGAACAATTTCTGGTCTATCCGACGAAACCAACGATCAAGCCGCCACCGCGATCACGGTGTCTTCCGTCGCATTTGGGTTGGATACAGTACAGTTCCTAACTGTCCCTACCAGCGTAACAAATAACGCGTTTTCGGTTGCTGATGGCCAGATCACGTCCGCAAGTTTTTCAGCCAATGTGGTTAACAGCACACCACTACCAGGCAGGCTTTCTTTGACACTTGGGTTCGGCCCCACCGAGATTGAACGCTTCGGTGCGCTGCAGGCAACTGACGTAGCCGGTTCACTACTTTTCAGTGCAATTGAAAATGGTGGTGATGGACCATTCGATTCTGCCCCCCCACAGCTGCCAACTGTTCCATTGCCAGCCGGTGGAATTTTACTCATCAGTGGTTTGTTTGGTCTTGGTGCCTATCGAAAGGCAGCAACAAGGCGAGCCACCAAACTTTAGGTATGACGGTTATGGTCGGTTTGGGCTCTGAACCGTCATCTGACGATTTCTGTCAGATGACCAGTTGCAGCCCGGAGGAGACATTCAATCCAAGGACTGCTCTAACGGGTGTGCGGGACAAAGCACCATTTCGCTGCGGCTGCGCGAAGGTCCGCTTTCTCTCATGGTCAGTGGCGCACGTCCTGTTTAGTCCTTGTCTTTCTCGGCACGCCTTTCGGCCTTCAATGCTCGGCTGGGCGGGCAAACCTCTTGCATGAACTTTGCAAGTGTGCCGCCCAGATTGTCCGCCTTTATACCGTAGTTCACAAACTGACCTTCCCGCTTTTTCCAGATCAAATCCGCGGACTCCAAGACTGACAAGTGCTTGGAAATGGCCGGTTGCGACATATCAAACCGCTCCGCAACGGCGCCTGCCGTTAAGGGGCCTTCGGACAGGTAAGCCAGTATCCTTCTACGCGTTGTAGAAGCCAAAGCTTCGAATACCTTGTCGGGACTTGACATGAATTCACCTTTTAACTTATTAGTTATATATCTATTATTGTAAATGTTATAGCCGGGGTATTCAAGATGCGCTTGCATTCAACAGAACGTGTAACGCCCAATCGTCAAACTGACGCGATACAAGGCACCATTCGTTGGGATGCGGCAAAGTCGATTTGGTTCTTTTTCATGCTCACGGGTGGTGCCCTTGCGATCATCTGGACGCCGAGCTGGGGTGGGTTCTTTGTCTTTCTGGCAACAACAGCGATCACGGTTTGTGCCGGACATTCCGTAGGCATGCATAGGCTCCTCATCCATAAAGCTTTCGAGACCCCCAAGCGGCTGGAATACATACTGGTCTGGCTTGGTACACTGGTTGGGATGGCAGGACCGTTCGGAATGATCCGTGAACATGACATGAGGGACTGGCATCAACGCCAAACCGTTGGTCCTCCGCATCCAAGCCATGGTGCGGGTTTCTGGAAGGACGCATGGTGGCAAATGCACTGTCGGTTCGATCTGCACCATCCACCCAAATTTGAAATCGAACCAGAGATTGCAAATGACCGCGTCTATCAGTGGATTGAACGACATTGGATGGCACAACAAATTGTCGTGGCCGTCCCACTATTCCTGATCGGTGGCGTTGAGTTTGTCTTTTGGGGAGTTTGCTTGCGCGTAGTAGTTTCTTTGAGCGGACACTGGATGGTTGGGCATTTTGCGCATAGAGGCGGACATCAAGGATGGACCGTCGAAGGCCTGCCAGTTCAGGGGTACAACCTACCTGGTCTCGGATTACTCACCTTCGGCGAAAACTGGCACTCCAATCACCACGCGTTCCCGCACTCGGCCAGACTTGGCATCAATAAGGGACAATTGGACCCGGGCTACTGGTTCATTAAATGTCTCGCGGCTATAGGTTTGGCTCACAGAATCCTCGAACCGGAAGACTTACCCCAACGCGACGGCCTCAGGAGGTTAGCGCCCGAACAAGTAGGAGTTCCGCAGACATCATAACTTTGGCAGCATGCCTGTTCCGATGTTTCCAAGAGGCAAAGCGGACTTTGGTACACAGCGCAGCATCAGTCACAATGGATTGGAAGCGGTCGCTAAACGTGTCTGTCATCAACGTTAGTCAAGAGACAGTAACCGCTTTATCATGCATGAACACGCAGATGCAGTGCCATTCGCAGCGAAGCATCAACAGCGTTGCGGCGCCAAAACCACTTCCGGTATGAAGCAGCCGCTTGACCTCTCTTGCAGCTAATGACGCACTCAAATTCGCTATGGAAGCAAAGCTGCGACCGTTGGCCGAAGCGCTTGGACACGCACCAGAAAATAACTGACGACCGGGCGGGGCAAAACCGTAGCATCTACATGGTATCGGCTCGGTGTTTGTAAACTGGAGGTTATGTGGCGCTTGTTTTCTCTTCCGGCAAGCCACCACCGAGACTTGAGATTGGAAGTGGACGATCCGACGCAATTAACACCATTGGCCGACATGTGGCCTGCTGTTCCACGCGATGCGCCACTTCTCCGATTACACTCGCCTGTTGGTATTGGAGAAAGGCATGCTATGCTCGCGTTCGTTGCATATCTGCCGGGAGGACATATGACGGGGACACCTACGCAAACCGAAGACCACCCGGAAGAACCAAACAGATCATCGACGTTTCCCGACCTTTTTGCCGGTGGCGGTATCGGACTGCTCCTGGGAACCGCTTTGAGTTTGTCTCTGACGCCGGTGATCGCAGGTTTCATCAGCGCCATTACATCCCTGCTGGCGGTGCTTCTTGGCCTCGACGGCAGTTCCTCCGGCAAACGTATGCTGCGTGTTAATGCTTTGCGCATTGGTGCATTTGGCTGTGCGACCGTGATTGGACTTGGTCTCGGGCTCTATGTCCGTACAAGCGAACCGTTAAGGCAATCGCCCGCCGAACTGGTCCAGCTGTGGGAAAAGGCTTTGCCAAATAACCTGACACTTGCCCACCAGATGGCGCTATACGAACGCAACGCGCTTCAACCTTCGAGCTGGGCCTATGTTGAAGGTGAAGCAGGCACCGAAGCGACCATCGATGTGGCAAGGCAAAAACAGATAGCCTCGGTGTTGCAGTCTTCCGAGACGACCTCAGCCGATTTCAACTGTGAAGACCTCAACCCCAATGCGCTCGGCGCCAATATGGGCGAGACGATCGCAAAATACGAGACGGACGAGGCGCCTGAAATTGTGCGATCCATAGGGGCAGGTCTTGTAACGCTTGCCGATAGCGACAAGATCAAAGCACTTGAAATCGCATATGATTTCGTCTGCCTCGTTCAGGATCGAGGCGAATTGTTTCCGGCAAAATGAGACCTTCTACACCCTATATCGCGATTTGGCGCCTGATATTGATCTTTGGTCTGATCGCAAATCCTGCGTTCAGCGAGGCTGATCGTGAAAGCGCCCGGTCGGTGGTGAAGATCACTTGCAAAACCGGTGAGAACCAGTTGATGAAGGCCACCGGCTTCGTTTGGCCCGAACCGGGATACGTTGTAACGGCGTTGCATGCTGTCGCCGGGTGTCTGGATGTGACGGTTTTTAGCGAAAGTGCCAAGACACGAACGGGTATAAAGTCGCTCGAAAGTGTTGATCTTGAGGCGGATCTTGCGCTGCTGCGTCTTGAGGATGACCTCGGGCTTCAACCGGTACCTTTTGTAGCGACCGCGCCGGCACTTCGGGATCGTCACTCGATTTGGGGGTACCCCGCTTACGCCGAATACATGGAAAACCGCAGTGTCGATTTTTCAAGAGGGCTAAGTGATATATTGCTGAGCCTGGGAAGCGCGTTTTCATCCGAAGAACTCAAGTCACTGTTCCGATCTCAGGACTACCCGACGCGCCGGACGCAAATTTTCAGGGTCACAAGCAACACACAGCCGGGGCATTCCGGCGCGCCGATCCTTGATGCAGAAGGCAAGTTGGTGGCAATCCACAATGGCGGGCTCAAGGGCGGCTGGCTCGGAATGAACTGGTCGATCCCTGCCCACGTCTATCTGCCCGGCTTACCGAAGTCTCAGGATGCGCCTCCGACTGAGGTTTCGCAGTGGGCCGCGCTTCAAAGCGCCGTCACGGTCGACGAGCAGGAAACGGTTGTGATGTCCAGCGAGGACCCCGCCGATGTTGCCGTTCGCGCTGATGCCAAGACCGGTTGGCATTATTTTGGATGGGTGTCTCTTGCAGTCATCGAAGAAAACTACGCGCTGTCAGGAAACACAAATTTCCAAAAGAGTTTTGACATCATCCGCACGGTTCATGACGGTGAACATGACTTTGAGAACCTCGGTTTCGAGATTTGGAAGTTTGGCAACAGCGCGGCAACTGTTGCCGTTCCAAGCGGCGTTCAAGCGGATGTTGGCCTCGAGGAAATTCAGTTCAGCAGCAAAGACGAGCTTTTCGAACTAGAGGTTGGCATCAAGCAGGCAGACTCGTTCGAAATTGCTTTTCAGGAGGGCGTAAAACCTTTCTTCAACGACTTTCAGTCTTACTTCGACTGGGACACCTCTCTTGAGCGTGAGGCATTGGCATTGGACGCTGATCTGGAATATGCGTTTCTCGAAACTTACTGCATCTCGGGCTATGACCGAGAATATGACACAGACGCCCAGACGGATTTAATGCTGGCAGCGAACGGTGCGCTGTTTTTCGGTGCGGCGCTGACAAGCTATGATGCTGTCGACTGTGAAGAGCGGCAGAATGTGTTTCTCGAGTTGATGCGGATCGGCTTTGATGAGCTGACAGGCATCGAGGGTCCGCCCGGCGCTTATATCGATGCCATTGACCTGGCCGCCTTGCCAAGCGAATTGACGCTTGTAAGGCGCGTTCCTCTGAAAGAGGTCGCCCGCGATTTCGTGGACAAAGGTGATTTCGGTTGGAAGCAAGATGTTTTCACAATCAAGGAGTTGCTGGGAGAGAGTGCTTACGGGCACGTGAGTTTTGATGTGTACGAGGACACTGTGACGGGGGCTACCGTGGCGGTGCCCACGGGCATGGAGCTGAAATGGAATGACGATCTGGAAATGCTCGAAGTGTTTAGCGACAGTCGGCACAGCCGCTTGAACATCGCTTTGACGCGTGCCAACTCGTTCGATGCAGCCCGCACCAACGAATTTCAGGATTTTTCCTCCGAAATTTATGATCTGGCAAATTGGGCGGGCAGCGGATCCCCCGAAGATTGTGAGAACGCCTACGTGGATTTCGATGCACAGAAGGCTGAATGCGGGCTCTATCTGCAGGCTGAAAAAGATGGCAGATTTGCTGACATCTATCTTGCCATGTCGGTTGCCGGGGACGTCTTTCTGGGAAGCTCTGTTCTGATTTTGGATCGAGAGGATGATCTTTCCGCCAAACAACGCGCAGAGCATCGTATCATGCGGATTGCAGCCGAACACCTGTCAGATTTCGCGCTGCATTGATACGCCAGTGCGATTTGACAAGGTGCCGACGGCACTCGGAAAAAACGTTGGTTTGACGACTTGGGGCAATCCCTGTTAGCGATTTTACCCTGATGCGCAGATAAAATACCTTTTCTATCCAAGAGACCTTTAATGAACCGTTTTGCCAGCATGAGCGTTTTGTCGTTCGGAGCGGTGGTCATCAACACCGTCCCGGTCTGGATCGGCGCATTGGGAGATTACCCTGCGCTTGGCGATGGGCTTGCGGGTGCGTTTGCAAGCCTTGTTCTGCTTTCCGCATCCATAACTTGTGCAGGCGTCGGCGCTTTAAAACCTTCGTTGGCAGCCCGCTACATGGTAGCCCCTGCGCTGGCGCTGCTCACCTTCGGGCAGATGCTCCCTGCGGTTGTTCTGGCCGCAATATGCGTTGGCTTGGGCGCGGCACTCGGAGCACTGACCCGAGCGGCCCTGAGGGCGATTGCTTTGTCCGACAACGGCTTGCAAACGATAAGCTTTGCCATATCGCTCGGTCTGGCGGCATCACTGGTGTTCTACCTGCTGCTTCCTGCTCTTGGCGTGTCGCCCTTATTGCTTTTGCTGATCCTGTCGCTGCCGCTTTTGCTTTTGCGCTTTGCGTCAATTGAAGCTGACGCGCCGGATTATCACCGTTCATACCCCGTCGGCCCTCCGATCAGGTTTATCGGATTTTTTGTTATGATGGGCGCATATTGGACTTTTCTCGATCTTTTCGGCGTACGCTTCAACGATGAGAACGCGGTGAATTTATGGCTTCTGGCGAGCCTGGTGTCGGGAGCGTGTGGCTCATTTCTTGCGGCAAAGTTGAAAAATTCATGGCATGCAAACGCGCAGGCGCTGGCGCTTGTGGTTGCTGCTGCGACAGGTGCTGCGAGCTATGTCGCACCCGATTTGTTGATTTTCGGAATGACGATTCTCGCAAATGGATTTGCACTCTTTTTGTTTTTCCCACTTTATCTGCTCAGAGCGGGCGAACAGATGCCTCAGGCTATGGCTGGCTACTTGGTGGGCTTCTCGGCTGGGGGTCTTGCAGGTGCTCTGCTGGTTGAAATTGGGGGGTATCAAACTCTCGCAGCGGCGATCCTTACCTCTGGATTGCTCAGCGTAATAAGGCGTCCGAACCGTTCTCTTAGACAATAACCAGACCTGCGGCGCGCCAATGCGTGAGCGCGGATTGTACCAAATCCTGATTTGCTTCCCACATCTGCAACTCTTCAAGAACGCGTTCTTCAAAACCGGGGAAGACGGAGCGGAGCACGGTGACCTCGGTCTTGGCCTCATCGATACGCCCAACCGCTGACTGCAGCCAAACCACATGCGCGTGGTACCAGTAAAAGCCGGGCATTGGGACTTTCTGGACCTCTAGCAGCGCGGCTTCGAACATCTCCAGCCGTGCATAGCGCCATGTCTTGGCAAAGTGATACCAACCCGGATGCTCGGGGCTGATTTCCATAGCCTGGTCCAAAAGGCGGATCGCATCGTCCTCCCGCCCGAGAAAAGCGTAACAGTGGCCAACCTCCGAAAGCACGTCGGAATTACCGGGGTTAAGCGCCAATGCCGTTTCCGCAGCCTGATCAAAGCCCGCGATGTCCAGCGCAAAGAGCCGGCACATCGCCAGAGCAACCTGCCCGAATGCGTTGCGGCCGTCGGCCTGAACGGCCTTTTCCGCCGCCATCGTCGCGAGGGGCAAAGCGTCCACACCGGGACGTTCATTGACGTGATACCGATGTTCTTCCAAAAGCAAAACGGCGTAGGCGGCCCAGCCGTTTGCAGATTTTGGATCATGCTTCAGAGCGCTTGGAAACGCCGCGCGCAACTCAAGATGTAGTTGCGGATCGTAGGTGCGGTAAAAACGTCGAAATTCCGAGACAAGTCGAAACATGTCCCAGCTTTCATGTTGCATCTGGTCCCGGGCAGTTTGCGCCGCGACCTGCGCGACAGGGCCGTGCGGACCCGCAAGGCGTCCCGCGCAGATTTGCGAAATCTGGTCCTGGACCTCGCACAAAGAATCCACATTCGCTTCCCGGTCAAACTGCTCTGCAACAACCACCGCACCTGTATCTGCCGACGTCAATTGCACGGACACCCGAATGCGCGTCTCCGTTATCCGAACGCTTCCTTCGACGACAAAGGCCGCCCCATATTTTTTGTAAATATCGCCAGGGTGCAGCCGTGCTGCCTGAACCACATCGGATGTCATGCGGGACAAAACCTTCAGGTCGCGAAAGCATGACAGGCCCATGATGATTTCATCCGTGAGGCCCTCGCAAACATATTGCACGTCCGGATCGCGGCTGATGTTGCGAAAAGGAAGCACCAGTACACAAGGCAAGGCACTGGCGGGTGTCGCAGGCGCATGGTTTCGCTGGACTTCGGAGGCCAGCCGGAAACCAACACCATGGACGGTCTCGATGATGCGCTGAGCTGATCCGGTATCGCCGACGGCGCGGCGGGCTTCCTTGATGGCCGTCGATAGCGTCGCATCCGTCACAATCCGACCATCCCAAACCTTGTCAATCAACTGATCCTTACTCACGACATCGCCGTTCGCATCTACAAGCGCCCGCAGGATGCCCAGAGATTGCCGCGTCAGTTTTTTGGTGGCACCGTTTTCGCGCACGGTCATGCTGGCAAAGTCAATCTCAGCGTCAGCAATGCGTATTTTCATGCTGTCTCCATCGCTTTTGCGGGTTTCGAAAGCGGCACCTCAGAACTTCTCAGATTATTCTCAGGTCTGCCTCAAGCACTGCCCCCACATACCCCATACCTCTTTGCCACGACACACGAATGTATGGAAGCCAGGGAAGGTACAGACCATGAAATACCGCAATGCTTTGCCGCAGCTGACCGGCACACCGATGATCACCGATGGTGGGTTGGAAACGACACTTATTTTCAATGAGGGGCTAGACCTGCCACTGTTTGCCGCCTTCACGGCCTTGGAAAGTGACACGGGCATGGCGGCGATCGACGCTTACATGCGGCGCTACGCCGAGATCGCAGTACATGCGCGGCGCGGCTTTGTCATGGACACACCCACATGGCGGGCCAGTGCGCGCTGGGCGGCAGAGCTTGACATCACGCAGGAGATGCTGCGCGCGGTGCATCAGGAAACGGTTTGCAACCTCAGCCATCTGCGGGACGCGCTGGAGGTGCCTGAGATCAGCCCCTTCGTCATCAACGGCGTTATCGGCCCGCAGGACGACGGGTATCATCCAACCCAGGTGCTTACGGAGGATCAGGCAGAAGCTTATCACAGTGTTCAGATTGGCTGGTTTGACGAATTTGGTGCAGACATGGTCTCCGCCATCACGATGACCTACATCGCAGAGGCGATCGGCATTACACGTGCAGCGAAGGCAAGAAATATCCCCGTTGCCATCGCCTTCACCGTTGAAACCGACGGCAACCTGCCTTCCGGCGAGCGCTTGAAGGATGCGATCTGCGCGGTCGATCAAGCGACGGACGGATATCCCGCGTATTTTATGATCAACTGCGCCCATCCAGACCATTTTGCACATGTCCTGACCGGTGACTGGACGGGGCGGATCATGGGGCTGCGAGCCAATGCTTCACGTCTCAGCCATGAAGCACTTGATGGCGCCGAAACGCTCGACGATGGCGATCCGGCTGAGCTCGGCGCGCTTTACGCCGGGCTGTCACACCTGTTGCCCAATCTCACGGTGGTGGGGGGATGCTGTGGGACCGATCACCGTCATGTCGCCGCGATTTGCGCAGCAACCCAAGGAGCCTGATCTCTCAAACCCAACCGACGCGCGCGACCCGCGCCCAACAGCCGGGTAGGGGGGTCGCCTGCGCGCCCGGCAAACTTCAAATCCAGAGGAAACTTCAATGTTCAAACCCACTCTTTGCACCCTTGCACTTCTTGCAACATCCGGGTTCGCCGCAGCGCAAGGCGCGCCGATGTCCTTCGACGTCGCAGAAGATCACACGCGCATCTTCATGGCCGCCCAGCCCCTGCATGAAAACGGGATGCCCGCACATGGCAACGCTTTCCTGAGCCAGGGCTACATCTACCCCGCCGGAACATTGCAAGACGGCGTACCGGGTGTTCTCAAAGACGGCAGCCCGGCTTTCCCCGATCTGGTGCTGGGCACCTGGACCTGCGACGGCTATTTCGTCGGCGAAGCAGGCAATGCGACTTCTGGCGCCTGGGTTATTTCCCGTCAGGTTTTCGCCTTTGCTCGCGGTGATCAGATCATCACGCAGGGCACGGAAATTGCTGATCTCGGCGAGGAGAACCTGCGCCCGATCACCGGAGCCACTGGCGATTATGCGGCGATCGAAGGGGGGCTTGTGCAGACCACACTCGGGTTCAACGAGTATATGGCCCTCAATGCCACATTCGAATTCGAAACGCCCGTCAAAGATCACGCACATGATTCCAAGGACAAGGCCAGTGACGCCCCAGGCAGAGCGGCATCCGACGCAGAAGATATCGAATGGGATTCGGGTTTTCCGGTAGGTCCTCTGGAACCGAACAGCAACGCATCGTTCTGACGCCCGATAGCGCCCGCGCTCGATGCGCGGGCGGAGCACGCCGACACCACACACCTTTTGAAAGATACGAGCCGATCCATGAGAGATGCAACCAACCTTCACTTGCGGCCCGCCCGATCTGGCGACGCCAAAAATCTTGCGAAACTTATCGACATTGCCGGGGAAGGCATCCCCAACTGGCTTTGGTCGCAATCTGTTGCAGTGGGGCAATCGCCCCTAGACGTGGGCATTGAACGCGCCCGGCGGCAGTCTGGCGGGTTTTCCTACCGGAACGCGATCCTTGCCAAGGCGTTTGATCAGGTCGCGGGCATGGTGCTTACATATCCGATAGAAATAATGCCTCAGGAAAGCCCCGATGACCTCCCGGATCCCATCGCGCCTTTTGTCGAACTGGAAAAACAATCCGTCGGCAGCTGGTTCGTGAATGCTCTGGCCGTGTTTCCCGAATTCCGCGGGCTTGGCATAGGGACCGCGTTGATGGAAGAGGTCGAACATGCTGCACATCGACGTGGATATGATCGCCTGAGCATCCAGGTCTACGAGCAGAACGTTGGGGCCGTGCGCCTTTATGAGCACCTCGGATATATTGCGATCAGCCAGGCGCGCGTGCGCTGCCATCCGTGCCAACCTTATTACTCAGGCGACGTGCTCTTGCTTGAAAAACAGGTCGGACAAACAGTGTTTTGACCCACTTGGCAGCTTCGCCAAACGCCTGCTTACACCTGCAATCAACGTCAACCGAGAGCAATCTGACGCCAGTATTGGGGTTTTGGCTCTGCGCACGGCCTCGGCTTCTAAGCTCTCTGGCTTTGCTTGGCAGGGTGTGTTGCCGGTTCAATGGCTTCAGAAAGGGTTCAGTTACCTTTTCGGCATGTCGGAAAGCTCAGCATCCAGGAGATTTTTTGACAACTCTCCCAACACCTCGACAATCTTCGTGGCATCCGATTTGTAGAACACCCAGTTCTTGATCTTTTTGGATGTCACTAGGTTGGCAGCAGCCAGCACTTGCATGTGTTCTATGACGGCCGGTTGGCTAAGGTTGATTTTCTTGGTGATGAAGCCGACGCAAACGCCATCTTTCACAAGGTCGCCATCGCGTTTTGGTGGGAAATGATTGGTGGGGTCCGCAAGCCACCTGACAATGGTCAACCGCCTCGGAGTCGAAAGTGCACGCAAGACGATCGCCGATGGCTCGATTTCATCACGCATATGGATATTATCCTATATGGGAGAGTTCCTACGCCTTAAATGCCTTAAATGCCTGCAGGGCAAAGGTTGGAATATGGCGCACGGTATTGGCCACGTAGTTTGTTTCAGGAGGGATCAGTTTCCTCGACGCGACAGCAGCGCGTGTCGAAGCGAAATTGGAAACCGCCTCGACCTAACTACCAGCAGCCACATTTTTCGAGGTTATGATTTTAAATGTCGGGGGGCGCCAGTTTTGATATCTCTAGGCGCATTGGAGGTACCAATTGCTGAAGTTTGATGGAGAAACGACGAAATTACTCGATATTGCTTATCAAGGTGGCGACGTAACGCGCCGCCGCCGCAAAGCCTTTGATGCGCTTCATCTTCGCGAAGGTGATACAGTTGTTGATATCGGTTGCGGAAATGGATTTCTGACCGAAGAAATCGCGCGGGCTGTTGGGAAGACCGGACACGTCATTGGAGTTGATCCCAGCGATCATATGCGCGCGCGGGCCTCAATTCGCAGCGCCGCATATCCGTGTGCGCAAATCAAAGATGGTTTAGCTGATGCGCTACCGCTGCGAGACGGTGAGGCAGATAAAGCTGTCGCAGTGCAAGTGCTTGAATATCTCCCCGATATCCCCTCGGCCATTCGCGAAGCTCACCGTATTTTGCGCGTTGGTGGCAGGTTTGTTGCGGTAGATACCGGGTGCAAGACGCTTGACTGGTTTTCCCAGGACGAGGAACGCATGCAGCGCGTTCAGACGGCCTGGGATCATCACTATACGGAACCTCGGGTGGCAGGACTTTGGCCTCGGCTGACGCAAGACAACGGTTTTGCGGCCATAGAAGTCAAACCTTTCACGTTCTGCGATGTGACGATGCGGCCCGATGGCCTCGCGTTCATGTTGATGCACTTGATGTCACGCTACGCAGCTGAAAATGGCCATATGCCGGAGGCTGAGACAAAAGCCTGGTTTGACGAGCAAGTGGAGCTCGCAAGTCAGGGACGGTTCTTCTTTTCGCTTACCTATTATCAGATGAGCGCCATCAAGATGTAGCTGGGCTTCGGTCTGGTTCCAGCCATGAGCGAGGTTCTCCAGGCGGGAGATGTCATTGACACGGCTGCCGCGTAGCAAGGTTTCAGTGAGGGGTCGCATCTTGAACTCGAAGCGCTGTTCCACCGCCGCAAATGTAGCTCAGAGGTGTTTTTCAAAGGTTCAACACGATGCTTTCGCCCCGTGCACGAGAAACGCAAAGGCACATCTGGTTACCGGACGCCCGCTGCCTTTCGGTCAAAAAACTGTCGCGGTGGTCGGGTGTGCCGTCGACAATATCAGTCACGCAAGTACCGCACACACCTTGTTCGCAGGAGAAAGCAGCATCGATTCCGTTCGCATCAAGCACGTCGAGAATGGTTTCATCCGCCGCGACTTCCAATGTGACACCTGTTCGGGCGAGTTTAACGGTAAATGGCGAGGTCGGAGCGCCCGAAATGGCCGGATTGGCGGCAAAGCGTTCGAGGTTGATCGCATCTGTAGGCCAGTTTTCCATTGCGCAGATTTCGGCAGTATCCATGAAGGGAGCGGGACCACATATGTAGACCTGTCCATGGGGGACCGGTCGGGACAGCAGTTTGCGCAGCGCAGCACTCGTCGCTGGAACGTCCAGACCTTCATGGAAGGTCACGTGTTGCTTGTATTTGCCGTTCTCTAACCGGTCTCTGAAGGCGGTATGATCGCATCCGCGTGAAAAGTAATGTAACGCAAAGGAGCGCCCCAAAACGCTCAGACGGTCCGCCATCGCGATAATTGGCGTGATGCCGATGCCGGCAGCCAAAAGAAGTGCGTGATTTGCGGTTTCGTCAAGCGGGAAGGAATTGCGGGGCGCGCCGACCTCCAGGATGTCTCCTTCGCGCACTGTCATATGCATAAGGTCTGACCCGCCGCGTGATGGCTCCCCCTTTTTGACCGCAATCGTGAAATGCCGACGGTCTACCGGATCCCCGCAGAGCGAATACTGCCGGATGATCCCTTCGCCGCAATGCACATCTATATGCGCCCCCGGTCTGTAGGCAGGGAGTTTGAAAAGCCCTTTCTTCGCCAAAAGGAAGGATTTTATGCCCGTAGCCTCCTGACTAATCTTTGCCACTTTGACATTGATCAGCGCCATTCTGCGTGCTCCTTACTGATGAAGAGGGCGAAGTTTTTGCAGGCCTTCTTTCACTTTTTCCAGCTCCTCCGGTGGCATGGCGATAGATGTCGTGGCGTCCGGAAACGACCCATCCAGGACAGCGGCGCGATACCCTGCCAAAGCACGGGCGCGCTCTGCCCTCAGCGCTTTGCGGATCGAACCCACATCGCCAAAGGCCCTGGCGTGGCGCGGTGGGTCTTCGGTGTCACCTGAAAGATCCGACATGTAGGACCGGATGATGTCGCCTGATGATCCAGCTCCGATGGTGACAAGGATCAGCTTGGAGTGCTTCTTGATTTCTGCCAGCGCCTCTTCGGCAACACATTCGACTTCCGCACAATAGGCACCGGCCTCTTCCAACCGGCGAAAATCGTCCAGCAGGCCAAGCGCCTCTTGCGCTGTTTTGCCGATGGTGCGCAGACCACCGAACTGCGTGGCGCGCGCGGGGAACAGTCCGGTATGGCCTTGCACGCTGATCCCTTCGCGGGCAATCCGTTCGACCGTGGACAGACCGCGCGGTGAATAAATCGCATCTGCTCCCTTGACCATCGCGTCAATCGCGCCGCCCAAGGCTTCATCTTCGGTGACATGCTGGCGCATGTATTGTGCGGCGGTGACGAAGATATTGGGCGCTGCGGCGCGGATCGGCTCAACCTGGTCACAGTCAACCGTCAGCGTGTCGATCTGCTGTTCTGCGGCGACGGCGGCTTCTTCAGCGTCGAATGCCGTGACCTGCGTCAGCCGTTTTCCGGCAGCTTTGTGCTTGAACAGGCAGTCCACGGTCAGGTGACGCTGGGCGTACTGACCGCCGTATGTGTAGATGCTTTTCATTCTAAGTTTCCATCGGCTTACTTGCGTGCAAAGATCAGTTTTTTCCGAGCCCGGATGCGTTTTGTCGCTTCAGGCGTACCGTCGTGAAAGCTGCCGAACCAGCGGTCCAAGGGCATCTCCTCAGATCCGTAATTGCATTCAAAATATCGGTGATGCAGCTGGTGGTGGAAGGACCCTGCTTTCATTGCTTATTTGTCTCTGACCAGCAATTTCTCAAAGCCGGCGTGCGAAAAGACAGCTCCCAAACTCAGTGAAAACATATGGAAGAGAACGTGAACCGGGTGCGATGGCAGGACGAAATGAATTAGAATCCCTGAGAAATAGAAGAGGCTCTCGACCGGGTGCATGGCCAAACCTGACCAGGGACCGACATTTACGTTTCGGTGATGCAAGTGATGCACATTTTTGAACAGCCATGGAAAATGGATCAACCGATGGATCCAGTAGAAATGGAACGACTGCCAAAACCGGATGACAAAGAAAAATGCAACAAACCAGATTGGAGATTGGGCAAAGCTATCCAGCGTTCGCACCCATCCGTTTGCAGCGACGTAACAGTATAGAATGACCCATGCGGTCCAGCAGATGGTTGCCGAGGCGAGGGTCCAAAAAATATTGTCCCAAACCTGTGTGCCAAAGGTGAAACGAGAGCTTTTCTCCATCGGGCGCACATCGAACTTCAACCGCGTTTCCTGCCCGGCGAGAATATAAAGGTACGTATGCAGTGCCGTTGCAAAAATGAGAATCGCGCCGAAGTTGATTGTTGCGATCCTTACGACCCAACCTGCGTCCAGGGCGTGCATCTCTGCCATGTCGGGCCAGAGGAAATAGAAAACGACGAGGGCGCAGATCAGATGGTTAACCGGGGGCGTTAACGTCGCCCATGTGTTCAGAAGCCAGACAACGGCGGCCTTTGGTTTGGGTGGAACGTCAAACACCGGGGACATCGCGATGGGCAACGCGGGATGGAAGTTCCACTCCTTCGATTTCCCCGCGGGTGCATGGGCGGGTTTGTCTCTTTCAATTTGGGCCATGTCCGGTTTGCGTGCAGCTGGAAGTTTTAAATGAGTTTCGAAAAGCAAAACTATAATTTTACAAAACAGGATTCTTGAAAGCTCGTCAAGCGATGGTGTCATGTTCGAGATGCAGTCAATGAACCCAGAGTGAAGAATCATCGATCTTGCCGGTCGCAGGAAACTCAATTCGGCAAAACTCCAGGCGAAAAGCCGAAAATATCGGCTAACGTCATTCTGAACTCTGTGAATTTTGGCGCGGGATCGCTTGATCCGCCTGCGTTTACACAAGGGGTAAAAAAATAGATTGACGTCAGCAGAGGCCTCCTAATAGTTTCGTTTTATAAATATTGTGTCTCGCATAATGAAATACGGGATGTGATCAACGGGAGAATGAGATGATCAAGAAGACAACATGCGCCTTTGTTGCGGGTGCGGTAATGGCGCT
>NZ_CANLYL010000021.1 GCF_947495275.1 uncultured Roseobacter sp.
AGCGCGAAGAGATCCTGAACATGATCTGGGACATGGAAGAAGAAATTATGGGCGGTAAGGAGGACGCGGCATGATCCTCATCGGTGTCATCGGCTTCGGCATCGACATGCTGATGCGATGGGCCGAACGCATCCTGGTGCCGTGGAAGGGTAAAGGCTGATCCGGGCTTTGCCCGGCGAGGGTGCCAGTGGCACGCTCGAAGCCTTTACCGGCGATCAAAAACACGTACCGACACACGGAAAAAGGCCCTCCCCAGGGGGCTCTCTTCCAACCCCGCCAGCACGAACCAGACGCACCGGGGCCAAAAAGCAACTTCAAAACGACAGACAGATCAAATTATGTTCAGCTTTGGTCAATATGCTTGCGTAATCCTGTACCTTGAATGTCTGCTCGATCATCTAAAAACAGCGTACCCCCAAGGCTCTGAAACGGAACCCAAAAATGATCGGTGCTTCTGCTCAAAAATCGCAGTTTCAAATGTTTCTGCGGAGCTATTCCTGATCAGCTGACAAACTTGTGGTTCTCTGAATTTCCGTTTTATGAGTTTAAGCGATTGAGCTCATAACCGCAGCGACATTCTTGTCGATATCCTTGGACAGTTGTCTATCACTGAGCCCTGCGCGCGCGCGGAACACCAGCCCCTGCCGTAGATCAAAGAGAAGTTTTGCGCGATCCGACGAGGGGAAATCTGACGGCAGAGTGCCACGTGCCTTTTCCAGATCAAACCGTGCTGTAATGCGAATGTCTGTCGCTTCGATCGCATCGCGCAGCATTTCGGCTGTGCCTTCCACATGACCGGCGCTTGTTGCGACGCAGGATGCAAGGAAACAGCCGCGCGCACCGCTTTCATGATGCGTCGAATAGTTAATTGCCGCCTCGAAAAAAGCCCGTACGGCCAAGCCAATGTCAGGCTCGCTTTCCAGAGCGACGAGCGGTGCACAGGCGTCATTGTTAGCATAGCGGTCAATCGCTTCGAGATAGAGAGCATGCTTATCGCCGAATTCCGCATAGAGGCTAGGGCTGTTGATCCCCATCGCATCGGTCAGGAGCTTCATTGAAGCCCCTTCGTATCCTTGCTTCCAGAAGACGCTGATTGCCCCGAGCAAAGCCTGATCACGGTCAAATTTTTTGGGTCTTCCGACCTTTTTTGTGTCGTTCATTACAAAACCATTGACTTATCTATTGACCTGCATTTTATAATGATCATCACAAAATATCAAGGACACGAAAATGATCTCACAAAAACTCATCGCAGGCTCGGCGTTTCCCGGTATCGCGGTCCCGCAACTGGGCGGTGGTGATCTAACGCTCGGGGCACCGCAGGCCGGGCGGGACTGGCAATTGGTGGCAGTCTATCGCGGCAAGCATTGCCCTATGTGCACAGCTTATCTGCAAGAGCTGAATACGCAGTTGCCTGATTTCCACGCGTTGGGCGTGGACGTCGTCGCCGTATCAGCAGACACCGAAGTCAAGGCCACCGATCAAATGGCACTTGTCGGGCCGAACTTTCCCGTCGCCTATGACCTGAGCATAGAGCAGATGCGCGCACTTGGACTTTACGTCTCCAACCCGCGCTCGCCTCAGGAGACCGATAGGCACTTTGCCGAACCCGGTATCTTTGTCGTGAATTCCGAAGGTGCTGTGCAGATCGTCGACATTTCCAACGCCCCCTTTGCGCGGCCCGACTTGAAAACGTTGCTGGGCGGTCTGCGCTTTATCCGTGATCCCGGTAACAACTATCCCATTCGAGGTACCCATGTTGCGGCCTAAAACAGCATTCGTCGCCAGTTCTATCATGGCGTTTCCGCCGATCGCGATGCAGGCCGTGACCGATCGTTGCAACCGAAAGAAATCAAGATGACCCAGACAGACAAACAGATTAGGGAAGTCCGGAACGCTATTGATGATCTGATCCAGACTGCGACGACCTATGATGTAGACACGTTGGACCGCATTTATCACAACAACCTGCATGTCGTCATGATCGACACCGATCACAATCTGAACACCGCCAATAAAGACACGTTCAAGGGTCTCTTCGCCGCCAAACGCGACGCGGGTGATCCGCCAATGAACACCTGGGCCAAGTATCACAGCATAGATGTGAGGGGCGACACTGCCCATGTGCTCCTGTCTCGCAAAAACGACCTCTCGGGCGTGGACATGGATCTGACCTTGAGCATCGATTTGGTGCATGACGACGGCCGCTGGCAGGTCAAGCGCGAGGTAATCTTTTTGCGCCCCGCAGCCTGACGCTCTCCCGCAATATGCTCTCAAACATAAATATTGACCTGAAAGGACAACGCAATGCGCTTGCACGCCTCCCTGATAGGCTTGGCCCTCGCCACGCTAGCGGCCCTGCCTGCCATGACCATGGATACAGAAGCCCAACAAGCCTTCACGGCCTACAATGACCGTTTCAACGAGATCGCGGAAAGCTACGACCTCGAGGCCTTCCTGGCGCTCTATAATGAGGCGCCGCTCTGGATCGCGCCAGCCGAGCGGCCTGTGGAAGGGCTTGACGTTCCAGCTGGCACTTTCGGCTTCATTGTTAAGAACGAGGGGGAATTCTCGCACAGCTTCGATCATTTGTTCCTGTCCGATGACAGAACACAGGCAGTGATGATCGGAGACTATGATCTAAACGTTGAACGGGCGGACGTCGCCGCAACCGGTACCTACCTCTTTGTTCTCGAAAAGAATGGCGACGGCTGGGAGATCGTGGTCGACATGTACAACCAGCATCAGGCGGAGTGAAACCACTTGCCCTCTGGTGGTGCCGTGCCCTCTCGCCCGCATCATCTATTGCCCTATCGAGGCATGCGCGCGATCACGCCTGAGCAGATCTCTCGTCAGATCGGTCCATTCTTGAACGGCGCAGGGCTTCATTGCTCGCTACCTGCAGCGCGCCGCTGGTTCGCCTTTCCTTGGGCGTAAATCCAGCCGTGGCGCATTTGCTAAAGGCACTCCAGCAAACGTAAAAGAGCCATCATGCCGGGGTCATCCATGCCAATCGATTTATCGGCATAGACCCGCGCGCGGCCAATCTTGTTTGGTTTGTTTCGGAACTCTTCGACGGTCTGAATGGTCGCTTTGATTGCCGCAGTGCGCAATCTGTCGGGATCATCGATATCTGTGACGGCGGCAATGATAGCATCCATCACATCCAGCATCGTCTTGTCGCCAAGATTTGCGCCCCCGCGTGCGATCATCGCGTCCTGGGCTGCCTGAAGCGGCGTGCCGATGTCCGACCAGGCAATTGCGCGTTGTCCCTTTGCGTTCTTGCCCGCAGCCATGAGCGCGGTGGCAAGCAGCGTGCCGAAACTGGAGCCGGACACGGCCGTCACGGATTTTGCCATGGCAAATAGCGCCATGCCGGTATCTTCAGGCAGATCGTCCTTTATGCCGTTAAGGTTGTTGAAACCGTTCACGAGAGTAACGCCCAGATCGCCATCCCCGAGCTTCCCATCCAGCGAGTTCATTTCGTCGCCGATGGGCGTTATTTTGCTGTGGATTTTCTCGATTGCCAGTTTCAGCGTTTCGGTAGTGAGCGCCATGTTCAGTTCCTCCAGAAAGGGCAGGCAGCATGCGCCTTGAGCAGCGTTTCCAGGTCGTCGTCCAGATGCAGGATGCTGATGGAGGCGCCCGCCATTTCCATCGAGGTGGCAAAATTCCCGACCCTGTGAAACGCGATCACCGCGCCAGCAGTTTCAAAGCGTTGCTTTGCCCGGCGGAAGAGAAGGTAGAGCTCCTCTATCGGGGTGGCCCCAAGCCCGTTGATCAGCACCGCAATCCGCGCGCCGTTTTTGACGGGCTTGTCGGCCAGCAACATGTCGATCATCTCATCAGCGACCTCATCCACCGGGCGGAGCCGGCCCCGGCGCACTCCCGGCTCACCATGGATGCCCATGCCGATTTCCATTTCGTCATCTGCGATGTCGAAGGTTGGCTTGCCAGCTTGTGGTACCGTGCAGGAAGAAAGCGCAACACCGATGGAGCGTACGTTGTCTGCTGCGGACTGGGCGGCGGCGGCGACCTCTTCAAGGGAACGACCCGCCGCAGCGGCAGCACCGGCAATCTTGGTCACAAAGACAAACCCTGCCACGCCGCGGCGTTTCTCCGCTTCTTCGGGGCCTGCGGCGGCGACGTCGTCGGAAACGATGACTTTTGTTGCGGTGATATCATCCATCTCGGCCATTTCGCACGCCATGTCGAAGTTCATGCGGTCTCCGCCGTAGTTTCCAACAACGCAAAGCACACCTTTTCCCTGATCAGCGAACTGGATGGCTTCAAGCATCGGGTTCATATCGGGAGATGCGAAAACATCACCGACAGCACACGCGTCAAGCAAGCCATCGCCGATATAGCCGGCAAAAACCGGAAGGTGGCCAAAACCGCCGCCCGAAATCACGCCAACCTTGCCTGCTATCGCTGTCGGGCGTCTCAGCATCCGGCGGGTTGCGCCGTCTATCTTGTAGGTTTCAGGGTGAGCAGCGGTCATGCCCTGCAACACTTCATCGACATAGTTCTCGGGTTTGTTGATCAGTTTTTTCATCAGGTGGTTCCTCCCTTACGCAATTGATCGGTAGAACAGGTGTTTCACAATGCAGAATATAAGTTTCTTATTGCGGAATATTTCTGTTGATGCCGAGTGTCAACAATCATGTTGCCGAGCGTGGTTATTCGAGGTCTGATGCAAAGGGGAACAGAAAGTACGGGAAAGCTGATATGGTGCGTGAAGTTCAAAGCTCCATCGTGGAAAAGAGTGTCGCGGTCATCGATCTGCTGGCGCATACCAAGGGACGTTTGACACAGACCGAAATTGCGCTGGCCACTGGGTTCAACAAAAGCTCCACCCACCGCATTCTTTCAATTCTCTTGGGGCAGGATCTTGTCCAATATGACGAAAGGGATCGAACTTATTCCACGGGACCACGATTGTTGAACTGGGCGCACGCGGCCTGGGAAAAGATGGATTTGAGCCTGATCGAGGATCAGGACCTGATCGAATTGTCTGAAGAAACCAACACGAATGTGGCGCTGTCTGTTCGCACTGAACATACAGTCACATTCGTCCGCACCCGTATCCCGCACCCTTACCGGTTGGCTGTCAAAACGGGCGGTCAGTCGGAGCTTCACAATACAGCGGCAGGCAAGGTCTTTTTGGCTCATATGACCGAGGAGGAGCTTGATAGCTACTTTGCTGTCGCCGAATTGGAAAAATTCACCGAAACTACGCTCACCACGCGCGCGGCGTTGGAAAAGGATATGAAAAACATTCGAAAGAACGGGTACGCAGTTTCTGATAGGGAGGAGTTCTATCAGGTGGCGGGTATCGCCGCGCCCATTTTGGATTATGACCAACGCATTCTTGCAACGATCAGTCTTTGGGTCCCGTTGCGTAATGCCACTTTCGCCGATCTGTTGAAGCAAACGCCTTTGCTTCTGGCCAAAACAGAAGCCATTTCGGCGCGTTTTGGTCAGATGGTCTGAGGCAAGCCAGCAGCCGCAATCCTGTTGGCAAGAACTTCTAGACATCACCGAGAATAACCTTGGCAAAGAAAGCGTTGTCATGCAATGTAAAACTAATGTGTTGCATTGCGATACGATAGTGTCGTGAAATAACCGAGGTAAGTTTGTGATCAAGCAAGAAGTTCACTGGGATCGAACAGCACCACCTGCTCCCGAGTGCGGCGTTCTTGAGGGGGGCGACAATGCGGATGTGCTGGTTGTCGGCGCAGGTCTGACCGGACTTCGAACCGTAATTTCGCTGGCAGAGGCAGGCACGGACACCATTGTCATTGATGCGCAGAAAATCGGTTTTGGTTCGTCTGGACGCAGCGGCGGCCAGTGCAACCCGATCTGGCGTGCGACGCCGGATGAGTTGCGCAAGAAATACGGTGTAGGGCAGGGCGACCGCCTGATCCAGACGACGCTCACGGCCGCTGATGATCTCTTTGACGATATTCGCCGTTACGGCATCGATTGTGAAGCAGAACAGAATGGCTGGATCCAGGCCGCACACACCCGCAACGCCAAGCGTGGGCTGGAACGGTTACACAAGGCCTGGTCTGCGGAAGGCGCCGAAATAAGTGTTCTTTCAAAAGAGCAAACCCAAAAGGGTGTCGGGTCCGGCGCCTACGGTTTTGCACTACACCATGCCAAAGGCGGGTTTGTGCAACCGCTTGGCTTGACCCGGGGTTTTGCCAGGACCGCTCGGGCTGCGGGCGCGCGCCTGTTTGAGAGAACACCGGCAATCGGTATCGAGAGAAATGGCAAAAGCTGGAGGGTCAAGACGCCGGGTGGAGAGATCACCGCCGATACCGTTATCCTGACAACAAATGCCTACACGGATGATCTGTGGCCAAAGATGCGTCAAACCCTTTTGCCAATGTACAGTATTGCATTGGCTACCGCGCCGCTGAGCGCAGAACAACAAGCCAGTGTTTTGCCCGGCAGGAAAACCATCGCAGACACCAGGCTGGCCATATATTTTGCGCGCTACGATGCGGATAACCGGTTAATTTTCGGATGCGTTGGTAGCAGCGACAATGTTGGCACATTGGGTGGGCACGGGCGCTTGAAAAGAGGTCTCAAAGCGGTGTTCCCACAACTCGATGGCATTGAAATCGAATGTACGTGGGCGGGGCGCATTGGCGTCACACAAGACATGATGCCCAGGATGCATCAACCTGCTCCAGGCGTTATCGCCGGACTGGGGTTTAGCGGCAGAGGCATTGCCATGACCTCCGTGATGGGGCGCAGTCTTGCGCGCAAGGTTCTGGGTGGCAGCAACAACGACCTTTCTTTTCCGGTCACCTCGGTGACGCCTATTCCGTTCCATTCTCTATCTCGCCTGGCGGTCCCGCTCATGGCGCCTGCGATGTCAGCCAAGGACGAGGCCAGCATGATCTGGGATCGCGCCACACGATCCGGACAGTCTTAGAAAAGGGATTCAGCATGCAATTTGTGAACTTCGCGGAACTCGACACAAAACCCTTCAAAAAAGAATTTGCCGAGGACATTCTGGAAGGCGCACCCGAACAGAATGTATGGAGCTATTTTGTTGGCGCGGACGGTACGTTCAAATCCGGGATGTGGGACAGCACAGCCGGTGTTTTTCGCGGCCCGATGAACGACCAGATCGAGTTTTGCCATATTCTTGAAGGCGAAGCGCGGATCGAAACTGCTGACGGTGCATCAAGAACTGTCAAAGCAGGGGATGCCTTTGTCATGGACAACGGTTTGCAACCCGTTTGGCATGTCAAAAGCTATGTCCGTAAGCATTATGTTATTTTGGCAGTTGAGCCGAAAGCGTAGTGCACTGAGGGAGTGCTTTTGATCATGGCTCTGCCGGGCACCTGCCGACCTAGAGTTTCCTGGCGGGAACCAATCCTTTTTTGCCCTCTCTGTCAGCTGGCCAAAGTATGGAGACGCAGCGTGCTCGACGAGCGACCGGTCTGAGGAGCCGCCAAAGCGGCAAGGGGTACCGCAATTTGAGCCCGCAGATTTTCAGCGTTGATAGATCACCGGGAACCAGTCATCGCGCAGAGGTTGGCCGGGTGTCATATTGTGACCTGGGAACGGCGGCGAGGTCGGGCCGGGTCGTTCAACGTATCGCGCATCATCCCCAACCAGTCGCAAAGAAAATGCGCGCCGCCGAGAGGTGGAAGTGTTGCCCCGCGCGCCATGCAGCGTCGCATAGTTGAACGCGACCGCATCACCCGGCTGCATTTCCCACTCCCTGATCTCCATCCCTTCGGCATCCGGGTCCGGCACGGGCATGTAGTCATCCTCGTTCGGGAAAAAGCTGGTCTCGGCCAACCACCTTGTTGGTAGCACGGGTTTCTCCCAGGCATGGCTGCCAGCAACGCAGCGCAGGCTGGCAGAGGTTACCTGATCCACCGGTGACCAGAAGCTTACGTTCTGGACGCCATCGACAAAGTAATATGGCCCGTCCTGATGCCAGGGCGTAGGCTTGGACGTTCCGGGTTCCTTGACCAGAACATGATCGTGGAAAACCTGAACGCGCTGTGATTTCATCAGATCGGCGGCAACTTCCGCGACCGGCGACTGGCGGATCACCTCCTCGAATTCTGAAAAGCGGGTCCAGTTGCAATAGTCGTCAAAGAACCGACCGCTTTCTCCGTCTTTGAGGTTTTCGGCCGCGTATGGTCCAGGTGTCGCCATGTTGCGTTCAATCCCGGCGCGGATCGTTTCCACATGATCTGCGAACAGGCCCTTGATCAGGACAACTCCATCACGTTGAAACGTATCGACATGCTCTTGAGTGATAAGTGCGTGCATTGCTGCGCCCCTCTGCGATTTCATCCAGAGTATCACTTCCATAAAATAGTTTCTAATAATGGATATTCATATTATTAGTAGCTTGATGCTATATAATACACTTCGGCAATATGAATACATCGTTGCAGTGGCGGACACAGGCAGCTTGACAGGGGCAGCGTCCCTTTTGAACGTCTCCCAGCCTTCGCTTTCGGTTGCGATCACCCGGGTGGAGGCGCAGTTGGGGCAACCTGTTTTCCTGCGTCGCAAAGGGTCATCGGTCAACATCACGCCCTATGGCCATGGAGTTATCGAGGGCGCCCGCGCGCTTCTGCAACAGGCTGAAGAGATCGAGCGGGGACCAGCGAAAGCGCCTCCTTTCGTGATCGGGTTTTTCGAGGATATTGCGCCTTGGTATCTGGCGCCTGCATTGGAAAGAATGCATTTTCAATTTCCGACGATGCGCTTCAAGGCGCGCGAGGGGCGGTTTTCTGATCTTGCCGATGATCTCTCCGAAGGGCGGGTGAATCTCGCAATTTCCTATGATGTTGGTTTTGAAGGAAGGTTTGACCGCCGTGTCGTTCAGACCATCGCTCCGGTCGCGTTCCTGTCCAGGGATCACCCACTTGCCCGCCGGTCGAGCCTGGAACTGGCAGAGCTGGCCACACATCCCGTCCTCCTGTTTGACGAGGATCTGTCCGAGCATTTCGTCCGGGGCCTCTTTGACAAACTGCGCCTCAGTCCGACCATCAAGCAACGTGTCCGATCGTTGGAACTGATGCGATCTCTTGCAGCACATGGTGCGGGCGTCGGTATCAGCTATGCCCGACCGCCCGGTGACGTCAGCTATGACGGCAAGCCAATAGTTACGGTGCCGATATCCACGGCGGAGGCTGCGGCGGATATCTCTTTGATTTGGTCTGAGCTGCGCAACCCTGAGCCACGCTTTTCCGAAGTTTTGGACGCGTTGTCCCAACTGTGAGGCGGGAAAGCTGGGTCATTTGGGTCGCTTGCTAGATAAGGGCGTGGTGGCCATTCACTAACCTCACCAAACCAAGCGCGTTCGGTTATCATGCGAAGCCGTCACGCGCGCGACGCTGACAAAAACCACAGGCACGGGCATGGCAGGTACCCCTATGAAATGCTGCGCTACTGAACTTCTTGAGAAGAATCTACTTTAGCCCTTTACAATACAGATGGATAGCAGCAGCATTTTATGCTGCCAGCTTGAGCTTATTTGGTCTTTCGTGCTGAAAACGATCCAAAGCCGCAGTTTTCATTTGAGGAAATCAGGTAGAGTTGGATGTATATCTGGAAGGAAGCAATGCCGATGTCGTCACGCTCGCATATTGAAAACAATACCGCCCACTGCATTCGCCCGGTGATCGCGCAGAACTGGCCCGACACTATGGAAAGCGTCATCTGCGTTTCTGAGTTTGAAATCAACCTGTCGATCACCCGCCGCCGTGCGACATCGAACACATGTTCCGTAGAGTAAAAGGACAGCCTGATGAAACTGAGCGACTACAAAGCCCTGACGTTCGACGTCTACGGGACACTGATTGACTGGGAAACCGGAATGATCACCGGTCTAAAGCCGCTGACCGACCGGGTGGGCCGCGCGTTGTCGCGCGACGATATTCTTGAGGCACATGCCTATTACGAAAGCACGACACAACGTTATACGCCTGCAAAAAAATATTATGAATTGTTGCCCGTGGTGTATCGCCGCCTGGCAGAGGAATGGGGCGTTGAGGTCACTTGGGAAGAATGTGATGCCTATGGCAAGTCTGCGCGCCACTGGCCCGCCTTCGATGATACGATCGAAGCACTGACCTACCTCAAGAAGCACTTTAAGCTGATTGTTTTGACGAACACAGACAACCTGACGTTCTCAGGCGCGAACCGCCGTTTGGGTGTGTTCTTTGATGGTGTCTATACCGCCGAAGACGTCGGCAGCTACAAGCCGTTTGATCGCAATTTTGACTACATGCTTGAGATGTTAGAGCGTCAAGGCATCGAAAAGGGTGACATCCTGCATACAGCTGAAAGCATGTTCCACGATCATGCGCCCGCTAACAAACATGGGCTTACCAACTGCTGGATATATCGTCGCCACGACAAAAAGGGGTTTGGCGCCACGATGAATCCTGGTGACATGCCGAGCTATGACTTCCAATTCAATAGCATGATCGACATGGTCAAAGCGCATCAGGCCGAATTGGGCGGCTAGGGCACGAGGGGAGGGCAGATGACGGGTTCGCCAAAGCTTGACCGGATCGACATCAATATCCTGTCCACTCTTCAGGAACAGGGCAATATTACCAATGTTGCTCTGGCCGATGCCGTCGGCTTGTCGCCCAGCCCCTGCCTCCAGCGTGTCAAACGGCTTGAAAAAGCGGGATATGTGGAAGGTTATCGTGCCGTCATCAATCTCAAGAAACTCGCTGAACATGTGGTCGTGTTCACCGAAATCACCCTCTCGGATCATCGCCGCAAAGACTTCATGAAATTTGAGATCGAGATTCGCAAACACCCAAATGTCATGGAGTGCCACCTTTTGAGTGGCGGCTACGACTATCTGGTGAAATTCGTTGCACGCGGCGTTTCGCAGTACCAGGAAATCATGGAAGATCTGCTCGACCGCAACCTCGGGATCGACAAGTATTTTTCATATGTCGCGATCAAACCGGTCGTTAGCCGGCATAGTGTTCCGATACGTGACCTTGTGGAGCGGGGTTGAAGAGTAGCTGTCAAAATCTAATGCGTGGCGTCTGTCGGTAATGCGGCATGGCTCTGTCGATAAGTGAAATGATTGCCAGCCGCACCGCGCGTCGCTACTCGCTCAGCTCGAGATCTTTTGCCTGCCTGTATGTACCGGCAATAAACCGCAAACTGTCCTCAGCAATCGAGGCAAGGGCGGCAACGCAGACCAGAAGGCCAGAGATGGGAACGATGGCGACCGCATATTTCTTGGGCATGTAGTTTGGTTTGAAAACGATACCGTTTTCTTCCCAGGCAAAGTGCCACATTTCCCAATACTTGCCGCCCATGGTTGCCACGGCCTCAATTCCCCAGATGATCATCACAAGCCCAAGACAGAATATGACCGCCGTCCAGAACTGCTGAATGAAAAAGGCGACTTTCAAAGGGAGCCAGTTGTAGATCAGATCGAGCGCGATGTGATCTTTGTCGCGCACGGTGAGCGCCAGGGCAAAAAACACCAGCCAGATGTTGCTCAGCACCGTCAGCAGGTCGCCCCAAATCGGTGGGTTTTTGAAAACGTAGCGCATCACGACCGAGTAGATCGTGAAGGCCACCATCATCAATAGCAACGTGGCGCAGAAGGCCGTCAGGGTTTTCTTGACGGCGCTGTCGATGAACTTGATTGTTGCAATCATTCCAAATCCCTCCGATCCGTTATCCGGCAAAGCCCAGAACGCGCGGCAAGTACATGGTGATGTCCGGTATGACGATCAGCACGAACAGCAATACGAATAATGCCGCCAGATAGGGCAGCATAGCGATGGCGACTTTCTCGAGCCGGACTTCGGCAATTGCGCCTGCGGTAAAGAAAGCGACACCCACAGGCGGGGTGACCGATCCGATCAAAAAGCCAACAACGACGACAAGGGCGGCCTGCACATCCGCGTATCCGGCTTGAACCATGACATCCACAAGAACCGGGCCTACAACAATGATGTTGGCCGCTGAATCCATAACCATCCCGAGAAGACAGATGAACAGCACAAGCACAAGCGCAAAGATCAGCGGATTGTAGGTGTAGCCGAGCAACCATTCCTCAAGCTGCCCGATGGCGCCAAGCGATGTCAGAAGCCAACTGAAAGGGCCGGAGGCGGCGATGATGATGAACACCATGGCAGAATTGCGAAACGCCCGCACAAAGGCGCTTTTGCAGTTCCCCCAGGTGATTGTGCGGTAGATGAAAAGACCAACAAACAGCGCGATTGTAGCTGTCAGTGCTCCGGCCTCGACAACGCCCGCGATACCGAAAACAACTGAACCCACCAGCACAATGGGGATCAGTAGGGCGAAAGATGATTTATAGCCGGCAACCGCGATGCCCGTTAGGCTGAAGGGCTCATCGCTGCGTTCGAAATTGTTGCGCCGGGCAATGATGTAATTGATCACCATCAAGAGCGCGCCGATCATGAGGCCGGGGATGATCCCGCCTGCGAAGAGCGCGCCAACGGAGATGCCGCCAGCGTTGGCCAGAACAATCATCATGATCGACGGCGGGATGATCCCGCCGATGGTCGAACTGACAGCGGTGATGGCGGCTGCGAATTCAGGCGGGTATCCTGCCTTCTTCATACCCGGGACCAGTAACGAGCCGACCGTTGCCGTATCCGCAACAACCGATCCGTTCATACCGGCAAAAAACATGCTGACCAGGACATTCGCCTGAGCCATGCTGCCGCGCATCCGCCCGATGATCCGTTGACTGAGATCGACCAGACGGTCGGTTATCGTCGCCGAGGTCATCAGTTCGCCGGTCAGCATAAAGAAGGGAATAGCCGTCAGAGGTACGGAATCGATGGCGCTGAACATCTGGCTTGGGATCAGGATCATTGGCGCGGCATCGGTGATCAGGATGTACACAACCGGGATCAGGATCATGGTGAAACCAACCGGCGCGCCCAGCATAATCAGCACGACCAGTATGATCAGTAGCGCAACGCTTTCCATTCAGAATGCCCCCGGTGAGCTTTGTCGTTTTTTTGTATTTCGTCATGCACAGGCGCGGAACATCATTCCGCGCCTGCGTTGGTCAACCAATGGCCTGCGTCTCTTATAGCGCGCCGGCGTCCTCAAGCTGAGCAATGAAACCGGCCATGCCCTGTTCTTCCAGGACGCGGCGTGCTGTCGCCGGATCATAGGTGCCTTTTGCGTTCAGCCAGGCGTCAATTGCGCCCGCGCGCCATTGGGCGAGTTCGTCTTCGGTGGGCACATACCATTCCTTGGCGGTCTTCTTGATCTCGGTTTCACCGGCCTCGACCCAGGCGCGATCCAGATCCTGTACTTTCTGACCAAAGGCCTTTGCTGCAGTGTGAAGCCATTCCTTTTCTTCGTCACTCAGCGCATCGTATTGACGTTTGTCGATCGACAGTTGATTGCCGGACCATGATCCGCCGATTTCGGTGAAATAGGGCGCGACCTCATGTAGCTTGGCCACGTGTTGCCAAGGCGTTGCAACGTATTGTCCCGAGACGACGCCAGTTTGCAGACCCTGATAGAGCTGAGCCCAGTCATAAGGTACCGGAACGGCGCCCCAGTTCTTGACCAGAGTGTATTCAATCGGGCTTTTGGTGACGCGCCATTTGATGCCTTCCATATCGGTCGGTACATGGACCGGACCATGGGCGTTGCCCAACTGGCGAAATCCGCCGCTGGAATACACGGTCAGGCAGACATGTCCGGCTTCCTCCGCTGCTACCTGGCATTGCTTTTCGGCCAGCCATTCCGAGGAGATCCGATCGGCATCTTCGATGCTTTTGAAGATGTAGGGCAGATCAAAGATCGCCAGAGCTGTTCCGAAATTGCCGAAATTTGCGGTCGAGCTGGTCCAGAGAGCCAACAGCCCCTGATTGGCTTGCTCCCCGCAGGATTGTTCACTGCACAGCGATTTGCGGTAATGCGGCTCGATCTTGAGCTTACCGCCCGAGACCTCTTCGAGTGTCGGGATCAACGCCTGGTCAATGGCGTCACCGATTGGCATCCCGAGAAACCCAACCGTTCCCAGCTTGAGAACTTTTTCGGCGGCAGCGGTTTGCGCCGACAAGGCCAGAGCGCTTGCGACGCAAAATGCTTTTCCCATCGTCAATAGATTCATCTTCTCCACTCCCATCGTTGTATCTTGATTGGCAACATCTTTCACCGCGGGTCGGGGCAAAGAAAGTGACAGATGGTTTGAAAGAAGGGGACAGTTCGGTTTGGGTCTGACAATCTGTCCCCATCGCCGCTAGTGTTCCGTTTGTGCAAGCGCGGGGTCAACAGGGGAGCGGCGCATGGCTTCGGTCACACCCAGATTTCCGAAACTGCCGGAGAAGTCGCAACTCAGTCTTCGGGACCAGATTTGCGAACTCATCAGTGCTGCGATCACATCGGAATCTCTTGCGCATGACCGTCCGTTGCCATCTTGTCGCGAGCTTGCGGAGCAGTTGGATGTATCCCGCAACACGGTCTTCGCGGCTTATAACCGTCTGGTTGATCTGGAGCTTCTGGTATCCCGGGATCGTTCGGGATATTTTGTGGCACCGCAGGTGGCGGCACTAAAGCAGGCGCAGTCGCGCAAGAGCGGCATGACCAGACGGGCCGTTGCGTGCCCGGTCTCATTTCAACCCAACAACCTGATGCCAGTGGTGAACCCGCTGGACTGGAACGCCTATCCATATCCATTCATCTACAATCAGATCGATCCCGACTTGTTTCCTGTCGACGGCTGGCGGGAATGCACCCGTCAGGCTTTGGGTCGCAAACAGATGCCGGTCTGGGCAAGCGACTCGGTTGAGAGCGACAGCCCTCAGCTGATTCAGCAACTGCGCCAAAGACTGTTGAATACCCGAGGCATCTATGCCGATGACGACGAGATATTGATCACCCTTGGATCACAGAACGCCCTTTATATTCTCGGAACCATCTTTGCACAGTCTGGCAAACCCATTGCGCTGGAAGACCCCGGCTTTTTCGGTGCCCGCAATGCGTTTCGTCTGGCGGGAAGCGAATTGATCGGTGTTGCAATCGACGGTGATGGTATCATTCCAAGCGCTATTCCCGCCGGCTGTCAGTTAGTCTTCACGACGCCGAGCCATCAGTTTCCGACTATGGTCACCATGAGCCAGCAGCGGCGCGAGGAATTGCTGGAAGCGGCGGTGTCCAAGGATTTCCTGATCATCGAGGATGACTATGAAGCCGAGATGAACTACGTGGCCCAGTCTTCTCCGTCCATGCGCTCCATCGACCAGACAGGACGTGTGATCTATGTGGGCAGCCTGTCCAAGACCGTCTCTCCGGGTATCCGGCTTGGCTTCATCGTGGCACATCGTGACATTATTCGCGAGGCGCGCATCGCGCGCGGGGTCATGATGCGCCATCCGCCCACGATTGTGCAGGAAATCGTCGCGCTTTTCTTTCAACTGGGCCACTACGATTCACATCTTCGCAACATCGAGCGGCGCTACAACAAGCGCTGGCATGCCATGAACCGTGCGCTCACCAAACACCTGGGCATGTTGCAGCGTACAGAGTCTGAAGGCGGCACATCTTTCTGGTTGACGGGGCCGGATGGCTTTGACGCGTCAGAACTGGCTGTGCGCTTGCGGGCCGAAGGTGTGCTGGTGGACCGCGGTCAGGACTATTACCTCAACGAAAATGATTGCCGGAGTTTCCGGTTGGGCTTTGCCTATGTGCCCGTTTCAAAGCTTGAGACCGGCGTGCAGATCATCGCCAAAGAAGTAAAACGCCTGTTGTAGCGCATCGGCGGGCCATCTGTCCCTTCGAATTGCGTGACCTGTCTCTCGGTGTTTTTGGCATGAGATAGTTAACTGGATTGAACGACGGGTCGGGAATGCATCAGCTTACAGGGGTAGTCATGTCGGGAGAACTCTCTGTGAAAGATCGAAAGCATGGGGAAAATGCGGCTTGCCCGTTTGCGTGTCGGGTTTCTGATGACGTGCTGAACACCATCCGGACCCGGGTCGCTCAGTTCCCCTGGCACGAGATGCCCGATGACGGGGGTTGGGATTACGGGACCAATCTGGATTACATGCGGGAACTTTGCGCCTACTGGGTCGATGAATTCGACTGGCGCGCGCAGGAAGAGCGGCTGAATTCCTTTCCGCAGTTTATGGTCGAAGTGGATGGCATCGATCTGCATTTCATTCATGAAACTGGTAGCGGACCCAATCCGATACCTTTGTTGATCAGTCACGGCTGGCCCGGATCGGTGGCCGAGTTCCTCAATCTGATCGAACCTCTCGCGCATCCTGAGCGTTTCGGGGGCGATATCCGGGATGCCTTTACCGTCATTGCCCCGTCTTTGCCCGGGTTTGGATTCTCCGGACGGCCGCCGCGCCCTTATGGGCCGCGAAAAATGGCGGGCGTTCTTGCATCGCTCATGACCAGGCATCTGGGTTTTGAAAGCTATCTTGCGCAAGGCGGCGATTGGGGGGGCGCGATTTGTTCGTGGCTTGGGTACGAACATGCGCCCGCCTGTTCCGCCATTCACATCAATGTGCTGACCATGCGCCACCCCGACGGGCCGCAAACACCGCAGGAGATCGCCTGGGCGCGGCAATTCGATGAAGATCAGATCATGCAGAACGGCTACCGCACACAACAGGCCACACGTCCACAAACGCTCAGCTACGCTATGATGGACAGCCCTGTCGGGATCGCGGCGTGGCTGGTGGAAAAGTTTCATGACTGGTCGGATGTGCCGGTGGGAGAGATCGAAAGCGCGCACAGCAAGGATGAGCTGCTCACCAACATCATGATCTATATCGTGACGCGCTCTTTCAACTCAGCCTCCTGGATCTATTACGGGCGCCGCGAGGAGGGCGGGCGGATTTTGTCCGCCGAGGGCAGGCGCGTGGAGGTGCCAACCGGCTGCGCGGTCTTTCCGGCAGAAATGCTGCGATGGCCGCCAAAATCATATGCCGATCGCATCTACAACATCACCCATTGGACAGAGATGCCGCGGGGAGGGCATTTCGCCGCGATGGAGGAGCCCGAGATGCTGGTGAATGACATTCGAAAATTTGCTCGCACCCTGCGCAGATAACAGACGGAGATATCAATGACGCTTTCGCACGCCGAATTTCAGGCACTCGCAGCCAAGACCAAGCCAAACGGCAAGGCATTCATTGACGGGAAGTTCTGTGAGGCCGCCGATGGGTCGGTCTTTGAAACGGTCAACCCTGCAACCGGGCAGGTTCTGGCAGCGGTAGCACATTGTAAAGCCGCAGACGTCGACCGCGCGGTGGCCGCGGCGCGACGGGTCTTTAACGCTGGAATCTGGTCACGTGCGGAGCCTGAAGAGCGTAAAGAGGTGTTGCTGAAGGTGGCGCGGCTGGTGCGCGAAAACTCCCATGAACTGGCGGTGCTGGAAAGTCTCGACACCGGCAAGACCATCAGCGACTGTCTGGACGAAATCGGCGGTGAGGTTCCCAATTTCTTTCAGTGGTATGCAGAGCTTGCCGACAAGACATTTGGCAAGATCGCGCCCACCGGACCGGGGGCAATGGCCCTGATCACAAAGGAGCCGGCGGGCGTGGCCGGTGCTGTTCTTCCGTGGAATTTTCCGCTTGTCATGGCGGCCTGGAAAATTGCGCCTTCGCTGGCGGTTGGCTGCTCGGCCGTGATCAAACCCGCCGAACAGACGCCCCTGTCGACACTTCGCTTGGCGGAATTGATGCAGGAAGCAGGTGTGCCGGATGGTGTGATCAACATCGTTCCGGGTTTCGGTGAAACGGCTGGCAAGGCGATTGGCCTGCACAATGACATCGATACAGTCTCGTTTACAGGCTCTACCGAGGTCGGGCGCATGTTCATGCGCTATTCCGGGGACAGCAATCTCAAAGGGGTTGGTCTGGAAATGGGCGGGAAAAGTCCGTTCATTGTGCTGGAGGATGCCAGGCTCACCGACGATCTCATCGAACATGCCGCCATGTCGGCTTTCTGGAACGGCGGTCAGAATTGTTCAGCCAATATGCGACAGTTGATTGCCGCCCCCCTTGTCGAAGAGTTTACCGGGCGAATCCTGGACCGGGTCAAAGCCTTCCAACTCGGGGACCCGCTGGATCCTGAAACCGACATCGGGTCGATGATCACCAGGGATCATAAAGACATGGTGATGGACTATATTCAAAGCGGCATGGATGATGGCGCGCAGATGATAGCAGGCGGCGACAGCGATCTGCCGGGCTACTTCATCGCGCCAACCGTGTTTCAGAACGTAACGCCTGACATGAAGATTGCGCGCGAAGAAATATTCGGGCCGGTTCTGGGAATTATGCCGATGAAAAGCGCGGAGGAAGCGCTGACCGTCGCGAGTGATACCGACTACGGGCTGCATGCAACAGTCTTCACCCAGGATATTGATCGCGCGTTGCACATGGCGCGGTCTTTGCCATGCGGTACCGTATCGGTGAATGGATTTTCCGAAGGGGATATCAAAACGCCTTTTGGAGGGTACAAGCAGTCGGGGTCTCTCGCCCGCGATAATGGCACCGAAGCGCTGGAGCAGTACCTCCAGACCAAAACGATATGGGTGCAGACGGCAGTAGGTTGAACGTGCGTGATACGCGCGGCCCACGCCGACCTGAATTCTTTGGCTCATCAGGGTGATCAAGCAGATGCAGGCAATTGGGCGGCTTGTGCTGGTCTTACCTTGCATTGTGCACAGTCGCGCGTGCGCCATGAGTGTAAGCTCATATGGCGGCGCTTTAGACTTGTGTTTCGATATTACGTGTCAGCGATTTGCGGGACAGCTAGAGGCCGCATTACGGGTGTTGAATCTGCCGTCAGGTCACCGTCCTGGACTATTTTTTAGAAACTGACTTCTCACGTTGGAAATTGTTGTGATTTCTAGGTCACCCATTCCTTGCTGCGCGACTAGCAGCGGATGAAAATGCGGAACCGAATAGAATTTGATGATGCGCCAGGCACTGATTGGCAAAGGCAACGCGGTTTGCAAATCTTCATCGAACAAAAGGGTCGGGTTCGAAGAAGTAGTCAATATCTGGGGCATCGAAACCAAACGACCGGGCGAATAAGCCTGCCTTGGTCATTGAGACTTGCGTAAAAGACCAGCCTGAAGCACCAGAGTTCTTCAGCACCGCCGCATTTGTTTGGTTGCCTAATATGTGGCCCGCCCTCCGGACAGATCGAACACGCCACCAGTTGTGAAGCTGTTTTCTGCAGAAGCCAGCCAGGCGATCATCGAAGCCGCCTCTTTCAACTCCAGAAACCGTCCACGCGGGATTTTCGACAACATGTAGTCTATGTGTTCCTGGTTCATCTGATCGAATATGCGCGTGCGCGCGGCGGCTGGCGTGACGCAGTTTACCGCAATATTGCAGTCGGCAAGCTCTTTGCCGAGTGACTTGGTAAAGCCGATCACACCCGCTTTGGACGACGAATAGGCGGCTGCGTTCGGGTTGCCCTCTTTGCCAGCCACCGAGGCGATGTTGATGATCCGGCCATAGTTCTGCGCGCGCATATCCGCCGCGACCGCTTTGTTGACGTGGAATGTTCCAAGCAGATTGACTGCGACGATTTGGTGGAACTCCTCGACGGAATAGTCGGAAACCGGGCTGTTCGAGCCTGCGATGCCAGCGGAGTTTACCACGATGTCGACATGTCCAAAGGCGTCCTTGGTCTGTGCATATGCCGCATCCACGCTGTCCCAGTCCGCGATGTCGATCTCAACCGCCAGTGACCTGTTGCCGAGTTGACGGGCCGTATCATCGGCCAACGGCTGGTCGGTGTCCCAAAGGGCCACGCGCGCACCGCCTCTCGCCAACACTTCCGCGACGGCCTTGCCGATGCCTTGGGCGCCACCGGTTATGATGGCTGTCCGGCCTTCAAAATCGAAATTATTCATCGGTTTCTCATATCCTTGTCTGGAGGCTTATGTTTCGAACAATCGACAGGCCGGGTCAAACCCTATGCGTGATGGCGCGGCACCAGCCTGAAATTCGCTATGTTGGAAGGTGATATGCCTATGGCCAGACCGTGGCGCATTCTTGCCGCAACCTGTCCGTTGTTCGCAGCCGTACCAATTGCATACAATGGGCGTTCAACTAGGTTGGCAGAACCAGGTTGTGATTTATTTTTCGAAACCGTGAGGGAACAAGCCCCGTCCAGCGTTGGAATGCCCGAGAAAAATGCGCAGCATCACTGTAGCCCAATTGATGAGCGATCTCGGTGACGTTGCGGTTCGTCGATGTGATCAATGCGATGGCCCGATCCTTCAGAAGACCGTCCAACAAGTGTGAGAAGCTCGCGCCTTCTGCGTCAAGCGACCGTTGCAAAGAGCGGCGGCTTCTTTGCAGTTTGGACGCCACCCAGTCAATTTTTGGACGTCCTTCAAGCAGGGCAATCGCGGACAGAGCCGCAACATCTTCCCGAAAACCCGGCAGCAAGGGGATAGGCGGTTCAATCCCGGGCTCTGCGTGTGTTTGCCGTCGACCCCGCGCTGACAGGAGGGCTGCGTCAAACTCCACCGCGGAGACCGGTGCGCTGTGCATCACAGGCGCTTCGAACACCTTTTCCAATGCAGCCGCTTGTGCTGCCCCGGTGCAGGTGGACCTGACCAGCGTTGGTGTCCACGATCGCCCGACAAAACTGCGCACACCGTCAATCAGATAGCTGACCCCCAAGAGTTCGTTTTGAAAACGCCCGTGAGCGCCTGCATCCTGAAACTCGATTGACCAGCGCGCGGTCGTATCAATAACGCGAAACTGTAGATCGGTTGCCGTTTGCAAAAAACGGTTCAATCCACGGTGGGAGCGATCAATTGCGCCCGCCAGCGTCGGGGCACCGGTGACCCACGCACCAAAGGCACTCAGCTTCTCCATTCTTACCAGACGCCCGATAGCCGCGCCAAAAAACGGATCACCGATTTCATGGGCCGCTTCGCTGAGCACTTTGAACTGTTCTGTCAATGGTAACGGAAGATCTGGGTTATCCAGCAGAGCCAAAGGCAAATCAACGCGATCGAAAACCCGCTCGATCGACCCGCCGCGGGTCTCGACAAACTCTGTTATCGGCCCAAGGGCGCTTGCACGCGTGTACCCTGTCATCCCGCCTCCTTGCCACAGTGAGGATGGCACCAAATGGCAAGAAGCAAAAGGCGCGATGTGCTAGCAGAGAATGCCACGAAGATATGGTTCTGAAAACGAGGGGAGAAATCTATGAAAACGCCATCACTTACGCGTCGCGAGGGGCTTGTAGGCTTGGGGGCCGCAACGGCGACTGCGGGCCTGGGGACTGGCGCTGCCAGGGCAGCTGCAGCGGCCGCAACTTTTGATCAATCCAACGTTAAATGGAACACGCTCGAGGGCATCGACCATGTGTGGTACCACGTATTGAAGGTTGATCCAGAGGCGAAAGTGGTTGACCTGCTGCTGAAATTCTCGGCCAATCAGAAGATCATTCTGCACCGGCACCATGCGGATTACAGCACCTTCATCATTCAGGGCGAGCTACGGCTCTACGATGAGAATGGCGATCTCACAGAGATACGTCCTACGGCGAGTTTTGTGGAAAAACCGGGCGGCGGCGCACCGCACACCGAAGGCGGGGGCGATGTCGATTGCATCGCGTGGTTCAGCAATCGCGGGACCGACGGCATGATTTATGAAATTCTCGGCCCAAACAACGAGACCGTTGCGACGCTTGGTTTGCAAGATTTCGAAGCGCTGTGGAAAGCCCAGGAACCTGCTGTCGAGCCTTACATTCCGGGCTAGCGTTGCTGGTTGTACAGGGGACCGTAGAGGGTGCTCTCTTGCCGCGGCTGAGTAGCTCTTCATCGAAGGTTACGACCTCTTCGAAATGGCCACCCGTGCGCATTCAGTTCTCGATGGCTGCGGTGCCAAATATGGCTTGCTGATTGTGGCGTGCGTGCATGCGAGGTGCTAGGCTAACCTCCGAACCTGCACCAATCAATTGCCCGGACCAGTCGGACCATGCCCAAAAAACCAGAAGACCTTCGCTCTGCACGCTGGTTCGCACCAGATGACTTACGTTCGATGGGCCATCGCAGCCGCGCGATGCAGATGGGCTGGACAGCGGAAGATTGGGAAGGCAAGCCGGTTATCGCCATCATCAATACCTGGTCTGATCTTTCGCCTTGTCATCACCACCTGCGAGACCGGGCGGAATGGGTGAAACGGGGTATTTTGCAGGCTGGCGGCACGCCCGCAGAATTGCCGGTTCATGACTTCGCCGAACAATTCCTCAAGCCCACCTCCATGCTCTATCGAAATTTGGGGGCTATCGAGGTCGAAGAGACGCTGCGCAGCCATCCGGTGGATGGTGTTGTGTTGATGGGGGGATGCGACAAATCCACCCCAGCGTTGGTAATGGGGGCGGTTTCGATGGGTTTGCCATTCGTTTTTATGCCGGCTGGCGCGATGCTCCGCGGAAACTACGCCGGACAAAAGCTGGGCTCCGGCACGGATGTCTGGAAGTATTGGGACGAACGTCGCGCTGGAACCATCGGCAAATCGGAGTGGGAGGGCGTACAAGGCGGCATCGCGCGGTCATACGGAACCTGCATGACCATGGGAACGGCATCAACAATGATGTCGATTGCCGAAGGGTTTGGGCTGACCTTGGCCGGGGCTTCATCCATTCCCGCGCCGGATGCCAGTCACAAACGTATGGCGGCAGCCTGCGGCCGACGGATCGTGGATATGGTCTGGGAGGATCTGACGCCTGAGAAAATAATGACGCCGGCTGCAACGCGCAACGCGGTGACCATCGCGATGGCAACAGGCTGCTCCACCAATGCCATTATTCATCTGATTGCGATGGCGCGCCGGGCAGGGGTTCCCCTGGGCCTCGACGAGATTGACGCGATTGGCCGCAACACGCCGGTCCTCGCAAACATACGCCCGTCGGGAAGCGAATACCTGATGGAGGATTTCTACTATGCGGGAGGATTGCCGGCCTTGATGAAAGAGCTTGGCGACAAGCTGGATCTGTCGGTCAGAACGGTTTCCGGCAAGAGGCTTGCAGAAGACATAAGCGGTGCCAGAAATCACAATGAGGACGTTATCCGCCCCTTGAACAAACCGGTTTATGAAGAAGGTTCGCTTGCCGTTCTGCGCGGCAATCTCGCGCCGGACGGTGCCGTGATCAAGCCAGCCGCAATGGACCCGAAATTCCAGACACATACCGGTCCGGCCATTGTTGCGGATAGCTATGATGAGCTCAAAGCCATCATCAATGACGAGAACTACCCAATGACCGCCGACAGCGTCCTTGTGTTGCGCAATGCCGGGCCGAAGGGCGGTCCGGGGATGCCGGAATGGGGGATGATCCCAATGCCGAAAGCGCTGCTGAAACAGGGTCTGCGCGATATGGTGCGTCTTTCGGATGCGCGCATGTCGGGGACGTCTTACGGGGCTTGTATTCTGCATGTCGCACCGGAGGCCTATATGGGCGGGCCCTTGGCTCTGATCCGCACCGGTGATGTTATTGATCTGGATGTTCCAAACAGATCCTTGAATGTTCGGCTGTCAGACGCCGAGTGGGCCGAGCGTCGCGCCGCATGGGTGGTGCCTGAACCACGTTATGAGCGCGGATATGGTTGGATGTTCGCCCAGCATATTCAGCAGGCCGACAAAGGTTGCGATTTCGATTTTCTTGGGACGGAATTCGGCGCGCCCGTCTCGGAGCCAGAGATCAATTGAGCGTTGGCCAGGGCGTACCGTAAACCATATTTGTTTCTTCACGTTGATCTTTTCGACCACTAACCTGCGTCTGCTCGATCGAGAAATCTCTGGCGGGTGCAACCTTTGGGCAAAGGAGGATGTGATTCTAACCTGCCGCCCATTGCTAATATTTGATGTCGCTGGCCGCCTGCCAAGTTATGGATATGTTTTCGGCGCGCGAGAGCTTTTTTGGTCTGGCCTACGGTCAGGCAGGGTAGGGCGGGCTGCTCGCGGGTGGCGGACGTTATCGGGCGGCTTAGCAACTGCGATAGCTCTTCCAATTGATTTGGGCGCAGCGCCCCGACGATCCCGGCGCCGAGAAGCAAGGATTCAGACGCCAGCGCATTCGCAAAAACGATGCAATGATCATCGCAAAGGAAATGATGCCATACGATCGAGCGTTTTCCGGGCATGAAGCGAATTCCTGGCATGCCGGTGAGCGCTTTCGCGGGCACCATATAAGGTCCGTCAAATATATCTTGCAGCTGGCCAAAAGCCCCGACAACGATCCGATGCTGGGCCGACACGATCAGGTCGCGACTTGGGAGGTCTGGTCCCAAAGCGCCCGCACGGATCAAGACCGGCTTTTGATCCCGGTCCAGTTGCTCGAGAGGTTGAGTGCCGGACCAGATCCAGCGGATGGGGCGCACTGCACCGTCTGTTGTCAAAACCAGATCACCGGGGACCAAAGCCTCTACGGGCTTGGCACCTGCTGGGGTGGAAATAAGGCTGCCCGGGGCATAGCATGCTGGTATTGAGCCTGAATTTGGAGAGCTTTGAGTGTAATAACTTGATCCACCGTTGTCCGATTGAAGCGATTCCCCGGGGCCGGCGGTGCCAACATCACTGCTGGTCATGCCGCTGGCGGGCCCCTGAGTCGCCGTGACCGTGTTGCCCCAATATGAAACAAACTGTTCGACATCGCCGCTTCCATTGACAAGCGCCAGGGCGTCATCAGGATACATGTTGCCGGTCGGATCTGATCCACCGTCGTTGAACCCTGGCGTCGCGGCATCTATCACGTAGACATCATGCCCCCCCATGGTGCCGGTTGACGTCCCGATGGGGAAAGAGTGGATGATTGAGCCGTCGTTGCCATAAATATGGACAGCATACCCTGACGGGTCGGTGCCCGCAGGCAGAGCGACCTCAATGAACTCCTGAGAGGTGTTGCCGTAGTATTGAAACTCGGAGATGTATCCAGCCATCCGCAAACTCCGTCGTGAAACCGAACGGCACTATGCGGCGAAGGGCCTTAATTTCGCCCAAAACCCTACGATCTATTTACCTAGATTTGTCGAGGTTCCGTCAAGAATTCCTTGTGATTCAGCATTTTTGCCAGCCCGCTAACGCGAATTTTCCGAATGTACTTCGGACTACGGTGTTCTTTCGACCAGATAGAAAGAAGCACCTTGGCCACACGCGCTGCTTTGAAGACCGATAGTAGCGGTTTAGAGTGAACCTCTCACACGTGCGACGGAGCGACATAATGCGATCAGTTGTAGTTAACATATTCTTCGCGTCTCTGCTCGCCATGGTGGTGTCTCCCGCTAAAGCTGACGGGATGGAAGGTTGGCATCGTTATCAACATAACCCGTATTCCAGTGTTCCGGACCTGAGCTTCTTGAATGAAAAGCCTTCCGGTCAGCGCGGTCGGGTGATTGCCAAGCGGGCTGAGCTGGCCTTTGAGGACGGAACATCGGTCAAATTCTGGGGCGCAAACCTGCAAGCATACGCGCTGTTCGCCACCGAACCACGCCACATCAAGGCTCAAGCGAAGCGGATTGCCGCACTTGGGTTCAACCTTGTTCGAATCCACCACCACGATTCCCTTTGGGTTCAGCCAAATGTCTTTGATGCGTCTGCCGAAAACACGCGCACCCTGAACATCAGTTCAATGAAGCGGCTCGACCTTTGGCTTGAAGCCCTGAAAGCGGAAGGCATCTACATCTGGCTGGATCTGCACGTCGGGCGCCGCATGGTCGCGAATGACCAGATCACATGGTTTGAAGAAATCGCGCAGGATGGCCACGCCGATGTCCGCGGTTTCAACTTCATTTCGCAGAGCATCCAAGCCCGCATGCTGGAGTTTCAGCGTCAGTATCTTGGCTACAGAAATCACCTTACCGGAATACGCTATGCTGACGATCCGGCAATCATTGCAGTGCTTGTTTCCAACGAGAATGACCTGACGCACCATTTTGGAAACAGACTGCTGCCCGACAAGCAGGTGCCTGAACACAACCAGCTGTATATGTCAGAGGCAAAAGCCTTTGCAAAAGCGCATGGCCTTAGTCAGCGACGAACCTGGAAATCATGGGAGTATGGTCCGTCCAAGATATTTCTGAATGATCTTGAGCGGCGGTTTTTTGATGGAATGTCGGCCGATTTGAGAAAGACAGGTTTTGACGGTCTGATCGCGCCGACCAATTTCTGGGGCAAGATGCCTGTGTCAAGTCTGCCCTCCCTGTCGCAGGGGTCGATGATAGATGTGCACTCCTACGGCGCGAACGCAGGGCTTGGAATGAATCCCCACGTCGAAAGCGATCTGCTGTCCTGGATCGCATCCGGGCAGGTGGCCGACATGCCATTGACCATTTCGGAATGGAACATCGGCAAGTTTCCCGTCGAAGACCGCTTTGTTGCACCTTTGCGCATGGCCACGCTGGCCGCCCATCACGGGTGGGATGCCCCGATCATCTACGGGTATTCCCAGCAGTCCTTGAATGGCCCATTGCAACCAAGTAACTGGAGCGTCGCCAGCGATCCTGCGATTCTGGCTTCGTTACCGGCGAGTGCGTTGCTCTTTCGCCAGGGACATGTCCGCCCGGCGAGGAAAACCTATGCCATTCGGCTGTCGGCAGATGCGCTTTTTGACGAGGAGGTATCCCCTAATACGTCGATGGCTCTCAGGACGCTTTATGAGCAAAGCGCCGTGGTCATCGAACTGCCGGAGGTCAAAGAACTAACGTGGATGAAACCTCGCCGCGCGGCCTCTTCGGCGATCCCCGTTGAAGATTTGGGTCAGAGTTTTCTGGATGTGGATGCCGGCATTGTTGAGGCCGATACAGGTGATTTTTCACGAAACTTTTCCGAGGGGGTTTTCAGCGTTATTACGGAAAACTCTCAGCTGATTGCCGGTGCAATGGCGGGGCACGATATCGTGCTCGACGCATTGGCCGTGCAGATCGGGCAACCTCTTGCCTTTGTCAGTTTGCAAAGCTTGGACAGCGTTGCGATTGAACAATCTGGCGATTTGCTGATCTCCTTCTCTGCGCGCATTCAACCCGCTAACGACGATGATCCTCTGTTTCTTTTCGAACCTCTCACGGGAGAGCTTCGCGTACGTGCAGCACCTGGGTTGACCTTGAGAGACCTGAAGGGGAATCCTCTTCCCAGCAAGAGAGTGGAGGGTTGGTATGTGATCGACCTCGAAGAGATTTCAAACCTTCGCTGGATAAGGTTGGGTAAGTTCTGACGCGTAGGCCTGACAACTCGGGAAGGTTTCGGCCTTCGGACGATCGGCACGGCTTGACGGATGCAGCCCCCTTCAGGTGATACCTAACGCTGCGGGCGCATTCGAACAAAGGTGATGTGGGTCGTAGGTTCAGTCAGCCGTTGAATGGTGATGCGACGATTCTTGCGTCATCGTCGGTGGGCCACAATTCTCCGCGTGGGAAAAGCCAACTGGTTTTTGGAGGACATGGATTTTGGTGTTCAGCATCAAGAAATGGCGCGTATTACCGGGAATTATCTGCGCGGCAACGAGCGCCGCGCCAAACTACGTCCGCACTACAATCGGGTTCCAACATTTGTCTGATGGTAGAGTGCCGACTTCATGGATCTAGCTTTCGAGGGATCGCCGGTAAAGGTGTCGATCAACGGTTGTACCTCATCAATACACACCAAAGCACCGAGAATGCCCCACCTTCGGCGAGGCAATTCTCAAGCGTTTAAAACTCATCCCAGCCATCATCGCCAAAGTCCTGCGTGCCTTCCGCATGAGCTTGACCTGCTGACGCCAACTTTTTCGTAACCACGTTTGTGGGGGCTGCCGTAACTGGAGCAGCGGGCGCAGTGTCTTCAAAATAGTGCACATTCGACGCCCCTGTGTCTTCCCCATGGCGAAAGAAGCTGACGAGTTCACGCAGAGTGGCGGCGCGCTCGGCCAACTGAACGCCTGCCGCGGCACTTTCCTCGGCCAACGCGGCGGTATGCTGTGTTGTGCGGTCAATTTCAGAGACGGCTTGGGTCACTTCCGTAATCCCGCTGGCCTGCTCTTCGCTGGCAGTCAAAATATCATTGATATTGTTCACAACAGCCGTCACGCCAGCGACGATCTCGTCCAGCGCTTCGCCGCTGTTGTTGACCAGCTTTGATCCCTCCGAAACCTCATTGTTGCTTTTGGTAATGAGCTCGTTGATTTCACGTGCGGATTCAGATGACCGATGCGCCAAAGCGCGAACTTCGGAGGCCACGACGGCAAATCCGCGGCCGGCGTCCCCGGCGCGCGCGGCTTCAACGCCAGCATTCAATGCCAGCAGGTTTGTCTGGAAGGCAATCCCATCTATCACTTCGATGATCTTGCTGATCTCCTGCGTGCTGGCTTCGATCCGCGCCATGGCGTCGACCGCCTGCGTGACGATCTTTCCACCGCTTTCCGCCTTGTTTGCGGCGACATCGACGGCGTCGGCGGCGGTTTTTGCGTTGGATGTCGTGCTTTTGACAGCAGCTGTGATTTCCTCCATCGCCGCAGATGTTTCTTCCAGCGCCGCCGCCTGCCGTTCCCCGCGTGATGCTAGATCCGTCGAATTGGAGGCAATAGCGCCGGTTTCATCAGCGATTGCTTGTGAGGACTTCAGTATTCCCCTGACCAACTCGTCCAGACGGCCCAAGGTATTGTTGAAGGCGATGCGGGGTTCGGCGAATTCACCGATCAGGCTATCAGGCAGCCGAACGGTCAGGTCTCCTTCAGCCAATGCGCTGAGACCTTCAACCATGGCGACCATGGCTTGTTTTCTGTCAGTGATCTCGGTGGCATATTTGACGACTTTGTAGGGTCTGCCGTTGGGGTCAAAGATCGGATTGTAGCTTGCCTGAATCCAGACTTCCTTGCCGTCCTTTGCCAGTCTTTTGTATTCCGCCGAATGGAAGTTTCCTTCGCTCAGGTCTTTCCAGAATGCGGTGTACTCTTCGCTCTTCGCTTCTTCAGGCTCCACGAACATGCGGTGGTGCCGACCCACCACCTCGTCTAGGGTGTAGCCCAGTGCCGAGAGAAAATTCTCGTTTGCCACCAGCACCTTGCCTTCGAGGTCAAACTCGATGACGGCTTGCGATTTCGAGATCGCTGCTAACTGACCATTGGCGTCTGCGGTTGCGAGTTTGCGTTGCGTGATATCTGAAGCAAATTTTACCACTTTTTCCGGCTTGCCATTGGCGTCGAAGATCGGATTGTAGGTGGCCTGTATCCACACTTCCTTGCCGTCCTTCCGAATTCGCATGAATTCGCCGGACTTAAACTCGCCCGCGGCCAGATCAGCCCAGAAGCTACGGTATTCTTCACTCGCGGCATGCTCGTTTTCAACAAACATCCTGTGGTGTTGCCCCTTGATTTCGTCGATTTCGTAACCAAGCGCCGAGAGGAAGTTGTCGTTCGCAGTCAGTATTATTCCCTGCAGGTCAAATTCGATGACCGCCTGCGACTTCGATATGGCATCAAGCTGACCCGCGGCGTCCGCCGCCTTGTGTTTGGCACTGGTGACGTCGATGGCAAATTTCACCACCTTCACCGGATTGCCAGCATCGTCAAAGATCGGATTGTAAGACGCCTCAATCCAAACCGTGTTCCCATCCTTTGCAATTCTCGCAAACTCGCCGCTATGATACTCGCCGCGACCCAGCTTTTCCCAAAACGCCTTGTACTCGGCGCTGGCGGCCTCACTGGGGTCAACAAACATTTGATGGTGTTGACCTTTGATTTCATCCAGCTCGTATCCAAGGGCTGCAAGGAAGTTGTCATTGGCGTCCAGGATTGTTCCATCGAGGTTAAACCAGATCATTGCCTGCACGTTATCGAGAGCATTCTTGATGGCGATGGCGTCTCTGTCCACACGATTGCTTGCCTTGTTGAGCTTGCTAAAAAGCATGGTCATTTCCTTAAATCCGAGCCACTGGATCACCGTTCTGGGCGATCGTGGCTGTTTTGATATTTGCCTGGGCAAAGCCGATCAGGCCGGACGAATCAGACCTGTCCGCAAATGCTGATTTGGACGTATGATTTCCCTACAAATCCCTAACAATTGCGGGTTTTTGCGCTGAAAATAGAAATAATTTGACTGGTCGAGCTTTGCGGAGGCTGCGCGAGCGTGGAACCGGTGGGGCGATCCGAACTCTGCGACAGTCAACGCCAAACCCTATAAACGACACTATTAATGCCACACCATGCGCCAAAGCCAAGAGGGTTGAGAGGCTGTGAACACCACTTAGATCGCGCAGGTCGAAAAGGCGCCAGTCTTAGGTGACCTGACACTCATTGCCGTCAGCCTGCCTTTCACACTGCGGCAAATCCAGCGTCCAACGCCGACAGGATCGACGCCGCATCTTCTGCGGTCAACACCAGAGGCGGGGAGAGAATGATGTTGGGGCCAGAGACCCGGATCATGGCACCCGATTGATACGCAACTTCCTGAACCTGTGCCGCAATGGCACCCCCTATGGGTGATTTGGATTTCCGGTCGCTCACCATTTCAAGCGCTGTCATCAAGCCATGCCCGCCACGTACATCTCCGATAATGTCATGTCTCTCCATCAGGGACAGGCACCCTTCATAGAGTTGAGTGCCCCGGGCTGCGGCATTTTCCACAACATTCAGCTGCTTGGTTTCCGCCAGGCAGGCAAGCGCCGCCGCGGCACCAACCGGGTGGCCGGAATAGGTATAGCCATGACCGATCTTTGCGGATGGATTGTTTTCAAACACGTCCGACATTTTTTCACCAAGCATGACCGCTCCGAAGGGGAAAAACCCGTTGGTGATGGCCTTGGCTGTGCACATCATGTCGGGCTGAATGCCCCAGAGGCGCGCGCCGGACCAGGCACCGGTGCGGCCATAGGCGGTAATCACCTCATCGGTAATCAGAAGGATACCGTTGCGCTCGCATATTTCGCGGACCATCGGCGCAAAGGACTTGTGGGGCGGGATTACGCCACCAGCGCCCAAAATGGGCTCCATGATCATTGCTGCAATCGTGCCCGCTCCCTGAAATGCGATTTCATCCTCCAAAGCCGAGGCGCAAAGCTGGGCCAATCGTTCGGGGTCCGTTTCATCGAAGGGATTGCGATAGCTATATGGCGCAGGGATATGATAACACCCGGGCAGCAAGGGTTCATATGCCGTTCGAAAATTGGCGTTACCGTTTACGCTGGCGCCGCCCATATGGGTGCCATGGTAACCTTTTTTGAGGCTGAGGAACTTAACCCTTCCGGGATCGCCGCGCAGTTTGTGATATTGGCGCGCCAGACGCAGGGCTGTCTCGATGGAATCCGATCCGCCTGATGTGAAAAAGGCCCGATGCATCCCATCCGGCGCAAAGAACTGACCCAGTTCATACGACAATTCGATGGCAGCATCATTTGAAGCCCCCCTGAAAGTGGAATAATAGGGCAGGCGGGCAAGCTGGTCACAGATCGCATCTTTGACGGGCTGACATGAATAACCCAGGTTGACGTTCCACAATCCACCCACGGCGTCGATAACGCTATGGCCATCGATATCAGTGATGCGAACTCCATGTGCCTCGGTGATGATCTTTGGCGGGTTGTCGATGCTGTCCTGCGGTGACGTCATCGGATGCCACATCAGGCGACCGTTGTGTTCTTTCAGAAAGTTGGAATCTTTCATGTTGCGCTTTCCATCTGAGGGGACGTGGACAGGGTCTCTGCCCAACGGGTCTCCAGGTCTTCGGGTGTGGCTCCACCCCAGTTCAGTGTGATCTGACGGCTGGCCGCGATCAGGTTTTCTTGAATGACACGCTCCAGGCGTGCGGTGATCCGGGTGGCGACGCTGGCCACCGAAACCGCGCCGGCAAGAAGCCCGCTCTGGTCAAAGATCGGTGCAGACAGGCTATAGACCTCCTCTTCGAGGCTGCGGTCGGCCACGCCGAAACCTGTGTCTCTCGCACGTCGCGTCGCGGTGATCAGGCTCTCTGCTGTCGTCAACGTGTGATCGGTAAACTGCTCAAGGTTGCGCAGGGCCGTTTCCATGAGGTCCTCAGGGCCAAAAGCCAAAGCGCAAATACCCGATGCCGTCGCATGTAACGGCAGGATCTGAAGGTCAATAACAACTCTTGTGCTGTGTTGGTGTGATTCGACTGAATGCAGACGATGAAGGTTTGAACCGGACAAGACCGAGACGTGGGCGGTTTCTCCGGTGGCTTCCGCCAGAGCGCGCAAAGGGATTTCGACCGAGGTTTTGCGAGGGACAGTTCTCTCTCTCAACTGCGCCAGTTGCAGCACTGCTGGCCCGAGGCGATAACGTCTTGTTTCCGGATTTTGCTCAACAAATCCAGTGTCTTCAAGGGCTTGTAAGTGTCGGTAAGTTGTCGCCTTGTCGCGCCCCGTAAGTCTGCGGAACTGCGACAGGCCAATTTCCGGCCTTGCTGCCGAAAAGAAAGTCAAGAGTTCGAGCGTCTTCACCGCGGAGGTCATTTTTGTCCTTTCGAAACTGTCTTCACAAATAGCGGCATTGATGGTAATTAACAAGACAATCTTTAATATGAAATGACGGTTCATTATATGAACCGGTGAAACAGGAGAAACTTGTCCGCGTGCTCGAAGCACTGAATCGCAATCGTTTTGCGTTGATTGGGAGGTCGAGCATCAGCGGTGTGCGTCAGGCACCAGGCGAAAGCCGAAGGGTCTTCAAGGAGCAAAACTTGACAGAGTAACTTAACAACGCAACAATAAAGATGTTAAATAAAAAATCCAATTGCACGCAGGCCGTTGGATAAATGGGAGGAAATCATGTTCAAACCTGCACTTACTTGCGCTGCCTTTGCGCTCATGGCGTCAACGGCAATCGCAGAGTATCCTGAGAAACCGGTATCTTTTGTGGTGCCGTGGCCTCCGGGCGACCTCGAAGACGTCCTGACAAGAATTATCGCCGACGAGTTCCAGGCCATGTATGGCGTTCCGGCGGCAGTTGTGAACAAACCCGGCGGCGGTGGCGGGCCGTTTCCGGGTGCCGTGGAAGTCGCCACCGCGCCTGCCGATGGCTACACGATCGGATCCTTCGTGACTGATGTGCCGATTGGCGGCCCGGAAATCGGGATACCTGAGCTATCGCCAAATCCATTCGAACCCATCGGGATATTTATGACCTATCCCTTTGTGATCGCGGCTGGGGCTGATGCGCCATACGCCAACTGGGACGAATTGGTAGCTTATGGAAAAGAAAATGACGTGGCGCTCGGCCATTTCGGTTCATTCCTGCCACCCACCCAGATCACTTTCGCGGCGGCCATTAAAACCGGATTTGATTTTGCCAGCGAAGCCGCGTTTGACGAACTGAACTGCAACACGCTGGCGTCGGGCGATGTCGATGTCATCAACACAACGCTGCAACAGATTTTCCCCTGCAAGGATGATGTGAAAATTCTGGCCAGCATTGGCAATGAACGGATCACCATCACGTCCGACACGCCAACCGTCAGCGAAATTGTCCCGGAATTGACGCTCGCATTGTGGAACGGCCTGTTTGTGCACAAGGACGTGCCGCAGGATGCCCGCGACAAGATTGCAGCAGCTGCGGAAAAGGCGCTTCAGTCGGAAAAGGCGCAAGGCCTGATCGCTGAGACCGGGGTGTTGATCTATTGGCAAGACGCTGAAGCTTCTAAGGCGCAGATCGCTGCGGACGCCGCTGTCATCGGAGCGGTCGCCGAGTTGATCGGCGAGTAATCTGCAATCCGCCCGCACGTCCAAAAATGCGACGTGCGGGTCCGGCAGATCGGGAGGGGCTGATGCTCGCACGCACACTTCAGGACCTTTTCAAAAGGTACAGACGCCCCGGCGATATTGTTTTCGCGTTTGTTTTCCTGACTTTCGCCGTTTTTCTGTTTAGCCAGATTGGCGAACAGACCAAAATCACAAAGCGGACGAAGTGGTTTGCTCAACCGGGTCTCTGGCCGACAATCTCGATCAGCGGAATGGTGTTCTTTGGGGCGCTGCATTATCTGAGTTCCGTTTTATCACCCAGAATTCCGGGTCGAGGGCGCGAGGTGGCATTCTGGCTGCGCTCGCTGGAGTTTGTGGCCTATTTTCTGATCTATGTGGTTACGGTGCCCATGCTGGGGTACCTCCCATCAACAGTCCTTTTTGCCGTTTTTCTGACACTGCGTTGCGGCTTTCACAGCACAGCCAACATAGGTCTGGCGATACTCTTTGCGTTCTGCGTCTCGGTTTTGTTCCGCGGGCTCTTGCAGGTCAAAATCCCGGCGGGTCGGCTTTACGACTACCTGCCTGACAGCATTCGCGTTTTTGCGCTGACTTACCTGTGAGGTGTCTGTGGAAACCCTAGCCTCAGCCTTTTCAATCCTGGCCCAATGGAATGTGCTGATTGCTTTGCTGATCGGTTCCATCGGGGGCGTTATCATTGGCGCGCTTCCAGGCGTCGGCGCCCCGGTTGCCATCGCGATTTTGCTGCCTGCCACCTTTTCGTTTGAACCCATCGTTGGCTTGACATTGTTGCTCGGCATCTACGGATCGTCCATGTATGGCGGCGCAATCCCGGCCATTTTGATCAACACGCCGGGCACTGCAGTCAATGCGCTGACCACCTATGACGGGTATCCGATGACCAAACGCGGTGAAGGACACCGTGCTTTGTCGCTGGCGTACTCGGCGTCATTTTTCGGCGGGATTTTTTCGGTACTTTGCCTGATCATCCTGTCACCCGTTCTGGCACTGATCGCACCACATTTTGGCAGTCGCGAGATTTTCCTCGCTGCATTTCTGGGGATACTTCTGGTGGTGCTGGCCCATCGCGGTCAAACCTTCGCTGCGGCAATGCTGGCCTGTTTCGGTATTTTTCTCAGTACCGTTGGTCTGGAGCCGGTGAAATACACCAAAAGATTTACTTTCGATCAGACCTTTCTGACGTCAGGCGTTGATCTGATCGTGGTGGTTCTGGGGTTGTTTGCGATCTCTCAGGCGTTGTTGCTGCTGGTGGACAAGGATCACACACCGGGCGAGGCGCATGTGGAGGGAAGCATCTTTACGGGCCTCAAGGAACTTATCGGGATCAAACGGATCGCCACTGTTTCTTCCAGCATTGGCGTGATGATGGGTATGATCCCGGGTGTCGGTGAGTTCACATCGCAATTTCTGTCCTACACATATGCCCGGAAAACCTCCCAAAACCCCGAAAAGTTCGGCGATGGATCGCCCGAAGGTCTTGTCGCCTCCGAAGCTGCGAACAACGCCGTGCCAGGCGCGGCAATGATCCCGCTCTTGGCACTGGGTATTCCAGGTGAAGCCCTGACTGCGATGATGCTGTCGGTGTTCTATGTCCACAATGTGATCCCAGGGCCTCAGTTGTTCCAAACCCAGCTCGATTTCGTCATGGCGCTCTACATCGCCCTGATCTTGCTGAATGTCTTTGTGCTGATCTTCCTGCTGTTTTCCACCAACCTGCTGCTGAAGATCATTCAGATACCCACCCGGTTTTTGGGCATGATGATCCTGACCCTGTCTTTCGTTGGTGTTTACTCGTTACGCAATTCAGTGACCGATTGTGCGCTGGCGGGGGGCTTCGGCGTCTTCGGGTTGATCCTGAAACGGCTCAACCTGCCGATTGTCCCGATCATATTGGGGATGGTTCTGGGGTCGATCATGGAGGTGAAGCTGCGCAGCGCCATGGCACGGGTCAAAACCCCGCTGGATTTCGTTGATCGCCCGATCGCGGCGCTGCTGTTCATTGCCATCCTCGGGATCATCGCGCTGCATATCCGAACCTTGATTGCAGAGCACCGCAACCGGATCACCCCGCAACCGGTGGGCGGTGACGAGCCCACCCAACAAGGATGAAACCACGCCATGGATCAGGCCACCATAGACAGGTTGCGCGTCGAGGATATTCCAATCCAGGGACACTTTATCAATGGCTCCAGTCAAGCGGCCGCTGACGGCGGACTTCTTGATGTCGTGTCGCCGATTGATGGCACCCTGCTGACCCGGATCGCCGATGGCACCGCGGAGGACATCGACCGCGCTGTGGCCAATGCGCGCGTTGCTTTCGAGGATGGTCGCTGGTCACGCATGGCACCCTCCGGACGCAAGAAAATCCTGCTGAAGCTGGCCGATCTGATCGAAGAGCGTGCGTTGGAAATTGCCGTGCTTGGCGTGCGCGACAATGGCACCGAGATTGGTATGGCCCTAAAGGCCGAAGCGATGTCAGCGGCAGGTACTTTTCGGTACTACGGTGAGACCATTGACAAGATTTATGGCGACATCGCGCCCACAGCAGCGGATGTTCTGGGGTTGGTACATCATGCACCTGTGGGGGTTGTCGGCGCCATCGTGCCCTGGAATTTCCCGCTGATGATTGGCGCATGGAAAATTGCGCCGGCCCTTGCTGCGGGAAACTCACTGGTCCTGAAACCGGCTGAAAGCGCCTCCCTGAGTTTGCTGAAGATTGCAGCGCTCGCATCCGAGGCGGGGCTGCCGGATGGCGTCTTAAATGTGGTGACCGGAAAAGGCAGTGTGGTCGGAGAGGCGCTGGGGCTGTCAATGGACGTCGATGTTCTGGCCTTTACCGGGTCTGGGAGCACGGGGCGTCGGCTGCTGGAATATGCCGCGCGCTCCAATCTCAAGCGCTGCTATCTGGAACTGGGGGGGAAATCTCCCAACATCGTGTTTGCGGATGCGTCGGACCTGGGGCAGGCGGCCAAAGTGTCTGCTTCAGCAATATTCCGAAACTCGGGTCAAGTCTGTGTCGCAGGATCGCGGCTTTTGGTACAGGAGGATATCCACGACGATTTCGTCGCTGAGGTTTGCCGTCATGCGCGCGAAATCCGTGTGGGCGACCCCTTATGCCTCGATACGCAGGTTGGCGCGGTTCATAGCTTGACCGAATTGGATGCGAATCTCAAATTCGTCCGGACTGCCGAGACAGAAGGAGCCGAGTGTCGCATCGGGGGCCAGCGGATTCTGACCGAAACCGGCGGCTACTACATGGCACCCACAGTCATGACGGGCGTGAAATCCGCGGATAACCTGTTTCAGAAGGAAGTCTTCGGGCCGGTTCTTGCAGTGACCCCCTTCAAGGATGAAGCTGACGCGGTGGCCTTGGCGAATGCGACAGTTTACGGGTTGTCGGCCGGGGTCTGGACGTCAAACCTGGGTAAGGCTCACCGCATGATTGCGGCCATCAGATCAGGTGTCGTCCATGTGAACACCTATGGTGGCGCCGATCTGACGGTGCCGCTTGGCGGGGTCAAGCAGTCGGGTAACGGTCATGACAAGTCGCTGCACGCATTGGAAAAATACATCGATCTGAAAACCGCGTGGATTCAGCTGTGAGAGAATTTATCGCGCCGCCCGATTGTTCTGTCGGATTCCAGCATGGGGGACCGGTCGTTGCATAGAAATGTTGAGTTGGTGGAAAGGCGCGCACGGTTGATGGGCCCAAACGTATCGACCTTCTATGAAGACCCGGTGCACATCGTGCGCGGCGAAGCCGTGTGGCTTTGGGACGCGGACGGGCGCAAGTATCTGGATTGCTACAATAATGTGCCCCATGTGGGGCATTGCAACCCGCGCGTCGTGGAGGCGATACGGCGTCAGGCTGGCACCTTGAACACCCATACGCGATACCTTCACGATGGCATTCTGGATTATATCGAACGTCTGACGGGCACAATGGCGGAGAGCCTGTCGTCGGCGATCTTGACCTGTACGGGGTCGGAGGCGAATGACATTGCCTTGCGCATGGCCGAGGCGGTTACGGGTCGCAGAGGGATCATCGCGACCGATGCCACCTATCACGGCAACACGGCACTGGTCAGCCAGCTGAGCCGCAGCAATCCGCCTGAAGTCGGGTTCGGTCTGGATCAGTTCTTCCGATTTGTCGAAGCGCCTGACAGCTATCGCCTCGCGGACCCGGACGGCAAGCGGTTCGCCGAGCAAGTGGCGGCAAAGATCGCCGAACTTGAACAAACACCCCATGGCTTTGCGGCCCTCGTGGTGTGCCCCTTCTTCCTCAATGAGGGCTTTCCGACACAAAAGCCGGGCTGGCTCAAACCGGCAGCGCAGGTGGTGGCCAAAGCGGGCGGGCTGTTGATTTGCGACGAGGTTCAGTCCGGGTTTGGTCGCACGGGCACGCATTTCTGGGCGCATCAGAAGCAGGGTGTGACACCGGATGTCGTGGTGCTGGGCAAGCCGATGGCCAACGGCCATCCGGTCGGCGCTGTTGTGATCGGTGACGATACAATGGCCGCATTTCGTTCGCAGTTTCGCTACTTCAATACATTCGGCGGCAATCCGGTAAGTTGCGCCGCTGCAATGGCTGTACTCGACGAGTTGCAGGACCGTGATCTGATCGCCCATGCCAAATCAGTCGGAGATTACGCATTGGAACGGCTAAATGCGCTGCAAGAGAAATACGAGGTCATCGGAGATGTTCGCGGATCCGGCCTCGTTTTTGGCGCTGAGCTGGTCACCAACAAAACCACAAAGGACCCGGCCGGAGCCTTCACGGATCGCGTGGTCAATGCGATGCGCCACAGAGGGATTCTTCATTCCAAACTCGGACGACATAAAAATACCCTCAAAATCCGACCGCCTATGCCCTTTGCAATGGAGGATGCGGATTTGCTTTTCGACACACTCGACGCGGTTCTCGCAGAAATCCCTTTGAATTCATGACCGGAATCCCCGAAAAATCCCTGGTGCTATGGGGAATGGAAGATGCGCACACCGAGTTGGTGGCGACCCGGGAAAACCACGTCTACAAAGTGGATCGCGCGGGTGATCTCTATGCGCTGCGTTTGCATCGGCGCGGTTTACGGACGGATGCAGAATTGCAATCTGAGTTGCAATGGATGGCAGCGGCTGACGAGGGCGGCTTGCAGGTTCCCAATCCGGTTCCCACGTCGGAGGGTGCTTTTCTGCATGTTGTTGATGGTATCCAGGTCGACATGTTGACCTGGCTGAAGGGTGAAACACTCAGTGCCATGGCGCGAAAAGGCGGCACCATTGATCGCTCAGGGACGTATCGCGCGATAGGACGCGCAATGGCGCAATTGCACGAAATCTCCGATGCCTGGACCCCACCTGAAACCTTCTGCCGCTGGGCATGGGACGCAGAAGGTCTCTTGGGGGAAGCTCCGATCTGGGGGCGGTTCTGGGACAACCCGACGCTAACGGCCTCTGAGCGTGCCTTGCTGTGGCACCTGCGGGATGCGGCCCTTGAAGATTTGAACAAGCCGTCGGCTGGTCTGGATTTCGGATTGATCCACGCGGACCTTGTTGACGAAAACATTGTCTTCAATGGCCAGCAACCCCAGCTTATCGACTTCGATGATGGCGGCTTTGGTTATCGACTGTTCGATATCGCGGGAGCCCTGATCAAGAAACACGATTGGCGAGATTTCGATCAGCTGAAGCAGGCGTTGATCGCAGGATACCTTCAGGTTCGCGATATTGATCTGAGCGCGCTCGACCTTTTCATGGGATTGCGCGCGGCATCCTATGTGGGCTGGATTGTCACCCGCATGCAAGAGCAAGCGGCGCATGACCGCAACCGCCGTTTCATCGACACGGCTGTGATATTCGCCGACATCTATTTGAGCAATCGGCGCCGCGTGACCGAGACAGTTTCCATAAGCCAAGGCAATGAGACATGACAACGAAAACCATCCTAGTGATCGGCACCTATGACACCAAGGAACCGGAACTGCGTTTTATTGAACGTTGCATCCGCGCGCAGGGCGCGAGTGTGTTATCCATGGATGTCTCGGTTCTGGGAGATCCAGAGCATCCCACGGACATCAGCAAGCATGACGTTGCTGCTGCTGGCGGCATGACCATCGACGAAGTGATCGGGCAGGGAGATGAAAACAAGGCATTCCGTGTCATGTCGCAAGGCGCTGCTTTACTGGTTGCCCGGAAATATCAGGATGGCTGTTTTGACGCCATGCTGGCGACCGGCGGCACTCTGGGCACAGATCTTGCGCTGGATTGTGCGCAGTCATTGCCATTGGGTGTGCCGAAATACATCGTTTCCACGGTCAGTTTTTCCCCGCTGATCCCACCGCACCGCTTTGCGCCTGATGTCCAGATGATCCTGTGGGCGGGCGGACTTTACGGATTGAACTCCATCTGTAAATCCTCCCTCAGCCAGGCGGCAGGCGCTGTGGTTGGTGCCGCCCGCGCGGCCGAGCCGCCGGATCGCGACAGGCCCCTGATTGGTATGACCTCTCTGGGGTCCTCCTGTTTGCGGTATATGAAAACACTGACGCCAGCATTGGAAGAGCGTGGTTTTGAAGTCGCCGTCTTTCATTCTACGGGCATGGGAGGCATGGCCTTTGAAAAGCTTGCGGCAGAAGGCGCTTTTGTCTGTGTGATGGATTTTTGCATGCAGGAATTTGGCAATATGCTGGCGGGATCAATGGTGACAAGCGGTGATGACCGCCTGACCGGTGCCAGCCGGTCGGGCACCCCGCAAATGGTGGCACCCGGTGCGCTGGATCTGCTGGATTTCCCCGGTTGGCAAGGCATTCCGGAACGCTACAAGGACCGGCCCTTTCACGAACATAACCGGTTGATCACAAGCTCGGTTTTCAACGCTGACGAGCGCCGCGCGTGGATACGTGAAATGGCCGACCGCCTGAAAAATGCGCGCGGGCCGGTGCATTTTTTCCTGCCGGTGCAAGGCGTGGAAGAATGGGACCGGGTTGGTCAGGAGGCGCATGATCCTGAGGGGCTTGCAGCGCTTGTTGACGAAGCGCGCAAGGTCATGCCGGGGAGTTGCCCGATGACGGAAGTGAACGCTCACATAAATGATGCCGCATTCTGTGACGCGGTTCTTGCGTTGTTTGATGAATGGGCTACCACGTTTTTAGTTTAGGTTTTTGTTTTGAGTATTTTTTCGAGGAGGTTTAGGAGGGTTTCGTAGTTTTCGTTT
>NZ_CANLYL010000022.1 GCF_947495275.1 uncultured Roseobacter sp.
CCTGGATGAGATCAACCACGGGTTCGACCTCATGCACCAAGGCAAATCCATCAGAGCCGTCGTCGAGTTCTAGGGGGGTGACCAAATTCAGGGCCTGTCATCCGGCGCGTTTTCCAAGACTGTGGCCACGATGAGATGGGGCAAACCATCCTCAGCGCGTCTTGATCTGGCGATCAGGCCACGCCACTTGGGGATTTGTCAAACTGTCGCGGGGAGTCTTCTCGCATGCGGGTGATTTCAACAGGTTCGTGACGTCACGGTCGCATTGTGGCGCGGGCGCTGGGCCGATAGAATTGTGTCATTGGCAGAAGGTTGACGTGATGAAGCTCACCGTTGATGGCAATTCGTATGATGTTGATGTGGCTGACGACATGCCGCTTTTGTGGGTATTGCGCGATACCCTGGGCCTGACATCCGTAAAATACGGTTGTGGCGTTGCCCAGTGCGGCGCCTGCACCGTGCATCTGAATGATCGCGCGATCCGCTCTTGCCAGACCGCGATATCTGACGTGGACGGCCCGATTACCACCATCGAAGGATTGGGAACGCCGGACAATCTACATATCGTGCAGCAGGCCTGGATAAAGCATCAGGTCGCGCAATGTGGCTACTGCCAATCGGGGCAGATCATGCAGGCCGCCGATCTTCTGTCGAACACGCCCAACCCCACAGACGAAGAGATTGATGAAGCGATGCGTGGCAATCTCTGTCGTTGTGGAACCTATCTACGGATTCGGGCCGCGATCAAGGCGGCCGCTGTCGCGCTGAACACGCGATAGGCGAATGAGAGCAGCCGTTTTGCCCAGCAGATTGCTGATCAATCTGTCATAAACTCTGGATCGGTCGGAACCTGCATCGATGTCACAAGGCCATTGGTTTGCATGGCCATCCCAATCACGCTCATAAGTTCGCCATGCTGCTGGGGTGTCATGCCTTTCGCCCTTGCCGCGGCTGTGTGCGAATGTACGCAATAGCTACATCCATTCGCTGTGGACACAGCGATATAGAGCATTTCCTTGACCAGCGGATCCAATGTCCCTGGGCCCATAACGGTTTTGAGACCTTCCCAGGTCGCAGCCAACAATTCGGGGTCGTTGGCCAGAGCCCGCCAGAAGTTATTGATGAAATCGGTGCCACGGGTGGTACGGATGTCGTTGAAAACGGCCAGCACTTCTGCGCTGGCCGCCTCATCTGAGATCAAGGGAACGGTCGCCATCAGACCATTGCGAAGATGCGGGCCGGTCCGCCAGAGCCGCCGACGTGGTTTGGCGCGCCGACCACAAGCGTGGCACCCGCCGCGGGCACCTGGTCGAGGCCTGCAAGGTTTTCGATGCCGTAGCGCCCAGCGGGCAACCACGCATAGTGGGTCGCAAAATCCGGAGAGGGGCCGTGATCCAGCGACAAAGTATCGACAGCCATGGCTGCAGCAGTTGTCGTTTCCAGTAACATCTGCGTGGCCTCGATGTGGAATCCGGGAAAGTGTTTTACGCCATCTGCGTCATTGCCTACGTAATCCGGGCTGGCGGTCTTGCCGGCCCAGCCTGAATGCATCGCGATGCAGGCCTTGTCGGGAATGTCGCCGTGGGCGGCAATCCAGGCATTCAGATCATCCGGTGTGACCTGTGCATCAGCGTTTCCAGCCGCCTTTGCCGCAATGTCGATAACGCAAAGCGGCACGACCAGATCGCTTACCGGTATTTCGTCAACCGAGCTACCGTCGGCAGAGAAGTGTAACGGTGCATCCACATGGGTTGCGGTGTGTTCATTGATGCTGAGATTGAACAGATTGAATCCGTTTTCGGCAAAGTTGAACTGTTGCTCCATGGAGATACCCGGCACGCCAAAGAAGGTCGGAAACTCCGGGCTGAGCTTGTGTGTCATGTCAAAGATGCCGGAATGCCCATCAGCCATTGCCGCAGGCGCGCTGGCCATCGCTCCAAGGCCCGCAGCGGCGCCAGCCGCCGCACTGGTTTTGAAAAAATCCCGCCGCGACAGCATACGTTCCTTGACTGAATTTATGACGCAAATATCACACATGGTAGTTCCTTCTCCAAATTTCGGGTGACGCGAGGCCGCCTCTGTTTTTCACCAGGCCACTGAGTTGATCGCCAGAACAAGGCGCGTAACTGCCCGCCAACTTCTGTGTCGCAATGCGCAGTTGCATTTGCCTTCAATCTCAAACCTTCCCGTCGGCAATGGTACACCGGATATTTTGTTTGACCATAGGAGAGTGCGATCTGCCGCATCACTCTGGCGTCAGCGTTTGTGGTCGGGCGCAGAAAGTTCGACGCTAGCTTGCAGTGCGTCACAATTCCGTGCCACCTTCACGGGATGCTACGCAATCTGCTCCCGCTCAGCGCCTTGTTGCTCAGCTCCGCGCTCTTGCTTTTCGCCGGTGGAACCAACAGCCTCATCCTTCCGGTTCGCGGCACGGCTGAGGGCTTTGATGCCCTGTCCCTCGGGCTTCTGGGCACCGGCTGGGCGTTGGGATATGTCGCGGGCTGCGTGGTGATGCCGATGCTGGTCAGCAGGGTCGGCCATATTCGTTCCTTTACAGTAATGGCCGCGCTAGCTGCGGTCGCCATTCTTGCGTCGTTGATCTTCTTGAAGCCTGTTGCGTGGATTCCGCTTAGGGCGCTTTCGGGTTTGTGCTTTGCTGGTGCCGCGATGATCGTTGAAAGCTGGCTCAGTGAGCGTTCGGACGCAAAAAACCGCGGGCGCATCTTCGGGACCTATACAATGGTCAATCTGGTCGCCTCGACCGCCGGGCAGATGTCTTTGACCCTTGCCTCAACCGATGGCTATTTCTTCTTTGTTCTGGGGGCGATCTTTTACGCTCTGGCACTGGTTCCGGTGGCGATCACTTCCAGTGCCAGTCCAAAACCACTCGTGAAGGTGCGTCTCGACCTGAAGGCCCTGTGGCGGAATTCGCCCGTTGCTGTTTTTGCCATTTTTCTGGTCGGCGTTTCCAACAGCGCGTTCGGAACATTAGCGGCTGTTTATGCCGGCCGGATCGGTTTGACGCTGAATTCCATCGCGCTTTTCGCAAGTATTCCGATTTTGGCAGGTGCAATAGCGCAGGTGCCGGTGGGTTTTTTGTCAGACCGAATAGATCGCCGCAAAGTCCTCGTCGGTACCGCGGTGCTGGCACTCACTGCTGACCTGGCGTTTATCTTCGTGGCACCCGAGAGCACTTTGATAAATCTTGTTCTCGTCTCACTTTTTGGGGCGTCGATTTTTTCGATGTATCCGGTCATTCTGGCGCATGCGAATGATCATGCCGAAGAAGGCAACTTCATCCAGACCAGCGGTGGCTTGCTCCTTGTTTTCGGTCTGGGTTCGATCATTGGGCCGCTTGTTGCCGGTTGGGGCATGTCGTCCATCGGCGTGTCAGGCTTGTTTCTGACAACCGTGGGGGCGCATATCCTGATGATCGCCTATGCGCTGCTGCGCATTATGACGCGCGCGCCGGTGTCCGCCGAAGAAAAAGCCGCTTTTGTCGCGGCACCGCCGGGGCGTTCCATCACGCCGGAAACGGCAGCTTTCGCCTCCGGGGAGGAGCAAGCGGAGGGAACGAAGCCCAACGATGTAGTAGACAACAGCGCCTAACCACCGCCCAGGAAATCCAGGTGGTCAGGCCCCTGATCCAACCGCCAGATGTGATCGGCCATTGCCTGCGGGAAAGATGACGCCACAAGAGGGTCATGTCCGGGCACGATCAGCTTTGGCTCGCTGGCCAGACGTTCCAATGTTTCAAAGCCGTCAAGCATGTTCTGCAGGTCAACCACGATCGGGAATGGTTTTCTTTCGAAGACATTTTCGTAATAGTGCGCGGCATCTGACGCCAGCACCATCCAGCCCGATTTGGTCCGCACGCGCACGCATTGAAGGCCGCGGCTATGTCCACCGATACAATGTACGGTCACACCGTCGTCGATTTCTGCGTCGCCGTCATGAAAGATGACCTGCCCGGAATAAAGCCGCTTGATCGCCTCGCAGATATGACCGGCGGTAAACGGCATGCGGAGGGTGTCGTGACACATGCAGGGACCGGTGGCATAGGCCATCTCGGCAGCTTGCAAATGCAGTTTCGCATTTGGAAAGAGATGCAAACCGCCAGCGTGGTCGTAATGCAGATGTGTGACAATCACGTCCCTGATGTCCGCGGGCTGCAACCCCAATGGTGCGAGTGAGATTGCCGGGTCCTGTCGGATCGGACGATCTCTTGTTTCGGCCTCGCTGGCATCATAGCCGGTGTCGACGAGGATGACTTTCTGCCCCTGCCGCAGAACCCACATGAAATAGTCCATCGGGTGCGGCGCATCGTGGTTGTCATCAAAGATAAAACTGTCACGCCGGGTCCGGCTGTTTCGATCTGCGTATTTTACTGCGTAAATTTCCCAATCGCTCACTGGATCACCGTTGCGTAGGTTCTGATGGATTTGTCTTTGATCATGTCTGCTGCTGCGGCGTCAAATTCCTTGAAGTGCTGTGTCTTCAGATGCTGTCGAAAAGCCGTCTCATCTTCATAAAGCTCGTACAAAAAAACTTCGGTGAGCCGCGCGGGATCGGTTGCGATATCAAATTGATGGCACCCAGGTTCATTTGCAAGCGATGCCCTGGCGTTGTGCTCCATCAATGGCAGAAATTCAGCCAGACGGTTGGATTTGATCGTGAAGGTGACAACAACAGCGTACATTTGTGTCCTTGCGTTTAGCGGGATGCTCATTTACGTATGCATTAATGCATACATTAAAGTTAGACTATTTGCTACCACTGAATCATATGTGGTCGAAAAAGTCTCAATCACGCTAGGGGACATAGCAACAAATGAAAGATGTTTACCGGATCGCGGTTTTTCAGGGAGATGGCATTGGGCCAGAAATAATGCAGCCTACTGTTGAAATTCTCGGCCAGCTTGCCACTCAAAGTGGCTACAACCTCAGCGTTGTTGATTACCCGGCGGGGGCCGCTCATTTTGCGAATACCGGAGAGGCGCTGCCCGCGACTTCGCTGCAAGGCGCAAAAGACAGTGACGCGATATTGCTGTCCGCGATGGGGCTGCCGTCGGTCAGATACGATGATGGTACCGAGATTTCTCCGCAAATTGATCTGCGCAAGGCTTTGAATCTTTTTGCTGGTGTGCGCCCGGTTCGCATCTTCCCCGGCCAGAAAACGCCATTGTCGCTGCCCGGCGGGCGGGAAGTTGATTTCGTTCTCATCCGGGAAAGCACCGAAGGGTTGTTTCACACACAAGGCTGCGGGGAAGTCACCGAAGAAGAGGCGCGCGAAACGCTGTTGATCACCCGTAAGACATCCGAACTTCTGTTCGATTTCGCTTTTAATTTGGCACGGGATCGTAAAGAGGCCGGGCGAGGTCCGGGGCGGGTCACCTGCGTCGACAAAGCCAATGTATTCCGCGCTTTCGCGTTTTTCCGCGAGATTTTTGACGAAACGGCCCGGCAATTTCCTGACTTGGCGCGTGATCATGCCTATGTTGATGCTATGGCGTTGTGGTTTGTTCAGAAACCATGGGATTTCGATGTATTGGTCACTGAGAACATGTTTGGCGATATTCTGTCTGATCTGGGCGCAGGTTTGATGGGCGGGTTGGGCGTGGCACCGTCGGCTGATATCGGACTGCACCATGCTGTCTTTCAACCTTGTCATGGGTCGGCGCCGGATATTGCCGGGCAGGGGATTGCCAACCCGCTGGCCATGATCCTTTCTGCCGCGATGATGCTGGAATGGCTGGGTAGGCGCCATGACCATGCGTCCCTCACAACAGATGGCGTGCGGCTTCGAGAGGCCGCCGAGAAAGTCATCGCGGAGGGCGAGGATTTGACTGGCGATCTGGGCGGAACCGCCACGACAACTCAGGCAGCCGCCGCCGTCACAGCTGCACTCGTCGCGACATGAACAGACGGTCCCAATACCGCGTGGCCTGTTTGGGTGCGGGCTACTTCAGCCAGTTTCACTACGATGCGTGGAAGCGTATGCCCTATGTCACGCTGGTCGGATCAGCGGACCATAACCTTGATGCGGCGCGGGCAACGGGCCTGCCAGCTTATGCGGAGCTGCATGAGATGTTGGTTGAGACCAAGCCTGACATTCTGGACATCATTTTGCCGCCTGGGGCTCATAAGGAAGCGATTGACACCGCGCTAGAGATCGGTGTCAAAACGATCATTTGCCAAAAACTGTTTTGCATTGATCTGGCCGAAGCAACAGGTGTGACTGAACGCGCCGAAGCCGCCGGGGCCAACCTGATCGTGCATGAGAATATTCGTTTCATGCCGTGGTATCGAACTATCCGCTCCGCCATTGATGCCGGGCAAATTGGCGCACCGTTGCAGGCTAGTTTCCGCCTGCGTCCCGGAGATGGGCAGGGCCCTCGCGCCTATTTGGATCGCCAGCCCTATTTCCAGCAGATGCCCCGGTTCCTGATTCATGAAACGGGTGTGCACTGGATTGACACCTTCCGCTTTCTTTTTGGCGATCCCACAGCGGTTTATGCTGATTTGCGTCAGATCAACCCGGTCATCAGCGGCGAGGACGCAGGGTTTTTTCTGCTCGATCATCCGGCTGGGGTCCGGACGCTCTTTGATGGCAACCGGCACTGTGATCACGTCTCAGACAACCATCGCAGGACGATGGGCGACGCAGAGTTTGAAGGCACGGACGGTACCCTGACCCTTTCCGGGGATGGCAGCGTCCGTTTTCGAGCCAAGGGGGATGTGACGGCAGAAATTCTGCTGGCGCCCGATACTGCTGGCGGATTCGGCGGCGATTGTGTGCACCATTTGCAAAACCATGTGATCAACGCTTTGCGGACGGATAGCGGCTTTGAGAATACCGCACGGAGTTATCTTGACGTGCTTCGGATCAAAGATGCAATCTATCTGTCTGCGGAAACGGGTCGGAAGATCTTTTTGGTAGAGAGTTGATCAGCAAGGGCTTTTCCGCGCAGACCTGACATGCTGATGATCCCGTGCTTGAGTCGACACACAGGTGGAATGGTCGCCTTCGAACGGCGCTGCCACATTGGAAAATGCGTATGAGGGTCGGTGCCGAGTGCCGGGCTTCTGGCATTCCCCAGGCTGACAGAATCACACCACGGCTCTCCTCGATCTCGGCGCCTCAAGGCTTCTATCGAGATCGCCCCTATCTGAGATGCGATGGCGTTGGGCAAAAATCGGCTTGTGCTGCGCGAGCTGTCGATTGGTTTGAATTTTGCCTTTGCTCAGTCGATGGAGTCCTGTTTCTGTGTGGCAAGGAAAGAATTCCTCCGTTAGCAAGCGGCAGCAAATCTTGCTCGACAGATAGGGCGCAAGCATTTGAGTTATAACCTAAAAAATTGGATACGTAACCTTGACCGCAACGAAGGCCAGCCACAATTTTGAGCGGCGCTTGGCCTTTTGGACACCTCAGCGCGGTATCAGGAAATGCCTGACACATGCGGTTCGGGGTATCGCTTGGTATCCTCGAAATCAGGCATAAATGCTAAAACTATCACTTGACTGAATTGGATAACGCTAGGTTAACTCAGGGTTGAAACCTTTTGTTCTGTTCATTTCTCTGGGGCCATTATCTCGTGTACTCACTCCTGAAGACTTTTGCCCTCAAAGACATCCTCGAACGCGAATTTCTCCCTTTTGTCATCGCTCTGATTGTCGCGCAGCTTTATTTCAAATGGGGCAGTTTTGCGCTTGAGCTGGTGGGGTTCATTTTCACTTGGTTGGTACTTGGATTTGTCGCGCAGCTGGTTTTGCGCGCCTTTCGAAAATAGCAGGTACCGCTTTAACAATTGCGGGTAGCCGCGATGTGATCATGCTCTGACGATGGGCTGATCGCGTGTGGGTCCGCGCCTCAATTCTTGAGGGAGAGAGCAATGGTGCGACGTCCGACACGGCGATCCGGTTTAGGATTGGGGTCAGCCAGCAGCGGCACCCGGCTTCTCGATATTGGCAACATGGTTGGACTGTCGCGGACGGACAAGAAACGACTTGAACGCATTCTGCGCGAGGCAGAACGGTTGCGGGGACTGCGCCCCGAAGACCTCATCATCGTACGAGACCCTGAACCTGCGCCTGATATTCTTGGGGATTTTGTCGGCAAGCTCGTCAAACCAAAAGATATGTCAGAAATTCTGGGATCGGTCATCCAGTCCCCGAACCTGCCGAAAGCCAACCAGTTGGATTTTGTCACGTCATCCATGATGGATATCTTGCGCAAGAAGGTCCCGCAATCGCTCCCCAAAACGCCGGTGCCCATTGGGAAGAAAGGGGCCGACCTTCCCGTGACGTCAAAAGGGCTGACACAATTGTTGCAACTGGCGGCAGTGCGTCTTTCCGAAGAGCAAGAAAGCGTGGTGTGGGATGACGGCATCAATCAACTCTTGGTGCACGCGTCGCGGATGAGGGCGACGCTCACCGACGGAATGGTCCGGGTCGACATCCCTGTCGAAGCGGATGGGTTGCGCGCGACAATGCAAATTCCCTTTGCGGTTGGAGGTGAGGAACGCCTGACGGGTCTGGTCATGGCGACCACGGACCGGCCGGCAGGGAATGCTTTGGTTGCGCAGGTTTGGGGCTCTTCGCTGATTGCCCTTGCCCATGGTGCCCTGATCTCCGCCAGTGAAAGCCTCGCCGGAGCTTCCGGGCGTGATCCGCAAAATCGCCGTCTGATCCCACGGGCACTGGTGGCGCGCCGCGGCATGCTTGTGGTCGAAAGCCAGGCCCGCTTCAACTTCAAGGAGGCTCGTCCATGAACGCGTTTTCGCCGGATGAATTTGGCGATACCGCAGATCTGCTGCGCGCCTTGGGGCTGGTCAAGCCGGACGGTACTTTCAACAGCGACTGGTTGGGTGATCCGCAAAGATATCTCAAAACGATGCTGGCCGATGATTTGCAGCGTCAGGCGCTGTTTGATTTCGTCGCCACTCTGCGCGGCGGTGAAACCGAACGCGACGCTGAGAACCGGTTGTGGATAGAGCTGTTCGCCGAGGATCTGGGCGGCGGCGCGAAAATCACCTTTTTCGTTGTTGCCGATGATACGCCCACGAGCGAGGTTCATCTCTTTCTGGGCGCGCGGTTCACCACCAGCGCGCCGCTGGCGGCAAGCCAGTCGTCTTTGATGTTCCCTCTTTTTCGGGCAGGAAAAGGCACCAGCTCTCCTTCATCGCCCGAGTTGATTGCCCAGCCGGGCGGTTTTATCGCTGTCACGAGTGAAGTGACGATTGCCGATACGCCAGCCCCCCCCGGTGATGCGGGGCTACAGGCTGTTGGTCTGCGCCTGCTCGTGCCAACACATGACGCTGATGGTGACCCACAAGTCGGTCTGACATTACGCGGATTGCAATTGCCGGGCCAATCCACGGGCCGTGATCTGGTACTCTCGCTAACCGATCCAGACGGGCTGCGTGACGCAGGCATCGAACTTATCATCGGGTTGATACAAGCACAGGTGGGCGGTACGGCGGGCGCGCAAATCCTGGCTTTTGCCAAGTTGATTGGCCTTGCTGACGATCCCACCATACCGGCGCTGCCGATCGAGGATATCTTCAACCGTGGTATTGATGCCCTGGGCGACTGGCTTGCGCAGGTTCTGGGCGATGTACCGCGTCGCACAGCCTGGTTGCAAGCACTCGCCGATCTATTGGCCAATGGCGCGACAGTGCAGAACAACGATGTGGTGTTACCCATCGGAACAGCGGCCATACGCCTGGGCCTGCTGGCAGAGGCGGGGGCATCGGGAAAGCCCGTTATCACTGTCTCAGCGGCCTTCGGATTGCAGGACGGTATCGCCGAAGTTGGCCTGCGCGCGGATTTGGTCAAACTCGATCTGGGGTCGGGGACAGCCACAGCTGTTCCGAAGCTACGGGCCGAAGCGCGTTTTGATTTATCATCTCTCGTCATGCCGAATGTGTCTGTGGACACGTTTGTTGTCGGATTTGGGCTCAACGAGGCGCGCCGTCCCGTTTTGGTCATCGAACTGCTGAACGCCGTGTTGTTCAATACCGCGCACCCGCGGCTCGATCTGACAAACCCGGACGCGCTTGCGGCCACCGCAGCGCAGGCCATTACCGACGCTTTGGCAGAGGTTCTGGGCAATCTGGGGCCAGCGGGCGATCTGATCGCCGTAGCCCTCGGCTGGCAGGCTCCGCCCGGGGCCAGCGCAGGGTATCCGCAGATTGATTTGCTGGAATTCCTGGGCGATCCGCTTGGATTGCTGCAATCTCATTGGAATACCGTTTTTACGGCTCACGCGGCAGATGTTCCGGCGGTTTTGACCAGCCTGCGCCATCTTTTGACCGGCGACGCAACGCCCGGTGCCGTCACGGGGGAGGGGACAGATGCCAGCCCTTGGGTTTTGCCACTTGAGGCCGGGTTGCATGTCGCCCTTTGGCGTGATGCCTCCGCGCGGCTGGTCATTGGTCTGGTGTTTTTGCGGCAAGTGGATACGCTGGGAGAACGCTGCACCGTCATTGAAACCCGAATACGGGTCGGCATCGTAGCGCTCGACCTTGGTACCGGTGCCGCAGGTTTTCTGCCCGAAATTCTGTTGCGCGGTCTTGCGCGCGCGCGCGGCGGCGGGCGGCTTAGCACCGATCAGGGAGCTTTGCGCCTTGAAGTTGATCACCTTGCCCTGCGTGCCCGCTGGATCCCCGAGACCGGTTTGAAATTTGGTTATGAGGCTCCCAATCCGGGTGTTTCAATCGATGGATTGCAAATCCCCATTGATGTCCCCGATCTCTCGGGTGGGATTGACACGGCCATTGCGTCTATCACGGCCGCGCAATGGGAAGCCCTCGAAAGGCTGGCGGCGCTTCTGGCCGAGCAACTCAATCAGGCTTGGTTGAACGATCTGATCGAGGCGCTGGGCTGGCGTCGTCAAGCCCCTGTTCTGGGCAGCCCGCCCAAGCATCGTCTGGCATTGGCTGATCTGGTTGCGGACGCCCAATCTGCGCTGCGGCAGTGGTTTGCGCGGTTGTTGTCAGACGCTGAAAGCCAATTGCAGGATCAGTTGCAACCGCTGGCGCGGTTTCTGTCGCATTTGCCCGGGACCGGTCTGCATGTCACAGGGCGTGGAACGATAGCCGACCCTTGGCGGATTGCTCTTTTTGCCAGCGTCGATGCACCAGCCCTCGCGGTCTGGCGACAACCGGACGCGCCACTTCCTGTCCCCAGCGCGCTGCAGTCACTGCCGTTGCGACGTTGGAGACCGGGGGCCGATGGCCTGGAGCCCGGGCAACTGGCACAGGCCATTCTGAGCGAGTTTCCCGAGGTTGTCGGCCCGAATGGTGCCGGTCTCGCACAGAATGCTATCAGTGCGGGACTGCTGGGGCTTTCGCGCCTGTGGCAAGGCAGCGATGGGCAAGTGCGCCCGCCCAGGATTGCCCTGCCAGGCTCCACCGTTCATGTGATCCAGAACCAGACCGCTGAAGCGCTGTTTGAGAGTATCGACCTTACGCCCATCATCGGTTCCACACCGCCGACGGAAATTCATGTACGTGTCCTGCGGTCCGGTGCCACGATTGACCCGGCATTGGACATGGCCCGCGTTCTCGACATGCGTGAGGCGGGACGTGATCCGCTCGCCTTTACGCCGCTGCCATCGGAATCGGGTATCTGGCACATCCTTCTGGCCCCGCGCGCAGACGCCGGATTGCCTATCGGCGATCCCGATGGCGTGGCCGGCCAGGTTGCGCGTTTGCGCCACGGCTTGTCGCTCATCGCAAGCCAGGCGGATGCGACCGTCGTTGCGGATCGCGCGGCCGGTCATGCGTGCTGGATGGCCTTGAACGAAATGGGCAGTGGACTTGACCGCCTGGTGACAATCGGCCTGCCGGTTGTCGCAGATCAGGTGCCGTCGCCCCTGCCAGCTGCCGAAGCCGAGATGCTGCGTCGCTTGTCCGAATTCATGCCCGATCCGGACGTGGCGGTGCCGGATGACGATGATCTGGCCCGCGCCCGAAATCTGCTGGAAATCTATCTGGGTGCCCGCGCCGCCCCTTTGGCGGAGATGGCTTTGCCATCGGGTTGGACCGGCACGAAGCGCGCCGATCTTTCGCTTTATCTGGTCTATGGGGTTCTGGACAGCGCCACGATCAGACGCGCATTGAGCGCGACGGCCGCTGCGGGCCTGAGCCTCAATGCGCAAGCAAGAGATACGCGCCGGGCCCTGCAGAAAATCACCTCTGCTTCGATGGGGGCCTGGGTGCCGTTGTCCAGTGCGCCCGGAGCGTCCGGCCTGATCATCGAGGGTCATGCGCTCGCGGAAATCGTCGGTGTGAACCTCGATTTCAGCTCCGGTATTCCATCCGCCCAACCGCGTCAGGCCCATGCCATCTGCGTCGCGATGGAATTGCGCCATTCCAATGGCTGGCTGATTGGCGGGCCACAAGCTGCACCCCTGCCACTGGATCTCGAGCTGAGGTCCGTAGAAATCGACCTGAGTGTCACACTTGGCGGGGGCGATGCTGACCTCAACCGGGCACAGATTGTTTTGCACGGCGTCCGGATTCACGACAGAAGTTTCCCGCGCCTGGTACTCTCGCCCGATCTGGCACCTGGTGATCTGGGGATGGACGGGCTGGCCGCACCAACCACACCCGAAATTCAGGATTTGCTTTCGCAGGTCTTCGGTCAATTGTCGGGCAGCGCTGACACGGCCTTGGCCAAAGTTGCCGACGCTCTCCGGGCACTTGGCATTCTCGGGCCGGGGGATGGTTTTGATCCATTATCCTTGTCCAACTGGCTTGATGACCCCGCCGCGCGCCTGCGTGATGTCCTCGCAAATCCCGCGATGCGCAACCAGCTGATGACCCTTATCGGCGATGCGACGTCATCTGTCAGCGGGGTCAATTTCGACCCGGTTGCACGTCAGGTCTCACTGAGCCTCTCAGGGGCGACAGGAATGCCCGTCTTTACGGAATGGGCTGTTTCAGGATCGGTCGGAGCAACAGGTGTTACCGGGGCAACCTTGCGGCTTGGTGCTGAAACGGACACGCATCTCAACGTGCCGCTGACACCGTTTTCGGCGTCCCTGAACCTTGGGACGACCCATGCGGAGGCATTGGGCGGCATTCCACCCAGCGTACCGCTCTGGCCCACGCCGGATTTGATACGCATCGGAAAAACCGCACTTCCGGCGCTTGCCGCAACGGGTCTGGCGCGCCTGCTCGACGAACTCAGGCATGCGGATCTCGGTGCGCGCGGGGTTGTGGATGCGGCGTTGACCGGGCTTGGCTTGCTTGATCTGTCTGATCCTGAGGGTCGCGTCGTCATACCGCCGCTGATGTTCATTGATCCCGGAACCTGGTTGCGGCAAGGCACCGTTCTTGGGGCGGTAGGCGGCAAAACTGTCCGTGCCGACCGCGTGATTGCCCTTATGGACGCGTTCAAACCGCTGGTTGGTTTGGCCGGAACCTCCGGTGTCTGGGAAATTGCTCCCGGATTGTCGCTGCGTGCCCGCGATGTCGGGGGCCTGGTGTTGGATTTCGGCTTTGATCCGGCGCTCTTCATGCCCGGGGCGGATGTGGATTTTGGCGGCGCAGTGGGACTGAAAATTGATGCCAACGGGCGGGTCCTGCCCCATATCGCGGTATCCGTTGGCCTGAGTGGGGGGCCGGTCGGCACACGGGCGGTACATCTCGCCGTTGATAGCGGGGCCGTGCGCCTTTTCCTGCGCGACAGCGCGGCGTCTGATCTGGAAATCTACCCCAATCCAGCAGGCATCGCGCAGCTTGCCACGGCGGGGATCACGGCGGCGTTGCCCGCAGCCCTTGACGCCATCGTCGCGACCAGCACGCCTGCCGGTGATCTGTTGGCAGATGTCGGCGATGCGCTCTTGCTGCGACAGGCGGGAAGCTTTGATGTCCCGGCGCTGAGTGCCTGGGTGAGCGATCCGGCAGGGACCCTCGAAGCCCGATGGCCTGCGCTGTTGACCTCGGGACTGGTACGTTTGGGGGCAGTCTTGCCGCCTGGTGTGGCTGTCTCCGCCACTGCCGGTGGCTTGCAGGTCGAGGTCGCCAACGCGGGCACCCCCGGCTCGACCGTTTCGGTGATCTTCAACACCAGCCCGGTTTGGGTCGAACTCGGCGCAAACATTGTCGGGGTGCCCTTTGCCAATGGCACCTCCGCAAGCCTGCGGTTTGACGCAACCGGGCTTGCCCGGATGCAAATGGGTATAGGCCCTGCCGACATTCCCTTGAGTGATGGGATCAGTCTGCGCCCTGTATTCGCATTGGATGTTGGTAGCGCTGTTGCCGCTCCCTTTGTGTCCACGGGTTTGGCCGTAGATGCGGCTAATACCCATGCGCTGGTCATGCGATATGATTTCAACAGCGAAACGTTTGATTTGGGGTTCGGATCGAACACGCCCGCGGAAATTGCCAGCGGGATCATGCATTTCGCGATCGATCTGCTGGGAACCTTCCTGCTGCAATTGGACGAGCTGCAAAGCGTTCTGGACGAGACCATCGGTGGCAGCGACATTCGCGGCGTTCTGACCGGCGTGTTGCTGAAACCCGGCGGGTCGTTGGACCCGGAGCTTTTCCGGGTTATCCGGAACCCTGGCGAGACATCGACACAACTGCTGGAAAGTAAGCGAGACCGCATCCTCACGCTGATCAATAACATTGCCGTGGCAGGTCCTTCCGTCAGCATCGGTGGTGAGCTCAACATCCGTTTTGAGTCTCTGGACGGGGTTCTGGGGCTCAAGCTTGAACTGCCCGGAAGACTGCCCATCGTCGAAGGCGACATCGCGCTATGGATCGAGAACGACAGCCGCTGGATCATCGGCGGTCCTGCCGCTGGAATGTTCATCGGGATCATGAAGGAAACTGCCGGATCGTTCGATTTCAAACCGGTGCTTTCCGTGGACGGGGTTGGTTTGCGCGTGGGACGCACCAATGCGCCGCTTCTGGACAGCCCGATTGCCATCGGATCGGTCGCTTTGCATGTCTTTGCGCGCATTACCGAAGACGAATTGCTGGGCGGGGCTCAGGTGCAATTGTCCGAGCTTGCCGTTGCCGTGGGCGATGCCGGTGGGTCTGAGACGGGCGAGGAGGCCAATGAAGATGCCAACCCGGTTGCCGAAGGGATGCTGGCCGAAACCAATGATGGTGACGCCCCGCTTGCACCTTCTTTCAGCCCGGCCCTGTCGATCCAGACCCGCCCGTCGGCTGATGGCGGCGGGGTTGCCTTCAGATTTGTCGCAGGCGACGGCGAAGGACCCTGGTGGCTGCCCGTCCGTAGCCAGTTTGGTCCCATCTACATCGACCAGATCGGGCTGGGTACGCAGGTTTCCGCAGATACGTTGCAATCCATCTCTCTGTTGTTTGACGGCAATGTTTCGATCGCCGGTTTGCAGGCGGCGGTGGACGATCTGGAGTTGCGTTACCGGTTGGATCGAGGCGGCATATTCGATCCCAAATCCTGGGCGGTCGATCTGGCCGGGCTAGCCATTTCGGCCGACATGTCGGGCGTGGCTCTGGCGGGCGGGCTGCGCAAGTTCGGGGATGGCGCAAATGTAGAGTACATTGGCATGCTCACCGCGCGTTTTGCGACCTATGGCTTGTCCATTTATGGCGGTTATGCCTCCATTGTTAACCCCGAGCGTTATGCGGCGTTCTTTGCATTTGGTGCCGTTCTTGGGCCCTTTGGCGGCCCGCCGGCCTTTTTCCTGACGGGCATCGGCGGCGGTTTTGGTATCAACAGGGGGATCAATCCTCCCGAAAGCCCCGGGGATTTCGACGACTTCGTCATGATCAACGCGCTTGATCCGGCCTTCGGGACGCCGGACAACCTGATGGAATATATGGGGCAAGTGCGCGGGGCCTTCCCACCGACGCGCGGCAAATTCTGGTTCGCAGCGGGGATCAGTTTCACCTCATTTGCCCTGGTCGATGGCGTGGCCGTTATCGCGGTGGAATTTGGCCAAGGGTTCGAATTGTCCATTTTCGGGCTCGCGCGCATGGCATTGCCGCGTCCCGAGGCGGCCCTTGTGTCCATCGAACTTGGTCTGATTGCGCGTTTTTCCACCGAAGAAGGCGTGATCTGGATACAGGCGCAACTGACCGACAACTCCTGGCTTTTGCATGAAAGCGCGCGCCTGACCGGTGGTTTTGCCTATGTCAGCTGGTTCAAGGGCGACAAGGCCGGGCAGTTCGTTCTGACCCTCGGCGGCTATCACCCCAATTTCCACCGCGATGGTTACCCCGTCGTGCCGCGACTGGGTTTCAACTGGTCGGTCAGCAGCAATATTGTGATCAAGGCCGAAACCTATTTCGCGCTCACGTCAGAAGCGATCATGGCAGGGGGGCTCTTTGAGGCCAGCGCCAAGTTCGGACCGGCTTTCGCCCATGTAAGTTTTGGCGGTAACGCCATCGTCTATTTCGATCCTTTCAACTACGAGGCCGACGCCCATGCGCGTGTCTCCGCCGGTATCCGCATCAAGACATGGTTCGGCACGATCAAGCTGTCGTTCTCCCTTGGCGCCTATATCGAAGTCCGCGGTCCGAGGTTCCATGGCACTGCGCGGATCGAAGTTGGCCCGATCGACATTCGTGTCCGGTTTGGCAACAGCTCGAAGATTCCCGGTCAACTGATCGCCTGGTCTGCCTTTGCTGAAAAGTATCTGGAACTGGCATCAAACGAACGCGCCCGCGCACTCAGCGGTATTTCCGGCCGGGGGGCCATTCCACCTGCCGGCAGCGATGGCGATGAACCCGGTACCGCGGATGGCACCGCGGCGCATCCGTTTGACGTCATGAGTGAGTTTGAGTTGTCATTTACCAGCACGATTCCTCTGACACGGATCGACTGCGACGGCTTCCTGCCAGCCATGGGGACAGCGCCCAATCTTGGCATCGCACCATCAGGTAAAACCGTTACGTCCTCGACGTTGAACATGCGGCTGACGCGGGATTTTGGCGGCCCCGCTTCGCTGAATCATCCTGCACAGATCAAAGCGACGGCCCGGCGTACTGGGAAATTCCCGATTGGTGTCTGGGGGCGGCCTGCCGAGACCAAGAAACTCCCCAAGGGCGATGTTATTTCGGCGGCCGAGGGCATTGATTTCAAATTCGTCGCTGCCATGGTTGGTCGTATTCCCGAAGCCTCAACGGGCGGGGTCGCCTTCGATCAGGTCGAGCATGATGTGCGCAAACCACTGCCCCTGCGTGCGGCGGGTACGATCCGGGCCAGTCTTGTCCGCGAGGCACAAAAGCAGCGCGCGCTGCTGAGCACGATGGACGCGCGGGATATGCCCGCGATTGCAACCGACTGGCATGGCGAAGATCGTGCGCCCACGGCGCGTCGTTCCTGGGCGCGGGAGCGGGCCGTTCCGATGCGGGTTGGTCTTTTGTCCGAACGTATCATCGGCACCGCCGCACCGGGGCGAAAGCGCCCTATGCCGAGACCCGGTCAGACAACCGTTACGGTAGGATTTGGCAAGGCAAAACTGCGCGGCTTGATGGCGCAGCCCACACGCGCGGGGCGCAAAGCATGGCTTTCAGCACAAACGAAAGTTACCGCAGCGACGCAGGCCGCGAGCCAGCTCAAACGGATTGCCCCACCCCAACTGGCGGCCAATGCAACGCTTGGGCGGGCAGCACCGGTCCTGCTCAGGGCCCAAATCGGAGTTCCCAAGGCCGCCAAGACACTTGTCGCGCCGGCCGCCGTTCCGGAAACCTTGTCGCCGATGTCCCCGGCCTCGGCTGGACGTGCCCGGGCGTCTGCGCCAGATCGCAAATCTCTGGCAGCTGTTGAAGCCATGGTGACAGAGCGTTCCGCTGCGCGCCGCAGGCAAGGGCGCGGTCTGAGCGCGGGCGAAATTGCGGTATTTGATTTGCCGGGATCATCCGGCACGGTGAAATTCCCGACCGCAGGGACGCTGCGCGTTGCCGGAAACGCGCGTGTGGTTGTGATCGGATCCGGCGGCGAGATCATCCAAAGCGAACGCAACCAGAACCGTGTCGCTTTACCCTCCGAGAGCATGTCTTTCGCGGTGCTGGCAGGCGAAGAGGACGCTGCAAGTGATCTGGCCGGATGGCTGGAAACGACGGAAGTTGCCTACCTCGGGCACGGGCTTGCGCGCTGTTCCGGAGGGTTCGTGCGTGCGGAAGGTGCCAGCAGAGCGCGCGCAGGCAAGCGGTCTGGCTCCGGTTGGATGGTTGCGCGCAATCTCACCGATCAATCCGCGCTGGTGGAGACTCGGTTTGACCGACCCGCCCAGAGCCTCGCAATTCTGATTGAGGGCACGGTTTCGACGGAAGAGCTCGCGGCTTTGGCCGTTCGCTTCGAGGGGATCGATACCACAGAAACGACCCCTCAACTGGTGCCCTTCGACGGCAAAACGCTGATCGTCTACAGCCTCGATCAAGATGGTAAACCCCAACCCTTCTCTATTGGTATTGGCGGGCGCACGGATGACCGTCTTGACGGCGTTGTTGCGGCCCGGACCACAGCGGATCAACTGATTTCGCGCCTTCTGAACAATGCCGTGCGGCTCGATCTCGAAACCCTGTCGGGCGGCAACAGCAAACCCGTGACCGCTCAATGGACAGCGCCCGCCAACCTGCGCGTAACGCAGTCGGAATAGGATAGGATTATGGTCGCCCGAGGAAAATTCTTCTTATACGACAGCATCACACCGGCGCTGACAGCGGGCAGCTATACGCTCAGCTCAGACCTTGATGTGCAGGCCAGCGACGGCACACCCCTGCCGGTTGCACCGCTGAATACACATTTCAATGTCACGGCGCCCCGTCTGAAACTGCCACCCGATCAGGCGCTGATGACATTCCCGCCTGCCAATTCCGAAGGCGCATATGAATCGCGCCTGCCACAGATTGTTCTGAAAAAGCGCACCCTGCCCTGGGACCGAAGTGCAGCGAACCCCGGTGCAGTCTTTCATGGCCAGACGGTTCAGACCACGACGCCTTGGTTGGCGCTGGTTATCATTGCCGAAGGCGAGGGGCAGATTGTTCACGACCAGCCCTGGCAGGAATGCGTCACCCCGGGCAAGACGCTGGACGGCAACAAGGATGTGCCGCGTGCAAGCTACCTGTCGGTGCCGCAGTCGACGGTCACGGCGGTTTTCCCGACCGTGGATGATCTGACGTTGCTGACCCATGTGCGTGAGGTCAATCCCGATGATACCGAAAACGCGATGGGGGATGATGACGGCTTTCTGGCCGTGGTGATCGGCAACAGGATGCCGCAATACGATACGCAGAATTGCAGACCGAAGGCCTACACGGCTTGTCTGATCAATCTCGAAGGGCAGTTGGACGCTTTGCCACCCCCGGCACCTCCCCGGAATTTCTTTGAGATGTCGGATCTCTTTTTGAATGAGGAACTGGCCGGCTACGCGGCATCGGTCTCTTCCGGTACGGCAGTGCCGCAAAAGGTCAGTACGGATGCGCGCCTGCTGGATCTTGGCGATAGCGATGCCATGGCCGACGCCGTGCGACGCGGCGAGGTTGTCTTTCACAATGGCAACCTTGTGGATCGGGCCGGTGCCACCCCTGACGGGTTGAACGTGCTTGGCCGGATGGATTCGATCTCTTTTCTCGAAAGTGATTTTTCCGCGGTAAGGGCAACCACAAGCGCGGCAACCCATGATGAGGTGCGCCGGGTCGAGGGAAGCTTCTCCGCCTTCAACTTCCCGCTCGAAATTCTGTTCCCGGAGAAGTTCTTCCGCTTCCCGGTGCTCACCTCCTGGCGTTTCACCTGTTCGGGCGCGGGGAGCTTCCGGCAACTGATGACCTCGCTTGATGTCGGGCTGCTGGGAACCGTCTCGGAAGGGGGATACGCGCGCGCCTTGCCCAAGTGTGCGCCCGACGTGCAGGGCGATGATCCGGGCAGCGATCCGGTCACGCAGTTGCCCCTTGAAACGGCTGAAACCGGTCACGTTGGACTGCCGCACCTGACCCGTACGGGCGAGAACGCCAATGCGTGGTATCGCGGCCCGTTTTCGCCGCATCAGCTGTTACGCAACCCCTTGGCGCAGGAAGCGCAATTCCCGGTGCTGGCACATGTCAGTGATCATTTGCGGATGATGACACCCGATGGGCGCGAGGATGTCTCTCTGGCCGTGGCTTTCGAGACCGGGCGCTTACTGGCAATGTCGCAACCGTCCTTCGTGGCGGCGATGCAGCGCTGGCGCGCGGAGCAATTCGGCGCAAGCCGGGCACGGTTGGTCCAACAGACTGTGTTCCTGGAAAGCCGTGATATCCTCGGTCGCCTGCTGGATGATTTCGATGAAGACAGGATTCTCGACGCGATCAACAAAGGCCTCGTCTCTGAGCTCATGGAGGGCGGGATCATCCGCGCCATGGAACTGCGGCGTGAAAGGGTTATTTCCACGCCCGTCGAATTGGTCAATCCCGGGACCCAAGCGGTGGGACTGGCCGGGGACTTCAATGCTTTTCTGGCGGATGGGCTCGGGATGGACCGCGCGCTTGTCAATCAGATCGCAGCACAACCTGACAACCTTGATACGTTTGCCGCTTTGCAGGCTTCTGAACCGGGCCGTGTGAGCAGCGCGGAGATTGACCTCAACGGCCAGGTCGAAGGCCAATTGGGAGACGTTCTGACGACGGGTGTTTTCGATCTCGCGAAAACGGCGATCGGAACCGACCGGATCAGGGAAGATACCATACGGGACCTGGATGAATTCTCGTCGTTCGACAGCTTCGTCAAAGACCGTTTTGAGAGGAACTGACCATGGCTTTGTCTCATAATATGACATTGCAGTTGATTGCCGACGCCGTGACAGAAGGTGCCGAAGCGACGGTTGCGCCTCCTGAAATCCTGTCTTTTCTGGCCAAGCTGAGGATGCTTGACGGGGTCCCTTTCAACAATTTGGTTCCAGACACTGAGCTGTTGCCAAACGAATCCATCCGATTCTTTTACCTCGACCGCGCCTGGACAGATGCGTTGGTTCAGGGTGCGTTAAGTGTTGCCACGACCAACACCATTGAACGCGGCCAGCTGGAACGATTTTACCCGCAGATCGAGGGTGAAGTGGATGATGCGGAGCGCCGTTACCGCGCACCGGGTGGCGAGCCGCTGCTGCGCGGGACCGCGGGCGTCGTAACCGGTTTTTTGCTGCGCTCCGCTGCTGTGGCGGGGTGGCCGGGGTTGCACGTGCGCGCCTACAAGGATGAGCCGGGACCGAATGATACCGATATCCACCCGGAATCTCACCCCAGCCGGATCAAGCTCTTGCGTCTTGAAAGGCTTTCCCCGGCTGTTCTGCTGGCCATGTTCGATGGCATTCCCAAAGTGCTGCACATTGAAGAGCCGCGTCAGGGCATTCAGTTTGGGGTCAACCTCAAAACCTCGGCACGCGGGCGCACCACTGCGACGGTTCCAGCCCGTAACGTCCGAAACGGTAACTATGTTGACAAGAATGGCGCCGAACCAAAGGACCCGACGCAAGCGCAGCAAATCCCTGTACGTTTCCGACTGGGCGCGGCGGGTGTTCTTGATCTGAGCAACACCGCGCGTGCATTTGCCTCTGCAAACACGACAAACATGAGCGCCGGTCCGGGTGATCCTGTTGACGGGGCCGAGTTCGCATTGCAGATGATCCGGTTTCCGTTTCGACAGGTGTTTGCGCAGGATGCGGGAACAACCGCCACTCAGAACGACGCCTTCAAGCCAACGGTTGCGAAGGTTGCCGAGCGCTACACCCAGGTTCTCAAACAGAAACTCGGGGAGATCTGAACATGGCGGATGCGATCAAACCGGAACTGATGAATGCGCTGCTGGGCAGCGGCAACTGGTCACTGGCCACAAATGTCGGCGACCGCGTCGTGGATCAGCGGTTCCGGTTTCCAGAGCCTGCCCAGGCACCAAACCCTGCCTTGCTGGTGCCCGTCGATGTGCAGGCGCTATATGTTCCGGCCTCCCACAGTGAACGATACGTGCGCCTGCCGCTTGAGCTGGGCGATGGCGCAGATGCCGACAAGACAACGGCACCCTTTTCGACGCCCCGGGCACGGGCAAAAGGGGTACATCTTCATTGGGCGATGCCCGACGGTTTGCTGCGCGGCGAGATGGTTGATGACGATGATGAACCGGTGCAGATGCCGGTTCTGCCCAACCGCTGGCTGGTCGTGCGAATGTCAGGGCGGCGCAACCGCGCCCGTGTGGATCTGAGATCCTGGCTTATTGAGGCGGATACGGGACGCGTCTTTGATCTGCCTAAATACCCCAATGCGCCCACGGCATCTCTTGCACAGCAAATGACACCGGAAACACTGACCGGGATCATTGGCGGTTCGCCAAACTGGACCGCATCTTATGACGCAACGCTCAATCGGTTTGCTTTCCACGATCAGCTGGATGGGGTGCAGCCGACACAGGTCCTGACACGACAGGCAAGTTATGTCGTGATCGGCTGGTGGTCGGACCGGGCACATGATCCACTGGGCGGGGTTTTCTCGCCTTATTCAGTCGCGCGCAAAATCGACCGGTTGGACTGGACCGCGTCATCAGCCCCTTTCATAGGGGAATGGAAATCACCAAAGCGCCCCTTAAGCTCAGAGTCGGATGACAAAGGTACCGACCTGAGGACCGCTCTGAAACTCAGTACCTCCCAGATGGGACTGCTTTCGGGTTTTAAAGAGTATAGCTTCGACGAGGTGACATTGGCGCGTCAGCGCTTGCGTTACGAAACCGTACTGCATGGCGCTGTCTATGGTGTCCCGATCACCGGTGGTGTTGGCAAAGACGCGGCCCCCCGGGCGTCACAGATTGAACTGTCGATGGCGCCAACATTAGAGCGACTGATCGCGGCACAAGCCGCCAGCGGGCTGGGCGTGCGTTCGGGCCCCAGAAAGGAATATTTTGAGAGCTTGCTGACGGGCGTTGCGAACATGTCCCTGATGAATATCGCAAGCCGCGATGGCATTGTTCAGCTGGATGAGGCGGAACATGCGGACGGGTTTGAGGCGTTCCAGGGCCCCGAGACCTATGAAGATGTCATCATCTCGCGTCAGCAGTCCGCATTCAAAGCCGGGCGACCGCTGCGAACCAAGGCTGCGAAGCAGAAAACCAAGGCCGCTCCATTGGCAGATGTCATCTGGAATGGTCGCAAACGCGGAAAACACAAATCCGACAAGGACAGCCTGCGCCGCCGGGCCGAAGATATCAAATACGGGCGCAAAGGGTCGCGGATTGATGACGCCCCCAAAACCCGGCGACTCAAACGACCGGGACCGCGCTATCACCGGGCAACGTCGCCCGTTGTCGGGTTGCGCAACTACGGTCGTTCGCAACGGTTTCTGGCAGATGGCCGGTTTCACGATGAAGGCAAGCTGATCTGTCGATGGTCAGATGAAATGGCCACGAAGTATGGTGAGGGATATCAGGCGAGTACCTACGTGCCCCTTCTGGTTAATCGGTTTGTGCCCGCCATAACCAATCGCATCCTCCAGAATTCGTTCATGGGGGATCTGTACATGATGCCTTGGATTTTTGAGGCGATCCGCGCGGTTGTGCGCGGCGATCAGGTGGGACCAACCCAAAACCGTCTGCGCGGAGAGATGGCGCTGCGGTATTCGCAAGATGGTGTCTACGATGGCATCGTGCCGATTGCGCGCGGCGATGAGACTACCCCCTACAGCGCGAAGGTTGCCGTCAGTGACGCCGTGCGCCGCTTTTCACTGGCAGAGGGACGTGACCCAAGCCCGGTTGCCGTCACGAGTTGGGTTCAGCCCTGGTCACCGGTCTGGCTGGAATGGGAAGTGGAGCTTGTGCCGGGGCAGGGGTTTGCCGGCTGGGATCTGGGCAGGATCGATTTCGAAGGCGCCCCGGTGCCGCAAGGGAAAAAAGTCAAACTACAGGGCCGCTCAGCGATCACCTCGGGACTGGCGCGGACCTATCAGGCGGTGATCGACACTTATCTGATCGCTGAAAATCAGCGCGATACAGACGACCAGGGGGAAATCAACGAAGGACATGAAGGGACATTGGCGGACCTCTCGGCATTCCTGAAGAATGCGGATCTTGGATCTGTCACGCTGGACCGGATCAATGATTTGTGGCTGGCGGTTGATGCTGGCCCCGATGGTCAGGTCAAGGCGGCGCCCGATGGTGTGGCAGATGCTCTTGCAGCCGCAGGTCTGCCCAACCTGATTGCGGAGGGTGCGCTTCGGCTAACCCGGGCCCGCATCGTTGACAGCTTTGGCCGCTTCCGCGATCTGCCCACCAGCAAGATCATCATGCCAACGGCCCTGGCGCTAAAGGATGAGAACGGCGCTCCAACACTGGCCATGCCACCGCGGCTCTCGCTCCCGGCGCGGTTGATGTGGCGGTTCGTTGATCCTGCCGATACCTCGCCCTCTCCGGTTGAGGGGCGTCTGGATCAGGCCAACCCCGGCAATATGGTGAACCCGATCTCGGGATATATATTGCCCGATTTCATCGACGAATCCGTCGAGTTTTTTGATCAGGATGGTCAGCCTCTCGGCGAGGTGCTGCATGATCCCGTCACAGGCGGCCTGATCTGGGAAAGCGGGGTAGGTCGGGATGGCCCCGCCTCCGGATCGCCGATGACTGGCCTGCCCGAGACTGCGCGTTTGTGCGGGCAGATTGCGCAGGGGATGATCGAGACCGACATTCGGCAACGTAATTCGGAACAGACCGCCGATAAGGAAAGCCCGCTGAGTGCATTCCTGCGTGCAGTCGATACCACTAGCTGGAGTGTGGACAGTTCGCTGGCCTCTGCGAGTGCGACGATTGCAGGGCTCGTCGGGCGCCCGATTGCCGTGGTGACGACGCAACTCTGGCTGGATATCCCGCAGGATCTCGCCAAAACCGGTGCCTTTGGCGAAACCGCCGATGATATACGCGATCACCTTATCCGCGAGGCTGTGTTTGATGTTGTGAAATCACAGGAATTCACAGTGCGGCTGGGCGAACTGGCCAAGGGGCACGACGGGCTTTATGGATTTTTCATTGGCGATGATTACGCGCTTTTCCATCTGATCGAAAAAGAGGTCACACAGGCCGCGCGGGTCAGCCGTCAGGGCGGCGGTTTCCGCGCGGCCCTTGGCGGTGTTTCTGCACAGGTTGGCGGAAACTTCCTGCCGGAGCCCAGCCCATTGGATGCCCCTTACATCGGAGCGGGCGAGCCGCTGGGCGTTCACGTGGGTCAAAAGCTGCGTCTGACATTGCTGATGCACCCTTCGGCCCGGGTCCATGCCACAACAGGTTTCCTGCCGCGTAAGTCCCTGGAGTTGCTGAACGATTGGGTTTCACCGGGACTGGGGCATGTGGCACCTTCGGCCCGTATTGGTCCGGTGCTGATCGATCCTGACAAGGTGAGACTACCGAAGATCGCCGCATTCGGGGCCAATCAGACATGGACCAGACGGAACACACCGATAACATGGCGCGATGACCCGATCCTGGGCGCAACCCAGGCTGCCGTTCTGCCGTCGGGCCGGGTGACCGTTGAAGAAGGATACATCCGTATCACGCCCGAGGGCGATCCGACGATCGGGGAGGACGACTGATGTCCCGCTACGACTGGCCACGTGAGTTCACCAAATCGGCTGACCGACTGGCGCAACGCATGGAACGCGCTCTGCGGGACCGGAACATCGGCGTGCCACCGGGCGCTATGGGCGATCTGGACCTGTTGGACGATGTGATCCAGACCAATTTCGACGAAGACCGCATGTGGATGCCCCTGGGCCCGTCGATTATGACAAACGGGCAGGCAACCGGTGATCCGCAAGTCGCCGGTCGGGTGCGGGCGATCGCCGTCAGCCCCAATGGTCAGCGTATCTACGTCGGCAGTGCTAACGGTGGCGTCTGGTACTCGTCGGACAGCGGTGCGTCGTGGACGCCACTGGGCAGTGCCAGCCTTGCCGCTTCGGCCAATCGCTCCGATCTGTCGCTGACGATCGGAGCGATTTGGGTGGAGTTTGGCAGCACCGGGGCGGTTGATGATCCGGCAAAAGACGTGGTCTACGTGGGGACCGGTGAAGGCCTTCCGCAATTTTCGGATACACCGGGTAGCAATATGGGCGGTATCGGCGTGCTGCGGCTGAATGGCACGTTGCCTGATGCGCTGGCGGCCCCGCTGCAAAACCCCTGGAAGCGTGAAGCCCGGAACCTGACGGGAGAGGGTATCTTTCGCATGGCGCGCGACCCTGCTGCTGCCGCAGCGCTCGATGGCACGGCGACGCTTGTTGCGGCAACCTCGACCGGTCTGTGGTCCCGCAGCGGTGCTTTTTCCGAAGATGCGAATTGGCAGCGCGTTGAATTCACCAGCACCGCTTTTGCCAATCTGTCCGGCCAGCCACATTGCACGGATGTCATCTGGAATGACAAAGGCCTGTGGGTCACCTTGGTGGGGACGGGGGCCACGGATGGGCTTTACCGGTCGCCCACCGGCCTGGCGGGATCATTTGCGCGCATCACGCTCACCAATCTGGAAACCGGGACGCGGCTGAGCCTTGGGCAAGCCGCGCACGACACTGACCGGATGTATGTGCTGGGTAAGGTGCCTGATCCCATTAATCCTGGTACCAACTCGGGGCATGCCGCAGTGTGGCGGGTTGATCTGGCCAACAGCGTGACGGTTGCGCCTCCCGTCCAGAATGTGCCCATGGGCTTGTTCGTGTCATCGGTCGCACCCGATAACGCAGGCAACCTTATCAACAACACTGACGATCAATCCGCCTACGATCAGGCCATCTGCGTGCGTCAGGTTGGCACAAACGATGTGGTGACCGTTGGTGGATCGCTGGAGGACAATGGTGAATGGGACGCGGCGATATTCGATCTCACTATCACCGGCGGAGCAGCTGCCCCAACCACTGATTTTGACCCCACCCGCCATACAACTGCCGTGACCGACCCGACCTTTATCGGGGCTGGTATTCATCCGGATGTTCATGTCCTCATGCAGGCGGGTGCAAATCTTTGGGTAGGCTGCGATGGCGGCGTTTTTAGACGATCCGGCGGCACCGTCCGGGCGATGAATGCCGGGCTGAGCGTGGCTGAGCCGGGATATCTGGTCTCGCACCCCACGATAGATGGTCCGGTTCTGGCGGGCACACAGGACAACGGCGCGATCCAGCGTATTGGTGACACGGTCTGGAGCCTGCAGCGCAAAGGCGACGGTGGTGGATGCCTGTTCCATCCGACCAAACCCCACCAGAGGGTGATGCAATTCATCAATGCGACATGGCAATTCGAACCCGCCAGCTTTTCACCCTGGGGCCCTGTGTTGCGATCCAATCCCGCACTGCCCACAGAGACGGCAGAAAACGGACGGTCCACATTTTATTCTCAAGGGGCCGCGGCACCGGCGACCAATGCGGGTGATGCCCGGATTTTCCTTGGTACCGACCGGATATGGTACTGCGCCAATTGGAACGACCCTTCGATCAACATGGCTTGGGTCACCATTCCAAGCATGACCGATGCGCATGCGGGAGGGGCACCTCTTCAGGACCAACTCACCGAGAACGGCAATTCCGATGCTGTCCTTGTCATCGAGGTGCTGCGCGAAGGCGATGCCGCTGATGGCTATGAGGGAATGGCGATCTTGGTCCTGTGCCAACGCACGGTCCGGATTTTCCGTTTTGCGCGTCCGGCACCCGCGGCAGCGCAGGCCTGGACTGCCATTGCCCAATCCGTGGTCAGTGATCCCTCGACGGCGACACGCCCGCGCAGTCACAAGCTGGGGGATGACATTCCCAATCCCTTTCTCACCTATCTGCCCGACCCCTGGCTCAGTGCCTGGACCGACGTGGCCGTTCACAAAAACGATGTTGCCGGGCAAGAAAGTTTTTATGTCGCGACCACGGGTCAACGGGGTGTTGGTGCAAGTGGAGAGGCCACCAGTGACCCTGTCCATGATACCTTGTGGTGGTACGATGGTCAGGGACGCTGGTACCCGACCGGATTGCGCAACACGCCGCTGGATGCAGCGGCGGGTACCGGTGGCTCGCCTGCGGCCGCGCATTGTGTGATCGTCGATCGGGAAGCGCCCGACAATGTCTATGTGGGTAACCGCATCGGCGTCTGGCACGGGGTGATTGACCAGAGCGGCACGCATCCCACCTGGACGTGGCGGCCGGCGATGGAAGGGCTGCCGCACACGATGGTTCAGGACCTGTCGATCTCCAGCACGGAGGCGGGTACCTTTCTGCGCGCGGCTCTTGTGTCACGCGGGGTCTGGGAGCGTGATATTTCACTCTTGCCTGTGTCGGTGGGGCGGACGTTTATTCGGGCAGTGCCTCACGATACCGGGCGCTCGATACTGCCCGCCACACCGAAAAACCCCTTGGACGACAGCAACCTGGAACTGCATGAAAGCCCCGATCTGGTCATTCTGCCCACAGGGTCACACACCTGGGATCCGCTGTTGCCGAACGAGGCGGATCTGCTGGCGGCCCCGAAACAAAGGCGCTACGGAAAGAGGGTGCATGATGTCTTTGTCATGTTGCATCATCGGCACACGACGTCTTTGGCCGGGGCGGATGCCAACATTGACGTCTTTTTCCAGAAAGACGCCCCGGCGGGGGATTTGCAGGGATTTGCGATTACGCCGGAGTGGCGCACCTTTGTTCATGAAACGGTGCGGGGTAACGCGCCTCCCGCGGTGGCCGGTCTGTCGCATCTGGGGCGGTTTAATCCGGCCTTGCCGGTTGATGCCCGCACGCCCCGCGCGGTAAAACTCTCTGTCAATCTCAACTACGCGGGTAGACGTGATCACGCGATGCTGATTGCAGTTGTGACCTCGCCCGGCAATGCGTTCTTGCTGGCGGGTCTGGCGCCGGGCAACCTCAAATCCGTGGTGCGGCGGTCACATCAGATCGCTGTGCGAAAATTTGCACGGGTCTAGGGTTCGTCCGGTATCACACCGGGTTGAACTGGCTGCGTGACAGCCTCCTGAGCGGCGGCCGTCACGGCTTTGCGTTCGCTTTCCGTAAGATGCTCATCGCCGGATAGTTCAACCTTGACGTTGCGCTCGGCCATGCGAATACCGTTGGCGTCAAATGCATCACGCACTTTCTGGTAGGCATCGCGCCGCACCAGCCATTGCTCGCCCGGGCGGGTCATGAATTTGACGCCCACCACCATGTTGAACTCTTCCATGCGGCGCACGCCTTGTGATTTCAAAGTATCGAGAATGGCGTCCCCGTAGTGCTCATTAGCTTTGAGTTCAGCGCCCACTTTCTTGACGATCTTTTTGACCAGTTGCAGATCGGTGTCGAAGGGCACGCGGAATTCCAGCTTCATGATGACCCAATCGCGGGAATAATTGGTCATGGATTTCAACTCGCCGAAGGGCAGGGTGTGCACGGCACCGCGATGGTGCCTGATCTGCAGGGACCGGATCGAAATCTTTTCAACCGTGCCGCGCAATTGATCAATCTCGACGTATTCGCCGACGCGGAAGGCGTCATCGACAAGGAAGAAAATTCCGGAAACAACATCTTTGACCAGCGATTGCGCCCCAAATCCAATGGCGATGCCGAGAACACTGGCACCGGCCAGAATCGGAGCGATATTCACGCCCATTGACGACAGAACCGACATCATGACCATGCTCAACAAGGTCACCATCAGAACAACTCGCAGCAATGGCAGCAAGGTTGCCATCCGGGCTTCGGGGCCGGGGGCCTGACCATCTTCGGGGGGCTTGTAGGCGGCCAGCCGTCGGTCGATCGATGTCTTGCCCCATGTCCAGACCAGATCGGCGATCAGTACTGCAGCCGCGCTGTCGATCAGGATGGAAAACAGTCTTTGACCCATAGTGGGATTGTCGGAATTCTCGAAGATGCCTGCGTTCCAGATCATTGCCAGCGTTAACCCCAGGATGACAAAAACGCCGAAGCGGATGAGCCGTTGTGCGATAGGGCGGTAGGTCTCATATGGGTCCGCAATGAGAGCCGGTTCGGGCGCGCTTTCGATCTCATCCATACCCTCCATGGGCTCCGGCGCGGGCAATTGGGCGGCGGCTCTTTCCGCCTTTGATCGATAATCCGTTATCGCATTGTCAAAGCTGGTGTCGGTCCATCCCCGCAGTAGTTTCAGCGCCGGTATGGCCAGCCCGATCACCATGACCGACCACATCAGTGGGTACATGCCAAAGAGCCATGTGACAAAAACCATTGTGCTGAGCAGGCAAAGATAGGCACGCCAGCGGGAGAGAGACCGGCGCGTCAGACTGCTGGTGTGCTGTTGAGCCTTGATGAAACAAAAGAAAATGCAAATCAGGCTGACAATCAGCAGGATCCCGGCAAAGAGAACCGATACCGCCAGCGTTTCCGGAGCCGTATCGCCGGATGCGCGCGCGGATGTGAGTTGATCAAACACGTCAATTAGCGAGATCGCAAACACAAGGATCGCAAGGAAAAACGTGAGCGTCAGTCCTAGTGCCCGGGCCATTGGTGTCGTGATCGGGATGAGCCGCAATTGCGGCACACGCGGTGCCAGAAACAGCCTGACCAGGGTGTTTATGGCGCGCACAGAAACGATGGCCAGAAGGGTGGAGAGGATCAGTGTATAGAGCAGCGGTGGCCAGCCAACAGCAGAAAATGCGCCGATGGACCCAGCGGCGAAGGCCACCAGGCCGATGAATGCCAGAGCGGTGCGCGTCAGGGCTGCGACGGCGCGTTCTTTGGGGCTGGTGAACTTTTGCACTTCGATCCGGCGCAACACAGGGTTGGTATATTGCCGCGTCAACCATTCCAGCCCCGCGCCGAAGAACAGGAAAATCAGCGCAAATGTCAGACTGCGCACCTGTCTGTCGGGCGTCATCTGGTCACGCCAGCGCTCCAGGATGACCGTGGGCGCGGTCTCAAAACTAGCCCAGGCAGCGCCGAGATCGCTAACGCGCTTCCCAACACGTTCCACGGCTTTCTGAAACTGCTCGCGGACTGACGGGATATCCGTGGGGCTGGCTGCGTCTTCGCTGTCGGCCTGTTCCTGTATCCAGTTCTGAATACGCTCATCAGCAAGAAGACGGGTGAATTCATGCAAATCATTTGTGGATGGCGCTGCAATCGCGGGGGTGTCCTGGGCGGAGACTTGCAGGGGCGAAATCAGCAACGCAAGTGCCAAAAACCCGCATCCAACCCGCGATAACCACTTCATGTCTGGGCCTCAAGCAAGTCGTTTGCGCGCTGATCTTCCTCATGATCATTATCTTTGAAGGTATAATCCGCAGGATACAGAGGTTCGACGTCCACCCGACCACCACTGGGTGTCAATTGACAGGCCAAACGCACATTTTCATCCGGGCCAATGCGCATCAGCGTTTTTGCTTCCAGCGGCGTTGGCTCTGGCAAGGGAAACTCGGAGGACAGGATGCGCACGGCACAGGTGCCGCATCGCCCGCGCCCTTCGCAAAGACTTGCGTGGGGTTGATCATGCATCCGGAAACTATCCAAGAGGCTCAGCTTGCTTGTGGTGTTTATCGCGGGGCCCGTGCCGCGCGTCAGAACCACCCGCTCGGACGATTGAAGGGCCAGTCGTACCCCCCGTGCCGCTAAGGTCAGAGCCGCAAGGGCGAGTGACCACCAGATGACCTGATTGGTAACTTTTTTGACCGTCTTGTACGGGATGCGTTCTTTCTTGGGTGTCGCGGGGGTTTCAGAAGGCGCTTGGGTTGCATAGCGCGATGTCTCTGCCTGTTGTGTTTGTTGCTCTGCCTTGATCAGGGCACCGCGTCCCGCTTCGCCATATCCCATGAGCGCAATGACCGGAACAGCAACGGCGACGGGGTACATCCAACCCAGCGCGTTGCGCATGTTTTCTTTGGCGCGCAGCCAGGTAAAGAGCCCCGCGCACCCATGTATCCAGACAACCGACAATAAGATCACCTGCAACAATCCAATTTGCGGTGCCCCCAGCCAGAAGAGCTTGATCGCTTGCGCATAGCCAAATTCGATGCCGTCAATCTTTAGCGACGCGATCCCGACTGCGTGCACCGCAAGCAGGGGAATGACGATAACGCCCGAAAGCAACTGAACGATATCCTGCGTGTTCGTGCGCAGCGTCGGGCGCTTGTAAACTGCCCATAGGCCCAGCAGGAAATGGATGACCAGCGCCAGAAACAAAAGCGGCCCCAGCGGCGGTTTGGACCATATCTCAGACAGAAAGGGACGCGCGGCATCCATGGCCTCGATTGAGATCAGCCCAAGACTGAGATTAAGGAGATGGCTGGTGACGAAGATCAGCAAAAACAAGCCCGTAACAATTCGCGCCGTTCGTAGCCCCAGCCCAGAGAGTCTGCCCATGGTTCGATTCACCGTGCCCCATTTCACACATGGCTCCACCCGCAGGCATTTTTGCCGTTTTGGTGACCATTCCTCATAAACTGTCCATTTTCTTGAACTCATTTGCAACCCGGCAGAGAAAGCCGCCTGTTTGTGTGGCGTGCTATGACAAGGCGAACCCCTGTGCGTGACGTTCAAAGACCTCCAAGAACCGAGCCGCCTCGGGCGCGGTTTCCGGTGAGTAATGGAGGCGACAAACCAAATTTTCCACCTGAGCCTATCAGGCAGAACTTCGGCCATTCCCTTCGCTCGTTATCGCGTTGATAAATCCTCTCTATATTGGTCAGCACGTGATACGCATCAATTACCGCCGCTGGGCCGAAGGGAAAAGACATGCTTGATCAGATCAAGGGATTGCACCACGTTACATCGCTCGCGGTTGATGCGGTCGAAAACAACCGGTTTTTCACGCAGGTTCTGGGGCTTCGGCGCGTCAAAAAAACCGTCAATTTCGATGCGCCGGATGTCTACCACCTTTACTACGGGGATGAGATTGGCTCACCCGGCTCGGTGATGACATATTTCCCGTTTCCGAACATGGCCCGAGGTCGCAAGGGAACAGGTGAGGTCGGTGAAACCGTGTTTTCAGTGCCGCAAGGGGCTTTGGACTTCTGGCAAAAACGCCTTGGTGAATACGGGGTCAATGGACTGGCACTACACGAGCACTTCGGCGAAAGACGGCTCTCATTTCGTACCGCCGACGGTGAGGGGTTCGCGCTATCTGAGATCAGGGATGACCCCCGCGCCGCCTGGATCGGCAATGGTATCGGGGCAGATCACGCGATCCGTGGGTTCCAATCGGCGCGCGTGCGGTTAATGGACGATGGTGCTATGGCGGAACTGCTCCAATTCATGGGCTATGAAAAAGTTGACATAAGTGGCGACGTCACCCGTTTTGCGATTCCAGGTGGCGCAGGTGCCAGCATCATCGATTTGGAAACCATCCCGAATGGCGCGCCCTCTCAACAAGGTGCTGGTTCCGTGCATCATGTCGCTTTCGCAGTGGAGGACCGGGCCGCTCAACGTGATGTCCGCAAAGCGCTTTTGGACACGGGATATGCAGTGACGCCAGTCATTGATCGCGATTATTTCTGGGCGATCTACTTTCGCACGCCCGGCGGCGTTCTTTTTGAAATTGCGACCAACGAACCGGGATTTGATCGTGACGAAGACACCGCCCACTTGGGCGAGGCGCTGAAGCTTCCCACACAACATGAACATTTGCGCGCAGCCCTGGAAACATCGTTGCAACCGATCCCGGGGTGAGGGCGGTGAGTATTTCAGTGCCCCTGTTGTGCTTGAAAAGCCATCGATCCGTTAGTCTTCACGCAATGCCCTTCCATTGGGAAAGTCGCGCAAGGCGGGTTTTTGCAGCAAACCTGTTGCATGACTGACGGCTAAATAGGAAAGGTAACGCCAAGGAATCGTCCGGTGTGTCATCGGTTGCGAATGCGAGAGGGCGGCAGCGGATCGATACACTGGCATCTCAGGGAATTCGGATCAAAGGACATGTTATGAAAAAGATATACGGCTCGGCGTCTGAGGCGCTGGAGGACGTGTTGCGCGACGGGATGTTGATCGCGGCCGGGG
>NZ_CANLYL010000023.1 GCF_947495275.1 uncultured Roseobacter sp.
CTGTGCCTGAACGTCACCAACCTCACCGCCTCAAAAAACTTCTACTGCAATACTCTCGGTCTACAATGCACGGGGGAAAGCGATAGCCATATCTATCTGCGGGCCATGGAAGAACGCGGCCACCACAGCGTGATCCTGCAGAAATCGGACGCTCCCGGAACCGTCGACGTCATGGGCTTCAAGACATTCGACGAAAACGACCTCACAAACGCGGAACGCTACTTCAAAGCACTTGGGCACCCGACCTCCTGGGTAGAGCGTCCTTATCAGGGCCGCACCTTACTGACCTGCGACAACATTGGCATTCCGCTGGAATTTTATCACAAGATGGACCGCCTGGAGCCGATTCATCAGAAATATGCGCTTTACCGCGGCGTCAAACCGTTACGGATCGACCATTTCAATTGTTTCTCGCCCGATGTTGATGCCTCCGTGGCTTTCTACAGCGACATCGGCTTCCGGGTCACTGAATACACCGAAGATGAGGAAAGCAAAAAGCTTTGGGCGGCCTGGATGCATCGCAAGGGCGGGGTTCATGATATGGCCTTCACCAACGGCACGGGCCCGCGTCTGCACCACGTGGCTTTCTGGGTGCCGACACCGCTCAATATCATTGACCTGCTCGACCTGATGGCAACAACAGGGTATGTCGATCACATTGAACGAGGCCCCGGACGGCATGGTATTTCCAATGCATTTTTCCTCTATGTTCTTGATCCCGATGGTCACCGGATCGAGATTTATTGCTCTGACTACCAGACCGTCGACCCTGATCTGGAGCCGATCAAATGGGACCTCAAAGACCCGCAACGCCAAACCCTGTGGGGGGCTGCCGCGCCCAAAAGCTGGTTTGAGCATGGCACGCCGTTCACGGGCGTCGACACCCGCAAAAGCAACCTGAAGGCCACGCCAATCATCGCGCCGTGAAGCCGCGGGAAATTCGACAAAGAACCGACCTGTGCCAGAAAGGGAGCCAGACCATGCGTATTGCAACTTATTCGGCTGAAGGGCGGATACACTACGGTGCTGTCGCTGATGGCGGCATGATCGCGCTCAGCCCTGAGTTTCCGCAATGGCCAACGCTTTGGGATGCCGTGCGGGCGGGCGGGTTCAGTGAACTGATAGCAAGCGTTGCCGGCAAAGCCGTAAGCCATACCGATTTTCAATATGAAATGGTCATGCCAAATGCGCCCCGAATCCTTTGTGTCGGTGTCAATTTTCCGGACCGGAATGCCGAATACAAGGATGGCAGCGCGCAACCGAAGTACATGTCTCTTTTCCCCCGATTTGCCAGCGGATTCACGGGTCACGAGCAGCCCCTGATCCGCCCGCCTGAAAACCACACGCTGGATTACGAAGGCGAGGTTGCGATCGTGATCGGAAAGGAGGGAAGACGGATTTCCCAAGACGACGCTTACGACCACATCGCGGCGCTTACGCTGTGCAATGAAGGTACGATCCGTGATTGGGTCAGGCACGCGAAGTTCAACGTGACGCAAGGCAAGAACTGGGATCGTTCAGGGTCCCTGGGGCCCTGGTTGGTTCCTTTCGAGACGGCCAGCCAATTGGATGACGCCCGCATCCTTACCCGTGTGAACGGCGAGCTGCGTCAGGATGATGTACTCAGCCGAATGGTGTTCTCAATACGGCGCGAGATCGAATACATATCCACCTTCATGACGCTGCAACCGGGCGACATCATCATCACGGGAACACCCACAGGGGCAGGGGCAAGGTTTGATCCGCCGCGGTATCTGGCGCCGGGAGATGTCGTTGAGATCGAGGTGGAAGGCATCGGTATTCTGCGCAATGGCGTGGCGGATGAAATTCTATGACACCCCAGGATCACGCACGCGCCGCCGCCGACCTATTGGAAGCGGAGAGAAACGGCAAGCAGATCGGCCTGCTGAGCCTGCGCCATCCGGAAATGGGTATGGATGACGCCTACGCGGTGCAGAATGCCATCTATCGTGCCAAGCTGAATGCCGGGCGCAAGGTTATTGGTTGGAAGATCGGCCTGACGTCAAAAGCGATGCAATATGCCCTGGGTATCAACATTCCCGACAGCGGTATCCTTTTTGACGACATGGTGTTCGAGCATGGTCAGACGATTCCCGCTAGCAGATTCATTCAGCCGCGTATCGAGGCGGAAATCGCCTTTGTGATGAAGTCTGACCTTGGCGGGGAAGGGATTTCGCGGGCAGATGTCCTGGCGGCGACCGACTACGTTACACCCTCAATCGAAATCCTCGACACCCGCATTCAACGCAGCGACCCGCAGACGGGAAAGCCCCGGACGGTTTATGACACGATCAGTGACAACGCCGCCAATGCGGGGGTCATTCTCGGTTCCCGGCGTCATGCTGTAGAGGCGTTTGATCTGCGTTGGGTGGGGGCACTCACTTATCGCAACGGCGAAATTGAGGAAACTGGTCTGGGTGCCGGTGTTTTGAATGACCCGGTCGAAAGCGTGCTTTGGCTGGCGCGACGGATGGCGCAATATGGACAGAAGATCGAACCGGGTCAGGTGATATTGTCGGGCAGTTTCATCAGACCTGTCGAATGCCCGCCACATACCGAAATTCATGCAGATTTTGGCAGCTTTGGTGACGTGCGTATCTCGTTTGCCTGATGGCGATCGGGCAGCGTGCAGCGTCGGCCCGCAGCGCGAGCAGATGCAAACCTGCGGTGTTTGGTTCGCGGTTGGCGTGGCGGCAGAGGAACGCGGATCGTAAAATCGGGCGGATGGCAGGACAAACCCCTCACGAACACTCTGGCCAAATGCCCGAAGCACGATGGGAGCGGCGCGCGCTGAAGCGCGCACCCCAGATTATTCAGCCGGTTCATCCACCTTGCTGCCGCGGCTTTCTTTTTCCGCTGCGTAGTTGGTTTGTGCCGTCTCCACGGCCTTGGCGTGGATTTCGGCAAGTTCGGGCCGCATTTTCTGCGCTCTCATGGCCGCGTTCATGGTTGACATGTGTTGTCCCTGAAAATGCGGGAAAACCTCACGGGCGATCAACTCATAACTGCGCCGGGTTGCGTCAAAATTCGCCCAGTTGTGGGCAAGCATCAGATAGGCACCAAACCCTCCGTTTGACTGCTTCCAGAGACGGTCAATCTGTGCCCGGCACATCTCGGGCGTGCCAATCGCGCCAAAACCGCTGTCGTTGATGAAGTCGATCATCTCCTTGGCGTTCTGACCTGGCATCGACATCTGCGGGAAGGCGGCGATCTCCTGAAAATAGTTGAACCAGTGCTCGATGCCGTAGTCCACATCCCGTCTGGCCTGTTCGGCGGTCTCAGCGATGTGACAAAGGCCCACCAACCGCCATTTCGAGCGATCCGGTGTATGGCCGTAGTGTTTTGCCTCTTCTTCGATCACATCCCAATGCAGGGCCAATGCGTCAAACCCCGCAGCCGTTGTGGCGCCAATGGAGATCATGCCGGTGCCATATTTGCCCGCCAGCTTCGGCCCGGTAGGGGAGGCTACGGCGGCAGTGACGAGATCGAAATTCGAATAAGGCCGCAGATGCAAACGGGCATCTTTGAGGGTCCAGCGGTCGTTTTCGAAATTTACCGGCTCATCGGATCGCAGCAGGCGTGTGATGATATCAATGCCATCGGCCAGAAGGCCGCGGGTGTCTTTTTGGGACAAGCCGATCATCGCCGCATCGGTGGGCAAGGATCCTGGACCAAGACCCAGCATTGCACGGCCACGTGTCAGATGATCAAGCTGAACGATTTTTTCCGCTACCCAAAGCGGGTTGTGATAGCTGACGGAAACGACACCTGTGCCGAGTTTGATATGCCTTGTGCGTGGCGCTGCCGTGGCAATCATGAGTTCGGGGCTGGCCGATATTTCGGAGCCGGCGGAATGGTGTTCGCCAAACCAGACTTCGTCATAGTCACACCTGTCCAGCCATTCGACCAATTCAAGATCTTGTTCAAGCGCAAGTGTCGGGTTGATGCCCGGCTTGTGAAACGGCGCAAGGAATATGCCAAAACGCATACGGTCAGTCATAATGTCTCCTCCCATAATGTCCCTGCGTAATGCAGGTGACGTGTCAAAGGTTAGACCGGCAAAATGTCCGGGACCAAATGAATTTTTGTGGACCTCAGCATTGCCAATGCATTCCGCGCAAGTTGCCAGCCGAGATGAGGTGCCTGTCAAACCACATCATCTGCTTGACGCATCCGCATTCGATCCATAAACCGCTGCTCTTTGTTTCAATCCGGGAGAGGGCGCGCGCATGGGCTCAGATGGCCACGTGTTGGGAATCGATTTCGGCACATCGAATACCGCCGCCGGGTTTTTGCACAATGGCACACCGCGTCTGATTGCATTGGCAGATGGCAAGACCACGATACCGACGACTTTCTTTTTCGATTTCGAAACCCGGCAAACTCTGATCGGGGAACCTGCTAACCAAGCTTTGCTGGATGGTGCCGATGGCCGGTTTATGCGGGCGCTCAAACGTGTGCTGGGCACCGCGTTGATGCATGAAAAACGCCAGATTCTGAATGAGCGGGTTACCTTCGTTGATGTGATCGCGCGGTTTTTGAAGCACGTCAAAACCCGGGCCGAGCATGAGACGGGGCTGACATTCGACCGCGCACTCTCTGGGCGCCCCGTGGTTTTTCATGGCCAGAACGATCCGCGCGAAAACCGGGCCGAAGCGGATCTGCGCGCCTGCTATCTGGCCGCAGGTTTCAGGGGCGTGGAATTCCTGCCTGAACCCGAAGCCGCAGCCATTGCCAGCGGTGCATTGGAGCATAGGTCAACCTGCGGGCTGATTGTTGATATCGGTGGTGGCACCTCAGATTTTTCGGTTTTTCGATCGGAGCGGGGCGCCGTGTCCATACTGGCCAACCATGGAGTGCGCATTGGCGGTACGGATTTTGACCGGGCGATCAGCATTGATCGTGTGATGCCGCTTTTGGGTAAGGGCACGCAATTGCGCAAAGTCATTGGTCCGGGTCTGTCCCCGGTGCCGAATGCAATTTTCAACGATCTTGCGACCTGGGAAAAAATTCCCTTTCTCTACACGGGGCAGGATCGGCGTGCAGCGGGTGAAATGCAGCGACTGGCAGAGGAGCCCGAAAAGCTGCAACGGCTTGTCTGCGTGCTGCGTGATGAGCTTGGACATGACCTTGCCTTCGCGGTTGAAAAGGGCAAGATCGCGGTCAATTCAGAGGGGCAGCGGTCTCATATTGCGCTGGGTGTGATCGAGCGGGGCCTTGCTGTTCCATTGCAGGCTGACGAACTGGACCAAATACTTGCGCCACATGCGCACCAGCTGCGTGATGGTGCCCGGGAGACCGCGCGTTTGGCTGGATTGGCACCGGATCAGATCGAGCAGGTAATTTATGTGGGAGGCTCCAGCATGATGTCCATGGTCGCCCAAAGCATGAAGATGCTCTTCCCGGACGCACGGCACGCATTCAGCGAAGTCTTTACCGCTGTGGCCGATGGCTTGGCGCTGGCCTCTGCGCAGAGATGACAGCAGGAGGCGCCCAAGCGATCGTGGACTAGATCAGGTCGGCATGAACCTCCGGCACGAAGGTCTGATCGCCCATCGGGGGTCTCACATATCCGCGTTGCGCGGGGCGTTCTTCAAGCTCAACCGGGGGCCGTTCGATCTCCTCGTAGGGTATCAGGCTCAACAGGTGGTTGATGCAGTTGAGACGCGCGTGTTTCTTGACATCGGAATTCACCACGAACCAAGGGGCCTGTTTGATATCCGTATGCGCGAACATATCGTCTTTCGCCTTTGAATAATCGACCCAGCGTTTTCGACTTTCCAAATCCATTGGACTGAGCTTCCACTGTTTTGTCGGATCTGTCAGGCGCTTTTGGAACCGCCTCTCCTGTTCTTCATCGCTGACCGAAAACCAGTACTTGATGAGTTGAATGCCTGAGCGCACCAACATGCGTTCAAATTCGGGGCAGCTACGCATGAACTCTTTGTATTCTTCGTCTGTACAAAACCCCATCACGCGTTCGACGCCGCCGCGATTATACCATGACCGGTCAAAAATGATGATCTCTCCAGCCGCAGGGAGATGGGTCACATAGCGTTGAAAATACCATTGCGACTTTTCCCGCTCCGTGGGCGCTGGCAGCGCCACAACCTGACAGATGCGGGGGTTCATGGCCTCGGTGATGCGCTTGATCGTGCCGCCCTTGCCTGCTGCGTCCCGACCTTCAAAGATGATCGCCACGCGGTGACCGGTATGCTTGACCCATTCCTGCAATTTGACCAGTTCGATCTGCAATCGGGCGAGTTCCGCCTCGTATTTGGCATTTGAAATCTTCTTCATGGAAGCCTCCCCGTGTTTGAGTGGTCGTGGGTTGCGTCAGAACTGATGAGCCTAGAACACGATGTTCAGCATCAAAAGTGACACCACAAGAAAGAGGACCGTCATGATGCCGCCGCTTTTGACGAAATCAATGACCTTGTATCCGGCCGGTCCCATGATCAGCGCATTCACCTGATGTGTCGGAATAATGAAGGAATTCGAGGTCGAAATTGCCACAGTCATGGCAAAAAGCGCCGGGTTGGCGCCTGCCGCAACGGCGATGGAAACGGCAAGGGGCACCAGCAAGACAGTAGCACCGACATTTGACATGACCAGCGAGAAAACGGTCGCAAGCACGGCCACACCGGCCTGTAGCGACCATATCGGCCAGCCATCGAGAATGATCAGGATTTGTTGGGCGATCCATTCGGCGGTGCCGGTGTTCTGGACCGCCTGTCCCAGCGGTATCAGGCTGGCGAGCAGGAAAACGGTGTTCCACCCCACTGCGCGATAGGCCTCGTCAATGCTCAGAACCCTCGACAGCAGCATACCGACCGCACCAGTCAGCAGACAGAGCGACAAGCGAACATCCGAGAACAGAATGAGCGACAGCGAAACCGCAAAGAAAAACAATGCCCAGCCGACTTTATGCGGTCTGAGTTCTTCTTGCGGGAAATCGGCGGTGACAACGATGAAATCGCGATCGCGCTTGATCCTTGTCAAATTGTCCCAGCGCGTGTGCGCAACCAGCATATCGCCGGCCTGAAAGGGCACAAGACCGATTTGGGTTGGTTCATGATCGGCTGTCTTCACATGGCTCAGCGTGTCTTCGCCGCGGTGGATCGCCATCAGGCTCAGCCCGTAGGTTTTACGCAGCAACAGATCGCGCGGGCTTTTCCCAACCAGTTTGGAATCCGGCGGGATGACCAATTCGGCGACGCCCGCATTGGTTTGAGCGAATTCTTCAACAAAGACATCAAGTTCCGGACGGATCTTCAACTTGAAACGCGCCGCAAATTCCGCCACGGCGGGTCGGCTTCCGATAATTGCCAGACGGCAGGGAGCGGCGATTTCAGCGGTCAATATCTGGATCATTGAGGCTTTGCCGCGGTAGAAGGTCGAGATGATGTAGATGTTGTTTTCGTTGTTGATATCGGCAAGAATTTGACCGACGAGAGGGCTGTCAGCGGGCACGTCGACTTCGAACACATCCGCATGTAATCCGTAGACCCGTTCAAGATATTCGGATGTCCCGTGACCCGAGGCGACCTCAACCGGCGTGGCGGAACCCGGCAAAACCCAGCGCCCCAGAAGCAGGAAATAGACGATGCCGGTGGCGATCAGCGCCGCTCCGATGGGCGTGACCGAAAAGAGACTGAAAGGCGCCATCTTCAGATCATCCGGCAAGTTTTCATTGGCGGTCAGGATCAGATCATTCAGCAGAATAAGAGGAGAGGACCCCACCATCGTCATTGTGCCGCCCAGGATGGCGCAAAAGCCCATGGGCATCAGCAGGCGGCTGAGCGCAATGCCCGAACGCACCGAAATACGGCTGACGACTGGCAGGAACAAAGCGGCTGCTCCGACGTTTTGCAAGAAGCTGGAGATGATCCCGACAGTGCCGGAGACAATCGGCAAGACCCGTGTTTCGGAGGTTCCCCCATGTTTGAGAATGGCCGCCGCTACCTTGTTCATGATGCCCGTACGGTCGAGGCCAGCCCCAACGATCATCACCGCAATGATCGAGATCACCGCGTTGGAGGCAAAGCCGTCGAAGAGATGGTTGACGTCCGCCAGCCTTCCCAGCCCCGGCACGTAGCTCAGGATGCCGACGATGACGAGGACAAGCAGTGCCGCCAGATCAATGCGGATCAACTCGGAGACAAAGAGAAAAACCGTGAAAGCGAGCAGGCCGATCACGACAGCCATCTCTACTGTGAACGCAAGTTGCTCCATGTTGTCCCCCCTGCTTGTTTTCGGGAAACCTTTCCGGCGAAACAAGCACAGCGCAGCCCTTTCGGCCGCATTAACGATCAGTGTGGACCAATTTCCGGCGTCCTGTCATTTGTTTTTTTTCATGGGCTTGCGTCAGGTCGGGGTCAGTTGCCGCCCATTCTTTCGACAAACGCATTGTCTTGCGCGCGCGGTCGGGCGCGTCATTTCGGGCGTTTGGACTGAAACGACACCTCAATTCATCGCCAGCGCATCCGCTCTCAGGCGCGTTTGGCCGCCAGTTGCGCAAGGGTCAGGCAGAGGTTGGTCGCCGTGGCCATATCCTGAACGGAAATCCATTCCAATGGTCCGTGAATACACTGCATGCCGGTGAAGATATTGGGCGTTGGTACGCCCATTTCGGTCAGGCGTGAGCCGTCGGTGCCGCCGCGAATAGGCACGGAAATTGGCTCAATACCCAAACTGCGGCTGGCGTCACGCGCCAGATCGACAGGTGTCATATCGTTTTCCAGCCAGTAGCGCATGTTGCGGTATTGCGGCGTGATTTCACAGGAAATGCGCGCCCGGGGTTCGCTGGCCTGAACGGCTGCGCAAACCTGACGCAGCAACGCTCCTTTGGCTTCCAGGCCGTCCAATTCGAAATCGCGCAGGATGAATTTGAGCGTCATTTCAGACGACCCGCCCTCCATGTCCGTGGCATGAATGAAGCCTTCCCGCGCGTCGGTGACTTCAGGTGTCATTGTTGCCTGCGGCAGGGTCTGGATGATTTTGGCCGCAAGATGAATGGCATTGACCATCTTCTCCTTGGCAAGACCGGGATGTATCGAGACCCCTTCGACGGTGACAACCGCGCGATCCGCAGAGAAGCTCTCATACTCAATTTCCCCGACTTCACCGCCATCCAGCGTATAGGCAAAATCAACGGCCAGATCTTTCGCCAGTTGCGGGTCGACACCCCGACCGATCTCTTCATCTGGTGTGAATGCGATACGGATCGGCCCGCGCGGCACATCGGGATTGTCCAGCAGGTGATGGGCGAGCGTCATCAGGATAGCAACGCCGGCCTTGTCATCCGCGCCCAGCAGGGTTGTGCCAGATGCCGTGATCAGATCATGCCCTCGCTTTTCAGCCAGATAGGGGTGCTCCTCAGGCGACAGAACCAACGCCGGGTCGTCGGGAAACGTAATGTCACCGCCATTATATCCTTTGATCACGCGAGGTTTGACACCGGTTGCATTGAATTGAGGAGCTGTGTCGACATGGGCAAGCAACCCGACTGTTGGTCCCTCAACCGTGCCCGGAATGGTCGCCAGCACAGCACCGTAGTCGGTTAGCTGGACGTCCGCGGCATCCAGGGCGTTCAATTCTGTCTCCAGCAGACGCAACATGTCGAACTGGATTTCTGTGCTTGGCGTCGAGGTGGAATTCTCGTCGCTTTGGCTGTCGATTGCGGCGTAGCGCACAAGGCGATCTTCGAGTTCCTGATTGAACGAGCTTTGCATGGCTACCTCCAGTTGATTTTCGGAAAGAAAGGCGCAGAGAGGTGAAGTGTCAAGGGCAGCTGCAACCGCGACAAATCAAAGCCGTGTTATTGCGCAGACCGGCTATGCGGCCAGCGCTCGGGAAGCGGCGCAAAACGGAGCGAAAGAACATCTCAAGTCTTTGGCGCCGCTCCAGAAGAGCGACGCCATCAATTCAATCGAGCTTGGGTCAGAAGAGCGCCGCCATCTGCTAACAGCTACCGGCCTTGCGCGAGGTTTACTTGACTGACGCCATAAAAGCATCCACCTCTTCCAGAGAGATATACTGGGTCTCTTCAGTGCCGGTTTCGGTAAAGCTCCACATCACAGCGGGCGCGGAAACATCGCCGTTATCGTCAAACCGCACGTTCCCGGTCGCCCCTTGGTAAAATACGGTGCCGCCGCCAGCCAAAACCTCTTTTGCCTTGGAAAAACCAGCAGCGTCAGCGGTGATGGGTGTGCCATTCGGATCCGTGACAGCGGAGACTTTTGCTGCGATTTCCGTGCCTGTTGCGCCGGTGCCAGCCGCTTCCATGGCCAGCAATCCGATCATTGTCGCGTCATAACTGTTGGAGAGGCCCGGCCCGTTGGGTTCAGAGCCGAATTTGGCCGTATACTGGCTGACAAAGGCCGAGGCACTTTCACTGCGGGGGGAGGCGGTATCGGTCCCGATGGTATTGCCGAGGTACTGAAGGCCGACATTATCGCGGAACTCATCTGATTTCAGCGCGTTGGCAACGATCATGTTCTGGGTGCCGCCCAGTGAAAGCCACTCGCGCACGACGGAAGTGCCCTCTTTCGGATAGATCGCCATGTAGAGAGCTTCGGGATTGCCTTTCAACGCTTCGGTGACCTCCGCGCGGTAGGAGGGTTGTGCATCGTTGATCGCAACTGATCCGGTGACGGAAATGCCCAGGGCTTCGAGGTCCTTGGCCACCAGTTTTCCGATGTCCTGACCCCAATCGTCATTCTTGTAGAGGATCGCCACGGATTTATATCCCTGATCGCGCGCCACCATGGCCCCTACCGCCGCCTGAACGCCACTTGTAGCAAAAGTGCGGTAGAAGAGACCCTTGGTCTTGCCTTCCTGAGACAGGCCGGTGAAGGCCGTGGAAGATGAACAGCATGACATCTGCATGACCCCGGCGGGCACCGTGACAGAGGTCAGGATCGGCATTGAAACACCGCTGCTGACCGCTCCAAGCAACATCTGCACACCATCAAGATCGACCAGAGCTTTGGCGGCATCCACGCCAACTTTCGGGTCGACCTGGCTGTCGCGCAGGACCATCTCGACTTTGCAGCCAGCAACACCGCCTGCTTCATTGGCCAGATCGACGGCATATTGCGCTGTTGCCGCAATGGGTTTGCCCCAGTCAACAGAGGTTGGCAGCACGGCACCGATCTTGGTGGTACAGTCCTGCGCCAGGGCCGCGCCGCCCATCATCATGCCGGTTGTCAGCCCGGCGACCACGCCACGCTTGAAACTCGTCTTAGTCATTCCCGTACTCCCTGTTGTTTTAGATGTTTGGCGCGACCCGATTGCGAGACCACCAGTTTTTCCTCAAAAAGCCCCTGAGGACGCCAGAGCAACATTCCGACGATCACCACGCCGATCAGGATGAACTGAAGCGACCCGGTATAGAGTTGTACCTCCAGTGGCGCAAACCGCGATAGCCCCCAGCCGCTCGCGGTCCAGGCGCCCCAGATCAGAAATGTCCCCATGACAGCTCCCTTATTGTTGCCCGCGCCACCGACAATCAGCATTGCCCAGATCTGAAACGTTAGAATTGGCAGCACATCCTGTGGGCTGATGAAGGCATAAAATGTCGCATAGAGTCCACCCGCCAGCCCCATGATCACCGAGCCCGCGATGAAGGCAGCCAGTCGGATGCGTGCAGGGTTTTTGCCAAGCGACATGGCAGCGGTCTCATCCTCACGGATCGCGCGCAGGAGCCGCCCGTAGGGTGAACGGATCAACCGTTCGAGAAAAATGTAGGTGGCGATCAGCAGCCCCAGTACGAAAATCAAGAACAGCAGGTTGTAGGTGAACCCATCCCCAAGAGCTTGCCGCAGCGGTCTCTCGAAGCCGCGCAAACCCTTGGCACCGCCAGCAAGGCCCTCGGCATTGCGCATCAGGTTCTCGAAGGCGACAGCGACCCCGAAGGTGGCGATGGCCAGGTAGTCATGACGCAAGCGCAATGTCAGAATGCCCACCCCCCAGGCAAGCAGGCCGGCAATGGCCATGCCGCCCGACAGGGCGATCAGATAAGGCAGCGCAAAGCCTCCCAGATGATCGGCTTGCGGCGTGCCGCCGAGGATCAATGTGCCGTATCCGCCCGCCCCAAAAAACGCGACGACGCCGCCATTGAAAAGGCCGGTATTGCCCCATTGCAGGTTCAACCCAAGAACAGCAATCGACAGGATCGCGGCGACAGTTGCAAAAAAGACCAGATATGACAGCAGCCCGATCATAGCCGCTCCTCGCCAAAAAGCCCGGTCGGACGGACCATCAGCACGGCCAGGATGATGAGAAACGGCACGGAGGGGCTGTATCCTGACGGCAGAACGACCAGCGCCAGATTTGAAGCGATGCCTACCAGGAAGCCGCCAAGAACCGCGCCATAAACGCTGCCGATGCCGCCAACAATCGTGGCTGCAAAAATCGGCAATACCAGATCGCGCCCCAGCACCGGATTGATCTGGTTGCTGAGCCCGTAAAATACCCCGGCGGCGGCTGCAAGCCCGCCCCCGATGATCCAGATCAACAGGATCATTCGGCTCAGATTAATGCCTGATACCTGTGCCAGCGTCGGGTTTTCGGCGACCGCGCGCAATGCATAGCCAAATGTGGTGCGCGACAGGATGAGATGCAGAATGATCATGATGATCAGGGCAGCGACAAGCGAAAAGACCTGATCGGGTTTGATCAGCAGCAGCGGATCGCGGCTGATGGCCATCGCAAAGACGATGTCCTTGGAATAAAGCTGCGATCCCAGCCCGAATATCAGACCGAGGATGTTGCGGATGATCATGGCGACGCCAAAGGACGCAAAGACCATCGAAAGCTCTCCTCCCTTGGCGCGCACGCGGCGAAATATCAGGCGGTCGATCAGTACCGCAGAGGCACCGGTGATGACCATGGATAGGATGATCGCGAGGGAAAGCGCCCAGGTCAGGCTCAGCGGGCCAATGGCACTGCCAAGTGCCGGATAGATGACTTCGAAAAGACCATCGAACACGAGCGCCGAATACGCACCAATCGACAAGAGTTCGGCGTGGCTGAAATTCGCGAACCGCAGCATGTGCATCGCCATGGTCAGCCCGATTGCGCCCAATGAGAGGATAGACCCAACAAGAACACCATCGACCAGATTCTGGATCATGTCGGTGCCATGCGTTTGCCGCCCAGATAGATTTGTCCAACGACCGGATCGCTCAGCAGATCAGCGGCGGGGCCGTCGATCTGGTTGCGGCCATCCGCCAGAATGTAGCAATGATCAGCCAGACGGAGCGCCTGTTTGACATTTTGTTCGACCAGCAGAATTGTCACACCGCGTTGCGCCAGTACGTGGGCGTGTTCGAGCACCTCTTCGGCGGCTTTGGGGGACAGGCCAGCGGAAGGTTCGTCCATCAGGATAAGGGAGGGGTCGATCGCGAGCGCCATGGCGATGGCCAGGAACTGACGTTGACCACCGGAAAGCGATCCGGCCCTTTCGCGTTGTTTTTGAGCCAACGGTGGAAATTGCTGAAACAACCTGTCAAGCCGCGCCGGGCCCTCGGGTCCCGCATTCCGCAGCACCAGTTCAAGGTTTTGCCGAATGGTGAGGCTTCGGAAAACATTGTCTGTCTGAGGAATATAAGCGACGCCCAGACCGCCCATCTGATCGGGGCGTGGATTGGTGATGTTGGCGCCGTTTAACACGACATGGCCCTCGGTCGCTGGAACAAGGCCGCTTACCGCCTTGATCAGCGTGGATTTTCCCGCACCGTTTGGGCCGATGATCACGGTGATCTTGCCTTTTTGCGCGCTCAGTGACACGTCCCTGAGGACTGGCAAATCGGGAATGTAGCCTGCGACGATGCCGCTCACTTGAAGCGTTTCAGACATCTGCCTGCGCTCCGAGATAGGCATCAAGAAGGATCGGATTGACTTGGGCCTCTTGCGCTGTGCCTTGAAACACCACCTTTCCTTCGGCAAGTGCAATGACCGGATCGCAATGCTTCATCACGAAATCCATGTCGTGCTCGATGATCAGAAAGGTTTTGCCCGCATCGTTCAGTTCTTCGATTTTTTCGATAAGCACACGGGTCAACGACGGATTAACGCCTGCGGCTGGTTCATCCAGCAGGATCAATTGAGGATCGGCCATCAACACCCGGGCCAGTTCGAGCAGTTTTTTCTGCCCGCCCGAAATCTGCCCCGCTGCCTGATCCGCGAGCGCGTCGAGCGTGACGAATTTCAGTACCTCCATGGCCCGGGCATGAATGGCCTGCTCCTGGTTGCGCATTTCGCGCGACCGCAGGAAGGGGCCGGAGAGACGTTCACCAATCTGAGCCAAAGGTGCCAACATGACGTTTTCCAGAACGCTCATTCGGGAAAAGGGGCGGGGGATCTGAAATGTGCGTCCCAACCCAAGTTCAAAAAGCCTATCCGGCGACATGCAAGTCACATCTTTGCCGCGGAAGCTGATGCTGCCGCTGCTGGGCGGTAGCATACCGGTTAGAACGTTGAAAAGCGTGGTTTTCCCGGCACCATTCGGGCCGATCAACCCAGTGATGCTGCCGCCCGAGATGTCGAGGGAAACGCCATCAACCGCGCGAAAGGTGCCAAAGTCCCGCGTTATATTACTGACGGACAGGATCGGCTCAACCATCAGCACCCAGAACCTTGTCGTCAGGTTTGGTGTTGAGATTGTATTTCATGATGCGGCCATGGCGGCTGGTGCGGTCGCTTTCCAGAGAATAAACATCGCCATTCGGTCCATCCGCCCTCTTGAGCACGTCGTCTAGCTCCCGGTGGTCGTCCTCGTTCAGAACCAACTCAAAGACCTGTAGGGTTTGTGGCAAATGCCGCGCATAGCGTGCCCCGACAATACCGGCCGCGACCTGGTGCTGGTCCAGCACCCACCGGGTCGCGACAGCGCTCAAGGAGACGTTGTACCGGTCGCCCACGGTTTTCAGCGCCCGCAACAGCTGCTGAAACCGGTTCCAAGGCCCAAATTCGTCGATGATCAGCCGGTATTTCACCAAGGATCGGTTGGCGAACTCAAAGCCGGGATCGGGTTTGCCCAGCCAATGTTCGGTCAGGAAGCCGCCCGCGAGCGTCCCGTAACAGAGCAACTGAACATCATGTGCCGCAGCCCAGTCGGTCAGGCCATTTGCGGGCCGTCGGTCAAGCAGGGAATATTGCACCTGTGCGGCGGCGATATCAAATCCGGCATCCAGAAAGGGCTGTATTTGCTGGCGGTCCCAGTTGTTGATGCCGAGATTGCGAATTTTACCCTTGCGCTGAAGGTCTTTGAGAATGCTCAAACCGGCAAGAGGATCTCCGCGGTCAAGGTCCCACCAGTAGAATTGGACAAGATCGAGTTCATCCACCTGCAACCGCTTAAGGGAGCGGTCAATGATGGCCTCGACCTCACTTGCGCGCAAATCATGCAGACGTTCGAGGTCAGGGACTAGTTTGGTGTGCACACAGACGCGATTGGCCACCGATGCGCCGCGCCGCTGCCGCAGATCAGCGATAAAATTGCCAATCATCTCTTCGACACCGACATAGATATCGGCGCAATCAAAAGTCGTGACGCCTGCGTCCACGAAGGCTTCCATATCCCGTATTGCAGCACTCCGGTCGACGGCGCCGTGATCGCCCGCAAGCTGCCAGCCACCCTTGATGACACGGGAGATGCGATGATCAGGGCGCAGTTCGACTGTCTCAACGGTCATGTGGCGTCTTTTTCCTGCCAATAGGGGATGCCTCGATGCTCTGGCAGGCCGGTTGTCCCCGCATGGGTGAACCACCGCTTTTTACCCCGGGTGACACGAAACCTGCCGCCGCAATTAGGGTCAGGGCAGGCAATCTCCGCATCTGTGCTCATCCAATCGTGTGGGTCGGTCTCGCGCTGTTTGGCTGGTAAAAGCGGCAGCAGGCCCGACAGCGCATACATTGATATCTCAGTTTGATCGTCAAAGATCAGCAGTTCTCCTTCGACACGAAAAGCCTCGCCCTCAACGTGGCGGCAGACCGGCGTGCGCCCTCCGAGGACTGTCTCAACGCGCAAATCGTAAAGCCAGAATCCATCGGCTTCGTGGTCTCCCTGCATGGCCAACCCACCTAAGCCTTTCTCATATCAGGTCAATAAATCTTTTTGTTTGTATATTGTTGCGGGGTTCCGTCAGCGGTGTCAATCGGTTCTGATCGGTGAATGGGGGGTAATCTGGTCTACCCGCAATGGACAGTGATCACCCGCTCGCCTAGACAGAATGTTCATGTCATGACCCAGGACGGACCGACCCAAATGCCAACCCCAGATCGATACTCACTGAGCAACAAACTGACAATCAGCCGGGCGCTGGTCGGGCTTTGGCAGGTGGCGGATATCGAGAAAGAGGGCGAGATCATCGACCCGGAAGAGGGTGCAACCCATCTGGCAGACTATGCTCAGGCTGGGTTCAACACATTCGACATGGCCGACCACTATGGCAGCGCAGAACGGATAGCAGGGGCCTTACTGCAACGTCGCGATGCCGCGACCGGGCGCCCTGTGATCTGCACGAAATGGTGCCCCAAACCGGGGCCCATGACCGAAGAGGTCGTGCGCGCCGGGGTCATGGAACGATTGGAGCGTTTGGAGTCTGACAAGGTGGATTTGTTGCAGTTTCATTGGTGGAGCTTCGAACATCCGGCGTGGCTTGATGCGCTGCACCAGATGGCAAAACTGCGCGAAGAGGGTCTGATTGGCGAAATCGGCGTTACGAATTTTGATGCGGCGCATTTGCATCTGGCTTTGATGGACGGCATCCCGCTGGTCAGCAATCAGGTGCCGTTTTCGCTGCTTGACCGACGCGCCGCCGGACCTTTGTCCGACCTTTGCGCAAAGTCTGATGTGCGCTTGTTGGCCTATGGGACGCTGGCGGGCGGCTTTTTGTCGGAACGTTGGATTGATCAACCCGAGCCTGCGGCGATTTCGGACTGGAGCAAGATGAAGTACAAGCGCTTCATTGAGACAGCCGGCGGCTGGGAAGTGCATCAGACCCTTCTGAGGGTCGCGGCAAAAATTGCCCAAAAGCACGGGGTATCCATATCCAACGTGGCCACGCGGTGGGTGCTGGAACATGCGGCTGTCGCAGGTGTCATTATCGGCGCGCGTCTGGGCGAAGACCAGCACCGAGATGATAACCTGAGATTGTTCCAGTTCGCTCTGGACTCCGAGGATCACGCAGCACTTGATGCCGTGTTTGAGGAGACCACACCGTTGCCGGGTGATTGCGGGGACGAGTATCGAAAACCGCCGTTTTTGACCGCCTCCGGGGATTTGAGCCACCATCTGGATGAAATGCCAAAGGCGTTTGAGGTGCAGCCTGTGCCGGGACGCCCGGATGAGGCAAGGGTGCTGACGGGCAGCCTGTGGGAAGACATTGCGGGCTATTGCCGCGCCCGGCGGATTGGGGATCGCATTCTGGTTTCGGGCACCACGGCGACGGCGGGGCTTGACCGGTCGGTCGCGCCCGGCGACGCAGAGGCCCAAACCACGTTTATTCTCGACAAGATCGCCGCCGCGCTCACAGCGCTGGGGGCATCCATGGATGATGTGATAAGAACCCGCGTTTATCTGACCGATGCCGATGACGTCACCGCAGTCTCGCGCGCGCACGGGCGTGTTTTCGGGGAAATAAAACCCGCCAATACCCTATTGGAAATTGCCAGGCTGATCGGGGATTACAAAGTGGAAATCGAGGCGGAAGCCCTCATCAGAAGCAGATCATCCTGAGCTTGATCCCACAAGGCCCGATGTTGATCTGCCCTGATGTGCAATGATCGAAGCTGGGGGTCATATGATCTGAAACCCGACAAGGGCCCTTCAAACGGGGATCACGAACCCGGCTGGTGCCGCCGACTTACCCTGTCGGGACGACCTGCCAGATTGAGCCGGGCATCCGCGCGCGGTGTCTCGCTGATGACCTTGCCCTTGGCCACAACCCATAGGCGCGGCGCCCGCAGACGCAGCGCCTCGACCGGCGAGCCTGCGTCAAGCACGACCAATGAGGCGTCGGCACCCACATGCAGACCATAATCCGCAAGCCCCATCGTCCGGGCGTTGTTCCTTGTGACCATTTCAAAACAGGTGTGCATTTCTTCCGGACTGGTCATCTGTGCTACGTGAAGGCCCATGAAGGCCACGTCCAGCATGTCCGCCGTGCCCAGCGAATACCACGGGTCCAGAACACAGTCCTGCCCCCAGCCGACATTGATGCCCATGGCCAACATTTCCTTTACCCGCGTCAGGCCGCGTCTTTTGGGAAAGGTATCGTGACGTCCCTGCAAAACGATATTGATCAGGGGGTTGGGAATGGCGTTGATTTCGGCTTCTGCCATTAGGGGCAGGAGCTTGGACACATAGTAGTTGTCCATGGAGTGCATTGAGGTCAGGTGCGACCCTGCAACCCGCCCCTCAAGTCCAAGGCGCGTGGTCTCAAAAGCAAGTGTTTCGATATGTCTGGAATTGGGATCGTCGGTCTCGTCGCAATGCATGTCCACCTGCAACCCCCGCTGAGCTGCCAGCTCGCAGAGTTCCCGGACCGAGGCGGCACCATCCGCCATGGTGCGTTCGAAATGTGGAATGCCGCCCACCACATCAACCCCCATGTCGAGCGCCCGAATGGTATTTTCGCGCGCCGTCGGATCGCGGTAAAAACCGTCTTGTGGAAAGGCGACCAATTGCAGGTCGATGTAGTCTTTGACGGTCTCACGCACGTGCAAAAGGGCTTCGACCCCGAGAAGACGATCGTCACATGTATCCACATGACTGCGGATCGCGAGCAACCCCATGCTGGCGGCCCAGTCGCAATAGGCCAGCGCGCGGGCGACCACGTCTTCCTGAGTCATGACCTGCTTGAGCTCACCCCATAGGCCAATCCCCTCCAGCAGCGTTCCCGAGGCGTTGATACGTGGAATGCCATAGGACAAGGTCGCATCCATGTGAAAATGCGGATCCACAAAGGGCGGGCTGACCAGATCGCCGCTTGCCTCCAGTACCCTACCGGCTTCTGCGCCATCCAGTGGTGCCATTGCGGCAATCTTGCCACATGAAATGCCGATATCGGTAACTGTGCCATCGGGCAGGGTGCCGCCTTTGACGATCAGATCGAACATCAACGTTCTCCTTTATTGAAGGGTACCATGAGCGCTGCCGGGACCTGCGCTCTGCGCGACATGGCCACGAGCGCAAGGATGGAGAGGATATAGGGCATCATCAGGAATATCTGGTAGGGAATCTCAGCGCCGAACCCGGTTTGCTGAACCCTGATTTGCAAGGCATCGAAGGCGGCAAAAAGTATGGCGCCAAATACGGCTTTGCCGGGTCGCCATGATCCGAAGACGACGAGCGCGATGCAGATCCATCCCCGACCATTGACCATTTCGAAGAAAAAGCTGTCGAAGGCTGACATGGTCAAAAACGCGCCCCCCATGGCCATGAGCCCACTGCCAAAAATGACAGCGCCCATACGGATCGCGGTGACGGAAAGACCTTGCGCGGCAACAGCAGAAGGGTTTTCACCCGCTGCGCGCAAGGCAAGGCCAACGGGTGTGCGGTAAAGCATCCAGGCGACGGCTGCTGCCAGCACGAACGCCAGATAGGTGAATGGGGTCTGTGCAAAAAGCGCGGGCCCAAGCAATGGGATATCTGCCAGCAGCGGAATTTCATAGGGCTGGAATGCGATGATCTTTGGCGGCGTTGTCACCTCCGGCAGGGCAAGGCGATAGGCGTAATAGGTGCTCGACGTCGCCAGCAGGGTCACACCCAGCCCGACCACATGCTGTGAAAGGCCGAAGGGCACGGTAAGCACCGAGTGCAGAAGGCCGAAGAGCATTCCCACCACCATGGCAACCGCGACGCCGATCCAAAGCCCGGCACCCGCGTAGACGGCCATCCAGCCTGCAAAGGCACCTGCGACCATGATCCCTTCGATGCCAAGGTTGAGCACGCCCGCACGTTCACAGATCAATTCTCCCAGTGTCGCGAAGATCAGCGGGCTGGCGATGCGAATGGCCGCTGCCCAGAAACTCGCCGTCAGGAAGATATCGAGGATTTCCATATCAGTCTCTCACCACGCGAAAACGGGTCAGCAGGATCGCCAGCACCATCAACAACAGCGCCATCGCCAGCATGATGTCGGCGAGATATGTGGGGACCTCGGCGGCCCGGCTCATGCTGTCAGCGCCGACGAATACCCCTGCCACAAACAGCGCCGCAACGATCACGCCCAAGGGGTTGAGCAGGGCAAGCATGGCAACGATGATCCCGGTGTAGCCAAAGCCCGGCGACAGATCGAGGGTCAGGCTGGCTTTGAGGCCCGCAACTTCGGAAAATCCTGCGAGTGCGGCCAGTCCGCCTGAAAGCAGCGCAGTTTTGACAAGAACGCGGTTGACGGGGATGCCCGCAAAGGCGGCGGCTTCGCGGTTCAGACCCACGGCGCGCATTTCGTAACCCAGCGTGGAGCGGGTTTGAATGACCCAGATTGCCACTGCGGAAACGAGCGCGAGGATGAACCCCCAATGCAGGCGCAACCCGTCCAGGATACGCGGCAATCGCGCCTCGGATATGACACGGGCGGACTTTGGCCAGCCCATGCCCATCGGGTCCTTCAGTGGTCCTTCGAGCAGCATGGAGATGAATAGCAGAAAGATGAAGTTCATCAGCAGCGTCGTGACAACCTCATCCACTCCGAACCGTGTTTTCAGCAGCGCGGGTACCAACAAGAGAACTGCCCCCGCAAGTACGGCAGCAATGGCCAATGTCACCAGCAGCGGGAAGCTGGGCCAGGGGAGCAGCCCGGTTCCCAGCAGCACGGTCATCAACGCCCCGGCATAGAGCTGGGCTTCCGCGCCGATGTTCCAGAACTTCGCACGAAAGGCCACAGCCGCGGCGAGACCGGTGAAAATCAGCGGAGTGGCGCGGTTCAGGGTCTCCAGCAGGGCGAACTTCGATCCGAAGGCACCGTTGAGGATCAGGCCAAGAACCGAAAATGGGTTGGCTCCGGCGATCATGGCCAGCAATGACGCGATTACCACGGTCGTGCCTATGGCGAGCGCGGGCGGGAATATGCGACGGGCGGACGAAGGATTGGTGATGGGTTCAAGACGCATGCCGGACCTCACCCTTGCCGGACATCCAGAGGCCCAGCTCAGCCGGGGTCATTTGTCCACGCTCGAAAGCCGGTGACAGACGACCATCAGCGATCACGTGAATGTAGTCCGATAACGCCATGATTTCATCCAGGTCTTCAGAGATCAGGAGCACTGCCGCCCCCCGGTCCCGAGCCTCCAGAAGCTGGCCGTGTACATAATGAACGGCGCCGATGTCCAACCCGCGGACGGGTTGATTTGCCAAGATAATTTGGGGGTCGGCTTCGAGGACCCGACCAAGGATCAGCTTTTGCATGTTTCCGCCGGACAGCAAGCGGATCGGGGTATCCGCTCCGGGGCAGCGCACATCGTATTTGTCGATAATCTCGTTTGCAAAGCGGCGCGCACGTGTCCAGTCCAGCCACCCCTTGGTACTGAAAGGATCACTGGCGTATCGCTCCAGAATGGCATTTTCGGTCAGATCAAAATCGGCAATCGTGCCCGTTTTGTGTCGATCTTCTGGAATGCGGGCAATGCCTGCGTTGACCGCATCGCGCGGGGTCCAGGAGGGGACGGGTGAGCCATTGAGAACGATTTTTCCGTTGGTCGGCGCGCGCATACCCCCCACGATGTCCGCTAGGGCTGCTTGTCCGTTACCTGAAACGCCGGCAAGGCCGATGATCTGACCTGCCCGCAAAGACATGGAGACGGACTTCAGCCCCGGCGCGCTGCCAATGTCCGGCGTTGAAACAGTTTCCAGTGTCATCAAGGCTTCGCCGGCATGTGCCGTCGACACTTCGGGCGGCTCCGCCTCGGCACCCATCATCATCGCGGCCAGTTTTTCCTTGGTGCTCGTGTCGGTATCGACACCGCCGACAAGTTTTCCATGGCGCAGAACGACCACGCGCTGGGCAATTGCCATGACCTCGTGGAGTTTGTGAGAAATGAAGATCACCGAGAGACCATTGGCGATGGCTTGCCGCAGGGTTGCAAACAAATCCTCTGCTTCCTGCGGGGTCAGGACCGCCGTCGGCTCATCAAGGATCAGGATTTTCACATCGCGGTAGAGTGCTTTGAGAATTTCAACCCGCTGCCTTTCGCCGACACTCAGGCTGCCTACCCGCGCGTCAGGAGCCACCTTGAGGTGGAACTGCTCCGACAACGCCTCGATCCGCGCGCGTGCGTTCGAGCGGCGCAGGCTGAAGGACGTGAGCGATCCGGTCCCAAGCGTGATGTTTTCCTGCACGGTCAGATTGTCGGCCAGCGTGAAGTGCTGATGCACCATACCGACGCCGGCCTCTAGCGCTGCGCGGGAATTGCCCGGCGGCAGCGTCTTGCCAAAAACTTCAACGGTGCCCTCGTCGGCCGTGTATTGGCCAAAGAGGATGTTCATCAAGGTTGTCTTGCCAGCACCGTTTTCGCCCAGCAGCGCGATCACTTCTCCGCGGTTCAGGGAGAAGCTGATCGCGTCATTCGCGACCAGCGTCCCAAAACGTTTCGTGATGTTGTTCAGGCGAAGAACAGAGGCTTTGTCCGAGGCCATCTCACTCAGGACGATTTCGGCTCTTCGTCGTTAATCTCGACCGAAAAGCTGCCTGACTTGATCTCTTCGGTGCGTTTGTTAACCAGTTCCAGTGCAGCGGCCGGTACTTTTCCATCGAAGGTTCCCAGCGGCGCGAGGGTTGTGCCGCCCTCCTTCATGAAGGAGTAAATACCGTAATCGGCGGCGGTGAAAGAGCCCTCCTTGACGGCGGCGATGGCTGCATCCAGCGTTGGTTCAAAATGCCAGATGGCGGAGGCAACAACGGTCTCGGGATATTCGGATTGGGTGTCGATCACGTTTCCAATTGCCAAGACACCTTTTTCCTTGGCCGCATCCGACACGCCGAAACGTTCCGCGTAAAGCATGTCAGCGCCGTTCTCGATCATGGCAAATGCGGTTTCCTTGGCCTTGGGCGGATCAAACCAGCTACCGATGAAGCTCACCTGAAACTTGATATCCGGGTTCATTTCGGTGGCGCCTGCCATGAAGGCATGCATCAGCCGGTTGACCTCGGGGATGGGGAAGCCGCCCACCATGCCGATGTTGCCGGAGTTGCTCATCGCGCCGGCAATGATGCCTGACAAGTAAGAGGCGTCCTGAATATAGTTATCGAACACCGAGAAATTGGGCAGGCCTGCGTCTTCCTTGAAACTGGATCCCATCAGGAAGGCCACGTCAGGGTAATCGGCGGCGACTTCCCGCGCTTCCTGCTCGGCGCCGAATACTTCACCGATGATCAGCTTGTTGCCAGCTTCCGCATATTCGCGCAGGACACGCGCGTAGTCGGTATTGCTGACGTTTTCAGAGAATGTGTAGGAGATATCGCCACGTTCCTGCGCGGTTAGCGCCGCCTTGTGGATGCGGCTGACCCACTGCTGTTCGACCGGAACGGTATAGATACCCGCCGTCTTGATCGGCTCTGCCGCGAAGGCGCGATGCGTACCGACCGTTCCCGCGATCAATGCGGTACTGGCGGTCGTAGCCAGAAAACGGCGACGGCTGATTTGATTCGTGCTGGTCATTTGATATCCCCCGATTTATCTGCCGGATGCTGGACCGGATTTGACCAATTGGTCAAGTATTTCTTCGCTCGTAAAGGATCAGGGCGACATTTGTCTGATCACTGCTCAACAAGTGACCATGAATTCTTGACCCGCTTTGATCAATGTCGACATGCAACCTTGGAGCGGATCAGCGATTAGCCGGATAACACCAATTTCTAGCAGCAGACAGGCCCCAAAGACTCTCGCAACTGAATTGAACTGTCGAGTTCAACCGAAATGCCCGGGCTGGTTTTCTCAACCATCGAGATCAATTCAATGGCCGCTTTTCGCCCCATCTCACGGTGAGGGACATGAACCGTGGTCAATTGTGGGGTCACGATTCGGGCCAGCTCAATGTCGTCAAATCCCGTGATCGACACATCGCCGGGGACCTGCAAGCCCATTTCCCGAGCCTGACGCAGCGCCCCAACCGCAAGAACATCGTTACCGCAGATGACCGCCGTCAGATCCGCGTTCGCTGACATCAACCGGCTGAAGGCGATGGCACCATTCTCGATCTCGTAAGGCGTCTCAATGATTTTCAGGGTCTCAGGGGGCAGATCATTGGATGCAACGGCGTCCTTCACGCCCTGAAGGCGTTGAACCGCACGATCATTGCCCCGGGTTATTCCCGAGATAACGCCCAGGCTGCGGTGCCCCAGATTCAGTACTTGCTGAACCAGCGCGGACATCGACGACCGATTGTCAAAACCGATGGAGGGTTGTTCGCTGTCAGCGCTGAAAGCCCAGGCAACAAGGGCGGGCACGTCTTGCCGCTTCAGATAGTCGTATAGTGATTGATCCCGGTCATAGCCGATCAGCAACAGGCCATCGGCACCACGGGCGACCAATGCGCGTATTTGTTCTTCTTCGATGTCGGGCTGGTAGGCGGAACTTGAAACCAGCAAGGTATAGCCGCGTCTGCGTAGCTCTTCTTGAAAAGCCTGAATACCGCGCGCAAAAATCGCGTTCTCCATGGTCGGAATAATCGCCCCGATTGTGAAAGTTCGCTGGGCTGCCATGACGCGCGCGCCAAAGTTTGGCGTATATCCAAGTTTTTTGACCGCCTTCATAACCTTGTCTCGGGTCTTCTCGACAACGCGGTCGGGGGAGTTCAGGCAGCGTGAAACAGTCGCGGTTGAGACGCCGGCAATCCTGGCAACGTCGTCCACCGTGGGGACAGATCGGGTGTTTGGCATGATCGGTCCTGTACAATCGTTCCTCGGCGCGACCCTAGCAGATCCAGAACGATTGAAAAGTTGGTCAAAATGTAATGGCTTGCATTTCAATTTGTAAGCGCTTACAAATTGACCTGAAACCAACTCATTCAGGAGTATTTTTCATGTTTCTCGCAGCATCGGTCGCAGTTTTTATCGTCTACTTCGCCAATGTTGCTTTGGGGGCTTTCGCTGGAAGCGCTTTTTTGGGGGACGTTGGGGAGATGTTGGTTTTGTTTGCGGCATCCATTCTGTTTGTTGTCGCGATTTTGAAAAAGGAAGCTGACCGTAACAATAATGGCGGCTGAAGGTCCATCGGGAGGACACATCAATGACAAAAGAACGTAACGAGATTGCGTCGGCATCACGCCGCAACTTTCTGAAACTGGTAACGAGCGGCGGATTCACCGCGGCCATGGTCGCCGGTGCTGGGGGCATGCTCTGGTCTTCCAAGGCCGTAGCGCAAACCGCAAATGAAGAGCGCGATCGGGAAAAAGCGGCCGAGCATGTCATGACCATTGCAACGGCCTATGTGCTTGGCGCGTCGCGCAGCTATCCGATCATGCAGCTGGACCTCAAGGAAAACATCCAGAATGCGACCAACGGCAAGGTCTACGTCAAGCTGGCCCCGGGTGGTCAACTCGGTGCGGGTGGCTCGCTGGTGCAGAAAGTGCAGGGCGGAACCATTCAGGCCGCACAGCATTCCCTGTCGAACTTTGCGCCATTTGCGTCGACTGTTGACTTGATCAATATGCCTTACCTGTGTGGTTCGAACCAGCGGTTCACCAATCTTGTGACGTCTGACTACTGGAACAGCGAAGTACACCCAAAAGTCGAGGCTGCTGGTTTCAAGGCGTTGTTTTATGTCAACATCGACCCGCGCGTGGTTGCTGTACGCAAGGGTGGTGCAGGGGCGGTTCTGAGCCCCGGTGATCTTTCGGGCGTGAAGTTCCGGGTCCCGGGTTCCAAGATGTTGCAGCAGTATTACCGCATGGTCGGGGCCAACCCGACGCCAGTGGCCTGGGGTGAAACGCCTTCTGCAATCAAGCAAGGGGTGGCCGACGCGCTTGATCCTTCCGTCGGCGCTCTGTTTGTCTTCGGCTTCAAGGATATCCTGAGCCATGTGACCTTCACCCAGGCAGTTCCCGACAGTCAGGTTTATTCCTGTAACCTGGAATGGTTTAACTCCATGCCCGCCGACATTCAGGAGGGGATCATGTGGGGTGCCGAAATGACGGCGCACCAGAACCTGTCCAAGGTGCCTTCGGCGCGCGCCTACGCAATGGCGGAGCTGAGCAAGGCCGGCGTTGAATTCCACTCGCTGAGTGACGATCAGCTGGGCGAATGGAAAGAGGCCGGCGGTTACCAACGCACCGAATGGGATGAGTTCAAAACTGAGCTTGCCGGATCCATGGACGCCTTCGATAAGCTGGAAGAAGCTGCCAGCACGCAAGGCAAATACTACGTGCACGACGCGTAACAACAAATGCGGACGTCCCTTGGGTCGCCCGCTCGTTTTCTTTTCAGTCAAGACCGGAACGAACCCGCGCGACAGCGCCGGGGCTGGATCGGTTTTGCCAAAAGACAGGGTGATTTATGAAATTTTTCCGCCGAATAGACCGTGATGCCGAACGCTGGTTGTTGCTGGTCTTCTACGTGATGCTGGTCATAACCATGGCGATCGAAGTCCTGCGTCGGGAAATTTTCTCATATTCATCCATCTGGGGCGAGGAGATCGTGCGGTACTCCTTCATATACCTCGCCTGGATCGGCGCAGCTGCCGCGGTCAAGGAACGTGCGCACATCCGCATTGACGTGCTGATGCATTATCTGGGGCCGCGCCCCAAGGCGCTTTTGTACATTTTCGGCGACCTCGTGATGTTCGCTGTGGCAATCGTCGCTCTCTATTACTCCTACGAAACAGTACATGTCTCCGCCAAGTTCGGGTCAGTCACCGATGGCCTGCGCATTTCCAAGGTCTGGTTCCTGATGGCCGTGCCGGTGGGTTTTGCCCTGATGATCTGGCGGCTGCTGCAATCCTTCGCGCGCGATTTCAAATCCCTCAAAGATGGCACGGCCGTTTTTGAAGGCGACAAGCTGTTTGATTAAGGAACGTCGAAATGCTCTGGAATACACTTAACCAAACAGTCGAATTGGGGTGGGACTTCTACCTGCCCGTGATCATGTTCGTTGCTCTCATCGCTTTGGCGGTGCCTGTATGGGCCGCCATCGGAGCGGCAGCCATTACAATGCTGCTCATGTCCGGCGATCTGCCGCTGAGCCTTGTCGGCGAAAGCCTCTTTGCCGGGATTGACGCCTTTGCCCTGACGGCGGTGCCGCTCTTTATCCTGACCGGCGATGTTCTGGTGCGCACGGGCCTGTCGCGCAAATTTCTTGACGTAGCCGAGGCGCTGACCTGTTTTGCAAAAGGCGGGTTCGGGTCGGCCACGGTTCTGGTCTGCGGTATGTTCGCGGCGATTTCGGGATCGGATGCGGCGGGGGCAGCCGCGGTGGGTCGTATGACCATCGACCGGCTTGTCGAATCCGGCTATCCGCGCCCCTATGCTTGCGCGCTGGTGGCTGCTGGTGCCTGTACCGGTATCCTGATCCCTCCTTCGATTGCCTACATCATCATCGGTCTTGTGCTGGGCATATCCGCGTCAACACTGTTTTTGGCGGCGTTGATCCCCGGTCTGGCTATCCTGGCCGCGATCCTGATCACAAACCTGATCGTCAACCGGATCTATGCTTACGAGGGCGGCGGCATGCTGACCTTTGGAGAATGGTTTGCCAATCTGCGCCGGTCTCTGGCCTCCGGTTGGTATGCGTTCATTGTTCCCGGCATCATCTTCTACGGCATTTTCTCGGGCCGGCTGACACCTACCGAAGCCGGTGCCACAGCTGTGGTTGTGACGATCATCATGGGTTTTGTTCTGGGGACGCTGAAACTCGCGGATTTCCCGGCCATGCTGGTCAGTTCTGCAAAGGTGAATGGGGTCATCCTGCCGATCATCGCGTTTTCCGCGCCTCTGGCCGAAGCGCTGGCGATCATGGGCGTGCCCCAGGGGTTTGTAACGTCCGTCACGGGTTTGACCGACGATCCCTATATCCTGATCCTGCTGATGATCGGCATCCTGATTGCTGCGGGTTGCGTTATGGAGACAACGCCAAATATCGTTATTCTGGCGCCGATCCTGAAACCGCTTGCGGATAATATCGGGATGAATGAAATCCAGTTCTGCATCATGATGATCACAGCCTTGGGTGTCGGTTTCATCACACCCCCCTTGGGGCTCAACCTGTTCGTGGTCTCCGGGATCACGGGCGAGTCGATCCTCAAAATTGCGGCGCGCGCGGTGCCGTTCGTTCTGTGCATGTTCGTTGTTGTCTTGATGATCGCCTACATTCCTGCGATTTCAACAACATTCCTGCCCGACATTTACAAATAGGATATATCGAAAATGACCCGTGAATATCTCAAAAAGGCGACGCTGACTGCTGAGTCGGACGCTTCGGAAACACATGAAATCGTGAAAACAATCCTCGCCGAAATCGAGGAGGGCGGGGATGCAAAGGCGCTGGAATATGCCAAGAAATTCGACCGTTACGAGGGCAACGTCCTTTTGACGGCCGAAGAGATCGAGGCCGCCTGTGCCTTGGTGCCGGAAAAGCTGAAACAGGACATCCAATTTGCCCATGATAACGTCCGGCGCTTTGCCGAGACGCAGAAATCGACCGTGTCGGATGTGGAAATCGAGATCGTGCCGGGGGTGATCGCGGGCCAAAAGGCCATCCCGGTAGATGCCGCCGGGTGCTATGTCCCGGGTGGACGCTATAGCCACATCGCAAGCGCTATCATGACAGTAACCACGGCAAAGGTCGCGGGATGTCATCACATCACCGCTTGCTCGCCACCGCGCCCCGACGTGGGGGTGAACCCGGCGATTGTCTATGCGGCACACATCTGTGGCGCCGACAAGATCATGGCCTTGGGCGGCGTGCAGGGTGTGGCTGCCATGACATTTGGCCTGTTTGGTCTGCCCAAGGCCAACATCCTTGTTGGCCCGGGCAATCAGTTCGTCGCCGAAGCAAAGCGCATTCTCTTTGGCCGCATCGGCATCGACATGATTGCGGGGCCAACGGACAGCCTGATCCTCGCGGATGCAACGGCCGACGCTCATATCGTGGCGACAGATTTGGTCAGCCAGGCGGAACACGGTTACAATTCACCGGTCTGGTTGGTCACCGATGATCGGGCACTTGCGGAAAATGTAATGGCGCTCGTGCCGGGGCTGATCGAGGATTTGCCCGAGGTCAATCGTCAGAATGCGTTTGCGGCCTGGCGGGATTATGCCGAAGTTATCGTCTGTGCGGATCGCGAGGATATGGCGGCCTGTTCAGATGAATATGCGCCTGAGCATCTGACCGTGCAGGCGGAAGATCTGGATTGGTGGCTGAGCAAGCTCACCTGCTACGGCTCGCTGTTTCTGGGCGAGGAAACCACCGTGTCCTACGGCGACAAGGCCACTGGCACCAACCACGTTCTGCCCACGTCCGGGGCCGCCAGTTATACGGGCGGGTTGAGCGTGCACAAATACATGAAGATCGTCACCTGGCAGCGCGCGACGCGGGAAGGCTCCAAACCAGTGGCAGAAGCCACGGCACGGATCGCGCGTCTGGAAGGGATGGAGGGGCATGCGCGGGCTGCGGACGTGCGTCTTGCCAAATACTTCCCCGACGAGGAATTCGATTTGACCGCCCATGGCTGATCCGCGCCACCTGTTTGATCTGACGGGTCGCGTCGCTTGTGTCACCGGCGCAAGCTCCGGTTTGGGGCGCCGGGCTGCGGTGACACTGGCTGCCGCCGGAGCAGAGGTGATTGGCGTCGCACGCAGGCCTGATGCCTTGCAAAGCCTCAAGGGCGAGATCGGGCCCTCTGCGGCGGTTGTGGTGGCAGATGTCGCGGACCGGGGGGCGGTTCCGGCGTTATGTGCCGCTATCTGCGCACCCTTTGGTGACCCGGACATCATCGTACATGCGGCCGGTGTCAACACCCGCGAGGCTGCCGACGATGTAACCCCGGATGGCTGGGACGCGACCCTCGCGCTGAACCTGTCAGCGCCCTTTTTCATCTCGCAGGCGCTGGTGCCTGCGATGCGTAAGAAAGGATGGGGGCGCATCGTGAATTTTGCGTCGCTGCAAACAACACGCGCTTTTCCGGGTGGCATCGCCTATGGCGCCACCAAAGCCGGCGTCGGCCAGTTGACACGTGCCATGGCCGAAGCCTGGTCACCTGACGGCATAACCGCAAATGCCATCGGGCCGGGGTTTTTCCCGACCGAACTGACTCAGGCTGTTTTTGACAATCCCGAAAGATCTGCCCGTAACGCGGCACAAACCTGTATGCATCGCAACGGTCGGATGGAAGACATTGATGGTCCCTTGTTGTTTTTATGCTCGCAAGCGTCAGGATATGTCACGGGCCAAATATTGATGGTTGATGGAGGGTTCACAGCGAAATGAAGGCGCTTGTTTATGAGGGAGTGGAGACACTTGTGTTTCGCGATGTTCTCGACCCATTGCCCGGGCAGGGCGAAGAACTGATCCGGGTTGAGGCCGTGGGTATCTGCGGGTCTGACATGCATGCCTATCTGGGCCACGATGCCCGCAGGCCCGCGCCCCTGATCCTGGGTCATGAAGCGGCGGGCGTCATAGAGGGCGGCCCGCGTGATGGCGAGCGGGTGACTGTCAACCCGCTGGTCAACTGCGGGTCGTGCAAGGCATGCGAGACGGGTCGGGAAAATCTATGCCCCGACAGGCAGATCATCTCCATGCAGCCGCGTGAAGGCGCATTCGCGCAGTATATTTCAATGCCGCCGCAAAATCTGGTCAGTGTTCCTGCGGACACGCCCTTGCAAAAGGCGGCGTTGGCTGAGCCATTGGCGGTGAGCTGGCATGCGGCGCGGCTGGCGATCGGTGCTCTGCACGGACAGGCGCAGCCCCGCGCTTTGGTCATCGGTGGTGGTGCCATTGGATTGGCGGCAGCGCTGGCACTGAAGGCAATGGGTGTCGAAGACCTCACCATTGTCGAACCCAACGACGGACGCCGCGGGTTTCTCGCCAGAACATGCGGGCAGCACGTCACGGCTCAGGCAGAAGGTCAGTATGCGTTGGTGATTGATGCGGTGGGTTATGCGAGCACGCGCGCAACAGCATCCGCCCATGCTGAACCGGGAGGGGTGATTGCCCATGTCGGGCTTGGCGAAGACAAATGTGGGCTCGATGTGCGACGTATGACGTTGCAGGAGATTACCTTCATCGGTACCTATACCTATACCGCTCAGGATTTCCGCGACACGGCCCAGGCGATTTTTGATGGTCGGCTTGGCGCTTTGGATTGGGTCGAAGCGCGCGCGCTCAAGGACGGTGCCCAAGCCTTCAGGGACTTGCGTGCCGGTAATGTCGCCGCGCCCAAGATCGTGCTGGATCCCTGGAACTGATCAGCGGACCCGCAATAATGGAGAGAACAGATGTATAGAAAAATCCTTGTGCCGATGGCCCTCGACCACGGCATTTCCCCCAATACCCTTGAAGTTGCCAAAGCCTTGCAGGGCGAGGGCGCGGAGATCATCGCCCTGCATGTTTACGAGGCGGTTCAGGGGTCGGTGACGGCCTATCTTGATGAGGGGACCATCAAGGCTGGGTTTGATCGTGCGAAGGAAAAGCTCAACGAGAAGCTGGCAGATATCCCGGAGGCAAAAGCAGCGATTATTCAAGGGCATTCCGCCCGGGCCATCATCGACTACGCAGATGCCAATGGAATCGATTGCATTGTGATCGGCTCTCACAAACCGGGATTGAGCGACTATTTCCTGGGCTCCACCGCTGCCCGTGTCGTGCGGCACGCGCCCTGTGCCGTGCATGTGATCCGCAACACTCACTGAAAACTCAAGCGCCCCGGGTTCACGCGCCCGGGCAGAAAGGCGTCCCCCCATGAGCATCGACAAGAAGATCGTAGATGATTTTGTCCGTAATGGCGTTGATTTTGTGACGACCGTGCCGTGCAAGCAGTTGGCGGGGGTTATTGA
>NZ_CANLYL010000024.1 GCF_947495275.1 uncultured Roseobacter sp.
TCAGCGCATGGCAATCCATGCCAGCCCGATCGGGGCGGATGCCAACAATCAGAATTCGACGCCGAAGGAAGATTGGGGCTCGCCAAGTTGCACGCGATATCGCCAAGACCCGCCAATACGACATCCCAATAAAGCTAAGGAAGAAGATCGAGATGCTCTTTGCCCACCTCAAACGCATCCTCGGTCTGGGACGGCTGCGACTACCGGACCCATATAGCGCAAGTGACGAACTCCTCCTCGCCGCCACCGCTCAAAACCTCCGCAAATTGGCCAAGATCTTTCCTGCACCGCAACACCCGCGAAAAGCCTGATCAGAAAGACGCTCAAACCCAGTTTAGAACCGCACTTCCTGCGCTCGCAACACGTTGTTCTCCACAGAACCGGCAGGCAAACCGGCGTTTACTGAAAGTGCTAAGGCAACTCTAGCAACTGGTAAATGCGGGCTTTCACTAACGGTTAAAGGACTCGCCCTCGCTCTCGGTTTTCAGATTCACCGGTTTTTACACACCATAAGGTCATCGAATAGCGGGCACCCGTTCATGCAAGTTGAACGATGGGAACAACCGCCACAGCGGTCCGAAGCAAAGTCGCTACGAAAAGACGACATGTTCTCTGATTTGGCCAAATTTCCGGCAAGAACGCAGGTGGCTCGGTAAGCCATGCAATCGCCAGGTCGATGCTTTCAGCACCCAAAATGAAGTGCTCGTTGACCTGAATTCCGAACGCGGTCAGCGTCTTTATGGTCTCCACTGTTTCATCAAAGGGTTCGTAAGCAGATACAGCCACAGCCCCACAGTGTTTGCGTGTGGTATCAAGAATTTCGCTACTCAGGGCGCCACGCTCCCGATATCTTGCATCGAGGCGAGAATACTGCCAACGAAATCAGTCATGTCACCCGCCCGATTTGAGAGTGATACAGGCAAATTTTCAAGTAAGCGTCAGAAGCGCCAGATTCTGGCTCAGAGCTCAGTTGCGGCGGAGAAAAAGCCCGAACATCAATACCATACCACCGCCCAAAAGAGGCAAGCCAGCCGGTAGCGGTACGGAGGGAACCACAGTCGGCGCAGAAATCGACGTGAGCCGGTAGTTTACCCGTTCTCGCGCAAACACTTCGCCGACGACGTTTCCGAGAAAGGCGATTTGCTTGAGTTCTAGATCGTCGAGATCAATGGCCGTCGGAAAGCCCGTATCGCCGGCGAATTCACCGTCAAAATCACGAAGAAAAATCTGAACTCTGCTGATTAACGCACCGACCGGATAGCTATCAAGCTCAGTGAATATGTCCACCAGATCCGTTCCGCCATTTAGGACCCGCGTTCTGGTGAAGGGCTCATAGGCTGACCCATCTATTTGATCGAAGGATATTGAAGCGGGCGCATATTCTCTTACCGAGGCATCCCCGGACAAAAACGTGTCATCGATGCTCAATGTTCCGGTGAGTGTTGTCCCGATCAGCAACGCTCCGGCAAGGTCAGCGACGGTGTTCACATTGTCATCATCAGCAGAACCATTTAGGTATTCTGCCTCAAAATCATAGACGAAACTCGCGGCTGCTGCCGGTATGGCCACCAGTGACACAAGGGCGGCGGTGATTAATAACTTCATATCAATTCTCCGTATAAAGCGGGTGTCGCTATATGGGATAACACCCTTCAAGTTGGTGGAAATTACTGGGTGATGATCGAAACGGTGTTGTTTGCCAGGTTTCGATCTCCGTCACCATCGACCTGCGCAGTATTGAGAACTGCAGGAGTCGGATCATTCGACGTTTCAGGGAAGAAGATGGCCGTAACCTGGATATCAAAGGTGACGTCCTGTCCGCTTGGCAATTGATCGATCGTTCTTTCGAGGTGGGCTGACGCGCGACCCTGATCTGTGATCTGCCAACCCGCCTGCGGATTGATGCCAGCGAAGGCCCCACCTGTAACTGACAACCGATCCCGCAGGAGAACATCCGTTGCGTCGCCATTACCTATGTTTCGCACGGTGATCGAGTAGCGCAGCAAACACTGTGACGAAATGCACGTATTCCCATCGACACCCAGCACCTCGACAGTCTTTGCCACCTCTAAGTCAGGTGAAGGTGGATGACGGCGACCAATGGCGCGCTCCAGATCCATGCTGATCCCGGCTGCAATCTGACCGTCCGCATCTAGCGGTGCAGCGGTGTAAACCCCGACAACGTCAAGCCTGCTGTCGCTTTCCAGTGTCACGAAACCCTCGATATAGGCACCTGGATCATCGGTCTCGGGAAAACCCTCTTTGAAGAGAGCGGCTCTGACGTCATCGCAATCGACCTTTAAGGCGTGGCGGGCAGGCAACGTATCAAGCGCAATGCGCTGAACACTCCCGGCTCTCTGCTCAATGGGCGGATAAGCAAGCACAAGTGTTTTCTCGAACTCTGCCATTTTGTTGTTGGGGTTGAGGATGTTGATCGTCGTTGCATAGGTGCCGCGGACAAGCCTCAGGACGTCGCCATCCGTTTGAGACCCGCAAATGAGTTTTGCCGAATAGTCGAATTCAGGGTTCTTGCGGAGCCAGAAAGTGGCTGCGTCCAATGCTTCTGCCTCGTCGGCTGTCAGCTCGATATCCTGACCTTCGGCCGCACCCAGGCCCGCACCCGATAGTTCAGATGACCGAAGATCATAGATGAGGGCGTCCCAGTCATTTTGACTTTGAAGGACTTCGCCGGGCGTCGGCGCACACTGGGAAATAATGGCCGAAAGATCGTTGATATCCGCTGATGCGCCGGGCGGGAAAGAGGTAAATGTTGGCATGCCACTGCCGTCGACGCTTTGGTCCCAATTGATTGGACCATTACCATTCCCAAGGAGAAGGTCGAAGGTTCCATCGCCGTCTATGTCTGCCAGTGGACCATAGTAAGTTTGTCTGATGCCACCATTAATGCCAGCATTTTCATCCAGTTGTGTTTCATCCAACGCGCTGAGGTTGATCCGGGAATAGTCGACAACGGGGTTGCCCGAGCTTGTCGGAATGCCACGGGTCTGGAACGAATAGTTCATGACCGAAAGATAATTGGGTTTGCAATTTACCTCCTGAAAGCCGCCGTGACAGAGGCCAAAGTTGTGACCCAGTTCATGCATGAAGGTCCCGGCCTGTTGTATTTCAGTTCCGTTGGGCGTGCCCCAGTTACCAAGCGCCACGATGAAGTCGTCGCCCCAGCGTGGCTCTGGGAAATTGTTGCAATCACCACCATCTGATCGGCCGGATGTCCGACCGCCAGGACTATCCAGCGCATGCGCGAACAGGTTGTAGTGAAAGATCAGTTCGCGCGCGCGGCCTTGTGCTGATGACAGACCCTCGGCGGCCCCAATACTATTTTGCTTAATGGCAGCGATGCAGCCGTCATCTATCGCGCAAACCTGTTGATGGGGCAGCGGATCACTTATGACGATCCATAGGTTGATACCCGTGGTTCCGTCGGGATTGGTCACCGGGGCTTGGGCAAAGGCGTCCACCACCCTTTGCAAGGCACTGTCCATCGGGCGGTGCGTGTGCGTGTCCCCAGTCATGCAATCACCACCGGTGGCGCAATCGAAATAGTCGATTTCAACAAGAACATCTTTGCGCATCGGGTCAAGCTCGATGGGGACCCCGCGGAAATCTGTCCCCAGATCTGTGGTGTCCAGATCAATGTCGTTGCTATCAGCGCCGTTCGCATCGATCCCGGCTGTTTCCCAGCTGTCGAATATCGCGTCTCCGTCGCTGTCAATAAGGTCGGGTTCGATCACCAGGCAGTCAACCGTCAGCCCACGGTCACTGGTTTGAAAATTGGCCTCGGAACTCACGCCATGGGAACTTGCACGAAGCTCGATGATAAGCTCGTATTCGACTTCGCCTTTGAGCGAGGCATCAAAGGTAACAGAGGCATCACCGCCTGTGAAACTTGCCGTCGGATCATTTGCGGGGCCGTCTTTTTCCTGAGAAGCCGGTTGGAAGGAGGCGATGGGATCATCGGTGCCCTCTTCGAAAAGGTTCGCGCTGATGCGCAGCAGCGCAGGCGCACCACCGCTGTCGTGCAGAAAGCCGCTAAAGGTCATCGCAAGATCGAAATCAGCCGAAAAACTTGCGTTCGGCGTGAAGCGAAAGCCCACTCTTGTCCTTGAGGTGCGTCGCCCGCCCGAGACGCCCTGCGCGCGCGCCCGCAATATGGCGGCGACACCGTTTTCAGCAAGCATATTTTCGGCGTCGGGGAGGACGATGTCGCCGCTTCGCTCGTCGGTATCAGGGTTCTGATCAAAGCTGAGATCAGTGGCCAGATCGCACATGGTTATGGGCTCCACTGACGCCAGAAGTGGCTCGGCAACGACCGTATTGGCGCCAAAGGACAAAATAACGAAAAACAAGGAAGCACTGAGCTGTTTCAGCGCGGTGGATGGGTGTTTGTGTGAGAGTTTCATCAGACCTCCGGATGGTTGATCCGAACCGCACTGCCGCGCAATGAGCGGCGTGCTGCCGGAACGCGAGATGATTGCGATCAAAGTCCTTAGTTTCGTTTGTACCAGATGATCACATCACTGATTGAACCGAAGCTGTCGGTTGTGAATTTGAAAGTCTGATTTCCCGTGGTCAGATTTGAGAAGTTCAAGACTTCATAGATCGTTGTGTAACCGGCCTGAAATTTTGTCGCGTCAAATAACTTTGTAGTTCCGATTTTGACCGTTACGCGTGATGTCAGCGACGGATTTTCGGCCACGGGAACATAAACTCTGAATGAAAGAACCGGTCTATGGACGGGGTTGCCAGACAGCACGATGTCATTGGGGGGATTGAAATCAAGTTGAAGTTCGTCTTGCGGGCTTAGCCTGTAACCTGGGTCTGATAGGACATGATAGTCTGCCATTGTCGCAGCCACGATAAAATCCTTTCTGAAATATCACCCTGTTCCAGTTGGCTTGGCAGCCAATGCAGAGGGGGTGTCAACTGAGGCAAGAATATCAGGAAGCGCAATTTGGCCGCATAGCCAATTCGAAAGTAATTGCTAGTACCAATTCAAAAGTTGTCGCCAAGCGCATCGGCAAGGCGGTCTACCTTTGGCCCAATCTGATCCTCTGGGACCGCAGCAAAGCCGATGTGCAGCGCATTGAGATTTGGCTGCTCTCTGATGTAGCAACCGCTTATGTCTCTAAGAAATATTCCGACATCAGCGGCGCGGAGAACTGCTTGTTGTGCAGAGATGGTGACGGGGAGGTGCGCGATCAATTGTAACCCTCCTGCGGGCACAACCACGTCCAACCTGCTGCCAAACCTTGAACGCAATGCATCGGCCAACGTTTGGCGTCTTCGGGCATAAAGCTTTCTCATACGTCCGATGTGCCGGGTAAATCGACCGTCCGCCATAAACTCCGATAAGGCTGCCTGGACATGCAGGGCGGGCTCGACCGCCCGAAAGAACACATCTCGCTCAAAACAAGGTATCAACTCGTGCGGGACAACAAGATAGGCGGTCCGGATAGATGGCGCGAGTGTTTTGGAAAAGGTCCCGACGTAGATCGAACGTCCAGAACCCAACGCGTAGAGCGTGCCCAGCGGCGGGCTGTCGAAGCGAAATTCGCTGTCATAGTCATCTTCGATTATCCACGCTTCTTTCTGTATCGCCCAATCAAGGAGCTTTACTCTGCGGTCGGCGGCTAACGTCACCCCTGTCGGCCAATGATGTGCCGCCGTAAGATATACGCCCGCACAATCCTGCCGGTTCTCCAGAAGCTTTCCAACCTGCAATCCTTTGGCATCCGTGGGGATTGGCAGGACCTTACACCCGGATTGCGTCAGACATTCGCGGGCGACAGTGTATCCCGGATCCTCGACGGCGACGACCGCACCCCGCTTCCACAATACAGCGGAAGCCGTTGCGATTGCGGACCGAACCGAGGTGACGACGATGACCTGCTCGGGGTCGCACTCTACCCCGCGAGAGCTTCGAAGATAGAATGCCAGTTGTTCGCGAAGTCGCGCATAGCCTCCGGTATGAGCGTAATCCAACATGTCTGCGTCAGTTTGGAGAGCCTGACGTGAAAGCACTCGCGACCATACACCATGCGGGAAAGCATCAAATGCCGGAATTCCGGGTTGAAACGCAAGGCTAGTCGACGCTGTATCGAAGAGTTTCAGGAGGTGTTTAGCCTTATTGTCATATGTTTTCATCTGCGTTTGATGCGCGCCTGCCAGCCTTGCGATGGATGTCCCACTCAGGTCTTCGGTCACGCGGGTGCCGACACCTCGACGCGCTTCCAGAAATCCTTCGGCGGTCAATTGCTCGTAGGCTTTCAACGTTGTGATACGCGAGACACCAAGTTCTCGAGACAAAACCCGAGAGGCTGGCAATACAGTTCCCGGAGATAAACGGCCAAGAGAAATCGCAACCCGAATTTGTCCGCTGATCTGATCATACAGCGGTGCGGATTTTTCGCGGTCAATTTCTAACCAGTTCAGCAATGCGGCGGGGTGACCTATGAGGGAAATCTCCTGTAGCGTCTCACTCAAACCACATGGTACCGTACCGCTTCGATTTTGCATGAACTATTTCAGAACTAGCCGGGGTTGGTAGGGCCCTTGACCAGCGAGAGGCCCTTACATCGCTGAAGGGTGCTCTCCAAAATAAGCTATTCAGTTCCAAGCGCAGTGTTCTTTCCGAGGTCGATTATAATTGGGTTTTCTGGGTTCAGAGGGAAGGCTCAATGTTCGCAATGCTGCGGAAGCTCCATTTTGATGCCACCATTCGAGCGGCATTTTCGCAGCAATATGTGAGCTCGAAAATCGTCAAATTCGCGATTGCAGCGAACGACGGGAATGGATGGCCGCGCCGCAGCGTAGCGTCGACTGATCGAGCGGCGGCTTTGGGCTGCTCTGACTTAGGGCGTACTGGTTGGAAGACGGTACTTTCGGAACAGCGCCCCATCGAGTGTTACCTCACCCTCGAACTCTGCGCCCATGCGCGTCAGAGCACCCAACTTTGTGCGGGTGGGAGGAAGCAGGAACGTCACGGATGGTATGCGCATATCGCACCGCGCGAACTCCAGTGCCTGCGCGGTGATCCTCATCCCCAACCCAAAGGCCGACGGCTTCAGAACGAGTCCGAAGTCCCAGTCGTGACCCTCGCGCTGGAAGCCACCCCAGCCCACATAGGCGCAATCCGCCAGGATTGCCCAGTGACCCAGCCCGTCTTGTGCCCACCTGGCTTCCTTCATCGCCACGAAATCCGCCGAGCGCTGCTTGTCCCAAGTGCCGTTGAGCAGAGGCATATGGGGGACAAGTGCCGGGTCGGCCATATGTACCGCAATATCCTCGACCGCGATCGTGGAGAGGCGCGCAAAGGTGATTTTTGTCATGTGTTTGCTTGCGCCACGCCGTATACCGCTCCTTGGGTCCCGGGATCTTCAATCGCATCGATCAGGAATTGTGCAAGGGCTAATCTGGAAACTGCTGTTCCGTGGGCGGGTAGAGTCTCTCTTTGAGCACGGTACGCAGACACCCGGACGTCATTGAGGAATCCTGCACGGGCCGAAGTCCATTCGAGGTCAGACCTGTTCAAGATATTCTCCATACGCCCGGCGCTGTGCACGACCTTCGGAACAACGATCCGAAGGATTCTTCCGAGCAGTGTTTGGTCTGGGAACAGCAACGCTGTCGAGATCACCAAAACCCGTTTGAGACCTGTCGCGGAAGCCGCATCGACGATGGCGTCAGCGGAACGGTAATACACCGATGTTGCAGCTTTCGTAGGCAACCGACCGCCCAAGGCCGAAATCACAGCGGCATGGTCGCGAAACACCGACGCGAGGAACGCGGGATCACAGGGATCACCGACCACGACTTGCAGTCTTGCATGTTGGAGGTCGGGTGTTCTTTCTGCAGAACGCACGACCGCTGTGACGTCCATATCCTTTGCAAGCGCAGCTTGCAGCACAAGCTTACCAGTCCGGCCGTTTGCGCCCAAAACAACGAGTTTCAAATTCTACTCCTTTCAATCGAAATATGCGTATGGGCCGCTCGAAGCTCCGTTAAGCGGAGAGGTAAATCTTGTTCCTGTCCAGATCCCTGACATAGGCCGAGAGGCGTGGCCCACGTTGATTCGGTGCGCCTTCGCTGGTTCCGCCAAGCTCGATAGCCAAGGAGTGAAGTCTTTTGACCTCTTCGGCTAATCCGACGTTAAAGCCAACCATGTTTTCGTTGCACTTCGTAGCGGGATTTTCACCGAATGGGATCGCGGTGACAAAGGCAAAGTCCGATTCAAGCCAATATGTCATTTTGTCAGCGGGCGAGACGCGCTCCACGCCTGAGTGCCCAAAGAGCTGGTCATAGAACTGCGTCGTAACGGCCATGTCGTTGGTCCCGACGACGGAATAGTTCACCTGCATGGTGCGATGTCCTTTGAGATTGCGTTGCCTATCGTGCGCATCACTGACTGGTCAGTTTGAAAAACTCGATCAGCTGACCATTTGGGTCCGTGATCTTGAGCAGATGGATACCCGGTTCTTCGATGATCTCCGGCGCAGTCACACCGGCGGCGGTGGCGCGGACTTGTAGGGTTTCCAGATCGGCAGATTGCAGGTATGGAACCGCGCCCGAGCCTGCCTCGGATCCCGGTGCGTATTTGTCCCGCGACGCGATTGCGAACCAGCCACCAGCCACGTCGAAGGCCACGAAATCCGACAGCCCGATTGCCGGGTCAATTTCGAACAGGGCGCGGTAGAAGACCTCTGACCCCTCTATGTCGTCGGTCAGGACATAGGTGCCCATAGCCATGATCGGTGCGGGATCTGCAGACTTCGCTTGTTCGGCGCCGAGTGCAGCAGGTAGGGCTGCGGCGAGTGTAAGAGTAACGAAACGTCTCATATCTTGATCTCCACTTTTTGGTGTCTTTCCTGTTTCTACCGCATCTATACTGACAGCGTGTTGTCAGCATAATGTCAGTATGATCAGTTTCATTGAAAGGAGATCACATGCGGCGCGGCGACAGGCTATTTGAAGTCATTGAGATTCTGAGACGCGCGAACGGGCCGATCTCTGCCCAGGCGATTGGAACTGAACTGGGTGTGACCAAACGCACGGTATATCGTGATGTTGCTGCGCTGATCGGCCAAGGTGTGCCGATCAATGGAGAGGCCGGGGTCGGTTATGTGTTGGAACCTGGCTTTCACATGCCGCCGCTGATGTTGACCCCGGACGAGATCGAGGCAGTCACGCTCGGCGTACTTTGGGTACAGACCCGGGGCGAGCCCGAGCTGGCGCTGGCCGCTGAAAAACTGATCACCAAGTTGGAAACTGTAGCTCCGGACAAGTATCGCACCTCGTTTCTTGAACCGGTCGTCCGTGTGGCACCTGTTGATCAGCCGGATGAAGTGTTGGGTGCGGCCGACATTCGGTTGGCTATTCGGCGCCGCAAAAAGATTGCTTTGACCTATTCAGATAACTCAGGCCAGAAGACCCGTCGGATGATCTGGCCAATATTTTTGGGATATCGGGACACAAGCCGCATTATCGCCGCTTGGTGCGAGTTGCGCGAGGGATTTCGTTACTTCCGTACCGAACGGATCATCGAGGCAGAAGTGCTGGAACACGGCATTCCAAGGCGCATGGACCTTCTACGAACCGAGTGGCGCCGCGCAACGGACGCGGAACGAAAGCGCTACGAAGAGGGGACATGACACGGAAATTTGGAAAGTTGCCCAAGGACTGCATTCGGGAAGTTGCAGCGCAGCGTCGCGCAAACTAAGCAACAGCGGGTTTGGACCGACTGCTAAGAACTGTGTTGCTGGGCTAGGACGACAACCTGCGAGTTTGGTGTCGGTCCAAGCGGGGCCTGCATTTGGCCAGCAGCGCCGGAAAAGCCGATCCCGACCGCAGACTTCTTGCCGTGGATTACCTCGACATGGCCTCGCGGTTCAACAAACAGTGTACAGGAGAATTGTATAAGGTTACCAGGCCGCCGGGCCTGGAAATTCATGGAAACCAAATAGGTCGCACTGGTCAAACTTCATCCGTCGGGAAATCGACATGGATGTGATTGCCGTCGCAATCCTCCAAATTGACCTGAACGATTGGCAAGCCCGGAACGCGCACCACTTCAGTGGCGATACCATGCGTTTTCAGCTTCTCGACAAATTCAGAATAACCCGTCGCGGTAAAGGCGAAATGCTCCACTTTCGGCTCGACCGATGCGCATTCCTTGTCAACCTCAACCAGATGCACCATCGCGTGGTCACCCTTGTAAAGCCATGCGCCTCCAACGCCAAATTCCGGTCGGTGTCCGTTCCTCAGGCCAAGATATTTCTCGTACCACGCGATCATCTCGTCGAGCTTGCTGGTGCGGATATTGACGTGATCGAGCCGCCTTATCTCCATATCGGCCCCTCCCTTCTTCGACGCAGGTTCTGCGCCTAGTAAAGCCCCAAACTGATTGGTCGACCTATGCTGAGCCTGTCGAGCGCCGACAGGATACCGTGCCGGTCGATTCCAAAGTGATGATACAGGTCAGCAACCGTGCCTGTCTGGCCGAAATGTTCCACGCCAAGGCTGATTGTCGGGTGCCCATGCACGCCACCAATCCAACTTAGCGTCGCTGGATGACCGTCGATCACGGTAACCAGCGTTGCCTCTCGCGGAACACGGGACAAAAGCGCCTCGATATGCGATTGCGCGGCACTGTTCCCGGCTGCGCGCTGGCGCTGTGCCGACTGCCACCCGGCATTCAGACGGTCAGCCGAGGTCACTGCAAGCACGCCCAAGTCGCGCCGGTCGACACCCACATGACCGGCGGCAGCGATTGCTTCCGTTGCGACAGTACCCTGATAAATCAACACGGCCTCGCAATTCGGCCCCGGCTCCCTTAACCAATACGCCCCATCTAGGATGCCCTGCGTCCGGTCGTCGCTCATCGGCAGCCGCATTTGCTCGACAGGTCGTGTAGAGAGCCGTAGATAGACCGATCCGCCTGTTTCGTCCCGAAGCCAGGTGCGCTCGTCCGGATCGCCTTCGCCGTCGCGCTGCAAATAGTCGAATGCCCACTCCATAATCACCGCCAACTCGTCCGCAAAGGCCGGCTCGAAGGCCGCTAATCCATCTTGGCTCATCCCGATCAGAGGTGACGCGATGGATTGATGCGCACCGCCTTCAGATGCCAAGGAGACGCCTGATGGTGTGCCTACAACGATGAAACGCGCATCCTGATAGCATGCATAGTTGAGCGCATCGAGACCGCGGCTGACGAAGGGATCGTAAAGCGTACCGATTGGGATTAGCCTCTCGCCGAACAGGGAATGCGACAGGCCCGCTGCACCGAGAAGCAGGAAGAGGTTCATCTCGGCGATCCCCAGTTCAAGGTGCTGTCCGGAGGGCGAGAACCGCCATTTCTGTGTGCTAGGCACTCGTTCATCGCGGAATGTGTCGGGGACATCCTTACGCGCGAACAGGCCGCGCCTGTTCACCCATGGCCCGAGATTTGTGGAAACGGTCACATCAGGCGAGGTTGTGACAATCCGGGCTGCAAGGTCGCTGTCACCTTTTGCGAGCACGTCGAGAAGTCGACCGAACGCCGCCTGGGTCGACGTCGAGGCCTCAGTCGGTGCAGGCAGGGCTGGCGCTGGGACGCGCGCGGCGTGGCGACGGCGCGTACCTTCGGCGAAGAACGGGACAGTGCTAAGGAAGTTCCTGAGATCGGTCTCGTCAACGGTGAGGCCTTCGAAGAGATCCCATTCATGACCGCACCGAACACCCATACGTGTTTTGAACCCGTCCATCTGTACTTCGGTCATCAATCCGGCGTGATTGTCCTTGTGGCCAGCCAGAGGTGTGCCCCAGCCCTTCACGGTATAGGCGATGATGGCCACCGGTCGGTCGTGGTCGATGCCCTGAAAAGTGGATATGAGCGTCTCCATGCAATGGCCGCCAAGGTTCTCCATCAGAGTGGCAAGCGCATCGTCATCGTAGCTTTCGATCAGTGCACGCGCGTCCGGGTCATCGCCCAGATCGGAAAGCAGGCGTTTTCGCCAGGCTGCGCCACCCTGGAAGATCAGCGCCGAGTAAACAGCGTTCGGGCAGGTATCAATCCAGTCGCGCAATTGGGCCCCGCCCGGGCGCGTGAACGCCGCACGCTGAAGCGCGCCGTACTTCAGAACCTCCACCTGCCAACCGAAGGCAAGGAAGATGTCGGTGATTCTGTTATACAACCCTTCACGGACCATCCCGTCGAGGCTTTGGCGATTGTAATCGATCACCCACCAGGTGTTTCGCAGACCGTGTTTCCACCCCTCCTGAAGGCATTCATAAATGTTGCCCTCGTCGAGTTCGGCGTCACCAACCAATGCAATCATCCGCCCTTCGTTACGCGGCGCACCCCACGGCTTGGCCTGGATATAATCCTGAATCATCGACGCGAATGCGGTGATGGCGACGCCAAGCCCAACCGAGCCGGTGGAGAAATCCACATCGTCCACGTCCTTTGTCCGGCTTGGATAGCTTTGGGCACCGCCGTAACCTCTGAAATTCTCGAGGTTCTCGCGGGTCTGGTTGCCCATCAAGTATTGAAGCGCGTGAAAGACTGGAGAAGCGTGCGGCTTGACCGCGACCCGGTCTTCGGGCCGCAAGGCGGCGAAGTAGAGCGCTGTCATGATCGTCACCATCGACGCTGATGACGCCTGGTGGCCGCCAACCTTGATCTCATTCTTTTCGCGGATGTGGTTGGCGTTGTGGATCATCCAGCAAGCGAACCATAGCAACCTTTTCTCGATGGCGCGCAGGATCTCTATTTCAGCCATCGACATTTCCCAGTGACTTGAACCCCGCCGTCTGGAACCTGACGAGCGTTTCCAGGCTATCAGAAGGTTTGCGATGCGCGATTTTTGGTTGCCCTAATCGAGCGGGTCGACCGGTATCGGCACAGAGCCCCAGCATTGCGGCGACCATAGCCGAGAACCCTTCGATCACATCCGCCTCGATTACATCCGGGAGGGCGCGGCTAAACTCTTTTAGGTACTCCCGCGCCGTTGCATCGTAATGTCGCGCGATAATCTCCGTGCCCAGTGGAGAATTTGCCAGGCGTCCCATGAGAGCAGCATAGGTGCGCCATCCCCGGTCTCCTTCTCCCGCAGAGAGAACAAACGGGCTGATGTAGTCGCGCACCAGCGTTTCGATCGGGACAACGCCGCCGACTGCGGCGCGCCTGGCAGCGCTCAGCGCGTTCATCCTGAGTTCAGTCATGATTACCGAACGTCGGGAAATCACCGTGTCGAAGAGGATATCCTTCGGGCCGAAGTGATATCCGACCGCATGGAGCTGCACATCCGCTGCGGCGGCGACGTCCCTCAGGGTTGCGCCGTCATAGCCTTCATTTGCGAACAAGCGTTCGGCGGCGTCCAGGATACGCTCGCGCGTTTGGTCCGAAGATTTTCCTTTCGGGCGACCAGGCTTCTTTCCGGTTTGTCGCTTCGGGGTCGGCGGCGTTGCCTCGAAAGCTGTCTCCAGGCTGATCTCGTTTTCCAATCCGTCGATGCTCTGCATCACATGGCACCTTTCTTGTCGAACATCGTGGGTGAGAGCGCCAGTATCTCGGCAGCCTCTTCGGGCGTCGCGGCGCGGAGGCCTAACCTTTGAAGTATCTTTTTCACCTGCCGCACCTGCTCGGCGTTCGACTTGGCCATGCGGCCCGGCCCCGACCAAAGCGAATCCTCCAGTCCGACGCGGACATGACCGCCAGACGCGGCGACCGTGGCGGCGATGCGCATCTGATGTGCCCCTGCGCCAAGTGCCGACCAAACGAGGTCGGCCCCGAAGAGGCGCTCCGCGGTGCGGCGCATATGGGTGATGTCATCGACATGAGTACCGATCCCGCCCATGAGGCCGAAGACGGTTTGCACGAAGAAGGGCGGTTCCACTGCACCGCTCTCGGCGAAATGCGCGAGATTGTAGAGGTGCGAGGTATCGTAGCACTCGAATTCGAACCGCGTGCCGTTCTCGCGGCATGTCTTCAGGATATGCGAGATGTCACTGTAAGTGTTTCGGAAGACAAGGTCGTGGCTGTTCTCCAGATGCGTCCGTTCCCAGTCATTACGGAATTCAGAGTAGCGCTTCAGCATCGGGAAGAGCCCGAGGTTCATCGAGCCCATGTTGAGAGAGGCAAGACGCGGTGCCAGATCACGCGCTGGTGCAACTCGCTCGGCTGCGGTCATATAGGGGCTGCCGCCGGTCGTCAGGTTCAGCACGGCGTTTGTCGCTGCCGAGAGCGGCTTGACGATCCGCCGGAAGGCTTCCACGCTTTGGTCCGGTTGACCCGTCTCCTCGTGCCTCCCGTGCAGGTGGAGGACTGCGGCTCCGGCCTCCGCCGCCTCTTTCGCAGAGGCCACGATGTCTGCAGCCGTCACCGGCAGATAAGGGGACATCGATGGCGTATGGATTGCCCCGGTGACGGCGCAAGTTATGATAACTGGTCTCGGCTCAGCCATGGTGTCCTCGTCTAGTCCGCAGCGGCGGCCGCGGCGTCGGCGTTCCGGATCAGGCCCCGAAGCACAGGCGGTGTCACCGGCAATGCGGATATCTTAACGCCCTTTTCGCGCAGCGCATCCTCAATCGCGGTTGTCAGTGCAGAGGGCGCGCCCAAGCGCCCGCCTTCGCCACCGCCCTTGATGCCATATTCGGTATAGGGGCTGGGGGTCTCGACATGTCCCAACTTCAGATTTTTTGGCATTTCATGTGCCGAGGGAAGGGCGAACTCAGCAAAGTTAGGATTGGTGAATTGGCCGTCCTCATCGTAAATGAAATGCTCGGTCAGCGTGGTGCCAATACCGTTTGCAGTCCCGCCCCAAACCTGTCCGCCAAGCGTGCGCGGGTTCACGATCGTGCCGTTGTCATGTACCGCCGCGTAGTCGAGGATCTCGACTTTTCCTGTCTCGGGATCGACTTCAACCGCGGTTATGTGACAGATATGCCCGACGATGGGATAGAAAATCCCTAGATGCTCGCGATCGGGATGCGGCTCTGCCGAGATGGGGTGGTCGTAGACCGCCGTGGTCTCAAGCCCGCTGTCAAACGCCTCCTCGTCTGGAAAGCTGAGGCGGAAGAAACTCGACATCAGTGCGATTTCGGCAAAGCTCTTTGCCTGATCTTCCAGGCCGTCCTTCACCGCGACCATTCCACCGCGCAACTCGACGTCTTCCGGTCGCCGTTGCAGCATATGCGCGCCAAACCGCTTCAGTTTTTCTTCCAGCCGGATCGAGGCTGTGACACAGGCACCGGTTACCATTGCGGTGAACCGGCTGCCTTGCGGGCCGACACCGTTGAAACCTGTCTGGCTGTCGGCGTAGTTGAACACGATATCCTCTGGCGCGACGGTCAGCCGCTCGGCCAGGACTTGGGTCACCACCGTTTCGGGGCTGGTGCCCACCATGCAGGAATTGAGCGTCACAAAGAGTTTGCCTGATGGATCGAACCGCGCCGATATCCCCTCGGGTGTCGAGGTCAGAGTAAAGCCCGGCTCTTCCTTTTTGTTCAGAAACCACCACTCGGTAGGACCATAGACACTGCGTTCCATGCAGGTTGCCACACCGACCCCGACGCAGCGTCCGTCCGCACGCGCCGCAGCGGCTTTCCTTTTCCAACCTTCGAGGTCGAACAGGGTTTTGGCCTGTGCCAACACTTCCTGAAAGTTCCCGCTGTCATAGATGTTGCCGGTCGTGATCATGTAAGGGAACTCGTCTGGCTGGATCATGTTCTGCTCGCGCAGGTCTACCGGGTCACGGTCCAGCTCCTCCGCCGCCGCGTCCGCCATGCGTTCCATTACCCAATTGGTGACCTCGGATCCGAACCCTCGATAAGGACCTTGCTGGCATTTGTTGGTCAGCACGGCGATCACGCGCATCGCGAAACTCTCGATCCGGTAAGGTCCGGTGACCTGCGCCATGGCGTTTCCGTGTGTACCGACCCCAAACTGAAGATAAGCACCGTAGTCATCGAGCACCGTGAACCGCATCGACTTGAACGTACCGTCGTTCATGACAGCAAGTTCACAGTCATAGAGTCGATCCGACCCGTGGCTATCGGAATTGGTGAAGTGCTCGAGCCTGTCTTCGATGTATTTCACCGGCACTCCGGACAGACGCGCAAGTCCGGCGGTCAGGATGATGATCTTGTGGATGAACACCTTGGACCCAAAGCTGCCACCAGTGAGAACCGGGATCAGCCGCAACTCCCCCGGGGACACCCGAAGGCTGCCGCCGATGACAAAAGGGATAAAGTTGTAGAAGTTCGTGTTGGCGTGTATGGTGTAGCCGCCCTTGAAAGCGTCGTATTCCGCCACCACACCGCAGGTCTCGATGGCTTGCGCTGATGAGCGGTTCCAGCGCAAGCGCCGCTTGATGACCTTGTCGGCACCCGCAAAATCATCCTCGACCGAACCGAAACTGAAGCTTTCGTCCAGCGCGCGATTGCTCTCGCGATCATCGGGATGCAGCACCGCATCTCCCGTGGCCTCCAGCGAGGCCTCGATGTCGACATTCGCGGTGAGTATTTCGTATTCGACCTCGACCAGGGCCGCGGCATCTTCGGCAATATAGCGGTCCTCGGCCACGACGGCCGCAACAACCTCGCCCACATGACGCGTCTTGTCCATGCACATGGCATGCTGGGTGACGGGAGGAGAGGCGAAGCTCGGACAGGGATCGACGACGGTCGCCAAGTCGGCGCCGGTATAGACACCAATGACACCGGGCAGATTCTTGGCCTTGGATGTGTCGATCGAGACGATGCGCGCATGGGCGTGCGGACTGCTCACCATCGCAGCATGAGCCATGCCTGGGACGACCACGTCGTCGACGTAACCGCCCTTGCCGACCAATATACGAGGGTCTTCCACGCGTTTCATACTCTGACCAATCCAGGTCATGCCCGCGCGGGGCTTTTCACGCTGACGGCTCGGCGGAATGACGTTGCTTTTCAGATGTGAACTCATGGTTTTCCTCCCTCGCCGACGATCATGCATTCTGCGAGGCGTCACTCGCCTGCGTCACACGCAGCTTCTTTGCCGCAGTACGGATCGCGTCTATGATGTATTCGTAACCTGTGCAGCGACAGAGATTTCCTGATATCGCCTCCCGGATCTCCTCATCCGTCGGGTCAGTATTCTCGGACAGCAACTCGTGTGCAGCTGCCAACATGCCTGGCGTGCAGAACCCGCATTGCAACCCGTGCTCTTCCCAGAACGCATGCTGTATCGGGTGCAGTTCTTCCGCTTTGCTCAGGCCTTCAACGGTAGTGAGCGACGCGCCGTCGGCCTGCACCGCAAACATCAAGCAGGCGCGCACAGCCTTGCCATCCATGAGGATGGTACAAGCCCCGCAAACGCCATGTTCACAACCAACATGTGTGCCCGGGAGCGCAAGATCCTGGCGGATGAAATCACTAAGAAGTTTTCGTGGCGGAACATTCGCCGAATGCTTTCTTCCGTTGACCTCAAGTTCGATTGCCGTCGTGTTCATTTGTTTCCCTCCCAATTAGCTTGCTCGCGCCGTCGCCGCAGACAGCACACGAGGCAAAAGCGCGCGTACGAGATCGCGCTTATAGTCGGCACTGACCGTCGCCGATCCGACCGGTGCCAGCGCGTCTACGGCCTTGGTCGCGGCATTCTCGAAGATATCCGATGAGGGGGCCTGTCCGGCCAGCGCGACCTCGAGGTCGGGAAGGCGGAGCGCGATTTCAGCGGCCCCGGATACCGCGACGCGAACATCGTCAAGCCGGCCATTTTCGACGCGCAGCAAGCAGACGACGGCGGCCCAGGCAAAGTCGCCCTTGCGCATACTGACTTCCTCAAAGCCCCATCCGGTGCCTGCCGTGGGTTTGGGAATGCGAAGCTCCACAAGCATCTCGTCTTCTTCGCACACGGTGTCGTAGGTCCCGACGAAGAACTCTTTGGCGGGAACTTCTCTTGACGATCCGTTCCGTGCCAGGATCAGCGTTGCTTCCAGCACCTGAATAATCGCCGGCATTTCCGATGCCGGGTCAGCGTGACAGAGGTTGCCGCACAGTGTCCCGCGATTGCGCACCGCTTTGTGCGCGATCCATTCATACGCATGTGAAATGAGCGGCATGTGTTCTGCAATGAGCTCAGAAGCATGAATAGCATCGTGTCGCGCCAGGGCACCGATCGTGATCTGATCGCCGTCCTCACGAATGTAATCAAGCTCAGACAGGCGGTTGATGTCGATCAGATGCTCAGGTTGAGCCAGCCGATAATTCATCATCGGCACGAGGCTCTGCCCGCCAGCAATAATGCTCGCATCTGTGTGAGTGCCTAGCAACGAAAGCGCACTCTGCAAATCCTCGGGCCTGTGATAGTCAAAGGGTGCTGGTTTCATAGTTTCCTCCCTGTAGTCTCAACCCGCGAAACGCGGCTCGGGCACGCCCTTTATGCCAAGTCCGCAAATGCGAAAAAGCCCGCCCGCAGCAAATTGCGGTTTGGTCTCAACAGCGAAATTGTCATGCGTTGCCGGATGGCTAACGCGCGCCATCGATGTGATGTAAATTTCGTCAAGCTCCGGCCCGCCAAACATGACCGACGTTATGTTTTTCACCGGCATCGAGATCTTCCGGTCGACGGTTCCGTCAGGCGCGTAGCGGATAAGATCGCCAGAGATGACCTGGGCGTTCCAAAGATACCCCTCCGCATCTATGGTCGACCCGTCGGCGAAGCCTGCGTCATGGGCCGTCGAGGCAAACACGCGCCGGTTCGAAACCGTTCCAGAGTCGAGGTCGTAGTCGTAGGCCCAGATTTCGTTCTGGAACGTGTCTGCCAAGTAAAAAACCGTGTCATCCGGGCTCCAGCATGGGCCGTTCGAGCAGATGATCCCATTTTCGACTTTCGTCAGGCTCAAATCTGGGTCGAGCCGCCACAAGCCGCAGATTCCAAGTTCTTCTTTGTCATCCATGCCGCCTGCAAAGAAACGGCCGCGGCGGTCGCATTTCCCGTCATTGAGGCGTGCCCGTGTCGGATCGTCGTCGACTTTCGCGATGAGATTGGCCTGACCGGCCTCAAAGTCGAATGAATAGAAGCCATCGGACAGTGCGAGCACTGCCCCGCCGGAAGTACGCAGCGCCATCGCGCCCACATCGGCATCCAGTGGCCAGCTTTTGACATCGCCCGTCGCGGGTTCCAGCCGCCAAATCGCGTCCTTGCCAACCCGTCGGCCAGTGCTGTCCACCCAGTAGAGGCACTGGTCTTCAACGTCCCAGATCGGCCCTTCGCCGAGATGATTATCGACAGTCAGGAGGCATTCAATGGTGAATTCCGGCGTCATTCTGGTCCTCGATTCGCGAAGCCACACGACTGTGTTACTATTTATTTGTACAAATGTATAATAAATTTTGAGGACTACGAATTTAAGCCGATCTTCCAGTTAACCCGCCCCGTTCGCGATCTCTGCTTCGACGACCGCGCCGGGAACTGTACGGTGTTTATGCGATTGCTGCGACCGAAGCAGAAAGCGAGAAACAAGCGCCACATACGCACAACAGCAAGGGAACTCCTGTGACAGCGGAGATATTTGCCCGTTGCTGCAATATCCAACGCCTCAAACGCCCAAAAAATTCGCCTATCTGCAAGGTTGGTCAGGCTTCAATTCTTACCCGCGCTGTCGTAAATGACTACCGTGTCTGAATCTCAGCTTTCGGGAAGCTGCATTGCAGCATAGCATTAGAGGCAAATGACCGGTATGGGCCGCTATCGAAGGCGGTCCGGACACGTGTGCGTGTGTGTCACAGCAGGTGTTAGATGGCTTGCAAGAGACTGTCTGTTCAATGTGCTTGGGCAATCAGAAGGACGACGGCGTGCATGCGCTGATGACCTTGCAGGGTACATCGGCTGCGTTCTTGAAGTAGTGCGGAAGCAAGCTAGTGAAGTAGTAGGCGTCGCCCGGCCCGAGGACGCGGGTTTGACCATCCACTGTTACTTCCAGCCAACCTTCGACAACTACGGCGCATTCCTCGCCTTCATGGGACAGAGGCGTTCGCCCGGAGTCCGCGCCAACTGCGTATTCTTCAATCAGCATTTGCAGCTTACGGCCGCGGCGCTCCCCAGCGACGAGCAGGTACGACACGCCGTGTGATCCAAGATCCCGCATGCTGCCCTTTGGGAAGTAGAAGGTCTCCTCGTCTGTGAGCTCAAAACTGAAAAAGAAGCCAAGGCTGACGTCGACGCCGGTCAGGATTTTCTTCAGCAGGGCAACGGAGGGTTGAGTTGCGCCACTTTCGATCTGCGAGATCGTCCCACTGCCGACGTTTGCGAGGCTCGCCATCTTACGTTGGCTAAGTCCCTTTGAAGTTCGAATCAAGCGAAGCCGTTTCGCCACATCCAGATCAACGCTGCTTTTGTCCGTCATGCGCTTTCCTGCTTTCGATCGAAAGCACTTTGGCGCAAAGCGGGACGAATTTCAATGACTTGCATATTCCTAAGAAACTGGCTCCCCAAGAAACGCGCTTCCTGCAAGATTATGGAAAATAATACCTATTTTGGGTTTGGGAAAACGATCATGCTCGACAAGCAAAACCATATGGCTTCCTTCTGGATGCCCTTCACGGCAAACCGTGATTTCGTTTCAGAGCCACGTATGATCAGCTCGGCCGAGGGAATGTATTACACCAGTACGGACGGCCGCAAAGTCATGGACGGTACAGCCGGGCTATGGTGCGTGAATGCCGGGCACCGCGATCCCTTGATTGTCGAGGCCGTACAGAAACAGGTGCACGAACTCGACTATGCGCCGAACTTCCAGTTCTCCCACCCTTCGGCGTTCGAGCTGGCCAACAAGTTGGTCTCTCTGATGCCGGAGGGCATGAGCCACGCGTTCTTCACCAATTCCGGATCTGAGTCCGTCGATACAGCGCTCAAGATTGCGCTGCACCATCACCGGATGCGTGGCGATGGTGCGCGCACCCGGTTGATTGGTCGAGAGCGCGGGTACCACGGAACAGGTTTCGGTGGCATCTCTGTCGGTGGCATCGTCAAGAACCGGATGTATTTCGGGTCTTTGCTGACCGGTGTTGATCATCTTCGTCACACGCATGATCTGGAAAGAAACCAGTTTTCGCGCGGGTGCCCGGCACATGGTGCCGAACTGGCTGACGATCTTGAGCGCATCGTCGCCTTGCATGATGCATCAACAATCGCTGCTGTCATCGTGGAACCAATGGCCGGTTCAACAGGGGCTCTGTTGCCGCCCAAAGGGTACCTGAAACGGCTGCGCGAGATCTGCGACAAACATGGTATTCTGCTGATTTTCGACGAGGTCATCACGGCCTTTGGCCGCCTTGGTGCTGCCACTGCCTCCGACTATTTCGGCGTCACACCGGACATTATCACGACAGCCAAAGGGCTGACGAATGGTGTGATCCCCATGGGCGCTGTGATTGTTCGCGACGAGATCTACAACGCGGCAATGGAAAATGCGGACGGCCCGATCGAGCTGTTTCACGGTTACACCTATTCGGCCAATCCGATCGCCTGCGCTGCGGCCCTGGCAACCCTCCCGACCTACGAGGAGAATGATCTTTTCCGACGCGCCGCGCTGTTGTCCCAGCCGTGGGAAGATCATTTGCACGCGCTGAAAGATCTTCCGAATGTGATAGACATCCGTAACCTCGGTCTTGTCGGAGCGATTGAGCTTGCCCCGCGTGACGGTGCGCCGGGTGCGCGCGCATTCAAGGCGATGAAACGTGCCTGGGATGCAGGACTTATGATCCGCGTAACAGGCGACATCATCGCATTGTCGCCTCCATTGATCATCACGGAGCCCGAAATTACCGAAATGTTCCATATACTTGAGCAAATTCTGCGTGAATTGCCATGACCTTCATCCGCTAACTTAAAGGACCGACATCATGAAAGATGCGACCCCGATCGAATTGATCGGTCACTATATCTGTGGCCAAATCACACGCCCGGAAGCTTGTACGTTATTTAGACAGTTGCGCGGGCCGGAAAATCGGTGATGCGGCGAATGACTGGTTTGGGGAAGCTGCACTGCAACGTTTCTGCGCAAGTTGGACGGCAGCTTTGGGCCGCGAGAGACAGCTTTTTGTAGACGGCCGTTCGACTATAGCTGTGCTGTTGCACGCGCGGATTTGTCGGCACTATCGTTCAGGATCGCGTTAATGAATAGCGAGAACAACTCGCCTTGCGAGCCGATCCGCAGTTTCACGTAGATATTTCGCCGGTGAATTCGAACGGTTCCGGGCGAGATTCCGAGTTCATTGCCCGTAGCCTCAGCGGAGTGGCCTCTGAGCGTCATTTCGACGACTTCCCTTTCGCGCGGGGTCAGCACGCCCTGTCCGATTGAGTGAAAGGCCTGTCCGATGCGTTCTTCACGCGTCTGCTGCTCACCGTCATCGTCGTCGCGCGCGAAGCCGCGCCAATGCGCTTCGGATGTTGCACGGATGATCGGCCAGATGCGCTTCAACGCCCGGATTTCGGCATTTGAGAACCGCTTTTTCTTGCGCATGAGCGAGATTACGACGTTCAGGCTGCGGTCGGCATAGACAAGAAAGCCGATCTCCTCGGCAAGTCCGGTTTGGCCATAATAGCTACGATAGTATTCGCCTTGATAAAAACGATCCGGCGCTATCTCCCGCAATCGCCAAAGGCCTTCTTCGGTGTCGTCGATGGTCGCCAGAAAGAAGGGATCGAGCAGATAAGGGCCTTCCAGATATTCGGTGACATGCAGCCGGTGCCGCTCCGGCGGGAAATCGTCGTACAGCGCCAGAGGTTTCGACGACCCGACATACCCGAAAATCACCGTGTAGTCATAGGGTGCGATCGCCTGAAGCGCCTCGGCCAGAGCGCCGGGGAACCGCGGGGTCTTAAGTGTTTCGACAAGGCATGCCGCGTGTTCGACCCACTCCATATGCGGCACCCCATTTCATCCGTTATATGCATCTTCGACTATAACAATTGGCATATTTACACAACTGCACCATTCGACCGACGATTAGCCAGGCCGACATATGGCCCATGGGTGGATGTTTGACCTCAGATGCTGCAGATATGAAATATGACCGGGGGGTGCTGAACGACATGTCCGCGGCGGTCGCCGAGTTGAGGCACGTCTCGAAACGCTTTGGCGATGTCGAGGCCGCACGCGATCTGAACCTCAGTGTGGCATCCGGTGAGTTCCTGTCGTTCCTCGGCCCGTCCGGATGCGGCAAGACGACCGCGCTGCGCATGCTGGCCGGGTTCGAGACGCCGAGCGAAGGCGAGGTTCTGATCGACGGCCAGGTGGTGAACACGCTCGAACCCTTCCGTCGCCCTGTAAACATGGTTTTTCAGAGCTATGCTCTGTTTCCGCATCTCAGCGTTTTCGACAACGTGGCCTATGGGTTGCGCCAGCGCCGGCCCAGGCTTTCGCGCGCCGAGATCGCGGAAAAGGTCTCGCGGACACTGGAGGTCGTTCGACTGGGAGATTTCGGCGCGCGGCGCATCTGGGAGATGTCGGGCGGTCAGCAACAGCGCGTCGCCCTGGCCCGCGCTATCGTCAATGAACCGAAACTTCTGCTGCTGGACGAACCGCTGGCGGCGCTGGACCGCAAGCTCAGAAAGGCCATGCAGATTGAGCTGCAGGACCTTCAGCGCCAGCTTGGCATCACCTTCATTCTGGTCACGCACGACCAGGAAGAAGCACTGTCCCTGTCGGATCGGATTTGCGTAATGCGCAACGGGCGTATCGTGCAGATCGGAACGCCCAGAGAGCTCTACGATGCCCCCGCGTCGCGTTATGTCGCCGATTTCGTGGGCTCTTCGAATTTTCTGGAAGGTCGTATCGGGCGCATCACAGGCGCGCGCGCGGATTTCACCGGCGTTTCGAGGCACAGTTTCTCCGGTCAGGCTGGCCCCGGCATCGAAGAGGGTGCGACGGGCACGCTCAGCCTGCGGCCCGAGCAGATCAACATCTCGCGGAGCCAGCTCGACGGCGGCCATCCGGTCACCGTTCAGAACCGGATATTTCTCGGAGAACATACCGAATACGTGGTGCGACATGACGAGATCGGCACCTTTATTGTCCTCGCCTCCCGGCGGGCCGAGGACCGCGAACCGCCACTGGATGCCGGCACACAGGCTTACATCGCCTGGAACCCAGACGCCGCCCTGATCCTAAGGGCGGATTGACCATGACACCTGCCAACGGGAGAACGACATGACAAACGACACAATTTCCAAAAAGAAATTCATGGAAGAACTGCGCCGCTATGAGAAAGGTTCGGTCACGCGCAGGCACTTCCTCGGTGTAACCGGTCTGGGAGCCGCGACAGCGGTCATGGGTGCGGCGACGCCGGGGCTACGGCCCCGTCCGGCATTTGCCCAGGGTATCGGTGACCGCGCGATCCTCGCGACCTGGCCGAACTACCATGACCAGACCAATTTTGACGCCTTTACAGACAAAACCGGCGCTGCGGTGCAGGTCAATGTCTTTGGCTCGAACGAGGAAATGCTGGCCAAGCTGCAGGCCGGCGGGTCCGGCTGGGACGTTTATGTGCCGACGAACTACACGATCACGACCTATGTCGATGAGGACCTGATCGAACCGCTCGATCTGTCCAAACTGCCAAACTACGATCCGGCGGTCTTTGACGCGCGTTTCTCGGACGCGGGGATCGTCGACGGTGTCGTCTATGCGGTGCCCAAGAACTGGGGCACCACCGGTATGGCGATCAACACATCGCACAACGGTGGCAAGGCATTCGACAGCTGGAAGCAGTTCTTTGACCGCACGATGGGTGATTATTCGGGCCGGACAATGGTGCATGACTATCAACTCACCACCATCGGTGCCGCACTGAACTATCACGGCTATTCGTTCAATTCTGTTGACGAGGCCGAACTCGCCGATGCCGAAAAACTGCTGATCGACGTCAAACCGCATCTCTTTGCGATCACGTCGGATTATCAGCCAGCCATGCGTTCGGGCGATGCCTGGCTGACGATCTGCTGGACCGGCGATGGCAAGCAGCTCAACACCGACATCCCCGAGATCGCCTTTGCGCTGGGAAAAGAGGGTGGCGAATTGTGGAGCGACTATTATGCCATTCCGAAAGGTGCGCCGCATAAAGAAGCCGCCTATGCGCTGATCAATTTCATGCTGGATCCGGAGGTGAACGCGCGCGAGGTTCTGGCGCATGGCTATCCCGTGGCCGACAGCCGCACCAATGCGCTGCTGCCCGAAGAGATCCTGAACGATCCAATTCTCTATCCAGCGGCAGAAAAGCTCAACGCGCTTGAATTCGGGGCGGCGGCAACGCTGACTGATCCGAACCGGGCTGAACTTCTCGCGCGCTTCAAGTCAGCCTGAGGCGGGCGGACGGGAATGACACAGCGCGCGCGGAACTGGTTGCTGATCGCGCCCTCGGGCGCGCTGCTTCTCGTGATGCTCGTGCTGCCGCTCTCGTTCGTTTTCGTTTTCAGCTTTGGTGAACGTGGGCCGTCTGGCGGATATGTCCCCGCCTTCACGCTGGAGCAATATGCGAACCTTCCGGCGCGATGGACGGCGTTCAAAAACACGCTGATCCTCGCACCGCTTGGCACACTCGCCGCCCTGCTGATCGCCTATCCGCTGGCCTATCAGCTGGCGGTCAGGACCGACCCGAAATGGAAAACCCTGCTGCTGGTTCTGGTCATCGTCCCCTTCTGGACCTCAATCCTGATCCGCAGCTACGCCTGGATTTACATCCTCGGCGGACAAGGACTGCCTGCGCTGCTGGGGAGCATCGGCATTGAAAATGTCCGGCTGATCTACACGCCCTTTGCTGTCACCATCGGCATCATTTACGGCTACCTGCCGCTGATGGTTTTTCCGATCTATGTCGCGCTCGACCGTCTGGACATGCGGCTGCTTGAGGCCTCCGGCGACCTTGGTGCCCGCCCCATGACGACCTTCCTCAGGGTTACGCTGCCGCTTTCAGTGCCAGGCGTGGCGACCGGCTGTATGCTCGTCTTTATCCTGCTGATGGGCGAGTTTCTGATCCCCGCGCTGCTTGGCGGGGGCAAAGTGTTCTTTGTCGGGAATGCTCTGGTGGACCTGTTCCTGCAGTCGCGCAACTGGGCATATGGCTCGGCGGTTGCTTTCACGCTGATCGTCATCATGCTGATCACCGTCACAATTTACATGCGCCTCATCGCGCGGCTTCAGACCGGCCGCGAAGATGTCGCGGTGATGTGAGGCCAGACATGCGACTGTATTCTCTCGCCGTTTATCTGTTCCTTTACGCACCCATCGCAATCATTGCGCTTTTCAGTTTCAACGCGGGCCGGCATGCCAGCGACTTCCAGGGCTTTTCGATCCAGTGGTATGGGCGCGCACTCAACAACCCCTTTGTGATGGACGCGCTGGAGACCAGCCTGATCGTGGCATTCGTCACGGCGACCCTGGCCAGCATCCTGGGCACCCTGGCGGCGGTCGGCCTGCAGGGTCTGCGCGGACCGGCCCGCGCCATCTTCGACGCGCTGATCTACATCGCGGTGATGATCCCGGGCATCGTGATCGGCATTGCCACGCTGATCGCACTGGTGACCGTTTTTGACGTGATGAACCCCTGGCTGGAAAGCCTGTGGGGGGACGCCGACAGTGCTCCGACGCTTTCCATGGGCAGGGGGTCGCTGATCGCGGCCCATACAATGTTCACGATGGCGCTGGTCATCATTATCGTGCGCGCACGGCTCGGCACACTAGAAAAGTCGCTTGGCGAAGCCTCTGCTGATCTCTACGCCACGCCGCTGGGTACCTTTCGTCAGGTGACGCTGCCCTTGATCGCGCCTGCGGTGCTGGCTGGGTTCCTGCTCAGCTTCACCTTCAGTTTTGATGATTTCATCATTGCCTTTTTCGTCGCCGGTTCCGAGACAACCCTGCCAATCTATATCTTCTCGTCCATCCGGCGCGGTGTAACGCCGGAAATCAACGCCATTGGCACGATGGTGATGCTCGCCTCACTCGTCCTGCTGATCGTGGCGCAGCTAATCCTGCGACGGGGAGATCGCAAGTGAAAGGACACGCCCTATGCTTCTGAAAGACAAGGTCGCCTTTGTCACAGGTGCTGCCTCCGGCATCGGCGCCGGGGGGGCAATTGCGATGGCACGCGAGGGGGCAGATGTGACGCTGGCCGATATTAACGCCGACGCGGTACAATCTGTGGCAGACCGGATTACCGCCGAAGGAGGCACCGCCCATGCCATTGCCCTGGATGTGGGGGACGACGCCGAACTTGCGGTGGCCATCGACACCTGTGCGGCGCGGCATGGCCGTCTGGACGTTCTGCACTCGCACCCCGGTCTTCAGATCGAGGGTACCCTGGAACAGGTCACGGTCGATGACATGGACGCCTCCTGGCGGTTGAATGTGCGCTCGCACTTCGTCGCGGCCAAAGCCGCAATGGCCCATATGAAACCCGCGCGGCGCGGCTCGATCATCATCACGGCATCCGGATCGGGTGTGCAGTACGACAGTGAAATGATTGCCTATGCCACAACCAAACATGCCGCCGTGGCGATGACGCGGCAGATTGCCAAGGACTTCGGTAAGGATAATGTTCGGGTAAACGCTCTCTGCCCGGGTTTCATCGACACGCCGTTCAACCAGGGCTTCGAGATCCAGATGGGCGGACGTGACAAGCTGGAGGCCTATATCGCGGACGAAATCCCGATGGGACGCTTCGGTACGGTCGGAGAAATGGCGGATGCGATCGTCTACCTCGCTTCCGATCGTTCGACATTCATGACGGGACATGCCCTTGTCATCGATGGCGGCGAATGCCTGTGACGAAGATCCGTATTCAAAGCCGCGTCCTGCGTGCCATTGTGGATTTTGCCGCTGGACCACATGCATTTCGGAGGAAAATTATCTGTCGTCCGCGTCCGGGAAGCTGCGATGCAGCGTGGGAGATTGAGATGAACGGCCTGTGTGGATGGCTCCTGCATTGCAAGAGATTTCTGTGATTGCGATGGTCTGTCAGTACAGTCGTGTGTCCGGC
>NZ_CANLYL010000025.1 GCF_947495275.1 uncultured Roseobacter sp.
GAAGCCATCGTCTTGATGGACCAAAGGCCAATCATGCACTAACTTTCAATTTGGACCACTCAAGTGGGGCTGCTCACACCATGCATATCAAAATAATCCACAAAACAAATGCTTGAGTGGATCGGAAGTGTTTCGATCCCCCAAATTTGTCTACAGCATATCGGGTATTGACGGGTATTGATCGGAGCGCTGTTTTGGCTGCGAAGAATTGGTGCACCGGTTCGAGCGGATTGACGTTTGATCAGTGGGAGGGGAGATCGCATCCCGCATGGCTCACTACTGTCGTAATGAGATCAGTATTTTACCTGGTGATCGGTCTGGAGACAAAGACAAGCGTTTTCCATGACCACAGCGATAGTATCGTTTGCAAATGATCCGCACGGAAGGGCCAGAGGAGGTTACCTTAGAAGCGATGCACCTTACCAACTGGCCGAAATGTATTGTGTCTCCATGAACTCAAGCATGCCTTCATGTCCGCCTTCACGGCCAAGGCCGGATTGCTTGACACCACCGAACGGGGCTGCCGGATCGCTGACCAGCCCGCGGTTCAGGCCGACCATACCGTAGTCCAAGCGTTCACATATCTGTAGCGCGCGCTTGAAATCTTCTGAAAAGACATAGGCAACAAGACCATATTCTGTGGCATTGGCTCGGCGGATGACATCCTCTTCGTCGGAAAAGGTCTGAATCGCGGCCACGGGGCCGAAAATTTCGTCGTTCACGCAATCAGCAGTTTCGGGCACATTCGACAGCACCGTGGGCGGGTAGTAAAATCCTTTGCCGCCCGGTGCGACGCCACCGCATTCCACCCTGGCTCCCTTAGCTACGGCGTCTGCGACAAATGCCGCCACCTTGTCGCGCGTGCTGGCGTTGACCAGCGGGCCCACGTTGACCGAAGGGTCGGTGCCATCCCCCACCTTGAGTGCGGACATCTCCGCCGAGAGGCGCCGGGTGAAATCCTCGGCGAGGGTTTCATGCACATAAATACGATTTGCTGCGGTGCAGGCTTCGCCCAAATTGCGCATTTTCGCCAGCATCGTGCCTTCGATGGCCGTGCCCATGTCTGCATCTTCCAGAACCACGACCGGTGCGTTGCCGCCCAGTTCCATCGCGGGCTTCAACACCTGATCAGCTGCCCCTTTCAACAGGGTGCGCCCGACGCTGGTTGAGCCGGTGAAACTGACCACACGCACGCGCGGATCATGCATGATGTGATCTACCAAGGCCCCGCTGCGCCGCGAGGGCAACACATTGACCAGGCCCGCAGGCACGCCCGCCTCCTCCAACAGCGGCATCAGCGCCAGCATGGTCAGCGGCGTTTCCGAGGCTGGTTTGATGATTACCGCGCAACCTGCTGCGAGAGCAGGCGCGATCTTACGTGTGCCCATGGCGGCGGGGTAGTTCCATGGTGTGACGAGCACGGCCAGACCGGCGGGTTTGTGGTGCACCATGATCCGCGCGCCGGATGCCGGTGCGCGGGTGATCATACCATCGGCGCGCACGGCTTCCTCTGCGAACCAGCGGAAAAACTCTGCCGCGTAGGTTGCTTCGCCCATCGCATCTGCTTTGGCTTTGCCGTTTTCCAGCGTGATCAGATGGGCGAATTCTTCCAGCCGTCCCGTCATGAGTTCCCAGGCTTTGCGCAATACCTCAGAGCGCGCCCGGGGGGAGCGTGCCGCCCAGTCCAGCATGGCTTTTTCAGCGGCATCAAGCGCAGCGTCGGCATCAGCGATTTCAGCAGAGGCAACCGAGGCGATCACCTCTTCTGTTGCGGGGTTCACAACATCAAAGCGCTGGCCTTCGGCTCCATCCCGCCATTGGCCGTCAATATAGAGATCGGTGTGTTTCATGTCAGATTCATTCCGGTCAGAGCAAATGGAGAAGGGGGGCGGTCAATCGGTCGGCCAAACCAGTGATCAGCGCGATTGCGGCGCTGTCTTCCAACTGGTCACCGGTAAAATCAAGGCTCAAACGCAGTGTGTCGCCATCGCTTGCAATGCTCAACACAGGAACGCTTTCCAGTCCAAGCCGCAGGCCGGTGACCGGGCTGTCGGTCAGATCCCTGAGGATCAAGTCAGCCGTGGCATCAGAATTTTCGATCTGATGGAGTAACCGTGTTTTATCCGGGTCGATGAGGGTCGTTGTGATGCCTGCCAGTGTCGAAACGGCGATGGCCAGTTCCCTGGCATCAGCTTGGGTTTTGCGCAGTGCGCCGGCAGCGAAACTTGCCCAAAGAGCGGTCCGGGCGATGGTAATGTCGCCATCTTCCAGCATCCAGGCCAGGAAGTCATCGGTGCCAGCGCGCGGAACGCAAGCCGCGATTTGTAATGGCGCGACCGCCTGCTGTAGCGGGCGGTGCTCCGCTTCGGGCAGGTCTCGCAAAAATTCGATATCCGCGACATGATAGGGCTGAGGACGCCCGATAGCGACCAGCCGCTTCGGATCGAGCCCGGCCTCCATGGCCAAACGGCGCGCCTTGGGCGAGATCAGAATGCGCCCATTTTCCGAGGAAACAATCGCGGAAGCCTCTTTTGCTGGTGGCTCTGGGACTGGCTTGGGGCTTTCCACTGGCGGTGCAGCCATTGCCACGGCGCGCATCGTTGGGGCCTCGGGCTTTGCCCCTGAGATGATAGCAATGGTCTGACCGGTTGGAACTTCGTCTCCGGGTTCAGCCAGAAGCGCGGCAACAAAGCCATCCGCGCCAGCGGGCACTTCCATGGTGGACTTATCCGTCTCGACCTCAAACAGCACATCTTCTGCACCCACCGCGTCACCGGGTTTCTTTAACCACGACACCAAAAGACCGCTGTCCTGGGCCATGCCCAGCACCGGCATGATAATGTCAACTCCTGCAGGGGGCGGCGTGTCGACACTTGATTGGAGCGCTTCAACTTTCACGGCGGGCGGTGCGCATTTTTCCACCGCGGTGTCGGAGATCAGGGCAATGACTTGCCCCACCGGCACCTCTGAACCGGCATCGGCCTTCACCCCGGTCAGAAACCCGTCCGAGGAGGCTTCAACCTCCACTGTGGATTTGTCGGTTTCCACTTCGAACAGTGGGTCGCCCGCGCTGACCGCGTCACCCGGCGCTTTCAGCCAGGCGACCAAAAGGCCCGTATCCTGCGCCATACCAAGTGCGGGCATGATCACCTCATGCGGCATGGATCATCTCCCGCGACATGAGCTTGCGGGCGTTTTTCGCCACTGCTTCCGGGGTGGGAACGGTGATGTCTTCGAGCGCGGGCGAGAAGGGCACAGGCACATCCATCGCCCCCATGCGCAGCACCGGCGCGTCGAGGTGATAGAAGGCTTTCTCGTTGATCCGGCTCGCAATTTCGCCAGTCACGCCATAGCTTTGATGCCCTTCATCCACCACGATCACGCGGCTCGTCTTGCGGGCCGAAGCAAGCAGCGTGTCTTCGTCCAGCGGTACAATCGTGCGCGGATCTATCACTTCGGCCGAGATCCCCTCGGCGGCCAGAATCTCGGCGGCTTTTTCGCAAACCTGTACCATCGAAGATGTGCCGATCAGCGTAATATCCGTACCGTGCCGCTTCACATTCGCCGCGCCAAAGGGTATCAGGAATTCCTCCTCCGGCACCGGCGCCTTGTCCTGATACATCAGCTTGTCTTCGAAGATCACAACTGGGTTGTCATCGCGGATTGCGGTCTTCAACAACCCTTTGGCTTCATAAGCGGATGAGGGAAGCGCCACTTTCAGACCAGGAATATGGGCGACCAAAGCGTGCAAGGACTGGCTATGCTGAGCGGCCGACCGGCGGGTTGCGCCCAGATTGGTGCGCAGAACCAGAGGCGCGCTCATCTTGCCGCCGGACATATAGTGTGTCTTGGCCGCCTGATTGCACAGCTGATCCATGATCAGAAAGATGAAATCCCCGAACATCAGATCAACGATAGGGCGGGTGCCGGTCATGGCGGCCCCCACTGCAAGGCCCATGAAGCCGGGTTCCGCAATAGGGGTGTCGACGACGCGGTTGGTGCCAAACTCTTCGACCAGCCCGGACAGGATTTTGAACGGTGTGCCAGCTTCGGCCACATCCTCACCGATAATAAAGGTGGTCGGATCGCGGCGCATTTCTTCAGCCAGTGCTTCGTTAACGGCCTGGGACAGGGTAATTTCTCGCATTGTCAGCTCCTCAGGCCAGGGTGTGTTTGACGTCGGTAAAGACATGCATGTCCACTTCGACCGGATCAGGATATTTGGCGTTCAGGGCATATTCGACGGCGGTTGTCGCATCGATCTTGACCTTGGCATTTATTGCCTCGATCTCTTCCTCCGAGGCGATGCCCTCTGCCACCAGCCAGGTACGAAAACGGGTGATCGGATCGCGGTTTTCCTTCCAGTCCTTTTCTTCTTCCTTGGACCGGTAGTATTCGCGGTTGATGTCACCGACATGATGCCCGTGGTAGCGATAGGTCATGAGCTCCATAAAGAACGGCCCCTCACCCTGTCGCGCGCGCGCGACCAGTTTCTGGGCCAGATCGTTGACGGCCAGAACATCCTGCCCGTCGACTTGATGTGCCTCGATACCAAAGGCTTCGGCGCGCGCTGTGATGGAGCCTGCGGCGATTTCCTCTGTGCGGGTGTATTCGGAGTACCCGTTGTTTTCGCAGGCATAGATGACCGGCAGTTTCCACAGCGCGGCCATGTTCATGACCTCATACATCAACCCCTGCGCTGTTGCCCCATCGCCAAAAAAGCAAACCGTGACATCATCCTTGCCCAGCTGTCTGGCGGTAAAGGCCGCGCCTGTCGCGATGCCCATCGAGCCGCCGACGATCGCATTGGCCCCAAGGTTCCCGTTGGATTGATCCGCGATGTGCATGGATCCGCCTTTGCCCCGACAATAGCCTTCTTCCTTGCCCAGAAGTTCGCAGAACATCTCTTTGAATTCGGCACCTTTTGCCACGCAATGGCCGTGGCCACGGTGGGTTGAGGTGATTTTGTCGGTCACTTTCAAAGCTTCGCAAATGCCCACGGCCACGGCTTCCTCGCCGGAATACATATGCGTCAACCCCGGCATTTTGGCCGAGAGGTAGAGTTGGTTGGCGTTGTCTTCAAATGTGCGGATGCGGACCATCTGCCGGTACATGCGCAAATAGTCTTCGGTGTTGGTCCTGGGCGGATTTGCGGGGCTCATTGGGGCTTTCCTAAAGAATGCGCCCGGTCTCATTGAGACCGGGCAAAATCGGCGCGATCAGTATCGGTTCGCGATTGGGAGATCTTCCGCCGGAAAGAGGCTGATCACCTCGCAGCCGGTTTCGGTCACCACAACCTCTTCCTCGATCCGCGCGGCAGAATACCCGTCGGTCGCCGGACAATAGGTTTCCAGCGCAAAGACCATTCCGGTCTGGATCTCCATGGGATGATCAAGGCTGACCGCGCGGCTGATGATCGGTCGCTCATGCAACGCCAGTCCAAGACCATGACCGAATTGCAATCCAAAGGCCGCGTCTTCGCTGGGGAAGCCAAGACTTTCGGCAGTGGGCCAGACCTCGGCCACCTTGTCGGTGCTGACGCCGGGTTTGATCATCGCGATAGAGGCATCAATCCACTCGCGCGCCTTCACATAAGCATCGTTTTGCGCCGGTGTGGCACGGCCGATGTTGAAGGTCCGGTAGTAGCAGGTGCGATAGCCCTGATAGGACTGCAGAATGTCAAAGAACGCCTGATCACCGGGGCGGAAAAGCCGGTCGGTGAAGTTATGCGGATGCGGATTGCAGCGTTCACCCGAAATCGCGTTGATCGCCTCAACGTCATCTGATCCCATCTCGTAGAGCATCTTGTTGGACAGGGCGACAATATCGTTTTCGCGAATCCCGGGCTTCAGCTCTTCGTAGATCATGTGATAGACGCCATCGACCATCGAGGCCGCTTGGGTCAGCAACTGGATTTCGTCCCAGTTCTTGATTTCGCGTGCTGCCAACATGATCTGCTGACCATCCACGACATTCAACCCTTCTTCACGCAGCGCGTGGAACATGGCGGTTTCGGCATAATCCACGCCCACGGGCATGTCCGCCATCCCTGCATCCCGGATCAGACCTGCAATCTGTTTGGCGTATTTCTTCATCAGACCAAACTCAGGCGGGATAGTCCCACGCATGCCGACAACGCCCGCAAGACAGTGGCTGGGTTCCAGCCAGTCGGAATATTGGCGGTGATGCACCGCTGCCGAGCCAAAATCCCAGACATAGGGGCTGTCATCGCCGGTGAGCAGACAGAAACGGCACATCTTGTCGCGTTCCCATTCACCGATCTTGGTGGCGGAGACATAGCGGATATTGTTGACATCAAACAGCAACAGGGTCCCGGCGTTCGAGCTCTGAAGCGCCTGCCGTGTCCGCGCCAGACGATACCGCCGCAGCCGGTCATGATCAATCCGGCGTTCGAAATCAACGGACATATGTCCCCAGGCGGGTATCTTGTCGCGCCATTCCCAGTTCGGTTCCAAATCCTGCGGGGTCAGCAGGTTGGGCATTAAGGCTCTGGACATGAGGTCTCCTTCAGGTGGCTCAGCCACATTTGTTTTGGTCAGAAATTGTGCGAGGGCCGTGGCGCTACTGGATGCACCAGCCGCCGTCGATGTGGATCATCTGGCCGGTCATGTAGTCACTGTCGTCACTGGCAAGGAATGACGCGGTGCCGGTGATGTCATTGGGGTATGAGACGCGCTTGATCTGCAAGGCATCGCGCACGATGTCGTCATAGGCCTGACCTTCGCGTTCCTTGAAACCGATATCGACCAGATCCTTGTCCAGCTGTTCCCAGAGCGGGGTGACGACCACGCCCGGCGCATAACCATTGACGGTGATATTGTGTTCGGAAAGGGCAACCGCGCCGCAATGGGTCAGCGCCAGAACGCCGTATTTCGACGTGCAGTAGACGGTGACATCCAGCAGCGGCTTGCGCGATGCGATACTGCCTACATTGATGATCTTGTAGGGATGATCCTCCATCGGACCCTGTGCGATCATCTGTTTTGCGGTTTCCTGCATGCCCAGCCACATCGCCTTGGTGTTGACGTTCATGATCATGTCCCAGTTGTCTTCGTCGATATCCATGAAGAACCGGGGTTTGTTGAGGCCTGCGTTAAAGAGCCCCACATTGATGTTGCCAAAGGCCTCAACCGTGGCGGCCACAGCGGCCGCATTGTCTTCGCGTTTGGTCACATCCATCTTAACGGCGATCGCTTTGCCGTTTCCTTTTGCGTTGATGTCCTCCGCAACACCCTGGGCCATGGCAAGATCAAGGTCCCCGATACACACATTCGCCCCTTGAGCCGCAAAGCTCTCGGCGTTGGCCTGACCCATGCCGCGGGCGGCACCAGTGATCAGAATATTCTTACCTTCCAGGCGATTGGGGTCCATGATTTCCTCCTCGGGATTTTAACTTCGTCGTTTGTTTTCAAGCGTTTCATCCGAACGCGCCTGGGCCCTGCTCAGCGCTGTTGCGGGAGAGACGATCCCGCGCAGCATGTCGTGCAGTTCCTCTCCGCAAATGCGGATGACATCGCTGATCTCCGGTACCGGCGGGCGTGGCCAGAATTGCAGTTCGTCGCGCCAGGACATTGCGTCGACGGCTTCGAAGATGGCCGAAGACCGCCGTACCTCCGGGTCAGCCCCGACCGAGTATCGCGGATTGGTCCGGCTGCCGTTCTGGACGTAGAGCTTTTGCGCTTCGGGAGATGTAAACACCCGCAGGGCTTCCGCTGCTGCTGCGCGACGTTCTTCGGGCAGGTTGGCTGGAATTCCCATGACGTAGCCGCCGACCGGTGCGACCTGCGTCGCACCGGGCCCCGCCGGATGCGGCAGGAACCCGGTTTGCCCGAAGGCCGGCGAAGATGAATCCCCTTCAAAGTAGGGCGCCAGAAGCGTATATCCGTATGCCATTGCGACCCTTCCGGCGGCGAAGGGGCGAATACGCTCATACCAGGACATCGACAGGATATCCGGTGGGGAGTACTTCAGCAGCTCCATCAGGTATTCGGCGGCGCGCAACCCGACGGTGGTGTCGATGGTGAAGCGATAGTTGCGCAGATGCAGGTTTTCAGTATCGAACCCACCTGCGATCTCATCCAGATCAACGATTGGTTGCCCAAAGTCCGAAAGCGTCGTCAGAAATGTGTGGCCAAGTGCCGTTCCGCGCGCTGCATTCCAGGCGATGCCATACCGCCCGCGCTGTGGATCATGCAGGGCCCTTGCCGCGTCGAGGAGTTCATCCGTTGTGGCAGGAGGTTCAAGCCCCGCATCGGCAAACTGATCGCGGCGATAGAACAAAAGCTCGGGCGTGGTCTGCGCTGGTACCCCGTAAGCCCGTCCGCCCCAATGGGCCGCTTTCCAGCCCGCGGTATGAAAATCCGCCGGATCCAGCCGGGCAAGATCGACCGCCTCGTCCAATGGCAGCAAAACGCCCTTTTCGACAAACTCTCCTATCCAGGGAAGATCGACGGCAATGATGTCGTATCGGCTGGTCGGGCGTTCCGCGTTTTTCAGGGCTTCTTCACGCAGCCGATCAATTGAGAAAGCGCGTTGATGAATGGGCAGGCCAATTGCCTGTTCGAATTGTCGTTTGAGTGTTTCCATGACCATAAAGGTCGGGTCGCCATGCACCAGCACCCGAACGCCGCCCGCGAGTTTCAGTGGCTCGCCCAGGACCTGCAGGGGCGGGATCGATTTTGTTGCCATGTAGGAGCCGCCGAAATAGTAGTCGGTCGATTCGGGGCGTTTTCCGCTCGCGCCGAATTCAAGCTCGGCCAATCGGCGGATACGCGTCGAGAGTTGCATCCATCCGTCAAGAAGTTGCTCGCTGGGGTGCAGGGAGAAGCTCTTTCCGGAACTGGTGCGCGGGCGCTGTTCAATCAAACCAGTTTCGATCATCTCCTTCACCCGGCGTGACGCCGTGGCGTAGGGAATGTGGGCGGCCGAGATTAGAGAGGTTGGTGTGACTGTCTTGCCCTCGATGTGATTGCGGATCAGAAAAAGCGACATCAGGAAAAACGGGTTCGGGGCAAAAACCTCGATCACCTCTTCGAGTTCTTCACAGAAGTTCTCCAGAAACGAGACGACCTGAAGCATTTCGGTCTTGTCCTGAGATGCACCTTTCTGAAAGATCGAATTTGAGCCGTCCATTGATCTGTACCGTTTTGCACTCTGTTCAGGAGGATGCGCCCTTCGTGGCGCTGTGGTGTTCGAATTGAACAATTTCGATTCGGTCATGTTGCCCTCCCTCTCAAAATGTTCAGAATGATCGCTGCGCAGTATTGCGTAGATATCCGTTCTGGATACCATGATTCTCAAAATGGATATTTTCGGGGGATTTTAGCTTTGCTGATTTCGCCAACCTGTCGGGGCTAGTCCGAGCAACGGATAACGATTCCCTTGGAGGAGAGCCGGGAATTGGCAGAAACTAGAACGTTACCCGGGAGGAACCCCTATGAATATTCGCAAAACTCTTGTTGCCACCACCGCCTTAGCCGCAACGGCTTTGGGTGGAGCGGCTGTGGCCGAGACTATGACAATCGGCATCACCCAGAACAATGTGGGCGTCGACAGCTATCAAACCACTTATGAAAAAGCCTTTATCGAAGCCGCCGAAACAAACGACAAGGTTGAAGCCGTCGTGCTGGACGCGGGCGGCGATGTGGCCCGTCAAATTGCGCAAGTCGAAGATCTGATCCAGCAGGAAGTCGACGCAATCATCATCTGGCCAACCAATGGTGAGGCCGTGATCCCTGCCGTACGCAAGGCGCATAAAGCCGGTATTCCGGTGATTGTCACAAACTCGAACATCGCGGAACCGGGTTTCCCTTTCGTTGCGTCTTTCTCGGGGCCCGACAATATCACCCAAGGCTCGCGATCCGCAGAGATCATGTGCGACAAGTTCAAGGCCATGGGGATCGAAAATGAAGCGCGCGTTGTGCAAATCTCGGGTCAGCCCGGTTACACGACCGCGATCGAGCGCCAGAAAGGCTTTGATGACCGTCTGCCGGAAGTTTGCCCTAACGTGACACTGGTGGAAACGCAGCCCGGCGACTGGAATCGAGAGAAATCACAGAAGGTCATGGAAGCGTTCCTGGTAAAATATGACGACATTGATGGTGTCTATTCCGGCGATGACAACATGGGCGTTGGCGCTCTGAATGCTGCCAAAGCGGCTGGCCGCGAGGGCATCATTTTTGTCGGCGCCACCAATTTTGCAGTTGGTTACGAAGCGATGGAGCGCGGCGAATACTGGGGGTCAATTTATCAGTCGCCCGTTGATGACGCGAAGGCCGCGTTGAAAACAGCGATTGAAACGCTTGAAGGCAAAGAGCTTCCCTTCCTGAATTACTTCGACACGCCGAAGATCACCCAGGACAATCAGAGTGATTTCACCAAGCCTGTATTTTAGGGCTCTCCCGAACTGCGTGGGGCTGGCATGGCTCCACGCATTTTTCACGAAACTGGTTGAGTAGGGAGAAACCCATGGGGCGGGTCTCTGGACGCTCCTGTATTGTGACAGGAGCTGCGCAAGGTATCGGGCGTGCGATTGGCGAGGCCCTGCTGGATGAAGGTGCAGATGTTTGCTTTGCCGACATAAACGGCGAAAAGGTCGCAGAGGTTGCCAAGACAAATCAAGCACGTGCTGATCAGCATGGCAGCAAGATCACCCACGCTGCGGTCGATGTGACCAACCGGGATCAGGTGCGCACCATGATCGCCCATGCGGTGGATCAGTTCGGCAAACTGGATGTGAAGTTCAACAATGCCGGCGTGAACAAACCAATGAACTTTCTCGATGTGACCGATGAAAACTGGCATTTCATCATGGGGGTGAACGGGCTGGGCTGCATGATCGGTATGCAGGAAGCCGCCCGCCAGATGATTTTTCAGGGCAGCGGTGGCAAGATCATCAACACCGCATCCATCGCCAGTCGACAAGGATTTGACAATGTGGCGCCGTATTGTGCGTCGAAATGGGCGGTGGTTTCACTGACGCAGTCAGGTGCAAGAGATCTGGCGCAGCATGACATCACCGTGACCGGATTTGCCCCCGGTGTTGTCGCCACGGAAATGTGGGAAGAGGTCGACCGGGACCTGATGAAGATCGGCGCGGCGGAGCGTCCGGGCCAGGCGATGGAAGAATTTTCCGCCGACATTCTGCGCGGACGCGTGGCGCAACCGGGAGACATCACCGGCACAACGACATTCCTTGCGTCCGGAGACAGCGACTACATGACCGGCCAGATCGTGATGATCGACGGTGGCATGACGCTGGTTTGAACACCTGCGATGCGGCACAAGTATCAGTGGGGCAGGGACTCCGATCCGTCGGAGACAGGGAGAGTGGGATGGCGTTTTTGAAGAAATCCGATATCGGGGGGATGCTGGCCCGGCAGGGCATTCTGGTGGCCTTCGGGCTGTTCATTATCGGCTTTACCCTGGCAAACCCGCGGTTTCTGGATCCCGACAACCTCATGGGGGTGGTCCGGTCTTCGGCCATCATGGGCGTGATGGCGCTGGGCGTGACTTTCGTGGTGATCAGCGGCAATCTCGACCTGTCCGTAGGATCGATGATGTCTTTTTCGACCATCGTTGTGCTGGATCTTCACGACAAGATCGGCCCGACGCTGGCGATCCCCGCGATGTTCGCCATGACGCTCTGTCTCGGGGCGCTGATCGGGTTTCTGGTGGGGTATCTCAAGCTGAACTCACTGATCGTGACACTGGGTATGTTGTCCGCGATCCACGGTCTGACCCTGACCTATTCCGGTGGCAAAAACATGGATATCGCCGACAAGGAGGGCACGTGGTTCAGTGTCTTTGGCCAGGGCGATGCACTTGGTATACCGGTGCCGATATTGCTGTTTGCCTTACTGGCGGCCTTTCTGGGCATCGTGCTGGCCAAGACACCCTTTGGTCGCAAAATCTACGCGGTGGGCGGCAACGGGGTCGCCGCGACCTTCTCGGGCATCCGGCGGGCGCGGGTTGTCTTCGCCTGTTATCTGGCTTCCGCCTTTTGCGTGGCAACGGCAGGCCTGCTTCAGGCCAGCCGGTCGATGGGGAGCCAGAATACCGTAGGGCAGGGGCTGGAGCTTGAGGTTCTGGCTGCTGTCATCCTTGGGGGCGCCTCGCTGCTGGGCGGGTCCGGTACCATTTTCAAAACGGTGATCGGGGTTCTGATGCTCGGGTTCATCCAGAACGGTCTGCTGCTGGTCGGGCTGCAATTCTACGTCCAATACGTTGTGACCTGGGTGATCATCATTCTGGCGGTCTGGCTTGATATCGCGGCCAAGCGCGGCAAGCTCTGGTCGCCGATCGCGTGAGGGAAAGCGGACATATGCAAGCCGGGACACCAAGCACATTCCTGAAACGCGGCGCGATCTGGGGCTTCATCCTGTTTGAACTGATCTTTTTCAGCGTCGCGGGTGAAATCCTGTCACTGAGCGAAAAGGCGTTCATGGACCTCGACAACATGCTGCTGCTGTTCAAGCAATCCGCCCCCATCGGGATCATCGCCATGGGCATGACGATCATCATGATCAACGGCAACATTGACCTGAGCGTGGGGGCAACCTTCGCGCTTTGCGCAATCGTTCTGCTGGACAGCCTGACATGGCCCATTTTTGCGGGGCTTGGCGATTGGGTGATCCCGGTCTCCTGGGGGCTGGCGTTGCTGACCGGTGTTGCCCTTGGTGCCATCAACGGGATGATCGTGTGGAAGACGGGGGTGGACGCCTTTATCGTAACGCTTGGCTCCATGCTTGGCTATCGCGGGCTGGTCTTCATGTATAACGGCGAGCAACCCACCAGCCATCTCAACTGGACATTGGTTGATTTTGCCGAGGCGCAGTTTCTGGGCTTGCACACGGCGACCTGGTTCCTGCTGGCGGTGACGCTGGTGATCTGGTTCGTGATGACCCGCACCATTCACGGGCGCAACGCCTATGCGATTGGCGACAACCGTGAGGCGGCGGTAAATGCCGGTATTCGGGTGGGGCCGCATATGGTGATCAATTTCATGATCATCGGTTTTCTCGCCGCGTTGTCTGCTGTTGTGTTCTATTCCGAAAGCGGGTCGGTCAACCCCAATGACGGCGAGCTCTACGAGCTTTGGATCATCACAGCAGTGGTTCTGGGCGGCACCAAACTGACCGGCGGGGCCGGGTCGGTGATCTCCACCTTTGGCGGTGTTTTGGCCATCCAGCTTCTGCGCAAGGGGCTGGGCCATATCGGGGCTGATACCTCGACCGTGAACCTGGTGATCGGCCTGATCCTGATCGCGGTGCTCTATCTCGACAGACAACTGAACCGCAAAGGGGCCGAGGAGTTGAAGACATGACCGAAAAGACACCCGCCCTGCGACTTGAGGGGATCGTCAAAACCTTCCCCGGCGTGCGCGCCCTTGATGGTGTTTCCTTCGCGGTGATGCCGGGAGAAGTACACGCCTTGATGGGGGAAAACGGCGCCGGGAAATCAACGCTGATGAAAGTGCTGGGGGGCATTTATCAGCCCGATGAAGGTCAAATTCTGATCGAGGAAACCCCAACGAAAATGACCACTCCGCTGGAGGCCAAAGCCAAAGGCGTCGTGTTCATACATCAGGAGCTCAGCCTTGCGGATGAGCTGTCAGTGGCCGAGAACGTCTATCTGGGCGAGTTGCCGCGCAGATCCTTCGGGCGTGTCGATTGGAACAGGCTCTATGCCGATACGGCCGCAATCCTTGACCGGCTGAAGGTGGGCTTCACCCCGAAAACCCTGGTTGGCGACCTGTCCATTGCCAACAAGCAAATGGTGGAGATTGCCCGGGCTCTTACCGTCGAGGCCAAGGCGGTTATTTTTGACGAACCAACGGCCTCGCTGACGGATGCCGAGAAAGACGTGCTCTTTGAGGTGATTGCCGACCTGAAGGCCCGTGGCGCGGGCATCATCTATATCTCGCACCGCATGGAAGAGATTTTTCGCATCACCGACAGGGTCAGTGTCTTGCGCGATGGCCAGCATACCGGCACGGCGACCACTGCCGACACGGATGAGGAGGCGGTTACCCAAATGATGATCGGGCGCAAACTGGACCTGTCGCGCAATGCCGTGCACCACGAATTGGGGGATGTGGCCCTGGAAGTGCGCAAGCTCAGTTGCGGTGACCTTTATACCGATGTGAGTTTTCAGGTTCGGCGGGGCGAAGTCGCGGGGTTTTACGGGTTGGTGGGCGCTGGCCGAACCGAGATCGCGGAGACGCTGTTCGGCCTGCGAGATCCGTCCTCCGGGGAGATCCTTCTGGACGGACAAAAGGCGCGCATTCATTCGCCCAACGAGGCGATTGCGCGGGGGATTTCGCTGGTGCCGGAAGATCGCAAAGGCCAGGGGCTTGTGCTGGGCATGAACTGTCGGGACAATATGACCCTTCCGCAAGTGGATGACCTCAAGGCCGGTCCCTTTGTGGCCGAAGGCGCCGAAGTTTCAATCTTTGATCAATACCGGGACCGGCTGGACATTCGCACCCCCGGCTGGAAACAGCTTGTCGGCAATCTCTCGGGCGGCAATCAACAAAAAATCGTCATCGGAAAATGGCTGTCGATGCATCCCAGTGTTCTGATTGTTGATGAACCTACGCGGGGCATCGACGTGGGCAGCAAGGCGGAGATTCACAACCTGATCCGCGATCTTGCGGCGCAGGGGTATGCGGTGATCGTCATCAGCTCTGAAATGCCCGAAGTTCTGCATGTCGCGGATCGGATATACGCCATGTTCCAGGGCAGGATCACACAGGAATTCACCTCCGACGATGTGACCGAAGACAATCTGGTAAGGGCCATTTCAGGTCTAGCCGACAACGGCGCATCTCAGGTCGCATGATGCGGGTTGGTTTTGCAGGTTTGGGGCGGATGGGACGCCGGATGGCGGCCAACTGCCTTGGCGCAGGCCATGACGTGACGGTCTGGAATCGCAGTGCTGCGCCCGCAGACACATTCAGACAAGCGGTTGGCGGGCGTGTTGCTGACACGCTCGTCTCACTGTCAGCGCAGAACGATGTCGTGATCACTATGCTTGCCGATGACGCGGCAGCGCGCGCGGTTTACCTTGGCGATGCGGGGCTCGTCGCGGCACCGGGCGCGCAGACCCTGATCGAGATGGGCACGATGAGCCCTGCTCTGGTTGGTGAGATTGCAAAAGCCGCGCAATCCGCAGGCAAGCGCTTTGTCGATGCGCCTGTGTCCGGGGCGACCAATGCTGCCGAGGATGCGAGCCTTCTGATCATGGCCGGTGCCGGTGATGATCTCGCCCCGATGCTGTCGCCTCTCTTTGACGCAATGGGGCGCAAAACCATCTGGCTGGGCGAGGTGGGCGCGGGCGCGGTAATGAAACTTGCTGTAAACATGCTGATCCACGGAATGAACCAGACCGTATCCGAAGCGCTCTGTCTCGCGGAAAAATCCGGTATCGCCACCGACCGCGCCTTTGACGTGATCGAGAATTCCGCCGCCGCCGCCCCGATGCTGAAATTTCGCCGCCCGATCTATCTGGACGAGGCCAGCCAGGACGTGACCTTTACCGTTGCTTTGGCACGCAAGGATGTGGGGCTGGCGCTGGACCTGGCGCAAAGCGGCGGCGTGCCCATGCCACAAACAGAAACCACTTTTCAGGTTCTGAAAGAGGCCGAAGCGCAGGGGTTTGACGTTCGCGATATGGCTTCGATCTTTAACTATATGCGAGGACAAACCGAATGAAAGCGGCTCTTTTTGTCGGAGGGTGGGAGGGCCATACCCCCACGCAATTCAGCGACTGGTACCAAGCACTGCTGGCCGAAAACGGCTTTGAGGTGGCGGTCTATGACACGCTGGAACCACTGGAGCGGCCCGAGGACCTGAGTGATCTGGACCTGATCACACCGATATGGTCCTCCGCCCGGTCGGGTCACAAGGACAAATACGGCAACATGACCAAACCGCAGGAGGACGGCCTGCTGAAGCTGATCGGCGAGGGGTGCGGGTTGGCGGGCTGGCATGGCCATATGGGGGATGCTTTCCGGGATCGCCCGACCTATCACTTTCTGATTGGCGGGCAGTTCGTTGCCCACCCGCCGGGCTGGCCGGACAATCTGCAGCCGCGCGAAGACTACATCGACTATGATGTGACAATCTGCAAACCCGACGATCCGATTGTCGAAGGCATCAGGAGCTTTCGACTGACAACCGAGCAATATTACATGCTGGTGGACCCCTCAAACGATGTGCTGGCCACCACAACCTTTTCTGGTGATCATCTGTGGTGGATCGAAGGGACGGTCATTCCCGTGGTCTGGAAACGACGTTGGGACAAGGGCCGTGTGTTCTATTGCTCAATTGGGCATGAGTTGGATGATTTGAAGCAACCGCAGGTGACGGAGATCATCCGCCGCGGTGCGATCTGGGCAGCGGAAGGGAAACACAGGGTCGGGGGTCGAGGAAACCTCTGATGACCTCCTTGAGCCTCGGCGCGGGTTTAGGTGAACCTACATCTTACAGTTATCTTTGTGGAGCCGCGCCTGAGGGCAGGGGTGATGTCTCAATCGATCGTCCTGAGAAACGCGTCGACCACTTCTTCCCACAGGTTCGGAACAGCAACAGCCCAATGCCCGTTGCCATACCCATCGACTTTCACCACGTGCAGTTGAGTTGAAGCGCCGAGCGCCTCCATTTGGGCCAGGTTCTGTTTGGAGTGTTCGACGCTATAGAATGGGTCTTCTTCGCCGTAAATCGACAGGACCGGCCCGCCAAATGTACCAATTCGCCGAAACAGCGTGGGATTGATTATGTCGTCACCCCAGCCTTCACCAACCCACCCTCCGACAAAGTTGATAACACCTGCGATCTCGTCGGGACGATCCCCGGCCTGCATGATGGCAACAACCCCACCCCGTGACACGCCTCCAACAAGGGTCTGGGTCGGAGAGACATCGGCACGTTTTCGCAGGGCGTCTAGTGCTGCGTTTGCGTCTTCGAGTGCGCGCTCGGCGCCGGGCAGGGACAGCTCAGCCTTGGGCGAATACCCTTCGGAACGATCTTCCGCAAACCCTTCGTCATAAAGCCCGTCCGACAGACCGCGGCCACGTCGTTGGGGAAAAGCAGCGAGCCAGCCGTGTTCGTTCAAGACATCAGCGAGCCAATCAGGTGTCCAGATTTGATCGAAATCCGATGCGTTTTTGCCAGTGCCCGTTGAACCGTGATGGACAAGCGCAAGCGGAAACGGTCCTGGACCCTCGGGGCGGTAAATGACGACAGAAAGCGCTATGTCATGCCCGTCTTCGACCAGCCGGGTCTCAAGCCGCTCAACAGCGCCAACTGAAAACCAGTCATTCTCCGGAGAAGAGATAAGCGCCGATAGCTGCTGGCGCTGCAGTATCGCAAAGCCTTTGTTGTTGGCGAAAACGCCACGGATGCGGCCGGTGGATGAAAGTGAATATCGGGCGGCAAAACTGTCATCCGCAAAAACGAGCGTATCACCGTCGATTCTTGCCTTCCGCCTGAACCACCGACCCCGTCCATTCAGATCGCTTCCCACGGCATATACGACATCCGCAAGCCCATCGTCGCCTAGGCGTTCAACAACGAGAATGTGGTTCCGCCGATTGTCCCAGCGCCCAACCCAAGTGCCAGCGAAGGCTCCCTCCGCCTGAGTTGACACAACGACATCCTCAGGCAAAGGCACGTTCCCGACGAACACCGAGTCCTGAGCGTCGCCCTCTCCGGCAAGCAAAATCAAAACCGCAGAAATACGCGCCAGCAACTTCATCATGTGTCAATTGTATTTGGTATTGGTTCGGCCTTCCACTGCCGATTGTCTTCGGGCGCTCGCATCAGTTTGCAGCTATCAAGACTGGCCATACCAGCGATGTTTTCGCCGGGCCCGTCGATACAAGTGACGGGGCGCGCCACATTGCGCAGGCGGGGCCAGGGTGCGGATCAAGAATGTGAGCGCAGCGTGACACCAACGTATCAGGTTGCGTGACACGGATGGTTGCACCGGCGAGATGTTTGATCTGCCTGTTTGATGCCTTTCCGAGAGCTTCAGTCGAAGCCGGCCAGCACAACCTTGCCCCTCGCGCTACCGGTTTCAATCAGCGCATGCGCTTTTTGCATGTTTGCTGCGGTAATCGGACCTACGATTTCATCCAGCGTTGTGCGGATGGGGCCTGCATCAATTTCAACGGCAACATGGCTCAGCAGCTTGTGCTGTTCGATCATATCGGGGGTCTCGTGCATAGCCCGGGCGAACATGAATTCCCAATGCAGAGCCGCAGCCTTGAGTTTCATACCATCCATAGGCATCGGCAGGTCGGTGTCGTCGATGCAGACGATACCCCCTTGCGGGCGGATCATCTCGACACAGGCCTCCCAGTGGCGCATGTCGTTGAAGATGGCGATGTGGTCTACGTATTGCATGCCAAGGTCTTGCAATTGCGCCACCATGTCTGCGTGGTGATTGATGATGTGATCGCCACCGAGCTCTTTGATCCAATTGGAGGTTTCCACACGTGAAGCGGTGCCGATCACGATCAGGCCAGCCGCCTTGGCCAGCTGTACGCCGATCGAGCCAACGCCACCACCGGCCCCGACAATAAGGATCGTCTCACCAGTATTTGCGCCGTCGCGATCGATACCGAGGCGGTCAAAGAAAGCCTCATAGGCCGTGATCGTGGTCAGGGGGAGGGCAGCGGCCTCGGCAAAGCTGAGAGATTTGGGTTTATGGCCGACGATACGCTCATCGACCAGCTGAAACTCGGCGTTAGAACCCGAGCGGGTTATATCGCCTGCGTAGTAGATCTCGTCGCCGGGTTTGAACAGTGTGACCTCCGCGCCCAGGGCTTCGACGACACCGGACGCATCCCAGCCGAGGACCCGAGGCGGGTTTTCGACCTTGTCACCACCGCCAGCGCGGACTTTCGTATCGACAGGGTTCACGGAAACGGCTTTGACGGCGATCAGCAGGTCACGGCATTTGGGCGTTGGTTTGGGCAAATCGACATCAACGAAGACGTCGTTCTCGTCGATGTCGCGGTAGTGAGTAATGCCTACGGCTTTCATTTCAGGTCTCCTCTCCGGGGATCAATAGTTCAACCGGCCTGCTGCCGGCGCGGTAAGTGGAAGATGCGATGGCAGATTCCGCTGCTCGGTTTTCGGTGTATTTTTCGGCGCGATTGGCCAGATCTTCTTAGCTGGGGACTGAGGTTGCTACGCTGCGATCCCGTCGGTCAATACGGTTGGATCAGGCTTTGCGAAGGGCCGGGCGGGACCCAACGGCGGGGCGGGCACGGATCAGGCGATGTGGGTCAGCTCATGAATCCAGAACTTCTCGACCATGCCTTCGGTGGCTTCCATATATCGTTTTAGGTGGTCGTTGCTCATGTGCGTTTGCCACAGTTCACGGTTTTCCCAGTTCTCGTAAAACATGAAATACGCTGGGTCTTCATTGTCCTGATGCAGGTCGTACTGGATGCAGCCGTCTTCGGCGCGGGTGGGTGCGATCAGTTTTTCCAGCTCGGCCTTGACGGTGTCGATGTGGCCTTTTTTGGCAATGATGTTGCCGGTGATCGTCAACTGAGTCATTTGAGTTCTCCTTTGGTCTGGTGGAACGGATTTACGCAATCCATTTATCCGGATAAACTGTCAGAAGTCGAAATCAGTATTCGGGAAATACGGATAGTGAATTTGGAACATTTGCGACTTTTCCAGCGCATCGTGGAGCTCGGCAGTTTTGCATCGGCGGCGCGGGACCTTGGCCTGTCCACGACCACAGTGTCCGAGAGGCTGGCGGCGTTGGAGCGGGATATGGGCACGGTGTTGCTAAACCGGACCACACGCTCCCTGAGTGTGACTGATGCAGGGCGCACCTTACTCGAGGGAATTGGCCCGCTTCTGGAAGAAGCCGACGCCCTGACGGCGCGCATCAGATTCGGGGCCGAAACGCTATCTGGTTCCATTCGTATCAGCGCGCCCAGTGATCTTGGGCGAACGACAATCAGTCAAATCATCGACGCCTTCATATCCGAACACCCGGCTGTGTCGGTTGAATTGCTTTTGTCTGATGGATACGTGGATATCGTCGGAGGGGGCATCGACATCGCGCTGCGGTTTGGCGATATACCGGACCGGACTTTGCGCATGCGCAAGCTGAGGGCGGCGCGGCGGATCGTATGCGCATCCCCGGAATACATTGCACGCCACGGGTGTCCTGCGACACCTGCAGAGCTGAAAAATCACCTTTGTCTTTTGATGCGCTTCGGACAGATGCTCGACAATCAATGGCAGTTCGGAGCGGGTGAAAGGGCGCAATCCGTGCTGGTTCAGGGGCGGCTTATTTCCAATGATGGCCATCTTGTGCGTCAATGGTGTCTGGCGGGAAGAGGGATTGCGCTTAAGTCCAATTTTGACGTCGCGGCCGACCTGAACGCGGGACGGCTGGTGCCGCTGCTGTCCGACTATGCCGCCCCCGATACAGCCTTGCAGATGCTGTTCCCCCCATCGCGTGCGCAACCCCAACGTATGAAGGCTCTCGCAGAGGCCATTGCGAGGACTCTCAACCAATTGGACCTGCAATAAAGGGCCAGACGATTGCTTCAAGCCTATTACTGAAGAGAGCGTGATAAGTCAGAACCTGACCAGCAAATTGGATATCGCGAAATCCTGCTGCCACGAAAAAATCGCTTTGAGGTCTACTTCAGCAAGTCTTCATTTCTCTGAAGTACACAGCCGGGCAAATACGGTGAAAGTGTATCGCTGTTACACAAAAAAGGCGATTTCTTCATGATCAACAAGTTGCTGATAAACCTATCGATTACGAAATCTCTGGTTGCTGTGACTATCATCCCAATTGTCATGATCCTGGCACTTTCACTCTGGGTGATTTTTCCCAAAATCGAGGACGTTCGGGACTATGCCAAACTCGACCAACTGATCACTTTGGCCACAAATGCGTCAAGCCTCGTGCATGAACAACAAAAGGAACGTGGGGCGACGGCTGTGTTCCTTGGGTCCGGTGGCACAGAATTTGAAGCCCAGCTTACTGCTCAGCGCCTCGAAACGAACGAGAAGCGCAAGATTGCTGTTGCAGATTTTGAACGTCAGTTTGACGCGTTTCGGATGGAACCTGCTTTCGCATCGCTTGCGAGCGATTCAGAAGCTATTCTGTCGACGCTCGCGCAGATGGATACCATCCGCTCCAGCGTCGACGCGCAAACGATCACAATTGCGGAAGGTATCGCCTATTATACCAACCTCAACGGACAGATCCTGCGGTTCATCAAAAACATCTCCACCTTCGCAAGCGATGTCGACATTTCTTCGAGGGTGATTTCGTTTGCCGGACTTCTTCAAGGCAAAGAACGGGCCGGCATCGAACGTGCTGTTGGCTCCGTCGCCTTTTCGGCGGGCAATTTTTCATCCGAAAGCCTTCTGCGCTTTCAAACACTGATCCAGATTCAGGAAATTTATTATTCGGTATTCTTGGCTGATGCGTCCCCAAAGTCGATTGCCAAATTCGAAGAGGTAATGGCTTCTAGAGCGACCGATTCAGTACAAAGAATGCGCGAGGTCGCCTTGGAGGCCGGGACAATGGGGGACTTGGCCGGGGTTTCCGGCGATGATTTCTTTCAGGCGAAGACCGAGAAGATCAACCTGCTGAAAGAGGTTGAAGACTTTGCTGCGGCGGAACTCCTCCAATTAATGCAGGAACGGCAGGCGAAAGCGGGTTTCGAAGCGCTTTTGAACTCGGTCCTCGCACTTCTGGTCATTGCGTTCAGTATCGTTGCGGCATGGTATGTGGCTCGATTTGTTCGTGTCAGAATGCTCGCAGTGTCAAATGCTGCGACCGAATTGTCCGAAGGGAACCTCGACGCCGAGCTTCCGAAAGCGACAACCAATGAGATTGGCGCAATCGTGACCGCATTGGACCGTTTTCGCACATCGATCCTGAACGCCCGCGTGAACGAAGTGGAGATGCGCCAAAAGGAGCGCGAGGCCGAGGATACGAAGCGGGCGCGCGAAGCAGAGCTTGAGGAAGAACGCCGCGCCGCCGAGCAGCAAGAACGCGAAACGGAACGCACGCGGTTGAAAACGCTGGAAGGTTTTCAGAAGAACATGGAGTGCGTTTTGGGTGATGCTGCGTTGGGTGATTTCTCCAACCGGATGTCAAATGACATCGACGATGCGGCACTTGTCGGATTGGCTGAGGTCATTAATCGGCTACTTGAGGAGACAGAAGCCAACATTGAAGATGTGGTGAAATGTATCGGAGAGTTGTCGCAAGGTAACTTGGGCATCCGGATTGATGGTGACCGAAATGGCGCTTTCCTGAGAATGAAAGATGATTTCAACGCGGCACTTGAGGCGCTGTCAAAAACTATGGCGGAGATCATGGAGAGCGGCCAGAATGTCTCTTCTACATCCTCCCATCTCGAAACATCGTCAAACAATATGTCAAAACGTGCCGAAGAGGCTGCTGCGGCTGTCGAAGAAACGTCAGCAGCTGTGGAAGAGGTCACGGCCAGTATCCGCCAAGTTGTCGAAAACGCCAAATCCGCGGATGAAGCGACACGCAAGGTGCGCGAAAGCGCCGACAAGGCTCGTAAGATATCAGGTGAGACGGAGACGTCGATTAATGCCATGACAGAGGCATCTGAGCAGATTAATCGCGTGGTCAAGGTTATTGAAGACATCGCATTCCAGATCAACCTTCTGGCCTTGAATGCGGGTGTCGAAGCGGCGCGGGCGGGAGAAGCCGGACGCGGTTTCTCGGTTGTGGCCTCCGAAGTGCGCGCGCTGGCACAGCGTTCTCAGGAAGCTGTACAGGAAATCAGCGAGGTCATTGATCAGAACAATCAAAGCGTTGAGGTTGGTGTCCAGAGGGTTGCATCGTCACGTGACGCTTTGGAAGGGATTATTTCCGAAGTTGAAGTGGCGTCAGATCAAATCTCTGAGATTGCAATGGCGGTCGGGCAACAGTCGGCTGGGATCGAAGAAGTCAATACTGCCATACGATCAATTGACCAGACCGCGCAAACCAATACGGCGTCTCTGGAAGAGATGTCGGCTGCCAGTGTGTCGATGAGTGGTGAGGCGGCCGCCTTGGCAAAGGCCTTGCAACAATTCCACGGCGTATCGGAGAGCAAAGTCCCTGTCCGCAAACCGAAGACTGCCTCGACCGTTGGTGCGCCGGTCGGCCAAATCGTTCCACGGCCTAAGGTGGCGGTTGCCGCAGGTAGCCAACCGGTCTCTGGGGAAGGTTGGGAGGAATTCTGATGCGTCAGCGTGCCCGCGTGTTGAGAGTTGAGCTCGAATTGCATGCCTGATGCCCGTTCTAGTTGGTCATCGACAGCTTTAGCAGCAGCATGCCGGACAAGGATGTCGAACAAGGTCAGCTAAGGCATATACATCTTTAGAATATAGCAAAGCCATGATGAGATTCGGCGGCACCAGTTGAAATAGGCGTTCGATGCTCTGCACCTTGATCGTTTTGGACGGTCGTTAACTTGGGCTCTCGTTATTTCGGCCGCCGGTGGCAGGTTGTTGACTCTTCTCCCTGCCGAGCAAATCAAGGATATCGGATGTGATATTTGTTGTGCCCATGTGTTGAGCGTCCTCAGCGTAAGAGATTTTGTTTGTTTCCCAATAAGTGGGGGGTCTCGGCCCCCGTCGTTCGTTACAACCGGTCAGTGATTCACTCAAAAACAGCCCGTTTCAGCTGGAGATTGCCTCTATGGAGCAGTGACCGTGTATCCGCGTAGAAGTTGGTGATCTCATAACACACTGTTATTGAATGATTTTGCAGAAATATGCTGGAAACTGCAAACTTTCCGAAAAAAGGGGTTGCGGGTGGGTTGGAGTAACCTTAGAACCCCCCTCACCGGCGACGCAGCGATGCATTGTT
>NZ_CANLYL010000026.1 GCF_947495275.1 uncultured Roseobacter sp.
GGTTCTGGCGCGACACTGCGGGACGCGATCCAACGGCTGACGTTGGTCCCAGAGGGTTTGGGAGAGGCGATGCCGTCTCCCGTTTCGATGCGCCTCGCATCGAAGGGGTCTGCAATCGGCTGGGGCTTTGCCCCGAAGAGATCGCACGCAAATCTCGGAACCGCAGGTGTAGAGTTTGCATAAGTCCACCCTTCACTGATCCTCAGCTCAGGGTTTGCGCACAACGATATCCGTTCAAGCGCAGACCTCTCCCCCTGCTCCTTCTTGCAAGCCTCCGCCGAAAGCAGGCGCTGTGTCCGCTATGTTCCGCCAACAAATCACTCAAATAGCTGCACAGCTTGTTATCTGGGACGGATGGTGAATCCTTCAACCATGACGTGAACCATGTCACAGGCGGATTCTCAAATTGGCAGAGACAGAACTCGAACGGGCAGAGAAACGATATGCCCAGGCCAAGGCCCGTCTTCAGGCACTGAAGAACCGGGAAGCGACGAGACAGCGCAAACTGGACACCCGGCGCAAGGTGATCCTGGGCGGGGCGCTGCTCGATCTGGCGGAACGGGATTCCGGCGCTGCTGCGATGGTGTACCGCTTGGTAAGGAACCTCGCCCGTGAACAGGACAGCAAGGCCTTCGCGGAATGGGATGGCGCAGGTCTTGGTGGCGATGCCCCCTCCCCTGCCCCGGTATCTGGCGCTGATCCTGACGGGTCCGGGTAATGCGATCCCTCATGCTCTTTATGGGCGGGTTGGCCCGGTTCTTCTATCGCTTGATCGCGACCCCCATTCTGTTCGGATGGATGATCGGGCGCACGGCATTCGGTGCAATGATCGGCTTCCTGATCGGTGGCGTTGTTGCCCTCTCGACCTTTGGTCCCCCGCTCGGTCAGTCGGCGTGGGAATGGGCGGTCATTCTGCCACCCACCTTCATCGGCGCAGTCTTCGGTTTCCAGTATTGGCGCATGGTCTCCGGGGCAGATGAGTTTTTCGGGCTGACCGGCGATAGTCATGGCTCGGCCCGCTTTGCCAGCCGCAAGGAGCTGAAGAAACATCAGGGTGGTGACGGTCTGCTGATCGGGCGCAATCCGCACACCGGGCGGTTGCTGCGCTATGATGGCCCCGCCCATCTGATCACCCTTGCCCCGACACGGGCCGGGAAAGGCGTCGGCACCGTCATCCCGAACCTTCTGGGCGTGGACCGCTCCGTCTTGGTCATCGACCCCAAGGGCGAGAATGCCCGGATCGCAGGCGAAGCACGGCGGCGGCTTGGCACCACCCATGTCCTCGATCCGTTTGAAGTCAGTGGCCAGCCCTCGGCATGTTACAATCCCCTCGACCGGCTGACACCGGACAGCCTCGATCTGGGCGAGGATGCGGCTTCCCTGACAGAGGCGTTGGTGATGGACCCACCGGGGCAGGTCACGGAAGCGCATTGGAATGAAGAAGCCAAAGCCATTCTCGGCGGCCTGATCATGTTCTGCGTCTGCCACGAGGATCGCGACCGGCGGTCGCTCGCCACCGTCCGGGAATATCTCACCCTGCCCCCGGAAAAGCTCCGCGCGCTGTTGGAACTGATGCAGGACAGCGATGCGGCAGGAGGGCTGATCGCCCGCGCCGCCAATCGGTTTCTGGGCAAGGCGGATCGGGAAGCCGCCTCGGTCCTCTCGAACGCGCAGCGTCATACCCATTTTCTGGACAGCCCGCGCATTGCGAAAGTTACATCGCGGTCGGACTTCCACTTCTCGGACCTGCGCCACCTGGTCACATCGGTGTTTCTGGTGCTGCCACCCAACCGCATGGACGCCTACAGCCGCTGGCTGCGCCTTCTGGTCTCTCAGGCCCTCCAGGACATCGCACGGGACGCAGAAGCGGCCACACAGGCTCCTGAGGCCTCCCCGGCCCTCTCAGAGCCTCACAGCGACGTTCAACGAGCCCAGAAACGGCTCAAGGCCCCTGCCTTGTTCCTGCTGGACGAGTTTGCCGCCTTGGGCCGTCTGGAAGCCGTAGAACGCGCCATGGGGCTGATGGCGGGCTATGGTCTCCAGCTCTGGCCAATCTTGCAAGATATGAGCCAGCTCAAAGACCTCTACAGCGACCGGGCAAACACCTTCATTGCCAATGCCGGGGTGCAACAGGTCTTTGGCGTCAATGATTTTGAAACCGCCAAGTGGCTGAGCCAGATGATCGGCCAGGAAACCACCGGTTTTCAGACCGACACCTACAAGCCAGGTGACAACCCCAGCTTCAGCAACAATCTCACGGGCCGTGACCTGCTGACCCCCGATGAAATCATGCAGATGCCGCCGAACGTCCAGCTTCTGCGCGTCCAGGGCCAGCCGTCGGCGCTTGCACAGAAGCTGCGCTACTACGCGGACCCCGAATTCAAGGGACTGTTCGTCCCGGAAACGCCATAACCGAAAGCAATCGCCATGTCTGACCAGCCTGCCTTCCCTGCCCCGCCCGATGACGATCTCCGTGAAACCGTCGATCTCATGGGAAAGCTGGTCGCGCGAATGTCGGATCGGGTCGACACACAGACGAAGATTCTCAAAGATTTGGACGGCACGGTGGCCGAAGCACGTAGCGCTGCTTTCACAGCAGCCGAGCAAACTGATCCTGAACACTACGGCCAGCTCGTCGGCGAAACCATCGACGGCAAGATCAACGACAACCTGGTCCGCATGGGACAGATGTGTGTCGATCTGTTCAATGCTTCAAACAGGGCGGAGGATGCGCTCAAGAAAGCTGAAGAGGACAAGTCGGCTTCTCTTCGCCAGGTCTGGGATCGGGAACAGAAGGTAAAGCAGTTGAAATCCCGTTTGCCATGGTTTGGTCTAGGTGCTGTCGTTCTGGCTTTGGCGTTGTCGGTGCTGCTTCCTCGTTTCTTAGCCAGCAACGTTTCAGCTTGCGCTGTCCTTGGAGCGTCTTGGACTACAACAACCACTGGTGTTGATGCTTGTGTGTTTTACGTGGAGTGATGTGACCGATTCGCTTTGGAATTGTTTCGGATCTGTAGTTCGGTCTGAATTTTGCTAGTGTTATATATGTGTTAGAATCTGTGTTACGTTATTTTGAAATGACGTATTGATGTTGTTTATCAATTGGTTGTAAATCTGAGGTGCAGCTAATATCCCGTTGAGATGCAGGTATTATCCTGATTTATGCAGGCGTTATCCCGATAAGACTTGCGGTGCAGCTAATATCCCGATAACAACTGGTTTGCAGCTAATGTCCCGTTGAGAGCAGACCTCGTGAAAGAAGACAATCCCCCTCTCCTTCCAGATCGTTACCCCCAAACGGACCTGTTCATTTGCGACATTGCCGACGCTGTTATTAAGAGTGACATGGCGTCGATGGAACACCCCATCTTCACTCTTTCCAAGAAGCCGATCCGCGAGGTCAAAACCTACGAAAATGGGGACGTCGTGTTGGAAGTGACGCCAAGTTCCAAAGGCATCGCTAACATCTATGACAAGGACATTCTGATCTTTGCCATCAGTCAGATTATGGCTGCCAGGAATGAAGGTCGGCCCTACTCACGAGAAATCATGTTTCAGGCTCGTGACTTCATGGAGTTCAGCAACCGGCATACTGGGGGCCACGACTATGATCTCTTGAGAGATTCTCTGGATCGTCTCGATGGCACTCGATTGCGTACTACGATCAAGACCGGCGGTGAGGAAACGTGGGAAGCATTCGGCTTGATCGACGGAGCAAAGATCAAGCGGACGCGGAAGGACGGACGGGTAACGGAATGGGGCCTGCGGCTGTCAGAGTGGTTGTTCAAGGCGATCGAGGCGAACGAAGTCCTGACCTTACACCCCGACTATTTCCGTCTCCGGAAACCCATCGAACGGCGCATTTATGAAATTGCCCGAAAGCATTGCGGGGCCAAGGAGTTCTGGCAGATTGGGCTGAAGAAGCTCCAGAAAAAATGCGGGTCAAGCGATGCTTCGCGAAACTTTCGAATGGCTGTCAGGGCTTTATGTGAGTTTGACCACCTGCCGGATTACTCTGTGAGTATGGAGGCCGACATGGTTTTTTTCAGAAACCGCAATTCGGCCCCTACCCTGCTTGGCGAAGGCTATTCTGTGAGCCTTCGACCGGACACCTTCGAGGCTGCGCGCAGAGCTGCTCCTGGCTGGGATGTGTATGTGATTGAGAGGGAATGGCGCGAGTGGGTAGTGTCTCTTCTCGATCAGGGTATGGAGCCACCACGAAGCCCGGACAACGCGTTCATTGGGTTTTGCCGTAAGTGGGCTGCACGTCAAACAGTATGATATTAAAAGTAACGTGATATTTAATATGCCGTATATTATGCCGGGTATATAATATGCCGTGAAGTAAAAAATAGCGTGACATATAAAGTTGCACGTCATAAAAGGTGCCGTAAAAAAGAGGCAGGCAATGATCGTTAGTGTTTTATCTCCCAAGGGGGGCTGCGGGAAATCCACTTCAGCACTCACTCTCGCAACAGTGTTCGCAAACAATGCAGATTTGTCTGTTGCGATTGTCGATGCCGATCCTCGCCAAAGTATAGCGCGGGTGTGGCTGGGAAAGCGAAAGAGCGAAGGTTTGGAAAAACCACCCTTCGAGGTCATCTCTGATCCATCAGATGGCAGTATTCTTGATACCCTGGAAGCGGCGGAGGCGAAGCACGACTTGGTTTTCGTCGATCTTGAGGGTGTTGCAGGTCTAATGGCCACCTATGCTGCGTCCGCATCTGATATGTGCATCATTCCCATGCGGCCCAGTGCTCTTGATGGGGACGCAGCAGGAGCGGCCCTCAAGATGATCCGGGACGCCGGTCGCGCTGCGCGCCGAACTGTTCCGGCTCGGATTTTGATAACTCAGACCGATGCCGCCATTGTCACAAAATCTCACAAGGAGCTACTTGCTGAGCTGGATGGGGCAGGGGTCGAACGCCTGCAAACCGAGCTTATGCGTCGAGCGCCATTTGAGCGCGTGATGGCTGAAGGCAAAACTCTTTTTGAGCTTGGTCACAATCAGTCCGTAGCAAGCGCGATCAGCAACACGGCAAGACTCGGGAAAGAGCTGGCTGAAATACTGGAGGCGGAATAATGGCAAATAGCTTTCTGAACCTAGATAACGACGACGAGAAACCAGCAACCGATGTTAAGATCGGTGCAGGCTTGAAGGGTAAGCCGAAGGCAAGTCGCACCAAGCCAGACAAAGATGCTGTCGCAAAGGCGGGCGAAGCTCATGGATTCACCCGATCCACAGAGCCTGCTGCTGTATCCACGTTACCCCGAAAAGGTCGACCACCTCTGAACGAGAATATGACCTATTGGCGCATCTATCTTTCCAGCGCACTTCGCGATGAACTGAATCAGCTCCGTGATGAAGAGGGACGGCGATTGAACGACGTCATCGAAGACATGCTGAAAGCATATCGGGATACGAAGAATTAGGTAGAATTACACTCAGAGCAGCCCGAGTTTGCATATTGTTCTTGTATTTAGGGATTCTTCACACCACAGTGTCAGAAAAATACCCAGAGAAGTAGAGTCAGGGGCACTGAGCAAGATGACCGAGTTTGAGATGCTTATGCAGCAGAGTGGCTGGAGTGTGCCAGAGGCCGCCAAAGTGTTGGGGTACTCTGAAGGTCACGTTTATCGCTGGAAGCGTGGTGAAGAGGCTCCACGCGATGGTGTCATGACGTTGCTCAAGATGCAGGTGGAGACCCTTAAGCCCGCTCCAGGCAACACCGATTTCAGCTTCATTGATCTGTTCGCCGGAATTGGCGGTCTTCGTAAAGCGATGGAAAGTGCCGGTGGGCGTTGTGTGTTCACGTCAGAATGGGACCGCTTCGCTCAGGCGACTTATCATGCCAATTTCCCTGACAATCGGCCGATAGCTGGCGATATCCGGGATATCGAGGCCGCCGACATTCCGGATCATGATGTTCTGGTCGCCGGGTTCCCGTGTCAGCCTTTCTCGATTGCCGGTGTCTCCAAGAAAAACGCTCTCGGCAGGGCCCATGGGTTTGATGATGAAACACAGGGCACGTTGTTCTTTGATGTGCTGCGTATCCTGATGCATCATCGTCCAGCAGCCTTCCTTCTGGAAAACGTGAAGAACCTTAAGAGTCATGACAAAGGCCGGACCTTTGATGTGATCAAACGCAAGTTGACCGACGAGTTAGGTTACACGCTTCACACCCGGATCATCGACGCTGCTAATTTTGTGCCGCAGCACCGCGAGCGGATCGTCATGGTCGGCTTCCGTGAAGAGACGGGCTTCAGTTTTGACGATGCAGTCTTGCCCGGGCGGAAGGGCAGGGGGATGCGGGATATACTCCATCCCGAGAATGGAACCGAAGAGCCGGAAGGCCATTTCACGGTCGGCCCGGACGCAGAAGTCAGCAGCAAGTACACGCTGTCAGACAAGCTCTGGAAGTACCTTCAGGACTACGCTGCCAAACATCGCGCTAAGGGCAACGGTTTTGGCTTTGGGCTTGTGGATGGTGACAGCATTTCGCGGACGCTTTCTGCCAGATATTACAAGGATGGCTCTGAAATCCTTGTAAGCCGGGGAGAGGGCAACAATCCACGCCGTCTCACACCAAGGGAATGCGCCCGCCTGATGGGCTATGACGAGAGCTTCCGCATCCCAGTTTCAGATACCCAGGCTTACAAGCAGTTTGGGAACTCTGTCGCGGTGCCGGTGTTTGCGGAAGTGGCCAGGCTGATGCGTCCGCATATTGCTGAACTGGTGAAAACGCCCCTGAAAAAAGTTGGTTGATGTCCACGACACGGAAACACGCCGACGCAACATGGCGGCGATCCGTGGGGCGGACACACGGCCTGAGCTGATTGTTCGTAAGGCTCTGCATGCGCGAGGATTCCGGTATCGGTTGCATGCAAAAGACATTCCCGGCAAACCTGACATTGTACTGCCGAAGTATGGGGCAGCAATCTTCGTGCACGGGTGCTTCTGGCATGGCCATGACTGCCCGCTGTTCAAATGGCCAAAGACCCGCGAAGCGTTCTGGCGAGAGAAGATAGGCCGCAACCTGGCCCGCGACACCGCCGTCAGACGGGAACTCGCGGCAGGGGGATGGCGTCTTGCCGTTGTCTGGGAATGTGCCCTGAAGGGCAGGGGGCGTCTGCCATTGCCGCATGTCATTGACTCCCTAACTGCGTGGCTGTCCTCTGATGCAGACGAATTCTGTATTAGAGGCCAATGGATTGACGAACCCGCTAAACCGACTGCTTGATCAGATGGTCGCGCATGGCGCGGTCAGATTCTACGCAAAACGCCTTGCCCCAAATGATAATTCCAAGAACCAGGTTTATCTTGGTGGTGGCTTTGGCGCTCTGAACATCATTCCTCATGGCGAGATTGAAGATGATGGCAGCTCACTTGCTGGATCGGTCCGGGACAGAGCCAAAGCAAAGGTGAACTTCTTCTGGATCGATGATGAGGGACCGTCGCCTGCTCCGGACGCTCAGCTGATCCTCTATCCGAAGTATCCGGAAGTCAGGATGTCAGGCTTCCTGCGCGGGGCTGAACGGGCACCTCGGGAGCTGATGCGGTCGCGTGATGAGGGCAGGGTGCTTTTCTTTGGCATCAGCCTGGACGGGCGAGTGTTTGGGCATGTCGTGGCTCATGATGACCCTGTTGCAGTAGCATTCGACGCAGCCTCTCATGGGCTCCCGCAATCGGGTGTCTTCATTGATCTTGAAACCATCCGGCAAGGTGGCATCGATCCAAGGCAGGCTCTCCTCAATGCACTGCGGCTGGTTCACGATAAGGGCTGGATACCATCACAGAAGATGGGCAGGGCAGGGGTGCCGGAACCCTACAGCGCCCGGAACGGCGGCGGCTACACACTGGAAGCCGAACTGGGGATTTCGCCGAACAGCTATGCAGAGCCGGACTTCATGGGGTGGGAGGTCAAACAGTATGGGGTTCGAGATTTTGAACGATACACGGCCAAAAGTCCCGTAACGTTGATGACACCTGAACCAACCGGTGGCGTCTACCGCGATGACGGTGTTGAGGTGTTCCTGCGCAGGTTTGGTTATCCTGACAAAGCCGGGAAGGCGGGCCGGATCAATTTCGGGGGTATCTATTCAAGTGACAGGGACTTCCACGCAGAGACAAACCTGGCACTACGCACGGTCGGCTTTGATGCTGAATCCGGTAAGATCACGGATGTGGACGGAGCGATTATGCTCATGGCACGAGATGATACGATTGCGGCTTCGTGGGGGTTCAAGGGGATCATGGCACATTGGAATCGCAAACACGCCAAGGCGGCTTATGTTCCGTCTCTGATGCAGGGTCCTCCCCCAGAGTACAGCTACGCGCCCATTGTTCAGATGAACGAAGGGACGGATGTGCTTCTCTTGCTGGGCGCGTTTGCAAGTGGGGCCGTGTATTATGACCCAGGCATCAAGATGGAAAATGCAGATACAGGTCGGCCAGTCATCAAGCGACGGAGCCAGTTTCGGGTCAAGCATAGCGATCTAACCACCCTCTATCGTGACAACACGGTCACGGATTTGCTCTTGTAATCCGTAACCACATCTTCTCACCTTACCACGAAACTGCTGGCTCCCGATGTTCCTTTGGCAGCGGTTCTAGCGGGTTTCTATCTTTTTTTGTTGATTATTTGATTTGCTCAGAACAACATGAAGAAGTGTATTTCTGAGCGAGAAACTAATTTTGAACGAGAGTTTTCGAAAGTACCCATGGGAGTCAGCGGGTGCCGCGATAAAGTTCGCTTTTGAAATTTCAGCGATCCGCACGCAGGCACACAATGATCCGGACTGGAGCGAAAAGCATATTGGAATTGAAAGGCGGATTTCACCGCTTTTGGACATTCTAGAGGAGCACGCGCCGGTTTCTTTTGTTTCACTGTGGAAGCACAAGCGGCGAGGCGGGGTCATTTCTGCAGTTGCAAGGAGTAAATCTTACCGACCAAACCCGAAGTCAGACCCAACGGAATTTGTTTGCTCAACAAAAGGAACACATGCAGATCTAATTATCAAAGAAAGCGCACCAATTCCTAATTGTCCTAGGTTGCCCTGGCTAAAATCATGGGCCTGTGACGATATCTCAAATCTTCCAGAAGATCCTGACTGGAACACAGTCGACAGAATCATGAATGGCGGTGTCAAAGACAAAAATGGTCTTCCAATAAAATTAAAGAAACAAGTTGCATTTACGCTGGGTGAATTTTGTAAAACAAAGCCATCGCAGGACTTGAAATCACCCAACGCTGGGATTGACTTCTTGTTGAGCGTCTACCTCGATGACGAGAAACTACGCATGTACGAAGATCGCTGTGGCGAATTCGATTTTGGCAGTGATGGTGTCCGCGACTTTACCAAGGCGATTTGCTCTAAGCTAGCGTCCGGAATATGCGCTCTTATTGAAATCAGGCGCAACCGTATAACAGAGCAGATGACCGATATTTCTGCTGAACCCGAAACTCTCGCATCTGCTCTACGAAAAGCTATTTCTAGAGTCTTGCCCGAACAGATTCCTTGCAAGCATGTGTTCCTCTTTCTGGAGAATCCAGATGGAACATTGACTCAGGAAGCGCATGTAGCACGAAATAGTAAGCCACAAGTGAAGCTAACTCCCTCTGAGCTTTCAGCAGTTAGAGAGGTTATCACTAGCGCATATTCATCGGGTAGTTCGGATTTACGGGCATCTTATGACGACGTCGCTTTAGTTGATAAAAGTTTGATAGACGAGCAGAAGCTTGCTTGGGGAGTTCTTTCCGAGACAAGTCAGTTACTTGTCTCACAGCTCCGAAATGATGAAGATAACCATCCATTGGGCTATCTTGTTTTGTGTGATCGAGTTAACGACCTCGCACGATCTAAAGAGTTCAACCATTCTGAGATCGATGATTTCTTCGATTGGGAAGACGAACTATACCTAAATCACATTACGCATATACTTGATTTTATCGCGGGTTTGTACAGATCGCGTGAACGCAGCATACAAAGAGCGATGGTTCTTGGACATGAGATCCTTACTCCGACGACTTTTATTTTCGAGTCAGCCCTTCGTCAGCATGAGGTTATTTCTGGCCAACGCGACATGCCTAAGCGGATGCAAGCCAAAGAAATTGAAGACATAATGGTTACGTCCGAATACGTTACCACCTTGGTAGAATCCCTTACGTTCCTGCAGCCCGTAAACGATATTCCACCAGCACATAGGTACGATCCCGATTACGTTGGTCTGCATAATGTTGTAAGAGACATGAAGCGGATATGTATCCCACTCGCGAGGAAAAATGGTGTTAGCATCGACCGAATATTTGTAGGTGCATTTTTTGTTGACCTTTTCTTCGATGAGCGGGCTCTGAGTCAAGTAATCCTGAATTTGCTAGTGAATTCAATTAAGTACCTTACCCCATTTCAGAAGCAAAGATTTAAAGTTTCTGTCGATGTAGAAGAAGTGACTCTGTCGGAACTTTCAGGAACTTCTGATATCCAGACTGCTGCCCCAATTTTTTACTCAGACTTGGTAGCGCGCGATGTTAAGAACGGCCACTTGATTACTGTTTCAGACTTTGGCATCGGCATTGTTGGCACTAATCCACAGAGAATTTTTGAACCAGGCTTCAGGGAAACCGCGCACATAAAGGCTGGAATCTTTGGAGCTGGAATTGGATTATCGGTGGTTCGAAACATTCTACGAGACCATCGGGCAGACATTTGGGTTGAGCAATCTTCTAGCCCAACCCAGATATGCATTTTTTTACCAGATGAGCTGCAGTCTGAAGAATACACAAAAGATGATTTCTGGTGGAGAAGGTAATCGATGAACAAGACTGATCAGTTCCTGCTGTGGATAGACGACGATCACCAACTTTTGGACCACGCTGTGTCTCGTCTGCGGGAAAATGGGATCCTCGTACTAGTCGAGCCGGATGTCGATAGAGCGATTGAGATTATCAGGCAGCGTCACAACGAGGTTCTTGGTGTCTTGATTGATTTGATGATGGATCCCGGTGAGACTCTCTCCGTCTATCCAACTGAAGGCGGGTATGAGACAGGGTTTTGCCTTGTAGACTATTTGCAATCAGAAGGGCTACTTAATGGGCTGAACGTCAGGCTGTTCACGAACGCTCAGCCTGCTGTCCGAAAATATCCTCATGAAGAATCTGAGTATGCTGTAAAAATTGAGCGAAAATCACGCTATAAGGGCGTCAGATTTTTGAACTTCGTCACCAAGGAGTTCCTCGAGAATGACTAATGAGACTTCAGAGTCAAAGAAAACTGGACACGGAACACTGCTCTGGATCGGCGTCGCTCTGGCAGTCGTATTAGCTTTGTTAGCTGTTTTGTTGGTTTCCAAGTATCTTCCTGAGCAAGCAATCGAAGGAAGCCAACTGCTGAACTTCCTCGGCATAGTTATCGGTGCAGTAGCATTGGTCGCTACTGTTGGCTTCCTAGTGCTAGCTTTCCCAATATGGAGTGAACTTGGCGCAATTGCTGAAGAGCGAAGCGAAATCGCTAAAGACCGCAGTGAGACACTTGAGCTCCAACATCAAGTGAAAACGATGATGCGCGACCTGGAGAACGATACATTGGATCTCCGTCAGAAATTTGAAGCGACTATAGCCGAACTGAACGCACCATATAGCCGATACACTGGAATTTTTGAGTCTATTCAATTATTTAGTACAGTTATACGCTACATCGGCACTCCATTATGGGAAGATCCAGACCATGGTGAAGGATCCACAGCCGAAACTGAATCAGAGCGCATAGAGCGGCACGTCAGCCTTGTCCAACAGTTGATGGCCGCTTTAGCTGTGGAACCAAAACTAAAGACGAGCCTCTACTTATCATTTCTACGGGATGCAATTGGGCACCTAAGAGCAAGCGACGATGAGATATTCTTTGAGTTCTTGGAGACGAGACTTGCCGTTGTTCACCCATCAGAAGAGAAAGACTTGGAGGTGTACAAACATGCACTAGCGAAGTTCCAAGTCTTGCGAGGCGAGGCCGTAACTTGGAGGCGGTCGCAAAAGCCAACAGGCCTAGAGTAGTTCAGCTAGTTTGCCGCTGCGCTTGTTGGCCCATTCTTTGAAAGCAAACATCTTTAGTCGAATTCACTTAACATAACCCTGATTATAGGTCGCAAATGTTGACCTAAAAATCAGGTCATGTTTCGTCGAGAATATGAAGATCATGAGACCCATACCATAAGGTGTCAGGCCGTTAAGAATCGCCGCTTCTAGGCTGGTGCTGGCATTTCGGAAACTACATCATCAAGCAACTTTGAAATCACCCCTGCATGTGCATTTATGGTACCCTCGACGTAGTGCGGGTGACCATTCTCATCTTCATAGCGGTAGGACGCTTCTAAAGCAGCCGCATCCTCAGGAAGCGGCACTCCCAATTCCAACAGCAACTCATACGCCTTAACTACGAAGTTGAAGAGGCATGGATTGATATTTACGGCGGGGCCAAACCAGTGAAACTTTGCCTCGCAAGCAGCACGAGTTCTTTCTTGCCATCGCCCCCTGACGGCATCTATCGCACGGTCAACCTGGTCCCGCCGTAGAATACACATCATCATTAAGTCGCTATATCCAGGCGTTGGAAGAACACGAACGTTTGCCCGCACCTCTTCTTGGTGATGTGCCAAATTACGTATGGCTTTCAAGGCATTAAACTCTTCGATGCAGTGAAAGTCTCTGTTAACCGCGGCCTTGACGCGATCATTCAAACTGTGCGCTGCATTTAGGAGATCAAAGAGTGTATCCGGGCTTGGTTCCCCGCAGTGACGTTCGTAAGAACGAAAAAGTCTTCCAGCTCCTTCAGAAGCGGATTGGATAGCTGCGTTGTTTGCTTCATTTGCGGTCAAAATTCACTCTTTCTACTTACTTCAAGTCTACAGATTATTGCGCCCTCATCTTTACCAGTTGATCTAGCGTCTACTAGGTATCGTCAGTGTGTTAGGTCCAACGGGCTTCGCCGCAAGCTCCGTAGCGGCCACGGCCTGCCGCGCTTCAATTGCTGTAAATGAAGCATTTAAAACTTTTTCAAGAATGCCAAATATCGCCGTCATGTCTTCTGGATAGGCCCTTGGGAAGTATGGCTTTCCCTGCCAAATGAGAGGGCGCAGACGATTAGTATTCACAGTATAGAGATGATCACACACTACATGTGCGGTGATGCCTTTCTTGCGGCCATCAGTGTTCGGATTCCACGACAATGTATGGAAATGGGTACCTGCTTTTTGCGCGGCGCTCGTGACTGGCAGAACAATGCAAGTATCATGGTGCAGCTTTTGGGCTGCACGAATAATGATGCCAGGGTGCTCTCTTTCAAACTCAGGTGAATAGGCATCATGATGAAAATCAACCCAATACATCTGCGACACACGAGGGCGACTCGTCAAACGTCCAGTACGTCGACTTAGAGGTACATAGCCTGCACTGACAATCTCTTCGTGTGTTGGAAAAGGGTGTCCAGCAGCGGTCTTCATAGCTGAAACGTCCGGTGCGTCGCCAAAATTGGCTCGTACATAACCAGCATCCAATAGCTCTGCATCAGTCGGGAAAGATGGCCCCGTGTCAGCATCTTCGTTTTTGTCTTTCTCAACTGACATTAAATTGTGCTTTCTTTCAAAGATTTATGGGTGCTGCAGTATTCATTGGGCGGCTATAATTGCCATCTAAAGCATCGCGGAGTATTTGCGCATAACCGGACTGATAGACCTCGATTTGAGTGTGCCGCTTGCGATAGGATAGACGTCTGCCTGGGGTGTCCGCTTCAATCCGCATGCGAGCCACCCCCCTGACGCTAGGTGCTTGGCGATGCAATGCCAGTGAAACCAGCAAGTCTTCTCCATATCGGTCCAGAAGGTAAGTTTTATCTTCAGTGAGAGCCTCAGCGACTGAGTACATTACTTGCATTAAGTCGGATACTTCAGGCTCTTTCTTACCCTTCGGAACGGCATCTGAATCGACGGGGAACAACGGCTCAGCGTCATCTGCAGCCCCATCGAAAGCCCAGGGCTCATACCAAATCGCACCAATATTTTCGAGAACGTTGACACGCGCCCAGAAATTTTCCCACGTCTTATGACCTTTGGGGCGATGTGGCTCGGTCCATGTTCCGCCTGCCGCCCTAGTACCACTAAGCCTAACCGCCCAAATAGCGTGTACCCCAACCTCAAACACCTTGCGAGCAGGATAGTCCTCCAATGGAATCTGACTGAGCGCAGAAATCGGGACCCCAAAAGTAGCATCGACTTGGGTCAAGCCGTACAAATCGACTAGCATTCGCAACAATAATGGATCCCCAGCCTCCCGAATGCGCCTTAACATAGATGCTTCGACATCCAGTCCCGTCACTATTGCCATAGGTAGAAAGATTGGGTCGCTCTCTAAAGGTACCGCCTGCAAACGATACTGGGGAAAAGCCCGAGTAGATTGTTCTGTATGTTCCGCTAACCCGTGTTCAATCAGCTCATCAACGGCAACCTTTGCCCGAGGCTTACCAATGCCAATATGTCTCTCACATGCCTTGGTTGACCACTTACTGAGTTGGTGATCGCTACCGGTGCCAGCCGACAGCACAAGGTAAGTACTTACGAGATTAAACCTATTGGAACTTGCCACTTCCCATAGCCGTTCCCAGACCTCACGGTCGACGGCAAAGAAATTTCCACCACGCCCCTTGCCGCGCTTGGCAGGCTGAGATTCTTTGATGATGGGATCAGATCCTGACAATTGGCACCTCCTGGGTCGTGATATTTCTTGCAAGCATTCTTGGCATCTGTCCCCATCAAGGTAATCAAGATAATCAAGGTATTCAAGGACAACGTAACCAATCAAGTACTTCAAGTAATTAAAGTAACATATAGTATAGAACACAAAGATAAATTTCTCACCTAAATCAGATAGTTACCCTCTCACGTTAGTTGATTTTTAGCGTTTGACGCTCTATATTCTGGGTACAGCTTCGGCTGCTTCGGCTTAACAGCCTTTTCGAATGAACACCGCAAGGTGCTAGGAGAGAAACTGTAACCGGTTTCTCTCCTTTCTTCCATAAAGCGCCTGCATCGCCTCAATGCCAGCATTTGTGGAGAGAAACCCAACAACGATTGGCGAAGCGTTCGCAGCATCGGTTGACGGGGAACATCTTGGACATAAAGCTCCTCTTGCGCGTCACGCACCCGACAATGTCAATTGCTATAAAGATGCACCTACTAGGGCCAGTCAGGTTTGGATCCGATGATCCTTGCCGCAAAATACTTCCAGCAATTCGCAACAAAAATTAGCCCAATCCGAAAGGGTAAAGCTGGCAAGCCTAAGCGAATGAATTTTGGTAGGCTACGGTGGACGACCAGAAGGAGCAGTTTGTCACCCACGAAAAAGGCGCAGCCGGTTGCCCGAACTGCGCCTAAGTTTTGACAGCAAGGGAGGAGAAGCCGCCGATCAACGCCCAAGCCGGTTGTAGAACCGGCTCATGTGCTGTGCATTGCCTTCGATCTCGAAGCCGCCGCTTGTCTTTCTAACGCGAGTGCCGGATGCCGCAGCGGCTTGCCGAACCTTACGTTCAAGAGACTGGTTGATGTCGCGCTTGATCGCATTCGCGAGCGACTGTCCGGAAGAGAAGGTCCGGCCCTTGTACTTGATCCCCATAATTTATCCCTTCGGCGGATAAGGATCGTTGCCATAGCTCCAGGCCTCGCGGAACTGACCGCTACGATTCTGGATACGAAGCTCGGCACCTTGGTTCTGAGCAATGCCGCGACCGTAGCCGATAGCATCAGATTGGGTATCGAAGCTTCGTGTGAGACGGTCGTTGCCTTCGCCACGAACGCCCCATTTATCGCCGTTCCGAACGACGTACTGGTTTTTTCCAGCCATTTTCTGCTTTCCTTTCGGTTTCAATACAGACTATTGATTGCAACATCGCAATCAATCTCAATGTTGCGATATAGACAGGAGATTGCAAGAGTGAAATCACTATGAAGGAACAGTTTCTGAACGAGGCGTTTTTCCACGCCCTCGATACCCATCGTCAGGTAAAGAAACTAACTTGGAAGGCTGTCGCTGAAAAGGCAGGCGTCAGTGCCTCCACCCTCACCCGAATTGCCCAAGGCAAACGCCCCGACGTCGATACCTTGGCCGCCCTATGTAAATGGTCTGGACTAAGTGCCGACGACTTTATCGCCTACGGCAATAACCCTACCAAACCGGAGCATTTGGCGGAGATCGTCGCCCATCTCAGAGCAGACAAAAACATCAAGCCCGAAGGGGCGGCGGCTATCGAGGTTATGATACGATCCGCCTACGAGCAGTTCCGTAAGGAGAAACAGGTTGCCGACGACTAAGTTGAGGCGAGGTTTCGTCAAAGAAGCGAACGAATGGGCAATCGATCTGCGGCAGGAGCTAAACCTCTTGCCGCAAGAACCCATGTGCCCATGGCGGCTCAGCAAACATCTGAGAGTTCGTATCATCCCGCTCAGCGCCCTTCGACAATGTCCTGAGCGCACACTTCTATTTCAACGACGCAAGGGGTGCGGATTTTCAGCGGCGGTTTGCTTCGATGGCATTGAGGCTTTCATCGTTATTAACGACATCAACGATCCAAAACGACAGGTATCGGATATCGCGCACGAGCTTGCGCATGTGCTTTTACGTCATCCGCCCTCAAATCCATTTCATGCTGATGGTATTCGAGAGTTCTCTGCCGAACATGAATTGGAGGCTGAACGCCTGGGACCGACGCTTTTGGTATCAGGGCATGCTGCACTCGAAGCATACCGCAGCATTTCCAGTGGAGCGCACACTCTGTCTTCGCTTTCTGACACATGGAATATTACCGAAGACGTGATCCGGATGCAGATCAACCTTTCAGGTGCAAAAAAGCGGTTCCGCAACGCAGCCTAAAAGCAGCCGTCGGTTTTTTGGCGCTCGGATGACTGCAGCGTCCCGCACAGCGGACCTAGCCAATCCTGAAGACTAGATGGCCAAAAAACTTGCCAAAACTACAAAGGTTTTGCCGACGGATTTTGTCCGACTTAAGCCATTGATCTGACGTTGGGCAGTGGACGCGGACAAAAACGACCGTTTTAGGCATAACTTCCACTGCCCTACCTAAACACTGACATCGTTGCGCTTTGCAGTGATAGTATCCTAAGCTCGGCTCGAAGCCACTCATCGGCAGATTACTTGGACCTTTAATATCGAAATTTTGATTCTCGGGGGACTAAAATGAACTCGATTCTACGGTTCTTAGCAGGCATTTTTTTTACAAGGACAGCTTCCGCCACCTTTGTTTCAACGATGCTTTTTTTTGCTCAGTCAACAGCTTCACTCGCTCAATCCGAAAGTGATAGTCCAGAAATCGAAATCAGCTCCGCCATAATGACCGTACTTGAAGTAAATGCTTCAAATTGTGCGAGCTACAGGCATCCGACTCTCAAAACATTCGCTTGCCAGAGCGAAGTGGGTTCATATCAAGCTGGGAGATTGGCGCACGCAGTTGAAGCCCTAGCGGTCTCGCTACTTGCTGCAGGAGTTTCATCCACTTCAAGCGATATTCAACGATCCATCTACGAGGATATCGCTCAGTTTGGCGTTTACCGGTCAATCTCGATTCCAGCTATGAACCTAGTAGATTTATCTCATAGCCAATCAAGTCCGTTTGGCACGGAAAGTGGGATGGTTTCGGCTACCAGTATGATTGCCCTCGAATACCTTCATCCTGGAGTGATTAGCGCTACGGGATCCACACTAGAGGGTGTGGCAAACCTTGCCGACACTAGCCTAACAGAAGGGCCGCAGAATTTCGACGAGTACATGACCGCATATGCCGGTCGCCCAACGGAGCTAGGCTCGCTTCGAATGTTCGGTGAGTTTCAAGACTCGGCACCGATTTTGAAGAGGTTCGTACCCCCAACCAACCAAATTTCAGCATCCGGGGGCAACTTGCTTAGCGATTTCTTCTTTGAGGAGCCGATCGCGATGGACGGTAAGCGGTCAAATCCTTTAGGCCAGCTGGTTTCTCAAGCTGGTATGGTGGCATACAATAGTGGGCGTCCTCTAACTGAGAGGCACGCCAGCGAAAGCCCTGAAGATTTCCAGATGAATTTTCTGGGCGATACACCATTCTCCGGCATGGCATGCACACTTTGCGCAGGTTCTGCAGATGAAACCGGCGACGGTGTTGAGACGGAATATATTTCGGCTCCGATGTTCACGGAAGAATTTAGTGTCGTATCAATCACTGCAGCATCACCGGGCGACGGCAATACTGCAGGTGGAGACCCCAGCGAACTGGTAAGCGGCATTGACCTGATGTCTTCTGCGTCTGGCGCAGCAGAAAACTCAGCCAACTCTTCCTCAACCGACAGCCAACTTATTTCTCCAGAAACCAAAGAGAAAGTGGCATGTTATGCATCCTGTGGGGTCGCCGAAGTATTGACAGAAGGAGGTGACGTTGCCGCTGAATCCTTTAAGGCAGCAAAAGACCTACTGACGGGTGAAGGAAAAGATGCATGGCGTGAGAATCTGAATGACGTTGTTGAGGAGGTAAAGGACGTAACACAGATTCCAAACAAGTGTGTGGAGACTTGTGAAAACTTGGATAATCCTTTGGACGACGACGGAAATGAACCCAAGAATGACGACGACGGTAACACTGATCTAACCGACAATGGCAACAACGGTGGTCAGGGAGACGATGACACGAATGATGACAACGGAACGACTACAGTAGGCGCGGGCGACTCTACCGGCGATGCAGTAGCCAGCTCAAATACGGAGTCAGCTAGTGCCGGTGATGTAGCCTCTACATCGGTACCGGATGATGGCGGTGGTTGCGACCCCGAGATGGAGGGTGAGGGCGGTTGTAATTGCCATGCAGACAACCAAGGTATGATGCTCATGCCTTGCACGCCAGATGACGGCGGGGCGGGTCCTACGATGGAAAGTTCACTTGACGAGCTGAATTTCGGACAAACCCGTTGGTTGTTTCGTCAACCAACTCAGCCGGATCAGATTGGCTCAGTTTTCTCGGTAACCTACAATGTTGATGGTCCCACCGGGGCAATAACTCCCAATCCGGTCTTTACGGAAATCCAAAGTACTGGATCAGGCTTTCAAACCGGTGGCGGTAACCCAATTCCAAACCCTGGTGGATTCCAGGGGAGGGTATCTTCCCCCATTTCCATCGGTGGAGGCATAAGCAATCCTCCGAACATCTTTGACTGATGAGGGGGAAGCACATGATGCCTGGAAGATTCACCGCTGCACTTCTTCTCTCGCTTGTTTCATTCTCGGCGAATGCACAGGGTGTCGGCGGCCCTGGTGCGGGTACAGGAGGTTTCACCTCAGGAGGGATGGGATCTGGGATCGCTGGGTTTGACGGCTCAGCGTCTAGTGGTGTTTTCGGTAATATTCCGATTTCACCAGGTAGCCCGACCACACCCAGTGGACTAGTAGAAAGTCTGGTGGAAACTGAGAGTGTCTTGGACCTCTCATGGCTTACTGAAATCGACACATCTGATCTGCCAGACTTTAGTGACTTTCGCTCGGACAAGAAACTGAACGTTGTTTCAACATTCTCCGAGGAAGACCTGAAGTTTGGATCAGTCGATCTCGAAATTTTCTCTACGCAGTACGATCTCGATGCCTTCTGCGACAACCCCGTCATCGACCCGGGCGCAGCTCGGCTGCTAGGGATTGACTCGACAGTGCCTCCAGTAATCATCACTACCTCATGGTGGATCGAATACCTACAGAATACTAGTCACTCGCCTTGCAAACCCATGATGTGGGTTACGGGTGAACCGAGATTAAAGATTGTTGCGTTTCCAATTGCTTTTGATGGCCTTGTCCCGGTGGCAGGTGAAGACCTATTGCCAGATTGGATTTCGTTGCTTCACTTGGCCATTGCCAGTACGGGCCTTTTGCCGGATGAAGTACAATTCGGCCCCTACTATGGAGAACCCGAATGCAGAGTCTGGCAGTCTCAACCGACCGGTGCAGCATACTATGCTGCGCTAGAAAGCGCAGAATGCTTTTCTGGTTTCAGGGATGGTAAGAGGCTTATCGGTACAGAGTTCCCAGTCGTACTGACTCCGAGGGATACACACGACCAAGACTCAAATCAGGACTTTTCATCTGCAGAGCTCAAGTTCCTTGAAAGTGACTACGGTCATACAGAACTCGGCAATCTAGATAATCTTTTGGAGAACTGGTCAGACTTGGACTACGGCATCCGCGGGTCCACGTTATCTGTAGGCGTGTTTGATACTCGCCGAGATAGCACGGAAACGTCTAGAGCACGTGATCCCAGAAACACTGATGAAAACTCTGTAAATCGGCCATTTGCAATATGCGAATTAATGGCATCAGCACTCAACACAGATAGCTATTACACACGACGTATCTGGGATTCCTGTTTTTGGTCCCCTCGCGCCATGTTCTCTCTCGAGAACTCCAATGGATGGACCAATCACGACTACTACAACGAAAAATATGAAGAATCCTTGGAGGAAGCCCTCGTGTGGGCCTCACTAAAAGATTTGTTTTTCTCCGAGAAATTTAACTCGAAAGTGCTAGAATCTGGACGTACCATTGTTCCAACTCTGAGCGATAATGATGAAAGCAACGACCATAGGAAGGACGTTGCCTATAAGCTATTGGGAGAGGGTTTGGTTTTCACTGAAACCATCTGGCTGATTGCTCATATCGATATGGAATCCCCAGAAGCTTGGAACTTGATCTCTAAGTATGTTTCAGAAGCTTCATTCTCTGAAAATGACTCTTACGGCGGTGATTTACTACCCATTTGGGCTGCTCGTAAGTCCATGGAGAATTGAGAAGCTCTTCTGCTCGATTACGAAGTCTTAGTGGCCGTGCGTCGGGCCCCGGTCGATGTCCCGATCCTTCCGGACTTCCTGATCCTTCTCCTGATCGCGATCGTCCTCAATTTCCAGCTTCGCGCGCGGCTTGTTCAGCACGTCTTTCAGCCGCTCGTTCACGGACGGCTTTCGACCTTCGCGCCCATAGTCCTCCCCAAGCTCCGGATCGCTGTGACCGTCCACTCTATGAACCGCAGCCTGGCCTTCGCGCCCTGCGTCCTTTTCCATGATCTCTTTGAGCCGCTCCCGCGCATAATTGCGGCCTTCCGGTTTCGGCGTGTCGTCCTTGTCCCGTGACCTGTCCAAGACGCGCGCCAACCGCTCCCGGAAATCATCCGAGGTGCGGTCGCGATCTTTCGCGGTTGCGGCCCTGAGTGCCGCCAAACCGGCAGAGACACGGCCCTCCCCTGCTTCGCGTTCAATCCCGTAGGTCTCACGCGCAATATCCAGCCGTTCACGCATTTCGCGGAAGGCGGCACGGGCCTGGCGGGCGGCGTGGACGACAGCCCCGCGCTCCGTGATCGGCACATACTCCCGGCCCTCACGCTCGGCCATTGCCTTCGCGCGTCGTTCCATGGAATTGGCCGCTGGCCCCAGCTTCAGCTCCGGATCACGATCCAGCTCCTCGGCAGAAAGCTGATCGCCACGTTCCTGCGCAGCCTCACGCTGCTTCTCAAGGGACCGATGATCGACACGCTCAACCTCACCGACACGCTCAAGTGCCCGGTTCTGCAATTCAGCCCAGACACCGCGCATCTGCTCGATCTCGACGCCGCCGGTCTTCGCGGAATCGAGCACGCGGGTCTTCGCAGTGAACCCCTCGGGCTCCAGCGTCCGCGTCGAGGTCAGAACGTGCGCATGGTGGTTACGCTGATCGCCCTCGCGATGCGGGGCGTGGATCGCCACATCGACGGCCACACCGTAACGACTGACCAGCTCCTCGGCAAACTCGCGGGTGATCTGTGACCGGTCCTCGGCACTAATCTCGGATGGCAGGGCCAGCTCCCATTCGCGGGCGGTGACGGAGTTACGGCGGGTTTCGCTGGCCTCAGCCTCGTTCCAAAGTTTGGACCGGTCCTGCGCCCAGGCCGGGGCATTCTCGGGGGCGACAATAAACGTCTCCTCGATGCCCTGCTTGCGGGTGTAGTCATGGACACGCCCCTCACGTTGGCATTCGATGCGCTCACCCGCACGGTAGGCTCCCGCCGCTGTCGCAGTGCGTCCGGCAGAGCGTTTGATCGTCTTCACGGAGAGGTGGTAGCTGGCCATCAGCACCCCACCGAACAGAGACGCAAACGCTGCCGCTGCGCCGCTTGGCTGACCCCGGCCAATGGCCCGACATTGGCCCTCCGGTCAGCCGTCTTTTCCCCGGAAGCCCGCGCTCCACAACGCTGGGGCCGGAGGGGAAAAGACAGCCCCGTTGAAGGGGTGCATTGCACCTCTGAGGCGCGGGCTTGCCTGTCATCTGCCCCCAGATCCCCAGCCTTATGGTGGGCGGGATATGGGAACAGATAACAGGCGGTTTGCCACCGGCAAACCCGGTTCGTGGTGGCACCGTCAGGTCCAACGTCACGAATCTCCCGCTGGCGAGACGCCAGAACCAGCCCGGCCCCCACCGTGAGGCATCGGGCGAGGTTCTGGCGCGACACTGCGGGACGCGATCCAACGGCTGACGTTGGTCCCAGAGGGTTTGGGAGAGGCGATGCCGTC
>NZ_CANLYL010000027.1 GCF_947495275.1 uncultured Roseobacter sp.
CACGACTGCATCTGACAGACGCTCATATCAGCTCAAAAAATATCTTGCTATGCAGGAGACATCCACACAAGATATTCAATCCAAATCTCTATTTGTTCGCTTTTTTGCCACCGACGACTTTCAAGCTTTGGAAATTTTCTGGCAATCCAGTTCTGGACCTGCTTCTCTGTAGTCACTTGGTTCGAATTTGCTTTCCCAAGAAGTTCAAGACCTCAGCATTGTATCTGTCAGGATTATCAACATGGGGCCAATGTCAGCTGTCCTCAACAAATTGCTACCAAAATCCGACGCAATCTCACAATTAGGTGCCAAGTGACACCAGGCACTGTCACGACGTCTATAGAGTGCTCTTTGGCTTGGTCAAACTGCTCGACCCAACTGAAGCCAATCATCCTGACTGCCGTCAAATCACATGCAAATAGCTACCCAAATGCACCCTATGCTCAGTGCGTTCTGTCAATTTCACAAACGCGAAGATGCTATTTATTTGACGGGAGCAAATTGGACTTGCTCTTCTCTTCAGTAAGGTTAAAGCGCTTCTCTGACTTTTCCAATTGTTCGTTAAGATACTTGATTTTCTTGAGCAAGCTTTGGCGTGCTATCTCAATCGGTGTTACGGCACCGGATGCCTTTTTAGCCTTAAACCTGCGGAACGGATTGATCAGCTTTGTATTCTCTTTCTTCGTAGGGTTTCGTTCGGGTACTGAGCTACTCTCAAAGCCAATTCCATCTGCTATTAGTTGATTACCCGCAGCAATCCGCTCAATCAAAAAGCCAGTGACTCTTTCATCGCCACCACCTGGGCCGCGTAGCGTGCTGTACCCTTTGAAAACTTTTTGCAGTCGCTTTTTAGGTTTAATCGACTCCGAAACTTCTGCAACTCCACCGAGAATGCCGAGGGCGCCGCCATAAAACGGAATTGAGCCTTGCGCAGCTTGCAACATGAAGGTGACAACCCCAATCGCATCGGCCTTGGCTTTGCTGGCACCAGCACGTCGCGCGTCTTCCCAGGAAAATCCTCCCTTGTAGGCGCCCCCGATCATACCAAGGAACGGTGCAGCTACGCCAAATGTTGCAGCGTCGGCGGCAAACCCTGCGACATTGTAGCTAATGTCGATTACACCTTCGCCTGCCTTACTCCCCGTGTCTCTGGCTTTCCTCCCCGTGCTCCACGGAACCAATTCTTTTATGCGGCTATCGAGATTGGTCAGAATCACGTCCATAACCCTTTCTCCAACAGCAGCAATGGGTCCGGTTACACCGAATGTATCAAGGACTTCCTTCCAGTTCTTACAGTCTTTCAAAACCTTGGTCAGCTCTTCTTCAAGCAGCACTGCCGTGGTAACAATCGTCTCTTCCGACTCGGGGAATTTTTGGCGGGCCTTTCCGACAACGAGCCTTATCGTCTTGCGTGTCCAGTCTGGAGGTAAAGCATCACTATCGGATTCACTGTCATCCTTGTCTTGATCTCCAACAGCGCTCAGAAGCCCAGTCTTATCCGTCACTTTATCTTCTGCAATCGGTTCAGACTTTAGCCATTCTGGCGTCGATACAGAATATCGTGCATTTCCCAATTCCTCCGGGGTCACCGCTTTGACATGCTTGACATACTGGTTGACCCGAATGACATAGTTTTCAATGGTTTCGTCACCTACAGGTTTCAGGGTTTTCCAAGGTCGGTCGGGGGTCTCCGCAGGGTCAACTATGGTAGCATCATCCTCCAAGAGCGAAGCACTGCCCATAGAGAAATTACCCTCGACGGGGCGATCATTGGGAGCAAATTCACCCCCCGGTTGTCGTTTCGAAATTACCTGGTCCTGCACCTCGACCAAGAAATCTGTCACGGTCGTTGTAAAAGGGTTGATTATAAAACCTTTTTGTACAGCCTTGTATGCTGTGATCATGTCAAGACGCGTTTGGGCTGTGTGATTGCGGTTTTCACAAAATTCCCATATGGCGCTCTCGATTTTGTCATTATCCTTGGCTATGTCAATAAAATGGATAACCTCGACACGCTGTAAAACTGGCGTGCAAGAAAGCGCCGCGTTTGCTTTGGCCTGCAGCGCAGCAAGATTTGAGGAACGCGCGTATGCAGCGCTTTGTAGTTGCATGAGCTGCTGTTTTTTGTGAGTCGCCGCATCTGCTTTCGTCTGCAAGGCGTTTAAGTCGGCAGCCAATTGAAAGCTCGGTACTTGGCCAATGCGCGAGGTCTTCAGGTCTGGTGCGCTGGCCAGCGGCTGATTGTGCGCTGTATCAGGAGCTGGCCCCCTCGATTTAGCCCAGCCTTGTGTTTTGTTCTCACGTTGTGAAGGCTTGGCATGATTGAACTTACCGATTGGCATCATTTCTCCTTCAATTGTTAGATTGTCGGTTTCTCCATCACATCTGATTGCGTCTCAAAGCCAGACAATTGAGCGTATTGCCCGGAATGGTTCCAAGTTTTCATATCTTTGACAGAGCAGAACGATACGGCGATCTAACAAGGCTAGAAGAGAGCTGATCGGCGATGCTCTTCATGTCCTGTATACTGAGCTGTCAGCGGTCTGAAAAATCATGTGCAGATGATCCTGCGCAGCCTTGCAATTGGTCAAAGCGATCGGAACGGCAAGAGCCGCACACGGAAACTATCTGCGTTTGATATGCGTCACGTTTGCTTCTGAACTCCAGTTATGAAAAAGGAAATCAACGCGAACAACTCATGGTACAGAGGCGACGCCACGCACGGACACTGCGAGATGAGTTTTTCATCATTGTACATCTTCTCAGGCCACGCTCAACACATTAGGCGCCGCTATCTGAAATATGGCGGTACTTGTTTGAAATGATGTTCGACTACGGGGACCCGAAAACTGCGGCCCATAGCGGTCTCCCGTCACGTCAGGAGTTACTGCAATGCAGCGTTGCCGTATTCGCGCTAGTGCGCTGGTCAGATTAGCGCAGGGTGTTGCCAGTGATGAACGTGTATGAGCTTTCGACCAGATCGATAACGACGTCCAATTCTTCTGGTGTGGTCGGTGTATAGATCATGACAAAGCCACCCCACCCGAGGCGTTGATTGGCCCAAGGATGCGCTGTGGCCCAGCCTGCCTCAATGGCCCCTTGCGCCATAGTGGGGTCCAGTGAAGCGTGCAGGCTGCCATCGGGGTGCATATGTGCGAACTCAAAACCACCGACGATGGAGCTCGGTTGAGACAGCACCATGTCTCGATTGAGCTGAAAGCCAATGGCACCAGGCAGTGATGTGCGCGTCGGGCCAAGTGTGACACCTGAGAATTGCGCGACGCGTTCCAGCAACAGACTGGCCAATTCGGCATCAATTTGAACGCCAATCTGGGTATGGGGCACTCCGTTTGTTGTTTCGGGGCGAGGCGATGTGCGCTCCGGCAAGGTGCGTTCTTGCGCAGAAGCTAACTGGCACATCAGTGCTGTAACCGCAGCGATTGCCAATACTCTAAAGGGTGCATTCATTTCGTTGGTCGCCCGTCAAAAAATGGGAAAGGGTGCGCTGCGCTACGTCAGCGCGCGCCACCGCGTCATTCTGTTTTCAACGCTTCGATATTGATCAAAAGCTTTATTTCGTCGCTCACCGCAGGCGCAAACGCCCCAAGTCCGAATTCAGACCGCACGACAGTCGCTTTAGCTGAAAGCCCCAACGTAGGTGTGCCCTCTTTCGGGCCAAACGGGTATGGTGCGGATTTGTTGAGCGTCGTTTCCAGAACGACAGGTTTGGTAACGCCATTCATGGTCAGGTCCCCCGAAATACTTGCAGTATTTTCCCCGGTCACTTCGATGCCGGTTGAGGCGAATGTGATCACATCACCGTTATTCGCGCCAAAAAAGTCGGCGGACATAAAATGTTGCAGGCGGGCGTCCCAGCCCGTGATCATGGATTCGACCGGCATAGATACTGTAACCGATGACCCAGAGGGATCATCTTCGTTGAACTCAATCTCGCCGTTAAATCCCGAGAACATGCCAAATGTCTCTGAAAACCCAATGTGATTATAGCTGAACATCACCTGGCTATGTCCGGGATCCAGTTCATAAGTTCCACTTTCGGCCAGCGCGGCAGAAGCGCCCACCGATAAAAGTACTGCCAGCGAGGTTGCTGCCACTTTAAACATTGATACGCTCCATTTTGATAAGACGTGTTTGCAGAATTGTGTTTTGGGCGTTAGGTTTTGAGCCCTGTCAAACTTTTAGAACAAAATGTTCCCCTGCGCAACAATGTGTTCTATAGGAGGGGTGATTGAAAGAAGATCCAAGACTGATCGCCACACGGCAGACCGCGCTCGATGCTGCCCAAAAGCTTCTGATGGATCAGGGCGTGTTGCACGTGACACATGGCGCAGTTTCAAATGTGACGGGCATTTCGCGCAGCACGCTTTACAGGCACTGGCCAGATGCGCGCAGTCTGCGTGATGCCGCGTTCAGGCGCATCGCGACACCGCCGAACATTCCCCCCAAAACCGATGGTCCGTTGCGATCTGACCTGCGCTGGTTACTCGGTATTCTGATGGGCGCTTTGAATGACACGCCATGGGGCCGGATCGCGCCTCAGGTTGTCGCTGCCGCTTCCACCGATGCAGAAGCGCGGTTGGTGATTGCGGAATTCATGAAAGACAGATTCGCAAGCGTAGAAGCTGTCTTTTCAGCCGCAATAGACCGCGGTGAGATCACCGCCGATGTTCCGGTTGAACAGCTGATAGAACTGGCAATTGCTGTACCTTATTTCCGCAAACTCATACGTCACACGGCGCTTGACGCAGATTGGTTGGATCAGCACGTCAATCTGATCTGCAATATCGCAAAAAACGAGCTCGAAAGTTGATCTTTCATCATAACTGCCATTCTACGCGACCATAGGCTGCATCTGCGCAGTCTTTTTGGATGTCCTCCACGTAACATGCAGGACACAAGCGAAGATCTTGTCGTCGGGTTGTCCAAGATGTGAGTGACTGGCCATTTACGGTATATCGCTGTTAGCCTTGGGTTTTAATCGCATATCGTTCAAGATCATCGGTTCTCGTGTCAGCCAACAAACCGACATTTTGGAGTGTTGCTCCTTTTCCGGTTACGACGTCGATCCATTTGATGCCCATGTGGCGGCAAAAATCCTGAACCATCACGCAGCCATTGCGCACAGAAAGTCGGGCCACGAAAGACTGCGGTGTTTCTCGTTCTTGGAGACTTACACTTAGTGCCAGCGGACTGACACTAAGTCTGGCATCCGGCAGATGTGGTCGCCTGTTGTGAAAATACGGTTGTTTCCCTTGAGTTTTACTCAGCACGTGCCTCTCCTGTTTTCGCACAGGTCGAGCGCTTTGGTGGCCTAGTGAGGACACCAAAGGCTTGACTGTTGGCTCAAAAAAGGGGATCAAGGATGTGGTTGAAGGGTGTCCTCGATACCCGAATTTAGAAGGGTTCGGAGGCTGCAACCTCCGGACCTTTTGCATTTATGCTATGTTCATTTGTCCCCTCTCTTTTGATAGCGTGTCGGCCACAGCTCCGCCGCATCGCAGTTCAGGTGGCGGGCCATAGCAGATTCAACAGGCCGACTCCGGCATCTCCCCTGGGACACATATGTCACTAAAGTTGGAGACCTCTTAAGCTCACGAGCCACCTGCGCAAGCGTTACACCGCGCTCATGCAGCCGTTCGAGGATCCGTTTATGCAACTCTATATCTAGTGTCATCATGGCAAAGAGATCACCGAATGCTGGCATTAAGCTTAATTCTCATCTACGTTTTGCAACGTTCGAGAATCCCCTGTCAAGGTCTGCGATTTTCCTCTCGCCCTCAGTAGAGGTTTCTTAAGAAGTTGATTAAATTGACTCTTAACCCACATTTCGATTTTCGCTTGCGGTTTCTCAATCCGTCGACGGGCAATCTAAAAACTAAGCCAACGGAATGATTGGAGAATATTATCTTTGAGATGATGCGGGGATTAGAGCAGCGCTCAGGCACAACATATAGATTTCATGGACGTGGCATTCTCGAAATTTTTTGACTCCAAAACCGGTGGACATCTGAAATCTCGTGATCATCGAGTTACACTATCGTTGTAATTTAGACACACGACAATGCGAGCATGGTCAAAACCTTTGCTTGAATCATCGATCCCGACTAGGTGACAGTCTGAAATTGGTCCCTGGGACCCAAATCGTAACCCCCAAACAAGGAAAGGGACATACATGCTTATTCGTCATTTCGCCCTTTCGGGGCCGATCAACACCTAAGCTGAAATCAGATCAGGTTTGATCCAGTTCGTCGGCTCGCGTCGGCGCATCTACATACTTTTATTTGGTACTATCACATGGGCAATTCTGTCTTGGATGGTCGCGCGTTAACTGTGTCCAGCGACGACGTCATCACGAAATTCTATACATCTGCGGCCTGGATCGAAGGACGGGCCGAAGCGCAACTCGAAGAAATCGCCGGCTGGACCGGCGTGCAAAAGATCGCGGCCTTTCCTGATTTACATCCGAGCAAATACGGGCCGGTTGGATGTGCCGTTCTGGCGGACCGCATTTTTCCGCAACTGATCGGTAACGATATCGGTTGTGGCATGTCTCTGTTCCAGCTTGATCTGCCTGTGCGGAAGCTGAAACTGGAGAAAGCGCTGCGCCGGATGCGTGTTCTTGGAGAACCTGTATCTGAAGATCCGCGCTGGCGACTGGAAGATGCTGGCCTGCCAACCGATCTGTTTGCCACATCGCTCGGTACGGTTGGTGGCGGCAATCATTTCTACGAAGTGCAAACTTTGGCCGAGGCGGATGACGGCATCCGCCTCGATGCATCACGCCTGTATCTGCTGGTTCATTCCGGATCGCGCGGACTTGGCAATGCGGTTCTTGGTTCGGTGCCGGATGGTGCCTTCGCGGGTCTTGATCCCGAAAGTGACACCGCGTTGGCCTACCGGCAGGATCATGACCGGGCCGTTCGCTGGGCCAGCCTGAACCGCCAGATCATCGCTGAGCGCGCGACGGAGGCCTTGCGGGTGGATCTGACACTGCTGGTCGATGCACCGCACAACTTGCTTGCGCGACATAGCGATGGCTGGCTGCACCGCAAAGGTGCGGCAGTCGCAGAGCAGGGATTTGTTCCGCTCGCCGGATCACGGGCCAGTGCAAGCTATCTGATGGCTCCGAACGGTCACGATGACGCATTAGGCAGCCTCGCTCATGGTGCCGGGCGACGCTACGACCGATCCTCGATGCATGGTCGTGTGCGAGCGAAGAAATCTGACATCCTGGCCATGCTGCGTACATCCTTCGGTGGCCGTATTCTGTGTGAAGATCGGGACCTTCTGATTGAAGAAGCGCCTTTGGCGTACAAATCGGCCAAGTCCGTCGCCGAAGACCTGGAGCGCACAGGTGCTGCGCTTTCTGTGGCGGAGTTCCATCCGCTCCTGACCTTCAAAAAAACGCGTAACGGGAGGCGGTCATGACTGCATCCCGACATATCTCTCTCTTGGTCACCAGTGGCAGCGGTCCGGCGGAATGCCAGCAAGCCGTTGCAGGCGTGCTCGAGACAATGCGTAACGAGGCGGAGCTCCTCGCCGTGGACTTCGACAGCAATGGGGTGCGTGCAAAACATGGCTATAAATCCGCAGTGGTTCTGATCAGCGGCGCCGATGCGGAGGCCTTCGCCAAGAATTGGCGCGGTACGATTCAATGGCGGGCGCAAAGCAATTTGCGTCCGACCCATAAACGATCCAACTGGTTCATTGGGGTGTTTGACCTGCCTGAGCCCGCGCGAACGCCCGAACGCATTCACGTGCGTGATGTCACATTTGATACTTTCCGTGCCGGTGGCCCCGGCGGGCAGCACCAGAACACCACCGACAGTGCCGTGCGGGCGACACACAGGCTGACCGGCCTTTCGGCGGTGGCGCGCGAAGAACGGTCGCAACATCGCAACAAGTCACTGGCCCTGGAACGCCTTCAGCATCTGATGGCCGCCCAAACCGCAGCGGATGAAGCCGCACAAAAGGCGAGCCGCAACGCGCTGCACTATGCGCTCGAACGCGGCAATCCGGTGCGGTGCTTCAAGGGCCGCGATTTTCGCGAAGTGAAAGTGGGCTAAGATGGAAGCATTCGATCAATTCCTGACCAGCGCCCTGACCAGCGATTTTTTCGCGGGCGGCTTGGCGCTCGGGGCATTCGGGGTCGCGGCGGCCTTTCTGCGCATCGCGTTCATGGCCATGTACCGCGTGATTGTTCGACGCGTCTGGGTCAGCCTGACACTCGACAACCGGAGTGCGGCCTATCGTCATTTCTGTATCTGGATGGAGCAGAACAATGTTCTGTCCCACTCGCGCCATGTGCGCATGACGGATGGGAAATGGGCGCGAGGAACAAAGGGCTATGCACCAGCTCCGGGGCGGCATTGGTTTTTCTGGCGTGGAAAAATCTGCCGTCTAGAGCGCGATATCAATGAAAAGTCAAAGGTCGGGGCCGCTCACAATCAGCGACCCATGGAGGTGCTGAATGTCACCGTCCTGTTCGGGAAAGTCGAAACAATTCTAGGCTGGATCGCCGAGGGACGTGCGCTTTCCCAGACCAGGGATCGCATCGGCCCTGGCCTTCATATTCTGAAGGGGGATTGGTGGGATCATGTCGGCGATGTCCCGCGCCGTTCCATCAATACGGTACTTGTGGATGGCGATCGCATCGAGAAAGTGCTGGAGGACATGCGTTGGTTCTATGGAGCCAGCGACTGGTACGCGGAACGTGGTGTTCCCTGGCGGCGGGGGTATCTGTTTTACGGTCCCCCGGGCACGGGCAAGTCGAGCCTCATTCGCGCGCTGGCATCAGACCTGTCATTGGATATCGCGTCGCTGGATATCGGGCGCGCCACGCTGACGGATGATGATCTGCGTGAAGCGATGATGTGTGCCCCCAAGAGTTCGCTGATCACAATCGAAGATGTGGACGCCGTATTCACTGGGCGTGAAGGCAGAGAAAAACGCTCAGGCGTCAGCTTCTCGGGCTTGCTCAATGCCATCGATGGCGTCGCGGCTCAGGAGGGTCGTGCTCTGGTCATGACCACAAACCACAAGGAAAGGCTGGACCCGGCCCTGATCCGTCCCGGCCGCGCCGATGTGCATACCAAGCTTGGATTGGTAAGCGCGGCAACGGCCCGTCGACTGTTTGAACGTTTCTTTCCCAATGAAGAAGACTTGAGTTTGCAGTTCGAGCAGCGGTTGGGAGATCAAAGATTCAGCCCTGCTCAAATACAGGGCTGGCTCTTGGCCAATAGCACCGACGCTTATTCTGCAGCGCAGGCGTCGGGGCTAGAACATCGTTTAAAAGATATTGCTGCTGAATAAACCCGCTGAAAGGTATCCGTCTTCTTTGTCAGATCGAAAGCTAATCCAGCCCGAACTTGCCTAAGTGTTTAACCCCGAGGATTGATGGTGCGATCCATTTGAGTTGATGGAAGGGAGCATTATGGTAGAAGTTCGGCACGGCAGAGCCACGTCCGCGCAAGCAGTCAGTGCGTCCATTTCTTAGATTTGCCTCCAGCAGCCAATCACATTCGACTGCTGGAACATAACACTCCTCTATCGAGTATAAACCGCAGTCAGCTTCGCCGTGGCAATAGTGTGAACGTGCGTCATAAATCCTATCAGAACCGGAGTGGCATCTTCCTCAAGATCAAGCGCTTCGACATTCAATGCGTGTACACGAAATTCGTAACGGTGAACCTCGCCAGGCGGCGGGCACGCTCCACCAAAGTTCTTTTCACCGAAGTCGTTGCGCGCCTGAATAGTTCCAGCTGGCATACCGGTCTCTGTACCAACGCCAGTGTCCAAAGAAGACACGTCATCAGGAATGTTGAACGCAACCCAGTGCCACCAGCCGGAACCTGTCGGTGCATCGGGATCGAAGCAGGTGAGAACAAAGCTCTTTGTGCCCTCCGGCGCCCTCGCCCAAGTCAACTGAGGTGAAAGGTTGTCGCCATGTCCACCAAAGACGTTCAGCTCGTGCTTTTTGCCAAGGCTCTCACCTTCGGCGATGTCGGTGCTGGTCAGCACGAAGGATGGGGCATTGTCGGGGATATCTTGTTCTGGTTCGGCCATGGAATTGGTCCTGTTATTAATCGATCCGCTATCAGCAACGCGACGCGGTGATGGGAAATGAGCCAGCCGCCCGAAGATCCGGGCGACTGGTGCCGTGAGTGGCTTAGCGTGTGTAGACAGCTGTGATATCTGCAGAACCCAAAGAGTTCGCGCCGGTCATGAAGCCCACCAGAGCAGCGCTGGCATTCTCGTCGAGGCCGAGGCTTTCAACGCCCAGAGCGTGAACGGTGAACTCATAGCGGTGTACTTCGCCCGGAGGAGGACATGCGCCGCCAAAGCCGGTGGCTCCAAAGTCAGTACGGCTCTGGACTGCGCCGTCAGGCATGTTGCCACCTTCAGAACCTGCGCCCTGTGCCAACGAGTCCACATCCGCAGGGATGTCAAAGGCAACCCAATGCCACCAGCCGGAGCCAGTCGGCGCGTCTGGGTCGTATGCAGTGACGACAAAGCTCTTGGTGCCTTCAGGAGCGTTACTCCATTCCAGTGCGGGCGAGATGCTGTCGCCCTCACAGCCAAAGGCGTTCAAGACGAATGTGTTGTCGAGCTGCTGCCCTTCGGCGATGTCAGGGCTGGACAGGGTGAAAGCTTCGTCTGCAAAAGCTGGGGTAACGAGGGAAGCAACCAGTGCAACCGTTGTGATCAGGTGTTTCATTTTCGATCTCCATCAGAAGTATTTCGGATGGTCGTTATGTGCCACTCTGGCCGCTCCTTTTATCTCCGGAATCGATCAAGATTTTACGCTATTCGCTCAAGTTGGGCCTCAGACGCCCTTAGTTTTCCCGGTGTGATATCGAATCGTGCTTTGAACGCTTCGCTAAGGCGCGATTGGGAGCTGAACCCGCATTCAAAAGCGATCTCGGCCAACGAATGCTGTGTTGTTTGAATGCGCATCAGCGCAAACGACAGGCGCACGTCGCGCAGCATTTCGGTGAAACCGGTGCCTTCCTTGCTGAGCGTCCGGCGCAATGTGGCTTCGCTCATACCAAGCTCTCGGGCGGCTTGCGGAGCCTTCCAGCTGCGCTCCAGGTCACCCTCAAAGAGCATCCGCAACCGATCCTTCAGACCTTCACAACAGTGAATTCGGTGCGCGGCACCCTGCAGCTGCAGCCACATGAGCAATTCCTGCGTTCGATATGATAAGATGCCATCACAGAGATCGGGATCATCCAGGCTTGCGACAACGCGCGAGAAGGCGTCGTTGAAGCCGTTCGGCATGATCCCTTTTCTGACTTCGCGCGCAGTGCTTGGGTTTGGATGCAGTTGCAGGAACTCAGAGATAACGCTGTCATCAACCACCAGGCCTTCCGAGAAGTAGAGGCCAGTATCACCGATGATATTCCCGATCGTCAGGTTTTCACCACGGCGCAGATAGACAAACTCACCTTGCTCAACTGTTGTCTCAGCACCCGCAAAGGTCCGGACTGTCTTTCGCCCCGAGCGGATACGCAGGATGCAGGCTTTGGAGATATGGAGTTGATGAAAATCGGCGCTGCAGCGTTGACGGAATTCGACATACCCCACAGGCCGGTTCGTCATATGTGTCTCAGGCAGATGTGAACCGTCCATTCGGATGTCTCCTTGCAGCGCAAACTGCCTTTTATTCGTACACTGAAATCTCGACCAGGTTCTGATCCGGGTCGCGCAGATACACGGACTTGATGGGTCCGGTTGCGCCTGTGCGCGGAACGATACCTTCTTCAATCTCGACGCCACAATTTTCGAGATGTGCGACAACTTCAGCAATCGGGACAGCCGAGATCAGGCAAAAGTCGCCGCTGCCAGGTGTCGGTGTCAGAGATTTGGGCTCAAATTCGTTGCCATGTTGGTGAAGGTTGATCTTCTGCGCCCCAAACGAAAGCGCTTTACGTCCTCCCGCAAACTCCGTCACTTCCATTCCCAGAACCTTTGAATAGAAGTCACAGGTCGCATCGATCGAGGCGACTGTCAGGACGAAATGATCCACGCGATCAATTTGCATTGCTTGGTCTCCATACTTTTTCGGACAAAATAGGTGTTTGCCCTCGTTCTAAACCATTGATCAATGACGACAGACCCCATCTCAATCCCAGATGCCGGGACTAAGAGGCCTCGGGGAATTCACTGGTCAGATGGGCCATGAGAGATCTAATGGGCCGCGACAGTGCTTCATCATCACGCACGGCCACCTTCAAACTGCGTTCAGCCCAGCTATCCGCCACAGGGGCCATCCGCAGGTTAGAGGCCGTCAGGTAGGGTTCCACGGCTCCAAGCGGTAATATCGCGATGCCAAGACCCGCTTCGACCATGCGTCGCACACCATCGAAGCTGAGGACTTCAACCCGCGTTCTCAGCTCTAACTCTTGCTCTGCGGCGCGCTTCTCGATGAAGGCCTGCAGAGAACTTCCCTTCTGAAGGCCGACAAGATCATGTGTTGAGAATTCGATGAACGAAACTGGCCCATCTGTCCCAAGCGGATGACCTTTTGGCGTCAGGACAACAAGTGTATCCCTGCGATAGGTGAACACGTCGAGATCCGGGTTTGGGATCATGCCGGAGAAAATGCCGACATCTGCAATACCATCGCGGACGGCCATCACAATTTCATCTGACGTTTGCTCGGTGAGATCGATCCGCATGTCGGGATGATCCGCCACAAACAGCGCCAAATCCTCGGGCAAAAACTGTGTAATCGCAGACGTATTGGCCGCGATCCGCACAGTTCCACGCAAGCCTTGCGCAAAGTCGCTCATATGATCGTCGATACGATCTAACAGACGCTGCAGGTCTTTGGCATGGCGAAGCATTTCTTCACCCGCTGGTGTCAGGGACACACCTTTTTGCTGTCTGTAAAAAAGAGCCGTGCCAACCTGGGCTTCAAAGTCGGATATCCGCTTGCTGATGGCTGAAGCGGCGATGTTCTCAGCTGAAGCAGCTTGCGCGATGCTCTTCGAAGTGGCGACGGCCACGAAGAGTTCGAGGGTTACAAGGTCAAATCTTTTCCGCATGGCTCGGGTACTCACTTATCTCAATGAGATTGCCGTCCGGATCGTACAAATACAGCGAGAGGATTGTGCCTTGAGCGCCGACGCGCTCCACCGGTCCTTCTTCTATGCGGAGACCTATCTCTTTTAAGCGGGACTCTACATCAGAAAGGCCTTGCTCGACCAGCAAACAAATATTTGCAGACCAAGACCTTCCAGCATTTTTGGGCGGCCCATAGTGTCGGTTGTTGGGCTGAAGGTTGAGCTTGCAGCGCCCGAACGTCGCTTCGACACGGCCATCATCCAACCGGTTGATCGCCATGCAAAGCCCGCCGCCATAAAAGGCGACGGACTTTTCGATGTCGGCGCAAGTGATCACTGCGTGATCCAGTGCTGCCCAAGCGATATGATGTGGCTTCCCCATCAGAACAGGCTTGGCAGGATCAAGACGATCTGCGGGAAGAACAGCACCAACAGGATAGTCGCAAGGATCGGGATCAAGAATGGCAGGACCGATAGAACGACCTTTTCAAACCGCATTCCCGTGATCGGAACCAGAATATAGAGGACCGTTCCGAATGGCGGCGTTATCACCCCGACTGATAGTGTGATCACCATGAACACGCCGAAAAACAGCGGGTCCACTCCCGATGCGGCGACCGCCGGGACGAGAATAGGTGTCAGGATCAACACACTTTCGATCACAGACATGAAGCAGCCGACCAGGACGAAGAACACCATCAGGATCAGCAGAAGGATCGTCGTGTGCAGATCCATGGCGACCAGACCAGCGGCCAAAGCTTGCGGCACCTGCAGGCGCACCAGCAGCCAGCCATAGAACCCAGAGATGGCGATAATCAGCAGAATAACGGCACTGAACTCCATGCTTTGCACAAAGACCTGGAACAGTTCTTTGATCTTCACGTCACGGTAGACAAACACGCCGAGCGCGATCGCGTAGGCACAGGCCACCGCTCCGGCTTCGGTCGGTGAGAATATGCCACTCCAAATGCCCCCCACGATTATTAGCGGTGTCAGCATCGGAAGCACGGCCCGGTGGCCGGTTTCAAACACCTCACGCGCTGTTGGCAACGGGCGCGTCGGCATGTCGATCTTGTAAGACATGATGAACGTCGTCGCCATCAGCAGTACAGCCATCAGCACACCAGGTACAAAGCCCGCAAGAAACAGATCCCCGACGCTCACATCCGCTTGCCAGCCATAGACAAGCATGGCGACGCTTGGCGGAATGATCGGCCCGATCACGCTGGATGCAGCTGTGATGCCCGTGCTGTATTTCAGGTCGTACCCTTTTTCCCGCATGGCCCGGATTTCCAACGCGCCAAGGCCCGCTGCATCAGCTGACGCTGTGCCAGACATACCGGCGAAAATCATTGAGGCTACCACGTTCACGTGCCCCAGACCCCCACGAACAAACCCGACCATGACATTGGCAAAATCGAAAATCCGTGTCGTGGCGCTGCCTCGGTTGAGCAGGTTTGCTGCAAGGATGAAGAGCGGGATTGCCAACAGTGGGAAACTGTTTAGCGTCTGCGTGATCTTCAGAGACATCAGCTCCACCGGCAAGCCACCGGATGCGGATGTCATCGCTAGAGCGAGAAGACAGGTTGCCCCTAGTGCAACAAAGACCGGCAGACCCAATGCCATAAAAAAGATCAGGCCACCAACAAATGGTAAGAAGATTTCCATAATCTCTACCCTTCCTGTTCTGGCTTGTCGAAAAATTCACCGACAAGACGGAGAAGGGATGCAAAGACCATGCCTGCGAAGGCGAGCAGCAGTCCCCCATAGTAAATCGAAAAACTCATTGAAAGAGCCGTTGTGCGGTTGTTGGCGCTCCGCTGCATCATCTCGGCAGCACCCCATGCAGCAAGCACAAGGAATACAATCGACAGGATTTGCAGAAAGAGCGCATAGCGCGAATGCCAGACGCCTTTTATGGCCATAGGCACCAGCTCAACGGCGATGTGGGCCCCGCGAGACCACGCGCCGATCGAGGCAAAGGCCACGGCGTAGATCGTGATCAGCGTGGCGATTTCTTCGAGCCACGGAACGGGAAAGCGAATGACATCGCGCGACAGGATCGACAGGACCAGCAATCCAACAAGCCCCATCAGCATGATGCCCAAGAACAGATCTGTGATCTGTACCAGCGTCTTTTCGACACGTCCCACGTTGCGTGTCGGGATCGCCGCAGCGTCCGTGTTTTCATCTTCAAGCTGCATGTGGTTTCCCCCTGCGCTTATAAAAAAACGCCCGCCATAAAGACGGGCGTCCAGTTTCAGGGAGGTTACGAATTTGCAGCGATCGCGTTTTGCACGTCTTCGATCACACCGTCAGCCAGTGATGACATTGCGTTGTCAATAGCTGGCTGTGCCTTGGCCTTGAATGCCGCCACATCGGGCTCAACCACGGTCATGCCTTTTTTCTTGAGCTCTTCGAGATAGAACACATCCTTCTGCGCTTCGACAGCAGTGCCTTCAGTACGCGCAATTTCGACGGCTGCACGGACAACGGCCTGGTCTTCATCGGATAGGCCCGAGAACCAGGAGTTCGATGCGACCCAATGCCATGGGAAATGCACGTGGCCCGTCATAATGAGATGCGACTGCACCTCATAGAGCTTGCGCGAGAATGGCGAGACGAGAGAGTTCTCATGGCCATCGACCTGGCCGGTCTGCATTGCAAGGTAGATTTCCGTAGCGGGCACAACGACAGTTTGTGCGCCCAGACCGCTCCAAACATCGACCCAGACAGGAATGCTCGGCAGACGCAGCCGGAACCCATCAAGGTCGTCTGGTGTCGTAATGGCCTTATTCGAGGTCATATGGCGTGATGCGCGCATCTGAGCACCCATTTCTACGATACCGCCCTGATCGATGCCGCGCTGTTGCAAAGCCTTGCCAGAGTCACTGGCCATGAAGGCTTCGACAGCCGCGCCGTTCGGGAACAGGAACGGGATCGAGATCGGATCGTAGTCAGGTGCGTACTGAGCGCGCCAGTTACCACCTGTCAGGGAGATCTGGGTCTCACCGATATTCAGCAGTTCCAGGACAGCGTTTTCACCGCCCAGCTGACCGCTCAGGAAAGGAACGACCTCAAACCGGCCCGGAGCCAGCTCTTCAAGTGCGGCCTTGAAGCGTGCGATACCCGCTTCTTCGGAGCCGCCCGGCTTCATCGTTGTATTGACCTGAACGGTGATTTTGCTTTGAGCAAGAGCAGGTGCCGCCAGTGCGACCGTTGCCGTTGCTGCCAGAGTCTTGAGCGCTGTGCGTCGTGTGAAGTTCATGGTTTCCTCCCGAGAATTCTATGGTCTCAAGAGGATCAGGCGAAACCTGTTATCTGCCCAGAATTGGTTCGATAACGGAGCCATCGCGTTTCGCGATGAACGTAAGCTTTGTATTATTAGGGACTTTTGGAGCTGATCAGGATTGCCTCATTCATGCCAGACTGAAGCACTGCCCCGATGATCAATTGATCCCGTTGGCCTGCTGTAACTCTCGAATGTAGGCCGTGATCATTTTAACATCGCCGCGTGTGAGACCATCAATTGGCGGCATATTCCCAAAAGGCCAGTGGTGGCTTCTCACTCCCATGGCAGCCGCCCGCTGGAAGCTCTCGTCACCATGGTGACTTGGCTCGTAGATTCTGTGTACCAGAGGTGGCGCCAGGCCATCTTGACCGACCGCGTTGAGACCATGGCACGCCGCACAGTTTGCCTCAAACCCTCGCTTACCAATTTGAGCGTTTGAAGACAAAGTGTCAGGCAAGACAATTTCCACCAATGCTCCGCCCGGTGGAGCAACTTCAGAATGCTCCTCCGGCGTTGAACCTTTGCTCGGCCACAATGTGTAACCGATGATACCAACACCGAGGGCTGCAGCGATTAAGATGACAGATTTCATAGTTTCTCTTTGATATTACCGCTTACTGACTGGCTACGTCTTCCAGCCAGTGGAAGGTCAAGAGGTTTTGCCTTGTGAATTTTCACAGCGGGCAATGGCATCGCTTAACCATGAGACGTTCATCCTTGCCGCGCCAAAGGCTTGGTCGTACTCTTCAAAAACGGCAGCGCTATGGTGGCCTATGCTATACCAACCTCGGCCATCTTCTGGATCTCTTCGAAATTCATCGAACCCATACGTACCGTCTGGGCGCAGAAAAATGTCCACGCAAATTCTATCCCCATCCAAGTTGATTGAGCGAATGACTTTGTTCGTGTGAGCCATTTTAGTCTCCCCGTTCAGGTCAGGTTTGCCGGGTTCATAAAACCAGCTGAGGTTCTGGATTTGATTAGGACACCTGCGCACCCCAAATCGGAACCTCTACATTCCAGTATGGTGGCTTTGGTCCACTGATGGGAGCGTCAAAAACCGGAAGTGAATCGCCCAGCAAATTGCCGCAAACAATTCGATCACGTTTCTCACCCACAAACGCCAGGCTGGATATGTTCTGAAGCACCTCGGCAGGCGAGCTGTCAAAGTGTGCTCGATCCATTGTGTGATTATCGAGCGCGGCTTCAACACATTCTACCCAAGCATCGTCGCGTTCACCGACGATCAGTGTGGGCTTTGCTTCCGGATCAATGTGATAGAGCTCGCTCGATACGATACAGGCCGCGTAGAGACCGTCAGCGCCGTCCAGTTCGATACCATCCACGAACGTGCCAGGCCCGAACTGGACGAAGAGTTCCGGCTCACCATGTACACCCTTTTCATCAAGGCGCACGCGCGAGATCTTCTGCCCGAAAGTCTCTGCTATGTAGAGCCATCCCCCCTCATAATCAGGCCGCACTTCGTTCGTATAGTGAAGTCCCTGCAAGACCACGGAAAACGAATTGTCAGCATTGATCAGACCCACATAGCCATTTTTGACATCGCGGCGATAAGCCCGCGAGCGGGGACGGAGTTTCGACGACACCGTAATCCATGTTTTGCCTAGTTGGTCTACATAGACAAAATTGACCGGTGGCAATGTCGAACCGCCCGTGGAGACCGCGTGTGGGCGCAGCCCATCGGCGTCCATTTCCAGAACGCCTCCTGCGTCAGAGATATTGGCGATGAGGAATGAGCCGTCAGGTCGCAACGCAATCCCGTTCGGCACGACCGGCATACCGCCGAAGCTCGACGGCTCTTGTAAAAGAAACTGTCGCCCATCGGGGCATATACGCATGACACCATGCCCATTGTGCGAGCAGAAAACCTCACCAGTCTTGGTGCTGAGGACGCTTTCAGGACGGCTTAGTCGTTTTCCAAGAAACGATATGCTGAGATCCGTGGTCATGCAGCGAGGTTCTTCGAAATGCTCGCTTCGACCTCGCGTCGCAGGCGATAGGCATCCGTATTCGTGTCCGCCTGCACGTCACTCCATTTGACCGGCTGACCTTCAGGAACGTCTCTGATCAAGGTGACATTGTGCGCAAGACCGAGTGGGACGTACCCCTCAGCAACAGAAATCGATGCTGGGCGAAGACCGCCGGCCACGGTGTACCCGCCCTCACCATCAAGGATTTCGCCCTTCTTCAACTCGCGCTTTGAGACGGCCGCAACATCGGCCCGGAATTCATGCGCCGCCCCCGTAGGTTCCTTGCGAATGCCCACTGATGCGACCGAGATCCCGAGCTCCAGCCCGATCAGGTGCCAGCGCTTGTAGTTGCACATGTAGCGTCCGCTGTCGTCGGTCACGACTTTGTACTCTTCGAAGCAGTTACGCAGATACTCGGTGTCCCCTTCAAAGCAGACCCAGACACCTTTGCGGATGTCATGCGGGATCTGTTCATCTTCCGGTGTCAGGCAAGAAATGACATCCACCATGCCCTTATGATCCAGCACCCCGCCCTCTGAGCGCGGCCGCGCCAGATTTGGAACGTCGTCGATCCCACCTGAAGGGAAGACCAGCCCGTTTTCAGGAGCATCCAACCCGCACACATTGGCGATGGCCGCGCTCTCAATAGCTGGCTTCGAGCCGTCCAAAAACGCATTGAACATTTTGGGGTTCAGCCGACCGCGTTCCGCTTGCTCTTTCGTCAGACCCCAATGATCCCATACGGTGTCAGGCGTCGATTGCCGATAGTGCGGCATCCACTTGTGGCCACGACCAGCCGCAACGACGCTGAAACCGCATCCCCGCGCCCAATCAACCAGGTCACTGGCAAGCGCAGGTTGATCTCCATATGCCATGCTGTAGATCACACCGGCTTCGCGAGCCTTGTTGGCCAGACCAGGCCCAACAAATGCGTCTGCTTCAACTGTTACATTGATGATGTGTTTGCCATTCTCGAACGCCTTGAGGCAGTGCGTGACAGCTGCGATCGGGTTCCCGGTGCATTCAATAATGATTTCAATATCCGGGTGCGCTGTCAGCGCTTCCCAATCATCACCGACAAAGGTTGCGCCAGAAGTAGCTGCGTCATCCAGGCTCGATGCTGAGTAAGCCGCTGCATCCCATCCAACGAGCTTCATGTTGGATTTGGCCGCATCTGGTCGCAGATCAACGACACCAACGATATGAATCCCCTTCAATCGAAGTGCCTGCGCAAGAAACATTGTGCCAAACTTGCCTGCACCGATCATTCCAACACGAACCGGCTGACCACTCGCTGCGCGCTCCTGAAGTTTCGTAAAGAGGTTCATTCGGCGTTCTCCTTGGACCAGCCTTCTTGAGTGAGGAAATCGAAATCGCAGCCTTCGTCGGCCTGCAGAACCGTCCGGCTGTAGAGCCCGCGATACCCGCGATTCTGCAGCTCCGGGCGCTTGTGCTGTTCGAGACGGCGAGCGATCTCGGCGTCATCGACCAGTAGATCGATACGCTTGTCAGCGACCGAGAGACGTACACGATCTCCATTCTCAACAGCAGCCAATGGCCCGCCAACCGCGGACTCGGGTGACATATGGAGAACGATGGTTCCGAAAGCCGTGCCAGACATCCGCGCGTCTGAAATTCGCACGATATCCTTGATACCTTTCCGTGCCAGTTTCTTTGGGATCGGCAGATACCCGGCCTCCGGCATTCCCGCAGCCACTGGTCCCGCGTTCTTCAGAACCATGATGTCGTTAGCCTCAATATCGAGATCCGGATCGTCAACGCGCTTGGCGAGATCTTCGAGACTGTCGAACACAACGGCGCGGCCCTCGACTTCAAAGAGCTCCGGCGTCGCCGCAGCGCGTTTGAAAATGGCCCCCTGCGGCGCGATGTTGCCATAAAGGCTGATGAGACCGCCTTCGTCGGATACCGGGTCGTCAAACGCACGGATGACACGACGATCAACCCAATCAGGTTCGTCATCCAGACGCTCCGCCAGGGTTTGACCTGTTACATCCACCGTATCGAGGTGCAGAAGGTGGCGGATCTCGCGCAAGACTGCTCCGACCCCGCCAGCCGCATAGAAGTCTTCCATGTACCCCTCACCGACTGGCTTCAGATCAACCAAAACCGGCGTTTCGTCCGAGATTTCATTGAGGCGCTCGGGTGAAATCCGGATGCCGAGACGACCCGCAACAGCTGTAAGGTGAACGATGGCATTGGTGGACCCGCTGACGGCCATCAACACGCGGAAAGCATTCTCTACCGACTTCTCGGTGATCACCTCACTTGGCCTGCGAGGGTTCTGGATCAGATCAACAGCCAGTTTACCGCATTCCTCGGCTGCAACCAGCCGGTCAGCGTGAACCGATGGAATGGCCGCTGTGCCAGGCAAGGACATCCCTAGTGTTTCGGCGATGCACGCCATAGTGCTCGCTGTTCCCATGACAGCACAGGTGCCGGCCGTTGTCGCCAATCGGCCCTCGATCTCCGCTATCTCTTCCCCTTCGACCTCACCAGCGCGGAACTTACCCCAGAAACGGCGGCAGTCAGTGCAGGCGCCCAAGCGTTCACCCTTGTGGCGACCGGTCATCATCGGGCCAGTCACAAGTTGCACGGCCGGTATGTCGGCAGACGCCGCGCCCATCAGCTGGGCAGGAACTGTCTTGTCGCAACCGCCGATCAGTACGACAGCATCCATCGGTTGCGCACGAACCATCTCCTCAGTGTCCATTGACATGAGGTTCCGGTAGACCATGCTGGTCGGGTTCAGAAAGACCTCGCCAAGAGACACCGTTGGGAACGGTCGCGGCAAAGCTCCTGCAGCCAGCACACCGCGAGAGACAGCTTCGACCAGCTCAGGCATCGCTCTGTGGCAGTTATTGAAGCCCGAAGGGGTCATGGCGATCCCGACAATCGGCTTATCGAGCATTTCCCGCGAAAGACCCATAGAGCGAGCAAAAGACCGACGCAGATACGCCGCAAAATCTTTATCTCCGTAGTTTGTCAGTCCACCCTGAATACCTTTTCCGTCAGCCATCGTTACCCCTCCTTTCGGCAATTGATGCCAAGCAACCGTTCATAAACGAGCACCATCGCGCCTTTGTCTTTGTCCCCATGGCCCTCAAGAAGTGCTTGCTGATAGGTGGTTGTCGCAGCGGCCAGTACAGGTGCCGGGATCTGATAACGGGCTGAGATTTCAGCACCGCTGATCAGATCCTTGTAGGCCGCTTGTAGCGGGTAGCCGGTGTCAAACTTGCCTTCGAGGATCTGGGGAATGAAATATTCCGACGCATAGCTGCGGCCGGTCCCTGAGTTCACCACCTCGGCGGTGTTTTCCGGATCAAGGCCCAGCTTCTTTGCCATCGGCAGGATTTCTGCCAGGGCAGCCACGTTGATATCGAAGAGAAGCTGATTGATCAGCTTGGTGAGCTGGCCTGAGCCAACAGCGCCAGTGTGCAGGATGCGGTTCGACATTGTTGCAAGGGCTGGCCGCAGCGCCTCGACAATCTCACCGTCGCCTCCGATCATCATCGTCAGCGTGCCTTCCTGAGCTCGCTTCCACATGCCAGAGACCGGAGCATCGAGAAACCGTAGTCCGAGAGCTGAAAGACGCTCGCCAATGCTGAGCGTCAGTCCGTATTCTATAGTTGAGGTATCGATGACAACCGTGTCGGCTGGAAGATGCTGTGCAATCCCATGTTCAGTGTCGAATAGTGACTTTTCCACGATCCCACCACTTGGCAAGCAGGTGATCAGCACGTCCACGTCTGAGAAATCTGCAGCACTACCGGCCTTCTTGGCACCGGCTTTAGCGGCGGCATTCATGGCGTCTTCGCTGAGATCAAAGACCATTACGTTGTTTGAGCTGGCAAGGTTCGCCGCCATCGGCGCACCCATCTGACCCAAACCGACAAAACCAAATCGCATGTCGATCTCCTTCCCTTTGTTTTTGGAAGAAGTACCACCGCATGAGGTTCATTCTGGCATTCTCTATCGAGAACGCCCCGGTCGGCATTCGCGTGGTTGGCAAATGTTGAGAAGGCGAAGATGCCTTCGGCCCAAATGTATGTACCGGCTGCTGTTCGCAATTGATTTCTTCGCACGTTCTCGGAAGTCGCTCATATGTATCCG
>NZ_CANLYL010000028.1 GCF_947495275.1 uncultured Roseobacter sp.
GACACACGACTGTACTGACAGACCATCGCAATCACAGAAATCTCTTGCAATGCAGGAGCCATCCACACAGGCCGTTCGCCAGACTACTAAGATGCTGCTCTGCGGCCCGTCAGACCGGACATTCGCCGCAGGCGCACAATTCCTCAATGGCCGAACTCACACAAGCAGACAAAATTAGGCTTCACTGGCCTCAATATTCAAAGCGGCATTCAGTAGCATACGCGACATTGCTTTAGCCCGTCAGAAATCCAAGAATATGCCGGGTTAATTCTGCTGGTGCTTCCTCAGGAAGGGCATGTCCACATGGCAGAGCAACACCCAAGACGCGGGTTGCCTTTTCCTGCCAGGTCGCCTTGACGTCGTAAAGCTCGCCGACAACGCTTTGCGCCCCCCATATAGCCATCAGCGGCGCATTGATGCGCCTGGTCTGATCCTCGCGGTCGTGCTCCAGATCAATGCTCGCAGCCGCGCGGTAGTCTTCGCAAATCGCATGGAGCGTGGCCGGGTCACTGTAGCTGCGCAGGTATTCGGCAATCGCGACCTCGTCCACAGACCCTTCGATCTTCACTTGGCCCGCGATATGCCTGCGCAGGAAATACTCTGGATCTGAGGCGATCATCTTCTCGGGCAGCCCATCTGGCTGGATCAAGAAAAACCACCAGAAATAACGCGTTGCGAATTCTTGATTGGTTTGCGCATACATTGTTTGCGTCGGGGCAATATCAAGTACGATTAGCCGCTCGACCGCATCAGGAAAATCGAGCGCAAGGCGATGCGCCACCCGACCACCGCGATCATGGCCAACAACCGAAAACGTCTCGTGGCCCAGATGTTTCATCAAGGCGATCTGGTCGCGCGCCATCACACGTTTGGAATAGGGGAAATGCGATGGGTCACTTGTCGGCTTGTCGCTGTCGCCATAGCCCCTGAGATCAGGGGCAATCACGCGGTACTCTGCTTCCACAAGGCGTGGGGCAACCTTGCGCCAGACCACATGGGTTTGCGGGTGGCCGTGTAACAGCAGAATTGGCGGTCCCGTCCCTGCACTTGCGTAGTTAATGGTGAGTTCAGGCAACTCCACCCTTTGGACGTCAAAACCCTCAAGGAAAGCAGAGGCGACCACTTAGGGGCCTTCCAGCACGGCGTCCGCAATGGCCGCGCCGCAGGTTTTGGTGTCGGCTGATCCGCCCAGGTCAGGTGTGCGCAGGGCTTGCTCCGACAACACCCGTTCAATAGCGGCAACAATGGACGTGCTGGCCTCCCCGGCCCCCAGATGTTCCAGCATCATCGCCGCGGCCCAGATCTGCCCGACCGGGTTGGCGATCCCTTGTCCTGCGATATCAGGCGCAGACCCATGAACCGGTTCAAACAAGGAGGGGAATTTCCCTTCCGGGTTGATGTTCCCCGACGGCGCAATGCCGATTGTGCCAGTGCAGGCGGGGCCGAGGTCGGACAGGATGTCGCCAAACAGGTTGGAGGCGACCACAACATCGAACCAGTCCGGATGCAGCACAAATTGCGCCGTCAGAATATCGATGTGGTACTTATCGACCTTGATGTCGGGGTAATTCAAAGCCATCTCCGCGACCCGCTCGTCCCAATAGGGCATCGTAATCGAGATCCCGTTGGATTTGGTGGCCGATGTCAGATGCTTGCCGCGTTTGGCCGCCAGATCAAATGCGTACTTCAGGATGCGGTCGACGCCAACACGGCTCATGACGGTTTCCTGCAGCACAATCTCCCGGTCCGTGCCGGGGAACATCTTGCCGCCAATCGAAGAATACTCACCTTCGGTGTTCTCGCGCACGATCATCATGTCGATGTCACCGGGCGCGCGCCCCGCCAGTGGGAGGGGAACACCAGGCATAGCGCGCGCAGGGCGCAGGCTTACATATTGATCGAACTCCCGCCGAAACTGGATCAGCGACCCCCAAAGCGAGATGTGGTCCGGCACCACTTCAGGCCACCCAACGGCCCCAAAGAACAGAGCATCACTTCCACTCAAATGATCTTTCCAATCATCTGGAAGCATTTTCCCGTGCGTTGCGTAATAGTCGGCGGAGGCAAAGTCGTGATCGGTAAAATCAAACCCGAGATCGAACCGTTTCGCGGCAGCCTCCAGAACACGAATACCTTCAGGTGTGGTCTCTTTCCCGATCCCGTCGCCCGGGATGACGGCAATCTTCCAGCTGTTTTTTGACATATGCGTTTTCCATTTGGTCGCGCTCTGAGTAAGCCAGTCTTTGAAGTCAAGCAACAGAAGCGAGACCCCAATGCCTATATGGGCCTTGAGGTTGACGGTCCATTTCCAACATCCAGCGTGACGCTACGCTGCTGCCAGCAGCCAGCGAAGGCAGACATCCGCGATAGGCTGAACACTCAGTGCCGCGCTGATTTCACAAATGGCATTCAGGGGCAATGTCCTTGCGAACCGGAAGCCATTTTCAAGCGCCAGGTCGATTTCTAGCAACAAATCTGAATCGCCTTCCTTCTTGCCCCGATGGGCGATGGCGTTACGGACTTTGTAAAAGTGCTCGATGCCTTCACTTATCTGAGCGCTCTCTTCAGTAGTTTGGCCTAAGAGCTTCGAGATATTGAGACTGAGTTCCTTCTTGTAGGTTTTTTCTTCTAGAAAGTAGCGTTCGAAGATGATTGCCAGATCCAGAATACGGTCCTCTTTCGCAAACCTGCCAAGTGTTCTTTGTGCCTCTGCAAGTCGATGAAGCAATGGGGCTATTGCGGCGTAGTTTGTGTCGCTCTTTCTTGAAAATAGTTCAATCGTGCGGATGACGTGATCAGGGCTTACGGGATCCTGCTTCCTGAACGGGTCATGGAACTTCCCAACAAGCTCACCAGCTCTTGCTGATCCTGCGCCATTGTTTTGCCCCAAAAGTCGAGAGCTTGCTTTTGAAATCGCCCCTGGAAAGTCACAAACCCAAGTTATCGGGCACCCTAACACGACGGACAAAAGCTCAGCGAATTCTGCAGCCACCCGTTGAAATAACGGAGGTACGCCCCTCAGGTGCCTGTCCTGCGAAAAAGCATGCACATGGCGGATCTGGGGGTTTCAGTGGAAGGAGGCTGCAATGCCAAAAACAAACCCTGATCACGCGCCCTGACTTGATCTGGTGCACGATCTTGAAACCAGCTTGGCTCAATGTATTCGCGAAGCTCATCGAGTGGCGCGATGAAGTATCCATTGCCAGATCGCAAATCTCGGCGATCCTAGCACCATAAAAAAGATCGATGTCTAAACCGAGATCAAGATCGTTCTCGAGGCGCGAAACGATTTTTTTGTCAAGACAGCGACAGCAAAGATTTCAGCTCATGAGCCGTCTTCAGAAACTGCTTTTCCCGCCGATCGTATTGCCGAGCCATCACGCCTGAAATTATCTGCGCAATGCCTGTATAACGCAATCCCGCGGCTGGTCCGGACATCGAGCATCGCAAAATCCTTAGCCAACTTCACAACATCTTCCCCGGTCAAGATGAACTCGAACCGTCCACTCGAATATTCGTCCTTGTGATCGTAATCTACGAACCGCCAGCTGCCGAGAATTTCACAGTCGCGAGTAATAACGTCGCGTGCGCCAGTTTGGGTTCACACCTGCAGGCAGACGTGCCAGCGCCTCGGTGCCATGGGATCCACAACGCGGTACTCATGATTGTCGCCCAAGTTGCGAGATCATCCAGTCAGCATTGGCTGCCCCATCCAACCTGCACCGACAAGAACAAACTCGATTTCTTGATCCCCATCAAAGCACTCCCTTTGCACTCTCATGGAGCGTTTTCATCAACTTGGCATTGTTGTAGCGGTCCAGCGAAAAGTCATCGCTGTAGGCCGGCCTCTTTGCCCCCATCACCCAGGCTGCAGCCAACTCACCGCCCGCGCAAGCGGCCATGGTGCCAAAACCGGAATGCGCACAGTTCATGAACGCACCCTCAACACCCATTGATCCGATCAAGGGCCAGTTTTCCTCGGTCATCGTGTACCAGCCGCCGTAGTGGTGCATTTTGCGCGGAAGCCGCCCGTAGTAGGCCTTCAGTGCCGGGTTCAGCCGCGCGGCACCGCGCAATACGATCTCGGGAAAATTGTCATCCAGCGGTGGTTCCCAGGTCGCCTCAGCAGCGGTTTCGTTATATGCCCAGCCGAGTTTGACCCAAGTGCCGTGATCGCCACCATCAGGCCGGCAGTGAATCGCGCCAGGCATGTCATCCGTCAGCCATTTGAAATCCGGGTCTGCCTGCAACATTTCCCGGTCCTCGTCAGACCAGTCGATCTTTTGCCCGTCAAGGTCGATTGAAAATGGCAGCTCGCGTAGGACGGCCTTTTTGTGGTCTTCAAAAGCTATTTTTTGCTGAAAAGTATTGTAGATTGGCAATTCGATCCCCAGCATATTGGCAATGCGACCGGCGAATGGACCCGCAGCATTGACGATCTTGTCAGCCCGCAGGGTGCGTGTGCCATCAGCAGCGGCTATCTCAAGCGTGAAACCATCCGCTTGGGTGATACTCTCAACCGATCCCGTGAGGCGCTCAAATCTGTCACCCCTGAGGGCCCCAAGCATATGCATGCCCAATTGTTGACTGCTGATATCTCCACCACGTCTGATATGAATGACTGTCTGGATGTCCCTCTCATAAGACGGAAATGCCGATCGGATTAGAGGTTGATCCTGCAAGATATCCACCCCGATAGGAGCCGTTTCCCAATCCGGTGCGAGGGATGGCTGATAGCGGTCGGTGTCGCCTGAACTGTGGTAGCGGATCAGCCGATCCGCCGTGTGGCCCAGACCGTCATGCAGTTGTTGCACAAGATCGTCAATTTCCGTGCGGCGCGATGCCAACGCATAACCGCGTCGGTTCATGTTGATCCGATTGCCACTTTCGCGCGCGATATCCTCCAGCAAATCAATGCTCCGATTGGTGAAGGCGACCATTGAGGGGTGCGGCCACCAGTTGCGGTAATTCTCACCCGATTGCGCAGAGGTAAACGACATCGGCTGCTCTCTGTCGATCAGGGTGACCTTGGAGAGGTTGTGGTTCTTGGCAAGGTAATAGGCTGTCGAAATGCCGATGATTCCTGCGCCAATGATGGCGATATGCATCTCTGTGTTTGGTGGCATAGATGAGGTCCCGGTTTGGTACTGGAATGTTTTTTTGGGCTGCATTGGCAGTTTTGGATTTCACGCGCGCAAGATCGCACTTGACCGAATCGTATACGATACCAGATAATAAAATCCGATATGAGCGCGATAATCAACGATAACCATACCAAAAGCAGCGCCGGTGATCCGATCTATGCCGGTCTCAAAAGCGATATCCTTTCGGGTCGGTTAAAGTCGGGTTTGCCATTGCGGCAAGATGACATTGCCCGGGACCACGGCGTCAGCAAGATTCCGGTTCGCGAAGCTCTGCGGCGCCTTGAGGTTGAAGGGCTTGTTGTTTTTGAAAAAAACAAAGGCGCGCGCGTCCGGCATTTCTCGGAAGTGGAAATTTTGCAATTGATCGACATCCGCCTTGCATTGGAGTGTCGCGCCTTGGAGTTGGCGGTCGACAACATGATCGCATCCGATCTGAGCGCAATGCGGACCCTTCTTGATGAATATGCAAGCACGACAGATATCGCGCGATCCAGCGCCATAAACGCGCAGTTTCACGACATGCTCTACGAGCCTTGCGACAACCCCCAATTGCTTGGGTTGATCGACGATTTGCAACAAAAGCTGGGGCAACATCTGCGGCTGCTTGTGACCGAGGCCAGCAGATTGGAACGTACGATGCATGAGCATAATGAAATCCTGTCGGCCTGCGAGGCTGGCGATGCTGCCGCAGCTGTCCTGCATTTGCGCCACCACATCGAGACGACCAAAAAGGAAGTTGCCGCCTTCATGAGACGCGGCAAGTGAACCACTTTTCCTCTCTGCGATTGTAGCTGGATAGATGGCACGCCCTCAAATCTTGAATACTTATTGTCGACAAAATAGTATTCTGCATGCAATATGTCGACAAATTAGTGAAAGGCACCTGCGAATGGCCACCAAATTTCAGCGCGGCACTGCGACAAGCGAAATCTGCCAGGTCATTCGACGTGAAATCCTGACGCTGGAAATCGAACCCGGCGCCCCTCTCGACGAAACCAACCTGTCCAATCGCTTCAACGTGTCCCGCTCTCCCATTCGCGAAGTGCTTAGCCGCCTGTCCGCTGAAGGACTTGTCGAAACCGTACCCAATCGCGGTGCAATCGTCGCACCCATCGACCTGAAAAACTTCTCGAACTTTATTGAAGCCCTCGATCTGCAACAACGCTACGCGACCCGGCTGGCAGCGCGTTTCAGAACCGCAGCCGATCTGATCCGGCTCCGAGAGCTGGCAGCTGCCTACAGCGCGGCCGTGCAAGACCGTGACCGCTTTGGGATTTTGCAATCCAACTACGACTTTCACAAAGCCATCGGCGAAATCGGACGCAATCCCTATGTGGCGCGGCACTATGGCCAACTTCTGTCAGAAGCGCGCAGATTGCTGCACATTCACATCCGCTTTCTTGAAGCAACCCAAAGCGAAGACAAGTTGGCCGATCAGCATAGTGATTTCATTGATGCCATCGAAGCTCAGGATGTCACCGCCGCCGATCAGGTCGCACATGAACACACCTTCCAGTTCCATGACCGCTTCTTGAAAGCGTTGCGCTACGAGGCCGACGATGAATTTTCGATCGAGGTCGCCGCAGGTCAGTTGCCTCGCATCCCCCGAAAAGTTGCGGGATGAACGTGATCGCAGACATACGCATCTGCATCCATTGCAATGATCTAAGCGGTAAGTTCTGGAATCCGGCGATCCGGTGGACAAAAAAATATGCCGTATTTGTCGAAATCATAGATGATCAAGGTCGTGTGGGCCTTGGCGAATGTTGGTGCTTCGATGCTGCACCGGACACGCTTTGTGCCTTTCTCAGGACTGAAGTGATACCCGCCTTTTTGGGCCGGAATCTCTTTGATCTTGAAGAAATTTCCGCTGACTTGATCAAGCGCGCGACCCTGACAGCACGGCACGGTGTCCTCGCCTCGGCACTGTCAGGGTTGGACATTGCTGTTCACGACCTGCGCGCGCAGACACTGGGCAAGCCGATTTGGAAACTATTGAATGCAGCAGGGTCAGGGAAGGCGCCGCTTTATGCAAGCGGCGGTCTTTATGGCAAGAACAAAGGGCTCTCAGAACTTGGAGCCGAGCTTTCGGATATGGCACAAGCGGGGTTTCCCGTCGTCAAGATGAAGGTCGGGGGCATGGATCTGAGCGACGACGTTTCACGGGTCTTGCACGTCCTGTCTGCTCTACCCGAAAAGACGCGGCTGGTGATCGATGCGGTTTACAGCCTGGCGCCAGACGAAGCATTGCAGATGTTTGAGACCCTTCCGTCCGAACGGATAGAGGCCTTTCAATCGCCTACACGGGCTGATGACATTGCGGGCATGGCGCGGCTGGTACGCGCGGGCGTACCAGTCATGGCCACCGAGGCGGAGTACCGCCGCGAGGTGCACACCAAGCTGATCGAAGACCGCGCCGTTGCCTTCTTGCAAACCGCGCCAATAGCATGCGGCGGGTTTTCACGCCTGTCCGAACTTGCCGATCTGGTACGCCCCAGCAATGCACGCCTGTCACTTGAGGTGTCCTCCACAGCCGTCGCCCTTATGGCAGCATGTCAGTTCGCTGCCGCCGAAGATTGCGTGGCCCATGTGGAATACCATCATCTGCATCAGGTCTTCTTTAACCATCTGCCATGGCCCAGCTCTGGCTTTGAAAAGATGATGACCCTGCCAACCACACCAGGCATCGGCATTTCCTTACCCAATAACGAGGTCGAGCTGGCCTTTGATACCGCCAACGCATCCCCAGAAGATGCGGACGCCTAATAAACAACGAAAACCAACGGAGAATGATATGACATCCAAACTCAAAACAATAATAGCCGCCTCTGCGGTTACCCTGACCGGGGCCATCGGCGCATATGCGCAGGACGAGGGTGTGCTGGGCGCGATCAAGGAACGCGACAGCCTGCTGTGCACTGGCCACAACGGCTCTTACCTCGGCTTTGCCGAAGTGGACGCACAAGGCGCCTGGCAGGGCTTTGACATCGAGATGTGCAAGGCGCTGGCCACAGCCATCACCGGCAGCCCCGACAAGCTGCAAATCATCCCTGTCAGCTGGGCTCAGCGTTTCCCTTCCCTGCAATCAGGCGACATCGACGTGATCATCAAGGTCACAGGCTGGACCATGACACGCGACACGGAACTGGGTCTAAGCTATTCGCGCCCCTACTTTGTCGGGCCATTCTATACGATGACCCGCAAGGACCTTGGTGCGACCTCAATTGAGGATCTGGCAGGCGGAGTGTTCTGTGCACAGGCCGGCACCACGGTTGAGCGCATTCTGGTCGATTACATGGACACGCGCGGGCTGGAATATGAAATCCTCGCCTTTGAAAAGCCTGAGGAACTGCGCGGCGCCATTTATAACGAGCGCTGCGATGCGGTGCCGGGCTTTGGCCCCTTCCTGTCCGCCACCCGTGTCGAAGCACCTGACCCGGATGCCTTTGTCATCCTTGAGGATGTGATGGCGCTGGAGCCTGAAGGGATTGTGGTGCGCGAAGGCGAAGACGCATTGTTGGACGTGATCAACTGGATGGTCACCGTGCTGTTGCTGGCCGAGCAGGAAGGCATCACTATGGCCAACGTTGATGAGATGAAAGCCAACCCGCCATCCGCCACTGTCGAGCGTATGCTGGGTGCCACGCCCGGTGTCGGCGCGCGTCTGGGCCTGTCCGATGACTGGGCCTACAACGTAATCAAAACCGTCGGCAACTACGGCGAGCTTTATGACCGGACCATCGGCAAGGACTCACGCTATCAGCTTCCACGTGGCCTCAACAACCTGTGGAGTAATGGCGGCGTGATGTACCCGCTCGTGCTCGATTAAGCCTTACCAACGCGGGGCGCGCGCGACAGCACGCCCCGCAAACTTCCACGGGGGATACGTCATGTCGGCACTTCTTCGATCGCGCGCATTCAAGCGCGGTGCGATACAAACCGGGTTTCTAGTATTGCTTGTCGGCCTGATCATCGCAGCCGCTGTGGTGGGTCGGACGAACATCCTCTCACAGGGCATGGCCACGGGCTTTGGTTTTCTGGAACAGACAACCGGCTGGACCCTCAGCTTTTCCGTGATCGACATTGGCCCCCGGTCGACCTACACGCGAATGTTGTTTGCAGGTATCCTCAACACGCTTGCGGTGGGGCTGCTGACACTGGTGCTGGCCAGCCTGCTGGGCCTGATCATCGCGCTTATGCGCGTCTCCACGAACACACCGATGAAGATTGTCGGCGGCACCTATATTGAACTTTTCCGCAACGTCCCCGTAATCTTGCAGGTGCTGTTCTGGTACGCCTTGCTGACCCACACACCCAGCCCGCGCAATGCGATCAACTTTGGGAACATCGCCTTTTTCTCCAACCGGGGGCTGACACTACCCGCTCCCGCCCTCAGCGCCTGGGACGTGATCCTGCTGGCGATTGGCGCTGTGGCTTTGGCTGTTGCGTTTCGTACACTGGCCCTGCAGTTTTCCTTGCGCCAAAGGTTCCTAGGCTGCATCGCGGCCTTTGCGGGCCTGTTCTTTGTTCTGATACTGACAGGCCGCGCACCCGATATGCCGCTGATCTCTGTGCCTGAACTCAAGGGCCTACGCTTTGTGGGTGGCTTCACCCTCAAACCCGAATTTACCGCTTTGCTGATCGGCCTGGTGCTGTTTGGGGCCTCCTACATCGGGGAGATCATCCGCGGCGGTCTTCTATCAGTGGACAGGGGCAAGCTTGAAGCGGGCGCCGCCCTGGGTCTGTCCAACCCGCAGATCAACCGCCTTATTCGTATCCCACTGGCCTTCCGCGCGATGTTGCCAGCGCTGTCCAATCAATACGTCTGGCTGATGAAGGGCACAACGGTGGGCATCGTGATCGGCTATCCCGACTACTTCGCTGTCGTCTCCACCTCGATCAACCAAAGCGGCCAGACGCTTGAACTGCTGGCCCTGCTGATGATCGGTTTTGTGATCATTAACTATTCGATCGGCTTTGGCATGAACGTGCTGAACGAGCGCCTAAAGCTCAAGGGGAGGAACTGACCATGGCAATAGCGGCTCTTCCCCCTCCCGCCACGCAAACCGGCGTGGGCGCGTGGCTGCGCAAGCACTTCTTTTCCACGTGGTACGACGCGATCCTGTCGCTGATCTTTCTGGCCCTGATTTTCTGGGTGGTCAGCGGCATCTGGACATGGGGCCTGCGCGATGCAATCTGGACGGTAGAAAACCGGGATGCCTGTGGCCACGGCGTGGGTGCCTGCTGGGCCGTGATCCAGGACCGCCACCGGCTGATCCTGTTTGGCCTCTACCCCTATGAGGAACACTGGCGCTCAACGCTGGCTTGTCTGGCGGTTATCGCCACGATGATCCTGTCCTGTGTGCCCTTGTTCTGGACCGTCTGGCGTTTGCCGATCCTCTGGATTGTCGGTTTCGGCACCTTCGTGCTGTTGATGCGCGGCGGGTTTGCGGGCCTTCCCCTGGTGACAACCGAGCAATGGGGCGGGCTGTCGCTGACGATCTTCATCTTCTCGGCGGTTTTTGTCCTCGGCATGCCGCTGGCGGTGATCCTCGCCTTTGCGCGCCGCTCCTCCCTGCCGGTGATCGCCAGGGTAACGGGCATCTTTATCGACGTCTTCCGCTCCCTGCCACTACTGACGATCCTGTTTGCAGCGGCCGTTGTGGTGCCGCTAGTGCTGCCGGACTGGTTGCAGGGGGACAAACTGGGTCGGGTGATCATAGGCTTCTCGCTGTTCTTTGCCGCCTATCAGGCAGAGATCATTCGCGCGGGCCTGCAATCCATCCCCGATGGCCAGGTGGAGGCTGCAGTATCACTGAACATGCCGTTCTGGTCACAGGTGGTCGACATCCAACTGCCGCAAGCTTTCCGCAACACCCTGCCCTCCACCATCAATCAGGCGGTAATCACGTTCAAGGAAACCTCCATCGTGACGATCATCGGATTTTTCGAGGTCATGGCATCAGGTAATGCGGTTGTGGGCACCGGTGAATGGGGCCAGCAATACGTCGAGGTCTATCTCTTCCTCGCCTTCATCTATTTCATCTTTGTCTTTGGCCTGTCGCGATATGGCGCATGGCTTGAAACTCGCATGAGGCTTGGTCATGGCTGAACACGCAATCTCGTTTGGAAAACTGAACAAGTACTACGGGGACCACCACGCGCTGCGCGACGTGTCGCTGGACGTTGAATATGGTGAGACACTGGTTGTCTGCGGCCCCTCTGGCAGCGGTAAATCAACCTTGATCCGCTGTGTGAACGGGTTGGAGACCTATGCGGGTGGCACGTTGTCCGTGCTGGGCCATACTGTTGGTGACGATGAGCGCGAACTTGAAGCGGTGCGCAAGCGCGTCGGCATGGTATTTCAGAACTTCAACCTGTTTCCCCATCTGACCATTGTGGAAAACTGCGTTCTGCCACAAATACGCGGCATAGGGCGCCCCCGCGCCGAGGCGACCGAAGTGGCCATGGCACAACTCGACCGCATGCAAGTGGGTGAGCACGCGCAGAAATTCCCCGATCAGATCTCTGGCGGTCAGCAACAGCGCGTCGCACTTGCACGGTCTCTGTCTCTGAACCCCGACATCATGTTGTTTGACGAACCGACCTCGGCGCTTGATCCTGAAATGATCGCCGAAGTGCTGGACGTCATGCAGGAACTGACACGTGGTAACATGACCATCATCTGCGTGACGCATGAAATGGGCTTTGCCCGCGCGGTGGCGGACAAGGTGATCCTGATGGCAGACGGTGCAATCGTCGAACAAGGCGATCCCGAACAGATGTTCACAGCCCCCAAACATCCAATCACGCAGGAGTTCATGAAAGCCGTCAAATCGTGACTGCCCCACCGTTTCTAACACAGTCTGACCTTCCATCCAGGCCAGACTGGACCCGGCTGGTTGCCGCCCTAGAGGCCGGACACAAAGCGCATCGTGCCGAGATTGCCGATGTATTTCTTGGTCCACCAGAGCGCACATTGCTCAGCCGGGCCGCGCGCATCCCGGGCATGGGATCCGGCGTGAAATCCGTGACGGTGGTGCCTGAAAATGCGGCCCGCGAAATGCCAACAATCCAGGGTGCCATGCTGATCTTTGACGATGCCACCGGACGTCACATGGCGACGCTCGACAGCGCGGTGGTGACCAACCTCAAAACCGTGGCCGATTCCCTGTTGGGCGCAAAACTGCTGGCACGACCCGACTGCCGCCGCCTGCTGATCGTAGGCGCAGGCAGCGTCGCTGAAACGCTAGCTGCGGCCTATCCGGTGATCTTCCCGGGACTTGAGCAGATCGAAATCTGGAACCGCACGCCGCACAACGCTGAGGTACTTGCGAAAAAGCTATCAAGCAGCAGCGTTCCCGTTACGGCCATCCAAGACCTAAAGGCCGCAGTACCAGAGGCTGACATCGTGGCCACCGCCACCATGGCGCGTGCACCGGTGGTGCTGGGCGATTGGTTGCAACCCGGCACCCATCTCGACCTGATCGGTGCCTTCCGCGCGGACATGCGCGAGGTGGACGACACAGCACTCAAGCGCGCACGCCTGTTCGTGGACAGCCGCGACACAACCCTCGATCACATTGGCGAATTAAAAATGCCGCTGGCAGCCGGCGTGATCTCACCCGGCGATATTCTCGCGGATCTTTATGATCTTGCAGAAGGCAAACCGGGGCGCACGGCCCCATCCGACATCACAATTTTCAAGAACGGTGGCGGGGCGCATCTGGACCTGATGATCGCCTTTGCCATCGTCGAAAGCGCAGGAACAATATGACAAAAGACACCAGTCACAGCACCCATACCGCTACCGATGATGACCGCAACCGCAACATCAAGATTTACGTGAACGGCGACATCGTTCATCGCGACGAGGCCAAAGTATCGGTCTATGACAGTGGTTTTATGCTGGGCGACGGCATGTGGGAGGGTATGCGCCTTTATGACGGTACTTGGGCCTTCTTTGATGAACATATGGACCGCTTTTTCAATTCCTGCAAATCCGTCTCTTTAGACGTTGGCATGGACAAGGCGGGAATCGCCGAAGCCATGCGCAAAACCGCAGAGGCCAACAGCATGACAACGGACGTGCATTGCCGCCTGATGCTTACGCGTGGGGTCAAAACCAAGCCGTTCCAACATCCGGGACTTAGCCAAAGCGGTCCAACGCTTGTGATCATCATGGAGCATTCCAAGCCAGTTGAAACCCTCCAATCAAAGGGCATCCGGCTTGCCACCGTGCCTCAGGTCCGCGGCCTGCCGATGGCTCAGGATGCAAAGTACAACAGTCATTCAAAACTAAATTGCGTCATCGCCTGCCTTCAGGCCGAACAGGCAGGCGCGGATGAGGCGCTAATGCTGGACCCATATGGTTTTGTTAACACAACCAACGCCTGCAACTTTTTCATCGTGCGCCGTGGAGAGGTTTGGACGTCGACGGGGGACTACTGCATGAACGGCGTCACCCGTCAGAAAGTGATTGATCTGTGTCGTACAAATGACATTCCGGTCTTTGAAAAGAACTACTCGCTCTACGAGGCCTATGGCGCGAATGAAGCGTTTTTGACAGGCACCTTCGGCGCGCAGACCCCGGTCGCCGCAATTGATGGCAAACCCATCGGCTCCGATGAGCGCCCCATGACCAAGCGCATCCAGACTCTCTATAAGGCCTTGATCAAGGAAGAGGTTTCGCGCTGACATGAGACAGCCCAACATCCTACTTTTCATGGTCGATCAGCTGACGTCCTTCGTCCTGAATGCCTATGGGGGCACGGTTTGCAAGACCCCCAATATAGATGCGCTGGCTGCACGCGGCGCTGTGTTCGAAAACGCCTATTGTCCCTACCCACTTTGTGCGCCATCTCGGTTCGGCATGATGTCAGGGCGTATACCATCGCGCATTGGGGCATATGACAACGGCGCAGAATTCACCGCATCGACGCCCACCTTCGCCCACTACCTACGCGCGGCGGGCTATTACACCTGTATCGCGGGCAAGATGCACTTTGTTGGACCGGACCAATATCACGGTTTCGAAGAGCGTCTAACCACCGAAATCTACCCCGCCGATATGTCATGGACACCGGACGCTGATTTCCGCGATTACAACAATGACGAAGAGCGCGCATATACTTTTGGTGTCTCCACCATCGACACCGTCAGGGACGCGGGTCCCGTCGCACGTTCGATGCAGATCGACTATGATGAAGACGTAATCCACCACGCTAGGCGTGAATTGTTTGCGCGGGCGCGATCGGATGACAGGCGGCCATTTATGATGACAGTCTCGCTGACCCACCCGCATGATCCCTACATGGCCACGCAAGAATGCTGGGATCGCTACGAGGACGAGGGGTTGGATGCCCCCCGGGTTCCGTTCATTCCCGTGGAAGACCGAGACCCACACAGCCGGTCGCTATACTACCATTACGGACAGGACAAATGCGATCTGACCGATCAGGATTACGGCAATGCACGACGCGGGTATTACGGCATGATCTCCTATGTCGATGATCTGTTCGGGTCCCTCATACAGTCCCTCCGCGACAGTGGATTTGCCGATGACACGGTGATCCTATTTGCTTCCGACCACGGCGACATGATTGGTGAGCGCGGCATGTGGTTCAAAAAGACGCTCTTCGATCCCGCGATTAAGGTGCCGCTGATTATATCGCACCCCGACATCCCGCCGTCTCGCATAAGCGCGCCCGTGTCATTGCTGGATGTATTCCCGACGCTGCTTGCAATCGCCGGCATCCCACATTCCGAAATCAAGACCCCGTTGGACGGGCATGATCTGATGCCGGCCGTGCGTGGGAAATCGCATAATGCGCCCGTGTTCGTAGAGCACATCGACGGGGGGACGTCCGCACCGCGCGTATGTGTGCGAAAGGACAACATGAAACTGACATTGTCGCGCGCCTATCCGGCGCAGCTTTTTGATCTCGCCGCAGATCCACTGGAACTGGCCAATCTGGCTGATCAAGGCCACCCGGCCGAGGGTGACCTGACCGCATTGGCAGAAAACACATGGCCGCTTGATACTCTGCTCGACGATGTGATCCAATCACAGATCAACCGAAAACTAATTGACCGGGCACTCAGCACGGGACGCGAGGAAATCTGGGATTTCATGCCTCGCCCTTTGGCTCAGAACACGACCTATGTGCGACGCGGCGACGCATTTCCTGAGGTTGAGCGACGCGGGTACCTCAGATCGTCGGAGTGAGAGAGATCTCCCGAAGGACCATCGCCCTGATCAGGATGATCTGAGCAAAACACAAAGAATGTGTATTCGCCAACATTAACGCTGGAAGCCACGAAGCGCTTCAGCTTCAAAGCTCTTGTTATGCAAATGCTATCTACAAACGCAATTGAGGCGCAGATACCAGATGACGACAATGTCTTTCGATCCGTGACTTCGCTGAGACATTAGCGTCTTAAACGCCGCGAATGTCTGCCGCGACAAGTCATGCGCCCAAGGCGCACGATTGGGCCGCCCGGAGCTTGTCAATCACGCCGTTTGGTGCATTACGGGTTCTTCGCGCAGGCCGCAGCATCCGAAACTTTGGGCCCGAAGCCGATCTTGGACGCGGCCCAGTATATGCCAATTCACGGCCTCGACCTCGTCGTAACGGCCCTAGTCAGCCATTCATCGTGTCAGATCGCACCGCAGTGCAGCTTGACCGAGCCGGCCATTCGCTTCCGGTGCAAAATCCAGACGAGTTCGAATTCACAATACGGACAAACCTGTCATCTAGTCTTCTGGGTCCAATGCCTGTTTAGCAGGAACAGAGCCCGTTGTGCTTTTACAATTTTGGGGCGATGGTTGCCTTTGCAGCAGAAGGTCAATCGGACGTGTACGAAAATATAGAGCTAATCAAAAATGAGGTGTTTCGTCCACGCTATGACAGTTTGGCCAAAGATTTGGAACGACTGCATGAACATGTCTCGAACCTGTATCACGCAGACCGGCTTACCTTGGAGGTTGCCAGTTCATTCGCATGTATCCCCCCTGCTGCGGCCAAGCTTGAGGACAACTATTTCGCGCAAGGGCTCTATGCTGAGATTGAAACCCAATATGCCCAGATTTCTCTTGACCCTGATGGAGAGGGCAGACCGCCAGCGATTGATCGGCTCATCGCCGAAGGCCAGGGGCAGCGGGTCATTCGCGGTTGTTGGGCCTCCATTTCTGAGGCGAGTTGGGGCTATTGGTACTGGGTTGACGAACGTAGACGCGGGTTCAGGCACGCATCCAACTGGGCCGCCAGCGCCAAGCAACAAGAAGCAGAACATCGCCGGGACATCGCACGTATTCCTGAACTCAAGGCAGGGCTTCTGGCAAAGTTAGACGTAGCGCGCGGATTGTTTGAGAAGGCAGGAGCGACCGACGGGCAATGCGCGCGATTGGCCACCATCCGCGCTGATGTTGAGGCGGAGGAACGGCAGCGGCCAGAGGGCAAACCGGACCCTCGCGCCATGGATATAACAGTCTTTTGGGAGGTCATCAGCACGCCCGACGAGGCACACGAAATCGATCAAATTGAGACGGTGATCGCCAGGCTTGCGCGCTTCAAGCCGACTGCGATCAAGGCATTTGACGGAATCTTGCACGAGCAGAATCGCCGCGCCTTTCGCAGCGATCTCTGGGCTTTGGCATATTTGCTGCAAGGTGGGTGCTCTGATGATGCGTTCGAAGCCTTCCGAAGTTGGCTCATCCTGCAGGGCCGCACCATGTTCGAGAGGGTTATGGAAGACCCTGATAATTTCGACGTTTCGCAATTCAGCGGTAACATCGACGGCTACATAGCACTGCAAGACATCCCTTTGAGCGCCTATCAGATGCGAACGGGCAAGCCGATGAGGCGCAAATCACTCAGCCCATTAACTCTTAACGGGACGCTTCTGGAAGAAGAGGAGTTCGCAAACGCTCTACCGCGCGTCGCAGCAGCGATCCGAGAATAGGTCGAGGTTCATGTGATACTTTTTGTTTCAGACGGCCCAACGAATGCTCGAACCTTTTGTCTTGAGTAATGCGACGCCCAAAGAAATGGATATGCAAACAGTCATTAATGTGCAGCGCGTCATCTGATTGCAACGTCAGCCGCTTTCAATCAACGCGGCCCAAATCGGCCTTTCACTGATGGGTCAAAATGCTGCGGCGCGGCCTGTCAAAGCCGCCGTTCGCTGCTGGTGCAAGATCTAGGTCAGTTTGAACTCACGAGGTGCGGACGAAGTGAACCCACCAAACACCTACCTAAATGGCAGCCTTCAGCTCTGGTGATTGAAGATTGTTGTTATTGCACTTGGGCAGTCCTACGCTTCTTCAGACATTGCCGGAGATCAAACGATGCCAGAAAAAAGCGAACGGCCAAACGTCATCTTGATCCTCGCCGATGATTTGGGATTTGCGGATCTTGGCGTTACGGGTTCCGAAATCAAGACACCTAATATTGATATGCTCGCTCGCGATGGCGCCTTGTTGTCGGCCATGTACAATTGCGCCAGATGTTGCCCGACCCGCGCGTCGTTGCTTACTGGGTTGTATCCTCACAACGCAGGCGTCGGTCACATGGGGGCCAATCTTGGTACGCCCGCATATCAAGGGTTCTTGCGCAACGATAGCGCAACGATTGCGGAGCATCTGCGAGCTAACGGCTACCGAACGCTGATGTCAGGCAAGTGGCATGTGGCCGGGGATTTCATGGCCCGCGAGGTCGACAGTTGGCGCGTCGGCGATGTGGAGCACCCAACGCCACGCCAACGCGGGTTTGACCGTTTTTATGGCATTGTCGATGGCGTCACGCATTTCTTTTCACCGCATTACATGTTGGAAGATGATAGCCGGGTTGAGACCCTCCCCGATGATTTCTACTTCACCGACGCAATCACCGACAAAGCCATCGGCATGATTGAAGAGACACCTGACGATCAGCCGTTCTTCCTCTATCTGGCGCATACCGCCCCGCATTGGCCGCTGCATGCTCATGAAGAAGATATCGCCCGATACGACGGTGTTTATAACGCCGGGTGGGACGCCACACGCACCGCGCGCCACGAGACGATGAAGGCCATGGGGTTGTTCCAGACCAACTGGAATATTTCCCCGCGCGATGAGCAGGTCCACCCTTGGACCGCGGAAAAGAACACCGACTGGGAAGCCCGCAAAATGGCGACCTATGCGGCAATGGTGGACCGGATGGATCAATCCATTGGCCGTCTGATCGCCGAGCTCAAACGCATGGACAGGTTCGACAACACGCTGATCTTGTTTCTGTCTGATAACGGCGGTTGTGCCGAATTCATGGCCGAAGATGGTTGGGCCAAGTTTTTCCCGGATACGATCGCCGACGGCCGCAAGATTGAGATGGGTAATCGCCCCGACGTTATGCCCGGTAATGCACTGACCTATCAAAGCTATGACAAACCTTGGGCCAACGTATCGAATGCGCCGTTTCGGCTGTTCAAGCATTACGTGCACGAAGGCGGGATATCGACGCCGCTTGTCGCGCATTGGCCCAAAGGGTTTAAGGCCCGCGCCTCTGCCCACGCTGCTTGCCACGTCGTGGACATCTTGCCGACCATCCTCGAGGCAACAGGGTGTACATATCAGAACGAGGTTGGAGGGCACGAAATCCAGCCTATGCAAGGTGAATCCTTACTTTCCTTGCTTTGCGGAAAAGAATGGGAACGCGAACAACCGATCTTCTTCGAACATGAAGGAAACGCAGCAATTCGCCTTGGGCAGTTCAAACTGGTGCGTCAATATTCGCAAGATTGGGAACTATACGATATGGAAGTGGACCGTACGGAGTTGAACAATCTGGCTGGCACATCTCCCAAGCTTGAGGCGGATTTGAAAGCTCAGTACCTATCATGGGCAGTCCAAACCGGGGTTTTGGATTGGGGGATTGCACTCCCGAAGTTACTGGACGCTTGGAAGCTTGAGTCTGCGGAAGGATAGCCCCAGATTAATCTAGGTGTCCTGGCTCTAACCGGAGATTCGACAGCTTGCCAAAACCAACTATCTTTTCCAGACCCAATGAATCTATCAATAATCAAAAGTGAGAATTGCTCTGCGCTCGATATACGGAAGCCATGAGATTCTTGGATCTTTCGATAAGCACCCGAACCCAAGGTCTGATTTGTCCAAGTTGCGCTTTGAGACAGCTCTATCACACAAATCTCATCGCCGTATCAGCCGCTAAGATGAAACGATCGGCCCTTGCCTAGCTGGGTTCAACAGGCATTTGGGTCAATGTTGTGACGGAAAAGTAAAATAACTCTCGCATTTTATAGGAGATTAAGTGGCGGACCAAGGATCACCATTATTATTCTTATAAACTGTTGATTTATTAGTATAACTTAATCAGCTAAAATTAAAATACCACTCTATGCTCAAATTGCGCAGCAAAGTGGCCATCGTCGCTGCGATCAGCCTGACCTCATGCTGCAACGCTTTCCGACAGCGGCTCGACTGTGCTTGACCTTGCACGCAGAAAGCGGCGAGCAATTTGTTCGGGAGTGGCTTCGCCCATTTCGGACAGGGCTGCACGCACGGCGGCGATCTGGTCGTGGAGGTCGCGCAGGATGCCGATCAAGCCTTGGTCATATATATATTTGTCCTTACCTTCGATGGTGTCACTAGACCAGAGTTTTTCGAGGACGTTGTACATCTGGGTCAGGGTCAGCTTGGGATGCGCGGCTTGCTGGCGCTTGCGGTGCGCGTCCAGCTCTTCAGCCAACGCGCGAAGGTGCGTGCGCTGGTCGTCGGTGAGGTTGGGGAAAGGGAAAGAGGCGAAGCAGCGCGATTTAGTATATCTCGGGTCGTTGCCAAGCCATCTAGGCATTCTGGACACAGCTTGTCGAAGGCGGATTTGACGACGTTGTCTATTTCAATACAACAACCGTTGTCGCTCGAGATCTGGAAACTGCCACGGTCTCCGCCGAATGGCGCATGAACAACGCGCATGGCATTATCACCAAAGAGCTCTGGGCGCTTCAGCCTGATGGAACGGCGCTGTTGCGCGAAGACCATTTTGAGGTCGCACAATAAGCGCCTTCGCAGCGAAAGGAACAAGACCATGCCCAGAATTGATCAGATCACGTTGCGCTGCCGCGATCCCCAAGCGCAGCAACGATTCTACATCGACGTTCTGGGCATGGTTGGTCGCAACGACGGAACGATTGGATACGGGGAAAGAGAAGCGGGCCTGGTTTTCGAGCTTGCGGAAAAACCATATCAACCAACAAATCAGGACGTGTATTGGAAAATTGCACTCGCGGTCCCCAATATCGAACTGGCCTGTGATCAGTTGCGCCGCAAGGGCGTGCAGGTCGGCGCGGCCCGTCAGTTTCAGGACATCGGGTATCTGGCACACTTTCAGGACCCCGAAGATTTTACGATTGAACTGATTGAGCATTGGTTCAAAGGCAATCGACCTGATCTGCGTTACGACACCTCTCGTTTGGGAGGAGGAGCCTCCCTTAATCTGCTGACGCTCAGAACCCACGACATCGCCCCCCTCCACAAAAGCTGTTTGGATTGGGGAATGGCCCCACTCTCCGTGCAACATGTGCATGGGTTCGGATTTACGCTGCACTTTTACGCATTCACTGACGAGCATCCCCCGAACCCTGATCTGACTGCCGTCGAGAACCGCGAGTGGCTTTACCAAAGACCCTACACTGTCCTTGAAATCCAGGAGATGGAGGGAGCGTCCCAGATGCACCTCACGCCTGATGGAGCAGCCGGTTACGCGGGCGCAAAATTTACTGGAATGTTGCGTGAACTGTTGCGGAACGATTTGCAGATTTCAGCTAAAACGCTCTGACTGAAACTCAAGTTTTGATAGGAGACAAGAATGATCAAATACCCGAAATACGAATTGCCTAACCAGCCCAAAGCGGTCACTGCCGATGTCGTCAAGCGCCGCGATGCAGCGTCCCCAGACCGGACTTTCGCTGCGACTGCTTCTGTTGTGGGGCACAACTATACAACATTTGGGATATTATCAGTGGTCTAAACCGGCAGCGCGCAGTCCTTCGATCACACGCTGACGATTGAGCCTCCCCCTTTGAAGTGGTCCGCCCCTATAGTTAGGAAAGTGGAGGACCAGAGATGGCCATTAAGAGACCCAA
>NZ_CANLYL010000029.1 GCF_947495275.1 uncultured Roseobacter sp.
CGCCATGCTACTTCTCCATCTTGCAGAAATAGGCAAAGCCTAACCTGCTGGGTGAAGCAGCCGGTACATCCCATTAGAAGACATTGCGCACCCTGTCTGAATGCTGCACTCGCAGCCCGCTTACCGGACATTCGCCGCAAGCGCAAAATCTGCGGTCGGGTTAACTCACGGTCTGCGAACTTAGCCGCCATTGTGCGCAATATGACGAATGACTGGATTTGTTGCGGTGAGCCTGCACGATCTATATTGATGAGGTCCCAATCGATTGCGACATATCGATGTTTCCCTGATCACTGGAGGTTCTTGGTCGGAACTCAGTCTTGGAGATAGTGACTAGCATGCCAGTTTAGGTTGGGAGCAACTTCAGTGTCGCGACTTCACTGACCCTCTTTCGATAAATTTGGGTGCCAACGCGATGTTTTCTATCTCTTCCATGCCGTCCTTGATCATTGAGTTCATCAGCCTGACAGAACTTGCGACCAGCTGATTAATAGGCTGCCGAAGTGTTGTAAGCGAGAATTCTGGCAACGCAGCAATAGGAGTGTCGTCAAAACCGATAACAGAGAAATCTTTGGGAATCTCAAGGCCATAGTTCTGCCGCAGAGTGCTCATCACTTCGATAGCCATATAATCATTGGCCACGAAAAGCGCGTCCGGGCGCCCATCGGGATCGGCGAACATTTTCAGGGCCGCTTGTTTTGCAAGTTCCAGGTCAAAATGACCAACCTCATGGGAAAAGAGCGCCACTTCTTTGTCACGCAATTCAGCTTCGAACCCAAATTGCCTGTCTCTGCTGGTAGAGGATCCTTGCCAGCCAGACAGAAGAGAAATCCGCTTATGTCCCGTTTCCACAAAATGCCGCGCTGCAATGCGTCCACCTGCGACATTGTCGGTTGTCACGCTCGATATGCCCTCGTGATCTTGAAACCGATTGAACATAACGATTGGAATGTCGTGTTTCACACAAAACGCGCACAAGGTCGAAGACAGCTCCACTGACGCGGTGATGATCCCGTCCACTTGGTATTCCAGCAGCTCTGATACTGCTTCTGCCTCGCCTGTGTCCGTGCTGGGCATCATGAAAACCAAGGCGTGAAAACCCCGCTCCTGCAATTCAATGCATAGCTTTTCCAATGCCAGCGCATAGAATTGATTGTCTAGGTAGCTGAACAGCAATGCGACGATATTTGACCTTTGCGTGATCAAGGATCGTGCAATCGCATTGGGGCGATATCCCAGTTCATTAGCGGCCTGAAATATCTTCTTTTTTACATTGGCAGAGACACCTGACTGTGTCGGAACACGAGAAAATGCGCGGCTTACTGCAGACTGTGATACGCCCGCGTGCCGCGCAACATCGATGGATGTAACTTTCGTTCTTTTTACCAATAGCCCGTCCGTCGTAATCGTTCAGATCACCTTTGGTTGATTGCGGCCATCAGATCAACACCCAACTGTTTGAATGTGTCAACGTGGTCAACCATGACCCAGTTCTCTTTGAGTTTGCCATCAACGACGGACCAGAAGTCGGAAAAGCGCATTTTCACAGGCAGGCCAGTTGGCGCAAGACCCAGATACTCACCTTTCTGGTGACCTGTTAAATAGCCCGTACCTGCGATCCAATTTTCATCCGCAAACTCGATCTCATGGCTGACGTGGTAGTCTGGGAAGGCTTTATAGAAATCGGCCAGTACTTCATACTTGAAGCGATCACGCCCGTGTACATCCCCAAAACCGGGAGGGCCGTGCCAAATCATATCTTCATGCCAATACTGATCGTGGGCTTCCAAATCCTGCGCATTCAAAGCGACATACATGTTTTGGATCAGGGTGAGGTTGGACGCGACAGACATTGATTATCCTTTCACAGCGCCGGCTGTCATACCGGAGACAATTTGTTTTTGAAAAACGAACACCAGAATGATGATCGGGATGGTAATGGAAACGGCCCCCGCAATGCCGTGCATCAGGCGGGCGACGCTTTGGTTTTGCCCCATGTAGCTGCCCAAGGCGGCGGTCATGGTGGACATGTCACCATTCATCAGCTGGCTGGAAATCAGGAAATCATTGTAAGCGAGCAAGAAGCAGAACAAGCCGGCCGTCACAATGCCTGGCCACATCACAGGCACAATCACTTTATAGAACGCCTGCCACCTGTTGCAGCCATCGACCAATGCGGCCTCGTCTAGCTCTTGTGGAATATTCATGAAGAACGCGCGCAGCATCCAGATGGCGAAAGGCTGATTGATCGCCACCAACACAATGATCAGTGTTTCATAACGGCTCCAGATGCCAAGCTCGAAAAACGCAGGCCTGTAGGCGGTCAGCAGCACAACGTGCGGCATCGCCCGAAAAACCATAGCCGCCATCAGCAACCAGAACCCGATGGAGCCACGATAACGCGATAACGCATATGCCGCGAGACTGGCCATTGTCAGGGAAACCACAACTGTCAGCGCCGTCACAACAGTTGTGTTCAATGCATACCGCCAAAACCCGTCCTCAACCCAGATGTAGCGAAAATTCTCAAGCGTCATGGGCGCGAACAGTTTGGGCGGCGTTGAAAACGCATCAACTGGCGCGCGAAGTGAGATCACGAACATCCAAAAGAAAGGGAGCAGCGCAACAAAGAACCAGAACCATAGCCCTAGGCCAAATATGGAGCGCGTAACGATGTGAAGCTTTGCGGGTTTCATTTGCCAGCTTTCTGATCTTTGAAAGTCTTGATCATGATCGGGATCAACAGAACGATGACGCCCAATACAGTCAGGATCGCATAAGCTGCGGCCTTGTGGATGTTGTCTTCGAACACCAGCGTGTAATAGGTCAGGTACTGCACCGAGTTGGCAAAGACGCGTGACCCAAAGACTAGGATTGGCTCAAACACGCGGTAGCTGTCCATGATGTGGATCAGTGCGATCACGGCGAACAGCGGTGACAGATGTGGAATGACGATGTAGCGCACACGTTGCCAGGGAGATGCCCCGTCAATGATCGCCGCTTCGATTGGATCGTCTGGCACGGTCTGGAGGCCGGCGTAGAGAATGATGAATGCAAAGGGAGCCGCATACCACACGCCATAGGCAACGATAACCGCACGGATCGTGAACTGATCGGCGAGGAAATAGAACTTTCCGATGCCCATCGCCTCCAAGCTGGCCGCGATCACGCCTCCGTCTACAAACAGCCAGTAGACCGCCAATGAGGAAACAACGGGTGTCACAATCATCGGCAGCAAAGTGACAAAGACCACCGGCCCACGAAGCCGTTCCGTTAATCGGTTGGTCGCTAACGCAAGGCCAAAGCCGAGGATGATGATGATCGGTGTCGTCAGAAACGTATAGATCAGGGTGAATTCCAATGCCGACCAGAAATCGACATCTCGGACTTCGTCAAAAAGCGCTTTGATAAAGGATCGCGGCGTTTCAAGTTCTTGATCTGCTTTGAATGCAGCGCTCAACCCCTCAGTATCGATCGCGTTCTTCAGGTTTTGTGCGCCGACATATTCCCAAACCTGAATCCCATTTCCGTTATCATCCAGGACCGGTTGGGGTACATTGCGTATGACTTCGCGAGTCTTGCCACCAAACAGCGGCACTTCGGTTTTGACCTCTTTGATCTCCATCTGCGTGTAGGATTGATGTAGCGACAGATAGATGATCGCGACGAGTGGCAACGCAATCAGGATCAGCATCGACATGACGGATGGCGCAACGAAAGAAAAGAAAGTTGATCGTCTCATGTCGAAATCCTGCAAATGAGGTTCGGTGCCAGCCAAGGTAGGCATGCAAGTGGCTGGCACCAGGGAGAAGGTCTTACTTAAGCAGACCTTGCTCTTTTGCGGCAGCGCGATACGCTTTTGTAGCGTCTGCCAGCGACTCTTCTGCGCTCTCTTTACCGACAATGAAGTCAGCGATGTTTTCACCCAAGGCACCGTGCGCCAATGATGCCTGCGGGTTCATCGGGTAAGGTGGGGCGCCATTCACTACGGTATCGGTAATCGCTGTCGTATATTCTCCCGGTTCATATGCTGAGCGGATCCAGAGGGTGATGTCGTTATTTGCCTTTACAGTCTCCTCACGCATGGCATGCATCAGGACCTGAAAAGTAAGGTCTGGGTCACCATCAAGGTTCTTGGGAATGACATAGCCGTCCCACCAAAACGTGGAGGCAGGGGCCCCACCAGCGGCCATTGCCGGCGCAGCTGCAAATCCGATCTTGCCGACAACGGTGCTTTCATTTTCGTCATCCATTGCAGAGGCTTCATTGCCCCACAGGATAGCCATCGCGACGTCGCCTTGCTGCAGTTGGCGTTTCACATCGCCAAAGTCCATGGACATAGCGTTAGGCGACATGAATTTGTAAAGTTTGCCCATCATTTTCAAAGCGGCGATTGCTTCGGGTGTCTCAAACGTGGATTCTGAAGTCGCAGGGTCAAACAATGTGCCACCATTGGCCAACAGCAAATTGACATACTCATTTGCCAGCTCCCAGCTATTGCCAAACGCGGCGCCATAGGGGTGTTCGATCCCGGCGGCTTTCAGCTTTTCGCCGGCAACCAGCAACTCATCCCAAGTTGTAGGGACGGCAACGCCGTGCTCTTCAAAGATATCCTTGCGGAAGAACAAATGCTGCGCGTTGACCATGAATGCAATCGCGGCAACGTCATCACCGAATTTGATCAACATACCGTCTTCGATATTGTACTTATCGCGGTACTTCTCGACCAGATCGTTAAGCGGGCGCAACTGGCCTTTAGCCTGAAGCAGAGTGATAGAGCTGTTGGCCACCGCCGCTGCATCAAATGGCGACGTGGCCGCAGTAAATGCTTTGCTTGTCTCTTCTTTGTGGTCGGTCGTAAGTTTGGTGTCGATAATCAGACCATCGTTACCACAGGTCTTCATTTCGTTTGCCAAAACTTCCAGTGCTTCAAAGAAATTGGAAATGACGTTCACTTCGCCGGTTCCCTCGATGGAACATTCGGCGGCAGCGCCGATTGGGGCCAGCGTCAACGCCGTAGCCATTAAGATTTGTTTGAGTTTCATGATTTCCTCCCTGTGGAATTTTCTAGCGCTTAAGTGTCGCCAAGGATCTGCATTAGGATCCCGAACTCATTAAATACCGTCCATTCTTTCTGGACCTTGTTGTCGTGAATATGCCATTGGGTAATTCCCCAGATGTGCGCCTCTTTTCCGGTCGGCTCGCCATAAGGGCCATTGCCGCGATGGGCACCAACGCCCCCCCAACGGATCGAAACAAGGTAGCCATCTTTTGCGTTGCCCATCCAATAGATGTCATCGACCGACACCTTGATGTTGGGGAACATCGCAATCATCGACATCACATGAGAGCGCATTTGCCCGACACCGCGATAGACACGGCTGGTTGATCCCTCAAACACAACATCCGGTGCATAGACGGCATCCATCGCCGCAAAGTTTCGGCGGTTCCACATATTTTCAAACGCTGCGTGAATGAATTCTCGTACATTGCCATCCACCACATCTGGAATGGATTGCCGTTCAGGAAACGCTTGACCGGCCAAGCGGGCTGGATCACTGGCCGCAAAGTTTGGCGCAAAGGGGCCTTGAACACGCTGCGCCGCTGCGCGCTGTGCAGTCTCGCGGACATCATATCCCATTTGCTGGATCAAAGCAGCGGTGTCATAGGCCACGTGTTCGTCATAGATTTCGTTTTCGCGAGCCACACAATTTGCGATGCAGAACAAGCGCAGAGGTTTGTTTGTTGGTGGGCCAAACCGGGAATACCCGGTGTTTGTGCCAAGGATCATTGTTCGGTGAGACGTGTGAAAGCTAACCTCGTCATTGCCGGCCCAGATCACCTCATCCGCGACCAGACGAACGTCGGGAATGGCGTTATTGGTATGTACGGTGTCAGCAACGATCTTATCGCGTCCATATTGAAGGCCTACATCATCCCAGACGCGGCAGTCATGGCTATAGGTGTCGTAGATATAGCCGATGTCCTTTTCCTCCCAGATCTGGTGGGTGATGCGGACGATGTAATCAACGATGTTTTTGAATTTTGGTTCAAACCCGCGCATGGATTGTGTGGCCAGATGGTCGGGTTCTTTGGCCAAGAATTCCCGCGTGCCGCCTCTTCGATACTCCTCCAACGAAATGGAAAAGTCGGTCGGCATATGCGCGTCTTCCAGTGGGCTGAATCTGATATGGGTTCCTGAAGACTCGGCGTGACGGCCCGACTTCTTAGGGTGATCGGTAACCGATTTTGGCGCGGCTTCGCTTTTCTGGGTCACGGCTGCTTCTTTCATGATTATTCGCATACGTATGCTTGCAAATCAAGCTGACGTTGGTCAAGCGAAAATTTTTTGAGTCAAACATTGCAGCGAGAAACCGAACATTCTTCATGATTTCAGGCCCTCCACGCGAGAACTCCATTGACGAGAGCAATTTCCCGAGAACATTGTTCGCATACCTATGCGGAAAGGAATCACTATGAGCCACCTAAAAGACGCGAAATCCCTGATTTTAGAGTTCTACAAAGATCTTGACGCGGCCACCCCAGAAGAAGCTGCTCAGATTCTACAACGATACACCGCATCCGATTATAGATGGCGCGGTTCATACCCTTTTGACGAACTTAACGGCGCAGAGGCGGTCGCAGAGGCGTTCTGGGCACCGTACAAACGCGCCTTTTCTCCAATACAGCGGCGCGAGAACATATTCTTCGCTAGCCAAAATCGGCTTGATGGTGAGGCGACAACCTGGGTTTGTTCAATGGGTCATATGCTTGGCCATTTTCACACCCCTTGGATTGGAATCACGCCCAACCACAAGATGACGTTTCTGCGCTATTGTGAATTTCACTGCATCGAAAACGGGAAAATTCAGGAGTCTGCACTCCACATTGATATCATGGGGATCCTGCTGCAAGTCGGCAGTCGTGTGATCCCCGAGGCCACCGGCTTTGTCACCGTTACACCCGGCCCGCAAACACAGGACGGACTGCTACTGACAGAACAGGAACCTGACGAAGGCAAGGCGACCCTCGATCTGATTGAACGGATGATCACACGTCTTATCGATACCGGTGTCAAAACTACAATCGAAGACCTCAAGCTGGACTGGCGCGATGACATGCTGTGGTGGGGTCCCGCAGGGATCGGTGCCTCGTACACACAGCAAGGATATCTGAAGGGACATACCCGCCCTTTTGAAGATGGACTCGAGTTCATTCGACACAACGGCCATATCGTCCGTTTGGGCGAGGGGAATTATGGCGGGTTCTTCGGGTATCCAAGCATGACCATGCGGGCCACTGGCGGCTATATGGGACTGACCTCTGACGGGGACAAACTTGCCGATATGAGGATCGTGGACCTTTATCGCAGAGATGGTGACAGACTGGCCGAAAACTGGATTTTCATTGATCATCTTTGGTTTCTCAAACAACTGGGTGTCGATCTCTTGCAGCGACATATTGACATGACAGCCCCGGTTGAAAGGTTCGCCTAGGCAGGAGGGCAATCAAATGGCAAATAGCGTGAACGCCACCGAGGCTTTGGCATTGAAGTCCCTGATCGAGCCCTATCGCGCTGCTCTGTTTGATTTTGATGCCAGACAGGCGCTGTCCGCGATTGAGCATCTGGCGGCACCAGATGTGCAACTTCGGATGTGCTCGCCCTTTGGCGAGTTTTCTGACCCTCGTTGCTTTTTTGAGGCGACCTACGGCGCGCTATCAAAAGCGATGCCCGATCTGGAGTGTCGTGATTACATCAGGATTTCGGGCAGTTCTCAAAGCGACCAAACATGGGTCGGGATCATGGGCAATATTTTGGGCACATTTTCTGCCCCATTTTTGAACATCCCACCGACCGGCCATCTGGCGTATATGCGCTATCATGAGTTCTACCGTTTCAACGAACGGCGTATCGTTGAAGTGCAGGCAATATGGGACCTTCCAGAGCTGATGATGCAGGCCCAGGCTTGGCCATTGGCACCAAGTCTGGGCCGCGAATGGTGTGTTCCCGCTCCGTCTTCTCTAGATGGCATTCAGTATTCCAATGCTGACCCGGCGCAATCTGCCGCGGCCTTATCCATCGTCGAAGAGATGCTTGAGCAAATGAAAAGTTACCCGGCAAATGGCGGGCCAGAAACCATGCAACTCGAACGCTTCTGGCACCCTAAGATGAACTGGTACGGCCCGTCGGGCATTGGCTCTTCGCGCGGCTTCGATGGATTTACTGACAGGCATATGCGGCCATGGGTCGATGGCATGCCAAACTGGAGCGAGCAGGACTTCCAAAACCTATGCCATTTCTTCGCTGATGGAAGCTACGTTGGCGAAACAGGCTGGCCAGCAATGCGGCAGACATTGGTTGCAGGCGGTTTTCTGGGGATTCCTCCAACGGGTCAAACACTTGATATTCGTGGCCTTGATTTTTGGAGATTGGATGGAGGGCTCATTCGCGAGAATTGGGTCATGGTCGACCTGATCCATATGCATGAACAACTGGGTGTTGATGTGTTCGCCAGAATGCGGCAGGTTTCTAACACAGCGGGTCGCTAACAATTTGCATGGCACCCGAGGCGTTAATAGCGTTTGGAGTTATCGCACTGGATTTTGCCGTTTCAGATGGGAGACCATTTTCCTCGTCATACTGTATTCGTGCCCAGCAAACCGAGCGATATCTAAAAGCGGAGCATCAAAGCGGTTATTCGTCCAATACGCAGCAGCCGGTACATACATGGGCTCTTTGCGGCCGTTAGAACGAATGCAGCATCTTGTGGGCGGGATCGAAGCGCAACGATTAGGACGGCCCAAAGCTGCCGCTGACGGGTGAGCCCAGATGCTGCGGTCGCAGCCCGCATAGCGGACCTTCGCGCAGCGTGCAGCATTTCCACAATGCGTATGACCGGGTCGCGGGACACCAAGTTACCGTCTGATCGAGCTGCTCAAAGGCCCGGTTTTTTTGATTTCTTGGGTAAGTGTGTCTAGCATTTCGGCAGGATGTATTTTGAGAGCTAAGCCATGTCTGATCCATATTCTGATCTTGGCGCACAAGACACTGCGCTTCAGGAACGTATAGCAGCGGCGATGGAAGCCCGTTGCCTTGAGCCCGCACAGGTCGCAATTCGCAAGGCCTACTTGAGTGACCTAAAGCTCCCGAGCGATGCGCGTGCGTTGGAACTCGGGTCCGGCACAGGCCACGTAACCAAGGACCTACTGGACCTTGCTGGCGCGAAAACAGCGCATGGGCTGGAACCTTCACCGGTGATGGTTGAACGGGCGAAAAAGAGCTTTGGAAATGATACACGGCTCAGCTTCGACATCGGTGATGCAAAGGACACGGGGTTTGAGGACGCCTCATTCGACCTGGTTTTGATGCATACCTTGCTGTGTCACGTGCCCGGCCCTGAAGCTGTTGTGCAGGAAGCTTTCCGCATCCTGAAGCCGGGCGGTGTGTTGGCGATTTGCGACGGCGATTACGATACCGCGACGGCACAGATTGCAGATTTCGATCCGCTAGATCAACTTATTCGGTTCATGATCAATCAAAACGTCACCAACCTTTGGATCATGCGACAAGTCTCCGGCATACTCGCCAAGACGGGCTTTCAACTTGGGGCACGAAAGGGGCATGGATACGTCGCCGAAGCAGAAGCGACATACTTCTTGACTGTCATAGACCGAGGTGCCGACCGTATGATCGAAGAACGTGTTCTGTTTCCCGAAACAGCAGAGGCGTTGAAGGCCGAGGCACGACGCCGGGTGGCTGAGAAGACCTTCTTCGGCTTTATGTCTTACGTAAGCCAGATTGCGACAAAGCCATAGACAACTCAGCATTCACTTAGACCGGACTTTCGATCGCGGCGCAGCGCTTGACAGAGTGGGCTCTTCGCGGTCAACGAAGGCGGCGCAGGATCCCGCAACCAAGCGGGCTGAATCACGGATGAGGCGGCCCTGAGCTGCCATCCACACTGCCAACTATATGCTGCGGTCGCAGCCCGCTTTGCGGTCATTCGCTGCAAACGCAAAATCAGAAAAAGGGCGAACTCACATTCTGCGGGGCAAGGCGAACATTGGCGTTTGCAATTAGAACGTCCGCTTCGTGATCTTTGAGTTGAACCAAAGAATTTCAATTGCCCTGATCGGCCTGCGAAGCAAAACGCCAGCTCGGTGAAATTTTGTTCAGTTATGAAGAGTTGGGATTGGTCAGCGAGCGGGTTTCAGGTGTGCGATCTGGGAAGATCAAACCTGTCGATCAGGTAGCATTGCACATCTGCGGGGGCTTCAATGCGGCGTACTATGCCTTGCCCTTTTTCGCTTAACCCAGCGGAAAAAGCATCATCACCATTCGGCAGCACAATTTGCGGGCAGGATTGGTTTTCGCCCACGTGTTTGGCCATTTCCCCACGCGGTCGCGCAAAATCGACATAACGAACATCGAGGTTTTGGCGCACTTCGGGGAACATTGCCAGCAGCCCTTCGATCGGGGAACATTGCGGGCAAAAGAAGAGCTGATCGCCGTGCTTGGGGTCGGCGAATTTCGACTTCAACAGGTAAAGGATGGTGTCGGCCACGGTGGCTCCTGTCATTGGTGGCGCAGGGTGGATCAGGTCAGGTATTCGGTGATTTCCCGGACGGCCTGACGCGCGGTCTTGGTGACGCCATAGGTCGTGGCCGAGGCATAGCCCGTCCAGCCGCCATAGCCAACCAACCAGAGCCCAGCAACGTCCAGCGCACGCGGGCCTCCGTCGGTGCGCGCCTTGCCATCCTGGACCGGCAACATGGGTTGGAGATGTGCAAGGTTGGGCTGAAAGCCGGTGCACCAGATGATCGCGTCGAAGTCACGCGTTGAGTCGTCAGGCCAGACACCGCCAGATGCGGTCAGCCGGGTGAACGGGCGCACAGCGTGCAAAACGTCGCCTCGCGCACGCGCATCACGGACGCTTTCGACCATTACAATGCTGCCGAGTGAGAACCGCGATGTGTCCACCGTGGGTTTGTCACCGGACTGTGTCTGCGTGAACCGTTGCGTGGCGACGCCAAAGATGTGTCGCCCGTCGACGTCATCGGGATTAAAGCGCGGCTCTTCCGGCGTAATCCAGAGCGTATCCGCCGTTTGCGAGACTTCGGCCAAGATCTGTGCAGCGGAGTTGCCTGCCCCGACGATGGCCACGCGGCGGCCAGCAAATGGTGTGGGATTGCGATAATCCGCCGAATGGATTTGCACGCCTTCAAAGGTGTTACGACCATCATAGTCCGGCAGGAAGGGCGACTGGGCCGTGCCTGTGGCGCTGACGACCACGCGGGCCGAATAGGTCCCTTTGTCGGTCTGGACCGCAAGACCGTCATCTGTCTTGCTGACCTGTCTCACGCGTACGGGGCGTTCGATCGGTAGATCATAGCGAGTTTCATACGCTGCCAGGTAGCTGATGAATTCATCCTTGTGGGGGTATTCATCCTCGCCTTGCGGCATTTGCCATCCAGCGATGGAGCTGTAATCCACCGGCGAGAACAGGCGCAGCGAGTCCCAGGTCCTGGTCCAGGATCCGCCCGGTTTGTCACTGTCGTCAAGGATCACGAAACGCAGTCCGGTTCGGCGCAGGAAATAGGCGGGGGACAGTCCGGCCTGTCCCCCGCCGATGATGATAATGTCGAACGTCTTGTTCGTCATCCCAATTGGTCCGTTCGTGGTCAGTGGGTCATTCCGCGGAAAGTCAAAGTTCGGCGCGCCCGCCATCAATGACCATTTCGGCCCCGAGCATGTAGCTTGACGCGTCACTTGCCAGAAAAAGAACGGCTGCGGCAATATCGTCCGGTTTTCCCATGCGGCCTGCGGGCACTTGTTCACCGATACGGGCCACATAAGCGCGGAAGTGTTCATCGGTTTCATCCGGGCCCCGGTGGATCGGCGTCTCGATCGTACCGGGGCTCACGCAGTTCACACGGATTGCACGACCCACAAGTTCTGCAGACATCACGCGTGCGAAAGACCGCACCGCAGCCTTGGACGCTGACAAGAGCGCCTTCTTTGGGGTGCCGATCTGGTTCAGCCAGGATGTGTTGAGGATGATCGACGCGCCTTTGTTCAACAACGGAAGCACTGATTGGACGGAGAAAAACGTGCCTTTCACGTTCACGTCCATCAGTCGATGGTACATCTCTTCATCGGTTTGACCCAGCGGCGTGTTGAATGCAACGCCGGCATTGGCGAACAGAATATCCAATGTTCCAAAGGATGCGCCGATCTCAGATTGCATCCGGTCCAGATCATCCAGCTTGCTGACGTCCGCCTGAATGGCGATGGCATCACCACCCAACATCCGGACTGCCGCATCAAGTTTGGCGGCGTCTCGACCGGTAATCGCGACGCGCGCGCCGTTTTCCTGCAGAACCCTGGCTGTTTCAAAACCGATGCCGCTGGAACCGCCGGTCACCAGCGCTGTTTTGCCGTCAAGCATGGTGCTGTCCTTTGCGAATGTGGCCGCCCCTGCCGGGACGGCCACGATGATTGCCGCCTAGCAGCAGGTGTTTGTTGAGGCGTCAATAGAAGACGCTGGGTCTTGCGAGGAGGCTTCATCCAGCACCGCCTTGAACCGTTTGAGCGCGTCTTGGATATCCGCGCGCGGGGCGGCGATGTTGATGCGGATGAACCGGGTGGCCGTATTATCGAACCATGTGCCCGGTGTGGCCCCGAAGCCTGCTTCGCCTAATTTGGCCTTGAGCGCGTCGCCTTCGAGCCCGGTATCCGTGCAATCCAGCCAGACCTGATAGGTGCCTTCGACCGGTGACATTTGCACGCAAGGTAAATCGCGGGCCAGAAACGCGCCAATCCAGTCGACGGTGCCTTGCAGATAGGTCAGCAGCTCATCGACCCATGCGTCGCCCTTTTCATAGGCTGCAATGGTGGCAAATGTGGTGAACGCATTGCCATGGCCGAGATACATCGCGTCTTCGACGTGTTTCATCCGTTTCAGGATGTCCTTATTTTCGGTGTAGATGTAGCCGTTCGAGATGCTTTGCATGCCAAAGGTCTTGGCAGGGGACCCCAGCACCGCGACGTGCCGCTGGTTGTCCAGAGACGACAGGCTGGTAAAGCGGTTGTCGCCATAAAGGATGTCAGCATGGATTTCGTCACTGATGATCGTCACACCGTGACGTTCGGCAATTTCGACAACCTGTGCGAGTTCTTTGGCCGTCCAGACCCGGCCAACCGGATTATGCGGGTTGCACAGCAACATCAGCTTGACGTTATCGGGGGTCAGCTTGGCCTCAAGATCGGCATAGTCCATCCGGTAGTGGCCGTCGTCGTTGATCAGCGACGACTTGATAACCTCACGCCCGGCAGAGCTGATGATCTTGCCAAACTGATGGTAGGCGGGGACCTGGATCAGGACGCCATCGCCCTTGTCTGACAGCTCTCGGATCAGCAGGGAAATCGCCGTCAACACGCCGGGGAACGGCACGAAGTTCTTGGGGTTCAGCGTCAGATCGTGACGGCGGGCGAACCAGCCAGAGATGGCGGAAAAGATGCCTTCTGAATTGAATTCATAGGCAAATTGGCCACGTTCGGCGACGTATTTCAGGGCCTCTTTGATCGGGTCGGCGATGGGCAGGTCCATATCAGCCACCCAGAACGGGGTGACCTGATCGGTGCCGTAGAACATCTTGAGATAGTTCGGATTGTGCCGGACGAAGGTGTCCCCGGTTTTTGTGGGGGCGGTGTCAAATATGCTCATGTCTTTGTCCTGTCCCAGTGTTCAGCAGCACATTTCCAGCGGCGAGCTGTCGCTGAATTCGCGGCTTTTGGCGGCAGCGCCGCGGCCCAGGAAGGTCTGGTCGGACAGGTAGAAGTCCGAGAAATCCGCGACGAAGTCGGGTGCGACTGATTTGGCGGGAAGACCCGATTGCATGATGTTGGTCTGCCATGACTTGAGCCTGGGCCGGTTGCCAAGGAAGTCATGACCGCTTTTCTGTTCGATGATGCAGGCACGGTGCAGCAGCACCAGCCAGGCCACATCGACCATGCCGATGTCGTCACCGGCAAAGAATTTAGTGTCGCCCAACTGTGCCTCGACCGTGTCGAAGGCCTTGTTCAGCTTTTGGCTGCGTTCGGTCAGGATGTCCTGATCGGCGCTGCGCTGTGCGCCGCATTGGGGCAGGTAGTGTTTGGTGGCCAGATAGCTCCACGCACGTTCGCGTGCCTTTTCCACGGGTGTCAGGCCTGCACGCAGCGGGGCGTAGGCTTCTTCGATGTATTCCACGATCGCGTCGCTTTCAAAAAGCGCCTCGCCCTCGTTGGTGATCAACAGGGGCACCTGTGCGTTGGGTGAGATGTCCAAAAACCACTGGGGTTTGTTGCTGAGGCTGATGAATTCGAGGTCATACGCGATGCCCTTGGCTTCGAGCAGGGCAGTGACACGCTGGACAAAGGGGCAGATTTTGAAGCTGACAATTTTCATGATGGGTCCTTTTCGATAGTTCGATGCATCGAGCATCAATGTGTATTGGCAAATTTTTTAAGGGCAGGTCGCGCAGGAGCAGTCCTGAAGGCAGCGTGTGATCTTCATCCATTCGGCCAAGGCGACCTGGAAGGCCTGACGTCCCTTGTCGGTCACCGCGTAGATCTTGCGTTCCCGGCCCGAGACGATTTCGGATTTGAAGGTGACATAGCCACCTTCGGTGAACTGCTTGAGCACCGGATAGATCGTGCCTTCACGCGGGGTGCAGCAGCCATCGGTGCGCCGTTCAACAGATTTGGCGATGTCGTAGCCATGCAATTCCTCATCCTGCAGAACGCAAAGAATGAAGAACTTTGACAGGCTCATCTTAATCGTATTGCCCCAATAGTCGGGGTCGAGCAGGTTCGGTGTGTTGGCAATCTTGTTCATTCGGCTCACCTATACCTCGATCTTCGATGCGTCAAGGGGATTTTCCCCTGCCCGCACCTAATCCGACCAAAGCGAGCAAAGTCGCGATCTGTGCGCCAATCTGTATCTCTGAAACCTGATTAAAGTGACGGACAGCAATGCTTCGCGCATAGCCGTAAACCCCAAAGTTGCTATTGTCGTATTGCAGCGATGCAGTAGGTTCGACTCCCCGGACAGCTGATGCGGACGGCCCAATCCGGACCTTCGACTTACCTTTACGATGCAGCGGTGCGGTACGTCAGAGAAGACATTCGCTGCAATTGCAAAATATCGAACCATGAAGAATTCACAGGTCGCGGATCTTTGCGCCGTTGACTCGTGAGAAACAAGTGGTTGCCCATACGCAGAAAGCTGCTATTTGGCAAAATGATGGCTTTTCTAAATGAGGGAGAAATGTGCGAGGTACCGTCTCAGGTTCTGAAACGGACGGAAACCTGAAATCAGGGAATCATGCTTCTAGCGAGCGCCGCAGCAATTCAAGATCTTCAGCGATCTGAGCATCCCTCTGACCTAGTTCCTCTATCATTTTTATAGCCTTCCAAACGGTGGTGTGATCGCGCCCGCCAAAGCGACGACCAATCTCGGGCAGCGAGCGTGAAGTGAGCTGCTTGCACAGATACATCGCCACATGCCGGGGGCGGGAATAGCTGCGCAAGCGCTTGGGCCCGATCATGTCGCTGAGGCGGATGTTGTAGTGCTCCGACACTTTGCGCTGGATTTCTTCGACCGTGATCTTGCGCTCGGACGCGCGCAGTACGTCAGCCAGACAATCCTGGGTCAGATCCATGTCGATCTTGCGACCCACGAGGCTGGCAAAAGCAAAAAGCCGGGTCAACGCGCCTTCAAGGACACGAACGTTGGTCGAAATCCGATGGGCCAGAAACTCCAACACGCCCGGCTCGACAGTCAAGTCTGGATAGTTGTCCATCTGTTGCCCGACCTTCGACTGCAGGATGCCCAGGCGCAATTCGTAATCAGTCGGATGCATATCAACGATCAGGCCGGACTGAAAGCGCGACTTCACACGCTCTTCAAGGTCCCTGATCTCGCCGGGCGCGCGGTCAGCGGCGAGAATGATTTGCTTGTTTTGATCCACCAGCGCGTTGAACGTATGAAAGAACTCTTCCTGGGTGCTGTCCTTGCCAGCGATGAATTGGACATCGTCGACCATCAGTACGTCAACCGAGCGAAAAATGGATTTGAAATCCATCATCTTCCGATCCCGCAGCGCCTCGACAAAGAGGTACATGAACCGTTCAGCCGACAGGTACAGGACGTGCAGGTCCGGGCGGCGGCTTTGCAGCTCCCATGCGATGGCGTGCATGAGGTGCGTCCTACCCAAGCCAACGCCACCATACAGAAACAGCGGGTTAAAGGTCACAGGGCCACCTTCCGCCACTCGTAATGCGGCGGCATGGGCCAGTTCGTTAGGCTTGGCCACCACAAAACTGTCAAAGGTGAACCGCTTGTCCAGCTGAACTTGCAAATGCGGCTGTTCCGCGACTTGCGGCGCCTGTTCCTTCGCGGGCGCATCTACAGTAGAAGCGCGGATGTCCGAATTTGCTGCTACCGCAAAGCTAAGGCGCTGGATATCGTGATCTGCCGATTTCAGTTCATGCAAGATCAAATCAGAGAAATTTTGGCTGACATAGTTGCCCATGAAGTTGGTCGGCACATCAAAGGTAGCTATCCCGTCTTGCAGATTCCGGAACTTCAACGGCTCAATCCATGTCGTGTAGTTGTTTTGGCCCACTGCCTTGCGCAGGCTATCTTTCATTCCATGCCAGTCTGCAGGATAAAACTTCTTTTGGCGGGGTCTGCGTGGTCGCGCTTTTTTTGTCTTTTTGGGGCTATTGGGACTAGGCAACGCAGTATCACTGTTGTCGTCAAATTCATCAACTTTGATGTACCACTTCGGCAACACAGCCGGTTGCGATGAGAAAACTGCGCTCATCTGCTCTTCCGTAAATTTTGCAGTCTCCAAGTTTGCGCCTTTGAACGAGACCGTGGAGATATCGCTCTTAGTGAAGTCTACGCCGCTCCAGTCACCACGCTCAAAAAACACCGTTACGTCGCAACCAGCTTTACGCATAAGCTTGACAGGATCACTGACGTCGCCTTCCAAAATTTGTGCGACGATATCCGATTCCAGAGTGGATAAGACTAAGTCATTCATTCGCGTAGCGATGGCGCGCTTGACAGAACAAAGCGCCTCCGAAGACCCTGATCAATTATTCTATTTCGCAACACTTGCGCCACAAGTCGTTCCCGAACGGTTTCGTCCTGTTTGTTCGAGATCTTTTGTGGCTCGGCGAGCTTCACATCGGGAAAAACATCACCTTGCCCGACCGAGACAGCAACTCGCACAACCTCGTTCGAGTTAGTCAGGTTACAAAGCTTAATGTTTTGTAGTCTGCATTGCAAAACTTCGGCGGGGTACGTTGGTTGAACACGCCATCTGTTGTGCTCATCGGGGTCAACGCTGAACGTCGCGCCAAGAAATGAGCCTTCCGAACAAGTCTCGTTGGATGCATGGTAAACCAAGGGTTCAATAGGACGGCCAGAAGCTACAGAAACCGATGCTTCGCGGATCAGGAACCTAACCGTTCCTATTCGAATGGCACCATCACTGTCCTTAGGATGACTTTTGGCGTCAGACAGAAAAATGTCCGATACAGATGACATTGAGAACGTAATCGTTTCAACAACCAATTCCGCTTTATCGTTAGATACTGCGGAGTCCCTGATACTGACCGGTCCAAGCGTAATCATCTCTGTCGCGTTTAACGGCTCCGATGATAAAAAGCCGTTTGATGTAATGTCCACTTCCGTCAGCATCCAAATTGCGCTACAGACATCAAATCTCTCCCTAAAAACATTACTGCTGCGACGGGCCCTCCAATTGGCCCACCCACTTCGAGTTCGTGGGATTTTTAACTTTTCTGGTTTTGCATCCCGCACCAAGTCAAGACTGTTTTTGACAGCGTCATAAAATTCGGCGTCTGAGTGTTTGCCGCTACCACGCTTAGCTCGACCGTGCATGCGACACCACCGTTCGAAAGCCTCCACCGCCTTGTCACGATGGGCTTGAACCATTCTGGTCGGATCGCTTTTTTCGTAACTTTGCTTGACCATACGTTTGCTAAAACAGCTTCTGGAAGTGTTTTGCAACGGAAAGCCGCGCCTCACGTGCATCTGTGAACATTACAGTGCGCCTTTGTACACCTAATGCCGCGGTACCATCTCATCCCTCGTTTCCCGTGAACACTTTGAAGGTGATGTCTATGCCACGACCTGAAACTAGAAGACGGAGACGAAAATGGCGAAAAATATCAAATGGGTTTTGATCCTATTGTCAATTCTGGTGCCGAAAATGGTGGACATCCAAATCCACATCGACATCGTTCCGAATTCCAGTTATCCCGCCGAAGTTAAGGGTACGAAATCCGAACAACATACTTGGGAGCAAGGTAGCTATTGATTACCCTGCCTGTCAGTCAACAAGTGAAAGTGGTTGGCGCATGTTCGGGACTGTGGCTGTTCTGGACGGAGTCAGCATCGAGGTAGTTCGGAAAATGGTCGGTCTGTGCTTCGCTGCCTACCCCCGAACTCCGCCTTTGCTAGTTTATTGTCGGCCACCAACTTACAGGAAGGGCACTTGGCTTTGTTAGGCATTACTCAATGTATGCGATGGGCCAGCTTGACCAAGGCAAGCGTGCGTTTCGCTGTGCAAGCATATCTTTGTGCAGAGCGCAGCATCGCCTGTTTTGGGCTCCAGAGCCGACTTCGAAGGCGGTGAAACATCGTGCACTACCCCTTCTAGACCTGACCGAGGAACGGCCCAAATGTATGTACCGGCTGCTGTTCGCAATTGATTTCTTCGCACGTTCTCGGAAGTCGCTCATATGTATCCG
>NZ_CANLYL010000030.1 GCF_947495275.1 uncultured Roseobacter sp.
CCCACGATGTCGGCCCGACCATCACCGTTAACGTCCGCAAGCTCACGTTGCATGGTACCGCTGCCCCAGCCGTACTGGGTGGACACAAACTCGGAGCCAGCTGTGAATCCGCTGGCAAATGTTCCGTCCGAACGACCAAGTGCAACGTATACATGATGTGTGCCAAAGCCCACGATGTCGGCCCGACCATCACCGTTAACGTCCGCAAGCTCACGTTGCATGGTACCGCTGCCCCAGCCGTACTGACCATTCACGAATTCGGAGCCGGCAATATACGCAGCGCCAAAAGCACCATTGGCTTGCCCTTGAACAACGTACACATGGTTGTCACTGAATCCGACGATATCCGCGCGCCCATCGCCATTCAAATCCGCCAATTCTCGCTGATAGGCGCCCGTACCCCAATAGGATGCGGAAAACCCTGAGCCGGCGTAGAGTGATGCATCAAATGGCTTTCCATCTCCTCCATTCAGATAATCATTACCTGAGCCACCAGACAGATCATCAAACCCATCTTCTCCGAACAGGCTATCGTTTCCGGCACCACCAGACAGATCATCTCCTCCGTCCCCGCCGCGAATGGTATCGTTGCCGACGAGGCCGTAGATCGTGTCACCTGCATCGGTCCCGAGTAGAGTGTTGTTTGCGCCATCTCCCAAGGTTTGCGTATTGGCGACGATGTCGTCCCGCGACCAGACGACCCCATCGCTGAACGCGATGGCTTCAAGCCCCTGGCTCTGCGTCGCGTAGTCGTGCAACTGACTGACGACGCGGATGACTTCATTTGCGGAAAGGATCTCGATTTCGATATCTACCGTGCCATTCACGCGCCGAAGGGCCACGTCCGTCGAGGTGACATCTTCAAGGCGTAAGGTGTCTACCTCCACAAGAGAGCTGGAATAGTCCTGGATCGTGTCGTTGCCGTCACCTTTCGACCAAATGTAAGTGTCGTTGCCGTTAGTCGCTTGAGCCGCCGTACCTGCGCCACCGCGCAGAATATCATCGCCCGCACCGCCGATGAGAACGTCATCTCCGTCTCCTCCGCTTAGTGTGTCGTTACCTGCCAGACCATAGACATTGTCGTCTGCTTGCGTGCCTACCAAAGTGTCATTGCCGGATGTACCTTCCGTCTTGGTACTCGCCGCGATGTCGTCCCGCGACCAGACGACCCCATCGCTGAACGCGATGGCTTCCAGACCCTGGCTCTGCGTCGCGTAGTCGTGCAACTGACTGACGACGCGGATGACTTCGGGTGTGGACAGTATCTCAATTTCGATATCTGCAGTGCCGTTTACCCGTCGGATTGCCACGTCATCTGAGGCAACATCCACAAGGCGCAGAGTGTCTACTTCCGCCAGTGCGCTGGAATAATCCTGTATGGTGTCATTGCCATCACCTTTCGACCAAATGTAAGTGTCGTTGCCGTTAGTCGCTTGAGCCGCCGTACCTGCGCCACCGCGCAGAATATCATCGCCCGCACCGCCGATGAGAACGTCATCTCCGACTCCTCCGCTTAGTGTGTCGTTACCTGCCAGACCATAGACATTGTCGTCTGCTTGCGTGCCTACCAAAGTGTCATTGCCGGATGTACCTTCCGTCTTGGTACTCGCCGCGATGTCGTCCCGCGACCAGACGACCCCATCGCTGAACGCGATGGCCTCAAGTCCCTGACTTTGCGCCCCGTAGTCATGCAATTGACTGACGACGCGGATGACTTCGGGTGTGGACAGTATCTCAATTTCGATATCTGCAGTGCCGTTTACCCGTCGGATTGCCACGTCATCTGAGGCAACATCCACAAGGCGCAGAGTGTCTACTTCCGCCAGTGCGCTGGAATAATCCTGTATGGTGTCATTGCCATCACCTTTGGACCAGACGTAGGTGTCGTTGCCGTTGGAGGCTTCTGCGTTGTTACTTCCACCCCAAAGGAAGTCGTTGCCTGTGCCACCGATGAGAACATCACTGCCACCACCACCATAGAGATTGTCACTGCCAGCGAAGCCCTGCATGTGGTTTTGCACAGCAGCCCCAACCTGCACGTTTCCCGTTCCGTCGCCGCTGTAATACGTAACGCTTGGCGCCGTGTTTACCTCATGTGCATTTGCACTTTCGAGTTTTTCGGTGCTTTGGGCGAGGGCGACGACGAACTGGGCTTTGGTGATCCGACCGGAGGAGAGGTTTTCTTCCCAGATTTGTTGCTCGGCAGTTGTGGGCTGCCGACCGAAGGCGTTGAGGAAGGCCTGGTTTACGAGTGCAGCGCCGGACAGATCCTTCAGGTTTGCCGAAGAGACACCCTGAATCGCGCCATCGATGGCGAACATCTTTGTGACCAGATCATCGGGATTGTCCGTGTCTTCGAGCAACAGCCCTGCGTAGTATTCCAGCTCATGCACGGTTGCGTCACGATCATAGGCCACATCGATCAGGTCTTTCACCATGGCCTCAACATAAGCCCGGTCCAGACTGCGCTCATATTCTGCGGGGTTCATGATGACGTCGAAGTTGTTCGTGGCGATATGGGTATTGCCCACGACCAGATGTTCGACGGATTCAGAGAGCTGTAGCAACAGATCAACGCGCGTGGCGACATCGGCCGTGAGCGTGCGCAAATGTGTGTCAAGCTCAGCCAATCCCGGCGCCCGGCCAAAGGTGTTGAAATAGAACTGGGTGACAAATTCCGCGTTTGTCAGAACGCCATAACGGGTCGCAGCTTCGCTTGAGTTCATGAGCTCTGTTACAAGGGCTGTCCGGTCCAACTGACCATCCGTCACATATTTGACCAGAGTTTCTGCTTCGATGTAATCCATGCCGCGGTCCAGAACCGTGTCATAGATGCGGGCAGCCTCCGCGTTCAGGCGAGCTTTGGCGACGTTGTCCAGCCGCGCCTCATGCGCCTCCGCCGGGTTGACATAAGTCCAGGTCTCGATCCCGAAAGCATCGATTTCGTGGGACACGGTTGTCTGCGCGGAGGCGTCTCCGCTCTCCCAGACATAGCTGCCGTTATCCACGGCAGAGCGGGTAATTGTCTGGATGAATCCGTTCCGCAGAATGGTCGTGACCAGCCCGTCCGATGATGTGGTGGTCACGAAGGTGTTGGTTTTCTGGCCGCCCTCGCCAAAGGAAGTTTCGGTCAGGACCCGTTGGCCGTCCGACCGGATCACCAGATCAGACCTCTTGTCTACCAATCCGTTGCCATCGTAATCATGGCTTTCCATGATGTTGCGGCCGTCACGGCTAACCTCAACGACATCCATCGACCGCAGATCACCATCAGCGTAGCGCGTCTCGGACACGGTTTTGCGACTGCCATCATCGTTGAGGGTGGTGGTTGTGGTGCTGGTGCCGTCGATGACGCCGTCGCCATCCACATCCGCCGTTTTCACCGACGACAGACCGTCAGCCGCCGTGGTCGTGATTTCCCGATAGGATAGCGTGCCATTTCCGGCGGTTTCGGTGAAGGTCGATACCTCATCGCCCGAAGCATCGTAGGACATGTTCCACATCCGCATGACATCGTCGGACCCATCCCCGTCCACATCCAGATAGAGCGAGCGCGCCTTGCCATTGGCCGAGACCATGCCGGTGACTTCGTCTTGCGTACTGCCGTCGGCCGCCAGGTCCTTGTAGGTCGTGTTCACATTGCGACTGAGGTCGATTGTTGAGGTGATAATGCGATTGGTATTTCCGTCACCATCAAGATCGGTGGTGGTCGTCGCTGTCCAGCCATCCGCGCTCTGAGTGCGGGTCTCGGTTCTGAGGGTGAGGCTCGCATCGCTGTAATCGGTCGCAATTTCGGTATACCCACCCGAAGCACCCCGGGTCAGACTGGTGCTCCGATCCAGAACACCATCGCCATCGTAATCCGCAGAGACGGATGTCACCAATCCGTTCCCGCTGGTGGTCGTGGTCAGATCCGACAGAAGGTCGGACGTGGCATCGCGCGTGCTCTGATGGCGTACCACATCGCCGCCATCTTCATATGTCGTTGTCTCCTCAGAGATGAACTCGAACCCGGCAACACCGTCCACATCCAGGCGGCTTGTCTGCGTCAGCCCGTCGTCGCTGATCTGGTGTTCCTCGAGCCCCAGATGCGCGCCGCGCCCGGTCTCATGCGCAACCACCCGCATGGTCGTGCCATCCTGTGCAAGTGTGGTGTCATCGCGCACGATATGGTCTGCCGTACCATCACCATTGCGGTCAATCTCGTAGGTGCGGATCAGACCGTCGGCACTGGTGGTGCTTTGTGCAGATGCAATTTGTGTCCCGCCGCTTGAGAAATAGCTCTCGGTGACCGTGGTGAGGCCCTGATCATCGAGCTGTGTCACGCGGATCTCATCCGCATTCCCGTTCCCATCCACATCTGTGGTCTGTGTCACCGAGCGGCCATCGGCACTGGTCACTGTAACGGCTGTACTGAGCAGGGCTGTGTCGGCGGACCGGCGTTCTGAGGTGACGGTCTCGATGCCATCCAGAGACAGATCGAGTGTTGTGGTTGTGGTGAGATCGTCCGCGCCATCGGCGTTCTCATCCCACGTTTCGGTCCGGGTACGGCCATCGTCGCTGATCTGGAGGGATGAACTGCGATAGACCGTGCCGTCAGCGCCTTTTTCAGTTGTGCTTGTTGTCTCCGAGCCATCGGCATTCAGGACGGTCGTGCTGTGCTGGGTGCGTTCAAATGTGCCATCACCGTCGGCATCCATCTTGGCAATTGTGCTCAGCCGATTGCCGCTGGTCACCGTCTCGGTACGGCTTTGTAACGCCCCATCGTCCGCAAACTCGGACTGCACCTGCGTCAGCACACCATTGTCCGCGATCACCCGCGACGTGACCATGTCATTCGCGCCATCGCCGTTGACATCCGTCGTTGTCGTGACATCGCGACCATTGTCGTTCGACGTGGTGGTGGTTGCGTCGCGTAGCGCACCTGCTGCATCGCGCAATTCTGACGTGGTCGATGTGCCGCCGTCGGCCTGCAGCGTAGTGGTCGCCGTTGTGATCAGATCGAATGTGCCATCGCCATCTGCATCGACTGACGTGGTGGTGATCAGCCCGTCATCGTTCATCTCAACCTTTGATTGGGACAGCAACGCGTCATTGGCAGCGCGGTTCTGCGTTGTCGTCGTCCGGCTGCCGTCTGCTCCCAGGAGGGTCGTGCTGGATTCTTCGCGTTCAAAAACGCCATTGCCATCCACATCCGCTTGGGCTGTGGTGGTCAGCCTGTCATCGCTGACCGTAACCGCGCTTTTGCTGCGCAAAGACCCATCACCGTTACTGGTCGTGACAGTTGTCGTGCGACTGCCATCCGCGTTCAGAACCGTCGTGCTGCCTTCGGTCACATCCGTAGTGTCATCGCCATCCAGATCGCGCGCGGTGCTGGAGACCAGACCATTGGCGCTGATGGTGGTCTGGGAAGAGGCGATTTTGCTGCCATCCGCATTGCTGCGGAGCTCCGTGGCGAGGATCGATCCATCGGCGCTTTCCGTTGAGGTCGAGGTGACATCCGTCACGCCATCCCCATTTTCGTCCCTCTGCGTCGTCATGACCAGTCGGTCCGCACTTTCGGTCGAGATTATGCGGTTCAGCAACGTCGTCCCGTCGCCTGCATAGCTCGAGACGGTCCGCTTAATGCTGCCATTCCCTTCCAGCTCGCGGGCATCAACGCCTTGGCTGTCAAAGGCGCCATTACCATCCGCATCCACCCTGGTTGTCGTGGTCAGCCCATCCGCGCTTTTGATCACAACCGTCTTGTCGCGCAGGGTCCCGTCCTGATTGCGCATCTCAATGGTGCGCGTGGAGACTCCATCGACCCCTACAACGGTGATGTCAGAGACCGAGGTATCCACATCGCCGTCCCCATCCGCATCCGTGGTTGTATCAACCGTCAGACCGTCTTCGGAAGACACCATCGTGCTGCTGGCCAGAACGGTGCCATCAGCCGCGCGGCTCTGATCAAGCGTGGTCCGCGCCTGTGTGGTGCTATCCACTGTGACCGAACGCACCCGCTCATCCGCATCGAAGATACCGTCCTGATCAAGGTCCACCCAGGTCTCGGACGTGATCTTATCCGCGCCCAGCGTCGTTTTTTCCATCGACCGCACCGAGCCATCGGTGTTCGTCACGGTGAGGGTGTTCTCACGGCTCCCATCGCCGTGGATCACCGTCGCATCCACCGTGGTGGTGTCGACATCGCCGTCACCATCCAAATCCGACAAGGTGGTCTTGGTCAACGCATCTGCCGATTGTGTTTGCGTCACCGTGCTGCGCAAACTGCCGTCGCCGTTCTCCACAACCAGCACAGATGTGCTGTCGCCGCCAGCATTCGGTGAGGCATTGGTTTCGACCATCAACAAATCGGTAACGCCCCATTTCCAAGTAAGACCCCTGACTTGTTGAAAAGTTATAATGTTCTCTCCAGCAATCATGTCTGCGGCCGCAACATCAATGCTGTAATCGGCGAAGCCTTCGTTTATCCCCGCCGCCAGAAAGCCGAGCGAGGTGCCATTCAAGAAAAACTCGACCTCGTCATCGTAATCCACGTCAAAGCCTTTGAAGGTCAACCGCAGATCATTGCCCGTGTTCTGGAACCCAACCGTAATCAGGCCATCCGCGTCGGACTGACCATCAAACTTGTTGCCAAAGCTACCTGTTTCAAGCGCGCCCAACGTCAGATTAATGTCGGCTGTGGTCGCGGCTGGTGGTACCGGGACAGCTTGCCCTAGCGTAATGGATAGTTTCTCAAAGGTCTCCACAACACCGTCGCCATCCACATCGCGGGAGATCACCTTACTCTGCCCGTCCGGCCCCACCACCATCGTTTCCGACGACCGCAGGCTCAGGTCCTGATTGCGCGCGACAGTGCTTTCGGTGCGGCTGTCGTCAGCATGCTCGGTGATGCTGTGCGTGACGGTCACGTCATTCTGGCTATCCCCGTCCTCATCCGTGCCTTTCGAGCGGGTCAGACCGTCAATGGAGGTGGTCTCACTGGAGCCGCGAATGACCGAGCCATCCTCGGCCAGATCGTTGATCACGATGCTGCGGCTGCCATCAGGCTGCGTTGTGCGGATCTCCTGCTGGTCGAACCAGCCGCCACCCGTGCTGTCACGCTGGATCGTCACATCCGCGCCATCCGCACTGGTTGTGGTCACCACCCGGTTGACCAGAAAGGCCGTCGCCGCGTTCGAGCCCGCTTTGTTCACGGCGGTTTCTGTTTTGTTCCCACTGCCATCCGCTACGGTGGTGATCACCTGCAACCGGTCCACCACGCCATCGCCGTTGTCGTCGTAACTGTTGGTCACGCTGGCGCCATCCGGGCTGGTCACCGAAGTGATGACATAGGCAACATCGCCATTGGCCGCATAAGCCGTGTTGATGACCTGGCGGTCGCCATTGGCCAGCGTGCTCTCATCCTGCTCAACCCGGTAGCCCTGCGCCTCTGCCACCAGCGTCGCATTCGCCACCGTGCCCGTGCTGCCATCAGCCCGCGTGAACGTCGTCTGCCCGGTGATCATCGAGCCATCGGGCAACTCGATCCTTGTGGTATCCGCCGTCAGGTTGATCGAGGTGATCCCCAATTCCGCTAGCGTCTTGCTCTCGGTTGACCCATCCGCATTGGTGACCAGCACCTTGAAATCCGCAAACCGCGCATCAGAGGCGTCCAGCACCCCGTCATCATTGCTGTCGAACACCGCCCTCAAAGCGGCCAGATCATCCGTCGCCGTCGGATCCCACTCGGTAAAGACATACTCCTTCTTCTCCGAGATCGCCCCATCATCATCATCATCGATGAACAAAACCCCGTCACCAGCCCCAACCCAAGCCGTCCGGTGCAACAAACCGTCGCCGCCAGCGTCTACAAATTGGGTCGATTTGCTGAGTTCCGTGATCTCAATGCCGTCGCCGTCAAGGTCGAGAAGAACGGGTTGTGGCCCAGTAAAACCAGGATCGGTATGCGATCTACCGTAACTGTCTGTTCTTCCCTCTGAGGGCGATGGGGCTTCATTGCGTCCAGCAGAACGAGTGTTGCCATCTCGCGAGCCATCGTCAGGACCGGAAGATTGCGACGGCCCGTTGCCTCCACCCAACCCGCGACCCTCGCCACGGTTGCTGCTGTCTTCGGTGTTTCTACCCGGATTGCGCGCAGCAGCTTCCGCAATCTGATCCAACGGGCTGAGGTCATTTACACCCGGAGATGCATACCCTGTATGCGAGGGGACCGAAAAGTCGGGACGCGTCTCGTTGATCGCAGATCCAGGTTGAGACAATGTGCGATCTATCGACCCAGGCCGCCCCGGCGCATCATAGGACGGACCGCGACCGTTGTCGTTGCCCCAATTCCAGGAGCGACCGACGTTGCTTGGATGCAAGCCACCAGAAATCTGACCCGTGGCACCAAGATGGGAAATTTGATCGAGCGCGTTGTACTCATCCCCGGGACGTATTCCACCATTGTTGGAAATGCTCGGTCCGTAACCAAACTGATCAACAGGCACTGTCGCGCTGCCGTATGTCCGGGCCTCTAAGTTTTTTCCGTTAAAGCCGCCGTCGGGATCTTCGAACGTAGGAAAACTGAATTCCAATTCAATATAAAGATTATTTTTGGCATTTCCTAAACCGACCCTTGCACTCACATCTCCTGCAAATGGATCTATAGTCGTACCTGCCATCACCCCTCTGGTTGCCACATCGCTGGTGAAAGCCGCTATATCGCCATCTAAAGTAGGGCTAGTCGTCAGCGATCCTGTATCAATTGTTATGCTACCAAGCTCGACACTGACCGCCCCGGCTAAATTGTACGATTTGGTTGCTTTCACATCCATACTGAAATCAGTCAAGCTAATCTCTCTTCGAATAGAGATATTCCCGAACCCCGGCGCACTCGTCGTATTTTTGACACCAATTTTTAAATCAACAATCATATTGCTGAACACCAACCTATGGAATGAATCGAGAACTCAATTTTTCTTTTCTATACGAAAGCGCCGAATCTCTTCCCAAAAGAGCCAGACAAAGAGAGCGAGAAACCAAACAATCGCACCGACGGTTCCTACCGGCGGGTCCGGGGAAGTGAACTCATAGAGTGCTGCACTTAGAACAGCGAACTTGAACGCGAGAAAAAAAAACACCGAAGGTGCATAGCTTTTAGTCGCATCAACGTCTTTTGGTCGCTCAAAATATATCGAATATTTGCCAATCTTCATGATGGTATTGATCCGTCGATCCGCTCCAGCTCGAAATCTACCCCACCAAGCACCTGATCTTCGCAAGCGCTGTCCCGCAAAACTGATACATGACACTGTAAACTAATCTTCAAATATGTGAGGGTGTCCAATCGCGCGTTGGACGAAGTGCAAACATTTAAGAGCCGCTCTTTCAGTGCTCCCTCAATACTGACCGGCAAAAGAGATGTCTCGTTCTTTTGGACAACGCGGATTATTTCCCGATCAATGTTCTTTCCTAGACAGTCGTGACTCTCGCCATCGGTACCGACGAAGAGTACTAATGACCTCTGCTCGGGTCCAGTCTTAAGCTTGGGCCTCACAACAATAGCATACTCTGACCAAGCCTCCGGACAAAGATCATGGCTTTCCGTCAACGCATCTCTCGGACCAGCCGGTGCCTCAACTTCTAAATGAATGTCCCCGTCGACCTTCGCATCCGAAAACGGGATATCGCCAAAGAGGCTCTTCGCATACACCTCCCGGATCAGATCGCGGACCTGTTTGCGGTGCTTTTCAGCTGCGCGCGGAGTTCTCAACTGGGGCCGAATGGTAGTGTCCTGGAAATTGTGACGAGTGTTGTTGGGCGGGACCGCATTTGCAACACCTGCACTCGCTGAGGGACAACCACCGATATCTGGATTATCCGCGCCTTTGCGTTTTTTCGCGTTTATGTCGTCTTCATTCAACAAACTGACCATTCAACTCTACCAGGGCGAACAGGGCACCAACAGGGGGAGAAGAACATGTCCTGTAATTGGGAGCAAGGCTCATGGTTAATACTTCGTAAACATGGTTAACACGCGCGCCCGAAGCAAACGGGACAGCAGTCAAATGCATGAGGGAATTGGCATCCGAGAACCGGCGTTATGGCGATCTGCGCCTGCGCGCCTCTCTGCGAAAGGAGGGTTGGAGGCGACCCGCGGCTGGCAGGTGCTTGCCGGATGGGCGTATTGGCGCGCTCACTCCTGGTCTTGTCGCTCCAGGTCTTTGAGCTTGCGGAAGTAGGTGCGGTTCAGCATGCCTTGATCGGGTTTTGTGTCCGTCGTCCCATAAAATGGGACATCAGAGCTGCTTGAGCATTGGAGGCTCTGGCTCATTTGTGTGATTGATTATAGAGCCTGAATAGCGTCACACCCGCCGACGTCTACTTCAGCCGCGACAAAGCCATTTTAAGAGCAAGGAAAAAGGATCAAGAAGCAGACAATCCGCCAACGCCGAACGCTGGTTATTGTAGTAATCGATGAAGGTCCCAATCTGGTGTTCGAGGTCACGCACGAGCAGCCAGAGCCTGCTTTCCACCTGTGGCGGTTTTTGCCCATATCCGTAAAGAGCGGAAACGGCCATCTATTGCACAAAAGCCGGCAGCCGCAGACTGAGAGGCGATCTTAGTAGCTGCGAAAAGTCAGTTTAAGATCAGGGTTTCGAATGACCAGTCTGGTGACATTTGCTGCGACACAGCGATCTGAACACCGCACTTGCTAACCAATGCTGCGTCAGCAACAGCCGCCCGGGCGAAAAGCGCCTGGGTCCGGCGTCTGAGTTGTCGGATCACGGCGCGGCGGAAGGTCGGTGTCGGTTCGAGCGAATTTGACAGCCGCGAATGACCGGAATGACGACATGTGCTGTGCCGCAGCGCTGAACGTGCCGCATACGCAAACAAATGCTGCGTCAGCGAAACACCAAAGTCCAATGTCGGAAAAGTCCGCTGACTCGTCATAGGACGCCAAAATCCAAGGTTTGCTTAGGGGCTGTTTACTGCCATTCGTGTATGGCGCAGAGATTCTGAAACGGCGGTTTCACAGGTTGCCTGACGAAACTGTCGTTCTAGGTCGTGCCAGATCAAGTAACCCGTTTCAGACTGGCGCTCATCCGCAAATCGTTTCAGAGCCAGACCTGCCTTCTAGTCGGATTGCGCCTCCGCGATCACCGAGCGAAAAACAGCACCGGCTGGCGTGTCTCTCCAGTGTGCCATGATCGCTGCAATAAAGTTGACAATGTTGTTTTCCAAATTGCCGGTTTCGTTGAATTCGGTGGACTTCTGCCGCTGATAGACATCGAGGAGCTTTGCCTTGCTGACGAGACGATTTACGTCTTCTAAAAGAACATAAGTTACGTTATGCCAATGCGAAATCGATTTTCAAAGGCGTTTATCATGGCATACCCCATTCTTGCGGCCGGCGGTCTGTCCGCCATCATAACCCTAATCCACGTTTTCATGGGTGGGCCTGAGGTGGCGCGCCCATTGCTGGCCTCAGGCGATCTGAAAAAGCAGCCTAAATACGTGGCATATTATTGCTGGCATCTAGTCACGATCAGCATTGGCCTGATGAGCCTTCTGTTTCTGTGGCCTGCTCTTTGGGGCGGAAGCAATGATCTTGCCATCATGGGCAGTGTCATGGCCGCGCTCTTTGCCCTTTGGGGCATTGGCCTGGGGCAGTTTTCGAAAGCTGATCTGGCATTCATCGACCTTCCGCAGGGGTGGTTGTTTGTCCCCATTGCGGTCCTTGGTTTCTGGGGGAGCCTCTTTTGATGGCCGTGCGGTTTTCAAAAGATGATTGGCTGAAAGCCGGGCTGGCGCAGCTTGCCAATCTTGGCCCGGACGGGGTGAAACTTGCAAACCTGTGCAACGCGCAGGGGCGCACAACGGGGGCGTTCTACTTCCACTTCAAGGATCACGCAGCATTTATTTCCGATCTGATCGCCTATTGGGAAAAGACACACACAGACGACGTTATGGCTGCGTCCGGGGCGCAGGCCGACCAATTGAATATGCTCGTCATGGACCTGGATCATCGTGTCGAAATCGCCATGCGACTGTTTGGCTACCGGAACCGGACGGTCGGGACAAAGCTTGCGGCGATAGATGCCAAGCGCATTGATTTTCTGACCAGCCTTCATGCGCAATCCGGCGCGATAGAGGCAGTAAGCGCGCGGGACCTAGCCGAACTGGAATATGCAGCGTTTGTCGGGGCACAGATGATCTGGCAGAATGATCTGCCGATGCAGGGCAAAAAGCTGGGGGCCGCGTTTGACAGTCTCGTGGAAACATATCTGAAGGGGGCACCGGGCGAGTGAGACAGGTTGAGGAACACGGTATCCCCGAGGGCAGTCTGTTGCGGCAGTTTGCGGAAAGACCGGGTTATCATGCGGATGCATTGTCGCGTATGTGAGTTTCTCGCCATCGCTGAACGACTTCATCGTGGCGAAGTTTGATTTGCGGGCCTCCCGGATCGAGCGCGCATTGCTGGCACGCGCTGCTTTCACGCCAGCGTTCAGAAAAGATGTCGCTGCTCTGGCGTCAGCGAAAAGTGATCAGCTTGCCTGTTTCAGAACGATGCAACGCACAGAGCAAGAGTTGCAGCTGGAGGTGCGGAAGGGGCTCTTTACTGGATCGAGCGAAATGACACTCTAGGCGTTTTGGGCTAAGCTGCCGTTCGCGCAGAGCGCAACGGATTCAACGAGAGAGCCCATATTGACCGATGCTGGGCTTCGTACGAATGGCGGTTCTGTGAAAGTTGGGCCTCACCTCCATTGTAACCGCGCGGCTGCCTTGGTGACCATAAAGTACAAGGCGATCGTTATAAGTGCGAGTGTGATCAGGCTGGCGAACATCAGGTCGGTTTTGGCGCGGCCATTCGCGAGGAGCATTAAATATCCCAAACCCTTGGATGCACCGACCCACTCGCCGATCACCGCACCAATGGGCGCATAAACAGCCGCCAGTTTTAGACCGGTTCCCAAAGAGGGCAACGCATAAGGTATTCGAATCCGCCACATGATTTGACGACTTGTCGCGTTCATCGTCTTGGCCATGTCCGAAACATCGCGCGGAATGCGTATGAGGCCGTCGTAAAAGGCGCTGGTCACGGGAAAGTAGATGATGAGTACCGCCATCACGACCTTGGAGGCGATGCCATAGCCAAACCACAGGGTGAGAATTGGGGCCAGAGCAAAGACAGGGACGGCTTGGGTAAAGATCAAAAGAGGCATTATCAGTTGATGGAGGCGTTTTGAGCTTGCCAGTTGTATTGCTGTCAGAGCCCCCAGCAGTGATCCCAGCATAAGGCCCAAGGTGACCTCGGTCGTGGTGACCAATGCACTTTCGGTGATCAGTACGCGGTTTTCCCAGCCCGCTTGGGCCACGCGCCACGGCGAGGGCAAAATGAAGGGCGGTGCGCCGGTGATCCAGACCAGCGCTTGCCAGATCAACAAACCGAACGCAGTCGCGCCCAATGCGTAACGAATATGACTCATCTCATCCCCCTGAGATGGGACAGCAGTGCCGCCTGACAGGCGGTTGTCTCGGGTACGTGCTGGTCCCGAACCGGGGGTGTTTGTGGTGGCTGCCACAACTCGGTGCCTTCTGAGGTCAGGACCACAATCTGATGACCAAGCCGCACGGCCTCGGCCGGATCATGGGTGACCATCAGAACTGTTTTTCCTTTGAGCATCTGTGCGGACAGGTCCTGCATATCGGCGCGCGTGCTGGCATCGAGTGCCGAGAAGGGCTCGTCCAAAAGCGCTACAGGCCGATCTTCCATCAAAGTGCGGGCCAGCGCCGCGCGTTGGCGCATCCCGCCGGATAAATCAGCAGGTTTCTTCTCACGACTGGTGGACAGACCGACACGATCAAGCAGGGCTTCGGCACGTGCCAGATCGGGTTTACTTTCCCGAAGGCGTGCGCCCAGAACCGTGTTTTCAAGCACCGTCAGCCAAGGCAACAGCAGATCAGATTGCGCCATAAAGCTGATCCGCCCGGCAAGCGGTTGACTGTCTGATGCGGTGATTTGGCCGGTAAATGTCCCGCCGCCATCAAGCCCGGCTATCAATCGCAGCAGGGTTGACTTGCCAACGCCGGATCGCCCCAGGAGACAGACCCATTGCCCCGCAGGCAGCGCAAGATCAATCGGTGCAAAGAGTCGCCTGTACGCGATGTCATAGTGACCAGACACGTGGATAGCAGGGACCTCTGTCACGCGCCACGTAGTCCCATGTCCCAGAACGCGGCTTCTAGCCGAGTGGCCGTCGTGAACCGTTTTTGAAGCTGAGACCACCGCGGGCTATTGGTTGGATCGTTTCCTAATCGCCGCGCGACGGCACCGTCGATCATAGTGCCGACGGCCCGCATTACGTCTTGGTATTCATCACCCGCATAGGTTTGGATCCAATCGCCGTAGGGCGTGTCTTGCACCGCAAATCTCTCCAAGCGCAGCCCGATCTCGCCATAGCCAAAGCAGCACGGCGCAAGTGCTGCCATCACATCCAGAAAATCTCCCTGAAGACCGGCGTCCATCACATAGCGCGTATAGGCAAGGTTTTCGAACTCTTCGCGCGCGGAAAACAGGCTGGTTTCGTCGATCCCTTCGGCAGCGCAGGTTTTGATGTGCAGGGCCATTTCATGGTTGACCAACGCATCGACGGTACCGGCACAGACCTTCATTTCCTCCAGCGTTTCCGATTTGACCACGGCAAGAGACCACGCGCGGCCGAAGTGGATCAGAAACACATAGTCCTGGATCAGATAGTGCAGGAAGGCGGCGCGCGGCAAAGTGCCATCGCCGAGGCCTTTTACGAAAGGGTGATGCGTGTAGGACTGCCACGCTTCGGAACTGCCATCACGCCATCGCGCGAAGCTGGTTCCATAGGAGTGATCATTCATTGTGCGGTAACATCGATGGCGATTTTGGAAACGGGGTTCAGCGCGGGAATGAGACCAGCCTCGTGCAGGAAGGCTTCAAACGCGGCATACCGTCCGACATCCATCGCCGTTGGGCGCAAAGCAAAGCGGGGCAACGTGTCGGCCCATGCGCGCTCGTTCAACTCGTCCTGAAGCTCAGGCGCGGTTCCCGAGAAAATCTCCCATGAGTCTTGCGGGTGATTGATGATGTATTGCGTGGCGTTCTCTGTGGCGGCCAGAAAGCGGCGGATCATGTCTGTGTCCATTGTGTCAGGATTGGCGACGTAGATCAGTTCATCATACGGCGGCAGCCCTTCTTCTTCGACATAGAAGCACCGGCCCGGTACGCCTTCGATATCCATTTGATTGAGTTCAAAGTTTCGGAATGCCCCGATCACAGCATCCACCTGACCTGACATCAGCGAAGGCGAAAGCGACCAGTTCACGTTGATCAGTTCCACATCATCAAGCGTCAGCCCGTGGGTTTTGAGGACATGACCCAACATGGCTTCTTCAACGCCCCCCACAGAGAAACCAACCTTGCCCCCCTTAAGATCGGCCGGCGATGCAATTGGTCCATCGGCAAGCGCCAAAAGGCAGTTGAGCGGCGTCGCGACAAGCGTGCCAACACGCTGCAACGGCAAGCCTTCGTGGATTTGCAGATGCAGTTGTGGCTGATACGAGATCGCCAAATCTGCTTTTCCCGCCGCGACCAGCTTGGGCGGATCAGATGGGTCCGCAGGCGCAATGACCTCGACCTCCAGATCGACATCGGCAAAATAGCCCTTTTCCTGAGCAATGATGACCGGCCCGTGGTCAGGATTGACGAACCAATCCAGCAAAAGCGTCATCTGATCCTGTGCCCAAAGCGGGGCAGCAACAAGGGAAAGGGCCGAAGCGAGCAATACGGACTTCATGAGAGTGCATCCTTTGATTGAGGGAATAGGCTTGCGAAATGATGGGTGGGCCCGTGGCCAGAACCGACATTGAGCAGATCGGCTTGGGCAATGGCGTTTGCGACATAGGACTTCGCAGCAGCAACGGCCGTTGGGATGTCGTGGGTCACTGCCAACTGGGCAGCAAGGGCCGATGACAACGTGCAGCCCGTCCCATGCGTGTTACGGGTTGGCGTACGGGTGCCTTCAAACCACGTGGCGGCATCGGCTGTGACAAGGCAATCAGGGCTATCGTCGTCGCTCAGATGCCCGCCCTTCATCAACACAGCCGTCGGACCAAATGCGCAAAGCGCGCGCCCCTGGCTTTGCATTTCGACGCGCGTTGTTGCCACATCAAGCCCCAGCAACTGGGCCGCTTCGGGAAGGTTCGGCGTCAGGATCGTTGCCATGGGCAACAGCTCATCCCGGACCACGGCAATCGCTTCAGGCTGTAGAAGCGGCGCGCCACCTTTGGCGATCATGACAGGGTCAAGGATGATGGGGACGTCGCGACCTGCAAGTGCCTCTCCGACCGCTTGCGCGATCCCGGCGTTTGCGATCATCCCGATCTTAACGGCATCCACGCTGATGTCATCGAAGACGGCCTTGATCTGGGCCTGCACAAACTCCGGCGGGACAAGGTGGATGCCACTCACACCTTGCGTATTCTGCACGGTCAAAGCGGTCAGCGCTGCCATGGCAAACGCGCCGTTGGCCGATATGGCCTTGATGTCGGCTTGAATGCCCGCGCCGCCCGAAGGGTCGGAGCCGGCGATACTGAGTACATTTGGGATCATACGAGATCCTCCGTTATCATGAATTTCTGTGCCGCCGCTTTGGGATCAGGTTGTCTGCAGATGGCAGACACCACGGCTTGACCATTTGCGCCGCTGGCCAAGACCCGTGCTTGATGCACCGATTTCAACCCGCCAATCGCGACCGTCGGCAGCGACGTCAGGGCGACCAGCCTTTCTAGTCCCTCAAAGCCGATAGCGGCTTCATGATCTGTCTTGGTCGCCGTTCCAAACACCGGTCCAAGACCCAGATAATCAATGATGTCGGAATCTGCCGCCTGTACCGTTTCGATGGTTTCACACGACAGTCCAAGGATTTTACCCGGCCCCAATAAACTGCGCGCCTTTTCGGGGGCCATGTCTCCTTGCCCGATATGCGCACCGTCGACGTCGGCCTCGATGGCGGCGTCCACATCATCGTTGATCACGAGGGGCACGCCCGTCCCTGCGAGGGCAGCCTTGAGATCAACGGCCATTTGCACCCGTTCAGCGGTGCTCGCCTCTTTCGCTCGGAGCTGCACCATGGTGACGCCGCCCGAGACCGCGTCTTGCACCGTTCTTATCAACCCGTAGTCGCGACACAGCGTTGGATCGGTCACGAGGTAAAGCCGCAGTTTTTGGCGCAATCCGATCATTCCTGGATTGCCCCGGACAATTCGTCGGGTTGTGTGGCGCTGAGGGCATCGAGGAAATGCACTTGAAAACTGCCCGGGCCGTTGGCCTGCTGCGCGGCTTTGGTGCCGGCCACCTTGAAATGCGCCGCCGTTGCAAGTGCTGCGTCGAATGCCGGCCCGCTGGCCGCATAGGCTCCCATCAGGGCTGTTTGGGCGCAGCCCAACGCGGTTACCATCGGCATGATCTCGGACCCGCCTGTGATCTTTGCCGCGCGTGCGCCATCGGTGACAAAGTCTACCGGCCCGGTAACAACAACCACTGCGCAGTAGGCCTCGGCGATAGAGCGTGCAGCGCTTTCAGCAGCACCCACGCTGTCACCACTATCGACACCTTTGCCCGCGCCCGCCTCACCCGCCAGCGCCATGATCTCAGAAGCGTTGCCGCGCAAGATCGTGGGGCGCAGCGCCAAGAGATCCTGTGCAACGCCCTTGCGGAAACCGGAAATGAAATGCGCCACGGGGTCCAGAACCCAAGGCACTTTCTTGTCGTTGGCGGTGCGCGCCGCGGTCAACATGCTGGCAGCCCAGGGGGCGGACACGGTGCCAATATTGATCGTCACCGCGCCACAAATGGGCGAGAACTCGGCAATCTCTTCCTTAGCATGCACCATCGCGGGAGACGCCCCGGCTGCCAGGACCACATTGGCCGCTGTGTTCATCGCCACATAATTCGTGATGCAATGCACCAACGGGTTTTGCGCACGTAGTGTTGTGAGTAGGTCTTGCGGGGCCATGGCGTCTCCTTCTCGGCGGGAAAAGGCGACGACGTTCGGTGAAAATCGGAACGTAACCTCCCTCCGCCAGCATTATCTGGTTCAGGTTCAAAGGGTACGTCTCAGCCTTGCGGCGCCCCCGGTTCGGTTTTGATAGACGAGCGGTGAGAGCTGGTCAAACAACAAACTCTGCCGCTTGGGGAACAGCAACGCCGACCTTACATTTCATAGCCGAAGGGTCCACTTCGTCCCGCGGCATGATCCTCCGCTCACCCAAGCGCTTTGCGCTCGCAGCGAATGGCAGGTTCGACGGGCTGCACCGCAGAACGGCTACCTGTAGGCGAACGGCCTGTGTGGATGGCTCCTGCATTGCAAGAGATTTCTGTGATTGCGATGGTCTGTCAGTACAGTCGTGT
>NZ_CANLYL010000031.1 GCF_947495275.1 uncultured Roseobacter sp.
CAGGCTCATAACCTGAAGGTCGTAGGTTCAAATCCTACTCCCGCAACCAACTTAACTTCCGAAGCCTCCGCGTCCCGCGGGGCGTTTTTTTTTAGTGATGCAAGCCGTGGAAGCATTTGCGAGTGCGGCGGTTCATGCCCGTCCGTTGAACCCGCGCTGTTGAGCCGATGCGTAGGCTGTTACCCGAATGACGGGACAGTTTCTTACGCATTCAGCTGATCACCATCAATTTTCAAATCGGCCCTGAAGGGGTCAACGGTTCTGGATTTCTAAAAGAACCTTCTCAAGGACAGTTGCGATCATTCTGGTGTCTTCCTTTGTGATCGTCAGAGGGGGGCGGATCTTCAGGACATTGTCGCAGGGGCCTTCGCTTCCCAGAAGTATGCGGTGATCTCTCATCCGGTTTTTGACGTAGGAGCAAATGTCAGAGGCTTCCGAGCCATCCGGATTGACCAGTTCCAGCCCCAGAAAGAGCCCCATCCCACGGACATCGCCGATACAGTCATGTGCATTTTGCAGCTCTTTCAGCTGATTCATGAATTCCTCTCCGACCACAAGGGCGTTTTCCTGCAAAGCTTCGTCATCCACGATGTCCATAACTTCCTTGCCAACTCGGCAGGACAGCGTGGATCCACCGAAGGTTGAAAAAAACTCGATCCCGTTGTCAAAGCTCTCCGCAATTTCTCTGGTGGTCACCAACACTCCCAAGGGGTGACCATTGCCGATGGGTTTGCCCAGAACGACGATATCAGGCAATGCGTCTTGATGCTCAAATCCGAAATAGTGCTGACCCAACCGGCCGAGGCCAGTTTGCACCTCGTCGGCGATGCAGATGCCATCTGCGTTGCGGATTTTGTCATAAACGGCGGTGAGATATCCCTTTGGCGGGATGATCTGCCCGCCAACCGACGGGAATGTTTCGGCAATAAAGCCTGCCAAACCATGCCCCTTCTGCTGAAGGGCGATAATTGCTGCATCAACCAGATTGGCAAACTTGCGCGCGCGGTCGGGGTCGTTTCGCCGATAGGTTCCGCGATAGTCGTCCGCTACCTCCACCAATTCGACCCAATCCGCCTGGCCGACACCACCCGGCTTGTTGAACTTGTAGGCCGAAATATCGATCGCACCGGTGGTATTGCCGTGATAGCCGTGATCCGGTGTCACAATGCCCTTGGCACCGCTATGTGCACGCGCCAGGCGCAGCGCCAGTTCGTTGGCTTCTGAGCCTGAGTTCACAAAGAAGCAGACCTCTAGATGATCGGGAAGCTTTGAGAGGATTTTTTCCGCAAAAGCTGTCTGAGCAGGGTGCAGATACCGGGTATTTGAATTTATCCGCTTTAGCTGATCCGCGACAACGGCCTGAATCCGAGGATGAGCGTGTCCGACATGCGGCACGTTGTTGTAGGCATCCAGGTAGGGCCGTCCCCATTCATCAAACAGATGATGTTTCCAGCCCCGTATCAACATCACGGGATCGCTGTAGGTGAGGCTCAGGTTACTGCCGAACCGTGCCTTGCGCTCGGCCAGAACGGTCATCTTGTCAGTCGGGGAATAACGCACCTTGTCGTCCGCCAGGTTCAGCAATGCCGCCGGATTAGGGCAGAGCGCGCGCCATAGGTACATTTCATCAGGATCAGCGACCCCGGGCCAGTCTGCCTCGATCCCGTCTGTTGACAGCGCGAGCTGGAAATGGACATGAGGCGCCCAGCCGCCATTCATCGAAGGGTCACCCAACTGGCAGAACGCCACCCCTTTTTCGACGACGTCACCGGGTTTGAGGCGGTTCAGGAATTCAGGATCAAGATGACCATAGAGTGTATAGAATTGATCCCCTTGGGGCGTCTCGTGGCGCAGGATAATCACGCCGCCGTAGTCCAGATGGCTTGAACGATACTCCGCCACAAAAACTTCGCCACGCAGAGGGGCTGTCAGGGGCGTGCCTGACGGGGCAAAGGCGTCCACGGCCAGATGCACTGTACGCCTGTTGCTCGCTTTCCAGGGTCCTTTGCGGAATGCGAGATCAGTGTAGATCAAACGCGGTTCATGATAATAGCCCAGCCAAATGCAGCCCTGATCTTCGAATTCTTCTCCTACTCTTGCGGCTTCGTCCAACGGCATGTGGAACGGATTCTGCGGCCAAGTAGACTGTTCGACTGAAAGCGACCCCATCGGTGCATCCGCAAGGTCCTGTCCCATGAGCGGTGCAAAATTTCCCCGCTCATTTTCCAGCCATGCCAGAACGCGGTCTGCGCCTTCAACAACCGGTAGACCGCAAACCGCGCGCAAACGGGATTTCAGCAGCCCCCCATGCAGCGCAGTGCCTTCCAGAAACCGCCAACAGGGCGCTTGCGAGATTGTCACATACGGATCATCGGGTGCCTTGGCCGACATCAACGTGGAATTGATCACGCTCACGGCAAGGCGCATGCGCAGCAGGGGCCAGATCATGTCAACTTCAGCAGCGGTCAGCGGATAAGTTGCATGATAGCCCGAAACAAGTGCGGCAAGTGCCGCTTCCGGCTCCGGGTGGTCCAGAACGACATAGGCTGCTGCAATTGCCAGATCGCAGATTCGCGGTGCTGCGCACATATCACCCAGATCAATCAGACCGGAGATGTGACGTGGCCCGGTGAAATCACCGGCGACCATGACGTTGTAATCATTGGCATCATTGTGGATGGCCTGTCTGGGCTGCTCTGCCAGGTCCTGTTTCAGCTCTTCGAAGCCGTTGCAGATGTCTTCAACAATCGCCCGCCGTGAAGGGTCCTTGAGGCAGCATAGTTCTTCGATGATCCAGGCCGCACGTGTCAGGTCCCATTTGAAATCCCGGACCAACCCCTCATGGTCAAAATCCTTCAAAGCCTTGGCAAATCCGGCCAGTACCTGCCCAAAGTCCTGGATTAGCGCGATACTCTTGGGTTCGATCTTGGCATAACATCGACCCGGAAGTTGGTTGAGAATCCAGACCAGGCGCTGATCACCGTTTTCATCCGGCAGGCTCAGCAGTGGCTGACCACAGGATGATCGCACAACATGAGGGCAGGGGAGATCAGGCGCGCGTGCTTTGATATGATCTAATGCCTGCACCTGCATGTCGACCAACCATCTTTCGCAACCGGTGCGCATTACCTTTAGAATATAGCCGGCTCGGCTGGCATCGGCGGCCAGGAAATTCAGGTCGTATTCACCGTCCAGACGGCTCAGCTGCGCGTCAATGTCCCAGTGTTCTTTGAGGGTAGATGCCCAGTGAGACCGCAGATGTGCGTCGCTCTCGTGCTTGTTCATGACCTCACCGGTGCCTTGCGTAACATTGCTACCGTGATGGTCGTGCGAATGCGCGCTGTCAAGAAACGACGCAGAGTGCAAAGCCGATCCCGTTTGTTACGCCCCTTCGATGCCATTGAACTCAGGGTGCTGGCCGACACCGGGCACGATCCGCTTTCGCGTTGAGGATGTTTCGCCTCATTAGGGTCAGAGTTCGCGACATGCAAACAGCGACGCGAGATAGAGATAGCGCAGCCCATGAAGAACCTGATTTGCCCTCAAGCTTTAAGATAGAGGGCTCATCAAGATGCGGGTTCATGGGTTGCGGCCGATTGACAGGCGTATGCTCAGTTCGTGGTTTTATGTTCCGAGTGGTCATCCTTGTTTTCATGACCTGAAGAGCGCTCTTCAATATTGAACATGACCTCGACTTCGCCTGCGTTTTCAAAGACCAACGTGGCTGGAACTTCCTCACCGACCTCAAAGGGATCACCGTTCAATCCCATGAACATCACGTGGAAGCCGCCGGGTTCCAACGCGACTGTTTCGCCAGCCGGAATATCGATTGCATCAACATGCATCATGCGTGCAATGCCGTCGGTCTCTTCGGTTGTGTGTAGCATGACCTTGGGAAAATCCGCGCGTACTTCGATCAGGCGATCCGCGGTGTCACCGTTGTTGGTGACCAACAGATAACCGCCGCCTGTTTTTGCGGTCTTGGCGGTTTCGAAGGCCCTTGGGTGGTCAATGACCAGATCGCCCACAGTGTATTCGTGGGCGAAAGCCACTGTGGTGAAGGTGAACAGGGCGGCAGTGGCCGCCTGAAAGAGAAATTTCATGACATGAGATCCCATAATTTCGAGGGTTTTGAGGGGAGTATTTCGGTAACTTTAAGCAAGGTCATGAAGAAGAGGTGGTGCCCGCGCGCGATGAGATCGGCCAAAAGAAGCACTGGCGATTGACACATCAGGCGCAAGGATGGTTCTGGCGGTCCCCGGATCAAACGCGTCAGCTTGCCCAAAATCCTGACGGGGTAAAAGCACCGAAGCGCTGACAATACAGGCTTCGCAGACAGGCGTTGCCTGATGGGCAAGATCGGCACTTCCGCAAAGCTCGGCGAGTGTGCCGCCCATGCTGAGATAGGCCAGCAATGCCGCCGTATCGTCCTCTTTCGAGAAACGGTGCGCGAAGGCCGTTGATGTCATTGCCAGTGTTGCAACGAGTGTCAGGGCAAGCCTGCTGAAAAGAGGGAGTCTCCGCCAAAGCATAAGCGAGTCCTAGGTGTTGTCTTTGAGATGGTCCAGATCAGAACGCGCGATTGTGTTCTGACGTTTGCGCGGGTCGGAGAATTCACCCAGGCAACCCGTGCCGGAAATTGGCTTGACCGCAAGAGCACAAACTGTCCTGATCCCGGCACCGTTGAGAAGGAAAGACCATGACCTTGCGCCCGCTCGATCTTGATCCCGCACAGTGTTTCATCAATGGCATCTGGCAAGACAGCGGTGGTGGTGAGACGCTTGCGCTGACAGACCCGTCGACAGGTGCGGCCTTGTGTCAGATCGCCCGCGCGTCAGCAGAGGATGTGGGTCAGGCCGTGCGGGCTGCCGCTGACGCCCTGCGAGGACCCTGGGGCAGAGCAACAGCGGCGGAGCGGGGCAGGGTGCTCTACCGGATGGGTCAACTGGTGCTGGAGAACAGTGATCATCTTGCAGAGCTGGAAGCGCGCGATGTGGGCAAACCTCTCAAACAGGCGCGTGCGGATGTGACTGCCTTGGCCCGCTACATGGAGTTTTATGCTGGTGCTGCGGACAAACTTCATGGCAGCACCATACCCTATTTGGACGGCTACACAGTCTATACGCTGCGTGAACCGCATGGTGTGACCGGCCACATCGTGCCGTGGAATTATCCGATGCAGATCATCGGGCGTTCGGTTGGGGCCGCGTTGGCGACCGGTAATGCGGCCGTGTTGAAACCGGCGGAAGAGGCCTGTTTGACGGCGCTTGCCTTTGGGGAACTGGCGCGGCGCGCTGGCCTGCCTGCGGGCGCCCTGAATGTCGTGCCGGGTTTGGGGAGCGAAGCGGGGGCGGCGTTGACGGCGCATCCGGGGGTGAACCATATTTCCTTTACCGGATCGGTTGGTGTGGGTCGGTTGGTGCAGCAATCTGCGGGGCAAAATCTGGTACCTGTGACGCTGGAATTGGGCGGAAAATCCCCGCAGATTGTGTTCGACGATGCGGATGTAGATGCGGCCTTACCATTTTTGGTCAATGCGGGCATTCAGAACGCCGGTCAGACCTGTTCGGCGTCGTCGAGAATTCTGGTTCAGCGCCGTGTCTATGATCAGGTCTTGGCCCGGATGGCTGCACGCTACGCCGAACTGAAGGTCGGTCCAGCTATGGATGACCTTGATGTGGGCCCATTGATTTCAGAGCGTCAGAAGGCGGTGGTAGAGGGTTTCCTTGCACAGGGTTCCGATCTGGAGGTGGCGGCCCGCGCATCTCTTGTGCAGAACTTACCAACCGGCGGCGCTTACGTTCAGCCAACGCTTTTTGCCGACGTTCCTCAGGCGCATCCACTGGCGCGGGACGAGGTGTTTGGTCCGGTGCAGGTTATCATGGCGTTTGAAGATGAGGCCGAGGCGCTGGCGCTCGCGAATGGCACAGGCTATGGGCTTGTGGCCTCTGTCTGGACATCGGACGGTGCCCGTCAAATGCGGATGGCCAAAGCGCTGCGTGCAGGTCAGGTCTTTATCAACAACTATGGCGCGGGCGGTGGCGTGGAGTTGCCGTTTGGCGGTACCGGCCTGTCTGGTCACGGGCGGGAAAAGGGCTTCGAAGCTCTTTACGGATTTTCAACGCTTAAAACGGTCGCCGCACTGCACGGTTGATCTCTCATGCTGCCACCGGCTCCATTGCCGTTTCTGCCCGGCGTTCCTTGCGAAAATACGTGTGATAGAGCACCGGCACCCCGACAAGCGTCAGGATCGACGCAAAACCCAACCCGGCCATGATGGTAACGGCCATCGCGACAAAGAAGGAATCCGCCAGCAGCGGCACCATCCCCAGGATTGTCGTGCCGGCTGCCAGAACGACAGGTCGCACACGGCTGATAGAGGCCGTCACAATTGCTTCTTTCTGCACCAGTCCAGCTTCTTTTTGGGCGTCGATCTCTTCAACCAGTACAATGGCATTCTTGATGAGCATGCCGGAAAGCGACAACAGTCCCAGCAAGGCGGTAAAGCTGAAAGCAACCCCGGTAAAGAGCAATCCAAGCGCCACGCCGTTGACCGCCATGGGGACAATGGTCCAGATAACGGCGGTTTGGCGCAGGCTGCCAAAGAGCAGGACGGTAATCAGCAGCATCGTGCCAAAACTCAACGGCATCTGGCGACCCAATGACGCCTGCGCGTCCCCTGCGCTTTCAAATTCCCCGCCCCATTCCATGCTATAGCCGGGCGGGATTTCTATCGCTTCGATTTGCGCGCGCACTTCTACGAAGGCTGTGGGGGGTGTCACCCCATCAATCACATTGGCCTGCACGCTCAGTGTCGGCACACGTCCGCGGCGTTCGATCAACGTGTCGCGGACGACGACTTCGAAACCGTCGATCATCTGGTCAAGCGGCAGATAGTCCTGAAGGGCGGGGGACCAGACGATCTGATCCAATAGCTGGCCGGGCAGGGCAACTTCGTCTCGGGGCGTGCGCACGATGATCGGGATCAGGCGCTCGCGTTCGCGGTAATTGCCTGCGCGAATGCCGTCGGTGGCCAGCGCAACCGCCTGTCCGAGGCTGGCGCGGGTAACACCAACGGCCTGCGCGCGGTCTTCCGCAAAGATCGGGCGGGTGATGACTTCGCGCTCCCGCCAATCGGTGCGTTCGGTGTGCAGATCCGCTGTTACCGTCTCAAAGATCTTCTGGGCCTGAGCACCGATGCGCCGCAGGACATCCGGGTCGGGACCGGAGAAACGTACCTCGACATCGGCCCCGACAGGCGGGCCATAGATAATCTGTTCTGATCGCGTCTCGGCCCAGGGCAGGTTTTTGGCGGCGAATTGATCGAGCGCTGCCCGTACGGCCGGGATTGCGTCGAACCCCGTGGTCCGGACAACAAGCTGACCATAAGATGTATCCACCGCTGGCGGGTCATAGGTCAGAACGAACCGCGACACACCCTGACCGGCGGAACCGGTGACAGAAAGGATGTCGTCGCGCGTCAGCAGCCACTCCTCAATCTTCGCAAGATCGCGGCTGGTTTGATGGATCGAACTACCCTGCGCGCCTTTGTAGTTGAAATAGAACAGCGGTGTGTTTGCGGGTGGGAAAAATTGCTGGGTAACCTGACCGAAAGCCATCACGCAAGCGACGGTCGTCCCGACCAATCCCGCGATCACCAGCCACCGCATGCGCAGGGCGGCCCGCACCATTTTCCCGTAGACCCGAAACAGGGCCCCATCGTAGGGGTCTTCGCCATCCTTAAGCCCGCCCACCCGGAAAAAGTAATGCGCCAGCAGCGGCGTGACCGTGATGGCCAGCAGCCAGGACAGCATCAGCGAAATCGCAATGACCGCGAAAAGGGAGAAGAGGAATTCCCCCGAAGCATCGGGGCTCAGTCCAATTCCGGCAAAGGCCATCACGCCAATGACCGTCGCCCCCAACAGCGGTATCTGCGTTTTGCCAGCGACCTCACTGGCCGCTTGCGAAGCTTTGCGGCCCCGGCGCATCTCGACCTGCATACCTTCCGCCACGACGATGGCATTGTCGACGAGCATGCCCATGGCAATGATCAAGGCCCCGAGGCTGATGCGCTCGACTTTGACGTCGAAGAGATACATGAAGAAAAATGTCGCCATCACCGTCAACAGCAGAGACAGCCCGACCACAACCGCCGCGCGCCATCCCATGAACAGCGCCAGAACACCGATGACAACGCTGACGGACATCGCCAGGCTGATCAGAAAGCCGATATTGGCCTCATCCACCACCCGATGCTGCTCGTAGATCGGGTGCAATTCCACGCCCAGGGGAAGAATGGTCTCAATCTCCTTGAGATGGGCTTCAACGGCCTGGCCAACGGTCACGATGTTGCGCGAATCCAGTCCTGCGATGCCAAGCGTGAAAGCGGGGGTGCCGTTGTAACGCACGATGTTACGCGGGTGTTCAACGCGCTCGCGGATGACCGTGGCGATGTCGAGCAGATTGACGACCTCGCCCTGAAAGCCGATCGACAACCCCGCGATCTCGCTGACACTGTCCTCCCCGATGGGCGCATCCACGCGCAGATCGCTGCCACCCGACAGCGTTGAACCGGTCGGCACAACCTGATCGGCTTCGGTAACAGCCTGCAATATCACGGTGGGATCGACACCGAGATTGGCAATCGTTCGGCTGTCGGGCTCGACAAATATGGCCTCTTCCGGAAGGCCGGCCACTTGCGCATTGGCAACGCCCTGGACCGACAGGACTTCACGGCGCAGGTAATTGGATATTTCCCAGATTTCAGCATCGGTAAAGCCGGGCGCGGTGACCGCGTAGAAAATGCCAAAAACATCACCAAAATCATCATTCACGATGGAAGGCTGTGCACCTTCGGGCAGGGCCGACTGGGCGTCTGACACCCGGTCGCGCAGATCATCCCAGACCTGCGGCAAGGCATCCCCTCCAAAGCTGTCGCGCATTTCGACTTCCACGACGGAGACGCCGGGAGAATTGCGTGACCGGATGATTTTGACTTCATCCATCTGCTGGACTTCCGCCTCGATGACCTCCGACACCTCTGCGGCGACCTCCGCCGCGCTGGCACCCGGGTAGGCGGTTATCACAAGCGCCGATTTCAGCGTGAAAAGCGGGTCTTCGAGCTTGCCCACGGACAGATAACCGAAAGCACCCCCCAAAAGACAAAATGCCATGAAGAGCCACGTGTAGAGAGGCCGTTCGATGGAGTTGCGTGCGATTTGCATGCTCTATTCCTCAACCGTGAGGCCGGTGTAGCGCCGCACCTTCTGGCCATCCTGCAACAGATGAACACCGGCCCCGACAATCAACGCATCCTCTGGCAGACCGGTGACGCGCAGATCGGTGCCAGCCAGCGAAATGACGTCAACGGGCTGGATGCGGACAATACCGTAATCGGAGGTCTCGCTTTCCGGCTCAAACACCATCACGTCCGCTTTTCGGTCATTGCCAAGAAGCAAGGCTGTTGCCGGCAGTGCGCGACCGGGTTGCGCGTAATCCACATCCACCGTCGCGGTGACCGTCATGGACGCGCCGGGGATCAGGTTGGGAATATCTCTGTCCGGCAGACTGAGAGACACCAGAAAGGTCTGCCCGATTGCCTCGGTCTGAGCTTCGTATTCCTTCAGTTCAAGTGGGATGGGGTCGGGGACTTGCGGCACACTGCCCGTGAAACTTACCGCTTCGGGGGGAATGCCAGACAGGAACAATCTCTCAGGCACATCAATCTGCACGCGGATCTCAGACATGTCATGCAAGCGCAAGATGGGTTGACCGGGGGAGATGTTGGTGAAATTCGCAGCGATGCGGTCTGCCACAAGCGCGGTGAAAGGCGTCCTCAAGGTGGTTTCTTCAAGGTCATCGCGGGCATCACGCAAAGCAACCTCGGCAAGGTCCCGCGCTGTTGCGGCATCTTCTGCGCGTACTGCGGATGTCACATTGGATCGCGCGAGTTGATCGGCGCGTTCGCTCTCGCGTCTGGCCTGCTGCAGGGTAAGCTCGGCGCGCACCACGGCGCGTTCAAACTTCTCTGTGTCCAGCGCGGCCACGACCGTGCCTTGGGCGATGGTCTCCCCTTCGATCACCGGCAACATCACCAGACGCCCTCCGACTTCGAAACTCAGATCAACTGTTTCGCGGGCGGCAATGCGGCCAAAAAATCGTCGGGTAATGCCGGACTTGATGTCTTCTGGGGCAATGATCTTGACCGAGGGCACGGGCACAGGTTGCCCGGACGGGTCAAGATCCGCGACACTTGCATCCTGTGCGACGGCAATGCGCGCTGCGGCGGACAGAATGATCAGGCTGGTGATCAATAGGGTGATTGAACGCGGCATGAAACTCACCTCCAAAAGTAAACTGGTTAGTTTAGTTCTGAGGTACATCTACAGATGCCGACACTGAAGGCAAGTGTTTTCAAATGGTCCTGGCAATGGCGGGCGGGTCGACTGGCGCTCAAATGGTTGCGAGCAGCTCAAGCCAGACCCAGACCGTCAGAACGGAGGCTGCGGTTGCGATCAGAACGGAAGAGGCCGCGACGCGACGGGCACGGCCGTACATATTGGCGAAGATATAGGCGTTGAACCCGGGCGCCATCGCGGCGGTCAGAACGCCCGAGCGGAATGCATCTGGCGCAACGCTCTGAGCGGACCCAAAGAGCCACACCAGGCTGGGATGCAGGATCAGCGTGACGATGCAGACCATTGCTATCGTCCGGCTGTCCCCTTCCGGACGATATTGGATCAGCACGCCACCCAGGGCGAAAAGAGCGGCGGGCAAAGCCGCGCGTGAGATCAAAGAGAGCGCGTCGTCCACGACGGTAGGGATCGGCACTGCGGTCAGATTGACGATGAAACCTAGCCCGATGGCCAAGACCAGCGCATTGCGAAACATGGCCCGCAGGACGCCGCGTGCCATAACGCGCGCGGATTGCCCCCGGTTGCGGGTGATTTCCATCACCGTGATGCCTAATCCGTAGCAGAAGGGGGAATGCAGGGAGACGATGGCAAAATTTCCGGTCAGGGCCTCGGCGCCGTAAGCCTGTTCCGTGATCGGCAGACCCAGGAGCACCGAGTTCGAAAACAGGCAACAAAAGCCGATGGCAACGCAATCTTCCCAGTCGCGTTTGAAAAGGACACGCGCGCCCATTATCCCCAGTATAAAACAAAAGGTTGCGCCCGCGTAGAAACTGCTGAGCAGACCGATGTCGAAGGACGCATAAAGGTCCAGCTTGGCGATCGCCTGAAACAACAGGCAAGGGATTGCGAAATTCTGTGTGAACCGCATGACCCCATCGATGCCCTCAACCGGAAAGAGCCCGCGCCAGACCGACACATAACCAAATCCGATGACCAGAAAGACGGGCAGGATAACATCGAGCAGGGTTTGCATCAGCGACTTTCGTGCCAATGCAACATTGGCGATAAATGATTATCTGTCAGAGAGTTAAGGCAAGGGAAACGTCAATGTAAGGCCATCATAGGCCGGTTCGATATGGTCAGCGGTTTCTGCAAGAAGCGTTTCATAGTCCAGATCGATATGCATGTTCGTGAGTACCGCACGTTTCGGTTGCACGCGGTCGATCCATTCCAACGTGCGGGCAAGATGGGCGTGCGTGGGGTGGGGCTCACGGCGCAGGGCGTCGACAATCCAGCACTCAAGCCCTTCAAGATAGGGCCAGGATTGATCCGGAATATCAGCCACATCCGGCAAATAGACCACATCTCCCATCCGGAATCCCAGGGCGTCCATCCCGCCATGTGCAACGGTGAAGGGTGAAAACTGAATGGTGCCGCCGGCCCCCTCTATTGTGACCTCACCAGCCATCAGATTCATATCCAATATGGGCGGGTATGTGGACCCTTCGGGTTGCACAAACGCATAAGCAAAGCGGTCCAAAAGCGCATCGCGCGTGGGCGCATCCGCCCAGACCGGCAGCCGCGCGCGCATGTTGAAAACGACCATACGCAGATCGTCGATGCCGTGCACATGATCCGCGTGGGCGTGCGTATAGATCACGGCATCCAGCCGTCCGACATCAGCCGCCAGCAGCTGGTTGCGCAGGTCCGGCGAGGTGTCGATCAGAACCGTTGTGATGCCTTCCCCTGTTTTACGCTCAACCAGGAGGGAACATCTTTGGCGTCGGTTCCTGGGGTTGGTGGGGTCGCAATCCCCCCAATGACCTCCCAGCCGCGGAACACCGCCCGACGAGCCGCACCCCAATATGGTGAAACGGATTTCAGCCATTACGCGGCGGCCTCGTAGTTTGCGGCCTTGGTGAAGAGACGGTCAAAATTGGCCTGTGTCTGCATCGCAAACTGCGCGTAATCCACACCGAAAGTCTGTGCCGCGCAACGGGCAGTGTGGGCCGTATACGCCGGTTCATTCCGTTTTCCGCGGTGGGGCGGCGGCGCAAGGTAGGGGGCATCTGTTTCGACCAGAATACGGTCAAGCGGTGCGGCGGCGAAAATATCGCGCAACTCGGACGATCTGGGAAAGGCCGTGATCCCGGACATGGACAGATAAAACCCAAGATCCAGGGCGGCTTTCCCAAGCTCGGCGGAAGAGGAAAAACAATGCATGACGCAAGTAAAGGCACCGGCGCGGTATTCTTCAGTCAGGATGCGGGCCATATCGTCATCTGCTGCACGTGCGTGAATGATCAGTGGCAGGCCCGTGGCACGCGCGGCCTCGATGTGAATGCGCAGGGACGTTTTCTGAACCTCTGAGGATTCCGAGGTGTAGTGATAATCCAGACCGGTTTCGCCGATCCCCACCATTTTCGGATGCTGGGCAATCTCGACAAGCTGATCCACCGTCGCCAGCGGTTCGGTCGCAGCACTCATCGGGTGGGTTCCCGCCGCGTAAAAGACAGGTGCGTGAGCCTCGGCAATCGACCGCACCTTCTGCTCGTTTTTGAGTTTGGTGCAGATTGTCACCATGCGGATCACGCCAGCCTCAGCGGCGCGGGCTATGATCTCGGCATGCTGGCCATCGAAATCAGGAAAATCGAGGTGGCAATGGCTGTCGGTGATCTGAGGTATCTCGGTCATGCCGGTCCGGTCGTTCAGCGCCAGGCCCGAGTTTACCCGGTGGCGGTTTGGCTAATCTTGATCAGGGTATCTAGGACCAGAGCGGCAGGGTCAAGGTTCACCGCACGCCCGTGTCGCATCCGCGCCCCTGTCTCCTGGGCTGTCTGCGCCCAGGCACGGCCCGCGTTTTGCGACCGCGCGAGGCGCGCAAGGATTTCCGCTTCGCCCGCGGCGGCTTCAACGGCAGGCGGGGCACCCGTGGCGCCGGTGCGCGCCAATCGCGACAAAAGCAGATCAATGAGCTCAAACAGGAGATCCCGTTTTGCCTCGGCGCCGCGCGCGGCGGCCCCTTCGGCCAGTTTCAGCGCGGCGGCCCGGTCAAATTGTGGCAGGGTCTGAATAATACGGATCAGCGCGCCATAGGTTTGTAATCCATCCAGCAGGGAAAGTCGGATGGCGGCACCGACAGACCCGCCCGAAAGCTCGGCCAAGGCCGGTGTTTCGGTATGAGCTTCAACTCCGGCCTGTGCCAGAGCGCGGGCCATGTCCTCGGCGGACAGGCTGCCTAGCCGCAGCGTCCGGCAGCGCGAGCGTATGGTGGGCAACAGGCCCGAAGGCTGATGACTGACCAGCAGCAGAGTTGCGCGCTCGGGTGGCTCTTCCAGCATTTTCAGAAGCGCGTTCGCGGCGGATGTATTCATGTCGTCCGCCGCATCGACGATGACGACACGTCGGCCGCCATCAGCAGCGGAAAGTTGAAAAAAACCGGCCAGTGACCGAATGTCATCCACCACAATCTGATCCCGCATCCGGTCGGTGGTCGGGTTCGGTGTGCGCGTGATCGCTTTGAGGCCGGGTTCCGCGCCCGCAGCAATGCGCCGTGCAACCGGGTGTTCTGGGTCAATGGACAGCGACGTAGGCGTTGGTGCTGCGCCAAAAAGTCCGTCCTCCTCGACAGGTGGCGTGGCCAGCAGGAAACGGGCTATTGCCCATGCCAGCGTCGCCTTGCCGATGCCACTTGGCCCCGTCAGTAACCATGCGTGATGCAATCTGCCCGTGGCAAAGGCGTCGAGAAAGGCCTCCTGTGCTGCATCCTGACCAAACAACTGTGCTGTGTCACGCGGATGCGGTGCACCTTCGATTTGGTCCGGCGTACTCATTGCAGTTCGGCGTCCACCACCCGGGCAATGTCCTGAGCGACCGTCGCCATATCCCGTGCGCCATCCACAATGCGGAAGCGCTCCCTGAATTCAACGGCCAGATCGTGAAAGCCCTGACGCATGGCCACTTGCAGTTCCTCGCCGAAGGCTTCGAACCGTTCATCTGCCGTTTTCCGGGAAAGCGCGCGCGATAGCCCTGTTGTCGGATCCATGTCGATCAGGATCGTCAGGTCCGGCTCGCGCCCGATCATCAGATCATGCAGCTGATCAACCGTCGCCCGCAAATCGCCGCGCGACAATCCCTGATACATACGGGTGCTGTCAGCAAACCGGTCACAGATCACAATCTTGCCCTCGGCAAGCGCGGGCAGAATGGTGCGCTCCATGTGATCCCGTCGCGCGGCCGTAAACAACAGGATTTCGGTTTCCGCCGACCAGCGGTCTGGATCACCCTGCAAAACAAGCGCGCGAATTTCCTCCGCACCGGGGGACCCACCGGGTTCGCGTGTCAGCAATACGTCGCGTCCCTGTTCACGTAAATGATCGGCCAGCATCTTGACCTGGGTTGATTTACCGGAGCCATCTATGCCCTCAAACGAGATGAACGTACCGTTCCCACCCGGGTTTGCGTTCACGTTGCGTCCTCAGGTCCCTGCACCAGCTTCTTGAAGAGGACAAGGGCTGCAGTTGTTACGCGGCTGACAAAGCCACCGCGTTCAACGGCGCGATCCGCGACCAGGGGAACGCGCGTCTCGGGCAATCCTTCCAGCGTGAAAACCAGTTCTGCCAGTTGGTCCCCTTTGGCAATTGGCGCACTGACGGGGCCGGTATAGACAACTTCTCCGGCGATCTCATTGCCCGCAAGGGCGGGCATCAACACCTGAATATCCTCTGGTGCGACGAGCCCAACCATGGCTTCGCTGCCCATCCAGACATTGGCTTGCGCGAATTGTTCACCCTCTTTTGCAAGAGGGCGCATTGTGAACTGGCGGAAAGCCCAATTCACAATTGCCTGGGATTCCTGAGCCCGTTCAGCAACGCTGCCAAGGCCCGAGATCACAAAGATCACGCGCCGGTCACCCTGTTTTGCCGAACCCGCCAATCCATATCCGGCCTCTTGCGTATGGCCCGTTTTCAGGCCGTCGGCACCGATCCCCATGGTCAGAAGAGGGTTACGGTTGCGTTTGTTGCTGGGGACACGGTTGTCGAATTCAAATTCGGTCTCTGCAAAAAGCGGGTAGAATTCGGGGAAATCAGTGATCAGCCGGTTGGCCAGCAATGCCAAATCACGCATGGACATCAGATGCCCGGGCTGGGGCCAGCCGTTGGAGTTGGTGAAGGTGGAGTTGGTCATCCCCATCTGCTGGGCCCGTTGGGTCATCAGTCGCGCAAAGCCGTATTCCGTGCCGTCCGGCGACAGTGCCTCGGCGATGACCACGCAAGCGTCGTTGCCTGACAACACGATGATGCCCCGCAAAAGGTCCTCGACCGTAATGCTCTCACCTGACCGCAGGAACATGCTGGAGCCGCCATAGGATTGGGCATGTTCCGATACCGGCAAGGCCTCGTTCAGATCCAGCCCGCCGTCGGATTTCCCGCGCCGGATCGCTTCAAAAGCCATGTAGAGCGTCATGAGCTTGGACATCGACGCAGGCGGCAGGGGGGTGTCGGCGTCCTTATCCAGCAATACGGTGCCCGTGGTTTGGTCAACCACCAGCGCTGCCGTGGCCTTGGTATCAAAGGCCAGGGTGCCTGTTGCAGAAACGATTAACGCAAATAGGGCGACAGCAGATCGGATCATGGTAGCTCCTGAGATGTCTAGTTCGTAACGGCGTAGGCATCAGAGAAACCTTCGCCTTTGATTGTTTGCAGCAGTTTCTTGAGCTCGGAGGAGGAGGACGCCGGGCCAACGACGACACGCCAGAAGGGCTTGCCACCGGCTTCCTGCGCCTTGACGGTTGGGATCAGCCCGGCGCCGCGCATCTGCTTGGCAGCCCGCTCGGCGTTTGCTTCCTGACTGAAAATGCCGATCTGGATAAAGGGCTTTTTCAATGTCGATTTTGGCAGTGTCGATTCAATGACAGGTGCTGAAGCGGCTGCCGCTGTTGTCGTCTCTGTAGGGGTGGGTTCCGCAGCCTCTATGGCCGCACCGGCCGCTGCGATCGGATCGAGAGATGTCTCGTTGATCTCTTCGGGCGTTTCAATGGCGTCCGCCGCCGGCGCGATGGGGGTTTCCTCGACGGTCTCTTTGATCAGAGCTGTGACGTCCAGGTTAACGGGCGCCCCCGCCAATACTCCCAATGCTTCCGCGGCATCGGACGAAATCTGAAGCCGGGGTCCGGGGATGTCCCGCTCTCTTCGGAACAACGCGCCGACAACAAACTGACCATTGTCCTGGTTGCGGATGATGACCCGCTCCGGCTCCTTGACGTCGGGGTGTGCCACCCACACCCCACCCAGCGATGGCCGGCCGTCCCACAGGCCTGACTCTGTTGCCGAAAACACCTCCGGTGCCTCGACATCTCGTTCTATCACGTTGCCTGTCGGCTGAGCTGCCGGGGTTTCTTCGGTTGTTTCGGGTTTGGGCGCAAAAACATCCTTGAAGCTGAAACTCTTGCCTTCTTCGCAGGCCGCCAGCATGCCAGCCGCGAATAGCCCCACCGCCAGACGCATTGTCGAATTACGAAACAGGTTAAATGTGTCGCCGCTCATTGTCGTTGTTTCCTTGCCTGTTTGCCGGACGTTCGGCACGCTCTTTGGCCCCTTGAAGCGGGGTCTTTGACGCTACTCTAGCTTGGCTTATCTTGTCTGGGAAGGTGTCGCGCGAAATATCGGCAAATATCCACGAATTTGCAGGGCTAAATTTTCCGGTTTCAGAATCATTTGCAGATCACTAGGACGGACGGACCGGAGGAGTGGCAGAGTGGTCGAATGCACCGGTCTTGAAAACCGGCGTGCGTGAAAGCGTACCGTGGGTTCGAATCCCACCTCCTCCGCCACTACCACATTTCCTCGAATTTGATCAGGTCGTCTTTGACGACCTTTTTCTTTGTTTTGTGGGTGGTTGCG
>NZ_CANLYL010000032.1 GCF_947495275.1 uncultured Roseobacter sp.
GCGATGGTGGCGGACAAACCCGCCAGGCCGAACCGCCACGGCATACCCGACATGGAGGGTATGGAAGGCATGATGTAGAAGCGAACTTTTGCTTGCGGCATTGGAACCACTCTTTATGAGCCGCGAGCAGCATATTTCTGAAAACGGCTCGCACCAACGCCCCGACTTTTTCCAGTCGCTCTGCACCCTGAGTAGACCATGTCTGAAGGCTCCGCTTTCCAACATCAAATAGCTCCAAGCTGATCTGTGTAAGCGTTGAAAGCTGAAATGTAAGTTAGCTAGAGAATGCCCGCTGAAAATTCAGCAGGAAGTGTGTTTTCGAGTTTTAGAGCGGCGCGCAAGTGTGAGTTCCCTAAAATGAAATTCTTCTTTCGCGCGCCGCTGTTTCTCGAAGTGCCTAGGAAAGGACACCACAATGAAACTCAACACCAATACCATCTCGGAAAAGATGAAGTCCGTCAAAGCCAGCTGTGGAGGCGCACCCTTCGGGGAAAAAAGAACGCAGGCCTGGAGACATTACAACGCTGCTGAGGCCGCGCACAAAGCGAATGACGACATAAAGACGAAATACGAACTCGACGCTGCTAGGAAAGCCCTTGCGTAAAAAATAACGGCCGCGTGAAAAAGCGGGCCAGCTTGCGCAAATGCAGAATGTAATGCGGCGGGACCTGAACCGCAATCCATGATGGATTGCCCTACCTTGATTGGAAAAAACGTGAAAAATGTAAGTCTCGTAGCTGTCCTCATGACATCCGTCGCATTCTCCGCCAATGCAATGTCTGCCGAAATTGATACTGACGGCGACGGCATGGCGTCCTTCGCTGAGCTTCAGGTTTCATATCCTGAACTCACCGAGGAAATGTTCGGCGAGATCGACACAAATGGTGATGGACTCGTCGACGACGAGGAAATGGCTATCGCCGTCGAGCTTGGCAATCTCGCGGATCCTGAAACCGATGCCTGAAACCAAAGATTGGAGTGCGCGCTATGCAGAATCGTGAAGCTTTCAGATGGACCTTCACCGCCTCGGGGCTCTGGCTGATGTTGTCGCCATTCATGCTTCTCGGCGGCCAATCGGCTCTTAGCAATGCCCTCGTTGGCGATGCAGGACTGCTCATTCTCTCGGGGCTTTTGGCTTTGACCGTAGCGGGTTACGGCCACAACAAACACTACCTGGTCCAGACCTATCTGGGAGTTTCCTACGGTTTGATTTTGGTAGCGGCGCCTTGGCTGTTCGGATTCACCGAACCTGTGACCGCCTGGAATGCCGGCGTCGTCGGAACGGCTTTGGTTCTGGCGGGCCTTTATGTGGTGTTTCAAGAAATGCCGAAACACCACGCATAGTGAAGACACTGTGTGGGGCGGCAAACGCCCCACACTTCCAATCGTTGTCCTTGCCAATTCTACTCACCCTGCATCTCTTCCGGAGATGGCTATTGGCCATTGACCGCGAGTCGAACGCTTCGCGACTTATGGAGGATCGACCCGACTGTCCTTTTGAATCAGTGTATTAATCGCTGGTTGTGTGCGCCTCGTGTGCAATCCAAGGTGAAGGTCTGCAAAGCGCAAGGAAGCAGCCTTTTGCGCAAACGCAGCGAACTCACCCTTTGTCCGCACTTGGTGAGTTGGCCGGTCCAACAGTTTTGCCTGTGCAGCGAACGGCCGGAAAGCGGGCTGCCACCGCAGCATCTTGGGTGACGGGTGAACGGCAGGAACGGGCCGGGAACCCGGGTTTTGCTCGGCCCGCGATCCCAGTTGCTGCGCAGCATCCGAGGTCCGCAATTTGAGCGTAGAGGCACGGATGCTGCGAGGCGCATCAAATTAAGTGAAGCGTTGGGAGCCGACTTTGCTGCATCTCACGGCAGGTCTAAGAATGTAATGGCAGCCGCTGTGAGCTTATCTGGATCTACTCAGGTGTATTCAGGGCGTTCCCGCTTTTCGTAGAACCAGAAATGTCATCATGCCAAGCGGTGGGAGAGACCTTTGCTCTTCGACCTCTAGGGACGGTTCTTGCAATACCGTCTCCAGTTCGAAATCTGAGTGCCAGCCGATGATATTCGCGAAGGGTGCCGAAAGACGTTCGAGGAAAGCCAACAACCCTTTCTTGCGTACAAAGTGGTTCGTGATCACCACCCGCCCACCAGGTTTCAACACTCTTGCGATCTCTGCCATCACCTTCTCTGGCTCGGGCACAACGGAAAGCACATGCATCGCGGCGATCGTGTCAAAGCTGCAGTCGGGGAAACCCAGCGTCCGGGCATCCATCTGGCGCAACGCGACCACCTGTTTCAGATTCAGGTGCTCTACTTTGTGTTTCGCCTTTGCCAGCATGTCTGTGCTGAAATCAATCCCCGTGACCTGTAGGTCAGATTTGTAATGTTGCAGAGAAAGTCCAGTTCCAACGCCAACCTCAAGCACGGTGCCTTCCAAACCATTCATATATTCGACGGCCCGGCGCCTGCCGAAATTGGTCACTGCCCCAAAGGTCTTGTCATAAATCGGAGCCCAGCGGGCATAAGAGGTCTGAACGGCTTCGATTTCCATTCTACTTCTCCTTTTTGAACATGGCGGGCGTCTCCGCGACGAGACGCCAGATAACCATTCCAATGTATCCAAAACAGATTGCCAAAAGTGTGACCCAGGCAAAAGTCATCATAGCCGCCCCGACAAACGCGAACCCAAGCAAAAAGAACTTTACGTTCCCACGCGATATCCTGACGCTTTTGAACGACCATGTCGGGATACGGCTGATCATTGCCAAGCCTACGGCAACCATGTGAACGCAGATCAGCACATCCGGTAAGAGCGGTGCTTTGGCAAAGGCAAATGATGCGGACATTGGCAACAGTACCAGCAATGCTCCCGCAGGTGACGGGACACCGACAAAGCACTCATCGGATGCGGCTTGTTCATCATGGCATTCAGCCTTGCTTCCGACGTTGAAACGCGCCAACCGCAGTACGCAGCAAATTGCGTAGATCAGGACTGATATCCATGCAGCACTGCGCATGTCCTGCAAGGCCCAGAAATAGATGACCAAGGCCGGTGCAATGCCGAAATTGACGAAATCCGCCAATGAATCCAGTTCCGCACCCATTTTGCTGTCGCTGTTCAGCAACCGCGCAATCCTCCCGTCCAGACCATCAAGAACGCATGCGGCCACTATCAGTTGAACCGCCAATACATAATTGCCCTGGACGCCGAACCGGATTGCGGACAACCCCGCGCAGATCGCCGCAATGGTCAGCATGTTTGGGATCAGCTGGATCACAGCGAAATCAGTAATCGACTTGTCGGACTTATCAGCCATTCGTTGTCTCAGGCCCCCAAACGGGATCATTGTCGGTCAGAGCGGCAAGTACGGTTTCGCCCGCCACCATCGTCTGACCGATGCTGACCAGCGGCTCAACATCGCGGGGCAGATACACATCAAGACGTGAGCCGAACCGGATCAGGCCGAACCGTTCACCGGTTTGCATCTGTGCGCCGGCCTTCACAAAACAGACGATCCGTCGCGCAACCAGGCCCGCAATTTGCACAACGGCCATCTCCCGCCCGTCTGGCAAGCGCAGACACAGGCTGTTGCGCTCATTGTCAGCGCTGGCCTTGTCCAGAGAGGCATTAAAGAACTTGCCCGGACGATAAGCCACCGAAGTGATCTCACCTGCGATCGGGCTACGGTTCACATGGCAATTGAACACATTCATGAACACGCTGACACGAGTCAGGGGCGCATCTGCCATACCCAGTTCGGACGGCGGAACCGCTGGCTCGATCAACGATACGACACCATCCGCGGGGCTAACGATGAGCCCGGGCCTGGTTGGACTCACACGTTTCGGATCGCGAAAGAAATAGTAACACCAGATCGTCAGGCCCACACCCATCCATCCCAAAATGGGTGAAAGTAGGAACAGGCCAAGCGTGACAGTGGCAAAAATCGCGACGAACTTGGTGCCTTCGGGGTGCATTGGTTTGATGAATGTTCCAAACATGTTCATAGCAACTTCCCCCGGCGATCACTCAAACAACTGTCATAGGGCGCTCAAGGTCGAGTGCAAGCGCATTTCAATAGCCGTTCCGGACAAGCGCAGGACGAGTTCTCCTCTACGCTCACGATCGGTGGGATAGTTGTCATTGGAACCAGTTCAGGCAAGGTCGGCAATGTCTCGCGAATTGTGAGTTCGTCCTACTTCCGATTTTGCGGCCGCAGCGAACGGCAGGTATGACGGGTCGCACATCAGCATTGGGACCTATGGTTGAGTGACCGCAAAGGGCCGTCCTCACGAACGGCCCTTCAGTCTAGATTTCAATAGCTTCGGCAATGGCCAAGGCATCCTCAAGTTCCACACCAAGGTATCGAACCGTGCTGTCCATCTTGGTGTGGCCGAGGAGGAGTTGAACAGCTCTGAGGTTGCCTGTCTTCTTGTAGATCTGGGTCACCTTTGTTCGCCTCATCGAATGCGTGCCATATGCGCTCGCCTCTAGACCGATTGATGTGACCCAATCGCGGACGATCCGCGCATACTGGCGTGTCGAGATATGTAGGCGCTCATGAAAGCGGCCGGGCCATAGATATTCCGAGCCGACCATGAGCTCGTCTTCCATCCACTTCTCGACTGAAGCGCGTGTGCCTTCGGATATCTCAAATCGCACGGGTTTCTGTGTTTTACTTTGCAGGACAGAGGCGCGCTCCTTGATCTGACCCGATGCCATTACATCGACGACTTTCATCTTCACCAGGTCACAGCCGCGCAGTTTGCTGTCGATCGCCATGTTGAACAAAGCGAGGTCGCGATGGTTTTCTGCCAATTCAAGTCTAACTCGGATCGCCCAGACATGCTTCGGTTTTAGGGGTCGCTTTTGGCCAACGATGCGGCCCTTGTTCCAAGCAGGACGAAGTGCGCGAATAGCAGGCAAGTTTGGTGTTTCCATGACTGATCCTCCGATCCGCCATGCCCTCCCACAACGACAACCCGACGTTGACGGGGAAGCATATCACAGGATGCCGCGCTGCATCTGAGGTCCGGAATAAGCCTGAATGCGGAAGTGCCCAAATTCCGCTGCGAGCCCACGCAGCACGACAGCCTGCTGCATCGCAGAGGGGAACGCGGCCATCTAGGCAGCATGCAGCAATTCTGAAGCCATTATCAACACAACGTGGACAAAGCAGAGCTTCATCTTGTGAGCTGTCTTTCTAGTGAGCTTCCAGCCGTTCTGTGAGGAAGTCAACAAACGCTCGGACCTTCAGTGTCCGTCGTCAGGGATTTTATGACAGATGGCGGCGCTCTTCCTCGTGTCCGATGCGTCTTCCTTCGTGACAAGAGCGGCGCTCATCGCTGACGGCGGAAACTCGATCAACAAGTTCTGAGACCTCTCTCGCCAGCCTGGCGGTTTACGGGGCAGTGCCCATGCGCACCAACCCCGCAAATCCGCATTGCGGCCGGCAGTCTTCGCGGTCGGCCCATGAAGAGGCCTGCTTGCGCGAAATCATTATGCGATACCTGGCGAGGCACGACTCTGCTAGAAGTCGAGATTGCCCCGATGATCGCCTGAGCAGACAGGCTTGTCTAACATCGAGCGGCCTGGGCGTTCTCTACCCAGTGTTCGGTTTCGACAGCAAACACATGATCCAGGATTTCGGAATTGACGCGGTCGCGCATCGTGAAAGGGCCCAAGTGACCGGCGCCTGCCACGACTCGGCGCACCACGCGCGGGTTGAGCCTTTCAAGGCAGTCCGCAATAGCCATCGTGTGCGGATGGGTCTGCGCGCCGACCAGAACCGTGATCGGCTGATAGATGGTCGCGATGCGGCCCACGTTATCTTCGTGCAGCAGCGCCTCGAAATCCTTGATGACCTTTGGAATCCAGTCGATCAGGGCATCCTGACGCATTCGGCTTAGGGCAAGCCAGGCGCCGTATCCGCCCCAGAAATCCGAGAAGACTTCGGCGCTGAACGCGCGAAATCTTCTTCGATACTGGCTTGGAGGGAAGCAGCCAGCCTGACAATTTCCGCATGGAGCGTCCTGTCTGCTGCCGTTCCTGCCGACAGGTGGCTGAAAAGTGTCGGCTCGTATAGGCAAAGCGACTGCACGAGTTGCGGAACCGCACAGGCGACATGCAGCGCGACCGCGCCGCCATAGGAATGTCCGACGACATGACCCGGTTCGGCGACTTCTTCGATCAGCTCGATGACATGCGCGGCTTCGTGCTTGAGGCGAAAGGCTTTCGATGCGTCGACATGCCCACGGATTCTCGTTCCCAGAAAGTCGGGCGCGATTAGGGTGACCTTGCCCTTGAAAACCGAGCCCAGGCTGGATCATTGCAATCCGTCCGCGCCAGAGCAATGCAGCGCCACGACCGGCGAGAGCCTCTTGGCCTCGTTTGAAGCGCGCATGTGCGCGCTGTTTGCGTCAATTCATTCATCTCAAATGCCTTTCCGTGATCGCCGGGTGTTCTGGTGTCTTCGCGCCTAAGGCGCAACGCGCTGCGTCAGATCGGTTTCCCGGCGACGGCATGGAACGCGGGCACCGAGATCGCCTTGATAACTTCGGCCCGGATCCTGGCTGAGCAGCGCTGTTCCAAGCGCTGGCGTTCGTCCGACGTCAGTTGGTCGATCTCCCAGCGATAACCGGATCCCATCGCGATGGTCCACCAGTCCCGAGGTGTCGCAAGAGGCTGTCGGTCGGGTGCAGGGTGAACTTCCGGCGAGACATTTGTGGCGGAAGCGATCAGATCTTCGATCGCGTTCCTGCTCGTGAGGCGTTCCCAGGCGCGCAGTGGCTCGGGGATGTCCGGACGCAGAGTGCCGAGTTCCTCCGTAAAGATCGCGGCGCCAGGCTGGAAAGCGTCCTTGCCCCAGAATGTCATGACCAGTCGGCCGCCGGGCTGCAGGACGCGCCAGAGCTCCGCGATTTGCGCCTGAACGTCCTCGACGAAAAAGACCGAGAAGACCGAGATGACAGCGTCAAAGGTCTCTGACGGGAATCTCAGCGAAGTCATGTCCATCCGCTCGAAGCGAATGTTCGACAACCTTTGAGCTTTAGCTTTCATGCGGGCGCGCGTGAGCATTGCCTCCGCAATGTCGATCCCGATCACCGAGCCGGTCGGACCAACGGTCGAGGCAGCGGGCAGAGCCGATGCGCCGGTCCCGCAGCCGACATCTAGAACGCTCTCGCCCGGTCGCAAACTAGCATGGTGAACGGCCCGGCGCCCGTGTCGGTCCCAGAAACTGAGCGGGGCCAGGTCGAAGTGGTCGGCGGCGGACTCGTAGGTTGCGGCGACCCTTGAACGCCTGGGATTGCCGAGTAGTGTCATGAAGAAGATCCTTGTGGGATGGAGGCCCCGCCGGTATCAGGCGGGGCATTAAGTGTCAGCCTTCCGAACCGGTCGCCACAGGGTGATCGTCCGTCGAACCCCAATCCGCCAACGACCGGTCGCAGATGCCGATGCGAGGCGCGGCGATCGCGCGCACAGGGCTGCAATCCCCCGCCCGCGCAGCTGTGTTTCTGCTTCAGCCCGTTGTCACTGGTAGATCGCCTGCCGATCCCCATTCCGCCCAGGAGCGGTGATAGACGCGCAGACGCGGTACATCGAGCAAGCGCAACGCGAGATAGCTGTGCGACGAGGCAAGCCCGTTCTGGCAATGCATGATGACGTCACTGTTCTGGGTAATGCCATACCCTTCGAAATGCGCAGCCAACGCATCTGCTGTTAGAAAGCGGCCATCCTCGTCGAGGTTCTGCGACCATGGCACATTGATCGCCCAGGGAATGTGTCCTTCGGCGAAGAGCCTGGGCGGACGCACGTCGATCAGAACCGCGCCGGGCTGATCCTTGTGGGCGAGCACATCCTGCGCGGTGGCGTGGCGGCGGGGCGTGAGCGTGACCTCGAAGCGAGCCGGTTTGCCCCCGCCCTGATCGCGCGTGACAGTACCTCCTGCGTTCAGCCAACCTGTCCATCCGCCGTTCAGAACCGAGACCTCGCGGTGGCCGAAATACTCCAGCAACCAGAACATCCGCGCGGCATGGAACCCGCCCCGGTCGTCGTAGAAAATGATACGCTGGTCCTGGGCGATGCCGAGCGCGCCTAGCATCGCCTCGATCTTCGGCACCGGCCGCAAGGCACCCGCCACCGCACCGAATTCGGCGGCGACAGCGTCGGCAGGCAGATGCCGCGCACCTGGGATATGTCCGGCGTCGAAATCTTTCTTGGGACGCAGGTCGATCAAGGTGCTGCCGTACACAACCGCCCCCATAGCCTTCATCGTCATGTCCGACAGCAAGCTTTGTGGTTCTTTCAGGAATCGCGGATTCGGGTATCCGTCCGCCAGGGCAAGGCTGACACTGGGAATGCAGGTCGCCGAGACACCCAGCGCGAGCATCAGGATGGAACGGCGTGAGAGAGTGGTGGTCATCTGATCAATCCTTTCGTTCACGCTGGCATCTCGACGAGCCGCAGATAGGGGACCGGGGCCTCCCAGCCGCCCGGAAAGCGGGCGCGCGCCTCGGTGTCGGAGACCGACGAGGCGATCGCCACCTTGTCGCCCTGCTGCCAGTTGGCTGGTGTCGCCAGTTGCTGACGGGCGGTCAGCTGCAGGCTGTCAATGGCGCGCAGGATCTCGTTGAAATCACGCCCCGTCGTCATCGGATAGGACAGCGTCAGCTTGATCTGCTTATCCGGCCCGATCACAAAAAGCGTGCGCGCGGTCGCGTTGTCCATCGCGGTGCGCGCCACCGTTTCGTCTGCCTCCGCGGGCAGCATGTCATAAAGCTTTGCCACCTTCAGATCGACATCACCGATCAGTGGGTAATTGGGCGCATGTCCCGTGGCCGTTCGGATGTCATCGGACCAGCGGCTGTGGTCTTCGACCTTGTCGAGCGACAGCCCGATGATCTTGACACCGCGGCGTTCGAACTCGGGCTTCATGCGGGCCATGACGCCTGCTTCGGTCGTGCAGACGGGGGTAAAATCCTTTGGATGAGAAAAGAGAACGCACCAGGCATCGCCGATCCAATTGTGAAACCAGATCATGCCTTCTGTGGTGTGCGCGGTGAAATTGGGCGCGGTGCTGTTGATCGCCAATGGCATGTCAAATCCTATCGTTAAAGTTTCCGTACGTGCCGGGAACCCCGGCATAGGAAAGATTTACGCAGCGCCATGCGGGCGATCCTGAATGTCTTGTGAAAAAGTTCTGAAACCGTTCAGGCGGACATCAGTTCGCGCTGCAGGCGCCGGAAGCGCGCGCTCTGCCGGACCGGGCGGAAGCCTTCGTCGGCGTCGATGCTGAAAAAGCCGCGCCAGCCGCGCGACAGCAGAAAGTCGATCCGCTCCAGCGCCGAAGAGACATCGCCGAGCCGCGCAAAGCCGAGGGCGCGGTAATACTCCAGCGGGCTGTTATGATGCGGCAGGCTGTCCAGCAAGGCGCCAGCGCCCTGCGCGTCGCCAAGCTGGGCCAGCAGCGGGCCGAGACCGTAGAGGGCGCGCAGGGCCGTAGGGTCGATCTCCAGCTCTGCGCGGATCTTGCGCAGCGCCCGCTCTGCATGGATGCGGGCGCGAGCGGGGTCCTGACGCTCCAGATAGCGTGCGGCCAGAAGATCGCCGGTGAAGCCGGCGGGGTCGAGATCAGCGGCCCGCATCGCCAAAGCTGCGGCACTGCGATGGTTGCCTGCGGCCATGACGTGGATCGCCGCTTCCAAATGCAACTGTGCGTCGCCCCGCGCCAGCGATAATGCCTTGGCGATCTCGCGCTGTCCGGCGGCCTTCCGCCCCACTGCGATCTGCGCCGCACCGGTCGCCAAATAGCCTTCAGCATGGTCAGGCGCGCGCCGGATCGCCGCCTCCGCCTCGATCAAGGCACTGTCGATCAGACCGGCCCCCTCGGACCAGTAGACGTGACGCTTGAGCAGCGCCATAGCGTAAAGCGCCCGGGTTTCGCCATCGTCCGGCGCGAGCGCCACAGCCTGTGAGGCTAGGGCGGTGAAATCCCGCAACGCGCCCTCATAGGCGCGCCCAAGACAGCTTCGCGCCTCCAGACAGAGCGCATATGCTTCAATTGATGGAACTGATCCTTCGGCGCGTTTAGTCGTGCCGGACGCTCCGGCCTCGCGCAGCAGCGGCGCGGCCATCCGGTAGCCGCCCCGCGGAATCGTTGCGATCAACTGCCTGTTGTCCAGCTTGCGTCGCAGCTCCGAAACCACCTGCGAGAGGCTTTCATCACTGACCGTGACGTCAAGCCAGACCCGGTCCAGAAGTGTGTCACGGCTGAAGGTCTCGCCCGGCGCTTCGGCGAAAACCTGCACCAGCCTGATGGCCCGGGGCGAGAGAACCACACTCCGGGTGCCGCGCTCTGCTCGCCGCGAAGGCACGTCAATCCGCCATCCGTCCAATACCAAAACCATACCACACCACCTGTGCCCAAGAATTTGTGCAACAGTCCTATGCCGATCGAATATCATATGAATAGGCCGTTGCGGTCAAATACACACAGTTGTGAGGGCATGATATCGGTGTGACGCAGCAGCTCGAGGCACCCCAACGCTCTCGGTACTGCCTATACAGCTTCAAAGTTTACATTATCGAAGCTGGTCGGAGCAGAGGATTGAATTCGAAACCAGCAGTTTTGACATCAACGAAAGCGTGGTTTGTGCCAGCCTTTCTAAACCAGCCAGCAATGACCGTTTCCGCGACATGGGCTGCAACGCAGCGAGAAGCCCTCCGTATTTGCAAAGCGATGCTGCGCCAGCGAAGGTCGAGAATCCTAGGTCGGTTTTGTCACGCTCTTGAGACCTCAGACAGGTTTAAAATCGCGCAGGTGCAGCGAATGGCGGCTATGCGGACTGCGATCGCAGCATCTTGAATAGTTGGCCAATGGCAGCAGTGGGCCGGAAATGCTATATTTTGGCTTTCCCGGTGGCGCGCAGCGCCACTGTAGCCTTCTATAGCTGAATCTGGAAGATCTGCTGGGAAGGGTCAGATGCAACGCTTACGAATGATCGAGGATATGCGGATTGAGGAACTCGCGAAGTGCTCACAGAAAGCGCATGGCCATTGATTAGCTGGGATCTGATTGCGTAGGGTTCGGGAATGATAAAGCCGAACGATGTTACAAAGGTTTTTGCGATACTTGATGGCGACGAAGCAGAGAGTGCTCAGGCTTCATTCTTCAAGAACTATAGCAGGAACTCTTCTATTTTCTCAGATCCACTTAAGTGGCTGGACCTCGATAAGGATGGTACCTTCTTGCGTGCCGGCATCAGCGACATCAATGACCGCACTGACACGCTTATCTCGGAGTTCTCGCAGGACAAAGAAATAGAACTTATGCAGGAAGTCTTGCTAGCGACTGCGGCTAAGCCAGGGGACGTGGTTTCTTTTGGGTCGCAGGAGAGTTTCATTTGGCTGCTACCATATTCAAGGCCATCGGAAACACACGCAAGAGCGTTGCTCGTTTCCTTCAATCTTGTTGCAGACAGTCTTGAGTATTTCAATCATGATGCTGGCCTTACCATTGCCGAAAAGCGTATCACAGCCCAGTTGATTGTCGGAAAGAGCCTGCGTAGCGCTGCCTATGATGACGCGGTATCCGTTGAAACAAAACGCAGCCAACTCAAAGCCACTTGTCTCAAATTGGCTTGCAACGGTCAAAACGATCTAATCCGTACAACCATGGGACAGCTTGTACACCTGTTGAACTTGAGCGGCAGCGAGGGCGACCGGGATCAAATCACAGAAGATTTCGTAGCCGACTACTGCCCGGCTGGGACACACTTCAAACTTCATAGGCTTGAAGATGATCGATTTTTACGCGTCATTGAATGTGGTCCTAGTGATGGCAAACCTATCATCTTATTTCATAGCATGACCTTTGCTCCGCTTCTGACGAGCGCAATCTCAGAACTAGATAAGCTTGATATAAGGCTCATAATGCCGGTGCGACCTGGCTACCTTGAAAGTGCTGTTGTGCTCTTTGAAAAAGAAGGTATTGACCAGTTTTGCGGTGATATTGCCAGTTACAAAAAGCTCTCTAAATATCGATCTGGTCCTATTCTTGGGCATGGTTTCGCAGGGACTGTTGCATTGAGATACGCAGAGCTTTACCCAAAATCAGTCTCATCAATCGCACTTCTTTCGTTTCCCGTTCGGAGTGAAGCCCTTGAGCGAGACTCACTGCAGAGGCGCTTTTTCGGTAGTTTTGCCAAGCTAGCCACTTCACCAGAGATTTTTCGTTTGTTGGCAAAGGAATTCCGTCGACGCTATGCGACCCCAAAATCGATGAGGCGCGCATTGCAGAGACTGTTTCGCGAAAGTCCATCGGATGTAGCTGCTCTTGAAGGCCAGGGCTCCGGGCAGCCTGCCTATCCGGCGTTGCAGGTTAGTTTCCAATCGTCTTATGTTGGTGTGGCAGACGATTTTTATACTTTTTACAAAGAGTTATTCGGAAAGTTGTTTGAAACGGCTAAACTACCCCTGTTGGCAATACACGGTGCCGCGGACCGAGCTAACCCACTGGCGGCGATTGAAGTCTTATTGGACAGCACACGTGGAGATCATCTGGCCGTTATCGATGGTGGCGGACAGTTCTGTTTTGTCTCCCATCCTGCAGAGGTATGGGAGCAGATAGCAAGATGGGCTGTGATTGATGCGCATAACTGACCAGACTATGAGCACTACTGCCCAGACACAAAACACCAATTAGGATCACGTCACCCATTTGGGTGAAAACTTCTAGTAAGGTCTGGGCTAAAATAACCTCATTCAGACGGATGCCGTTGTGAGATGGTGCCAAGGTATTTGATGAGGTGGAATTTATGAAAGAGTGCGATTTAGTTCTCAAAGGTGGGGTGACATCCGGCCTTGCTTACCCGCAAGCTATATCGAAGATTGGTGAACACTATCGGTTGCGCTCGATCGGAGGAACATCGGCAGGCTCCATGGCGGCAGCGCTCGCAGCAGCAGCCGAATACCGTCGACAAACCGACAAAAACTTTGCGGGCTACGAAAAGTTCAAAGTGATCGACGCGCAACTTGCGAGCGATATGAGAGCAATGTTGCAGCCCTCTGAAGCTCTTGCCCCACTTTATCAAATCGGAGTTGACTACCTTGAGCGTGACGGTCTTGGAGATAGCTTTTTAGAGCGTGCCAAAAATCTCTGGAAGTATTATCGACTCCTGAAGCCATACAGACAAGATGCAAAGCCAGCTGCGCGTCGCAACGGAGGCGCAGTTGCGGGCGGAGGTATTCTTGCCTCTTTCGCTCTTGGTGGAGGCGGACTTGCAGGCGCTGGACTGGTTGGTGGTGTAGGTCTCTACGCGATCCAAGTGCTCTACAAGACACTGCGAAATATCCAGAAGGAGCTTCAAGCGCATGACTTTGGCGTCCTCCCTGGCACAACTCAAGGAGATCAGCCCAAGGCAGCCATAATTGATTGGCTTGCTGATCGCGTCGATGAAATTGCAGGGAATTGGCCTGATGGTATGGCACCTGAAAAGCCGTTGACCGCAAAAGATCTTAGGTCTCACGACATCAAGCTGTCAGCCGTTACAACAGATCTCTCATCTCGACGGCCGTTCCAACTTCCGTTCAGTTTCTCCGAACATCATTATTTCAGAGAGCATGAGATGAACGCCGTGATACCGCCCCGCGTCGTGCGTTGGATGATTAAGATTGCGAAGGGCAAAGAGAAACAGATCACAATCGACGGTAGGTCAGAAACACTGTACCCGCTGCCGGACTACGACAATTTTCCTGTCATTCTAACGACACGCATGTCGATGAGCTTTCCTGGGCTAATCCAAGCCGTTCCTCTTTGGCGGGTCGACAAGACCACGAAAAAGTGGGCTCGGTGTTTGTTCTCGGACGGTGGAATATCTTCCAATCTGCCCGTTCATATGTTCGATGACTGGTTGCCGGATCGCCCGACCTTCGCTGTTTCATTGGGTTCCTATGATGAGGAACGGCACGGGCGCGACAATGGTAGTATCGAAAGCCGGGTGCGGTTCTCCGACAAAGTTCAAGACGTCTTGGAATATCCAGCATACAGGATTAGCGGAATACTCGGTTTCCTGGGAGCGATGTTTTACAGCGCGAAAGACTGGCAGGACAATTTGCAGAGCAACTTGACAGGGTTCAGAGAGCGGGTTGCTGAAATCCTATTGGACAAGTCACAAGGTGGGTTAAACCTTGATATGTCTGAGGAGGAAATCAGAATACTGCAAAGCTACGGCAAGCTGGCGGGAGAAAAGATCGTTTCTAAGTTTGACTTCGATGAGAACCGCTACAGGCGCGCCCTCTCAATTTTGCCAATACTCGGTAGCAACCTTGCTGGTGCCGCAAAGGTTATCACTGAACACCCGCCCAGTAGTGATGAGGCGCTGGCTCAAACGTATTTGGAGCTTCTTCAAACTCATGCTTCTGATGCATTTGAGCAGTCTGACGAGTGGCGTGACAATGCGCTGGTGCCCTTTGTAGAACAACTGGCAGCACTAGGAGCAACAGAGGAAGTCAGACGGCTGTCGGAAGGCAAACTTCCTCACACCGATGCGAAGCTAAGCTTGACTGCCACTCCAGAAATGACACGGCCCCAAGGAGCGGTCGGCCAGCCAATCGCGTAGCTGCCGAGGCATCATAGTAATTTGATAAATAGACTTTGCTTTTGTGACTATTGGAGACTCCTCTTGTTTGAACCAATTTCAACTGCGTTAATGACGGCTGGGGCTGCTTTGATGAACAATCTCAGCAGACCGACATCCAAATCCCAGTTTTTTGTGCGCACGGTCCCGGTAAGAACGGGCAACAAGAGAATTAGGTATGAGGCTTGCCCCCCCGCTCTGAAGTCGATGCTCAAAGTACTTAAACAAAGACATTGTGGGGGGCTATGGGACGTCATCTGATTTTGACTGTTCATGGAATTGGTGAACAAAAGGCTGGCGAGACGGTGGATGCGATCGTCGGCACAGCGGTATCGACCATGCCGGACGCAGAGCCGGTTAAGATTCAGTCGGACAAGATCGATTTACCAGACCGGACCTTTTCGCGAGACGGGGGGCAGACGCCGATGTTTCCGATACATATTCGTCGTGTGCGACCGGAGCCGGAGCAGGACGACACCCGCGACGCGGTTTTTGCTGAGGTTTATTGGGCCGATAAGTCACCGGCACCAAATGGATTTTTCTTAACCGCCTTTGATCTTCTAAGGGTCATATTGGGGTTGGGTTATATCGCCATGGACAATGTATCGAACGTTGGCACCCGATTTGCCGGGTTCTTTGTTCACATGTTCACGTGGATTTTGTTCGCAGGCATTGCAGCGGCTAATGGGGTGTTGCTGATCGGGGTCGGATTGCTGGCATTGAACCTTGTGGTCGTCCCACTTGAGGCTGATGCTGCGCGGTGGCTGTTTCTGGTGCACGGCGGTGTCGTGGTCATTATTGGGGTATATTTTTGGGACTACAAGTGCACCAGCTTCTATAGGAAAGTCTATGTCCATTCCTATTTGGTGCGCCTGTTCGGTGGCGGGATGCTAGTGTTTGGCCTTGCGATCTCGATTGATCCTCCCCCGCTGAAGTGGTCCGGCCCTATAGTTAGGAAACGGAGGATCAAAGATGGGAATCAAACGACACAAG
>NZ_CANLYL010000033.1 GCF_947495275.1 uncultured Roseobacter sp.
GAAGCCATCGTCTTGATGGACCAAAGGCCAATCATGCACTAACTTTCAATTTGGACCACTCAAGTGGGGCTGCTCACGGACACTAATCTTGATCATGTTAAATTTGATGGTGCAAGCGGAGACAATGCGCTCCTGTGTGCCTGTCGAAACGGACATTTTGAGATCGCGCGTTTTCTATGTTCGAAAGGGTCTAGTCTCAGTCTAAAGTTGGACGACAACTCAACTTCACTAATGGCCGCGACACATGGTGGCAACTTGGACATTATGGAAATGGTCGTTGAGCAGTGTCCTGCATTGCTTAAGCAAGCCAGTATCAATGGTTGGACCCAGCTGATGATCGCGGCGAGAGAAGGCAACTATGAAATTGCTGAATTTCTTTGCAAAAATCAAGATACTGACGTGGACCAACAATCAGCAAATGGCGAAAACGCGTTGATGATCGCCTCCGAGCACGATCACCCTTCGATTGTTAGACTGATGTGTTCTCACAGCAGGAATATCAATGCAGTTCGAAAGGGCGATCAAAGGAGTGCCCTGATGCTCGCTTGTACTGGGGGGGGCGAGGTCGTCAAAATTCTTACTCAATTTCAGGCCGATCAACGAATGCAGGACTCCTTTGGCCTGGACGCCAGAATGATTGCTGAAAATGGAGGGCATACGGAAATCATCTCGCTCTTGGATTAGAATTTGTCCAATATGGTCTGGGCTACTCAACTCTTAATGACAACCGACGTGGCGTTCAGAGGCAATATACCAGCTCACTCCAACAGTTTTCGATATCGTGAAATTACCGGATGTTGCAGTTTTTCCGAAAGGGTGTGTTTGCCAGGCTGCTGTTCTGAAACGCCTTGCACAACTCCAAGCAGCATGAGTGCACGAGTGATCTGAATTTGTTTTTCGGGAATGGGGTCATCGCCACTACCAAGGTTTATTGGGAAACCACCATTGCAAATTGTGATATGACCATCGTTGGACGGAATGGAGATATCTCTATGTAGAAGTTTATTCGTCAACAGTGATGAGGCCTCGATACTCCAAATTTTGGGGAGGCTCTCGCGATATCTCCAAAGGCTAAACTCTACATCGCTTGAACCGCAGTTGAAAAGCAAAGCGCGACCGGGCGCTGCCATTAATAATCGTTTCACGTCAATCGGTCGACCGGTGCAAGATAGAATAATCCGAGCATCGTCTAGAGCACCTTCCATCGAAGTACTCGTTCCTTTCTCATTACATATGTCATACGTTTCAACATGAAAACCCGATTGAAGCAGGCACATTGAAAGTGCATGTCCAATTGCTCCGACACCGACAATCGCAACTTTGCACAAATCCGTTTTTTTTCGCAGAGTCATAGTCTTTTTGATAAAGTGTTGCATTGAATCGGCGATAAGTAGACTTTCAATTTTTTGCTTGCCGTAGCTGTGCCCGACGTCGATATGAACAGAAGAGGCGGACAAGTGGTTCACGTGTTGCAACCCGCGAGACGTAAGCTCGACAAAAACTAACCTAAGGTCAGATCGTTCGGGGATGTTTTTGAATGCGCGCGCAAGAATTCCTCCCTCATCTAGGAGCAAGAGTTTGTTCGCACCTCCCTCAATAAGATCAATGATCATATCTCGTGCAAATTCGACGATCGGTTCATCGAATGCGCAGCTGAAATCATATGGTGACCCAAGACTAGATGCCGAAATTTCATCCGAATGGTATCTGCTCATTGCCTGCGCTGAAGTAGAATAGTCTTTTCCAATAACAAATAGATTTTTCTTCGCGAGACCTAAAGAAATTAAGAACTTGGATGCGAAATAGTTGGTGGTCAAGACATGCTGAACATAGATGCAGTGCCAACCCTCAAGCGAAACTTCGAGGTCTATTGCTAGATCAAAAACGTCAGTTAGCAATGGTAGACGGTCGCGCCATTCGTCATCAGTCATGTCAGCAAAAAACCTTATGCAGAAACTTCATTTTTCCTTCGGCGTGCTTGAAGAACTGAACATCCAAATATTATGATCTCTTTCCTGAGAAAAAAGAGATTTCTTCGAATCCCAAGAACAAGCTGTGTGCTGGTCGCACCGGCAAGCGGGTGTTGTTAGAATGCTTTGCAAGGTGTGTGCCAGGCAAGTTTGATGACAGACGTGATCCTGCGGACATGAATGAACAGCACTGGCTGCAAGGTGTGTGCGGGTAGTACCCGCACCCCTTGGCAAAGGAGCCCGCTGCGCGCTCCCGTTGCATCCCTCCGGCTGGAATTCATATGGGAATTTTTAGACTTACTTGTGTTGATGATGTTGATGCGAATGGATCCAAATAGATCTGTCGGCCATTACTTCAGTCGTTTTGGCGTCCGCGTCGATTGCTCACCGCGCAGATAGCGGTGCCGTCGACATAACAGGAACTGTGTTGCTAGTGGAAATTTGCGCACAAATGTAGGATGAGACGTTGGGGAGTTTCTTCCCGTCGCAGTTTGTGGTTTACGAAGATCGAAAACGTAAGGACAACAACGATGAAATTCAATCTTAAAACCCTGACGCGAAAGCAGCTTGAAAAGCTCCGTTCCGATGTGGACACAGCCCTCGAAAGAATGACCGAAAGAGACCGAAAGGCAGCGCTTGTCGCAGTCGAGAAAGCGGCGAAAGCGCACGGCTTCACCCTCGCAGAGATCGCAGCGGATGCAAAGCCCTCCAAAGCCAAGCGTAAGGTTTCAGCGAAAGCCAAGGCGGCGTCCGCCCCGAAATACGCCAACCCTGAAGACAAATCTCAGACTTGGAGCGGCAAAGGACGCCAACCGGAATGGTTCAAGACGGCGCTCGCATCAGGAAAAAATGCCGATCAACTGTTGGTCTGAGGATACCCGGCTCTTCGCTGCCGTTGGCCAAGGTATTTCGATGCTGCGATTGCATCCCACATACCAGACATTGGCTGCGGGTGCGAGTTTGAGGACAGCCGAACTCACAGATCGCAGGACAAACCCGCCGTTGCCTTTCCGTGTGTTTGCTGACGCAGCATTCGCTCGCAGGAGCGGCACGCTCATTGCTGCGTTGCAGCCCATGTCGCCAGACCGGTCATTTAAAGTCAGTCTGAGGCTTGAAATTCAAACCGACTTTACGCTGCGGCCGGATTGGACAAGGAAGACGCGGATAACGGCCCGGACATCTGCCATGTCCGGGCCGTTTGGTCCGTTAGATTGACTGCCAAAGTTGGAAGAGCATGCCAACGGCAAATGCTCCGCTCAGAGACAGCACCAAGTACAGCGAAAAAACCCGGGGCTTTGCCAATGCCCAGACGGCCATGGCCGCCGGGATCGAAGTAACACCACCGGCCACAAGGAAGGCCAGCCCCGCACCCGGCGCCATGCCCTGTTCGATCAGCCCGCCAACCAGAGGTAGCGCCGCGTAGCCATTCAGATAAGCCGGAACGCCGACAAGTGTTGCTGTGACAATGGGCATGATACCTGTGCCACCCAAGGCCTTGGTCACCGTTTCCGCAGGGATCCATGCCAGCATCAGGCTTTCCAGAAGGAAGGCGAGAAACAGCCATTTCGCCAGGAAAAGGGTCGTGCTCCAGGCCGTTTTGGCAAAGGTTGCGCGCCGGTCGCCATCGGTCCAGAATTTCCACATGACGGGTTTCGGAGCGCGAACCTTGGACCCGCCACAGCCGCCGTTGCCGACTCCGTCACGCAGCGGATCGCTCAATGCGCCGCCCCGGCTCAACAAATGGACCACAGTGCCGCCGAAGACGCCCAGCCCCACCGCTGCGATGGTTTTGGCGATTGCAAATTCCGCCCCCAAAACACCCGCGGTCAGAAAGAACATGGACGGGTCCATGATGGGAGAGGCGAGCCAGAACGCCATGACGGCTGACAAGGGCACGCCCATTGCCAGCAGTGCGGCGATCAATGGGATCACGCCGCAGGAACAAAACGGCGACAGGCCGCCTGCGATGGCACCCAGAAGGATCATCACCAACGGGGCGCCCGTGAACGCTTTGGCTATGAGGTTGTCTGCGCCTGTTGCTCCGGCCCAGGCGGCGACGCCGATTGAGAACAAAAGATAAGGCGCCACGTGAATAAGCGCCGCCACAGCAAAGTTGGTGCTTTCGATGGCCTGGGGCCTTTCGAAAATCGCAAGCGCAAAAAGGATCAGTGCGGAGGTGAGCCACACGCGCTGATCACTGAGAAACTGGCGAAGCGCATCTCGGCGCCGCGGCAGGTGTTCTGAGGTGCTAACCATAACTATATATCCAGTTTTGTAGGTGTTTTAGGTCAAGAAAAATGCAGGCAATGTGTCATGCTGCATCCTCCTTTGCTGCAGCGGGAAGTCCCTCGCAGCATTCGGCGGTAAGAAAAGACACAAGGTGATCCATCGCCGGAAAGTTGGCCTTGTTGAATACTTCGCGTCCTTGCTTTTCCTGCACCACGAGCCCGGCGTCTACCAACGCCGCGAGGTGGTGAGCCAAGGTTGAAGGTGCCAGATCGAGCAGCTGGCCGATTTCACCCACGCGCAGACCGTCATGGCCCTTTCGGACCAACAGCCGGAAGATGGCAAGACGGGCATCATGCCCTAAAGCCGCAAGCGCGCGTGATTCTTGTGTTTTCGTTGTCATTGCGTTAATATAACTATAAAACTAGTTTTGCAAAGATGGTTTCAAAAAAGTATTGAAATCAGACTGACAGCACGCGTTGTTCTTCATGTCGAGTGCCGCCGCCGCTTTTCTTGCGTCTACATCATCCAACACTTGCTTTGGTTTCAAACGTCACCGGTATCATTTCACATACTAGGGATGCGGTCGGGGTAGGTCGAATCGTTGAATCAAATAGGTGAGAATGTCAGAAACATTGTCGATCCGCCGTGCGGGAGAATTTCCGGACAAGCTTTGCACTGTGGAGTAATTGTGATCCTCATCCGGGAATACGAGTTGAGGGCAAGACTGGTTGTCACCGACATATAGTGACATGTCGCCTCGGGGCCGGTCAAAATCAACGTACCGTATGTCGAGGTTTTGGCGAACATGCGGGAAGACTGCCAAAAGCCCTTCGACCAGAAGGCATTGGGGACAATAGAACGATGTGTTCCCTGCTTGAACGTCAGCAAATTCAGATCTGAGGAGGTAGAGAATGGTGGTTGGCATCATGTTTTTACTTCAGGTTTGCGCAGATCAGTCTTCTGGTCGCTGAGCGATCCGGCAGATATTCAGAGCTCGGCGCGACCGCCATCGATGACCATCTCCGTGCCCAGCATGTAGCTGGACGCATCGCTTGCCAGAAACAGAACGGCGGATGCGATATCCTCGGGCTTGCCCATGCGCCCCACGGGCACCTGCTGTCCAATCCGCTCGACATAGGCCTTGAAATGTTCATCGGTTTCATTTGGCCCACGATGTATCGGTGTCTCGATGGTGCCCGGACTTACACAGTTCACACGGATCGCCCGATCCGAAAGCTCGGCCGACATGACACGCGAAAAAGACCGCACCGCTGCTTTCGAGGCCGACAGCAGCGCCTTGTTGGGTGTTCCGATCTGGTTGAGCCATGATGTATTCAGGATGATCGAGGCCCCTTGAGGCATCAGCGGAAGGACGGACTGGACCGAAAAGAACGTGCCTTTCACGTTCACATCCATCATCCGGTAGTACATCGCTTCATCGGTGTTCCCGAGGGGCGTGTTGAAGGCGACACCTGCGTTGGCAAAGAGGATATCCAGCTTGCCAAAGGCCTGCCGCAACTCGGATTGCATCCGGTCCAGATCATCCAGTTTGCTGACATCCGCCTGGATCGCGACGGTGCCACCGCCTAGCATCTTTCGGGAAGAGTGGAGTTTCTCGGCGTTTGTTCCGGTGATTGCGACGCGCGCGCCATTGTCTTTCAGCATCTTGGCTGATGCAAAGCCAATGCCGCTGGACCCGCCTGTGACAAGAGCTGTTTTACCTTCAAGCATGAAGGTGCCTCCTAAATTGGTTGAGAACGTAGAAGTGTCTGAGGCGACGGTGATCTGTCATTTTGATGCCAGGATCAGTACTGACTTTCCTCTTTCTCCCATTTGCTGCTGATGTAGTCCTGCGCAGGCATCTTGATATCCGGAAGCGTGCTCTGGCTCACTTCCCCGTCTTCTGGCAGGAAACCGTTCATGTGGAGAATATATGCGGTGACCGCATAGATTTCTTCATCGCTCAATTCTTTCGGGTTGAAGGGGGGCATTGCGGTGCGGATATATTCGAAGAGGCTTGTGGCATAGGGCCAGGAATGGCCCGTCGACCAGTGGAATCCATGATCGGGTTTGCCAGTGCTTGCAAGGATCGGGATGTACATGCTCATGTCGCCTTCCCCGTTTGCACCGTGGCAAATCGAGCATTGGTCCTCGTAGACAACCTTGCCCGCCTGGACTGTGCCGCTACCCGGCGGCAGTCCTTCGCCGTCCGGGTAGACCGTTGTGCTGAGGCCTGCCAGTTCTTCGGTCGGGATGATCTGCCCCAGAGCCGGTGTTTCTTCAGCAGTGACCCCGTTTGCCGCGAAAAATCCAATGGCGATCACGTACAAGATTTGTTTCTTAGAAGACATTTGAGATGGCTCCCTGTGCATCGATGAACCAGGTTTGGATGGCGTTGTAGTGGTTGCGGCTTCCCTCGAAATACCTGCTCTTCCAGGCTTCATGAGTTGGCTGAACATTGCCCCGTTCGTCGATGGCGCGGCTTTTCAGATGGACCGGTTTGCCGTCCCAGTGCCACGGCAAGGTAAAGCGCGTCAGTGATTTGTTCAGAACCGGCCCTTCGATATTGGCGGGCACCCAGTTCTTGCCCCCGTCATCGGACACTTCGACCTTGGAAATCTTGCCAAAACCCGACCACGCCAATCCGTTCACCTGGTAATAGCCTTTGTCGGGCAGGACCTGTCCGGCAGATGGATGGGTGATCACCGATTTGACCCCCATATACATGCTGAAGCCTTCGATCGAGCCGTCAGCCAGCGTTTCGGAATAATGGCGGCTTTCCTCGCGGGTGTACGCAGGCCGGTCGGTAACCTCAAGGCGTCTGAGCCACTTGACGCTGGTATTGCCTTCCCAACCCGGCAGGAACAGACGCATCGGATATCCCTGCGCGGGACGCAGTCGCTCGCCGTTCTGGTAAAGCGCAATAATGGCATCATCCATGAGCTTTTGCAGCGGGATGCTGCGCGCAAGGGAACCGGCGTCGGCGCCTTCGGCAATGGCCCACTTGGCGCGCGGGTCCAGGCCTGCCTCTTGCAGCAGCAACCTGACCGGAACGCCGATCCATTCAGATCCGGACACAAGCCCATGAAGATATTGCAGTGGCATTTGCTGCGCTTCGGGGTGATAGCCCTGCGGCGCACTATTTCCCCCGCATTCTAGGAAGTTAATGCCCCCGGACAGGGGGTATCGAATAAGATCTCGGGCGGTGAATTTCAGCGGGCGGTCCGTCATACCGTGGATAAATAGTTCATGGGTTTCCGGGTCAACCTCGGCCACACCTGAGTGGTGAGCGCCGAAATGAAGCCCTGACGGCGTGATGATACCTTTCTGGACATGCAACGGTGTGAATGACGCTGTCAGGGTCGACTTTTCGTTCTGCGGAAAGACCTTGCGCACGACGTCGGCCTCGTAAGGAGACGGGCTGCCGTAAGCTTCATCCTCCACACCCGGATAGAGCATGTTATCGGGAAATTCCGGCGCTGCGCTCGAGCCTGTCGCCGCCAGTGCGGCGGAACTCGCCGTCAGAAACGTCGCACCTGTCTTCAGGAAGTCTCGTCTACCTATAAATCCAGTTGTCTTTGTCATCGGCCTAACCTCCTGGTTTGGGTGTTATTCAGTGGGCGAGCGGGCATTGATCGGCGTTGCTCTTGCTTCATTCATCGCGATGCGATCACTTCGGCCGGAAATTCTCGATCAGCAGCAGGAATTTGTCGACGCACCTGCACAGGCTTTGCTGCCCGCGGGTGCAATCCCCTGAGCACGCGCATCCATTGCGCGATCCAACACTGATTTGAACTGGCTGAATGCCTTTTCGATTTCCGCTCTGGGTGCTGCAATATTCACACGGATGAACTGGGTGGCGTCCTGATCAAACCAGGTGCCGGGTGTCGCGCCAAAGCCGGACTGGCCCAGAGTGGCCTTCAGATCATCACCGGCCAAACCGGTTGCAGAACAATCGAGCCAAACCTGATAGGTCCCCTCGACCGGAGACATTTTGACCGCGGGCAGCTCTTCTTCCAGGAATTGATCAATCCAGGCCGCCGTTGCTTCCAGATAGGTGAGTAACTCATCCACCCAGACGTCGCCTTTTTCATAGGCGGCGATGGTCGCGAAGGTGGTGAAGGCATTCCCATGTGTGAGGTACATGGACTCCGCCGTCTTCTTGAAGCGGTCAAGAAGCTCTTCGTTTGCTGTATAAATATATCCGTTTGAGATGCTGTGCATGCCAAACGTCTTTGCGGGCGAACCGATGACCGACACGTGGATCTTCGGATCCACAGCCATCAGGCTGGTAAAGCGATGACCGGTGTAGATAATATCGGAATGGATCTCATCGCTTATGATCGTCACGTTGTGGCGGTTGGCGACCTCGACCAGCTTCTCCAACTCGTCCCTGCGCCAAACGCGGCCAACCGGGTTATGCGGGTTGCACAGGATCATGGCTTTGACATCTGCTGCGCTTAGCTTCTCCTCGAGATCGGCATAGTCCATTTCGTACGCCCCATCGATATTTCGCAGCGGGCTCTTGACGATCTTCCGGCCGGCTGTGCTGATCACCTTGGCGAACTGATGGTAAGCGGGGACCTGCATCAACACGCTGTCGCCGGGTTCCGTCAACTCGCGGATCAGCAGGGCGATGGCACTGAGCACACCAGGGATCTGTTCGAATTTTTCGACGTCCAAAATCAGGTCATGCCGGCGTCTGAACCAATCCGAGATCGCGGCAAATACGCCCTTTGAATTGAATTCGTAGGCAAACTGGCCGCGGTCGGCCAGGCGCGAAAGCTCCTCCTGGATCGGGGCGGCGACCGCAAAATCCATATCGGCAACCCATAAAGGCGTCACCTGATCGGTGCCAAACACCATGTCCAGAAACTTGGGGTCATGGCGAACGAAAGTGTCACCGGTCTTGGCCGGGGCTATATCAAACAGGGTCACGAGATGATCCTTTGAAACAAGGGGTTAAGGTCAGAGTTCCGGTTCATCCGTCAGCAGCATGCCTTTGCAATCTCAGTCTTTTCAGACGGGCAGCCGCCGCTTGCCTTGCAGCGACCCAGATAGGTTTCGCCCGACAGGTAGAATTCCACGAATGCGTCTTCAAAATCGGCCGGAACAGATTTTTGCGCCAGGCCAGATTGCATCAGGTTTGATTGCCATGCTTTCAGCTTTGGTCGATCGCCTATGAAGTCGTAACCGGAATGCTTCCTGATGATCTCGGCGCGGTGCAGCAAGACCAGCCATGAAACATCCACAAGGCCGATCGCATCGCCATCAAAAAAGCGGGTATCGCCCAGTTTCTGCTCGATCCGATCAAAGACAGGGTTCAGCTTTGCGGCGCGCTCGGACAGGGTTGTCTGATCGGCGCTGCGCTGTGCACTGCATTGAACCAGGTAGTTTTTGGTCGCCAGATAGCTCCAGGCGCGATTGGTTGCCTTTTCTTCCGGCGACAGGCCGGGTTGCAGGGGTGGATATGCCTCTTCGAGATATTCGACAATGGCATCGCTTTCGAACAGGGCCTGGCCGCTATCGGTGATCAGCACTGGCACCTGCCCGATGGGCGAGATGTCAAGAAACCACTGCGGCTTATCCTTCAGGCTGATGAATTCGATCTTGTAGGGGAGGTTTTTCGCTTCGAGCAATGCTGCGACGCGCTGGACGAACGGGCAAATGTTGAAACTGACGATTTTCATGGCATATCCGAATTGTTCTGGCAGAGGGCTGCCGGGGTTGTTTGTGATGAGTCGAAGGTGTTATATGGATAATTATTCAACATTTCAAGAGAGGTTGAAATATGAATGAGGAAGATGCGATTGCGATGCTTGGTGCTCTGTCTCAAGAAATGCGTCTGCGCATCATTCGTTATCTGATCGGTTGCGGCGAAGGCGGCGCTGCGGCTGGTGAGATCGCCGAGGCCATGGATGCGATATCTTCGAAAGCATCCTTTCATCTGTCAGCATTGGAACGCGCTGGCCTGATAACTTCGGAACGGCAGTCGCGAAAAATCATCTACCGGGTAAGCTTTCTCGGGTTGGGCGGGCTTCTCTCGTTCATTCTCAACGATTGTTGCAGCAATCACCCCGACATCCGGGAACATTGCGGCCTGCCAAACTTTGAGTGCTGAGACTCAAAGCTTGGCAACACCAGTTTCGGCCTATTCTACCTTGCCAGGCAGGCTCAGATCCCCGGACGCAATGTCAAACACATCGGTCACACAGAGCAACGGCGCATGGATGTTGACATTCACCCGAAGTGCGGACGTGACACCGTCATAGGCGACACCAGCAAGCTCAACATCACTGGCGAAACCCGCGTTCACCGTGATTTCCGGGCCGTCGAATAACGGCGTGAAGCCGGGGCTGTCCAGAAAGATCGGGAATCCTGGCCAGGTTGCGGGCAGTTTCGGATTGGTACCTTCGGGGATGTCACGAACCGCAAGCGCGCCCGGGCCACATTGCTCGGTCGGGGTAAGGACGACCCAGTGACTGTGCCACTCGATACCGTCATTGGCCGGATCGCCATCACCGTTTTCGTCATAAAGCGGCGTGTCGTCAAAGTCTGGATGGCTGGTTGCGGCCATGGCTAGAATGCCCGTTCCGCCTTCAAAGCCGACTGCCGACGGGTCAAGTGAGGTGGGCCAGACATATGACCACACATCCGAACCGCCAACTGACCCGGTTGAGGCAGGCGTCGAGGCCCCGGCGATGCCATTTGTCGTCATATGGAACGTAACGACGTTGCCATTTCGATGGGCGTGGGCCGCCAGAATGTCAAAGTCAGCCACCTTGGTTTCATCGGCGGGCGACTTGATCGCATCGTGCATATCTACGGCGTGGTTGCCATCGGCAAAGACTCCGTTGGCAGACAACACAACCGCGGTCGCGATTTTGGGCAGGGACAGTTTCATGTGATTTCTCCTGGATTTTAAATAATATCGACTCGATACTAAATACTGAAACTGATTGCAAGTATAATAGCGACTCGCTATTTATTTACCTATGGACACCAATCACCGCATTCGCGAGCTTATCAACCGGATCGCCAGACTTGACGCCGCCCACAGTTGGGAGGGCGATCTGAATCCTGCGCAGCGGGGCGCGTTGGAGTATCTGGTGCTGGCCAACATGTATTCCCGGGCGCCGTCCCATGTGGCGGAGTACTTCGGCACAACGCGGGGAACGATGTCTCAGACTCTGAAAGTGCTGGCCCGCAAGGGTTACATTTCTGAAGAGAGTTCAAAGTCCGACAAGCGATCGATCTCGTACACGCCCACCGATGCGGGGCGGGCATTGGTGAGTGTTTCCAACCCCATAGCGGTCGCGTTCAACTCATTGATACCCGACGAACAATCCGAGCTGGAAAACGCTCTGAGGCATGGGCTGCAATTGGCTCTGAAGGTGAACGGGGGTCAGTCCTTTGGTCTGTGCAAGACGTGCAAACACTATGACCCGCAAGGGATAAATGGCTTTTGCAATCTTCTTTCGGTTTCGCTGTCAGAGAGTGAAAGCAACAAGATCTGCGTAGAACATAAAGAGGTGGCAAGTGGCGCATCCTGACTTGGCAGCACGTATAAGTGGCCTGTTCCTTGGTGCTGCCAAAACCCGTTGGGAAGGCAAGCCGCCATCGGCCATTCAGAAGGAGAAGGTGACCGGTTCTCAAAACATTACGCGCACCGGTTTTTCCGGAGATGAGCAAGCAGATCTGATGGTTCATGGCGGCGCCGAGAAAGCCATTCACCATTATGCCAGCGACCATTATGACGCGTGGCAATCAGAGGGTCACATGGCCGCCGATACCTGCCCGGCGGCCTTTGGCGAAAACATCTCCACCCGGGGATTGACCGAGGATAATCTTTGCATCGGCGATATCCTGACGCTTGGCACCGCTACGGTTCAGATCAGCCAGGGCCGCCAGCCTTGCTGGAAGCTTGGCCTGCATACGGGCAATGAAAAGATGCCTTATCTGTTTCAGAAAACGGGTCGGACAGGGTGGTATTACAGGGTGTTGGAGCCGGGAATCGCTGCACCCGGGGATTTGATATCACTGTTGGAACGGCGTCATACTGATTGGAGTGTCAGGCGCGTCACCCAGGCTCGTTTGACACGGCGAATAAGTCCGCAAGAGGCTGAGATTCTGGCAAACACCAAGGACCTAGCACAGGGCTGGCGCAAGGCTTTCGCGCGCATGGCAGACGGAATTAGCGAAGAAGACAATAGCACGAGGTTGGGGACTTAGCCGGCTACTGATACAGAGCATTGATCTGCCCCAACCGCACCCATAGTTTGTGATGGCGGCCATTGCAGCGATCAAGATAATCAAGATCGCATAGCAGCGTTTCAGCGCCTTTTGATCGATCGCTTACGATCCAAAAGAGAGTTCCAAAACAAACTCCTGAAGATCGTTAAGCAAGACTTGATCAGCATCATGTGCCAGACGTATTGCGTCTTGCAGAGCGTCAGGCTTCAGAATTGTTGACTCCGCGGATTTTGAAGCCTTTTCAATATTATGGGTAAGACTCTGGCACAGAATAGCCCGACAATTTTCAAACTTGGAGACAAACTCATCTACCTTAAGCGTACCTTCGTTAGCAGTTAAGGCCACGAGCTCCGCTTCAGGAGTGGTGTCGTGCAATGCCTCTGCTGACTTGCCTTCAACCCTATTGTACAACTCAACATCCATGCCAATCATCTCAACAATTCGGTTAGCTATGGGTACACGGCCCCCCTGTGATTCGATCTGCAGAAATCGAACAGGAATGTTGTTTAGCATAGCGGATAGCTTTCCAGGGACACTGCGCATGCTCCGGACGATCTGGGCGGGATCTTTTTGTACCGGGAACGGCGTCCAAACCGTCCCGTATGTAAAGAGATTTCCGGACACACGACCCCTGGGCCGCAGAATCTCATGGCCAGCGTCCCTCATGACCTCTCCAACAACGGCGCCACAAAACTGTCTGGCTGCCTGATCCGATCTAACTATCGGAAACAATTCCTCAAGCTCATGCACAGCAGCTGTGATTGCTGGTAGGCCAGCGCGTGATAGCGCTGCATATTCCACATACTTTTTAGGGCTACTCAAGAGGCTCTCTAACCCCTTACCGAGCTTGGTCTTTCGAAGTTCGTTAAATCTGGAATGCATCTGTATCCTAACTGCACATATTGACACGTTACATATTTTAACATTATAAATCGAGCGACACGGTAAATCAACGATAGTTCTAAATGGGAGAAAGACATGTCGGCCTTGGAACCAGCAATTTACATTACAACTGCTACTGCATCAGGAGGGCGTGCAGGACGTGTGTCCACTGCCGACGGTACACTTGATCTCGATCTTGTCATGCCATCTGCAGTCTACGACATGCTACCCGAAGAAATGCAGGAAGCGCCCGCCTCTTCTGACCGCGCGCGGGTCGACCCCGAAATGCTTTTTGCGGCAGGATATGCAGGCTGCTTCATTTCAGCACTTCGGTATACGGCTCTCAGTATGGGTGTTGATGCTTCAAAGGCCTCGGTCGCATCAAGCGTCGCACTCAAGCCTGGGTCAGATGGTGCGGCATTCAAGCTGGGTGTCCGCCTGGAAGTAGATCTGCCCGACATCAACAAAGAAACCGGGCAGAAAATCGTCGATGGCGCTCATAGGATTTGTCCCTACTCTGCCGCAGTCAGAAACAACATTGACGTTGATTTAGCGCTGAAGTGACTGTTGGAAGGTGGCATCAACCTTGGCTGACCTGGCGACGGAACGCTGCCAGTAACAACCGTCATGGTTGATACCACCTATCTGCAGGCACACCGGACCGCGGCTGGGATCAGTGCCAAGACCAATGGGAGACAATCCCGATCATGCTTGCGATCGTCGATGCCTAAAATACAGCGATCTATTGGATCGCGCGACACCCAAGAAACGAATGGCCGGATTTAGGTTTATATCCTTTTTCTAAAGGTTCTGGAAGACCGGTGGGTTCTTTTCCGAACAAAGAAAGAACTTCAGTACCTTGCCGTATTGCGCGGCAGTCGGGTGCAGACCTCGTCCGCCCCATCCGCACTTGTGAATCGGACAGAAAATCTCGCTGCGACAAGCATGAATGGCGGGTTTTCACGCCGTGCAGCGGCGCTGAAAATGATGCCGCTGCAGCAATTTTCCTGCTGTGAGCGCTTGCAGCGAAAATTCTACAGGTCCGTTGTGGGCTCTTCGCGGCCATCGGATGCGACGCAGCATTGGATCACATGTCGGTGGAACCAGTGATGGGCACGGCCCGTTCCTGCCATTCACCCACCGGTCAAGATGCTGCAGTCGCAGCCCACTTTGCGGTCATTCGCTGCAAACGCGAACTCCGGGCTTCGCCGAACTCACACATCGCGGGACAAACTGAGCTTTCGCTGCACCGTGCGCCAATGACGGCTCCATTGGTACGTGCAAAAAATCAGTCGATTTTGACGGGTTCAAAAACTTGTATGCTTCGGCGCAGTCGCACACGTGGCAGGTGTCAAATCCATGAGGATCCGATGATTGGAATCTCGGCCTCGATCCGCTCAGCGATCTTCAGGACGCAATATCCGAGCGCAGCAGCATACGCGATTGAGCAGCCCCACTTGAGTGGTCCAAATTGAAAGTTAGTGCATGATTGGCCTTTGGTCCATCAAGACGATGGCTTC
>NZ_CANLYL010000034.1 GCF_947495275.1 uncultured Roseobacter sp.
TGCTACTTCTCCATCTTGCAGAAATAGGCAAAGCCTAACCTGCTGGGTGAAGCAGCCGGTACATCCCATTAGCCGACATCCAATCTGTAGTCGGCATGCTGCAGTCGCAGCCCGCATTGCAGACCTTCGCTGCAACTGCACCAATGGTTACTCTAGGACTAACAGGTATTCGATGAAGGCTCGTCCAACGGGTAACCAATGCGTTTCGAAATTCGCTTAGAATGGCGCATCAATGTCTGGTTGCTGTTTGAAGTAAATCATCGAGCCGCTGACGACGATCTTCGAATGCAAAAGGCTCCGAGGCTACAAACTGGTCAACCTGGAAGCCTGGCTGTTGAGCGCGCAACGCGGCCAGCACTGATTTTGCCCGTTCGTGCTCTCCCAGTTCGCCATAGGTGGCCGCGAGCAATACGAAAGCTGCGGCAAAACCAGGTGCTTCCTCAACTGTCACCTCCAGCAACACGCGCGCGTTTTCCACGTTGCCAAGCTGAAGATGGACCTGTGCCTCAATCCAGTTAAATCGCGCCGGATGATGTGGGTGCAATCGTTTGGCGTGCTGAATCGCTTCGCGTGCCTCTTCCAGATCACCGCCGTAAACAGCCGCCTCGGCCAAAATGGCGTAACCCTCCGCGAAATTCCGGTTGAGTTGAATCGAATGTCGCGCAGCCGCAAGTGCCTTGTCGTTTTCTCCGATGGCAAGGTTCAGGATTGCCAGCGCAAAATAGGCATTTGGAATGTCTGGATCGAGCCTTATCGCTGCGATAGCGGCCTGAAGCCCCCGTTGGACAGACTGCCATGGGGACACAGCGGCATAGTCGAACATCATGTCGCGCCCGTATGCGACAGCAATGTAGGCGTGTGCACGTGCATAGTTTGGTTCAAGTTCGAGCGCTTTTTCGAAGTATTCACGTGCCTGGCGATTGCCTTCGACTGTGCCTTCACGCAATGGCTCCAAACCGCGCAGCAGCATGAAATAGGCATCTGTCGCCACGCGCGAAGGCACCACGTTGGCGTTGAGCGAAAGTGACAGTGCGTCAACAATTGCGCGCGTCACATCTTCCTGGACATCGAAGGGGTCCTGCCGGACCCGGTCAAATCGCTCTGCCCAAACGTTCACGCCCTCGAAAGGGTCAATGAGGGAAACATTGATACGCACCCTGTCGTTCGAGTGCCGCACGGTTCCGCGCACAAGATAACGCACACCAAGATTATCAGCGATCTCCCTGAAACCGGCCTCGGCTTGCGGAAAGTCGCCGCTGGAAGCGAAGGCGATCACTGTCAGATCCGGTATCTTGGCGAGGTCTGTGGTCAAGTCCTCGCTGAGGCCGTCTCCGAAAAACTGCAGCTCCTCGCCGCCGCCAAGATTGACGAAGGGCAAAACCGCGAGAGTTTTGTCCGGCACGATGCGCGGCGGCACAATGGCCACGCTGTCAGCGCCGGAACCGTCGGAACCGGAACCGGAACCGGAACCGAACCACAGGCCCAGACCCGACGCAAAAAGCACCAACGCTCCAGCCGCCGCGATCAGGCGAAGGTTGATCCGTGGCCGCCACGTTGGGGGGTCTACTGATGCCACATCAGCGACCAGCCGGTATCCTACCTTTGGATAGGTCTCGATCACGTCTTTTCCGAGCGCGCGACGAATATCCCCGATGCACTGGATCAATGAATCGTCGGTCGTTGCGATGTCCTTCCAGACCGCTTGAACCAGCGCCTCACGATCAACCACTTCCCCTGCCCTAGACGAAAGTGCCGCAAGGACATCGGCAGATTGTTTCCGCAGGTGGATCGGCGTGCCGTCCGCTGCGGTAAGTGCACCAGCTTCAAGGTCGTAACGACCCTGACCAATCAGTAAAACGTTTGATTTCGGAGCGATTTCGGAAGTCATTCAGGACATTTCAGCTCGGATTCCTCCACCATTGTAGTCGTTTTCTGGCGGTATGGCCACGAAAGCCACGAAGCGATAAAATTCAACCATGGAGGACCATATGTTAAGTTTCCCTTCTTTCCGCGCTGTACTGGTTGCGGCTCTCTGCACGCCCGTTGCTGGATTTGCAGGCCAGTTTGTCGTCGAACTTGAGGCCCCTTTCGAAACCCCTTCTGAGGCCCTACTGCAACAGGCAGGTGTGAGTGTTGACGAAACGCTGTCCGCTGGCCCTGACAGCTATGTCGTGCTGACGGCCAACGACGAGAACGCGGTGCGTGTCCTGTTTCAGGCCGCCGCCATCACGCCCGAGAAAATCTCGGAAGTGCTCTTCATCAACTCGCCCACTGTTGGCGGCGGTCAGGCTGCCGGTGCAGAGCCGCGCGACGGACATCAGGTTTTTGTCATCGAACGACCCATTCCCGGTGTCGGCTTCTTCGGGCTGGACAAGAAGCAAAAGATTTCGAAAGGCTCGAATGCGGCGGTTGCCAAGCTTGGCGATGTGATCGAATGGGACCATTCCTATCTGACTGGTGAAGGGACGTATTGCATCTACCGGGCCGACAATACCGATACCCTGCGCGAGCATGGTGCATTGGCCGGAGCGCCGATCGGAAAGATCACGCCCGTGAGCCAAAGGGCCAACTAACTGTCCGATTACAGCACTGAAACTACATTGCTGCTCCGATCTAGTATCGGGGCAGCTTCAATCGCGTCACACCACGAGTTCGAACTTGCGGCACAGGGGAGCCTTGCACCGAAAATCCGTTATTGGTTCGAAGCGCAGCACCGAGCAAAGCGGGCTCTTCGCGGCCTTTAGATCGTTTGCAGCATTGCCCCCTGCCCTACCTAAACGGATCTCGCGGACGGCCCATACCGGCCGTTCGCCTACAGGTAGCCGTTCTGCGGTGCGGCCCGTCAGAGGAGACATTCGCTGCGGCAGCAAGATCCACCAGAATCTAGATGTCGGCGGCGGCGCGGACGAAGACGTAGTTGGCACCAGAGGTCCAGAGGGTCGCTCTGCAGGTCTGAAGCAGGCTATCGAAGCCGCCACGGCATCCTCTGACGCGACAGTTCGGCCAAATTCGAAGGCATCATCGGTGTCGCACCGTGATGTGAGCAGGATCACACTGTCAATGGGCCTGCCCGTGTCCCGATACTTACGGCGTGCCCCGCATGTCTCGGACTGCGCTTTGGTATAAGCTGTCTAGCTACATCACAAGAGAAACTGTCAACTCGCGTCAGGAACCGAGCCACACCGTCCTATTGCTTTGAGCCGTGATTTATGACGTGCTGCACGCAAGTGGCGGACAAGCCTGCATGAAAACGGTCGGCCGACGAGGTCTAACTTGTGCCGCAGGACCGTGGCGATCTCGCGTGCAACTGATTTTGGGGGTTAGTACCTAGTATCCACAATCGGATCGTCTGAAGGAAGGAATTGCAATGGTCAAAGGCAATCAAACTCAGGAAAAGAAGATAGAAATCATGCGTGCCGCCACAAGCCTGATCAAGAAACGGGGCCTGCAGGCGCTGTCGTTTGAAGCGGTTGCCAATGAGTCCGGGCTGTCTCGCCAATTGGTCCGTTATTACTTCACCGACCTGGATGCTTTGATCTTCGAACTCTGTACGTTCCTTGGAAACCGCTATCGTGATATCCTGGTCACCGGGATTGTGGATGTAGGTCAGGTTGAGCGGCTCAAGTTTTTTCTGGACTTCTTTTTTGACTTGGCAGACCAGCATCCGATGCCGGACGACTTAGAAGTCTATGACTCCTTGTTGGCATATGCTGTGGGCTCTGAGGAGTTAAAAGAGCGGCTATGCGATCAGTACAAAACTTTGGGTCAAGTCATTGCTCACGAACTAGCTATTGCACATCCCGAACTTGACGGCCACGGATGTGAAGAATTGTCGTTTCTCTTCGTCTCGATGATGCACGCACATTGGAGTTTTGTAGCGAGCCTTGGCCATTCGCGCGATCACGGTCGTCTGACGCGCCGGGCGATCGACCGACTTATCGAGTCTTACATCAACGATTCGTCCAATGAACGTTCGGTTGACGCACCGTGGTCGCGCGATATGTGATTTTCAAAACGAAAATTTTTAGTTAGGCCGCTTTTTATAGACGAAATAGGGCGCTGAGCTTTTAAGCCCGCCAATTTGAATTCGAGTGGGCATGCAATACCACCATCGCCGGATGAGCAGGGATGATCGCGTCAACTTAGGGGTGTTTTCAAAACGAAAAAACGGAAAGAAAATTCTTGTACACGGCAAACTCAGCCGCTTCCCTGCTGTTGCAAATCAAATATGTGCCAGGTGTTTTATTGCACTTGTAAGGTACAATTAGGGGGAATTAGAAGTGCTAGGTACTCTATCAAATTTGGCCAGGTTTAGGCTCCAACAAACATTTGTTTCGCACCATTGCATGCTTGGGAAATGGCGCACGATGTTCGTCGCGATGTGCTGCGCATTAGGAATCTCCGGGCCAGCGTTTTCCGCAACTGTTTACAGCGGCATCACGTTTCCGGATGGCGATGTGTCTTTTGCGGACAGAGTCGTTGATTTCGCGGTGGGTGATGCCGTTGCGGATGATTATACCGACCCGACGAATGTTTTGGGTGCTCCAGATTTCACTGTTGGAAGCACCGATAAACTCTTTGCGTTGGGCGACCCTGGAGGATCACCGGATAATCTGGATGACTCACTCTTCGGGTTTGTTACGGTACAATTCACCGACAATTCCTTGACAACCTCTGGAGACGATTCCGCAGATCTTTTTGTTTTCGAGGTCGGATCGTCTGGTGGTGGCGTGATCGAGTCGTTTCAGGTCGAGATATCGAAAGATGAGAATATCTGGATTGACCTGGGGATAGTCAGTGGCGACGCAGTCGTCGGTCTGGATATCGATGGCGTCGCTGGCGTGAATGTCGGCGATATGTTCTCATTTGTTCGCGTGACAGATGCGCCCGGTGGCGCTACTTCCGGAAGTCCGTTTGGCGGTCCGGATATCGATGCGATCGGCGCGATTTCTTCGGCACCGCCCATAGTAGACCCGCCGACAAGCGTTGTGCCACTTCCGGCCGCGGGGTGGGCTCTTCTGTCTGCACTTGCAGTACTCACAGGGCTCAGGCGCCGCGCATAAGACGGTTTTCTTGACGGAAAGCAGGGGGTCGGTATGCAGCCGGCCCCTTCAACTTGGAGCTGGTGTCATAAACGCACCAGAACTATGGCTTACGATCCCGCTGCAATGATGCATTAGTGGACATTTATTCCGAGCCCAGCATCAGTCGCTATAGGGCACTCCCGACACCTTCGCCGCGTTGGTCACGAAGGGCCGGGTCAGGAAACATGGCCGTTAGCTGCTGTGCGCACGAACTGGTAAGATGCGGGACGAACGATGAATTCGCTGCGGCTGCGCAAATGGCTGCTTTGCGATGCCTTATAACTGCCGGGAAATCAGAAAACGGTTTGGAAGTTGGAAGTAAAGAGCCGGATTGCGCCGGACCTCCTCAGCCGAAAATGTCACGATCGGGAATTGATCAACTCACACGGAGTGCGGTGTCAACTCTGCTCGAAGAGATTATTGACTTCTGCGGGGATCTCGGGATGTTAACGTCCGATGCGCTTCGCTTGCTCCGTGTTGCGGACGCCGTTGCAGGCACGGCCCGTCAGATTTTCGTTTGCGCAGGTTCAAAATACGAGAGCATGCTTTCATGAACGTCCAGTATCGTGACAGCAAAATCAGAGATTCAACTCGGTCAGCCCTGGATGCTCGTCCGGACGGCGACCCGAGGGCCAGTGAAACAGACGCGACTGTTCCATGATTGGCATATCGTTGACGCTGGCAATACGGCGGCACATCCGCCCGTCTACCCCAAAATCCCAGTTCTCGTTGCCATAGGACCGGAACCACTGCGCGTCGTCATCACACCATTCGTAGGCAAAGCGCACGGCGATCCGGTTTTGTGTCCATGCCTAGAGTTCCTTGATTAGACGATAGTGATGTTCGCGCTGCCATTTGCGCGACAGGAATGCTTCGATTTCGATATGGCCTGTGAGGAGTTCAGACCGGTTCCGCCACTGGCTGTCGTCGGTATAGGCCTGCGTCACGCGCTGGGGGTCTCGGCTGTTCCAACCATCCTCGGCGGCGCGCACTTTTTGCGCGGCAGTTGTTTCGGAAAATGGCGGAAGCGGCGGGCGGCTCATAATGAAGCTCCAGACAGATTTCATGAATTTGCTTGCGCCAAAAATAGCGGATTGCGCCGACCTAGCTGGGCATTTCCAATGGACGCAAAAAGTGACGGTCATAGCGTCTGATACAGTCTGTATCCTCGGCAGATTTATATGCTTTCTGGCATGCGCTGTCTGTCAGGCTCTTGATGCGATAGGCCTCATAATCCGCCAGAGAGGGGAACGAAAACAGGCAGACGGCAAGGTCGTTCGGGCTTTCGTGCGGCAAATAGTACCCGTGATGCGTTCCTCCAAATTTTTCGACCAAGGGAATCCACACACGCGCATATTCTTCGAATTCGGGAATTTTAGTTGGGTTCAGCTCATATTGAACGTAACAGGTAATCAACGGCTTCTCCTTACATGTTATTTTCTGACTAAGGTTTCGCATTTGCGGGTGCCAAGGTGGTGTTGTTACGGCCGCTTCCCGGTCGATCGCAAAGCAAAAGAACACTACGCTATGGGGGAAACCCCTCACATGCCTCAACCTGATCAAGACATGAGGACCAAGACGGTTGTTCAGAAATGAATATCCTGTACTTTTTGACCACTTCCGGCTCCCCGCGCAGAGATCCCGCTGGAACGATCATTTTCATTCCGTCGCCGCTTGCCCAGAGAACGCCTGATCCGCAGACACGGCAGAATGATTTGGAGATGTCTCGCGCCGGCAGTTGGTAGGTGGCAACTTCATCGGCACCGCTCAGCCAGTTGAACCCATCGGAGGCTATGAACAGATTTGATGCAAAGGCCGATCCGGTGATCTGTCTGCACTGATCGCAACTACACAAGAACATTGTGTCGAACGCGTTGACGACCTCGAACGAGACCGCGCCTCACAGGCAGCTTCCGTTAAGTTTTGGCATTCTCTGAATCCTCTTTGAAGGGTTCCACACGTCGGCCAAGGCGCTGCAAGATTTCCCCGGCTTGTGAAGTCATGTCCTGAAGAGTGGCTTGCGCAGGCCCACGGTTTCGAACGAGGTCAGCAGCTTCGCCGACGATCACGGCGGCTACATCCGTGTCACCCGCTGCCGAAGCGGCGTTGAAACGGATTTGCTCTTCTGCAAGGTTTTCGCCCAAGCCGACAATATCCCCGCTCCACCGCCGCGTGAAGGTATTGCGCATCGTGCGCAGGTTCCAATCCGAAGGCCATTTGAGCCCACGTGCCATGTCGAATACGGAACTGCGTTCAGTATCGTCGCCCGAACCGCGCAGAGCAGCTTGTTTGGCATTGTTACTGGCGAGGGATTCATTGCTGGCAAAGAAGGCGGTTCCACATAAGACGCCCGAAGCGTCAAGCGCCAGAGCCGCAGCCAGACCACGTCCATCAGCGATACCGCCTGCCGCGATGACTGGTATTCCTTGCGCGATATCCACAACCGCTGGGATGAGGGGCAACGTCGCTCTGGTGCCGCCGTGCCCGCCTGCCTCTGTGCCCTGCGCCACGATGGCATCAACGCCAGCATCGACAGCTTCACGCGCCTGTTCGAGCGTCTGCACCTGAACGATCAGTTTTGTCTGGGCGTCCCTGATGTGATGGAGAAACGGTTTAAAATCACCGAACGAGAGCATGAGTGCTGCCGGGTTTCGCGCGAGGGCAAGATCGAGCAATTCGGGCTGGCGCGCGAGCGACCACGTGATAAAGCCGACCCCGATCCGCGCATCACCTGCTGCGTCGAATTCGCGTTTGAGCCAATCGGCGTCGCCATAACCGCCGCCGTCCAGGCCCAAACCACCTGCCTTGCTCACGGCCGCAGCAAGTGCGCCGCCGCTAACACCTGCCATAGGTGCCGACAGTACAGGATGTTCGATGTCGAACAGATCACAAAGGGAAGTGCGGATGGCCATTCAGGTCAACCTGCCGCGTCGCGTCTATACTTGTCGACCGGCAGACCTCCGATCCCCCAATTCTCAAGCGCAACTTCGTCAATGACGACAAAAGTTGTCGCCGGAGACTTGTCGAGTACCCGGACCAACAAGTCGGTCACGCCTCTAATTAGTTCAGCCTTCTGGTCCGCAGTGACGCCTTGGCGTGTTACCTTGATGTTAATATATGGCATGTTGGTTCCTTTCAGATCTCACGTTCAGAGATTTGGAAAATTTTGGCCATGATCGACCATGCGCCATCGGTTCGCACGAGCGTCAGGAAATCGATGAAATCCTTTGTACCGATGGAACATCGCACACGGGCAAAGGCGGTGTTTTCCCCCGCAAACTCTATGGAGTCGATCACATCACGTCGGGGTTCACTGCGCGAGGCTGGGGACACACGCTTGGCCACCACCGCGAAATACTCATCCATCGTGCGGTAAAGCAGTGGTGTTTCATCCGCCGTCGCATAGATTGCTTTTGGGTGAAACGTTTTAGCCAGCCTGTCCGGATCGGCGTGATAGAGACCGTCGAAATAGGTCTCTAGCACGTCTGTTACTGCGGCAAATGCAGTCATGCTGCCTGCTCCATCAAGCCCTCGGCAATCATCGCTTTGATCGCGGAAGGACGTGCCGAGATCCGTTCGACGTAAGCTTGGGTTTTCGGATGCGCGTCAAGGCTCACTCCGACAAAGCTGGCCCAGTTGAGCACTACAAATGCATAGGCGTCCGCAACGGTGAACGTGTCACCCATGAGAAAGTCACGCCCGTCTGCGAGGGTTCGCTCGATATGAGTGGCCCGGCGTTGGACACCCGCGTCGGTTTTTTTGCGCCGCGCATCATCCATCTCGACGCCTGAAAAAAACGGGCCAAAGGAGGTGTGCAGTTCAGACGATAGGAAGTTGAGGGTCTCCTGGAGGCGAGTGCGTGCGAACGTTCCGTTCGGGGGTGCAAGGCCAGCATCGGGTGACTGATCAGCCAGAAACTGAAGCACGGCAGGACTTTCAGTGATGATATCGCCGTCATTTGTGACAAGGGCCGGAACATAGCCATTCGGGCTGATCTTGAGGAAATCGCCGCCCGCTTCGGTCGTGTTCGTGTCGGTGTCTGTCTTGTCGAGTTCGAATGAGACACCAAGCTCGTTCAGGACGATGTGAGATGCCATCGAGCATGCACCGGGTTTGTAGTAAAGTTTCATCTGTCATAGCTCCAGTCAGTTGGGTTGTTCAGCCAGAGATGGCGCATTGACTAACCGTTGACAACTAGGTTTCTTTTGGTTACTGAATTATCGAGTTACCTGAAGGAAACCTGGTCACCCAAACATGCCGCTAAAAGTCCGCAAAAACCAAAGCCCCGAACCGCCACAGCCTTGTATGCTGACACATTGTATGGCAGTGATCTCCGGCGCTTGGGCCGCCAATGTGATTTGGTCGCTGCGTGCTGGCCCGCGCCGCTTTAACGAGTTGCGTACCGACATTCCGCCAATTTCGGCCAAGGTGCTCTCGACACGGCTGACGGAGCTTGAGGAGCGCGGAGTGCTGTCGCGAAATGTGCAACCAACCTCGCCCCCGTCCGTCGAATACGCCCTTACCGAGCTGGGCGGTGAACTTGTGCCTGCGCTTGAGGCCATTGTGAAAGTTGGCCATCGGTTGAAGATGCGCGACGAAGGGTAAATGTCAGTCATGCTCTATTCCCGCTGATTGATCATCTCGCGATGAAAATGAAGTATTCAATGTGATGTTCTTCAGTGGGGCAGTTCCTATCCAGAGAGCGTTCAAGGCACCTCACGCAACGCACTGCTAAAGCGCGTCGAACATCAGTCCAGTCCAAATGTCCGTTGAGAAAAATCCCCCAGACCATTTGGCATCAAATTGGTCTAGCGGCCTAAGATCGACTACTTGCTGGCGCGTTTTTCCTTCGCCTTTCAGTTTGCTGAGTTCATCGCGGGCATACTGAAGCATTGCGAGGTAATCCAAGAGGTCATCGCGGGATCCCAACGAGCCGTGGCCCGGGATGACTTTGGTATGTTCATCGGTGTGGTCGCGTAGCATTTCAACGGCACTGATCGTGCCCTGCAAGGTACCGCCATTGTGAGTATCAATCACCGGATAGATGCCGTTGAAGAATACGTCCCCCGCGTGCACGACATTGGCCATCTCAAAAAATACCACCAAGTCTCCGTCCGTGTGTGCCCGGGGCGTATGGACGGCGCGCATTATGTCGCCATTTAAATGGAAGCTCATCGAGTCCTTAAAGGTGACAACGGGCAATCCATCGCTTGCCATCGGCTGAAACGACAAATCAAAAAGAGGAATATCACTTCCATCAGCAAGACGCGTGCGGGCCATCTCGTGACTGAAAATCGTTGTACCTGTCCCGCCAAGAAGTTCATTTCCGCCAGTATGGTCAAAATGGAAATGGGTGTTGATCAGGAACCGGGGAGGCTCGCCCCCCAATTGGTTTATAAGCGCAAGCAATTCCGGCAAAGCAGGTGCCATCTGATCGTCGATAAGAAACGTGCCATCGTCCCCGATCATGACGCCGATGTTCCCACCATCGCCTGTCAGCATGTACAGGTTTTCGGCGACTTTCGTTGACATCAGATGGGGCCCATCCGCCAACGCCGGTATTGGAACGGCGATCAAGGCAGTTAAGAACAAGGTCAGAGACAGAGACCTGCTGAGTCTGTGAACCTGTTGTTTTTCAGAAGTGCGGTTGCTCGTCATGGTGTGTCTCGTTTCATAGATTGCCGTGCCCAAAGCGTTTGTGCTCCACGTCGGCCGTGCCTCATCGCTTGTAGGCACGCCTAGGGGGCTTGGATTAGCTCAATATTGTAACCGTCTGGGTCTTTGATGAAGGCGATGGTTTCGTGTTCGCCGGTTTCATCCGGTGCCGCTTTCATCGGGCCCGGGTTTCGGGTGATTTCAACGCCCAGCCCGGCCAGATGAAGGCAGGTGTGGTGTATGTCGAGAACCTCCAATGCGATGTGTCCATATCCGGTGCCGTGCGAATAGCTATGCTCGCCCCAGTTATAGGTCAGCTCAATCATTGCGCTGCTGTCGGGATAACCGACAAAGACCAGCGTAAATTCAGCAACTGTAAAAGTCTCTCGACGCAATTCCTGCATCCCGAGTGCATCGCAATAAAAGCGCAAGGACCGATCGAGGTCTCGGACACGGACCATCGAATAAAGAATGGCGTGCGGGGTGTTTGGGGACGTTGACTGAGTGTTCATAATGATACGCCTGAAGGATCCAAAGGACCGGGGACAAACAATGCCTGTCCCCGGTAGCTCATTTTAGCGGCAGATTTCACCCTGGTAGCGGACCAGCCCGACAAGGTTGTCATCGTCGCGCAAATCAACGAGGCCATAGCTGTTGAATTGGCCACTGTAGCCTTTCATCGTGCCGCGTGTGACGTCTCGCTGAATGTCGTAGGTGATTTCGATCATAAAGCGGCCCGGCTTGCCCGGCACGGCGGTCAGAATGCCCAGATCCTTGGTTTGGAACGCACCGCCATCTGCGCGGCCAAAGTAGTGTTCCATGTCCATCTCAAGACCCGTTTCAGTCTCACGGGTGGCCGTGATCTTGCCCGCGGCGTTTTGAACAGCACCGGTCAAAACCGCCGAGATGATCATCGGCTGACCTTCGCCTTCGCCAAAGAAGTTAGGGATGGCGACGCCACCCATTTCAAAGCAATCGGCAGCCATTGCAGCAGTTGACGACATCGCAAGCGCCATGATGGCACCAGAAAGAGAGTTCAGTTTCATGTCATTTCCGTTCAGTTGAAGAGGTTAAAGGTAGTAGGGAGAGTTGAGACCGCGGCTTGCGGCCTCGGTCACACGGGCATCGAAGACGCGCGTATAAAAGGCCGCCTTCATCGCGGCTGTCGTTTTCGGGAATTCATTGATGGCAAAGTCCAACGCATTTTCGACAGTGTCGAAGGCGTCCAAGCCACCCAGCGTGTTTGTGTTGTGCCCGCTTAGCCAGATCTTGGACAGCAGTCCCTTTTGCCTGCGCAAGACCGGATTTCGGTCCTGCCACGGTGCGTTTTCAAATGGAACAGCGACCTGCACCTCGGTGTAAACAAATGCGCCCGGCTCGGCTGTGACCTGTCCGCCAAAGTGGGGCGCGTCCATCGCCGCGCTGGCCTCTGCGGTTGCCTGATTATCAAAGACCCGCGTTGTTTGCGCCACGCCTAAGTCACGGGCCAGAGCAGGGAAAAAATCCGTGCAGTAAAGCAGCGCATCTTCGACGCTTGCAAACCCGTAAAGCCCGCCGACAGAATGGTTGCCGAGCCCGGACAACCAAGTTTTATCAACAAACCCGGGTTGGGCCGCGATGGCAGCATTCAGCTTTTCCCATCGGACATCCGTGAAGGGCACGGACGCTTGCAATTCTGTGTAAACGAAGGCGTTGGCAGGCATAGTTTGGTGTTCCTTTTGATTGAATTGCGCAGTTGCAGCTGACCTGCGAGCAGTCAGCCCTATTGCCGCGAGGGGAATGGCGGCCAGCCCTGCGGTAACTTTGCGCCGTGACATTGGCGCAGTTCCACCGGGCGCGTGCCGGGGCACACGTGAAGCCATGTCGTCTTCTCCTTAAGATTGAGGCTACCTACCTTGGTGGTTGTCTTGGGGTGGGTATCGAAATATAACGATCCCTATATATCGCTATTCCGATTGGCGCTCGCCGTCAATCAAAAAATATAGTGATCGTTATTTTTTAAGCTAAAGGATTGGCTTGGCGTGAAAAAATCAGAATCCACCAAGATGAAACTGCTAGAGGCGTCTGGCCGGGCATTTCGAAAAGAGGGCTATTCAGGGATCGGGGTCGACTCAATCGCGAAAGACGCTGGTGTCACGTCTGGCGCATTCTATGCCCATCTGAAATCCAAGAACGATGCGTTCCGGGCGGCACTTGTCGCCGGTCTGGAAGATGTCCTTGCCGCTTTGCCCGAGTATCGTAAGAAGCATGGCGCCCAGTGGCCAGAAGCCTTCGCAGACTATTATCTTGGAAAAGGTCACCGGATGGACCTAGAGGGCGGTTGCGCAATGACCAGTCTGACGCCGGACGTGATCAGGACAGATCCAGCTGTGCGAACCGAATACGCGGAACTGATGAGCCGCATCATCAAAGAGATTGCAGACCACCTGCCGAAGGCGGGGTCTGCGACCGAACGCGAAGCAATTGCATGGGCGTTCCTGTCGACACTGATTGGCGGGCTTACCCTCTCGCGGGCTGTGGGATCAGGTCCCGCCGCTGACCAGATCGCGCGCTCCAGCAAGGCGGCGGCACTCGACGCAATCGGCTATGCGGCAGGCTAGGAGAGTCAGGCGACAAGGCTGTCGCGGCGCGACCTGCAATACGGGGTCAGAATGTCCCGAAAAGCACTCAATTTTCGCGATGGCCAGATATCAGGGTGCCCCACCACCCAGATATCTGCATATGTTTGTGGAAGCAGTAGCGGCTCTGTGCACCAGATCAGCCGCTGCGCGTCCAGAAAAATGGGCATCCGAACGACACCCAACCCAGCCTGAGCCGCGCCAACCATGGCCGAAATATCATCAGCCGCAGATGGACCCGATAGCGGGGAAAGTCAGTTGCAATCCTCTTCGAAACGTCGGGATATAAGGAAGATATACCCCATCATGCCTTCCATTCGTACTCCCTGCATCATCCGTCACAAAGGGCTCTTTTACGACGCTGGAGCGCGCAGCATTTGAGCTCCTGTGCAATCTGGCCTCGTTGAGGACGGCCCAAATGTATGTACCGGCTGCTGTTCGCAATTGATTTCTTCGCACGTTCTCGGAAGTCGCTCATATGTATCC
>NZ_CANLYL010000035.1 GCF_947495275.1 uncultured Roseobacter sp.
GGCGCATTGCGACGCCGGTGGAGCAGGAGCCATCCACCCCATCCGCAATGCGGGCTGCGACCGCAGAATTGGACACCTTGTTCGAAGGCGGCTTTGGGCCGCTCTGCGAAGTGAAAGCCTTTTGGGGGTCGGCGGCGCGAACTCAAGAGGGCAACTCAGTCTTCACTCGACCGGCCAAGTCTGCCACGGATACGCCTTTAAGTTCTTCCTCAAATAGGCGACGTGCGGCCTCCAAGGCGGCTCTGGTCGCGTCGGTTGCTGCATGTTCCAGTAAGCAAGGCGAGGAAGGCTCTGGCGCGCCGATCGCAAAGACGTTTGGTGAGTCGAGCGCGGTGTAGACCTCCAAAAGACTGATCTCGGCCGTCGGACGCTGTAGGTGCCAGCCACCGCCGTGCCCCTTAATCGACGCCACAAGCCCGTGTTTGCGTAGACCGCTCATAGTGCGGCGCACCAGAGAGGCATCCATGCCAAACATCTTGCCCATGCGCTCAGATGTCACCGGCTCATCAAACTCATCGAGATGAAGCAAGATGTGCAGCACACGGGGGAGCCTGTTGTCTGTTCTCATGGTGCAGACTGTACCTGATCCAGTTTCTCGTGACAATTGTCGACACGTGAGATTGACACGGCAAGTCACGTGACAATATAAATCACGTGACTTGATCCAACTGGAGCCTCCATGTCCTCATCATCGGTAGACCACTCTCTCGCTACTAAAACGCAATGGACAGTCGTCTGGGCTCTCTTGCTCGCGGCATTCATCACGCTGCTGGATGTCACGGTGGTCAACCTCGCGGTGCCGAGTATCGCAGGTGATCTGCAAGCGACGGATGTACAATCACAGTGGATCTTGTTGGCCTATCTTTTGCCGCTTGCGGCCCTCCTTCTACCATGGGGCCGGTTTGGTGATGCCTTGGGCCGACGCCGGCTGTTCCTGTTTGGTGTGGCAGGTTTTGCACTTGGCGGTCTGGCCGCAGGAACGGCGCAGAACATAAATGTGCTGATTGCAGCGCGTGTTCTTCAGGGTGTCGGAGCCGCGACGATGATGCCGCAGGTTCTGGCGTTGACCCAGGTGATCCTGCCACCCGACCAGCGACGGCGAGCTGTGGGCTATTTCGGCATGGTCAGCGCGTTGGGGGCTGTTGCGGGCCCGATCGTGGGTGGTACGATCCTGACGATTGATCTGTTTGGATTGGGGTGGCGCGCGGTCTTCCTATTGGTTATCCCGCCCTGCATTATATCAGCGCTGATTGTGGGGTCTTTCCTGTCTTCGGATAACAGCGGCCCTTCAAAAAGGATCGACCTTTGGAATGGACTGCTGGTTGCGCTCGCTGTGACGGGTCTTGTCTTTGCAGCCGTGCAGGGGCGGACCATGGGGTGGCCGATATGGATGATGGTTTGGCCTCCGGTAAGCGCCCTGCTCTTGGCCTACGTTATCTATGCACAGTGGAAAGGAGTGTCTGACAAGATTGAGCCATTGCTGCCATCGGCCCTGTTGAGGTCCACCCCGTTTCTGCAACTTGCGTCCATGATCTTGTTGGTTTTTTGCGGCATTGCAGGCGTTCCCTTTCTGTTGGCGATCGCTTTGCAAGCCGGACCGCAACTGTCACCCGGAGAGGTTGCTATGGCGCTAGCCGCGTATCCGATCTTTGCCGTGGCCGGGGCGGCTGTCGCGGGACGGTGGAGCCCGTCAAACCCGTGGGCGCTTCCAAGCCTTGGATCAGTCCTGACATGTGCGGGTATCGTCATGATCGTATTTGCCTTCGCGCAAGCCGGTGATGACATCACGGCGTCTGTCCTGTTGATACCTCTCGTGCTGGTCGGGTTTGGCATGGGGCTCAGCAATGTCGCATTGATGTCGGGCGCACTCGCTACGGTATCAAATGAGGTGGCCGGGGCCGCGTCGGGGATGCTCCAGACGGCGCAGCAACTTGGCATCACGCTCAGCATCGCGATCGTGGGCGGCATCTATTTCGCAAACGCATCGGGCGCCACCAGCGAAGCAGCATCGACAGCGCTGCTCTTTCCGGGCGCAGTCTTTGCAGCGGCCAGCCTGTTGAGTGGGCTAGGGGTGATCTTTCAAAACAGAAAGGAAACATAATGCAACCAACAGCTGGACAGTCTGCGCAAGATTTCTGGGACGAGATTTATCGTGGCTAGAGCCGTCAGACACGAGGCTTGCCGTTTGCAATGTTAGAGCGGTTCGCAATGGATCGCACTCCGGGCCATGCGCTGGACCTGGGCTTCGCCAAAGGCGACGATGCCATTTGGCTCGCGCAGCAAGGTTGGGATGTTGTCGCTACCGACATAGCTCAAGCAGCTTTGGACATCGCCAAGGCCGGCGCAGCTAAAAGGGGCGTTGCAGACCGGATGTTGTTCGCACACCATGATCTCGCAATATCATTCCCTGAGGGTCGCTATGACTTCATCTCGGCGATGTTCCTGCAAACGCCATTCGAATTCCCAAAGCGGGAGGTCCTTCCGCAGGCGTATGGCCAGCTTGCGTCAGGTGGTATGTTGCTGATCGTCACGCATGGGTCTGCAGCCCCATGGTCATGGAGCAAGGCAGATCACCCCTACCCCACACCGGAAGAGGACTTGGCTGCCCTTGGGTATGCAGCTTCTGACAAAGAGGTCGCTTTTGTCGGTGGGGTCCGCCGAACCGCGCGCGGGCCCAATGGGCAAACGGCGCAAGTCCTTGATAATGTCATCGCGCTGGTCAAGGAGTGAGAAACACGCCTCGCTCAGTTCTTTACCCGAAGTCCGTTTTGGGGAAGCTGCATCGCAGCGACGGGCTCCGTGGGTAATGACCGCAAAGGGCCGTTCTACGACAACCAACGATTTACTCACTGTTGATCACGCGTCGAGCATCAACAATGCGCAATAGATGGCACGCGAGCAAAACGAACTCTATCGCCTCTTTAGCATCATCCATCGATACAATTCCGTGAGAGTGAGGATTCTTGTAAGACCCATGGCAGCGGCGAAGTGGTGCATCAGAGCTTCAGGATCCTGTTGTGTACGGTTACGCAGTGATCCATCCTTCAGATTGGAGGCATGGCGTATCATTGGGACGCCGTGATCTCCTTCGAGAAAACCTGCGGTGGTACGAACTGCAATCTCGACGGCCCGCATTGCCTTAAAGACGGCCTCACCATAGTCGCCCCGAGGGTCGAGCTTTGATTAAAGAACTCGGCCACCATCAGTCCAGTGGGTCAGGGCGGGATTAGCATCTGTTATGCGGTAAATCGAAGGCGATAGAGATCAGGATCTGGTGCCTTCGTTGGTTGTCGCGATGGCCGCTGTCATAGCGCTCATCAAAAGGTTGAAATCGTTCCCAGGCGTGACAAGGTCGAAACCCTCTTTGCGGCGTTGCCTTGCCATTCTGCCATCACTGCAAAAGATACCGGTTGCGATGCCCGCAGCTTTCGCGCGCGCGCTGATGTGGGAAATTGCTTCGGATGTCGCGCTATTGACCATCTCCGCTCCAGGCTTTTCGCCCAAATCCAGTGCCAGATCATTTGGGCCGACATAAATCATGTCGATGCCTTTTACTGCCAGTATCTTGTCTATATCCCGCAGGGCTTGAGCTGTTTCGATCATTGGAATGGCCATGATCTGGTGATTTGCCTGCTCAAAGTAATCTGGGCCGCCAAACAACTTACCGCGGGCAGGGCCGAAGGACCTGTTTCCCTCTGGTGGGTAGCGGCAAGCGGCCACAAAACGTTCCGCTTGCTCTGTGGTTGATATCATCGGGCAGATCACACCAAATGCGCCTGCGTCGAGCAGATGCATAATTGCTTCCGCTTCAATTGAAGGCGCACGCACTAAAGGGATGGCAGGGGTGGCCGAGACGGCTTGCAGCATCGTCACGGCAGTTTCGAACCCGATCATACCATGTTGCAGGTCAACCGTAACACTGTCGAACCCCTGATGGCCCGCCCCTTCGGCCAGATAGCCAGACGGGATAGAGAGCCAGGCATTGGTAATGGGTTTCCCATCAGCAATCAGATGTTTCAGGTTATTCTTTCTCATGTGGCAGCCTCTCGCCTTGATAGGAGGGGAGTGCCTCCGAAATAAACATGAATGCGCATTCATAACTGTTGAATGCGCATTCATGATGTGTATAGTCAACCGAATGCACAGTCGCAATGGGAGGATAACATGCGCAAACGGACATTTTTGGCCTCTGTGGCCGTGGCTGCAGCAACGGCATTTATGCCAGTCGCTACATTCGCCGACGGACATCTTGAGAAGTACAACCTTTTGCCTGGCAAGCCCTTTGAGGGGACTAAGCTGAACATTCTCAGTGTGGTGACTCCCCAGTTCGACGGGTTGATGTTGCGCGACGAGGAATTCACCGAAATGACCGGGATCGAGACGGAATGGACATTCATCCCTTTCGGCTCCTTGCAGGAAAAGATCAACGCCGAGGGCATTGCCGCAAACGGTACGTTTGATGTGGTCAATTACCTCGATAGTTGGGGTCCGCCCAACGCGCATTGGCTCAAGCGCATCGACGAATTGATGGAGCGTGACGGCATTAGCATGGATCGCTACCCAGCCGCCTTCGCACGCTCTGCGCAATTTGAAGGTGAAACGCTCGGCTTCCCGCTGCGCGCGCATCCGCAGTTGATGTTCTACCGCAAGGACCTGATCCCGGAGCCGCCCACCTCTTGGGAAGACGTGGTTCGGATTGGCAAGGAGCTGAAGGAATCGAACCCCGACATCGCCCCGCTAGCGCTCTACTATAACAATGACGGCAACCGTCAGAACTTGTTCATCTGGATCAACTTCCTCTGGGCCGCTGGCGCAGACATCTTCAACGATGACGGTAGTGCCGCGTGGGCCTCAGAGGCTGGCATTCAGGCAACCAAAGACTATGTTGCGCTTCATACCGAGCATGGCGTGACAAATCCAAACAGTGTGGCCTTCAACGAGCAGGATGCCCGTCAGTCTTTCATGCAGGGCAACTCCGCGATGATGCCTGTCTGGTGGTGGGCATATTCAGGCTTCTACAATCCCGACAGCTCGACCCTGACCAAAGATCAGGTCGGTTTCACTGGCATGCCGTCCTACAAGGGAGAGACCAAAACTTACGCGATCTCGATGCCTTTTTCGATTTCCGACTACTCCAAGAATCAAGACGCGGCTTGGGAATTCCTGAAGTGGCTGTCGAACCCGGAAATGGACAAGGCAAACGCAATCCAGCGTGAAGTGGCTGGCAAGAAAATCGTCAACAATGTTGTGACGCATATTTCTTCGCTGCAGGACCCGGACGTGAATGCGGCCAATGACGGTATTCAGGCCGCTGCTTGGGACAGTCTGAAACAGTCTGACATCATGCCGCAAATCGCGGAATGGCCTGAAATCGGCGATATTTTGTCCGCTGCTATCGCCGAAGCGGCATCAGGTGGCGACGTGGCTGAACTAATGACAGCTGCGGCAGAACGTGCTGACAAGGTGCTCAAGCGCGCTGGCGTTCTGAAGTAATCGAAAAGACAATGGGGCGCGATACGTCGCGTTCCATACCCGCCCGGATTGACTCCGCTTCGGGCTAAAGGGATTGGGAGCACCCCTATGCGCGACAATACACTGAAATACCTTCTGGTTTTGCCCGCCGTGCTCGTGGTCTTCGCAACCGCGATCTGGCCACTAATCGAAGCCGCGCGCCTATCCTTCACGGTCGGGCGGCTGAACCGTCCCGGCTCATTGGAGCAGTATCTGGGCTGGGAGAACTACCTTTGGGCCTTCTTTGAAGAGCCTGCATTCTGGAACTCCGTCTGGGTCACAGCGGTCTACACGATCTTGACTGTTGGCCTGACCACGATCTTCGCGCTTGGATTGGCGCTGCTGCTCGCGCCCGGCGGCCGTTTGAGAAGCTCGGCGCAAACCTTGTTGATCCTGCCCTTCGCCATGAGCCCTGCGTTGATTGGTGTCTCTTTCCGGTTCATGTTCAATCCTGAATTCGGCCTGTTTGACGCCTTCTTCGGCGTGCTGATCCCACCGCTTGCTGATGTCAGCTGGCTTGCTGATCCGCAATTGGCTTTGGCCGTCGTGGTGATGGCCGATGTCTGGGGTTGGATTCCGTTCCTGACGCTTGTTCTGATCGGTGGACTGGCCAGCGTGCCCCGCGATACCATCGAGGCAGCGCAGGTTGACGGCGCCAGCGGCTGGCGCGTGTTCAAGGACGTGACCCTGCCACAGCTCGCGCCTGTTCTGGCGGTTGTGATCATTTTGAAATCAATCTTCAGCCTCAAGACCTTCGATCAGGTGTTCATGCTGACCAATGGCGGGCCGGGCACTGCGACCCAGACGCTCAGCCACTACATTTATTTCAACGGCATGAAGTACGGCCAGATCGGGTATTCGGCCTCCGTTGCTTGGCTGATGGTGATCCCAATGATTTTCCTGACCTACGCCTACGCCAAGTTTGTTTTCCGGAAGGCTGACCAATGACAGGTAAACAAAAAAAGCAACTGTTTGGCGCGATCCAGACTGTCCTGATCCTGATCGCCATGTTCATCATGCTGGTTCCGATTGTCTGGATTTTCCTCGCGGCGTTCAAAAGCCATGTCGATGTTTACCAACTGAAACTGTTCTTCACACCGACGTTGGAGAATTTCGGTATCGTCTTTGATGATCCCTACAGGCTGGGCGAGAAACTTCTGAATTCGACCATTGTCGCGTTTGTCACGATAGTTTTTGCCATTCCGATTGCCACGCTTGCGGCTTATTCGTTTAGCCGGTTCTCCATGCGCGGCGAGACACTGATGCTGGTCACCATCCTTGCCACGCAATTTGTACCCGCGGTTGTGATCATTCTGCCGTTTTTCGTGATGTTTCGCGATGTCGGGCTGCTGGACACGCGGCTCGGCCTGATCCTTGTGAACCTCGCCATCGTGATGCCCTTCGCAATCTGGATGATCAAAGGCTTCATCGACGGCATCCCGATGGACACGGAAGAGGCCGCGATGGTCGACGGCTCCTCTCGCCTGCAGGTGATCCGCAATATCGTCCTGCCGATGGCCGCACCTGGCTTGCTGACCAGCGCGATCTTCTGCTTCATCATTGCTTGGAACGAATTCCTCTTTGCGCTGATCCTGACCAACAAGGAGGCGGTGACTTTGCCCATCGGGCTGGCCCTTTTCAAAGGCGAAGAGGGGGACCTTTGGAACCTGTTATCTGCCGCAGGCATCATCATCATGGCACCAATGTTCGTCCTCGCCCTGATGATCCGCAAATACTTCGTGCAAGGCATGACCATGGGAGCCGTCCGCTAATGGCCGAGATCAAACTCAACAATCTGACCAAACGCTGGGGCGATTTTATCGGCGTCGACAATCAGTCGCTGCACGTCCAAGACCGCGAATTTCTGGTACTTCTTGGCCCATCGGGTTGCGGCAAAACCACGACGATGCGGATGATCGCGGGGCTCGAAGACCCGACAGCAGGCGAGATCTGGATTGGCGACAGGATGGTCAATGATGATCTGCCAAAAGACCGCGACGTGGCCATGGTGTTCCAGAATTACGGCCTCTACCCGCATATGACGATCTTCGACAATATCGCCTACCCGCTGCGCGTGCGCGGGACCGACAAGTCAGAGATCAAACCGCGGGTGGAGAAAGCCGCAGAGCAGGTCGAATTGACCGAGTTTCTGCATCGCAAGCCCAAGGCGTTGTCTGGCGGTCAACGTCAGCGCGTCGCCTTGGCCCGGGCGATTGTGCGGACACCCAAAGTGTTCTTGATGGATGAGCCGCTTTCAAATCTGGACGCGAAATTGCGTGTGACCATGCGCGCAGAATTGAAGCACCTGTCGCGCGCTCTGCAGATCACAACCGTCTATGTCACCCACGACCAGATCGAAGCGATGACGTTGGCTGATCGTGTGGCCGTCATGAAAAACGGCATCATCCAGCAGCTGGGTACGCCGGATGACATCTATAACGACCCTGCCAACCTGTTTGTTGCAGGCTTCATCGGGTCTCCCGCCATGAACCTGATCAACGGATCGGTTACGGATGGGATGTTTGTAACCACGGGTGGCACGCGGTTGGTGCCTGTTAATTCGCCGGATCGTGCGAAGGCCATTTTGGGCGTTCGTGCGGATGACATGCATGTGCACGAGCAAGGGCAGGGGGATATCGATGTGACAATTTATGCCTTTGAGAACACAGGCGAAAGCACACTTCTGACGGTGCAATGGGGCCAGCAGCGCGTCATTGCTCGCGGCGACCGCCATCTGCGCAAGGATCAGGACGAGGTCGTGGGGATCAGTTTGAACCAGGACCACCTCTACCTGTTCGATCCCGAAACAGAAGACCGGATCAGGATGTAGAGCTATGGCCATCGAATATCTAAAACGAGGGAAGCCCGAGGCAGACCGCGCTGAAGATGACGCCAAAGTGGCGGAGATCGTGGGCGCGACGCTGAAGCAGATCGAGACTGAGGGCGACGTGGCCGTCCGAGCGCTCGCCAACAAGTTTGACGGCTATGATCGCGGTAGCTATCGGCTGAGTGACGCTGAAATAAAAGACATCATCGCCAAGGTCAGCCCGCGTGAGATGGAGGATATCCGCTTCGCGCAAGAGCAGGTCAGAAACTTTGCCAAAGCGCAACGTGACTCGATGCTGGATATAGAGCTGGAGACTTTGCCCGGTGTCATCCTCGGTCACAAGAACATCCCTGTACAAAGTGTCGGCTGCTATGTGCCGGGCGGCAAGTTCCCCATGGTGGCCTCTGCGCATATGTCGGTGGCCACGGCTTCCGTCGCTGGTGTGCCGCGCATTGTCGCCTGTACACCGCCTTTTGAGGGGGAGCCGAACCCCGGTGTGATCGCCGCCATGCATTTGGGCGGCGCGCATGAGATCTATGTGCTGGGCGGCATTCAGGCTGTTGGTGCTATGGCTCTTGGGACTGAGACAATTGATCCTGTGCATTTGCTGGTTGGCCCGGGCAATGCGTTTGTGGCCGAAGCCAAACGGCAGCTGTTCGGCCGCGTGGGCATCGACCTGTTTGCCGGCCCGACGGAGACGATGGTGATCGCAGATGAGACGGTTGACGCCGAACTTTGCGCCACCGATCTGCTGGGACAAGCGGAGCACGGATATAACTCACCCGCCGTTTTGGTGACCAACTCGCGCATGCTGGCAGAAGAAACGCTGACCGAGATCAACCGTATCCTCACCATTCTGCCCACGGCAGGCACAGCCTCGGTCAGTTGGGCGGATTACGGCGAAGTGATCCTGTGCGACAGCTATGACGAAATGCTGGCCGTTGCCGATGATATTGCCTCCGAGCATGTGCAGGTGATGACCGATCGCGATGACTGGTTCCTCGAACACATGACCTGTTACGGCGCGCTGTTTCTCGGCCCGCGCACGAATGTGGCCAATGGCGACAAGGTCATCGGGACAAACCACACCCTGCCGACCAAAAAAGCCGGGCGGTATACGGGCGGGCTTTGGGTCGGGAAATTCCTCAAGACCCACAGCTATCAAAAGATCCTGACGGATGAGGCTGCGACGACGGTAGGTGAATACGGCTCGCGCCTGTGCATGTTGGAAGGCTTCGTTGGCCACGCAGAACAATGTAACATTCGCGTCCGGCGCTTTGGCGGGATCAATGTCCCATATGGTGAAGGCGCGCCCTATCGGGATACGACGAAATAGGAAACGAGCGAAAAACATGGGTTCAGCACGCATAACAACATATGATGTGGCAAAGGCGGCAGGTGTGAGCCAGCCGACAGTCAGCCGCGTCTTCTCCCGCTCCGCCTCCGTTGATCCTGCCAAAGTGGAACGCGTGCGCGCAGTTGCGCGAGAGTTGGGCTACATCCCCAATCTGGTCGCGAGGTCGCTGAACTCTGGCAACTCATTTCGGATTGGCATCGTTCTCGCCTACCTAAAAAACGGATTCTTTGGGGAAGCTCTGCAGGACCTTTCAAAGGCGCTCAACAAGCAGGGTTACTCCGTTACGGTCTATTTCGCGGGCAACAGCTCGGACGAGGTTGATGCGATTATTGACGATCTGTTAGCCGATCAGGTGGACGGCATCGTGTTGGCCTCTATCAGCCTGTCCAACAAATTGGTGGCGCGGGTGCGGAAGTCGGGCATTCCCTGCGTCTTGTTCAATCGTGGCCAGTCAGATCCGGATGTATCCATGGTCACTGCCTCGAATTTCGAGGGCGGCAAGCAAGCGACGGAATTTCTGATCAAGGCGGGCCACAGCCGTATTGCCCATCTGGCCGGTTGGCGCAAGGCTTTGAACGGCGTGGATCGCAGCAACGGGTTCATGGCAGCAATGCAGGCGACGGGACTAGAGCCGCTTGCATGCGTGGATTGCCACTTCCGCCGGAACGTCGCGATGGTCGAAACGCGGAAACTCTTTGCCCAAGCGGAAGTGCCGGATGCCCTGTTCGTCGCCAATGACCATATGGCCTTTGGCGTGCTGGAAGTTTTGCGCGAAGAGTTGGGGTTGCGCGTGCCGGAGGAGGTTTCAGTGATCGGTTATGACGACGCGCCGATGGCACAATGGAAGACTTTTGATCTGACCACAGTCCGACAGCCATTGCCGCAAATGATCGATGCAACTGCCAAGATGCTGCTTAGCGAAATATCGGACACGAAGCACAAGCCGCAAAAGGTCGAGATCCCCGGCGAACTGATTATTCGCGGTACGGCTCGCATCCCCGCCGGATTGCATAGAACGAAAACCGAAACGTAGGACCAAAGGACATGACCAGGATTTCCCAAACCGAGGCCGACGCACGACACATCAAGCGCAGCGACTACCAGTCTTGCGCAGTGGCTTTCATCGATTGCAAGAAACCGGGCTCACATCTGAAACAGAACTATTCGATCATTGGCCCCGGTGTGACATCCTCGAAAGAGCAGGTCATCAATCTACCTGAAGCGCATGGCTTCAATATTGGTGCGGCAGCGATGCCGCCGGGGATCACCAACAATCTCCACATCCATTTCACGGCCGAAGTTTTCATGGTCTATGATGGTGAGTACACATTCCGCTGGGGACCGAACGGTGAGAATGAATTGGTTGGCCGCCCCGGCGACATCATTTCGGTGCCCACATGGATCTACCGTGGATTTGTGAACAGCGGAACAGGGGACGGCTGGATTTTTACGACGCTTGGTGGTGACAATACAGGCGGGGTCATCTTCCACCCCGACATCATTCAAGAGGCCGCAGGTTTTGGGCTTTACCTGTCCAAAGACAACGTGCTGATTGACACAAGCAAAGGCGACCCCGTTCCGAGCGCTGAACAATGTATCACGCCCATGGCAGCCGAGGAGGTTGCGTCACTGCGCGCATACAGCCCGGAAGAGATGCGGCAACGGGTGGTGAGCACAAAAGATCGCGACTTCCGTCCCGCCTTCATAGATATGGGACTGCCGGACTGCGGCGCTGAGATTGCGCCCGTCATTGGACACGGCATCACCCAGAACCGCGATCATACGGCCAGAATAAGCAATCCGCACGGATTTTCGATGGAGTGGCTTCGAGTTCAGCCGGGGCAACGGGTTTCGCCGTTTATACTGGATGAGAAGATGGTTGTGATCCCGCGCGAAAGCGGGGTGCGCGCTGTGATGAATGACCATGGCAATGTCTCCGTCGATGTGGGCGCGTGGGAGACGTTTTCAATCCCAAAGGGTGTCTTGCGCGGATTTCAAAATACCGGCGCCAAGACCGTTGAGCTGCTTTTGATTGTCGCAGGTGACCATCAAAAGCGCCCCAAATTCCGAGGCGATGTGATCGAGGCCGCGTTCGCGAAGGGCCATGCGCTTGATGCGCAGGGCTATGTTGCCGCCGCTCACTTGATCCCGAGTTATGGAATGGTCGCTGAATAGTCGAAACCTGCCATGACACACCCCATCGTTGATCACTGGGTTCTTCTACCCGGCACGCTGTGTACGCCCGACGTGTTCGCGCCGGTTCTTGATTACCTGGGTGTGTCCGTCGCAAACCGGATTGTCATCGAACTCAATTCGACGCATTTGCAAGATTATGAGGGGCCGTTGCGCACTGCCGTCACGGACGGCGCAATTGTCTGCGGGTTTAGTCTGGGCGCGATGGTCGCTGCGCATAATCTTCACGCGATGGCGCGTGCAAAGGCCATCGTTTTGTTGGCATGTAATCTATTCCCTGATCCAGCGGGTAACCGCGCCAATCGTGAAGCTGCGCGCGACCACATTCTTGCCGGAGGCGCGCGCGATTGGGTTATTGAAAACTGGCATTTGATGTTGTCTGACACAAACTCGGAGCGTCTGGATCGCGTCGCCTCCATGGCTGAAAGCACATCTCATCTGATTGCCGCGCAGACAGAACTTGCAGCCTCCAGAGCTGGAGCGGCAGAGCATCTGACCGCGCCGCGCGTGCTGTCCTCGAGATTCCTGAGGGGCTCGGTCATTTCGCGCTGCTGGAAGCGCCCGATCAAGTGGCTTCTGCAGTCACGGACGGCCTGACCGTGTTGCTGCCCTAACCCAACTCTGAAAGCTGACCTCACGACAAGCCAACCCATTCCGGTTGCTGCTTGAACGACTGCGACAAGTAGATATGCCAATCGTTTGCGACGCCATCGAAGTTGCGCAAGGGAGGCGCGGATTTGGTCAGTTCACGAAAGGCACGATGGGGCATTACAGGCCGGGCATGCCCGGCATGATGGGCTGCGCTCGGACGGCGGGGATCGCAGGTCTGCCCCCCACCGAGACGGACGAGTGATCAAGGCCCGGGGCTGGACTATCTTCGCGCAATGGCGCGGGCCAAATCCCGCTATCGCCGTTGCGCAAGACATGGTTTTGTCCACGTGCACAAGCTGTGCATCAAAGTCACCATCATGGGACTGCAAGTGAATGAGGACGGCCTTGTCCAAGGTCGGCTAATGGGATGTACCGGCTGCTTCACCCAGCAGGTTAGGCTTTGCCTATTTCTGCAAGATGGAGAAGTAG
>NZ_CANLYL010000036.1 GCF_947495275.1 uncultured Roseobacter sp.
GCGATGGTGGCGGACAAACCCGCCAGGCCGAACCGCCACGGCATACCCGACATGGAGGGTATGGAAGGCATGATGTAAATCGCGAACCACTGGCCTGCAGGCAAATGCTGGTGGGCCAACCTGTGTTCTTCAATGCACGCGCGATTTTGCAGTCACTCCTGCTCCGGAACAGACCCAAGTCTCACTAAAAATGTAGGGTCCCCTACTTCGCCGCTACTGCTGTCTTCAACCACCATATAGGCATCGGCACCGACGCAATTTTCCGCGCGAAATTCCCGTTCTGCCCGCTCTTCAGCTTCACGGGGCGTAGAATACTGCAACTGCTTGTCGATTTTCAGGGGGCCTTGCTGCCCCCGCGCAGTCGTCTTGGCAATATATGTCTGGCAGACATAGTGAATCTTTGTGCCGGACTCTTCTGTTTCGCTCATCGGGTCTTCCAAATCTAAATCATAGGCGTTTTGAGACACGTCCCGGACGCCGCCCGTGCCAAGGTGCGCGACTAAATCAAGCTGAATACCTCAGACGGACGAAATCCGAAACGTTCTGGCTACTTTACCTTTTTGCCGCCAATTGAGAGCGCGGGTTTTCCATCCAGCGAGTTGGCCGTCGCAGAAACCTTTGGTTTCTCTTGCTTGGGTTTTTTGGCTTCTTTGTTGCCACGCTTGCTGTTGTTGCCTTTGGCCATGATAGGTCCTTTCAAATGCAGCGATCCGGTGCCGGGATGGCAAGGGCATCACTGCGTTGTATGCCGCGCGCCGGATCTGCGGCGCAGGGCAGTCGATGCATCAGATGTGCGTCTGTATGGCCGCTTCTTCCGCAGCCTCGTCCAGCACCTTTTGCTGGCTACGGGATATGGTCGTCACAGGGCTGCGAAACATCGCATTTGCAGCGGCAAAGTCTTTGGCTGTGTCGATCTCGGTCCAGTCCAGGCCGCTGATATCAAGAGCATGGAACTGCGTATCTTTGTCGACCAATTGCGCGTAAGCCGCCTCGTAATACGCTTGAAGGTTTCCACGGCCCTCCATCATTTCTGAAAGCTCTGCGAACAGCAGTGCACCCGTTCCGGCGCTGATCTTTTCAACGCCTATAGATTCACCCAACGCGCGCTTCGGATCGACGGACTTGCCAACTTCAAGGACCTGCATCTGATCGTCTGCGATGACCTTAACTTCTTCGTCCTCAAGCGCGATGTTGCGGTCGATACACAACACGTTTGCGTGGTCACTGTCCAAGAGCTGGCGCAGGATTTTGACATCAAACACGACGTCCGCATCGAATTTCACAAACTCAGCTGTACCAATCTCTTTGGCCGCCAGCATCAGGGAGTAGCCTGTGTTCGTCTCGCGGTATCGGTCGTTGATCACATAGGTGACACGGATGCCGCGAAACGTCTTGACTACAAACTTCTTTATTTCGTCTGCTCGGTGCCCGAGCACGAGAATATATTGCGACATTCCGCAGCTCAGGCAATTGCGGATCATGCGTTCCAGAATGACTGAACCGCCCACAGTCAGAAGGCTTTTGGGGCAATTTTCGGTCAGGGGGCTGAGGCGTGAGCCAATGCCAGCGGCCAGAATGACAGCAATCGGCGCGCGGTGCTTTTCGTATCCCATAATGATTTTCTCCTACTTGAGCGGTTTTGATTACTGCTATTTCTGAAGCGGAACTTTCATGCTCTCGCCAAGGTTTTTGCCTCTGGCCCACGATTTGGTGAGGCCCCAGAACACTTGGCTGAGTGCAAACACCCAAAGCATTGGAATGAGTTGGTCCAGGATCAGCGCCACTGAGAGCATGAAGATGAAGACGCCTTCATCAAAGGCGAGCGCCTTGCTTTGTTCTCGCCCGAACCAGACTAGATTTGCCTTTAGACCAAATCCTGGACCTGCGGTGGTCTGTACCTGTTTCACTTGCGCGATCTGAGCAGGATAATCCGGGTTGCGTCCCGTTTCGATCTCTAACGCCACGTATTTGGCGTAGCCGCGTAATCCATAGAACGCGATACCGAGGAGCGACAGAAAAACTGGCGTAACGCTATTTGTCTGCGCAAATGCAGCAAAGCCTGCCGCCCCAAACCATAACGTGACCTGCACTTGATCGGTGATACGGTCGTAATAGCTGCCGATCGGGGATGACACTTTTCTGTAGCGCGCCATCTGACCGTCCATGCAATCGAGGACATGGCTGATATGGATCAGGATGGCCGCCGCGATGAAACACGTTGCCCCTCCGATTAGAATTGCAAGTGTTGCCGCGACAGCCACAAGGAACGAAGCCGCTGTGATCCGGTTCGGTGTAATCCAGGGAATGTCGACAGCGCCATAGTTGGCAACGATCGCCAGCGGTGCCGTGACAAAAGACGACCACCATTCGTCATCGCGGGTCTTGGTCGCCCAGAGGCGTTTCAGCTTATCGTTCATGACACCACCCGCACATGTGAGGGCACTGGCGACACAGCGCGAAGCTTTTGCTTTGGCCTGACCAGAGTTACAAGGTCTGCCGCATCTGCCTGAAGCGTCAGCAACACGTCCTTGAGGGTGGATAGGAAATACCGGATGTCGTCATCCGAGAGCTCCCCGATATTGCCGACCTGAAAAACCTTGCCCGCAAAACACCCCTTTCCTTCATAGATGATGATGGACTTTTCACGTAGACGCGCACGCAGATCATGCACGGATACTGATGCCGGAACCTGCACTGTCGTCAGCATCGAACACATGTCCGCCTCATCAACCAAAAAGTCGAGGTTGAGCCTGCGCATGCCGCTCCGCAGCAGATCAGCCCGTGCCTTGATGCGGGCATGTCGCTTCAGGACGCCCTCGCTCAGTATGTCCGTTAGCGCTTGGTCCAGTGCGAAAAACAACGGTACCGCGGGTGTGTTTGGCGTCTGACTGTGGGTCTTAAGGAATGTGTAGAACGTCGCGAGGTTCAGGTAAGTGGTCTTGGCTGAATGGTGTTTGAGCCGTTTGAACTGTTTCTTGCGACCCACGACAAAAGACAGGCCGGGATATGACCCCAAGGCTTTGGAACTGGAGCTGGACACAAAAGCGATATGACACGCCTCCATGTCGATCATCTCTGCGCCAACCGAGCTGACCCCATCCACCACAAAGAGTGCGCCGCTGGCTTTTACCAGGGCTCCGATCTTGGCCAGCGGATTCAGCATGCCGGAGCACGTCTCGTGGTGGACCATGGCCACCACATCGATCTTGTGTGTCGCAAGGTAAGCTGCGATCTGCGGCATGTCGAAGGCGGTGCCCCAGGGTATTTCGATCAGATGGGTCTTCTTGTTGTGGATCACTGATGTCTTATGCAGCCGTCCGCCAAACTCTCCGTTCGACAGGATCAGAACGGCACCATCTCCGACAACTGAGGACAGTATCGCCTCATTCGCCGCTGTTCCGGAGCCGGTGATCACCACCGCGCGGTAACGTTCCCTTTTTCTGATCTGAAAAAGCGAGAGTATCTTTTGCTCGATCCCTGCAAGCAGGGCATCAAAATCAGCCTCCCGATGGCAGATATCCTCGTTGCAAATCGCGGTACGCAGAGTCTCGGCCACATTCACAGGGCCGGGGGTGAAAAGCAGTTGTTTGTCCAAATTCAGGCCATGCTCCAACGACGCTGCAACGCCTTGGTTGCAACGCCGGTACGCCCATGATGTGTCCCCGAGCGCGAACCGCGCAGAGACGTCGAGAGGGCACAAATCGAGTTCGAAAACACGGCCATATTGAGGGCCGTAGTCGTGTCGTCCGGAAATTGGACGGGTATGGAAAAATTTGGGATATCTGATCCTGTCAATGTAAGCGGACCAGAAGCGCCTCAGGTGCTGTTTGTCAGTATCTTGGCAACGGTATCGTAGGGTCGAACAGAAATGGTCGTTAGCTATGCAGCCAATTGATCGTCATCTGACCAGCGTCGCCTGGGTGCAAATGCTTGGGTCAACGCAGGAAGAAAAGTTGAGCGATCAAGATTGGCCGAAAAAATACTGTCGCACGGCGTATTAGCGCTCCAGAGATAAAGCTCTAGGGCCAAAGCCGGGCAAAAGCAACACGTATATCGGAACCCCAAGTGCAACACTTATCATGTTCACGTGTATCTGATCACACTTGCAACGCACCCACCCACGGCAGATCCATCAGGAATTGGTTGCCCCCAATCCCCTAAGGTGACGTGATCGGCGGCGGCTTGCGTTGCTTGCCTGACAGAGCGTTTCCAGCTATGGCCGCAAGCAAAACTGCGCCTCCAGTCAATGTGTTCAGCGTGGCCGTTTCGCCGATAAACAACCAGACCCATAACGGGCCAAGCAGAACCTCAGCCAGTGACAACAGGGCAAGTTCCGCAGCAGGAAGACTGCGAGACCCCAGAGTATACAGGATCAACCCTGCGCCGACCTGAAACACCCCCATGCCCATTGCAATGCCGCCATCCCGGAACGACAACACAAGCGACAATTCCAAAAACAGACATATGCCGGACGTCACGATGATGCCGAATAATCCAGACAAAAACACCGACGGCAGCATTTCACCCGATCGCCCCCATCGCAGCGCTACAGTGAAGACTGCAAATCCAAAGGCGGACCCTAAAGCCGCGAGGCTGCCCGTCAAGGCAACGCCCCCGGATTTATCTGCGACCATGATCGCGATACCGGCAATGGCAACGGCGATCGCTACCAAGGTGGCAAGGCGTACAGGTTCACGCAGGACAATCCACCCCAGAACTGCCGCCATGAAGGGTGCTGTTGCAAACAAAAGCATGGCGTTTGCCACGGATGTTGACTGGATCGCATATATCCCGCCGGAATAGGCAGCAACCAGCGACAGCCCCGCGATCACCGCTGGAAACCCGGTGCGGCGGATCTGGGCAAAGGGGCTTTCACCGGACCGTATGCGAATGAACACGTAAAGTAGAAGTGACAGGCTGACAGAACGGTAAAGCAATATCTGCCACACAACCGCGTCTTCGATCAGCCGTATTCCAAGCCCGACGGTCGACCAAAGCACACCAGCAGCAAAGACAAACAGGACACCGAACCGGTGCCCGTCATTGCCGAGTGACGATTGGTTCATGGTAGTCATTCAGGCTCCGTAAGACATTTCTGTCTCATTGCTAGTGATACGGCTGTCGCATTAGCCTTCCGTTTGCGACACCGAAACTGTTCGTGGCACATAGATGCCAAGGAATGGCCTCAGACCAAGCATTTGCAGCCGATGCCTCTACGGGCCAGTTGAAAAGGCCTACGGGTTTAGCGCTCGGAAAGAGATGGAGGAATGGACAGATTATCAATTTTTAATCGCTGGTTGTATGTGCCTCGTGTGCAATCCAAGGCGAAGGTCTGCAAAGCGCATGGAAGCAGCCTTCTGCGCAAACGCAGCGAAAACACCCTTTGTCCCGCTGACTGTGAGTTCGACCATCTCAAAACTTTCCACATGCAGCGAATGGCGGCAATGCGGGCACTGCCGCGGCATCTTAGGGTGCCAGACAAGGGCCGCAAAGGGCCGGTCGATCCCTTCGGACCAAACCTGTCCATGACGGAGGATTTCAAAAACTTAAATCCGTATATTGGCATCTCAGGTCAAAATCGCAGTACTGGAATCGAGACTTCTGGACGAGAGGGCAGATACGATTGGTCAGAACATCAACGCACTGTCGAAGGCAGGCTTCAGTATTCCAGTTTGTTCAGATGAGCCAAGCAACAGATTTACAACGGTCTATCAGTGACAAAGCGTGGTTCTATGATGAAGACAACACTGTTCAGGCAGCTCGGACATCTGCCCAACACCTTTGCTTTTCCGGAAGAGCCGGAATACATCGCTGTGTGGAGCTGACGGCGGGGCCTGCCGTCCGGCGCTCCGGGAACCCCGCAAAACGCTGCGGGATCCCACCCGCGCTACGGCAGGCAGATTATCACCGTGTCACGTCAGCAGCCTGTACATATGAAGCTGCGCTGCATGTGTCAACATAAGGCAGCGTTCAGTTTGATACATAACATCCGGACAGAAGGAACGGGTCGCAAGCCATATGCACCGGTCACCCACATAACGGGAGGACTCAACCGAACATCCGTCGGATCAGGAGACTTAAAGCCTCGTTCTTCTGACCATCAGTCTGATCTTTGCTTGCTATGATAACTGTTGCATTTGCACTGAACTGCATGATGCTTGCGGCGACATTATTGGACCAGATAAACGCCCCGCGTTTTACAGATACGCCACTTGCCTTCCACATTCGGAATGCGAGTTTTTCAAGTTCGCGGATACTTAAACCCCGGAAACGCATGCGCATGTCGATCATTTCGTCATCCGTAAACCGCATGCGCTTGTTCAGGGCCGAACGGTTGAGCCAAATGGCAAACATCAGCGGAGTTCCCGGGACCTGCTCAGGCTCGCCCTTTACCCGGTTCCGGCGCATCTCCAGCGCTTCCTGAAGCAGAACTGCAGTAATCAGTTGTTTCGCCTTTTGCACAGTGCCGATGTCCTCACGGATCATTGGTCCGTCGATTGTCACCCCGGATGATCTGTCTATGATCACGTCATCGGGGTGCGGTAATATATCCGGCTCCGGAAGGCCTTTTTCGCGCGCAGCAAGAACTTCAGCACTCCGTGTGTTTTTTGTAACTTGTCCAGACACGGATTTCCTCTTCACGCAGACTGTATTTTTTTTCTTCAACCTGCATGAACAGATCGATCATCTGTTTTGTCGCATGCGAACCACCTTTCAGTGCCAGTTGCGCGAGGTTTTCCAGAACGGCCTCGAGAACAGTAATCTCTTTTGTTGCGCGGTCTCTGCGCACGGTAACCTTGCGGCCTGACACCGAGTCAATGGCGGCATCCAGTTCGGTAAATGTGGTCTCCTCCTGGACAGGCGACAGCTTCTGAGCCTTTGTCCGGCGGGGCATCAGGTTACATTCCTGCGAGCCGTCAGATCTGAGAATGTACTGCCATCGGGCACCAATGATGCCGCTCGGCCAGCATGCGCTTCAAAACGCCGGATGATTGTATCGCAGTACAGTGGGTCGTACTCTAACAGGCAGGACCGCCGCCCGCATTGATCTGCCGCAATCAATGTGCTGCCAGATCCGCCGAACAGATCGAGTACAAGATCACCCCGGCGGCTGCAGTCCTGGATTGCATCGCGGATCAGCGCTACCGGCTTAACGGTAGGGTGCATTGCGAGGTCGGAATCTCGTGAATGTCCAATCGCATTGGCACCGGCATAGTCCCAGACATTGGTGCGATAGCGACCGGTATCGCCCAAACCAAAGCTGTTGGTATGCGCTGCTCTCCCCTTTTTCCACACGAATACAAGCTCATGCTTGGAGCGGTAGAAGGTTCCCATGCCAGCATTGGTTTTATTCCAGATGCAGAGGTTTTTCAGTTCCGTAAATGCCGCCTGCCCCGCCGCAAGCATTTCGCCCATATGGCGCCAGTCCATACAGACAAAGGCAATAGCGCCATCCCGGGCGACCGCGGCTGCGTTTTGCAGGGTGTCCGTCAGAAACCGGGTGAACTGATCCGCATTCATCTCACCGGAGGCAAAGGCAAACTCCCGATGTTTGTGCTGCCCAAGACCGCAAACATGCCCGTCAACCGCGACATTGTAAGGCGGATCTGTAAATATCAGATCCACCTCCCTGCCTCCGACCAGCCTGCTCACATCGGTCTGGGAGCGGGCGTCGCCGCAAAGTAACTGATGATTTCCAAGTTGCCAGAGGTCGCCCGGTTGCGTAACCGCAGGACCACTGACTGGAGCCGGCAGTTCGTCAGCATTGTCTGGCTTGTTCGCATGCTGATCGAGTATCATATCCACTTCAGCAATTTCAAAACCTGTCAGATCAACATCAAAGTCCAGATCAATCAGGGCCTGTAGTTCAATGGCCAGAATCTCCTGATCCCATCCGGCGTTTTCGGCCAGTTTGTTATCTGCCAGAACATAGGCGCGCCGTTCTTCAGCAGAAAGGTGCGAGAGCCTGAGACAAGGCACCGTGCTGAGACCAAGAACTCCGGCTGCAGAAACACGTCCATGGCCGGCGACGATCTCGCTGTCGTCTGAGATAAGAACGGGATTGGTAAATCCAAAACGCTCAATGCTGCGCGCAATCTGGCGAATCTGTTTGGCTGAATGTGTTCGGGCATTGCGGTCGTAAGGGCGCAGATCTGAAGGCGGAAGATGTATCAGCTGGCTTTGCACGAACGTTTTCACTGCAGCAGTCACGTTGTTTTCCTCCGTAGACATCAACACAGGCGACAGCCATCAGCATACACGCGTGCAGCGGGGCTGTGCAGGCACACTTGCTGAAAATACGCCTTAACCAACTGATTTAGTGAATTTTTACACCATATTTTGTGACACCCATTTCTGCAGTAAAATTCTTTTTCAGGTAATTACGGTGGCTTGCGCTTTGCAAACCGGGAAATTCTTTCCAGTTCAGGAGAAGCAACAGAAACATCACGATCTGTTTCAAGTCCCGCTTCCACAATTCTGACCGGCGAGTTCAACGGACTGTCAATTCAGTCCCATTTCACAAATCTGCTGCACCGTGTGACATGATCATCCGGTTTCAGAGCAGTCAGGACCCTCGATAACAACGCCGCTCTGTCCATGAGCCTCCCCCTTTGAAGTGGTCCGCCCCTATAGTTAGGAAAGTGGAGGACCAGAGATGGCCATTAAGAGACCCAA
>NZ_CANLYL010000037.1 GCF_947495275.1 uncultured Roseobacter sp.
ATGCTCCTTTTCGGGATTTCCGGGTAGGGGTGGCATGCTTAGGGACACATTGGCACTCGCCACACCTGAGTGCCAATACGACTGAGATGGCTATCGTTGAGGTTGGCTACAATAGACTAGTTGTAAATATTTTAGGGCCTAGTACAGAATTGGGCGCGCCCGACCATTGATCTCTGCAGCCGCTCCAGACCGGCGTCACCTCTTCAGCCGCCAGCAATCTATACCCACTCAAAAAGCAGGGTACTGCTTTGGATTTAGGTCGTATTCCCGCGCTTTGGTCGAAAATGGATAAGCATGGCGTGCAAAATGACCTGCATTGTCGAGTACAATTCAGGACAAGGGACTTAGCAGGTGAACGTACATTCTATTGACGATGGATTTACGCCTGCCGAATGCAGCGCAATCGTCAACGCCGTGGCATCAGCTCCAGCGAGAGAAGCTTTGCTTGTCGGCCAGAACCGGGATCATAATCTGCGCCGCGCTAAGCTCGTTTGGCTGGATGAGATAGACGGCATGGCGTGGGTCATGGAGCGACTTATCGACGTTGTAAGAACCTCAAACCGAAACTGGTTCGACTTTGATCTCAGAGAATTTGCCGAGAGCCCACAGGTTGCCAGCTACGATGCCACGGATGGCGGTCATTTTACATGGCATTCCGACATCGGTGATGGCCCAATGGCACAAAAACGAAAACTGACGTTGGTCGCGCAGCTTTCCAAGCCCGGAAGCTATGATGGCGGTGATCTGGAAGTTATGCCGGGCACGCATATCATCGCCGCAAACCGGACGCAGGGCTCCATCACAATTTTCCCAAGTTTTCATCTGCATCAAGTGACGCCTGTGTCACGAGGGACCCGACATTCTTTAACCGTCTGGGCGCACGGCCCTAAGTTTCGGTAGATAGAAGAACGTAGAGTTACGTTTCGCGTTCCAGTTTTTTCCGCGCCAGTTTGCAGGCACGACGGATTGCTTCAGCTTCATTTGCTGGAAAACACCTTCGCTCTGAAGCTTCTTTTTCAAAACTCTGAGTGCTTGATCGACGTTGTTGTCGCGAACACTGACCTGCATTTGGTTTTCTCTACTTTTGAGGACTTACCAGAATGACAGGTGCTAGAACCCGCATCTTGTCAAGATTATTTCGGCGACATCGCACGTTTCAGCATCGGCGTTCCGCGAGCCTCGCTGTTTTCGAGCGCGCGACAAGGGAAGTCGAAGGGAGCGATTCCGCTAGCATCAGGAAAAGGGCACAATTGGCGACTGGCCTCAGGTCTCATGTCTCATGTCTCAGGTCTCAGGTCTCAGGTCTCATGAAAAAGGATCCGCTGCTCTATTTGCAATGGTTTCACTGGCTTCATACGCTTTTCGCCCAAGCGTGGATGCAGCCGCCCGGCAATCCCCCAAGCCAGCAAGCTTGCCACACCTGCAGCGGCAAAAATGCCGGATATCGGGGCGGCCAACAGGATCAGCCATGCCGCGCCTGGTGTCAGGATACCGGAGACATCTCGGTAGGACGAGTAGACGGCCGACATTTCGGTGCGTTCCGAGGGTTTAACAGCCATTAGGAATGGCAGTCCGGCACAAATATCCAAGAGGATAAGAAAGAAACTGCCGGCAAAGAGCAGGCCGACAGTTGCAGACGGGGCTACAGAAACCAGACTGGCGGCACAGAACAGCAGGGCGAAGGCCATGAAACCGGTTTGAACTGTGCTGCGCACGGAGTGTTTCTGCATCCATCTCAGCATCACCGGCGACAAGAACAATCCAGCATTTGTGATCGACAAGAGCGTGCCGCCCAGCGTTTCTCCTAGACCATTCTCGACGGCGAATATAGGCAGATAGACAACATAGGCCCACCAGCCACAGGAGCGGATAACCGCAAAGAGCCAACCAGCGATCAGGCGGGGTTGGCGCAAGAAACGCCCTAGAAATGCCAGCGGATTGACAGGTGCACTCTGCGCCCGGGTGATCTGTTTGCCGTTCCCCAGCCGCAGAAAGATAAACGCTCCCAGCATGGCTGCCGCCGCCAGGCCCGAAATCACGAACGGGGCGGGCCTCCACCATTCCCACAATAGCACGCCCAGCATAGGGCCAACGGTCCATCCAAGGGCCGAATAGAACATGCGCAGCGTTTCGCATTTCCCCAACTCGACCCGCGCGATGTAATCCAGCACATAGGCGTTGAAACACACAAAGGTTACGACCGTGGCAAGCGAATTCAGGACAAGCCCCAGAACGATCATCTCTGGAGAGCCCAAGGTTGCAAGGCCCGATCCAATGACGAACGCCATCGCCCCGATGCCATACATCCATCGCCTCGCTATCCAGCGATTGAGAAAGGGAACGAGAAGCCCAGTCAGCAATGAGATGATACCGATCACGAAGTAAATCGAACTGATCAGAACCGCGTCCTGGAGCGCGTCGTACATCGCAACCGGAAAGACGGAAATCAGGATGCCACGTGCAACTGCCTCAAATGCGGCAAGGGTCGCAAAACCCCGCACTGATGGTGCGGGTGCATGACGTAGCCATTCAGGGATTCGACGCTCAAACATCTCTAACAGGCCTAAAAGTATGGCTGGAAAAGTACGCAGCGCTCTTTGGGTGTCTGTTCGAAAGGCGACACCGATGATGGTTCACGACCCATTTTGAGTTTGACGGTCATCTCTTTGCGGTCTCAGCTATCGGAAATGAGCCAAAGACTGAGCTGGGAAGAAGCAAACGAAGGCTAAGAATGGCTTTCAGTGTTTGCTGGATCCCTCGATTTTCGAAATATGGTCCCAGACCGGAGCGCTGAGGTCATTGTTGCCCTCTACCCCAAGCCGACCGTGAAATCACCGCAACCTTGATCGCTGCGCCGTGGGACAAATTGCCATGCCCCGCTACAGGCCTCGTGCAGCCCTTACGTCACGGTGAATTCGAAGCACTTCAAATCTCGCCAATTCGAACAACCACCTAACACCCGACTGAGCGCGACAAAGGGTGATTTCACGTTGCAGACATAGTGCACATGGCGAAACTCAAGGACAGCTTCCAGCATTCTTAGACCTTGATGCAGGTCGCAGCATTCCGTAGTTTCGGGCTCCAAGCTGCCAATCGACAGTTTTGGTCAGTCGACCGGTAGGCAGCTCGAAGTTAACGTTTGAATTGGCTGCGCCAGCAGATCAGCGAGACCTTTCTGCCATATAATGTGGCAATCTCAACATCGGTTGCACAGCACAAAACCGATATTTGAATTACCGAAACCTAGGTTGGCTTCGCGGGAAAGAATAGTGGACGCCCGAGTAATATTTGTGGCAATCTGTCTAAATTCCTTCCGCTGTCCGTTGATCCTAAGAACTGAGTCCAGTAGTCAAAGTTCGACCTAAGTAGTCAACCTATGCTTCTTCCATAGGCTCAACTTCAATGGTTTGGCAACTGAACCCCAGTTTTCCGTCTTCATAGTCTTCAACAAAAAAATTGATTCTTTCCAACCCTCGGTCACTGGCGTCAATGATGTCGAACCCCATAATTTGGTTTGTACCACCTCCAAACCCCTTGATGTTTAAGTCTCCGACAAGGCCAAACTTCAGCCTAAAAGCGTGCATTTTCCCATGGAAGTTCGGCCATCCATCGCTTGTCCTCTTTTGGAAATGCGCAACCAAAACCAGATCGGTTCCACCCGAAGCCATATTTGGCTTTAAATGTAACTCGCTCACAGCCACGAGGTTGCTAGCGTGCCACTCACCCATGGCTCTTTTAACATGCTCTGTGCCGGTGATCTCAGGCATATTGTCTCCTGTTTGTTTTGTGCCTTGCTTCCTGCATACCCTGTTAAGAGCGTCAATTCAGCCGGCCCTCAATGTGAAAGGCCAATGCACGAGATGGGGCGCAGTTTCTCAGCACCAAGAATAGACGACCAAGAGCAATGGTCGAAGGTCGAGCGCCTGTGGAAGGCTGAATTTGGAGTTATTGGATCAGGAAACCACGATCGCCCCGCCTTCCCTGACCGCCTGAAACATGTTGATGAGTATAACTCAAAGAACCCAAACCACCCCTTGAATGTCGCTGCCGAGTATTAGTGTTTTGCGCGTTTTTATGTCGCCACTGGGCTTACAGCGGTAATCCGACAGCTTTGTTCAGATGACCAAAGCCGCCCGACATCTGAGGGTTCTGCTTGGCTGACTGGTGTCAGCTCATTTCTCCCCAAGAAAGCTACGACAGCCGCACCTCCTAAGGTGCCACCCACCAAGCTGACGACTAATTCGAGGACATCCAAGCGGTTGAGCCAATTGATCTGTGGAGTTTAAGGTTATGATACACTATGTGGTCGGTGTATCGCGACCATAAGGTTTCGGCTTGCCGGATCGCCTGCGATTCTCGATGCGATATCGTATCAGTGAGTGTCCATTACGCTCAACCATTAGCTTAGTAGCCATCCGGGGAAGGCGCTTTTGGGTTAGCTCCGGTCACTTGAGTAGATTGCTGGGATAACTGCTCCGTCCGCGTTGCGGTGTGGTATCAACGGATCGCTGCAACACTTTAGTCTTTTGAGAGAGATGGAGTGTTCACCATGAAGTATCGCACACGGACGTTTTATACGGACCAGCAGAAGTCAGAGATGTGGGATCGATGGCAGCGCGGGGAGTCGATGAGTTCGATTGGACGGCACTTTAATCGTGCATCGTCTTCGATCTTCCCGCATTTGGCGCAGTTCGGTGGAATACGGCCACCGGAACGGAGGCGATCGCGATGCGCTTTGAGCCTCGTTGAACGGGAAGAGATTTCCCGCGGGCTTGTCGCAGAGCAGTCGTTTCGTTCAATCGCACAAAGACTGAAACGGTCCCCTTCGACAATCAGTCGCGAGGTTCACAGAAATGGTGGACGCCAAGCCTACCGTGCCGCGCGCTCAGACCAGCGCGCCTGGGACTGCGCAACGCGGCCCAAGTCGTGTAAGCTCTCGTTCAACGATCCATTGTGCCAATTGATTGCGCGCAAGCTGCGTCGGAAATGGTCACCGCAGCAAATTGCAGGTTGGCTGAAGCGCAAACACCCCAATGAAGAGCACCACCGCGTGTCACATGAAACGATCTATCGCAGCCTCTATGTCCAAACCCGTGGGGTTTTGAAGAAGGAATTACAGGAGTGCCTGCGGCGTCCGCGTGCAATCAGAAGGTCTCGGCATGCGATCCAAAAGGGGCTCAAATTGCGCAAGATCAAGGACGCTACCCCCATCAGTGAACGCCCGTCCGAAGTCGAAGATCGCGCCGTACCAGGCCATTGGGAGGGCGACTTAATCGTGGGGTCTAACAACAGCTACATTGCCACATTGGTCGAGCGGCATTCACGATTTGTGATGTTGGCGAAGGTGGAGAACAAGGACACTCAAAGCGTCATAACCGCACTTATCAAGCAGGCGCGCAAGCTCCCCAAGGAACTGTATCGCTCGCTCACTTGGGACCGTGGATCGGAGATGACCGGGCATCGCAAGTTCACTATGGCGACCAAGATCGACGTCTACTTTTGCGATCCTCAGTCTCCTTGGCAAACGGGCAGCAACGAAAACACCAACCGACTTCTACGCCAGTACTTCCCCAAAGGCATTGATATATCGGGCTTTAGTCAGCCCCAACTCCGCGCTGTCGCACGCCAGCTCAACGAACGCCCCAGAAAAACGTTGCAATAACAAACCCCAGCAGAGAAATTTGAAGCCTGTGTTGCAGCGATCCGTTGAAACCACAGGACAGACCGGGCTTTCGCTATACTCGACCCGATGGCCGCTCTCATTTGTTTACGTCGACTGAAATAGCCATCTTTCTCTGACAAAAAGGGTTGGACATCACAAAAACGTTGAGAGCTATTTGCCTGGCAGTCAGAGCAATCAGAATTCGTCCCAACCGTCGTGGCTCGCGCGTCCACCGCCACCTGCGACAGCACTTTTGGACTGTGCTGGAGCCGGGGCTGGTCTGTCCATTTTGACAACTTTAGCTTCCTGGCCGGTCCGGAAACTTGCCGTCGATTGCTTTAAATTATCAGCCTCGCTTGCGAGCAAGGCACTTGCAGCTGTGACTTCCTCAAATGAGGCCGCCTGTTTCTGTGTGTTTTGGTCAATTTGACTTACAGCGGTTGTAATTTCGCCTATGCCATTCACCTGTTCTGACGTTGCGATAGATATCTCCTCGACCCCTTTCGAGATGCTGACAACGCTATCAACAATCGCTTCCAGCGAAGACTTCGCGTCGGAAACTTTTTCGACACCCTCAGAAACCGCTGCATCACTTTTTGTGATCACGGCTGCTATTTCCTTCGAAGCTTCGGCGGCTCTTTGGGCGAGTTGTCGGACTTCGGAGGCGACAACAGAGAAGCCACGACCAGCCTCTCCCGCGCGCGCCGCTTCAACGCCAGCATTCAATGCAAGCAGATTAATCTGAAAAGCAATGTCGTCGATCACACCGACCACATGGGTGATCTCTTTTGAAGCGTCAGCGATACTTGCCATTGAGTCTGCGGCATCAGCCGCAACTTTTTCACTGGACTGGGCCGTATCGCGGGCTGTCTGTGCGTTCTTGCTTGCGTCTGCGACACTCCCGCTGACCTGCTTGATACTTGCAGAAAGTTCCTCGAGAGCCGCGGACGTCTCTTCCAGAGAAGCTGCATTCTGTTCAGCTTGTTTCGATAGTGCTTCGGAAGTATCGCGCAACTCAGCTGACGATGAAACAAGAGTGTTGCCGCTGCCTGAAATATCAACGATGAGAGACTTGAGCCCGTCTATCATATTATTGACATTCTCCTGTAGATGGCCGAACGCCCCTTGGAAGTCGCCGTCCATAGGCTTCGTCAGATCCCCACGGGCAACACGTTCCAACGCTTCACCTGTTGTGGAAAGGCCCTGATCAACGGTACCCAACAGTTGGTTGATGTTCTCTGCAAGCTCGTTGAGGATCCGATCAGAGAATTTCGCATCCACTCGTTTGGAAAACTGACCGTTGATAGCGGCTTCCACAACGGTGCCGAAAGATTTCCCAAGGTCGATCATCATCGCTTCCCGCACTTCGGCTGCCTTACGATCCGCCTCTTCTTTTTCCTTCGCCATTTCGACTTCACGTTGTGCAGCAGTCTCTGCCTCCTGTCTGGCTGATTCAGCATCTTCCTGTGCGTTTTGAGCTTGATGACGTGCTTGGTCAGATAGTTTCAAGCTCTCCTCTAATTCACCTGCCTTGACTTGCATCTCTTTATTGAGCCGTTGCAACTGAACGACCGTTAAGACGAGAGCTGCGGTTTCCAGAACGACAATCACGGCATGAAATGTGGTGCGTCCGATGTTTTCAAGAACCCCGCCCGACGGATAGATTAAGGATGGCATAAGTATCGTCATAGAAACATGATGGACCGCGATGATTGCAGCGGCGGTCAACACGGCTGGGACGCTGCGCAAGCTCACCAAAATTGCAAGCAGGGCAAAGTACAGCATGTGGGTATCAATCTGCCAGGGGTGCCCCTGAAATACCTGGTTAAACGCAATGGCCTGGCCAATCAAAGCGACAGCTGCGCCGACCGCCAGTAGCTTGGGCTGGCTCCGTCCCATTATCAGTCCCAGGCCGAGAAAAGCCCCCGAGATAGCGACTGTCATCAACAGGTTTCCACCAATCACGAATGCGGCGAGCATCGCACATGGAATGAGTGAGGCGGCAATAATAAATACCATACGGGCTGGTGCAGACAGTAATGATGCAAACATGAGAATTAGGCCCTCGGAACTTGGTTGATTTTTGGGACTTCAATGCCACAGAGCGCTGCCAGTGCACTGGCAGGTATCATTATGTAGCCAGAGGCTTGGAGCTGATCGTGTGCCGTCTGGGATGCAAGGATCATCCGTGACAGCGGAGGGCGAATTGGTCCGAGCTCCTGAGCTCCAGACGATGACATGTCCCTGGTTAGACTCGCTGATGATCCGAACTCGAAAACCAAATAGACACCTGCATTGTCTGGCAGACCCGACTGAGACGCGACAACGGACACTGGCCCAATGGCCAGCGTAAACACGAAGACACCGGTTATCCAAAGCGAAGATTTGATCATTCGTGAGCGGATACCGAAAATGTTTTTCGCTTCGGTTAATTCGCGAGAGATCTCAACACGATAAAGTGGGCAAAATTTTTTGATTTTCCTTGCAGGCCAGGAAAGGTCCTGAGGCGCTTTTCGGCATGCGAAGGATATTGTTCTTACGGGAAGTCATATTGTCTCGTTTGTAAGTGCAGACATTTCCCCTATTCGCGGGTGCAAATGCACTGGCAATGCGTTGCCGTTTTCTAAAGGGTATGCAGATCAAAGGTACCCCAAGCGGCCCAAATGTATGTACCGGCTGCTGTTCGCAATTGATTTCTTCGCACGTTCTCGGAAGTCGCTCATATGTATCC
>NZ_CANLYL010000038.1 GCF_947495275.1 uncultured Roseobacter sp.
GCACGAGGCCCCTCAAGGTTAACCTCCATAACCTCCAATGGCTTCCCAGCAGCAACCGCAACCGCAGCTCGCGTCCTAAGCATCAAAATGACCTCCCGATAGAATTTGCAACCGACCAGAGACAGGCCACTTTTAAGTTGTCAAGCGAAAGACCCTGTCTTGCCCGATTGACCTCCATCCGACCCCAGGTCAGATTTTAGCCAAAAAAATCCTGAAATGTTCCGGTTTGTGAAAAAAATGTTCGCCCAAAATGCCCGTCGATGCAAAATGAAATAAACTTTATCACCCAAATTGGCGAAAATGACCCAAGCCACTCATTTGTGACAGGACCCTCTTGATGAGCCAGCATCCGCGCAAGCCCTCCGACTACGCCCTTCGAGACCGATACACCAAAACCCAAGGCCGCGTATTTCTCACCGGAACCCAGGCCCTTGTACGTATCATGCTGGATCAGGCACGGCGTGATGGTGAAAACGGACTGAACACCGCGGGATTTGTGTCAGGCTACCGCGGATCCCCCCTTGGTGGCGTCGATCAGGAAATCTGGCGCAATGAGGCACTGATCAAGAAAGCGGGCATTTCCTTCATTCCTGCGGTCAATGAGGACCTTGGGGCAACGGCGGTCCTGGGCGCGCAGCAAGCAAGTCTCGACCCGCATGCTGATGTCGATGGCGTCTTTTCCATGTGGTATGGCAAGGGGCCGGGGGTGGATCGGTCGGGGGATGCGCTCAAACACGGGAATGCCTATGGATCCGCCCCGAAAGGCGGCGTATTGGTCGTTGCCGGGGACGATCATGGATGCGTCTCATCGTCTATGCCTCACCAATCGGATGTTGCGTTCATGGCCTGGTTCATGCCCACGCTGAACCCCGCGAGCGTGGCGGAGTATCAGGCATTTGGGGAGTACGGCTTCGCATTGTCGCGGTTTTCCGGCACCTGGGTTGGCTTCAAGGCCATCTCAGAAACCGTTGAAAGCGGACAATCCGTTGAACTCATGCCCGACCGGGTCTTTCAGCGACCTGATTTCACCGCCCCGCCGGGTGGCCTGCATGTCAGGGTCGCTGACCTGCCATCCCCAGAGATCGAAACGCGGATCAAGGCGAAACTTGATGCGGTCCAGGCCTTTGCTGAGGCCAATCCGATTGATCACGCAGTCTACGGGGTGGAAAAGGCAAGCTTTGGTTTTGTCAGCACCGGCAAGGCACATCTGGATCTTATGGAAGCCTTGCGCCTTCTTGGCGTGGATGAGGGCCGCTGCCGCAGTCTTGGTATCGATATCTACAAGGTAGGGATGGTTTGGCCGCTGGCCCATCATGCCGCGCTTGATTTTGTGACCGGCAAACGTGAAGTGCTGGTGATTGAAGAAAAACGCGGCATCATCGAAAGCCAGTTCAAGGAGCACTTCTACGACTGGCCCGGTCGCAAGCCAGACCGTATGGTGGGAAAATACGACGAAGAAATGAACCCATTGGTGCCTTGGACGGGCGAGCTGAGCCCCCGGCTATTGCTGCCCATCATTGCCGCGCGCCTGAACCGGTTTTTTCTCAACGAGGGATTCATCGAGAAGGCGTGCGCGCTGACAAGCCCGCTACCGCCCGTATTGCAGATCGAAGGGGCGACGCGAACGCCCTACTTCTGTTCCGGTTGTCCGCACAACACGTCGACCAAAGTGCCGGAAGGTTCCAAGGCCGCCAGTGGTATCGGGTGTCATGTCATGGCAAGTTGGATGGACCGCGAAACCGTCGGCTATGCGCAAATGGGAGGCGAAGGGGTGCCTTGGATCGCCACCTCGCTTTACAACGGTGGCAAACATATTTTCCAGAACCTGGGCGAAGGAACCTGGTACCATTCTGGCAGCCTTGCCATCCGTCAGGCCGTGGCGGCGGGCACCAACATCACCTACAAGATTCTCTACAATGATGCTGTCGCCATGACCGGCGGGCAACCGGTGGATGGGCCGGTCTCGGTTGCCGGGATCGCACAAACCTGTCGCGCAGAGGGTGTTCAACGAATTGCACTTGTCTCAGACAATATCGCCAAATTTCAAAAACACGATTTCCCGGCGGATGTCAGCTTTCATGATCGTTCTGAAATGGACGCATTGCAACGCGCGTTACGCGACGTGCCGGGTGTCACGGTTTTGATATATGAGCAGACCTGTGCCACCGAAAAACGCCGCAAACGCAAACGCGGCCAACTTCACGAGCCTGACCGGTTTGTCGTGATCAACGATCTTGTTTGCGAAGGCTGCGGCGATTGTTCGGTTGAAAGCAACTGCCTGAGCGTTGAGCCGCATAAAACCGAATTCGGCACAAAGCGCAAAATCAATCAGTCCAGTTGCAACAAGGATTTTTCCTGCCTGAACGGATTCTGTCCCAGTTTCGTGACCCTTGAGGGTGCGACACGTCGCAAGAAAGCAGCGCCAGAAATCGACGTGATCGACATGAATGCAAAGTTGCCGGAGCCCGCGCTTCCATCGCTCGATAGTCCATATGATCTGCTCGTGACCGGCGTTGGAGGAACAGGGGTGATCACCGTTGGTGCGTTGATTTCCATGGCCGCCCACCTGGAAGGCAAAGGGGTCAGTGTATTGGATTTCACCGGCTTTGCTCAAAAATTCGGGGCGGTTTTGGGATATGTTCGTCTGGCCAGCTCCCCCATATCTGTGCATCAGGTCCGCATTGACACAGCCTGCGCGGATGCCGTCATTGGCTGCGATGTTGTGGTCTCCTCTTCGCCCAAAGCCTCGGCGCACTACCGGCAAGGTACAAAGGTCGCCCTCAATCTGGCCGAAATGCCGACCGGTGATCTGGTGTTGAACCGGGACGCTTCCCTGAAGGTGTCACAGCGCCGCGCCGCTATTGAAGACGCGGTAGGCGCCGAAAATGTCGCTTGCTTCAACGCAAATGAGATGGCGAACGTTCTGATGGGAGATACGGTTTTTGCCAATGTCATGATGCTGGGTTTTTCATGGCAACGCGGGCTTGTGCCAGTGGGATATGACGCATTGATGCGGGCAATTGAACTCAACGGAGTCGCACCAGAAAAAAACCGGATGGCCTTTGCCTATGGCCGCGCATTGGCAGTTGATCCACACAGATACACATCGCAACCGGACCAGGTAGATTCAAATGAAACTGCCGCGCAATTTATCGAGCGGCGGGCCACATTCCTAAGCGACTATCAAGATAACGCCTATGCTCAGCGCTATCGTTCATCGCTGTCTTGCTTATCCGGGTTGCCAGATGATGTTCAACGCGCAGCCGCAAAATCTCTCTTCAAGCTGATGGCCTACAAGGATGAGTACGAAGTGGCACGCCTGCACGCCCGCCCCGAATTCAGAGAACGTCTGAAAGCCGAATTCGAGGGTGACTTTAAGGTGCATTACCATTTGGCCCCCCCTGTGTTGTCCTGGTTAAAGGATGGACGTGGCAGGCCCAGGAAATACCGGTTTGGACCGTGGATTGGCCAGATGTTCAGCCTCCTCGCGCGGCTCAGAAAGATTCGAGGCAGTTTGCTGGACCCCTTTCGCTTTCACTCCGACCGAAAGCTGGAACTTGACCTGATCATCTGGTTCGATGAGCTGATTCTGGGGATGCCGGAAGTTTGGCGACAAGGACATCACGAGGTGGTTCGAGATATTCTGGCCGTCCCCTTGGACATTCGTGGATATGGACCGGTCAAGGAACAGGCCGCACGGTACGCCCGCGACAGAGCACAAAACCTGATGGCAATGCGATCTTCCTAGTATCGAGGAGGCGCGAGAGATCCGCGCATAATGAATTCGGTCTGCAGGGCAACACTGTTAACGTTTCGTTCACCTGACAACCGGGCCAATAGGACGCGTGCTGCCGTACGACCCATTTCAATCTGCGGCACACGCACGGTCGCAAGCGGCGGGGTGACCACCGATGCAAGCCCGATGTCATCAAAACCCACAATCGATACCGTGTTCGGAACATCGATACCCAAATCACGCGCGCGCATCAGGGCCCCCGCCGCCAGAACGTCATTACCGCAAATGATTGCGGTAGGTGGACGATCATCCCCCATGATTTTGGCAAATGCCTCGGCACCATATTCCAACCGGTAAGCCGCCTCGATGTTATGAGAAAGATGCGCGTCCTGGCCATGATCGGCAATCGCCGCCTCGACACCTGCCTGCCGATCACCGGCCCGGTCGTTTCCTTGCCTGATCCCGCTGATCGTTGCGATCCGGCGATGACCCAGCGCCAAAGCCTGTTCAGCCGCCCCCTTTGCCGCCATAAAATTATCAAAGCCCACAAAAAGTTGGGCATCCTCATCCTTGAAGCACCAGGAGATCACATATGCGACCCGCCGCTTTTCCAGAAACGCGCGTGTCGCCTCGGGACGTTCATTCCCGATCAACATCAGCCCGTCTGCCCCATGCGCCAAAAGAGATTTTACCTGACGCAGCTCATGCTCAGGATCATCCCCCGTCGTGGCAACAAGCAAATTGATACCGGCCTCGGACAACACCTCCTGAAAGGCCTGCAGCCCGCTTGCAAACATCGCATTCGCAAGGCTGGGAATGATCGCACCCACGGTGTTGGTCCGGTTGGACGCCAAAGCGCGACCGCCAAAATTGGGTGTATATCCAAGCGCTTCGATCGCTTGCTCTATCTTTTCGCGCGTGGGTTTGGCCACTTTGTCCGGATCATTCAGCGCCCGCGAAATGCTGGCTGTCGAGACCCCCGCCATGCGAGCCACATCTTCAAGTGTTGGAGCGGTGTTCTTGGCCATCTTGGTGTCATATCTCCGTTTGCCGTCGAGAACACCCTAAAACGCGTCAGCCGGAGGGTAAAAAGATTGATATATCGCAATGCAAGCGCTTGCATTTGGATTTGTAAGAGCATAGAAGGCGCTGAAGAACATGGAATCTGGCGCTTGGGGAGGGTGGCCAGATTCCGCTTCGAAGGCACGGGCAAACGGGCTGCTCCTACTGCCGGTCAACAACTGCCCGTGCTTTCGAAAATTTGCTTCCTCGACGCTGACGACACCTCCAAGACAGGATTCCTTTTCATGGCCCGAGAATACCTCAAAAAAGCTGCAAAAACGGCGATGACAGATGCCGGCGATGTACGAGAAACCGTACAGAACATTCTTAACGACATCGAAGTCGGCGGCGATGCCGCAGCGCTGAAGTACGCCGAGAAATTCGATAGCTATCAAGGCAGCATCATCTTGAGCAAAGAAGAAATTGCCGCGGCATCGGTACTCGTGTCGCAAAAGCTGAAAGACGACATTGCCTTTGCCCATGACAACGTACGCCGCTTTGCAGAGACGCAAAAATCCACCATGACGGATGTGGAACTTGAGGTTGTGCCTGGGCTGATCGCTGGTCAAAAAGCGATACCTTGCCGGGCCGCAGGGTGTTACGTGCCCGGCGGACGCTATAGCCACATCGCAAGCGCCATCATGACCGTGACAACCGCAAAGGTGGCCGGCTGCCAGCATATCACGGCCTGCTCACCGCCGCGCCCGGGCATTGGAATCAACCCAGCCATCATTTACGCCGCTGATCTGTGTGGCGCTGACAATATCCTCTCCATGGGGGGTGTTCAGGGTGTCGCCGCAATGACATTCGGCCTGTTTGGCCTGCCCAAAGCAGACATACTTGTCGGCCCCGGCAATCAATTTGTCGCGGAAGCGAAACGCATCCTGTTTGGACGTGTGGGGATCGACATGATCGCAGGACCCACCGACAGCCTGATCCTGGCAGATGAAAATGCTGATCCCTTTATCGTTGCCACCGACCTCGTGGGACAGGCCGAACACGGATACAATTCCCCGGTCTGGCTGGTGACAGACAGTCGGGAACTGGCGGAAAAAACCATGCAAATCGTTCCGAAACTCATCGCGGACCTGCCAGAACTGAACCGTGCGAACGCCGAAGCCGCATGGCGTGACTACGCAGAAGTCATCATATGTTCAGATCGTGAGGAAATGGCGGCTTGCTCTGATGACTATGCACCTGAACATCTTACGGTGCAGGCGGCAGATCTGCCGTGGTGGCTTGACCGGCTGCAGTGCTATGGCTCTCTTTTCCTGGGCGAAGAGACCACCGTAGCCTTCGGGGACAAAGCATCGGGCACCAACCACGTTTTGCCAACATCCCAATCCGCAAAATATACCGGCGGGCTTTCGGTTCACAAATACATGAAGATTGTCACCTGGCAGCGCGCAACGCGCGAAGGTGCCAAGCCAGTCGCCGAAGCCACGGCGCGCATTTCACGGCTGGAAGGCATGGAGGGGCATGCGCGTTCAGCCGATGCGCGCTTGCACAAATACTTCCCGGATGAAAATTTCGATCTTTCCGCGATGGATTGAAGCAAATGACCTAACTCTATCATCCGCGGCGGGGCGCTGACTTTGCGACGCGGACCTCTGACCTTTTCCGAATTCACCCTGATACTCGACTACAAGGAGACCATACGTGTCCATTAACACACAAATCGTAGATGATTTTGTCCGTAATGGCGTTGATTTTGTGACGACCGTGCCGTGCAAGCAGTTGGCGGGGGTTATTGA
>NZ_CANLYL010000039.1:2500-5751 GCF_947495275.1 uncultured Roseobacter sp.
AGCTGGGAGAGCGCCTGATTTGCATTCAGGAGGTCAGCGGTTCGATCCCGCTAGGCTCCACCAAGCACTTCTTTGCAAAGCGAAAAGTGCGACGTCCCGGCAGTCGTTTCGCAGGAACGATGAGAGGGACAACCCCAGGCAACCCTGCTCGATTAGATCGCTAAGCACTACGAAGTGTTTAGCCGTCCAATCGGACGTTTGATGGCTTCGGTCATCATCTTTTACATCGTATAGAGAGATACAATTACAACACTGTTTGATCCCGCCGAGTAAGGTGATGATCTCAGTTCGGTTCCACTTCGGTGGAAGGCATATAAATCGAGTGTTTCCTCGCTTATTTATGTGTATCCCGGCTGAAACGAACAGAGTTGTCCAAGTCAAGTACACTAACCCGGACGATCGCACGATCGTCCATTGTCTGGTTCCGCACGGAACCAGGCGGGAAAAAGTATGCTTTTGGTTCAGAATAAAGATCCGTATTTAGTTACCAGCTGTGCGGATCGCGATGGGCGCAAGTCTTTCTTTTTCTGGATCAAATCAAGCGCGAAAAGGGCGTTTGGTGAATGCCTTGGCAGTAAGAGGCGATGAAAGACGTGATACTCTGCGATAAGCCATGGGGAGGTGAGAATAACCTTTGATCCATGGATTTCTGAATGGGGCAACCCACCTGATACTGTGTTATTATTGATCCTTCGGGATCGGCTAATAATGCGGTAAAACAGGTATTTATAGACTGAATACATAGGTTTATAAAAGCAAACCCGGGGAACTGAAACATCTAAGTACCCGGAGGAAAGGAAATCAATTGATACTCCCCTAGTAGCGGCGAGCGAACGGGGACCAGCCGAGCCATGAGTGTGGTTAGAATGCGTTGGAATGCGCAACCAGAGTGGGTGATAGTCCCGTATAAGAAGCATGATTGGACGTATTAAGTAGGGCGGAACACGTGAAATTCTGTCTGAAGATCGGAGGACCACCTTCGAAGGCTAAGTACTCCTTACTGACCGATAGTGAACCAGTACCGTGAGGGAAAGGTGAAAAGCACCCCGACGAGGGGAGTGAAACAGTACCTGAAACCGAACGCCTACAATCAGTCGGAGCTTGACTGGAGTTCAATTTGGATGTCATTGGAAGCCTATGAAATATATAGCTTCCATACTGACCTTCACCCTGATCTCATCTTCCGTTTCCGCAGGCGAATTTGTCCTCGGGCTCGGCTATGATGATGTTTTGGATCAAACGGATACACAGGCTGGTGCCCTGGTCGTTGAATACCACGCGGACCCGTTTTTTACGGGATCCAGAGCGGGGTATTCCCTGGCGGGTGCTGCCCAGATCGATGGAGATGGAGATGTCTTTGTCGGTGTGGGGGTCTATGCGTTATGGTCGATCGGTGAAGGGCCCTGGTTTGTCGAAGGCAGTTTTATGCCCGGCTATTATGATCAGGGCAGTGGTGGCACGCCATTGGATGGCAATTTACAGTTCAGAACGCTTCTGGGTGTTGGCTACAAGCTGACAGACAGCAGCCGGATCTCGCTGGCAATTGACCATAAATCCAACGCAGATATCGAAGATACCAACCCGGGCAGCGAAACGCTGGTGGTGCGGTACACTTTCGACTTCTGATATCCAAATTGATCTCCAGTCTTGTGACGGCGTACCTTTTGTATAATGGGTCATCGACTTGGTCTCACGAGCAAGCTTAAGCCGTTAGGTGTAGGCGCAGCGAAAGCGAGTCTTAATAGGGCGTCGAGTTCGTGGGATCAGACCCGAAACCGAGTGATCTAGGCATGGCCAGGTTGAAGGTACGGTAACACGTACTGGAGGACCGAACCCACATCCGTTGAAAAGGATCGGGATGAGCTGTGCCTAGGGGTGAAAGGCCAATCAAACTCGGAGATAGCTGGTTCTCTGCGAAATCTATTTAGGTAGAGCGTCATCCGAATACCCTCGGGGGTAGAGCACTGGATGGGTAATGGGGCCCCACAGGCTTACTGATCCTAACCAAACTCCGAATACCGAGGAGTACTAGATGGCAGACACACGGCGAATGCTAACGTCCGTCGTGGAGAGGGAAACAACCCTGACCTACAGCTAAGGCCCCTAATTCATGGCTAAGTGGGAAAGCAGGTGAGACGACCAAAACAACCAGGAGGTTGGCTTAGAAGCAGCCATCCTTTAAAGATAGCGTAACAGCTCACTGGTCTAAATAAGTTGTCTTGCGGCGAAGATGTAACGGGGCTCAAGCCATGAGCCGAAGCTTAGGATGCACATAGTGCATGGTAGCAGAGCGTAGTGTGACATAAGGCTACGTCTTTACTGATCTTTTGTAGTGCCAATGTCGGTTCTGAGAGTGTTCGCACTCAAGTAGCCGAAGGCGGTAGTGCATGAAAGAGATCAGAAAAGACAAAGTCTTTTCTGTGAAGCCGGCGCGTGAGCGATCCGGTGGAGAGATCACTAGTGAGAATGATGACATGAGTAGCGACAAACAGTGTGAGAGACACTGTCGCCGAAAGTCCAAGGGTTCCTGCTTAAAGCTAATCTGAGCAGGGTAAGCCGACCCCTAAGGCGAGGCCGAAAGGCGTAGTCGATGGGAACCAGGTTAATATTCCTGGGCCAGATGGAAGTGACGGATCTCGAGGGTAGTTCATCCTTATTGGATTGAATGGGCTGCTTAGAGGTTCCTGGAAATAGCTCCATCGCTAGATCGTACCCTAAACCGACACAGGTGGACTGGTAGAGAATACCAAGGCGCTTGAGAGAACTATGTTGAAGGAACTCGGCAAAATACCTCCGTAAGTTCGCGAGAAGGAGGCCCAGTTTCTACGCAAGTATTGGCTGGGGGCACAAACCAGGGGGTGGCGACTGTTTATTAAAAACACAGGGCTCTGCGAAGTCGCAAGACGACGTATAGGGTCTGACGCCTGCCCGGTGCCTGAAGGTTAAAAGGAGGGGTGAGAGCTCTGAATTGAAGCCCAGGTAAACGGCGGCCGTAACTATAACGGTCCTAAGGTAGCGAAATTCCTTGTCGGGTAAGTTCCGACCTGCACGAATGGCGTAACGACTTCCCCGCTGTCTCCAACATAGACTCAGCGAAATTGAATTACCTGTCAAGATGCAGGTTTCCCGCGGTTAGACGGAAAGACCCCGTGCACCTTTACTACAACTTCACACTGGCATTAGGCCGAACATGTGCAGGATAGGTGGTGGGCTTTGAAGCGTGAACGCCAGTTTGCGTGGAGCCACCCTTG
>NZ_CANLYL010000040.1 GCF_947495275.1 uncultured Roseobacter sp.
CTCTCATTGCAGTCGATAACAACTGCACTTTGGCACGTTCGATGCCGGTGGAGCAGGAGCCATCCACATCATCCGGTTTGGGCTGTCCCTGTAAGAGACGGGCGACTTGGTCGTGGAGAATGCAACTACTGATCTAGCGGCGGTGGAGAGCCTATTTTATCCGATGTAACGCTGCGAACAATGTCCACGCTTCATGCGCGCGACCAAAATAGCGACATGAAATCAAACGTATCTATGTCAGGCACATGAGGCGGGACAAGGAATAACATTCGGCGATAAGAATTTAGGCTTGGGCATTTTCCAGCCCGAAACTCATGTGCCAACGAGGTTACCACACTCGGAGACGGCGACAGCTTTTTGAGCAGGTCGTTTTCGGTGCAATTCAACTTTACAAAGGGCGCGAAATTCTCAGCCCCTAGATCTGCGGGACAAATCTGAAAACATTATTCTTCCGGGTCGGTGTTGAACAGCACTAGGCTTTCTAGAAATGCCACAATCTCAGCCTGAGTTTCCTCAGACATCTTGGCATAAGTGTCACGGCTGACCTGCGCGGCCCCGCCGTGCGTCAGAATGGCCTCCTCCAGCGTCGTTGCCCGACCATCGTGCAGCCAAGGACCCGTCGCGCCAACACCAGCCAAAGACCGCGTCAGGAACATTGAGGCACCAAGCCCAAGAGGATCGCTGGGATCAGAGAGACCTGGGCCCATGTCATGCCGTTTGAAGTCAGTGAACCAGCGTGCAACAGCTGCGCCAGTTGCGTCTCGTGCAACGGCACCAAGGTGATATGTAGTGCCAACGGGCAACGTGATTATGTTGTTGGGCTGATCACCGGTCAATTCGAAGGTCATGCTGTTGGCTGGCGTCAGACCGTGGCTGGCCGGGTCAGAGCCATCGGGGAAGGTCACATCAAAGAAACCCGGCACCTCGCTCGGCTCTTTGAATACGGCCTCCTTGAACGTCATCGAAGGGGTGTGGCAACTGACGCAGCCTGCCTGGGCAAACGCGGTTTCACCCGCCAAAATCTCCGACCGTTCAGGTGCGGTCAGCTCAATCAGACCCAGGTCATCCAGTTCGAGTTTGCTCACGGGGCGTTCAAGAGCTGCCATATAGGTCGTCAGCGCGGTGATATCACCCACTGTCAGCTCATTCGTAACGCCATCGAAATCACCGTCCTGATCGCCGACCAATTCGACCGCCTGAAGTCCAAGTTCATTATGCGCGGCATCACGTGTGAAGGAACGGATCGTCGGCTTGTTGCCCTTCCACCCGAACGGCTTGATCACCAGATCAGCGTCGATACCTGCCAGGTCGCTGGTGTCCGTCTCAAACTTACAAGGGTCTTGCGATACCCGCGTCACGGTCAAAGTGCCGTAGTCTACGCCTTTGGAGTGCAGCTCTACCTTCGCGCGACCAGAGACGCAGGCGGTTTGGATGGCGCTGTTGCGTTGGAGATAAAGGTCAAGACTAATTTCCTCCGCCAGTCGTTGGGGGATTCCAAGGGCGAACAACGGCAGCGTATTGCGTTCCAGGTATTGGGTGGGATCGCCAGTGTGCGCCGGATCGATCACAACGTTCAAAGCAACGTCGCCCGCGCCATTGGCAAATGGCGCGTTGTGGCAAGCGATGCATGAGGTGGCGTTCGCCCCGCCTTCGCGCGTGGGAAAGTGGTTGGCCCATTCCATCGGCCCGGTCAGATCAGCACGTGGAAACCGGGTAAACCGCCGCCCCTCACCGATGTAGGCCCCGACGCCGCGCACGGCATCAAAGCTGAATTCGGTCAGCTCATCGCCCGCCTCAAAGGCCTCATGGAACGCGTCAGATGCCTGACCGTTTGCAATCATCCGGGTGAGTGTCTGCTGATCGACAGGGAGTAATGCATCTTCGGCGAGGGCCGAAATGGGTCTTAAGCCTAGCATCAGGAAGGTCAGGGTATTCAGTCGCATAGCATGTCCATTTTTTTTGGGGGCGCGAGGTTGCACGCAGGGTGACAGTTCAAGAGGTCTGGCATGTAACAAATTTGCAGGTGCAGCCATTGGACCTAGGCCGGGTTTGGTGTGTAGTAAGCTAAAGTCATAGAGAGACTAGAGGCCTTGAACCTGCCAGAATGAGGCCGACCAAATGCGCATGAATACGCCTCGATTGTCGCTCGAAAATTGGCTTATGACTTTGGCTTACGCCCGTCAAAACAAGCCCTGCGCCCAATATCGCATACCAAAGAATGCCCGCATGTTCAGTGCAGGATGGCGATACCAGCCGCTCGCTCAACTCAACATTTGAAAGATGAAAACATGCGTACACTTTCCTTCCCATACAGCCCCGTCATCCTCGCAACCTTCATCGGATTTGCGACTTTCGCACCTGTGTTCGCGGACGAGCCGGAAGTGGTTGATCCAACCACGGGCGAAATTGTCGCGATCTCTGTAATTGATTTCGACGCCCTTTCAGAAGGCGACCGCATCAACATCGGAGACCAATTGGCAGAGCAAGGCATCACCCTGCGCGGTCGAGGTCGCGTTGACCTTTCAGAGATTGAAGTTGTGGTCCCCACAACAGGCGAGACTGTTTCATTGGCTGACATCGATCGTTCAAGTCTGAGCGAAGAGGATCGCCAAGACATTGGCGATCAACTGGCTGACCAGGGGCTGAGTATTGGCCGACCGGGTCGCCATGGTGATGCCGATAACTCCGATGACGCCGATACAGAGATAGCCGCTAGCGAAGATGGCGACAATGGTCGCGGCGGACGTGGTGGCTCGCGCTATTAAACGATCAACCTCCCGCGCACCGGTTGACACGGTGCGCGGTCAGGTCTTAGCCCCTTAAAATAGGATTTCGGGAAACCTGCACGATGCGTACGACTTTGATCACAACAGGCTTGGCGGCAATCTTGCTCATGCACACGCCCGCTCATGCCCAGACGTCAGTGGCTGACGATGTCATCACGCGCATCGAAGCTGATGGCTATACCGTGACTGAGGTGAAACGGTCATGGCTCGGTCGTATTGTGATTATCGCCAGCAACAGCACTGACCTGCGTGAGGTTGTCTTGAACCGTACTTCGGGGGAGGTTCTGCGGGACCAGAGGTTTCCCAACGATACTGCTGAGGGTGCCTCGCGCAGTGCCCCTGAAGCCGCATCCGGCAACCGCGAACGCCCGGGCAAGCCCGATGGATCTGATGGCAAGGGTGGTTCAGATGGCCCCGGCGGTCTGGGTGGCCCCGGCGGTCCTGGCGGCCCAGGTGGTGGTTGATCCAGCGTGAGAAACTTCTGCCGCTTTGAAAGTTTGTTGCGAAAGGCGTGGACATGCTGAACCGCGCCTGGGTGGTCTGGTGCCTTGTCATCATCCAATGCCTCTGTGGCGCGTACTTCCTGTGGGAAATCCTCGCGTCCATTTTGGGTCTCCCGTCCGTTCCACTGCGTTGGAGCCTGCGCGAACTTGTCGAAGCAGGGGCGAGCATAGGTCTGATCCTAGGTGCCTTCCTGGGGGTCAGGCTGGCCTTCGTTGCGCAAAACGCAACCAACCGCGCGGATACCGCCCGGAGGATCACGTCAGGTGAGTTCACAACAGTGGTGGACGGCTATCTGGTGGACCTCGGCCTCACCAGCGCCGAGACCGAAGTCGCCTGGTTTGTGCTAAAGGGCATGTCTTTGGCTGAAATCGCAGACCTGAGACAAACGCGGATCGGAACTGTCAAAGCGCAATGCACTGCGATCTACAAAAAGGCGGGGGTCACCGGGAAGAGCCAGCTTTTCTCACAATTGGTAGAGGACATTCTGCTGTAGACTCAAAGCGTGGAAGTTTAGAGCATCACCAAGACGGCATAGCCCTATCTTTTTGTCATACGCCAGTCGTAGAAAAGCAGTTTTGTCAGCTCATGCTTGCCCTCGGCAGGAAGAACGGATGTTGGGATGCCGCAATATGCAGTCGTTGACACAGTTGCAGCGAAACCAATATCTGTCTGCGATGCCGTCGTCGAGCCATCTCAAGATTTCACACATGCAGCGAATATCTTGTGTGGATGTCTCCTGCATAGCAAGATATTTTTTGAGCTGATATGAGCGTCTGTCAGATGCAGTCGTG
>NZ_CANLYL010000041.1 GCF_947495275.1 uncultured Roseobacter sp.
TTATACGAATTAGTTGGTGTAGCCGCAAAGCTAAAATGTCACCCATCTGCAATTCAGGAATGTCACTCTCGCCCACAACGATAACAGGCAGAGAGATCGGGCATGGGATGGGTGATTATGAGCGAGCGCGAGCTGAACCGTGTGGAAGTACTGGCACAGGTCGATGATGGACGGCTGACCGTCGACAATGCGGCGAACATGTTGGACCTGACGCGTCGACAGATTTTCCGGCTTTTGAAGCGATATCGACAAGACGGCGCCTCCGCGATCCGGCACAAGGCGCGCGGTAAACCTCCGAACAATCGCATTCATCATGCAAAGCGTGACTATGCGTTGAGCCTTATCAAAGAGAACTATGCCGACTTCGGGCCGACCTTGGCGGCTGAGATGCTGGCCGAACATCACGGCTTCAAGGTCTCTCGAGAGACCGTCCGCAAATGGATGCAGGAAGATGGTTTGTGGTTGTCACGCAAACAGCGCCGCACCTTCCATCAGCCACGACTCCGCCGAGAGTGTTTTGGCGAACTGATCCAGATCGACGGATCAGATCATCGCTGGCTTGAAGATCGTGCTGATCCATGCACCCTCCTCGTCTTCATCGATGATGCGACCAGCACGTTGATGGAACTGCGGTTCGTGGAATCTGAGAGTACATTTACCTATCTTGATGCGTTGGAAAGCTACCTGCTCAAGCATGGTCGACCGGTCGCATTCTACAGCGACAAACACACTGTCTTTCGGGTAGCCAAGCCGAGCAAGCATATGACCGGCATGACCCAATTTGGGCGTGCATTGGCTGAGCTGAACATTGAGATTCTGTGCGCAAATAGTTCCCAAGCCAAAGGCCGTGTGGAACGAGCAAACCGTACGCTTCAGGATCGGCTTGTGAAGGAACTGCGCATCGCAGGTGTTTCCAATATGGATGACGGAAAAGCATTCCTTGAAGGCTTTGTGGACCGTTACAATGCCAAGTTTGCAAAGGCTCCTGCCCGGCCCCACAATCTGCACCGCGCGCTGAACGTGGAACCCGATCATCTTGCCGAGATCTTCTGCCTGCGTGACAAACGCTATGTCACCAAAGACCTAACGATTAAGTACGACCGCAAGCGGATCAAGCTGGAAGTGAACGATCTGAGCCGCGGTCTCGTGGGCAAATATGTTGACGTCTACGAACTGGCTGATGGGCGCATTCAGGTGCGGGCAAAGGGCGTTGCCCTGCCCCATTCCATCCTCAATCCCGAACGTCGGATTACACATGCCGCCATTACCGAGAACAAGCGCCTTGGTGCGGTTCTCGCATACATCAAGGAAGAACAGGACAAACCCGCGCCAAAGCCCAAAGTCAAACCGGTCAGCGCAAAGAATAGGTACAAAAAGACCGGCCGCCGACCGCCAGGGGCCCCGTCTAAAATGGAAGCATATTATGAGCGACGACGGGCGGAGCGGGCTGCCGAGGCAACCGCTTCAAACAAGATGTGAGGTCGCGAGAGGAAGCATTCATTGGCGACAATCTTCTCAGTGTTTGGGTTGCTCTGGTCTGTTTTCGCCAAGACCGTCTTTCATGAGAGAGTCCAGCATCGGACAAGCCGCAGTCCCTTCGTCACAATTCGAGGATAGGCTTAGAAGTGCTTCGCGGAGCCGTGTCAGGTTTTCGATTTTGGCGTTGATCTCATCCAGATGGTTTTCCGCCAACGTCTTCACCTCACCGCAACTTCGATCATCCTGTTCCGTCAGCGACAGGAACGTCTGAATGATCGAGATCGGGAAGCCAAGATCTCGACAGCGCCGCACAAACCTCAATTTCGCAATTTCATCCGGAGAATAGAGCCTGCGCCCTCCTGCCGACCTTCCGGGCTTCGGAACAATGCCTTCGCGCTCATAATAGCGGATCGTTTCGATGTTCACGCCGCTTTGTTCTGACGCTTTGCCAATCGTGAACATTTTGCTTGCTCCTGTAGCCACTACAGGAACTAAAAACGCAGAATGGACCTGAACGCAAATCAACAAACAGCGACTGAGCCAGGCGTAGCTACGCGGCTGGTCATGCCAATCGCGGCACTTCTCGCATTGTTGTCAGCCTCATGCTGTGTGTTGCCAATCGGGCTGTCTATCATCGGCCTTGGCGGTACTTGGCTTACCATGCTTGGGCCGTTCATAGCGTATCGGAGTTTCATCCTTGTCGTTGTCGCCATTGCGCTCATCTGGGCATGGTATCGAGTGATATGGCCCAGAGCATGCACAAGGCGTAGGCGATCCGCTATCGTCTGGGCATCCCTCGCCACCATTGCCTTCTTAGTTGCGCTGTCATCGCCATATTGGGAAGCCTCGGCACAACGGTTCATGTGGGATTTGTGGAGATCGACCCGATGAAGAACAAACTACTGGCACTTGGTCTGGGCGGCACGATCTTTGTGATGCTCTGCTGTTTCACGCCGTTGTTGCCCATTGTGCTCACAGCACTTGGTCTGACTGGCCTGCTCGGCGTTCTCTACAACGATGCTGTTTTGCTGCCGATCTTGGCAGGTTTTCTCATACTGACGGGGTACGCGCTATGGCGACAGAAGCAACAAAAGTAGTCTTAGAATCCACCTTGACCTGTCCATCTTGCGGCCATGCGGAGACTGAGACTATGCCCACTGACGCTTGCCAGTGGTTCTATGAGTGCAAGTCTTGTCAGACGGTATTGAAACCGCTCGAAGGTGACTGTTGCGTATACTGTTCGTATGCGACAGTGCCTTGCCCACCGATCCAAGAAGGAAAATCGTGTTGCGCATAGCTGACTTTCGACATTTCGCGGCAAGTTGAAGGGTCCAAGCCCCAAGGCCGGTAGAGCCACCTAGGGCGCCCGCTCCCACTGCCCCCGCAAAGCCAGCCAGGGCTGCGATATTTGAGGTCTCCGCCCTGTCAGGCTTTGCTACCGTCAACGCTTTTGATGACACTTCTGCTTTGCAAACCCGGTGACATTTCTACTTGGTTGCTACAGTTGTGTACGCGGGAGCGCTCTACCCTGAAGTGCGACTCCTATTAGAAAACAATGAGTTATCTAATAGGAGATCATGGCATGGGAGCCGTTTACACGCAACTATCACTGCAAGAACGCCGTAAAATCGAGAGCTGGTGGCATGCCAAGGTGCCCGTCAGAGAGATGGCGCGCGTTCTTAAGCGTCATAAATCGACGATCTTTCGCGAGATCAAACGCAATTTCTGGGCCGATGATGCGTTCCCAAAGAAGTACGCAGGCTACTTCGGTTATGCCGCTCAGTTGCAGACGGACAAGCGCCGATCTGTACCGCGGAAGCTGATCCGACATCCAGACCTGCGCAAGACCGTGATCGCGCGGATCAAACTGGGCTGGACGCCCGAGCAGATCGGCAACCGCATGATCTATGAAAGTGCTGCGCTGCGCGTCTGCCAGGAGACGATCTATCGCTACATCTACTCGAAAGAAGGCATGGACCAGGAGTTGTGGTGGTACCTGCCCGAGCATCGCAAAGCCCGCAGGCCGCGTCGTGGCAGAAAGCGCCAGAAGCCCAG
>NZ_CANLYL010000042.1 GCF_947495275.1 uncultured Roseobacter sp.
CTACCACGTTTTTAGTTTAGGTTTTTGTTTTGAGTATTTTTTCGAGGAGGTTTAGGAGGGTTTCGTAGTTTTCGTTTCCGAGCGTTGTTTTGAAGTCCTCGATGATGCGGGTGGCTTCGTGGGTGTTGTCGTCGATGATTTTCTGGCCTTTGGGGGTGATCCGGACGAGCTGGCGGCGGCGGTCACTTTCGTCGCGGGTCTGGGTCAGCAGCTCTTTTTTGCGCAGGGTGTTGGCGATGCGGGTCAGGCTGGGGAACAGCAGGGCGGCGCGGGTGGCCAGGGTGCTTGTGTCCATCGGACCATGTTCGGCCAGCACGCGCAGGACACGCCATTGCTGTTCGGTGATACCGGTTTCGCTGAGCATGTCGCGGATCGGGGCCATCACGGCTTCGCGGGCCCGGATCAGGGCGATGGGCAGCGAGCGGGAGGTTGACGGAAGGGGATCGGCCATGAGGTGGGTTCCGGTTTGCTGAAAGTCTCTGCCTGAGGTGCCAATTCAGTCTTGACAATACAAGCTTCATTTATTTAACTTAGCAAGTATTAATATGTTAAAGAAATGACATGCCGCACATCCATATTGACTATTCAGCGAACCTCGAAAGGCTGCTCGACCCGGGGGCTTTATGCGAGGCGCTGCGTCGGGAGGCCGCCACCATCGAAGCCTTCCCGATGCCGGGCATTCGTGTCCGGGCGATCCGTGTGGACCATTATGCCATTGCCGACGGCGACCCCGCACACGGGTTTGTCGACATCCGTATCCGCATCAGGGAAGGGCGCCCTGCCGAGGTGAAAGAGGCCGCGCTGGCGCATCTGTTCGAGGCGGCGAGGCAGGTTCTTTGCGGGGCCATGGCGGGGCATTCCATAGCGCTTTCAGCGGAACTGCGGGACATCGATGCGCAGTTGTCGCGCAAATGCGGCACGATACGGGATCACCTGGGAGGTGGGGCATGACGGTGCTTGATGACAATCTCGGCAAGCTTGCCACTTTCCTGGAACCTTTCCGCGACATTGGCATCAGGAACCGGATCGCGGGCCAGGACGTGGCGGGCAGCGAGGGCGTTTTCCAATCCATCTCCCCGGTCGACAAAAGCGTGATCTGCGATGTGGCGCGCGGGGGGGCGCAGGACATTGATGCCGCGGCCCGGGCGGCGGCGGATGCCTTTGCGGAGTGGCGCGACATGCCGGCGACCCGGCGCCGCGGGATCCTGCACGCCGTGGCGGATGCCATCGAGACGCGGGCCGAGGAAATTGCCCTGTGTGAATGCTGGGACACCGGGCAGGCGGTGCGCTTCATGTCCAAGGCCGCCCTGCGCGGGGCCGAGAACTTCCGCTACTTTGCCGATCAGGTGGTGCAAGCCCGCGATGGGCAGCACCTGAAATCGCCGAGCTTGATGAATGTGACAACCCGCGTGCCCATTGGTCCGGTTGGGGTGATCACGCCGTGGAACACGCCTTTCATGCTGTCCACCTGGAAGATCGCACCGGCACTGGCGGCAGGGTGCACGGTTGTCCATAAACCCGCTGAAGCCTCCCCCCTGACGGCGCGTCTGCTGGTGGAGATTGCCGAGCAGGCAGGGCTGCCGCCGGGGGTGCTGAACACGGTGAACGGTTTTGGCGAGGAGGCGGGCAAGGCGCTCTGCGAACATCCGGCGATCAGGGCCATCGCCTTTGTCGGTGAAAGCCGCACGGGCAGTCTGATCACCAGACAGGGCGCGGATACGCTCAAGCGTAATCATCTTGAGCTGGGAGGCAAGAACCCGGTGATCGTCTTTGAGGATGCCGATCTGGACCGGGCGCTGGATGCGGTGATCTTCATGATTTATTCGATCAATGGCGAGCGCTGCACCTCCTCCTCGCGCCTGCTGGTGCAGGACAGCATCCGCGAGGCCTTTGAGGCAAAGCTGGCCGAGCGGGTCAACGCCATCAGGGTGGGCCATCCGCTTGATCCCACAACAGAAGTGGGGCCCCTGATCAGCGAGGAGCATTACCGCAAGGTCACCAGCTATTTTGACATTGCCCGCGAAGACGGCGCAACTGTGGCCGCAGGGGGCGAAAAGATCGGGGAGGCGGGCTACTTCGTGCGCCCGACGCTCTTTACCAACGCCACCAACCAGATGCGCATCGCCCGGGAAGAGATATTCGGGCCGGTGCTGACCTCAATTCCGTTCTCGACCGAAGACGCGGCGTTGCAGATCGCCAATGACACGGCCTACGGTCTGACAGCCTATCTGTGGACTAATGACCTGACCCGCGCCCTGCGATTTACCGACAGGCTGGAGGCCGGCATGATCTGGGTCAATTCCGAGAATGTCCGCCACCTGCCGACACCGTTTGGCGGCGTCAAGGCCAGCGGCATCGGCCGTGACGGCGGCGATTGGAGCTTTGAATTCTACATGGAACAAAAACACATCGGCTTTGCCACCGGCGCGCATCAGATCCCGCGCCTCGGAGTGCAGTAAGGAGAAAACCCCCATGCCCGTACCAGCCCCCAACCTCTACCCCGACTTCAACACCATCCGCCTCTCACACCTGTGCCTGAACGTCACCAACCTCACCGCCTCAAAAAACTTCTACTGCAATACTCTCGGTCTACAATGCACGGGGGA
>NZ_CANLYL010000043.1 GCF_947495275.1 uncultured Roseobacter sp.
TACATCATGCCTTCCATACCCTCCATGTCGGGTATGCCGTGGCGGTTCGGCCTGGCGGGTTTGTCCGCCACCATCGCTTCAGTGGTGACCAGCAGGCCGGCAATCGATGCGGCATATTCCAGCGCGATTCGAACGACCTTTGTCGGATCAATGACACCGGCCTTCAACATGTCGCCGTACTGGTCCAACTGCGCATCATAGCCGAACGTCTTGCTGGCGTTCTCAAGTACTTTTCCAGCAACGACCGAGCCATCAACACCGGCGTTTTCAGCGATCTGGCGCAACGGGGCCTGAAGGGCTTTACGGATGATCTTGATACCCGCATCCTGATCTGCGTTGTCTCCTTTGAGCCCTTCCAGAACCTTGCCCGCATGGACAAGTGCAACGCCACCGCCTGGTACGACGCCTTCCTGGACAGCCGCACGTGTTGCGTTCAAGGCGTCATCGACCCGATCCTTGCGCTCTTTCACTTCGATCTCGGTCGCGCCACCAACTTTGATCACCGCAACGCCGCCCGCCAGTTTGGCCAGCCGCTCCTGCAGTTTCTCCTTGTCGTAGTCAGAGGTGGTCTCTTCGATCTGGGCGCGGATTTGGGTGACACGCGAAGCGATAGCTTCTTTGTCGCCCGCGCCGTCGATCACGGTTGTTGTGTCCTTGGTAATCGTGATTTTTTTGGCATCGCCCAGCATGTCCATCGTGACATTTTCAAGCTTGATGCCCAGCTCTTCGGAAATCACCTGTCCACCGGTAAGGATGGCAAGATCTTCCAACATCGCCTTGCGACGATCTCCGAAACCGGGCGCTTTGACACCGGCAACCTTCAGGCCACCGCGCAGTTTGTTCACCACAAGGGTTGCGAGCGCTTCGCCATCAATGTCCTCGGCCATCACCAAGAGCTGCTTGTTCGCCTGCATGACTGCCTCAAGCAAAGGCACCATGGGGGCAAGAGACGTCAGTTTCTTCTCGTGCAGGAGGATGACGCAGTCCTCCAGGGTCGCCGTCATCTTGGCGGTATCTGTGATGAAATACGGGCTGAGATAGCCGCGATCAAACTGCATGCCCTCGACCACTTCGGTCTCGGTCTCCAGCCCTTTGTTTTCTTCGACGGTGATAACCCCTTCGTTGCCGACTTTCGCCATGGCGTCCGCGATCTGTTGACCGATAGCAGCCTCACCGTTTGCGGAGATAGTGCCGACCTTGGCGATCTCGGCCGTATCGCCCACTGGCCGCGACATTGCCTTGACCTCAGCAACAACGGCGGTGACCGCTTTGTCGATCCCGCGTTTGAGGTCCATCGGGTTCATGCCTGCGGCGACCGACTTCATGCCTTCCTTGACGATGGCCTGAGCGAGAACCGTGGCGGTTGTTGTGCCGTCGCCTGCCTCGTCATTGGTGCGCGATGCAACATCCTTGACGAGCTGTGCGCCCATGTTCTCGAACGCATCCGAGAGTTCGATTTCCTTGGCGACCGTGACACCGTCCTTGGTGATGCGTGGCGCGCCATAGGATTTGTCGAGGACCACGTTGCGGCCCTTGGGGCCAAGCGTAACCTTGACTGCGTTGGCCAGCGTATTGATGCCCTTGAGCATGCAGTCACGGGAGTCCGTGCCGAATTTGACGTCTTTTGCAGACATGTCGGTATTCCTAAATGAAAGATGTGTGAAAGGGGACGCGTAGTTCAGGCCACAATGCCTAAGATGTCGCTCTCCTTCATGATCATCAGCTCTTCGCTATCAATCTTAATTTCAGTGCCCGACCATTTGCCGAACAAAATTTTGTCGCCAGCTTTGACGTCCATTGCGATACGTGCGCCTGCGTCGTCTTTTGCACCGGCACCGACGGATACGACTTCGCCTTCCTGCGGTTTTTCTTTTGCATTGTCAGGGATGATCAGGCCGCCCGAGGTCTTTTCGTCGCCTTCAATAATGCGAACCAAGACACGGTCATGTAGGGGTGTAAACATCATGGAAATGCTCCTTTTCGGGATTTCCGGGTAGGGGTGGCATGCTTAGGGACACATTGGCACTCGCCACACCTGAGTGCCAAT
>NZ_CANLYL010000044.1 GCF_947495275.1 uncultured Roseobacter sp.
ACGGGATGTGATCAACGGGAGAATGAGATGATCAAGAAGACAACATGCGCCTTTGTTGCGGGTGCGGTAATGGCGCTGACCGGTCAGGCGGCGCTGGCGGATGGCCACGGTGAGATCACTGTGGGCTATTTTCTGGAATGGCCGATGCCGTTCCTCGCGGCGAAAGCCTCGGGCGCCTATGATGAGGCACTCGGGATGAAGGTGAACTGGGTGTCCTTCGAGACCGGCACGGCGATGTCGGCGGCGATGGCATCGGGCGATGTGCAAATCTCCGTCAGCCAGGGTGTGCCGCCTTTCGTTGTGGCAACCTCGGGCGGCCAGGACATCCAGATCGTGGATGTGGCGGTCTCCTATTCGGAAAACGACAACTGTGTCGTGGCTGCATCGCTGGAGATTGACAAGGACAGCGCGGGCGAGTTGGCGGGCAAGAAGGTGGCTGTGCCGCTGGGGACAGCCGCGCATTATGGCTTCCTGCGCCAGATGGATCATTTTGGCGTAGACCTGGCGTCGCTGCAGATCGTAGACATGGCACCGCCAGAAGGAGCGGCTGCCCTGAGCCAGGGCGCGGTTGATTTTGCCTGCGGGTGGGGTGGTGGCCTCGCGCGGATGAGGGAATATGGCAACATCCTTCTGACCGGTGCGGAAAAGCAGGAACTTGGCATTCTGGTCTTTGACGTGACCTCGGCCCCGGCCTCCTACATTGCCGAGAGCGGTGATGTCGTTGCGAAGTTCGCAGCGGTGACGGCTGCGGCAAACGCCGAGTGGAAGGCCAACCAGAGCGACGAGATGCTGGCGGTGATCGCCGAGCAATCCGGTATGGATTTGGAAGCGGCGCGCGCCTCGATTTCGGGCTTTGAATTCCCGTCTGTCGAAGAGCAGCTATCCGAAGCCTGGCTGGGCGGCAATGCGGCGACCTTCATGAAGGGTGTTGCAGATGTCTTCGTTGAATCGGGTTCCATCGACAAAGCCCTCGACAGCTATGAGGATGCCGTGAACATCGGCCCGCTCTCGGCAGCCGGCGGCAGCTAAACCGACAAAACGGCGCGGGACACTCCCGCGCCGTTTCTCATTAAGGATCAGAGGCGGGGCCAACTCCGCCCGACCACCCGCGGTGCGCGGACAACTGGTGGGGATATCATGACCGGATTATCGATTAACAATTTATCCATGCGCTTCGAGTTGCCGGGCGGCGACCATGTGCAGGCGTTGCAGGATGTCTCGCTTGAACTGAAAGCGGGTGAACTTCTGAGCGTGCTGGGCCCCTCGGGCTGCGGCAAAACCACATTGCTGAACATCGTGGCGGGGTTTCTGGCCCCCACGGCAGGTGAGCTGATCCTGAATGGCCATAAGGTCACGGGGCCGGATGCCGAACGCGGCATGGTGTTCCAGCAGGGCGCGCTGTTCGAGTGGATGTCGGTGCGCGAAAACGTGGGCTTTGGCCCTTCGATGAAGGGCACGCCGAAGAAAGACAAGGACGAGACCGTCAACCACCTGCTGGATGTTGTGGGGTTGCAGGACTTCAAGGAAAAGGCCGTCTATGAGCTGTCGGGCGGGATGCAGCAGCGGGTGGCGCTGGCGCGGTGTCTGGCCAATGACCCGGATGTGATCTTGATGGATGAACCGCTGGGCGCGCTCGACGCGCTGACCCGCGAGAAGATGCAGAGCCTTGTGCTGAAGCTCTGGAAAGAAACCGGCAAGACGATCATCCTGATCACCCACTCGGTGGAAGAAGCGTTGCTTTTGGGCGAGCGCCTGATCGTGATGGCCCCGCGCCCCGGACGCATTCACAAGGAATACCGTCTGCCCTTTGCGGATCTTGGCGTCGATGCCGATCTGCGGGAAGTGAAAAAACACCATGACTTCGGGCCCAAGCGCGAAGAGATCCTGAACATGATCTGGGACATGGAAGAAGAAATTATGGGCGGTAAGGAGGACGCGGCATGATCC
>NZ_CANLYL010000045.1 GCF_947495275.1 uncultured Roseobacter sp.
GGCGCATTGCGACGCCGGTGGAGCAGGAGCCATCCACCCCATCCGCAATGCGGGCTGCGACCGCAGAATTGGACACCATGTTCGAAGGCGGCTTTGGGCCGCCAATTGTCGAGGCCTACCATCTAGCGAGCGTATGGAACGGGCAGCGACTTCGCGGATCCGTGCACTAGGCGCGACACAATGTACTTTGGGTCTGCTGAAAGAACAGTATTGTGGTTGAGATAAAGAAGAGGCTGGTGCAGAGCGGCATGGAAGCAAAACTGCGTACAATCTGGCTCAGGTCTTTCTTTGGATTTTCTCCCGAAGAAGATGGGTATATCGGTTGGTCGAAGGACGCCAATAGGAAGCATGTGCTGTCCAAGGCTTCCTCAAGCGATCTCATGACGATCTTCTCGCCAGGGCTCTTCGTTGTCTTTCTCATCGTCCACTCCTTGGTGGCTACGATGAGCAACAAACCCTCTCTTAGCAAATGACCCTATTTGGTCCCATAAGCGCTGGATTCAGACATTGGAGTTTCGGCCATTATCGCTACATGCTTTCATTCGTTAGCAACCCCGTGAAGGGTTCAACGACTGAACAGGTGCTGCCCGTTGCTGAAGTTTCAGTGAAAATAGTCATTCATTCAAGTTGCAGCATCGGTCAAAATGGGCTCGAAGCTGCCCAATGCCCGTGCAGCAGGGCCCTTGGTGATGACCGAACGGAACCGGCCATCTATAGATCGGGCCAAACCCTTGATTTTGCGTTGTTTCGACCAATGCACGGTCGTTCGCAATTCAGGAGCCGAGCTTCGCGCTAAAGGCGGCGAAATCGTGGTCTGTGTCCATGGCTGCCATTACAATTTCTCACCGTACGCACCCGCAGCGTGTAAATCGCTTCAACCGCACCATTTTCAACGCCGCTGTGAGGCGTGACAAGAAGCCGTTCACGCATGCCGCAGCAAGATTCACTGCACGGGTTCAAAGATTTGCAGGAACCCGGGTTCTTGCCATGGTTACTTCTGGTTGTTGTTTTGCGCGTAATCCATATCGTTCAATACCGCGTCCGAGCCTCAAACGAAGAGAAAATCACTTTCGGTGATATCAACGAGGTTGGTGTTCAGAAGTTTGATTGTATCTCCAGGTGCCATGGCTATATCAACGTCATTGCCGGATTGCGTGATAGTCAAATCAGCAAAGGTCTGCCCCGCTATCTGGATCAGGTCGATACTGTCTTCAAAATCCGTGATGGTATCCGCGCCGTCATTTTCTACAAATTCAAAGCGATCAGCGCCTTCGAGCCCGGTGAGCACGTCGTCGTCAGTGCCTCCATTTACAATGTCGTTCCCTCGACTACCAACCAGAGTGTCTGCTCCATCATCCCCATAGAGTCTATTTCCATTTGATGCTTCAGATAGGGAGACGAACGTACCACCTTGCGAAAGCCCAATTGTGTCTGCTCTCCCATCTCCATTTATGTCGCCTAATTCGCGTTGTGCAGAGCCAGAGCCCCAACCGGCAGTACTTGCGAACTCAGATCCGGCTTCGAACGAGCCACGGAAAGTACCATCCGAACGACCAAGCGCAACGTACATATGATTGGTACTGAAGCCCACGATGTCGGCCCGACCATCACCGTTAACGTCCGCAAGCTCACGTTGCATGGTACCGCTGCCCCAGCCGTA
>NZ_CANLYL010000046.1 GCF_947495275.1 uncultured Roseobacter sp.
TGGGTCTCTTAATGGCCATCTCTGGTCCTCCACTTTCCTAACTATAGGGGCGGACCACTTCAAAGGGGGAGGCTCATCCCGACGGCCTTCATCAAGAACGCTCAGACCTTGGCGCTTCCAAGACCGTACCGTTTGGACCGACAGACCTAAAATGTAGGCGGCGTCCTCATAGGTATAATGCCGGTGTTTCTTAATCCCGCGCGTTGATACGCGCTTGCCCATCAGGCCGCCCCCTCTTTGCTGGGGTCAACCTGGTTTGCCTCTGCCCATGCGTTCAGATCAGCGCCACGATAGATAATCTTGCGGCCCAGCTTGTAGAACGCCGGACCCATGTTCTTGTGACGCCACTGCGCCAGCTTGTCCCGGTCGCCAATGAGGTTCAGTTCCTCATCACCCAGAACGTAGTTTCGGTTTTGCTCGAATAGGTTTGCCATCTTTGTATCCTCTGTGTGGACTTTCGATGGCTCTGAAATTTAACCAAAAATTTTTGGTGGTAAACAATACGGAATCAGTGGCTTGCCGGTCTTTGAATTCAGACCGTGCGGCTAGTCTCCCGCTAGTAAAGCGGAAACCGCCTAGCCGGTTTGAGGGAACATTGCACGGTAAAGCTTTCGGAACTTGTCCTCACTTGCGAATGCAGAAAGGTAAACCTCCAATTGCCCTTGCCCTTGCGACCAAAGATCTGGGTCTTCTTCAACCGCGTCAGACAAGGCTAGCTTTGCGACCTCAATTGGCTTCATTCGGGACAGGTCAGGGTTCACATTTACTAGCTTTTGAATGTGGGCAAACAAATGATCGAGACGCTTTGCTCTTCGATCCTTGGACTTCCCTTTTTTACCACGTTCACGATAGCTTTTTTCGTATTGCATAGCCCTGTCTGCGTCGGGTTCCAAAGTCGCCAAATTCTGCGCGCTAGAGAACAACCGCCCAACACTGAAACCAAGTCGGAAAACGTAGTCTGTTTCTGGGTCATCACCAGCCAAATCTTGCGCGACCCCCCAAAGCTGAAGAGCCGCAATGATATCTGTTTCCAGCCTACCGTATGATCGCGCTGGATCAATTTTTTCTGGGTCCAAATTGAGGGTTTCGGCGAGATCTTTCAGATGTTTTAGTTCTATCTCAACCCCGACAGCATTGTTGCTGCCCATGTGGTCAAGGCAATTTTGGAAACTTCCATATTCATCTTCAAATGTGTCGGATCGGATCAAAAACCGTCGGATATTTCGACCAGATTGCCGAACTACCATCACGTGGCCATCGAACTCACCACCTACGGCTACGAAAACCACATCCACCATCGAAGACGCAATAATGAACGGTCCGTGTTCTTCCAAGGCGCAATAAAGTTCGGCAAAAGTCTTATAGAGGCGTTCGACCCTCAATCCGTCCTCAAGGGCACGCTCCCTGAACGACTCTCCTTTTTTAGCCCAATGAACAATTTCCAGATTGGCAATCTCATCGAGTTCCTGAAACGGTTCTGTATCAACCAATCTTGACAACCTTCGCTGGTGCGCCGCAGGCATATGCCGCCCAACGATCCATCAGCAACCGGCGCTTGTCCAGCAGATCAGAGCGCGCATAGGCCCTTTCTACATCTGATCCGA
>NZ_CANLYL010000047.1 GCF_947495275.1 uncultured Roseobacter sp.
TTGGGTCTCTTAATGGCCATCTCTGGTCCTCCACTTTCCTAACTATAGGGGCGGACCACTTCAAAGGGGGAGGCTCACAGTGGTTCTGGTACAGCGCTTGCGAGTCCTGGCCTATAGCCGCCACTCACGCTGGTCAGATGCACACTTATGGGCATTCATGCCGCAGTGTCCATTCAAGCTCGGCGGATCGTCATCGGAAAAATAGTTCCGCTTGATTTCGGGATAGTCGGCTCAGCGGAGATTGGCGATCTTGTTCACTGGCACTTTTGGCGCTCAGCACGTCTTCAACGCAGCTCTAGCTATATGTGGCGCATGTCCATTCTCCTCGCATTTCAGCAAAATAGAGAACTTGTCGCAACCCAGTTTAGAATGTGCCGCTGTGAACTCACGCTGAAGTGCAGTTCCTGATATGTTGTTTTATTCCAACCGGTTCTGGATTTCCATCAGCTTGGTCTCGAAGATTTCGGCCGGCGTGTGGTAGCCGAGGCATTTGCGCGGCGTTGAATTGAGGCGGTGGCAAATCGACCTCAAATATCGATTTGTCAGCGCCGTCGGTTCGGTTGAGCGGGGCAGATACTTCCGCAGCCTGTTGTTCGTGTTCTCGACGGTGCCTTTCTGGTACGGCGCTTGCGGGTCACAAAACCACGCGTCTGCGCCGATGCTGGCTTTAAGATGCCTTCAGGCCGAGAACTCAGAGCCACGGTCAAAGGTGATCGACTGGCGCGCGTCGGCGTGCAGGGGAGCCAGACCTTGGATCAGGGCTTCCATGATTGGCTTGGACTGGCGATCCTCGTTGAGCATCACAACTGCGTACCGGCTCACACGTTCGACCAGTGAGGTCACGTTCACCTTTCCATGCTCCTTGCGGAACATCATCAGATCGCATTCCCAATGGCCAAACTCCGTGCGTTCGGAGATCCTCTCAGGCCTGTGTGACAGGCTTTGTTCATCAAGGATATGTGCGCGCTGCCCTCGACGATATCCGCGCGGCCTGCGGCGACGACGATGTTCGGGCAGGTGCCGGTAGAACTGCTCATCGCGACCATCTTTGGAGTAGGCGAAACGATAGATCGTCTCGTGGCTGACGCGGATCGGATGGCGTTCTAGCCGCATGCGTCCCGCGATCTGCTCAGGTGACCAGCCAGCCTTCAGTCGGTCTTCGATGGCAGCCTTGAGTTCAGGATGAACGATCATCTTGCGATGGATCGCGCGGCGCTTCTCGTATTTGTCCTGGGCATTCAGCGCGTAGTAGCCGTTCAGCTCAGGCAGCTCGTCGTCCGTATATCGATTGCGCTTGATGTCTCGGTAGATCGTTGAGGGGTCGCGGCCCAGTCGATCCGCAATCTCTGAGACAGGCATTTTGGCTTCAAGCCACTTTGCCAGTTTACGGCGGTCCTCCAGCTTCAGGTGACAGTAGTGGATTCCCATTCTTCATACTCCATGCAACGCTTTGTTTTGATACAGAATTTGCACTTCGTTTGTGAATCCACCCGTGTGAGCGATACCAGAACCGCGACTCCTGTTCTTTCTGAGGTTAGGGGGATCGTCGCATCTCTTCCATCATCTTT
>NZ_CANLYL010000048.1 GCF_947495275.1 uncultured Roseobacter sp.
GGTGTCCAATTCTGCGGTCGCAGCCCGCATTGCGGATGGGGTGGATGGCTCCTGCTCCACCGGCGTCGCAATGCGCCATAATGCAGTTGTCTATCACTGCTAGGAAAGGAGCCACCCAATGCAGGTTACAACAGTCGGCCTAGAACTGGCCAAGAACATCTTTCAGGTGCACGGGATCACAGCGGACGGGACCGTTGCGTTCAATAAGTCACTCAGGCGGGCGCAGCTCTTGGACTTCTTCGAGAACATTGAGCCATGTCTCATCGGCATGGAAGCTTGCGGGTCGAGCCACCATTGGGCGCGGCAATTCCTGAAGCTGGGTTATGAAGTCCGTCTGATGCCTGCAATGTATGTGAAGACCTATGTCAAACGCGGCAAGTCCGACGCCATCGATGCAGAGGCGATCTGTGAAGCGGTCACGCGCCCTACGATGCGTTTCGTGGCGATCAAAACTGAGGAACAGCAGGGTGTCCTGTTCCTCCACCGTGCCCGTGACATGGTCGTGCGGCAAAGGACCAGCTCAGCAACATGCAGCGTGGCCTGCTGGGTGAGTTCGGCATCGTGATTGCTCAAGGTATCGGCAGTGCTGTGAAGTTTGCAAAGGCGGTGCTGGACGGAGACCGTCCGAGCATTCCTGAAGTCGCCATCGAGGTCCTGACAAACCTATGCAACCAGATGGTTGCTCTGCATTTGCGTATCCTTTGGTATGATAAACGCATCCTGCTTGAGGGTCGAAGAGACCGCCAAGTCATGCCGTTGCGAACCATTCCCGGGGTCGGCCCTGTGACCGCCTCGGCCATCGTCGCTACAGCGGGCGACGGACATCAATTTCGCAGTGGGCGAGAGTTTGCTGCTTGGCTGGGACTGACGCCTATCAACCGATCAAGCGACGGCAAAGAGCGTCTGGGGCGTATCTCAAAAATGGGAGACAAATACGTCAGACACCTATTGGTGGCAGGCATGACGGCACGCCTGAGACACATGAAGGACGATCCCGACCGCGCAGATCCATGGGCAATCGCCCTGTTGGAGCGAAAGCCCCCAAGGTTAGCAACCGTGGCCATGGCCAACAAAACCGCTCGGATCGTCTGGGCCGTCCTGACACGAAACGAACGCTACCAACCACATGCAGCATAAACTCATAGAGGGAACATAAGAGACGCAAGACCATTGAGATGATGGAGCAATGTCAGCCCGCCAACCAAGACACCCCGTCGAATGTCTGGGACACAAAGTTGTCCGTATTGCCGTTTGGGACTTGGTCAGCGGAAACCATTAGGGCCAGCAGCCGCGTGCGCTGCGCCAACAGGCCGGACACACGACTGCATCTGACAGACGCTCATATCAGCTCAAAAAATATCTTGCTATGCAGGAGACATCCACACAAGATATTC
>NZ_CANLYL010000049.1 GCF_947495275.1 uncultured Roseobacter sp.
ATGTATGTACCGGCTGCTGTTCGCAATTGATTTCTTCGCACGTTCTCGGAAGTCGCTCATATGTATCCGGCCTACTGATCGACACGCGGGTCGTGGCCTTGTTGGGGTTACGCTCGCACCGTGATCTCATTAGCGGACAGGTCGTTGTTGACCATTTGGGCCGTCAGATTCTGGGGGCGCAGTTTTTCCGTTCCATGCTTTCGATCTATCGCGAACTCCTTTGGGTCGCTTCGGCTCAGACGCCGATGGCAACCTCGTCTCTTGGCGCATCAAACGCCGTTTTGTGTCTTAGAATGCTCCAGGCCATGCGTGCGAGTTTGTTGGCAAGGGCGACGGCAGCCTTGTTGCGATGCATGCGTTCGGAAGCGCGTGCCAGCCATTCACCAAAGCTGAAGTCGGGCCAACGATGCGGTCGCATCATGATGATCTTCGCCGCCTGAACGAACAGCATCCTTAGATACCTGCTTCCCCGCTTGGAGATGCGCCCCAACACGGTTCGACCGCCGGTGCTGTATTGTCGAGGCACCAAACCGACCCAGGCCGCGAAGTCACGACCGCGATCGAACGCCTCTCCTTCACCGATTGCGGCGACCATCGCCGTCGAGATCATCGGGCCGATACCAGGAACAGTCATCACGTTGACGCAGTTCTCCTCAGTTCGGCTGATCTCTTCGATCTCGGCGGACACCTTAACGATCCGGTCGTCCATCCACATCCAGTCACCGTATAGACCGATCAGGATCGCCCGCATCCGCGGCGATATCTCGTCTTTGCGTTCTTCAAGGATTGTCTCGAACGAGTTCTTCAGGGCACGCAGGCCTTTTCGAACAGTGATGCCCTGTTCGATCAAAAAGGCACGGATCTGATTGATCGTCGCCGTCCGGCGCGACACTAAACGTGATCTGACCCGGTGCAGGGCTTGAAGATCGAGTTGATCCTGGCTCTTCTCGGACACGGTTTGCAGGTTCGGCCGAAGCGCGGCCTCGGCAATTGCCTCTGCATCGTTATAGTCGTTCTTCTGTCCTTTATTGAACGGCTTCACGTAGATCGCCGGGATGATCCGGGGCTCAAAGCCCATCTCGCGCAGTGTTCGGCTGACAAAGTGGGCACTCAAGCACGCTTCCATGCCTACGATACAGCGCGGCAACTTCTCGAATGTCGCCACCAGCGCCAATCGCTTGATTGGTTTGCGCAGAACCCGCTGTCCCGTCGGATCGAAGCCCACGATGTGGAATGTGTCCTTCCCAATATCGATGCCGATCGACATCAGCTCATCAAAGTCGCTCTTCGCCATGCTACTTCTCCATCTTGCAGAAATAGGCAAAGCCTAACCTGCTGGGTGAAGCAGCCGGTACATCCCAT
>NZ_CANLYL010000050.1 GCF_947495275.1 uncultured Roseobacter sp.
CGGATGATGTGGATGGCTCCTGCTCCACCGGCATCGAACGTGCCAAAGTGCAGTTGTTATCGACTGCAATGAGAGGAGCCACCCAATGACAGTAAAGACTGTAGGCCTGGATTTGGCCAAGGATGTTTTTCAAGTGCACTGCGTCTCGGCCACGGGACGTAAGATCATCAACAAGAAGATCAAACGCGCAAAGCTACTGACGTTCTTTGAGACGCTGCCGCGCTGTGTTGTGGGCATGGAAGCCTGCGGGTCAGCTCATCACTGGGGTCGAGAGCTGCGCAAACTTGGCCATGATGTCCGCCTAATGCCTGCAGTCTACGTCAAACCCTATGTGAAGCGTGGCAAGACTGATGCCGCTGATGCGGAGGCGATTTGCGAGGCCGTGCGCCGCCCGACCATGCGGTTCGTCGAGATCAAGTCCGCAGATCAACAGGCAGTTCTTGCTATCCATCGGGCGCGGGATCTGGTCGTCCGACAACGCACTCAGGTCGCAAACATGATCCGCAGCATCCTCCGAGAGTTTGGACATATCCTGCCAACGGGCATCGAGGCTGTGTCCAAGTTTGCCAGAGAACACAGCACCGAAGACCAATTGGAGATGCCCGAGATTGCAGACGGCATTCTCAGCGTGATGTGCCACCAACTAAGGGGACTCAATGCCCGGATCGATGGTCTGACCAAATTGATCGAACAGCACGCGTGGCTGGACAATAATGCAAGACGCCTGATGCGTATGCCCGGAATTGGACCGATCACGGCCTCTGCTGTTGTCGCCACTATCGGTGATGCTCGGCAGTTCAAAACGGGCCGTGATCTGGCCGCCTGGTTGGGGCTAACACCGCTCAACAAGTCCAGTGGCGGGAAAGAACGCCTCGGACGGATCACCAAGAAGGGTGACCGTTACATCAGAAAACTGCTGATCGTCGGAATGACATCACGGGCGCTGATGGCGAAGAATAAGCCTGAGAAAGCCGACACCTGGACTGCTAAACTACTGGACGAGAAACCCTTCAGGCTGGCGACTGTAGCAATGGCCAACAAATCCGCCCGGATCATCTGGGCACTGCTGACGAAACAAGAGGAATACCGGCAGCCGATCGTCTGATCCTGCCAAGAGATGCAAGACGCTTGATGTGATGATGCGAAACGAAGTCAACCAAGAGTAAGGACACTCCGTCGATCGGCATGGCCTAAGAGGTCGTTTAGCCGATAGGAACCTCACTTGCGGAACTCATCAAGGCCAGTGGCAACTGCCGCGCAACAGGCCGGACACACGACTGTACTGACAGACCATCGCAATCACAGAAATCTCTTGCAATGCAGGAGCCATCCACACAGGCC
>NZ_CANLYL010000051.1 GCF_947495275.1 uncultured Roseobacter sp.
CGCCCAACGATCCATCAGCAACCGGCGCTTGTCCAGCAGATCAGAGCGCGCATAGGCCCTTTCTACATCTGATCCGACTTGGTGAGCCAAACTCATTTCCGCCACTTCACGCGGCACATTTGCGACTTCTGACGCCCAATCGCGGAAAGTAGAGCGGAAACCGTGGACCGTGACGCCTTCGACCTGCATCCGGCGTAGGAGCATCAGCATCGACATGTTGGACAGCGGTTTATGGCGTTTCTGGCCTTCGAACACGTACTCAGATTGCATCGCTTGCAGCGGCTCGATGATCGACAGCATTTCATCCGTCAGCGGCACCCGGTGATCCACACCTGTCTTCATACGTTCTGCCGGGCAGGTCCAGACCCGCGCCTCCAGATCGACTTCACCCCACTGCATGCCCAGCACTTCGCCCGTGCGCGATCCGGTTAGACAGGTGAACATCAGCGCCTTTGCCGCCATCGCATTGCGCGCGCGCAGATCGGCATAGAAGGCAGGCACATCCCGCCAGTGCATCGCCTTGTGATGCTGAACCTTGGCTTTGACCTTGGGGAGCGCACCCGCGTCCTTGATCGCCGTGACCGGGTTCTCGCCAGACCGGAACCCCTTTGAGCGCGCCACATCCAGCACCGTTTTGATCCGCTGCGCCATCCGTTTCGCGGTTTCGTGCTTTTCGGTCCAGATCGGGGCGAGACACATCATCACTTCCGGCTGGTCCACACTATCAATGGGCATGCGGCCAATCTTGGGAAAGGCATAATCGCGCAACGTGTTGATCCATTGCTGGCCATGCTTGGCGTTTTTCCACGTGGGCATCCGGTCGATGTGGACCTGTTTGGCGAACTCTTCGAAGGTCGGGATGTCACGCGTGGCATTGAAACGCGGGTTCAGGCCGGTCTTGGCCATGCGCCGATACTCAAGCGCCCGTTCACGCGCTTGGTTGATCGTGACGATATCCGCGCCCCCCAAACCAAAGTCCGTCCGCAGCGGCGCACCCTTCTTGTTCTTCTGACCCTTGACCACCACCCGCACAATCCAGCGCCGCGCACCAGACGGATCGACCACAAGGTAAAGGCCGTTCCCGTCACCATGCCGCCCGGGGCCAAGGTTCTCGACCAGTTTCTTTGTAAGCTTGCCGGATAGGGCCATTCCAAAAATACCACATTCTCTACCACTCGGGAAAAGAATATAGACCCCATCGAAAGAAACTCAAGATAATGATGAAACGGCGCAACCACCCACAAAACAAAGAAAAAGGTCGTCAAAGACGACCTGATCAAATTCGAGGAAATGTGGTAGTGGCGGA
>NZ_CANLYL010000052.1 GCF_947495275.1 uncultured Roseobacter sp.
TGATCAGCCCCACCTGAGTGGTCCGTTTTGAATGTTAGTGCATGATTGGCCTTGTTGCCATCGTGATGATGGTTTCGGGAGCCGGAGGGCAGTAGCCCAGAGCACTATGTGGTCGCTTGGTGTTGTAGTGTTTCCTCCATTCTTCGATCAGGATTTCGGCTTCGCGCAGTGAGTAGAACACCTCGCCGTTCAACAGCTCATCTCTGAACCGTGCATTGAAGCTTTCGCAATATCCATTCTCCCAAGGGGATCCCGGCTCAATGTAGGCGGTCTTTGCGCCAACGGCTGCAATCCAATCCCTGACGGCCTGAGCAATGAACTCTGGACCGTTGTCGGACCTGACGTAGGCAGGAACGCCTCGCAGGATGAACAGGTCTGTCAGGGCGTCGATGACCTCGGTCGAGTTCAACCTTCGCTTTACCCGGATTGCCAAACACTCCCGGCTGTGTTCGTCCAAGATATTCAGTGTCCGGAACGCTTTCCCGTCATCCGTCCGATGATGCACGAAGTCATACGACCAGACATGGTTGCGGTATTCTGGGCGCAATCGGACGCACGAACCATCGTTCAGCCAGAGCCGCCCCTTCTTGGGCTGTTTCATTGGCACTTTGAGCCCTTCACGTCGCCACAGTCGTTCGACACGTTTGTCGTTGATCAACCATCCAGCGTCTCTGAGTAGAGCTGCGATCCGGCGGTAGCCGTACCGACCATACTGGCGCGTCAACTCGATCATGTCGGCCACCAAGCGCTCTTCATCAGTACGACCAACCGGCACCCGCCTTTGTGTGGATCGGTGCTGTCCTAAGACACGGCATGCGCGTCGCTCTGAGATGTGGAACTGGCCTCGTACATGCTCAATGCAGGCACGACGACGCGAAGGGCTCAGTAGTTTCCCCGTGCGGCTTCCGACAGGATGAGCTTGTCCAAAGTCAGGTCCGAGACGGCGCGGCGCAGCCGGTCATTCTCTTTTTGAAGGCGTTTGAGTTCCTTCAGTTGGTCGGTTCCCATACCACCGTATTGCTTACGCCAGCGATAAAACGTCTGCTCAGTAATCTGCACCTGACGGATTGCATCTACCCGCGGCATTCCTTGGCCGCACAGCACCTCAACTTGTCGCAACTTCGTGACAATCTCTTCCGGCTTGTGTCGTTTGATTCCCATCTTTGATCCTCCGTTTCCTAACTATAGGGCCGGACCACTTCAGCGGGGGAGGATCA
>NZ_CANLYL010000053.1 GCF_947495275.1 uncultured Roseobacter sp.
CCACCCTTGTTCTGCTTGATGTCTAACCGCGGTCCGTTATCCGGATCCGGGACCCTGTGTGGTGGGTAGTTTGACTGGGGCGGTCGCCTCCTAAAGCGTAACGGAGGCGCGCGAAGGTTGGCTCAGAGCGGTCGGAAATCGCTCGTTGAGTGCAATGGCAGAAGCCAGCCTGACTGCGAGACTGACAAGTCGAGCAGAGTCGAAAGACGGCCATAGTGATCCGGTGGTCCCAAGTGGGAGGGCCATCGCTCAACGGATAAAAGGTACGCCGGGGATAACAGGCTGATACTGCCCAAGAGTCCATATCGACGGCAGTGTTTGGCACCTCGATGTCGGCTCATCTCATCCTGGGGCTGGAGCAGGTCCCAAGGGTACGGCTGTTCGCCGTTTAAAGAGGTACGTGAGCTGGGTTTAGAACGTCGTGAGACAGTTCGGTCCCTATCTTCCGTGGGTGTAGGATACTTGAGAGGAGTTGCCCCTAGTACGAGAGGACCGGGGTGAACGATCCACTGGTGGACCTGTTGTTGCGCCAGCAGCAGTGCAGGGTAGCTATGATCGGAAAGGATAACCGCTGAAGGCATCTAAGCGGGAAGCCCCCCTCAAAACAAGGTATCCCTGAGGGCCGAGGTAGACCACCTCGTCGATAGGCCAGAGATGTAAGCACAGCAATGTGTTCAGTTGACTGGTACTAATTGCCCGATAGGCTTGATTTGATCCAGTAGAAGAGAGATTTTCTAGGATAATCAAAAGCATACACAGCACATTAGAGTGCATGACTTGGACAAGTTGTTCCTTAAATGGACAAGGGGCGGGAACGCGCATCTTCGATACGCTGCCTCCCGCTCGTTGTGTTTTGCTTTTGGGCAAAACGACAACGTAGAGGTTTTTCTTGGTTTGGTGGTCATAGCGCGAGCAAAACACCTGGTCCCATCCCGAACCCAGCCGTTAAGTGCCGTAGCGCCGATGGTACTGCGTCTTAAGACGTGGGAGAGTAGGTCACCGCCAAACCTAGTAAAGCCTCTGCAAACGTATCTCTCTTTCGATGTTCCGGCCTCAAGTAGCGTTCCACGCGGTAGGCCGCACAAAGTGTCGCGGGATGGAGCAGCCCGGTAGCTCGTCAGGCTCATAACCTGAAGGTCGTAGGTTCAAATCCTACTCCCGCAACCAACTTAACTTCCGAAGCCTCCGCGTCCCG
>NZ_CANLYL010000054.1 GCF_947495275.1 uncultured Roseobacter sp.
ATCGTAGATGATTTTGTCCGTAATGGCGTTGATTTTGTGACGACCGTGCCGTGCAAGCAGTTGGCGGGGGTTATTGACGAGATTGATGCGCGGGCGGAGATTTATCACATCCCGTCGAACAAAGAAGACGAGGGCATGGGGCTTTGTGCCGGGGCCTTCATGGGCGGCAAGCGGCCTGCGATCATCATGCAGAACACCGCCATTGGCGTCACCATCAACACGCTGGTGACCCTGACGCAGTTCTACCGGATGCCGCTGCCGATGCTGATTTCCTACCGTGGCGAGTTGAAAGAGCCTGTGGCCTGCCAGGTCGAGATGGCGGTGCACACCAAGGCACTGCTGAACCAGATCAACATCCCGACCTATCACTTTCACAAACAATCGGACGCGGACGAGTTGGACGCGATCCTGAAATATACCTTCATGTGCAACAAACCGGTCGCGATTCTGACCGACGCAACCTTCTGGGGAGGCTACGGCGACCAATGATCCGTTCTGAAATCCTGACCGAAATCGCACCGATCCTGCGCGATCACCTCGTTGTCTGCAACATCGGGCTGCCCAGCCAGGAATTGCACATGATCGATGATCAGCCGAGCAATTTTTACATGCTGGGCACCATGGGTCTCAGCTCTTCCATCGGGCTTGGGCTGGCACTGGCCCAGGACAAAACCGTCATCAGCATTGATGGCGACGGGTCGGTTCTGACCAACCTCGGCACCCTGCCAACCATCGCCAATAACGTGGCCGACAACTATATTCTGCTGATCATCGACAATGGCTCTTACGGCTCCACTGGCGATCAACCGACCTATGCAGGCAAGAAAACCAAGCTGGAAAATGTCGCAAAAGCATGTGGTTGCGAGAACGTCGTCACCTGCAAGGCGAAAGAGACCGGGGCCGCGCTGCAAGCGGCCATCGACAGCAAGGAGATGACCGTGATCGTGAGCAAATGCGACAGCGGCAACATCAAGCTGCCGGTGATCACGATGGACCCGGTGGTGATCCGCGATCGGTTCATGAAAGCAGTTCAGGCCTGAGCCGATGCCCGCCGCCGCCCATATCCACTCCGCAGCAGACGCCCGCCGCCTCGCCCGCAGGCGCCTGCCGTGGATGGTCTTCGACTACATCGATGGTGCCGCGGGGGGGGAAGTCGG
>NZ_CANLYL010000055.1 GCF_947495275.1 uncultured Roseobacter sp.
AGGACGCGAGCTGCGGTTGCGGTTGCTGCTGGGAAGCCATTGGAGGTTATGGAGGTTAACCTTGAGGGGCCTCGTGCGGGGGAGGTTTTGGTCGAGATCAAGGCGACGGGTTTGTGCCATACGGATGAATTCACGCGGTCGGGCGATGATCCGGAGGGGATTTTCCCGGCGATCCTGGGCCATGAGGGCGCGGGCGTCGTGATCGAGATCGGCGAGGGGGTCACAAGCCTGGAGGTGGGCGACCATGTGATCCCGCTCTACACGCCGGAGTGCCGCGAATGCGAATACTGTCTGAACCCGAAAACCAACCTCTGCCAGAAAGTGCGCGCGACACAAGGTCAGGGGCTTTTGCCCGATGGTTCGACGCGGTTTTCGATGTTGGATGGCACGCCCATTCACCACTACATGGGCTGTTCGACCTTCGCCAATCACACGGTGGTGCCGGAGATCGCGCTGGCGAAAGTCCGCAGGGACGCGCCCTTTGACAAGATCTGCTACATCGGCTGCGGCGTGACCACGGGCATCGGGGCGGTGATCAACACCGCAAAGGTCGAGATTGGCAGCCGCGCGGTGGTCTTTGGCCTCGGGGGGATCGGGCTCAACGTGATCCAGGGGCTGAAACTGGCGGGGGCCGATCAGATCGTGGGTGTCGATCTGAACGACGACAAGGAGGAGATGGGAAAACGCTTCGGAATGACCGATTTTGTCAATCCATCGAAGGTTGATGGCGATATGGTCGCCCATTTGGTTGAATTAACACAAGGTGGTGCCGACTATACCTTTGACGCCACGGGCAATGTGAACGTGATGCGCACGGCTCTGGAGGCCGCGCACAAGGGCTGGGGCGAGAGTATCATCATCGGCGTGGCGCCTGCGGGCGCGGAGATTTCGACGCGCCCCTTCCAGCTGGTGACAGGCCGGGTCTGGCGCGGCACGGCCTTTGGCGGCGCCAAGGGGCGCACCGACGTGCCCAAGATCGTGGACTGGTACATGGACGGCAAGATCGAGATCGACCCGATGATCACCCACAAGCTGAGCCTGGATGAGATCAACCACGGGTTCGACCTCATGCACCAAGGCAAATCCATCAGAGCCGTCGTCGAGTTCTAGGGGG
>NZ_CANLYL010000056.1 GCF_947495275.1 uncultured Roseobacter sp.
TGAGCCTCCCCCTTTGAAGTGGTCCGCCCCTATAGTTAGGAAAGTGGAGGACCAGAGATGGCCATTAAGAGACCCAAGCCAGAAGAGATTGTCGTGAAGTTACGGCAGGTTGAAGTTTTGATTGGGCAAGGCATGCCCCGAATTGATGCGATCAGGCAGATAGGCGTGACTGAACAGACTTATTATCGCTGGAAGAAGAAGTACGGCGGAATGGGCACAGAACAACTCAAGGAACTGAAGCGGCTGCAGAATGAGAACGAGCGACTTCGACGGGCAGTTTCTGATCTGACATTGGACAAGCTAATCTTGAAGGAAGCCGCATCGGGAAACTTTTGAGCCCCTCACGTAGGCGGGCCTGCATCAATCATGTGCGTCGTCAGTTCAAGGTTTCTGAGCGGCGGGTTTGCCGCGTTCTAGGCCAGCACCGTTCCACGCAACGACGATTGCCAAGAGGGCGTGCTGACGAAGAGCGCTTGGTCGCGGATATGATCGAACTAGCCCGCCAATTCGGTCGATATGGCTATCGTCGGGTTGCTGCTTTGTTGAGAGAGGCTGGCTGGCAAATCAACGACAAGCGTGTTGAACGATTATGGCGACGTGAGGGGCTCAAAGTGCCAATGAAACAATCAAAGAAGGGGCGGCTTTGGCTTAACGACGGATCTTGCGTACGGCTGCGGCCTGAGTGTCGCAACCATGTCTGGTCATACGACTTTGTGCATCACCGTACAGACGACGGCAGGGCGTTCAGGACGCTCAACATCTTGGACGAACATAGCCGGGAATGTTTGGCGATCCGGGTTAAACGGAAGCTGAACTCGACTGAGGTCATCGACGCGCTGACTGACTTGTTCATTCTGCGCGGTGTGCCTGCTTACATCAGGTCAGACAATGGCCCTGAGTTCATTGCTGAGGCCGTCAGGGATTGGATCAAAGGTGTCGGTGCCAAGACGGCTTATATAGAGCCTGGATCACCTTGGGAGAACGGATACTGTGAAAGCTTCAATGGGAGAATGCGGGATGAATTGCTCAACGGTGAAATCTTCTATTCGCTCCGTGAGGCCCAAATCATTATCGAAAGATGGAGGAACCACTACAA
>NZ_CANLYL010000057.1 GCF_947495275.1 uncultured Roseobacter sp.
TATGAAAAAGATATACGGCTCGGCGTCTGAGGCGCTGGAGGACGTGTTGCGCGACGGGATGTTGATCGCGGCCGGGGGGTTTGGGCTCTGCGGCATTCCGGAATTGCTGTTGTCGGCGATCCGGGACGCGGGCACGAAGGATCTCACCTTTGCCTCCAATAATGCCGGCGTTGACGATTTTGGCATCGGCATCCTGTTGCAGACCCGGCAGGTGCGCAAAATGATCTCGTCTTACGTGGGAGAGAACGCGGAATTCATGCGTCAATACCTCAGCGGAGAGCTTGAGCTTGAGTTCAACCCGCAAGGCACGCTGGCCGAGCGGATGCGCGCGGGGGGCTGCGGAATTCCTGGGTTTTACACCAAAACCGGCGTCGGCACGGTGATCGCGGAAGGCAAGGAACACAAGGATTTCGGCGGCGAGACCTATATCCTGGAGGAGGGCATTTTCGCCGATCTGTCGATCGTAAAAGCCTGGAAAGCGGATGAAACCGGCAATCTGGTCTTCCGCAAAACCGCCCGTAATTTCAACCCGCCCGCAGCGATGTGCGGACGCATCTGCGTGGCCGAAGTCGAGGAAATTGTGCCGCTGGGAACGCTCGACCCCGACAGCATCCACCTGCCGGGCATCTACGTGCACCGCCTCATCAAGGGCACGCATGAAAAACGTATCGAACAGAGAAC
>NZ_CANLYL010000058.1 GCF_947495275.1 uncultured Roseobacter sp.
CGTGTGAGCGATACCAGAACCGCGACTCCTGTTCTTTCTGAGGTTAGGGGGATCGTCGCATCTCTTCCATCATCTTTTCGCGGAAGACCTCCGCGGGTGTCTTCCATCCGAGGCATTTTCGGGGGGTAGCGTTGAGGCGGTCGCAGATCATTTTTAATTCATGATCTGAGACTGCCGTGATCTCGCGCTTCCTCGGCAGCCATCTTCGCGCACGTCGGTTTGTGTTTTCCACGGTGCCTTTCTGCCAGGGCGAGGACGGATCACAGAACCAGGTTTGTGTCCCGATCTCGGCCTGTAAGTGAGGCCAGCTGACGAACTCCGTGCCCCGGTCAAAAGTGATTGAACGGCGGGCAATGTGGGGTAGGTTGCGCACCGCCTTCATGATTTTACCCATCACCGGCTTGGTGCGTTTGTTCGGGTTCTTGAGCAAGACTGTGAAGCGGCTCACGCGCTCCACGAGGGAGGTCACATTTGACTGACCAAAGCGTTGTTTGAACAAGACAAGATCAGCCTCCCAGTGCCCAAACTGGCGGCGATGCGCGACATCATCCGGGCGGAACAGGATACTGACATCGCGGTCAAAC
>NZ_CANLYL010000059.1 GCF_947495275.1 uncultured Roseobacter sp.
CCCAATCTTCCTTCGGCGTCGAATTCTGATTGTTGGCATCCGCCCCGATCGGGCTGGCATGGATTGCCATGCGCTGACCGATGCCCCAGGCCTTCTTCGAGAAGGTCGAATGATCAGGGACGCGATCGCTCAGATTCAGACGCAGAACCAGCGATAGACGAGATTCAGATGCACCTCTTCACAGAGCCGCCGTTCGGATCGGATGCCAAAGCAATAGCCCATTAGCAGCATGCAGATGAGAAGTTCAGGATCGACAACATGACGCCCAGTGTGGTTGTAGAAATCGGCGAGATAGGTGCGGATGCTGCTCAGATGAACAAAATGATCAATCGACCGCAACAGAGTTTCTTGCGAGACGTGATCCTAAAGCGAGAACTCGTAGCACAGCGCCGTTTGCGCTTACTGTCGCGGTCCCGCCATCACTGATACTTCCATGCGTCGAGAGAATTCAATCAGCAGTTCACTCGCCGATCAAGGATACTCTTTTCAACCAAATTCGCC
>NZ_CANLYL010000060.1 GCF_947495275.1 uncultured Roseobacter sp.
TCGGATCAGATGTAGAAAGGGCCTATGCGCGCTCTGATCTGCTGGACAAGCGCCGGTTGCTGATGGATCGTTGGGCGCAATTTGTTTCACAACAGAATCCTGGAATTGTGAGATTGGTCACATGAGATTTATTCCGAAACCCGGCGAGACGGTTGCATCCACAATAGATTTGATGGGTCCCATTGACTATTTGAAGCTTAAGGAGCGCATTGAGGCGCAGGGGCCACTGTGCGTTACGTACACTGAATATTCCGTATCAGTTGAGCAGCCCCACTTGAGTGGTCCAAATTGAAAGTTAGTGCATGATTGGCCTTTGGTCCATCAAGACGATGGCTT